>NZ_CP177226.1:0-4800000 GCF_046764375.1 Sphingobacterium sp. Lzh-3 | reverse complement strand
ACATCTCAATGCCGTCGGTGGAAAGCATGATGCGGTTCCATTTTCGACTTTATTTACCGGCATGCTGCTGATCAATTTTTACTATTGGGGGATGGAACCCTATATCGCACAACAGGCATTGAGCGCCAAAAATCTAAAGGAAGCACAAAAAGGAATGACTTTGGCTGCGGGAGGCAAACTTCTGATGCCATTATTGATCAATTTACCTGGCCTTCTGGCGGTACACTTATTGCCGCATGTGCAGCCTACAGCTTCTGTTTTTCCGAAACTCATTGTCCTAATTTTTCCGGATGTATTGATTGGATTTTCCTTGGCACTGGTCTTTGGTGCGGCAATGACTACCTATACTGCTGGCCTTCAGAGCTGTGGCAGCTTATTTGTTTTTAATATTTATAAACCTTACCTGGAACGTAGAAACAGAACGCTCAGTGAAAGGGAGCTGGTCAAAAAAGGAAAACTGTTCGAATTGATCATCTCTATCTCGGCCATGTTTATTGCACCTTTTATCCTCTTTGCCCATGACGGATTTTATACGTACCTCCAAACCGTATCGGGGCTGTTCAATATGCCCATTTTCACCATTATGATCTTGGGAATTCTATCGCGTCGCGTTACGCCAAGGATGGCACAAATCGGCCTGTTCCTGTACATGGTCAGCTACTTCGTTCTGGTGTTTGTCTGGAAGACAGAGCTACACTATCTGCACTTGTTCGCACTATTGTTTATCGCTGTAGCACTGGTCATCTGGGGGGGAAGTAAACTGAGCCAGCCAAACTATCTCTCGGCGTATCAGTTTGAGTTTTCGGGCCAGGACAAAGAAGCTTATTGGAAGGGAAGGTACCGGATTGGCGCTTTTCTCATCCTTTTGATGATTGTCATCTACCTTGTTTTTTCACCCTTGGGCATTGCCCAATAAAATTGTATAAACCACTATGTTGATGCACACAAAAATGAAATACGTTCTCTTAACACTCTTGATCATTTGTTTTGGCACTTCCCAGGCCCAACGGTATTATCTCTGGGATGATCGACCTGCCAAAGATTGGATGACCGAAGCATACCCGATCGGAAATGGACGAATAGGAGCCATGATCTTTGCGGGCGTAAATCAGGAACATATCCAATTTAATGAAAATAGCCTCTGGACAGGTGATGAACAGGAGACAGGTGCCTATCAGGCTTTTGGTGATCTTTTTGTTCGTTTTGACTCCGATAGTAATAAATCCTTTACCGCCTATAGCCGGAAATTGAATTTGGATAAGGGCTTACATGAAATAGCCTATCAGCAGGATGGACAGCAAATCAACCGCCGGTATTTTGCAAGTCAGCCCGATCAGGTCATGGTATTTGACTATGCAAATAGTAAAAAAGGGAAACTCAATGCCCAGATCGCACTTCGGGATGCACATGGGCAGGTGGTGCAGGCAGAAGATGCTCACCTGTGGTTTCAGGGAACGCTCGACAATGGCATGCGGTATGCCGCACAGGTACGCGTACAGGTCGTCGGTGGTTCACTTTCCAAAACGACAGATGAAAAAGGACAGGCTGTCCTTACCGTAAAATCTGCCGATCGACTTATTCTGCTGCTGAGTGCCGCAACAGATTATGCCAATACACGGGCTACCAACTGGAAGTCGGCCGAAGAACCGATGCAGGTCAATGAACGTTATCTGCAGCAAGCGGAAAAATATGGCGTAAATAAGCTCCTGGCACGGCACGTTGCAGATTATACAGCGCTGTTTAACCGCGTGGCGCTTGATCTCGACCATAGCCAGCTGGACGCTAAGCAAACAACAAAAGCGCTGTTGGAAGCCTATAAAAAACAGCCGATCCCGGCTCTGGAAGCATTAGTATATCAATATGGACGTTATCTGCTGATCAGTTCCTCACGGAAAGGCGGTTTGCCTGCAAATTTGCAAGGGCTTTGGAATAACAGTAACAATCCACCATGGCGCTCAGATTACCATTCCAATATCAATGTACAGATGAACTATTGGCCTGCAGAAGTCGCTAATCTGGGTGAATCGGCCTGGCCTTACCTCGATTATATCAATAGCATGCGTGAGGTGAAAAAAATAAATACACAAAAGGAATTTCCGGGCGTAAGGGGCTGGACCGTAAAGACCGAAAATAATATCTTCGGTGGGGAGAGCTTCCTTTGGAACACCCCCGGAAGTGCCTGGTATGCTCAGGCGCTCTGGGAGCATTATGCCTTTAACAAGGACGAGAAATACCTGCGCGAATTTGCGTATCCGATTTTAAAAGAAATAAGTGAGTTTTGGGATGATCGTCTGGTTCGAAGACCGGATGGAACTGTGGTGGCGCCAAAGGGCTGGTCGCCGGAACATGGCCCCACAGAGGATGCCGTGAGCTATGACCACCAGATTATTTACGATCTTTTTAACAACTACATCCAGGCGAGCACAGTTTTAAATATGGACGCCGATTACCGTAAGCATATCGCGGCTCTTCGCGATGCGCTGCTCAAACCCAAAATCGGTAAATGGGGACAGTTGCAGGAGTGGGAAACGGATCGTGATGATCCACAGGACAAGCATCGCCATGTCTCGCATCTGTTTGGCCTGTACCCCGGTAACCAGTTCTCTGTTTTAAAAACACCGGAACTGGCCAAAGCTGCACGAGTTACCCTCACCGCGCGAGGCGACGAATCCACCGGTTGGTCCATGGCCTGGAAGGTGGCTTTTTGGGCCCGCTTGCAGGATGGGAATCACGCCTATAAAATCCTAACTAATTTCATTAACCTCGTTGGCGGCGATGGTATTGATTACAACAATGGCGGTGGCGTTTACGCCAACTTGCTCTGCGCGCATCCACCTTTTCAGATTGATGGCAACCTGGGTTATGTGGCTGCGGTGAGTGAAATGTTGCTGCAGTCGCAAACGGATGTGCTGGAATTACTTCCTGCACTGCCTCATCGCTGGTCGGCCGGAACAGTGAAAGGACTCAAAGCCCGGGGCAATGTACACATCGACAAGATGGAATGGAGCAACAGCAGCATTAGACAGCTTATTCTTTCATCGCCGCAAGATCAAACGATTCAGGTGTTAAGTCCTTCGCCATTGGCAGGTCTAAGCCCACAGCAGGAAATCAATGGTAAATACCTTTATAAGATTCAATTAAAAGCAAACAAAACAGTCAAGTTCGTTAACAAATCCTAAATCTATTTATATATGCCAACCCATCATTTTAAACATGTTGTACTCGGGCTTTTGATGACCCAGGGGCTTGTCCATCTGGAGGCACAGGCGCAGTCCAAACAGATTCCTATTGAAACCAGATCGAATGCCTTAGTGTTGGAGTACGATTCCACGAAAACACTGAAAATGCTTTATTACGGTGAAAAATTGAGTGATTCTAAAGAGTACTCGACCATTGCAAGCGGTTATAGGCAATTGACAGATTATAGTGGCCTCTCCAATGCGGCGTATACCCCCTCAGGTTCAAAAAACCTATTGGAACCAGCCATCAGTGTCGTTCATGCCGATGGTAACCGTTCCCTGGACCTGCGCTATGAAAAGCATGCGGTGAAAAACCTGGATGCCAATGTCAAACAGCTTGATATCACCCTAAAAGATCCGGTATACGATATTTATGTCGTTTTACACTACAAATCGTTTTTGAATGAGGATATCATTGAGCAGTGGGCAACGATCCAGAATAAGGAAAAGAAAGTCGTCACGCTGGAAAAATTTGCTTCGGCCAATCTGACCCTACGCTCCAACGCGTATTGGCTACGGCAGTACCATGGCGACTGGGCAAAAGAAATGCAGGTGGACGAGGCTCCGTTAACACATGGCATCAAAGTGCTGGACAGTAAGCTCGGAACACGCGCGAATTTATTCCAGCCACCTTCCTTTATGGTGTCTCTGGGCAAGGCGGCATCCGAAGATGAAGGAACAGTACTGATGGCAAGCCTCGGGTATAGTGGAAATTTTAAGGTGGATTTTGAAGTGGATTACCTCAATAACCTGCGTATCATTGCCGGAATAAATAACTATGCTTCCAATGTAAAATTAGCCAGCAACCAGGAGTTTACAACACCCAAATTGATTTATACCTTGTCGACAAAGGGAAAAGGCACCGCCTCCCGAAATCTGCACAATTGGGCCCGAAAATATCAGCTGCTGGATGGAAATGGCGAACGTCTGACTTTACTCAACAATTGGGAGGCGACCTACTTTGATTTTAATGAACAAAAATTAAAAGGTTTGCTTCAGGATACCAAAAAACTAGGCGTAGATCTATTTTTATTGGATGACGGCTGGTTTGGAAATAAATATCCGCGTAACAGCGATCACTCCAGTCTAGGAGATTGGCAACCGAACCGGACAAAACTACCCAATGGTATCGCAACACTTGTCGAAGAAGCGACTAAGCAGGGCGTTAAATTCGGTATCTGGGTAGAACCCGAAATGGTTAGCCCCAAATCCGAACTCTACGAGCAACATCCGGATTGGGTTGTCAAACAGCCACAACGTGAAGAACATTATTTCCGTAATCAGTTGATCCTGGATCTGACAAATCCCAAGGTGCAGGATTTTGTTTTCCAGATTCTGGACGACCTGTTTACTAAAAATCCGGCATTGGCCTATATCAAATGGGATTGTAATGCGGTCATTTACAATGCGCATTCCGCATTTCTAAAAGACCAGGGTGCTTTCTATGTTTCTTATGTGGAAGGCCTTTATAAAGTGCTGGAGCGCATTCGTTCGAAGTATCCGAAAGTGCCGATGATGTTGTGTTCGGGCGGTGGTGGTCGTGTGGACTATGCGGCACTACGGTACTTTACCGAATTTTGGCCTTCGGACAATACAGACCCTCTGGAGCGTATTTTTATGCAGTACGAGTATTCGTACTTTTTCCCGGAAATCAGCACCTCCAACCATGTGACAGACTGGGGAAAACAGTCCCTCAAATTCCGTACGGATGTAGCCATGATGGGTAAACTGGGTTTTGATATTGTGGTGAGCCACCTGAAAGAACAGGATCTGTTATTCTGCCAGCAGGCGGTAAAGAATTACGACGCGCTTAAAGGAACAATATGGCACGGGGAGCAGTATCGTCTGGCCGATCCACGTGAAGGTGACTTCGCCGCCCTCAGCTACGTGAATAACCAAAAAACCGAGGCTGTCATCTTCAACTACCTGGTCAATAACCGCTATGGTGTCGGTACAACCGATCCTGTCCGTTTAAAAGGACTGGATGCCCAAAAGCAATACCGGGTGGAGGAGATCAATCTGTATCCGGGAACCAAGTCGAGCTTAGGCCAGGGACAAACCTATTCGGGCGACTACCTGATGAAAGTTGGCGTAAATCCAGACCTGAATAGCAACCGTCCCAGTGTTTTACTAAAAATATCGGCACTTTAAAAAATAACTGTGGTACATCCGAAGCTCCGACGCTAACAGCCCGGACTTCGGATGCGCCAAATGTATAAACCCAATTGAGCAAAAAACTCAAAAATCATGATAAAACCTAAACAGTATAAACGGACTTTGCTGGCGTTGCTACTCAGCGTTGCCAGTGGATTTTCTACCCTACAGGCCAAAGTACAGCTGCCGGCCTTTATTGGCGACAATATGGTGCTGCAGCAGAAAGAAAAGGTCAAGATCTGGGGAACCAGTACCGCAGTCGGCAAGGAACTTAGCGTAAACACCAGCTGGAACAATAAGAGCTATCAGGTTGAGGTCGATCAGCAGGGAGGCTGGCAAGTCTATCTGGAGACACCGAAATACGGTGGGCCCTACCAAATTACCATCAACGATGGTGATCAATTGATCCTAAAAAATATTCTGATCGGTGAAGTCTGGTTTTGTTCAGGACAGTCAAATATGGAAATGCCTCTGGCGGGTTGGGGTAAGATCAATAACTTTGAGCAGGAAATCAAAGCAGCCAACTTTCCCAATATTCGTATTTTGCAGATTCCAAAAGCAACGGCCAATCAACCTACCACAGCAGTGAAGGTGGAGTCCGGAGGATGGAATCCAGTGACGCCACAAAGTATTCCGGAGTTTTCGGCGACAGCCTATTTTTTTGCGCGCGAGATCTACGAGAAAACAGGCATTCCCATTGGCCTAATCCATTCCTCCTGGGGTGGAACAATTATTGAAGCCTGGATGAGCCGGGAGGCACTTTCACCTTTTTCAACCTATACGGCGGCCATTGAAAAAATTCAACGTCCGGATGCACAGGAAATCTATGCGAAAGATCTGGCCGAATGGAATCGCGTCGCCGAACAGCAGGATCAGGTGAAGAAAGCAACGCAAGGCGAGTGGTTTGCGCCACAATTGGATAAAAGCAGCTGGTCTACGATTACTATTCCGAGCTTTTTTGACAAGAACCTATTTCCGGGAATGGATGGTGTCGTTTATTTTGGCAAAGACGTTGAACTACCGGCACATTGGCAAGGTAAACCTCTTAAGTTGATTTTGGGAGCGATTGATGACAACGATATCACTTATGTCAATGGTACAAAAGTGGGTGAAACTGTCGGTTACGACCAGATTCGGAACTATACTGTTCCTGCAACGGCCAACAACGGCAGCCTATTGCATATCGCCGTTCGCGTATTTGACGGAGCCGGCGATGGTGGAATATATGGCGGTACAGAACAGCCACGACTGGAAGGGCCAAATGGCGAACAGCTATCTCTCGTTGGAGACTGGAAATGCAAAGTTGGTTATGATCTGGCGAAGCTGCCCGCAAAACCTAATGCGATGGAGGGGCCCAACAGGCCTACTGTGCTTTACAATGCCATGGTTAAGCCTTTTGTGGATTTTAAGATAAAAGGCACCATTTGGTACCAGGGTGAAAGTAACGCAGATTCAAAAGACGCTCCTTATCAGCAACTGCTGCCCGCACTGATTCAGGACTGGCGCCAGCAGTGGAACAATGAAAAGATGCCTTTTTATTTTGTTCAACTGGCCAACTTTAAAGCGAAAAGTGTAACACCGCAGCCTTCTTCCTGGGCGAGATTACGGGAAGCGCAGCGCCAAACACTCAAATTGCCTTATACAGGTATGGCTGTTATAACGGATATCGGCGATGCACAGGATATTCATCCGAAAAACAAGCAGGATGTCGGTAGAAGACTTGGCTGGATCGCAACAGCGCAGCTCTATGGCAAGAAGATCCCTTATTCGGGCCCTGTTCTTCAGCGTTGGACGACAAAAGCAGCAGAAATGGAACTTAGCTTTAACCCCATGGGCAAAAAGCTGGTGCTGAAAGGAGCGGATAACCGCAACAGTAGTTTCACAATTGCTGGTGCCGATCAGGTCTTTTATCCTGCAGAAGTCAAACAGGTCGGAAATAAGCTGATCGTATCTGCCAAAGAAGTACCGTCGCCCGTCGCAGTGCGCTACGGCTGGGCCGATAACCCGGACCTGACTTTATACAACGAAGCCGGGATACCCGGATCTCCCTTCCGAACCGATGACTGGACAAAAAACTAAAACCACATGAGTAGATCATCAAAAATAAACAATCGGAAAGGTCAGTTACTCTGCACGCTTGTGGTTTTCTTTCTTTCGGGCAACTTATTTGGGCAGGTGCAGGGCGGCAAACTTTGGTACCGGCAGCCGGCAAAACAATGGGAGGAGACCCTGCCCCTGGGCAATGGAAAAATTGGCATGATGCCTGACGGTGGATTGAAGAATGACCATATTGTGCTCAATGATATCACCCTATGGTCAGGAAGCCCTCAGGATGCCAATAATTATGAGGCCAGCAGGTATTTGGATAGTATTCGAAATCTGATCAAAAGTGGGAAAAACGACCTTGCTCAGCGTCTGATCGACCAGCATTTTATCTGCAAAGGCCCCGGATCGGGCGGTAAGCAATGGGGCTGTTATCAAGTGCTCGGCAATCTGATGCTTGCCTTTGACGGACAAACGGATCTCAACGCAGTGCAGAACTATCGCCGGGAACTGGATCTCGATAAGGCGATGGTAAAAACAAGCTATGAGCTCAAAGGCGTCAGGTATAGCCGCGAATATTGGACAAGCTTTGCTGATGACCTGGGCGTTATTCGTTTACAGAGCAGCAAAAAAGGCCAGCTAAGCCTGGAAATCAAGATTGACCGTCCCGAAAGGGCTACGGCCAAGACCGAGGATGGCGAGCTTGTTTTGGTAGGACAATTGGACAACGGTGTGGACGGTAAAGGAATGCAGTTTAAAACACGTGTCCGCGCGCAGATAAAAGGCGGGAAACAGCTTTTAAAAGGACAATCTATTGTTATTCAACAGGCTGACGAAGTGCTGATTTACGTGGCAACAGATACTGATTTTAAAGGTAAGGATTTTGAGCGTACCACAGCTGAAACGCTAACAAAGGCGTTGAAAAAATCCTATAGCCAGCAGTATGCCGAACATCTGCGAAACTATTTGGCCATGTTCAACCGTTTGTCGCTCCGATTGGGGCAGTCGAAAGATGACCTACCGACCGATGAGCGTTTGGTGGCCTTTGGTAAAGAACCGGATCAGGATCCAGGGCTGGCAGCGCTATTCTATCAGTATGGTCGTTACCTTAGTATCAGCAGTACGCGCTTAGGCTTGCTACCACCAAACTTACAGGGCTTATGGGCAAATCAGATTCAGACACCCTGGAATGGGGACTACCACCTGGATATCAATGTGCAGATGAACCATTGGCACCTCGGGGCGGCCAATTTGGGCGAGCTCAATGAACCCTTGGTAGGTCTTGTGGAAGGTCTTATGGCCCCGGGGGCAAAGACCGCGAAAGCATACTATAATGCACCGGGCTGGGTAGCCCATGTGATCACCAATGTATGGGGCTATACCGAACCCGGAGAGTCTGCTTCCTGGGGAATTGCCAATGCGGGCTCGGGCTGGCTCTGCAATAACCTTTGGGAACATTACCTCTATACCGAAGATATAGCCTATCTACGACGCATATACCCGATTCTCTACGGAGCAGCACAGTTTTACTCCAGTGCCCTGACCGAACACCCAACCAAGGGCTGGCTATTGACTTCGCCCTCTGTATCTCCCGAAAATTCCTTCAAGCTCCCCAATGGGCAGCAGGCAAACGTCACGATGGGACCAACGATAGATAGTCAGATCGTACGTGAATTATTTGGAAATATCATCCATGCAGCGGGATTATTGGGCAAACAATCCGATCCTTTTTTAACGAAGGTTGAAGCGCAGCTTAAACGCTTAGCTCCGGCGGTACAGATTGCCAAAGATGGCCGCATCATGGAATGGATTGAAGATTATGAAGAGGTGGATCCGCAGCATCGGCATATCTCACATCTGTACGGTTTGTATCCCGGTTATCTGATTCGTTATGATGAACATCCAGACTGGCAGCTTGCCGCTAAAAAAAGCCTAGATGTGCGGGGGGATGATGGACCGAGTTGGGCCATTGCCCATAAACTACTCTTTTGGACCAGATTACATGAAGGTGAGCGGGCTTATAAATTATTTCGGCAACTCATGACCCCACGTGTCGATACACATATCAATTATGGCGCCGGTGGTGGTGTTTACGCCAATTTGTTAACAGCAGGCCCCCCATTTCAGATCGATGGTAATTTTGGTGGAGCAGCTGGTATTGCCGAGATGCTGGTGCAGTCCCATCAGGATACGGTGTATCTTCTACCGGCGGTGCCTCAAGCCTGGAGGAAAGAAGGCCGGGTGAGGGGCATGCGCATCAAGGGAAATCACACGCTAGATATGGAATGGAAAGATGGTAAGATACTGAACTATCAGATTTATTCACCCAAATCACAACAACTTAACGTATGTATAGATCATAACTGGATCGCCTATCGTACAAAAGAAAAATAACAAAACATAGCGTCCTCAACCGAATTGGAACATGCAATTTTTTGCATGATAGGGGATGCTTTGTGCCAAAAATTTCAAAATAAAAGCACCTTATAAACAAAAAAAGTAAATATGAAAACAGAAAAGACAAGACAATGGCCTTTGATCAAGGGCCTGTCCTTCGGTCCTGAGGCCAGTATAATGGCACTCTGTCTTTCGATAGCTGTACCCTACACGGGCTCCGCTGCATCTCTAAGAACGACAGACCGTCGTTTTGCCCCAACAGAAAAAGGCCTTTCTGCCGTCCTCGATGGGATAGGTCAACAGCGCACAATAAAAGGAAAAGTGCTGGATAATACAGGGCGCCCGCTACCCGGCGTGACAGTACGGGTCAAAAATGCAACGCAGGAAACGCAAACGGATCCGCAGGGGCAATTCGAACTCAGCCTGACAGGCGGAACTGCCGTACTGACGTTCTCTTCTTTGGGATTTGAAACCAGGGAAATGGCTGTTGCTGCCAATGAGGGAACCGTGAATGTGCAGCTGAACGACGCTTCGTCGAGTTTGGAAGAGGTTGTTGTGGTCGGTTACGGTACACAAAAGAAAGTTAATCTAACCGGTGCCGTGGCTACAGTGAGTGGCAAAGATATGATCAAACGGCCCGTTGTCAATACAGCTTCCATGCTGCAGGGGGCAGTGCCGGGTGTTCAGATCAATCAAGGGTCAGGAGAACCGGGCAATGAAGGCGTTTCCATCCGCATTCGTGGTAAGGGTACCTTTAGCGGCGCCGGGTCGGATCCCCTGGTGCTCATTGATGGTGTGCAGGGAAAATTCTCCGACGTCAATCCCAATGATATCGAAAATGTCAGTGTGCTGAAAGATGCCGCCTCCGCAGCAATCTACGGCTCGCGTGCAGCCAATGGCGTTATTCTGATCACGACGAAACAAGGGAAATCGGGAAAGACAACCGTTCAGTATGACGGAAATGTGGGTATCTATAAGCCTACGAAAATGTTTGATCTGATCACCAATTCGGCGCAGTATATGGAATTATATAACGAAGCGCGTAAGAATTCCAATCTCAACGATGGCCTATATCCCGCCGATGTGATCGCTGCCTATCGCAACAGCAACGATCCTGTAAAATATCCAAATACGGACTGGCTGGGGCTTATTTTCCAAACAAAACCGACGTATACCCATAATCTCGGTATCCAGGGCGGAAACGAGAAGACAACCTTTAACGTTGGTTTGGGCTACGTCAATCAGGATGGAATGATCAAAGGTTTTAACTATGACCGTTATTCCGCCCGCCTCAATCTGACGACCAAAATCTCGGAAGGTATTAAATTCGGAACAAATATCTTGCTCAAAACAGGGCATACCGAATCTATCCCGGGCGGATCCAAAGACCTCTTCCTGTCGGCCATGTCGCAGGCACCAACTTATGGCCCATTTTTGCCGGATGGTAGCGGACGTTACACGTACAAAGCTTACGACTGGGAGTACAACAATAAAAATCCTATGGCCGTATTGGATCGGAAATTCACGTACAATACCGACGACTATGCGGCTAATTTACAAGCCTGGATGGAGGTACAGCTGTTTAAGGGGCTTTCCTGGTACACCAAAGGGGCCTATAATTTCAATATGGACAAGTACAAGGATTATAAATCAACGTTGGATGAATATTATTACCATACGGGCACGCTCGGAACAACATTGGATCTTGGAAAGGGCCTTACGGATCAGGATCAACAAACAATATACACCAATTTATTTACTTACCTGAACTATGATCGCGCGTTTGGCGCACACCACCTCAAAGCGCAGGCCGGATATAGCATTGAAAAAAGTAAGTATACCTACCTTCAGGGCTTCAGACAGAATTTTGTCGACGATACACTAACAGAATTAAATGCGGGGGGATCGGATATTCAACGGGCAAACGGAACCGCCAACCAATGGGCGCTGATCTCGTATTTCGGCCGGTTGAACTATGATTATCAAGGGAAATACCTCTTGGAAGCCAATATGCGTTACGACGGTAGTTCCAAGTTTTACGGTAAAAACCGTTGGGCAGCCTTTCCTTCTTTCTCTGCAGGCTGGCGTGTATCGGAAGAATCGTTTGTCAAGGAATTCGCTTCCGGTTGGTTGGATAATTTGAAGATCCGTGGATCTTGGGGGCAACTTGGAAACCAGAATGTGGTGGATGTGAATGGCTATTCCTTAAATTATCCATACCAGCCTGTATTGGGACTTACAGGTAATTATTCATTTGATAACAATAGTCTGCAATCGGGGGTGGCACAGCAAAGACTGACCAACCCACTGATCAAATGGGAAACAACAACCATGACAGATGTTGGGGTAGATTTAAGCCTGTTCAAAAATTTGGATATTACTTTCGATTGGTATAAGAAACGGACAACCGACATCTTACGCCCTTCGCAGATCACGGCAATCGTAGGATTGGGCGCCCCAAATATCAATGACGGTATCGTTGAAAATAAAGGTGTTGAATTAGGAATTACCTATCGCAATCAGCTTACCACGGGCGCATTGGAAGGTTTACGCTATCAGCTAGGGGCAAACCTCGATCGTTTCAAAAACAAGCTGGTCAAATTTGGAGAACCTGAAATCGGAGGCTATACGATCAAAAAAAATGGCTATGCAATGGACAGCTTTTATACCTACGAAGTCATTGGCATATTCCAGTCAGAAGCAGAAGTAACAGGTTCGCCTAAGCAGTTTAATGATAATACACTGCCCGGCGATCTGAAGTATCGGGACGTCAATGGGGACGGAAAAATAGATGCCAACGACAGAACAATGATAGCCGGTGTGGATCCAAAGCTGAACTATAGTTTTAATCTAAGTGCTAGTTTTAAAGGTTTTGACTTTTCGGCCCTATTACAAGGGGTATATGGCGTCAAATCCTATGTTTCGGGCTGGGGTGTAACCCCATTTGTACAGGGTAGCCCGCCGACAAAAGACTGGTTAGACCGTTGGACTCCTGAAAATCCTTCGACAACGATGCCCCGTATTTATTGGGGTTGGAGTGCTCCGGAGAAATTCAGCCGTGCTTCCAGCTATTTTATTCAGGATGCCTCATACTTCAGGTTGAAAAATCTTGTGTTCGGATACACTTTACCTGAAGGGCTCTTGAAAAAATATAAAATTGACCGCCTAAGGGTTTATTTTTCGGGTGATAACCTGCTTACTGCGACCAAATTTAAGGGCTTGGACCCTGAACGCTATGGAAATGGTGATCTGGTACAGTATCCACAAAACAAGATTTATTCATTTGGTGTACAAGTTAACTTTTAAGTGCTATGAAAAAGAAATTTATAACAGCGTTGATGCTATCCGGCCTATTTTTAGCTTCCTGTAACAGTGCCTTGGACCTCAACCCTTTGGATCAGATTGCTTCGGACAATTATTTTAGCAAAAAATCGGATTTTGATAATGCTTTGGCCGGTGTATATGCCTCGTTGCAGAGTGAAGCCTTTTCTTTTGGGATGCCTTTCCGGGATTGTCTGACCGACAATGGCTACAATCAGTTCAATTCGGGTAGCGTCAATGAAATCGTCGGTGGGAACTTAAATCCGACCACCGGGGGCTACGAAACCGGTATTTATAACGATGCTTATGTAGGTATAGGACGTGCCAATCGCCTGATCGAAAAGCTTCATGGCTACAATGGCGCCGATATGAACGATGGGGAGAAAAAAAATATGGAAGCCGAAGCCCGCTTTATTCGTGCTTTTGTGTATTTCCAATTGTACAGTATCTATGGTGAAGTGCCACTTGTACTGACTCCCCTCAGTTTGGAGAATCAACGTCAGCCAAAGGAAACTGCGGAGAATATTCTAAAACAGATTCGGGCCGATCTGGATTTCGGGATCGCCAACTTAGCGGCTAAACCTTATTTCAACAATGGGGGGCATGCGACCGCAAGTTCTGCAAAAGCCTTGAAAGCACGGGTTTTACTGTTTGCGGCTTATGGTGACAAAGGGGTGCCCGATTTAGCAATTCTGAAAGAGGTAAAAGATTTATGCACCGATGTCATGAAAGAGTATACCCTGAGTACGGCTTTTGAAAATGTCTTTCGCGATGCAACACAGAAGAATAATACTGAGATTATCTTTTCGGTCAATTTTCTGGCACCGAATAATACAGCCCCCTGGGACATGTACCTCGGCGATTGGATAGCAGCTTCACCGTTGCAAAACCTCGTGGATACCTATGAATGCAAAGATGGTCTGCCTTATGGTGAATCACCTTTGACTGACCGAGCCAATCCCTTCAAAGATAGGGATCCGCGCTTGAGCAAAACAATTTTCGTGGATCATCCCGACTTTGGCGGCGGTAAGATCCATACACCGTCCAATCCGCGGCCTACAGGTTATGGGGTGCTGAAATTTTTGGATCCGGCCAACTTACCTTTTGGCTTTTCAACATTGAGCCAACAGGATGCTGTTGTACTGCGGTTTGGAGAGGTGTTATTGATGTATGCCGAAGCACAAAATGAAATCGCCGGACCAGATCAATCGGTTTACGATGCTATGAATACATTGAGGAGCCGCGTTCAGATGCCCGGGTTCCCTGCCGGTTATACCAAGGAAAAAATGCGCGATCGTATCCGCCACGAAAGAAGGGTTGAACTTGCTTTCGAAGGACTGCGGCATTACGACTTGATTCGTTGGCATATCGCAGGCGAAGTACTCAATGCGGTCAAAGACAGTAAAGTGCCCTATCATTTTGAAGACAAATTTTACCGCTGGCCATTACCACAAACAGAAATTGAGAAAAGCGCAGGTGTGTTAATTCAGAATCCAAACTATAAATAATAAGATTATTGCCTTCTTTTAAATCGGCAATTTACTAAACCAACCACAGCAGCGCGCACGAAGTCCTTTCGATGCGCGCTTTTTTTTGCCGATAAAGATTATTGTAAAGGAATCAGGACATTCTGTTCCAAGCGTACAGGGACATGCTTCACCGAGGTAAAACCGTCTTCCTTGGAAATGATGTTGGAAAGATCCAGTCCTCTTTTGGAGAACGTACTGATCAAAGCTGTTCTAAAGGTTGCCTTGGCTGAACCCCAGCCTTGTCCCAAAATGGTGTCATTGTTGAGCTGGATCAGTTCATCTGTTGAGTAATAACTGAATTTTTCCAGTAAGTGTTGGTAAAGATTTGTTGTAGTAGCCATACAATTTAAAAATTTAAAAGATTAAACCATAAACTGTATCCAGATCTTGTTGGGGAAAATAATCGTTCTGTGACGTTTATTTTGGTCGAAACCCGTATTAATTTACCACCGCGGTGCCTGCACTCGGTTGGTATTGCATCATGCAATTCTGAATACTCTACAAATATAGTAGATTATTTTTTATAATAAAAAATATTTTTGTTTTTAAGGGTAAATGAACTTTAGCAACAGGAATAGGGCGGTCAAAAGCGAGGCGCATTGTTGGCTGTGATTTGGTTATGAAGCGGATAGCTGGGCGAAAAATTTATCATGTTACTGTAATCTCATCGAAAATACTTTTAAAAATAGAGATAAGACAATACTTTTGCGCCATGAATAGAATTGCGGAAATTAACGAATACATTGCTACCGAACGCGAGGTATTATTGCAACACCCCTTGTATCGTAAGATCAAAACGATCAAGAATCTACGTTCTTTTACAGAAGGGCATGTGTACGCTGTATGGGATTTTATGTCTTTACTAAAAGCTTTACAGATTAAATTGACCTGTACGACTTTACCTTGGTTTGCGAGTGAGCATCCATCAACACGCTATCTAATCAACGAAATTGTATTGGCTGAGGAATCGGATGAATACATTGATGGTCGTCGTTTGAGCCACTTTGAGATGTATCTGGATGCCATGGATGCTATGGGTGCCGATCTTCATCTGGTCAATAAATTTATTGCTCACGCCAAAAAATCGAGCAACATATTCGATGTCATTGCAACGACCACATTGGACAAGCGGATCAAGGACTTTTTGAATTTTACATTCGAAGTGATTGCTGAGGGCGAAGTGCATAAAATAGCTGCAGCATTTACATTTGGACGCGAAGATCTTATCCCGGGAATGTTTACCTCTATTTTGGAAGAAATTAAAACAAATTTCCCTACAGCCAATCTGGACAGCTTTATCTATTATTTTCAACGTCATATTGATCTGGACGGCGATGAGCATGGACCTTTGGCGATGCAGATGATCACAGATCTCGCGAAGGACGATGAGGTTAAATGGACGGAAATGAAGGAGATTAGTAAAGTTGCGCTACAAAAGAGAATACAGTTGTGGAATGCAATAGAAGATTCCTTATACGGATAGTTTGGTTTTATACCATCCGGAAAGGCCTTTCAAATCAACGTTTGAGAGGCTTTTTTTTGTGCTTTAAAAAAGGATATGGTAAGATCTTCTTGGCAGATATTGGTCTTTTTGATTGAATTGATGAAAAAATGTCTTTTTTCCATAACATATTGGCGTTTGTGAAGAAATCCAAGTTCCAATAAGTGTCTAAGTTTGCAACGCAAAAAAATTACATAGCACACGTGAACTTTTTTCCTCCCTATTGGGCAAAAGGCATACTAACCATAGGATTGTTAGTATGCGCTATTTCGGACACCTTCGCCCTCGATTCTTTGCGCATGTCCCTGAAAGACATGATCGACAAAGCACTACAGAACAGTAAATACATTGAGCAGTCTTATTTGCAGCTCAAAGAAACTGAGGTGGCGGTACAGCAGCAACGCATGGAGTTGCTGCCCAAGATTTCCGCCCGAGCTTCTGCTAGTTATGCGAGTAATATGCCTGTGTATGATCAGGGGCTTTTAAATAAACCCGCCCAGCATGATATCATTCATTACTTGTACGATAGCGGCCTGGATTTTTATCTGAACCTCTACAACGGGCATCGGGACCTGATGAAAATTGAGTCCAAAAAATTGGAAAATGAGCTGGCTAGAATCGATTGGAAGAATGCCGCGGCGCAGACGAAATTGGAGGTTTGCAATCTTTTTTTGGATTTGGAACTGTCGTATAGTAACCGATCTTTAATCGAGCAGGATATTGCTGATCAACGGGCACAGCTCAAGGAGATTGAGCATCTGTATAAGGCGGGTGTTGTATTGCACAGTGACGTCTTGCGTATTTCGTTGGAGCTTTCGAAGCGGGAACTGTTGCTCGTGCAGATCGGTCATGATATTCAGGCTGCAAATCAGAAGCTGCAGCTAATTGGTGGTATTACTGCGGAGATTGTGCCCCTGCCCGAGCAGTTTCAGGTGGAAAACCCCAGCTATGAAGCGCTTGTTGCCGAAGCGCGAAGCCATGCTTTTTCCCTCCTAAAATCCGAACAGGAAGTGGTTATGAAAAAGTTGTCGGTCAAACAGGCGCGATCAAATTATCTTCCTGAGTTGGGCTTGACCAGTACATTCACTTTTGCCAATCCACAGGTTTTCTTGTATCCCTATAACCCCAGCTGGTATAATCTGAGTATCACAGGGCTCAAATTAACCATACCGATCTCGGCAATTTATCTCAATAAAAACGTGGTGCGCGGAGCACAGATCGCCTTGGATCGACAAGAGGTAAAACACCATCATGAAGAGGAGATTCTGGAAAATCAACTATTACAGGCCCTGTTGGATTATCAATTGGCTATTAAGCAGCAGGACGTCTGTCAAAACAATAAGGCTTTGGCGCAGGAAAATGCACGAATTATAAAAAACAGGTATTTTAAATCATCGGCTTTGATTACAGATCTCTTAGATGCTGATATGCAATACCTAAAAACACTTTTTGATCTTGAAACCGCACATATTGCGCTACAGAAACATTATTATTTTATCGAATTTTTGAAGGGTACTATCTAATGAAACCTAAATCACGAAGAACAGTTGTGGAGGCACAACTCACTCGAATCACCAACTGGTTGGCTGGAATTGTCTTGTTGGCCTTGCTGTTATGGGGCGCTCAAGCATTATGGATGCGCTTGCGGTATACCTATACAAATGATGCACAGGTAACACAGTATATCAATCCCATTGTTTCTCGGGTGGGCGGATATGTGGTTTCTGTGCATTATCACGATCATCAATTGGTTAAACGGGGTGATACCTTGTTGCTTATAGATAATAAGGAATATAAATATGAGGCTGATCAGGTAGCGGCATCTGTGAATAAGGAAGCTGCAGAGATCAATGTTCTTCATAGTCAAAAGGAAATTCTCCAGGCGGAACATGAGTCTTTACGGACCTCAATTGCTGCCGGGGAGGCTCGGGTAACCAAGCAACAGTTGGAGTATGATCGCTATAATTATTTGTTTCAGGAAAAGTCTGCAACGGCACAGCAACTGGAGGATGTAAAAGCGACGTTGGATGTGTATAAGAGTGAGCTGGCTTCGTTAAAGCATAAATTACAGGCGTCACAAGAACGCGTGCATGATGTGGATATGAAAAAAGGTGTGGTGGATGCCGAACGTGTTCGTTTGACGGCAGCTGTCGGCCGTAAAAGGCTTGATGTTGGGTATACCGTTATTCGCGCACCTTACGATGGGCAGATTGGCAAACGCACAATTGAAAAAGGTCAAATGATAAGTGCTGGCGAAGTTTTGGGCTTTATCGTCAATAGAGAAACCCCAACCTGGGTAACGGCTAATTTTAAGGAAACACAACTGCGTTATTTGCATCTTGGCAATAGGGTTGAGGTGGTTGCTGATGCGTATCCGGATCAAAAATTCTATGGGAAAATTATTTCCATCTCCCCGGCTACGGGTTCTGCATTCTCCCTTTTGCCGCCAGATAATGCAACGGGCAACTTTGTGAAGATTGTACAACGCGTACCTGTGCGCATTGAGCTGGATAAGCAAAGGGGAGCCCAACAGCTTCTTTCAGGAATGAATGTGAATGTGTTGGTATCAAAAAATCAGAACTAGTGAAAGGAATTTTCAAAGAATGGGTGCCGGAGTGGTTGATCAAGCTTATCCTGTTTAGCAGCTTGATGCCGAGTATGGTCTTATTTTTCCTGCCCGGTGCAAATACAAATGTCACCGCTGGATTTTACGGCGCCCAACCCAGTGATGTCCAGTTCCTGATCATTTTGTTTTATGCTGGTTTTGTTGGATTCTACGTTTTAGAACGACGCTTTTTTTTATACTTTCCCATCAAGCAGTACTACATTATTTTTAATCTTCTCCAGCTCTTGAATTGCTTTTTGATGTACAGAATCACCGATATCAGCTGGGTATATGGCCTGCGCTTTTTCCAAGGGATGTTGTTTGCTTCTGCCGTAAACTTATCGATCTCCATGATATTCTCACGGTTGAAAAGCGATCGGGCTAAGGAAGTAAGTTATGCTGTCTTTTTCGGCATGTTACTCTGCAGCTCCCCATTTAATACTTTCGTCACGGCTGAATTTATCGATTCATTCAATTTTGATCAGCTCTATCTATACGCTGCCTTATCATTTGTACCCGGTTTATTGTTGATTATGCTGTCGATGCGCTCTATAAGGCATATACGCCCTTACCCTTTGTTTTCGTTAGACTGGGCAAGCTGTATTTTCTATAGCCTTGTGATCGTCAGTTTTGGCTATTTAATGGTGTATGGACAAGAAGTTTATTGGTTTAACGATCGGCACATGCTGATCATATTCGGGGTAGGTCTAGCGTTGCTTATTCTTTTTATTGTTCGGCAAATGGTGCTCCGGCGTGTGTATGTTCATTTGGCGATTTTTAAAAATAGGAACTTTCTCTTGGGCTTATTGATTTTGTATATGATGTATATCGAGCGCTTCTCCTTGACCATCTCAAATCAATATCTCGTACAGGTTATTCAACTTGATCCTATTCATTTGTCCTATATCCAGTGGTTTAATATTGCTGGTATCGTGGCCGGTGTTCTGGGCTCATTGTATTGGATGCTTGGGCAAAGGCTGGTAAAATGGATCTGGATTTCGGGCTATTGTTGCTTGCTGCTGTTTCACCAATGGATGTTTTTCTCCTTTGAGGGGCAGGGTAATGATGCGCATTTTTGGATACCTTTGGTTTTACACGGACTCGGAGTAGGGCTTATTATGGTGCCCACCATCTTATTTTGCATTACCAGTTTCAGCCCTCAATTGGGGGCTTCTGCTGCTGCGGTCTGTCTTGCTATCCGCTACCTGGGCTACACGAGCAGTATCGGTTTGCAGAATTTTTTCAAATTGTTTGAATCTGCCCAGCACCAACAGGTGTTTCGGGATCAAACGGAAGTGGGCAACCCCTTGTTTCGGGAGTACCTGCAGCAGGAATCCGCCGGCGTTTTAAACCATGGATTACAGTATAAGGAACATACAGCCGCCTTAAAGCTCGTTGCTGAGCGGGTCAAGATCCAATCCTTTGTGCGCTATGCCATGGATTATTATGAGATCATGTCCATGATCAGTATCAGCGTACTTTTGCTGATACTGATTTCGCCTTCCTTGAAAAGTATGTATAAGAAGTTGAGAAAAAACAGAATCTCCCCAGCTTAGATCTCCTGAATATCCCATATCCCGGCTGTGCGTTGGAGTTCAACCAATGCTACGGCATAATTGTAACGGGCTTCATAATAGCTAAGCTGGGTATCATTGTAGGTCCGTTGAGCATTTAAAACTTCCAGTAGGGATGTTTCGCCTCTTTTATAGCTGTAAACCTTTCCTTCCAAAATTGCTTTTGCTTCCGATAGCATAGCGCTGTCAAATAGCTGTACCTGTTTTTGAGCGGCCTGGTAGGTTAGGAACGCTTGCGTAACTTCGATCTGAATGCGTAGGAGTACATCTTGATAGGCAACCTCGTCCTGATCGATCTTAAATTTTGCGGCTTTAAGATCGCCCGTTTTAAAATTTGAGAACTTTAAAGGAATTGAAATACCTGCATTTATAGCCGTAAACTGAGGCGTTGGGGCAGTTTCATTTCGTGCTTCTCCATTATAGGTAACGCCAAATGAAAGTCCGAGGTCTATAGCCCGGTTGGCCTGCGCCAATTGGAGCAGACGCTGTGACAGCTGTTTGTTTTGTAGGGCAACTTTTAGATCGCTGCGGTCATTTTGGGCTACTCTGACCAGTTCATCTAAGCGGTATGCCCGGTCCAAATGATCGAAAGCATCTGGGGGTACCCCCGTTGTCGTAAGGGAGTTGTCTGCCATTAATAGGGAAAGGTTTACAAGGGCGGATTTCCAGGATGCTTCTGTTGCCAGCAACGTATTGTGCATATTGGCGGCCTCCAATTTAGATTGGCGGAAATCTATTTCAGGGATGCTCCCCAATTTATAGCGGATACTATCCGATGTGGCCAATTGCCTCAGTTGCTGATAGGAATTTTGGTTTATTTTCACCAATAATGCCTGCTGTTTTGCTGTTAAAAATGCAAGTGTAGCGTCGGCACGTAAATTTCGGAAATAATCTGCTAGCAATAAACGGGTTACCTCGGCTTCATCTTTGGCCAGGTTTATCCGGGCTTTTCGTTTAGCCCCCAATTCCAGGGTCCATGCAATTCCTGCATTATAGCCCCGCCCCAGTTGTTTTGTACGTTCACTATTATCAAAAATGCCCATACTAAATTCAGGGTCAGGAAATACCCTGGCGCTAATAATATTGGCTTCAGCAATGCTGAGGTTGAATTTTTCGGCGGCGTAGCCCAGATTATTTTTAGCGACTGTATGTATAAATTTTGAATAATCAAGTTGCTGCCCTGTCGCTTCTGACACGCTGCTATTCCTATCCTGAGCGATTGCTGTATGGTATAGCGCGAGTATAAAAAGAATACAGGTAAAGCTTTTCTTTGTTAAAATAGGTTGTTTGTTCATGATCATCGACTTGTTCTGAATGTTCTGTTTTAGTGATTCTTTTATAAAAGTACCAGGGCGCTCTTGACACCTGAAATAAGTCGCCCGGGCTATTCGTAAGCCCATTCCGTTTGGATCCCCTGCTTCCTGGTTTGAGCAAACCTTCAGCAGATGTGATAGCTGTGCAGGTTTGGCTAAAGGCTTTTCCATGTTCAGGTGGAATCCACTCCATGTTCAGGTTGTATCCACTCCATGTTCAGGTTGAATCCATTCCATGTTCAGGTTGTATCCATTCGAAACAGCAGAAAGCAAGCTGTTTCAAATGGATGAATTTGTATTTATTCTACGGGGTCTTTTTGTGTGGTGCTGTTACGTTCTAAAAGATAATAGAGTGGGGGGAGCACAAATAGTGTCAGGATAGTCGAAAATAGTAGACCATAAACGATTACCGTTGCCAAAGGGCGTTGCACATCCGATCCAATCCCTGTTGCTAGTGAAGCCGGAAGCAAACCAAGAATAGCTACCGTAGCGGTCATCAAAACGGGACGAAAACGATTAAATGCTCCCTGTGTTACCGCTTTAAGCAACGGCAGCCCATTTTTACGCAGTACATTCATCTGTGAAAGCATCAAGACACCGTTTTGTATAGCGACACCGAATAAGGCAATAAAACCGACTGCTGAGGAAACGTTTAGCGTCATGCCGCGAACATGGAGTGCGAGCATTCCGCCAAAAAGTGCCAAGGGTACGATGCCCATCAATAGACCTGCTTGTCTAAATGAACCAAATGTGCCATACAATAAGATAAATATAATGGCTAATGTCAATGGGACGATAATGGCAAGACGCGTATAGGCACGTTGTTGATTTTCAAATTGTCCGCCCCATTTTAACGTAATTTTATGTTGGTCATAGTGTATATTTTTGGCAATGGCCTGCTGTGCTTCAGTGAGGAATGTCCCTAGATCGCGACCGCGAACATTTAGACGGACCGTCAACTGTCGGTTGTTACGTTCGCGTGAAATCATACTTTCTCCGGTATTGAGTTTAATAGTGGCGACCTGGGCTAGTGGAATACGGTTTCCATTTTCGGGATACAGCATTAAATTGCCGATTTTTTCGGGCGAATTCCTGTTTTCCTCCTGATATTGACAGGTAATATCATACACTTTGATTCCTTGATAAACCTGTGCAACGGCTTTTCCCCCGATAGCGATCTGGATCAGGTCAGTCACGTCAGCGATGTTCAATCCGTATTGCGCTATTTTATCGCGATCGGCGATAATCTGCAATTGCGGGAGTGGTGGCTCCTGATCAATGGCCAGATCGACAGCTCCCTTCACTTGTTGGAGTGTTGTGATCAGTTCCTCGGCGACCCGTCGGGTTTCTTTTAAATCATCGCCGAATATTTTGACAACGAGCTCACTATGGGCGCCAGCGATTTTATCCATGACCCCGTCGATCATGGGTTGGGAAAAAGCAACATTGAAGCCCGGCATTTTCGCATATTCTGCTGCAAGCTCATTAATCAGATCTTCCTTGGTTTTCCCCCATTTCCATGTTTTGTAAGGTTTTAATCCCACACTAACTTCGAAATGGGAGGGTGTCCAGGCGTCGGTACCATCGTCGTTACGCCCCGCCTGAACCATGACATAGGAGATCTCATCGTGTTTAAGTGTGCGGGCACGTAGGGTATCACTCATTTCTTTTGACTTTTCTACTGTGATGCCCGGGGGAAGTGACACTTGAAGCCAGATCGAGCCTTCATCCAACGACGGAAGAAAGTCCTTGCCAACGGAGGCCGTGAGCAAACCTGTGGCAAGCAATACAATTGCCAATGGAATAAAAACTTGTTTGGGAGCCTGCATAACCTTTTCTATCGCCGACTGATAAGCCGTAGTCAATTTTGCCAACCATTTGCTGTGAAAGATTTTTTGGGGTTTGCGATAGATCAAATAGGCCATCCCGGGTATAAGCACAAGAGCGACAGCCAAGGCACCGAAAAGGGCATAACCCACGGTATAGGCCATCGGCGTAAAAAGTTTTTTCTCGACGCGCTCAAATGCGAACAGGGGAAGATAGGCTGTAATAATGATCAGTGTCGCAAAGAATATGGGTTTGGCGACTTCAGCAATTTTCTGCGCAACAGTTTTTTCCTGCAGGAGACCTTCTGGTTCATCTTCTCTTTTTTTAAGAATGGTTTCCAGTACAACGATGGCTCCGTCTACAATAATCCCAAAATCAATTGCCCCTAAGGAAAGCAAGTTGGCGGGAATATGGGTGAAATGCATCAGAATAAAGGCAATCAACAAGGACAATGGAATGGTAATGGCCACCAAGAGTGCGCCACGCCAGCTGCCCAGGAAAATAATAAGGACAAAAATAACCAAGATCATACCTTCGAGAAGGGTTTTGGAAACGGTATGTAGGGTATTGTCGACCAAACTGGTTCTATCGAGCACGACATGTATTTTTACGTCTTCCGGAAGAATCTTTTCGTTTAGTTCCTGGACCGTTGCATTTACACCTGCCAAAACATCAGAAGGATTCTCATTTTTTAATAGCAGGACAATACCTTCGATATTGTCCGAATAATTGGCCCCGCGTTTATCCGAATATCCTAAAGCCCCTTTCCGTGCTAGATTTCCAAGTTTGATCTGACCGAGGTCACGCATATATATCCGATTTCCGTTGGTGGATTTTACGACGATGTTGCCCAAATCATCCAATGTCTTGACCAGACCGATGCCACGGATGACGTACGACTGATCTCCACGGTTCATCACACTGCCGCCGGCATTGGCATTATTGCTTTCGATCTTGGCGACAACTTCGGCAAGCGAAATTTCATATTGGTCAAGCTTTTTCGGATCCAGTTCCACTTGGAACTGTGTGGTGATTCCCCCAAAATTAGTTACATCTGCAACGCCCGAAACCTGCTTGATTTTGGGAATAATAACAAAATTTTGAAGATCCGTCAACTGGCGTAAATTGTGGGTTTTACTTTCAAGAATATAACGGAAGATCTCACCTGTGGGGGAAGTCAGCGGATCTAATCCCGGACTGGCACCATAGGGCAGGGATAAATCAGCTAGACGCTCCTGTATACGGGCTCTCGCCCAATAATCTTCAACACCATCTTTGAAGACAATCGTGACCATGGATAAGCCAAAAGTGGTTTTACTGCGCATTACTTCCATCCCCGGCAATCCATTGATGGCCTGTTCGATCGGGATGGTGATCTGCTGTTCCATTTCTTCGGCAGCTAAGCCCGGTACCTGGGTTACGACCTGTGACGATACATCAGCGATATCAGGGTATGCCTCAACCGAAAGTTGTCGCCAGGCATAGTAACCGAAAAAGCCGATCAATAGAAAAGATGCGGCGATTACCCATCTCTTTGCAATGATATGGCCAATCAATTGTTTAATATTCATGTGTTTCTATTTTAAAAGTTGAAAGCCTGAGCCCATCATAAGCCGGGTGTTAAATAAAAGGCACCTTCAGCAACAATCTGTTCCTGCGGAACCAGGCCTGTTAAAATCTGGATCGCATCACCTTCTGTTACGCCAGTAGTAACATAGCGCTTGACGAAGGTATTGGACGATGTTTTGACCCAAACAAAACTCTTATCGTTAAATTGAAATACAGCTTTTGCCGGAATGAAAAGTGTCGGAGTCATCTGCCGTTCGAATTCGGCGTTGACATACATCCCTGGTTTTAAAGCACGATTAGCATTTTCACAGGCAATGAGGACCTCAATATTCCGGCTTGCTTCGTCGACAAATTGGTTGATATGGATAATTTTTCCGGGTATTTTTTTAGTAGGGAGCGCATCTACGCTCACTTCAACACGCGCAAGTTGATCGATTGCCGGCAAGTCCTTTTCTTTGATGTAGGCCGAAACCCACACGTTTGACAATTCGGCAATGCGGAGTAATGCCGGAGCGTCTTCTTTCGTGTACTGCCCCAGTACAATCGAACTACTCAAAATTTCGCCTTGAATAGGTGAACGAACAAGGAGAGGCTCACCGAGAACACTATGGGGCGGGTTGCTGTCGAATATTTTTAAGGCGGCAGTGGCATTTCCAAGCGCAGCATTGCTCGTCGCAAAATTTGTTTCTGCTTCTTCGAGTTCTTTTTTAGAGCCAACACCATGCGCGATCAGATCTTTTTGGCGTTTTAACATATTCTCGGCAAACATAAATGCTTGTTTGGCGTCAAGGTAAGCCCTTTGTGCCTCAAAATAGTCGGATGAACTAATTGAAAATAAAGGCGTGTTGATGGCAACTTTTTGGCCCAGTTTCACGTGGGATTTGACAATTCGTCCAGCAAAAGGGACCGGAATCTCCACATAACTGCTGGGAATAATCTTCACTGTAGCAGCTGCATTTAGTTTCAGTGCATGTTGTGCATGGGTCGTCGTAACAAATTTGAGTTTCGATAACAGGGACGTGTTTTCACTGACGGTCACGGTGTCTCCAACTGCGCTGATGGCCGGAGATTGGTTGGGGCTTTCGTGAGACTGGCTGTTGCAAGCTTGCAGCAACAGCAGTACAGGGATCCAATTCATGTACCTCAAGGATTGGTTCGAATAGTTGATTGTACGGTTAATCATACCGCAAAACTATCCACCTGCTCCCGATAAGCCGGTTAGAGGGGCCTTAGAAAAAAATTAGAATTTTATTAGAATAATGAACGATGGGGGATATCAATGCTAAAAACACTTCCAACGCCTTTTGCCGAGCGGACGCTGATCTCGCCTTGATGGAGAAGCACGATTTTTCGGGTAAGCGATAAACCGATACCATTTCCCTCGCTATAATCTTTGTTGTTTCCACGATAGAATGGCGTGAATATATTGGGCAGATCGACCGGGTCAATGCCTATTCCGTCATCTTTAAATTCCAGCTGAATCCTATTTTCATCCGCCTTGATAGCGATTAGGCATTTTTGATTGGGTGAAAATTTACAGGCATTTTCAATGAGGTTGACAAAGGCGACCTGCAACAGATACTCATTGGCATTGATGGATAGAAGTTTTTCATCTTCAATCGCCGGATCGACAAAAATGTCGAGTTTATAATTTGGACTTGACTGGAGAACCTGCTGGCATGCATCAATTAGTATTTCGTCTATACGTAAGGTTTTAAACGCGATTTCTGAACTGTCGTAACTTGCTTTGGCAAAATCAAGTAAGCTATTAAATAACTTCTTCAGTTTCTGTGCATCATTGAGCGTATTGTCGATGACAGTTTTATACTCCACTATGCTACGGTCCTTATTGGCAGAAATCTCGAGTTCTGCAATCATGGCGGCCAAGGGCGTTCTTAGCTCATGCGAGATATTGGAGACAAAATGCTTTTGGGCATCAAAGGAGTTCTCGAGGCGGTCGAGCATCGCATTGAATGTACTCGCCAATTCGGAAAGCTCGTCTTTATTTCCGCTACTCGTAAGCCTGGCATCCAAACTTGTCGCAGAAATGGTTTTTACACGTTGTGTCATTTCCAGGATAGGTTGAAAGACCTTTTTGGAAAAGAATATTCCTGCTGCATAGATCAGAAATATAGACAAAATGAAAACCAAAAGAATCGTAGATAACAGACTATTGAGTTTATTGTAGCCGTATTGATCATAGGCTGCGGCTGTGATGATGTAAGTTTTGTCTTTATATGGAAAGGTTATGCCGATGACCTGCCATTTTTCCTGATAAAATCGTATTTCTTTATTTTTGAGAATATCCTGCAGCATGGCTGCTGTCTCTTTGACAAAGTCGATATCTACGGCATCATGATACAAGAGATCAAAACGGGTGTCGTAAATTGCCACCTCGACTTCGTTGAGGATTTTTCGGTTGTTGTGGTAGATATCTTCTAAGGTCTTTTTGTCGACTTTTGCATTCAAAAAAAGGTTTGCTTTGGTGTAAGCTTCTTTTTTCAATAGGGCGTAAAATTCTCTTTCCCGATTCTCCACCGCTGAAAAATATACTTTACAGGCAAATACCAGCAATATGGTGGCTGTAATCAGCGTGAACAATATGGAGATTCGTATCCTGATTCGCATTAGTCTTGTTTTAGAATAAAGCCCATTCCGGATTTGGTATGGATATATCTGGTTGCAAAATCTTTGTCGATTTTTTTACGTAGATAGTTGATGTAAACATCAATGAAGTTGGTTCCGGTGTCGAAATGCGTTTCCCACACTTTTTCAGCAATTTCCATTCTGGAAAGGACACGCTCGGGATTTTGTAATAAATAATGGAGTAACTTGAACTCTTTGGGGGTCAAATGGATTTCGACAGTATTCCTTTTGACGCTTTTGGTATGGAGGTTCATTTCCAGGTCTCCATAACGCAAAATTGTTCCCGTGAGTGTATCTTGTTTTTGATATCTTTTGAGCAGGACTCTGATGCGGGCTAGGAGTTCGCGCATTTCAAAAGGTTTGACCAGATAGTCATCCGCTCCGGCGTCAAAACCCTCAATTTTATCGTCTGTAGTTCCTAATGCTGTTAACATGATAATGGGAACATCGGGTTTGATATGACGAATTTCTTTGCAGAGATCCAATCCATCCATCTTAGGGAGTACGATATCGGTTATGATAAGATCAAAGTCGTGTTGTAAGGCCATTTTCTTTCCAGATATGCCGTCGTAGGCAATAGCTGTTTGAAATTCATTTTCATCAAGTCCGCGTTTGATCAATCCTGCGACACGTACGTCATCTTCGACTAGGAGAATCTTCATATAAAGAAAAACGTTAAAAACTTCGATTCATCGAAGTTTATCTATGATACCAAATCATGGGCTATCCATGCATTGTCCCTACAAATGTATCAAACTAAGCTAAATTTACACGGATATGCAAATAAAACTTTCTGGATTTCATCAGGCAGCACATACGGATAAACTGAAAACCAAACTGATTGCGCAAGTGCATGCTTGGTAATGGAAGATTATTCGAGATCAAAAAATATTTTTGATAATTTCTGCATGCATAGACTTTGAAAAAATTGGGCTGGTTAAAATTGCTTGGCATAACTCAAACCAAATTGTTTGTGCTGATAGAAGGGCATTAGCGTTGCAGAAGTTGTTTTGTTGTCGTTGAATAATAGATGATTGATCCGCGGATGCACCCAATAGGCTAGTTCTGTTGCCAGAATGCCGAATCCAGCCCCGGCAACGATATCGCCGACCCAATGTTTATTATTGATGGCGCGGTAGGTACCTGTAAAAATCGCAATTGGATAGCCCGAAATGCTTAACCAAAAATTGCTGTCATGATATTCATGAAACATAAATTGTGCAGAAGAGAAAGCTGTAGCGGTGTGACCTGAAGGAAAGGAAAGATTATTGGAACTATCTGGGCGGACTTCTTTGACGATATGTTTCAATGGAAGCACCATGGCTCCTGAGATCAGCTGTGACGTTAAATAAATGACCGTTCTGTCCTTAAAATTGTGTTTGCCCTGCACGCCCAAAGCATTTAGTCCATATACCATAACTGCAGGGACATATTGACTGTAATTGTCGAGGTTGCTGTGCTTTAACTGATGTTCGCTGATCTCGTCTTTGGTGGATAAATTGAGATTTTTTAAACCATTGATGCTTAAACTCGCTACCCCGAAACCAATAAAGGCTGTCGGTACAATAAAGCTCGTTAAATGTGGTTTGTAAGGCGTTTCATCCATTGCTGTTTGGAAGAAACGGTTTAATTTTGTTTTCTTGCTCGGAGGATGGATTATTGGAGACAGTGCTGTGCTGTCTGTTGCCAGTAACAGTCCGCTGGCCGCTATGCCTTCGGTTGGCCTGGTATCCGTTAAGTTTGTATAAAATGTCGTATTATTTCGCTTAGGTTGAGTGATGTTTGTCGGCACTTCCCTTGTGATGATAGTCTGACTTTTGGCCATGCTGACATCCAAAAGAAATAATACACTTATCAGTAGCTGAAATGCAAATAAGTGTGCTGTCTGGTTTTGCTTCATGTGGATCATAAAGCAAAACTGTCATCCAAATTAGAATACTTTTGGAATTTTAAAAATGAATGGAAAAAATATGTTGATTATTTTCAAATTGATAATCAACAGTCCAGCCTTGATACCGGGCGATTTCGGTAATAATTGCCAATCCTAAACCGCTGCCTTGGCTGTTTTTCGAAAGTTTGGAAAACCGTTTGAATAAAAGTATTTTATCTAAGGGCATTGAACCGGGGTTATATACCGTTAAAGAAGTTTGATTGAGATGTACAGCAATTGTATCGTTGGCATTGCTGTAACGTATGGCGTTCAGGAGTAGGTTGTTGATCAGGATTTCGGTCAGACTGCTGTTTCCTGTCAGCAGCACCGACGGTTGGATCTCCTGTTGCAGTCGTAGCTGTTTTAGCTCCAGATGTTCTTGCATGACTTCAATACTTTGTGTAACAAGCGAGTCCATACTGATTTTTTCGGAATGATCGAATTGACTGTTGTCAATCTTGGCGAGCAGCAGCAGGTTGCGGTTGATTCGCGTGCTACGTGAAAGCGCTTTATGCATATCTTCAAAGAGCTGGTACTGCTCATCGCTTAGATCAGGATACTGTAATAAGATATCTAGCTTATTTTTTAGGATTGCCAAGGGTGTTTGCAATTCATGGGAAGCATTTTCAGTGAATTCCTTTTGTGATCGGTATACGGCCAGGTTTTTTTCGAGAAGCTTGGATAAGGATTGATTAAGCTCATGGAACTCTATGGTGTCCGTTTGCTGGAAATCAACCTGTTGTTGACTATTGAGATTAAATGCCTTCAATTTATTAACGGTATCTCGAAATGGTTTCCAGAGCCTAAGTGATATTTTTCTGGAGATAATAAGTAGACCAATGACCAAGATAACAAAGAAAAACAGTGTTGTTGCGGCGATGGCAGCGATGGTTTCTACAGATTCTTCAATATTTGTTTGTACGGTAAAACGATAAGGCGCACCGTTGATCTGAATGACAGATGATAGGCATCTAAATCGGTCAATTGTCTTTGGCTCAACAAAACGCTGCGGTTTTTCGATGGTATACACGCTATCTTGCAATAAATCGCCCGGTTTTACGCGATGTATATTGGTTTCAGGTTGTATGGTATTCCATAAAGCGATGCTGGCTTGGAGGCTGTCTTCGGAGAGTTTTAAACTGTTCAGTTCGTAGGTTGTTTTTTTGACGATAATTTCGTTATGTTCGTCTAATTCACTTTTCCATATCCCGTCCATTACAAAATAATAAACAGGAATACTGACACCTAGTACGATCAATACATAGAGTAGAAATGGGGTCGTTATTTTGCTCAGTAGGGGTTTCATCTCACTATTTTAATTTTCCCATTTGTAGCCCGTACCGTATACCGTTTTGATATAAGATTGACTTCCGGCGTCCTGTAGTTTCTTTTTTAAATTTTTGACATGAGCATAGACAAAGTCATGGTTGTCGAGCATATCAGCAATGTCGCCAGACAAGTGTTCCGCTAAGGTGCTTTTTGAAATCACTTTATTTTTGTTGCCAATAAAAAACATCAGCAGATCGAACTCTTTTTTGGTCAATACAATAGGAAGATCATTGACAATAACTGTTTTTGCAAGTAGATCAATCTGTATTTCATTTTGCACAACAATATTTGAGCTGTTGAATTGTTTGCGACGGATCAGGGAATAGATTCGTGCTGTGAGTTCAGATAAATGGAAAGGTTTGGTCAGATAATCGTCGGCCCCCAGTTGTAGTCCATGAATTTTGTCGTCCAATGCATTTTTTGCGGAAATGATGATCACACCGTCCTGCTTTCGCTGCGTCTTCAACTCTTCGAGTAGTTTTAGACCATTTCCATCTGGTAGACCGATGTCCAGTAAGATACAGTCGTACTGATATAACTGAATTTTGTCTAGAGCATCCTTCAAAGTTGGCGCAAATTCGCATAAATACTGTTGCTCGCTAAGGTATGTTGCGATGCTTTTGGCCAGCTCCAATTCGTCTTCTATGATCAAAATCTTCATGTGGTAAAGATAGAATTTCAATTTAGTAGAAATTTAGAATTTATTCCGCAATGATCTATCAATTTTGTTCATTTTTATTTCTTGTCCTACGACAAGTGTAGTCGCTATTGAAACGTGTAATTTTAGTATAAATCAGTTATTTAGTATTTAAAAAAATCAAGACGAAATGGATAAACCGAAATCATTAAAATTAGAAATCATCATTCCTGCTTATCGTATGCACAGTCAAATTTTTCTGAACGCGTTGGATGGCGTTTCGGAAGAAGATGCTTTAAAACGAATTGATGGACAGACCAACCATATCGTATGGATGGCGGGTAATTTTGTAAATGTGCGATATGCTATGGCACATGTTCTTGGGCTTCAGGAAAATGATCCTTACCATGAGCTATTTTTTATGGGAAAGACACTCGATGAAGGTTATCACTATCCCAGTGTGCTGGAATTAAAAGAAAATTTTAAATCGATATCTCCGAAAGTCTATGCTGCTTTGCTGCAAGTGGACGATACGCAGCTGGCTGAACTATTTAAAATTAATATGAATATCCCTTTTATTGAGGAGGATAAGCTAAATTTCATCGGGATGTGTATCGGACGGGAGGATTATCTGGCCGGTCAGATTGCCTTGATGCGAAGGTTGCTGCACTATCCGGGCATGAAATACGATATTGACGAAAAAATTCAGTACTAAAAGAAAAAATCGAGTACTAAAAATAGAAACTCAAGATCGGCCGCTGCTTAAAACGTCCGATCTTGAGTTTTTTAAGTATGAACCTGGTCGCATGATCTGTCTGCGCTAAAAAGTCAATATGTTGGTTATACCTAGAAATAAGGCTTACTCGCTACCTTTTATCGTCAATATAACACCTGAATATTTCTCGTGGTCTTTACCAATATAAAGCAGATCGACTTTTTTTGTCGCAGCATCCTCGAGCTGTTTTTTCAATAGATTTAAATCCATTTTTTCTGTTTTTTCCTGCCATTCATCGGTCGATTGAGGCTTGAACGAAGCGATATTCTTCATGTCAAAAAGTGCGGAATTTGTGTCGAGCTGCTTTGAACGATGTATAAAAATAGTGTCACCCACGATTTTATCTATTTTTATCCAACCTGCGGGAAGTCCATCAATGCTGTTACCATCCTGATCGGTAAAAAAAGTAGCACCATAAAGCTGGCCTGCCTTTAGTTGCTTCAAATTATCGATCATCTGACCCACTGCTTTTTCCTGTTGTTGATTTCCCAATTTATTCTTAACGCCATAAATGACTGCCCAGATAAGGATTGCCGCAGTGACAATAAGAAATCCTTTCCATAACTGAAAATAGGGGATACTATATTGACTTTTGAACGCTTTGATCTCTGCTTTTAATTCATCTGAATAATTCCGTGCGTGAATCAATTTGCCCTGTTCGTCGTAAAGTCTGGAAAGTTTGACAAATCCACCGCCAAAAGGTAGGCCTATAAACCGACGGGCCGGTGTAATAATCTGCAAGGTGAAATTTCTTGGCGCGTTTTCTTTTTTTAAGGTTGCTGTTACCGTTTTTTCTGCTAATACAAAGTCGTAGATACTGAAAATAAAAAACATAGTCTGTCGTGATTTTTTAATGAAGAACTGGGGGAAGGATTCCGACCAATTCGACTTCATGAGAAATGAAGCATGAAAGCAAAATTAAAAGAAATAAATAAAATTCAATAAAAACATCTGGGCATTGCAAGAAAATTTCGATTTTTGAAGGGTACATTTTTCAAAAGCAATAAGATCAAATGGATTTAATAGGCTGTTTCGTTCATGCTTCTGAGACTATAAACCGAAATGTACGGTATAAAATATGATAAACCTAAAACTGAGTTTTATTTTGATCTGTGTAACAAGTGTTGTTATGGGGCAAAAAATGGATAAATCAAAATTGGATAGCACCATTGCAGGCTATTACAAGGACCCGACAGCGCCGGGGATTAGCTGTGCAGTTAGCCAAAATGGTCGTCTTATTTATCGTTATGCAATTGGGCTTGCAGATTTGAAGGAAAAACGTGCAATCACATCCAGCTCACGTTTTCGCCTGGCATCGGTAAGCAAACAGGTGACTGCACAGGCGATATATACCTTAGTGATTCAAAGGCGTTTAAAATTAGAGGACCCATTGGCTCTTTTTTTTAAAGATCTGCCAGTCGCGCTGAAGGATATTACTGTTGCTCAGCTTCTGCAACATACATCCGGAATCTGGGACTATGAAGAGCTTATTCCGAAAGAGCGGAAAGATCAGGTATCGGATAAGGATGTGCTGAAGTATATTCGGCAGACCGATCGTTTATATTTCCCTTCGGGGAGTCAGTTCCGTTATAGCAATACAGGATATTGTCTTTTATCGCTGATTGTCGAGCATGTTGCAAAAAAATCCTTTGCTTCCTTTGTCAAAAGTCAATTGTTTGAACCCCTGGGCATTAGCAAGGGAATGGTCTATGAATCGGGCAAGAGGGTTGATGAACGAGTCTACGGTTATCATCCGACGGAAGGTTCCTACCTGTTTGCCGATCAGAGTGTGACAAGTGCGACACAGGGGGATGGGGGTGTTTATCTATCTGCCGAGGAATATCATACATGGGCCAATTTTTTGGTAAAAGATCGGTTAATACAGCCGGGACTGGAGCAATTGTTCGGTCAAATGGCCTACCCGGTAAAGGATGGAATAGCGTATCATTTCGGCTGGTTTATTCAAAAAAATGCAGGTCATAAAATCTTGTTTCATTCGGGTGAATCTACCGGGTTTCATCATATCGTATATATCGATGTACAGAAAGACCTTGTGGTTTCACTTTTTAGCAATCGTGACGATTTTATGATCGGTGAAGCCTTTGATGCCATCCTTAAAACAATGGGTATCAGTAAACCGGTATTGAATGGGCAGCATCGCTCAACTTTTGCATGGTTGAACGGAGTATATGCGAATGAGTGAAAGAGGCACGCGGATTGAAATAAGCATAAACAACAAATCGTCACAGCTCCACCTGCGACGATTTGTTGTTTATGAAGAGACCTACTTTAAAAAGTCGGGCGATTGATAGGCCGGATTGGGATAGGTATAGAATCCTTCCCCAGTAGCGACGCCCAATTTGTTTTTGTCTATAAAATGCTCTTTGAGATAGGCCACTGTTTTGATCTTTAAGGGATCATTTGTTGCATCGGCGCTCATTTTATTGATATTATAAGCTGTTGTAATGCCAACGATATCGAGTATGCCGAAGGGGCCTGTTGGCGCTCCAGTGGCAACCATCCAGGTTTTGTCGATCGTTTGGGCATCCGCCACTTCGTTGACCAAAAGATCCGTCGCTGCCGAAAGTAACGGGACAAGTAAGGAGTTTACAATATAGCCAGGCTGCTCCTTATGCAGTGGGAGGGCAACCATACCAATGGATTTTGCAAAGTTTACAACCTGCTCAAATACCGTTTTGTCTGTACCCGGATGGCCCATAATTTCTGCTGTATTGTGCTTCCAGATTTCATTGGCAAAATGTAGTGCCAGGAACTTCTCGGGACGACCGGTTTCTTGGGCAAATTGACTTGGTAGCAAGGTTGAGGAGTTTGTGGCAAAAATGGTTTTCTCCGGAGCGACTTTCGCTAACTCCTGATAGAAACCAATTTTAATAGCAGGGTTTTCGGGAACAGCTTCGATAAGAAGATCTGCGTTTGCTACCGCCGCGGCAAGATCTGAACTATAGCTGAGCCTGTCAAAGGTTGAAGCCAGTTGTTCTTTACTCGCATGAAGATCTTTCTCGAATGCCTGCGCCAAAATATCAAATTTTGCTGCAGCTTTTTTTAGTACATCGTCGTTGATGTCGTATACAGTGACATGATAGCCATGAAATGCTGTTTGGAAAGCGATTTGATAGCCTAAAACCCCACTGCCAGCTATCGTTATATTTTTAAAGTCCATGATGTTATTGTTTTTTCAATTCGTAAAAATCTGCGCCACGGAACCATGGCGCAGGTTGTGATCCTTATCCTTTAATTCCTTTTAACCAATCTTTGAATTTGGTGATCTGCTCTGTCAGGAAAGATTCATGTTCTTCTTGTTCCTCAGAACCGATAGGCAGGATATGTTCAAAATAAGTGCCTTTTAGCATTTTACGTAGTAAGCCTTCGCCCACAAATGGTTTGTCATCATTTAATGTTTTGGCTGCTTTCAAAAGATGGCGGATGTCGTATTGTAGGGGATTGATATCCGGAACCTGCTTGTTTAAGTTCAGCAATTCATATACTGCAATACGTGCGGTACGTACCGAGCTTTCCATGGTAAAGACAACGTCGTTGTTGGTTTCGACAAACTGACCGATCAAGCCCAGGTTTTTACATCCTTCAGGTACGACTCTCGGACGGTCACCTTTTGCTCTTGGCATAAACATCGAGGTGATGTATGGCATGAATGTCGTACGCACAATCGTATTTTTGATGACATCGTCCAGTTGATCGATAATGCCCAAATGGTGACATAGTTCGGCTAGAATTTCATCTCCGGTACATTGTGGCATTGGCTTTTTGATGTAATTTCCTTCTTTATCCATAAATAAGGCATATACCCACAACACAAGAACATCATCCGGTTGGCCAGGGAAGTGTGGCTGTCTATTACAGGTGAAACTCATCAACCAGTTGGAATCGGTAATGGTAATAATACCGCCAGTAACAGTTTTGCCGGAATAAGGGTCGTTGACGGAATATTCTTTTAGTTTTTCGACTAAAGCCGAAGGTTTACATGTCAGGGTCGCAGACTCCCATGCTGATTTTTCGATGTTACTGCAGAACTTTTCGGGTTTACCAAAGATGGCGGATTTGGCAGCCAGATTTTTCCAGAGTTTCCAGCCTGCACTTTGACCGCTGCTGCTGTTGTCGATAGCGATGATCGGTGCATTTTTGTTGTCCCCGTAGAAGGTATCTTCTGTCATTGATCCGGTTGTCACAATGACGAAGTCGTCTTTTCCGATTGGAATTTTTACCTCTTTACCGTCTTGTTCTGTAATCAGGGCCTCCACAACTTTTCCATCGGTATTGCTTTGGATATCCAGGTCTTTGACCAATACATTGAATCGAATGTTTACACCTTTGCTTTGAAGTACTTTACGCAAAGGGGTCACAAAGGTGTCGTATTGATTGTATTTCGGAAATACAAGTGATGAAAGATCATTCAATCCGTCTATCGCATGTAAAAAGCGGTGCATGTACAATTTCAGCTCAAGTAAACTATGCCAGTTTTCGAAAGCGAACATGGTACGCCAGAAGGTCCAGAAATTGCTGGATAAAAATGACTCGCTGAAGTAGTCTTCGATGGTTAAGTCATCTAGATCTTCTTTATTTTTGAGGAGCAATCGAATGATGGCCAGCTGATCCAATTTACCCAAGCCAAACTTGCTGAAATCTTTTATCTCACCAAGTTTATGAATAAGCCTTGCTTTGGAGTAGTTGGAGTCGTTGTCATTGATCAAGCGGTACTCGTCCAGAACACTGTAAGGGGCAGGCATTTCCAATGCAGGAATGTCCTGAAACATATCCCAAAGATTTTCGTAGGTCATATCCATTTCCCTACCACCGCGGATGACATAGCCGTCGGTTGCATTACCGGCGCCATCTAGCGAGCCGCCTTCCACATGGAGCTGTTCAAGGAATGTGATGTTTTCAGCAGGAACATGGCCATCGCGGATAAAATAGTAGGCCGCAGACATCCCTGCTATACCACTTCCGACGATGTAGATTTTACTGTCTTTATATGATTTTGGTGGAATACCTTTATTGCGTTGATAATTTCCGATCTGATCAGAAAAGGGCATCGATTTTTTCGGTGTGTTACGTTGTTGTTCTTTGCTTGAATCAGGTTCATGATTTACATTTCCATATTCAGCAGATGTATTTAATACTTTGTCGAATTTTGAGGTGATTTCTTTCATGATTCTTATGTTTTTTAATTCTTGAGTAAAGTTACTAAGACCACCTTAATCATTTGTGCCCTCAAATTCGCTATTGTTCTACCGAATTTCCTCTATCTACATATTTTGTCGCTTTCTGTATTCAGAAGGTGATAAGGTGGCGTATTTTTTGAAAAAACGACCAAATGCGGAGATGGAATTAAATCCGATTTCATAAGAAATTTCTGAGATTGTCTTTTCGGGATTCCCGAGTAGCACATAGGCTTCTTTAAGTACATGCTCATCAATAATTTCATGTGGCGTTTTACCTGATGCTCTTTTAACAACCTGAATGAGGTATTTGTTTGAAATAAATAACTGGTCGGCGTAATATTGTACCTCTTTGTATTGGTTGCTATGTCGCTGAACCAGGTCTATAAACTTATAGAACAAGTTGTTGGTCTCCTGTACACTCTCCATTGTATCTTGGTCTTTAGATGCCAGTTCGTCGGCGATTTCTAACAGGAGATTGAAAATAACCGTGCGGATGATATCTGCTGTAAAATGTGTTGTTCTTAAAGTAACTTCTTTGAGGTAGTCTATTAATTTTAAGAGCTTGTCAATTTGTTTGTCTTGGGAAATGACTATGGTAAAGGTTGAATTTTTGAAAAGCCCCAGTTGTTCGATAAAGAATGGATTGACAATATGTTTAAGCAGGAATGCTTTATCAAAAAAGAGCAGCTTCATTCTAAAGTCGGGGCTGACCTGCGAAAACCGGAAAATTGTTGTTGGGGCGGATACGAGGATGTGATTTGTCGAGATATGGTATTCCTGATTGTCTACCTGAATATTGATATCGCCCGCCGTACAGATACAAATGGCATAATAATCAATACGAAAAGCATTGCTTGGGTATTCAAAAATCGGATTTCCAGAAGAAATATAATAGGGGCGGTGGCAATTTACGCCAAAGAATGATAAGGTATCCTGAAGACTTTCGTGTGCGTGATAAGTTGTTTTTACCTTAAACTTCATTGACTTTTTGTTCGGCTTGGGCATATACAGTTCCTATTGTTTTAAATATTCGAATGGGTTTTGTTTATTCGGATGCTGTCCGTTTGTGCATGAGTTTTTCTGTGGCAATATCGTCTTCTATCCCGACGAAGAAACTTTTGAATCCGAATTTGTTCAGTAGTCGTCTCGATGCGGTGTTATCGGGATCAATGATACCAATCACATCTTTACCTGGATTTAATGTTGTGGCAAGGGCTAGCATCGACTCGCAAATCTGTGTTCCCAGCCCCTTTCCCCAATGTTCTTTGCGCAGCAAATAACCAATTTCGAATACACTTGGATCTTTTTTGTAATTAACAAGCTTACAGTCGCCTAAAAGCTTTAGTGTATCCGCTTCGATTACTTTAAAATAGCCTAAATCAGGATCCTGGTTAATTGCTAAAATCGAATCGAACTTTTTCCGGGCCTGCTCTTCGGACAATCCTTTGCCGGTAATGTATTTCATGACATCATCCGCTTTAACCAAGTCGTGGAAAGCGTCAAAATCTTCAGGGAGATATTTTTTGAATAGAAGTGTATTGTACATGGCTAATGTGTTTATTTACAAGATAAGGTTGTTTTCTCTGAAATCAAATTATCGGAACCTAAATCATCATCTTTCTGTCTTATTTAACTTTTTCATGATTTTAGTTCTCCAATTTAACTTACATTGCCTTTCTGTAAAGCGGAAGGGAAGCTTTTATAAGAATGTTTTCGTGGATTCAGCCTACAGGGGAAAAGGTGTTGGGACTGTGGCAATGCAGCATGTACTGGATAAGTTGCAGGTGTATAAAGTTGATGTCAATGAGCAAAATCAGCAGGCTGTTGATTTTTATCTGAAAAAAGGATATCAGCTTATCGGACGCTCAGCTGTAGATGGTATGGGCAAATCCTATCCGATCTTGCATTTACATCACGAGAGCGCTATCAATGGATTGAAATAATAGTAATAAAATGAAATAACTCATGATACAAGGTTTATACGAAACGCATATTCAGGTGCGTGATTTGGCCAAATCGGTCGCATTTTATACAGAGGTATTGGGATTACGTGTGGCACATCGCGATCCGACACGTCCTATTGTTTTTTTATGGATCGGAACCGGCAAAGACTATATGTTGGGGCTATGGCAGGAAGAAACAAACTTTCAACCGAGACATTTTGCTTTTAGAGCGGATAAAGAAGATATACTGAATTACGCCGTGGACTATCTGAAAACACGTGACCTGACACCTTATAATTTTTTAAAAGATGGGATCGAAACACCGATGGTCTTTGCATGGATGCCGGCATTGGCCATTTACTTTAATGATCCGGATGGCAACCAATTGGAGTTTATCGCAGTTTTGGAAGGAGAGGGTAGGCCCGAACTAGGCGTGCTGTCTTACGCCGATTGGATCGATCGTACAACACAATAAGTCGTCTCTTCGCGACTTATTGTGTTGAATTCCATTCTTCGGCAAGGATTGCAAAGACCACATCATCTTCCCATTGACCGTTATGGAAATAGCTTTTTACAAAATGAGCTTCCTTTCGGAATCCCAAACTTGTTAAAAGCTGCATGGATGCCTTGTTTTCTGGGGCTACCGAGGCCGTGATCCGATGTTTATGATACTGACGGAACAGGGCTTCTATAACTGTTTTCAGTGCTTCTTTGGCATAACCCTGTTGCTGGAATTCTTTTTTTATGGTACAGCCCAATTCCACCTGCAGGTGTTCAGTACCAAAAAAATGAACGCCAATATCGCCGATTACAGCGTTTGTTATTTTGTCGGTCATAACGAGCTGAAACCAGGACTCTTGTTCATTGAATGTGCCCGGATTTTTCGCAATAAATGCATCGACTTCTGCCAAGGATTCTGGAATCCAGCCCTGGTATTTATTGGTTTCTTTATCCGAGCGGTAACCGAATACGGCCTGACTGTCTTCCGCCATAATGGGCCGAATCGCTAATCTTTCTGATTCAATATGCATGACTTAACGTTTTGAAAATCTAGTTATCGCTTCTTCGCGCGTACCTACAAAATTGATTCTTTTTGATTTATTGCTTTCGTAGATAAAATCGTTTAAACTTTTGCTGTTGTATTTGGAGAAATCGCCAACGATCGCAATGTCAAAGCCATACTGCGTATATTTTTGAAGAATTTCACCGGCAAGTTTTGTTTTAAGTTCGAAGAAATCGTCTGTGATGTTCTCTTGATAAAGAATTGCTTTGTATGCTTCTTGCGCGCGAGAGTCGACCATAATCTGTAGACCATCGTCGAGATTATGAATAAAGACGCCCGAACCTTTAACTTCAGCAATGTTTTCGTCACCTAATTGAATAATAGTGATTTCCATTTTTTTTGTTGTGTAGTTTTAAAAATAAATTTGTGGGACCATATTCCATGATCCAGTGCTCTACGTTGGGATATCCTGTTGGAAATGATCCGAGATAGTGGGTATACAGCTTTTAACCTGCAAATTCTTTCAGCATATTAATTGTTGGACAGAAGAACAGGGAGCCGGTATGGGCCGTACTAAAGTCCAGTATTCTATCGTAATTTCCCTCAGGTTCACCAATAAACATTCTTTTCAGCATCAATTGTACGGTACTGAATGTGCTGGCGTAAGCGATAAAATAGGTTCCCATTTCATTTGTTGCGATTTGCCCAAAAGGCATATTGTCGCGAACAATTTTCAGATCGTCACCGACATTGGCTAGGGCCGAATGTGAATTAGTCGGTTTTTCATCGTCGCCCATCTCAATATCGTTTGCTTTGCTTCTGCCGATGACCTTCTCCTGCTCAGCAACAGGTAGGGAGCGCCAGGCATTCATGTCATGAATATATTTTTGTACAAATAAATAGCTTCCGCCCTTATAGGCTGCATCCTCATCACCAACGATACCAAAGAAAGCACGATCCTCACCGAGGGGATTTTCTGTTCCGTCGACAAAGCCCAAGATACTTCGGCCGTCCCAATATCTGAACCCATGAACTTCCTCTTTGCAATCGGCAACGGGACGTAATAAGGCTGCAATTTCGGTGGCCATGTCAATGCAATAGCTTTTCTCATAAGCGCGAATATGGAAATGTAAATCTCCGGGGGTAGCTACAGCAATATGTTTTTGACCGATGATAGGTTCGAACGGAACCAATTCCTTTGGCATAGGTTCGTTGAGTTCCAGCTTTTTCCAGGCATGGTGGCTTATGCCCAATACCACGCTGGCTTTTACAAGATTTGAACGTACCTGTGCCGAATTATTGAGATTGACAACCAATGCGCATAAGCGTTGGAAGACATCCTTAATGACCACATTTTCGTGGAAATTCCATACCATAAACACCGTATTGTTGCTCGGTGTATCGATGACATTTTGGGCCTGATGATCCATAAGATAAGTTGTTGTGTGTTGTACAGCCTTGCTAAGCTACAAATAAAATCGGTTGTACGGATAGACTTTTTGCTTACTTAAATGCGGTTTTTTGATATAGTTTGACGATTTCATCAATGACCAGATCCGGTTCGTCATAAAAGACATGATGCTCCGCATTTTGAGCCAAAAGATAACGTCTATTGTTTTTTTGATCTGCAAATTTTTTAAGGGCAGCAATAAATAAACTGCGATCGGGTTCTTCAAAAGGCGATTTTCCTGAACCAATGACAGTCATGGGGACATTGATTTTTCCTGCAACCTCGTGTAAAACAGCCGTTGATGCTTCGTAGTTTAAAACGAGATGATAGAACCCTAAGCTTTCTTTTTTGATGTTATCAAGCTCACTGGCATATTCTTTCTTCAACGATTTGGATCGTTCCATGGTCATAAGATATGGGGATACAATATCGATCATTACTGTGCCGACAACCTGACCGGGATTGGTCGTTATAAATTTCATCGTATAGTTACCACCGAAGGAATGGGCAACAAAAAAGTACCGATCACGATAGCCCAATTGCTGTAAGGCAGTTTTAAGATCCTTTACTTCATTTGTCAAGCTAATGTTAACGGTGTCTATTTCACTTTTTCCAAAGCCAGCCCTATCATAGGTAATTAAAGGTGCACCCAATTTGCTCGATAGCGGTTCCAATAACTTTCTCCAAACGGAACCATCATTTCCCGCTCCAGATTCAAAGACAATGGGGATACCTTTTCCTTCCATTACAGTAAAATGAAGGCTATGGTTGCCTACATTGATCATGGTATCCCTGAGCTGTGCTTTTACGGCCAGCCCGGGGAGTGTCAGTAGGAGGAAAACGGATAAAAGGAGATTATACTTTAGCCCGTACATCGTTCATTTTAAGTGTCATGCTTGTCGCTTCTGTCTCGATCCATTGGCTGTATTCGGCGATAGCCTGTAAGCGAAGTTCGTCGGAGATATACCCTTCCGTAACCATTTGTCGCGATTGGGCGACTTTGTTCCAGATGGCCAGATTGGTATCAAAGTTTGCTTCTCCTTTTTTGTAGGTCTGATCGGCATGGATAACCTGAACCGAATGGAAGCCTGCTTCTTGGAGCAGTGCAGCGACCTCATCAGCAACACGATTGTTCATACCTGCATCTGCTCTCCATTTCAGGAAAGTATGGTAAAATGTGAGCATGCTTTCCGGAGGGGCGGGGTTCCATTCAATGGCCGTGTGATTGTAGTCTAAAATTGAGATTTGTCCTCCGGGTTTTAACCAGGATTTAAATAAGCCCAATGCCCGGGGAATATCACTTAACCATTGCATGGTGCGCGCTGTTATAATCAGGTCGAACGGATGTGGAGGCTGATAATCAAAAATATTGCTGCAGACCAGGTTCAGATTTTGGGTGCTACCATAAAGCTCATTGCCACTGTTGATAAAAGACGGTGTATTATCGAGCCCGGTTATCGTTCCGTCGCCGATATAGCTTGCTACCTCATTGGTGAGCGTTCCAGTACCACAGCCTACGTCCAAGATTTCCATGCCAGGAGACAGTAAGGGAATAATCGTTCTATAATCGGAGGATAATGTTCTTCTTTCAAATATCTTATTGGCCTGTTGATCTTTTCTGTCGATAAATTTCTCTTTCATTGGATTGGGTTTAGTTGACTGTAAATATAGCTTTTGCTTTCCGGTTAAAAAAACTTCTATTCGTTAACCGTTGTTGTTACGCTAATCAGACCAACAGTTGAGTATATTCCTTGATTTGTTTATGGTTACTATCAGTCGAATATCCTATTCTCCATTAAGAAGGATATCGTAGTCTTTTTACAAGGTATTAACAGGGGGTTAACTGGGGAGCTACCCCTGCTAACCCCCTGTTATCCCCCTGTTAACCCCCTGTAATATCTCTGTTATTAGGGAACCTGATATAAAACAATTTCAAACCTGTATCGGGCGATAAAAGACGGCCATTTACTGCTTTATGACGATTATGTACTATTTTGATAGAAACAGCCATACTTTGCGATTAATACGCTAATTAGAAAATTATTTCAGGTCGTTTCCTGTTTTTTTAATAATAGTTTTTTATATTGTTATCAATAGTATTTGTGCCGTTGCAATTACACTAAGATATCCTGATATTATGCGAAAAGTATTCAAAATTCACATGCTAATGTATTGTGCTGTTTTTCTTTCAGCCTGTTCTTCCAACTATCTCATGACATTCAATGGGGAGAATGTAAAAAAAGATGAAGACAAGGGAACGTTTTCATTTAATAATGATACAGTACAAATTGATTATTCCTTTGCCGACAGAGATGGTCGAATTTACCTTCGAATAGAAAATAAAATCGATAAACCGATCTTATGGGATCTTAAAAATTCGGCCATGGTTATTAATGGTAAAACGCAAGGCTATTCTGCTGAACAAGCTGCTTTTAATGGAAAGATGAATGCTTCGGTTTCCGATATAAACGCTAGTAAATCCACTATATTCAATGATGCTTGGGTGAACGGTTCTATCACAGGATCGGTAAGTTTGCCTAAAGATGTGGTACTTATCCCACCACACGCCTATGTAGATGGGCATTATTTTGATTTTAAAAACGATGTTAAATCCATTGTACGATCATCCCAAAAAGAAAAAGTGTATATGTATGATATGAGTGGCGAGAGTTTTGCGGTAAAACTTGCTCGATTTGAAGGCGCTGACTCACCTTACAGTTTACGTAGTTATTTAAGTTATTCGATTTTAGAAGATGGTAAAGCTATTGTTAAAACTACGGAACAAAAATTTTATGCGGCACAGCTCTGGCAGACCGGTTCAGTAGCCCTTAATAATATTATTGAACTGTATAATAAGCGCGGAGACGTGCTGGCTGTTAAGGAAAAAAAGGGGCAGGGGGCAATGCTTGTAGGAGGTGCCTTGGCGTTAACTGCGGCGGCAGCAGCGATAGACCCAAAAGCGGCTGAATAATGCTTGTCAAAAAGGCAATTCAAATACGCTGTTAAAGGCTGTCCAACCCTTTAAATTTAGGGGCATTTAAATTAGAAAGACCGAATAAATTAGAAAGACCGACCCCATTACAACTGGGGTCGGTCTTTCTTTTGTTTAGGAATTAGGAGAAGTCCTATTTGACTGATGTACCGTCTATAATCTCTTCATCCGCTTTGCTGACCAATTTGGTGTCTTGTTTTAAGTCACCAAATATTTCGATCTGACCATCGATGCTGCGTCCTTTCTGTACAGGAATACGTTGTGTTTTGTTCGAAACAACAGCAATCACAAAACTTCCTTCGCCCGAAGTAAATACGGCTGATTTCGGTACAACAAAAGTACTATCCTGCGATGTTAAAGGCAATTCGACCTCTGCAACCATTCCCGGCAATAACTTGTTGTCGGTATTGTTAATGTCAATTTCTACCCGTTCGGATCTTAATCGGCTGTCCAGGGCACCCGATTTACGTGCGATCTTACCCGAGAAGGTTTGCCCAGGCAATGATTTGACAGTAAATTGTAAGGGCTGGTTTTCGGTCAGGAAACCCGAATATTGTTCAGGAACAGCAACGGCTAACCTCAGTTTACGTTGCTGTTGAATGGTCATGATGGGCATTTCCGAGCCACGGCCAGCAGGACCAACATAGGCACCCTGATTGACATTTCTTGTTGCGATTACACCGTCGAAGGGTGCTCTGATTTCCAGATAGTTCAACAGGTTTTGTACCTCTGCGTAGGCCGATTTAGCGGCTTGGTACTGCGCAAAATCAGCATTCTTTTTTGACTCAGCAACCTCAAGATCCAGTCTAGCCACCGTTCCCTCTACTTTGCTGGTTTCGAAGAGTCTGTCGTAAGTGCTTTTTGTAGCCATATAGACCGCTTCTTGCGATTTGAGCCGCGATTTGGCTGCTGAAAGCTGTGAACTCAATTCGGGAGCCTCCAATACAGCCAATAGTTGACCGGCATGCACTTTACTTCCGATGTCCACGTTAAGACTTTTGACGTAACTGCTGACCTTGGCGTAAATCTCGACCTGCTGGAATCCCGTGATTTCCCCGGGGATCTGCATTTTATTTGTTAATTTCTGTTTGGTGGGTACAAATGTCTCCATTGCCGGAGCTGCAGCTTCGGGACTTTCTTTTTTTGCATTTTCCTCGGCAGCCGAATGGCATCCTGTTAAGGATGCGATCAGACCGGCGATAGCTAATATTTTGAACAAATTATTTTTCATGTTTTATAGATTATACTGCTTTTACGATAAAGGTTTTAATGCCGCAATATAGTGTTTACTCTCTTTGTCTTCAGGATCTAATGAGATCGATTGTGTACTGCTTTTTTCTTGCGCCCAAGCAAATATAAGCGGTAAGATGACGAGTACGGCAAATGTCGAAAATAGTAATCCTCCAATTACGGCTCTACCGAGCGGTGAAACCTGTTCGCCACCTTCACCATGGCCAATGGCCATCGGGAGCATACCGACAATCATGGCCAAACTGGTCATGATAATAGGCCGAAGTCGTAAGGATGCTGCCTCACGCGCTGCAGCTAGGGCATCGCCATGATGCCGACGGATATGTTCGGCATTGGTGATGAGCAAAACAGCGTTCGCAATGGATACACCCACCGACATGATAATCCCCATGTAGGATTGTAAGTTGAGGGTAGATCCGGTTAACAACAGCAGAAGCAATGAGCCCAGCACAACCGCAGGCACTGTGGTGAGCACAACCAGAGAAACTTTGAACGACTGAAAGTTAGCCGATAGCATCAGGAATATAACGATAATGGCTACGGCCAAACCCGATTCGAGGCTGCTCATGGTCTCTGACAATACTTTTCCAAGTCCAATTTGCTCCATCGATAAACCACGAGGAAGTTCACCAAGGGCTTTAATACTGCGCTGTACATCCTTGGAGGCTGTTTTTAAATCGGTATGATCAATATTTGCTGTAACTGATACATAAGGCATTGCACCTAAATTGTCGTTTTCGCCATAGGTGAAGGACGGTGTGATCGTTGCAACGTCGCTCAGTATTGGTCGCGCTGAATTTTTCAATAAAGGGATTTCACCGATTTCTTTCTCATCTTTCATTTTATCGATGGGAACCTGAACTTGGACGTTGTATGAAAGTCCAGCTTTTTCATCGATCCAGGTGTTTTTTTCGGTATAACGCGAGGAAGAAGTGGAAGCGATCAGCGATCGTGTTACTTCGCTGAGATCGATACCCAGTTGCGCAGCCCGGATGCGATCTATCTTAATATCGTAAGAAGGGTATTTAATGGATTGTGCTAACTGCACATCTCTAAAATAAGGGATGGCTTTTAGTTCCTCAATCAATTTACCAGCGTACTTCTCGTTGTTCTTTTTGTTTTTTCCTGCTATCCGAACTTCAATGGGAGTGGGCGATCCCTGACTTAATACTTTATCTGTAAGTTCGATCGGTTCAAAGGATACCTGTACATCGGGAACTGCCGCTTTCAGGCGTTTTCGGTATTCATCACGGAAACTATCCATATCGTGATGGTAGTCTTTCAGTGCAATCTGGAAAACAGCTTCATGTGGACCAGCCATGAAAAGATAGATCGGTGATACTGAAAACTGCCCGGGGTGTTGACCGATATAGACAGAGGATATGCTGATATGTTCTTTCCCAACCAGTTTTTCCAGTTCCGCCAGCGCTAGTTTTGCTTTTTCTTCGGTGCGTTCGATACGCGTGCCTTCAGCCGCACGGAGGCGCATTTGGAACTGACTGGAGTTAACTTTCGGAAATACATCCTGTCCAATTGTGGAAAGTAAAATGACAACGAGACTTATTGCTCCCAGCAGATAAACTACGGTAATGGTTTTCTTCCTTTTGAACAAACGGTCGATCATTTTCATGAATCTGTTTCTGAACCGTTCAAAAATACTGATCTTTCCATCGTTGTTAAAGTCTTTCCGTTCCACCAATAGTTTCTTCTGATTTAGGGTATCCTGCTCTGATTCTACACTCAGTCCAGTTGCTGCAAATTGAGCTTCATCTGTATTTAAACCCGTAGGTTGGACCGCATGTGGCGCTTTATGCGCATGATCTTTCATAAGCCAGTTGGCCATGATAGGAACAAATGTCTGCGAGAGGAGAAAGGATATGATCATTGAAAATCCAATGGACAAAGCCAGGGGAAGAAATAACGAACCCGGGATGCCTGTCATGGTAAATGCCGGCGCAAATACGGCTAGTATACAGAGCAGGATCAATAATTTGGGTAAGGCGATTTCTTTACAGGCATCCCAGATAGCCAAGGCTTTGGGTTTGCCCATATCCAGATGCTGGTGTATATTTTCTATCGTTACCGTACTTTCGTCGACCAGGATACCAATAGCCAAGGCTAGTCCGCTGAGGGACATGAGGTTGATGGTCTGCCCGAAGAGCTTTAGAAAGAGCACGCCGGAGATCACGGATATCGGAATGGTTAGGATAACGATCAGCGCAGCTCTTCGATCACCTAAAAATAGGAGGACCATTAGTCCGGTAAGGATAGCGCCGATTGCACCTTCGGTAATCAAACTCTTTACGGAATTGATGACATAGACGGATTGGTCAAATTCATAGGATAGTTTGACGTCGTCGGGTAAATTTTCCTGAATTTTTGGTAAGGCTGCTTTTAAGTTTTGGACAACCTCCCAGGTTGAAGCATCGCCGGCTTTGGCGATACTGACGTATACGGAACGTTTGCCGTTGACCAAAGCATAGCCTGCGGTAACGTCGGCACCATCTTTTACGGTAGCAATATCGCCAAGGTAAAGATTTTGTACTCCACCTTTAAATAGCGGGATTTTTTCAAAATCTTTGACATCCTTGATGGTATTGTTCGTTGGTGTAATGTAGTTTTTGTCCTGAATACGTACGTTTCCTGCCGGAGCGGTTTGATTGTTCAGTCTTAGCGCTTCCACGACCTGATCGGGTGTCATATTGTGGCTCCGCATTAAATCGGGATCAACGTTGACCTCAATTGTACGTGGACTTCCCCCAAAAGGAGGGGGCGACAGTAGACCGGGGATTGACGTAAACGATGCCCGGACATAGACGTTGGCCAGATCTTGTAGTTCATTATTGGACCGTTTGCTACTACTCAATACCAGCTGGCCTACAGGAAGGGAGGAGGCATCAAAACGAATGATGAACGGCGGTTGTGAGCCTGGAGGAAAGGAGGCCTGGATCCGATTGGCCAGGGCACTTAGCTCGGCTGCAGCCTGTGCCATGTTGGTGTCTTCGTAATACGATACTTTCATTAAGGTCAGCCCTTGAATATTCTTGGTCTCAATAGACTTGACCCCATTGGCAAAAAGAAGGATATTGACGTAGTTTTTGGCAAAGTAAGATTCCATTTGATCCGGCGAATAGCCACCAAATGGATGGGCAATATAAATAACCGGAAGGTTCATTTTTGGCAGGATATCCACCTTGATCGATCGAACGGCACCTATGCCAAAGACAATAAGTCCCAATACGAGTACGAGGATAGATATCGGCTTGCGTAAGGCAAAACGTATTAAATTCATGTAATGTTATTTATAGTTCTTTGTTGAAAATATCAAAATCTCCCGCAGCTGCGGCTTTTAGTAAAAGCGACTGCCAAAGATTGATGTGGACGATCTCGCGATCGGTTTCGGCTCTATTTAGTGTATAAAGGGTCTGCGTCACATCGACAAGTGTCGCTAGACCGTTTTTATACATCGTCATTTTTTGATTGTAAGCTTGCTGAGCTGCAGACACTTGTCGGGGAGCTTCTAGATCACTTTTTCGGGCCAATTGGATTTTCACATCAGCGGCATCCAGCTGCGCTGTCAATTGGGCTTCGGCAGTTTGGTATTCTTCCCTTAGGGCATCGTTCGTAAAGCGCTGTGCACTGATTTTTTTATTGATACGCGCAATCGAAGTCAGGTTCCAGTTTATGCCCAATCCCAAGAGATAATTTTGCCTACTGGGACGAACTCCTTGCCAATAATTTGTGCTATAGGCTTGTAAATCCGTGATGTAGTCACTTTTAAAGCCAGATCCTCTGGTCTGAAAGACTCCAAAGGCACTTACAGTGGGAAGATACTCTTTGGTTGATAGTTTCAACTGTTGTTCGCCAAGTTCAATTTTACTTTTATAAAATTGCAGAATAGGGTTACTTTCAATCAAGTTGCCTGAAAGGGGAGTTAGCTCGACGGGTGTTTTCTGGACGAGCAAGGTGTCTATTTGCAGGTCTTTTGCTGGTATTCCCATCAATACTGTCAATTTGTTGTTTTGCTCCTTAACATTTTCACGGGCCTGATTGAGGCTGATTTTAGCGCGCGATACTTCCGCTGAAGCAAGCGTTGAATCCACTCCGGGCAATATTCCATTTTTTACTTTGGTGGCAGCAATATTTAAAAATACCAGTGCACGATCCAGATTCATCTGTTGATTTTTTTCCAATCGTTGACTAGCCAATAAATTGAGGTAAGCCGCAGCAATCTTGATTTTATGCTGGAACTGTTCCTGACCGAGATCGGCCTGTAGTCGTTTGGTATCGGATTTGGCCAATTCGATACGTTCTTTTTTTCGTCCAAAGGTGTAAATGTCCCAATTGACATTGGCTAAGTAAAGCGCACCAAATGCGGCATTCCAATTTTGTTCTGGAAGAGCGGCTCCCGAAGAAGCTACACCCAGCCCACCAAATCCATACAGTGGACCATTTTGTCCGTTGACTGTTCCAAAGTCCTGTTGGGCTACGATGTTCAGATTGGGCCAAAAGTCGCGTTTGACTTGTTCATTGGTCTGCAGGGAGGACTGGAGATAATATTCCTTTGCCTTGATATTTCCATAATTTGCAATACCCTGTTCTACGGCATCGCGAAGCGTAAGCTTCTGAGCGAAGGAAGAGGAGGTCGCAAGTGATACAGCCAATGACAGCACTAAATTCAATTTCAGCATAGGTTATCTATCATTTTATGGACACGAAGATAGCGATGAGATGAATTGCGATGTCCCTTTAAAATGATCTATAGCGTTTAAAAGTGACCAATTTAATTCGTCATTTATTTTTCTACTGTTATAAACTTAAAACTTTTACTTTGTAACAGATTTTTAACAAAAAAAGGATTATGAGAAAAGTTTTGGAGAACAAGGTGATACAGGAGATCGTGCTATTGATCTTTTCGTTTATCCTCTTTACTTTGAACGATTGGATATTGATCCTGAGCTGGAAGGGATTTTTGATGGGCGTGTTCTATTTCTTGATCCTTTATGCGCATGCGCAATTGAATCGCTTTTTCCTGTTGCCATTGCTACTTAAGAAGAATAAACCGCTGTTGTATATTTTGGCGTCGGTGGCAACACTACTGGTTTTTGCACTCATATTAAAAGAGCTAACGGATAATGTGATCTACAAGAATTGTTTTCTTTACAAGAATCTTGTTCAGAAAACGTTCCATTATCAATTTGGTGTATTATTGGGTTCGTTGATCTGTATATTGGGCAGTATCCAATTTATAGAGTTTTATCGCTTCCAACGGGTGAAGACCCGACGTGAACTGCTTTCCAATCAAACGCAATTGTCCCACTTAAAAAAACAGCTCAATCCACATTTTTTATTCAATACATTGAATACCATTTATGGTATTAATTTAAAGTATCCGGAACGTACCTCCGAATTGATCATTAAAGTTTCCCAGCTTCTCCGTTATCAGATGGAATGCAGCGATCGGGAATTTGTCGGTATGGATGATGAGATCGATTTTATCTCAAGTTATATCGAGCTGGAGCGCGAACGGTTAGGTTATCGCACGAAAATTGAATTTGATTATCAAAAAGAAGAAGATATCAATTATCAGATAGCGCCGATGCTATTGATTACTTTCGTAGAAAATGCTTTTAAACACGGAACCTGCAGTATTGAAGATTGTTTTGTACATATTTCGATCAAGATTGAAAAAGGGAACTTATATTTGCATGTACGGAATTCTGTTCCCGTGAAGAAAAGGAATGTTTTTTCGGCGAAAATAGGTCTGGAAAATACAATAGCGCGATTAAAGCTTTTGTATCCTAATCGGTATACATTAACGACAAATTCCAAAAAAGAGGAGTATGAGGTGTCATTGGTTATAAATCTTTAAACAATGAATAAAAATAGCTGTATTGTGGTTGATGACGAACCTGCGGCGCATTATGTACTGGTAAATTATATTGAAAGAAGTACTGATCTGCAGTTGGTCGCTCAGTGTTATAATGCTTTTGAGGCATTGGAGTTTCTTCGGGAGAACAAAGTAGATTTAATCTTCCTGGATATTGAAATGCCCGAAATTAATGGGATGGAGTTTCTGAAGATGCTGGATAACCCGCCCAAAACGATTTTGACAACAGCATATTCCGAATACGCCTTGGAGAGTTATGATTATGGCGTTGTTGATTATCTGTTAAAACCTATTTCATTTCCTCGTTTTTTTAAAGCTGTTCAACGTTTTTTATCCTATAACACGGCTGTGTCACCCCAGGAAGAAGAACCCAAATCAATTAGTATACGCATGGATGGCCGTATTATTGACGTTAAATTATCGCAGATCGATTTTATCCAGAGCTTTGGCAATTACGTGAAAATTGTCACTCCTAGTCAGACATTTTTGACCGCAAGCACCACCCAGCAAATTCTCACACAGGTGCCGGCATCAAAGTTTATCCGTATCCACAAATCTTACATTGCTTCGATCAATAAGGTGATCAAATATGAGCATGGAATGGTACAGATCAATAATACGTCCCTACCGGTCGGTATTACTTTCCGTCGGGAGTTACAGGAGCGGCTAGCCAATAAATAGTGCTAAGCTATGAAGCCGTTGGATCAGGTATCGCCGTTCTTGTCAATTCACAGTATATCATGTCGTAGCATATTATTTCGCAGCATATCATGTGAAGAAGAAAGTTCTCTCATTTAGCTGCAAGTGCTGATGCTGACGTTGGGGGTGTGCAAGACCGGAAAGTTTACTGAATTGGCAATAAAACAATATTCACTTGCTTTTTGATGTAATTCAATGGCCTGTGCAATCATCGTTGCATCTTTTACCCGGACCGAAGGATTTAGCGTAACTTCTTTAAAACGGCCTTTTCCACTTTCTTCTTCAAGCATGATCGCTGTTGCATGGTCTACATATTCTTCTACAATAATTTTATTGACCGAGCAGAAATGCAGGTACCATAACATATGGCAGGAGGACAGGGAGGCAAGCAATAGTTCTTCGGGATTGTGTTTGCTGGGGTCTCCCAGGAACGCTGGATCCGAAGAACCTTCAATCTCAGCTTTGCCGTCAATGCTAATGCGATGGCTTCTTTCGTAGTTTTTATAATGATCGGTTCCGCTGCCGCGATTTCCTGTCCACGTAATTGTGGCGATGTAATTATGCTGTTTCATTTGAAAATAATCGTTTGACGCTGTTGGTGCTAATCTGGAAGCAAGTTAAAGAATATCCCTTTATTCTAAACATAAGCACAATCTCTTCGGCGTAGAATTGACTTTCATATTATTTTTTTTGATCTATTTTTTTTATTTATAATATACTGATTGGTATTTTATTTGTAGGTTTGTACTGATTTTAATTAAATACAATATTTATGTATAGTACTGTGTTTTCTGTTGTTTTTAAATATACCTTTTGGTATTTTATTTTATGTTATGATTGGCGTATGTATTGAAATTTTTATCGTAGCCTTTTGGATGGTGGCAACTATACGGGGCGTACTTGTAAGACCTTTTTTGGTCGTGAATAATTCTGTTAACTAAAAATAGTTCGTATATGGAACAATATGATTTGGTTGTCATTGGGTCTGGCCCAGGCGGCTATTTTGCGGCGATTCGCAGTGCCCAATTGGGGTATAAAACCGCACTTGTAGAGAAATATGATACATTGGGTGGTACCTGTACCAATGTGGGCTGTATTCCCACAAAGGCAATTTTGGATAGTACGCATCATTATCATGAAGCACAGCATCATTTTGCTGCACACGGGATTCAGGTAGCGGGGCTATCGGTGGACTTTGATCGATTGTATGCGCGTAAAGATAAAGTGGTGTTGCAAAATACGCAGGGGTTGGATTTCCTGATGAAAAAGAATAAGGTAACAGTGATCCATGGAACGGCTTCTTTTGTCAATAATTCAACGGTGGAGATTGCTACATCAGCGGGGGAACGGCTGTCCCTTGGAGCAAAGAAATTTATCATCGCTACGGGTTCCAAACCAGCGACTGTTCCGGGAGTAACCATAGATAAAAAACGTATAATCAGCTCAACAGAGGCGTTGTCTTTGCAAGAGAAGCCAGATAAAATCGTTATTATCGGCGGCGGTGTAATTGGGGTTGAGATGGCATCCATATTCAATAGATTGGGTTGTGAGGTCACGATTATCGAATATGCCGATCGTCTCCTTGCCAATATGGATCATGAATTGGGAGATGCATTGAAAAAGATACTGCTGCATGATGGCATTAAAATTTTGCTTGAACAGGCTGTTTACAAAACAGAAAATGTAGGCGCTGCGGCAAACGTTTTCTTTAGGGATCGAGCTGGTAACGAGCAACAGTTACAGGCGGATTATATTTTGGTCGCTGTCGGACGGAAAGCATTTACAGCGGGGCTTGGACTGGAGAATACAGCTGTTCAATTGGATGCAAGAGGGATGATCGTTACTAACGAGCAGTTACAGACGGCCGTTCCTCACATTTATGCTATTGGTGATGTGATCGGCGGAGCTATGCTGGCTCATAAAGCTGAAGAAGAAGCAATCTTTGTTGTCGAACATATCGACGGCCAAAAACCAAAGGTACATTACGATCGGATCCCTAGCGTGGTTTATACCTGGCCTGAAGTGGCTTCTGTTGGCGCAACAGAAGAGGAGCTCAAAGCAAAGGGTATAGCGTATACGATTGGGAAATTCCCATTTTCCGCAAATGCCCGTGCTCGCGCGGGGATGGATACGCAAGGTTTTGTAAAGGTGTTGGCCGATCCTAAATATGGTGAACTTTTGGGAGTTCATATCATTGGAGCACGTGCGGCCGATCTGATTGCCCAAGGTGTTTTGGGCTTGGAATATGAAATCACCGCCGATAGCATGGCAAGGGTGTCTTATGCACATCCTACTTATTCGGAGGTCTTGAAGGAAGCGCATACCATTGCTTCGGGACGGCCATCCGTAAATATATAAGTATCCTATGCGCCTTTTCGATGAAGAACAAAATGTATTTCTTTTAGAAGAGCTAAGTGTATTCCCTTCGTAGAAAAGGCGCTGCTTGTCTATTTTTTTGGATACAAACATCAATTTATCTATGTTTGTTGTGTATCATCCTTTGTTTTTATGGACAAACAGCTATTGTTGAAGAGTATTCAGAAAGAGATCGACCTCACGGAAGATGAAATCGTACGCCTATTGGCTGTTGTGATATCCAAAAAAGTGAAGAAGAAACAATATTTGCTGTTGGAGGGCGATCTGAGCAGGTACACTATTTTTGTCGCTTCGGGTTGTCTAAGAAGTTATTGCGTGGATGAAAACGGCTTTCAGTATATTCAACAGTTTGCTCCCGAAGGCTGGTGGATCGGCGATATGTATAGTTTGGTAACCGGAAAACCGGGCAACCTATACATTGATGCGGTATTTGAATCTGAGGTATGGATGATTTCCAAAGTAGATCTGCATCGGCTCTATCAGGAGATTCCGAAACTGAATGTCTATTTTCGGATACTTGCCGAAAATGCATTGGTTTATTATCAAAGTCGATCGATGGAGAATCTCCGTCTAGCTGCCAAAGAACGTTACGAAAAGTTCTGTACACGTTATCCTACATTGATCGACTGTCTTCCGCAGAAACAAGTTGCCGCATATATCGGCGTTACGCCCGAATTTTTAAGCAAAATGCTGCATCAGTAGCGGAAATCGGGCTATCGGCAAGAAATTGCACGGTGATCTACCATTTCTCTTTTAACAGCGTTTCCAATTGACCGATTTCTTCCTGATACATGGTTTTCTTTCTTGTTCCAAAGTAAAGTATATTCTCCACGGGAGAAGTCCCTTCCCAGATTAGTTTTATTTTTCCGGATGCAAGTGCTTCGGCACAAAGGAAGTCGGGAACAATGGAAAAGCCAGTATTGTTGCTCAAGCAGCGTATAATTGAACTGATATTTGGAACGATATAATTGGGGCTGAAGTCCGGATGTTCGCCAAAGTGTGTCGACCAATAGTTTTTTAAATGATCCATATCGGCAGCCGTGCTATACCACAATTGTTTTTTTAGAAGCTGGGCTGCTTCCTTAATTTTATTGTCGCTCAGTAGTGACTCGAGTGTGGATGTGTCGGTCTGACACCCTGCAATCAAGACAATGCGCTCTTTTGAGAAAGCTTCGTATTGTAGATTCTGCTGGTTTCCTTTTTGAGGTGTAATAATAAGATCCAATAAACCATTATCAAGATCCTGCTGCATCTGAGGATATTCTCCAAATTTGATAATTAAATTAAAGGGGAGCTGTGCAATATGTTCTTCCAATGTGTATTGAAAGGTCTCAAAACACATTCCGATACTGATTGTGACACGTTCGTCCAATGCACGTTTGTGAAAATGCTGTTCACCGGTTTCTAGTTTTTTAAGTGGGTCAATAACATAGTTGTACAAGATTTTCCCCTTTTCGGTCGGCACCATTCTCCGCGCAGATCGATCAAAAAGCTTGTGCCCGGTAAAGGCTTCCAGGGAATTCAGATGTAGGCTGACACCAGGTTGAGAAATAAACAATTCCTGTGCCGCTGCAGATAATGTTCCGGTTTCATAGATTGCCTTAAATGTACGAAGCCATTCTAAGTTCCATTTCATAGTTATTATTTTTATGATACAAATATACAATTTAAATTATTTGTATGATTTAAAAATATGATAGAAATTTGTGTTATCAATAATAAAAATTATAGAAATGAAAATATTTATTATCAACGGCGGACAGAAATTCGCACACTCGGGTGGTTCTTTCAATACCACAATAACAAATTGGACGGTTGAAACATTGGCTGAAAATGGACTTGAAACAAGGGTAACCAATATCAACGATGATTTTGATCCAATGGTTGAAGTTGAAAATTTTAAATGGGCAGACATTATCGTTTACCATTTTCCTGTATGGTGGTTTCAGGTTCCGAACCGTCTGAAGCTCTATATCGATGAGGTTTTTACGGCGGGTCACAACAACGGTATCTATAAAAATGATGGTCGTTCACGTAAGAATCCGGCTATTAATTATGGTACCGGAGGTTTGATGCATGGTAAAAAATACATGGTGACTTCGAGCTGGAATGCTCCTGATACAGCCTTTACAATGGAAAATGAGTTTTTTGATCAGCATTCCGTTGATGCCGGTGTTTTATTCGGTTTTCACAAGATGAATCAGTTTGCAGGATTGGAACATCTGGGAAGCTTCCATTTTCATGATATGGAGAAGGGTGCGTCTCAAGAACGTGTCGACAATTACGAAAAGGAATATAAACAATATTTGGAAGAGGTTTTCCATTTGGAAACTACGTTAAACTAAAAATTTATTGATCGATAAATCGCTTTATCCATGGCGTTATTGCGATGAAAAGAGTAAATTACCAAAATAAAAATCAATAACATGAAGGTATATTTAACCGCAATTTTAAAGGCAGTTCCCGCACATCGGGAAGAAGTATTGGCATTATTGTTAGAAATGGTCGAAGCAAGTAGAAAGGAAGCAGCTTGTATACAGTACGATCTGCATCAGGTAAACAGTGATGAAAACCAGTTTATATTTTATGAAATCTGGGAAGATCAGGCGGGCTTGGATGCGCATAATCAACAACCTTATATTGTCGCATTCGGAAAAGTTGCCGGTGAAAAATTGCAGGAAGCGCCTCAAATTATATTAATGAATAAAATCGCTTAATTTACAATGTGGCCTGTAAGGACCGTATTGAAAAGATAGCAAAGAATATCATGTAGTGGATGATGTGTATAGGCGGAAGATATTAACTATAATTGAAGTATTGGTGGGTACCAAAATCATTTGTGTTGCCTTGAATAAGCTAGTCTTATTCTGATTTAGTGACGCGAATGATTTTGTTGGTACCTTGCTGAACAGCGACATCGACTTTATTTCGTTGCGTGTAGCTCTGTTGCAGGAGGTTCAATTTTTTGGCCAGTTGACCATCCTGATTGTCTAGCCAGAAGGTAGCAGCCATAATACCAATTTGAACTCTATAACTGGAATCAGTTTCCGGGACAAGCTGCTCGATAACCTGATGTTGATACCAAGTCAGATTTTTGTTTTCTTTTTGGGAAACACAGGCGTGTAGGAGAATTGCCAGAAGGGCTAGATAGCCCATTTTTAAAAGTTGACTGCGTCTTAGGTTCATCAATAGTTTTTTTGTGTTACACCAAATCTACTATTTTTTATCCAACGAATGAATTACCTTTGTAAATTTTTACGCTCCCGTTTAGACAGATACCCTTCATTTACTTATTAGACTTCTCGTGTATGCACATTCAAGTAAATCTAGAAATGTATGAAGTTTGCTGTTCATTTCGCGGTAATCATAAGCCTGAATTTCGTCAGGTGATTGCACAAACTGGAGCGATTGGCTTTGAAGAAAGAGATCTTCTTCTGCAGCTATCAAAAGCCGGACGACTTCAGTAGTAAGTTCCATATGGCATTGAAATCCGTAGACGAGATTTGTATAGCGAACAATTTGTCGAGGGCAGCCGACGCTGCTTGCTAAGATTTTACTTTCTGGGGTAAGTCCAGGCATATCGTTGTGCCAATGTCCGACCGGCAATGGGCTGCCAAAATGTGCTATTTTGCTGTCGTTTATTCCTTCCTCTGTGAGCGTGATGGGGAAAACTCCAATTTCCTTTTGCGGACTATGTCTGTACGTTGCCGACAGCGCTTCGCCAATCAATTGTGCGCCCAGACATATACCAACAACCGCCTTGCCGGCATCAATACATCGGCGGATGAAAGCAATTTCGGCCTTAGCGTCAAAATAAGGGTATTCGGACGGGGATGAATCTGGGCTTTGAGGTCCGCCCATAATGATCAACACATCGATGGAATCTATTTCTTTTGGAAGGAGATCCTGTTGATAAACATGGGAGAAAGTAACTGAATGCCGTTGTTTTTCCGCCCAGGTTAAATAGGCCCCGGGTGCTTCAAAGACTTCGTGTTGTATAAAATGTATCTGCATTGGTTTTTATGTTATAGGTTCTCATTCCAGTAATAACTATCTGGTGTTGGGCGTTGTCCAAAAATTGCTGTGCCTACCCTGACAATCGTAGCGCCTTCCGCTATCGCTATCTCTAAATCTCCGCTCATGCCCATCGACAATTCTTGCATCGATACACCGGGGATAGCTAGGGCTATAAGCTGTTGTTGAATTTGTTTGAGTAATTTAAAACAGGCACGTACCTGTTCGGCCTCGGCACTCAATATACCGATAGTCATCAGTCCTTTAATCTTTAGTGTGCTTAATGTTGCTATTTGCTGAACCAGGCCGATCACTTCCCCTGGCGCAGCGCCGTACTTGCTCTCTTCGAAGGAAGTATTTACCTGGATGAGCACTTCCATGGTTTTATCTTCTTTTAAAAGTCGCTGATGCAATTTTTCGGCGAGATCTATACGATCGATCGAATGGATGCAGGATACGTTGCATTTGAGCAGATCCTTGATCTTATTGGTTTGAAGATGACCAATAAAATGATTGACATGGGGAACAGCGTTTAAATACTCAAATTTGTCTTTCAGTTCCTGCACTTTATTTTCAGCAATTAAAGTTTGACCAGTTTGTAGTGCGATTTCGATACGTTCGGCAGGTACGGTTTTAGTGGCCAGCAATAATTTTACTTCGCGGGGATCGCGACGGTTTGCTTTGCAGGCTTCGTCTATGCGTTGTTGTATGACCTGTATATTTTCTGCTATAAACTCATGCATGGTGCGGTGGTATTGTTTTTTTCATCATGATATCTATTTGTTTATCCTCACCCAGTTGAAAAATATGCTGGTCGAATGCGACAAAACCATTTTTCTGATAAAAATTGATTGCCCGCAAGTTTTTTTCCCAAACACCAAGCCAGATAAATGAAGCTGCTTTTATTTGGGCTAAGGCTAGTGCTTTTTCAAACAATAACTGCCCCACTTTTCTACCCTGAAATTCCTGTAATACATAGATGCGTTCAATTTCTAATGCCTGGGGGCACTGTTGTTCGGTCTGGGCCTGGCCGGTATTTACTTTTAGGTAGCCAATAACATCATTTTTTAAGACAGCGAAGTAAAATTCAGATTCGTTATCGCAGAGCTCGGACAATAATTTTTCCTTTGAAAAACCTTCGGCCAGATAGGTCTTCATATTTTCTTCGGTGTTCGTGTCTGAAAAGGTCTGAATAAATGTTGCTTTTCCTATTTGCTGCAGCAGGTCAATATCTGTTAGTTTTACCTGTGTGATTGCTATGTCAGTGTGTGTGTTCATTTTTTTTCATTACTTATCGATCCATTTTTTTCGATGTAGGCTTATTTTATATAATTGGCCCCCTTGTTGTAAATGCATTGAAATAGCTATTTCTTAATTTAATTCAAAATTACGGCCAATGGGTGCAAATGAGCTAGTCCAATTTGAATAATGTCGCTGGTCCAGTGTTCATTTATTGCGCTTGCTTAAGTATATTTACGCTGAAAGATAAGCAAAGAAAGGTGCCAGAAATGGAAAAATATGAACTAAGACGTTTAGAAATAGGAGAATGGCAGGAATATAAAAAAATTAGACTGGAGGCCTTATTTTCTACCCCTGAGGTTTTTGGTAGCAACTATCAAAAAGAAGCAGGGTACAGTGATGCAGAATGGATGGCCATGCTGGATAATCCCAAATGTGCGATGTTCGGCTTGTATAACCAGGGAATATTGGTCGGGCTGACTGGTGTTGTATTGGATAGGGCAGATGAGTCAAACGCGATTTTGATCGCTTCTTTCATTCAGGAAAGTCATAGAGGCCAGGGTTTATCCCGTTTGTTTTATGAAGCGCGTATCGCATGGGCACGTGAGCGTGGGTGTGGCCAGATTACGGTATCCCATCGGGTGGGGAACGATGCGTCGAAAGCAGCGAATCAGTCATTTCATTTTAAATACACGCAATCCAGGGATGTCGTTTGGCCTGACGGAGTCGAAGCCGAAGAGCTAATCTATGTTTTACATCTTTAGTAAACAAGCTCACAACGGTGGATGAATTCAACAGAATATGCATACCGGGTCAAAACGCATCATATATTCTTTGCAGTAATCAACTAAAAATTGTGCTTTCAGATCAGTTATTGTACGAGCTGTTGGGCATTTTTGGATTATATTGTTGTACATGGTCAACTTTAGCAAATATGTGCGGGCCATTCATTTCAATTCCTGCAGCTAGAAAGTCATCTAAGATCGATTGAAAAATTTCAGACTTTGCCAGTTCAATTTCCGCTGATTTAGCAATGTACACATTCAGTTCATAGAGGACATAGAAATCGTCTAATTTTTTTTGTAAGACGAATGGCGCGGGGTTAAGGTTGACTCTTTTTATTCGGGGTGGAATGTTCAGTAACAATTCGTGTATACGTTGCCAAGGTTCTTCATAACCGACTGTCAATTCCACCTGAAAGCAGATTCCATCTTCTGAGAAGGTAGAATAATTGACGGTATTTCCAGAAAGTACCGACGAATTGGGGATGGTAATTTCTTCATTTTTTATCGTTCGAAGCCTTGTTACCAGTGGTGATTTTTCGATAACAACGCCTGTTTTGTCGGCGATAGTGATACGGTCTCCGATACGGAAAGGACGCATATAAGTGATCACGAGTCCCGCTATGATATTGGAAATTGCAGAAGATGATCCTAAAGAAAATAGGACACCTATAAATACGGATATTCCTTTAAAGATATCTGAATTTGCACCGGGTAAATACGGGAATATGAGCACCAGTGTGAAGGCTTGGAGCAGAAAGCGAACAATAGTAAAGGTAGGCATGGCAAAATCGCGATGGAAGCCATTAATTTCCAATTTGCCTTTGTCAATTTCGCTAAAAATATACTTTATGAATCGAACGGCATAACGCATGACAACGAGTATGACAAATACGGTAATCAGATTGGGGATATAATCCCAAATGGCCAAAACTGCGGTCTTCAGGGGTTTTGTGAAAAGTCCAATAAGATTGGATGCCCAACTCTGTGTAAATGGAAAAACACTGAAGACAATCGGCAGCATGATAAAGGCAATGAGGACGATCAGGCCCCAGCGTAAGATATTTATTGCATGAATAAACATCCGTGTTTTTTGTACCGAAGTGACAAGGACATAATTTTTGATCTTAATGTCTTTTATCCGCTGTGTTCTTTCCTTCAAAATTCGTTGCGTACCATATTTTTTCAACTTGTTTATCAGTAGAACCAATATCGAAAAGACAAGGAGAATGAGCAATACAAGTCCAATACGGGTAAGAAGTTTTGTAATGCTGTTATCTGCACGTTCCGTTGTGATTGAATCCTGAATTCTTTTTAGGTAGTTTGCCGCAATCTCTTCTTTGCTTTTTCCTTCAAGTAGTGCGTCGAGTTCAGTGACGGAAGTTATGACGAGATCTTTATATACGATGTCGGCACTGATTTCGTTGTTTTCGATTTTAAACGAATCTACTTTCACAAAATCATCTTCGTATAGATTATGGATTCTGCTGACCACATTGTAAGCACGATCTTTGGCCAATGATGATCCAAGTTTATTATAGATATAGAATAGCGTATTCTGAAATGGCGCGACCGCATATCTTTTGGTGTTTTTTTTGATGGAGTCTACTTTAACTTTCAGCTGCTGCTTCCGAAGGTTATTTTCTTCGTCAAACTCATTCAGCTGCTGTTTTAAATTTTCCTTTTTGGGGCTATTTTGACTTTTAAGATCGGCAATTTCATGCTGAAGTTTTACCCGTTCAAGAGAATCATTAATTTGCTGTTGTCTAATTCCGTTCAGTAAGGAACTCAGATCCAATTCTTTTTTATTGACCGAATCTGTTTCTTGTGCATAAAGCTGTGTGCTCGCTGAAAAAAGACAAGATATGGTCATTAAGAAATAAACGTAAATACTTCTCATTGTGTTGTTGGTAAAATTGAATGCCGATGTTTATTAGGTCATTTTGCACATAACGATCGGACGGGTTCTCAAAGATAATAATTATCTTGATTAGATGGCAGCATGTCAAATATGATATAAATTGAAGGTAAAATGATACGATGCGACAGCTGAATTTAAATTATTCCAACTTTCTTTGTTAAAACGATTGGGCATAAGTCCAATGCGGAAAACTATGTAGCTAATTTATCCAAAAAATATGATTAAACCTTTTCAAAAATCTATTCATGCAATGAACAAACTTGGGAAGATAGGTCTCTGTGTTATTGTGGCCTGTGTTTCCACTGTTTTAGATGGACACGGCCAAGAACGTAAAGCTCCGGCTTATCCATTGATTACGCACAACCCCAATTTTAGTATATGGTCCATGACGGATCAGCTTCATGCGTCGACAACGAAACACTGGACAGACGCTGATCACTCGCTGTTGGGCTTAATTGATGTTGATGGTAATATTTATCGTTTTCTTGGCAAAGAAGAGCCTAGTTATGCGGTTATTCTACCGACTTCGGAAGATAAATCTTATACGGTACAATATACTGAATCAAAACCTCAAGGCAGCTGGGAGTCTTCCGCTTATAATACGAATACGTGGAAATCAGGACTTGCACCCATCGGTGATGATGCGCAACAGGTAAAGACGCTTTGGAAATCGGACGATATCTGGGTGAGACGTGAGTTTTCCGTAACGGATCCGAAGGGCATCAATGAGCTGTTTTTAAAACTCAATCATGATGATAATATAGACGTATTTTTGAATGGGAAGAAGGTTTACGAAAAGGTAGGTTGGACTAACAGCTTTCAATATTTACCGATTGACAAGGCGAATTTGAAGGCCGGGCAAAATCATATTGCCATCCATTTGAAGAATAGTGCTGGCGGTCGTTACCTGGATTTTGGCTTGGTCGACAGGCTTAAAGAGCGTGGACCGAAAATTCAGGAAGCCTTGCAAAAAGATGTGGAAATAACAGCGACGCGTACGGTCTATAATTTTCAGGCAGGTAAGGTGGATCTGAAACTAAGCTTTACGTCGCCTTTGCTTATGGATGATCTGAATTTATTGGCTCGACCGGTAAGCTATATCACGTATAACGTAAAAGCAAACGATGGCAAGCAACATGCTATTAAAGTTTTTCTAAGTGCATCCACAAATATTGCGGTGTATAAGCCTTCACAGGAAGTAACCGCCGATAAATATGAAACGGCAAAATTGTCGGTACTAAAAGCGGGAACGGTCGAACAGCCTATTTTGCAGAAAGGTGCCGATGATATGCGGATAGACTGGGGGTATTTTTATGTTGCTTCACCAAAGCGGGATAAAACGCAACAGTTTATTAGTCCGAGGGGCGGAGCCGTCGACGCCTTTAGAAAGGGAACAACGACCGCTGCAAAAACTGTTAAGGGTACCTCACTTGCGCTGAACACGGTCATTCCATTTGGCAATGTGGGTGCGAAAGCGGAGGAGCGTTTTGTTGAGGTAGGATACGATGAAATTTATGCGATTCAGTATTTCAAAAATAACCTGCGACCATGGTGGAACAATTCTGGTAAAGAAACAATGGAAAATCAGCTGACTTTGGCTGCAGATGAGTATCGTAATGTGCTCGATAAGTGCGTAGCATTCGACAAAGCTGTATATGCAGATGCATTAAAATCGGGTGGAAAAGAATATGCACATCTTAGTGTGCTAGCTTATCGCCAAAGTATAGCAGCACATACCTTGGTGAAAAGTCCACAAAATGAACTGCTATGGCTTTCCAAAGAAAATAATAGTGGTGGTTTTATCAATACGGTGGATGTCACTTATCCTTCAGCACCATTGTATTTGATCTATAATCCGGAGCTGTTGAAAGGGATGTTAACTGGAATATTTTATTTTAGCGAAAGCGGTAAATACCCCTATCCTTGGGCGGCTCACGATTTGGGTACGTATCCATTGGCCAATGGTCAAACCTATGGCGAGCCTATGCCTGTGGAGGAATCGGGCAATATGATTATTTTAACTGCGGCAATCGCTAAAGTGCAAGGGAATGGGGACTATGCGAGGAAGCATTGGAAAACATTGACAACTTGGGTAGATTATCTCGTTAAAGATGGCTTTGACCCTAAAACGCAGCTCTGTACAGACGATTTTGCTGGTCATCTTGCACGAAATGCCAATTTATCTGTTAAAGCTATTGTGGGTATTGCCTGTTATGCGCAGCTAGCGGAGGCCATTGGTGAAACTGCAATCGCAAAAAAATACCGTGCAATTGCGGAGGAAATGGTTCCGAAATGGATGGAAATGGCAGATGCGGGCGACCATTACGCGCTGACATTTGACGATAAAAATACCTGGAGTCAAAAATATAATTTGATCTGGGACAAAGTGTTGGGATTGAATCTGTTTCCGCAAAAAGTGTATGATACGGAAATTAAGTATTACCTGACCAAGCAAAATAGATTCGGCATACCATTGGATAGCCGTAAGGCCTACACCAAAAATGACTGGATTCTTTGGACAGCATCATTTGCTCCGTCAAAAGAAGCATTTGAAGCTTTGGTGAAACCAGTCTATAATCATGCGATTCAAACGGAATCCCGTGTCCCATTAAATGATTTTTATGATTCGACTACGGGGATCCGTGAAAACTTTAAGGCGCGTAGTGTTGTTGGAGGTTTTTACATGAAACTTTTAGCGGATATAATGAAACAAAAATAAATAATGTCAATGAGCAGGGGGAGAACCTGAAATGAAATTTAGTTTGTGTTTAGTTAATAAGACGGCGGGCAATTATAGGATTGCTCGCCGTTTGTTTATCGGGTTATGCGTTTCAATGCTTCGCATGATATTTTCACAATATCCTCATGTTTGATGCGATGTTTTTTTTCTAGAAATTTTCCATGTACAGTAATTGCCTGCATAGTGATGAATCGGTCAAGCTGCCTGGATGATAGTTTTAAACAGTTACGAATGACGGTGGCTAGTTTGAGCTGAAAGCTGAATGCATAGACGACTTTGAAGGATAAGGTGTCTTCGTTTGTGCTGTGCAAATTTTCCATGAACCGCTGTTCATACTGTATTTCATATTTGATGGTATCGAAATCTGCTTCAACATTGTTCTTTTTTCTGATTTCTGTTGAAAAAGCGTATTGCCATGCTAGCTCCCTGTTGTTTTCCTGAAATCTATGAAACAGTTCCTTATTGATGGATTCGGGGCTGGCACGGGAAATAATGGTCATATTGTAGGTGTTATCACATTTGATACATCTATAAATCAACCAAACGTCGATATTTTTTTTCTGTGCATTCATTCTGAACTTTTCACTGCAGTAGAACCTATCACTATCGCAATGGCTGCAGGATCTTTTGAGAAGGGGAGTGTTGTGTGCTTTGATCTCCCAGATATATTCTTTTCGCATGAGTTGTAGTCGCGCTTAATATTCTTTATTTGATTTTTGATATTATCGACGATATTGGAAAGGATGGGATACGGTATTTTAAATACTGAAATAGCATAAAATACTCTCCTGAGCTAACAATACCGAGAATAATAGGGTGAAATGAAAACCTGTTCGGATAGGAGTTACCCGAATAAAAGAATAATTAGCCTGTGGTTTGTGAGGCTAAATTATGCGACTATAAATTTGAAAATTGTGTTCAAAACGCTATTTCGTTGGTTTATAAACGAATTTAATTAATTTAATTGATTTTCCATGGATAACGAATGAAATTGCGCTACAATTTATATCCTATCCTGATATTAGATGACAAGTTGAATGCGCTGCAGTTTGTTTAAATAATATAAATCGTTAATAGGTAATTGGAATAAGAAGTGTGACCGTAGTGCCAGCAATGGGGTCTTTGGTGGTCTGAACACTCGCTTTTTTTCCTAACAATTGCATACGTTCACGACTGATTGTTCCAGAGAGTGAACGATGTGTAATTTCAGGAATGTCTGGATTGACTTTACCGCTATCTTTAATCGTCACCCTTAGGATATCTGCAGATAACGCAAACTGGATGTCAATACTACCATCGCCCGTTTCGAGGTTTATACCGTGCAGAATTGCATTTTCAACATAGGGTTGTATCAGCATTGGTGGTAGCATGACTGCACTTAAATCTTGATCTTCAGGTTGTGTGATGTGGTAATGAAAAGCATCTTCAAAACGCATTTGCTGTAAGATCAAATAGTTTTCTAGGGTTTCAAGTTCCTCATTTAATGGAACGAGGTTTTCACGGCTTAATTCGAGATTGCTACGTAATAGTCGACTGAAACGGTGCAAATATTTGATGGCATTTTCTTTTTTATCCAGGCGCATGAAGCTCTGTACTGCGGAAAGGGTATTGAAAATAAAGTGCGGTTCCATCTGTGTGCGCAACAACTGCTGCTGCAATAAAACCTTTTCTTTCTCTTGCCTGGAGCGTCGCTGGCGAAAACTGTAATATAGGAAGAAAAGTATGATGATCAATAAAATAACCGCCAGGGAGGAAATGATCAGTCCTAAACGATTTTTTTGTAGCTGAAGTTTATTGATCTTGATATTTTCGTTCAGTATACGAATAGACTGATCTTTCGCCTGGAGTTGATATAGGGCATTCATTTCTGCGATCGCTTGTGTATTCTCCGATTGGTAAATGCCCCTTTGTAATTGCACAAGGTGATTTAGTACGTCTATAGCTGCTTTATCTTTTCCTTGCAGGCGATAGACGGCTGCGAGACTGTTTTGAAATGTAATTTCGTTGTTGGGAAAGATTAATTTGGGAAACTGCGCTTTAAGTTTGCTGGCTTTTTGGATGAATTTTTCTCCCAATGCCGGTTTATTTAATGAAACATAGATTGCGGCTACATTACTGTAATCTACAAATAAATTGTTCATCAGTATAGAGGATGCTGTCTGTTGGTGCAAACGTTCATCTATTGCTATTTTTAGCAATTCATAATGTAAAATGGAATCCGGTTTCTTAGCCGTTTCATAGTATTGGATCTTCGAATCGTAAAGAAAACTAATGTTGTATTTGTCTGGATTTTTAGCGTGTAATTCTTCGAGTTGATTAAGGAAGGGGGAAATATCTTCTGCTGGCCTTTGTAAGGTGTTCAGCGTCTGTATCATTTGTACCAATACGCGTTGCCGGTTAATATGTCCTTCTGGCAGTGAATCAATTAGCGGGAGTACCGAACGATTCATTTTTTCTGCAAGGTTATATTGGAAGGAGCTCAAGTTATTTTGGGCAGCGGACAATAATATTGCTGATTTTGCTTCGGTTGACAGTCCTGCAGCGGTATCCGACAAAACAATCGTGGCGGCTTTGTTATAATAATAGCCCGCTTCGCGTTGTTTTGCTTCTATGCTACGGATGTTTCCTATGCCATTGTAAATAAGTGCTTTGTATTTTGCGTTTCCAGTGGTGGGTTCAATGAGTTCAAGCGCCTGTTGAACAAAAAAAAGAGCCGAATCTTGACCGCTCATAGCATAGAGTCGTGCCAGGTAATATTTTACACGGGCAGCGAGTACCGTGTCTTTTTTTACGGTGGAATTTTGGTCTAACGTTAACCAGGCCTGTTTGATGGAATCTCCATTTGCTGCAGTTAATTTTTGGTCTTCGAGCGTTTTAATCTGTGCAGCAATAGCATCATGGTCGGGCAATAATCCGTCTTTCTTTCGAGCGCAAGCGATAAAAAACAAAGGCAGTAGTAGCCAAGTGAAAATGCGGTTCAGTGCGCTCATTTTTCTGGGAAAAGCTGATTTAAGATCGAATTTTTTCTGCGTGATGAAATTGGAATTTCCTCTTTGTTCTTTAAGACAATATACTCGGAACGATTGACACCAGAAATATGTGACCTGTTGACAAGATACGATTGATGGGTGCGTAAGAAATAAGGCTGTGGCAATAATTCTTCATAATATTTGAGGGGTTTAGAGATTAACTCTTTGGTACCATCATTTAAAAAGAAAAAAGTATAGGGACCGTCTCCTTTGCAGTACACGATGTTGTGAACAGGGACGATACGTACATGCTGTATGGAAGACAAAGCAATGCTTTCGGGAAGTTCGCTGGCATGTAAAGCTTCTTGTGCCATTGATAAACGTTGCATCCATTGGGGATTGTTTTCGCTTTTACGCCGGTAACGTTCTAAGGCTTCGTTTAGTTCGGTTTGATCGACCGGTTTCAAGAGATAATCCAAAGCACCGTATTTGATGGCTTTGATTGCAAAATGATTGTAGGCCGTAATGAAAATAATATTCTGTGGAATAACGGTTAGCTTTTTTAGGATGTCAAATGCTGTACCATCACGGAGCTGAATATCCATGAGTATAACGTCTGGTTGTTTCTCTTCAATCAATTTTACAGCATTTGTCACCGTATCGCTCCAGCCAACAAGTTCAACGTCAGTTTCCTGTTGGACCAAATAGCTGATTTCTTTGCGTACGGCGGGTTCATCCTCGATAATGGCTACTCTAATCATTTATCAATACTTTATAGTCTATAAAAATAATAATTGTAAGTAAGGAAACTGAATCCATTTACAATTCGTTGCAATTATTTACAATCTGGATTCCAGGTTCGGGTGGGGGTGCATTGGATTTGATCATTTAAAATTCCAAATAGCAGTTGAAATTTTTATATTTAGTATTGTATAGACCACTCGTAATATGGAAGCTCAAAAGTCATTAAAATCTGTTTTTGCTGGTAGCATTGGTTTGATTACCTTGTTTGCAGTCGTTGGGCAGTTTGTATTGAGTGCTCTTGTCTCAAAGCTCGGTCGCGTGGACTATATAGTTCAGTTTTTTAGTTATTTTACAATTCTGAGTAATGTAATGGTTCTGCTATGCTGTTTTTTTTCAGTTTGCTGGTCAAAAAGTCGAATGGGCTTATTTTTTACTAAACCCGAAACAATTACTGCCGTAACATTATACATTCTTATTGTCGGCATTATCTATAATACCCTACTCCGCTTTCTGTCGCATCCACAGGGTTTGTCAATGGTGGTTGACGAGTTATTACATGTGTTCACTCCTTTGAGTTTTTTCCTTTTTTGGTGGCGTTTTTTGTGCAAGGAAACAATCCGTTGGAGTCATCTTTTTTATTGGTTAATCTTCCCATTAGCCTATCTTTTTTATACGTTGTGGCATGGTTCGTTTTCTGGATTTTATCCGTATCCTTTTGTCAATGTTTCCGAATTGGGGATGGACAGGGTTATTTTGAACAGCTTTGGAGTAACCTTGGTTTTTGTCGTCATTGGTGCATTATTGATTGTTTTGGGCAAATGGCAAAACAGACAGCGTTCTCAACGGATTAAAAAATAAGAAAACTCAAAGCTTGTCGATGTTGTTATATGACTAGAACAGCGTTCTATTTTTTACTTTAATTGAATTGAAAATGGTTATACGATTTTTTGTCTGTGTCTCTTTGGTATTATGTGCGATATGTTGTTTTGGTCAAGTTGATGTTGATAAAATGCGAGCCGAGTACGCTACTGCTGTTAAAAACAAGAAACTCTGTGAAGCGAATCTGAAACTACTGGAAAGAGCTGCCAATTCAGCAACGGAGAAGGGATACCTCGCTGCTTATGAAATATTATGGGCGAAACATATGGGCAATCCGTTTACAAAATTAGGTCAATTCAAGAAAGGGAAAAAGCTTCTGGAGGAAATGATCATGAAATATCCCGATAATATCGATTTACGTTTTATTCGTTGGAGTGTGCAGACACATGCGCCCTCTTTTTTAAGCTATAGTAAAGATCGATTGCGGGACAAGGAATATTTGGTGCGCAATTTATATAAATTGCCCAATCCAAAGGGGCGAGAGGTGATCTATACGTATTTAAAAGAAGCAAATAGTTATCTTAAAGGCGAGCATGTCTTTTCACAGGCCGAATTGAATGAGCTCGCTAAGTAACAAGCGATCCATATAATGAGCTATCCATATAAGGTATGGTCATTCCGTTGCTTGTTCATTGATGCTGCATAAAAATCTTCGCATAGGTCAAGTTTTTTTTGGATGAAAATTTTCAACTTTGCATGATCAATAGCAATTAAACTTTAAAATGATGAAACAGATATTTATTAATCTCGTCGTAGCCGATGTGAATAAGTCAATGGATTTTTATACACAATTGGGCTTTACGAATAATCCTCAGTTTTCCGACGAACAAGGCAAATGTATGGTTTGGAGTGAGCATATTTTTGTGATGCTTTTATCTCCGGATAAATTTAAAACATTTACAGAAAAACCGCTTGCAGATACAAAAAAACAGATTGCAGCACTACTTTCACTTTCTGTTTCTGGTTTGGATCGTGTGAACGAAATTGTTGATAATGGATTGAAAGCCGGAGGCATTGAACCAACGCCAATGAAAGACTACGGTTTTATGCAACAGCGAAGTATTGAAGATTTTGACGGTCATACCTGGGAGATATTTTATATGGATATGAGCAAATTTCCAGCGGCATAGAGATCATATCGGAATAATCGGTTATCGTAAAGTCCCTTGCAGTCATGTAAGGGACTTTTTCTTTTGTTGTTAAAGTAGCGAAGTAGCTGTATGCCGATGATTGCTGCTGCCGATTTTTTTTAGCGTTGCCACGAATATTAAACCATCGGATGCGAATTATAGTTGTGCCTTGCGAAAAGCTGGGCTAGGGATTACATTTGACAACATATCCGTTTGCTGTTTAGATAAACGGATGGCTAACAAATCATAAAACTTGACACATGTTTAAAAATAAAAAGCTCAGCAAAAATCCGCTTCATTATGTTTATGCGATGATATGGTTGGTGTTATTTGGTTCCATCGCTTACTACGTTTATTCGGGAGCAGCATTTAAACCGGAGAATGGTAAAATTCACCTCGTAGCTATACTTATTGCATGGGTGGTGGAGTATCTGGGGCTTACAATTACAAGTCTACTCTTCTTATTGTATGGAATCTATCGGGCCATGATAACCGTTTTAGCGGATGTGAAGGATAATTTGTAAAAGAGCGTTTTTGGCTTACTAGTCAAAAACGCTCCTGTATAAGCTATGAAATAGCGGTATCCAATAGGTCATAGAGACTTTTGATCAAGGCCCGTATTTGGCTGCCATGCCGATCGGAAAATGAAAACTCATCTGCAAATCGGTTTGCTCCTCTCAAAAACTCCCGAAGCTGTTGTACATCCGCTGTAGTTGATGTGCCTGAAAATTTATTCTCATAAAGAAGAACATAGTCTAAAAACGGTTGAGCTGACTGATTGAGTGAAACTTCCTGTTGCAATAGCGTCAGAAGTTGCAGATAATGCGCTTTGATGTATTCAATAGTTACCATGGTAAAGGAATTTCTTGTACTAGTTGTTTAAAGGCATCATCTCTGACAGCTGCAGGGATAAATAGCTGAATTGCTTTGCCAGGCAGATGGGGGTTGATTATACCTGCGGCAATGGGTTGTCTTGCGGTGGTCCCCTGCCATACTTTTAGTGTTTTGGCTTGTGGCACTTCATAGCGGTAGAATTTACTGAAGTTGTTCCATGCCGGTTGAACGGCAGTACTGCCGATTACGTCGCCAACGGATTTTGGAATCTCTTTGGTCCAGTAGCCGCCAGCAGGATTTCCGCCAGTGACACGATATATTTTGGTGCCTGCGGGTAGTTCTGTCGCTGTAGCGTCCACAAAGTTGGCTGCTTCAACAGCAGGTAAATCTAAATCGGGGTTATTCCATGGGCTGTTCTTTCCATTGGCTAAGCCATTCGGTACATAATCAGATTTTTCTATTCCAGGGATATTGTTCCAGTCTTCAATATATACTCTTTGATGATAAATACTTTGTGCTGTTTCTAGGTTTTTCAGCAGAGCAGCCTTATCCTTGGACTTAGAAAATGCCTCTTTGAGTTTGGTTTGGTCCAAACCTTTTGCTATCCAATTGTTTAATTTGGCTTTGGTGCCTGTTCCTAAAGATTTTTCGAGGTCGTCCATCCAACTGGTCGAATTTTCAATATCATCGATTGGATCCTTATCCGAGGAACAATTAACGACAAGTTGACTTGTGAAGATTAACAGAATCAACAGTACTGTTTGCGTAAATCTGGTCATGATTGGTTGACGTTGTTAGTATATAATTAAATGTAATTAATAAAGTAGTTAACGTGTTTTTTAAATAATGGTTTTAATTTAAGTGGTTATTTGTTAAATAATTGTTCTTATAGAAATACTTTTGTGTATTAATATGTGTTTTATCGGTGAAATTAGGTAATTGTTAAAATTTATGCAAATTAATTTTGAGAATTTACTTAATTTAAAGGAAAAGTAATTTTATAGATTATAGTGGTTTGCTATTCTCAAAATAGATCATTCTAGCTTCTTCTTTGGCGAATTTTGCTTGGGTATGAATCAAGTACCCATTCTATCCGATAGATTTGGATAGAATGAGGGATTCCAGCACGTTATAAGTGTGACGGGCTTTTGGTGCTATTAAAACGCGCCTTTAAATGCTGTCTTCTTGAACGGCGCAGACGTGATTTTTTAACAGGATAATGTCTATTTTTGGTGATATTGTTAAAGATTAAGGCCACCAGGAATAAAATGATACAGCCAGATAGCACAGGGCTTAATACGTACCAATATCCCATAGCTGAAATTTTTGTCCCGCTGCTAACGGCAATGAGTGCTGTTGCACCACCGGGAGGATGTAAAGTTCGGGTATATTGCATACAAACGATCGACAAGGCTACAGCAAATGGCGCAGTCAGCCAGATAATGTCGGGAAGGAGCTGCGCGACTGTAACCCCCGCAATAGCAGAGACAACATGCCCGCCGATAAGGTTGCGGGGTTGTGCAAGTGGACTTTGTATAGCACCATAAACCAAAACCGAGGAAGCGCCGAAAGAACCTATTAAAAAGATATTTTCCAGCGAAGGTAAATGAAGTGATTGGATATAGGCGATAATAAATATCCCAACAAAGGCACCAATAAATGACCAAAAATGTTCCCTGGGATCGACTAACGTTTCTCTATAGATCACATACCTATAGATCCGTAGTTGTCTGTGAAGATGATGTCTCATTTTATTTGCAAATATAGATCGATCAAGGACGCTAAGCTTTGCAAATATTATCTTGATATTTGTAGAATTTATAACAAGCTATTCCCGTTTTCTATGCTGGATATCAGGATATTTAAGTGAGCAAAGTCCATCGACATGATGCCTAAGGAATGTCCTATTTTTATAGATTCAGGGCAGTTACAAAGCTTTTGACCCTTGTTCAGAGCGAAAAATTAACCGGGCAAAAGTACATTAAAATAATGAAATCTGTCTCTTCTATTGTCGCCTAATTGTGTGTTTGAGAAAAGTAACCATGCATGCTATGCTATGGTTTGAAGTTGAATTGATTTCTTCTTTTGGCTTTTTGACGGTTTCTTCTTCTTTCTTTTGTTTAGCCATATCCATATCCCTGTGATGGGGAGAGACGCCGCTAGTGTAACGGCTAAGCATGCAATAATTTTAGAGGGTAGTCCAAATATCGATCCCATATGGATGGATTTCATCATCCGTTGAACCTGCTGTGCCAATGGTAACTTTGCTAAAGGGTTATTTTTAAGTAACTGTCCGGATTTGCTGTCAAAGAATGCCTGGTTGATCTGTAAAGTTGTATTTGAAAAGTTTTCCTTGGTTAGCGCAAAAGCTAGATCCTTCTTTTCAGGAAATGTGACAATTATATTTCCCGAGGTAGGGTATAGGCGGTTTAGCTGCTGATAGATCGTATCCAGCACAAGGTAATCTGAAAAAGCCAGTTTGTTGGTGTTGCTGATCTTCTCTTTTGTTGATTTTTGGGTTGAACCCAATACTTTATAGAATTGTTTATTGTACCAATCGAAACTCCAGGTCAATCCTGTTAAGGTAAAAATAATTAAAAACAAAGATGCGTAGAAACCGCCGACTGCGTGAAAATCCCAGACCTTTCTTTTGAGAGAGGCTGCCTTTTTCATCGTTACACGTTGTCTGAATATGGATTTATTTTTGGGCCACCAAAGGTAAATACCACTTAGGGCAAGAAAGAGAGCTGCTAGAGCTGAGATTCCTGTTAGGGTACTTCCGATTTTTTCGACGAGAAGAAAACGATGGATATCTAAAGTCTTTTGAAAAAAACGGTCACTCTGCCGACCTTTGGATAATAGTTCTCCAGTATAAGGATTCATATATGCATACCAGTATCCAGTCTTTTTCTGTCCATACTGTATGCGGACACTGCGGGAAGGATCTGCTGGAATTTCGATGCGAAACAACTTTTTGTCCGGAAATATGGCTTCGGCTTTTTGGGAAATATGTGCAAGGGAAAGACGATTGGTTTGTACGGTTACCTTCTGTTCTTTCGGCCATAAAAGTGGGGTAAGCTCTTTTTCAAAACTCAATAACATTCCTGTAACGCAAACAGTAAAAAAGATTACAGCAAATAATAAGCCCAAATAAAGATGGAGTTTTCTAAGTATATTTTTTAGAATATTTTGTTTAGCTCTTTTATTTGTCATAGATGCGCTGTCAATAGGATGAACAGCGCAAAAATACAGTATTATCAGTAATTATTCTAAATAAACGTAAAAAGTTCGATCGTGTCTTTAATCGTCCCAATCTTCATTATCAGCGTAATACTCTTCAGGTCTTCTGTCAATAGGTACGTCCTTGATCACACGGATTGCTGCATTTCCTAAGTTGACATTCATGAGGAAAGAAGGGACATTCACAGAAAAGTTCCATCGACCATTGGTCATATAGACATATCCGCCCCGATAGGGATCATAGAATGTTTTATAATCGCTAAAGTACACATGATGTCTCATATCGTAGTGATGTGCGCTAGCCCATCTGGGACGGCCATGATCATGTTCATATTCATGTTTCCAGTATTTGCGATCTTGCTTTTCGCGTTCACGGACATATTTATCGTACTCCTTTTCTCGTTTTCTGATATATTTTTCTCGATCTTTGCTGCCATGCCAGCCATGGTCGTCATGTCCTCTGTGTTGTGCTTGTGTTAAAGCTGGCGTTGCCAGAACTAGGCTTAAACAGCCTACCGCAATAGAAAGTAGCTTTTTCATTATTCCCAAATTTTCATAGTTGGTATCTGGAATACAAAATCCTTGCCAATTGATCAATGGTTATTTCTGATCTAATTGGTTATGTCCGCCAAAGCTGCTTGGATTTCTTCTTAAACGGTACTGATTAGCGGGATAAGGCCTGAATGGCGATAAATAAGATAAACACTGTATTTAATCAAGGGAAATGTACATGTGGTAATATTCACCGCCTGCGAAAGGTGTTTTTTTACCAAGCTTAAAACCAATCCTTTCATAGAGCTTTTGCGCATTGGGATTCTTTAGGTCAACGAGCAGACCAACTTGTTTAAAACCATGTTGCTTGGCATGTGTAATCGCATACTGTAAAAGTTGTGTTCCGATACCTTTACCTCGTGCAATGGGAGCAACAGCAATTGAATCGATATAAAATTCGTCACCAGCTGTTTCGGCTTCCGGAATCAAATTATTGTTGTACTGCTCCTTCATGTGATCCAAAATAGGCTGTCTTAATTCAACAAACTGATCAGCATCGTAGCCAGTTAAAGAGCCTACAATACGTTCATTATCGTCAATTGCGACAAATGTGTTCTCATAACTATAGAGATTACCTTTTTGCCTAAAAAGCTGGGTTAGAAAAAGTACGGCCTCAGTTGGATCTTCTTTTTGAATAAAACGAAATATAATGTCTCCCATCGCCTGGAGCATAATTTCAGGTACAACATGCGAATCACTCTCTTTGGCTTTTCTAATTTTATTATGTATATCCATGATTTGAAGAATAAAAACGAAGTTAGTAAACTTGATCGACTTTCCTTAGGGGACCTTTGATTGGAGTGTTTTCGAAGAAAATTTACGATAACGAGCGATCTCTTGCTGGAGAGGGGGGAAAGCTGGAACTTTACTGACTGTGTTTGAAATGGCTCAGGATATCGATCCTGGCGAAAACCGATAAAAGTTAATTATATACATTCTTGTTAAAAGAATATATTGTCTACTTTGGGTCGAATATTTGATCAATGTACTTGAATATCGATCGCTTTATATTCCTAAAACATTTCTTGTTATTTTTGAAGTGTGTTGTTGTCGGTTAGGCGAAATCAACAGATTTTTTTGGATTAAAAACAAATTACAATGATTTTAAGAGCTACGGTTTCTGCTTTTTTGGTTGCCATCATCAGCCTAATCGCGACCCTACTTGTACAGAATGCAGATTTAAATTTAGTTTATGCTGCATTTTGCTGTTCGCCTTATTTTATTGTTATCGCCTTGGTTTATTTCCATTTTAATTTCTTTCGAAAGAAATTAAAGGTCTTAGAGAAACCAAAATTCGCTTTTGAACTTGGCTATGGTTTTCTTTTTTATTGCTTATTTTCTTTATTGCTTCCGGTACTTCTTTTTTTATCAACCTTGGGTGATGAATACGAGCATCGACTTTATGCGGATCTGGGCGGAGTGATCAAGGAAATGTTTCCCTTGATTTTAACACTCAGTATTTTCCTGACATTCTTTAGTAGCGTGATTATAACATGGGCTGTAAAATCCTGGAAATATTTGGTTCCGACTTTGCTTGGATATCTTATTTTGCTACCGATTATATTTGCGTTCTCAACGACAATACGTGAGTTTAATGACCTCAGGGAAGAACGCCTCACGCAAGAAGATAATATCAAGGAAGGACGCTATAAATGGTTCTGTGCGATGAGTAATCCTACAGCTTATCCCGTCCAGCTGTATAAAGGCCGCTTTATCTTTCCGAAAGATGAGGATTATGAGTTTACATTTAGTGAGGGCAATATCGTGAACTATAACGCCGTTTGGGGACAGGCTGGGGGTGGTACATATGAGCAGGTGATGTCATTGCCTAAGGCATTGGACATTACGTGGTATTCATTTGCTGAAGATGTTTTTTATCGTATGAACGGTGCGATTGATTATGATAAATTGCGCACGTTGTTCAGTACACCATACCAAGAAAAAGGGGCGACGAAAACTGTTGATGAACATTATAATAAGGTTATTTTGGGCTTTGCTCCGGGGGGCGTACTTGTGATATGGGCCACTGGAACAGGACGTCGTCAGGTCGAAATTGGTCGTTATCAAGCAGAAAAAGTAGTGCTCCATGCTACGGATACATCCAAGGAAAATGGAACGTATGGTAATATCTTTAATCAAGAATGGCGCGAACAGGTATTGTCCGATACATCGATTATTCCTTCGGATGTTCAAGAAGCTATTGCAAATAAACCGATTCCCTATGGCTATTGGGATAAATTGCGCACGCGGTATTCTTTACAGCCAAAATTTGTTATGTCTGCCGACATTAAAACATTCGACGCAGACTTTGAATTTTATAATTCCGAACGTTTTGTCTTTGATGAGCGTCTTCGGGATATGGACATGGCATCTCGAGGTATTCCCAAAGATGTTTATATCAAATGGTATGATCAGCATAATAACCGATGTGCTGCGCGGTTTTTGTTTGATGAAACTGAGACATTTAAAAACTTTGCTTCATTTTTTAATGATAAAAAGGACATTGGGGCTGTGCTGGAGTTCAGTGTTGATACAAAGACTAAAATAGCAACAGCGACATTAAAGAATAATACTGAAAGTAAGCTGCTTTTGCAAACTGAAGTAATCGACTATGGAGAGCATTTCTAAAATTCGGAAGAGAACCTAAAGATCTTTTTTCATGTTATAGTTTGGTATTTCGACTTCAGTTCGTATTTGAATCTGCTCCGCGATAACTTTGAAGCCATTAGCTTCAAAAAAAGGTTTTGCTGTTTTGCTTACGTCTGCGGTTAAAATAGTGTTTTTATGTGTGGTAGCTTCGGTTTCCAGTGCATTATAAAGCTGTTGTGCAATCCCTTGTCGTTGAAAATCTTTATGCACATACAAGACGTCGATATAATCTCCATGAGCTAAGGAGGCAAAACCAACAATCTTCTGATTCAGCACAGCTACAATAAAATACTGATCTTCGATTAGCCGATGCCAACGGCCAGTGTTATTGACGGATGATATCCATGCTACAATTTGCTCGTTATTATAATCATTTGCGCATACAGTCTCAATCGTTCCGGAAAATAGGATTAATATTTCCTGCAGATCTTTCAATATTCCTTTTCGGAGAGTTAATCCTGTTGTTTTTGTTTGAATTTTGTTCATTTTTTTGGAAAAGTGTTAAATAAAAGACCTGATCTGTCAAATTTAATGGAGTGTAATAGTGTTGAAAGAAGGCGAAATTTTAATAAAAACGTATAATTATGTTAAAGTTATAAATATTATATTTATAACCGGATTTGGGCGCATTGATTTGCGAGCAATATGTCTGTATTAACCATTTTCTTTAAGGATTTTGCGTGTTAATTTTAAAGAATTATTGAAAATTATTTTATTGGTTATACCAATAGGGAGACAGCGCGCTGAAATTGACCTTTTTTAAGCATGAAAACCATTTTATTTTATTCTTTTGTACTCGTTTCTTTGGTATTGTCAGGCAACCTTAATCATGTCTATGGGCAATCTGTAGCAGAAATATCTGCTATTGAGAATCCTGTTGTCCAACTGGAAGCTGTCCTACTGTTGCCCATCAGATTTGACGGTGATACGATCAAGTTGAGAAATGCCTTGGCTCCGGTTTTTGAATTGGCAGACAAAAAAAGGAATATTGCTTTAAAATGGGCCTATTATATGCGCATGGCCGATGGTTTCTCTATAGCTTTTGATCGTATAAATTCGTCATCTGAGCGCTATTATCGTTTGGCTGAGCAGCTGCTACGTGTTCATCCTGATGCTGAATTAGAAATGTTAGGTTGTGCCCGTGAAGGGTATTACAACTTCGTCTATAGACGGGTAAAAGAAGCATTTCCGTTCTTTCTACGAGCGAATGATTTAAAATCTAAAGTCAATATCAAAAAAATCCCCTTGGTGGTGAAGCATTACCAATTTATGGCGAGCTTCTACAGTTATATTGGTGATCAGGCAAATGCTGTTGTTTATTTGGAAGAGGCTTTACCCTTTACAAAGCCGGCTTCACGAGAACGTGTCGATCTGATCAACTCTATTGCTGTATATCTGGCAAAGGACTCGCTCAATCACCAAGCCTTTTCTTATTTGAATCGTGCCATGGATGAGGCTAAATTGGCGAAGGATTCCGTGTGGATCGGTATTATTTCGGGTAATCTGGCGGATCATGCATGGCGAAAAGGTGAAAGGGAAAAAGCTATTGCATTGGTTAAGAAAAATATAGCGCTCTCCATGCGTTACAATGAACGTACAGATGCAATGCGGGCAAATCTCAATCTAGCCAATTGGTATATCGAATTGAAAGAATGGAAGTTGGCCGAGCAATATACGATGGCCTGTGAGCATTTGATGGAAGACAAACCCTATTTTTTGAAATATAAAATGGAACTAGCAAAATCCAAGTCCAACATTATGCGGGGCTTAGGACGTGAAGGGGAGGAGCTTAAGCAATTGCATTTGTATCTAATGCTGAAAGATTCGTTGGAAAAGAGAACGAATGACAAGGAGATACAGAAAATGCTCTGGCAAAGGGAATCTGAAAAATACAACCGGACTATCCAAGCCACGGAAGAAAAACGGATTCGGACAAAACGGATGTATCAGTTTATAGGCATTGTCCTTATGTTGATTTTTGCGATAGTTGTTCTGTTAGTCAATAAGTCGAAAATTAAAATTAAGATGCGGAATACTTTACTGGAAAAAGACCAACTTGCGCTTGCCTATGAAAAACAATTGTTAGATCAGGAGCTAATGATTTTACGCAACTCCTTGACCGAGTTTACAGACACTATCCGGCAAAACGATGTCGTCATCCAGCAACTTAGGCAGGAAGTAGTAAAGATTTCTGAATCTGATCCGGCATACCTGACACAAGTTACGGATAATCTGAACGCGCTTTTGCAGCAGCATATTATGACCGATGAGCGGTGGCAAAAATTCAAACATGTTTTTAATAAGGTATATCCAGCTTATCTGACACAAATGCGGCAAACTTATCCAAAGATTACCGAGAATGACCTCAAGATATTAGCGCTGCTCAAATTGGATTTAAGTAATGCAAGTATGAGCGAATTGCTGTGTGTTTCGGTGGAAGCGGTTCGTAAGGCAAAACAGCGATTGAAGAAAAAATTAGAACAAACCGAAAAGTAAGGATATAGAGGTGCTATCAGGTGCATCCGCTGAAGTTAAGGAATGTTAAAAATAATGTTCGGTCATTTCTTTTGGCTATATTCATTTCAGCGTTTAAAACCTTTTTATTATGATAACGCCGATTATAAGTAGCTAATACATTTCTAATTGAATTCCATTAAGACGATACGGTTGAGTTTAAAATTTTTTAGATTCATTATTCTCTTTAATTTATTTGTGACAGGAGGTATTCTTTTACAGTCACCACGTTTTATGCTGAATTCCGTTGGAACAGCGTCGTTCTATATGTTCATTTTTTGGTTTAAAGTCATTGGTTCTATTATTTCTTTTATTGCCGAATATATTTTTCATCTTCCTAAGAAAGAAGTGTTTCTGAAAAATTTGCATCTATCTCCCATAAGTCTGCTGATAAGGCTTAGTGTAATAGACTTTTTGTTATTTGTAATTTTATGTTGGAGTCTGAAAATTTATCTAACGAGCTGCTATACATAGATAGTTTATCGTTTAGTCGTGGTGGCAGGAGCATTCTTTCGGGGCTTTATTTGACATGTGCGCAGCAAGAAGTGGTCGGGATTTTGGGCAGAAATGGTAGTGGGAAATCTACCCTGATGAACGTTATATTTGGACGTATTAAAGCGGATTTTGCTTTCATGCGTTGCAAAGGTGTTAAATTTGAAAAAGGCTACCAGACAGGAGAGATTACCTATCTCCCTCAGGAAGGTTTTTTGCCTAGAAATTTGCTGCTTTCTGAAGCCCTTCAATTTTTTCAAATTGATGATGTTAATTTACTGGAGCTTCCATTGGTTCAAGAGAATTTGAATAGGCGATTGAGTAGCCTATCATTGGGAATGATTCGTTTGTTTGAAACGCTATTGATCGTTTATACCAAAGCATCCATCGCTTTACTTGATGAACCCTTTGTCGGTCTTAGTCCTATTTATATTGAGCTTATTAAAGAACAGATTCAGTTAGTAAAATATCGAAAAGGAATATTGATATCAGATCATTATTTTAGGCAGGTAATGGAAATCAGTGACCGCATATACCTCTTGAAAGATTCACACTTGACCCAGGTCCTGAATGAAGACGACCTCTTATTGGGAGGTTATTTAAATCAAATAGATTAATCAAGTAGAACCTACCCGATTAATCTATTTACTATAAGCGACTAAACGCTATTGAAAACTATTTCGCATTTTTTGCAGTGACATTAAGTTCAATGTCAACGTTTTGTGCAATCATCCAATCTTGTGGATTACCTTCTGTACCGTAAGTAAGACCCCAATCTTGTCTTTGGATCGTAAATTTAGAGTAGAATGTTACTTCGTCACCATTGAACGTAATTTTTGCAGGGAAAGTTACATTCACCGTTTTATCTTTGATGGTTAAGTTACCGCTGACCGTATTTGTCGCATCAGCAACAACACTTTTTCCTTGCGCTGCATCGAATGGACCAACTTTGGTGATTTCGAATTTTGCAGTTGGATATTTTGCTACGTCAAAGAAATCAGCACTTTTTAAATGTGCATCCAAATCTGATGATTTTTTGCCACCGGATGTTGCAGGATCTACAGAAGCTGTATCTGTCAGAATAGAATTGACATCAATGGTGAAAGTACCACCAGTAACTGTATTATTTTCAGCTGAAAGTGTTCCTTCGCTTTTCAAAACACCATATCTTGGGTTTAAACCGCCTTTATGGTAACCAGTCCATTTTAATGAGCTTTTATCTGCTTCAACAGTGTAAGTCTGTCCTTTTTGTTCAGTTACTTCCTGAGCAGTTGTTGTTGTTGCTTTGTCGCCGTTTGTGTTCTGACAAGAAGCTAACAATAGCATAAGGGCTAAACCCGAGATTAATTGCTTTTTCATTTTTAATCGTTTTATTTTTTATATGTTATTTGCACTTTTCATTTTGCAGCATCAACTGTGCCAATTTATTCCTTCTGATGTTGCCAATACAAAGGTAGATGATAGATAGTTTATTTTAGGTATCAGTTTCCTTAAGGAAACTACTTTCCAAAAAGATAGTGGTCTGAAACTTTATAAATGCGTATTTTTGTAAGAATAAAGAAATCATGCCAATGGAGCCAAGCTTTGCTTGTGTATTCATCTATCGCTGATCGTTTAGGGAAATAGGATGCTCTAGGAAGGCGGGTAATGCATGAATAAAAAAAAGTGAAATGAAAAAGGAAGCAACTTTAACGTCGTCGGGTGCATGTAAAACACGTGTGTTGGCCATTAACGATACCATGGAGATTTTAGCCGGAAAATGGAAATTTCATATTATAGGTACCCTATTGTTGGTCGAGAAATTACGTTTTATGGAACTGCTGCGCGAAGTTGAAGGGATAGGTGCGAAGATGTTGTCTAAAGAACTGCAGGATTTAGAAATGAACCAGCTGATCAGAAGAACAGTATTAAATACCAAACCCCTGACGGTAGAGTATGAATTGACCGAGTGCGGAAAAACTTTGGGTCCAATCATCGATGAGATTACTAAATGGGGTATAACCTACCGGAGTAAACTTTATACCAAGAATGAGGAAGTGGAAGCTACAAGCTAATAGGTAAACAGGTCTTTGTTTTTAGTGATAAGAGGAAAGCTGCCTGTAAAGAACCTGATACGTAGGTCGCAAATCCTTTTGATTATAGGTTACGAAAACGATAATAATTGTAAGTTTGTTCTAGAAATTACAGTCTAACCTACTAAAAGAAGACAGGATGCGGTTACAACACTTATTTTATTTGTCTCTTGGAGTTTTGAGTATCAGCAGTTGCGGACTTACCAAAAACGCCCGACACCAAGAGATTCCCTTCGATGAAGGGATCAAAAAAATTAACCATGTGGTTGTTGTTTATATGGAAAACCATAGTTTTGACAATCTGTATGGCGAATTCAAGGGAGCCAATGGCATAGCGAATGTCAAGAAGGGGGATTTTTTACAGGTAGACGAGCACGGTAAAGCCTACCAATACCTCCCCGAAATTCCACGTAATAATTCCTTTCCAACCAATCTACCCAATCAATTTTTTAATATAGACCAATATGTACCTTCGGATAAGGCGACGCCCGATGTTACACACCGTTTTTATCATAATCAATTGCAGATCAATGGAGGGAAAATGGATAAATTTGCCCTCTATAATGATTCCAAAGGTTTAGCAATGGGCTATTACAATACGGAGAAGCTACCTTTGTATCCGTTTGCCAAAGCGTATACATTGTGTGATAATTTCTTTCAGAGTGTATTTGGCGGATCCTATTTAAATCATATTTATTTGATTTCCGCAGCTATTCCTGTTTGGCCTGATGCACCAAGCTCAATGGTTGCTAAACTTGATGCAAATGGCAAGATGATTAAGGATGGTGTAGTTACGCCAGACGGTTATGCGATCAATCACGTGCTTTCTCGCAACAAACCTTATCCCGCGAAATCGGATACTTCCAAATTATTACCTTCTCAGACTATGCCGACCATTGGCGATCGCCTAACAGCGAAAAATGTAAGTTGGGCTTGGTATTCAGAAGGCTGGGATGACGCTGTTGCCGAACGTAAAAATAATTTTGCCTACAATCATGAGCCCTTTTTATACTTCGCGAATTATGAGGATGGTAAGGAAGGGCGAAAACACATGAAGGATCAAAACGATTTTATTAAAGCCGCAAAAGAAGGGACGCTTCCAAGTGTGTCTTTTGTTAAACCGGGTGGCGGCAATGATGAGCATCCCGGAAGTTCGGCGGTCTATTCCTCCGAGCAACTTGCGGTTGACTTAATCAATGCTGTATTGGAGGGACCGAATGCAAAAGACGCGTTGGTGATTTTGACCTACGATGAATTTGGTGGCTTTTTTGATCACGTTAACCCACCCGTCGTTGACCGTTGGGGACCTGGTAGCCGTATCCCGGCAATTGTCATTGGACCATTTGCTAAACGTGGTGTAGTGGATCATACGCCATATGAAACAGTGAGCATCCTTTCATTTATAGAAAAACGCTGGGGAATAGAGCCTCTTGCTGAAAGGGATAGAAAAGCAAATCCGTTTAGAAATGCGCTCGTTTTCAAATAAACGGTTTTTATATCGAGAGATAGGAAATTGAGCGATGTGTAAAAAGGTTGTTGTTTTTATCGTATTGGTTGCAATAGTATTTACCCTCGGATTTACTACAGGGCAGCCTGTTTATACAAAACAAAAAGTGGGCAATGCCCGTGAGCATCTGATTCAGAAAGAAGTACTGGGTCAGATGCTTTCTTTTAAGACTTATATCAAGGATACACTGAATGCCGAAGTACGGAAAGGTAAAGTGGATACACTTGGGCTGAGAAGAGCTTTTTTGAAGACAAGGCTTCTTTTTAAAAAGTTTGAATGGGCGTCCGAATATTTTACAGCAGATCTATCCAGAAGATTAAATGGTCCTCCGGTGGAGGAAGTTGAAAATGCAGATTTGTTGGATCCCTCTTTGGCCAGGGGAGTGGAGCCTATTGGATTGCAGGTGATTGAAGAGCTTATCTATCCCACTTACGCTAATAACAATAGGCAAAAGCTAATTCGTGAAATCGAACATTTGATAACCAATACGGATTATTTGATTTCCTATTTTGAAGATCATCAATTGGAAGACTGGCGTATTTTGGATGCAACAAAATTGGAGGTGTTTCGGATTATTTCCTTAGGAATTACCGGATTTGATAATGCACTTTCTCGAAATAGTATGATCGAGTCCTCCATTGCATTAGGCAGTCTACAGCAAATTCTTTTGCAATATGCAGGTAGAAAAGAAACACTACCTTTAATGCTTACAGGGGCGATCAAATATTTGCAACAACATGCGGAATTTGAATCGTTCGATAGGGCGCAATTCATTACCCAATTTGCCAACAATATCAGCACGGAGATAGCACAGTTGCAACGTAATCTTCCAGGCCCTAAAATCAGATACAATCGGATGCTTCGGCAAGACGTCAATACGATGTTTGACCTGAATGCATTTAATGTAGATGCCTTTAGCCCAGGGCCGAAATTCCATTTCAGCAATGAAAAGGCTGTATTGGGCGAGAAATTGTTTTATGATGTTGCTTTGTCGGGGACACATACGAGAAGTTGCGCTTCATGCCATCATCCTGATCGCGCATTTACTGATGGGTTAAACTTGCAAGTGGACATTCATGGTTCGGGACGTTTGCTCAAACGCAATACGCCTACATTGCTCAATGCGGCCTTACAGTCCAACTATTTCTATGATATGCGTTCGTTGACGCTGGAAGATCAGATACACGAAGTCATTGGTAATAAGCAGGAAATGGACGGCTCGGTAACTGATATCGTTCAATACGTTTCTTCGGATAAAATCTATCGATCATTATTTAATAAAGCGTTCAATACAGCGGATGGACCGATCTCAGCTGAGCAGGTAAGCAATGCACTTGCTTCTTATATTCGTGGCCTGACCAAAATCAATAGCCGTTTTGATGATTATATGCGTGGGGATAAGAACGCATTATCCAAACCGGAAGTGGATGGGTTTAATTTATTTATGGGCAAGGGAAAATGTGCGACCTGTCATTTCCTGCCTTTATTCAACGGTGTTACACCGCCTAAATTTATTCAGAGCGAAGTCGAAGTCCTGGGCGTACCAAAATCCCTGAAAGATTCTGTGCTGGATTCCGATTTAGGGTACTATGATATCATTGGTGTTGATTCGTATAAATATGCCTTTAAGATACCTTCTGTCCGGAATGTAAAGAAAACTGCTCCCTATATGCACAATGGGATCTATCAGTCCTTGGATGAGGTCATGGAATTTTATAATAATGGGGGTGGGGCAGGATTGGGGATCAAATTACCCAATCAGACATTGTCAGATAGAAATTTGCATCTGACCGAAAAGGAAAAGAAAGACATCATTGCATTTATGGAAAGTCTCGAAAGCCAATAAAATGGCCGGTGGGTATCTCTTTTAGAATCCTATCGATTGTTTATGCTGGGCTAAGGAGTTTTATTGAGCCTAAATGAGGGGGTATCAAATTGATTGAGCTCTTGCAGTAACGGTAAGGGATTAATTCTTATCGTAGTTTTTCTTTCTTGTAGATTCTCTTCGGACCCTAGCGCTTTTACCTGTTCCGTTTTTATCCCAGTTAATAAGTTGAATTGGGTTTCAGTCGTTGTGTTTTTGCCATCCCAGGTTCCTTTTTCTAGGTAGATCAATTCAAAATTTCCATTTCTGCAACGAAATGTATAGTTGGTATGCCCATCTGTGATATCGGCTAATATATGAAGCTGACCATTTTCGATAGCGAAGTTGGGCAGCGGAAAATGGGGTTCGATCATCGTCGTTGAGGAGAGGGCCAACTGTAGCTTTCCCTTGGGTTTGGACAGAAATACCTGCGTTTTAATTGGTGTTGCCGTATTTGAAGTGTCCATGGCAAGAACAATTTTATCCGGATAACCATCATGATTTATATCGCCTTCTAGTTCTTGAATTTTTGCTGTAAAACTGTCTTTTGTTGCCTTTTGCTGGCCATACAAAGCTAAACTAGCTAAAAAGAATATGCTCAAGATTAGTTTTTTCATCCGGTATTAACACAGCATTAAATGAAACATAAATCGATTCAATATACGCATTCAAGATGGAAAAGCGATTATTTTACCCTATCTTGGTTTCTCGGGATTGATTAACAGTCCAGTTAGTTCGCCTTACTGATTATAGGAGTAGACTATAATACATAGAGTAACCACTTGTTCCGTCGAGCCATTGTACAAGTTCTTTATGGCTATAGTGAAAACCGGCTTTTCGGATAGCGGCTTTTGAAATCATATTTATTTCACGATGGCTTATCGTCAGTTTTCTTAATTGATTCTCGATGGCCCACACCATTCTTATTTTATACAAAAGACTCGATAGACCTAATTTTCTATACTGTGGCTGTATGAAAGACTGACCAAAGTAGGCTTCTTCTTTATTCAGCAACAGCATACTGGTTATCCCAATCATTTTTTCATTTTCGAAAAGACCAAAAACAATACGCGGGTATCTTATGCGTTCTGCCCAATCCTTATCAGATAGTTCTATTTCAGGAGGAGTGCTCTGTCGAAAAAGTGTAGGTTCGGTTTGAATTGACTCGATACGCATCGCTTTATAAAGTGGGGATTCGCTCTCTGTCAGCTGACGGATATGGAATGAACCTGATTGAAATGCTAAAACGGACTCTGACATAGCGTAATTAATGCTGTCTTAACGATTATTTCTAATACTACAATGCGAAAGTATGTATTATTATTTATACTTCAAATGTGGTATTGCATTCATTCCAAATTGCTGATTCCCGATGACTATGCCGCGACAACTATGACAATACATGCCTGCAATTGAGTAAGCCACAATTGTATTAAAGCAACACATGATCCTATTCGTTTCAATGTGGCCTTATGCGCAAGTAGGGTATGAAAATATAAGTTTCGCGAGTAGCATTTCCGTAATGGTGCTGAAATATAAGAATAGAACTACAGTAGTTCAGCTATTCTATTTTCTAAATCTTCTAGATCAAAAGGCTTGGCGAGATAGCTGTCTGCTCCAGCTTGTTGGGCTAGTGTTTCAATATCGGTATTTGCGGAGAGGTAGATAACAGGGATGTCTCGATATAAAGGATGTTTTTTGAGCAGACGAGTGGCTTCTACACCACCTATTTTTGGAATCCAATTGTCCATCAAGATTAAATCTGGACGTACCTCTTCAACCTTTTCGATGATATCGTGAGAGGTTTCTGAAACGGCCATATTATAGCCGTTTGTTTCAAGGATTATTGTGCATATTTCAAGGACATGTTTATCATCGTCCAACATCAGTATTGTTTTATTTGGCATGTTTTCGTTTTAAAAAAAGGTGGAGCTAAATTAACTAAAAAGCCTTAGGGGAAGCATGGGTAAAATACCGATTCTAATAAGTAGAAATCCCCATTTTTAGGCTTAATGGAAGATAGTTTTGTGATGAGACGAATCTTCCGAGTTTGAACTTTCAAAATTAATATTATCTTTATGGTATAATCAATAACCAATTCATCTTATTGCTCATGAAAAAGAATGCCTTTAACCTATATAGACCTTTCATCTTAGTTTTATTGCTTGTCGCTGTGGGAAGTTATGCCGCTGCATTTGAAAAAGTAAATCAGAACTATTTTCAGTTGAAAGTATATCATTATGAGACTGATGAGCAGGAGAAAGTCATTGACCAGTATCTTGAGTCGGCTTATTTACCGGCATTGCATAAATTGGGATTTAAAGAAATCGGCGTATTTAAACCCTTAGAAAATGCAGTTGGCCAAGATAGATTGGTTTACGTGTTCATCAGTGCTGCTGATCTCAGTTTGCTGGTTAATTTGGATCAGCGGCTGGCCAAAGATCAAAAATACCTGGAGGCTGGAAAGATTTATATTGGGGCAGGTTATAGTAATCCTCCTTTCAAAAGGTTGGAGACAATATGGATGAAAGCATTTGAAGGAATGCCCAAATCAGCGCTTCCTAAATTATCTGCTGAAAAAAATAAACGCATTTATGAACTACGCAGTTATGAGGCTGCAACCGAGAAACTGTCAATGAATAAGATAGACATGTTCAACAACGGTGAAATCGATATTTTTAATAAGTTAAATTTTAATGCTGTATTCTATGGACAAGTAATTGCCGGTAGTACGATGCCCAACCTGATGTATTTAACGGCTTTCGAAAATATGGAAGACAGGAATATACATTGGAAAGATTTTGGACCTTTATACAAACCAATGCAGGATTTACCGCAATACCAGAATAACGTATCTAAAAGTATAAAGGTGCTACTGTTTCCTACGGCATATTCCGATATTTAGAATTCGATTTAATTTATTTTTTTCTAACAAATAAATTAAATCTTTTGCACCAGTCAAAGAAGCTGGACAAAGCCTGTGTATCTAATTTTTCAAAATTGTAAATCTTATGCGGATAAGGCAGAGCATTGGTATAGATGCCTGTATTCGCTAAAACAAGCATAGGGCCATCGCTGTCAATTTGGTCAAAATATTTGCTGATGATTTTATAATGTGTATTAAATAGTGATTCTACAGCTTCATTGTTCGGAACGAGGGAGATGGTATAGTCGTAATCTGCATGTTGCATCTTTTGGCAATTGCAGATAATATTTTCGCCAAGGGAAACCTCATTTCCACTATCCCAAAGAAAATTGGCGACTTCAAAAAATAAATCGTTTTTAACTTGCCCGACAGGCTCGGCGATGAAATATCTCATTAGCTTTCTCTTTTATTTGCTTTACCTTTTTGAATTCCGTTGATTACAGTAGTTTTATTCCAGCGAAAATCTGCAATTCCTCAAAAAGGATTTTATACCTTTTGATATTGATGAATTAAGGAATGGGGTTCACTGTATTTTATATTACAAAGAAATATTAATCCAGTGGGGTTTAAAAGAGATAAAAGGTGGTAAGTATTGGACTATTCGAGGTTTTTGTTTCGAAATGTAAGGGCAGTCATGCCTGTTACTTTTGAAAATAAGCGTGAAAAATAAGGATAATCATCGTAGCCAAGTGCGGCAGCAATCTCCTTGACGGATTTACTTGAATGGTATAGCAGCCGTTTTGCTTCCAATACGATACGTTGTTGAATATGATAGGTGACGGGCTTTCCAGTTGCTTTTTTGATACATTCATTGAGATAAGCTGTTGATATTTTCAATTTCTCGGCATATATTTTTGGCTGTTTATTGATGATAAAATCTTTATCCAACAATGCATTGAACTGTTTTGTAATATGCTCTGCTCTGGACTGTGCGTCACTTTTTTTTGATTGTACTAAATACTGTGAAATAATTAGGGCTGCGATCGTATTGCAGCTGTCTTTCATGAACGTAGGATACAGTTTTTCGTGTTTTCTTTCGTTGAGCTTTAAACAGATATCTACCGTTTTCGATAAGATAGTGCATGTTTCTTGGTCAATGTTGATTGGAGCAATCGTATCAATATCTTTCAATGCATTGATGTAATCCGAATTCAGGTTTTCTACACTGATCATTAGGACACTAAACACACTGTAGTCCATTGCGATGCCACGATGCACTTGATAGGGCTGAATGATCATGACAGAAGAAGGACCCAGTTGGTGTTGCTGAAAATCTATTTCGAAGATGCCATTTCCCTCCTCGAGTATAAAAAACAGGTAGAAATCATCGCGATGTGCCTGACTTATTTGGGCTAGTTCTAAATTTCTAACAGCATTCTTTTTTATCAATATTCCTAAATTAAAATCATTCGGAAATGAATTTAGTGGTATAGTGTGACTTTTTTGCTGCATTTTTCTTAATGATCGATATGTACTGGATGATCCAACAACTGCATGTCTCAAAAAGGATGGTCCTTGTTAAGTGATCATTGTTGTCAAAAAGCTTCCTGTGTTTCAACGCTGGTTAGTTGATGGGAAAGCACGGTCAAATTTAAACATTTGTCAAGATAGCGAGTATGTTTTTTCTGTATTCGGGATCTTTTTCCCGGAGTTCCAGGATCTTGTTTTTTAAATCCACATTGACATACCATTCGGCGTAAAGGTTCTTTTCATTTGCACCGTCGAAGAAAACTTTCGCTTTAATATAATCTTCATCAAAATGCTCTGGTCGTCCGCTGACAATAAATGCGGTGGAACCGACGCTATCTTGCATATTACCAAGCGTACCATCTATTTGAAATAAGCTATGTAAGGCCCTGGTAAAATTGTCGCTCAGTTTACCTATCGAATAGAAGTTAACTCCTTCACGGTAAAATCTTTTTTTATCAACCTCAGTGTCTACAATTCCTAATTTCATATCGGGTCGAAAGGCTATTGCCAGGCCTACTGTCTCTCTACCCCAAAGCCCCTTTGCCTGAACGATATGATGTTCGTCGTCGTCCTTCCAATATTTTGTTACTGTCAATTGTAAATCCACAAAATCATCATCTTCGCTAACATCAATTTGCTTCAGATTACCCTGTCCCTTCAAAAAATTCAAAAATCGCATAAATATCCTATTAATATGGTATTAAGCCCCAGTAGTCGCTACGGTGCTGGCGGTATTACGGCGAGCATGACTAGGTGGGAAGCTTTGGCTAAGTATATTAAAGATAATAAATATTTCAGATAAAAAAAGCGCTCAGTTAACCTTAAAGGCTTAAAAGTCGCTAATTCATAAAGGAAGATTCTTTTCCTTTTTTTCTGATTCTACTTCATTTGAAACCCGTTCATTGATATTAATTTTAGCGTTGATAAAAGAGAAGATCATTGTTCCATGTTCCCGGGCATAGCTATTTGTAATGGAGTCTGCTACCATTGACTGTGTAAAGAAGGGACTGGTTGTTTTTAGTTCAGTTTCACGCTCCCAACGGTTCTTGACCCGGATCAAATTGCGGTATTTTTTACTCAGATCAAACCAATTGATATAATCGGCATTGAAAGAAACAGCCCTAATCCCAAGTTTGGAATAGTAGTTTATAGCACCTGCCTGTCCATAATTGTCGCAAAGAACGAGTGTATTTTGAGGTTGGGGAATCTGACGATAAACGCTATCTACTTTGTGGGCAAGTTCTTTCCAACCTAACATATCGGCAAAGTCTTGTGGAAGTGGGTGTTCTTCACCATCTTCCCAGGTTAACATGCCGTATTTACGGTATTTTTCAGGATGTTCTACAAAGTACGATGGATTGCGATTGGGAAAGGCAATGTTGTAGATCGGTAGAAACAAGATGCCTGTTAAAACGATGAAGATTGGCTTAAGAATTTTACCAGTTTTGTTTTCCAGTAGTGATGCAATATAAACCGCTCCGAAGGCAAAATAAATGGGATAAATACCTATCGCATAATAATCTTTGGCTCTTAAAAATAGGAAAATACCAATGGTAATAAAAAATGACCAGAAGAATAGGCGATAAGGTTTAAATGGGGGATATTTCAACAAGGCATATAAACCGAAAATTATAACAGGAAAAGTCCCGAAGAAAAACAAAAACTGAGAACGGACAAAGCTCCACCGATTGACGTGGACGAGTTGCGTTGCCTGAAGCTCTTTAAAATGAGAGAATACCGGAAAATTATTTTGATACTGCCATATTAAATTCGGCAAGATGATAAGTATGGCGATGAGTAAACTACCATATAATTTTCGTTCCGTAAATACCTTCCGTTCGGGCGCGAGTGCAAGAGCAGGAACTAAACCCAAGATCAGAAACATGATATTATATTTATTCAAAAAGCCAATAGCAAATACAAAGGCAATATAAAACAGCCATTTCGATTGTTGGTTGTTCAAATATCGTATGATGAGATAGTATATGGAAGTCCAGCACAATACATCCAGAGAATTTGGCTGATATAACCCATTCAGACGAAAGAGAACGGAAAACATAATACTGCAACTGCCAAATATAAGTGCAAAGAGGTTTCCTTTCAGCGCTTCTATTGTTTTCCAGACCACTAAAATCGTCAAAGCTCCGTACAATGCGGGGAAAAATTTGATCCAGAATTCGGAATTTCCCATTATTTTGATCAGATAGGAGGTCCAAGAGGTGAGGGGCGGAACAGAGAGATAGCCCCAAGCCAGATGATTCGCCTGATCGAGATGTAGAAATTCGTCACGCTGCAATTCGTAAATCGGACTAATCAACTGATATTGAATGATGAATTTTAACAGGATGAGACCAATTAAGATAAATCGATGTTTAAGTGCCATCTTAATTTTTGTTTAGGGATATCAAGATACAATTTACGATAAAAATACAATGAAAACGGGAAACAAAAGACAGTCATCGGCAAAAAGATCCTGTTTAAAATACGAAATGAATTTTAAACAGGATCTTATAATTCAAAATTATGAGGGAACAAAGGTGTTTTCCACTGTGTTTTTTTGGAACTCACTTGGAGTTACGCCAAATGCCGCTTTAAAGCAGGTTGCGAAATAACGCGGATCTGAAAAACCAGTCTCAAAAGCCACTTCACTCACTGAAATGGACCGATCTTTTTTCATGATTTGACAAGCATGTTTTAGTCGTATGTTTTTAATAAACTCGCTAGGAGATACATTCAATAAAACTTTTGTCTTTCGATACAGAGTCGATTTGGATAAGCCTAGTATATCCCCAAGTTTGATTACATCAAACTGGTCGTCCGAAAGATGTTGCTGGATAACCTGAATCATCTTATGCACAAACTTTTCGTCTAAAGGCGTGTGATCAAGTGTTGCTATATTAATCTGTGTATTCGTTTGAAAAACGCGTTGTCGGCAACGCTTATTGATGATGAAGCTTTGGATTTTGGCTTCTAAAACTTTAATCTCAAAAGGTTTGCTGATATAACCATCGGCGCCTGCTTGATAGCATTCAATACGATCTTCAATGCTATTTTTGGCCGTTAAGAGCAAAATTGGAATATGGTTTAGCTCTGCGTTTGATTTTAAGATCCTACAAAAATTGAGTCCATCGAGTTCGGGCATCATAATATCACTTACAATAATATCAATTTCTGTATTTTCGAGGACTTCCAATCCCTGAAGACCGTTATGTGCGATATGGACCTGATAATTGTGTGCTAAAATTCTAGCCATGGTTGAACGAAGCTCTTCATTATCTTCCACTAACAGCAGGTTAAGCCTGGGCTGTAGTATATTTTTTGATAATCGCTGGTCGTCGGTATTAGATTCAATAATGGTCGTTTTAATTTCTTCGACAAATGGTTGTTCCATCACCTCTATTCCTTTCTTGCAGTAATATTGTTTATCGATCGGAATCGTGATCTGAAACATACTTCCAATACTTCTTTGACTCTCCACATGGATTGCACCATGATGAGCTTCTATCAGTTGTTTGGTTACCGAAAGTCCAATACCATTACTTTCAAGATGCTTTGTAGAATTATTGGTGTAAAAAGCGGTAAAAATTTTATCGACGTCCTCGGGGTATATTCCTACGCCATTATCACGAACATAAATAAAGAGTCTACTGGAATCTATTCCTTCCTCCACATGATAAGAAAGTGTAATCTTTCCACCTTGTTCGGTATATTTAAATGCATTTGATAAGAGATTGAAAAGAACTTTATCGATTTTGTCGACATCGTAGAAAAGGATTTCGGGACAGTCTCCATGTTGAATTTCAAAATCGATATTTTTCTTTTTGGCAATTGGACCAAAATGCATGGCTCCCAATTGAGTAACAAAAGAGGGGAAGTTAGATGCACTGATTTGTAGCTTCATGCCATTGTTTTCCATCCTTCTGAAATCTAAGATTTGCTGGAGCAACCGTTTTAGCCGGCTTAGATTAAGGCGCATTTTATCAAATTGTTCCAAACTATTTTTCGTAGTCATCTGAACGTCATCAACTAAACAGGATATAATAGTTAGCGGCGTAAGCAAGTCGTGTGAAATATTGGTAAAATAACTGAGTTTGGACTGCGCGAGCTCCTTAGTCTTTTCTTTTTCAATTTGGGCAATTTTTAGATCACCACTCAATTTTAAACGCTTGAAAGAATAATTAATAAAAAAGAAGACAACCCCAGCGAAAATACATGTGTATAAAAAATAAGCTAAATTGCTTTCGTAGAATGAAGGCTTTTTTATTATTTCAATTTGAGTAAAAGTTGTACTCCACTTATTGTACAAGTCGGTTGATTTGACTAAAAATCGATAGTTCCCTTTACTTAAATTGTTATATGTTGCAAAGATCCGATCTCGAGGAGCATAGATCCATTCTTTGTCTACGCCTTCCAATTTATAAGCATAACGGATTTTTCCTTCCTGCGTAAAAGGTAGGGTCGAGAAGGATATTTCAATGTTTTGATCTTGGGGATTCAAGGTCAATTTAGCGGGGGAATCGCTGAATATTCCCTGTTTTGATTCTAGAATAATCGACTTATTATTAATTTTTATGTCTGAAATAAGAACTTTTTCTTTGAAATTGGGCACAATGCTATAATCGTTGAGTTGCACAATTCCATTGTAACCACCGAAATAAACGGTATTACTGGTTTTATCTACTGCGAAAGCCCGTTTTGAAAACATGTTGACCTGAAGACTATCTGATGCTGAAAATTCACTGATATCTTTGCTTAGGCGGTTAATTTTGTATATGTTTCGGGTCGTAGACAACCAGGTATAATGATCAAGACAAACGATGTCAAGCAGCTGGTTTTTTTCAAATAATGTCGTATTGGCAATTTCCGTTACCTTCTTAGTTGTAGGTTGATAGCTAATCAACCTATTATCCTTGGTACCAATCCATAGATTCCCATCCTTATCCACATCCATGGTTTCGATCTGGTCGCTTTTTAACCCTGAGGTTTCTTTACCGATATGCATGGGTAAAGACCTTAAATCTCGATTATCTATGCAATAGATCCCATTTTCTTTGGTTGCAATCCATATATGGTTTTGATTATCTTGGGCAATGGCTACTGGTTGATCTTTTATTGTATGGATGACTGCTATATTTTCTGATTCCGATCTTTTCAGGAGCAAGCCTTTTGTTGTGGCAATCCAAAGTCGTTTTTGTTTGTCCGTGAAGAAAAATGAAGGTATTCCCCCGTGGGCGACCTGACCTGCTAGATCTATTTTTTGTAAGAATTTGATATTATTGTTAGTTTTCTGGAATATATTGATTGAAGATTCATAGGCGGATCCTACCCACAGTTCCTGTCCGAAATCCATCGCACAAGTTACGGCACGTATCGAGATCAAATCCCTAAAATTGGAATTACTATAGGTATTTAACTGATTTGTTTTAGGCGATAGGCTCCCAAAACCAAATCTTTCAAGGTTAAACCACAGAATACCTGTATTATCCCGATAGAGCATATTTAGGTTTGGAGCAATGCTGTATAAAGTTTTGATCTGTTTGAAACTATAGTTTTTTATAAGAGGTTTATCGAAACTAAACATGGAGACCCCTTTTCCTCCAATAGCGAGCCATAATGTCCCGTGTCTATCTTGATAGATATCGTTGAAGATATTTGTCGTATTGTCGAAATAACTAGATAGATCAATTTCCTGCACTAGTCCATTGTGATATTGCAGTGTAGATATCCCCGAAAAAGAAAGTACCCAAATGTATTGGCGACTTCGATCCTGGATAATGTTGTAAAATAGATCTTCTTTGCCGACATTACGTCGTTTATTTTTGATTTCAATTTCCTTATATGGATTATTTGGATCTTGTGGGTTGAATAGATAAATTCCATCTCCCCACGTGCATATCCATAGCTGCTCCCGATCATCTTCCATGATTTTGAATGGGTTGTTGCGCTGACCGAGTCTAGGGTAAGAGCGCAGTGTGCTGCTGTCGGGATTCAGTTTAAACAAGCCCGATCCCCACACACCGATCCAGATGTTGGTCTGGCTGTCTTGAAAGATCATATTAACTGTTTTACCGCGCATTAGATTATTGAGTAGCTGCGAACTTTGAGCTTCCGTCAAAGGGGTTAAGTCTTTATTATAAATAAAGATGCCATTGTCTGTTCCAATCCAGAGCCTCTTTTGACGATCTACCATCATCGTATTGACGCGAACTGTATTGACGCGTGAATCCTGTAGTGGAAATACCCAATAATTATGTTTATCGAGAACATAAACCCCACTCTCACTGCCTAAAATTAGCTTGTTACCCAACTCTATCAGCGTCGTAATAGATTGTTGGGTGGTTACTTTGCCTTCCGTGTTTCTAAGTTTAAAATTGAGTATGTTATACGCATCATAACGACTTAATCCTTGTGTGGATGCAAACCAAATATATCCTTCTTGATCTTGAATAGTCTGGTTGATCGTTAGAGAGGGAAGCTCATAATTTTTTGTCACAGGGTTGAGTCCCATTTGTTGACTATATACAATAGTTATTAGGGATAGAGATAGATACAAAAATGTGATAATCTGCTTAATACTTGCATTCATCTTAATAGTTTTTTATTTCACCAGTCCAATCCAGTGTAGGTAAACTTCTTATCGCAGTAACAGTTTCTGTGCTCAATTTTTTAGGGCTTAAATCTGAGAAGGTGTAATTGTGCTTCAATAACATCCCTATCGTACCGTGAAAAGAAAGAGTCCAACTGAATATTTTTAGGTTTATATGGATTAAAGATACAAATGTTTTTTAAATAAGTGTATATTGTACGTTTATTTAAAATAGAGCTCTTAAATACGATAGATTGGCCTTTTAGACGTAAATTGATCCCATTTTGGGTCATGATTAGTCTCTATTCAAACATCTTACACAGCGATTTGAAGTAGTTTTGTTTATCCCGGTTTGGGAATCAAAACTTATAAATCTTAAGACATGCGTATCAATTTTATTTTATGCCTATTGTTTATCGGAAATTTCTCTTTTGGACAGAAACTAAAAAAAGAAGTTGTCCTTTCTCAGCTTAAAAGTGCAAACCGGTATTGGCAATCGCATCACAAGCCAGAGGTTTGGGCATTTTGGGACCAGGCGGCCTACCATACTGGAAATATGGAATTCTATAAGATTTCAGGCTCAAAAAGCGATCTGAAATACGCTGAAGATTGGGCAAGGTTCAATGGTTGGAAAGGTGCTAAATCAACCAACAGGCAAGATTGGAAATATAGCTATGGTGAAACGGATGATTATGTTCTTTTTGGAGATTGGCAGATTTGTTTCCAGACCTATATTGATCTTTATAATTTATCGCCAAGTCCAGAAAAGATAGCTCGGGCGAAAGAAGTTATGGACTATCAGATCCATTCACCCAATACTGATTATTGGTGGTGGGCAGATGGTCTTTACATGGTTATGCCAGTCATGACCAAAATGTACAAATTGACCCAAGATCCACTTTATCTGGATAAAATGTATACCTATTTCTCCTATGCGGATAGTATTATGTTCGATAGGACGGATAAGTTATACTATCGTGACGCAAAATATGTTTATCCAAAACACAGAAGCCTCCATGGCAAAAAGGATTTTTGGGCGCGAGGTGACGGTTGGGTGTTCGCGGCCTTAGCGAAAGTTTTACAGGATCTACCCAAGCAGGATAAACATTACGATTATTATCAACGAAGATTCAAAGAAATGGCGGTTGCGATCATAAGCTGCCAACAGGATGAAGGGTTTTGGACGCGGAGCATGTTGGATCCGGATCATGCGCCGGGGAGGGAAACTAGCGGTACTGCATTCTTTACGTATGGTCTACTCTGGGGAATTAACCAAGGCGTACTCTTGAATCCGAAGTTTTCTCAGGCCGCCCTTAAAGGTTGGCACTACCTGAGTCAAATTGCTCTGCAGGATGACGGAAGAATCGGATATGTGCAGCCTATCGGTGAGAAAGCTATCCCCGGCCAAGTGGTCGACGCGAACTCTACGGCTCCATTTGGTGTAGGTGCATTCTTATTGGCCGGTACAGAAATGTACCGTTATCTCGATAAAAAATAATATAAGCTATGAAAATTAAGATGCGAGTTTTACCTTTTTTTCTGTTGCTGTTGGCAGTTCAGTTTGTCAAGGGCCAAATTGTAAAGCAGAAATCTACAGGTAATGAGGAAACAGGGAGAACTTTTTGGCTTCAAGAAATGGATCGTATGCTACGTCCTGTTTTGCGGAGCTTGGCCCATGATAGCCTACGATTAAACATGCCGCAGACAACATCAAATCATGTGGATAACAGAGAACATCGTATCAAAGTGCAATATGTTGAGGTACTGGGACGAGTATTGTCTGGTATAACCCCTTGGCTTTCATTGGATGGTGGTTCTGTCGCTGAAAGACAGCTACGTGATCAATATAGAATTTGGACGATTCAAGCACTTAAAAATGCATTGGATAGTAACGCACGGGATTTTATGCGTTTTGATCTTGGGGGGCAACAACTTGTAGATGCCTCCTTTATTGCTTTAGGTTTTATGCGAAGTCCATGGCTGTGGGATCACCTTGATCATCAAACCAAAAAGAATTTAATTGCATCGATAAAGATTACGCGGCAATTTCGTCCAGCATATTCAAATTGGTTGCTTTTCTCGGCGATGAATGAAGCGTTCTTAGCCAAATATTCGGAGGATTGGGATGTCATGCGTGTCGACTATGCTTTGCAGCAACTGGAACAATGGTATGTTGGTGATGGTATGTATATGGATGGCCCACAGTATGCTTTCGATTACTATAATAGTTATGTGATTCATCCTTTTTTGGGGGGTATCATGGATGTGATCCAATTGAAAACCCCGAACTATGATAACATGTTTGCGAAAATCAGGCTTCGAAACGAACGCTATGCTATTATCCAAGAGCGGCTGATCAATGCAGACGGTAGTTTTCCGCCAACAGGAAGATCCGTAATTTATAGGGCCGCGGCCTTTCATCACTTGGCAGACATGGCGTTTAAGAAGCGACTCCCAAGAGAACTGACAAACGGGCAGGTCCGTGGAGCGCTGTCTGCTGTATTAAAAAAAACAACAGAGAATCCAAGTACTTATCAAAATGGCTGGTTGACGTTGGGCATGTATGGTAGTCAACCTGGTCTCGCCGATTCTTACAATAATCAAGGAAGTCCTTACCTCTGTTCGGTGATTTTTTTGCCTTTGGGGCTGCCGGATGATGATCCTTTCTGGACAAGTGAAGTTACAGATTGGAGTGCCAAACGTGTCTGGTCAGGACAGGATTGGAATACAGATCATAGCAAGGGCATTCGCTAATACAGTACCTATGAAACGAGCATTAAAGGCTCAATTAAGAAAATGAATGAAAAGATATCTTAGTCAAATTTTAAGAATAGGGATGCTCTGTTTTGTATCCCAATTATTTCTCTGTCAGGTGCAGGGACAAAAAATTAAGGAAACAATAGCGGGGAGCGGATGGGCAAAGAATACGGTTAATACGGCTGTATTTCGCAAAAATTCCTTAGCAAGTGACCGTAAGTATCAGTATATATCTTATTATGACGACGAGGGATATGTCGTTTTAGGCCGACGTCTGCTATCGGGAAAGACTTGGCAGTTGCGGCGTACCGCTTATACTGGCCATGCCGAAGATGCACACAATGTTATCAGCATTATGGTGGACAAGGCTGGATATCTTCACGTATGCTGGGATCAGCATGACAGTCGATTGAGGTATGCACGTTCTCTTCATCCTAATAGCCTCGTGCTTGGTTATGAGCAGGTTATGGTAGGTCGAAATGAAACACAGGTGACTTACCCCGAATTTTTAAAACTGCCTAATGGCCAGCTGCTATTTCTATATCGGGATGGGGGATCGGGCAATGGCAATCTCGTGGTGAATAGCTATGACGTGAAACAGCAGCAATGGAAACGTATTCATAGCAACTTGATTGATGGTGAAGGAAAGAGAAATGCGTATTGGCAAAGTTATGTTGATAATCAGGGAACGATACATCTATCTTGGGTCTGGCGTGAAAGCCCAAATGTGGCAAGTAATCATGATATGGCGTATGCCTGTTCAAAAGATGGCGGATTAACCTGGGAGCGCAGCAATGGAACGAGATATAATCTGCCGATGAAAGCATCTACCGTAGAATATGCTGCCCGTATACCGCAGCAGCACGAACTGATTAATCAGACATCAATCGCTGCTGACGACAAGGGAAATCCTTTTATAGCCAGTTATTGGCGTAATCCAGGTTCTCGGATTCCACAATATAAAGTTATTTATTTGCAGGACGGCGAATGGAAAGTCCGCTCTTTTGATTTTAGAAGGACCTCATTTAGCTTAAGTGGTGGTGGAACAAAAGAGATTCCTATCGCTAGACCGCAGCTCTTGGTCCGGGGTAAAGATGATAGAATTGCCTTAACGCTGATTTTTCGAGACCAGGAAAGGGGATATCGGCCTTCGATTTTGACCTTACAGGGGATGCAGCGAGAAGCGAATGATCCTGTTGATCTTTGTGATGAATCTGTAGGATCTTGGGAACCTACATATGATACTGAGCTGTGGCGAAAAAAACGCAAGATAGCATTATTCGTACAGGCTACGGTCCAAAAAGATGGTGAGGGGTTAGCGGAAAATGCTCCGACAACCGTCAAAGTGCTGGAGTGGCGCGATAAAACCAAAAAAAAATAAGGAGATTAAAAATATGAAAATAAAACAGCAGATATCTCGAATTTTGAAGATAGTTTGTTTTTTTGTTGGCTTCGGAGCGATTGTACAGGCGCAGACAAAAGCGGTTTTTGAGCTTAAAAATCCAGACTTTAAAAGAAGCCCATATACTGGCCTGACACGCCAGCATTGGTTGGATGCAGCGTCCTATTTGTTAGAAGGGGCTTTTTCAGAGGTTCAAGATCTTAATAGTCCCATGTTATTTGCTAAACAGCCTGGACGTAGCTATCCCAGAGATGGGGTGCACAACGAAACGGAACGATTAGAGGGGCTGTGCCGCACGCTTTTCATAGCTATCCCACTTTTAAAGGAAAATGCTGACTATAGGATTCGAGATATTCGTGTGGCGGATTATTATCGGCATCAATTGGAACAGCTATTGGACGAGAATTCTGAAAGTTATATTGCTCCACTTCCCAAAGATGGAGGGCCAAGTCAAAAGCTGGTGGAATTTGGCGGTTTAGCTGTTGCACTGATGGCTGCTCCAGAAGTGCTGTGGGATCCTTTGACAGCACATACAAAAAATGTGCTCGCCCAGACCATGCTAAGTTATGGCAATGGGCCAACGATACAGATGAATTGGCGCTTTTTCAATATCATGATCCTAAGTTTTTTTAAAAGTAGAGGCTATGCCGTCCGAGAGGATTATATCAGGGATCTTTTGGAAAAATGCTTAAAAGACTATCGTGGCGATGGATGGTATAATGACAGTCCATATTATGATTACTACAGCATGTGGGCTTTTCAGCTCTATGGGACACTATGGGCAAATAACTATGGCGATAGAATGTATCCTGAACTTGCGGCTCGATTTAAGGCGAACCTACGGGACGTTGTTAAAAGCTATCCTTATTTATTTAGTCGTAATGGTGAAATGATTATGTGGGGACGTAGTATTTCTTATCGTATGGGGGCCGCTGTCCCTTTTCCACTATTGGGGGTATTGGATGATCCGTCCATTAACTATGGTTGGATGCGGCGAATTGCATCAGGTACGCTGTTACAGTTTCTAGAAAACCCCGATTTTCTTTCAGATGGTGTTCCAAATCTTGGTTTTTATGGTCCTTTTGATCCCGCAGTGCAGGAGTATAGCTGCCGGGGAAGTGCATACTGGTTAGGAAAGTTTTTTCTAGGTCTTTTAGTTCCTGAAGATAGTGGGTTTTGGACGTCACCGGAAAATTTAGGTGATTGGGATAATAAAATTCCTGGAGCAAAGGTATTAAATACCTATGTTAAAGGTGCTGAAATCCTTATCACTGATTATGATAAAATTGGCGCTTCTGAAATTCGTTCTTGGAACTCAAGCGAGAAAGTGGGCTATTACCAAGGAACAGAAAATTATAATAAGCTATCGTATAGCAGTGCATTTCCTTGGCAGGCTGATGGAAAGAACGGAGAAATTTCAATGAATTACAGTTTTCAAAACAGTTCGAAGAAATGGGAATCACTTCGTATCTATCAATTTAAAGGTTATGAGCAGGGAATATATCGTCGTTTCGCAACCTTAGCCTCGGACACGACTGTGCATGTGGCTTTATCGGAGATGACATTGGAAAATGGATTTTTGAGATGTGATCAAGTACTTTCGAACAAACCTTTGATCTTTCGTTTAGGGCATTATGCCCTTCCAAAATGGAAAGATAAGCCTATTCAAACGCATAAACTTCAGTATAAAGGGCAGGAGGCGATGATTTTAGATAATGGCGAGTACCAATTGGCTATGGTGAGGCTAATGGGCTGGCAGGGAATAGAAAGCATAAGCTGTCATGGGCTTCATCCTGTAGCCGAGGAGAGTGCCGTGTTGAATTGTTTTGTACAGGAAGGGAGACCACGAGAAAAATGGTATGTTACTTTGCAGCTGTGGAAAAGGTCGGGGGAAAAATGGGCGAATGACGAGTTGTTCCCGCAATTGAAAGCGACGGATAAAAAAGTGGAGATCCGGTGGCAAAATGGAGAAAGACACGTATTTGAGATTCTCCCATAGCCTGTGCAAAAACAAGAGGATAAAAAGAAAGCCACCGCAATAAATGTCTATCAGATGAGGGTCAAATTTGCTCTTTAGTCATTGTTTGTTCAGTGATCGTTCAGTGATCGTTCAGTGCTTGTTCAGTGATGATTCAGTATAGACTGACTAGCTACTGACTGATTATTGTCTAAATATTGGTTAAACTTTGGTGTTAGATACTACTTGGTACACGTATGTTCAATTTTAATTGCCAACAGCTTCTTTCCGAATAGACCGGTTTTCAACTATGAAACCGAAACCTCAAATCAAATTGCATTGAGCTTGGCTCTGCTTTTCTGATAAGATCTTTTTGAGGTTCTTGTCTTAGCTCCATACAAATGAGGTTCTAATAGTCTGACGGAATCAGTTTATACATGTTCAATGATGGCTTTTTTCGGTGTTTTGAAGCAAATTTCAACTCAATTGAACTAAAATCAAACACACTGATTTCACTTCACAGCTACTTTTGTCTTAAGTCTAACGATACTGTTTGACGAGATTATTTGCTTGTTTATCCGGGAAAATATGCGCGCTATTTTCATTAGGTAACAAGAACACCAATTATAAACAACAGTCTATGAATTCAAATTGAAAGAATATCCATTGGAAATTCTGGCATTGCTAGGTTGATCCCAGAAGCACTTAGAGAATAATATGCTAACCAAATCAATTATTAAACAAACTATGTTAAATCATTACTATAACAGATACACAAAAAGGGGGCTCTTATTGAATAGTCTCTTTTTGATCGCTATGTCCAGTTATGGGCAGAGCACAAATGTGAAAGGGATCATTAAAGACACCTCAGGAAAGGGCATTGCAGGTGTTACAATTCGTGTCAAAGGTGGTACAGAAACAGTACAGACAAATGCTCAGGGGAATTTTGTGATTCAAGTATCCGCTGGAAGTACCTTAATCATCAGGTCAGTTGGATTTCAGGAGAAGCAGATTACGGTTGGGCAACAGGCCAATTTGGATATAGCGCTTCTGCCTTCAGAAAATGTGCTGGAAGAGCTTGTTGTGGTAGGTTATGGTAGCCAGAAGAGATCAGACATAACGGGATCAGTGGCTTCGGTTCCCAAAGACCGTCTTTCAAAAATTCCTGTAAACAATGTGATGCAAGCTATTCAGGGAGCGGTATCCAATGTGACAGTCTCACAGGCATCATCGATTCCGGGAGATGCTCCTTCTGCACAGGTGCGTGGTAGAAATTCAATCAATGCAAATTCTGAACCTTACATCGTAGTAGATGGAATTCCATTGTCGCGTACAGATGGGTCAATTAACGATATCAATCCCAATGATATAGAGTCTGTCGAAGTACTTAAAGATCCATCTGCGGTAGCGATTTATGGCGTGAATGGTTCTAATGGTGTCATTCTGATTACAACAAAAAGAGGGGTTTCAGGAAAACCTTCGATTCGATATAGTGGTTACGGCGGTGTGGAAAATGTTGCACATATCCTCGAACCAGTTTCAGGTGAAGAGCTTTTAAAGCGTTATGCCGAGTACGCACGGATTACTAATACAAGTTTATACAACGGTGGTCCGGTACGTAATCAATATGAATATGACAATTATGCAAATGGTGTGACAACAGACTGGTTGGATGCGGTTATGCAGACTGGCGTTGTACAAAATCATAATGTGAGTTTGTCTGGCGGAAGCGAAAATGCAAAGTATTTTGTTTCGGGAGACTATCTAAACGAAAAAGGGGTGCTATTGGGATACAATTACAAACGATACTCTTTTCGGACAAATACCGATTTTAAGGCTACAAAGTATCTTTCAGTAGGTACATCTTCATTTATCGTCGCGCATAATAGGGATGGTGGACGGGCAAATCTTTTGCAGGCTGCGGCAATGAGTCCTTACGCTAGAATGTATAACGAGGACGGTTCGTTAACACAGTATCCCATGTATTCGGAGCAATTATGGTCTAATCCATTATTGCCGACTACCTTGGATCCGCAACGCCGACAATTTAATATTTCATTGAATGGCTATGCAGAATTAAATTTTGGTGAATTATACAAGCCATTAGCTGGATTAAAGTACAAATTGAATGCAGGTTATTCCTATATACCTGTCAGGAACAATGAATATGAAGGGGAGTCTGTGTATAATTTTGCTGGGCTCGGACGTATTACCAATAGTGAAACACAGTCCTATACCGTAGAGAATATATTGACTTATACCAAAGACTTTGGTAAGCACCATATTGACTTCACGGGGTTATATGCCGCAAAGAGCAAATATTGGCAACAAGCAATTGCAACAGGAGAGGTATTTCCTAACGATGCATTAGGATGGGGAAATTTGGGGGCTGCTTCAACGCAAAAAGTTTCGTCTACTGCAGATTTATACCGTTCTATTTCACAAATGGGTCGCTTAAATTATGCTTATGATAGCCGCTATATGTTGACCTTGACTGTCCGCCGGGATGGTGCATCTGTTTTCGGAAGAAACAATAAATATGGTGCATTTCCATCGGCAGCAGCGGCATGGAATATTCATAATGAATCTTTCATGCAGAATACAAAACACATTGTCAGCAATTTAAAATGGCGTATTTCTTATGGACTTTCTGGAAATGAGGCGATCGGTATTTATCAGACCCAATTCTTAATGAATTCCAATCCTATGGCAATGAACGGTTTATCGACGACTGCTTTAAATATTCGTACGTTGATGGGCAATGATAATCTGCAGTGGGAAAAAACGAAAGGTTTAAATACTGGCGTCGACTTTGGACTATTTAATAATCGGATCTCAGGTAGTATTGATGTCTATAAATCCAGTACTTATGATATGCTATTGCAGCAACTTTTGCCAAAATTAACTGGTTTTGTGAATGTATATTCCAATATGGGTAAATTGCAGAATACTGGTTTAGACTTGACCTTGAATACAAAAAATATTGTGAAGGATCATTTTAACTGGTCAAGTACATTGGTATTCTCCCGTAATAAAAATAAAATTACTGAAGTGTATGGCAATGGTAAGGAGGATTTGGGCAATAGATGGTTTATTGGTCAGCCCGTAGGCGTAATTTATGATTACACGAAAGTTGGTATCTGGCAGGAGGATGAGATTGCATCTGGCGCGAATAAAGGTTGGGATGATGCTGCGCAAGCGGGAGATCTTAAATTAGCCGATTTAAATGCTGATGGAAAAGTTGATGATGGTGATCGATCTGTTCTGGGACAGACTGCGCCGAAGTGGACTGCAGGTTTGACAAATTCGTTTACATATAAGGCGTTTACGCTTAATGTTTTTATAAATACAGTACAAGGGGCATTACGTAATAATCCGCAGATTGGCGGGGCGTCGGATGAGATGGGACGTCGCAGTACACCAGCGGCACTGGGATATTGGACACCGGAAAACAAAAGCAACGAATGGCGTTCTTTGGGGAATCACTCCAATATTCATGGTTATGGTTTTCCTTCAAATGCGAGTTTTACCCGATTGAAAGACGTGACCTTAAGCTATACAATGCCGCAACAGCTTGTCGAAAAAATTGGTGTGCAGGGCCTGACGGTATATGCAAGTGGGCGCAATTTGTATACATGGACCAACTGGTTGGGCTGGGATCCTGAGGCACGTGATATTACACGTGGATCCACGAACGATGCAATTAACTATCCGATGGTGAGGACTTATGTTTTAGGGATTAACCTTAGTTTTTAACGATACCGCATCATTTTTCAAAATCAATTATATACACATGAAAAAGACGATAAACAATTATACAACTTTATTTTCCATGCTGGCTTTGTTGTCCGTAGGAGCAAGTTCTTGTGGTAAAGGTTATTTGGACGAAAAACCCTATTCAAGTTATGATGCTACCAATGTTGATCCGACTACAGTTGAGAACAGATTGTTAGGCTTACATTACAATTTTGCGCAGCTCTGGGGGTATAGTGGCAGACAGGGATTTCTTTCCTGTTGGCAGATTGGCACAGATATTACAAATGCTGGATCAACGGAGGGAGTCGAAAATCCTTTTTATCAGTATGCCGATCTGAACTCCGAAAATGGAGGCGTAAGCTTTTTATGGGAAAAATGTTACGCATTTATTAACAATGCGAACCTTGTGATAGATGGGGTGGGAGATAGCAATGCGAAAGCTTCTGCCGAGGCAAAATTTTTTCGCGCCTATGCCTATAATATACTTGTTACCCTTTGGGGTGACGTGCCTCTGCTGACAAGTTCGATCAAAGTACCTTCATTTAATTATACACGGACCTCAGTTGCAGAAATTGACAAAGTTATAGCCGCAGATCTGGATTATGCTATTAAAGAGCTCCCAGATCTTGGAAAAGCCAGTGCGCCTAGCCGCATTAACAAAGATATGGCAAGACAGCTTGCTGCAGAAGCGTTTTTAAGAATAGGTATGCGGGACGCGAGCTATTTGGGACAGGCAGAAGCAATGGCAACGGCTATTATCGATGGCGGTAATTATAAACTGATCGAAGCACGCTACGGAAAATATCTGTCCGAAGGGGGTGATTATTTTAGAGATATGTTTCGGCAGGGTAATATGCGTCGAGGACAGGGAAATACCGAGGCAATCTGGACCTTTGAAGTAGAACTTAATCGAGAAGTAAACGGTGGTACTATTGATAACCCCCAACAACGCCGGGTATGGCAGCCGGCTTACCATAAATGGGATGGGATGATTAATGCCGATTCGCTGGGGGGAAGAGGAAATGGCAGGTTAAGGCTTAGCAATTTTATGAAATATAAGGTCTGGCAAGGTCTAAAGGGAGATATAAGAAATAGTAATTTCAATATTCGACGTACAACGAATTACAATCGTCCAAACTTTATTGCAGAAATTGGTGTTGACGCGGATGGATTTCGGGTAGCAAAAGGTACCGGAATCAAAAATGTTGTCATCAAGACAGGGGATAAAGTTATCCCTTTCCGAACCGATAGTTTGGAAGTTTGGTATCCTTTTCCAACGAAATGGGGGGGGTATGATCCATTAGATGATTTTGGCTATGCATTGGTAAAAGATTGGCCTGTCATGAGATTTGGCGAAACCTATTTGTTGCGAGCAGAAGCTCGTTTGCGTCAGGGAAATACAGCAGGTGCCGCAGAGGATATCAATAAACTGCGAGACCGCTCGTTCAAAGCAGCACGCGTGGAGTCCAGTAATAATCAATTGGGAAAAGTCGCAGCCAGTCAATTAACGATTGATTTTATTCTGGACGAAAGAGCCCGTGAACTGATTTCGGAAGAAAATCGTCGAATGACGTTAGTTAGAATGAATAAATTGAAGGAACGTATTTTACTTAATGGTGATTCCGGTCCAGCAAATAAGATAACGACAGGTTTTCAGGATTACAATGTCTTATTGCCGATTCCACTAACTGAAATTCAGCTGAATAATAAAGACGGAGATAACCTAAAACAAAATCCAGGCTATAAATAGAATTTTTCGTCTTGAATATGGATGCTATATTTTAGGCGAATCAACAGATTATCGGACAATGGGCTTATTCTTGAATAAGTCCATTGTCTTTTTTTTTTATAAATGTTATTTTCGTAAAAAAAGATTATGAGTATAGCTTTGCTATTGAATAGTGCTCGGGCAGAAGAGTGGAAGGCCGAGATTGCTAAACATTTGCCTGAAGTAAAGGTGGAGATATATCCCGAAATAGAAAATTATGAGGCAATAGAATTTGCGCTTTGTTGGAAACCTGATGTTAATTACTATACTCATTTTCCTAATTTAAAAGTTATTCAGTCCGGAGGGGCGGGTATAGATCATTTATTTCCAAACAAGATTCCTGCGCAGCTCCACGTTTGCAGGATTATAGATCCAATGCTGAAAAGCGATATGTTTGAGCATATTTTGACCTGTTTGATGTATGCAATGAAGAATTTTTCAGCGTATACTGCAGGAAAGAAACAACAGCATTGGCAACCGCTAGTATATAAATCCAATGGTGAAACCAGCGTGACCATTTTAGGTTTAGGTGAGATTGGAGCTTATGTTGCTGAAAGGTTGGTCCAATTGGGATTTCAAGTTAAAGGTTGGTCCAGTTCCCCTAAAGAGCTTTCTGGGGTAGTTTCTTTTACGGGGCAGGAGGGGCTGGGATCAGCTGTGGAAAATAGTGATTTTGTTGTTAACATTCTACCTTTGACCGATATTACTAGAGGGATTCTGGATCGTAATCTTTTTAATTTGTGTACGCGTGGAACGATTCTTATTAACGTTGGTAGAGGCGAACATCTCGTTGAAAATGAGCTGCTGGAAGCGATTGACAAGGGGCAGATTGCCGAGGCTTACCTTGATGTATTTCATCAGGAACCGTTGCCAAAAGAACATCCATTTTGGTCCTGTTCTTCTATTTTTATAACACCACATATAGCGAGTAGGACCAATATCAGTTCGTCGGTCCAACAGGTAGTGGATAATTATAAACGAATGATTCAGGGGCAGGCTTTACTGAATGAGGTTTCTTTAAAAAAAGGGTATTAATGATAATATTCCTTAAAGGAGATAAAGATCAGGTAATCTAAGATATGAATTGAGCATATTTTTTTGTTGTTGATTTTTTATAAACTTATAGGTAAACGAGTTTATTTTTTTAGATTTATATAGTCAATTATCCTTGCTTTATTAATAGTTTTATGAAAGTACAAGTCTCCGCAAATTTTAAGAAACATGCACGTAAAACAATTCTGTCTATTGTTGTTTTTGTAATCACATATATCTTACTTCTTCTCTTGGCAATAGGTATCACGGTTGGTTTTACGCTATTGGGAATAGTGATTTTCGCAAGCAAGCCTATGTTTTTAACCGCGGTATTGTGTTTGGGGTTATTCGGTTCGGGACTTACCATTCTATTCTTTTTATTAAAATTTGTCTTTACCTCGACAAAAGTTGATACAGGTCATCTTACCCGCATATATGAAGGTGACGAGCCGCAGCTATTCGCACTTATCCATGAAGTAGCGAAAGAGGTGGATACAAGTTTTCCAAAGAAAGTATTTCTTTCTCACGATGTCAATGCATCGGTGTTTTACGACTCGAATTTCTGGAGCATGTTTCTTCCAATTCAAAAAAACCTACAGATTGGTGTTGGACTGGTAAATTCGGTAACACAGCAGGAATTAAAGGCTATTCTCGCCCATGAATTTGGACACTTCTCACAAAAGAGCATGAAGGTAGGTAGTTATGTATACCATGTCAATCAAATTATCTACAACATGTTGTATAAAAACGAATCACTTGATAAAATGTTTGAGAAATGGGGAAATATCGGTGGTTATTCGGCTATTTTCATCAGTCTATCCATTTTTATTATTCAGCAGATCCAGCATGTTTTGAAACATCTTTATGAGTATGTAAATCTCAATTATCTCGCGCTATCGCGCGAAATGGAGTTCCATGCGGATGAAATTGCAGCGCATGTTGCAGGTTCCCAAGCTTTGGCCGATTCACTATTGCGATTGAGCTTTGCCAATCATGCACTCACGAATGTACTTAGCTTTTATGATAGCAAATTTTCTGAAAATATACGGAGTAGTAACATTTATCCCGAACATAGGTGTGTTATGTTGATGTTTGCTGAGCGGAATAGATATCAGATGCGGAATGGCCTGCCACAGATCGAATTGGCAACTTTAAAAAAGTATGATAAATCAAAGTTAAATCTTGAAAACCAGTGGTCATCACATCCCTCGGATGAAGACCGGGTAATAGCACTACAGAAGCTTAATATTGTTAAGCAGGAAACCGTCAATGATCCTGCTATTGCCTTACTTTCCAATGGAGCTGCAATAGCCAATCAAATTTCTGATAAATTATTTTCGGGGATACAGTATCAGCAGATGCCTTCAGCCCTAGAGATTACATCTTTTGCGGAGGATTTTGAAAAGAGAATAGCGATGTATGCGATCGATCAAAGATTCAATGATTTCTATGATTATAATCATCCTATCTTGAAAGGGGATACGCTCATGGGAAAAAAGCCAGCCCAACAATCGTTTGAAGAATTATTCGCCGATAGTAAGGTTGAAGCACTTTATGAGCTCAATAGTTTGGAAAATGATAAATATGTTGTTGAAGCAATTAGCAAAGGCGAGATAAAGTTAAAGACTTTTGATTACGATGGTACGAAATATCGGCCAGCAGATGCAACCGGATTACTCCAAAAAATTGCGGAAGACATTGCTATCACGGCGAAAAAAATAGCAGGTTATAACCAGGATATTCACTTTTATTTTGAACAACTTGCGGAAGTTCAGGGGAAACACCCAGAATTTGAACATAAATATAAGGACTTTGCTTTGTTTAATAAAAATTATGAAGCGGGACAGACCCGCTATAATGAAATGGTGGAGAACACAACGTTTGTATTTCAGACGCTCCCTTTTGTGGATATTGAAGCTAGATTGAGCGATCTTAAAAAAAGGGAAGAGGAATTTAAAAAAGAACTTGCTGTACTGCTCGAGCTTCCTGAAAGCAAACTTGATATGGAAGAGCAACTAATCAGCTCTTTGGATAATTATATTAGCAGCGAGCTCGTTTATTTTCATGTAGATCATTATAACGAAGAGAATCTCCAAATCATGTTTAATGCTATTTCAACGTATAAGAAATTACTCGATGATCATCATTTTGCTAAGAAAAGGTGTTATTTGAATTTTATGCTGACGCTTGAAGAAAATAAAGACAAGGGCAGCGTTCTGTCGCAATTGACCACTTAGATTGACGGTTTGTCCCTAGGCTACACTCACGACGATAGTTTAAATTTGATGTATAGTGATCCGATTTACAATTGGAATTGTTTTAGTAAGAACTAAACTTTTTGTCATGAGAAAATTAATTATTAAGATGTCTATTTCTATTGATGGTTTTGTTGCAGGCATCAATGGTGAAACTGACTGGATGTTTAAAAATGGAGATGATCAGTCAAGAGCTTGGGTCTTGCATATTTGTGAGACAGCAGGTATTCATATCATGGGTCGAAAAACCTTTGAGGTAATGGCGTCATACTGGCCTACTGCCACAAATTCTTTTGCAGCAGCAATGAATAGAATTCCTAAAGCTTTATTCACTAATAACAGTTATGATCCGAAAACAGAAGCTTTCTCTGCCGGGAAAGTTTTTTTTAAACAAGCGCAGCAAGGTAAAGATGTGGTGAATGAGGAAAATATGGAAGCAATTTCTTCCTGGGCAAATGCTCGGGTTTTTGATGGAGATTTAATAGCAGGAATAAAAGCGCTTAAAGCAGAGGACGGAAGCCCGATCTTGGCACACGGAGGTGCTGATTTTATGCGAAGTTTAATTGAAACCGAATTAATTGACGAATATCATCTAGTTACACATCCGGTCGCATTGGGAACTGGGCTGCCTATATTCGACGGTCTTTCTAGATTTCTCGATCTAAAGCTTGTGAATGTTCAAGTTTTTCCTGGGGGCGTGGTTGCACATAGCTATTGTCCAGTGTAAAAAAACTATAAGAGCTGTAAAATAGGCCAGCTGTCTTGATACGAGATAAAGAATATCATGAAGAAATGTTATGATATTCTTTATCTTGTATATTCAATTAAGGGCTTAAAAATTTTGCGAATCTGCAGAAGGTCCATAACTTGCTGGCAACGGGATGTCATTGAGTCTATAATAAACACCTAATTGTGCTCTATGATGTGTAATTTGGTTTAACGAGTGACGAATAGCACCGTATTTGCTCCAGCTTGCCAGTTCATGGCCATCATTTTTAATGGTCCAGCTTGGAATCAAGTCTTCTTCCTTAGCTGTTTCTAAAGCATTTTTTCCGGCTTCGTAATCTTCGTCCAATTTTTTTAAGAGATCATCCCGAGTCAATAGACTTGTGGGCACATAAGCACTTTTGGCAAAGTCAAGTTCTGAAGTCTTTAAAATGGTACTAGGCCATTCGAACACTTCGACTAAGTGGGTTGCCAGACGCATCATTTTCATGCTTTTTTCATGTGGGACATATTCATTCTTGCCTTCAGGGAAAAGTGCAATAAAGTTTTTTGTAATTTGATATTCATTCGCTAATTCTTCTTTTAATTGTGGTAATGTTTCCATGTTTTTTACTGTAATAATTTAAAATTCGATTAGATATCCTACTAATAGCCTTTGATCTGGAATTGTTTTCTCGTTTAGTATTTCTTTTCCTGCCAAGGTTAAACAAAGATATAACCACTGTGTGACAGCTATGTGTCAGCATGAATTGGATGAATCATCAATTTATGATAAAATAAAATAGTGGCAGCTCCCGTTATTCCATGTTGTTGAAAACTAGGGCTGCAAAGACTCGAATAGTTGTTTTTTATAACGTTTATTTAAGCAAGCGCTGCAAATAATAAAGCAGGTCAAGCGAATTGTAAAAAGGGTGAAAATGAGTATATAGTCTAAGTATATTTGATTGGTAATTAATTAAATAAAATAGAACTATGGGAAATAAGAAAGCAATATTCACTTTTGTAGGCCTGGTATTGGTTGCAGTAATTGGTATTGGTATATGGGCTTACCGTCTTTTGGGAAATATGGAGGCGGATCAGGAAAAAACAGAACAAATATCTTCCCGAATTTTAGCTGGTTTTGGCGATCATACCGCTATTTATAAATATCCGGTACAATTGTCCGCAGTAGACTGGGGGAAGAGCTGTCTAATTCTTGAAAATGGCGGTGCCGGTGATTTGGGAATAACTTATAAGGAAAAATGGAATGAGGCATTGGGAACAGTAGATAATTATCCCGGTGATGCTGTCAAAGGCATTGTTATGATAGCGATGGACATGCAGGAAAAAGGAGAGTACGTCAATAAGATCGGTCAAAAAGATAAAGCTTATCAGCGCAATTATATTATCAGCTATGTAGATCTCGACAAGAAGGTAGTCATCGCCCGCGATACCCTATATGGTGAGGAGCCGCCTTTGGTCAATCGTTCCTCCGGTTCGGGAGCAGGTGACTTTCCCTCGGACACTGAAGTTATAGATTCAATCAAAGGTAGGTTGAAATTGTAATTTTTTTCTCCATTTATGGAATTTGGATATTCTTCGCATCCATGCACGAAAGTTGAAGTGCCGGACGAAAGAATCTAGTACTTGGCTTTAGGTAAATTTATCTATTTTTAAAAGAATTTAGCCAGTATCTTAAACATGAAATGGAAATCAATTGTTGTCTGCTTTTTAGCTGTTCTGTATTCTGTGGTCCTTTGTGGGCAATCGAACTTATTCAATAGCCCGCGTGGATCTGCTGACTATTATATTTATAAACTGAGCCCAGAAGTTTTAAGAAAAATTCACCTGGGAGAAAAGAAATTCGATGAAGCTATGCTCAGCGATTTTTTTCTTAAGTATAAGGCCGGAAGTCCACAGCCGACTTTGCCCCCAGGTAATTATGTTCAGGTCCGCGCCAGTGGAGCTGATCTCATTTATCAGGAGTTGATTAGTGATAACTTATATGTCAAGATTATTCCGGCAGAAATTTTTGCGATTTGTCTATACGATTCGCTGGGAACGATTATAAAAGATGCGCAGGTAAAAGTGAAGGGACGTCGCATGTCATTCGATAAGAAGTTTCATTATTATAAAGCTGCCAATGCAAATAGTGACGATATCGTCAGTATTGAACATAAGGGTGTCTATCATTACCTGAGTGTAGAACGGAGTTGGCCTTACAAAGAAAAGGTTCCATTATGGAGAGGAATCAAAAATAGCTGGCTTAGAACAAAGTTTAAGATTAAGAGGTTCTTTCATAAACAAAAAACTGAACGGACAGAAAGCTTTATGGTTTTTAACAAGCCAATGTATAAGCCAAATGAGCAGGTTAAATTTAAAGCTTATCTTGAGGAAGAAAAATGGAAACCTTACCGTGATTCTATTGCCGTACGTCTGACAGGTGGGTATGAATATGCCAAAGATACCGTTTTGGCCCGACTTGCTCCCTATCGTCCAGGAATGTACAACTTTGCATTTGATTTGAAGGGGCTTGGCCTTATCCTTGATAAAGATTATGGGATTTCTTTAGAATCTACAAAAGCCAAAGACGTCTTGCAGCATCAGTCTTTCCGATATGAAGACTATGAGTTAAAAAGCCTAAGCTTTACTATGACGTCCGAAAAGACGAAATATGCCAAAGGAGACAGTGTGCGACTGAAACTAAAAGCTTTAAATGAAAATGAAATGCCCATATATGATGGGAAAGTAGATTTGCGTGTTGTGACAAGTCCACTTTATAAGCTTGATGTTAAACCCAATAAGGTCAATTTTATTCCAGATACATTATGGCAAACGAGCGTTTCGCTCGCAGATGTCGCGGAAAAGGAGATTGTATTGCCTGATTCAATCTTTCCGGCTGACATAGGTCTTACATTTCGGGTTATTGGCACCTACCTGAGTTCGGATAATGAAAGAATTGAGCGAAGTCTTGACCTTAATATACTCAACAGCGAAAAAGAAATTCGTATTGCTGTAAAAGACGGGCATGCAGAGATCCAGTATTTTGAAAAGGGTGTTGCGATGCCAGCAACTGCTCAGCTAATGATATTAGGTGAACATCGTGAAGTGCTGAAGACTGAAAATTTGAGTTTACCTAATTTGGTTTCTATACCTTGGCAGGCCGAAGAAATTGTTGTCAAGTCGAATGGATTCAGTAAAAGTGTATATCTGGAGGATCAGGAGCAGGCACAACTGAATTATCGGTTTTATCGAACTGCGGATTCGGTGATTTTGCATGTCAATAATCCCGCTATGATTCCATTTTGGTATCGTGTCCATCGTGCTGGTCGTACGATTGCTTCGGGTTATGATACCGAACTAAATAGTACATTTTTAGCCCGTGGAAAAGACGGATATAGCATGGAAATCACCTATCTTTTTGGAGGAAAATCAAAAGTTATCCGGGAAGAATTACCCTATGTGGAGAAAAATTTAAATTTGGCCGTCAACACGGCGACGACAGTTTATCCGGGGCAGAAGGCCGACGTCGAACTTTCTGTTACCGATAAGAATGGAAAACCTTTGAAAGATGTCGATATTACGGCCTATGGTTTTACCTCAAAATTTAGGTCTGCAACCACTCCAAATATTACTATTGGTGGTCTGATGCGAAGGGCAAGCGTCTCACAAAATCTTAATTTTAGTTTGGATGATGATGAGAAGGCTCATCAGGGAGCTCTTCAAAATTGGGCAAAATGGTCTAAAGATATGCAGTTGGATACAATGGCTTTTTATCGGTTTTTATATCCCAAAGATTATTATCAGGAGTCTCTTCCTCTAGATGCTGTCAAGAGCCAGATTTCCCCTTATGTCATAGTAAATGGTGCGGTGCAAGGGGTACATCTAGTTTGGATAGACGGCGTGCTGACTTATGCTAAACAAGAACAACAAAATAACAATGCTATTTTTGAAGTTTCTCCGGGGCAGCATGATTTTAGATTTAGGACCAAGGATCGCGATATTCGTGTAAGTGGCTTTTATGTTGACAAGGGAAAAAAGATCATTGTTTCCTTTAATGCCTCACAAGATACGATTGGTTTTACCTATCCCAATAAGGCATTCAGCAAAGGCCAGATTCTAGTTTATCGCTTACCTAAAGAAGATGTCGGTAAGTTGTACAAAAGCGAATTGACTGAATTGAAGCGCCAGTTGATTACAGTAACCAACAATTTTGGAGCCTGGCAATTACCCAATAATAATGCATTGATTGAGATGCCGGCATATATCCAGACAGCGGGAGATCTCTACTACCTCAATCCCGTAAGAAAAACTGTTTACGATAACCGGTTGCGTACACAGGTTCCCGTACCCCTGCTCGTGGGACCATTTCCAAGGACAGAAATGTATAATGGTGTGTCCAAAATAGGTACGCTCCTGGTTGACACAGCGAAAATTGGACGTTTTGAAATTGAAGGGGGCTATCAATATAGTATCTATAAAAATTATCAAAAGCAAAAAAGTTGGGATGGCAATCCTATGCGGATTGATCTGTATGATTTTACGCCAAATTTAGACTTTCAGGCGAGGGTATGGACATTGGATGATATCAAGGCAAACGTAGAACGTACTTTCGAAGAGACCATGCAAAATAGCACGGGACCTGCACAATTTGCTACGGTGAAGAAAGGAAAAAATGAGGCTATTTTTAAATTGAATTTAATTTTGGGCAATGATGTTGCACAAAAAGGCATTCGACCTACATTGATCTTTATTGAACCGACAAATGTAGAGGAGAGAATGTATTTTCGACTGTTTTACGGTGGGCATCGAACTTTTGGAGATCTTCCGGTCGGCGATGTTACTTTGCATATAGTAAAGGATGATTCAACTTCTTTTAGTTTGCCAATCAAACTCAAAGCCAATGGGATGAATTATCTCAGACTGGATTCTATTCAATGGAGCAATGCATCCCAAGCGGCGAGATTGGCTTACAAACTTGTACGCGATGAAATTATTGTACGTACCGTGGAAAATCCATTGCAGGATTCTATAAGACATGGGCAAGAGATTGATCCGCGGCTCTTAAAAATAGACCGGGAAGATTTTAGAGCGAAAAGAAAGAATAATAAGGTCGCAAGGATTTTGGTTTACGATGGTGATACGCCATTAATTGGGGCTAAGGTGAGTGTTTCGGATACCAAAAAACGATATTTCACAAGCTTTGACGGTAGTTTGGAACTTGAGCTCTCTGATGACAAAAATACTGTTCTTGAGATTGCTGCTTTAGGGTACAATACAGCTACAGTCAAAGTCTCCAGTGGCAAAGATTATTTCGTGGAGTTAAAGCCAAGCGAAAATCAATTGGATGAAGTGGTTGTTGTGGGGTATGGCGTCCAAAAAAGGCAATCATTGACTGCGGCAGTGAAATCGATCAATGCTAGGATGGATGGGGTGACTACTGGTATGTTACAGGGAGTCGTAGCAGGGGTTCGCATTCGTGGCGCTGCTAGTCCGGCCCCCAATGAAAAACCATTGATTTTAGTAGACGGAGTTCCCTTTGAAGGTGATATTTCAAGTCTTGATCCATCGACTATCGCGTCATTGAATGTGATTAAAGATCAATCTATGCTTGGATTGTATGGTGCTCGGGCCGCCAACGGCGTAGTGATGGTTCAGATGAAAGCTGGAGCATCTGCGGCATCGACAGGTGCTGTGGATATGCCCTATTTGGAATCTGGAAATACGATGCGCGTGAACTTCCGCGATGATGCATTCTGGCAGCCAAAGCTAACTACCGATGCTCAGGGAAAAGCTAATTTTGAAGCGACCTATCCGGATGATATTACCAATTGGCGAACATTCTTTATTGCTAAAGGAAGTAAAAATTTTGCCGACATAAAAGAGCTAAATATCAAATCTTTTAAAGCTGTTTCGGCACATTTGGCGACTCCCCGATTTGCCATCAGAGGTGATCAGTTTACAGCCATGGGACGGGTTGTCAATTATCTTAGCGACAGCTTACAGCTCTTGCGTACCATCAACAATGGACTAACAACGCAGGAGGCAAAGTTAAAAATTGCAAAGTCCTATCGGGATCCTATATCGGTTATTGCCGATCAGGGGGACAGCATCCAACTTGCTTATTCGATCGGATTGTCAAATGGATATTTTGATGGTGAAAAACGTAGCATTCCGATTTTTGAAAAGGGGCTTGAACAACATGAAGGAGATTTTAAAGTGCTCAACAGTACCGAAGAGTATTTGCTAAAAACTTCTCCGGCGCTAGGCGAAATCACCTTGCATGCCGAAGCAAATTCGCTGGAATTTTTACAACGGGAAATCGAATCGATCGATCGTTACAAATTTCTATGTAATGAACAGATGGCTTCCAAATTGAGCGCATTGCTTTCTAAAAAAGAGCTTACAAAATTGATCGGAAAACCCTTTACAGACGATAAGAAAATAAGGGATCTCCTGAAAGAGTTACAGAAAAACAAAAATTCCAATCAGGGCTGGGGCTGGTGGAACAAGAGTGAAACTGTGACCTGGATCAGCAACTATGTGATCGGGGTACTGTTGGATGCCCGAGAAGCAGGATACCAGGTTGAGATCGATACGGAGATCTATGCAGAACGTGAAAAGGCCATGTTGAAAAGCAGCTTGGCTTCGCTGGATCTTCTATTGGATAAAGATCACCTTCACGGAGCCAAAGAGAATTTGTTTAGCTCCCTGCTATATCTGCTCCGGTTGGATCCTAAAACCGATTACAAAAACTATTTCTTCGAAATTGATACAAAACTGAAAAGTAAAACCATCAAGGATAAACTGTTGAAATATCTATTGATTTCAAAACTGGGTATTAAAGATTCACATGCTGCAGATACCGTTCTTAAATACGCATCAAAGGCTGTCTTAGGGGGGCTATATTGGACTTCTGGAGCTAGAACAGATCAGAAAGGCGGATTTTTTATGCGACCGACGGAAACCAATACCGAGAATACACTGTTGGCTTATGGTGTCTTAAGATCAATTGGCGGTCATGATTCGGATTTAGAAAATATCCGTAATTACTTTTTCGCGCAGCGGCAGCAAAACCAATGGTATAATATCTACGAATCTTCGCGTATCATACGAAGTATTCTTCCTGATTTACTGAAAGAGGGTGAGTCTTTCCAGGCACCGGTTATGGTCATCAATGGCAAACGCGTCACTACATTTCCGTATACGCAAAGCTTTAAGTCGGATGAACAGATTAAAGTGCGGAAAGAAGGGACGGGGCCGGCTTTTGTGACAGCCTATCAAAATTTTTGGAATCCAGATCCTGTCATAGAAAAAGAAAAGGGCCTTGCCGTGGCAACGCGTTTTAAGGACAATGGTGCTACGGTAGCGGCGCTCAAGGAAGGGAAGCCGGTAAAACTTGAAGCAAGCGTAACGTTAACTGGTGAAGCTGAGTATGTGCAGATCGAAGTTCCTATACCGGCGGGATGTTCTTATGAAACCAAAACCAATGGATACTATAGAATCGAGGCGCACCGGGAGCATTTCAAAGATCGTGTTGTCATTTTTTGCAACAAACTGGGGAAAGGTACGCATACCTTTGAGATCGAACTTTTACCTCGTTATACCGGGACTTATACTGTCAATCCCGCGAAGGCTGAATTAATGTATTTCCCGACATACTATGGAAACGAGAAAATGAAAGAAATCGTGGTGGAGTAAATATGCTTTTACAAAAAAAAGGGACTTATCACATGATAAGTCCCCAACATATAAAAACTAAAATTAAATTGTGCTATTGATGATCCCATCCACCACCTAAGGATCTGTATATGGCTACGCTTGCTTTGAGTTGGTTGACCTTTTTCTCAACGAGCTCAAATTTGGATTCCAGGGCATCGCGTTGTGTCAGCAGAACCTCCATATAATCTGCGCGGGCGTATTTAAAGAGGTCGTTGGAAATACCGATAGACTCATTTAATGCATCGACTTCCTTGGTCTTAATTTGTAAGCCATTCTCCAGATTTTTAATTTTGGAGAGCTGGTTTGCAACTTCAATATAAGCCGCTAATATGGTCTGCTCATAATGGTAAACAGCCTGAACCTGTCGCGCATTTGCATTATAATATGCGGCTTTAATTGCCCGTTTGTTGATCAAAGGGGCGGTGAGTTCACCAACGAGGGAAGAAAGAAAGGCTTCCGGTTTGATGAGATAAGTCGGGTCAAAAGCTTGAAAACCTACTCCTGCCGCAATGTCCAATGAAGGGTAAAAGCGGGCTTTGGCCGATTTGATATCCAGTTTGGACGCTGCAAGTTCATATTCAGCCTGTTTTATATCAGGTCTGTTTTCCAGGAGGTCGGCCGGGATGCCGGCATAAACGGTTTGCGGAACAAGCTTATCAAATGATTGTTGATCCCTTTGAACCGGCTGCGGGAATCTTCCAACAAGGTAGTTTATTCTATTTTCTGTTTCTGTGATTTTCTGCTTGATATCATATTGCATACCTTGGGTTTTCAATATCTGGGCTTCAAATCTTTTGACGGCAAGTTTATTGGATCGCGCATTTTTCTTCAAATCATTTACCACGACCAGTGCATCGTTTTGAATCTTTACATTCTCATTGATAACCATAAGTTCATTGTCGAGCGCTAGGAGTTCATAGTAAGAATCTGCAATTTCAGCGATCAGGTGAGTTACCATAAAGTTTTTGCCTTCCACGCTGGCAAAGTACCGTTGCAGCTGCGCTTTGGTCGCATTGTGGAGTTTACCCCAGATATCTGTTTCCCATTGTGCCTGTACACCAACTCCAAAATCAAATAGCGGTTCAGGCATTTCGCGTCCGGGTTCGATTTCTGTATTCTTTTCCATCGCTCCAATGTTTGTGTAGCGACTAACTTTGTCGACCCCAGCGCCAACTTTTACGCCTACGGAAGGTAGATATTCACCTTTTTTGGCGCTTACCTCATTTTTGGCTATTTCAATTTCCTGAAGCATAATATGTAACTCCTGGTTGTTTGCTAGTGCCTGACCGATCAGTCCTTGTAGATTGGGATCGCTGAAATAGCTGTTCCATTTGATTTTTCCTGTATTCACGGTGTCGCTGTCAGCATCCCCATATTTTCCGGGAACGGTTCTATTTTCGGCACGTTGTTTTATTTCCAGTGGTTTGCAGGCTGCAAGACTAAGCAAGAAAAGTGCGAAACCTGTATAGTGATATAATCTGTTCTTATTCATAATGTATCATGTCTTCGCTTAATGGTGATTCGTCTTCGGCTTGGATCATTTTTCTTCCGTCAGCCAATTTTGCAAAAATGTAGTAGAGTCCGGGAATGACAATAACGCCAAAGATTGTTCCGACGAGCATACCTCCCAGCGCTGAGGCACCTATGGTATGGTTACCAATAGCTCCGGCACCACTGGCAAAGACAAGTGGTACAAGTCCAGCGATAAATGCAAATGAGGTCATGAGGATCGGTCTGAAACGTGCTCGTGAACCCTCAATAGCTGCTTCCAATATGCTATCGCCAGCTTGGCGCCTTTTCACGGCAAATTCTACGATAAGCACCGCATTTTTACCCAATAAACCAATAATCATGATCAACCCGACCTGCGCATAGATGTCATTTTCAAGTCCCATAGCTTTTAATAGGAAGAATGATCCAAAGACACCAACTGGTAGCGACAACAATACCGCAAACGGAATGATAAAGCTTTCGTACTGCGCAGCAAGTACAAGATATACGAAGACTAAGACAACTAAAAAGACATAAACGGCTTCGTTTCCACGTTGAGCCTCATCATAGGACAAGCCCTCCCAGGCAACTTTATAGCCATGTGGTAATGTTTGAAGTGCAGTTTCGTTGATTGCCTGAATAGCGTCGGCCGTTGTATATCCATTTGCCGGAAGTCCACGGATGGCGGCCGAATTGTACATGTTGTAGCGCGTGATTTCGTTTGGTCCCTGTGTTTTTTTTAAGGTCATAAAGGCCGAATAAGGAACCATCTGGTCATGATCGTTTTTGACGTAAAGGTTCATGATATCGGAAGGTAGCCTTCTAAATTCTGGTGAAGATTGTACATAGACTTTGAAGAATTGACCGAAACGGATAAAACCCTGCTCATAGGTACTACCGATAAGGATATTGAGGTTGTCCATGGCTTTACCAATGGAAACGCCTTTTTGCATGGCGGCGTTATTGTCAAATACCAATTCGTATTGTGGGTAGTTAGCGGCAAAGAATGTAAAGACCCCGGTCAGTTCCTTACGTTTCTTTAAATTAGCGATAAACGCTTTATTTACTTTATCGAAATCTTGGTAATCGGTGGTTCTATTGAGGTCCAGCAGGCGCATGGAGAAACCTCCAGAAGAACCAAACCCAGGAACAGCGGGAGGTTCGAAGAATTCAACCGTTGCACCTAGATTTTTTGATTTTTCTTCGAGTTCTTCCATGATCTCTTTAACGGAGTGTTCACGTTCACCCCAGGTTTTGAGGTTGATAAGACAGGTTCCGGCATTCGATCCACGACCTTCGGTCATGATTTCATAACCTGCCAGTGATGAGACAGATTCTACGCCATCTACCCCTTGACAGATCTTCTGGAGCTCTCTGGAAAGCTTATTGGTCTGTTCCAATGTTGATCCTGGAGGAGTCTGAATAATGGCATATATTGTGCCTTGGTCCTCACTCGGTATAAAACCTCCTGGAAGCGTTTTGTTAATGACGAAAATTCCGACACAGAATGCTATTAAGATACCCCATGTAATCACTCTTCGGCTGGCAATTTTACGAAGTAAGGAGGCATACTTGCCCGTTATTTTATCAAAAGTACGGTTAAAAAGGTCGAGCGATTTAGTGAATACGTTTGATTTTTTTGGTTTACCATGGTTATTTTTCAGGAGCATCGCAGCCAGCACAGGAGTAAGGGTTAATGCGACTACTGCAGATATCACGATGGAACTGGCCATGGTAATTGAAAATTGACGGTAAAATGTTCCGACAGGACCTGTCATAAATGAAATGGGGATAAAAACGGCAACCATAACAGCTGTAATAGCGATAATAGCACCTGCGATTTCGGCCATGACTTCTTTTACAGCACTGTACGGCGATATGGCACTTTCTTCCATTTTGGCATGTACGGCTTCAATGACCACAATGGCGTTGTCTACGACAATCCCAATGGCAAGCACCAACGCAAACAAGGTCACTAAGTTGATCGACATGCCGAACCATTGGATGACGAAGAATGTACCTATCAACGAAACGGGCACGGCGATGATCGGAATCAAAGTCGAACGCCAATCGCCCAGGAAAATAAAGACGACAATGGCAACTAAAATAAAAGCATCGCGTAGGGTATGCATCACCTGTTCGATAGAAGCATCCAGGAATTGGGATACATCATAACTGATTTTATAGTCTATTCCTGGAGGAAAGTTACCTTTCATCTCCGCAAGTTTTGCCTTCACATCTTTGATAACGTCATTGGCATTACTACCATAATTCTGTTTCAACACAATCGAAGCCGAGGGATGCCCGTCTAAATTGGAATAGATGTCAAAGAATTCACTTCCCAGTTCGACTTTAGCCACGTCTTTTAACTTGATGTTTTCACCGTCGCCGTTTGCGCGAACGATAATATTGTCATATTGTTCAGGTGTATTGTATTGCCCTTTATAGGTTAGGACATATTCGAGGGATTGCGCAGCAATACCTGAGCTTTGTCCCAGTCGACCTGGACGGCCGATGATACTTTGTTCTCCTATCGCTTTCATCACTTCGTCAACTGACAAGCTGTAAGCTCGCATACGATCGGGATTTAACCAGACGCGCATGGCATATCTACGGCTACCTAAGATTTGCGATTTGGCGATTCCGTGGATACGATTGATTTCAGGAATGATGTTTACAGTTGCATAGTTGTACAAGAACTTTTCATCCATGCTTTTATTGGTACTGTAAAGATTCACGTACATCAGCATACTGGGCTGAATTGGATTGACGACGACTCCTTCCTTTTGAACAAGTTCAGGCAAGAGTGGCATAACCTGATCCACCCGGGTTTTCACCAGTACTACGGCATCGTTGGGGTCTGTTCCAGGATCAAATACGACGTTTACGGTTGCTTCACCGGCACTGGTCGCATCGGTTGCGATATAGCGCATTCCCTGTACACCATTGATTGCATTCTCCAGTGTAATCAGTGAGGATTTTACAAGTACATCAGCACTTGCACCAGGATAGGCAATGGAGACCGCCACAGTTGTCGGTGCGATTTTTGGAAATTGCTCTGTAGGAAGTTGCTTTATGGCCAAACCTCCGATAAATAGGATTACCACCGATATGACAATAGCAAATACCGGTCGATGTATTACTTTTTTAAACATAATGCTGCTTTTTTAATTACTCTGCATATAAATCTAAGTTTGACATGACTTTCTCCGGAGTCTGATATTTGGATTCAATAGTCTGGTTTTCCTGTACCATGCGAAGTCCATTCAGTAGAATCTTTTCGTCCTTGCCCAATCCGGAAGAAACAACATAGATATGTGGCAGTTCGGCAGCAATTTTTATTTCTCTTGCTTTTACTTTATTATCTTTTGTAATAACGTAAACATATTTTTTTTCAAGCTCCTCGAATGTAGCTTTCTGCGGTATCATAAGCGCGTTATTATAGGGCGATGTAATGACTATATTACCTGTCTCGCCATAACGCAATAATCCCTTTGGATTTGGAAAAGTCGCTCTGTAGGCAATATTTCCAGTTTCATTATTGAAGTCTGATTCAATTGTTTCAACAATACCCTCATGACCGAATTCTTTTCCATTGGCCATGTTTAACCGTACATGCAGCGGGCTATTGTCTTTTTTTGCGTCCATTTGATTGAGGTATTCGACTTCGGGGACATTGAAGTAAACCCACATTTTACTGTTATCGGACAGTTCTGTGATCAACTCGCCTTCATCGACAAGACTTCCTTTACGGACATGAAGCTTACCAACGATTCCTGAAAACGGTGCTACGATGTCGGTAAATTTGAGATGCGTATTCATAGCGGCTAACTCAGCTTTGGCTTTTTCATATTTTGCTTTTGCCATTTCAGTTTCCTGCGGAGCTACAATATCTTTTTCGGAAAGATTTTTGGTATTCTGATATTCGATTTCAGCATATTTTACCTCAGCTTTGGCACGATTAACATCGGACTCATAGAGGTTGGGCATGATTTTAAAGAGGGGTTGTCCTTTTTGTACAAATTGACCTTCATCGACAAATATCGATTGAATGTAGCCTTTTTCCTGCGCGCGCAATTCAATATGGTTGATCGAACGGATTTGGGCGACATAGTCTTTATTGACAATTGTATCTTTGACCAAAGGAGTAGTGACGTTGAAAACTGCAGCTTCTTTTTTGTCTTTTTTTTCTGACTGACAGCTTGTAGATAGAATAATAAGGCACAGGCTTATATACATAAAGCTTCTCATGACCATGATAATAGTTTTTTAATTTTTTTCGAAAAATTGAACAATAGTGTGACATGCTTCCAGATGATTTTGAAAGCTATTTTGATGTTTTTTTAAGAAATTATTAAAAAATCACAGCCTGAATACACTGTAATGGATGTATAGGGCGTTTTTTCGTGAAGTAAGCTGGTTGGAATTTGCAAGCGAAACTGCTGTGCGAGTATTGTGAAATTGAGGATGGATATAGGCGGCTAGATTTCCAAAATCATTTCCGCTAAGTGCGAATAAGTTAGGGCTATTGGAGTCACTTCCCGTGTCGTCATTTTCGTTATCATTTTCTGAAAAATAAGCCCTTAGTTTTTCATGCCGATGACGTTTAGTTTTGCGAATAACTTTGGTCTCATAACCTTCGCTTTTTACTTCCTTGTTGAAGTGATTGACAGCATGAAGATTGCGGGAGGGGATATTATTTGGTGTTGGCACATGATACCAGCCAAAACTGATAAGCATTGCGCAAACTACGCCGAACAGATATTGATGGAATTTTCCTTGCATCCTTGAAAGCAAATGTAATTAAACTTTAAAAATGATACAAGTGATTTCGGTATGGAAATTTTAAAGTTTATGTAATATTGTTACAAAGTATTTAAACTGATGGTGTTTTAGTGATTATTTGTGTAAAAATTGCTCAAATTCCGTTTTTGAAATTGCGTTTAGGTGATATTTTTAAAAAATATGACCTAAATAGCTTTGGTTTTCTTTAAAGGGTTATGTTTTTAGGTGTTTTTCGGGTTGATTTTCGTTTTTTTTTTTTTAGTTTGATGTTCTTTTGAATGAGTTGGGGAAGGGCAAATTTGACTTTTTTCATTCTCTAATAGGTGAAATCGTTTGTCCTGCTTTTATGCTGTTGTGAATGAGTTTTTTAAAAAGTTTGCTTGATTGAAAAGTGACTTGTTCTTTTATAGGGTACTTTGCTGTCGCTTGATCTAGTTTATTGAGGCGGCCCTAATACATATTCTTACAATTGGGCAAAATGGCTTACGGTACTTTTTGATAAGTAGGTAGCAACCGTAATGCCCAATTGGCTTGTTCTAGACCGTTTTAAGGGTTTTCTGATTATTTCGTAGCATTTGTATTGCTTTTTCAGCCCTTGTCTTTCGGGTTTGTTCCTGTTTTGCTGATCCAACCCAATCACAATAGCCTTGTTTGTATGATTTGGAAAGTGTTTCAAAAAAAGCATTGGCTTTTTCGTCCATATCCAACAATTGTTGGAGTTCCATAGGGACGCCTTCAATATGTTCACCTTTTTTTAGCAAGTATTTTATCATTTGATTCCCTATAAAAATACATAAATATCCTCGAGTTGCCGGCCTTTATTGTATGAATACTTTTGACTTGCCCGTAAGGTAATACGATCAGTGGATTGCAGTACTTTTGCTTGAAATAAGACTTACAAGTTGCCGCTGTCTTCCTATGCGTTGAAACATATATTGTTCTTATTTGTTTTTCTATTAGTCAATAAAAATTTTCAATATGAAAGCAATACGTTTTTTTGGGCATAAAGATGTCCGCGTTGTAAATGATATGGTGAAGCCCGTTCCTAAGGGTGACGAAGTATTACTAAAAATTGGTGGTGCAGGTGTTTGTCATTCTGATCTCCACATTATAGATGAGGGGACCGTTGTAGGTACGGTGTTTACCTTGGGACACGAAAATGCGGGCTGGATTGAAGAAGTTGGATCTGATGTAAAAGACTATAAAAAAGGTGATGAGGTATTGGTCTATGGTCCTTGGGGCTGTGGGCACTGTAAACCCTGTCAGCAATCAAAAGAAAATTATTGTGATCACCAGTCTGAAATGGCTTATGGTGGTGGGCTAGGCCTAGATGGCGGGATGGCGGAATATATGCTTGTTCCTTCTTCGCGTTTACTGGTCCCAATTTATGACTTAGATCCAGTTATTGCAGCGCCCTTAACGGATGCAGCACTCACTCCTTATTCGGCAATAAAACGTTCGATCGGTAAATTGACAGCAGATGAGTATGTGGTTGTGATCGGAGTTGGAGGTTTGGGCCATGTTGCCTTGCAAATACTAAATGAAGTAAGCGCGAGTTCAATTATCGCCTGTGATGTCACCGAAGAAAAACTAGCCTTTGCTAAAGAACTGGGCGCAGCCTATGTGGTCAATTCGAAGGATGCAAATGCAGCCGAACAAATCAATAAGATTACGGGCATTAAAAAAGCTAAAGTAGTGATTGATTTTGTAGGCGCAACATCGACTATAGATCTAGGAACAAAGGTTGTGGGTTTGGATGGTGACCTGACAATTGTTGGATTGGGCGGAGGAAACTACCAGTACAGTATGTCGGGGCTTCCTTTTGGCGTGTGTATGACAAACCCATATTGGGGCTCGCGGGTTGAACTCATGGAAGTTGTCGGCTTGGCTAGGCAAAGGAAGATTCATATTGAAATTGAGCAGTTTAAGCTTGATCAGGCCAACGAAGTTTATGATCGAATGCGCAACGGTAAGATCAAAGGAAGGGCTGTACTGATTCCTTAGGAAAAAAAAGTCTATCTTTTTAGTAGTTTATTTTGGTTTTTATCTTTTTGATGCTTATCTTTGTTGTATCATAATTTAGGTTTATAATTGGTTATTTAAGGTTTTCATTCTCCCCGTTTGAAAACCTTTTTTTTAAACTCTCTCTTTTGATTGATTATTAAAAACCTTCTGCCTTCTTTACTGTTGTAATACTAATAATCCGCGCTGATTTATCTGCAAAATATTTATGGACAAAACAATTCTCGTACTCACCGATTTTTCTGAAAATTCATGGACCGCTATCCGCTATGCGGCGAATCTGGCTAAAAGATTTAACTGGACAGTAGAGCTTCTGCATACTTATACTATCCCAATAAAAGACAGTGTCCATGCTAAAATGGAGAATATATTTTTGACGCCTCAGAAGGAAGAGGCTGAAGGCATGCTCAAGGACTGGCAGACACGTATCGACGATGAATTTCCTGATCTCAGCTGTAAAACCGTAAGTTTGCTCGGCAACCTGGAAAAAACGGTACTAAACTTACTACAAGAAAAGGAATACCGCTTTATCGTTATGGGAGCTAAGGGTAAAGGTATGATACAAAAAGCGGTATTGGGAAGTAATACCTTTGCCCTGATAAAAAAGAGTCCGATCGGTGTCTTGGCAGTACCCATCACGTTCCAAAAATTTAGGTTACAAAATATCGGATTACTGAGCAATTTTAAAGCGTCCGAATATGATCTACTCGACAGTTTCATCTTACGTGTACCGGAGAAATTCAATCTCAGTCTCTTGCACGTAACGCAAAAGTATATCTCTCCAAAACGAGAAGATATTGAAGACTGGAAACAAAAGCTATCCACCCAATTTTCGTTTAATAAAATTGATTATGTGGAAAAAAACGCGGTCAATCGCTTAGATTACAATATGCCTATACCGCGTTGCATCGACTATATGGTAGAAATCGAAGCTATTGATCTTTTACTTGTGTCGTACAGTCCTAAAAGTTTTTTCAAAAGTATATTTTCCAGAAATCTTACGAAAGCAATTTATCGTAATCTGACGGTTCCTACTTTTTTTAAGCGTAATTTATATTAATTGTCGGTAATCTCCTCCTTGTTATTACTATCCATTGGTTAAGTGTACACGGTTTAGTAAGTAGAAAATGATTGCACTAAAGTTAATAGCCGTGATTTTATGATTGCTAACTGAAATTTAAATCGCCTCTCCGATATGAAGTAATGTATTCGTATTTTTCATTAGCTTTATACATAGTTGTATAAAATATAAACATAATGAGCCTTTGGATACTTCCTTTGATCACAATACTTTCCGCAAGTCCCGATAGTACGCATGCAGGAGAATATAAGTTTGCCGAAACGCCCAGTTGGAGTGATGAGTTTGATTACAATGGTCTGCCGGACGCAAAAAAATGGGGGTATGATGTAGGCTCCTTGCATAATGGCTGGGGAAATCATGAACTTCAATACTATACAGATGCAAATAGGAAAAATGCAAGTGTGGCAAATGGTGTTTTACGTATTACTGCAATAAAAGAACAGTATGAGGGGTTGGATTATACTTCTGCTAGGCTGGTCAGTAAGAACAAGGGCGATTTTCTGTATGGTCGATTTGTGGTCCGAGCCAAGGTACCGAAAGGGAAAGGTACGTGGGCAGCCGCTTGGATGTTACCGACAGACTGGGTTTATGGAGGATGGCCACATTCGGGAGAAATAGATATCATGGAGCATGTCGGTTATGACGAGAATGCAATACATATTACCGTTCATACAAAGGACTATAATCATTCCATTGGAACTCAAAAAGGAGTGATGAAGCGAATTGATCAGGCAACATCGGAGTTTCATGATTATCGGATTGACTGGACCCCCGAGTATATCCGGGGTTTTGTGGATGATGTTCAGATCTATAGTTTTCCGAATGAAGGAAAAGGGAATGGCGTTTGGCCATTTGATAAAAGATTTCATTTACTATTGAATCTAGCTGTTGGTGGAGATTGGGGTGGTGTGCAAGGCGTCGATGCCAGCGCATTTCCTACAGAGATGGAAGTGGATTATGTCAGGGTATATGATTTACTGAAACCTTAAATGAATCTTATTTTCTCTAATTTATAAAGATTAATTCAAATGTTTAGGCATCAAGGGAGAGGAAGGAATTATATTCATAATTTAAAGTTAGCCTCTATTTTATCTTGTGTTGCGGGTTTGGTCAATATTACAGGTGTTCTTGCCGTTAACACTTTAACAACAAATGTCACAGGTCACTTCGCATTTTTTTCAGAACAGTTGATTTTAATGAATTACAAGATGGCTTTGATTTATTTGTTATACATTGCTTTCTTTTTAATGGGAGCATCCGTTTCAGGTTTTATCGTAGAATTAGCCTCAAAAAATAAATCACATAACGCCTATATCATTCCAATTTGTATCGAGTCTATTATCTTAATTAATGTAGTACTGCTCCCAGCTTTCGTTAAAGCAGGGCCAACGTTGCCAACAATAATTTCATTTGCCCTGCTTTTTGCTATGGGACTTCAAAATGCCCTGGTAACGAAGGTGTCACAATCAGTTGTCAGAACGACGCATTTGACCGGATTGTTTACTGATCTTGGTATTGAAATCTCGCAGTTACTTTTTTATAGAGAAATTGCTGAGAAAGTGAAATTACACAAAAGTATTTTTCTTAAGTTGATGATTATTGGAGGCTTTTTTATCGGGGGAATTATAGGTGGTTTTATGTTTCAATATTTTAAATTGAAAACATTATTGTTACCCGCTACTATGCTTTTGTTTGCCTTATGGTATGACCATATTCTACTTAAGTTTTATCATTTGAAGCGAAGCTTAAGGGCGGATGAATAGGTTCGGTTAAATTCATATTTTAGCTTAATAACATGAACTATTCCCATATCCTGTTTGAAAAATTAGTATTATCTGTATTTTGGCAGCATCTTTGTGTCTCGTCGTTAAACTATATTGAGTTATACCACGAACGATATGAAAATAATACGAAAGACTCTTCCATTTCTTCTGTTTAGTTTCATCCTTTTAGTTGGATGCAACAATAATCAACAGATCAGGATGATTGATAAAGATGGGAACACACATTTGTTGACGAGAGAAGGTGATCGAAAAGGGGAATTGGGACTACAGCGCATCATCGCTCGTGGCAATGATACAGTAATAACAATTGATGGTGCAGGCCATAAAATGATATGGACAGCTTCAGATGTGACCAATATTGATACAACAAAGATTCAATATTATCTCAAAAAAAGAAATGGAAGCAGTGTTCATATTTATACACCGGTAGATGTAAATCAAAATTTTATAGATGTAGAGGACAGTCAAAATGTTTTGTCAGATCCTTATGATAGTACAGAAAAGAAAAAATCCCTACTGTAGATTGCCGCATGAAAAAGCATAATTTGGGCTAAAGAGAAAATCCTAGCAAGTTTACTTGCTAGGATTTCTTTTTTGGTACTTTGGCACCTTCTTTTTTGGCTTCGGAGAGGCCAATGGCAATTGCCTGTTTTCGTGATGTTACCTTTTTTCCGCTACCAGATTTTAATTTTCCCGCTTTCATTTCGTGCATCGTCTTTTCAACTTTCTCAGATGCTTTTTCTGAATATTTTGCCATAATAGTGTTACATCTTGATCTGTTATTAAACACTTCTGCAAAAAGAACAGCTGTTTCAGTTGAATCGTTTGAAAATTTTTTCAGCGCGAAATAAGGCGCATTTTTATCTGCTAATTCAATTCGCTGCCAGCTTTAATAACGGCTTGGTTGACGGTTTTTATTCTTTCAAGAACCATTTTTTGTATTTTACGGTCGTACGTCAATAGTCCATTGACTTCGTGTTCCACGTCGGTAGTTTGCGTATAAATAGCAACACTCAGTCCTTTGTATCTGAGCAATTGTTCGACATTATCCATTAGGAATATATAACGGTCTGTGAGTGCCTCTATAGTGGGTTCGTAGGCATAGGCATTGTTTTCGACAGGCCACATGTGACCGCGGACAAATAAGCCTACGCCACCAAACTCTCCAAGGGAAGCTGCCCGTTTCGAATCAGGTTCTGAGGCACCTGTGGGGCCAACATAGATATGGGTGTCGACAAAATCTCCATTTCCGGGATCACCATAAGCTTTTTGGTAAGATGGATTGTTGTTAAATCCCGAATTACCGTTCACTAAACGTGAAGGGTCATATTGTTTGGTCCAGTCCGTAATATTGCGTACATCGAAAGCGCCCCAATTTTCGTTAAAAGGAACCCAGGCGATAATGGATGGCGAGTTGTAGTGGTCGTCAATGATGGCCTTGTATTCATCACGAAATGCTTTTCGATAAATCGTAGTATCTTCATCGGGATACCAAAGGCAGGGCATATCTTGCCACACGAGCAGTCCCATTTTATCTGCCCAATAATAGAACCGTTGGGGTTCGGTTTTCATATGCTTACGAATAAGGTTATAACCAGCTTTTTTGGTAAACTCGATATCATATTTGAGCGCTTCTTCCGTAGGTGCTGTTAGAATACCATCGGGCCAGTACCCCTGATCCAGGAGACCCAGCTGCATCACAAATTTGTCATTCAATAGCGGCCTTACAATTCCGTTTACCTTACCAAGTTTAACATCACGCATACCAAAATAGCTCTTCACCTCGTCGATGATTTCTCCTTTTTTCCCATGTATACTTAATTTTAAATCGTATAAAAAAGGGGAGTCAGGAGACCAAAGTTTTGGATTTTCTACCGGGATATTAAATTCCATACCCGACTGAATTACCGTTTTTGAAATTTCTTTTCCCTCCGAAGAAACGATGGCCGTAACTTTTGCCTTCGCTGTGCTAGTGACCTGTATTTTTAGTTGTTTTTCTGCTACTTGAGGCAACAATTTGATTCCCTGTATATGGTTTTTGCTTACTGGTTCCATCCACACAGTTTGCCATATGCCAGAAGAAAATGTATAGTCGCCTCGAGGTCCATTTTTGCCCGAAGGATACTTACCGTCGTTCTTGTCATGCGCTGCAACGACAATGTTATTTGGACCGGCCTTTAAAAACTCAGTGATTTTGATCCAGAAGGAGTCGTAGCCACCTGAATGAGTACCAGCTTTTCTTCCATTTACAAATATGGTCGCATCGTGATCCACTGCACCAAAATGGAGTATAATATCTTTCCCTTTCCAATGATTAGGTAGCTCGAAATTTTTACGATACCACAGATTAATTTCTTGTTTGCGTTGGATTCCGGATAAATAGGACTCTGGACAATAGGGGACAAGAATGCTTTCTCGACTGTGGTCAAAGGAAATGGGGACAGCAGGGTTCAGTGCATTGGGAGCATCCTTTCCACCTATATAATCCCATTTGCCGTTGAGACATAGCCATTCATTCCTTTCCATTTGGGGACGTGGATATTCGGAGAGTGGAATTTCTGTTTGCTTGGCTATTGCTGTCCATGGGGTTGAAAGCTGTGGCTGTTGTGCCAAAGCATTAAGCCAACAGAAGAACGATAGTGCCAGTACAAAAATTGAGGTTTTGGTTTTTATCATGGTATACTTCTTGGTTTTTCAGAATATGAATATAAGTATACTAAAATGATTTAGTGAATTATAAACGAAATGTTACTAGTGCGGCTTTCGATATTTGGCTTCGATATTTGGCTTCGTTGGTTGGTTGGTTGGTTGGTTGGTTGGTTGGTTGGTTGGTTGGTTGGTTGGTTGGTTGGTTGGTTGGTTGGTTGGTTGGTTGGTTGGTTGGTTGGTTGGTTGGTTGGTTGGTTGGTTGGTTGGTTGGTTGGTTGGTTGGTTGGTTGGTTGGTTGGTTGGTTGGTTGGTTGGTTGGTTGGTTGGTTGGTTGGTTGGTTGGTTGGTTGGTTGGTTCACAAAAGAAATAGAGACTGGGTTAAACAAAACTACAGGAGCTGCTTTGTTGAGACAGCTCCTGTAGTTTTGCTTATTACCAAATTTTGATTCTTTCTTCCGGTGACTTGTACAGTTTGTCTCCTTGTTTAACATCAAAAGCTTTGTAAAAAGCATCAACATTGATCAATGGACCAAAACTTCTAAAATATCCTGGAGAGTGTGGATCCGTTTTAACTTGGTTGACCATATATTTTTCACTGGATAGGGTTCTCCACACAGTTGCCCAGCTTAGGAAAAAACGTTGGTCTTGTGTGTATCCACTTATTTCACCTGGGTTTCCCTTATCTTTCAGATACATTTGAAGTGCGTCGTATGCAATGTTTACACCGCCTAAATCCGCGATATTTTCGCCGTTTGTAAATGTGCCGTTAACGAAAGTGCCCTTTACAGGTTCATATTTATCGTATTGAGCTGCGAGTGTTTTTGTTGCTTTTTCAAAATTGGCCTTATCTTCTGGTGTCCACCAGTCTACCAAGTTTCCGTCCGCATCAAATTGTGCACCTGAATCGTCAAATCCGTGGCTCATTTCGTGGCCAATTACGGCACCTATACCACCGAAATTGACAGCTGCGTCGGCTTGCGGGTTGAAAAATGGCGGTTGAAGAATAGCCGCCGGAAACACGATCTCATTGTTTACGGGATTGTAATAGGCATTTACTGTTTGTGGAGTCATTCCCCATTCTGATTTGTCTACAGCCTTGCCAATTTTAGCTAGATCCTTTTCATATCGCCATGTGGTGATATTTTGGAGGTTAGCATACAGATTCCCGCCTTTATTTTCAGATAGAATATTCAATTTGGAATAATCTTTCCATTTGTCCGGATAGGCAACTTTTACAGTGAATTTGTTTAATTTTTCAAGCGCTTTTCCTTTTGTAGCCGAAGACATCCAGCTCAAATCGTTGATATGGACTGCAAAACTTTTCTTTAAATAGTCGATCAATTCGACCATTTGTGCTTTAGCCTCAGCTGGAAAATATTTTTCGACATATAATTTTCCGAAAGCTTCGCCTAATGTAGAATTGATCAGTTCAAAACCTCTTTTATTTAACGCTCTTTGTTCTTGTTGACCTCTTAAATACTTACCATAAAAAGCAAATCGCATGTCTCCTAATTTTTCGCTTAAATAAGAGGCACTACCGTTGATCATATGGAATTTTAAGTAATCTTTAATAACAGGAAGGTTTTGTGCACTGACCAATTTATCGAAGTTCTTGTAATAACCTAATTCCCCAATGATTACTTTTTCTGTATTGACACCTACTTTTTTAAGGTACTCAGGTAGATTTACATTTTTAACCAAGGCGGTTAACTCTGCCATGGTCTGTGGATTGTACTGTAACGTATTATCACGGCTTTGTTCATTGGTCAAGTAGGTCTTCGCAATGCTTTTTTCGTAGTCAACGATTCCTTTTGCGGCAGCATCGGCATTTTTATAGCCTAATTCTGTTAACATGGAAGCTACATATTTTTGATATTCGGCAATGGCTTCGGTATTTTTTTCATTTTCTTTTTGATAATAATCTCTTCCTAGTCCTAATGAGGCATCTCCTAAGTAGACCGCGTTCATTTTTGAATCTTTTAAATCAGCGTAGACCCCCCAGCCATAGAAATTATTCTCACCTTCTTTCGTTACGGAAGTTAAATAATTCTGAAGATCTTTTAGGTTTTTAATCGCGTCGATTCTGTTTAAATTTCCCTGGATCGGTTTAATACCGTCTGCATTTCTTTTCTGTAAGTTCATGTAAGAAGCATACAGGTCCTGTATTTTTTTGCCCTCGCTTCCTTCAGGAAATTTATCTTTTAAAAGTGAGTTAAGAATTTTCATCGAATTGTTGTCCGTATCTTCTGCCAATTTATTGAAGCTTCCCCAAGTGGGTTTGTCGGAAGGAATTTTAGCCGTTTTCATCCAGGTTCCGCTTACGTAGTTGTAAAAGTCATCCTGTGGACGTACAGATTTGTCCATTAAGCTCAGATCAAGTCCTTTGTCGGGTCCTGTACCTGCTGTCTGTGCTTCCGCATGCTGTGTGTAGACTCCAGCCAAGAAAATTAGGGCAAGTGTTAATTTTTTCATTGTTGTTTTAATGTTGTATGATTTTCAATAATTCAATCTGGGAGTACGCACAAATTACGGATAAAATAGTTTATGTTATTTGCTCCGGGTAATTCGATTTGTATCAGCCATGTCAATAATAATTAGCTGTGATTTTTTTTAAGCTAAAAAAATCATTAACACAAATGACGGAAAATTCTAATTCAGCAACAAGTAAATTTGATCATTATCTGTCATTTTATTAAACTAACCGGGTAAAGTAGCATGTTATTCGTTTGCTAACGAATAACATGGATATACTTTTTAAAGTACATCCTTTGATGTGTCGGTGAACGCTCCGCTATCTGACTTAGCTAGATGTTATAGGACAAGAAGAAATACTAAACTTAATTGGAAATACTAAACTTAATATGAATTTAGTTTAGTATTAATAAACGATGTTTAATATTGCTTACATTTTCATCTATAAGTAAGCGATTATGTTCAAACTATCCTATTCAATTTCACCTAAAGTTACTGGCCTAACGTTGTCATTGGCCATGCTGGCTGTACAGGGGTTTAGCCAGACCCGATCGTTCCAGGGGAGACTGGTCGATTCATTGAGTCAAGGCGCTATTCATGGCGCAACAATTCGTAATTCTCATTTAGCTAAGCTTGTTTCATCGGATCATTCCGGTAAGTTTGTGATCGACGCACATATCGGTGATACGCTAAGAATTGGCTACATAGGGTATCTTCCCAAGGTTTTCATTGTTGGTAATCAACCTTCATCCGTTATTTCGCTTATACCGAACCAACAATCCCTCAATGAGGTGGTTGTAACTGCGCTTGGTATAAAAAAAGAAAAGCAGGCTATTGGCTATTCAGTGCAGGAAATAAAAGGCAAAGACATAGTTAAAGCTCGGGAGCCAAATGCTATTTCTGGTTTAGCTGGACGCGTGTCTGGCTTAACAATTACACCGAGTACAAACTTATTTGGAGACCCGGGTATCACGTTACGTGGTCGGAGCAATATTCTTATTGTGGTCGATGGCATGCCGATTAATACCGACTCATGGAATCTTAGCCCGGATGATATCGAATCCTATTCTGTTTTAAAAGGGGCAAATGCTGCGGCATTATATGGGAACAGAGGTCAAAATGGAGCGATTGTGATAACGACAAAACGAGCAAAATCACAGGATAAGGGTTTCCAGGTTGAATTTAACTCAAGTACACAATTGCAGACGGGGTATAATGCGATACCAAAAATTCAAACCGAATATGGCCCTGGTTCAAATTATCAATATGCTTTTAAAGATGGTCGTGGTGGTGGAATCAATGACAACGATTACAACATTTGGGGACCCCGATTTGAAGGACAGCTTATTCCGCAATATAACAGCCCGATAGATCCAAAAACAGGACAGCTTATTCCCTTACCTTGGGAGGCCAGAGGAAAAGATAATTTGAAGAAATTTCTTCAGAATGGTCTTTTGAGTACAAACAATATTGCTATATCGACCAAAAATGATCATGGTGATCTACGCTTATCTGCTTCTCAGATGTTTCAACGGGGAACTACGCCTAACACGAAATTGGGAAGCACCAATATAAATCTTACCGGAGGCATCAACGCTGGGAGTAAGCTCCGTTTCGATGCGAGTATAAACTACAATAAGCAGTATTCACCAAATTATCCAAATATTGCTTACGGACCAAATAGTCCTATTTACATTCTTACATTATGGGGAGCGGCAGATTATGATATTGATGATCTTCGCAACTATTGGCAGCCTGGGAAAGAAAATGTACAGCAGTACAATCGTGAATACACCATTTATGACAATCCTTGGATGACGGCTTATGAAAATTTGAGGACTTATGATAAGGATGATATCTACGGTTACGTGTCGGCTAATTACAAGTTTAATGATAAATTGTCATTAAATGCACGTACCAGTGCTAGTACCTGGAATAGGAATAGAACGATTAAAATTCCAATTTCTGCTAACCTATATAATTATAATATCGGTGGAAGCCGTGTTGGAGGTTATCAGGAAACCTATGATACTTTTTGGGAAAATAATACAGAAGTTTCCTTAAAATACCAAAATCGTATCGCCGAGGACCTAGGCTTCTCAGGCTCAGTATTTGGTAATTTAAGAACCGTCAGTGTCAAATCGCTGTTTGCACGTACAGATCGTGGATTAACTGTGCCCGGTGTTTATGACTTAAGTAATTCGATCATGCCCACGGTGTCTACTAACGATCGCGCCCTGCGTCAGGTTGGAAGCGTTTATGGATTCATGGATGTAGACTATAAAAGTATGTTATTCTTAAATCTAACGGGGCGATTTGATAAATCTTCGACTATGCCGGTAAAGAATAACACCTACTTCTACCCATCGGCTTCACTAAGCGCTGTGATTTCACAGATGGTCACTTTGCCCAAGGTTATTTCCGCATTAAAAATCCGTGGGGCATATGCTAACGTTGCGAGTGATTTCGTCAATGAATCGGCCCAGTACGATATTTATAAACTTTTGCCGGCATACAGTAACTATGGACGTTGGGCCAATGCAATGACCGGCGTAACATATACTGATGTATTACCTAACCCGGATCTTGTGGCAGAGCGTGTGAAAACGGCGGAAATAGGTTTGGAAACTCGTTTATTTAACAACCGTCTGGGTTTCGATTTTGCTTTTTTTAGAAACCTGGAAGGTCCCAGGATTATCGAATTGGCTACGTCGGTTACTTCAGGTGTAAGAGCGAGACAAACCAATGGGTTGACTTTATTGCGTAAAGGTATCGAGCTGAGTATTGATGGGACTTTGATTCAACAGAAAGATTTTAGCTGGAATGTAATGGTCAATGCATCAACAAATCATGCCTGGCTACATGACATCGATGGGCATCAAACGCGTTCGGGGAATGTTCGTGTTGGTGAACGATGGGACGGATATTACGTGAATGATTTTCAGCGTGATGAAAAAGGAATGCCAATTGTGGGTACAAACGGTTTACCAGCTTACAATCCTTATGTGAGCAGAATAGGTTATAGCGATAATAAATTTACGGCCAGTATCAGCAATAGTTTCCGATACCGTGATTTCAGTTTTAGTTTTCTTGTCGATGGCCGCTTTGGCGGTTTAATAAAAAATGTGCAGGATGCCAAACAGTGGGGATCGGGAACACATCCCGAATCAGCAAATGAATATCGTCTAAAGGACTGGGAAAATAGGGATGTCAAAGATTATAAAGGAACTGTCATGACCAATGGGTTAAAAATAGTCAAGGGGCAGCTCAATACAGATCAGGATGGTAAGGTAATCTCCGATACAAGAGAATTTGCCCCAAATGACATTGCTGTGTTGTGGCAAAATTGGGCCACTAATTACTATCAGTCGGGACCAATTACGGCCAAAAGCCGAACCTTTGTCAAATTACGGGAGATCGTCTTCAGTTATAATGTACCTGCCAACTTGTTGAAAAATTCCAGATTCTTCCGCAGTGCAAGTGTTTCAGTCGTTGGTAGGAATTTGCTGTATTTCACTGGAAAAGGTACCCAAAATATGGATTTGGACCAATTCACCAGTGCTAGCTCAGACTACCAGACACCATCAGTAAAGAGCTTTGGTCTAAATCTTAACGCAACCTTCTAAAAACTTAGTCAAAATTTTTAAAAATGAAGTACTTTAAATCCACTCTCATTCTTCTCCTGTTCGGGTGCTCTTTCAGTTCCTGTAAAAAGATAACGGATCTACAAAAAGACCCTGCGGCTGTATATAATCCTGCTCCAAAACTTTTGTTTACGGGAATACTCATGCGTTCTTATGATGCGCCATGGAGTGAAGATCATCGACATAATCAGTATATGACACAAAATGAAGCCTATTATGCGGGGCAGCCTTATGGATGGACTACAGGCTCTTTTGAAACGCCCTATGGTATATTGCGTGATGTGTACCGTATGGAAATCGAAGCTGCAAAAACTCCTGAATTGAGTGCTGCTTATATGACCATGGCCAAATTTTTCAAGGCTTATTTCTTTGCCCGAACGACTGAAATGTTTGGTGATATTCCATTGGCAGAGGCTCTGCAGGGTGAATCGGCTGGCAATTTTGCCCCCAAATACAATACCCAGTTGGAGGTATACCAGCAAGTGCTTAGCTGGCTTGAGGAGGCGAATAATGAACTGGCAAATCTCAAAGAAAAAGGCAATATATTAGATGGCGATTTCTTTTACAATGGCAAGCCTGAGCAGTGGCAGAAACTGGTCAATTCATTTAAGCTACGTGTTTTAATTAGCCTCAGCAAACGTGCCGATGATAGTCCCGCATTGCGGGTGAAGGAACGCTTTGCTGAAGTTTTAGCGAATCCAACCAAATACCCGCTGATTCTTGAAAATCGGGATAATTTTCAACTCCTTTACAATAATATTAACACCTATCCGCTGTGGCCAACAGACGGTGTGATTATAAAAAAGGATGTGCGAAACACATTGGGAGCAACCTACCTGAATATTTTAAAGACTTTACAGGATCCAAGATTGTTGATTCAGGCACTGCCGGCTTCGGCGATGTCTTCTGATCCTACGCGCCCTTTCGACGCATACAATGGCGGGAAAACAGGCGACCTACAGAGTACCTTGCTAAAACAAGCGGCGGATGGACAGCTATCTATGATCAATTTCGATTATTGGCTCGCTTCGCCGTCTGGGGTTCCATCTATTCAACTTGGTGCCTTCGAGGTCCAATTTGCTCTGGCAGAAGGTATCAATCGCGGTTGGGCTAGCGGAGATGCTGCGGTAAGATTTCAGTTGGGGATAAGTCAGTCGATGCTGTTCTATGGAGTTTCTCAAGACAAGATCAATTTGTTCTTACAGGCAAATCCTTACAAAGGGAACAATGCGGAAGGGTTAAAGCAGATCTTAACACAAAAGTATGTGGCATTTTTTGAAAACTCAGGAAAACAGGCATTTTTTGAGCAGCGCCGGACAGGAGTACCAGTTTTTGATATAGGACCTTCGAATGCCAATAATAACCAGATACCGAAACGGTGGGCATACCCTAAGACCGAATACAGTACCAACGAAACTTACTTGAAAGAAGCTTTGCAACGTCAGTTTAATGGATCAGATACCCAAAATGACATTATTTGGCTTATTAAATAAAATACAAAGTAAGCGTAATTAGTCATGGAAAGAGCTCTCGGACACAAATCCGAGAGCTCTTTTTACGTAGACAATCGTTTCTATAAATCGTTTATTACTTCTCTTTGATGGTCAACATACGTATCAGGAGATCTTGTATGAAGAGACTATCAAGCTCTTTTCCAATAAATACCAGTGTATTCATTTTTCTTTCATCCTTTTTCCAATGGTTACCGTAGTCCATATCGACACGTGAACCGACGGTCTGTATAATGATTTTTTTGTTTTCATCTTTTTTATAACCAATTCCCTTCATTCGGTAAATTTTGTTTGGATACTTGCCGACGAGTTTGCTCAAACCGAGAAATAGGTTTACGAAATTAAATTCTTCAGCAAAAGTATAGACGCGCGTTGCAATATCGCTCAGATGTTGTTTTGCCAGACTTGATTTGCCAAGTATCAGTGAACTGCTTAGATTAACGTTCTTCAGAAAAGAAAAAGCTTCTGTTTTTTTTGTGTACTTTATTTCCGCGATTATTTCAAAAGGAAACCCCTCCGTTACTGTTGATTGGAGAGTTTTCGCAAGTGGGTTTACATGTGCTAAGTAGTTGCTTAAATAGCTCAAATATGCTGAATGTACCGCTTCGGTTTTGTTGATGATAATGACGTCGGCGGCCGTGATTTGCCGTAATACTTCATCCCTTTCCTTGATCTGATCTTCAATAAGTGCAGCATCAACCAAGCATATAATTTTTTTCAATGGGAAGTAATTCTTAAACATTGGATGCCTTGTAAAAGGTTCTGTTATAGCATCGGGTATAGCAAGACCTGTACATTCAATAACGAGCTCATCAAAGCTGTCCTTTTTTTGATAGAGCGATTCGAGTGCGGTGTAAAGTTCATCGTTCAGCGTACAACAGAGACATCCCTCTTGGAGTGCTACGAGTTGTTCATAATTTTCATTGAGCAAGGAGCTATCTATATTTAGTTGTCCTATCTCATTTTCAATGATAGCAAAGCGTTTTTTCGGATAGGATTTCATTAGCGCATTTAGAAAAGTCGTCTTTCCTGCACCTAAAAAGCCAGTTAAAATGGTTACTGGGCGAGCATGGGCTGTATTCATTTGCGATGATTATACATTTAATCTGCTTTTGGTATCTCCCGAACGAAAGTCGGGGAAAGGCAGACCTTATTTCAATAAATTGAAAAATTCGTTTCGTTTACTTTCTGATAAGAATATACCGCTGTATTCCAGTGTTGTTGTACTGCTGCTGGTATCTTTGACACCCCTTGCGGAAACACACAGATGATCTGCATCAATCACAACAATGATATCATCTGTTGCTAAGGTAGATCTGAGTTCATTGTAAATCTGTAAAGTAAGGCGTTCTTGCACCTGTGGTCGATGCGCATAATAGTCTACAATACGGTTTATTTTTGACAGCCCTATTACGCGGTCTTTGGGGATATAGCCTATATGTGCCCGTCCCACAATTGGTAAAAAATGATGTTCACAGGCTGAATTTACCCGTATGTATTTTTCTATCAATAGCTTATTGTAGCCATAGCGATTTTCGAAGGTGGACAGCTTGGGCTTGTTAACTGGGTTAAGGCCATAGAACAATTCGTTGATATACATTTTTGCTACACGATGGGGCGTTCCGCTCAGACTGTCATCTTGAAGGTCGAGGCCAAGCTCATACATAATGTCCTTAAAAAGTTGAGATATCTTGCTGATTTTTTCTTCGTCTGTTCGATCAAATGCATCAGGTCGCAGGGGAGTATCCATTGAAGTCATCATGTGGTGGTCTCCTAAATCTTCCGGATTGGATGCTGCATCTTTTTTTAATGATGTGTTCATAAACTAATTTTTATCAAATCGTACTGAATTTACCTCTTGTTTAGTGTCAAATGGAGTTGCCATTTCATAGCGCTATTTGTGTTATAAATATAGTTAAAAAAAGTGGTAAATGCAATACAGTTGCTTTTGTGTTGTTTGACTATATTTGATAGATTAATATTTAATGCGTTATGTTTAAGCAATTTATTCTAGTCTTTTTGTGCGTTGTCGTAGGGAGTAAAACTAGTCCGGTCTTTTCTCAAGGGGTAACGGAATCACAACATTTGGTCGATCATAAGCCTATGATGAATGAGGTTTGGAAAACTTTTGACACCATGCTCTATAAAGTGAGCAAGGTTAATGGCAAGACGGTTTACACCCCTTATTTTCCGAGTAAGCTTGCGAAACTGGATGGAACAAGGGTCGAGTTGCAAGGCTATATGGTACCGTTAAGGGCCGGCCTTCGCCATAATAGGTTCCTTTTGTCAGTCTTGCCAGTGCAGCAATGTATGTTTTGTGGCCAAAATGGTATTCCACCGATGGTGGAGGTTACGCTGAGCGACAACAATAAAGTGTGGTTAAAAGAGAATCCTGTTATTGTAAAAGGCTATGTCAAATTAAATGAGAAAGATCGGAGCAGGGTTGAAATCTTTATAAGAGATGCAGCTCTTCTAAAACAGTAGGGATTATCAAAAGCTAACGACTACGCCAGGTCCACCAAAGAATGATTCCATAGATAAACACAGCGGCCGCGAGCAATAAAAATAGCTCGAAACTTGTCTCCGGAAAATTCGTCGATTGCGAAAGAAAAGCAGATACTAATAAAATGCCCAGTAGGCCAGCGGTTATGCTCACAATGAATTTCTGAGCTTTGTTTAACGCGGGGTTTGTTTGGTGTGCTACTTTCTTCTCGAGGATCTCATGTACAGGTTCGGTTTCCTTCAATAGTGCAATATCGAGATCAAGCTGCACTGCCATTAAATTGAGGGTATAAGCCCTTGGTAGAACTTCAGCTTTTTCGATGCGTTGCACAGACCGAAGATTCAGTTTGACAAGATCAGCAAGTTGCTGTTGGGAATATCCTTTACTGATACGGGCATTTTTGATCAAAAGCGCTATTTTCTCTTTGCTGGATTTATTGGTCATTTTATGACATTTTGCGGCGTATTCAAATGTCGTGAAATTAAATGATTTAAGGCTATAGCTTTGTGTAAAAAAATCATGATCGCTATTGCTCTTGAATTGGTCGTCTCCCAGTTTTTGCTGGGTTATTTTTGCAAGCGGAACCTCCAGGTTCTGGGGTTTTCCTCAAAGGTCGGATCTTTCCTCTTTTGTCTGTTTGGTCCCATAATATACGTTACTGCGCTCTATTTGAGTATTGCTTATTTAGTTGGAAATCCGTATCAACTAAATCCGAATTATACGGTATCTGATTTTTTTGGCAGTCTTTATTATGTATCAAAAGCCGTAGTATTTGAGGAATTGATCTTTAGGGGAGCCGTATTATATATTCTAATGAGACGCTATGGTCATGGGAAAGCTGCATTGATCACGGCGCTGGCTTTTGGCATTTATCACTGGTTTTCGTACGGTATCGTGGGGCAGGTTTTTAAGATGCTGGAAGTCCTTGTATCGACCGGTATAGTGGGGTATTTATTCGCGCGGATTTATATTAAAACCAGTAAAATAGTGTATCCGATCGTTTTGCATTTTGGTTATAATTTTGCAACGATGATTCTTTTTTCGAAAGAAAAAAATATCGGTCTGCAGCTCCTGATAAAAACGTATGCAGTAGATCCTGTCAAACCCGAGGGGATTTTGCCTTTGCTCGTTCTCGTTAGTTATTATATCGGTTTTCCGCTGTTGTGCTGCATTTTTCTTAAACAACTAAAAGCTGCAGATAATTTGTCCTGACTATCGGCTCGCATCCTATGGTTTGCTGATCAAGCTCTCTATTTGGATGTGAGTATTTCGCTATTCGTTCTTTGCTGATGGAACATAGCGCTTACGCTTGTTTAAACCGACGGATCGTCGGCATAGAACGAGCTGACTCAAGTCTATTTACATATAATTTCCACACTATCTTTCGGGAAATGATTTTGTAGCCATTGTTGTAGCTTTTCCTGTTGTGTTTGAGGTAGCGGAGTTTTGGTAGAATAAATAAATGCGACAAGGTTGGCTAAGCTATCCTTTTTGCTGTAATGTTGTTGTATACCAATGCTATAGGAGCTTAGCTCGGGAAACAATACCAAGATATCCCGATCGAGCTGTGGATTGGCCAATTGGTATTTGGTAAGTTCATTATTGAGCGCTCTTATGGTAAGGTCTTTTTCACTTACAGCAGCGGTACGCTTATCGATTTCGCTAAGAATACTCGATTTTAGGTCTAAACTGTCCTGATGAATAACCAGCGAGGTATTGGTAATCCCAAATGTTTCCATGCTTTGTTGTAGAGACTCAACTTCTTTTTTGCTGAATTTTTTTGATAAGAAAGCCAGTTCTAATTTCTTTGGATTGCCATTCATCTCCAGTTTTTCATAAATAACCGTATAACCTTTATTGCTCAATTCCTGTTGAACGAACTGATTTACTTTGTTTGTGTATTTTTTTTCTTGCAGTAGATTGTAGGCAAAATATACGCTCGGCAATACAAGTATAATTGTGATGATGGTAATACTTTGCGTAATTCTTTTTTCCCGTTGTTGATCGACATAATGTGTTTTGGGGTACCGTAAATATTTGACAATCACAAAGGTAGAAATGCAGATAAAAACACAGTTTATTATATAGAGGAATAATGCGCCGGCGAAAAAGCTGAAATTGCCTATTGCGAGTCCATAGCCCGCGGTACAGAGCGGAGGCATCAGGGCTGTTGCAATTGCTACTCCAGGAATTGGATTGCCCTTATCCACTCTTGTAATGGCAATGACTCCGACCAGACCACCGAAGATTGCAATCATGACATCGTAAATATTGGGTGATGTGCGTGCTAGTAACTCAGATTGTGCCTCTTTGAAGGGGCTTAAAAGAAAATAGATAAACGACACGACTAAGCTGATCAATGTGGCGATCAGTAGATTTTTTAGCGATTTTTTTAATAACGGAAAGTCAAAAGTCCCTAAGGCAAATCCAGCTCCTACTATTGGCCCCATTAACGGAGATATCAGCATGGCTCCTATAATGACGGCAGTAGAATTTACGTTCAATCCAACAGACGCCACTACAATCGCGCAGGCAAGAATCCAGGCATTAGCTCCGCGAAAAGAAATATTACTGACAACATTTTCCAGAACAGCTTCCTTTTTTTCTTCACCTTGGTGTAGATCAAAAAATCGTAATATTTTATTCATAAATTTATTGTTGTGCTAAAAAATATAAATATAGGGCCTAAACTATTCTTAACGTGCTAAAACTATGCCGCCTTTGGTAATTTGGTTTGCCTAGGCGATAAAATAAAGTAGCGATGCCGGATGGATCCAACTTTGTTCGGATTGCTTGTGATCATAAATAGCGTTCCCTACAGATATAAAATGGCAAGAAGATTTTGTCGACTGCTCATAAAATATTATCTTTTAGTAATTTTAGAACTAAGAAACAAGAAATAGAAATGTCGTTAATAGATTTATCAAGACGCGTAGCGTTGGGAATAGATATCGGAGGGACCAATACGAAATTTGGGGTGGTCAATCATCGCGGTGAAGTACTTGAAAAGGGAAGCATAAAAACAGATGATTATGAGACAGTAGAGGAGTTTATCGATGCGTTGTATGAAAAAGCATCTCCTTTAATTGAAAATTTTGGCGGTAAAGATAGCTTTGATGGAATTGGCGTTGGTGCTCCGGATGCGAATTATTATACTGGAACCATAGACCATGCGCCCAATCTTCCTTGGAAGGGTGTCATTCGATTCAGTGACTTAATGACCGCAAAGTTTAATATCCCCTGTACCATAACCAACGATGCTAATGCTGCAGCCTATGGTGAAATGCTTTTTGGTGCAGCGCGGGGAATGAAAGATTTTATTATGATTACCCTAGGGACAGGTGTCGGCAGCGGTATCGTCGCCGGCGGAAAGCTTATCTATGGTCATGACGGATTTGCTGGAGAATTAGGTCATACCATTGTTAAACCTGGAGGGAGGAAGCATTGGAGCACAGGTTCTGAAGGAAGTTTAGAAGCCTATGCGTCAGCGACAGGAATAACGATCACGGCAAAGAAAATGAGAGCTGAGTTTCCTGAGTCGATGCTAAATCAGTATCCAGAAGATGCTATAAATTCGAAGACTGTTCATGAATGTGCCTTGAAAGGGGATGCAATTGCCATCGAAGTATTTAGATATACGGGGCAGAAGCTGGGTGAAGCCTTGGCCAATTTTGTGATGTTTTCATCTCCTGAAGCAATTCTCCTATTTGGTGGGGTAATTAAAGCAGGTGATTTTATCTTAAAACCTGCGAAGCTGCATATGGAAAGAAATCTTTTTCCTTTGTTTAGGAATAAAGTGAAACTTGTCTTTAGTGAATTGGAAGAAGCTGATGCTGCTATTCTTGGCGCAAGTGCATTGGTTTGGGAAAAATAAACTATTAATTTGTTCTCAAGATGCTAACACAATTTATTAGGGATACCGTTTGTATCTTGAGAACAGTTTTTTTTAAGTTGTTAATTTATAAATTTGTAAGGTCTTTCTGTTAGGGTAAATCCAATACGCTGCCCAGAATTGGCAAAGAAATAACCGACTATTTCATACCTAAGGAAAGCTGTTGTTATTTTTCGTGTATCTAAAGGCATAGTCTTTGCTGATGAATTCTTTTAAACTTAAAACTATTTGTATGAAAAAGACCGTTTTTCTTCTTTTGTTGCTATGCACAGCCTTATTCTCAAAAGCCGACCAACTACAGGCCCTAACACAAAAACAAGCGGAAACCGCAGTAGCATATCTTAAGAAAGAGCCCATTGTTATTTTGTGGTGTAGCTGCTGCGACAATCAAACGCCAAAAAAGATTACTGTAAACGAAGTATTTTACAAGCAATATCCTGACGGGAAATATTATTCTGTTATCGTAAAAGGTAGAGACGAAAGCGGAGTGGAAGTGGAAGAATATGTAGATTTAGCGTATGTATTTGTGAAAAAAGGGAAAAAAGCCAAAAGTCTAGGCAAGGTTTTAAAATTTGAATGTGATCCTTGTACAAAACCATTTGACTGGTCGGTTTAAATCGTGTAGTTAAGAACTAATTTCTAAAAGAAACTCCCGAACTTATGAGCTCGGGAGTTTTTTTGTGCGGAAGAAGGGACTCGAACCCCCACGCCTTGCGGCGCCAGATCCTAAGTCTGGTGCGGCTACCAATTACGCCACTTCCGCATTAGGATTTCTTATGATGTCGCAAATATATAAACCAAAGTGATATCTTGCAAGTCGATAAGCTAGATTCCTTCTTTTAAATACGGATCATCCTGTTTATGAATGGAATATTTTTCATTAGGATACTTGTCTCTTTGATCACATGATCTACAGACGGCCTGTTTACCCGATTTTTCGATGAAATGCTTGCTGTCCTAATCAAGTTTTGTTAAGGCCTTTGAATTTCGCAACAAAAATACATATTGAAAAAAATCAGTTGTATGAGTCTTCTCAGCGGGTATGATATTCTCGCCAAAAAGCCGTGATTTTACAGTTATTAAATTTTGGGAAGTAGCATAGGGTGAATGTGCAGCATTGAGTTTAAACAATGATATACTATTTGGTCGACTTAATTCTTTTAGATCCTGAATGCCTTTCACGAGCATAAGTGGGCCATCTGCATTTACCCAATCTACTTTTTCATCTGCAGGGGTTGGAAATTGAGGATTCTTTGGGAGATACATTTCACTAGCAATGGTATAACTAACAAAGCTAGATACCTTATATCCTTTATTTTTCAGGCGTGCAGCAAAAGGATCGTTGGTTGCATCCTTTCCTTTTTGTAAAACATGAAAGAAACCAAATAGCCCATATAGTTTTTTACCTTTAATATGGTGTTCTTTCATATAATTTTCCAAATTTAATAGCATAGCTGAATCCCTGGATACGTCAGACTTATCTGCTGTAAAGCTTTTATCTAGGCCAATAACAGTGATTTTTGCCGTATCAGCAAGGTTGCGGTTATAATCATAAATTTCACCCCATTTTTGATATAACTCTAAACTAGACTGTTGCGGAATACGTTTGCGAATAGAGCTAACCACATCTTTCAGTAGGGCGTTATCTTTTAGGGGCTTGGATAAAAAGCTGTTTAGTTTATTGGCATTTGTACTATCCATCTCAGCAATGTAATATTTAACACCGAGTTTTTTGTTCAAAAAGAATAGCAGCTCTTTGTCCAACTTTTGATTGTCTGCGTAGCCATGAATTTCCCCAAGTAAAAAAATATCCGAATCATAAAAGCTATTGTCGAATAGAGAATCTACAATACTATCCTTCATTTCCGTTTTATGGAGTTTGAGATACGCTATATTTTCCGCATTGGTATTTCCTATAAATATCCGATTGGAAATGAAAAAATAGAGGAATAATAGCCCAATAATGGCCAGTATAGCAAAAAATGTGATCTTAATAAATTTAAAAAACTTTTTCATAAATGAGGTTTTGGCAAAGGTATTATTTTTCAAGGAATGAACCAATAAGTATCCATGCGTATAATTAAAATATATGTATTGGTATTTTTAAGAATTGAGTCATTCTTCAATAGAATTGGGTCATTCTTCAATGACTATTGCCATAGGACGATTGCTAGCAAACTGCTAAGGGCTTATTTTACAGTTTTTTGTACGATAACAGAGATTTTGTAGTTACCCCGTAGCGTTTGTGTCCCTTGTTCCTTGTTCGGATAAGGGGCGATATCTTGTAATGAAATGATATATCCGTTGGTATTGGCAGTTCTTTGATAGCCTCTATCCTGTAAATCTATTGTAGCGAGCTTTATAATCGTGGGTTCGGTTGCTTTTTCTGCGATCTCAATTTCTGCTACCGCAACTCCAGACCAAATACAGTTGACGCCTTCAGGGCAACGGCTATCTTCTGAAATACCTTTAAATTTGATCTTGATCGGATATTCTCGCAATGATATACTTTGTCCCTCAGCTAAGGATACACTTTCTGTCTCTTTTCTATTTGCAATACTTTCCTTTTGAGTTGCACAACTTGCCAGTGAGCAAATTCCCAGTCCAATAATAATCGTTTTATAATTCATCATCTTTGCCGAAATAAAACTAGTGTATATGTTATCCAGTTATTACTACCAAAATTAAGCCATATTTAAGAGGTCCCGCTCGTAATAATCGCCGTTTATGCCACTGTTTGTAACTCTTATTGGTGCTAAAATCCTATTTGAATCATTGCTGTGGCTTTTGAGCGATTATTGCTGTGATCCATTTTCATGATGATATGATTTTTCAGGTTCGTCACAGCTCGTAAAGAATAAGCTGGTCTCAGCTAGTTTTGATTTATCGAATCTTTCATCTTGAAGAAAGGACAGACCCTGCCGGATGTACTTATTTAAATACCGATCGTCTTGCTCAGGATTTCCCGCAAAAAATGCTTCATTGTCTGATGCAAACTTGCTGATATATCTTTTGGTGACAGGATCTAAAATGTACTGTTCGAGGTCAGGGTAAAATATTGTGTAATGTGCATTGCTAAATATTTCTGTGGGGTCGGTATAGTTTGACTGATCATAATCCTTCTTCATGGCTAATATTTCGTTCCAATGCTCTTGATTTGAACCGTCTTGATTTTCTCTTAAAAAACCTTTTTCTCCACCATAATTGGAAAGCCTGATCGCTAATTTATTACCTTCAGCTAAATATAGATAAGCACTAAAATTTTGACGCGCACGTTGGGGTTTGTTATAAGCAGCTATAAAATCATTGAATTTTCCTGCATTGGTATACTGAAAGACTTGATAAGTGCTATCATCTTCCATATACTGACTTTGTACAATAAACTTAAGCGATTGAACCGGTTTGGATTCCTGATGAACAAAAGGGGGGCTGAAACAGTTTGCCTTGTCATTGAAAACCCGATGTGTGCTGTCATTATCAAATTGTACATAAGTTTTCCCGCCTTCAAAACCTGCCAAATTGAAACGAGTACTGTCTTTGAAGTTGGCATTGTAACGCCCATACAGTTGAAATAAAGGGGCTTCATCCGGATAGAAAAGCAGGTAATCTTTTTCAAAAATATAGGACCCAAAAACAGATGTAGCATAACCATATAACAGAAATTTGCCATCTTCAAAAAGACAAATTCCGCTATTATCACCATACTGTCCACTGATTGTCTTTGCCTTATCTTTTCCGCTTGGAAAGTAGTGCGTGATTTGCTGTGCTTTACCATTTGTCACCATAAGGATAAGACTAATTAAGCCTAGAATTTTTTTAATAAATGACCTGCTTTTACTGTCTTTTCGCATATCTTTTGTTGTTTATCAAATTTAAACCATTCCAACATTGGTTCAATGGTGGTATTTACAATCCGTGCAGGCATTTTACGATTCGCCGAAATCTAGTAAGGGTGCAAAAAGGCGAGCCATCGGTTTATTTGGCTAAATTAGCGGCCCTATACGTTACGTTTTCTATTTAAATTTACATTTTTTCCACCTATTAGAACAAATTATACCCCCACTTGTCCCGCTAATTCGAATAGCTTTGATCTTGTCTAATGAACAGTTAACCCGTTTTGAATGTTCATGGAAATTTATGAAGATTTAATAGCCAATAAAGATAAATAAATGTCAACACTAACCCGTATAAATGCATATATGCAGGTCAAAAAACATATTCGAATGAATATAATTGCTGATCTTGATATGAGTATTTTTTATTTTAAGAAAAGACCTTTCATCGTGATGGATTTGTCAAATGAAAAGATATATTTCAACGATAGTGGATTAGAGTGGTTACGCTCAGAAAAACAGATGGAACAGCCTGTTCAATGGACCCGAAGTAAATATCTTCCCTCCAAAAATTGGGTGGGACTCGCTGTAAATAACGAAAGAAATGATTTTATTATCCAATTAATTGATGAATTTTATCTAGCAACATGTGATATGTTATTGATTGCTGATAAAAGAAATGCTGGCTAAGGTATTAGGTATTTTAACCTGTTTTATAGGTACTTTAACTTATTTTATTTTAGTTGCTTTTTTTTCTGATTTTTAATCTCCATCTTTAGATCATTATAAACGTGAAATTTGAGTCCATTACACAACCTTTCTGAAGAAACATTGATTCTTTTGTTGAAAAAGAAGAATCAGCAGGCTTTTAGTTATCTTTACGATCACTATGCCAATGCGCTCTTTGGGGTGGTTTGTCGTATAGTGGCTTCAACTGAGCATGCGGAAGAAGTCATACAAGACGTATTTGTCAAAATTTGGCGACACATCGATGTTTTCGATGCCGAAAAAGGCCGTCTTTATACCTGGATGATCAACATTGCCCGTAATACAGCCCTCGATCATCGAAAATCAAAAGCGATCGTAAACGAACAGAAAAACCAACCGCTTTCAAATATCGTAAATAGGGAGGAAGAACAAGATCAAAGTCAGGACGAACTACATACGAAAGCAGATTTTATTGGATTCAGAAATATTTTAGATAAATTGAAGCCTGAATGGCGTATCTTGATTGAGATGGCCTACTATGAAGGATATACACAACAAGAAATAGCTGAACAACTTGATGTCCCGCTGGGAACGGTAAAAACTCGTACCAGAGCGGCATTTATACAGTTACAACAATTACTAAAGGAGTATCGTTAATTTTGGATATTAGAGCATACATATCGTCGGGGATTATTGAATCGTACGTTTTGGGGCTGGCTTCTGAAGAGGAAGTGAGCATCTTGAATTGTATTCGAAAAAATAATGTCGAAGTGGAACAGGCCATCATCGAAGCGGAAACTGCACTCGAAGAGTTGGCTGATAGCCAAGCGATGGAGATGCCTATGCAGCTCAAACAAGAGATATGGAATAAACTTATAGCGGAAAATCTTGTGCCGAGCGAAGATCAGGAAGTCAACGAAGTACTCCAACCGACATCGACAGGCCATAGCGAAGTAATTGCTATCGGTGCCGACAAGAAAACGCTCGGTGCTCGGTCTTATACGTGGACGGTTGCAGCGAGTCTATTGTTAGCTGTTAGTATTGGTGCCAATATTTTCTTATATCAACGCAAACAGGATACAGTAAATAAGTTAAATCAGACGACGTCCTTACTTGATGCTGAACAAGAAAAAGTAGCGACATTACAGAACAAATGGGCACTCGTTCAAAACCCAGCGATCAAAACGATCCCTCTTAAGGGCGTAGAAAGTAAACCCGATTACCGTGCCTTGGTATTTTGGGATCAGGAATCAAAGGCAGTTTATCTGAGTATTGAGCACATGCCAGTTGCACCTAAAGGAAAGCAATATCAGCTGTGGGCAATGGTTGACGGTAAACCTGTTAATGCAGGCGTTTTTCCATTGGACTCTAAAGAAGACACGGCAAGTAAGATGCTCGATATTCCCAAAGCACAGGCTTTTGCCATTACGCTGGAAGATGAAGGCGGGAAAGATGCTCCAACGCTCAGCGCATTATGTGTAATGGGGAGTATATAATATATAAAAAAATGCCCTGATGGGATAAACCGATCAGGACACGCTAAAACAGGTAAACTACGTCTTTTGTTAGGATTTTATAAATAAACCTGCAATATTAAGTACAGCTTCTGCAGTTAGAGGTTCGTCGAATGACTGAGTGGCTGCATTGGTCGAAATTTTCCCCGAGGCGCCTGACAAAGTCGTAATATCCACTCCCGCTTGTGTCACATTATTTTCGCCTGCATAAACCGGATCGACAACTGCTCCTATACCACTGTCATTGTTTCCGGTAATCCAAGGCTTTTGATTGGCGGCTCCACCTCCGCGGGCACGGCGCATTTGACGGATATGGGAGGCATGTCTTGCCTCAACCGAATGGATCTGCAGTGCGGCGGTCAGTACAACGCGATTGCCAAGTAAAATTCCCGCCTGGCCTTTATAAGCTCTTACACCAGTATCTTCAAATGCTTGTGCGACAGCTAAAAATGTATCATAGTCACTGAAAACATTGCCAAAAGTGCCACCAGCAGTAAAATCAAAGGTTGGTTTTGAAACAGCTTTACTGCCCAATACCTGTTTCAGAAAATTCACATGTGCAACTTCATGGTCACGAATGGTGGTTATCGCACCTAGTGGTTTACCTGTGGGGATAAGACCTGCCTTGGCAACACCCATTGTGTAATATTCTGCTTCGAGATATTCCAATGTCAAGGCATAGTTGAGTACACCATTTACATCTGTGGGCGCAGTGGCACCGTAGGCTTTTTTAAAGAGTTCACCTATCATAAAGGGCAGGGCAGCCAAGGTTACTTTTTTACTCATGGAAGCCAAACTTTTGATTGCTTCACGGCGAGGGCTGATGCGATCGCTGAATTCAGGATCTACAGCATTTATTTGTTCAAAAACGTTTAAGAGATTCATGATAATCAGATTTTGGATGAATTAATAGGTTGGTAGATCACTAACATCAATCTTGGACTTAATAAATGGTGCAGCGGCACTAAGCACCACGCTTGGACTCTTTGCGAGATCAAGACCATTTGAATCCACTACTTCTTGATTGGCAAAACTGCCGTTGTCGATCATATCTCTGACCCAAGCGGCATGTCGTGCTTCAACAGAAACAATCTTACCTGCCAATAGTAAATAATTGACATCTTTGATTAGCCAACCAGCACCATTGTAAGCCGAAACACCAAGGTCTTCAAATGTTTTTGCTGTTGCCAGTACTGTTTCACGGCTATTGAAATTGACGCCAGCTAGATTAAATTCGAGACTTGAAATGGCTTTGGCACCCAAGGCCACTTTGAAGAACTCACGGTGAGCGATTTCATGATCACGGATATCGGTAAAAAAAGTTTTTTCCATATCCGTCATACCGCTATAGGGATTATTGACTAACTGGATGTAGAATGCGGCTTCAAGTTGTTCAAGTGCATAGGCATAATTTAGGATAGCAATGTCGCCGCTGCCAAAATACATGCCCTTGCCGCCGTTATCCATACCATCGTCGTGGTCTTTTTTACAGCTCGACATACCGAGTATGGCTAATGTCGCTGCGCTGGCTCCTGCATATTTTAAAAAGTCTCTTCGTCTGAGATCTCTTTTGTCCATGTCACTATTGGAGTTCAATAGTGTTTCGTTGTGGGAGGTTATCTTTTCCATAACAAAAGTCTTTTAGTTTATAATTTTTTCTCTGTACTTATACCCATTTACGACTTTTTGGAAAGCTTGGATTTCACAAGTTCAATTTTTTTTAAAATATTTTTTTCGCATTGAAAAACTGATATAATCTTCTCCTTTATGGGCGCCAAAGACAGAACAGTTCTAAAAGATTTTGATGATTTCTATTTTCAATCGACACAGGTATATATTATTCGTTACATTTATTGCATGTTCGTTTCAGGTCGCGTGTTATTAGGAAAGGATAACAGTTGGCTTTGGATAATTTTAAGCGCAAATGGTAGGTGGGAGTGAAGTACTTATTGTTGGTAGACTTTTAACCTAATAGTTTGTTTTTTTATTTAAAACTATTTTAACGTAGCGGTGTTCATGATTATATTTATCATGCTATTAGCGCTGGTTTTCGATGTTTTACCATAGAACCAGAAGAGTTAATACAAAATCTATTTTAGATGGGCGTGGGAATGATTCAAATCAATGTTTAAAAATAGTGTAAAATCATTTGTACGCTAGAGCAAGCTATACATGAGGACCAATAAGGAATTCGAAGATAACATTAATAACAATAGAAGCTTTTGAATGACTGCTAAATTATCCCCAAAGAATGAATCAGATCGGATTCGCATATTGCACGAATACGAAATTTTAAATACCGCAACCGAGGAAGAGTTTGACCGAATTACGAAAATCGCATCGCTTGTATGTGGTACACCTATTTCATTGATTTCTTTGGTGGATAAAGACAGGCAGTGGTTTAAGTCGCGCGTTGGTTTGGAGACTGAAGAAACCAGACGGGATGTATCTTTCTGCCAGTATACCCTGGAAGAAGATCAACTGATGGAAGTTGAAGATGCTGAAAAAGACGAACGTTTTAAATCCAATGAGCTTGTTACCCGAGAACCAAATATCCGTTATTATGCTGGTTTACCATTAATCGATCCCAATGGCTATGCCTTAGGTGCGCTATGTGTTATCGATCGTGTTCCAAGGCAACTCGACCAGCATCAGAAAGAAATTCTAACTCTTCTCCGGGATGAAGTTGTTGCGCTTATTGTCAACAGAAAGGAGAAAGAAAAATACAAGGAAAGTGAACAAAAGCTGAAAGCATTTTTCGATAATTCTCAAGGGCTTATGTGTACCCACGATCTGAAAGGAAATTTCATCACCGTCAATGATGCTGGAGCCAGGATCTTAGGCTATACGAGAGATGAGATTCAGGTATTATCACTTTTTGATATTGTTCCATCGGAGGGGCACAAAAATTTACAAAACTACCTGGATGCGATTGTTCGGCATGGAACAATCAAAGGAGAAATGCGTACCATGACTCGTTCGGGTGACATGCGTATCTGGATGTTTAACAATATTCTCCAGGCCAGTGAAAAAAAAATACCTTATGTGATTGGTAATGCAGTCGATATTACAGAAGAACATTTTCTAGAAAAGAAACTTAAGCATGCACAGGCCACATTGATACGGACCGGCAGGGTAGCTAGAATTGGCGGCTGGGAATATACACCTGCTGATGGGAAGATAGTATGGTCCGAAATTACGAGAGAGATTCATGAAGCACCTGAAGACTATGAACCAGATCTGACAACTGCATTACAGTTCTATAAAGAGGGGTCAAGTAGAAAAAAAATACAGACTGCAATTGAACACGCACTCGCTACGGGAGAAGCTTGGGATTTAGAACTTGAGATTGTCACCTTCGCTGGTCATGAACTATGGATACGTGCCTTGGGAAATGCCGATTTTGAAAATGGTCATTGTGTCCGTTTATATGGTACTTTTCAGGATATTGATAAGCGTAAACGTATCGAAGCAGAGTCTTCCAATTCAAAAAAATTACTTGCAGAAGTGTTGGAAGCAACCTCTGCTGTCGGTATTATTGCGACCGACAATGCTGGTGTAATTACATTGTTTAACACAGGGGCCGAAAACCTCTTGGGATACCGTAGTGAAGAAGTGATTGGTAAATTTGGTATTGCACACTTTCACCTAGAAGAGGAACTTGTTTTGAGGGCGAAAGAACTGGAGGTCGAATTGGGACATTCAGTAGATAAACTTCGGCTCTTTGTAGATATGGCAGAGCTGCACGGTGCTGAGCAGCGCGAGTGGACCTATTGTCGAAAAGATGGATCTCAATTATATGTTTCCTTAGCAGTTACTCATATTAGGGATATTAACGACAATATCATTGGTTATCTTGCGATTGCGACAGATATTAGTCGGATTATTCATCAACGCGAGGAGCTGGAAAAGGCAAAATTAATAGCCGAGCAGGCAAATGCAGCAAAATCACAATTTTTGGCAAATATGAGCCACGAACTTCGTACACCGCTGAATGGCATTGTTGGCTTTACCGATCTATTGCTTGGAACAGCATTGGAGGATACGCAACGGGAATACCTTACGATCGTTGATCAATCCGCTAATTTATTGCTTGGGATCGTAAACGACATTCTAGACTTCTCTAAAATTGAAGCCGGAAAGTTAGAACTGGAAATTGAACAGACCGATCTCCACGACCTGGTTATTCAGTTGACGAACTTTCTTAATCTGCAGATCAAAACCAAAAATCTAGCGTTTTATCTGAATATCGCGGCCGATGTACCACATTACATCTGGGTTGACGCTCTTCGCATCAAGCAAGTATTGATGAATTTATTAAGTAATGCCACAAAATTTACCGAGAAAGGAACCATTGAACTAAGCATTACAGTAGAATCACATGATGCTGACCAGGCTGTTCTGTGCTTTAGTGTCAAAGATACAGGCATAGGTATCAAAGCGGATAAATTGGAGCGGATATTTGATGCGTTTACGCAAGAAGATAACTCGATGACTAAACGTTATGGCGGAACTGGATTAGGATTGACGATATCCAATAAACTGCTTAAAATGATGGATAGTGAATTGAAATTGGAAAGCACTTTAGGTGTTGGCAGCCGCTTCTTTTTCAATATTCAGGTGCGTTCTATCTGGGAAATAAATGAGTGGGAGGAATTAAAAAAAATAAAGAATGTACTCGTTGTTGCAGAAGAAGAATCTGAACGAAATGCTTTGTCTCGGATGTTATCCTTAAAGAATATTGATAGCGTACAGGCAAAAACTGGATTTGAAGTATTGCAGATGTTAAAAGGAGGACGCTGTTTTGATGCTATCTTGATCGACAATCAATTGCCTATTATCAGTGGTATCGAAACAATAAAGAATATTCGCGAAAAAAAATTTAATAACAATATTGAGCACAACATCATTCCCATTTTTAGTGCTGACGAGCAAGATATAGAACCGCTTTGTCATTCTCTAGCTATAAGTTATTGGTTAATCAAACCTGTTAAACCGGAAGACCTGTACACTGCCTTGATAAAGGTGACTACTTCTTAGTTTGAGCTAATCAATTGGTTTATGGATCGATATTTCCGAATTTATTGTCCTGGTCTAAAGTTATCCCTATATAAACCTGCTATATTATTTCTAGATAGCGCAATGTTTCAATCATTTTGAATTCAAGAAGGCATGTTAACATTATCGCAAGTTTCGGATTTTATAAGATTATCTTTCAGTATAGCTTTGTGTTAAATAATGAAAAAACACGATGCAAATTTTTAAAGACAAAGTCATTTTGGTTACAGGAGCCAATAGAGGGATAGGCAAATCACTGGTAACTGCATTGCTCAACAACGGAGCAGGGAAGATATATGCAAGCTGTAGGGATTTAAAAAAGATGCCAGTATTTGCTGATGATCGGATAGTACCTTTACAGCTAGACATCACAGATATTAAACAAGTAGCAAGGATTGCAGTCGCTGCATCAGATACTGAAATTCTGATCAATAACGCAGGAACCTTAAGCCCAGGGAATATTTTACAAGGAGAGCCATCAGGGATGGAAAAAGATCTGGAGGTAAATTATTTTGGAACAATAAAGATGATGCGTGCATTTGCGCCAATTCTTATACAGAATAGACCATCTATGATGATTAACATTGTTTCGATAGCAGCCTATTCTCCATTACCTTCGATTGCTGGGTATGCCGCTTCCAAAGCAGCTCTTTATTCCGCTACGCAATCTGTTCGGATCGAACTGGCTAAAAATGATGTGAAGGTTTTCGCTGTCAACCCCGGGGCGATTGCTACCGATATGAATAAGGGAAGTGACTGGGACATGCCAGACCCAGATAGTATAGCTATAAAGATTTTAGAAAGTGTAGCTGCCGGAAAACTTGATATCGTCCCGGATGAAATGGGACAAGGTATGTATGCCGCATGGCGAGAGGAACCTGCGAATCTGTCAAAAATATTTGCTGATCTCTATTATGCGGAAAAATAAAGGTCTATGTATTGTTCGGCGTTCTTTATGGTGATAAGAAACGCCGAACACTTTGCTTAAGTTCAAAGAAAAATCACTATTTACCATAGATATTTAACAATCTTCGCTTTCTCCGTAGAAATAGTAACGCTAGAAAATTGTCAAAAGAATTAAAATATAAAATAGTGCGTCAAAAGAACCCTGGAGTATATGATTGATGACATTGATTACTATTCCTTAGATTTTAGGTAGGGGATACGATATTGTTCGTCAAATCTTTTCTTATCATCCCGATAACTGCTGACTGCGCCGAGTTTATGCATCATTTTGATATAACACCAAGCGAGGTCAATCTGATAAGGTTTAAAACCACTCCGCGCACTCTTAGGATATAAATGATGGTTGTTGTGCCATTCACCGGCTACAATGCCGGGCCATAACTGATTTATTGATTTGTCTTTTTCATTGAAATCAATACCTTCACGTTGCTTGTCTTCACCTTTTGCATGGCCTTCATAGTTGAATGTCCGTACACCGATTGCCCAGAAACCGGCCGCGCCAAAGAGTGTACAGGCAAGTGCGTGGCCACCGATCAAATAGAAAATGGCATACCAAAAAGCCCAGTTTAGTATCCAGGATCCAATAGCATGAGAAGGATTTACGTACGACCCCCATTTTCGATATTGTGCATAACTATTGGCGGTTACACCTGTATGTCGCATCAGTAATTTGACACGGTTATATGAATTTTCAGTTAGGTCCTTGGCAATAGGCTGATGATTTACATCGGCTAAAAAACAGTATAGAAAACCAGCCTGTGCATTATAAGGATCACCGGGGGTGTCAGATTTTGCGTGATGAACATGATGTGAAATCACATATATTTCTTCTGGAATTACATTAATCGTTAGATTCTGTGTGAAAAAACGCCAGAATCCGTTCCGGAATTTAAATGCGCCGTGTGTTGCAAATCGATGGTGCCATATCGTACCATGGGTCCCCATAACAATCATACTGTAGATAAATGCTGCCAAGACAGTCCACCAACTGAAGTGGTACACCAAAAAGATGATAAAAAAGGGGATGAGGCAAGCTACTTTTAGCCAGCTAAAAAAGGGTAACCAATTTCGTTTATCTTTAAAAATATTGAGGCGTCTGAAGAATTCTTTGAAAATTTCTTTTTTGCTTGGCTTTACGAGGTTTCCATCGTTGTCTTTCCATCCGTAGGTAGGAACTTGCAGAACATGGTCTAAAAAGGGCATTTGTGGTTGATGTAAATTATAATATTTGCTAAAGCTACCATTTAACATCGTTAAAAAGTGTTAATACAAAAAGTTTAACATATCCTTAAGATGCATCAGGCTATTTGGAAATATACATTAAGGAAACCAACTCCCATACGCGGTAAGTTTAATCTCATATAGTCTTCGATATTCACTCATACAATCGACGCTTTTTCCTCGGAGCTTAGTCGCTATTTATTCGCTCCCAACCGAAGAAGTACCGAAGAAGTTCCGAACAAGCACCGAAGAAGCACCGAACAATCTCCGAATATAATAGCTATTAATTAAGCAAGATTCTTTACACCTTCTCTTTAAGTGCTTGAGTGGAATAAAGTTTGCGAAATGTTGAAAGGTAATGGTTAAAAGGGATACCCACAATCGGGAAAAAATCAGGATGGCACTGTAGATAATTTGATAGGTTGTTGACTTACAGTGAGATCAGAGTAGCTTTAAATAAATATAATTGCTAAATTTAAGCATCTTTCACAAATACATACTGATATGCACCATCCATTAGAAAAACACTATGTCAACCGGGTTGGGTGGCTTCGCGCTGCTGTGTTAGGTGCCAACGATGGCTTGTTATCGACGACGAGTATTGTAATTGGAGTTGCAGCGGCAAGCCCTGAACGCAATACCATTGTCTTGGCAGCATTAGCGGGCATGATTGCGGGAGCAATGTCTATGGCAGCAGGAGAATATGTTTCCGTAAGCTCACAGGAAGATACCGAAAAGGCCGATCTCCTACGTGAGAAAAAGGAACTTGAAGAAATGCCTGAAATCGAGCTACAGGAATTAGCCAAAGTTTATGAAAGAAGAGGCGTCAGTCAAGAAACCGCCTTACAGGTTGCACGTGAACTAACGGCACATGATGCATTGGGCGCCCATGCACATGATGAATTGGGTATAAATGAGATTACCCAAGCTAGACCCCTACAAGCGGCAATGGCATCTCTAGGCTCATTTGCGCTTGGAGCGCTACTGCCATTTGGCGTTTCTTTGCTTGCTCCAATTAAGCAGATGGTCTATCTGCAGTATGGTTTTACGATTATTTTTTTAATGGTTCTTGGAGCGATTGCGGCCAAGACTGGTGGCTCGAGTATCGGAGTTGCAGTAGGCAGAATATGTTTCTGGGGAACAATAGCAATGGGGGTGACCGCGTTAATAGGACATATTTTCGGCGTTACGGTTGCTTAAATTTCAGAAAATAAAACACACTTCATAACTGAACCTATGAAAAGGAAAGCATTTTCAATAATTCAGGATATCGGGTTCATCCTATTTCTTGTCGTATTTCCACATGCTGTGCCATTACCTTTTTATTCCTATGCCGTGATTTGTTTTCCAGCAATTTTTCTTGTTTTAAGAAGAAAAGGCAAGACATTGAGGGATTTGGGAATAGATATGAAAAACCTTTCTTCGCGTGCTATTCTTTTAGGAATTCTCTCTGCATTAGCCTGGGTAATATTTATGCAGATAATATATATTCCAGTTATCAAACATTTATTTAATGTTCCCGATTATACGGAGTATAATTTTATCCGGAGTAGTATGGCAAGATTGATCATGACAATTGTTGCAGCTTGGATTATTGGTGGATTTTATGAAGAAGTTGTGTTTCGGGGCTATATCCAGAATATACTCGAAAAAAGATTGTTTAGAGGAATGGGACGTTGGATGCCTATCGTGATAACCAGTATTCTTTTCGGTCTCTATCATCTGCAGCAAGATATATTTGCTGTTATAGCTGCTTGTTTGGGAGGATTGTACTGGGGTATTTTATATAAAAAAAGGAATAATAATCTTTGGGTTTCAATCATTTCACATGCGCTATTCGATATGATTACCCTTATCCTAATCTATACTGGGAAATTTGGAAAACTTATATAGATTTTGTTGTTTTTTGAGACTTGTTTCATATGCTTTGTAAGCTCAGACAAGAATCTGGCGATAGAAAAACAGCCGACTAAATATGGCAAAAGTATTACCCTTATTTATTGATAGTGGACGAATATTAAGGAGATCAAAGCGATAATTATATTATGTGGGAGATTCCTTTTGCTTTTAACTATTTTGGTGTATTAAATCAATTTTTTATGATTAGTATGAAAATCAATCTATCACAGCGTACACTCATTTTTTATGGTGTCTTGGCGCCCTTTATTATTTTCGGATCACTCTATAATCTTTTGGGAATTATCTCAGGTACAAGTACGGTTATTTCTTTTGGGGCCTTTGCTCTCTTTGGATTGTTTTTTTACCCGCCTTACTTGTTTCCACCTATCGGCAAAACCGTTGTACGCTATTCAGTGACCGGATAAGCATTGGAAAAAAAGAATATGTTTTCGATAGTTACGCAGTTTCTATTGTTGAAGAGTATCTACCGCTAAAGGAAAGGCCACTTTTTTCATTATTTAGAACACAATATGCTAATTTAATTATTCGGGAAAAATCAAGTGGACAAATCGTGCTCAACAAAGATTTAGCTATTTCCTTGCAAGCAATAAATAAAATGAAGGCGTTTTTATCGGTGTAGATCAATAACTAAAGTGCCGTCTTGCTGTTTTATGGAAGTTGATTGAGAAGAAATTCGAAAGTATACTGCGGAGTGTAACCAAGTAATTGCTTTGCTTTATCACTTCGGTAGACTCTATCTATCGATGTTGGAAAACTCCAGCCTTTCAGTCGGTATATTTCAATGGCATTTGGGATACGCTTAGCGATGATATGGGAAGGGTTAGATTTTAGTTCAATTAAATCCTCCATTTCAAAAGGCGAACCGCTAGAAATATTAAAAATCTGAAACGACGTGACGTTGGATTCGACGCCCAATCTAAGAGCCTCCGCTCCATCTCTTTCGTCCAATCCCCGATACAAACGATGATTTAGCATCAGGTTATCGGGCTCTGGAAGAAATCGGCCAACGCGATAGACGCTGGTCATTAGCTGTTCTTTTTCGAAAAAGTCTCTGCATAATTCTTCACAAGCCTGTTTTGTAATATCATAAATATCACGGGGTTGGACTATAAGTTCCTCTGTAACCCACACCGCCTTTTCCGCATCAACAAGTGCATTGCCGTATATGGAGGTTGTAGAGGTAAAAAGAAAACGCTTTATTCCGTTCTTTACACAGGCATTTAACAGATTTAATGTGCCTGTTATATTGGTATCTATAAAACTTTGCCGGCTATAATTCAAATCCATATGTCTACCATGCAGCGCTGCAGCATGGATAATGGCTTCATAACCACTTGTGAATTCAGTAACTGACTCGGCTCGTTTTATATCTAATAATTGGTCAGTGGTATCGCTTTCCAATAAATCAACTCCCGTAACATCATGTCCAGCCCGACGTAGATTCTGAACTGTTACACTTCCCAATTTTCCCGAAGATCCTGTTACCAATATGCGCATGTATACAAAATAAAGGAAAATTTAAGATATAGGTATTTATATGCAGATTTTTTTATATGGTATTGACATAAGGTAATAGGTCAGCCGAACCAGTAAAGACGATCACACAGTAATTGTACACGACAGGGACATGTAGAGAAAAAGTGATACAAATTGTACAGCAATTGATACGCCTTGTCAATAAATACAAATGCGTATGTAGTATCTTTCATATGGATATTTATAAACTAATTATAAAGCTTTGGTTAGGTCGCTGGTTATGCCTATGCAGGTGTAAAGAAAAAAACTAGAAACAAGTCTATCCTGACGGTTTCGGATAATTGAAATAAATCAACTATGAAAAGAAGAACATTTATTCAGGCGCTGAATTTTGGCATTGCCTCAGCTACGTTGTATAAAGGTTACGCAAATGAAATTTTATTTTCCTCTGATGCTGAACCAGGAAACAAGGTACTGTCCTATCACAAGATAAAAGATATCAGATTTTCTACCGTAAAGATGAATTATCCGAGGCTTGTGGGCAAAAATGCCCGTCTCGACCTACATGGTTATGGACCCGATGTGGAAATTTGTGTTATAAGGACAGACCAGGGAGCAATGGGCTGGGCCTCACTCCGTGGCTCAAGACGTGAAGCTGAACAAATTTCGGGAGAATTGATAGGCAAGAAAATGTCAGCTCTTTTTTCTCCCAAAGTCGGTACGCTGCTGCAGACACATATTCCCTTTGATATGGCCTTTCATGACCTTGCCGGAGTCATTTTAAATAAACCTGTTTATGAAATACTTGGTCGAAAAGATCCGATCATAACGGATTATTATAGTGGTATGATCTATTTCGATGACTTAGAACCAGCGGATAAGCCTTCAGGCATTGACCGTATTCTTGAGGAATGCCAATATGATTATGGAGTGGGTTACAGGCAATTCAAGTTAAAGATTGGAAGGGGGCATAAATGGATGCCTTTTTCCAAAGGACTTCAACGGGATATAGAGGTTACAAAAGCAGTGGCAGACGCATTTCCTGACTGCAGAATTTTAGTTGATGGAAATAACGGTTTTACATCAGACCAATTTATTCAATATTTAAAAGGTATCCCAATGGTAAATCTCTTTTGGATTGAAGAACCTTTTCATGAAACGGTGATGGATTATCAAAAGCTAAGGGACTTTTTAAAATCGGAAGGCATAAATACCTTGCTGGCGGATGGTGAAGCAGATCCTGATCAGAACTTGCTGAGAACCTTATTTGAAAAGAAACTGCTGGATGTTCACCTTACGGATATTGAAGGCCTTGGATTTACGAATTGGAGAAACTTAATGCCAAAGTTAATACAACTCGGAGCCCAATCATCTCCACATGCCTGGGGATCGCTTCTCAAGAGCTACTATACAGCGCATTTAGCCGGAGGGCTCGGAAATACCGTAACCATTGAAGGGGTTACAAGTACATCTGATGATGTGGATTTGTCGGGATATCTGGTCAAAGATGGGAAACTTATTCCTTCCTCGTCTGCGGGTTTCGGTATCCCATTGCTAAAAAATATTTGAAATAAAGAAGATTTGAATTATTTTTCAAACTTTTCAAAGTTTTGCGACGTTTATAGGTGAACAAACAACAGTATTTCTTAATCTTAATACTTTCACTGAAGCGTGGAATAAATGCGCTGAAGCATATTCACGGGGATAAAATATTGTTTAAGGCTATGAAATACGTTTTTAAATTCTTTTAACTTTTTGTTGATCAAAATTTATTTCAAATGTCTAATAATACTGTGCCACAGAAGATAAATGACCATCTTGCTAATGAACGAACTTTCCTTGCTTGGATACGGACAAGCCTAGGGATTATGGGATTCGGTTTTGTGGTTGTTAAGTTTTCACTATTTATTCGTCAGATTGAGCTCATTCTAAAAAAAGATGTAGTTGCAGGCTCCCAGCATGAACATTCTGGTGCTGTTGGCGTTTCCATTGTGGTCATTGGTGCATTGACGGTTATTGTCGCTTTCTTTAAATATCGTAAAACGAACAAACAAATCGAAGAAGAAAACTTTACTCAAACTTCAAATAGCATCACAATTGTGGCCGTATTAATTTTTGTCATAGGTATTATTCTGAGTTGGTATCTTATTGATGGTCTTTAAGGAGAAAGCGTTAGATCTAGTTCGCGCTGGAATGATTATCCAAGCTAACTAGATCTAAATTGTCGTGCATTGGCTATTTATAATACCGGCAAAATATATTATTGCTGTGTACACTGTACCACGGTGATTTGATTTATGGCGTTGCGTCTTTCTAAAAGCTGCCGTAAGGCGATCATCAAAAAGGCTAGAAAACCAAAGCCCATCGTTAGCCAGGGCGAAAACTCCACACCTCTTGAAACGATAATCCAGCCACTTACGGTAGTTCCCACAGTCACCCCGAGATTGCCAAATGAAGTCGCTAGACTATTGGCAAATTCTAGCGCCTCGGGGGCGGAAGAAATCATATAAGTAGATGCGTTTAAGAAGCTGGGAGAATACAGAAATCCCCATAAGGCAATCGTACAGACTGTAGCTAAAGTGTTGCCATCAGAAAAATGTAGCAATAGTGGAACAATCAGTGTACCCGATAAGAAAAATGCGGTGGTAACCGTAATATTTCGGTTGAGCATTTTCCCTGCCACCCAGTTAGCAATGACTCCGATAATACCAAATACAAATAGCATATAACTAACCATGGTACTATCCATATTCTTTGCTTTGTTTAAATATTCGGCGAAGTAACTATAAGTAGAAAACCAAGCTGATACCATAAAGAAATTCATTGCGGTACTGACCATAAAAATGGGTTTGGTTAATATTTTCATCTGGCTGCCGTAGGATTTTTTTTCTTTTACAGGCAAAGGAGGAATAGCGAAATAGATTGCCAGCAGTGCTATAATACTGACAATAGCCTGTATCGTGAAAGAATATGTCCAGGAGTAGAGACTGGCAATGTAGGTGGCGAAGGGCACTGTTGTCACCATAGCAATTGCAACACCGCTAAAAACAATGCTCATAAGTTCATTTTCATTTTGCTTCCCCCCTTTTAAAATGGCGACAGATAATGCTGTCGCAATATAGACAGGTTGGAGAAAGGCGGGAAGAATTCTTACAGTAAGTAATAACCAAAAAGGAGGAGATAATGAAGAGACAATCGCCGTGACTAAGAAAATAGCGATGGCAGTTAACATGACTTTCTTGCGGTCGAATCCCGAAGCCAACAATGTCATAAATGGCCCAGTTATGGCAATGACCAAGGCAAAAGCACTTAATAAATAACCTGCTTTGTCGATACTGATATGATAATGATCGGCTATTTGGGGCAAGATGCCAATAATGCCAAACTCGGTTGTGATTACTGCGAGAAAACCCAAAGCTCCGATGTATGCGTATTTTTTCATAAATAAAAACTTGCTGTACGTGATTAATTATACGAGCAAATGTAAAGGCAAATACTTGCTTCTGGTTGTAAAGCAGCTATTTGTGTGTTACTAACAAATTTGTAAGTAATGGTAAAAGAAAAGTTGTTCCTGAATAATTGATCTCCGCCTGACATTGATAAGTTGTGTGTTGTCAAAAGTTCCTTTATATTCACTTTAGATTTATTTTAAGGTTGAATACAGATAAGGAATACGAATTAAATAAATTAATGGAACAGCATATATTAATTGTGGGCCTGGGGGGAGTGGGCGGATATTTTGGTGGTATGTTAGCGCGTAAGTATGAAAACACAGATATTCATATCAATTTTTTGGCGCGAGGTAATCATCTTGAGGAGATTAACCAACATGGTTTAAAGCTGTTATTGGAAAAAGGAACCTTTATAGCGAAGCCTTATAAGGCTTCCAGTGAGGCTGAAAATTTTACAAAAATGGATTACATTTTTCTCTGTACTAAATCTTATGATCTTGAAGATACGATGGCCTTATTAGGACCGTGTGTGAGCGCAGATACAGTATTCATACCCTTACAGAATGGAGTGGACAGTAAAGAACGTATCAACAGATATTATCCGAATAATTTGGTGGTGGATGGTTGCGCCTATATTGTGTCCCGGTTAAAGGCTGCCGGAGTAATTGAAGTGACAGGAAAATGGGGTACAATGAGTTTCGGATTGAATGGAGAACATGATGAGAGACTGGATAGGTTATATCATCTTGTGCAACAGGCTGATATCCATGTGAATTATTCCGATGAAATTGAGAAAATAATATGGGATAAATTTATTTTTATTTCCGCTATGGCCACAGCTACTTCTTATTTTGATTGTTCTATTGGTCAGATAATGGAAGATCCAAAGAAGAAAGATGCGGTTATTAAACTTATTCAGGAGGTTGCAACATTAGCTCAGGAAAAAGGAGTCGTTATTGCTGATCATATTGTACATATGACCTTGGACAAAATGGAGCAAATGCCTTACGATGCGACTTCATCCATGCATACGGATTATCTTAATAAACGACCGAAAACAGAGTTGGCATCTTTGACAGCTTACGTTATTCGTGAGTCTAAAAAGTATAATCTCGAGACACCTGAATATCAACGCATGTTTGATGTATTGCGCCTAAAATCTGACTAGCTGTATTAAAATAGTTTGCGAGGTGGAAATTTCAATCGATAAGTTCCCCTTGACAAGCTTTTTTTGAATACAAAAAGTAAGTTTTAGTATTCAAAAGAGGGGCATTAGATTTTATTTCCTGTAAGGGCGCTGAATTTATTGCCCCGATTGTCTTTATAAAAATCACCGTCCTTCTTAAAACTATTTGCATCTACTCCTTCAAGTAGCTGTTTTTGATAAAAGACATTTTTTGCATCTTTTCCGAAATCGTGACCTAAAGGTATAAACGTTTTCATATCGGCACCCGGAATTATTTCCTGATTATAATACACATTATTCTTGTCTTTTGAATAGGAGTTGCTTCCATACACATCATTCTTTTCATCAATCGGGAATAACGCAAAGGAAGGAGCATCTACCTGTTCATACCTGAAGCTTTTCCCCCTGAATAGGATCGTTTTGTTGTCAACACTAATATGATCCTGATCAAGTACACGAATTTTATCAATGGTCTTAAAGGACCTTGTTATGACATCTGATCCCTGCTGAAATGGTGGGTAATAAATTGTATTGCCAATTCTTATGTAATATTTGTTTATGGCTTCAATGTTTCCAGCGTTAGCAGCAACTGCTTTAAAGGTACCTATATTCGGAGAGACATAAACTGAATCTTTATCCATTAAAAAATAGTCATTGACGAACGAAAAGGTTTTCCGATCTGCCTTTATCATGTCATTACTGTAGAAGTAGTGGTCCTTGTCGCGTGCCCAGTTTATATGATCCTTTACGAGCTCATATGTTTTTGGATCTGCTCCCTGGATGATATTAAAGCCTAAGGCCTGATCGATATAATAGACATGAAAACGATCTTTTGGAATCTGATTGTCGACATAAAAGGAATTCTTGTCCACGAGTTTTTGAGTCGTGCCACGAAAATATACCGCATTTTTGTCTTTAGCTATATCTTCTGACAAAACCTCAAATGATTTTGCATCAGCCTGCATTTGTGAAATGCCCAAGCTAAACCAATTTCCATTCTGACAATAAGCTATCTGCCCTTTTGAATCGATGAAGTAAGAACCGGATTTTTGTTTATCAACAGGTTTGCCAATATTTCGACAAGAAATAAAAAAGCAAAGTAAAATACAAGCCAGAAAAAAAGTGTATTTTTTCATTTTTGCATTGCATATAATCCTAGATTTATTATTTATTATACCCATCTGTATAAATTTACAACGACAAAATTAGAAAACCGAATTTTCAGTTTTCCGTTCCCTTATTAAGGCAATTGCATAAAACTGGCACCAATGACTTTTAGTGTGTTGTCAATGCGTTTCCATACCCTAAAATATCTAAATTTTCCTTCTAATGGTGCTCCCATTACCTTGCCTTTTGCCGTCATCGTAGTAACGGAAAGCGCGGTATCCCCAATTATTCTGATCTCATCAATTTCTGTTGAAGCATTTTCAATAATCATAGCCTTTGATCGGTGTGCATTTAGATCCATTTCTTTGGTTAACATTTGACCATCAGGTGCTACAGCAACTAGGTCGTCATATAGGAGGAGATTAAGACCGTCTACATTACTGGCTAGCTGCGCCAAGAAAAGTTGGTTCTCTACTTCTGCAATTTCTTTTATCGTGATTTTATCCATATTGTGATTTTTTATGTATAAATCTAGATATTAGTTGGCTGACTATAAGACAGTGTGCAACTATTTAAGGTTTATCTAAATCAAGAATTTTGTATAACTATAAAAATGGAGTTGACCTTGTTAAACGGCTAAGTTTAAAATCAATATGTTGCCTCTGTTGGAAAAATTAATTACTTCTTTGGTTTAGGTAGTTCCTTAATCCATATATTCTTAAAATCTACAGGTTGACCTTCACTCTGTAATGCAATAAATCCACTGCTGAGCAACTTACCATCGATCTTAATTTTGGGGTCATACCCATTGGCTGTTCCACCTCCAATCTGAGGTCTTGAATATTCTAATACGGTATCTCCGTTAATGATATGTTTGATTAACGAATCTCCTAATACAATCAATTCCCCTTTAACCCATTGATCACCATCATAGGTCTTCGAAGTAGAATTTAAACAATGAGAGGAAGCTATTTTGCCCTGATAGACCACATTGGTTCCAGGAGAACACATATTGCCTGTAGGGCGGGGCTGGCCATCGCTCAGTCCTCCCAAAAGTTGCATTTCGACAGAAATGGGCCAATCCTGTTCTTTCAACATTGTTCTGGGATCCTGCGAATGAAACATAACGCCGCTATTACGAAGTGTATAGGAGGGGGCACCTTTATGAAGCTCGCCTACAAATCGATATTCAAATTTTAAATGATAATATGAAAAGGGTGTTTTATAATATAAATGGCCAAATTGATCATTAAAATCATCATACTGATCATATCTGACCTTAATCATTCCATCTTCAACTCTAAACGTATTTCCGTAGTTCACACCAACATCATGATGATGAATTTTGACAAACCAATCATTGATGTCCTTTCCGTCAAATAAGGATTTCCAGCCATTATTATCGCCCTGACCTTTCATTCCTGCGCATCCTGTAAAAATAAGACCGGTAGCTACTATTGAATAGATAATTCTTCGCATTGAAGTGATATTTGGTTTAAAATTGGATAGCAAGATACGATATATTCCATTAAACTTTACAGTCTAAGAAATATCGTGGACAGCCGTAGCTCATTGCCCTTAAGCGCTGGCTAGATCATAATAAGACAATTTAAACGGTACTCATCAAACTTTATTTGATTTGGAATAATCTGTTATTCCAAGTTTGTTTCCGAATGGATCATTAAATTCAACCGCTAAACCCGTCATGATCTCAAATGGCTCGCTTAAAAATACGACTCCCTTTTCCTTTAAATATTCACATGTAGTTTTCACATTGTCAACAGTAAACCAAATAGTCGGTTTGGTATGTTGTACTGTACTAAGAATGATTGCAGGTTCATTTTTGCCTATTTTGAACGCAATCATTCCCTTATCCGAAAAATCGAATTTAGTTTCAAGACCAAGTTGATTTCCATAAAATTCCTTGGCGCTATCCAGGTCCTGTGCTGGTAGAAAGAAATTGTCGTAATCTAAGAGTAAGTTCATGATGGTTACGCTTTAATTTGTGATAAGTCAACACCAAATGCTGTCAATTGGGATTCTCCGAGTTCGGTAATATAGAGGTCTTTATCGATGGGATCTTTTTTTGCTAGCCAGCCTTTTGCTATTAACGCCTCCAATAAGAGCTGGCCGAGTTTTCCGCCGATATGTTCGTAACATAATTTTGCGGACTTTACTTTATCGTAGTTTTTCATTTTTGTTTTTTTTACGTTGGGCTTAACTTTTGATTTATAATTTCTTAGCTATAAAATTATGAAAATGAAAAGGGCAGCAAAATGATCAAAATCATCTAATCAAGTGGCTATTTGACACAATGTAGCGTGTTATTCTTTCAGTTTAAAAAAACAAAATGTACCTAAATTTGGTATCTAAATCAGGGATTTTATGATTTATGAAAAAAGAACAGGATAAAGAGCAGCAGGTAAGCAGTTTGTTTATACGATATAAAACTCAATTGGAAGACTCGTCTTATGTAAGCGTCGATTTTTTGGTTCTACTCGTGGATATCATTCGTCCCAAGCATACCAATCTGCTCTATAAGATCGATATTCAATTTTTGCTGGACTATCTCCATGCCGCACCTGAAGAGCTGGAAAGCTTTCAGCTTTATTTAAAAAGAATTCTGGCTAGTAAAGATTTTGATCAATTGATTTCAGATACAGGAATTATCAGCTATGCGGATTTTTTTTACGAGCTTAAAAAAAGGATCACCGAGCGATACTTACCTTTTCAGCCACCTAAGTCTACTTTGCAATATATATTAAATCAGGTTTTTTATAAACCTGGTGATGCCGATTGGATTGCTACGGTTTCGCAAGAGCAGGTCGATGAACTCTTTCGTTTATGTGGATTCGAAACAATTTATGATGATGAAACTGGTTTTGGAATGATCGAAATATTGTATGGGTTGGAACTGTTGGTTCAACGCATTACGGGGCGTGCAATGGAAACGGATGTAAATAAGATGGTACCTGAGTTTCAAAATTTTGATAGTCCATTTATAGCCATTATGCGGGAATTCACCGAATTGAATGATCGTATTTTGCAGTCGGACAATAAGTTTATCTCTTCGGATGATCTGACTTATAAACAAATTTTGGTACTTCATAAGCAATGCGAATCGTATATTGAAACTGCCTTCGATAATTCACATCGTTTCGGAATTTCCATAAAGGTTAATCAATCACTTTTGCGCATGCGGCAACAACTTGAAAGGATCCGAGAAATCTTGCTTTTTTTAGTGATTGATCATCCGGAAGAAAAAAAGGAAAAGACGATTGCACTGGCAATGACCCTTATTGGATACAATTCCCGAAAAAGTAATATTCGCAAATTGGTTGGGCAGAGTACACAGCTTTTAGCCTACGAGATTACTCATCATACTGCACAGACTGGAGAACATTATATTACTTCAGGTCGGCAGGAATATTGGAAAATGTTCCGTTCTGCCTGCGGTGGCGGCCTCATTGTGGGCGTAATGTGCATCGTTAAATTATTATTAGGTAAGGTACACAGCAGTGAGTTTGGTCATGCATTTTTATATAGCCTGAATTATGCTGTTGGCTTTACGTTAATTTATCTCTTTGGTGCTACCTTAGCCACCAAACAACCTGCAATGACAGCTTCAGCATTGGTCAACGCAATTGAGCAGGGGATTGCCGAACAGGGGACCAGCAAGCATCGGTATTGGATATTTGCCGAATTATTTGCACGATTATTTCGGTCTCAGTTTATTGCTTTTGTTGGTAACGTTTTGATGGCTTTTCCGATGAGTCTTTTTCTTATTTGGGCAATTCAACAATTGTTTCAGGTCAATATTGCGAGTGCCAAGTGGTTGCATCTGGTCAATGACCTCAATCCGATAAAGACGCCCTTGGTCTTGCATGCCTCTATTGCAGGTGTTTTTTTATTTCTTTCTGGAATTATTGCCGGCAGTATTTCAAATCGGGACAAGCATAACTCGGTATATTATCGTATTCAGGAACACCCCATGTTGAAAAAAATATTTGGACAAGCAAAAACAAACAAGATAGCTTCGTTTTATGAAAAAAAATGGGCAGGAATCGTGTCTAACGTGTGGTTCGGGATCTTTATGGGTTCAACAGCTTCCATCGGACTTTTTTTAGGTTTAAATCTTGACATTAGGCATATTACATTTGCCAGTGGAAATTTGGCCCTGGGCTTATTTGGTCATGGGATGGAGCTCTCTACCGACATATGGGTTTGGGGCATTCTAGGAATTGGAATTATAGGGTTCTTTAATTTTATGGTCAGCTTTTCGCTATCCTTGATGTTAGCCTTCCGGTCGCGAAATTTATCGTCGAAAGAATTGATTAAAATGGGAAAGGCTGTTTGGATCTATTTTAAAATAAATCCAAAACTGTTTTTCTTCCCACCTCGAAAAGGTTAAGGGATAAATATTATCTTGACTACGATGTTTTGATGCCGAGAGGTATATGCCCCCACGGAAACGCCCCACGTAAAAATATAGGGTCATTTTGCTATGATCTAAACGTTGATGTCACCAGAAAGGTCGGGTTTATCTTTGTCATCTTTTTCTTTCTGTTCGGCCTGTGCTTCCTCCTTGTTATGGGTGCGATCGTCTTTGAGGCCAGATAGGTCGGTGTTAGGGGCCTCTTCTTCCTCTTTAGAGGCCTCCTCTTCCTCTGACTCGGACAAGTCTGGGCTTGGCTCACGTGGATCCGGATTTGGGATAGCAGTCATGGGAAGAACCACCATACCTAGTTTATTATTTATGTTTTTTGATCTGTTCATTTTAACGCGTTTTTTAAAAGAGAACATTTTTCGAACCATTATCGTTGGCTGAAATCGTATCTTATTTATTGCCTGTGATAATTTCAACTATACCATGCAGCAAGGTAAGCTTCAATTGTTGGCCAAAGTAACTCTTGCGCTCATCATCGATGTGTATTTCTTTGCCTTCCCATTCCATTGCTAATCGACTCGTCCGGATAGGTATTATTTTAAATTCGACGTTTGTTCCATTCAATAGTCCATCGATATAGTTTATAAGTTCCTGACGTTGATCGACAGTGACAATGATGATATCAAACTGTCCATCACCAGGATCAGCATCAGCAGCAAGCACTAGCCTTGGTCCGATGCTTGGTATATTCATGATCTCAACCAGTATGCACTCTTTTTCATAGTTATTTCCAGCTACTGTAAGTCTCAGTGTGGTAGCGGGAAATGTTTCCACCAGTTTGCGGAGCTGTCTTAGTGCAGTTTTGATTTCATCTTCTGCACTAAGATCTTCCGTTTTTTTTTTATCCATTTTTTTTATTAGTGTAGGAAATACCCCAAAACCGATAGATTCAATAAAATATAGAGGTTTTTTTTCTAATCCTATGACCATCCCTACATCGAATTTTTTAAGTAGAGCGTTTCTCCAAAGACCAATAGCTTTTTCACAGTCGAGAGGAATACCGAGAGAAATAGCAATATTGTTTGCAGTGCCTTGTGGTAATATGGCGATCGGCCTCTTAAATCTTAGTTTTTTTTCCAATAGCCCCATAATGGTCATTCTTATGGTGCCATCACCGCCGGCCAAGGCGATGATATCCGTCTGTGGGTCGATCTTTTTGACAGCATCTTTTTTTGTTACTACGGTGCAATTGTGGCCAAGATCTTCAATCAATTGACATAGTTGGTCTTTGTCTCCATTCGAGTCATCTCCAGCAGCAGGATTGTGTACTAACCTGATATTTTTGCCCTGTTCTTTCATAACAGCAGAACAAAGCATGCTTGAGATTGGTTTTCATAGAAAAGGACAGTTATGAATATACTTATCACCAATGACGATGGTATCTATTCACCGGGGATTGCGGCACTGGCACAGACGGCGAGAGAGTTTGGAACGGTAAAGATTGTGGCACCCGATGTTGAGCAGTCGTCAATGGGTCACGCTATAACGCATTCCCGGCCCTTAAGCTATCGGCGTGCGCCTGTTACTTTTGCAGATATTGATGCCTTTAGGGTCAATGGAACGCCGGCAGATTGTGTGGCCTTGGGTTTACATATGTTTCCAGATACGCAGGTTGTGCTTTCAGGTATTAATATGGGACCAAACCTAGGCAATTCAATGTGGCACTCAGGAACATTGGCTGCGGCAAAGCAGGCAACATTGCTCGGGATTACGGGTATTGCATTGAGTACACCTGTTGGAAAGACAGAACCTGATTTTGAAGGGCTATCTCGGTGGACAATCGACGTGCTCAAGATATTACTGAAAAATAAGGGCCCTGCTCTTTATAATGTGAATTTTCCGCCTAAACCTCAAGGGCTTTCCTGGACAAGACAATCAGTACGTTTATATGATGGCCGTGTGGTGCCTGGAGAGGATCCTATGGGAAGGAAAAACTATTGGATCACAGTAGTGCCATTAGAACCTGCTGAAAAGGGTACTGATCGCTGGGCAGTAGAACACAATTTGGTTTCTATTACCCCCTTACGTCTTGACCTAACTGCACATGATGAACTTGCGGCCAGGCAGACAAGCGAACATAAATAATAGCGAGTAATAAAATACTATAAGATGGTAACAACCGAAAATTTAATACAAAAGAAAAGATTCCGTCCCGCCAACAAAGCTGGATTTGGCGGAGTGGCATTGGGAAATGGATTTCAGCACAACTCAGATGTCGAATGCTTAAAGGCAGTCGAAGCCGCCTGGAATGCAGGGATACGATTGTTTGACACCTCGCCATGGTATGGTTTGGGTATCAGCGAACGTAGGATGGGCTTATTTTTAAAAGATCAGCCTCGAGAAAGTTTTACGCTATCAACAAAAGTAGGCCGATTAATGTTGCCACGGGAGGATTTTAAAATGGAGCAATCGTTATGGAAAGGAAAATTAAATTTTGCTTACCAATATGATTATAGCGCTTCAGGAGTGAGAAGAAGTATCGAAGATAGTCTACAGCGCTTGGGATTATCTTCCATTGATGTGGTATTTATTCATGATCTTTCACCTGACAATGGAGATATGAAAGACAGCTATACACATTATTTTGAGCAAGCTATTCACGGAGCAATGCCCGAATTGACTAAGATGAGAGAAGAAGGTGTTATTAAAGGTTGGGGACTGGGAGTTAATACCATTGCGCCTATCTTACAGACATTGGAAGTTGCTGATCCAGATATTTTTCTCTCAGCCTGCCAGTATTCATTGATTAAACATGACGATGAACTGAATCAGATTTTCCCGAAAGTTGCTGAAAGAGATATTTCCATTATTGTAGGAGCGCCATTATGTGCTGGATTTTTATCGGGTAAAGATCGTTATCTCTATGATGGGAAGTTTCCTGCCGGTGTTAAAGAAAAGCTAAATGCTTTGCAACAGGTCGCGAAAAATCACGCTGTAGATCTTCGTACAGCAGCATTGCAATTTGCAGCCGCTCCCGACGCAGTGTCTGGTGTTATACCCGGAGCACATACCGCTGAACAGGCCGTGCAAAATGCACATTCCTTTGAGGCAAAGATTCCCGCCGACTTTTGGAAAGAGTTGAAACATGATAAACTTATTGAAGAACACGCACCGGTACCCAATATCCAACATACCTGATAAGACTAAGGGTGTGAATAGCGCACCCTTTTCTGTTGAATAAAGCATCTCAGCGACAACTAATGCTCGCTGAAATATTTGTTTATTCTCTATAATTGAACAACGTTAGTTAAATCTATGGGGATCCTCAGGTTAAACGTAATTTTATTGTCTTTTAAACTTACGACTATCTTTCCTTTATGAATTTTAACTATTTCACTCACAATAAATAATCCTAATCCGAGTCCATTACTATTGACTCCTTTTACGAAAGGCTTAAATAGATCTTTAAGATCTGAATATTGCGGATAGGTGACCTCATTTGTAACACTAAAAACAAAATTTTCTTTTTTAATGCATGCATTTATTTCGATATTTTGATGAGGATTACCATGTTTTATAGCATTTCCAATTAAATTAGCGAAAGCCCGCCCCATTTTCTGATGATCACAAGGCACATCAACCGGAAGGTCGATGTTGACGATTAACGTTCTATTATGTAATACTTCAAATTCCGATAAGATTTGCTTAATCAATGAATCCATACGGTAATGATCATTAATTCTAATTAGTCTGCCTTGAAGACGGATCGTACTGAAATCTAAAATATCATCTATCACTCCTTTCACCCGTAATGAAGCCTCTTCTATTTTCTTTATTAATTTTTTTTGACTTTCATCTTTAATGTTTGCGCCAAGATATTGCGAAATCACTTTTAAGATGCTGACAGGATTATTTAAGTCATGGGCCAAGGACGATAAGACCAGTTCTCTGTTTTTGGAATACCTAAGTTCCTGTTCTAATTTTCTTCTCGTATTTCTACGTTCAATGACAGTTTTAAAATCTATTGCAATCAAATCACTGCAAACAGGGAGCAACGTCTCCAATTTAATTGGGTCGAAGTGTACGGGTTCCGCATTCATGAAACTCAAGTGTCCAACAATAGAATTATTTTTGTTAATAATTGGATAAGAGATATAGCTTTTTAAACCGAATTCATGAAGAACTTGTGTCCATTCGTCGACAGAACATTGCTCGCTATCGTCAATGTAAATAGGTGAGAAACCTTTCCTTATTTCCTGATATATTTTAACGTAGTTTTCACTGTTTTTATTGACGATCTTCTGAGAGTGATAGTCATAAACGCACCAATTCCCCCATTTACGGCCAATTTTCCTACGTATCATGCCATACCTCATTTTCGTGTGGCCACATAAAGCCTCCAAAATTCTTTGACAGGAGTCGAAGTCGCTCTTCTTCGTATACCTATCGTACCATTGATTTTGATTTAATTGGTTTGGGATTGTCATTTTTATTGCCGGTCTATTTGTTTACGAATAGCTTTGACTTACTGTTGAGGTTGGTGCACCTTAGAAGTACTAATACCCTTTATTGCGCGAAATATAAATGCTATAGCTGCAATAATTAATAGAATATGAATAAAATCTTCTGTTATGAATCCGCCCACAAAAGTAACCGCCCAAACAATCATTACGCTAATAGCTACCGAATATAATAGGTCTTCCATATAATATTATTCTTTATTGAAGAACAATATCTAAATAGAATCGTTTCGTAATTTTGTAACTTGATAAGAAAACTTATAAAAAAAGCCGTTTTACATTAGTATAACGGCTTTTTATTCAATTTCTGCGACTTAGGACGTTGATTCCCTTAGGAAAATGGTAAAAGTAATGAAAAACACATGTTATGCTGTTTTTTTTTAACGACATTTGAACATGGCTCTATTAATAACTTTGGATAATGTCTATCAATTGTATAATCTTGACCTTTCAAAAAAGACGGAAGGAATAGTTATACTTAGTCAACGACATGGCCCTGGGAAGAAGTATACAAGTCATAGCCGCATATTTGATGGTTTATTATTAGGTTTTATGGTACAGGGATCTATGAAATCTCAAATTCATTTCTTAGAATATGACGTAAATAAAGGGGACATTGCTATTTTGCAGCCACAAGTGATGATCGACACAAAATCATTGAGTGAAGATGCTGAAATTATAACAATCGGTCTTTCATTGGATTTCATTACAGAATTTCCTGTTCTACGGGAGTTTGTAATGAACAATCAAATAAGATGGCAGCCAATTATTAGACTTCAATCGGAAGAAATTAAACTCCAAAATGAATTATTGACCCTTATACAAAACTTCTACCATAAAAAAGCAAGTCCCAATAAGACACAAATGCTACGGCATCTCGTCATGGTGCTAGTTAGTATGATTTCTGAAGTCTATTCTAAATTACCAAATAACAAAAATTTGGTGAAAAGCCGTACGCATGAGATTATCGATGAATTTTATCTGCTTGTTTCAACGTATGCCGGGCAACAAAGAAGTGTTGTATTTTACGCTGAAAAACTACATTTAACACCTCAATATCTTTCAACTTTCCTCAAACAGAAAACTGGAAGATCTGCATTACAATGGATTGATCATATCACAATTCTACATGCTAAAACATTATTAAAATCTTCTAATTTATCAATCAAAGAAATCAGTAATGAACTTCATTTTGAAGAAACAAGCGTCTTTTGCAGATACTTCAAACGAATTGTTGGTTTGTCACCAACAACTTATCGAAATGTGTGATAGATGGTATTCGTTTAACTATCGAAGGCATTTACAGATTTTCAAGTAGAATTAGCTTTCAAATGGTACGTAAACACCATTAAATTGTCAATAGCTCCTTTTCCCGTCTGTTTAATTTTACGGCATGAAAAATACAGGAAAAAAAGCAGCTATCGGGTTTATATTTATTACCCTGTTGATTGATATTACAGGTTGGGGCATTATACTTCCAGTTGTTCCTAAACTCATTGCAGAACTTATTCGTGGAGACCTTAGTGAAGCAGCAAAATATGGAGGATGGCTCGGCTTTGCTTATGCTATTACACAATTTATATGTGCGCCTATAGTGGGCAATCTCAGTGATAAATATGGTAGACGCCCAATTATCTTAATTTCTCTTTTTGGATTTGCCATCGACTATATATTATTAGCATTGGCGCCATCTATCAGTTGGCTCTTTTTGGGAAGAATCATTGCTGGGCTGACTGGGGCTAGTATTTCAACTGCTAGTGCATACATCGCTGATATATCCACGGATGAAGATAGAACCAAAAATTTTGGTTTAATAGGCGCAGCTTTTGGTATGGGGTTTATCTTGGGCCCGGTAATCGGTGGTTTACTTGGATATTACGGCGCTCGAGTACCCTTTTATGCAGCCGCTTTATTATGCCTAGTAAATTTTCTCTATGGGTGGTTTTTCCTGCCGGAAAGTTTAGATAAGGATAAACGACGACCATTTGATTGGAAACGTGCGAATCCTATTGGAACATTTAATTTTCTGAAAAAACAATCGAAAATAGCGCGCCTTGTTGTTGCCTTGATTTTGGTCTATATCGCTCTTCACGCCGTGCAGAGTAATTGGCATTTCTTTACCATGTATAAGTTTAGTTGGACAGAACGGACGGTTGGCTTATCACTTGGGTTGCTCGGATTATTGCTTGGATTAGTACAGGGGTTTCTAATAAGATGGGTAACGCCTAAATTAGGCGACGAGAAAAGCGTATATTTTGGATTATTCTTTTATGCGGTCGGTCTTATGCTATTCGCATTCGCTAGTGAAGGATGGATGATGTTTGTTTTCCTTATCCCATATTCCTTAGGCGGAATTTGTGGACCCGCACTGCAATCTATTATTAGCAAGAGTATTCCTTCAAATGAACAAGGTGAACTTCAGGGAGCGTTGGCAAGTTTGGTAAGTGCAACATCTATTATTGGACCTCCAGTAATGACAAACTCATTTTATTATTTTACACAGGATAAAGCGCTATTTCAATTTTCGGGAGTGCCATTTTTTCTGGGATCCATTTTAATTTGCATGAGTGGAATTATGATATATTTTGTTTTTCAACGAAATAATAATCATTAAGAAAAGGGGCGTTATTTTTACTTATTTGCTTTCTACTGCGACTTCCTATGCTTTATAATAGCTTTCTATTAAAGCTTGATAATTAGGCATCACCAAGGAAAGTGCATTCGCATGTGCATATTTCGCAGCGTCAGTATGTTTCCAACTTTTTAATATTTCGCTATTTACGGCTGTTGTCGTAATGGGGATAACGCCTGCCAACTGTAATCGAGAAATTGTTACTTGTATCGATAATGGATTCATATTCTAAATTTTTAGCTTTAAGTATTTCCTAACTTTACTATATTTGCCATTAATAATAATTAGTCTAAATAGTAATTATATCTTTTTCAGATCAGGCTTTCCCAGATAGAAAGGTTTGGAAATAGACAGATATCAATATGCGGACAGGACGAGTGATTTTTTAAATACCTTCAACACGTGAAAACAACAACAAGATCTTGGTTTATTACCCAAAAAACAACATTGGCGAGCAGTCTTTTGGTTTTAAGTTTTTCCATAATTCCAGCAATAAGTTTTTCAAGGGAAAGACCGATTGCTGTCAAGAAAAATGGTAATGATCAAGAATCGGGGACAATTAAGGGCAAGGTGAAAAATTCAGAAGGGAAAGGTTTGTCCAATGTGTATATCAATATTGATGGGATAAATAGCGCCAAGACTGATCATGAAGGGAATTTTATTTTTTCAAAGATTCCTAAAGGCATTCACTCCATGACCGTAAAGCATATTGGTTTTCAAGAAATCAAATCGCAGATCGCACTGGAACGGGAAACCCTCGAGCTCCCAGACTTTGTCATGGAGCAAACAAGTAATCATTTGAATGAAGTTGTCGTAACGGCGAGCCGACTGGCTGAAAGTATTGACGAAGTGCCATCATCAATTACCTATATCGGCGGTAAGACCTTAGAAGATCAACGTCTGATAAATGACAACCTACCCAATATTTTAATGCAGAAAGTACCCAGTATCTCTCCCAGTGAGGAAAGCCAAAACAATTTTATTGCTAAAATACGTGGTCGGAATTTTTTGGTACTTATTGATGGAATTCCTCAATCGACTCCATTAAGAAATGGTGGAAGAGATATGAAGACGATTGATGCTAGTGCAATAGACCATATTGAAGTTATTAATGGGGCTTCATCCATGTATGGAAATGGCGCCGCAGGTGGTATAATTAATTACATTACTAAGAAGCCGAAGACAGACAGGAGTTTTCATTCTTCAACCTCTTTAAATAATTCCCTAAGCTTGGTCAGACCAGATGAAACATACGGGTATAATTTGGCACAAGTATTTTCGGGATCGAAAGACAAGTTTGATTATGTTGTGCAAGGAAAGATTGCGCGAACAGGTGTGGTACGTAGCTCCGATGGTACCATTGTAAGTCCATTTTATGGCCTGGGCGAGACAAAAAGTTATAATGCCTTAGCGAAGATTGGTTATCAGATTAACGATAATCATCGTATTGAACTTATGGGGAACTATTATAGAAGTGTTCAGGATAGTAAATATGTTGGCACTAAGGGGGAGTTTGGCAGTAAACCTGCTATAGGGATACCTTCAGATACAGTGATTAACGGTGGGACACCTTACAATAAAGCTTTTCATGTAAAGTATGATGGTAACTTTGGTAGAACCTCAGCAAATATGAGTCTGTATTATGAAGATATGAACACGGTATTTGAAAGCTACAACCAAACATATTCTGATCATAAGGGAGCCAGACTAAATTTTAGTACGCCCTTTGATCTATCCAACAGCAATAAGGTAACTTTAATTTATGGAGTAGATCTTTTAAAGGATCACACGGTTCAAAAAACGTTGAGCGATGGATTAGTGACACCCGATATGAACATGAAAAGTGGTGCCTTATACCTTCAAAGTAAATTTAATCTCGCCGATTACTGGATAGTGAAAGGTGGGGTGCGATACGAAAACTTGGATTTCAAGGTTGGAGATCTAACAAAAGCAGGGAAAGTCACTCCTGGAGATAAGAGCAACTCAAACGCATTTGTATTCAACTTGGCAGGAAGGTATAATAAATTAAAATACCTGCAGCCCTTTGTATCATTTTCACAAGGGTATTCTATCGGCGATGTGGGACTTGTATTACGGAATGGAGTACCTTTGAGTCAAATTGATCCGAAGCCTGTAGTGGTCAATAATTTTGAGTTGGGGCTAAATGGAACCTATGCTATGTTAAGTTACCAATTGACAGGATACTATAGCTCTTCCAAAAAGGGGAGTGCTTTCGCAGAGACTTCAACGCCAGGTAATTATGAGTTGATTCAAGTGCCTCAACGTATTTATGGTTTGGAATTGGTTGTCGATGTAACCCCTGTTGACTGGTTGAAGTTTGGTACTATACTCGGGTATATGGATGGTAGACAAGATTTGAAAAATGAGGGAAAATATAAGGATAAATTGGATAATTCCATTATTTCACCTTTTAAAATAAATATCAATGCAGATTTCAAATTGACAGATCGGTGGAATGTCTATCTGCAGTATTTACATTTAGGGAAACGCGATGTGTTTCAACCTTCTGAATATAATTATGGCAAATATCCGATTTCGGGCTATGGTCTGATGGATGTCCAAACACGCTACAAATTAAAGAATCTGGCGTTCATTTTTTCAGTTAATAATATCCTTAATAATGATTACTTTCCACTGCACGCGGAGGTGAGGGGAGCTACAAATGAAGGCCGTTATTATGTAAAAGGAAGCGGAACAATAGCGAATTTAGGTATCCAACTGGATTTGTAATACAACAATTTGATACGATTAATAGAAACAAATCTCTGTAAGATTTTTATAGGGGCATGTTTATGGCGAGTCTTTTCCCTCTTACTTATTATCGCGTATACCGCTCATAATACTCATCTATCAATTTTTTGAGTGTATTAAAATCAAGCGACAATTGATCTGCCGAAACGGCTATTCCATTTTCGAGTACATGTTGTTGTACTTGTGGAGAGAACTGCTGCATATAATTTTCGGGATGGTGTAGCTTCAAAAAAACAAAATGGACACCATGGGCCATTCCTGTCGAGACAGATTGAATAGCAGTCCATTTTACAGTCCCAGCCTTTATTCCTACTGGCGTACCATGATATCGAACGCCATTTGCGTTCAATATTAGGCCAGTCCGATCTTTAACAAATAGGCTTTTTACTCCGCCAATTAGACAATAACATCCTAAGCCCCCTAAGGTCAACATCAATGCTCCAGGGAAAATTCTTATTTTTTCAGCGACAAAGAAAATATAGTAAGCAAATGCCAAAGCCGCTATCGTCAACAGTAAGCCAAATAGCGCCAATTTCAGACGTTTTTTGTTATCGAATTCTATGATAGTCTCGTTCATAATTAATGTTCTCTTTCACATCTTTATCTGACTAAGTTAAAAACAACGCTTTTTAAATTTTCATGCGAATTTCAATTCGTGTGGAATCGTTTTAAATTCGCAGTATCTTGACGTCTATCTGTATTTAAGCTATTTTCTAAACTCAAGTAAATCCAGCACTATGCTTCACGAATCATCTTTGACGATTAACGTATTGATGGGTTAATCTATCCTCGAATCTTTTTCCAGCTTTTTGGTCTGTTTTGCGGAGAAGGTTTTTCCGAAATTGTAACTGAAACTCAATTTTGCATAGCGAGACTTCAATTTATTCACTGTTTCAATGCTAATCACATTGCCTAAACTGGAAATAGGTGCTTTTTGTAAGTTGAAAATATCCTCAATCGTCAGGGATATATTTAACTTGTCCCGAAGCACTTTTTGTTGTAAACCCGTCGTAATATATCCTGTTGCCCCATATTGCATTTGAAAACTATTTCTTTTCGAAGCATAAAAGCCGAGTATTTGAACAGTAGTCTTTGGCAGAATATTAATAAAGGTGTTGATCGACCCACTAAAGTTGACAATCCCAGGTAACAAAATATCTGCTGTATTATTCGATCTGAAAGTCGGTCGTTGGGCCGATAAATATGTACTGACATTCACGCTGCTTCCAAATTTGTTTTGCGACATGACATAAGCTCCAATCTGGTTTAGATTATAATCATTATAGTAGTTAAACTCTGGACTTCCAACCTCCGCATTATATCTTGAGATATAGGTAAACATATTCTTCGAGGAGTTTCCATATAAAGAAAATATCAGTGAGTGGTTGCTATTCCACTTGTGCGAATATTGCAGATCTAGCCTATTTGCAAAATATGGCTTCAAATGTGTGTTACCGTTGGTAAAATAGATAGGATTATTGGTCACCGCAAATGGATTGAGCATGTTATAACCTGGGCGTTCGATTCTTCTGTTCCCCGATAAAGCAATGCTGTTTTTAAGGTCCTCGAAATCATAACGTATATTAAAGTTGGGAAATAAATTAAGATAGTTGTTTTTAATCTGTTCGTCAGTTAAAACGGATAGTAATTTATAATCGAATGATTCTAGTCGCAAGCCTACATCAAAGGAGAAATGTTTATATTTACCATTAAGAGAAGAATAAGCAGCAAGTATATTTTCGTTATATTGAACCTTATTTTCGCTATTTACTTCTCCTCCGACGGTATTTCCATCTGTGGCTAGATTCTCAAAGAAACTTTCTGTATTTGCACGGGCATATTTTGCGCCGAATTTTAGATCAGTACCCTTTCCGATGTTAGTTTTGTAGTCTGTATTGAAGGTCCAGATTTCATATGGTCTGGTAATAATAAAATTTCTGCTACCATTTTCTGAAGAATTTATTGCTATGTTAGAAAAATCATATGCCTTTCTCCAGAATGAAGTGTTATTTTCATTCGAGTATTTCGCGTAATTCAGGCCGATTGAAAGCTTGCTTTTCTTTTTGAAATCTTTATCATAAATCAAATCGACGATATGGAAATTATTATCCAAAAACATGAGGTCCAGCTGTTTAAGCTGCCTTTGGAATTCATCCTTCCGATTATAGATCGTGGCGTCTCGTTCATTTGGAAATTTACCATTAAAGCTGGCGTACCAATAATTAAAAGAGAGCGTACTCGTCGAATCAATATTATAGAGGGTATTGGTTTTCATGGAATGTGTCCTTTGGGACCTTTCGCTAACCTGTTCTTGTCTATAGCTATAACTGGAATCAGGTAAGTAATAGTTTTTTATTAGATCGTTTCGTTTATGCAGGTTTTCACCGTATGAAAAATTATAACCTAATGAAATTTCAAACTTACTTTTTTTAAGATTTAAATTGAGCGATTGGTCCGTTCCCCAAAGGGTAGAAACAGCTGTACTTGCCGACCCAAAGAAGCCCAAATTGGAATTTTTCTTAAGTCTGATATCGAGGATACCTCCATCTCCGGCGGAGTCATAGGCCGCACCCGGACTGGTAAGTACATTAACAGACAAGACCTCGTTGCTCGGTAGAGATTTCAGGTAGTTCAATAGATCCTGACCACCCAAATTGACTTTCCGCCCATTTATCAATACAGTAGCTCCCTTTCCAAGCAACTGTAATTTACCTTCTATTTCATCAACGGTCAATCCCGGTACCTGCTTGAGCAGTTCTGCTATATTTGTACTATTGCCTAATATATTGTTTTCCGCATTAAATCTATACCCACCGGTAATTAGCTCCAAGGTAGGTCTCTTGGAGGAAACTGTAACCTCCTCAAGTTTATTGTCAATCTTATGAAGTTCTATAGTACCGATATCTATATCGCTACCGTTCGGCGTTTCGATTCTTTTTATTTGAGGCTGAAAGCCAAGGTGGTTGATTTTTAGGTAAAATGAGCGCTGACTATAGCTTAATTGGAAGTCTCCGCTTTCATTTGTCACCACTGTTTTGATAGGGGTGCTGCTACTTTGATGATCCATCAGGTATATTGAAACTAAATGAACGGGTTCTTTTGTAAGCGAATCGACTACTTTGCCCGTAACAGTAAAGGTTGAATCGATGCGCGAAAGGATAATTCTATTAGATGAACCATGAGCTATGGCGAAAAGAAGCAGGCATGGGAAGACTAGGGCAATTTTTTTTAAGACTTTCATTTAATTAAGGTTCTTGTGCAAAGTTTGATGACCATTGTTTGCAGTTAGTGACTATAGGTTAGTCGAGCTCAGGAAAAAAATGTTGCACGATTAATAATAAAAGCGATTACCAATTGGCACAAAAGTCTTTTTATAAGTAAAAGCAAGTCTCTACCCGATATGAGTTGCAGTTGGTCAAAATTAAGAGTAGATAAGATTTATGGTTTATATTTATTCTAAAAAAAATCTTTATTAAAAAAAACAAAACAAATATAGTATATTTATGTTCTAAATAAAGTGTATGAAATATCAGCTTTTAAAAGAAATCATTGTATTAGTAGAGGAATTTGAACAGGAGAACGTAGATGGAATCTACAGTACCGACGCGGATGGATTTAAACGTTGGGTAGTGGCAAAAGAAACCGATGTTCTGGTCGAACCTGAATGGGACGGTAAGGAAAATGGTCGTAGTCCAGAGAGTGTGATCAGCACATTAATAGTGCATATGAATAGGTTTGCAAAAAGTTATTCAAAGGCAGCTATTTGGGAATCTGATTTTTCTACACAAGAGGAGTTTATATACCTTATAACCTTAAGGTCGTTTGGCGAGATGACAAAAATGGAATTGATCAGGCGGAATATTCATGAAAAGCCCGCCGGCATGGCGATTATAAATCGTTTGATCAAACAAGGATGGATCGGTCAGCAAGATTCAGAGCAAGACCGACGAAGTAAGGTGCTTTATATCACAGAAAATGGCTTATCGGCGTTGGATCGACAAATGGGAAAAATACGTCATGCTACCCAGATTGTTTCAGGTGATTTGACCTACAGTGAAAAAATAACACTGATAAGTCTATTGGATAAATTGAGCAAATTTCATCAATTAATCTATGATAGAAATATTGCACCTGATAAATTGCTGGAACAAGTGAAGTTATAATTCAGTCCGAAGTGTAATAGGAATAGCTGGCTTTTTGTTGTCTTTTACACTTTTTGAAAAAGTCGCCTCCGAAATCTGATGATTAATAGGCAGATCAAATTATGGATATAATAAGATACTTTAATGCACACATTGTCCATTGCGGTAATGGAAGGTCCATCTGGATGTTACCCTCGCATAGGGAGTTAAAATAAACAAAAATGAAAAAGAAAGTAGCAGTTATTGGTGCAGGTTTTTCGGGTCTTTCAGCGGCGGCCTATCTTGCGCAGGCAGGATACGATGTGCATGTTTTTGAGAAACATACGCAGCCCGGTGGAAGGGCGAGACAGTTTAGTACGACAGAAGGATTTAGATTTGATATGGGACCGAGCTGGTACTGGATGCCTGACATCATTGAATCATTTTTTTTAGATTTTGGGTGTTGTACTGCTGATTTTTTTGAACTTGTATCACTCAATCCACAATTTGAAATGATATTTAACTCTGGACAGATTCGTGTACCTGAATCCTATCAGGAGTTAAAACAATTATTTGAACAGATCGAACCTGGGGCTGGTACGCAGTTGGATAGATTTATGGAAGCTGCAAAATTTAAGTATGAAGTGGGCATGCGGGATTTTGTGAATAAACCCTGTCACAATTGGGGCGAATTTCTCTCTCCAAAAATTGCACTTAGTGCTTTTAAGCTAGATTTGCTTTCTAATTTTAGATCCTATGTTGCCAAATATTTTAAGGACCAAAGATTGCGGACATTGATGGAATTCCCCGTTATATTTTTGGGCGCTTCACCCAAGGATATTCCGGCATTATATAGCCTGATGAACTACGGCGGTTATGCGCTTGGAACCCATTATCCCAAAGGGGGCTTTTTTCAGTTAGTACTGGCGATGCAGCAAGTAGCGGAGAGACAAGGTGTCACTTTCCATTTTGATCATAATGTTGATACGTTAAATATTGAAAAGAATAAGATCACATCATTAGTTGTTAATGGTGTGAATCATCCATTTGATCTCGTGGTTGCATCGGCCGATTATCACCATATCGAAACACTACTTGCCAAGGAGTTGAGAAACTACGATGATGATTATTGGAAGAGCAGGACCTTTGCCCCCTCAAGTTTGATCTATTACCTAGGGATGAAATCGTCCATTCCAAATCTAACGCATCACACACTGTTCTTTGAGCACCCGTTGGATGATCATATCGACTGTATTTATGGTGAAAAAAAATGGCCTCAAAATCCGCTGTTCTATGTATGTTGTCCATCCAAAACGGATCCGCATGTTGCTCCTGCAGACAGTGAGAATCTCTTCTTATTAATGCCCTTGGCAACTGCTATCTCGGATGATGATGAAACACGTGAAAAATATCTAATTAAGATGTTGAAGCGTTTGGAAAAGCATACCGGTACAAAAAACCTATATGAACAGATTGCATACAAGAGGAGTTACTGTGTGAGCGACTTTATCAGCGATTATAATGCTTACGGGGGAAATGCTTATGGACTAGCAAATACATTGAAACAGACAGCAGTATGGAAACCCAAGATCAGAAATAAGAAAGTCCATAATCTTTTTTATTCAGGTCAGCTAACGGTTCCTGGTCCCGGTGTGCCTCCCTCCATTTTATCAGGGAAAATTGTTGCCAAAGAAGCCATTGAATTATATCGTAAAACATAAGACCATGAAAAAGCTATTTGATGAACTCGCTTATGAAGTAAGCAAAAAAACAACTGAAAAATATAGTACAAGTTTCTCGCTCGGTATTTTGGCGCTCAAGCCCTCCATTAGGGCTAGTATATATGCGATTTATGGCTATGTACGATTGGCTGATGAAATCGTGGACAGTTTTCATGGATATGATAAGAAGCGGCTGTTGGCGCGGTTATATCTCGAGACAAACTGTGCTTTAGAGGAAGGTATCTCATTAAATCCGATATTACAATCTTTTCAGGAGACGGTACATAAGTATGCTATCGACGTCGAGCTAATCCGCCAATTTCTACACAGCATGGAAATGGACCTGAATAAAGTGGACTATAATTCTGAACGCTATAAAGAATATATTTATGGCTCGGCTGAAGTGGTGGGATTGATGTGTTTACAGGTTTTTACAGAAGGTAATAGACAGCGCTATGAGGAGTTAAAACCTTACGCTATGAAACTAGGCTCCGCATTTCAGAAAATAAACTTCTTGCGGGATCTTAAAGACGATTACCATGTTCTTGGGCGTACTTATTTTCCGAATTTGGATATGGCTGTCTTTGATAATGCACTCAAAAGCCAGATTGAGGATGAGATACACAGCGAATTTAAGGAAGCGCTTTTGGGAATTAAAAAATTGCCTGCATCGGCAAAATTTGGCGTTTATCTGGCTTACAAATATTATCTTTCCCTGTTTTCGAAGATTCGAAAAAAATCCTCAAAGGAGATTTTGGAAAGCAGGGTGAGGATACCAAATGTACAAAAAGCCTATGTTGCTTTAAAAAGTTATCTGCGTTACAAAGCTGCTTACTTATAAAATAAAGCTATGAATTTTATTACTGTATTGGTCACTTTTATTGCTATGGAGGGCGCAACCTGGCTTATCCATAAGTATATTATGCACGGCTTTCTCTGGGTATTACATCGCGATCATCATGATCATAGCAATTCGGGCTTTTTGGAAAAGAATGATTACTTTTTTATCATTTTTGCTCTTCCTACAATCGCGTTGATGTATTTTGGTTCGTTAAGGGGATACAATTATCTGTTTTATATTGGATTAGGGATTATGCTTTATGGTATGGCATATTTCTTTGTACATGATATATTTATCCATCAACGTTTCAAATGGTTGAGTAAAACAAATAACCGTTACTTTTTGGCGCTTCGTCGTGCCCATAAACAACATCATAAACATTTGGGTAAAGAGGAGGGCGAATGTTTTGGCTTTTTATATGTTCCGATGAAATACTTTAAAATGTATACTAACAATGAAAAAATATGATGCCATATACTTACTCGCTTATCTTATTTTTTACGGTCGTAATCTGTTTTGTCGCATCCTTCGACAAGCGGCTTCGATTCGATCGTGAGTTTGTCCCATTTTTAAAGTCAGCGGCACTTGTTGCTGTATTTTTTATCGCTTGGGATGTCTGGTTTACCAGTAAGGGAGTATGGTGGTTTGACACAAGGTACACCCTAGGCCTGGTTATAGCAGGTTTACCATTGGAAGAATGGTTATTCTTTATATTTATCCCTTTTTCCTGTATATTTACTTATTTCTGTATCGATAAATTTTTTAGATTACAATCGCTATCTGCCTTTAATAATATCGTAGTCTTTGTGAGTGTCATTATATGTGCTGTGGTGGCACTTCGATATGCCGACAGAATCTACACAGTTGTTACCGCTACGGTGACTATCGTGACATTACTGCTTTTTCACTTTGCATTTCGGATACAATGGATTACGCAGGCCTCTGTAGTCTTCACCTTGCTAATGTTGGGTTTTTTACCTGTCAATGGTATACTCACCGGAACAGGGTTGGATTCTCCGATAGTAAACTACAATCCCATGGAATTTATGGGGATCAGGGTGCTTACGATTCCGGTTGAAGATGCGGTGTACGGATACATCCAGTTTTTGTGGGTTCTTTACTTTTTTAAAAAATTTCAAAGCAGGCCTAAGAAACCCAATATATAAAGAAGGAATTCAGATTCACTGTACTGTCTAAAAAAATGGAAACTTAGTCAAAAATAGCTTCAGAAAATACTAGTTCAGAAGCCGTTTTTTCTTACGACATTGCGAATTGCCTGTTGAAATAAAGCTTAGATAATTTACTCCACTTTTTTGAGCGTTATCATTTCGTTAGGCAATTTTTATTCTTTTATACATTTGATTTCATTAGTTTTGTCACTCATCCAACAATTGAGAATAACATTTAATGGATCACATCATCGCAGCTATACGAGCTCATTTCGATATAAAAAAAGAGCCTTTGGAAATATTGTTAAGCAATTTAACCATGCTAAGCGTTCCTAAAAAGACAAAACTAATACAGCCAGATAGAAGCGATAAGAACATTTATTTTGTCGAAAAAGGTATTGCCCGCGCCTACACCATACGCGATGGAAAAGAGGTAACCTCCTGGTTTAGCAAGGAGGGAGATTTACTTTATTCAACAAATAGTTTTCACGGATTTGTGTCAGGGTATGAGACTGAAACAGTACAGGTTCTCGAAGATTCACTTTTATATTATATGACAATAGATCAACTGGAAATGCTTTCCCGTGATTATATCGATATTGCTAACTGGATGCGATACGTCCATCAGAAAGCTTTTGTCGAGATGGAACGTCGGTTAATCAACCGCTTATATCTTTCGGCCGAGAAAAGATATGAAGATTTTATGGTTAACCATGCAAAATTGGCTCAGCGGGTAAATTTGGGATACATAGCGTCTTTTCTTGGCATATCACATGTGACGTTATGTGCACTTCGAAAATAGCGCTATTTCTTTAACTACTTAAAAATTACTCCAGGGTGGATTGTTTATTTTTGCATCTTAACCAACTATATTGAGTATGCAAATTTCTAATGCACATGTTGATCAGCAACGAATTGCCTGGGTAGATGTATTGCGTTTTATCGCAATATTCATGGTAATCGCCATTCATTGTTCAGATCCATTCAATGTATCGGCCGAAGCAAGGTCTAATACGGATTTTAACTATTGGGGCTCCATCTACGGGTCGGTGCTAAGGGCCTGTGTACCTATTTTTGTGATGATTACCGGATTACTGTTGCTACCTGTGAAAATGAGTATGGGTGAGTTTTATAAAAAGCGTCTGTTGCGTATTACTGTTCCGTTTTTATTGTGGTCGGTACTTTACAACCTTTTCCCTTGGATAACAGGACTATTGGGACTTCCGCCAACGATCATTTCAAATGTATTTGCCTATGCTGCCAAAGATTCATCACAGTCGTTAGCAAGCGCACTTGTTCAAATTTCTTTAATTCCAATTAAATTCAATGTTTATACCGTACCCATGTGGTATATTTATATGTTGATCGGTTTATATCTTTACATGCCTTTCTTTTCCGCATGGGTTGAAAAGTCGACCTCGGGGCAGCAGAAGGTATTTTTGGGAATTTGGTTATGTACACTGGTTTTGCCTTATGCCTATTCATTTTTCTCAAAAGAGCTATTTGGCCTTAGTGCCTGGAATACTTTTGGTACATTTTATTATTTTGCGGGTTTTAATGGGTATTTATTACTTGGGTATGTATTGACTCATCACCTAAAAACCTGGTCTTTTCCCAAGACATTTTTAGTGAGTGTACCTTTATTTATAATCGGCTATACAATTACACATACCGGCTTTAAATGGATGGCTTCCAATCCGGCTGCCAGTGAAGAACAGATCGAGCTGTTCTTTTTATATTGTTCTCCTCAAGTATTCATGATGACTTTAGCCATTTTCTTGTTAGTACGTACTGTAAAGTTGACGTCGGTAAAGATGAGAAGCATTTTTTCAAATATTACAAAATGTGGCTTTGGCATCTATTTAGTACATTATTTTGTTGTAGGGCTTGGCTATTGGTTGGCCAATGTTCTTTCAATTCCAATATCACTAAAAATACCTATGACTGCAGCCCTTGTTTTCCTAATTTCCTGGGGCTTTGTGGCTACTTTTTATAAAATAATCCCGCGGGCGTCAAAATGGATCTTTGGGTAAGGATAGCTACTTAATCGCGCTATAGGCCAATGATTGGGGAGCGATATTATGGATGTCTTTATCGGCTCCCCGAATGATATTTAGGCTTAAATTTATATATTATCGGTATTTTCAGCTTAAATAAAACACGATATTATATTTCATTTAAAATAGCTCCAGCTATGAATACCAGTATTGGTGCATCCTAAACAGCGTTTGAACGATAACCAGCGTTGTCTATTGCTTTACCCAATAAAAAGTCTTTGAAAAAATGCCTTTATGAGCTACTATTTTTAACTTTTTTCCCTGCAGGTACATTTCGCAATTGCCCTTTTGTCCAGTGTCGTGGTTTTCCACAGTCCCTTTCCACTCATTTTTTTCAAAACGCACATTATAGAGTGTTGGACGGCCTTTGGGATCGAGACCAGAAAATTTTCCGTGGCTATAAGAGATGGTGATAATGAAGCCCTCTTCAGTTTTCCATTTACCTGCAAAATTATCGTTAGAGGATTGTGCAACACTCATTATTGCCATGGAAACGATAGTAAGGGATGATAGTATTTTTTTCATATTTAATGATTTCATACTGCAAAGCAAATTATAAAAATCTACAGTGTTTTTAAGATATCTTAAAAAATGAAATCAGTTACCTGCTCGCACGTATCACGCTTAGTGTTTGTTGGGTAATACCCAGATAGGAAGCAATATGTCCCAGGGAGGTTCGTAGCAATATGCCAGGAAATTTGTCGACCATATTTTTATAGCGCTGCTCGGCAGTCTGAAATTGTAATGCAAGAGTTTTATCGGATAACATACTAATCACTTGTAACGATACTTGCAGCCGGAAGTCTTTAAAAGCGGGTATGCTGTTACAGAGTTCATCAAGTTTGCTATACGGGATAATACGCAGACTTGCTTCTTCCAATACTTGTTTGCCATAGGGGTGAGGACGGTTAAAAAAAATACTTTCAAAAGATACCAGGAAATTATTCTCGTCGAAAAAATAATGGGTGATATCTTTTCCATCTAAGTTATAAAAAGCGCGTAATAATCCTTTTTCAATAAAATAAACATTTTGGTGGTGATTATCTGGATGTGCCAGAATAATACCTTTCGCAAAAGTTTGTTTACTAAAGGCTTTGTCGATAGCTTCGCATTCGGCGTTGTTCAATTTTATGTGCCTAAGTAGATAAGATATGAGTTCCATTTACTTCAAATATAGAAAAATGCAGCAGGCTGCCCATGACTCCTTTCCATATTTATTCTAATAGTCTTCAAGTCCATCAGGAAGTAGATAGATTAATTTACTATTGCCAAAAAAGTGTGAAATGTAAGCCCAAGATTGTTTCAGTCCCTGCCGAGCATCCTGTTGTGTCGCAGTCCTGTAACGACTGACGTTAATAATACAACGCTATAAGCCAGTGTGATGGACAGGATCAAATTGGGGCAATAGCTGGAGCGCTTGCTGTCCCGCTACTGGAGCCTTCTCAATATCACCTTGAGCCAGATAGATATTAGCATAAAGATTATATAGATAGGATTCCAATAATAATCTAAAGGTGGGATTCTGGTCCGATTACGTATTGGCGCAGTTTCTATCCCGCTTATAATCCAATTAGTACAGCAGTTGGTCGATCAGTGAATAATATCGTGATTAGTAAATGTTGAGCCGATAATGCTTCTTTTAAAATTCTTATATTCTTGCAAAAATTGATATCTTTATTTCCCATAGACCATTTCATATTTTTATTTAAATGCAAAAGTTGAATCAAGATCCCTTTTTATGGACTGAATTGCGGTATGCAATTGTATTCGATCGAGACCAGTTTGCATTTAAAACGTTATTTAAAAAATTTTACCCCGATTTATATGACTTTGGTCATGCAATTATTAAGTCACCAGTTCCGGTTGAAGATATTATTTCAGAAATTTTTATGAAATTGTGGCTATTGGAAGATAAGTTAATGGAAATTGAAAACATCAAAACTTATCTTTTTAGGTCTGTAAGAAATAATGCCATAAAATACCTTGAAAGACAGCATACCCATGTGGATATTTCAGAAATTATTGACTTTAACTATCAATATCCAAGTGTGGAGCAAGAATATATTTCAAGCGAAAACCTGAAAATTATACAGCAGATCATAGACGAATTGCCTTCCAAGTGTAAAATGGCTTTTACTTTAGTCAAGGAACTTGGCTTTACCTATCATGAAACGGCTGCCATTATGGAAATTTCTACGAATACCGTTGACCGACACATCCAACTGGCGCTCCGTCGTTTAAGAGATTCTATTACTTGTAGAAAAATAAATAGCTAGAAATTAGTGTTTTAAAATTATTTTAAATTTCTATTGGTGAGATTCGTCTGTAATTGGCTCTTATATTAAAGACTCAAGCGTAAGATGGATCAGGATCAACTTCTAGCATTATTGAACAAAGAAATTCAGGGGAAACTAACACCTGAGGAGAAGTTACTGTTTGAAAAGTTGCTTATTGACAATCCAGATCACCAAGTCCTTTATCATTTTATTAAAAATCAGCAACGAACGCCGTCATCAACCATCGAAAAAACTGAAATGGCATTTGATCAGCTATGGAAGAAATTGGAAGACAGTACCCCCGAAAGCATTCCAGTAAGGAGTCGGGTAAAAAAACGCAACCTCTTTTATCTAGTAGCGGCTAGTATTGCAATCTTCTTTTTTGTTGGTATGTGGCGGTATTTATCTCAACAAGAAGTTGTTGAGTATAGAATGAGTTATAGCAGCAGTAAGGGCGAGAAACGGATAATTAGCCTGCCTGATGGGAGTACCGTTTGGTTAAATGGCGACAGCAAACTCTATCTGGCTACAGATTTCAATAAAAAGGAACGTCGGGTAAAATTGGTGGGGGAGGGCTTTTTTGCTGTTGCCAAAGATAAAAAACACCCATTTATTGTCTCATGTAAGGATTCCGAGGTAAAAGTATTGGGAACAAAATTCAATATCAGGGCGTATCAGGACGAGAATAAAACACAGACTTCACTTGTGGAGGGTGCTATCGAATTGAAAAGTCAAAATAGTGACAAAACCTATAAGATGGTACCCGGAGAAAAGTTAACCATAGCCCACATATCGATAGGATCCAAACCTAGTGATGAGAGCAGCACAAATGGGGTAAAACGGACAGCGCTTATTGTTCAGGATGGAGAAAAAATGCCCTCCGAAGCATTGTGGCTTGAGAATAAACTTTCCTTTGATGCTGACCCGATGGATATTGTTGCGTCCAAAATAGGCAAATGGTATAACAGGAATATCGTAATCGACAATACCGAACTGGAGAAAACCACCTTTACCGGGACGATGGAGAATTATAGCCTAGAGATGGTTTTAAAGACTATTTTATTGGCCAATCCGAAGCTACATATCAAAGAAGAAAACGAATCAATTATTTTATATTAACCCTAAATAAACGATAATGAGAGATTATACATAAAGTTTCAAAAAAAGGATACACCCAATGATGTATCCTTCATGTTCATGAAATAAGAGTGCGTAGTCCCTGAGAAAGATAAAGCACTCTATGGTTCCATAATCAATTTAAAACTATGAAAAAAAATTTACATGGTCAGGTATTTTTTGCACGAAAATCTAGCACCATTAAATATGCATTAATGACAAAATTAACATTAGCGCTCACTTTTGCATTTACCGTAAAGGTCTTCGGAATAGGTACCAAAGCACAGGAAAAGGTATCCCTAAAAATAAAAAATACCGATCTTAAGACTGTTTTAAAAACCATTGAAAAGCAGACTAAAGTCAAATTTATATATTTTGACAACGTGATCGCCAATAAAAGCCTTCCCCTTATTTCTGTCGAGAACCAAAATTGGACCAACGCTTTAGCGCCATTGCTGAATAAATTTCAGCTCCGGATGGAAAATATGAATGGAAACACCTATGTGATCACTGTCAACAATAAAGAAGCCCAAGGGCTTGATATCAAAGGAAAGGTTTTGGATCGGCAGGGCTTACCTTTATCGGGCGTCACCGTAGTCGAAAAGGATAAGGATCGCGGTACAAGTACAAACGATAAAGGCGAATTTAATCTAAAAGTAAGTGGGCCAAATGCCATTTTACTTGTCAGTAATGTAGGCTTTATCAGTCAGGAGATTCCGGTTAGCCAGTCATTTATGAATGTTGTCCTCCAAGAAGATCTGACCTCCTTGGAAGAAGTTGTTGTTGTTGGTTACGGTACACAACGGAAAGCAAATCTTACAGGGGCTGTAGCCTCAGTTGATATGGAAAAAGTGTTGGGAGATAGACCTGTAAGCAGTAGCTCTCAAGCATTACAGGGGGCTTTACCTGGTTTACAGGTTACTTTTGGTGGAGGACGTCCCGGAACATCGACAGAACTAAATATTCGGGGCGTTACTTCCATAAACGGTGGTAGCCCCTTAGTATTGGTCGACAACGTCCCTATGAATATGGACGATATAAATCCCAAAGATATCTTAAATGTCACCGTCTTGAAAGATGCTGCCGCTTCTTCTATTTATGGTGCTAGAGCAGCCTTTGGGGTCATTCTAATCACCACAAAGAAAGGATCCAGAAATCAGCCGACCAGCATCAATTACTCGAGTAATCTGACTTGGAGCCGCCCTTCAACGCTCCCTGAGAAAGCGACTCCACTTGAATTTGTGCAGGCGTTAAAAGACTTTGGAAATACTTCGAATTGGGCAGGACAAAATGTCGATACCTGGCTTGATTTATTAAAAAATTATCAAACAGATCCAACAAAATTTCCTGATGGAATAGCCGAGGTAAATAACACAAAATATCCCCTAAAAGAATACGATTTATACGATGAGGTATTCCAGACCGGATTTGAACACCTGCATAATCTTTCTATCAGAGGTGGTTCGGAAAAGATTGCGTATAGGCTTTCTGGTATGTATAGCAACGAAGATGGTATTATGATTACCAAAAAAGATAGCTATAGTAGATATAATTTCAATGCTTATGTAAACGCCGAATTGTTCAAAAATTTTAATGCGAGTGTCAATGTGTTTTATAAAAAGGATAATCGCCTTACCCCAGCCAATATGGGTGAGATGTTTTATCGGGCTCTGACATTCGGGTCATATCTTAATCCTGGCGAGACGATAGACAGTGATGGGAAAGCCATACCTTACGGTACGCCCAACAATTATCTAAAATATGAAGATCCTTCGCGCAGATATGAAGAAAATCTTAGATTGTTTGGTAAACTGGAGTATAACCCTTTACCAGGATGGAATATTACTGCTGAATACACCTTTAGTAAAAACAATCTGAACAATAAAAATGCGCAGAACAGAAATAGGTATATGAATCCGAATAATTTTAATACGGAATACCTGTTCAATCAAGATTTTTATACCCGTTCTAATTCCCTGACGGACTATAATGCTTTAAATCTCTATACGAGCTACAGTCGTGCATTGGATGACCATAATGTGAAAGTTTTGGTGGGAACAAATTATGAGAAAAGTTATACCGAATCATTTTCAGCAACCAGATATGGGATTTTAAGTCCTGATTCACCTTCATTGGGGACAAGCACAGGGACACAAAATACATCCGACAGTTTTAGTCAGTATGCTATCCTCGGTTATTTTGGCAGAATTAATTATGATTATAAGAATCGTTATCTATTGGAACTGAACGGTCGACTAGACGGTTCCTCCCGTTTCCTCAAAGGTAGCAGGTTTGGATTTTTTCCATCCGTTTCTGCCGGTTGGAATGTTGCTGAGGAACAATTTATGACGGGATTAAAAAATAGTATCCCAATGTTGAAGTTCAGGGCTTCTTATGGGGAAATCGGTAACCAGGTCGTATTTGATACCAATAAAAATCAAGTTTATTTTCCTGCAATACCTCAGATGGGGACAGGCAATGCAAATTGGATTGATCCAAATACTGGCATTCGCTACCTGACGATAAATCCACCAAATTTAATCAGTTCAACTTTTTCCTGGGAGAAGGCGCGTACTTTAAATTTCGGTGTCGACATTGCTTTGTTCAATAGCAAATTGAACGGAAGTTTTGACTGGTTTAGACGGCAGACAATAGGCATGCTTTATCAGGGGGCCGACCTACCGGCAGTTTTGGGCGCACAACCTCCATTCCAGAATATTACGGATCTAGAATCAAAGGGATGGGAGCTGGAACTTTCCTGGAAAGACAAGATTAAAGATTTTAAATATTCATTTACATTCAATCTTTCAGATAATCGAGGTTTTATTACCAAAATCAACAACAGTGCTGGCTTGATCGATGGCTTCTACAAAGGAAAAGAACTCGGTGAAATATGGGGGTATGTTACAGAGCGTTATTATACGGTAGATGATTTTCAGGAAAATAGTTTAAATGCCAGTTTGGTAAATGGAAAGTTAAAAGATGGAATCCCGTATTTCAAAGGTGTTGCTCAGAATCCCGGAGATGTTAAATATGCTGATTTAAATGGTGATGGTATCATCTTCAGTGGTACAGGTACTGTATCCGATCCTGGTGACATGAAGGTTATTGGCAATAATAATAGACGGTTTCAATTCGGTCTGAATAGTAATTTCTCTTACAAGAATATTGATTTGAGCGTGTTTATACAGGGTGTAGGAAAGCGGGATCTTTGGTTGAGCAATTTCTTGATGTGGCCTTATAATAACGAATTCGGTACCCTCTATAAGGGTAATCTAGATTATTGGACGCCGAACAATACTGATGCCACCTATGCGCGTGTCTATGCAAATGCAGGTTTAAATACATCAGCGAATCGAAGAACACAGACCAAATACCTTTCGGATGGCTCCTATCTTCGGGTGCGAAATATTACACTTGGTTATACCATCGACAGAAAGACTTTACGGAGCAAAGTGATCGACAATATCAAGGTATTTGTTTCGGGTGAAAATTTATTTAAAGCTGATCGTATGCCCAAAGGGATGGAGGCCGATGGTGAAAACATCGGGTCGGGAGGTATTTATCCATTCCTGAAAAAGTATAGTTTTGGCGTTAATGTCACGTTTTAAATCTTCAAAAACCGCAGAATATCATGAAAAAGAAATTTATCCACTATATCCTTTGCTTGGGGCTAGCCACATCGTTAACAAGCTGCAGCAATTTACTTGATCTCGATCCAGAAGGTACATTGACAGAGCAAAGTACTTTCACAAACTATAACAATTTTATTTCCTATGCTTGGCAATTCTATGGCACGTTTCCTGGCTACAGCAATACTGTCCCTGACGCTGAGGTCAACGGCGATCTATTTGCCAAAGCGCAGGCAAACGCCACTTCTGATTGGATTTGGCAGCGAATGGTCGTCCCATCAACAAGTAGCGATTACAGTAATCCATTTGTGCAGATACGATCCATCAACGTTCTTTTGGATAATATTGAGCAGGCAAGCCAGCTATCTGAACCGGAGAAGAAGCATATCCGTAGCATCGGTTACTTTTTCAAGGCTTACCAATATATGGATCTCCTCAACAAATTTGGTCAGGCAATCTGGGTAGAGCGTACGATTGACGATGGCGATACCGATGTTCTCTACGGTACCCCCGGAACTCGAGATGAAATTGCGGCACATATCGTAGAAATGCTCAGCTATGCCGGAGAAAATATCAAAGAAAATGGGGATGGGCCAAATACCATCAATCGTAAGGTTGTCTTGGCACTGACAGCCCGTTTTGGCCTGAGGGAGGGGACATGGAGGAAATATCATCAACTTAAAGACGCTGAAAAATACCTGAAATTGTCAACTGCAGCAGCAGAAAAAATCCTATCCAGTACGATACCTCTATTGAGCAATTATGACCTGCTGTTTAACAGTGAATCATTGGCAAATGTCGCTGAGGTTTTTCTTTATAAGCAGTATGAGTTAAATCAGATTACACATGGTCTAGCATCGCTGGCGCGTAATTCCTCAGGTAGATGGGATCTCACCAAGAAAGCTGTGGATATGTATCTGATGAAAGATGGGAAAACTCGTTGGGTGAGTCCAACATTTGCTGGTGATGAAAGTGCATATACTGAATTCCGAAACCGTGATACCCGTCTATACTTTACTATTCCACCTCCCTATAAAGTTAAAATGGGGAAGACAAATATGCTTTGGGAGTATTCGGATGATCCGAAGGACCGGGAGTATATCGATTTGATGGCCACACTATCAGACGACAAACATAAAACTTTACCCTGGATGAACTGGGAAGGTCTCATATTGAAAGAGGAACCACATTATGTAGATTTCACCAATGGACAGCCTTATAGTGTAAGCTACACCGGGTATCGGTTTTACAAATTCAGTAACAAGATCAATAGGATCCAGAATGTTGATATCAACGATGCTCCTATATTTAGGCTTGGGGAATTGTTGGTTGGATATGCTGAAGCAAAATATGAATTGGGAGAGATCAACCAGCAGATTATCGATCAAACGATAAATAAATTAAGGTCACGCGCTGGCGTGGCTTCTCTGGAGTTGACGACAATTCCACCCGATCCCAAGCGCGATGAGACAATAAGCCCCGTGCTGTGGGAAATACGTCGCGAGCGTGCTGTTGAACTAATGGGTGAAGGGTTTCGTTTTGACGATCTCAGACGATGGAAAAAAATGGATTATGCCATTACCCAAAAATTAGGACGATATATAACCAAGGGAGTAGATATACCTTCTAATACGCCTATTCCAGTTGAAAATGGACAGACAAAAGGTTATATTGCCTACGAAGGTAAAGCACCATCTCCTTTTCCTGAATACTATTATTTATATCCGATACCTGCTGCAGAACTGGTACAGAATAAAAACTTAAAACAGAATGAAGGCTGGTAAAATAATTTATAACACATGAAAATATTAACATTGATAACGCTAAAGAAAACGTTCCTAGTTGTCTTAATCGCGACGTTTACAAGCAGTCTTTTCGCGCAAAGTGGAAGCAAAAGACCGAATATTGTATTTATTATGGCCGATGATCTTGGTTACGGCGATTTGGGGGCTTATGGTCAAGTTAAGATTGAAACCAAACATATCGACTTATTGGCCCAATTGGGAATGAAGTTTGATAACTTTTATGCAGGCACTTCCGTATGTGCACCATCGCGTTCATCCTTGATGACAGGACAGCATACAGGACACACTTACGTCAGAGGTAATAAGGAAATTGAACCAGAGGGGCAAGAGCCATTGGCCGATTCAGTGCAGACCATCGCGATGTTGCTGCAAAAGGCCGGTTATACCACCGGTGCCTTTGGTAAGTGGGGGTTAGGCATGGTAGGTACAACGGGTGCACCTGACCAGAAGGGATTTGACGAGTTTTATGGGTACAATTGTCAGCGTCAATCACATCGTTATTATCCTACCCATCTTTGGCATAATAAGCAGCGTATTGAACTTGATGGCAATGGGTTGATGGCAGAGGGCCAGTATGCACCGGCATTGATTCAGGAAAGAACCCTTGCTTTTATCGATGCCAACAAAGATAAACCCTTCTTTCTTTTTGTCCCCACGGTGCTACCCCACGCTGAACTTGCAGGACCAGCAGACGAGTATTATAAGCAATATGCCGATAAGTTTGATGAGAAGCCTTACCGAGGCAACGATTATGGTCCTAAAGCAACAGTTCCGGGGTACAACAGTGTCGAAAAGCCGCATGCAATGTACGCCAGTATGGTAAGTCGGATGGATGCGTATGTAGGACAAATTGTTGAAAGATTACGTCAAAATAATCTGCTTGATAATACAATTATTATATTCACCAGTGATAATGGGGCACATAAAGAAGGGGGAGCAGATCCTATTTTTTTCAATAGTTCAGGCGGATTACGAGGTACAAAACGCGATCTGTATGAGGGCGGCATAAAGACGCCGTTTATTGCTTACTGGCGAGGTAAAATTGCAGCTGGAAAAACATCAAATTATTTAGGCGCTTTTTGGGATATTATGCCAACGATGGTCGAATTAGCCAAAGCCGATAAGCCAAGATATACCGATGGAATTTCTATTGTTCCGACATTGTTGGGTGAAAGTAAAAAGCAAAAGCAGCATGGTTATCTTTATTGGGAATTCCATGAGGACGGAGGACGTCAGGCTGTCCGTAAAGGGAATTGGAAACTTATTTTACAGAAAGTGATGAGCGGTGCTCCAACAACGGAATTGTTTAATCTTAAGCAAGATCCAAAAGAGCAAAATAATATTGCTGCCGATAATCCAAAAAAGGTCATGGAATTACGTCGTCTGATCGAAAAAGCACATGTTGAAAGCACTATTTTCCCTTTGATTAAAAAGGTTCAATAAATCAAAATCTTTTCATATTAAATTAGCCCAATCTTTTATAAAAGGATTGGGCTAATTTTTCTGTAAAACAGTCGATCAACTTGACCTGAAAATTTTTATTTTCGAAGGTTATCTAAAACCAATCGGGAAATCATTTGCCAAAAGAAATTTCCACATCCAATGATCAATTTTAGTTATTGTTTTTTGACTGTTCTATTATTTTCCGCTTAACATCATGATTACTGTTGTATTTAAGCTTTTCTGAACCACATATCCCACAAGCCATAACTGTATATCTAAATGGTTTTTTAAGTTGAAATTTATTTTTCGTTATTGGGCCAGTAAGGTTTTTACAAGTCTCGCAATAGTATTTATGACGTTGTTCGCGGGAGATATTTAAGCCTTCCATTTCGACGAAGATTTTCATTTCCTCCAAGATAAATTCCTTTGAATTTTAAGCGTAAGCCCTGGATTGTAAAGGGGCGAGTTGTTATAGTTCAAATAGTCCATATCCTCGTCAATTTCATAAAAGGCGATATACCTGTAATTGTATCCGCTTGCAGACACAATTTTTCGCATTTGACTGAAGGCATATTCTATACTGATCTCTTCGCTGATTGCTTTTTTTGCCATTGTTAGGGCATAGTTTTCCATTAAATCCGCTTCACTTTTCTCTATATTTAATTTTAGATCAGCAATTGATTTCCAAAAATAGATTTCGCGTTCTTCCGTAGATGCGTTATCCAAACCACCTAATATATAGAGGTTTTCACTCTCATACCCCAGGGTTAACACATTGATGGCCCAGGTAACCAGGTGTTTACTCTCAAAATACGTCAATGCCCTTTCCGCATAAATTTCAAGTGTTAATTCTTCAAGTGTCATATATGATAATTGCTAATACTTTTACAATTGTTACACGTTTTCGCTGTTGGCTATAAAACAGTAAAAACTAAACAAATATATTCCAAAGGTGCGCAGGGTATTTGCGCAATATATTTATTTCGAAACTAAGCAAAAATTCGCTGTGCTAACCATAATGTCATCGATATACATATTCTAATGCGACATAACCTCTAATTTGATGTGTAAATGTTTAAATTTGTGGGAAATAAATCGTTATGGATAGTCTAATAGCTTTGTATTTTGGTGATTTCATCAAAGGATTAGCAGTATCTGCCGATTTGATCAATCGGGTACAGAAGGATCTCGGTTTTAATCTTCCAGATGATTATATTTCTATGTTGAAAGAATTCAATGTGAGTGAGGGTGAGGTAGGATACAATAGCTGATTAAGACTGTTTCCTTTAGAGGAGCTTCAAGAAATAGATGAAAGCTATATCTTACTAATGGGGCAAATTCTAGACTATTTTTTATTCGGGATGAATGCCACAGATACCAGTTATGCATTCCACAAAGTAAAAATGACATTTCACTCATTTGGTTTAATGTCGAATTTTAAAACTGATTACATTGATTTTTGCGGAAATTCATTTTCCGAATTTTTAGAAAATTTATATAATTTCAGATCAAAATAAATAGCTCATTAATTATAATTTCCATCTCCATTTTTTATCTTGGCACCACATATCGATGAAAAAGCCAAAAAGTGAAGAAAAGATGAAATTAAATATTATTTATATTATGTTAGTTATTATGATAACGAGCTGCACAAAACAACAGTGTGGTTTTTATCAAAATAGTAAGTCAATTGAATCTGTTCAAAGAATTATAGTTAATAATCCGAAACAATTCTTTAATAATTCGGATATGCCAAAGTCCTATTTTACAAATATATACAAGGATCAGTATGCAACTAAAGATGATGATTTTAAAAAGAGATTAAGTGAAAGCGATTTCAACAGTTTGAAAAATCACTTTAATCAATTATCTATAGAAGAAATTCTTTTTTTTAACTCAGATAATATGCTATTTAAGGTTGGGCAAAATGAAGGTTACTTAAATACGCATGTTTACTATTTGGGATTTCTTGAAAATATAAGGGAACAGGATCTTTCTAAGTATTACGAAGTTGAAGATTTTAGGAATTGCAATGGAAATTGGTATTCAGCTATTATTATTCAGTCACTAGCGCAGTAAGTTTTCTTTATTTTTGAAGAATGCTCTAACAATAGGATATGTTTAAGGGGGATGTTAATATATATATATTTCAAACCTCCCCACTAACTCCTTAAAATCAGCAATAAACTTGGTCTTATCAAAAGACACCTCCTTATGTCTTTTAGCCTTGAAAAGATGGTTATTACAAAAGTAGTCCCAGACTTTCGTAAGTTCTCCCGCTTCGCGAGATTTGAGCAGGTCTCCAAATCTTTCATCTTGGTAGCTTAGGTCACCGACCAAATTGTAAAAATATACAAAATCAGCAAGAGTATCAACCGAAACAGCATCTGATCGAAAACCATCGATAATTTCCCGGGGAGAATAAGTGATCGATTTAGTAGGAGGTAAGTTTTCCATACCAGACAACCATGCTTCTAAATTAGCAGGTGCCTTGAAGGTATCGTTATTACTAATCAGTAAATGAATCAAGTTATCTATTGAAGGGGAAAGAAACACTTTTCCATCATTAGAGATTAGCAGCTTATCGTTTTCATCTGTATCTTCATACCAAATGAAATATTTAGTCGTGGGGCAGTCTAATGGTATGTAGCTCGAAATCCAGATCCTATAGTCTTGACAATGTTCCAGAAACTTTTCGGTTTCATTCAATATCTTACTGTAAGTAGTTCTCATATTGTCTACCTCCGCTTGCAGAGCAAATTCTGGTTCTGTTCTTTTATTTGTCAATTTCGAAAGAGCAATTTGTAATTCTAAAAGACTAAAAGCATTTTTAAATCTCGATTTGAGTATCATGTAGATGTTGAGTGCAGATTTTGGCTTGTGAAAGTAATGGTGTGAGAGAGCTTTTCAAAGTCAGACCTTAGGATCTTCTGATTATTGAAGCTTTCTGTTTTCGATACAAGATATGTGCTGTTTTTATCCAATCGTTTCATACATTTTTTAATATACTTAATCAATTATTTAAAAATTAGTTTTAGAAAACGAGTTGATCGTCTCTAAGTAATTAAATTTCACCTCTAGTGTCAGGAGTTAGGTATATTTAAAGTTTATAAGATTCTTTTTATACCTCCCAGGGCGTAGTAAAAATGGTGTTTTTGTTGGTTTAATAACAAATATACCTTTGGGTACATGATTTTTATCAAATATGAGGAGCTTGGCATTGCTGCTGCTATCGATTACATTACCTGGCATGTTTTTAACATTATCTATTGAAACTTCTTTGCCATTTTCGATGTCAAAAAGCTGAATATTTATACCAACTTTATCTTTAGCAATTCTACTATCCTCTACCTCACTTCTTTGGTATTTTCCACTGTTATCCGCGACTTTCAATGTGGTACAAGACAACAGTAACCATGTGCCCAAAAGGATATTGTATTTTAAAAACTTCATTTTTCTAAATTTTGACAGTAATACTTTTTACACTTTGCTTGACCATATAATGTCATGCTGTGCGACAGTTGTTGTATGTATTGGTTAAAAAAACTTTCGTATTGAGGTAGTCATGAATTGCTTCATATAGCGTAATCAAAGCTACATATTCCTTTGAAGCATTGCGCAATGTATTGAAATTTAAATCTATTCTAATACCCATATTAACAAAGGTGTAGTAGTTGACACACTTATTGGTCTTAGCGAAAAATGAGAATAAAAAATTGTATATTGTAACTTAATAGCCAATATTTATAAAAAGATCCTACTTTTTATGGAAGAAAATACCAATGAAAATATCGAGAATATTCCCGAAAAATCAATTTCCGATGATGATGCAAAAAAGCTGATAAAGCACATTCAAGAGGAATATAAGTTCTAAATTAACATATATACCAGCGACAATAGACGCCGAGCCCTAGGCTTGCTATAACGAAGCTTCAAATAATATCAAGCTAATATTGTAAGATATGTTAAGGGATCTGAGTTTAAACTCAAATCGCATTTCCAAATTGTTTTTAAGTTTAAATTTGTTATTATACACTTTTGTTAAAATAAATCAAATAGTTGTCTAAATTAGAGAAATCAAATGGTGGCTGTTGGAAAATTGAAAACAGAGAAATCGATTGTTATATAAATCCCTTATATGTGTTTTCTAAAAAATAGTAAGAATATCTCTGCCCTTATTGTATTATTTGCTTTTCTCGGCAATAGTACATTAGTGGCGCAAGAAAAGTTAGATGCCTATTTTGCCCATCTTTTCCAAAATAATAAAATGATGGGAACTGTAGCGGTATTGCACAACGATAGCCTATTTTATACAACTTCAATAGGCTATGCTGATGTTGGTTCCAAAAGAAAAAATGATAGCAATACAAAATTTCGCATTGCCTCTAATACAAAAACGTATACAGCCGTTTTAATTCTTAAAGCTGTGGAAGAACAAAAGCTAAGTTTGGATACTCATCTTTCGATATTTTATCCCCAAGTAAAAAATGCCGAAAAGATTACCATAGAACAATTGTTGAAACATCGTAGTGGTATATTTAACTTTACTGAGGTCGAGGGGCAGGAAATATGGGATCAGGAATTTCATACAGAAGCGGAATTTATCAACCATATTAAAAATGAAAAAAGCAATTTTGAACCAAATACTGCCTACGAATACAGTAATACGAATTATGCGTTATTGGGATTTATATTGGAGAAAGTATATCACAAGTCTTATGCTGTGCTATTACAGGAAAAGATATGCAAACCACTTAAATTGAGCAATACATATTTCTCTCCGGAGACAGATCCAAATAAACATGAAGCGATATCGTATAATATTCAAAATAGGTATATTGAAAATTCAAAGGTAAATTTTTCGAATCACCCTGGTAGCGGTGGTATAGCAACCACGGCTGTGGAACTTAATCGATTTCTTTCAGGCCTGTTTGAGGGTAAGTTAATTTCAAAGGAGAGCCTCGTGTTAATGTTACCCGAGAATAAGGGGGAATATGGAATGGGAATTGAAAAAGCACGATTTAAGAATCCAACAGGATATATTCATGGTGGTAGAATTGAAAACTATTTCTCGGATTATTGGTATTTTCCAGCGGAAAAGCTAGGGATCGTAACTTTGTGTAATGCCGTTAATATCGACTTAAGCCAGGTTCAAAATACACTCATCCAATATGTTTATGGTAGAGATCCCATCTTACCCGATTTCAATAAAACAAAAGACCTGACTGAGGAACAGTTTCGCCAAATAGCAGGGACCTACCGGTATAAGGATGGAAGTCAAACAATGACGATTTCTTCAGATGGCACAAATTTGATTGGTCAGTTATCAGATAATGGACAGATGTATGTCCCTTATCTCTATAAGTCAGAACATACATTTGTGTATGATGATGAAGGTAGCATCTTGGAATTTATACCCGGTGAACAGCTCCTGTTGTTGAAAGATGGAGACTTGGTTCTTGAGTTCAAGAAAATATAAGGATCCAAAGTAAACAGGCCTCGATAGTCTTCTTGAATTTCGGCATCTACTCCGTTCGGTATTACTAGAAAATATTGAACATTCGTGAGCCGTAAGTTAAATAACGCGTTTATAATTTCTATGTTGCTTAGTATAACCTCGAGACCGGCTTGTTTTCTACCCCCCTCGAATTCGAGGAGGTTAAAATTCCCGACTTTTCAATATCTCCCTTATACCGCTTAGAAAGATAATCTAGAAAATAATGCTAATGCGGTGATCGGGCTGTGACTTTGGCAATGTGGAGACACTCCTAGCATTTTGGCGGCATCAGGTAAACCTAAAGCGGAATACTTCTAGGGATAGCCTTTACACATTCTTTATGGAGAATCTTCTCAATAGTCTTGTTGCCAGGCTCATCTTTTTATTCCAAGAAATTCCCAAAGGTTGAACTTGGCTTTCTTCTTAATTTCCTCAATATGCTTTCCGAATATTTTCTCTAAATCCATGTCGGATTTAATCTCAATTTTTTCTCTATCTGTGACAACAACACCAGTGTGGCCAGGGACATTCGAAGGGATTTCTTCAAATTTCCCTAATGCGGTCATTTTTTTTATTATTCTTAACCCGTCGGCATATTCGCCAAATAAGGGAATTGGCAGAGTCCTATAGTCTGGTGAGGACAGAATAAACTTCATGAAAAAATATGGATCTAAATCTCCAAATTCGAGTCCGAATGCTAGAGGAACCTCAATACATTGTCCCGTTGTCAAATGGTGAAAACCACAGTGAAAACCATGGACGAAATACTTCCATTCATCAACTATTCCTAACTGTCGATCGTCTCGTTTTAATTCGTTGAACGTATCTAGTGGAAAATCCTTGTTTAAGTTTAGATCAAGTTTGTCGATCAATATAAATACTAATTGCTCACCAAGTTTCCTGTAATCTTTCGCACATTGTTCAAAAAAGTCCTGATGGTCTTCAATCTCTTGATCCGTAATAAGCTTTACAATGTTTAGTTCAGGTTCGACCGTATGGGTCAAAACTTGGAAACCTGAAAGTGCATGTTCGAGATATTCTCCGACTCGTTCTCGTTGTTTATTCATCTTTCCTTTAAAAATAAGCTTTAAGGCCATCTCTCTTGGAATGGATTTAATTTCATCTAATGTCGGAATTTGGTCAATTGACTTAATAGTGATTATATGTGTTGTTCTGTCCAATGCAATTCGTTTTAAATCGATCAGTTATGGCTATTATTTTGGTTTATTTGCTTTTCCACTCTTCCTTAAGGATACTATAAACATAGGTTCCTTTGCTTTATCCATACGATTTGATGTTGTAATTTCTTAAAAGCCCTTCATTAACACTTCCAAACATCGTTATTCCGATTGGAATAGGACCGGACATATACCAGGTCAGAAATTCTTACGTATTTGGAGCACTGTAGACAGAAAGCTAAAAAACATATAGGAGAGTTCACTCCGAGCAGAATGAATGCCCATTGGATCAACGAATCTAAAAACTTTTCTTTTGCAATTCCGTCCCTATTCAGCGTTAGTATTTCTGTCGATTGTCGTTCGGAGGCCGTCTTAAATAATCTATAAATAGCTATTAAGAGGAACGGAAATAATATCAGTAACAGCCAGCTCGAGAGATCATGTGCAGGGCGTACAAGAAAAAGGGTAGTTGTTAGTGTAATGGCCAATAAAACCGTAAAAAACCAAACAAGAATGGCTGAGGTTTTACTGCGGTTATTAAAACGAAATTGATAGCTTTTCATCGTAAGTTGAGTAAGGGGAATTTCTAATAAAAAACCATAGCCTTCAATAATAAATATATGAATATTTTGTTGGAAATTAGTAGAATATCATAGAAGTCTTGGCAGATCGTTTGGTAGCCATGTTTGAACATGAGCTCTACAGATTTGTAATGGTATAAATCTTACATGACCTATGGCAATAGAAAAATAGGTGCTTCATTGTCAATTATTATTTGTATATTTAATACTATGATCTACTATTTCACATAACCCCATTTTGTAGATCCAATATGATAAACAAACTTGTTTTATCTTTAAATTCTCCACAATATATTTTCCGGAAATTTTTAGTTTAACAAATAGCTGCTAGCGTACCTCAAAGAGAGAAGACGTTTTAGTTTACATTTATTCTTCCCGATCAAGTATAAACATTGAAAAGGGAAAAGGATAATACGCACTATAAAATCCATATATCATGAGTAAAGACACTAAAAAGGAAAAAAGCACAAAAGAGAAAACGCAATCTTCTTATCAAAAAGAAAAAGATTCTGTCTCTAAAGACTTAACAGATAATGTTTTCCGTAAAAAAAAGAAATAGGCAATTGAAAAGATAGCTTATTGTTTGCTCTTGCACAAAGGCAGATTAATTAGGAGCGGGTACAAAGGCTGGATTATTAGACCAGGCTTTTGCTCGCTTTTTTTAATAAAACTGAATTTGACTACAATAAGCTGCATCTTCATGATGTACAGATGTTTAGAGTGGTTTTAAATAGATTTCATGTTTTTATGCAATTAAGCGTTGCATGTCTCTGATCAATAATAACAAAAAAAGACTCAAGATGAAAAAGAAAATAGTGGTATGTGATGACGACAAGGGAATACTGAATGCATTTTCCGTTGTATTGGAGGATCAAGATACAATGGTTATAACTGTTTCGAACAGTTTAATTCTGATAGATGTACTGAATTGTATAGATGCCGATATACTCTTTCTGGACATTCATATGTACGCACGAAACGGAGAGTTGATACTACAGGATTTACGGAGTTTACCTAAACATAATAGGCTACCTGTGATAATGATTTCAGGTCATACCGATGGACGGACTATTTCAAAGGAATGCGGAGCAGACGGTTTTTTAGCGAAACCTTTTGATCTTATCGATTTGGAAAACTATATCCGCAGATTTGTTTATGATACTTTTGATTAATTTTTAGGCTGTGAAGACACTAAGATTTCTGAATGAAGATGTTTCTTCCAAATTTCTACGAGGTAATTTCTCCCACCAGTTCGTTAGATGAGTGCGTATCAATTATATCAAGGAGTCAGAATCCTTCGACTTTTCGTCGACCTTATAATCTTAGGTCAATACCTGTAAAGGCTTGCTTCCCCCCCTTCGAATCCAAGAGGGGGAATTTGGCCAGTAAATCTTATTACTTTATTAATAAAGCTTAATTTACCAATTACGCTTATACCATAGATAGGTACCAGTCAAAGCAAGTAATGCTGGTGTCAACCCGATTAAAGCATAGATAAACTTTACGATGTAACCGCCAAATCCGCCAATATGCAATTGATAAATTGCCCATGAAATTCTTTTCGAAAAATCTGCTTTTTCAATATCCAGTTGCCCCATAAAGGTTGCATGAACAGGATCGAAAGCAAAATTGCTCGCCTTTCCACCAAACAAAAAGAATGTGGTACCTGGCAGGTGACCGCGGACCAAAATAGGGGATTTATTATCTTTTGGAATATTTATCGCAATGGGTTCAAATCCCGGAGCAGCTACTTCGCAGTAGTCCAGTAGTTTATCTAAATTTGGTTTTTCCGCGAAGGCACCCTGTTGCTGCGCGATGGTTTTGTGGTCAGAAAAAAGGTTCTGAAAAACGGGAATATTCATCCATACACCTGTGACCAGCAGGACGATATTGATCAAGGCTGACCAAACTCCTACCACCCGATGCAAGGAGGAGTATAGTCGCCGCCCTCCCTTGTATAGCGGTACCTGAAATAAAATAACTTTCTTGATGTATTTCCTATAGACAACCAGGCCCGAAATAATCGTCATTAAGAGAAGTATGCCGACAATGGCGCAGATACCTTGTCCGATGCGACCGAGTAAAAAGCTGTAATGCATGGCATATATCCATCTAAAAAATGAACCACTAAGGTCCTCGTAGTTGCCTTGGCGCAGAATTATACCCCGATGTGAGTCTACAAAAGCAAAACTCAAATGATTATCGTAAGGGCTTTTGGTCTTTCGATAAAGCATAAATTCGTAGGGTTCTTCCGATGATAGCGGAAAGTCGTGTAGGACAATTTTTTCCAAATCCGGAAAAACTTCTGCGACAACCCTATAGGCGCTGTCAGCAGAGATCATAAGCCCGCTGTCGGGCCTATGATAGATGTCTGGGTTGAATGCTCTGTCAAGATTGTGTCGGAATAGCAACAATGACCCTGTAATCCCCAAAATTAGAAAGCATAGCCCCGAACTTAGTCCCAGCCATCCATGCCAGCGGAATGCCCACTTGGTTATCGTCTTCATGGCTAGAAATTATAAGATACATTCAACCGGAACTCACGCGGGGCATAGGGCACATAGGCGTAGAGACCTATTGGCCTTGTCCAGGCACTCCCATAATTGAATCGGTTTGTCAGGTTATTGATAAGACTATTGATTGTTATTTTGCCATTTGTCCAACCTAGACCAGCATCCAGGCGAAAGAGCGCTGCAATGGATGGAATTTCATCCTGCGGATATCGGCCAGCTCTACCAGCTTGATATTGGTAGCCTGTGGAAATACTCAGTCCCGTCAGTTTCTCAAAAGGAAGCCGATAATTTAGCCAAGTGTTTTGTATATGCCTTACGCGATAGGGGGTAGCCTTACCTACCAGTGCTGGATTGGCATCGGCGGAAATATAACTATCGGTATACGCATAATTAATGACGGCATTCAATCCCTTGACAATTTCACCTTTGAGGTCAAACTCAATTCCTTTGGACTTGGTCTGCCCAATTTGTGATTGCAGGTTTGTCGAAGGGTCGGTCACCAAAATATTGTCGCGGGTAATATGATAAAGGGATAGGGTACTGTTCCATTTGCCATTCCACCAGTCTTTTTTTATACCAATTTCATAATTTTTCCCGCGTAGCGGATCGAATGTTTTCCCTTCCGCACTTAAGCCACTTTGTGGCGTAAAGGTATGGTCATATAATGCATAAATCGAGGCGTTTGTGCTGAGTGCATAGTTTACACCGAGACGAGGTGTGAGGACGAGATCCGAAACACTGGATTTTGCAGGGATATCAATATCGCTTTTCGATCGTGTTAAGCGCGCCGCCAAGGTTAGATGTAGTTGATTCTGTAAGAAACCAAGTTCATCCTGTAGGTAGAAAGCTAAATATTTTATCTGCTGTTTATTTGTTGCAATGCTTTCGAGTGAACCTGACTTTTTGTTGTCATCGAATGGTGTACCATACACGGGGTTATTAACATCTAGCGGGTATAGCGTTTGGTTGGCACTTTTGTCATTATATCCTGAGTAGCCAAGTAACGACTTTCGATTTCCGTCCAAGCTGGCCAAAATGTGATGATCGAGCTCACCTGTTTTGAACAGACCGTTCACAAAGACCTGAATGGAGGCAACATCGGTCGTAAATCTTTCGTAAGTAACACGTCTTTTGATTTCGGATGGCCGGTTTTTATCATAGGCAGATACAAAAAAATAGTTGCCATCCATATGGCTATTGGCGTAAGCAGTTTTTGCTGTCAGGTTCCAGTTGCTGCTTAGTTTTTTTGTATACGTTAAAAATGCGCTGTGTTCGGCGGCCTGTACAGGATCCTTCGTTGGGTCAGCAATACTGAAATCACGTGGGAGCGATGCGAATCCATAGGGAGAGAATACCGTGAGTAGATATTGAAGGAAAGATTGTTTTTGAAAACTATACTCCGCCGTTAGGGCGGATGTGGAGTCTATGCTGTATGTCAGGCTCGGATTGACCACGACTTTGTCATTAAATGCAAAGCGTTGAAAAGAACGCGATTTTTGCCCTAACGCATTTAATCTATAGCGCCATCTTTTATCCTTATCAAAACTGCCGTCCAGGTCAGTGCCCAGACGGTAGAGATCCCAGCTTCCTGTCTGAAAGAAAACTTGGTTGGATGTGATACCTGTTGGTTTCTTGGTGACAAGGTTAAAAGATCCGGCAGGATCACCGATTGCATTCATAAAGCCCGAAGGGCCCTTGATAAATTCCAATCGATCGATCATATTGGCATCTTCAGGCATAGGCCCATAATAGATCATGGACATGTCAATACCATTGCGTAAGGTATTGATCCCAGCCCCGCGCATAAATAGAAAGGGACCATAAAAATCGGCGGTGTTGTTGCGCATGACACCACTGACATTCCTGCTCACGGCTTCATTGATATTAATTGCCTGCTGGTCGGTGATGATACTATGGTCTATTTCTTGAATATTTTGTGGAAGCTGGAGTAGGGGAATCTGTAGCTTTAAAGTGTTGGATGCAGCATCCAATTTGTATTTTCTGTAATATTTGGAAGTGACAAGAGCTTCGTTAAGTCTGATGCTATCGCGTAGCCTAGCTGATGTATCGGGTGAAGAATGTTGTGCATATACGATACTGCCTGACAATGCAAGCAATACGGAAAATGAGTATTTCATGAATTTATGTTGCCTTTGATGATTTTTTTCTAAGAATAATGCAATGGCCGATAGTGCCATTGTAGGAAAAGTAATTAGGCAGCAATAGGGGGGCGAAATAAACGATTTGAGTCTATACTGTGATATTTTGTAAAAACCGGTCCCAGTTGAATCGATTTTATTTCAACCGAAGCTGGAGTGAAGGAAAATAGTGAATACGAATTAATGAAATCATACACTTCAGCCTTAAGCTTCGCTGTTGGATTCTGCTTTTCTTTCTCCTGTGCCTTCCTGATTTTTTTCATTAACACACAATTTCCGTTACAGTGCAATTGTGGTTTATCGCGGTTTTCACAAAGATACTTCGCAATGTAATCTTTGTTGACATAAAATGCACCTATGACAACATACCCCCAGCTAGCTTGGACGAGCAAGGAAATTGTCAAGAAGTATAGGAGCATTTTTTTCATTTGGCCAAACTTAGATAAATTGTTTCTGAAATACAATTTAATTTTTTGGAAGTCAATTATTGCCTTACTGAACAGTTCGTATTTCTTGTTACTTATCCAAATGGGATGGGACGCTAATTAATTTTCAACACTAGTAAAAATGCTGTCGGGCTTTTCACTAAAACAAGACGTTTCAAATATTAGTTTAACAGCACTACACATTTTCATTGAGAATGTGTAGTGCTGTTAATTGCTTAATATTATTTGGAATAAATCTAAATAATTATTTATTTTGCGCACTTGGATGCACTACAAACATGGAACGAGATTAAAACTGGCGATAGCGACAGTTTCTTGGCTTTATACGACTCGTTGTATACAGCGCTGTTCCGTTACGGATTGAAAATTAATGCCGACCGTGAAGTTGTAAAAGAATCAATCCATATCTTGTTTTGTGACCTATGGGAAAAGCGGGGAAATTTACCCATACTAACTACGGATCCAAAATATTATCTCTTTGTATGGCTAAAACGTCTGATCTATAAACAAGGGGCTAACCAAAATATACCACTGGAAGAACTGTTGCACACACCGATAGAAGATTCGATCGAATCGCAAAAAATAGCAATTGAAGAAACATTGGAACGAGATCAGGCTCTACGCAAAGCGATGGCTAACCTGACAAAAAAACAGCAGCGTTATATTGAGCTAAAATTTTTCCATAATAAGAGTTATGAGGAAATCGCAGAAATGGAAAATGCAGCACTGAGAACAGTTTATAACGTTGTTTATGAGGCAATAAAAAAATTAAAGAGTTCATTATCAGTGGTTGTGTTCCTTATTTTAAATTTTTCCAAATAAAAACAGGTAAAAAAATGAGTTTTTGTGCACTACTGTGTAAACACAATATCGAGGAATGGAACAACCTACTTTGGAAAAACTGATCTGTAATGAATCCTTTATCAATTATTGTCTGCAAGCGAGGCTTGAGGATATGGAATATTGGAAACAATGGGTTGAGGCAAATCCGCAGCATCGGCAGCTTGTGGAAGATGCGAAAGGATTAGTCCAACTGATGCAGATGGTTCCAAGTCAGGCCCAGGTAGCAGAAGAGCGTGTCAGACTTCAGGCCTTTATCAATAAAAATGTTACTCCAGTGCATCGTTTACGAAACTACAGATGGATTGGCTATACAGCAGCTAGCCTCTTGTTGGTATCTATGGGTTTTCTATTCTTAAAAAGACAGTTGCCGATAGCGGAAAATGCCACTCAAACTGAACTTGTTAGCCAACTTGTACCGACCGGTAAGTATATGAATGTAATTTTAAGCGATAGTACCAAAGTGAAGCTCGGCCCAAGGTCTACACTGCGATATCCAAAGCATTTCAATGGAGATAAGCGAATCGTTAGCCTCAATGGTGAAGGCTATTTTGAAGTCACTCATAACATCCATAAACCTTTTATCATCCAAACCCCTGATCTTGAAATCAAAGTTTTGGGAACTTCTTTTAATGTACACGCTTTTGAAAATGATGAGCTGTCAAAAATAGCATTGTTCACTGGAAAAGTAGAGGTATCAAAAGGAACAAAGAGGCTACTGCTAAGTCCGGGGCAGGCTATTGTTTATCATAAGGACAAAGCAACCTTTGCAGTAGAATCCTTTGATATAGCCAAAGAGAAGGAAAATATGACGGGTGTTTTGCATTTTGAGAAGGCCACTTTCAGCGAAATAGCCAAACAGCTGAACCGAAAATATGGAATCATTGTGCAGGACCGACCGGATATCGAATTGATGTATTCGGGGACCATAGGGCATGAGCCGTTGGAAATGGTGCTTGAAAAGCTTTCCTTGACAACAGGCTATCAGTTCAGTATCGAATCCAATACACTTATCGTTCGTAAAAAATAACATCATATATCTATGTTTTCTAAATCCATCAATAGAAGCGCCCTGCTTCTTGGTGTAATTCTTTCTTTCCAGGTGTTAGCTGTCGATGCACAACAACTGAAGATTGAAAGTAAAAATCAACCACTAAAGTCTATTTTGAAGCAGATCGAAGAAAAATCGGGTTACAGTTTTCTCTACGACGAGTCTCAGATCAATATGGATCGCCGCATCAATATCGAGGTAAATGGAGCGCTTCCACAGGTTTTAAATCAACTGGAACAGTTGACTTATCTTAAATTACAGATCTCGGGTAAGAATATTTTGATCAGTAAAGCTTCTCTGGGTGTTTTATCAGGTAAGGTTGTCGATGAAGCAGGAAAAGGAATACCATTGGTAACCGTGCATCTTAAAGAACTTAACCAGTATTATTTCACGGATAATAAAGGGACGTTTAGATTCCAGTTTCCGGCCCATCGGCTAAAGTCAGCAAACTTGCAGTTTTCCATGATTGGAAGGCAAGGGACTTCCATTACAACTATTTTAAATGGGACAAATAATGCCATTGCCGACATTACATTACCGACGTTGAGTGTAGGGCTAGAAGAAATAGCTGTCACTCCCCGAACAAACAGGCGGCTGGAAAGCAATAGTTCACTTTATATCAACCGCGAAGTGATCGAACAGTCGGGCGCATTAAGTATTAATGATTTATTAAGCCTTATTCCTGGACAAAAGATCGCGGCACCCTCCTTACAACAGGTCCAGCAAGCCAATTTAAGAAGCGCAACATTGGGCACAAACTCTTTTTCCAACAAAGATCCATTTGCACTCAATAATTCTTTTGGTGTAGCACTGATCATGGATGGTATCGCATTGTCTAACAACGCCAATATGCAAACCTTAAATGTGGGAATCTATGGTATGGGAAATTCTTATGTCAATGGCAAAATATCCGGACTGAGTGGGAGTGACGCCAGTATAGATAACTATACAGGTGATTATACGTTTGGCGGTACCGATCTCCGACAGATTGCCACAGACAATATCGAAAGCATAGAAATTGCTGCTGGTGTACCTTCTGTAAAGTATGGGGATATGACAAATGGTGCTATTATCATCAACCGTATTGCAGGCAAAACACCACTCAATTTTAATGTTCAACTCCGCGACAATGCAACCGTTTACGGAATTAGTAAAGGTTTTGATACCCGAAAGTTTGGGGCCTTCACTGTTGGTGGAAATTTCACGCGCTCCTTTGAAGACAACAGAGATAAGTTGAAATCCTACGACCGTCTAGGCGGAAATATCATGTGGAGTACCTTCGCAGGAAAAGAAAAAGCTTTTACCAATACGTTATCCATAGATTATGGTCGCAACATGGATAAAGTCCGGCGTGATAGCGATGATCCAACGGCTGCGGTCATGCGTTTCAAATCATATAATTTCGCTATCGGAAGCCGCGCCAATTACCGGATTGATCGAGGTTTTCTTTCTAATATCGGGTTGAACATCCGTTATAGCGAAACTTATCAGAATACGTACAAAGAACAGGACGTCAACGGTACTTATATTAACTACTCAGATGCCACAGAAACGGGAGTTCATCAAGGCCAATATGCAAGCGGAATCTATCAGGCCGTAACCAATATTGAAGGGAAACCCATCGATTTAACAGCACGTCTGGATCTCACGGGCACATTTCAGACGGGCGAACTGCTGCATCAAGTGAATTTTGGCTCATTTTTAAATTACTCAAAAAATATTGGAAAAGGACAGATTGTCGATCCATCCAGACCCCGTAATAATACCATCGCGACAAATGCTGATATTCGGAAAGAACGCTATTATGACGTCTCTCGTATTCATGGACAACGTCAGCTGGGGTTTTATGCGGAGGATATATTTACGGCGAAAATAGCGCATCGAGACCTGAACGTCCGTATTGGGACGCGGTTGGACAAATTTGAAAAGTATGTTACATTTTCACCGCGGACGAATATTAACTATGCAGTTTCTCCAGCGCTGACCGTGGGGATTGCGTATGGCTGGGCAAGTAAGGCGCCCGCATTGGCGCAATTGTATCCAGGACCGGTATTTTATGAGATTCCCTTATATCAGCATACTGCCTTTAATGGAGGAAGTGTCGATGAGGCAAATAGCCTTTACCTGATGTATGTAGATAAATTTACACCGGATAATAGCAAGCTTAAGCCTTCGTTGTCCGAGCAGCTTGAATTTTCAGCCACCTATGAATATAAAGATTTTAAATGGGGGGTGAACGTTTATCATAAAAAGAATTATAGAGATGTCGTTACCGTTAACAGTTTTGAGAAAATCCTGCTGGACAAATACGACGATAATCCAGATCCCAATGCGGAAGTTCCTTATATTATTGAGGGGACAAAACAATATAGGCTATCGCGCTTTGAATTTATGAATGCTGGCGACAAAAGAACTCAGGGGATCGAATTCATGCTATCTACCCCAAAATGGACGGCGATCGCTACCTCATTTAATATAAGGGCGGGATTGACCAAATCAACCTATAGACCCTTGCAAAACATGGCGACATTTACCAACAACACGGGCAATCCCAATCGTGCAGAATCTGCAATATATCCAACACAGCGAAGGACGACTACGGTGAGCAACGCTGCAATTACTTCAAGTACACATATACCCAAAGCTAAACTGTTGATCAATTTCACAACCGAACTTAATCTCATGAATAAAACCAATACCGATGCGTCGGACGGTATACCTATTGGCTATTATACGCAGGATGGAACTTATCATGCCCTAGCCAATTTTGATCGCGATAACGTCGATTATGCCCATACCCTAAGGCCTATAGAGGAAATCAACAATCAGAATCAGCCGGCTGTCTATACAAATTTTCACTTAAATGTATCGAAGGAAATCAGCAAACGGCTAAGCTTGGCTTTCCATGTCTATAATGTATTTAACTATCGTCCACAGTATAAACGCTCTGATAATTCCATGATCATTCCAAATGGTAAACCTACCTATGGTGCGCAACTCAGACTTAAACTATAACGCCATGAAAATCATCATTAAACTTATACTTCTGATCTTTGGTTTTAGCTATCTTATTAGCGGGTGTCAAAAAGATATCTTTGCCGATAACGGTTCCGTAGATATCTCATTGAGTACGTTTTACGAAAGTGAAACCTATGCCAGCAAATTGCCTTTGAATGATATTACGCTAAATCTCTATACCCTGAAAGGCAAACTGCTGATGACGGTGAAATCTGATGAAAATGGTGTCGTTAAGTTTCTAGATCTGGCTCCAAATAGGTATAATGTTCAGGTCGTGAAAAAATTCAGTGCGGCAGAATTTAATCAGCTAACGGGGCAGCGTGAAGACAATGAGGTTACTTTTAGTTCTGTGATACGCCAGATCGAGGTCGTAAAAGGGGCGGCGGCAACACATTGGGATCTCTCTCTCCTGACAGGTAATAGTAATCAGGAAGGCTTGGTTATCAAGCAGATTTATTACGCAGGTTCAGACGCCAATCAAGGCGCTAGTTTTAGGGATCAATTTATCGAAATCTATAATAATTCCGATGAGATTCGCTATGCAGACAGTCTCTATATAGCTGAAGCTTTTGGTGCGACAAATGCGAGTACGACCTATGTATACCAACCCAATAGTGGACAGTATGATTGGAGTAAGTCTTATCGTATGCCACAGGATATTGATGCCAACAGTGATTATGTCTACGCTCATCTGATTATCCAGCTTCCGGGCAGAGGAAAAGACTATCCGATTCTGCCGGGCGAGAGTATTGTTGTTGCCTCAACAGCAGCCAATCATCAGTCGCCCTATGTAGGAGCCGACGGGGTAGCAATCTCTGTAAAGAATCCGGGCCTCACGATTGATCTCAGCAAGGCAGACTTTGAAGCTTACTATGTGCCCTATCTTGGAAGTACTAAACCTCTGGCATCTGACATCGATAATCCAAATGTCCCCAATATACGCCTGATCAACCGGGGGAATGGTGCTGACATGATTATGAACCAAGCGGGTCAACGCAGCTGGATCATTTTCCGTGATCAGAACATGGGGCCAGTAATCAATTGGAAGGGCTATATGCCGCCATATGCCGATGGAAGGGAAAATTTGGGAACAGATTACCTTCAGATTCCAGTAGCTAATATTTTGGATGGCGTGGAAATTCAGTCCTCAACCTCAACACAATATCCGAAACGATTTACGGCAAAAATCGATGCTGGATCTATCGCTGTAGACGGAGGTGCGCGTTCCTCAAATTCAGTTATTCGGAAAACAAAAGAGATCATCAATGGAAGAAGAATATTGGAAGATTCTAATAACTCAAGTGATGATTTTGTGTCAATGAAGGCAAATCCAAAGGGATTTATTGATTAAGCGAAGAGAAATGAAAAATTATATTCAAGTTACCTTATGCCTATTTGTTGGGGTGTTGTCCCAGCTTCCGGCCAAAGCGATAGCACGACAAGATACCATATCCTATATTCAATATATTGATCAAGATAGCATGCAATTGCGCTTACGGCAGTTTGCTATCGATAACCCGATGTGGCTGGAAAAGAAGGTGCCGCAGCGTTACAGTTTGATTAGTATGGGATACAATTCCACCTCGGGCGATTATCACCGTGCCCAGGACGCACAGCGGGTAAATATGCTGAATTTTAGTTCGGAGGGAGCTGTTACTATTAAAGATGTACGCTTGTGGGGGCGTTTCAATTATACGAGATCTGTCGAAGATAGTACGAGGTTTGCCCATCAGACCAGAGAAAACACCTCTTCCCCCTGGTATTTTGGCTCCTATGGCTACAATCATTATGAACGAACGACCTATCGTATCCAGACACGGGGACAGCGTTATTTTGCAGATAGAAAATATGCTGTCTTTGGTGGATTCGATTACCAGGTAGCAAATCATTTTAGCAATAATGATCCGAGAGGTAGCATACGCGTAGCGCAACTTAACGGTACGCTCGGCGGTAGTATGCGTATCGTCAAAAACGTCGATATTGGTCTCGAAGGGAAGTATGGTTATGGGCAGGAGGACTTTGAAATCGCTTATAAAAATGGAAATTCGGCCACAAGCGCTGTGGAATCGCCCTACATGAACTATATTATCAGAGGATACGGATGGAAGGTGAGTGACTGGCTACTGGAGCAGAAGATGTTCTATCAGAACGACATGAAGCGCTTTGGTGGTAAATTTTACTCCTCATTGAATTCTTCAATAGGGGATTTTTATGGCAATGTAGCTTATCTACGTGAGGAACAGAAATATCGACAAACGCTGCGTAACGAGTCTCGCATCAATGAACTCAGTCAGTATAATTTAAACCGACTAGATTACAATTTGGTGTGGCAGCTGTCATCAGGAAATCAGACTTATATGGCATCACTTGATTGGTCCAGTACACGTGGAAAGGACCAGGTAACAGAAAGTGGAAATGCACAGAATTATGTTTATCAGAATGATAATGGAGCATTGAATTTAGCTTATATGCTAGCGAAGAAAAAGTGGCGACACTATTACGGGGGTAAAATTGGTTTATTGAATGAAATCAGAAGGGATGGCGGCACTGGCACAAGTCTGGACTATGAGCATTTAAACTATCAACTCAATGGAGCGTGGACCTATATCACCGCTGCGAATCAAGAAATAGAATTTGGTCTCACAGGTTCTCTTCGCCAAAATATAGGAACATCCTGGTCGCTACCGCTAATCAATGAAAACGTATTCCATCAATATGTCTTTTATCATGATGTCCTTTATAATCGTGCAAATTTATATGGGGGTAAAGTAAAATTGGGTTTCAAACAGCGCTTAAAAAAGGGAAATTTCATTCATTTGATTGCAGACTATAATTATCAAAAAGCGGCATGTTTATCTGATCTGAATCGCGAGAATCTTGCCCCTATAGGGACCACCCGGAAACAAGTGAATTTAATGATAGCATATGGATTTTAGGAAGTGGACTTTGATGAAGAAGAATACACTGATTGTTATCGCAATCTTTATTGCACCTTTGTTGATTTCGGCATTTGCAAATCGTGCCGACGAGCAGGTAGATCTACAGGAACTGCGCGAACGCTACAGTAGTGGACGTCAGGAACTATGGCCACAGCCACATATTGACTCAGCTGTGAGACCTGGTTTTATGGATATCGGTGTATTGCCCCAGGTAAGCTATCCGGTGGATAATCCATATAGCAAGGAAAAATCGCTGCTCGGAAAGTTGTTGTTTTTTGACCCCAGACTTTCAGCATCAAAGCAAATCTCTTGCGCAAGCTGTCATGATCCGCAATTGGGATTTGGAGATGGAAAAAGCCTCGCGCACGGACATGGAAGGCGTGAGGGAAAAAGAAATGCGATGACGTTGTACAATGTCGCATTTTATAAGTCTTTAATGTGGGACGGCCGTGCTAAGAGCCTGGAAGATCAGGTCTTGCTACCGACACAAGACCATTTGGAAATGAATACACCGTTGGATACTTTAATAGCACATGTAAAAGCTGTGCGCGGCTATGCGAAATACTTCGAACAAGCTTTTGGGGATAAACAGATTACCTTGCTTCGAATACAACAGGCGCTCGCTACCTTTGAACGTGGTATTGTGAGCTATCCAACAAAATTTGATCGATTTGTACAGGGGCAGGCCGATGCATTGAACGATGAGGAACTCACCGGGCTACATTTGTTTCGCACCAAAGCACGTTGTATAAATTGCCACAATACACCTTTGTTCTCTGACAATCTATTTCATAATGATGGACAGACACTGTACGGAACCAAACAGCAGGATTTTGGCCACTACCAGCTCACCGGAGATCAGAAAGATATTGGCGCATTCCGTACACCATCGCTTCGAAATACAGGTCTGACAGGTCCCTGGATGCATCACGGCAACTTTCCAACCTTGCGTGATGTGGTCGAACTCTATAATCTTGGTAATCCAGCACCAATACAAAAGCATGTAAAAATTGATGAAAAGACAAGACCTATACATTCACCGCTGTTAAAGAGATTGAATTTATCGAGACAGGAAGTCGATGCGGTCATAGCTTTTTTACAGGCTATAAGTACACCGACACAACGTCGGATTGCTATGCCACAACTTCCTGAATAAGGAAAGCTATATCTTGTTAGCGAATCAAATTCCAGGCTGATTTTTAGTTGATTTTTTTCTTTTACGCCTTGCCAGGGATGGAATTGCAGCTGTAATTATTACTTTAAAGCAGCTGGAAAAGGCTTTATTTTCATGCTTAGAATCGCATTGGGGCCAGGAATATTCGCTTTTCGGCAGTAGAATTATTCGATCTTCTGTTCATAGAAAAAAAATGGTAGATTTGAATGTAAATTTTATCTACTTAAACTGAAAAGCAAAAAGTCGCGCATTAATCGATGAACTCCGATCAACAGATTTGGCAAATGTTTCAAGTTGGGCATGAACCGTCGTTCAAAATACTTTTTGAACGATACAACCAACTGTTGTTCAATTATGGGTTTAAGTTTACACAAGATGAGGTGATTATCGAGGATAGTATTCAAGAGTTATTTGTTAAATTATGGTGCAACAGAGAGAACTTAAGTACAGATGTTGCGGTCAAAAACTACCTATATAAGGCTTTCCGTCGTACGTTGGTAAAGAAAATCGAGCAATCACTTCGGCGGACAGAAGTGACCAATTCTTCCGTTGATTATTTGCCATTTACCATTGAGCTTCCACATGATCTTACTATAATCCGTCGGGAACGTGCTATGAAGATTCGGGATAGACTCGATCAAGAGCTGCAACAGATGACCGCTCGTCAGCGCGAAATTATTCATCTACTCTAGTCGATGTAGTGTTTATTGATGCTCTTATGGATACTTGCATATTTGTTTTTGACGAAGATGTTTCTGGGGAATTTAGCACAATTGATCTGTTGTATCGAGGTCGGTTTGAAAATGGCAATGAGCTAGCTGAGTTTGATGGTTCTGGACGATCTTTGTACTATATAAGTTTTTATAGCGGGCTAGAATTAGAGGTATTTGCGAAAGCATTAGTAGTTGAATTATAGAATAGATTTTAATAGAAGTATTATATCTCGATTTTGAAGCAAGATAATAGAAGTGATTAGATTGATTTTCGCGGACATTCATTTTCCGAATTTTTAGACAACCTATATTATCAAACAGGACGATGAAAAAGATTCTTTTGTTTATCATACTGATATTTTTTCTTAGCGGTTGCTTTCAAAAGCCTGCCCTTGACAAATCACGAATTGACTATAGAATAGGAAATAGTTTTATTCGACTTTATATTGATCATTCAGGCCACGCTACCGCTCAATCCGGACGGTTAATTGAAAAGGGTGATAATAGCATTGTCATAGATCGTATTTTAGATAGCACAAAGTTTACTGTTAAAGCTGGTGGTGAATTTATAAGTAGGTTGAGAAAAATTAATAATCCTGTAGTTGAAGGCGGGAATGGTTACAGTCGAACCCAAATATTTCTCGGTGACTCTTTGTGTTATGATACTAAGGTATATAGTTCGAATTTTTGGAAATTATATTCTATCATTTCTGAAGACATACCCAATGAATTTAATCCATTTAAAACACATCAATTTGATTAGTTTTTTCAATTAGACTATTGGTATGAATGATCTAATTAGTAAAAATGCAAATTAAAATAATGTTTCCTGTACCGTATTTTTTAGAATGGATCGATTTGTTTATATTTCCTTATTTAAATGGCCGAGTAAAAATTGTGTATGCAAAATATTAAAAGATGAGATCAAAAATTTTTAGACCTATTTTATTTGTTGTTGTCAGTAGTACGCTGTTGCTGGCATGCCAGTCACCGTCCATAAAAGATAAAATTGAAAATGATGATGTTATTGGTTTCCGCTCTGATGATGAGGCAATGAACGCAGCCATAGTAAAGGCGAAAAACTCACTCAATCTGTTTTTACAGGCTGTTGAAAAACCGCAAGAAGGGTATGAAGCATTTGCACTTAAAATTGCATATGATACTCCTGATAAAAGTTTCGAGCATATTTGGGTCGGCGATATCACCTATCAAAATGGTCAATTCACTGGCATTGTCTCTAACAGTCCGGTCTCTACGAAAGAGGTCGCTCTTGGCGATACCGTAGTGATTGATAACCAAAAAATATCAGATTGGATGTATTTAGAGAAGGGAGTATTACGAGGAGGTTATACGATCCGTGCCATGCGTGATCAACTGTCAGGATCAGAAAAGGAAGAATTTAATAAATCGATCGATTTTGTTATAGAAGACTAGGTTTTTTTTACAACATAACAATAAGGTCCCATACTGTGCAGAAGCATACATATAGCAGATATATGAAGTGAAAATGACTGTTTTTTTTGTTAAGTTAGCTTCTATGAGATTTTATGAAAAGAGGAATCCTACAAGTGTTAATGGGTAAGTCCAGTTTTTTTAAGTATTGCTTTTCTTGCATCCTTTATTGCCTGCTTGCCTTATTGCTTGTTAGCTTTATGGGAGGTATAATTGCCATTATGTTAATTTGTTCGTAGTAAGAAAGAAAATTCAGACTTTCGATTGCCGTCATATGAAATATCTTTCGTTAATTATTGAATTAAAAAAGATAAAGAACTTCGTGAATAAATTTTGATGCTCTCGCTACAACTCAATAATTGAAGTATGCACTTGAAATATATAAATGATACCAAAAAAAGAAACAATCGCAACACTCAGTAAGAAGTTATCGTTGCCTTATACAGGTACGGAGCAGGACTGGGATATTGAGATGGCAGACTCCAATCGCATCAATGAATTTATCGAGTGGTATCATCAATATGAATTACCTTTTGAGGAAAAAGTGGCATTAATGTCTCTGATCATTGCATCTTATGATGATTTTCTAAATGAGAATAATGTAGAGATAGATTACAGATGGGTTATCATTAAGGCGATGTTAGCAAAGGATAGAATACACTTTGTGGGGTTGATAAATTATTGGTCACTGCGTAATCAAACGGATATTTTCAGGATAACACCTCTTATGAGGACTGTATAATGTGAATAGCTAGAAATATCCCATCTGGGTAGTTGGTTGTCAGCTAAATCAGGATGACATCATTCATCCAGTTCTAAGAATGTCGGTAAATCTGATGTGATGCTAAGTGAGATTTCGGTACTAGTTGGCCAAATATGATCCGAATATTCATGCTTGAAGCTTCTCATTAAACGATCAAATAGACTAAGAATTTGTTCTCTTGATTTCATTTATTTAAATTTCCTTAATTCTTCCAGCAATTTATTCTGCCTGGTAATGAAAGTATTCAGGCTATCCATTTTTAGGGGATGTGCATTTTGATACTTTTCAATTTCAGGTAGCGTTTTTCTGATCTTAAAAGCAGTGTACATGCTAACCAGCTTTTCAGTATTTTTAGTTATTTGACTGATATGATCTGTTATATTTTTTACTTTAAGATCGTATCGATCAGCACTGGCGCTAATTTCTTTTTGTACCTGTTGTTTTACAAGTGAATCTGTAATGGCCTTCGTTTGATCATCGGCATCCTGGTAATAAGATTTAGTGGTGTTCAGTACATTGTTATATACCGCTAAAACTTCTTCTGTTTCCTCCAATGTCTTCACAATCCTGGAATTGAGTGCTGTAAGATTTTTATCATCTTTAATTAATTCGGAATAGATATTGTTTACAGTTATGTTATTTCCACGATAACTTTTAAAAGAACCTGAAACAGCAGATTCAGCATTGTCCACCGCATTTTCTACAAGAGGTAAATTTTGTTGCTTATTTTCTTGGCAGGAAAGGATAGACAGAGCCAGTGTGGAAGCGAAAAGGACATTTTTCATAATAGTTTTGCTAAATGGCGTAATATTGTAACCATCCTATATGTCTTCATAATTAAATATACACATTTAACTCACATTTTACCAATTATCTTTAACTTGCCGAATGTCTTATCGCGCTAGTGGGGAGCAGGCTTAGAATAAAGATTATAAATATGCCATTTTAATAATGATGAAAGACCAAGATTTGTTTATTAAAGAGTTGATTCAATTGTTTCCGAGTTTGAAAGAAGAGTTTTTAGACGAAGATTGCAGGGCTTCTATTACCTTTCAAATGGGCCGATTTAAACGATTTATACAGCAAGCGATAGCTAAAAATGACGGGGATAAGTTTGATGTTATGGTGGATTTTTTAACCAAGAATTTGCCTTTAGTTGATAAACGGGTTCAAAATGCCATTTATCTAAGTTTTTTGCGTAAATTGGATTTTTCCGAAAATCCTGATTTAAAAAAACGCTTAGGACAGCATTTAGGTAAGGCCTATACTGATATAGAGAATTACAATAATTCTCCAAGAAACAATCGCGGCACCGAGTAAAAAGTCAAATATGCAAGATTCAATGATGATAAAAGACGCGCTTTGGAGCCAGTTTGGAGCTAGTTTAGACATGCTCGAAAACGCAATCCATATGTGTCCCGATGAACATTGGGACACCGCATTAGATTTTTGGTACCTGTCTTTCCACAGTCTCTTTTGGACAGATTATTATTTATCGGTAGAACCCAATAAATTTGAGCCACCAAAACCGTTTACTTTTTCAGAATTTGATCCGACGGGCAAAAAACCGGACCGGACATATACCAGGTCGGAAATTCTTGCGTATTTGGAGCACTGTAGACAGAAAGCTAGAAAGCATATAGAAGAACTCACACCGAGCAGAATGAATGCCCGTTGGATCAACGAATCTAAAAACTTTTCTCTCCTTGAGATTCTATTGTATAATATGCGGCATATTCAGCATCATGTTGCACAATTGAATTTATACCTTAGACAGACTATTGATCGTGCTCCGAAATGGGTATCTCAGGTGAAAAAATAAACTAGTGCTAAGGCCGAGTCGAGACGCTTTTTTTAAACGCCTGTCTCTACAACAATGTCGCAGAAGACAAACCTACTATTCGTTATCACTAAAAAAAATGACCAAATGAAATTATAGACCTGCTTTTGATGATGGGATATGTATTGATTAGGATCAAGTTGTCTTGTAAAATGTATTTACATGGACAAGATCAAGATTTTAAGTACTACTGTAGCAGATTATCAAATTCACTCGTATTGTTGATGTATCAATAATAAATAACCAAGAAGTTATGAAAAGAAATTACAGAATCTTATTTCCAGCCATCATTATTGTCGTTCTTAGCTCTTGCAAAAAAGATGAAAAGATAGCCATTGATAACCTTATCGGTAAATGGACCGTGGCAAATGATGATTCTAAAATTGCCGTAGATGGTTCCGTTACATACAAATTCAACTCAGATATGACCTGTATTAAGAATATCTACGATGCGCTTTCAAATCGAGATACCACTATTTACAGAACCTATGTATTAAGTAATGATAAGACTTTGGTGACGCTCTACGATGAACGCAAGATATATACAGAACAGTATCTGATAAAAAAATTGAATACGAAGGAAATGAAATGGGAGAACGCTTCCCCAAATGACGGTAACGAGAATAAGAGGTTAGTTCGATCTAACGATCAATAGATTTCATTAACTTTTCAGATGAATGCGGGGCAGGAATCAAGAAGATAATGGCAAATATGGGCATCGGATCTTCAGTCGCAATCATGACAATACGAATGGATATATAATTAAATAAAAGTAAATTTTATCTTAAAGGCCGGTATTTATATAACATTCACCTTTTATTTAGATTTGAGAAATAACTGGTACAATAACTGCTTAATTACATAAATGACTTTTAGAACCGGTTCGCAACGGTATTGGGAAAGGGAATCAATCTCAAAAAATCATTCAAAGAAATGTTCAGAAATAAGACCGCAAACTGTAATTCATAGATCGAAATGAGAAAGATTATCTGGAGAGGCTTGGTTTATAAATCCTGGGAAGATTGCACGATAGAACTGAAAAATGATGCCTATTATGTAAAATCGTCTATCATTGGCAACTATTTGAACCGTATTTATAATGTAGATTATGTTTTAAAAATAGACAGAAATTGGTGCATACAGGAATTTGAAATAAAAACAGAAATTGAAGGGCACAAAAATTTAATTATCGGGACAAACGCTGCAGGTTTATGGTCGATCAATGGAATTCCTAGACCGGAGTTCAATGAATTTCTCTTTATCGATATTTCGGTTACACCTTTTACAAATACATTGCCAATCAATAATCTGTTACTGGATATAGGGCAATCAAAGTCTATTGATGTCATATACATCAACATTCTTGAAAATGAAATAAAGCCAGTCAAACAGCTTTATTGCAGAAAAAAGAAGGATGAATATCTGTACGATAATCTTGATACCGTATTTTCCTCGTCGATCACAGTCGATCAGAAAGGCATTGTAAAGAGCTATCCCGGTCTATTTGAATTAGTTTTGGAAGATTAGGGAAGATAAAACAATCCCTATTCATATGGGATTTAAGAGTCAAGTAATAGCTTCAGATCTTCAATCACTTTTGACCAATATGCTCTCGTCACTTCACGTTGGCTTTCATTCTTTAATTTATCAACATGAAATGAAATTGTTGTTTTATCTTGATTTTTCGAAGGAATAAATCTGATCTGTAAATTGGCTTCTTCTGTGAAATCTTTGTGCCTCCACTTTGTCCGGATATGGGAATATTTATTAAAAGTTGAAAAACCCTGGTCTACACCTTCAGACCAATAACTTAATCCCCTGTCTGAAAAAAAGACATTCCACAGTGTTTCCAGGTTTGCTGGCAAAGTTTTTCTGATTCCGAACTGCCAACCTGCATCTTTTGTTAATCCTACGTTATTTTTCATGTAATTGTGTTTCTTGTTAAAGGTGATTTCGTATTTGAATTTAATTATTTCTTTTCAATAGAAGCAAATGCCCTGACCGGAAAAGTCCCCACACCTTTAAATTTTGGTGGAGCGGCTGTAAACGTAAAATTCTCAGCAGGTAATTTATTCAAATTGCAGAGATGTTCAACGATTAAAATCCCGGCACCCAATAGCACCGTATGGACAGGTCTTGTTCTGCCATCCGTGTCATCTATATTATGGGAATCAATACCTACAAGTTTAACTTTACAGTCCCGGAGATACATTGCCGCCTGTTCGGTAAGAAACGGATGGTTTTGATAATATAGCTCCGTATTCCAATGTTTATCCCAGCCGGTCTGTATTAATACAGCCTTATTCCTGATTTCTCTATTTTTAAGATGATCTTCTGTAATTTTCAGGGTTTCTGTAAATGGTATATGGATCATCACAGCATCCAGCTGCGCAAAATCTTTTAATACTGTTTGAGCTGTGTCTTTGCCATCCGCAAATCTATGAAATGGACAATCGATATAAGTTCCGGTGTTAGTGACCATCTCTATTTTTCCAATCTGAAAAGATGTATCGCTATCATAGTTCTGTTTTGATTGTTCCCTGGAGAGATAGTCGCAAATAATCGGTGCGGGTAGCCCCTTGTAAGTAATCAGGCCATCCTCTATTGTATGACTTAAATCTATTAAGAAATCTTCCGCCACACTTTCATCAATTGGTTTACGTTTATGGGGCTCAATGAGGATTTCTTTGTTAAGGATATTAACTTTTCCTACCATGAGCAACTGCATATCTTCAACGATGTAGTCCGCCAGGGCACTGTCAATGATATCGTCTCCAGATATATCTAATCTGAAATCTTCCCCTTTGATACTACCGCCGTTCGTAAAGAATATCTCGAAGTCAAATTTTACTCTTTTTTCCATAAATGATTTCAATTTTACTATGACAAAAGTGTGGAAATCTAAATATTGTTTACTTGATTTAGATCAATTTGGTTGATTTTTTTACTCCTGATCCTACTGAGTGTTTCAGGACTCATCCCAAGGTATGAAGCAATATGGAAAAGCGGTATCCGATTATCTGCATCAGGGAATTGTTTTAGAAAATAGTGATATCGTTCATTGGCATCCAAAAGCAGAAAGGAACTTTCCCTGCGGCATTTTTTGATATATTCATTGGCTAAAATATTATTCAATAAAATATTCCATTTGGTATCCTTCCGGAGCAATTTATCTATGAGATCCTTTGGTATGCTTATTAAATCACAATGTTCAATGCATTGAAAATGCAAGTTCGTTTTTTCCTGGGTAAGAAAACTTGTAAACGCAGTAAAAAAATCATTTTCAAAAAAGAATTCGGTATTGATTTCTTTATAATCTTTCTGATAAAAACTTCTAACAGTTCCCTTTTCTAGGAAAAAAAGCCGATCGGCAACATGCAGCGGTCTGATCAGGTTATTTTCCTTTTCTGCGGAAAAAATGCTGATACTATCCGTCAAGAGTAGAACCTCCTTATCATTCAAAGGGAACAACTGCCTAATAATTTTAATTAAATGATGTAATCGATTATCTTCCAAATTTTATATTTTAAAAATTCAATAATTGGTGCATATTCTTGACAATGTAGATAAAATCTTATTAATGAAAATAGTAAAGATTCTTCAATTGGATATATTAAATTTGTTAAACATACCCGAAATACACAAAAATGAAAATTAAACCAAATTATAGATTTTACAGTCTCCTGGTTTTATTGCTGTTCTCGGTACGGTACTTACCTGCCCAGACTACTCGTGCCGATTACAATTATTTTATGGAGGAGTTTCAAAGACTTTTTAATGAAAAAAAATCAGACGTGATTTACGGGCAATCGTCCGCCACTTATCAATCTAAAATTTCAAAAGAAAAGTTTTCGTTGGGAATGCGGAAGTTTGTGGCAAATGTGGGCATGATGCAATATTTTTCTCTTATTGATTCTACTAAAAACGGGTATAATTATACCATTCAATTTGAAAACTCCGAACAATTATTTTCTGTGCTGCTTGATAATGAGAAACAGGTTCTAAGGATGAATTTTAAGGAACTGCCATTTTTCATAGAAGATAAGAATTTCAAAGCAGAAAGTAATAATCCGTTAAAAGACTCCATAGATTTGCTGGTGGAAAAAATCGTCAGGCCTTATATTCAAAAGGGTGCTGCCACAGGTATTATGTTAGCGGTAATTGATGGAAAGCGACAAAGAAAATATAGTTATGGAGCTATTGCTAGGACAAGTAAACAACTTCCAGATGCTTCCAAAAGTATTTTTGAGATTGGGTCAGTTACAAAAATTTTCACCTCACTTTTATTGGCAAAAGAAGTCGTTGATGGCAATATGCAATTAGAGGATCCGATCAGTAAATACCTGCCCGATTCCATTCCTCGTTTAGCATGGCATGGTCATCCCATCACACTTGTGCAATTATCAAATCATACCGCTGGATTTCCTCGGCTCCCAGATAATATTTTTACGACTAATGCCGTTCCGGCAGATCCTTATAGTCATTATAAGGTTGATTCACTCTTTCATTTCCTTAAAAATTATCATGTTTCGTCTCAGACCGGAGCCAGATTTTCTTATTCAAATTTAGGCGCTGGGGTTTTAGGTGTAGCATTAGAACGTCATAGTAACAAAAGTTTTGGACAATTGGTCATTGATAATATTTGTTTGCCCTTGGGAATGAAAAATACATCGCTAGGGGATACCGACGTGGTACAAGGATACGATGAAAAAGGAAGGCCAACGTCGTATTGGCACTTGGAATCTTTGGCGGGATCTGGTGCCATAAGATCTACATTGGACGACATGATTATTTTTATGAAGGCACAGTTAGGCTTCAAAAATAAACTGACAAAGGCTATTCATTTAACTCATCAGCTGACTTTTGCGGATAAAGATCAGGTGATGGCATTAGGGTGGCGTGTTAAAAAAGCTGGGAGTAAGGCGATATTTCATCATTCTGGAGGTACAGGTGGATTTAGGTCTTTTGTGGCATTTGATGATAAATCTCAAAAAGCAATTGTTATTCTGTCCAATGCTGCATTGGATGTCACCGCTATCGGATTTTCGATATTTGAAAATCACCTAGACCAATCTCCCTTTGAAAGATAACGGCTTGCGCAATAATCAGAGACGCATTTTCAAATTTTTAAGAAGGCCTCGGTCTATGATTGAAACCTAGCGGCCATTGCTGCGTTGCCGGCACATTTATTTTTTCGAGTTTACACCAGTGTTTGAATATGGACTTTGTCGTTACCTAGTTTTAGAAATCGGCAATAATGATCTTTTTCATGCCCATCATTTTTTTGAATGCGCCCGGTCTTTTGTTGAGTTCCGCCCAATTTTCAGGGCAAACCTGCCAGCTTAATCCGAATTTGTCTTTCAGCCACCCGCAAACGCTCTCCTGTCCTCCATCCGATGTAAGTGCTTCCCAATAGTAGTCTATTTCAGTCTGATCTTTGCAGGGGATCATCAGCGAAATAGCCTCGTTAAATTTGAATATCGGTCCGGCATTGATCCCGATGAAACGCATTCCCAGAATCTCAAACTCAACGGTAAGCACTTTCCCAGCGAAATCTTTCTGGAAATCAGCTAGGCCTTCGGCTTCCGAATTGGGGTAATACGTAATATTGATTATTTTTCCATTTTTGAAAACCGAAAGGTAGTATTCCGCGGCTTCCTGTGCATTACTGTCAAACCAAAGGTTTGGAATAATCTTTTGCATAGCTTTATATTTTTAATTATTTTTTTCTTTATCAGTATAGACTACATTTGATAATCCGCTATTCCATTATATCTGGATTTTGATCATTTGCAGTCTTACAAATCTAACAGATTTGTTCTTCGATCGACTTGGCATAGGGTAAGAAATAGAACTGCATACCTAACGCATTGCATCGCGTTGATAGTCTGATAGGCAGGATAATTTTTCGAACAAGATATTTTGAAAGCGGATTTTTCGCCCGGGATCCAACTGCGAGAAGTACCTCAAGTTTGATGGATAAAATAATAAAATTTATGGTGGTTTAACCAAAAGATATTTCCACTATATTAGCTGAAGGGGAGGTAGTATAATAAATTGGCTTGTCGGACCAATTTTAAATAGCAGTAGCTAAATATGAATAGACAAATTACACTAAACAACTTAGAAGACAATGCGTTCTTTTGGTATACGTATATTAAATGGTTCAATGGGTACGATGACATCAACGAGATCAATATTGACGAAGCACTAGAAGTTATCGGAATTGACAAAGAAAAATTAGCTGAATGGGAAGAACAATTTTTTTCGATAGATAAAAGTGGAGAATCTTTAAAATTTATCGGAGGAAATTTAGTGGAAGATATAACTTTCTTAATTGAATTTCAAGATCATGAAATTGTATTTTTTCTTAACGACATTTACTTTGGAAATTTGGGAGGACATTTTGAAGCATGGTTTCTAACTTGGGATGAACTTTTATCATTTCAGCAGTTTGAACATTTATTTCTGCTTATGTTACCAATGACAGCAATTGAACAACATCAAAGAGACAATGCGAAGCAGATTATACATGACCATTTAAAAACAATACCAAAGTTTGAACAAAATGCAGAATATATTTCTAGTTGTATATTAAACGGACTTTTAATTGACGAGCTCTTTTTTGAAATCGATGAAGTGGGTACCGTAAATAATCAAAATCATAGTGTTCGAAATATTCGAAAATATCCAAGATATCGAGAAAACGTAATTGAATTAAATAAAGTCTTGAAAAAATTGTGAGATTCAAAATTGCAACTCCTTTTTTCGTGCAGGAAATAGGCAAAGATGATTTATGTTGGATCAATTATGATGGTAAAAGAATTCAAGTTTCTAAAATTGACTGTTTTGGGCTTGAAAGATTGGCGACTTGGAATGCGATGTATGTAGCGAAACGTATCAGAGATCACTATGATGGAAAACCTAATTTGTATCTTTGGGATTGGAGTTAAGATAGGTTTCATTATCCTTTTTAATTAAGTAAATGGCTAGCAAAATAATAAAGGGAAAGATTAGTTTAACACAAGCTGAATTATTTAAAAATAATATAACGCTAGATTTGGATGATGCTCATCTTGATCTACATAACGACTATGAGTGCATTAGATTGGTATACAACCGAACATATAACGAATTTCGCCTTACTTTTAAACGTGTCACTCTAGAAACTGATGTTAACTATAATCAAGTTGATGTAGTGTTTATCGATGCTGTTATAGATACTTGCCTATTTGTTTTTGACGAAGATGTTTCTGATAAATTTAGGACTATAGACTTGTTGTATCGAGGTCGGTTTGAAAATGGTGATAAGCTGGCTGAGTTTGATGGTTCAGGGAGATCGTTGTACTATATCAGTTTTTATAGCGGGTTAGAATTAAAAGTATTTGCAAAGGCATTAGAAGTTGAGTTATAGAATAGCTTTTCTAAAACAATAAAGCGCCCTAATTAAACTAGGGCGCTTGGTTGAATTTATTTAAATGATAAACAAAACGACTTTAGTAATAATATGGATATTATTCATATTTGGGAGCTATTCATTTGCGTAGTTTTCACTATCATTTAACATTTCATCAAAAATATCTAAATCTGCTTCGAAACCGTATGGTCTCAATGTCCGAAATATCTATTTCGTCATTGTCTACCTTTTTGCTCCATCGTCAACTAACTGAGCTGTTCATTCCATTGAGGTATACCGATAAACATATCATTTACAAATTTTTCTGTATACCGCTGCATTCCAGTTTCCTCTTTATCAAAGTAGGTTTTTATTTTTGAGCATACTTTAGGATTGTAGCATAAACTGACACGGAAGTTTTCGATCCATTCGGCCCGTATAACAGTGGTTATTAATCTTTTTGTATCTCTGGACAAGCCGATTACGGTGATAGCTTGGCACATCCCAGCATACCAATCGATAATATACACTTTGGTGCCCGGGCTAAACTGTTTCGTGCCATAACGGGTTTGCAGTTTCCCTTGACCATAGCTAATTTCCTGTTTGATGTTAGCTACCAATGTTCATAATGGTATAGGTTCTAAATGATCCATCTCGATTCAGTTCTATTTTAATTAGTTTATTTCCATTGACAAAATCTATCCGATAGTTAAGAGGCGACAGTTATCTGTCGTTTAGTAATATTCATAATAATTGCTTTGAAAATATTGCGCCCTCCTGAGAGAGAAATTATCCGTAATGAGCTGATGTATGCTATCTATTACTTTGTTAGGCCGTTTGATTTGACTTAATTTCCACTGAGGTTCAATCCCGTTATTATTCGCTGTATCATCAGCTACAAGTTGTCTTAGCCCCTGAATATACAGCTGCTTTTGTTTATCGATAGCATATGTTTTTCGTAGCTCGTTCTCGTCTTTTGGCATTAGGTAAATAGCATATTCTATTTCCGCATAGTTTATAACCAGTGCTGAAATGCCGTCATCTTGGAGCTACATCCCAATATAGTAGGCCATCGCTCCGTATAAAAAGGAATAGAAAACAGTTATTAAATATCTTGTAAATTTCCATATTAGAAAAGGAATAAAAAGAGGATTGCAAGAGCGGGAATACTAACTATTTCTATCCAGATGAAGTTGTTTTTTATGTACAGGAAAAAATGGAAGATAATATTTTTACAGTCAACCAAGTTTTTGTTTCAACGACATCATGGGCATCATTTTATGGTACAAAGACAAAATGTATCTTTGCGCAGATACACAAATCTTTTGGATTGTAAACTGATCACCGATTTTTCGGTAACTCCCGAATACCGCTTATATAACCTTTCTTTTTTCAGGCATTATTTCTAAAAACAATATGCTATTGGACGCTGTCCAATAAATGGAACATAAAAAAAGCAAATGAATTTTGATATCATAAAGTGTGAAGACCTGCAGCAGGCTATACACATACCAAATACGACGGAAGACCATAAGGAAGAAACCTGGTTTGTGAAATTTGGTGAAGAAATAATAGGAGTTGGGCTTTTTTCAAAACACAGCGGGCGTTGTGTTTTGGCAATTGTTGGTGATGCTTATGATGATAAGAAAATAATTGGCGATATCAATTCACACGATAAAATTATTATTGAAGGATTGAGTATAGCTTTTGAAGGGTATTTAAGATCCATTCTCGGTGATGTAGTGATTGGCGAAAAGAAAGTGGATGATAAGTAACAATAATGATATATATAGAAACGCCTTCAAAATTTTAGGCTGTTTATAAGATCAAAGTGATCAATTTTAATAATCAGTCGTTCAAATAGAAACTGATACAAAAACCTTTTACTTTTTTTTTCGCAATAAAAATCTTTCATTTGTATAGCAGAGAAAGTTGTGATGATAAGAAAAGATCTTTTGATCGAAATAGCTGAAGAGCTAGAGGATTACTGTACCAATGAATCGGTGAATGGTACGCTCACTGATTTTTTAAAATACATGTATCTCAAAAATTCAATTGGGATGACCCAGACACGTAAAGTTGGGGGAGAGCATGCTATTGTCACAGAAAGAGATGTCCCGGCAGAAGATTTGGGTAAACTTCTTTTGATGATGAATCGTTATGCGAAACATTACATAAAGTTAGCATTCGAAGGAACCCATCTGCAGACTCCGGAAGATTTTACCTTTCTAATGGTGTTGTTCTCTTATGATAAGCTACTTCAGACAGAACTGATTAGGAAAAATGCTGTCGAAAAAGCTTCTGGTACAGAAGTCATCCGTCGATTAATGCGACTTGGTTTAATCGAAGAAGCACCCAAAGTCTCCGATAAAAGAGCCAAACCAATCTGTATTTCCAATGCTGGCCGTGCTGAACTGTTTAAGGTGCTGCCTAACATGAAAACGGTAGGTAATATCCTGATCGGCAACCTTTCAAACGAAGAACGCGATTTATTAATAATATTACTTGCTAAGCTCGATCACCATCACCATACCCTGATTGATATGAAAGATGTGACCCATCTTGAACAATATCTCAAAAAGGATTGAGATAAGTTTAACCTATCTCTATTTTAAAAATTATTCTTTATTCATTTATCTATAATGCTGAATATCAATTGTATGATTTTGATATGAAATAGCGTGCATAGAAAATATTTCGTCGTTTTTGTACTACAATTCGGTCATGTCTTTATTATTTTTTAAAAAAGTAGTGTTATTTAATACTAAATTAGAGTTTAAATAAACTATATTTGATTTTGAATTCTTAAAGGTAGCCGTATGTTTGACAAAAATTTCATTTTAACGACACTCATTATGCTAAGTGCTTTTTCTGGTTTAGCCCAAAAGAAAGTACTCTCCGGCATTGTGAAAGATGCAAATACAGGTGAGACTCTAATCGGCGCAGTTGTTTCAGAAAAGGATACAGAGCGAGCAACGTCAACAAACAATTATGGGTTCTATTCCCTAGTACTCGAAGCAGGAGAGCGGATTGTGACTTTCAGTTATGTGGGGTACGAAACTCAGACAAAAACAATCTCCTTAAATGAATCAATGAAGAATGATATCGAACTCATACCTAACCAGAATGCATTGCAAGAGGTTGTTGTATCGGGCGTTCAACGCAATAAAAATGTGCGTAGTCCACAGATGGGATCATTCAAATTTAGTGTGGAAGAGATAAAAAACGTACCTGTACTATTTGGCGAGAAAGATCTGCTCAAGACGATACAGCTGCTGCCCGGTGTTCAGAGTGGAGGCGAGGGAAGCACAAATTTTTTTGTTCGTGGTGGAGGGGGAGATCAGAATCTGATTTTGTTGGATGAAGCAATTGTTTATAATGCCGCTCATCTTTTAGGTTTTTTTTCCACCTTCAATTCTGATGCGGTTAAAGACGTGCAGCTGTACAAAGGTGGGATACCAAGCCAATATGGCGGACGAATATCTTCCGTTTTGGATATTACGATGGTGGATGGAAATCAGAAAGAGTTTTCTGCTGAAGGCGGTGTTGGTCTTATTGCATCGCGCCTAAAGGTATCGGCACCTTTGCCTGATGATCGCGGTTCATTCATGCTCAGTGGCCGGCGTACATATGCGGACCTTTTTCTCAAACTTTCAAATGATCAGGATGTGAAGCAGAGTAAATTATATTTTTATGATTTAAATGCTAAACTAAACTATAAGATTGACGAACGAAATAAAGTCTTCCTTTCGGGTTACTTTGGAAAGGATGAACTGGGTTTTTCAGATAAATTTGGTTTTAACTGGGGAAATACAACAGCTACTGTGCGGTGGAATCATATTTTCAATGATCGCTTGTTTAGTAATACCTCCTTAATTTACAGTGATTTTAATTACAATGTTGGCGTCAATGGTAATAGCGGTGACTTTGATATCGCTTCCAAAATTGGGAATTGGAATCTCAAACAGGATTTTTCTTTTTACCCATCCAATAGGTCCACAATCCGCTTTGGCGCAAATGCGCTGAACCAAAATATCCGACCTGCCAGTTTAGATGCTAACGAAGATGCCAATGTCAATTCGATTCGTATTGAAAAGCGTAAAGGCTGGGATTTAAGCGCTTATTTTTCTCATGAATGGAAAGCCAACGATCGCCTTTCCTTACTGTATGGTTTCCGATTGTCAGATTTTATGGTGATGGGGCCAGGTACTTTCTATCGTTTTGATGACGATAGAGATGTTACTGGCGAACAGTATTTTGGAAAAGGAACGGTGGCGAAGCATTACATCAATCTGGAACCTAGGCTATCTGCAAGCCTACTTTTAAACTCCCTGAGCAGTATCAAACTTTCCTATAATCGGATGGCGCAGAATCTGCATCAATTAACCAATTCCACTTCGGCACTTCCTACAGATCAGTATGTGCTGAGCAGCTTGAATATCAAACCGCAGCTCGCTGATCAGATTGCTTTCGGATACTTTCGAAATTTCAACGGTAGCGCTTATGAATTTTCAGTGGAGTCCTATTATAAGGCCATGGCCAATCAGATCGACTTTCGGACCGGTGCTGATCTCCAGGCTAACGAATTCCTTGAAGGTGAACTTCTTTTTGGTAAGGGCCGTGCATATGGTCTTGAATTATTGCTACGGAAAAATAGCGGTAAACTAAGTGGATGGATAGGTTACACTTTGTCCAAGAGTGAGCGAAAGTTTAATGGAATTAACCAAGGAGCCTGGTTTAATGCCCGGCAGGATCGTACCCATGATCTTTCCTTGGTGACCATGTATAAGTTATCGGATAAATGGTCTTTGGGTACAAATTTTATTTTCAACAGTGGTCATGCAGTTACTTATCCAGCAGGGAAATATGACTTAAACAATACCACATTATTTTATTATACCCAGCGAAATAGCCATAGGTCCCCAATTTACCATCGTTTGGATCTGTCTGCAACGTATGAACCTCAAAAATCAAACAAACGTTTTACCTCCAGCTGGACATTTGGACTAAATAATGCCTACAACCGACGCAATGCCTATATTGTGGATTTTAGGGAGAATGAAAATAATCCCAATATAACAGAAGCCTATCAGATTGCATTATTTGGTATTATACCATCCGTTACCTGGAATTTTAAGTTTTAATATTATGAAAAGAAACCTACTTACAATATTGGCGCTTCTGACTGTTTTATTTTCCGCCTGTGAAAAGGTGATCGATCTAGACCTGGAAAATAGCGAAGCGCGCATTGTGATTGAAGCCAATTTAAATGATTTAAATGTAGATCAGCTTATTAGGGTTACTAAAACAGTCGCTTTCGGTACAGATAGAAAGGGCGACCCCATTTCCGGTGCATCGGTGCTGGTGCGGTCTTCTGTGAATGAGGAAATAACTTTTGTTTATGAGCGTGATGGTTATTATCGTGCCCAAAACTTCCACGTGCGTCCAGGAATAAAATATAGCCTTGAAATAGAATTAGAAGGAGAATATTATCGGTCTTCGGTTACTATGCCTCCCTATGTAGCTATTGATTCTTTGGGTGTCACAAAAGAAAAGATCTTCACAAAAGAACGATACTATCCAACCTTTAAATTTTATGATCCGGCTCAAACAGACAATTATTATCTGTACGAAATCGCTATCAACAATTCTCCTACGCGGTTTTCTTCAACATATAACGATAAGTTCAACGATGGAAAATATGTTACCCATAAAATCTCTGACCGTACAATAGATTTGGAGTTGAATGACGAAGTTAAGGTAATTCGGTATTGCGTTGATGCCAGCGTTTATAAATTCTGGAATGAGTTTCAGGCAGCAAATCCCGGTGGGGCAGCGCCCGGAAATCCAAGCTCAAATATATCTAATGGGGCCTTAGGCTATTTTTCAGTAGCATCTTCAGGGACATATTTGTTTAAAACGCAGGAATATATGGAGAAATTAGAATGAGACGGACTTGGATATATATATTATTTGGTTTAATTTTATACTAAAAATCAGGTGTATTAAAAACAAATTTAGGATATTAATGGTATAAATATATACTTTTTTATCTTTTAGACCATCATAAGTGTGCATTTGAAAAACTAATTTGAGGAGAAAATTATAGTGTTGCCAGTGATCAAGCTAATGAATAAAGCAGAAAAAATTGAAAAAAGCTGATCATAATTAAATGAATTATATAACGAAACAAAGATGAATATAGCGATGATGAGTAAAAAAAAGTACATGATCATGTTGTTATGTATGCTGTTTGGATTGACGGCATATAGCCAGAAAAGTAAATATCAATTATCAAGTCACATTCTGGATATTTCAAAGGGATATCCTGCTCCGGATGTTAAAGTTGATTTGGAGAAATTGATGCCAAACAAGCAATGGGTTACTGTGGCAAGTGAAAAAACGGATAACAGTGGTCGCATCGGTACTTTCCTGGAAACTGGTAAAGTAGACAATAAAGGAGTATATAAACTCAAGTTTTATACGGAAAGCTATTTTCTTAATCAAAAAATCGAAACATTTTACCCATTTATCGAAGTCGTTTTTGAAATCAAAGACGATAAGCATTATCATGTTCCGATCACTGTTAGCCCATTCGGATATGCAACATACAGAGGGAGCTAAGTAAAATGAAATAAACGTAGAATCGGAAGATAATCTATAGGCCTATGAAGAGACTATTTGATGAACTAGCATATGAAGTAAGCAAAAGAACGACCGAAAAATATAGCACAAGTTTTTCGCTCGGTATTTTGGCGCTAAAACCCTGTATTCGTAATAGTATCTATGCAATTTATGGCTATGTGCGACTTGCTGATGAAATTGTTGATAGCTTCCATGGATATGATAGAAAGCGTCTTTTGGGACAATTGTATCTAGATACCAACTGTGCTTTAGAAGAAAGGATTTCTTTAAATCCAATTTTGCAGTCCTTCCAAGAAACTGTGCACAGGTATAAGATCGACGTCGAGCTGATCAGCCAGTTTCTTCATAGCATGGAGATGGATCTGAATAAGGTTGACTACAATTCCGAAAGTTATAAGGAATATATTTATGGTTCAGCAGAGGTGGTAGGACTTATGTGCTTACAAGTATTTACAGAGGGAGATCGAAAGCTGTACGAGGAGCTCAAGCCTTTTGCAATGAAATTGGGATCAGCGTTTCAGAAAATAAATTTTTTACGGGATCTCAAACAGGATTACCATACGCTTGGAAGAACCTACTTCCCCAATCTGGATATGACAGTCTTTGATAATACGGTCAAAAGTCAGATCGAAAATGAAATTCATACAGAATTTAAGGAGGCGCTTTTGGGAATCAAAAAACTCCCAGCTTCAGCAAAGTTTGGGGTTTATCTTGCCTACAAATATTACCTTTCACTTTTCGCGAAGATCCGTAAAAAATCTTCAAAAGAAATTTTAGAACATAGGATTCGCATACCGAACACCCATAAAGCGCTTGTTGCCCTAAAGAGCTATTTGCGTTACAAAATTGCTTATTTATAAAACAGCGCAGCATTCCGCTTCACGATGTTGTAGAAAAGATTAAGAAAGCTTATATATGAAAAAGATTTTAATTGCCGGGGGGACTGGTTTTGTAGGTGGGTATCTTGCTGTACACCTTAAGAAAATTGGTTATGAGTTACACCTCCTTACGCGGACACTTAAAGACCAATCTGCAAGTGGCGTAAAATATTTTGAGTGGGATCTGAAAAAAAGCTTCATAGATATCAATGCCTTCGATGGAGTCGATACCATTATTAACCTCACTGGTGAAAATATAAGTGCAGGTCGATGGACTTCCTCACGTCGCCTTGAGCTTATCGAAAGTCGTGTATTATCATTGAATTTACTATTTGAATACGTCAAACGCCACGAGCTTAATATTGATAAAATCATTTCATCATCTGCAGTAGGTTATTATGGAGCATATACTTCAGATACCATCCTTTCTGAAGATTCTATTAGTGGAAATGACTTTTTGGCTCATACTTGTGAGGTATGGGAAAAGGCCGCATGGCAGTTTGAAAGCTTGGGTGTCAAAACCGTTATTTTACGAAAAGGTATTATTTTAGGTAGAAATGGCGGGATGTACGCCAAGCTTGCTCCTTTGGCAAAACTTGGTATCAATGTTTCTTTAGGTGATGGAAAGCAATATATCCCATGGATAGACATACATGATGTCGTGCGCATGTACGAATTTATTCTTGATCGGACGGATATTCGGGGTGTGTATAATGCCGTTGCTCCTCAACATATCACAATGAACGATTTTGCGTATGTATTGCTTAGGTCATTTGGTAGGAGTAGCGTTTTGCCAAATATACCTGGTTTCGTTATTAAACTATTGTATGGTGATATGGCTGCTATGCTATTAAATGGTTCTCGTATAAGTGCCGAAAAAATTAGAAATAAGGGATTTAAATTTAATTATGATACCATTGCAAGATCGCTGGAGAATTCCAGTAAGTCAGTTATTAAAAGCTAGTGATTATTATGATGTTTATTTTTCCTGAAAAATAGGTTGCTTCTAGATGCAGATAAATGGAAAAAAATATATTGTATCTTTAATGATGGCTAAAAATAATTTATTTACGTTCAACCGGGTTATACCTTATCCCACAAGTTGGAGCCTTTTCATTATTATTCCCTGCTTGATATGCTATAGTATTTTATACTATATTTTTTTTAAGGCAATATTCCATCTTTCGCTCATGATGTTTTTCATGCTCATCTACTTTGGTACATGTTATATTATTTTAAAAGCGCTCTCCGTGCGTATGACAATTTGGTTTGATGGAGATTTTATGTATGTACAAAAAGGAAATGGAGCTCAGAAGAGGTTCTTAAAAAATAATATTTATGGATTTTATGCTTACAATTATGAAACCGAATCAGCTACCTTAAAAACCTCAAAGATATATTTCAGGTTCTGTTTGACAGTTGGGAAAGATATTTATTTAAACGATGTCGAATATAAAAACAAATATGATGACATTAAGGGCAGTAATCTGAAGAAATTTCTGAAAACGGCACAAACAGAATTTCACTTTTCGAAAACATCTAAAAACAGCCTTCAAAACATATATTGGTATTCCAATCAAAATTAAAAAGCGTTATTTTGGCTGGAGAAAAATAAAGTATACTAAGTTTAATGAACAAATTACTTATTGTAAACGGATTGGATGGATGGAAAAAATAAAACGAGCAATGTTAATATTGCCCGTTTTATCATTATCGACACCACTTTGATGTAATAAGAAAACATCATTGAATGTATGCTGCCAATAGATAGTTGATTTTATGGCAACAATATTTAGGGCATCAATACAGCATCTATCACATGAATAACCCCATTGGATTGATTGACGTCCGCAACTGTTACTTTTGCGCTATTACCTTTTGCGTCTTTTACATATACATCGTTCCCTTTCATCCAAAAAGTAAGGTTTCCACCTTGGACTGATTTGGTTACATAGGTTCCTTTACCATCCTTAATCGCTTTGGTGATCTGTGCGGCACTCCATTTTCCAGGAATCACGTGGTAGGTCAATATTGATGTTAATTGGGCCTTGTTTTCTGGAAGCATTAAGTTATTTAGGGCCTCTTTGGGTACTTTAGAAAAGGCGTTATTTGTAGGGGCTAAAACAGTAAAGGGACCAGGCCCCTGTAAGGTTTCTACAAGGCCAGCAGCTTTTACTGCAGCAACCAACGTAGTGTGATCCTTGGAATTGACTGCATTCTCAATAATGTTTTTGGAAGGATACATCGGTGCACCACCTACCATAACAGTTTTTTCCTTTGTTTGAGCCTGACCCATGTAGGTGCTTCCCAATAATGTTGCTGCAGTGGCAGCCGCCCATAAGATTGATTTAATTTTCATGATCTTTATTTTTTATCTGTTATTTAAAAGCTTTATATGATCACTTACGATGAAATCGAAAAGTTGGATTGCAGTGAAGAACAAAATTTGTTATTCGTATATAAATCATGTCATTATAGGCTAAATTGCATTAATATAAATAGGTTGCTAGGTCCCTCTCTTGAAGATTAATCGAACTTAACTTTAAACGATGATTCGCTAAAGGAGTTGGATGACGATTGATGGGATACCGATGAAGGCCGGTATTTATATAACATTCACCTTTTATTTAGATTTGGGAAATAACTGGTACAATAACTGCTTAATTACATAAATGACTTTTAGAACCGGTTCGCAACGGTATTGGGAAAGGGAATCAATCTTAAAAAAAATCATTCAAAGAAATGTTCAGAAATAAGACCGCAAACTGTAATTCATAGATCGAAATGAGAAAGATTATCTGGAGAGGCTTGGTTTATAAATCCTGGGAAGATTGCACGATAGAACTGAAAAATGATGCCTATTATGTAAAATCGTCTATCATTGGCAACTATTTGAACCGTATTTATAATGTAGATTATGTTTTAAAAATAGACAGAAATTGGTGCATACAGGAATTTGAAATAAAAACAGAAATTGGAGGGCACAAAAATTTAATTATCGGGACAAACGCTGCAGGTTTATGGTCGATCAATGGAATTCCTAGACCGGAGTTCAATGAATTTCTCTTTATCGATATCTCAGTTACTCCTTTTACAAATACATTGCCAATCAATAATCTGTTACTGGATATAGGGCAATCAAAGTCTATTGATGTCATATACATCAACATTCTTGAAAATGAAATAAAGCCAGTCAAACAGCTTTATAGCAGAAAAAAGAAGGATGAATATCTGTACGATAATCTTGATACCGTATTTTCCTCGTCGATCACAGTCGACCAGAAAGGCATTGTAAAGAGCTATCCCGGTCTATTTGAATTAGTTTTGGAAGATTAGGGAAGATAAAACAATCCCTAAATTCTCAGCCAGTAATTTATTTTAATTGCAGAGATGTTCAACGCTTAAAATCCCTGCATCCAATAGCACCCTAAGAACAGGTCTTGTTCTGCGATTCCTTGTAAATGGCATATCACTATGATGCTAAAGCAAAATTCGGATTGGTTTTTATTTAAAAATTTTATAGATCATTTTATACATTTATAAAAAAATGTTAATATTGTACTTATGTAATACATAATATTGTTGGCATTTTTCATAATCTAACCAATTAGTCTTAAACATCTGCTAACCATTGAAGAACAATTTAATTACCGATATGGAATCGAATCAAGTGGAAAGTCAAATAGAGCACAAAATTTTGCGCTGTCTAAAAGACGGAGATATGCAAGCATTTTCCTTAGTATATAATTTTTACTGGGATGGCCTCTATACCTTTGCTTTACGATTGATGAAGGAAGAATCACTAGCACAAGATGTTTTACATGATGTCTTTACTGAGTTGTGGGCCCGTCATAAAAGATTAAACATCGAGTCATCGTTAAAAGACTATTTATTCATTTGTACAAAAAATAGATGTTTTAAGCTGCTGGGGAAATTACGTCGGTTAAATGAAGTAGAGGAACACCTGTTGTTAGATATAGCGATTGAGCATGATGAGCTTTCGTATAAAGAACTTTCTGATCAGCTTGATGGCTTACTAGAGAGACTTCCTGTCAAAACAAGGGCAATTTTTATCATGAGTCGCGAAGATGATTTATCCTACAGACAAATTGCAAAAAAAATGAACCTTAGTATCAAATCTGTCGAATATCATATATCTAAGGTCTTGAATAAATTACGAAAAGCCTTATAATAATATTTACCTTTTCGTTATTTTGTCATATTAACAAATTAAAATCTTTCAAGTTCAACCGTATTATAAGCATATGCCCATAAACGATAGAGAAGATATAAAAAAACATACTTTTGATCGTATTCTAACAACGATTAGTAGAAAGAAACGTAAAAAGCGTTTGTTGAATGGTGCTATCCTATTTTTTGTTTTATCTATTTGTTCTGTTAGCTTATATATTTTTTATTCTCGTTCCTTTGATCTGTCCTCCAAAAAAGCCGAGCATATTTATGCGGATATTTCAGCTGGAGATATCACAATTTCAGGATCAAGGCCCATGTCCCTTGCTGAATGGGAGAATAATAAAAACAAACCTTTCAAAGTCAGTAAAAAGAAAGATATGTTGATTATTGAACCGACCGAATCATCAACCTCCGAATTTGATGATGTTGTTCTGCGCGTTGGGGTCGGTGGATTGTATAAGGTTTTGTTAAAAGATGGAACTATAGTATTTCTCAATTCTAATTCTGAGCTGAGTTACAAAGGCGATTTTTTAAAAAATCGGATTTTAACTTTAAAAGGGGAAGCCTTTTTTGAGGTTGCTAAGAAACAGCAGGCTGATATTAAACAGGAGTTTATTGTTCTGACAGATAAACAGCGGATAGCTGTATTAGGTACAAAGTTTAATGTTTTGTCTCGTGAAGGAGCCGAGCAGACTGTATTAACAGAAGGAAGTATAGCTTTAAAAAGTATTAAATCAGGAAAAAACAAGTTGCTTGTTCCTGGAGAGATGGCCATGCTGGATGATCATGGATCTATTGATAAAACAACTGCTATAACCGAAGATTATACGTCGTGGAAAGATGGTAATTTGTATTATGAAAATAAAAGCTTGCGCTATATTCTCTCAGATCTTGCTAATATCTATCCAATTCATTTTGATCCCAATAAAGTTCCCAATCGGAATTTTACACTTTTTCTTAAAAGAGATCGCTCGTTTTCTGAGATTTTGGATCTCATAAAAAAATCAGGCAAATTGAACATCACGTTAAAAGGTCATGAATTAATTTTTTAAAAAAAGTTTTTAGGGTAATCGCGTTTGGGAGACTCTTTATTGTAAGAATGGGAATAATGCCCCTTTTACAATAAAGCCTAAAAATATGAATAAAAAATTTCACCTGAGAAAAAACAAATTTGGGTTTGTTCGGGACAAATCTGCTTTAACTTTTTTAAAGCGATCGTCAAAAATAGGAACTATCCTCGGTTTGATAGCTCTCCAAAGCCTTTCCTTAGCCAAGGCACAAGAATTAAACCTTAATCTAAAAAATGCCACCTTAACAGAAGTACTAAAAGAGATACGTAAACAAACGGGATATCAGATTATTTATGATTCTGATATTTTGCAAAACAAAAAATTAATCTCTTATTCTGGTTCCAAATTGGATTTGAGGTTAGTGTTGAAAAAAGCGCTCACGGAGCAGGATCTAGATTTTGTGATTGAAGGCAAGACTATTATTGTTAAACCGCAGGAAAGGGCTAGTTTTAAAAATATCCCAGATCGGAAATCAGAAAAGATAGAGATTAAAGGTACAGTTTTAAATGCATCGGGAAAACCAATTGCGGGTGTGACCGTGACAGAAAGAGGTACGTCAAATACTGTATTGACAGCAGAAGACGGAACATTTACTTTAAAAGTAGCAAATGAAAAATCCATTTTGGATTTTTCCTATGTGGGGTATGCTTCTTTAAGCGAAAATGCGAGTCGCAACCCAATGATGTTGACAATGTCCAGTCAGGATAGGGCGTTGGAAGAAGTCGTTGTAGTAGGGTACGGAACACAAAAGAAGGCAAATTTGACTGGTGCGGTTTCGTCTCTTGACGGTAAAGAGTTAGAGTCAAGACCTGTGCAGAATGTTGGACAGGCCCTGCAAGGCATGATCCCTGGGCTGAATTTGCAGACAACCGGACTGGGGGGTGAACTAAATCAAAATCTAAGCGTCAATATCCGTGGTGCGGGGACGATAGGCGTAGGGTCGAGTTCATCAGTTTTGGTTTTAATTGATGGGATGGAAGGCAATATGAATGCGCTAAATCCTCAGGATATTGAAAATATCACCGTACTTAAAGATGCAGCAGCTTCTGCTATTTACGGGTCAAGGGCACCTTTTGGAGTTATCCTCATTACAACAAAATCTGGAAAATCGGGTAAGATAACAGCAAATTATAACAATAATATAAGATTGGGTAAGCCAAGGGGGCTACCCACGATGTTAGATTCCAAAACATTTGCGTATTATTTCAACGAAGTGGCAGCAAACGATGGTGAAGGTGCAAAATTTTCTCAGGAAGTATTGGAACGAATTGAAGCTTATCAAAGAGGAGAAATAGAAACGACGACTACCCCAAATACGAGTGACAGATTTCAATACTATACAGGGTCTAATGGGAATACAAACTGGTTTAAAGAGTTTTACAGGGATTTTACAACTTCCCATGAACACACGCTCAGTTTGAATGGCGGTACTGAAAAGCTAAATTTTTATAGTTCAGCAAATTACATGGATCAAAATGGCTTGAACAGGTTTGCTAATGACAATTTTCAACGATATTCGATAGCTACAAAAATCAATGCAAAGATTAGCGATAAGGTAGACCTCATGTACAATACGCGTTTTGTACGTGAAGACTACGAAAAAGCAAGCCATATGAATGATTTATATTATCATAATATAGCGAGAAGATGGCCTACGATACCTTTGTACGACCCAAATGGAAATTATTCCGAACCAAGTGAAATATTGCAGCTCCAGCAAGGAGGACGTTCTAAATTTCAGAAAGATTTTCTTTATCAGCAGCTACAATTGCATTATCAGCCAATCAAAAATTGGAATATAACAGGAAATGTCAATTATCGTATTACAAGTCAAAATGACCATGCCGAAATTTTGAGAGCTTATTCAAATGATGCAAAAGGAAATCCATTTCCTGTTGCGGTAGGGTACAATGCTGCTGGATATACCAATGTTTCGGAATACAATCGCAAAGACGAATATTTCAGTACAAATTTCTTTTCAGATTATTCCTTTGACATCAACGCTGATCATCATTTCAAAATTTTGGCTGGTTTCAATTCAGAGCTCAATAAGTATAGAGATCTTAATGGAAGCATGAGCGATCTGATCACAGATAATGTTCCGACATTGAATACTGCCACCACCAATCCCAGGGCTTCTGGGGGCTATCAACATTGGGCTACTGCTGGTTTTTTTGGACGATTAAACTATAGCTACAAAGATAGGTATCTTTTTGAGGCTAACGGACGATACGACGGTTCGTCACGTTTTCCAAGAGACTTGCGCTGGAATCTCTTCCCCTCAGTTTCCGCTGGATGGAATATAGCGAATGAGTCATTTTGGCCTATTAAGGAGCATGTTTCCATGTTTAAATTGCGTGGTTCCTACGGCGAGCTGGGAAACCAATATACGGACAATTGGTATCCTTTTTATGCAACAATGCCCGTTAGTATAGCTAATGGTACCTGGCTTTTGAATGGACAAAAAACAAATACGGCCAGTGCCCCTGGGCTTATTGCCTCTACCTTGACCTGGGAACGTGTCTCAAGCTGGAATGTGGGATTAGATCTGCGGGCACTTTCCAATCGTTTAGGTTTATCTCTTGAAGTCTATCGTCGGAATACATTCGATATGATAGGACCAGCACCAGAGCTTCCTGTTATTTTGGGCACAGCTGTGCCGCGTTTAAACAATGCCGAGATGAATTCCAAAGGCTTCGAAATTGAGGTAAATTGGAAAGATCATATTGGTAAATTGAATTACAGCGCTAGAGCTGTCCTTTCCGATGATCGTCAGACAGTCACCAAATATCCTAATCCTACAGGTACGCTGAGTACCTGGTACGATGGTCGCAAGAATGGAGAGATCTGGGGATATCAAACTTTAGGAATAGCACAGAGCGGAGAAGAAATGGCTGCCCACCTCGCTAAAACCAAACAGTCTTTCGGGACAAACTGGCAAGCTGGGGACATTATGTATGCTGATCTCAACGGAGACGGTCAGGTTAATAATGGAGCCAATACCTTGGCGAACCCAGGTGATCTGACCATTATAGGGAATTCGGCCCCACGCTATCGTTATAGTTTTGATTTAAATTTCAATTATAGCGGATTCGATTTAGGGATTTTCTTGCAAGGTGTTGGAAAACGCGATTATATGCCCAATGGGCCATATTTTTGGGGGGCGAATGGCGGGATGTGGCAATCCGCTGGTTTTGTTGAGAATATGGACTTCTACCGCGATGAGAATTCCACGATGGTACAGAACGGTGTTTTAGGTGTTAATAAAGATTCCTATTTACCGAGACCTTATTTTAACACTTCAAAAAATCAGCAAACACAAACTAAATATTTACAGAATGCTGCTTATTTACGTTTAAAGAATGCTCAATTTGGATATACGTTTTCTCCACAACTATTGGGCAAGATAGGATTTTCCAAAATTCGTATTTATGCATCAGGTGAGAATTTGTTGACTTTTACCAAAATGGCTAAGGTTTTTGATCCGGAAACCGTTGGACTTGGAGGGTGGAATGATGGAAAAACATATCCATTTTCGACGACTTATTCTTTTGGCCTTAACTTGAATTTTTAAACCGATATATATGAAAACGACATATTATTTTTCCACAATTTCTTGGTTGTTATCGATGACCGTGTTGTTCACATTGCATTCCTGCAATAAGTATTTGGATAGAGAACCCTTATCCAATGTAACACCGCAGGAATATTTAAATACCGAAGCAGATTTGGCCGCATACACGGTTGGCCGTTATGCCTTTCCATCCCATTCTGGCTGGGGCCTTGGTACATTTGCTAACGATAACGGTACAGACAACCAGGTGACTTCAAGTTATTCGACACGTTGGGTACCTGGAGAATGGCGTGTGCCGAGTTCGGGCGGTGATTGGGATTTTACTCAGATTAGGCAGTTGAACTATTTTCTTGAACAGGTACTCCCAAAATGGAAGAACGGTAAGTTAACGGGCAATTCAGCAAATATAACTCATTATGTGGGTGAAGCCTATTTTTTGAGAGCGTATGAATATTTTAATAAAGTGCAGGCGCTTGGTGATTTTCCGATTGTTCGAAATACACTTAAAGATAATATGGAAGAGCTGACGGCTGCTTCCATTCGACAACCTAGAAATATGGTGGTTCGATTTATTCTTTCTGATTTGGATTCGGCAATTACATTATTGAACGATGTAGCTCCTGACGGGAAGAACCGTATTTCAAAAAAGGCCGCTTTACTTTTTAAATCTCGTGTAGGGTTATTTGAAGGCTCTTGGCTAAAATACCATAAAGGAACTGCTTTCGTCCCTGGTGGAACTGGCTGGCCCGGTGCAAAATCGCACCCAAATTTTTCGATCAATATCGATAATGAGATCAATTATTTCTTAGAACAGTCTATGACAGCCGCCGCTCAGGTAGCCGATGCAGTCGAACTTGTCGGAAATACAAAGGACGATGGTTATAATTCATCTTCGAACCCCTATTTCAAAATGTTTGGCGACGAGAATTTAAATGGCTACAGTGAAGTGCTTTTATGGCGGAGTTATTCCACACCCTTGGGAATTACCCATGCCGTAAATCATTACATGAATCGAAATGGCGGAAATTCCGGATATTCAAGAGGTCTTGTGGAAAATTTTACCATGAAAAACGGACTACCTATTTATGCTTCAAACTCGGGTTATGCAGGCGACGATTCCATCAGCCTTGTCAAAAAAAATCGGGATAACCGATTACAGCTATTCATGAAGGCACCTGGGGAATTGAGTTATACCAACCAGACTTCTTCAACCGGTGCTGTACAGACAGAGCCTAGACCCGATATTATTGGTTTGGCAGAGACACGGTACGTGACAGGTTACGCTTTGAAAAAAGGAATGAGTTACCTTTTTGCCCAAGCTGAGGGGCAGACTGGTACTACAGGCTCAATTATATTTCGTGCTGTTGAGGCTTATTTAAACTATATTGAAGCAAGTTATCTTGCAAAGGGAGTAATCGATGCAAAAGCCAACAGTTACTGGACGAAAATAAGAGAAAGAGCAGGCGTAAATACAGATTTTATGGCAACCGTAAACGCGACCGAAATGCAAAAGGAAGCTCAAGGTGACTTCGCTGCATATTCAGCCGGACAGTTACTTTCCGATAAAATTCTTTATAATATTAGAAGAGAACGCCGTTTGGAACTTATTGCCGAGGGATTTAGATTTAATGATCTTAGGCGTTGGCGGGCGCTTGATCAGCTAGCAAACAATCCATACATTATTGAAGGGATGAGGCTGTGGGGGCCTATGCAGGACTGGTACAAAGATAAGGGCGTCTCTACTTTAATCGTACCGGGCACAGCAGGAAAAACAGCAAATGTGTCTTCACCCCAGGAAAGTCAATATTTAAGACCCTATCGGATTAATCTTTCGGCTAACAATCTTGTTCTAAATGGCTATAGTTGGACCAGTGCGCATTATTTGTCTCCCATAGCCATAAGTCATTTGAGCATAACTTCGACAGATGGTAGTCCAGCTGGTTCAATTATCTATCAAAACCCGAATTGGCCTTTAGTTGCCAATCAGGGGGCCAATCAATAATTGGTCGGAACCTTTACGAAAATTTTGAAGATAAGATAGTTCGGAGATTTTTCCGGCTATCTTATTTTTGTCCTATAGATATAAAATGAAGAAAATTAATATCATTACTTTACTATTATTGGCAGCGGTATTTGATGCTGCGGCTCAAAATATGATTGCCTTACAACCCGGAGAATCAGAATCTGCTATTGTAACCAAGGCAGCCAACGTGATACCGACCCAAAGACAGCTTGATTGGCAAAAGCTGGAAGTGACCGGATTTCTCCATTTCGGGATCAATACCTTCACAAATAAGGAATGGGGTGAAGGGAAAGACGATCCAAAATTATTTAACCCGACACAATTAGATGCAGAACAATGGGTTTGGACAGCAAAAGAAGGTGGAATTAAACTTTTGATTCTTACCGCGAAGCATCACGATGGCTTCTGTCTCTGGCAAACGAATACAACAGACTATTCGGTTAAAAATTCTCCTTACAAAAAGGGGAAAGGAGATGTTTTTGGCGAACTAGCTGCGGCCTGTAAAAAATATGATATGAAGTTAGGGGTATATCTTTCCCCTTGGGATCGACATGAGGCTTCTTATGGGTCAGAAGCTTATAATGATTTTTTTGTTGCCCAATTGAGCGAATTACTGACCCGATATGGTCAGATTGATGAAGTTTGGTTTGATGGTGCTAACGGAGAGGGACCGAATGGTAAAAAGCAGGAATACGATTGGAATCGTTATTATCAGGTTATACGTGAAAAACAACCTGAGGCCGTTATCGCAGTAATGGGACCCGATGTAAGATGGGTCGGTACAGAAACGGGCTATGGTCGGGACACAGAATGGTCAGTTGTACCTGCTAGTAACCTAGCGCAAAATCATATAGCTGCTGGATCGCAACAGCAGATGAATATTAAACCGGCGGGAGATATGCGTAACAAAGATCTTGGGAGCCGGGAAAGGATCAAAGAAGCAAAAGGGCTGGTCTGGTACCCAGCGGAAACCGATGTTTCTATACGCCCGGGATGGTTCTATCACGAGGAAGAGAATAACAAAGTTAAAAGCCCGGGGAAGTTGATGGATATTTATTTTAATTCGGTGGGAAAAAATGGTGTCTTGTTGCTTAATATTCCACCAACAGCAGCCGGATTGATTCATTCGGTAGATGCTGCAAATTTAAAAAAGTGGAACGACTGGCGCACAGCATTGTTTTCGAATAACATTTTAAGCAAAGCCAAACTCCAGACTACCGACCTCGTTCTAAAAAAATGGAAAAAAATGCCATTCTGGACGACGAAAGATCAAAAAACCAGCACAGCAACTTTTGAATATATCCTGCCTAAGGCAACCGCGTTCAACGTTCTCTCCCTACAGGAAAGCATTGCTTTAGGCCAGCGTGTGGAGCGATTTAATTTGGAAGTATGGCAAGATGGAGTCTGGAAAGAAGTGTCGAAAGGTACTACTATCGGTAACAAACGGTTATTGACCTTTCCTACAGTTAATGCCCAGAAGATAAGAATCAACATTTTACAATCTCGTCTAAACCCGCAAATAGAACAGCTGGGACTCTATTTCAATGAAAGAGGAATATTTGAATAGTACATCAGGATTTCAGTGTTCGGTATTGTAGATCTTGCCGGTATTCCTAAAGATCGATATTATCTTTATCGTAGCCATTGGAACCAGGAATCGCATACATACGGTTACGATAGTTGCCTATGATTCTTTAGGGGAAATAGCTGCAAGAGCAATGTAAAGACTGCGGGGAAGCTATAAACTATACGATTAGATGTTGATCGGAAACAATTGAAAGCAAATGGAAAAGAAATTACTTTTATTACAGTTACGCTCGTTGATAAATAGGGGAATATAGTCACAATCGTTTCCCTATGCTGCGCGTGTACTGTAAGATTAATCAATTTTAATTTAAATTCCTATACTCATTCGGTGTAACACCCGTTTTTTGTTTAAAAATGCGGGTAAAATGCTGCTGATATTTAAAGCCCAGTTCACTGGCGATTTCGTTGATGCTTTTGGAATGGTCAAAGATTCTTTCTTTTGCTTCATCTATCAATTTACCTTGTATGTAATCCAATGCTGTGCTTCCTGTTTCCTTTTTTATAAGGTCTCCGAAGTAATTCGGAGAAAGATGTAGTTGATCTGCGCAATAACTCACCGATGGAAGTCCCAGTAAAAGTGTTTTGTCTGATTTGAAATAGTCATTCAACAGCTTCTCAAACCGTACCAGAATATCACTATTGACATTGCTTCTTGTTATAAACTGCCGGTCATAAAAACGCTGGCAATAATTTAACAAAAGCTCAATATTGGAAACGATCAATGTTTTGCTATGCTTGTCAATATTCTGATCGATTTCTTCTGCTATTTTTTCAAAGCAATGCACAATGGTTTTGCGCTCCTTTTTGGATAAATGCAGTGCTTCGTTCACCTCATAGGAAAGAAAGGTATAGTCTTTTATATGCTTTCCCAGATTGGTTCCTTTTATAAAGTCGGGATGAAAGACAAGTCCATACCCGGAGGGTTTTATGGCCATACCATTACTGTCAATTCCATAAATCTGTCCGGGCGATACGAATACCAATGTTCCATCCTCATAGTCATAAGGCTGAGATCCGTAGCGCATATCGCCACATTTAATATTTTTCAGAAATATAGCATAAATGCCCATATAACGCCGGAAATTTTGAACAGTTGGTATTTCATTGAAATTGACTACGCTGACTAAGGGATGTAAGGTGTCTACCCCCATGCTGTCATTGTACTGCTTGACCGTATCGTATCTTTCGACCTGCTCCATTACATAACAAATTTGAATTCAAATCTACTAAACCTGAATCTGTTTTTCCAATGATCGGACATAATCTGTAAAACTGGTAAATAAATCTGTATCCTGTATAAAAGATCAACCTAATTAAAATAAGAAATTTGTGTAACTATCTAGGAGATAAGCTCCACTTTAATATGATGGTATTTTTTAGTGATTTTTAAAATGGAAAATATGCGTTCAATGAAAGACAAAGTTGTATTGATTACCGGTGCTGCACAAGGCATAGGTCTGGCCTCTGCCAAATCATTTGCGGAAGCAGGTGCGCAGGTAATTTTGGCGGATGCACGCCAATGGTTAAGGAAATGTTCGAAAGGGAACCCGATGCGATGAATAAACTGATCAATGAATTGCCAAATAAAAGATTAGGGCGGCCGGAGACAGACATTTTTCAGCGGTTACGAAATGGAGAGATTATATCGTCCAATGATCCGCAAGCATATAAGATGCTTGAGGCCGCACACGCGACAAAAGAACTCCTCGTTCAGATGAACAACAGTGTTGATCCTACAGAAGTTAGAAGCTTTCTAAGCCAGATAACAGGTAGCAAGATCGATGAGAGCGTTACTGTTTTTACTCCGCTTTACATCAATTATGGTAAAAATACCCGTATAGGAAAAAACGTGTTTATCAATTTTGACTGCACCTTATTGGATTTAGGAGGCATTACAATTGAAGATAATGTACTCATTGCCCCGAAAGTCAGTATATTATCAGAAGGGCACCCCATAGCCGTAGCGGATCGGCAGTCTCTTGTCCCTGGGCGTGTCCATATCAAAAAGAATGCATGGATCGGTGCAAATGCCAGTATTCTGCCGGGCGTCACTATTGGCGCAAATTCGATAGTGGCAGCAGGAGCGGTCGTAACAAAAGATGTTCCTGATGATACAATTGTGGGTGGAGTACCAGCAAAAATTATTAAATCTATCTAAAATAAATGAAACAGAGAGCCCTATCCATACTCTTGATCCTGGTCATTTTTACGCAGGCATTTAGCCAGACCAAATCAGTTAATAAATTGAGCAAAATGAACAAAGCAACAGAACACTATACCTTTGAGTTAAGTAATAAAGCGGTCCGTAAGAAAGTGAGTTTTAAAAACCGTTACGGGATTGTATTGAGCGGAGATCTTTACCTTCCCAAAAAACAGGGCATTGAGCCATTGGCCGCACTTGCCATTAGTGGCCCATTCGGAGCGGTAAAAGAGCAGTCTTCAGGATTTTATGCCAACCAAATGGCAGAACGTGGTTTTGCAGCCTTGGCATTTGACCCCTCTTATACGGGAGAGAGTGGCGGGGAGCCCCGCGCCGTTGCTTCGCCCGATATCAACACGGAAGATTTCAGTGCTGCAGTAGATTTTCTTGGGATACAGAAAAATATTGACCGAAGCAAAATCGGGGTCATTGGTATCTGTGGCTTTGGCGGCTTCGCGTTAAATGCGACTGCAATCGACAAAAGGGTAAAAGCCGTCGCGACGACCAGTATGTACGATATGACAAGAGTTATATCGAAAGGTTATAATGATGCTGTTACATTAGAAGATCGGACAAAAATATTAGAACGATTGGGCGAGCAACGCTGGAAAGATGCGGAAGCAGGAAGATTTCACTCCGGGCCACTATTAAATCCCGAAAAATTGAAAGGCGATGAGCCACAGTTTGTGAAAGATTATTACGATTACTATCGCACAGCAAGAGGGTTTCATGAACGTTCACTTAATTCAACCGGAGCATGGAATGCAACGAATGCATTATCGTTTATGAATATGCCTATATTAACCTACATCAAAGAGATATCGCCAAGGCCGCTTTTGATCATTGCAGGGGAAAAAGCACACTCCCGTTATTTTAGTGAAGATGCTTTTAAAGCGGCATCAGAACCAAAGGAACTCCTTATTATTCCGAATGCAGTCCACGTAGATCTATACGACAGGACTGACGTAATTCCTTTCGGCAAGTTGGAAACATTCTTTAGGGAATATTTAAATTAAAAGATATGAGAATATGCTTTTTGACAATGCTAGGGTCGATTACCGTTCTGTGTAGCAGCTTTGCCTCTACATCCAAATGTAGATGCAAAAGCTGCAAGAACCGTTATTTCTATAATAGAAAAGTAAGCACTATTAAACATTTAAATGATATGGATAAAAATATGTTTGAGTACGGTGTTTGGGTAAGACGTTCGTTACAGGTTATACTGGCAACAGCAATGTTATTTTGCATGATCCATATTGCCCAGGCTCAACAGCAGGACATAATGGTACGCATTTCAGAAATCGAGATACATCCCCAGCATGTAGAACACTACAAGACTATACTGAAAGAAGAAGCGGAAGCATCCGTAAGGCTTGAACCGGGCGTAATTGCCATCTTCCCCATGTTCCAAAAGGATAACCCAACACAGGTTAGAATACTGGAAATGTACAAAGATCAAAAAGCCTATCAGTCCCATTTGAAAACCGAACACTTTCAAAAGTACAAGACAGGTACGCTCTATATGGTCAAAGCATTAAAACTTGTGGACATGGAGGCACTCGATTTGGTAACCGCAACACAGCTATTTAGGAAACTTAAACAATAGATCTTAGCCTCTTGGTTAAGTTTGACTAAGTATTTCTTCGCTTGATATCATTTTCAGTTATTTTTTCGTTTTGCTGACTTATAATTCCCAGTTCTCCAACTTCGTTTTGCCTTTGAAAAAGTCTATTGAAAACCGAAATAGTTCTTCCGAATATCCATTGTAATAAACGATATATTTTCCATTTCCAGCTAACTTCACATAGCTTGAACCACCTGTGTCATAGAAGAAAGGTCTTCGATACAGTTCTTTTGCATTGAGGTCATAACAAACGATCCAAGTCGTATATTGTTGGTCCCATATAAACGCATATATCAACTTGTTTTTCGTATCAGATTGCCAATAGTTACCTTGGATGGGTTGACCTATTGCCGCTTTTGTTTTATAGTTGATTAACTGTTTTTCATGGAATGCTAGATCTTGAAAAGGTAGGATGGTAATTTCATCATACACAAATTCGGAAACCTTCTTTATAGGATCCCAGGTAAAGAGGCCACGATAGTTTTCTTTCATTCCAAAATCTACGCCGTTCGGCATTACTGTTAACCCCGAATAATAATAAGCGTACAAATAACCTGTTATAAGCTCAAATTTATTTTTATTTGCAATATCAAGTGTTGCGACGTTCCTACCGGTAATATTATTACCCAAAAGTGTCAGAAAAGCCATTCCATTTTTGTTGAAGACAACCTCTTCCGGAATAACATAAGGGGATTGCGGATGATCATTTGGCTGCGGGCTGAATTGAATCTCCTCTAATACCTGACCATTCCTCACATCTATTCGGCGCAATTTATCATCTGTGGAAGTGAGATAAAAACTACCGTTGTAATTGTTAAATAGCAAATTTCGGGTGTCGAAACTAACTCTCGGGTCGTTGATAATTTCAAAACGTTCCAGATCAATTGTCCCGATCCGTTTTCCAGCATCGTTGGTAAAGAAAATATAGTCGTTTGATCCAAGAGGATATAAGTTCCATATCCCACTATGGTATTTATGCATATCTATTTTTTTGTCGTAACCATTAAATTTGAAACGGACCGTATCCAATCCACCTCTATTTTGGGTTACAAATTCGTACGTCATGCCCAATCCTATGCGTGCACATCCAGAGGCAAAACTTACAGTTTTATTTTTAAGTGATTTTCCGGTAATTTCGGAGAGGCAGTAGTCGGAGGTCGATCTTATATAGCCTATATTGTCTAAAGGGTCAATCATGTTAGCTTCCCATTTGGAAATATCACCAAGTTCTACATAAACCGATTCAATTCTATTTTTGCGAAATTGGAATAGCGGAATAGTCCGTTTACTTTCCCCATTTTTTAGAATAATATTTGCAGTTCGGTTTTCATTGGTTTTATTCTGTAAAAAGCGAATATTAATCTTAATTTCAAATGCTTTTTCCGATAGAGTATCCACCCGTATCCAATCAGGAGCGATGATGTTAAAACCCTTATTTCTCCGCGCTGTAAATGAAAACGATTTACTCTGATGGGAAGCATATAAACTGTCTGTTGGAACAGTAAGGATCATATCGTCGTAGGGCATAATGATATTATCATTAATGGTATCCCTTTTGCTAAAATCGAACCGTTTGCTTACATCTATGTATCCTGATTTACTTATCTCAGCCTTAAGGTCCTGTTTTGGAAGATCGCTGATATAGGGTTTGCCTTTTGTCAACGTATAACTTTTGTTCAGTTCCGGAAACACTACTTTGACTGAATCCAGCGCGTTAGTCTTGAATTCATCCCACACTTGTAATTTTAGCGTCGCATATTTGTCGTTAGTTTGGACGACTTCTTCTTTTTTACAAGACATGAACATGGCCAACACAAGAAAGAGAAAATATAATTTTTGCATGGTTATTTTTTTAATTCATTTACGGAAACTCGGAGTAACTTGTTGTATCTGTTGATACTGTAATAAAGTTGATCGTCCACTACAAAAGCAATTGAATTAGACGCGTCGTGACCATAGGGAATGATGTGTGGTATTTGTTCCCAAATATTTCTGGTGGCGGTGTAACGGTATAGCGGGCCTAGAAAGGCAAAGCCATAATCTGCTATTCCCAGCGAGCTTTTATCACTAAAAGAATAGGGTAGATCGGTTTTTGTTTCCCATCTTTTGGTATCGGTGTCAAAGGCATAAGTTTGCACCTGTCCCGTATGCATTGAGCCCCCGATCACAAATAGTCGGCTTCCTATAACGAATGAGGATGTTCTCATTCTATCGTAAACACCGATTATTTCGTTTTCGGGAAAATCTACACTTTTTTCCCATTTGTTATTTGCAATATCATAGGAATACATTGTCCTATCCCCTTCGGTTCTTCCGAACGGATAGGGGCTTGGGTTATGTCCTGTGACCATATAGAGCTTGTTATTGACCCAGTTTATAGTTCCATGAGTACGTACTATTCCAGGATATTTTTCCAACTCCTTAAATGTGTTGTTTGAAGGGTCTAGTTCGTAGAATTGGCCATTTTGATTCCCTGTATATAGATATATTTTATTTTTGGAAGCAGTCATCTTTGGGTTTTCGCACGCAAAAGGCACTTTTGTTTCTGTGAAGTTTCCCGAAGTTTTGTTGAACTTCCAAAAACTGAGTCCGCCGTTTGCACTTCCGTTATTTGCGAGTATATATGCCGTGTTATTGACCACGACTGCTGGATTGGTCATGTCAATTGAGTTAAAAGGGATTTCGTTACTCCCTATAAACCACGGGTCTTTTATTTTAATTGAAGGAGAGAGTTTTATTTTCTCATCTAAGTATCTCACTTCGAGCTGAACGGATTTATTTGTGTAGTTATTGATAAAAGTGCTCCATGAAATTTGAGACGTATTTTCGCGGTCATCATCCGATCTATGGATAAACTCTGTTTCATAGCCATCAATGAAAAACTGCACTGCTGTTTTGGGAAGATCCTTTAATGTGACTGATAAGAAATCACCGATGGCGATCTCACCTGGTAGTTCCACTACTTCAGGCCTTTTGATACGCATCGGTGCATTGTCTTTTGGAACAATGTTTTGATTATTGCATTTCAAATTAACATGGAGCGTTGCACTTTTTAGGGTGTTTGGAATTACAAATTGAATAAAATTTATGCCGAATGATTTGATCGCAACTTCCTCGTCATTTATGAATAGTTTATTGGCATTTCTGTATTTTGAAAAATTGTTTCCAGTTATTTTTACTTCTTCTCCGATCTTAACTTCTTTTGGGAAATCGATGATCTGTGCTGTTGACAGGCTGAATTTATCCTTAAAGACAGTCTTCTGATAAGTAGAATGTAAATATATTTCCTGTTCGCCAACTGGAGTTTGATCAGTTAAAGGCATGTAAATGACTTTGTCTGACTTTTTGTAAGCTTGCAATTTTACATTTCCGATACCAGCCTCTTTTAACTGAAATCCCTCAAAGTCTCCATAAAGTCTTAAGGTGTCACCTATAGATCGTGTGGCCATTGATATGGAGTCAATTTTCAGTTTGGATTCTTTTCCGAAGGTAAATTTTAATAGATCAGATTTAGCTAAGCTTATTTTATTGTTGATGAAATAAGTATAATAGTAAGAACTGTTTAACTCTAATCCCGATTTTATATTTAGGTTATAAGTCTTAACTTCAAGGGGTAATTCAAAATTTTTATTTAAGACGATATCTTTAAATGTTGAGTCACGGGCGATCAGAATTCCTATGTTCGACAACGGTTCGGGAACACTATTAATCTTTAACCCCAGATTGAGTCCTCCATCGGTCGGATAATTCGGTTCCAGGAGTTCGATTTGTGCAATCTGTGGAATACTTGGAGGTTGAATTTCTTGCTTCTCTTTTTTACAACTAAAGAAAAATATAAATAGGAATAAGCAAGAGAATTGAATATAACTTTTCATGAAATTGAGGCTAATACTTTTCAATGCGAAAATAATAAAATAAAACGAAAGAATTACAATACTATTAAGATAGATCATTTGGTTGATTTATACTGTCAGCAATGGATGCTTCGGTCATATAAGTAGCCGATCGTATGGTTACGGATTTAGGTTTGAAGCCATTTGAGACTAAGAGATATACTTTCATAATACAAGCGGTTTAAAAGATGATGCAAGAGTGTTTTCTTTTCCATAATAGAATTTATTGAATTCATGCATCAAGTTTTTATTTATGATACAGGATTGAAAAGACGATCAAATCAGAACAAGGCTGAAACCGGGTAAACCTGTAAAGTAGTGGCTAGGCGATATCCAGAAAATCGGATTGCATCCAGGTTTTATGAGTCTTGTAACCTCAAATATGAAAGGTGTCTAACATATCTTCACTTTCCACGCGAAAAGCTTTGATAGAACTAATCGTAAATTAGGCAAATCGAGATATGAGTTCGTCATAGTTTATTCCTATTTTTTGCGAATGATTCTTAAACCTGAGAAATCACCATCCGAATCATGGCCTGTCCAAAAACCGATTTTTCCCGGAGAGGCCTGGAGCAGTGGCTTAACGATTAGCACCGGATTTTTGTCCTTATTGATGTAAGTTTTAATATTTTCGGCCGAAACATCAATTTTGACATGGAACCAATCGTTCGGATCTACATCATGGAGCAGAGGGGCTTCGTACTTATCTGGAAATTCTTTTCTAAGGTACGGCCAGTCATTTTCCGGAAGTGCTATATATTGCAACGCATGTTTTCTCCTGATCGGGTCGTTTGACCGGAAATTGAACGGCCGAAAGTAAATTGCTTGATATGTACTATCATCAGTTCCATGAAAAGCTAAACCGACAAAACTTTCCTGAAGCACATCCTTACCTTTGACATTGAATTCAATTGTGCCACTTTCGAACAAAAAATTTTTAATCCACACTATACCAGCGTTGGGCTTTCCTTCGACATGTAAAAATTGCGAATCAGTATTCGTTGAAGAAATTGAGAATTTTCTGTTCATAGCTTCCAGTGCTTCCTCATTTAGTGCCGGCATGTGAACTTGTTGTCCTAGCAGTTTAATAGATGAAAAAAGCAGAACTAACAAACTAATTGTAATTTTGATCTTGAACATAGTATTAAGATTGATTTATATTTTTTCGTTTTCATTTGCTGATTTAAATCTAGTATATCGCTAACTTTTTATAAATTCATTCGCTGTTCAAAAAAGTTCAAGTTCATATTTGGAATAATCATGTCTGAAAACCAATACTATATCGATCACTGCAAAGCCTTAATTGAAGAAAAACTTGGCTGGGGAAATAGTGCTAATTGGCAGGCCCAAGATTTTGAAAATCTCAGTGAACAGATTTTGATTGAAACAAAAACGTTGATTAGCGCGAGCACCTTGAAGAGAATTTGGGGAAAAGTGAAATATCAAAGCAAACCCAATCTATCAACCCTGGATACATTATCAAAGTTTATCGATTTCCAAAATTGGAGGGATTTTGTCAAATATTGTGTAGATACAACGAAGCCACAAGGCGTTGTGTCATCTTTAGAGCCTATGGTGAAAAAAAAGATATTTATATATTTGGTAGCAATATTGGTTCTCCCTTCTTCATTTTCTTTAGTTGGCTTCTTGCTGCAGAAGAAAGCTATTAATACACTACAGATCGATAACGTTAAATTTAATAGCAGAGCAGTTTCTGTTGGCGTTCCCAATACAGTTGTATTTGAATACGATGCGATGCAATCCAATGCCGACAGTGTATTTATCCAGCAGAATTGGGACGAAAAGAGAAGGGTCAGAGTCGACAAGTCTCACCATCAACATACCAGCGTCTATTACTTACCCGGGTATTACCGTGCCAAGTTAATACTGAATGATTCCATAGTTAAAGAACACGACATATTTATAGAAACAGAGGATTGGATAGGTGTATTATATAAAGATTCTATACCTTTTTACTTACAGAAAGACAGTTATCGTCATAACAGCTGGTATGGTATCTCATCCGAAGAAAAAAATCAATATCTACCAACAGACGGCTTGATCCCTTCATTCTTATTAACTTATGTCAATCGAGATATTACTGTAGACAGCCGCTCCTTTTCTTTATCAGTTAATGTACAAAATACATTTGCTCATCCGGCTGCTCCATGCAAGCATACTGATCTCACACTTCTTGGTACAGAAGGGGCGATAATTATTCCTCTTTCTAAAGCTGGCTGTGTTGGGGAAAATAAGCTAAGAATAGGTGAACAACTTTTGGATGGAAGGTTCCACGATCTGTCTGCATTCGGAGTTGATTACGCAACACCTGTTAAAGTTGAATGTGATGCACGTTCTGGGAAAATTAAAATTAAATTAAATGGAAAGCTAGCTTATGAGGGGGTAGATTTTAAAGGGATTGGGAATATTGTCGGTATAAGAGCCAAGTTTCAAGGAGCAGGGCGTTTAGATTCTTTTCAACTAAGTAAGGTTATGTAAGTATCCATTTTTCCGACAACTGAGATTGGACTTTTCTAATTAACTGACCTCCACCTTCGAATTTCAAAATACCTCCCATAGAACTAAACCGTTATAAAGTCTCACCCATGTAGCAGTTTCGTGGCTTTTTGGGTTACGCTCCAAACTGCTTTAAATGGCGGTTGCAATGTTTGTATATGAACTGACCTAATTGGGCTCTGGACATTCTACCAAAGAACCAATGTATAAATGTATCTTTTTCAAATGTTTCTATTCCAAGCAAAGGATACGGGCTTCCATCTAATCTATAGCTGTTAAATGGACCAGGCCTGGCAGATCCAACTAGTTAGAAGACCTATATTTTTTGCTCAATAGGATATAATGTAGGGCCGGTAATACCTTTTTTTCTAAAGCTTTCTTCATTTCTTAAAAAATGGTTTTTACTAACTGTATTGAGATATTCTTCAATAGTATTTAGACCAACAGCGCTTCTTCTTTTATTGATGTTGTTCATATCTTCTACATCTGCAACATAGGCTTGACAAGTATCTGTATGATAGGACACTTGTGTACCGTAGATTTGTTTTTTACCCGCACGGATTTTTATCCTGTCCACGAGATAGGCATAATAGGTCGAATGGGCATTTTTCTTTTTTACCTGAGCTTCCATTTTTTTCAAAACTTTCTCTTGAAATTTTGGCCATTTATCACAATGTTGTACGATGAGCCAAAAACTCTTGCTTCCTTCCTCTCCAACCATATCAAAACCAGGAAATCCATATTTTTCAAAAATTATTTTTGCTTCGTTGTAATTTACCGTTGCCATACTGTCGATAAGAGCCATATGCTGTTCACTCGCAGGTTTGACGTTCTTTGGCGGAGATTGCATGATTTCTTGATCTAACCTCGCCATTGTAATTAATTTGTTTGAAAGAGTAGAGTCAATCTGCGCACTGCAGAAGGTCGTGGCAAATAGCTGGAATACCATTAATAAAACTATATTCTTCATCATAATAATTAGATTTTAAGCAGTCCCTTGATCTAATTTAATGAAATTATTTCTTAAATTAGATATATGAAGAATAACTTAATAGCTATTTTAAGTCTTTTAACTGTGGTGTTATCTTCTTGTTCCGGTACACGGATTGCCACAATGAGAAAATCGAAAATGGAGCAGCTTGAACTGGGGATGTCCAAATTGCAAGTTGTTGATATTCTCGGATCATCCTATTCAATTGCGCAAAAGGAAGCAAACGCTACGGATACCATCGAAGTTATCTCCTACAGGAATTTTCCTTTTGATGATGAATTCTATTTATTTAGGTTTAAAAATAATAAACTGGAGAAATGGCATCGCGAATTCCAGCCGATATACAAAGAAATAAAGCCGTAGATTTTGATAGGTAGGACTGCCGTCGTTACACTTACATCAATAATAAAAACTACATTAATTAGTGTAGCTATAAATCCTTTTTATATATAAAAGTAATTTTACTTGTTTGGATCGTATCCTCCTTGAAATTTAATAGAGAAACACTATATTCCATTTTTTCTCCTTCCTTAAACGTCAAGATCCGATCGATGTCTTTCGGTAAGAGTACCTGCTTGATTTGGATAACCCCTTGATTGGCATAAACTACATCCCGGTTTTCTTTATCATCTGTTTTAATCTTCCACGATAGTGAGTTATTCACAGTCTTATTGCGGCTATCAAGCTTTCCTTCACAGGTAAATAATGCAAATGTAGTGCTAAATTCATCCGTGTATGTCAACTTTATTGGCCTTTTCTCGTATATGATGTATAAGCCTGTTGGATTCACAAATAAAGTGTCCGGATAGATTTTATAAATATCGTCTGCCTTTGGACAAGCGTATTCTATAAGGGGTTCCGGTTCTGGTTGAGGTTTTGGATCAAATGGTTCATTACGGCTGCAAGATGCAACTATTAAAAACAAGACGCTAAAAAGTAAAATAGTTAGTTTTCTCCTCATTATTAATATTACTGGTGTAGTTTATAAAATTCATATAAATAGACGAAAAAAATATTCGCTAAGCTATAGTTTAAAATGTAAAATTTTGGTTATATCTCTACTTTCTATATTTATCCAAGTTCTATATAGATATTAATATTATACTGAGTAATGACGACGTATATGTTGCTACTTTGTTTACGTTAAAAACATTGACATGTTGATGTGATGTGAGGATGCTTCCTATTCCTGGGCTTCCGATATGATTATCGTGCCGGATTTATCTCATTCGACTATCCGTAAAGCTATTCAAGAGGCATTGGATGACGGATATTTTGAAAATGCCTGCTCAAAAATAGGCACAGTTTAAACCGTGTTTGATTAAACCCTTCGAATTCGACGGGTTTAAAATTAGAGGTAGTGTGGTTGCTGATGGACACAGCACCGCCGATAGGCCCATGATCCCAGCTCGGCAAGTGATTCAGTATTTTAACTGGCTATGGTCAGAGATGACGCCAACAGAAGGGGGGATTATTCAATGACCCGCCTTCAACTAACTGAGCTGTTCATTCCATTTAATTAGTTTATTTCCTTTGACAAAGTCTATCCGATAGCTAACAGGCGACAATTATCTGTCGTTTAGTAATATTCATAATAATTAATACAGACCTGAAATATTTTCACAACTAGCTTCATGATATGGCTTTACTGGTTTTTGAATTTACAAAACAGGATATAAAAAGACAAAATAGATAGCTCGTTAATTATAATTTTCATCTCCATTTTTTATCTTGGTGCCACCTTACCCAGATATATCTAAAGTGTCGGATTTTATTGAATTTTCATAGAAGAGGATGGCAGAAGCTTTATTTCACTTTCAGATACCTGCTATAGAACGAACCCGTTATAACGTCTGACCCATGTAGCGGTTTCGTGGCTTTTTGGGTTACGCTCCAAACTGCTTTAAATGGTGGTTGCAATGTTTGTATATGAACTGACCTAATTGGGCTCTGGACATTCTACCAAAGAACCAATGTACAAATGCATCTTTTTCAAATGTTTCATACTGCTCGATCAATAATTTCCAATTTCGTTTCTCCATTTCTAAATCATGTATGTCTTCATTTACGATAAATACAGCGGATGTGGGTGCGTTTTTGCCAAAACTTGTTGTTTCATCTTTCAATATCCCCTTTATCGCATTTTGACCAAACATTCGCCCTAAAAATGAACGCTTAACCTTTATGGATCCTTGGTAATATTGTTCACATAATATACAATGCCTGACCATTTGCGTTACTGTCATTTTTCCCCAAAGAGCATTGCTGTCCTCGTGTAATAAATTAATTCTTTCGATGACCGCTTCTCTTATGTTTTTCTCAAATATTGATTTCATATTAGGAACATTTATCTATTCTAACTGGATTTTGATCATTTGCAGTCTTACAAATCTAACAGATTTGTTCTTCGATCGACTTTGCATAGGATAAGAAATAGAATTGCTTATCTAACGCATTGATGATAAGATTTATTTAAAACTCGTCATATTTCCAGTTAGAGGGATGGATAAATAAGAAACCTTTCTATTTCAATTTATTAACAGCCTTATTTTCTACGAGTGACTTCATTTGGGTTACCGCTACTTTGTTCAGTTGTATAAGTCTTTCATTTTGTGGTAGGCCTTGTTGGATCAGCAACGCATTTATACTTTCCATGTTGCTTAGCACGACCAACTGTTCTATAATCGCGTAGTCTCGAATATTGCCCTTTTTGTCGGGATTAGTATCTCTCCATTGTTTGGCTGTCATTCCAAATAGTGCGACATTCAGTATATCAGCTTCGCTTGCATAAACGGAATTCGCTTGCTGCTTGGTAATTTCTGAAGGAATGAGGTTTTCCTTTATAGCATCAGTGTGAATGTGATAATTTACTTTGGCTAGTGTCCTTTGTAAGTCCCAGTTCAATTTCAAACGATCATTTTCTTCATCTTTTAGACGCTGAAATTCTTTGATTAAGTAAATTTTAAAATGGGGGCTAATCCACATACCGAATTCAAAAGCTATATCAGGATGCGCATATGTCCCCCCATATCTTCCTGCGGTTGCTTTTAAGCCGATAGCATTTGTCTTCTCAACCCAATCTTTAACACTGATTTTATAACTGTTAAGTCCGGCCTGACTTTTAATTATGGCGAATTCGCCATAATTAAAAAGAGGGTTATAAATGCTTTCCCAAATACCCAGATATTCAACTGTGTTTCTATTTCGAAGCCAATCAGAAATGAAAAAGTCTCCATCTTTAGCTTTTAGCATATCAGTAAGTGAAATAAACTCGTTACCATTGTCGAGGATGATTGTTATTTCCTTTCCCTGTACATTAATTTTTTTATTCTTTGCCATACATTTAGATTTGATAAATTATTCTTTGTCAGTTTGAGAAAACTAGACGGAATAACTGGCTATTACAGTTTTTATTTTACGTGGGTAAATATACTAAAAAAAATAGCATTTTATAAACCGGCGTATATAAAGATTTAGAATAAAAACTTTAAGAAAACCTTAAAATCTCTGACTTTTCGGCTGTTTATTACAGGATGTTGAATACATCAAAACGGCACATGTTTGTTTATTGGTTACCTGATATCGAATAATTGGTGTTGAATAATGAACATTCGTTATATTTATCAAATACAGAAGCTAGTTCACAAATGAGAGCCTTACTAATCATAGATATGCAACTGGGGAGTTTTAGACCCTATGAGCTGAGGCATGATACCTTTGCTGTAATTGATCGGATAAACATACTTTCCGAGGTGTTTAGAAAGAACGAAGAGCCGGTCATTTTTATACAGCATGATGGGACAAAGGAAAACTGTTTTCTGCCGGGGACAGAAGATTGGTCGTTATTACCAGAGCTGATCAGAGGGCCCGCAGAGATGTTTGTCTCTAAGACAGCGAATGATTCATTTTATAAAACTGATCTGCAGACGATATTGAGGAGTAGGGGAGTGAAGGAACTGATCGTGACCGGATGTGCTACAGATTTCTGTGTGGATGCCACTATAAAATCAGCCTTGACGAGAGACTATTCTATTACCGTGGTTGCTGATGGACACACCACCGCCGATCGTCCCATGATCCCAGCTCGGCAAGTGATTCAGTATTTTAACTGGCTATGGTCAGAGATGACACCGACAGAAGGGGGGATTAAAGTCGAAACGTGTGATGTAATTTTATAATTTATATCAAAATAAGATAACACGTCTAACAAATAGAGAAGACAACAACCCTTCAGTTATGGATTATATAGCAACAGGAATTGATACCAGTATATTTTATTCAATTGTGAAATTTCTACAACAAAATAAGTGGAGATTAGATTTTGAATATGATGAAAAGATGTTTGATAAAGGAATAGATTTTGATCTTTATCAATTTAGTAAAGATGGCGAAATAATCCTACTGGCCTGGGACAACTGTTTTGAAGGAGAAGTTAAAGCCAGCAGAAAAAGATTAGAAGAATTATCTGCTGATTTTAATTTTGAACTTTTTGATAAAGGAACAGCTTACCTTCATCAAACTGACTTAATTCAGAACATGGGCAAGCTAATTAAATTCTATAGCTAAGTATTGTTACTAGAGATTTATAAAACCTGATTATTCAAGCTTTTTATAGCGTTATTGTTTCGTCGAGAGAGTGCACGCTACATTTCTAATCTGCCGTCAACTAACCGAGAGGTTCAATCCATTGGGGTATACCGATAAACATATCATTCACAAATTTTTCTGTATATCGCTGCATTCCAGTTTCCTCCTTATCAAAGTAGGTCTTTATTTTTGAACAGACTTTAGGATTGTAGCATAATTTGAGCCGGAAGTTTTCGACCCATTCGGGCCGTATAACAATGGTAATTAATCTTTTCGTATCTCTAGACAAGCCGATTACGGTAATAGCTTGGCACATCCCAGCATACCAATCGATAATATACACTTTGGTGCCCGGGCTAAACTGTTTCGTGCCATAGCGGGTTTGCAGTTTTCCTTGACCATAGCTAATTTCTTGTTTGATGTTAGCTACCAATGTCCATAATGGCATAGGTTCTAAATGATCCATATTTAATCAGTGCTATTTTAATTAGTTTATTTTCCATTGACAAAATCTATCCGATAGTTAACAGGCGACAGTTATCTGTCGTTTAGTAATATTCATAATAATTGCTTTGAAAATATTGCGCCCTCCTGAGAGAGAAATTATCCGTAATGAGCTGATGTATGCTGTCTATTACTTTGTTAAGCCGTTTGATTTGACTTAATTTCCACTGAGGTTCAATACCGTTATTATTTGCTGTCTCATCAGCTACAAGCTGTCTTAGCCCCTGAATATACAGTTGTTTTTGTTTATCGATAGCATATGTTTTTCGAAGCTCGCTCTTATCTTTTGGCATTAGGTAAATCGCATATTCTACTTCCGCCAGGAGCCTTTTATGCTGATGTCCAAAGTACGTACCTCCTTGTTCAATTAATGCAAATAATTCATTTATTTTTGAAAATAGCTGAAATAACCTTTTACGCTGTGCGGCATATTTTTGCTCACCATTTACCTTCATTAAGAAGTAGGAATAGAGCATACAATAATTATCCTGTCCAGCCTCACTACTAAACTCCATATCGCGTTGGAGGTGATAGCACAATGTGGGGGCAAATGTCTCTTCAAATAGAAATTCGGGATGATTACTTAAGATCGTGTCAAAATCCTCCCGAATGTATACCAGCGAGTCATTTGTCTGAAAATGCAATACGATTAATGAATCTGTTGCCAATGGTGTTGCAATAGCTTTTGCGAATGCCCCGTTTTGATATCCCAACAAAATAACAATACAGATCTGAAATATTTTCACAACTAGCTTCATGATATGGCTTTACTGGTTTTTGAATTTACAAAACAGGATATAAAAAGACAAAATAGATAGCTCGTTAATTATAATTTTCATCTCCATTTTTTATCTTGGTGCCACCTTACCCAGATATATCTAAAGTGTCGGATTTTAATCTAAGCCCAAAAATCCAATGTACAAGTTATTCATACATATTTTTTCAATTATTTGAATTCATTCTAAATAGCGTTATCTTTGAAGACTGAAAACAAAGAGACGATGGTGAGCAAAAAAAACATATCAATTCTTAGACTGGATGAATCCAGTTTTGAAGAACTGTATAAAACATATGCTCCCAAAATGTATCGCATAGCTTACAGCCAGGTAAATGATCAAGATATTGCTGGAAATATAGTTCATAATGTTTTTCTTTCTATTTGGGAGAGGCGTGACACATTGATTATAGAAAAGCCCGAGCATTTTCTTACCCACGCAACGAAACTCCAAATTATTAAGAACTTTAGAGATGCCGCCAACCAAAAGCAGCATCTTCAAAGTTCTTTACTTGGCTATAACGAGGCCGATTATAGCACACAACATGAAATATACTACAACGATCTCTCCGATCGAATAAAAACGCTTATCAATAAGCTGCCACCACAATGCCGCCGGGTTTATATGATGCGGGATCAGCAGGGACTGGATAATTCGCAAATCGCTTTTCAACTAGGTATCTCCCTCAGTGCCGTTAAGCAGCATATTGGTAATGCCCTCTCTTTCCTTCGCGCCAATTTGAATGATATAGATTCTGAATAATCTTTTTTTTATTGATATACAGTTTGTTGTGTTTTTTTTATAGAAAGCACCTGTACTTTTATCTGCGTTAAGGAACTGTTATTATAGAGTACCTTATTTAGACTGAATAAATTGGTATAAGGTTGCTCTTAGGTAATCATAATGAAAATTACGGAAGAAGAAATAAAAAGGTATGCAAGCGGTCATTCCTCTTTGGAGGAAAGAAGACGCGTTGATACTTGGTTAAAAGAGAATGACCAAATGGCTGAGCCAGCACCCGGAGAAGCGGAGCAACTGCAGTCAGCTTGGAATAGGCTTTCAACTAACATAATACAGGAGGTAAAACTTGTCGATACTCCTATTAGAAGAGTTAACTCCAAATTATTGTCTTCTATTGGAGCGATTGCAGCAAGTCTTGTTATGCTTATTGGTTTAGGCTGGCTGGCCTACCAATATGTAACTCCGGTTCCGAGCTTGAAAAATGCGGTGTTAAAAAAGGTACATACAGAGGCGGGACAACGTTTGACAGTAACACTATCTGACGGTTCGATTATTGTACTGAACGGGGTGAGTGAACTTGAGTATCCAGAAAAATTTGATGGTCGGCAACGATTGGTGAAATTGCGAGGAGAAGGATATTTTAATATTGCACATGACGAAAGTAAACCATTTATTGTTAACACGGATTCCTCTTTCACCCAGGTACTTGGAACGCGATTTAATTTAAAGGCTTATGCCGATGACGAGCAAGTTGTGATGACGGTAGAAAGAGGGAAGGTACGTTTTGGTCGATATGATCAAAGAGATCAGGTCGTACTTACAAAAGGTATGCAAGGAATTATGGACTTTCACAAGGCAGTACGAAGTAATCAGGTACTGCCTGAGGACGCCATAGACTGGACAGAAGACTCATTTGTGATAAAGAATGAGCCATTGGCCAACGTCGCTAAACGTTTAGAAAGACGTTATGCTGTAAAGGTCAATATTGAATCTCAATCCTTACGTTCGCTAACGGTGACAGGGACATTCAAAAATGCTGAGCTTGAAGAAATCTTGCATAGTCTGGCCTTTAGTACCGGAATAAATTATTCGATGAAAAATAAAACAATCACAATTAGAAAATAGATGAGGAAGTAAAAAATAAATAAAAAAAACCGGTATGCTGTCGACCAAAACTACATACCGGACTATGAAAAATCCTAACAGTATTTATCCATAATTTTTGCAAAATATGAAAATATTTTTAGCGCAGCAACCTTATGCTTTTTTGTTGCGCATAATTTCCTGTGCACTACTGTATACATTATGTTTACCAACCTTTACATTAGGCCAACAAAGTTCGCTTCTAGAGAAAAAAGTGACTATTGATTTTGATGATGTAAAAATATCCCAGGCACTTCAGCAGATTGAGGAACATATACAATGCACATTTGTATACAGCCCTCAGCTTTTGAATACTGATCGCAGGATCTCAAAAAAGTATAGACATGAAAAGTTGGATCGCCTACTTACAGATTTATTTTCAGGTAAGAAACTCAAGTTAAAACAGAACGGTAATCAAGTCTTTATTGGTTTGTCAAGTGAAAAGAAACAACGAGTTTATGGACGAATAATTTCAGCTGAGGGGCCACTTGCAGGTGTATCGGTTTCGCTAGGAACAATGAATACTACCACAGATCATCATGGACAGTATAGTCTCTCTGTTTTGGTAGATCAGGACTATGTTCTGCGTGTCAGTAATGTAGGCTATAAGGCGATTTACCGCTCATTTTTTTTGAAAGAATCGTCTCCGATGCTTATTAATCTAGAATTGCAGCCCGATCAACAAATACTGGAACAGGTCGATGTTGCTGCAAAGACTGCTAGTCAGGCGGTCAAAGAAACAGGATTTAATGTCAATGCGATTGAAGTTAGTAAATTCAATAACAGCACGCGTGATGTCAATCAGATTCTTAATACCACGACCGGGGTCCGAATTAGGGAGTATGGAGGACTAGGATCCGATTTTAACTTTTCACTGAATGGTCTCTCCGGTAAGGCAATACGTTTTTTTATCGATGGAATTCCTATGGAAAACTTTGGTATCGGAATGAATTTTAACAATATTCCCGTTAATCTGGCTGATAGACTCGAAGTGTACAAAGGTGTAGTACCTATTGAATTAGGTTCCGATGCGCTGGGAGGTGGTATTAATATGGTCACCAATAAGGGCGCGAAGAGTTATCTAGATGCGAGTTATAGCCTGGGATCTTTCAATACACATCGTCTTTCGTTGAATGCACAGTCCGTCAACGATACAACCGGGTTATTGCTTAAGTTGACCGGATTCTACAATTATTCGGACAATAACTATTGGATGCACAGCAATTCAAAGTATGATGCAGCAATCTTGGTACCCGATGGACCCGATAGTTTTGTTGAAAAGAGCGTTAGACGTTTTCATGATCAGTATAAGTCGGCTATGTTACAGGGAGAGGTTGGCTATGTAAACCGCAAATGGGCTGATGCATTTGTTCTCGGTATGTTATATAATAACCATTACAAGGAGTTTCAGACCGGTCAGAGCCAAAATATTGTTTATGGTAAAGTCAATCGTCATGGTGACTATTTTATGCCTACCCTACGTTATAAAAAAGATAATTTGTTTTTAAAGGGCTTAAATGTATCTGCTTTTGCAAGCTATGCCGTAGATAAATATACTGTCGTGGATACCTCTAGAACAACCTATTGGTGGGACGGTTCGGTACGTAGCAGCCAAAATAATTATGGCGAGTTTGGAGCCTCCATTAACAGATCGTATACAAATTATCAAAATTCATTTTTATTGACCCGCCTAAATCTGAATTATCGTTTCGATGACAATAATCAGCTTGTATTCAATCAAAATTACAACGACGCCAGACAGAAATCCGATGAAGAGCTGAGCCAAAAGGTGTTTAGCCCCTCTGGCCAATCCAAATCGGTATCGGGGCTATCGTGGCAGAATAAAGCTCTTGGAAATGCACTACATACTACTGTTTTTGCAAAACTTTTTCATTTTAGAGTAGAATTGGGCGAGGTGACCGGGGGAAAAAATCCAAGGGAGGCACAGAAACGGGGCTATGATAATTTTGGGTATGGTTTGGCAAGTCGCTACCGTATTGATAAAAATACAGGATTAAAGTTTTCTTATGAGCATGCCTACCGACTGCCTGAGCTCGTCGAAGTACTGGGGGACGGTGTAAATATTATTGCTAATCCAGATATTAAGCCCGAAAGTAGCCATAATCTAAATCTTAGTACTGACTATATCTTCACAAAAGGGGCGCATTTCTACAGTGTCGATATCGGTGGTTTTTTCCGTAATGCCAAAGATTTTATTTATACAATTCCGGCCGGTAATAACACCTCCCAATTTCTAAATGAAGGTAAGGTGGTTGTGTTTGGAGGAGAGGCGGAGCTACAATATAAATATGCGCGGATTTTAGAATTTACATTAAACGCCAGTTATCAAAAGTCTAAGCAGAATCAAAGGTATGTCTATGGAACACAAACGCCTAGAGCCAACTATGGTAATATGATCCCCAACCAGCCTTGGCTATATGGTAATCTCTATTTGTCTGTAGGCAAAAGTGATTGGTTGGGAAAAGGTACAAGGTTACAGTTTGACTGGTCAAGCCAATATTACCATAGTTTCTATTTGACATGGGAAGCTTGGGGCAGTACGCAATCCTTAAATGTAATTCCAACACAGCTGCTGCATCATGCTGGTATTACTTATTCTTTAAGAGATGGCCGTTATAATATTTCTGGCGAATGCAGAAATCTCGGGAATGAACTCGCCTATGATAATTTTCGCCTGCAAAAACCGGGGCGCTCTTTCAATCTCAAGCTACGCTATTTTATCCAATAATATTCACATTTAACATAATTAATTATCACATATGAACATGACCAAATTTACTATACTGGCGCTAGCTGCGCTTTTTATAGGTACTTCAGTCCAATCTTGTAAAAAAAGTAACACCACAGACAATCCTGATCCTGAACCCGAAACCGAAAAAACATTTGCTGTAGGTGGGCTTGTGATGGATCCGGACGGAACTTATCTTTTTCAAAATAGTACACTTTCTACGGGGGAAATCTCTTTTTTGGGAAAGGGTGCAAATGTAACTAGTCAGGAGCCCGGATTCTTGGCCTTCATGGCAAAAGACGGTTACTATTATTCCTATAAATCTGCCGAAAATACGTTGAGTAAATACAAGTATACCAATCAGAAATTGGAGACCGTGAAAGTAATTCCTTTTGTTTTAGCGGAAGGATACCGCTATAACCATCAATGGATTGACAATACAAAGTTGTTGGTATATGGTTATCAGGGGGCTTATAAAATTCTTAATGTCGAAAGTATGACAGTGACCAAAGAAGGTAAGTTCGATCTTCCAACAAAAGCTGGATTAACTGGTCCTATCGTTGGATTTGCTGAAGTTAAAGATGGCAAAATGCATGTGGGGTACTGGTATGGTGACGAGAAATATCCGGTTGCTGTGAAGCCAGGCAAAACCAATTATGCGACAGGCACAGCCTATTTTGCAGTATTTGACTACCCTGCGATGAATAATCCTGTATATAGCGAAGATAATCGATCGACGAGTCCAGGAAATGATCGAAATGGCGTATTGAAGACATTTCGATACAATGATGATTTGTATATTCTTACATCTCCTTTTGAAATGGTTGCCCAAAATTGGGACAAGCCTCATGGTATCTATCGGATAAAAAAGGCAACAGCTGTGGTAGATCCGAATTATTTCTTTAATCTATCTGAAAAATTAAATGGTGATCCAGTATTAGGTGGAGCCTATGCCGGAAATGGAAAACTCTTGATCCGTAGAATACGTATGGATAAGGCGCTGACTTGGGGTTCCTATGGATTTGGTAATGTACAGGAATTTCATGTGCTAGATATGGCTACGGGAACACTAAGCAAATTGGATTTACCTTTGGCAAAAAGCCAGCCTACAGCTCCCAATATTTTAGCGGATGATGGTAAGGTTTATTTTCCTGTAAATACAAAAGATATCGATGGGAATTTTTATATCTATAGCTACGATAGCGCAACAGGAAAGCTGGAAAGAGGAATCAAAGTGAATGACGTTGATGGTGTAAATGGTCTTTTTAGAACAAAATAAATAGCATATAGTCGCTATGAAACCAAATGGTGGTATAGCGACTATTTTATGAAAATTATGGCACAATCTAAGAAGTCTCTATTCAGAAGGATCAGCAATTGGCTTCATCTTTGGCTAGGGCTTATTTCGGGAATCGTCGTTTTTGTGGTTTGTCTTACTGCAGCAATATGGACCTTTAGGGATGAAATTGTACTTGTTTTTACGCCGGGACAAAAAGTTGAAAAGATGGACAATGTGTTTTTGCAGCCATCTGAATTAAAACGAGCCGTGGGGAAATTTGAGAAAGAGATTGCTCCAAAAGGTCTGGGAAAACTCTATTCTCTGGATTACAGGGATAAGGATAAAAGTTGTTTACTGACTTACGGACCCGACCCAGATGGCAATTACCACGATCTATACCTTAATCCTTACAACGGTCAACTTCTTTATCATCGGCTAAATGAGGATAAAATAACCAAATTTAATGATTTCCTTCGTGCCGGACATCGCTTCTTTTGGCTGCCAAGACCCTTTGGAAGCTATTTCGTAGGGACCAACTGCCTGCTATTTCTTATTACTTTGATTACTGGTTTTATTTGGTGGTATCCTACTAAATGGACTAAGTCTACCAGAGATAAGAGTTTTAAAATCAAATGGAAAGCCAATTGGAAACGTGTTAATATTGATCTTCATAATGTATTGGGATTTTACACCCTAATTATAACTGTTATTCTAACCGTAACTGGAGTTGTATTTACTTTTCGATGGTTTGACGACGGTTATCATTGGTTGATTACAGGTGGAGAGACTAGATTGCACCACCCTGAGAAAGGAATTTCCGACACCACATTGCTCAGTACATCCTTTCGCTATCCTGACGATGAAATTTGGCGAAGATTCATACAGCACCAAAATGTGAGAATTAAATACCCCAAAGAAGCAAAAGATGTATATACTGTTTATATTAACCCGACAACAGGGCATAATGATTTGACGACATGGTATGAAATGGATCAAAACAGTCTGGCAATTGTGGGAGAATCTAAATATGCAAAAATGTCATTGGGGCAAAAAATTTATCGGGCCAATTTTGATATCCATGTAGGTACTATCGGTGGAATGCCGACGAAAGTTTTGGCTTCTTTTGCCTCTTTAGTGGGAGCTTCATTACCCATTACTGGATGTGTTATTTGGTATAATCGTAAATGGGGTAAAAAGCGAAAACGGTGAAATTTGACGGATTGTTTATTGATCTTATTGATTGTATTTTTATAGGTTCTTATATTTAGGTAGAGGCTTGCATAATAGCATATGCTTTCTCAAAATAGTAATTTTTGCGAAAGCATAACTAGGCGTACAAATTAGATTTTTGTGATTTTTTGAACCGTGTCGCCATTTTCTAGACCTTCTTCGGCTTTGCGAGAGCTTTTATTGGTCACATAGACACTGCCATCCTTTTCATTTATAACGAGTGTATTCGGTAAGCCTTTTGTTGCAACGCGCTCAATTACTTGATAATCTTTCATGTTGACAATAGCTACTTCTTTTTTATTCCTATTAGCAACATAAACCAGGTCATTTTTGCTGTTGTAGACTAAACCGATAGGGGAGGCATCATAGCCAAGATAGATCTTATTGATAATATTGCCTGTCTTGCCATCTAGTACGGTAATGTTGTTGTCATTAGACTGGCTTACAAAGAGACGATTATTGGATTTGTCCACGGCGATATTCAAGGGACAGTAAGACCAGGTTTTCCATTTACCAACAAGTTTATGATCTTTTGTATCATATACCAATATATTGCCTTCCATTGTTTGGCTGTCACTACTGTAAAGCCTGCCACGTTGTTGATCTACATTTAGGCCCAGAAGAGAGGTGCCTGGTGCTGTAATGGTTTTTTTATAGGTGTTGGTCGCACCATCGACAACCCAAATTGATGGAACGCCATGATCTAAAACATACACCATATTGTTTTTCTCATCAACAGGGATCTCTCTGATCTTAGATTTCTCGCGGCCGCTTGGAATTAGCGTTTGTTTCTTTGTTTTTAGATCAATGGCACCGATACTTTGCTGAAGGCTATGACCTACATACAGGGTATGTGTCGTATTGTTGATGGCAAGTCCAAAGGGTGTATTTTTACCGCTGTTGATCGAATCGACAACAGCGAGATTCTGACCTGATAATACATACACATATTGGTCACTTTCAGCCTTAAATCCTCCCTTAGGACCTAGGACGTAAATTTGGTCATTAGCTGTATTGAAAGCTAATTGGTATAAGCTTGCATTGATTTTTTGATTGGATGCGATCTTATATTTCGGTGCAGAACTTTCTTTCCTGCCTTGCGCAAATGCACTGCCCGCTACGAGCAATGCTAAAAATAGTACGGATGATTTTAATTTCATATCGAGTGATATTTAGGGGAGTACTGAATTGTACTCCCGCAGGTGAATTAATATTGGGCTATAAATTATTGTACTTAACTGTTTAATAGTAATTTTATGCAGACCTGAAACAGATCCACCGGCGGTGACGTTAAATGGAGCGCTTGCCTGGGTACCCTTAAGCTCATAGTAACCATTGATATCTCCCTTTTTAGTCGTTGGATTTGGCTAATATACATCATCTATTATTTATTATTAATGATTAAACGGAGATTTTCCTACGGCAGCAGTTCTGTTATAATTATTGTAAGACTTTAGATGAAAGATAGTTATCGTCAGGCTCATCTTTTTAAACTAAGAGATTTCCAAAGGTTGAATTTAGGTTTTTTTTAATTGTTGTTCTGGCCACAAAGCTAATTTAAAGAAAATTTTGTGCACCTAGAGGCCATACAAGGAGAATAGCCTTATTTTAAATTTGTCTGTTATTCAGTAATTGCGTTGGAAATATTGTACCCTCTATAGGAATTTAGCTGAGTTTTGCCTCTCTTGTTAGTTTACTTTTGTCTATCCCTAAATCATTACTGAATAAATCAACTAGTATTTTTTCAATTTCGCTTTTATTAAAAGTGCTCGGGTTGCGTCTAGATTTGAAATAACTTTCACGTGTCATTTTTTTTGCTAATTGCCCAACTGTTTGCAGGTTAAGTATGTTGCCGAATTTTTTTGCAAACCAAAGTCCGGCATTAGAAAATGCAAGTCCTGCAAGTCCGATCTGCCAATTAAAGAGTAGTGCAGCGCAAGATGTTACTAGTAAAACTGCAAGTGTAACGGATATCCAGTAGGGTGGTCGTAGGATATGAAGTTTAAATCCCAAGTGCACTTCCAATTTTTTTACCAGAGAACGTCTGCTTTGTTTTGGCAGAAGGTCGAGGAGAGCAGAGCTGGTCGTGATTGTTTTGTAGTCTATTTGAAGTATCGATGCCATTGCATCACGCAGTTTATAAAAAGCCTGTTGGCTTGTGCAGTCGTTCGATTGTGCCAGTTGAATTTTATTGGAGATATGATCACATAGTTCACCAAAAGTGAAAATGTGCATGAGTTCGGTGCTCTCAAACTTCATGTTAAATGACTTTTCAACTTTAACAAGTAAATCGCTAATATCGTCTGGATCTACATTTTCTAGTTCGTCATCTGCCATCATATTGCTCTTACCAATTGGTTACAAAATACAAATTTGCTGTAAGAATAACATTTAGTATTTTTTTTAATACGCAATTGTACTGTTTTCATTTAATAATCCGATAATCTATTCAAGCCGTGTTAGCGATCATCCAATGTTGCTATTGGTCTTAAGCTATCCAAGTATCCTCATATTTAACAACCTTCCATTTGCCTTTTATTTTTTCAAGAATAAAATACCAGCCCTGGCCACACAATCCACCGCAGATATGATCCACGGATACAAAGGCTTTTTGACCATCATGTGTCAGAATAGGTAAGTGGAAGATCAACTTTGTTAAAAAACGTTCTTCCATAGTCAATCTATTGCCGTCTTTAACCATATACTTATGAACGATTGCTTGGGGAATATGAACCGTATCCCTGGCTCTTGTCTGATTGAGAAAACCGATGGAATCCTGCACGTTATAACCAAGGTGGCTAAACAATTCCCTGATTCCAATAGCATCTCCCGGAGGATAATCCCCCTTGTAAGACGTATGTATCAGATCTTTGGTAAATTTGTTTTCAATGTAAGTCTCAGGCTTTTCAGTTATGATCAATCGATTGATATAAGTGTCATGGGTGAGTATTGCTTCCAGTATTTCCGCATAGTCTTTTTCAAAAGCAGAATAATTAAAAGTTTTTTCTGGCGTTTTTGCTTTAGGTTTTTCTTTGGCAGTGTTTCGACAAGCTACTAGAAGAAATAGAAATGGAGCTAGGAAGTATACTTTCATAAAATAAAAAAACTGATTTAAAAGAAGATGTCAAAATGTTTTCTTTTCCATAATGCATTTTACTAAATTCATTTATCAGGTTTTTATTTATGACCTCATTGGTAAATCATTAAACATGAAAGCGGCAATTTTTCTTTTTTTACTATCGTACCGGTCTCTTGTAATTACTATACTGGTGAAATGATAGGAACTTATAGCCCTGCTGACTATACAAACACCTATGATACAATTCAGCTAGCGACTGATAATATATATTATCTCCGGATGTATGATAGGAATAAAAAATTAGTGTTGAAAACTAAAGGAAAGTGGAAAGTAGATCACGATTTAATAGTGTTTGAACCGCCTTATTTTTGGAATTTGGATAGAGATTTAGTAAAATTTCCTGAACATTTAAACGATACTATAAGCAATGGAATTGGATATATAGGTGGAAATAGCGGTAGGATAGAATTTTGTATTGGTCATTTTTCTGCTGATATCCCAAATCAAAATTGTTATAAAAAAGTAGCAGAGGAATAGAATTAAAATTTAACAATTATAAACAACACAGGTAGACTTACCTTTTTTTACGATTAATTATTTACAATCATACCCTGATGTATAAAAATAAGTCAGTACTTAAGGCAATGCCAAACATGACTGGAAAACCGAACACATTTTACAAGTGTAACCTAATTTTTGGGATATCTTCGTTTCTTTTAACAATTACGGTTAGAACAAATATAATCTATGCTGCCGTTGATAATGCTGGTTTAGCATCCGCTATTATAACATTATGGAATTGGTTCATGCTCTTAAGTTTAGCTATTGCAGCTCTTCAGACTTTGGCACTTTCTTATAAGAATGGTGGGATTCAATACGTGTTTTTAAACATACTACTAGTGATCTGTTTGATTATTACGCTTATAGGAATGTTCCTTATTCCATCGGGAGCAATTTTGTCATAATTTTCGTAAATTTACCCTATGAACCAACTGTCTCATTTACCACGACACATACATGACGAATTAATCGAAATTGTCAGAATCATCTGTGAGATAACAATTCCGTCTAAGGTGATTTTGCCTAGAAATCTCGCTAAGGGCAAGTCGGTGGAAGATGGGTATGTCAATGAAGGAACGGCTTATTCTTAAATAAGTGATTACGATATTTTGGTTCTATCGGATAATTGAACAAGGGATGAAATGGAGATTGTTATCAAAATTGATAATCGTACCCTCAAATATGAATATAAACTAAATTCAACTGTTAATTATCAATTCTGAATGCAGGTTGCATGTATACATTGTCTGAGCCAAGAAAAAATAAGTACTGTTTATACTTGTGACCTAGATAATCCTCATATTGAAAAATTATAGTGTTTCCAGAATACTCTGTTATTTCCATAAATACCGAGCTTAGCTCCATAACAATACAAAATGATAGTTTTTTTCCCTTTGCAAGCATTACATTTTTTACGATGTAAGGAATTTCAATGTCAATATAATCTGGAAAATTATGATTAATCTCTAAATTTTGTAGGGCATTAGATTTAATGATTATATCGAACTTTGTTTCGCTATGTAATTTTGAATTAGTATAAATAATATTGCTTACCTCCAATATCGGGAGATAACTGTCTAGAAATCTCCTTTGTTCTAATTGTGTAATTACCCTTTGCTCTCTAAAAGTTTTAACCAGATATATTGCAGTAAATGCAGTAACAAAAAGTATCGCCCAGTCGCTTACAGTACCCCATATTGAAGCCTCGAAAGGGATTTTAAAAAGTCCGATATTTGGGTACCCTTTATTTAGAATGAGCTAATTATTTACGAAATCAATTCCCGAAAAAAAGCTGATAATCATACCGATGATTAGAAGTGCTTTATTATTAAAGTTTTTCATTATGAAATTAAACAATTTTATGGAATGGAGTAAGGTTCATAAGTAAATAAAACTTGTTTTAATTCTGCCCAACCTCAATCACGTGTTTCCCTAATTCTGTTAAAACATATTCAGAAGCAATGTTTCCTTCAAAATTTTTCTTGTGTAATGTCAATAAACCAAGTTCAATGCATACTTTTAAAGAGGTAATTAACCTAGAACTTCTACGTTTAAGGCCTAATAGTTCTAGGATTTCAGATTCATTTTTTTCATCGATGCAAAAAGGAAGAATCAATGCTATTCGTTCAATATCCTTATCTGTAATCTTATTTTTATTTATCAGGTTGTTTTCGCTTAGTAGCTTTGATATATTGCTGATTAGCTGTTCAGAATAGGTAAACTTCTCCTGTAATTGAAGCTGGCCATATAGTTCTTGTTGCATTTTGCAGGCATCTTCATTGATAGCTAACGAAATGAGCTGTAATTCATAACATCTTAAGAAATTATTACTGTTATAACAGAGTCGATTTAGTCTAGTGATACTTATTCCAACCTTTCTACATACTTCAGATTTATTTACAGAGCGTTTTGCAAGATATTCTCCGAATGGTGTTAATTGCTTTTTCTGTTTAATGTTTTTTTGCATTTTGAGAGATATTGGTTTATCTCAAAAATATTTCTACAATTATTTTTTATACATTTTGTTTTATTATTGATACATAATGTATAAATTTGTAATAATTAGTTTCCCTTTTGGAAACGATGTGAAAAGATAAGGATGTTTTATCCGAAGATCTTGTGGAGAAAAGTAGGACATTCGAACACAAGGAGTAGGAAAGACCTTTGTCTTATGCTATCTTTGCATAGTCATAAGACTTGGTCACCCTGCTTGCTCTGTGTTCGGCCGTCGAAAGACGGTGGCTGTCCTACGCCTTCTCGGCAGAGCAAGCAATAGGGTGATCTAGTATAACTCTGTTGTTTCTGCCAGTTTCTCCTCAAAGAAATAAACAATAGAATTATGAAAAAAAAACAATCCACAAAAAACATTTTCAAATCACCCGAGTAGCTCGGTGCGATTCAGCCAGCAATGATCTGGCCACATCAGCTACGGAATTCGAGACGCCCAATTATTTACCTAGTGATACTCATTCAGAAGAATTCTAGCTCCCCCAATTAATCAATTTTATTACGGGCGGTTTACGGCCTAAAAAGTAACCGATTCAGTCGGACTGGAATAGGTATGCTCTAAACTCGCCATCAAAAATCTAATGAATGAGATCTAATTACGCTCACCTAATTCTACTGGATTTGGTAATTTATGAAACTCATAGATCAGGATATGATCCTGTGAAAAATGTTCAAGACTTTTGGGATAAGTATCCTCTAAGTACAATTAAAGACTATATCGTTGTTTTACATCCTGACAAGGTTGATAACGGAAAAATGAGAGATAATCCGCAATTGTCTGAATTTTCCGTAGAACTTCTCCGCGTCCTGATAGCTTATTTTATGATCCACATGACTCAATTGGATCTTGGTAAGGTATCTATTTCAGTAGAGGTAAACAAGGAAATTATAGATACTTCTAAAGCGATCTCCGATTTCTTTAATCGCGTATCCCCATCCAATACCAATTCCTAAAATGATGAAAAAATTAAAACTACAATCCAATAGCAGTGCGTTGCTATGTATTCAAATACTAAAGATTACGGTACTTGTGATCTTATACCTTCTAGTTTCTATGTTTAATTTATCAGCTCAGACGCCTCGCAAAGACAGCGGGGCCGATGGACTTTATATCAATGACAAGGTTCCAGAAGCCTTTTACAGTGAGGTACACCAGATGATCGATTGGTCTACCGGAAATACCTATAACAGATCCTTAGATAAGGATAGAAACAAACTTATTATACTGGATTTTTGGGCACACTGGTGTGTGCCATGCCTTGGTTCCTTAAAAAATATGAATGAGCAGCTGCTCGGCAAGATAGATACTGCGAAGGTTGCCATCATACCCGTCACCTATGAGGGAACTGCCGAAATTCAAGCTGTCCTTAACCGTTTTGCTTGGAAACATCAGTCTGTGATCAACGATTCGATCTTGTCCCGTTACTTTCCACACCAAGCTATCCCACATATGATCTGGATCTATAAGGGAAAGGTAATAGCAATGCCGCGAGCAAATTACGCCACGTTGGAAAATATCAATATGTTGCTTGCTGGAAAAATGCCTTCCGTCTATAACGAGTCTGATATCAAGGTAATAGATCCTAATCAGCCTTTCTTTCAGGAGCATAACGCTCCAGCGGTTGTGCGCTATCAAAAGGATAGCTTTAAAGTCGGTGGCTACGCCGAGGGCTATGCGCAGGTAACTTTTAAAAGAGTAAAAACGCCTAATGGTTGGCTCTACTATGGTATCAATATTCCCATCGATCAATTGCTTGTATTTGTCTATCAGGATCTGCTGACTGACAGAATGGATCTATTAAAAGCAATAAAATATGAGGTTGGACCTGATCTGAAAAGTAAGCTTAAAATCGGACGCCCCAAAATGTATAATAATGACTTTGCTAAAGATTCGATCTATGGTGACTGGCTGAGAAAAAACAGTAGAACTGTTGAATTTCGCGCGCCACAGGGGATAGGAGAGAAAGAAGGTTTAAATCTGTTCCGGCAGTACCTAGCTGATTATGTGCTAGCTGAACATCAGCTCGAGATCAGTATTGATCAATCAAAACAATATAAAGTCCCAGTGTTAAAATGTATCGGTAAGCCGAAGGAGACAATAGGACTGCTAACAAAGAAAGCGAAGTCTTCTGAACCTGGTTATCGTTATTTCAGTGGCCGATATAGAGAGCTTAAATGGTTAGACTTTGTAAGAACGGGATTGCCAAAACTTCCCAATGAACTGTTTGATGATAATCGCATAGTCGATCAAACTAATTTGCCGAAAGGGCTGCTTGTCCATATGCAATTCCCGATGGACCTTATCGGTAAAGGATCGATGGATTATGTACAAAGGGAACTGAAACGGTACAACCTAACTCTTAAAGTCGGTTATGAGAAAGTTCCGGTGCTTCTGCTCAAAGAAGTTGAAAAATAAACCAATTAACCTTTAAAACTAATGAAAGCTATTTTCTATTTTTTTATACTGCTATTGCTTCCATTGCTAGCTAGTGCACAGCAAACGCGAAAGATTAGGGTAATCGACAGCAACGATAGGCCTATCCCAAATGTCAATATTCGGTTAATTCCACAAAATAAGATGTTAAAAACTGATGACCTGGGTTATTTTTCTTTTGTACAGGACGGGCAAAAGCAGATTGAAGCCTCTGCAATTGGATATAGTAGGCAAATGGTCTCCCTGCTGTCAGATCCCGCAATTACTGTGATTCGCCTGAAAGCCACGTCGGTGCAGCTAGATGAAGCCATCGTCAACACAGGATATTATCGTACGGATAAAAGAAATTTGCCGGGCTCCTTTGTACAGATCGATCAAAAGTTGCTGCAGCGCAATCCCTCTCCAAACATTATAGAGCGGCTGGAGGGTATTACCAGTGGGCTTCAATTTGACCGAAGGACAAATTTTAATGAGAACACCAATAAGCCGTCACTGCGACTGCGGGGTGTAGTCTCAATTGAATCTAGTTCGGAGCCCTTGATTATTTTGGATAATTTTCCCTATACAGGGGATCTAAACCAGATCAACCCCGATGATATCGAAAGTATAACGGTACTCAAAGATGCTTCTGCGGCAGCAATCTGGGGAGCTAAAGCTGGTAATGGGGTGATCATACTGAGATCCAAAAAGGGTATTAATAATACACCTTTGAAGCTAACCTTTTCGGCAAGCAGTATCTTAAAGGATAGGCCTGATTTATTTTACAATAGAAACTATATCCCCTCCGCGGATCGTGTTGATCTTGAACAAACGCTCTTTGATCGGGGTTTTTACAACCGGGCTAATCCGACTTTACTGCCTGGTGTAGCCGCCCTCAATTTTAAATATAAGGATGGTCTGATTGATCTGACCACATTGGAACAACAGAAAGAGATCCTGCGAAATAGGGATGTACGCGAGCAAGCTCAAGAACACCTTTACCGGATGTCCTGGCTGCAGCGCTATAACCTCCAACTCAAGGCTGGTGGATCAAATTTCAATTATCTGCTTTCTGCGGGCTTCGATCAAAACAATCTTAATATCGTAGGGGATCGGGACAGACGCTATACCTTATCATTGAATACGGAATATAACCTGCTCAAAAAACTGGTGCTCAATACCAATATCCGGTTGAATATGAACGAGTCTGTTCATAATGGTTACTCGCTGAGCGACTTAAACTATACCCGCAATCTAGACAGTTATACGGCCTTTGTGGATGGCGATGGCGCAGCGATTCCTATTAATTACCGCTACCTATCTTCCTATGTTGAAAGTGCCGAGAAGAATGGCTTGCTCGACTGGTCTTTTAGTCCTATAAAAGATCGAAACCAACAGGATCTGAATTCGACAAACCGGAATCTATTGTTAGGGACAGGCCTTTCTTATGAGATTATCTCGGGATTGAACTTATCGCTCAAATATCAATTTCAGCAAGGAATCAACACAACTCGTAACCTCTACAACAAGGATAGTTACTTGGTACGCGATCTGGTAAATAGATTCACACAAGCGGATGGTACTTATGTCATTCCTCTGGGTGCCATATTGGATCAGAACAATGGGAGCGACCAGTCGTACAACTGGCGTGGCCAGCTAAATTATAGCCGTAATTTTCTGAAAAGACATCAGATCAACGCATTGGCAGGAGCAGAGCTGTCTGAGAATAAGACCATTGCCGAAGCTGGAAGCCGTCTCTATGGTTATAACAGCGACAACCTGAGCTATCAGACAAGCTTCGATTATACAAAATACTATCCTGTCCGCCCAGAGGGCAGCGGCTTGATTCCAACCAATACAGCTACAACACTGGAATTAACAAACCGATATATCTCTTACTACGGCAATCTGAATTATGTATTTGATAAGATGCACACCCTTAGCCTTAGTACCCGATGGGATGCTTCCAATTTATTTGGAGTTAAAACAAACCAAAAAGGTGTACCGCTGTGGTCTATCGGCGTCAATGAAGACCTCAAAAATTCCCTAAAGTTAACGCCAAACTGGATCTCTAGGCTCAACCTGCGGGCTAGTTATGGGGTGACAGGAAATGTGGTTAACAAAATCAGTGCTTTGCCTACAGCTTATGTGGCGACTTTCGTATTCCCGAATTCATTGCCGAGTGCTACTTTATCCAGTGCTGGAAATCCCAGTTTAAAGTGGGAGCGAATCAATATCCTTAATCTGGGACTCGACTTTGCTGTGCTGAACGGAAGAATTCGTGGAACGATTGATTTTTATTCCAAAGATGGAAATGATCTGATCGGCGAATCTTTTTTGGATCCAACGACGGGCATCTTTACTTTAAATGGAGTGTCAAATGTTGACAACCGGATCAACTATGCCAATATGATTACCAATGGACTAGATCTGAATCTGAGCGCAAACATCCTGCAGGGCAATTTTAGATGGGATGCTAACCTATTGTGGAGCTATACGAACAACAAGGTGACCAGCTACATGGCAAACAGTGCCGTCAAAACGAGCAGCTTTGTATCTTCTCCGAGACCGCGGGAGAGACATTCGTTGGATGAAATATATGCGTACCCTTTTGGCGGACTGGACCCGGCTACTGGAATGTTACTTACACCGCGTGGAGACAAGGATTATACGGGGTATTTTAATAGCATCTCGATAGACGACCTTATTTTAATTGGGCGTAGTTTTCCGCCATATCAGGGAAGTATACGCAATACATTTGCATATAAAAGCTTTGGTCTGAGCTTTTTGGTCCAATGGAAAAATGGCTTCTATTTTAGAAGGAAATCCATTGACTATGCGAAGCTTTTTCAAAATAGCATTGGCAATATCGACTACCTTGAACGTTGGCAAAAACCGGGGGATGAAAACACAACGATAGTACCGGCTTTACCGATCGATGTAAACGCCAACCGGGATAGCTATTATGCAAATGTAAGTCCATTGGTAGTCAAGGGCGACTTTATCAAGCTCTCTGATATTCGTCTGGACTATAACTTCGCATTCAAAAGCGTGAGGGGTGCCAATATGGGGGTATTTGCGCAGTACAATGGTGGGTTGATCCTATACCGTTCCAATAAATTTGGCATTGACCCCGATGCGGTCAATTCAAGTTATCCGATTCCCAATGCATATTCGATAGGTATTCACTTAAATTATTAAATCATGAAAAGACTTTTGAGTTTACTTTGTCTATTATTTTTATGGGGATGTAACCCCAGTTTTTTGGATGTAAAGAACAACAAATCGCAGCTAGTACCATCGACTTTGACCGATTTCGAAATGCTGCTCAATAAGTACACGGTTATGAATACATCCACGGGAAATGGTCTCGGTATTGCCAGTGGTGATGAAATCGCTGTGGATGATAATATTTGGCTGGCACTGAAAAAGCTACAGGATAAAAATGCCTATGTCTGGAGCAAGGATCTTTTTGAAGGTGAGGATGTGCCCGATTGGAACAATCCATATCAGACGGTTTTATATGCTAATCTCGTACTCGATGGATTGCAAAAATTGAAAGGCAAAGAGCAGGATGAAAGCACACGACTTAAACTCGAAGGCTACGCCCTGTTTTTTAGAGCGAAATCATTTTTCACTTTGGCAATGCATTTTGCTGTTCCTTGGGGCGATATCGACAATGAAACATTTGGAATTCCTTTGCGATTGGATTATGATCCGACTTTAATTTCTAAAAGGGCGACCGTAACGCAGACTTATGCACAGATTGAACGTGATTTGTTGCAAGCGCTGGATCAATTGCCCAAACAGGTGCCCGTATTGTATCTGCCCAGTCGGGCATGTGCCATGATCATGCTTGCTCGCCTATATCTGGTCAAAAGTGATTTTGAGAAAGCCTTGACCTACGCCAACATGGCGTTAAACGAGGGGTATTCATTAATGGACTATAATAGTATTACACCCGGAGCTAGTTATACTTTCCCCGCAAATGGAATAGGCAACAGGGAGTTTCTGTTTTTTGAAACTGCGAACTTAGTTGAATATTTTTTCAAAACCAAATTGACCGTTCCGACCTCGTTTGTGGATTTGTTCGATGGTAATGATCTGCGCAAAAGCTATTTCTTTACTAAGGTTGGAAACCTGTATCAGTACAAGGGATCCTACCTCGGTTCGGCTGCACTCTTTACGGGGATAGCGCTTGACGAAGCTTATCTGATCAAGGCAGAGTGCTTAGTGCGTTTGGGTAAAAACAATGATGGATTAAAGGCCCTTGGCGAGTTGCTTAAATACCGATATAAACCAGGTACAGCACCCGAATATAAAGATATGACGCAGGAGATGGCATTGAAACTCGTGCTGTTGGAACGGCGGAAAGAATTGTATTTAAGAGGACATCGCTGGTACGATCTAAGAAGGCTCAATCGGGAAGATCATCTTAAGGCGGATCTAAAGCGGACGGTGAATGGAACAGAGTATTATCTTCAAGCAAGGGATCGCAGATACACCTTTCCTGCTCCTGATGAAGTCGTTATAAAATCTGATGTGCTGCAATTTGAAAGGTAAAAAATAGGCTCCATCATAAATTTGATGGAGCCAATAATCAAACCATGATAAACAAAATTATGATGTATCTATTGTTCTGGTTTGTAGGTCAGATCACTTGTAATCTGAACGTTCGACAATTGTGATGCTTCATCTACTGTTAACCCTGATAGGTCGTGATTATCGGGGTTTTCAATAAACCGTGCACAGCGCATGTCATCGGGAGTTGTGTTACATTGGCCCGATAAGGTTGGATCTGTAATAGCACTTCCTAATACATCATCGCTTGGATTGGATGCATTTGTTGTAATCTGATACCAAGACGATGATGTTTTTTTCTCAGCGTTTTTAAAACTATTCAATCCGATAAAGGATGCCATTGCAACGGCCACAGCTACTGCGGCTTTTGCATTAAATTTCATTTTTTTCATACGTTTAGCGTATTTCTATAATTTATAATTGTGTTTTTTCTCTTTCTGACAGGTAGTTAAGACCGATCTAGGACGAGAAGCCCTTAGTCTTTTGGCAGACGCGCCCTTCTGCCGAACCAGCCTAGGGTTCAGCTTCCGCTGTAACAGCTATTGCTAATTTCTTTATAAACCTAATATGGGTTTTCGTGTTGTTTTAATAGATTTTCTTATTTTCCAATCAAGTAGTAAGCCTATAATACATGCTATCGAGATCAGGCCATTGACCCAAAGATGCGCTTTCCAGCTGATCGGAAATTCAAGAATACAATCACATGGTATACTACCCCATGTATCGCGTAGGGCAAGAATTACATAGCTTGAAAAAACAAGCATCAGTATAAGCGTTGCCCAAAATCCCAATCTTTTTGTCCCTTCAAAAATAAAGAGGATGCCTGTGGCCAATTCCACGGCTGGCAGGATATACGACAGTACAATGCCATATTGATCGGCAAAAGGTTGCCTGATCATGGATGCGCGAAATTCGGCGAAGGTGAATACTTTTTTCGATCCGACAAAGATCCACAGGCAGATAAAGACAAAAGTCAATACTTGCAGGAAAAATTCCTGGGGATGCTTCCTGATGTACGAAACCACCCCAGTGAATTTGCGCCCTAACCAGCTACGTGACCTCACACCTTGAACTGTATCCGCTGCTGCAGCCCCATCATACTGTATATATTTTTCGCTTCGTTCCATAGTCTTTTTTGTTAACCGTTTACTAACTTTTGTAAGGCTAAATTACAATCTCCGACAGCCCCAGCGTTAGGCCGAAGATGACCTAGTGATAGGCAGCTTTTGCTATCGCAATATCCGGCTAGTCAGGGCAAACATCCCTCTACTCACAGTAATCTTCCAGCCGATAGGGGTAGCCCTTCGGGAACTCATCATAGCTGTGCAGATAGGCCAGCACAATGGGGCATACTTTGCGCTGATTGAACAGCCTCACAATGGCGGGCATATCAAAGGGATCTTCTACAGCAGTAGTATAGCTATCCATTATCTCTATAATCTCCTGTTTGAGCTCTATCTGCTTTTTTTCTTTTTCTTCGGGATCGAGACAGCTGTAAAAGACCTCGTTGTGCGCATCCTGCAGTTCGGCGATCTCGAGCAGCTCCACATCCCAATAATCGAGTTTAAAGCCATAGCTCCTCAGGATGGTAAACAGAGCTTCGATGCAGTGATGTAGATCCATTTCCTCAAGCAATGGCTCGGGGCAGGGCGGAAGTAGATTATAACAGTCGCGATGACAGTTCCCATCGAGTTGCCGGCGCTGGGCGGCTGTTTTCAGCATCATATCTTGCATATCCTGAGGGTCAAAATAATAGGCCTCCGGTTCGCCCGGCCGATAGATGGTCGAAGCACAGGTGATCTCGGTCAGGATAACGGCCAGGAGGTAAAAAAGCTCAAGCTGGCTGTTGTGCTCCGGCGGAAAGCTAAAGCTGAAATAGTCGTCAAAACTGAGATAATCTTCGGGTTCAATATCGTCGAGAAAGGTATCATAGAGTTCCTGCCGATGGACCATTAGTTCCTGGTGTGTATATCCGTTTTCCCAGCCCTCGGGCGTAATGAGGTTCATCAGTCGGGGCAAGATGTCGTAGCAGTCCTGCAGGATATTGTAGAGGCAGTCGCGATCAAGCTTTGGGTTGTTGTAAAATTTCATGTTCTTTTTTATCGGATTAGAGGATAAGCTATTTGTGCTGTTGTGTTTCGATGTGCTTTTTATACTCGGCGGTGGTCATGCCGCTCATTCGGCAAATAAAGCGGTTCATCTCGCTGACCCCACCGAATCCGGCCAGTTCTGCGGTGGCCGCCTGTCTCTCATTTTCGATGAGCAATTGGCCGATAAGCTGCAGCAGCAGTCTGTTGCGGTCTGCGCGCATGCTAACGCCATGGTAGACATGGTATTTTCGGCTCAGGGTAGCATGCGCTATGCGCAGTGCTTTCGCAATATCCTTTAGTCGGGCATGTGCTCCTTCCTGCACAATGAACAGCTCGAGCAGCTGCCTTGCCTGCTCCGGAAGCGGGATGTCGGAGTTCTGCTCCAGCAGTTTGAAGCGGCTCAGGTTGACCAAAAAAATAAGATGTTTGAGCAGGATGCACTCATTGTCGAGGATATAGGGATTGAGACGGCTGAAGATAAGCTGCAGGTATTTGATCGTAATGCTGCCCACGCGAAATCGGATGCTTTGGACAGGAAAAGGCGAACGTTCCTTTCGGGCCCGGAGAAGGGGAACGAGGAATCTGAAATGCTGCAGTGCCGGTGGCCTGAACATGCCCGCATCGATAACAAAGCCTATCAAAATATGATGCCCCACAGGCAGATGAAGGTTGTATTGTCCCGGCGGTAGGTAAAAATAGCTGCCATAGCTGGGCAAAATTTCAACCACAAAATCCGCGGCGGCCTGTTTGGCAAAGATGGTCTGCTGGCTGAATAGGGGATAGATCAGATGCAAGTCTTCCAGTCTGATCTCGATAGCGATGTCCATGGCCTCTTCGATCCAGTATTCATAGGAATAGAGATAGGCAAAACGGCCGTCAAAAGTCTGTTCGCTCACCCGGTTGCGAGGGGATTCCCAATGCTGCTGCTGGGCATGACGTATAGGGAAAGTGATTGCTTGTGTGGGGCAAGAAACTATCTTATAGTCGCTCCCCAGGTTGAAAGTATAGGGTTTTATCATCTATAATTTATAATTAGCTAAAAGATGATTTTATGAAGTTTAAGGGAAGAACACCAAATAAAATGCTAATCAACCTGTTTTTGGGGCCAACCGACAGCTTTTGGTCGAAATCAGTATTTTCTGTCGACTAACCGACAGCTGATCGTCCTGACTGTAAGCCAATCGACAACGTGCCTGTTATCTGCAATTTTTTTTTGGAATTATTTAGCTGTTCAAACATATTTGTTTTTATTGGAACCAATTGGAGTATTCATGTGCTCGACCGCGGGAAGGTACAGCCTGCGCGAGGGCCGATTATTAATTTTAGATGCTATGAAATGAAAATCTTGAAAGAACAGGAATTCAATGGCTTGGATCAGGTGCTGGCGGAGCAAACGATGCTCCAATGGACAGCGCTGCTGCCATTTATCTCAGATGACGAAGATGATGCAGACAGCTGCCCCATCTTAGCTTTCTAATTTTTGCAGCCAAATACCCTTGAGGTAGGGAAGGACCAAGCAGGTCCTTGCCCTCCCTCTTTTAAAACCGAATCGATATGATGTATACCGACAATAAACACAGCTGGACGTATGCGCTATTTTCTGCGCATATACACCGTTACCTCCCGGCATTGCCTTGGGCAGAACATTCAACACTTTATCAACGCTGGAAAGCGTATCACCAGCCGCAACCTTTTCATGCGACACTGCACTGGGATACTTCCTTGCTTGGGAGCTTACAATCGGGGCCACCCCGGATTTTGGTTCTGTTTCACCTCGGCATGCATGCCTTTTTGCCGCAGGTGCTGGCCGAAGCGGGTATTCAGTTCGACCTTCTGCTCGACCGGAAGGTTTTTGCCCGGCATCAGACGCTTTTTGCGGCGTTGCAGCAAGAGCGGCAGGAGCAGGGAGCCTGCTTCCGTTTTTTGATGAGCGACGATCCGCAGGTGCTGCTCAAAGCACGCTCGGCCATAAAGGCGGGCCGCCACCTGCTCATATTTGCCGATGGCAACAGCGGTACTTCCGACCAGATCGACAAAAAAGTTAAGATCAGCTTTCTGGCAAACGATCTCTTTGTCCGTAAGGGAATAGCATTGCTAAGTGCCCTGCTCGGCACGTCCATCCTGCCGATATCGCACCGCACCGTAGCAGGGAAACAGCAGCTGTTGCTGGGCACGGCAATTGAGCAGCTGCCCAATGAAAAGCGAGAAATCTATATCCAGCGCAGCATGCAGTTGCTGTACGATTTTCTGGCTGACCAGATCCGCAATGAGCCATGGCGTTGGGAATGTTGGGGCTATCTGCATAAACTCAACTGCTATCAGATTGAAGCATTTCAGCAGGCCGAATTCGACCTAGCGTCGGAAGGCAATATCAGCATTGTGCTGGAGGGTAGAAAAGGAGTGTTTAATAGGGAATATTTTTGTTGTCTGTTTGTGTGAGAATATTTTTAAATTTAAATATAAAGTAATACCAATTAATTTATAATGAAACGGATCTTGGATTTAACCTACTGGCATCTTTTTGTATATATCTTTATGTTGCTTGTCATCTGGTCTGCCAACCTGTTATGGAACAGCGTGCCCATTGCTCCAGTGCAGATCGTTACAGCGGCATGTCTGTATACGCTGTACAGTTATGTGATCTTTAGGCTGATCCTCTTCTATTGGTATGGCACCGTTGTTCAGAAACTACTGGCTATAGGCATCTATCTCTTTATCACGCTGACGGTATTCTTTTTTATGCGCAAATTGATCTATGTGCTGCTACCACTCATGGGGATCCATTTTTCGCGGCGCACCCAGCCGCTGCAGCTGCACCTGTTTAACTTCCATATGGGCGTTCGTTATTTTGTGACCAACCTGATAGGCGGGTTTACCTTCTGGCGGCAGCATGCTTACCGAACGGAGAAAGAAAACATTGTACTGAACAGTGAACTGGCTACTTTTAGGGAAAGAGCGCAAGATATGAAATACACTTCGCACTTTTTGCAATCGGTATTTGTGACAAGCTTTGGTAAGATGATGCTCAGCGAGGTACCCCAAGACCGTCACACCAAACGTGATATAATGCAGTTTTTGGCTTACCTGTTGCGGATTGAAAATTTAGGGAAGGCGCAGCCTTTCGCTGCCGAACTGGATGAACTTCATTGTTTTATCCGATTGCTGCGCTACCACTATAAGGAACGTTCCATTCGGTACAGGGAACGGATGCAAGATTGTCACTATCCGGATATCCCTGCCGGTATGCTGTTCTTTCCGCTCGAAAATTGCCTCAAACATGCAAAAATTGATGCAAAGAACCCGGTCGAGATGCAGCTTACAGCGGTTGAATCGGGCATCAGTCTCCGCTGCCAAAATCACTGGTCGCCTAAGAAAAGTGATATCAATTCAGAAACTGGTTTTGCCCTGCTCGATGCCAAACTGAAGCAGGTAGATTATAAGTCCACGGTGAAAAAACTGCTGCGTGACGATATTTTTACTGTACATATTAACCTTGATTTTACCAACCGAAAATGAACAAACTCAATTACCGCTTATTGATTGTCGACGACGATCCGGATTCGCTGTTATACATCCTGATGCAGTTACACGACCTGCCCTTTATCCACGAAGATATCGGCATTGTCAGCAGTCCCGAGCAGGCAATGACCTATCTGAAAGAGAACGAAGTGGATATTCTGATGCTCGACATGGACCTTGGTCAGGCTGGCGTAAACGGGATCCAGCTAGCCGGGATGATTGCCAACCCGCCGGTGATGGTGGCCTGCTCGGCCTATCCCAGCTACGTATTTGAGGCCAATGAGGCAGGCATATGTGCTTATCTGAGCAAGATAACAAGTTTTAAAATTTTAAAGACCATCATGGAGGAAGTTGTGGGCATTGTCGACCGCAAAGCAGAACAGCAGAGCCGGGATATACAGAGCCTTACGATGAAAACCCTGCAAAATGAAATCGTCCTGATCGAGGTCGGGGACATCTATTACGCCAGTGTGGAACTGGGCGAGCTACAGATCGTTTTGGAAGCGGAGAGCCATCGATTTAATACGAAACTGCACCAACTGCAGTCAAAGCTGTCTGTACAAAACTTTGCCCGACCGCGCCTCAATACACTGGTCAATTTGGCCAAAGTGTACTTGGTGCGTCCAAACGAGCTCTATCTCATAAAACCGCGAAATGGAATGGCTATTTCGATTACGCGGGCATATCGGGCAAATTTTAACCATCGCTTTGAAGTGTACAGACAGAACAACAGATAAAAGGGTATGGCTGCCCGCATTTCATGGTGTCGACCATTGAAATTTTATATGACAAAATTGGATGAAATCGTACAATTGCTTCGGCAGATCAACGAAAGACTGTCCTGCACTGGCCATCACCTGCTGCCAACAGAAAATAAGGATAGGGGATGGAAGGTAGATGAGCTGATGACCCGCATGGCTGTGGTGTCGCGCCTGGGAATCTCTGAACGCACCTACAACCGCTGGGTAAAAGCGGGTATTCTTATACCGATTTGCCTGGGTAACAAGCATTATTACCGCGAGCAGGATCTGCAGGAGGCGATCAAGCGCAGCATCAATAAAGGATTGATCTAATAGGTTGTTTTAAAGGCTGATTCGCAAAGGAATTAGCCTTTTTGCTTCGAAGAAATAGAGTATATCGTGCCCCTGTAAAACGAATATATAGTCTAATAGAAAGTGCAAATCTAGATTTCGCGCAGGATTTTAATATTTTCATGGGCTTCACGCTGCTGGCTCAGCTGAATCTGGATTAGATTTTTGGCCCCTATGGAGAGCTTATTTTCCTCTGCTAGCGCTTTGTTGTAAACCTCTCGGAAAGCCGTCTCGCCCCGATCACAATGCTCCAATAAATCTTGCATATTACCGCCCGATAATTTTGATTTGATGACCATCCACAGCCGAAAAAGCTCGCCGCTTAATTTGGTCCGGTCAGTGGCGTACTGGCCGGCAAACTCAACAAGGGGACTGAGTTCTGCAATAAATTTTTCCGACTGCCCTATAAACTGTCTGAAAACTGCTTCACGCGCACCTTCGCCCTGTTCATTGGCAAGGTCGATCGCTAGCTCATAACCTTCAATACGGTCATTGTTGATTTTAATAAGGTCATTTAAAATATTAGGGTCGTTCTGATTTCTTTTCATATTTTCTAATGCTGTTTTTAAGGTAGAACAAGAAAGATTAATCATTAGTTTGTCTTTGTTTCTTTTATGGTAATTATCTGTAGCTTACTTCTTGATTTTTAGGATACTTAGAGTTGATTATTTGGACTGAAGGTGTATTTTGAGGACATGGGTAATACGTTTCTTAGATGCCCAATTTTCTTAAAAAACAAACTTTATGTCATTTTAAGGAGTTTCTTTCTTAAAAACAATAACGACAATGCATGTAAAAAAGGAAAATAAAAGCAAGCTGCAAACGTATTGGACGATACTGAAAAATACCGTATCAGGCTTTATGAATGAAGACTCCATGAAATATAGTGCTTCATTATCGTACTACACCGTTTTTTCGATCGGCCCAATATTGGTTTTGATGATCGCGCTGGCCGGTATATTTTATGGTGCCGATGCCATTCAGGGAAAGGTTTTTGCAGAACTTAACGGCCTGGTAGGCAATAGCGCCGCCAAACAGATTGAAGAGGTTATTCAAAATCTGCAGTTATCGGGCAAATCAAATATGGCGTTGGTAATCAGTGTGGGAACCCTGATCATCGGTGCAACGACGGTTTTTGGGGATATGCAGAATTCCATCAATAAGATCTGGCATGTGCGCCCAAAGCCCAAAAAAGGTTGGCTCAAGATGATCCAGGACCGCTTGCTCTCTTCATCACTGGTCATTGGATTGGGGTTTCTTCTGGTGGTGACATTGATTATCAACGGAATCATTCTTGCACTTACCGGGCAGCTGCAGCGCTATTTCCCGGAAATCACGGTCGTGCTGATGAACTTAATCAATTTTGTCATCTCCTTTGTGGTTATCGTCCTACTCTTTAGCGTGATCTTTAAAACCTTACCCGATGTCAATATTCAATGGAAGACTGTTCGGGCGGGCGCGCTATTCACGGCTATATTATTTGTAATCGGCCGTTACCTGATCGGCATATATCTTGAACGCTCGGCGACGCAAGATACTTACGGTGCGGCCGGCTCATTTGTGCTTATTTTGCTCTGGGTGTATTACACCGCGGCAATTCTTTATTTTGGAGCTATTTTCACGCGGGAGTATGCAACAGAAATGGCTATCCCAATCGAGCCTTCTGAATTTGCGGTCCATGTAGAGACACAGGAAATCGAACGCAACGTCGATGAAATTCCTCCGGCGCCGCTCGATGAAGAGGAAACGACTATTGATAAAACAGCATAGAATCCATTAGCTAGTTTTTTAACATTTGATAACATTTTTTTTTAAACGATTCCTGCTGCAGGCTGTTCTATTTATAAAAAAACGAAAGGAAAAAATAGTATGAGTGAATTAACATGGAAAGGTCGTTGGAACGAAATTAAAGGTAAGGTAAAACAGCAATATGCTGATCTTACAGATGATGATTTACTATATGCGGAGGGCAAAGAAGATGAGTTGGTTGGTAAACTTCAAAAGAAAACAGGTAAAACACAAGACGAGGTGAATAGTTGGTTGAACGGTTTGTAGAATAGTGTTTTCATGTTAAAGGCGGATAACAGCAATGTTATCCGCCTTTTTTTAGGTCTTTTTTCTATAAGTTAGATAGCTGCCTAACAGACACAGGTTGACCAGAACAGCAAAGCTGTTTGAATAGATAATGGGCGCCTCACTTTTAATTACCCCGTACCAAACCCATAGGGAAAGCCCTATGATTAACGTTAACAGCATAACAGGAGAAAGGTCATCCACATTTTTTTCTTTCAATACCTTGATCAGCTGCGGCAACATAGCAATTGATGTAAGGACACCCGCAATAATACCCAGAATATTTTCATTAATCATAAGGACTTCGGTTTTAGGTGATCACTATGTTGATATGTCCAGACTAAAATGGATAACCTATCGCGAGATTAAACATCAGATTATCTTTTCGCCATCTTGAACTTCCAAAGTCGATATCCTTAAATACCCAGCGCTCGCCCTTCGGTAAATAGGGGATACGGAACGGGATGGAAAAGTCAGTACGCAGGATCAGAAAAGTAAAGTCAAACCGTAATCCCAAGCCGCCGCCGACGGCTAGTTCCTGCAGGAAATCCTTGCTGAATTTTCCGCCCGGTTTGGTCTCATCATCCCGCTGCAGCCATACATTTCCAGCATCGATAAAGGCCGCCCAATGGACAGGGCCAGCAATTTTTGCCCTGTATTCGGTGTTCAGCTCCAGCTTGATATCGCCTGTCTGATCGGCATAGAAAAGTCCATTGCCCAGTCTTTCTGGCGCTACCGTGCCAGGTCCGATCGCACGGGCGCCAAAGGCACGGATACTATTTGGTCCGCCCACATAATATTGCTTAAGATAGGGCAGGGAACGCGAATTGCCATAGGAGTAGCTCATCCCTATACTCACCCGTGATGCGATCTGTGAATTTTCGCTGAGCTTGAAATAATGCCTGCCATCCACACTGGCTTTGACATACTGCGAGAAGTACGCATCAAAAAGTTTAAAAGTCTTGCCCTTATTAAAGTCTGCACCTTTGATAAGCCCCAGGATATTTCCCGACAGATCCAGGTTTCCCTTGAAATAAAACGTATTGCGCAGGTGCTTTTTCATGGTGTTCTGAAAGGTGAAGTTATAATTGGGCCCAATTGTGAATTGGGGATCGATTACATGCCGCAGCGCCGGAATGGTATCCATCTGCATCTTGTAGCTTTCCGAAATACCTCTCGGCTGTACATAGGTGATTTCCATCAGCGCCAGATCATGCTGCTTCTCTTCGTTCTCTTGCCAGGTATAACCGTAGCTCAGCGCCATCGAATTGAGCGTATAGGCTTTGCGGCGGTTAAGGAATTCGTACCGTGCCTTGATATAGGTATTCGGAATATATTGACGGGAAGGATTGATGGTGCCAAATGGTGTCAGTATCCTCGGAAATGTCAAGGTTGCCTCGGTGCCGTAGCGGAAATAGCTGGAGTTCAGATCTGCATTGCCACCCGTTTGTATTTCATACCCGCCAAATACGTTGATATTGAGCTTCTCGGCGCCTTTAAAGGCATTCCGAAGGGTCCAGTTGATATTTACTTCGGTCCCATTATAGACCGAAGCCATTTTTCCTAGCAGTTCTACACGGACAGATTTCTTTGGCAGCGGAGTAAGGTAATAGTATACATCCAGCGCATTGGGTACTTCCTTGCTGTCCACAAAGTTATTTTTGACAAATTTCCAGCTGTTGAGATTCACCAGGTGGCTAATGGTCCTGTTGTGGGCGTCGCGGTTATACAGATCGCCCGCCTTGAAAAAAATATGATTGGCGATTACAGGTTTGCGGAAGGTATGATTTGGGTCAATAAAATAATAACTGCTATCAAATAGTTCGGCATTCCGCGGTGACTGCTGGTAGCCAGCTCCGGTCTCGGTATAGTTTGGGAAAATATAAATCTTATTGATTTTGGATGCGGCTCTTGCCTGTTCGGGCGTTTCCTTTTTTACGGTCACATAGAGGTTGACTTTATGATTCCCGATAGTGCTGTCGACCTGTACCAGGATGTAGTCTGGGCTGAAATAATAATAGCCCTTATTTTTAAGGACGTTGTCGATGCGGTCTCGTTCATTGAGCACAACATCAAGACTATAATTTTTGCCCACCTGCAACAGGCTGCGGTCAGAAGTTGCGCGGATATCGCGTCCCAGTTGCGTGCTGCTGTCTACGTCAAAAGTGACGGATTTGATCCGGTAGATCAGATTGGGCTTGGCGGTATAGTCTACCGTAGCTTTTTTATTTTCGACGATTGTATCCGAAGTAACTTCCGCATTGAAAAAACCGATATTTTCAAGCCGGTTGCGCAGCAGATTCTCATTGTACTCCCGGTTTACATCGCTCAGCAAAACGGGTTCTTCACCTATCTTTTTGAAAAAACGCTTGATAAAATTGCTATTTGACGTATCGCCGGCCATATTGTTAAAATAAAGCTTGTAAGGCATGCCTAAAACACGCTTGTTGGGCTGGGGCCGAAGCGATTCGGCCAGATAGGTAGCCAGCTTTTCCTTGTCTTTCTTTGGAATAGTATCGGAAGCGATCTTAACGTTTCCCTTTACATAAAGGCTGTCTCCTTCGGGCAGGTTTTTAGTCGACGAACAGGAAGCAATCAGCCCACCAAGGGCAAGCAGGCCAATAATCGATTTTAATTTAATTTGCATGGTAACTCCTTTCCTCGTCTTCATTTTTAATCGCTGTGGTTCTGATGGTATCTGAATGTGTTGGCATACTTTTTTTCCGGCCGTTGTTTGCAGCGCTGTCTACCTGCTGGCGGCGCTGCTGTTCTTTTTGCTGATCTTCTAGCTGTTTTCTGTATTCCGGACTATGGAGCATCAGGCTATCACGGATCACCGTACGCACACTGTCCCGATAGGCCGAATCTTGTTCCATTCGGTCTACGTCAAAACGCTTCCTGAATTTCTTGCTACCGGTATTATAATATTCTTTGAGCTTTTTGGAACGCATAAAGATTTCCTTAAATCGGTTGTAATCCATCGTGATGATAAAACCGATTCCGGTTTCGACAAATTGCCCCTGTAAAGTCACCTGATATTGGTTTTTGCGGTAGAAGCGTGCAAAGTAGCGCCCGTCCTGCGAAAGCTGATAATCCAGCTGTATGTCGCCGGCGATATTATTGGCAGCTTCACCCGGACGTGAATTCCCTTCTACTTCAAAGTTAGATCCGATATTGACTTTCAGTCGGTCGTTGAGCAGCATTTTGGAAACGCCGATATTCAGGTCGGTACGTGTCTGGGCCGTTCCGGTGCTGTAATCATCTTCTGATGTCAGGTTGAAATCAAGCTCAACGCCGGTAATTAAATCTGAGGCCAGCCTGTTCAGCTGCGAGCTTAAAAACGAACTGACGCTATTCCGCACAAGCGCTTCTGTACCGCCACCTCCGGAAAGGCTCTCAAATGGATTTGCAGACATAAAACGCCCTAGTACAATCAGTGAAAAGACTTGTTTGTTGAGATCGGAAGGATTATCCCGAAGTGTGCTGAGCGCATTGTCTACCTTGCTGATAACATCCTGCGATACGATGGCATTGTTGGCATTCAGGTCGATGTCAAAATTGAGCTGTGGCTGGAATAGCTTATCTGTGATTTTTAACAGCACATCGAATGGGATCTTCTGTTTGTATAAGTTGGCATTCTGCGTGCCGAGCTGTGGTGCAACAAGTTCCAGGGTAGGGGCTTTTAAGGTATAGGCTGCGGTAATATTGAGCTGTGCATCCAACGGATCTCCATTCCAGGTGATCGTACTTCCTTTCTGAAAGGTAAAATCTTTTTTCACAGGTCCAAAACTGAAAGAATAGCTTCCCTGCTCCACGGTAAATGTTCCCGACATCGTTATTTTGCCACTGGCATCCATGCCTGCATTCAATTCCGCCTCGCCCTGAATGTTTAGGGCATCCTGCGAACCGGCGTCAAGAAGAATCTTAAACTTGGCGTCTTTATCAGTCTGCAGATTCAGATCGACGTCTATTCCTGTAAGCTTTGTTACAGTCATCGAATCTAATCTGGCAAGCGCATTTGTGGTAGCTGTATCCCGTTTATCCACAAATTCGACCACGCCCTTCCGATCGGCCATGCCAGGATCATTGTTGGGCATCACCATGGTAAAATCGGTGCTGTCAAGGACCTTGATGGTACCGTCCACCACCGGTTTGTTTAGATTTCCGCTGATCTGCAGATCGGTGCCAAGAAACATTTTTCCATAAAAGAGGTCGTTGTCTGCCTGTGTGGAATTCAGGACTTCAAAATTTTCCATAGCGATGCCGATGTCAAAGTCAAAATCGGTGTAGGTCTGTGTATTGACAGAACCGCTGACCTGGGCAATATTGCCTTTGCTGTCTTCGAGTTCAAATTTGGGGAACGATAGGCCATTCTGATCAAAGCGGATCTGTTCATCCTTTGCTTTGAATAGGGCATTGAGCATCGCCACATTGAATTCAGCCTCTCTAAAATAGAGATCACCCCTGATCTGTGGTTTCGAAGGGGAGCCCACTATTTTTAACTGCCCTTCGAGGTTGCCCTTGGAATCTTTGAGGTTTCCCATGCTGAAAGCCTGTACGGTCTTCATCGTCAGTGGCGCAATATCCAGTGTGAAGTCTAGCGCTGCATCGCCTTGTGGCGGGTTGATAAAATCGCCGCTGAGAACCAGATTATTTCCATTTTCAGTAACGCTCACGTTTGCGCTATAGGTATTTTCACGCTCGTTGTTGACCTTGATATTGACATTGCCCACGGTATCTTTTCCGAAGTAAAACTTATCTACGATCAGATCTGCCACAAACACTGGACTGCTTTCCAGTCGGGAAAGTGTAGTCTGCCCATTGATACCGCCGCCCAGATCCAGACTGTCGTTCATAACCATCTTGCTCAGGGTCTCTATGCGGAAATTTTTAAAATCCACATCAACCGGTGAGTTAAGGATGCTGTCTTGCGATGCAATGCGCAGCTCCTGCCCCTTGTTGCTCAGCACGAAATTATCGGCCAGTATGCCCGCGCTGCCAAATTTTAGGGTATTATTAGGCGCTACATCCCATTTATCGTAGTTGAGCATTAAGCCGTCCTGAAGCAAACTGAATACAAATAGACCATCCTTGGCCTGCATGTCGGCACCGAGATGATATTGTTCTTTATCTTGTTTATCCTTGATCCATAGGCCCAGATTAACGATGTTTTGTGCGACCTTTCCGCTCAGAATGGTGTTGGTAATTTCAATACTGCTGACTTTAACTTTATTGATCAGGGCCGAATAGTAAAGGGAACTATCCAGGCTGTTGATGTCCAGGGTAACATTATTGATTTCTGTGCCGCCATATACAACCCGGGGTGCATCTAGTTTGGCTGAGAGATTCTTGGATCCACTGTCGAAGCGACCATCCAAGGTAATGGCTTTCATTTCTGTCAGCTCAGGGAGAAAATCCTGAATAAGCCGATTTCGGGTCAGCTGTGCCGAAAATTCGATGAGCTGCGGCGAGTAGGGCGGAATCTTGATAGGCTTTTCGGGTGTATAATATAGCTGCAGGAGATCCTGTACGGCACTTTGCAGTTCTAAAATTTTGTACTTGCCAACCAGGTGGGCATTCAGAAAATCGGAACGCAGCTGCAGCTGATTACGGCTGCTGTCAGCTTTTGCCAAGAGGGATACCGTGTCCAGTGCATATCGATCGCTGTTGTATCGGATTAACGAATTGGTGATATGCGCTTCACCGTTGAGGAAGTTTGGATCAGCAGTACTGAAATTACCGCTGAGCTTACCACGGTAGCTGATGGCATCTTTCACCAGGTTTAACTTTTGTAGGTTGATGCTGTCGACGTTCATTTCAAAGGCTATTTTGGGATAGATCGCATCCATCTGCGCAGTGGCATCCAATTGCAGCTTGATATTGGGGTCGGGACTGATGACGGATGCTTTAATGGCGCCTTTGTCTGCCGAGAGATCCATATCGATATCATGATAGCGGTAGCCCATGGCGTCCATGCGGTTCACTTTGCCATCAAAACTGGCCATCATTTTTTTGGGATCTGTGCCTTTGCCTTTTATTTTTCCTTCAAAAGAAAGAATCCCCAACGTACTGTCCATCTTCATGATTTTGCCGATGTCCAGATCGCGTACACTCACCGATGCCTCATAGCTGGTATCGCGCTTGGCCATAGCAACCTTTCCATCTAATTTAGCAATCCCTTTTTCGGTAACCAAAGCCAGTTTTGTGTTAAAAGATGCTATTCCACCTTTAAAAGTACCGCTCAGTCCGATGGTATTGGGCAGCTCAATATTTTGAGGTAGCATCGACCTGGAAACCAGCTTTTCGATATCCGAACGGCCTGTGGTTAATTTTTTAAGGTTGAGGTCTACCGACAATTTATTCATATCGGGTAATCCTTTTAAATGTAAACTTGCAATCAGCCTGGTATTGGAAAGTGTGCGGAAATCGATATTCGGAATATTCAGGTCATCTACACGGCCAGCCACACGGGTATCAATATAAAACTTCTTGTCCAGCAGGGGCTTCATCACTTCCATAGTGTCCAGAAAAGGGGCAAAAAAACGAATATCGCGCATATCAATATAACACTTTATGAGGCTGGCATTGACCCGTATCAGTTCTGGCTTTTTGGTAATGATATCCAAGGAAGGGTAACTTAGCTTAATATAATCGCGAATTAGGGTACGGGGAGTTTCCGCATATAGATTTTTAATTTCGGCACCTGTACTGGTATAGTTAAAATCGGCTTTCAGTTGCTTGATCGCAAAGCCGGAGTGGTCAGCGGCAACAAGCTCTTTCAGTGATCCGCTGATGGAATCGGCGCTATAATATAAATCTGTCAGCTGGGTTTTGAGTCCCGGCATATGGATGTTAAAATAGTCAAATCCTTTGATGCGGGGCTGGTTGTCGTCCTTAAAACGGATACTGGTATTATTGATGTTGATGTCTTTTGCCGAAACGATCCAGTTCATCTTTGCGGCGCTGCTGTCGGCTTCAGTTTTGCTGGTTTTTGCTGCTGCGGCCGAAGATTTTTGAATTTTTCCCAGCAGGACATTATGATCCGAACCATCGAGTTGGAGCTTTTGGATATCGACAAATTCATTGTTGAGATCGATCTTATTGATAGCGGCATAGAAATTTTTCAGGATAAATTGAGATTTAAGTGCACTCGATTCATCTTCATAACGAACCAGCACATTACTGAGTTCGGCCACCTGGATGCCTACATCAGGAAGGAGGGATGTGGTCTGTGCAGTTTTATCGGTGATACCAAAATCTTCAACCGATGGGCCTGCGCCTTCTACGGCGGGCTTCCACTGTTTGACCGTGGCATTTAGTCCGTCGATATTGATTTTCGGCAGCTCAAAGGCCATGTTTTTGGTCAGGTCAAATTTCTTTATGTTAGTATTTAAACGACCAAGATAGACGTCGGCACTGGTACCGATCACAGCATCGGCATAGACAACATGTATTTTTGAAAACTTGACCTTATCGAGGTTAAAAAGAAGGGCTGATGCTGTGTCGGCGGTTGGTTCACTTTCCTTTTCAGAAGCAAAAGCTTTGACGATATAGTCAAAGTTAAAGCTGCTGTCGGGCAAGGAACGACGTATTTTGGCGGTAATACCATCGGCCTCCAGGCTTTGGATTTCAACAGTATTCTTTAATAGTTTCAGCATATTGATATCAACCGCAATGCTTTTACCAGCAACTAAGGTGTCTTTACTTTGATCTTCGAGATAGATATCTTCCAAAATCAATTTTTTAGGAAAATCGATATTGATGTAACCAATTTTGACGGGGGTGCCGATCTTTCCTTCGACATAATGTGTCACTTTACCAGCAATATAATTCTGTATGGAAGGTAGGCGAAGCAGGAAAACGATAAGAATAAAAAGCGTAATTATTCCTCCAATAATCCACAATATTGTTTTTAAAGCAATCCGGGCAAATCTGTTCAATGTGTTGTTGATTTAAGTTTACAGATAGGACAACACAGAAATGCAAATGGTTTGGATATTGTGAATTGATATCTCCGTCGATGTAGGGTTAGTTTACCACAGCAGCCAGGTAAGAATTGCCAGAAAGCCCCCACGGATAAGTAATTCTTGTGCTAGCTCCTCCCGGTCAAGTTTATACCAGCTATATTTTTCATAATACCTCCTGATGGTTTGTCTATTCTTTGCGTGGATGTTTTTATATGTTGTTTTCATAACCGATTTGTATTGATTTGCTACAAATCCTGCAATTTTTATGCAGTTTATATGACGTTAAAGGGATTTGAGTAGTTATTTTGTGCGATAGGTTATAAAATACTGGTGTTTTGGGTATTTTAACGAGTCAATTCGGGAAATACGGCCCGATAAAACAGTTATAAATAGACAACAGGCTTAGATAAATACTGTTATCCAAGCCTGATGTAATCGTTATTCCTGATAGTGCTATAATTCACTGTTATTGTCGAGCGTACCCGGCTCATGTCCTGTGGTTTGCTCATGTCGGGCAGCTACCCTTCGGGTCCGCTGAGTCTGATCCGCTGGAAGGCTTTCGGTCTTTTTCCCATCGCTATAAAACGTATATTCACTAAAGTGATAATGATCATAGAATTCAGTCGGATGATAGCTGTTCTCGCTCACGATAAAACCCACATCGCCGGTGCCTTCAAATACATGACGGATACTTAGTTCTGTTTCGGGATCGAGCTGATCCTGTTGGTAAGCAGGCAGGCGGATTAACTGATCTTCGTTGACGGATATCACAACAACTTCACCATCATCGGCGGGATTATACAGATAATCCGTTGCAGGTTCTTCCGTTGGAATTTCGTCTACTGTTAGGATCACGCTATGATCGATCGGTTCGACAGCTGGAGTCGGGTAAGCTTCTTCATTGCTGGGCTGAATCTGCGTACCATCGTAAAGCGACGCCAGTCCAATGGGGGCCAATACTTTCTTATCTTCGTCAATAACAAATTCGGCGTCATGGAGATCGATAATAATATAACGGACCTGCTGGCTTTCAGGATCAAAGAGCAGATCATCTACCTTGCCGAGCAGTTGGCCGGCCTCATTCTTTACTTTCCAGCCCCGGATATCAGGTTCGCCATCGACGATTTCGTAATCGCTTCCACCGAGTTCAATCAGATGATTATATTTTTTTTCTTCTAATGCCATGTCTTTAATTTTTTGGGTGATCAATTCGTATATGCAACGGAGTTCTAAAGCGTATCTGTTTGTGGCGCTGTTGTGTTAATGCTTGTGTCGGGAATAGGTTTATCTAACCTGGCGTCACTGTTAGTACGGTTTATAAAATACAGGACCAATCCCAGCGCGATAAGTGAAAGCAGCAGCCATAGCCACCATGGCGCTCCGTTTCTCGGTTTTACTTCTAAATGTGCCATATATACTTTTTTAAAAAAAGAACAACTGCTAAGGGGCTTCGTTTGAAAAAATTTTGTTTAAGCTGGATTTCAGGCGTATGCGCTTGGGACTGCAGATACATTGGCTTGCCTTTTTGCTGCCGTCCCTGTTGTTTCGCTGCTTGTTCTTTGGTCTTTCTTTGTCCTTTATCTGCTTATCCGTTGCTGTTTCTCTGCTTATTCGTTGCCCTTTGTTTGCCTGTTCTTTGCTCTTTCTTCGGGACTGCCTTGGGCTTTCATAACCCTTTGTTTGCCTGTTCGTTGGTATTCCGTTGCTGTTTCTCTGCTATTTTATTGCTGTTTTGTTGGTCGTGTGACCACAGAAAAACATCGAATTAGCCTGCTACAAGCGGACGAGTTGTCTTTTAGAAGCCTCTTTGCTGCCTTCCATAAGTTTGCTAAGCCCAATCACAAGCCTTGCTATTTCCTTAATACATGTCGTAGAAACGGGCATTTTCGGACAAGTGACGTCAGATAACGCCATTTGGCAGCCTTCGTCCCGTTACCGATTTACCTTAGTGCCATGATATCGATATCCGTGGCTGCCTGCAGCGCCACATCGTTTTAAACATTTAAAAAAATTAATAACATGGCAAGATTTAATAAAGGTATACATGGTGCCTACACAGGTAAAGTGGGCAACATTGTGGGCTCGTCATGGCGCGGAATTGACTATGTCCGCTCCCTGCCCAAGAAAAGTTCAAAACCGGCTTCTGATAAGCAGCTGGCACAGCGCACGAAGTTTGGAATAACAACCAGCTTTCTCAAATCCATCAAAGATGTGCTGATGCTGGGCTATTCCGACAGCAAACAGCGCGGAAAGACAGGCTACAACGTCGCTTTTCAGCATTTTATCGATCAGGCAATTGTCGGTAACTATCCTAATTTTAGTATTGATTATGCTTCCGTAAAAATCGCCAGTGGTAGTTTGGCTATCCTAATGGGCCTAGAGGCTGTGGAGTCGGCACCGGGTGTACTCACATTGGGCTGGGATCCTACGATCAATAAGTTCAATGCCTTTTCCGACGATCAGGTACTCGCAATCCTACATGAACCGGTTGAGAATCTCTTTTATGCCTATGAAGGTGCAACCAGAAACGATAGTACCCTGGAAATTGCATTGCCGGCAAGTTATTCGGGCAAGACCGTGGTTGGCTGGGCATTTACCATACATCGGGATGGTAACATTACATCGAGTAGTCAGTATCTGGGTGAATTTGTGTTGACCTAGTTCTGGTCAGATTATGGAAGCTGCTCCAACAAGAGCAGCTTCCATTGATCAGAAAACAGTTTTCTTTTAAAAATTTAAATATGCAATATGGAATTTATACAAAAACAACTGGCCCAGGATATCGAGGATACCTATTGGCCTTTAACGGGGCGGCAGCTGCTTAGCATTATACTGGCCTGCCTGCTGATATTTTTTATTTCATCAGGCCTCTTGCTGCAGGCCATCGATCCAACAGCGGGCGTATTGGACATCGGTATGCTCTCGGTGCTGCTATTTGCCATCCTGGCTGGCCTAGCGGCTGTTTATTGCTGCTTTTGGCTTCAGGAAATGCTCTGGCAGCCTTTTAAGTTTTTCCGTCAGGAATTTAGTGCTCACTTTAATCAATTGACATCATGGCAACAATGCATTATCTATTTTTCGGTATTCTTTCTGTCGCTGTTCTCTTTCTTGGCCGTGCTGGCACTGCTGCTATAAGAGAACAGGATGTACCAAGCGGCTATACCGAGCTTCGAAGCGCCGATCCTTTGGTCGAGCATGGTGACGCTGTAGCGATAAATGACTACATAGGATCGGACCTGCGTAAACGTATTATCGATAGCGCTGTGCGGGAGATTGGCGTGCAGGAAGCTACAGGCAATAACGATGGTCCGCGGGTAGAAGCCTATCTGCGCTACGTGGGGCTTGGAAAAGGATACGCCTGGTGTGCAGCTTTCGTATCCTGGTGTTATGGTCGGGCTGGACGCCCATTGCCGCGCAATGCCTGGTGCCCGGCACTCTTTCCGATGGCCCGTCGGTATACGGCTGCACAGATCGGGCAGGGGAGCATCCGACAGGCCGATCTGTTTGCGATTTACAGCAGCAGTCTGCGGCGCATAAACCATGTGGGGCTTGTACGCCAACAGAAAGGCAACTGGATTGTGACTGTGGAAGGGAACAGTGCCAATAGGGTTTTGTCTAAACGACGTCCTTTGGCTACCATTTATGCTTTTTCAAATTGGCTGGACTGAAAGGAGGAAGGATGAACACAAGGCTATGCCAGATGATATTTTATGGGGGACTCTTATTCTTGCTGGGCTCCTGCAAGGTCTACGAAAGTAAAAAATATCAGAAACAACAAGAAACGGATGCGCACCGGCAGTATACCGAGCAGCTCCGAACGTTATATTCTGACCATCAGGATACGCTTTCCCGCCTTTGGTACTTTTGGACGGACAGTGCTTTTCGTTTCTATCCCGATAGTGGTCTGTCTGCCCGGTCGGGAGGTTTATTATTGCATGAGTCGGCCAAAAGGGTCAGTAAACAGGTACTGGAGCTGGCTGAAAAAAGGCAACAGGAAAAACAAAAGCAGGTCAGCCATGAAAAAAGCGGCAGCCAAATGCGCTCTGCCCAGCAGGTTTGGATCATGGGCTTCGTCTTGCTCCTGTTTCTTCTTTGGCGATGGGGCCGATCTCACCTATTGCCCTGGTAAGCGTGGGAAGGAGGTCTGAGGAAAAGCTTCGACAGGTACTGTTGGGCTATGAAGGAGACACGAAGTAAAATCGTAGTCTCCTTTTTATGTGCCGGATGAATTCCTGCGATGCATGTTAGAGAAAAATCAAAATTTGTTAATCGTTTTAAATTTTTATTAAAAAAAGCAAAACCGTTTTAGTTTTATTATATTTGTTCGTAACCAGATTAAGGGAGTAATCCACAAATTACTAGACACAGTGCGTGAAAGACCAACTTATGAAATATTCCTGCATCATGTAATTGTTTTTTGTGACGCTTATTAGCTTGTAAGCAAATGTTAAGATTGGAGATCAATAACCGGATATTATAAACAAATAGCAATCTTTGCTAGTAATGAAAGGGTAAAACGTGACAATGTACGCACAAAAATACGACGATACTGAAGAGAAGTCTGTCTTGATCTCCCTGCGTTCTGGCTGCCAGCGTGCTTTTCGGCAGGTCTACAGTAGGTATAGCGGGCGTATTTATCTCAACATCCGTAAGATGGTCAAGTCCGAAGAAGACGCAGTCGAACTATTACAGGAAGTATTTATTAAAGTATGGGATAAACGGGAGTTGATTGATCCCGAGCAGTCTTTTCGATCTTATCTGTTCCAGATCGCCAAATATACTGTCTATAATTTTATCCGGCGAAATAACCTCGAAAAACAAGTTCAGGCATATCTTAGCCTTCACAATACCGCCTTATACAGTCACGTCGAAGAAGAACTCTATGAAAAGCAATATGAAGAATGGTTGTCTCAGACCATTGACCAGCTGCCGCCACAACGCAAATTGATCTACAAACTTTGTAAAATTGAGGGCAAAACCTACGCCGAAGTAAGCGACTTATTGAGTATATCGACATCCACCATCAACGACCACATCGTAAAAGCTACAAAATATATCAAAGAGAAGCATGGGATCCTGGATAAATCCACATTGCTCATTATTTCTTTTATACTTCTCCAACAGCATTAACGCATCTAATTTTCATTGCACAGAAAAAAAGTAAAATAAATTTGCAGGTAGAGCAGATGACGTTTACCGCTGAAGTGTATTAGCTGAAAAGAGGATAACCAATTGTGGAAAAGAAAACACTTCGATATACGTTAAGGCGATATATACAGGGAAAACTTAGCGAAGAAAATTCCCGTGCGTTTTTGTCCTATGTAAAATCAGGCAGGGATAAAATATTACTTCAAGAACTCATCCAGGAGGTTTTGGACGATCCTGTCGATCAACATCTGTTGGACGATCCAACTTTATTGGCCGTACTGGATAATACCTGGGACCAATTGCATCTCCAGATCAATAAACCAAAAACAAAATCGCTATGGACTTGGAAACGTATTGGCGCAAGCGCAGCTGCTGTTATCGGACTATTATTTATTGGTCGCTGGTTTCTTACCATTGAAACTAAAAACGTATCTCCGCAAGCTGCACAACATGTGATATCACCCGGAAAACAATCGGCGACCTTAACGCTGGCCAACGGCAAGCAGATTCATCTACATGAAACACAAAACGGTCGGATTGCGGAAGAATCGGGTATAAGAATCTCTAAAACAACGGATGGCCAATTGATTTACGAAGTCAGCGATAAGTCGCAGGGCGAAATCGAGCAAAATACCTTATCGACAACCAAAGGAGAAACCTATCGGATTAAGCTACCTGACGGTACACAAGTATGGCTCAATGCAGCTTCTTCGCTCAGCTATCCGGTTCGTTTTGCAAATCAAAAAAACAGAACTGTCACACTGACCGGTGAAGCTTATTTTGAAGTAGCGAAGGATTCCAAACACCCCTTTATTGTGCAGGCAGCAGCTCAGCAGGTCGAAGTGATCGGTACCCATTTCAATGTAAACAGTTATGCCGACGAAACGGCGGTACAGACCACCCTACTGGAAGGTCGTGTACAGGTCAGTTCCCACAGTCAAAAATTGCTATTAGCACCGGGTGAGCAGTCGAGCCTTACAGCTCATGGGGTGCTAAAATCCCGCCCAATAGATACAGCGCCGGTTATTGCCTGGACAAACAACGAATTTATGTTCGATGGAGATGATATCGAAAGCGTCATGCGCAAGGTGGCACGCTGGTATAATGTGGAGGTCATCTATCAGGGTAAAAAAACGACCGAGAAATTTGGTGGCGGAATATCGCGTTTTGATGATGTTCAAAAGGTCTTAAGCCTGCTCGAAAAAACGGGTGCCGTTCATTTCAGAATAGACGGAAAAAAAATACATGTACTTCCGTAATAACCTAAAAATAATTAATGACACAATAACCTAAATAAACAAACCGATGAATAAAAAACGACAAAACGAATAGCCACGATGGTGGGGTATAAAAAAGCAACCAAGATCCTGAAGGAGCTCGGTTGCCGTTTGGGACAATTAAATTTTAACTATCCAATCTGCAGTATGTTTCTGTTTTGGACGACGCGAATACACTGCAAATAAACCTTACAAATGTATCAAAATTATATCAGAAAAAAGGAGATAGCGTATCTGCTATTCCGTAAACTATGGCTTATTATGCGATTGACAACCATAATTATCTTGGTTACTTTTATGCAGGTTAGCGCTACCACCTTTGCACAAAAGGTAACATTAGAATACTCCAACATGAGCCTTAAGAAAATATTTAGGGAACTCAAATCTCAGACGGGATACAATTTTCTGTACACGGAACGGCAGATGGTAAACGCGAAGCCTGTTGACATAAAAGTTAGGGATCGTCAATTGTCGGATGTATTGGACCAGATCTTTAAAGATCAGCCCTTGTCTTACCAGTTGGATAATAAGACTGTGGTCATTTATGATAAGCCAAAAGCTTCCATAAAGTCCGTACCGATGGAGTTTACGATGATCCCAAATCAAGTCCCTGTAAAGGGACGTGTGACCAATGAACGTGGCGAACCGCTCGCAAATGTCTCTGTACGGGTCAAAGGAAATGAATCTATAGGTACTACCACCAATAGTGATGGTATGTTTACCCTCACAAATCTCTCACCCAAAGCAACCTTGGTATTTTCCTCTGTTGGTTATGATGCGTTGAGCGGAGAACTGTCTTCCCTGCGGACCGATGGATCGGGGCAGCTCAATGTGATCATGAAAAATAGCAACAGTCAGCTCGAAGAAGTTATCGTAATCGGCTATGGTACCACGACACGTCAGCGTGTTGTCGGGGCTGTTGACCAGATCAGTGCGAAGACTTTCGAAAACCGACCTGTAGGCAATGTAACGCAAGCCCTTCAAGGAGCCTCCCCCAGTTTGACCATCCAACAGAAAAGCATGGACCCCAATGATAATTCGATGAATATCAATATTCGTGGGATATCTACCATAAACAGTAATGCGCCGCTGGTGGTGATCGATGGAATTATTACAGAAGGCGGAACACTCAATAAGATCAATCCGGATGACATCGAAACAGTGTCGGTATTGAAAGACGCAGGTTCTACGGCTATATACGGTTCGAGGTCCGCAAATGGCGTTATTTTGGTAACCACCAAAAGAGGACGCCAAAACCAGCGGCCAGCGGTGACTGTCGGCACCCAGTGGGGTGTGCAAGAACCTAAGATTTTATTTTCACCTGTTGCAGGGTATGAAAATGCGACCCTTCGTAATCTTGCACTGACCAACTCAGGAATGGACCCACAGTTTTCACCTGAGGCTATTGCAGACTTATATGCCCATCAGGATATCGAGCGGTGGAACTTGCCGGAAATCATGAAAAACTCTTTCCAGCAAAAATATAATATCAGTGTGGCCGGCGGTGGAGATAAAAGTTCCTACTTATTTTCCGGCGGCTTTTACAATCAGCCCAGCAACTTTGTCGGACAGGACTTTGGTATTAAGCGGTACAATCTGCGGAGTAACCTCAGTACAGAGATCGGACGTTTTAAATTGACCTCAATCTTAGCCTATACCCGCAACAACAACATGAGCAACACGGCCGGAAGTGCCATTATCAATGCTTCCAGACTTCCGCCTTATTACTACTATCGCATGCAGGCTGATAATGGAAAATATCTTGTCAACAATGCACTGACAGATCAAAATCCTTTGGCCGAACTGAATGAGGGCGGCTATATTAAAAACGATAACGACTATTTCAATATCAACCTGAATCTCGAAGCAAAACTGTTTGAAGGTTTAAAACTGCGTGGTATCTTCGGAGCGGACATCTATGCAGATCACCGTTTTATCCGTAGAATCCAGGTGCCATTATATTCCAGTCCAGATGCCACGCAAGCACAGGTCTACGTCAATTCAGACCGCAATACCGAAGATTTTAACGAAAAAGCTTCGTTGTTAAACTTTCAACTGCTCCTGGATTATGACCGAAATTTTGGCAGTCATCATGTATCAGGTCTGTTTGGAGCATCCAACGAATCCTATACACGCCGACAAAACGAACTGAAAATGAAATTTACTGATCCTGTTCTCGGCACACCTACGACAGGGACAGTTATTGATCCCGTGAGTGCCCGTGTGACACCAAATGGGACACTGCAAAATAGTATCAATTCGATCTTCGGTCGTGCCGGATACGACTTTGCAAGTAAGTATTTTGCCGAATTTAGCTTTCGCTACGATGGGTCTTCTAAGTTCTCGAAAGCTAATCGCTGGGGCTTCTTTCCTTCGGGATCCCTCGGATGGCGGGCATCCGACGAAGTATTTATGAATTGGTATAAACAACATGTCGGTAGCCTAAAAATCAGATCTACCTATGGTGTTCTTGGCAATCAGGCCGTAGACGACTATGCGTATTATTTTACCTATGAATCCTATCAGAACAGCTATGGATTTAACAACAAACCTGTTTCTGCTGCGGGATTTAATTATGCCAGCCTGGATCTACGCTGGGAGAAAACCTATAATTTCAATGTTGGGTTGGACGCCACCTTCTTTCATGATAAATTAACGGCCAGTTTCGATTATTTTAAAAAGCGTACAGTTGATATCTTGATGTCGCCACAAATACCTTCCACCTTCGGAACCTCCCTAAAGAACCAGAATTTAGGTGAAATGAACAATGAGGGATGGGAAATCAACCTTAGCTACCGTGCTACAACAGGCGATTTCCACCATACGATCAATGCGAATATGGGCGATAGTCACAATAAGATTATTGCGATGCCCGGCGATGACCGTATTTCGACAGTCGATAACATTACTAAGTTGACGCGTGTTGGGCTACCCTATAATTCCTATTATGGGTACAAGATGGCCGGATTCTTTCAAAATATAACGGATATTGAAACTTCGGCCTTGCCGAGCGGTATTACGGCAGCAGATCTGCGCCCCGGCGATGTAAAGTATGTCGACCGCAATAACGATGGAATTATTGATGCACGCGACCGCTTTGTGTTGGGCAATGGTTTCCCCCGGTTTACATTTGGTCTTACCTATAACCTGAATTATAAAGATTTTGATTTTAGTATGTTCTGGCAAGGGGTAGGCAAGCGCGATATGATGATCCGGGGAGAATTGATCGAACCGTTTCATCAGAATTATTCCTATACCATTTATCAGCATCAACTCGATTACTGGACGCCGACCAATATTGATGGACGCTGGCCCCGACTGACTGCAAATGGATCAACAGCATCGACCAACAATTTTGGGAAAGATTCTGATCTCTATCTTTTCAACGGGAAATACGCTCGATTGAAAAATATACAGGTAGGTTATTCGTTACCCAAAGAAGTAGTGTCGAAATTGGGATTGCAGCGTGTTCGCTTTTTCATCAATGCCCAAAACCTGCTGACTTTGAGCAAAAACTCCTGGATAGATCCCGAATCCTCCGAATTTGATTCTAACATGGGTGGTTCGGCCAATAGTGCCCGCAATTATCCGACGTTGAAATACTATGGCGGTGGATTAAATATTCAATTCTAACCTTTTATGTAATGAAACTATATAAGATACTTATAGGAGGCTTGAGTTTAATAGCAATTCTCCAATTAACATCCTGTAATAAGTTGGATACGCTGCCAACAGACCGTTTTACCGATGAAAATTTTTGGGACTATCCAGAAAACTCCGAAAAAATGGTCAATATGGCCTATAATCAGCTGTATTCAGCAGATCGTATGTGGAATGATGAAGCCCTGAGTGATAATATTTTTGAGGGGCGCTCAAACACAGACCAGCGCGCAATTCGTAATGGAACCGCCGATCCAACACTGGGCCGTTTTGGGGCAGAGTGGTCCGATCTCTATGGCGGTATTAAGACCTGCCATGTCTATCTGGAGAATGTAGAGCGTGTACCCGGAATGGATGCGGCACTCAAAAAACGCCGTATCGCCGAGGTACGCTTTATCCGTGCATTTCTCTATTTTAGACTTGTTAATTTCTATGGCGCTGTGCCTTTCTTCACGAAAGATATCTCACTGGAAGAGTCTAAAACTCTTCCTCGGACAGAAAAAGCGACTATTATGGCCTTTATTCATCAAGAGTTGGATCAATGTATGGCCGATCTACCGAACAGAGATGCTTTACCGGTAGACGACCGTGGCCGGATTACCAAGGGGGCCGCTTCAGCCTTTCAAGCCCGGGCATACCTCTATGAAAGCAACTGGAATAAAGTATTGGAGTACTGTGAAAATCTGATGAAAAAACAAACGGAATTTGGTACTTACGCTTTATTCCGCAGTTATCCGGAGTTGTTTACTGCAGCCAATGAATATAATTCAGAGGTTATTCTGGATTATGCCTATGTACCTTTATTAAAAACGTGGAATAAGTTATATGATGCAGCACCGATCTCTGCACAAGCACGTTTAAACGGTTATGCACCATTACAAAGTCTGGTCGATAACTATTTGACACTGGGCGGAAATACCATTGCTACGGATCCGCAATATAACGACAATAATCCCTATGTCAACCGCGATCCACGTATGGCCGCAACCATCGTTTTTCATGGTGGACAATGGACTGATTTTGACGGTACAACACGCAAGATCTTTATCAAACCCGGCTCTGGTACAACAGATAAGGAACGCCTCGACGAATATCAGGGCGCAAGTGCCAACGCTTCCGCCACAGGGTATTACGTAAAGAAATACTACGATGTAACAGCAACGGTAAAATACGATGCCGGATTGAACATCATCATGTTTCGGTACGCCGATATCTTATTGATGTATGCAGAAGCAAAAGAAGCACTGGGACAACTCAATGCAGCAGTATGGGATATGACGATCAGACCTATTCGTCAGCGGGCTGGTTTTGAAGCATCAAAAGCATTGGACTTTCCGACTACCGGGGATCTGAAAACAATTGTCCGAAATGAGCGGCGAAGTGAGCTCGCTCTTGAGGGATTGCGTTACTATGATATCATGCGCTGGAAAGCTGGTAAAACCTATTTGGACGGCCAGGTATTGGGTGCTAAATATGGTGGTAACAATAGTAATATCAAACTGGATATCCGCCGGTTTGATGAAAGTAGAGATTATCTCTGGTCGATACCACGAACCCAGATCGATCTAAATAAAAATTTATTGCCTAACAATCAGGGCTACTCAAACTAAATTTAATTAAAAAACTAGCGCAAACGGCGCATTAAAAAAATGTACGTTTCGAACCATAAATTAATGATATAGACATGAAATGGTATTTTAAAGTTATAGCAATGGTCGCATTGGCTGCGAGCATCGTTTCCTGTAAAAAAGACGATATGAAATACGCCGACGCAGAGGTGTCGGCTGTTGAGAACCTATATGCCCCTGCAGATGGAAAAGCTGTCAAATTATTAAGCTCCAGTTCCGCCGCGCTCTATTTTGAATGGGAGTCGGCATTGGTGGCCGACGGTGGGGCAGCGCAATATGAAGTTGTTTTTGATAAGCTTGATGGCGATTTCAGCAAACCTCTTTATACAGTCACGTCGGATAATAATGGAAACTCAAACGGCGCCAATATTAGTCACAAAATATTGAATCAGGTAGCAACGAAAGCTGGGATTAACCCTGGTGAGAGCGGCGATGTGATCTGGTCCGTATATGCTATCCGTGGAATGAAACGGGTATTGAGCAAAGCAAAGAAAGTGTTGAATATCAAAACACTGGAAGGCTTTGCGGAGATCCCCGATGAATTATTTATCACTGGAGAGGCGACTGAGGGTGGAACAGATGTTGCCGCATCTTTACCTTTTAAATTGGTAGGTAATGGTGAATATGAGATCTTTACAAAATTGGAAGCCGGAAAAAAATACACCTTTACGGATCGCAAGTCTGCTGAGGGGCGTGTTTTCTATTCGGAAGATCAAACCAAAATAAAAGAAGGTGAAACCGGAAGTAACAGCATTGCCAAGACGGCAGTATATCGTATTCGAATTGATTTCAATGTGGCAGCAGTTACTTACACAGAGATCAAAAACATGGGCGTTTATTTTTCTCCGTCCGGAGCTGTGGTGTTGGATCTACCTTATCAAGGTAAGGGAATTTGGTCTGCAACTGGTATCATCAATTTTAAACAGGAAAGTTGGGGCCGTGACCAACGGTATAAGTTCCAAATGGAAACCGTCAAGGCCGGAAAGGCTGAGACCTTACAGCTGGGAACTCAAAACGGGACGGACAGTCCTCCCAATAGTTCATCAGCTCCTTCTTATTATTTCGTCCGAATATTGCCCAATCTTTCACAGTGGGACGATAAATGGAAATTTGCGGATGCAGTAGACGGCCATCCAACAAAAATATCGATGATTTTACAAGGCGACAAAGACTATACGCATACTGTCGTACCAAATTAAAGGAGGAGACCCCATGAATAAAATGATTATACTGTCATCCCTATTGTTTCTACTCTTAGGATGCACCAAGATTGAGGACAGCTACCCCTATGACGACACTGTACAGGAAAGCTGGACAACTATTGCAACGCAGGTTTCCGATAAGATGATTGCCGGATTCTGGAATGAGTCCGGGTATTTTAACAATGCGATCAATCAATCCGATCTGGGATTTCAATATTGGCCCAATGCACATGCGATGGATGTTGTTATCGATGCCTATCTACGAACGAAGGACAGCAGATATAGCACCTATTTCAGCAAATGGTTTGAAGGTGTGAAGATCAAAAATGGCAATACCTATTATAACGTATTCTATGATGACATGGAATGGAATGCACTGACCATATTGCGCTTATATGAAATTACCAAGGATCAAAAATACCTCGACACGGTATTGCTTTTATGGACAGATATTGCTGGCGCATGGGATGAGCAATATGCAGGCGGTGGATTGGCTTGGAAGAAAGATATGCGCTATAGCAAAAATGCTTGCTCGAATGGGCCAGCTAGTATTCTGGCAGCTAGACTATATCGTTTGACAAAAGATGAAAACTATCTGACCTGGGCCAAGAAGATCTACGAATGGCAAAAAGCAACACTGTACAATCCGTCAACGGGCGCTGTTTATGACAATATTAATGGTCAGACAGGTAATGTGGATATGACAACACTGACTTATAATCAAGGGACGTTCCTTGGTACCGCAGTGGAGCTTTTTAAGATTACTAAAGATCAGCTTTATCTGGTTGATGCGCAAAAAATTAGTTATTACACAATCACACGTTGTATCGATGGCGGGAATAATATTTTGCGCGACGAGGGAAGCGGCGACGGCGCATTGTTTAAAGGGATATTTATACGATATTTTGTAGACTATTTAAATCAGGAAGGAATTGATGCAGCCTACCGCAGTAAGTTTGAGAAATTTTTGGTCAATAATGGTAAAATTGCCTGGACCAAGGGAACAAGTCTACCGACGCTGTTCTTTGGTCCGTCCTGGGCCCAACCACCTATTGGCAACAGTGAAATCACTGCCTATGCAAGTGCTGCGATGCTTTTTGAAGGATTAGCAAGCTATGAAAATAAATTAAAATAATGGAATGAACACAAAGAAGCCTTCGTGACCCAAAAGGTTTCGACGGCTTCTTAAAATACATATGCTGATGAGACAAATCACTAAGATAACGACGACTGTGCTGCTGTCGGGTTTATGCTATTTAACAGGCTATGGGCAATTCAATAAAGGACAGTCTGCCGAACGTGCCCAAAGAACGTTAGCTATTATTTACGCTAAGTATGGAAATACCAAAAATCAACTGTTGACTGAGAAATATCCCTTCGACGAAACCTTTAAAGCGGACTATCTTGATAATCCCGAACAGGCAGCCGGGCAAAAGAAATATGCTTACCTATGGCCCTTCTCGGGGAGCTTTTCCGCTGTAAACACATTGATGGAACTCCCAAAGAACAAAGCGCTTTACCAAAAGATCTTAGACCAACGCGTGCTGCCGGGATTAATGGAATATAGGGATCATTCCAGAGAGCCCGTTGGTTATGCGTCCTATATCAATTCTGCTCCGGCATCAGACCGGTTTTATGATGATAACGTCTGGTTGGGTATTGACTTTACCGATAGTTATCTGCAGACAAAAAAGGTCGATTATCTTAAGTATGCGAAAGAGATCTGGGCTTTTGTAAAAAGCGGCGCGGATGACAAGCTCGGTGGTGGAATCTATTGGTGTGAACAGAAAAAGGAATCTAAAAATACCTGTTCCAATGCTCCTGCGGCAGTATTTGCACTAAAGCTCTTTGAAGCTACTAAAGAGGGGGACTATCTGAATGAAGCACGACAACTCTATGACTGGACAAAGGCAGGTCTGCAAGACCCAACGGATAAACTCTATTGGGATAATATTCAGCTCAATGGAAATATTGGTAAGGCCAAGTATTCCTATAATTCCGGACAGATGTTGCAAGCAGCAGCGTTGCTTTACAAGCTTACCAAGGAAAAAAAATATCTGATCGATGCCCAAGAGCTAGCAAAAGCTTGTTTAGCGTATTTTTTTCAGACCACGGACCAAGATACTTTTCCAATGTTAAAGAATAGTAATTTATGGTTCCATGCTGTAATGATGAGGGGATATATCAGTTTATTGGAACAGGACGGAAATAGAACCTATATTGATATTTTTGCGAAAAACCTAGACCGTGCATGGTATAAGATGAGGGATCAGGACGGACTGTTTGATGTCGACTGGACTTTGGAGAAAAAGCAAAAGTCCAAGTGGCTGTTAGATCAATGCGCTTTTGTGGAGATGTATGCACGTTTGGCAAAACTGGGATATTAATTCATGTATTAATTTGCTGACGACGATAGGAGAGGCGCGACCAAATTCGATTGCTTCCATCGCGCGGTTATTCAACTCCTGTTACAGGATGCTATTTCCGCTTGGGGCGATTGATTGAATAAGTGGTATTCCATTTGAAATAATTAAGTTTGTGGTATAGCGCTTATAAAAAATGCAATCTCTTTATTTCTATTGGTTACTTGTCTGTTCCTTCGTGGGTACGGCTGTTTTCGGGCAATCGCTGGATTATCCCTCTTTTCGCAATATTTCCTTGGGAACGAATGCAAATACAGTCCACTCTTTTGCACAGGATAGCTTGGGGATGCTTTGGCTCGGAAGTAACAATGGGTTATTTAATTATGATGGCTATGCACTACAGCCGCTCACGGGGACCAAATCTCCTTTTCAGACGTTCGTTTACTGTATTGCGCTGATCGATAATAAACATTTCGCATTGGGGACAGGGCAGGGAGTGCTGCTCTATAACTATCAGTACGACCGATTTGAATCTTTTCCGACAGGGGGACCTGGAGATGTCAGGTCTTTGCTCCTTGTTGGCGACACCTTGTGGATAGGTTCAATAAGTGGTTTGTATTGCTATAATACCAAGACACGTAAACTTATCGATTATCAGAATTCTTTTCCAAAGAACAAATCGAAAACGGCCGTGTATGCACTGGAAAAGGTGGGCGATAGAATCTTAATCGGTACGTATAATGGACTTTTTGAATTAAATCCATCAAAAAAAGATATTGTTCCTCTACCGCTCCCAGATTATAGGCCGGGGAGTAATCAATTTGTGAATTCTATATTTTCTATTCCGGAATCTGCAAGTACCTATGTGGGAACTGAATATGGCTTGTATCGCTATAATACGAAGAACCATACACTTCAGAAAACTCCGGTATTACAAAATCATCCCATCAAAGCGATGGCTTCCAAAGATTCCAACACCTTGCTTGTCGGTACGGATGATGGTCTTTTTACGTATCAGCTGGATCAGCAGTTGGTCAAACGGATCAAACATGATTCCCGGAATAGAAACTCGCTGGCCAATAACATCGTGTGGAGTATCTTTAAGGATCGGTCGGAAAATATCTGGCTGGGTACAGACCTGGGATTTTCCTTATGGTCCAACCGTAAGGTGGAAAAAATACTGCCGATCTATCAATTGACTGCGAGCAGCGACGGCAACCGTTTTTATAAAATTAACAGGGATCGCAATGGCTGGTATTGGCTGGGCGGCGATAATGGTTTGATCCGTGTACGTGGGCTGGACGACAAAAATACGGAAAGCAGCTGGTACCGTATGGATGCCAAGACCTATCGTCTGGCACACAACCGTATCCGGGATATATTTGAGGATCATGCGGGATTGGTGTGGATAGCCTCAGACGGCGGCGTCAATGTGTTTGATGCGCATACGAAACAGTTTAAAACCTTTACAATTGTCGATGCCAGTGGAAGACGAAATGCGAAATGGTCGTACGACATCTTACAAGATGGACAGGATAATCTCTGGGTGGCCTCCTATATGGGGGGAATATTTGTCGTCAGCCGAAGCCGTTTATTGGAGGCGACGGGCCCGGTCATAGCAAGCCGTAATTTCAGTAAAGCTGACGGTCTTCTGGAAGATTTTTCCAATCAGATCGTTGACAATGGTAGGGGGAAGATCTTGGCGCTGTTCTATAATAAGGGGATCAGTAGCATTGATGTGGCCACAGGGAAAATAACGGAACTTAAAGACAGCGCTGGGCATGCATTGGATCAGGCGACCTTTATGCTGAAGGATGGGCAGCATACGGTGTGGGTAGGGGAACATGGCGAATTGAGGCGTATTGCTCCAGACGGGAAAAATACATTGGTTCGTTTTGATCCTGTTGGTAAAGGAGAAGTAACTGCCATGGCCGAGGTCAAAGAAAGCATCTGGCTGGCAACAAGTACTGGGGTATGGCAGGTTAATAAGCAGAGTTTAAAAACTGAATTGTTAAGATACGGACAAAGGATATCCTCAATGTACTACGATGCCGAGCGGGAACAAGTGGTGCTGGGAGGAATTGATGAGGTGGTCCTGTTGCCCGCGCAAAATGAGCTAGCGGATCTGGATGGTTCCAAAAAGATTGTGCTCACCGCAATGTATGTCAATAATGAACGTTTCGGTAATTACGACTATGGCTTACGGTATAAAAACGAGATCACTTTGGCGCATGATCAGAATAACCTCCGGCTTGAATTTTCCGATTTGGATTATGGAAATCATTTGGGCTATCGCCTAGCTTATGCTTTTAAAGGGAAAAATGAAACCTGGATTCCGATGGAACGGGGTGATAACAAAGTGCTCCTGTCCAACTTAAGTTCGGGTAACTACAACCTTCAGTTGGCTAAAGTGGATGTCGCCGGTCATGTTGTGTCGGAGATTTATACCTACCATATTCAGATCCGTTATCCATGGTATGCAAGCTATTGGGCTAAAGCTGCTTACGTCCTCATTGTTATTTTCCTGCTATTTTGGGTCGTCAATTTTTTCAGGGTTCGCAGTACACTAAAATGGGAAAGACGCGAACGGAGAAAGGTACTTGAGCTCACAAAGATGAAAATGGACTTCCTGACAGCTGTGTCGCATGAGCTGAAAACCCCGTTAAGCCTAATTCTGGCCCCTGTCAGCCAAATGATGCGGCAGACAAAGAACAGTGACAAAAAGAAGCAGCTGGATGGTGTTCATCGAAATGCCTTAAAAATCAGTCATCTCATCCAGGAATTGATGACTTTTGATCAGGTCGAGCAGCAACAGACGCCCTTGCAGGGCCTGCTTACCTCTCAGATGGATCTGGTCGCCTATAGCAGACAAATTATAGCTGACTGGCAGCAGGTGCCTGAGTACAGTACCGTCCATATTGACTTTGTTACCGATGTAGAGAGCTTTTTTATACAGACCGATGTAGCCAAACTGGGATCGATTCTCAACAATCTCATCGCTAATGCCTGTAAGTATAATCGTCCGGAGGGTAGCGTGGAACTGCAGCTGAAAGTAATTGGTCCGGATGTCAAGCTTATCGTTCGGGATACAGGAATTGGTATAGCACCCGAAGACCTGCCTTATGTCTTCAGCAAATTCTATCGTTCTTCCCTGAAAGAAGTGAGTGCTGTACAGGGGACGGGCGTTGGTCTGTACCTGGTCAAAAGTTATTGTGAGCAGTTGGGCTGGAGCGTTGATATAGCGAGCGATCAAAAGGGCACAGCGGTAACGCTTAGTTGGAAACATGACCATGTAAACGATAAGGATGAGACCGATAGCATACCGGTAGGGGCTAAACGAAAACTACTGATCGTCGAAGATAATGCCGAACTCGCTGATTTTTTACGAAATGCCATGCAGCCACATTACGATTGCCGCATTGTGAGTGATGGTAGCGAGGGCTTACGCTTGATCGACGGACATACTTTTGTGCCCGACATTATTCTCACTGATGCCATGATGCCCAATATGGGGGGGATTGAAATGGTGAAAAAACTACGACAAAATATCGTGACGGCAACCATTCCGATCATTTTGCTGACAGCACAAAACGATGAGCTGATCAGACGCGAGTGGGTTGCCGTCGGCATAGATGCTTATATGGCGAAACCTTTTGATCTGGACTTGCTCCAGATACAGCTATTGCAGCTCTTGGATAGGAAAGATAAGATTGTCGCTCAATTGCGTATCGACGAAATCAGTAAACCCACAGAAGCAATAGCTGTACATTCACCGGATGAAAAATTTCTGACCAATGTGACACAGCTGATCGAAGAAAATTTAGACGATTCGGAATTTTCGGTGCAGCGGCTCAGTGAGCTCACGGATGTCGCCGCCAGACAACTCCATCGTAAAATTAAGCAACTAACAGGCTATACACCGGTGGAGTATATACGCAGCATTCGTATCAAGAAAGCAGCATTGTTATTACAGCAAAAAAAGTTTACCGTTTCCGAGGTGATGTATATGGTCGGATTCTCCAATGCTTCTTATTTCTCAAAATGTTTTCAATCGGAATTTGGGATGTCACCAAAGGTATATATGGAGGGTTATTTGTAAATAATTGATTGTTAGTGCTGTTTGTTGTTTTGGGTGGTTGGGAATGTCCAATTTGTGTTGTTCTTTGTCCGATATGTGGCTTTAAAAAATAATCACGTTTGATAGGTTTGTAAGAGTAATAACCAAAAAATTATAAATCGATACAATCCATGCGTGTAATTATTTTATGCTGCTTTGCTCTCTTGGGCTATGTCAATTCTTACGCTCAATCGAAGGCGATTAAAAAGGTTCCTACAGTTTTTGTCGACCGTGAAGGTGTCATGCGCTGGTCCGACTCCAAAGCTGAAGCTTCATTTTATGGCGTCAATTATACCGTTCCTTTTGCCCATGCCTTTCGGGCTTTACACGATAAAGGCATTGATCGAAAGCGGGCTATTGATCGGGACGTTTATCACTTCGCCCGTTTGGGATATAACGCTTATCGTATCCATATTTGGGATGTAGAAATCTCCGATAAAAATGGTAACCTGATCAGCAATGAACACCTTGATCTACTGGATTATCTACTTTTTAAACTTCAGGAAAGGGGAATTAGGATCCTGATTACGGGAATGACCAATTTTGGTAATGGTTATCCTGAAAGAAATATAAATACAGATGCATTTACGTATCATTATGATAAGTGTGCGGTTCATGCTAATCCACAGGCGATAGCTGCTCAAGAAAAATACATTACCCAGTTACTTCATCATGTCAACCCGTATACCGGAAATGCTTATCAGACGGACCCTTACATCATAGGCTTTGAAATAAATAATGAACCTTGCCATACAGGTGCCATTCAGACGACGTCGGACTATATCGGTCGAATGGTGAATGCCATGAAGAAAAGCGGGAATAAAAAACCGATTTTCTACAATGTAAGTCATAATATGGAACATGTTAAGGCTTATTTTGATGCTGATATACAAGGCACAACTTATCAATGGTATCCTGTGGGACTGGTTGCTGGACGGGAACGTCAGGGGAATTTTCTTCCTTACATTGATCAGTACGACATCCCTTTTTCAAACTTGAAAGGCTTCGCCAACAAAGCGAAAGCAGTTTACGAATATGATCCTGCTGATAATCTCTACAGCTATATGCATCCCGCGATGAGCCGCACATTTCGTTCGGCGGGATTTCAGTGGATCACTCAGTTTGCTTACGATCCGATGGATATTGCAGCCTACAATACCGAATATCAGACACATTATCTCAATTTGGCTTATACACCGGCAAAAGCACTGAGTACCATGATTGCTGCAGAGGTGGCTTATACGATACCGAGAAATAAAAAGTTTGAACAGTACCCTCAAGACACCCTATTTGGCGATTTTAGCGTTAGTTATGAGCAGGATCTCTCCCTCATGAATGCGCAGGATAAGTATTTTTACACCGATAATACGACGGTAAGGCCTTTAAATCCAGTGAAATTGCAACATATTGCCGGTCATGGCTCATCACCTGTGGTGGAGTACGGTGGATCTGGTGCTTATTTTTTAGATCGACTGGAAGATGGTGTATGGCGTTTGGAGGTTATGCCGGATGCAGAAAAAATCGCTGATCCTTTTGCCAAGCCATCGCTCGATCGGGAGGTGGTACATATCCTGTATCGATCACAGATGATCGATATTCGGATTCCTGATCTAGGCGATCTGTTTACCGTCCGGTCACTGTTAGGGAAAAACAACAGCGATGAAGCTATTTCAGTCACTAAAACAAGTTTTAGTGTTAAGCCTGGCGTATATCTGTTAAAGCGTAAGAATCTCCAGCTGAAAAATAGCTGGCTAGCTTCCTCGCCCTGGAAAAATGGCCATTTGGGCGAATATTACGCGCCAAAAACGGAAGCGCTGAAGCAGCCTTTATTGATACACCAGCAGCCCGAAGTATTGGAAAAAGGGCGCTCTACCAAATTGCAGTTCCGTTATGTTTTTGAAAAACAGCCCGATTCCATTATTCTACAAACGGATCAGGTTTCGTTTTGGAAAGATCATAATCCCTACATCAAGCTGATCTCCACAGATAACTGTACCTATGAAGCGGACATCCCGGCATCCTTATTAGTCGGCAATGAATTGAAATATACAGCTACTGTGTTTGTGGGTGGTGAAAAAATTACTTACCCAGACAATCAGACTGGAGCCCCACTGGAATGGAATTATCGCGTCAATAGTTATTGGACCGTGGGCTTATATGAGCAGCGTGCGCCTATAGGGCTTTTTGAATCCTTCTCCAAAGTCTCTTCTTTGGAAACTTTCGCTATTCCGGAAACGGCTTACATGACTGCGCAACGGGAGCATCATGATCTCAGTAAAGTTCCTTTTTGGACGTATACCTTTCATGCCAAGGATTCGGGGGTACAGTATTTTTGGGTAAAAGATATCAAATCGACAATTGCTGAACGGCCTGCGGGTATCGCTGCTGCCACAAAGCTCTGTATACTCTTGAAACATGAGGGCGGGAATCCGCTACTGAATGCTGGGTTTGTGACAAAAAAAGGGTATACCTATGTGGATAATATAGCTATTGAGACATCGGGCGAATCTTTGATCCGTATGGATCTAGCCGACTTAAAGCTTGTGCCTACGGCTTTGCTACCTGCTCCTTATCCTGTTTTTCTTGAACGTTTTTTTAAGCCCACGATTCCGGTTCAATTTGACAAAAGGGAGATCGAAAAACTAATCGTTTCAGGCGAAAAGATGGAAGGGGTGGCACTATCCATAGCTGCGATATGGCTCGAATAGCGATCAGCTGCTCAATGCCACCGATTAGTAGGGCATGGATAATAATCCGTCAGGCTGTAAGGATCAAGGTTTGTAGCAGGGTGATCCCCTAAAAAAACGCCGTCGTTTTTTTAGGGGAAGGCTTAACAAAGTGATAAGGAGTACAAACAATATAATAAAGGGAAAGAAAACAATTATAAACACATCTAAATTTTAAACAATGAAGGGTTTTGCATTTAAAACAAGTTTATTGGGCTTGTCCTTGCTATCCTGTCTTGGGGAAACGCAGCTTTATGCTGCAACGAAGGGGGAAAGCAAGTGGATCGGGTCGATGCAACAACAGGATGTCCGTGGGGTGGTCCGCAACGAGCAAGGGCAGGTGATGGCAGGTGTAACAGTATTGGTGGCCGGAACTACGGTGGGCACTTCAACAGCGAGTGATGGCTCGTACCGTATCTCATTGCCCAAGGGTAAATCCCAGCTTCTATTCTCTGTTGTAGGCTACAGTAGCCAAACCTTGACGGTTGTAGGGGGAACATCCGTGGATGTCAGCATGGTGCCTGCGGGAAATGTGCTGGAAGAGCTCGTCATCGTAGGTTATGGTAGTACAACAAAAAAGGATCTAACCGGTGCCGTAAATACGGTCGGAAGCAAGGATTTCAACAGTGGACTTGTCGGCTCTCCCGAACAGCTGATCAATGGAAAAACAGCTGGTGTGCAGGTGATGTCCAACAGCGGTTCACCTTCTTCCGGGAGTACGATACGGATCCGTGGAGGAGCCTCCTTGAGTGCCAGCAACGATCCATTGATCGTATTGGATGGGGTACCGCTAGAGACTGGTGGTATTAGCGGCAATAGTGGCAATTTTCTCAGTCTGATCAATCCGAATGATATCGAAAGCATGACGGTGCTCAAAGATGCATCATCGACCGCAATATATGGATCCCGAGCGTCAAACGGGGTATTATTGATTACAACAAAGAAGGGTAAAGGAGATGCCTTGCGACTTTCTTTTTCTTCAATCGTGTCCATGCAGCAGGCTATGGGAGTGGCTGATATGATGTCGCGCGACGAGTTTGCCTCGCTGATCAACACCAAAGGAAGCACTGCCCAAAAGGCTTTACTGGGCAATGCCTCAACAGATTGGCTGTCTGAGGTTTTTCAGGATGCCATCGGAACGGATAATAATTTAAGTCTACAGGGAAAGATCGGTAAAACCTTGCCTTTTCGTACATCGGTGGGCTATTATAATCAGCAAGGGACTTTGCGGACCGACAAAACGGAGCGCGTGACGGGCGCTTTGGTGTTAAATCCCACTTTTTTTAATAAACACCTGACCGTAAATTTAAATGTTAAAGGTGCCCATAACAACAACGGTTTTGCCAATACCGATGCGATATGGTCTGCTGTAGCGTTTAATCCAACGCAACCGATTTATTCTGGGGCAGATGCGTATGGCGGCTATTACGAGAGTTTGGATAATGCGGGCCTTCCGGCAACAGGTGCAAACCTCAATCCACTGGGATTGCTCAAGCAGGAAAAACACCGTAGCACAGTCAATAGAGCCGTGGGTAACCTTGACCTCGATTATAAATTCCATCCGCTGCCTGAATTGAAAGCGCACGTAACACTCGGATATGACTATGCCAAAGGGAATGGATCGAATCTTATTCCGGCAAGTGCGGCCAATAATTTTACGATTGGAGGCGCTTTTGACCGTTATGAACAGACGCTTAAAAATAAATTGTTTACAGGCTATCTAAACTATAACAAGTTCTTCCCGGAAATTAAAAGTACAATTGATGTGACAGCAGGTCACGATTATCAATATTGGAGTGCCCGACGGCCACCTATAGTATACTACAACGAAGCTGGTGATATACGCTCGACTGCTATTGCATCTGACGAAAGACATACCCTGATTTCCTGGTACGGACGGATCAATTACAATTACGATAGCCGTTATTTATTGACCGCTACGGTCCGTAAGGATGGAACTTCCCGGTTCAGTCCCGAAAACCGCTGGGGGACATTTCCCTCAGTCGCCTTGGCCTGGCGTCTTTCGCAGGAGTCTTTCATGAAAGGAATCTCTTTCCTGGACGATCTAAAGCTCCGTGCGAGTTACGGTGTTACAGGGCAGCAGGAGGGAATCGGAAATTACGAATATTTGCCGGTATACAATTTGGGAACAGCCTATGCACAGTATCGTTTCGGCGATCAGTACCATCTGGTGTATAGACCATCGGTTTACAATCGGGACTTACGCTGGGAAACGACCAAAGCATTTAACTACGGCCTGGATTTCGCTTTGTGGAAAAACAGGGTGTCTGGTGCAATTGACTATTACACAAGAAAAACGCATGATCTATTGGCCAATGTGCCTGTAGCCGCAGGAACCAATTTTGACCAGAATGCGACTATTAACGTAGGTAATGTCGAAAGCAGTGGCTTCGAATTTCAACTGAATACCGTACCTATACAAAAGGATGATTTGCGCTGGGAAGTCAATTTCAATGCGACTAATCAACATACAAAAGTGACCAATATAGCTCTGGTGCAGGATGCGAATGCCGTGGGAACTTATGTGGGACCGAATGTCAGTGGTCGTGGTATCCAGATTCTGACAACGGGGTATCAGCCTTACATGTTTTATGTCTACAAACAGTTGTACAATGAGGCTGGCAAGCCGCTCGAAGGTGTATATGCGGATCTGAATGGTGATGGAGCGATCAACGAAAAAGACTTGTACCGCTATCAATCGCCGGCAGCAAAATGGCTCTTTGGTTTCAATACGCAGTTAACCTACAAAAAATGGACAGCAGCAACGACACTACGTGCAAATCTGGGTAACTACGTATTCAATAATACCAAAATGAACCTCAGTGCTTGGGAGACAGTTCAATATGTCGATGCGTCGATCAATAACTTACATCGGGATTACTTGAATACCCAATTCCAGACCAGACAATATTATTCGGATTATTATGTCGAAAATGCGTCCTTCCTTCGGATGGAAAACCTGTCGGTGAACTATAATTTTGGTCCGGTGGGTAAGATTTCCAATCTACGTGTGGGTGCAGTAGCTCAGAACGTTTTTATTGTGAGCAAATATAGCGGTATGGACCCTGAGGTTCCGAGTGGCTTCGACAGCTCGTTCTACCCACGCTCAAGAACTTTCTCCCTGAGTCTCAATATGGATTTTTAATGGCTACCTCAAAAAAGAAAACTTATATAGCGATGAAAAATATAAAAAGATATTGTTTTGGATTGTTGGGTATAATCGCATTGCTGCAATCCTGTACAAAGGACTTAAACCAGTATCCTACTGTAGAAACGACTTCGGAGTCGGTATACACCTCTGTGGATGGTTACAGGGCTGTGCTTGCTAAATTGTATGCCTCATTTGCCGTTGCGGGCAATGGACGTGGTGATGCCGATCCGGATATGGCGGGCAGCACGGCTTCTTGGGGGTACCTTCGGGTGTATTTTAACTTACAGGAGGTACCGACTGATGAGGTGATCTATACATGGGCAGGAGGCGACAATATGACCGATATCCAGTATATGACCTGGGGAGCTTCCGATACCTGGGTCAATGCCATGTATTATCGGATCTATTATACGGTAGCTATCTGTAATGAATTTCTACGGAATGCAACAACAGAAAAGCTGGCGACTTTTAATTCGGCCGGGCAGGCACAAATTTTGGAGTTTGCAGCCGAAGCGCGTTTTCTGCGTGCATTGGCCTATAGTCATGCAATGGACCTTTATGGGAACGTTCCTTTTGTGACTGAAAAGGATCCGGTAGCTGCATTTTTTCCACCACGGATGACACGGGCTGATCTCTTTGCATTTATTGAAAAAGAATTGACAGAAATCGAAACGATCTTACCGGAAGCACGTCAAAATGAGTATGGCCGGGTAAGCCGTGCCGCTGCCTGGTCCCTATTGGCCAAAAATTATCTGAATGCTCAAGTTTATACGGGCACAGCACGTAATGCCGAATGCCTGAACTATGCGAAAAAAGTGATTGATGCTGGATATTCCTTAAATGCGAACTATAAGCAGGTATTTAATGCTGATAATGATAAACGGACCAATGAAATTATTTTCCCGATAGAGGCCGATGTAGCGCATACAACGACATGGGGTGCGACAACGTATCTTGTCAACGGCCCTATTGTTGGAAGCATGAAATCATCGGATTACGGTGTGCTTTCCGGCTGGAATAGTTTTCGTACACTTCGCGAATTTGTGGCACTCTTTCAGGCGGAAGACAAAAGAGGTGATTTTTGGAAAAACGGCCAGTCCCTGGATGTCGAAGATCCCGCTGCCTCGAGTCAGGGATATGGGCTTGTTAAGTTTACAAATTTGAAAGATGATGGTACCTATACCACAGATGAAGGTTTGGTGAGTACTGATTTCCCGATGATCCGCCTGGCCGACGTGTATCTAATGTATGCTGAGGCTGTACTGCGCGGGGGCGGAGGAAGTGTACAGGAAGCGATCAGGTTGGTAAACAGTATCCGTCAGCGGGGATATGGCAGTTCGGCCGGAGCCATTGACCAGGCGCAGCTAACACTGGATTTTATCCTTGCAGAACGCGGGCGTGAACTGTTTTGGGAGTGTACGCGTCGCACAGACCTGATTCGATTTGGGAAATTTACCGGTAGCAATTACCTCTGGCAATGGAAAGGCGGTGACATGAACGGCCGCTCTGTGGATGCAAAATTCAATCTGTATCCGATTCCAACCACTGATATGAGCGCTAACCCGAATTTGATCCAAAATCCTGGCTACTAGCGACGACTGGCATTAATAACTAAATCTATGGGGATATCCTGCTATTTGAGCACATATGCTGCGGAGAGTATCCGGGTATTCCCATATGGACTTTTAAAGATAATGATACATATGAAACAATTGACACTCTATATCCTGGTGTTGCTTTTCGTTGCCTGTAAAAAGGAGGGTGGGACACCGGCTGTCAGTGGGATAAAACCTGCGGTATTGTACAGCAGTACAACAGAACTGGTCTTAAAATCTACTGACCGCAAGGCGGTGGCCCTGCAGCTTGTCTGGGATGAGGCGATTTTGGCTAGCGATGAACCAGTGGCTCAGTCGGCTTTAAAAAATAAAATAGAAATTGCTGCTGATCCATCTTTTTCTGCTGTCTCCAAAAGTATCGAACAGGTAGCAAGCTCGCTCAGCTATACGCATGAACAATTGAATAACCTTGTCACGGGAATGGGATTTTTGCCTGATGAAAAGAATGTGTTTTATGTCCGTATTGCTTCACGATTGGGAACCAATACAGATTGGCTCTACAGCAATGTGATTGCCCTTAATGTTACCGCTTACCAGCCCGTTGAGGATGCTGCCTATCTCTATCTGTCAAATAAAGAGTTTACGCAATTTCCATGGAAATTGTGTTCGAGAAAGGAAGATGGTTTTTACGATGGTTTTGTGCGTCTCGACCAATGGTACAACTTCTATTTAACCAATGAGGAAAGCGCGAGTGCATCGCTCATCTATGGTTCTTATCCCCTGGATGGTAGCCAATATATCTTGTATAGCGGAGCTGATCGCTGGAATTGCTGGACGAGTAAAGGTGGATACTTATACTTGACAGCCGATGTCAACAAATTGGCCTGGAAAGAGACTTCCGTAGAATCCATGACGGTAACGGGCGATTTTAATGGTTGGAGTGCAACAGCAACACCAATGGTATATGACCAGACGGCGAAGGTTTGGAAAGCAAGCATCACGACAACGGCAGCCGAACAATGGGGAATTAAGGTATTGATCAATGGCAGCTGGACTTGGTTTTTTGGCGCAGCAGAGGGCGATGGAAACTGTGCCTTGTATACGGCCGATGGAACTGGCTTCGCTTATGATAAGATCGGTACACATACATTGATTCTTGATCTAAGCGATCCAAAACAATTCAAATATCATGTGGAATAAAATAGATAGGGACGGGTTCTTAAATGAAATAATCGGATGAAAAAAGTAAAAATAATGTTGGCCCTGATAGGCTTGTGTTTGGGCTTGTCTGGCTGCAACGACAAAGATAATCTTAAGGTGGATGTACCTAAAACACATTTGGCAAAAGGTGCGGACGTGAGCTGGATTACTGAAATGGAAGCCTCAGGTGTGCAATTTTTTAATGCAGGAGGCAGCGCAGTGGATGGGCTGAAAATCTTGCGTGGGCTGGGCATGGATGCGGTACGTCTGCGTGTTTGGGTAGATCCCCAACAAGGCTGGTGCAACAAGAATGACGTACTGGTCAAAGCTCGTCGGGCGCATCATCTTGGCATGCGTATTATGGTGGATTTTCATTACAGTGACACCTGGGCGGATCCGGGACAGCAGATAAAGCCTGCCGCATGGAAGGGCTTATCGTTTGATGGGTTAAAGAAGGCTGTTAGTGATCATACAACGGAGGTTCTTCAATTGCTAAAAGATAGTGGTATCTCGCCTGAATGGGTGCAGGTAGGTAATGAAACGGGCAATGGGATGCTTTGGGAAGATGGAAAAGCCTCTGTCAGTATGGCTAATTATGCCACATTGAATAATGCCGGCTATGATGCGGTAAAAGCGGTGTTTCCGGCGGCAAAAGTGATCGTACATCTGCATAATGGATTTGACAATAACTTGTTTCGTTGGATGTTCGACGGTCTGAAAAACAACGGTGGGAAATGGGATGTAATTGGCATGTCACTTTATCCGACCCCGGAAAACTGGGAAGAGCGCAATGCGGCCTGCATCAGCAACATCAACGATATGGTTGCCCGATACAATTCAGAAGTGATGATCTGCGAGGTGGGGATGAGCTGGGATGAAGCAGATAGTGCTGAAATATGGTTAAAGGATCTTTTCAACGCGGTCAATAGTGTGCCCGATCAGAAAGTACTGGGTATATTCTATTGGGAGCCTTTGGCGTATGGTGGGTGGAATGGCTATACCCTAGGCGCATTTGACAATAATGGGCGCCCAACAAAAGCATTGAATGCTTTTAAATAAAGTATATTTAAGCCGCTGAATGACAATGAAAAAAATGAACTGTAGACTATAAACACATGAATTGATGATGAGATTATTACTGCGTACAACTTATTTTTTGTTTCTTTTATTCCTACTTGTTCCGGGCAATTCGTGCGGACAGTCTACACGCCAATCCTTCCTGTTGGAGAAAAACTGGCGTTTTTTTCAGGGTGAGGTTGTTCATGGAGAATCAGTAACATTGGATGATAAGGCCTGGAAAAAGGTCACTGTACCGCATGATTGGGCTATTTTCGGGCCCTTTGACCGGTCACACGATCTGCAGGATGTTGCGGTGACACAGAATGGAGAGAAAAAGGCAACAGTAAAAACGGGCCGTACTGGCGGTTTGCCTTATGTGGGGGTGGGTTGGTATCGTACCAAATTTGATATTCCACAATTCAATCCCTTCAATAAACGCGTGGTCCTGAAATTTGATGGTGCAATGAGTGAAGCCCGGGTCTATGTCAATGGAAAGGAAGCCTGCTTTTGGCCCTATGGTTACAATGCTTTTTATTGTGATGTGACCGAATTGCTACATCCGGACGGGATGAATAATACAGTTGCTGTGCGGTTGGAAAATAAAGCGCAGTCATCACGCTGGTATCCCGGTGCTGGACTTTATCGCAATGTGCATGTAATCGTGACGGAGAAGATCCATGTACCTGTTTGGGGCACGTATATCACGACGCCTTTTGTATCGGACAGTCTAGCCTCAGTTAAGCTTGAAACCAGTTTAAAGAATGCCGATGGCAAGTTGGTACGAATGGTAACTGCGATTTTGGATGCGGCGGGGCAGGTGGTTGCGCAGAAGGAAAACCAACAAAAACTAAATTATGGCAAGCCTTTCGTGCAAAATCTTGAAGTGCTAAACCCTGCCCTCTGGAGCCCCGAACATCCAAATCTGTATCGGGCCTCCACGCAAGTATTTGTAGACGGCAAATTGACAGACAGTTTTGAAACCCGTTTTGGGATTCGGGAGGTTCGTATTATTGCCGACCGGGGATTTATGTTAAATGGAAAAATCCGAAAGTTTCAGGGTGTATGTAATCATCACGATCTTGGACCATTGGGGGCTGCAATCAATGTTTCGGCTCTTCGTTATCAATTGGAATTACTCAAAGATATGGGCTGCGATGCCATTCGTACGGCACATAATATGCCGGCTCCGGAATTAGTTGCCTTATGTGACGAATTGGGCTTTATGCTGATGATTGAACCTTTTGACGAATGGGATATTGCGAAATGTAAAAATGGATATCATCGATTTTTTGCGGATTGGGCCGAACGGGATATGGTCAACATGATTCGTCATTTTAGAAATAACCCTGCTGTCGTGATGTGGAGCATTGGAAATGAAGTGCCCACACAATGCAGTGCTGAAGGCTATAAAGTAGCTTCGTTTTTACAGGATATATGCCATCGTGAGGATCCGTCCCGACCAGTGACCTGCGGTATGGATCAGGTAAGCTGTGTGCTGGAAAATGGTTTTGCTAGTCTGTTGGATGTTCCGGGATTAAACTATCGCGCGCACCGTTACGAAGAGGCGTATGCCCGATTACCCCAAAATCTAGTGTTGGGTTCGGAAACGGCATCAACAGTGAGCTCAAGGGGCGTTTATAAATTTCCGGTGCTAAAAAAAGGTGATATGTTGTATTCCGATCATCAGTCGTCTTCTTACGATATGGAATATTGCTCTTGGTCCAACCTTCCGGATGAGGATTTTGCCTTGGCGGAAGATCATCATTGGACCATGGGGCAATTTGTCTGGACAGGCTTTGATTATCTTGGCGAACCTTCCCCTTACGATACAGATGCCTGGCCCAACCATAGTTCCATGTTCGGTATTATTGATCTGGCGAGCATTCCCAAAGACCGTTATTATCTGTACCGAAGTTTATGGAATAGAAATGAGCATACCCTGCATATACTTCCACATTGGACATGGCCTGAGCGTGTGGGAAAAGAAACCCCTGTCTTCGTGTACACAGATTATCCAAGTGCCGAACTTTTTATCAATGGGAAAAGTCAGGGAATACAGCGCAAGAGTAAGGCTTCTTCACAGGAGCGTTACCGCCTCATGTGGATGAATACGGTATACGAACCCGGAGAAGTCAAAGTCGTAGCTTACGATGAATCTGGAAAACCAGCGGCCGAAAAAATAATCCGTATGGCGGGAAAACCCTTCAGGATTGAAATGGATGCAGTTCATGATTCCATTTCTGCTGATGGCCGTGCATTAGCCTACATCCGTGTCAAAGCAGTGGACAAAGCGGGGAACCTCTGCCCACGGGCCGCAGAACTGATCCAATTTGACGTAGTTGGCGATGGTACATTTAAAGCCTTGGCTAACGGTGATCCAACCAATCTGGAGGCTTTTCATAAACCGCAGATGCATTTATTCAATGGACAGCTTACCTTGATTGTTCAGGCAGGCGAAAAATCGGGAAAGATTCAGATCAAGGCGAAATGCAGAGGTTTAAAAGAGGGGGTATTAACTGTACAGACCGTAAATTCTAAAACGTTTTGACCGTAATAATATATACTTATATGAGCTCCCGATAATCGTATTAATCTTGGCCAAAATAGGATTATTCTTGGTCCGTGCTTGGATAATTACATCGAAGTATTGATAGCCGTAAAAAGAATAAAGATGGAGCAACTTAGTCGCTGCTCCATCTTTATGTAAATAGTCTGGTAGGATCTTATTTGTCTCTCACACAACGGATGGCCAATTGACCATTTTGGTGATAAGGTTGCATCGTAATGTCACTATTGGTAATGATCACTGCGGTTGTTGCGGCTCCACCACCGGCCGTAGTAGCCCAATATCCTCCTATTGCACCTTAGGGAAAGTTTTGCCCTGTGCAACGGCTACAGCAACAAAGGTATAGGCTCCTGCAGGCAAATTGATATTCCAGCTGGCGCCAGCCGAATAGCTGAGCTGGCCTGACGCACCTTTGTAATTACCGGCAGCGTCATAGGTTACTATTTTTAGAAGCACCGAATTGGAGTTTTGCGCAATGGCCTTTCTCAACTTTTCGACAAAAAATATTTCGGAATATACCTTTGTGACAATACGGGCGGTACAGGTCCGTAAAAATAGGCTGCGAAAGAAATTCGATATCCCTTCGGATGTGGATTTCAATAATTGGATGCGTGAGCTGGTGGATAAAGCAGACCAAATCTAGGCCCGAAACTAACGCTAATACCCCTATTTTACTGTTCTTTTTATATCTTGCAGCGATTTTTGTAACGATAAATCTATTGGTAGGCAATATTGATCTGCTAAATTCATCACATTCCTATGAAACTGACTTCGGATTTTACAGCTTTACATCGGTGTATGCCACTCTTTGCAGCTGTTGTACTGAGCGGCTTTTTAATCGCGGGCTTTGCCGCCGATTATCCGATCAACTTAATAGCGCTGGTATGGGCTTTATGTTTTGGCTATTTGCTTTTCTTTAGAAACAATATGGCTCTCTTATTTAAGCTAGAAGATCTCAGTTACGAAAATGGACAATTTCATGTGGAAGGAAGTTCAGCCTGGTTTACAGTTACGGATATTGCGTTGATTGATGATCTGAGAGGTAAAATTACCAAAATTAATCTGTTGGATGGACGTACCTATTATGTAAAGTTAATGCATAGCGACTACCGTTCTTTATTCGATAAAGATTGGGATGAAGTTGATTTTGTCCAACAGACGGATCTCAAGCTCAACATGGATAAGAAAAAGCTGATCTTAAGCAATCGTTTTGTTCCAGAATTGACTTTTTCATTTATTGTGTGCCCCATCGTATTTTTCAATGTAGGGTATCCCGTAAATCTATGTGTCGCTATTTTTATAGTCAATCAGTTTATCGTGATTTTTTTAATAAAAAAATCGTGGATGAAGTTCTGTGCCCAAGATCTTATCTATAACAATACAAGATTTTATAGGCCGAGTACAGGTGAAGAATTTGTTAAAACCGATATTGAAGATATCAAAGATTATAAAAATGGAATGACAAGAATAATACTCAACAATGGCGACACGTTCTATGTCAAGTTCCCGAATAATTTATATAGAAACCTGATTGAATAGTATGGCGTTTGTTTGAGGTATTAGTCAACGTCTGTTTGGTAAATGCAAATATACATTCAATAAATGCGGTAAATGAGGTATTGAAAGTGTGTGGAAGCTTTTATTTTTAGCGAATTGATCATTCATTATAAAATTAATCTAGCATCATGAAAGCATATACCCTATGGGCACTTTTATTTGTTATGGGCTGTTTCTCAAGTACAGCCCAAGAACTGTTACCGGCCACCAAACCTTCAAAAGCCCAACAATTGATGATCAAACGTGGCTATGGTATGTTTGTGCATTTTGGTGTCAATACATTTACGGATATGGAATGGTCAGATGGAAGTATTCCCGTAGAAAAATACAATCCCACAAATCTTGATCCCGACCAATGGGTGCGGGTGGCTCGTGATGCAGGTTTTAGGTATGTGCTGCTTATCACCAAACATCATGATGGCTTCTGTCTCTGGGATAGTAAATATACCGATTACGATGTAGCTTCCACTGCAGTAAAAACCGATGTTGTCAAAGCTGTTGCTGATGCCTGCAAAAAGTACGGACTCGAATTTGCAATCTATTATTCCTTGTGGGACCGACATGCACCAGTGTACAAAGACAAGGATCCTCAGAAATATATAGACTATATGAAGAATCAGCTCACTGAGCTTTTTACAAATTATGGTCAGATCTGTGAATTGTGGTTGGATGGTGGATGGGATCGGGAACCAAAAGACTGGGGGATTGACCAGCTCTATAAACTTGTAAAAAGTTATAATCCGAATTGCGCTTTCAGTGTTAATCATACCATTGTTAATGAAGAGGGGAAAAGGAAATTCACGCTGCCATCTGCAATGACGGAAGACAATAAATATTATTTTCACTATTTTCCCTCGGACTTCAGGTTGTGGGATCCTCAACTGATTACGAGATACGACAAAAAGCAATACCTGCATAATGATAAGTCTTATTACCTGCCTTTTGAGCATACAATCTGCTTAAGCAGCAGATGGAACTGGTTTCAAAAATCAAAAGAACTTCCCGTCAGAAACATCGACGAATTGGAGGAGCTGTTCTATTGGTCGACATACAATGATAATAGTTTGGTGATCAATGTGCCACCGGACCAGACTGGACAGATTAGAGAATATGAGGCCAATACAGTGATCGAATTAGGCAAAAGATTAGGTATCCAAAAGAATAAATCTCTCCCCCAAAATGGAGAATTTATTTCGGCGCTCAGACCTGCATCTGCGAGCTCAACGCTGGAAGAGACGGGGGGACGCTATGAAGCTTCGGCTGTTACTGACGGTAAATTAAATAGTCGCTGGTCTGCTGCAGACACCCTAGCGACTCTCGAAATAAGTCTTGACCCGACGAAACGTTTTAATAAAATATCGATTTTTGAATATCAAGATACCAAAGAGTTAAACGATGGCTTTTCTAATATCCGTAACAACCGGATTGAGGAATATTGTATTCAAATTTGGGAAGGGGGCCGGTGGAAAACCATCTACCTAGGCACGACTTCGATGGAAGATTGCAAGGTAATCAGGTTTCCTCGACATTATCAGTCCGCAAAGCTGCGGTTAAAAGTATTAAAAGCAAAAGGGCTGCCCTCTATTTATGAACTCAATGTAATTGATATGCCTTTAACGGTCTCGTGATCCAACATGTATTCATTATACGGACACGTATTTAATGTGGGACTTCATTATGCCCGCAGTTAATCTTGTTTGGATTTTAAGCAGCTCCGCCATCGGTTTTTCTTTTCGTTTTTTGTGCTTGATGAGTAACCATTTACCCATAAGTTCCTTGGGGGATGTAGTGGTTACAATTTTGATAGATAGTCTGTCAAATTTGTACAAGATCTTGCACGATGCGCAATTTAATGTTATATTAACATCACAATTATACCTTTGTATAAATCTTCTAGAAATCCCATAAAGCGTAAATATAATCAATGCGTCATGAAAGAACTGTCTGATAAGGAACTGTTTGATCTTGTGAAAGAAAACAATACACAGGCATTTTCCGTGTTGTTTGATCGCTATGGCCATACTTTATTAAGCTTTATCTTGAAGCGTATCGGTTCGATTACAGATGCCGAAGATATCCTTCAGGATGTTTTTGCATCTCTCTGGAACCGGCGACATAAAATTCAAATTGAGGATTCGATCTATCCCTATCTCTTCAAAGCGGCCAAATATGAGGTAATTGACTGGATGACGCGCGATCAAAAGCGGATTATGTATTTTGAACGTCTTGTGCTTCCATTAGAAAATGAACCTGTCGGTACAAGTAACAGCGATGAGAAATTGATGGTGAAAGAACTATCCTTTATGCTGGATAATGAAATTTCCAAAATGCCTACAACCATGCAGTCGGCATTTAATCTCAGTCGTGTGGAAGGTCTGAGCATCAAAGAAATCGCTTTCCGATTATCCATATCTGAACAGACGGTAAAGAATAATATCTCGCTGGCTCTGAGTCGATTAAAGCTTAAGGCAAAATAAAAGTCATTTTTTTTCGGTACCACGCCAAGTTATCTGAGGTTATATTAATATATGACAGAAGATAATCAGAGAGAGCAGGCTCAAAAATTGCTAAAGAAATATCTCAAAGGAGAATGCAATCCGGAAGAAGAACTGATGGTGATCGAATGGTTCTTTTCATTTGAGGAGGAACCGATACTGCCAATGGAAGAAAAAGAGGCCGTATTGGGACGCTCCAAAAAGGCACTGCTGCACAAATTTGAAAGCGAAGTTAATACGGCAAAATCTACCCGGAAGCTATTTACCTGGAAACGGATGGCTATCGCGGCTTCAATTCTCTTTGCATTAACGACAACTGTAATATTGCTAAAACAGAAACCGACAACCACTGTGAAACAGCTTGCCGCAATCACTGCGGATACCTCGGGCATGTTCAAAAATGATATTCTTCCGGGTGGACGGTTTGCGAAGCTTTCCAATGCAAGTGGACAGACCCAGCTATTGGGAAATGAAAATCAGGATGAAAATAGCAGTCCGGCTGAGTTTAAAGGAAACCTTACGTTGGAAGTGCCGATGGCGGGTACCTATAGCCTTGTATTGAGCGACGGAACAACAGTCTGGTTAAATGCGGCTTCTAAATTAGAGTATCCAGATCAATTCGCTGGCAATGAACGCAGGGTGAAATTGGTCGGTGAAGCCTTTTTTAAGGTTGCCAAAGATGCCAGCAAACCCTTCCGTATCGAAGTCGAAAACTCCGTCATTGAAGTACTCGGCACCAGCTTTAACGTAAATGCCTACCACAAAGAAATTAGTACCTCGCTGGTCGAAGGGAAAGTCAAAATTATAAGCCAAGGGCACGAAGCTTATCTTTCTCCGGGCAATGAAGCGATCGTCAGTACCAATAATATACGTATACAACCGGCAGACATACAGAAGAACACGGCATGGCAGCGTGGTGAATTTCTGCTTGATGGCAGTAGCTTGGAGGAGATTATAAGCCAGGTTTCGCGTTGGTACAATGTGGATTTCGTAAATGCAGAAGAGATTATTGCACTGGATAATCGTTTCAGTGGAACACTTAGTCGTGACGCTAGACTTTCAGAAGTATTGAAAATTCTGGCTTACACCACAAATCGAAAGTTTGAGATCGATGGACGGCAGATATTCATTCGTTAATACAATTCAGTTTTTAACAATTAAAATTTATAAAATATGATATAACCAGACGAATTAACCAAAGGTCCAATACAATAGAAAAGGGGATGTTGACGCATCCCCTGTTGTAAAGAGCCAAATTTATTGAAGTACGAATTCTATAGATTATTAAACCCTTAACAATTCAAAGTTATGAAATTTTTTTCTCCATTAATAGCATGGGGGGACCGGAGAAGTCATTCTTATACCCTAAGCATTAAAGTCATATTGACTATGAAGTTGATTTGTGTACTGCTGCTGGCATTTACGTTTGGTGCTAGAGCATCAGGATATGCGCAAGAAGTAAATCTATCCTTGAAAAATGCTACGATTGAAACTGTTCTGAAAGAGATTTCCACGCAGACCAGGTTACGTCTTTTTTATGATGAACGGCTATTTGAAAATGCCTCGCGCGTGGATATTTCCGTGGCCGGATCTGACGTGAGGGCTGCCCTGGCGAAGGCATTGCGTGGACGTAATCTGATCTTTGATATCATGGGCAGTACCATTGTCATCAAAGAAAAAAAGCAGACGGACCGTGAGATCTCAGGTGTTGTAAGGGATGCTTCCGGACCAATGGCTGGCGTAAATGTCACTGTATTGGGGGTAACGGGATTATCTGCACGGACCGATAGAGATGGACGCTATAGCATACGCGTTCCCGAAAAGGCAATCCTTTTATTTCGTTTTATGGGCTATAAAGATGCCGAAGTAAATGTCTCTGACAAGAACAGCGCTGATGTATTGATGGAAACAGCAGAGTCTCACCTCGACGAGGTTATTGTGGTCGGCTACGGTACACAGAAAAAGATCAATCTGTCTGGCGCTGTGGATCAGATTGGCGAAAAGTTTCTGGAAAGCAGGCCGATTACCAATGTCGGTTCTGCCTTACAGGGGGCCATGGCCAATCTGAACATTACACCAACATCGGGGCGTGCAAATAGCTCGCCGGGCATCAATGTGCGTGGCTATACATCGCTGTCGGGTGGTGGACCGCTGATTGTGATTGATGGGGTGCCGGCAACCAACGATGAGCTCAACCGCATGAACCCCATGGATATTGCAAGCGTCACGGTGTTAAAAGATGCTGCATCGGCAGCAATCTATGGTAGCCGAGCGGCGTTTGGTGTGGTACTGGTGACCACCAAATCGGGTACAACGAAAGATATCAAGGTGACTGCCAACTCGATTTTTGGTGCCAAAGCGATTACACGTACGGTAAAGATTGAGGACGATCCTTACCAGGTAATGAAATATCGAAATATTATGTCTGCGCCCTGGTATAATCTTTACGATGAGAAAATGCTCGAATATGGAAAACAGTTAAGCGAAAACCCATCTTTACCGCGTGTAATTGTAGATCCGCAAAATCCAAATGCTTATATCTACTTGGGTTCTACAGATTGGTTTAAGGAAGTTTATAAAGATATCCAGCCTTCTTATACCAACAACATCAGCATTGCGCAAAAGAATGAACGTTCTTCGTTTTATCTCTCAGGTGAATATTATAGACAAAATGGTATGCTCCGCATTAGCCCGGATACCTATGACCGCTATAATTTCAGGGCAAAAGGCGATTATAAAATTACGGATTGGTTTACCTTGTCCAATAATACCACTTTTACAAACGACAAATATGATCAGCCTTCGGCCATTGATCAGGGCTATCTTTATTGGCATAATGTCAACCGCCAACCATCATTAAATACAGTTTACAATCCGGATGGTACCTATACCGAAGCTGGAGTGAATATGATCGGTGCTGTGGCTGAAGGTGGCCGAAGCATTAGTCGAAATAATGACTTTCAGACCAGCTTTGGTGCAAAAATCGACTTCATTAAAAATGTATGGACCTTAAATGGGGACGCAACCTTTAGACGGATTTCAGGAAAATCGCATTTCTTTCAGTTGCCGCTGACTTACAGTACTGGGCCTAATGTAATGAATAAGCAAAACTTTAACAGTTATGCATCCAATGGAAGCTCTGAAACACGTTATAATGTATACAACATTTATTCGCAATACCAACGCACACTCCAAGATCACTATTTTTCGGTGATGTTGGGTTTCAACCAGGAGGAACGGATCTATGAGTCATTTTCCGCATCCCGGGATCAGTTGATTTCCAATTCGCTGCCAACGATCGGACTTGCTACCGGTCAAACGCCTTCTGTTGGTGCTTCAGATTATGCTTGGTCAGTTCGCGGGGCTTTTGCCAGATTGAACTATACCTACAAAGACAAGTATATCCTCGAGTCTAATTTACGCTACGATGGTTCTTCTAGATTTCCTAAAAAGGACCGATTCGCATTCAACCCTTCCGTATCGGCTGCGTGGGTAGTTTCGCAAGAAAATTTCTTTCAGCCAATTAAAGGGACCGTATCTAATTTTAAACTGCGGGGGTCGTATGGCTCATTGGCAAATCAGGATTTAAGGGATAACTACTACCCTTATATTGCGAATATGTCCAAAGGAAGTGGAGCCATTCTGGATGGCAAGATTGTACCTATCGTCGGTAGTCCGGGTTTAGTGTCGTCGACCTTAACTTGGGAAACCATTACGCAGTCCAATTTTGGGGTAGATGTCGGCCTGTTTAAGAATCAGTTTTTTGGTTCATTTGATATCTATCGTCGCGATACAAAAGATATGTTGACAGCTGGCCGTACCTTGCCGATCGTGTTGGGTACTGGCGTGCCGCTTGAAAATGCAGCCAACCTAAAAACAAACGGATGGGAGCTGACACTTGGCTACAATAAAGAATTTATGGTGGCCAGTAAACCATTTTCATTCTCGGCAAGACTTAACCTTGCAGATAGCAGGGCTTATATTACAAAATATAACAATCCTAAAAATAACTTAAACGATTATTACGTCGGACAGGAATTGGGTGAAATGTGGGGACTGACGACATTGGGCTTCTTTCAGTCACAAGAAGAGATCAAGGCCCATGCCAACCAAAATGATGTCACATCGTATCCCGGTACCAGAAGCTTAGAACCGGGCGATCTTAAGTTTGCCGATATCAACGGTGACGGTAAAATAAACCGGGGCGACTGGACTTTGGACAATCATGGCGATTATAAGGTTATCGGAAATTCGAGACAACGTTATAGTTATGGAATAGATCTGAATTCAAGCTGGAACGGTATTGATCTGCGTGTCTTCTTACAGGGAGTTGGAAGAAGAAATTATTACCCTCCGGGTGGTGACCATTACTTTTGGGGTATTTATGCGCAACCTTGGGCGAGTTTGACCAAATTTAATTTGGACCATTGGACACCTGAAAATCCAAATGCATACTTACCAAGACCAAAATCTTATGTGGCCGAGCAAAGCGGTATTGAACTCGCTGCCACACAGACCAAATATTTGCAGAATGCAGGCTATTTAAGGGTGAAGAACGTGACCTTCGGGTATACGCTTCCTAAGCTTATCACAGATAGATGGGGCATAGACCGTTTACGTCTATTCGTCAGTGGTGAAAACCTCTTTGAGTTTACAAAACTAATGGATTATCTCGATCCTGAAATTGTTGGTGATCGGACGGCATATCCTTTCCAAAGGACTTACTCGTTTGGCTTAAACTTTAATTTCTAAAATGACTATTATCATGCAAAATATAAAAAGACAACTAATCAAGATTGGAGCGCTGCTGGGGGTTTTGTTCCTCATCATGAGCTGTAACGATGATTTTATGGATCGGTATCCCACCACATCGGTTACTCCGGAGGTGTTTTTTAGCAATGTAAACGATCTGAAAACATATACCGATGGTTTTTATGGCAGTTTGAGTTCGCCGATAGCGGACCTTGGGACAGATAACCTGGCGCATCACAATTCTGGAAGTACCATTGATGAAATCATGCGCGGTGGGGTAAGTGCTCAGAATGCGGCGGTATGGAGCTGGTCTGCCCTGCGAAATATCAATTTCTTCCTGGAAAATGCAGGTCGTGTAAAGGGAGCTAGCGCCACCGATGTAAACCATTATATCGGTATCGCAAGGTTCTTTCGTGCACGTTTTTACATCGATAAGGTCAATCAGTATAGTGATGTGCCCTGGTATGGTAAGACCATGGGAACCTCAGATCTTGAACTCTTGAACAAGAAGCAGGATAGCCGGTCTCTTGTCGTAGATTCGATCATGGCGGATCTGGAATTTGCGGCTGCCAATATTAAACCGGACGGGCACAAATCTACAGTCACCAAGTGGGGAGCCTTGGCACAATTGGCACAGTTTGCCTTACAGGAAGGGACTTTCCGCAAATACCACAGCTATTTGAATCTGAGTGGATCGGCCAATACCTTTCTGCAGCGGGCTGTTTCCGCGGCAGAAGAGATTATGAAATCGGCTAAATTTTCGATCAGCAATGCAGGGGGTGTCAACCGGGCTTATCGGGATCTATTTATCAGCCTAAATCTACAGGCAAATCCCGAAACCATCTTATTTATCGATTATGATAAGGATCTGGGAAGAAGACGTAATGCACATACCGTATTGGACTACGAATGGGCATTGAGCCAAACGCTGATGGAGAGTTATCTGATGAAAGACGGCAAACGTTTTACGCAACAGGCCGACTATAAAACGAAGAATATTGATCAGGTATTCGTTAACCGTGATCCGCGTTTTGAGCAAACATTTATGAAACCGGGTTTCCAGGCTGTCAATGCATCAACACCACAGCGTCTCAAGCCAACCCTAGGGGGCTATAATCAGATCAAGTTTTACCCTGAAATAGCTGATATGATTAGCTGGGAAGCTGCTTATACAGATGCTTTTGTGTTTCGGTACGCTGAAATTCTTTTAATCTTTGCAGAAGCGAAGGCCGAACTGGGTATACTCACGAGCCAGGCTGATCTTGACAAATCTGTCAACCTGCTGCGTGCACGTGTGGGTATGCCGGCCATGCAGCTGGAGGAAGCAAATGCCAATGTAGATCCCATATTACAAGCTTATTACTCAAATGTGAAAGGCGGGAATGTCGGGCTTATTCTGGAAATCCGTAGAGAAAGACGTATTGAATTGGCTTGTGAAGGCCAACGCTACAGAGATGTCTTTCGCTGGGAAGTGGGCGAAAGACTGGCCGATCAGCAACAGGGTATGTATGTAAAGGGTTTGGGAGCAATGGACGTAACCGGCGACGGAAAAGTGGATATTGCGATACTCGAATCTGCAAAAGATACCGGTCCGATCAAAGATCTGACGGAAGATGAAAAAAAGAGTATTTCCCTTTACTATTTAAAGGATGCCAATGGCAATAATACGTCTATCTATCTTGAAAATGGCAACAGTGGACATATTATGTTTACGGTAGCACGGGATAAAAAGAAAACATTTGAAAAACCCAAATATTACTATTATCCGGTAGCCAATAGCCAAATGGTGCTGGATGGCAGCAAATTGGTACAGACAAATTTCTGGTAGTTGAATGTATTATTTTTTAGAGCGTTTAGGTAAAGATAGGTACCTTCCGATTGGTGGGAAGGAGCCTATCTTTCCTTATATAGTGCGAATAAGTTTTGAATAGCTAATTTTTTAACATGAGACGACCAGTACAAAAAATGCTACTTCTGCTCTTACTGCTATGCAGTAACGCGATGTATGCACAATATCAGGGGCATGTCTTTTTGGACGGCAATAAGAACAAAAAGATGGATGGCAATGAAAAAGGAATGCAGGGCATTGTCATATCGGATGGGTATGAAGTTTTCCCAACAGCTGCCGATGGTAGCTTTAGCCTGAACAAGAATGAAAAGGCAAAATTTCTTTTTGTACGTATCCCCGCTGGATATAAAGCGAGCGGTACGCATTACATCAAGATTGACCCTAAATTAGAACGTTATGACTTTGGTTTAACTCCAGATGAAAAGCAGACAGGGGATAAGCTTCGATTTATCCAGATTACGGATACCGAAACACCTTTGTATGGCGAATGGATAGACAACATCCGTAAGTTTTCTCAGCAACAAGAGGCCGCACTCATTTTGCATACAGGCGATATCTGCTACGAACCGGGTATGCAGTTCCATGCCCGACAGGTCAATACAGCACTCATGGGCGTTCCTACTTACTACACGGTAGGTAACCACGACCTGGTCAAAGGGGAGTATGGCGAGAAGTTATTTGAAGATCTGTTTGGGCCAGTTTATTATTCCTTTGAGGCCGGACCGGCATACTTTGTCGTAACCCCGATGCCTGGAGGCGACTATGCACCGAGTTATAATCAGGATCAGGTCATCGTCTGGCTTAAAAAGGATCTGGCACTGAAAGCGAAAGATAAACCGCTGGTTTTTATCAACCATGACCTGATTGTAGGAAAGGATTTCGTGATGAAAGGAAAAACAGATTCTATCGATTTAAAGCAGCATAACCTGAAAGCTTTCCTGTATGGGCATTGGCACAACAATTATAGTTTTGGCAGTAGGGATGGGGTAGCGGTGATATCGACAAATGCACCCAACAAAGGTGGAATAGACAATTCTGTTGCGCAATTTATGGTTATTGATATGGATAAAAATGGGGTAAGGAACATCACCCCCAAATATCCCTATCTGTCGGACCATATCGCTTTGATTTATCCGCAGAGCAGGCTGATGCAGATTTCAAACGGACAAAAGCTGGAGATTGGCGCCAGCGTATACCATACCGAAAAATCTGTTCTTTCTGTATATGCCAAGTTATTAAATGAACAGGGCTGTGTCCTAAAAACGGCCAAGTTGAATAAAGCGAGTGACTGGAACTGGCGTGGAACGCTTATGGGCACTGCGTCGATGAATCAAAAGCAGACGATCCTGCTGGAAGTGAATTATGGGGATGGCACGCAAGCCTTGAAGAAATTTGGATGGAATAACGAACCTGCTTCACCAAATTTGCTCCAGTTGACCTGGTCAAAAAACTTGGGGTCTAATGTATGGAAGAGCTCACCTCTGGTACAGGGACAGCGGGTATATGTGGCCAGTATCGATGATGCCATTGGTGGTAAAAGTAAAATTCAGGCCTTAAAAGACCAATCCGGTGAAACCATCTGGACTTTCCATACCCAGAACTCCGTTAAGCAGAAGTTGGCCTATAGCAATGGCTTGATACTGGCGACAGACATGGGTGGCACAGTCTATGCGATTAGCGAAAAGGACGGTAAACTTGTCTGGAAAAAAGATTTGAGTGGCGGAAGGCTCCCGGGATATGTAAGTGCTGGCGTTGTTGATGATGGCATTTATTATACCGGTGCAGGAAATTATCTGTCGGCATTAAAAGCTGATGACGGTACGATCATCTGGCAAAACCGGGATTGGAATGGAGGTGAGGGCATGCCCGGAGAGCTGCTCAGTACAAACGATTATTTAATTACTGGCGCAAACTGGAATAGCTTATTTGTACATGATCGCAGAAGCGGAAAACTAATATGGAAAAGAAATGAAGATGGTTTGCGTTTTAGAACGGGTGGAGCCAGTGCCGATAGCAGTTCTTTTTATGTCGCTGGACTGAACAATGTTTTTCAGTTAGATCAGAAGACAGGAACAGTAATCAAGAAGACGCAGAGTGAAGACGATTTTAAAGTGATGGCTTCGCCACTGCTGGCCGAGCAGTTGCTGATTATGCCTACTGCGACCAACGGCGTAAAGGCTTTTGATCGCAGCAGCTTAACGGAAAAATGGAATTTCCAGACGGGTGAAGCACTGATCTATACTTCTGCCTACTCAACACCGGATCTACACAAAAAAGTGGGTACTGTTGAATCTGGTATTCGCTATGCGGCCGGAAAACTGTTTTTTGGTGGATCGGATGGTTATCTATATGTATTGAATTTGGAAGGAACGCTCGTCCAAAAAATAAACCTGGGCACGCCGATATTGGCCGAAGTTACAATTCAGGGAAATAAGGTTTATGTGGCCGATTTTGCAGGAAATATATACTGTTTTACGATGGGTAAAACCGAATGAGTTAATTTTGGACGTCCATAAAATGCCACGTACATAAAATAGAATAATCTAAATAATACTTATCATCGGAGAGGCCTTCTAAATAAAGTTTACGAATAATTTATATAGAAACCTGATCGAATAGTATGGCGTTTGTTTGAGGTATCAGCCAACAGTTACTTCGCCTAAATTTTCGATCAGATGATTGTTCTCAATGCCCCATTGGTCGATAACGGCGATGACAGGCAATAGGCTGTTGCCCAATTCGGTCAGGTTGTATTCGACCTTAAGTGGAAGCCCGGGGTAAATTCGTCGGTCGATAATGATGCGGTACTATCGGGCAAAACCATTGTGCAGTGGACCACGGGCGCAGCGCAGGAAGCGCGTTTGAGTGAAACGTGGTTCCGGGAAAACAATGCTGCCTATATCGATTGGGCCATACAGGTGGCTCCCGAACAGATGGCGCAGCCCGATACCACCATCTTGTTCGCGGGCAATACCGATAAATATCAGGAACTGTTGCATCGATTGACGATTTTGGGTGGCAATCTCAAATACCTTGGCGAGCATATCGGGGCTGCAGCGGCCATGGACACCGCTACGCTCTCGTACATCTATGGTGCGGCGGCGGGTTTTCTGCACGGCGCACTTATTGCCGAATCGGAGAATTTTGATGTAAAGGAATACGGTAATATCATTGCGGAGATCGCTCCGGGAATGGGCGAATTTCTCAAACATGAAGGGAAGGTGATCGCTAGCGGTGATTTTAGCATCTCGCAGAGTCCACTGTCCATTTCAGTGGAAGCGACCGAGCGGATTCTGGCGACAGCAAATTTAAGCGGTATCAATACGGAGTTCCCACAGTTTGCAGCAAACTGGCTGAAAAGGGCCGAGCTTGCAGGTTATGGACAGGAAGAGTTTGCGGCAGTGATCAAAACCTTACGGCAACAGGCATAGCGGCAATAATACAATTTTTTTAAGGGCCGGGTCGGGAAGATCTGGCCTTTTCTGTTTTGAGGGGATAGCGAATTAAGAGTACCCATATTGTTATTTTGGACATCAGATTTTAAGAGCGGGATTGGGGTAAAATTGTTTAAAATAAAGCTGGGGTGGATTGCTTTTAATTTAAAATATTAATTAAATTAGAGGGTAAATAACCCTGTACACTATATAAATTCTGAGCTATGCTAAAAAAAATGAGCTGTGCCTTTTTCTTGTGCATCCTTTTACTGAGTTGTACTTTTGCACAAAGCCCTTCGCTTTCAAGTGGTTTTGTAACCTTGGTCGTTAAGGTTAGAGGCGATAAGAATGTGAAAGATCTCGATCTGCCTATTCCGTTCATGAGCAATTCCTTCCAACAGGATAAACCATTGCCCTTTAAACAAGTAAATGATTCTACATTAATGGCATCAGCCTATTCCTTTGGACCTTCTGCGGTCTATATGCGGCTAAATGGGCAATACCTAGCTTTTATACTAGTACCAAAACAGGTAGGTACGTTAACCGTTGATATTCAGAATGGTGAAAACGGCGGTTTGCATTATCAGGGGCCGTTTAAGAAGATTTTTGACAATTCGGCAAAGCAGGAAAAATTGCTGATGGGCTTGTTTACTTATCCAAGCGATAAAAAAAATATAAAAACACCATTTAAATCAGCCAATGATTTTAAAAGATATCTTTTGGGCCAGACGGAAGAGATGACAAAGAATCTGATCGCAGATACAACTTCGGGATTCCTCAGGGAATACTATACCCGACTCGTTGAAGGTTTTCAGGTACCAAGCTTTCTTTTAAATTATGCAGCTATTGTGTATGAGCACAATAAAAAGGCTGGACTGGACTCTACCAAGTTTCCAATGGTACCAACACGGGATATCTCGTTTTACAGCGATATCCTTAACCCCAGGTACCAGGATACGATGAGTCTCTATTATTCTGTGTATTCGAGTGTTCAGGCTGCTATCCTACAAGATACGCTATTACATCTTCCAGATATTACAGCGGTTGGGCCTAGAGCCTTCAGAAAACAGTTGCAGCAGCGTTTTGATCCGATATTTAAAGGGCAGGGCAACCTGTTTTATGAGATGACAACAGCAAGTGCCTTTGTTCAAAAGATGAACAAGGGTTATCTGTTAAGTCCACAAGATAAATACGATATAACGAATAGTTTTACAATTAAAGACCTGGGCGAATATCTTCTTTATCAGGATGAACAAAATGTGCTCCTAAAACAGCAATCCAATTCAAAGGTCACGATGTTTCCTTTCGCAGTCGACAAAGAGGAGGTTATTGAAGAGTTGATCAAACCCTATCGGGGAAAAGTGGTACTGGTCGATTTGTGGGCGACCTGGTGTGGTCCCTGCATTGCATCTTTTCCTGAAATGGAAAAGGTAAAGAAACAGTATAGCGATCGCGATGATGTGGTATTTGTGTATGTGACGGATGAAAGCTCCGATCGCAAAAAATTCCAGGAGTTTACAAATCTGTTGGAAGGCGATCATTATTACCTCTATAAAAAACAATTTGAAGCAATTATCAAGCAGTTTGACTATGCTATTCCGAGCTATCTGGTTTTTGATAAAGCAGGAAACTTATCCGATCGTGCTGTCTCCCCCGAGAACAAGGCTGAGGCTGCCAAATCCTGGATAGAAAAGGCGCTGAATAAATAAGGGAATGGAAGATTCTTTTATTTTTATAAATTTAGGAAATCAATGGTATTGAACTTTTTAGGAACCTAAAACAAGCATGAAAAAAGCAGTGAAATATAAAATTTGCTACTTAAACCGTACCCTACATTACGGCTTATTTGTTTTATTATTGACTATTGCTGGGCCAAGTATCGGACAGCGCAAATCGAGTTCAGATCGGATCACTTCAGGGGAAAATGGAGTGGACGATTTTAATCTGGCCGAAAATATGAAATTAGGTGCCTCAAACTTAGATTTCCACGGATTCGAGGGCTATAGTTTTTTGTTTCAAGGACGCGAGGCGAAGATCATTCGGCCAAAAGTGACGGCGGTAGGGCATCCCTGGGTATGGCGCGCCCGCTTTTGGGGGCACGAACCGCAGGTCGATATTGGTCTGCTCGAGCACGGCTACCATGTGGTATACTGTGATGTCGCCGAGCTTTTTGGCAATGAGGAAGCGCTAACAATCTGGGATGGATTTTACCGAAAGTTACAGGAAGGTGGGCTCAGTAAAAAATCGGCTATGGAGGGAATGAGCAGGGGTGGTGTCTATATCTACAATTGGTGCCTACGTTATCCTGATCGGGTAAATGCGATCTATGCCGATGCGCCTGTATTGGATTTTAAAAGCTGGCCCGGTGGCAAAACTACAGGAAAAGGAAGTAAACCGGATTGGGAGACTTTTAAGAAAGACTACGGATTGACCGAAACACAGGCTTGGGCATTTGCGGATGCACCCATTGATAAAGCCAAAATCATTGCAGGTTTCAAAATACCATTGCTCCATGTTGTCGGCGATAAGGACGATGTCGTGCCTATCGCTGAAAATACCTTGCCATTTGCGGAGGAGATCCGTCGCGCAGGTGGTCGTATTGAGATCATCCATAAACCCGACGTCGGGCACCACCCGCATTGCCTGGTGGATCCAAGTCCCATTATCAATTTTATATTGAAGGCAGACAATAGGTAGCGACCAATAGCTAAACCGAACCAACCTAAACGAAAAACTTCAAAAGACGATAAATTGAATAAAAACAAAAAGGTCATTCCAAAAGGAATGGCCTTTTTGTTTTTATATCCAATTGATCTTACACTTCCAGAAAAGAAAAGTTATATTATTAATAAAGGGATAATATTTATCCCTTTATTAATAATATAACTTTTCTTTTGTATTGAATATAACCTTAAGTTAATCTGTTTTGTTTTTATTTATATTATTGATAATTAGTTTGTTATGGTTTGTTAAGCAAAGTGTGATAGCGATGTGATAGGTGCTTTTTCTTTATTTTTTTGCTCGAATGTTAATCTTTGTGGCAACGTTTTGAAGCATGGAAGAACCTGGTGTTGTTGACATGTAATCGAATCGAAGTATTTCATTCTAAAATCATAAAAAATACATTAATATTTAATTAACCATTTCCAAAATGATTTCACAATTTCGAACAACAAGCGGTTGGAAAACGTTAGCCTTTTCGGCACTTATCTGCGGTTCTTTATACGCATGTAAGGAAAGTAAAGACAGTGTAGCCCAGAGTGGCAAAGCGAATGTAAGCATTCATTTACTCGGGGTAGAAAATCCTGTCGTTACAACAAAGAAAGCGAGCAACGGAAGTAGCTCGACAGCATCCAATCAGACCATTGTAGTACCGCTTACGAAGACAAGTTCTTTTGAAGCAACGTTGACGAACGAGTCGTCCGCAACAAGTGGCAACCTATTGCGGGCCTCGTCCGGAAATCGCGCTGCGGTAACCGAGGAGCGTACTCCACTTGGCGATAATGTCAAATACAAAATCGTTGTCTACAATAGCAGCGGTGATTATGTGACTGAAAAGACCTATACAAACACAGTAAACAACACGAGCGACATCACGCTGGATGCCGGACAAGCCTACACTTTCGTAGCCTATTCGGTGAACAGTACCGCTACGGTACCTGCGGTCACGGCACAAACAGATTTGGCAACAGCCAGTCTGGATAATATCAGTGCTGACCTGATGTACTTTAAGAAGGATCTTACTGTTCAAGCTGGCGATAATAATCTCGATGTCGTCTTAAAGCATCAATACAGTGAAGTAACGACCAAACTGAGCATGGCGACAGAAATGACGGGTGCCATTACAAACCTGACATCAACAACTATTGATCCGACGCATCCAAGTGCCAATTTAAAATTGGCGGATGGTACAATTACCTACAATGGATCAACAGCTACAGCCAATGTTGTATTTCCGACATTGGGTGCTGCTGGATTACGTACTGTGTCTAGTACGCCGACAGTATTGATCCATCCTAGTGCAACAAATGGTGTCTTTAATTTCGGATCCATCACAATCGATGGTGAAACGAAGAATAATGTATCGGTAGCAGGCTTAAATATTGTTCCAGGACAACGTTATAACCTGAACCTGAACTTCAAAACCTGTACGCAGGAAGTAACTGGTGGTGCTAATTTGAATTGGGATTACCCCGCTGCCAATAATAATGGTAACAACGGTGCGAACGTAGATGGAGTCGTTGTACCTAATGGGGGAGTGGTTACCCGAACATTGACGGCACCAGGGGCAGATTATGGTTTTGTATTCGATATTCAGCAATTGGATAATTCGTTCAATATGGAAGTAAATGGAGTCAAATTAGCGACTCAAGAGATTCAGTTTGAAGCAGGCATCGCCATTGCACCCCGAAATGTACAATTTGCGGACGGAAGTATTTATAATGGAGCGAACGCCGAAGGTGGGGCTAATATTCCTCAGATTTATAACATGGTTGGTACAGCAACTCATCCAATTATTCGTGTTGTCATTGCTCGTGATGGTCAGGTAAGGATGTATGGTAGTAAAAGTAATGGTGGCGAATTGTATCCATTGGTTTTAACAGCTGGTACATTTAATATTGTGCCTTGGAGTTCGACTTCAAATACGGTGAAAATTACTCAGATAGTGCAAGGTAAAACAACTATGCTTGGTGCAGGTAGCGGCAGAAAAAAAGTTGCCTGTCCTTAATCTAAAAATTTAATTTATTCTTTGGAGTACCGATAATAAAAGATCAAATCATGAAAAATTCAGAAAAGAAGGTTTATATAAGTCCACGTGTTGAATCAACGACAGTAGAGTTGGAGCAAGGTATCGCAGCGGGGTCGGCAGCTCCTGATACGATCCATAGTACCGATCCGCAAGAGTCATGGGACAATGCGGGTGACGATAATCGAACCATTAATTGGTAAGGTAGGGCTGTCTAAGATGACAGATTTTAGGTTGAGATAAATAGCTGTTGAATTGCAATTTTCGGCATAAAGATTCAGAACAACTATTTTGACATACTACTCGGCAGGGATTTAAAAGATCTCAGCCGAGTTTTTTTTGGAAGGGAACTTTATCCAATGAAGCGAGAAACCAACACTCGGCTTACATCGGTGGAAAATTCGGCGGTTGGGCGCGTACTGGATTGAACGGGAAGTTAACTGGTTATATAGATGTATTGGTTTTAACTTTTTGTTTATCAGTTATTTATTAAGTGTGATAGCAATGTGAAAGGCTGTTTTTTTTGTTTCTTTCTTTTAATCTAAATATTTGTGAAGATAATCAGGGAGGGTATTTCGAAAAGGAGATTGGCGGATAAATGTATAGCTGAAAATGCGCTGTTAAAAGTTCCCTGATGATTACAATAATGAATTATCGCCCGGACCAATTTGCGTGAAGGTTCGTGATAATATATTTGGATTTACTCGATGGGGAAGATGGAGCCCCGTCGAGTTTAATAGCTCTACTCTCCTTAAAGGGAAAAATAAAAGTCTGTTTTTTGGAAGTTATGGAGTTCATGGTAAGGATCTCAAGAATAAACAAGGATAAAACTTACAGAAATAAAACGTACAATGGAAAGGAATAAATTTACTGATCTAATTGCTCTAGCGAAAAATAATGATGCCGAGTTTTTGGCTTTATTCAATGAAATCTATCCCGAGTTTATCGCCTCATTAAAAACAATAAATCCAAAAATCCGCAGCAGCGAACTGGAATTCTGTGCCATGACCTTTCTGAATTTTTCGACCAAAAACATTGCTCAATATACCTTTGTAACGGTGCGGGCTGTCCAGATACGCAAAAATAGATTGCGCAAAAAACTTAACATTGCCTCCGATATAGATTTTAACAATTGGATGCGCGATCAGATTCACCGAAACCCTTTTAATAAACAAGAGCATTCTGTTGAAACGATCTAAAATGAATTGCAAACCATATATTTTTATTTCCATTTATCGCAATTCGAGGGGATCCAGTCGTAATTTCTAGGTTCGGATATTTATTCTATGTGTGATACTTTTGTGATAGCTGAGTTTAATCGGCGTGTTTAACGATTGTTTATCTTTGCTTTCAATAAATTATTGTAATTCAATACGATCTTTATCGCATTTCTCTAGCCGATGCGCTTGCTATTAATGCGCCATATTAATCAAATATGATGCGTATCGTGATCGTGCCGTACTCTTAACTATCTTTCTTTTAAGAATATGAAGGTGACAGTATTGGAATTTGAATTTATTTTGTACCAATTTAATGTTGGTTTAATTTCTCGAAATAGCTAGATTTGCACACGCTATTCGAAGATACAAAAAAATCTAGCAAGAGAGGCAAGGGAGAGATGCCTGAAAATGACCTATTGTTACCATGAAGAAGCAATTTTTATTTTTCATTTTATGTTTACTCACGTTTCAGGCAATTGCAGCTGATCGCGTTAAGCAAGAAGTTGATTCACTTTTAGCAAAATCGATGGAATTTGCACAGAAAGGGAATTTGGTAACCTATATCGAAACGGCAATAAAAGCACTTAATATCGCCAATGCCGCTGACTACGACGAAGGAAAAGCAAAATCCGGCTCTTATGTAGCGGAAGGACTTGTGACAGCAGGTTTATTTAAGGAAGGGCTAAAACAACTAGACCGTATTGAAACCACGGATTATTATAAGAATGAAATTTTCCTGCAATCTGAAGTCCGTCGCTTACGGGGACGGGCTTATGGTGGTCTCCTGCTAAATCAGCAGGCTCTTCGGGAATTTCACTTGCAACAAGAGCTTATTAAAAAGCTGACTGGTGAAAAGCAGGTAAAATCCCGTCAGTTTAACTATGAAAACTTAAGTACTGTTTTCCAACGTCTGGGGCAACTGGATTCGATGCAAAAATATACCGAGCTACAGTTGGATAACCTAAAGGTATTTGCTGAAAAGGATGCCGCTATGCGTTATCAGATTGTTTATGAAAACCTCGGAAAATTGTTTGCTGAAAAAGGCGATTTGCCCAAAGCGCAACTATATCTCGACAAATCACTTGAACTAATAAAGAAATATAACATTCCTGTTGTGCTGAATACGTATGATGCTTTAGCTATTTTAGAGGAAAAGCGAGGAAACTTAAAAAAGGCTGCGGTGTTCTATGAGGAGGGGTTAGCAAGAAAGCGGGCAGCTGGTAGCAGAATAGGCATGCAAAATTCTTACCGCGAGCTAGCCGATTTTTACCGCTCAACCAACTTAGATAAAGCTAAAGCCGATCAATATGAAATGGCTTTTAGCCGGCTCACTGATTCGCTTGAGAGCGAAAATAGACAGGTCGTTGATCAGGTGCTCAACCAGATTTTGAAACTCAAAGATGAGGAATCGAATACCAAAGTGTCAAGGGCAGGAACAATTGCACTTAACGCCCTATTGTTGCTGCTTGTTGCTGTTTCGTTTTTTGTTTGGCGGTCGAAGCACAACAGGAAGATATTGGTACAGAAAGTAGAGGCATTGCAGGAAACCGAAACAATCAATAGGGAACTGACCGAACAGATCGGGGAAAATAAATTCAATACACTCATAGACCTGGCCAAAAGCAACAACCCTGAATTTTTGATTTTATTTACCGAATTGTATCCACAGTTTATCCAGGCGCTTAAATCATTTGACGCTAATTTGCGAAGTACAGAATTAGAGTTTTGTGCCATGGCCTTTCTCAACTTCTCGACAAAAAATATTTCGGAATACACCTTTGTGACGATCAGGGCGGTGCAGGTCCGTAAAAATAGACTGCGCAAAAAGTTCGACATACCATCAGATGTGGATTTCAATAACTAGATGCGTGAGCAGGCTGGAACATCCGTTAACCCATTGGAACCTAAGGGCTAAAAAAAAGAACAATGTTAACAGCTCTTTTTTACAAGGGCGGCACTGCTCGCTAATCTTTATTTGATAAAAGCTTACTTTTATAATCGGAAGGCGTAATTCCTTTAATCGATTTAAAGAACTTGTTGAAGTTGGGCAGGGAGTTGAATCCACAGGCATAGGCAATATTGGTGATCGGGTTCTCATCCTGAACCAACAGCCTGCAAGCTTCATTGATCCTTACTTCATTGACGAATTTTGAAAATGTTTTTCGTGTATGTGCTTTAAAAAAGCGACAGAAGGATGGCTTGGTCAAGTTCGCCAATTTAGCTGCCTCCTCTAAGGAAATTTCATTGTTGAAATTTTCAAAAACATAATTGTAGATGTTAAAAATAAGTTCTCCATCCTTGCGCGGTGATCCATTGCTATAAGACTTATCCGATAGTACAGCATATTCTTCTGTGTGAAGAAGGGTAGCCAAGCACTCAAATAGATAGGCTGTTTTTTGCATATCGGAGGCGCCGACCATTTTTCGTAGTATTTTTTTGAGTGCATCCTTTGTTTGTCCATAAAATAACATCCCCTGTCGCGATCTTTCCAGGAAGTCATGCAGCGGGGCCGTTTCAACTAATAAGGGGCAAAAAGACAGTAGGGCTTCTGGATCGAAATGTAAGGTGATAGACTGTGCGCTAGGTTCGTGGCTGGTATCACCCTGCGCATTATACCATACATGTGGCAAGCCCGGGCCGGTAAATGTCAGCTCGTCGCTTTCAAAGTCTTCCAGATGATCTCCAATGCAGCGTTGCCCATTACCCTTGATGATGTAGGTAAGCTGGCATTCACTGTGAAAATGATATTCGGAGAGGTATTTGTCGCAATTTTCTCGTCGAATTTCAAAAATCCTGTTCCCTAAATTTGAAAGTGCTTTCGTATAAACCGGTCTCATAAATGCTGAAAATATTTTAATGAAATAATGGCAGCGTGTACCTATCTTTATAATTGATTTGAAATTGTATCTCAAAAGACGCATTATTAACCAAAAAAGCCATGTATTAAAGGCTTAAAATCATGTAAAATATTACTTTTTTTAACCGTTTACCGAATTCAGCATTGGACGATGTCAAAATTTCTTAATAATATGATCTTGATGGGGCTCATTGTATGTGTATTGTTTACGATGTGGGCTTATTTTAACAATACATACATTCCGAGGGGTATCCTAATGGTTCAGCTGCTATTAATATTTTTTCAGCTGGTGAAACGATTTTTCATACAGTGTATGGCAATTATTTTTTATGTCTTTATACTCTTATATGTAACTTTCGGTGGTGTCAATGCTGCTATACCATATGATTTTTCAGATTTCCTTTTTCCGCTTATGGTTACCGTATGGAAGCATGGCGATCTTAGGATGATGTATTTAAGTGAAATGATATTTTTGATCATGCTTATTGTTACGACAACAATCTCTGTTCGGGAGAAATGGAAGCGATTAGCAAAAGCAGTGCTACATTCCTGGCTAGGATGAGTTAATGATGAAGTCGAAACACAAAAAAATACCGAAGGGATTGCACTTCGGTATTTTTTGTGAAAAAGAAAAATTACTATTTCAATCTTAGATGGTTTTGCTATCGCGCAGCATTTTAATAATATTATGCGCTTCAAGCTGCTTGCTGAGTTGTGTATTGATCAAGCTGTGAACATTTTGTGAAAGTTCTTCCGATCCTTCAGCCAAAGCTGTTTGATAAGTTGATTTGAAGGCATCTTCTCCCTGCTCACAGGTTTCGAGCAGACTTCTTTCGTCATCTCCCGTAATATTTACTTTTATCCCCATCCAGGCACGGAAAAGCTTGCCGCTCAGCATGGTGCTATCCGTCGCCTCTTTGCCTTCAAGCTCAACATAAGGTGTCAACTCGGCAATAAATTCTTCCGACTGTCCGATAAATTTTTGAAATGTTGGTATAAGTTTATCTAAACCATGACTTGTCGCCAGATCAATAGCTTTTTTATAACCCTCGATGCGGTCGTTGTTGATCTTAATAATGTCATTGATGATCTCCGGATTGTTGATGTTGTTTTCCATAATATTGTTATTTGTTATCATTTTGTTTATTCGAAAAACAGCAGGTACCTGATGATCGTTTGCAGAATCCGAGATTCAGGTATTTAAATCGTGGCCCGTATTTATCCCGTTTTTTATTGTCCGGGAATAAATGGGCCTAAAACTTTCTGCAATTTACCCTTGTTCTTAGAACCGAATACTGTCCTTTAGGCAGCGCAACGAAAACTATGCAACAAAACATTCATGTAGCCATTATCGGGGGTGGACCCAGTGGCCTGTTTATGTACAAGAGATTGGTCGAAAAGAATATAGCCGGTCTCAAAGTATCTATTTTCGAGTCCCGCAAGCAATTGGGGGCAGGGATGCCTTATAGCTACGAAGGTGCTACACCTGAGCATCTAACTAATGTCTCGGATCATGAAATTCCCGCACTGGTCTCCACGATTGAGGATTATGTTCAATCCTTATCGGAAACCGCGCTTCGAAGCTATGGAATCGATGTTGACGATTTTAATCGCCACAAGGTGGTGCCACGGTTGCTCCTTGGCCGCTACCTATCGGAGCAGTTTATGCTATTGAAACGGATGGCGGATGAAAAGGGGATAGAAACACAGATTCATCTCGGCTGCCAGGTCAGCGATATCATTGATCTGGAAAACCAGACGCAGGTTAAAATCATGGTCGGCAGCACCGATACCTATATCGTAGACAAGGTTATCATCTGTACCGGACATAAATGGCCAACCAGGTATGAGGGCAATGTAGAGCATTATTTTGAATCACCCTATCCGCCGTCAAAGCTCGCCTTAAAAACAGACCATGCAGTAGGCTTACGTGGCGCTTCGCTCACGGCAATCGATGCTATCCGTACAATAGCACGTCATAATGGGTCTTTTGAGGCGCTGGAGACAGGTGAGTTAAGGTATCAGATCGACCCGGGAAGTGAAAATTTTAAGTTATTGATGCATACGCGCAGTGGTCTTCTGCCTGCGATCCGATTCCATCAGGAAGAACCTTTCTTAGCCAACAAGCTCTTGATCTCCGAAGAGGAACTTATGCTTAACAGACTTGAAAATGAAGGTTTCGTGTCGTTGGATTTTTTGTTCGATCGTAATTTTAAAGCGCAGTTTAAGGAAAAGGATCCCGACTTTTATGCAATTGTGGAAAAACTCAGCCTGGAAGATTTTGTAGAAGCAGTACTCAGTTTAAGGGAACAGAAAGATGCCTTCGAGGGATTTCGCCAGGAGCACGAACAAGCGCTGAAATCTATCAGAAGGCGCCAGTCTATCTATTGGAAAGAAGTGCTTTCTGCCTTGAGCTTTACCCTGAATTACCCGGCCAAATATATGTCTGCCGAAGATATGCTGCGTTTAAAAAAAGTACTGATGCCGTTGATTTCCATTGTTATCGCATTTGTGCCGCAGAGTTCCAGTCGTGAGCTCCTCGCACTGCACGATGCTGGCCGGCTGGAAGTGGTCAATGTGGGTACGGACAGTCGTGTTGAACCTGCGAGCGACCGCGGCGCTAACTATTTTTATACCGATGAATCTGGGATAGAAGTAAAAACCCATTATAAGACATTTGTGGATTGTGTAGGACAGCGACCCTTGGACTTTGAAGAATTTCCTTTCAGGAGTTTAGTCGACAATGGTAATGTCAGTCCAGCTTACCTGCGATTTCGTTCAGTGGAACGGGCCAAAGAACAAATGCTGGCAGGCAACGACCATATGTTTGTGGCTCCGGATGGCACCATTTTTTTGCAGGTACCCGGGGTAAAGATAGACGACAGCTTCCGGCTGGTAGACCACAGCGGCAACGCCAGTCAACGTCTTTTCATGATGGCTGTACCGTATATGGGCGGCTATAATCCGGATTATTCGGGTCTAGATTTTTGCGCCGCTACCTCCGCTATCATTGCCGGCAAGATCGCTGAAGGGGGATAAATACGTAAGTTTTTGTTAAAATACGGTAAGATGGTTGGGGCCGTACGATACGGGATTTAATTTAAGCTCCCTATTGCTATATTTGGCGGCCATCTAGATCATCAGTTGGCATTGTCTTAACTCAATTGTTGAAAAGCATGCCTAAAACTATTTTAAGAAACCTACAGGTAGGTTTTGGAATTTCACTTTTGATCCTGTTAGCGAGCTCAACGGCTTCTTATGTGAGTATCCGTAAGCAGATCCATAATAGTGCGATGGTTGACCACAGCCGCCGTGTCATGAGCCGTGTCAATAAAATTTTGCAGGATTTGCAGAATGCAGAGACGGGCCAGCGTGGCTACTTGCTGACGGGGATGGACAAGTTTCTCGATCCCTACAAAAATGGTCTTCAGTCCCTGCCTCAATCGCTGAGTCGCGCGCACGATCTCACGGCTGATAATCCAGCGCAGCAGCAGGTGATTGATACCCTGTCAACACTTGTCCAGTCTCGACTGGATCGATTAGAGAATTTGGTGAACATCAAAAAACGAGGTGGTATGGTCTCTGTTGCCCAGCTCGAAGAAGGCAAAACCTATATGGACAGTTGCCGTTTGTTGATCAGCAAAATCATAGATAAAGAAGAATCGTTGCTCAATCGACGTTCAGATGAACTTACACGCTCTTCGGGATACACCTCCATATTTGTTTTATTGGCTGCGGCAGTTTCGTTGCTGATTACACTGTTTTTTTACTTCCGCCTCAGGGCAGATTTCTTTAAGCGTGAGGAGTTGCAGAATGACTTGAAACGAAAAGATGAGGAGATCCAGCGCCGACTGAGCATTACCCAGCGTATAGCACGCGAGATTGCTGCCGGCAATTATGAAATGCAGATTCAGGATGCCGAACAGGATGATCTGGGCAGCTTGACGGGATCCCTCAACGAAATGGCCAGGTCGCTCAAAACATCATTTGATGAACTCAGTAATAACAATTGGCATCAGGCCGGACTAACCCAGCTGGGCAACCTCTTGATGGGTAATAAACAGCAGGAAGAGCTCACAGCCGTTACGCTCGGCCATCTGACAAAATATGGCAATTGTGTCAATGGTGCCATTTACCTGATGGAACAGGATGAACTTGTCTTAAGGGGATCCTATGGACTCGAAAATCCCGACCATAAGCGCTTCGCCCCAGGAGAAGGCATGGTCGGTCAGGTCTTTAAAGACGGGAAAGAAAAGTTATTTGAAAACCTCGAAAATACCAGCTATGTTATCAGTTTTGCCAGCGGAAAGGTGCAGGTGAACAACCTTTTTATCTTGCCTGTTTTTGATGGTAACCAATGTATCGGTGTGATGGAGCTAGGGGCACTACAGCCTTTTTCTTCCATACAGCTGGCATTTTTTAGAGATGCAGTGCAAAAAGTAGGTACTACACTTGCGGCGGCACAGGCCAGACTTGTGGTGCAGAATCTATTGGAAGAAACTCAGGCGCAGACTGAAGAGCTGCAGGCACAGCATACCGAATTGGAATCCCTTAATTCGAGCCTCGAGATGCATACCCATAAATTGCAGGCGTCAGAAGAGGAACTCCGCGTGCAGCAGGAAGAACTGGTGCAATCTAACCGTGAATTGGAGGAGCGCTCAAAACTGTTGGAAGATAAAAATGTTGAAATCGCCGAACGCAATCAGGAAATTCAGAGAAAAGCGGCAGAGCTTGAGCAAAGTACACGCTATAAGTCTGAGTTTTTGGCCAATATGTCGCATGAACTGCGCACACCGCTCAATTCAATTCTGTTACTTTCCCGCTTGATGGCCGAAAATTCGGATGGTAACCTCAATGAAGAGCAGATGGAATCGGCAGCGGTGATCCAAAGTTCTGGAAAGAGCCTGCTGACCTTGATAGACGAGATTCTGGATCTTTCCAAAATAGAATCCGGAAAAATGGATCTGGATGTACAGCCTGTATATTTTGCCGATATACTGAATGGACTGACGGCTATGTTCGGACCAATCGCCGCGGATAAGCAGCTCGGATTGGAAATGAGCGCCGCGAAGGGTTTGCCGATGCAGCTCGAAACAGACAAGCAGCGCCTGGATCAGATTTTACGTAATCTATTGTCGAATGCCATCAAATTTACAGCTTCGGGTAAGGTTACCTTGCATATTGACCGCGAACAGTCGCAGAGACACCGTATCGTATTTGAAGTACGCGATACGGGAATAGGAATACCAAAAGACAAGCAGCATCTGATTTTTGAAGCTTTTCAACAGGCTGATGGTTCGACGCGCCGCAAATTTGGCGGTACTGGACTGGGCCTCTCCATCAGTCGGGAACTGGCGCGTCTGCTCGGAGGCGAAATCTTGTTGGATAGTGAAGAAAACAAAGGCAGTGTATTCCGCCTTATCCTTCCGGAGCAGATTTCGGGCAACATGCCAGCCGTATTTGCTGCGGAATTGCAGCGGCCAATGATTGGAGAAACAGACGTTGAAACGGTGGAGCCCGCTGTAGTGGAACAAGATTTACAAGTGGCAGTGCAAGCCGTGCACAGGATGCCTGAGATTCCTATTCCAGCCGATATTCCGGATGATCGCGATAGCATCGTCGCAGGCGACCGCTTTATCCTGATTGTTGAAGATGATATTGAGTTCGCAAAGATCCTACTCAAATATACGCGTCAGCAAAACTACAAAGGTATCGTCGTCGTCCGTGGTGATATCGCTGCGGAGATGGTGGCCCGTTATATGCCGCTGGCGGTCCTATTGGATATTCAGCTTCCACTTAAAGATGGCTGGCAGGTCATGGCAGAGATCAAGGAAAACCCCAAGACTCGACATATACCTGTGCATATTATGTCTTCTTTACAGGTTAAAAGAGAAAGCCTGCTTCAGGGCGCCATAGACTTTATCAATAAACCGATGGCATTGGAGCAGATGGGCGATATGTTCCGTAAAATAGAAGATGCCCTCACGCGGCATCCCAAAAAAGTATTGATCGTTGAAGAAAATCCCAAACATGCTGCGGCGCTGTCGCTCTTTCTTGAAAGTTTTGACATTGCCTCGGAGATCAAGAGCAATGTAGAAGATAGCATTGTGGCGCTGAGTTCAGACACTGCCGACTGTGTGATCCTTGATATGGGGGTTCCAGACCGTGTTGGCTACGAGACATTGGAAGCCGTAAAACGAAACCAAGGCCTTGAAAATTTGCCGATTATTGTATTTACCGGTAAGAACCTTTCGCAGGTAGAGGAAATGAAATTAAAACGGTATGCGGATTCTATCATTGTAAAAACGGCTAATTCCTATCAGCGTATTTTGGACGAAGTCGGTCTATTTCTACATCTTGTAGAGGAAAATAATGGTCCTTCTACCAAATCGCCAGGTAGACTTGGATTTTTGCAGGATGTTCTGCAGGGAAAAAAAGTACTTGTAGCGGACGACGACATTCGAAATATTTTCTCGCTAACCAAAGCGCTCGAAAAATATCAGATGACCGTGGTGCCGGCAACGGACGGAAAAGATGCGCTGAAACAGCTAGAAGATAATCCGGATGTGGCGGTGATCCTGATGGACATGATGATGCCCGAAATGGATGGTTACGAAACGATTGCTTCGATCCGAAAAGATCAGCGATACGAAAACATGCCCATTATTGCTGTTACAGCCAAATCAATGATGGGGGATAGGGAAAAATGTATTGCCGCAGGAGCGTCTGATTATATATCCAAACCGGTGGATATCGATCAGCTATTGTCTCTCTTGCGCGTATGGCTGTATGAATAATAACGCAATAAATAAGGAGCATGGATAAAAATAAAACCATATTGATCATCGACGATGATCAGAACAATATATTTGCGTTGAAATTGGCCTTGAAGTCAAGAGGTTTTCAGGCGATAGGCAGTCTGTCTGCAGAAGAGGGACTTGCTCAGTTACGGGATCATGCCAGTGTAGGTGTTGTGCTCATGGATATGATGATGCCCGAGATAGACGGCTATGAAGCCACCAGGCTGATCCGTGATTCATGGAATGCAAGTGAATTGCCTATTATCGCCGTGACGGCACAGGCTATGACTGGCGATCGTGAAAAATGTCTGTCTGCAGGGGCAAATGGCTATATCTCGAAACCGATCGACATTGAACTGCTTGTGCAGATGATAAGAGAAATAGCAGGATGACCACAGGGAAAAAAATTGTCAGCCAAGAGCAGGTCATGATCCTGATGGAGGATGTGGAGCGTCTCTATGGTTACGACTTTACCCACTATACGAAAGCATCCTTATCGCGGCGGATCAACCAGCTTTGCCTGCTGGATAATTTTGCGAGTTTCGCCGAGCTACGTTATCGTGTTGTCCACGATCCAGAATACATGCAGCGATTTGTCGAAAAGATGACAGTGAACGTAACCGAAATGTTTCGTGATCCAAGCTTTTTCGCAAATCTTCGCCATGAAATCCTTCCAAAATTGCGTACTTCGCCCTTTATCCGCATCTGGATAGCGGGCTGTGCAACAGGTGAGGAAGCGTACTCGCTGGCAATTTTATTGCAAGAAGAAAATCTATTGCACAAATCATTGATCTATGGCACCGATATCAACCCCTCGGTGCTTGAGCAGGCAAAGAAGGCTGTCATCCCGATGGCAAATCTAAAATCTTATGTTGAAAATTATCAGCTTTCGGGCGGTAAAGCTGATTTTTCATCGTACTATACCGCGAACTATAACTGGGTAAAACTCAATTCCACGTTGCGGGAACGTATTGTTTTTGCATCTCACAACTTGGTGAGTGATGCTTCTTTTAATGCTTTTCAGCTGATTCTATGTCGCAATGTGCTGATCTATTTTGACACAGAGCTGCAGGCCAGGGTATTGTCCCTTTTTGATGAAAGCCTCGAAACATTCGGCTACCTTGCCTTAGGCAGTCAGGAGACACTGCGCTTTTCTGCGCTGGCACACTGCTATAATCAGGTGGGCAATGAAAAGATATGGCGAAAGGTAAAGTAGACTTGTAGGGGATTTTTACGTGAACTTATTTAAAAAAATAACTTAATTAAAAAAATAGATTATCTTGGTAGGATTGGAGGAAAAATGACTAAAATTCTTTTAGTTGATGACCATCGACTTGTGCGAAATGGGATACGCTTGATCATTGATACCCACGACAAGCTTTCGGTGGTAGGAGAAGTAGACAGTGCAGAGGATGCATTAATCTATCTTGAACAAAATGCATTGCCGGATCTGGTTTTAACGGATCTGAATATGCAGGGCATGGATGGTGTAAGTTTCATCCGAATGGCCAAAAAAATATATCCTGATCTTAGGTTTGCTGTGCTTTCCATGATTGAAGATCCGGTTGATGTAGCCGAAGCTTTTCGGAGTGGCGCAGACGGGTATCTATCTAAAGGGGGGGATTATGATGAAATCTTATTTGGATTGTTACGTTTATCTCATGGGCATAAATATCTGATGACCAATTTCGGTCTACGGTTTATGGAAAATTTTGATGTTGAGAATAGCGCGAATATTGATGTTACTTCACGGCTGTCGCAGTATGAAATCACAGAAAGGGAATTTGCCGTACTGGAACTCATTGCGCAGGGTTTCACCGCTGTGGAAATTGCGGATAAGATCTTTTTGAGCAAACGGACTGTCGAAGGGCACCGTCAGAACCTGATGGACAAAACCAAAAGCAAAAATACGGCCGATCTGATCCGTTTTGCATTTCAGCAAAAGCTGCTGAGCTAAATAGAACCGTAAAAAATAGCCTTTGTTTTCGCGCTGCTGTGTGCAGCGCGGAAAACAGAAGGCGTATATATAAACGGGGTTAGTTCGACAGAATGGTGTGCTGTTTGATTATTTTGAAGCTGGCTTCCAGCCATTGTCGCGGGCTGTACCAAGCTCACCAAATTTGCCTTTTTCACCGGCAGACTCATTCCCACCAAAGGTGTAGACAGGTTCTCCGATGAGTTCCAGTTGGATCTGTGGTATCGGAAACTGGGTAGGCGTGCCACCCTGTAGCAGATCATTTCTCCGCATAAAGGTGAAAGGTACAAAAGTACCACCCGCCCCATCTATTTCTATGGCATATTCATAATGAATGGCATCGCGTAGGGCACTGGCGTTGGCTATCACATCAGGAAGACCTCCTTTTTGTTTGCGGGAGGCTGTCGAAGCATTCAGCTCAGCGGCAGCACCATCGTAATCTTTCAACCAGTATTTTGCTTCTGCCCGCAATAAGCGTGTTTCTTCGGCCAAAAAGTAAGGATTGACAGCGCCCGCAACATTGAGGGTAGACAACTTGGGATACATCCACCGTGAACGCATGTAATTGCTGAAAAGCCCCCTTCCTCTGGCTTCCAGCAAAATACCGAAGTTACTCGTGTAAGTAAAATATTGGAAGAAACGTTTGTCGTCAGATTCAATAGGACCCAAGATAATGCTGTTGTTTGTCGGGTAGGCTGTGGGCGTTTTTTTTGTTTTATCCGCCAAATAAGCGATTTTGATATCTGCAGGAACATAGGAGGCCGTTCCGTAAGGCCGTTCGAGTACATCGACCAGGGCATTGTAATAGCCGCCCACGGTAGTGGTGATGGTGTAATCGGTGGTAAAACCCTTGTTGGCATAGGCAAGAACTCTGTTCCAATAAGGAGAACCCAGATTTTCGGCTTCGGCCTTATCCCGTGCTACGGAGGAAAGGATCCGTGCAGAAAGCGAATTGATCAGCAATACGAGATCGCCTTTGGAAATGGTGACACCCTTTAAAAAATCGAAATTCAGGTTGGGTGTTTCGGCAATAAGCTGCAAGGTCTTATCAAGATGTTTGATGCCATTCTCGATCAGCTCTTTATAGGAATTGGGAAACTCCTTGAGTTTAAGGTTGACATCATCGACAATCAGTCCGCGGTCGAATATTGCGCCCAGGTAACCTTGGGAGACACCTTTTGCATAGTAGGCACCAATAAGACAGTCTTTGGTCCGGTCGGCACCCTTGTCATCATAGATTGTCAACTTTTGATTCTCGATCAGGTCGATCACTTTGGTGGCATCCAGATTGGACTGATAGAAATTGGAATACACTTCACGAACGGCTGCATTACCGCGGTAAGCGGAATTGTTGTTCAAACGTAACCGCGGTTCGTTCGCAAAATCCCACCAGGACTGGCTGCCGTTGGTATTGGTTGACTGGTCTGCCCAAAGACTAAAATGGGAGCCACCAGCGTTATTGGTCGTGGTATTAAAGGCGGTTTGCACACTGCTTGTTGTGAGTACATAACCCAAACTTTTTATCTTTTCTATGGCTTCGGCATTCGTCAATGTCGAGGGGTCATCGAATCCGATTGATTCGCATGAGCCTAGTGAGAAAAGCACGGCTAAACCAAAAAATATCTTCTTCATGTTTTACTTTGTCTGATTAGGTTAAAAATTGAAGGTTAGTTTTCCTGAAATAATACGGTAGGTAGGGTAATTAAATCCATCCTGTCCGATTCCATCCACATTGACTCCCTTATAGTTTGTCCAGATAAAGAGGTTTCTGCCGATAAGGGATAGATTGGCATTTTTCAGAACCTTGGAAAGACCTAGTTTTTCTGTTGGGAGTTTATAGGATAACGAAAGTTCGCGAAGGGCCAAATAGGTGGTTTTTTCGATCCAATAATCTGTTACTTGTGAGGCGTTGAATACCTGGGTGGTAAAGTTTAGCGGTTTGCCTGCGGCGGCACTCCGGTCTGAAAATTCCGAGCGGTAGACATAGGTCAGATATTGCGCGGTTTCATTGAATTTCTGTCCCCCTTGTTGCCAATCCAGCACGCTGTAAAGTGAGAAACGCCCGTAATTAAAGGTGTTTGTAAAGCCCAGTAAAAAATCTGGATTGGCATCGCCGATAATTTTAGCATTACCGGTTGCAGCATTGACATAAAATACGGGCGCTTCATTTGCCGTACCTAAAGCTGCTTTTTCGACCACAACACCAAAGTCATTTACCACATAGTCTTCAACCCGTTTGGTACCGTTACCGGCATTGATGACAAAACCGTCGGCATTGGTTTGCAACTGCGCGAGATCCGAGTGGATACTGTACCCATAAATTGCGGTGGTACTGGCACCGACAGCTTTTCGATAACCGTTGTATGTAAACTCGGGAACATCGCCCAGTGAGGTAATCCGGCTACGGACGCGGCTGAAAGTAAGGCCTGATGACCAATTAAACTTTTTATGCTCGAGCACTTTTCCATTGACCTCCAGTTCGAGAGAATTTGATTTTACAGCGCCTAGGTTATCGTAGATGCTTGCTGAGCCCGAAATCGGTGTAAAGGCTGGGACAGAAATAAAATCGTTGGTACTATTTGAAAAAGCATAGTTGAACTGTACATTCAGTCGCTTAAATAAAACGGCATCAAAACCAAGTTCCGTTTCAGCGGTAACTGCCCGCTTTAGGTCGGTATTGTCATTTTGTGTATAGCTGACACCCCCTGTATTGGTGATGCTGACGCGGCTGTCTTTGGCTCCAAAAGGAGGAAGGCTTCCCGCTTTTCCATATGCCACCCGCAGCTTAAACTCTGTCAATGGATCGAGCTTGATATCCTGCGTCAAACGGTATGCGGCAGAAATGCGGGGGAAAAAGGCTGTACCGACATCGCGGCCAAACCGTGAACTCTGATCGAGCCGGCCGAGGGCGTCGACAAATAGTTTATCTGCCCAGGCAAACTTGGCGTTGAGGAAATAGCCATGGTTAACTGTTTTCTCCCAATTGGATGAAATAATCCTCGTGCTCGGTTCTGTCACATCCAGGCTTTTGACTGGGGCCGTTAGATTTCGACCGGAAGCATTGAAACCTGTCTGCGATGCAAATTCATACACATATTTGGCAGTAAGACCCCAATCCAGATTACCAGTCCTGCGGTTGTAATTTAATTGTAGCTGACCATTTTTGCTGGTGCTTTTGGAGGTTCTTAAAGCATAGTTCCCATTATTCAGACTGACATCCGGAACAATGGTCTGATATCCTTTAGGGTAGTATTCTTCGGTATTATATTGTTTGGTCTGTAAGGAAAGGGCTCCTTCGGCACTCAGGTGTTCGGTAATTACATATTTTAGTTTTCCACCCAGCAGCAGATTCTCGGTCTGATAGGCGTATTCCTCATTGCTCAGTCGATAGAAAGGATTGGCCCATTGCTGACCGGAAAGATTGCTCCCTTTGGGTAGGTAGACATATTTTCCCGATTCATTCTTTTCGCTGAGATCGATAAAAGGCTCGACAAGTAAAGTCGAATAAAGCAGTCCATCCGAACGGCTGGATACAGCACTCGAAGGTGTATTGAAGAAGCTATACTGCGTGGTTAGATCGGCTGTAATTTTGGGTGAAACGCGGTAACCAAGATTGAACAGAATGTTCTGTCTTTTGTCTGCATCGACCACTGGTGAAACACCGCCTTTATGTTGGTTTTGTGCGGATAAATAGATGTTGTATTTTTCACCACTTGCTGCGGCCGAGATGGAATTGGTAAAATAGCTGGTCCGGCCCAATAGATTTTTGGTATTGTCCACATAGTCTTTATAGGGATGCAGATTGACCGAAAAACCATTTTCCTTGTAGTCGATCACCCGGGCTCCATTGACCAACAGGAAAGATCCGTCTGGATTGACCTTGAAATGATGCAGATAGGATAGGGGTGGAAGTAATAACAGACTTGAGTAGCCAAGTTCGTTATCTATACTGATATTCAGTTTTCCTTCCTTTTTACCGTTTTTTGTCAACACCTGAATGACCCCGCCCTCGCCGCGGGTTCCATATAAGGCCGAGGCTGCAGCTCCTTTGACTACTTCGATGCTCTCAATATCGTTGGGATTAAGATCTGAAAGACGGAGGGCTGTGACGAAGCCATCCACAACGATCAACGGTTCGATTTCTCCGGTTACCGACTTTGATCCACGGAGATATACCGATGCCCCGGCATTGCCACCCGACTGGTCGATGCGGAGGCCGGCGACTTTTCCGCGTAAACTCGTGGAAGCATCGAGCGCAGGAACGGTGCCGATCAGCTCCTGGTCTACTTTGGTCAATGCAAAGGATAGCTTTTTGCGGCTTGTACCTTGTGCAACACCTGTTACCACAACTTCTTCCAGGTCTTTGCTCGCTGGGCTGAGCGCAATAACAATGGGGCTTTTGTCGATCACAAGGGATAGTGACTTGTAGTTGAGATGTGTTAGCTTGACCTTAAAGGGTAGCTTCTGTCCAGTAACAAATTGAAATCTACCCTCCCTGTCAGTTTTCACAGAGTGGGTAACAGCATCCAATTGCACAGTGACATCTTCTATAGGCTGTTTTGTAAAAGCGTCAATGATATGGCCCTCAAGGGTAGCGTTTACGATAGGTTTGGGCTTGTTCTGTGAATAAGTGGGTTGTACCCAAAAAAAGAACAATAGAAAATAGATAGAATACAGCCGTACTCCAATGTTTTTCATAAAATTTGGATTAATAGTTAAAAATTAAACAAGTGCCAACGCCAATTGATTACTTGCAGGATTTCTAGGGGAATGTTTCTACAGCAGAACACTGCAGTTTTGTGTTAGCAACACATTCGCATGGATGCAATGTGGAATAGTTGATTTTTCATAAGGGATCTTAAATGTTAAAAAAGTTTAGTTGATTGAATACGATAAGCAAATATAGTGAATAAAAAATAAAGTCTATAAATTTAGTAGATTATTTTTTTTAAATAAATTGAACTGCGCTGCTGCTACGAAACCAAAGCGGGCTTCCATATAAATGAAAGCCCGCTTTTTGAAGTCTTATGATCGCTTGTGTTTCTAGCATGGAGGCTGGCGTAGATATAGGCCATGTTTTAGTAGGCCATTGTCTGGATTCTTTTTTACTTCAGCTTTTTCAATTTTACCGTTTTTGTTGATAGGGGTATTACATAGCGATTCAATGGATCTTGGTTTATTCCTTCCACCTCATAATGGCTTTCGGGATTTACATTGAGCAGAATATTTGTGCTGTTTTGTTTTGCTTCATTATTGAAGATCAGGGTGACGCTATGGTCTTTTTGATCGTAATGTAATTCGGCAATTTCTCCGGCATCTGTGGTCAACCAAAGATTTTCTTTTGCCAGGAAGACGCGTCCTTTGGAAGCTGTAGTCAGGGCAACCTTGACCTGTTGTTTTTCGGTTTTTAGATTACCGCTGAAAGCCAGCCAGCCAAATTCGGGATGTTCGACAATATAGGTCCCCGAATTGACGGCATAACCATAAAATCCGGTTCCATAATCGCCCGAGATGCCGTCATTGGCCAGTGTGGATGGGTAGGAGTGGAATGCTCCGGGGCCAAAGCCATCGGCTGTGACATTGGCCAATGCACCCATCATACCTGCATGTCCGATACGGAGCAGGTAGAAGTCGTCTGGATGGTCGCGGTAGGCTGTAAGGACGGGAATGGCATTGAGGGCCGAACCATAATGATGCAGCTGCCGCTCGATACGGGAGAGCTTGCCGCCGTAGACAAAATCCCAATAACGGCGTGCACTGCCATTGTAACCCCAGTGCGGCACGGTAGGCATGTAAGCAATGATGGCATTGAGCGTCACTTGAGCTTTTTCGTCGAAGCCGAAAAAGCGCGACCAGAGGTATACCTCTTCCTGACCTGTAGAATCCCATGGCATCTCACTCCCGAATGGATAATTGAGGGTTTTCCAATGCTCTGCTCGCTTGCGCATGGCGGCTTCAAGCTTGTCGGCCATCGTTGTTAATCCTTCCTTGCGGAGATCATTGAGGACGATAAGGAAGATACTGCCTTCCATTTGACCGAATTGCGCGTAGTAAGGTGCTTTTTCGACCATGGCGATACTGGTCTGGTAAGCCCGTTCGAGGTACTTGTCCCAGGTTTGCTCATTGACCAGATTGTTGTAGTTGCGGGCGAGCCTGTACATCACCCAGTGTGCTGCCGCAACATGTGGATAATTGTAGGATCGTCCAATGTCATCGGCTTCCTTTTTCGGCCAGGCAGACCAGGTTTTCCAGTTGATATCCGAACGGTAGGTACCGGCGGGCATTGAATCTGGTTCATAATAAAAAAGGCTTTTGACAACACCATATTTCTTGTCGCCTTCTTTATGCTGGATATGACCGTATAGTGTCTCATTGACAAAACGTTTCAATTTGGCTATTTCCTGTTGATCGGGCTGCAGTACTTGTTTCATCAGGGCGGCAAGCCAGCTTGCTGCTCCGGCTTCATCGCTGAGGCCTGCAAACCAGGCGCTCCTATTTTGGGTGATGGGCTGCTGTTCTTCATAGTCATAGGATATGACAGATGGCGAACGGCCAAAGAGATCCTTGTCATTTTCATACCACTGCTTGGTGGTGAGGAAATGGCCCAGATCCTGTACAACTTCTTTTTCGGATTTGATTACTTTATAGTGGATCGTCTGTGTAATGCCATCCCTGTAGTTGATGGTAAGCCGCGCGCGTCCCCAACGGTTTCCCTTCACTTCGTATTCGGTCCATTGCTGGGCTGTGCTTCCTTTTTTTGTCAGGGTCAACGCACCTTCGGGATAGACACTGACACTTTTGACCGCTTTGATGTGCTTAACAAAGAGTTTGGCGGGATTGTCCATGGGGACAACATATCCGGGAAGTCCAACAGCGACAGGCCTATTGTTTTTCAATAACTCCGATTCAATTTGCCGGATACTTGGCGCGAGGACAAATTTTAAGGCAAAGGTCTTTGACTCATGTGGTTTCAAGAGGGTAGAAGTCGGTGTATTCCATTGTTCTACGCCTTTCCAATCAGTCTCGGCATAGGCCTTACTGTGGATCATCCATTCATGAAATCCCTCAAAGGTAATACTTCGGGGGGTAGGGTCTGTATTGAGCGGATTGTAGGCTTCAAAGCCTGCATTTTTATAGGGCAATACCAACAGACTCGGCCCATTGCCATGTAGGCGGTTGACCTGTAGATAACCCGCATCTTGGCCGATATAGGGATCGAAAAAGACATTCTGTGCATGCGCCTGATCGAGATTTTTCCAATCCATGTTGTTGTTGAAGGGAAGTGGGATACCCAGCGCGCCGATTTCGATGGGATAATCGTTGGGATTTGAAACCTCAAAACTCAGGATCAGATCGCCTCCGTCATCTCGCCAGCTGCGTACAACCTTCAACGGAATATTGTTGAGCGTAGGGCTGATATCTGCGCTTGCAAGATCGTTTTTTGCCGGATTTATTGGGATGACATGCTTACGGTCTGCTGCCGATGAGTAGGAAGTCCAGGGGCTATCACCCTGACGGCGCAAACTGATATTGATATCGCCGATATGAAAAAACTTATTGCGGTCTCTTTTGCTCAGGAGCTCAACAGGTGTATAGTCAAAATCTTTTTCGCCGCTGTTGGGGCGAAAAGAAGATAGCGTCTGCGATGCATTGAGGATAGCTACATGGAGGTTTTTGAGGGTAAAGTTTTTGGCACCCTCTTCTACACCTAAAGTGGCTTGCTGTGCTTTGACTGCTTTCCATACGGGGTGTTCGTCCTGTTGACTATATACGCTGCTTGGCAACTGTGTGCATACGAGCGCAAATAGGATCCAATAGCTTTTTTTAAGATTCATTTTTGACATGTTATTGCTCATTTAATACGCCGAAGATCATTGTTCTTACAAAGATGAAGGATTGTACCCTCGATTTATGGGTAGATTTTAACCTTCAATAGCCCATTTTTAACCTATTAGCCCTCAAAATTTGTAATGCGATGATCGAAGTTATAAATTTAATGTTAAATAGACATTTATCGTAGATTTTAGTTGTTATAAAGTCAGTTGAATGGCGATATCGTTTTTTATGTACCTGTAAACTTTGTGTTATCATGAAACATCATTTTTCTTTCGTTATTTTGGTTACACTGGTTATGTCACTTACAGGGCTGGTGGCACAGCCGTTGAAACCCTACCAAAAGCCCAATGTATTGAATCCACTGTTGCCTGGGTATTTTGCGGACCCGAGCATCAAGAAAATTGCAGATACGTATTATATCTATGCGACCACCGATGGTAATGGTTGGGGAGCAGGGCCATCACAGGTATGGACATCCAGGGATTTTAAGAACTGGACCATTCAACCCATGAACTGGCCCAATACACACTGGTACTGGGCTCCTGATATGACGCAGGGATATGACGGACGATATTACCTCTATTATAGTCAGCCTGTAGAAATTTTTGGGGCAGTGGCCGACAGCCCTACAGGCCCCTGGGAACCTTTGGTAGCCGGTGGCAAATCGATGATCCCGAACTATATGGTTCCAGGTGTGATTACCCTGGACGGGCAAACCTTTCGGGATGATGATGGCCGCATCTATCTATTTTGGGGAACCTGGGGAATCTACCCCGATCATGGATGTGGGGTGGGGATACTCAACAGGGATATGAAAACGTTCGAAAAAACAGCATTGATTCCAAATACGGTTGCAAAGGACTTTTTTGAGGCGCCCTATATGTTTAAGCGTAAGGGCATCTATTACCTGATGTACTCCTCGGGGCATTGTGAAGATGGTACTTATCGTGTGCAATATGTTAAAAGTAAAATCGGTCCTATGGGACCTTTTGAATATCCATCGGCCAATCCGATATTGATTACAAACGAGGATGGCAGTATTCACGGTCCGGGACATCATAGTATTCTTGAACAGGATAATCGTTATTTCATCGTCTATCACAGGCATAATAATCCACATGCTGGGGGCGGCTTCCACCGTCAGGTTGCCATGGACGAGCTATTCTTTAGGCCTGACGGCGATATTGAGCCGGTGCGGCCCACACATGCTGGTGTGCCAGATTTGCTTCCAACAGTTACAGGGCCAGTCGATTTGGCTTTTGGGAAAACGGTGCAGGCCTCTTCTTACTACAATGCAGATTTTAGGCCTGCATTCTTAGTCGACAACAACAATGGAACACTATGGCGGGCCAAAAATAATCAAGGACCGGCCTGGGTAGCTATTGACCTGGGTAAGAAGCTGGATATACAGACCATATCCATTCAGTTTGAATACCCGACTTATGCCTATCAATACCGACTCGAAACTTCTGTGGATGGTCTTGCCTGGAAAAGCTTTGTAGATCGCTCGAATAATGACCGTTGGGCAAGTCCTATTGTTGAACATGGCAAAGCTATGGCAAGATATGTTAGATTACATGTATTGAACACGCAAGTGAATGGACTTCCTCGTGGCGTTTGGAACATGAAAGTGTATGCACAAAAGCTTGCGCAACAGACGCTGTGGTCTGCAGCACAAACGATGCCCGTCAAGGAAATAACATTGGGTAATTTAATCCATATCGATGCGGCCAATTACCAGGAAGGGCAACAGGTAAAAGGTATTCAGAATAAAGGGCTACTCGGGGGGATGTTCAGTACAGAACATGCCTTGGCCGTTAAAAATTATCAGGGTAAAAAGGCATTCTTCTTTGATGGAGCTACCGCATTGCGATCGACTTTCGCTGTGCCCCAGTCGTTGGCTGCAAATAGTTCTTATAGTATTGCACTATGGGTCAATAATCCGGACATCGCCCGGTTTGAACCATTGGTTGCCTGGTCGTCGGGTCAGCAGGATCTCAGTAAAGCGATTTTTGGTTATGGTACAGATTCCGGACGTGGGGCCATCACGCATGGCTCCTGGCCTGATTTGGGATATACATCGGTTCCGGGCGCAAATGTATGGCATCATATTGTATTTTCTTTTGACGGTTATCAGGAGTCTATTTATGTGGACGGAAAGCTGCAGCGCAGTGAAAATAGGATGCTGTTTGTCAGGCCCGGGGATGTTTTTGTCCTGGGAGCTTCGGATGTGCTGGATCAGCATTTTTCGGGCTATGTATCCAGTTTGCAGGTATATAATACGAGCTTGGATGAGGAGGAAGTGGCCAGTTTGGCCAATGAAGTCCCGAAATCGGATTTCTTTGCCCTGCAAACTGACGATTTAAACCTAGGAAAGCTCAGCACCTTGCGGAACCAGGGAACAGCAAAGGATACCTTAGTGGCGCTTGACGATGCTGAGGTCATGGTAGCTGGAAATAGGTTGGCATTGAAAGGTAAGGCTTTTGAAAGTGCGGCGCTAACAGACATTCTCCGGCAGCAGCAGTATACGCTGGGTTTTGACCGGTACGACGGCGCTACCTGGCAGTATGCTGTGTTTGTGTATGATAAAGGAAAAAAGAGTTTTTATCGCAATGGGAAGGCTGAAAAGCGGGTGTTTTCTAACAAACTGCTGCGGGTAAATAAGACTAGCATCGAACTGGCTTATCCATTTCATTTCTTTCGCGCCTATGCTGGCACCTTAACGTCGGATGAGATAAACGCAAAGTTCAGTCAGTGGAAAGCAGGCTTGGCCAATGGGCTGGACGGGTATGTTCCGCAGGTGCTTTCTCCACCGCGCCTGATCAATGCCGATCAGGTATTTGTACAGGTCGAAAAAAAGCTGGGAATGTGGTATCTATTCCGTTCTGAGGGCGAAAGTTCAGGCTGGAAGCAACAGCCTTACCATCTCTTTAAATCGTTCGAACCTGGAAAATCCATCGAAGTTCTGGCGAAGGATGCCTTTGGCAATGTCAGTAAGCCGGTAGTGGAAAGGGTTTCGGCGAAAAGGCCGCAATTGGTACAGCCAGCACACAATGAAAGCTATTCGGCCAAGGATCAGAAAATTCCTTTCTGGGATGGTTATCAATATAGTGAAAGAACCGACAGTACACAGACAGCGCTTTCCTACTTGAGTGGAACCTGGAAAATCCAGTCCAAAAATACAAAATGGGGTGATGCAGACCTTCTGGGCCCCTTTGTTTATAAAGATCTGGAGGGCGATTTCACGCTAGAGGTTAAGGTAAGCGATGTGGCAGGCTTGGCCCGTAAAGCACGTACATCAAATGAAGCCGGTATCATGATTCAACGCACGGATAGTAAGGATGCCTACATCACCAATTGTATTTTGACGGGATGGAACCTGGGCAATCTTTCGCGGAGCATCGGTCCACAGATTTTTCAGGAAGAGAATACAGGAACGGGCCTAAATTTTTCGCCCTATCTTCAGGTTCAGAAGATCGGTAATTATTTCTTTTTGCGTTGCTCGGGAGATGGCATGTACTGGAAGGATCTTCCTGGAACACCGTTTCTACGCGCCGATCTGAACGGCAAAAGACTGCGCGTCGGACTTTATCAGATTGCCGGTAACAACCAGTTAGGTTATGGCGAATTTGAAAGACTTCGTATCTGGAAGTAAAAATGATATGTCCATAAAAAACGGCATTGAACAACGTTCAATGCCGTTTTTTATCGAAAGTTTACTGATGAAGGATTACTTGGAGTCATTTAGCGCTAAAGTGCTGATCAATGAGTCCGCTTCTGCTTTTTCGATTTGTTTACTGTATGATGCGGTCAGCACTTTATAACGGATATCCAACACTTTCTCCTGTAAATCATAATCTGTCGTTACTTCCAATACTTTGGTATATTGTCTTTTTTCGGCATCATATCCGAAAGCAAAAAGATCGAGTTCTTTTTTGATGCTGCAGCCTTTAAAATAGATGTTTTTCCAGCGACGCCCTATATTGCCGCTCGGATTATACCAGATGATGCAGGAATCAAGGTTCCTTCTGCCCCAGCTAGCTGGAAGGGGATATAGCCCCAGCTTTTTGCGTTGCCCGTTGTAATTGACTCCATATTTTTCAATAATACATGTTTTGCTGAAATACGATCGAATAGATGGGTAAATAGGCAAGAGTATCACAACGAAGGATAATACAATAAATAGGTTTCGAAAAAGGGTTTTGTTCATAAATGGTCTTTTGATGTTGCTAGGCTCGTATATTTTGCACCCTCATTGTATCTGTCTACAATGGGTTCCTGTTTTCATTTTAAATATATTAAAAAAATTGAAGTGATCTATTTGTTGTGCCGATTTTCAAAAAAATAAAAAGCCTGCTTTTTTGGAAAACAAAAAAGTAAAATAAGGGGAAGCAAAAACATTCTGAAATAGTTATTGTTGTAAAAGTAAGGCATAACCTCAGGTAATGAAAATACTTCTTTTAGCGCTAAGATCCTTACTCTTTTTGTCCGTATTGCTGTTGACAGCTTGTTCGACCTTGATAAACAATGTTCAGGTACATACGTTAACAACAAACTACTGTGCACCAAATGTGGCCTATACATCAATTCCAATACAGGAAATCGCTGCCTCGGACAGTATTCAGATAAGGAAAATTTTTTCTTACCATGATTTTGTGCTGATCAAATACCTCAATCTGGCAGAACCCATTATCCAGTATTTGGGGACAGCGAATAATGCTACACTGAAATTGGCGGCAAGGCAAAAGATGACCGAAAGGTACATGCTGTTTGAGACAGAACTGAATGCCATTGCAGCAGAGTTGGACTGTAACGGTGAGCGTATCGATAAGCTCGCAGGATATATAGACGAACTGAATGCGAAAACGCAGACGCGTTTGACGGTGGCTTCTATACTTCTGGGAGCCGTGACAGCGGTGACGGCGACCACGGTCAAAAATGATGGACTCAACAATGGAATGAGCATCGCTGGCGGGGTCGGTACGGCGGTATTGGGATTTATGACCCTGAACCCAAAAGGCAAAAAGGTCAAGATGCAGCTGCAACGTAATATGCTTGAAAGTATTTGGTATCAAAATAATAAGGCGCAGATCTACCCAAGCTCAGTTTGGGGGATTTTATCCGAGAAAAAATTTAGCAACGCTGAAAACTCGTCATTGATAGAAACAATGCGGCAGCGCTGGCTGCAATATGGTTTGGACGATGAACCGGATAGTCCCTTGCAGCAGCTTTATTTTAAGAATGGTGGAACTTTTGCAGCCGAGGAACTACATGATCTAGCCAATATGCACAATGAATTGCAGGCGACCATACGTTCTATTCAGCAGGATATGCGAAGTTTAATACTGGCCATTCATTCAATGGATTGAGATTAAGTGGCTATCTCCTCCTCAATAGCGACAGATTGTGGTTTTTTAATATTTTTGATGCCTTTCATATGGAGCCATTCGGTAAAATGATCTGGGTCGTCCGGTATAAAATGGATCACCTTACCATTTTTGAGAAGTAAGGAAAATATACCGCAATTAGCGATGAATTTGATGATGTCATCGGAATGGTGTTTCAAGAGCGAAAAATATTCCATTAAGTTTGGTTTTTCTTTAAAAAATAGGTCGGATAAACTATCCAAAATATGCGTTAAATGGCTAATTCAATCGATTGCATAAATCAATTCAAAGATGTGAAATATTTTTAATATTTCTTCAAAAGATTATAAATTAATATTGTTTTTTTTGCGTTAAACTGTTTTCGCTTGGCGACCTGATCACTGCATTTCTATAGATCTCTCAAAATGATCTCCCAATAGGTTTTCTGTTTTGGTCAGCTTTTAAACATTTTTACCCTTCTTTTAAATATTCGTTGCAAAGCGATTTTGGTGAAAGCAATAGCTTTGCTTTGTAACCAATTGGCGAAAAGCCAGTTCATTTTAAATAAATGATCGAGTAAATGCAATAGTGAATTTTTAAGGGATGCCGCCTGTTGAAACGAGCTTATTATGTGATCTGATAGCACATAGCGGTGAGCACATACTACAGTTAGCATATAAGTAATAAATAACCAATTTGTATAAATAAATAACCAAGTACTCGCCTCAAGGGGCAAAAAGACATTTATCTCAAAAAAAGATTATGAACAGAAATTATGTGTCTTCTTTCTTTTGTTTTCCCAAAGAAAGGAATAGGAAAGTGAAATGGTTGTTGATGGCTTCCATGTTAATGGGCATTGGACGACTGTCTGCTCAGGAAAAAATGATTCATGGGAAGATCATCAGTGATCAAGGAAAACCAATTATTGGTGCATCGATCAAAGTAAAGGATAAAACCCTCAGTACTTCAACAAACGAGAAAGGCGAATTTGTACTCAAACTCAATCCGGGAGAAGTCCTTATTGTATCCAATGTGGGCTATAATCAGGCAGAATATGTAATCGGTAATTCTTCGGAAATCAGTATTCCACTTGTTGCCGCAGAAATTGCCGTGGATGAAGTTGTGGTGGTGGGCTATGGTAAACAGAAGAAGGTCGATCTGACCTCTTCCATCGCTGTTGTTGACACCAAAGACCTTGTAAAGGTACCGGGAGGTACAATTGCTACGCTTCAGAGCGCCGTGCCTGGAGTGCAGGTAACCAATGGCGCTATCCGTATCCGTGGCGTTGGATCCATTAACGGAACCGACCCGCTCTATGTCGTGGATGGGATGATCGGCGGAGCTATGCCGGATGAAAATAATATTGCCAGCATTCAGGTTTTAAAAGATGCCGCATCAAGTGCCATCTATGGTTCCCGTGGGGCTAATGGCGTTATTTTGGTCACCACAAAACGGGGTAAAGCCGGAGAGGTGAAGCTCGATTATAATGCCTTCGCCGGCATCAAAAATATTTCCCACAATGTGCCGCTGCTCAACGGGCAGCAACTGGCCGAATTGATTAATGAGGAAATGTACAATAAAGATCCCTCGCGCAAAGATTATCTGGCCGCGCTGTCTAAACCCTCCGACATCGGGCAGGGGTATAATATGATGGACGAATTGCTGCAGACGGGCAATTATCAACGGCATAATCTCTCGGTTTCCGGCGGATCTCAAAACGCCAATTTTCGGCTTAGCGGTATCTATGCGACAGACAAATCCATTATTATTCAAGATAAAAATAAGTATTATGGCGCCCAATTTATCTCTGATTTTACCAAAGGAAAACTCAAGATAGGCGAAACCCTTTCCTTAGGTTACACCCGCCGCAACTGGAGCGACAAAAATATCATCGATGCGCAAAAGTGGTCCTCGACATTACCGCTCTACGATGCCAACAGCAGCACTGGTTTTGCCGGAGCTGGCAATGGAACGGATGTTCAGAGTGCATTGGCAAATGCATACCTCAATAAAAACGTCAATGACAACTTTTCGGTAAACGGCAATGCCTGGGCTACTTATGAGATTATAAAAGGCCTGGTTTACAAATTTAATATGGGGATCGACCTTAGCCGGGTGAGGAATGAGGGGTATATAGGTAACTACGCTGTCGGACAATATCAGAACCATAATCCGGATGAACTCAATATTTCCAGCAGTCAGAATAACCGCTGGTTATTTGAAAACACGCTGACTTATGAAAATAACTTTGGCAAACATGCGATTTCGGCTTTGGCGGGGATTACTTCGGAAGAATCCCGTTATAATGCTGTCAATGCTGGGGCCCGTGGTTTGCCGAGTCCGGATGTTTTGATCCTTAATTCGGCATCCTTGGCGAGTTCCCGTCTTGTGGGGTCAGGTGTGGGACAGTCGGCCATGTATTCCATGCTGGGCCGTGTCAACTATAATTATGATAACCGTTACCTGTTGACCTTTAACATGCGGCGGGATGGATCGGCCAACTTTAGTAATCAATACCGCTATGGAAATTTCCCTTCGGTATCAGCGGGATGGCGGATCAGTCAGGAATCTTTCATGAAAGCATTTCCTGCAATCAGCGAATTGAAGCTCCGAGCTAGTTACGGGCTTCTGGGTAATTCGGATATTGCACAATATCAGTATCAACGGACAGTTAGTTTCGACCATGTCTGGTATTACCTGAACAATGTGATGGTCACGGGGGCCCTGCCACAGACTCCCTCGAATCCGAATGTAAAATGGGAAAGTCAGTATTCAACTGATCTTGGTCTCGATCTGGAGCTTTTTGATCATAAATTGGCTTTGACAGTTGATTACTATAATAAAAAGACCGAGGACATGCTGATCAATGTACCCATTTCGTTTACCGCAGGCTATGGTAACAACTTTCCCGTGCTGAATGCCGGTAGCATACGGAATCGGGGCTGGGATATCCTGGCTTCCTACAAAGATCAGGTCGGTAATTTTGGCTATCGTATCGGCGCCAATATTTCTTTTGTGAATAACCGCGTCCTGAGCCTGGGGAATAATAATGAAATTTTATGGGGAAGTATCTCTCCTGGGGGTGAAAATGTGACAAGAACAGCAGTTGGTCGTTCGGTAGGGGAATTTTGGGGCTACACCACCAACGGTTTATATACCAGTCAGGCACAATTGGATGCCGATAAAGCTTTTGCACCCCACGCAGCATTGGGCGATATACGCTTCAATGACCGAAATGGCGACAAGGTCTTAAATGATCAGGATAAGGATTTTTTGGGAAGCCCAATACCTGATTTTAGTTACGGCTTCAATGCTGATGTAAACTACAACAGTTCGATTGGCACATTTGATCTGTCGATGATGTGGCAGGGAAGTAAAGGAAACGACATCTACAACAATAGCCGCTATTGGGGCGAGGGAATGTACCATTACTACAATAATTTTGCATCGACGCTGGATCGTTATCGTGCGGAGGAGCTTGTCTTCAAAAATCCCATATCCGGTGAAACGACCATCTATCCCAAAAATACAGATACCAATATTCCACGTGCAGTACTCGGCGACCCGAATCAAAATTTAAGGGCATCCAACAGGTTTGTGGAGGATGGTTCTTATTTGCGGCTCAAAGTCGTCAACATTGGTTACAGTTTTTCAAGTCCTAGACTTGAACGTTGGAAGATCGACCGACTGCGGTTTTACGTAGGCGCAAAAAACCTACTGACCTTTACCAAGTATTCAGGTTATGATCCGGAAGTGGGCTCGGGCGATACACGCTCCAATCTAAGCCGTGGAATTGACGGACAGACACCATGGGGGCTAAGCTTCCCGAATTCTAGGGAGTATTTTATGGGTATTCAATTCACATTTTAATTTTCATTTCGATACCATGAACAGACACTATATAAAACTGGCTGCTGCTGCTTTGTTGATACAGTTCTCGGGCTGTAAGCCAAATCTGGATCTCTCCAATCCGCAGGAATTGTCGACAGACACCTATTATAAAACAGCAGATCAATTGGAAAATTCGGTCATACCTGCCTATCAGGCACTGATCGGCCGTACACAGGGCGGATATGCCCGTAGTTTGTATTTCGAGCTCTTGGCACCCGGGGACGATTACAACCATACTTTTAAATGGGAACCCATGTATCAGGACACGTACAATACACCTGCAAGTGATGGGATGGCAGCACTCACCTGGAAAGACTTTTGGAATGGGGTCTTTGCGGCGAATTTAGCCATCGATCGGATTCAGAAGTTTGAGGGCGAAATAGACCAAAATAGAAGGAATCGGTTATTGGGAGAAGCGTTTTTTCTGCGAGGTTTGAATTATCTGCACCTCGGTATGCTTTTTGGAGAAACAATTCCGCTGATCAATAAACCTGTTGAAACAAATGAAGATTATTATCCCGGCAACTCACAGGCCGGAGCGGTATATGCGCTAATCGTGGATGATTTTAAAAAGGCTGCTGAGCTGTTGCCTACACGGGGCGCACTTTATGCCGACAGTAAAATGATCGGTCGGGCAACCAAGGGTGCCGCGCAGGCCTATTTGGCAAAAACATACCTGTATAAACCTATCCTGGCGAAGGGACAGGCTGCAGATTTTGCAAATGCCGAGATCCAGTTGAAAAGCGTTATTGATAGCAAGGAGTATCAATTGATGTCTTCCTATAGGGACAATTTTTTGGAGTCGAAGGAGAATAACCAGGAATCTGTTTTTGAAATACAGCTGTATAATGGGCCTGGCTGGCTTGGGGACGATATATCGAGTTCGTGGCGATGGCAGGAGATCGGCATGTTCGATGGTACCGGTGGTGCCTGGTGGAACTTGGCGCCCAATAAAATGGCACATGATGAATTTGAAGAAGGAGATCCCCGGAAATATATGACGCTTTGGTGCGAGAATGGTGCAAAGTTTACGCAGCTGGACGGTAAGGTCACGACCTATACGGACTGGATGAAAAACCTGGCGACCAATAAAGATTTCTTTGGTACCCGGAAATATTGTCCGGATGTTCAGATCGCTGACTTTGATAATGGCAACAATGATCGTATTTTTCGCTATAGCGATGTGCTGCTGCTTTATGCGGAATGTCTCAATGAACGTGGCGATATCGCCGGAGCGAAACAATACATCAACCTGGTGCGTAAGCGCGCCAATAATATCGTCCCCGATGAGCAGCCGCATCTCTGGTATCAAAAATCCAACGGGACAATTCCCGACGTAGATGGACTGATTGCAAAAGGTTTGGTAAAAAACGGTGTTGCGTTGAATACTATAAAAAGTATTATCGTGCATGAACGATTTGTCGAATTTTTGGGAGAATATCAGCGGTATTTTGACCTGTTGCGCTGGGGCATGGCTGACCCTACCTGGCTTGAGCCTTTAAAGAAAGCGGGCTGGTCGGCAAAAGCCATGTATTACCCCTTCCCACAGGCCGAACTGGACAATAACAAAAATTTGAAAGGGAACGACATGAACAATTGATCTGGGAAAATAGATGTTTTTATTTATTCATAGTTAGTTTTAGGTGGGGTGCCCTTTTTAGGGCACCTTTTTTTTGTTCCACTGAACAAAAAGAATCCTGTGTCGATATTGTACTAGTATTGATCGATTATGTAGTTTCTTTCCTAGGGCTATACAGTTACTTTTGATAGTAGCGAAAATAACAAATTATAAACCGAATGATTTTGTCCAGTACTTTGGGCTCAAAGCATTCCGATCGAATTTCAGATTACAATGGATAGAAGAACAGCAATTAAATGTCTCGGTGCCACTATTCCGACCCTTTTCCTGAGTAAATTTAGTCTTTCCCAAGCTCATTTGGGGAAAGCTCCTTTTCACCCCGACTGGCGTTCATTAGAAAATTATCAGGTGCCTGAGTGGTTCAGGGATGCCAAATTTGGTATCTGGGCGCACTGGGGCCCGCAGTGTCAGCCCGAGCGCGGCGATTGGTATGCGCGGGGTATGTATCAGGAGGGATCCGATCAGTATAATTATCACGTCGAAAAATATGGACACCCTTCGGTGTTTGGTTTTAAAGATGTTATCCATCAGTGGAAAGCCGAAAATTGGAATCCGGAAGAGTTAATGGAACTGTATCAAAATGCCGGAGCCCAGTATTTTATGGCTTTGGCCAATCATCATGATAATCTGGACCTTTATCGCAGCAGCCACCATAAATGGAATAGTGTAAATGTTGGCCCCAGGAAAGATATTATAAGGGGTTGGGAAAGCGCTGCAAAAAAAAGAGGGCTGAAATTTGGTGTCAGCGTACACGCGGCACATGCCTGGACCTGGTATGAAACGGCACAACGGAGTGATAAAGAAGGTAAGTTTGCCGGTATACCCTATGATGGGAAACTAACGAAAAAAGATGGCGCAGGAAAATGGTGGGCAGCATACGATCCGCAGGAGCTTTATGCACAGGATCATGCGCTTAGTTTGGATAGTAAGGATGATAACACCGTTCATCGGCAATGGCATTGGGATGTAAATTCAGGGGTAAGTGTGCCAACAAAGGCCTATTGCGAAAACTTTAAGGCCCGGACCCTGGAATTGATCAACAATTACAAACCCGATATCGTTTATTTTGACGATACGGTGCTGCCACTTTATCCAATAAGCAATGTTGGCCTGGAGATCGCAGCCGATTTTTATAATAAAAGCGTGCAGGCAAATAAAGGCAAGGTTGATGTGGTCATCAATGGGAAAATCCTGAATGAACAACAGCGAAAATGCCTGGTATGGGATATTGAACGTGGACAGAGCAACACCATTGAACCGCAGCCCTGGCAGACCTGTACCTGTATCGGTTCTTGGCACTATGATCGCCGGATTTATGAAAATAATCACTATAAATCGGCTAAAACCGTAATTCATATGCTGATTGATGTCGTCAGTAAAAACGGCAACTTATTGTTAAGTGTACCATTACGCGGTGACGGTTCCATCGACGACCGTGCAAGGGAGGTCGTAACGGGAATAGGAGGCTGGATGGCAGTTCACAGTGAAGCAATCATAGGAACAAGACCATGGCATATTTTTGGTGAGGGGCCTGCACAGGAGGAAGCTCCTTCACTGCATGTGCAGGGCTTTAATGAAGGGAAGGGAAAAGCTTTTACCGGCGATGATGTGCGCTTCACGACAAAAGGAAATGTCATGTACGCTTTTATAATGGGAACGTTGACCAAAAAGCAGCTCCGAATAAAGTCATTGGGGCGTTTAGCCCCCAATTCGAGAAAAGTTGGTCAGGTACAGTTACTCGGAACTAACGATCGTATAGCGTTTCAACAACTCGATAATGATCTAGTGGTCACCATACCCGATAGTTTTGTTCAAAACAGTATCGCAACGGTACTAAAAATTTCCTAATGACTTTATCTTTTCTTGTGCTAGAGCATGTGTTCGACTGTGGATAAAAAGGCTAGGATGGTATCTCTTGGGATCGCCAGGCAAGCTGTATGACTAAATCGGGCTATATTGAGCCCGATAAAGTTACCTTTGCTATCGACTACCGGACTTCCACATTCGTCGGCATGAATGCGTGAGTCATGAAGAAATACACGCAAAAAATTATCCCTGCGAACTGATTTTCCTTTTGGAATATTGTTTGCAGGGTGAGGATTTTCCCTGACGGACCAATTAGAAAGAATTACATTTGTGTATAGATCTGCGGCTCCACGTCGGTATTGAACCTGCAGCGTATCGCCGGCAGAAAATTGCTGCATGGCCGCATTTATTTTGATGGCGCTTGATACGTCGCGATTATTTAGTGTAAGCATACGGTCGCCGACACGAAGTCCAGCGCGGGCTGCGGCACCCGTGCTATCTACTTTGGTTAAGGTCGGAAGGCCTTCTATTTCCTGCATTTGTGCATCGAAAGTTCCGGGAACAGGTAAACGTGGGAAGGTTTGGGATGACATGCCCAGTACACCGAATTTACGCTGATCGGCTCCAAGAAGCGACCACAGGTTTAAACCAACAAAAGAATCAGAAATACTTTGCCGGGCTACCTTCGATACATCGACTGACGGAAATTGATGATCACTAATGAGTGCTACCAAGTCGCTTTTTTCGTCTCTGAGCAGAATTCTTAATACATGAATCCTGTTACCTATTTTGACGATTGGTGCTTCGCCAATAAGACTACTTTTGGATAAGATGACCTGTTTATTGTTTCCCAAATTAAATACTGTACCTAATAGCAGTATGCTGTCGCCATCTAATGTACTGCTGATCTGGATGGGCTGAAAATTTGTTTTCGGATGTTTCGCAGGTTTTTTGATCCCCAATTGAAATAGTTTTTTTCGCTGAGGATCTTTACCGATTGAATCGGTTGAGACAGGATAACTGCTGATAGCAACTGGATTGGTCAGCGACTGCCAATAACTCCGGTAACTGTTTATAGGAACCTCAAAATTGATGCCTTCAGCACCATCTATACGGCTGTGAAGACCGATTACACGGCCCAGGGCATCAAATAATGGACCTCCGGAATCACCGGGTTCCATTATGCTGCTGCTTTGAATAAACCCAAAGTTATCCAATTTCTTTAGAATGCGTCCCGTCCGTAGAAAAGGAATGTTGAAAGGTAATGTTTCTGGATACGATAGCCCAAAGCAAAGCTGGTTTTCAGTAATGGATGATGACCAGCCCATTTCAGCATAAGGCCAGGGGCCCTGGCCTTGCATTTTCATCATGGCAATATCGGGCAAGTTACTTTGTTGATCAACGACCAGCCTTCCGAGAGCCTTGGCAACTCCTTGCTTGCCATCGGCAAAGATAACACGATAGAAATTGCCGGGCCTTGTAGCATGTGCCACAGTAAGAATTGTTCCGTCCGAATGGACAATTACCCCACTAAAGGGAGCACTGTTTTGCTGTCCGCTCAAACTGTCAATGCCAAACATCTTTATGGAAGCCGTCTGAACCCGTTCAATGACAGATCTCGGTATCTCATGAACTGCTGACCGCCCTGTCTGCGCAAAGCAGTAGGTGGAGCAGGTAATTACGTATAATATTGTCTTAATAAGATATTGGAGAAATGTGCTTATAGCGAATTCTTTGGAAAGAGGTATCATATTGCGAATAGGTTGATTTATTGGATTAGGTTTGGTTTTTCAAGATCACGGTTCAAAGGTAGTTTAATTGTGAGTAAAGAAACAAGGGTAAGTGATTAGTTCTGAATATATTATTGATTTTTCTTTATTTTTACGACGCTTTGCCGAAAAATTTATGGTATAGGAGCGAAAATTGTGAAAAAATAGTAGGAAGAATTTAGGGATAGGCCAATCATAGGAAGTATCCATTCTTTTTAGTTATCTTTATCCACGAAAAGATTAACCGCTAGCGAAACGAATCTACCCATGAAGTATACGAGCGAGAAAGAGCTGCTTGAGGATTTCCTAAATGGGGAGGAGCGCGCTTGCGCTTATGTATATAACCGTTATTTCAGTCGTATTTGTTTATATGCATCGAGCTTTGTAGAGGAAAGCAAAGAAGCGGAAGACATTGCCGAGGAGGGATTTATACGGTTATGGCAGAGCAAACGAAGTTTTGAAAGTTTATCCCATCTGAAAGCGGCACTCTATCAGGCCACCCGCCATGTAGGACTCAATAAGCAAACTGCCCGACAGCGAAGGATAAATCGGGTCGATAGCTATGTGGAGCAGCAGGAACAGGATCAAAAATCCCATTTGCATGAGCTTGTCTATGCCGAAACAATGGCCGAACTCTACGATGCCATTCAACAACTTCCACCCAAAGCACGGGAAATAATACAGCTGAGCTACCTAGAAGGTAACAGCAATCAGGAGATTGCTGATCTACTGCAGATTAATATTCAGACGGTAAAAAACCAAAAATTACGTGCCCTGGGTCTGCTGCGGCAGCATTTGAGACGAGATTCCTTTAATTACCTATTGTCATTAATCGTTCTTTTTGGGAAAATTTAATTTTTTTTTAATTGTTTTTGGTACTTTTTTCAATCGGTGTGGTATCTATAGATGAAATAGCTCAAAATGGATCCTAAAGAAGAAGAAAAACTCATCCGTATCAGTGCACTCATTCTCCAAAAAATGCAGGGAACGCTAACAGGCGAAGATCGATTTTTTTTGGAGAGTTGGCTACAGGAATCCGAAAGGAACAAACAGATCTATCAACGTTGTCTTGATGAGAAGCTGCAGCGTGATGCTTATACGCGTCTACAGGATTTTGAAACGCGACGTAATTTTGAGTCATTAAAAGCTAAAATTTCCTTCCATACTTCAAAGAAAGGACATGGGCTCCTGAAACGTCTATTGCCTTACGTTGCTGCCGCCAGTGTGCTGCTGGCTCTTTCTGTGGTTTGGTACTGGAATAAGGATAGCAACCGGCTGGTTGAAACGCAGCGGGAGGTTGTAAATGATCGGCTTCCAGCTTCCCATCAGGCTGTTATCACACTCTCGGACGGTAGGCAATATGCTTTGAATAAAGGCGAAAAACAAGTTGTTATCGATGGCGGCGGCATACGCTATGAAGACGGACATGAAGTTGCACCGGTCAATGCTGCGGTGTCTGCCAGAATCGAAACCCCACGGGGTGGTATCTACGAAGTCACTCTGCCCGATGGAACCCTGGTTAAACTAAATGCCGGGACGACACTTTCTTATCCGACAGTATTCGCTAAAGATAAACGCGAGGTAACGCTCCGTGGAGAGGCTTATTTTGAAGTTGCAAAAAAGAAGGATCAGCCTTTTATAGTTCATACCAAAAACCAGCAAGTACAAGTACTTGGAACGCACTTCAATATCAATGCCTATCAGACATCGGTACCTACAAAGACCACTTTGTTAGAAGGTAAAGTAATGGTTACGACGCTGCTCGGAAGTCAAAAAGTAACCTTATTGCCCGGCGATCAGTCTGTCAACACAGGTACAGAGTTGACCAAACATCCGGTAAACGTACAACAAGAAATGGCTTGGGTATATGGCAAATTTAATTTTGACGGAAAATCACTTCGACAAGTGATGGATGAACTGTCCCAATGGTATGCCATAGATGTCGTGTATAAGGGCGATGTGCCTGATGTTTCCTTTTTCGGTGGAACATTCAGAACGAGCAAGTTATCAACTATCCTTAAAATATTAAAAGACCAGGATCTGTCGTATCATTTGACGGAAAATGGGAAACTCATTATTGAAAAAAATGATCCTAAAGCACAGAAAGGAGGGCAATAAAGAACGAAAAATTATACTTCACCAAACGATATGAATTAACAAATTGGACAGTGGATCCTTTCATCTAATCAGTGGATCCTACAATCTAACCTAACTAAACTAACTAGAATTAATGAAATTAAGTTGTTTTTCACAAGCGACCAAACCCCTTTTATGGCTCGTTTTTGCTGTCTTACTCCAGCTGGGCCATAAGGCAAATGCGCAAACCGTTACCTATTCCGGGCACAATGTTCCACTGATGGATGTGCTGCAGGCGGTCAAACTTCAGACGAACTATGAGGTGCTCGGAGCCAAAAAGATATTGGAATCGGCAAAGTCAATTTCAATTAAAGCGGACAAAATGCCCCTTAAATTATTTCTTGATAAAATTTTAAGTCAGCAGGAAATCGGCTACACGATTGAATCAAAGACAATTTTTCTCGAAAGGAAAGCCAGTTCACGGAAATCCGAGCCCAAAAGCCTCCCCCAGGTAGAAAAACCATCCCAGAAGCAGATTCGTGGACAAGTCCTTGGGAAAGACCGAAAGCCGCTTTCCGATGTGAATATTTCACAGGTGGGCAATACCATCGCAGTGGTCGATAAAGATGGGCATTTTTCTTTTGTCGGTACTATGCAACCGCTTACATTCAGTAGGGTTGGCTATAAAAACTTCACGCTCGCTTTGGCCGAAAACAAGGATGAGTACAGTGTAGTGATGGAAGAGGAAGCGAATGCTCTTGAGCAGGTCGTTGTAACGGGGTACCAAGTGCTAAAAAAAGATTCCTACACAGGAACGGCGATTACGAAAAGTGGCGACGAGCTGCGACAGGTAAATCCGCAAAACGTCCTCCAAGCCATGCAGGTATTCGATCCATCGTTTAAATTGCTCGACAATAATCTTGCTGGATCCAATCCCAATGCCTTGCCGAATATCAATGTGCGCGGATCTTCATCTTTGCCTACTGGCGGGAACGAAGTGCTGCGAAGGGATAATATCACTACAACTATCAATATGCCGGCTTTTATATTAAACGGTTTCGAAGTGAGTGTACAGAAGGTTCTCGATCTGGATATGACCCGTATTGAAAGTGTCACGATCTTGAAAGACGCTGCTGCTACAGCCATATATGGCTCGAGAGCGGCCAATGGTGTGATGGTAATAACGACTAAGATGCCCAGGGACGGGAAATTGCAATTGACTTATACGCATGAGAGCAATATAAATATGCCGGATTTGACAGGATACGATGTATTGCATGCTGCTGATAAATTGGCCTATGAAAAACTGGCTGGGCTGTATGATGCAACAATTCAGCGCCAACCACAGGATGCATTGGATGAGCTGTATTATCAGAAACTAGCAAATGTGCTTGGCGGTGTTGACACCTATTGGCTGTCACAGCCAGTACGGACCGCGGTCGGACAAAAGCATGGTCTCTATCTAGAAGGTGGGTCGGAAAGTTTCCGCTATGGCGTAGACATGCGTTATCAGACCAGACCCGGTGTGATGAAGGGATCGGGAAGAAATCAATATTCGGGCGGGCTAAACTTTAGTTATAACCTAAAGGATAAATTTAGATTTCAGAATGAGCTTGCCGTAACCGTGGTAGACGGGCGTGAATCGCCCTATGGAAATTTTGCGGATTATGTAAGAATGAATCCTTACTACCGCATGACAGATGATCAGGGCAATATTATACAGGAGGCGGATGTATGGACAAGGGTTGCAAACTCAGGTAGTGCACAACGGGAATACGTCTTGAATCCACTCTATAATGCGACATTGAATAGCTTCAATAAATTGGGCTATACCGAACTGCTGAACAATTTTTCGGGGGATTTTGACCTGAGTAATGGGCTGCGTCTCCGGGGACAGGTAAGTTTGTTGAAACGTTTGAATACCGATGATAATTTCCGCTCGCCCTTAGCCAATGACTTTTATTTCTATCCTACGGCACAAACAGACGAAAAGGGTAGTTATACCAGTTATACAAACAATGAATTGTACTGGGATGCAAACATACGTCTCAATTGGATGCGTACGATTGATAAACATAGCTTCAATGTCGTGGGGGGAACCAATATACGGACAGAAAGCTATGACGAGCGTTCATTTCAAGCGATCGGATTTCCGAATGATCGGTTTACAAGTGTAGGATTTGCCAAGGGATATGCTGAGAATGCAAGTCCGTCGAGCAGTTTGGGTGCCTCCAGGTTGTTTGGAGCTTTTTTAAGTGCTAACTATTCCTATGATAACCGCTATCTGATGGATGCAACGGTCCGAATCGATGGATCCTCAAAATTTGGGGCAAATAAGCGCACCGCACCATTTTGGTCGACTGGTATCGGCTGGAATATGCACAAGGAGAAATGGTTCGCCAACGATGTTGTCAGCCAGCTTCGGCTGCGTGCAACACTTGGACTGACGGGATCTGTGCAGTTCGATCCCTACATGTCGCGGACAACCTATAGTTACGATAAAAGCAATTGGTACTCATCGGGGCTGGGAAGTATCGTGCGTAACTATGGCAATGAAAACCTGACCTGGCAAAAGACCCAAAGTACCGATGTCGGTCTTGATCTAGGCCTTTGGCACGATCGTCTGACCCTTTCGCCACGCTACTACCATAAGATAACCCGTGATATCTTGGCTGATATTAACCTGGCACCTTCTACCGGATTTAGCGCTTATAAAGAAAACCTGGGGGACCTTGAAAATAAAGGATTTGAACTCAATGCCAATTGGATTGCCCTTAAAAACGAAAACTGGACTCTGAGTCTATTGGCGAATTTGGTGCGGAACAGAAATAAAATCGTCCGTATTTCAAACGCATTGAAGAGCTACAACGAACGTGTCGACGAAGCTCAGCAGGGAACTGATTTAATGGCTGTTCCTTTGCTTCGTTATAAAGAAGGGCAATCCCTCGACGCTATCTATGCTGTTCCTTCTTTGGGTATCGATCCCGAGAATGGAAAGGAAGTTTTTATTAAAAAAGACGGGACGTTGTCGTATGACTGGGATGCAAGGGATATTGATGTCGTTGGGGTAGCTACACCAACAATGGAAGGATTTTTCGGAGGGACACTTCGTTATAAGCAATTTATGATGGTCGCTTATTTCCAAACGCGGATAGGAGGTAAAACCTATAACCAAACCTTGGTAGACCGTGTCGAAAATGCCGATCCACGCTACAATGTGGATAGCAGGGTTCTGGAGGAAAAATGGAAAAATCCTGGCGATGTTACCTTTTACAAAAGTATTCAGGATCTGGGACAGACAAGAGTGTCCTCGCGTTTTATTATGCCGGACAACTTATTTGCCCTACAGTCTCTTAATCTTTCTTATGATGCAGGGAAAGCGCTGTCGAAAAAATTGGCGCTGTCAAGCCTGCGTGTTGGCCTTGTTGCAAATGATATCTTTCGTTGGTCTTCGGTGAAAGTGGAACGTGGAATTACGTATCCATTTGCCCGAAGTGTGACTTTTACCCTACAGGCAGGATTATAAAAGATGGTAAATCCCATCCGAAGGATGGAAAAAATATGTACAGATGAAGAATTTAACTATAGTTTTAATACTGTTCACAGCCTTGAGTACGCTTTCTTGCTCCAAGTGGCTCGATATACAACCAGAAAGCGAAATTGACAAATCAGTTCTCTTCTCCACCGAAGATGGTTTCAAGGAAGCCCTGATTGGGGTATATACGCGTTGTGCAAAAGACGATCTCTATGGTAAGGAGCTAACCATTGGAACACCGGAGGTATTGGTCCAGAACTATGCATTATCAAGCAATGATCCGTTGCGTTATCAGCAGACAAAGTTGTTTAAATTTAATGACGGTAATTTTATTGGCCGAAAGGACAATATCTGGAAAGGTCTATACAATGGTATTGTTAATACTAATCTGATACTGGAGGAAATTGACCGTAAAAAACAATTGTTTACGGGAAGCAATTATCAATTGATCAAAGGTGAGTCGCTGGCTTTGAGAGCATACCTTCATTTTGATGCGTTGCGCCTATTTGGTCCGGCTCCGGTTGTAAATAACAAAATCGAAGCCATTCCATATGTAACGACCTATTCCAATAAGTCTACCAAATTGTCCACAGTGTCCCAACTATTGGATTCGGTAATCCGAGATCTGGAAGAAGCCAAAGAATTGCTGAAAGTTGACCCCATCCGCCTGAAATCCTATGTGGTTGGTTATCCCACTGTCGGTGACACGTTGAAAAATTCGGAGCTACAGGACAAGAGCCTCTTTTTACAGAATAGAAGGCACCGGCTTAACTATTATGCCGTGTGTGGACTGCTGGCACGCACTTACCTCTACAGCGGAGACAAAGTAAAGGCGTTGCTGAACGCACGAGAAGTGATTGATGCCAAAAAATTTCCATGGACCAATGCCACTGATTTCCTTGCTGTCGATGCGGATAAAAAGGATCGGATTTTCTATAAAGAACTGTTGTTTGCCTGGTATATCCCGGCTATGAACAACACCTATAACAATGACTGGTTTCAGGACAACAACAGCGCGATCTATTTGGATCAGGATGAGGCAAAAACCATCTACGAGGTTGCAGGAGCCGGTGGCGGTGACATGCGCTATACACAATGGTTTGGAACAGTAAGCGTTGGAAATTCCTTTATATCATCTATTCACAAATATCGCCGGAATACGTTGGGTGACAGTTTTGCCGCCAATCTTCATTATTTGGTAGCTCCGGCGATCCGCTTGAGTGAAATCTACTATATCGCCGCCGAATGTAGCTACGAAACAGCACCCGCTCAGGCTGCAGCATGGCTTGACGAGGTCCGTGAACATCGAGGCATTGGTCAGAAAGTGGATATTTCGACAAACGCCAAACTCCGAACCGAACTACTGAAAGAATATCGGAAAGAAATGTTTGCCGAAGGACAATTGTTTTTTGCATATAAACGGCTCAATGAACCAATTGTCGGACAGCAAGGCACTACAATTCCGGCCAGTCAACAAATTTATGTATGGCCGTTGCCGGATGATGAAATTATCTATGGACAACGGTAAATCGTAACCAAAATGAAAAAAGATACTTTATTACTTCTGCTATTGCTACTACCACTGCTGATGTTGTGTTCTTGCAAAAAGGCAGTTTTAGCGACCTACGACAGGTCGGCAAATGTTTATTTTGATTTGAGCGACGCTGATCGGGATAGCATTGTATATACTTTTGCCTACGATATGACCAAGGCGCAGGATACCATTTTTGTTCCTGTCAAAGTAATGGGATACCGTGACCAGCACACTCGGCATTTTGAGGCTTTCGTGGAAAAAGATTCATCAACGGCGCGTGCAGACCTGCACTATGATCCGTTGAAATCAGAATATCCATTGGAAAGTAATGCCGGTCGGGCCTTTATGCCTATCGTTGTGCATAATATAAGCGCGCTTGAAAGTCAATCTGTATCACTGCTCGTAAAACTTAAGGCTAGTGATGACTTTGGGGTTGAAAACCCAACACTGATACGGGCGCGAATTATTATTTCGGCCCAATTGGAACAGCCTGCCTGGTGGACCATGTGGCTTGATAATTATTCGCGGGTAAAACATCAGCTCTTCCTAATTGTCACCGAACAACGTTCGCTTTCGACGGTCGGGCTCGATGCACCCAAAAATCTCTACTTTGCAAATCTCTTGCTCATGATGCTCAACGATCCATTTAAATGGGTCAAGGATCATCCAGAAAAAAATTACGTGCTGAGCAGCAACGATAATGGACAGACCTACCAATTCTATCATGTGGACAATCCAAACCGAAGCATCTTATTAAGGAAAAATAGCGCTTCGGGTAAGTATTATTTTATAGATGAATCAGGAAAGGAAGTCAGATAGATGAAAAGAAATTTAAACAGATTGAGAGCAATACTATTTTTTGCTATTGTGTCTTTAACCCTAATGGCTTTCGAAAGCTGTTATAAGGACAAGGGAAATTATGCCATCGATATGCCTGATGGGCCGCAGATCTCAGGGTTAGATACTTTGTATGAAGCATCGGTGGGGGACAGCCTTATTATAACCCCAAAAATTACCGGCATCGATGCGGCTTCAGTGAAATGTAACTGGCGAATCGATGTGCCAGAGGCACTCGTGCCCGAAGCTAACCACTACGAAGGTCCCGCGCTGCGTATCGTTTTTGGGCTTCAGGCCAAAAGATATACGGCGCGCCTTACGGTGACCAATACGGGTAACGGGATGAAATATTTCTATAATTTTAAGATCCAGGGAACGACAGCTTTTTCGCGTGGGTCACTTGTGTTATCTGTCGAAAACGGGGTTAGTAAACTCTCGTTTATAAAGCCCGATAATACTGTACAGCCCAATATTTATGAGGCGATCAACGGCGAACCATTACCGATGGATCCTATGCATATCCATTACTTAAAAAACCAGTTTACGGGAAATACCCCCTTGGGTTACTGGATTATATCAAAACAGGCCGGCGTGCGGCTAGATGTAAACAATCTTGTTAAGGAGGCGGTAAAACCCGGTACCCTGCACGATAACTTTTTTTTGGCACCGTCAACGATTGCTGTGGGAAGTTTGTTCGCCCATCCTCAAGGGGTAATGATGGGGGTGATCAATGACAAATTTTATGGGGGAACTACAAACACCTGGGATCAATCGAACACCTACGGCATGTTTGGAACTTATGCGGATGGGGACTACGCGTTAGCACCAGAAGTAGTATTGACAACAGTAGACAATAATTATAGCGTAATCGCTTTCGAAAAAAATAAAAAGCAGTTTGTCCGAATCAATATTTACGGTAGCCCTATGTATTTTGGTACCCAGTATAGTCCCGTCAATACTGAAATTTTTGATCCAACACAGGTAGGCATGGATCTGATCAAAATGGTGCAGATCAATAATACGGATACCTATGCTTATACGAAGGACGGGAGTGGTCATATTTATGAATTGAAGTTCAATGCAAATTTTAATGGACCATTTATGATCACCGCAATACATAAGAAGATCTTTATAAAACAAGAATGGATCAATGCGGAAACAAAGTTGGTGGCGACCCGAAATGGATATATTTATGTGGCCTACAAAAATCAGGTATTTCGCTACAACCCGCTCAATCAGCAAGTGGATCTATTGAAAACAACCATCAAATCGGATATAAGCATGCTCAAATTAGAGGACGATGAGAATACCCTGATTGCTGGGGCAGAAGGAGCGCTGTATTATATGGATATCCGTGTTGGGAAAAATGGCGAGTTGCTCAAAACAATTGAGGGTCTTCCCGGAAATCCTGTGGATATGACCTGGCGTAACTGAAAGGAATAATATAAAAATTGAACCAAACAAAAAAATATGAAAAATTTAAAAATAGTTGCCTTAGCACTGGCATTTTTGCCTATGACATCCTTTGCGCAGCAAGCTAGCTTCCAGATCAAGGGAAGTGCACCAAAAGCTTTCAATGGCAAGAAAGTGTATCTGGATTATATAAGAGATGGATTTCCGGCATCGGATTCATCGGCTATCGTGGACGGCAGATTTAGTTTCAAAGGAACAGTAGAGGAGCCGTCTTACTCCAGGATGGTTTTTGATCAAGACAGTAAGGGGAAATTAGTCGCACAGAATATTGGCGACCGTTTATACTTCTATTTAGGCAATGAAACTTACAATATGACCATCAAGGATTCATTGCGTACTGCTGCCATAAAAGGGTCGCCATTGCATAACGCCTATGTCGCTTATTTAAATGAAATTGGTGGTGGTTTCATGGATATCATTGATGCGGGGAATAAGGCCTTTGCGGCCGTAAAGCAAGATGCTCCCGATGCCAGCGAGCAGTATAAGGCTATTCATGAAAAGTTTGAGGCGCGTTTTGAAGCCCGCCGGGTAAAAGAGCTTGCCTTTGCTGCCAAAAATCCCAATTCAATATTCGCGGTGGACGCCCTTATTGATGCGGCCAACAAACGAAAGCTCAGTGAGATTGAACCTTTGTTTTTGAAGCTGTCCAAAGAAGTGCGTCAAATGACCAATGCGCGACAGTTGGAAGCGCGTTTTCTAGCGGAGAGAAGTGTAAAAATCGGCAATAAGGCACCCGATTTTTCCCAGCCGGATACGGAAGGGAAAATGATCAAAGTATCCGATTTTAAAGGCCAGTATGTGCTTATCGACTTTTGGGCAAGCTGGTGTAGTCCCTGCCGCGCTGAAAACCCCAACTTATTAAAGGCCTATAACAAATACAAAAGTAAAGGATTGGAGGTCCTTGCAGTGTCGCTAGATGATACCAAAGGAAAAAATGCCTGGTTAAAAGCCATCAAAGATGATGGTTTGCCATGGATCCATGTCGCAGATCTAAAAGGCTGGAGCAATGAGGCTGCGGTATTGTATGGCGTACGTGCTGTACCACAAAATTATTTAGTGGATCCTAAGGGAAACATTGTCGCTATCAATATAAAAGGTGAACTGTTACACCAAGAGTTGGCCAAAATTTTTGGAAATTAATGATCGAGCGTTTTGTTATCTCTTTTAAAGATAACGAAGGAAATTATAAGAAAAGAACGGTTTAGTGATTCGGGCGGCTAGCTGCTTGTCATTCAAAGCTAGGGATTGACTCCCTAGCTTTTTTTATTTTTTTATTTTCGTCAGCAATTTAAGCATGCTTGCCGCATAATTTTTACCCAGCTGCCGGTATCCGGCAGGACTGAAGTGTAGTCCATCGCCGATACCCTGGCAACCCGCAGAAGAAATGATATGGGCAGTCGGGATAGTAGCGGGCAATGTTTGGATGATACTGTTCATGCTTGCGCATTTACCCCCTGCTTCGGCCGATAGGAGTTCACCAGCAAGTAGGGGTACATCGTCGGCGTTCAGGTGCAAATCGTGCAAGAGGTTTTCATAGACTTTTTTTACTTTATTGGGCCATTCGCGATCGCCGGTATTGGATTCCCCCTGGTGAAGTATAATACCTTTGATAATACCTTTATGCTGTGCCATCTTGGCCAGGACGACAAGCCTTTCATAAGGATTATTGTCATAAGCTGCAAGCATGGATTTCATCCATTCGGGGGCCTTTGCGACATAGCCTGCCGTGCTATCTTGATCAAATAATTGAATATGGCAACCACCTACCGAAACGTTGATGACTCCGATCTCGATATTTTTGGGAAGCTTTTCTACAAGCGTTCTGCCAAAATAATCTGCAGGTGTAAGGCCTGTGTGGCAACGCGTGAGTGGTGCCCGGGCAGGATACCACTTACCGTACTGCCGTCCCAATTCGGGGCAATCTACTGCCGCCAGCACATGAAACCGGCTGTTGGTGATGGTATCCTGAGGTTCGAATTGTCCATGTCCCTCCATATTGGATTGTCCTAAACAAAGGTAGATATGGAAGTTCTTGTCTTGGGCAAAAGCTGTTGTTCCGGTAAAACAACATACCAAGAAGATCAGTAGCAGCATTTTAAATTGTGTTTGTCGCATCGTGAAGCATTTTATGTTTTTAAAATTAACCTATTTCGCGGTAAGTATGGCTTACCGCGAAAAGATAGTGTTTAGTTCATGGCAATAAATTTGAACTTAAATAATTGACAGGAGGTACCATAGTAATCCCAAAGCTGAAGATTGGAATTGCCGTCCATGGTACAGTTGGGTACATCCCAACCGCGTGTGGCATCTACCTTTGACGTAATTTTGTAATAGCCATTGGCTACAGCAGTTACCTTCCAGGCCTGAGCATCATTGCTATAGTTCTGCCAAAGCCGGATGGCAGTTCCAAGCGCATTGCTATTACTCGTCAGATCAATGCAGCGATTGCTTGCACTTGCTTTTGAAACAAAGCGCCAGTATCCGTTACCGGCATCTATAGCGACCCAGCGCTGTGCATTTGCGCCATTTCTGGTCCACGGTCTGAGCACTGCACCGTTGGCATCTTCACCTGATTTTAAATCAAGTACCTTGTTGGCATCGGTCTGGAATTCGATTTCGTAAATGCCATTATTGACCAGACTAGTGACCGTACAGTTAGACATGGGGTAATTGGAGGCAGCATACTGCTGAAACCACTGTTTAGCGGGAGCAGCACAGGCTTCCCAATCATTGTTAAAAGCTGTCCCGGCGTTGGGATCCCCTTTGTGGAGCAGATCGTCGGGGGCGAGAAGGTTCCAGCTTACATTGCCGGATTGATCCACAATGTATTTTAAATTTGCACCAAAACCGTTTCCGCCAGCGGTACCGGTTGATCCCGTACCAAATGTGCCATATCCCTGTGGAGCCCAGTCTGTCTCTGTAATGGCAATGGGAGCAATGTCTGCAATAGGTTTAACATTGGTATTCCAGGCATTTTGAAAAGCTTGATAGGTATTGACACCACCCCAATACCCGGGGTAGATATGTACTGCATAGCCAATGTTGCCACCCGTAATCGGATTATTGACATAGCCTTGATAATGGGACTGCCAGCCAGTTCCTGGTATCCAGCATACATTGTTGGCACCGTTATTACGAATGATATTGACCAAGGGCTGAAAGAAATTTTTCAACGCAGCAAAATGCTCGTTGCCGGTCGTCCCCCAGTTGCCATTTGTTCCCAGAATCTCAACGGGTTCGTTAGCCAATTCAAACATCACATTGTCTGCATTCTTTAGTGATGGGTGCTGCGATAGGAAAGTCCATACGGTCTTAAGATAGGTATGATAGGCATCATTGACTGCGATACGGTGTGGACATACGCCAGGAGGACGCAAGATCACATACATGCCCCGGCTGCGGGCATGGTTGATTAGTGGAATAATGACCTGATCAGTATAGGTAACCAAGCGATTATAGTTAAATCTTGAGATGTCGTCTTCAGGAATAGGAGCGCCCGGATCATTGGTCCAATACGGATCGATGTGCAGACGGATATAATTGAGATACCAACCGTCGGCTGCGCTGCTGAGTTTGTCAATGACTGCTTTATTGTAATTGAGTGCACCCTGAACATTGTAATTATCCCAGGTGCAGTAACCGGAGTTGGCACCATACTGGCAGCCATTGAACCAAGGGCTGGGTGTAATGGCCACTCCATGCAGGACAATATTGTTGTCGCAGGGATCTTTGAGGTACTTCCCGCCTACATGTAAGGTTGGTGTCGTTCGTGGCCAACCTGTAACGGCTTGTGCGGAAACATTGGATTTAAGACTTCTTTCGGATTCGCTGGTCAAGGTTTTTTCTTCCAGCCGCGAGCAGCTGGAAAAAATAGCTAATAAAAAGATCAGCAATAACCACATGTTGTTTGTTCTCATAATTTACATATTTAAAGGGTGATTAATGATCTTATTTTTTAGCTGACAATGCCTCAGCAACCGCCTGATAGGCTGGCTTTCGAACAAATCCTTCGGTCCATAAGCCGATGGGCTCTCCACGTCGCCAGAATGAACCTTCCTGGTCTGGACTATCCAATGGGCTCCATAGGGTGATACCGTACTGTTTATCCTTGGGAATGATCTCGAGGTATTTCTCAACGACAAACTTGTACATGTCGGCCTGCTGCTGATACATTTCAGTCGTTGCATTGCTAGTCTTTATGCCATTTCCCAAACCAATATCGAGCTCAGACACTTTGATCAGCTTGCCGGTGGCGGCCAATAGGTTAAACATACTGACGATATTGTCTTTGCTTGTGTTGATGTCGATGTGCATCTGGGTACCGATCCCATCCACCTTGGCGCCTTTGCTTTCGATGTAGCTGACATAGGCGATGAGTCCTTTGCATTTGTTGCCACTGCCTTCCAAACCATAGTCATTGATGAAAAGGAGGTCATTGGCATTGCCATATTTGCGGGCAAGCTGGAAGGCTTTTACGGCATAATCTTTCCCTAAATAATCTTGCCAGTAGAATTCGTCATCCGCCAAATCGGTCTTTCCGATTCCGGTCTTCAAGGCATATTGGTCGGGCCAGTCGGACATGGGCTCGTTGACCACATCCCAGGCTTTGATATAACCTTTGGTTTTTTCGAGCATACCAGCAATAAATGTCTCCAGCGCTTTGGTGAGTATGGTTTCTTTCTCGGCAGGTGTTTTCTCAATCGTGCTACCTCCCGGGCTGCCATATCCTTCACCATTGGCGGACTGCGCTCTGGATGAATTATTTCCCCAACCGAACCAACCGTCAATATTGTTTTCAAAATCACTGTTGGCAATGAGGCTTGTTGAACTGCCAGTTTTTGTAAGCACAACCTTGTCGATGAAGATGGTACCATCGTATTGGCCAAAATTGATAATAAAACGGTTACGCGCGGCAGTTGCAGTCACTTTAAGTTCGTATTCTTTGTAGCTTGTCGTTAATGCTAATGAGCCCATGTTGTCGCCGGTGTAATTGGCGGTGGTCTGCAGATCGATGCCAATGTTGCCCGCTTTATTGCCTCGTGCGACAATTTTCAATACATATTCTTTACCCACTTCCGTCGGGTTGATATCATAGGCGGTCTGTGCTTCCCAGGCGTTGACAACAGAGGGGTTACTCATTTTTAAAGCGTGCCCCGCCAGGGCTGGACCTCCCGAACCTGGTATCACCACAGGGGCGATTAACTTATTGAGATAGGCCGCATTCTGTCCCGAGTGCCAGCAAAGGGTATGGCCATATAGCGCCATGTTGTTTTCCTGTGCGGCTGTGATAAGCTGTTCGACCCGTGATAGATTGAGACTTCCGTCGGCCTGCACAATGGAGCCATGTTTCATTTCATAGCCCATGACCATTTCTTCAAAATTTCGGTTAGCTAAGCGGTAAAGGACTCCTTTGTTAAAATAATCGTTCATATTGAGCGCAACACCGAGCTTAAATCCGGGGTTGCCTTGCTTATCCAGATAACTTTTTAATGGGTTGTAAGCGTTGATATCTTCCTGCGTCAGTACTTTCTCCGATTTATCGACGGCGTAATCCAGTGGTTGATATTTGGAACAGGAACTCCAGGCGGTGCCGAGCGAAAGTAGGATGACGATAGTTTTATTGATTTTTTTCATCGTTGTTCGTTATAGAATTGATACTACTTTTTGATGGGTGTAAATGTTTCCATTTTTACAGATCTGTCCCGCATCACGAGGGTATCCTTGCTGGTGACACTCATTTGTGTCATATCGATCGTGTAGGAAAGATAAAGTGCATCTCTGTCTGCATTGCCCCAGCTGTTTTTTTCGCCCCGTTTGACAAACTTACCGGTTCCTGTAGCGGAGATGCCAGCACTTGCCGAGCTAATGCTACAATTGTTGTCGTCATCAAAAGTTAAGTTCAGATTGACATTGATATTGACATCATCAGCTCCTTTAAAAGAAAGGGGTAAGATCGATTTCTTTAGCGCTGCTGTCGTGACGCTTTTGACTTCGTCTTTTTCTACATAAGCCTGATGTCTGACGATATTTTTTGTCAAGCTGTTATTGGCACCTTTGCCGACAATTTGGTCGGTACCCCGACGCAGGTAATTGCCGTGCCAGGGATTGATATATTTGAGTGCATAAAAGGTAAAATCTTTTGGTGCGACATCCCAATCGGATACAATAGCCCTATTGGCAGCCTGTAGCGAAGTTTTACCGGAGAGGATGGAATCGGCGTTAACCACTTTTGTCATCCTTAGAGGAAGTACGTAATAGGTTTCCAAGGATTTTGGGTCGGCAAAAAATGCGTCAGTCAGCTGTACTTCAACACCGCCTGTGAGACTACCACTTGGGATATTGATCTGATTGCTAGCAAGCTGATAGTAATTGTTGGGTAATGCGGTAACTGCCTGCCCGTTTGGATAGCTAAGGCCATTCGTAAGGCTGTTGTCGACAACAAAATCGATACGGATGTCTTTTCCATTGTTGTATACTCCTCCAGTGGTTGCCATGACTTTCACCTTATGCTGGTTGTCGAGGCTGTTGTCAAAAATGTCTTCGCCTAGGGTTACCGTTCTGACGGGTGTCTGATAGGCGAAGTATACCGATTGAAATTCGAAATCTGGGAACTCCCAGTCGTTATTTTTGCAAGACGCTAGGCTTACCAAAGCCATGGCGTAAAGAAGATTGATCTTTTTCATTATGCGTGTATTAATGTTAATTCCATCCCGTATTCTGTACAAGATTGCTGTATTTGAGTACTTCACTGTACGGGATCGGACCGTAGTACATAAAGTTTTCATAAAGTCTATTCTCTACCGGAATCTCGGTATAGCTGTTGTTGCTTATACTGATTCCTTTTGCAGCAACGTTGATATCCAACTTCCAGCGACGCAGGTCCCAAAACCGAAACCCTTCAAAACAAAGTTCTAGTCTCCGCTCATTGCGGATCAGCTGCCGCATTTGCTCTTTGTTGTTTTTTACCTGTTCTAGGTAAGGATCGCCATTGTTGGCTCCTACACCCGCCCGTCTGCGAATAGCCTTGATGATGTCGTAGGCCGAGAAGGTAAAAGTACCCATGCCAGTAGGCCCCCAGGCCTCATTTGCGGCTTCGGCATAGGCCAGATACATTTCTGTCATCCGTATACGTGTATTGAAATGCATTTGTTGTGTAGAAGATGAAGGGTTGAGGTTTACATCTTGGCGCAGCAGCTTTTTCAGGTAATAGCCCGTCCGAGTAGATGTTTCGACCTTATTTAACCCATCGTTTGTTGGACTATTGGCAGCGGTATTGATAGCTGTGTTGCTTACGCCTGCCGTGGCACCATTGACAATAATGTAAGTCTTCAATCGGGGATCCCGCTTGTCGTAAGGATTGGTTTTATTGTAAGCCGAATTGGCATCGTCAATGGGATAGCCATTTTCCATGGGAAAGGCATCGACCAGATTTTGTGTTGGATTGAGACGTCCTCTGCCAAATAATGTTGGCGGAAAATGGTCCTGTTCCATGCTGTTGCTATTTCCTTTGTCGGTGCGCCAAAGTATTTCGGCCGGATTGGATCCGGAGGTTAAGCCATCGACCACATCTTTATTGTACCAGGTGAATCCTTTCGGATCGATACCACTTGGTCCACCTTTGGCCTGGATGACCTGCCCCGCATAGGTGGCGGCTTGCTCCCAGGTTGTTTTGCTGCCCTCACTGTATGCCGGACTTGCCGCCATTAACGCTGCTCGGGCACGAATTGCCTGCGCGATGCGCTTGGTCATGCGGAGTTTGAAATAGGCTCCAAATACACGGTTGTAATCGTCTTTATTGATTGTGCCTGCGTATTTGACCGGAACTTGACTGTCTGCACCGATGTCTTCATAATCCATAGGCAACAGGTCTTCTGCTTTTTTGATGTCATCGTAAAGTTGCTGCATGCAGGCTTCGAAGGGTGCACGACTGTGGTTAAAATCCGAATTGACATCTTCGGGAGTCAGCAGGATAGGCACACCAAGTATCTCACCGGTACTCGACTTTCCGGCATGGGATTGCAACAGGTGAAACATAAATAGTGCCCGGAGACCATAAGCTTCACCTTTCATGCGATCGTTAAACATCGTACTGACCTTGGGATCCAAGGCCCATTCTACTTTATCACTTAGGGATAAAAAATTGTTGAGGTACTGTATGGCTGCATAGCTATTGCGCCATTGGTCGAAAGGATTGTTGATGCTTGTCCATTGTCCGGTTGCTGTTTTAAGGTAAGTATTGCTTTTATCGTTGCTCACAGCATTGTCTGTGGCGACATCATCAAAGCTATAGCTATTAGCCGGAACCCGGTTGTATCCATTTAAAAGTAGCCCTTGTGCATAAAGGGGGCGACTATTGGCTGTTTCAATTTCAAGATTATTTTCAAGAGCCGGCTCAAACATATCTTCACAGGAAGAAAATAGTAAGCTGCTTAGGATGGCTATGGTTAGTATTCTTTTCATCATTCTCGTCTTAGATAGTAAAGATTAAAATAGTGCCTTCAGTCCGATGTTGAAAAAACGCATTTGTGGTGCTTGTCCAATATTCAATTGCATCGTTTCCTTTTCTTTGGCGATGGTCAGTAGGTTGGATCCCGTGGCATAAATCCCCAGTTCGTGTATAAACTTAGCATTGAATATACGCTTTGGGAAATCGTAAGACAGCTGCACTTTGGATAGGTTGATGCGATCGGTCTTGTATAGCCAAAAGTCTGAGCTTCGAAAGTTGTTGTCACTGTTAAAGGTGGTAAGGCGCGGATAAGTTGCGGTCTCCTTGGTCGACTCTGTCCAGCGGTCACGTACGACCACTGAATATTTATCTTCCGCATCTACCCAAAAGTAAGAACTGTTTTTCATAGCTTTGGCTCCGAACTGTCCCGTTGCCGCGGCAAATAATGTGAAATTATTCCATTTGACGGTCAGGTTGCAACCTAATGTCAGTGGGGCACCGGCCCATCCGCCTTTGCCTAAGTATACTTCGTCGCGGGTATCGATGGTACCATCACCATTCTGATCTTTATACTTGATATCCCCAGGCTTGACTTCTCCAAATGTTGAAAAGGCAGCTTGGTCAATTTCACTTTGACTGTTATAAAAACCATCATGCTGTAAACCCCAGATGGCATCCAGTGGTTTTCCGGCTCTGTTTTGGTAAGCAAATTCATAGAGTTCGTCCCTTTTTACCGCCTTGGTCGTATAGTACATCCCGTTGAAACCCAGTGATACGAAGGTTTTGTTGATCTGTTTGTTCAGATTGATGCCAAAGTCGACACCCCTGCGTTCGTCGTCGTTAAAATTGACATAGGGAAGGTCAGAATAAACGGGCCAGTAAGTCATAAAATACATTGGGTACTGTGTTGCCGCCTGTACCAACCCCCCGCTCATCCGATTAACAAAGTAGGACGTATTAAAGGTGATCAGGTTGTTGTAGAGCCCACCTTCGAGGTTGATATTAAATTCCTTGCGTTTCGGGAATTTCATGTTGGGGTTGTCACCCCTGCGTCTGTCAAAGGTATGGACGAGGTCACCGTCGCGCCAGCTATACCATGCTGCGTCGTTATAGGTATAATACCCCTGATAGAGGTAATAGTCGCTAATATCCAGATCCGTGTTTAATATACCGGCCGAGGCGGATAATCTTAACTCATTGACGACTTTGCTGTCGACCAAAAAGTTTTCTTTAGATAGACGCCAGGCGAGCGCTAAAGTAGGAGATAGGGCTCTTCTATTCCCTTGTGGTAATTTGGCGGAATGACTGTAAGCACTGCTAAAGTCAACATAATATTTGCTTGAATAATTGTAGCCCAACTGCAGCCCTAAGTTGGCATTGCTGGTTTTGTGGTAGCTGCCGGAGGCAGCGATCTGGAACGCATTGGCCAATAGGATTGCCGATACATGGTGGTCGTTACCGTAGGTACGGTTAAAGTTTAGGGACCCATTGAGACCGATGGTCTGTCTATAGGTACTGCCACTGATATTTTGGATGCCTGAAATACGGTCGTCACCATATTTTGTGAGGCTACTGATAAGGTCTTTTCCATCATAGTTGTTCCACGATGCCTGATAAACAGCATAATTGTTGTTATAGGATTGGTTGTAATTTGACTGATAATCCACAGCCAGATTGGTTTTGAAAACCAGACCTTCCAAGACGTTTTTTAGATCAAAATTTAAACCCGTATTAAATTGAAACTGCCGATTTAGATAGCGGTTTGTGCCGCCGGCATAAACGTTTGCAAAGGCATTGGTTTGATCCAGCTGACTTCCCCCAAGGAGATATTTGCCATCGATGAGAAAATTGCTGTTGTTGACATACACCATCGAGTTGACGTCACCTTCTTCGATCATATCAATAGGAATGAGTGGAGAGAAGCGATGTGGCCGCACGGTTGCTGCTGCACCCCAGTAGTCCGCATTTACCCCTTTGGAAATATAAAAACTGGCTGCTGCATCGACGTTCAGGGAGATCAGATCATTGACTTTCACATCGATGTTACCGCGCATATTGAATCTATTGGCGCCACCATTTTTTTTCGCCTGTCCAAAATTGAGGAGGGATCCTTCAGACCAAAATCCAAAGTTGGTATAATATTGTGCACGTTGATTGCCTCCTGAGATTTCAGCGGTGGCATCGTAGCGATTATAGTGATCTTTGATATAGTCCGATGAATAGTAATCCACGTTGGGATAACGATAAGGATTTGTTCCGGCTGCATGTTGGTAGATTGTTTCGGCACTATAGAGTGGTGATAATCCATCATTTTGTCGAGCTTCATTATACAATGTCATATATTCTGCGGAGCCAAGATATTGCGGATAGCTCATAGCCGCATTGATACCGCTATTGGCTCTAATTTTTATCTGTTGACCTCCGGATTTTCCGCGTTTTGTCGTGATGCTAATTACGCCTTTGGCTGCTCGGCTACCATAAAGAGCGATGGCATTGGCGCCTTTCAATACACTGACCTGATCGATTTCTGTTGGCATAACGTTATTGGCATCACGCGGAAATCCGTCCACTAATACCAAATAACCACCCATACCCCAAATATTACCGTTGTATCCCGGAATAAAGGCATCTAGATTTTCCAGACTGTAGGTGTTGTAACTCTTGTCGAGCAATTGTGGAACATTGATGGATTGTACATTGCCCATAAGGTCCTTCTTCTGAACTTTTCGGAAAGCGACCTGCACAAGTGTCGTACTATCGGTGCCAATACTGTCCGGACCAACAAATGTCGAGCGCTCCGGAAAAATATTTTTATGTTGTCTAATGGTTGGATTAAGTGATTCTTTCGCCATTCCTTCAGCGGTAGCTATCCAACTCAATCCAAGACATAGTGCTATTCTTAATTTTTTGTACTTCATTTTTTGAATGATTAAATGAAAAACTTGTTACCAGCCTGGGTTCTGATAGAACTCGGGATACATGTTGACATCTCTGACCTTTAGGGGCAACCAGTAATGCTTGCTTGTAAACTTCCGTTCCAAAAGGACATTTTCTTTCATGTTGACGACGCGGTTTTGGGATGGATCTACGGTGTTGAAGGTTCCTGCCCGATCAAAAACAACCGATTTTTTTAAGGTGTAAGGTGATTCGGCCAACAGCAACCAGCGTCGCAGATCATTAAAACGATGACCTTCAAAAGCGAGCTCCACAGCTCGTTCCCGCCGTAGTTCAGGTAACAATGCGTTAGCCGAACCTAGAAATTTGGCATCTACATGACCCACGCCAGCCCGATCCCGAACGATATTGATCGCATCAACTGCTGTTTTACCGTAATTGTCGGCTTTGCCTGTAGCTGAGTTGGAAGCCATCATGGCGGATTCGGCGTACATCAGATAGACATCAGATAAACGCATATAGGGCACGTAAATATGAAGATTGGATCCATAATTATAGGCTTGATCATATTTGTTGGCTGTTATAGGGACAAATTTACGTAACACGTAGCCTGTCTGGCTGCCAGACTGGATATCTCGATAGCTTCCATTACTGTAAAGGTTAGCGTATCGATTTTTTTCGTCCTGTGTATTTCCCTGGACGACTTTTGTTCCATCGAAAATGATGTCCTTATAAAAGCGTGGGTCGCGATCTTTCCAAGGGTATTCGGCATTGTAACCTGATTCTGCGTCAGACTGGGTAATGTCTTTGATCGGTAAACCGTTTTTCATACCATAGTAGTCGACATAATTGGCTGTTGGAATAAACTTCAATGCATCTCCGTCGGAGACGACCAGCGGAATGTACTGTTTACTGGTACCATAATTCGATACCCATGCGTCAATGTAGGGCCCTCTAAATATAGCTTCTGTACTGCCGGGCATGGCCCAATTTTGGCCTGTTGTGTAAAAATTCAAGTGAATATTGGCCATAGGAACAAGGGCGTAATTTGTCTGTCCGCTTTCGACAAGTGAAAGTAGTTCGCCAAAGGCCTGGGCTGCTTTTTTACAATAGTCGGTATGATAGGTTTTATTCCCGGTAGACTGAAAATTCATCAAAGGGCTTCCCGCCCAAAGATAATTTTTGCCAAGATAAGCAAGGGCCATGATTTTGTTGATGCGCAATTGATTTTTACCCAGGGTACGTTTTCCGGCAGTGGTATTGTCCCAGTCGATTGGCAATAGATTGGCCGCTTCTCTAAAATCGGCCGCAGCAAGATCCGCACAGGCATGGTAGCTCAATCTTGGCAACCGCAGCTTTTCGTCACTTGGAAGTACATAATTGATGTACGGCATCCCGCCAAAATATTCCATCAATCGGTGGTGAAACCAACCTCGGAAAAATAACAATTGCCCCTTGATCAGGTTCTTTTCTTCGGAGGTGGCTTCGGTTAATTTGTCGATATTTTCTAGTCCGAGGCTTACTTTTCGCAGACCAAACCAGGCCGCGCTCCATAAATCGCGGAAGGCGCGGTTGGCAAATACATCCCCATTGATGGTGGTAAAATCACCCTGATCCATCCAGCCGGAGCCCCAGCCGTCGGATTCTCTTTGCCAACCCCAAAAATTACCGTTGTCGATTTTGTGAACGAAATGATAATTTCCAGCTGTTGAGGTCATTTCATCTTCACCCCAGTTCCACGAGTTGGTCCAGTAGTTGTTGCTGAAGTTGACAACACAGCTGTATAACTCTTCTGTATAGCCCTGAAAGTTAATAAAGTTTTTAAATGCTTCTTTGGAGGACACATTGGACTGTTCTTCTTTATCCAGGTATTTTTTACACGAGAGTAGGGAAGTTGAAGACCAGATCACAGTAGATATAAAGATTACCTTGAAATACTTTTTCATAGTGGTAGGATTAAAATGTAATGTTTGCACCTAGATTAAACCGCTTTACCGTAGGGTAGGCACCCTGTGATGCCCAGCCCGTACCGGCATAATTGGATTCACGGTCGTCTGGCATTTTGGACCAGAAAACTAAGTTGTTGCCATTTAGAAAAATGCGAAGGTTTTGAAGCCCAAGGCGTTTGATTACGCTGGATTCCCGATTAAAATTGTAGGCAATTTCGGCTGTTTTCAATCGAATGTAGGAACCATCAAACATATACCGGCTACCGGGTGTATAAGTACTCGACTGTGATAACCAGCGTGGTAGTGGTACGTCTGCATTGACATTGTCTTTTGACCAATAGGAACCTTCGTCATAAGCGAGGTTAAGCTGGCCCGAGAAGCTGTTGAAAACAACCTGCCGGGTGACATTATTTACGGCATACCACTGGGTCATGACACTGAAATTCTTCCAATCAAATCCAATGGTATAATTATAAGTGTTCTGTGGAACCGAAGGAAAGGCGTAGGGAATATTGTCCTTAGCATCGATAATACCATCCCCGTTATAATCCAGTATATGATAATTGCCGGGTAGTTTCGCTAGGTCATTGCTTTCGTGCGCGGTACTCGAATAAAGTTCGTCCCAAGTATTGTAATATCCGGAGCTAACATAAGAATAGGTTTGACTCACTTGTTTGTTATCCGGTTTCTGATATTCGGGCAGCAACTCGGGTGCATCGGCATTGATGACTTTATCCTTGGCATGGGTAAAATTGATATCAGCCCATATTCTCCAGTCGGTATTGAGCTGTCTGTTAAATTTCAGTTCTACTTCAAACCCTTTATTCTGTACCTTACCTAGGTTGGCTGTAGGTGCCTCCATCCCAAAGTAGGAAGGAATGGCTCGGTTGGCGCCGCTAATCAGAACATCTGTCCGGCGGTCTCTAAAAAAGTCGACTTTACCGGTTATCTGGCTATTGAACAGACCGAAGTCGAGGCCGATATTGAATTTGTTAACTTTTTCCCAGCGGATATTTGGATTGCCAAGCGCACTTTCCTTATACCAGATATAAGGACTGGTATTGCCGTCGGAGTAGGAGTAGCGGCCTTCAACCCCCATGCCAGCGGTGCCCCCATATGCCCATTGGGTTAGGTACAGAAATTGACGGCCGCCACTATCGTCACCGATGTCACCATAGGACGCACGTAACTTGAGCATATTCAGAAACGAGATAGGCCTCATAAACTCTTCTTCAGTAACTAGCCAGCCTATCCCACCGGAATTGAAAAAGGCAAATCTATTGTCAGGACCGAATTTTTCTGATCCCGTATAGGCTCCATTGTACTCGAGCATATATTTATTTTTGTAGTTGTAGGTGGTGCGGAATACCCAGTCTTCGCGATAGGAGGGAATCATACTCCCTGTTCCGGTCTGATTGCGGTTAAATAAACCCATGGCAGTGATGTTGTGATTCTTAGCGATGGTCGTTGCGTAGTTTAACTGCAATTGATAAAATAATCTTCGATAGGTAGACCAGTCTCTGACCTGTCCGGCACCGGTTGTCCAGTTTATGCCCTCGACGAAGTCAAATCTATTTGTACCATCGAAAGCGATCTGATAGGTTGGCAATCCCGTATTGGGATCGATCCATTTACTTTGTGTACTGTTGTTGGCATCATTGATACCGCGGCCGCCCTCGACAAACGTGTTGTCCAGTGAGATTGTCCCACGAACGTTAAGCCCCTTCGTTAAAAACTTAAGATCTTGTTCGAGCGTAAAATCTGTTGTAATACGACTGGTGGTGATGTATTCGGTTCCGCTAAGTGCCAGCACACGGGCAGAGTTTATCCCGGCTTGTGTGTTTAAGGCATAGTAACCCCAGGTACCGTCTGAATAGCGTGGATAAATAACATCTGGAGCTACCGTATAGGCAGCGATCCAATAGGAATAGTCGTTGCCGCCGCCCCATGGACTTTTTTTGACACCGCGAGACCCTGCCAAGTTGGTTGAAAATTTAGTTGTGGGAGTAAGCTGGAAGTCTAAATTGGACCGTACATTTAGACGGTTAAAACCGTAGCCAGCTTTATAACCGCGAGCATTTTCGAACTGGCGGAACATATCGCCTTCGTAAAGAAAGTCCGCATTGGCAAAATATTTGACAAAGGGTGTACCACCAGCAATATTGACGCTGCTATTTTGTGAAAAAGCGTGGCTTTTAAAGAGTTCTTTTGCCCAGTCGGTATTCACATAACGTTCGCGTTCCGTCTGGTCAGCGGGAAAACGGTATTTATTGATGACGTCTTGTGGAAGATAGTTGGCCCAACTGGAAGGAGAAATCCCTAACTCATATTCGATAACTTTGTTGCGTAGCATCAAAGCATCGTACGAATCCATTTTTCCCGGAAGTTGGGAAACCGTTTTTACAATGTTGTTGACGGTACCGCGTATCAGCATTTGCCCTTCTTTACCCCGCTTGGTGGTGATTAAAATAACGCCATTGGCCCCTCTAACACCATAGACAGCAGTTGCCGAGGCATCTTTGAGGACGGAAACAGTTTCGATGGAACTGATATCAACGGCAGATAATGGTCGTTCCACCCCATCGACCATGACTAATGGGTCGGTATTATTCCAGGTACTGCGTCCGCGGATCACAATACGGGGATCTTCCTCGCCCGGCATACCGGTACTTGCCGTGGTAATGACACCGGGCACATTACCGGTCAATGCGGCGCCTACACTGGAAACACCACCTGCGCGCTCGAGGATTTTACCCGAAGTTTGCGCAATGGCGCCAACGACAGTTTCCTTTTTTTGACGACCATAGCCGACAACAATGGTTTCCTCGATTTCGATAGACTTATCGCTTAGTTGTACTTCTACCGTGTTCTTATTGTGGATATCCACTTCGAGTTGGCCATATCCTAGCTTGGAGATGGTCAATAAATTATTATCTGCAGGGACTTGGATCGTGAAAGCTCCATTGTCATCGGTAGCCGTGGCTAGCGAGGTGCCTTTTACCCTGATGGACGCACCGCTCACTTTTTTATGGTTACTATCGACGACAATGCCCCTTATCTGCCTTTTGGCCTGAGCATAGAGTGTTGCCTGTCCCACATAAAGCAGGAACAGCAGTAAAGTGAATGGCTTAGCTATACCCCATAGCTTTTTCCAATGCCTTACTCGTGTGATTGTACATGTAATCATCATCGCATTTGTGGATTGATAAATAGGTTTAAGAATTCTTGGTTAAATTTTCTCTAATTGGCTAGATACGTTTGTATCGGTGTTCCCTTAGTTCATTTTGATAAAAAATCTAAGGGACAGTCATGGATCATCAGGTACTGTCATATGCTGTATAATAATTGGTTAAATTTTTTATAACTATATAGCAACCGGTTGCATTGTTTGCATATAGTTTTCCCTATATTGGGAATGCCTTTCAAAGCAGTTTATAATTGTATACCAAAGCTAGCCATTGGAAAATTTGGTGGATAGCAAGAATGTTTAAATGAAGGATAAGAATGTCAAAAAATACCGCTTACATGGGTCAAATGATTGTAGAGACTAGTTTAGTAGGGATTAATTTGATAATTTAGTTGACAGTTCAATACAGATTTTTTTGTATTGAAGATTACATACCTAAATATATGATGCGAACTTTAGTGGTATTCACCTGGATGATGCTGACGTTTTTTTCTTATGGACAAAGCCAGCCTGTAACTTTTCAACGCTATTCTTCAAAGGATGGACTTTCTTCCAATACAATCTATAGTATCTACCGCGATAGTTATGGTTTTCTTTGGCTAGGAACAGAGGATGGGCTTAATCGCTTCGACGGACGTCATTACAATGTCTACCGGTATGATGCCAACAAAGAGAATAGTTTAATGGCAAACCATATTTCGGCCTTATGTGAAGACAGGAAGGGAAGAATATGGATCGGTACAAATGGAGGGGGATTAAGTTATTATGATCGGGAAGCTGACCGGATCAGGTCGTACAATCTTACCCCTGATGGTAAATGGCTCAGTACCGCTATTAATGCGATCGATAAGGATGCAAGTGGAAATATCTGGATCGCTTCCTATGGTGCTTTGTGTATTTTGGACGTCAATGATCTACAAAAGAGAATGGATCCAACTTATCGACGTATTGTAGAAGCTTTTGCCGGTAAAGTAACGGGCAGTGTTTTTCGTGACCGAAAGAACAACATGTGGGTGTCATCAGAGAATGGCATATTTCGCATATCGGCAGACCTAAAGACCATAAAACGTTTTGAAGTTCTTTCGGAAAAGGAAGGATATGGAAATGGAATTGAAATTAGTTCCATTGTTGAAGATGATCAGGGCCGTATCTGGGTCGGATCTATGCTCGGCCTTAAATATTTGAAGCCGGGGGATTCGCAGTTCAATAAATTTAGCGCAGGAGAAGGGAAAGGAGCTTTAAGCAGCCCCCGCATTTACACCTTATGTCACAATCAAAAGCAGGACTTATGGATCGGAACGGACAATGGTCTTGATGTGCTTAATACCAGGGATTTAACAGTTCGGACTTTTAAGCCGGATCCAAGTAATGTTCATAGTCTTTCTCATAAATCGATACGGTCTATTTTTGTCGATAATAGCGGAATTTACTGGATAGGTACCTTTCAGGGAGGGCTAAATAAATTCGATACCAATTTAAGCCAATTTAGATTAAAAAGTTTGGATTTTTTGGAGGGTATGACCGGTGACCCAGCTATAGTAACTTCTTTCGCGGCTTATCAGAATAAGATTTTTTTGGGCGTTGATGGTGGTGGTATCTGGAAATATGATCGAACCACAGATAGACTGTCGTCGGTTGAACTTTCGGCCAACTTACCTAAAGATCTTACGGTGTTGACTTTGGAAAGAAAATTCGATCAGCTTTGGATCGGTACCTATCAGCAAGGGGTTATCTGTTATGATCTGCTTAATGGAAATCTAAAAAGATATACTGTTGGTAACAGGGAAGATAATTTGAATAATAACGATATTTTTTGTTTAAAAGTAGACTTTCGGGGGAATACCTGGGTTGGGACGAATGGCGGCGGCGTGAACATCATTCAAAAAGGAAACGCTATCGTCAAAAAATACAAGCGGGAAGAGCACTCAAACGATGGAATAGAGCTACCTGGAAATTTTATACGTGCATTAGCGGAAGATCAGGAACATAATATGTGGATAGGAACTTACGGCTCGGGCCTGGTGATGTATGACCCTTTGAAACAACAGACTACACTGTATGACAAAGCAAAAAATAAGCTCCCAAGCAATTATATATTAGCCGTGCATACGGATAAAAATGGAAATTTATGGGTTGGAACAAATGGCAATGGAGTAGGTTTGCTGCGAAAAGGGAAAACACTATTTGAGACACTTTCTGAGAAAGATGGATTGGTGAATGGTGCTATTCAGAGTATTATCGAGGACGATAAAGGGAGGATCTGGTTTTCAACAAACAAAGGATTGAGTTGTTATTCTCCGGTGCAAAATAAGTTCAAAAACTATTCTAATGCTGTGGGATTGCAAGAAGGTGCTTTTATGCTCGGTGCGTCACTAAAAACGGACGATGGAGAAATTTATTTTGGTGGGCAGAAAGGGTTTAACCATTTTTATCCGGCTCATTTAAAAACAAATGGCAATCCTGCGAAGGTCGCACTGACGGATTTAAAAATTGACAACGTGATCGTTCAGCCCACGGAGAAGGGGCCAATACAGCAGTCGCTGTTGACTGCCGATCGCATCAACCTGAAATATAAACAAAATTTTTCAATTTCTTTTGCCGCGCTAAATCTAACTGTACCTGAGGATAACCAATACGAGTACCGACTTGTCGGCTTTGACAAAAATTGGATTCGAAATGGAAAGGAAAATAGTGCCTATTATACAAATTTGGATCCGGGAGATTATGTTTTTGAGGTTCGCGCAAGCAACAACGACGGTATTTGGAACAAGGAAATCAAATCGATTGCGATACATGTTGCTCCACCGTTTTGGCGCACCATTTATGCTTATCTATTTTATGTGTTAGCAGTATTGGGCGGCCTGCTGTGGATCAGACATCGCGGGATCCAAAAGTTAAAACAAAAATTTGCGATTGAACAGGAGCGTATCCAGGCGAGGCAGCTCATTGAACAGCAAAAGAGAGATGCCGAGACAAAGCATCAAATAGATGCAATGAAAATCCGATTCTTAACAAATTTAAGTCATGAATTCCGAACCCCAATCTCTTTGATCACAGGGCCCGTGGATGCTTTGATTGCCAAAAATAAAGATAGCAAACTGGGCGATCAACTAAATCTGGTAAGCCGTAACGCGCGGCGGCTTTTAAATTTGGTCAACCAATTACTGGATTTTCGTAAAATGGAATACCATGAATTGAAAGTGCAGGATGAAGATGGTGAATTGGTATCTTTTGTACAGGAAGTATACCGTTCATTTCAGGATATGGCGCTGCAAAAAGGTATCGATTATTCTTTTTTTCCATGCCAGGAAAAATTGTATTGTCGTTTTGACCGAAATAAGGTTGAGCGCATTCTATTTAATTTAATCTATAACGCTTTTAAATTTACCAAAAAGGGTGGGGATATCGCTGTAAGTATATCCTCTATAAGCCTTGTCGACAAGAAAATGCATGTTTCCCTTGAAGTGCGCGATACTGGTATCGGAATTCCCGAGCAATTGCAACAATCGATATTTGAGAGTTTTTTTCAGCATGATACTGAGGGCAAGGTGGCAAGTCAGGGTTCAGGTATTGGACTGTCAATTGCACAGTCATTTGTTCAGATGTACCATGGCGAGATTTCGGTTAACAGTCAACCCGACAGCGGAAGTACCTTTAAATTTGATCTATGGCTGGATCAAGCTGAGTCGGTATATGAGGGTGGGGTTGAACCAGAAGTAGTTACGGAGATACAACCTGTGGAGCTTAGACAGTGCCCGCTTGTGTTGGTGATTGAAGATGATGAAGATTTTAGATATTACCTCAGCGAGTCTTTAAAGGAGTATTATCAGATTATCGAGGCTACTAACGGAAAGGATGGCTGGCAAAAAGCACTTTTTCATCACCCTGACCTTGTGGTGAGCGATGTTCAGATGCCATATATGAATGGTATGGAATTTTCACAGAAGCTGGCGCAGGATAAACGGACAAAACATATTCCTGTTGTACTGCTGACGGCCTCACAGGTCGACAATGGTCTTGTTTGCGGGCTTGAATCGGGTGCGGTGGGATATCTGACCAAACCTTTTGATATGGATGTACTGGTAGCGAAGGTTAACAGTTTGCTTCAGCTGAACCAGGCGTTCAGGGAAGTCTATAGTAAACAGGTGTCTATTTTAGCGCCCGAAATGACGATCAGGTCCGAAAAAGATAAATTTTTACAAAAAGTACTCAATTATGTACACGATAATATCGATAATCCGCAGTTATCGGTCGAAGCGCTAAGTGCCCACACCTCGATGAGCCGGGCCTCCCTTTACAATAAGCTGCTGGAACTGACGGGCATGTCTCCCGTAGATTTTATACGCTCTGTGAAACTAGAAAAGGCGGCAGGTTTGCTGGAAAAAAGCGATAAGTCTATTTCTGAAATTGCTTATGAGACGGGATTTGCCAATCCAAACTATTTTACAAAAGTCTTTAAAGCAAAATATCAAATGACGCCAAGTGAATATATCCAATCGCATAAAAGTACATCCGTGCACTAAGCATAATATTGTTATTTAAAAGGTCGTTTTAGGTCAGTTTTTTAGGAGGGTAATCTGTTTTAAACATTTTTACCCTTCTTTTTTTTATTTGTTGCAATCCTATCTGGTTGAAAGCTATAGTTTTGTCTTATAACCAATCGCTGGAGATCTAGCGAATTCAAAACTAATCAACTAAAAAAATGAAATTTTTTATCGATACGGCAAGTCTCAGTGAGATTCGTATGGCTCAAAATTTAGGTGTCCTAGATGGTGTAACGACCAATCCTTCACTGATGGCCAAAGAGGGGATTACAGGAACAGCTCATGTACATGCGCACTACAAAGCTATCTGTGATATTGTAGACGGTGATGTAAGTGCTGAAGTGATTTCAACTGATTTTAACGCGATGATTGAGGAAGGTTTGCGCTTAGCGGCCTTAGACAATAAGATTGTTGTTAAGGTTCCAATGACTGAAGACGGCATTAAAGCAATTAAATATTTTAGTACAAAACAAATTAAAACCAATTGCACCCTGGTCTTTTCTGCCGGGCAAGCACTCTTGGCCGCCAAAGCCGGAGCAACCTATGTATCTCCTTTTGTCGGTAGGCTCGATGATATCTCTGTCGATGGACTGGCCCTGATTCGCGAAATTCGGACGATCTACGATAATTATGCTTTCCCTACCCAGATTCTTGCGGCTTCGGTACGTCATAGTGCGCATATCTTGGGTTGTGCCAAAATTGGTGCGGATGTGATGACTGGACCTTTGCAGGCGATATTTTCCCTCTTAAAGCACCCGTTGACGGACAGTGGCCTTGCTCAATTTTTAGCTGATCATAAACGCGTTGCCGCACAAAGTAACAATTGAGATGGTCATGACAAGACATAGTATCCATAATTTAGAAGCGATTGTTAAGCAAGTCCGAAGGGATATACTCCGCATGGTGCATGGTTGCCAGTCGGGGCATCCGGGAGGATCGTTGGGCTGCACCGAATTGTTGGTCTGCTTATACTTTGAATTGATGCAGCGAAACGATCAGTTTGATTTGAATGGCCTCGGGGAAGACTTGTTTTTCCTTTCCAATGGTCATATCTCTCCGGTATTTTATAGTGTGTTGGCGCGAGCAGCTTATTTTCCAATCGATGAACTTGCCACCTTCAGAAAACTCAATTCAAGACTGCAGGGACATCCGACTACGCATGAAGGACTGCCAGGTATCCGTGTCGCTTCGGGATCCTTGGGGCAAGGTCTTTCTGTCGCTATTGGTGCTGCTCAAGCCAAAAAATTAAATCAAGATAACCGCATGGTTTATGTGCTTATGGGCGATGGCGAATTGCAGGAAGGGCAGGTATGGGAAGCGGCCATGTATGCAGCTCACAACGAAATGGACAATTTGATTGCTATTGTAGATTACAATGGTGCGCAGATTGATGGGGCTACCAACGATGTCCTTTCGCTGGGCGACCTACCCCGCAAATGGATGGCATTCGGCTGGAAGGTTATAGAGGTTATGCGCGGTAATGACATTGGTTCTGTGATTTCAGGACTACGAAAGGCCCAAGCTTCGACCGGAACTAAAATGCCTGTAATGGTGTTGCTACATACCGAAATGGGAAATGGAGTTGATTTTATGATGGGCTCACATAAATGGCATGGCATAGCACCCAGTGATGAACAACTAGCTGTGGCCTTAAACCAGAATGCAGAAACATTGGGTGATTATATCGCCTAATCGTAGGACGATTTTGAAATAGATTAACATGAAAAAATATACATATACAGAATCAAAAGACACACGTTCTGGATTTGGTGCCGGTTTGCTGGAAGCAGGAAAGGAAGATGAAAATGTGGTTGCACTCTGTGCAGACCTGATCGGTTCGCTCAAAATGAACGATTTCATCAAGGCCTTTCCGGAACGTTTTTTTCAGATCGGCATTGCCGAAGCAAATATGATGGGTATTGCAGCTGGACTTACCATCGGTGGAAAAATACCTTTTACTGGTACATTTGCCAATTTTTCAACGGGTCGGGTATACGATCAGATTCGTCAATCTATTGCCTATTCGGATAAAAATGTGAAAATAGCGGCTTCGCATGCCGGCCTTACGTTGGGTGAAGATGGGGCGACCCATCAGATATTGGAAGATATAGGTTTGATGAAAATGCTTCCAGGGATGACGGTTATCAATCCTTGCGATTATAATCAGACGAAGGCTGCAACGCTAGCTGCTGCCAAACACAAGGGGCCAGTCTACCTGCGGTTTGGACGGCCCGTGGTGCCGGTTTTCACCCCGGAAGATCAGGAATTTGTGATCGGCGAAGCCGTGATGCTCAATCCGGGTACAACTGTGACTATTTTGGCAACTGGACATCTCGTCTGGGAAGCCATATGTGCCGGGGAAGAATTGGAAACATTAGGTATTGATGCCGAAATCATTAATATCCATACCATCAAGCCACTAGATGAGAAAGCCGTACTGACTTCTGTCGCTAAAACGGGCTGTGTTGTTACAGCCGAAGAGCATAATCGTATCGGTGGACTAGGAGATAGTGTAGCGCAACTGTTGGCAAAACAATTGCCTACTCCCCAGGAATATGTGGCTGTAAACGACAGCTTCGGTGAATCGGGACCGCCAAGTGCGCTGATGGATAAATATGGCTTAAACGCCGATGCTATTGTAGCGGCGGTATTAAGAGTACTCAAAAGGAAGGTGGTGATTTAGTTGAAATTGGGCTATTGTCCCTGCAAGGCCGATAGCCTCGCTATCTATTTGCTATTAAACCAATTATAATATGAAAAAGATGATCTGCACCATGTTGTGCGTTTTTTCCGCCAGCCTAGTGGCCCAGGCGCAGCAGACTGCCCCACAGGGATTTGATGTTGAGCGAAAATTGACATCGACTGGGAAAATAGATTCCCTTGTTTATCCTTCAAAAACTTTAGGAGTTAAGCGGAAAGCACTGCTATATACCCCGCCGGGATACAGTGCCGCAAAAAAATACCCCGTATTATATCTCTTGCACGGAATTGGCGGTGATGAACGGGAATGGTTCAGACATGGAAACCCTCAGGTTATTTTCGATAACCTGTATGCGGAAGGAAAAATGGAACCTATGTTGGTGATTATGCCCAATGGCCGCGCCATGGAAGATGACCGTGCTGGTGGAAATGTGATGGCACCGGATCGGGTAGCGGCGTTTTCAACTTTTGAAAAAGATCTGCTCGATGACCTGATTCCATTTGTTGAAAAGCAGTTTCCCGTTATCAAGGATCGCGAGCACCGCGCGATTTTTGGATTGTCTATGGGCGGTGGACAGGCCCTGAATTTTGGACTTGGCCATATCGATACTTTTGCCTGGGTGGGGGGCTTTTCCTCCGCGCCCAATACCAAGATGCCACAGGAATTACTGCCTGTTCCGAAAGAAGCTAAAGATAAATTAAAACTGCTGTGGATCTCCTGTGGTAACCAGGATGGTTTGCTCAATATAAGTAAGCGCACACATGAGTACCTTTCGGAACATGGGGTGCCTCATATTTACTATCTGGAGTCGGGCGGGCATGATTTCAATGTATGGAGAAATGATCTCTATAATGTTTCGCAATTGCTATTTAAAAATAAGAAATAAAGGCCTTACTAATTTGATAATAGCAATAAACAATTCGACGGTTTGCCTTGGCCGGTCTTAAAATGAGTTTGTTAGTCCTGATGATTAATTCCGAAACTGCAAAAAATACTATCAAGAAAAATGATTGAAAAATTTATTTGGAAGTACATAAGCCTATTCATTGCGATCTTGTCACTGCATACTACATTGTTGTTTGCCCAAAAGCGATCGGCATTGACCCTATGGTATGATCGGCCTGCAGACGAAAAGGTATGGGAACAAGCTTTACCGCTTGGAAATGGTCGGTTGGGCGCGATGGTTTATGGAATTCCATCTTGTGAGCGTATGCAGCTTAATGAGGAAACAATTTGGGCGGGAGGTCCTTATCGCAACGATAATAAGAAAGGCGGCGCGGCATTAAAAACTATTCAGAATTATATATTCGATGGGAAACCAGCTGAAGCCGATAAGCTTGCAAATGAAACCTTCTTCACTAAGACACATGGCATGCCCTATCAAACGGCAGGAAATATTCTGCTGCGATTCCCTGGACATGAACGGTACCGGCACTATTATCGCGAACTGGATATTGAACGGGCAGTTGCGTTGTCGCGTTATACAGTAGATGGGGTAACATTTACCAGAGAAGTTTTTACTTCGTTTGCTGATGATGCCATTGTTATGAAAATAAAGTCGAGCAAGAAGGGGAAACTCAATTTCACATTAACTTATGAGAATGAGTCGAAGCATACTATTTACAAAACCGGTGATAAGCTTATTTTAGAAGGACGAGGATCCGATCACGAAGGTATTAAAGGGCAGGTTGTTTATCAGATTCATACGGGAGTAAAGCATACCGATGGACAGCTTATCGTGAAAGAGGAATCGATTGATATAAAAGATGCAAGTTCCGTTTGTCTTTATATTTCAATTGCGAGTAATTTTCAAAATTATAAACAACTGGGAGCTGATCCCTATAAGCTGGCTGCAGAAAGATTGCAAAAGGCCATGGACAAAGACTATCAGCAGGCTTCACACCAGCATACCCTTGCTTACAGCAGACAGTTTAATCGATTCCAGCTGCATTTGGGGGATGCCAATAGCGAACAACAGTTGCCGCTGTCCGCGCGTATTGCAGACTTTGCCCGTACACAGGATCCGGCCTTAGTGACCTTGTTGGCTCAATTTGGGCGCTATTTGCTCATCTGCTCATCACAAGCGGGTGGCCAGCCTGCTAATCTACAAGGAATCTGGAACCGATCCATGCAACCAGCATGGGACAGTAAATATACAATCAATATAAATACCGAAATGAACTATTGGCCTGCAGAGGTCACCAACCTTTCGAGTACGCTTCAGCCGTTATTTTCCATGATCAAAGAACTCAGTGAACGTGGTGAAGAAACCGCGAAGACATTGTACCATGCCCGTGGCTGGGTGGCCCATCACAATACCGATATCTGGCGCGTGACGAGTCCGATTGATTTTGCGGCTGCCGGAATGTGGCCAAGTGGGGGGCTGTGGTTGTCCCAACATCTTTGGGAGCATTATCTCTTTACGGGAGATAAAGAGTTTTTGAGGCAACTTTACCCGGTTATGAAGGGAGCTTGCGACTTTCTTTTGTCTGCGCTTGTCGTGCATCGCGGTTATTCAGCTGAAAAATGGCTCGTCCTGAGTCCCTCAATTTCGCCCGAGCAAGGGCCACTTGCGGCAGGCGTGACCATGGATAATCAACTATGCCACGACATGCTTACCCGTACCGCTTTGGCGGCAGAAGCGCTCGATGTTGATGCAATGTATAGGGATACATTGCTGGCAACGGCACGGCGGATTCCACCAATGCATATCGGTCGATTTAATCAGTTACAAGAATGGCTGGAAGATGTGGATGATCCTCAAAATCAGCACCGGCATGTATCCCATTTATACGGATTGTTTCCAGGTAGTCAAATTTCACCGTTCCGCACGCCTAAATTGTTTGAGGCTGCACGTAATTCATTGATATATCGAGGTGATTTTGCGACGGGATGGTCAATTGGATGGAAAATAAATTTATGGGCCCGTTTATTGGATGGAAACCATGCCTACGAAATTATAAAGAAAATGCTGAGCATTTCCGATGAAAACCATCCCGATGGACGTACCTATCCAAATCTTTTTACGGCACATCCTCCATTTCAGATTGACGGTAATTTTGGCTTAACAGCGGGTATTGCGGAGATGCTGGTCCAAAGCCATGATGGCGCTGTGCATCTGCTGCCAGCGATTCCTGATCAATGGAAAGAGGGTTGGGTAAAGGGGATCAAGGCGCGCGGTGGATTTGAAATTGAAATGCAATGGAAAAAAGGGAAGATAAAGGAGGTAATGGTCTTTTCACCTTTAGGCGGTAATTTGCGGCTACGGACAGCTTCGCCATTGAAAGGATCTGAACTTCAAATCGCAAAAGGCGATCAGACTAATACCCTTTTAGCTCCTGTAATAACACCAGTAAGTATTCAATCTGCAGATTCACAGCTGAAAGGAATTGAATTACCAAGCTATTATGAATACGATGTACAAACCTTGCCTGGAAAACATTATAAATTTAAGGCTTACTAAATTAATGCGACTAATAAATCCTGTCAATATGTTAAGAATGAAAATCGGCGCTTTTGTCTTCTCCTTAATGATCCCGTTTTTGGGAGCATTGGCGCAGCAAGCCCATAATCCAATCATCTTTGCTGACGTGCCCGATATGTCCATGATACGCGTCGGTGATACCTATTATATGAGCAGTACGACCATGCACATGAACCCCGGTGTCCCGATTATGAAGTCCAAAGACATGGTCAATTGGACGTTGATTAATTATGCGTACGATCGTCTTGGCGATCAGGATGAACTCAATCTGTCAAACCATAAAAATGCGTATGGGCACGGCTCCTGGGCAAGCAGTTTGCGCTTTCATGAGGGGCGGTACTATGTCAGTACATTTTCGGCCAATACAGGAAAAACGCATGTCTACCACACAGCAGATATTGAACATGGCCCCTGGGTTTCGAAAGAATTTCAGCCGATGATGCACGATCATAGCTTATTCTTTGACGGGGGGAAAATATATATGATCTGGGGTGGGGGACGTATCTATATTGCTGAATTATTGCCTGATTTTTCAGGTGTTAAAGCAGGAACACAACGCGTATTGGTAGACGATGCCTCTTTACCCGCCAAGCCTAAAGAAGGCAAAGCCGGTTTACCTGCTGAAGGATCCCAAATGTTTAAGATCAATGGTATGTATTATCTTTTTAATATTTCATGGCCAGCGGGAGGAATGCGCACGGTGATTGTACATCGGGCGAGCCAATTGGAAGGTCCGTATGAGGGGAAAGTGGTTTTGCAGGATCAGGGTGTGGCACAGGGAGGTCTGATTGATATGCCCAACGGAAAATGGTATGCTTATCTTTTTCAGGATTATGGTGCTGTAGGCCGAATTCCGTTTTTGGTTCCTGTCAAATGGGAAGATGGATGGCCAGTGCTTGGTATTGACGGAAAAGTCCCGGCCACATTGGATCTTCCCGCAAATAAAAGCTTAAGCCCCGGAATTGTTGACTCGGATGATTTTGACCGGAAAGCCGGACAAGCCGCCCTTCCCCTGGCATGGCAATGGAACCATAACCCAGTTGTTGATCTTTGGTCAGTGACCGAACGCCGTGGCTTTTTGAGACTGCGAACCGGCGACCTTACTGATGACTTTCTTTCAGCTAAAAATACATTGACGCAACGCACCATCGGCCCGAGCTGCAGCGCCGCTATTGCTGTAGAGGTTTCTAACATGAAAGATGGTGATTTTGCAGGAATATCGCTATTGCAAAAAAACTATGGTTTAGTAGGAGTCCGGATGGAAGGAAATACAAAATCGTTAGTAATGATTAATGCGATGACGGGGGCGCCACAAGAACTGGCGAAGATCAATCTCAAACAGCAGCGTATATTTCTTAAAGCAAACTGCGATTTTTCAAACAAAAAAGATACGGCCCAATTTTTTTATAGTACCGATGGACACCATTGGAAGATGATAGGTAACGTGCTAAAAATGAGTTACACCATTCCTCATTTTATGGGGTATAGGTTCGGACTTTTTAACTATGCGAGTAAAGAGGCTGGTGGCTACGTAGATTTTGATTACTTCCATTTAACCATAAATTAAGATGATATGAGAAAACAATTTTTTACGTTATTTCTGTTTGGATTCCAATTCCTGTTTTTGCCTTCAATAAATACGTTAAAAGCACAAAATCCGATTGTACAGACATCCTATACGGCGGATCCGGCACCATTAGTGTATAATAACCGGCTTTATCTTTATACCACGCAGGATGAAGAAGAATCCACCTGGTTTAATATGAACAATTGGCGGGTGTATTCAACTAATGACATGGTGAACTGGACCGACCATGGTGCGATTCTCTCTTATACAGATTTTGAATGGGCAAAAGGGGATGCTTGGGCGGCGCAATGTGTTGAAAAGAATGGTAAATTTTATCTATATGTGCCTGTTATTTCTAAACTCAACAATCGTGGTGCGATCGGTGTTGCAGTTGCTGATAGTCCGTTGGGACCTTTTCATGATCCCTTGGGAAAACCATTACTACAGAGTGAATGGGGCGATATCGATCCGACTGTGTTTATTGATGACGATGGTGAGGCACATATGTACTGGGGGAATCCTCAGCTGAAATATGTCAGGCTGAATGAAGATATGATCTCTTATGCGGGTGATATCGTTGAGGTTCCGATGACAGCAGCATCATTTGGAAAAAGAGCGGGAGATCCGAAACGACCTACAACCTACGAGGAAGGTCCCTGGTTGTACAAAAGAAACAGCTTGTATTATCTTTTTTGGCCGGGAGGCCCTTTACCTGAATTTATTGGGTATTCGACCAGCAAAAAAGCCGAAGGTCCCTGGAAGTATGGTGGTGTAGTCATGTCAGCCGAAGGAAAAGCATTTACAAACCATCCTGGTGTTGTCGATTTTAAAGGAAAGACCTATTTCTTTTATCACAATGGAGCTTTACCCGGCGGGGGAGGTTTCACGCGCTCTGTTGCTGTGCAGGAATTAAACTTTAATCCAGACGGCAGTATCCCGCCGATGAAAATGACTGCAGGAATTACTCAGGGGCTAGCAAATGTAAACCCTTACGAACTTCATCAGGCCGAAATGATTGCTTGGTCCGAGCACGTTAAATCCTATCAGCGTGAAAAAGTAGGTGTTTTTATAAAGGCAAGGAAAGATGGAGCTTATACCTGTGTGAAAAATGTTGACTTTGGTGAGAAAGGTGCCCGCACTTTTTTTGCACGGGTGGGAACAACACATAACGGTGGAGTCAGCATGGAGGTTCGTTCGGGAGCGATCGACGGGGCTTTATTAGCTACCATACAAGTTCCTATGACAGGGGGCGATGACCGGTGGACTACAGTGGAGACCGTACTAGCCGATAAAGTGAAGGGAATACACGATTTATACTTTGTTTATAAAGGCAAGGCTCCGTCGAATATTCTGTTTTTCGATTGTTGGAAATTTGGAAGGTAAAGTGGTAGAATATGTTTTTTAGAATAGAAAATTTCTTTTGTTTTTCATCTTTTTTTAATCGTCTAACGCTGGTTACTGTTTGGCTTCTCGGACTACTACCATGTGCTGCCAGTGTACGGTTGCCAGCAATCCTGGGGGACCAGATGGTTCTACAGCGGGATATCGATCTCAATATTTGGGGATGGGCAGCGAAAGGCGAAAAGATTACTCTTCGTTTTAGAGGTGCATACTATTATACAGAAGCAGGTAGGGATGGTAAGTGGTCTGTGCATATCCCGCCACAGCATTACGGTGGTCCTTATCTCATGGAGATCAATGACATTGTTATTCGGGATGTGTTAATTGGCGATGTCTGGCTCTGTTCGGGCCAGTCCAACATGGAGACACCTATTAAGCGGCTTGTCGAACGTTTTCCTGAAATAAATGAATCCAATAATCATATGATCCGTTATTTCAAGGTGCCGACACAAAATAGTATAGTGGATAGACAGGAAGATATACCTTCTGGTGAACGATGGCATTCGGGAATCGCCTCTGATGTTATGAATTGGACGGCATTGGCCTATTTTTATGCGATGGAGTCCTATCGGCATAATGGTATTCCTGTCGGAATGATCGTATCTAGTCTCGGCGGATCAGGAATAGAGCGCTGGATTGATCAGAAATATCTGAAAAACTTTCCTGAATTGTTGCTAGATCAACATGCTGTCGATAGCCTTCGGTTGGCCGAAAGAGATCTGGGAGCGGATTATTGGACAGAAGAAGAATATAACGATTCGGATTGGCCAACGGTGCTGGTGCCTGAATACTGGGAAAAAGCGCAGCGAACTACTAAAGGGGTACGTTATTACCGTAAGAATTTCACTGTTCCGGAAGCTAAAGAAGGGCGGCATGCCAAGTTGTATTTGGGGACTTTGATCGATAGCGATTCGGTGTATGTCAATGGTCATTTTGTAGGTTCTACTGCCTACCGTTACCCGCCACGGATTTACGATATTCCTGCAGGGATACTTCATGCAGGAAGAAATAATTTAACTGTGCGCCTGCGATCGGATGGAGGGGATGGCGGATTTACACCCGATAAATCCTATGAGATTAGATTGGACGATGTATGTATTGATCTTGCAGGCGAATGGCGTTGGCAAATTGCGATTGACCAGGAAGAAGTTGAAAAGTATAAAAGCCGCCTGCGGCATTTGGGGCTGGTTGGTTCGGGCCTGTATAACGGAATGATCTATCCATTGCGCGGCTATGGAATAAAAGGCGTTCTCTGGTATCAAGGGGAAGCAAATGCGGGTGATCCATCCTATTATCAAAGCTACCTTACTCGTTTGATCAGTAATTGGCGCGCGCAATTTGGTCAGCCTCAGCTTCCTTTTTTGATGGTGCAGCTGCCCAACTTTATGGCCAAAGATACGGTACCGGCGGAGTCTAACTGGGCAAGGATCAGGGAGGCTCAATTTGAGGTTAGCAAAGAGGTTCCTTTAACAGCGCTCGCCGTGACTTATGATCTTGGTGAGTGGAACGATATACATCCGCTAAATAAGAAGGATATGGCAAAGCGATTATTTCTATGCGCGCGTAAGATGTTGTATGGCGAACAGGTAGTCGCTTCCGGCCCACGGTTTAAACATATGCGGACCGATGGAAATCAAGTTGTCGTTTCATTCAACGAAATTGGAAAGGGACTGGCTATCGGTCATGGTAAAAAATTGCAACATTTTGCGATTGCAGGTTCAGACCGAAAATTCGTATGGGCGAATGCAATTATACGTGTGAATGAGGTTGTATTGAGTCATCCAAAGATCAGCAATCCACAGGCAGTCCGCTATGCATGGAGCAATAATCCCGAAGATGCAAATCTAGTCAACAAGGAAGGAATGCTAGCTGTGCCATTTCGTACCGATAATTGGTAGCATGAGTAGTTCGAGGAAAAAAAATCAATTGAAAAGTATAAAATATAATTCAGCAATTTAAGTAATTAATATAATCAATTTATGAAGGGACTAAATATTGTCTTAAAAAAACGGACAATGGTATTGTTATTATCCGTTACGGGAATTTTATCAACAACACGGGCGTTGGGGCAGCAGCAAAATATGGTGAAGGATCTCAGTAAGGGGTTTGTGCACCAGTCTATAGGTAATCCATACCTACCACTTTGGGAGCATCTCCCTGATGGTGAACCCCGTGTTTTTGAAGATCCTGACCAGCCGGGGAAATATCGCGCATATATCATTGGTTCCCATGATTTACGTTTTACGAGTTATTGTGGGCCTGACATTCGGATGTGGTCAGCGCCGATTGAAAACTTAACGAGCTGGCGAGACGAGGGTGCTATTTTTAGCTATCCGATTGATGGAAAATGGGATGTGATGTATGCCCCAGATCTTGTAGAGGTCAAACGTAAAGATGGAAAAAAAGAATACTACTTGTTTCCACACAGCAGAGGAGATAAACGTGAAGCAATGGTAGTCAAAGGCGATCGACCGAATGGCCCCTTTAAACCTATAAACCTCACGGAAGACGGTAAGCGTACTTTGCCCGGAAGTATCTTAGGGTTTGATCCGGCCATTTACATTGAATATGTGACGGATCCCAAAGATCCTGATTATGAAATTGGATTCCGGGCATACGGTTTTTGGGGTTTTCAACGCTCGATGGCGGCACAGTTAGATCAGAAAACGATGTATTCGCTACGACCAGGTACCGAAATTATTAATTATCTATTGCCAGCAAGTGCACGATATGGTGAATTGCGTGATCCAAAAGGTACCGCCTATCCTAATATTTTTGAGGGCGAGGATTTAGGAACTTTTAATTTTTTTGAAGCTTCATCAATTCGTAAAGTCGGCAACAAATATGTTTCGGTATACAGTGGGTATTCAGGTCCTGAATATGGGGTAGGGAGCTCAAATTCAACCTTGCGCTACGCGGTGGCAGATTCGCCATTGGGGCCTTGGAAGAGTGGTGGTGTTTTGGTCGATTCGCGTGCTCCAGTATTAAATAAAGACGGATCGGCTATCGAAACCAGCAATGCGGGGCATAATACCCATGGCAGTATCGAACTGATTAATGGACAATGGTACGTATTTTACCATAGACCGCCACGCGGATTTGGCTTTGCACGTCAGGCGGTAGTAGAACCTATCAGAGTTTCGTGGGATGAAAAAAGCGTAAAAGATGGTGGGATGGTTGCTATCCGAGCTTTTGACCCATTTCAAGAAAATTTAACCATCAAAGATAAGCAGGGAAAAGAATATAAAGGTGCAGAGGTGACATCGGAAGGATTCCATTTCTATGGATTAGACCCCTATCGGTATTACTCGGCTGGATATGCCTGTTATCTTTCAGATATCAGTTTGCAACAGGATTCATGGGACGTATGGGATAACCATATGCCTGTGACAAATATGAAAAATGGAACTATCGCAGGTTTTAAATATTTTGGTTTTGGTGGCCTGAAACAGGATAAATTCGGATTAAAGGCGTTTGAGGGAACAAAAAAAGGAAATCGTACCACCTTCAATCTGTTTATTACACCAAAAACACAAGCTTCATTTAAGGTCAATGTGTGGCTGGATGGTCCTTGGGATAATGAAACCTGGAAAGGAAAGCGTATTGCTCAAATAACAGTTCCCGCAAATACGGCGACAACAGTAAAGCAATTTACAGTGGATGTTTCTAATTATGTCGATCACTTGGATGGCAAACATGCCTTGTTTCTGGTCGCTGAGGGTGAAGAGGGCAAGCCCCTTTTTGATTTTATAGGATTGGGATTTAGTTCGAAAGACAAAAAAATTGAACGTCCGGTACCGCCTTCGGTTACGATTACAGTGAATGGAAAAAAACTAATGTTGCCTTCGATTCCTGTGCGATCTACCGATGAGAACGGCATCGTTGGTTACAACCATTATGAAGTTACTTTTCCAATGGAAACCAACGACAAGAAGATTCCTGTGGTGAAGGCTATGGCAAATAACCCTGAAGTTGAAATCAAAGTTAAACAAGGCAGCTCGGTGACTGGTTACGCACAGGTCGATTGTGTTTACAAAGGACAAACCAAAAGCTATCTTGTAAAGTATGTAAAGAATTGAACCGTTAGCCGGTAAGCGGTTTTACAAACATGTAGAAAAAGGCTGTCCAATGGAAATGGACAGCCTTTTTTAAACATTTTTATTGGAATATAAAACATTTGTATTGGTTCCCGGTAGAAAGCTACTTGTAGTTTTACCCTTGTAATTCAACTAATCGAATAACCAATTATATGGATCAAAGTATAACAGAGGTAAAGCCTATTAAAGGTTTTTACAAACTTTCAATGAAACAACGGGTGGGGTTTGGCGCTGGTGATCTTGCACAGAATCTTATTTACCAGACTGTTTCGATGTACCTCCTGATTTTTTATACCAATGTTTATGGAATTTCTGCTGCTTCGGCAGGAGTCATGTTTCTCATTGTCCGAATTGTGGATGTGCTGTGGGATCCCATTGTAGGTGCATTTGTCGATAAGGGAAATCCCCGGATGGGAAAGTACAGATCCTATTTGGTGCTGGGAGGAATTCCATTGACAGGGTTTGCAATTCTGTGTTTTTGGAATGGATTTTCGGGTTCTTTGGCCTACGCTTATATTACATATGTTGGCCTTTCAATGCTTTATACTTTAGTGAATGTTCCCTATGGTGCTTTAAATGCTTCCTTGACGAGGGATACGGACGAGGTGACAAAACTAACATCGACGCGCATGTTTATGGCGAACGTGGGCGGGCTGGCTGTTGGGTATGGCGTACCGCTGGTCGTACAATATCTCGCTCCGGATGGAAAGATAAACTCAAAAGATTCGGCCGAAGCCTGGTTTACAACGATGCTGATCTATGCTTTAGTCGGATTGGCCCTTCTGATTTTTTGTTTCTCACAAACAAAAGAACGGGTTATTATGGATGAAAAGGATACGGATAATGTTCGCGTATCTGATCTATGGCGAGAATTTAAGCACAATAGGCCTTTGCGTATTTTGGCCTTTTTTTTCATTACAGCATTTGCGATGATGGCCATCGGTAATTCGGCAGGATCCTACTACATGATCTATAATGTACATGCTCCGGATATGCTGCCTTATTTTATGGCTCTGGGCTCCCTGCCTGCTTTTATTTTTATGCCATTGGTGCCGGCTATCAAACGTACGATAGGGAAGAAGCAAATGTTTTATGTTTTTCTGAGTATCGCTATCCTTGGAATGCTCATGTTGTACATAATTTCATCCAACGAGACACTCAAGAATAATATTGGACTGGTATTGGCTGCTCAGTTTATCAAGTCAACGGGTGTAATCGTCGCTACGGGGTATATGTGGGCTCTTGTGCCTGAGGTCATATCTTATGGTGAATATAAAACCGGTAAGCGTATTTCGGGTATTGTCAATGCATTGACAGGTATTTTTTATAAGGCTGGAATGGCATTGGGAGGTGTCGTCCCTGGATTGGTACTGACTTATGTTGAATTTGATAAAGATAATGCAGTAAGACAATCTGCATTGGCTGAAAAGGGAATTCTATGGTTGGTGGCTGTTATTCCTGCCGTTCTTTTGGTGCTCGCGATGTATGTTATCTCCAAATACGAACTGGATGATATAACGATCGACAAAATCAACCAAGATATAGAATCAAGACATACTTAATCAAAAATAAACCATGAAGATGTTAAAAACTATTGTTGTGGCGGTAGCAGCCTTACTATTTGGTCCTGCTGCTTCAGCCACTTTGCAGAACCTGAAGCGGGCTCCTGATTCATTGACCTTGAAAGATGCATTTGAGGGTAAATTTTTTATAGGAACAGCATTAAACCTTGATCAGATATGGGAGCGCGATCAGGCAGCGGTCGCGGTGGTCAAAACGCAGTTCAACTCCATAGTTGCCGAAAATTGTATGAAAAGTATGTTTTTGCAACCAAGGGAAGGTGAGTTCGATTTTAAAGATGCGGACCGCTTTGTCGCATTTGGAGAAAAAAATAAAATGCAAATTATCGGTCACACGCTGATTTGGCATTCGCAGACACCAGCTTGGTTTTTTGTCGATAAAAATGGGAAAGAAGTCACCCGAGAGGTACTTATCGAACGCATGCGGAAGCATATACAAACCGTTGTTTCCCGCTATAAAGGAAGGGTATTTGGTTGGGATGTGGTGAATGAGGCCATATTGGATAATGGAGAATGGCGTAAAAGCAAATTCTACGAGATCATCGGGCCGCAATTCATTGAATTGGCCTTCAAATTTGCGCATGAGGCAGATCCAAATGCAGAATTATATTATAACGATTATTCAACTGCTATCCCCGAAAAAAGAAAGGGTATTATGCGCATGGTGCAACAGGTAAAGGCTGCCGGTGGGCAGGTCACTGGAATTGGTATGCAGGAACACAATGCATTGAACAATCCATCGGTCGATGAAGTCGAAAAAACCATACTCGGATTTGCGGGGCTTGGTGCGAAGGTAATGGTGACGGAAATGGATATTTCGGTCCTACCGCATGTACGTCCCAATATGGGAGCGGAAATAGGGGAGCGTCATGCCTACAGTAAAGCGATGAATCCGTACGAAAAAGGACTTCCTGCAGCGAAAATGAATGAGTTGGGAGCGAGATATGTAGCGTTTTTTAATTTATATCTCAAACATCGGGATAAAATATCACGTGTGACATTGTGGGGTGTTGGCGATGGAGACTCATGGAAGAATGGCTGGCCTATTCCGGGACGTACAGACTATCCGTTGTTATTTGACCGGAATTATCAGCCCAAACCTTTTGTAAAGGATATTATTGCGTTGATTAAAAAAAAAAAGAAATAAGAAAAATGAACAAAAGTAAGTATTTATATCCCGGAGATTACATGGCTGATCCTTCAGCACATGTTTTTGAAAACAAAATTTATATTTATCCCTCTCACGATAGGGAAAGCGGCATCCCCGAAAATGATAACGGCGACCATTTTGATATGCAGGATTACCATGTATTTTCCCTAGAAGATATCAATGCGGAGGTTGTTGATCATGGAAAGGTATTGGATGTAAAAAAAATTCCCTGGGCCGGTCGTCAGCTTTGGGATTCCGATGTAGCCGAGAAAGATGGGAAGTACTATATGTATTTCTCCATGAAAGACAAAAACGATATTTTTAGACTGGGTGTCGCTATGGCAGACCAACCCTATGGACCATTTGTGCCGCAGGATAATCCAATTAAGGGAAGCTACAGTATTGATCCATGTGCTTTTAAAGATACAGATGGTTCCTATTATTTATATTTTGGTGGTATATGGGGTGGACAGCTCCAATTTTATCGGAATAATAAGATTGTTTCGCCCAATGAATTGCCAAAATCTGATGAAACTGCATTGTCGCCTAAGGTTGTCAAGATGTCTGCTGATATGCTGGAGTTTTCGGAACAGCCGCGGGATCTAGTTATTTTAGATAAAGAGGGCAAACCATTAAAGCATGGGGATACGGAAAAGCGATTTTTTGAAGCTTCCTGGATGCATAAATATCAAGGAAAGTATTATTTTTCCTATTCTACAGGCGACAGCCATTTGATTTGTTATGCCATCGGAGACAATCCTTATGGACCATTTACTTATCAAGGGGTGATCTTATCGCCTGTTGTTGGTTGGACCACACACCACAGCATCGTGGAATTCAAGGGCAAGTGGTACCTATTTTATCACGACTCGGTTCCATCTGGAGGAAAGACCTGGCTCAGAAGCATGAAAGTTATTGAGTTGACGTATGATGAGAATGGTCATATTAAGCCAATAGACGGATTGTCTTCTTAAAAGATGTATTAGTTTTTTACGGATGAGGTATACTATGTATTTCCATTTCTTATTGTTGGCGTCGCTTTTTATTTTCCCCGCTACTTTACGGTCGGAGGATGGTAGCCAATTGTGGCTGCGGTTTTCAAAACAGGTAAAACCTGTAGGCACCATCCAGGTTATCAAAGGAAAATCAACCGATGTAACCTTGGCATTGGCAAAACAGGAACTGGAATGTTACTGGAAGGGAGGGGATGTCATCTTAAAATTAGATCCTAGCCGAAAGGATTTAAAAGACGGCTATCAAATTAGCCAACACGAAAATCAGGTTTATATAATTGCCGGCCAATCTGTGGGTATATTATATGCTGTTTATCATTTATTACGTCTTCAGGAAACGGGAGCAGGGATACCCCGCTCGGGATTGGTTGAAATACCTGCCTATGATATCAGGGTTTTAAACCACTGGGATAATCTCGACGGGACAATAGAACGCGGCTATGCCGGGCATTCATTATGGAACTGGGAGGAGTTGCCGAATAAACTTTCACCCCGATATGAACAATATGGACGAGCCAATGCTTCAATAGGAATTAATGCGACGGTATTGAATAACGTGAATGCTTCGTCGGATCTCTTGAAGCCGGATTATCTGAAAAAGGTTAAAGCATTGGCGGATGTCTTTCGTAAATATGGCATTAAAGTATATGTGTCAATCAATTTTTCCTCACCCCAAAATATAGGCGGTTTAACCAATTCAGATCCCTTAAATCAGGAAGTTAAGCGCTGGTGGAAATCCAAAGTCAAAGAAATTTATGCATTAGTTCCGGATTTCGGTGGATTTTTGGTTAAAGCGAATTCTGAAGGACAACCAGGACCGCAAGATTACGGAAGAACCCATGCGGATGGGGCTAATATGCTTGCCGATGCATTAAGTCCTTATGGCGGTACAGTGTTTTGGCGGGCTTTTGTCTATCATCCGACCAAAGATGACCGTGCCAAACAGGCTTATCAAGAGTTTGTTCCCCTTGATGGCCAGTTTCGGGACAATGTTATTCTTCAAGTAAAAAATGGGCCCATAGATTTTCAGCCCCGAGAGCCATTCAATCCACTGTTGGGTGCGATGCCAAATACAGCAAAGATGCTCGAATTTCAATTGACACAGGAATATCTAGGCTTTTCTAATCATTTGGTCTATTTGGCTCCTTTGTTTAAGGAAGTATTGGATAGTGATACCTATGCCAATGGGAAAGGGCAAACGGTGTCAAAATTGACCGACAGTAGGGGGCATTTGGGACGTAAAACTGCAATCGCTGCTGTCGCCAATATTGGTTTGGATACCAATTGGACGGGGCATCATTTTGCCCAAGCCAACTGGTATGCCTTTGGTCGTTTGGCTTGGAACAATAACCTGTCGTCGGTTCAGATAGCGGATGAGTGGATAAGAATGACTTTTACGGGAGTCCAGGAGTTTGTAGAACCTATAAAGAAGCTGATGCTTGAATCACGGGAGGCAGCAGTCGATTATATGATGCCTTTAGGCCTGCATCACCTTTTTGCTTTTGAGCATCATTACGGCCCAGAACCTTGGGGAGATATTCCGGGGGGACGTCCAGACTGGATGCCATGGTATTACCATAATGCGGATAGCGTGGGATTGGGCTTTGACCGAACGGTTAATGGAAGTCGTGCTGTAACACAATATAATCCACCATTGGACAAGATTTATGGGAATATATCCACCTGTCCGGAAAATCTTTTATTGTGGTTTCATCATGTTTCCTGGAATTATCGAATGAATAGCGGCAATACGCTTTGGACCGAATTATGTTTCCGTTATGACCACGGTGTCCAAAAAGTGAGGGAGTTTCAAAAAGTTTGGGATCGTATGGAAAAATATATTGATCGACCACGTTTTTTGGCTGTTCAAGCTAAACTGAGAATCCAAGCTAGAGATGCAGTTTGGTGGAAAGATGCTTGTCTACAGTACTTTCAGTGTTTTTCGCGTCAGCCGATTCCTTACGAGTTGGAGCGGCCAATACATAATTTGGAGGAGTTAAAGAAAATCAAGCTACCGATGGGGCATCATAATTAGCAACGAAAGCAACGTCTTCAAGATCTTATTCATAATGGGTTGCTTTATCTGCTTATTCGACGTTTATAAATCGTAGGTGTTTCGCCCGTTATTTTTTTAAAGAGTCTGTTGAAATAAGATATATTTTCAAAGCCCAATTTAAAGCACAGCTGTTGGATATTGTCTTCATCGATTAACATCATCAACTGTGCTTTTTCTATTTTTTTTTGATTGATGTAATGTACCGGTGTGGCATTCATCTGTTTTTTGAAAAGTCGGATCAGATGATCTTTGGAGATAAAAATCAGATTGGCAAGCTGTTCGATTGAAATTGGATGATGGATATTTTCGTCTATGTAATCGAGCACACGCAAAAGTCGTTTTTCTACTTGTGGTATTTTGTTGGTTGCTTCTGCTAGAAATCGGCTCATTAACAAATGAATGATCGCTTGGTTTTCGGAGGCTCTGGCGAAAGGCGAAGCCGTCTGAAGTGCCATGTTTTTCATTAATTCTGAAGAATTATCGTAGCCCTTTGGATCGTAAATTTTTAACTCACGACCTGGATTCGAGGCATAGAGATGCTGGATGACAGTCTCCAATAGCTGATCAGATTTGATCTCCTTTGGAAAAGTGTAACGATCAAAAATACTTGACCTAATTTCGGGATTTTCATAGATATGGATGTAATAGAGCGAGAGTTTAGCAGAACAGGCATAGCTATGATGGATATAGGCTGGTGTAAGATAGAGATGGCCGGGGCGAAGTTTAATGATTTCATCCTTTAAAATAATAGATGCCTCACCTTCACATACATAATGTATTCTTGCAAAGGGACTCTTAATATTTTGAAAGTTCCAATCTGCCAGATGTTCCGCATAGCCAATATTCAATAGTGTAAAATCTAGTTTATTCTTTTCGTTATTTATCATTATGCGAAGCGGAAAAATAGTTAGATACGATATTAATCTCAGATACAATAATACTCGTTTTCTCTAAAAAAAATAGCACTTTTTACCTACAGTTGTCGATAATGTGTTTTTTTGCGCAATCAACGCATCTCCAAGAGATCGTTGTATGTTTTTTGTAGAATTATTCCGAGCGTTTTGTTTTTTGTGAAGGCTATGGTTTCATACCAGCTTTACTAGTAGCTGAACTCATCTGAGCAATATTTTTTTAGCATCAAGCAATTTGTCTGATCGTTAATAACCTTCCTTTATTTGGTATTTTTGAAAGAGAGGTTTTGTGATATATATGGGGATGGATCGATATCGTGTTAGTTTTTATCGCTAATGTAGTTCCTTTCTCCATTCTATATAATTATTTTTGACTATACGATCATAGTAAAGATTCCAAAACAGGAAATCTCATCAATTCCGATATGAGCTTTGGTACAATTCATAATCAACGCAATTGTTATTTAAATCTTGATGCCATTTATAAATGAAAGCAATAAAAATAGTGAAAGAGGGATGTGTGGAAATCATGGATATTCCGCAACCGACTGTTAAGGATGGACATGTCCTCGTAAAGGTAGACTATGTTGGATTCTGCGGTTCAGATCTGAATACCTTTCGGGGGTTGAATCCATTGGTCAATTTGCCGGTCATACCAGGGCATGAAATTGGGGCAACGGTCGTGGAATTGGGGACTAATGTGACAACTGATCTTAAGGTTGGTACAAAAGTTACCGTAAATCCGTATTCCAACTGTGGTGTTTGTACCGCATGTAAGAATAATAGGCCCAACGCTTGCCGTTACAACGAGACTATGGGTGTACAGCGCGATGGCGCCATGACTGAATATCTTGTCTTACCTGTTGAAAAGATCATCGCTGGGGGACAGCTTTCATCCAAAGAATTGGCTCTTGTGGAACCTATGAGTGTGGGCTTCCACGCCGTTGACCGAGCATCGGTAACAGACAGCGATATTGTATTGGTATTCGGATGCGGTATGATCGGAGTGGGGGCGATCATTCGGTCAGCATTACGGGGAGCTACAGTCATTGCTGTCGATGTGAGTACTGAAAAGCTCGAACTAGCGAAAAAACTAGGCGCAAAGTATACGATTAATAGCGCTACGGAAGATCTGCATGCGAGGTTGGATGTGTTGACTCAGTCCATGGGAGCTGATGTTGTTATCGAAGCCGTTGGCCGAAAGGAAACATACCTGGCGGCCATTGCTGCCGCTGCATATACAGGCAGAGTGCTGTATATCGGGTATGCAAAGGAAGCGATTCCTTTTGATACACAGTTTTTTGTCAAAAAGGAACTGGATATCAGCGGGTCGCGCAATGCCACGGCAAAGGATTTTGCTGCGGTAATGAATTACTTGAAAATGAAAACCTGCCCGATCGAAGAACTGATAACGGCTATTTATCGGGTGGAGGATGCACAATTGGCCTTGGAATCATGGTTGAATGATCCCGGACGTGTTTTTAGGCTACTGATCGCGTTTTGACCGAAGCGACTTTGGCTTTGTGAAAGATCGAATTGAGGGGAGGGTAACTATAAAATATCTTGCTGCTAAATGAAGGATGATGAAACAATATTAGAGCAATATATGTACATTTAGGTGTTCATAGTACAATTTAAATACCTAAAGGAAAAAAATAAACTTCAATGGCAATGCGCAGGAAATTTTTAGCATGTTTCTTCATCATATTGTTTTCAAGGGTGCTGTTTGGTAATTCCCAAGATTCTGTTCAGCAGGGATTTGTAGACAAGACGGAACGATTTTTTAAAGAATCGGCTAAAAGGAGTGTCCGGGATTTGGAAATGGACCGTGCAGCCATCCGCCAAAATCGGGTATTGGAGGATATTAAGTTATTGGCGAGCCAATCGCGTTCCTTTCTGCGCAAAGGTTTCGATTCGTTGAACGTGGACCAGGAGCTGAAGGAGCTGATCGTCTTACATGATATTGCAAAAGATGGTGTCTTTGAAAACAAGGGTTCTGCCCAATCATCGCGCAACCTAACAGTGACCTTCAACATCTTGAACGCACTTTCCATAGAGGTAAGGAGTTTAAAACGCGATATGGACCGTTATCAGGATAGGATCACAAATTATCAGTTGGATCTCGACTCGTTGAGCAATGACCCCGCACTTTTTGTCATCTCCAAGGATTCTGCTAATCTTGCCCGGTATATGGACAGGATTCGGGTGATCGCAAGGGAGATTTCACCCATTACGCTGAAATTGGCAGAGCGGATCAACAGTGTCCACGAACTGCAGAATAAAATTAATATCGAGCTGGCACGGCTGGAATCGGATATGGAGGAGGTGCTCTACTACCAGAACCGGCTCTCAAACCGAACGATAGCTCGCAACTTTGTCAATATTTGGGTCCCAAGTAAGTTTGAGCGACCGATGAATGAAATCCTCTTCTTCTCATTCGTGAAAGCAAAATGGCTCTATTTCTATTATTTGAGAGCGCATCTGGGAAAACTGCTTTTCTTTTTTCTGGCAACCCTGGTCGTCGTTTCCTATGTTTATGTATTGCGCAGGAGGATCAACGATAAAAATACGGTTCAGTCAAGTCTGTTGTTGCACCGACCGCTTCTGAGTGGGTTAATCATCGGACTGTGCGTCATGCAATTTATATTTCCCGCACCACCTTTTGTGTTTACGATCACCATATTGACTGTTGCCTCGGTCTTTTTATCCCTCGTTTTTAGACCGGCAATAACAGGGTATTGGATGGCGATATGGCTTTCCATTCTGACCCTTTTTATTTTAGCCGGATTAGATAACCTCGTGCTTCAACCTTCACGATCGGAACGTTGGTTGATTCTTGTCATTGCTACCCTTTCCTGCCTGGTCGGTCTGCTGGCGCTCTTGAATAAGGAACGTCGCGACGAGATCAAAGAACGCTGGATACTTTTTCCAATTGCATTTATGGTTTTTCTGGAATTTGCGTCCATTATAATGAACCTTTTTGGGCGTTTCAACCTTAGTAAAGTGCTTTTGGTGGCGGGATTGACAAATGCTGTGGTTTTTATTTTGTTTTTGTGGGTGATTCGATTGGTCAATGAGGGATTGCAATTGGCTTCTTCGGTCTATCAGAAGCAGGAAAGAAGATTATTTTATATCAATTATAATAGGGTGGGCAAAAGAGCCCCGGTTTTTTTCTATGCGGTATTGATTGTTGGATGGTTTGTGCTCTTTGGCAGAAATTTCTACGAATTCAGGTTCCTTGCAGATCCCTTGAGAGACTTTTTGGAAACCGAACACCGTTTGGGTAACTATCAGTTTTCCGTCAATAACCTCGCGGTGTTTCTATTAATTATGGTCTGTGCAACGGTGCTTTCGAAGATCGTTTCCTATTTTGCTGCGGACTCCCAGTGGGAGAAAAAGGAAGGTACGGCTCAGCATAAATTTAGACTGGGAAGTTGGATTTTGCTCGTTCGGATAACGATTATCGTGATTGGATTTTTTCTGGCCTTTTCGGCGCTGGGGATTCCGGTTCAGCAGATCGGAATTATCGTAGGGGCATTGGGTGTAGGAATAGGTTTCGGCTTACAGACGCTTGTCAACAATCTTGTGAGTGGTTTGATCATTGCCTTTGAAAAGCCTGTGAATGTTGATGATCTAATTGAGATCGGTGGGCGATCGGGAAAAGTGAAATCTATCGGATTTCGCAGCAGTGTTATTGCGACAGCTGAGGGGGCCGATCTGATTATGCCGAATGGAGATCTGCTCAATGCACATGTGATGAACTGGAGCCAGGGTGGTGCCAAAAAACGTCTCAGTATTCGACTTGAGGTAAAATATGGGGTAGATCTTGAACGGGTAACTCAGCAGCTTAAAAAAATAATGGACGAGGACGAGCAGATTCTTTCTTCAGGTGGCACTGCTGTGCAATTTGTGCAGGTGAGCTCGCAGGCAGTGGTGGTCGAACTCTATTTTTGGGTCAGAATATCCAAAGATAGTGGCGGTGTCAAGAGCGGATTATTAACCAAGATTTATGCAGCTTTTGCTGATGAAAGTATTGAACTGGCTTTACCTAGTCAGGAAATTATTCTCAGTCAAACGGATGGAGTCACAAAAGCGAAATCCGATCATTAAAAGTGCCCCGCTCTGGACGAAAAGAACAAATAGAAGCAGTAAAAGAAGCCACTGTCTTTTAGAAAGCGGCTTATCTTTTTGATCAGGAGGCTTTTTACCGTAGTGCTCTTGTTCGTGACCTTAATAATTTATTAGTGCCCTTAATAATTTAGTTTGCGGAAGTCGACTCCGAAGTAATTGTCTATTAGAGAATAGTTTTTTGTAAAGGCTGGATCAATATTGTGACCTAGCTTTTTTTGAGTGAGTTAAGCAAGAATCGAGGTAAGTGTAATTTTTTTTAAGGTAAATTTTTTAATTAGGATGTGATTGTTTAGCTTTGATATTCCATTAGTCATTATTGTTAATTTATTACCTAAAAATTGTGCAAAGCCAAACCATTATTACCTTACTTATTGTTGGAATAGTCATCAGTAAGACTCTTATTGGAGTACTGATCTACTTTTTAATCCGAAAGAACCGCTTGTTAAAGGTTGAACAGCTCAAATTAACGACCGCCAACAGCATCCTCAGTGAACAGGCAATTCGTATTCACCATTATAATGAGGAATTAAAAATTGCCGAGAGTTTCAAGACTAAAGTTTTATCGATTGCCTCACATGATCTCAGAGCACCATTTGCATCGGTCGAAATTTTGTTGGCGATTGATGATATTTCTCTAGTTGATAAGGAGGAACTTAAACTCATCTTTTTAAATCTAAAAGGACAGGTGGCCAGATCGCGTACGATGTTGGAAGAGGTCTTACTATGGACGGAATCCCAACTTCGGGATAAACTTGAAAATACCGAGAACTGTAATATTCGCGATCAAATTGAAGCGGTATTGGGGATCTATACGTTGGAAATCCAGCGTTTTAATATACAGGTCATTAATTCGGTGAATCCGGACTTTAGGGTGGATACACATAAGGGAATCCTCGCTTTTGTCCTTAGAAATGTGATCAGCAATGCCATTAAATATGGGCGAGTTGGTGGTAATATCGCGCTAAAATTGATCGATGATCAGAGCGATCGATGGGAACTCATTGTCAGTAACGAAGGAGACGAACTTACGTCAGAAGTCCTTCATAACCTAAATTTTGTCGATAGCTGGGATCGCAAAAAATCAGAGAATAGAAATGGTGCAGGTCTGGGTATTTCCCTTTGTAAAGACTTGATCAAACGGATTGATGGAACAATGCAGTTCGAAAACCAGTATGGTACAGGTGTTTCTGTACGTATCTCATTTCCACGGAAAGCTTATCAGGCTGTCTCATGATGGTAATCAATCCACTGTAAAAGCCCGATTTCATATCGGGCTTTTTTTTTGAAAAATTAGGTGACAAACTAAGTTTGTCATGATAAATCGTTTCTCATGAACGGTCCGGCGATCGATTATGTTCCCGCTTTTTCCCATTGAGCAGGTTATAGGAGGAAAGACCTACATTCGTTTCACCCCGAAGTAAGGGGCATATTCCGTTTTGTATGTATTGGTGGTAAAGCAGTTTATCAATTGGAATCGCTACATCTATCAACTGTAGCTGTTACAATATAACCGAATAATGTAGCTGTTTTCTGCGCTCAAATAGGTGAGCTTATAAAAATATTTATTTTTATTATTTAGATTGATTAAAAATAATACATTTGCAAAAAAACTACCGATGAAACAGAAGACTGCAAAGCGTTGGTTCAACTGGCATAAATGGACAAGTCTAATTTGCACCATTTTTCTTCTATACCTCTGCATCACGGGCTTACCGTTGATCTTTCATGAAGAGATCGAACATCTACTAGAAGAAAATAAAGAGGCTGTAGTCACACAGCAGAAGTTAAGCCTCGATAAGTTGGCAGAAATTGCGGAATCTAGGTTTCCGGGAGAGAAGGTGCGCTATGCGTTCTGGGATGAAAATGAAAAAAATAAGGTGCTTTTTGATGTCGTGGATAAACCGGATGCACCTTATGAGAAAAGTAAATATCTGGTTCTTAATGAGTATACCGGGGAGATCTTGGGAGCGCCAAAAACGGATGGTCTGATGCATATCATTCTTAAACTGCATACCGATATGTTTTTGGGTATTCCTGGCAAATTATTTCTAGGCTTGATGGGGATTTTATTTATGATTTCTATTGCCTCAGGGATTGTGCTATATGGACCCATTATGAAAAAATATGATTTTGGAATGGTACGCAGGAATCGGTCCAAAAGACTTCAGTGGTTGGATACGCACAATTTGTTGGGGATCGCTTTAACGGCATGGATGCTGGTTGTCGGGTTTACAGGTGTAATCAATACGCTCTCCGACGTGATCCTTGGGCTCTGGCAACAGGGACAGCTGGCCGAGATGACTGCGCCTTATAAAAATCAAGAGCCCCTTAGAGCTAACTATAGCTCGCTGGAGGAGGCAAAGTTGTCGGCTGAAAACAGTTTGAAAGATATGAAGGCTGCAGTTATTGCTTATCCCGGAACTCCCTTTACTAGCAAGCATCATTATGCTGTATTTATGCGTGGGAATACAGAGCTGACATCGAAGCTACTCAGGCCCGTTCTGATTGATGCTAAAACGGGATCGGTAACGGATAGCCGGGAAATGCCTTGGTATGTCAATACGCTGTTCCTGTCCGAACCGCTGCATTTTGGAAATTATGGGGGGGCAATTCTTAAAATTGTTTGGGCTGTATTTGATGTCTTCACCATTTTCGTTCTGATAACAGGGCTCTATCTATGGATTGCCAGGCGTCGTGCAGAGCAGCAGCTATTTTTTGCTAAAGAATCTTAACCATGAAAAATACCTTTCTAAAACTTTGGGGTATGCCATTACTATTGGCTGCGCTATCGCTGTTTGGACTAATTGTGGCACTGTTGGGCGATGGTCTATGGGACCATTTGGGTTGGCTTGCCCTTACCGTCCCTCTATTTCTTGTGATTCGACACTATTACAAATAACTACAAATAAATTACCATAAACATGAAGAAGTTGATATTAAGTGCTTCTGTATTATCAAGTATCGCTGCCTATGGGCAACAAAAGGACACTGTAAAGATGAATAAAATGGATGAGGTCATCATTAATGCCTACATCAAGAAAGACAGTGAATACACCAATAAAATGCCATTGCGGGCAATCGAAAATCCGCAGGTTTATTCTTCAATTGATCGTGTGGCTTTAGAAAATCAACTGATTTTTACTGTGGATGAAGCTTATCGAAATGTGACCGGTTTGCAAAAAATGTGGAATGCAACAGGGCGTGCCGGCGATGGTGGCGCTTATGTCAACCTACGTGGATTTATTTCAAATAACTCGTTGCGGAATGGTTTGGTAGCTCCTGTAAGTGGTACAGTAGATGCCGTGAATATTGAAAAAATAGAAGTCTTAAAAGGACCTTCAGCTACGCTGTATGGAAGTAATGTGACTTCGTACGGTGGTGTGATCAACCGTGTCACGAAAAAACCGTATGATAGTCTGGCTGGCAATGTGTTGGTTTCGGCTGGAAGATATGATTATTATCGCGCGCAGGCAGATCTTAATGCACCGTTGACAAGGGATAAAAGTCTTCTGTTTCGTGTCAATACGGCCTATACTACCGAAGGAAATTTTCAAAACCCGAAGGTACACAATACGTATTTTGCGTTTACTCCCAGTCTAACCTGGAAAGTAAATGATAAAGTGGATGTTAACTTCGAATATGAGATGTTTGACAACAAGGCCCAGTCTGAGCAGAACTTCTTTTTCGTAGGCCCGTTGTCTGCTTTTGGATTTTCGGGGATGAAAGACCTGGAGAAAGCGGGGCTTGATTATAAAAAGCCTTATGTGGGATCGGGGTTATACAATACAGGCCGCACGCGCAATTTGTTCGGACAGGTCAATTATAAAATTAACGAACATATCCGATCGTCGACAGCGATCAATAGTGCCTATAGTTACTCCAATGGATTCAATCCTTATTTCTATATCACGACGAAATCGTATGGTGCTGATCCCAACGATAAGGAAGTTGGTTTATACCGCGGTGATCAGTCTACCGCAGATAGCAAGCAACGTTATCTACAGGTGCAGCAAAATTTTAATTTTGACTTTCATATCGGTCATATGCGTAACCGGACAGTTGTGGGCGGAGATTATCTGCGTACGCGCAATGATCAATTCTTTTACTTCGGTGTAATAGATTTTGTGCCTTTTACGGGGCAAACAGACTACAGCAATTTCAATGCTGACTATGTAAAAAAATATTATAATTCAATCCGCAATACACCGGCTTGGGATAACGCAACCTGGCCATTGAAAAATAAGTCCAATACCTATAGCGCTTATGTATCCAATGTCATCACACCTGTACAGGGCTTAAACCTGATGACGGCGATTCGTTATGAAAGCGTTAAATTCAATGGCGGAGTGAAAGGCTCCAATGAAACTCCGGCCTATACACAGCGAGCATGGTCGCCCAAATTAGGGTTGGTCTATGAAATTGTGAAAGAGAAATTATCGGTATTTGGTAACTATCAGAATAGCTTTACGAGCAATGGCTATTTTGTTTCCGATACAGCCTCTAACCTTTCTCTTTCGGATCCCGAAAAAGCCAACCAATGGGAGGGTGGATTTAAAGCAGATCTATGGCATGGAAAAGTTAATGCTACACTTAATTATTACAACATTAATGTTAAGAATACATTACAGACAATAGGTTATACACCACAGGGAAGGGCAATCGAACAGCAAATGGGGAAACGCAACAGTAAAGGTGTTGAATTGGAAGTGAACGCTTATTTGGTCAAAGGCTTTTCATTGATCGCTGGGCTGAGCTACAATGATTCTAAATTTACAGAAACGACGGATGCCACTGTTTTGGGTAAGAGACCGAATACCGCGTCTTCACCATGGTTGGCAAACTTCAATGCTACGTATCAGTTTATGGACGGCAACCTAAAAGGCCTTGGTCTGGGCTTCGGTGGAAACTATGCAAGTGCCAACAAGATTATCAATGCGACAAATGGAACATTTGAATTGCCTAAATATGTTGTTCTCAATGCCAATGTCTTCTATGATACGAAGAAGTTCAGAGTTGGAGCAAAAGCAGATAACCTGACCAATGAGCACTATTGGATTGGTTACACTACGGCTAATGCACAAAAGCTATTGAATGTTGTCGGGAGTTGTAGCTATAAGTTTTAATTCGGTTTGCTAAAACCATAAAAGCCTCCATTCAATGGAGGCTTTTTGTTTGTTTTGTATTTCGAATGTGATCTACATAGGCCCTGACATGGCTTTATTAGGATGAATTCAAATTTTACTTTTTGATAGCTTCCAGCATGAAAAGCCCTTCAGTTTCAACAGGGAGCTCAAGAATACGATTTTGGGCATCCATATCGACTTCAATAGAACCAAATCCAACTGCTTCCAATAGCTCGACGTCTTTCGCAGGACGTTGATGTGCACTGATGTCCAATGCCGATTTGATGTCATTGATCTGATCGATAGCGCCGGATGGACATTCATCATGCCTGTCGGTACTAAAGACCGTTTTCCCAAAATCGGCATCCAGGTTGATCAGTTTTCCACCCGGCTTAAGCACGCGTTCCATTTCACGGTAACATTGCTCAAGATCGGGGATGGTCCATGTCATCAATCTCGTGAAAACGAGATCAAAGGTATTGGCTTCAAATTGTAAGACCTGAGCATCCATGACCCGATAGTCTACGCGAAGTTCTAGTTCTTGGCTAACGAGTTTTGCATATTCAATCATCTGTGGGGAGACGTCAACGGCGGTAACCTCAAAACCTGCAAGGGTCATAATGTTGGCAAAATATCCCGTAGCAGTACCAACTTCAAGTACTTTATTGCCTGTAGTTTGGCTACGGACCGACTTGAAAAATGCTAGCCAGCGTTCAGTCTCCGGCCGGAGCCAAGCTTCATCCCGTTCCTTGCGCCAAGAGCTACTACGGTCATTCCAGTATGCTGTTATTCTATCAATCATCGCAATAATTTTAGTAGGAACAAATTTATCCATTTTATCAGCAACAATTGCTGGAATTTATGTCATATCTCCGATCAGCTTATTTTGGATTTTTATTCTGCTTGCCACAGCTGCAGACATAAATATCACCCAGCCAATGTACCAACGTAGTAATAAATAATAAGCAATACCTGTTGAATGTTGCACGATGACGTGGGTGATTTTGCTCAGGAAAACAAATTTTAGCTGTTTTTTGATTGTTTCAGTTCATCAATTGTCCGGTTGTATCGGTCATAAATGACTTTTTCAGATTCAAAATTTGGATTTGGTTTCCAATATTCTTCGATCTGAATTGTATTTTCCATTACGATGGTTTTTGAGCTTAGGAGAGTTCCTTTTTTATGAGATTCGCACATGTCAACTGGATGGATAGGAGAAAAGTATTTTTCTAACATTTTTGGTATTTCGGGAAAATTGATGCAATTCTCATCAATAACGACCTTTTTACTTTTTTTTATCAGGGGTAGGAGTGCTTTGGCTATCCATCCCGGTTTCTCTGACGCGATTTGAAATGCCGGTTGTGTCAGATAAAAGATGAACTGTACCCGATCGTCGCTGTGGTAGTTGCTGTAGACAATGGTTTCGATAGTTTCCCACGCAATAAATTGGGTTGTTTTTAGCAGGGGGATTTGGTGGGATAGGCCCTTAGCATCAGATGTTACCCTTTCCTGTTGCGCTATCTGTCGTGCCATGGTTTTCTCAGAGACTCGAAATCCAGCAGTCATACCGTATAGGATAATACCGGGAAATAGGATGAAAAGTCCAGAAACGAAATAGGCACCTACGACTTTGCTGTCATGAGCAATCATAAATATGGTCAAACCTATTCCAACGCAGATAAACAGCCCAAGAAATAATTTAATGATTAAAAGAGGATTAAACTTCATTTGCTCAAAGCCCGTGATTTTTAGTTAAATGTACCAAAAGTTATTGATTTTTCAGAACGTATATGGACATATTGAAAAGAAACAATTCGTTGCTGGTATGTCAATAATTAGTATATTTGCTGCACTAGCGATACATGAAAGCGAAACAATTGATATGGATTCTACTGCCGCTGATGCTCCTGCAGAGCTTCTCGTCGGTATGGCTATGGACTGTTTTTGAATTTAACAGAGATTATATCGCTAAGAATGAGTGTATCAATCGATTCAACGAAAAGGCACTTTCCTGTAGAGGACAATGTATTTTGATGAAGAAAATGCGTGAACATGAGGAGAAGGAACAAAAGAACCTTGAATCACGTATCATCGACGTTGTATTTATCAATAATCAGCAGCATTTTAACCTTGATATCACGCTGTTTGAAGAAGCGGCTGCGGAGACCTTACTTCCAGCATACCAGGCAAACTATAGCTATAGACCTGTCTTTACTATTTTTCACCCACCTTTGGTTTAAATCATTTTGCTTTTTGTACGGGCTGTCGGCATGTTGACTGATGGCAGGTACTGTCTATTGTCAAAAGATTTAAATCAATTCATATGCATATATATTCCCGTGTAGGGACCGTCGAGGGCTTGATCTTTCTGCTACTCGCGCTTTCAGTTGCTTTTTCAACTTCTTCCTGTACCATCGATCCTTCAAAAAAAGGCAGCAAGAATGCAGCAGATTTTATCCGGCCTAAGGAGACCGATCTGGTCCGTATAGCGGATACAGTTTGGGAGGCTACCAAATATGCCGTATTTGCGGATGCCAAACTCAACAATAAATATCATACTATTTATCTGCGTTTAAGAGATACTTTGGGAAAGCCGATCAATGATAAGTCGCTTGATTTCTATCCAGAAATGAGTATGGGACGCATGAAGCATGGTGGCCCCTTTGAACCTCCAATCGCGCTTGGTGAAGGCTGGTATAGCAGCCGGATGGTTTTTATAATGGCAGATATCCCGCAGATGGGAACGGGTTGGCAATTACATACGATACGCAGTCACGGTCGTATAAAAGATACGCTCGCCATTAAGATTCCGGTTACTGCCGCAGCTACCATGCGAACGATGAGTTCAGGAACCAGAGACGATAGCCGCGTATTTATTTCCTGTCTATTGCCTGATAGCGTAAAGCAGGGAAAACATCCGATTCGATTTTTAATGAATAAAATGAATGGTCATCATTTTCCGGTATTAGATCATTATGTCATTAAACTAAAGACCACTATGCCTGCTATGGGACAGGAATCTTTGGGGAATGCAGCGGCCGAAAGTACAGGTAATGGTTACTATGAAGGCACTGTTAATTTTTCTATGCCGGGTCGCTGGGAAGTCATTGTCGAATTATGGAAAGCGGGCAAAAAATCAAATCAGGATGATATAAAATATCTGGTGCAGGTCACTTAATACAAACAGAATTTATTTTACCAATATACTTAAACAATAAAAATGAAAAAGAGAATCAACGTAATCCTAGGCTGTTTCGGTTTTGTAGCTATACTGGCGTGTAGCGGAAATGAGGGTACAAAAGCCAAGAAAGAAGATCGTGCCGAGCAACCTTCCGTAGCTGAGCCTGCGGCCATGCTCGATTATAAAACAGAGGGATCCAAAGGTGTAGGAACCATTACCTCCTTTGAACACAAAGCCTTTGATGCGCAGCTTGCAAATAGGGGTGTAGAACTATTTGTGTCGAAATGTGCAATGTGCCATAGTTTTGACCGCACATTAGTAGGACCATCATTGGATGCTGTCATCAAACGTCGTACCCCGGAGTGGATTATGAACATGATGCTGGATCCGGCAACCATGCTGGAGAAAGATGCCGACGCAAAAGCACTTAGTAAGGAATATGGTTCGCCAATGATTAGTTTGGGCTTGAATCAAGAAGAGGCACGTGCCATTTTAGAATATTTGCGCGAACGTAATAGCACAACAAAATAGATCAAATCAATGAAGTCTCAGCGCTGTAGATGGTGGTTTTGTATGACAATGGCTTGGGCAATATGTGTGCAGGCAACCAATCTGTTGTGGGCATTTATTGAATTTGAGTGCAATCGCACGTATATTGAGCAAAATCTCTGTGTCAATCGTTTTGAACCGGCCGTGAGCTGTAAAGGTTTCTGTTTCCTCAGCGAAAAGACGGTTGAACAAAAGGATGTGAACAATGTGCTCGCCAAAATGAAGGGGATGGAAATATTGGTCTTTGTACAGTATGTGAAGGAAATCTTGCTGTGCTCTCCAATAGTACCTGCTGTGAAGACTGTCTATCCAAAGGACTTTGCCTCCGATACCTTCGGAGGTATATTACCTGAAATTTTTAGACCGCCTATCATTTGATTATTCTACAAATATTTATTCACAGAATAATCATAAAGAAATGGTAATACGAAAAGAGAAACTAGATTTTCTAAAATTAGAAGATATTGATTCCGCTTCGAAGGGAATCGTTATTATGCCTATAGCAGCTTTTTTACAAGCTAAAGTAAATCAAAATACGCTCCATCTAAGATCTTTTTATACCCTTTTGCTTATCAAGAGTGGTGAACTGTCTATGGTAGCGGATCAGAGCGTACAGATTATAGCTGGCCATGATATAATCAGCATAAATTCAAATTGTGTGTGTAGTTTTCAGGCAGGTTCGTCTGTAGAAGGATACAGTGTCTTATTTACAGAATCTTTTTTCATGGAAAGGCAGAACACTGCCGTAAGAAACTTCTTTCATTTTTTAAGGAGTAGATGTAAGCAGGCTTTTGTGCTCTCAAAAGAAGATATGATCAGTTGTCTACATATAGTAAGTTTGATGGAAACAGCTTATAATTCAGTCAAATTGAGTGCTCACGGTGTATTGAGCCGCTACTTAACCATGCTGCTCCAGATTTTGGGACGGCAAATCGTGGTCGATCATGTGGCTGTAACGCAGGAGGAAGATGACGATAAAATCCGAAGTTTCGAATCTTTGGTTGATAGTCATTATGCGCAGCAGCGTTATCCGTCATTTTATGCAGCGCAATTGAATATATCGATCAACTATCTTAATCGGATTTGTCGAAAAAAAAGATCGACGAGCTGCGGTACTATTATTCGTGGACGCATACTATTGGAGGCCGAGCGATTGCTTTATCATACTTTTAAAACTGTAAAAGAAATTGCCTTTGAACTTGGTTTTGAAAATGTACCATATTTCAGTACATTTTTTAAAGCAAATAAAGGAATGAGTCCTGAGGAGTTTAGGAAAAATTGTTGATGTAAATATGACTAAAAGCCTTTTTCAACTACTGAAAAAGGCTTTATTTTTCCGTTTTAACGCCTTCCTGAGGCTTGATAAAAAGAATAAAAATGGATTTTCCATTTCCTTTTTATATTTTAGTAATAAGATTCAACCAATTATCTTCTATTACCAAAAAAGTATCGAGATAAATTTATGTTCGCTTAACAGTAAAGTTAAATGGACATCGTTTATTTATCCATATTTTTTTTTACGATAAGAAACAACCGATGAGTTTAAAGGAAATGCCTATAGAGATGAATACGTTCATTCTTTTCCAGCAAGGAAATGAGCAGGCTTTTCGACGTGTGTTTGATAAATATCAACCAGAGATCTTTTCACGTGCTTTATATTTCTCAGGTCAGTCGGAAGAGGCAGAAGAGATTACACAGGAAGCTTTTGTGCAATTATATCGTTATCGTGAAAAAATAAATGCACCGGAATCAATTTATCCCTTTTTATATCGCGTGGCCAAACGTATGGCTATTTCTGGATTTAGAAGAAAGGTATTGCGCGACCAATATGAACTCGAGCGGCATGCAGATTGGGAAGAGGCTGGACAGGCCCTTGCACAACAACTGGACTACCGTGAGCTGCAACAGGAATTGGAAAAAATCATCGGAGAACTTCCTGAACAGCAGCAGCGTATCTACCGCCTTAATAAGCTGGAGGATCATAGTTATCAGGATATTGCCGAACAGGTGGGGCTATCCAAAAATACGGTACGCAATCATCTGGCATTGGCCAGCAAATTTGTCCGCCTTCGTCTGGACAAGATTTTTCTATTTTTTTTATAACCTAAAGTAGTTTTAACATAGCATAGGTATTAGTGCCCTATGTAATCAAGGGGATGATGCCGTTTTTATTTTTTTTAAAATATTTTACAAATCCATTGGTACATCTTTCTTTTTCGCTCGATTAGTTAGTATAGAAGAGCAAAGAAAGCATGAATGAAAATAAGGAGTACAGTGAACTGATCACAAAATATAGAATAGGTTCTTGTAACGCGGCAGAGATAAAACGGATTCAGGAATTGATAAATGACCCTAAGTTTCTTACTGCTTTGGAAGAGCAATGGGACAAGGAGGGACATGTTGTAGAGGAGGGTACTATTGACAAAGAAAGACGGTTTCAACAAATTTTATCGCGCATTGAGGCGGATGAAAAAATTAAAGCGATTCCTGATACCCGTAGTTCCGGACGGCCAAGGCGTCCGTGGCTTAAAATGGCCGCTTCTATTTTTTTATGTGCTTTTGCAGCTTCACTATATTTTTATTTACAACAACCTTCTAAACAGACGGGCGAAAGAAGAGTTGTTAACCAAAATTCGATCGTAGTACCGGGAAGACAGACAGCACAGATCCTATTTGATGATGGAACTGCTGTCGATCTTGAAAAAATCATTGGAGATACCACCATTGTGCGCACATCGTTTACTGTTCGTAAAACCAAAGACGGAAAAATTACCTATCATTTCCCGCAGGGACAAGCTGAAAATAAATTGGTATATAATACGATAGTGACACCTAAAGGCGGTGAGTACAAATTGGTGCTTCCCGATGGTACACAGGTGTGGCTCAATGCTATGACGAAAATTCGCTACCCCATCAATTTTCGGGCGCAGATTCGAGAGGTTGATCTGGAAGGTGAAGCTTACTTTGAGGTCACGAAGCTTATGAATGGAGGCAAACGTATTCCTTTTATCGTGAAAACGGGTGGACAGTCGTTGGAGGTGCTAGGGACGGCTTTTAATATCTCCAGTTATAATCAGCAGGTAGTTACTACACTTACTGAAGGAAAGGTAAAATTGACCTATGCGGGAGCCCAAGTTGGCGAGAAGTTCCTGATACCCAATGAACAGTCACGATACGATATCAAGAAAGCTGTATTTACCAAAGCTGTGGTCGACCCATTTTACTTTATGGCATGGAAAAATGGGAATTTTGCCTTTGACGACGCTTCAATCTATGAGGTGATGGAGGCAATTAGCCGTTGGTATGACGTCGAAATCCGCTATCATGGCAATTTAGAAAAAGTTCGCTTTTCGGGTTCAATATCCCGATATGAAAATATCGATAAACTGTTGAAAACAATCGCCCTAGCCGGGGGTGTCCGCTTTGAGCGGAAAGAAAGGAGGGTAGAGGTAATGTAACAGGAAAAAAACAGGAGTGTTGGAAGCACTCCTGTCTAATTGATGGATTTTGGATAAATCCTAGATTGATAGATCAAGTCGCTTATTATTAATTTATCAACCAATGCAAATTTATAAAAAAAATCGGGCTCGCGTTTTCCCTATCAAGGAAAACGTATGCTTTAAAATTCCAATTTCAATGAAATTGTCTATTGCTTTGCCGCTCTTATTTGCCGCAAATATGCATGTCGGAGCGATGACTTACGCACAAAAGGTAAGTTTATCCATGAAAAATGCCAAACTATCTACCGTTCTCAAAGACCTACAGAAGAAAAGTGGTGTTAATATTTTCTTTAACGAGTCCATCTTTTCAGAAGATAAGCTTGTCAATGTAAATTATAGAAATGTACCATTTAACGATGTATTGGAAGACATCTGTAAGCGATACAAGATCGATTACAAGCGCGTAGATAATAATATTGTATTGAATCGCACCACGGCTGCCTTGTCGAAAACAGAAGACATACGGATTAATATTCAGAAACGGCAGATCACAGGGATAGTCAAATCAGTAGACGGTAAGGGGCTTGCTGCTGTAACGGTGACAGAAAAAGGAATGAGCAATAAGATCAGTACCCAAGCGGATGGTAGCTTCCGAATTGAGGTACAAAGCCAAAATCCTGTTCTTCAGTTTACGATCGTAGGTTACCAGCCTAAAGATGTCGCTGTCAATAATAACAATGTATTGACTGTTCAATTGGATACGGTTATCAATGCAATGGATGAGGTTGTCGTTGTGGGATATGGAAAGCAAACGAAGCAGGATCTAACAGGTTCTGTCAATCAGTTGGATGAAAAGAGTTTCAGACAGGGTGCGGTCATCTCGGCCGATAATCTAATTCAAGGTAAAGTTCCCGGCGTGCGTGTAGTAGGGAACAGCGGCGAGCCAGGCGGTGGCGTGGATGTAACGATTAGAGGGGTAGGTTCTATCCGCAGTGGCAGTACACCGCTATTTGTTGTTGATGGAGTACCCTTGAGCAATGAAAATGTGAGCCCTGGTGGCCAGGATATCGGTTTTGGTTCAAGTAGACCTAAAAACCCACTGAATTTTCTGAATACAAGCGATATCGAATCCATTACGGTACTTAAAGATGCTTCAGCAGCGGCAATCTACGGGGCAAGAGGTTCTAACGGCGTGGTGATTATTACGACAAAAAAAGGCAAGAAGGGGGAGGCCAATCTAACGGCTGATTCGTATCTGGGATTTTCTTCGGTGGCTCATAAAGTAGATGTGATGTCTGCCGAGCAATACCGCAGTGCAATAAAAGATAAGGCATTCGATCACGGTAGTAACACCGATTGGCAGGATGTGGTCTATCGCACGGCAAAAACAAGAAACAATTCCCTCTCCTTTTCAAAAGCAAGTAGTACAGGTAATTATTATGTGTCTGCCGCACAAATGGACCAGCAGGGGATTGTACAGAACAGTGATTTTAGACGAACTTCTGCTCGTGTTAATGCTTCCGAGTCGTTTTTGGATGATAAAAGGCTTACGGTTGGATTTAACCTTACGGCTAGTGAAACCAAAGATATCGGTGTACCGACAAGTGACAATACGGGGGCATTTGGCCAATTGATTACACATACTTTGATGGCAAATCCCACCCGTTCTGTATTTGATGACAAAGGGAATTTTACAAATTTTAATATGAATGCGCATTACAACCCGATGTATCTGTTGGATATCTATCGGGATAATACGCGGACACTGCGTGCATTGGGTAATTTGGATATTTCTTTTCGCATTATCGATGGGCTGGTATACAAGTTCAATTTAGGAATTGACCGCGCCATGGGTGAACGGAATACCACTATTTTCCCCAATATTACCGACCTCAATCCACGAGGAAGATTCATGAAATATAATCAGAATTCGAAAAATACCCTGCTCGAGCATTACCTGAATTATAGTAAACTGATCCATAAACATAAAATTGAAGCTTTAGCGGGATTTTCCTATCAGAAATTTGATAATGGAGGAAATGGTTATACCATTGATGGTATCGCAAATAAGGGGGAAGGTGTACTTCCTGAAAATAATCCGGGCTACGCTGGACGTCCAACAACAGCGACAGGTTTTTCTCAGGAGAATGAACTGCAGTCCTATTTTACACGTGTAAACTATAGTTATGACAATCGTTACCTGTTGACAGCTTCCTTGCGCGCCGATGGATCGACCCGATTTGGAAAGAATAACAAATATGGTTATTTCCCTTCATTTGCTTTAGGCTGGAATATCGCTAAGGAAAACTTTCTGAAAGAGACCAATTGGCTGAATGACTTGAAATTCAGGGCCAGTTGGGGGAATACGGGTAATCAAGAAGTGCAGAATAAAATCACCAAAGCGAGCTATTCCTTGGCAGCTGGCAATGGCTATTACATGAATGACGACCTTGCACTGGTCAATGGCGTATCTGTCAATCGTACACCCAATCCAAATTTAAAATGGGAGGTTGTGACACAAACAAACTTCGGTGTTGATTTTGATTTGTGGAAAGGTAAATTGTACGGAACATTGGAATACTACAATAAAACCACAACAGATGCAATATTAAATATCCCTTCGCAGGTATTGAGCCCTACGGCCGATATATGGGTCAATATCGATGGTAAATTGGTGAATAAAGGATTTGAGTTTTTACTCGGATCAAAGTTGATCAATAAGGAAGGATTTAGCTGGACAGTGGATGTCAATGGTGCTACATTGCAAAATAAGATCGAAGATTTGCCAGTATCCGAAATTCTTTCCGGCGCTATTGCAGGACCAGGGCAATCTGGTGTGAACGTCAATATTTATAAGAGCGGATATGCTGCCGGCTCCTTTTATTTATGGGATTATGAAGGAGTAGATGATAAAGGTAATTACCAATATAGTGACCAGCGTCGAATTATCGAAGGGGCTTTACCTAAATTTACCTACGGTCTGAACAGCCAAATGTACTATAAGGCATTTGATTTTGCTTTTTCATTTATCGGACAGTTGGGCGGTTATAATTTTAATAATATGGCGATGAATGCCTTGAATATTAATAATCTGGCATCGGATAGAAATGTGTCCAATAGGTATTATGCGCCCAATATCAGTCCTTCCAATAACCCGCAGATTTCAACGCTTTACCTCGAAAAGTCTGATTTTATTCGTCTTAATTCTGTTCGTTTAGGCTATACGATACCTTTGGTCAGCAAGAAATGGGTTCAATCCGTTGGATTATACGTAACAGGACAGAACCTATGGACGGTAACAAAATATTCGGGATATGATCCGTTGATCAACAGCCCGCGTGTAAGTAACGGCAACCAGTCGCTGGGGGTTGATTATACGGCCTATCCTTCGGCAAAGACATTTTTATTTGGTGCAACGATTAAATTTTAGTGATGAAAAAGATTTTTTTTAATAAATATATCCTCTGCCTATCCTTTATGTTGCTTTTAGGTAGTTGTACAAAGTTGGATGAGCAGGTACTCGATGAGGTGCTTGGTGACGATGCTTCAAATCCCGAAGGCGCATTGGCCGCGGCTTATGATCGTCTGGGAAAAGGAACTTTTGTTGATCATGGTGGGGTTTTTGCGCTCCAGCAATATACCACTGATGAAGCTATTTTGGCAACCCGTGGAAGTGATTGGGGCGATGGTGGTAAATGGCGTTCAATGCATGAATTTACCTGGACACCAGATAATGCCATTGTCACGGACAACTGGAATATGTTAACCAATGGAATCACACGAGCAATGACGGCGATTAAAGCGGTGACAGCGTCAAATATCCCACAAAAAAAGCTCTTTCTTGCTGAATCCAGAGGACTATTGGCATTTTACATGTATACGGTTCTGGATTTGTATGGTCAGGTTCCATATAGAGACCCCTTGGATGAACGTGCTCCTCTGGAAATAAAAAAGGCAGCCTCCACGATTGATGAACTGATTGTAGAAGTCGAAAGCTTACTTCCTGATTTGGCTTCGTTGGGCGATCAATCCACCCACAATGGTCGATTTACCAAGGAAGCAGCCTACGGTTTATTAACACAGATGTATCTCAATCGTGCTGTTTTTAAAAACAGGATGGCAAATACCTATGAATTTACAGAGAAAGCTGTCTCTGGTGAGGGAACAGATATGGATAGGGTCATCTATTATTCGTCACTGCTGATCAATTCTTCAAAATTCCGTTTGGAAAGCAACTATTTTAATAGCTTTTCCATTAAAAATGAGAAAGGCCCTGAGCTAATCTGGGTAATTACACAGAAAATCGATAAGATCAGAAATGGATCCAATTCTTTTGCTTACGTCTGCGTTGAACGTAACCAGCGGCCTACTCCGGTAAATCGTGGTACCAATGCAGCCTGTATCACACCTGAATTTTATGCCACATGGAATGGAAATCATGATGATCCACGTTTCTCAAGAAAATATCAATATAGCGACGGTACTTGGTTTTATAATGATCGGGAGCAAAGTGTTCCATCGACAGATATTGTACCGGGGACAAATCTGATGTGGTTTCATTTTAACCGCGGTATTATTGAAGGCCAACAGTATGGGCCAAAGCTGACTGCAAATGGGGCTTTTGAAATGACCGTAGACGGACGTATTAAGGTATCGCAATTGTCTATGGAGAAAAGCGCTGGTACAAAGATGGTATTTACTCCAGAACTCAATTTTGACGATCCCAAACAGGCTGTCTTTAAACAAGATCAAATCAATCGTGGTGTTCGGGTTTTTAAATATGAATACGATCCCGGGGACGGCAATGGCTCAAGCAATGTTGATATACCATTGGTGCGCCTTGGGGCAATTTACACCATGCGTGCAGAAGCTTATTTCAGAAAAGGAGAAGTGAATTTGGCGCTCAACGATATTAACAAATTACGTTCATCACGCACAAGGGAATCACTCTATGGAAGTGAACCTGGGAAGACAATTTCCTCGTTGAATGCGGGCGATCTTTACCGTGAAATTGCTTTTGAAACCTACTGGGAGCTGCTTCGTCGCCCACAAATGATACGTTTCGGAAAGTATGATCTGCCTTATAGTGCCAAACCGGCAACACAGCCATTCAGGCGTCTGTTTCCGATTCCACAAAGTGTTATGGATGTGACGAAGGATTTTAAACAGAACGAAGGATATTAAAAAAGCATTATTAAAATGAGTTCTTAAAAAAATGTTCCTCCTATCCCAAGGATAGGAGGAACATTTTTTTAAGAAAATACTTTATACTATTGAGACCGTGGAATGCTACCTGTATATCCGGGGACCCAAGTTTATTTTTTCTTTTCGGATTTTTCCTTACCATCAACAGGTAAATCCAATATAGCCATTAATAATAGATAATAACCTTTTTCCAATCCTATTTTTTGTGCTTTTTGGTGTATTGTGTCCATATCTTTAGTCAATTATTGTTTAAATTCTATTTTGCTATTTGGGTAAACAGAATCAAATGCTGTACCCAAAAGCTTCCCATGGCCCGTTAACCGTATTTTTAGGGTGTAAATAACGTAGCGCTTTCACGTTGTGACAAAAAAATACGGACTACCCAAGTATTTAATGCAGTGAACGTATCGGACGTATCGGCAGCGAGATGTAAAAAGTACATGAACGTCATTGCTGTAAAACATTTTCAAGGTCAGTATTGTCATACTTCCAATTAATAATTAAAACAGGTATTTATGAAAAAGATAATTCCATTTGCGCTCATGTCGAGTTTATTGATGCTCGTGTCGAGCTGTGCAGCAATAGAGGGTATATTTAAAGCTGGTGTGTGGTCGGGCATCCTATTGGTTGTTGTCGTAGTCGCTATTGTCATTTGGTTGGTGAGCAAGCTGTTTGGCGGATCAAAATAATGAAATGAATAGGATTTTCGTTGATTAGGGACTTATTGTTTTTCGACGAGATATTTCCAGTAACGTTTGGGAACATGTCTTAAATGAAGCTTCAGGTTTTTGCGTGATTCAATAGAGGTACTCTTAAAATAAGTCTTCCAGAGATGCTGATAATCCTTTTCTTGAGGATCGAGATCCACTTCTAGCTGATATGGATCTTGAACCTCGTTATCATTATTATTTGATACCTCTAAGATATTTTTGCCATCATAATGGAAGCCATAATTTCGCCGTATATCATAAATCAACCAGCACTGGTCGGCGAATCGGTTTTTAAAGAAGTCTACAACCAGGGGGATCACATTGAAATCGGGTTCAACGATGGCTGTGTAGAGATTATCGTTGGACTTGACAAATCGGATAAAAGCCTTCATGCGGTGTCGTTCGCGACTGATCTTTTTGATCGTCTGATGGATACGGAGTATAGGTGGGTATCCATAATTGCGTATATCCAATTTTCCCCTTCGAAAAAGTTCGATAATCAGTCGAAATCCATTGAGCCATTCAGATTGATTATCGGACAAAAAGTTATGATAAAAAATTTTTGTTTCTTTTGCTCCAAGTATCTTTTCCATTGCCACTAAAATGCGCGTGGCTTTTTTTACATCAGTATGAACCTGTCGCTTCTCCGAAAAAATATTTATTTCCACAGACTTTTCTGTTGTGGGAATGCTATCAAATTCTTTCCGTTCAAAGGCTTCAAATACACAACAAAGATACCCGGAATAACTTCCGTCAAAAATATAGTCCATTAGAAAAGTGTTAGCTGGGTATTGGAAGCCGTAATTTTTGTACGAGGGTTACTTTCAAGAATAGACTTTCTGATGTTTTCGGGATAGTGGAAGCCTCCAGCGATGAGTGTATCCTGGCAAACCATAAAATATTTGGCGCGATTATAGGCAATGCCTATTTTTCGAAGTTGATATTCTTTTAATTTTCCATATTTGCGTGACTGTACAATTTTGTTTGCGGATTGTCTGCCAATACCGGGGATTCGGATAATCCATTCATACGTAGCGCTGTTAATGTCGATGGGAAAGAATTGCGGGTTGCGTAGCGCCCAGGCAAGTTTAGGGTCTATTTCCAGATCGAGCTGTTGATGCGTACTATTGAGTATTTCATGAAGCGAAAAACCATAAAACCGAAGAAGCCAATCTGTCTGATAAAGTCTGTTTTCACGTACAAGAGGCGGTGATGTCCCAATTTGGGGTAGGTTGGAATCGGTCGCGTTGATGGGAATATATCCCGAATAATAAACCCGTTTGAGATTGTAATCTTTATAGAATGCATTGGCGGCCTGCATAATCTGTAGGTCACTTTCTGGAGTCGCTCCAATAACCAGCTGTGTACTTTGGCCTGCTGGTACAAACATGGGTGTTTTCTTGTCTTTTTTTCGATCCTGCTGAAGGTTGAGGATTTCATTTTTAATAATCGATAGCGGCTCGCGAACGGATTGATGGTCCTTTTCGGGGGCAACGAGCTTGAGCCCCTCCTCAGTGGGAATTTCGAGGTTCACACTCATCCGGTCAACATATAGACCTGCTTCTTTTAATAACGATTCACTCGCACCTGGAATCGCCTTGAGATGGATATAACCATTAAAACGTTCTTCCGTCCGAAGTTTCTTAACGACCAACATTAAGCGTTCCATGGTGTAGTCGGCAGATTTGAAAATACCCGAACTTAAAAAAAGACCTTCAATATAATTACGACGGTAGAAGTTCATGGTCAATTCAACAACTTCCTTTACCGAAAATGCGGCTCGTTGTACGTCATTGCTGCGTCGGCTCACACAAAATGAACAGTCGTAGATGCAATAATTGGTCATTAAAATTTTTAGCAGGGAGACGCAGCGACCATCTTCGGTGTAGGTATGACAAATGCCACTAGTCGATGAATCACCTATACCACCACTATTTTTTCGTTTACTTCCGCTTGAGCTGCAACTTACGTCATATTTAGCGGCATCAGCTAATATTTGCAATTTATCATCAAAACCAAACATGATTTATTTTCTAATATTTTGATGTAAAAATACTAATATTATTAGTATTATGGACGCGTAAAATTACTTGATTTATCTTTTTTTACTCGTACTTTTCCCCTTTCACTGCCGAAGATAGCCCGAATTTGCTGAAAAAATAAACGATTTTCTATAGGATATTGTTCCTTAATAAACGACATATTATGGCAGAGAATAATTTAAATAACAAAGAAGCTTTAGATAAGCTTAAAGCAATTGTCGATCAAATCGATGTGGGAACAGTGTGTTCATTTCCAGCTGAATCGGAGTATCCACATGGGGTTCCAATGAGTAGACAAGAAGTAGACGAAGATGGAGATATTTGGTTTATTTGTTCTGCTGAGAGCGATACCTTTAAGAATATCGCACAAAACCCAAAAGCTTCCTTATTTTATGCGGACCCCAAAAACTACACCTTTCTAAGTATAAATGGTAAAGCGAGTCTTTCGCGAGATCAGGAAAGGATCGATCGTTACTGGAACAAAATGATGGAAGGATGGTTTGAGAAAGGTAAGGAGGATCCCAATATTCGATTGTTGCGTGTTACGCCTAAAGATGCTCATTATTGGGATTCAGACTCCAATATGATTGTCAACCTGTTTAAGATGCTAAAAGTTAGACTAACAGGTGAAACGGAAGATATAGGTAATGAAGGTGATCTGAATATTTAAGTTCCTTAGCTAAAGAATATACAGCAAATACAAGCTCCTCAGCGTTAAAAATGAGGAGCTTTTTATCGTAATAAACTGCTTACAGTCTTCACGCGTTTCCTTTAATTACACGCAGAAGCACTGCAATAATAGCGATAACCAAAAGAATATGGATTAGTCCTCCGCCAACGAATCCACCAAAAAAACTGATTGCCCATATCAGGACCAAAATAACAGCGATAGTATATAATAGATTTCCCATAGTAATGAATATATGTGTTTATTGAATAACAATATTTATCCAGCGATGGTTTACTATTTTTTCTCTTTTTTCCACTTACGGATTCTCCCGACTGCATTTTGATAAGGTGAAGCGGTGTTAAATTGAATCATTCTGCCTAAGGTCCATTTTCCATACCAGGTTACACCATACAACTGCATGTTTGTTTTTTGCTCAAGGAGTTCCATAATTGTTAAAACAGTTTGATCTAGTTTTGCGCATAAAGTCGTAAAATCTAGGTCGGCATAATCCTGATAAAATTTTTGAGCCAGTTTGCCTAGCTCATTCCATTTAAAACCAGTCTCCGGAAAATCAACCTCTTTGTCATCTTCACTTTTCTTATTCCATTTGAGAACCAGCTCACCCCATCCAATCAAATAGGAAATTAGATTATTTATACTCATTACTGTTCCTTTAGCATGACCCTGGAGCATAAGAAGATTAGTTTGATCGACTGGAATATCGGAAAGTTCACAGACAAGCTTGCTGTAATTTGTACGTATAGCGTGAAGGAGTTCGTCTTTTGTGGTTGGTATAGCCATGGCATAAATGTGAATCATGCATAAGATACAGATAATTATGTAAAATTGATTCGCTCGGGATGGAGTTGTAGCGCAGAATGCGTTCACAAGCTCCCAACAGATATGTTTGACAATACCCTTTGTTTTAGTCCGATAGCTTTTTTGAATATATTACTGGAATTGAAAAAACTGAGCCTCTAAAAGTGTAAAAAATATGGTTTAATTGGTATTTTTTGATAAAATTTATTGTTTTATTGTGATCATGTTGTGTTTTATTCTGTTTATAGCGAATATTGTTGTAAGCATTTAAGTGGTGTTTTTTATAGAAAAAATACTGTATGAAATGTGCTGCCGATGAAATAATAAACTGAAAAATTGATACAAACATGAAAAAGATTTTATTGTTAGTGACCGTGGTTATGTTCGCCGTTTCGGGCGCATTCGCTCAGATCCATAAACCTGTAAAATGGACTGTAGCCAGCAAAAAATTGAACAACAAGGAAGCTATGGTTTACGTGAAGGCTACCATTCAAGATGGTTGGCACATTTACTCTCAAAATGTAAAAGATGGAGGACCAATTCCAACATCTTTCAATTTCAGTAAAGCTGCTGATTATGCGTTGGTAGGTAAGACAGCTGAACCAAAACCAAAGATTAAACACGAAGAGGTTTTCAAAATGGATGTAGGATACTTTACAAATGAAGTGATCTTTCAGCAAAAAGTTTCGCTCAACAAAGGAACTGCAACAGTAAAAGGTACAGTGGAATGGCAAGCTTGTGACGCATCACAATGTCTTCCTCCCGATGAATATGCTTTTGCTGTAACGATCAAATAGTGTCATAAACAACAGCAATTAACCATCTAAAGCGATTTGGCGCTTAGGATAATTGATAGAAAAAGGAAAAATTAAGGACAGAGGCTAGGTGTGATTACCTGGCCTTTTTGTTTAAAGGGCCTTTTGGTATAAAAAATAGGCCCTTTGGTATAATATGTTAAATCTATTTTTTACGGAATTTTAGTTTTGTTTAAATGGATTACACAAACTTACTTCAGCAGGCAGATCTTTTTTTAGTGCAGAGTTACCGCGAGAACCACAATCCACAACTGTGTTTTCACACGATTGATCGGGTGCGTGATATTGTAAATGCGGTAGTTATCCTGAGTGAAAAGTATAGCTTGATGGCCGAAGATAAATTCGTCGCACATTGTGCCGCTTATTTTCAGGATATAGGTTATCTATCTGAAGGGGTAAAAGGAACCCGTCAGAGGAGTGCATCTGCTGCAAGGTGTTTTTTACAGGAACATTTGGTTGCAGAGTCCGTAATCAAAAAAGTTGAAATGTGCATTTTTGCAACAAGGCCCTCGAAAAAGCCGGAAAATCTGCTGGAAGAAATAGTTGTGGATGCAGTCTCATTTCATTTGGGAAGTAAAAGTTTTATTGATCTTAACCAAAGGATGTATCTGGAAGTAAATTATAGAAAAAATCAGGTGATCGACGAGCGCATTTGGTATGCGCTGACCCTAGTTTTCTTGCGAAATCATGCTTATTTTACACTGGAAGCCCGAATGTTGAAGGAAAGTATAAAGAAGAAGAATATCGCCTATTTCGTAAAGTTGCAAATTGCCGAAAAACAGTTGTTTGTCTAATGTAATGATGTGTTGTATGGGAAAAATGATAGATATAGATCGATTCAAGTTGAAGCATGGTGCGCTAGTTTGTTTTTTGATCATGGGATTGTTTGGTTTCAAGTCCGCCTGTTACGGACAAATGGGCTTCGGACTTCGGGCCGGTGGTAATATTTCACGCGCAAATGGTTATGTTTTTGGTGGCAATAGAATGGGGTATCAATTGGGCGGAGATTTGATTTTTGGACTTAATAACAAGATGGATATTCAAGTTGAGCCTAGTTATAATTTAACCCGTATACGTGTTAATGACAACACAGCTTCTCTTTCCGGAGGTTTGTCCAAAGGGACCCGTTCGCTGAAATACCTCAACACTCCGGTGTACCTTAAAGTTAATTTTACGAGAAAATTTTCGATCCAGGGCGGTCTGGATTTTAATATGCTGCTCAATGACGACGCTTATAAGCTCAATGATGGAAAACCAGCATTCAACAGTCGTACACGAATAGGATACGCTTTGGGGCTAGATCTTGGAGCTTTGTATTTTAGATATCGACAGTTTAAAAAGAATAATAAAATCGTAGACAACTGGGATGCACATATTGACCAGTATCAACTGGGATTTAAAGTACGTTTGTTTTAAGCGAATAGATCCACTGGTAGGTAACCTTTACAGACTTTCCTGTGCTGTAAGCTGAGCCGCTCTGATTTTGCTACATCAGGCGGCTTTAACTTTTTTAATAATTTACCATTTGTTGTGGGGATGTTTATTGCTGGATATCAAGGATATTTCAATATCTTGTGCAGACAAACCAATAGTTCCTTCCGCTAAATTCGGGACGGCAATAAATTATAAACGAATGGACAGAAGAAGTTTTTTTAAGAAAGCCAGTTTAGTTGGCCTGGGCGTATTGGCCAGCAAATTTCCTGTATGGTCAAATACCGTATTTGCCTGGGATAAACCTGTTCACAACATTCCAGCGGAAAAAGGTCTCAGCAGGCAATGGTTTGATTCGCTGTATGAAAAGGGAGAAAAAATCACCTATCGAAAAAGTAAAAACGAGCTTCGGTACATTGGAATGCCTGTAGGTGGTTTACATTCGGGTACGGTCTATATAGGAGGTGATGGTCGGCTATGGTTGTGGCAGATATTTAATACGGCTTATGATGGTGAGTGCGAGGGGATAGAACCCAAAAATGTGCAATGGAACAATGGAAAAGACTTGGTCACTGTACGGCCGAGGGATGGATCTGCTTATATTGAGCCTGCTATAGCAGACAACCTGCGGAGTATGGAACAGGGCTTTGCGATTTCAACTGCGGTTAATGGAAAGCAGTTGATCAAAGAGCTCCGAGAAAACCACTGGGATGAGGTTGCATTTGAAGCAACATATCCTACCTGTAAAATTACCTATAGCAGTGCAGATTTCCCATTGGATGTGGTGTTGGTTGCCTATTCGCCATTTATTCCATTGGATCAGGATAATTCTTCTTTGCCGCTTACCACTATACATATCGAATTGCAGAACAAAGGCGACGCGCCAGTCGATGTAACGGTTACGGGCTGGATGGAAAATGGTGTACATAAAGGGCGGAAAGATTTTGATACTGTACACAAACGCTCTTTCCTAGCGGGACATGCCGATACTCAAGTGTTGCTTTTTAGTTGCGATCAGGTTCCTACTCAAGCCATGGAAGCTGGCGACCATGGATCAATGGCTTTTACCTGTATTGATTTCGATGCGCAACCCACGACGAGGTTAGAGGAATGGCCTGTAAAACCGCAGGAGGTAAAGGCGGATAGGGTGGATTCGACCGTCGATTTTTCGGATTTGCAAGTAGGTGCCTTTACGGTAAAACGGACAATAAAAGCGAGGGCGACAAGCCAAATTTCTTATGCAATATCCTGGTATTTTAACAATCCGCACCCTAAACTGAAACTTCACCTCAAGGATGCGCAATCGGGCTATTGGTATGGTGCCAGGTTTAGTAATGCGGCCGAAGTAATCAATTATTATTTGAACAATCGTGAAAAACTCGAGAGCGAAACCATGGCATGGCAGCAGACCTGGAATGATACAACACTGCCGTACTGGTTTATGGATCGTACTTTTGTCAATATAGGCACACTGGCCACAGCAAATACCATGCGTTTTGCTTCGGGAAGATTTTGGGGCTGGGAAGGAGTAGGGGCATGTGCCGGTACCTGTACGCACGTTTGGCAATATGGGCAGTCCATGGGCAGGATATTTCCGGATCTTGAACGTAATTTACGTGAAGTGACGGATTTAGGTGTTGGCTTTCAGTCTGATACCGGTGCCATCATCTTTCGTGCTGAATATGAAAAAAGACCAGCGATTGATGGGCAGGCTGGTGTTATTCTACGCTTCTATCGCGATCATCAGATGAGCAGCGATAGCGAATTCCTTAAGCGAAACTGGCCTAAACTTAAGAAGGCAGTTCAATTTGTTCTTGATCAGGATAAAAACAAGGATGGTATGACCGATACGCCAATGGAAAATACACTCGATGCGGTCTGGGAAGGTGAAATTGCCTGGATTGTCGGGTTATGTCTCGCAGCAATACAGGCTGCTGCATTGATGGCGAAGGAAGTAGGTGATAAAACGTTTCAAAAATTGTGTTTGGAATATGTTAGTAAGGGATCTGAAAATATGGATAGCAAACTCTTTAATGGAGAGTATTATATTCATCGTCCCGATATGCTGCAGGGGCGAAAAATGCTAGGCTCTTATAATACCTGTCATATTGACCAGGTTTATGGTCAGGCCTGGTGCAGACAATTGGACATGCCGGGGGTCAATCGTCAGGAGAACGTAGTGTCTGCATTGAAAGCACTCTGGAAATATAACTTTACCATGGATGTTGGCCCCTATATAAAAACACATCTTGGGGGAAGGCCTTATGCCTTGGCTGGGGAGGGGGGCATGGTTATGAACACTAATCCAAAGAATGAAGACAAGGCTTATGGGGACAATACGACCTGGCAATTAGGTTATTTCCATGAATGCATGAGTGGCTTTGAACATCAGGTCGCAGCACATATGATGGCTGAAGGCATGGTTGACGAAAGTTTAACATTGACAAGGGTGATCCACGATCGCCATCATGCTGCCAAGAGAAATCCTTTTAATGAGATTGAATGCAGCGATCATTATGCACGTGCCATGGCAAGTTATGGAACCTTTATCAGCGCCTGCGGTTTTAGTTATCATGGGCCGAAAGGACAGATTGGATTTGCCCCTAAGTTAGGAAAAGCAGATTTCAAGGCGCCTTTCACAACAGCAAAAGGATGGGGGACCTATGCCCAGAAGCGAAAAACTAAAGGGCTATGTCAGTGTACACTGACCTTGAAATATGGTCAATTGATGCTTCATGAATTTCATCTAGGTGATGCGGATGACCTGTCGCTCAATAAAAAACAACTCATTGTAAAGCAAAATGAAAGGTCGATTGAACTGGTTGAGCTGAAACGCACCGATGGGCGTCTGATCCTTAGTTTTAAGGAGCAAGTCATGCTAAAAAATGGAGATACACTAACAATACAATGGCTATGAAAAAATGGATAAATAATTTGCTTCTTAACACAAAATCAATCCCGCTGATGCACGAAGAAGTATTCGCGAAAATGGATAAAGCAGTACAGCTTTTGGGTTTGTCGGCTGAAGACAGAGTCAACTCTGTCTTACAGTTCCCTATTTATCGAACTGGACTGCAAGTATTGGGATGCTGATCGTGAACGTATCAAGGCAACGTCTTGCTGATCAGGTTAAATGAAACTTATCTTAATCATTGATAAGTGTTAAGGGCATTTGGAAGACTTTTGGTTTCGTGTGTATAATAATAAAGCAACAGTGTTGCATTTAAATGTTATTGTTTTTACATTTGTTAAAACGAAATTACTATGAGCAGCATTTCCAAAAAAACTAAATTGCCTGTCACCGTTTTAAGTGGATTTTTAGGCGCAGGAAAAACAACACTATTGAATCATATTTTACACAATAAGGAGGGTAAGAAGGTAGCCGTCATTGTCAATGATATGAGCGAAGTGAACATCGATGCACAGGCTGTTGAGCGCGAAAATGTACTTTCACGAACGGAAGAAAAATTAGTAGAGATGAGCAACGGATGTATTTGTTGTACATTAAGAGAGGATTTGATGGTGGAGGTGGAGCGACTAGCGAAAGAAAACCGTTTTGATTATCTTCTTATCGAAAGTACTGGTATTTCGGAGCCTATCCCTATTGCCCAGACATTCAGTTATGTTGGTAATGATAATGCGATTGACCTGTCTACATTCAGTTATATTGACACCATGGTAACAGTTGTGGACTGTTTCAACTTTGCGAAAGATTTTGGAAGCGCCGACACCTTATTAGATCGGAAATTGACGGATGATGACTATGATAATAGGGCGATCGTAAATCTGTTGACTGATCAGATCGAGTTTGCGAATGTTATCCTCCTGAATAAGGCCGATCTGGTATCTGAAGAAACTTTGGGTACGCTGGAGGCTGCAATTGGGCGGATCAATCCAGGTGCAAAGCGTATCCGTACACAATTTGGACGCGTTGATCCCCGGGAAATTATGGGTACGGGCTCTTTTAATTTTGATGAAGCTTCATCTTCGGCAGGGTGGATCAGGGAACTTGAAAATGAACATACACCCGAAACAGAAGAGTACGGTATTTCATCTTTTGTTTTTCGATCGCAACGGCCCTTCCATCCACAACGGCTGCACCGTTACCTCAACGAGCGTTACCCGCACAATATCATACGAGCCAAAGGTCTACTGTGGTTGGCCTCCCGACCGCATTTGGCCATCAGTTTTAGTCAGGCAGGTGGTAGCGTAAGGTTGGAAAGTGCAGGCTCATGGTGGAGTAGCATGCCCGAAGAGCAGCGCTATCAGTATCCCGGTTATGCCGAAATCAGACCTGAACTTCTTAAACGTTGGCATCCGGAGTGGGAAGATCGAAAAAATGAATTGGTATTCATAGGTCAGGATCTGGATAAAGAAAAATATCTGGCGGAGCTGGAAGAATGCCTGTTGACCGAAGAAGAAGGCGATGACTGGCGTTTTACCTGGTGGAAAGACGAATTTCCTAAAAATATTTAAAACTATTTGCGATCTGCATCGGTTAAAAAAGTAAGTAATGTAGGTTAGATATTGTATTTTTCGAAGGTCAGGGGTTGATTTCCTGGCCTTTTTTATGCTGATTTGTCAGATGTTATTAAGTTACGGTTCTGAACCTTCATCAATCCCCCATAAAAAATAGGGGTCTCTTCCTAAAACGCTTGATCATGATGGTTGAAAATCATCCTTATGATTCCCAAAATTTCAAAGTGTTATAGCAATTTTGAAATTGTATAGTAAAAGGACAGCATAGTTGTGGGACAATTATCGTCACCATGCATGATAAAATTAACTAAGAGCAGAATGTAATGTCTAAAATAATACCTTTAAGGTTTTAATTTGTATTAATGTCTATACTAAAAAAGTATTATAAGAAAGTGGAGGTTTATTTTAATGCTATTGAATACATGTACACGTTGGGTAATATCTTTAGGCCTTGATTGGCGAAAGGAATCGATCTGAAAAAAGTAATTAACACGCGCTCAAAAAAATAGTATTGATATAACCTGAATATAGAAACTCTTTGACCGATCTATTCGGTGAAATATAAGTAACGAGATTGTCAGAATAACCATTAGTTATTTAGAATAGTTTTAAATAGATGACTTTGGATGTATATTTGGAATGCAGAAAAGGTATACCATTTAACTGCATACTGATTTTATATTGAACGATTATTGTTAGCTAGATGAATAAAGTAGAACTGTTTGAAAATGAACGCGCAAGTGGCTATGACCAATTTGTTGAGACCTGGATTCCCAATTACCATTATTTTTTAGATCAGCTGCCTAAGCTCCTCCGAGAAATCGAAAATAAGGATTTATTGGTGGTCGGATGTGGCACAGGAAATGAAATAGAACGTTTTGTTGACACAGCAGAATCTTGGACAATAACCGGGGTAGATCCGTCGCCTGAGATGATTAGTCAGGCCCTGGAAAAATTTGAAGCGGACGAAAATGTTCATCTTGTCGAAGGTGTGGTAAGTGATTTGGACGAAGAGAAGCAATATGGTGCTGCGACACTTTTACTTGTATTACACTTTTTAGAAGACAATGGCCAAAAATTGGCTATGCTCCAAGATATTTCCAAGAGAATGATGTCGCAAGCACCCTTGTTATTATTAGATATTACGGGCAATAAGGAGCAGATTCAACAAAACTTGCAGTTGTTGAAACTTCTTCTGCCCGATGGGATAGATGAAACACAGGTCGCTCAAAGATTGCGAAGAATCGAGCATGAATTGTTGCATGTCTCGGAAGAACGGTTAGCCGAGCTCTGTGAAGAAGCCGGATTTGAACCTCCTGTTCGATTCTTTCAATCATCGATTTATATGGGGTGGATAACCCGAAAAAAAGATATTATTTCCTTTTCTTAGCAAAGGGATTGAAGGAAAGCCCCGCATTAATATAAAACGAAGGATCGGGGCTTGCTTCCCATACATAATCGCGTTGGGTTTTGTTTTTTTCAAATACGCGTGCGCGAGGTATGGTTTTTAGTCCTGATTTAAGGGTAGCAATAAAAGATCGGCCCAGGTTATGTTCATAAGTCAGACCCGAATTGATTTCCATCTGACTGAAGGTATATACTTTTTCAGCGCCCTGAAAGTTATAGAGGTAAAAGATCGTACTATTTAAATCGGAACCTATTGAAACGCGGCCATTCCGCAAGACCTCTTTTCTAAGGTAGGCTCCTTTAGGTAAGATGACATCAAGTATCATCCCATTGGCAAATTGCTGCTTGTAGGCAAAGGTTGGGAAAACCGGAACAATGGCTGCCGGATCTATAAAGCCGATGAGGCCTACCGCCATTTGAATCTCCCGCGTAGCTTTTAGTATTACAGTAGCAGATAATACCCCATTCATGCGTTCTATTGCTTTTTCACTCCCATTGGCAGCAACCGTTGCGGTATAAAATGCTACTTTGCCCCATAAACGTGAATAACGGGTAAGATTAAGTGATTCGTAATGATAATGATATTGATGGGTTGACTGTATGGTGGATTGTGCGATGGGGTCTAGGCGATTGGAGTTGACAGAAGTGAACTGATAGCCAATGTTGGTACCCAAGTTCCAGGTTCTGCTCTTTAAAAAATTAATGTTGATACTACCTCCGGCTTGGTACATCGATTCTACTTTTGATTTAGGTAAATCCTGACCTTGGAGTTTTGATGAATAACGGTATCCTGTATTGGATTCATAGGTCAAATTGAGTACCCGTGTTATGGGAAATTTGTCGGTAACAACAGCCCTCACTTTTTGCTGTACGCTATCTTTAGTCTGTGCGATTGAAGTGGATATACGAAACAATAGTACAAACACTAAAAGTATTTTTTGCATAAATGTATGATTAAAATCATGGTAAGGATAGCCGAAAATTGTAGGTGGGATTTTTTTTTTAGACCAACAGGTCTTGTTTTTATACAAAAGTCCAATTTAGGGGAACAGTGAAAAGGAACGTTAAAAATCATCTCCCAGTTTTGGTATAAAAAAAATAGGTCTTCGTATAAGAGATCGGATTCTTGCCAAGAAAAGCTTTATTTTTGTTATTTAGGTTAAAATCATTCTAATGCATGCAAGACTTCAATAATAGCATTGTTTTAAGGTATTTTACAGAAAATAAATTCAGGCCACTGCGACATGTGTTTTTTCTGATCGGTTTACTGTTGCTCTTTGCAAATGCAAATTCGAGTTCTCATTTTCAAGGGAGTTATCGGTTTTATTTTTCTATTATCCTATGGTTTGTATTCGTCTGCATGTTTTACGCCAATATGTATGTACTGATCCCAAAGTTTTTCTTTAAGGCCAAATATGAGTTATATGTCTTAGCATTGATACTGCTGGTAACGGCCAGTTTGCTGGTAGTCATGTACATTGCAAATTACATCTATTCCATTCATATTCCCGCTATAAAAAAACCGGAGTCGGACTCTATGGGGCTAATCGCCGCATTATTTATCTGTATTCCGATTATTCTAACCACCACGACATTTAAGCTTTTTAAACGTTGGTTGGAAGACAATAAGCGTATTTCTGAACTGAAAAACCTGGCTTTGACCACAGAGCTTGTTTCCTTAAAAAATCAGATTCAGCCACATTTTTTATTCAACATGCTGAACAACGTTAAAGCTTTAATTCGAAAAGATCCGAATATGGCTACCGAGGTCATCATGAAGTTATCAGATTTTCTAAGATATCAGCTGTATGAAAATAACGATGATAAGACACTTCTCAAGTCCGAAATCAATTTTATAAGCAATTTCCTGAAATTGGAGGAAATACGCCGCGATAACTTAAAAACGCGTATATCTTGCCCAATAGAATTGGAAAAAAAAGGCGTATTTCTGCCGCCGCATCTATTTACGGCCTTTGTTGAAAACGCGATTAAACATAGTCTCAGCGCCGGTGATGCTGATACTTTCATCACAATCCATTTTTCTGAGACGGATCAGCAGCTTTGTTTTGAATGTGAAAATTCGAAAGATCCCGACAACTCATTTGTCCGAAGCAAATATAGCGGACTGGGGTTGGCTAATGCTAAAAGACGACTGGATCTGCTGTATAGAAATGATTATGAACTGTCGGTGTCAACAACTGAGACATTATATAGCGTTAAACTTACTATTCCCTTATGAATTGCATTATTGTAGACGATGAGCCCCTGGCTAGGGAGGAAATGAAAAATTTAATCGAAGAAATTTCGTCTATTCAGATAGTCGGTACATTTTCCAATGCGATATCGGCATTGGAATGTATTAAGACAAACCCGGTGGACTTACTTTTTTTGGATATCGAGATGCCAACGGTCAATGGACTCGATTTTGCACAGTCTCTTCCCAACGATAAGCTGGTGATCCTGACGACAGCCTATGCGCAATATGCACTGAAAAGTTACGAATTGGATGCAATAGATTATCTGTTGAAGCCGATCAATAAAGACCGCTTAGCTAAAGCGATCGATAAAGCAATGGCCTATAAAAATTTACTGGCGTTAAAAGAAAACCAAAGTACGGTTGAGAAGGCCAGTGAGGATGCACTTTTTATTAAATCGGATAGGAAATACTATAAAATTGCATTTACTGATATTCGCTTTATAGAAGCACTCAAAGATTATGTGGTTATCTATACCCGGAACAATAAACTGATTACTGCAATGAATTTGAAGACAATTCACCAGAAACTTCCGGTGAGCCTGTTTGCGCGTACCAGCAAATCCTATCTGATTAATTTATCGTTTATTGATTCTTTTGATAACCATACTATTTACATCGATAAGTTTGAAATCCCGATTGGTGAGATCTATCGAGAATCTTTCTTTAAACAATATACAGGAGGACTCCTTTGATCTGATGGCTAATTTAGGCCATCACAAAGCGTTCCAGGAAATCGACTTGGATACCATAACTACGTAGGAAATTTGTCAGATGGTCGACACAACACTCTTCTGTTTCGAACCGGAAAATAGCATCCTCATCATCAAGATCAACCGTGGCATCCTGTACTTGTGGAAGATGGGTCTTGACCAATTGCATTAAAAGATTTTTCTTGTCTTTGGTCTTCACTGAACTTTTAAAAATCATCACTTGCCTAACTTTCATCGCTACTAATTTATTTGCGTTCAAAATCATTTGATTCCCCAATCACCTGAGTTATCCTTACAAATCTATGTTCCTGGTGACACCGGGAAATCGATATTATACGAAAGCATTTAATTTTTATACAAAACAAGATTGAGCAGACAGTGTACGCATGATGTAGATCAAAAATAAATACCAGCGGCTTTCAATTCTAAATTTCTACAGAAAGGGGAGGCATCTTTGTCAGGTGTTACAGTTAAGTAGCTTTTAGTTTTCAGCTCCGGCAAAAATACTTTACCCTCATCAAAAACCATAGTAGTATCCATATCGAAAAGGTTATGCAGTTTAGAAAAGGAACCAGCTATGAATTTTACGCCCATAAAGAGGGTGTATTGATACGATTGGATTAGTGTCTTTTACAAGCAACATGTTTGTTTTTAACGCTAATCTTCCATTATAATTAATACTAATTCTTGATTAAAATATATAATCTACCTATTTAGTAGTTTATTGAAAAATATTCCTATATTTGAGCCGTAGAAATATTTAGTAAGAAGGATATGGCATTGGAATATTTAGCACAACAGGCACACGAACAACATTTAGATCAGGTTTTTTCGCGTAAAGATCAAATGATGATGCGTGCGTTATGTAGGCTTAAAATGTCCGATCGTGTTTTATATATCGGTGCTCATCCGGACGACGAGAACAATAAATTGTTGACCTTTTTGGCTCAGCATCAGTTGGTCGATACGGCCTATCTTTCCGTGACGCGTGGTGAGGGGGGACAGAATTTTATAGGCACAGAAAAGGGACTGGATCTGGGTGTACTTCGGGTGCAGGAATCACTTGCAGCCCGTGCAATTGAGGGAACAAAACAGTTTTTTACACGTGCTAAGGATTTTGGATTTGCTAAATCTGTCGATGAAACGCTGGCACGATGGGATGAAAACGGTGTTCTTGCCGATATGGTCTGGACCATCCGTTATTTTCGCCCTACTGTAATTGTAACACGTTTTTCACCGGATGTCCCAGACGCACATGGGCATCATCAGGCCTCAGCAATTCTGGCGGCAAAGGCTTTTGATCTGGCCGCTGATCCATCAGCTTATATAGAACAGCTATCCGAATTGGGCCCTTGGCAGGCTCGGCAGCTGTTGTGGAATGTGTATCAGGACAGTGGTGTGAAGGATATCGGTGGAGAAGTAAGGCCTTTGCCAGCGTATTTTTCGCTGGATATTCCAGTGAGACACGGCTATCTGGACTTTCATTATGGTGAGATTGCTGCGGAAAGCCGTAATAGACATCGTTCTCAGGCCATGGGAAGTCTGGTTCGGCATCAGCCTAGTACCGAATATTTTGAATTATTAAAAGGTACACCGATCAGTTCGGAGAAACAGCACGCTATTTTTAAACAATATACTGCTCAAGATTCTTATTCACTCGTATTTAATCGCTTGGTGGACGACCTCATTGCAAAATGTGAGTCAGATACAGCAGAACTTGTCTTGGAGCTTGGAACGATTTTATTTTGGATGAGAATTGTTCCCGATGGCCATGTTATCCATGAAAAACGGGCTGAGGTAGAGCGTCTTCTGCTCGACTTTGCTGGTGTATCTTTGGAAGTACAGGCAAGCGAGGCACTGTGGGTGCCGGGGAACGAGGTGAATATGGTTTTGCAGGTACACATTCCAACAGAATCCAATCTACAGCTGACTGCGGTGAAAGTTCCATTTATCCGTAACGGAGAGCAAATAGAATCCACTTTGTCACCTTCGAAGACGATCCTTTTAAATGGTGAGCTTCTGGATACGATTTTACCTTCTTTTCCAACTTGGCTTAGTGCTGAAGGCGATGCACATAACTATGCGCCGGCGTCGCCTGCTGATGTTGTATTGACACAAATTGGAACTGAATTGTCTGTTCATTTGGAACTGCAGTTTGCCGGCTTGCCGATCGCGGTTAAGTTGCCTGTGAAACATGCCGGTAGTCCTGTTACAGTGGCCCCTCCGGTGACAGCAACTTTTGATTCGGATATCGTGGTGCTCTCCAATGCGACCAGACGTTTAATTGCTTTAGAGCTACAATCTAATGTCTCCGAATCCTTATCTATAAAGGTTAAGCTTACGCTACCGGATGGGCTCGATGTATTTCCGAAGGAAATTGAGCTCAATATCGCGGGGAATGCAACCGAGAAGCTTAGCTTTGAGTTGAGTTCGCCTGCGCAGCAGGATTATATTCAGGAGATCGGCTTTGAGATTGAGACGGCTACAGGGCGGTATCCGTTCACATCCAGAAGTATTGTTTATCCACATGTTAATCAAGTAACTTACTTTCCCAAAGGCATATTGCGGGTGCTAAATTTACCCGTGAATATTACGGCCCAGAAGGTTGCTTATATTTCGGGGATGAACGATGAACTAGCAGGTAGCTTACGCCAGCTTGTTGGTCATTTGGAGATTATTCCATTTGAGTCAATTGGGGGAATTGATCTCTCCGGCTTTGATGCAGTGGTTTTGGGAATACGAATATACAATAGCCATCCCCTAATTGCGGGATTTCATCAGCTTTTTCGTGACTATGTTGAGCAGGGCGGTGTATTGATAGGGCAGTATAATACACCGTATGATTTGCATTTGACGGAGGTTGGAGCTTATCCTTTAGCAGTTTCTCCGGAAAGAATTACAGATACGGAAAGTCAGATATCATTTTTGAACCCTTCCCATCGCATATTGAACTACCCTAATGTAATCGGACAGCATGATTTTCAAAATTGGGTGCAGGACCGGGCACTTTTTTTACCTCAAAAATGGGCTTCGGATTTTGAACCGATACTGCGTGGGCAAAATGGAGATAATCGTACGGAAGATGGGTTATTGCTACTGCACAAAAAAGGAAAAGGTTATTATATCTATAACAGCCTGTCGCTGTTTAGACAACTGCCAGCAGGAGTAGCAGGGGCATATCGTCTTTTTGCGAATATGTTATCTCTAGCTTCGCGTTAGACCAGAATCTTGTGGGGTAAAAAAATCCCCAGTGAGCATTGACTGCACTGGGGATGGTATCACTGCTATTTTATGTCGATTTTTTCTAATCCTTTTTATGGAAAAAAGACGCTTTGGGAATATCGATCACTTTTGAATCATTGACATTGTATTGAAGTTTTAAGGTGAAACCTCCGCCAGCTTCAAGGAAATCTACAGCAATTGGGTGGTAGCCTGCTTCTAACGCAATCTGTCCACTTTTCATAATTGGTGCATGCTGTCCATCATTATCAACGACAAGCTGATCATGTATCCGCAGGACACCACCATCATCACAAGTAAAATAGAAATTATAGATTCCTTTTTCTTTGACGTAGAGGTATCCTCTTATTTTTGCACCAAAAGAAGGCATTTTGATGGTATCGCTTAGCGCTACATTGCTTATCACTTCCTGACGCACTTCGGGACCCGAAATGGCAGAAGTATTGGTAAAAGTTCCATTGAAAAATGTCGCTCTAAGGCCCGGAGCGACGGTACTTTCATCAACTTTTATACCCTTTTTCCACGTATCATTTTTAAAATCAACCTGATAGAGCTCACTTTTTGCGCCCGAAGGCGAGATTGTCGCAAAACGGATAGGACCTTCTTTTTTAACGACAAGAGAACCGTTAAGCACTGGGCTTTGCTTTGTTGGAAGACTACCATCGGTAGTATAGTGTATTGGATTTTGGGGAAGTTCATTCGAGACTTTTAGTGTAGATTGTCCGTCGACAATTACCTGTGTTTCGGCGAAACCGTTGAGGTCTGGCATACGATACCGTAAACCCATTTTGTTCCAGAGTCCAAAGTGTGCAATTACTCGATTTCTATAGCTATCATACAGGGATTTGTTGGTCCACACACGTTCCGATAAAGCACTTAAACGTGGGAGGATCATAAACTCTAACCGCGCAGTGGAGGGGATCATTTCTGTCCAGATATTGGCTTGTGCACCTTGGATCAAATGTGCTTTTTGGCTGGATATATCCGAAGGGACCACACTCATATTATACACGGCATCTAGGCTGCTGCTATTGGGGAGGTAATCAAAATAAAGCGGATTTGTAGGTGTCATCACGACGCGGTGACCACGGTTAACGGCTTCCATAGGTGCATTTTTTACCCAACCACGCCAGTACATGACCATCATGCTGGTATCGGAACTGCCGTCCAATATTTCATCCCAGCCGATACTCTGTTTATTTTTTGAACGGATAAAATTGTTCACTCTTTTGACGAAGTAACTTTGCAGATCATGTAAGTTAGGTATTTGCTTTTCTTTCATAAAAGCTTGGGCCGCTGCTGATTTTGACCAGGAATCTTTTTCTACCTCGTCGGCACCAATATGAATATAGTGTGATGGGAATAGCTCAATGATTTCGCTTAGTACATTCTCAACAAAAGTATAACTGCTTTCTTTCCAGGGGCTGATCGGTACAGAAAATTGTTTTCCCCAGCCCGCGGACTGACTGTCCAATAGGAGTTCGGGATAGGCCTTTGTAGCCACCATCATATGCCCTGGCATATCTATTTCCGGAATGATTTCTATTTGTCGGCTGCTCGCATAGGCAACAATGTCCCTGATATCCTGTTGTGTATAAAAACCGCCATATTCTTCCTTTCCGTTTGTTGTGCGGATCAGTTCCTTGGGCAGATTAAAGTCGGGATTTTCTTTGGCTTTCACAAAGCAGGCTGAATCTTGATTGTTATACGTCCGCCAAGCCCCCTGTTCGGTTAGTTTGGGGTATTTTTTGATTTCTATGCGCCAACCTTGATCGTCTGTCAGGTGCATGTGAAATTTGTTGAACTTGTATGTTGCAAGTAGATCGATAAATTTATAAATATAATCTTTTGGAAAAAAATGACGGGCTACATCGAGTTCGACACCTCGCCATTGGAAAGCAGGCTCGTCTTTGACCGTTACATAGGGGAGAGCAAGCTTAGCTGTTGTTCCTGAGAGTAAATATAATTGCTGGATTGTCTGTAATCCATAAAATGCACCCTTTTCAGATGCGGCGATAATCTGGATACCTTTTTGATCTATTATCAATTCATAGCCCTCATTTGAGAGCCCTTGATTTTTAATCAATCGCAACGTGGCGCTGGCTTGCTTCACGTTTTTTTTGTTTAGTTTCCCGAATAGGGAATGGTCGATCCATCCCGATAATGATTTAGAAGATAGGGCTGGATCAATATAGTAACCCAATTCTTGACCCTTTAGCTGAAAAAGGCCTGGCTTAGCCTCCAACTGCTGCGGAAATGGAATGAGTTGAGGAAGTGCATTTTTTTGTTGCGCAAAATTTAGTGTCGGCAGGTACAGGGCACAGGATAGGAGTAAGGTAGAGAAGATTTTATTCATGAACGTGTTTTTTGTGATTCACAAGTGTTATTAGATTTTGTTGCAATATACCAATATTTCAGGTATTGGCAGGTAATTTTAGTTGATCAAATATTCCGTGAGATTATGCGTAATATTCCTCTTGGTACTATTATAAATGTTTGTTTGACATTTATGTATTTATTCTTATCTTTAACTTGAAAATAACCTTTATTTGAATGGGCCTATGTTGTGTTTATATCCTGAATATTTTCATTGTATAGTTGTTGCGGTGCTCAACAATTTTGTAAAAAGTTGCAAATGGATTGGGGCGAATGATAGTCGGCAAAGGATCTCATCCAAGAGAACAGGTTGGTGTTGTTAATTTATTTGGTGGTGGCGGAGCTATGAAAAATTTTCTCATTATTATTGTTTTTCTTTGGCAGTTGGCCTATGTTTATGGACAGCCCAACAATGCCCATTTTTTTTCCCTTCAAGATGGCTTAAGCAATCAGCAGGTACTGGATATCGTGCATGACGATGAAGGATTTATGTGGGTAGCCACAGAGCTGGGGCTGAACCGTTATGCGGGAAAGTCTTTTAAATCATATTATGCCGCCGATAAGCAGGACGGTCAATCGATCAATAGCAATGAAATTAATACGTTGCTGTATGCAGATAGGAAAGTGTATATCGGAACAAGATCCAATGGGCTGAATGTACTTGACCTAGGCACAAATAGATTCAGTTATTATACACATGATGCAGCTAATCCAAAATCCATAGCCACGAATGATATTACGGATATGATTGAAGGCAAGGATGGGAAATTGTGGTTAGCGACCTACCATCAAGGGGTGCAGCATTTTGATCCGGTAACGGGGGAATTTAGTCATTTCAATAAAAAGAATTTTCCGGGTCTTCCCGAAAATAGCATTTGGTCTCTGGCCGAAGATCAAAAAAGAATGCTTTACATCGGGCATGTTAACGAAGGTTTAACAATAATGGATCCCATTAGGCATTCTTTGAAACGACTAACTAATCACAATACCTCCGGACAATTACCGGATAATGAAATTAAAGTTTTGTTTTGTGATCAAGCCGGCAATATGTGGATAGGGACCCGAAAGGGGCTGGCAGTGTATCATCCAGCTTCAGGTAAACTACAGCAGGTTTCTTTGGCAAGATTGGCAAAAAATGGAAATGAACCTTTTGTGTATGCGATTAAGGAAATTGGTCATACATTGTGGATAGGGGCCGAATCGTCGCAACTCTTTTTACTGCAGCCGAGCTATGGTTATGATAAGCGTATTGAAGCCATACAGCATGTAGAGCATTTTGATCTGGGGAAAGGCAATAATACGATGGTCCAGCATATTACTCCCGATCGGTTTGGAAACGTTTGGCTAGCGTTATATGGTGGTGGCTTGGGAGTTGTGAGTCATATTGCCCCCTTCTTTAGTGTCTTCCCATCAGACAATATGTTGCCGGATCGACTGGCAACAGTGAGCAATGTATTGGTGGGGGAAAATCGGACAATACATTTGGCGACTGAAGGTTCAGGTCTAGTCGAAATGAATGCGGAAGGGCGTTTATTGAAGCAGATTACCAAAAAGAATGGTGGGGCAGACGATTTCCTTCTAACAGCTTTTAAGGATCAGCATCAACATGTTTGGCTCGGTTTACGTAAAGGTGGAATTGCCGTTCAATATGCTGGATCGTCCGTTTGGAAAACCATTGATTTAGGTGAGCCTGTGACGGAGGTACGGGCGATTTATGAGGACCATTTAGGACAGATCTGGTTTGCAGCACATCAAGGGGTATTTATATATGATGAAGGAAAGGGGCATGTCCAGAAGCTTTTGATCAACAAACCAATGCTTGGCGATTATGCGCCCCGAACGTTGATGGAAGATGGCCAACACAACATGTGGGTCGGAACTTATGGGCAAGGACTTTATGTTTACGATCCCCAGCATAAACTGCTTCGAAAAATGGACAAGGGTAATGGCTTGCAAAATAACACGATTAATCATTTGTTGCGGGACAGAAATAACAATATCTGGGTGGCTACAAATCAAGGACTGGCCGTGCAGGAAGCGGGTAAGAAGATTGGTGATCTGTCTCTATTGATGCCTCCGGGAGGGAATGCGTGGCTTTTTGTCAATGGACTCGAAGAAGATCAGACTGGAAATATTTGGTGTTCGACCAAATCGGGGATGTTACGCTATGTCCCGAAAGAAAGACGTTTTCTACAATATGACCAGTCTTTCGGTTTGCCTTTGGGAGGTTTTATCAATGCAAGTGTAGGAAAAGACAGTGAAGGTCGACTGTATTTTGGGATGCAGGAAGGAATGTGTTATTTCAACCCAGCCACAATCCCGACCAATTTACCAACCTCACCCCTAAGTATTAGCCGATTTATTGTTTTTGGATCCGGAGAGTCCGGTACACAGGTCGATAAATATCCCTCGCCGACAAAGGCAATTGAACTCAATTATGATGAAAATAGCTTTCGCATCGAACTTGCTGTTATGGACTTTGCTCTAGACGGTTTGGTCGAGTTTGGTTATAAATTGCAAGGGCTTAATAATGACTGGATTTTTCTGGGAAACGAGACCAACCTCGATTTTCGTAATATACCCTATGGTGAACATGAGCTGCTGATTCGCACCCGGATGAAAAATGGGCAATGGTCGCAGGACTACCAGCATCTATTGATCAAAATTGCGCCACCTTTTTATCTCAGTTTATCCGCCAAGATCGTGTATCTGCTCCTTGTGCTGCTAATTGGATATGTTATCATTTCTTTCTATTTCAAAAAAATGAAAGCTGAATCCGAACTAAAACTGAAAGAGCGGCAACATGTGCAGGACGAACAGTTACATGCAGAACGCCTGAATTTCTATACGCATATAACGCACGAGCTACGGACACCTTTGACGTTGATTCTAGGCCCCCTTGACGACCTGTCTCAAGAGCAGCAGCTTACTGAAAAACATCGCGAACTGGTTCAGACGGTACAGAAAAGCGCTAATAGACTCTTCACATTGGTCAACCAGTTGTTGGAATTTAGGAAGGTAGAATCGCAGTTTAAACCCTTTGTACCCGAAGCCGGGTCTTTGGGAGAAATGCTCGCAGATCTTGCCCATAAATATAAAACATTGAATCACAAACCTGGTCTTCGGGTGTTGTCTGAACTCCCTGTGAAGGATTCACGTACGCTATTTGATGCCGAAATCGTACAATTGATCGTAGATAATTTATTGTCGAATGCCTATAAATATACCGAGTCAGGTTATATTAAACTAAGCTTGCATTACGAAGAATCGGATTTGGATCATTGGGCGGTGTTGTCCGTAGAAGATACTGGAGTAGGTATTGACAAAGAAGATATCGGTAGGATTTTTGAAAAGTATTATCAGGTTGCGGGTACAGGTACTCAGGGTACGGGTATTGGTCTGGCCTTGGTGAAAGAACTTGTGGCGATCCATCATGGAAAGATTGATGTGAATAGTACATTTGGCCTTGGTACCACCTTTACGGTAAAATTGAAAACCGATCGATTACCTGTTGAGGATGGCGAGCTGCCTGTTTCTTCGCAACGTCCGCTAGTGCTATTGGTTGAGGATGATCTGGAACTTCGTGAATATCTGGGAAGTACCTTGCAAAGACAATATGACGTGGTGCTCGCCGAAAATGGAACTTTAGGCTATCAAATGGCGATGGCTAGGGTGCCCGACTTGGTGATCAGTGATATTATGATGCCCGATATGGATGGTTTTCAGCTTGTACAGCAATTGAAACAGGAACGTAGTACAAGTCATATCCCACTGTTGCTATTGACAGCAAAAAATACCGATGCAGACCGACAACGGGGTTATGATCTGGGGATAGATTCCTACCTGATCAAGCCAGTTACAGCAGCTTTACTTTTCAAACGTATTGACAATCTATTGAGCCGACAGAAACAGATCAATGAACTGATTTTGGAAAGTTTAAATACAAAACCATCTTTTTCAACGACCAATATAGAACTAGAGCCAAAGCCTTCGGAGGAACTCTGGCGTGAAAATGAATTTGTTCAGGATTTTATGCAGATCGTCGAGCAGCATATGCAGGATGAGGTATTGGATGCTGCTGCCCTCGCTGATCGCATGAATATGAGTCAGTCTACCCTTTATCGGAAATTGAAAGGCATCACAGGAAAAAATATCAATCAGCTCGTACGTAAGATACGTATCCATAAGGCGGCAGATCTACTTCGGAGCGGGAAGTATAACGTGACCGAAGTGTCATTTATGGTCGGAATCAATAGTGCGATTTATTTTCGGCAGTGCTTTAAAGAGGAGTTTGGCCAACTACCTTCCGAATATCAACGATCCGACAATAAAGCCCGCGTAGTGTATTAAAACAATTCGCATCAGATAAGTATGCCCCTACTATTTCAACATAGATAGGGGCATAGTTTTTTCGCATAAAGCAGCCTTCTAATATACTTCGATCAAAACGAGATCAGTTTGAAAAAAAACATAAAATATGCCTTAAATATGTTTAAAAAGCGGTTTTTGACTAAAAAATATATGTTTTTTGACGGATTTGTGTACGATGGAATGTTGCAAAATCGGCTAAGTTTGAGGTATTAATCCAATTATAAATCTAGGTAGGGGTGGCAACGATGCAAAAGAAATAACCAAAGTAGACCGTAGTTTACCATCATATTGTCTTGTCCAGCTAGATTGTATTATTTACTGTTTAATTCGTATTGAAATTTATGAAAAACTTAAAGATTGCTTCTTTTTACACCATGTTGAGCGTGATGCCAACATTGCTGTATGCGCAGGAGAAGGTTACGGGACAAGTTTTCAACAAAGCAAACGAGCCTATCGTTGGTGCGAGCGTACTCCTCCTTGAAGGGGGGAAGGGAACCTCAACAGACAAATCGGGGAAATTTGAGCTGAATGCTAACAAAGGAACGCTTGTCGTGTCATTTGTTGGGTATAAGACTCGTCGAGTTCCATTGGATGGAACAACAAATTTAAAAATCCAGCTCGAGGCAGATGAAAATGTATTGGAGGATGTCGTCGTTGTTGGTTATGGTAAACAGTCCAAACGTAATATTACAGGGGCGGTAAGCAATATTAAATCAGAGGATATTGTACGGTCATCATCGACGACAACTGCTGGGGCTTTGGCAGGAAAGGTGCAGGGGATCTCAGTGCGTGCCAAAGACGCACGTCCCGGTCGTGGTGCAGCGATCGAAATCCGGAATATGGGCTCGCCTTTATATGTAATTGATGGTGTTGCTTATGGAGGTCAGGAAGGTACTGACTGGGTTGGTACACAGAATGGCTCCGGAGCAGATATCTTCAACTCGCTGAATCTCGAAGATATTGAGAGTATCTCTATTTTGAAAGATGCCGCAGCAGCAGTATATGGATTCCGTGCTTCCAGAGGTGTTGTACTGATTACCACCAAAAAGGGCGCAAAAGGAGAAAGTGCAAAAATCAATATTAATGGCTACCAAGGCTGGCAAAATTTGACACGTTTTCCGACCATGGCAAACGCTAAGCAATACACACGCGGATTGGTTGAGGCCGCACAGAATGAAAACCGCGACCCGAAGACGGTTTATACACCCGAGGAGTTGGCGAAATGGCAGGCAGGGACAGAGCCCGGCTACCAAGGCTATGATTATTATGACATGGTGATCCGTAAGAATATTCCACAGCGATACATCAATGCTAATGTCACCGGTGGAAATGAAAAGTCCAATTACTTCCTGTCATTGGGCCACCTCAATCAGGATGCAATGATCAAGGATTTCAATTATAAGCGAACCAATTTCCAGGCCAATATGGAAGCTGAGGTACTCAAAGGTCTTACTGTCGGGACACAGATTTCAGGAAGACATGAAGGAACACAGGATGTTGGCTTACCAGGTGGGGATGGATACTTCTCGTCTATTTTGGCTATTATGAAAAATAGGCCGACTGTAGGTCCCTATGCAAATGACAATCCGGAGTATATCAATCATACCAATGATTTTCCCTATAATCCGGCTCTCTTTAGCCGCGATATTGCCGGCTATAAAGACAATAAATACCTTGCTGGAAATGTGAATCTCTTTGCGGCCTATAAGACAAATTTTGGTTTGTCGGCAAAAGGAACTGTTTCTTACAATTATACCAACAATAAATTTGAAGGTTTCCAATATACCTATGATGTATATCGATACGAAAATAATGCTTATAAGCGAACTGGCGGAAGTGATGCTGGCTGGCGTTACGATACCACTAGGGAGATTGTTTCCCGCTTTGCACAGTTTCAGATCGATTATAATAAGCAGATCGGCGATCACACTTTTGCGGGAATGTTGGGCTATGAGCGTTCAGATTGGGACCGGACGTATAAGGCATTGGGCGCAAATCCTTCAAACAATTATATTCCGTTGTTAAGACTGTCGGAGCTCAATAGTTTGGCCGATGAATGGGCTTACGAGGCTCGGGCTGGATATATTGGCCGTGTCAATTACAACTACAAGGGCAAGTATCTTCTGGAGGTACTGGGCCGTTATGATGGTTCCTTTAAATATTATGAAGGTAAACGCTGGGGATTGTTTCCGGGAGCATCGGTAGGTTGGCGTATTTCGGATGAAGGGTTCTTTAAACCCTTAAAATCTGTGGTGAGTGACCTTAAAATCCGTGGTTCGATCGGACAAACAGGACTTGAAGAGGGTGTGGGAATGCACGATTACCTTGCCGGATATAATTGGGCGGCTGGAAGTGCTGTCTTAGACGGAGCCTATGTGCCCGGGGTACAGCCTAGAGGTTTACCAGTTCGCAACCTCTCCTGGGTTAAAAACACCAATTATAACATGGGTATCGATGCGACACTGCTGAAAAATAAGCTGACATTGACGGCCGATATCTTTAAAATTATCCGTACTGGATATCCTGGCAAACGGTACGATGTCCTATTACCAGCCGAAATCGGTTATGACCTTCCCAATGAAAACCTCGGTAAGAACGGCTATTATGGAGCCGAAGGTATCATTACCTATACCGATAAGGTCGGTGAGCTTAACTATGTTGTCAGTGGGAATATGACTTTTTCACGTTATCGTGACTTAGAAACCTATAAGCCTCGTTTCAGTAATTCGTGGAATGAATACCGTAACTCGATTGAAGACCGCTGGGGTGGAGTATGGTGGGGATACCAAGTCGTTGGACGATTTCAGTCGGAAGAAGAGATCCGCAACCATCCGATCAATAATGATGGTCAGAACAATAGGACGCAACTTCCTGGTGATCTGATTTATAAAGATGTAAACGGCGATGGGGTTATCAATGATATGGATCAGCGTCCGATCGGTTATCCGACGGGTTGGGCACCGATGATGAGCTTCGGTGGTCGGATAGGACTTGACTGGAAAGGCATCAACTTAAATATTGATCTGGCCGGTGGTGCGGTGCAATCCTGGTTTCAGGATTATGAGTTACGTAATGCCTTCCATGGTGGGGGTAATTCCCCAGCTTATCTACTTGAAGATAGATGGCATCGCAAAGACCCTTATGATCCAAACAGTGAATGGATTCCGGGACGCTACCCTGCGATTCGTAACGGCAACTCAGGTCCCAATAGTCGAAATAGTGATTTTTGGTTGACCAATGTACGTTATCTGCGTGTCCGCAACCTGGAGGTTGGATACAATCTGCCAAAAGCGTGGATTCAAAAGATAAAGGCCGAAAAAATACGGTTCTATATCAATGCCTCAAACTTGATTTCTTTTGACAATGTCAAAGACTACCAGATTGATCCTGAGATCGAAGCGAGAGCAGCAGTAGTATATCCACAGCAAAGGGTATTTATGGTTGGATTTAATATGACTTTTTAACATGAAACTACGATTTAAACTTACATATATAGGAGTTGCTTTATTGACCTTGTCCTCGTTGAGCAGCTGCAATCACGACGATTGGTTTGACCGGGATTCAAAATCATTGATTACCGATGCACAGCTTTGGAATGACCCGAAACTGTTGACTTCACTCGTTGCCAATTATTACGACAGAATGCCAACGCTACATGGTGTTTTCAATACTGGAGGAATGACCGAATTGGATGATGCCATGTGGTCGGGACATCGCGATCAAAACTGGCGTAATGATTATCAGTTTGGTGACGATTACGGTCGCTATTGGGATTATGGACTGATTCGGGATCTGAATCTTTCCCTCGAAAATATCGATCAATTCAGTACACAATTGTCTGATGCACAACGCAAGCAGTATAAAGCCGAAATACGCTTCATCCGGGCCTTTGTTTACTTCGAGCTCGTCAAACGCATGGGCGGCGTTCCGATCGTTACAACCCAGCTCATCTATGACTTTAGCGGTGATCCAACACCATTGCAGGTGGCACGTGCCAAGGAGTATGAAGTCTACGATTTTATTTACAAAGAATTGGAAGAGATCAAGGAAGATCTTGCCGTCTATAATGCCAGTAAGACCAGAGCCAATAAGTATACGGCATTAGCTTTGGAAAGTCGGGCAATGCTTTATGCGGCGTCCATCGCGAAATATAATAATCTAATGGCCTCACCGATAACGACTGCCGGAGGAGAAGTGGGGATTCCAGCCAATATGGCGACGGGGTATTATACCAAGTCACTGGCTGCTTCCAAGGAAATTATGAATGGCCCCTATGCGCTTTATAATGAGAATGCCGATAAAGGTGCCAATTTTTATGATATGCTCAATAAGAAAACTGGTGCTGAAGTCATCTTTGCCAAGGATTTTGTCACGAGTTTAAAAGTTCACCGCTTTGCTTATGACAATATCGTCAGAAGTCTGACCGAAGACAATGAGTCGTCATCGACGATTTCTCCTTCATTGAGTCTTGTAGAAAGTTTTGATTATCTAGACGGTAGCAAAGGCACACTACATGATAAAAACGGCGCAGGAAATTACGTAGCCTACCAAAATATCAACGATATTTTTGCGAATAAAGATGCTCGTTTGTTTGGGACGGTGATTTATCCGGGAACTTCTTTTCGCGGACGTGCTGTGAGTATTCAAGCTGGAGTGGCAACTTGGGGGACGAATGGAGCTTACCAGTTTACTGCAGCCCCACAACTGGGACAGAATTATGCGAGTGGTGGTTTGTGGACCGGTTTTGATGGGCCGCTTTATGATGCACAGGACGTCAGCAACACCGGCTTCTATATCCGTAAATTTGTCAGCGATGCGCCAGCAGCCAGTACACGCGGTACATCAGCTGCTAACTGGTGGCCGTGGTTTCGTCTTGGTGAAATTTATCTCAACGCGTCAGAAGCTGCATTTGAGTTGGGACAGACTGTGGAGGCAAGAACTTACGTCAATAAATTGCGCGAAAGAGCAGGATTTCCCGCCAATAGCGTTAGTAACCTAACGATGGATATTATCCGGAACGAACGCCGTGTCGAACTTGCTTTCGAAGATCATCGTTACTATGATCTTAAAAGATGGCGTATTGCACATTTGGTGTGGGACGGATCGGAAAATGATCCCAACGCTGTTGTATATGGACTATATGCTTATCGTGTCGTGCGTCCAGGGCATGCCGATGACGGTAAGTATATCTATGAACGGGTAAGACCTGCGCGTTTCAGAAAGGCACGCTTTTTCCGTATGGCCAATTATTATGCGTCCATTAGTCAGGATGTCATTAATAAAAACCCTAAAATAGTTAGAAATCCATTCCATTAATCTAGTTGTACCATGAAAATAAAATTTTTAAGCTTATTGGTAGCTTTTGCAAGCCTACTCGTTGTAGGTTGTAAATATGATAATTTTGAAGCCCCAAAATCAACGCTTTCGGGACGCGTTGTTTATGAAGGAAAGGCGATTGGCGTTCGAAATAATGGGCCTCAATTGGAATTATGGCAGGATGGGTATCCGCTTCGCTCAGCAATACCCGTATATTTTGATCAGGACGGCTCTTTTTCTGTTAGTCTTTTTGATGGCGAATACAAATTGGTGCGGAAAGGAGATTCACCATGGCTACAACAGGCAACCGATACGGTATTGGTGCAAGTGAAAGGCAATACGACCATTGATGTGCCTGTAACACCCTATTTCACGGTGACAAATGAGTCTTTTCAAAAAAATAATAACAGTATTACTGCTAACTTTACGGTTAATAGAGTAGTAGGTACGGCAAATTTGGAGTTTGTGCGTCTTTACCTCGGTAAATCTGTTTTAACAGATCAGGTACAACGCGAGCTACGTGTGGATGCCAATTTGGCTAATGTTGCTTTTGGTCAACCGACAAGTATCGTCGGTGAATTGCCGGACAACCTGAAAAACCTCGATTATGTGTTTGCCCGAATTGGGGTGAAAGCTACGGTATCCGGAGAGTACTACTATACAGCAGTTCAAAAAATAGCTTTAAAATAGGTGCTTATGGCAAGTAAAATTGCCAGATTACGAAGCCACGGGATTATATTCCGTGGCTTTTAAAGATGCAAAAAATGGTCTAATGCTTATTTATTCTACTAAACCTTCATGAAAAAAAACAAAATTTCAATCTTAGTTACCTTATTTTTAATACATGCTACATGCGGTGTTTTTGCTCAGGCTTATCGCAGCGGACCTACGGACAAAGATTTTGCAGGTTATTTATTTGCCTATTTCAAAGGTAATGCTGTCGCAGATGAGGCTGTTTGTTTTGCGATCAGCACAGATGGCTATACCTACAGAGCCTTGAATGAAAACCAGCCTATCCTGGATTCGAAGGTGATCAGCAAGACTGGTGGTGTACGGGATCCCCATATTCTCCGTGGCGAAGATGGGAAAACATTTTATATGGTGCTCACCGACATGACCTCCTCCAAAGGCTGGGATTCCAATCGGGGTTTGATCCTGCTAAAATCCGAAGACCTATTGCATTGGTCTCATCAGGCAATCGATATCCAGCAGCGCTTCAAAGGCCAGGAAGCGTTGAAGAGAGTATGGGCACCACAGACTATATATGACCCTTCGGTCGACAAATATATGGTGTACTGGTCCATGCAGCACGGAAATGGTCCGGATATCATCTACTATGCTTATGCTAATAAGGAGTTTACAGATTTTGAAAACGAACCTAAAGTGCTGTTTCTTCCAAAAAATGGTAAATCCTGTATCGATGGCGATATTATTGCAAAGAATGGCTTGTTCTACCTTTTCTACAAAACTGAAGGACATGGCAATGGCATTAAGCTGGCGATAACCGATTCACTGACTTCGGGGAAATGGATTGAACAGCCAGGCTATAAACAGCAGACCAATGATGCTGTGGAAGGATCCAGTGTCTTTAAACTCAATCAATCGGATAAATATGTCCTGATGTATGATGTCTATGGTAAAGGGAAGTACCAATTCTGCACCTCCGAAGATCTTGATCGTTTTAAAGTAATCGATCATCAAATTGACATGGATTTCCATCCACGTCATGGGACCATTATTCCTATTTCAAGACAAGAACTTTTGGACTTGACCTCCAAATGGGGGAAACCCAAAGATATGGAATTCGCATTCAGAAAGAACCCCGTTTTGGATGGCTTTTATGCTGATCCCGATGTACTCTATTCCAATAAAACAAAAAAATACTATATCTATCCAACGAGTGATGGTTTTGACGGCTGGGGGGGCTATTATTTCAAGACCTTCTCGTCTTCCGATCTCGTTCAGTGGAAAGATGAAGGGGTGATTTTGGACCTGAAAAAAGATGTTGCCTGGGGACCTCGAAATGCATGGGCACCTACAATTACGGAAAAGAAAGTCAAGAACGATTATAAGTACTATTATTATTTTACAGCAGCGCAAAAGATCGGTGTTGCGGTGGCTGATTTACCTACCGGGCCTTTTAAGGACGCGGGAAAACCGCTGATCGATTTTAAGCCTGAGGGTGTCAACGGCGGGCAGGAGATTGATCCGGCTGTGTTTAACGATCCAAAATCGGGAAAAAGCTATCTGTATTGGGGAAATGGCTATCTGGCTGTTGCCGAACTCAACAAAGATATGGTTTCCATCAAAAAAAATACAGTCAAGGTACTCACTCCCGATAAGACATTCCGCGAAGGTGCTTATGTTGTCTACCGTAAAGGACGCTATTATTTCTTTTGGTCAGAAGACGATACCCGGAGTGAAAATTATCGGGTGCGCTATGGAACTGCAACTTCCCCAGATGGACCGATCACAGTTCCGGCTAATAATTTAGTCTTACAAAAAGATCCTGCGAAAGGGATCTATGGCACTGGGCATAATTCGATTTTGCAGATTCCCGGTAAAGACGAATGGTATATTGTTTACCATCGATTCAATTATCCCAAAGGTATTGATATTGGCGACGCAGCAGGATTTAACCGGGAGGTATGCATGGATCGTTTGTATTTTGATGATCAGGGCCATGTCTTGCCTGTTGTTCCAACGCTTTAATCACTTGAACCTAATGCAAAAAGTAAAATGAAGAATCTCATAAAAAAACTATCCGTCTTAGCTGTTTCTATGGGTATGGGCATCAGTGGCCTATACGCACAGGCTGGATTTGGTGAGGCCCAGGCGATCAATTCAGACTGGCGTTTCCATTTGGGTGATATCGAGGGGCAGGCCAGCGCAGAAATGAAGCATGGAGCCTGGCAGCAGGTCCGTTTGCCCCATGATTGGGGTGTAAAATACCCGCTCAGTCCAAGTTTAGCCAGCGCCACAGGCTATTTACCGGGCGGTATTGGCTGGTATCAAAAACAGCTCCAGGTACCAATGGAAGATCAGGGCAAAAAAATATTTATCTATTTTGAGGGCGTATACAACCGAAGCGAGGTATTTATCAATGGTAAATCTGTTGGAAAACGTCCCAATGGTTATATATCCTTTTCTTATGATATCACACCCTATATTGAGTTTGGAAAAGAAAATACCATCGCTGTTAAGGTCGACCACAGTAAAAGTGCCGATTCAAGATGGTATACCGGATCGGGCATCTACCGTGACGTTTGGCTTGTAAAGGCCAATGCGTTGCATATCGATCAATGGGGAGTATATGCCTATCCCGAGCTAAAGCAAGGGAAAGGAATGTTAAATACCGAAGTGACTGTTGTCAATAGTACGTCCAACGGCAGTGCGGTTACCATTGTGCAGGAGTTGATTGATGCCGCAGGGAAGGTTGTCGCTAATCAATCGGAGAAAGTGAAGGTTGATGCTGCAGCTAAAGCGACGATACAGCAGCAATTGACGGTTGCAAACCCTAAATTGTGGAGCTTGGATCAACCGAATCAATATACCTTGCGGACAAGCGTATTGCAAAATGGAAAGCAAATTGATCAGTCGGCAATCAAAACGGGCTTCCGAACTTTTACATTTGACCCAAACAAGGGCTTTGCTTTAAACGGCGAATGGATGAAAGTCAAAGGCGTATGCCTACATCACGATGCCGGTGTGCTGGGTGCTGAAATGTATACCGAGGTATGGCGTCGGCGGCTGCAGACATTGAAATCTTTGGGTGTCAATGCCATTCGAACCAGTCATAATCCGCAAGCATCCTCGCTTTACACCTTATGTGACGAGTTGGGGCTGTTGGTTATGGATGAGGCATTTGATGAATGGGAATTTCCAAAACGGAAATGGCTGCAGGGCTGGAATGTCGGAACCCCCGGTTTTGAGGGATCGTATGACTTTTTTGAAAGCTGGGGCGAGCAGGATCTTGCAGATATGGTCAAACGGGATCGCAATCACCTCTCGATTTTCGCTTGGAGTATAGGCAATGAGGTTGATTACCCGAATGACCCTTATTCTCATCCTATTCTTGATGGAGAGAAGAAGGAAGGCGGATTTACGCAGGCTTCGTATGGCGGATACAAAAAGGATGCGCCAGATGCGATGCGCCTTGGGGATATCGCCAAAAGACTGGTTGCTACAGTAAAAAGATACGATAAAAGCCGAGCCGTTACTGCAGGCCTCGCAGGTGTGGCTATGTCTAATGAAACAGCCTATCCGGGAGCACTTGATATTGCAGGGTACAATTATACCGAAAGTCGTTATCAACTGGATCATCAGCGTTATCCAGCGCGCGTAATTTTTGGAAGTGAAAATCGACATGACCTTCCAGCATGGCTTGCAGTGCGTGACAACAAGCATATATTTGGCCAGTTCTTGTGGACAGGTATTGACTACCTCGGAGAGTCGGGGCGTTGGCCTTCACGTGGATTTTATTCAGGACTGCTGGATTTCGCAGGTTTTATTAAACCGAGGGGTTATTATCGTCAATCGCTGTGGTCCGATAAACCAATGGCTTATTTGGGAACCTATCCATTGAAGGGTGGAGCAACGACTACTGATGTCTGGTCTGCATTGGAATCCGAACAGGGGCAACGGAAAAATGAAGCGCCCTCCATGGATGCCTGGCCAATTTGGAACTATCAGGAGGGACAGCAAATCAGGGTGGTCTGTTACACCAATAGCCCTCAGGCGCGATTGGAGCTCAATGGTAAAGTTGTTGGCGAAGAGAAAAATTACGATGAGAAGACAGGTATCATCTTTTGGGATATTCCCTATGCAGCGGGTAAACTAGAGGTTGTTGGTCTGGACACGAATAAAAAAGAAGTTGTTCGGCACACTATTGAATCCAGTGAACGTCCAGCCGCCATTCAGGCGACGGTAATAGGAGGGAAAGCGATTGAGAGCGGTGGCATTTTGCAGGTTGCCTTGCAAGTGGTGGATAACAAGGGGCTTCCTGTAGTCCTTTCGGAAGATGAAATCACCTGTGATATTGCTGGAAATGCACGTTTACTGGGTATGGAAGCGGGGAACAATGCAGATATGGGCGACTATACCGACAATAAACAGCGCGTTTATCATGGGAAAATGATCGTGTATGTTCAGGCTTTGGGTAAATCGGGCGATACAATTAATATACGATTTACCTCGCCCTGGTTGACAATGGCAAACGTAACCTATAGCATAAAATAATTAACTCACTTGTCTTTATTGAACTTCTGAACTAAAAAAGCACCGGAAAACTCCGGTGCTTTTTTTATGCCAAAATCTTATCGGATGTTCATTCCACTATTGGAAAAATTACGGTTTTATATAGTTCTTTATAAAATAACGTAATCCAACCTTATTAAATAAAAAAAATTATTAAATACTTTTTTTATTATAAATTTTATTATTAATTTAGCTTCACTATAAATCTAAAGACTGACTCAATTATATCCATGCGTTTAATCATATGCCTTTTATGTGCCGTTGGTACAATGTTGGCCAAAGGACAAGAGCTTTATACGTTACAGTCTGCTCATCTTTCTGGAGTAGATTCCGGCTACGTCTATATACCAAAGATGAAGCCGGACAACCGTGCCTTACCTGTTGTATATGTGCTGCACAGTCATGGAGCAAATTATAAAAGTCTTTCAAAATTTGTCGATTTTCAGGCATTGAGCGATCAATATGGCTTTGTGGTGGTATGCCCTGACGGTCTTCGGACGAGCTGGTTTTTAGACAGTCCACAAAAAGGCGGAGCACAATTTGGTCGGTTCCTGACAGGGGAATTAATGCCTTACATACAGGGCAAATATCATACGGATCGGGACAACTCATTTATTACGGGTGTGAGTATGGGGGGGCATGGTGCACTTTGGCTCTTTTTTAACTATCCATCATTTTTTAAAAGTGCTGGTAGCAGTTCGGGAGTTGTCAATCTGAGACATTCGGCTTTCAAGAAGACAAGTCTAGCCCAACATTTAGGTCAATACAGCGATCAAAATCCATTATTCGATCGTTTTAGTGTCATCCATAATGTCCATAAGATCGCTGGGAGTGACAAGACATTTATTTTTGATTGTGGTACTGAAGATTATCTATATGGGGCCAATAAGTCCCTTCGGGATAGTTGTGATGTACTCAAGATCAAAGCGACTTATATTGCGCAACCCGGCGCTCATACCTCTGGCTACTGGGCCAAAACCATTCCGTTTCATTTCGCTTATTTTAATCGTCTGATCCATTAATCGATAACCTATATGTTTCATTCACCTTATACTGATCCTTTAGTCCGACAACAAAATAATGTATCTCTGGTCCTTAAACCGGTATTTGGTGCGTATTTTTTAAATTATTTACTGCAATTAACTTCATATGAATTGGTTTAAATCTTTTTTTTCTATTTTATTGATTTCTGTCACACTCTCCTCGCAGGGGCAGGCTGTTGCTTCATACGATGTCTTGATTGTGGGAGGGGGAGCAAGTGGTGTTTCTGCGGCTTTGCAAGCTGCCCGTTTGGGAAGTAAGGTCCTTATGGTGGAAGAGACAAGCTGGTTGGGTGGTATGCTCACTGCCGCTGGGGTCTCCGCTATTGATGGTAACCATCGTATGCCTTCGGGAATATGGGGCGAATTTAGGGCAGAACTTTATGCTTATTATGGTGGTCCAAAGGCAGTGGAAACAGGCTGGGTAAGCAATACGCTATTTGAGCCTTCGGTCGGTAATCGCTTGCTAAAAAAGATGGTTGGAGCCGAAAAAAATATTGCCGTTTGGTATAAAAGTACCCTTTTAGACCTGAAAAAACAGCCTAAAGGCTGGACCGTTGCCATTGAACAGGAAGGGAAAAAGAAAACCGTAAACGCTTGTATTCTAGTCGATGCGACGGAATTGGGGGATCTCTTGCCGCGTGCGGGTGTTGCTTACAGCATCGGTATGGATAGCCGCTACGATACGAAAGAAGAATTTGCTCCCGAAAAGGCCAATTCAATAATTCAAGACCTTACTTATGTCGCTATCCTGAAAGATTATGGTGCCGATCCAAAGAGATTGCTAAAGAAACCTCAAGGTTATGATCCTAAAGAGTTTGAACATGCCTGTGATGTTAAAGATCCTGCTTCACACAGCAATACGCCTATCATCAATTGTGATCAAATGATTACCTATGGCAAATTGCCGAATGGAAAATACATGATAAACTGGCCTAAAGACGGAAATGATATCTACCTGAATATTATCGAGATGTCGCCAAAGGCGAGGGCGGTGGAATTGCAAAAGGCGAAAGATCATACCTTACGTTTTGTATATCATCTTCAAAGTCAGCTGGGTTTTAAAAACTTGGGGCTTGCCGATGATGAATATGATACGGCCGATAAACTTCCCTTTATTGCTTATCATCGCGAGTCTAGACGTGCTAAAGGCTTGGTGCAGCTTACATTGCCTTATGTGCAGAGTCCTTATCAGCAGGAGCTGCCTTTGTACCGCACAGGTGGGATAGTAGGCGATTATACCATCGATCATCATCACCTGAAGAACCCGGATGCACCCAAAATTGATTTTGTTAAGATTCGGGTACCATCCTACAATGTACCCCTTGGAAGTTTGATTCCTGAGAAAATAGCGGATTTTATTGTTGCTGAAAAAAGCATCAGTGTGAGCAATATTGTGGCTGGGGCCACCCGCCTTCAGCCAGTTGTATTGGGTATTGGTCAAGCTGCTGGAGTGCTGGCGGCGCTGTCTGCAAAACAAGGTGTTACGCCCAAAGATCTTTCATTAAGGGAGGTCCAGCAAGTACTTTTGGACCATCATGCCTATCTCATGCCCTTTATCGATGTTGATCCAAAAGATAGTCGTTTTCAGGCAATCCAACGTGTTGGAGCAACCGGGATTCTTAAAGGAAAAGGGGTGCCCTACAAATGGGCCAATCAGACTTGGTTCTATCCCGAACACCGCATAAGCGAAGTAGACCTGATCGACGGTATGCGTAGTTATTATCCATCGGCCGATAAAGTCGCTGGCTCGGGTGCCGATGTCACAGCAGAATTTTTTGCGGCTCTATTGCTCCAGGTCGACCCCACTTTGAATAAAAATAAAGTCTGGTCCGTCATTGCAGCAAAAGAAAATCAAGTGTTAACAAGGGCTCAAGTGGCGGTTGTGTTGGATCATATCCTAAAGCCGTTTGAACGGCCGGTAGATTTTACCGGCCAATTTATAGCAACAAAAAAATGATTTCCGAACGCATAGAAAAACGAGATGATACCAATTTTACCAAATTCAACAGCGACTCCACAGCAGCGAAACGATAGTTTGGATGTTCTGCGGGGAATTGCCATCCTTTTAATGGTGCTTTCATCGAGCATTTCATTTGGAAACCTTCCTGCTTGGATGTACCATGCACAGGTGCCCCCGCCCAAACATGTATTTGATCCCAGTATAGCAGGTATAACCTGGGTAGATCTGGTTTTTCCGATTTTCCTTTTTACGATGGGGGCGGCCATCCCATTGGCTATGCGGAAAAAAGTGGCTAACCTAAACGCTTTGCCTATCGTGGGTACAATTTTTAAGCGTTTTGTTGCTTTATTCTTTTTCGCCTTATTTTCTTTTTATATGCGCGCTTGGGTTATGAGTGGAGAGCCTGCTGCGTCACAGTATATCTTGTCAATCGTGGGGTTTGTCCTGCTCTTTGCACTCTATGCCGATTTAAAGTCGTATTTACCGGTGCGGACCGCGAGACTTGTTCACATAGTGGCCCTGTTGCTATCTGTAGGGATGCTATATCTGTTGTATGCACAAACGGATAGATTTACCCTCCAGAAGACAGATATTATTATTCTGGTACTGGCCAATATGGCTTTGTTTGGAACGCTGTGGTGGTGGCTGACGGCAAAATCCATCTGGTTACGTATGGCGATTTTACCATTTATTATGGGCGTTTTTTTGGGATCCAAAGAAGTTGGTAGTATCAACGAATTTATCTACAAACTCAGCCCTGCGACTTGGCTTTATCAATTTTATTACCTCAAATACCTCTTTATTATCCTTCCGGCTACAGTTGTCGGCGAGTGGATTATTGCTGATACGTCGTTGGCCGACAAATCCAGGATGCAGCGGTCTCAACTGGCATTACAAGGCTTGCTCTGTGCACTTCTAATTGGGCTGAATGTCTTCAATCTATACATGCGCTATCTCGATATCAATATGGGAGTTACCCTGATGTTGATCTTTTCGCTATGCTTCTGTTCAGGTGTTTTTCGGAAGGGCGAAGTACTGGCACTGCAGGCAAAAATGGCTGTGCTCGGAAGCTATCTGCTTTTTTTAGGACTGATCTTCGAAGCGTATGAGGGGGGGATAAAAAAGGATTATTCCACATACAGCTATTATTTTGTCTGTACGGGCTTAGCCTGTTATGCGCTAACAATGCTGTGTTGTATCGAGAAACTTGCTTTTGGAAAATCGCTGTTTCGAGGTATAGCACTGGTTGGTAAAAATCCGATGGTCGCCTATACCGCAGGAAATCTATTGTTGATCCCACTATTGGCGCTTACGGGACTACAGAGCGCTCTTGATCAGATGGGGGCACAGGGTGTTTTTGGGGGAGTGATGCGCGGTGTATTATTCACTGGAATCGTGGCGCTGTTGACGATCGTGAGCAGCCGGTTAAAACTTTATTGGAAGTCATAAAATGAATGAATTATTAGAACAAACGGTGGAGCTTCGCAAAGGGCGTAAGGCACTTCCGCCTATTTTTTGGATCTCCACAACGTGGTTTGCCATGGGGCTACCTTTTGTTGCCCTTTCGGGTGCGAGCTCCATTATGTATAAAAATTTGGGGGTATCGGACGCACAGATTGCTTTTTGGACCTCATTGATTATGCTGCCCTGGACAATAAAACCTTTATGGGGGCCTTTTTTGGAGCTGTATAAGACCAAGAAATTTTTTGTCTATACCACGCAGATACTCACGGGGCTACTCTTTGGTCTGCTTGGTCTTACGCTACAGTTGGATCATTTCTTTAGCTTCTCCATTGCCTTATTGACACTGATCGCATTCAGTGGCTCCACACATGATACCGCAGCCGACGGGGTATATTTGAATGAACTGAATGCAAAACAACAGGCAAAATATGTCGGCTGGCAAGGTGCCTTCTATAATGTGGCCAAAGTTTTTTCTGGCGGCGTACTCGTTTATTTGGCGGGGCAATTGGAGCAGGAAATCGGCATTAAATCCGCGTGGATGGTGGTGATGTTTGCTTATGGATTTATTATGTTGGGGATAGGACTGTACAGCATACGTGCTTTACCTGCTCACGATGAAGCTCCCAAATCCACTTCTTTAAAGGAGGGAATGGATACGCTTAAAGACGTTATCATAACTTTTTTTCAGAAAAAGAATATTTGGTTTAGTTTGCTTTTTATTGTCTTTTATCGTTTTGCTGAAGGGCAGGCCATTAAGATCACCCCCTTATTTTTTAAAGCGCAACGTACCGAAGGTGGCCTTGGCCTGAGTACTTCGGAAATTGGATTGCTTTATGGTGTATTTGGTGCCATAGCTTTTGTGTTGGGGTCGATTGTCGCAGGGCACTTTGTATCCAAAAAGGGCTTAGACCGGAGGACACTTATGATCCTTTGTGCCTTCTTTAATGTTCCATTTGTAGCTTATGCATTTCTTGCCATCACATTGCCGACGAACCTTTATCTCATAGCTGCTGCTGTCGCCATCGAGTACTTTGGATATGGTTTTGGCTTTATCGGAATTATTCTTTTTATCATGCAAAATATTGCCCCAGGCAAATATAAGATGGCACACTACGCTTTCGGAAGTGGACTTGTTAATCTGGGGTTTATGATTCCTTCGATGATCAGCGGCTGGCTGAGTGATCATTTGGGCTATAAAGAATTTTTTATCTGGGTGTTGATTTCTACTATTCCAGCCTTTTTGGTTTCCTGGTGGGTGCCATTGCGAAAACCCGAAAAAGAGCATACCGACGAAAATAATTAATGCATATGAACAGACTTTCTTATAGGAACTGGAAGGCCCTATTGTTGCCTTTTTTTTTACCGGCATTGACTTTAGCGCAATCAAAGGGTATTGATTCTACGTTTGATAATCAGCATTATCGCGCAAGGCTTGAGTTTTTTAAAGCGATGCCCAATCAGAAGGACGAAATCGTTTTCCTTGGCAATAGCATTACCGAAGGTGGAAAATGGCAAGAAATCCTCCAGCGGAAGCATGTGATCAATCGTGGGATTAGCGGCGATGTGACTTACGGTATTTTAGCACGACTAGACGAGATATTAGCGTCCAGACCACGAAAAATATTTCTGCTCTGTGGGGTGAACGACATGAAAAGAGGAATACCACTTTCCATTATTTCAACGAATATAGAGCGGATAATAAAGCAGGTTAAAAAGCAGTCGCCAAATACAGCGCTTTTTGTGCAGGGACTTCTACCTGTGAATGAATCTTTACTGCCAAAAATCTATGAAGAGGTTCGGAATGACAAGATCGTGCTATTGAACAAAGCTTTGAAAGAATTGTGTACGGCACATCAAGTTCGTTTTGTAGACTTACAGCCGATATTGGTAGATGGTAAAGGGGAACTAAAAGCTGAGCTAACAATTGATGGCTTACATCTGAAGCAAGCCACCTATTTAATTTGGGCCAATTATTTAAAACAGCAAAAACTATTATGAGATCATTGGAATTTTTTAAGCGGTATCGTGTTTTCCAAGGTTGCTTCCTCATTGGAATATGTCTATTGGTATTTTCCCAGTCCCTCTCAGCTCAGGAGACTAAAATAGATAGCAGTTACGCCAACTGGTATTATCAACAACGAATGGCCTATTTCGAACAAAGTCCAACAATTAAAGGAGCAATCGTGTTTTTGGGAAATAGTATTACTGAACGGGCAGAATGGCAGGAATTGCTTGCAGATTCAAGATATCCTGTACTGAACAGGGGGATAGGCGGAGATAATTCGTTTGGGATTCTTGCGCGTATAGATGAGGTGTTGCGCGGACGTCCACGGGCAATTTTTCTGATGGATGGCATTAATGACCAATTCCGAAAGCTTCCGCAGGAAGTGTCGGTCAATAACTACAAGCGTATCATTAAACGAATAAAAAAGATCTCACCAAAGACCCTTATCTATCTTCAGAGTGCTTTACCGATCAATGAAGAACGAACAAAAGAGCCTTATACAAAAGGTAGAAATGTGTTGGTTCCGATCTTAAATGAAAAACTAAGACAGCTTGCAGCAGATGAAAATATCCCATTTGTTGACCTCTGCCCACTTTTTCAGGACAATGAGGGAAGACTTAACGCAATTTACTCAGCTGATGGTGTGCATCTGATACCCAGTGCCTATATAAAATGGGTACAATTATTAAAAGAAAAGAAATATTTATGAGAATTACAGGGACATTTATTGACGAGATTTCCCACGATATTCCGCACCAGAATTGGGGCCCGGAAGAGTGGGATCGGGATTTTGCATATATGAAGGCAATTGGTATAGACACTGTTATTATGATTCGCAGTGGCTATCGTAAATTTATAACCTATCCATCGGCTTATCTGATGGACAAATATGGCTGTTTTAAACCATCGTTGGATCTTGTAGAGCTTTATCTGCAGCTTGCAGACAAGTACGACATGAAATTCTATTTTGGACTTTATGACAGCGGTATTTATTGGGAGACAGGAGATCTGAGTCACGAAATCGATGCCAATCAATATGTAATTGAAGAGGTTTGGGCTAAATATGGGCATTATAAAAGCTTCGGTGGATGGTATATCAGTACGGAAATCAGCCGTAAAACGAAAGGGGCTGTTCATGCTTTTCGTACACTTGGGTTACAGTGCAAGGCCGTCAGTGGGGGCTTGCCGACATTTATATCGCCCTGGATTGATGGGAAAAAAGCTGTGCTTGCCGCTTCTCCCGAGCTTAGTAAAGCCGATGCAGTTTCGGTATTGGAACACGAACGGGAATGGGGCGAAATTTTTGAAGGTATACAAGGAGCTGTCGATGCAGTAGCCTTTCAGGATGGACACATTGATTACGATGAGCTTCCCGATTTCTTTGAGGTCAATAAGAAATTGGCTGATAAATATGGTATGGCCTGTTGGACGAATGCCGAATCTTTTGACCGGGATATGCCGATCAAATTTTTGCCGATCAAGTTTGATAAACTAAGGCTAAAACTTGAGGCTGCAGCAAAGGCGGGTTATGATAAGGCTATTACTTTCGAATTTGCTCACTTTATGAGTCCACAGTCCGCTTATTTACAGGCAGGACACCTTTACAATCGGTATCGGGAATATGCCTTGAACCACAATTGGTGATAGGGATCGCGTGTTTACAGCACGCGAAATGACGACAAAAGCAATCTCGAAGAAGTCAGAGAACAAGAAATAGCATTATTGATAAGAGTAGGCCAGAGATTTTAAATGGCCTTTAAAGAGCAAATTCATTTATACATGAATCATTATAGTACAATTTATAAAGACGAATTATTTAATCATATTCTTCCTTTCTGGACGGAGCATTCGCTCGATAGGGAGTATGGGGGCTATTTTACCTGTCTGGATAGAAGAGGTGGAGTTTTTGATACGGATAAGTTTATGTGGCTGCAGGGGCGGCAAGTTTGGCTCTTTTCGAGTATTTACAACAAAATTGAAACACGGTCATCCTGGTTGGATATTGCAGTTCATGGTGCCAGCTTTATGGAAAAACATGGACGTGACGAAGAGGGAAACTGGTATTTTTCGCTTGATCGACAAGGGAAGGCACTTGTGCGGCCCTATAATATTTTTTCCGATTGCTTTGCTGCCATGGGATTTGGTGCCCTGTATACAGCAACCCAGGAGCAGCGTTACGCGGAAATTGCGCAAGATACCTTTCATAATATATTGAAACGTCGAACACATACCAAGGGCATATACGATAAGGCTGTTCCAGGGACACGTCCATCAAAGAATTTTGCTTTGCCTATGATCTTGAGCAACCTCTCCATCGAACTGGAGCATTTATTGGAACCTAACCTGGTGCAGGAATTGATCGAGGATATCGTGGTGGAGGTAATGGATGTATTTTATAAAGAGGAGCAGGGGCTTGTCTTTGAAAATGTAAGTCCCAATGGTTCATTGCTGGATAGTTTTGAAGGAAGATTGCTCAATCCGGGACATGCGATAGAGGCCATGTGGTTTATGATGGATCTGGGAGAAAGATTGCAGCGACCAGCGTTGATTGAAAAAGCCATGCGTATTGGTCTTCGTATGTTGGAGCATGGATGGGATGAGAAATATGGAGGTATATTCTACTTTATGGATGCGCAGGGTAAACCGACCCAGCAGTTGGAATGGGACCAGAAGTTATGGTGGGTGCACTGTGAAACACTGGTATGTATGGCGAAAGCTTGGGTACTAACGGGAAATGAAGAGGCTAAACGTTGGTTCGAACGGGTTCATGAATATACCTGGACGCATTTTAGGGACCCCGAACATGGCGAATGGTTTGGCTACCTCAATCGAAGAGGTGAGGTATTGCTCGATCTCAAAGGCGGAAAATGGAAGGGATGCTTTCATGTACCTCGTGCCTTATGGAAGATATATGAGGTGTTTGAAAAAGCAAAAATAATCGTGTAACTTAACTGGTATGGATGCTCTCAATGGAATAAATGCGTTGACCTTAGTTTTCGCAGCGATATTGATCTTTGCGATCGCGTATCGTTTTTATGGCTTGTTTTTAGCAAATAAGCTGCTCAGGTTGAATGGAAGTCGCCAGACACCGGCGGTGGAGTTTGCTGATGGCCATGATTATGTGAAAACCGATAAAAAAGTGTTGTTTGGCCATCATTTCGCAGCGATAGCTGCGGCAGGACCACTAGTTGGTCCAGTTCTCGCGGCACAGTTTGGTTATCTGCCGGGCGCTCTGTGGATATTAATTGGTTGTGTATTAGGTGGCGGTGTGCACGATATGGTCGTGCTTTTCGCTTCTGTACGACATAAAGGAGAAAGTTTGGCAACCATTGCCTCCAAGGAGGTCAGTAAACCTATTGGCACTATTGCTGGTATTGCCGTACTTTTCATTCTGATCCTAACGCTGGCCGGACTATCGCTGGCCTGTATCAGTGCAATGCACGAGGCACCATGGTCTTTATTTACGATTATACTGACAATGCCCATTGCTATTTTAATGGGCTTGATGATGCGTTATCGGGAGGGCTCGGTGACCTTGGCGAGTATCATTGGTGGTATCTTGCTTATTGCAGGTATTATAGCCGGTCATCACCTGATGCAGGTTCCAACTTTTCACGCACTTTTCAACTGGGATGTGAAAACGATCTCTATCGGTATTGCTGTATACGGTTTCTTCGCTTCAGTATTGCCCATCTGGCTATTATTGGTTCCGAGAGATTACCTGTCGACCTATCTCAAAATAGGTACAATTATTATGCTGACGGTAGGAATATTTTTTGTTGCACCAACAATTCAGATGCCCGCCTTGACCTCATTTATCCATGGTGGCGGACCTGTAATTTCAGGACCTGTCTTGCCCTTTATCTTTATTGTGATTGCCTGTGGAGCCATATCAGGGTTTCACGCTATTATCGCAACCGGGACGACGCCCAAAATGATCGGTAATGAACGTGAGATCTTGTTTGTGGGGTATGGCGCCATGCTTGTTGAGGGCTTTGTTGCCTTGATGGCCTTGATTGCAGCTTGTACGTTGATGCCTGGTGATTATTTTGCGATCAATACGCCGGTAGCCGATTATGCACAGTTTCTAACGCAGCACCCCCATCTTTCAGCTGTGGATTTACCACATTTTATAGACAGAATAGGTGTAGATCTGCACGGTAGGACGGGCGGGGCAGTGTCGTTGGCTGTAGGGATGGCTCATATCTTCGATAAGGTTCCTTTTATGAACGATATAATGGCCTATTGGTATAATTTTGCTATCATGTTTGAAGCTGTTTTTATTCTTACAGCGATTGATGCAGGTACCAGGGTGGGACGTTTTTTTCTACAGGAAATGCTTGGAACTGTTTTCCCTAAATTTAGCGATAAAAACTGGAAACCAGGTGTATGGATTTGCAGTGCCCTGTTTACGTTTTCCTGGGGATATTTGGTTTATACCGGTAACGTAAGTAGCATTTGGCCATTATTTGGTATTAGCAATCAGCTCTTGGCAGCCTGTGGTCTGATTGTATGTACAACGATGCTCATCCGGATGAATAGACGAAAATATGTCTTGTTTGCAGCCGTTCCCGGTGTCTTTATGGCCGTGATTACATTTTGGGCCGGCTATCTTCAGGTGGTACAAGGATATGTGCCTAAAGGACAGTACCTACTGGCGGGCTTGGCCGTAGCAGCGATGTCATTGATGGCGATTGTATTTATCGGAACGTTTAAGAAGTGGATATACCTTGCACAAAGGAAAGAGCAGGTGAAAGATCAATATGGAGAGGTTGTGAAGGACATTGTAGAAAGATAAAGTAGCGTGGATTTCGCTGAAATCCACGCCTTATGTCTTAATCGATAATAGAAAGCAGACGGTCCCGAATGAGAAGGCAAGCTCCAAAGGCCGCAAGTTTTTCTCCATTATTTGAATAAGCAAGTTTGGTGTCCTTGTTGACAATGGATAATGAAAACTTATTGACTGCATTTTTCAGCGGTAACATCAGGTATTCCTCACTCTTGGCTAAAATACCACCTACGATGATGATTTCTGGATTGAAAATATTGATCAATGTAGCAAGCCCACGACCTAATTTTTCCCCAAGTTCATTGATCAACTCAATAGCGAGATTGTCATCTTTTTTTGCAGCAGTGATAATATCGCTGAGCCGGATATCTTCCAGATCATTGAATTTTTTTGTTAGGATGCTCGTTGCGCCATTTTGCAGTGCTGCTATTACACGGTTTCTAAGTGCAAAACCAGATGCTTCCGTTTCGAGGCAACCCTTTTTTCCGCAGCGACAGATGATATCGTTGTCAAAAATGGGAATATGTCCAAATTCACCCGAGAAACCCGATTTCCCATAATAGATCTTTCCGTTGATTAAAATACCCAATCCGATACCGTTGTCTACATTGACAAAGAGTGCATCTTTCTCGTCTTTTAAAATTCCGCTGGAAAATTCGCCATAAGCAAGCGCCTTACTATCGTTTTCAAGATAGGTGCGCAATTGCAGCTCCTGTTCGAAATATTTCGATAAAGGATCTTCATAAAAATTAAAATAACTGTAGGAATAACCTGTTCGATAGTTGATGCGGCCAGAAAGATTGATACCTACACCCAATATTTTATCCTTTTGAATCTGATGTGTGGCAATAAACTGATTGATCTCCCGGCATATATTCTGGAGTGATTCCTGATTATTCTCCAAACGATGTGGAATTTCCTCCTGGCTGGCAATAATGTCTTTTTTCATATTCATGACCACGATACTGAGATGATCATGGCTTACCTGAACACCGACAAAAAATGCTGCATTTGGAAGTAGACCGTAGGAATTCGGTTTTCTGCCAATTCCCGAAGTCGATTTTCCATTGTCCTGAACCAATGCGTCTTCGATGAGTTCATTGATACATTCGTTAATCTTGGGAATGCTAATGTTGAATTCCTTGCTTAATTCAGGAATTGTCGAAGGACCTTTGGTCGCAAAAAAGGTTAAAATTTCCTTTTTAAGTAAAATGTTTTTATACGCTACACCGCTATAGCTCGCATCATGTAAGTCACTCAAAAATTTTATACCCATAACTTTGTTACGTTAACTTCTGGGTAAATATAGTAAATATCTCATCATCGCAAATTAAGTTTATGTTTTTTCTTCTTTAGTCTGTTTGAATTAATAAAAAAAATTAGAAATAATTTGAATATTTAAAATTTTATTTCTTATTTAGTGTTGTATAAATAATATACCTAATAATTGTAAACCAAAATACGTTGCCTTGTCCGTGTCAAAACGTTGCGTGTTTTATCCAATGGAAAACGTCTGATCATGGTGTAGGTAACCGAGTGACCATAAATACTATTTTTTAACATAACACTATTTTTTCATTCCTAAATTATGAAACCAACACATGTAAAACGCAGGTATCTTTTTAAGGCATTGGGATTACTTATTGTTTTTATGCAATCCGCAATAAGCTTTGCTCAATCCATTGTAAATGGTACCATACGAAATCGCGATGAACAGCCTATTGCTGGGGCGACGGTTAAAGTAGTGGGGACTTCTGTAACAACACGTACGGATCAAAAAGGGAGTTTTACCGTGCAGGTAGACCGACTTCCGGCTGAACTTCAGGTTAGTTATATCGGCTATTTGTCGCAGTCGCGGAAGATCACAGTTGCCGGTACACAAAGTTTTGTTTTGCAGTCCGATGAACGTCAGATTGACGAGGTCGTTGTTGTGGCTTATGGTACGCAAAAGAAGAACAACGTTGTTGGTTCTGTCGTACAGATCGGAGGTGATCAGCTCAAGAAAGCCCCGTCGATGAATTTGACCAATGCACTTGTCGGACGTGTTCCCGGATTGACAGCATTACAACAATCAGGACGCCCGGGGGCAGATAATGCGACCTTGTATCTGCGCGGAGTTGGAACTTACGGCGGTAATCGAAGTCCTTTGGTGATTGTCGATGATATCGAAAGACCGCTTTCTACCTTGGCTTATCTGGACCCAAGTGAGATAGAAACGATTTCCTTTTTAAAGGATGCAGTTTCCACGGCCGCTTATGGTGTACAGGCCGCCAATGGTATTATATTGGTTAAAACAAAAAATGGACGAAAGGAACAGACCAAAGTAACCTATGACTTTGGATACAGCATTGGCCAAAATACCCGCTTTCCAAAATTCCTCAATGGACCGGATTATATGAACTGGTATAACAAAGGAACAGAACTGGACAATGATTTTCTCCGAAATACGAAGCAGACTGAAGCACCTTACATCTACACGCAGGAACTCATCGATGCTGTGGCAAATGGAACCAATACCAATCCGTTATTTGGGAATACAGACTGGATTGGCCTATTGGCAGATAATAATAGCTATTCGCAACATCATGCCGCAACAATTTCTGGTGGAGCGAGCAAAACGCAGTATTTTGCTTCGGTCAGCCATATGAACCAGGACGGGGTGATCGACAATACCAATTTTAAACGCTACAATATCCGTACAAACCTTAAAAGTGAGCTTAACGAATACCTGACGGTTGGTTTGAACATTGGTTTGCGTAATCAGAATACCAATTTACCCGGTATTTCACCCGATAACTCGGCCTATATGAATCCATTTTACCAGGCTGTTCGGATGCTCCCGAATCTACCTATGTATGCCCCAAATGGACTTCCGGTAGCATATCAGGCAGGAGCAGGATGGGTCAACCCAATTGCTTCCGTAGCAAATTCGGGATACCAGAAGCTTAAAAGCAATATCTTTCAGGGAACAGCAAACATCGATTTTAAAGTTCCGGGAGTAACAGGTTTGCTGGCAAAAGTTCAGGGCGCATACGACTATAATTCGGATGAATCCAAATCTTGGCTAACACCCTATCCGACGATGGGAAGACAGCGGGACCAGGTTGCAGGCGATTTCGTGGCCATGACCACTTTGCCTGGAATCACGAAGACTTCTCTTCGTCAGAGCTTTGCTGCAAGCTATCGCAGCACCTGGCAGGCCAGTTTAAATTACAACCGCACTTTTGGTGATCATAGCATCGGTGTGTTAGGTTTATATGAATATGCAAAAACTCATGGTAATCAATTTGGTGCCGGCGCAAGTAATTTTCCGATCAGTATTATTCAGGAAATAAACTATGGTTCGGCTTCCCAAGAAGACATTATCAAGTCTACAGGCTCCAGCGATCCAGAATCTGCACGGGCGGGATTTGTGACGCGGCTGAATTATGCTTTCCGCGATCGTTATTTGGTGGAGTTGGTGTCGCGTTGGGATGCCTCCGCTAACTTTGCCAAGGAAAACCGCTGGAAATCTTTCCCGGCCATTGGATTGGGCTGGGTTGTCTCAAATGAGTCCTTCTTTAAGGAAGCTGTCCCTTTTGCAGATTTCCTTAAATTAAAAGGGTCTATTGGGCGTACAGGAAACGATCGTGCACAAGTGGGTAGTTTCCCTTACATTAATACCCTTTCGCAATATACAACACCAGTTATTGTCATAGACGGCAAACCGGTCAAAGCTTTATATACCAATGCACCTCAAAACCCACTATTGAAATGGGAAGAATCCACCACATCCAATGTTGGATTTGAATCACGGTTTTTAAATGGAAAATTTGGTTTTGATTTCGAATGGTTCTCCCGTTATACTTCCGGTATTCTGGGAGAGGTAGGAAACCTTTATCCAGCGTCGATGGGTAGATATTTTCCGGGCTTGGCCAATATCGGCGAAGTTGATAACCGCGGTTTCGATGCCCAATTGCGTTATAACGACCGTTTTGGTGAATTCAAACTGGGCATAACCGGCAATATCAACTGGGCGAAAAACAGGTATCTGAAACTGGATGAAGCGAACGGTATCCCTTCTTGGCAGAGTCTCATTGGCAAACCTATCGGAACAAAAATTGGATTTGTCAAAGAGGGGATGGTACAGACCTGGGAGGAAGCACGCAATACACCTTCACCAAGTTCGGGATTTATGGCGCCCGGTTTTTTCAAATTTAAAGATTTGAATGGTGACGGCCGGATTACCCGAACAGATGATATGACCTATATTGGACGCTCCAATGTACCTGAATTAACATTCGGTTTGAATTTCGATATGGCTTATAAAGGCTTCGACTTTTCAGCATTGTTGCAAGGTGCTGCACGTGTTGATGTTGCCCTAGCAGGAGCTTACGAAGGATCGTCAGGAACTTCGGGGGTAGAGGATAATACACCTTTTACGCGACCTTTTTATAACTATGGAAACTCCCCTTATTTCTTGGTTGAAAACTCATGGCGCGAAGACAATCCGAATGCCGAATTTCCACGTATGAGTGCCTATAAAGCAACAGGCATGTCGACGAACAATGCAAATGCCAATTCAGGATGGATCAGAAAAGGAGATTATCTGCGGCTTAAATCCGTGCAGTTGGGCTACACTTTCCCGAAAGGATTGCTGAATGCAGCGAAGATTGAACATGTACGCGTGTTTGCTTCGGGCTCAAACCTTTTCACATGGGATTACTTGAAATACCTCGATCCCGAAATGCCAAATGTCAATAATGGATTTTATCCGCAGCAACGGATTTTTGAATTTGGTTTAAGCGTTACTTTTTAATCTCCTAAAAATTATTATTACAGATGAAATCAACTCTATATACCAGCTGTCGGCAGCTTTCATTTTTAGGCCTGTTGTTTATGGCGTTGCAAGGTTGTTCTGTCGATCTAATTCCACAGGACCGGATCGCAGAAGAGAAAGTATGGGCTGACCCCAATTCGGCCGAACTATATGTGTCGGGTATCTATGCTGAATTTAAAAAATTCCAGTTTGGTCAATTTCCCAATTTAGGCTATGACAATGCAATGGATGCCTTAGCCGATGGAATGAAATTTACCTCAAATACGGCTGGGAATGGTACCGTCAATATTCTTGTATCCAACTCAAACCAGTTTTCTTCCGCAAGTGTGGGCCTGAATTATTGGGCGAGCGGATATGAACGTATCCGTCGTATCAATGAAATGATCAATGGGATTAACACCAAGTCCAGCCTTTCCGATGCTCAAAAACAGGTTTATGAGGCTGAGGGCAGGTTCGTGAGAGCATATGCTTATTTCTGGCTGGTAAAGATCCATGGAAGCGTGATTCTATTCAAGAGTATGGATCAGTATACTGAAAAAGATCACGAACGCTCGAGTGAGGAAGCCGTTTATGATTTTATCCTGGAGGATCTCCAATATGCGGTGGATCATCTTCCGCTCAACAATCTTGCTGGCCGGGCTACCCAGGGCGCGGCCTATACCTTGATGGCACGTGTAGGACTGTATGCAGGCTCTATTGCTAAATATGATCTCAAGCAGTTCAATCAGGATCCTTTGACGGGCATTTCACAGGCGAGGAGCGCGGAGTATTTTAAAAAATCAGCCGATGCAGCGCAAAAAGTCATCGATATGGCTAATGGGGGACTCTATGCCTTGGACGATAATTTTGCAAGCATTTTTACCAATAAAACTACAAAGGAAGCAATCTTTCGGGTAGATTTTGCAGCACCTGATGTCACGCATCAATACGACCTGGGCTATGCCCCACCTCGAGATGCTCCGGGTAATACATTGGTTTATGGTGTGCCAACGGCTGAATTGGTCAATGAATTTGAAATGGCTGACGGATCCAAATTCTCTTGGCAGAATGCTGCGCAGGCAGCGGCTCCCTATACAAATCGTGAACCTCGTTTCTATGCGACGATCTTATACAATGGTGCAACCTGGAAAGGAAGAACACTGAATACGTCGACGACCGATGCGATAGAAGGATTTACAACATTTGGCGCGAGTGGTGACCCCAAACGTACCGTTACGGGATACTATGTACGCAAAATGCTTGATCCTACAAATACCACATTCGTTCAAAATAAGAGTACACAAAGCTGGATCGAAATGCGCTATGCCGAGGTCTTGTTGATTATGGCGGAAGCGAAAGCGCAATTGGGCGATTTTGCGACTGCAACTACCTACATCAATCAGCTTCGTCAGAAGCGTGGACTTAATGCCCTTAGCCTTGCCAACAATAATCAGGCAATGGCCGCAGTGGAGCATGAGCGCAAAGTTGAACTGGCTTTCGAGGGACATCGTTTCTGGGACTTGCGCCGTTGGAGAAAAGCTCACCTCCTGTTAGATAATGTGAAGTTTACAGGGCATAAGATCAGTCCGAACGCAACAGGATTAACGTATGAAGTTGTCTCAGCAGACGCAACCAACAGAAGTTTCAGTACAAAATTATATTATCTGCCCATACCTGAAAATGAAGTGCAGTTGAACGGCGCTTTGACTCAAATTAAAGGTTGGTAAAAACATGAAAGACTAGCAATGGACAAAATAAAATTTTACAGTTTATGGGCCTGTGCGATCCTTTTGGGAGGATGTCAAAAACCTAATTATCTGGAGCGGAATGTGAAAAATCAATTGATGGATTTTTACGCTACGATTGATGGGAAAGGGCAAGATCGGCTCTTCTTGAGCACGATCAGCAATGATACGGTGTATTTGCACGTAGATTATTATTATCCGATCGATTCGGACAATGAAGTAGATCTTTCGCGACTGATGTTGCGTGCTTCCGTTCCGGCTGATGCCCAGGTGACGCCGGGATTAAATGGATTTACAGACTTGACGGCACCCAAGAAAATTACTGTCACCGCGGGAAATGGTGACTCAAAGGATTATGTGGTTATTGCCGAGAAGAAAGGCAATACAGATATTTCGGGAATCAAAATTACATTTAAAGACAGCGAACAAAAGGAAAATGAGGTTGAGGGGATCTTAAATGGGAATACGGTGACGTTTTATGTGGTGCCGGGTACGGATCTTTCACAATCTACACTGAGTTACGTTATTAATAAACATTCCAGTGGTTCTATAGCAAGCGGAGCTCAGGTCAATTTAGCCAACGGTGCAGAAGTACCCCTGACGATTTCTGGAGCCGGAAATATCAAGCGGCAGCTCAAATTGGTTGTCAAAGAACCTGTCAAACTTGAAAAAGGGGTGGGCATTAACCGGCGCTTGTTCCTGAAAAAAGCGGCAGACCTGGGCTTCACTGCAAATAGTGAAACGTCCTGTTTTGTGAGTGGCGATTACTTGGTGATTGTGAGCCGGACTTCACCATCTGTATTTAAGGTGTACAACCGTTTCACAGGAGCTTATTCCCATAATCTAACAAATCCTTTCCCGGCAGGCCGCTTGATCTTCCAAGGCGTGAGCGATGAAAAAGGACGATTTATGCTAGGAACTTATACGCCGAATGGACAGAGCTTTGTGCTATACAAATACAGAGATGTTTTTGATACCAGTCCTGCCAAGCTATTGGATCTACCTTATAGCAAACCTGCTGCGGTAGCTGCCGGCGACGGCAATATCGGTCGTAAACTTAACTGGGTAGGGGATATGGACGGAAACGGTCAGTTACTCGCTTCGGTTGCAACCAGTCGTTACCTCCTGCGTTGGACAGTCGAAAATGGCCAGATAAAATCTACCGCGGCCGATGTCCTGGAATATAAGGATGGTGCGACATCATTGGGCTTCCTTCCGGAATATCTTCCTTTAGGGGTCGGCGCTAACGCCGAACTGATCGCGAGCGCTAACGCCGAACTTGCTTATGTTTCGGGAAGTACCTGGGGGCGGCTAGCAGCATTCCCGGCAATTACCGGTACTGCTATGAATGGTGGTATCGCCTTTCAGCGTTTTAACAACGCAGATATTTTGGCTCAGGTCAAATTGTTTGGAAGCAATGAGATTGGTCAGATGTATGTTTATGATATTAGCGATCGAGCCCGCATTGGTACCACACTGAGTTCACCGACCTATAACCAATTACGTGTTTATGAGTCCGAACAGTTTACTGGCGGTACCAATGGTAATGCAACCAGCGACATCTGTATGGGAACTTCAGAAAATGGACAAAGGCTTCAGGTGTATATGTTGACGACCTTTGGTTATCTCGTTGCGCAGGAGTTTACAATTTATGCCGATTCAAATTAAAATAATCGTTCCTTCACGCAGCTTGTGTTGCAGTGGAGGAACATTGTATTCATTCGTAAAAAAATAAAATTATGAACAAGCACATCAAAACAAGCTTATTGTTGATGTTAGGTTTAGTTTCGTGTAAAGTTGGATTTGCACAAAAAAATAATTTAAGTAGCGTGTCCAAAAAGATTGTAAGCGCAAATAAAGGCGATATCGTCTTATTGGAGGATTTTCTAAAAACGGACTTTCCCAAGTTGCCTTACACAAAGACCGTATTACCGGGGCCGCAGTATATCATATCTGATGATCCCGAGTATATCCGTGTTCCGGAAGCCATTGCACTACAGGAGACGGTTGATCCCGGAGCAGTTAGGTTGTATGTCTATAACGTCAATGGTGTCAAAGAACCTCAAAAAATGCCCCGTAAGATTTCGGCGGTCATAAAAAACCTGGGGCATGAAAATATGCATTTTCGCATGTTGAAGTACGCTTCACAAAAACCGAGTTCAAACTATTTTGAAATTGGAAAGAAAGGGCTTGAGGACTACTTTTTATCTGCTGTAGACAATCAGGTGAAAGTGCTTAAACCGGGGGAAGTGATGGCTATCGATGAAAAACTGGAAAAACAGCTGGTACAATACGATGAACTTGTCCATGGATTCTATGAATTTGTGGTAGACCAGCCGGCGCAGATCGCTGTCATACAATTTGCCCCAAATGAGTCTGGACCAAAAGTGTTTCCGAGGATAAAGACCCTGATTCCACATAGTCACGCAAACGCTGGGCGTGGTATTTTTCCAATTTCCAATTATCAGATTAATCCGAAAGATACGCTTGACACCAAAAAAGGAGCAGTGCAGCTGATTGTTGCCGACGGGCAGGACGATCCATGGATCACGGGAACGATTGGCGCGAAAAAGGAATTTGCCAAGAATGCCGGAAACTACGGTGTGCTGTATAAAACAAAGATCAAATGGAAGAGTACAGACGGAAAAGGATTGGCTTTGGTCAGCTGGAACAGCCGATCTGGTGACAACCAATGGTGTGGTGGTATGGGGCTGACAATGGAACTTGTGGGGCAAGACGGTCAAAAGACGGTGATGCAATATCCCAGAAATGCGCTGATTACAAAAGGTTATCCAGAGGCAATTCTCATCGAAACTTATTGGCCCGACCCGAAGAAGGAAATACAGGAAATTGAATTTACCTATTCTCCTCCGGGAGCTTCCTGCCTACCGACCCCATTAATTTTTGTACCCATTGATCCGAAGAAATAATGAAACACATACTCTTACTTTTTTTACTAGGCTTGACCGCCTGTAGTGCAAAAAATGAATTTGTTAAACCAGAATTTCCGGTTGTAGGTGTTGATGGAAATGAGTATCTCAAAAATGAGGTGCGTCCGGCTTCTTCAAAAGCTTGTTTTCAAGGAGCCTACTATCGAAAAGTCGTTTCCAGTACAGATGTTTGGGTCGGCATTCAGGCCGAAGTTACCTTACCAAAGATGGAATTTGATCCAGCGCGGTTGAACCCGAGTAAACCCAAGCAATACCTGGATAATCCCTCTGTTTATATGGGTGGTAACATGGGGGGACAGGAAACGGATATTGGTCTTACCTGGGAAGTTATTAAGGATGAAAAAGGAAATGTGACCGAAGACAGGCGAGCTTTCAGACCATTTTTACGAAGAGCTGCACATAGCTCTGGCCAGGCAAATCTTTACCAAAATGCACCCGCACAGGACGAATATTATTGGTATCCTGGAGAAAAGGTGCTGATGACATTGGAAATTGTTGGTCCGGGTATGTTAAAATTTGCTATACAGGGTAACGGCAAGAAATATGAAGCTACGTTTGAAAGTGCTGGATATACCCTGGGTGGATTGGGTGAGTTTAAGCGGGTGAACGCTATCGATCAGGTGGCCAATGAAGGCAAACCTGTACAGGCAACAAAAACGAAAGTATTGGAAGCGATTTGGTCCTACACCACTTTACTCCGCTATGATGCAAAGCAAGTGATCGAAGTGCCTATGCATGCGGGACGGATGACGCAGATGGCCTGCCCAGCGGCACAATATTTTAAAATCCAACAGGATGCAGCTAACCTCAAAAAAGGAGGGGAGAATGTACAGATAAATGGAGCTGGTTTTTAAATATTGCTCACAAAAAATATAAACGGTCAAAGCCAGCTGCATGCAGCTGGCTTTTTTTTGAAAAGCCTAATTTTTTAAAAAGGACAGTTATCATTAGCGTTATCGCAAATTTAATGTAAAATAAATTTGTCTTTATGTAAAATATATTTGTCATAATGTATGATATTTTTTACATTTGAATAAACTGATAAACTTATTGTATTATGAAAAAAATCCCTTTATTGCCCCGTTATTTTCGCTGGATTGGCTTCTTGTTTGTTGCAATCAGTCTAGGACTGTACTTTTTGGATTCGTTTCGGGATCGATCTGATCCGGGTGGAATATTTATTAAAACCTTTGTTTTCATCAATGATACGCCACTGACTCCAATCGGATTCTTTGAGATTATGGAAGTTGATGTTTTGTTGACCCTGATCATGTTGACAATGCTGCTCGGATTATCATGTTTTGCTTTTACACGACGTAAAGTGGAAGATGAAATGATCAATTCAATACGCTTGTATAGTTGGTCATGGGCAGTAATCGTCATGATTGTGTTGAGTACGCTTGTTATGATATTTGTTTATGGAAAAACGTTTGTTAGTTTTTCGTTTCTATTTGCACATTTATTATTGCTTGCCTATATTACGATTTTTAAGGTAAATATTTGGAAGATGAATAGGAGATCGGAACATGAAGAATAAGATAAGAATCCATCGATTAATAAAAAACTACTCGCAGGAACAGCTCGCAAATTTGGTGGGTGTAAGCAGGCAAACCATCAATGCGCTGGAAGCCGAAAAATATATTCCTTCCACTGTACTTTCGTTAAAAATCTCCCATGTACTTGAGCGTAGTGTGGAAGAATTGTTTGAACTTGAAGACAAAGATTAAAGTCATTTTGCAAATGGTTCTTGTCATGAAGAAGTTGCAAGGAAGTTAGATTTCAATTGGAAGGGGATGCTGATGTTTTATCAAAAAATAAGTAAGGACAGTTTCGATGACAACAGTCCTTACTTATTTTTTGATTAGTTTATTGTTAGGAATTGCGCAATAGCGCAAACAAAGCTTTAGCGGTTTCTTCCGAAGACCCAGGGTTTTGCCCGGTAATGAGATGACCATCTTTGACTACATAACTATGCCAATCTTCCCCTTTGCTGTACTGACCTCCCAATTTTACGAGTTCATCTTCCACTAAAAAGGGAACAACATCCGTTAGTTGAACCGCTTCTTCCTCGCTATTTGAAAATCCGGTAACTTTTTTGCCTTTGACCAGTGGCTGAGCATTACTATCCTTGACATAGCGAAATACAGCTGGGGCATGGCATACGGCAGCGACAGGTTTGTTGTGGGCCCAAAACGATTCGATCAATGCAATGGATGTCTTGTCGTTGGTCAGATCCCACAATGGACCATGGCCCCCAGGATAGAAAACGGCATCATAATCCTGCTCATTGATATGATCCAAAGGAATGCTATTTGCCAATTTTATTTGAAGCTCCTTATCGGCATCAAAACGTTTGGTTGCTTCGGTTTGAAAATCCGGAAGCGCACTTTTAGGGTCTATCGGTGGCTGTCCTCCTTTTGGAGATGCGATTGTGACGTCCACTCCTGCATCTTGTAAAACATAGTAAGGCGCTGCAAATTCCTCAATCCAAAAACCTGTTTTTTCTCCTGTATCTCCCAATTGGTCATGTGATGTCAATACAACCAATACTTTTAATTTGTCTTTTTTCATATTAAATAACCAAGTCTGTTAAAAAATTATATGTTTAAAACGATAGTACAAAGTAGGGGATAAATTGCCAGAGCCCTATGTGATATACATCACAATTTAGCGAATGGTTTTGCTTTTGTGATATAGATCACATTATTTGGCTTGGTATAGCCTGCTCAGTGTTTCGCGCGAAACACCCAGATATGCTGCAATCAAATGTTTGGGAACGAGATTATAGAGTTCGGGATATTGCTGCATGAGTTCCTCGTAGCGGCTTCGAGCATCATTGTTCAGCAGTGACATGATTCTTTTTTGTAGCCCAATGTATCCTTTATTGGAACGCCATCTAAAAAAGGTTTCAACTTCGTGAATTTCCTTACATACTTTTTCACGGTCCTCGTTCGATAAGCAAAGAGTGTCTGCATCGCTGACACAATCTAAATTGACTGTAGCTGGGCCTTGGTTATGCAATGCATTATAATCGGAAGCCCACCAGGTTTTTGTGGCGAACTGTAAGATATGCATCTTTTGTTCATCGTTGGTGAAATAGGTCTTTAGACAGCCATTGAGCACAAAATACTCTTGTTCCACAAAGTCTCCTTGACGGATAATCATTTGTTTCTTTTTAAAGGAGATCGGTTTAAAAAAAGAAAAGAAGTAGTCGAATTGTTCGTCGTTTAACTGGACGGTCTTGTCGATATGTTGTCTCAGAATTTCACGCTCGGTCATAGCTAATAGTTACTTGATCGATTTAAAATTAAACAAAATCTCACAATGATAGCGAAGGGCTGCATCAAGTTCTCCTCAGATTCAAAATTAAGAAGGGAATAACACTACTTTTACAAGGGAGTAACAAGGGGTTAGTAGGGGATATACCCCTGCTAACCCCCTGTTATACCCCTGTTAACCCCCTGTAATCTCCCTGCAATATATTAAGATAATATCAATTTGATCTTAACTTGTGCCTAAACAAAAAGGGAACTTGAAATACTTTAGCCGCGCTGCTAAATTTCCATGTTTAACCGGTTTAGTGATTTAGAAAAAATGATTTTTTTTTGATTTTATTTTGTTTATACAAAGTTATTTTCTATTTTAGTGTTGCCCATTCAAGGGCACTTTTCATAAAATAGGTTAATAATATGGCTAAAACACCCGGAGTACCCCATGCTTTCGGGTGTTTTTTTTATTGTTTTTTTTACCCTTGCCTTGTTCCTTGGATATGTCCTATAAATTTAAATGCGCTTAAGGAACGGCTATTTTTTCGAGCCTTTTTATTTTAATACTAGGGATTACCTTTGCAAAATCGTCTTAATGAAAAATGATCGATATTTGATATAAGATAAACCTACTATTATCCATGAAACGCAGAAAATTTTATTGTTCTTGTCTCCTTGTGCTCACGACCTTTTTTGCCGTTGGACAGACACCGAATGATGCTGTAAAAAATGATGCTGTACAAAAGGTACACCTGATCTTCAAAACACATCTCGATATCGGATTTACCGAACTTAGTTCTGTTGTAGAGCAGCGTTATATGAACGAATTTATTCCCAAAGCTATTGCTGTGGCTGAAGAACTTCGGAATTCCGGAGCCAAAGAGCGGTATGTCTGGACCACGGGCTCTTGGTTGATTGCGACTTACCTGGAACAGGCGAGTCCGGAAAATAAAGCAAAATTAGAGGCTGCAATTCGTCGCGGAGATATTGTGTGGAATGCAATTCCCTATACCGTAGAATCCGAATCCCTCAACAAAGCCCTGTTTGGGACAATGTTGCAATTATCCAGGAAGCTGGATCAGAAATATGGTAAACAAACAAGAGCCGCAAAGATGACCGATGTTCCGGGGCATACCAGAGGAATTGTTCCCTTGCTTCAAAAGAGTGGCATAGATTTTTTGCAGATCGGTGTGAATCCTGCAAGTAAGGTCCCCAACGTCCCGGCGTTGTGCCGCTGGAAAAGTCCAGACGGAAGTGAAGTAACCTTGATGTACCAAAAGGATTATGGTAGTGATATAATATTGCCTGATGGAAAGACCGCTATGGTCATTGTTTTCACCGGGGATAACCACGGACCACATACCGTGAAGCAGGTCAAAGATAGCTATGCGTCTATTCAGAAGCGTTACCCTAATGCTGCATTACAGGCTTCGACATTGAGTGATGTAGCGGCGGTTTTGCGTCCCATGAAGGATAAACTTCCATTGGTGACACAGGAGATTGGCGATACTTGGATACATGGTTTCGGCAGTTCTCCTCTGATGATGGCCCGGTTTAGGGCATTGGCGAGATGTTATGAAACCTGGGTGAAAGATGGTCGTATCAATCCAAATAGTGATGCAGCTATTCGATTCGCCATCAAATTGGGCCTGGTCGCAGAACATACCTGGGGATTGGACGTGAAAACTCACCTCCAACATTGGGACACTTATCGTTTTACTGATTTTCAAGCCGCCTTGAATTTACCGGCGTTTAAAAAGATGCAAGCATCATGGGCCGAAAAGGAAGCCCATATCAATCAATCGTTGCAATATCTGCCAAAAGACCTGCGTACCGAGGCCGAAAATGTTTTACGGCAATTGGCATTAGTCCCTAAACCTATTTTTGAAGGAGTGGACGCATCGCAACAATTTTCAAAAGATGGATCGTTCCAGCTAAGTAAAGGGGGCTTTCGGATGAAAATGGGAGAGCTCAGCTATCAGAGTTTTTCGACAGCTGATTTTGAACGTTTCAGGGATTCCTATATCACCCAAAAAGTAGACTGGGCAATCCAGGATTTTGGAAAACCTGGCCTGACTCCGGACATGGCGGAAAGCCGAACCTTATTGGCTACTCTTCAAAAATCAGTCTATAATAAAGCTAAAAATGAGCGCTACAGCCAATTGAGTTTAACTGGGGCTGGGAAAGTTGAACAGCAGGTTTTACCCAAACAGATCTTTAGCAGTTACCGTTTCGATGAGAATACAAAACATATCGAACTGCGTTATACTTTGGTGGATAAGCCGGCCAATCGTCTCCCGGAAGCTTATTGGTTAAGCTTCTATCCAGAAGGTGTTGTGGACATGCTCGTGGAGAAAGTAGGTCAGCCTGTTCGTGTATTGGATGTTATTGAAGGTGGGAATAGACAGATGCATGGACTAGACCATTATGTAGATATTGTAACGGATGCCGGTAAAATTCGTATCCGTAGCAAAGATGCCTTGCTGGTAGCAATCGGCAAACGGGATTTGTTGAACTATTCTACAGATCAACCTGATTTACGTGGAGGGCTGCACTTTTGTCTCTATAACAATGTTTGGGGAACAAACTTTAGCATGTGGTTTGGTGGAACAGTAAATTATAGGTTCGATGTTGAACTGATCCCGAATAAGAGCAAATCGACTACAGTACAGTTATCATCCAATTGAAATAAACACCATGAATGATTATTTATACATGAATAAATTAGATACGCTGAAAAATATTACACTGATCGCTGGCCTGTTGATTGCTGGATTTGGAAATCCTGTAGTGGCACAAGAAATAAAAACGACTCTGACACAGATACATTTTGACCAGCAGGGTTTCTATACGTCCATTAAGGTAGATGGTAAAGAGCTTTTGGAGGCGGGTAAATATCCGATCGTATCTGTCTATAAAGACAAAAAAATTATACAACCGAAAGCGCTAAAGGTTAATGGCGATCGTTTTTCGCTCACGATGGAAGATGGACAAGCTGTGGAACTGAAGGTGGGCCAACAAAAGGAAGCAATAACATATGAAGTCCTCAAGTTGTCACCTGCCTATAAGTTATTGGTTTTTGGGCCGGTTAAGATCAAGCTTCATGACGTCGTGGGGGAAGTGGTTGGTGTGGCCCAAGGGGAGGATCTCGCATTTGGTATGCAAGCATTGCATGTTAAAACTGTGGCAGGTATTCCCGAAGATTATGTTGCGGCATACAGTACAAAATTTGGCTACCAAGGACAGAGTAGCAATCTTTCGGTGGCCAGTATTTCCTTTGGTCATTTTGCAGCAGTAGATGCCGGGAATGGAGCCGTGTTTCAGCTGTCGGCCAAGAATAGAAGTACCAAAGAACTGCAAAGTGTCAAGGGGCTAAATCATATGGTGACTTTGCCTGTTGAAGGTGCCGATGGTTTAATCACAGGGGCCAAAGTTGCACTTTTCGGAGATAAAAAAAGTCAGATATTGTCACGGATAGGAAAAGTTGAAGTAGAACAGGGCTTACCCCATCCAATGATTGCGGGGGAATGGGCTAAGGTATCTCGTAATGCGATGGGCTCCTATCTGATCACCAATTTCTCTGCGGCCAATCTGGATTTTGCACTGGAAAAAACAAAACGTGCGGGATTTAAATATCTCTACCATCCCGATCCCTTCCTGAACTGGGGGCATTTTGAATGGCGGAAGGAATTGAGTACAGAATCCGATGCGGGTATGAAGAAGTTAGTCGATAGGGCTGCGCAACAGGGGATCAATATTGGCATACATACGCTTTCCAATTTTACGACAACAAACGATCCTTATGTGACACCAGTCCCAAGTAAGCATTTGTTAAAACAAGGTGAATTGAAACTTACTACCGCACTGGACGATAGCCAACAGCAGATTATAGTAGAGAATAGCGAGTTATTTTCGCTGCCTTTGACACTCAATACACTTCAGATAGAAGACGAGCTGATCACGTATGGTAAGGCCGAGAAGAGCGGCGAACAATGGGTATTGACAAACTGCGTACGTGGTGCTTTTGGTACGCATAAGGCCAGTCATGGGGTAGAAAAAGTCGTTTACAAATTGTGGGACTATCCCTATAAGACTTTATTTCCAGATTTAACACTTCAGGACGAATATGCCAAAAGATTGACGGATATTTTTAATAAAACCGGGGTGAAACAGATTTCATTTGATGGTCTTGAGGGGTGTATGTATACGGGGCAGGATTACTATGCAACGGGCAAATTCGTTTCTGATTTCTATCAAGGTCTTACGAATAAGACTGATCTGATCAACGATGCCAGTCGTCTCGATCATTACTTATGGCATATTCATACGCGGATGAACTGGGGGGAACCCTGGGGCGAGGAGATGCGTGCTGGACAGGTTGAAAATCGAATCAAGAATCAGGCTTACTTTCAGCGGAATCTATTTCCGCGCATGCTTGGCTGGTTTTTGGTACGTTTAGCGGATCGTAAATTTGAGGCTACTTCCCTCGAAGATCTCGAATGGGCTCTCTCCGAATCTGCAGGTTTTGACTCGGGGTATGCGATGAGTATTGATATGAAGACTTTACAACAGCATGGACAGATAGATTTGTTATTGGAAAGCATGAAGAATTGGGATCAATTGCGGCTTGCCGATGTTTTTACGGACGAACAAAAGCTCAGGTTGAAGGATCCAAAGACCGAATGGCATTTGGAGAAGATGGATGAGACCAAATTCATGTTGTATCCTTTATTTGTCTCCAAAAGATACCATTGTGACCTCTCTTCGATGCAGCCGGGACAACCTGGGGGAGCAGACTGGTCATGGGAATCTCCGGAAGAGAGTTCATTCGCCTTACGGATAAAAGTGGAAGGTGACGGTACTATCGAAAATCCATCTTTTAAAACGGATAAGGGAATTGTCAAAATCTTTGGGAAATTAGAAAAGGACCAATATATCCTGTTGGATCATAAAGGGAAAGCAACATTGACAGACAAGAATTATGGTTTTATTGCTGATCTGACTGTACAAGGGACGGCCATTCTACCAAAAAGCGGTTCCGCAGTAGCATTTTCTTGTGATATAAACGGGGATGAAAAACCGGAGGTCATTGTAAGGTACAATACTCGGATGACAGGAGAACCATTGAATTTAGTTAAAAAATAAAAGTACAAAAAAGGATCATGAGCATAGCGTGCAATGCAGTATGGAATGGATTACTGAAGTTGCTTTGTTCATGATAAAACCGAATTACGCTAATATGAATACGATTATAACGAAGCGCTATGGTAAGCCATCCACGAAGCTGGGGCTTACTTTGGTTTTGACACTATCACTTTTTGGACAAGTGTCGGCGCAGCAGGTATGGAGCCCTGACAATGGCAATGGAACATTTACCAACCCTTTGATTTGGGGCGACTGGCCCGATCCCGATGTGATCCGCGTGGGTGACGATTTTTACATGATCTCGACGAGTATGCATTATGTGCCGGGAGCTCCGATTGTGAAATCCAAAGATTTGGTAAACTGGGAAATGGTGGGCTACGCTCTTGATCATTATGATGAAGATCCGCGCTATAATATGGAGGGCGGTACATTGTATCTCAATGGTTCATGGGCAGCAACCTTAAAGCATCACAATGGGAAGTTCTATGCTGGATTCTGTACGCCGTATGGTTGGGGTCGTGAAAAGGGTAATTTCTCGATCTGCGAAGCGGATAAGCCAGAAGGGCCATGGAAACGGACAATCTTTCCCGAATACCTGTATGATCCTGGATTGTTCTTTGATGATAACGGTAAAGTTTATGTCGTACATGGTCAAGGTACATTATACCTAACAGAGCTGAATGCAGATGTTAAATCGGTCAAGAGTGATAAAGTCAAAATCTGGCAAGGTAGCTTCAAAAATGCGAATGAACTTGGTGGTCATTTTGGAATGGAAGGAGCGCATATGTACAAGATCAATGGCAAGTACTATATCACCTGTCCGGCGGGAGGAACACAGGGCTGGCAGATCTGCTTGCGCTCAGATAATATCTATGGACCTTATGAGCATAAATTGATTCTCAATGATAACAGTTCCTATCCTGATAACGGCCTACACCAAGGTGGAATGGTGCAATTGAAAAACGGGGACTGGTGGTTTATTATTATGCAAGATCGTGGTGCAATTGGTCGGGTTCCCCATCTTTTACCTGTCAAATGGGAGGATGGATGGCCAATGCTCGGAACTGGTAACAAGGATGTGATTACCTATAAGAAACCAAATGTCGGAAAGACTTACCCCATAAAAACTCCGGCTACGACTGATGAGTTTAATGGGACAAAACTGGGATTACAATGGCAATGGAATCATAACCCTGACAATAGCAAATGGTCGCTTCAAGAACGTAAGGGATATATGCGCTTGCATGCCTCCCGTGCTGATTCTTTGAAAACCGCCCGCAATACGCTGACACAGCGGGTACAGGGACCAAGTTCGGAAGGTACTGTTGAAATCGATCTGAAAGGATTGAAAAATGGTAATGTGGCCGGCTTTGGCGTCTTTGAATTTCCATATGCTTTTGTGGCTGTGGAGCAGGTCAATGGCAAACGGAAAATTATTATGAGCAATGATGACAAGATTGTCGAGAGCAAAGAAAATTTTGATGGCGATAAACTATGGGTGCGGGCACGCATTACCGATAGGGGGGGCATAGCAAAATTTTATTATAGTACTGATGGTGAAAATTTTTATGTTATTGGAAATGATTTAACGATGCAACTAGGGCTACCTTGGACAGCAAATCGTTTTGCATTGTTCAATTATAGTAAAACAGCAGAGGGGATAAATGGTTATGCCGACTTTAATTGGTTTAGGTTTACCAATAAGTAAAAAAAACAATGTAAAATACCTATTATGTATAAAAATCCTGATATTCATATAATAATATCAGGATTTTTTAATCAACCTAAAATGCTATAATAATAAGAGAATAACCGTTGCTGTAGTCATATTGATGGCCGACCGTGGTATGGATCAGGTATACTTTACACTGAACAGAAGGATGGTAGATTCCGAAATAAACGAAATAAATAAATTTTAAATACATAATGAAACCTATTAAACTTAAAAGGTATTTGCACTTCAATCAGAAAATTAATCTCATTTTCTTTTTCCTATTAGTCTTTGGTATACCCGATTTGGTCTTTGGTCAAATTAAAGGCCCCGCCAGTACCATTCCCAATTTTGAACTTGGAAACAAAACGTTTCTATTGGATGGAAAACCCTTTCTGATTAAAGCAGCCGAATTGCATTATACTCGTATTCCGCGAGCTTATTGGGAGCATCGCATCGAAATGTGTAAGGCTTTAGGTATGAATACGATTTGCTTGTACGCATTTTGGAATATACATGAGCAACGGCCCGATCAATTTGATTTTTCGGGACAAAATGATATTGCTGCCTTCTGTCGCTTGGCGCAGAAGCATGGCATGTATATTATCCTGCGTCCTGGTCCCTATGTCTGTGCCGAGTGGGAGATGGGGGGATTGCCGTGGTGGTTACTGAAGAAAAAGGATATCAAGTTGAGAACTCAGGATCCTTATTTTCTTCAACGTACTTCCATTTTCTTGCATAAGATTGGCGAGGAATTGGCGGATCTCCAGATTAATCGTGGTGGAAATATTATTTTGGTACAGGTGGAAAATGAATATGGTGCTTTTAATACTGATAAAGCCTATATCGCTTCCATTAGGGATATTGTTAAAGATGCTGGCTTTTCTTCCGTTCCTTTATTTCAATGTGACTGGTCATCTACTTTTCAAAACAATGCATTGGATGGCTTGCTATGGACTGTTAATTTTGGTACAGGTGCCAATATCAAAGAACAGTTTGCTGCATTGGAAAAGGCGGCTCCAACACAACCCCTGATGTGCAGTGAATTTTGGAGCGGATGGTTTGATAATTGGGGGCGCAAGCATGAAACTCGAAATGCAAAAACGATGATTCAAGGTATTGAAGAAATGTTGGATAACCACATTTCCTTTAGTTTGTATATGACCCATGGTGGGACAACTTTCGGACATTGGGGCGGAGCGAACAGTCCAGCCTATTCACCAATGTGTACCTCCTATGATTACGATGCACCAATAAGTGAGGCTGGTTGGGTAACACCAAAATATACAGAACTTCGCGCGCTGCTGGGGCATTATTCCGATGATAAAAAAGAACTTCCAGCTGTTCCTGATCAGATTCCTACTATCCGTATTCCTGAATTCAAATTAGTTGAGTCAGCGTTACTTTTCGACAATCTGCCTTCTCCCCGAGTGTCCCATGATATTCAACCCATGGAGTTTTTTGATCAGGGGTGGGGGACAATCCTGTACCGGTCATCGTTGCCTGTGATTACGGGAGAATGTTCACTTGAAATAAATGAAGTACATGATTGGGCGCAGGTATTTTTGGATAGACAGCTGATCGGAACGCTCGATCGTCGTAAGGGCGAAAATACCGTAAAACTTCCAAGAACAGAAAAGACCTCCCAACTGGATATTCTGGTTGAAGCAATGGGGCGTGTTAATTTTGGTGACGCAATTTATGATCGGAAAGGTGTTACCGAAAAAGTAGAATTAATTACAGTCAAGGGGCGCCAGGAGATTAAAAATTGGAAGGTTTATTCATTCCCGCCTGATTATGATTTCGTAAAGAAAAAGAATTATACTAAAAATAAGTCCCTCAGCGTTCAGTCCCCAGCCTATTATAAAGGGAGTTTTACACTTGAAAAGGTAGGTGATGTATTTATTGATATGGAGCATTGGGGAAAAGGTATGGTATGGGTCAATGGGCATTCGATTGGCCGGTTTTGGGAAATAGGCCCGCAGCAGACTTTGTACATGCCGGGCTGTTGGTTGAAAAAAGGGAAGAATGAAATTATCGTATTCGATTTGAAAGGTACAAAATCACCTATTATACAAGGACTGGATCAACCGATCCTGGATCAGCTTCGTCTCACGGAATCAAATCTGCATCGGAAGGTTGGTGAGACCTTAGACTTGAGCGGTGAACGTGAAATTTATAAGGGACAAGCTGAACCGGGAAATGGCTGGAAAATGATCCGTTTCCCACAATCGGCCAAAGGACGTTATGTCTGTCTTGAATTGCTTTCCGGCCAGCAAGAAAAAAGTGCTTTGGCAATCGCCGAACTTAATCTGACTGGAGCAGATGGTCATGATATCTCGCGAGAAAATTGGAAAGTCCTCTATGCCGATAGTGAGGAAATAAAAGATGGAAACTATACGGCCGATAAAGTGTTTGATCTGCAGGAGTCTACCTATTGGAAAACGAGGAAAGCGGATGCTTATCCACATCAGATTGTCATTGATCTGGGGGCGGTAAAGTCCATCGCCGGAATCCGTCTATTACCGAGAATGGAAAAGGATGCACCTGGCTGGTTCAAGGATTTTAAAGTCTATGTTGGGGAATTGCCTTTTAAAATAGTGCAATAATACCTGTTATAAGATGTTTCAAAAGACCTATTATTTCTGAAACTGATTCGAGCTGGATTATTTTATTTTCCTACCATTTACTAGGGTATGACAGGTTTAATGCGTCTTAACATTAAGAATTTCTTATTGATAAGAAATATACATCAATATATTCAATGCTAATTTATGTTTAGATCGATTTTAATAACCTTATTTATATCCTGTGCTATAATTGTGCAAGGTCAAAAATTAAGATTGGAAAGCCCGAATAAGGTTCTGTCGGCCGAGGTCCACCTTGCTTCGGGTAACAATACGATACATTTATCTTCAGCCTCCCAAACGTTGACGGACATCAGGATCTTGAATTTTGACTGGACCGAAAATATAGTCCAAGGTGACTGGCAGCTGATAAAGAGCGATAAACGGACAGTAAGCCGTAAATGGAAGCCTCTTTTTGGCGAGCGTAACACTATCAAAGACAACTATAATGAAATTGAGTTACAATTACAGTCCAGCGGAAATCATAAAAAAATGCGTCTCTATGTAAGGCTTTACGATGAAGGAATCGCGTTAAAATATGGATTTGACAAAAATGACTTTTCTGGATTAACCATCAAATCCGAATCTACGGCTTTCCATTTTAGTAGCGATGCTACAACCTGGGTTGCGGGAGCGGCACAAAGTGCTTATACAAAAACAACCTTGAGCCAGCTGAAGGGTGAGTTTGAAAGACCTTTGGTGGTTAATCCCGCGCCGCAATTATTTATGGCGATTGGTGAGGCTGCTTTGGTTGATTTTGCACGCATGAAGTTTACTTATCAGGCTGGTGCGAAAAGTTATATCGTTCAATCTGCATTGTCTGGCCCCGTAGCGCTTGATAAAGCAGCCTATGAAAGTCCGTGGCGCTATGTAATGGTTGCAAAGACAGCGGGAGAATTGGTCGAGAATAACTATTTCGTCCTCAATTTAAATAAGCCGAATGAGATAACGGATAGCTCCTGGATAAAACCAGGTAAAGTATTACGTGAAGTGACATTAACGACAGCTGGTGGGATTGCTGCGGTGGACTTCGCAGCACGTAACCAGATTGACTATGTCGAATTCGATGCGGGATGGTATGGCCCTGAAGAGTCTACTGCGTCGGATGCGTCTCGTGTAAATGTCGACCCAGCACGTTCCAAAGGTCCATTGGATTTACAATCGATAATTGATTATGCGCGTAAGAAAAATATAGGCATCTTACTTTATGTCAATAAAAAAGCTTTGGAAACACAATTGGACCAAATCCTACCGATCTATCAGAAATGTGGTATCAAGGGACTTAAATTTGGTTTTGTCAATGTCGGTAGTCAACAGGCTACAGCTTGGTTACACGAAGCGATCCGTAAGGCCGCCCAATATAAGTTAATGGTAGATGTACACGATGAATACCGACCTACCGGATATTCACGGACTTTTCCCAATCTCATTACGCAAGAAGGCATCCGTGGCGATGAAGAATCACCGAGCTCCGAGCAAAGTCTGATCACGATGTTTACACGTGCTATTGCGGGCGCTGGTGACTATACCAACTGTTACCATGCTGTTCGCGTAACGACCAAAATGGGGGGGAAGGCTGCCCAAATGGCTAAAGCGGTGATGTTGTATAGTCCATGGCAATTTATCTATTGGTACGATCGCCCGTCAGATGCGCCACATAAAGCGGGGGGAGCGGGAGGAGAGCACGAAACGCTGATCGATGAATCCGAAAACGCAGTAGCGTTCTATCGTAGCCTTCCTGTCACATGGGATGAAACTAAAGTGCTCAAATCGGACATTGGTGAATGTGGTATTATTGCACGTCGCTCGGGTAATCGCTGGTATATTGCGATGCTCGGAGCAAAGATAAAACAGGATATCAAAATTGATCTTCCCTTTCTTGGAACACCTGGTCGTTTCAAAGCGCAGTTGTGGAGCCAAGATGAGCAGGAATTGGCTAAAAATACGGTCGATAAGAAAGAATTTGGACTTACGTCCAGAATTTTTACCACAACATTGGAGCCCAATGCCGGTGCAGTATTGGTCTTGGATAAAATAAAATAAAATAAAAGCATACAACCTTAACAATTCAAAACAGCTGTGGACGTCTTTGTTCGCAGCTGTTTTTTTGCTATTATGGTCTTTTCCTTTTCTATTTTGCTCCTTTCCATTTTTTTAATAAAACCATGGATGACCGATGGATAGCAAAAAATAGAGAACTGTTATACGAAGGATGACTAGAGAATTTCCTTTAATTTCTCCCATAATTCGTTTCCTTTTAGATCCCGTCCAATAATCTTCCCCTCCTTATCCATTAAAAAATTCATCGGAACATGTGTTATGCCGTATTGTTTTGCTGTTTCATTTTTTATTCCTTTTAGGTCTGAAAGTTGTAACCAGGAAAGTTTATCTTCCGAGACTGCTTTCTGCCAGGCATGCATATCGGTGTCTACAGAGATACTGATGATTTTTAAACCTTTAGGAGCATAAGTATGCTGGACCTTGACTAAATTCGGATTTTCGAGCCGACAAGGACCGCACCAGCTCGCCCAAAAATCGATAAGTACATACGATCCCCGATAGTTTGACAATGCATGTAACTGCCCGCTGTAGTCTGGTAAATTAAATGGCGGCGCAGTATGCCCTATTCCAGTCGGTTCCTTTAACAAAACAAACTGCAGTAGCTCTTTCCCATATTTTGATTCTTTGACAGTACTGTCGAGAAGTTCATATATGGCTCGGCTGATAAGGGGATCTGTATTGGCTAGATTTGACTTTGCGATGTAAGCAGCAACTTGTGAAGACGAATTCTGGCTGACATGCATCCGAATAGCATCATTAATTTCATTTTCAATGGATACTAATTCTGCATTTAGTTGATCACTTAATTTACTTTCGGTCTTTTTTAAATTATTCTTTTTTCTTTTGATTTGCTGTGATCTCTCAAAGAGGACGTGCAGTTTGGATTTATAACTGTTGTATTCATCCTGCTCTTTTGTGCCCGAAAAAGTCCAAAAATTGGGTGATTCAAATTTACCTTCCCCATAGAGTTTTCCAGGCGACAGTATAAATGGCCCTTGATATTGCCTCGATGGAAGTATATTGCCTTTATTATCTTTGAAATGAACCCCCAACATAAAGGGTTCAATACCACTCACTTTTCCATTAAATGTGAATTCTCCATGAATAATTTTGGTAGAGTCAATTTGCTGTCCCTGTTTTAACCCCTCACCATGTCGGAGGTAGATCCAGCCACTGTCGTAGTCCTTTAATTTCCCCGATACAGTGTAATTTCCAGTGGAGTCTTGTAAAGATGAGAAATAATTAGCTTGTGCCAATTGGAGAGACAGTATTGCGATCACTGGAATTGTTACTAGTTGAGACAGTGACCTTGTTTGTTTGAATAGGCTTATTTTCTTCATAAAGTTAATTTTGAACTTAGTGCTCATTTTGATTGTTTTGGTCTGTTTTTATTTTAAATTCTATCTAATTGGTTTAATAAAGGTCGATTTGAGCACCTATATCCCTAGTTTATTTTTAATTGAAACGTTAAATAATATGGAGCGGTGTAATTTGCGCTTGCAAATAAAACACCGATAATGGTCAAATTTGAGCTAGTTGTGTCGCGTGTATATTTTAAACTTTACATAAAAATAGATGGGATTTGGTTTGCCCTTTCCTATTCCCCAATGATGTAATGAAACAGGTAGCACAGCATTTTGATCAATTATTTAAAGAATATCATCAGCAATCCTTTTTGTTTGCGAAATCTTTTGTCCATATTGATGCCGTGGCAGAGGATATTACTGCTGATTCCTTACTGGCGACCTGGGAACGGATGCAGGTGGAGACCTTACTCTCTCCAAAATGTTTTTTATTGCGTGTTATTAAAAATAAGGCCTTAGATTATTTGAAACACCAACGCATTCATCGCCAACTGATAGAACCGTTGGACAATTGTGATGAAAGAGAACTTCAACTGCGTATTGATGGCTTGAATGAATTAAATGAGGGCCGTATTTTCTTCAAAGAAATCCAGAAAATTACAGCTCAAACTTTAGAGCAGATGCCTACAAAAACAAGGGAGGTGTTTGAACTGAGCCGTCATCAATACATCAGTGGTAAAGAGATAGCTCAACAAATGGGGATTTCCGTAAAAGGGGTGGAATATCATATTACAAAGGCACTTAAAGTCCTAACTGTAAATTTGAAGGATTATACGGTTGCTTCTTAGTAATTTAGATCTTAGAATTCAAATAGAATGCAATGTATAATTTAGGAATCGATAAAGTAATATTAGGTACAGCGGGACTGGGTGGTGTATGGGGGAAAGTAGATCCTGAAGAATCTGTGCAGACTATTCTTGAGGCCTTATCTCATGGCATAGGTGCTTTGGATGCCGCTCCGGCTTATGGCGATGCGGAGTCCATTGTCGGTCAGGCTCTAGAGCTATGGACCGGTGAAAGGCCTGTAATTAGCACAAAAGTTGGTCGATTAAAAAGTTATGTCGCTACCGAAGCAAAATATGATTACTCGATTGCTGGTATGCAACGTAGCGTCGACGAGAGCTTAAGGACACTTGGGGTATCAACTGTTGATGTACTTTTTTTACATGAACCTGCTGTACTAACTGTAAATAACGCTGAAAGGGTAGTTTCAACCATAGAGCATTTTAAAGAAAAGGGATTTGCCAAAAAAATTGGCATTGGCGGAAATCCCCCCGATTGGTTCCTGCCATTTTTGGAAGAAGGTCGATTTGATATTCTGATGGAGTACAATAAGCTGAATGCTTGTCGTGTAGACGCGCTCCAAAATAGTATACCGAGATGCCAGCAGACCCAAACGGAATACTATGCGGCGAGCCCACTGAATATGGGACTTTTAGGCTGTAAGTTTCAAGAGTTTTCACGGTGCATACCTGATTGGCTCGAAGTTGGGACGGTTGAACAGGCACGACGAATTCAGGCTATTGCAGAACGGAATAACTTACCATTGGAAGTGCTCGCATTACGGTTTCTATTGAATTTGAATGTCGAATTTAAATTAGTCCTGGGAGCTGCTAACAGGCAACAACTGCAGAATTCTTTAGGCGCAATCAATCAGGGCAAATTGCCAGTCAAAATTTATAAAGAAATCCTTCAAACGTTTAATGATAATAAATGAATAAAATAGATCAGGAGATTTTTAATATCCAAAAAGTCAGTATTCGAGTTTTGGAACCTGTAGCTAACATAACTCCTTTTCAGGATGCAACAATGGGACCATTTTCAAGTTTTGGCATATCCGTTATTCGCATTGAAGATGCAGAGGGATTTGTCGGCGAAGCACCTGTTTATAATAGTTATACCAATATCTTGGAAACCTGTATATTCCCCATATTGTTTCATTGTGAAGGTTTAACCTATGCAGAATTTTTTCCTAAGCTATATTGGTCTATTCGAAATGAAGGATTCAAAGGTGCGGCGTCGGCGCTACTGGGACAGGTAGATATGGCTTTATATGATTTGGCAGCCAGGCGCCGCAATCTACCATTATATCGTTATATCGGAGGCAATCGGAATAGTGTAAAAATCTATGGAAGCGGTGGTGGAACCAATTATACATTGCAGGAACTGGATAAGGAAGTTGCGCTTTTCCTGGATGCTGGAGTAGATTGCTATAAGATGAAGATTGGGAAGGACTTCGGTACAAATGTGGCTGCTGATATTGAACGTGTAAAACATGTACGCAAACTGGCGGGAAAAGATATGCAGATCGCCGTGGATGTCAACCAGATCTGGTCTTGTGAGGATGTATTTAGATTTCTGGATGCCATTGGTGAAAATGAATTGGCCTGGCTTGAGGAACCGATACATTCAGCGGCCTATGATCAGATTGAGGAGCTTTGTAAGCATACTTCTGTTCCTGTAGCTTATGGCGAATCTGAGCGGACCTCTAAAATATTTCCCATGCTGGCCAATTGTGGAATACAACATTTACAACCTGTTCCGACACAGTTCGGCGGAATTAAGGAATGGATGGAAGTCCGGGATTTATGCGCGGATCGCAATTTGCAACTTTCTTCTGGTGGTTATTCCTTATATTCGAGCTTTTTAATGACTACAGCTAACGAAACTGGCATGATAGAATACCTGTATTCACTGATGTATGGCTTGGAAAAGTATTTTTTAATTCGCCCATCATTGGAAAACGGGCAGTTCCATTTACCAGAATCGGATGGATTGCCTGTACGTATCGATTGGGAATATTGCCTGAAGGAGAATAAGGTGGTAAGGGAGCAGGTCTGGTTAAAGCAGGATGTCCCAGGATATAATCCATTGGTTAGTATGTAATACAATAAAAAGCGAACCTGATTATGAATTTAACATTTAATTATATTGATTATCTAGTTTTAACAATATATGCTTTAGTTCTTTTGTATGTGGGATTTCGTTTTTCAAGAAAAGAGAAAAATCAACAGGATATATTTCTGGGCGGACGTTCGTTAAAATGGTGGCAGATTGGATTCTCTATCTTTGGAGCTAATGCCGGACCAACGATGTTAATTGGCTTTGCCAGCATTGGATTTTCCCATGGAATTGTCGCAAGTAATTTCGAATTATTGGCTTGGATCTTTCTGATGTTATTGGCCATGGTATTCTTGCCTTATTATCTAAAAACCAAGATTAGTACAATACCACAGTTTCTGTTGATCCGTTTTGGTAAAAGGTCTTATAATTTTCTGATCGTCTATAGCCTGATTTCCATTTTAGTCGTTTGGCTGGGCAGTGCCCTATATGCTGGCGGTTTGCTTATCTCAGGTATTTTCGGCTGTCAGTTGTTTACAGCAATCGTCATTATTGGTGTCATCGCAACAAGTTTTACTGCGATAGGGGGATTGAAAGCTGTTGTCCGTACTGGCGTTTTCCAGTCCATTATTATTATTGTATCGTCTATCATTTTGACCTTCCTTGGTTTTCAGAAGATTGGACATCTAGATACGTTGATCAGTCAAACTCCAGCATCCTATTGGAAATTATTTTTACCAGCATCAAATCCCGAATACTCATGGGTTGGGATCGTGTTAGGCTATCCTGTCGTAGCCATATATTATTGGTGCGCTGATCAGACGATCGTACAGAAAGTTTTAGCTGCGAAAGACTTAAAAGAGGGACAGTATGGAACTCTATTTATCGGTGCACTTAAGATTATCATGCCGATTATATTTATTTTGCCTGGTATCATGTGTTTTGTATTATTCAAAGATACCGCGCCGGATAACGCCTATATAACTATGATCAAACAATTGATGCCGCATGGTCTTTTGGGATTGAGTATTGCAGCGCTGATTGCGTCTTTAGTAGATACGGTATCATCAAGCTTGAATTCCTTTTGTACCGTGTTTACGTTGGATGTTGTACCGCAATTTAAAGTGTTGGATAATAATCAGCAGCGGCGTATGGGGAAATGGGTAACGGTTATAGTTGCGTTGGTGGGAATTGGCATAGCGATGCTATTTTCCTATTCTGGAAAAGGTTTTTTTGACCTAACACAAGGTTTGGTTTCCATTTTAGCACCACCATTGGCAGTCGTTTTTCTGTGGGGAGTGGTCTGGCGTGGAATTAATGGGAAAGCAGCCGAAGCTGTCTTATATGGAGGTGGTCTAATTTGTTTAATACTAGGTGTTTGTCATGTCTTAAATTATCCTTATCGAGGCTTTTGGCCGCATTTTCTAATGCTATCTTTTTATATTTTTGTAGCTTTGAGTGTGATCATTGTGCTGGTCTCTTTCTTGACCAAATCCAATGCAAATTCGCAGCTGCCGACCTTATTTGATGGATCGAATGCAAAAGAGGCTGGTCAATCCCGTTCAGTTTGGTTGACTTGGGTTGGACTGGCCTTCGTCATGATCCTGATTTATATTTATTTTAACTGACCTTATTCGTGGATAATGTAGCTGGCCAGTTAATAATATGGCGAAGGAACGATTGAATAGAAGGAGGCTCATTTAGTAAAAAATTAAACAAAAGTAACGATGAAAATGCTTATTCGCCTACTTATATTATGCACTTCAATGGCATTTACTATGTGCAAAGGGGAGGGGCCAAAATCGACTATACCGAAATACGAAGAGCATGTCTTTGTGGTTAATATTGTCGACAATCCAGAAAAATTAAAGGAATACCTGACTTACCATAGTCATGTTTGGCCAGAAGTGGAGGCAGGTTTTAAGAAAGCAGGCTATGAACGGATCGCATTATATCGTTTCGATAAGCTGATTGTCATGACAGTTAGTGTCCCTGAGGGGGCTAACCTTGATCAGATGGGGAAGCTTGCCGAATCTTACAGTCCGAAATGCGCCGAATGGAACGCGTTGATGAATACCTATCAACAAGGTGTCAGCGGTACCGAAGCAGGACAAAAATGGGCTGAAACGAAACTTTTTTACCAATTTAAACGCAGATAGCTTCCGGTGTGCGATACTGCTTTAGAAAATCTCGGGGCGTACTACCCTTAACATCTTTAAAATGTTTGTTAAAATTTGAAATATTATTGTAACCACTTTTGTAGCAGGTCTCTGTGATATTGTATTGCCCTTCCATCAATAATTTTGCCGCGTGACCAATGCGTATCTCTTTGATAAAATCTACTAAGGTCCTGTTTGTTTGCATTTTGAAGAATCGACAAAAGGCAGAGGAAGACATAGGTACTATAGAAGCCACATCCTGTAGCGTTATATCCTCTCTAAAGTGCTTGAATATATAGTCGAAAACTCGGTTAATACGATTGGCATCTGTCGAATTTTCAATGATATTGAAGGATGGCGAAGATAATGTCCTATAGGAATTGGATAAGGCCAATTTGTCTAAAAGCTGTAGCATCAATACCGCACGGGACAGCCCTGAGGCAACCAACATCTCATTGAGAATATCTTTAGCCTGTCTAACTATAGGCCCTGAAAACAACACTCCTTTTGCTGCATTAATAAACAACTGATTCAGAAGAATTGCTTCGGGCTTGGTCAGAAAATCTTTACCCAAAAAATCAGGATAAAAATGAACGATGGATGCCGTGGCCGGTTTATCCTTATCGAGTGTATTGTAATATTGCCAGCAATGCGGAAGATAGCTTCCTAACAATACCAGTTCGTCACCTTCAAAATCCTCAATGTGATCCCCTATGAATCGTTTCCCCATACAATTACCCAATAAGACAATCTCAAAATTTCGATGTGACTTTAATGAAGTGTATTTTTTGATTTCAAGTTCTTCGCTACGGACAGTAAATGACTGATCCGGTGGGAAAGTAAAGTTTTCATAAATATGCTGCATCATAATAAAAGCCTTAAAAGGGTTTAAAAATTATCATTTTATAGCAACCGGTTGCATAACTTAGTTAAAGGTAAGAAAAAAAAGTATGAAAGTATAAAATTGGCGCATCTTGTCTGTAAAATCTTTAGTGCAAAAAAACATTACAAAAGAGCAAATTACTGGTGGTTCTCGCTATATAATATCCTGAGATTTATTCCTGTCATCATTTGTGAAAAATAAAGACTTATAAATAACCAAGTTCACTATTGTCTTTTCTTTCGAGACTAGGGGACCCTGAATACAGATAATTATGAAAAAAGCGAAATTAACACAGTTTCAAAATTGGCACAAAAGCACAAAAAATGTCGTGCTCTTTTGTGCTTTGGCTGTCGCCTGCAGTCCCATCGAGGCTGAAGCAAGAGCACTATTAATGGAGGGTGAGCACCAGGAAATGCTTGCATCTGAACACGCTCAGGAAGACATCATTGTAAATGGTCGCGTGGTTGACAAGGATGGGCAACCGATGATTGGGGTATCCGTTTCTGAAAAGGGGAAGCGAAATCAACAGACTACGGATAAAAATGGGCGTTATCAGATCAAAGTATCGTCATCTGGAGTATTGGTTTTTACCTATGTTGGACATGAAACCATCGAACAAGCTGTAGGAGGGCAAAAGACGCACGACGTTTCAATGAAAGAGGGAAGAAACGATCTGAACGAAGTAGTGGTTGTCGGATATACCACGCAGAAAAAATCATTGCTCACAGGGGCCATTTCGACAATGAAGGTCGACGAGCGAATGAATGCAATCCCAACAACTTCTGCTGGAAATCTTCTTATCGGTCGATTGCCGGGTGTTAATGTGAGTACAGTAAATGCGATTCCGGGATCACAACCAAGTATTAGTATTCGTACCAAGTCTTCTCTCAATGACCAGAATGTGACCTATGTGATTGATGGCGTTGTTCGAGGTGCAGGCGATTTTAATAACCTGAGTCCAAATGAAATCGATGAGATTTCGGTGTTAAAGGATGCTGCTTCTGCAGCGATTTATGGTTCGCGTTCGGCAGGAGGGGTAATCTTGGTGACTACAAAAAAGGGAAATTCTGGCAAGCCTGTATTTAATTATTCAACAGGATTTAGTGTCGATACACGGACAAAAAATGTTGCTTTGACAAGTGCGGTTCAGGCTGGTGAGCTCTATACGCGTATCAATGGATCTGCTGACCCTGCTGGGTGGGCATGGTCACAAGAGGAGTTAGATCATTATAAAACGATTAATAATGGCTGGGGCTACGATCAACTGGAAACAGTTTGGCGTAATCCATCCACACAAACACATAACCTCAGTGTGAATGGTGGAAGTGATAAAGTTCGATATTTCGGTGCTGCATCATATGTTAAGCAAACGGGTTTTCTGGATCCGTTGAAATATGATAAGTATAATATTCGGATGAATGTAACTGCAGATATTACGAAAGATCTGGAAATTTTTTCGGGGTTTGCACTATACAATAATTTTACGGGAAATGCTGTTTTTGAAGACGCTCAAGCTAATTATGGTAAGTTGAGAGTTTGGCAACCTGATCAGCCTGTGTATACAGATAACGGTCAATATGTAGATTATGGGTGGATTGCCAATATGGGGGCTAGCGTGGATGGTATGGCAGGTTACAATAAATCCCAGATGTTGAAACCGCAATTAATTTTGAGCGGAACGTATAAAGCACCCTTTTTGGAAGGATTGAAAGCTAAAGTCTCCTATGCAAGAAGTTGGGCGAACGAATTAAATCGGAAATTTTATAAGAACTATCCGGTATTTTCGATGAAAAGAAGTGGCCCTAACAATCGAATTATTTCCACAGCGGATAGTGATATCATTGGAATGAGAAAATCAAGTTGGGTAGGAAAAGATTATATTGAACGGAAATCAACCTATAGTGATGACAAACAGTTTAATGTCCAATTGAATTATGATCATGTATTTAATGATGTGCACAGTGTCTCCGCGGCTTTAGTAACAGAATGGTATGAAGGTGCCGGATCTGGTATTACGGGAGGAAGAGAAACTTTTCCGGTTTACCTAACCGACCAGTTTTGGGCAGCTAGTAGCGCGCGAGCGGATGGATGGGCCAATGGGGATACCGATTGGGTCAGCGGCCGTATGTCATATATTGGACAGTTTAACTACAGTTATGCAAACAAATACTTGTTTAATTTCTCTTTCCGTGAAGATGGTTCGATGAATTTTGCTCCCGACAAGCGCTGGGGATTCTTTCCTGCTGGATCAGTGGGCTGGGTAGCGTCGGAAGAAAAATTCTTTAACAAGTCTGTGGTTCAATTTTTGAAATTCAGAGGATCAGTAGGTTTAACAGGTAATGATGCCGTTGGCGGTTGGCAATGGCAAGAATCTTATCAAGCTGGAAGTTCGGCTTATTTTGGTACGAGTCCTTCACAATCCGTCGGACTCGGCTATGGAAGTGTAGTTAATCCTAATCTAACTTGGGAAAAAGCATTGAGCTACAATGCAGGTGTGGATATGAACTTTTTGAAGAATTGGAATTTTTCACTGGATTATTGGTATCGTAACTCCTACGATATTTTAAGGAATCGCCAAACGACTTTACCATCGACCTTTAGTTTAACTATGCCAGCCGAAAACTATGCAAAAGTTAAGGCCCAAGGATTCGATCTACAGTTGGGATACCGCAAAGATCGACCGGATTTCTCATATTATGCCAATTTAACGATGTCTTATGGCTGGAATAAGGTGATTACACAAGATTATGCGCAGAATGCACAGGCGATTGATGTTCCTGTTGGTAAATCGTTGAGTTATATCACAGGTTGGCAATATGATCGTATCTTGAGAACTCAAGCAGATGTAGATGCCTTTGTTGCTGCAAATCCGAATTATAAGCATAATGGGTTATCACCCGCGTTAGGGATGATGGTTTATAAGGATTTGAGCGGCCCCAATGGCAAGCCCGACGGAAATATCGATGATTGGGATCGCGTGATGCTAAAACCAAATAACTACCCCATTGTATATGGTCTTAACTTAGGTGGAAGTTGGAAGGGATTTCACTTAGATATGATGCTTTCCGGACGTTTAGGCGAGAAAAAGTGGATGAACGACCTTGCTGGTGGGGTAGAGTGGAATCGTATGTGGGAGCAATGGTATTCGGACAGCTGGACACCGGAAAACCCGAATGCAACATTGCCAAAACGCGTGAGTGCAAATAATTCCAATACCTATCAAACAAATAGTTCTTATTGGTTGAAAAATGGCAGTTTTATGCGGATGAAGTACTTGACTTTGAGTTATGATTTACCGAAGGGAAAATTTTACAGTAAAGTTTTTGATAACGTAAGGGTTTTCGCAACCGGAACGAATCTTTTTGTGATTAGTCCTTTTAATAAATACTATGATCCGGAGATCGGGGGCGGAAATGCATTCCCTGTGCTGCGCTCCTACAATTTTGGTATCGATGTTAAATTTTAAATGTTTTGCGAAATGAAATCTAAAAAACTAATATATGGACTCTGTCTGGCGTTTTTGACCAGCTGTAGTTTAGATTATAAAAATACAGGCGCAATCAATCCGGACAATGTCTGGATGGATAAAACCATGATTAATTCTTATTTGACAGATGTTTATGGAAAAATGATGCCCGGATGGTCCCCTTCGGCCAACGGTACCGACGAAGGTATGAATGGACCGACAAGTATGGGCGACTTTGCACGGGGACTGATTACTATTGATAACCAGGGACAAAAATTGGATTATGCCAATATCGACCGGATCAACTTTTTCTTAGATAAAATGGAAACGGTAACCGTACTTTCCGATGCTGAAAAGAAGCAGATGGTCGGACAGGCTTTATTTTGGCGGGCGTGGGATTATTGGGGCAAAGTGTGGAACGTCGGAGGTGTGCCTTTAATTCTCCATTTTCAGGATGTAACGAATGTACCCTCATTATTTGTAAGTCGTAATTCTACAACGGAATGTATGACGCAGATTTTGAAGGACCTTGATGATGCTATCGCAAATCTTCCGGATGTTTGGACGGGAAATGACTATGGTCGTATCGATAAAGGGACGGCAATGGCATTCAAGGGTAGAGTATTATTACGTTATGCCAGCCCGTTGTTTAATTCGAATAATGATCAAAAGAGATGGGACGCCGCCTATAAGGCCAATAAGGATGCCGTTGATTTCCTAAAGAGTATGGGCAAAGGCTTGTATGAAGGTAAATTTGAAGATATTTGGTATAATGAGCGTAATAAGGAAGTGATTATGCTAAACCAATATTATATGCCTGATCATAAGCTTGATCAAAAAAATATTCGTCCGGAACCATTGACAAAAGATGGAGCTAATGATAATCAGACAATTTTTCCTTTGTTGATGGCTTATCCTAAAAAAGATGGAACGCCGTTAAAATTGGATCTCAACCGGCTGGCGAATGATCCGACCTACAATGAACAGTTTATGACGGATTTTTACGTTGGACGTGATCCACGCTTTTATGCAACTATTTTTGCACCTGGTACTACATACCCCGCTAAAGATGTTTTGACTGGTGGAATGAAATATTGGAATGCATGGAAGAAAATAGCAGATCCAACTTCCCCTACTGGATTTAAGTATTCGACCTTGATCTTTAATGAGTTGGGGAAAGGTGTTGGCGGCAGTTCATCAGGTTACTTTCAGTTAAAAGGAGTGGACAAAGATTTAACGATTCCTACAGTATATGAAGGAAAAACGGACTGGATCGAGATTCGTTTTGCAGAGGTATTGATGAACTATGGAGAATGTGCTAACGAAACCGGAAAGTCGGCGGAAGCGCTAGGAGTTTTGTATGATATCCGTAAAAGGGCTGGTATTGAGGCCGGCAGTGGAAATTATGGTATTACAGCTAATTCACAAACAAATATCCGTCAAGCTTATATGGACGAGCGTTTTATTGAATTTGCTTACGAGGGTAAGCGGTTCGCAGATTTACGCCGATGGAAGCGATATGATATTTTAAATAGTCTAAAATATCGCTCGGGATTAAATGCTGTGATTAAAAATGAAAGCAGTTTAGTAGGTTTCGATTGGACCAAAGATATGTATGATCCTGCGGTGCGTAAGCTTTTCCGTTTCGAATATGTCGAAAATTTAGATGGTGATAACCAGTATCAATTTAAGGTGGATCTACAGCATTGGTTTTATCCAATTCATAAAGAAGTTATCGATAGAAATTCAAAAATTGAACAAAATACAGAATGGGGCGGGACTTTTGACCCTTTAAAATAACAATAATTTAAAAATTAACATAGCGTGGTTTAGGTGTATCCTTTAGTGTTTTTTAGTTGGGCTGGCTATGCGGTCCAACTCTTTTGCTGTTTCGAGTTGTACATTTGTTGAGTATAATAATTAAAAAAATTGATGAAAGATCGGTTTTTATCCATTAACGGGAAGAAAAATATAGTCGTATCGTCAAACTAAAGTAAATAGAAGATGAAAAAAATAGTAGGAAGTTTTCTGCTTTGTACATTGGCTTTAAATAGCTTTTCACAGGATTGGCTTCCTGAACATCGGGATAAAACTGCGTTATTTCGCGTGTTGGATTGCCAGTACGAAGGCGCAAAATTGCTGCATAGCTCGGCAGTAGGGGCGCATTCGGCTAATTGGGATGTCAAACAGGAGGTTTTGAAAAAGAAGGGAACGAATGAGGTGACCTACCGATTTACCTTTAAGGCGAAAAGAGCGATGAAGGATGCAGGGGTAGCCGTGGCTTTTGATACTTATGATTGGTCGAGCGACAATTTTGTGATGATTCCCGCGGTAGTTTATAATGGTAATCGCCAACGGATTGTCAACCGGGAATATGCGACTGGTCTCGACAAAACAGATTATTACCGAAAAGATCTAGCACTAACCTCCAATCCGATCCCACAACTTTCACCAGAATTTGGTGCAAAGTCACGATTGGAAGTGAATATCAGTAATACAAGTACACCCGTAATGGCCTACTTAGACCGAAAACAACATAAGGGTGTTTTTCTTTTTACTGATCAGGGAATTACTTGGAAAAATGAGGTAAAAGACCACGCATTGATTGTTGAAGAAAGTGAGGATCGAAGTGTCGCTAGTTTTGTTGTCAGTGCGCCAGGTGTGCGGTCGCGTAAACCTGAATTTATCGGTTTTAGCGAAAGCCCTGATCGGGGAATATCAGTTGCCCAAGGTGATGAATTGCAGATTCGCGTTACACGATTAGAATTTCAGTCCGCAGATGTACCACAGTTGTATAGTCGATTTATGCAGGAGCGAAAATTGCATATCAAGGAAGCTACTCCCCGCAATTTAATGCCCATGAGTGAGGTTTTTACACGTATGGCAAAAAATATTGATGAACGCTATTATGCAAAAGACGGTGTTGGATTTTACTGCCCAGAGAATGCGGATTGGATGTCCTATGGCTGGGTGGGTGGATTGATCAATACTTATCCTATGCTGGCTTTGGGCGATACGGCGCATTTCAATCATGTAAGGAATACCTTTGATTTTGCCCTGCCAAAAGGCCGGGGAGCAAGTGGTTATTATTACGATGTTTTGGGCGCAGATGGTCAGGTCATTTATCGCGATGGGGCGAAAGCAAATCCGGGTATCGGCTTAACACGTAAAAATGCCGATGTGCTCTATTGGATGATCAAGCAATTTATGCTCTTGAAAAAGCAAGGAAAATCTTCGCTCATTGCCAAATCCTGGGACAATGATGTTAAGCTATTGGCCGATGCCTTTGTGAAAACTTGGCAGGAAGAGGGGACCTGGGGCAATTACTTAGCGATTGAATCCGGTAAAATCGCAGCCTATAATACAACAGGTGGAGCGATGGCCGTTGCTGGGTTAACCCTGGCCGCTTCTTATTTTCATAATGATCAGTACCTCGCCGTAGCAAAAGATGCGGCAAAAAAATATTATGATAATTTTGCCTTGGTTGGTTTCACATCCGGTGCTTGTGGGGATATTCTCCAAAATGCCGATTCGGAAACTGCAATAGCATTGACGACTTCACTAATGACGCTCTTTGAACAAACTGGCAAACGCGAATACTTAGAGCAAGCTAAAAACCTAGCGAATTATACCGCGTCCTGGACAGTATCTTTTCCTTATCAGCTACCTGAAAATACTGCTTTGGCAAAATTGGGCGCTAATCTTACAGGGGCGGTTTGGGCGAGTACACAAAACAAACATGGTGCCCCAGGGTTTTGCACACAATCTGGCGACGCACTGTTCAAGCTTTTCCGTGAAACTGGAACGAGCTTATATGCCGATTTGATACGTGATGTAATCCACGCACACGCCGAAGGCATACAACCCAATGGTAAGATCACCGAACGTTTGACCTATTGTGATGCGGATAGTCGGGGATCACGTGGCGATGGCGGTAAAACAGGCTGGAACGAAACAAATGGTGCTTTAATGGCACTTGAAATACCGGGCCTTTATGTTCGTAAGGATAAGGCAACAGCCTATGCCTTTGACCATATCATTGTCAAAGCGATAAAGAAAACGAATCAGGGGCTGGCGCTGACTCTCTACAATCCCACGAGCTACGATGCAACTGTAACGGTGTTGGCTGAGGATGCCCATGAAGCTGCGCGACCTTTGGGTGAAAATGCCTTTTTGGATTGGAATAAAAAGATTAAGATTAAGGCGGGTGAAACAGTCTCTGTTATGTTATAAAAGGCGATACCGATATAAAATGTTTAAAATTAAAGCGAATGAAATTTCTGAAAACTAACTTACGATGTCTCGGACTGACAGCTGGACTGACCGTTTTGTCGACAATGGGCTATAGCCAAACAACATTAAAAACCAATTATTTCAAAATCGTGATTGACCAGAAAGGTTATATCACGAGTATGCAGAATATTACAAAGAAATCGAATAGGGAGTTTAGTCCGGCAGATAAGCCGTCCCCGCTAATGGTCTTATATAATGCGAAGAAGCGGGTATATACATATCCAGAGCAGGCAAGTTATTCTGCAAGTGATAAAATCATGACTTTGGCTTATCCGAACGGTTCCACCGCACGCATCAGCATCTTACCGCAGGCTAAGTATTTCAAAATGAAATTACTTTCATTGACCAATTCAACCGATATCGAAGCCATCCAATGGGGCTCCTATCATACCAATATTACCAATTTACTGGGCGAGATTATTGGAGTCAGTCGGGATACGAGTAAAGCAGTCAATTACGCGATTGGCATGTTGGCGCTCAATGACAATACATTGGGTGGAACAGCAGATATTCAAGGCGATGCAGCACCGTTTCAGTATATTATCCACTCGCCGGATGCAGCGCGTTTTCCGTTACCAAATCACTTGCATGAAGGCCAAATATTTTCTTTAGGAGGTGACGGTATCAGCGATGTCGCCTTTTATGCGCACAAAGAACCTTATTATCGGATCATGTACGGAAATGCAGCTGAGGTGGATAAAAATGGACGAATATCCATTTCTTACCAATCGCGGGATCGCAGGCAAGAACGCGAAGTGTACTACTCCCTCATTCCGAATATGGCATCCAATAAACCCAATCATTTACTGGTACAGCCTATTCCGGGGGTGGATTACATCGGGTCTAGTATCGCTTTTTGGGGTAGCCCGGATAGTACAGCCCTGATGGACGTGGTTCAGGATATTGTGCTTAAAGAGGGTTTGCCACATCCGACAGTCAATGGAAAGTGGATCAAGGATCCGGCAGCTTTTGTACCGGATGTATTGACAGAGGGCGGACAGTATGATAATATGATTGCTTATGCAGACCGACTTGGATTTAAGGCCATTAGTTTATATGATCAGGCCTTCTTGCGTCCGGACCGTAGAAACGAAGGCTATATTGATGGCAAGAACTTTGAACGTAAGCCTTTAAAATTTGCAAACGGAAATGCCTATTCCCATAAAGAGTATGCACAAATGGCGGCCAAACATAATATTGTCATTGGCCGGACGCCAATTACAAATGCATTGGCCCCGGGTACCAAAGATGCCAGTCCGGTGCCGAGCGATAGCATCTGGTATCAACAAAAACGTCCTTTAGCTAAGGCAATCAGTGCTACAGATACATTGATCTATGTGGATGACCCGACGCATCTGGAGGAAATTGGCAGTTGGGAAGGGCATGTTAAAAGCTTGAATATTATTAAAATCGGGAAAGAGCTTATCCATTATTTGGGCGTAAGCGATACCAAACCTTATCGTTTACTCAATGTGAAACGGGGCTATTGGGATTCCAAGGCTACAGCGCATGCCGCCTTAGATACATTATATAAGTTACAGGTAACGATCAACTACGGTTATGATGGGTTGATCCCCAATATTCAGTTGCAAGATAAAATAGCCGAATATTATGCAGACGTCAGCGCAATCAATGGCTTAGGCTATTATGATTTTGATGGACAGGAATTCTTATTTAATAATGGTCATGGCTACTATTCCGCGAAACGTTTTTTTCGTAAAATGTTTGAACGTGCGAAACAACATGGATTGGCAGATATTCGTTTTACAGGGGCTACTTTATCCGAAGGATCATGGCATTATCAAAGTATATGGAACGTAGGTGGCGGTAAAAACTTATATGATGCAGAGACGCGGGAATGGGGAAGTGCGACAAGTCAAGGAAAAGACTTACGTGATGTCTCCTACGCTAATTTTTTCCCTGTCGGAATGGGCGGGAATTTCCCGATTACCGAAAAGTCTACTGTAGCGGAATATGAGCATATCCAGGCCATGTCGGTAGGTACGGGATCAACTTATAGTTTAAAACTGAATCAGAAACAGGTAGAAAGTTGTCCACAGAAAGATGCTATTTTCCAAGCGATCCGCACCTGGGAAAATGCGCGGAGGGCAAATGCTTTCCCGCGCTGGGTGAAAGAGTATCTGGTGGATCCAACGCAGAGTTTTAGATTAGAAGAACTCGATAAAGATCACTGGAATCTTTATCGTATCAATAGGGATGGTTCGGGTAAGAAACTATTAACAAAATTGACAAGAGCAAAAGGATATTAAAAAAACTATATCCGGCCTATTCAGGCCGGATTAGTTTTTATAGCATTAAACTGATTAAAATGAAGATTACTTTTTTCTTAACATGTATTTTTTTGGGGGGCTTTGGGACTTTGTCGGCTCAGACCAAAGCAAAACCAATAGAATATCACGTTGCTGTGGTAGGTAACGATGGGCAGGTCGGAACTCAGGCAAAACCGCTCCGGACCATTATGGCTGCAGCCAAACTTGCAATGCCAGGTGATATCATCACGGTTCACGAAGGGGTATACCGCGAAAGTATCGTTCCACCACGTGGTGGTCTTTCGGCAAAACAACCGATTACTTACCGTGCAGCAAAAGGTGAAAAAGTGGTTATCAAAGGCTCGGAAGAAGTGAAGGGCTGGAAGCTGATCGGTGACGATATTTGGCAGCTCGAATTGCCAAATTCGTTCTTTGGTACATTCAATCCCTATCAGGAGGAAATCCGCGGGGACTGGTTCTGGCCAACACCGAAAGAAAGAAAATATCACCGCGGGGCAGTTTATCTTCATGGTCATTGGCTGATGGAAGCTTCTTCTAAAGAACAGCTCTTAGCCGATCATTCGCCGAAAGGGGGATGGTGGGCGTCGGTTGATGGGGAAAAAACGGCTATATGGGCCCGGTTTCCAAAGGTTGATCCGAATCAGGAGCAAGTAGAAATCAATGTTCGACCTCGGGTCTTCTATCCGGATCGTCCTTTTGTCAACTACATCACCGTGGATGGTTTTGTGATGGAACAGGCCGCGACTAACTGGGCACCACCCACTGCCGAACAGGAAGGACTTATCGGTACACATTGGAGTAAGGGCTGGCGTATAGTCAACAATACCATACAATATTCGAAATGTGTTGGAATTGCCCTAGGGAAATATGGTGATGCCTATGATAATAAAGATACAGAGTCCGCTGAAGGGTATGTGGGCACCATAAAAAGAGCGTTGGCTTTTGGTTGGAACAAAGACAGTGTCGGCAGTCATTATGTGGGAAATAACAAGATAGCCTATTGCGAACAGGCCGGTATTGTGGGCAGTATGGGCTGTTCATTCAGCACGGTAGAGCACAATACAATACATGATATCCATATCGAGCGCCTTTTTACCGGCGCTGAAATGGCAGGGATTAAATTTCATGGCGCTGTAGATGTTAGCATTCGAAATAATCGGATTTATCGGACGAATATGGCAATTTGGTTGGACTGGATGGCGCAAGGCGCACAGATTATGAATAACCTGTTTTATCAAAATGATCTCGATATATTTTTGGAGGTAACGCATGGGCCTGCGTTGGTTGCCAATAATATTATGCTTTCCCCGAAAAATCTGTCAATGAATGCGCAAGGCGCGGCTTTCGCTCATAATCTTTTTGCCGGAAAAATCGAAGTTATTGCATACGACAGCCGATTGACGCCATATCTGAAACCGCATGCAACTGGAATTGTTGCATTAAAGGATAATCCGGCAGGTGATGTGCAGTTTGTCAATAATATTTTTACTAAAGGATCTGATATCAGTGATTATTATAAAGCGTATCTTCCCGTGTTGTTGGATGCTAATGTCTATACTAAGGGTAGTATTGCTGTGTCAACTGCCAAAGTAAATGCACGAATGGGGGAAATACATGCCAACGCCGAGCAGCAGATGAAGTCTTATGTGAGCAAACTTGCGGTAGAACATAATGCGTTGATCGATACGAATGGGGCTGTTCTTGTCAATTTAGTGGAAAAACAAGGTAAGCTCTATTTGGACTTTCCGTTTCAAGCAAAATGGTTGCAACAGAAGAGAGATTTGGTGACTTCAAGATCGTTAAGTCCAACGGTAATATCCGAGTTGCCATTTGAGGATCGAAATGGACGGCCTTTGCAGATTGACCGGGACTACTTCGGTAAAGCTCGAAAAAAATCCAATCCGTCTCCAGGTCCATTTGAATATGCAGGGAAGAAGGAAGAAAAAATAACATTGATTTATGAATAGAAACCGAATAATACCATTAAAATCTTACGGGATGCTGTTGAGCATCCTTTTTTGCGTTTTGTTCGAATAGCAAAGTAATAATCGATTTGAACGGTGATAATTCGTTGCCGTTGGTTGATAAGAAAGTAAATTTATAGTCTTTGGCAAACTTTTGGTCGAACATAACCAATTGTCTGTATCTAATCGGATTCCGTAGGCTTGAATAAGTAATCTAAACCTTTTATGATAAATCGTATTCAATTTAGTATCATTTTATTTTTTGTAGTTTTCAATTGCTATTCTCAGTCCAGGTATGTTAATCCGTTTATCGGTGCGGTTACCAGTGGTGAAAAAGCCGAAACGGGAGGACACGGCTTCGGTAAAACTTTTCCGGGGGCAGCAACTCCATTTGGCTTAACACAGGTTAGCCCCAACACGATTACCGGTGGAGATAATGGTTCTGGATACAACTACGAGCATACCTCCATAGAAGGATTTGCCTTTACACAAATGAGTGGTATAGGCTGGTACGGTGATCTAGGTAATTTTTTAGTCATGCCGAGCACAGGAGAACTGAAAACTTCGGCAGGTAGTCCTGAACATCCAGAAAATGGCTACCGCTCCCGTTTTTCCAAAAAAGATGAAAAAGCAGGTGCAGGTTATTATGAGGTGGTGCTTTCAGATTATAATATAAAAGCTGAAATGACCGCTACGCCGCATAGCGGTATGCTTCGGTTTACTTTTCCCAAACATAAAAAGTCGCGGATTCAGATCGACTTAGCGCGGCGAGTAGGTGGTACATCTACGGAACAATATGTGAAAGTGGTGGACAACCATACCATCCAAGGATGGATGAAGTGCACGCCCGAAGGTGGAGGTTGGGGAAATGGTGATGGGAAGGCAAATTATACGGTCTATTTTTATGCCCAATTTAGTAAGCCTTTTACCGATACGGGGGTATGGAGTTGTGCCCTTCCAGAGGGGCAAAAACGGAAATTGGAAGATGTTACAAGTGCCAGTTATCAAGAGATTGTTTCCAAATCTGTCGTCACAAAAAATATCGGCATTATGGAAGGTAAACATTTGGGGTTTTATACCGAATTCCCTACACAAGCAAATGAGCAGGTATTGATGAAAGCTGGAATTTCATTTGTCAGTATGGAGGGAGCCAAAAATAACCTTGAAACAGAAATCAAAGATTGGAACTTTAACAATGTATTGGAGCAAACGCAGAAACGATGGGATGATGCATTAGGGAAAATCGAGATTCACGGTTGGACAGAAGACGAGAAAACTGTTTTTTACACGGCTTTGTATCATTCGATGATCGATCCGCGAGATTTCTCGGATGTAGATGGAAAATACGTTGGCGGTGACGGACATATTCACCAAACGAAAGATTTTACCAAGCGAACAGTATTTAGCGGCTGGGATGTTTTTCGAAGTCAGTTTCCTTTGCAAACGATTATTAATCCGACTATCGTAAACGATATGATCAATTCTTTGGTGACATTGGCCGAAGAAAGTAAACAGGATTATTTAGAACGTTGGGAATTTTTGAATGCGTATAGTGGTTGTATGATCGGAAACCCTGCCGTATCGGTTATTACGGACGCCTATATGAAAGGGATATCCAACTTTGATGTAGAAAAGGCATATAAATATGCGCGACAAACGGTTGAAAAATTTGGCAATGGAGAAAAGGGAACTACAGGAGAAATTTCGACGACATTGGAATATGCTTACACAGAGTGGTGCCTGTCTCAATTAGCAAAACGATTAAATAAAACGGCTGATGTGGATTTATATGCTCATCGTGCGCAAAGTTATAGAAATCTCTTTGATCCGACAGTTGGTTGGTTTCGACCGAAAGAACAAGATGGTACATGGAGTAAATGGCCAGAAATGGGACGCTTAACCCAAAATTATGGCTGTGTTGAGAGCAATCCTTATCAACAGGGATGGTTTGTCCCCCATGATGTGGATGGACTTGCAGGCCTTTTGGGTGGTAAGCAAAAAACCATCGCGGATCTCAACAGTTTTTTTGAACTCGCTCCGCAAGATATGATGTGGAATAATTATTATAACCATGCCAATGAACCGGTACACCATGCACCCTTCTTGTTTAATCGTTTAGGAGCACCATGGCTCACACAAAAATGGACGCGTGAAATTTGTTCACGTGCCTATCATAATTCAGTTTATGGTCTGATAGGTAATGAAGATGTGGGGCAAATGTCCGCATGGTATGTATTGGCAGCATCTGGAATACATCCTATTTGCCCAGGGGACACACGTTATGAAATCACAAGCCCTGTATTTAATACAGTCACCTTTAAACTTGATCCCAAATATGATTCGGGGGCACAGTTTGTAATTAAAACAGAAAATAATTCGCCTGAAAATCGCTATATCCAAAAAGCTGAACTTAATGGCGTATCTTATAATAGCTGTTTTATAGATCACAATGAAATTATGCGAGGCGGAACCTTGGTGCTATTTATGGGGAAAGAACCGAATAAACAGTGGGGGCTTGGTAAAACTTTTGAAACACAATAAATACTAGGGAGATGATGGTTGTTAATCGTCTTATTGTAGAATATGACTAAAGATTTTATTTTATGATAAAAACACTGAAAACTTTCCTCGTGGCGGTTCTACTGTCTGGCGGCACTGCATTCGGACAGCAAGCACCAGCACCATTTTTGCCTATTCCAAATCCCGCACAATTGCGATGGCACAAAGCCGAATATATTATGTTTGTCCATTTTGGTATGAAGACATTTTATCCGAGTGACAACCACATGGGGACTGGAGATGAAGACCCAAACCGTTTTAATCCTACACAATTCAATACCGATCAATGGGCTAAAGTGGCTAAAGAAGGTGGGTTTAAGGGGATGGTGCTAACGACAAAACATCACGATGGATTTGCAAATTGGCAGACTTCAACCACCGACCATGGGGTCGCTTCTTCGGCTTGGCGAGAAGGAAAGGGAGATGTCGTACGCGATCTGGCTAAATCTTGTCGAAAGAATGATCTCTATTTTGGATTATATGTCTCTATTATCGATCATCATTTTAACAAATATGGCTCTCCGAAACATCAGTCCTATGGCGATTATTACTTTAACCAAATTGAGGAGTTAAGTACCAAGTATGGCCCAATCGATGAATATTGGTTCGATGGTTTTAATGCCGATAACCTAAAAATGGACTATCCTAAAATTGGACGGATGATTGTCGAGAAACAGCCCGATGCGGTGGTCTATGATTCGGGTGTTTTGGTCAACACTATCCCCGATCGCTGTATAGCATGGCCAGGAAATCATGGCGGAATTACGCCAGATCAAAACTACCGCCAATTAATCGATGGCGTAATGCGCTGGTACCCCAATGAAGCTTCAATTATTTTGCAAGGCAATTGGTTTCACATTGGTCAACCTGCCGTGAGCCTAGAAAAGATGAAAGAGTATTATTTAACCTCAGTTGGTTATGGCTCAACGCCTTTAATGAATGTTTCTCCCAATGCACAGGGATTAATGGATGAAACGACAGAAAAGACCTTGATCGCGTTTAAATCCTGGGTCGATCAATTGCACAACAGTAATCCGGCATTCAAAAAAAAGGCAACAGACGACGGTCATCGTGGCAATTCGAAAAAGTATGCAGCTTCACAGGTCAACGATGGAGATTATAATAGCTATTTCGCAACAGATGATAGCGATGATAAAGCGAGCATAACCATCGACTTGGGCAAGAAAACAAAAATTGATGGTTTTATCTTGCAAGAATACATTCCGCTCGGTCAACGGGTGGATGAATACAGCATTGAATGCCGTGTGGACGGGAAATGGGTTGAAGTTTTCCAAGGAAAGAAAATTGGGTATAAGCGTATTATATTGGCAGGAGCGGCTTCGGCCAAGGATATTCAATTTCCAGTCTCAGATGCGGTGCGACTGCATGTCAATAAGAGTTTGGCTTGCCCATTAATCAATAATTTTCAAGTGATTGCTTTGGGAGGAATCGATAACCAGTCGCTTAGATCAAATCCATACAAATGAAATATGTTAGATGGCTTGCCTGCTTGGCCTCCTTGTTCTATGCCGGAATAGCTCAACCCGTAGTTGCTCAGCAGGCTACTACACTTCCTGTAACAGTTGAACAAGGAAATCAAGATCGTGAATATTGGACAGGACTACTTTACAAAATTGTATCTCCAGTGATCCATAACCTCGCTTCGGGAACACTGAAAAAGAATATGCCGCTGGAAAAGGCTCCAGGGTATATGTTAAATGCTGAGCAGGTTACCTACTTGGAAGCTGTGGGGCGTACCATGGCCGGTGTTGCGCCTTGGTTGGCACTTCCTGATGACAATACACAAGAAGGAAAACAGCGTAAAGAATTGCGCTTGGCATTGCTAAAGGGAATTGCCAATGCAGTGAATCCAAAAAATCCCGATTTCTTGGATTTCAGTAAGGAACAACAGCCGATTGTTGATGCGGCCTTTATGGCTCAAGGCTTTTTAAGAGCGCCTCAAGCGCTTTGGGAACCCTTGGACGCAACGACAAAATCAAGGATTATCAATAATTTTAAAAGTCTGCGCAATCGTGCCGCCTACTATAATAATTGGTTGTTATTTTCGGCATTGACAGAAGCCTTTTTGTTACGGATGGGTGAAGATGCTGATCCCATGCGGATTGATATCGCACTAAAGAAAATGGAGGAGTGGTACGTAGGGGACGGCTGGTACAGTGATGGACCTCATTTTGCCATGGATTATTATAATAGCTTTGTCATTCAGCCGATGTTGGTCGATATCTATCGCACGCTTGCGGAGGTAAAGAAGACGGGTAGCACGGAATATGATTTGGTCCTAAAACGTATGCAGCGTTATGCGACATTTCAAGAACGGATGATCGGTGTGGATGGAAGTTTTCCGCCTTTTGGTCGTTCGATAACCTATCGAACTGGTGCTTTTCAGGCTTTAGCGCAGGTGGTCCTATTGGGTAAGTATCCAGAGGGACTGTCTCCGGGACAGATCAGAAGCGCGATGACGGCCATGCATCGAAGAATGTTCGATTCCTGTTCGAACTTTGATCCAAACGGATGGTTACTGTTGGGATTCTGTGGCGCACAGCCGGAAGTGGCGGATACCTATACGTCCACGGGAAGTTTATATATGACCACACTCAGTTTTTTACCGTTGGGATTACCGGCAAATGATCCATTTTGGACAAATAAACCCGAGGATTGGACAACAAAAAAAGCTTGGCAAGGTCAAGCGTTTAAAAAAGATTATAAAGTTGGTTATTAGGACAAGTCAAATTACCTGCTATTGCTTGTCGAAAACTAGCCGAATGATTTTCTTACAATTGTTCTAGGGAACGCGGGGAGTGAGTCGTCTTTTAAATAAAGTATTATCATGAAATCGCCAAATCTTAAGCTCGTTTTATTTACCTATTTTCTTGGCTTTTGCTCCTTTGGACAAAGTCTGGCTCAACGAAGTCCGATACCGTCAGGTATGTTGGATAGGAGCAAAGCTGTTGTATCACAATATGTAGCCCAATTCGATCGTCCTGCAACACGGATACCATCCCAAGTAGCCGTGGATGCTCCTTTGTTGGGTAATGGCAGTACAGGGGTAGCAATTGCGGGTACAGCTGATAGGCAGACCTATTACCTGGCAAGAAATGATTTTTGGCGGTTAAAATCTGGATTTAACGAGTCTTATCCTGCTGTATTAGGTAAAGTAGAAGTGGCTATTCCAATGTTAAAGAAGGCGAGTTATCAGGTTGATGTGGATCTTTATACAGCAATTGCAACCTCAACCTTTCAGGCAGGAGATACGCTGCTGGAGATCAAATCATTTGTTTCCGAGAAAGATGACTGCTTGATTTTACAATTTCAAAACAAAGGAAAGCAACAAATCAACGGGCAGATTAATCTGCTTCTCCCTGCGGAAGACCAATTTAAAAACAATCCACCAGCCGAGTCACTTTTCCCTGCTGTCACGCAGCAGGAGACGAGAAGTAATGGAACAATATTCGTCAGTAGAGGCTTTGAGGAGCTGGTAGATATTCCGACAAAGGCTGCTGCTGCTGGAAAAATAATCGGACAACAGCAAGCTGATTTCAACTTACATGCAGGCGAGTCACTAACGTATGTATGTGCCTTATCTTCCAATTTCAAAAGTAAGAATTGTGTGGAAAAGGTGCTTAAGACCGTGGATGGTTTAGATCTGAAAAATGTAAAACTGCTCGAACGCGAACATAAAAAGTGTTGGGCAGATTTTTGGTCGGAGTCTTATATTGAAATTCCTGATAAAGTGATCGAAAAACAATATTACCTGTCTCACTATGTGATGGCATCCTGTAGTCGCGATCCGCAATTTGCCCCACCCATCTTTGGAACATGGATTACGCGGGAGATTCCCAATTGGAATGGTGATTACCATTTGAATTATAACTATATGGCGCCTTACTATGGACTTTATTCTTCCAATCATCTTGCTGCAGCAGGTTCGTATGAGCAACCTTTGATCGACTTTATGGAACGGGGTAAGTTCTATTCGAAAGAAATAACAGGGATTTCAGAGGGATTGCTATATCCGGTGGGAATAGGCCCGAAAGGGATGGAAACAACCCGTCAAAATGCAATCATGGAAAGCGTATTTGGTGGATATATCCGAGGTGGACAGGTGGAGCATAAAGGTTTGTTCTTTGGTCAGAAAAGCAATGTGTCCTATGGTGTCACCAATATGGCTACAGCGTTTTATACGACTTATGATCGCAATTATGCACGGAAAATATACCCTTATGTGCGTGGTGCAGCTGTGTTTTGGACCAACTATGTCAAGAAAGATGAAAATGGTCGTTATGTGATTTTTGACGATGCCATTCACGAAGGTACGGTCGGGGATAGTAATCCAATTCTAAGTCTTGGACTGGTAAGGCAGACATTGCAGCTGGCTGCCGATTTAAGTACCTATTTGGATGTGGACCGTCAGTTGGCGGCGAATTGGACACAGGTAAAGGCGAATCTCGCTACTTTTCCGGTTCAGGAAAAAGAGGGGAAATCAGTCTTTCGTTATACCGAAAAGGGACCCGCATGGTGGAATGATAATACACTGGGCATACAGCATATTTTCCCGGCCATGCAGATTGATCTGGAAAGTGATCAGCGTTGGATTACTATTGCACGGAACACGATCGAAAAAATGGGACGTTGGACAGATAACAATGGCACCAATAGTTTTTTTCCTGCAGCGGTTCGTGTAGGCTACAGTGCCGATAGTATACTATATCATTTGCATCGATATAGCCAACATACTTATCCCAATGGATTTCAACGGAACAACCCGCATGGTATAGAAAATTGTAGTACAGTACCGACAACCATTAATCAGATGTTGTGTGGTGTCCATCAGCAGGTGCTAAAATTATTTCCTGTATGGCCCAAACAACAGCATGGGGAATTTGGCAACTTACGTGTGGACGGCGCCTTCCTCGTGTCATCAAAACTCGAAAATGGGGCTGTTACTTATGTAGAAATCTTAAGTGAGCAAGGACGGAATTTGATTCTTGACAATCCTTGGCCGGGACGTAAAATTTCCTGGCGCAAAAATGGAAAAATAATGCAGCCTTTGGAAGGCGATCGCTTGCGTATAGCAACGAAAAAAGGAGATCGTATTTACTTGCAGGTTGCTATCTAGTAAGCCGTAGGGAACTGTTGCTGTTTGAGGAATTAGAAAGGTATACCTGATAAAATAAAACTATAAAATGAAATTTAACCGTTGTTTTTTGAGACTGAATGTCCTGTTTTTGTTGATTATTGCTGGCGGAAAGCAAGTGACCATGGCGCAAAGCAAAAGTTACGCTTTTCTTGATGTAAAAAGAAGTCGGGAGGAACGTATTCAGGATCTGATTGCGCGACTGAGCCTATCGGAAAAGGTGCAAATGATGAAGCACGAGTTTAAGGGCATTCCACGATTGGGCATTCCAGCATACGATTGGTGGAATGAGGCGCTGCACGGTGTTGCACGGACAGAAGAAAAGGTAACAGTGTATCCGCAGGCTATAGGCATGGCGGCTACTTTCAATACGGCTGCTGTCAAACAGATGGGGGATTATACGGCAACAGAAGGTCGCGCATTATTCAATGAAGATCTCAAAGCCGGAAAAACAGGTAAACGCTATCGTGGACTGACCTATTGGACGCCAAATATCAATATTTTTCGTGATCCACGCTGGGGAAGAGGGCAGGAGACGTATGGTGAAGACCCTTATTTGACAGGGCAGATCGGAACAGCTATCGTGCGCGGGCTGGAAGGTGATGATCCACAGTATTTGAAGGCAGTTGCGGCAGCTAAGCATTACGCTGTGCACAGTGGACCCGAGCATAATCGACATTCTTTTAATGCAGAAGTCTCAGCTTATGACCTTTGGGATACCTATCTCCCTGCATTTCGGCAGTTGGTCATGAAAGCTAAAGTACATGGGATCATGTGTGCCTACAACCGTTTGGATGGAATGCCCTGTTGCGGCAATAATGTGTTGCTCAATACTATCTTACGCCATCAATGGGGCTTTAAAGGCTATGTAACTTCGGACTGTGGGGGTATCAATGATTTTGCCAGCGGACATAATACACATCCGGATAATACAGCGGCCGTCAGTGCTGCAGTTTTGGCCGGAACAGATCTCGAATGCGGTAATCTCTATCAATTGTTGGAACAGGGGGTAAAACAAGGTGCATTATCCGAAAAGGATATTGATGTTTCATTAGCCCGACTTTTGCAGATCTGGTTTCAATTGGGAATGTTCGATCCACAGGAACTGGTACCATACGCAAAGATTGGTCGTGAAGTAATTGAAAGTAAATCGCATAAGGCACATGCCTATAAAATGGCGCAGGAGGCTATGGTACTGTTGAAAAATGAGCATAACATGCTGCCCCTTGATCCCAATAAAATAAAAAGAATTGCTTTGATCGGCCCCAATGCCGATAATGGACATGCGCAGTTAGCAAATTACTTTGGTACGCCTTCGGAAATTGTCACACCGCTGAGCAGTTTACAAAAGCGTTATGGAAAGCAAATTGCGATAGACTATTTTCCGGGAACAGAAATCATGAAAAAAATTGATGGCGGTCCTTCTTTTGAAGAAATTGTTAAAAAAGCTGCGGTAGCAGATGTTATTGTTTTCGTTGGCGGTATAACGGCAGACTACGAAGGTGAAGCTGGTGATGCTGGTGCAGCGGGATATGGCGCTTTTGTGAATGGAGACCGTTCGACGATGGCTTCTCCTGAAGTGCAGACGGCCCTTTTAAAAGAACTGAAAAAAACAGGGAAACCACTTGTATTGGTCAACATGTCGGGATCGGTGATGAGCTTCGATTGGGAATCACAGCATGTAGATGCGCTATTGCAGGCATGGTATGGTGGACAGGCGGCCGGCGATGCTATAACGGATGTGCTATTTGGTCGCTATAATCCGGCAGGACGTATGCCTTTGACGACGTATAAAAGTGATGCAGACTTACCTGATTTTGAGGATTACTCGATGGCAAACCGCACCTACCGTTATTTTAGGGGGGAGGTTCGTTATCCATTTGGTTACGGCCTAAGCTATACGAAGTTTGACTATAAACAATTGCATGTGCCTAACTTTGTCGAAACGGGTACTGATGTTCAGGTCACTGTACAGGTAACAAATAACGGCCAGCGTGACGGTGATGAGGTCGTTCAATTATATGTTGTTCATCCAAAAGAAGGCAACTATAAAGTGCCTAATAGTGCTTTAAAAGGTTTTAAGCGCGTATTTTTCAAAAAGGGTCAGTCGCAGAAAATAACCTTCACCTTGACACCGGAAGATCTGGCTTTGGTGAGCGAAAAAGGCGAGTTGATACAAAAAGGTGGCGCTGTAAAAATATATGTTGGTGGCGGTCAGCCGGGGAAATCTGTAGGTGTCGAGACCGAAATGACGATGCAAGGAACAGCGTATCGACCATATTAAGGCAAAATAGAAGAAGGTTAGTATGGACCTTACTGTTAAATAATCAACGAATAAATAAGAATAAATGAAAGTAATTTTCGGAATGTTTCTCGCTATGTTATCCTTCTCCTTATTTGGACAACAGCAGGAAATTACACGCATGGGAAACGCGCGTGTAGCGCTCTTTGATCGGGACTGGAAGTTTTCCCGCTTTGGTTTGCAGGCTGATGGGAATCAATTGGCTGAACCTAATGATTTGTATAAGACCGAATGTAATGATGATACTTGGCGTAGCTTGGATCTACCGCACGATTGGGCTATCGAAGGGCCATTCCGTATTGAGTTGGCCAGTGAATCCGGAAAGCTGCCTTACAAAGGAATAGGCTGGTATAGAAAACATTTTAAAGTCGAAAACCTTCAAGTTGGCGAGCGTGTTTATCTGGATTTTGATGGCGCCATGGCGAATGCTAAAATTTGGTTAAATGGCCGTTATGTGGGAACTTGGCCTTATGGGTATAGTTCCTTTCGTATGGACTTGACACCTTACCTAAAAAAAGATGGAGAGAATGTTCTGGCGGTACGTTTGGATACCGAAAATTGGGAATCAAGGTGGTATAGCGGAGCTGGAATCTATCGTCACGTATGGATGGTACGTACTTCGGACGTACATGTCGCACATTGGGGAACCTCGATTACAACACCTGTTGTCAACGATCAATATGCAACGGTGAAGAATGAAGTGACACTGGATAACTTTCGTTTTTTTCCAGTACATGCTGAGGTCAAAGCGACTTATTTCGAGTTGGATGCACAAGATAAACCTGGAAAACAGGTGGCTACCGCCAGTGGATTTGTAGATCTGCACGCCAATGCAAGTGGCAAACTGAATCTTGAAACGCGTATCAATCAACCGAAACGATGGGATATTCTAGCGCCAAATCGTTATGTAGAAAAGATCGAAGTCATCGTTGATGGCCAAACAAGCGATACCTATTACAGCCCTTTTGGTGTACGGACTATCGCATTCACAGCAAATGAAGGCTTTAAGTTAAACGGCCGTCGCATAGATATAAAAGGGGTATGTAACCATCACGATTTGGGATCATTAGGGGCTGCCTTTAATAAAAGTGCCTTGGAACGTCAGCTTAAAATGTTACAGGCCATGGGTATGAATTCCCTGCGCACATCACACAACCCACCAGCACCAGAATTATTGGAGTTGGCTGATAAAATGGGAATTTTAATTTGGGATGAAGCTTTTGACGCTTGGCGTACAGGTAAGCGCGCAAAAGATTATAATAAATTGTACGATGAGTGGCATGAACGCGATCTGTTGGCCATGGTACACCGCGACCGAAATCATCCGTCGGTATTTATATGGTCCATTGGTAATGAGGTGCTTGAACAACAGGATGTCAACATGACTAGGCATCTGGCCGATATTATTCGTCGAGCAGATCCAACACGACCAGTTTCCAATGGTTATAATGACCCGGATGGCGGCCGTGAGTCGGGCGCAGCAACCGCTTTGGATATTATGGGCGTGAATTATTTCTTCAGTCAACAGGGGCGTTGGGATAAAGATACGCGTTATCAGAACATGCCGACTTTGGGTAGTGAAACTTCTTCCTGTGTTTCCTCCCGCGGCGAATATTTTTTTGGAACCGATTACGATGGCTGGCAGGTTACTTCTTATGATCGGGCTGCTCCGGGATGGGGCTGTTCGCCGGATGCACAGTTCCGGATATTGGCTCAGTATCCAAACCTGCTGGGAGAATATGTTTGGACAGGTTTTGATTATCTGGGCGAACCGACACCTTATAATTCGGCGGAGACCAATTTGTTGAATTTTAGAACGGATCCTGCGAAACGTGCTGAATTGGAAGCCGCATTGGAAGAATTGAAGAAGAAAAATCCACCTTCAAGGAGCAGCTATTTCGGTATTATAGACCTTGCCGGTTTTCCAAAAGATCGGTTTTACCTCTATCAATCCCATTGGCGACCAGACTTACCACTGACGCATATCCTACCGCATTGGACATGGACAAGCAGAAAAGGGGAGATTACGCCGGTACATGTGTATACCTCCGGTACAGAAGCAGAACTTTTTGTCAATGGAAAAAGTCAAGGACGTAAGAAGAAGGTTGCGGGACAGGATTTTCGGTTGCAATGGGATAGTGTGCGTTACGAACCGGGAACGGTTAAGGTAATTGCTTACAAAGACGGCAAGGAATGGTCCAAAGCAGAAATCCAAACCGCTGGAAAGGCCGAAAAACTCCAGATGGAAGCAGATCGTGCGACGATCGATGGCGGACGCTCTGAACTTGTTTTTGTGTCGGTAAAAGTAACTGATAAAAAGGGAACCTTGGTGCCTCAATCGGAGGCGTTGATTGATTTTTCGGTCGAAGGTGCAGGTGAAATTGTATCCACAGATAATGGAAATGCAATTGATTTTACCTCGTTCCAAAGCCATTCGCGTAAAGCGTATAATGGAATGGCATTGGTCATCGTAAGAGCAAAAAAAGGCGCGCAGGGTGCAATCCGAATCAACGCATCGAGTAAGGGTTTGAAAGTGGCTACTGTACAGGTATTGGCAAAATAAAAAGATGAATTACTTTAAAAAACAACTCTATATCCTGTGTCTATTGGGCGTACTGGGCCAGGCAAAGCAGAGCTATAGTCAGCAGCTGCCGCTATTTAGCAAAGAAAGCAACAGCCTGTCTGGAGACTGGCTAATAGGAACTCCCCAGGCGAAGGCAGGGCTTTTCAAGACAAAAGAAGGTCATTTGGTCTTTTCCAATGGTTTGGTCAGCCGTACATTTACGACTTTTCCAAATGTAGCCAGTATTGGTTTGGATGAATTGACTGGAAATACAGCATTTCTACGGTCGATTCGACCTGAGGCCAGCGTAACAATCGATGGGTTTACCTTTGATGTCGGCGGATTGGAAGGACAGAAGGTACATAATTATTTACTGAAAGAATGGATCCCAAGTTTAAAGGCAAACCCCATGGCTTTTAAATTCCATGACTATAAAATTGAAGATACAAAACCCCGTTTTGGCTGGAAAAAGAGACCAAACTGGATGCCAAAAGATATGCCTTGGCCTGTGCCGGGCAAAGAGCTGACATTTACCTATACATTGGATCAGCAGGCGATCGATGCGCTTACCGCAAAGAGCAAAAGTGACCAAAATAGGGCATTGCTGTTGGAAGATAAATTTCAGCATCTGGATTGCGGATGGAAGTTGATGGTTTCAAAATCACATGCGCGTAATTCCTTTGTCAATGAAGGAAAAGTGGGCGAAATTATGGCACTTGAAAATGCAGCTGTGTTCGCTGAAAGAACAGTTCCTCAGGAGGTAAAGGTACTCGTAGCCAAGATGAATAAAGGTACTGATCACTCCAACGATTGGGGATTGGGTTTTGGACTAAGCCTAACGAATGGTACTCCCAGGCTTTATTGGCGAGCAAGCGAAGGCAAGGTTGTTTTTTTTGATGGCAAACGCGATAACGGAACTTTCGATGTTGGTAAAGCCGATCAGCTATGGTTTAGATATGAAATAGCGGATAAAGAATTAGTGGCACAAGCCTCTTTGGACGGACAACAATGGCGTACTGTTGGTCATCTTCCACTAAAGTCGGGTGATAAGATACAACTGGTCCGTGTTGGAAAAATGGATCCAAACGGCGGGAATAAGGATGGTAAGGCTTCGGCGAAGGAAGGTCGCTCCAAAATAGAAGGTTTTTGGGCATACGGTGATTTTCCATCCCAATTTGCAGGCGATCTGTCCAGTAAACTTGCTTATATGAAAAACGTTACGGTACAGGTTCATTATGATCTTTATGATGACATGCCGATCTTTAGTAAGTGGATTACCGTGCAGAATCAGTCGGATCGGGAAATTGTGGTTAATAGCTTTAAGAGTGAGCAATTGGCTGTATTTGAGCCCGAAAGTTCGGTGGATCATAGAAGCCGTTGGTTATACCCCAATATCACCGTGGAAACAGATTATACATTTGGCGGTATGAGCGAGGAAGTCGTTTATTCCTCGAGTCTGGAGTGGAAAAAAGACCCGCTCTATACGACGCAGGTACACTACGACCGGGAGACACCCTGTCTATTGGAAGTTGCACCTAAAATGGGGCCTGAACAACAGGTTGCCGCCGGTGCGGAATTTGCGAGTTATCGCGTTTGGGAGCTGTTGAACGATAGCTGGGAACGCGAACGTAAGAGCCTTGGATATCGAAAAATGCTGCGCTCCATGGCGCCATGGGCGACTGAAAATCCAATATTGATGCATGTACGGAGTTCGGACAACGAGTCGGTGAAAAAGGCAATTGATCAAGCCGCGGAAGTTGGTTTTGAAATGGTGATTATGACCTTTTGGTCTGGATTCAATGCCGAAGATGATTCTCCCGAAAATCTCAAGCGTATGAAGGAGCTTGCTGACTATGCACATAGCAAAGGAATTGAACTTGGGGGCTATTCGCTCCTTGCGAGTCGGCATATTGATGCTAAAAATGACGTTGTGCTACCTGAAGGCATGCACCCTCGCTTTGGAAGTTCACCCTGTATTGAGAGTGAATGGGGGCAGGCTTACTTCAAAAAGCTGTATAACCTGTATGAAAGTTCGGGATTGGGCGTATTTGAGCACGATGGATCCTATCCTGGAGATTGGTGCTATTCCACCGATCACCCCGGGCATCATAATGAAAAAGACTCGCAATGGAATCAGTTTAAACGGATCACTGATTTTTACAAATGGTGCCGTGAAAAGGGAATCTACCTGAATATTCCGGATATGTATTTCTTGAATGGCGGCAACAAAGTCGGGATGGGCTACCGTGAGGCAAACTGGTCCTTACCGAGGGCACAACAGGAGATTGTGGAAAGACAGAATATTTTTGATGGTACCTGGGCAAAGGCGCCGTCTATGGGCTGGATGTTTGTTCCTTTGGTAGAATATCAAGGTGGAGGCAAAGAGGCGACGATCGAGCCTTTGAAGGATCACCTACCGCATTACGAGCAACGGCTAGCCAACTTGTTTGGTGCAGGTGTACAGGCCTGTTATCGTGGACCACAGCTTTATGACTCCCCAGAGACGAAAAACGTAGTGGCCAAATGGGTGAATTTTTACAAGAAACACCGTGAAGTTTTGGACAGTGATATTATCCATGTGAGACGTCCTGACGGGATGGATTATGATGCTATTTTGCACGTGAATCCGGCTGGAAAAGAAAAAGGATTACTAATGATCTATAATCCATTGGACGAAGCGATAAAACGAAAAATTAAGGTCAACTTGTATTATACCGGCCTGAAAGGAAATGTGCAAGTGGTTGAGCAAGATCAGAACAGTAGGACAATGCCATTAAATGCAGCCTCGGAAGCGATCTTTGAGGTCAATATACCGGCAAAAAGTCAAACTTGGTTCGTCATTAAGTAAGCCGTTGGGCGAACGTTTCGGATCAAGATTTCAATTTTTTAAAGAGTCTTCTCATCATTATGATGAGAGGACTTTTTTTTACGAAATAGGATAAGCCATGCCATACGTTATTCAATATGGAGCAATTTTTTGCGCTGTTGCGAATGACCGTTTTCATTAAAAGCCTCTACCGAAAAATAGTAGTCCTGACCGCTGTTGAAACTACGGCCATCAAATTTGTTTTCATAGACCACGATCGCATTGTATAATTTGTCGGATTTAATGCCCCAACGGAGAATATAACCTTTGGCATTTGGCGATGTCGGCCAATGTAGTGTAATCTGGCGACGATCTTTTGTATTGCGTTTCCCTATCAAGGTGTTGATTCCCTGTGGTTTTTGCCCCAAACCATGACCGAAAATTCGAAAATCATAAAGCGAAAATTTACCAGGGATCTCTTTCTTATTGGTCAGGCGGACATAACGTGCGTTGACTTTGAGATCGAGGTTAAATAATTCATGCGGGTGATCTTTTGTGTTTTTGCTTTGGTCTATCATTGGGAGCCATTTTTTGCCATCGCTGGAGTATTCGATCACATATTGATAGCAATAAGACTGGGGTGCTTTAAGCTGGAAATCTTGATCGGCGAAATTCACCTGTACAGCACGGATGGACATGTTCTTTTCGAGGTCAATCTGTATATATTCACCGATAGCGCCCGAAGCTGCCGACCACCAGCTTTCTATCCGTTCATCGTTAGCGTAAATTTTAGGGAATTTATCCAGTTCACTGGATACCTGAATGGGCTTGTTTTGAGACAAAAGGTTGTACGGTAGAGAAAGATCTCGCTTCTCGAGATCGACTTTGGTATTGGGAATCTGAAAGGGGAGATCGGTGTATACTGTTTGCGCGTAAAGCTGACCTTCCTTGTCAAAAAATGCTGGAAAAAGACCGATACGTCGTTCAAACCAGTCTCGCACCGAAATTTTCATGGTCGCTACATGCCAATAGTTGCCCAGTTTGTCCTGGAAGGTATGTCCATGACCTGCGCCTGCAATAAAACCACCTGGTTTATAAGAAAAAGGACTATTGGCTTCATAGCGAAACGGTCCCAAAGGTGAATTGGCAGTGTAAACACCATCGGCATAACTTCTGAATTGCGTGCCCGGAGATGCGTATTGGAGATAGTACACTCCTTTGTGTTTAATCATTGTTGCCCCTTCGTTCCAACCGGAAGTTCCCAGTTCGTTATGCTCACCCTGTACTTCCCAGCCATATTGTTTTTCATGATGTTGAATCAATACTTGTGGGGTACCAATGGGTTTGAAACCATCGTTAGGATCTACCTCCACGCCCATGATGGGATCAACGTTTGAACATCCCCAATACAGATAGACTTTACCAGTATCGTCCTTGAAGAAGGCTGGATCTGTCATGCCAATGGTAAATTTGGTCGGTATGGGTTCCCACTGATCCTGATCAGGATTGGTTGTTTTATAAATTTGGGGTTTTCCACCCGAAGCCAAAAAGTAAAGTGCACCATTGTAATTTAATACAGTAGGTGCATAAGCTTCAATGCTGCCAATACTTTTGCAAGGGATATACAGCCAGTCTTTTAAATCTGAGGAGCGCCAATATCCACCGGACTTCGACGCAAATAAATAATATTGGTCGTTGAAAAGCTCGATGATGGGATCTGCTGCTTCCCGTCTACTGGGACTTTCGGGCATAAAACGATATTCCAATGCCAAAGGATTAGCGATGATTTTTGTGGTCTGTTGTCCATAAACAAGCCCAGAAAGAGCGCTTGTACCGAAAAGAATCGCTATAAAAGTCTTCCTGAACCTATTTTTGATTGCTGTTGCAGTTTGCTGTTTTATGGGTTTATCTATTGGCTTTTGCATAATTTTCTCTTTCTAATAAAGACGATTGAAAGGGGTAGTTCCCTAAAATTTGCAATATACTTCCTGATGTCAAAAATGAAATAAATCCAGGATTTGAAATTTTCCATTGGACTATTTTATCCATTTTTTGATTTCATCATAAAATGTTGTCAGCTACCTGCTGTCCTCTTTCTTGGGAGGCCAAGCAACAAACACGCCCGTTTCGAGTGTAAGTTCACCAGTTGCAGCATTATAACTATCCTTGGATAGGACAGGGATTTCACCGGCTACTTTACTTTGTTCGGGATTGTGTGTACGGTTATGGTAAGTCGGCACTTTTTCAAGCTTGACCAATTTACCATTGATGCGTAGATTTTTTTGAATGATGGTTACCTTAGGCAATTTGTCGTATCGGATGACATTCAACCCTTCGAGGTCCCGCGGTCTTTGGGCGAAATCGATAAAATATTTGTATTGCTCCAAGAACGATGTAATATGTTCTTTCATCTGGATCTTTTTACCTGGGAAGGCTAGGGATCCTACATTGACCACTTTTTTTGTGCTTAAATCTTCGACATACATGGTGACCCAGGTATGTTCATAATCGCCCCAACTGAAATAGGTTTCTTTGGGATTAATTGTATCTGGTACTGCTTTGCCAGCAATATAGCCTTCTTTTTTTAATGTGATGCGATAAGAACCTTTGTGCCAGCCTACGGTATTGCGGACACTGATAAAATCACCCTCCGCATCTGAACTGGCATAATATCCTGTAGTTTTTAATGCCTTTTTTGTCCGTTCAAACCAACGGGAAAAGATGCCATTAAATTTGATATCCTCTTCTTTGCCTGTCTTAACACTGATACCGCCACCAGCCGATTGAATACCACAATATAAAAGGATATTATTTAGGGATATATTAAAGGGTGAAATATAAAATGAATAGTGGTCGGGGATGTCATCTTTTACAATAATATCAATGGAAATAGAATGGAAATCATTGACGGCAGAGTCCAATACATAATAGGAATTGGTATAATGTAAAGGAGGTAAGATGAGACTGTCGGGATAGACATATTCCGTAGCCATCTTCTTCTTGAGTTCTTCATCTATACTGCTATTTTCATATTTTTTTTTAAGCTCCTCTTTGGTTTGGGAAAAGGCCGTGCCACTGAATAAGGTAAGCGGTACAAGCACCGTCAAAATATTTTTTATCAATTTCATAAACAGTTTTAATTGTGTCTACCAATATACTTTTTTTTCTTTTGAGGTTAAAGGGCTAATTAACCAGCTGATTAAAATAATACAACAGGCGAATCGTAAATCATTTTTGGCGAATTGTAAACGGTGGGCTGAATCTCTGGTCTAGTACTTTATATTTGGTTCCAAGAAATGCTAAAATGTAGATTGAAGCTTTTTCAAAGAAGGAAATAGGCGGTATTAATTCGCTAATTTGTTGTGTTGTAGGTGTATGTGGGGCATTTTAATTTTAATTGTCATAGTAGATAGTGCCTTATACTTAAGGTGAATGTTTTTCATAGGTAGTAAGCCGTAAAGGACTCCCCGTTCTTACGGCTTTTTTTGTTTACTGGTTAGCATATTGCTATATTTCATCGCTGTCTAGATTCTATCTTTTTTGGTGGTTTGAGACTTGGAAAGAAAAAAATAAAAAAAGTCAAAATTTCTTTAGGACGTTTTGTCTTTCCCGTTGTCATCCTTGTATAAATGGAGATTTTGGCCGTTAAAGATCCATTTGCAATGCAACTACTATGAAATTTTAGCCTATTAATAAATTTAGCATGGCACTGACTAATAAAATATTCCAGCAAAGTGAGATTGAAAGTTTTGAATTCAATCACAAAGTTTTAAAAAACTGCTCCTTTATCGACTGTACGATAAAGGGAAAAAATTTCATGAACTCCATGTTTCGTGATTGCAAGTTTATTCGATGTACGTTTGTGGACTGTAATTTTCAGTCTGTTGTCTTTCAGGAATCTGGGCTTTGGGTGGAAAGTACATTCGAAGCGAATGATTTTTCAAAAGCCATCATCGGAAATCTAAAAATTGAAAAGTCGTCATTTCTTCACAATACATTTGACAAAACAACCTTTGACGGTACTGCTTTGGTGCACGTAGTTTTTAAAGGAAAGATCAATTCTTCGTGGTTCTATGGCATTCCTTTTACGGAAGATTTATACTCCACCAATCTTTTTATTCTCAAAAAAGCAAAACCATTAAAGACACCCTTAGTCAATTTTGGTCATGCTGAACTGAAGGACGTTGTGTTTTCTCGTGGCTTAGATCTCTCTAGTACGGTTTTTCCAAACCAGGAACATCTTAAAATCATCAATAATCCAAGACGTTTTTTTGATAGTTTTCTCAAAAGGTCAAAAGAAGTATTTACGGATAATGAGTCGCTGGTTTTTTGTCGAGACCTGGTGGATAACGTATTGTATAAACCGGAAAATAGAGGGATGCCCATCCTATTGGTGGACTTAAATCAGTTTTATCCGTCGTTGAATGAAAATAGGGATCGCTTAATTGTTGATCTCCTGAAAGCAGGATAATCATATCATTCTATATATAATTGTTAGTGCAAAGCCGTTTAGAGTTCCCAGCTCTGGCGGCTTTTTCGCTTCATCCTTGCTTATGTCATTGTTCGCTCTTGCCAGTGCCTTTGTTCGCTCTTGTATCTGGCAGGCACTTACCTGAGATCTAGTGTTTGCCTAGTGAACTAGGTAAACACTAGGTGAACGCTAGGTGATTCATAGAGATTTGGTCGATTATTTCCAAAAGCAGGGCAGAAGCAGTCCAGTCAAAAGGCTGTACAGGGGCCATAGCTGATGGGGACGGTTAAAATACAACCTACTGTATCATAGTTTTTTTATATTTTGTATATATAAGAAAATTAGGTATATTTAGTTAATTGTTTAAGAGGAAAAAATGAAAGATACGAAGTTATTAAAAGGCACTTTACAGACGATTATTCTAAAGCTATTGTCTGGAACAAAAAGAATGTATGGCTACGAAATGACTCAACAGGTAAAACTCTTAACCGAAGGGGAGTTTATCCTGACAGAGGGAGCGCTCTATCCGGCATTACATAAGCTAGAAGCGGAAGGACTCCTGGATACAACAATCGAAGTAGTCGATGGAAGAGCAAGAAAGTATTATTCCTTGACCGTGAAGGGAAAAAAAGCTCAAGTAAGTAAAATGAAAGATGCGTTGACCTTTGTGGAGAAGTTGCAGGTTATCTTGAACACTAAACCAATTGTATCATGACAGAAAAGAAATTGACCAAAGCGGAATTGGGTGTTCTAATGGATTTTATTCGTTCTAAAGGATATCCTTATGTTGATGTTCAGCTTGAAATTTTGGATCACTTTGCTTGTAAGGTAGAGGAACTGATGTCTTCAGATGCCAATATATCTTTCAATCGAGCCGTTGATCTCGCCTATGCCAATTTTGGACCTTCGGGCTTTGGAGGCATCGCAGCCAGTTATGAATTGAATCTGGAACGTAAACAGATCAATAAATTTCCTGCTGATTTTTTACAATTCGTCAAGCATTGGCATAGTGCAATTTATATCCTGTACTTCACATTGTTCTATTATTTTGTGCCGCTCGATGCAGATGCTTTTTGGACGGGATTAAAATTAGGGATGATCGGTACACTGGTTTTTTATATTCCTGTATACGTGTTGCGGCATCGGCCTAGAGGGAGCAAATACTACGTTTATCGCAATTATCTTGGTTTAACGATACCGATTATGGTTTTGATCATTGGGTTGGTTTCTTCGGAATGGATCGTTAATTATATTCCTTTAGCTTTGTATCGTATTGTTATTCTTATTTTTATGTATGTTGGATTAGGAATTTTGTATATATTTGAGAAGAATCTAAAGGCCATTGTCCGACGGGTAGATGAGATCGAAGTGCTGCACCAGAGCTGACGATTAATTTTTTAAATTATGAAATATCTTTTCCTGTTGTTACTAAGCATTTGTTTTTTGTCCAGCTGTGACAAAGAAGAGGCTGACTTTGACTCCATGGAGATCGATGGTGGAGCTACAGCGAAAAGATATCAATTTGTAGGACGTTCCGTCGGATTTTCGGTTAGTCAGATCTACGTGGATGGTACTACAGACAAGAACTTCTATTTGGGGACAGTTTGGGGATTAAAAGATACCACTCCCCAGCTAAAACTAGCCTCTCTTCGCAATCATTTTAAACCTTTCAAAAGCGCAATTTCATCTACGCAGCCAACATTAGCTGCTATTCGTACCATTCCTGGATTTGATGCTGTTCGAGCTTTTGCGAAGAAAAGCAAGGGCGAACCGGCTGTTTTGGAGCAGTCGTCAGTAGGGGCATTTTTCGATTATAGGGCGATACGTTACCATCTTAATAATAGCCCTGATGTAGATAGTGTCTTGAAATTGGTCCGTCACCAGGATTCCACCACGATAAAAAGAGCAAATAGCCTGCTGTTGCGTCGCGAACATATTACTTTTAGTCTCCATGTAGACCCCGCGGATTATGCAAAGGCTTTTAACAAGGATGAACTTGGAAAGTTAAAAAAGACAGGATATAATCCCTACTATGTTTCGTCAGTCAACTACGGTACACACTCGATCATGATGGGAGAAAGTGATTTTCCACGTGGTGATCTTAAAAATGTATTGGAAAAATTGCTGTACAATCAATTTCTGACGAAAACCGACGAAACGGTATTAAAAGGATCCGACGTATTGGTTTATCTGCGTGGCGGACGTCAAACAAGTTTTATTAGACGTGCGACAGGTTTAGACGCAATTAAAAAACTTGTGGCTGATTATAAAAATGAACTGGAACTGCAACAAAATAGCTTTGATTACCCCGTTAGCTATAGCTTAAGAGGTCTCGATTCCTATGGGCATCTGAAATTCTGGTACTCTTATGATTTTCTCGTTCGTGAGGAGAAGGAATGATTTTTAATTAAGTGTATAGATAATTAAAGGTTTTTTTTACATTTGGGCTATTGTCGCAAACGGCATTATAGCGTTGTTTTTGTCTATCTATTTTGAACAAGGCATAACCATTGGCCTTTTTGCCTAAATACCATTATTAGCTATAAACAATTATTAAAGAAGAACTATGGAAGAAACAATTAAGACATTGATCTACGTTCACGCATTTTTTGGTGGGATAGGATTGATTACCGGCCTGATAAGTGTGGCTGTAAAAAAGGGGGGAGCAGGGCACAAGAAAATGGGGATTATATTTTCCTATGCGATGGTGATTAGTTCTTTAATTTCACTCGTTATTGCGAGGATGCCGGGCCACGAAAACATATTTTTATTTTTGATCGGTATCTTTACCATCTATCTCATCCTAGCAGGTAATCGCGCATTGACTTTACGCAGTAAAATTAAACAACAGGCCGATTGGAAAGACAAACTGATTTCCGGCACAATGCTACTTGTATCGGCCGGTATGTTATGTCTTGGTTTAATTGGATTGGTACAACAGGTGGCAAATTCTGTTTTATATGTCTTTTTTGGTGGTTTTGGCGCATTTATGAGTATTCGGGATTTTCAGTTATTCAAAATTTTCAAAGAAAAGAAAAATGCCTGGCTGGTGAGTCACCTAGGTCGTATGGTAGGCGCTTTGATTGCATCAGTCACTGCGTTTTTAGTTGCAGGCATTCAGCTTGGTTCCACGCTAGTTTGGGTTATGCCAACGATATTAGGTACCTTATATATTATTTATACCAGTCGAACTTTGAACAGAGGAACGCAAGTTGCTACAGAAAAATAGAATTACTATAAAACTAAAGGGGTTTCCATACAATATTATATGGAAACCCCTTTAGTTTTATACGTTGTTAAAACGAAGCGGATTACAAGCCTGGATTTTGTTTCAGTTTGGGATTCAAAGTTAATCGGTTCGTTGGGATTGGAAGTAAATAATCCTGTTTTTGATCCAATCCAACGCAATAGCACTTGGTTCTTCGGATGCTGAAAGGCTTGTGTTGTGCCCTAGTAAAGGAAATAGACAATACTCAAACGGTTTTCCTTGAACTTTTAGCGCATTTAGATTTCCTATAGATAATCCTACAGGTATTTGGATATCTCTGGATCCAAAAAGCCAGAGACCGGGCGTTGTTATCGTTTTGAGCGATGCCATTGGATCGGTATTTGTAAATTGATAACGATCTGGATCATTCTCGATGTGTTGACGAGCCTCGGCTTCCGTATGTTTATCCCAAAAATCATTTCTTCCATTGGTGAAGAACTGGAATCGGAGTTGTTCACGTGCAGGGATAACAGCACCACTATACAATACAAAAAAGTCGACCAACGGATTTTGCTGAGTCGCCAAGGGAATGATCCAACCCGCCTGGCTAAATCCCAGTAATCCCATTGGAATGTTCGGATTTTCCAGTTGCTGATGGAATACTTGTACCGCTGCTCGTGCATCTTTGGCGAGTAGATTGAGATTAGCGGAATCGATATTATTGGTACCGACTTCAGGACCAGCATAAGTTCCCTCAGATTTTCCTGCTCCGCGCTTGTCATATGTAAATACAGCAATGCCATTTTTCGCTAAAAATGAGGCAAACTCCAGCATCCTGGCTTCTTTTCCTGAGCCATGCACGAGGACAATGGCTGCGTGAGCTTTACGGGGTTGTAGCATTGAACCGGACAACTTAATCCCCTCACTTTTGAATACGATATCCTTTGTTGACCAGTCTGACGATTGTGCATGTACGCGATCTGAAGCGAGTATAAAAACAATAGCGAGAAATGAGAATAGGGTATGACGGGTGATACGCTGCAAGGTTGTAGAGACTTCTACGAAATAGTTTAATGAATGGATTTTGGGCATAATGAGTTCGATGATAAATTTATTTTTATCGAATTTACCCACTGGCTTGATCAATGGCTTCTATTTTTCGGCGGATTGTCGGTTTAACTCGGTGAACAGACTTGTTTTTGCCGTAAGCACTTTGACTAAAATAATAACAATGCGAAGACAATGGCCACAAGGATAAAAATAGGGGTAAGTAAGGTTAGAATAGCTTTCGGGATGCTGAAATTATTAACCGTGGCAATACCAACGACAAGGAATACGATCATATTGATTCCAGCTAAAGCATTTACTAGTCTTACGAACCATTTGAAGATAGTCTGAGCAGGATTAATATCGATTTGCCAAAATGAATTTGTAAAGAATGGGAGACCATAAAGAATCGCGCCAATAACGTAGAATAGTAAAGAAAAAACAGCGGGAAGAGAAGAATAGGAAATGACACGAAGGGTATCGGCCGCAGGCGCTTCTCCTTTAAAAAACTTGCCAACAGCTGAAAGAATATACGCTCCAATAATATAAAAGAGGACTGTCAATCCAGATCCTAAAGTTATGATCTGAAAAAACAATCCTGACCAGCTTTCTATTGTTGTTTTTGTACTTGATATTCTTCCCAACTGACTGACGAGTGCAGCGATATAGAGCAAATGCCAGGCATATTTACCATAGTAGTTTTCCTGCGTAAATTTAAAAAACCAGGTCGTTCGTGTATACAGGTTTTTAATGATAAACTTTAAATCATTACTAGTTTCAAATGGGTCTGAATTCATGGTTAAATGGTCTGCTTTTATTCGTATAGTTAAATATAAACATTTGTATTTATCTTTAGCGTTTTTGATAATCCTTTTTATTTTTTTTAAAAGTAATTAGGGGGACCATCTAGGAGGTATATGGCCTATTATTATTTTTCAACTGTATGAACAACCTTCGTTAACAGTGTTTTAAGTTTTTCTTTCCTGCGGTATAAGGTAATGTTTCCTTCATCCAAAGTTAACATGTGAAAATTACTTTTGATCTGAATGAAACGCTTGTTCTTCCAGTAGTTGTCCTTAAGGATAGCTCAGGAAAGGGCAACCATAAATTTTATGAAAGAATAATATGCAAATTTTCTGCAACATGATTCCCCTTTTGGGTGAAACCGATCTAAGTACTGGACTTCTTATTGTCTTTGCTCTTTGTTTATTTGCTGTCGTCGCGTTTGAATTTGTAAATGGTTTTCACGATACGGCAAATGCTGTTGCAACGGTGATTTATACAAAAGCACTTAAACCCATTGTTGCAATCCCTTGGTCTGGTCTTTGGAATTTTCTAGGTGTTTTTGCTGGAGGGATAGCTGTAGCCATGGGAATTTTAAAATTGGTGCCTTTGGATACCTTGATGGTACTACCGGTTTCTGTAGGTGCTTGTCTGGTACTTTCCGTATTGTTGGCTGCTATTATATGGAATTTGGGAACTTGGTATTTCGGTATTCCCTGTTCGAGTTCGCACACCCTGATTGGTGCTCTTATCGGGGCTGGTATTGGCTTTACCTGGTATTATGGTGGAAGTGGCGTCAATTGGCATAAAGCAGAAGAAATTGGTCTTTCGTTGATTTTATCGCCCTTGATTGGATTTGGTCTAGCGGTGTTATTGATGTTGTTTTTAAAGCATGTCGTCCGTTATAAAGCACTTTTTCACATTCCACAAGGCGAGGATGACAGACCTCCATTTTTAGTACGTGGTATTTTGATACTAACCTGTACTTTGGTCAGTTTTTTTCACGGGAGCAACGATGGTCAAAAAGGAGTGGGGTTATTTATGTTAATCCTAATTGCATTTCTGCCTGCCCGTTTTGCAATAAATCACACCATTCCAGATGCAGCAGTCATAAAAACGCTCGACCAAACGGAAATCGTATTGCAGACAATTGCATCAACTAATTTGGCTGAGAGAACGATGTTTGTGCAAGTCAATCAGGAGATTGAGCAAGTCAAGTTGCATTTGATGGATAAAAGTGTAACGGATAAAGCCGGGACTTTTAAATTCAGAAAAGAGGTTGAAGGTTTAGTTAAATCCATTACTACATTAGAGAGCAATAAACAGATCGATATCAATCCTGAAAATCGATTGGAGCTCAACCGTAAGCTTGGCGAATTGAAAAGTCTTACCGACTTTGCACCAATATGGGTCATCTTGACTATTTCAGTTGCTTTAGGCTTAGGAACAATGATCGGTTGGAAACGTATTGTAGTAACGATTGGTGAAAAGATAGGAAATGAACATTTGAGTTATGCTCAAGGAGCCTCAAGCGAGATTGTTGCTGCTTCGACAATTGGTATCAGTACTGTATTGGGTTTGCCCGTTAGTACAACGCACGTGCTTTCAAGTGGTATTGCCGGTTCAATGGTCGCTTCTGGAGGAAAGAGCAATCTGAATAAAGGGACACTCAAAAGTATCGGTCTTGCCTGGGTACTTACTTTACCCGTGTCAATTGGCTTGGCATTATTACTATTTGTATTCTTCCATCTTTTTATTTAGTTGATTGTTATCTGAATGTTTTTGTCATCCATTGCATGCGTACACATGGCTATTGACAGGTTAATATTAAAAACTTAAAAAATGAAACAAATTCTTGTTGCCTCCGATTTTTCAATCAATGCAAGTCATGCTTTGCGTTACGCCTTGTCTTTGGCTTCTCGTTTGAATATGGAAGTTGCTGTTGTACATGCCATACACCCGACAGAAGGGATCAACAACAGTACTTATAACGCGATCTTTATAGAAGATTATTACGCTAGAAAACGTGCTGCTTTGCAAGAATGGACCAATCAGGTTGTTCGGGAAAATAAATACGATGACCTTAGAGTGAGAACGGTTGTGGAAGTTGGTTATCTGCGTAATGTGGTGACGAAGTATGTTGAATATACAGATGTTTCTTTTTTGGTCATGGGAATTACCGGTGCAACGGGTATTAAAGAAATTGTCGGTAGTAATGCGAGCATGGCTGTGACAAAATTGCGGATTCCGACCCTGATCGTACCACCTGACAGTAGTTTGTCGCCCATTCCTGTGATTACCTTGGCGACGGATTATAAAACAACTAAATTGTCTGTTCGCGATGTCAAAGCGCTCAATCGTATTTTAAAGCTTTCGGAGCCCAAGAAGTTGGAAATTCTACACGTCTCAGAAAGGGATTTGGACGAAAAGCTGGTGCGTAACGGGGAGAAAAAAATGCGTCAGTTGCTTCCTAATGTAGCGATTAACTTTAATTATGTGGATGAAGACGATACACGTCCATCGCATGCGATCATTGACTTTGTTGAAAACAATCAGACCGATATTCTATGTTTGGTCAAACGCAACCACAATATGATTTACCGTTTATTTGCAAGTAGTACGGTGAATGAAGTTTTGAACCGATCAGTTAAAGCGATTTTGGTTTTGCATGAATAATCTGAATGGAAACTTTTTTTACGCTATATATCAGGCCGTTTTGGATTTTCCTAACGGCTTTTTTGTTGACTTTACCAATGCTGCAGAACGCGTTGGCGCGGAAAATTCGAGTTGTCTGATCCGTCGTTTATACACGATTGGTACATGTAATGGGTTTACTTGAGGAGCAAGCCTCGGCACTGAGCTTTCGATTTTTTTTTGCATTCTTGGAATGAATTTGTTTAACTTGCAATGCGAATAGCAACGTAACCAATGTATTTGAAACCTTTATCTCCTGAAAATAAGAAGAATATTGCCATTGATCGAGATGAAAGCTCCTTCAAGGCCTATTTCGTGGCTAATTATGGAGTTTTGAAAAGCAATGCTATTTCTTTTATCAAGGATAAACAGCTGGCCGAAGATGTAGTTTCTGAAGTCCTCTGGAAAATTTGGTATTTGGGGCCCGATCTGATGAACATCGCAAATGTCGAGGGCTATTTGCTTCGGGCGATTAAGAACAAATGCCTTAACCTTCTGCGCATTCGCCAGGTCATACTTACCGACGGAACGGAATATCAGGATACGTTGATCGATAAAAATACCCCGGAACAGATTTTAATATCCACAGAAAGCATACAACGTATTCAACGGGCTGTTGAAGGACTCCCACCCAAAACTAAGGAGGCTTTTAAACTGGTGAAAGAGGAAAGAAAAACGTATTTGGAAACTGCGGAAATGATGGGGATATCCAAGAAAACGGTAGATAGACACATTCAAATTGCCTTAGAAAAGCTGTGGTCCTGTATTAAAGAAAAAAAATAATTTTTCTATTGGGGGTTTTGGTTTCTTTTGGTGTCTCTACTCCAAATAGACCGAATGCACATGTTTTCATCTGAGGAACAATACTTTTTATTTTTAGCGGCTAAGTTACTAGCGGGAGAACTCACAACGGAGGAGAGAATCGCGCTGGACGACTTGCTACGTGCCGACAAAAGTAAGCGGGAGTTATTGGCCTATTTAGAGCAGAAGCATGGGGAAGAAGATCTAGAAGCTGAAATAAGCTATGAAAAGTCAAGACCAATAGAACTTACTGCTGTTGAGGATGTAACCGCCCGTCCATTTATAGGTCGCCATAAAGTTAAGCTACTATCCATTGCGGCTAGCCTATTTATAGTTTTTGGCGTATTGTCCTTTTGGTTTGTCAAAAATGATAAAAAGGTAGCTGAAGATACGGAATGGCAGACGATTGCTACCGGAAAGGGCGAGCGTAAATCGATCAAATTGAGCGATGGTTCGGAGGTATGGCTTAACAATGAAAGTGTATTGCGATTGAAGGCTGGATTTGGTAAAACTGATCGCGTATTGGAATTGGTTGGCGAAGGGTATTTTGCTATTGCCAAGAATCCCAATTTACCCTTGAAGATCAAAACTGCCTACGCGGAGGTACAGGTCTTAGGAACAAAATTTAACCTTCGTGCGCTTCCGGATGAGAACATGACGACGACCTCCCTGATCGAAGGGAAAGTACGACTGAAGGTTATGGAAAATAAGCAGGAGAAGTTGTATGAACTCCTGCCGGGTAATAAGGTGTCTGTGATCAATCAACCTGTATCAACGAATGATCATCGGAGCAAGCATGTAGTCCTGCAACCAAAAGTGACCTTTGCAAAGCTTGATCTCGTTGATGCCGAAGTTACTGAAACACTTTGGATGAAAAATAGATTGGTTTTCAATGGCGAAGGTTTTGAAGTGGTTGCGAAGAAGATGGAGCGTTGGTTCGGTAAACCCATTGTCGTCGAAAATGAGCGGCTCGCAAAAGAGCCCATCACCGGTATATTTGACGAAACAACCTGTGAAGAAGTCTTGAATGTCATCAAGCGCACAGGTACTAAACTAAATTATTATACCCAAAATGATACGCTTTATGTAAAGTAATATAAAAAAAGGGTATCCCTCATAGTGAGCAATACCCAATGTTTTAACCAATGGCATCGGACCCTAGGAAAGTAGGATGCCAATCGATTATTTCTTAAATACCAAAATTATGAAAAAAAAATCACATGTTCTTTATCATGTGCCTATCTCGTATTATCTAAAATGGTTGTTAATGGCCAAGTTTGTAATCATTTTCTTATTTGCATGTGTTGCCACTGGATTTGCAAAAGAGTCGAAAGCGCAGAAAACAGTTTCTTTACGTTTTGAAGAGATCCGACTCAAGAACCTATTGACTTCCATTGAAGAGCAGACCAAGATCAATTTTATCTACAACGATAATACGATCAATGCGATTAAAATAAAACAGGTTGACGTCCGCAATAAAAAATGGACCGATCTTTTGTTGCCTATTTTGGCCAAAGAATCCTTGGAAATGGATATGGTCAGCGAAAACCGTATCATTATTCGTTCCATAGCGAAGGTTCAGGACAGGATCGCTTCCGGTACGATCAAAGACCAGCAAGGAAAACCTTTGGCAGGCGTATCTGTACGTATAAAAGGTACAGATAAAATGACGCAGTCGAATAGCGACGGCCAATTTTCGCTGGTTGTTGAAAAAGAAAATAGTATTTTACAATTTTCTTATTTGGGATACCTTTCCCAAGAGATTGCCTATCAGCGACAGGCCATTGATGTCGTTCTCCAGGAAGATCTCGCACAGCTTGAAGAAGTTGTGGTCATTGGGTACGGAACACAGAAGAAAGCAACATTGACTGGCTCGGTGAGCCAGGTTTCAGGAAGTGAGCTGCAGCGATCTCCTGCGCCGAATTTGTCCAATTCCCTAGCAGGAAGAATGCCGGGTGTAGTGGCAAATAATCGCTCAGGTGAACCTGGAAATGATCAATCGCAGATCTATATCCGCGGCAAGGGATCTTTGGGGAACAACAGTCCTTTGTATGTCATTGATGGTGTGGCCAATCGCGGCGGAATAGAAAGGCTAAATCCAAGCGATATCGAGACAATTTCAGTCTTAAAAGATGCTTCGGCGGCAATATATGGTGCCCAAGCTGCGAATGGGGTTATTTTGGTAACTACGAAACGCGGTAATGGTGATAAACCTACGATCACCTATGATGGTAGTTACGGTTTCTCCGAACATACACGAACACCAAAGCTGATGGATTCTTATCAATTTATGGTGTATGACGATGAAATCAATGCACATTTTGGGCGTGCTGAAAAGTATAAAGATATCAAGGGTAAATATCTGGATGGAACAATCGATCCCTTATTGTATGCCAACACCGATTGGATGAAGTCCGTATTTAAATCTTCTCCACAAACGCAACATTCCTTGTCACTTCGTGGCGGAGACGAAAAAGTGCGTTATTATGTTTCTGGAGGATACCTTTATCAAAAGCCGGGATTTAGAAATACAGATCTAAATTTTAGGACGGTTCAATTTCGTACCAACCTGGATGCTAAGGTAACCAAAGACCTTTCGGTCTTAGTGGAGGTAGCTACCAGACAGGAAAATCGGAATAATTCAAACTACGATATGGGAACCTTCTTTTGGGAAGCGTTCCATGCCTATCCTTTTTTGCCTGACTATTATCCGAATGGATTACCTGGTCCAGGTCTTTCGTGGGGTAACAATTTAACGATTCTGGCTTCGGGCAAGACCGGTTATCAGCGTGTAAAGGATAATTTTGTCAATACAAAAGCAGGTTTTGATCTCAAAACACCTTGGTTATTAGATGGGTTAAGTTTTTCGGGTTATGCAGCATTCGATTCGCAATATAGACATGAAAAGAAGCTGAATGATATGTGGGATGCTTATCGTTATAATCCTGCAACAAAGAATTATGATAATATCCGTGAAACAACGGGCGATGCAAATATCAACCTTACTGAAAGAAACGATGATATACGTACCGAGACCTGGAATTTTAAAATCGGATACGATAAGAAATTCGGCTCACATAGTGTCAATGCTTTCATCGCTTATGAGCAGAGCAAGAACAGAGGTGATTGGTTTTCGGCGTATCGGAGAGACTTCTTAAGCGATGCCGTAGATTATCTATTTGCGGGAAGTGACAATCAAAAAAATAATGACGGAAAAGCAACGATTTCGGCAAGGCAGAATTATTTTGGCCGTGTAAGTTATGGTTTTAAGGATAAGTACCTGGCTGATATTACAGTGCGTAGAGATGGTTCACAAAACTTTATCAGCAATGCACGTTGGGGCTGGTTCCCAGGGGTATCGGCAGGCTGGCGTATTTCTCAGGAGAATTTTTTCAAGGAAAATGTGCCTTTTATCAATGAGTTGAAAATCAAGGCTTCCTGGGGTAAGCTAGGAAACGATCGGGTAGACCCTTTTCAATATATCAGTACCTATGTTCTTGGCGATGGTGCCATGTTTGGTCTTGACCCCAAAAGAACAAAGGGTTTTACTGTCGGGAGATTGGCTAACCCAAATATTACCTGGGAAAAAGTGGATACGAAAAACGTAGGCTTTGAGTCTGTTTTCTTCAAGAATACCTTGAGTTTTGACCTGCAGTATTTTTATTCGATGCGTACGGACATCCTAACACCCAAACAAGCTTCTGTACCGCGCTATACAGGATTAACGCTACCTGACCAAAATATTGGTGAAATATCGAACAGAGGGGTGGAAAGTAGTTTGCTTTATCGCAATAAGATCAATGATTTTAGTTATTCGGTAGGTGGAAATTTCACTTTTGTACGTAATAAGATTCATTTTTTTGACGAAGCACAAAATACACCGGAATGGCAGCGTCGGACAGACCATAGTATAGACTCCTGGTTAGTGTATAAAACAGACGGTATCTATCAAAATCAGGCTGAGATTGATGCCTCACCACATTTGCTGAATACAATGCCAGGGGATATCAAGTATATGGATGTGGATGGTGATGGAAAAATTACCAGCAATGATATGGTCCGTATCTATGAAAGTCCGATTCCTGAAATTACCTATGGTATAACAATGGGTGCCAAATGGAAAAACTTTGATTTGAATATCCTGTGGTCAGGACAGGGACGAGCAAAACAGATCATTAAACCCGGAAGTTACAACAGAGATGTCACTTATTTTGAGAACAGATGGATTTCTGAAACAGAGACACCCAATGCCCTGTATCCAAGAGCCTTCGACCGTGACGATACATTCAATAGCATGAATTCGACATTCTGGTTAAAAAATGCCTCTTTTTTAAGACTGAAAAATGTGGAGTTGGCGTATTCATTGTCGCCTAAAGTGCTGGAAAAAATCAAAATGAAAAACTTACGGGTATTCATTAGTGGATTTAATTTGTTTTCGATCGATCAGATCAAGATACAGGATCCCGAAGGAACAAATGCGGGGGGTATGTACTATCCTCAGCAGCGGATTTATAGTGCAGGGGTGAATTTGAGTTTTTAAAGAAAATTTATTGACAGATGAATACAAAGATAAAATTATATATAACGATCTTTTTTGCAAGCTGTTTGACATCCTGTTCAAATTATTTGGATGTTAAACCGTTGGATTCCTTTACTGGAGATGCTATATTCTCGGATCTGAAATTGACCGAAACGTATGTAAATAAACGTTATACAGAAATACGGGACGGTTTTGGAAATCTTGGTTTAAGGTATATTTCGGACGAGGCTTATCATAATTTCAATTCGGGAAATCCTTATTTATACAACAGGGGAGAAGTGACGGCAGACCAGTTCGGGGACTATTCCACATGGAATGCTTATTATGAAGCGATTAAGAACTGCAATATCTTCTTTGATAATATTGATAAGTTGAAAGCCGACAAAGGGCAGGTGGATCGGTTGAATGGCGAGATGATCTTTCTTCGCGCATTCTTTTATGCGGATCTTGTCTCACGTTTTGGTGGTGTTCCGTTGATCACAAAAACTTTCGATCTGAACAGCGATATGATGGTGCCGCGTAATTCCTACGATGAATGTATAGACTTTATTGTGAAAGAATTGGATAAAGCTGCTGGGTTGCTCCCTCTCAGTTACGAAGGAAAGGATTTTGGTAGGGCAACTAAAGGCGCAGCATTGGCACTGAAGTCACGGGTAACATTGTATGCTGCAAGTCCATATTGGAATCCATCCAATGATAAGGCGAAATGGCAAAAAGCTGCTGATGCGGCTAAGGCTGTACTGGACCTCAATCAATACCAGCTTGATGCAAATTACAAACAGCTTTTTACGAGCAATAAGAGTAAAGAGATCATCTTCATGAAGCAGTTCAATACTGAATTTGGACATTCTTTTGACTGGACCGATTCTCCGAATGGTTTCACAGGTTGGTCAAGAACCTGTGTGCTTCAGGACATGGTCGATGCCTATGAGATGGAAGATGGTTCTATGCCTTCTGCACAAGCCTATGCGGATGGCAAACCTTGGGAGAATCGTGAGCCTAGATTCTATGCTTCTATTGTTTGTGATGGTCAGCAGTTTAGGGGTAGAGAGATTGAGTTTTATATATCCTCAACAGGAAACCGGGCTAATAGCGGTAAGGATAGCGAATTCGGAATTGATGATTGGAATGCATCGAAGACCCATTATACGATCCGTAAGTTTATGGATGAAAGTTTGCGTAATCCTTGGAATGATAAAAGTGCACAACCGTGGATTTATATGCGTCTGGGTGAGATATATCTAAATTATGCGGAAACTCAGTATCAATTGGGGAATGAAGAGGTAGCTCGCACGTACATCAATAAGATTAGAGAGCGTGCACGTGGTGGGAAGGTAGGCGTACTTCCTGCAATTACGAGCACAGGTGCCGCGCTTTTGGGAAAGATACAGCAGGAACGACGCATAGAACTTGCCTTTGAAGACCATCGTTTTTTTGATGTAAGACGTTGGAAAATTGCTGAACAGACCGAAAACAAACCGGCGCGAAAAATCACCATTGTACGGGACGACCAAACGAAAAAGAAAAGTTATAAAATTGAGGTGCTTCAAGAACGGAAGTTCTTTCCGCAGCATTACTTACTTCCTATTCCACGCAGTGAGATTCAACGAAATGCATTGTTGAAACAGAATCCAAGTTACGACTAATCAACCAACCTCCAAGGGTCTGCGCTGTGCAGATCCTTGGTTTATTAAATGGCTACTCCTTATGAAAACCTTTTTATTATTTGCAGTACAGACTATGCTTTCTGTCAGTGTGTTTGCGCAGAAGCAAGATATTTCAATCGATACGGACCAAAAGGAACTCCAGGAGGTCTTCGACTGGGCTAAGCAGAAAGCACGATCTTTTGTTGTTACCGGAACGCGGGGACCAGTCAATGTTTATAAGAAAAATCAATCCGCAGACATCGCTTCGTATCAACCGGCTTATTGGGCGGGATATCCTCTACGAACGGCCTTCTATTCGCGTGATTTCTGTCACCAAGCGGTGGGAGCGCATCTGTTGGGTTTGGAAGAAGAGAATTTTACGATGCTTCGGGCTTTCGCGGCAAGTGCTACGAAGGAACGAAAGTGGTTTCCTTTGTGGGCGATCAATTTTGATGGGAGCCCTTATACACTAGACTACAGAAATGACGATGACTTTGTCCGTGAGATACCCGCAGTGTTTGAGTTGGTTGAAAAGAATGCGCAGCTCTATGACTGGACCAAAGATCAACGGTATCTTAATGATCCAGCTTTGTTGCTATTCAATACAAAAGCGGTAAGTGATTTTGTGGCATTGCATGATGCTAAAAAGCCAAACGGCGTGGCCGAGAGCGAAGGTTCGGGCAATATTTTCAAAGGTACGGCTACCTACAATGAACATCGTGACCAAACTTTGATTGAGGCCGGTGACGGTATTGGAAGTCAGTACCAGGCTTATTTGGCCTTCGCTAAACTTTCAGCATGGAGTGGCAAGAAAAGCCAGGCTGGAAACTATACTAAAAAAGCCCAAACATTGTGGAACTATTTTAATACAGAATGGGGGGTAAAAAACAATAAAGAACTGTATAATCGAGGCTACGATAAAAATAATCTGCCCGTGTCCGGTTGGGGGAAAGAAAATTCTTGGTTTCTCCCCTTAAAAGAAATTACGGACCAGCGATCAAATCGGCATCTGAATTATTTGGATTATATCGATGCACAGCTTGGCTCAAAAGAAGGACTGCCCGAAAATATCGAAGCAATCACCTATGTTCCTGAATTGTTTTTCAAATATGGGCAGAACGAACGAGGTTGGAAATGGCTGAAATATATTATATCAAAAATTAATACGGCGCATGCCATGGCTACATTGACGGGTACCAATGGTGATTACCCCGAAGTTTCTTTTGTGCTGATAAGCAACGTTGTGCAAGATATGATGGGGATTAAACCTGGGGTAAAAGGTAATTCTTTAGAAACTTGTTCCCACCTTCCTCAGGATATTGAGCGGGTTAAAGTGTCGAATGTGAAGATTGGTCGAGCAATGTATACAGTGAAGCAACAGGGGATATCGGGAACGACTTTGTCGTACTCAGGAGGAGAGGCGATGCAGTACTGGCAGGCTGGTTTTCCGGGAAGTCACCCTTATCTTTACGTTAATGGTATCAAGAAAAAAAGTCATATTGGTCAGAAAAATGGTTTTACTTACAGCTATATCGAGGTGAAGATTGGCCACGATAGGCAATATACCGTAACAACTCAATTATAGATCGTCATGAAAATTAAATTATATTATTTGGGGCTCATTGCCATGAGCCTGTTGCAGTGGAATCTGACGGTAGCTCAAAATTCAAAAAAATGGGCGCTATTAAATGGGAATAGGATTGAATGGAAGGTTAAGCAGGGTGAGAATCACGAAGATCATATCGAAATGGCCGGGTTACAATCCGCTGCGGTCGTTTACTACGGTGTTCGCGAAGGTCGTCTGTTATTGGACAAAAAGATCGTATTTCCCTTGTTGCGGACAGTTCCAAACAATACACATGCAAGTTTAACCGTACCTTTTCAGGATACTAAGTCTTTATTGATAAAAGTAGATGGCGTAGCGGTCGATGAGTATCCGCAACGTTTTGTACTTGACGGAAAACTAGCTGTTTATTCGATGACGAATTCAGCACTGGAAGTACAGCGGACGTTATTCCCGTCTGTCGATAAACCTGTTTTGATTGAACGCGTTAAGTTGGTGAATACGGGGAATAAACCCCTGCGGATCGATCTGATTAACAAGTATTCGAAATTTCTGTCCGATCCTGCGAAAAGTGTTTATGGACAATATGTTGTACAGGCCTTGGTAAGCGATAGTCTGGTGCCAAATCTTGAGCCAAAGCAGAGCTATCTGTTTGATATTGTGTATGAAGGGAAGAAAATTTCAACACCTGTTTATCAGTATTCTCCTTCTTATGAATTACAGAAAAGGGAGGGTTTTGTAAAAAGTTTAGCCGACGATCTAATTCTGGAAACCCCTAATGATACGATCAATACAGCATTTGCTTTTGCTAAGATTCGTGCAACTGAAAGTATTTATGATACGAAGGGCGGATTGATGCACGGTCCAGGGGGCTTAAGCTACTATGCTGCTATTTGGGCAAATGATCAGGCTGAATATGCCAATCCTTTCTTTCCTTTCTTGGGCAATCGCAACGGCAATGAAAGCGCCATAAACTCTTTTCGCCATTTTACCCGTTTTATGAATTCGGATTATAAACCAATTCCGAGCTCAATAGTGGCGGAGGGCGATAGTTATTGGAATGGTGCTAAGGATAGAGGGGACATGGCTATGATTGCCTATGGAGCATCCCGGTATGCGTTAGCATTGGGAAAGAAAGATATTGCTGTCGAATTATGGCCATTGATCCACTGGTGTTTTGAGTACCTGGAACGACAAAAGACAAGTGAAGGAGTTTATCGATCGGATAGTGACGAACTGGAGGGGAGAGCACCGGCAGGTAAAATTAATCTGTCGACAAACAGTATCGCCTATGGAGCCTTTCAAAGTGCGGCAGACCTCGCTCATGAATTGGGAAAGGAGGATCTTTCACAGCAATACAGACGACGGGCTGAAGAACTCCGTCATTCGATTGTGCGTTATTTTGGTGCCGACGTGCAAGGCTACTCCACCTACCGTTATTACGATAGCAATACCATCTTAAGGGCTTGGATATGTTTGCCTATGACCATGGGGATCACCGAGCGGAGTGCGGGAACAATTGATGCCTTATTATCAAAATATCTCTGGACAAACAACGGTATCCTCACCCAATCTGGAGATAAGGTATTTTGGGATCGGGCAACCTTATATGCTTTTAAGGGGTTTTTTATGACGGGAGCAACCGAAAGGGCGCTGCCTTATTTTAAGTATTACTCTTCAATGCGTCTTTTGGGCGATCATGTACCCTATCCGGTTGAGGCCTGGCCTGAAGGTGGACAAAGGCATTTAAGTGCCGAAAGTGCCTTATATTGCCGGGTCATAACAGAAGGATTATTTCATATTGTACCCACTGGTTTTCGAAAGTTCAGTATAAGTCCCAGTTTGCCAAAGGAATGGAAGTATATGCGGCTTAGACGTATAAAGGCCTTTGACCGGGTATTTGATATTGAGGTATCCCGGAAAGGCAAACAAGAGTTTCTTATCGTGAAACAGCAAGATGGTCAACTCATTCAAAAACCAATTTTGAGTCAGCAGGCAATCAGTATCACCTTAAATTAACCGAAAAAATCTCCACAAGTCGTCGTCCTGTGGAGATTTTTCACTATAGTCCCTTATAGTGCGCTGAAACTTTGCATATTTTTCCACGTACATCTAATTCCATATATTCCGCGGAAAGCGAGTCGTTGACGCTTTTATAGAAAAGTACCATGGAGTTTACGCCCGTAAGTATGTGGTAAAGCTCAAAATGGAGTTCTGGATATTTTTCCAGTGCGCTTTTAAAATAAGCTTTTAATTCCTCTTTGTTGTTTATATTTCCAGCCGTATTCACACCCATTTTCTGAATAATTGGGGAGCGAAAGTGAATGTCTTCACTATAGTGTCGCATAATTGCATCTAGATCGTGTTGATTCCAGGCATCAACCCAATGCTGTGCAAGATCTGCAGGCTGACTAAAATTATCTACTGTATCCATACTGTATTAAAAATTAAACGATGTATCTGACGGAATTGTCAAACCAAACCGTTTAAGGCAATATACATAATTTAACTGTTTTATCGGCGGGAAGGATGGATAAACCGCTATTGACCCGCGATTTGTTGGAATCGCTAAATTGAACAAACGGTTGCGTTTTGATCAGAGTTGTCAATGCTGATAATTCTCGTTATTATCGTAAGGTTATAGTCTGTTCGTAAGCAGATTGACTATAGTTTGTTCGTTTATAAAATAAGAAAATTGTGAAAAAATATCTATTTCTTGCAGGTATTCAGGTAATGTCAGCGCTAGGGCTATCGGCTCAAACGACAAGGTCAAATGTACCATTACAGCTATTGGGTACACGGAGTTGGATCCGTGTAGACATGAAGGATAATCAACCGGGCGTGTCTGGAGCGAAAGTCTTTTGGGCAAAAACGAATAAGAAACCGCAGACAGCCAATGCGATATTGGCAGAAGGTGTCAAACGTTATTATATTCAACAGGTAGAGCCTGAAACGACCTATTATATCTGGATAGAATCGGCTACAGGAAAATCCTTGGCAAATGGAAAAGTGTATACGAGCAAGAAATGGCAGCTGGATAATACTGAACGCGATGAAGAGCGAAATAATCCAAGTTCAAAAGCCGTTCCTGTTGGTATGGAAGTCTATTGGCAGGATGAATTTAACGATCAATTACTTAATCGGAATAAATGGACGACCAACTATTTTTCATCCTTGAATTATCTGAATGCAAAATCCAAGGATGAAATGTTGCATGATCGTTTGCCACAACCTGCTTATACTTTAAATGGATCAGCGATCAATCTGTATGTCAATGATACGATTCCGAAGCGAATCTTTACAGAAGGTGGCAACCAGAAGATTTCATCCATCCAAACCTACGATTGGAAGTCCAATGAAAATTTACTGGATAATAGCAAAGGTGGGTACTTTGAAGTTAAGGTAAGACGTAACCGACAGGGGAATCCCAAGGGAACAAATACAGCTTTTTGGTTTGATTCACCCGGACCAGATATTCGTTATTATCTTCAAGAAGGATCCGAAGTTGACGGAATTAAAGGCATTCGCCCCAAGGGGCAGCTTTTTGAAATCGACGTTTTCGAATATATTACGGCTCAGTTTGTGATACATGGACATGTTGATCAAAAAGGGGTATTTCAACGTAACCTTGCTACACATATTGCGGAGGGATATGAACACGTCGGACAATGGGTAACACATGGGGTATTGTGGACACCTACAAGTATTAAACATTATATCAATGGCGAGCTGATCAAAGCGTATACGAATAAAAATCAGATTTATTCACCCAACCACTTTTTGAACGTATTTCTTGGAGCCTATGGATCTGAAGGTGGAGTCAATATGGAGGTCGATTATATTCGGGCATATAACTGGCCTTTAAAAGATGGTAATGAATTGCCTAATCCAGATTTTGAGGGTAAATCTGGCCTTGCACCTTGGGAAGGAGCAGCGGTCATCGAAGAAGGGCGCGGCGAAAAGGGGAGTAAAGCGGTGGTACTTGCGCCGGGTCAAAAAATAGAGCAATATGTTTATTTGGATCCCCAACAAGACTTCAAACTTGTCTATTGGAGTAAAGGAGACAAGGTCCAGGTGGAAGTTGATGATGTCGCTGTCGTAACAGGAAAGTTGTCGAATTTAAAGACGTTAATACCTGATTTAGGAAAAAAAGGTGGAAAGCAGGAGCTTGATTTTGTTACTGGCAAGGAGATCAATCCGAATAAAAAAATTGTCCGGATTGGATTTACCAATATAGGAAAGGAAAAAGCCTTTTTGGATAATATCACGTTGAAAAAAAGTTAGCTATAATGTGGTTTTCTTACTAAATTCTGGCTCCATGTATATTACGTAGGAGCCATTTTTATGTTTTTTTATGTGCTAAATGTTTCTTTTGATATGCTGAAGGTGACATGTTTGTCTGTTTTTTGAAGAAATGAGAGAATGTAGCGGGGTCCTCAAAACCCAATTCAATCATAGTAGTCTTGATTGGATTGGCCCCCAAACTCAGCAGGTACAGAGCTTCCTTCAACAAACGATTATGAATCAGTTTGAGGGGGGGAACCCCCATGTATTGCTGTGTTTGCATCCAAAGATTTTTTACAGTTATATTCAGTAAATTTGCGTAATAAGCGACATGGTGTTCTTGTTTATAATGAAGTTCTATTAATTCAAGAAAGCTATTCAGGATGGCTGGATAAGCGTATGGTGCCAAATTGTCGATGTGTTTGACTAAGGAGTGGTTAATCTCTATTAAGCTAGTTGTCAAACGTGATAAAATGAGTGATAATGTTGGCTGATAGCGATAGAGTTCATTACGGATCTTATCGAATTCATAGCGGAGCGTTTCAAATTTATATGGCGTGACCCGAAGTATCGGATAATCTTTAAGGAGTTTTATGTTGATTGAAAGCGTATGACATAATTTTTCAAAATTTTGCCAGGGAATTCTAAAATGATAAACAGCGGTTTCTTTGAAAAAATAGAAAGAACTTGACTGACCGGGGAACATTAGATGAATTTGATAACCCATCATATTATGTTGCTCCTGATCAATCTGACGCGTACCTCCTTTCGAATGTATCAAGATAATAGTCACCACCTCTTTGCTTTTGAGCATATGGCAGGTGTGTACCCTGATATTTCGCATTCGATATAAAAAACCGAGATGCTCTACCTCGTCGTCGCATGTTGTTATGTTTGCAGCATTAAATAGGGTTATTCTGGTCTGGGGAGCTGTTAAGTGCACGAGTTGTTTTATTAAGTTTTTACGATTATTATTTAGCGGTTATAGGGATATTCCTGTACCCAATGAAACTTGCGCTGTATTAATTCGAAGGCTTGCATGTCCTGTTTAATAAGTTTAATATGCGCTGTATGGTCATCAAAGGTTTTTGTCAGAAGAATATTTCCGTCAGGGTTGATCTGATAATCAAATTGATAATTGTTAAGGGTAATTTTCTTCCCGGCTGCATCGATAACAACGCTCTCCCTTTGAGGGGTATAGTCTGTGTTGCGTATTAAGACCTTGTTGTTATCAATTTCGAAAACAATAAGTCGCCAATCTTCGGGGATTGATTTGCGTTCTGTTCCCGCTTGTTCAATTCGGTAGATTCCATATAGTGGTGACTTCGTTAGGTACTCAGCTATCATTTTTTTTGTGCTTAATATGCCCATGCCCTGTTGCACCATAAAGAGAAGTAGCACGGCCAATTTGGCGATAAACAAACTTTTTCTTTTCCAGCTATTGTTGAATAGGGGTTGTTGGATAGGGAGTAACTGTACAGGTTTTCCTGAAATAAAAATTGTGAACAATGCTTTTAGGTAGGGAAGCAGTAGAAATATGGAAAGTAGCAGGAGTGCTGTGGAGACCATTTTAACGGGGACGTCATAAAAATAGTTGACGGCCATAATATTGATACTGGTCGCAATGGTAATAAGCGCACCAACAATCATGGTCTTTCTGAAGAGCAATAAGCCTGAAAGTACTTCCACGAGACCAATGAGTAGATTGTAGCCTTGAGAATAACCGATATAAGTCCAGGCTAGCCCCATGGGTGAATATTCACCTAATGGCTGCAGGAGCTGTGTCAGTCTTGGTGGTTGCATTTGCATATAGAAGACTTTGTACAGTCCATAGTTAATAAGCATAAAAGCAACATAATAGCGTATTGCTGTGGTTAACCAATAGAAAAGGATTGTGTAGCTGGCTCTTCTTCGATCCAAGATGGACCATAAAGCTGCCCCGACTACTGCCAGCAGGAATAGGATCAATAGAGATACCCAGGCATAGGAGGTATCACCACTTCCGTTGATGAAGATGCTGTGGTCATAGGAGTAGCCCAATATATTTTCTGCAAACCAGGGAGTCAACTTTTGCATAAAATGGGTAAGGGGGATGCTGATATATCCATAAAACGGATAAGCGCCGTTATTGAAAATGAAAATAAACGACAAAACAAAAATAAATGAAAATCGAAAGGCCAATCTTTTAGATACGGACCATGTTTCCGGATTGTTTTCAGTAATAATATGCATAATTAAAGTTTACAGTATTTAAGTTAATATTTTTTGGTAAAATAGGCCGTATGTTTATTGAAATAAATAATCGATTAAATAGTAAATAATCATTACGATGTATTTGAACAGAAGTTTTTATCTTGCTCTTAAAAAATAAGAATCATGGACAAGATCAAAGAATATTTTGAATCGCTCGTTGTCATGAATGATACAGACTGGGAAGTATTTTCCGCTAAGCTTGTTAAAATGGAGTTTCCAAAAAAATCACTGATTTTGGAAATCGGAAAAACTGAACAGTATTTATCTTTTATTGAAAAAGGAATTGTACGTTTCAATATCCCAAAACTGGACTATGATTTTACTTTTGGATTTGCTTTCGAGAATTCTTTTGTGAGTGGCTACGATTCCTTTTTGACGCAACAACCCTCATCGTATCATCTCGAGGCAATAACAGATTGTGTTTTATGGCGGATATCGTACGAGGATCTCCATGCGGTATATCAAACAACAACGGTTGGTAACCTAATTGGTCGGAAAGCGGTTGAGGACATTTTTCTAAAAAAAATGAAACGGGAACTGACGCTGCTGGAAGATTCGGCAAAAACCAGGTATATCAATTTGATGCGTGAGCAACCCGAATTGATTCGCAACATTCCCTTAAAATATCTGGCTTCTTATATTGGTATTAGACCGCAATCGTTAAGCCGGATCAGGAAAGAAATTTAGTAACAAATGTTCATTGATAACAAAAGGAAGGGCACCTATTTTTGTTATAAAAAAGATGAAACCATTTTTTGTTTTAATTGTCGTTTGTATTATTTCCAATCTCATCTTATTGCTGTTGAAGGGGGAGATGGATATTCTTTTAGCGGGTAAAATTGGATTGGCGGTGATGCTGTTGTTCACTGCATTGGGACACCTACTTTATACCAAAGGAATGATGTTGATGCTGCCCGATTTTGTTCCATTTAAAAAAGAAATGATCTATGGAACCGGTTTAATGGAATTCATGGCTGCAATTGGACTATTTGTTCCGCAGGTGAGTCGCATAACGGGAATCCTTTTAATTGTCTTCTTTCTACTGGTATTACCTACAAATATTCGGGCAAACTTAAGACGTATCAATTACGAGACGGCTACTTTTGATGGTGCCGGTCCCAACTATTTGTGGTTTCGTATTCCGTTTCAGATCTTGTTGATTGCCTGGACCTATTATTTTGTGGTACGTTAAAGTAGTTTTCTTAACCAAAGCATAGCAATAAATTAACATAGTGTTGTTTAGTTTTATTTAACATTTTTTTATTTTTGCTAAACTTTTAGATTGAATAGAATGAAAGAAGCCATCAAGATGGTCGTATTTGATATGGCGGGTACGACAGTGAACGAAAATAATATTGTTTATAAGACGCTTAGAAATGCAATAAATACGGTAGGGGGATACGAACTGACATTAACAGAGGTATTGGCCCATGCTGCAGGTAAGGAGAAGCTACAGGCGATTAAGACTGTGCTCAAAAATAGTTTGGATGTTGATGACGATGAATTGGCTCAACGGATGTTTGCTTTGTTTTTGAAAGACCTGGAACACGCTTATGAAGTCGAGGAAATTTACCCTAATTCGAATGCGGAAGAACTTTTTGCGATCTTGAAAGAGCGGGGTATCTTGCGTGCGCTCAATACGGGCTATGATCGTAAGACAGCCGAGTCACTTTTGGAGAAGCTTAATTGGAAAGTTGGCAAAGAAATAGATGCATTAATTACTGCTTCTGATGTGCCTCGAAACAGACCTTATCCAGATATGATTCATCTGGCCATGCAAAAATTTGAAATTACGGATCCTGGTTTCGTCGTTAAAATTGGTGATTCTATTATTGATATACAGGAGGGGCAACAAGCGGGTTGCGCTTTGAGTATTGGCATAACAACAGGTGCACATGATGCGGCTCAACTCAGATCGGCAAATCCCGATTATGTGATTGATGATCTACTGGAAATTGTTGAAATACTTGAAAAGAAGAATATATCCAATACAGTCGTCTAGTCTTTCGCGCTGTTTAATAAAAAAGGGGGTATTTCCTACAAGAAATACCCCCTTTTGATTGTGATATGATCCACATGTTATTGCATTTGTATGCCTTCCATTGAATTCTGGTTTTTGTTTTTCTTAAACATATTCATATCCATTTTTCCAAAACGGTAGGAAAGATTCAATTTGATCAACTGTGGATTCGACAGTCGATAATAGGTTTGAGAGAATCCTTCACCCGATGAAACAATGGTATTGCCACGTGTTCTGAAAATATCGTTGATGGCCAATGTTGCAGAGGCAGCCTGATTTTTCAAGAAGCTTTTCTTGATGGCAAAGTCGATACCATAGAATGGTTTGATATAGCCTTGTGAAGAGCTTTGCGCCTGGTTCATTGGTGGACCGAATGTTTGACCCTGTGTCACTGGCATATTTGTTTTGCCTTGATATTCAAACGCTAGCTGTAGATTCCAGTTTTTCTGTAGGTTGAATGTATTGTTCAATTTTCCAAATACTGTCCACATACCTTCCGAAGGCGTTTTCTCATCCACCTCAATTTTGGAATTATAGAAGTTAAGGTCTGCAGTCAGATCCCACCATTTTTTGAGATTATTGGTATAAGTAAATTCTGCCCCATAATTCTTGCTGGAATTTGCATTGATATAGGTATTAATGAAATCCATTTTGTTCGTTACCGGATTGAGTTCCTGTGTCAGGTAACGTGTAATTAGATTGTTTGTGCGTTTATAGTATACCGTTGCCAAAAATGTGCCTTTTCCATGTGTACGGCTGTAGGAAAGTTCGCCGGATGTCGTGAATTCGGGTACAAGGTCAGGGTTACCACGTGTAATATTTAAGCTATCCGTGTAGTCAACAAATGGGATGAGCTGAAAGAAGTTCGGCCGGTTGACACGACGGGTTACGCTCATTTGTATTTGGTCTTTTTCGGTTAGCTTTTTGCTCAAGAACAACGAAGGAAATAAGCTCAGGGGATACTTGTTGTGGAACTTTTCGTTTGTATTCAAAAGTTCACCGTCGTACGTTGAGCTTTCTGCGCGTAGTCCAACTTTATAGGATACCCAGTCTTTGAGGTTTCCTCCAAGTGAGGCATAGGCTGCATAGACGCTGTTTTTGTTGTTATAGTTGGCTGAAGCTGCGGTGATATTCTCAAAATCATCTTCACCTACTGCTTTTAAGGAATTATTGTTGAGATTTTTGAGTTTATTGATCTGTGCACGCACACCAGTTTCGAGTTTCATGCCATTTTTGAATGGTTTGACATAATCTGCCTGCACAGTCATGAACTTATTATCACCGGAACCGATGTTTTTTTGAATCTGAGTTCCGCTGATTTCGCTGCTTGCATTGCGGTAATTGGTGGTATATAAACCATTGGATGTATTGCTGCCGCCAAAATAATTGAAATCGACAGACAGTTCCTCGCCTTCAGTTTTGAATTTTTGGACGAGACCGGCTTGCAATCCGCGTGGTTTAAAGCTTCTTTCTGACTCGGAAATCCGATCGCTGAGTGATCTGTTGTTGCCAGAGTTGGTTAAGATTGACGAGTTCTCATTCGGCTTAAATTTACCCTGAACCAACACGCCGGCTACAGATAGTGTTGTTTTGGGACTTAAGTCGTAATCTACGCCGAGCCGACCAAAGGTAATCATACCTTTTGTTTTGCCTTCGATATCTTGATCTACTGTTGATTCTACGCCATTAATTGTACTGGTACGATGGCTGTCGCCCTCGGTGTTGGTGCGCATGCGCATATTCATTCCCGTTAGTGAGATATTGAATTTATTTTGACGCAGATTTAAACTACCCATAAAGTTGGTTCCACCAAAGCGGTCCCCACCCAAGGTGACCATACCATTGTAGCCAGCTTTCTTATTTTTCTTCAGAATAATGTTGAGGATACCGGCCATACTTCCGGAAGCGTCGTATTTGGCAGATGGATTTGTGATAATTTCGATTTTATCGATCACATCGGCCGGGATCTGGTCGGGGGTGAGTGTGGTAGGTTTTCCATCGACAAAAATTGTAGGGGCTGCGTTTCTCAGTTTTACGTTTCCGTCGATATCTACTTGTACAGAAGGCATATTGCGGAGCACATCGATCGCTGTACCGCCAGCTGCAACGATATTTTTCTCTACGTTAAAGACTTTTTTGTCGATGTCCATTTCGAGTAGTGCCTTGCGGCCAGTCACGGTAACTTCATCGAGTTTACGGTTGTCATCGTCCAATTTGATCGCACCTAGATCTTTGTTTGTTGTTTTGCTATCGCTATAGTCTACAGCAAGATCTATCGGCGCATAGCCTACAGAACTAATTTTTAGTTTCCATTTTTCTTTTGGTGAAATGGCTGCGAAATTGAACTTTCCATTTTCTGAAGAGCTGGTACTTTTTACGAGAATTTCCCTTTCTTTCCCTGTAGCTTGATCCTTGATAACCTTCAATAAATTCACGGAAGCTTGTGAGATAGGTTTCCCGTTGCTGTCCACAATTTGGCCCGAGAGCTGACCTTCGGACATGGCGAAAGCAGGACGACCACCTGCAGGGGCTTGAGCGTGTACGGAAGCAACCGCAGTTGCCATTAGTGCTATTGCTATAAATCTTTTCATTTTTTCTTTGCTATTCTACCGGCTACGCGGATTAGGCTGTTCGATAGTACACAAATTTGAAAAGGATTTTTTAGCTATGCAATCATCTGTAGACCGAAGCGGCCAATGTGTAGACGAACGGATAATTGCATCGATTCAATTTGTGGCGGTAGCATTAGATAAACTGTTCGATATTTTTAATATATTTTTTACCGATAGGAAGGGCGGTTTCAGGTAGGGTGAGTTTGCTTTGAGCGACCTGCTCAATACGATTTTTATTGACAATAAAAGAATTATGTATGCGTAGGAAGTCTGTTGTAGGTAATATTTTTTCCATTCCACGGAGGTTGCTGCGCGTAAGAAGGGGCGATTCACGCTCCACCAGGTATATTTTTACATAGTCTTTCAAACCTTCGATGTAGCTGATTTCATGGAGAAAAATTTTCGTCTTTTTATATTCTACATTAACGATAATATGATCCTGTTCGGGGAGCTGTTTTGCACGGAGCAGCATACCTTCTTCTACCTTTCGGACAGCCGCTGCGAGTCGTTCTTTTGAAATCGGCTTAAGCAGATAATCAATGGCATTTAGCTCGAAACCTTCAACAGCATATTGATGATAGGCCGTGGTGAAGATAACCAAGGGGCGGGGAGCTAGTTCGCGAATAAACTGCGTACCCAACTGATCGGGCATTTCAATATCCAGAAAAATCAGATCGATAGCGTGATTTTTTAAATATTCTTCCGCTTCGGCGGTCGCATTAAATTTATGGACGACTTCGATTTGCTTAAAATTCAACAAGTCGTCTTCTAAAATATTGAGCGCGAAGGGTTCATCATCTATGAGTATACATTTAATCTTCATCGGTCATCAGTTTGAGGGTGACTTCGAAATCTCCAGCATCGGTTTTTCTGATCCTGAGTTCATGTCGATTGGGATACAATAATTGTAATCGTCTGCGTACATTGGTCAGTCCTATACCTTCGTTTGGACGCGGTTCTGTATGTTGTAAGATTCTATTGCGGGATATAAAGATAATGCCACCCGGAGTTTCCTGAAATTGAAACTGTATCTGTGGTGCAGTTTTGCTATCTACGCCATATTTGAATGCATTCTCAACAAAATGTATGAAGAGTAATGGGGGGATCATTCTGTTTTTGACCTTGTCTTCGATATCAAGTGTTACATTTCCTTGGATAGGAAGACGAAGGGTCTGTAAGGCGATAAAATTGCGCATATGGTCAATCTCTTTATAAAGTTCGACTTTGGGGCCGTCTACTTCGTAAAGTATATAGCGTAGCATTTCGGATAACTTAACAATCGTGTCTTCGGAATCCGGTGATTGTTTACGAATGAGCCAACGGATATTATTAAGTGTATTGAATAGGAAATGTGGGCTGATCTGTAGCTTTAACATCGTTAGTTCTGCCGTTGTTTTTTCAAGCGCAATCTGTTTGTTGAGTTCCTTTTGTCGCGCTTGCTCATCGTAGAGGAAGATCATTGAAGAGGTGATCATACAAAGGGAGTAAATAATGCCTGGGCCGATGACCAACCGTACAAAAAGAATATTTTCCTTCGTCAGATGAGCAAGCTCTCCAGCTGGATTAAAGTAGACTATGCAGTAGTTCAGCGCTACGTAGGTGGCAAACCCAAGTGCCATTAATAGCACAAAGATCTTTCTGCGGCCAAAAAAATAGGTGGGGGCTACAACGTAGCAATGCAAGTAAAAATGAGTAGCCAGAAATATAATATTTAGCAAATGCGATAATGCTGAATAAGCTTTGAAATCAGCGATCTTATCCGGCTGATAGAGATACGTTATAAAGGGTAACAGCAGTAATATGGTCCAGATGACAATATGTAAATAGAATTTTCTGAAGAATCTGCCAATCATGTTATGTCTAATTAATCCCTTTGCTTTTGGATAAGACCAAACTTAGATAAATTGCTTTTTATATGCAATATAAATACGTTTCTATGCAAAAACAATTATGCATCGAAGCCTGTTTTCCTAAGGTTATCATGATCTGTTGTTAATCGATGTGGTGTTAAAAACATGATCTGTTATTAATCGATGTAGTGTTAAAACGTGACCTGTTGTTAATCGGTACGGCGTTAGAAACATGATCTGCGGTTAAATGTATAATTTTAAAAAGAGGTTTGCGAAAGAAGACGAAAGCGGAAAATACGCTGGACTGTTGGAAATAGTTTTGTATTTTGCAGGTATAAACTTTGTAACGTGACATTCAATCCAAACCGATATCAGCATATGCCCTACAGACGCTGTGGGAAGAGTGGTATTCTCTTGCCAGCCATCTCATTGGGGCTTTGGCAAAATTTTGGTGAAACCGATATCCAAGCAGTATTCCGGAAAACTTTGCTGACCGCCTTCGATCGTGGGATCACCCATTTTGATCTTGCCAATAATTATGGTCCTCCTCCGGGAAGTGCAGAAGAGAACTTTGGACAGATACTGCGCACCGATTTTGCGGGCTATCGCGATGAACTTTTAATTTCCACGAAAGCGGGGTATACCATGTGGCCGGGGCCGTATGGTGATTGGGGAAGCCGTAAATATTTGATGGCCAGTCTACATCAGAGCTTAAAACGGATGAGTCTCGATTATGTGGATATATTTTACCATCATCGACCGGATCCGAATACACCGTTGGAGGAGACGATGGCAGCATTGCGAGATATTGTTCATCAAGGAAAGGCCTGCTATGTAGGCTTGTCCAATTATCCTCCTGATCTTGCTCAGAAAGCTGCTGCGATATTGCGTGCAATGGGGACACCATGCCTTATTCATCAGCCTAAATATTCAATGCTGGTGCGGACACCTGAGGCGGGACTTTTGGATGTGCTGCAGGCAGAAGGAATCGGAGCGATCGCTTTCTCTCCTTTGGCACAGGGACTGTTGACCAACAAATATCTCGGCGGCATTCCGGCGGATTCACGTGCTTCGAAAGAACATTTTTTGAAAAGTGAAATGATCACTGCTGAATTGATGGAGAAGATCGACCGGTTGAATAATCTTGCGGTACAAAGAGGGCAAACATTGGCGCAAATGGCAATTGCATGGTTGTTAAAAGATGAACGCGTGAGCTCGGTTTTAGTAGGGGCGAGAAATAGTGAACAGCTCGTTGATTCGCTCAAGGCCCTGGATAGGTTGGATTTTACGACGGATGAATTGACGCTTATAGATACTATTCTGAAGCAGAATTAATCACCTAATTGATCGTATCATGTTTGCCTTTGAAGCACAATTGGAAATTATCGGTATCAATCCTTTTGTTTTTGTTCCTACGGATATTCTGGATAACCTATTTAAGGATGCGGGAATAAACAAAGGATATATTCCTGTGAAAGGAAAAGTGAATGAAAAGGATTATGTTCAGACATTGTTGCGGTATAAGGGTGAGTGGAGGCTGTACATTAACACGGTTATATTGTCGGATTCGCCGAAACGAATCGGTGAGACCTTAGCCATAACAATTGCTTTTGATCCGGAAGACCGCACTATTTTGCCTCACCCCGAACTCGAAGCAGCATTTGCACTAAATAAGGAAGCTCTGCAGGTATTTGACGGATTGTCTCCATCAAAGCAAAAGGAAATCATCCGTTATATTTCTTCCTTAAAAACTGCGGATAGTAGAAGAAAAAATATTGAAAAAGCAATTGGTTTTCTTTTGGGTAAAAACCGATTTGTGGGGCGTGAAAAGTCCTAAGAAATCAGACCAGTACTTCGATGTGTGTACTGTAATTCTCGCCAGATATGGGGATTATTGGTCAGAATTTTAGCAATAATTTAAATATACTTATGGATAATCCTAAAATTGTATGGGGTATCATCGGCTGTGGTGATGTTACAGAAAAAAAAAGTGGACCAGCGTTTAATCGCATAAATAATAGTAAGCTCATGGCTGTAATGCGAAGAGATGCGGCGAAAGCTGCTGATTATGCTAGTCGACATCAAGTACCCTTGTGGTATTCAGACGCTGACGATTTGCTCGATAATATCGATCTCAATGCGATTTATGTAGCAACGCCACCCTCATCTCATCTCGCGTATGCACTATCTGCCTTGCGTAGGGGGAAATCTGTTTATGTTGAAAAGCCCGTTACGTTAAATGCGATAGAAGCAGAAATATTGTTGCAGGAAGTAAAAGAAAGAGACGGGAAGTTGGTAGTTGCCCATTATAGGCGGCAATTGCCTTTGTTTCTGAAGGTTAAGGAGCTTGTTGGAAATGGTGAAATTGGTGAGTTAAGGACGGTGCAATTGCGTTTATGGCAGAGTAGAATGCCTGACCTAGTGACCAAAGGTGGCGGAGATTGGCGTACTGATCCTGCTGTTTCGGGAGGCGGTTATTTCTTTGATTTAGCCCCACATCAATTGGATTTGATGCTCTATTTTTTTGGAATGCCGGTTTCATACGATGGTTTTAGCTTGATTCAGGATAAAGAAAGTGCTGTAGCTGATCTGACCACAGGAACGATTTTGTTTGAAAATCAGCTTGTCTTCAATGGAAGTTGGTGTTTTAATGTTGCCAAAGAAAACCAGGTAGATAAGGTTGAAATTGTAGGAAGCCTTGGGCATATTACTTTTTCTATTTTTGGAAATTCAGTTGTTGTCAAAACAAGAGATGGAGAGAAGGAATTTATATTTGATCATCCTGAAAATATTCAATTGCCGATGATTTCGCGTACAGTAGATTATTTTAGCGGCATCGGGCCCAATCCATCTCCGATTGAGGAAGCCTTGGTTCTGATGAAGATTATCGATAACTTTTCGACAATAAGGCCATAATATTTTACCGTTGCTAGCAACTTTAGTTCTTTAGCAATGAGGCCGGTATAATGGAAAGCCTATTTGGAAGACCGGTATGATACCATGTACGATCTGTTGGGGCTACCAGCAGTGTTTTATTTTGCGCATTACCTTGCAATGCTGCGAGTGACAGTACACTTATAAGGAGTACTGTCAACTGATTAAATTTGTTCATCGCTGAATGTTAAATTTTCGCTAAAGCAAGATTGATGAATGATAGTTCTTCGGCGGTAAGCATGATATCGATGGCTTGAGCATTTGCTATGGCCTGCTCTGCATTTCGGGCACCTGCCAAAACCACAGTGATCGCCGGCTGTAGACTGGTCCAGCGTAATACCAATTGAGAAAGTGTTACACCTTTGTTAGTGGCAATTGGACTGATGGTATCCAAGAAGGTCTTTACCTTGGCCAGATCAAATTGTTGGAAATAACCATTGCGGTGGTCGTTTTCTTTTAATTTACCTGTGTTAAAATACTTACCGGTTAATAAACCGCGTTCCATAGGGCTATATACAATGATACCTAGATCATTTTGCTTTGCATAAGGAACAAGGTCTTGTTCGATACCTCGGTTTAGCATACTGTAACCAACTTGATTACTCGCAATGTTGAGGTTCTTCCGTGCTTCTGAAACTTGATCGACACTATAATTGCTGACGCCGGCGGCACGGATTTTACCTTGTTGTAAAAGAAGATCCAAGGCTTCCATCGTTTCCGAAATCGGGGTCGTGCTATCTGGCCAGTGAATCTGAAGTAGATCGATGTAGTCCGTACGTAAGCGTTTTAGGCTATTCTCCACTTCATGAATTACACTGGTTTTTGACGAGTATTTATAAACTGGAATAGTTTTACCAGCTTCTTCTGCATCAAAGAAAAATTCACCTTTCCCTTGGTTACTACCGTCCCATACCAAACCAAATTTAGTTAAGAGCTGTATTTTGGTCCGATCGTATCCCTGTATTGCCGCACCGATCATTTCTTCACTTAAACCAAATCCATAAAAAGGGGCTGTATCCAACGTAGTGACACCATTGTCTATCGATGCTTTTACAGCATCAATAGAATCTTTCTTTTCATTTCCGCCCCACATGTTGCCGCCAATAGCGAAAGCCCCATAAGTAATTGCTGATAATTCTAAATCTGTTTTTCCTAATTTTCTGTATTCCATATTTTTAATTTTTTATGTTTCCTGTTAAAACTATTTATTACGCTAATGCACCTTTTTTACCAAATAAATCTTTTCGAAATGGCGCTTATTATTATTTGAATGATTGATAGCACAAAGTTATAACCCTTATTTTTATTATTAAAATAATTTAAATTAGGTTATTCTATTATTTTTATAATATGTTAATAGGTGTTTTTTAAGGAAAGAACGACGGTATTGCTGTTAAGTTTTTCTTGTGCAATCCTGCTCAAACTAGTAAATTTATATAAGGCAGTTGGTCTTGTGAGCAATCACATTTTTATTGGGGTAGCTGTTCGGTAAAAGAATAACAATGCAAAAAGTAGAACAATTTAAACCTGACGTGATTATTATTGGAGCTGGCTTGGCAGGACTTACGACAGCAATGGAAATTACCGATGCTGGTAAGAAAGTGCTTCTTGTGGATCAGGAAACGGAAGAAAATCTAGGGGGACAGGCCTATTGGTCCTTCGGGGGGCTTTTTCTTATCAATTCGCCGCAACAACGTCGCATGGGTATCAAGGATTCTTATGAACTAGCCCGACAGGATTGGATGGGGACTGCTGGATTTGACCGTGAGGAGGATTATTGGCCACGACAATGGGCTGAGGCCTACTTGAAATTTGCAACAGAAGAAAAGTCTGCCTACATCGCTAAGCTTGGTATAAAGTTGATGTTTATGGTCGGTTGGGCGGAGCGCGGTGATGGTTCTGCCTCGGGGCATGGTAATTCTGTGCCTAGATTTCATGTCAGTTGGGGGACCGGAACCGGAGTTGTGAAACCTTTTGTGGATAAGGCCTATGCTGCGCAGGAAAAAGGTCTTCTGCAGTTTCGCTTTCGCCATCGCGTTACTGCGTTACTAACGCAGGATGGCACGGTCATTGGAATTGCGGGCGATGTTTTGGAACATGATAACAAAGCTAGGGGTGTTGCAACCAACAGAACTATTCTTAAAGCGTTTGCATATTATGCAGATCAGGTCGTAATTGCTTCTGGAGGGATCGGCGCAAATCATCAATTGGTACGCGAAAATTGGCCTGAACGATTAGGGAAAGCGCCGGCACAGATGATTTCAGGTGTACCCGCCTATGTCGATGGAAAAATGATCGGAATTGCGGAAGAGGTTGGGGCTCATATGATCAACCGCGATCGCATGTGGCATTATACGGAAGGGATTGAAAATTGGAATCCAATATGGCCTAACCACGGCATCCGTATCTTGCCTGGGCCCTCTTCACTGTGGTTTGATGCCCGCGGTAACAGACTTCCCGCGCCTTATTTGCCTGGATTTGATACCTTAGGTACACTCAAACACCTGCAAGAGACAGGCTTTTCTTATTCCTGGTTTATCCTGACACAGAAGATTATCAAAAAAGAGTTTGCCCTTTCGGGTTCAGAACAGAATCCAGATATTACCAACAAGGATTATAGGTTATTCTTGAAACGCATTTTCGGGAAAAATGCTCCCGGGCCCGTTGAGGCTTTTAAGGAAAAAGGAGCTGATTTTATTGTTTCGGACAATCTAAAAGATTTGGTCGATCGTATGAATCGTTTGACCGGGGAGGATCTATTGGACTATGAAGCAATTAAATCGCAAATTGAAGCGCGTGACCGGGAAGTAGATAATAAGTTCTCAAAGGACACGCAAGTGAATTATATCCGGAATACACGGAATTACCGTGGTGATAAATTAGGCCGAGTGGCAGCCCTTCATAAAATCCTGGCGCAGGAAAATGGACCACTCATTGCGGTACGTCTCCATATATTGACGCGTAAAACCTTGGGTGGTCTTAAAACGAATCTCCAGGCGCAAGTGCTAACAAAGGATGATGAGGTGATAGCGGGTTTGTATGCCGTGGGTGAGGTGGCTGGATTTGGTGGTGGCGGGATGCACGGCTATCGGGCACTGGAAGGCACGTTTTTGGGAGGATGTATTTTCTCCGGCATGAAAGCCGGAAAACACATTGCGAGTTTGCAAAAGGCACCATCTGCCTAAGAAATGTGATGAAACTTAATTCTTTTCTGAATGTTAAAATAGAGGTTCCATAGGCAATCAATGCGATGTTTGCCTATGGAACAAGGAACTATTAAGCTTTTTTTCTGATAGAGCGCATCGTTTGGAGAAGAACAGAAACGAGTACAAGAGCGAGTCCAACATAGAAGGAAGCATTGACTTGTTTGCCTTCGTTGAAGAATAAAAAAGCAATGATAATCGAATAGATGGGCTCGAGATTGAAACTCAAATTGACCGTAAATGCAGATAACTTCTTGAGCGATTCAGCAAAAAGAACATAGAGGCCAACCGTACACAATAAAGCTAGCAAGATTAAATAGACCCCATCAGAAAAGCTCGGTATAAAACGTTCGGTAGGAAATAGATAATAGAAAATGGGCAGCCCAAATCCCAATACAATGGTGCCACTAAGCATCTGATAAAAATTGAGCAATTTACTATCATATTGTTTGACTAATCGCTCGTTGTAAATGGTATATAGAGCCGCAAAAATAGTTGAAATTACACCCAAAATAATCCCAAGTTGATAAGAGCTATCAAAATGAAAGATTAAACTGATTCCGATCAATGTCAGCATACTTAACATGAGCTGTGCTGCGCTAAATCTTTTCTTGTTGATGATTGGCTCCAATACAGCGGTAAAGAAACTGGTCAGACAATAGCAAACAACGCCAATGGAAATGTTGGAGAACTTGATGCTACCATAAAAAAATATCCAGTGGATGGTGATTAATACGCCGACTTTCGCAATTTTAAACACATCTTTAGTGGATTTTAAACGCTCAATTTTGAATAATTTGACAACGAGGAATAAGATGATTGTTGAAAGTAAGACCCGAAACCAGACGAGTGGTATTTGATTGAGGGTAATGAGCTTGCCGAAAACACCGGTGAAGCCTGCGAGCAGTACTGCGGTATGAAGTACTAAATATGATTTTTTCATAAGAGAAATGTCTTTCCCATAAAGGGAAATTTAAAAGCTAAATAAATAGTTAATCCTTATATCATCCGAATTTGCTCCTGATCGGAAGCCATTATTCGTTTGACATCGCGCTATATTATTTTGCTGGAGGAGAAAGACAAGTTCTTCGGCCCATGGTTTTATGATTGTTTTTAACAAATATAGAAATTATCTACAGCATTCAAAGTGTTATAATTCAGCTATTTTGTTTGGATTAATATTTTTCATCCTAAAGACTAAATGTTATATTAGTAATCTCGCTAGGGGGGATCCCAAGATAATCGTCTTCCTAGTAATGAATACACAATATCAATATAAACCAAACTAAACAATGAAGAGAAAAGAATTTATCCGAAATACGAGCCTATTGGCTGCATCAGCACTTTTTGCACAGACGAAGGTATTCGGTTTTCAAGCTGATACGGTTCGTGTAGGGCTGATCGGTACAAACGGTATGGGCTGGTCTAATCTGAATGCCATCTTGAAAGTACCAGGTGTGCAGTGTACGGCATTATGTGATGTCGATGAAAATGTTTTGGGGAATCGAGCTGAGGAATTAAAGAAACGCAATATCAATGTGAAGACTTATATCGATTATAAAGATCTTCTGAAAGCAAATGACGTTGATGTTGTTATTGTCGCTACACCTGATCATTGGCATTGTATGCAAATGGTTGATGCTGTTGCGGCCGGAAAAGATGTATATGTCGAAAAACCGATTGGAAACTCCATTCGGGAATGCGAAATTATGGTTGCAGCTGCTAAAAAGCATAAACGTGTTGTACAGGTAGGGCAATGGCAACGAAGCCAACAACATTTCAGAGATGCCATGGATTTTGTTCATAGCGGAAAATTGGGGAAAATACGTCTTGTTAAGGCTTGGGCTTATCAAGGTTGGATGAAGAGTATCCCGGTTCAGGCAGACGCTCCAGTTCCTGCGGGAGTACATTATGATAAATGGTTGGGGCCAGCACCAAAACGTGCATTTAATCCCAATCGTTTTCACTTCAATTTTAGATGGTATTGGGATTATGCAGGTGGCTTGATGACCGATTGGGGGGTACATATGTTGGATTATGCGCTGATCGGAATGAAAGTATCAGATCCTGTTTCGGTTATGGCTGCTGGCGGTAAATTTGCTTATCCTGACGATGCCGCTGAAACACCAGATAGTTTAACAACGGTATACGAGTTTGATGGATTTAATGTTCAATGGGAGCAGGCAACAGGTATAGATTTGGGTCCTTACCAGAAGACTCACGGAGTTGCTTTCATTGGCAATAATGGTACCTTGGTGGTCAATCGTGAGGGTTGGGAAGTTATCCCGGAGAAAGGGCGAATGGATGCTGTGTCTTTTCAACGTTCACAGGACAATGGATTGGACAAGCATATGGTTAATTTTGTTGAAGCAGTTAGAAAGAAATCCGTGGAAGGTTTACATGCTCCGATAGAAGCTGGGGCACATATCGCGATATTCTCACAAATGGGAAATATTGCTTATCGGGCCAAAAAGAAATTGTTCTGGGACAAACAAAAGCGCAGTTTCAATGATAAGGAAGCAGACCAGTACCTGGCGAAAGTTTATCATAATGGTTATAACCTGCCCAAAGTCTAAGATGTTAAAAATAGCTGTTAAAAAGATATTGTTTTGTCTAGCACTGTCGGGGGTGGTTGTGAACCAGGTTTCAGCGCAACAGATGGAGCATATGTGGAATGGTGAAGGGGGAAATAAACCGATCGCCCAAAATAGAGGGAAACTGTTCCGTGAAGGCAAATATGCGATGTTTATCCATTGGGGAATCTATTCGCAGCTGGCAAATACCTGGCAGGGAAAAACGTTTTATGGCATAGGGGAGTGGCTCATGAACAAGAGCATGGCCAATATCCCTGTTGCGGACTATATGGCTGCTGCGGGTTCTTTCCGTCCAGATCATTTTGATGCTAAAGCTATTGTGCAGCTTGCAAAAGATGCGGGAATGCGTTACATCGTGATTACAAGTAAACATCACGATGGATTTTCAATGTTTCATTCTAAGGTGAATTCTTTTAATATTGTTGAGGCTACTGATTTTAAGCGTGATCCAATGATTGAGCTCGCAAAAGCCTGTAAAGAGGGGGGAATTGGTTTTGGGTTCTATTATTCGCAAAATCAGGATTGGACTTATCCTGGCGGAAATGGAGGCCCCAAGGTGAATGCAGCTGGTCAGCCGAAAACATTTGATGATTATTTTTGGGAAAAATGTTATCCTGAGGTGAATCAGATTACAACGGAGTATGGACCGATAGAATTGGTCTGGTTCGATACTCCAGGTGGGATGGATAAGAAATATGCACAAAAACTTGTCGAATTGGTTCATAAAAATCAACCCGGAGCATTTGTGTCGGGGCGAGTGGGGCACGGGCTTGGTGATTATTCTACTTTAGGAGATATGGAAGTGCCGCGGCAGAATGTTCCGGGTCTTTGGGAAGCAGTAGATGTAACCAACGATTCTTGGGGTTATGCTTGGTACGACAATAATTGGAAGAGTGCTCGTGAGATCTTGTCACGTACATTGTCGACTATTGGTCGGGGAGGGACCTATATGTTAAATGTTGGGCCTAAACCTGACGGGACTATTCCAGAGCCAGCGAGCTTAGCGTTGCGCGGTGCGGGTGCCTGGATCCGAAAATATCCAGAGACCGTTTATGGCGCACAGGCGTCACCTTGGGGGCATGCCTTACCCTGGGGAGATGCTACTGTACAGGGACATAAAATTTCATTGTTGGTCTATCATTGGCCGACCAATGGAAAGTTGTTTGTTCCGGGCTTAACAAAAGGGATAAAGTCGATTAGCCTTTTAACTTCCAACGGCAAAAAGTCCTTGAATTACACGTTCGATGGAAAATGGTTAAAAATCAATACGCCAGGTGTAGCTCCCGACCCATTGGTTTCTGTCATTGAGGTAGTTATGCAGGGAATACCCGTTATTGATAACATGTTGGGAGTTGATCCGGCCATGGAGACAATTGTGCCTGTTGATTTTGCTGAAGTTGAAGGATGTAATAAAACTGGAAAGTCCTGGATGGAAAAATTCGGTGAATGGAAGCATGTGGTTCAAGTAGGGCAATGGACTGATGAAAGTAAACTAACGTATGCTATAGACATTGTTAAGCCAGGCTATTATCAAATTGATCTCAATTATACGGGGCAGGGGAGAGTGGTGTGGAAGATCGAAAACTCGGCTGGGGAGATCGTGCAGAATCAGCAAGCGGCCTCTTCCGTGTATAATTGGTACCCTTGGGGATGGATGAAATTTAAGGCTCCGGGGCGCTACAAAATTACTGTTTCTTTAGTGGAAGGGGATGGTGATAAACTCAGTCTTACTGCACTTCGATTTAAATCTGTAGAATAGAGCTCAAAAGTCTATTCTACAGATTCTTCAATAATCACCTTTCTGTGCTCTCGGCCCCAGTTAATCATTTCTTGGATGATATTACCAAATGTCCGGCAATAGGCAGTCGGATGATATTCAACCAGTACCGGGCTATCTGGATAGACCTTTCTGTTAACAAGCTTGTTGAGTTCCATATCTTTCAATTCTTTGGACAGCATACGCGTCGTGATACCGGGGATACTTCGTTCAATTTCTCGAAACCGTTTATTACCGTTGCATAGTGAATTGATAATGGGAATACGCCATTTTCCGCCTATAAAATACAGGGTGTCCTGTAATGCTCTTAGTTCTTCTACTTGATTTCTTTCCATGGTAATTTTGGTATACTCTATTATACTGGTATCAAATGTATATCAAATACCCGATATATTTGTCAAAAAAATAGAACAATGGAAAATTTACAAAACAAAGTCGTCTTAGTTACGGGAGGGAATAGTGGAATTGGTTTCGCAACAGCAAAGGAGTTTAGTGAAAATGGAGCACAAGTTATTATTACAGGCAGAAGAAAACAAGCTATTGATCAAGCTGCTGAGCGGATAGGAGCAACAGCCTACGTGGCGGATCAGGCTATACTGCAAGATATTGAAAAACTTGCTCAGGAAATAAAAGATCGGTTTGGATATATCGATGTCCTATTTATAAACGCCGGTATTACAGGTGAAGGAGGTTTTATTGCTGAAGCATCAGAAGCGAATTTTGACGCAGTAATGGATATCAATTTAAAAGGCTCATATTTTACATTGAGCAGATTTATCCCACTACTTCGCGATGGTGCGTCTGTCGTTATTCTTTCTTCTAATGTAGCTACCTTAAATATGCCAGCGAGTTCGATTTACCAAGCGAGTAAAGCGGCCGTTAATTCCTTTGCCAAAACAGCAGCAATGGAGCTAGCAAACCGTAAAATTCGTGTAAACACGGTGAGCCCGGGTCCGACCAGGACAGATGTGCTTAACAAGAATTATGACCAGCTGACTGTCGAAAATATTTGGAATAAGTTGGCTGCTGAATCTCCACTCAAAAAGATAGGTACAGCGGAAGACGTCGCTAAAATGGTTGTTTATCTGAGTGGTGAACATGCATCTTACATCACTGGCGCTGATTTTGTTTTGGACGGTGGAATGGGTATCAATCATTCTTAAACACCTGCACAGCATACTAAGAGATCTCTAGGTGAAGAACTTATCCTTCGTAGATATTGAATTATTATCATACGAAGGATAATCAATCGTTCAGATTCTTTGTCTGATCTCGCTTATTATATTGAGGCGGATTGCATGCTGATTTTACGACATTAAATAGTTTCAGCTATTCTTGCAGCAGCGTCTGTATTTTTTCAATAGAATCCTCATTCTCCAAAAACTCAATATAAGGTAACAATGGTTCAATATCCTTTTTGTCCATTGTTTCTATGTCATCAAATAAAGCATTTACAAAATCAGTGCAAAAAGATTTGCCAAAGCTGTAAGTGTTTATTCTCGCTAGATCTTCACAATTGATTTCGGTAGCATTCAGATTAAATACAAGCTCAGGGATTTCGTAGTCGCCTTCTGCCGGATAGCCGATGTACCTAAACATGCTTTCTTTCCATACGCGAAATAGGATTTGATGTGAGACATGTTTCCCAAAGTATTCGAACACCTTGGAAAGTATATCGTAAGCGGTTTCTTTCTCAAAAACACCAGTAATGCTTTTGTCGATCAATTCGGCATAGGAAATGAAAATTGAACTATCAAAATGAACATCAAAATTAGCGGTCAGCATGGCCACAATATGTTCTCTGGGCTGGATTCTTAAAAGTTGTCTTGCTGTTAATGAGGTTAAGTTATGCTTTTGTTCTCGACCGTGGCTGTCGGGGAGGAGTACGGTGTGTTCTTTGTCGAGGAGGGAGATAACGAATTTCCAATCTTCGGGCCTTTTGAGAATCCTGCAGTTCTGGGCGAGATAACCGCTCCTTTTAGGGTCGGGTTTCTTATCGCCAACAATAACTTCTCCAGGTTGAATAATATGTTCTGGAGGAACTTTAAACCTGCGTATATGCACAAAGAGTTCTTCTCCGGAAGGTAACGCAAGAGTACCAAATCCTTTGTTATTGTCGAACCATTTGACTGCGCCGATAAACATGGCTGGGGTTGAGTTTTGTTTCAATAGTATAAAGGTAATGAATAAATGCCTTTATTAGGTATTGAAAATGAAATATTTGCAATTATTTGTGCTATATCACCTATTTTTCTCGTATTTACCTACTTATTTGGTTGGGGAAAAGATTTTCGGAAGGCCAAAGGAGACATATTTGTCTTCGCTTTGAATAACTTGTTAAATGATTGGGGATGGCCAAAGCCCAAGTCGTAAGCAACTTCGCTTACGGATAGGTCTGTGATGGATAATTTCTCTTTTGCTTTGTCAATTATTTTATCATGGATGAAATGTTGCGTATTTTCACCGGTCTGCAAACGGAGCATATCGCTTAAATAACTCGCCGAAATGTGTAGGCGTTCAGCAAGATACTGTACCGTTGGGATGCCTTGTTTGGTAGAAATATTGTTAGAGAAATATGTTTCCAATATTTCATCAAGTTTGGCTATTAAGTTCGTATTAATCGCTTTTCGTGTGATAAATTGTCTTTTATAAAATCGGTTGGCATAATTTAAAAGTAATTCAATATGGGAAATAATTACATCTTGACTAAAGTCATCGATTCGGCTAGTTAATTCTTCATCGATGTGTCGGAAGATGGAAATAATTCGGTCTTTTTCTTTTTCGGATAAATGTAGGGCTTCATTTGTGGTATAAGAAAAAAAGCCGTACTGTTTTATTTTTTTTGCTAGCGGATATCCCCAAAAGAAATCAGGATGTATCAAAAGGGTATATTGTGAGCATACTTCGCCTTCATTTGCGCCGTGGTTCCCTATAATTTGATTTGGAGCGGCAAACAGAAGTCCACCTTCGTCAAAGTCATAGTAACCTTGTCCATAGATGAGTTTTCCTTTAACACTCGGTTTGTAGGATATTTTGTAAAAATTCAATACATGCGGTTGAGGAATATTGTTGAGCATCACCTGATGAGTGCTGCCATTCACCATGCTAACCAAGGGGTGGGCCGGTGTTGGAAGGCCAAAAGCACGGTGAATATCCGATAGGGATTCCATCTTTGGAAGAGCTTTTTGTTCTTTTTTCATTTTTGAATTTACGTAATTCTCGTTTACAATAGCCGATAATGTAAACGAGAATGAATTATTGACATAGGGATTACTTACTTGGAAACGCCTTGAGCTTGGGCTGAAACAGTATCCCATTCTTTCCATGTGGCAATCCTTTCGGCATATACACTACTTACCCAAGATAGGTTCCCATTTCCTAGATTAAACCGCAAGGGAGGATTTTCTGTGTCAACAATACTGAAGATTGCAGCTGGAGTTGCATTCGGATCGCCTTTCTCCATTTTTCCTAAATCAGTAAAAAATTGGGCTTTAAAATCCTGGTAAGGATCTAATGTTTCAGCAAATTGTAGTGATTCCTGACTCCCAAATTCTGTGGCGTAGGCTCCGGGTTCTATGATGGTTACTCTGATGCCAAACGCTTTGACTTCAAGCGCTAAACTTTCGTGTATTGCTTCAAATGCCCATTTTGAAGAACAATAGTATCCGATTACAGGTAGTGTGACATGGCCTAAGCTACTTGATGTACCTAAGATGTGACCATGTCCTTGCTGACGTAATAATGGTAAAACAGCTTGAATGACAGCGACCGGTCCAAGGATATTTGTTTCATATTGTTTTCGAATATCGTCCATGCTAGCTTCCTCAATAGTTCCAACCAGAGAGTAACCTGCATTGTTAAGGACAATGTCTAGCTGGCCAAAGTGATCATATGCCTGTTGTACAACAGTTTTTACTTTTTCGGTATCGGTAACGTCCAATTCCAGTGTCAATACGTTGTCTCCATATTTCTCATTGAGATAGGCGATGGAAGAGAGTCGTCGTGCGGTAGCAATTACTTTGTCGCCTCGCTGGAGCGCTGCCTCTGTCCAGATTTTCCCGAATCCGCGCGAACTGCCCGTGATAAACCAGATTTTACTTTGCGTATTTTGTGTCATATTTCTTTGTATTTGTAATACAAACTTCCATAAAGCGCGTCTAATAAAAATCGCCAAATTGAGGGAATATGTAGCCGAAAGGAGTTTTGTGAAATTTATTTAGGAGAATAATTCTATGAAATTATTTTTTGTCTCTTAGTCGTAATTTTGAATTAACTTAGTATGTTAAAATCTGTTTTATAAGATAGATTTTCAGTAAACGTAAAGTTCCGTATGCAGCGTGTAATTGCTAAATCCATTCTTAACAAAACAAAACGAAGAGATCCTTGGTTTCTTGATGACTATACTTTAAATCCCTATAGTGGATGCTCTTTTAACTGTCTATATTGTTATATCAGGGGCAGCAAATATGGGGTAAATATGGCTGAAAAGCTAAGTGTCAAACAGAACGCGATTGATTTGTTCGATCGTGCTTTAGCGCTCCGTGCCCGTAAAAAACAATATGGAATAATTGTACTGTCGTCTGCAACAGATCCTTATCTGCAATTTGAACAGACGGAGTTACTGACGCGGCAATTGTTGGAAATTATATTACATTATCGTTTCCCAGTGCATATTATCACCAAATCGGATCTTGTCAGTAGAGATTTTGATTTATTGAAGCAGATCGATGCTGAAGCGATACTCCCATTTGATCTGCAAGATAAATTAACCCATCGTGCCTTTATTACCTTTTCATTTTCGACCATCGATTCGGAAATTGCCAGAATATTTGAACCGGGAGCACCATCGCCCGAGCTTCGTCTGAATACCTTGAGCCAGGCACGGATGATGGGATTGTGTAGTGGCGTAAGTTTAATGCCTTTGTTGCCTTTTATTTCAGATACAGGAGCTCATCTTGATCAGATGTTTTCGACTTTTCGATCCGTTGATGCAAATTATATTTTTCCAGCAACCTTGGCGTTATATGGTTCTGACCCTGGTGATAATCGGACTTTGGTTATGCGTGCGGTTGAAAAACACTATCCACAGCTCGTGGAAAAATACCAACAATTGTTTGGTCCGGACGGTAAGCTTCCCAACTATTATCGACAGGCATTTGCGGAAAAGGTAAAGGGATTATGTGTACAATATGGGGTGCGAGACCGGCTGTTTTAGCAACTAAGTTTACTGATTTTATCTTCGAAAAATCAGATCTCATTTTTGTTTTTATAAGTTGTTGTAAAATAGGTCTATATGGACCGAAAAAGACGTTTAATTTATTTTTCGTACCTTTGTACTGTCAAAAGACAGAATGGCGTGAATTTATTCCGCTATGGCTTTGTGCCTTTGGCACAGCCTAGGTTGTTCGTTATACTTGTTGAAGTATATTTTGGGGATGCTTTTTTAATGGAGCATTTCGTCTTTAAAAGATTAGTTTCTTTTTCATCATTGCTCTTACCGAACCGAGAGTAAAGTATGTTAGTTAATAAGTTGATTGAACTGTACGAGTAAGATTTCGATCAAACGAACTCAACCGTAGGGATATTTTTATTTGTAAGAAAATAGCGTAGGCGTATGGCCTTAGTGGATTACTCATGCTCTTTTTGTTTACTTATGTTAAAAAAAATTAAAGAATGGATAAAACTAGCAAGGTAAAAGTAAAAGTTGAAGACTTGGTACTTGTTTTCGGAAAACAGAAGAAGCAAGCTTTGAAATTACTAAATGAGGGTTTCTCCAAAAAGGAAATCTTGGCAAAGACAGATTGCACGATCGGAATCAACAAAGCTAATTTTGAAATCTTCGAGGGTGAATTTTTTGTAATAATGGGACTATCAGGCAGCGGGAAATCTACCCTGCTCCGTTGTCTTAATCGATTGAACGAACCTACATCCGGAAAGGTATTTATCAATGGAGAGGATATTACAGGGAAAAATAATAAAGATCTTCTTGAAGTCCGTAGGACAGAAATGAGTATGGTCTTTCAGAAGTTTGGTCTGTTGCCACATCACACCGTATTGAGCAATGCCGCTTTTGGTTTAGAACTAAGAGGGGAAGAACGGGAAAAACGGGAGTCCAAGGCTCAGAAAGCACTTGATGTAGTAGGACTGAGTGGATTTGAGCAACAGTTACCGTCTCAGTTATCTGGTGGTATGCAACAGCGGGTTGGACTGGCTCGGGCACTTGCCAATGATCCCGAAGTATTACTGATGGATGAGGCATTTTCTGCACTAGATCCGCTGATTAAAACAGAAATGCAAGATCAGTTATTGGAGCTGCAGGATAATTTACAGAAAACGATCGTTTTTATTACCCATGATCTTGATGAAGCAATCAAATTGGGCGATCGAATTGCTATTATGAAGGATGGTGTCATCGAACAGATCGGGACCGCGGAAGATATCTTGACAAATCCAGCAAGTGACTATGTTAAAGCCTTCGTCGAAAAAGTGGATCGCAAGTCCATCATTTCGGCAGGTTCCCTGATGTTTGAGAAACCCACTGTTGTACGTTTCAAAAAAGATGGCCCTGAGGGGGCTCTACGAAAAATGCGGTCGACAGGAATTGAAATTCTCCCAGTAGTTGATGCCCATGAGACTTTTCTTGGTTTTGTTCATATGAGTGAAATCATTCAATCTGCAAAGCGTAGGGAATCTACCGTAGAATCCATTATACATACTACCGTTCCAACCGTATCAAAAGAGGTGACCGTTGAAGAGATGTTGCCCCTGATATCGGAGATCCGGTCGCCAATCGCTGTGGTGAATGAACATAATCGTTTGTTGGGGATCGTAACACAAACATCGTTGATTATCGAAGCGACAAAGTATAATGAAGAAGAAATTATTGAATTAAAAGAGAAAGCAAATAATCAGTAGAAATGAATAAAGTAATCGATATAGGACAATACATCGCTGTAGCCGTCAATTGGCTGACAGATCATTTAGAACCATTTTTTAACTTGATAAAAAATACGGGGAATGCATCCATTATTGGACTGGAATGGGTGCTAACAACAATACCTTTTTTTATTATCATCGCATTATTTACAGGTTTAGCCTGGTGGAAATCTGGGAAAGGGGTTGCATTGACAACGTTGGTGGGATTAACATTGATCTATCTGATGGGATTTTGGATTGCAACGATGGAGACTTTGGCCCTAGTGTTGGTCGCTACACTGACAGCATTGGTTATATCAGTTCCTTTGGGCGTGTGGGCCGCGAAGAATAAACTAGCAGCGAAAATCATTCGGCCCTTACTTGACTTGATGCAGACAATGCCAGCGTTTGTTTATTTGATTCCGGCAGTATTATTTTTTAGTATTGGTAAAGTCCCGGGAGCTTTTGCTACCATTATTTTCGCTATGCCACCTGCCGTCCGTTTGACGACTTTAGGGATTGATGCCGTTCCAAAAGATATCGTGGAAGCTGCACGTTCATTTGGAGCAACCAATAGTCAGATCTTATTTAAAGTAGAGCTGCCCTTGGCTACAAAAACAATCTTAGCAGGGATCAATCAGACCATATTACTGTCTTTATCGATGGTTGTTATTGCCGGAATGATTGCTGCTGGTGGTCTGGGAGAAAAAGTGCTTGAAGGTATTAACAACTTGGATATTGGTCTTGGTTTTGAAAGTGGTTTGTCCGTTGTGATTCTCGCTATTATTTTGGATCGAATTACGCAGGGCTTTGTAAAAAAGAAAGCATAATATGAGGAAAATAAAAAGTATGGTATTGTGTCTGATGGTGTTGTTGCTTGCTTCATGCAGCACAGGCCGGAATAAAAATATTATTCATATCGGTATGGTCGATGGCTGGGCCGAAGGAGTCGCAATGACAGAGGTAGCAAAAGTTATTATGGAAGAAAAGGGGTATCATGTCGTTATCCAACGCGCTACACCAGATATGATTTTAGCCTCGATGAACAATGGTGATACAGATCTATATATGGATGTCTGGCTGCCATTGACACATGGAAGTAAAGTGGCTAAATTCCCCAATATTGAAGAGCTTGGAACGAGTTATAACCATGCGCGAAATGGACTTGTTGTACCGGATTACGTAACAATTGATGGAATTGAAGGGTTGAAAAAACATGAAAAAGAGTTTGATAAACGGATCATTGGAATAGAAAAAGGGGCTGGAATAACACGTGCCGTGGATCAGGTGATCAAAGATTATAGCCTCGATTATAAGCATGTAAATTCATCTACCGTAGCTATGATCACGGAATTGCAAAATGCGATCAAAGCAAAACGTTGGATTGTGGTAGCTGGTTGGCAGCCGCATTGGATGTTTGCTAAAATGAAATTGAAGTTTTTGGATGACCCCAAAAAGACATTGGGTGATGCCGAGCAAATTAAAATTTTTGCACGGGGAGACTTTAACATTGAGCAGCCTGAGCTAGCCCGATTTTTCTCCAAAGTCTACTTTGATGAATCAACAATGGCTGATTTGTTGTCACAAATGCAGGGAAGCCAGGACAAAGCATTTACGGCAAAAGAATGGGTCAAGAAACATAACGATCTCGTGAAGGGCTGGTTATTGTAAGCTGAGTTGATTAAATAGTTATGTCACCACAGTACACTAAACGGCATAACATAGGGAGGGCATTGTCATTATGACAATGCCCTTAAATATTTACGGGCCAGTTGGATTTGTTGTTGTTGTATGCTGGATAAAGGATATCTGCTATCATCAATCCATGTGTCGAGCCCCTTTGGAAATTCCCAGGCGAAATCTAAGACTTTCGCTTTTTCTGCAGCTAAAATAATGTCATGTTTCGTTGCATGTGGATTGGCAATCTTGATGTTATTATAAATGCTATCCTGGATGAGTGGAAAGTTTTCTGCCATATCCTGATTTCTATTTGTATCCATAGTGAAATATTTTTAAAATAATTAAGAATGATTCTAAATAATTTTATACTTTAGTCAAAGATAGCAGTCATTCTATTGTTATGGGGTCTGCTTAAAGGAGTAAAATGTCCGTCGAAGGGAATATTTCTACTAAGATTTATTGCTAATGTGCGTAAGACTATTTGAATCCTAAAAGGAATTAAAAATGGCACTAAGATTATATGATATTGATTCACCCAGTTTATTATTGGAGCGGACTTACCCAAGTACCTGCTTTTCCGTCGACACGGGAATTTATGAATCTGTAACACATTTGGATACTACTTTTGGAAAAGGTTTTTACAAGGAGGTTTTCTTCGACGGTATTCATATTGGTTACGGTCATGCACAGTTATTTAAACGGATGCGGTTTCGTTTTGAAAGTGATTTTGAAACGGTTGAAATGCACTTTGCCTTAAAAGGCAATAGTCGGGCGAGTGGCGAAATGATGCCCTTAGGTGTAAATTTTGAGACCTACCAGCATAATATTATTTACGGAAATTCAATGTGTGGTCAAATGGAGTGGGGGAATCAGGAGTTTCAGATATGTGAAATAAATTTATCGCCCGAATTTTTTAAAAGGTTCCTGCCCGAAGATGCTAAATTCTTTGCAGATTTTCGGAATGCCATTGACCGTGGTAAATCGGGGTTGCTGACCAATATGCATAGACGGATTACCCACGATATGTATCAAATTATCAACGAGATAATTAATTGTCAACGAAAGGGAATTTTTAAGAAAATTTTCCTGGAAGCAAAGATTATGGAGCTCTTGCTTCTTCAATTGGAACAGTTTCAGGAAGAGGATTCTGTAGCAGTTTCGTTAAAAAAAGCCGATATCGATAAGATATATGCCGTTCGTGAGTTTCTACTAAAAAATATGGATACCAATAGTACACTGGTCAATCTTGCGCATCTGGTGGGTACCAATGAATTCACATTGAAAAAAGGTTTTAAGGAGCTCTTTGGTACGACTGTTTTTGGTTTTTGGCATGGCGCAAAAATGGAACATGCCAAGAAACTGATCTTAGATGAAGATCGAACAATCGGTGAAGTTTCTGATTTGGTCGGTTACAAAAATCAACGCCATTTTTCGGACGCCTTTAAACGTAAATTTGGAATCCCACCGAGTAAGCTAAAAAATACCTTGTGATGTGGAATAGCTTTTTTCACACTTTACGGACCTTTTTTTCCCTCTTACGGAAGTTTTAATAGCGCATGAACCGGGTTTGATAAAAGTCGAATAATTACCTTTGTTTAGAAAGATTCTTAATAGAAATCTTTTGATCAAATATGTATGTAATTAGAAAATCATGGGAAAAACTGAAATGAAAGTAATACAGCTCGCCCTGACCGTAAGTAGAAAGGAATATGTGACGCCACATTATATTCGTGTTTATTTGACTGGTGATGGTGTAGATCAAATCGCTAATACGACCGTCGGAGTCAATAACAAGATCTTGATTCCGCCAAAGCATGTAGATCGCATTTATTTTCCAGAATTTGATTATGAACGAGGGCAGTGGAAGCCGATGGATGACGCGATCAGGCCAACAGTTCGAACTTATACACATCGCGGTATCAACCTTGATAGAAATGAGGTATGGATTGATTTCGTTGCCCATGGTGATGAGGGGCCAGCTTCCGCTTGGGCTATGGCTGCAAAACCTGGCGATGCGCTCGGGATTCTGATGAAAGCAGGTAAGACGTCCCTATATGAAGTTACGGCGAACTATCTCCTTGTCGGGGATGCAACTGCAATTCCTGTTCTGGGAGCAATCTTAGAAGATTTGCCACCTTCGGCAAAGGGAATATGTATGATTGAAGTACATGGTAGCGAAGATATACAGCAATTGAAGACTAAGGCTGCTATTGATTTTATCTGGTTACATAATGATACGCCACAGGAAGGTAGCCTTTTGGCGGATTTGGTGAAGATCAGATCCTTGCCCCAAAAGGATAAATTCGCTTATGTCGCTGCTGAATTTTCGACAGTTAAGGAGATTCGCAATTATTTGCGTAAGGATCTCGGTTGGGGAAGAGAAGAGCTTTATGCTTATTCGTATTGGAAAGCTGGAGTTGCTGAAGATAAATCTGCTACTGATCGCCGTAGTGAGAGTGAAGAAATCCAGGCCTAACGTTTACGATAGGTTATGGAGAAACAGAAACAACTGATCTTACGTGGCAAGTTAAGTAGGGTGATGTGGCAGATGTCGTGGCCTGCCGTGATTGCAATGGTCCTGTATGGTCTGAACAATTTTCTGGATGGTATTTTTGTTGGTCATCTGATTAACAATACAGCGTTGGCAGCAGTCGGTGTAACCTATCCTTTGGCCCAATTTGCGCAAGGTTTTGGTACCCTGATCGGAACAGGTATGGGGGCGGCAATCAGTATTTGGATAGGTGGGGATCAACAGGAGAAATTACATAGGTCATTTGGTACGGTGCATTTTTTGACGATTATTTTCTCTCTTATAATTACGCTCCCTTGCTATGTATTTGCCGACAAATTGGTCTACATGATGGGCGGTCGAGGTGAGATATTGGCTCTTGGGGTGGATTACTTTCGGGCAACCATATTGGGTAGTTTTTTCTGGATTTATGGCCTGGCACTCAACATGATTATTCGTGCAGAGGGTCGTATGAAAACTGCAGCCTGGATGATTGCAATAGGATTGCTTGTTGATGTCTTACTTAAGCCGGTTTTTATAGAACACTTTGGTTGGGGTGTTTCAGGAGCAGCTTGGGCAACCAATATATCGATGATCATCTACACATTTTTAGGTGTATGGTATTACGCTGGGGGAAAGGCTTCGTTCAAAACAAAGTTTTGGTCTTTATCTTGGGATTTATCGATTTTAAAAGAAACGTTTTCGTTAGGAATGCCCGGGTTTGTCATGATGGTCATGATTGTAATCCAGAATATTGTTGTCTTCAACGCATTGGCCAATTACGGAAATGATATGGATATTACGTTTTTTACAGCGGTCAATCGGTTTTATATTTTATTAAATACTCCACTATGGGGGCTTATGCGGGCTTTGCAGCCTGTAACAGGGATGAACTATGGTGCTGGGCAGTATACGAGAAGTATCAATTCGTACCGTTTATTTGCCATTACTGGACTGCTGATTCTGCTTCCGTTCTGGTTGCTGGTGATGCTGCATCCCGTTGCTGTGATATCGATCATGATACCAGGAGCAATTTTTTCAATACAGCAGCTAATGGATTTCAGAATTTACATGAGTGTTTTATTGGTTCTTCCATTTATTTTTATGGCGATGGTGTGGTTTCCTTCTATTGATGATGCCAAACCTGCAACTTTTATAAGCATATTGCGCCAGATTGTTTTTTATATTCCTATCTTAATTATAGCGCCAAAATATTTTGGTGTACATAGCATTTACGTAGCGAGCGCGGCGATAGAATGGATTATTTTCATTATAGTCATCTATGCAGTTCGACGAAGCACGCGGAAACTCAAATTACAGGCTGGCCCATAGCGGATATTGCATTGAAACCTATTAATACTAGGTTAAGCAATCCTTAAGATTGTATTATTAATACATGGTTGATCCTCTATTAATAGATGCTTCATTATTTTGGCGAAAATTCAAAATAATGAAGCCTAATAAACTACCTCAATTTAGAAAAACAGCGCCTTCTTTTACGATAACAATGCAGAGACCGGTTGATTAGAATGTTCAATCGAAATGGGATTTGTGTCTCTTGAGTCAAAACGTTATTTTTATGGTTTGGATCGTAGTTCATTACAGAGAACTACACATCATGACGAATATGGAGGAGCAAAAAATTATTTTGGTTGAAGATGAGCAGGATGTTGCTGATTTGATCGTACAAGGCTTAGGCGAGGATGGCTATAGGGTCATTCATCTGGGGCGTTCGGAAGGTCTGGAACAGCTTTTGGCGAAGCAAGATGTCTCTCTTGTGCTATTGGACATTCTTTTGCCGGGAACTAACGGCTTGGATATTTGTAAGCAGATCAGACAGTGGGGGTATACCGATTTACCTGTTATGATGCTGACTGCACTTGGTACTCCGGAGAATGTGGTGCTCGGACTCGATAATGGTGCCGATGACTATCTTTCCAAGCCCTTTAAGCTAATTGAATTGAAGGCTCGGATACGTTCATTGATCCGCAGGCAACAGTCTATTGTACAGGCAACACAACGTGAGTTACAGCCATCGAAAGACACATTTAGTTATGGTTTTCTAAGTATTGATGATTATAAAAAAGTAGCCTACTGTGAGGGGCAGGAACTCAATCTCACAAGTACGGAGTATCGTTTACTCTTGTTGTTTATTCAGAGCCCCAAAAAGGTGTTTGAGAGAACGGAGCTTTTGGACAAAATATGGGGAATAAATTTCGATATTGGATCAAATGTTGTCGATGTTTATGTGAATTATTTGAGAAAAAAGATTGAAAAAATAACGAGCAAAAAAGCGATCCATACGGTTATTGGTATGGGATATGTTCTAAAAATAGAAGATTGAATATTTAAAAATGCACAATTATAATCGAAAGCTTATTTATCTCATTGCAATTCTGGTTATTTATGTGAGTTGTTTTGTTGGCTTTATTTTTTATTCCGTTACAAATTTTGCTTTTACAGATTTTTATAAACGGCTGGATCTGCGGCGAAATATTGCTGCTGAAAAATTTCTGAATAGTAAATCCGCCTCCCAGGCCGATCAGTGGAGCCTTGATTTTATAGAAAATCTCAATAATCAGCATGAATTTTTGGTGGAATTTGATAGCAATGGTACTATTTTAAGAAGCCAGGGATTTCATCAAGAACTTTGGGATAAAATCAATAAAAAAGGAAGCTCAAATTTCAAGTCGGGTAATCAATTCTATTCAACTAAATATTTTTCGCAAAATGGTCGAAAGTATATTGTGGGCGCTTCCGCTGAAAATTATTTTTATACACACCATTTGGCCTACCTTCGTAATCTGCTTATTATAAGTCTGATTTTGGGGATTCTCTTTATATTCGTTGTTTCGGTTTTTATGAAACGTTCGTTCTTAAAGCCAATATTGACCATGATGAAAGAGGTGCAAGAGATTGGTTCGGAAAATCTCTATAAGCGATTGGATGAGGATAAATATAAAGGTGAGCTTCATGGTCTGGCACTCACATTTAATCGGATGTTGACGCGCTTAGAAACTTCTTTCGAAACACAAAAGAACTTTATCAGCAATGCATCACATGAGTTAAATACGCCATTGACATCCATCATAGGACAGGCCGATCTTGCTTTATCCAAAGAACGAACAACAGAGGAGTACCAACGAACATTATTTAAGATCATTGAGTCGGCAGAGCATTTGGAAAAGAAAACAAAAGCACTTTTACTGTTGGCGCGTACAGGTTTTGTGAATAATGCGACCGCATTTAGCCCCGTTCGTATTGATCAGATCGTGATGGACGCCGAACTGACTGTTAAGGCCATCAATGATAAATTTAAGATTATCACAGATTTCAGCCTTTTACCAGATGATAGTATGCGCCTTAAGGTGAATGGAAATGCAATTTTGTTACAGCTTGCGCTATCCAATATTATCAGTAATGCCTGTAAGTATTCATCCGATAGAACCGCTTATATTGCTTTAGGAGCATTGGACAATAAAGTGTTTATTCTAATAAAAGACAAAGGTATCGGAATACCCTCCCGCGAGTTGGATCATATCTACGACCCTTATTTTAGAGCGTCCAATACGAGTGGCATTGACGGCTATGGTATTGGACTTCCTTTGGCCAGAAATATTATTAAGCTGCATGGTGGTACATTGAAGGTCAATTCTGTTGTAAGTGAAGGCACTACGGTAGAAATTGAACTACCCACTTACCTTCGGTTCTAATGTAGTTTTAATTTTGATCGTATTTCTAATCTTATTTTAATCCTATTGCTCGCATTCTAATGGAAAGCTAATTTTAGATTCATTCCGTTGCCATATGTGCGTTTTAACTTTGCTAAAAAAAAGCATGGCTAAAACAACGCGTATATTAATACCTAGTGATTTTACAGTTGACTCACTCCATTTTGTGCGTCAAAGTATTGAAGAGTCAATGGCTGATTCTATCGATATTATCCTTGTGTATGGCAATAAAAGCAGCACTTCTGCGAGTGAATTACTCGGAATTCGATTGGAAGATCAACTGGAAACACTTCAGTCTGAATCTTTTTTAAAAGCCTGTAGCGGAATCTATCAGCGCTATAAAAACCGTAAGCTCAGTATTTTTGCAGATATTTTGGGTACCGATAACAGTCATTATTTGCAGCATTACCTCAAAGGACAGGCTGTAAATGAGGTTATCATACCACGTGATTATACCTATAAAAAGAAAACACGCAATTTTTTTAATGTCGCTAGTGCACTCCGTAAAGTCGAGAGTCAAATTCCTTCTACAATTTCATTTAAGGAACAACCAGGTATCAGAAACAGAGAAATCGGACTGATTGAATGATCGATCGGAGTTTTTACCATTGTTTTTAGCTGAAATTCATCATTTATAACTTATCTTCTATCTATTTTTATGGGGCATATACAAGGCGGACCATCACCTTTACAACGGTTGGCCAGCTTATTACATACTGAACGAAAAACGATCAATTTTATATTTATTTATGCTATTGTCATCGGTATCTTTAGTCTGACGATTCCAATTGGAATCACAGCGATTTTCAATTTTTTAAGTAATGGAGCGATGTACAGCTCTACCTATATCTTAATTGCCTTTGTCCTGTTTGGTGTAATCGTAGCGGGTACGTTATTGATCGGTCAACTGACCTTAGTCGAGTATTTAGAGCAAAAAATCTTCTTAAAATCGGCACTTGAATTTTCTTATCGCCTCCCAAGAATAAAACCTAAAGAGTTACTTGGTAAAAATCTTGTGGAGTTGGTTAACCGATTTTTTGATGTTATCATTATTCAAAAGGGAATTATTAAGCTTTTGATTGATATCATCGCTGCGGTCGTTACTATATTCTTTAGTGTGGTGTTGCTGTCCTTTTATCATCCCGCATTTTTGGCCTTTGGCCTGGTTGTCATTCTATCGGTTATCGCGATCATTGTCTTATATTATAAAAGAGGATTAAGGACGAGTATTGAAGAGTCTGAATACAAATATGAGACAGTTGCTTATTTGGAATCTGTTGCCGGAAAAATTGACCATTATCGTGCTGATGAGATGAAAATGAATGAAGTGACAAGAACCACAGATTATATCGTCAGTAAATATTTAGGGGCGAGGAACGATCATTTTAAAGTTTTAAAGCGTTTTTTTATTGGTTCTGTCCTACTTCGGACCCTGTTGTTTGGAGCGATGCTCTTGCTGGGTTCTTATTATGTTGTTGAGCGCCAAATGACTTTTGGTCAGTTTGTAGCTGCTGAAGTTGTCATCGTTCAAATTGGTTATGCCATTGAAAAACTGATGACAAATTTGAATACGATTTTTGATATGCTTACTGGAGTTGTCAAATTGGCGGCTGTAACGGATCTTGCGTTGGAGGAGGACGCTGCAGTTTATGTTGATTAATAAGGATCGTTCGAGTCAGAAAACGCTCTCATGGAGAGATCTTTCCGATGATGCAGTTGGCAAGTTATTGAAAGAGCGGGGATCCCTCGTCTTGGGGCGAATTCTTGTGTTTTCTGGGATTGTTTTTGTACTAGCACTTTTTCTCCCATGGCGGCAGACAATTCCTGGAGTAGGAGCGGTTACCGCTTTACGTCCACAGGACAGACCGCAGACCATCCAAAATCAGATTGGTGGTCGCATTGAGTATTGGGCGGTTACCGAAGGGCAGGAAGTGAAGAAAGGTGATACGATTTTAGTGCTTTCGGAGACTTCTCAATCTTATTTTGATCCCATGTTACCATTGCGATTAGAAGAGCAATTGAATGCCAAACAAAGCGGAGAAGATGCAGCTAATCAAAAAATGAAAGCCACTGAAGCACAGATTGACGCATTGAAAAATGGGCTTGATTTCCAGCTTGCGTCAGCTAAAAATAAGGTGATTCAAGCTCAAAATCTGGTAAAAATAGATAGCGCAGAATTGGTCGCTGTCATGAGCTTTTTTGAGACCAGTGAAAAGCGGCTTAAACGGTACGAAGAGGGCTATCGTGACGGTTTATTTTCCTTAACAGATATCGAAACAAGGCGCTTAAATCTGCAAAATGATCGAGCTAAAGTTGTAAGTGCAGATAACAAGTTGTCGAATTCAAGACAATCATTAACGAATGCCAGTATCGAATTAAACAATATCCGTGCAAAGTACAATGAATCATTGGCGAAAGCGCAGTCCGATTTAAGTTCCGCCTTTTCCTCCAAAGCCTCAGTACAAGGGGATATCGCCAAACTGAGAAATGAGATATCCAATATTGATGTACGACGTGGGTTATATGTCGTGAGGGCGCCACAAGATGGTTTTATTGTAAAAACCTTTAAGGCAGGAATTGGTGAAAATATGAAGGAAGGAGAGTCCGTTGCGACATTACAGCCTAAAAAACCACTGCTTGCCGTAGAGCTTTATGTAAACGCAATGGATGTTCCACTGATTGAGCCGGAAAGTGATGTAAGGCTACAATTTGATGGCTGGCCATCGATCCAATTTTCCGGATGGCCGTCTGTCGCGGTCGGTACCTTTGCTGGAAAAGTTTCAGTCATCGATAAAGTGAGTAGTACGAATGGCCGATTTAGGATTTTGATACGCGCAACAGATCCTGTTCCGGAAGGAGATGAGCCTTGGCCTGTTCAGTTAAATCAGGGCTCAGGTGCTTATGGAAGGGTTATTTTAAATAAAGTCCCATTATGGTATGAGATATGGCGACAGTTGAATGGCTTTCCGCCGAGTTTGGAAAGAGAACCAAAAGAAAGGGAGAAAAAGTAATTGTTATATGAATAAATTGAATTTTATTTTTATCGTGTTGTGCTTTTTTTTCTCTCCTCATCTTTCGGCTCAGGAAAAGGAATATGGAGCAAGGAATACTTTTACAGTGGATGATATGGAAGAGCTTTTAATGGCCAATCATCCCATCGTTAAACAAGTGAATCTGCTGAGTGAAACTGCAAAAGCCCAGGTAACACAAGCGTTAGGGAAGTTTGATCCGACGTTAAATTCCAGTTTTAAAAATAAGCATTTTGGCAATACGGATTATTACAATCAATGGAATAGTGAGTTGAAAATTCCACTTTGGTTAGCAGGCGCAGATCTGAAAATTGCTTATGATCGAAATGTTGGTGATTATACAAACCCGCAATCCCGAACAAATAATGCCGGGCTTTCCGCAATCGGTTTAAGTATTCCGTTGGGGCAAGGTTTAATTGTCGATAGCAGAAGAAATACGTTGCAGCAGGCAAAGGCTATGATCAGCTACCTCGAAGGCGAAAAGATAAAACAAATAAATGCCATTTGGTTTCAGGCGCTTTCAGATTATTGGAATTGGTATTTTGCCTATCAGCAATATCAGCTTTTATTGGAGGGTGTAAAATTGGCTGATCAACGGTTTAAAGCAATCAGCGAGCAGACGATGCTGGGAGATAAACCTGTAATTGATTCCATCGAAGCTTCGGTCGTTGTAAAAGAACGGCGGATAGAACTTTCAAAGTATGAAGTTGAACTTAAAAACGCGAAAATTGTATTGTCCAATCATCTGTGGAATGACCAACAATTTCCGGTAGAACTTCCCGATCATGCCATACCGCTTAAGCTCGAAGATCCTGTTATTTTGCCAGATAATAGTGTGATCGAGGCACTTCTTGATTCGGCGAAAATTGCTCATCCCGAAATGATCAAGTTGGCGAGTAAAAATCAACAACTTCTATTTGAGGAACGTTATCGAAAAGAAATGCTTAAACCTAAATTCAATGTGTCAGGCACGCTCATTTCTAGCCGTCACGGTTTTAATGACTTTGTTCCACCGCAGTATGATTTTAATTGGCAGAATTATAAAGTAGGTTTTGAATTTGCTTTTCCACTTTTTATTCGCGCCGAACGTGGGAAGCTCAAAGAAGTACGGATTAAGCAAGATCAGCTACTATTTGAACAGGTTGCGACCGAGAGAAATATTTACAATGAAGTCGTTAAGAAGTATAATGATTTAAATGCTTACAGTAAACAGATTGAACTTCAATCGATCAATATAAGTAATCAGGAACTGCTTCTTAGGGGTGAATTAAATAAGTTTGAACTGGGGGAATCCACCTTATTTGTTGTTAATAGTAGGGAAAATAAGCTGATCGAAATGCGTATCAAGCAAGAGAAGCTTGTTACGGACTACAGAAAGGCACTAGCGGAATTATATTACAAAGCCGGAACTAAATTTTAATCCCATTTTAATCTGCATTTTATTTTTAATCTCATTTTAATATAAGTCCTAAAATTCTAATAGAAAGTTAATTCCAGATTCATTCGGTTGCCATGATGACCTATTAATTTTGTATAAAAATAATTGGATATGGCAAAGGCAATGCGTGTATTGATTCCAAGTGATTTTACGATTGATTCACTTTTTTTTGTGATTCATAGTATAGAGCAATCGACAGCTGAAGCACTTGATATTATTCTTGTTTATGGTAATAAGAGCAGTACATCGATCAGCGAACTATTGGGAATCACATTGGATGACCAACTCAGTAATCTTCAGTCGGAGGACTTTTTGAAGGCTTGCCAGATGATCTGTCATCGTTATGAAAATCGTAAGCTAAATATCTACACAGATATCATCGGCTCTGACAATCTCAATTATTTACAACATTATTTGCGCGGAGCTCGGATTGATGAAGTCAAAGTTCCCACAGATTATGAATTTGAAAAAAGAACACGGCATTTTTTCGACGTCGGACAGGCTTTGCTTCACTTGAGTAAAAGTAAACAGAAGAATGTATCGATCGTAGCGAGACCTGGGACAAGCAAAACAGGGGGAAATGTCCTGGCGGATTTATTTTTTAACAAGAAATGGGATGTTAACTATTAAGAGAAAAATATTGGCGAGGTTCAACTTCGTGTTGTTGTCCTTTTTGCTTTTAGGAGCTAGTTCGATGGTTATGTTTTATGAAAACCCCGAGCGGCTTTTAGAAGGGGAGTGGGAAGAGCAAGGTTGGTACTTTGAGAAAGTGGAGAAGTCTCCGACGTTCAAAAAACAGGCGGTTATCCATGAGGGAATAAAAGATGCTGCAATCGCTCACCTTCCACCCTTGCAGGATGGGTTATGGCATTTTGAAAAAATGGGTGACAAAAATTTTATCGCCCATCATGAGGACAAACAATACAATTGGTTTTTGAAAGGACGAGGACATATCCTTGAGCTTCGGAAAAATGATAAGCTTATAGAGAGCTTTGTCATACAGAAATTAAATAAAAACCAATTGGTGCTGCATCTCAATTTGGATATGCAGACGAAAGGAATTGCACGTATTGTGCTGAAGAAAGGAGGAAAAGAGAAGTATGCTGAGAAAATATAGTAACCATAGGACGATTCAAGATAATATCAAATTAGGGGGAATAACTGCATTTTCTGCAGGAATGGTCAATGTCGCATCTGTCATTGTCTTTTTCTCGTTTACCTCTAATGTTACGGGATATTATGCTGTCTTTGCTCAGGAGCTAGCGAAAGGAAATTGGTATCAAGGTGCAGTAGTGCTATTTTGGATTTTACTTTTTCTAGTGGGGAGCATGCTTTCGAATCTTATCATCATTCATGGTAAAGGACGTTTTAGCTCCTATCTGACACATTCCATTCCCTTGGCATTGGAAATACTGAGTATATTATTTGTCGGAATATATCTTGATGTATTTTATGAAGATTCTTTGAAAGAAACAGAGATACTTGTCGGTGCGTTGCTGTTTGCAATGGGATTACAAAATGGTTTGACAGCGAGCATATCGAATTCTGTTGTGAAAACGACACACTTGACAGGACTAACGACAGATTTAGCAATATTGATTTCGATGTTCACAAAGGAGTCCAACCGAAGCAATAAGGCGTTGGTCGACAAATTCCATTTACTGCTGAGTATCGTGGGAGCCTATGTCATGGGAGGACTTGTGAGCGGTATTTCATTCACCTATTTATCGAATAAGACATTTTACGTGGTTTGTTTTGTTCTTTTAATCATTGGATTGTACGACCATTACAAATTGTATCTATTAAAAAAGCAATTTGTGAATCGTCATCGTCAGCCAGTGGCAGCTTAGTTGACCGAGAAAATTCTTGGTTAACTAAGCAAAAGGGCAAATATTTTTTAATCGCATTTCAAAAAATGCGATTTTTTTTGTCGGAAAAATGCTTATCTTCAACCTCGGTTATCACGCTCTACCAATGCGCATGAAAGACTACTTAATCAATTTAAAACCACATCATGATCAAATTCTTTTCCATCCGACCTTTTTGGGCACTCTCTCTAATTTCTCTGTCAGTATCACCCCTCTGTGTAAAACAGGTTTGTGCGCAAGAATTGCACAGCCAAAGATCAGTACATGATCAACATAAAAGCCAACAAAATCTTTTACGGGCGATCCAGTTAATTGATCGATCAATGGAAGTTTATTTCTCCGGTGACGATTTCAAAATGCATCGTTTTTATAATCCATTTACGCAGGCTAGATCGGAAGAAAAAGCGAGTGTATGGATGTACTCTGCGTCCATAGAAGCTGTAAACGCTGTGCTGAGCGGCTTGAAAAAGCAACAAAAGGCGGGTAATAACGAGCTTTACGGAAAGTATTACTCCCGCTATGTGGATTTATTGGCCAAGCTTCATGCAAATGCAGCTTATTATTTAGGGACATTTACGCTAACATCTTTTACACAACATAAAGAATGGACGGTGTATGCTGTCGATCGCGTCCGGGAAAAAGGAAAAGCAAATGTAACTGGAGTACTGAATGTCTATGATGATCAGATGTGGCTGGTCCGGGAATTCTTGGAAGCTTATCACTTGACTGGGCAAGAACGCTATTTGCAAGAAGCTGAATACCTTACTGCTTATGTGCTTGATGGTTGGGATTGTACTTTGGATGAGAAAGGGAATGAGCATGGTGGAATTCCTTGGGGGCCAGGATATGTAACTAAGCATGCCTGTAGTAATGCACCCATTATTGGTCCGCTTGTTACATTGTATGAAATCTATAAAAAGAAAGGAGATCAAATCGTCGCGCATTCCATTGATCCAAAAGATAAATTAACTCGTATTTCTAAAAAAGAGAGGAAGAGCGATTTTTACCTTCGTTATGCTAAAAGGATTTACGACTGGCAAAAGGCATATCTTCTTAACGAAAAGGGTGTTTATGCGGATATGATGGGGGATTGTTTCCCAGATTGTTCGATAGCTTATGAAACGGTCAACGGTGTACAATACCGAAAAAATACCCAGCTCAGAAAAGCGGTTGGAACAGCATTTTCCTATAACAGTGGAACGATGATTTCTGGAGCAGCCGACTTATATCGTGTGACGAAAGCAAAAAGCTATTTAGAAGATGGCAAGAAACTAGCCGATGCGACTTTTACTTATTTTGGAAAGTTAGGGCAGCAGATTCCTGAGCACTATACCTATGCGACAGATGGTTTTAATAATTGGTTTAACGGCGTATTATTAAGAGGATATACTGCTATATATCCGAATTATAGCAAAGCTGGAGTCTATGCAAAATCTTTTCAGGATAACTTGGATTATGGCTATACCCACTTCTTGAAAGATGGATTTCTGCCGAATGACTTGCTTGGAGGCTGGGCAGCTGATAAGAGTAAGAATGATTTGGAAGGAATGTTCATGTTTACATATGCAGCACAATTTGCAACATTAGCGCAAATTGAATCAACACAATAGGTGCACGCGTGGACGGACACCTATTTTTATTCGGATATGACTATTTGCTCGGTCAAGATTTAGATAAAGCAGTTTGAGCGTCCTGAAATTCGGTAGGGCTCTGTCCAAACTGCTTTTGAAAATTACGTGAGAAATGAGTTGCGGAACTGTAGCCCAATAGATTAGAAATTTCGTAAACTTTATGCTGCTTTTGAATGAGGAGCTCAGCGGCTTTTCGAAGTCGCGTTAAATTAATCAGTTCATTGGGTGATAGGCTGGATACCACATTGATTTTGCGATAGAGTGTAGGTCTGCTCATACAGAGAATATCGGCCATTTTATCGACATTGAACTGTGGATCATCGAGATGTTGCATGATGATTTCTTCAATCTTCAGCAAGAACTCTTGTTCACTTTGATTTTGCCCGATATGTTGAATTTGTGACATCGGATTTTTAATAAAAAATTCCTTGACCTTAACTCTATTCTTTAATAAACTGGCTATTTGTGCTCTTAAAAAAGCGGGCGAAAAAGGTTTTTCAATGTAAGCGTCAGCACCAAATTCTAAACCCTGAATTTTTGATTCAATACTATTTTTTGCCGTCAAAAGTATAACTGGAATATGTGCATAGGCGATATCTTCCTTAATTTTTTGACAGAGCTCAAAACCATCCATTTCTGGCATCATTACATCACTGACGATCAGATCGAAATATTCAGAGGCTAATAAATCTAGGGCTTCTCTTCCATTAGAGCTCGTCGTTATCTGATAATCCTCATTGAGATCATCCGCAATAAATTCAAGCAGTTCGGTATGATCATCTACTAATAATAAATTGGATTTGGCATTCATAATTATGGGTTTGTATTGTGATTCAAAGGTAACGTCAAGCTAAATACGTTCAATTGGAGGTCGTTTGTACTATATAACAAGGTACCTTGGTGTTTTAAGGTTAGGGATCTTGTCAATGCCAAGCCTAGACCACTTCCGGGAACATTCTTATTTTGCTTTAAACGATTGAATGGTTCAAAAATTCTTTCCCTTTCTTCTGAAGGAATTAAAGCTCCGTCGTTTTTCACGGTCAATATAAAGATATTTTTCTGTTTATCCATATTCAAATTCACTTCAATATAGGATGAGGAATATTTAAGGGCATTATTCAATAAGTTGTAACAAATCTTGTCGAAAGCGTCGATATCGACCTGACCTATGATATCTGGCATAATATGCGAGACCATCTGCTTTCCCTGCGCCTGGAGTGTGACCGTAAAATTGTTGATGATTTCCTGAACCGTTTGGCTTATGTTTTCTGACTCAAAGTGTAATTTGAATCCTTCCGTCTCGACCTGTCTAAAATCCAGTAACTGATTGCTAAGTGCAATCAACTTCTCCGTATTGTTCTGCATGGTCAATAACAGCTTGTCTGTTACAGGATTGTGATCTACCTTATCCATAAGTTTCTCTAAGGGGGCCTTGATCAATGTCAACGGTGTGCGTATTTCATGGGCAACATCGGTGTAAAAATTGATTTTTGAACGGTAGAGTTCTTGCTCACGTAGATTTTGTACAGTTAGAAGGTGTTGTCGATTGCGTTGTTTGATCTTTTCATTGAAATGATGAATAATAAATATAATAAGTCCAGAAAGTATCAATGCATAACAAACAAAGGCTGGTATACTTGCCCAAATGGGAGGGAGAATCGTGATTTTAAGACTAGCAAAGGTGGGTATTGTGTTACCATTTGGATCTTCTGCTTTTACAGTAAAAATATAATTACCAGGAGCTAACTTGGTGAAATAAGCACGTTGATTACTTGTTATGTCTATCCAATTGTCGTCAAGACCGTCCATTTTATAACTATAATGGATAGAGTGGGGGGCTTGGTAGTGCAATGCTGCGAAATCAAGACTGAAGGATGATTCGTCGTGTTTTAGTTTAATATTCTTAGTAAATAAGATTGATTTAGATAGAATATTTGGATCGATATATTGATTGATCGCTCTATTGTTGATGTAAAAATTAGTGATATAAATCGGTATTTGATTCTTGTAGTTGATTTGGTTTAGCTTTGCGGGGTTGAAACGTATAAGGCCATTGATGGTACCGAAATAGAAGTTTCCGTTGTCGTCGTCAAAAGATGAATTGTAATTGAATTGAATCGTCGGTAGACCTGACTCCAGGTTAAAGATCCTTTTTTTACCATTAGGAAGATGATAACGCACAAGCCCTTTAGAGGTACTCACCCACAGGTTCTGTTGTTTGTCTTCTAAAAATGCGAGCGTTACGTTACTGGGCATTCCTTCTTCCAGACCAATGTTTTCAAAACTGTCCTGCTTTGATTTTTTCTTAGCCATTCCTCCTTCGGTAGCGATCCAAATTTGATTTTTTGAATCCTCAAATAGGCTATTGACCCTATTGTTAGGCAAAGAATTGGGATCGTTCTGGCTATGGGTAAAATGCTTGAAATACTTTGTTTTAGGATGATAACAAAATAGCCCATCGCGCCATGTACCTACCCAGATATTTCCCTCTTTATCTTCCAAAATAGACGTGTAAAACATGTATTCAGGGACATTATCAATTAGATGGAAAGATTTTTTTTCGAGATCAAAGCGGTATAATCCACGCGTTGAGGCCGCGAGAATTTCTCCTTTTCGAGTTTTATAGAGATAAAAGAGAAAATTACTTTGGAGATCGGACGATGTGGCACTGTTGCGATCGATATGATAGATTACTTTTTGAAGCTTTGGTGAAAAAATATCCAGACCATTGACGAAGGTACCGATCAATAGTTTATCACCAAGAGGGAGAATACCATGTATATTGTTATTCGCGAGATTCCCCTGTTTATCGGAGAAATTTTGAATTTTACCCGACTTGATGTCCAGTTTGGATAATCCTCCATTTTCGGTGCCTATCCATATATTGTGATCGATATCTTTTTTTATAATGCGCACGACAGATCCTTTTAAACTCCCGGGGCGATCTTGTGGGAGGAATTTTTCGATGATACTATTGTTTTTATGATAATAGTTGATCCCACCAAAGTAGGTTCCCAGCCAAATACCCTCATCCTTATCCTGCAGGATGTTATAAATGGCATTGTCAGATATGCCCCAAGGGTTTTCTTGTTCTTTCTGAATGTTGACGTAACGTCGGCTTGCAATTTGATAAATGAAGAGGCCAGACTCCGTTGCAAACCAATATTCATGATCATTTGGCTGTAAAATATCTCTGACATAGAGAAATTGATGCAGTTGATCCGGGCCAAGTATGGACTTGAGGGATTTATCTTGAAAGTGATAGCTATAAACGCCAGTTTTTGAAGTACCAATCAATAAGTCTCCTTCTCGATTTTCAGTGATTTTTTCAATGCTAAACCAATCCTTCGCCCCATATTTTGCTTGAAAGTCAAGCATGAGTACAGGTTTTCCCGAAGGACCTATTTGGAAGATTTTTCCTTCAGGAGTTCCGAAAAAAACATTCCCATTTTTTGTACAACTGATGGAGGTAATATAAAGGTCTGATTTTGTAAATTGTTGAATTGCATGACTAACTAAATCATGGCAATAGAGCATTCCATTTGATATAAACCAGATCCTTTTGCGTTGATCGGTAATAATAACGGGGACATCTGCATTTTCAAATTGTTTGCTCAGCAGTCTAAATTGTTCATCGACGGGGTTGTAACAATAGATTCCCTGATCTGTACCTATCCAAATTCTCTTTCGAAAATCTTCTTTCAATGAGATGATATTGTTACCACCCAGGCTATTTTTTACAGATTTTGACGCATCAAAATGTTTGAAATTATTACCATCAAAACGATTTAACCCATCTTTTGTACCGAACCAAAGAAAACCCTGACTATCCTGCATGCTACAAATGACAGCATTGTTAGACAATCCTTCATTGATTTGATAATGATTGAAATAATAGGGCTGCGCGTGGAGCAACGAGGGGAGCAACAGAAAAAATAGAAGACGTAAAGGCTTTAGGTTGATCATGATCATTTGGTTATTGATACAAAATAGTGCTAAAATGAAACAATTTAATCTTAAAATTTCTGAAAAATTTAAGACTTTAGCTTATATATTGTAAGCGTTAAAATTATAAAAAATCTAGAAAAGGACGTACGTTCTATCTAAACAAAGATTATAAACCATTTAAAATATTACGAATGAGAGGAAATTTGACCTTGCTTGGTCTTTCTGCAATGCTGGCATTTTGTGTGTCTTGTCAGCAATCGACGGGTTCTAAAACTTCAAAAGCAGATTCTTTATCGACCTTCATGGATACCGCACAGTTTAGCGGAACTATTGATCAAAAACAGGCTTATCTATATGAATTGCGCAATAAAAATGGCGTACAAGCTTATTTTACCAATTTTGGGGCACGTTTAGTGGGATTATGGGTGCCTGACAATAAGGGTGAGTTATGCGATGTTGTTTTGGGCTTTTCTAAAGCGGCCGATTATAATAATCCCAAAGAACCATTTTTTGGTACTATTGTAGGGCCTTTTGGTAATCGGATCGCCAAAGGAAAATTTAAATTGGATGATAAAACCTATACATTGGCGGTAAATAACGGTCCTAATACACTGCATGGTGGTTTTAAAGGTGTACATTTTGCCAATTGGACATTAAAATCGTCAGATAAATCGTCGCTTACTTTTGCTTACACCTTACCTGATGGACACGAGGGTTTTCCAGGGAACATCCAGATGGAAGTGACTTATACACTTAACGATAATAATGAATTGATGATTGCCTATCGTGCTACTTCCGATAAAAAGACGGTGATCAATTTGACCAACCATGCTTACTTTAATTTAAACGGTGAGGGAAGTGGTACAATTCTGGATCATCAGCTTCAATTGTTTGCGAATGAATACACACCAGTGGATAGTACACTCATACCAACAGGGCAATTGGCACCGGTAAAGGGAACAGCTTTTGATTTTACAGGCTTGAAACCAATAGGAAAAGATATTAACGCCAATGATCAGCAACTGAGCTTTGGAAAGGGCTATGATCACAACTTTGTCTTAAGCAAGGAGAAAGATGGCGAGTGGTACAAAGCAGCCCATGTGATTGGAGATAAATCGGGTATTGTGATGGATATTCTGACCGCAGAACCTGGAATACAATTTTATAGCGGTAATTTTATGAACGAACAAGTGCAATTGAAGAATGGGAAAAAAGACTCCTTTCGCACAGCTTTTTGTCTTGAACCGCAGCATTTTCCGGATGCCCCAAACCAACCTAATTTTCCAACAACTGTCCTAACCCCCGGGCAAGTTTATCAAACGAAATCCCTGTATCGTTTTTCGGTAAAATAATACATATTTAATAATGATTGGTTTGAAAGTACACCACTGAAAAGAGGTGTACTTTCTCTTTTTAATAGACTTTAAAACGTTTTAGGTCTATTTTATTTATTTGATACAAATAGGCAGTTTTTTGAGAAAAAACGAAAGTCCATACGATTGAATATACCTTAATTTTGGACAAATCAATTATACAAACTAATCAATCTAGGTATGTTTAAGGGTCTTAAATGTCTGCCAATATCTGCTACATTGCTCTGCTGTGCGAGCAGTTTTATCCCCTTAGCAAAGGGAGCTAATTTAATTCCAGGTTCTTCAGAGGGGATCGAGTTGCAAAAAGCAATAAAAGGGGTTGTTAAGGATAAGGATGGCAATCCGATTGTAGGAGCGACAGTCGCATTGAAATCCAAGCCCAGTACTGCAGTTTCAACAGATGCCAAAGGTAATTTTAACCTGACAGGTGTCAATGTCGGTGAACTTTTGACCGTAAGATCTGTAGGCTACCTTTCCAAAGAAGTGATGGCAATCGCTGACTTGGCAATCACCTTGGAAGATGAAAATGCACGTATAGACGAAGTTGTTGTAGTGGGGTATGGTACGCAAAAGAAAGAATCTGTCACTGGTGCAATCACCGCAATTTCTTCTCAGGATATTTCCAGATCTGTTGCTACAACAACTTCCGGAGCCTTAGTCGGGAAGATCGCCGGTGTTAACAGCCGGATGTCGGATGGGCGTCCGGGAGCTCCAACAGGAATCAGTATCCGTAATATGGGGACACCCTTATATGTGATCGACGGTGTTCAAAAGGATGAAGGACAATTTAATAATTTAGATTTCAATGATATTGAATCGGTTTCGGTATTAAAGGATGCGTCTGCTGCTATTTATGGTGTACGTGCGGCCAACGGTGTTGTTGTGGTGACGACAAAGAAGGGGAAGCGGGGCGATAACAATACCTTTAATATCAATTCGTATTATGGCTGGCAGAGTATGTTTCGTTTTCCCAAGCCAGCCGATGCCAGTACTTATATCAAAAGCTATATTCAGTCTGATGCTATTCTCGGAACTGAGCATCCACAATTTACGTTGGCAGATCTCGAAAAGTGGCAACAGGGTACAGAGAAAGGGTATCGTCCCTTTGATTGGTATGATTATATTCTTAAAACCAGCCCACAAACCTATATTTCGGGTAATGTCAGTGGTGGGTCCGAAAAAATCAATTATTACCTGAGTGTGGGACATTTAGACCAGCAATCCATCATCCGTAATTACGGCGGCTTCAATCGTACCAATGTGCAGATGAATATTGACGCGAATGTATCAAAACGATTAAAGATTGGGGCCAATTTGAATGGTCGGATCGAACAACGTAAACAACCGGGAGTACCTGGTGCTGACGATACTTGGCAAGCTTTATTTGCGATATATCGCAACTTGCCCACTGCACGGCCTTTTGCCAACGACAATCCTTTATATCCAACGCAGACATCACCCAATGCGGAAACCAACTTTGCGATGCTGAATTATGATCTGTCCGGTACATTTCAGGAAAAATGGCGGGTGATGCAGTTAAATTTTAATGCGGAATATAAGATCACAAATGATCTGATCGCTAAGGGAACAGTAGGCTATTATCTGGCGAATAAATGGATGGATAATCAGGAGTTTACCTATAAGCTATATGGCTATGATGAGAAGACAGATACTTACCCAGTAACTTTTAGTATGGATAACCCCTGGCGGGAGAGATCTATTTCGCAGGTTGAAGAAATCTCAACCCAATTTACCTTAAATTATAACAAGCGATTCGGTAAACATGGAATCAATGCTGTGCTTGCTGCTGAGTCCATAAAAAGAGATAATCCAGATGTGTATGTACACGATCGTCCAGCCTCCAATGCGTTGAGTTTGATCTATTTTCAGACGATGGACACTTACAATGATACGGGGGTGAATACGCAAGCGAGAGCGGGTTTTGCAGGCAGGGTCAATTATGATTATGATCAGAAATATCTTTTGGAACTTTCTTCGCGCTATGACGGTTCATGGAAATTCGCGCCAGGCAGCCGATGGGGCTTTTTTCCTTCGGTATCTGCAGGCTGGCGTGTTTCATCTGAGAAGTTCTGGTCTGAAGGTATGAGAAAGGTATTTGACGATGTGAAGTTAAGGGGATCTTACGGTGTATTGGGCGATGATAATTTGGATGCCTGGGAATATTTCGCTTTTGGTTATTTAAGTGGATATAATTATTTCCGAAAACCAGTCCGTGATGGCTATCAAAATATCGTGGGTTCAACAATTGACGGAAAATATGTTATTGGTTCTCAGGCTCGTGGTCTTCCGGTTAAAACGCTTTCTTGGATTCAGGCCCATATGCTAAATGTTGGTTTGGACTTTAGCACACTAAAAGGTAAATTAACAGGTTCGGTAGATATCTTCCGGCGAAAAAGAACAGGGCTGCCCGCCAAGCGAGAAGATGTATTGATACCGAATGAAGTAGGTTTTAGTTTACCTTATGAAAACCTGAATTCAGATATTCACCAAGGTATCGATGGATCATTGATGTGGCGGAGTAGCGTCAATGGATTTAACTATTTCGTAGGCGGTAATTTCACTTTCGCCCGGCAAACAGACGGCGAACAATATAAACCACGTTTTGGAAACTCTTTGGATCAGTATCGAAAATCAATCTATGACCGTTATGCCTTTCTCAATTGGGGATTACATTCCATTGGACAATTCCAGTCGTGGGAAGAAATTGCAAATTATGATGTAGACAATGACCGTAAAGGTAACTCATCATTACGCCCGGGGGATATTAAGTATGAAGATATTAATGGCGATAAAGTAATCAATGAGCTGGATGAACGGCCAATTGGATATCGCCAAGGTGGTCTTCCTTATTTCAATTACGGAATTAACCTTGGCGGTCAATTCAAGGGATTTGATTTGGCGATGGATTTCACCGGAGCAGCTTTTGCTTCCTTTAATCCGAGTTATGAGGCTGTTTTCCCTTTCCATGATGGCGGCAACAATCCGCAATACTATATGGAAAACCAGTGGATGCTGAGCGATATTACGGATCCAAATAGTGCCTTGATCCCAGGAAAGTACCCTACATTAATTAAAGGAAATAGAGATCATAGTAATTATTGGCATAGCGACTTCTGGCTTACCAATGTCAACTATTTGAAATTAAGAAACCTGCAGATCGGATATACTTTACCAGAAAAATGGATGAAACCTCGAGGGATTCAGAAATTGAGGATATATACCATGATGCAGAATCTATTTAGCATAGATAATTTGGGTGATATGAAGATCGATCCAGAAATCACAAGTGATTCGGGCGTTCAGTACCCAACAAATAGAGTTATAAACGTTGGTGTTACTTTAACTTTTTAATATGATGATAAATAAGAAAGTTATTTTATTGGGTGTATGTTTAATATGTGCATTTTCAAGCTGCAATAAATTTTTGGAACGGGAATCACAGGCTATTTTTACGGACGATCAGATATTTTCGGATCAGAATATGATAAAATCTGTGCTAGCGAATTATTATGGGCGGATTAGCTGGGGACAGCAATTTGGTGACAATGGATCTTTTGCGATGTTAGATGAGGCCGGATTTTCAAGCGGTGGTCCCAATACAATGCAGGAATTTCCGAATGACTTTTGGCGTATGTACGACTACGAACTTATTCGCAATCTGAATCAATTTATCGTAGGTGTTCGTCAGTCATCATTGGACGAAAATAATAAAAAGAGCATTGAAGGTGAGGCCAGATTTATTCGTGCTTGGACTTATTTTAATATGATCAAGCGTTTGGGGGGAGTTCCCTTAGTGGGGGATAAGATCTATGATTATACGGGTGGTATGGATCCGGCAGAGTTGCAGATACCTCGATCAACAGAAGCAGAAAGTTATAATTATGTGATTAGCGAATGTACCGAAGCGGCTAAAATGCTCGGTATAGAGAAAACAATAAGTTCCGCGCGAGCTAATAAATGGACAGCTTTGGCACTTAAGGCGCGGGCTGGTCTATACGCCGCCTCAATAGCGAAGTATAACTATAAAACGCCAGACGTCAAAACAGCAGGTAACGAGGTGGGGATTCCGGCAGCGGAAGCCAATAAATATTACCAGATTGCTTACGAATCCGCATTGGATATTATCAACAATAGCCCTTATGCCCTCTATAATGGAAATGCCGATAAAGGAAAGAACTTCTATCTTGCTGTAAGTTCAAAATCAAGTAGCAATGAAGTTATTTGGGCCAAGGATTATGCGTATCCAGGTGAAACACATTTTTTTACCAACAATAACATTGCCTCATCCGTCCGTGGAGATATTGATGCCAACTTTGTTACGCCTGTTTTAAATTTGGTGGAAGCATTTGAATATACAGATGATCGAAATGGAGCATTGAAAACGAAGACTGCTACCGGAGATTACATTTACTACAATAATCCCGAAGAGTTATTTGCCCATAAAGACGCCCGCCTGTATGGTACTGTAATCTATTCTGGTGCTGATTTTGCTGGTACCAAAATCACTTACCAAGCAGGCGTTAGATATAAAGAAGGAGGTGTTTGGAAGACGATGACCGCAATACCCGGTACTTCAGATTCCAAATTCGGAGGAATTATTACAAGTAAAGATGGCCCCACGACTTCCAACGATATGTATATCAACAAGACGGGATTTAATATCCGGAAGTTTATTGACGAAAACAAAGATGCTTCTACTCGTGGTCGTGGGTCGGATATTTGGTTTGTTCGTTTTCGTTATGCCGAATTTCTGCTGATTGCCGCAGAGGCAGGACTTGAACTTGGTAAATCACAAGCCGAGCTGACGGGATATGTCAACAAGATCAGGGAGCGCGCGGGGATACAGCCATTAACGACTATTTCTTTGAATGATATCATTCAGGAACGCCGAGTTGAATTTGCCTTCGAAGATCATCGTTATTGGGATCTGAAGCGTTTGCGGATTGCACACGAAATCTGGAACGGAAGTGCTGATAATTACAATGCGGTACACTATGCGCTATTTCCTTACAGAATATATGCTCCTGGGGATCCGAACGATGGTAAATGGGTTTTTGAGAAACAGAAATCGAGTCATACGCTCTATCCACGAAATTTTAAATATCAGAACTATTATAATTTCATAGATCAAGTTTGGATCAATAATAATCCGAAGTTAGTTCGAAATCCTTATCAATAGCATTATCCTTATGAAAACTTTTTTTTGTAAATTAATAGTCAGTTTGTGTTTGATCGTAGGTGTATTTGCTTGTGGCAAAGATAACTATGATGCCCCTAAAAGTACACTGAACGGTCGTGTAACCTACAATTCAGAACCTCTAGGAGTAAGAGGATCAAACCAGTCCGTTTCACTTCAGCTATGGCAAGATGGTTTTCCGCTTCGATCTGCTATTAATGTGTATGTGACGCAGGACGGTTCATTTGCGGCAAAACTCTTCGACGGGCGGTACAAATTGGTGGCAACCAGCGGAAATGGCCCCTGGCTGAATAGTGCGGATACAGTGCTGGTTGATGTGCGGGGCAATACAAGCATCGAGTACCCGGTTAAACCTTATTATACCATAAGTAATATTACCTATAATGTTCAAGGGAATATGCTGAAAGCTTCTTTTGACGTCAAGACAATAGATGCTTCAAGAACGATTGATTTTGCCACCTTATTGGTCAATGATACAAAATTCGTGGATTTGGGTCAATATACCTATAAAATGGATAAAACTGGAAGTAGTTCGGGGCATGTCGATCTGGAGCTGGATATCAAAGATATTTTGACCAAGAGTGCTGCAGTGTATGCGCGTGTGGGCTTGAAGATAAGCGGTATCACCGAGGCGCTATATGATAGTTCACCTAAGAAATTGAAATAACAATGATCAAAAAAATTGGCTTTTTAAACTTATTGATGGGGCTTGGTTTAGCTGCGTCGGCGCAATCCGGAATTGCGACTTCCGTAAAGCAATTACCTTTGACAGGTAACAACTCACAATATATAAACAATAGGGCTCCGTTAAAACAAAATGCCCTGCTGAAGTTGCCGGTGGGTAGTATCGTGCCCGAAGGTTGGCTCGGGAAGTACCTCGAGTTGCAAAAAGATGGTCTTACAGGCCATCTGGGAGAAATTAGTGCCTGGCTGTCGAAGAAAAATAACGCTTGGTTAAGTACGGATGGGAAAGGAGATTATGGCTGGGAAGAAGTTCCTTATTGGTTAAAAGGCTACGCTAATTTGGGCTACATCTTGAAAGATCCTAAGATAATAGCAGAGTCAAAAATCTGGTTAGAGGCTGCGCTAAAAAGCCAGCGTCCTGATGGATACTTTGGACCATTGATCCTGCGTAATAACAAACCAGATCTTTGGGGGAATATGTTGATGCTATGGTGTTTGCAGTCCTATTATGAATATAGCGGTGACCAGCGTGTTTTAACGTTGATGACCAATTATTTTAAATGGCAGGCCAATTTGCCGGATAGTTTTTTTCTCAAGGATTATTGGGAAAACAGTCGTGGTGGTGACAATTTGCTATCTGTATATTGGCTCTATAACAGAACACAAGGTAATGAATGGTTGATGGATTTAGCGGATAAAATCCATCGGAATACAGCCAATTGGCGGCAGAAAGATGATTTGCCCAATTGGCATAATGTCAACGTAGCGCAGTGTTTTAGAGAGCCAGCAACCTATTATCTGAAAAGCCAGTCGACTACAGATCTTAACGCAACCTACAATAATTTTCATTTCGTCAGACAAGTATTTGGTCAGGTTCCGGGTGGCATGTTCGGTGCCGATGAAAATGCACGTCCGGGATATACTGATCCCCGTCAGGGAGTGGAAACCTGTGGAATGGTGGAGCAGATGGCTTCCAATGAAATCCTTCTCGGGATAACAGGCGATCCTTTTTGGGCGGATCATGCGGAGGAAGTTGCTTTTAATACCTACCCAGCCGCTGTGACAGCCGATTTTAAAGCATTACGCTATATCACGAGCCCTAATATGACTATCAGCGATAGCCATAATCATGCTCCCGGGATTGATAATAATGGGCCATTTTTAATGATGAACCCCTTCAGTTCACGTTGTTGTCAGCATAATCACAGTCAGGGTTGGCCATATTATGCGGAGCATCTGTATATGGCAACGAATGATAATGGTGTTACGGCAGTACTTTATGCCGCATCAAAAGCTGAAATCAAAGTTGGAAACAATCAAGCCATTCAGATCAGACAAGAATCCAATTATCCGTTTGAAGAATCGCTGCGATTTGAAATAAGCACACAGGGTAAAACAGTTGATTTCCCCTTTTATCTCCGTATACCTGCCTGGGCGAAACAAGCCAAAATAACGGTTAACGGTAAAAGTCAGGCTATAGAAGCTGGAGCAAAATATATTCGGATTGAACGGAAATGGAAAGACGGCGACAAGGTCGAACTCTCCTTACCGATGACCATAGATCTGAAAACATGGACGGCCAATAAAAATTCAGTTAGTATCCAGCGTGGACCATTGACCTATGCACTCAAAATCAAAGAGAATTATGTAAAAAAGGATAGTAAGGCTTCAGCAATTGGAGATTCTAAATGGCAGGAGACTGCAGATCCATCAAAATGGCCATCTTATGAAATCCTTCCTGCAAGTGACTGGAATTACGGACTTGTACAAAATCAGCTACAAGCTGTTGACCAACTAAAAGTGGTCAAACGACCATGGCCTAAAGATGCATTTCCTTTTGACGCAGAAGCAGTACCTATTTCGATTCTTGTGAAAGCGAAACGTATTGATGGATGGAAAATTGATGAAAATGGACTAACGGGCGTATTGCCTCTGAGTCCGGTGGAAAGCAAGGGTGCGGTGCAGGAAGTTGAACTGATTCCCATGGGAGCAGCACGTTTGCGCATTGCTGCTTTTCCAACTGTAAAATAGTATAAATACGATATAAATAAATGACTTAACGATTTTTTATGATGAAGAAAACCTTACTTTTTGCCAGTTTGATGATGGCAGCACAATTGAACTTTGCTCAGGATTGGAAACCCGCAGGGTCACATATATTAACTCCTTGGGGCGAGAAAGTTACGGCACAAAAGCCACATCCTGAATATCCAAGACCACAATTAACCAGAACCAATAACTGGCAGAATTTAAATGGGCTATGGAAATATGCTGTCACTCCAGTAGGTACTAAAGAGATTCCTCGTCAATGGGACGGAAATATCCTTGTTCCTTTTGCTATTGAATCGGCATTGTCCGGTGTTGGTAAAGAGGTCGGGAAAGATAAAGCGTTATGGTATAATAATACCATAACATTGGACAAGTCTGTCCATAAAAATAAGGTCCTGTTGCATTTCGGTGCCGTAGATTGGCAATGTGATGTGTATGTAAATAACCAATTGGTCGGAAGACATGAAGGTGGTTTTGATCCATTTTCGATGGATGTGACAAGCTTCCTAAAGAAAGGAGCGAAACAGGAAATAGCCATTCGGGTATGGGACCCGACTGATGATGGTCCACAACCACGGGGTAAACAGGTGAACAAGCCGAATGGTATATGGTATACACCAGTGACGGGAATTTGGCAGACCGTTTGGTTAGAAAGTGTCCCCCAAACGTACATTGTGCGTACCAAACAGACTCCACGTCTGGACGATGGAGTCTTGGCCTTTCAGGCTTCCGTAGAAGGAAGTCAAGCCGGTGACGAAATAAAAGTGCGTGCATTGGATGGCGGAAAGGTTATTAAAGAACAAACCGGACAACCGAATACATCTTTCGATCTTTCGGTACCTAATCTGGAGCCATGGTCGCCAAGTAACCCTAAGCTCTATGATCTAGAAATTCAGCTGATTCGAAAAGGAAAAGTAGTAGATCAGGCGAAAAGCTATTTTGCCATGCGGAAAATAGCCATGCAGAAAGACGAAAATGGCGTTCAACGTTTAATGCTAAACAATAAGTTTACCTTCCAATATGGTCCATTGGATCAAGGCTGGTGGCCAGATGGTCTACATACAGCACCTACGGATGAAGCGCTGAAGTTTGATGTTGTCAAAACAAAGGAAATGGGATTCAATATGATCCGTAAACATATCAAAGTAGAACCGGCACGCTGGTACCGTTACTGTGATAGTATAGGTATGCTTGTCTGGCAAGATATGCCTAGTGGTGATCTTGGCGGAAACCATTGGGATATGCAACCGGGAAAGATTTCAGGCGGTAATCGGGATAAAGTACGTTCGCAGGAATCTGAGGGGTACTACAGAAAAGAATGGAAAACCATTATGGAAGTGTTGCATAATTACCCAAGTATTGTCATCTGGGTGCCGTTTAATGAGGCTTGGGGGCAATTCAAAACGAAGGAAATAACGGAATGGACAATGGCCAATGACCCTTCAAGACTCGTCAATAGTGCCAGCGGTGGTAACTTTATGGAAACTGGACATATCTTGGATATCCACAATTATCCCGATGCAGCCATGCCTGATCCAAATTTGTTCGGCGCTAAGCAAGTGCTTGCTTTAGGTGAATTTGGTGGTCTGGGATTACCGATCGATGGGCACTCCTGGCAGCAGAAAGACAACTGGGGATACCAAAGTTTTAAAAATAAAACGGAATTATTGGAGCGCTATAAACGTCTTATCCATGACTTGACACGTCTAATTCCTATGGGATTGTCTGCCGCTGTTTATACACAGACAACAGATGTGGAAGTAGAAACAAATGGTTTGATGACCTATGATCGTAAAGTTGTCAAAATGCCTGAAGCAGAATTGAACGCTGCACATCAGGCGCTTTATCATGCACCTACCAAATAATTGATAGCGATATGGCCGCAACTCGGGTTGCGGCCTAAATTTATCGCTGAAAATATACCTGTCAACCTAAACCTATTTTATACAAACTCAATGAAATTAAAATTACTAATTGCAACGGCTATTGTATGTCAATCGGTATCTTCGTTTGCACAAAAACAAGTCCTTAAGAATGATCTTCGCGCGCCTGCCTATCCTTTAGTAACAATTGACCCCAATACAAGTGCCTGGTCCTATAGCAACGAATTGAATGCGGACGTTGTACGCCATTGGACCGGAAAATCCTTCCCCTTATTGGGCGTACTTAAAGTGGATGGGAAATCCTATCGCTTCTTAGGTAAAGAAGAAGCTGAACTCTTGCCTTTGGCACGGATGGGTGAACATGCGGCTTGGATCGGAAGTTATGTTGTCAATGAACCCGCCCCGGACTGGATGAAACCTTCATTTGATGCACGGCAATGGAAGACGGGGGCAGCGCCATTCGGTACCAAGGATAAAGAACCCAATGTGGAGACTGATTGGCAGGAACCTAAAATTTGGGTTAGAAGGGAAGTTGAACTGAGTGAGGATCTTACAGGCAAATCCGTATATATCGAATTTACACATGACGATGACGCTATTTTGTACGTCAACGGGATTGAGGTTGTTAATACAGGTAATTCGACTGGTAAAAATAGTCGGGTCAAGCTGCCCGATCATGTCGTGAAAACATTGAAGAAAGGAAAAAATATACTCGCGGGTTATTGCTATAATAGGGTAGCGAACGGATACTTTGATTTTGGACTCTTTACAGAAAAAGAAGGTAGTATTCAATTTGACAATGAAGCGAAGCAGATTGTTTCCAATGTACAGGCAACACAAACACATTATTCGTTTAACTGTGGGCCGGTCGATTTAAATATTACATTTACTGCACCGATGTTTCTGGATAAATTGGACTTAATGGCAAGACCCGTAAATTATCTTTCCTATACGGTCCATGCGAAGGATGGCAAGAAACATCAGGTGCAACTTTATTTGGAGGCAGCACCAAATTGGGCACTGAATTCTCCACTTCAAGATGCTGCAAGCAGTTCCTTTGTTTCAGGAAATCTCCAGTTTGTAAAGACAGGAAGCAAAAGCCAGCAGGTTCTAGGAAGGAAAGGTGACGACCTACGGATCGATTGGGGGTATTTCTATATGGCTGGCGCAAAATCAAAGACAAAGTCCGCGGTCGGAAGTAGCCATCAATTACGGTCTAATTTTCTGAAAAGTGAAAATAGCTCTTCTTCAAATGGAGGACAACAATTGGCACTGATGCAAACTTTTGATGTCTCATCAAGCTACCAGGATAAGATCTTGTTGGGGTATGATGACCTGTACTCCATCCAATATTTTGGACAAAATTTACGACCTTATTGGAATACCAATGGAAATAGTTCCATTGAGAAGCAATTTGAACTGGCCGACAAAGAGTATACGGCTCTCAAAAAGGCTGCTGATAAATTTGATGCCGACCTATGGGGTACCGCTTTGCGTAACGGAGGTGAGGACTATGCCGCATTATGTGCCCTGGCCTATCGGCAGGCAATCGCCGCCCATAAACTTGTAAAAGCACCCAATGGCGATCTGCTTTTACTGTCCAAAGAAAATGATAGCAATGGGTCAATAGGAACTGTTGATGTAACCTATCCTTCGGCACCGATTTTCCTTTACTATAATCCGGAACTGGCAAAAGCACTAATGAACGCCATTTTTTATTATAGTGAAAGCAATAAGTGGACAAAACCTTTTGCTGCGCATGATGTTGGGACCTATCCTTTGGCGAATGGCCAAACTTACGGTGGGGATATGCCTGTCGAAGAATCGGGAAATATGTTGATATTAACTTATGCTTTAGCGAAGGTCGAAGGAAATGCAGCTTATGCCAAAAAACATTGGAAAGTGTTGTCTACCTGGGTAGATTATTTAGTAGATAAAGGCCTTGACCCCGAAAATCAGTTGTGCACAGATGATTTCGCGGGCCATTTTGCACATAATGCCAATTTATCAATTAAAGCTATTTTAGGTATTGCATCTTACGGTTATCTAGCCCAAATGCTTGGTGAAGAGGCTACGGCGAAAAAGTATCTGACCGAAGCAAAAGCAATGGCTATGAAATGGAAAGAGATGGCTGAAGATGGAGATCACTATAAGTTGACTTTTGATAAAACCGGAACCTGGAGCCAAAAGTATAATATGGTCTGGGATAAATTGCTTAAGATGGATATTTTTGACCCCTCTATTCGTGAAACTGAAATGAAATACTATCTCGGCAAACAAAATAAATACGGACTTCCCCTGGACAATCGTCAGCCTTATACCAAAACCGACTGGATTATTTGGACGGCTACCATGGCAAATGACAAGCCTACCTTTGAGGCATTTTTAAAGCCAGTCTACCATTTTATGAACGAAACAACAGACCGTGTTCCCATGTCGGATTGGACGTATACAGATCGTCCTAAGAGAGCTGGATTTAAAGCAAGATCCGTTGTTGGGGGCTATTTTATCAAAATGTTGGAAGAGAAATTGAGAAAAGCAAAATAGCTTTTCCTGTGATGAAGAAAATAATATAAAAAAATAATAAGATGTTGAATGCAATGTTGTTCAGATATTGGATCGGCGGAGTTGTCGTACTGAACTTGTTGAGCTCCTGCGGAAGCTCTCCAGGTTCAGTTAAGCAGTCGGGTCAAATAACAAATGCTACGGCTCAGCATAAGAGCTACAGCAATCCGGTTTTTGAGCCTATACTTGCTGATCCTACAGTCGTTAGAGACCCTCAGCGCAAAATGTTCTATGCGTACGGGACAGCCGACAATTGGGGCGACGGAAAGGGACAGCGTTTGGTGTCTATTCTACAATCGGCTGATCTCGCCCATTGGACCTGGATTGGAACGGCCTTCAGCTCAAAACCGAGCTGGAAAGCCGAGGGGGGAATCTGGGCACCAGATGTGGTGAGGTTAAATGGTAAGTATATCTTATATTATGCTTATTCAACATGGGGAGACCCCAACCCCGGTATCGGTGTAGCCCTAGCAGATAGACCGGAAGGCCCCTTTATCGATCAAGGTAAACTTTTTGATAGCAAGGAGATCGATGTACCGAATTCAATAGACCCTTATTTTTTTACAGAAAATGGGCAGAATTATCTGTTTTGGGGTAGTTTTAGTGATGCGAATACGCAAGGAACATATGGTGTTGAACTCGATGAAAATGGGACCGCGGTACCCGATTTAAATAAAAAATTTAAAGTTGCTGCTGGGGATTTTGAAGCTGTCGTGATCCATAAACGGAAGGGATATTACTACTTTATCGGATCCAAAGGCTCCTGTTGTGAAGGAGAAAAAAGCAGTTATCATGTTCTTGTAGGTCGCTCCCGCAAACTGAAGGGACCTTATATCGATCAAGAGGGCCGTAATCTTACACAGCGGGGGAGTGGAACGTTGTTATTAAAGGGAAATGATCAATTTGTGGGGACAGGTCATACTTCGCGCATTATTACAGACGATAAGGGAAAAGATTGGATACTCTATCATGGTATGGACCCAAAGCGGCCTCGTGTCGCGACGGGGGGAAATCGTCGGATGCTATTTTTGGATCAGATTATCTGGGATAAGGACTGGCCCAAAATTGAAGGGGCAACCAGCAGTGTTGCAGCGCAACGGGCCCCAACGTTTAATTTTAAATAGAATTTTCAATAGCTAGCAGCGGATGGTCTGCCTTAGTGGGGCTGGATTTTCGCTGTCCATAAAAAATATGATACATCAAACGAAGAAACATTTTGAACTTCTTGACGCCATGCGTGGGGTGGCCGCAGTTGCAGTCGTACTGTTTCACTTTATGGAAATTGCACAACCGGATTATCACAATAGTTTTATTTCACATAGCTATTTAGCCGTTGATTTCTTCTTTTGTTTATCGGGTTTTGTAATTGCCTATGCCTATGATCAGAAACTGGTCACAATTGGTCTAAAACGATTCTTTCTCTTGCGTTTGCTAAGATTGCACCCATTGGTTATCATCGGTACATTAATTGGTTTATTGGCCTTTATTTACGACCCATTCAGTAATTTGGCTGGCTCATTTTCCGTCTTACAGAAGATAGGGATGTTCATTAGTGGGATAACGTTGATTCCATACCCAGCTGTACCAGAGCGATATTTTAATCTTTTCCATTTAAACCCACCTACATGGTCGCTATTTTGGGAGTATATCGCCAATATCGCCTATGCTTTGATCTTGGTACGGATTCCAAAAAACGTTCTTTGGGGAATAGTGCTCCTTGGTGCGGCAGCGCTATGTGCCGAATCATTTCGTTCCGGCTATTTAGCTGTAGGTTTTGGGGCAGATAATTTTTGGGCTGGGGGAATTCGATTATGGTTTTCGTTTTCGATGGGACTACTTATTTTTAGGTCGAACTGGGCTGTTTCGAACAAGCTACCTTTTTTCAGTGTTCTTGGTCTGCTTGCTGTCGTATTTTTCATTCCATTTTCTGAAGTTTATGGTAAGTACATCGATCCTATTGTCGTTATCTTTTATTTTCCTTTATTGCTCATGCTGGGGATAGGCGGACTACCTGTTTTTGGAGGTGTAAAGAAGTTATGCAAGTTCTTAGGTGATATTTCCTATCCGCTCTATATCATTCATTATCCATTTATCTGGATTTTTATGAGCTATGTGGAAATCCATCACCCATCGAATAAGCACATGGCTGTGATTATTATAATTGGAATACTGTCGTTGTTTTTTTTCGCTTTATTGGTCTTTAAATATTTAGATGAGCCTATTCGGAAATATTACAGCCAGAAACTAAACTAAATGGCGATGAATCCAGGTACTGATGAACTGGAATACCTCCATTTTGCAGTCTTCATTGAGAATTTCATGCCGCATGCCTGCATATAATTTAATGGTTATATCGGTCTGGCCCTGTGCGCTTAACTGCGCTACGCTCTTTTCAACGCCCATTCCAAAATCTCCAATTGGATCATCCTGTCCGCTGATAAATAGAATTGGTAGATTTTTGGGGATATTCTTGGTAGCTTCGATATCTGTCGCTTGCAAGGAAAGGTCTAACACGGTATGAAATCCATTGTTGGTAAATAATCCCCCACAAAGTGGATCTTCCAAAAATGAAATACGGTTTGTCTTGCTTACGCTTAACCAATTGCTGTTATTTTGGTTGGGCTCGTTCTTAAATTGAGCATTATTGCGCTTGTCAAAAATACGGTTGATCAATTTACTTCTTCTTTTTGGGGCAATACTATTGAGCAGCGTGAGTAAAAGGCGAAAAGCTGTGGAACCTTTTTGACGTTGGCCTGTCCCCACGATAATGGCCCCCTTAAATTGCTGGCCAATTTTTTGTAAAACGCAGCGTGTGACAAAGGATCCCATGGAATGCCCTAAAATAAATTGGGGCAGTTGTGAGTAGGTTTCTCGTAAGAAATTACTCATTGTAATGGCGTCATCAATGAGTTGTTCTTTAGCTCCATGCTGTTTAAAATACCCTAATTGATCGGCATTTAGTGCTGTCTTTCCATGGCCCAATTGATCGTAGGTTAAAACCGCAAAATTCTGTGTAGTCAGATAATTGGCCAATTCTTCATACCGACCACTATGCTCCTGCATGCCATGTACCAGGAGTATTGTTGCCACGATCTGATTGTCGTCGGGTAGATACAAACGATAGAAAATTTTATGTTCATTTTCAGTAGTCGCGCTGATTGTATAAAAATGGGAAGCTACCTTGCTCATTATACCTCTTTATTTTAAGTAAACTAAGATAATTTTAGTGCATTTGCAAGTTTAACAATCTTCTTTCCGATTTTGTTCGGATGAGACCGAAAGGCTTTCAGGGCAGTTGTTCCATGAAAATTAGCATGATTAATTTTTGTGGTTTGGGAATATTTTTTAGATTTGCATTAATTTAGAATTAATTTAAATAAAGTAGCTATTCTATTTTAAACATGGGCTTCTCTGTATGCAGAAATTGCTGTACAAAATCGAATTCGGAAAGCTTCCATGTTCTTAAAATATACGCATTTACATTTATATTCTGATGAAACCAGCACGAAATATTTCGACCCAAGTTATCGTATGACTGAAGCTCAATTTGCCGAATAATTGAGTAGGAAATGAATAGGCCATGTTACTTCATCACCTTCAAAAGACAAAAAAAAGGATGAAAAAGACACTTTTAGCAGCTTTATTATTTGCTGCAACTTATGCACAGGCGCAAACAAATTCGTTAATGAACGGCGAGTTTTGGAAAGGTAAACCTACCTTAACAATTGTTAAAGAAGAAATCAGCAAAGGAAATAGTCCTTCTCAGCCTAATGCGGCATCCTTTGATCCAGTCACCATGGCGATATTAAATGGCGCTCCGACGGATGTTGTCAAGTTTATGATCGAACAAGAAGGGAATAGTGTAACGAAGAAGACCCATCACAGCCGTAGTTATTTACATTGGGCAGCGTCAAGTGGAAATGCAGAGCTTGTCGAGTTTTTAATTGCAAAAGGATCGGATGTCAATTACCAAGATAGCCATGGTTACCCAATTATTGCTTATGCAGCTTCGACAGGAAATACAAATACTGCCGTATATGATGCTTTGTTTAAAGCTGGTGTGAATCCCAAACAAAAATATGAAGGTGGTGCTACATTAATGATGCTCGCAGCGTCTACAGACAAAGACCTTGCATTGACGGATTATTTCATTAAAAAAGGATTATCTATTCAAGATAAAGACGAGTCGGGCCGCACGGTGACGGATTATGCGGCTAAACTTGGAAATACTGAGCTCATGGAGAAATTCATCGCCCGTGGCGTAAAACCAACCAATAATGCGTTATTTTTTGCGACTCAGGGTTCCAGACAAGCATCGAATGGTTTGCCGGTTTATACCTATTTGGTTGAAAAGTTCAAATTGGATCCCAAGGCTGTAAATAAAGAAGGAGCGACAGTGCTACATGCTTTAGTTCGCAGACCAGATATGGCCGTGATCAATTATTTTTTGGATAAAGGTGTAGATGTCGCAAAAGCGGACAACGAAGGAAATACAGCGCTTATGGTGGCTGCTAGTGGTAAGGATGCTAAATTGGTCGAGCTGCTGCTTACTAAAGCGAAGAACGTAAATGCCGTAAATGAAAAAGGCGAATCTGCATTGACCAAGGCTGTGGCGAATGGAGCTCCCGAAATCGTGGCATTGTTGATTAAAGATGGAGCCGATATCAAGCTATTGGATAAGGAAGGTAATAACTTGGCTTTTTACTGGTTTAATTCCTACAAAGAATTGCCTCAGGGCGGCAGACCCAGTGGACAGGGTAATGCTTCACAGGGAGATGAGTTTAAAGAAAAATTAGCGATCCTTAAGACGAATGGATTGGACGTTGTAGCTCCGCAAAAAAATGGTAGTACATTGTATCATTTGGCCGTAGCGAAAGAGAATGTGAAACTTATCCAGAAAGCCAGCGAACTTGGAGCAGATATTAATGCACAGGATAAAGAGGGAACGACGGCACTACATAAGGCAGCTCTCATAGCGAAAGACGATTCCTTGCTAAAAACATTGGTTTCCCTTGGTGCAAAAAAGGAATTGAAAACAGAATTCGATGAAACAGCTTATGATTTGGCGAAAGAAAACGATTTCTTGTCTAAATCCAATGTGCAGCTTGACTTTTTGAAATAAAATTAGATACAACTGAAGATGAATAACATAGTTAAAACAACGATAGCCACCCTTTTATTTTCGATGGCAGCCCTAAGCTCTTTCGCACAGGCAGCTAAATATAAGTGTATGATCCAAATGAATGCCTATGAAGGTGAGAAAGCCTACGTGGTGATTTCACTGATTAATCCGAGTGGAGCTTACGAAAAAACACTCGCCGTATTGGGATCTGATAAACAATGGTATAATACGATTAAGGAATGGTACAAGTTCCAAAATAAAACCAAAGAAAAGCTAAATGCGGTGACGGGTGCTTCAGTTGGTGGCGGTGACCGTGCCATGCGGACCTTGGATCTTGATGAAACGAAGTTTAACAAAGGGTATAAACTCCGTTTTGAATCCGCAGTAGAGGAACAAAAATACCATACTGCTGATGTTGAAATTCCGTTGACAAAGGAAGCTATCACTGAAAAAGCGAATGGCAAGGGATATATCAAACTTGTTAAGTTAAATAAAGTACAATAAGAAAAGGGGTAAAAATGCTGGTATCTATTTGGAGGTATGCACATTTAGCCTTAGCTATTGTTTCTTCTATCTTTTTACTTTTATTATCGATAACTGGCGTAATATTGGCCATTGACGCCGTCAACGAAAAAATTCCGCCTTATCGGGTTGAACATATTGAAACGTTAAACCTTGCGCAGTCAGTAACAGCTTTGCGCAAGGTTTATCCTGAAATCATAGCGATCTCGGTAGATCACAATCAATTTGTGAGCATTGATGCCATAGACGCTGATGGCAACACCGTGAAAGGCTATATCGATCCGAATACGGGGCGTCTGCTTGGTCCCCAATTGAATAAGTCCCAATTTGTTCAATGGGTGACAGCTTTACACCGCTCACTCTTTCTTAAAGTGACCGGTCGGGTGGTTATTGGTGTGGTTTCATTTCTGTTGTTTCTTATTACTATTTCTGGAATTATTCTGATTGTTAAGCGCCAACAGGGCGTTCGACATTTCTTTGCTAAAATCAACCGGGACTTTTTCGCACAGTATTTTCATGTTGTTTCAGGACGTCTATTTTTAATACCAATTTTGATATTGGCCCTAACAGGTACCTATTTATTTCTGGTGCGTATTGAAATCTTAAAAAAGCCGAACCAAACAATTGAATATCCCAATAAGATGGAGGAAGATATCCAATTGGAGGTGGCAAAATTTTCAATATTCCAAAATACAAAACTTGTCGATTTGAAGACGTTGGAGTTTCCGTTTATGGAAGACGATCCTGATGAGTTTTTTATATTGAAGCTTCGCGATCGGGAATTGACCATAAATCAGTTGAATGGAAGCTTGCATAAAGAAGTAAAGTATCCCTTTACTGCATTGGCCGAACAGTTTTCTTTGGACCTCCATACGGGCAAGACCAATATCATATGGGCCATTATATTGGGGCTCGCATCGTTGAATATTGTATTCTTTATTTACACGGGTTTTGCAATCACATTCAAGCGCACGCGTACTAAAATCAAGAATAAATATAAACCTGAAGAAGCAGAGATTGTTATTCTTTTCGGAACGGAAAATGGAAGCACGCTGTTTTTCGCCAATCAGATCCATAAACAGTTCTTAGCGGATGGGCAAAAATCGTTGCTGCTCGGAATGAATCAATATCAATGCTTTCCAAAGGCAAAACACTTGCTTGTGTTTACCTCAACATACGGGCTAGGAACAGCACCATCCAATGCACTTCAATTTGAACATAAGCTCAACAGCCATCCACAAGAACAAGACGTACAATTTTCGGTGCTGGGCTTTGGTTCAAAAGCCTATCCCGACTTTTGTGCCTATGCGCGCAAAATTGATCTTTTATTAGAAAAACAAGCCTGGGCTTCTCGACTAACAGATTTACACACAGTTAATGATAAGTATGTAGATGAGCTTATTTCATGGATTCATCAATGGTCTGCTCAGACCAATATTGCATTAGCTTCTGCACCGGCTATTTATAGTGCTAAAGTCGTCGGATTGACGAAATTTAAGGTGATAGCGAAGTCTACTGTTTCTGCGAGTAACATGACCTTTACTTTAGTCCTGAAACCTTTAAGTAAAATTAAAATGCAATCGGGCGATTTATTGGCAATCTATCCTGCGCAAGATCAACGTGAACGTTTTTATTCGATAGGTTACAAAGACGGTATGGTTCAGCTTGTGGTGAAATTGTTCCCGAATGGATTTGGCTCGAGCTTCCTGTATCGATTGGAACCGAATCAAACCCTGCAGGCACGAGTCATGGTTAATCCAAGTTTTCATTTCCCGAAAGCCGCAAATGCAGTTGCTTTAATTGCGAATGGTACGGGGGTAGCACCTTTTCTAGGCATGATTTCAGCGAATGAAAGTATGACTCCTTTGCGTCTGTATGCTGGTTTTCGCCATCGAAATGAAATGACAGCACACTATATAGATTTTGCTGATGAGCAGATAAAGCTGGGACATCTGAAACAGCTTGAACTGGCTTTTTCACGCGAGGAAAATGCACAATATGTCATGGATTTGATTCGTCGGGATGCGCTATATTTTGTCGAATTGCTTGATAAAGGAGGTTATATATTGCTTTGTGGTGCGTTGCGTATGCAGCATGACGTTGAACATACTTTAAATGAGCTACTTTTGGAACATGTCGGCAAAACTATTGTAGTCTACAAAGAAAATGGACAGATCTTAACCGATTGTTATTAGTAAATTGGTGACGTAATAGCATATCGCATCGATAAGACTGCTTTTGGTACGCATCGACTTTTTAATCCCTTTTTCAGATCAATCTCATGAAGAACAATAAACAATGTGGCCTGCTTTTAATACTCTGCTTTGTATCCATTACTTCAGGGATTGCGCAGGTCTTGGTAAAGCGGCAGGTTACCCTTATGGGCTCTGTTTTCGAAATTAGCTTGGTAGATCGGGATAGCTCGATTACAAATCAGCATATCGATGAAGTCATCTCCGAAATAGATCGCATAGAAAACCTGATTTCAGAATGGCGTCCGCAAACCCAAATCGCAGCGGTGAACCGCAATGCCGGAATTAAGCCAGTTCAGGTGGATAGAGAAGTGTTTGATCTAACACAACGTGCAATCCAATATGCTCAAAATTCAGGTGGTGCTTTTGATATCAGTATTGTTGCCTTAGATAAAGTTTGGCTATTTGATGGCAGCATGACCACGATGCCCTCGGAAGAACTGATTAAGAGGTCTGTCGAGAAAGTTGGTTATCAACACATTCGCCTCGATAGTGCGGCTTCGACAATTTTTCTGGAGTTACCGGGTATGAAGATCGGTTTCGGTTCTATTGGGAAGGGGTATGCAGCAGATAGGGGCAGGGAAATAATGAAAGCAAAAGGGATTGAAGCAGGTATAGTGAATGCTTCTGGTGATCTGTCGGCTTGGGGAAGACCACCCCAGAACGATGCATGGAAAGTGGGCGTAAACAATCCGTTCAAACCCCATCGAATGGTCAAAGTTCTTCGTTTGAATGAAATGGCCGTAGCAACATCGGGCAGCTATGAGAAATATGCGGAGATCAATGGAAAACGTTATTCACATATTATAAATCCGGTGACAGGATATCCAGCTACGGGATTAACTTCAGTGACGATTTATGGACCCTCAGCGGAAATCGCAAATGCACTCAGTACCTCCATCATGGTATTGGGCGAGAAAGAAGGAAAAAAATTGATTCAGCGTTTTCCAGCATACCATTATATTTTTATTACCGATAAAGGTAAGGTCATTCAGCAACGCCGGAAGTCTTAAACCATGGAACTACTTTTTTATGTTGCATAAAGTGTATAGAAAGCATAGCCTATTAGCTGATTATCTAGTATATTTATGCAGACAAAGTGTATACGAAAGAAGACGAAAAGGAATGTGTCATGTTGTTCATGCGGTGGAAGTCAGCAAGAAAGTAGATCCATGAAAATAATTTAAAGTAAAAGTTCGACTAGTTCGTCTATGCTGCTATGGACATTGCATACCAAAATCATATGGCAGAAAAAAATTCCAGATCATTTACGGATATCGTTAAGACTTATGGAAGTCAACTGCTACGTTTTGTTAAGGGAAAAGTAAAGAAAACGGAGGATGCAGAAGATATCTTACAGGAGGTCTGGTATCAATTTAGCCGTTTGACCAATATGGACGAACTGGAGAATGCGGGCGCATGGCTCTATGCTGTCACACGGAATAAGATTACCGATAGCTATCGGAAAAAGAAAAATGAATCACTTGACGATATGATAGCAGGTGATGATGATAGTGAAAGTACTTTTCCTGTTCGTCAGTTCCTTTTAGCCGACGACTCCAACAATCCCGAGCTAAAATTATTTAAGGATATTTTTTGGGATGAGCTGATGAAAGCATTGGAGGAATTGCCGGACAAGCAACGTCGGGTGTTTGTGCTGAATGAGCTGGAAGAGAAAACACTTCAGGAAATTGCTGTTATGGAAAATGAGAACCTCAAGACAATTATCAGTCGAAAAGGGTATGCCGTGAAGCACCTGCGGGTACGGTTGCGAAGTTTGTATGAAGAATTAAAATTTTAAAAGGATTAAGCTATGAATGGAAGAATGAATAGACAGCGGAAGGGTAAATTCGCTTTTATGTTTGTCGCTATTATCATTGGTGTTTTTTTGTTGGTAGCCTTACTACAATATTTATGGAATACATTAATGGTTGATATTTTCAATTTAAAAACAATTACCTATTGGCAGGCATTGGGACTCTTTGTTTTGTCAAGAATTCTATTCGGTAGGGGTTTTGGTAAACCTGGAGGGGGGAGATTTCGAAAAGGTTTTCCACGTCAGATGGATAAAGGAGAAGATCTTTCCGATGAGGAAAGGGAGCGTTTGCGGGAAGAATGGAAGCGTCGTTTTGGAGGACGATGTGGATTCTAAAAAAAGAATAAAAATTTTAAAGTAAAAACTGTTGTTGGGCGTCTTCTTCTATAAAGGCGCCTTTTTTTATGTCGGTATCCTGATGCTAAGGAAATAGCAGAACGCGATGTTCTGTCAGCATGGATATTGGACAGCATAATAATTAATTACAAAATATGAATGGTCATGGTAAAATGTCGTTTTCAATCAGATGAAAATGCAGGAGGCCAGCAACCATTTTACAAAAAAAATGTATTCAAATGAAAAATAAACTTCGATTTATATTGCCACGCCTGATCGTGCTTACGGCAATAGCGGGATTAGCAACCTTGATTATTGGGACGATCTTTAAACTCTTATTGTTTGGGACAGTTCTCTTCGGAATAGGAAGCTTCGCAGCAGCAAGAATGCGTAGGAGAGATAGACAAGCATTCAAAATGGATAGAACTCCGGTATATCCGAATGTTCACCGTCATTACAACACTGTGGTCGCTATCGTACCATTACAAGGGCAAAAACGTGCTCGGAAAGCAACGATTGTTCCTGTTTATTAAGGTTAAAAAATTGCAAAGACGAAGCTTTCGTCATGCATTAGTTCAACGAATTATTCAATATTAAAAATTAAAGACATGTTTAAAAGAGATCATTATACCAGAGGATATTCAAATCATAACAAATTTTGCGGACAACATTTTAAAGACCGTTTTGAAAAATTTCAACAACATTTTTTTGAAGGTGAAGCTGCACACAGTGGTGGCAGTCAGCAATCTGTTCCTGTAAATATTGTAGAGAATCAAGAATTCTATGAAGTACAGCTTTTTGCTGCTGGCCGTAAGAAGGAACAATTCCAAGTCAGTATAAATGACGGAATACTAAAAATTTCATGTACAGAGAATGCTCAGGACAATGCCATAGATTATATTTATAGAGAGTACGATGGAATGGCATTTGAACGTGAATTCCAATTAAATGAACAGGTGCTTACAGATAATGTGCATGCGAGCTTCGAGGATGGGGTATTGACCGTCATTCTTCCAAAAGATCTTGAAAAAGTAATACGGCCACAAGAAGTCATCATTGATTAACAAGGGAAGTAAACGCAAGTCAGGATAAGATCTGAAAACAAAGAGGGCAGCATGGAAATTTGCTGTCCTTTTTTGTTTTATACTGAAAGATCAAATGAAACCGGCGCATACGGTATAAGCATAATCTCTTTATTGCGATAAAGTTTTAATTCTTTTAATATAGGAAGAGCTGTTTCATTAGATTCAATGGTTTGGCAGCTATTAAGTTCTTTTAAGTTTTTTATGTAGTTGTTCTTTGCCAAATCGCCAGAAGAAGTAAAACAAGCCAATAACAACGATTATAGCCATAAAAGGCACAAATATGGCGAGTATGGTTAATATCGTGGAACCGATGGTTTCCATTGTCGAAATCATAAAATTACCAAAACCGGCCGTTCCGATCGAAGAGGCGGCCCGGGTGCCTGCCAGGGCCGTACTAATGGTTGCTGCAGTACCGCCACCGGCGATTATGGCCATGGCCCAGCGGAAAAAAGGAGAAATATCTGTAAACTGTATAGCGAAAAGTAAAGTACCCGCTATGGTTGCTAAGGGGATGGATAGGCTGTCCAATATATTGTCTATAAAAGGGATGTAATACCCCGCTATTTCCAAAATCATGGCTATGCTTGTCGCCGCTAAAACAAGCGGTGAACCTGCCCAGGCTAATTCATTGCCAACTTGGAACAGTTCCAGCCGACAGCCGAGACTCAATAAAAATAAGGGCATGAAAATTCGGAAGCCAGTGGCTGCCGCCAAGCTTAAGCCTATAAAAGCACTCACCAAAAATGTAGAAAGTTCACTCATGGCCAATATTTTTTGATACAACCTAATTGTAGAATAATAAAAGAATGGCTTTTGTTTTAGCAATGCTAAAAATCCGTGTTTTCTGAAGTCTCGCTAAAAGATGATTTTCAATTTTTTATATACCTTCTGGTTCTTTGTATAGATTTTGATTATAGTGTATCGAATGATTCGATGTACAAGTGGGGGCGCATTTGTGTAATTTTATGAAAGTGGAAGTCAAACAATTTGATCACTTAAGATATTATATAACTAAACTTTCTTTTCATATGGACAACAACGAAAAAGACATTAGCAAATGCCCATTTCACAATGGTACGATGCGCAACGCCGTTGCGGGTGGGGGAACTCAGAATCAGGATTGGTGGCCAAATAGACTTCGTGTAGATCTGTTGAGACAACATGCGAGCAAGTCAAATCCGATGGACGAAGGCTTTGATTATGCAGAAGCATTTAAGCAGTTGGATTTAGAAGCCGTAAAAAAAGATTTGCATGCATTGATGACCGATTCACAGGATTGGTGGCCGGCAGATTTTGGTCATTATGGACCATTATTCATCCGGATGGCTTGGCATAGTGCGGGTACCTATCGGGTAAGTGATGGTCGGGGCGGAGCTGGGTCTGGTCAGCAACGTTTTGCACCCTTGAATAGCTGGCCTGATAATGTGAGTTTAGATAAAGCGCGTCGCCTGTTGTGGCCTATCAAACAAAAATATGGTAAAAATATCTCCTGGGCAGATTTATTGATCTTAACCGGTAATGTCGCTTTGGAGTCTATGGGCTTCAAAACTTTTGGTTATTCCGGTGGTCGGGTGGATGCTTTTGAACCAGAATTGGACGTATATTGGGGCTCTGAAACAACATGGTTAGGCGGTGATATTCGTTATGCACATGGTTCAGAAGGTGTAGTTGAAGCACATGGTGTTTTATCAGCCGATGATAATGCAGATGGTAAGCAACACTCCCGCAATCTTGAAAAACCGTTGGCTGCGGTACAGATGGGGTTAATTTATGTTAATCCAGAAGGACCGGATGGAAATCCTGATCCTATCGCCGCTGCAAAAGATATACGCGATACTTTTGGTCGGATGGCTATGAATGATGAGGAAACTGTCGCTTTGATTGCAGGTGGGCATACTTTTGGAAAAACACACGGAGCCGGACCTGCCGACAATGTCGGAAAAGAGCCTGAAGCTGCCGGTATAGAACAACAAGGGTTAGGTTGGAAAAGTACTTACGGCAGTGGAGTAGGCGCAGATGCGATTACTAGCGGATTGGAGGTTATCTGGACTCAAAAACCAACGGAATGGACCAACCTCTTTTTTAAGAATCTGTTTGAGCATGAATGGGAATTGACTAAAAGCCCGGCAGGAGCACACCAATGGGTCGCCAAAGGAGCCGATTCGAATGTTCCAGATCCTTTTGATCCCAATAAAAAGCGCAGGCCAACGATGCTGACGACCGATTTATCGTTGCGTTTTGATCCAATCTATGAAAAGATCGCGCGTAAATTTTACGAAGATCAAGATGCGTTTGCTGACGCATTTTCTCGCGCATGGTTTAAATTAACACACCGTGATTTGGGGCCAAGAGAGCGTTATTTGGGGCCCGAAGTTCCTGCTGAGGAATTATTGTGGCAAGATCCTATTCCGGCTGTCGATCATGTTTTGGTCGATGCGGATGACATTAGTATATTGAAATCCGCCCTATTGAACGCGGGACTTAGCACTGCCGAGCTCGTAACGACAGCTTGGGCGTCAGCGTCTACTTTCCGTGGCTCGGATATGAGAGGTGGTGCAAATGGTGCTAGAATTCGTCTGGCTCCGCAGCGGTATTGGCAAGTCAATAATCCGGCGCAACTGCAAAAAGTTCTTACCGCGCTGGAGCAAATTCAGCAGGATTTTAATGGAAAACAACAGGGCGGAAAGAAAATCTCATTGGCAGACTTAATTGTCTTGGGCGGTGTAGCCGCGATAGAGCAGGCAGCTCATGCAGCAGGTCATGATACCAAAGTACCGTTTCATCCTGGCCGTATGGATGCGACACAGGAACAGACTGATGTAGAATCAATGGGTTATCTTGAGCCAATTGCGGATGGATTTAGAAACTATCGCAAAGGCGCTTATACCGTGTCTACGGAATCGTTATTGATTGATAGGGCGCAGCTACTGACTTTATCTGTTCCTGAATTGACTGTCCTTATTGGCGGGATGCGTGTTCTTCAAGCCAATTTTGATGGTTCTCAACTAGGCGTAATGACTGACCGACCTGGCCAACTGACCAATGACTTTTTTGTTAATCTATTGGATATGGGAACAGCTTGGAAAGCAATCTCTCCGGATCGGGAAGTTTTTGAAGGATCAGATCGTAAAACTGGTATTAAAAAATGGGAAGCCGGAAGAGCAGACCTTGTTTTTGGTTCGAATGCTGAATTAAGAGCCGTTGCCGAAATATATGGCAGTGCCGATGCAAACGAAAAATTTGTACAAGATTTTGTGAAAGCATGGAATAAAGTGATGGAGTTGGATCGCTTCGATTTGCATCGCTAATCAATAAAAATTAAGCCTTTCAAGAAGCCAGTCTCACATCGAGGCTGGCTTTTTATGATTTTGCTAGATGAGAAATATCTTGTATTTAGCTGCGATAAAAAATACCCAATTTTTGCCTCTAATATCATTTTAATCTCACTTTAACCAAATTTTAATTTAATATATATAGAATTATGGAATTTTCTTTGGGTGTTTCCTATTTTGTGAAATAAAATTCAAGATTTGTGCTACTTTTTCTTCTTTGATCGGTAGTAACTTTGTATTGGTTTCAAAGGAATCTTTGCAACTTTGTTAGGTTAAAGCTATGTGGAAGCACTTTATTTTTCTGTTTGCAGCACTGTTATTATCATTTAAAATTTTAAATGCAAACAGTCTTGTACTGAAAAGTGATAGTTTTAAATCCTCGTATTTATCTTCAAAAAGTCCTTCAGAATACGCGGGCGATTCAAGCATAACCCATTTTCCAAAAGATCATAGCCACTTTTGTTCACTCTACCCATCGCTTCAATCCATTGTTGCGGAAATGGACGTGGAAGTAGCACAAGATTGGTTAATGGACCGTTGGTTGGTTACTGTTGATTTGCTTTGGCACGAACTACTGCCATCCCCATTGCAGAAAGACTATCGGTATGAACATACCCTAGATCTAGAGCCTATTCCCATAGCTCGATTTTTGCTGTTTGAGCAAATCAAAATTCCATGCTAAAGCGTAAGCTTTTCTTCACATTAGATAGGCAAAGAAAGCTGCCATTTCTTTTCTAAATTTATTTATTTCTTAAAATATACCAATGCACGAGCTAAGTATAGTAAAGGATATTTTTGATACGCTGACCTCGCATTATGAGGCTAGGGTAGATGATATTCAAAAAATTCAGGTTACAGCAGGATTGTTATCCAATGTCCAGCCTGTGTTGATCCAAAATGCATTTGATGCTTTTATTGCTGAAAATACGCAATACCAAGATATGGAAATGGAGGTCGTTGTAAACGATATCATTGCATATTGTGAACATTGTCAGAAAAATTTCCCTGTTCATTTTCATCGATTTGTCTGTGACTGCGGACAACCCTCCAGCACAATTGTTCAGGGAAATGAACTCTATATTTCAAAAGTAATTTTTAAACAAGACTAAAAATCGTTTATCATGTCAGACAATACTCCAAATCCTAAAAGTTTAGGTAACCGTGTAGGTTCGGTTCAATGTGAAAATACAACACTACATTTATTAAAAGCAAATGATTTCGTTGCAAAAGCCATCCGTGATAGACTGAAAGATGTCTGTGTGATCAATGTATGCTCTTCCCCGGGTTCGGGCAAAACAACCTTGATGCAAGAAACCGGTAAACGTTTGTCGAAGGATTTGAATATTGCTGTTTTAGTGGGCGATCCGGAAACTGAACGCGATGCGGTACGTATGCGCGATGTGGGCATCAATGCCTTGCAGATTGTCACTGGAGGAATGTGTCATATTGAGGCACAAATGATCTTACAAGCCCTGGATCATATCGATATTGAAGGAATAGATCTGTTGTTTATCGAGAACGTCGGTAACTTGTTGTGTCCATCCGCATTTGATTTGGGTGAAGATTACCGCGTAACCTTATTGGCGACAACAGAAGGGGATGATAAACCAAAAAAATACCCGCGCATGTTTTTAACAAGCGAATTGATGTTGGTTTCCAAAGCGGATTTATTACCATATGTACCTTTCTCGGTAGATGCGGTAACGAAAGATGCGCGCGAGGTAAACCCCAATCTGGAAGTTATTACCATCAGTACATTAAATAGTGACGGCCTTGATACTTGGTGTGATTGGTTGAAAGAAAAAGTTCAGGCAAAAAAAGATCAATATAAAGCGCTTGAAGTAAAATAATGAACAACAGATAAAATGGATAGGATAATAATGATCCATGTTTTATTGTTATCCTGTTCAATGTTGTCGCAATAGTGCTGTTTTCTGAGGAAGGAAATAGCACTGAAAACAAAGCCAAAAAGTGCTGTTTACCTGTGATGAAGATAAGTTTACAAAAATGAATAAGCTGCCCATACCAATAGATAAAATTGTCGCAAACAAGGAGTTTGCCCTTAGTGAGGTCGATCAAGTACATCTTGAGTGGTATGAAGTCCATAAAAGACGCCTGACGCGCAATACAATAAACGGAAAAGCAATCCTTATGCAATTGGAACAAGGAGCGGAATGGCACCATGGAGATGGTTTATTTCATCAGGAGACGCTACTAGCGATCTTGGTTGTCAAGCCTTCGTTGACGATAAGATTTAATCCAACGGATTTGGTTCAGCTTGCAGATTTCGGTTATTTCATCGGAAACAGACATCTGCCGATATTCAACGTCACAGATGCTGAATCGCTTCGTCTTCCTTACGATGGACGGCTTTATGAACAGGTTCTAGCAAAATATGGAACGTCGATTCAGTTGGAGGAAGCCTTGCTGTTATCCGAAGATTTGATTCGTTTGCAGGCGAAAAATAAGAAGAATCCAGATTTAAAGAGAATAGACGGGCATATCAGTTTGGGTGAACAAGTTCGAAAAGATAATTAAATGAAAGTGAATCGAATTATAGTTGTATTGCTTTTGGTATGCTGTGGTATATGGAGTGCCTGCCAAAATCGGCAATCCGGCACGCTCAACAGTCAAGTGAAAGCAGTCGATAGCAGAGGAAAGGAAGTTGTGTTGGCGCATGTGGCAAAGCGTGTGGTTGTACTATTCCCTTCGCTTGTTGATGAAGTGTATATGTTGAGGGCTGAAAATAGTCTAGTCGGTATCCCTGAGCAGGTTTATCAGCTCGAAGATACCTATAACTTTTTATCCAAATTGGATCAAAGAATTGCAAAAAAAGAACTGGCAACGCCTACCTTCGCAGGCCAGGCAAATAATGTGGAAAGCATAGTGGGCTTGAATCCTGATCTTGTTTTGACGTTCAATACCGATCAGGATAATATTTCTCAATTAGAAGATCTTGGAATTCCCGTGTTTACTTTTTCTTCCCAGGATGAAAAAAGTATTTTTAATGAACTGATAGGGATGGGAGCCTTACTCGGAAAGCAAGCGCGAGCGGAAGAAATTGTTCAATTTGTTTCGGCGGAGATCAAAAAAATGACTGCTCCCAAAGATCAAATACAGAAGAAGGTTTATTATGCCTGGTCTAAAGGTAGAGTACTTTCGACATCCGGTCGTGGTAGTTTGATTGATATGGCAATCCGGCTTTCGGGCGCAGCGAATGCCTGCCCGTTGGAAATGGAAGCCCCAAATGTCGGCGCCGAAACGATTTATAAATGGAATCCGGACCTCATTATTCTTTGGAATTCTAAATTGGCAGACGTATATAATCTGAAGGAACTCGCGGCATTACCTGCAGTGAAAAATAAACAAGTATTTGTGATGTCACCGTCCTTCCCATTCGATCCACATACCGTCAAATTTATGCTTTTTGCCAAACAGATTAGGCATTGGTGTTTTTCGGATTATACGAAACAGCAGCTTGATCAGGATATGACCATAGCTTTTGAAAAACTATACGGTAAAGCAGGACTACTTCCATGATACATCAATTAAAAAAGCTGTTTCTGCTAGTTGTTTTACCATCGTTGGTTTTAATGCTTTCCTTACTTGTAGGATCGAGTCAGAACATTGGTTTTGTCGAGCTCTGTCAGCGCATCGGATTGGAAGTGGGGATTTATATCGGCGACCATAATGCTGTATTGAAAGATAACATGGATACGATATTGTGGCAGGTACGTTTACCACGGATTCTGTTGACCTTTATGGTCGGAGCTGCTTTAGCGTCTTCCGGCGGAATTTTACAGGCCATTTTTAGGAATCCAATCGTTGATCCCTTTACGCTAGGTATTTCTTCGGGATCTGCTTTTGGGGCTGCCTTGGCCATGTTGTTCCCTTTATTGTCCGTCAATCTATCGGCATTTCTGTTCGGTGTATGTGCTGTAGGTTTGACCTATTTTGTTTCAAATGCGGGCTTAAAAACCTCCATTGTTGGGATGGTATTAGCTGGAATGGTTATTTCCGGGGTATTTACAGCCATGTTAACCCTGTTACAATACATGAGTGATCCCTATAAATTACAAGCGATTGTGCAATGGACAATGGGGAACCTACATACAGCATCATGGTCGAAAGTACAGCAAGCGTTCCTGCCGATCACAATAGGATTGGGTATCCTGATCCTTTTGCGCTGGAAGCTGAATCTTCTCGCACTTGGTGATCGAGAAGCCATTGCTGTTGGCGTTAACCCGAAAATATTGAAATTGGTCTTCATTGCTGTAGCAACACTAATTACAGCCTCTGCCGTGGCAGCTGTAGGCGTAATTAGTTTATTTGGATTAATTGTACCACATATCAGCCGCATGATCTTTGGACCCAATAACAATATTATTGTGTGGGCAAATATCAGTATCGGGGGGACTTTCCTGCTACTTATCGATGATTTTTCGAGGGCTGTTATGCCATTTGAAATTCCGATCGGTGTTTTTACAATGATTATTGGTGCTCCCTTGTTTATTTATCTGATGCGCCGTAACGAAATCAACTGGAATTCATGAGTAATTCGATTCATATCAAAAAACTTTCTTTTGCCTATGGTAAGGATATCATTTTAAATGATGTAAACATGTCATTTCCGGAAGGAAAGCTTTCTTTTATTCTTGGTCGAAATGGAAGTGGTAAATCGACTCTGTTCAATATCATTGCCGGGCTGGAAAAAAAATATAATGGATCAGTTCTTATCGGTGAAACGGAACGTCGCGATTGGAAGGTTGGTCGGGCCAATGCATTGAAATTGGGTTTTCTCAACCAGTTCCATCAGACCACATTTCCTTTTAGCGTTGTTGATGTTATTCTGACGGGACGAGCCTCATTTTCTCGTTTTTCACCAAGTAAGGAAGACTTTGAGGCCGTTGAACAGATCTTGGATCGATTTAACCTCACACATTTAAAGAACAAACCCTATACCTCTTTGTCTGGAGGAGAGCGACAATTGGTATTACTTTGTCGCGTGTTGGTACAACAGCCTGATTTATTATTGCTTGATGAACCCACCAATCATTTGGATCTGAACTATCAGATTGCGGTTCTGCAGACAGCCAAGGAGCTGGTCAAAGAGGGGACAACCGTGTTATGTGTGATGCACGACCCCAACATGGCGTACCTTTTTGGTGATCAGTTTTATCTGATGAAGGACAATAGGCTTGTGGATCTGCACGGTCTGGAGCAGGAGCAAGTTCGGGAATTATTGGAACAGACCTATCAACTCCCTTTGATCAGTTTGGAAAATCAAAAGAAATGGATGTTTGTTCCGATGCTGGGTGGAGGTGCGACGTTTGAGCCTAGCGTGAGTGCAGTGCATAGTCCTGAAACCAAAATTGAAATGAATACGCCATGACGAAGCTCCCTAAATAGGTGCCTTTAGGAAAAATCATGGTTTGTACCTGAGATGCTCAGTTTACTGTGCAAATATTTTAAAAATAGTTATAACGATATGAATACCATCAAAGACAACGGCAATATATTGATTAATAATCAACTGGTAAGCAAACGATGTTTTCCCACGCAACCCCATTTGAAAAATATCAGCATATCTCGTGTTGAAGAGAAGGATATTGATGTCGTACTACCTTATGTCATCGAATTTCGAAAACAGTTGTTCCCGATGTTGGATGCACATAAACTTCCCAAAGATCTACTGGCATTTTCAGCCGTGTATCTTGAGGCTGAAGCTGGTGCATTCCTGCAGGCAAAAGATCAGCAGGGTAAACTGATTGGCGTCGTTGGTATGTCTGCTTATGACTACCGTTTCCCGCATTTGGATATTGATAGAAGGAAAACGGTGGAAGTAGCCCGTCTTTTTGTAGACCCGATTTATCGTAGGTCAGGTTTAGGAACGGCCTTATTCAAGGGTTTGGTCGCTGTAGCTAAAGAGAAAAGTATTGAACGGCTTTATTTACATACCCACCCATTCCTGACTGGAGCCTATGAGTTTTGGGGAAAACAAGGATTTCAATTGAAAGACTTTTGCAATGAATCGAATTTTCCAACCATACACATGGAATTATTCGTTGATCGTATGGCTTAGGTCTAAAAATAGATCAGCCAAAAGAATATATAATTTATTTGAATGAAAAACAATGTGATGAAAGCGCTCGCTTTCGCTTTATTGACAAGTGCTTCCGTACCGGGAGCGGTATATGCACAACAAGGTGTAGCATTATTTGGAAAAATTCAGGACGAAAACGGTAATCCCATCTCAGGGGTCACATTAACCCTGGCAGATCGACAACAACAGACAAGTTCTAATGCTCAGGGGGAATTTAGTTTTACCGGAATAACTTCTTTTCCTGTACAGTTACGTGCAGCTGCAATCGGGTATAAGCCTGTATTGCTGGATTTGAACACGGCCAACTGGAATGCAAAAAAGGGCGTTCGATTGCTTATGGTAGCCGGTGATAATACCTTGGATGAAGTATTGGTTACGGGTAGACGCAACAATTCCTATCTGACAAATAATATGGAGCTGGGGGGTAAATTTGCAGGAAAATTAAAGGATCTACCGCAATCTGTCGCTGTACTCAGTAAGGAATTCATCGAAGATAAACAGGCTTTTACTACTGGAGCGCTGGTGCAGGACCTGGCTGGTGTGACAGAAGCATCTTCCTATGATGATGTTGTTATCCGTGGTTTCAAAAGCGGCTACGAAACGGGGGTACGGCTTGTCAATGGTTTACGCTCAGGGTATGGTTATGGCAATAGTTATTATAATTCACCATTAACGATCAATCTCGAAAATATCGAGGTTTTGAAAGGGCCTGGAGCTTCGCTGTTCGGTGATATCGTACCCGGCGGCACAATTAATATGACAACAAAGAAGCCTCTGGAAGATTTTAAAGGGCATGTGAATTTTGCCGGCGGTAGTTTTGAAACAATGCGAACTACTGTGGATCTCGGTGGACCATTGGATAGTGCCAAGCGTATTTTATATCGTTTTAATGCGGGTTATGAAGATACCAAGACTTTTCGTGACGTAAATCGTCAGAAACGAATGATGATTGCTCCTTCCTTCACCTTCAAACCAGCTGAAGGCACGGTGGTCGATATTGATATGGTCTATAATCAGTTCAACGGTTATCTTGATCGGGGAATGGGGATTAAAGAAAATAACTTTTATGCTTTGCCAAGATCATTTACGTTGAGCCAACCTTCTGATTTTTATAATTCCAAGACTTTTTCATTAAGCGCTCGTTTGTCTCAGCGTCTGGCAGAACATGTTAGTTTGAATCTGAGCTACATGAAATCCATCTATCAGGAAGATGTCAATGAACACCGGACAATGAACACGTTTGCTGATGCTCCACATAATACCATTATGAATATGCGCTTTTTTGACCGCCATGGGCGTGATTATACCGATAATGTTGTCGGTTACGTCAAGTGGGATCTTTTGGGCGATAGAGTTGATCATCATTTGGTTGCCGGGATTGATTTTGCCCAATATCGGGGCGACAAAGAAAACCAATTGCGGGAGGCTAGGCAGCAAACTATAGATGGTAAAGTTGTTCCTTTGACTTTTGATTTGAACAATCCCACTTATACGACTCATGATCTGACGAATTATGTCTGGCGTACGGGAGTCGCTTATCCTTTTTTGAGCCCATATAAAACCACGGGTAAATATATACAGGATCAAATCAGCATTGACGACCGATTGAAACTTATTCTAGGGCTACGTCATGAACACTATTCTTCGGAAACACTTGATGGACAAAATCGTTTTCATGCCACACAAAATGCCTTATTACCTCGTTTTGGTGTAACCTATGGAATTAATAAACAGATTAACTATTTTGCAAGTTATTCACAGGGCTTTGTACCTGTAGGTGCCAATTTTATTCAGAACTATAAAGATTATGGTGCCGATAAACCCTTTGATGCCGAGCGGAGTTTCCAGGTGGAAACCGGGGTGAAGACGGGTTTCTTCAAGGAACAATTGCAAGTTGATCTCTCCTTATTCCGGATTGAACGACGGAATATGCTCATTGCCACAGGGGCTATCAATGATTCAGGGCTGCCGGAGTATAGACAATCTGGCAAAGCGCTATCGCAGGGTGTTGAACTCGATGTGCGTGGGCAGTTGACACGGGAGTTCCAGGTTATGGCCAATTATACCTATAATGATACGGAGGTGAAATCATCTTCGGTTCCTTCTGAAATAGGACAGTCCCTGCCGGGAGCACCCAAAAATATGGCGAGTGCCTGGTTAAAATATGTGTTTTCAAATAGTGCCTTAAAAGGCTTAGGTTTTGGTGCCGGTGTTTATTATGTAGACCGTAAGCGGATGGACAACAGCATCGGAAAGGACAGCGATGGAAATGCACTCTGGGGACAATGGCCATCGTATACAACTGTTAATGCAGCGGCCTATTACCACATTGGTGCGATGAAAATGGCCGTAAACCTGAACAATGTATTCGATAAATATTACTTTTTAGGTGGTTTTGACTACACGAGAGCTTTTGCTGGTGCGCCGAGAAATATCATGGTATCAGTTGGTTACTCTTTTTAAGTTTGAAATATTGATCTAAAATCTCCAAAGCGGGCTTTTTCAACAAATTTGGACTATTTAATTCAAGATTTGTGCTAGTCAAGTAGCCCGCTTTGGTTGTAAATTTGAACAACAAATAATAGAATTGTGAACACAAGAATGCGGTATAGTATGGTTTTTTTAGTTTTCCTTTTGAGCACCCTGCTCATGAAAGGAATAGCTATACCGACGCATTCTACTGTCCAAAGTTTACCCGTTTTCCGGATAAGTCTGGCGGCTTTCCATGCTCAAGTAGAAAAAGGTTCGGAAAATTCCGAGCGGGAAAATTTGGTCGCTGCGGTTAAAGATCGTGATGTCTATGATATCACCGAACAGATGGACCTCAAAGATGAATGGAGCAAGCTGCTCTATTGGGGAGTGCTTTCAATTTGTCTTTTTGTATTCTGCTATCCTGTACGTCTCAAAATTCAGAATAACAGAAGGCCTTATATGGATCGATTGATCCTGCCGCCAAAATATATTCTTTTCCAAAGTTTAAAGATCCCGTTTCTGGGGTAAAAATTTCCATTTCTTACAACGGTTGAGAAGCGACAGACCTTGCGCTGCGTAGGGGTATAATCTGTCCTATTCATCACGATTTTGAACGATTTTTTAAAGTCGTATGTCCTTGTCGTGACCTGTACTCACCGTGACTTGTTTTCATTCGAATAACAACAATTTAAATAATATTTATATGCATTTATTACCTAGAGAGACAGAGAAGCTATTGCTTCATCTTGCCGGCGAACTAGCGAAAAAACGTAAAGCTAGAGGACTTAAATTAAACTATCCGGAGTCTATTGCATTGATCAGTAGTGAACTTTTGGAAGCTGCCCGTGACGGACGTACTGTTGCGGATTTAATGCAATATGGTGCAACGTTGTTGACACGTGAAGATGTCATGGAAGGCGTGCCTGAAATGATTCATGATGTACAGATTGAAGCTACATTTCCAGATGGTACAAAACTGGTTACTGTTCATAACCCGATTCGCTAATTGTTAAAAATATAATCTATGATCCCAGGAGAATTTTTTATTGGAGATGGCCACGTCATCTGTAATGAAGGTAGAGAAGTTACTAAAATCGAAGTTACCAATACGGGTGACAGACCAATTCAGGTAGGCTCACATTTTCACTTTTTCGAAGTGAATAAAATGATGGAATTTGATCGTGAAAAGGCTTTTGGTAAACGTTTGAACATTATTGCCAGCACAGCAGTACGGTTTGAGCCCGGTGAGACAAAAGAGATTGAGCTGGTACCGTATGCAGGTGGCCGAAATATCTATGGACACAATGATTTGGTGAACGGTAATACCGAAACTGAGGTTGCGAAAGCAAATGCAATGAAAAAAGTAAAAGAACAAGGCTTTAAAAATAAAGTATCATGAGTTTGAAAGTTAATAAAATCAATTATAGCGCCATTTTTGGCCCTACAACAGGAGATAAAGTTCGTTTAGGAGACACCGATATCATTATTGAAGTAGAGAAAGACTATGCTCATTATGGTGATGAAGCGAAATTTGGCGGTGGTAAAACGGTACGTGATGGTATGTGTCAGTCTTCTATTCAAAAACGTGATGAGGGAACATTGGACCTGGTTATCACCGGTGCCATTGTGATTGACCATTGGGGAATAGTAAAAGGTGATATCGGTATCAAAGATGGTAAGATTGTCGGTGTAGGACGTGCAGGGAATCCCGATACCATGGACAATATTACGCCAAATATGATTATTGGTGCCTCTACCGAGGTACATGGGGGTGCTGGATATATTGTTACACCGGGAGGTATCGATACACACATTCATTATATCAGCCCTACACAGATCGAGACCGCTTTGTATAGTGGTGTAACGACGATGATAGGTGGTGGAACTGGCCCTGCAGATGGAACAAATGCAACTACGGTAACTCCAGGTAAATGGAATATACGCCGTATGTTACAAGCGGTAGAAGACCTTCCAATGAACTTTGGTTTCTTTGGAAAAGGTAATGTGGGTACCGAGCAACCAATTGTAGAGCAAATCGAAGCGGGAGCTTTGGGGGTAAAAATTCACGAGGATTGGGGAGCGACTCCGGCAACAATAGATCGTGCACTTACAGTTGCAGATAAATACGATGTGCAGGTGGCCATCCACACGGATACACTGAATGAAGCGGGCTTCTTGGAAGATACCATTCAAGCAATTAACGGACGTGTCATCCACACATTCCACACGGAAGGTGCTGGTGGTGGCCATGCTCCGGATATCATCAAATCTGCGATGTATCCAAACGTTTTACCAGCATCGACAAATCCAACACGCCCATTCACTAAAAATACCATTGATGAGCACTTGGATATGCTGATGGTTTGTCACCACTTGAGTAAAGAAATTCCTGAAGACGTCGCTTTTGCTGATTCTCGTATCCGTCCCGAAACGATTGCCGCTGAGGATGTACTACAAGATCGCGGTGTATTTAGTATCATGAGCTCGGATTCGCAGGCAATGGGTCGCGTAGGTGAGGTCATCACACGTACTTGGCAGACCGCAGACAAGATGAAGAAACAGGTAGGTCCGTTGCCTGAAGATGAAGGTAAGCAAAACGATAATTTCCGTGCACGTCGCTATGTAGCGAAATATACCATCAACCCAGCAATTGCCCACGGTATTTCGAAATACGTCGGTTCAATTGAGCCCGGTAAAATTGCAGATATGGTGATCTGGCGTCCAGATCTATTCGGTGCAAAACCAGAAATTATTGTGAAAGGAGGAATGATCATCGCGGCTAAAATGGGGGATGCTAACGCTTCTATTCCTACACCGCAGCCTATTATCCTTAGAACGATGTTTGCCGGATTAGGCAAGGCTGTGCACCGTACCTGCTTTAACTTTGTCTCTAAAGTGGCATTTGAAAAAGGCATTAAGGATGAGTATCGTTTGGAACGCTCGTTGTTACCTGTGGAAAACTGTCGAAATATCTCCAAAAAAGATATGGTCCTCAACGATGCTACACCTGAAATTATTGTCAATCCAGAAAATTATGAAGTAAGTCTTGACGGTGAGATCTTGCGGTCAAAACCTGTTGATACCGTTTCGTTGGGACAACGTTACTTCTTGTTTTAACCCTATACTACTTTTTTATGGCGTGATCTGATATCACGCCATAAACTATGAAAAACAATATGTTGATGAAATCATCATGGGCTTATCGAAAGCGCATAAAGAGAGGGAATAATGACCGCTCATGATGCTTCATTACTGCTAAAATACGATTTACGCTAATGAAAAATTTGAAGACATTTTTAGGCTGTTGTATAGCAATAGCGTGCTTTACGATACAATCGGCCTATGCGCAAAAGGGGGGGATCATGGTTTATGGCTCACTGAATTACCACGAAACAACAGCTGGGCATCAATTTAGTGCCGCTCCGGTGGGTGCCGCCTATTTTTTCACCGACAACATGAATGCGGGGCTAAACTATGGATTCAATTCTGCTAAGGATAAAGCACTGGATTTCACGGATCATTCGCATGAAATAGGACCTTTCTATAGTAATACCTGGCCCCTAAGTGAGCATTTCATGCTAATTGGCCAGGTTGATGTGCATTATTTGTGGGGTGATCAACATGTCGCGACCGGTGGTACTATGGTCGATGGTAAATACAATGGCTATCTATTCAGAGTGTACCCGCTTGTGGGTATCGCCTTGGGAAAAGGTTGGGCATTAAAAGCTAAAGTGGCAGAATTGTCTTATAAAAAGAAAAATAGTAAAGATGCTGCTATTCCCAATGATCATGAAGTTATTACTGGAATCAATGGATCTACAGTAGGGTTAGGCTTATCTAAAAATCTATTTATTAAAAATTAAAAAATGATAATCACGGAAATCACAAGGAATATTCAGGGGGAGCAGATCAATAAGCGTCTTGATTCGCTCGCCATTGAATGGTATGAGTCGACCAAGCGGATTCAACGTTTACGTACAGCGGAGGGAATGGATATTGCCGTTAAATTGTTGGGTAATACCTCCAGTTTGCAGGATGGTGATATCTTGTACGAAGATGAAGAAAAAATAGTTGTGGTAACGATCAAACCTTGTGAAGTCATCCGTATCATGGCAATTGATTTCCTGCGAACTGCTTTTGTAGCCAGTGAAATTGGAAACAAACATTTGCCTCTATTTGTGGAGGCAAATGAATTGCTTATGCCTTATGAAAGGTCAATGTACGAGTGGTTAGCGAAACAGGGGTTTGACCCGCAACGTTGCGAGCGCCAACTTTTACGTCAGCTCAATGCAAATGTCGACCCAAAACATCATCAGAAGATGAAGTTTTCGACGAAGAATATACCGCTCTTAATCAGCGATAAAGCCGTCATGAATTCGCAAGAGCGAGCAGCTATGAACGGAGATTGAAGATCCTCTGTCCAATAACCGAGCGTAGCGAGCTCATTGATGCCTGAATGGAAATAATAGGGATCAAAGGAAAAACCTGGTCAGCTTGAATGCCCAATGATAGAGAAGATTACGCAAGGGGCTGATTGGTCCTTAAAGATTTATACTTACAATAAAAAATAATGTCAATGAAAAATACATTTCTAGGCAAGTTACTTCATCTAGCAGATCCTACATTACCCATTGGTGGGTTTACCCATTCCAATGGACTGGAAACCTATGTGCAACAGGGCCTGGTCTGTGATAAGGCCACGGCGGACAATTATGTGCGCCATAACCTCTGGTATAATCTGAAGTACAATGATGCTGCTTTGATGAAATTGGCCTATGAAGCAACTTCTTCGCAGGACATGGATGCATTGATCGCCCTAGATCAAGAATGTACAGCATTAAAAAGTCCAAGAGAAATTCGCGATGCCAGTAAAAAACTGGGCGTCCGTATTTATAAAATATTCAGTCGGTATCAGCAACAGGATTTTGTGCTGTCCTGGGGTGAATTAATCCAAAAGAAGGAAGTCGATAGTCATTACTGTTTGATGTATGGCATGTTGGCGTCACTTTTAGAAATTCCTTTGGAAGAAGCGTTACACGGCTTTTATTATAATGCCGCTATTACGATGGTGACCAATGCCGTTAAACTGGTGCCATTAGGGCAATTGGATGGCCAAGATATACTTTTTGGTTTACATGATGATATACTTGATCTCTGCAAAGAGACCTTAACAGTTGAACGGAATTTAGTGGGCTTATGCAACATTGGATTTGACATCCGTTGCATGCAACACGAACGATTATATTCTAGAGTTTATATTTCTTAAAAAACAATTACCATGGAAAATAGAAAATATGTTAAAATAGGGGTTGGTGGCCCAGTAGGGTCAGGTAAAACAGCATTATTGGAAAGATTGAGCCGACGTTTGATGAATGAAATTGATCTTGCAGTAATTACGAATGATATCTATACAAAGGAAGATGCGGAGTATATGGCCAAAAATAGTTTACTGCCCCGTGAACGGATTATCGGTGTAGAAACCGGCGGTTGCCCGCATACAGCAATACGTGAAGATGCAAGTATGAATCTGGAAGCTGTGGATGAACTGGCAAGCCGCTTTCCGGATTTGGAATTGATATTGATCGAAAGTGGTGGTGATAACCTAACTTCTACCTATAGCCCGGATCTCGCCGATATTACCATTTTCGTAATCGATGTTGCCGAAGGTGAAAAAATGCCACGTAAAGGTGGTCCAGCAATTACAAGATCTGATCTTTTATTGATCAATAAGAAAGATTTGGCACCCTATGTAGGCGCAAGCTTAGAAGTAATGGAGCATGATGCACGTAAAATGCGTAAAGGCTCTCCATTCTTGTTCTCCAACCTAAAAACCGGCGATGGTTTGGAAGAGATTGTAGGCTGGATTAAAAAATACGCACTCCTTCAGGATATTGAGGAGCCTAATTTACTACGTTAATTATGATTTGTTCTTTAGCTATCAAAATAGCACATCGTGAGGGGAAATCCTTTATGAAAGATGCATACGCGACACAACCGTTTCGTATTGTTCCTGTTGGACAGTATCAAAAAGACAATGCTGCATATTTAATGATCATGAGTTCATCACCTGGTCTGTTGGATGGAGATGACCATCGTATTCAAGTTGATATTGCTCCGGGGGCTAAATTGCAGTTACAAACGCAAGCTTACCAGCGTTTGTTTCACATGAAAGGTCATTCGTCCCAAACGATGGAAGTGAATATTGGTGAAAATGCTGTTTTTTCTTATGTCCCCCATCCTGTAGTACCACAACATTCGTCGCATTTTTTGAGCCATAACATTGTACATCTTGCCTCAAATTGTCACTTATTGCTGAGTGAAATCGTGACTTGTGGTCGGAAGATGTCTGGTGAAGAGTTTATGTACAATCATTTTCAGAATCTAACAGAGTGTTATGTGAACGGGAGACTTGTTGTGAAAGACAATGTGTTGCTGCAGCCAGATCGGATGCCAATTCAGGGATTAGGTATTTTGGAGGGGTACACGCACCAGGGAACTTTGATCTACCTTAATAGTGCCGGTGTGAATCCTGGCGAATGGATCGAGGCTTTCCATGAAAAATATGGTGAAACCAAAAACGTCGCATTTGGTATTAGTGAATTGGAGCATGACGGTTTTATGGTTCGTGTGTTGGGACATGGCGCCGAACAGCTTTATCTTCTTTTTAAAGAAATGCAGCAAGCGATGTGGGATGTTCTGTTTTTGAATTGATGGGACAAACTCGCTCATGGGTTAGATGTAACCGCGGCGATGAAATTACCGTGGTTATTAGGGAAAGCTTTAAGAGCTTTTGTGAACAAATGATAAACAATTAATTATATTCCAATGAAAAATAACATCCTAGCTTTTATGAAAGCATTTTTTAAAGGATTTGGGCAAATTATGTTACAGGGTAACATTTGGACGGGTATTTTATTTATCGGTGCCATTATTTATGATTCGGCCCTGATGGGGTTTGCAGGGATACTTGCTAATTTAGTTGGCGTTTTGACTGCCAAGTTGATGAAATTTGATGAGGATCATATCAATGATGGACTCTTCGGATTTAATGCTACACTTTACGGTATTGCTTTGGTGTTCTATTTCCAAACCAATGTTTGGGTATGGGGAGCTTTGATCCTGGGGTCTGCATTAACAACGATCTTGATGGGCTTTGCATTAAAGAAAAACCTGCCCGTATTTACATTTCCTTTTATCTTAATTACCTGGATCGCATTGTATGTGTTGAGTATTCCAGAATTGGCCTTACGTACGGTACCCGAACACTTTGTGGATATTCAGGAAATGGATGATTTCTTGATTGAAGGCCATGCCTTTGGTCAGGTTATTTTTCAGGGTAGTTTAATTGCTGGATTGATCTTTTTCATTGGGGTTTTCCTGAGCAATCCCATGGGAGCACTTTACGGTTTCGCTGCTGTTATCATTAGTGTTTACATTTCGCACCATGGCCATGAATCTGCAGATATGACCAATAATGGCATCTTTAGTTTCAATGCCGTGTTGGTTGGCATTGCCTTGAGCGGTCCACGTGTCCGTGATGGCGTATATGTATTAATTGCTGTAATTATCGCCACCTATTTTGATCACTTTTTGATTCACAACGGGTGGACGACATTGACTTTCCCTTTTGTGGTTGCAATGTGGGCGATGCAACCGGTCAAACTTATTGATAAGTGGTTGGTGAATAAATTTTCATCAGCCGAAGGGACTTCTTAGTCCTTTTTGTAAACTAAAATTTTATGTATGTTTAAATTTCGTTTAATAAAACTATTCCCAATAATGCTCTTATTGGGAATTCATGTAAATACAGTTTACGGGCAAGTTAGTCCGCCGGGATTGGGAAAAGCAAGGACCGCATCTTGGTCCGTTCTGGGCTTACGCCGTAAACTGGATAGTGCAGGAACCAAAGAGGCACTAACCTACATCGGTCTGGGTACCAAAAGTACACCCGACGATTCAAATCCATTTCATAAGCAGGCCATTTGGGTGTTAAACCATGAGGTCTATCATAAATTTGCCAAAAATCAACAATATAGCTATGCATTGAGCTATCGTCGCCAAAACATTTATGATGAGGCCGCACCCTACCATAATGAAGGTGTCGAGCAAGAATTTAGGTTGTATGGACGATATGCGTATACATTTACCCTGAATGATCGTTTGAAATGGAAAAATACCTTGAGGCAAGAGTTTCGAAAGTTCTTTACAGCTGATTTTCAGAAAACAGAAGAGAATTTTCAATTTAGGACCCGCTTGAAGTCGCAGCTAAATTTTAAAATTTCAGCTAAGAATAAGCAAGAACTGGCTTTGAGTGCAGAAGGGCTTTTTGCAATCAGTAAGCTCTACGAACCTGTTAGTGCCTGGTCCAGCTTTGGCTATAAAGAGACCCGTCTGGGCTTCTATTACATGACAGATATTCCTAAGACACCTTTGCGATTGGATCTGGGGTATATGAACGACTTAATTAAAGGCTATGACAAAGTAGATTTTGGCGTTCATTATTTAGCCGTAGATTTAATCTGGAATCTGCCTTATCGTAAAAAGCATTAGCCGGCCATAAACTTATGTTTTCGATAGTCACTGGGTGAATATCCAGTGATTTTTTTAAATAGCCGAGTAAAATAAGAGGGGGATTGAAATTTCAGCTCAAAGGCTATACCTGCGATATCTCTCGTAGCATCCTGCAGCAGAATCTGGCTATGTAAGATACTGATTTCGCTGATCCATTGTTTCGGTGGTTTATTGGTCGCTTCTTTCACACATTTATTGAGGTAATTTTCTGAAATATGCAGTAAGTTAGCATAGAATAATACGTTTTTATGATCAATGTGGAATTTTTGTACATATTCGCGAAAACGAAAAGCGATATCCAATTGCCTGCTCATCGGAGCCTTTGTCTCGATATCTGATTTTATCACTTTCAATAGGATACATTGCATCATTGAAATGCAAACTTCCATGACACGGCCTTCTGTAAAAAGCTCCTCTTCCAATAATATAAGCATTTGCTGGATCCAATGCGCTACATGGGCTTTAAGTGTGGTAAAAGGATGGGAATTGAAAAATTTGATATCGTTTATACCGAGTTCGATATCCGTTACAATTTCATTTTCATAGACCACAAAAAAACCTTCGACATCATCAGAGATTGCCAGCGTGGCCGTGATATTACCTTGTTTGATGTTGATGACCTGATTTTCGGTAAGGGTATAAGACGCGCTTTCGAGATGCTGGGTTAAGGATCCTTTCGTTACAAAAATGAGAAAATTAAACGTTGTACGATAGGGGATGACAGGCATCAGGATACTGCGTAAGTAATTTTCAATTCGATAGACTTGAATTTTATTCTCATTGAATAAATTATGCTCAGAAACATCAGGTAGAAATAACTTTTTATACTCGTAATTGTTGATGATCTTAATCGAATTTTTCATAGTCTTAAAACAACTTATTTACGCATGAAATCAAATAAAATGGATAGTTGCATGTAGGACAAATATACTCAAAAGTTTGCTAAAAATAGGGTGAAATCCAATGCTTTCATTCAAGTAATTACTGTGCTAATGGAGTGTAAAAGCTTATTTACTACATATTCTCCTGGTTCCCTTTTAGAAACTCGGAGGTGAAATGTTGTTGCTGTTTTTCATGGCTAAATTTCTCGCTGTTATAGGAAGCTGAATGACCTTTAGGTATCGATAGGGAGGACCATTTATCATCCAAACATATTTTTCCGATATAGAGAATCTGCCCGATGTGGTAAGGATAATGTGCGAGTTGCCGCAAGATCGCTTCCATGACGGTATGTCCTTGATTACGGATATAGATGATTTTAGCGAGATCTTCTTCTCCGAGCGATTCAATTGCTCGAAATAGACAAGCCCATCCAGCATTCCAATAGGTAATAAGCTCATCGCGATCTGTCCAGCTGTTCTCAAATTCCTGATCCCGGTTCCTATTTTCTTTTTCGCCATCTGTGCTGAGAAAATCGGTCCAGCGGGAAAGCATATTTCCACTTAAATGTTTTACAATTAATGCAATGCTATTGCTCGATTCATTGGGGTGCCAAAAGAGTTGTTCAGTGCTTAGTTGTGTAAATGTTTTATCACCCAATGATTTGTAATATTGAAATTGCTTTATACAAGCCGCTAAAAAATTATCCATTACGCCGAAAGTTTGTCATTTATATTGCATCTTAATATACAAAAATGTCGTGAAACCGAGACCTAAAATAGTTTTTTTTGAACAGAAATCTGGTATTGCTTTCGATCTCACTAATTTCCTGATACTGCTTTTTTAGGTGATTAGTGTGTAAATATAGAAGGTGAAGGAGAAGGAGAAGGAGAAGGAGAAGGAGAAGGAGAAGGAATGGGGGATGCGAGCAAAAGGTAGACAAAAGCAAAGGTGATACTGGGGTTGTATCACCTTTAAGCTAACTAAACATTAAACATAAATAAACAGTCTTTTTTAAAGACCACACTAAAAATTAGAGCACTACTCTGCCGCTAGTTGATTTGTCAACCTGGACATTTTTTGGTTGATTTTTTAATGCAATTCTTGCAGATGTAGAAACATTTCCCTGTAAGTTTTCTTTCACGCTGAGCGTCACATTGGCAGATGAATTTGCTTGTACTTGGGCATTTGTCGTGGAGAAACGGCTCATATCAACCGATGCCGATGAATTGGTGTTCAAATTTAAATTTGAAGCGCTACCCGCAATTTCCTGCTTAGACGAACTGCTTGCTGCTACTTGCAAGTTTTTACTGCTGACTTCTGTCGTTAACCTACTTGAAGAGCTTGTTGAAAGGTTTATATCATCCGCAATTAATTTTTTTAGCGATATTTTTGCGGAAGAGGATACGTCTACAGAAATTTTGTTTGCCTTAATCGTTTCATCTGTATAGATTGAACTGCTGGATGATGCCGAAAAACGTGTCGGTATTTTGCTTGAGTAAACAGTTACGCGATTGTTTCTCGCATTTCTAATTTGTGAATTTCTCTTATACTGCACATAGAGTGTACCGTTTTTAACAGTCGTTTCGATAAGGGATAAATGCTCGGGATTATCAGCCTCAACAACAACCTCGTTGCGATTAGAATGAATATAATCTACACGTAATGAAGTTGCCGATGAAATGCCATCTGGAGCAGTGATTTTGCGTGTTTCGCGTTCTTGTGCCTGAGCTACATATAAAAATGAAATAAAGGCAATGGTTAAGATTCTTTTCATTATTTTTCTGTTATTAGTTTAATATATTACTACTGAAAGTTTCATTTTAATTTCCCTTTTTTTATCATTTCTAATGTGCATGTACCTATACCCGATTGTTAACTGCTACCTATAGTATAATAGTGATGCCAAAACTTTAAATTGGCTTAAGGTGTTGATTAATAACACCTTGTTTTATGAGTGATGTTTTAGTTTATGCTCATTTTTGAACATCAACTGTTCGGTATCGGACAGTTGACTATTTGCAATACTCTTTTTACCATACCCTTCGTGTATAGGCCGCTAACCAGAATTGATACTCTAATTGGGAAGCTGTTACAAATACTTGTCGCATCTTCTCCCGTTTTGTTGCAGTAGTTTCTGCAGCAATTTTGTCAACGTAGTTTTTCGCCTTGATCACTCCCTGTGCAAAATCATCACCGCTATAGGTTTCTATCCATTTGGAATAGGGATTTCCCTGTGTATTTGCTGTCGATACAATGTGATCTCCGACCTCCTTATAAATCCAAAAACAGGGGAGTGTTGCCGCCATAGCGACCTCGACGCTCTCGAAAGCGGCTACGCTTTTAAGAAAATGGACATAATGATGGCAGGTTGGTTCGATCTTGTTGCTCTCGTCGGCAGCACTTAAACCAAATTCCCGAAAGTAATTTTCGTGTAGTGCCCGTTCAACAAGAAGCGCATTGCGACCAAATTCGAAATAGTCCAATGCTTGTTGGTTATCCGCACTTTTTGCACCTATATAGGCGAGCACACGGCCAAATTCTTCTAAATAGAAAGCATCCTGCTGCATGTAAAATTGAAATTTATCCAGGGGAAGACTACCATCACTAAGCTGAACGATAAACGGCATGGCAAGTATATCTGAATAAATAGTTGTTATAGAATCCCAGGCTTGATCAGTCCAGTTCATATTGAATAAGTTTAAGTGGGTTATGGAAGTGATTTAATGGCCCATTTCCTTTGCCAATAAGAAGATCTTTACTACCGGCTATTGCTGCGTGTATATAGGCCAATGCGAAATCTACGGCTTTATCGAGGCTAATACCCTGTGCTAATTGGCTTGCAATTGCTGAGGAAAGCGAACAACCGGAACCATGTGTATTTTTGCTGTTAATTTTTTGTGATTTGAATTCAATCGGAGCGCTCTTTTGCTGGAATAATAGCGATGTTAGCTCTTGACTACGGAGATGTCCACCTTTAATCAAAACGGATTGACAGCCTTTTGCCAGTAAGGTATTTCCCGCTTTTTCCATCTTCAGGACATTGTCTATAACGTCGTCCACCAGGACACCTACCTCATCTAAATTTGGTGTAATCAGCGTTGCTAAAGGAAAAAGAAGTTCTATGCAGGCCTGAATTGTATCATCATGAATGAGCTTGTGTCCACTCGTTGACACCATGACTGGATCAAAGACGATAGGCCCTTTATATTCTTTTAAATAGCTGCTAATAAGCTTCACAAGTTCAATATTGTGTACCATCCCTATTTTGATTGCGCCGGGATAGATATCATCAAAAATCGCATCCAATTGATCCTTGACGGCTGCAGTAGGGATTTCATAAATATTTCTTACACCTTGTGTATTCTGTACTGGCAGGGCGGTTAATACATTCATGGCATAACAACCTAATGCAGATATCGTTTTGGTGTCTGCCTGTATGCCTGCTCCACCACTACCATCGAACCCCGCAATGCTGAGTACGGTAGGGACGCGGTATTTTTTATCTTTTGTCATTTTAATAGTTCTTTTAGTTGTGCACTGGCCTGTCTGGGGTCTTGGCTTCGGCAGATGGCCGAAACGACTGCAATGGAGTCTGCACCTGCTTTCCAAGCCTGTTCAGCGGTTTGCAAATTCATGCTGCCGATTGCAATCAATGGTTTTTCCGTCCTAGTCCTAAGTTGCTTTAAACCCGAAATTCCCCATTCGGTTATCGTATCCACTTTTGTTCTCGTTGAAAAAATGGGGCTTACACCAAGGTGGTCGACAGCGCACATTTGTTGACTTTCTAGCTGTTGAACAGCTTCTATGGACCAGCCTATGGTTAATTTATCACCATATTTTTCGCGAATAGCGAGCGGCTGCACATCATTTTGCCCCACATGTATTCCCCATGCCCCGATCTGGTCCGCGATTGCTACGGCATCATTGATCACGAGCGGAATACCGTAATGATCGGTCAGTTTTTTCAAACGGATGGCTTTATCCAAAAATGTGGCCAGATCGTCAGCTTTTTCGCGCAATTGTATAAGATCGACGCCACCAATAATGGCCTCTTCAGCGACATTTAGCCAATTTTGAGGATAACAGTCGCGCTCAGAAATAACTAAATATAAAGGGTAGGGAAACAGCGGATTAATGCGCATAGCGTTTGATCTTGAGCGTTGATTTTAGACGTTCTGCATTGAGCTGATAGAGTTCATCATAGAGATTTAACTGCAGGCTACCTGGGCCAGCTGCGGTTTGGGCAGCGCGTTCTCCCGCTAAGCTCAAAATGGATACACCGGCAACTGCTGCTTCAAAATAGTGGTCTGTAACACCTAAAAATGCCCCGATGAGTGCAGTAGCGCTACAGCCAAGTCCGGTAACTTGCGTCATTAAAGGGTGACCATTATAGACTTCAGCCCGGTATTCTTCCGAAAGGATATAGTCTACTTCTCCAGAAATACAGATAATGGAGCCGGTTTGCTCTTGCAATAATTGGCCAAATCGGAGGGCATCTTTACTCGCTGTCGTGCTGTCGACTCCTTTTGTGTTCGGTTGGTTGAAATTGTACAGCGTCATGATTTCTGATGCATTTCCACGAATAACCGTTGGTTTGAGATCCAGTAGATTGGATAATAAATCATTGCGGAATGCTGATATCCCCGCACCAACAGGATCAAGTACCCATGGCCGTCCAATGGTATTGGCATGTTCGGTAGCAACCAGCATAGCTTCGGCAGTAGCTTCACTCAAGGTGCCGATATTAATGACAAGAGCTTGTGCAATATCGACAACCTCGCGTACTTCTAATGGACTGTGTACCATCACAGGGGACGCTCCTAGGGCTAAAAGTGCGTTGGCAGTATTGTTCATCACGACTAGGTTTGTGATGTTGTGTACGAGGGGTTTTTCGACCCTCAGCTGCTCTAATAAATTGATAATTGAATCTTCCATTCCTTTTACATATGCTAAGATGTACTGTATGGCCTTGGCGGGAAGAAGAGCGATAGCCTGTGCAGTAAAGGAGTATGCTGTACAGTGGATTTTTGCTTTTCCCTACGCCGGTATAAACCGAATCAGGTTCAAAGGGACTATCTCAATTCTATACAGAATACCCCCAAAGCCAGACCAAACTTAAACAAAAAAGTGGACTTTTCATATCCGTCATTTTTCGATCACTTAGCTTGTTGAATTAATCGACCGTATTTTGATCGGCACTAATTTCAATATATTCAACAGGGGTATAGGTAACCCGGGCAAAATTTTTGGTCAAAAGTTCGGTTTCCAAAATCTTTCCACCCTGAAATTTTAAAAACTTCTCGCGCCAAATCTCATTTTTACGAAAGAACTGATTGTCAATTTTAAGAAATTGATGTTCTTTTTCAAAGACATGATAGGCAAAGTCAAGTTCTTGATCAATTCTTAATTCGCCCTCTAAACATTTGTCTGTAAACCAGAGGTTTATTTGAAAGGTGTAAGGCGTGTTGTTGGTGAATTGATAATCGCGATAATTATAAAAGATGGTAGCTCCACTACCGAATGGCAACACACGACCATCGTCCGGAAATGGATCAAAAGAGTGGTGATAACGTTCGTTGACGGTGAGTGGACTATGGATAACAAGCCAATGGATGAGGTTGGATATTTGACAGATTCCACCGCCAATACCCGCTCTTGCTTCACCAAAGGATAACTCCATGCCGGGCAGATATCCTTTTTTTACAGTGGGTAGTCCAACGAGTTTACAAAATGAAAAGGTTTCCTTCGGTCTGATCAGCATGCCATTAATCTGTGTTGCTGCTATTTTCAGGTTGGTAACTTTGTTAATCTGCAATTGCATATTATTTTCGCCCAGTTTTTTTAATAAAACAGACTGATGCTTTTTAATTCGAAAGGGAAGTTTTTCAGCTGATTTAGCTGTGCTGTATTTTTTGTTGTCAATTAGCCAGATGACTTTTCTTTGTACTCTTCTTACCCATACCGCAAAAAAGTAGAGTATGGGATGGCGTTGACTGATCAGTTTTCTTTTTCTCAATTTGACGTTTTTGTATCGCTATCAAAATTAGTGCAGAAATGTGTTTTTTGCCGTATTTTGTCGCATATTTTTTATCAAAGTCAAGAATCTTATTTCCGGAGTTTAGCGCAGTTTTTCAGTTTGTTTAGTTGGTTTTCCTTACTTGTATGTACTTTGCCGTTAACTGTCCCTCCTTGTTATATATCAAGTTTTCGTAGGTACAGTTTCCGCGGTCTTTTACAATTGATTTTTGTTGTAATACACCCTCATAATAAAACTCATCAATCGTTTCGTTGGCTCGGTAGGATCGCTTGATTTCAGCTGTCAGGCGGTCTGATTGATCGAAGGTCTGACGTAGCGAATAGTCACTTGTTTCCGGACTATCATACTGATAGCGGACGCGACTTTCTCTTCGATCATTTCGGGCCGAAATCTCTTCAGTAATTCGATTCTTTTGATCATAACTGTAAATGGTCCAGTCTTTCCGTTGATAGACAAAATGAATGGATTCACTTTTTATAACCTGGAGTTTACTGTTCAAGTGATAAATCATCGCCGATTCAAATGTAGGATCGTAGGAAATAATGGCATTTGGGAGATACCTGTAAATTGTACTGCTGCTCCATTTACTGTTTTGAAGGTACTGTATGGAGTCGATAAGCTCTACTTGATTATAGAACCTTTTGTTGTAATAATTATTTCCCCCGGAAAGATTGTTCGATGTGATCTCTTTGCCTTCTTCATATACAGTCGTCATCATTGCACCGGATTGCACCTCATTTTCGTCCGAAAACTGCTGCATTACATAAGTACCGTCACATATCTTCTTACGCTGACTGTAATAAAGAGGAAGAGCGGGATTTGCGATAATAGCCGCTGCATATTGCCCGGATGGAATAAATTGAACTTGTGCGATTGAATCAAAGAAATGTGAGGCATTATATTGTGCCGAAGCTTTCGTTGATGCAATTTGTGTGCTGGTGTTTACTATCGGTTTGGCTGCTGCCAGATAGGTATTGCTATCGTATATGATCTTGGGTTTTGCTAATCCATCAAACAAGATCATGGCATGACGTTGCTTCAATGACGATACGTCGATAGTCCATTGGTGATGTTTAACGATGAATGTAAGTTTTTTTGCATCGGTTTTTGTGACCAATAACTTTGTTGTGCTAAAAGGCACTAGTTTGAAAATTTCAGCAGCATTTTTTTCGTGTAGACGCATGATAAAATCAGTTGATTTATCGGACTCATTGGTTACAAAAAGAACTGCATGCGTTGGGCTAGCTATGGTTAGCGATTTTACTGTTTGCGATGCTGCGCTGGGACTATATAACAGCAATATCAACAACTGAATGATAATCGGATAAATGTGCAGTTTCGCGTTATAATTCATTTGGGTCGATATTGCTGTTGTTGATTTTGCTATTTATTTAATACTTCTTTCAAAAATAATAAGGTGTGCTCCCAGGCACGTTTAGCCATTACGGGGTTATATTCGGCTGACTCGGGATTCGTAAACGTATGTCCAGAATTTGCGTAGGTAATTATTTGCCAGTCTGCTTTTCCTTCATTTAATTCCTTGACCAATCCATCGTAATCTTCTTTTGATACACTTTTATCGGCTGCTGGGTGCTCAATGAGTACTTTTGTTTTGATCGCAGTATTGGGTCTATCGGCAGCTTTGGATAGGCCGCCATGGATACTAACCACAGCATTAACGGGTAGGTCGGCTCGCGCTGCTTCTAAAGCACCCGAACCTCCAAAACAATAGCCGATGATAGCAATTTTCTTTGGGTCCGCACCCTCTTTTTTCAGTTGTTCCAAGGCTAGTGCGATGCGATGCTGATAAGCCTTGTAGTCTGTTTTGTAGTGGCCGGCAATTTTCGAAGCTGCGGTGTTGTCGGAGGGGATATTCCCTTCACCGTAGATGTCGGCAATGAAAGCGATGTACCCTTCTTTTTCAAGTTGTAATGCGGCTTGTTTCGCTTCGTTGTCAATTCCTTTCCATGCTGGAAGAATTAAAACAGCTGGGCCTTTTTTTGCCGTATTGGCGGTTACCATGCCGTTGAGTTTCTGTTCACCATCCTGGTAAGAAACCTGTTTTAATTGTTGGGCCTGCGTAGTCATGGTGACCATAGTAAGCATCAATAGTGTCATAACTGTTTTCATCTGTAAATAATTTGTTCCGCTTATTATTTTGTGTGATCAGAAATGAACCTAATTTGGAGTCCATCTCACCTAAATTTAATGTTCAATGTACATTTTTTCTCTGTCGCCAACCTGAAGCTACGACTTAATGGATTCAATGATACCGATAACATCGAGCTGTCCGAGACCTTGGTCGTGTGCTTTCCCGTAGGTTTCGAGTAAGGTCTGGAGGAGGGGATAGTCCGCACCGGCTTGTTGAGCCAGTCGAATATCTTTCAGCATAAGATCTAGCGCGAATGCAGGACTGTAATTTTCTTCCACCAATAATGGTGTTTTCACTTTTGTGGCCCCACTGCCGCTGGCACTATCGTTGATGATTTCGAGCATATCGCTTCGTTGAATTCCCAGTTTATCTGAAAATAAGATCGTTTCTGCAAGACCTTGGTAGATGGTCGAAAGAAAATAGTTGATCGCAAGTTTAGCGGCAATTCCCTGTCCATTTTCGCCGAGATGTTTAATTGATTTGCCCATCTGCTCGAGGTATGGTTGGGCACGATGAACGTCTTCGGGAGCACCACCCACCATAATAATAAGCGTACCCTCAGTCGCTGGTTTGGTACTGCCGGCAACGGGAGCATCGATAAAAGAAGCGCCTTTTTCTTTTAGCTTAGTGGCTATTGAAATACAGCGTTCACGCGATATTGTACTCATATCGACAAATAATTTGCCCTTGATCTCCCTTTGGAGAATTTTTTCATATACTTCGCTGACTGCTTCATCATTTGTGAGCATGGAGAAGATAATGTCGCTATGATCGACTAATTCACCTATATCTTCGCTGATAATTGATTGCTCTTCAAAGCCTGCTGCTTTAGCCTTGTTTCTATTGTAAACAGAAAGGGGGAATCCTGCTTTTTCTAGATTTTTAGCCATGGGATAGCCCATGTTTCCTAATCCTATAAATCCTAATTTTTCTATCTTCATCTAAAAATTACATTAATTGCTCTTGAAATTTACGTATAGCTAAAGATACAAATGTTTTGCTCATTCCACCAATACCCTAATTTCGTTACGTAGCAGCACTATTTTATCTTCCTGTTCGAGTTTTTTTAAAATTCGGGAGACAACGACTCGGGATGTATTTAAATCGGAAGCAATATCCTGATGCGTAAGGGTGAGTATCCGGTCGTCATTCAGCTTCACTTTGGCTTTCAAATAGTTGATGATGCGTTCTTCCATATTGGAAAACGCTAGACTATCAACAGCCTGTAACATTTCGTCCATGCGGCTTGAATAGCTTGATATGATGAAATTTCGCCAGGAAGGGTATTTTCCCATCCAAAGGTTGACAAGCTCATTTGGAATCATGGCTACAGTCGTTGTTTTTTCTGCGAGCGCACGAATTTCACTTTTTTTATTCCCGAGACAACAGGCTATCGACATTGTACAGGTTTGACCTTTTTCTAGGTAGTAGAGCAATAATTCGCCTTGATCTTCATCCTCGCGGACAATTTTTATTGCTCCATCCAAGAGGAGAGGCATCGCCTTGATATATTGATTGGTATCAATGATGAGATCGCCTTCACGGAACGTTTTTATATGCGCGTTTTCCGCTATTTCAGCGATTAACTCTGGTTCAAGAATGCCGGTGTAAGCTTGTTCTATGGATAACATATTTTTTAAATTAGTTAAAGTTAATTATTTATAGACCTATTTCAGCTGTTGTGGGAAGAAAAGGAGGTAGGTGGAAACGACGGATTTAAAGAAACAATTTTTAGCACTTCATGAGAATAAGCCGTAAAATCTTGTATGCAATTCATAAAAATCGTAAAATAGATAAATTTCGATTTATTCAAAACAGACAAAATATTATTCTGATTATTTTTGATGTTTTTCCATGAATAGGATGGATTTGTTGCGTTTATTTTATGTATGCAATGTTTTTATTGCCTCTTTTTGTTGAAATTTGCCGTTTTTATGTAGAAGATTAAAATTTATTCTTTCTATATGAAGATACTGCATCATATTGGTAGTGTTAAAATTAGTTAAAAAGGCAATCAATTCCTAATTTTGCGGCACAAAAACAAAACAATCACATCTAACATGAAAAAGTCTTTACTTTTTTTTGCCCTTGTTTTTGCTAGTTATGGTGCCGTTCAAGGTCAAACAGCAAATACTGGTTCGGTTTCAGGAGTTGTCAAAGAAGCTACTGGACAAACGGTTAAAGGAGCAACCATTAAAATTACCCACATCCCAAGTGGACAAGTTGTAAGTGGCTCAGCCGATGCCCAAGGAAAATTTCAAATTTCAAATCTTCAAGAAGGAGGTCCCTACAAAGTAGAGGTAACTTATATCGGGGAAAAACCAGTTATTTTTGAAAACATCCTATTGAAATCGGGGGAATCGTTGACTATCAATCCGACTTTTACGGGTGGATCTTCAACAAATTTGGATGAGGTTGTTGTTGTCGGTCATGGGGTTATCGATATTGCTGCGGGAAGAAAGACACCGATTGCGGTTTCGACGATCCGTAAGCAGGATTTAGAGGAACGGGTAGGAGCACAGGATATTACTTCCGCATTAGCTAACACTCCTTCGGTTTATATCACCGGTCAGGCAAAAGGTTTTGGGGAGTCTTCCATGACAACACGCGGTTTTGATCAGTCCAATACAGCATTTTTGTTGAACGGTCAGCCTATCAATGGTATGGACAATGGAAGTGTATATTGGTCAAATTGGTCGGGACTTACAGATATTGCCTCTTTGGTGCAGATTCAACGTGGTTTGGGATCATCTAAATTAGCGATTTCATCTGTCGGCGGAACCGTAAATTACGTGACACAATCCACTGCAATGAAAGAGGGTGGTTTTATTCGTACCACTGTTGGTAACGATATGTTTATGAAGGCAACAGTGGGTTACAATACCGGTCTGATGAAAAATGGTTTTGCTGTTTCGGCAATGTTTACACAGTGGTCAGGTAACGGTTATATGGACCATACCGAAGGTGCCGGACAAAGTTATTTCTTGTCTGTTGGATATAAAGCCAACGAAAAACACAACCTGAACTTCATGGTAACGGGTGCTCCACAATGGCATAACCAAGGATATACCTCAAAATTGTCGAACTATCTTGCTAATGGACGACGTTATAACGATAATTATAAGGATGCAAATGGCGTGATGATGAATGCACAAAAGAACTTTTATCATAAGCCAGTAGCCAACTTAAACTGGGACTGGACGATCGATGATAAATCATCTTTGTCTACTGTTGTGTATGCTTCTTTAGCAGCAGGTGGGGGCCAATCTTTGCGAAGCGATAAATACAATACAGGCAAATATTTAGCTGCTGATGTGAACAATCACCAATGGTTTGGGATAGTTTCCAACTATAATCGTAAACTTTCAGAATCCTTGAATTTCAATGTCGGTTTTGATGTAAGGGATTATAAAGGTACACACTATCGTAAATTGACAGATCCACTTGGAAATACAAATGGTGTCGTATTAGGCGGTAATGTTAATTTCCCTAATAAGCCATTGGTTACCAATACATACTCAACGAACCCTTGGAAAGCTTTCTCAAGCAAACCTGATTCGCGTGAAGATCGTTTAGCTTGGGATTACAATCAATACATCCGTTACGGAGGTCTGTTCGGTCAATTGGAATATGCGAAAAATGGCTTTACAGCGTTTTTCCAAGGATCGGTTTCCGAACAACAAAACAAACGTTCTGATTATTTTCAATACACGCCAGGTAATGAGGATTCTAAAGACGTAAACAATTTTGGCTACAATACGAAGGGTGGTGTAAGTTACACATTGGGACATCATAGCATTTTTGGTAATGCGGGGTACTATTCCCGTCAGCCTTATCAAAACAATATTTTCATGAATTTTGCAAATGATATTAATGAAAATGCTGAAAATGAAAAAATCCTTGGTTTAGAGGCTGGTTATAAATTTGCTTCTCGATTCTTGGATGTGAATGTGAATGTTTACCGCACAACCTGGGAAAACCGTGTTACGGGTAGTTCGAGTTTAGCGACGGCAGATGATGTGAAAAAATACAATCCAACAAATGATCCTGGTATTTTGGTCGAAGGTGCCTATTTATATACAACAAATTACGGTGTAAAACAGGTGCATAGAGGCGTAGAAGTTGATTTTGAAGCCCGTCCAATCGAAAAATTAAGCCTAACAGGATTTTTATCGATAGGTGACTGGAAATACGATGGTGCAGTAAACTCGGTCGTACGTAACGATAACCGCGTCGAATTGGGACGTTCTCAGGTTAACTTAACTGGTGAACATGTTGGTAACGCAGCACAAACTTCTTATGGATTTGGGGCTAAATATAAAGTGTTTAAAGGTTTGTCTGTTGACGCAAACTACAGATACTATGAGCGTTTGTATGCGTCGAATTATCGTAGAGAAGTCATAGATGGTCAAACGTATGGACGTTATATGAAATTGCTGTCTTTTAATCTGTTGGATGCCGGTCTTTCATATAACGTAATGGTAAGTGACAAGAACAGTATGAGTTTCCGTGTCAACATGAACAATGTGTTGAATAAGTTCTATATTTCGGAAGCTACTTCGAGTAACTTGGTGACGGATGTGAACAACACTTGGAATGGTATTGATACGTCCAATTTTGTGTTGATCGGACAGGGTAGAACCTGGAATGCATCTGTGAAATTTACATTCTAATAAGATTTATGTCGAATACAAAAGGCCCACAATTATTTTGTGGGCCTTTTTTTGTTTTTTAATAAAAACTTAATAATTTTAGGTGATCTAATTGTCAACCTGATGTTGCATAAATTAATTTGTCTGGAAAATTTACAGATCGGTACTGTCCATTTTTCTGCTTTTGTTGTTAATTTGGATGGTGGAAATACAGGCTTTGCTCTATTTATTAACCAAGAAAATGACCCAATCTTTATTTTTCGAAAAGAAAAGAAAAATGAGGTATCTTTCCATGTAAATGAAGAGCAATTCTTTTGGATTGTAAAAAACAGCCAGTTTACACCAGGAGAACGTCAAGACTTTTTTGCCGAATTTGTTGAATTCCTACGTTTGATGGAAGAGAAGGTCTCCAATTATGTTTTCAAAAAGGAAAAATTAATCAAATTTACAAATTCGAGGGATATTGTCCGCTATAAATACTTATACCTGACTGGTGAAATTAGTTGATAAGAATTGCCGAATACCATACTTGATCTCCTGTTAGATTTCTTTTGTAATAAAATTTAGCTTAGTTTTGGGTATGAAGCATATGTTTTCAAATCTAGCTGTCATTCTACAAAACAATACTTTTGTGGATTCAGATTTTACACTGCCGGTACCCGTACTTCTTGCTAAGTTTTCTTTTTTACCTATTTCATCATTTTTTCCGGAAGCGGGTTTATCTTTTTCCGCTGATTGGTTAGATACCGTCCAACAGAGTGCGCTTAAATCTACATTGGAGGGATTTAATGTCGGAATCGGTGGTGATGGCAATCCTGTCGCTTTACTTGAGCAGGCGATTGCTTTGACTGATCATGCGCTTGCCTATAGTTATCTGGGGCTTTATTATTTTAAAATAGCGGCCTATGACCAAGCGATAGCAACTTTTACTCGTGCAATCGAACAGTATAAAGAGGAACCGTTTTTTTATGCGAGCCGTTGTTTAGTGTATCGACTTATCGATGAAGACGAAGGTGCTTTCTATGATTATCAGATTGCCAAGCGACTGGATTTTAATTACCATAGCGTATTGGAATGGGCAGAAAATCAAGCTGAACTCACTTACTTTGAGGCCGACAATTTGGTTATTCAGGAGCTGGAGTCGAAGCCAAAGCAGCTGAATACTGACGAAATAAATTCATTGGGCCTTGAATATGTTCATTGCTATAGTTATCTAAAGGCAATCGGTCTTTATTCTTCTGCTATTGCGGAGTCTGAGAACAAGGATAGCAACCTGTTTGTTTTTAGAGGAAGTTTGTACCTGAAATTGACCTGTTTTGAGTTGGCATTATCTGATTTCAATCAGGCCATTGCTCTTGATGAGGATCGTTCTGCCGCCTATATATTTCGTGCTAAAGTGTTTGAATCCTATCGGAAATACCAAAGTGCGCTGGAAGACTATGCTAAAGCGGAGGAAATAGATCGTGATTCATCGATCGTATACGAAGAAAGGGCGTCTTTGTTTGAGCGGTTGGGAAATTTTAAGGAAGCATTATTGGATTTTGACCGCCTTGTTACGCTCAATCCGGAAGATTTTTATGTGTATTCATTGCGGGCCGATTTAAATGAAAAGTTGGAGGATCTTTCCGGTGCTTTAGCAGATTACTCGAAAGCGATCGATTTGAATCCATATTATTCTGATTTGTATTCATATCGCGCAGCAATTCGTGAAAAATTGGGTGATCCTATTGGAGCAAAAGCCGATCTGGATAAATTCAATGAATTGGAAGATGAATAAAAAAAGTCCACCAAAAGGTGGACTTTTTATACCTGCTGCTCTAACTAGAGCACCCTTTACTTAATAATCCTTTTTATCTTATTGGAACGGGTAATAAGTTTGTGTAATTTGTCATAATCCTCCGTGGCAATAGAATCGTGCAGGGATTGAAGCTGCTTGATATGTTCTTCGAGTACTTCGAGTACATTTTCGCGATTTTGCTTGAAAATAGGTGTCCACATATCGGGCGAACTTTTGGCAAGACGTACTGTAGATTCAAATCCCGATCCTGCCAGCTCAAAGATACGTCCCTGAGATTTCTCTTTTTCCAATACCGTTAAGGCGAGGGCGAAAGAGGTCAGGTGAGAGATGTGTGATACATAAGCCGTATGTACATCATGTTCGTCCGCATTCATAAAACAGCTGCGCATCTCCAGTTGGTCGGTGATGGCATCAGCGATCTCGAAAGCATCCTCATCAGTTTTAAACGCTTCGACATATACCATCATCTTGCCTTTGAATAAGCCTGCTATTGCAGCTTCAGGCCCCGAATACTCTGTTCCGGCCATGGGATGGGCTGCCACGTAACGCCCTCGGTTAGGGTGATCCTTGATTTTGTTGAGAATATTTGTTTTTGTCGATCCCATGTCAATGACGACCTGATCTGTAACCAAATCCAAGATTTGAGGAACAACATGTAAAATGGCATCGACAGGAATTGTGAGCACCAATACTTTACAGCTCTTAATCGCATCTTCTAAGCTTGCTGTTTCGTCAATGAAGCCGATGTGCATCGCTTTATCTAAGTTCTTTTGACTCTTATCTACACCGATAATTTTGTCGCAGAATTTTGTTTCTTTTAGGCGAATGGCAACGGAGCCGCCGATCAAGCCTACGCCTACAATGGCAATGTTCATATGTAAACAATTATATTAAGCGTATTTTTGTTCAAATGTTATACACCGAACGCTTTATACCCTGTTTGTTTGTCGATCAATTATTCTATCGATAATTTCAAGGCAGTTAAACTGCCCCGACATCGAATGTCTTAGAAATTATCTTTAATGCGCTGGATTGATTCTTTGAGTACCTCTACTGTGGCACAGAGACTGATGCGTATATATTGATCACCTTTGTCTCCGAAAATTCCACCCGGTGTAATAAATACCCGTGATTTGTCCAAAACAGCATCGCTCAGCGCATAACCATCCTTATATTTTTCAGGGATGCGTGCCCATACAAACAGACCTACTTGGTCCTTTTGATAAGAACAGTCCAGTAAATCCATAATTTCATACACCTGTTGACGTCTTTCAGCGTAAATTTTGTTCAGATCAGCATACCAGGAGGCATCAAGTTGTAAGGCTTTTGCCGCAGCCAGCTGAACAGGTAAAAACATACCTGAGTCCATGTTGCTTTTGAAACGGAGGACTTGGTTTATACGTTCTTCGGCACCCACGAGCACACCAATTCGCCATCCTGCCATATTGGAAGACTTGCTTAACGAATTCAATTCGATGGCCACATCTTTCGCGCCAGGGATACTCATAATGCTTCTTGGCGTATCTGTCAAAATAAAGCTATACGGATTATCGTGGCAAATCAGGATATTATGCGCTTTGGCAAACTGAATCAGCTCTTGATAAAATGCATCGGGTGCCGAGGCACCTGTTGGCATATGAGGATAGTTTATCCACATCAGTTTAACCTTTGACAAGTCTTGTTTTTTGAGCTCATTTAGATCGATAAGCCAATTTTTCTCTTGTGTAAGATTATAGGTAATCGCTTCAGCACCACTCAATCTCACTGCAGCCGCATAAGCTGGGTAGCCAGGATTGGGTATAAGCGCTTGGTCTCCTTCCTGAAGATAGGTCATACAGATGTGCACAATACCCTCTTTTGACCCTATCAAGGGTAATATTTCTGTATTGGGATTAAAAGTCGCGTTATAATAACGTTGATACCAATCTGCAACGGCTTGTCGTAGGGCGGGGGCGCCTTTATAATTTTGATAGCCATGCACATTTGGAAGTTGGGCATTCGTATTTAATGTCTCGATCACCTCCGGGTGTGGGGGCAAATCCGGACTTCCAATTCCTAGGTTGATTACACGCGCACCCTGTTTGTTCAACTCATCTATTTCTCTCAATTTTTTGGAGAAATAATATTCTTCAGTGTGCTGCAATCTTTTGGCAACGTCTATTTGCATTTTATTTTAATAAATTTGGTATTTGAATAAGGCTAAATTAGGGAATTATCTATTAAAAGGAGATTTTTTTATCGATTTTTCAAGCTGAACTAGCTGAATGCTTTGTTCTTGAGATGCAACAATTTTATAGTCCCTTACCAGGATATGTGCTTTTCTTGATTAATTTGTTATTTTTGTTCAATTTCCTCGTCAAAAATCTGAAAGGTAGAGGAGAGACCGACGAATGACTTTTCGTATAAAGGTAATTTGTCTTAGTTCAAAATAAATGAAAACATATTTTAGGCTCTTATCGTTTGCTAAACCCATTGAGAAATTTGCAATCCCCTATGTAATTTGCACGCTGATCACGGTTATATTTAGCACTTTGAATTTAGCATTACTTGCTCCATTACTCCATACACTTTTTAATGCAGGTAAAGAGACCACTGCGGTCGTAAAACCTGAGGCTTATACAGACATTCTCGCCTGGTTTAATTACTACGCCAGTGTTGCCAACAATCAATTTGGAGCCTATGGTGCATTGAAATACGTCTGTATTGTAATTGTAATCTCTGTTTTTATCAGCAATTTATTTCGTTATTTCTGTCAGCGCATTATGGAGAATTTCCGGATTCATACCCTGCTTAAATTGCGTAGAGCAGTGTTTGATAATGTGATGGATCTGCATGTTGGCTATTTTACGGGACAACGAAAAGGTGATATTGTTTCTAAAGTAGCATCCGATGTGCAGGTTGTGCAATATTCTGTTACCGGAACGTTACAGGTGATTTTTAAGGAGCCTTTGCAACTGATCGCGTATATCGTGATGCTGTTTAATATTTCTCCAAAATTGACTTTTTTCTCCCTCCTGGTTATTCCTATATCTGGATTTTTTATTGCAAGAATCGTTAAGAATCTCAAAAGTCAGGCGCATGCCGCACAGGAGTCGTATGGAAATATGATTTCTTATTTGGACGAAGCATTGTCTGGGATTAAAATTATCAAAGCTTTCAATGCGGTCTCCTTTATTAAGAACAGATTTCATAATGAGAACGAACGTTATGCGAATATCGGCCGTGCTATGGCTAAAAGACAACAGTTAAGCTCGCCTGTTTCTGAGCTGCTGGGTGTCATTATGGTCGCAATTATTCTTTTATATGGTGGTCATTTGGTGCTTTCAGGAGATAAAGGGTTAACTGCGCCGGAATTTATCGCCTATATCGCTATTTTTTCACAGGTGATGCGCCCTGCTAAAGCGTTAACAGATTCGTTTAGTGGTATACACAATGGTCTGGCTGCGGGCGAACGGGTGCTGGAGCTGATCGATGAAAAGACGGAAGTGAAAGATCGCGCCGACGCGAAGCTTGTGAAAAGCTTTGAGAAGAGTATTGTATTTAATCAGGTTAATTTTTCGTATACCAAAGATAAAGAGATTCTCCAGAACATCGATTTAACGATAGAAAAAGGGCAGGTCGTTGCATTGGTAGGGCCCTCAGGTGGAGGGAAATCAACGTTGGTTGATTTGATTCCGCGCTTTATGGACGTCACTGGAGGGCAAATTTTGTTTGATGGTACTGATTTACGGGATTTTAACCAAGATTCTTTACGGAACATGATTGGTGTCGTCAATCAGGAGTCCATTTTGTTTAATGATACGATCTTCAATAATATCGCTTTTGCTAATCTTTCTGCCAGCCAGGAAGAGGTAGAAGCCGCTGCACGAATTGCCAATGCACATGAATTTATTTTGAAAACAGAACATGGCTATCAGACCAACATTGGTGATCGGGGCGGTAAATTATCGGGTGGACAACGCCAGCGGATCTGTATCGCACGGGCTGTCTTAAAAAATCCACCGATTATGCTTCTTGATGAGGCGACGTCTGCGCTAGATACCGAATCGGAGAAATTGGTACAGGATTCCTTATACAAATTAATGGACAACAGAACAACAGTTGTCATTGCCCACCGCTTAAGTACCATCCAGAATGCCGATAAAATTGTGGTTATTGAGGCTGGAAAAATTGTAGAAGCGGGCAGCCATAGTGAGCTGATACAACGCGAAGGATTATATCGGAAATTAATCGAGATGCAGCAATTTACAGATTAGCTTTCTTTTCTAAGAGGTTTGTCAAATTAGTTGTTATCACATTTTTTATTATAACTTTTGTTGCCTTTTCGGTACATTTGATTTAAGATAGGAGATACATTTAATGAACGCAATAGATAAATTGAATTTCTTGATTAACGATAAGAATTTAGCTGTCGAGTTGAGAGATATAGCGGAGAAAGTTTTGCGAGAGGAGCGTATCACTTTTGAGGAAGGAGTGCTTTTATATGAAAAAGGTGAGTTAGGTTATCTTGGTGTGCTGGCTAACTATATTCGGGAGAAACGCCATGGAGATCATACTTTTTTCAATCGTAATTTTCACATTGAGCCGACGAATGTTTGTGTCTATGACTGTAAGTTCTGTTCGTATTCCCGCTTAATAAAAGAACGGGAAGAAGGTTGGGAGATGGAAGTTGACGGCATGATGGATATTGTCAAAAAATATGACAATGAGCCTGTTACTGAGGTTCATATCACGGGCGGGGTTGTTCCTAAACAAAACCTCGAATTTTATGCCGATTTCTTTCGCAAATGTAAGGCACATCGTCCCGAGTTGCATATTAAAGGACTTACACCTGTAGAGTATTACTATATTTTTAAGAAGGCAAAATTGAGCCATTACGATGGCCTGAAATATTTGCAATCCTGCGGGTTGGATTCGATGCCAGGAGGGGGAGCAGAAATTTTTCATCCAGAAGTGAGAGAACAGATTGCACATGATAAATGTACCGCCGAACAATGGTTGGATATTCATGAGCAAGCGCATAAGCTGGGAATGCATACCAATGCAACCATGCTGTACGGTCATATTGAGCAGTTTTGGCATCGTGTGGATCATATGGAACGCTTGAGGCAGCTGCAGGATAAGACTGGCGGTTTTCAGACCTTTATTCCTTTGAAATTTAGAAATAAAGAGAATCAAATGTCCCATATTCCCGAGGTATCCGTGATCGAAGACTTAAGAAATTATGCGATCGCTCGAATTTATATGGATAATTTTGACCACATCAAAGCCTATTGGGCGATGATCTCGAGAGATACAGCCCAGTTGTCCTTAGCTTTTGGGGTCGATGATATCGACGGTACACTGGATGATACGACAAAAATATACAGCATGGCCGGAGCAGAAGAGCAAAAGCCGGGGATGACCACACAAGAGGTTGTCGAGCTGATAAAAAATGTTGGACGCCATCCGATCGAAAGAGATACCCTCTACAATGTGGTGACCGATTATAATGATTTTGTTTTTGATCAAGGTGATCAAAAGAAAAGCTATTATGCATTACCTGTTGTCAATTCATAACTCATATTGCACGTTGAAAAAGACATTTTATTTTATACGACACGGACAGACTGATCTAAATTTAAAAGGTATTGTGCAGGGACGGGGTGTTAATTCCCCGCTCAATAAGATGGGCATAGCTCAAGCTCAGGCTTTCTTTGATCACTATAAGACAGTGCCTTTTGATAAGATATATACCTCCACTTTATTGCGTACGCATCAAACTGTACAGGGATTTCTTGATTTGGATTTACCTTGGGAACAGCTTGTTGGTTTGGATGAAATAAGCTGGGGAGTTTATGAAGGAAAAGAACAAACACCAGAATTGCTAACTGGTTTTGAAAAATTGGTCGCAGCATGGCGCAATGGAGAATTGGATGTCAGTATTGAAAACGGAGAGTCTCCTTATGAATTGATGGCTCGTCAACAAGTCGCCTTGGATCATATGCTTGCTCAGGCAGATGAAAAAAACATATTAGTCTGTATGCACGGTCGTGCTTTACGGATTATGCTTTGTCTAATGACAGGTGTCGATGCCCGTTATATGGATGATTTCCCGCATACAAATACTGCTTTATATAAATTGCTGTATGATAATGGTCAATTTGAGATTGTGGACTATTACAATACCGCACACTTAGAAGCATTGATAAATGAATAAAATTAGAGTTTCTGCCGTATCGTATACCAATACTTATCCATTTTTGAATGGAATACGTAAATCGAAAGTGATGGAGCAAATCGACTTGAGCGTTGATTATCCAAGCGCATGTGCACAGAAAGTAATCGATGATCAAGCTGATATCGGTATTATACCGACAGCTGCCTTATTAAGTTTGCCCGAGTATTATATTAATACCGATTTTTGTATCGGCACAGAAGGTGCTGTTGATTCTGTCTTTATTTTTGCCAATAAGCCTATTGATGAGGTAAAAACTTTACGTTTGGATAAGCAATCGCGCACGTCAAATGGTTTAGCACGTGTATTGATTAAAAATTATTGGAAAAAGGATGTAGCATTGGTCACTGATGAATCTATAGAGCCAGATGCCTATGTTTTAATTGGGGATCGTACTTTCGGTAAGAAGAATGCAGTACCCTATGTTTATGATTTGGGGGAAGAGTGGTTTAACTTCACCGGATTACCTTTCGCTTTTGCCTTATGGGTCAGTAACAAAAAACTTCCCGACTCTTTTGTGGAGCAATTTAATGAAGCTTTAGCCTATGGCGTTGAACATGCAACCGATGTGATAGCCGGTCTCCCAGAATTTGAGGGCTTTGATTATACCAAATATCTGACGCAGCATCTTAATTTCCATTTGACAGATAAGAAACGCGAAGCTGTGCAGTTGTATCTCCGGTATTTAAAAGAACTGGATTAACCTGGGGCGCTTGACCTGAACAGGGACCAGGGCACATACACATTCCGTCAAGATCTTTTATAGAATTGCCAGGTAAGCCCTCACAATGCCGTGTAAGGCTTACCTGACAATTGATTCCCCGGGTGCACTACCCCCCGATAAATTCCCTTTATTTCTTGCTTTTGTTTATAACGACTTCGGTAAGGCGTATAACTCCGATTACACCATGTTTGGAATTAAAAGGGTGATAGTACCCTTTTAACAAGGTATTAACAAGGGGTTAATAGGGGTATACCCCTGTTAACCCCCTGTTATACCCCTGCTAACCCCCTGTAATACCCCTGTTAAAGTCAAACATGATATTAACCAAGAGTTAATCAGGTTCCTATATAAAAAACCACTCATAGAGTGGTTTTTTATATCAACTTATTTAAACGACAACGCAGGTCTCCTTATGTATTGGAATCACAGTCTGATGATGGATCTGACCTTCGCCAGCGAAATAGGTAAGAAGGATCTCTTGGCGTGTAAAGAACTAGGTACGTCCAATTTTTACTTTACGTCCTTTTATTTTTTGCCCACTAGCCTTATTGATAATAATGGAAGCAAGCTTTCTTTTAACGGCAACATAAGCTACCTTATCTTTCACTTCTATTATACCGATGTCGTCTTTTTCAACACCTTCCAAATGCAGGAGAAAACCTACGATGTCAATTTTATTGACTTTATCTTTTCGTCCAGCACTGATATAAAGTGTGGCGAAAGGTGAATTTTCCGGAAGATCATAGTATTCGGGAAATTCCTCTTCCGGTATTTCTTCCGCTATATAGGGATAGGCTTCTTCAGGCTTTAAGATGACATAGACATCACCCTTTGCCTGCATACGCGCAGTACGTCCATTGCGATGAATAAAGCCATCTTCTTTATGCGGTAGCTGGTAATGAATAATGGCATCGACTTCGGGGATATCCAGCCCTCTTGCAGCCAAATCGGTCGTGATCAAAACATTGTTGGAATGATTACGGAATTTGAGAAGCGCCAGCTCACGATCTTGCTGTTCAAGTCCGCCATGAAATGTGTCGTGAATAATATTGCGATTGTCCAGCAATTCGCTGATGTGATCTACTGCATCGCGATGATTACAGAAAATAATCATTTTTTTCGTCCCAATCTTGCAGATGAGTTTTAGCAATGCCTCCAATTTCTTTTGAACAGGGGCAACGACCTTTTTTATTGTAATGCGGGGTATGTTCTGTGAGTTATTCAGAAAATCAACAAGGATAGGCTCCTTTATCTGTGTAAATGGTGGGATTGCATCCATCATCGTTGCAGAAGTCAATATCCGTGATCTGATGGCCGGTATATGTCGAATAATGAAATCCATTTGATGCTGAAATCCCAGTTCCAACGATTTATCAAATTCGTCTAACACAAGGGTGTGGATACTGGTCGGATCAAAATTTCCTTCTTCGATATGTTGTTTTATACGTCCTGGAGTTCCTATAATAATTGCGGGAGCATCCTTAAATTCATTTTTTTCGATACGGGTACTATGACCACCATAGGCACAGGTGACTTTCTGACCTGTGGCCACCTTGCGTAGCACTTGCTCTATCTGTAAGGCAAGTTCGCGGGTCGGCACTAAAATCAGTACTTGAACCTCCCGAACGATTTCCTTCAATTGCGCTAAAATGAGCAATGAAAAGGCCAAGGTTTTGCCAGATCCTGTGGGTGAAAGTAAGATGAAATCATGGTCTTTTTGATATGATTCCACTACTTTTTCTTGCATCTCATTTAAGGATGAAATGCCTAATTTATTTAAAATAGCTTCTAGCTGCATTTGACAAAAATACAAAATACCGCTATCTTGAAAGGAACAAACTAGAATGAAAATTTTTTAGGCATTTTATACCTAAAAAAACAAAGGTAATCGGTCTATAAAAGATGATTACCTTGCGTTGATTTGTATCGATATACTGGAAAACGCGGTATAGTTGCCGTGTTATTAATTCTTAATAAGTATTGTTTTATAAGATATCAATACCTTCTTGTCTTAGCGTTTCTTTTTTGTCCTCTTCCCAGATACTGACTTGGACTTCTCCAATATGTTGTTTCTTGAGCATAAACATACAGACACGTGATTGTCCGATCCCACCGCCCATAGATTCTGGTAATTGATCATTAAGAAGCATGCTATGGAAAGTCAGTTTGGATTTTTCAGTACAATTTCTGATTTCCATTTGATGTGCCAAGGCTGTTTTGTCGACACGAATTCCCATGGAAGAAAGTTCAAACGCTGAATTTAAGATCGGGTTCCATACGAGAATATCGCCGTTCAATCCTTTGTGGCCTGCTTCATTTGCGGTACTCCAGTCGTCGTAGTCCGCTGCGCGTCCATCGTGTGCAACACCATTGCTAAGTGCCCCTCCGATACCATATAAAAACACAGCTCCATATTCTTTTGTGATTGTATTTTCACGTTCCTTTGCACTTAGATTAGGATATTTTTGCAGTAGTTCTTCAGCCGAAATGAATGTAATGGTTTCTGGAAGAATCGCTTTTACCTGTGGATACTTGCTTTCAACCTGTTGTTCTGTAAATCGTAACGCATCGTAAATTTTTAATACGGTTTCTTTCAGCAAGGCCAAATTACGTTGATCTTTATCGATAACTTTTTCCCAATCCCATTGGTCTACATAGATCGAATGGATAGGGGTGTAATCTTCATCAGGACGCAGTGCTTTCATGTCTGTCACGATGCCTTCCCCAGGTAACATTTCAAGCTCTTTTAAACGGACTCTTTTCCATTTTGCCAATGAATGTACCACGACAGCTCTTTTTTCATTCAATGATTTAATCGGAAATGATACCGGACGCTCAATTCCATTTAAGTCATCGTTTAATCCTGTGCCGTCTAAAACCACCAATGGTGATGAGATCGGAATTAAATTTAATGCTTTCTTTAGTTGTTGGACAAATGTATCTTTAACGAAGCTGATAGCAACTTCGGTACTTAAAAGTTTTCTTCCCTCCATATGAGTCAAATGAAATACCATGCGCGGATTGATACGCATAGTTTTTTTATTTTTTATTCAGTTATTTCATACAAAAGTATGAAAATATCACTGGTTAATCTGTTTGGTTGTGATTTTTAATATTTATCCATTAAAAAGTTGAAAAAATAAAAAAATTCTAACAAAATGAAGGTAGGTCAATATTTAATTATAAAACTAATAATTTGTTGGTGCAACCAAAAGTGTTTGGTTACTTACCAAAAGAGCCCTGAAATATTTCAGGGCTCTTTTGTTTATGGTGGATCGATTGATTGATTAAACGGAGAAGCTTTCGCCACATGCACAGGTCCGGCTCGCATTCGGGTTGTGGAATTCAAAACCTTTTCCGTTCAAACCATCGGAATAATCCAATTCTGTACCTGCCAGGTATAAAAATGATTTGATATCCAAACAGACTTTCACGCCTTTATCTTCGAAAAATTGATCACCTTTTTTTTCTTCGTTATCGAAGTTCAGCTTATAACTCAAGCCCGAACAACCGCCACTTTCCACAGCAACACGCACAAAGTAATTGCTGTCATATTGCTCATCCTTCATGATTTCCTCGATACGAGTTTTTGCTTTGTCAGTAACTGTAATCATAGTAATATCCTTTGTATGACACAAAGATACATACAATCTTGTTATATTTCGTCTCCTATAAAGTTTTTAGAATGTCATAAATTAATCGATCAGGCCAGCTTTGAAAAGTTGCCAGATGGGGGATTGATCGCGGATTTTGTGAACCGCTGCTGTGATCAATTGGGCACATTGTATAATATCCTCTTGCGTCGTAAATATGCTTAAGCTAAAGCGAATGGCCGATAATGCATCTTCTTTGGAAATACCCATAGCCATTAAAACATGGGAAGGTTCTCTGGAACCGGTCACACAGGCCGAGCCCGAGGAAAGGGCCAATGTGGGACAGGTAGTCATTATTTCGCTGGCCAGGATATGTTTAAAACTAATGTAACTGGTGTTTGGTAGGCGGGGTGCATTTTTTCCATGAATGATGATTTCAGGAATCTCACTTAAAATTTCTTCCAATAGATTGCGGTTTCGTTCGACCGTATTATAAACTGCTGGTTTAATCAGAGACATGGCTTTTCCAAAGCCGACGATAGCTGGCACATTGTATGTGCCGCCTCTAAATCCGCTTTCCTGACCACCGCCGATAAGGAGAGGAGTAATTTGAATCGGTTTCGATTTTCTTCGGATGTAGAGTGCGCCGACTCCTTTTGGGCCATGAAGTTTGTGAGCACTTAAGCAGAGTATGTCGATATTTAATTTTTGTAGATCAATGTCGATTTTTCCAATGGCCTGTGTCGCATCACAAAAAAATAAGACGTCTTTTTCGGTACAGATATTGGCTATTTGTGCGATAGCAGATAGCACACCTGTTTCATTGTTGGCCGCCATGATACAGACCAGTATTGTCTGGGCTGTGATTGCATTCTTTAAATCATCGATGGCAATCATCCCTTGTGCGTCGACTGGCAGGTAGGTGATTTCGGCCCCCTGCTTGGCTAACTGTTCGCAGCAACTTAATACGGCTTTGTGTTCTGTTGAAACGGTGATAATATGATTCCCCTTAGACTGGTATTTGTCAAATATGCCACAGATTACGGTATTAATACTTTCCGTTGCACCTGAATTGAAAAATAGTTCTTTCGGTGAGCAATTCAACACTTCAGCTATTTTTCCTCTAGCAAGTTGGATGGCAGCATTGGCTTCGCGTCCCATTTGGTGATAGACACTCGATGCGTTCGCATAGTTTTGGATGAAGTAGGGCGTTATCTCGTTCCATACTTCATCCAAAATCCGCGTAGTGGCATTATTGTCCAAATAAATGATATCCTTCATCAGGATAAAGATAAGGATAATGAAGGTTATGCTGAAGCCTTCACATCAACTTCCTTTTTTTTGACATTTGGATCATATCTCAAGCCCGGCGTTAGCCAATACATCAGTACGATACGCGAGTAGCGATAGTTGAAGGGTGACATCAACACAACGCTCATGATGGCAACTGTTGCATAGAGTATAAAAGAAGAATCGTTTCCTGTCAGAATATAGGTTGCCATGCAAGCAGTAACCATTTCAGCAATAGAGAAAGCATAGGTTACGTACATCGCGCCATAGAAATAGCCCGGTTCACGCTCATAGCGTAGGCCGCAGTAATCACAGTGGCTGTTCATTTTTTGAACTTTCAGACCGTATGCAGGCCCTTGGTACACATGGCCGATTCTACATCTTGGACATTTTGCTTGCCATGCAGCTTTAAATTCAGATAATTCGTATTTAACCTCTTCCATAGTTATAGTTGTTTTCTGAACTCTTCAGGTGTGAGCCCAGCGGATTTTTTGAAAAATTTAGTAAAGTATGAGTTGTCCTTAAATTGCAGCTCATCTGCAATTTCGGTAATGTTTAAATTTCTATTGACCAGGAGCCGCTTTGCTTCAAGGACAATGCGGTTCCGGATAATTTCTCCCGCAGACTGTCCAATATAAGACTTACAGATCGCGTTGAGATGATTGGGCGTGATAAATAGCTGATCCGCATAAATGCTGGGCAGCTTGGTCGATTTAAACTGCTGTTCAACCAATTGCTGAAAGCTGTTGAATATTTTATGATTGTAAGGATTGCCTCTTTCGAGATGTTCCTTCTCTGTAGCAATTGAAATATATAATATAAATTGCAGTAAAAGTGTACGGATATAGTCTTCCGATAATCGCTCGGCTTTGGCGGATAAGATTTGGTCGAGAATAGCAGTCGCCTGGTAACGATACTGTTCAGCCAACACGAATATCAGATGTTCAATTTTGCCCTGTAGAAAGCTAAAGCGCTCCAGGTAGTCGGCGCGTAAAAGAAAGGATTGGAAGTAATCAATGGAAAAATTGACGACATAACCTGCTTCATCCCCTACAAAATTCCAGGTATGCACCTGGCCTGGCACCATAAAATAGATCTGATAAGGCGCTATCTTATAATGATTAAAATCAATGATATGCTCACCCGACCCTTTGGTGAAAAGGACGAAATGAAAAAAATTATGCTTATGGGGGAATACCATATCCTGATGCTTGATGATATATTCTTTCAGATCATCAATGTGAATCGTTGTGTTATTGTTGAGATCAATACTACAACTATCAATGATAGGTATGGTGTTTTTTCTAATCATATTACAAAATTAGGGTAAATATTCTTTTATAAGTGGTGTTTATTTGTTGTTTTGTGGTATTTTTCAATGATTTTGATGTTTTGGTGTTTTGTTCGTGATGTTGGAACAATCCTTGTTTGTAAAATTTTAAAATATATTGATAAATGGAAAGTAATTTGAATAGCCTAGGAACGAGATTTGGGCGATTAACCGACATTGTGATTGAATCAATACCGGGGATTATTGGGGGAATTATCCTATTAATTCTCGGTAAATATGTCATTGGTTTTGTGGACCGATTATTACATAAACGTTTTGAAAAGAAAAATGTGGATCCGTCGATCCGGGCTTTTATCTCTAGCATCGTCAAGATTGTCATGTGGGTGATGTTGCTTCTTACTGTAGCCAGCCAGATTGGGATTCAGACAACCTCGTTTATCGCAGCGTTGTCTGCTTTTGGATTGGCTGTCGGTATGGCACTTCAGGGCAGCTTGAGCAATTTTGCTGGTGGAGTGCTCATATTGATGTTTAGGCCTTTTGAAGTTGGGGATTCCATATCGAGTGCAAATGGTACTGCAGGTACGGTAGAACGGATTGATATCTTGTATTCTACGTTAATAGGTGATGATGGGGTACGTGTTTTTAGCCCTAATGGACCCTTAGCTAATTCGGTTATCAAAAATTACACGAAAATTGTGCAACGGATGTTTGAATATACCATCAGTATCTCTTATGATAAAAACGTGAAAGAAGCGAAAGATATCATATTAAGAGTGCTCCGTTCGAATGAGAATGTGTTGACAAGTCCGGAGCCAACTGTTTTCATCAAAGAATTGGGCGACAGTGCCATGGTTTTGACCGTTCGTGCCTGGACGAAAAGAGAGCACTATGTCGCTGCGCGAAACTCGATGCAAGAAAAGATTATGTTGGAGCTGGAAAGGAACGATATTAGTTTATCTTCCAATCCGACGCAGATTAGCATTGTTTCAAATTCAAGTGACCAAGGAACTGCAAAAGCTTAGTCCTGATCCGTTTCCAATGCATGTATAAGGACAAAGTACCTGTAGGCAATGATAGCCTGCTGGTACTTTTTTAATTTTAACGGATCCATCTTACCGTATTTTGGTAAGATGGCTTTATTTAAGCTATTTAAAAGCTGAAAAAATTTTCGTTTCATGGATATACTTCTTTATTGATAATTTGGGGCATTTTTTCGCCTTTGATTGCTGCAAGTAAGTTGCTGGCGGCCATCAATGCCATATTATCCCTTGTTTCTACGGTGGCAGAGCCGATGTGTGGCAGGATACAAACATTTTCCATCGTTAAGAGTGGGTTTTTTGGATCCATCGGCTCCGGGTCTGTTACATCAAGCCCGGCTCCCCATAATTGGCCAGTCTGTAGGGCTTCTGTTAGATCCAATTCATTGACCAATCCGCCCCTAGCCGTATTCACTAATATAGCGGAGTTTTTCATGCGCGTAAACGTATTTTTGTCAAACCGGTTTTTAGTCTCCGCAGTCAAAGCTGCATGGATTGAAAGTACATCGCTCCGCGTGAGCAGATCGTCGAAATTAACATATCGTGCGCCAAGAATTTGTTCTGCTTCCTCATTACGGCTCCGATTGTAATAGATAATTTCCATGTTATACGCTGCTTTGGCTTTTCTGGCGAATTCAAAGCCAATTCGTCCCAGTCCATAAATGCCCAGTGTTTTGTTATTGAGCTCGATACCTAGGTTTGCCGTAGGATCAAAACCTTTCCATTCGCCCTGCAAAATTCTTTTGTGGTTGAAAAATGCTTTCCGCGATACCGATAGCATCAAGAGGAAAGCAACGTCTGCTGTTGCTCCTGAAAGGATGCCCGGTGTATTGCTTACGGGTATTCCATGCTGTGTAGCGGCTGAGATATCCACATTGTCATAGCCGACGCTCATGAGGGATAGGGCTTTCAGGTTGGGGCAGTTTTGGAAAAAATTAGCATCAAACTTTTGCATCCCACCGTTAAGGACGTAGTCGGCCTGTTGGCTAGCTTTGATAAGCTCCGTTTCGGATAGGGGGGTACTTGAATCGTGAATCGTAAGGTCGTGCCCAGCAGATTTTAATAGATCTATGCCTTTTTGTGGAATTTTTTTAGTGATAAATATCTTCATGTAAATAGATACTGTTTAGCTTGTTGTTGGTTGATTCCTCTGAATCCATTTGTTTTGTCCTATCTTCAAAATTAATGATCACTCATCGCTATTACAACAAAAAAAGCCACATTGTTGTTTCAATATGGCTCATTATTCCTTGTTTTTTGAACTTTACTTTTTACGGAGTAGGTAATCCAAAATAGCTTTACCCTTGTCATCGGCAGAGACGGCTGAATTGGACAAGATGACTACGCCACTTTTTTTGTCGGGCGATAAGGCTAGATAGGAGCTACTTCCAGCAGTTCCGCCATTATGCCAATAAACCGTTAGGTCGTCAATCAAATTCATGTGCCATGCGAGTCCGAGGTCTGTGTCTGGAGGTAGAAAAAATGTAAATAACCGGGTATTTGCCATCGCATTTTCCAATGGAGTCTGCGGCATTTTAAATTGCGCATTCGCAAATTTAAGCAGATCCTCCAGAGTCGATTTTAATCCACCAGCGGGACCGAAAGCGTCAAACGACCAAGGAATTACTTCTTGGCCTTCTTTGTTATATACTTTAAAAGTATCTTTTCTCTTAGGGTCTAATACTTGAAAGGTATTACTCATTTCAAGTGGTTTACAGATGATATCTTTTACAAGCTGATCATAACTTTTTTTATAGATACTGCATATAATGTCTCCTAATACGGCGTAACCAAGGTTGCTATACTCATATTCTTCACCTGGATTTTTTTTATTTTTAAAGCTTGCGAGGTAATTATAAAGTGCTTTTTTGTCGTATGTTTTGTAGGGGTCGTTTTCGTTAAATCCTTTGACTTTGTCGAGATTCTCAGGAAGTCGAGGGAAGCCAGAGGTATGATTGGCCAACATTTGAAATGTTATTTTCGAAAGCGCTTCATTTTTTTTGAGTGAGTCAGGAAGAAATAACGAAATAGGTTGATCTAACGTGACTGTTCCTTCTTCGACAAGATTTGACAAAAGTATAGCGGTAAAAACTTTGCTCAGCGAACCGATTTCATAAATAGATGTTTTTGTTGGTGTAGTTTGGTTGCCTTTAGCCGTCTCGCCATAGAAATAGGTTTTGGTTTGTCCGTTCTTTAAAATGCCAATGGCAAGTGATTGTGTGTTTTGTTGTTTCAGGTACGTATTTGCAACTGAATCGACAAAAAGGTCGTCGTTATCGACAGATTTCTGTGTAGAAGGTACCACAATAGTTTTTTCCACTTGAGGCTTTCCTGCTAAAGGTGTGAATTTTAATGTATTGAATTTTAGGGTAGTATCCGTTGCAAAAAGGACCGCATATGATTTGCTGTCGAAGTCCATTTGATAGGTTGCAAGCCCTTTTTCAAATTCTTGTATCGTTGAGCTTTTTACTCTTCCTAAGGGGTATAGCTCTTGGAGTACTTGCGTGAATTTGGATAGGCTAATTTGCTGTTTGAAAGAATCACTGGCCAAATTATAGGCGGAGTCTGTCATCTGGGAATTGATAAAAAATTCCAGCTTATTGTAAACTCCTCTGTTGATCTGTTCCGCAGGATTCGTTTGGGCAAAGGAGTAAGAAGAGATGCCCAGCAATACTATTGTAATTAAATGTTTCATAACTATTGATGGGCACAAATCTACGGAATGTTTAAATTCCAATCAATTGTTTTAATCGTGCATAGCCTGATTTACTGATATTGAGCTTTTCGCCCGATGTCAATGCAGCAATATAAGAGTCTTTTTCATAAGGTTCCAATTTAGCCAACTGATCCACTTTGATGATAAAAGAACGGTGGATGCGGACAAATTGATTTGGATCCAAAGATTTTTCAAAAAAGGACATGGTTTTGTTTTTGAGGTACATGCCATCTTTGGTATGAATCTTAACATAGTCATCGTAGGATTCAAGATATTTGACGGTATCAATTGGAATAATTTTGATCTGCGTGCCTGTTTTTACAACAATACGGTCAATTTTTGTTTCGTCTTGCGCTGTAAGGACTTCGTAGTTGGGCTGTACCTTTTTCTCCGGAGCTGAGAAGTTAGCCCTAAATTTTTCCAAGGCTTTTTTGAAGCGCGTAGGTGATACCGGTTTTAACAGGTAATCCAATGCGTTCTTCTCAAAAGCTTTTAAAGCGTACTCATCAAAAGCCGTCGTAAAGATGACAGCTGGTGGATTGTCTATCAGTTCCAGCATTTCAAAACCCGTTAATTTGGGCATTTGTACGTCTAGAAAAATTAAATCAGGTTCATGGGTATGAATAGCCTTAACGCCTTCAAAACCATCGCCACATTCGGCAACGACCGATACATCGGCCTCATTTTTTAAGTAACCGGCAATAATGGAGCGTGCCAAGGGTTCATCATCGATAATAACGACTTTAATCATATTGAGGTATTTTTAGGGTACTGATAAATATATTGTCCTGAATCTGAGTTTCAAGGAGATCATTTCTTCCATAGAGGAGGTACAATCGGCGTTGAATGCTCGAAAGCCCAAATCCAGTGCCTTTTTTCGGTTTTGATTGCTCTTCAGTATCGAATGGATTGGTGATTTGGATCATTAATTGACCTTCATTCGACTGGCATTTTATTTTAATTTCTACTTGATCCGTTACATTATATAATCCGTGTTTAATTGCATTTTCTACCAGTGGCTGAATAATCATGGCTGGTAATTTATTGTTGAAAATTTCTTCTGAGGAAGAGATGGATGTATTTAGTCGATGACCAAAGCGTACTTTTTCAATATCAAGATAAAGTTGAAGGTGATCGAGCTCTTCTTCAAGTGTGATAATTTGATTGTTTTCTTTTCTTAATGTTCCTCTTAAAAAGTCCGATAACTGGAATGTCATGTTTCGGGCTTCATCCGGATTGGCGCCAATAAGTGCTATAATGGAGTTGAGGCTATTGAATAGGAAATGCGGCTGTAACTGTTGTCTTAAATTATACAGTTCGGCTTCCCGAAGTAAATTTTCGGATTCCTGCTTCCGCTTGATATTGTTGATGTTGTCTTCCTGAATATTCCAAACGATATTGATAATGGCAACAGAAGTCAAAATGAGGAAGTTAACGATACCCCGATAGGGTAAGGTTAAATCCAGCAATGGGGTAAAGGTCGATTCGATAAAGTAACTCATCAAAAATCGGCTTAATGCGATGCTTATTGCGCCCATGATTAATCCGATGATGAGTACCTTCCAAATCTCCCGGGGTTGCGGGGTATAGAAATTGAGTGCTGATGACATGCCATAACAGCAAAACATCATCACCACACTGTTTATAAATGAATCTTTGAATGCGAGTTGTTGGTCGAAACCAGAACGAAGCATCAATAAATATTGTAACGCGAGATATCCGATAAATACGGATATACATATAATGCCAATTAAACGACTTTTAACACTGAGGAACAGTTTGTTTTTCATCTATTAAGCATTTTTTATGGTTAAATTGCCTAAAATACAGGTCCCTGTAATGTATATTTTCTTATCCGTATCAGGATTATAAATTGTTTGAAAGCGGCGGTCATCAACAGATCCTAAGACCGATGCCACGTTGCTAAACACCGTCCAATGTGGTGGAATGATAATACGTGCGCTACCAAACAATTGGAATGTATCGATCACAATGGGTTGTTGAATATCCGCTTTTGTTAAATCTAGTTCTACACTCCCAAATACATTGGTCAAGTTGCCACCTCTAAAATTTTTGGAATAGATTACCTTCTTTTGACCTGCAAAAATACTGTTCAAGTTGAGGTTATCTTCAAATGACTGTTGAAAAGGATCTTTGTCGCCAAAAGCCTGCTGATTAGGCGAGGCTTGTTGGCTTGATCCATATTGTTCGTTGAAAGGTTTTGATTCCTGATCAGCGGGACTACTGTCGATAGGTACTTCTGTGGGTTCATGGACTCGCTTATCCCAGTCGTAAGAGCCTTGTGGCGGATGAGGATACGTTGGGGGAACCATCGGCGGTTTCCTTTTGCTCATGATAAAGTAAATACCGAGCGAAATGATGATGATCGGAACGGTTACCGAACCAAAGTCAGTACGCATCATTCTTGAGATCAGGCTTGCTCCACCTATGATCAACAAGATAATTGCCGATTTTTTCTGAAATTGGGAATTTATACCGATGACCAATCCAATGATGATTAATATCGTTTGCCAGCCAAATAACCAATCCGGAAACCAGCTTCCTAAATTGAGGTTATTCAATAATAAGAATATACCTACGATGATCACAATCGCTCCTACAATATTGCGGCTATTATTGCTGTTTGGTATGATGGGTTCTTTTTCCATAATGTTTTTACTATTTATGACTCAAAGATAGAGGCACAAATATATTCTACATATTTGCTTTAGGTAATACAACTTATATTTTCGGTAAATGTAATGATTTCGTCGGTAAAAAATCTTGTTGTTTAATTTTTGTCTTGGTTATAAATCGTAGGGGACTGCCATTTTTACGCGTAATTGTCTTTTTTTTTAATATTATTTGGTGTATTAAAATGAATTATTATATATTTATCAAAGATTAAGATTACTTTAAACTTAAATAACAACCAATGGGAGATTTTGAAAACAAAGAACGTGAAGAAGTTTTTTCAAAAAAGGTGAGAGCAGGTAAGCGTACTTATTTTTTTGATGTAAAAGCAACTCGATCGAACGATTACTACATTACTATCACAGAAAGCAAGAAACGCTTTGAGGATGGCCAGTTTATTAAGCATAAGATTTTCTTATATAAAGAAGATTTTGAAAAGTTCGCTGAAGGTTTGACAGATGTGGTGAATTACATCAAGTCCAATCAGGAAGTAATCGAGAAACGTTATGAGCCTAACTTTGACGATGCATACGCTGAAGAAGCGGGTGCCCGTTCAAAAGACGATTTTTCGTTCTAATATTTGTAGAACGGAATCTTAATGAAAAAAAGAAATAAAAGCCACTAAAGTGGCTTTTTTGCTTTCTGAAAAATGGTTCGTTCTGCAATGTCGTGCTAGGAGGATATAAGCGGTATACTGCGCAGAAAATCATTTAGCACGGCATTAAATTTTTCGGGTTCTTCCAAATTGGGCAAGTGTCCGGATTCTTCAAATTCCATATAGCGGACATCCGGTATATTCTCGATGAGGATATCGGTTTGTTCTACGCTCATCAATTTGTCGTGTTTACCTTTTATGACCAATGTTGGAATAATGATTGTTCTCAACGAATGCGTTGTATCTGTTCGTGATGCAAGAGCAAGTTGTGTTGCGCAAATGCTGGCGACTTCATTTCTGCGGATACAGCTTTTGATAAGTTCAACAGCCTCGGGGTTTTCACGGATTGTTTTATCGTGAAATACATTGGCGATAAACCCAATGGCAAATGGCCTTCTGCCGTACTTTAACAAGGCCTGGATGGAATCAAAACGCTTTTGTTTAGCTTTATTGTCGTCGGCAAGTGAATTGGTGTCACAAAGGACAAGTCCTTTGAGCTGTTGTCCGATTAGTTCATAAGTCCGGAGTGCTATGTAGCCTCCCATGGAGATTCCACAGAGGATGACGTGATTGAGGTCGAGCTTACGGATAAATTCCACAAGATCTTTGGCAAAAACATCAACGGAGAAAAAACCATGTCCGTTGGTACTCAGTCCATGTCCCCGAACATCGATCGCGATGCCCGTATATTCTTCGTCGAGTTGAAGGAGCTGTTGTTTCCATGTATTTTTGTTGAATGGAAAGCCATGGATAAATAGGACGGTTTTGGGAGAAGGGTAAGCGGTGCTTGGCCGAATGTAGTAGGAGATACTGATGTCTCCGATGCGGATTTTACTGCGTTTTAATTCTCTTTTGCTCATGAATACTAATATTTGTCCGTGTCTGAAAAAAAAAGTTGATATTTTAAATATAATATTATCAACGAGATAAAAGAAATGTTGTTGTATAAAGTTGAAAAAAGAGAAAAAATGTTTGTGAAATTGATAAATATACCGATATTTGCATCACCAAAACGGAAAAGGATAACGGATTTGTTTTGGTTGCCTAGCGCTCCTAGCTCAATTGGATAGAGCATCTGACTACGAATCAGAAGGTTAGGGGTTCGACTCCCTTGGTGCGCACAAATACAGTTTTTGTATTGTTAAAAGAGGCATTCCTAGCTCAATTGGATAGAGCGTCTGACTACGGATCAGAAGGTTAGGGGTTCGACTCCCTTGGAGTGCACAAATAAAAGCCAGTCAATTTGATTGGCTTTTTGTTTTTAGAAGCATTATTGCAGGGCAGTCGATGGAAGGAGGGAACTTCTTTTTGAAAAAAAATTTGTAAAAAAACGAATTCTGACTATATTTGCGTCACCAAAACACATGGGACAGAGTTCTAAACGTAATGGTTTATTGCGCTCCTAGCTCAATTGGATAGAGCATCTGACTACGGATCAGAAGGTTAGGGGTTCGACTCCCTTGGAGCGCACAACTGAAAAGCCTAGTCATCATCTGTGATTAGGCTTTTATTTTTTAACTCGTTTTAATTTCTTAAATAAAACTATGCTAAACCTTGTAATATTTGGCCCTCCGGGTGCAGGTAAGGGAACCCAATCTGCAAAGCTTATTGAAAAATATCAATTGGTTCATGTTTCAACTGGTGATATTTTTAGAGCACATATTAAAGGTCAAACGCCACTTGGTCAACAAGTGAGCCAGATTATTGCTGAGGGAAATTTAGTGCCAGATTCGATTACGATAGCAATGCTGGAAGAGGAAGTAAAGAAAAATCCGGATGCAAAAGGATTTATTTTTGATGGATTTCCTCGTACTGTTGCTCAAGCTGAGGCATTGGATGCTTTTTTAGAAGGTATCAATACATCAATCTCGGTCGTAATCGCACTGGATGTGAATGAGGATGAATTGAAAGCACGCATCGCTAAACGTAAGGAAATTTCTGGTCGTGCGGATGATGATGCGGATAAATTGGTGAAGCGTATTGATGAATATTTCACGAAGACGATTCATGTGTTGCCGTATTATGAGGCACAAGGTAAACTTTCTAAAGTGAATGGTATCGGTGATATCGATTCTATCTTTAAAAGTTTAACAGATATCATCGATAATTATTAATTAAGATAAGTACTTTTTAGACTGTAATAAATTGTAATGGCGCAAGGCTCGAATTTTGTTGATTATGTGAAAGTGTGTTGTCGTTCTGGACATGGTGGGGCAGGTTCGGCTCATTTGCACCGTGACAAGCACACAGCTACCGGTGGACCCGATGGTGGTGACGGCGGTCGTGGCGGGCATATTATCCTGAAAGGAACGACTAATCTCTGGACGTTACTCCATTTAAAATATCGTAAGCATATTATTGCGTCAAACGGTGAGTCTGGCGGCAGTTCTTTGCGTACGGGGGCAACTGGACGTGATGAGATCTTGGAAGTGCCGTTGGGTACGATTGCGAAGGATGCAGAGACGGGAGAGGTGCTGTTCGATATCACAGAAGACGGTGAAACCAGAATATTGGTCCCGGGAGGAAAAGGCGGGCTGGGCAACTGGCATTTTAAGTCGCCAACGCAGCAGACACCACGGTTTTCGCAACCTGGTCTTCCTGGTAAAGAACAGTGGATGATTCTCGAATTGAAGGTTCTTGCCGATGTTGGACTGGTTGGATTTCCGAATGCTGGTAAATCAACGTTGTTGTCCGTCGTTTCTGCTGCAAAACCAGAAATTGCGAATTATCCCTTTACAACACTGGTACCTAATTTGGGTATGGTGAGCTACCGGGATAACCGTTCCTTTGTTATGGCCGATATTCCGGGTATTATCGAAGGCGCTTCAGAAGGAAAGGGATTAGGGTATCGTTTCTTGCGGCATATTGAACGAAATTCTGTTCTGCTGTTTATGGTGCCAGCCGATACCGATCGGACGATCCGTGAGGAGTACGCGATTCTATTAAATGAACTGACTGCGTATAATCCTGAATTGGCCGATAAACCCAAATTGCTGGCTATTACCAAGTCTGATATGCTCGATGAGGAGCTGGAGAAGGAAATGGAGCAGGAGCTACCGGAAGATGTACCCTATATTTTCATTTCTTCGGTAACAGGTAAAAATATATTACCATTGAAAGATATGATCTGGAAAGCAATCAACTCTTAAAAGTTGAATATATAAACAGAAAAGGCGCTCCACACCGTGAAGCGCCTTTTCTGTTTATATTAAATGCTATATGTTGCTAAAAAAAGAACATTTAATAAGTTTTTTTGTTAATTTCATACGATTATTTTATTCCTGATGGAAGGCTGGTTTTTAGCCCCATTACCAAATTAAATCTAAATGAAAACAGAAAACGAAAAGTATTGCGTAGAATGCGGCAAGTTGATCAATATCAAGGCCGAGGTTTGCCCCTATTGTGGTGTACGACAACCTATTTTTTATGCGAACCAACCCTTTCAACAACAAAATAACACGTTACAGGATGATAGATGGTTGCCGGCATTGTTATTTTGCTTTTTTCTAGGCCCTTTTGGAGCGCATCGGTTCTATTTGGGGCAAATTGGTACTGCCGTTATTCAGCTGCTTACCTTAGGCGGTTGTGGTATCTGGTATTTAATTGATTTGATTATGATTCTTGTCGGAAAATATAAGGATGCAGATGGCAACTATATTAAGAGTCCTATAAACAATAATTAATGATTTATATCCTACTGAAATACCTTAAATATCATTGGATCTATTCGTTGGTATTGGGGTATTTCGGAATTGCTATAGGGTTATATCTTTTCACGGATATCCACATTCTTATTCCTTGCCTTTGGAAGGCTGCAAGTGGCTATGATTGTCCGGGATGTGGTCTTACTACCGCTTTGATTGCTTTGTTGCGCTTGGAGTTTCGAGAAGCCTGGCTAGAGAATCCATTGATTTATATGCTTGTGCCGCTATTGACAGGTCTGGTTTTGAGGGACTTTGCTCAATTTATGGAGCGGAAATCAATTTCGGAATAAAAAAATAAAAAATGTTTTCACTTTTAAGTGATATGTCGTAACTTTGTCTCCCGTGAAAATTAAAGTAGAGTCTTTATTGGTAGGTGCCTTAGGAAACGGTTTGTCAATCGTGATGATGCATTGTTAATTGATATTTAGCCCATTTGAGGGCTTTTTTTATATCCAATCTGGAACGCTTTAAAATTCATAAAAGTAAGGATACACATTTTATAATATAACATCGATAATGACCAACTACAGCAAATTGCCTGCAATTTTAGTTTTAGAAGATGGTACAGTTTATCACGGTAAAGCCGCTGGTAAAATTGGTACGACTACTGGGGAGATCTGTTTTAACACAGGAACAACTGGTTATCAAGAGATTTTTACAGATCCATCTTATTTTGGACAAATCATGGTAACGACCAATGCACACATTGGTAACTATGGTATTGATGAGGAGGATACCGAATCAAATCAAATTCAGATTGCAGGATTAGTTTGTAAAAACTACAACATCAACTATAGCCGTAAAATGGCTGATGAATCTATCCAAAGCTATTTTGAAGAGGGTAATTTAGTTGGTATTTCTGATGTGGATACCCGTTCATTGGTGCGACATATCCGTGATAAAGGAGCAATGAATGCAATTATTTCTTCAGAAACATTGGATGTTGAGGAATTAAAGCGTCAATTGGCTGAAGTTCCTTCAATGGATGGACTTGAGCTGTCTTCAAAAGTAACAACAGCTGAGCCTTATTTCTTCGGTAACGAAAATGCATCGTTACGCGTAGCGGTTTTGGACTTGGGGATCAAGAAAAATATCTTGCGCAATTTTGAGGCTCGTGATGTATATACAAAGGTTTTTCCTGCGAAAACAACATTTGAGGAAATGGAGAAATGGAATCCGGATGGTTATTTCATTTCCAATGGTCCTGGCGATCCAGCACCGATGGATTATGCAATCGATACGGTAAAAGCTATTTTGAATGCAAATAAACCGATGTTTGGTATTTGTTTAGGTCACCAGATCTTAGCATTGGCAAATGGTATCCGCACAAGCAAATTGCATAACGGACACCGTGGTATCAATCACCCGGTGAAGAATATTATCGCTAATCGTTGTGAAATCACTTCGCAGAACCACGGTTTTGGGGTTGTGGCTGAAGATATCCAAAATTCTGAGAACGTCGAAATTACACACGTTAATTTGAACGATCAGTCTATTGAAGGTATCCGTATCAAAGGACAGAAAGCATTTTCGGTGCAATATCACCCAGAATCATCACCGGGTCCACATGACTCGCGCTATTTGTTTGATGATTTTGTAGCGATGATCAAAAACTAATTTGTACAATATAATATAAAAAACCCTTCAGATCTTGAAGGGTTTTTTATTGTGACAATAGTACCAATTATTCAGATTAGTACTATTTTATTCATAATAAATAGGGGAATAAATACATTTTTTATTATATTTGGTTGTGAAAAATGTCTGTAGATAAGAGTGTGTCTTATCTACACTAAGTAATGAAAATAAATTATAGTCTAATAAAGAGATGAGTTTAATTATCGATGTTCATGCGCGTCAAATTTTGGATTCGCGCGGTAACCCTACAATCGAGGTAGATGTTACTACACAAAATGGTTTTGTTGGTCGTGCAGCTGTTCCTTCAGGTGCTTCAACTGGTATTCACGAAGCAGTTGAATTGCGCGATGGCGACAAGGCAAAATATTTGGGAAAAGGTGTTTTGAAAGCTGTTGAGAATGTAAACACTAAAATTGCAAAAGCTTTAGAAGGTGTAGATGTTTTCGAACAAAATGCCATCGATAAAATCATGATTGATTTAGACGGTAGCGAAAATAAAGGTAACTTAGGCGCAAATGCTATTTTGGGTGTTTCTTTAGCTGTTGCAAAAGCTGCTGCACAAGAGTCACGTCAGCCATTATACCGTTACATCGGCGGTGTAAATGCAAATACTTTGCCTATTCCTATGATGAATATCATCAATGGTGGTTCTCACTCTGATGCGCCTATTGCATTTCAGGAATTTATGATCATGCCTGTGGGTGCGCCTTCATTCTCTGAAGCTTTGCGTTGGGGTACCGAGGTGTTTCATACCTTGAAAAAAATCTTACATGACAGAGGTCTTTCCACTGCAGTAGGTGACGAAGGTGGTTTTGCACCAACTTTTGAAGGTACTGAAGATGCAATCGAAACAGTTTTGAAAGCGATTGAAATCGCTGGTTACAAACCAGGTCAAGATGTTTGTTTAGCATTGGATTGTGCTTCTTCTGAGTTCTACAAAGACGGTAAATACGATTATACGAAGTTTGAAGGTGATAAAGGTGCTGTACGTTCTAGTGAAGAACAAGCAAGCTATTTAGCTGAATTAACAGCTAAATACCCTATTATTTCTATTGAAGACGGTATGGCTGAAGATGATTGGGCTGGATGGAAAACATTGACTGACAAAATCGGTGACCATGTTCAATTAGTAGGTGATGATCTTTTTGTTACGAATACAAAACGTCTTCAACAAGGGATTGATACACATACAGCAAATTCAATTTTAGTGAAAGTAAATCAAATCGGTTCATTGACTGAAACAATCAATGCGGTTACTTTAGCTCAAAATTCTGGTTATACTTCTGTGATGTCGCACCGTTCGGGCGAGACTGAGGATGCAACTATTGCAGACTTAGCTGTCGCATTGAACTGTGGTCAGATCAAAACAGGTTCTGCTTCCCGTTCTGACCGTATGGCTAAATACAATCAATTGTTGCGTATCGAAGAAGAATTGGGTGGTAATGCCCGTTTCATTGGTAAAAACTTTAAATACGCTAAAAAATAGAATAAAGCTTGATTTTTAATATAAAAAGCCGAAGTGTTTTCTACTTCGGCTTTTTTTGTGGGCAAATATTTCTTTTCTATTTGTGCGAGTGGGACCAGATTTGATAACTTGTCTTATTATGAGTTATTTCCTGTGTTTTTGTTCGGATAGGTTAGATCCAAGTCGAATGTTGTATTCAGTTTTTTGATAAAGTGTGTCGCCAATAATGGTGATTCCACCTCAATATTCTGGTGAATAAAGAAATACAATTTTTGCAGCCCGTTTTCCCGCCATAGTTTCAGAACATCGATCCAGTTATCGAGTCGATCGTAGTCTGATGCATGATTTGCACCTACATACCGTATGAAAGCGGTCGGCGTTGTTAAGCGCATATGGAGCATGTCTCTCCGGCCAGCAGTATCGACCAGTACATTCGTTACATTTGTCTCCTCCAGGAGCGTGTATAGTTCTTTCGTGACTTCGGGTTTGGAAAACCAGTCTTTATTACGGACTTCCAACGCTAGCGGGACTTCTTTTGGCCAGTCATGTAAGAATAGTTTTAAACGGGCCATGTCCTTTGGGTTATAATTGTCGTGCATTTGGAGAAAGGCCATTCCCAGTTTTTCATCGAAATGAACAATGGAATCCGTAAATAATTTTACTTTATCTCCCGTATTTAATAGTCTGCTAAAATGGCTGATGGATTGCGGTATTTTGGGAAAGAACTTGAAGTTAGCAGGTGTTTTCTTTTTCCAGGTCTCTACTTGATCTATACTGGGTGAGTTATAGAATGTAGCATTGAGTTCAATACTGTTAAACTGCGTGGAATAATAGGCAAGTTCGTCCTTTGTGCCTCGGGGATAAAAGCCTTTTAAATCTTGTTTATTCCATTTTGCACAGCCAACATATACCTCAAAAGGTTTGTCTATTTTGAAGTGCTGTAATAAGGTTAAGGTTTCTGGTGTAGTAGGAGGAAGGGTAAAATCGATTTCCTCAGGGTGCTCTACTTGGCCGAATTTCATATCAGTTTTTTCTTAATTTATAATCAAATAATAGATGAGCCAACAATGCCAACAGCGTATAACATGTACCTACGAAAATAACGCCGGGCCATTGGAAGTGTTGCCATGCTTGTGCAGCAAAAAAAGTGCCTGTTGATCCACCAATGAAATAACTCACCATATATACAGTATTTAGTCGATTGTTGGCACCGAGGTTTAGCGCATAGAAATCGCTTTGATTTAGGATATGCATCGACTGTAGGCCAAGATCGATGAGAATAACACCAAGGATCAGGCCCCAATAGTAATTGCCGAAGAGGGCGAATAATAACCAGCTGAGTAACATCAATAGGATCGCGTACAAGATGATTTTTGCTTTGCCTATATAAATGGTTAGTTTATTGACAAAAGCAGCGGCAAGGGCCCCACAGGCACCGACGAGGCCAAAGGCTCCAGCAGTTGCCGGGCCATCAAAGAAAGGTGGGGCTTCAAGATGGAAAACAAGCGTTGTAAAAAATGCGGAAAAAGCCCCAAATCCCATGGCTCCACGAAAAGCCGCCAACTGTAATACAGGTTGTTTCCTGGCAAAGTTCCAGACTGATCGCATCAATTCCTTATAAGAACCTTTAAAATTAGGCAGTACCTCTGGGAGCTTCAATGCGATGGTGATGGCTGTAATGACCATAATTGCTGACGCTATCCAATACATTTCGCGCCAGCCAAAGTAGGAGCCGACAAAGCCGCTTACAACCCTAGAGAGTAATATACCGATCAGCAGACCCGACATAACCATACCTATCGCTGAAGCTTGCTTTTCTTTGCTCGCAAGTTCGGCTGCCATGGGTACAAAAACCTGTGGAATAACGGACGTGAAACCTATCAGAAAGCTGAATAGCAAGATAGATAGGATAGAAGTGGACATGGCCATGCCTACCAAAGAAAAAATAATGAAAAAGAAATCGATCAAGATCATTTTTTTTCTTTTAAACATATCCCCTAAGGGAACGATTAGTAACAGGCCAAAGGCATATCCGATCTGCGTTAACATGGCCGAATTACTGACCATAGCCTCGTCAATATGGAGGTCTTTGGCAATCAGGCCCAATAGTGGTTGATTGTAATAATTATTGGCGACAACTAAGCCGGTGGCGATGGTCATCAGCCACAAGGTTGCTTTGGATATTTCGTTTTTGGAATCTATTGTTTGCGACATGAGCAATTAATGTAATTCATCCCAGAGATCCTGAAATTGCTGTTTCAAGGTTGCAACTTCCTGTTCCAATTGTCCAATTCGATCGAGTAAGATCTGGTCGTTCGAGGAGCCGCTCACCGGACCACTATTTTCATAGGCTTCCAGATTGATTTCTCCTAATAAATGGATGTAGCGGACTTCTTTATGGCCCGTTTGTTTCGGTAAGGACTTAAGATAGCCTTCTTGTGCCAATTTTTCCAATTGTTCATTGATTTCGCCCAACGATTCAAATTCATAAAGTCTTCCGGAGTTTGAATTAATTTCGCCGGCGGTCATTGGTCCTCTGAGTAGCAATAAACAAACAATGGTTAATTCAGAGGGAACCAGTGGAAATTGTATGGCAAAATTATGCTTATACTTCGTTACGCGAGATCCACCACCAACAACTGTCGAGATTAAGCCCTTTTTCTTCAATATATCTAGTGTCGACACAATATCGTCTTCCGTATAATGTACAACTGGTTTTCGGGAAGTTTTTTGATTACAAGCAGCCTGTAGACTATTGATCGTCATGGGGTAATATTCTGGGGTTACTTTAGATTTTTCGATTAGTGCGCCTAGTACACGTTGTTCCATGGCAGACAATTGGGGCAAATTAGTTGTTTCCATTTATTTTTAAGAATATAAATTTATGATCGAATACAAGTAGGCTGTTATGGTAACATAACATGGGCTTGCTGTTTGTTTCTTCTCAAAGATGCCCTTTTTCTCCTATAACTCCAAAAGATCTTTTTCTTATCTTCGCATGGAGTAATAGAAGATTTTAAGGTGCTTAAGATAGCTTTTCGTCAAGAATTTGTCCACCCCGTCAAAGAGGGACATCGTTTTCCGATGTTGAAGTACGAGTTGATTCCTTTACAGTTAAAACATGAAGGTCTGGCAGATGAGTCAAGTTTTTTCAGTCCTGAGCTCGCGAGTTTTGAGACATGCTGTTTGGTCCATGATCCAATGTATGTAAAGCAGTTGTTTGAGCTTACTTTGGATTCCAAGATGGTCCGTAGAATAGGTTTTCCATTAAGTCAAAGCCTTGTTGATCGGGAACGCTATATCCTTGATGGAACAATCCAAAGTGCAAAGTATGCACTGCAATATGGTGTTGCATTTAGCATTGCCGGAGGAACACATCATGCGGGTTATGATTTTGGCGAAGGCTTCTGTTTGCTGAATGATCAAGCGACTGCCGCAGGCTACTTATTGAAGTATAAATATGCTAGCCGCATCCTCATCATTGACCTGGATGTGCACCAGGGAAATGGTACTGCCCATATTTTTGAGGGGCATAACCAGGTGTTTACCTTTTCAATGCATGGTGAGAAAAACTATCCCTTTGTCAAACAGCGTTCCCATTTGGATATTGGCTTAGCAGATTATATTACTGATATGGAATATCTCACTTTATTGGAAGAAAGTTTGGTTAATGTATTTCGGGAATTTGAGCCTGATTTCGTTTTCTATCAAGCGGGGGTAGATATTTTGGAAACAGATAAGCTGGGTAAATTGAACTTAAGTAGCAGTACCTGTCTTCGAAGAGATGAATTGGTCTTTCAAATGTGCCATAAACACAATATCCCTGTTCAAGTAAGTATGGGCGGAGGTTATTCTCCTGAAATTAAAGATATTGTCAATGCACATTGTCACACTTTTAGAATAGCAATAGATATATATAATTTATAAGATAAGAAATATGTTTTTTCACCAAGATGCAACTTTTGAAGCGTTATCTATTCATCGCGTAGGCAATAAAGCGCAAGATGAATTTTATATTTTGTCGGATGCCCCGGTATCTCTTGAAGGAGACGACGTGTTACCTGGGCTCCTGATGCAGTATTTTATGAGCCCTTTTGCAAAGGTGAATGAAGTATATCGCTTATATCATCCCAATGGAGAGTTGGAGCTGAATGAGATTTTCTATTTTGTGCGGCAGTATTTTAGGGAGCAGCTTCCATTTCATGATTTCTCCCAGCAAATTTCAAAACACCTTTATGAGGTATCCAACCATCCTAAAATTAAGGCTGGAGAGGTGTATGTAGTTGCCTTAAAAAATGTGCAGATCGAAGGGGAAGAACATGATGCGATTGGTATATTCAAATCTGAAAATAAAGAGACTTATCTGAAAGTATATCCGGAGCAAGGTGCTTTTATGTTGGAATATGAGCAGGAGGCGATCAATATCAATAAACTGGACAAGGGCTGTATTATTGTCAACGTTGAAGAAGAAGAGGGTTATAAGGTGCTGGTTCTCGATCAGACAAACCGTCAACAGGAGGCTGTGTACTGGAAAGATGAGTTTCTGCAACTTCGCGTGCGTAACGATAATTTCAATCAAACGGGGAATTACCTGAAAGTGTATAAGAACTTTGTTCAGGAAAAATTAGATGAGACGTTTGAATTGGAGAAAGCAGACAAGATTGATCTGATGAACAAATCCATGAACTATTTTAAGGAAAAAGAGACTTTTGTCCAGGAAGAGTTCGAGGAGGAAGTATTGGGTAATCCACAAGCAATTGCTTTATTTCAGGACTTTAAAGCCGGTTTTGAAGATGAATTTGACTCTCCATTTCAGGCAAGTTTTGAAATAGCAGATAAAGCCGTAAAAAAAATGGAATCTTCTTACAAGTCCGTTTTAAAGCTGGATAAGAACTTTCATATTTATGTTCATGGTAAACGAGAATATCTTGAGAAGGGTTACGATGAGGATAAAGGCATGAATTATTACAAGGTCTATTTTGAGAACGAAAGTTAATCGTTTTATATCTTATTTGAATGGAAAAGCGCGATAAAATAGCTGTTTTCACGCTGCTGTTACTTCTGATTGGAATTTTTATTTTCTCCCTGATTGAGAAACATAGCCAATGGATTGAGGTATTTTATGCGCGTGGGTTTTACCGTTTCTATAGCCATGTGCCGAGATTTATTTTGGGTTATATTCCCTTTAGTCTTGGCGATCTATTTTATGTCGTCGTTGTTGCTTTTCTAATCTATTTAGTTGTCAAATTGATTGGAAATTTATGGAAAAGAAGATGGAAAAATTCTTTTCGTTCGGTTTTGCTCGTTATCAATTTGTTATTGGGGGTCTATTTTTTCTTTTACCTATCGTGGGGTTTAAATTATTATCGAAAGCCAATCAGTACAAATGCCCATTTAGAGGTTGATAGTTTAAAACTTGCAGATTATCTTGTGGTACTAAATGGACTTTTGGATAGCACAAATAAGTTGCGTGAACATGTGGATCCATCGCATTGGGAAGGGAGTAAAGAAGCTATTCAAGAGGATTTGAATCAATGGGTGCAACGGGATACAGCTTTTGCAGCGTTTTTATCAAGGAGACTAATTAAGGCAAAATCGCCAATAAATAGTAAGATAGTTTCCTTTTTTGGTGTATCGGGCTATTTTAATCCTTTTACCCATGAAGCGCAGGTTAATAAAGCCATGCCGGTAACTTTTCTACCTTTTACTACGGTGCATGAACTTGCCCACCAACAGGGAATCGGTTTTGAAGATGAGGCGAATTTTATTGCTTTTGTTCGTTTACAGCGGCATCCCCAATCTTTTTACCGGTATTCGGCTTACCTTCAGACGACGCTTTATATGTTACGTGAGCTGCAGGGTATGTACCCCGATTTGGGAAAAGATTATAAAGGAAAATTAAGTGTAAATGTATTGAAAGACTTGGAAAAAGAAAAGCAGTTTTGGCGTGAATATACGGGTTGGGTCGACGATGTGATGGGATTGTTTTATAATCAATACCTGAAACATAACAATCAACAGGAAGGAATAGCACGGTACGATCGGATGACGCGGTTGGTATTGGCCTATGAGCTTAAGAGAAAAGGATGTAATTAGCATATGAAATCCTAAAAAAGCCGTATTACAAAAAATAATACGGCTTTTTTAGGATCTTAAAGAAGATTACTTTTGTGTTGAAATTAGTTCAAATGAACCTTCAGTTCCGGGGCTGCCCGAATAAATTTGTCCTTGCGGCAATCCTCTTAATCCAGTGGGAGCGGTTTTAATCCGATCATAGATGTTTCTCAAGTCTGTGTTTGCATTGACAGCTCGTCCACCTGCAGCTACGTCTCCATAAATATAGTTCACAGCCTTTTTGTTGGTTGTTTGAGGTTTGAGACTGCCATCTGTTAAAGTGACTTTAATTTTTCCTCCGTTCCCATTTGGAAAGGTTTTCGTGCCATTAAAAGCGTCATCTCCTTTTGCAATAATATAAAGGGAACCTAATTTTTGAAAATTAGCATTGATGTCAAAGTTGGCACCGTTATTCTTTCCATCGGTTCCATAGATGGTTGCCTTATTTCCAATTTCAGCATAACCAATCGTTAGCTTGACATTTTTCTTACCATAGAACGAAAGGGTAGCATTGTCTTTCATGATTAAAGTATCGATGTGCATGACGACGGTTGAGTCTCTATTATCGATATTTTTTTTTGCCTTTTTGCCAATTTCCAGTTTAGAAATATGTTGTGTTTCTTGTGCTTTCCCAGTGAAGGTCATTGCAAAGCAAAGAAAAAAGCCTAGAATAAATTTAAATTTCATAAAACTTTTAATTAATTGTAACTAACTAGTAGTTTGACAAATAAAAGGTCAAAGAGTTTAAATTTTAGCGAGATATTTTACAATTAATTTGGCCGTTTTCTCAGATGCGCCGGGAGAACCTAGTTTTTCTGCCAGAATATCGTAGTTTTCCATCACACTTGCACGATGGGCTTTATTATTGATAAGTTCACCTACTTCATAGGAAATATCGTATGGCGTGCAGTCGTCTTGAATCAATTCCCTCACTGATAGGAAATTATTAATTAGATTCACTAGCGAGATAAATTTAACCTTGATGACTAATTTGGCTATCCATACAGATAGTTGGTTAGCCTTATAAACGACAACCTGAGGTACCTTCAGAATACCTGTTTCAAGAGTAGCCGTCCCACTGGTGACGACTGCGGCTTCTGCGTTATGGAGAATATCGTAGGTTTGATCGAAGATCACGGGAATGTCGATGCCTTTAAAAAACTGCTTGTAATAGGCTTCGTCAAAATTGGGAGCACCGGCGATGACAAATTGATGAACAGGAAAGAAAAACGGAAGTTCGGCCATGATAGGGAGAAGCTTGGAAATTTCCATTTCCCGGCTTCCCGGTAAAAGGGCGATCAGTGGTTTTTCTGATAATCCATTTTGTGCTCTAAATTGGGGATTGAAATTATAGGTTGAAATCGCATCCAAAAGCGGGTTTCCAACGTAATCAACGGGCATGCGCCATTTCTTATAAAAATCTACCTCGAATGGCAAGATACAAAACATATGGTCGACAATCCGTTTTATTTTCTTTACACGACCTTGATTCCAGGCCCACACTTTTGGGGAAATATAATAGCAGGTTTTGATTCCGTGTTTTTTTGCAAAATCAGCGATTTTCAAGTTGAACCCCGGGAAATCGATCAGAATGACGGTGTCTGGTTTTTCTTTTAATAGATCATTTTTAACAAGTTTGAGATTCCTAGATATCTTTGGCAGATTTTTTAAAACTTCTATAAAGCCCATAAAAGCCATTTCTGAAGTATGTATCAATGCATTTTTTTCGGCCTCTGCTTGCATCAGATTTCCCCCGACTATTTGGAAAGTCGCATTGGGGTCTTCAATTTTTAATGCTTTAATAAGATTGGCACCATGTAAGTCCCCTGAAGTTTCACCTGCAATAAGATAGTATTTCATATGTCAACGATTTATTCTTTAATGATCATTTGGAATATCTTTTTATCGTTAAAACTGCGTTTCGTCTTAACGATGAATATTTCATTGGAATGATCGTTTTTGAACTGTTAAAGATAAGATTATTCTAGTTATATGATGACTTTGAACATATTATTCCATATCTTTAATTAAAGATGTTCAACTTTTGAAGAAAATATCCTAAGTATAAAAGCTAAATAGTATTTTTGTCTTATGCAACGATTGTGGTCTTTAATAAGAAATAAGTATTTGTTAGCCGCTTTGGCTTTTCTCGTGTGGATGTTATTTTTTGATCGAAATGACTTTGCCACGCAGTACAGTTATCAAAAGCAGAAAGCAAATCTGGAAAGTGAACGATCTTTCTATCTGAAAGAAAATGCGGCTATCATTAAAACAATTAATGATATTCGATCAAATCCGCAAGAAGTGCAACGTATCGCCCGGGAGAAATATAAGATGAAAAAAGACAATGAAGATATTTATGTGGTTACTAAAGTAGCAGCTAAAGGGAATCATTAACAGCTAAAGTTTAGTATAAAGTAAAGAATAACGGCCATCATGTTTACATGACGGCCGTTTTTATAACGTATATAGATATGGGTATTTTAATTTGCGGCTTGGGCTACTAGACCAATATATAGTGGTTTATTTTCATCATTGGCTTTGCCGATAAGGATCAATGAATAATAATAGCCTTCAACCAATTTAATGTCGCTACGTGTAGCAATTGTTTTTCCTGCTTTATCACGTGCCGTAACAGTGAATGTGCCGCTTTTTTGAGCGATAAAGCCCTGATGTGCACTTGCTGAATTTTGTGTTTCTTTTGCTCTATTTGTCCATTCTGTTGGAGAGGTCAAATCCCCTATTTTAAGGCTAACCAAATCTGTACCTTCCGCAAAATTAAAGAAGCGTAACCCAGATTCTGTATTTTTGATGTCTTTATTGATCCGATCTGTCGTGACCACCTGCACTGGTTTAGACTTTGATCCAAATAAAAAGGACGTATATATTGTACTATCTTTGACCGTTATTGTTGTATCCGTCAAGATTTTGTTATATTCTGCGGAAACTGCTATTTTACGTGCTCCTGTAAATAAACCGATTTGAGTATAACTCTTAAATCCCAATGGATAGCTGGGGTTTTGAAGTGAGCCTCCGTCCGCATAATAGATGACTGCATTGGCATCACTGTAGCCATTGACCATGGTAAACAATGCACCGGGAATTGGCTGATCATCATTATCTTTTAGGCAGCTTGTTAAAAAGAGTGCCGCTAAAGCAATAGCAATAAAATTGAATAATCTATAGTTTTTCATAACCGTGTAATATTAAAATCTATTTTTTTGTGACACACGTTGCGCTTGTGTTGTCTATTATACGGAGAAGACGCACACTTTGCTACAGCGATTTGTAAAAATAATAAAAATCTATGTTCAGACGTCGTTTTTTATTCCGATAGCCTTTGCAAGCCAATTTTTGAAGATGGTGGTTAATCGGATCGGCGGCAGATGAATATGGTTCCTAGACAAAATTTAATCAGTCTGAGGGAAAGAATTTGCTCATGTTGCGATTTACAATTCGATTTTGACCCGAGTTTTGTTTAGCGCGAGGATTTGGATTGTTAAACTAGTAATCCTAATTTTGAGGTATGAACAATAGAATCAAAAGAATTGCGAAGGGAATGTTTGAGCAGTTTAGGCATCGTAAAATTACGGAATCTGAATTTGTACAGGCGGAGGCAAAAGCGAGGAATCTAGGGAGCTATATGGACGACTTCAACGTATTAATTGCAATGTGTAAGGACACAATTACGGGGAAGTATAAAATGGATAGATGGAATTTATCGATTATTATTGGAACGATACTTTATGTGGTTTCGCCGATTGATGCGATTCCTGATTTTATTCTCGTGGGCGGGTGGATCGATGATGTGGCTATTGTTGGTTATGCGATTCGCAAACTTAGCGCGGAGATGGAACAGTATAAGCGTTCAAAGTTTCCTGTAGAAGCGAGATAAATAAAAAAAGCTACTTTTCTAAAGTAGCTTTTTTTATTTATTATTGAAGTTCAACTAGTGCTTAAAGTGTCTAACACCCGTTGTTACCATGGAGATTCCTTTTTCATTGGCCATATCAATTGACAATTGATCTTTGATTGAACCACCGGGTTGCAATACCGCCGCGATACCAGCTTCTGAAGCAATTTCCACACAATCAGGGAAAGGGAAGAAGGCATCCGATGCCATCGCACAGCCTTTAAGGTCAAAACCGAAAGAAATGGCCTTCTCAATAGCTTGTTTCAATGCATCTACACGTGAAGTTTGCCCTACACCTGAAGCTAACAAAGTGCCATTTTTAGCAAATACGATTGTATTTGACTTGGTGTGTTTTACAATTTTGTTCGCAAAATAAAGATCCTCCAGTTGTTCTGCAGTTGGCTGTACTTGTGTTACTGTAACCATTTGTTCAGGTCCTTCAATCGTATTGTCTTTATCTTGAAGAATGACGCCGTTCAATAGAGTTTTGAACTGTTGTGCTGGCAATGTAACCTCTTTACGAACCAAAATAATTCTGTTTTTCTTTGCGGTAAGTATAGCGATCGCTTCTTCAGAATAAGAAGGTGCAATCAACACCTCGAAGAATAATTTATTGATCTCTTCAGCTGTTGCAGCATCAACTTGGCCATTCGTTATTAAAACTCCACCGAAAGCTGAAACAGGATCACATGCTAAAGCATCTAACCAAGCTTGTTTGATTGTTGAACGGGAGGCAACTCCACAAGCATTCGTATGTTTTAAGATCGCGAATGTAGGTTCTGTGAACTCATCAATCAAAGCAACGGCAGCATCAACGTCAACCAAATTGTTGTAAGATAACTCTTTACCGTTTAATTTATCAAACATCTTATCTAAATCGCCGAAGAAAACACCTTTTTGGTGTGGGTTTTCACCGTAGCGCAACACCTGCGCTTTTTGCTCAGATTGTTTAAAAACCTGAAGCGGATTTTCTTGATTGAAATAGTTGAAGATTGCTGTATCGTAATGCGAGGATGTATTGAATGCACGTTTAGCAAATTCTTTACGTTGTTCCAATGAGGTATTACCTTCTTGGTTTGCTAGTATTTCCTCCAATTCTTTGTAATCATTTTTGGATGAGATAATAACGACATCGTTAAAGTTTTTAGCGGCAGCGCGGATCAATGAAATTCCACCGATATCTATTTTCTCGATAATATCTTTTTCCGATGCACCGGAAGCAACAGTTTCTTCAAAAGGGTACAAATCCACAATAACCAAATCGATCTCAGGTATTTCATACTGAGCAAGCTGTTGTTGATCCGACTCAAGTGGGCGACGCGCCAAAATACCGCCAAATACTTTTGGATGCAATGTTTTTACACGCCCTCCTAAAATAGAAGGGTAGCTGGTGAGGTCTTCAACTGGAACAACATCTATCCCTAAATCTTTGATAAATGTTTCTGTTCCGCCAGTGGAATAGAAAGTAACACCGTATTTGTTTAATAATTCAACTAAAGGAGCAAGGCCGTCTTTATAATAGACTGAAACCAATGCATTTTTAATCTTTACAGGATGGTTCATTATGATGGATTTGTTTCGTGGCGCAAAGATAGGTATTTAAAATCTTGATACCAATAAATCAAGTACTTTAAATAGAAAGGAGAATCTGTTTACGAGATTCTCCTTTCTACATTGTTTTAATTTTATACCAAATTGAGCTTTAATTTTAGCTCTTCAGAAATTTGGTTGGTGATATCCCAGATTGGTTCTGGTTCATCGGTATTATTAAATATAACCTGATCGCAAGTATCCCGGTAGGGAAGTAGGAATTCGTTGTAGGAAGGCAGCACATGGTTTACCCATTTGTACATAACATCATCTTCAAAGTAGCCACGTTCAACCAGATCACGGTGTAGACGTCGTCTTAATGCGATATCCTGATCTGCGCTTAAAAATATCTTATGATTGATTAAATTATTAATTTCCGTATAATAGAAAATGAATAGGCCCTCAATAATTAAAATGGGTGCCGGTTTAATCTCTAGTATCTTGGGGGTTAATGCCGGGTTGTTAAATGTATACTCTTCTTTATGTATTGTCTCACCGTTAAAGAGTGCCTTGATATCTTTATAAAAAGCATCTCTGTCGATTGATGTCGGAATATCGAAGTTATACAGCCTATTTTCCTCCTGGGTTTTAGTATTTGCAGGGATGTAATAATCATCTTGGGAAATTAAGGTTACCTCATTAGGCTTAAAATGTTTTAAAAAACTATTTAAAAAAAAAGTCTTTCCAGAGCCACTACTTCCGGCAATACCTATGACATACGGTTTGTTATTCATTCTTACTATGCTATAAAAGCTATTTTATTCTGTTAATTTTCTAGCGGTAATCCATAAGCAATTTCAACCTGAAAGCGTTTATCAAGTGCGCCTATGCTTGCGGCGGCAGACTTTGACAACACGACAATTGCATTTTGGTTTTCGGCATTATCATTAAATTTACCGACCACTTTTGCGTAAGTAACACTTTTGGTCATTGGGTTGGTAATTTTTAGAATAGTACCTACTGGAGCGCTCTTATGAAGAGCAAGATTGCTTGTACCTTGAGAGGAAAGTCCATCAATCCACACACCAATACCACGTTCGGACTTTTCGCGTATTCCGTAGCGGTTTGTTGAAATTTGATTTTCTTCTTTATCGTCAACGTCTGTCGAATCAGGCGTTACAATTTCGATTCCTTTAGGTTCAACTAATTTTGGTCGTTCTGGAGGTAGGGGCTGATTGGGGATCATGAGCTTCATTCCACCGCCAATAACGTTATTTTTTAAGTTGTTTGCTTTTTTGATATCTTCAACAGAAATACTGAATCTTTTAGATATGGCATAAAGTGTCTCTTTCTCTCCAACGATATATTCCGTAAAACCTTCTTGCTGTTGCGGATTACGCGGGTTTTGCACCGTCGTATTTCCACGGTCGTTGCTTACTGTTGATTTCGCTTTTCGACCTGTCGGAATCTTCACAATTTGCCCCAGGCTTAATGTTCCATTACCATTTATTTGGGTCAATTGGCCCACCGTTGTTTTATACTTTTTACTTAACTGGTAATAGTTGTCGCCTTTTTCAATTTTGAACAACACGTATTCTTCACCATTGATAGCTTCAGTTCCTACTGAATCAGGGATAAAATCAGTACGTAAAGAGGTTGAATTCTTTGCTTCAACTTGTTGAATAGCTAATATCGCGATGGATAGAATAGCTATCTTTTTATATGTTTTTAATTCGAATAAAACTTTCATATATTTTGCAATTATACTAAATACGAAACAAACTCCCGTTTATTATCTGTCAAAAGGAATATTTGTTCGTGAATAAGAAAATAAATGTTGAAGAGCTTTAGTTCCAGCCCGGAAACTGCAATAATAGACTCTGTCAATTTTTCTCTTGTGGATTGCACTAGCCTGATTTGATAACGATTGTTTCTGTCTTTTTCATAGAAAGCCCAAATAAAGTAGTCATTCACCGTATTTATCCAGATCTCACCATCAATTGGGAAGTCCTTTAAAAAAAGGGGAATTTCACCATTGTAGATAATTGGATAGACGAGCGCGCTGGCATAAGGTTTAAAGGGAATTTCATTTTTGCTTTCAATTGACATCGATTGGAGATTCAAAAATAACTGTAATCCCTGTGTTATTACTTTGGGTCTAATGAGCATGCCTTGATCGACTAGACCGACGAAGATGTAGTTGAACCAGGTTTCTTGAAGCTGTGGATTGTAGCAATCGATTACCTGTATGCCTGCGTCGATAGGTGAATTATTGGCAATCTTCTTAAGAATTAATTTTTTGCATTGAATTCCAGCTAGGACCCACTCTTTGGCTATTGCCTTGAAGTCTTGTAATACGTAAGACCCTTCGAAAGTGACTACATTAAAATAGGGTAGGGTATCGTCTGGGTTTCTGGTCTCCACAGCGATCAATTTATTCTCCGCATCGATTTCTATCCGCCAAATGGGGTATGTAAAAATGAAATTGAATGCTTTTGAAATTGTTTGATTTGCCATGTAATTTTCAATCCAAGGGGACAAACTTAGATAAAGTTGGCTTTATATACAAGTATAATTATGAGATAAGTCGGTTTAAGCAGAATTTTTCAATATGGGAAGGGAATTTTGGCGACGTGATCTTCAGATATTGGTTTTTATCATTCGCCTTGATCTGGCTGACTGTGATAAACGGAGAACGTCCAGGCTTGCTGGACGTTCTTTTAAATAATTAAAACTTTGAACCGATGGTCAAAATGACACTCGTTCTTTGATTTTTGATATCTGCTAGTGGGCTGGATGATTTCCAGTGAGCCTCATCAATAATATATGGGCTTTCTTTAAAATTTACGGCATTATAAGCACCTGTTAAATCGATGTACATACCGCGACCAAGTTTAGCTCCAACACCTAGTGAAGCTGTATAGTCTGTATAATCAGCATTTTTGTAAGGATTACCTTTGTAGTTGAAACCGGCTCTTCCACTAAATACATTATTTAATAGAACTTCACCACCGATTCTTGCATTAATTGCACCTTGGTAAGTATCTTTGATACTTTGATTCATTCTATCTTCTTGCATTTGGTTGTAACCGCCAGCATCTTTATAGCGAATCGCAGCATAATCTACCCACTCCACATCGGCTGTAATCAAACCTTTTGAAAATAATTGGCTAGCCCCTAAGGAAAGGCGGTAGGGAGTATTCATGTTATATTCCCATGAACTATTACCTATTTTGTCGTTTGTTACGAATTGAGCACGGGCTTCATTTGCATTGGGCAAAAAGTAATTAATTTTAGTATAATTTTCGGAATCATCCTTGATATTCATAAAGGTCGGTGACTTGGCAGTGAACCCCATACTAAAAGTAGGCGTAAACTTATAGATCATACCTAATTTAAAATCAATTCCTGTGCCATCCGTAATCTGATTATAGGTTTCAAATAGCTCGTAATCGTTGTCGAGATATTGATACTCAGGGTTTTTTGGGTTTAAAAACACAGACTTGCTATTGTAATCCTTTAATTGTGCTTCGGTCATTGTTTGACCATATTCAGTGAATACGTTAGCCGTATTATAGTGGAAGCTGGTGAAACCTAGGGATGCACCTAAGTAAAGCTTGTTGCTATAATTTGCTCCAAAAGACAATACAGATTCCGATTTACTGCCTTTTTCATAAATAGAATTGACTTGTTCGTTCCCAGGATATGATCCCATCTTTTTACCGATGGCAATCGGATAGAAATCCTTTGAATTATTTGGGTCGTCATCAACCATAAATGAATTTTGATAGAAATCCTGTCCCCAACCTCCGGCATTGCCTTCAGTTGCTAAACGATCGGCAAAGGAATGGGTAATGGAATTGTCTGTATTAACTCCTCTATATTCTAGCCGGTTATCATATACATAGTTTCTGTTATAGGCGATACCGACGTTGAAATTTAACCAGCCTCGATCGAGGTTGCCACCATTGCGGTAAGTCGGCAGGTGAAAAACAATTCCGGCATTGTCTAAATTGAAATTATTCTTACTGCTGTTCGAATTCTGACCGAAATAGTCTGTTTTATTTTTATTGTTAAGGTATCTGGCTGTTACGGATATATCAGACTGATTGAAGTAGCCCAAACCTGCAGGGTTACTCGTAATTGAACTTATATCTCCACCTAATGCGGTAGATGCATTTCCCATGGCTTTAAAACGAGCTGTTCCGCCATTGTCCCCTTGGGAAAATAAAAGTACATCTTTCGTATATTGCGCTTGAGTAGTCCCTGCTGCACCTAAAATGAATGCAGTTCCAAAAAGTAATTTTTTGATTGTCATATGCTAAAATGTCGTCAATACTAAATTAGTAGCATACAAGAAATTGTATGCTACTATTTAAAATGCTTTTAACTATCGAGTACGTCCCCCACCTGATCTTGAGCTACCGCCTCCAGAGAAGCCTCCTCCCGAAGATCTAGAACTACCACCTCCAGAGAAACCACCGCTGGAGCGGGATGATGAACCACTATCATAGCTTCTTGTTGGTGGAGTATATGATGGTCTCGACGTCGAGCTTGGGTTGCTGGAACGTGTTTCCATCGAACGGCTCATCTGACGAGATACCTCACCTGAGCTGTTTCGTGATCTGGAATCATTATTATAATATCCACTAGAGGTGCTACGTGTGTTGTTTGGATAAGAACCATTGACTCTGTCCGATGTTCTTGAACGTGTACCGTCTGAATAAGCTCTATTCGATACACCATCCGATGTTCTTGTTCTACCGTTTGATCGATCATAAGCAGAACCCCGTGTTACAGAACCGTCAGAAGTTCTTGACCTGTTGGAAACAGAGGTAATGCGGCCTCTTGAATCGCGAGCTACCCCAGTACGATCGTACCCCCCAGAATTTCGGGCAACACCATTACGGTCATATCCTCCTGCTGTGCGGGATCTTGATGATGAACTACGTGTGTTATAGTTGTCTCTGTATACAGACCTATTCGAAGCATAACGTGGTCTTGAGTTACCCCAGTAACCACCACCCCAGTAGCCGTTTCCATACCAACCAGATCCCCAGTAGCCACCGCCGTACCAGCCACCCCAAGGTCTGTAACCACCATACCATGGAGATCCCCAGCCCCAGCTAGAACCCCATCCCCATCCGAGGCCGATAGACCAAGATGAACCCCATCCAGAGTTCCATCCCCATCCCATTCCGAACGATGGGCCATATCCGTACCAACCGCCGAAACCATAACCATACCATGGATCAAAAAATGGGTCGAAATACGTCATGCCCGGACTAGCGTAATAGAAACGGTTGATACGATTGGCATATTCAAGATCTTCATAGGAATCACTGTTGTAATCCTGATCAGAATACTCATCATCATAGTAACCGCCTTGTGCCTGTCCATTTGGTTGGGACTGATCTACATCTGTGTAATAATAGTCTGGGCTTTGGTAAACTTTTTGTCTCGCTTGCCCGTTATTGCCATAGACATCGTCGCCATAGATTTGCCTACTCGTACCGCAGGAACCCAGCATGAACGCTCCTGTTATGGCAAGTGCTCCGATAAATAATCTATTTTTTTTCATAATATCCTAAATCGTTATTTTCGATTATACAGCCTTATTTACTATCTTAGACGCAAATTTCTCAAGGGGGTTTAATCGAAGTAATCAAAAATACAAATATTTTTTATTGAACGCTTTTCGTATTAGAATTACAGACGAGATTTAACGTAATAATGTTACAATAATTTATCAATTTCATATGAGTAAAGGAATAACAAGTCGTGCTGAAGATTATTCACAATGGTATAACGAGCTTGTGATTAAAGCTGATCTAGCTGAAAATTCAGCTGTACGAGGCTGTATGGTGATCAAACCATACGGATACGCTATCTGGGAAAGGATGCAGGCAATCTTAGATAAGAGATTTAAAGAAACAGGTCATAGCAACGCTTATTTCCCTTTATTCATTCCCAAGTCGTTTTTTTCTAAAGAGGCGGCGCATGTGGAAGGTTTTGCTACCGAATGTGCGGTGGTAACACATTATCGATTAAAAAACGACGGTACAGGTAAGATCGTAGTGGATGAAGAGGCGAAGTTGGAGGAAGAGTTGATCGTACGCCCGACTTCGGAAACGATTATATGGAATACCTATCGTGGATGGATTGAATCTTATCGTGACCTCCCAATTTTGGTCAATCAATGGGCGAACGTTGTACGTTGGGAAATGCGTACACGTCTTTTCTTACGTACAGCTGAGTTTTTATGGCAAGAAGGGCATACGGCGCATGCAACAAGTGAAGAGGCTATTGCCGAAACTGAGCGTATGCTTGATGTCTATGCCGAATTTGCTGAAAATATTTTGGCAGTGCCTGTCGTACGTGGTAGAAAAACCGAAAACGAACGTTTTGCGGGAGCGTTGGATACCTATTGTATCGAGGCTTTGATGCAAGATGGAAAAGCACTGCAAGCAGGGACGTCGCATTTTCTTGGCCAAAATTTCGCAAAAGCATTTGACGTAAAATTTACCTCTAAAGAAGGTAAGTTAGAGCATGTGTGGGCAACTTCCTGGGGTGTTTCTACTCGTCTGATGGGGGCATTGATTATGGCGCACTCGGATGACCAAGGATTGGTATTACCACCAAAATTGGCTCCAATTCAGGTTGTCATAGTTCCAATTTTTAAGACTGAAGAAGAAAAAGCACAAATTGATGTATTTGTGAATCAGTTAACAAATGAATTGAGGGGGAAAGATATCTCGGTGAAATATGACGATCGGGATACTCAGCGTCCGGGCTTTAAATTTGCAGAGTGGGAATTAAAGGGCGTTCCTGTTCGTGTGGCTGTTGGAGCAAGAGATATGCAAAATGGTACTGTTGAATTGGCGCGTCGTGATACCCAAACGAAGGAGACGGTTGCTCAGGAGGGACTGGCTGGTACGATTGTACAGTTGCTAGATACCATACAAGAAAATATATACCAAAAAGCATTAGATTTCAGAACCTCTCATTACACTGAGGTGAATTCTTATGATGAGTTTAAAGAAGTGTTGGAAGGTAAAGGTGGGTTTATTTCCTGTCATTGGGACGGAACAACCGAAACGGAGAAACGTGTAAAAGAAGAAACTAAGGCGACAATCCGCTGTATTCCTTTGGATGCGAAGGAAGAGGATGGTATTTGTATCTTTACTGGAAAGCCTTCTAAACGCCGTGTACTGTTTGCAAAAGCCTATTAATCGTTTTGTCCTATGAGGGTACTCATTTTAGGATGTGGCTGGCTCGCAGAGTCTTTTGCGATATATATGAAGCACCGAGGTCATGAGGTCTGGGCAAGTACGAGAACATATGAAAAATACCATCGGCTTAATGCTGATGGTATTTTTTCGTTTATCCTGGATTTTGATAAGGAAAGTTTTCCTGAGATGAGTGACATACCTACTCACTTTGACTTCGTATTGAACAGTATACCTGCAAGTCAGAAAAATAGTGTAGCGATCCTTGAAAATAGATTTTCGAATATCAGCTTGTTTTTTGGTCACATTACATGGAGTAAACATGTTTTCTTAAGCTCTATTGGTATTTATCCGGATAAAGATGGCGTATTTGATGAATCCTATGCAGATACAACCTTACTTTCATCAAAACTTTTGCTTGCTGAAGCAAGTATGTTGGGATTGGCTGATACACTCATTTATCGTCTGGGAGGTTTGTTTGGAAAAAATCGTGTTTTTGCCAAATATTTTTCTGAGCGTATCTGTACGACCGGTGAGCAGCCGGCTAATTTTGTTCATATCGACGATGTGGTCAGGTTATTGGAGGAGGCATCTTGCCGCGCGCTTAGATATAGGGTTTATAATGTTGTTGCTCCCTTACACCCTAAGAAAATGGATGTTATTCTGGCATCGGCAAAAAAATATGGCTATGCTTTACCTCTTGCGTTCGAAGCGGCGGATGCAACTCAAAAAATAGTTAGCGGAAAATTACTTCTAGAGGAACTTGATTATCAATTTGTCCTGCCTGATCCTTTGCAATTTTAATTCATTTTTATTTTAAAAAGAAAAATGAATTTATGATTGTCAGCGTGAAAAAATTAAATAATTTCATTATTTTAACATCAATTCTACGAAGGAAAATTTAAGTAGAAAGTCATATTTGTTGAAATTTATTGATATCGATGGATTTTTTCAAGATATCGACATATTCCTTTAAACAAACCGATAATAGATTTAGTATTTTAACAGCTTATTAGAAATAGAGCCATGACAAATGTAGAAAGACATCAATATATCTTAAAACAATTAAAGGAGGTCGGCGTAGTTCAGGTAATTGATCTATGTGAGGAATTGGGCGTTTCCTCTGTAACCATTCGGAAAGATTTGACCTTGTTGGAAGATAGTGGATTGTTGTTTAGAACGCATGGCGGGGCAACACAATATAATCCTTATACGACTGACCGTACAGTATTTGAAAAAGAGAAGCTTCGTTCGGACGATAAAAGTCGGATCGGAAAAAAAGCGGCTGAAATGATTGAGGAAAATGATTCAATCATTATCGCTTCAGGAACGACTATGCAGTCGCTGGCAAAGCAGATCACTCCTAAAGGAAATATCACTGTCGTAACTTCGGCATTGAATGTTGCGATGGAATTGATCAAATATCCTTCGGTTGAAATCATGCAGATGGGCGGAACGCTTCGCAAGACTTCAACATCGGTAACTGGAAAGTATGCGGAAAATTTATTGCAGGATTTTTATTGCAGTAAATTATTTTTGGGTGTGGACGGTATTGACCTAGAATATGGTGTGTCAACGTCAAGTGCGCAGGAGGCACAATTAAATCGCATTATGATCGATACGGCTCAAAAGGTTGTCGTACTAGCAGATTCGTCTAAATTCGGACGGCGAAGCTTCGGGCGGATTTGTGGTTTTGATAAAATTGATATATTAATTACCGATGATAAAGTAAATACAAGCTTTGTGGAATCGTTAGAAAAAGCTGGGGTAAATGTTATTGTTGTTTAACACGGCTTAACTAAAAATCAAAGCGGAGCTGCTTATTTTTATCATAAAAAATGTCCCCAAAAGAGTTTTTAACTCTTTGGGGACATTTTATTTATGGATAGTTTTTTTAGCTCAGTGCCGGCTCTTGCTGGCTTAAACAGTGGAAACTTCCCAGCCCCCAAATAATGTCGACGGAATTTATTCCTATGACTTTACGTGTAGGGAAACAGCCTTGGATGATATCCAGTGCTCTTTGGTCATTTTTATCGTTGAAGATCGGTACAACAACAACATCGTTTGCAATGTAGAAATTAGCATAAGAAGCTGGTAATCTTGTTTCGTCATAGATAACAGGAGCTGGCATTGGGAGCTCAATGACATGCAGAGGCTCTCCATTTAGGAGTCTAAATGAACGAAGCGTTGCTAGATTTTCTTGAAGTATTTCGTAGTTTTCATCTGTCGGATCTTCCTCAACAACCGTTAAAACTGTGTTTTCGTTGACGAAACGTGTGATGTCATCAATATGCCCATCTGTATCGTCTCCAACGATACCGTCTCCAAGCCATAAAACTTGTTCCTGACCATAAAATTCTTTCAAATAGGTTTCTATTTGTTCTTTTGTCAGGTGTGGATTTCGGTTTTCATTCAGTAGGCAAGCTGTTGTAGTCATAATAGTTCCTGCACCATTAAACTCAACGGAACCGCCCTCCATGACGATATCAGGGGTGAATAAAGGGAGATTAAATTCTTTGGCAATGCGTGTTGGTACGACATCGTCTAAATCGAAAGGTGGGTATTTTCCACCCCAGGCATTATACCCCCAGTCGACAACTGCTTTTTGATTTGTTGCTTGGTTAATTATAAAAGCGGGACCGTGGTCTCTACACCAAGCATCGTTTGTCGGATTAAAATAGAATTCGATATTGCTAAAATCGGTTGTCACTTCTTTGAGCGCGGTAATAGCAAAATTTTGCATTTCCTCGTTAGCGACGTTAATCCTTACTTTTTGCCCGGTTGCTACGACTTTAATAAATTCGCAATAGGGTTTGTATATTGTTTCGATCTTCCCAGGCCAGGATTCCTCTTTATGTGGCCAGCTCAACCATAAGGCTTCCTGCTTTGCCCATTCTGCGGGAAATGAGAAGCCCTGTTGTTTCGGGGAATTGTCAAAATAGTCCTGTGTGAATGTCTTTTTTTGTTCCATACTTATTTTAATGGGATTAAAAAAAGCCATTTCAGTTCGTTTCAGCACAGTTGTGTGCGTTCGAAACTGAAATGGCTAGAATATCCAATATTAGTCTTCGTCAATAAAACGTTTGGTGATAGGTGCGTATGTTTCGATTCTTCGGTCTCTCAAAAATGGCCAATGTTTTCTGAAATAATCCGATTCATTTAAGTCCAATTCGACAACCTCAATTTCCTCCTTGTCGTGGGAAGCGAGGTAAAGCAGTTTGCCCTGTCCATTTGTTACGAAGCTTCCACCCCAAAATTTCATCGCGCCATTTTGTTCAAATCCTACACGGTTAACGGATACAACAGGAACACCATTTGCAACGGCATGGGAGCGTTGTATTGTTTGCCACGCATTGTATTGATCTTTGTTGGTTTCTTCATCTTGATCTGTTGCCCATCCAATAGCTGTAGGGTAGAATAAGATTTCTGCACCCATCAATGCGGTAATTCGAGATGCTTCAGGGTACCATTGATCCCAGCAAATTAAAATGCCTATTCTTCCAAATTTTGTTTTGAATACCTTGTAGCCTAAATCTCCTGGGGTAAAATAGAATTTTTCATAAAATGCAGGGTCATCTGGAATATGCATTTTGCGATATTTTCCTAGATAGGAACCATCGGCATCCAGTACGGCAGTTGTATTGTGGTACAGTCCTTCCGCTCTTTTTTCAAATAATGAAGCGATAATTACGACTCCGGCTTCTTTAGCGACTGTCGATAGTGCGTCGGTCGATGGGCCAGGAATGGATTCTGCCAGTGCGAAATTGTCATAATCTTCCACATCGCAGAAATATAAAGAGGTAAATAGTTCTTGCAGACACACAATTTGCGCACCTTTTGCAGCGGCTTCTTTTACTTTAGCGATAGCTTTTTCGAGATTCTCTTGTTTGCTTGCGGTACAGCTCATCTGTACAACTCCAACTTTTACTTTGCTCATTCTTTAATGCTTATTTTAATTCAAGCACAAAGATACTATTCTTAATTTGGATTTGGTCTGTGGGAAAAACAAAAAGAGCTCTTAGAGCTCTTTTCGTAATCTTGCTACAGGAATATTCAATGCTTCCCGATATTTTGCCACCGTTCGCCGCGCGATATTGTATCCTTTTTCTTTTAGGATCTCAGTTAGTTTCTCGTCAGCCAAGGGTTTCCGTTTATTTTCTTTTGCGATGCACTCTTCCAATATTTTCTTAACCTCTTTATTGGATACTTCTTCACCGGAATCCGTCTGGATAGCTTCAGAGAAAAATGATTTTAAGAGAAATGTTCCGAATTCTGTTTGTACGTATTTTGAATTTGCTACCCGCGACACCGTAGATATATCCATGTCGATTTTATCGGCGATGTCTTTCAGTATCATGGGTTTTAATTTTCGATCATCACCCGTGAGGAAATAATCATATTGGTATTCCATGATTGCATTCATTGTTTTTAGTAAGGTTTGTTGACGCTGTTTTATTGCATCAATAAACCATTTGGCTGAGTCAAGTTTTTGTTTGACGAATTGTACAGCCTCTTTCATTTTTTTATCCTTTTGATCCGATTTCTCGTAATGCTCGAACATGTGTTGGTAATCACGACTTATGCGAAGCTCAGGTGCATTTCGGCCATTTAAAGTCAGATGCAGTGTTCCATCATTATTGCTGATATGGAAATCCGGGATAATATGAAGCTGTTTGCCCGCGACTGCACCAGAATCTCCTGGTTTAGGATTAAGTTTTAGGATCTCGTTGACGACGTTTTTTAAATCCTCTGATGAAACACCTAAAGATTTTTCTAATTTATCATAATGTTTTTTGGTGAATTCTTCAAGGTAATTCGCTACGACTTTAATAGCGAGTTTGATTGTGGGGTTTTGGGTATCTTTTTTTTGTAATTGGATCAATAGGCACTCTTGTAGGTCTCGTGCTCCAATTCCAGCAGGTTCAAAATCTTGAATTACCTTTAGCATATCAAGTACTTCCTGCTCATCGGTCATTACATTTTGGCCAAAAGCAAGATCGTCGACAAGATTGATGATGGGCCGGCGTAAATAGCCGTCGTCATCTAAACTGCCAATAATTTGTTGGCCAATTAAAAAATGTTTGTCATCTAATGCCAAAAGGTCTAATTGTTGTTGTAACTGCTCGTAAAAAGAGTGCTGAATAGCAACAGGCATTTCTTTCCGGTCATCATCGTCGTCTCCATAGTCATAGCCACTGCCGTAATCTTTGAAATCATCTTCCTGAATATAGTCTTCTAAACTAAAGTCTTCAGAGTCGAACCCATCTTCATTGTCAAAATTATCATCTGGATCTTTATCGGGATATTCTTCTATAGGATCCGTCATATTCGTCAAGCTACCATCTTCTAACGCAGGGTTTTCTTCTAATTCTTCCTTGATTCTAGCATCTAATGAAACCGTCGGAACCTGCAACAATTTTATAAATTGTATTTGTTGCGGAGACAATTTCTGTAATAGCTTTTGTTGTAATGTTTGTTTTAACATGCTAATAGTTGACTTTTTTACATCTAAATTTAAACAAATATCATTATTATTTTAAAATAAAATCGATAATAATTGAAAAATGGGTATAATATTTGTGGAACGCGGAGCCAAATTTATAAACAAGAGTAGATTCGGCTTGTTTTCTCCAGACATCCCCTTTGCTATTTAATTGTCGTGGTAATTTTCAAAATTAATCCTTTGGAACCATATCATATTTTACAGTTGTTTATTGTCTGTTTTTTATTGTTAAAAAATGTAAATAGTTGATTACAGCGATTTATTTAGTTGTATATTTAGCCCCTGAAAATAGATATAAAGGCATATTTGATGGGCATAAAACCTTTTGCTTATCGGATGTGTTGAATATAAGATAAATTTCCATTTATGTTTAAACGTATTAAGAATAGGATTCTTCGTTATCTCGTTATAGCAATATATTTTATCATTATATTGGTTTGTGCTATACAATTGAATTTTTTGTGGCTTTTCGGTTATTCTCCAACAAAAAAGGATATTGTTATGCCAAGTGTTAATATTTCAACGGAGTTATATACCGCAGACAGTGTTTTAATCGGGCGGTATTTTGATGAGGATAGGAATCCAATTCCATTTGATAGTATTCCGAAGTCAGTGACGAATGCGTTGATCGCAACTGAGGATGTACGTTTTTATAGTCATAATGGTGTTGATTTTTTCGGACTTGGGTCAGGTATTATCTCTACATTAAAAGGAGATAAGCGTGGCGCAAGTACCATTACGCAACAATTAGCTAAAAATCTTTATCGTACACGTTATAATAAGGCGGGCGGTTTATTGACACGTCTTCCTGTTGCGGGCTTGGTGGTGACAAAGTTCAAGGAGTGGATGACGGCTTATAAATTGGAACAACGCTATTCCAAAAATCAGATATTGGAAATGTATTTAAATACAGTATCCTTTAGTAACAATGCGTATGGTATTGAGACTGCTGCAAAGCGCTATTTTTCAAAGGGGGCTAATCAATTGAATCAAAATGAAGCTGCTGTTTTGATCGGAATGTTAAAAGGTACGACCTTATATAACCCTATTCGCAATCCCGAAAATGCTTTTGTGCGGAAAAACACGGTTTTAAGCCAGATGTATAAAGGCGGTTTTTTGAAAAAAGAGGAATATGATCGTCTGGTTAAAGAGAAGATTGTTTTGAATACGAATAGTCAAGACCTGAATGCTGGGGGAGATTCTTACTTGCGTGCTGCTGTTGCTAAGTGGTTGGAGAAATGGTCTGAGGATAATAATTACGATATCTATACAGACGGTTTGAAAATTTACACCACGATAAATTCTAAGCTTCAAAAACATGCTGAAGAGGCTGTGGCGAAACAAATGGTCGAATTGCAGCAACGTCTAAATAATACCTGGGAAGGACAGGAGCCTTGGCGCGATTTATCAGGTAAGGTTATTCCGAACTTTTTGGATAATTTGGCAAAGAAAACTCCTTATTATGCTTTTTTAAGCAAAAAATATGCAAATACCCCGGATAGCATCAATTACTTCTTGAATAAAAAGAAGAAGATCGAAGTCTATAATTGGAGGGATGGTAGTAAGATCGAAAAAGATATGTCCACAATGGATTCGTTGAAGTATTATGCTATGATGCTAAATGCGGGAATGATGTCTATGGATCCATATTCGGGTGAAATTAAAGCGTGGGTGGGTGGTATAAACCATCAATATTTTAAGTATGATCACGTGATGCAGGCGAAGAGACAGGCTGGTTCTACATTTAAACCCTTTGTATACCTGGCTGCTTTGGAGTCGGGGATGTCTCCATGTGACAAGATTACAGATAAACCCGTTACAATCAAGATTGATAAAGGGGACTCTGTGGAGATATGGGAGCCTAAAAATGCAGACTGGAATTTTTCCTATCGTGAAATGTCTTTGCGTCACGCAATGGCGCGTTCAATTAATTCGGTAACGGTACAATTGACTGATATGGTTACGCCTGCAAAAGTAGTCGATGCAGCGCATCGTTGTGGTATTACGAGTAAATTAAATCCAGTTGCCTCGGTGGGTTTGGGGCCAAATGATGTTTCTGTTTTTGAGATGGTGAATGGGTACTCGACGATGATGAATCATGGCGAGCGTGTTACTCCTTTATTGGTGTCTAAGATCGAAGATCATGACGGTAATGTGATTGCGACCTTTCAGGCGGAACGTAAACAAGTTGTGGATAAGCAAGATGCCTGGTTGATGACCTATATGCTTCGTGGTGGCATGGAAGAACCTGGGGGTACCTCTCAGGGATTGTGGGAGTGGGACTTGTTTGATAAGGAAAATGAAATTGGAGGAAAGACAGGTACTTCGTCTGAATATGTGGATGGTTGGTATATGGGGGTGACGAAAGATTTGGTCACAGGTGTATGGGTTGGTTGTGACGAGCGGAGTATTCACTTTAAAAATTCCCATTCGGGAGAAGGTTCCCGTACAGCATTGCCGATATTTGGCGTATACATGGAGTCAGTATATAAAGATAAGCAGTTGGGGTATACGCAAGGTAAGTTTCCTAGCCCGACTGTCGAAATTACAAAATCTTACAAATGCGAAACTCCCCGCTATAGCGATCCAGAGCCAGAGCAGAGTGATTCTACGCAGGTAGATGAGCCCGCTGATGAAGGATTAATAGGGCCACAGGAAGAAGGCGCTGAAGAAAATCATGTTGAGCGTAACCATACTGAAGGCGGAGATAACAGTGTTCAGTATGAAGGATTATTACCCTCGGAGAAGGATAGTAGCCGAAATTAAATACGACGCTTAAAGATTTATAATTAAAAATATAAGATGGCCGCCTAGTTTACTAAGGTGGCTTTTTTTATGTTAAGCGGCGTAGTGGGAGTCTCTTTTGGTGAAAGCGTGGTGTTGCTGTGGGAAAAGGTTGTTCCAGTTTGGGTTGGATTTACGGATGAGCCTTTCAATCTGCATAGTTGTGAAATGCTGCAGTTCGTTTATTTTTTTGTTGGCTATCTCCAAGCTAGTAAAAGCTTCTGTGTAGATTATCCGATTTAACCTTGGGCCTTGGTTGAAAATAAAGCTATTAGATTGCTCCAATTCCAATACTTTGCTGAATATGTTGGAACTAAGCCCAATTTCAAAGTGTTTACGATTGCTGTCTGTTAATATATATACAATAAAATTATTCATAATGCTAAATTATTTGGACGTTTAAAATATATTTACTAATTTTATTGGCACAATATTACTAATAAAATTAGTTTTTGCAAAATATTTTTTTGAAAAAATAATATGTCAAATATTTCGTCCAATCTAAAATTCCTTCGAAAAGGAAAAAAAATCACGCAGCAACAATTTGCTGATATTATGGAAATTAAACGTGCGTCGGTGGGTGCGTACGAAGAAGATAGGGCTGAGCCTAAATATGAGTTGCTGAAGAAGATTGCTGAATTCTATGGTTTGACTATGGATGAGTTGGCAAATGATGTTATTGATGAAAAATGGAAGCCGGTTCCCAAAAGCAATGCATCTAATTTAAGGGTGCTTAGTGTTACGGTGGATGCGGATGATCGTGAGAATATTGAACTCGTTCCGGTTAAGGCAAGTGCGGGGTATTTAAATGGGTATGGAGATCCGGAATATGTCGCTGAATTGCCTAAATTTTCACTTCCTATGTTTGGTCAGGGAACATTTCGTGCTTTTGAAATAAAGGGCGACTCTATGTTGCCATTACCTTCAGGATCCATTATCGTAGCGGAGTATGTGGAGAATTGGCATGATATTAAGCCTGGGAGTACCTATGTTGTGGTTTCTAAGGAGGATGGAGTGGTTTATAAACGTATCGCTTTTAAATTTAAAGAGGATAAAGGTTTGAAGCTTGTTTCCGACAATAAGACCTATGAGCCTTATTGGGTGGAGACTGCAGATATTCTTGAGGTATGGAAAGCAAAGGCTTTTATCAGTACGCAGTTGCCTGAGCCTACTCCAGAGCCGACAATGGAAACGCTGACAAGTATGATGGCGCAGATGCAGAAGACAATTAATGCAGTTGTGGATAGTTCAAAATAGTGAAAAATTAATTGCGTGTTTTGGCGTTGGCTACTTTGAAAGAATTTTAATGCACCCAAAAAGAGCGAAACATTGTTTTTATAAGGGGTAGAGGTATGTTGAATATAAAAACAATGTTTATAAGTTTGTTTTTTATTTTATAAAATGCTATATTTGCATATCTGAAAGGAAGGGGGCTCGTATTGCCCCCTTTTTTTAATTCAATTAATTAGCATTTCTAGAAACAGAACAATGCAGCATGTAGAAAAACGAGTTATTGAACTCATCGAGGAGAAAATAGCAGATCGCGAGGATTTGTTTATTGTCAGTGTGAAAATGCGTCCAAATAAAATTCTTGAGATTCTTTTGGATGGGGACAATGGGGTTAGTATTGATGATTGTGCACAGGTGAGCCGTCATGTTGGTTTTCATCTGGAAGAGGAAAATGTAATTGATAATGCCTATCGTTTAGAGGTATCATCCCCTGGAATTGATGCTAATTTTGTCAATATAAGACAGTATCAAAAGAATATTGGTCGCACAGTTCAGGTGAAATTGAACGATAATGAAAAAATTGAAGGCGCATTGTTGGCCGTAGACGATACGAAGATCACTGTTCTTCAAAAGGTAAAAGAAAAAGGTAAAAAAGCACAAGAGGTAGAAAAAGTACTTCCTTTTGATCAAATAAAAGCAACAAAAGTGGTAATTTCATTTTAATAATAATGAGTAACAGCAACATCAATCTGATAGACTCTTTTCAAGAGTTTAAGGAGTTTAAGAATATCGATAGACCTACTGTTATTACAGTATTGGAAGAGGTTTTTCGTAGTATGATCCGCCGCCGTTTTGGTACGGATGAAAATGTGGATGTTATCGTGAATCCAGATAACGGAGATTTGGAGATTTGGAGAACGCGCGTCGTTGTTGAAGATGAATTTTCAGAAGATGATGATCTTGAAATCGAATTGGCGGAAGCTAGAAAACATGATGAAGATTTGGAAGTAGGCGATGATTTTATTGAACAGATCACATTAGAAAGCTTTGGTCGCCGTGCAATTTTAGCTGCGCGTCAGACGCTTGTGTCTAAGGTTTTAGAATTGGAAAAAGATGAGGTCTTTAAAAAATATAAAGATAGAGAAGGGGAGTTGGTTATTGGTGAAGTTTATCAGATTTGGAAGAAAGAGATCTTGGTATTGGATGAGGACGGTAATGAATTAATTCTTCCTAAATCAGAGCAAATTCCAGCTGACTACTTCAAAAAGGGCGATGGTATTCGTGCTGTTGTACATAAAGTGGATATGATGAATAATAACCCAAAGATTATTATTTCACGTACTGCGCCTGCATTTTTACAACGTTTGTTTGAACTTGAGGTTCCTGAAATTTTTGATGGTTTGATTACGATCAAGAAAATAGTCCGTGAACCAGGAGAAAGAGCAAAGGTTGCAGTTGAGTCTTACGATGATCGTATTGATCCTGTAGGAGCTTGTGTGGGTATGAAGGGATCCCGTATTCATGGTATTGTTCGCGAATTGCGTAATGAGAATATTGACGTGATTAACTTTACAACGAACCATTCGTTGTATATCGCTCGTGCGTTGAGTCCAGCAAGGATTAGCTCAATCAAAATCGATGAAGAAAATAAGACTGCGGCTGTATATTTAAAATCGGATCAAGTTTCTTTAGCAATTGGACGTGGAGGACACAATATCAAGTTGGCTGGGAAATTGACTGGTTATGAAATTGATGTTTATCGCGAAAATGACGAGTTTGATGAAGATGTTGATATCGAAGAATTCAGCGATGAGATTGAAAGCTGGGTTATTGATGAATTGAAACGTGTAGGTTTGGATTCAGCGAAGTCAGTGTTGTCTCTGAGTGAGGAAGAATTGGTTAGACGTACCGATTTGGAAGAGGATACTGTTCGTGAGATTGTACGTATTTTACAAGCTGAATTTGAATAAAATTCAGCTCGTTAATTTTTTTCTATCTAACATTCGGAATAAATTGTTTATGGATGGAAAAAAACATATTTTTGTAATTATATTAAAATAGTTTATATTATAGATGACTGAAGGAAAAGGAACAAACTTGCTTAAAGCAGCAAAGGAACTCAACATCGGGATACATACCGCCGTGGAATGTTTAGTGAAAAAAGGATATGATGTAGAAGCAAAGCCTAACACTAAATTGAGCGGAGAGATGTATGGTGTGCTGTTAAAAGAGTTTCAGGGAGACAAATCACTGAAAGATGAAGCTAAACAAATTGTTATTGGCAAAATTCGTCGTGAGGAGTCGCCGTCCACTTCTCCTAAGGAATCATCTAAGAATGAGGATTTCGAAGATCATGATGAATCAAAGGAAATCTTGGTCAAGAATACGGTAGAAATCCCTTCTGTTAAAGAAGCTACTCCTGAAAAAGCGGAGGAACCCGTTCATCAAGGTGGAATGAAGGTGGTTGGTAAAATTGATCTTGACGCATTGCATAGAGGTGGAAGTAAGATCAAGAAGGAAGAGCCTGTAAAGGAAGAACCGAAAGCCGTCAAAGAAGTTCCTGTAGAGGTTAAAGCTGAAGCTAAGGTGGAAGAAAAGAAGGAAGCCGAAGTCAAAGCGCCTATTGTTGAAGCGAAAAAAGAAGAACCAAAGGTTATTGAGAAAAAGCCGGAAGCTGTAGTGCCAAACGCTGAAATTCAAAAGCCCGAAGTAAATAAAACTGAAGTAAAAGCAACTCCGGTTGTAGAGACAAAAACTGAACCTGTGAAGGTAGAAGACAAGAAAAAAGAAGAAACAGCACCTAAAGCTGTACCAGTAACTCCAATAGTGGAGCCTGTGAAAAAACAAGAAGATGAAATTATTTCTGCTCGTGCAGAAAGATTGACAGGGCCTAAAGTCATTGGTAAGATTGAATTACCATCTGCTAGACCTTCCCACAAACCGGTGGCTTCATCTTCAAATGCTGGAAATAATAATGAGAAACGTAAGCGTAAGCGTACGAATCCAAATGGTCCAGTAAACCCAAATGCGGGGCAAGGTCAAGGTCACAATAATCAAAACCGTGGACCGCGTGATGGTAACAATCCCAACAATCGAGACCAACAAGGTAACCGCGGTGGGAATCATGGTAATAACAACAATCCGAACAATCGTCAAGGACAAAACAGCAACCAACATCATGGTAGACCGGGACAAGGTGGTAATAGCCAACATCCAGGTAGACCAGGACAAGGTACGAGACCGCAACACGGAAATCGTTTTGATAATAGAGGAAAGGGAAGACCTGTTGAGAATAAGGAAGAGCCTACTGAAAAGGAAATCCAAGATCAAATCAAGGCAACACTTGCTCGTTTGAGTGGTGCAGGTAAATCTGGCAAATTTGCGCAACGTGCCAAATTGAGACGTCAGAAACGTGACGATGTTGCTCAACATGCTGAAGAAGCAGCAATGGAGCAAGAAATGATGGCGAAAGTATTGCGTGTTACAGAATTCGTAACTGCAAACGAATTAGCTAATTTGATGGACGTTCAGGTAACCCAAATTATTGCAACTTGTATGAGTTTGGGTATGTTTGTGTCAATTAATCAACGTTTAGATGCGGAAACTTTAACAATTGTAGCGGATGAATTTGGTTATCAGGTAGAGTTTATCAAACCTGAGGACGAGGAGACTGCTGAACTTGAGGAACCAGATAACGAAGCGAATTTGATATCAAGAGCCCCTATTGTAACGGTCATGGGACACGTTGACCATGGTAAAACATCTTTATTGGATTATATCCGTAAGGCGAACGTTACTTCAGGTGAGGCTGGTGGTATCACCCAACATATCGGTGCATACGCGGTGAAATTGGAGGATGGTCGTAAAATTACATTCTTGGATACTCCCGGTCACGAAGCTTTTACGGCTATGCGTGCCCGCGGTGCCAAAGTGACGGATATTGTTATTATCGTTATTGCAGCGGACGACGCTGTCATGCCGCAAACAAAAGAAGCAATCAACCACGCGCAAGCAGCGGGAGTGCCAATCGTATTTGCATTTACTAAAGTAGATAAACCGGGAGCAAATCCTGATAGAATTCGTGAGCAGCTTTCTGCGATGAATATCTTAGTTGAAGACTGGGGCGGTAAGTTCCAAGCGCAAGAGATTTCAGCAAAAACAGGAGAAAATGTTGACCTATTATTAGAGAAAGTTCTATTGGAAGCTGAGATGTTAGATCTAAAAGCTGATCCGACAAAACGCGCTGTTGGTTCAGTAATTGAAGCAGCTTTGGATAAAGGTCGTGGTATCGTGACAACGGTATTGATACAAAGTGGTACATTACGTGTTGGAGATCCAATTTTAGCGGGATCGCATTCAGGTAAGGTGAAGGCTTTGACGAATGAAAGAGGTGAACGTGTTAAAGAGGCAGGACCTTCTGTTCCAGTCCAAATCTTGGGTATGGCAGGAGCGCCAACAGCAGGGGATAAGCTTTATGTTCTTGAAAGCGAGTCTGAAGCTAGAACTGTAGCCAACAAACGTCTTCAGTTACAACGCGAGCAAGGCATGCGTGCAACTAAACATATTACCTTGGATGAAATCGGTCGTCGTTTGGCCATCGGTAACTTTAAAGAACTTAATATTATCGTTAAAGGTGATGTGGACGGTTCTATTGAAGCATTATCAGATTCATTGTTGAAATTGTCTACTGACGAGATCCAAGTTAATATTATTCATAAATCAGTGGGAGCGATCTCTGAATCAGATGTATTGTTAGCTTCTGCTTCCGATGCGATCATCATAGGTTTCCAAGTACGTCCAACACAGAATGCACGTAAGTTGGCAGAGAACGAGCAAATTGATGTACGTTTATATTCGATCATCTATGACGCGATTGATGAAATCAAGTCTGCAATGGAGGGTATGTTGGCTCCGAAATTTGAAGAGAAAATTGTTGCTGAGGTTGAAATCAGAGAAACCTTCAAAATTTCTAAAGTTGGTACGATTGCTGGATGTATGGTTCGCGAGGGGAAAATTAACAGAAACAATGATATCCGTGTAATTAGAGATGGTGTCGTTATTCACACAGGTAAGTTGGCATCTTTGAAACGTTTCAAAGACGATGTGAAAGAAGTTTCAATGGGGTATGAATGTGGTTTAAATATTGACCGTTTCAATGATATTCAAGTAGGAGATATTGTTGAAGCCTACGAACAAGTTGAAGTGAAGCGTAAATTGTAATCACTTAATTATACAGTAATAAAACAGAAAGCGGCATTGATTTAAATCAATGCCGCTTTCTGTTTTAACGTTCGTATAGTTCTATTGGAACCTGATCAGGATCAAAAAAGAATGTAAAGCGTTTATTTGTTAACTCGTCTATTCTGATCCCTTCATGTGATACACCTGCTTTTTCGAGCTTATTTAATTCTAGGTCGAGATTATCGACTTCAAATGCAAGATGTCTTAAACCGGCCGCTTCTGGAAAGCTAAGCCGATTGGGTGGTGATGGGAACGAAAAAAGTTCTATAATGTAATGATCATTGAGTTTGAGATCCAGTTTGTAGGAATCACGTTCCACACGATAGTATTCTCTAGCAATCTCTAGCCCCAGTATATCAGTATAGAATTTCTTTGAACGCTCATAGTTGCTACAGATAATGGCGATATGATGTATCTTGTTGAGGTTTAATTTCATTTTTAATCTTATCTCATTGTATTTGTTATACGAGGTTGTTCCTTAATGATATGGAGCATATACAGCTATTTTTACAATTTTTCATCTTATTTTGCTCTTTCATATTGTTTAGGCCAGGGGATGTCAGCATCTAATTCTTTGGCAAAATGTAATGGAAGATGTGGGTCATCAAGAAATCCCCGTGCGATTAAGATTAAATCTGCTTGCTTTTGTGCGATGATCTCGGCCGCTTGAATAGCTGTTTTGATTAAACCTACTGTGGCAACGTTATTCTTGGTATGTTCCTTAATCGCAATGGCGAAAGGGAGCTGATATGCTGGCCCGATATCTATTTTTTGATAGGAGACCAAGCCTCCGCTCGACACATCAATTAGATCTACCCCCAATGTATACAGTAGTTGTGATAAGGCTATAGACTGCTGTAAATCCCAGCCTGCTTCGGCCCAATCCGTTGCGGAAATACGTACCCATAAACTTTGGCTTGTTATTTCTTGTTTTACTCTTTTCACAATTTCAATAAGAAAACGTATCCTATTTTCAAAGGTCCCACCGAAAGAGTCTGTCCGTAAGTTGCTCAGTGGTGAAAGAAATTGATGGATCAGATACCCATGCGCAGCGTGGAGTTCAATAATTTCATAACCAGCTTGTATTGCTCTTTTCGTTGCTGTTCCGAATTGTTCAATCAGATTCTCAATGGTGTCTACATCAAGTTCCTGTGGTTCATAATCTCCAGCATGGAAAGGTATCGGAGATGGGGCGACTGTTTGCCATCCCTGCGGATCTGTCGGCGAAAATTGATTCCGCCCCAACCAGGGTTTATTACTGCTTGCTTTGCGGCCTGCATGAGCAAGTTGTATGCCCGGTATGGAATCATTTTCTTTAATGAACTCGGTTATTTCTTTTAATTTTTCGATATGCTGGTCGTCCCATAAACCAAGGTCTCCATCACTGATTCGACCTTCAGGACTAACTGCGGTTGCTTCTTGTATTACTGCTGCAGCTCCACCGATTGCAAATTGGCCCAAATGGACCAAATGCCAGTTATTAGCAAAACCATCCTTTGCGGAGTACTGGCACATCGGAGATACGACCAAACGATTTTTAAATTGCAGTTTTCCAATATTTACTGATGAAAATAATTGACTCATAATTGCTTGTTTATAGAAGGCAGGAGCAAGGAATACTCCTGCCATGATCAATTCTTTGTTTTGTAGAGAGAGGCCGTCAAAAGCCTTTATTTAAATCCTTGCGAACCGTGGTTCAACTGTTAAGGATTTGTAGACCATAAAGATGCTGATTTTAGCATTGCTCTTCTTGGCAGTTTTAAATTGGCAACCACCAACTCCGCGAAATCTTCAGGTTGGAGAACTTTCTCCGGATCGCCATCGGTGAGTCCAAGATCTTTGGACATATCTGAGGCAATCGTACTTGGCATTAGCGTACATACACGGATATTGTTTTTTCGTACTTCCCGCATTAAAGAATCGGCGAAACCGATGACGCCAAACTTTGAGGCACTATAAGCGGAAGTGGTGGCGGCGCCATTTAATCCGGCTGTCGAAGATACCATAATGATATCGCCTTGATTCTTTTCAATCAGTTGTGGAAGGATAGCTTTTGTAACAAAGTATGTACCCAAGAGATTTGTCTGAATGATCGATGTCCAATCGGCAACGTCCATATCGAGCACAGCGGAAAATGATGCCACTCCAGCATTGTTAATTAATATATCAAAGCTACCGAAAGTGTTTTTCAATTGCTCGATCTCCTGCTGTACAGCACTATAATTTGATACGTCAAAGACGGCATAAGTGACCTCAGTGCCTAGCTCGGCAAGTTCCGCGACAGTATCCTTCAAAGCAGCTTCATTTCTCCCGGTAATTGCGATATGAACACCTTCTTTCGCTAATGCATAGGCCACCGCCTTTCCTAATCCCCGCGCACCACCTGTAATTAAGGCTCTTTTTCCTGTTATATTTTCCATAACATAAAAATAGGTATGATCTTTTTTATTCGTGTCAGATGAACCTCAAAAAGGCAACTTATTTTGCCTTTTTGAGGATATTTTCGATAATAGGGTAAGTGTTGTTCCGTATGTCTTCAAATTGGTCCACATGACGCCATTCCGCTTTTGTAATATCTTCTGCGGTTTGTGGAATCAATTTAGGGACTTTGTTGACGCCCATTTCGTACCAGTTTGTTGCTTTAAGGACAAATTCTCCGTTTCGCAAAAAATAGGTGTGGTACGATGTGGTAATTTTCTTTCCTAAGTAGTTGATTTTGATACCACATTCCTCTTCGACTTCGCGTACAGCTGCTTCCCGCATTTTTTCATTGTCTTCCACTTTACCCTTAGGAAGATCCCATTTTCCTAGTCGGTAGATAAAAAGATAATCCCCATCTCCGTTTTTGACCAATCCACCAGCTGCTTTGATGATCTTAATTTTGTTTTTCAAGTTTTGAAATACGGTTTCAAAATCCTTATTGATGTAGAGATATGTTTTAGGAACTTTATCAATTTCAGATTGTTTGAAAAGTTTTTGGAGGTCAATCTCTTGAAAACTAATAGTTTGTGGGTTTTTGGTTTTCGATGGAACAAAATCTGCTAAAATTAGCACGGTTTCGTTCATATAAATTTTATAAATTTGCGCCATGAATAATTTAAATGAGGTTGAACAAAAAGTTGCTGAATCCTTATTGCAAATTAAAGCAATAAAATTGCAACCTAAAAGTCCTTTTACATGGGCGTCGGGTTGGAAGTCTCCAATTTACTGTGATAACCGTATCACTTTATCTCATCCTGCGATTCGTACATACATTCGTCAAAAGCTTTCTAAGCTTATTCAAGAAGAGTTTGGATCAGTGGATATGATTTCTGGAGTTGCTACGGCAGGTATTCCACAAGGCGTTTTGGTAGCACAGGATTTGGGACTACCATTTTCTTATGTTAGAAGCTCAGCTAAGGACCATGGTCGTCAGAATTTAATTGAAGGTGAAGTAGTTAGCGGTCAACGTGTAGTTGTAATTGAGGATCTAATTTCGACAGGTAAGAGTAGTTTAGTGGCTGTAAAGGCATTACGTGAGGCTGGCTGCAATGTTGTTGGGTTGGTGTCTATTTTTACTTATGGATTGCAACAAGCTACTGATAATTTTGCCGATGCAAAATGTCCTTATTTCAGTTTATGTAATTATGATGCTTTGATTCAGGTCGCTGCTGAAAATAGTTATGTATTGGAAGAGGATATTGAGATTTTGAAAAAGTGGCGATTGAACCCTGCAACTTGGGGAGATAATTTTTAATAAAAAAGATTAATTTATCGTTATGACTACTATTCAGAACACAACAGAAATCAACAAAAATGTCAGCGAGGTGTATGCATTTTTGGCGGATCTCAACAATCATGAACAGTTGATGCCGGAAAATATCTACAATTGGTCATCGACTACGGACGAAGCTCGATTTACAATACAGAATATGGCAAAATTGGCCCTTAAGGTAGAAGAGCGTAGTGAGCATCAATTCATTAAGTTGGTTCCTTCGGAGAAGGCGCCTTTTGAGGTTACTCTTCGTTGGGAATTGCAAGTTGTTGCTGATACGGTGACAAAGGCAACCTTTGTTATAGATGCTGATCTTAACATGATGATGAAGATGATCGCTTCTGGACCACTTCAAAAATTAGTTGATTTTCAGGTCAACAAATTAAAAGAAAAGTTAGGATAGGTTGTTCATAACGGATATAAAAAAAGCTCGATTATTACTAATCGAGCTTTTTTTATGCTAGCCTTTCATTGACTTTTTTCCAATTCACAACATTCCACCAATTTTTAATATAATCAGCTCTTTTGTTTTGATAGTGCAGGTAATAAGCGTGCTCCCATACATCGAGGCCTAAAACGGGGATACCTTTTACCTCTGCAACATCCATTAAAGGGTTGTCTTGGTTTGGAGTAGAGGTAATTTTTAAGTTACCTGAATCATCCAAAATCAACCAGGCCCATCCCGAACCGAATCGTGAGGTTGCTGCTGCGGCAAATTGTTCTTTGAATTTATCTAAAGAACCAAATGTCTTATTGATCATGGTCAATAATTTTTCAGAGGGCTGACTCGGCTTATCGGACAGACTTTCCCAAAAAAAGTTATGGTTCCAAGCTCCACCAGCGTTATTCCTTGCTTTAGGAGAGTACTTAGATATGTTTGCTAGAAGTTGCTCCTCTGAGGCTTCTTTGATATTTTCAGCAAGAATGGCTTCGTTAACGGCGTTAATATAGGCTATATGGTGCCTTGTATAATGGATTTCCATTGTCAACGCATCAATATTAGGCTCCAAAGCGACATAACTGAAAGGTAATTTTACTTGAGAAAACTTTAAGGTAGCGGCATTTAATTCAGTAGCTTTCGCGGAAGCAATATCTTGTAATATTGATCCAGATACAGCGATGCCAAGTGTGGCTTTTGCTGCATTTTGAAGGAAGTTTCTGCGTGTTTGCATATAATCTTATTGTGATTAGTTTTGATATAAATATAACGTGAAATTTTACAAATATTGTGCAAGAATTGTCTGTTAATTGTAATACAACAAAATTGTTATAAATTCATCTTTTAGGGTGGTATATATTGTTTTGAATTTTGGTTTACGGCATTTACGTAACATATAATTTGCATTCTTTTAAGAACGCTTCAAGGCAGTCTTAGGGCAGGGTAACTAGAGAATTATAATTGTTTATAAAGTCAAATTTAGCTAAGTTTGATTTATGTATACATTAAGGATTTCAAAAATTATCCCCCAACCTAATAATAACATTACTTTTCAGCTTGAGTCTATAGCAGGAGACTATCCTCCCTATAAAGCTGGGCAGTTTATTACACTTTCTTTTGTGTTTGGTGATCGTGAGGTACGTCGTTCTTATTCTTTTAATAGTTCGCCCGATAATAATGAGCCTTTGAGTATCACTGTTAAGCGTGTCGAAAATGGGGAAATATCCCGACTGCTCCACCATACTATTGTGGAGGGGGATATCGTGAATGCAATGGAACCTCAGGGTTTATTTGTATATGAACCCGAACCGGAAAAGGTTCGGACCTTGTTTTTGTTTGCTGCAGGAATTGGCATTACACCCTTGTATGCTATTCTGAAAACAGCGCTTCTTGCTGAAAGTAAGTCCAAAATAGTGTTGATTTACAGTAATAGTACGCTGGAGTTAACACCGTTCCGATCGGAACTGGAGCACTGGGCAGATCAATTTCCTGATCGCTTAACTATTGTGTGGATTTACTCCAATAGTAAATACTTGATGAAAGCCAGGCTAAATAGAGATTATATACATGCTATTGTTAACGATCATTTGTTTGGAAATAAGGAAGATGCTTTGTTTTATACTTGCGGTCCTGTGATTTATATGGACTTATGTCGTTTTACACTTTTGGGGATGGGGTTTGATTCCAATCAGATTAAACGAGAGACTTTTCTATTGCCCGAAAATGAAGAAGATGATGATGATGAGACCGAAAAGGAAGTCGATAGAACAACCTATGCCATCGAACTATCTTTTCAAGGTAAAACTTATCATCTAGAGGTTCCCTACAATAAATCTATTTTAGATATAGGGCTGGAGCATAAAATTAAGTTGCCTTATTCTTGTAAATCCGGTATGTGTAGTACGTGTATTTCGCAGTGTACAAGGGGGAAAGTAAGAATGGACTATAATGAGGTGTTAACAGACCGCGAAGTTGAACAGGGAAGAATACTGTTGTGCACGGGGCATCCGGTAGAAATGAATACCGCTATTGAAGTGCTATAATTGAGCATTCGTATTTAATCCAAAAATATGCTGTTCAGTTATAGGGCGCCAGAAATATTTAAAATTGCATATACAAGTAAATTTATCTAAGTTTGGATATAACCGTTTTATATCTAACTATTATGGGGAAATTACTCTGGAGCCCAACAGAAGAGCAAAAATCTCAATCTGAGATCAATAAGTTTAAACAATATGTCGAGAAGGAGCATGGCTTATTCTTTCCATCCTATCAGGAGCTTTGGGCATGGTCTACGACTGAACTGGCTAGTTTTTGGAAGAGTATAGCCACCTATTTTAATATAAAGTTTCATTCAGGCTTTACAACTATTGTTGATTCGCCAGCAGATGCTACAAGCTTTATCGGAACAAAGTGGTTTGCTGGGGCTACCTTGAATTATGCTGAACACGTATTTCGAAACACAACGGAAAAGCGTCCGGCATTAATCTTTCAATCTGAACAGCAAGTTAAAAGAGAGGTGTCATGGACTGAGTTGGAATCCATGGTTCTCAAACTTCAGGTCTATTTGAAAGAACTAGGGGTACAAAGTGGAGATCGCGTCGCTGGTGTATTAATTAATGGCATTGAGGCTGTTGCGTTATTTTTGGCTGTTAATTCCATTGGTGCTGTTTGGTCCTGTTGTTCGCCCGATTTTGGGGAGGCGAGTATTCAGGATCGTTTTGAGCAGATTGAACCCAAAGTGCTCTTCGCAAATTCCAGTTATTACTATAATGGCCGTCTTTTTGAAAAAGCGGAGAGTATTAAACAGCTTTCTCTGCGGCTACCATCTTTACTGGCTTGTGTTTTGATTGATGACAATATTTGGGAAGAGATTCTGAAAAAGGATCTTACACAGGCTGAGCTCCAATTTACGGAAATGCCTTTTGATGCGCCAATATGGATTTTGTATTCTTCGGGAACTACCGGGAAGCCCAAAGCCATTACACATGGAGTTGGTGGTATGCTGCTGGAACATATGAAAGCACTTGGACTGCATCAAAATGTGCAGGACGGGGATCGATTCATGTGGTATTCCACTACTGGATGGATGATGTGGAATTACGCGCTTTCGGCCCTTTTAATGGGAAATACATTGTGTATCTATGATGGGGCTACGAATTATCCCGATAAATTGAGTTTATGGAAGTTTGCACAGGAAAGCAAGGTGGACCATTTTGGCGTTGGTGCTGCTTATCTCATCTCCTGTCAGGATCAAGATTTAAAATCCTTGGCTTATCAGCCGAAAACAATAGGGTCGACAGGTTCACCACTACCACCGGATGTATTTGAATGGCTAAATGTACAGTTTCCAGAGAGTCAAATTGTCTCGCTAAGTGGTGGTACAGACGTTTGCAGTGCCTTTCTTTCGGGCTGTACATTGCTTGATGTTTATGCAGGGGAGATTCAATGTCGCACCCTAGGAGCTAAGATAGAAGCATTTGATGAGAATGGTCATCATCTTTATGGAGAGGTGGGAGAGCTTGTTATTTTAGCTCCCATGCCCTGTATGCCCATCTATTTTTGGAATGATTTGGCGAATAAAAAATACTTTGATAGTTATTTTGATAAATATAGCGGTGTTTGGAGTCATGGTGATTGGATTAAGATCACTGCACATGATGGCATAATTATGTACGGTCGTTCAGATGCAACGCTGAACCGGGGTGGCGTACGTATCGGTACTGCAGAGATCTATAATGTTTTAAATAGAACCGAAGGGGTCTTGGATAGTTTGGTTATCTGTGTAGATCATGAAAATGGATCATCTGATATGTTGCTTTTTGTTCAATTGGACAATGGTTTATTGAATGATGCGTTAAAAGGGGAAATTAAAAGGGAGCTTCGGCAGCAATATAGTCCGCGACATGTGCCTGACGATATTTTTCAGGTAGCGGCTATTCCTTACACGTTAAGCGGTAAAAAACTGGAGCTGCCTATTAAGAAGATTTTTTCGGGAATGCCTGTAGAAAAAGCGGTCTCAGTAGATATTATGCGGAACAGAGAATCCTTGGCAGACTTTGAAGCGATCAGTAAAATCTGGAGAAGATCTTAAGTATAGTATGCTATAAAAATACCTAATTAGAAAACCCCTCGGATGATGAAGTTTATCGTTTGAGGGGTTTTCTAATTTAATTTTACTCCACTCAAACCTGTATAACACCTACATTATACCGTTCTAGAATAGGCTTTTCGTTGGCCGCTTCAATTCCCATGCTGATGACTTTTCGTGTTTCTTCAGGTGCTATAATTCCATCAACCCATAATCTTGCAGCAGCGTAATACGGACTCAGTTGCTCGTTGTACCGATCTTCGATTGATTTAAGGAGACTGTTTTTTTCTTCTTCATTTATTTCTTGACCCTTGGCTTTTAACGCTGATTCTTGGATTTGAAACAGTGTCTTGCCTGCAGCGGCACCGCTCATGACAGCCATTTGGGCGGTAGGCCAAGCGTAGATTAGTCGTGGGTCATACGCTTTTCCACACATCGCATAGTTTCCAGCGCCATAACTATTTCCAACAATAAAGGTGAATTTTGGGACTACGGAATTGGCCATTGCATTTACCATTTTTGCTCCGTCTTTGATAATCCCCCCTTGTTCTGATCGGCTTCCTACCATAAATCCAGTGACGTCCTGAAAAAATACAAGCGGAATGTTCTGCTGGTTGCAATTCATGATGAATCGCGCTGCCTTATCTGCTGAATCACTATAGATAACCCCGCCCATCTGCATTTCCATTGCGTTGCCGGGTTTCTTGGCTTTGATAATTTCACGTTGATTGGCAACAATGCCGACAGCCCAACCGTCTACACGTGCGAGGGAGCAGACAATTGTTTTTCCATAATCGGGTTTGTATTCCTCTAAAGTGTCTGCATCTACAATTGCATCCAAGATATCCTGCATGCGATAAGGTTTTGTCCTGTCTTCGGGAAGAATCTCTACTATTTTACTCGGATCTGTTTTTGGAGGAAGGCTTTTCTTTCTGTTGAAATTAGCTTTTGTATTTCCACCTATTTTATCGATAACATTTTTTATAGCCTCTAAACAACTTTGGTCGTCGGGAAATTTATTGTCTGTCACGCCGGATATCTCCGAATGGGTAGAAGCTCCGCCGAGTGTTTCAGCATCTACGGTTTCACCTATCGCAGATTTGACCAGGTATGGGCCTGCTAAAAATACAGAGCCTGTTCCTTCGACGATAAAAGCGTAGTCGGACATGATCGGGAGATAAGCACCACCTGCCACGCAGCTTCCCATGATTGCTGCAATTTGAGGGATACCCATGGAAGACATTCGGGCATTGTTACGGAATATGCGGCCAAAGTGTTCTTTATCGGGAAATATTTCATCCTGCATCGGTAAAAATACGCCTGCAGAATCTACCAAATAAATAATTGGAAGATTGTTTTCCATGGCAATTTCCTGTGCACGTAAATTTTTCTTGGCAGAAATAGGGAACCAGGCTCCTGCTTTTACGGTTGCATCGTTAGAGACGATGACACATAGCTTGGATTTTAAATAGCCCAGTACCGCTGCACAGCCTGCATTTGTGCATCCACCATGTTCTTTATACATTCCTTCGCCGGCAAACATGCCTATTTCCAGATATTCTCGGTCTGGGTCCAGTAGATATTCTATTCGTTCCCAGGCTGACATTTTGCCCTTTTCTTTCAGTTTTTTTATTTTATCGATGCCACCACCTAGTTTTAAATTTTCTCTTTTTTGGCGAAGTAATGCGAGTAGCTCCTTCATAATTTATAATCTTGGTTTTAAAAAGCTGTTGAATTAAGAATTTCTTATTTTTAGATAAATTTAAAATAAAATTTTAAAATATTTGCAATTTTATTCCTAAATATTTTGATATATTTGAATTGAATTACCGATTGTAAATTTAATATTCATGCTTATGTTTATTGAAAATAAACAACAAATGGATATGATCAGACAAAGTGCGCGAGATTTTGCACAGTATCATATCAAACCTCATGTGATGGAATGGGACGAAGCCCAAATATTTCCAATAGAAGTTTTTAAAAAGTTAGGCGAGCACGGTTTCATGGGTGTGATCGTTCCTGAAGAATATGGTGGATCGGGACTCGGATACCAGGAGTATATTACCGTTTTGGATGAGATTTCCAAGGTGTGTGGCTCAATTGGACTTTCCGTAGCGGCGCATAATTCGTTATGTACAAATCATATATTAAGCTTTGCCAGTGAAGAACAGAAGAAACGTTATCTTCCAAAGTTGGCGACTGCTGAATGGATCGGTGCCTGGGGACTTACAGAGACAGGTTCTGGTTCGGACGCCGGTGGAATGACGACATTTGCTGAGCGAGATGGTGATCACTACGTGTTAAATGGTTCTAAAAATTTTATCACGCATGCCATCAGTTCTAGTGTTGCTGTCGTTATTGCGCGGACGGGGGCTAAGGGAGATAAAAAAGGGATGTCAGCTTTTATTGTTGAGAAAGGTACACCTGGATTTACCGCAGGAAAGAAAGAAAATAAATTGGGGATGCGCGCCTCAGAAACTGCCTGTCTGTTTTTTGATAATTGTCGGATTCATCGGGATCAACTCATCGGTGAAGAAGGGCAGGGCTTTGTGCAGGCTTTAAAACTATTGGATGGCGGACGTATTTCTATTGCGGCACTTTCTTTGGGTATTGCACGCGGAGCTTACGAGTGCGCGTTGAAATATGCACACGAGCGTGAGCAGTTTGGGAAAAAGATTTACGAATTTCAGGCGGTTTCTTTTGCGCTTGCAGATATGGCTACGCAAGTAGAAGCCAGTGAACTGTTGACGAGGCAGGCGGGCTATTTAAAGGATCATGGAGATCGTGTTTCTAAAATTGGTGCGATGGCTAAACTTTATGCGTCAGAGGCTGCCGTTAGTGTCTCGAATGAATCTGTGCAAATCTTTGGTGGTTATGGATTTACAAAGGACTATCCTGCCGAGAAGTTTTTTAGAGATGCCAAGTTATGTACAATAGGTGAAGGGACTTCAAGCATTCAGAAAATGGTGATCGCTAGAGAGATTGAGAAAGATATTTTATAGCATATTATGAGGGATCAAGTTGTATTGGTTGATTGCCCAAGAGACGCTGTTCAAGGGCTTCATAACTTTATTGAGACAGATAAGAAAATAAAACATATCAATACGTTAATCGAAAGTGGGCTGTTTGATGTTATTGATTTTGGATCTTTCGTTTCGCCGAAAGCAGTTCCGCAGTTGGCGGATACAAAAGCAGTACTGGAAGGAATCAGAACGAATGAGCATGTGAAGTTATTGGCGATTGTTGCCAATCTTCGGGGTGCGCAGGAGGCGGTTCTAGAGGAAAAAATCGACTTTATAGGGTATCCATTTTCAATATCGGAAACATTTCAATTGCGAAATACCAATATGGGCTTGGCGGCTTCTTATCAGCAGGTAAAAGAAATGAAAGCTTTGGCCGACTCGCAGCATAAATCTCTAGTCGTTTATATTAGCATGGCTTTTGGAAACCCATACAGTGACCCTTGGTCCCCGCTTTTGGTAGAAGAGTGGATTGGAAAATTAGGCGATCTTGGCATTCTGGAATTTTCTTTGGCAGACACAACTTCAGAAGCCGATGCAAATCAGATTTCAGAATTATTTAGTTTTGTTAAAACTCGTTTTCCAACACTGGAAGTAGGTGCGCATTTTCATGCAAGGCGAGAGGAAAGTCTTGCAAAGATTGAAGCAGCTTACCTTGCGGGGTGCCGTAAATTTGAAGGCGCATTGCTCGGTTATGGCGGCTGTCCATTTGCAAAAGATGATTTGGTTGGTAATATACCTTCAGAGCTGTTGTTGCATTATTTTGGACGAGGGACTGATGCTGAAATAATCGGATTGGAGCATAGCTTCAGACAAATGATTTTGTAGATGGAAAAACTGAATTTTATTAAAGTGCATGTTGAGGGGCATGTGTTAAACTTGACCTTAGCCCGTTCGGATAAAAGAAATGCTTTTAGTCCGACAATGGTGAGCGAAATAGCCTATGTATTGAATCTGGCGAATAGCAATCCTGATGTTTGGTTAATACAAATAGAGGCTGAAGGTCCGGTGTTTTGCGCCGGTATGGATCTTAAAGCTTTTGAGGATCCTACATTGGATATTGGTAATCCGGCAATTCCTAAGGTTGAAAAGTCACTGGCGGAGATATTTGCCTGTTTAGATAAGCCTTCAATCTGTGTTGTTAGGGGAGATGTTATTGCAGGTGGTTTCTTGATAGCATTATCCTGTACGTATTTGTTTGCCCTCCCTCAGGTACGTTTTTCTTTGCCTGAAGTGAAAATTGGGCTCTTTCCATTTCAGGTGTTAGCGTTGCTTACAGAATACATGCCTGAAAGAAAAGCGATGGATCTCTGTATCAGCGGTCGGTCTTTTTCTGCGGAGGAGGCTTTGGAAAAGGAAATCTTGTATGGCATGCTGGATCCCGAAGAAACAGTATTGACAGAATTGAAAAGGACGATTCTGGAAAATGCTCCCTTGGCTATATCACGGGGATTTGTAGCACTGCGAAAATTAAAAGAGCAAGATTATGATGAAAAGTATAACTTTCTATTGGAGAGCTTGGCAGATTTGCGTAAAACCAATGATTTCAAAGAGGGAATGGATGCAATGCGAAATAAAAGAAAAGCCAACTGGCAAAATAGCTAATTAAAATGATCGAAAACTAGGTCTGCTTGTCAGCGGCGAGAATTCCCAGGGAATGGAGCTAAGAGCGATCAGGAGAGCTAGTCCAAACCAGATTAATAATATTTTAAAACGTCGATCGTTTGTATCGGCGTTTTTGCTTTTAAGGGCACCTAATGTTAAGCAGATTGCGGCAATAATCATCATGCTACTGTGCTCCATGCCAAAGAAGCGAATTTGCCTGAGGTGAACAGCCTCGTCGAAATGTTGCAGGAAGTACTGTGTGATGGGGCTCAGTACATAGAGGCTAAAACCTAAAACTAGCTGAATATAAAAAGAAATAACCGTAGTTTTTACAAGAAATTGATCGGTAGGGGAGAATGGAAGTCTCTTTTTTCTTTTGTAAAAAAAGTTCACGAGACTAAAAGTTAGTACAATCAGTACCTCCCATCTCCATAAAGAATGCATCGCTAGAATGAAAGGATAAATGTGATTCATCATACCAGACAAAGATGGTAATAAAATAGATTTAAAGCTATTTTAAGCAATAGCATCGCCTAAATAAAAGGCAGTTTTTTATCAGTTGACTAATCTGTTGTTCAAGGGGTGTCATATTTATGTGTATTTATTGTTTATGTAAGTTTTTTATTGTTTTGATTATTAGTCTGTTTTGTGTTTTGTTTAACTCTTGGTTAATACTGCTGTTGCGTGTAATTTGGTATTTGTCGGTCAGATGGAGAATAACGATTAACTGGTCCAAATAGACAGCTCAAATGATTGCAAGAACAAAGGTGTTTCCTATTGAACAATCAATACTGCTCTTGTGTGTTTTATTTTTGGCTGTTTTTAGCCTCTCTGAGGTGGTATTTATCCTTTTCAAGGGGTTTGTATGGTTTTGATTTATTTCGTGCTTAGAATGGGGGTTATTTTAGTTTTGGCGGATAGTTATAATTTGCTCAGTTTTTTAACACGGATAACGTATGTCGTTAACGTTGCGTTTTGTTTATTACGAATTTCATAATTTATTTAAATAACTATTTGTTTGTCAATTTATTATGTTTATTACGTAAATTTAGCGTTTATGTTATCCTATGCGCGATTGGCGGTATTAAAATAAATTAATGCCTGAGCGTAAGCAAAGCTCTGCCTGTGTTTTTTTTAAAATATTTTTGGAATTATATAAAATTCGTTTCTATATTGGTGTATTAATTAAATAATACAGTAGTATGGTTACTATCCAAAATCTAAATTTCAGCTATAGTAAATCAAGGCCACTCTTTCTTCATATGGATCTTGAATTGAAGCAGGGGCATATCTATGGCTTATTGGGGAAGAATGGTGCTGGCAAATCGACTTTGCTTAAGAATATCGCCGGTTTGGTATATCCTGTTTCGGGGCGAGTTGATGTGCTGGGGCATAACCCTAATCGAAGGGAGCCCTCCTTATTAAGGGAGATTAGTTTTATTCCGGAAGAGTTTTATCTCCCTGCCGTAAAATCAGAACAGTTTCTGAAAGCTAATGCAGGGTTCTACCCCAACTTCGATCAGGTATATTTTGATCAGCTTATTCGTGAGTTCGATATTCCCATTGAGCAAAAATTAGCAAACATGAGTTATGGACAGAAAAAGAAATATATTATTTCTTTCGGTTTAGCTTCTAACACAAAAGTGATCATCATGGATGAGCCAACGAATGGTTTGGATATTCCTTCTAAGGTTCAGTTTCGAAAGATCATGGCTTCTGCCATTACTGACGATCGATGTGTGATTATCTCCACACATCAGGTGCGTGATCTGGATAATCTTATTGATGCTGTTATTCTACTTGATGATCATAAGGTCGCACTCAACGCTCCGATGCATGTGATTACGGATCGTTTATACTTTAAAAAAGTAAGAGAGTTGCCTTTGGATACACTCTATTCCGAAGAAGGGGTGGGCGGTTTTAATGTTATTCTCCCAAACCCGGCGGTAGAAGATTCGAAACTGGATTTGGAGTTGCTATTTAATGCAGTGTTACAGTGCAAGGAAAAAATTACGGACCTTATTAAACATGATGAATATGTCAAATCTATTTAATGCTACGCGTTTTGTTGGACTGATTCGAAGACAATGGATTGGTTTTGGACGGATTTATCTGATGTCAATAGGGATTATTGCTGGGGTAATTTTTGGTTTTTATGCAGTTAATTTGGGATCAAATTATGATGATATCAAAAAGAATACTGTTTATTCGTTGCTAAATTTCAGAGCACCGTTGTTTTGTATCTTGGGACTCTTTTTTGTAACGGTTATCTCGAGCAGTTATTTTGCTGACCTAGGGAAAAAGACCCGGGCGATTTTTGAGCTGATGATTCCTGCTTCACAATTGGAAAAGTTTCTGGTCAGCTTATTCTATACGGTTGTCGTGAGTATTGGTTCATATTTATTGGTCTTTTATTTGATCGATTTGGCATTTGTTTCTTATTTGAGGAGCGTTGGTTCTGTTGTTTTAAATGAAGCACAGCCATCAGGAGAGGTGGTTAGTGTGGATTTATGGCAGTACTTTTTCAAGGTTCAATACCCTGAACCAGCTTATTATTTTTGTTTTGTACCAATTCTTCTGAATGCAATTTTCTTACTTGGTGGGATCGTCTACCAAAACTATCAATATGTCAAGACGGCTATTTTTCTTGTGCTCTACTGTGTTGTTTGGGTGTGTCTTTTTGTTTACTTAATGAAAACTCAGACCCAGGATACCGTAAGTACAATGGATCATAATTATTGGTCTGATTCAAATCACATTTTTGCGTTGATCAGCGCTGTCGGAGTGTTGCTTACCATAATGATTTGGGCAGTTGCTTTTTTAAGATTAAAAGAAAAGGAGATTTAATATGGAGTTCAGCGCAAATAAAGCCATTTACCTCCAGATTGCTGAGTACGTATGTGATCATATTTTGCTAGCGACCTGGAAAGTGGATGAAAAACTCCCCTCGGTAAGGGAATTGGCCGTTCAGATGGAGGTCAACCCCAATACTGTTATGCGGACCTACGATATGTTGCAGCAGAAAGAAATTATAGCCAATAAGCGTGGGATTGGTTTTTTTCTGACAGAAGATTCAGTGAAGAATGTGAAGTTGTATAGAAAGGCAATTTTTCTAGAAGAAGATCTTCCTTTATTTTTTCGTAATATTTATTTATTGGAAATTGGTCTGGATGAGTTAGAACAACGTTATAAACGGTTTGTTAGTCAGAATTTTAATCAAAATGAGTCATGAAATTAAGTACAAAAATAATAATGGGATTAGCAATAGGCTTATTCGCGGTTCCGATGCTTGTCGCATCGTACCTTGTTCGTATAAATCGAGTGGATGCGAAAAAGTATCATGCTGATGTGGAGCAGGAGGTCTCTAAACCGGTTGCAAAGGATGTTTATTATCGCTCGTTTCCCTTGGCTGCTTTCGATAAGCTTTATATTTCAGGTGCCAAAGCAAGCGGTATAGGTTTATATTGGGTGAAGAGCGATAAGTTTATGGTTAAGGTTAATAAAAGTCAGGCCGACTTTGTGAAAGCGAATGTCGATCAATCTGGCAATCTTACCTTAGATCTTTTATCGGGAGGAGAGGGGTTTTATAAGTCAATTTATATTTTTTCACCTGATCTTAAGGTTTTAAAATTAAAAAATGCGGGTATTAACGAGTTATCCGCCAAGTTGAACGAGTTGACTGTTGTAGGTGATAGCGTTGAGGTATTTTCCCTTGCGGAAAAATCCGTTATAAATACATTGAACCTGAACCTGACAAATTCCACTATTGATGATCTTGGAGGGACGGACAGTAAGGGGAATTCTCTTGTCGGTCGTTTATTTGTAAACACGACGAATAGTGTTTTGGGGCTTCCGCGTACGAATTATCAAAGTGCAGATATTGTTGCAAATAATTCAGAAGTATATTTCAATAGGAAAGGACCTGAGGCCAAAGTTGGTCTTCTGAATATTAAAACTGAAGGGAAATCATCTGTCCGTTTAGATAGTTTGCAATGGGGAACATTGAACGGGAATCTATCCAATGATACTAAAATAGATTTGCCCGTCCATGCATTACGATCATTGATTAAGTAGGGTTTAATTGGTGGATGTTGGGGGCGATCGTTAATAGTAGAGATCGGTATTTTCTGAAAAGGTCAAAATTCCATAGCGGAATTTTGACCTTTTCTTTAAAGGGATGATGTAGATTTTCGGTGTTCGATACTACAGTCCAAAAAAAACGTCTCGAATTCGAAATAATTCTTTTTGTTTTTTTTCTTTAACATCTGCAAGAGCAATTCTACCGATTTTTCTGCCATCAGCTGTGTTGGCTGGGTGATTGTTGTTAAAGATGGGTTGAGACTGTTGGCAAAAGGGGTGTTGCTAAAGCCAATTAAGTTCATGTCATCAGGAATCTTTAACTTCAATTTATTTAATATGTGCAAAACTTTCAGCGATAACGTGTCTGTTGTTGAGAGGAGTGCGTTTGGGGCAGAGGGCCTATTTAATAACGTGCTTATTTTGCTTTCTAGTTCATCATCGATATTGTCTTTGGGACTTGAATAAGAAATTTCTATAATATTTTCTTCTTTAAAGGGTACGCCGGCGTTGAAGAGTGCATCTTTATATCCTTTTATTCGGCTTACATTGCCACCGATGTCTTTACATAGTAAAAGGATAATATTTTCTCTTCTGTTTTTGATCATTTCTTCTGTTGCCTGATAGATGACCTTGTTGTTTTGAATTCCGATTTTGAATGTCTCGAGCTGATGGTTTATGCGATCGAAAATAATAACAGGACAAACCTGCTCCATCATATAAAACAAAAGCGATAAGCTTGAATCATTTTTCACAGGGGAAATGATCACTCCTTCGATATTGCTTTGTATGCAAAGTTCCAGCGCTTCTTTTTCTTTTTTTTCGTCGTTAAAAGTCTGCAATAGGATCAGTTTATAATTCGTTTGCGATAGAATGTGCGAGATCTCTTCGTAGAAATCAAAGAAAAATGAGCTTGAGATAAATGGAACAATGATTGCTAAGGTGTTTGAGCGCCCCGTCTTTAAGCTTTTTGCAGAGAAATTTGGTATATAATTGATTTTCTGCGTAAAATCTAAGATTAGCTTTTTTGTTTCTGCACTTATTTCATGGCTATCGTTTAGTGCTTTGGAAATGGTTCCTGGAGATAGGTTTAACTGTTGGCCAATCTCTTTTAACGTAAATCTCTTCATGTGCTCGATCCTCTTTCATTGATTACAAATGTTCTAGCGTCAATACGATGGTAAGATAGCGCTAGAATTATTCTTGAATTATCGGTTACTATTTTTAATGTATTGAGCCCGTAAATTCTTGAAATTATAAAGATAAGATAAAAAACATGTTTTCAAATGGAGATCAAGAAAAGCGTGGTAATGTGAATTGATGAGATGTTGTTGGTATTCGGGCGAAAGGTGTCCAAAAGTTTGTTAAAAGAGGGGACTGTTATTTGGTGCCACCGAAAAGTTTACTGATAAGCCAAAGGACAAGGGCGACTATAACAACTACAATGAGGATACCCGTCCAAACACCAGCCTTAAATATCCCTTCTATTACGGAGCAGCTTGTAATAAGGAAAAAAGAGGATGACATTATTATGTATGTTAATTGCCTTTTCATCATTTAAATTTTTGTCTGTATAAATAGATACAATTGATAATGAAAATAGTTTTGTGAAAACAGTCCAATATTAGATTATCGGTAAACTATAGGCTGAATGGGGTTGTGCATTGGTTTTGTTGTAGCTTTTCGGTTTTACCGGTAATTTTTTCAGAACAAAAAGAAGTTCCCGTGAGTGTTAAATAATAAAAGCTAATCCTGCGATTAGCTTTTCTTTTGTGATCCCGCTGGGATTGGCTCAGCCCCTCTTTTCCCAATCACAGCCCTGAGCCTCCATTGGATCGAACCCGGCCGACCCTTCTTTCGAATCCTAATCGCTTTAAAACAAGAAAAGCTAATCCTGCGATTAGCTTTTCTTTTGTGATCCCGCTGGGATTCGAACCCAGGACCCATACATTAAAAGTGTATTGCTCTACCAGCTGAGCTACGGAATCCTTTCTGTTTTTGAAAGTGATGCAAAGGTAGAATTTCTTTTGATATATGCCAAATTATTGCGTGCAAATTTTGACAAAAGGCCTTAACTGCTTAATAAATAAACGGATTATTTTTTATCGCGCTTTTTTTGCATGGATTATTCGGTCTGCTCCATTGATGTCTTTTATGAGTTTGACCTGCTCAAATCCTTTTTTGACCATAAGTTCTTTCATTTCTGCACCGAGATATTGATTGATTTCAAAATATAGATCTCCATCTGGAGCTAAATGTTTCAGTGCAAAGGATGAAATAACATCATAAAAAATCAGCGGAGCACTTTCTTCAATGAATAATGCGAGCTCAGGTTCATAAGCCAATACGTTTTGATTCATATGCTGCTTTTCTCCCGGGGTTATATAGGGTGGATTGGATACAATGATATTGTATTGTTGGTCGGAGAAAATGTATTCCCATTCAAATATATCCGCATTGATAAATTGAACCTGAGTTTTTAAATCTCTAGCATTTTCCTGTGCCGTCTTTATCGCCTCTTTTGAGATGTCCATCGTGGTTACTTGGGCATTAATAAGATGCTTTGATAAGATGACAGGGATGCAGCCAGATCCAGTTCCGATATCTATAATTTTTAGGCTTTGAGAAGATTTGTGGTTTTTGATGATCAGATCGACAAGTTCTTCAGTTTCCTGGCGTGGAATGAGGACAGATTCATTGACCTGGAAAACTTCACCATAAAAATCTGCTTTATTGAGTATATACTGTATAGGTCTGTTCTTTTTTAGATCCTGAAGGATGCTAAGTACTTCAGCCTTATCCGCCTCGTTGACGATAGCTGTTTTTCTCAATTGATAATTGGTTCTATTTAACCCAAACTTTTCGGCAACAACCACTAAGAATATAGCTTTTATTTCATCCTCATCATATAACTCCTGAAGCTCATGTTGAAATAATAATTCGAAATCTTGAAGTATTTTCATGTGTCAAAGGTACGATTTTCATAGATTTGTATCTATGGATATGCACAGGCAATATATGCATCGTTGTTTGGAACTGGCCCAAATGGGGGCGGGTTCAGTGAGTCCCAATCCAATGGTTGGGGCTGTCATTGTTTTGGACGGTAAAATTATCGGTGAAGGGTATACTTCTCCGTATGGTGGGCCGCATGCTGAGGTCAATGCTGTACAACAGGTTATGCAAAAGTATGGGGAAGAAGCAAAACGGCTTATCGCAGAAAGTACTTTTTATGTCAGCCTTGAACCTTGCGCGCATTATGGAAAGACACCGCCTTGTGCAAATATGATTGCGGAGCTGAAACCGTTGAAAGTTTTTATAGCCTGTTTGGATCCTTTCGCAAAGGTCAATGGCAAAGGAGTAGAAATACTACGGGAAGCTGGTATTGAGGTTGAAATTGGTTTACTGAAAAAAGAGGCCGTATGGCTCAACCGTCGGTTTTTTACCCGTATCGGTCAATTTCGTCCCTACGTTATTTTAAAATGGGCACAAACCAAGGATGGTTTTATAGGGCAAGAAGGTAAGCAGGTTTGGATAAGTAATGCTGCAAGCCAACAGTTGGTTCACCGTTGGCGAGCGGAGGAAGATGCTATTTTGGTCGGTACAAATACTGCAATCGTAGATAATCCCAGTCTGACCGTAAGAGAATGGCAGGGCAAAAACCCATTGCGTATTCTTTTAGATAGAGATCTTGCTATTCCGCTAGATGCCAATATTCTCAATGAGCAAGCTGATACAATTGTGTTCAATGCTAAAAAGACAGAATGGACAGCAAATGTGAAGTATATTGAGCTTGAAAACTATGGGTTATATCTACCGCAGAGTATTCTTTATCAACTTTATTTAATGGATGTTCAGTCAATAATCATAGAAGGGGGGCGTGCTACCCTGCAAATGTTTGTCGATGCGGGCCTCTGGGATGAGGCAAGGGTATTTGAGTCTGAAACAACATTATTGAACGGGATTGAGGCGCCTCAATTTAAGGGACAACTGCTAGAAAGCAAATTGGTTTCCAATGATCTTTTAAAAATCTATAAGAAACAGTAATTATTAAATTGTATATTTAAGATATTATAAGCCATAGCCGGTTAGTTTAATCTTAAAATTACAATTATGTTAGTTACAGAAAACTTAATGCAGTTTATCTGGAAACTTCGGCTATTCCGTGCAAATGGGTTGAATTCTACCGATGGAGAGCCCTTGGCCGTTGTTCATGTGGGGCAATACAACACAGATTCAGGTCCCGATTTTCTCATGTCACATATCAGGTATAAAGGCGATGATTGGTTTGGTCATGTCGAGATGCATATCCAATCTTCGGATTGGGATCGACATGGTCATCAAGAAGATGTCGCTTATAACAACGTTATTTTACATGTAGTTTGGAAAAATGATAAGGTTAGCTTCCGGAATGATGGGACATCGATACCGACATTGGTGCTTTCGGAATATGTGGAAAAGCATCTGTTGGAACGGTATTCAGCGATGATGAATACAAAAAGTTCGATACCTTGTGAATTTCAGCTTGGTTCTATTGATCTTTTTAAAAAATCCATGTGGCTAAGTACTTTAGCTATTGAACGCCTGGAAATGAAGGTTCAACAAATGTTGGTGATTTTAAAGCAATTTAATACGGATTGGGAAAAAACTCTATGGGTATGGATCTGCAGATGTATGGGATTGAAAGTTAATGCAGATACATTTCAGGAGCTTGGGGAAAAATTACCCTGGAGCATTCTACAAAAATATCGTTCAAACCTGTTTAAAATAGAGGCTCTTTTCTTTGGGATCAGCCGGCTATTAATTCAAGGACAAGAAAGCGAGTATATGGAACGGCTAGTTGGTGAATTTGAGTATCAAAAACATATTCACGGTATAGAGACTATTTATGGGGTATGGAAAAGGATGAGAATGAGGCCTTATAATTTTCCCGAACGGCGAATCACGCAATTAGCTCTTTTGTTTAGTAAGAACGAGCTGGGAGTTGCTAAGATTTTGGCTGTGGATGATTTGGAGGCTGCTCGAAAATTATTTAAGATAGAGTCGCCGGGTGATTATTTGGGGGGATATTTATCTTTCGGTACCAAAACGAAGGTAAAAACATCGCTTCGTCTAGGTAAAGAAACTATTGACACGCTTGTTATTAATGTGATTATCGTATTTCTTTTTTCATACGGGAAATATTTTAGTATTCAATCCTATATGGATAAAGCTTTAGATCTTTTGGAGCAGCTTCCTGCAGAAAAAAATGTTGTTGTGAGACAATTTGCTCAATATGATTGGCCTGTTCAAAGCGCATTGCAAAGTCAAGGAATTTTGCAGTTAAAGCGATTTTATTGTGATAGGAAGCGCTGCCTTCATTGCAGCATTGGAACCGAAATTTTAAAAAGAAATTAATTCTTTAAAATTTCTGCAATCTCCTTATGGCCTTTTTCATATGCCATATCCATTGGAGCTAATCCTGAGATATTGATGACTCTGGTATCGGCCCCATTTTCGAGTAAGGCAACTATAAAATCGATATTACCAAATTGCGCAGCGAAATGAAGTGGGGTTTCGCCAGTAGCTTGAATGGCATTGACATCTGCATTAGCATCGATAAGCAACTTACCGATCTCTTCATTGTTGTTTGCCGCAGCAATATGTAACGCGGTGGTGAGTTGCTCATTTTTGGTTACGACATTTGGATTAACTTTTTTGGATAGTAAAAGACGGACAATGTCTGCTTTGTTGAAATAGGTGGCTAAGGTCAATGGCGTAAAACCCTGTGATGACCATTCGTTGACAACAGATGGAGCTTGCGAAATAATAGCCTCCACGTATGAGGTTAACCCAGCCGCACAGGCCTCATGGATAGTCATGGATTTGGTGTGTTGTAAAAGTACCCGAATGATCTGGGGTTTGTTATAATAGCAAGCTAATAGGAGGGGAGAAATTCCATGACTCGTTGTTTCTTGTAAAAGCTCGGGATTTCCAATCAATAATAAGTCGATGTCATGGCTTCTGCCTTCTTCAATATATTGTTCTAAAACGGAAAGGTTCATGTCTTAACAAATTGTCTAACGTTGTCACTAAAATAGACTTTATTGATGAGAATAAATGTCTGATTTGCGAAAATATTTGTATTTAATTTTGCCTGGGATTGAACTGAAATTTAGAAGAAGGGTGGTTTTACGAGGTGAATTGGATCTTAAAATCCGGGAAAAAGTTATTTTTGGGGTATTTTATATACACAAATGTGTAGTAATGCGCATAATGTTTTTGTAAATTAAAAAGTAGATGTACTTTTGTTAAGCCCCTCCCAAGGGCATGTTTTTCATAGGTAGATGTAGGGTCGGGTGTTTCTCACTACGACCCTTTTTTTATAGCTTTGTTTTTATTATTTTAAAAGAGATGTCTAAGAGAAAAATTGTTATTGCCATTACCGGAGCTAGCGGCTCAATCTACGCTAAAGTTTTACTTAAAAAACTATTGGTATTAAAAACACAGATCGCAGAAGTTGGAATTGTAATGTCGAATAATGCGAAGGATGTATGGCGTGCGGAGTTAGGCGATGAGAGTTATCAGGATGTACCGTTCAAATTTTACGATAAGGGTGATTTCTTTGCTCCTTTTGCATCCGGGTCGGCTCGCTATGATACGATGATTGTCTGTCCGTGTTCAATGGGGACATTATCAAGGATCGCCCACGGAATTTCTTCTGATCTGACAACTCGTGCGGCAGATGTAATGCTAAAAGAACGACGAAGATTGATTTTGGTTACCCGTGAGACACCGCTAAGTATTATACATATTCAAAATATGAAATTGGTGACAGAGGCGGGAGGAATCATTTGTCCTGCATCTCCTTCATTCTATAGTTTGCCAAAGACACTGGAAGATGTAGCAGAAACTGTAGTTGATCGCATTTTGAGTCTTGCCGGATTTGAATTTAAACATTATCAGTGGGGAGAAAATGCCTAGCTATTCCTCGTTGAAATCTATTTTTAATGTTCTTTAATAAATTTGTATTTTGTAACTTTGTTTCTCGAAATGAAGCAATCACAGGCATCGCGCGAAAAAGTTATTTGCAGCTATATGATTTATAGTGATAAAGCCACCGTTTGTCTGTTAACACTACGCACGCTATATGCTTCGATAAATAAGTTGTATCCTTTTAAATTCAATCACATTCATATATGAAAAGCTTATTGATTACTTCTGTTAAAGTAATTTTACCTGGTCATGAATTTCATCAGCAGCAAGTTGATGTATTTATTGAAAAGGGGAAGATTGCGCAGATTGGAAAATCTGTCAAAGTAGCTGATAAAAACATAGAGACCATCGATGGTGCCGGAAAAATTTTAGCGCCAGGTTTTTTTGACTTACATGCCAATTTTGGGGAACCTGGACTAGAAACCAAGGAAGACATTGTAAGTGGGACCGCAGCAGCAGCAGCGGGAGGATTTACTGGAGTAGCTGTAATGCCGAATACTGAACCCGCTATTCAAAGCCGGTCTGAGGTTGCACTTATTGTCAATACGGCGAAAGGGAATGTTGTTGATGTACACCCAATAGGGGCCATCAGCAAAAAGCGAGAAGGAAAAGAACTGGCTGAGTTATTTGATATGAAACAGACAGGTGCTGTTGCTTTTAGTGATGGAAACAGAAGTGTGCAACAAGCGGGATTAATGAGCAGAGCATTGCTATATGCTAAGGGATTTGAAGGGTTGATTTTTTCACATGCCGAAGATGAGTCTATGGCCGGTGGAAACAAAATGAATGAGGGCGCAATGAGTACTTATTTGGGAATGAAGGGGATTCCCAATCTTGCCGAATCGTTAATGGTTTCTCGTGACCTCTATTTGGCGGAATATACCGGAGCTCCTATTCATTTCGCATCCATTAGTACACCAGAGGCTGTTGATCTGATAAAAAAGGCGAAAGCAAAAGGTCTCCCAGTGACATGTGATGTCGCTGCGCATCAATTGGTTTTTACGGACGAAGATATTGTCGGTTTTGATAGTAATTATAAGGTGAGCCCGCCTTTACGCACAAAAGCTGATCTTAAGGTATTACTTAAGGGAATTAAGGACGGTACTATCGATGCCGTTGTTTCGCAACATACACCGCATGAAATAGAATTTAAAAATGTCGAATTCCATATTGCGAAAAATGGTATTATTGGATTGCAGACTGTATTGCCGCTATTAATTCGCGCCGGATTAAATGAAGAACAAATTGTAAATAGTTTGTCAGTACGACCGAGACAAATTTTAGGACTTGAAGTGCCTCAGATTGAAGTGGGGGGAATAGCTAATCTTGTCTTATTTGACCCATTGAAAACATGGAATTTCGATGAGAAAACCAATAAATCCAAATCAAAAAATTCTCCCTTATTTGGGCAGACCTTAAAAGGAGCTGTCGAATTGGTCATCAATAATAGTCAAATCATTAAAAACGATTAAAAACCATGGAAGCAAATGTTAAAGCAGCCGTTGAGGCAGGTATATTAAATTATGGCAAGGTTGATGGAATTTCGACAGCCCCCGAGTTTCTTGATAAGATTCTTAACGTATTCAATACGGAGGCCAGCTATCTAGAGAAATTAGAACTGTTGGATCAGTCTTTTGATGACTATCCGTTGTTTGACGAACTTCGTGAAGTATATGTCGATCTTTTATTGATGAATTTTTTCTCCAATGACGTATTAAAATTGGAGGATGATTATTTGGATTCTGAAGAATGGGAAGCGATCGAAGATGAAACAATCGATCGTGGAACGGAATTGTTGAATATTTTTCTTTATTTAGGGGAATGTAAGGACGATGAAATTGAGCCTGAACTGGATGATTTCTTAAAAGAATTTTTATTGGTCGATGAAGATGAATTCCAAGACGAACATGAAATTTATGAAGATATCATTGCTAATCAAATCGTAGTAGATAGTCCCTATGCTGAAATAGCAAAAGTAGGTAAAGGAATAAATCCGAGAAGCGAAGTTTATGAGCTTTTCTATCCTATTATGAGTTTCTTTAGCGAGTTGAAACCATCTGAAAAACAATTTGAAGAGTATGCTGAGGCTTCTTCCAATAAGGCTTTTGATATCGCCCTTTACCAAATAATTAGTACTTACTATAACAAATAATTTTATGGCAGATTCATTCAACCAAAGTAATGTAGGATTTGATGCGGTAATCGACAAAAAGAAAAGTATTATCTATGGTGTTATTTTAGGAATAATTTCTTTTATCCTAGGATTAATTGTTTTGTTTGTTGTCAAAGACTTAAATTCCTTTTGGGGGGTGATGTCGATGTCATTCATTGTCAATACTGGTGTTTTTGTTATTATTTCTGCATTGTTTGCGTTCTCTCTCAGGAAAGCAAATGGCGGATACTGGAATTTTTCCATCGCATTGAAATCGATCTTTATGATGCTTGCGATTTCTACGATTATTTCCACTATTGGTACGCAACTGTATGTTAATTTCATTAACCCAACTTTACAAGAAAAGGTGGTGACGCATACAATTAACGTTACTATAGAGTATATGGAGAAAAACAATGTGCCAGATGAAGTTATAGATTCAAAAATCGCAGAACTTGAAAAGCAAGTTGATTCAATTGGTAAAATTACTTTAGGACAGGTGTTCAAAGGACTGGCGATTACATTAATGTTTCAATTTGTTTTTGCGTTGCTGTTATCGGCCCTGACAAAACGAGAAAAATTGGTGATTAAACAAGAAGCCAATTAGTGGCTAACAAAATAACATTGTTCCTACAAGGTATTACTGAAAAAGTAATACCTTTGTTGGTATTATAATACTACATTTTTAGCATGATTAACATTCACATGGATATTTCTGTTGTTGTTCCTTTATTTAATGAAGAAGAATCCTTACCCGAATTGACAGCTTGGATCGACCGTGTTATGGCGGCCAATCATTTTTCCTATGAAATTATTTTAGTTGATGATGGGAGTAAAGATAATTCTTGGAAAGTTATTGAAGAGTTGAAGTTAAAGAACACAAATATTTCTGCGATCAAGTTCCGACGCAATTATGGGAAATCTGCCGCTTTGAATGTAGGCTTTGCTGCTGCGCAGGGTGATGTGGTTATTACCATGGACGCGGATCTCCAAGATAGCCCGGATGAGATTCCTGAACTATATGACCGGATCGTGAACAAGGGAGCGGATTTAGTATCGGGTTGGAAGCAAAAGCGCTATGATCCATTGACCAAAACAATCCCAACCAAATTGTTTAATGGGGTAACCAGATCCATGTCTGGTATTCATAACCTGCATGATTTTAACTGTGGTCTTAAAGCGTATAAAAAAGATGTTGTTAAAAACATCGAGGTGTATGGCGAGATGCATCGTTATATACCCGTTATTGCGAAATGGGCTGGATTTACCAATATACAGGAACAGGTTGTTCAGCATTATCCACGTAAATATGGTACAACCAAATTTGGACCGGGCCGTTTTGTCAAAGGTTTCTTAGATTTATTGTCCATATTTTTTGTCGGCAAATTTGCGAAAAGGCCAATGCACTTTTTTGGTGTTATGGGAGTGATTAGTTTTCTTGCAGGTTTATTTATCTCCATTTATCTGATTTGCCACAAACTGATGAGTATAGCTAGCGGTACACCATTTAGAGATATAACCGATCAACCATTATTTTTCTTTGCGCTGACAGCGATTATTTTGGGAACACAATTATTTCTGACTGGTTTCTTGGCAGAGTTAGTCTCTAGAAGCAGCTCCGATCGGAATGATTATCAAATTGAGAAAGTCATCTAAATAATTATGCGAATTGTGATTTTAGGATCCGCCTATCCATTGAGGGGAGGGGGGATAGCGTCTTTTAATGAACGATTGGCATTCCATTTTCAGGAGTTAGGTCATGAAGTGGATATTCACTCCTTTAGTTTACAGTATCCCAATTTTCTTTTCCCCGGGAAGTCGCAATATTCAGATGAGCCCGCACCAACCGGTCTTCATATTAAAACGACAGTGAATTCTATTAATCCACTTAATTGGATAAAGGTTGGTAGGGAGCTTAGGAAGGCGAACTATGATTTGCTTATCGTGCGATTTTGGATGCCATTTTTTGGGCCTTGTTTGGGAACAATCCAGCGGCAGGTTCGGAAAAATAAACATACTAAAATTGTATGTATCGCTGATAATATAATCCCTCATGAACAACGCATAGGGGATAGGATGTTGATCCGCTACTTTTTGAAATCTGTTGATGCTTGTCTCACGATGAGTAAAAGTGTGCTGGCAGATCTGAAAATGTTAAGCCCGAAAATGCCAGCGGTATATACGCCACATCCACTCTACGATAACTATGGTGTGCATCAGAGTAAAAAGGAAGCACGTCGATTACTTAAGATTGCCGAAGAGGATAAAGTCGTATTGTTTTTTGGTTTTATTCGTCAATACAAGGGCTTAGATATCTTGCTCGAAGCATTAGCTCATTCCAAGGTTCGCGATCTCGGTGTTAAATTATTGCTTGCCGGAGAATTTTATGGTGATCCTGCTCCCTATCTGGAGCTTATAAAAAAGTATAAACTCGAAGAGTTTATTTTTATGCATACCGATTTTATTCCAAATCAGGAGGTGGGACGTTATTTTTCAGCTGCGGATTGCGTTGTTTTGCCTTATCGTAGCGCTACGCAGAGTGGAATCACCCAAGTTGCTTATCATTTTGATCTTCCCATGATTGTGAGTAATGTTGGGGGATTGCCGGAATTGGTTCAAGATGGCTATGTCGGTTATGTTGTTGAGCCCAATCCTGATGAAATTGCTTCAGGTATTTTCTCTTTTTACCATTACAACAAAGAAGAGCAATTTAGAACGAATATTATCGATGAAAAAAGGAAATACAGCTGGGATACTTTTGGCAATGAGATTCTTAAGTTGGCGCGTTGATGAGTAGCAGTGATTTTATTTGTATATAAAATCAAATTTATCTAAGTTTGGAATACTGAGGTAGAAATTTAAAAGGAAGGAGAGATTTTGTTGCCGTTTACACAAAGCAGTTTAACTAAGTTAGAAGAGTTTTTTAAGGAGCAAGGGTATAAAGTTAGATACGAGAAAGGCTCATTCCGTACAGGCGCTTGTATGTTGCAGACGACAAAAGTTGTAGTAGTCAATAAGTTTTCGAATCTTGAAATAAAAATCCAGTCATTATGGAATATATTATTGGATATTGAAATTGATTCGGAGGCCATTTCTGAAAAACTTCTTCCGATTTATGAAGAAGTATTGAAATCAAAAATTGTAGCTTGAGAATAACATTTTTAGGAACCGGAACATCACAGGGGGTGCCTGTAATTGCATGCCAATGTCAGGTCTGTCAATCTGAAGACAGACGTGATAAGAGATTACGTTCTTCTATTCTTATTGAATACAATCAACACACATTGGTTGTGGATACTGGCCCAGACTTTAGGTATCAGATGTTGCGCGAGAAAGTTATGCATTTGGATGCGGTGCTGATGACACATTCGCATAAAGACCATATTGCCGGTTTAGATGATGTAAGGGCATTTAATTATCAACAGCATAGCTCAATTTCTATTTACGGTACAGCTGCCCTCCATGAAGCGATCAGACGAGAATTTTATTATGCGTTTACTGACGTTAAATATCCCGGAGCTCCGAGCTTAGATTTGGAGGAGATAAAGGCCGGTGTACCCTTGTCTTTATTTGGAAAAGAAATTATGCCTATTGAGGTTCTCCATTATAAAATGCCAGTCTTGGGTTTTAGGATCGGCGATTTCGCCTACATTACTGATGCGAAATTTATCAGCGCAGAATCACGGAAATTATTGGAAGGAGTAAAGGTTCTTGTTGTAAATGCTTTGCAAAAGGAATCTCATATTTCACATCTAACATTGGACGAGGCGATTGAATTTGCCTATGATATTCATGCCGATAAAACCTATTTTACACATATAGGGCATCGAATGGGACTACATGAGGCTGTTTCCAGAGAATTGCCCGAAAATATGTTTCTAGCTTACGATAGATTACAGCTTCAAATTAGCTAATCCATTTAAAATAAAACTATAGTTCTTTTTTCGTTGTTATACCTGTAAAAAATAGATTTAGGTATTAAATTATAAAGAAATGGGAAATTTACTGTATATCATCGCCGTTATCTTAGTGATCATTTGGGCGATAAGTTTTTTTGGAGGTTATGCGGCAGGCAATAACATTATCCACATCCTTTTAGTCATTGCAATTATTGTGGTTTTATTACGCGTTATTCGTGGCAATGCTTAACCCATTAAATTAAATTCAGATAGAACTGGGCAATTTGTAGGTCTTGAGGGTAGGTGATTTTTATATTTCTGGGGTCACCTTCAACGATAGCGATACGCTTGCCCATTTTCTCTACCACCGAGGCATCATCTGTAAAAAGGGGATCTTCAGCTTGTTTATAGGACTTTAGAAGCAATTCTCCATGAAAAACCTGTGGAGTTTGTACTAACCAGGTATGATTTCTATCGACAGCAGAGTTGGTTGTGGTGTCTCCCATCCGAACTGATTCAATGCTCTTTTGTGCTAAGACAATTGCCTGATGGTCATACGCCCCCTGGAAGGCTTTTTTAATAAGAGCTTCAGTGATGATAGGCCGCGCTCCGTCGTGCACCGCAATATAGTCTTTTGGACCGATATCAAAATTTTGCTCAATGTAATCTATTCCGTTCCTTACACTTTCGAAGCGGGTTTGTCCGCCAAAGGCGATATGTATAGGGCGATCAAACTGATGCTTCAAACACAGTTCGGTCCAAAAACTTTCCATTGGCTCGCTGATGACCAGAATAACTTCCGAAATAGTTTCTGATTGGCAAAAACGATTAATTGTATGCATAACAATCGGCAGTCCATTTAAGTCAAGAAACTGCTTTGGAAGATCGCTATTCATTCTATTTCCGGTTCCGGCAGCAACGATAATTACAAAGTTCATGTTAGTATTGAAAGGTTATTATTTAAAAAACGTGGATAGTTTGAGGCTATCCACGTTTTTTATTTTTATCTTTTAAGCCACGTTATTAAACAATTAACATGGCGTCACCGTAGCTGTAGAATCTGTATTTTTCTTTTACAGCAACTTCATAGGCATTCATTACATTTTCGTAGCCTGCAAACGCAGCAATCATCACTAAAAGAGTGGATTCTGGCGTATGGAAGTTTGTAATCATCGAGTTTGCAATACTAAAATCGTAAGGAGGATAGATGAATTTACTTGTCCAGTCAGCTGCCGCTTTTAAGTGATGGTCTGCAGAAACAGAAGATTCTATTGCGCGCATAGAAGTCGTTCCTACAGCACACACACGACGTTTGTTGTCGATAGCTTTATTGACAATGCGTGCAGCTTCGTCGGTAATGATGAACTGTTCGGAATCCATTTTATGTTTGGTTAAATCTTCCACTTCAACAGTACGGAAAGTTCCAAGACCAACGTGAAGGGTCACCTCTGCAAAATCAACGCCTTTTAGTTCCAGGCGTTTCATTAACTCTCTTGAGAAGTGAAGTCCTGCTGTAGGCGCTGCAACAGCACCTTCATTCTTTGCGTAAATAGTTTGGTAACGGAATTTGTCTTCCGGTGTAGCTTTACGTTTGATATATTTAGGAAGTGGAGTTTCACCTAAGATTTCAATATTACGGCGGAACTCTTCGTCGGTACCTTCAAATAAAAATCTAATTGTACGGCCACGCGAAGTTGTATTGTCAACCACTTCGGCAACCAATAAGTCATCATCACCGAAATATAACTTGTTGCCCACACGGATTTTACGTGCAGGGTCTACCAATACATCCCAAAGACGAAGTTCATTGTTCAATTCACGCAACAAGAAAACTTCAATCGTAGCTCCAGTTTTTTCTTTATTACCGTAAAGGCGTGCTGGAAAAACTTTAGTATTGTTTAAGATCATGACATCTTTGTCATCGAAATAATCCAATACATCTTTGAAAATTTTGTGTTCAATTTTACCAGTATCTTTATGTAGGACCATCAAGCGCGATTCGTCACGATTTTCAGAGGGTTCAGAAGCAAGTAATGATTCTGGTAAGTTGAATTTAAATTGAGATAACTTCATCTTTAATAATATATATATTAATGTCTGCCTTTCAGTGCATTACAGTGCACCAAATACTAGGTTGCAAAAAGCATACAAAGTTATAACTTTTTCGGGTATAGAAAGGGCATATTTCTAATTTATGTATATATTTTTGACGATTTTGACATTAAATCAAAACTATATTGTATTTTAGAATACAATTATGCTATTCTTTAGATTGATATTGGAGAGTTGTCAGTTTGCATTTTCGGCATTAAAAGACAATCGTACACGCACCCTACTGTCGCTGTTAGGTGTAACTATCGGTATTTTTACGATTATTGGTGTTTTTTCTGCAGTAGATACTCTTCGGAATAACATCGAGGAGTCGGTAAAGAAAATTGGTAGCAAAACACTTTATATAGAAAAATGGCCCTGGGATGGCGGACCAAATTTCCCCTGGTGGAAATACTTGAATAGACCCGAACCCACATACAATAATTATCTGGACTTAAGAAGTCGAATGACGACGGCCGAGTATATGGCGTACATGATCAATATCGGTAATACGACTATAAAATATAAAAATAATTCGGCCGAAGGTTCATCGGTCAATGCAGCCACCTTTGAGAACCTGTACATTCAAAATTTAAATATTGTGGATGGTCGTTACTTTGCTGAAAGTGAGTCGAGAGGTGGTGCGCTTGTAACGGTACTGGGCGCAAATATTGCAGAAGGGCTTTTTCCGAATGAGGAACCCGTTGGCAAATATATCAATATGTTAGGCCGAAAAATACAGGTTATCGGTGTATTAAAGAAAGAAGGAAATGGAGTATTGATCAATACTTCACCCGATGATACCGCCTTTATTCCGTTTGAGCTTGCAAGAAATTTGGTCAACTATGATAATTTCTCACCGAGCATAGCGATGGTTATTAAGTCGAACTATACGCTTGGGGAGGCGGAGAGCGAAGCGAAGACACTCATGCGTTCGATTCGTCGTATAGCGCCACAACGGGAGGAAAACTTTTCCATTAATCAGACAACAATGATTACAGGTGCACTGGATCAGCTTTTTGGAATAATTAATCTTGCAGGTTTTTCGATCGGTATTTTTTCGATCTTAGTAGGTGGCTTTGGTATTGCCAATATCATGTTTGTCAGTGTCAAAGAGCGTACGCATATCATCGGAATCCAGAAAGCGCTGGGGGCTAAAAATTTCTTTATTCTTTCGCAATTTTTAGTCGAGTCTATCGTACTATGTTTGTTGGGAGGAGGAATAGGCCTCGTTGTTGTTTATTTTTTGGCGTTTCTAGTGCAAGCTGCGACTGGCGTTGCTATTGTCGTAAGTTTGAAAATGGTTATGCTTACCGTTTCGCTTTCGACGTTTATTGGTCTCATATCAGGTATTGTTCCGGCGCTAATGGCTTCTCGATTGGATCCGGTAGAAGCGATCCGGAGTAAATAGAAAGCGATATGTTTAAAAAAGCGCAATTTTCGATATTACAAGGATTTTGGCTTTTAATTTTTGCCTATGGCTGTATGCTGATGGCAGAAATCACACTTCGCTATCGTGGTTTCGCACTCGATGCTAATTTCCTGATGATTAAACAAACGGAAATTGAAGAACTTTGGTGGTATCGCTACGTGTTTTATGTCCATGTCTGCACAGCTATCTTTGCCTTGCCTGCGGGCTTTACGCAGTTTAATACTTATCTATTGAATAAATATCCGCGAGTCCATCGAAGTATCGGGTATTTGTATGTATTTGCCATTTTGGTTTTTGCCGCTCCTTCAGGTTTGCTTATTGGGTCCGTGGCAAATGGCGGATTAACCTCCATTATTGCATTTGAATTATTGGGGCTTGGATGGTTCTATTTCACCTGGCGGGCAGTTCGTCTGGCGAGCCAGCGAAAATTTGATAAACATCGTGATTTTATGATCCGTAGTTTTGCCTTAACCTGTTCAGCACTTACGCTACGTTTTTGGAAGCTTGCTTTAGTGTACCTGTTTCAGCCCAATCCGATGGATCTCTATCAAATTATTGCCTGGTTGGGATGGATCCCTAATTTGTTGTTGGCGGAATTTATTATTTATCAAAAAAATCATAAATTATGAGGAAGAACCTTTGTTTAATGTTAATGCTTGGAGCAATCCTTGGTTGTAAGGACGGGAAAAGCAAAAAGAATGAAGCCACCGAAACAAAAGATACTGTTGTGGCCGAAGCTGAGGCACATCAGGAACTTTATGGCAACTGGGTGGGCGAATTTGTTGTGGATGAAAGTACTCTTGAAGAAGGAGAAGGGCTGCCCACGACAGATTATTCGCCCAAGATAAATTTGACCATAAAAAAAATTACAGATAAGGGTGGTGTTTTTGGACAGAATGTTGTCAAAGGAAATCTGCGTTCTTTGGTGGGTAAACTGGAGGAAAATGGTGCCGATATCCGGTTATTATTGGATGAGCCCGGCGACAAAAAGTCCGACGGGCGTTTTGAAATTAAGCTTAATCATGATACCTTAATTGGTAATTGGACCGCATATGACCAAGGGGTAAAGATTAAAAAGCGAAGCTTTAAATTGTTGAAAAAGCAGTTCGCCTATAATCCAAATCTGATGCTAAAAAATCAGGATGGAGAAAACGGAACTTTGGTCGACTGGATTAACGAAAAAAGAAAGGAGGAAACTGATGTGGATGGAGATTCAACTTATACTTACATTATTCAATACTATCGATCGGCGTCCCCTGCGGTCTTTACTATAAATGCATCTAAACAAAAGTTGACCGAGAAAGAACTGAAAAACCTCAAGAAACTAGATCTGGAGATTATTCGGAATACGATTTTTGCCCGACATGGCTATGCGTTTACCAAACCTAGCATTCGCCAGTTTTTTGAGCCTGTAGATTGGTATGTGCCTATTTCAAAAGATGTGACTGCTGACTTAAGTCCATTGGAAAAAGATAATATAGCTTTGCTTACTAGATTTGAAAAATATGCAACGGATAATTATGACACCTTCGGAAGGTAATGTAGTCAACATTAGTCATGAATATTCGAAAGATCAGTATCCCAAAAAAGGCTTTACGATGTAAAGCCTTTTTTGGGATATCAAGAGTTTATGTTTTATCCTTTCTTCCGAATAGAAATTGCATTTTTATGCGCTTGCAGGCCCTCAAGTTCAGCGAGTATTTCAACCACTGACCCGATTTGTTGAAGTCCAGTTTCGCTTATATGCTGAAAAGTAACTTTTTTCACAAAAGAATCTACCGATACGCCGGAGTAGGAGCGTGCATAACCTGATGTAGGAAGCGTGTGATTTGTACCTGAGGCATAATCTCCTGCGCTTTCAGGGGTTAAGTGCCCTAAGAAAACCGAACCAGCGTTACTGATATAGCGTGTTAGGGACTCCCATTGGTCGGTCTCCAAAATAAGGTGTTCCGGTGCATAGTCATTTGAAAACTGTAAGGCCTCCTGAAGATTTTCAACAGTTATTGCGTAGGAATTTTCAATCGCTTTTGCAGCAAGTTCCTTGCGCGGTAAAACCGCTAATTGTGCTACCAACGCTGTATTGACGGCATCAACTATAGTGGTGGAAGTTGCAACCAGGACAGCTTGACTGTCGGCTCCGTGTTCGGCCTGTGCCAAAAGATCTGCGGCGACAAATGCTGGATTAGCCGACTCATCAGCGATAACCAGTACTTCCGATGGCCCGGCCGGCATGTCAATGCTAACATTTGCAAGACCTTGTATAATGGATTTTGCTTTGGTCACAAACTGATTGCCTGGGCCAAATATCTTATCGACTTTTGGTATAGTTTCTGTCCCAAAACCCATAGCAGCAACGGCTTGAGCGCCTCCAACGAGGTATATTCTGTTTATTTTAAGTAATTTCAAACAAAAAGCAACGAAGCCATTGATTTTCCCATTGGATTGTGGAGGAGAACAAACGACAATCTCTTTACATCCAGCTATTCTCGCAGGAATACCGAGCATTAAAAGTGTGCTAGGTAACACAGCTGATCCCCCTGGGATATAAAGGCCAACTTTTTCAATAGGGCGAACCTCGCGCCAGCATTTTACGCCGGGCATTGTTTCAACAGTGCGCTCCCTTTTTAATTGTGTACTATGGAATTTATGTATATTTTGAAACGCGATTTCCAAAGCTCTTTGTTGATCGCGGTCAATGGTAGATGCCAGTGCGTCAATATCTTCCTCGTCTAAATATAATCTATCAAGTTCAACTTTATCAAATTTGGCCGCATATTCGCGTAATACGATATCACCTTGGTGGCGTACTTGTTGGATAATTTCCTGGACAACCTCTTGTATTGCATTGTTTGGATCCGTATTCCTAGCAACCAGTTGCTGGATTTCGGTTTTTCCTAACGTTTTGTAATCATATTTTTTTAACATGGTTGTATACGTGCATCAAGTTTAAAGAATGATTTTTTCAATGGGCATCACAACGATACCTTGGGCACCTTCAGCTTTTAACTTATTGATCTTATCCCAAAAGTCATCTTCCGTGATAACAGTGTGTACGGCTACCCAACCTTCTTCTGCCAGTGGAACAACCGTAGGGCTCTTAACACCGTGCAATAAAGAAGTGATGGCTGGCAAATTTTTCTTTTCGACATTCAATACCACATATTTCGTTTCTTTTGCTAAAAGAACAGATTCAATACGTTGTACTAACTCAGCCAAAACCTCATTGCCTTCTAATCCCTTTCTTCCCACCAAGATGGCTTCTGAATTTTTGACATCAGCAAAGGGTTTCAAACCGTTGCTTTTTAGTGTTCCTCCGGTAGATACGATATCGCAGATCGCATCACTAAGACCCAAGCCAGGTGAAATCTCAACTGAGCCGGATATCAAACGGATGTCTGCATTAATCTTATACTCGTCTAGAAAATTCTTTAGTATATTTGGATAAGAGGTTGCGATTGCTTTGCCGTTAAGGTCTTTAATGTCTTGGATGGTGCTACCTTTGGGAATAGCCAGTTTCAAAGTACATTTTCCAAAACCAAGCCGTTTGATGTATTCTACTTTGGATTCGGTCTCATCGATGATGTTTTCACCGACGATGCCCAGGTCGGCTATGCCTTGTTCCACATATCCCGGAATATCATCATCTCTCAGAAATAATATTTCCAGTGGGAAATTCCCAACAGTTGTGATTAAAGAGCTTTTGTAGTTCTCGAAGTCTAATCCACAATTTTTCAGTAATTGAACAGATTTTTCGTTTAACCTACCCGATTTTTGGATAGCAATTTTAAGATTTTTCAACGCTTTATAAATGTTAGCAGTAAATTATTAATAATAAGAAATCAAACAAGAGGGAAGGTATTCTACGTAAGAACACATTAAATTAACATATCGCCACAATGGCGATGATGCAAATGAAAATGATGTACGTAAGTATAAACCATGTTTGTATTAATAACTGCAAGCAAATGTATAGTAAATTAATGGGAAATGCAAGACTATCATTTTAAAATTCTTATCCTAATGGACTTGTTGTTGAAATGAATTCAATTTTCTTGAAAAAAATGTGAAAACAATGCTGTTGATTGGGGGAATATACCATAATTTAGACAAAAGGTAATGTTGATTTCCTATCCTATAGTAAGCTGTTTGAATCAGGCCAATAGCAAGTTGTGAAATCTTGTCCAATCGAAACGCTTTTTATAGGCTGACAACTCACATAAATTTTCTTATTTTTAGGAATTGGGGGTGACATACTAAATTAGCAGCGAATAAGAGTTACAGTAGTAGGAAGTATAAGTTGTTGTTTAATAAATAGGAGGAATGTGTTTAGTAGTACATGTTTCAAAGAGATTGTAAATTAGATAGATTATTTGTTTGATGAAAAGATTAGCTTTTATTTTTATTTGTTGGATTAACTGTCTATATGGTCCTGTTCTAGGACAGGAAAAGCCAGCGTCTACGATAGATATCCGTATATTGGAGTCCATAGCCGAGACTCGGACCGCGCCACAAACACAAACATTTAAAGTGCTTTCTGATATCAATAACTATGTTCAGATAGCCGTTCCGGTTGGTTTACTGGTTGCAGGTGCAGTCAACGATGATAAGGCAATGCGTCAGAATGCCTTGTATGTTGCTAGCAGTACGGCTGTAACAGCGCTCGTGAATGTTGGGTTAAAACATATTTTTAAGCGCAGCAGGCCATTTAAAAAATATCCTAATTTCATATCGGTTCGTACGGCCGGTGGGTATTCCTTTCCCTCTGGTCATACGTCATCTGCTTTTGCTACTGCTTCTGCTTTGTCTCGGGCTTACGGAAAGTGGTACGTCGTCGCGCCATCGCTTTTATGGGCGAGTAGCGTGGGGTATTCAAGGATGTATCTGGGCGTACATTTTCCCTCCGATGTGTTAGCAGGTGCTGTATTGGGAACAGGAGCGGCCTTTGCTTTAGATGGATTAAAGAAATAATATAGCAATAGAAAAAATGATGGAACAGGTTATTAAAATATTGGTTGTTGGATGTGGAAATATGGGCGCATCTCATGCGAAGGCATATCACGATTTAGATGGCTTTCAAATTGTGGGGCTAGTAGCTCGTGGGGAGAGCAAAAGTAAACTGAATGAACAATTGGGAGGGAACTATAAATTGTTTGAATCTTATGAGGATGCACTTCAGGAAACGAAACCGGATGCCGTTTGTATAGCGACCTATCCGGATACACACAAAGCGTATGCTATAAAAGCCTTTCAGGCCGGTGCTCATGTTTTTATTGAAAAGCCTTTAGCTGAAGATGTGATTTCCGCGCAGGAGGTCGTCGATGCAGCATTGACATATGATAAAAAATTGGTTGTTGGATATATTTTGAGATATCATCCCTCCTGGATCAAATTTATTGAAATAGCTAAAACGATGGGAAAGCCACTAGTTATGCGTATGAACCTGAATCAACAGAGCCATGGGTATATGTGGGATGTGCATAAAAATCTAATGGCTAGTTTAAGTCCCATTGTTGACTGTGGAGTTCATTATATTGATGTCATGTGTCAAATGGTAGGTGCAAAACCACTGTATGTATCTGCAATCGGCGCGCGGTTAAGCGATGAGATTCCTGCATGGAACTACAACTACGGACAATTGCAGCTGCATTTTGAAGATGGGTCCGTAGGGTGGTATGAAGCCGGATGGGGACCAATGGTTAGTCAGAACGCTTTTTTTGTAAAGGATGTTTTTGGGCCTAAAGGTGCAGTTTCCATTGTCGCAAATAAAGCGAGCGACGAAGGTAAATCGGATTCGGTAGCATCCCATACACAAACAGAAAGCCTTCGCGTACATTACGCCGATTTAGATTCGGCAAATGAATTTACGAAGGTTGATGAGTGGGTCAACTTATCGGATGAGCCCGATCATCAGGAATTATGTAACCGGGAACAGTTATTCTTTCAGCAGGCGATTGTAGATAATTTGGACCTTTCTGATTCGATGGAAGATGCTGTTAATAGTCTACGAATTGCTTTGGCATGTGACGAAGCGGTGAAAACTAGGCAGATGATAAAATTGTAGTTCATTTTGCTTAGTGGTCTCTTTTTTACTTTTTATGGAAATATGAAACGAAAAAAGTAAATAAATAAAAAAATAGCGTAAAAGATAGGCTTTTTGGTCTGTCTTTTGTTATTTAGCTACATATTTATCATTCTTATGAATAATTTACTCAACATTGCACTTTTATTTGGATTATCAATTTCGACAACTTATGCACAAGATAAGCAATGGCAGATGGAGTTGGTGTTTAAAGGTGAAGTTTCCCCTGAAAAATTTGAAAATGAAGTTCCGGAATTTGCAAAAGAGTTTTATGAACCATTTTTGAAAGGAAAAATGGCTTATCGGAATGTCGATATTTTGGCTGATGCCGATTATTCTTCTACTGTGGTGAATCAAAAAGCACATGCTATTTTAAATCGAAAATTAGCAAAAACATATTCGTATTCGGTCGGTGATGATATTGTCACTGCCGAAGCATACAATCCATCCTATAAGATTGTAAGTACAAAGTTAGGGGAATCGGAAGGGCCTTATGTGCAGCTGCAAGATATGGGCGAGATCGAATCAATAGCAGGAATTACCTGTAAGAAGGCAAAGTTATTTATAAAAAACCATGCCGATTCTGCAGTTGCAACAGTATGGTATTCGGAAGCAGTGCCCACGTATTATCTGACGGCATTTTCATTTATCAATGATTTACCCGGAGCTGTGCTCAAATTGTCTTTAGGTGAGAACAATGACCTTGGTTTTGAAACAACAAAAGTGATCAATGTCTCCGCTGTGGCAGATTTCGAGCTTCCTAAAAATGCAAAGGTGATTGATATTTCAGGAGGAGGAAATACGAGTGAAGGGGAAGATGTGAGTCTATTTGAAGACACTTTCCCATTGGATAAATCGCTTAAATGGACGATGGTCAAGGATAAAGATACCAATGATGAATATTATGGTATAAAAAACATGGCTGGAGAAGAGGTGTTGCCTTGCTCTCTTTTCTCTTTAGCTTATTTTAATGAGCAAACTGCAATTGTTTCAGATAAGGATAATTATTTCTGGTTGTTGGATAAGAAAGGAGGGAAGGTGAATAAAGAAGGGTTTGACTGGCTTACGCCTGCAAATCAAAAACTGGCCATTTTTCAGAAGGACGGTAATTTTGGATTGGTCACGCAGGAAGGGAAAGTTCTGCTTGACAAGAAAGAAAATATCAGTAAATTTTTAGATAAATATTTGATGTTTTCTGAAAATGGAAAAGTTGGATTGTTGGATGAAAATGGAAAGATTTTATTAAAGGCGAATTTACTGTTTCTAGATGCTGATAATGCCGGAAATGTGCTGGTCCGGGAGAAGGAGGGTGAAGAAACGAAAACGTTAGATCTGGAAGCTTTTTTAAAAACCTATGTGAAGTGATTTTAAATTACATGCATTAATATAAATTTATTATTTATAAAAAAGGCCTTCGATACTATCGAAGGCCTTTTTTATGTTTATTTAATCATGCATCTGCACGATTAAGGAATGTTCAAGAACTTATGTGTTTGTAGTGAAATATCCCATTTAGGGTTTTCTTTTACGTAGTCAATAATAGCAGGTGTCATTTCTTTAGATTTCGACCATTCAGGTTGAAGGTATAATCTGCAGTTTGGTCCTACTAGTTGTGCATATTCTTCTCCCCAGGCGAAATCACTTTTATTGAAAACGATAACTTTAAGTTCACCAGCAGCTTCTAACACATCTTTGCGTGGAGCTTTGAATTTTTTGGGAGATAAACATATCCAGTCCCACTCGCCACTCAAAGGATAGGCACCGGAGGTTTCAATAAACGTTTTAATACCCGCCTCATGAAGTCCTTTTGTTAGGTAATCCAAATTATAAATAAGTGGCTCGCCACCTGTAATGACAACTGTTTTTGCCGGATATTTCTTTGCATTTTCGATAATCGAATCTGCGGTTGTAAGGGGGTGGATAGATGCATCCCAACTTTCCTTCACATCGCACCAGTGGCAGCCTACATCGCAACCACCCAATCGTATGAAATAAGCAGCAGTCCCGGTGTGGTAGCCTTCTCCCTGAATGGTGTAAAATTCTTCCATTAAGGGTAATAGTGTTCCGTCTTCTGGTACTTGATTTGACATAGTTAAAATTTCAGTCTGCAAAGGTAGCAAATATTAATGAGATGCTCAATTTGTGTTGCGGCTTTTAAGTAGCTGTCCTGTCATTTTTTAGCGATCCTAATCACTGGTGTAAGCTGCCATACACCCATATTTTAAATTGTTTTTGAAAAAAGCACCTAGGTGATACTCTTTGCTTATCAAGTTGATGTTCCATTCTCTATTAACATCGTAAAAACACTCCTTTTACAGGGGGTTAACAGTGGGTTAACAAGGGTATGCCCCTGTTATACCCCTGTTAACCCCCTGTTAACCCCCTGTAATTACCCTGTTATTATATAATCTGATTTCTATTAAATGTTAGGATGCTCATCGGTACAATAGTGGGGGACTGTCAAACAATACGATCAGATTATCGATAAGCAATATGAGGATGTAAAGTGTGTGAAGCTGATGAATTTAGCGCATTTAAACTATGGGTAAGAGGGGTGTAGGTTCGGCTTTCTATTTTTGGCGGGTCATAAATTATAAAAGCTGAAAACAGCTTTGTTAAATTGTGACGATAGAATGCGTTGAATAGCGCAAAAACCCTGTTATTTTATCAGAATTTTTACTAAATTTGTGTCACAATTTATTTATTGAAAACGTAAGTGTAATAACATAATTGTACATGTTGTTTTATGTTTTCTATTTTTTAACAATTTAAAGATCATAGTTGTAAATGATTAAAATTACACTACCGGATGGTTCCGTAAGAGAGTATCAACAAGGGATCACTGCTGCAGGGATTGCGTTATCAATCTCAGAAGGGCTTGCAAGAAACGTCCTTGCTGCCGAAGTAAATGGTGAAGTGTGGGATTCTGCCCGTGCTATTGAAAATGACGCTACTGTCAAGTTATTGACCTGGAATGATACCAAAGGTAAATCTACTTTTTGGCATTCTTCAGCACACTTGTTGGCTGAGGCTTTGGAGGCATTGTATCCTGGGATTAAATTTGGTATTGGTCCCGCGATTGAAACCGGATTTTACTACGATGTTGATTTCGGTGATCGTGAATTCTCGTCTGATGACTTTAAAGCGATCGAAGACAAGATGCTGGAGCTGGCTAAACGGAAAGAAACATTTGAACGTAAAGCTGTTTCGAAATCGGATGCCTTGGCTTATTTCACAGAGAAAGGTGATGAGTATAAGCTAGATTTAATCAAAGATTTGGAAGATGGAAAGATTACTTTCTATACACAGGGGGAATTTACAGATTTATGTCGTGGTCCTCATATTCCAAATACTGGGTTTATCAAAGCGATTAAATTGACGAATGTTGCCGGTGCTTACTGGAGAGGTGATGAGTCTCGCAAACAGTTGACACGTATTTACGGTGTTACTTTTCCGAAGGCATCTGAACTTACAGAATATTTGAAGTTTATTGAGGAAGCGAAAAAACGCGATCACCGTAAACTTGGAAAAGAACTTGAACTTTTTGCTTTTTCTGAAAAAGTTGGTGCAGGTTTGCCTCTTTGGTTGCCTAAAGGAGCTGCATTACGTCAAAAGCTGATAGACTTCTTACAGAAAGCACAGTTAAACTCAGGGTATGAGCCTGTTGTTACGCCGCATATCGGACACAAGCAGTTATATGTGACTTCTGGACACTATGAGAAATATGGCGCGGATTCATTTCAACCAATAAAAACTCCTATCGAAGGAGAAGAGTTTTTGTTAAAACCAATGAACTGTCCGCATCATTGTGAAATTTATAAAGTAAAACCACGCTCGTATAAGGACCTACCGGTTCGATTTGCTGAGTTTGGTACTGTATATCGTTACGAGCAATCTGGTGAGCTTCACGGTTTAACAAGGGTGCGTGGGTTTACTCAGGATGATGCCCATTTATTTTGTCGTCCAGATCAGGTCAAAGACGAATTCAAAAAGGTAATCGATTTAGTACTTTATGTTTTTGGAGCCTTAGGCTTTAATGATTATACAGCACAAGTGTCGTTACGTGATCCTGAGAATCGTACGAAGTATATTGGTACGGACGAAAACTGGGCTTTGGCTGAATCTGCAATTATTGAAGCGGCGGAGGAAAAAGGCTTGCCGACAGTCGTAGAGTATGGTGAAGCGGCTTTCTATGGTCCAAAATTGGATTTTATGGTGAAGGATGCTTTAGGTCGTAAATGGCAGTTAGGTACTATACAGGTGGATTACAATTTGCCTGAGCGCTTTGAGTTGGAATATACAGGAAGTGATAACATGAAACATCGCCCTGTGATGATTCACCGTGCACCCTTCGGATCTTTAGAACGTTTTGTGGCTGTATTGATCGAACATTGCGCTGGACAATTCCCATTATGGCTTGCGCCTGAGCAATTTATCGTCTTGCCAGTGTCAGAAAAATATGAAGAATATGCTCAAAATGTTTTGAATTCGCTAAATAATTCCGATATTCGCGGACTGATAGACTTACGTGACGAGAAAGTGGGCAGAAAAATCAGAGACGCCGAAGTGAAAAAGCTTCCTTATATGTTGATTGTAGGGGAAAAAGAGGTGGAAAATGGCACAGTTTCTGTACGTAAACATGGCTCAGTAGAATTAGGAACTATGACTGCTGACGAATTTAGAGATATATTAATTAAGGAAATAACCGTTTAATTTTTAAACATTTGGCATTAAAAAGACCCGGTGGTCCAAGACCACCAATGAGAAAGAAAGAACCAGATCACCGCATTAATGAATTAATCAAGGTACCTGAGGTGCGCTTGGTAGGAGATAATGTGGAGCAAGGAGTTTTCCCTACGCGCAAAGCGTTAGAGTTGGCTGATGAGTTGGAACTTGATTTAGTGGAGATTTCGCCAAATGCTGTACCGCCGGTTTGTAAGATTATCGACTACAGTAAGTTTGTTTACGAACAGAAGAAGAAACAAAAGGAAATCAAAGCTAATGCAAAACAGACTGTTATTAAAGAAATCCGTTTCGGACCTAACTCTGGTGAGCATGATTTTGAGTTCAAATTGAAGCATGCGATTAAGTTTCTTGAAAGTGGAGAGAAAGTTCGTGCTTATGTACACTTCAAAGGTCGTGCTATTGTACACAAGGATCAAGGTGAAATCTTGTTGTTACGCTTTGCTCAGGCTTTAGAGGATTACGGTAAAGTAGAGCTTTTACCGAAATTAGAAGGTAAACGCATGTTTTTAACAGTAGCTCCAAAGGCTCCTAAAAAATAATAAGAATTCTAACAGATTGATATAAAATTTATAAGTATTATGCCAAAAGTTAAAACCAATTCCAGCGCAAAGAAACGTTTCAAATTGACTGGAACAGGTAAAATTGCAAGAAAAAACGCTTTCAAAAGCCACATCTTGACAAAAAAGAGCACAAAACGTAAACGTAACTTAACACAAACAAGTTATGTATCTGATGGCGATATGGGCAACGTAAAACGTATGCTTGCTATCGGTAAATAAGTTTTATTCGATTTTATTAATAATAATTTTTTAACCGGGTATAAGGTTGTAAGTTCATTGAAATACATGACACCTTCTACCAAACTAATTTTAAAAATATGCCACGTTCGGTTAACGCAGTAGCTTCTAGAAGAAGACGCAAAAAAATCCTAGGCCTTGCAAAAGGTTACTTTGGATCACGTAGCAAAGTTTATACTATTGCTAAAAATACAGTAGAAAAAGGTTTACAATACGCTTACCGCGATCGTAAAACCAAAAAACGCGAGTTTAGAGCTTTATGGATTCAACGTATCAACGCTGGAGCTCGTCAACACGGAATTTCTTATTCCCAATTGATCGGTAAATTAAACGCTAAAAACATTGGTTTGAACCGTAAGGTTTTAGCTGACTTAGCTTTAAATAACCCAGAAGCTTTCAAAGCAGTTGTAGACGCAGTAAAATAGAGTTTTTAATCCGCTGTCAATTTGTTAGAGATATTAAAGGAGCCTTTTAGGCTCCTTTTTTTGTTATGACCGTTACTGTATCTTTTTTTGGACGTATGTGCCAGGTAAACCCAATTTAATGCTATGTTTCATTTTAGTTCTTACTCCCCAATTATACTCTTGATGCTATTGACGCTGTATATTATAACTTATATCTCTTTTAGATTTGAAATTAGGTTTGATTTTTGTCGATCTGTAGAAAACATAACATTATGAAACTAAGAACAATTACAGTTGGATTTTCACTTCTTTTGATCGGAAGTTTGGTGATGGCGGCCAAAGAGCCAGTTTCAAAGGCTCTAACGAACGATGTTGGTTAATCAGCAGGGTAAAGTTATCTCAATTGAAGGGGTGAACAATAATCGTACGATAGAGGCCAAAGGAGGGGAGGTTGTACAAATAGAAGGTGCTGACAATAAAGTTGTGATCCGTGGCAATGTAAGTAAATTGATTATTGAGGGGAAAGGGAATACTGTAACAGGGAATGACATCACAACGGTGACGATAGAGGGGGCAGACAATATGGTTAATATTGGTTCAGTAGAGACTGTTCAAATTGATGGGGTCAAAAACCATGTCCATTATAAGTCTACGAAGAACAAATCTGGTCAGGTAAAAGTGTCTACTGAAGGCGCGGATAATATGGTGATGAAAATGAAATAATGTAAATCAGATTTCCATAAAAAAGGGTTGTGTATATTATTTACAGAACCCTTTTTTATGAAAATGGTAGCTATGGTTTGTCTTGATCGTCCTCGGGATGACTGCGATCAGCTCTATCGCTCTGGGATTGAAATTCCGCTCCAGCTTCATTTTCTCCTTGTTTCATCATTGAATAAGGCTTTAGAAAATCTTGATCAAAAGGATGCCCTGTCGCAGCCTTCTGCATAATCCCATCGTTCTGATATGGCCGAACACAGGTACCCTTTACGCGTTCCGATTTATAGACATAAGTTCCCCAAATGCAGAAGAAAAGCATCGCTCTGATGTGATCTGTATAATTTGAAAATGAATCATCCGTGATACCCATATATTGTTTGGACATATAATGGTATCCTATTGCATGGACGAGATAGAATATAGCCATAAACAAAGTAACTAGAAAAAATGTCTGGGCAAAAATATCCCTTTTTTTGATCATAAGGATGAAACTATAAACGAACCCGACCAGAATTAAAAGATGAGCTGTCATTTCAGATATGAGTAGCATTTTATAGAATGTAGGTGCACCACCATCGATATGGTCTATTGCCCGCCAGGTATTAAGGTTAAAGAAGGATTCCCTAAGGAAAAGAAAAGTGAATTTCGTAAATATACTTGTAACTATTAAAAGAAGTAAAAAAATCATCCAGCCCCCAATTTGGTCATGATAAATTTCGTTATAGGGTTTGATGATAAAAGGTTTGCTCTTCCTGTACTTTTTTGCGATATACCAAAGCAAAGAGGATAGTAATAGAATAAATAGGATTAATGAAAACCAATTAATTTCATCGACTGTAGAAGGGGGGCCTAAACGAGGTATCCCATCTGTTACATATCCATCATTGTCAAGATAGAAACCATTATAAAAGATATGATCGCGATCTGCAAAATCTGTATAATACTGTTTCAGGTCTTTTTGTTCGACAAAGGGTTCGTGGAAACTTAACGTGTATGCAACCTTTATACTATCCTGTTCTACTTCCAGTGTTTTGCCGAAAACATACGCAGTTCGGTCGAAATAACTATTGTCTCTATAATTGCCAAATTCCTTTTTCCCTTTGTTGACGATATACATTTCGTAGGTTAGATCTGTTGGAAAAGAAAGGCTTAGGGGAGCAATACGATCCTCCGTGATCTCTGGAAGCTTATCATTTATATTTGTCCCTAACAAAGGAATATATTTTTTAGTAGATCCGCTTTCTATTTTTCCAATGCTTTTTATTTTATACTTTTCGATGATCTCCACGATATTGTTTTCTAGATCATCTCTGTATTGTATATTTTCAATTTTATTGATCTTCGGATAGATCTTGGCATAATACTCCAAGTATTGCTTCTGTACGTCATTTTTGGCACTGCTTTGAAAGTAAGTACGCATATCGTCCGCTTCATTCCCAACATAAGTTGTGTGGACATCAAGGGTAGCCTCAAATTTGCCTTCCAGTGTCAATGTTTCCTTGACTTTAATATTGCCGGTAACATGCTGCGCTACGTCTGTAAGCTTTCCACTACTCATAGTCGAGAGTACTTTTCCATAAGCTGGGAAATACCTGTTTTTGATATCTCCACCCTGATTGGTTATGGTTGGGTCAATATATTGGGGACGTCCACCAATATTAACTTCAATAACCATATGGTTGAAAGCATAAGGCGAGGGGAGTTCTTCCTGCAGGCCTCTATTCTTATAGGTATTGGCTAATACGAGTCCTACATCAATATTCTTGTTTTTGAGCATTGTGGCCAGTAGCATTGATTTATCTTTACAATCGCCGTAGCGCTGGGAAAATACTTTTTCTGGAACATTTGCCCGGTGGGAATATTCTCCCATCTCAATACCCATATAGCGTATCTCATTTTGTACAAAGTCGCAGGCCTTTTTCAGGTACGCATAGGGTTGTCCATTGGACTCTTTCCACAGTTGATTGACGAAGATTTGGAGCGTACTTGTCGGTGGAATCTGCGGAATGGGATTAATTTTACGGTTCCATTGATCAACTTCCTTCCAGGTCTTGAATTCCGAGCATTGGACATATTTTAAAGGGCTGTACCACGGCGGACTATAATCTTCGTACTGAATTGTTTTGTCCGCCGTCAGCTCCCAGAAAAAATTTGTTGTATTTCCTGTTGACTGTTGCTGTACCTCAGGTGCGCCATTGAAACTCTTAAACTGCAGTTTGCGACCATGGGGTACAATATAGTTGAGATGGACCAGCCCAGTGGGTTCATACCCCTGTAAGTAATAACTGTCGAAAAATTTCTGTTCAAATACCGGATTTGCACCTATTATTGAATAAGCGAATACAATCTTATCGTCTTTACGTAAATCCTCCAAAACATAATGGGCCATCTGGCTTCCGTTGTAGATGGATCTCGAAAGCTCCGTTTCAGCGGCAAGCAGCTTAAATTTTGCCTGCGGTAATAGGTTAATATCTTTGCCGTTACGAATAACCTTTAGCTCATGTAGTTGAAGTTTTTGGAAATGCGGGTCAAAGGTTACCTGAACTTGTCCCAGATTTTCGATTCCAGTCTGATCAAAGAGAACTTTGATGTCCTTATAATATTTCGTTTGGGTAGCTAAGTTTATTTGATGTTCGATTAACTCATAGTAATATCCATCACTAATATCATCCAAATTTGGCTTTATGGCCTTTTTTGTAGTGGAGCGCAGCCAAGCTGGCGATGCTGTTTTTTGGATGGTTGTTTGGCTAAAAGACCAGGAAAATGCAGCTAGTACGAGTACAAAGGCAAATAGAAGATGGCTAAATCTTTTCATTAATTCATAATTTAGCCTAAGATAAGTAAAAATTGGAAGCGACGATAGTCGAATTTGGGGAATATTGGAAATTCGACTTTAGTTGAGTCTAGGTTATTTGGCAACTAAAAGGGGTGTCCATATATAACGGACACCCCTTTTAGTTGCTGATTCGGTAACCTTATAATTTACTTTCTCTTTTTTTCTTTTTCTTAACAACTTTAGGCATTTGAGCCTGTTTTGCTTCATATTGTCGCTCAATATATTGTATAATTTCTGATGCAATATCTTTTTTTGTCGCTTTTTCGATGCCTTCCAAACCTGGAGATGAGTTTACTTCCAGTACCAGAGGGCCTCTGTCAGAAGGGATCATATCCACACCACAAACCGTAAGTCCTAATTGTGCAGCTGCCGCAATTGCTGTTTCTCTTTCGGCTTTACTTAACCGGATAATCTGGGCAGTGCCACCCCGATGGATATTTGACCGAAACTCACCCTCTTTGGCTGTGCGTTTCATCGCACCAACAACTTTACCGTCAACCACAAAAGCCCGGATATCTGAGCCTTTTGATTCTTTGATAAACTCTTGAATCAGGATGTTATTGCCCAGGCCGTAGAACGCTTCAATAACAGAAGAGGCTGCTTTTTTAGTTTCGGCAAGTACAACACCGATACCTTGTGTTCCCTCAAGTAGTTTAATGACTAAAGGAGCTCCACCAACCATGCTAATAAGGTCGTCCACGTCAGAGGCCGTGCGTGCAAATCCCGTAATCGGGAGTCCGATTCCTGCACCGGATAAAATCTGCAGGCACCTCAATTTGTCCCGAGATCGCGTAATGGCTTGACTGGGATTCGCGGAAATGACATCCATCACCTCAAATTGTCTAACGATGGCAGATCCATAGAATGTTACCGATGCTCCTATTCGGGGAATAATGGCATCAATATCACTCAGATCCTGTCCTTTGTAATGGATACTTGGTTTACCTTGCTGAATACCGACATAACACTTGCTGTGATCAATGACAACACATTCGTGTCCTCTTTGTTGTGCGGCTTCTACGAGACGACGAGTCGAGTATAAACTCTTTACTGTCGATAATACGGCAATTTTCACGATTTGTATAATGAGTATATTTTGTGCTAAGATAACAAAATTGCTTGGCTATTTGTTTTATTTTACCAAGGTCTTCATCGAGAGGTTTTCTTTGGAAACATCAACCAAAAATCTTTTGTTTAAGAAATTTTTACCCAAAAGCATAGGGTAGGTCATTTGTGATCTATTTCTAAAGGAGATCTTAATGCTAAAGACCTGGTTATATAATGTTGCTGTTGTGCGGATATAGTAACGCTTTTCTTCTTGACCGAAAGAGCTTTTTACCAGTTTTGTTCGATAGAGCTTTAACTTTAGCGTTTTTGTCTCTTTTGTCTTAAAATTTATGATCAGCTCACAGATGATCCAGTCTTGACCATCCTCGTTAATGATCTTGTACGAGTTGCAGTGTAGTACCGACGAGGCAGCACCGGTATCGACTTTTGCTTCTATACCATATATTCCCAATTCAGGTAAATCAAGGGTCTCTTTCCAGCCCACAAGAAGTTTTTCTTTCATGTATACCAAATTGAAAAAAATATCCTTGTCTCCTAGGTAAATAGGAGACAAGGATAAAAAACTTTTATTCGTAGATAAATTCTCCGTAAGGGGAGGTTATAGTTACTTTTTTGGATGCAGATTCCTCTACACGGCCTATGATCTGGGCCGGAATCCCGAATGACTCTGAAATGGCGATGATATCCGATGCAATCGATTCAGGAACATATAATTCCATACGGTGTCCCATATTGAATACTTTGTACATTTCTTTCCAGTCAGTATTGGATTCTTTCTGTATTAACGCAAAAAGAGGTGGAATCGGGAAAAGATTATCTTTGATGACATGCACATTATCGACGAAATGCAAGACTTTTGTTTGCGCTCCACCTGAGCAATGTACCATTCCGTCAATTTGTGAACGGTACTTGTCTAGTATCTGTTTGATAACAGGCGCATAAGTACGTGTAGCGGAAAGGACTAGCTTGCCCGCGGTTATTTTTTCTCCAGTTTCAACTTCGATTTCATTTGTAAGATCTTGGCTTCCCGCGAAAACTAGTTCGTAAGGAACAGCTGGATCATACGCTTCCGGATATTTTTTAGCTACTTTTTTGTTAAATACATCATGACGTGCAGATGTTAGTCCATTGGAACCCATTCCGCCATTGTATGCCTGTTCATAGGTTGCTTGTCCATTTGATGCTAAGCCAACAACAACGTTACCCCCTTTGATACGATGGTTTGAAATAACGTCTTCACGTTTCATCCGACAGGTTACTGTACTATCAACAATGATGGTGCGAACAAGGTCGCCAACGTCGGCAGTTTCACCGCCAGTAGAATAGATGCCGATTCCCAAACCTCGAAGTTCAGACAGAATCTCTTCTGTGCCATTGATGATTTCTGCAATCACCTCTCCAGGAATGAGATTTTTATTTCTGCCAATCGTTGAGGATAAAAGAATGTTATCGATGGCACCCACACAAAGCAAGTCATCAATATTCATGATAATTGCGTCTTGTGCGATACCTTTCCAAACTGAAATATCACCAGTTTCTTTCCAATAGACATACGCTAATGAAGATTTGGTACCAGCACCATCCGCATGCATAATATTACACCAGTCTGGGTCTCCACCCAAAATATCTGGAATTATTTTGCAAAATGCTTTGGGAAACAGACCCTTATCTATATTTTTTATCGCATTGTGCACATCCTCTTTCCCTGCGGATACGCCTCGTTGATTGTATTTTAAATCTGACATCTTAGGGCAAAAATAAGCAATAGGACTGAATTAACGAATCTAATTCGTGTAATTTAATCACTTATTATTATGCGCCATTGTTGAATTAGATTTTCGAGATTACTTTTCGCATTGGCTGGACTTGTGCTGGGTAGGCATCGGTAAATAATGTCTTCCCTTTTGTTGAAATGCTTTACGTATAAACTGTATGCTTTTTGCCCGTTGAAAATAATTTTTGTGATTTTAGGGTGGGTTTCTAGCAGTTCAACAATCTGATTCGGAACTTCATTTTGTATGGCTAGATCCATGCTACCGGGACGAGAGGCTTCTGCGCAAACATCCCAAAGACCGATGTTATTTTTAAGCAATAGATCTATCTTCTCCATATAATTTGTTTGTTCCGGCGCATTGAACAAATATTTGATTACTTTCCAGAATCGATTTTGTGGGTGTGCATAATATTCATTCTCTGCCAAAGACTTATCTCCAGGCAAAGAGCCAAGGATGAGTATTTCTGTGGTAGAGTTTACTAAAGGTAGAAAGGATCTTTTGCGCATAATCAAAAATAGTAATTTTAAATTTTCATTTGAAATATGAAAAATATTATAGTATATTTATGATATTAAAATGATATCAAATATATATTAACAAATTATGGAAAAACTAATTAAACCAATGTCAGGCTATTTAGCTTTATTGATAGCTGTCGTTTCGTTTGTGGCGGCTATATTCTCATTTGCCAGCGTAGAAGCAAGCTCACTTTATGTTGTATTGGGGGTTGTGCTGATGATCGCTACTTTTTTTATTCTGAAAGGATTGATGATTATTAATCCAAACCATTCGCGTGTACTGAATTTCTTCGGAAAATATGTAGGTACCGTCAAGGAAAACGGTTTGTTTTTTGTCAATCCGCTGTATTCAACGATTAAAATAAGTCTTCGGTCGGATAACTTACAGGGACAGACACTGAAAGTAAATGACAAGATGGGAAATCCAATCGAGATAGGAGCGGTTATCGTATGGCAGGTAGGTGATACCTATAAAGCTGCTTATGATGTAAGTAATTATACCTCTTATGTACGCACGCAGAGTGAAGCGGCAGTAAGACATTTGGCCGGAAGCTTTCCTTATGATAATCTGGAAGATGAAGGAGCGGAGATCACTTTGCGTGAAGGTGGCGATACCGTAAATCATATTCTTGAACAAGAATTGTCTGATCGGTTGGCTCCAGCCGGGGTTATTATTAAAGAGGCGAGAATCAGTCATTTGGCCTACGCATCCGAAATAGCAGGTGCTATGCTCCAAAGGCAGCAGGCGGCAGCAATTGTGGCGGCAAGGGCAAAGATTGTAGACGGTGCTGTTGGGATGGTGGAAATGGCCTTGCATAAATTGTCTGAAAAAGATATCGTAGAGTTGGACAACGAGAAAAAAGCAGCAATGGTCAGCAATTTAATGGTGGTACTTTGCGGAGAAAAAGCAGCAACACCAATTGTAAATACAGGTACTTTGTACCAATAAACGAAATAAAATGGCGGATAAGAAAAACTTTATGCTACGCTTAGACGACCAGATGTACAAAGCATTGGAAAAATGGGCTGCAGATGAGTTTAGAAGTGTTAATGGGCAGATCGAATATCTTTTACATAAAGCGCTGCAAGAAAATAAAAGATTGGGCACAGAAAAAAAGACTGTCGATAAGAAATAGCCTATAGTAAGGAATGCCTATAGTAAGGAATGAAAACTGTACCTTTGGCCTCGCAATTGACAAAGCCAAAGGTACTTTTTATTTAATGTTTTAACGATAGAAGATGAAGATTAATCCAGCGTACAAGTTATTGGTCGTAAGTACAAGCACGATCCATGGTAGTGAGTTTTTAGCTTATATTAAGCAAGATTTTGTAGAATTTATTCAGTCAGACGAATTATTATTTATTCCATTTGCGCGACCTTCTGGAATTTCGTTTGATGCCTATACTGTTAAAGTGCAAGATGCGTTGAAAGATAAGGGGGTAACGGTTAGGGGATTACATGAGTTTCATAACATGAAGAAGGCTATTCAGGATGCTAAGGCTATTTTTATTGGCGGCGGAAATACATTTCTACTCTTAAAAACACTATATGAGCTTGATTTGGTGCAGCAATTGCGCGTACAAGTAGCAAAGGGGATTCCATATGTCGGTACATCTGCGGGGTCCAATTTGACCGGACTAACAATAGGAACTACAAATGATATGCCTATTGTTTATCCGCCTAGCTTTGACGCACTTGGTTTCTTACCTTTTAATATCAATCCACATTATTTGGATCCGGATCCAAATTCTACACATAAAGGAGAAACAAGGGAAACGCGAATCCAGGAATTTCATCAACTTAATCCTCAGCCAGTCATAGGCTTACGTGAAGGGAGCTGGCTGCAGGTAAATGAAGGAAATGTAGAACTGAAAGGTAATTTAACAGCCCGGCTATTTAAAGCTGGTTTCGAGCCCGAGGAGCTAGCGCCTGGATTAATTAATTTTTAAGATAGTGTAAAGTTCATGGGCATTTCAAGTCAAATGTACTCTTCAATGTAGTAGTAGACGATTTTACGAAAGACTAGCAGCAATTCCCATTAGAAAAAATAGTTTTTCAGATTGTTGAAAATCATACAAAATAAGCTACTTTTGCGCTAAATCCATTAAAATTTTCTTCCAATGGAACAAAATTCAGCATTACACCCAGCCGATATCGCGGAAGAAATATCGCGTTTAAGTAAAGGGGAGCAACATCAAGAGTTTATGGACTATCCTTTGGAGGATAGATTGGAGATCTTTTCTTTTTTTGAAATGGATGTCCAATATACGTTGATCAAATCCATGACGGAACATGAGCTGTCTGAATTGCTGAATAACCTGAAGCCGGATACGCGTAATGAATTGTTGTCGGAATTGCCGGATGACCTGATCAAATATCTGATCAATCTTTTGAATGAGCGCGAGAAGCAAATGGCTTTGGAGCTGATTGGTTATAAAGAGGACAGTATTGCCCGGCTTATGACACCAATGTATGTGCAGGTACGCCCTTATTATACCGTCGATGATGTTTTTCGGCATATCAAGGTGTTTGGAAGAAAGGCCGAAACGCTTAATTTTATTTATGTAGTCGATGAGAAAAATGTGTTGATCGATGACTTGAAAATTGGTCAATTACTACTATCGGATTCTTCTACCAAGATTTCCGACTTAATTGACTACAATTTTGCCGCGATTAAGGCTTCTACACCCATGGAAGAGGCATTTGAGATTTTTCAAAAATATGACCGTAGTGCTTTGCCTATTATTACTGAGGCAGGGGTATTGGTCGGAATTGTGACATTTGACGACGTGTTGGATCGAATTGAAGATCGGGATACAGAAGATATCCAGCGATTTGGGGGGATGGAAGAATTGGATCTGGCTTATACGAAAACTCCTTTGTTGCAATTGATCCAAAAAAGAGCCGGCTGGCTGATCATCTTGTTTTTTAGCGAAATGCTTACAGCCTCAGCAATGGGGTTTTTTGAAGGCGAATTGGAAAAGGCGGTTGTACTTGCCTTATTTGTTCCTTTAATTATATCCAGTGGAGGTAATTCGGGATCACAGGCGGCATCTTTAATTATTCGTGCCATGGCACTCGGTGAATTAAAGCTGAAAGATTGGTGGTACGTGATGAAGCGCGAAGTTTCTTCTGGTTTAATCTTAGGTGGAATATTAGGGTCGATCGGATTCCTACGGATATTGGCGTGGCATTTTCTTGGTCTGTATGACTATGGTCCTTATTGGATTTCAATTGGTTTTACGGTTGCTGTTTCCTTATTGTTTATTGTTTTATGGGGGACTTTGTCAGGATCGTTTATTCCATTTATTCTACGTCGGTTTGGATTGGATCCAGCGACCGCATCAGCGCCATTTGTAGCTACATTGGTGGATGTTTCAGGATTGATTATCTATTTTACTGTTGCAGCATTCTTTCTGCATGGAAAACTACTGTAGTTTGGATGATAAGATTTAATAAAAAGAGCCTAAAGCATACTTATGATTTAGGCTCTTTTTATTAAAAAATCTTTCTCATGTCTTTATTGAAGTCATCTGTCCATTCATTGTGGTCTGCACTCTTCTTCTTAGCATGTTTTTTTGCCCTATCCTGTTTTTATTTGAAGTAGTTCATAATGGAATACAAAGAGATAGGCTGAGAAGCTGAAAGCGCATTGTCTTGTTTATAAATTGAGTCTGCGGTATAATTTTTCCTTTAAACCGCCTTTTTGCGCAATATAAATTCCTTTTTTCCCGGAAAATAAAAAAGCGACTATACACGCTATTGTTATAAATAAAATAGGTTGAATCCCAAATAATTCATAACCCATTACAATACAGGCCAGCGGGGTGTTTGTAGCGCCTGAAAATACAGCTACAAAGCCCATAGCAGCCAGCAGGCTGATGGGAAGTGGAATAACGGTGCTTAATGCACTCCCTAAGGTTGCCCCGATAAAAAACAGCGGGGTGACTTCTCCGCCTTTAAATCCGGCAGAAAGGGTGAAAGTCGTTAAAAGTAATTTGATGATAAAGTCATAATAATTCGACTGATCGATAAATGCGTTCTGAATCATCGGGATACCAAGTCCAATATAGTTGCTGCTATGGAATAACCTAATGATAAGTACCAAAATAATACCGCCAATTACCGGTCTAAGCAGAGGATATTTAATTCGTTTGAATTGAAGGCTAAAGAAATCGCTGGTAAATGTAAAAAGCCATGCTGTAACACCGAATAGCATGCCTGCGGCAAGGCTAAATCCAATATTGGTCAAAGAAAGCATTGGAATAACATCATGAATTGGATAATGAGTGTGTGGAATATTCCATAATTGACAGCTGAAGTTCGCAAAATAGGCGGTAAATAAACAGGGCAGGATACCGAAATATCTTTTTTTGCCAATCAATAGGACTTCCAGACCAAATATTGTTCCGGCGAGTGGGGTGCCAAAAACAGCGGCAAAGCCTGCAGTGATGCCGATGGAAATTAAGATACGGCGTTCAGTTTTATCGAAGTCAAACCAGCGATTGAGCTGATCGGAAACTGCTCCACCTATCTGAACGGCAGTTCCTTCACGGCCTGCCGAACCTCCAAACAGATGTGTAAGTAAAGTTCCGAATAGGACAAGAGGCGCCATGATAAGCGGAATGCGGCGTTGGGGATGAAGGTATTCTTCAATCAGCAGATTATTTCCTTTGCTTGATGGATTGCCCCAATACTTGTAGGACAATGCAATGGCAAATCCCGCTAGGGGGAGTCCATAAATTATCCAAGGATGAGCTTCTCGGTACTGCGTTACCCAATTGAGGGAAAAGAGAAAAAATGCACAAATAGATCCTACGATGAAACCTATCGCACTACAGGAGATAAGCCATTTAAGAAAAAAATGAAGATTGCTTTGATTTGAATGTGTTATAGCCATAAGTCTACACTTTATATAAAATTGTTGTTTTATACTAAAATAGTAGACGTCATCAGCTTATTAGGGCGGTTCGGGGCAGACATCATTGCCATATTTATTTCAAATCTACAAAAAGCGAATGATTATAGCAACCCAACCTGCGATCATAAGCAATCCGCCGAGCGGGGTAATTGGGCCAAGAAACTTTAAATTCTTTTTCCAGTATTCGGCAAACGATAGAAAATATATACTTACCGAGAATAAAATAGTTCCTAGTGTGATTAAATAAAATGCGACTCGTTCAGACTGAAGCTCAAAGTGGAAATTAAATCCTAAAATCAATAGTGTAAGAGCAGCATACATTTGATATCGAACGCCGACCTCAAAGGATTCCAGCTTTTCAGCGGATAGGATTTTTTTGAATGCATGTGCTCCAAATGCACCTAGGATAATAGCGAGGCCGCCAAATAGGGCGGCTGTGATGATGACAACGTTTTGCATGCCTAAATTTACTAAATTGCGGGTTTAATCATATCAATATGAAGGATTCCATAATCAGGGTAGGGCTCGGAAATTTGCTCAAAGCCTAATTTTTCATAAAAGGATTTTAAATGAAATTGCGCACCTATCTGTATCTCGCCTTCACCAAATTCTTTGTAGAGCGATTCGATGGAATGCATCATTAATTGTTTACTCAGGCCGGTTCCGCGCGCTTCCTCTGCAACGATAACCCTACCAATGGAAGCTTGTGGGTAGGAAAGGCCCGGAGGAACTAATCTCGTGTATGCTATAATACGATCATCTTGTTCTGTCCACAGATGCAGACAAGCAAAATCTTTATCGTCCAATTCAGGATATAAACATTCCTGCTCCAAAACAAAAACTTCCATGCGAAGCTTTAAAATACGATATAATTCTTTCGTGTTGAGTTCGTCAAAACTCTTTAGGTTCCACTGAAAAGCCATAATTGAAATAAAAATAGAGCCAAATTATACAATCGATAGGGTTGGAAAGACATACCCAATTTAATTTGACTCTATTGATTTGAGCGTTTTATGCGAGTAGACTTTTAACAACTTCAGAGATGGTTTTCCCATCTGCTTGTCCAGCAAGCTTTTGATTTGCGGCACCCATTACTTTGCCCATATCTTTAATGGAAGAAGCTCCTGTTTCGGCGATAATTGCTTTGACAATCGTTTCAACTTCTTCCTTGCTTAACTGTTTTGGTAGATAAGCTTCAATAACTTTTTCTTCCTCAACTTCAATTTCATAAAGATCTTCCCGGTTTTGAGTCTTATAAATTTCCGCAGATTCGCGACGTTGTTTTACAAGTTTTTGTAAAACTTTAATCTCCGCCTCCTGGTTAAGATCTTCGGCATGGCCCTTTTCTGTCTTTGCTAAGAGGATAGCTGCCTTAATTGCACGTAAGCCACGTAATTTTGCCGTGTCTTTTGCGATCATTGCGGCCTTAATGTCTTGATTTATTTGTATTTCTAATGACATGATATTTAAATTATTTTCGATTGACAATTGCGCCTGTCGCTTGCGCTGTAGGCATTATTAAGAGATCGTTTATATTCACATGTGCCGGTCTGGTAATGACGAAAAGGATCGTTTCGGCAATATCTTTCCCTGTCAGGGGTTGTACACCATTGTAAACATTTTTAGCTCTTTCCCGATCTCCATGGAAACGAACTTCCGAAAACTCTGTCTCCACCATTCCGGGGTCGATAGAGGTTACTTTAATGCCCTGAGTTAGCAAATCAATGCGCATAGCTTTAGTCAACGCATCAACGGCATGTTTGGTAGCACAGTACACATTTCCATTCGGATAAACCTCTTTCCCTGCAATAGATCCTAAATTAACAATATGGGCGCCGTTTTCGGTATCCATAAGTGGTATCACAGATTTACTCACATACAGTAAACCTTTAATATTGGTATCAATCATTCTGTCCCAATCTCCGATATCACCATCTTGGATAGGATCCAATCCTTGACTCAGACCAGCGTTGTTGATGAGGACATTTATTTTTTTCCATGCTGGAGGCAGGCCCTCAATCTGATTCGCAACTTGTTCTGCATCGCGAACGTCAAGCTCAAAAATATGGATCTGAATAGTAGGGTAGGCCGCTAACAATGCATCTTTTAATGCCTCTAAACGGTTTAACCTGCGCGCGCAAAGTAAAAGATTGTACCCCTCTTTCGCTAAAACTTCGGCACAAGCCTGACCAATTCCTGAACTTGCTCCTGTAATAAAAACTGTTTTAGTCATATAAAGTAACTCGTTGATATTAAAAATTAATCCGATTTGATTCAAAACCAGATCTTAGCTTGCACTATTTTGTAGCAATATAGATGGTACAGATACCAAATGTTTGCGGTCTAACAATAGTGTCATGAAAACCTGCTTTTTTGTTTATGGCAACGAACTTTTGTCCATCTGGAAATTGAGCAACAGATTCTGGTAAATATTCATATGCACTGGAATCTTTTGAAAAGAATTTTCCAATGGTTGGTGTAATAAACTTGAAATAAAAATTATAAAGCTGTTTAATGGGGAATTTCTTCGGATTCGAAAATTCTAAAATAACAGCTTTCCCACCAGGTTTTAACACGCGGTATATGTCTGATAGGCCTTTCTCCAAGTTTTCGAAATTACGGACACCAAATGCTACGGTAACAGCGTCGAACGTATTATCTTCAAATTGAAGCCTCTCTGAGTCTCCTAACGCTACCTCAAATTGATTAGCTAATCCCTTGCTTGCAATTTTTTTCTTAGCGACTTCAAGCATTCCTTGGGAAATATCGACACCAATAATCTTTTTTGGATTCAAGATTTTAATTGATTCCAATGCAAAATCACCGGTTCCTGTCGCTACATCCAACATCAGTTGCGGTTTTATGGACTTTAATGCATTGATGGCTTTTTTGCGCCATATAATGTCAATACCCAAAGACATGAAATGGTTTAAAAAATCATAGGAATGGGAGATGTTGTCAAACATATCTGCCACCTGTTTCTTCTTCCCATCGTTGGTATCTTTGTAGGGTTTTAATGTTGAGGAGTCGTGCGTCATAGTTACAAAGATACAATATATGAATATTTTTTAGAGCTAAAAAAGGGATTTGTTTTCATCTTAAAGTCAGTTTGTATTGATGATAGTGGAGCGTATTGATTTGCTTTTTACCATTTTGCTTATTCACAATGGCTTAAGTTATTAACATTTTTTAATGTGTTGATTTTAAGTGGTAATTTTTTATTTTCAACATCTTTTCAACAGTAAGTGTTGAAAACTCACTATGTAAATCTGTGTCCTTCAAAGCTTTTTGAGGTTTCGGGTGTGATCGTTGAATTTCTCTGTGTGTAACTCCGCATGGTGGTGAATTTTATTTTTTATACATTTGTTATCCTATCTAAAATTTATACGGATAGCAAAGCTATATTTCTGATATAATATCATGATGAACGACAGTAATTTTGAAGCGAATAACACGGATAATAACAAACGGGGTAATTATGGCGAACGTCGTACCAAATTAAATAATTTGGTGAGTGGTTTGGGTAAACTTCCGCCGCAGGCAGTGGATCTTGAGGAGGCTGTTTTGGGAGCTTTGATGCTTGAAAAGAATGCGCTGAGTGAAATTATTGATATTTTAAAAGCAGAATCGTTCTATAAGGAATCACATCAAAAGATCTTTGAAGCGATTTTTGGCCTTTTTCAAAAGACTTCTCCAATTGATATATTAACCGTTACCTCGGAACTTAGACGGATGGGGGCTCTTGAAATGGTTGGCGGTGCTTATTATATTACGCAATTGACAGATCGAGTGGTTTCGGCAGCTAATATTGAGTATCATGCACGTATTATTTCACAGAAATATATTCAGCGTGAGCTGATCAAGGTTTCTACGGAAATTATTAACAGTTCATATGATGAAACCTCAGATATCTTCGATCTGTTGGATCATGCCGAAAAAAGTTTGTTTGATATCGCGCAGAATAACTTGCGGAGAGATTCAAGAAAGATGGACGATATTATGCGTGAGGCGATCTCTAATCTTGAGATGCTGCGTGACCGCACAGATGGTCTGACAGGTGTGCCTTCGGGTTTGACTGCCTTGGATCGTATGACTTCAGGTTGGCAGCCTTCTGATCTGGTTATTATTGCAGCACGTCCAGCGATGGGAAAGACGGCATTCGTACTTTCCGTTGCACGTAATGCTGCAGTGGAACACGGAAAAGCAGTCGCCGTATTCTCTTTGGAGATGTCATCCGTTCAGCTTGTCAATCGTCTAATCGCCGGTGAAACCGAAATTGAGCAAGAGAAATTGAAAAAAGGAAATCTTGCTGATCATGAATGGCAACAATTACATTCGAGAATTGGCCGTTTAACCGATGCGCCTATTATTATTGATGATACGCCGGCGTTGAACGTGTTTGAATTTAGGGCTAAATGTAGACGGTTAAAGGCTCAATACGATATTCAAATGGTGATCGTCGATTACCTGCAGTTAATGCATGGAAAAGCTGAAGGTAAAGGTGGGGGGAACCGTGAACAAGAGATCGGTAGTATTTCCCGTGCTTTGAAATCTGTAGCTAAGGAGCTAAACATCCCCGTGCTGGCATTATCGCAGCTGAGTCGTGCTGTAGAGTCAAGACCAGGAAATAGTAAGCGTCCTATGTTGTCCGATTTGCGGGAGTCTGGTTCTATTGAGCAGGATGCGGATATGGTTCTTTTCTTATATAGACCCGAATATTATGGTTTGACAGAAGATGAAGAGGGGCGTCCTACTGCCGGTGTCGGTGAAGTTATTATTGCAAAACACCGTAATGGGGAGACCGGAATTGTTCCACTTCGTTTTGTGGGTAAATTTGTGAAGTTTGTGGATTTAGAAGATGAGTTTTCGGGTCTTGGTGGTGGAGATGGATTCGGTGATGCGCCGGCTACATTTTCTGCTTCTGCATTAAATCCGTCGCCAAACTTTGCTGATGATTTTAGTGCTGGGGGCTTCAGTGGGGGTATTACGATGCCATCCCGCATGAACGATATGCCTGATGATGCGCCATTTTAGCGATTAATTTTACATAAGTATTCCTAAATAACAGAAAAAACCGAATGATTAAATTCGGTTTTTTCGTTTACGGCGCCTAAGTAATTTATGTGGCTTATGAAGGCGTGTGCTATTTTTTTTACCTTTAAAATTTGTACGTCACACCCGCACCGACAATTTGCCTGATCTGTAAAGCTGAATTTCTCTTTCCAACTTCAACGTCATCTTTAATAATCGGAATAGCCGTATTGTCATCGTAGATCATCTGTACGCCTGCATTTACTGTAATAAACTTATTTACCTTCATAAAAAGATTGGCCGTATAGTCGATATCCACATTTTGAGGTTTATCTAAATAGTTTGAATAGAGTTTTAGTATATTTTCAAATGAAATGTTTTCCATTAGATTCACTTTGTAATAGGCGTCGAATGATGCTCCAAATTCAGTACGGGACTTGCTGCTTGGATCCAATCCATATCGTGTGGATAGGAGTGTATCACTTACGAATACAAACCGCACAGCGGCAGGAGAAAGATTAAATCGGAGGTTGTCGGATCGTTTATACGCAAAACCGGGGCCAAAGCTCAGGTATGCCGGAGCTAAAAATCTGGATATCCTTTTTTTAGGTGATGCGGTGTAATCATAACCATCGGCAAATTGTGTGTTAAAGTTTAGAAAAAAGGTATAAAGCCAATACTGAGATGCCTGATGTCCCAATAAGCTATTTAAAACTAATCGGTCATCATTTTTGCGCCAGTCCGACTCTTTTTGAAAGGTTAGCCCATAGGCCGCAAGGACCTTGTTGTCCCATGACCATTTGCCTTTTTTGTAATTGAAGTCGTAATTAAGAGTTAGGTTGCCGGAGAATGAATTTACCCCACCTGCAGCCCAATTAGAAAATGAACTTTGGTTGATCAGAAAGGTGTTTTCTCCTTTGATAATCCAGGTTTTGGAACTGTCTACTGCGGCTGTTTGGGCATAGGTTTCATATGCTATTAAACTTAAAGCAATAAGGATAATTGATTTTATTATTTTCATGTGTATACTTATTTTGTTTGCATTTCCATGTTATTATAAGCCAAATGAGCCAGCTAGTTTTACATCTTTTTAGACAACTAACGCAACGGCTTTATTTCTGCATGTTGAAGTTGTTGAAATATATTTCATTCCTATTGTCACATATAGTAAATGCGATCTGATCGATGCGCTTAAAACGAGGCTATTATCTATTTTCAGCGTGATATTTTAAGCGTGTACGAGAAAATAAATGTTTTATAACTAAACGAATAAATGAGGTTTATGTTTTTTTGTCCTTTTGATTGTGTTTATTTTAAATAAAATCAGAACTTTGTGCACTTTTGGGTTTGTTAGAATGGTAGCTCTTAACGTTAGAATAGCAGGCCTTAGGCAAAAGTTGGTGAACAGCCTTCGATAATGACAAGAAGCGAATAGAATTCATTATTTTGGATCGAACAAGTTTGCTTTAATTGGGGTATTGATGGCAAAAACTAATAAAATATTTCAATGAAAATAACATTACTTTGTATAGGTAAGACGGATGAGAAATACCTTATTGAAGGTATTGAAAAGTATATTAAGCGATTAAAGTTTTATGTGAACTTCAATATTGTCGTTATTCCCGACATCAAGAATGTCAAGAATCTTTCTGCCGAACAGCAAAAAGATAAAGAGGCTTTGCTGATTTTAAAACAGCTACAGCCACAAGATTTAGTTGTGCTGTTAGATGAACATGGAAAAGAATTTCGCTCGTTGGAGTTTTCTGCTTATTTAGAGAGAATGATGATACAAAGTGTTCAACACCTGGTGTTTATTATTGGTGGCCCTTATGGGTTTGACCAAAAAATTTACGATCGGGCGAAGTCAAAAATCTCTTTATCGAAGATGACGTTTTCGCACCAAATGATTCGTTTGTTTTTTACAGAACAGCTTTATCGTGCTTTTTCCATCATGAAGGGGGAACCTTATCATCACGAATAATATGGAAAAAAGTCCGTAACTTCATCATGAATAAAAACAAGCTTATGAATTTGCCCAACAAACGAGATTATCACTATAAAAGTGACGAAGGAGAGAAAAATAGCCAATTGAATAAATACATTATGATTGCTTGTATTATTATCGTAATCGTATTGGCCTATTTGTTCGCATAGTTTAATACCCTTCCATACGGATCGAGTAAAAGAAATAAATCTCTTACTTAATATCCGTATGGAGGATATCAGCAGATGATTTTAATAAATTTAATGAATTGTCTAAGCAAGAACGCTTAATTTTTGGGAGAAGATTGGCAGGTTTTGCGCGTTCTTTTTGGGGCGGTGTTGTTTACGAATCCCCAGTTGGTCATATAGAACGACAAGGGGTTAATTTCTAATAATTTTTTCATTTTTTCTTTTTTTACCATATAATAATTTATTGATTTGCTAGTAAATGATCAATAATCAAGCCAAACTATATTTTTGTCATATTCTAAAAGAAATATAGTAAATAAGGTCAACAAAAAATAGTTGAAAGTATGTTTTTTTAGGGCCAGACAAAAAAAACGCAGCTCGTTTGAGAGGAGCTGCGTTGAATCGATATATTTATTTTTTATCAATTTTATATAATTTTCCGATATCGGTGATAGCGTAAAGCGCGCCATCTTTGCCCTGTGTGATATCCCGGAACCGTTGTCCTTCATTACCTAGTAGACGTTCTTCTCCAACCACTTTATTATCCTTAAGTATGATTCTGGCAATGTGCATGCTGCTTAGACCACAAATAAAGAGATTATTCTTCCATTCAGGAATATTTTGTCCGGTATAGAAAGTAATTCCGCTAGGGGAGAGTACAGGATCCCAATAATAAACAGGTTGTTCCAGGCCGTCTTTTTGTTGTATGCCTTCACCAACTTTATCGCCTTTATATTCTATACCATACGTAATCGTCGGCCAGCCATAGTTCTTACCAGCTTCAATTCGGTTCAGCTCGTCGCCACCCCGCGGACCAAATTCGGTTTCCCAAAGATCGCCAGTTTCAGGATGTAAGGCAAGTCCCTGTGGATTACGATGTCCATAACTGTAAATTTCCGGACGTGCATTTGCCTTGCCTATAAATGGATTCCCAGGGGCAGGCTGTCCATCAGTGGTGATACGTAAGATCTTGCCTAATGCTGCATTTAGATCCTGTGCCAATGGTCTTGTGACCAAATCAGATCTTTCACCCGTACTCAAAATAATATTTCCATCTTTATCAAAGATAATACGGCCACCATAATGCAGATTCCCTTTATGAGCAGGAGTAGCTTGGTAGATAACCTTAGCACCTTCTATCGATTTCTCGTCTGCAGACAGTTTTCCTTTCGCAACAGCGGTCAAAGTTCCAGCAGCGGTATTATCAGAGAAAACCCAATATATCATACGGTTTGACTCGAAGTTTGGATCAAGACGTAATCCCAAAAGCCCACCTTGTCCACTGCTATTGACTTGAGGTAAACCTTTAATTGGTTCACTTAATTTACCATCTGCCGTAGCAATGCGAAAATCACCTTCTTTTTCTGAGATTAATAATCGGCCATCCGGTAGCGCAGTTATACCCCAAGGGGATTTTAATCCCTCGGCAATTACTTTACCTTCGAACGGTGTGCTTGTCTTTGCACCATTAATTCTGGTTTGTCCAGGAAACGCTGGTTTATAATTCGTGTTTGCCTTTTGTGTTTCTACCGGAGGATAACTTGTTGTGTCAGTTGCAGCATTTGCACTGCTATCCGAACTTGAACTTGAATTTGCATGGTTGGAATTACATGCAGTTAATCCTAAAGATACTGTTAAGAGGCTTATTGTTAGTTTGGTTTTCATTATCTGTGACTTGTTTTTGGTCTGATTATCTGCTTGAAGATATCAAAAATTAATGAAATATTATTTTTCAGAATGTAATAATATGATTATACATATAACCAGTTAATACGTTAAAAGAGCAATGTTAGCGCTGTTGAATTGTTATGTTGAATCTGTAATTATATATAAGGTGTTACTTTTCTCCTAAACAGTTTTTTACGATCCGCTCGAGCTCAATATCCTTGTTTACATAATAATCACTTACATCTAGAATGGTGTTTGTGTTTAAATTGTAGATACACACAGGTACATAGTCGGGCTGAGCAGAGGTCTCGAAAGTCTTAAAATAATCTGCACTTTCCTGAATACTTGAAAATTCTTTGGATTCGCAATGCTGTGTCTCCTGATTATAAGCAATGGTTATAAAGTTCTTTTTCATTGTACTTGCCTTTTTATCAGAATAACGAAAATTAGGAAGTAAAAGTTTTAAAAATCATTGCCTTTTATTTTTTAAACACTGATGTGGCTTGCGGCTATCGGCTGTCCAAAAAATATCTTAGCTTTACTCTCAAAGTCTCTCGGATCATCTGTGGTATAAAAGGCCAGTTGGCCATTTTGCGAACAAATTGTTTCAATTTCTTGATGTCGGTCAAGATATTCTTTTAAGCTATTGGCTACAATAGGTCCCTGGGAGATGATCGTTATATTACTTGGTGTATATTTTTGGATTACCGGTAGCAACAACGGATAATGGGTGCAAGCAAGCACAATGGTATCGATCTGATCGGATTGCTGCAAAAGTTCCCGTAAGTCCTTTTCAACAAAATAATGAGCGCCCTCAGTATTGATCTCGTTGTTTTCTACCAGAGGGACCCAAAAAGGACAGTCATGTTGAAAAACCTCTATTTCTGGATTGAATTTGTGTATTTCTATTTTATAGGATTCGGATTTCACCGTTCCTGTAGTGGCTAAAATACCTATCTTGTTGGTTTTCGTGAAATTGTGTACGATTTCGGTAGTGGGTCTGATGACGCCAAGGACTTTCTTTCCAGGGGGAAGATCATGTTGTTGAATAGTCCTTAAGGCTTTTGCAGAGGCTGTATTACATGCCAGGATGACAAGATTACAACCTAGGTCAAATAATTTAAATACACATTGTTTGGTGTAATTATAAACGGTCTCAAAGGATCTTGTACCGTATGGAACACGGGCGTTATCGCCTAAATAGATATAATCGTATTGCGGTAAAAGTTGTTGAATTTCCTTAAATACGGAGAGTCCCCCATAACCGGAATCAAAAATACCAATCGGACCTGATTTTGATAGATTATCCATAACACAATGTTATAAGCTCCTGCACTTATAACATTGTGTTACAAGATTCAGAATTATTGAAGCAAAGATGGTTTCTCTTTATATATTTTCCAAATTAATTCGCCAAATAATGTATTTGTCCAAGCAAACCAATGCCTTGTGAATTTTTTAGGATCGTTTTTATGAAAAGACTCATGCATAAATCCAGTTCCACCATGCGTATTGACGAGCGTTTTAATGCAATTACGAATCTCATCATCATTTGTTGAGGTCTGCGCCCGCATAATAATGGACATCGGCCAGATCATATCTCTTCCTATGTGAGGTCCACCAATGCCTTCCGCTGCCGTTCCCTTAAAAAAGAATGGATTTTTATCAGACAAAACAAAGTTACGCGTACGTTGGTAAACTTCGTTATTTAGATCTACAGCCCCTAAATATGGTAGGGCCAACAAACTAGGGATATTTGCATCATCCATCATAAGATGGCTCGAAAAACCGTCTACCTCAAAAGCATATATCCGGCCCAGTGTCGGGTGGTCGATGATACCATATTTATTGACTGCTGCTTCGACCTCATTGGCAAGCGCTTCCATTTTTGCAGCGAGTTCATGTTCATTTTTAACTTTTTTCAAAATTTCGGCAGACTGTCTAAGGCTAACAATCGCAAATAAGTTGGATGGAATTAAAAATGAGAAAATAGTTGAATCGTCTGAAGGTCGAAAACTGGAGCAGATCAAACCAACTGGATTTACAGGATATCCGAAGCCGTCGACCTGTAATGTGTCGGATCCTCTGGAGGTTGTTCGCTCAAATTTATATGGGCCTAGGCTATCTTTACGTTGTTGCTCAACGAAAGTCTGATATATTTTATGTTGTGCTTCTAACCATTCTTCATTAAATGGACTGCTGTCATTTGTTTCTTTCCAGTAATGATAAGCTAATCGAATTGGATAACACAATGAATCAATTTCCCATTTTCGTTCATGGATTCCAGGTTTCATATTTGTGTGATCACTGAACCATTCGCCTTTTTTTGTTGGATCGTTATAAAATGCATTGGCATAGGGATCAATATTGATGCATTTACTCTGTTTTTGGATTAAGCCAACAATAAGATCCTGAAGCTTTTTGTCCTTCTTCATAAAAGGGAGGTATGGCCATACCTGCGCACTACTGTCGCGCAACCACATCGCATCAATATCCCCTGTAATCACATAGGTATAATTTCTTCCGTTTTGGACATAAGGAAATACAGTCGTATCTAGGGTATTAGGAAAGCAGTTGTTAAATAACCAAGCCAATTCCTTATTTTTAACATTTTTCTGAAATTCTACAATGGCATCTTCGATTACCTTGCTCGAGAAAAGTCTTTTCTCTCTCGCTGTCCGTACAGTGGGAAAAGAATGTTCTTGAGCAAATGAAAATTTGCTTGTAAGTGCACCTGCGGTTAACAGGGTTGCGTTTTGGATAAATGTTCTGCGTTTCATGCTTATTAGGGCTATTTTTTATGATATAAGGTTATTTACTGATATGCAAGATATAAATATTTTTGAATAAAAGGAACAGCAAATACGATTTAGCATGATAAAATTGACTGAACATATGAATAAAGTCAATTTTATTCGGTTAATTTGCGTTTAGGAATGCATTTTGCTAGAAAAAATAATCTTTGAAATAATTTTATGAGGCTTAATATAACAAAAAATAATAATTTACTCCGAATTGTACTGGCAAGCATGGGAGTAGGTATTACCTTCGGAGGTTTTGCCCAGATTAAGAGTCAGCCCTATTCGTATCATTTTTATCAAAAAATGAACGATGCGGTTTATTCTACTGAAACGAGGATGCATACCTCTGCCAAACCATTCGTCATAAAAGACTCTTTATTGTTAGCCAAGTTTGATTCGATCCAATCCAATAAACCCGTTTCTTCATCCAATTGGTTTATGCGGAAGATTTTTAACGAACATCTTGTGCAGGTTGAGAAAGACGACTACACATTCTATGCTGATTTTTTACCGGATCTTTATATTGGAAAGGACATGTTAGGCGACAAACGTCGAACATGGATGAATAGTCGGGGATTTCAGGTGGGATTGAATGTGGGGAATAAATTTACATTCAATACTTCTGCTTTTGAAAGTCAAGCCGTCTTTCCCAAATATCTGGATGATTATATTGTTGCGCACAAAGTTATTCCCGGGCAAGGAAATACAAAATTTCAGTCCAAGAATAAAATGGACTGGATGTATGCGACAGCCAGTATGACTTATGATGCGCATAAGTATATTCAGGCAACTTTGGCCTATGACAAAAACTTTATTGGGGATGGGTATCGATCGATGCTTTTATCGGACTTTTCCTCAAACTATGCGCATTTGAAATTGACTGGGACCATAGGGAATGTTCAATATACTTCGATTTGGGCCTATATGAATGATCCGACGCATCCTAGACAGGATTTGACCGGTACAATACCTATGGAAGGGCAGAATAATACGCGTTTAGGAGACGGAAAGAAATGGGGAGCTTTTCAATATCTTGATTGGAATGTTACCAATAAATTATCTGTTGGTTTCTTCCAGTCTGTGGTCTGGGCAGCTCAAGATGAAGGCGGAAAAAGAGGTTTTGATTTTAGTTATATAAGTCCAATTATTTTTATACGACCTGTTGAAAGTAATAATCGTACTTCGCCTGATAAAATGTTTTTAGGGTTGACCTCTAAATATAAATTACCTTATAGATTGACTGCCTACGGACAGTTTTTACTGGGTGAATTTACAGCGAAAGAGTTCTTTGCTGGGAATGGATATGCGCACAACAAATGGGGAGCCCAACTTGGTGTAAGAGGATATGATGTGTTTGGCGTTAAGAACTTGAATTTTCTTGCCGAGTATAATACCGCTAGGCCGTATACCTATGCGCACTTTAAATCGTATTCAAACTATAGCAACAATGCCGAACCATTGGCTCATCCAAAAGGGGCAAACTTTAGAGAGCTTGTTGGTCTTGTGAATTATGCATGGGATAGATGGGATTTCTCCTTACAGGGGATGTTTACCCAAAACGGACTTGATCTACCTGATGGAAGTAATATGGGGGGGGATATTTTCCAATCCTATAATACAATACCAAATTTATATGGAAACCATATTGCGCAAGGAATAAAGAACAATATCTATTATGCGGATGCTAAGGCTGCCTATGTGCTTAACCCCAAGTATAACCTTCGCTTAGAACTTGGTTATACCCAACGTTACGCAAAAGCACAATATGAAACACCTGTAGTCAATAAGTCTGGCGTTGTTTCATTTGGACTTCGCTCAAGTTTCCGGGCAATTTATAACGATTTATAGAAATGATATAAATCGAACTATATTTGAAATAGGACAAACTATATTGATTCGACTATAGGATCAATATAGTTTGTTTTTAAAACCATGTCTCAGGAAAAATGGACAACATAAGGGAGAAAGCTTTGATACAGTCGACATAAAATATCCGATGGTTGACGATCCCTTATTATGATTTGTTACGGCTTAAAAACGATCTATTTAAACAGAAAATGGTATGGGTTCACTCCGGTTAGCCAATGGACCAGTACAAAAGTAATTATATTTCAATGAAAAAAATCCTCATTCTGAATGGCCCAAATTTGAATTTGTTGGGTGTAAGAGAGAAATCTATTTATGGTAGCCAGGATTTCCTTAGCTACTTTGAAGAGCTTAAACAACAGTTTGAAACGGTGCAATTGCACTATTTTCAAAGCAATTCAGAGGGGGGGGTAATTGATAAGATCCATGAAGTTGGTTTTGAATTTGACGGAATTGTGTTGAATGCCGGTGCGTATACACATACTTCTGTTGCTATTGGAGATGCAATTGCGGCAGTTACAACGCCTGTTATTGAAGTTCATATTAGCAATGTCCATCAAAGAGAAGAATTTCGCCATCATTCATTTCTGGCAAAGAATTGTAAAGGGGTGATCTGTGGTTTTGGCCTGGATAGCTACAGATTGGGTATCGAGGCGTTTATTAAATAATATCTTCTTTTGCAAGGAAGAGAAGAAATAGCTATAAAATAAAAAAGCGGGAATTCCCGCTTTTTTATTTTATAGCTAACAGACTTGTTCTAACCAATAAGACTTCTGATTTCGACTTCGTCTGCTTTGATCTGAGCTTTCATTTCTTCAAGCGAGTCAAACCGTTCATCATGTCGGATAAAATGAAGGAACTTGACACGTAGTGTCTTGCCATAGATATCCTGATCGAAATCGAAAAGGCTGATTTCAATAGCACGATTCATCCCATCAACAGTGGGTCTGGTCCCTATATAGCCCATACCTTTCGCAATTGAAACCGGACTTTCCTCTTTATACTCCCCTGTAGTGATGTTTTGGATATGATTATAGATATATACCTCAACAGCATAGATACCATAGGCCGGTATGAGTTTATGAGGTTCGTGAACCTGCAGGTTTGCTGTTGGAAATCCGATTGTACGCCCAATTTGGTCGCCTCTAATAACAGTTCCCGTTAATTCGAACGGATAGCCTAAATAGAGATTAGCCGTTCTTATATCGCCCTTTATAAGCGCTTCACGTACTCGTGTGGAGGATACCGCAATATCGTTGATATCCTGCTCCGGAATTTCGTCAACACTGTAGTCAAATATAGATGCAAATTGCTCTAAATCGCCCATAGTACCCTTTCGGTCTTTTCCAAAATGGTGATCATAGCCTATCACAATCTTTTTTGTACCCAATTTGCCTACAAGAACATTACTAATGTATTCTTCCGGAGTCTGATTTGAAAAATCACGGGAAAAAGGAATGATAATTAAGTGGTCAATTCCCACTTTGCTTAATTGACTGACCTTTTCTTCGATATCGTTGATTAGACGTAAACTATCATCATCTGGATTGATAATCAATCGTGGATGTGGGAAAAAAGTAAGCAAAATTGTCTCACCATTAATTTTATGAGCTGCTTCTTTTAAGTGAGCCAATATTTTTTGATGGCCAATATGAACACCATCGAAAGTACCGATGGTTACAACTGCATTTTCAACTGGTGAGAAATCATCTAAACTTCTGTAGATTTTCATTTATAGGAGTTTTTGCAAAAATAAGATAAAGAATCAATAAAATGGGAGGGTAAAGTTATTTAATGATTTCTTTATGACGTTTTATTTCAGCGATAAGTTGTTCAAGATTCCAGGCATTTTCTACCGAATAATCTCCACTTTTGGTGCGTCTCAAAGAACTCAGATGTGATCCACTCTGTAAGAATTTTCCAAAGTCATAGGCCAGTGATCTAATGTAAGTTCCTTTCGAGCAGGATATGCGAAAATACACATTAGGAAGCTCGATCTTTTCAATGAGAAAGCTATTGATGCGTACCTGGCGGGATTTTATTTCAACCTCTTCGCCACGACGGGCCTTTTCATAGACACGTTCACCATTAATTTTTATGGCTGAATGGGCTGGGGGAAATTGCTGAATATCGCCTTCAAAGGATTTTGCTGCTTCGAAGATCATTTCCTCTGTGATGTGATCGATTGAAAAGGTTTGGTCAATTTCTGTTTCCAGATCGTAAGAAGGCGTTGTCGCTCCTAATGTGATCGAACCTGTATATTCTTTGTCTTCAGCTTGGTAGCTGTCTATTTTCTTTGTTAGTTTTCCGGTACATACAATCAGTAGACCTGTTGCCAGTGGATCTAAAGTGCCTGCATGACCGACTTTTAATTTTAATGGCTTGATTGAGTTTCTAACTTTACCAACAACGTCAAAACTTGTCCATGTTAAAGGTTTATCGATCAACAACATTTCTCCTTCAGCAAAGTTGAACTTTGCTGGGTTTTCACTAACCTCTATATTTTCCATCCGAAGATTTTAGATAATTTGTAAACTATGGCCCGAAAGTAGGAGGGCAAGAATAATAACACCAACGATGATTCGGTACCAACCAAATGCTTTAAAACCATATTTGGTCAAAAAGCCAATAAAAGACTTAATGGCTACAATTGCAACAACGAAACCAATTAGATTTCCAATAATAAGCAAATTAAGTTCTTCTCCTGTGAAGGTGTTACCTTCTTTAAAAAACTTTAAAAGCTTTACTGCAGAAGCGCCAAACATCATAGGCAAAGCAAGGAAAAAAGAAAATTCCGCAGCAGCTTTACGGGTTAGTTTCTCGGCCATACCGCCAATAATTGTACTTGCGGATCTTGAGGTACCCGGGATTAATGCAAGACATTGGTATACCCCGATCATAAAAGCTTGTTTGTAGGAAACCTTGTCTGAATCTTCAACAGTTGGTTTGTTAAACCACTTGTCGACAAAAAGTAAAACTACACCCCCGATCACCAACATAACCGCGACCATTAAGGGACTTTCTAATAATGCATCGATATAATCGTTGAATAGCAAGCCCAACACAGAGGCCGGAATCGCCGCAATAACCAATTTGTAATAAAATGAAAGCGTTTTAAAAAAACGTTTGTAGTATAATACCAGAACGGATAATATGGTGCCTAACTGGATCACAATTGTAAACAATTTGACAAATGCTGATGGCTGAATACCCATTAAGGCAGTAGCAATGATCATATGACCTGTCGAAGATACAGGCAAAAACTCCGTTAATCCTTCAATGATAGCAAGGATGATAGCTTCAATAATAGACATCTGTTTGAAATAAGATTATGCTTTAGTTGGATTTGTTTTTGGGGCGGTATAGTATTGCAGCGAATCCTAACGCAAACCCGAGAACAACAACAATAGGAGCCAAGGTAATCTTGGTAAAACTATAGATATCAGTTTCACCGGACATCAATGTAAAGCCTATGATTACAACAGCCAAGCTAGCTATGAACAGTTGGTAGTTTACTTTGGAGAATACAAATGAACCTTTGTTGACTGATTCAGTAGATTTCTTTATTTGAGCCATTTTTTATCTGTATAAATCGTTAGATTGTGCCTTTAAATATTTTGTTACAGCGAAGTAGGTACTAAGTCCAGAAATGAGGATCCCAATCAGAATTACCCCTAAAAAGATCACTGCAAATTCAAACCAGTTGCGTAAAAAGACCAGTTCTGGTATTTGCTGTTGTGCAAATTTCAGCGTTAAAATGAGGAGTAAAATCGCGATCAAAGATCCCAGTAAACCATGAATGATACCATACGTTATAAATGGTTTACGAATAAAGTTTTTAGTAGCCCCAATCAATTGCATGCTTTTGATTAAGAAACGTTGTGAATAGATTGCAAGACGTATCGTATTGTTGATTAAAGCTACGGCGATAATCAATAGGATAACCGCAAAAGCAAGAACAATCATTCCGATGATGCGTACGTTTTTGTTGACCATGTCAATTAGTGACTCTTGGTATACAACTTCTTTAATTTTATTGTTTTTGGAGATCTTTTCAATAAAAGTTTTAATGCTATCTGTATTGGCATAATTCTCTTTCATATAAACATCCAAAGAAGGTAGAAGAGGGTTATGCCCTAGGTATTGTACGAAATCCTCGCCAAGATCTTCTTTTAAGTTTTTTGCAGCCAATTCCTTACTGATATATTCGGTACGGAGCACGTAGGGATCTTTTTCCAGGTCTTTTTGTAGAGAAAGGACATCACCTTCACTTGTGCCATCATTTACGATGACATTTAAGACGATATTTTCCTTAACGTATTTCGAAAGATTTTTAGCGTGCACCAAGAGTAATCCCAACATACCTGTTACCAGCAACACGAGAGCGATACTGATAACCGTAGATACATATACAGATTTTGTTTTTCTTTTTTGTGTGCTTAATTCGTATTCTGACATAATAAGCAAAAATTTATTTGCGAAAGTAACTATTTGAGTGGAAGATTTCGAATTAATCTTGTAATTACTTTGATAAAATCAATTCGAAGGCTATTTTCTTCCTTTGTTTAATTAACTTTTCAATACTATAATTTATTGTTCAAACTACAAAACTTTTATCACATTTCAGTATTAAAATCGTAATTTCGCAAGTCATAAAAATTCCTTACGAATAAAAATGGAGTATAATCACAAATCATTAGAGAAAAAGTGGCAGAAGTTTTGGGCTGATCATCAAACATATAAAACGTCCGATACGCATCAAAAGCCAAAATACTATGTATTGGATATGTTTCCTTATCCTTCCGGAGCGGGGCTGCATGTTGGTCACCCGCTGGGATATATTGCTTCGGACATCTTTTCAAGATATAAACGTTTGAAAGGTTTCAATGTATTGCATCCGATGGGATATGATTCTTTTGGACTTCCTGCAGAGCAATATGCCATTCAAACTGGTCAGCATCCTGCTGTGACGACTGAGGTAAATATCAATCGGTATCGTGAGCAAATGGATAACATTGGGTTCTCTTATGATTGGAGTAGAGAAGTACGTACTTCCGATCCGTCATATTACAAATGGACACAATGGATTTTTATGAGATTGTTTGATTCTTGGTATAATAAGGAATCAGATAAAGCTGAACCGATTGAAACGTTAATCGCGAGGTTTGTTGTAAGTGGTTCAACTGGCATTTTAGCAGTTTCGGATGAAGATGTCCTGGAATTCAGCGCTGACGAATGGAAATCTTTTGATGAAGAAAAACAACAACGGGAATTGTTGAAATATCGGATTGCTTATTTGCGTGAAAGTACAGTAAACTGGTGTGCTGCTTTAGGTACAGTATTAGCGAATGACGAGGTCATCAACGGTGTCTCTGAGCGTGGTGGTTATCCTGTGGAGCAAAAGAAGATGATGCAGTGGTCTATGCGTATTACTGCTTATGCGGATCGTTTGTTGAAAGGTTTGGATACCATTGATTGGCCAGAACCTTTGGTTGAAATGCAACGTAACTGGATCGGGAAATCGGTAGGTGCCTCGGTGAAATTTCCCGTACCACAATTAAATACAGCAATTGAAGTTTTTACGACGCGTGTAGATACGATATATGGTGTTTCTTTTGTCGTTTTGGCTCCAGAACATGAATTGGTTGCAGCATTGACTACCCCTGAGCAGCAAACAGAAGTAGACGCCTATATCGAGAAAACTTCGAAAAAATCTGAATTGGATCGTATGGCCGATACAAAAACAGTATCTGGTGCTTTTACGGGTTCTTACGCGAAACATCCAATTTCTGGACAGGATGTACAGATTTGGATCGCAGATTATGTACTTGCTGGTTATGGTACAGGTGCTGTAATGGCTGTGCCAAGTGGTGATCAACGTGACTATGTGTTTGCTAAACATTTCGCTCTTCCTATTATTCCTATTTCGGATACTCAAAATATTGAAGAAGAAGCTGATCCAAATAAAGATGGAAAATACATCAATTCCGATTTTATCAATGGTATGACTTACCAAGAGGCGGTCCCTGCTTTGATTGCTAAATTGGAAGAATTAAAATTAGGTAAAGCGAAAATAAACTTCCGTATGCGTGATGCTATTTTTGGGCGTCAGCGTTATTGGGGAGAACCCGTTCCTGTCTACTTTAAAAATGGATTACCTTATTTAATTAAAGAAGAAGAATTACCGCTCTTATTGCCCGAAGTTGATAAATATTTACCAACGGAATCGGGTGAACCTCCTTTAGGAAGGGCCAAAGATTGGAAATATGAAGATCAGTACGAGTATGAACTGAGCACGATGCCAGGATGGGCGGGCTCTTCATGGTATTGGTTTAGGTATATGGATCCGAAAAATGAAGGTAATTTTGCGTCTAAAGAGGCTGTGGATTATTGGAAAGCGGTGGATTTATATATCGGTGGTTCTGAGCATGCTACTGGGCACTTGTTGTATTCGCGTTTTTGGAACAAGTTCTTGAAAGATCTGGGGTATCAAAATGAGGAAGAGCCATTCCGCAAATTGATTAATCAAGGTATGATTCAAGGGCGCTCTAATTTTGTGTATCGTGTACTCGATGACGAAGGGAGAGGTACAAATCAATTTGTGTCTTATGGATTAAGAAATGAATACAAAACTATTCCTTTACATGTAGACGTGAATATTGTTCATAATGATGTACTGGATTTGGAAAAATTCAAAAATTTCAGACCGGACTTTGCAAATGCTGAATTTGTATTGGAAAATGGGAAGTATATCTGCGGTAGTGAGGTGGAGAAAATGTCGAAATCCAAATTCAATGTGGTCAATCCTGATGATATTATCGAATCCTATGGAGCAGATACATTGCGTCTATACGAAATGTTTTTAGGGCCTTTGGAGCAGGCTAAGCCTTGGAATACAAATGGTATTGAAGGGGTTTATAAGTTTTTACGTAAAGTATGGCGACTGTTCCACGATGCTGAAGGTAATTTCAGTGTTTCCGATGAAGATCCATCCAAAGCAGAGTTTAAAGCCTTACATAAAATTATCAAAAAGGTGGAAGATGATATTGAGCGTTTCTCATTCAATACTTCTGTTTCAGCCTTTATGATCTGTGTCAATGAATTGACTGAGTTGAAATGCAATAAAAGACAGATATTGGAACAGCTCGTCGTTATCCTTCAGCCTTATGCTCCACATATTACGGAAGAGTTGTGGGCGCTGTTGGGTAAAGAAGCTGGTACACTTTCTTACGCTTCATATCCTGTGTTCAAAGCAGAATATTTGGTTGAATCTGAATTTGCATATCCCGTATCTTTCAATGGAAAGATGAAATTCAATCTATCACTAGCGCTTGATTTAGATCAAAAAGCTGTAGAAGATACGATTAGAGCACATGCTGATGTACAACGGCATTTAGATGGGAAGGCGATCAAAAAGATTATTTTTGTCAAAGGAAAGATAATCAATATTGTGATTTAACCCACTCAATTAAGTATAAAAAAGCCGTTTTATCGACAGGATAAAACGGCTTTTTTATGCCAATACATCTTGAAAAGCTATTGTTTTATCAAAGATAGCTTTCGCATAGGGACAATTTGGGATAATTTTGGCATCGTTTTTTCGTGCATAGTCGACCGCCTCCAGTACCAATTTTTTTCCCACACTCATTCCCTGATACTCATCGTAGACTTCTGTATGATCAATGGAAAACTCATGATCGTTTTGCCAGGTATACTCTAAAATTCCGGCTTCATTATTTTCAACTTCTGCAATAAAATTGCCTCTCTCGTCCCTTTCGATGTTTCTTATTTCCATAGTTTTTTTTAAAAATAACGTCCAAATGATCTTTTTGTTTTATGGAATTTTTCAATTTTGTGATCGAAATAAATCTTGTTTAAAAAGTTGAAAGATCGGTGGGCGTCAGACGACTGATTGTTGTCAGCCCCATTGTAGGCGACTAGGTTTAAACAATAACTTATGAACTGGATGTGGGCTGTTTAAAATCAAAGGAACGAATCGGTTCCAGATTAAGATCTCTTGGTACAGGATCGCTCACTATCCCTTTTTTTAAAGAATTTTTTGTACCTTTGCAATTATCTCCTTAGAACACATCGCATTTTTATCTTTTCAACGAAGCTCTAAAGGTCCGTAACCTCCTCGGGAACATTTATTTTAATCCATATTGAATGAGCAAAAGCCAAATTACATTTAACAAAAAAGAACGAGAAAAAAAGAAACTACTCAAAAAACAACAAAAAATTGAGAAAAAAGAATTCAACAAAACAAACAACGACAAGGGGAAATCTTTGGAAGAATTGTTTGCTTATGTTGATGAACATGGGAATATTTCAGACAGACCTGCGATAAAATTGAAAGAAGGGGAGAGTCCAAGCATGGCCTCAAATCATCATGACGAGTATTCCTTCGGAAAAGTTGTCCATTACAATAACGACTCCAACTATGGGTTTATTAGAGACAACGAAACTCAGCAATCTATTTATTTCAATGACCGTCTTGCTGGACATAAATTGAACCTGAATCAGAAAGTGAAGTTTAAATTTAAAAGTGCTAAACAAGGAGCTCAAGTCACTGAAGTCTTGATCGAGTATTAGCTAAAAAAGTACTCTTAATCGAGTATTGATGATTATAAGGCCCTTTGTTTGATGTCAGGGTATTTGGAGTCAAACAAAGGTTTTTTACATTTATCTGAATGCCTGCTTTTCCGTTAATGGCATTCTTTAAAAGAGAGGCTTTCCGCAGTTTTAGCTTTTAAATCGCTTCATTAATCGCTCGCTTCAGAGCGAAAAGAGTTTTCCCTACCGGTATAATTTCACGATTACCTTTATAGAAAAAGTTCAATTTTTAGAATTCCCCTTTATTTTGAATATGTCGCTGATCTAATTTTGATGTGATGTGTATACTTTTTATATGGTCCTTCTGGAGTCACCCTTGTAGATTTGTGATATTTTGCCTTAAATGCTGTTGGTTCTAAGTTATCTTCTAAGAATTTATGAGGTAAATATCTGCTTATTGTTCCTCTCTTGTATAAGTTGATGATTTTTTTTGATATAGAAGGATTGATGGAAACAGAAATAAAATAACCCTCCAGCAAAGTAAGCTACGACGTCAGCAATATCTCCAGTATTATACGTGGTATATTGAGGCATGATCCATTCAAAAAGTACGGAGGTAAAGAATGAAATTATCCAGATTTGGTAAAGCGGATAACCATGGGCTCTGCCATTGTTGAATACATAACTACCCACGATAGATGAACAATGGATAATGATCGGTACAAAAACGAAATCAGTCAGCCAGTCGTTCAGGAAGGGGATAGGGAAATGATTAGCCCGAGTAAATCGAATAAAGAACCAACAAAACCAGTAGAAGATAAATAAGCCGTCAAACAGCTCCTTACTTAATGAGCGAAGGAGATGGCGATTAACATTGCTATAGCACCACATGCCATTAAAGTTAGAAACATAAAGAAAGCAGTCTGTTTACCGAATTTCTTCCAAGAACTGTCGTTTGGATGAGCTGGGATTAAAGTTTGTTTTAATTCGATGTATTGCCTTTTTAGCCAATTTCCCGTTGATTTTTCCATGTATATGATCTTATTTTTAGTTCATGATGCAAAATTAGAACAATTGTTCTAATTTTGCATCATGAATACGAAAGAAAAAATTATTGTGGGTGCGTTGAAGCTTTATAATCGTGATGGTATACGTACGGTAACAACGCGTCAAATTGCTCAGGAACTGAATATAAGTGCCGGTAATCTTCATTATCATTTTAAACATACCGAGGATATTATTTTTCAACTTTTCCAATTATTGCAAAATGAGTATGAAAAGATGATTTTGAAGCCTGAAGATGATGCAAGCACATTTCGCCAGGTGCTGGATAGTTTTATTGATGGCTCTTATGCGCTGATATCGAAATACAGGTTTATTTTTGAGAATTTTGTTGAAATTTGCAACTGGATCCCCAGTATTGCAGAAGCTTACAGAAATTTGGTGGCACAGCGTGAAGAGCAACTTGTCTCTCTATTTTTGTATTACGCTGAGTTAGGCATGTTTCGTTCTGATATACCCTTGGTAAATTTACAGGGGTTCGTGCGCCAACTTTTTATCATTTCAGATTTTTGGAGCTCAAGCTATGCTGTTTTGGGTGCACACCAAAATGGAAATCCACTGGAAGATTATAGACAGACGATTCATACGGCCTTTTATCCATATCTTGTTTAAAGGAACGGGGCAAATTGAATCGATCCTTGGATTGTTATTCTTTCCTTAATGTGAAAATGGTAACCTCGGGTCGGGCGTTGAATCTGATGGGAATGCTGTGTCCCAGTCCGCGGTTGATATATAATGTTCTGTCTCCGCTTATTTTCTTGATTCCTCGATCGTAGTTTTTATTTTTTACGGGAATAATCGGGGAGCCCCAAAAAGGAATTCTTACTTGGCCAGCATGTGTGTGTCCTGCCAGTATCCAGCCATTGTATCTATTCCAGTCGTCGAGGTCTGCGGCATCCGGATTATGACATAATACTAAACTGGCTTGAGATTGATCGTAGTCTTTCATGGCCTTTACAAGGTCAAAGTTTGTTCCCCAAAAGTCATCTATACCGAATATTCTTAACCCCTGGGTTATTACGCTTTCATTTCTCAATACTTTTATCGAATATCCATGGAGTAGGCTAACGATTGAATCTGCTGCAGCACTGTCCCGAAAATTTTTTCCATAGTCATGATTGCCTAGGATTGCCAATGTTTGAAGTTTGCCTTTTGGGGCATCTTGCATGACTTCACTGAGTTGTTCCAAGGGGATTTTATTGTTAACAAGACGTACAAAATCGCCGGTGTATACCACGATATCGGGCTTTAATGCTCCGATTTCCCGAAAGGTTCTTTTTATAAAATCTTTATCCACATAGTTGCCGATATGGATGTCCGAGATCTGGATCAATGATTTTCCTTCCAATGCTTCTGGTAAATGTTTTACAGTTAGATTGATCTGCTCGTATTTTACCCAATGGGGCTCGATTTTCCAGCTGTAAAAACCGAGCAATGCACCCATTACGAATAAACATATTACTATATGTTTTAATTTTCGCTTATTTTTCATAGCGCTAAATTAACTTTTCCAGTCAGATTTGCTAATCTTCATATTGAGGCTTTTCCAGGTTTCGTTGCCAATTGTTACTTCCGAAATCATATTTTCGTTAATTCGAAAACCTACGGCTTCATAACATCGGATTGCATTGTGATTCCAGTCATAAACGTTTAAATCGGCAGTTTCATAATTGCCTTCAATAAAAATCCGCCTGAGTAGTGTGTTCACAGTGCTCTTGCCGTAACCTTTATTTCGTTCCGAATTTTTTGCGATCAGAATACGGCAAAGTCTTGGAATATCCCGTTCGAAGCTTAATTCGCAGTGGCCGATAATTTCTTTGGTTACTGTATCGATTATTTTAAAGGCTTGTCGTTTCGGATCTTGAATGTATTTTTCAAGTTGGTCGTCAGTAAGCGGAAACGAAAAATACGGTCCAGCAAACTGTAATAGTTCCTCTGCTGATCGAATCCATGACTTAAAAAGCGGGAAATCTGATTTGTCGAATTGAAGTAGTGTTATCATGATTATTGTCTAGTTGCCATGCGAACGGCAGATCAATTTAGAAAATTCTCGTGCCCGATCCTAAGGAAATTACTGAATTTTACGAAATTCGTGCGAAATATATTGAAAGAGTAATATGCCGCAGCTTATTTTAGATACAATTATAGAAGCTCCTTTATCGGTTGTTTTTGATTTGGCACGTAGTATTGATCTGCATATGTATTCGACAAAGAAAACTGGAGAGAGGGCAATTGATGGGGTGACGACGGGATTAATCGAGGCAGGTCAGCAGGTGCGCTGGCGCGCAAGGCATCTTGGAGTAAAGCAAACATTGACTGTGCAGATAACAGCGATGGAAAAACCTCATTTTTTCGAAGATCGAATGACTCAGGGAGTGTTTCATTCGATGGATCACCAGCATATTTTCAAGGAACTGGAACATGGCAAAGTATTAATGCGCGATGTGTTCAATTTTAAGGCTCCGCTCGGGGTTCTGGGAAGGCTTGCTGAATGGCTATTTTTAACCCGATACATGCTGCGCTTTCTTGAAGAAAGAAATCAGGTGATCAAAGAAGTTGCTGAATCCGGTAAATTTCAGGTGTATCTTCCGGTCTAGTTTCCTTCGGGAATAAACGATAGGTTGTAGGTGTCGACGTTCAATTTTCGCGAGAAACATTGGGGTAAATTTTTCAACTAGATCACATTTAGCAGTTCAATAAGCGATGATGTTGGGATGCTCCACTTTTTCGCTGAATTATCTGAAAACTCGTATGTGTTTAATGGTTTCTAGCAACAACAACTATCGTTGGATTTTCTTTCCGAAGTTGCTCCTGTAAGAAATCAAAAGCTCCTTTCTGATTCATAGTGACCTGATAGATTTTGTTGAATTCATTATAGAAATAGATGCGATAGCTGTTGGGCCCCCGGTAGTTTCTGATGATTTTTGTTTCAATGCGATGAATTTGACTAATTGGGATCTGTTTGTTTCCAATGAATGGGAAAAATAAAATTTCATTTTCACAAAAAAGATATGGGGCGATAGCTGAAAAGATGCGGACCAACCGTCTGCTATATTGCTGGTAGATGTCAAGATCGTCGTCGTTTAGTTGTTGCAGTGCATGGATGAATTTTTGGTTTTTAATGTAAGCTATCCAACTCAACAGGCCGAACGCAAAACCTAGATAAACGAAAAGAAAGGATAGGGTAGGGAGTGATTTTGAAAAAAACGACAGCCTGTCTTCACTGTCCGACCATTTCTGAAAAAAAGCCACCAGAAAAAATCCGTAACAAAAAACGAACATCGCGAGGAAGATGCCAATGATCACATTGCGGGTTTTCCTGATTTTTATAAGTTCTGTTTTTAAAAATGATCTCAATACAGAGGGGTCGTTACGCATGGTTTGTTTGGAAAACTTAAATATAATAAAAGAGTTTGTTTTGTTCTGTGTGAATTTGATTTTAATGGATTTGGGTAGTTTTAGTTGTAATGTTTTACTTAAGGTTATTGTATTTATTTAGCTGTATTAAATCTTCTTATTGATTTATTTTGTTGTTTTTTGACGCTGTTGAGTATACCGAATGGGGTATCTGACCCATCAAATTCGATTGCGGTCCCGATGCTGTAAATGTTGTTTTAAGCTCGTTTGTGCCTCTCTTTTTCCTGAGTAACCATGCCCTGCTCAACTCGGAGATGATGTCTTAAATTGATTAAAAGAGGGCTAGAATTAAGTCGGGTGATTTGGATGGTTGGGGCTCGGTCGACGCAGATCGATTCCGGTGGGAGTTGTGTGTCTATGTAGCGGATAAGTTTTTTAGATCATCCTATAATTTTGCTGAAAGGTTGTTATTAATCGTTCTAAGCAATTTTATGCAAATTGTGAGTATATTGTCGATTGTGAAGAGATGTTGTCTCAGATCGGATTAAAATGGTGTTAAATCCGGTATTTACTTATACTTAATGAAGTGGACTTACAAATGAACTTGCTTTGGGTGTCGAAACGTTTCGCATGATGTTGGGAGAAGCATTAGAAAATGTAGTAACGTACATGTGCGCGCTCTGCTGTATGGGTGCTCCTTTGGGTGGGTGGCCATCGTTAATGGCGGAAACTGTGACCGATGCCATTTTTCAAGTCATTCAATTTTTCAAATTGTCCAATGCACAGGAAGAATTTAAAGATTTGTTGCGCCCTGTATTTTTTTGTCCGGCACTGGAGGGAATGCCCGCTTTCGCGTTATCCATGAATAGCAGAAAAGGTATGGATAAAATTTTATCCATGCCTTTCCTGCTATAAAAACAAAGCTTTTTAAATCGTTTTACATATGTTTTATTTATTTATATAAAGTCTGTAATGTGTTGTTGTGTAGATGTTAATTTGTATTTTTTTTGATTTTTTATTGTAAGATGGGAAATTGTATGAAAATGGCGTGATAGTCAGGAAATGATCCATATTTTTGGGGTTTAACCCAAAGGAAAGACGTCAAAAGAAGGAGCATTGTTACTTGGTATCGGCCGCCAAAAAGCCTATTTCCTTGTTTTATCGAGCGGATTAAATTAAAAGGGAGGGTTACTTTCAGGGAGTTATATCGAGTTTGGTGGTGACCTTATTACAAGTTTAGAAATGGTCCTAGGATCATCCTATTTCGCGTAATTTCAATGATTTGAATAATTGAATGGCGGGACACTTAAATGCGATACATTTTAATGTTTCATAATTTTTATATTGCTTTTAATCAGTTGTATTATGTGGATTATGTGAAGGTGTGGTTTTATACGAAAAAAGCGAATTTTACGTCTTCCGAATTATTTTCAAAATGGTACTCAATAGAAAAAATGAAGGAAGAAGCTGAAGAATTAGCCTGTTAATCCAAGGAATTACCTATGGTTTTATCAGGGTTGATATGGCTTTTTTGTTAATAGGATTTTCCCTTTAATCAGGTCGTCGTTGAATTGGCCGACCGTTGTTTTTTGAAGCATTTCCGATAGGTTATTGCGTATGCTTTTGAACTCATGGTGAAAGGGTCAGGGGTACTTTTCGAAACAGAATTTAATCATCCGCTCAATTTTAATGAGCGGATTGTTCATTGCAGACTATGGCCAAGTTTTGAGGTTTTTAGGATAAAATGTCCATTCAGGGGTTTTTATAATATCCTGGTCTATATCGTACCAAGGACTAAGCGTGCTGTTGTTCCAATTGTTTAAAATCTGTATTTCTTGCGCCGGCATGTAGCTTTGTGCGAGGAGTACGATTGTTTTTCCAGTACTGTCCTTGGCTAGATCAACTATAATGATTGCGTGGCCAATGGGTGATCCTTTCTGGATAAAAGTATCTCCAATCTTAACTTCCTGAGTCGTTTTTACATTGGGCAGCTCATCGTGTAAAGAGGCTGTGTTGGCATAGGCAAACACATATTCCAGGTATTTCCAATAGGTTGGGTAGGAATAGTCTCCTTTTGCATAGTTTGTATAAGCGCGGGGTTTGCTATCGGAAAGGAAGTTGAATTTGATGTCCTTATACCGCTTTTGTTGGTATAAGTAATCTGCCCTGAGTCGCATGACAGCATCGGCGCATTGGTGTAAATCGCGCTTTCCTATATCTAGTTTCACAACACTGTTGTAGATGTTATTTCTAGGTTTAATTTTTCCATCATAATAATGTACTTCCTGGTCGATGGGGTATAATGGAAGATTTTCGAGAAAATTTCCAAATTCTTCGACCCGGTAGGCAGGCCTTTTAAAGCCTTTTGGTAACAAAATGCGCGATTTGATCGTCATCCCATCGGGGTTGATAAACTGGTTCCCGTCAGGTGCTATTGACTCAGTAGTTGCCGGATTCAAAGTTTTGTTATTAGGTGCAGCAACATTTGGCTGCCCACATCCACTGAAAACCTGACACGAGAGGAGTGGAATGAGTACATATATCGATCTCATATAAAAGTTTCTGAGCTAGTGTATTGCGTTTCATCGAATATACTTAAATTTAGATAGAATTCGAAGTGTGAATCGTCTGAAAAAATTAAGGAATTTTTAAGCTATTCATCCACTTTTTGGATCATTTTCTGATGTAGCTTAGCCGAAGTTAATAAGAATACGATTATGTCAGGAAAACAGATTTTTCAGACGTCAAGCAAAAAGCGCTGGTACGCTTTTTCATGGATGAGCAGAGCATTGGTGATCAGTTTGATCATTGGTGTTATCTGTGTGGTTTATACATTGGGAAAGATTCAGATTCCTCCTTTTCCAACAATTAATACCAACACAGCATTGACTGAAAAGTCCACCGCCAGATTAAAAAAATCCAAACAATTTAAGGAGTTTACCATTGTAAAATCCGAATTAGAGAAGATTAAACGTGACCGCGAGCTGAAGCATTTGAAACATATTGGTAGCAAAGATAGAATCAATATGGGGTTTTATGTCAGTTCTTGGTCTAATGAAGTCCGAGAGCAGTCTTTATCGGATCTACGCCGCAATATTGGTCATTTGGATATGGTTGCTATGGAATCCTTTTTTACTGTGCCTAATCAAGATACAGTAGTGGATAAAGCAGATACTGCTGCACTTAAGGTCATTCATCAATATAAGCGCAAAGCTATTGCACAGATTTCCAATTTCAGTGGTAATGATTTTGACGGGCAGACTGTAAAGGCTATTTTACTTAATCCGGATAAACAACAGCGTTTTATAGACGACATCCTTCTTAAAGTGAAGCGCAATGGCTTTGCCGGCATAAATATTGACTTTGAGAATTTACAGTTGGATGATCACAAGCCATTAAACGATTTTATGGCGCATATCTATACTGTATTTCATACGGAGGGCCTACTTGTCACACAGGATATCTCACCTGAAAATGATGATTACGATCCCATTGCCTTACAAAAATACAACGACTATATTATTTTGATGGCTTATGATCAACATTCCATTGAAAGTAATGCCGGCGCCATTTCACATCAGGCATGGGTCGAAAAAAATCTCGATGAACTTTGCAATAAGATCGATGCAGACAAGGTGATTCTGGCTTTGGCCTGTTATGGATATGATTGGCCAAAAGGCAGTGTCGGCAAGACATTGACTTATGATAATGCTGTTATTTTGGCGCATAATTACAATGCTAAGATTACTTTTGATCCCGAATCTGCAAATCTCAACTTTAGCTATAAAGATGGGGCAGGGATGCATCATGATGTGTATTTTACAGACGCTGCAACCTATTTTAATCTTATCCGCAAAGCAGATGACTGGGGGCTAGCTGGTATTGCACTTTGGCGTTTAGGAAGTGAAGACTCCCGTTTATGGTCATTTATTTCGAGATCATTGGACCGAGAAAATCTGCAAAAAGAACCTTTTGACTTTAGAAAGATAAGCCAGATCAATGTCGGTGGTATTCAATATATTGGGGATGGGGAAATTTTGGACTTGGTCAATAGTCCCGCTCCGGGAGAGGTGAAATTCACTTACGACCCATCAACGCTTATGGTTCAGAATCAGGAGTATGTAAAGACGCCAAGTAATTATGTAATCAAACGCTTTGGAGAAAAAGATAATACTGTGGTCCTGACCTTTGACGACGGTCCCGATCCTACGTATACACCACAAGTATTGGATATCTTAAAAAAGGAACATGTTCCCGGAGCTTTCTTTCTTGTTGGTGTTATGGCTGAGAAAAATATGGATCTGGTTCGGAGAGAATATCAAGAAGGACATGAACTCGGTAACCATACCTTTTTTCATCCTGATATGTCTACAATAGGGCCGAATCGCGTTAAGTTTGAACTGAATGCCACCCGAAAGATCATCGAATGCATAACCGGTCATAGTACAATTCTTTTCCGGGCTCCTTTTAATGCTGATGCCGAGCCACAGACTGTTGCTGAAATTCTGCCTGTTGCTCAGAGCCGGAAAGAGAACTACATCAATATCGGCGAGTATATTGATCCCAACGACTGGTTACCTGGTCGTACTGCAGATGAAATCTATAATGAAGTCATAAAACAACGCGATAATGGAAACATTATTCTATTACATGATGCCGGAGGCAATCGAGAAGCGACTATAGCCGCCTTGCCGCGTATTATTCATTATTTTAAATCTCATGGTTATAAATTTGCGACGATTGGAGATTTAATGGGGAAAAAACGTGATGAACTGATGCCTCCTGTAGAAAATGCTTCCGATTCGGGATTTAGTGGATCTTCCAACCGCTTGTTCTTAGGAACATTGTTTTACGGTAACATCTTCCTTAACTTGGTTTTTTCCATTGCAATTGTATTGGCAATTTTTAGAACAGCAATGATTGCTTATCTGGCAATCCGACAAAAACAAAAAAGTAAAAAAGAGCGATCTCAATTGGTTGTGGAGCCTCGTGAAAAGGTAAGTGTGATCATTCCTGCCTATAATGAGGAAATAACAGTTTTGGCAACGATAAAAAGCCTGTTGAATTTGGATTACCCCAACTATGAATTGATTTTTGTTGATGATGGATCAAAAGACAAGACTTTTGAGATTGTCAGTAAGGTGTATGGCGATCATCCTAAGGTAAGGTTATTTACAAAACCAAATGGGGGGAAAGCGTCTGCCCTTAACTATGGTATCCAACAATCCGAAGCACAGTTTGTGCTTTGTATCGATGCCGATACACAACTGAAAACAGATGCGTTAAAACAGTTGATGAAATATTTCAATAAACCTCAGGTCGCCGCTGTTGCGGGTAGTGTTAAAGTGGGAAATGTGCATAATATATTAACACATTGGCAATCGATCGAATATATCACCTCACAGAATATGGATCGGAGAGCGTTCGATTTGCTCAATATGATATCGGTCGTACCAGGAGCAATTGGGGCCTTCCGTAGAGCTGTTATTTTGGAAGTGGGTGGATTTACTACGGATACCTTAGCGGAAGATTGTGATTTAACCATGCGCATATTAAGAGCGGGTTATACCGTGCGAAATTCATCTGAAGCAATCGCTTATACGGAAGCACCAGATACGGTCAAAATGCTCTTCAAGCAACGTTTCCGCTGGAGTTTTGGTGTGTTGCAGAGTTTTTGGAAAAATAAACAGACCCTGTTGAATCCCAAATATGGCTATTTTGGTATGGTCGGAATGCCTAATATTCTGATTTTTCAGATTATACTGCCTTTATTTGCTCCGTTGGCCGATATTTTTATGTTATTCTCTCTCGTGAGTGGTCTTTTCTCCTTAAGCGAGGTAAATGGTATCAGCTGGACAGGAATTGCAGGATTATTTTCACTGCATAACGGTTTCGGTCAAGTGATGTTTTATTACTTCCTTTTTGTACTCGTGGATATGTTCTTTGCAGGTATTGCCTTTAAAATGGAAGGCGAGAAGCTTAGCAATTTAATTTATTTGTTTCCGCAGCGTTTTTTCTGGCGTCAACTGATGTACTTCGTTTTATTCAAGTCTGTCAGAAAAGCGATTAAAGGTGAATTAAATACTTGGGGTACTTTGAAACGGACAGGGGGAGTAAAGCAGGTAATAACAAGTGAATAAGAAGCAGGTAATAGCAAATGAATAAGAAGCTGGTAACAACAAGTGAATAAAAAGCAGGTACGTGCATGAGCTAAACGATAGCGATCCAATGTGGTTCCTCTGTGGGATCCTACACGAGGATCACTATCGCTAGCTCGCCAAAAAATGATACCGAAATTTTTAATTGACCTTGAGAATAGGTACTTTCAATAAAAATAGCAGCCACATGAAGATACTTTCCGCTCAGCAGATAAACAAAATTGATAGTGAAACCCTAAAGGATCAAAAAATTAGCGGTATAGACCTGATGGAACGAGCTGCAACAGTTGTTTTTGAGGAAATTAAAAAGCGTCATCCCCGATTGGAGTACAGTACCTTTTTCATCTTCTGCGGTAAAGGAAACAACGGCGGCGATGGCTTGGTGCTGGCCCGTCTGTTGGACCAACAACAGGCCCAAGTCAAGGTCTATTTAATCGATGTGGAGGATTACTCCGCTGATAATCTTGCCAATCAGAAGCGTTTACCCAATCATATCATTCAAAAAGTTGCTGCGCAAGACCAGGTTGCTATCCCTTCCGATGCAATCGTACTGGACTGCTTGTTTGGTTATGGATTAAAGCGTGTATTGACAACTGATTGGAGCGGTATAATTTCCAGTATAAATGGATGTGGTGCAAGAATCTATTCCGTCGATATGCCTTCTGGACTACTGGCAGATAGAAAGACTGCTGCAGATGTTCCAATTGTAAAGGCAGATTTGGTTTATACCTTTCAGTTTCCAAAGCTGGCCTTGCTGCTGCCCGAAAACCAATGGTATGTAAAAGACTTCAAGGTATTGGATATCGATCTTAGCCAACGAGCAATTGAAGCGGCAGAAACCAATCTTTTTTATGTCGACGAGCCGCTTGTCAGGTCCTTTTATCGGCAACGAAGGAAATTTGATCATAAGGGAACATTTGGTCATACCCTGATTATTGGCGGAAGTAAAGGTAAAATGGGGGCTGTTCAGCTTGCGTTAAAAGCGGCTCTCCGAGCGGGCTGCGGTTTAGCTTCCGCTTATGTGCCTGACGGTGGCAATACCATCTTACAGACCGCTGTGTCCGAAGCGATGGTGATAACAGATCCTGAGCAGGATTTTATTAGCCAATTCCCGGCAATCGATGGCTACCAGTCTGTGGGTATCGGAATCGGCATGGGAACAGCGCCGCAGACAATTGATGCGCTAAAGGTATTTATAACCCGTGTTAATGATACTCCTTTGGTATTAGATGCTGATGCCTTGAATATTCTTGCCCGCGAACCGAATCTTTGGGCTTTCGTTCCGGCGCACAGTATATTGACTCCCCATCCCAAAGAACTTAGCCGGATATTGGGTGCTTGGCAAGATGATTTCGAAAAGATGGAGAAAGTGAAAGTTTTTGCGCGTAAACATCAGTTTTACGTGTTAATAAAAGGAGCTAATAGTGCTATGGTTATGCCCGATGGAATGGTGTACTTCAATAGTACAGGCAATGTTGGGATGGCAACAGGAGGCAGTGGCGATATCCTGACGGGGATAATTACCTCCTTGCTTGGACAGGGCTATTCTTCCAAAGAGGCTTTAATTATGGGGGTATATATCCATGGGGGCGCGGCAGATATTGCCGTAAAGACCATCGGTACCTATTCCCTGTTACCGTCGGATACCATTAGTCATCTTTCCAATGCATTTCTCGAATTAGAAAAGGATTATGATGGATTGGTACATTGAACAAGTCTTTGCTGCCCGGACCTGGAAACTTCGAAAAGAGGTTTTCTCTCCCGAAGGTAAGCTGGCTGAAGTGATGTTGGATGGCGATTTTGAAGCGACGCATTTTGCGGCCTACGATGGAAACGACGTGGTAGGCGTGCTGAGCCTGATTAGTTTAGGTGATACTTATACAATCCATTTCCTCGCTGTTGCTCCACATGTAAGGCTGAAAGGTGTAGGTACAGCATTATTGAAGCATGCGCGACTATTTATCCATACGTTTGCTGGTAAATATCTTCTTGCAAATGTGACCGGCGATCAGCAACATTTTTGGACAAGTAATGGATTTGTTCTTCTAAAACAGCATGAAGATACCGTCACCTATTCATTATCTATAACAGATGATCCTATAGATTAATTGTAAGTGGGAATTTAGTGTAAGCGGGAAGATAGATCCTTTTCCCCATAAATGTGACCTATGTTATCCCTTGTGACCTGTGTTATCCCTACAGATTTTCAGTGTAGGTGATCCGATCCGCTTCGGTGATGTTACGTATGACCCGGCAGGGATTACCTGCAGCTATGACATCCGCTGGTATATCTTTTGTGACGACCGATCCAGAACCAATGACCGAATTTTTTCCGATTCGCACACCGGGGTTGACGACAACATGTCCACCGATCCATACATTATCTTCGATAACGATCGGCAAAGCAAATTCCCAACCTTGATTTCTTGCTTCAAAATGGAGCGGATGACCCGCTGTGAAGAGGCTTACATTAGGCCCAAATAATACATTCTCACCTATGGTAACCGGTGCGCCGTCTAAAATCGTACAGTTATAATTGCTGTAAAAGTTCTCACCGATCGTAATATTATATCCATAATCGCAACGAAAAGGAGGTTCGAGAAAGAATCGAGTTCCCGTCGCTTTAAACAGCTTTTGAATAATCTGTTTTCTGAATTTCAGTTGTTTAGGCTCTGAATCGTTAAATCGCTTCAGTTCTTCTTTTGCGTATTGTCTTTCCTTAAATAATTGCCCCTCCGAATCGATGTAAGGAAGGCCGGCAATCATTTTTTCCTTTGCTGATTTCATTCAATGGCCATTTTTCTGCAACAAACTTAGATAAATTGATGTTTAAATACAATAGCAATCTACGCGTTAAGACGTTAGGTTTTAGGTTCTCTTATTTCGCAGAATCAGTGAAACCCTTGTTTTTTGCTAAGCATAACCAAAGCATAGCCTGTTTCCATCAAATTACTCTGTTTCCATCAACTGGACAGCCTTGCCACACCAAGTTTTATAGCACCGTACGGATTTGTACAAGGTATCATTAAACCCTCTTCCGATTTAAATCATACAGTTGTGACAAACAATTTGGGGTCGAGAAGCATTTAGATAGTGGAGCACACGATGCTATTGCCTTTGTCCGGGCTATATTCAAAATTATTATTTCAATGAAGATTGCTTATATAAGTACCTACTTGCCCAAAGAATGTGGAATTGCCACTTTTACATCAGATTTGTTGCATGCTGTAGCACTGCATAATCAGGAGCTGACACAACATGTGTTTGCGGTCGCGGATCGGGACTATGTTTATCCCAGTGAGGTCGTGTTTAAAATAGACCAACATGATCAATTGTCCTATATTGAAGCCGCAAATTATATTAATGAAAACGGCTACGATTGTGTAATACTGGAGCACGAATATGGCATATTTGGCGGAAACAGTGGAACATATATATTGTCCTTGATTAACGCGTTACATATTCCCTTGCTGGTAAATTTTCACACCATTCTTGAGAAACCCAATGTTGATGAAAAGGCTATTCTTATTGAAATTGTTAAGCGAGCATCCATTGTGATCGTTATGAGCAATTATGCAATCACTTTACTCAAATCGATTTATCGGGTAAATACCTCTAAAGTGAGATTGATTCAGCACGGGGTTCCAGAGTTTACTTTGGATCATGAGCTTGCAAAACTAAAGAAGGGTCTTTCTGGAAAGAAAGTTTTATTGACTTTCGGTTTTTTGGGGCGAAACAAGGGAATTGAAATGGTGATCGAAGCTCTCCCCGAGGTCGTCAAGGATGAACCGGACCTGTTGTACCTCGTTATTGGTAAAACGCATCCTAATGTATTGGCGCATTCCGGGGAGGAGTACCGGGAATACCTGGGCAGTCTAGTCGAAGCTTATCAGTTGCAGGAACACGTACAATTTGTGAATTCCTTTGTGAGCCAGGCCGATCTTGTGGATTATCTAAGCGCCTGCGACGTTTATGTTACACCTTATGTTAATGAGGCACAGATCACAAGTGGAACATTATCTTACGCCATCGGTGCCGGAGCTGCGGTGGTTTCCACTCCTTATTGGCATGCCAAGGAATTGCTAGCTGATGGAAGGGGTGTACTCGTAGAATTTAAAAATTCCAGCAAGATGGCCGAGGTGCTCAAAAATTTGTTTTCAAATTTGGACTATCGAACAACATTGCGGGACAATGCCAGCGCATTTGGGAAAGAGATGACCTGGAAAAATATAGGCCTCCGGTACACGCGAATTTTAAATAAAATTATTCCTACCTACGATAGCCTCAAAGAAAATGTCGGATTTAGCAAAGAGGAAATGCCTAAATTCAGCTGGAAGCATATCGACAGACTGACCAATCAGGTCGGTATCGTACAGCATGCAACCTATTCTCTCCCGAACTACAAAGAGGGCTATTGTCTTGACGATAATGCAAGAGCGCTTTTAGTTACTTTATTGGCGCAGCAAGATTTTGCCGACAAAAGGCTCGACCGTCGTATTTCGACCTACCTGAGCTATATCTATTATCATCAGCGCGAAGACGGCCTTTTTCACAATTTTATGAATTTCCAACATAGTTTCCTCGATGAAGTCGGTTCGGAAGATTCCTTTGGACGGACGATATGGGCATTGGGACTGCTTCTTCGGGAAACAAAACTAACAAGTTATTATCAATTGGGACATGAGCTTTTCTATCGTGCTGTTCCAAATTTTGGCAAGTTGCGTTCCAACCGGGCGATTGCATACACTGTATTGGGTATTGCGGAATATTTGCATCATCAATCCAATGACGAGCTGATGATAGAGTTGATGCGGACACTTATCGGCAAACTGGTAAAGGAATACGAGGCAAGTTCAGATGAACATTGGCAATGGTTTGAAGGGGTACTGAGTTATGATAACGCAATTTTACCTTATGCCTTATTGATGGCTTATCCTTTTTTGAACGATGAAGCAATAAAACAGTTGGGACTATCGACTTTAAAGTTTCTCGAAAGTATCACTGTCCAAAACGGTGCGCTCTCATTGGTCGGAAACCAAGAATGGGCCAAGCAAGGAAAGCATATCAGCAAGTTTGGTCAGCAGCCACTTGATGTCACGGCAATGGTATTTATGTATCGTGAAGCTTTTCGACTCACGAATAAAAAGGTCTATTTTACCCGTATGATTGCTTCCTTTCGCTGGTTTTTGGGCGAGAATGACCTTCGGCTCGCTTTGTATGACGAGGAAACCAAAGGTTGCTGTGATGGGCTCGAGTCCTATGGCATCAATAGAAACCAAGGGGCGGAGAGCACCCTTTGTTTCTATTTGGCTTATATCGTAGTTTATCGTGCTTTTATTGATAACGATCAGGATTCAAGATAGCGAGCAACAAATCTTCGAGCTTGATGGTTGCATAAGTTGATGCATAATCGGACATCGCATAAGGTAAAATCAGGTGTTCGTTGTGTACAATGGCTCCGCAGGAATAAATGACATTTGGTACATAGCCTTCTCGCTCTTCGTCATTGGGTGTCATCAGTGGGCTGTGTAGACGTCCAATTTCGACATGCGGGTTGTCCAAGTCCAAAAGCGCTGCACCTAGGACATATTCACGCATTGGTCCAACGGCATGGGTTAAAATCAGCCAGCCGTATTGTGTTTCTATCGGCGAACCGCAATTGCCAATCTGAACAAATTCATACGGATATTCTGGCTGCTGAATCCGGATTGCCGTTTCCTGCCATATATTGATATTATTGGAGTAGGCGATGTAGTTGTTCTCACCATCAATCCGGCAGAGCATGGCATAACGTCCATTTATTTTACGTGGAAATAGTGCCGCCCCCTTATTGGCAATTTCACCATAAATAGGTTTCACTTTGAAGTGGTAAAAATCTTTTGTGGTGAGTAATTTCGGGAGGATGCTGAATCCATCGTACGCAGTGTAAGTTGCATAGTAGGTATTTTCCCCTTTTTCGTTTTTGAACTGAACAAAACGCGCATCTTCAATCCCCCTTTTTTCGGTATCGGCAATTGGAAATATCACGCGTTCTGAAATGGAAGTATCCAGGGAGAAGGTCATTTCATAATGCGAGGAAGCGAGCCAGAGCGCCTGTTGCAGAAAGGTGACATTCTCTAGATTTTCGTCACTATCCTTTCGAACTTCATCGATGTACCGTTTGAGTTCTTCGTAAGTAAATGTTTCCGTTAGTTTTTCCTCCAATTTGGACTTGACTTCCGTTGGCTCGGCATGTAGCTCATTCATCTTCTTTAAGAATGACTCCTTGTGATAACGGTGATTTTTGACTTGCATAGGTTTGTCCAATAAACTGCCGACGTAATCGATATGTATATTGTTGTCGACATCCAATGTGCCGGACCGAAAAACGATCGAAGAGACATGGCCTTCTCCTGTAGCCCTGAAACTCAAAATAACACGTTTTTCACCTCGAAATAATTCTGTTTGATCCGGATGTTCGATAATGGAAGGATTAAACAATGCCGCCGATTCTATGGAATATTCCATCGTGAAATAAGAGCCGATCAGCAGCTTGTCGATATGACTTAGCTTATCTTTTGAAAATGGAATCTTCTCCAATAGGTGGCTAACCCGGTCAAAGTTCCGTTCAAAGATATGGACAATGCTGCGATGTCTTTTCGTATAACTTCGTAAGACCTGTCCAAAAACTTCTTTTCGTTGCGCCTCGTTAAGGGATAAAATGCGTTTAATAACTTTTATCGTGCGATCATCTCCCAACGAAAAAAAACGTGCTAGCACTCTCTTTTTATCAGGTTTAAAATAAATATCCTTTCGTTCAACTTGTACTGGTCTATGCATATTAATTTGTTCATGTTTATACCCTTTATTAGAACGAACAGCGATTGGCTTTTGTTTTTATTCTAAACCAATAATCACCGAATTTCTAATAAAAATGGAGTAACTTTGACCAAGGAAAAATTTTAGATATGATTGAAAATAGTTTAGAACCAAAAGCAATTTGGAAAAATTTCTCTGCATTGAATGCGGTCCCGAGAGCTTCTAAAAAAGAAGAGCGCGTGATCGCCTTTATGGTAGACTTTGGTAAATCCTTGGGTTTAGAAACAAGCGTTGATGAGATTGGCAACGTGCTCATCAAAAAATCCGCTACTCCGGGAATGGAGGACCGTAAAACGATTGTATTGCAGTCGCATTTGGATATGGTGCACCAAAAAAATAACGATACTGTTTTTGACTTCGATAATGAAGGTATTAAGATGTATGTTGATGGGGATTGGGTGAAAGCTGAGGGCACCACCTTGGGGGCAGATAATGGTCTTGGTGTTGCGACAATCATGTCGATTTTGGAATCATCCATTATTGAACACCCTGCTATCGAAGCCTTGTTTACCATTGATGAAGAGACAGGCATGACGGGAGCTTTAGGTTTAAAAGGCGGTGTGCTTTCGGGTGAAATCCTGTTGAATCTTGATACAGAGAATGATACTGAAATTGATATTGGTTGTGCTGGGGGCATTGATGTAACGGCAACGCAGTCCTACGTTGCAGAGCCTTGTCCTTTTGATACGTTATCTTTTGAAATTACCGTAAAAGGACTACATGGCGGGCATTCTGGTATGGACATTCATAAAGGTTTTGCCAATGCCAATAAAGTGATGAACCGTTTGCTCTTTGGCGCCAATGCACATTATGGATTGCGTATTGCCTCTTTGTTGGGCGGAAGTCTACGCAATGCCATTCCGAGAGAAAGTGTTGCAAAGGTGGTTATCGCGAAGGATAAAGCAACTGACTTTGTTCAGAATTTGACACAATTGGCTCAGGATATTAAATTGGAGTTTGCAACGAAAGAACCAGCTATGGAAATTGTCGTAAAGCAAACTGATGCTGCTTATGCAACAGTAGTTCCAGTAAACGTGCAGGAAAACCTGATCAACAGTGTTTATGCGGCCTTAAATGGTGTGTATCGTGTGAGCGCCGATTTTGAAGACTTGGTAGAAACCTCCAATAATATTGCTAAAGTAGAAGTAGGCGGGGAAAAGGTTTCCATCAAATGTCTAACCAGATCTTCTGTTGAAACGTCTAAATTTGATTTAGCCCATTCTTTAAAAGCCGCATTTGAACTAGGTGGTTTTACTGTCAATTTTTCGGGCAATTATCCAGGATGGGCACCTAATCCGAATTCTGAAATTTTAGAAGTGCTCAAATCAATTTATACAAGACAACATGGTGAAGCTCCAGAAGTCGTCGCTTGCCATGCCGGACTTGAGTGCGGTATCCTGGGAACAAACTATCCCGAAATGGATATGATTTCTTTTGGACCTACAATCTTGGGTGCACACTCGCCTGCAGAGCGTGTCTCCATTTCTTCGGTGCAGAAGTTTTGGAGTTTTGTGCTCGAAATTCTCAAAGAGATCCCTAAAAAATAAATTTTCAACAAGGGCCTATTGCTGGTTTTTTTTGACGATAGGTCATGAAAGCAAAAAGAGATAGGTCAAGGAAACAGAAAGGTATGGTGTAAGCCATACCTTTTTTATTTTCATTAATTTTTCATTTTTCTTGCAAAAAATGAAAAATTACCTTACTTTCAGGATGAAAAAATGATTTAATAGACCAAATTTTATACAAGCTCTCAAATTGAGGGAAAACCTAATAGTGATATAATGACTATACTCCTCATTGTAATCAGCATTTGTTTGCTTATCCTTTGCATAACTTATTTTAAGATCAATGCCTTTCTCGCTTTTTTAGTTGTTTCCTTACTCAGCGGACTTTGTTTGGGTATTCCACCGGCACAGTTGGTGGGTACAGTTGAAAAAGGTGTTGCAGGCGTCATGGGAAGCCTAACTTTAATCATTGTTTTGGGCGCAATGTTGGGGAAAATTGTTGCTGAAAGTGGGGCCGCTGAGATAATTGCTGAGCAAATGGTCCGCCTGATGGGAGAGCGATACCTACAGTGGGGGCTTATGTTGACGGGTTTTATCGTTGGAATACCGCTATTTTATGGAATCGGATTTGTCTTATTAGTCCCCTTGATATTTTCGATTTCCTACCGCTATAAGTTGCCGACAGTATATATTGGATTACCGATGCTGGCAGCCCTGTCTGTGACACATGGCTTTATTCCGCCGCATCCTTCCCCGGTTGCATTAGTTGCCCTGTTTCACGCTGATATGGGACTGACACTTATCTATGGTCTTTTGATCGCCATACCCGCTATTATTTTGGGTGGGCCAATTTTTGGAAGAAGCCTCAAAAATATACGGGCAAGTCAGGAATCAATTTTCCGCGAGAAAGATCACTCGAAATCAGCGCAGTATCTGCGCCCCACAGTGGCCGTGAGTTTGGTTGTAGCCTTGCTGCCGGTATTGCTCATTGTCTTATTTACATTGCTTCCTTATTGCTATCATACAAGCAATATAGCGCTGCAGCAGGGAGTTAAGTTTATCGGCAACCCCACCGTTGTTATGGTTATTGCGGTCAGTGTAGCAACCTATTTATTAGGATTGAAATTGGGGCGATCGATGGCCAATGTGATGAAAATCTATGAATCTGCAGTGAAAGATATTGCCATGATCCTACTGATTATTGCTGGCTCGGGAATCTTTAAACAGGTGATGGAGGATAGTGGTGTGAGTCTATTATTGGCCAATACCCTGCAGCAGCTGTCGATTTCACCGCTACTATTGGCTTGGTTAATTACAGCTGTTATCAGAGGTTGTGTCGGCTCGGCCACAGTAGCCGCTCTAACGGCGGCTGGTGTGCTGCTACCGATTGTTACAGGGGGAAAAGTGGATCCCAACCTTATGGTGTTGGCGATAGGAGCCGGCAGTTTGATGTTTTCCCATGTTAATGATGCCGGATTTTGGCTATTTAAAGAGTACTTTGGACTTAGCATAAAGGATACCTTATTTTCCTGGTCCATCATGGAGGCGATTGTTTCCATTGTTGGGCTGCTTGCTGTTTTACTATTGCAATTAATTTTATATTAGCTATTATTTTAAACTTTAAAATCGTTAAAGATGTACAACGCAGATGAACAATTCGAAAAATTAGGTTTGACATTACCACCAGCACCGGCACCTAAAGGTGTCTATAAACCATACGTCATTGACGGCAAGTACCTGTATCTTTCTGGTCATGGTCCTGTACAAGATGATGCTGCATTAATTATCGGTCGAATTGGAAGTGATATCAGTCCTGAAGAAGGCAAACTTGCGGCGAGACAAGTTGGTCTAACCATGTTGTCGACCATTAAAACCAACTTGGGCTCATTGAACAAAATCAAGCGTGTGATCAAGGTATTGGGTATGGTCAACTGTACCTCGGATTTTCTTTATCATCCAGGCGTAATTAACGGCTGTAGTGAGCTATTCGCTGCGGTTTGGGGAGAAGAGAATGGTATTGGAACACGCAGTGCCGTTGGATTTGGTTCTTTGCCCGATAATATTCCCGTAGAAATCGAAGCATTATTTGAGTTATACTAATCGGAATTGTATGGAAACTTGGTGCCATATACATGATGTCGATCAGGTCGATTCGCCAGCTTTACTGGTCTACCCTGATCGCATTGTCAAGAACATAGATCGCGCTTTACATATTGTGCATGGGCGGGCTGATCGATTGCGGCCGCATATCAAAACGAACAAGTCTCGGGAAGTATGCCAACTGATGATGGATAGGGGGATTACAAAGTTTAAGTGTGCAACCATTGCAGAAGCTGAACTATTGGGTGTTATCGGTGCAAAAGATGTTTTGCTGGCATACCAGCCCGTAGGGCCAAAGATAGATCGTTTTTTGAATCTTGTAACCGCCTTTCCGGAGACACATTTTGCATGTCTTGTGGATCATGTCGATGCAGCACAGGAGATTTCAAAGCGTAGTCTGTCGAAAGGCTTACGCAGCGCTGTTTATCTCGATGTTAATATTGGCATGGGCCGTACAGGAGTATCTTTAGAAGGGATTGAGCGTCTCGTTATGGATATCCATCTTTTGGAAGGTATTCAGTTGGTAGGTGTGCATGGTTATGACGGTCATATTCATGACAAGGATTATAAACTTCGCGAAAAGCAATCCCAACATTCATATGGTATACTCGAAACCGCCTACCTTATGGCGCAGGTGTCCACCTCTAAACCGTTGACTAAAGTTATTGGCGGTTCGCCAAGTTTCCCTTTTCATGCCGAACGCAGCGATGTAGAATGCAGTCCCGGAACGTTTGTGTTTTGGGATTTTGGCTATGCCGAAAATTACGCAGAACAGGATTTTATGCTTGCGGCGGTACTTCTGACGCGTGTCGTCTCGATTGTTGATTACAAGCACCTTTGTTTGGATCTGGGGTATAAATCAGTTGCATGTGAATCGCCGCAACCCCGCGTCAAGTTTTTCGATCCGCGTATTGGTGAAATAAAAATGCAGAGTGAAGAACATTTGGTCGTTGAGGTAGCAGATAGTACCCAGTTTAACTTAGGCGATGCCCTTTATGCCGTGCCAAGGCACATCTGCCCAACAGTAGCTTGTTATGGCGAACTTCAAGTTGTCAATGAACGACAGGCAGATCAAATTTGGACTGTTTATGCGCGAAATAAAAAAATAAATTATTGATATGTACGAATTTGAAATGCCATTTTTGGTCGATGCACATTTGGATTTGAGTATGAACGCCATGGAATGGAATCGGGATCTTCGATTGCCGATTACCGAACTGAACCGTAGGGAAAAGGGGATGGATGACAAGCCCGATCGGGCTAAGGCAACCGTCACTTTTGACGAATTGCGTCGTGGTCATATTGGTTTGGTTGTTGCTACACAAATCGCCCGTTTCGTAAAACCCGAGAGCTCTTTACCAGGCTGGTACTCACCGGAACAGGCATGGGCACAAACACAGGGGCAGCTTGCATGGTATAAAGCAATGGAAGCCGATGGACAAATGAAAATGATCTGTACAAAAACTGATTTGGACCAGCATTTGGCGCTTTGGTCGGATGGCAGCGATCATGCCGATAAGCCAATCGGATATCTGCTGAGTCTGGAAGGTGCCGATTCCATTGTAGATATCAGCTATCTCGAAACAGCCTATAACTATGGCTTAAGAGCGATTGGGCCAGCACATTACGGACCGGGTCGATATGCCAATGGAACAGACTCGTCGGGTAAGCTTAATGAGCAGGGAATAAGGTTATTGGAAGAAATGGAGCGATTGGGGATGATATTGGACGCGACACACCTGAATGATGATGCTTTTTGGGATGCTGTCCAACGCTATCAGGGTGCGATTTGGGCCAGCCATAATAACTGTCGCAAGTTTGTGGACCATAACAGGCAGTTCAGTGATGAAATGATCAAGGCTCTTGTAAAGAAAAAAGCAGTGATCGGGGTAGCGCTCGATGCTTGGATGATGGTACCGAATTGGGTACGAGGTGTATCCGATCCTAAAACAAGCAATTGCTCCATGGATATCATGGCCAACAATATTGATCATATTTGTCAATTGGCAGGAAATGTCGATCATGTTGGCGTGGGGAGCGACTTAGACGGCGCATTTGGCCGTGAGCAGTGTCCTTATGATCTGGAAACAATTGCTGATATCCAAAAACTATTTGGCATCCTGTCAAAAAGGGGGTATAATAACACCGATCTTGAAAAGATTGCCAGCAAGAACTGGCTTAATTTTATGCGAAATGCATTGCCCGAATCATAAGAATAAAATAGAGCTCTATTTGAGCTTGTATAGAGCAATGACAACCGAAGACAATAGCCTGTTTAAGCGATGGTCACTCGAGGACAACGAGCGCGTTATTTCAGCAATCGTATCGCTCGCTGTCGTTGTGTGTATCAATAACATAAGGCTTCTACGTGGTCATTGAAACCGATGAAATAAATCAAAACAAACACCTCCAACACGAATTAATCGATGAAACCAGTATTACGCGTCCAATTGTCCCTGATGATGTTTTTAGAATATTTTATCAAAGGGGCCTGGTTTGTTACTTTGGGAACATACCTTATTAAATCGCTCAATGCCTCGGGTATGGAGGTCGCGAATATTTTTGCAACACAATCCCTTGGTGCTGTATTTGCTCCTTTTTTAGTGGGTTTTGTCGCCGACAGATACTTTAATGCCGAGCGGGTACTTTCAGCATTACATCTCATTGGAGCTGGACTACTTTACGGGATGTCGCAGGCACCGGATGCGACACATTTTTACCCCTATGTATTTGTCTATTTTATGGCTTACATGTCTTCGCTATCCTTATCCAATGGAATCGCATTCCGGCATATTGAAGACGCAAAGAAGTATTTTCCGGGGGTACGCGTGTGGGGAACGATCGGTTGGATCTGTTCGGGACTTGTGATCAGTTATTTGTTCCGTTGGGATGCTCCCGAATCGATACAGGCAGGTGCCTTGCATAATACCTTTATTATGGGCGCGGTTTGTTCGTTGTTACTGGCATTCTTTAGTTTGGCCCTGCCAAAAACTCCACCTCAGGTGAAACTCAGGGATGAAAAATTTGATTTTGGAAAGGCAATCGGTTTGGATGCATTGAAGCTTTTAAAACAGCGGAGTTTTCTGATTTTTTTTGTAACAGCAATTGTCATCTGTATTCCCATTTCGTTCTATTATCAAAATGCGAACCCATTTTTGGTCAATGCCGGAATACCGAACCCCACAGCAAAAATGGCATTGGGGCAATTTTCCGAAGCCATTTGCTTGTTGTTGATTCCATTTTTCTTTAGACGCTTGGGGTATAAAAAGATGATTTTACTGGGCATTGCGGCCTGGGCACTTCGCTATTTGTTTTTTGCCTACGGCGACGGACAGGAACGGTCATTCTTATTGTTATCCGGAATTTTATTGCATGGCATCTGCTATGATTTTATGTTCGTAGTGGGGCAGATCTATACCGATCGAATTGCTGGTGAAAAATACAAGGCTTCTGCACAGGGGCTTATTACCATCGCGATGTATGGTGTAGGTATGCTGATCGGATTTTGGGTTGCCGGTGCTGTTTCAGATTACCTGAAAACAGCTTATGCTGCTCAATTTTGGGAATATCTTTGGTTTATTCCGGCAGGTATTTCTGGTTTTTGTCTTTTGCTATTTGCCCTGTTTTTTAAAGAGGAGAAAACGATGCCGGATATGAAAGCCAGTTAAAGATGCGCTATGTTCAATTAAAGGCAGAACGTCCGTAAAAAACGATAACATGGAGCATCTATGATGGGAAGGTGCTCCATGTCTTTAAAATGCCTATTAGATCATATTGAACCATTCCTGGTATTTTTCACCGATGAAGGGGAGTGGTTTCCGCTCTCCGGAAAATGCGGACATTAATCCTAGTATAAGAGCAATAAGTAGGAGCAATCCAACAATACTAATGGCGATTCCGCCAATACCCGGAACAAAACGTAACAATCCCAAAGCCATTCCTGTTACTGAAATGCCTATACTTTGTCGGATATGGAATTGCGCTAAAGCAGTCTTTTCCTTGTTGTTCATGATGATGGCTGCAACAAGGCCGATGATGGTTAAGTAAGAAATAATAGCAATTGTTTTTCCGTCATTTGACGTAGCCTTCTGAATAGGGGTTCTCTCCATGATCCTTTATTGTAAAATGTTTGACTTAAATATTTAAGACAAATTTAAGAGAGATATCCCTTCTATCCTTTAGCTGAATTCAGGGATATTTTAATTATCCTTCGACACTTTCCAGTAATTGCTTTTCATGGAGTTCAAAATATTCACCTCTTTTCTCCATCAATTCAGCATGTGTACCCTGTTCTACAATTTCGCCTTGATCCATCACCAATATATGGTCTGCATTCTTGATCGTCGAGATGCGATGGGCAATAAAAATACAGGTCTTGCCTTTCATGATGCGGCTTAGCGAACGGAGAATTGTTTCTTCTGTTTTTGTATCCACGGCGGAAAGACAGTCATCAAAAATCAATACTTTGGGTTCCTTAATTAAAGCGCGTGCGATGGATACCCGTTGTTTTTGTCCACCGGAGAGGGTGATACCACGTTCCCCAACGGCAGTTTCAAATCCATCTTCAAAAGCTATAATATTGTCGTATACAGCGGCATCTTTGGCGGCCTGTTCCACTTGTTCCTGTGTAAAGTGGTCTAAACCAAAGCCTATATTATTGGCAATGGTATCTGAAAATAGGAAAACATCTTGTGGGACAAATCCAACTTGTTGGCGCAAGCTTTTGAAATCAAGGTTTTTAATTTCTAGACTATCATAATGAATACTTCCTTTGTCAATATCATACATCCGAAGGAGTAAGTTGGCCAGCGTGGATTTTCCGGAGCCTGTTTTTCCGATAATAGCAAGTGTTTTGCCGATCGGAATTTGGAACGATATATTTTTAATCGCCTGAATACCTGTTTCCGGATAGGTAAAGGAGATTCCATCAACCCTGATCTCACCCGCGAGTTCTTTGGTAGCTGTTCCGTTAACAATAGGAGATTCCGTTTGAAGGAATTCGTTGATGCGTTTTTGTGAGGCCGCAGCACGTTGTACCAATGAGGTAACCCAAGCCAAAGACATGGCCGGGAAAGTCAACTGGTTGACATAGATGATAAACTCAGCGATGTTTCCGGCAGTTACTGTTCCTTTGGCAACTTCAATTCCACCGATATAAATGGTGATTACCGTACTGAGCCCAATAAGCAATAGAATAAGCGGAAAGAAAACAGCCTGTACTTTTACGAGATCAAGAGCCGTGTTGCGGTAAATGGTACTTTCCTTCTCAAATTCCTGCATTTTATTTTGTTCTCTGGTATAGGTCTTGATGACGCGGATACCTGCAAAAGTTTCCTGCACGAAAGAAGAAAGCTTCGCCAGTTGTTTCTGTATTTTTAAGCTACGCTTGTTAATAATCTTGTTGACAAATAAAATAATAACCGATAGGACCGGTATTGGCGCCAATGCATAAGTAGCCAAGCGTCCATTGACGCTATACATCGCATAGATGACCATGATCGATAAAACTACCGTATTGATCGCATACATGATGGCGGGTCCTAAGTAGTTACGTACCTGATTGACATCTTCGGTGGCTCGGCTCATGAGATCTCCGGTATTGTTCTTCCGAAAGAAACCGAAGTTTAAATCTTGGTAGTGATTATAGATCTCGTTTTTGAGGTCGTATTCAATATAACGCGAGGTTAAAATAATCGTCTGACGCATAAAGAATAAAAATATGCCCCGCAAGAGCGACAGTAGGAGGACGACGAAACCAAAAAACAGGAGGCTGGTGCCAAATACCTTGTAGATGAGTTCCTGTCTGTCGAAACCATCAAATAGACGGTATAGATAGATGTTTTCCTGTACCAAATCAAATGCTTCGCGAATTACCTTTGCCGGCAATACCCCGAAATAGTTGGAGATGATAACAAAAATAACCCCTGGAACCAGTTTCCAGCGGTATTTATAAAAGTACTTATTTAAGTAGGCGAGATCCTTCATATTACGAATACAAAAGTAGGACTAATTCATCAAAATGCTTTACGATTTGAGTGAATTTACTGTCATTCGGAAATCAAATGTTAAGTCTTGGATAAAAAAAGTTGTTATGCACAACGAATAATTTTCCTACTTTTGCATCAAGTACCTTAAAAAATTAAAACAAATTAGAGTAGTACATTTTATGTCAACATCTCAAAATTCTATTTTTGAATTGATGAGCCAGTCTGGCCATCAAAACTTATTTTTCTGTAATGATGAATTGGTGGGCTTGAAAGCTATCGTTGCGATCCATGATACAACCTTAGGGCCAGCGATAGGAGGGGTTCGTATGTTACCTTACGAAAGTACAGAAGAAGCTATTGAGGATGCTTTACGTTTATCCAAGGCCATTACGTATAAATCAGCCATCACTGGATTGAATTTAGGCGGTGGTAGTGCTGTTATTATTGGGAATAGCCGTTTGGACAAATCTGAGGTTTTATTGCGCCGTTTGGGCCAGTTTATTGAAGGATTGAATGGAAATTTCATTGCTTCTTTGGATGTAGGTACCACACAACGCGATTTAGAACATATTTATACCGAAACTGACCATGTTGCTGGTTTACCAAAAGCAATTCATGGCAGTGGTGTCGGTGATCCTTCGATCTTTGCAGCTCAGGGTGTTTATTTTGGTATAAAAGCCTGTTTAAAGGAATTGTACGGATCGGAAAATGTTGCTGGTAAAAAAGTTATTGTGCATGGCGTCGGTGGAGTTGGTGAGCGTTTAATTGCAATGTTACGTGAAGAGAATGCGCGTGTATATGTTAGCGATATTACGGAAGAAAAAATGTTGAAAGTAGCGGCCAAGTACAAAGCTGAGCCAATACCTTACGGTGAAGTATTTGATCACGAATTTGACGTATATTCTCCCTGTGCATTAGGTGGTACGGTAAATCCAGAATCCGCGCAGAAAATGCAATGTAAAATTATTGCCGGTTCGGCGAATAATCAATTGAAAGACGAACATGTTACAAGTTCTATCCTTCATGAAAGAGGTATATTATACGCCCCTGACTATTTGATCAACGCCGGTGCATTAATTGGCTGTTATTCGGAAATTCAAAATTATGGCGTAGATCACACTGAATTTGTGATCAAAAATATTTATAATGCGACTAGAGACGTATTGAAAAAATCAAAAGAAGAGAATATTTCTACTTTTGAAGCGGCTAATCGCATCGCGGAGAAGCGTATCCAAGATATTAAAAAAATCAAGAGATAGTCTTCATCCCAAAATCGTTCTTATTTATTATTTTATAAAAAAATCGTTCTTTAAATTACTATGTTAAACAGGAGACACCTGAGGGTAAAAGTAGTGCAAACGCTTTATGCGTACAGTCTTTCAGAAGATAAAGACATCAAAACATTTGAGAAAGCACTATTAAAAAATGTGGATGAAGTTTATGAGATGTATATGTGGACACTGAATCTTTTAGATGAGGTATCTGATTATGTCTTAATAGATGCAGAGGGTAGGGCTAATAAGTTTTTACCAACTGAAAAAGACTTGTCTTTAACGACCAAGTTAAGTACAAACACTTTTATTGAGTCATTGAGACAAAATCCACAATATGGAGAAGGTGTCAAAAAATATAAGATTTCCTGGAGCTTTGATCCGGAGATCGTGCGTACTGTATTTTTGCAGTTAAAGGATTCTGAAGCTTATTTGGAGTACTTGCAACAAGAAGATCGCTCGATCGGTACGGAAAAGGATATCATCAAGCATATCTTTAAAAAGATCATCTTAAAATCGCCGGTTATTGAGCAGGTTTTTGAAGAAAAATTCATCAACTGGCCGGTAGATAAAGAAGTATTGCAAGCTTTGATTGCGAAGACTTTTAAGAATTTTAGTTCTGAAGATCCGCGTAAAAATAAACTTGCAGAAATTACGCAAAACTGGAATGATGATAGCGACTATATTATTGCATTGTTGGGTAAAACAATCCGCAATACAAATGAGTATCAAAAGCTTATCTCGGAGAAAACCAAGAATTGGGAATCAGATCGTATTGCTTTAATGGATACATTATTGATGCGTATGGCAATATGTGAGTTGGTTAATTTTCCATCAATTCCTGTGAAAGTAACAATAAATGAGTATATTGAAATTTCTAAGGTATTCAGTACATTGAAAAGTAATACATTTATTAATGGTATCTTAGATAAAATATTGAACGATCTGAATCAACAGGGACGAATCCAGAAGGCAGGTCGGGGTTTAAAAGATTAAAACCAAACGCGCATAAATAATTTATACGAATGAAAAACTTTGGCAAATATTCAGTTTTAGCGTTGTCGACAGTACTTTTATTTTCTTGCGGAAATGCACAAAAGGGAAAGGAAGAAGGGACCAAGACAGCGACTGAAACAGCAGCTGCAGATAGCCTTTCTAAGGCAGCAGCACAATTGGGAAAAGTAGAATTTGAAGAGTCTGCATTTGATTTCGGTCAGGTAAAGGAAGGCGCACAGGTAAAACATACCTTTGTGTTGAAAAATTCGGGTGACGCGCCTGTTATTATCTCGAAAGTGACTGCTTCATGTGGTTGTACCCAACCTGAGTTTTCGAAAAGTCCTATTTTGCCGGGTGGAAAATCTGAGATCCATGTAACTTTCAATAGTGAAGGACAAGTTGGTAAACAGCAGAAGATCATTACGGTTCAATCGAATGCCTCTAATGGCCTGACGACAGTGCAGCTAAAAGGCGAAGTATTAGCAAAATAACACATTATTAAACGATATAATAACAAATGAATACAGTATTATTACAAGCAGCAGGTGGCGCCGGTTATGGTCAACTGATAATGATGGTTGGTCTAGTTGTGGTATTTTATTTCTTCATGATCAGACCACAGATGAAAAAGCAAAAAGACCATAAGAAATATATTGAGCAATTAGGTGTAAATTCAAAGGTGGTAACTACAGCTGGTATTCATGGCCGTATTGTAGAAGTCTCAGACACGACTTTCTTAGTAGACGTAGGTTCGGGTGTAAAAATCCGTTTTGATAAATCAGCAATTGCTTTAGATGCTTCTAAAGCTGTTAACAACACGGAGAAGAGCGCTTCTTAAGCTTTTTCCTAAAAGAAATGAAAGCCAGTTTTCGTAGAAAACTGGCTTTTTTATGCTGTTAATAGAAAGCCCAGGCGGAGCGTTCAAATAAATTGCTAGCATAACAATGCTTTAGATTACTCCACAATAAATGGAATTCGAAAAACCGCCATCTAAGGTATCCCATATTCCGACATACACATGGAAATCAGTAGTTTTTCGCTTTAACCGGTCAAATTGGACTGAACAAGAACCTTCACTTACGCTTGCGATAGAAGTTCTTAAATGGGATTCATTAAACGGGTCCAATAATACCAGGTTGATTTTATATACGCTATCACTATATTGATCATCTGCTTCCCAGTTCAGGTCGATTACATCATTGTTGATACTGACTTGGCAGTTGGATAATGGGGTTAGCGGACCAGAAAATAGAAGCAGTCGTTCTGGATTAACAAAAGGGTTATTATCAGCGTCTATTTCGATGGCCTCCTTAAAAATATGCCGTTGTGCCAATTGGAATGCACCTACGCGACTTCCTTTTTCCGCTAAAAACTGGTAACCAAATTCGAGAAGCCGCTTATTATGGCCGGCAAACTTACCGGCTACTTGCTGTTTTTTTCTGTTTAAGAGCTCCGCAGCACTTGGTGGGGAGCTGCGTTTTCGTTTTGGGCCGCGCACCACATTTTGATCCTTCAACATGTAGGCACTCACCGATCCAAATTTACCAATAATAGGTCCATTCGGACCGTTTTGTAAAATTGCCATAGCTATTCCTCTTTTAGTTTATAATTCTTGTTTTGAGCTTATTATCAATTTACTACTATTTTCTTAATTACTTTAGTAGTAACACTATTTTTACAGGGGATTAACACCGGGTTAGCAGGGGATTGACCCCTGTTATACCCCTGTTAACTCCCTGTAATCACCCTGTAAAACCCCTGTAAACCTAAAACGTAATAGTTGTCAAAAACAATCGTTTTTGCAATGTTATTCTCCACTGTTTTTCATTTGTTTTTAGGGTTTAATCCACTGCTGACATCGGGCTGTCGGTTGAGGGATTAACTTTATGAAAAAAAACGATATGAAAAATCTTAGATCATTTGATGGGCAGCATTGTGAAACCACAGCAACAGGTACATTACTTGCCCATATAGGCATTGAACTTTCCGAGCCGATGCTTTTTGGACTGGGGGAAGGCCTCAGTTTTATCTATTGGAAAATGAAAACCATGGATTTTCCATTTTTAGGCGGACGAATAAAACCAGATCTCCTGACGCAGCATATCTGCAAAAATCTCGGTCTAAACCTCAGCGTTCATGAAACTTCTTCAAAAGTAAAAGCTTGGCAGGCTGTAAAACAGCTCTTGGATGGGGGGCAACCGGTAGGCTTAAAACTCGATGCCTATCACCTGGAATATTTTACAAAACCCTTTCATTTTGCGGGTCATTATGTAGCAATTTATGGTTATGACCATGATAATGCCTATTTAGTGGATACGAGGCAGCAGGGGGGAAGCGTGCGTACATCCCTAGCGAGTTTGGCGCTAGCCAGGGCAGAGAAGGGGCCTATGGCGTCTAAAAATCTGTATTACACGATAGCAGGTAGTGGCGGGGATTTGGACCTGAAAGAGGTGCTGATTGCTGCAATGGTCAATAATGCAAAGGAATATCTTGCACCGCCCATCAGCAACATTTCATATAAAGGAATTTTGAAAACTGCTGAGGAATTGACCAAATGGTACAAGACGAGCCATGCGATTGAAAGTGAGTTTAAAATGGCTGCAAATTTGATGGAAAAGGCAGGTACTGGGGGCGCTATGTTTCGAAATCTATATCGTGACTTTATTAAGGAAAGTTATGATCTGCTCGGAATAGAGCAGATCGCCGCGGTTCATCATGAGTTTGTGCAGATTGCATTATTGTGGACATCCTTGTCGGAATTGTTTAGTAAAATTGCGGAGACAGCCAGTTTTGATGATGTGCAGCAGGCATCAGAAATTTTCAGAACTCTTGCCACAAAAGAGAAAAATGCAATGGAAATATTGCTGTCTTTAAGATGAAATGCAGATAAGAACACAGATTTTTACGCAAATTGATTAAGTTTGTATCATGGCGAATGCAGTTCGAATAAATAAGACCCAACGGCGTAAGATTAATGTCTTCGTGCGTTGTGTTGGAATTTCGTTGTTAGCTTGGTTATTGTTTTCGATCTCCAATCAATATACTGTTTCCGTCAAGGCGGCGATTGAATACGTCAATCTTCCCGAGAAACGCGCATTTCACCCCCAGCAATCCGATACGGTAAAAGTGAAGCTGGAGATGACAGGATGGCAATTTCTGTTTTCCAAAGCTGCTTTGGAAACCCCAAAGGTGCAGGTGGACCTAAGCTCTTTAAAAACCAAAGACTGGATTGTTTTTTCCAACCAATTGGGTTTTATCAACCGGCAGTTTCCGCATGAACAGCGCGTGGTGTCAGTTAGTCCTGATACCTTATTTTTTGATTTTTCCAAACAGACCCAGCGTAAGGTACCCGTAAAACCCCTTGCAAATATCGGATTTAAACGCGGCTACGGTTTTATCGCTGATACCAAAGTTACACCAGCTTATGTGACAATAACCGGACCTTACGAGGATGTTTCGGCGATTGAGTATTGGGAAACGGATACCGTTCGTGGAAAGGAAGTCGAAACCGACGTTCGGACCGTGGCCAACCTGGCACGTAACCAAAAAGCGAATATCAATGTTTATCCGACTTCGGTCGAGGTGCTTATGCCTGTAGGTGAATTGACCGAGAAAATAATCGAGTTGCCCGTAAAAGTAGAGAATGGCCAACGTTATAGTTCGGTCAGGCTTAGTCCGAGCAAAGTTGTCGTCACGGTGTTGATGTCCGTCAAAGATTATAATAATTATACATCGCGTGATTTTGAGGCTGTGGTAGACCTGGCAGACTGGGAGAAGAATGAGGTGCAATATCTACCCATTTTGCTGACCAAAGTACCTGACTATTGTAAGGTAATCAGTATTGTCCCTCAAAACGTGGACTTTTTTGTACGTAAATAAAAATATTTTCATGAAGATTGGAATAACAGGCGGAATTGGGTCAGGTAAGACATTTATCTGTCAGCTTTTTAAAGCCATGGCTGTACCTGTTTATAATGCTGATGAGGAAGCCAAGAAGCTAATGAATACCGATTTGCGGATCAAAGCACGCTTGATTGCGGAGTTCGGCGAAGAGACCTATAAGAATGGGAAACTGGATCGGGCTTTTTTGGCTGAACAGATATTCTCCGACAAGGCGAAGCTCGAACTTGTGAACAGCATTGTACACCCCATCGTTATTCAGGCGGCAAAGGACTGGGCCGAACAGCAAAAGTCACGTTATTCACTCAAAGAGGCTGCTTTGCTTTTTGAAAGTGGGTCCTACAAGGATCTTGATTATACCATACTGGTTACTGCGCCTTTACCCATACGCGTTAAACGTGTCATGGAGCGTGATGCTGTTACTGAGGAACAGGTCATGGAGCGAATTAATAAGCAACTATCTGACGAAGAAAAATTAAAATTGGCAGACTTCGTCATCATTAATGATGGAACCACTCCGCTATTACCGCAGGTGTGGACTTTGCATCAAAAGTTTCTAAAATAATATGATGTCTACACTATTGGCTGACTTCTTAGTCAGAAAGCCAGAAGGCTATTACTGCCGTTATGGTGATTTTTTTATTGATGCCAGCAATCCCGTTATGCACAATGTCGTTTCTCATGCTCATGGCGATCATGCCAGTTCAGGACACGACTATGTTTATGCCACACAGGCGACCTCACTGTTTATGACTTATCGGTATAAACAAAATCGCAAAGATTCTTATCAGGTCAAATTGTTTAATAGTCCCTTTAAAATAGGCGCGGTCGAAATCACATTTTTACCAGCAGGTCATATACTGGGTTCAGCACAGATTCTAATGGAATATCGGGGGGTACGTTACTTGTACACCGGCGATTATAAATTACAAACTGATGATACCTGTGAGCCGATCGAAGTGCAGCAGGCCGATGTCCTCATTACGGAAAGTACCTTTGCAAATCCCGAGATTATCCATCCCGATCCGGCGGAGGAGATAAAAAAACTTGATGGACATGCCAGTAATATCTTATTAGGTACTTATGTGTTGGGCAAGGCGCAGCGAATTACTGATTTGATCAACAGGTACTGTCCAGATCGAAAAGTGCTTGTGCATAGTGGAATATTGCCCTACCATCGCCTTTATGATCAACACGGGCTGAAGAAGTTAGACTATGAGCCCTACAACAGAAAAGAAATGAAACAGGGCGAACAGAACAAAGTGTACTTGGTACCGCCGATGACCTTCAATAGTTATTTTAGGGCGACCAAAGTATTACGCGCATTTGCCTCAGGCTGGAAACGTTTACAGGCACAGAATGATATCGAGCTGTATATTTCTGATCATGTGGACTGGAATGACATTCTTCAGTACATTAAAATGGTAAATCCCAAAGAAGTTTGGACACTACACGGTGACGGAAGCATTTTAAAACGTTATTTTAACGAAAAATTGATCGTCCGGGATGTGCTTTCTGCATAAATAGGCCTTTTCGAAAAATCTTCTATCGGAAACGCAAATGCGGCGGACAATAAGCAGCTCATGGAAGGGGGCACCCCTACAATAGCGTACTGATGTAGTTTAACTTATTTAAACGGAACTTCGATAACTCCGCTGGTAAACACGGCGGAGTTCGCTATTTCATATTGACAATTTTGTCAACGATATAAACCGTGTTTCCACGCCAGGGAAGCACACCATGGTATTCTTTGTAGCGCAGATCGAAGTATTTTCCACTATTGAGCTCCAATTGACGGAATATAGAATCATCTTCAATGGAAAATTCAAATTGATTGCTGGCGATACCACCCGTTTTGATACTTCCAAATCCCTCCTGAATGAGCTTGCCTTCGTAGGTCTTGAAAATATTGCCCTTTTTTACAGCATAATTAAGATAGCCAGATTTTACACCTTCACCGAATACATAGTAATATTTCCAGTAAACGTAGGAACCGGCCCCCACAAGGAGGAAAAGGATCAGCAGGAGTAAGAACTTCTTAAATCCGGATTTTTTCGGTTTTTGTTCGGGTAAATTTTCCATCATGTGTGCTAATTAAAACCATTTAATGCAGTGCCTGGGACTATGCGCCGGAACGATGATTTTTCTGTCCAACGGATAGGTTCACCTAAAGATAAATAATTAACAGCATAATGACGAATGCATTATACCTAGATTAACGCTTGGCGAGCCTAGTGATTGTCGTTTTTTGCTGTGTTGCTAATTCTATTAGTTATTTTTTGGTTTTCTTAGTCTATAATGCTAATTTTTGTAAATTTGGATTATGGATTCCGAACAGGTACATCGCAAGATTATTCATTTGGATATGGATGCATTTTATGCCTCTGTAGATCAGCGTGATTTTCCCGAATATCGGGGAAAAGCGATTGCAGTAGGTGGTTCCCCGGATGGGAGGGGAGTAGTTGCAACGGCCAGTTACGAAGCGCGAAAGTTTGGCGTCAAATCTGCTATGAGCTCCCGAAAGGCTCTTCAGTTGTGCCCCCATATTATCTTTACCTATCCTCGCTTTGATGTTTATCGTCAGGTTTCCTACCAAATTCGGGAGATTTTTCTCCGTTATACGGATTTAATCGAGCCGCTTTCCCTGGATGAAGCTTTTTTGGATGTGACCATAGACAAACAGGGTATTGGTTCGGCTATTGATATCGCCAAAGCCATTAAAGAGGCTATCAAAGAAGAGTTGAATCTGACCGTCTCTGCTGGTGTTTCCGTCAATAAATTTGTTGCAAAGATTGCCTCAGATATGGACAAGCCCAACGGCTTAACATTTATAGGTCCTTCGAAAATTGTCAAGTTCATGGAATCATTGCCCGTGGATAAATTTTTTGGCGTAGGAAAAGTAACCGCGAAAAAAATGCACGAACTGGGGCTTTTTACCGGGCTCGATTTAAAAAAACAACGCGAGGAGGATTTGGTGCGCTGGTTTGGAAAGACTGGGCACTTTTTTTACCGTATCGTACGCGGGATCGACGACCGTCCTGTTGTTCCCAATCGCAGCAGTAAATCGGTTGGGATTGAGGATACGTTTGGCGAGGATGTAGAAGCATTTGAAGAATTAAATACCATTTTGCAACGGCTCTGCAAACAGTTGTGGACACGCATCGGGAAAAAGGAAATCTCTGGAAGAACCTTAACCATAAAAATTAAATATGCCGATTTTGTTCAGTTGACACGGAGTATAACCTTAGAAAATAGTTTTGATTCGGAAGACAAAATTTACGCCACTGCCCATAGTTTGTTGAGTAAGGTTGAGCTGGTGAACAAAGTGAGGTTGTTGGGTGTTTCGATATCAAATTTTGTGGAAGAAGCTGATTTTCCAAAGGAAGGTATTCAGCTAAAACTTTTCGAACATCGTCCTTAGCAAGGAATCATCCGGTTTAATCAAGTCTTTGCTAAGCCATTATGGTACGCGCAATCTGAATTAAGCTTGTTACAGGCAAAATCGTCGTTATTTGCCACAATTCTTTATCTTAGCCAAAATAATTAATAAACATATCCAAAAATTAATGAATACGGTATCAAGAGTACTCTTAGGTGCGTCTATCGTTTTTTTAGTGCATGAGGTTGGTTTTGCACAAAAGAAATTGGATTTTGCACAGTCCTGGGGGCAAAAGCCATCGTTGACAGTTCGTACGAATCAGTATCCTGGCTGGGCGGACGCGACAGCTTATCTGGAAAATGATGTAAATGATGGTCGTTTATATCAGGTTAACATTAAATCAGGTCACAGAAGCATTTATACAGTTCCTCCTAAAGAAGGGACGGTTGTCTATGTCGAAAACAATGATATCTTCCTGAAAAGTACAGATGGTGTAGCCAAGAAGTTGACCAACTCTCCTGATGTTGCGGAACAGAATCCGACCTTATCGCCGGATGGTAAATATGTTGCCTTTACCCGCAAAAGCAATTTGTATAGCGTGGACGTGACATCGGGAAAAGAAATGCAATATACAAATGATGGTACCGACGTGATTTACAACGGTTGGTCATCTTGGGTATATTACGAGGAAATTCTTGGGCGTCCAACAAAATACAAAGCCTTTTGGTGGTCTCCGGACAGCCGTAAAATCGCCTTCATGCGTTTCGATGATACCAAGGTTCCTATGTTTCCGATCTATTCGTCCAAAGGCCAGCATGGTTACCTGGAGGAGACAAGATACCCCAAAGCCGGTGATCCAAATCCGGAAGTGAAGGTGGGTATCGTTCATCTCGATGGGGGGAACGTTACCTGGGCTGATTTCAACGAAAAAGATGATCAGTATTTTGGGCAGCCTTACTGGGCCTTTGATAGCAAAAATGTGATGGTGCAGTGGATGAACAGGGATCAGACCAATTTGAAGTTTTATCAGGTGGATCCGAATTCTGGCTCGAAAAAAGAAATTTACGATGAGCGCCAGGCTTCATGGATCAATTTGGATCACGATGAGCGTATCACCTATCTTGCGGACAACAAGTATTATATCTTAAAATCGGATAAGACGGGCTGGGCGCATTATTACCTCTATAAATTGGATGGAACATTGGTCAATCCAATTACTTCCGGCGAATGGCAGGTAACCGAATTAAAACGGATTGATGAAAAAAATAAGGTGATCTATTTTACCGCACGTAAAGAGAACTCGGCACGTTTTGATTTGTACCGCGTGGATTATTCGGGTAAAAACTTAAAACGTCTGACTTTCGGTGAATACTCACACGATGTCAATGTATCGCCTGACGGCAAGTATTTCATTACCAAATACTCCAATGTGAGTACTCCTGATCGGTTTGCTTTGTTGGATAATCAGGGGAAGGTCGTCCGTCAGTTAGCAGATAGTAAAGCGGCTGATTTTGCTTCCTATACCTACGGTAAAACCGAATACTTACATCTTAAATCAGATGACGGTTTGTTCGATCTTCCATTGACAATTACTTACCCGACAGATTTCGATAAATCAAAAGTTTACCCTGTTGTTTTCAGTATCTATGGCGGTCCAGATGCTGGAACGGTAAAAGATACCTGGAAAGGAACGAATAATCAATATTGGGCTAATGAAGGAATCATTCAAGTCTCTGCAGATCACCGGGCATCTGGTCATTTTGGTAAACAAGGTGTTGCTTATATGCACCGCAATCTTGGCCACTGGGAGATTATTGATTATTCAACGATTGTTAAATGGTTAAAATCTCAACCTTGGGTAGCTAAAAACAAAGTGCTTATCACCGGGCATAGCTACGGCGGTTATATGACTTGTTTGGCGATGACGAAGGCTGCTGACGTATTTGATTTCGGTATTGCGGGTGCACCCGTAACCTCCTGGGATCTGTACGATAGTCATTATACTGAAAGATGGATGGATACGCCTCAAGACAATCCTGCAGGCTATAAAGCGGGTTCTGTGTTGACCTATGCAAATAACTATAAAGGCGTTTTGCGTATTATGCATGGCGATATGGATGATAATGTTCATTTACAGAATACAATCCAACTAGTCGATAAATTGACAGATCGAAGTGTTCCTTTTGAGTTGATGATCTATCCGGGAAGCCGTCATGGATTTGACCGTTCGAAAAGTAAATATGATTCTAATGAGCGTGCACGTTTCTACTACCAATACTTATTGGAGAAGCCGCTTCCCAAAGAATTTAAATAGGCATAGTTCGATATACCCTATAAAATCCCCTGTCCATTCGGATAGGGGATTTTTTTATGTTAAATATTATAAAAAAAATGATTTTTATGGGAGTGTAAATTGTTGAAAATTAAAAAATATGGCATCTTTGTAGAAGTTTATTCAAAGAAAAAATGATTCAATTCCTAAAGGAAAGTACTTTTGCCGTTAATGAGGTTTTTAATAAGTCATGGGAGCTGCTGAAAAGACATTATTTTTCAGTGGCAGGGCTTTGTTTTTTACTGTTCGTGACCTCCGGACTCTCCAATTATCTTGCGACTACCATCAGTGATTTCAATGTGGTGTTGAGTGGTTTCATGGCGTTTTTTTTCATGGTGATGTATTTCGGATTGAATATGACTTTATTTAAGTATATCTTAAGTCTGATTGATGGAAATCATGATAAGAAACTGATTCAATGTATTCCCAGCTCAAAGGAGCTTGCCTATTTTTTTGGTGCCATGTTAAGTATAATGGTGCTCTCCATAGCACTGCTGATGATTTTAGGAGCCGTTTCTTTACCATTCCTTTATCTATTTGAAAATGGTGACAATCGGATGGAGCTGATGAGTAACTTTACGATGTTTGTTGTTTTTGTCGCGGCAATATTGACTTTCATCTTGATTATTAGAGTGGCATTTTATCCATTTTTCATTATCGATAAACACGCGGGCACATTGAGGTCATTACGATTCAGTTTTGCACTGACAAAGGGCAATGTATTCAAACTATTATTGATTTTGGCTGTATTTGCTTTTTTCCAGTTATTACAGATGTATTTTAATTATTTAGAATATTACATAATTTTTATTATTTTGAACCTCGTGAGTTCTTTCTTGGTGGTACCTTTGGCTAGTATTGTTGTTTCGGTCGCTTACCGATCCATGATGGCGGATTACCATGGGGGAGAGGATCCAAAGATTTTAAATAATATATTTTAATTAATAGCAAAGGTTTTGAGTAAAAAAGGAATTGCCATTTTAGGGGCAACGGGAAGTATAGGTACACAAGCCTTGGATGTGATTCGAGCCTTTCCTACTAAATTTAAAGCAATCGTTCTGACCTGTGGTAGCAATGCCACATTGTTGGTTAAACAGGCCTTGGAGTTTAAGCCCAAAGCGGTTGTCGTAACAGATTCCCTTCAGTATAGTTATGTGCAGGATGCTTTAAAAGGACATGATATTGCTGTTCTTTTGGGGGAAGCTGGACTGGTTGAAGTGGTGCAGTACGAAGAAGTAGATGTTGTTTTGAATGCGATCGTTGGATCTGCGGGATTAAAACCTACTGTTAAAGCGATTCAATCGAAAAAAGATATTGCGCTGGCCAATAAGGAGACGCTGGTTGTCGCCGGTGAGCTGATTATGGCTTTGGTGAAAGAATATGGTGTACGCATGCTTCCTGTCGATTCGGAGCATTCGGCGATCTTCCAGTGTTTGGCTGGCGAGGAGCATAATCCAATCGAGAAAATATATATCACAGCTTCCGGCGGACCCTTTCGTGGTAAAAAGAGGGCAGATCTTCTCGCTGTGACCAAGGCTGAAGCCTTGAAACATCCCAATTGGTCGATGGGTGCCAAAATTACGATTGACTCAGCTTCCTTGATGAATAAAGGGCTAGAAGTGATTGAAGCAAAATGGCTCTTCAATCTGTCAATAGATCAGGTCGATGTGATTGTACATCCCCAGTCTATTGTACATTCGCTGGTTCAGTTTCAGGATGGATCCATGAAGGCCCAAATGGGGGTTCCTGATATGAAATTGCCGATCCAATATGCACTGACCTTTCCGGCACGTTTTGAAAACAGTTTTGAGCGATTTAATTTCATGGACTATCCAACGCTCAGTTTTGAAAAAGCAGACATGGAAACTTTTCGGAATTTGGCACTTGCTTATGAGAGCCTTCGTGCCGGCGGAAATAGAAGCTGTGTATTAAATGCAGCCAATGAAGTTGTTGTGGATGCCTTCCTGAAAGATCAAGTTGGTTTTTTGGAGATGAGTGATATTATTGAACAGACATTAGATAAAGTAGAATTCATTACGACACCGACGCTGGATGATTATCTGGAGACGGATCGTGTCGCAAGATTAATAACGAAGGAAATAATCAAAGATTAAATTTTAAAAAGCATACATGGGTGTTTTAATTATGGTCGGACAAGTGATTTTAGGCTTGTCAATTTTAATTGTTCTACATGAGTTAGGACATTTCTTAGCAGCGCGTGCATTTGGTATCAAGGTGGAAAAATTTTATCTGTTCTTTGATGCCTGGGGAGTGAAATTATTTAAATTCAATTATAAAGGATGTGAATATGGTATTGGCTGGTTGCCTTTAGGTGGTTATGTCAAGATTGCGGGTATGATCGATGAATCGATGGATACCGAGCAATTAAAGGGTGAGCCACAACCTTGGGAATTTAGATCAAAACCAGCTTGGCAACGTTTAATCGTTATGCTTGGGGGGATTATTGTCAATATTGTGGTCGGCGTTGTTGTTTTTTGGATGCTGACTTTTAAAATGGGCAATACAGATATCAAAATGGATCAGCTGGTAAACGGTATTGTTCCGGGATCCATTGGTGAATCCATCGGTTTGAAAGCTGGTGATAAAGTGATTTCAATAGACGGTCACCGTATCGAAAATTACTCGGAGTTGATCAGTTCTAAAGTATTGATGGGCGGAGTGGCGCTTACAGTTGAACGCAACGGTGCAACAACAGAAGTAAAAGTTCCGGCCGATTTATTGAATACGCTTTCAGATAAGAAAGGGGAAAAGTTTATCGAGCCACGTGTTAAAACAACAAGTGTTGCTGAAGTATCACCTGGGTCGGCAGCAAGTAAAATGGGTTTTGTGAAAGGCGATAGCATTATTGCAGTGAATGGGGTACAGGTTCCTTTCTTCGACGAGTTTAAAGCACAAATAAAAGCGAATATTAATAAAGCTGTAGCAATTAAAGTCGTACGCAAAGGTGATGAAGTTTCCTTGCAAGGCAATGTTCCTGCGGATGCCATGCTGGGAATAGGCATTAACCGTGATTATTCCATCAAATCTTTTACAACGCAATATAGCTTGATGGAGGCATTTCCAATCGGCGCTAAAAAAGCTTTCACCGTGATTACCGACAACGCCAAAGGATTTGGCAAGATTTTCAAAGGGGAGGTACGTGCCGATAAAGCATTATCTGGCCCAATTGGAATTGCTACCTTGTTCGGCACAGAAGTGGACTGGATCCGTTTTTGGTCCTTAGTAGGGATGTTGTCTATGGCATTGGCATTTATGAACCTATTGCCTATTCCAGCTTTGGATGGTGGTCACGTATTGTTCTTGTTGGTTGAAATGATACAAGGCAAACCATTGAGCGAAAAATTCCTGGAGAAAGCACAAATGGTCGGTTTCTTTATTTTATTGGCTTTAATGGTCTTTATATTCGGAAACGATATTTTTAAGCTATTTAAATAAATTCAATTGGTCAAACAGCCAATATGCTGATGGCCTACATCCCATAAAAAAAGGCTTAAAGCCAATCATGGTCGGAAGAAATTCCGACCATTTTTTATGGTAGGCAGGTATTGAATAAAATAGCCTGTAGTTCGGTTTATAACATTCATCTACGCTATTGGCTTTCATTTGCTTTCATTGTACCTGTTCCAAAATACGAGACGAAGGTTTTTCTAACAATAAATTGTTTATTTATATTGCATTTAAAAAACAATTTTTCTAAGTTTGACCATGGATGGAAGAAATAGAGCAGATGTAAAGCCAGGTATGTTGGTGAATATAATCTTAAAAAAGGACCAACGTACAGGAAATTTAACAGAAGGCATAGTGAAAGACTTGCTGACATCATCCTCATATCATTCGAGGGGAATTAAAGTCAGGTTGACGGATGGCCAAGTAGGAAGAGTGGCTGAAATTATTGAAGATGATTTTTAAGGTATAGGCTACCGATCTTTATTTCTCTTTACTTAATCTTTTCTAACGGTATTGACACGGAGAGATTTACTACCTATGATGTTCTTATTGTATAAATCAAACTAAAAGCTTGTTGGATTGTTAATAGTGAACATTTTGAAATAAAATTTGTATAATAACATAATTATTGCTAACTTTTTTCTGTATTTTTTATTTTATTACATATTTATATAATATTGTTTTTATAATTATTAAAATGATAGCTTTTTCAAATGGATACCAAAAATAAATGTACGGTTGTCTACGCAGATGATGCGCTGATTCATCATGTGTTGATGCGAGCTATGGCTCAATCTCATTTATTGGATTTGGTTTATTGTGCTTCCAATGGTAGGGATTTAATCGACTACCTCGATGAAAACGAGCACGAACTTCCTGAAATATGTATATTAGATCTGCATATGCCTGTATTAAACGGGATAGAAACGGCAAAAATCATACGGGAGCGGTTTCCCTCTATTCGAATATTTGGGCTGACATCAAGTAGTGATGAGAATGAACGGATGGAATTGCGGGACGCTGGGGCAGAAGAGATCTTTTCGAAAGAACAGATGCCACTATTAATGAAACAACTTGCTCCTAGCATATAGCTATAAATAAAGAAGAGGTCTAACAGATGTTAGGCCTCTTCTTTATTTTCTAAAGCATCCTTGAATTTAAGAAGTCTAATCCAGGATGGACATTTGCTTAGATCTTTTTTCCATAATCCAACATGGATAAAACTTGTGCTCAAGAAACGTTGTACGTCGAAGACCTGCATATCTTGCTGTATTTCTAACGATTCAGGCAAGTCTTTGGATTGAAAATATTGTTGTAATTCTTCTGGAGTCATACCACAAAAATAACGTTTTAAATCCTTATCTCCAACCTCCTCCGAGTGCCCGGTACAGATCCACAAATGCATCTAAATGCTGTTGCCTTAACTCGACTAGATCGAGGTCACTGTTTAGGGCATTGCTTTGCGCGGTAATCACCTCTAAATATGTGGCGTAACCACTTTTAAAGAGTAAACCCGCATTTTTAACGGCAAGATGTGCATTATCGACTCTTTCTTTGGCCAAAGACAATTGCTCCCGTTGCTTGTCGACCGTCACCACTGCATTAGAGACTTCGGCTACGGCTTCGACGACCTTTTGTTGCAATTGGATTTCGGCTTTATCACGTTCCAATTTAGCGACCTCATACTGTGTTTTCAAGGTTTTGTTTTTGAAAATAGGTGTGGTCAAATTCCCGGTTATTCCACCGAGCAATGCCCCTGGTATATTGAACCAATTTTTGGGGAGCATACTATTTACCCCCAATACGCCGCCTACGGTCAATGAAGGGTAACGCATGGCCTGTTGGATATTGGCATTTGCATTGGCTGCCATCAATTGAAATTCAGATGATCGGATATCTGGTCTATTGCGCACAATTTCGATTGGGGAACCTAAGGAGATGTCTTTGCTTTCAGCGAAGAGATGCTCGTAAGAAGTGCCTCTTTTGATGCTATCGGGTAATTTTCCGGTCAGTGTCTGTAGCGCATTTTCCTGGATGACAATTTCCTTTTCGATTTCGGGAACGAGGGAGGCCGCCAATAGACGCTGTGATTGTGTTTGTTGGATCGCCAAGGCGGTGATCTCACCCGCTTCATATTGAAGCTTGATCATGCGCAGCGTACTGTCGTTTAATTGGACGTTACGTTTGGCAACCTCAATCTTGGCATCGAGCATCAAAAGATTGAAGTAACCTTTTGCGACAGCAGTTATGATAGAGGTCTGTATCGCATTTTTTGCCTCCTGTGTATCCAAATATTCGGCTAAAAGTTGTTCTTGTTTACTTCCTATTTTCTTCCAGATATCTATTTCCCAGCTAAAATTAATATCGGAACCAAACATAGATTGATAGACAAACATATTTTGCGGTGCCTTTTCACCGTTATGATCGTAATATTTGGTCAGCGGACCACTGCCGAAGTCTTTCGATCGCCAGGTGCGGTTTCCATTGGCAATTGTCGCATTGACACTGGGTAGATAATTGGCTTTGTTCTGCGCTAAAACCCGATTTGAAATCTGCAGGTTGAGTAGTGCAGTTTTCATCTCAAAATTATTGGCCAAGGCAGAATCAATCAGTAGTTTCAAGGTAGGATCGTGAAAGAAGGATTTCCAATGGATCAGTCCCATACTGGAGGTGTCTCCGAAATAATCCAACGTATCGCCACGAAAGTTTTCGGGAAGTTTGAATTTGGGCTGCACATAATCTTTGCCAATCTTACAGGCATTCATCAAGCCTAAGAGACCAATGATGATCGATATTCCCGAAAGGTATTTCTTTATGTTTTTCATTATTCTTCCTCTTCTTTAGCTAGTTTATCATGTAATTTTTCATCCAGGCTTTTGAATACGACAAAGAGTACAGGGATGATAAAGATGCCGAAGGCTACACCAAAGAGCATGCCGCCGGCAGCGCTGAAACTGATCGAATGGTTACCGATCGCCGACGGGCCAACCGTCCACATCAAGGGCACCAGGCCAGCAACAAAGGCTAAACTGGTCATCAAGATTGGCCGTAATCTCAGTTTGGAGCCGCTAATGGCTGCTTCGACGATACTTTTTCCGTTTTTACGCTCCTGGACGGCGAATTCGACGATCAGAATTGCGTTTTTGGCCAATAAGCCAATGAGCATAATAAGCCCCACCTGCACGTAGATGTTGTTTTGAAGTCCCACAAGGTTGATCACGGAAAATACGCCGATCAGTCCTACTGGTATAGATAATAGCACGGCCCAAGGAAGAATGTAGCTTTCATATTGAGCGGAAAGCAAAAAGTAGACGAATAGGATACTAAGCGCAAAAATCAAGATGGTCTGTGAGCCGGATTGACTTTCTTCATAACTCATGCCCGTCCATTCAAAACCGTAATTCCCCGGAAGTTTGTTGTCGGCCAATTTTTGGATAGCCTGCATGGCATCATCCGTACTATAGCCTTCCGCGGGTGTAATATTTACTGCAATTGCATTGTATAGATTGTAACGCGTAATGGTTTCTGGACCCACCGTCTTTTCTAAGGTCAATATGGTGTTAATAGGCACCATTTCGCCTTTACTGTTGCGCACAAAAATTGAATTGAAGGATTCGGGATCTTTGCGGAAGTCGAAATCTGATTGGACATAAACCCGGTATTGGCGACCAAACCGATTAAAATCGCTCGCCTGTACACGTGCAAAATAAGATCGGATTGTGGACATGAGATCTTTGATCTCAACTCCCAGAGATTTTGCCTTTACGGCATCGATATTTACCTCGTACTGAGGGAAGTTTGATTTAAAACTTGTGTAAGCACTTCGTATTTCCGGTAAGGTATTGAGTTGGTTAATAAATGTATCTGCAATGGTGTTAAAGTCCCGAATGTCACCACCCATTCGATCCTGAAGAACCATTTCAATTCCGGCAAAGTCGCCAAAACCCTGTACGGTAGGGCGGGGGAATACTGTAAACGTTGCTTCATTAATCTGGGATAGATCATTTCTGATGGTATCCATAAACGCATTGATATTTTTGATGTGCTCGCGTTTGGCATGTGGTTTTAAGGTAATGTAACCGGCGGCAAATGCCGGGCTTGAACTTCCGTCCAGGGCATTAAAACCAGAAACAGTTGTCATTCCATTGATGTCCTGTCTTTTCTTTAAAATACTATCGGCACGATGAAGAACCTCAGTTGTTCGGCTCAATGAAGCGCCGGGAGGGAGGGCAATGTTGTATGTGATAAATCCATCATCTTCTGTCGGAATAAAACTTTTAGGTGTTTTAATCATAAACACAATGCCAAGTGCTGTAATTAAAATTAAGCCTGCCCAGGCTATTTTCTTATTCTTGATCAGTATTTCTACAATCGAGACATAACGGGCAGTCAGTCGATCAAAAGAGGTATTGAATGCTTTGAAGAAGCGATCTTTAAATTGATTGATTTTGCCGTTTTTTTGATTGGTATGCTGTTGCGGGGCTTTCAGGAGTAGCGCACATAGGGCTGGACTTAAAGTCAAGGCATTGAGCGCTGAAATCAGAATCGCTGTTGCAAGGGTGTAAGCAAACTGGCGATAAAAGATACCTGCTGGCCCTTCCATAAATCCTACAGGCAAAAATACAGCAGCCATGACCATGGTTATGGACAGGATAGCACCCGTAATTTCGGACATCGTCGATAATGTAGCGGCTCTGGGTTTCATTCCTGTGCTGTGCATTTTTTCATGGATGGCCTCGACGACGACAATGGCGTCATCCACTACGATTCCAATAGCCAACACCAGGGCAAACATCGTCAGGACATTGAGCGAAAATCCAAAAAGCTGCAGAAAAAAGAAGGTTCCCACCAATGAAACGGGGATTGCAATTGCAGGGATCAAGGTGGATCTAAAATCTTGCAGGAAGATAAAGACAATAATAAATACCAGGATAAAGGCTTCAAAAAGGGTATGCTCAACCTGGTTGATCGATTCATCGATCTGGTCACGTACCGAGTAGGTCACCTCATAGTGTATGCCTTTTGGAAATGTTTTGGATTGTTCCTCGAGAACCTTTCTGACGGCAATATCAATATCATGTGCGTTGGAACCACTGGTTTGTGTTAAGTTGAGTGTAAGACCGGGATGTCCATTTACTTTATTGTCGCTGCTTAGATTGGTGGCACCGAATTCGACGCGTGCCACATCTTTTAAATAGAGCACTGAACCGTCGCTGTTGGTTTTGATCACAATACTCTGGAATTCCTCCGGTGTGGTGAAACGCCCTTTATGACTGATCACTGTTTCGAAAGCTTCATCTGAGGTTTCTCCAAATTTACCGGGGGCAATCTCAAAGTTTTGATCTTTTATAGCGTTGGTGACATCTTGCGGGACGAGGTTATACAGGGCTAGTTTTTCGGGGTTCAACCAAAGTCGCATCGCATAATCCCGTGCTCCCAAACGGGAAACCTGGGCTACACCATCGACACGCAGCAAAGGCCGCATCAGGTTAATCTGTGCATAAGCCTGGAGAAAGGTTTCGTCGTAGGCACTATCCTGGTGATCGGAGTAGAGATTGATGGTCATAATGACACCCGTTTGCCGCGGCATGACCGTGATTCCGGCCTCATTTACTTCTGCCGGAATGGAACTGATTGCTTTGGAAATCCGTGTCTGTACATTGACCGAGGCAATATCAGGATTTGTACCGGTCTTAAAATAGACCGACACACTTCCCGATCCTGAATTGGAGGCCGACGACTTGATATAGGTCATATCCTCTACACCATTGATGGCTTCTTCGATAGGTAGTAAAACACTTTTTGCTACAGTTTCGGCATTTGCTCCCGGGTAACTTAGAGAAACAAGCACACTTGGTGGTGCAATTTCCGGAAAGCGCGAAACAGGCAGAAGTTTTAGCCCCACTAAGCCCAAGATTACCAGGATAATGGAAACCACCGTGGCTAATACAGGCCTATTTATAAATGTTTTTAGCATATATATGGAATTTTAAACACGCTACATGAAGTGTACAGTATGCCCGACACCTTGTAGCATGTAAAAATGATTGATAATTATTTCTGTAAAATCGGGGTTACTGGTGAACCGTCTGTCAATTTGTCAAATCCACTGGTAATAACGCGATCGTTTTCCTGTAGTCCTGAGTAGACGATATAATTGTTTTTACTTTTGCCTGTCAGTTGGATATTTCGTTTCTGTGCTTTGTTGTTTTGGTCCAGTATATACACGAAGGATTTATCCTGCAATTCATTGACTGCAATCTGGGGGATTTGAAGAACGTCTTTTTTAACCTCTGCAATTTTAAGCGTGCCACTACTTCCGGACCGAAGTATATTGTCGTGATTTTGAAATGTCGCACGCAAGGAGATCGCACCTGTAGTACGGTTGATCTGGCCATTGACGGCATCCACTATACCTTTTTTTGCGTATTCTTCACCATCTGCAAGGACGAGCGTCACTTCGGGAAATACAAGCTTCTGATTCTGGTTGTATTTTTTTCCTTCTAGGCTATCTTTTTTTGCCTGTGCTTTGGAAAAATAAAGAAAGTCAGATTCATTCATGGAAAAATAAACATACACTTCCTGGATGTCTGAAAGATAGGTGAGAGGTTCTTTGTCACCTTTTGAGACCAGATTCCCAATGCGTTTTGGAATCCGGCCGATATAACCGCTTACCGGAGCGGTGATCACTGTAAAATCCTTGCTGATCTGAGCCGAACGTACGGCAGCGATGGCTTGATCCAGTGTTGCCTTGGCTACTTGGTAATCTGATTTGGCCGATGCCAGTCTGACATCGGAGATAACGTCGTTTTGAACCAGTGGTTTCAGTCGGTCGACTTCGAGCTGTGCATTTTTAAGTTTGGCTCTGGCGACCTGCTCTGTAGCAACCATGTTATTGAGGTTTTCCTGATAAGTTGATGGGTCTACTTTGAACAGCTTCTGACCTTTTTGTACAAAAGAACCTTCATCAACATAAATTTCCTGCAGCAGACCTTCGACCTGCGGGCGAACTTCGACATTGACCTTACCTTCAATAGTCCCTAAATAATCCTTGATGGTGATCGCATCTGATTTAGTGACGGTATAAACGGGTAAGGCTACGGCTTTTTCATTGGTTTTATTTTCTTTTGAAGAACTTGAAGAACAACTTACCTGCGTGGCTAAGGCTGAACAAATTAATACGGATACTTTGAAAATAGATAATGTTTTTTTCTTCACAATGTTTGATTAATTTTTACGATATATATGTAGTGTAATATGATTATTACAATATAAACGTCAAATAGTTTAATTATTGTGAAGATTAACATTTGTTAACATCTCAAATCTTAATTAACAACTGTTCAATTATTAATCAATAATAATGTTTAATAGTTTTAGGGTTTGGTAGTTATGGTTTTATGGAGAGTAGTACATCATATTTTCCAGCCAAAGGAAAATATGATGTTGCCTGCCTTGTACCTTAGAATTTAAGGTGCTTCACGGTTAATCCGTTATTGATAAGCTGTTTTAAGGCATCGATGCCTATACTGATATGTGCTTCGACATATTTTGCTGTAACTGTTACATCACTGACAGAAGTTTTGACACCTTCTGGTACCATCGGTTGATCCGAAACGAGCAGTAAAGCACCTGTTGGAATTTTATTGGCAAATCCGACGCTGAATATCGTTGCGGTTTCCATATCAACGCACATGGCACGGATTGATTTTAAATATTTTTTGAAAGCTTTGTCATGTTCCCAAACCCGTCTATTGGTGGTGTATACCGTTCCAGTCCAGTAATCACGTTGGTGATCCCGAATTGTAGTGGATATGGCCTTTTGCATGGCGAAGGCTGGTAATGAGGGTACTTCAGGTGGAAAGTAGTCATTCGATGTTCCCTCGCCGCGGATAGCGGCAATTGGAAGAATCAATTCACCTACAGGAATTTTTTTCTTGATACCCCCGGTCTTACCCAAGAATAGAACGGCTTTTGGAGCAATCGCTGACAATAGATCCATAATGGTTGCGGCCATTGGACTTCCCATACCGAAGTTGATAATGGTGATACCTCCGGCAGTGACGGATTGCATCGGTTTGTCTTCGCCATAAATAGGCGCATTATCATGCATTTCAGAAAACAGGTGGATATATTTTGAAAAGTTCGTTAAAAGGATATACTCCCCAAACTCTTCCAAAGGTCTTCCCGTATAACGAGGAAGCCAGTTGTTCACGATTTCTTCTTTGGTTTTTAAACCTGGTGTGATCGGACTATTTACGGTATTCTTTGCACTTTTCTTTGTTGTCATAGTCATTAAATTTAATTTCTTGAATCTCTTATCTTCCTGTCAACATTCCGTTATGGCTATGTTATTATTGTAATATAAGATTTTTAATTCTTTTCTAAAAAAAAATCCCGTTCAGCGAACGGGATTTTTTTTAAGCGACTTTAAGCTTTTTTAAATCGGACTTTTCGAATTTTGTCTTCGCATAGTCCAAGGTAATTTCTAATGCTTTCTGTCCCGTTTGCTCTTTTGTTGACGGAATCTCAAACATGGCGTCCAGCATAATGGCTTCGCAGATACTGCGGAGGCCACGGGCTCCAAGTTTAAATTCGTCAGCTTTATCAACAATAAACGTATATACGTCAGGATCAAATTTTAGTTCGATACCTTCGTATTCAAACAACTTCTTATATTGTTTTACCAATGCATTTTTGGGTTCAGTCAAAATGCTCAGTAAAGTTTCCTTATCCAATGGATTTAAGTAAGTCAATACAGGAAGACGGCCAATTAACTCTGGAATTAAACCAAAGTTCTTCAAGTCTTGAGGTGTAATATACTTGTATAGATTGTTCAAGTCAATTTCCTCTTCGTCTTCGTTCATTTTATAACCTACTGTTTGCGTGCGCAGACGGTTTGCAATTTTCTTTTGAATACCGTCGAATGCACCACCACAGATAAATAGAATATTACTAGTATTGACTGCGATCATTTTTTGATCCGGGTGTTTACGGCCGCCTTGCGGTGGAACGTTTACAACTGTACCTTCCAGAATCTTCAATAAAGCTTGCTGCACACCTTCACCCGATACATCTCTTGTAATAGACGGATTGTCGCTTTTACGAGCGATTTTATCAATCTCATCGATATAGATAATACCGCGTTCTGCAGAAGCTACATCATAATCTGCTGCTTGCAATAAACGTGTTAATATACTTTCTACATCTTCCCCTACATACCCTGCTTCTGTCAATACAGTTGCATCCACAATACAGAAGGGGACGTTGAGTATCTTGGCAACAGTTTTTGCAAGCAGGGTTTTACCTGTACCTGTTTCACCAACGATAATCAAATTGGATTTTTCGATTTCAATCTCGTCTTTATCCACTTTCTGATTTAAACGTTTATAGTGATTATAAACTGCTACTGAAATTACTTTTTTCGCATCATCCTGACCGATTACATATTGATCCAGGTGAGTTTTAATCTCCAAAGGACGGATCAACTTTAAAGCAGTCTGTAAAGTTTTACTTTTTCGTTGTTTTAATTCTTCGGCCAAGATTTCGCCTGCCTGCTGGATACATCTGTCACAGATGTGTGCTCCGTTGCCTGCAATAAGCATCTGGGCCTCATTTTTGCTTATGCCACAAAACGAACAGTGAATGTCTCTATCGTTATTCTTTGCCATTGTTATTTAATAATCTCCTTCTTAGGAAGTAAAATCTCGTCAATCATACCGAATTCTTTGGCTTCATTGGCTCTCATCCAGTAATCGCGATCTGAAGATTTTTCTACCCATTCGTAAGTTTGTCCAGAATGATCTGAAATAATGGTGTATAATTCTTCTTTCAATTTCATCATCTCACGTAAGTTGATTTCCATGTCGGCAGCAACTCCTTGTGCACCACCGGAAGGTTGGTGAATCATGACGCGTGAGTGACGTAAGGCTGCACGTTTGCCTTTTGCACCAGCAACTAAAAGAACAGCTCCCATAGACGCAGCAATACCTGTACAGATCGTCGCTACATCTGGCGTGATATATTGCATGGTATCATAAATTCCTAGTCCAGCGTATACGCTTCCCCCTGGTGAATTGATGTAGATCTGGATATCACGTTGTGCATCGGTAGATTGTAGGAACAAGAGCTGTGCCTGAATAATGTTGGCTACCTGATCATCAATACCGCTGCCTAAAAATATGATACGGTCCATCATCAAACGCGAAAACACATCCATCTGAGCAACGTTCAATTGACGCTCTTCAACGATGTAAGGTGTAAGGTTTGTCGGAATGCTTGTCTCTGTACGAGCAATGAAGCTATCAACATGTTGGCTTCCAATACGGTGATGCTTTACTGCATATTTTCTGAATTCGTTTTTATCTATATTCATCTTTTTATTTTTTCTATTCTGTAGGACTAATATAAAACTATATTTTAAAAATCAAATAAATTGAAAAGATGTTTTACATCTACTTTACATTTTTTCGGTGATCCCCTTTCAGGACCTGGGGGATACCGTATCTCCGGATTAATTCTTTATCTATTTCATGCATAGCTCCTTAGTCAATTTCGTTGTAGTTGGGGAGGTCTTCCAAAAATTCGTAAGACGCGTTTATAAAATCAATTTTACAATAGTAATGATTCATGCCATTGCTCACTAACAGGTATGGTATACGGTGAACCGTATTATAATTTGCAATTTGCTCAAATACTTGTTGTGTGATTTTTATATGTGGCGCTTTAAACTCGGCTAACACGACCTTATGCCCGCTACTGTTGTAAATCAATAAATCACTTCGTTTCTGAAGGTTATTTAATTTCAATCCGCCTTCAATATGCATCAGTGTTTTGGGGTAATTTTTCATGAGCGACAAATAGTTGATCCAATGCTGTCTAACCCATTCCTCCGGTGTTAATACCAAGTCCTTTTTTCTGAGCTCATCAAAGATGTAAATCGCATTGTTCTTTTTGGATATTTTAGCTTTAAACGGCGGTAAGTTCAGTGGAGTCGGTGAAAACATACACAAATATACTAAAATTTTAGCAAAAGAAATAAATTCGTGAAGTCTGAAATATGTGTTTTTTTGACTAGTCTGATTTTTTAGGTTAGGGAAACCCGAGGTCTGTATTTATGATGCGATTACTTAACGAGATGGTGAAAGCTATGTTGCTGAATGTTCATGGCATTAAATCAATAGTTTAATGTAATCGCGGTGCAGGAGTCAATTATTAAAGCGTAATTTTCGGAGTTTACTCGGTTGAATTGCCATTAAAATCGTAATTTTGCTTCGCATAAAATGCCCATGCTCGAGTTCGATAGACGTTTTGATGTGCGGTGACATGGGATGATTTTAGCGCTAGCAGATCGCTTGGATGCCGGAAACAAATGGGGGGCAACTGATCTACAGCGGGCGAATAAATAGACTATATATGAACATAAATCCGATCTTATCCGATATTAAGAACAGGTCTTTTAAACCAGTGTATTTATTGCAAGGGGAGGAGAGTTATTTCATTGATACCATTGCCGACGCTTTGGAAGCAACAGTATTGAATGATGCGCAGAAGGGCTTTGATCAATCGATTTTCTATGGAAAAGATATTGATATGTCTACCGTTGTCAATGCAGCAAAACGGTATCCCATGTTGAGTGATTATCAGTTGATTATTATCAAGGAAGCGCAGGAGCTGAAATGGAAATCGGATACGGAAGAACTGTTGACCAAATACCTGGAGCATCTTACACCGACAACCATTCTTGTGTTTTGTTTTAAACATGGGAAATTTGACAAACGCAAAAAGATCTATAAGGTATTTGAAAAAAAAGGACTAGTTGTTGATGCGGCCAAACTATACGACGATAAGGTGGGCCCTTGGATCGGAGCGTATGTGAAAGATGCCGGCTGGCGCATTCATCCGCAAGCGACGATGATGATTGCGGACTATCTCGGTAATGATCTGTCCAAAGTGTCTAATGAACTTGACAAGCTGATGCTTAATGTTCAAAAGAGTCAAGAGATCAGCATGGAAGATGTGGAACGAAATATTGGCATCTCCAAAGATTACAATGTTTTTGAATTAAATACAGCATTGGCTAAACGTAATGCCCTAAAAGCTTATCAGATTGTTGATTATTTTGTGGCCAACCCCAAAAATAATCCGCTGGTAATGGTCATTGGACAAATTGCTACCTACTTCACGAAGATTCTCAAATACCATTATCTGATTGACAAATCGGTCGCAGTAAAAGAATTGGGGGTACATCCTTTCTTTCTGAAAGAATACGAGCTTGCTGCAAGAAATTACAACAGACGGAAAACTTTCGATGTGCTCAATGTGTTGAAAGAAACAGATTTGAAATCCAAGGGAGTCAATGTCCCGAGCAATTTCAGCAGTGAGGAAATTCTAAAAGAAATGGTCTACAAGATCCTCAACTGATTCCATCCCGCATAGCAAACACCAGAAATGGTGTTTTTTTTTACACAAATTTAATAATTAAACACTTGTTTAAATTAAACGTTTGTTTAACTTTGTCGCGCATTTAGCGAGAATGTATTTTATAATCGCTACGAATCTGCGATTGTATCTATAAAAGATAGAGGTTTAAAATGGAATTTAACGAGAAACAGATTGATATCCTGCTTGCAGCTGAGCGTCTTTTTGCAACAAAAGGGTTTGATGGAACTTCCGTTCGTGATATCGCCAATGAGGCGAATGTAAATGTCGCGATGATCAATTATTATTTTGGTTCTAAAGACAAGCTACTGGATACTTTCTTTGAATGGCGTGTTCCTGATTTTATGATCAATGTGGATGAGCTGGCGCTTATTGATAATGCATTGGACAAAATTGACGCCATGGTCGATAGGTCGTTTAAGTCCATGAACTCCCATCGTAAGCTATATCATATCATTACCATTGAAAGTTCGTTAAAACAGCGCATGCTGATCTCGGAGGCTTTTCGCAAACTCAAGCTGCACAATCTTGAAGTGATATCGTCTGTTATCAATGCGGGGGTAGAACAAGGGGTATTCAAAGCAGGATATGATCCCATCTTGATCCACTCCATGATGATGGGCGTATTTATGAATTTTCAGATGAACCATTGTTTTTTACAGGATCAGTTGCATATCGATAACGATGAGGACTATGCAAATTATATTGAAACAACTTTAACAGAATTTATACAGAAAACAATTAAAGCTTTATTGACATATGAAAAATAAGTTGGCCAATTTGAGTGCTTTATTGCTTTTAAGTCCTATGGGTCTGTTGGCGCAAGACAACAAACACATGACTTTGGAAGAGATAATTCACTTGGCCGCAAATCAAAGCGTGGAAGCAAAGTCTACCGATACGAAGATATTGGGGAGACAGCTCGAAGTTGAAACGGCCAAATCGAAACAGCTTCCTGATGCAAAATTGAGTGGACAATACATGGCTATGACTACTCCAAATGTGAATTTAAAGTTGGCTTTAGGTGAGGGGGGCTCTGCTCCGGATATTGCTGCAAACCAATTGTGGTTAGGACAGGCTTCGGTGAGCATGCCAATTTATACAGGTGGACGTATTAAAGGCGGTATTGATATTGCAAAAGATGCATTGAAAGCTGAGGAATACAACGCTGTAGCAAGTAAAGAACAACTGGCTATACGTGCAGTGAATCTTTATCTAAGTCTTTATAAGGCTCAGCAAACCAACTTGTTGATTGCTGAAAATATCAAGCAGTCGGAGCAGCGTGTTTCGGATTTTAAAGCGATGTTGGACAATGGTTTGATCGCGCGTAACGACCTGTTAAAAGCAGAACTGCAGCTTTCAAATTATCAGGTTTCGCTTCAGGAGGCGCAGAAAAATATCAAGGTGCTGAACTATCAATTGGCTAATTTTTTGAAAATTGATGAAAATACACAGCTGGATCAGATCAATCTTGCTGAGGTGAACGGTGTTGATTTGGGTTTAAAAGCATCTTATGACGCTGCGAAAACCTCGCGTTCTGATGTGAAATCTTTGGAGTCTCAACGTTTGCTTGCAGAAGACCAGTTGAAGGTAACAAAAGCATCCACATTGCCACAGGTTTCTGCAACGGCAGGTTACAATGCTTTTGGTTTGCAAAAAGTGGTTACTGTAACAAATGCGGCCATGGTGGGTGTAGGTGTATCCTACGACATCGGTTCACTTTATAAAAACAAAAGAGAAGTGAATGTTGCGAAAAATCGTATAAAAGAAATTGATGAGCACATTGAATTATTAAATGATAAGGTGAAAGTTCAGGTTCAACAGGCCAATGAAAACTATATGCTGGCACAAAAGCAGGATGTGGTGTACCACCAAGCGGTGGATCAGGCGGTTGAAAATTATCGGATTACAAAAGATAAGTACGATAATGGTATAGCAGATACAGACGACTTATTAACCGCCGATGTACAGCAGTTACAGAGCAAGATCAATCTGGCAATTAGCAAAGCAAACACCATTGAAAAATATTACGACCTTCTATTGGCAAATGGGTCTTTAAACATTAAATAGCAATTAATCTAGACATGGAAAATACAGTAGAAAACGCACCGGAAAAAAAAGGTACAAATAAAAAATTTACAATTATTTTGGCGGCATTGGTCATCTTCGGAGGAGCTTATGGCGGGTATAAATATATGCACGGCCAAGCGCATGAGACCACCGATGATGCACAGGTAGAGAAAAATATGAGCCCGATCATTCCACGTGTTGGCGGGTTTATCTCGAAAGTGTATGTAAAAGATAATGATTTGGTGAAAAAGGGCGATACGTTGTTCACCATTGAGAGCCAGGATTATCAGGTTCGTGTGGATGAAGCGTTGGCCGCCTTGGCAGCAGCTCAAAGCAGCTTTGATGTTTCAAAGGCAGATGTATCTGCATCTTCAGCAAATGTGGCTATCTCTGATGCAACGATCCAATCGAATTTGGGAAGCATTGATGCCGCACGTATCCGTGCGAAACAAGCAAACAATGATTATATCCGTTACCAAAACTTATACAACAACCAATCGATCACCAAACAACAGTATGAGCAGGCATTAACGGCTAAATTGGAAGCTGATAAGCAGGTTGAAATCTTACAACAACAACGCAACGCCAGTGCTTCACAACGTAATGCAATCGTGAGTAAGACTACAGTAGCTGCAAAGCAAACTTCTGTTGCTGAGGCAAATATAAAGAGAGCGAATGCGCAACTTGAAGCGGCTAAATTGAACCTTTCTTATACTGCAGTACTTGCTTCTGTGGATGGCCAGGTATCGAATATCAAGGTACAACCAGGGCAGATGGTCAATCCAGGTCAATCTTTGTTCTACATTGTAGATAATATTGAAACTTGGGTCGTTGCCAACTTTAAAGAGACGCAATTGGAAAAAATGAAACCTGGACAAAAAGTCGGTATTAAAGTGGATGCTTATCCTAATATTGAGTTTGAAGGAGAGGTAAACTCCTTCTCGCCAGCCACTGGTTCACGTTTCTCTTTATTGCCTCCAGATAATGCAACGGGTAACTTTGTAAAGACGGTTCAGCGTTTACCCGTAAAGATCAAATTGACAAAAGACAATAAAGCAGAAAATGTGGCTTTGCTCAGACCGGGCATGAATGCTGACGTAGATGTGCATGTTCAATAACTATGGAAAATTTAAATCAACAAGATAGTCTGGTTGAATATGGTTTTCGACGTGTTGTAATCACGATTACAGCGGTACTTTGTGCGCTGTTGGAAATCGTGGATACAACCATCGTCAACGTGGCTCTGAACGATATGAAAGGTTCACTGGGCGCAACATTGACGGATGTCGCATGGGTTATCACAGCTTACGCAATTGCCAATGTAATTGTGATTCCGATGACAAGCTGGTTGTCCCAACAGTTTGGGCGTAGAAATTACTTTGCGGCTTCTATTATCATATTCACAGTATCTTCATTTTTATGCGGTAATGCGACCAACATTTGGGAGCTTGTTGCATTTCGTTTTATACAAGGGATGGGCGGTGGAGCCTTGTTAGTAACAGCACAAACCATCATCACAGAGAGTTATCCGAAGGAAAAACGTAGTATGGCTCAGGCTATTTATGGTATGGGAGTAATTATTGGTCCAACGCTTGGTCCACCTTTAGGTGGGTATATTATCGATAATTTCTCCTGGCCATATATATTCTATATCAATGTGCCGTTAGGGATTATTGCGACCTTGTTGACCTTATCTTTTGTGCGCAGTCCTAAATATAGCCAAAAGCAATCTGCAAAGGAAGTGGATTGGTTTGGTATGATCTTTTTGATCATGTTTATTGGTTCCCTTCAGTTTGTATTGGAACATGGACAACAGGATGACTGGTTTGACGACCCCTTGATTTTAGGCTTATCAATCTTGTCTGTTTTCGGGTTATTGTTCTTTATCTGGCGGGAACTGGTGTATGACAAACCCATTGTTAACTTGCGTGTATTGAAGGATAAAAATTTGCAGGTGGGTGTAGTGATGAGCTTTATCCTCGGTTTTGGCTTGTTCGGCTCGACCTTTATTATTCCAATCTATACCCAGTCAATTTTGGGATGGACAGCGACCGATGCGGGTTTGCTCTTATTACCAAGTTCGATTATGACCGGTATCATGATGCCTTTTATAGGAAAGATGATCCAAAATGGTGTTCCTCAAAAATATATGGTTGCCGTGGGGCTTAGTATCTTTTTTGGCTTCTGTTTTTGGATGTATAGTCTCATGACCAATGATACGGGATCTGAGCATATGTTTTGGCCACTGATTCTACGTGGCGTTGGCTTAGGATTGTTATTCGTGCCTGTGATGACACTCTCGCTATCGACATTACATGGTAAGTCAATTGGTGAAGGTGCAGCTTTTACAGGGATGATGCGCCAGTTGGGTGGTTCATTTGGAATTGCCTTGATCACGACATTTATTGCCCGTGATAGCCAAAAACATCGTGTTGACCTGGTTGCCAATTTAGATCCAAGCAAGTTTGATGTGCAACAACGGGTGCAACAATTGCAAATGAGTTTTCAGTCGAAAGGCTTTTCGCCTAATGAGGCGCTGGCCAAAGCGCATCAAATATTAGACATGAGTGTAATGAAGCAAGCGACCGTTTTATCTTATATGGATGTGTTTTTGTATCTCGGGGTAGTGTTTTTGCTGTGTGTGCCCTTTGTATTGATGATCAAACAAGGGAAAACGCAGATCGATATGTCCAGTGTACATTAGTATTGGGTTCGTCTGCTGCGCTGTTATCATAGTGCACCATCCGTGAAGAACAATTTATCGTTCAATCAGAAGTCCTCAAAAAGTGTTTAACTTTTTGAGGACTTTTTTTGTGCAGGTTCTTTTTTGGTAGAAAAGCACTTTGGGTTGACGTTTCTTCTTGTTTGGACATGATGTAGCATTGATTTTTGGCAATTGAAAAACCATAAATTGAAAAACCTGATTTAAAATTGATTGTTTAATAATAAAGAGTTTGGAAGAATTGATCTTTTGGCATCAGAAAAGACGGTTCTTGTTGAATTGCGATTAAGGTAGATTTTTTGTCTTCAAAATAGCGACTGCATGTATACGGAAAAACTTAATTTTTTGGCGTTTATCATTCCCTTATTTTTAATCTTGATGGTGTTGGAATATTGGTATAGCCTCAAAAAACAGAAACGTTTTTATTCTTTTGATGAATCGATCTCAAATCTCAATGTTGGTATCGTCGAGCGTATGTGTGATATGTTTTCTGTTAGTTTATTTTACTTTTTTTTCGTTTGGGTGTATCAAAACTTTGCGATATTTCACATTGAAGCGAATGTTTGGACCTGGGTTATACTTTTTCTATTTACAGATTTTCTCTGGTATTGGTATCATCGCTATAGCCATGAAATAAACTTGTTGTGGGCAGCTCATGTTGTACATCACCAAAGTGAAGATTATAACTTTACCGTAGCAGCCCGGATTACCATATTTCAAGCCGTTTTCCGTTCGTTATTTTGGGCTTTTATTCCCCTTTTGGGATTCCCGCCCTTTATGATGACCGCTATTTTGTTGATTCATGGCGTATATCCATTTTTCTCCCATACGCAGACCGTCGGAAATTTGGGTATTTTGGAGCGTATATTTGTAACGCCATCTCACCATCGGGTGCATCATAGCAGCAATGAACTCTATTTGGATAAGAATTATGGGGATATCCTGATTATTTGGGATAAGCTGTTTGGAACATTTATCTCGGAACAAAAGGATGAACCCTGTGTCTATGGTCTTACCAAACCTATTCATCGCTACACTTTTCTTTGGCAGCATTTTCATTATTTATTTGAAATAGGCTTGTCATTTAAGCGGGCGGAAGGATTTAAAAACAAAATGCGGACGATATTTGGTCGGCCCGACGACATACAGCCTGAAATTCGGGAAGAACTGGAAGAACGCATTTTTGCAGGAGCTCGGCCGCAAGTTCACGCACAGGTGTTAAGCCGCTATATTTTTTTTCAGTCCATGTTGACGGTAACGCTTCTTTTTTTCTTTTTGCTTTATGGGAATTATCAGCAACTCATACAACTCCTTATTGGCGGAGGATTTATTCTCTGTAGCGTCATTTGTATTGGGGGGCTCCTGGAACATGAAGACTGGGTTTTTCCACTTGAGATGCTTCGGCTGTTCTTATTGCTACTGTATATCGGTCTAACTTTTTATTCACCATTGGGGCTTGTTTTGGTAGGATGTTTCGCTTTGATTCAATTGATTTTTTATAAAACGTTAGCAGGTCACTATAAAAAAGTTTTGCGTCTTGAAAGATGTTGAAAATTGCTTTCTGGAGAGCCATTTCCTCTAAATGGTAGATGCAGTCAAATCTATGAAGTGTTACTGTCAATTATTGGTCTGCTGCTGTAACTAAGTCCGCAAATGATTGACAATAGGATCTGGCCATAATATCCCAGCTATATTGTTTTAGGGTATTTTGTTTAAATTGTAGGCTCAGGCTTTTATAATGGACTGGATTTGCTAAAATGGCTTGAAGTTGTTCGATCCATGCATTTTGGTTTTTGCTTGCCAGGAGCAGGCCATTGCAATGATGTGTCACGGCGCTTGTAATTCCTTCTAATTCGGCGGCCACAACAATGGTGCCTGCTATAGAAGCCTCCAAACAGACGAGCCCAAAGCCTTCCATATCTCCGGGCACTTCAATATTGGGCATCAAGAAGGCCTGTGCGTTGGTCAAGAGGCTTTGCAGTTGTTCGAATGGGACTTTTCCAAGATGTTCAATTTTTTCGGGGTACGCTTTCAGTAATTTTCTGATCTCGCCCTGATCGGTCGGAAATCCGAGGAATAAGGTGATTAAATGATTTATCTTTTTGGGCATAAGCCGCAATAGGCGTTCTTTCCATGTAGGTTTGTGATCGAATGGACCTACCATCAGTAATTTGAAATCACCCTGGATAGCGGGAATGACATGTTTCATCAACCACGAGAAGCCCTTCCGTTTAACAGGGCGTCCCAAAGTGATAAAATAGGGCTTGCTTTCGCAGACTGGTTCATTGTTTTCAGTGGAGTGGTGTATCGGATCTACACCGTTGGGTATAACAATAATTTTGGATGGATCGATACCACGTAAATGGGCGGCGTCGGCGGTAGCTTGGCTAACCGCAATAAGCTGATCAAATGTGTTAAACCGCGGTATGATCTTACGCTGAAAATAGCGAAAGGGAAATACAATATCCAGTCCGTGAAGCGTGGCAACTCGTTTTAAATGGGAATATCCTTTGTGAAAAGAGGCTAAAGAGGCAATTAATCCATCATTAAAGTGAATAAGCTTGATGCCGGGGTTATCGTTAATTTTGGCTAGAATTCGGCGATTCAGCTGGAAGAAGAAAGCTAAAAGAGGTTCCCGGTTGTCATAGACTAAGGTGTGTACCTTCAAGTAAAGAGCCGCAGTATTGATCAGTTCAAAGCTTTGTTTTTCCATACCGCCAACACTTGGGGGATATTTGTGGCTGACAAATAGTATTTCTATTTCAGATGGGTACATGTACTGGTTTCTTTTTGATGCATAGATAACATATAAAACCCAACGCTACCCAGGTGAGCTGTCGGCCGCGACGTAGTAATGAAGCACTGAGCCAGATACTACCTCCAGTAATACCGATCATATGGAGTAGGAGCTTATTGGCGATTTCTTCAATGCCCAGTTGCCCTGGAATAAAAGCACCGATGCTTTTCAGCACAATGACACTCATATCTACTATTAGACCATGTATTGGTTGTACTGCAACATCCAAAAATTTTAGAATATAATAGAATTCAAGGCTGCCAATAATCCAATGTAGTGCAAAAAGTAAGTAAGAATACCAAAAAACCTTATTTTGATGCCGATAAAAGTCTTTAACGTTCCAAAGTAGTGACTGAAAATGCGCTTTTGCTTTTCCAAAAAGTGTTGCTGTTGAAGCCTTGGTTTGCGAGGGACTTTTTGCAACCATTAACCAATAAAGTATCAGGATCATCAAAAGGAACAAAAATAGACAGATCATATATATTACTGGGCCTGCGTAGCGTATAATTTCATTTTTTAAAGGAGAAAATACCAACCAAAGCATAGCAATCAAAAAGAGTGTCAATTGAGACAGTACGGCGGTAATACGGGATATTGCAACTGAATTCAATCCTTCTTTTAAGGGAATGTCATAACGGGTTATCAATTGTGCCTTTAATAAATCACCACCTATAATGCTTGTAGGGTTAAATAGTCCAACGGTTTCCCCGATTTGACGGATGGCAAAGAGTTCGATCAAATTGACCTTCTTTTTTGCGGAGCCCAAGCATATCCACCAAGCGAATGTGCCAACAAAATAGGCCGCGAAAGTCGTAAACAAAATAATTATAAAGCGATAACCAACTGAGGAGAGCTCTTTTTTCAAGGCATTTAAGTCGCTTTTCGCTAAAAAGACAGTGATGGACGCCAGAATCAAAAATAGAAAAATACCTTTGATGAGCTGGCTTGGGTTTGTTAGTTTGCCCATGCCAAATCGACTTCCTGTGTTTTGTCAACCAATAGTTCAATGTCATTAAAATAGCATCCAGATAGTCTATTCCAATCCAGTTGTCCGACATAGGATAGACCTTCAGTGATGAGATTCTTTTTTAAGCTCGCGTCAGAGAGAATTTTTTTGAGGTAGTAAACATATCCAGCTGCATTTTCAGGTTGACACTTAAATCCATTTTTCCCGTGCTGAATCAAGGAAGCCGAACCCCCACCATCGGCGATAACACAAGGAAGTCCGGATGCCAATGCTTCGACAACGACATTTCCGTACGTTTCTGAGACCGACGGAAAAACAAAGGCATCTGCCGAAGCATATAGAATTGCAAGCTCATCATGGCTTTTCTTTCCTAAGAAAATGGCATTAGGCATCTCTTGCATTGCAATTATTTTGGCTGTTCCTTCACCGACAACAATGAAATTATAGTCAAGATTCTGAGCTTGTATCTGTTGATAGATTTCAATAAGCGTTTTAATGTTTTTTTCCCAGACGATACGACTGACAAAGAGGATTGTTGGTTTGTTATTCTTTGTGATAGTCTGCAGCTGAGATAGATTCTTTTTATTGGGATTAAACAAGGCTGTGTCTATTCCTCTTTGCCACAGTTTTAATCCTTCTTGTTGTAAGCCGATCTGCTGTAATTCGTTTAGAATAGATTTGGTGGGTACATAGACAATATCACATTTGTTATAAAAGTTATTCATTGCTTTTTTCATCCATTGTTCAGTTGGCTTGACCAAGGGGAGTATGTTTTTGAAATAATAGGCAATGTATGAAATGAAGTGTGTATGATAGATCGTAAGGACAGGAATACCTTTTCGTTTGGCATAATGTAATGCAAAAAAACCTAAAAGGGAAGGCGTAGCAATATGAATCATGTCGGGAGCAAATTTATCTAAGGCGAGCTCAAGTTTTTTTTTAATAAGCTGTGGAATAGCGAGACAATAATCGTCGTTGACCGGTATTTTGAATGTGGGTACCTTGTAAGAATGAAAGTTGCGAAATTGCGTAGGGCCGCCACCATAAATAAAAAAATAGTTGAATTTCTGCTGATCTATACGGTTTATTAGCTGAAACATTGTCCGTGATGCACCGTCGAAATCCTCGACGAGTATCTCTGTAAAGAAGGCTACCTTTCTCATATTATTCTTATTAGGGATTGTATAAAAATAGCTGAAAGCTGTAACTCCTATGCTATGCAGGTATTAACCTTTTGTCATTATAGTGTTTATAAATTATTAGTTTTTAATAATTTGTGCATAATTATTAAAAATAGAATTAATTGAATATAATAATAGAGCTAATGTTGGCGCAGTAGCTTTGGAGTGAACGAAATATTCAATCCATGCTATTAGATCTGTTGTTCGAAAAAAAAATTAGACCTAAGGGTTTTCGAAAGATTGTCATCTTATTTATTTGTGCGTCTACCGGCGTTATGCTCGGTTTTAAGTTGAAACCAAAACAACAGCCAAAGCTCAGTAATGCTGTGTATGCAGCTATGCCGGAAGCGACTTACGGAAAACTAAATTTGTTAACGTACAATATAGCTGGCCTCCCTGAATTGATTTCCAGTGCTGTAACCGAGCGGTCTTCCAGTATTACGTCGATCGGCAATCGGATCAACGGATTTGATATTGTCAATGTGCAGGAAGATTTTAACTACAACAAGTTCCTCTACAGCGAAAATAAGCATAGCTACCGAACGGAAAATATGGGTGGGGTACCTTTTGGGGACGGGCTGAGTACACTTTCAAAATATCCTATCGTTGAGTTTGAGCGGGTGGGCTGGACTGATTGCAATGGTGCAGATTGTCTGACTCCTAAAGGCTTTTCTTATGCTCGAATTCAATTGGCCAAAGCGGTATTTATTGATGTTTATAATGTACATGCGACAGCTCAGGATGATCCGAATGCAACGATTGCCCGGCAGAAGAATATAAATCAGCTAAAAGCCTATATTAAAAAGTATTCGGCTGACAGACCACTTTTGATTATGGGCGACTTTAATGCACATTATGCTTACGAGCTGGATAACATCAGTTCTTTTCAGAAGGACTTAGGTTTGGTAGATGCATGGGTAAGTTTACGCAACAAAGGTAATATTCCTGGGCATAAAGTGAATTTTGAAGCGAAAACAGCATTGGAGTTGACAGAGGATTGCGAAGGTATTGATAAAATTTACTATCGCAATAACCATCTTTTGCTATTTGAGGCAAAGAATTATCAGGTTCAAAAAAAGCTTTTTCAAAACGAAAAGGGACAGGATTTATCCGACCATTGTGCGGTGTCCTTACAATTAGGTTGGCGTGTTGTCAAACCTTCGGTTCAGTAAAGTAAAACTTTCTCAATTCTTTCATATCAATCGCGATTAGCACTGAACCCCTCAGTGCTTTTTTATTGCGCATCAAAAAAGCCCCATAAAATGAATTATGGAGCCTTTATTAAATTGGGATAAATTATCTTATTTATACATTTCTTCACGTTGCGCTTTCACCACATCGCTATTAATGTATTCATCGTAAGTCATCAATTTGTCGATGATACCTTTCGGAGTCAATTCGATGATTCTATTTGCAACAGTTTCAGTCAATTCGTGGTCACGGGATGTGAACAACATTGATCCTTTAAAATCAGACATTCCATTGTTCAATGCAGTGATAGATTCCAAATCCAAGTGGTTGGTTGGTTCATCAAAGATTAGGAAGTTGGCGCCTTGAAGCATCATACGAGAAAACATACAACGCATTTTTTCTCCTCCTGAAAGCACAGATACTTTCTTCATAACTTCTTCACCAGAGAACAACATTTTCCCTAGAAATCCACGTATAAATTGTTCGTCCGCCTCCGGGTTAGTCGTATAGTTTCTCAACCAGTCCACTAAATTCTCATTTTTTCCTTCGAAGAATGCGGCATTTTCAATCGGCATATCGGCAGGAGTGATGGTAACGCCCCATTTGAATTCGCCACCGAAATCGGTGTCTCTACCAGTTATAATGTCATAAAATGCTGTGGTTACCAATGAATTTGGACCTAGAACAGCGATTTTATCGCCTTTATTAATCATAAAGGTAATATCCTTGAAGAATACCTCGCCATTGACCGTTTTGCTTAAGCCTTCAACTTGTAGCGTTTGATCTCCTGGTTCACGATTCATGGTATTGAACATGATGGCCGGATATTTACGGTTGGATGGTTTAATCTCGTCAATATTAATTTTATCCAATGCTTTCTTACGAGAAGTAGCTTGTTTGGATTTGGAAGCGTTGGCAGAGAACCGACGGATAAACTCCTGAAGTTCTTTTACTTTATCTTCCATTTTCTTGTTTTGATCAGAACGTTGCTTTAACGCTAATTGGGAAGATTCGTACCAGAACGAGTAGTTACCCGTATAGATTGTCATCTTACCAAAATCAATATCCACCGTATGCGTACATACAGCATCCAGGAAGTGACGGTCGTGGGATACAACTAAGACGATTGCCTCGTAACTCGCTAAAAAATCCTCTAACCATGCGATGGTATTAATATCCAAATCATTGGTAGGCTCATCGAGAATCAAAATATCTGGTTTGCCAAATAATGCTTGCGCTAAGAGTACGCGGACTTTTTGGTTACCGTCAATTTCAGAAACTAACTTATAATGTAGTTCTTCTTTAATGCCCAAACTGCTCAATAAAGTTGCGGCATTAGATTCGGCATTCCAGCCATCCATTTCAGCAAAAAGACTTTCCAGTTCGCCAGCGCGTTCGCCGTCGGCATCAGAGAAATCCTCTTTCATGTAAATGGCATCTTTCTCTTTCATGATTTTGTAAAGCTCTTGGTTACCCATCATGACAGTTTCAAGAACAGTAAATTCATCGAAAGCATAGTGATCCTGACTTAAAACAGACATGCGTTCGCCTGGCGTGAATGCCACTGAACCTGTCGAAGGATCAACTTCCCCTGAGATAATTTTTAAGAAAGTAGATTTACCTGCTCCATTAGCGCCAATAATACCGTAACAGTTTCCAGGTGTGAATTTTAGATTGACATCTTCGAATAGTACACGTTTACCAAAACGAAGGGAGAGATTTGACACATTAATCATGCTGCAAAGATACGTTTTAATATTGTATTTTTAACTATTTGCGGTGATCAGTTTCAGGAGAAATTGAGGAGAGTAATGTTGGGGAAATCAACTGTTTTTAGCTTCTTTGGAAAACCTGTTTGCTGTAAAATTTCAATGGATGAAGAGGATCTTTGAAATGAAGCGTGAAATCCAGCAATGTGTGCAAATAATGAATTAATAAATTATAAATATTGTGCTGGTGATTTAAATTGGCTTCTTTTTTGTGGACAAGAGCTGAAATGAAATCAATTATGAAAAGAAATAGAATAACGGGTGCCGTTATACTTGCAGTTGCTTTTTTATTTAATATCCAAGGAGCCTCGGCTCAATTTGGAGGACTATTGGATAAGGCAAGCAAAGCCGTTGCTTCCAAGGGAAGCAAGGTACTTGGGCTGGATAAACTTTTAAAAGAACCCGAAGCGATTAGTACCAGTTTTGAAGATGTAAATAGGAAGGGGGAGCAAATGCCCGATTTTCAAAATACGGCTGTTTATAAACCTTTAGAGAATTTGCAAAAGAATGGCCATGATGGTTACTTATTGGAGGCTGGACATTTTGAAATGACCAATAAGAGCTATTGCTTGAAAGCGGGTACTTATGCGCCTTCGAAAGGTGATGGATATATGTATGCACCTACTTTGGGCAAGAAGAGAGACGTGGTCATTGCAATTTTGAAAAGCGCTGAAAAACACCCTGAAGTTGCACAATCAGACATACAGATGCTATTGTGGACGATCATTGCGAAGACAAAATTTATTGATTATTCTGGTCCGGTGAAAGAAACAGCCTTAAAATTGCTTACGGCTGAACAAATTTTACATTTGGAAGGTGGTGCACTTGGCGTTTTGCCATTTGACGTTGTCCAAAAGGCAAAAGACCAGATGCCACCGGCAGTACAGACAATCTTTGAAGCAGAAAATAATATTCGGCAGCTCGTTTCCTCAGGAAACTATTCGTACGCTGATTTTGAACAATATGCGATCTTAGCTGGTATGGCTGAGCCTCGTACGGACGTGCCAAGTGGTATTTGGACGCTTCATCCTGATGGTTATTATGTTCGTTATTATCCAAGTGGTTATGCGGTTACTAAAGTTCAGGTGTATGTCCCTCAAGAATTGATTACAAAATTGAATGGTAAGAAGCTTGTATACGATGCAACCGATGATATTGCCTGTCCAGCAAATACAGGATCGCAACGATTAGCACAAACGAATGAACCGATTCGTGATTATATGTTGAGTCATTGAAAGTTTGATGGGAAGTGAAGGGGATGTGGAAGGAAATTTAATGAATAAGGGAGATCTACTGATCTCCCTTATTCATTAAATTTCCTCTTTTGCCTCCTGTATAATATATAAACAATGACAATGATAGCGATGATTGCTAAAATAATGTAATGGGAACCTGAATGTTGGGTTTTATCCTCTGTCGTCTGCGCATATGTAAAATTTGCTACGAAAAGAAGCACCATGAAAATCCACTTCTTGCACATAATAAACGGTTTATTAACTATAGTAGCAAGCTAAGTATTTTTTGCAACAAAGTCAAATTAATTCGGTAAAAAAATAAACAAATTTTCATAAAATTTTAATGCATAACCTCTGTTTCTCACATTTGATTCGTTATTTTCGAAAAATATAAGGATAGCAGAAGAGTTTTTGTCTTTTTTATTCGCTTTTTGGTTCTTTTACCACTAAATAAAACACAGCTAATTCAACTTTTTTACATTGGATATAGCTCCGGATATTGTTTAGGGAATTCGGTAAATGGTCCTAAAAATCGTATCTTGTGAACCTTTGTAAGCGTTTTTAGATATTCAAATCATGTCAAAACTTATCAATTTAACTGTCTTTAAAGAATTCTTAAAATCCAGCTTTGCTGGCGGAATTATACTTTTTTCCTGTGTTATTCTGGCATTGATCGTAGCAAATACGTCATTGTATGCCAGTGTAATGGAATTTTTGAACCGGGAAGTAGGCTTTGAGAGCGGTCATATTCATTTAAAATATTCGTGGTTATTGTGGCTCAACGACGGTTTGATGGCTATTTTCTTTTTACTAGTGGGGCTCGAGATAAAACGTGAAATTGTAGAGGGTGAGCTCTCATCGCCAAGTAAAGCAATCCTGCCCATTTTGGCTGCGGTCGGGGGGGCGCTTTTGCCTGCCATCATTTATTTTGTATTAAATCAGGGAACCGGTACTGCAAACGGCTGGGGTATCCCTATGGCAACGGATATTGCATTTGCTTTAGCGGTTATCACGCTTCTTGGAAATAAGGTACCTGCCAGTCTTAAGATCTTTTTGGCTGCGCTAGCGATTGTTGACGACCTACTTGCCATATTGGTTATTGCGATCTTTTATAGCAATGGTATTCATGCGACCTATTTATTTATCGCTTTAGGTATCTTTCTGTTTTTGATCGTGTTAAATAAATTGGGCGTTAAAGCGATATGGGCTTACCTGATTCCGGGACTATTTATTTGGTACTTTGTTCACCACTCGGGTATTCATGCAACAATAGCTGGCGTGCTGGTGGCCATGACGTTACCAACAACACCGGATGCGGAAGAATCTCCCTTGGAAAAACTTGAGCATCTATTGACCAAACCGGTCAATTTCATTATCATTCCTTTGTTTGCATTTGCGAATACGCTTATTCCGATCCATGGGGAAATGATTGGTGGTTTGACGTCAAAATTGGGGATCGGTATTATCCTTGGTCTAATCGCTGGTAAATCAGTTGGGATATTTTTGATCTGTTTTATTGCTAAAAAATTGAAGATTGCGCAATTACCGGAAGGGGCTGGCTGGAAACAGATTTTTGGTGTAGGCTTGTTGGGGGGAATCGGTTTCACGATGTCGATCTTCATCTCGATACTATCTTTTGATGATAGCATGCTGATTGAAGAAGCAAAGTTCGCGGTTCTGATCGCTTCTTTATGCGCTGGCTTGCTAGGCTATGTCGTTTTGAGCGCGGTGTCAGCCGCAAAGAAAACAGAGGCTATTGATTAGATTTTGCATAGATAGCAGTCGTATGCTTGGCTTTCAATGTCGTACGTTTGGCTTACAATAATGTGTAGGACCGTTGTTTTGGTCAGATTCAGTCCTGATTCCTTCATGGATAAATCCTATCTGAGGGTTAATTTGAAAGCGGATAACGAGCTATCGGTATTAATTTTAGACTTTTATGAATTAGATTTAGTAATTTAGGGCACAACAATAAAAACAATACGTTGAGATTTGATGAATTTGGCTTTGTTCCAGCTTTGGAAGAAGGTTTAGAAAGTATGATGTTTGAGGAGGCTACGCCGATCCAAGAACAGACCATCCCGATTATTAAAGAGGGAAAAGATATGATTGCCTGTGCACAGACAGGTACAGGTAAAACAGCAGCTTATATGTTGCCGATCCTCGATGCAATAGCACGGAATTCAAGGGAATCTATCCTCGCTATTATCCTTGTTCCGACCCGGGAACTTGCTATGCAAATTGACCAGCAGATTATGGGCATGTCTTATTATACGGGTGCAACATCCATAGCCATTTATGGTGGTGGTGATGGTATGGGGTATGAACAGCAAAAACGGGCCATACGGGAGGGGGTAAATATCATTGTTGCTACGCCGGGAAGGTTGATAAGCCATCTTACCTCCATGAAGATTGATCTCTCTCATTTAAAGCACTTTGTTTTGGATGAAGCCGATAGTATGCTGGATATGGGATTTCAAGACGATATTTTACGTATTGTAAGTTATCTACCGAAGAAAAAGCAGATGCTTTTGTTTTCGGCTACGATGCCGATGAAGATCAGGTCTTTTGCCCGAAAAATTCTACAAGAGCCTGTGGAAGTCAATATTGCCATTTCTAAACCTTCGGAAGGAATAGATCAACGCGTATATCTTGCCTATGATCAACAGAAAATGGAGCTTCTGAAGAATATACTGAAGGATCCCAACTATGTATCTGTTATTATTTTTGCATCCCAAAAAACTACAGTCAAACTTCTCGCCCAGGAATTACAGAAGCAGGGGATTGATGCGGAGGGTTTCCATTCGGATCTCGAACAGTCGAAACGGGAAGATATCATGGGCAGGTTCCGATCTCGTCAGGTGCGGGTACTGGTGGGGACAGATGTGATATCTCGCGGTATCGATGTGGTGGGGATCAGTTTGGTCGTTAATTACGATGTTCCACCGGATCCGGAAGACTATGTACACCGTATTGGACGTACTGCTCGAGCAGCAACTACAGGAACAGCCATTACCTTTGTCAATGAGAAAGACCAAAACCGTTTCGCTCAGATTGAGAATTTAATAGGTTATCCGATTGAACAACTACCATTGCCAGCGGGTTTTGAAGCGGGGCCTACTTACAATCCTGCCAAAAAGAATCCACAGCATAAGAAGAAGCGTTTCAATAGGAATAAAAATAAAAACTATCAGAAAGCTAAAAGAGCCTGATTTTAACATACAAAGCCCCTATATTTTTCTGATATGGGGGCTTTGTATTTGAGTAAATATTGTATTCAACTTTTATTCAACAGTCCATACGGCCAATTCATATCCGTCAGGATCCTGGAACTGAAATCTTTTTCCTCCGGGAAAGCTAAAAATATCTTTTAATATAGTCCCTCCAGCACCGATAACCTCATCACGCGTAGCCTGCAGATCGTCGGCATAGATAACGACGAGAATACTGCCCTTTATTGGGTCACCAAGTGTAAAACCACCATCAACATATTTTCCGCCAAAAGCTGTATATGCTGGGCCGTAATCCGTAAACTCCCAACCGAAACTCGTTGAGTAGAATGCTTTGGCACGTTCAAGGTCGCTTGATACAAACTCAAGGTATTGGATCTGCTGGTTGACAAATTTGTTTTCTGTACTGCTATTGCTCATAACGGAACTATCTATTTAATGTATATATAATAAATTGCTTGACTGGTTGTCCCGGTTTTGGAATTAAAACCCGAACCGTTTCATAAATATAAGGCTTTGTTGAAAATGACACACATTTTTCTTTTCAACATGTTTTTTGGGAGGCGACCTGTTTATTGGGGCTACCTGCTTGGCACATGGAGGAAACAACATTCATTTCCCAATCTTCGTTGGACTGGGAAATGAATGGAGATTGTTAAGCACTCTTTTTACTGCTGATCCAATATTGCAATAACACAGATGAAACAACCAAAAACAGTCCTGCATAGAAGGATAGGTTTAATTCTTTTGCTTCATTCAGAAATAAAAAGGCAATCAAAATAGCATATATAGGCTCAAGATTTAAGCTTAAGTTCAAAGTAAATGCCGATATCTTCTTTAAGATTTCTGTAAATGCCAGATAGACTCCCACAGTGCAACATAACGATAGGATGATTAGATATAAAATATCCAGGACATTGGGAATGAAAGTGCTGATTGGATAGTGCTGAATGTAAAAAGGCAGTAAGCAAGCTAGTCCGAGTGCACCGCCAACCATTTGGTAATAGTTGATGCAGATGGCATTGTACTTTTTGGTCAATCGTTCGTTGTTAATAGCATAAAGAGAAGCAAAAGCCGGAGAAATTATCCCTAAGACTATGCCTAGCTGGTGTGAGGTATCGAAGTGAAATATCAGTGCAATACCGCACAACGTAAGCCCACTCAACAGAATTTCAGACAATCTGAATTTCGCTTTATTGATCATCGGTGCAAAAATAGCGGTGAAAAAACTCGCCATACAGTAGCAGATCACGCCGATGGAAATGTTTGAATATTTGATGCTAGCATAGAATAATAGCCAGGATGCTGTCAATAGTAGCCCATTTTTTGCAATATGCAGTTTCTCTTTGAAAGTAAAATCTGTAGGTATTTTATACCATTTTAGAATAAAAAATAGGATAGTGGCAGCTAAAAATACACGGTACCATGTGAGTATCCCCTCGTTAAGTGAAATCAGTTTTCCAAATACGCCAGATAGTCCCAGGCACAGCACAGCAAGGTGCAGCATGAAATATGAATGTTTCATAAGAAATTGTCTTCCGGTTCCGTCCATGAAGGACGAAAGGTGTTAAATAATGAAATTGATAGAAAATAAGAAGCACAGCAAATTGGTCCATTTCTGGCATTGGGCTTCAGTAATATAGAGAAAAAATATTACGCTATTGGAGGAGGAAGACAACTCGTTCTATTCATCATATTTGTATTTACCCGAAGATAGGGAATTTTGGGCGGAGCTGCAAACAGGGAATGAAAAAGCCCCTAGAAAGTCTTTGGTTCTAGGGGCATCTATTTAGTCAGTTGACTTTATTTTGTGATTTTATGGCGTATTCGAGGGTAAAGTATCTGTTCCGCCGCCCAGCGCACGGTAAAGATCTATGGCTGCATTGAGCTTTTCCCGTTTTACTGTAATACGTTCTAAATCATTTTGGAGCGCATTGTTTTGGGCAGTTATCACTTCCAAATAGTTTGCCATCCCACTTTTGTAAAGTAGGGCTGCATCAGCGGTGGCTTTGGCGAGGGCATTTGATTTGGCATGGATAAGTTGCAGGCGCTGTTCCGTATGTTTGATTTTTGCCAAGGCATCCGAAACTTCTGAAACGGCGACCATAACCGACTGTTTAAACTGCAATGCTATCTTTTCGCGTTCGATGACCGATATCTCATAGTTTGTTTTTAAAGCACCTTTCTGGAAAATTGGCTGTGCAATATTCCCCGCTATTGTTTTTACGATCGAACCCGGTAGATCAAACCATTTGTTAAATTGAATGGAGTTTGTACCAATGGATGGTGTCAAGCTTAGGGAAGGGTACATCGCCGCTTTGGCGAGTCCCATTCTGCTTGTAGCTGCCACAACCGCGTATTCAGCTGCTCTGACATCTGGTCTGCGGCTCAAGAGTTCGGCCGGCACCCCTGCGGCAAGTCCGTCTCCAACAATCGTATCATCTAAACTTGCTGTACGTTGAATACCCTCGGGGAAACCTCCGCAAAGAATGCTCAGTGCATTTTCTTCTACAGCCATGTTTTGATGGGCTAGAGGAATTAACAATTCAGCAGTTTTCTTCTGAGCTTCGGCTTGCTTCACGGCAAGCGAACTGACCAGTGATGAGTTGTATTGCAAACGTATCATGCTAAGTGTACTATCGCTCAATTGAACATTTCTTTGTGCAATCTTAAGCTGCTCATCCAAAGCAATCAGATTATAATAGGACTGGATGACCTGTACAATAAGGCGTGTTTTTAATGCGGAAAGATTTTCCTTTTGGCCAAAAAAATTGGCCAAGGATTCCTCTTTCTGCATTTTTACCTTTCCCCAGATATCGGCTTCCCAAGACAATCTGAGCGTGGCGCTATAATCGTCCATATAAGGCGTCCCAATAAATTGGTCGCTCAGTGAGCCATTCAAGGAGTTGCTCGATAACCATGTTCTGTTCGCTCCAATGCTTAAATCAGCTGTTGGCAGTAATCCTTTCTTAGACTGCTTGTACGCGAGTTCCAATTGTTGCATGTTGAGGAGTGCAACATTGACGTCTGTATTGTTGGATAATGCCTTCTCAATGAGTGAGGTCAACAAGGGATCCTGTACAAATTTACGCCAGGATAACTGTAGCGTATCAGACGTCAGGACAACCTCGCTGTTTTTGAAATTTTCGGGCATTACTATCTCCTGACGTGTGTATTTTTTTCCCACGCTGCATGCGGACAACAACAGGGTAGTGCTTGCGAAAATTGTTATATAGTGATGAAATTTTTTCATTTTAATCGTTTGTATTGTGTACTGTATTGTCCGTAAGTTTTTTACCCGAAACTTTTTCTTGCAAATATTGGAACACCAGGTACAGTAATGGTATAATAATTACCCCAAGGATAACACCGCTTAACATACCCATTGCTGCTCCGGTACTGATGGAATGGTTACCTGTAGCCGTCCCGCCGGTCGCAAACATCAAGGGTACCATGCCGGCAATGAAAGCCAATGAAGTCATCAAGATTGGGCGTAGACGAGCTCTTGCTCCTTCTAAAGCCGAATCAATGAGTGAGGAGCCTGCTCTTCTCCGCTGTAAAGCAAATTCAACAATCAAAATGGCATTTTTTGCCAAGAGACCGATGAGCATGATCAAGCCGACCTGGACGTAGATATTGTTGTCCAATCCAATGGCCCGTGTTCCTAGGAAAGAGCCGATCATACCTGTTGGGATTGATAACAGTACGGCAAGGGGCAATAAATAACTTTCATACTGTGCTGATAGTAAGAAATATACAAATAGTAGGCTTAATGCTAGGATAAGTACGGTTTGATTGCCCGAAGACTTCTCTTCCAAGCTAAGTCCCGTCCATTCGTAGCTATAGTCTCCCGGTAACTTGGTCAATACATTTTTCTCCAATGTTTCCATGATCGCACCATTACTGATACCAGGCGTGCTAACCACGTTTATCGTGAGTGAATTGTATAAATTATAACGAGTCACCGACTCAGGACCATACACTTTACGAAGTGTAACCAAAGTGTTCACCGGAACCATTTGGCCAAGATTATTCTTGACAAATATTTCGTTGAAGGCTTCTTTATCGGTTCTATAGATCCCATCCGCTTTAACTGCTATCCGATAGAATTTACCGAAACGATTGAAATTCAATGATTGGTCACCTGCAAAGTAAGTTTGAACGGACGAAAGCATTTCACTGACATCTACACCAAGTTGGGCAGCTTTGTCTTCATCGACTTCTAACTCCATCTGTGGATAATCTGCTCTGAACATGGTATAGGCAAACTGTACCCCGGGTTGTTTCATAATCTGCGCAATAACGGAGTCGGACATTGCTTTGAGCTCTACCGGCGATTTACCAGCCCTGTCCTGCAAAACGAGTTCCGCGCCATTCATCATACCATAACCATCAACAGGAGGGGAGCGAAAGGCCATTGCGTTACCTTCTTTGACACTGGATAATTTTTGTGAGATCACTTGGTGAATCTGATCGATATCGTTCATCTCACCACGTTTCTTTTTATCTTTCAGGCGTATGAATCCTGTTGCATAGGCTGCGCTGGAGTTGTTGCCGATCATATTGAATCCAGTAATACTTGTATGGCTTTCAATAGAAGGGATATCGGCTAGTAGTTTTTCGATTTTTTCTACTGCTTTTGTGGTTCGATCAAGTCCCGTTCCTGGGGGCATTTCTAAACTGTATACAACAAAGTTATCGTCTTCCATTGGTACAAAACTTTTGGAAGTGCTTGTCATGAGGTATCCGGCAACACCGATCGTAGCCAGTATCAAAAGTGCCGAAATCCATTTTTTCTTTGCCAGGAATTTTAATGAACCAACGTATCGGTTGGTCATGTTTTCGAAGCCAGCGTTAAACGCTTTGAAAAAACGTTGAGAAAATCCTGTGTTCGGGGTCTGCCCATCGTGATTTTCGGCGTGCGTATTTTTAAGCAATAATGCGCAGAGTGCTGGTGTCAGTGTCAAGGCATTGATCGCAGAGATCACAATGGCGATAACAAGGGTATAGGCAAACTGTTTATAAAACATGCCCGATGAACCTGTCATAAATCCAATGGGAATAAAAACTGCACACATAACCAAGGTAATGGAGATTACAGCCCCTGTGATTTCACTCATGGCACTATGGGTAGCCTGCTTACCGGTTAAGTTGGAAGTCTCCATCTTTCCATGTACTGCTTCGACGACGACAATTGCATCATCGACAACAATACCAATGGCGAGTACTAGGGCAAATAACGTCAATATATTGATTGTAAAGCCAAACACCAGCAGGAAGAAGAACGTCCCTACGATAGCTACTGGTACTGCGATTGCTGGAATAATAGTCGATCGTATATCCTGCAGGAATAAGAAAACAACTAAGAAAACCAAAATAAAGGCTTCAATCAATGTCGAACGTACTTGAGCTGTACTTTCATCCAAGCGTTCTTTGGTACTGATCAATTTAAAAATCTTGATTCCTGGAGGGAAGGAGCGTTGCGCTATTTCAATCTGTTTGTCGATTCCGATTTCAATTTCATTGGCGTTGGAGCCTGATGTCTGAAATATACCAATGGTAACGGTATTGAGTCCATTATTTTGCGAATTACCGCTATAACTGATCGAGCCAAACTCGATACGTGCCACATCCTTTAAGCGTACGATCTGAACGTCATTGTTTTTAACGATAATGTTCTCATACTGTTCTGGAAGGTTCTTTTTCCCTTTATAGCGTATGACATATTCCAGTGGTGCTTTTGATTCTTCCCCTAATTTTCCAGGTGCAGATTCCAGACTTTGTTTGGAAATTGCAGCAATGACTTCTTGTGGCACGAGTCCATAGCTCGCCATTTTTTGCGGATTCAACCATACACGCATCGAATAGTCTTTGGAACCGAATACCATGGCCTGACCGACTCCAGGTACACGCTTGATCTGTGGGATCAAGTTGATGTTCACATAATTCTGTAAAAATAGTTCATCATATTTTTTATTATCTTCTGTATAGATATTAAATATCATGATCATACTATTTTGTTGCTTGGAAGTCGTTAATCCCATTCGGACAACTTCCTGTGGCAGGATAGGAGTAGCCTGTTGTACTCTGTTTTGCACATTTACGGCTGCCTGATCTGGATTTACACCTGCTTTAAAGACAATACGCACAGAGAATGTACCATCGTTACTTGCAGTTGATGTAATGTATTCCATGTCCTCCACACCATTGATTTGCTCTTCAAGGGGTGTAACAACTGACCTCAATACTGTTTCGCTATTTCCTCCGGGATAGCTTCCGGTAACTTGAACCGTGGGCGGGGCGATATCCGGGAATCGCGTTTGAGGCAGCCTAAAAAGACCGATAACCCCCAGTATGACAAATATGATAGATATAACAGTTGCCAAAACTGGCCTGTCAATAAATTTCTTTAACATTTTAGTTTAAATTTTATAAAGCTTTTAGTACCGTTTTTTTTCAAAAGTGAATACTGAATGTATAGGCTTGTTGCCTTTCTTTGAGCAGTTCAGCTTTTGCTATACCTGCTATCCTTGTTACATGGTGGATTTTTTGGTTGGTTGAACTTGCATTCCATCATTAAGCATATCAATTCTATTCATAACGATTTTTTCACCAGCTGTGAGTCCCGATTGAAGTAAGTAGGCGTTAGCGGTATTTCCTGCAATTTCAATCTGTTTCATGGAAATTTTATTTTTCTCACCAATAACATAAACGAAATAGCGGTCTTGAATATCCTTGACAGCAGCCATAGGGACCAACAATACGTTTTCATGCGCTTTTTTCAAGATTACTTTTGCTGAGCCACCCGAACGGAGAATTTTGTCAGGGTTGATGAAACTTGCTTTAAGTGCCATGCTTCCGGTTGTTCTGTCGATGTTACCGCTGGCTAACGCTACTTTCCCCGAATGGTTGTATGCTGTTCCATCAGCCAATAAGAGCGTTGCTTGTTGATTGGATGATTTGTTATTCTGATCTTTGATAAAGGCTATAAAGTCGGCCTCACTCAATGAAAAATACACATTTACGGTATTAATTTCAGATAGCGTCGTTAAAGGTGTCGCGTCTGCTGCGGTAATTAAATTTCCGATCCGATTAGGGATACGGCCGATATAACCACTCACTGGTGCATTGATCAACGTAAATTTGGCATTTATTTGCGATGAACCGAGTGCAGCCTGTGCTTGTGCTACTTGCGCTTTAGCTGCGGCATAATTGGCCTCTGCAGTTTTTAACTGTAATTCGGTATACACTTTACCTTCAACCAGTGGTTTGATTTTGTCAATCTCCAATTTTGCATTTTGTTCTGCCGATAAAGCAGCTTGGTAAGCTGCCTTGCTGTTGTTTACTTGTTCGTTGTAGACGTCAGCTTTTATTTTGAAAAGAGGTTGCCCCTTGGATACATAGTCTCCCTCTTTGACATAAATCTGCTCGAGGTACCCCGTTACCTGCGCTTTGACATCGACGTTGACGGTCCCCTCTAAAGTACCAGGATATTTTTTTTCGGTCTCCGCGTGGGTAGGAGATAATTCGATAAAGTCAACAGTAACTGCCTGCTCTTGCGGTTGTTCTTGGTTGCCTCCACAGGACGATAATAATGCTGCTGCTGTAATAAGTGTAAGGAAAGGTTTTAAAGTCATCGTTCTTTGTGCCATTTTATCATTTTATAATGAAACAAAGAAAAGAATTCTTTTAAGCCATAAGGCAAAGAAATCTACCGAGACGTTACAATTGCTTACTGAAACGTATCAGTGATGATCTGAATTTTACGATATTAAATGGTACGATCCAATTGTGTTGATGATATTGGTCTTATCGATTGACATTCCCTTGTTCATCGCGAAAAACTTATTTGACCTTTCTGACGTAAAAGGAGCAAACGGATCCGTTTGAACATCAATAGTCTAACCAAGTTTTCAGCAGTTGAGCCTTTTCTCTGCTCACAAGGATTTCCACTTGATCGTTATTTTTAATTTCTATTTTTAGTTTTCCGTTGAAGTGGTTATGTAATCTTTTGATCGCATCTATATGTACAATGAATTGCCTGTTGGCGCGAAAAAATACTTTTGGATTTAATTGCTGTTCGAGTTCTTCCATTGTTTGAGGTACAATTTCGACAGTACCACATTTGAGTTGCGCATGGGTAAGTTTAAATTCGGAATAGAAGTATAATATTTCTTCAACAAGAACGGTTTTATAGCCGTCTTTGAATGGAATTAGAAAGCGTGAGCGAAAATCTTTCGGATAGATAAAATCCAATAAACCTTGAAGCGGTTGTTGGTTGATCTGAAGATCTTTTTGATAGTCAAGTTTTTGGATGGCATTTTCCAGCTCTGTTTTTTCTACAGGTTTAAGCAAATAATCTATGCTATTGAATTTAAAGGCCCTCACAGCGTATTCGTCAAATGCTGTTGTAAATATGATGGGGCAATCTATTTTTATAGTCTCTAATATTTCAAAGCTTAAACCATCGGATAGACGAATATCCATCATCACCAGGTCGGGAAGTTCATTGCCATTGAACCAGTTGATGCTATCAGCGATATTATCCAGCACATCTAAAATAACGATGGATGGCTTTATTTCCTTCAAAAGTCGTTTTAAACGATCGGCATTGAGTTTTTCGTCCTCGATGATTAATACTTTGGTTATATTCATTATGCTTGGGCTAAAAGTGGTAGGATAACATTAAATGTTTTGCCATCATTCTTTATTTGCAATTTTAAGTTGGATAGCAAATCGTATCTTTTAATGATGTTTGAAATCCCGATTCCCGATGATTCGGATACATTCTCAATAGGGATTAATATATTTTCAACAACAAGTTGATTCTGGGAGTTGGTGTATACCTTTATTTTCAGCGGTTTTTTCTTATTTGTCTGATTATGCTTTAATGCATTTTCTACCAATAATTGTAAGGTAAGGGGAGGTAATTGACAATTGCGTTTGGCGGGATTGACGTTTATTTCGAAGTTTACCCCATCGCCGAATCGGTTTTTGATGAGAAATATGTAGGAATTTAGAAAGTTGAGTTCTTCTTCGAGTGAGATAATGTCCTTTTTGGAATTGACAAGAAGGTAGCGATATATTTTGGAGAAGTTTTCTGCATATTCATAGCCTAATTGTTGGTCTTCGAGGATGATTTCTGAGAGCACGCTCAGGTTATTAAAGACAAAATGGGGATCGATCTGTAATTTTAACGATTGAAGTTCTGTTTCAAGAATGACCTGATCAAGCTTTGCTGCGCGCATGGATTCATTCTTCCAGTTGGTGATTAAATGACTACCAATATTGATCCCCATGATCATGAGCGCAATTAATACACTGATTGTAATGTTTTGAATCATCCCCCTTTTTTCCTCCAAAGATGGGGCTATAGTAACATTTTGAGGTCCAAAATAATATTTTGAAATCAGGTACTCCAGAAGTAAATTGATAAAGAGTACTGCAAAAAGGTTGATGACGGTTTCAAGTAGAAGTCGCTCTGTCGGACTATCTTTCCAGGTTAAGAACTTATTAAGCTTGTCATGGACAATGATACTAAATTCGGAAATGATAAAGCTGTAAATGATCGTAAATGTCCATTCACCGAGTATTTCGAACATATTCCGTTTAAAATAGCCATCCCAGCAACTTGAGAAAGGATCAATAATATAGGCGACGAGATAAATAAGCAGAAAGGACAGAAAGGTAAATATCAGCCTTTTTTTATTTGTACTAATAAGAGTCTTATCGTTTTTATAGATCGCTATATCCTGCATTCTTTTAACTTATATGTATCGGTGAAATCTATGCAAATTTCGTAATTCCTTTTAGTATTGGACGACAAATTTCTGCTGAAGCGTATAAAGCCCCGACTGAAATATCAATTTGATGTACTCAGACGTATATTGACGAAGGTCGATAGATTATCTTGCCTTGGCATATCAGAATATAATTTTTTATGAAATTCGGATGTTCTGTTTTTTTAATGGATTGTAAATCTTGTTGTTATTGACTTTTTGTGATCGGTTGATCTAACAGTGTCAAAGAATGACTTTGGAGATGAGGTTCGTTTTTAGCTATAAACAGAAAGGCTTGACATCATTTCGTCAAGCCTTTCTGTTTTATTGAGGTAACTATTTTTTCGATGTGTTATCCTGTAAATTATTTTGGCTCTTGATGTGTTGTTGGTGTATGGATAATATCGAAATAGATTGTTTTGTCATTAGCGTTTGGATAAACTCTATACGTGAATTCTTTCTTCGTTAATACGGTAATATCAACCACACGGGTAAACAATGTTTCACCAGCAGCATTTTTAGCAACAATTGTTCTCGTTTTACCATCTGCAGATACGGTCCAGTCGCCGTGCATTTTGGGAGAATTGTCAAGATTGAACATGGTAAATGTGCCGTCAGATTTGAAATAAGCAAATCCTACAAAATTTGACACGTTAGCATCTGTTAACACTACACTTTCTCCTTTATTATTTTTTGCGTTTGTTGTTTCCCAGGGTGTACTGGCCAATATTTCACTTGGTGTAAGCTGTGGTTCAACAACAGTTTCTTCATCTTTACTGCAGCTCATCGCTACTAATGTGCTTAAGGCGATACATACCGCTAATGCAATCTTTTTTAAATCTCTCATTTTATAAAATTTATATGATGTCACAAAAGTAATCGCATTGTTTCAGCTGTATTTGTCTCTTTTATTCCAAGGTTTGAAGGATTTATAAATTGAATGAGATTCTGCTGTAGAAGAAGGTTAAACAAAAGAAAAAGCTTTCTTTTAGCTTGCTTTGAAGTCTGCTTTATATGGAAACAAATTAAAGGTGATCGAAGCATGCGCTTTGGATAAAATAAAACAGGGGACCCTAAGGCCCCCCATCTACCAGATATGTATAATAAAATTAGAAAATTGCTTTTTTTTACAGCATTAATTGTTGCTCCATCCACCACCTAATGAACGATACAGGTCAACAACTGCAGAAAGCTCCGCTTTCTTTACCTGAGCAAGTTCGAGCTCACTTTGCAAGATATTGCTTTGTGCCGTAATTACTTCCAAGTATGTGGCCATTCCTGTTTCAAATAAAAGATTGGCGTGCTTCGTTGCTTCCTTTAGACGCGTCGTTCTATCCGAAGTAATCTTTTGTTTTTCTTTCAATTTTTGAATTGAAATTAAAGCATCGGAAACTTCTCCAGCTGCTGAGATTACTTTTTGCTTGAAGATCAATACGTTCTTTTCTTGTTCGACACGTGCCAGTTCATATTGAGTTTTCAATTCCTTCCGCTGTAAAATTGGCTGCGTAATACTTCCTGTAATTGCCCCAAATAATGAAGCCGGTAAGTTGAACCAATTGCTTGCCTTGAATGCATTTACGCCTGCTTCGGCGCTAATAACCAAGGAAGGATACATGCGTGCCTTTGCGTATTGTTGATAAGCTTGTGAGGCTGTAATAGCCAGTTCAGCTTGTTTTACATCCGGACGATGACTTAACAAATCGGCTGGGACGCCAGTTGCTAATTCTTCGGGGAATTGAATATTCGACAATTTCTCCGCTATTTTGATTTCCTGCGGGAGTTTTCCGCTAAGAATCTGAATGGCATTTTCCTGAATACGGATCTGTTGTTCAAAGTCGGGGATCAAGGCAGCTGCAGACAATCGCTGCGCATCGACCTGCTCCAATGCAAGCAGCGTAATGTCACCAACTTCATATTGTTGCTGGACAATACGTAAAGTTGTATCGCTTAATTGCAAGTTTTGTTTGGCGATATCACGCAATTGATAAAGCATCAGTAGTTGATAATAACCTTGTGCAACTTGTGCAATTAATTGGGTTTGAATTACTTTTTTCGCTTCTTCTGTCTGTAAATAGGAAGCTAAAGCAGCGATATTTTGATTTTTGATTTTACCCCATATGTCGGCCTCCCAGGATAAACCTAAGGATGCCGTATAATCTTCTACATGGTGTTGACCTAAAAACTGCCCCAGGCTCAATCCATTCATACTGTTATTGGATGGGTTGGTGCTATTTCCGCGGATCTGTAGTTGGGCCGTGGGAAGATAGTGGGCTTTTGCCTGTTTCAGGCTCAGTTGAGACGCTTCTATATTTTTTAGTGCCAGTTGCATATCTAAGTTATGTTGTATAGCACTATCGATCAAGGTTTGTAAGACTTGATCCTTAAAAAAATCGCGCCATGGAATAGAACCTATGCTAGTTTCCTGCGAAGCTTTGGCCTGGTCGCGGTATTGTTCGGGTAAGTTGGGGGCAAGGTGTTGATTGCTGACCAACTTATCTGTTTTGCAAGACCATGCAACAAAAGATAAGATGAAAACCGTCAGTAATTTTGATTTACTATTGATATATTTAAATGCTGCCATGATGTACTAATTGTTTGTATGCACGGGTATTTCCAATGAAACGACATCGCTTTCATGCTGTTTTTGCCGTGGAGTACCTCCGATTTTCTCTTGGATAAATTGGAAGAAAATAAAAAGAATAGGGATGATAAAGAGTCCTAAAACTACTCCAGTGAACATCCCACCCGCAGCGGCGATACTGATTGAGTGATTTCCTTGCGCTGATGGACCTACCGCTGTCATCATTGGAATCATACCAACGATAAAAGCTAAGGAAGTCATAATAATAGGTCTCAAACGTAATCTCGCTGCTTTAAGTGCGGCACTAGGAATTGATAGTCCCTGTTTACGCCCTTGGATGGCAAATTCTACGATCAGAATGGCATTTTTGGCCAATAAACCAATCAACATAACGAGTGCGACTTGTACATAGATGTTGTTGGCAATATCAGTGAAGCTAATTGCTGCGAAGACCCCAAATATACCTGTAGGAATAGAGAGAATAACCGCCAATGGAATGATATAGCTTTCATATTGTGCTGCAAGCAGAAAATAAACGAATATCAGACAGAGAATAAAAATCAATGTGGATTGGCCTCCGGAGACAATTTCTTCTTTGGTCATACCTGAGAACTCATAAGTAAATCCAGTCGGCAATTGTTGTTTTGCAACTTCTTCAACTGCACGGATAGCATCTCCGGAACTATATCCTGGTTTTGGTATCGCATTTATTCCAATCGAATTGAATAAGTTGTAACGAGATGCTGTTTCCGGTCCATATACACGCTCTAATTTGACTAATGTATTGATGGGAACCATGTCTCCTAATCTGTTCTTTACAAAAATTCCGTCCATTGAAGTTGGTTCACTTCTATCCTTGGCATCAGCTTGGACCATCACACGATAATACTTTCCAAAACGATTAAAATCTGAGGCTTGGGCACTACCAAAATAGGCCTGCATAGTCTGTAAAATGCTTTTTGTGCTTACGCCAAGTTGTTCTGCTTTGATATCATCTACCTGGAGTTCATATTGTGGATAATCCGCCTTAAAGGTTGTGAAAGCCATCATAATTTCTGGACGTTTCATCAATTCGCCAATAAACTTTTGGCCTATGCCACTGAATTTTCCGAGTTGTCCACCGGTCCGATCCTGCAGTACCATATCCAGACCATCCACGTTACTGAATCCAGGTACAGTAGGGAAGGTAAAGACAAAGAAATTTGCGCCTTTGATATTTGCCAGGCGCTGATTGACATCGGCCATAATAGCATTGATGTCTTTTATCTTACCACGTTCTTCATGTGGCTTAAGGAGAATAAATGCAACACCTGCTGATGGACTTGTGGATTGTGTCAAAATATTGAAACCGGCAAGTACATTTAAAGTTTTGGTAAAATCAGCATGTTGAAGTTGTTTCTCCGCTTCGGCTAATGCTCCAGAGGTACGATCCAAAGAGGCCCCTGCTGGCATAGATAAGGATACAGCAATGAATCCTTGGTCTTCTGATGGGATAAATCCAGTAGGTGTTCTACGGATCATAAACACGGTCAAAAGCAGGGTAATTCCCAATCCTGCAAATGCAACCCACTTATAACGGATCAAGAAGCGTAAACTACCTAAATAATTCTTCGTCAACCGATCAAATCCGACATTGAATCCAGCGAAGAAACGCTCTTTGAAATTAAGTTTCTTGGCATCAGAATGACCATGATGCGTTGGTTTTAAGAAGAGCGCACATAACGCAGGGCTTAGTGTCAAGGCATTAATTGCTGAAATAACAATTGCAATCGCCAGGGTGAAAGCAAATTGTCTATAAAACACCCCGGTAGAGCCTTCCATAAAGCCGATGGGAAGGAATACGGCAGACATCACCAATGTAATCGAGATGATGGCGCCTGTAATTTCACTCATGGCAGATGTCGTTGCCAATTTAGGTGGGAGGTTCTCATGTTCCATCTTGGCATGAACAGCCTCCACGACCACAATCGCGTCATCGACGACAATCCCAATGGCAAGCACCAGAGCAAACAAAGTCAGTAGGTTGATTGAAAAGCCGAAGAGCTGCATGAAGAAAAATGTTCCCACGATGGCTACCGGAACCGCAATCGCTGGTATCAATGTCGATCTAAAATCCTGAAGGAATAGAAAGACAACTAAAAATACCAGTATAAATGCTTCAACTAGTGTATGTTTTACTTGGTCAATGGATTGATCAAGTGCATCTTTTGTGTTGTATAAAACGAGATATTTGACACCTTTTGGAAAGCTTAAAGAGGCTTTCTCCATGAATTTTTGAATGGCAATCTGAATTTCATTTGCATTCGAACCCGCAAGCTGCATGACCCCAATATTCAATCCTGCTTTACCGTTGATGCGCGTATGACTCGCATAGGTATAAGATCCCAGTTCGACACGAGCGACGTCTTTGAGTTTTAGTACAGAACCGTCTGTATTGGAGCGGATAATAATATTTTCGTAATCACTTGGCTGGTTGAGTTTACCTTTATATTTGATTACAAATTCAAAAGCTTCACGGCTGCTCTCTCCGAATTTACCCGGAGCAGCTTCGACGTTTTTATCTTGGATGGCGGCCATTACTTCCTCAGGCGTTAATTTATAGGTCGCCATTTGATTTGGATTGAGCCATACACGCATGGAGTAGTCTTTGCTACCACCAAATGCCAATGCTTGTCCCACGCCGGGTATCCGTTTCAATTCAGGAATGATATTGATCTGCGCATAATTGGTAATAAAAGTCTGATCGTATTTACTCTGATCTTCCGTGTAAAGGTCCAATACCATGATCAAGCTGTTTTGCTGTTTTGCGGTGGTGATCCCGGCTTGTACAACTTCAGCAGGCAATTGGCTGGTTGCCTGAGCCACACGATTTTGGACGTTAACAGCAGCTTGGTCAGGGTCTGTACCAAGTTTAAAATATACCGTAATCATTAACGAACCGTCGTTGCTGGCGGTAGAGCTCATGTAGCTCATATTTTCAACACCATTAATTGACTCTTCGAGTGAAGGGGCTACGGCACGAAGGACCGTTTCGGCATTTGCCCCGGGATATAAAGCCGTTACCTGCACCGCGGGCGGTGCAATATCGGGAAACTGCTGCAAAGGCAGTTTTAGGATACCAATCACCCCCAATATGACAAGTAATATGGAGATAACGGTAGCAAGTACAGGTCTTTCTATAAATTTCTTAAGCATGTGATTTTCTAATATTATAATGAATTGATGCTATCTCTTGATAAGGCTTGTGGTGTAATTTTCTGACCATCCTGAAGCAAGTCAATGCCTTTGTAGACAATTCGATCTCCCGCATTCAGTCCTTTACTTACAAGGTAATTTGCACCACTTTTTCCAATGACAGTAATAGGCTGTTGAACAACTTTATTTTCTTTACCAACGGTATAAACGAAGATTTTATCCTGCATTTCAAGGGTAGCAAGTTGTGGTACCAATAATGCTTGTGCATACTTCTTCTGTAGTCTTACACGACCCGTATTTCCATTGCGTAAAACTCCTTCTGGATTGTTGAACGTTGCACGAAGTGTAATCGCACCGGTATTTTTATCAAACTGTCCATCCACCATATCTATTTTTCCTTTCTGATCATAAATTGTCTGATCCGAAAGAACTAGGCTGATCGGAGGGAGGTTGTGAAGCTTTTGTTGTAAATTGCTCCCTTCTGTATTGTTTTTGAATGCGATAAAGTCATTTTCTCCCAGTGAGAAATAAACATGAAGATCTCTTACATTTGACAATGCGGTAAGTGGTTGTGGGTCTGTAGGACCAACCAAACTCCCTTGCTTGCGCTGTAATCTACCGATGTATCCTTCGGCTGAAGCCCGTATTAGCGTATATCCGACATTGATTTTTGCAGTTTCAACGGCCGATAGTGCCAATTGTACGTTTGCTTTAGCGGCATTACGTGCGCTAATAGCTGTTTTTAGCTGGAAGTCTGTCAGTACTTTGGTATTCACCAGTTTTGTTTTCTTTTCGACTTCTAATTCGGCGTTTTCCAAGCTAGCTTTTGCTGCCAGTAAATTTGCCTTCGCTTGGTTTAATTGTTCCTGATAGGGGCGGTCGTTGATCTTGAAAAGTGCTTGACCTTTAGTTACTTTGGCTCCTTCATCAACATAGATATTTTCCAAAATTCCCTCTACCTGAGGTCTGATCTCAATATTGGCGGAAGCTTCAATAGTGGCTGGATACTCCTGGTAAACCGTCTCGTTACCGTTCTCGATGGTAACGACCGGGAGGTTAACGGGTGGTGGATCAATGGGTTTACTAGTTCCGGTTGAGCAACTGTATAGAAAGATTGCACTCAACACATATGCAGTCTTTACGATATTAATTCGTTTAACACTGTTAAGTGCTGGAACGTAAATCTTTTTAAGACTTGGTGATAAATTTGTTTTCATGTGATATTAAAAATTGAAGTTTTGGTATATTTAACGGTGTTAGATTTCTTAACGTTGTATTTTTTGCTGTAAAAAAATTTAGTCAGTCAGGGAGCGCGTGATGCCATAAATAGCATCCTTTAATACTTCTTGATTGGTATTGTCGCCATTGCCTTGGTTTACCAGATTGATCGAAATCAATCCATGTATAATAGACCAGTACGTAAAATACTTTCTACAGATCAATTCTTCGGATGGATTTTTCTCTTTCATGATTTCACGGATGACATCACTTATCAATTTTCCATGGGATTCTGCACATTTATAGGTTTTTTCAAAACCACAACAGGCAGTTCCCACACCGAACATTAATTGGTACAATTCGCGTTCTTCGAAGGCGAAATCCCAATAGCTAAACCACATTGCTTCCAATTGTTTCTCCAGATCGGTTTCAGTTGATTTGGCTTGCTTTACTTTTTTGGCAAGCAGGAGATAGCCTTGGTTGGCAAGTTCCATCAAGATGGCATCTTTATTGGCGAAATACTCGTATATCATGGGGGCAGTATATTCGATGATATCTGCAATTTTGCGCATACTTAAGGCCTGCCATCCTTCTTCTTTGACGATTTGGAGCGCAGCATCTAGAATATTGGTTCTATTCTCATCTTTGAGCCGTTGTATACGTTCTTTACTACCCATGCTAATGCGTAAATAATTTAACAGTGTTAAGCAAAAGTGATACTTTTAATTTTATTTATTGACATCTAAAAGTCATTAAATAAAAATGTATTATTTTTTCTAAACGGAAGAAGCGTGGTCATCGTTTGCAGTGCGGGTTATAATCTGTTTTATGCGATTCTTTTCTTTGTCAGTTAGCGGAAGTGCCTGTTCGATGATAGGGAGGATTTCCGTGCTTTTTTCCGACTGCAATAACAGGTCGATGAAACCGAGATAGGTGCGGATAAGGTCTGTCTTAATGCCGAAGAAAATGCGTGGATCTACAATATATAATTCCTGTACTAATGCTAACAATAGGGTTTTTCTTTTTTTATCCTTTTCCGAGTTGTTGTATGCGGGTAGTAGGCCCTTTCTTTCAAGATCTGTTAATTTTACCGCGACAGCGTGCTCTAGTACATATTTTTTTTGTTTTCTATCGAGTAAATCACGTAACTCGGCAAGTAAATTTCGATAAATAACTTGTTTGGCTTTCCCCGAGAAAAGATTATCTTCTGTAGATAGGAGGATATCTTGTCGTTCGAAATGATCAAAGAAAGTAGATTCCACATAGACGGAGTGGTGGAAATTGATCGCGTTATTATTGAAACTGCTAAGTACTTTGGCAATTTCCTTTTTATCACTATTAAGAAAATAATAATAATATCGATCACCAATTTGCTGGTTCCAGCGAATGTAATTGATGGTGAAACTATAGGACGTATCCTGGTCGGGGCTATAGCCAGTCCACGATAGTTGATCAGTTTCCTGGATTAAATGATCATAAACCAACAGCCTTCCATTGACGCGTATGGCATAATTCCTATCTTTATTCAAGTAGAGAAACCAACCGAATTCTTGTGCGAGGAAATTGTTAAAGTCATCACTTTCAAAAAATGTAGCATTAAGTCCAAAAATTCCTTCAAGTGTAACTTGCGTCCCCGTCCTTTTATGTCCTACTGGTGTGCTTTCACTGATATCGTATTGCTCTTTACTTTCGCGATCGATTTGAATTCGGTAGTTTGAGAAATATTCATCCTTCTGAAAAACAGTATTCCAAATTGCACGTGTTGCAAAAAGCGAGAACGAAAATCGGCCCTTTCCCTTTTTTCCTCTTGTATAGGAGCTGCGTTTGAGGCTGTTCTTTTTTATAGAATCCAAAAAGTTTCCAAATGAGGAAGAAAGCGTTTCTAGGGATATGCCTTCGCCATTGTCCTGTATGCTTATACGATTTATATAGCCTAATTCATTACTGTCTATGGAGAGTTCGATCTGTGTGGCTTTTGCATCAAATCCATTCCAGATATATTCAGCAATGGCATGTTTAGGGTCTTTGGGAAGTCCTGCAGATTCGATACTTTGGTTGGTTATTTTTGTGCTCCTCTTCATCGTAAAAGACGGTTTAGCTTAAAACTTGTAAAAAAGATGGAAATAATTTGGTCGATTAATTCCATTTCAATGTACACTATTTTTTAGATCTCTTGATTAAAAATATGAAAAAATAAGCAAGTCCAAAATAGATAATAAGATCGAAAACTATCTTCATGGTAATTGGGCTTTAAGTAGTTTAAAATTACATAATATCATGTGGAAATGTATACTTCTTGATTCGTATACATATGGCCATTGACGGCTAAAGTTGATGTGTTGATATCGAAGTTGCTTTTTTGGTAGAAAATATTCCTAAATTTAGTCTATGCTTATAGAAACTTTAAAAAGCCTTTTCCAACGGGACTTAAACCGACTGCGTGATGAAATTTCATTGTACAAACAAGAGGAAAATATATGGCTTATTGAACGTAATATTTCCAATTCAGCGGGCAATCTATGTTTACACCTGATCGGAAATCTTCAAACATATATTGGTGCTGAAATAGGCAAGACGGGGTATATCAGAGATCGAGCGGCCGAGTTTTCGTTAAAAGACATTCCTCGAACACGATTAATAGATCAGATAGATGATACGATTGATGTGGTTACACGTTCTCTGGATCTGTTGTCAGAGGAGAATCTTCTTGAGATATATCCCATACTCGTGTTTGAGGAAAAAACAACAACGCAGTATTTGCTGGTTCATCTGACCACCCACCTAACTTATCACCTTGGCCAAATAAACTATCACCGGCGACTGCTGGATCAACCTGAGGTATAGTTAATGTATTGGTAAACCTATTCTTATTCTAAAACATAGGAAACAAATTTATAGTATGGATGTAAGAAAAGCGGTGTTATCTGATGCTGCGGAGCTCGCAACCTTGACCGAACAGCTGGGTTATCCAGCCGATATTCAACTTCATCAGGTCATCAGTCTGGAGACTGGTGTTTATGTAGAAATCATTGGCTTGGTTGTCGATGAAGAATATCGAGGTCGGGGGCTAGGCCGATTTTTATTGCATGCGGCATCCGATTGGTCTAGGTCTATCGATTGTTACCGTTTGCGTGCCAGATGCAATAGCATTCGGACCGAGAGCCATAAGTTTTATCAAAATAGCGGTTTTATACTAAAAAAGGAGCAGAAAGTTTTTGATTCTTTGCTTTAAAAGGTGAACTTTAGCCCAATTAGATATCGAGACCATCAAACATTCTACCTGTATCGACTGTTGATTTCTCGAAGACCCGACTTAGATAAAATGAGAAGAATCTTTACATTAATTGCCTGTTGCTGTGTTTTTAGTTCGCATGCACAACGTATGGACAGTATTACCACGGTGATCGCACCTGAATATGACCGAGTGGGGTTACTGCATCGATTTTGGCTTGGAGATAGTTATCGTAAATTATATAATACGCCTGTTAAGATGCGTGTGATGGATCTCGCTACAGAGCGAGGCGGGCTTCAGATTGTTAAGTTGGGTGGTGGCATGCAGACACAGTCACTTCGACTGGTAGATTCTATGGGTAGGGAGTGGGTTCTTAGGTCTATTCAGAAATACCCCGAACGGAGTCTTCCGGAAAGCCTTCGAAAGACATTCGCAAAAGATATCGTACAAGATCAGATTTCGATACATCATCCCTTTGGTGCATTGACCGTTCCGCCATTTAATAAAGCCTTAGGTATTCCTTCAGCTTCGCCAGAACTGGTTTTTGTAGGAGATGACCCTAGGTTTGGCGAGTATCGTGAGGTATTTAAAAATAGGGCCTATATGTTTGAGGCGCGCACCCCTTTTGAGGATCAAAAAACAGATAATAGCGCAAAAGTAATGCGTAAAGTATTGGAAGACAACGATACGCAAATTGATCAGAAGCTCACACTACGTGCGCGGATGCTCGACTTTACGCTTGGGGACTGGGATCGTCATCAGGATAATTGGCGTTGGGATCCCGAAAAGGAAAAAGGTAAAAAGATCTATACTCCCGTCCCAAGGGATCGGGATAAGGTATATTATAAAACTTCGGGCGTATTCCCCACATTACTTTCCTATCAATGGCTGAAGGCTCATTTGCAACCCTTTAGTCCACATATCCGAAATGTGCCCCATTGGAATTTTAATGCGAGTACTTTTGACCATTTTTTTCTCACTCATCTTACAGAGGATGAATGGATTGACGAAATACAGTTTGTTCAGAAAACACTGACGGATTCGTTGATTCATCAAGCGATGTTAACGATGCCTGATACAATTGTGAAAATGAGTGCGAATGAATTGGAAACAAATATTCGTTCAAGAAGAGACGAGCTGATGGAAAGCGGACTGACCTACTATCGATTTCTTGCGCGTGTCGTTGAACTACCATTGTCCGCCAAATCTGAATTTGTGGATGTCGATTACAATAAGGATGGCTCGGTCACTGTCAATATCCACAACAAGAAAAAAGATGGTACCGAAGGGCGAAAACTGCTAAAACGCACCTTTGTACCTGATCAGACCAGAGAAGTTCGTATATACGGCATATCGGGCACTGATGAATATAAGTTACATGGATCGGGCAAATCGCCCATAAAGATCCGGCTAATTGGGGGGGATGGGCAGAATCTATATCGTACAACTGATAAATTTGCCAATGGCAACAAAGTTTATATCTATGATGGTAAAAATCAGGAGCGGGGTGCTATGCAGGTTGATGATGCTATTCATCTGAAGTTGAGCAAAGACAGCGCTGTCCATAAGTTTGACTATGAAAATTTTATCTATGATCGTAAAGGGGTCGTTTTTAACCTAGATTATGGGGTTGATCGTGGACTTATTTTTGGACTGGGGTATATGATCGAGAACCAGGGGTTCAGAAAGAAGCCTTATGCTTATCGGCATCAGTTTCTTGGCAGTTATTTGACCGGTCGCGAATCATTTATCTTTGACTACAAAGGGAATTATAAAGATCTCATTGCAGGGCATGATCTTTATATTCATCTTTCGTCCCTTGGTCCCAAAAACCTGAGTAATTTCTTTGGATATGGAAACAATACTATTTTCGATAAATCGGATTCAAAGCGCATTTCGTATTACCGAAATCGATTTGACCTTGTGAGCGGTGACATTTTTTTGGAAAAGTACCTAGCGCCTAAATTCAAGGTGTTCTATGGATCTTCTTCCGAATATTATACGAGTAAAGAATCGAATAATGTTGGACGTTATTTTGAGGAATTCCATCAAAGATATCCATCGGAACCTATCTATGGAAGTAATTTCTTCACTGGGCTTACTGGCGGGATAGATTATGATACACGTGATAATATGGCCAATCCTAAATCTGGAGTACATGTACATACCAGGCTTGGCTGGAATGCTGAAATTGGAGGGGAGGGCCGCAACTATACAAAATTGCAGCATTCCATGAGTTTTTATAAAACGGTTGCCGATAACTACATTACTTTCGCAAACCGTCTGGGATTTGATGCGGTATGGGGAGATCCCTATTTTTATCAGCATGCGCAAATTGGAGGTGAAATGAGCTTAAGAGGGTATAATTCCCGACGGTTCACTGGGAAAACAGCGCTATATAATAATTTTGACATGCGATTAAAATTATTTAGCTACTCTTCTTATATCGTTCCTGGAACAGTCGGGGCAATTGGTTTTTATGATGTCGGAAGGGTTTGGATGAGTCATGAAAATTCCAATGACTGGCATATGGGGTATGGCGGTGGAATTTATTTTATGCCTGGAGACCTGCTCACGATTCAGGGGGTAGTCGGTTTTAGTAAAGAAGCAACCTTGCCTTATCTTCGCGTTGGACTTTCTTTTTAAAGGCCTAAAGTGAAGCTTTTTAAGTGTGAAATGAAATGAAATCGGAGATCAAAAAAAAATTAGATAAGAATTTTTCGGAGCGTAGACTACGAAATAGCAGCATTGATTTATCTGTGCTAAAACACTATAAGAGTTACGCAAAAACTTTTGCCGACATTCATAATGGTATAGCCGTACTGAGTGACCTGACAGCGAACTGGAGTTATACCTATATCGGAACAATTGCTGAGCGACTTTATCTTCCTGCAGGTGAAAAGAAAATGGAGATAAATGGAATTTGGGAAGATTTTCTTCTCGAACGTGTTTACCCCGATGATTTGGCCATCAAGCATGCTTTGGAGCTTCAATTTCTCGACTTGGTCAAAAAAATGGATCTGAAGGAGCGATTCAATTATCAAGCAAACAGCATCCTGCGGGTCGAAGGGCGAGAGGGGCAAATCATGCAGCTGTCCCATCAAATTTTTTACTTGGACACCCCAGGACCGGAATTCCCACAGTTGGCTTTATGCTGTTATACCCTATTACCAGAAACTGAAACATCAGTCAATCTCCGAAATTATATCCTCAATCAGGTAACAGGCGTAGTCCATCACTTGGATGGTTATGGTGCGAAAACTTCAATTAGTACACGAGAGAAAGAAATTTTAAGCTGTATCAAGGAGGGGATGATTAGCAAGCGAATTGCCGAAAAACTAGGCCTGAGCATAAATACAGTTAATCGGCATCGGCAAAATATACTCCAAAAGCTTCGCGTGCGAAATTCATATGAAGCAGTGAGTGTGTTTAACAAGATGCAGCAGGACATACTGACTTAAGATAACGCCCGTCTATGCGACTGTCTTAGGCGGGCGTCGGTATTTTTAGTTTCAATTATTCTCTTTCAGCCATTTGCTTCGACATTGGTCTGCAAGGTGTTTGATCGTAAAATAATCAAATTTGGCCTGAAAGCCATTGCCGTCTGGTGAAGCTGCCATTAGACCGACCATAACAGGGTGATTATCCTGTAGCCAGGCATTTCTCATCATGATATACTGCTTGTCATCAAAGGAATAGAAAAATTCTACAGCATCTAATCGACGTATCGCCTTGATCCAGATGTAGGGGATTTCCTTATCGATCGGAACAATGCTCCAATCACTTGTTTTATGCGTAACGACCGTACTTAAATTGTATTTTCCGTCGACAAATTCGATTCCTGCTTTTATATAGTTTTCATGATCAATGCGCAGCATAATACCTGCTTGATCGAACCGGGTTTGATAGTTCGCAGAGATCTTTGCCTTGACCTCAAACTCTCCCCCGCGTAGCGTATAGAAAAAGGGGGCGTCATCCACTGTAAATCCATAATGAGAGATACGCCAATAATCGCTTTTAGGCGTAACGAACATCGACAGCGAATTGTCTTTAATGTTCCATTCTGTTGGTTCGTTAAACCAAAGCATCTTATCCAACTTTTGTGCGCTGGCCTGTATCGTAAGCAATGGAAATAATGAAGCGGCTAAAAATGTCTTTATAGTTTTCATGTTTTGTTTTTTGATGATATTCATTTTCATCAGCAAAGATATTTAAGCCTAGCGCAGGTTTTCAATACTGATAAATAACCATGATTTCAATAATTCATCCTATTGTAATTTATTTGCAATTTAATTGCATTGAGTCTTTTTGCTACATAGTTGCAATAGTGAAAAATACTATCTTCGCTGAGTAGACTTTTAATCCATTGTAGTACCGAATTGGTATAGCTAACAGGATCGATTTCAATTTTAAACAATATAAGCACCAGTAGTATGGAATTTTGGGAACGTAATTTTATAGAGAAGCAAGAAATGTGGGGGGATGAAGCCGCAAAGTCTACAATTTTTGCAGTAGGCTTTTTTTGGGAGCACAACATCAAAAATATACTGATTCCTGGGTTCGGCTACGGTCGCAACGGTCGCCCTTTTTTGGAAAATGGAATAAAAATTACAGGCATTGAGATCTCGAAAACGGCAATAGAGCTCGCCCGGAAATCCTTTGGGGCAGATACGGTTATCCATCATGGTTCAGTTAATGAAATGCCTTTTGATCAGGATATATATGACGGTGTATTTTGTTACGGGCTTATTCATTTATTGGATGCTGAAGAACGTAATGCGTTAATCCAGCATTGTTTTGACCAATTAGCTGAAGGAGGTTATATGATTTTTACGACCGTATCAAAGCAAGCAAGCATCTACGGAAAGGGGGAGGCCATAGGCACTGATCGATTTGCAATGTTTGGTGGAGTACATATGTTCTTTTACGATGTTGATTCCATTCATGCCGAATTCGATCCCTATGGATTAATGGAAATTAGGGAAGTGGAGGAAAATTTTCCATTCTACTTCATCATTTGTCAGAAAAGGATTAATATTTAATAATGTATATATGAAGGATGATAGAAGCTATGAGGTAATTATTGTTGGGGGAAGTTATGCGGGGCTCTCTGCAGCGATGGCATTGGGACGTTCCTTGCGGAATGTGTTGATTATCGATAGTGGGCTGCCATGTAATCGACAGACGCCGCACTCCCATAATTTCATCACGCATGACGGTGAAAAGCCGCTCAGTATAGCGAAAAAAGCAAGGGAAGAAGTTCTGAACTACCCGAGTGTTAAGTTCCAGAAAGGGCTTGCTGTGAGCGGCACGAAGACAGCTACAGGGTATGAAATAACCACCGAAAATGGGGACGTCTTTCAGGCTAAAAAGCTCATTTTTGCGACTGGTGTGGAAGATATTATGCCTAGTATACAGGGATTTTCAGCCTGTTGGGGAATTTCGGTTATCCATTGCCCATATTGTCACGGTTATGAATTTCGAAAAGGAAAAACTGCTATTATGGCCAATGGTGAAAGAGCTCTTCACCTTGCAGGTTTGGTTCACAATCTGTCGTCCGACTTAACGCTATTGACTTTGGGTAAGGCTAGTTTTGATGTTAAGCAGAAAGCAAAACTGAAGTTACACGGTATTTCGATCATTGAAGAAGAAATAAGTAAAATCCAGCACAAGAATGGATGGGTTCAGCAGGTACAATTAAAAGACGGTCGTGAACTTGCCTTCGATGCTGTTTATGCAGCCATCCCTTTTAGGCAACATTCGGCTATTCCTGCCGCCTTAGGTTGTGAAATAACGGAACAGGGGCATATTAAAATAGATAATTTTCAAAAAACTTCACTTGCAGGAGTTTTTGCCTGTGGAGATAATTCTAGTATGATGCGTTCGGTGGCGAATGCTGTTGCTACAGGAAATCTAGCTGGAGCAATGGTTAATAAAGAACTTGTCGACGAGGTTTTTTAGTGGCCGCATTGATCTGTTTTCCGGCTGTGATCGCATTTTGTTAATTCATCAGGAAGTTTATATCACAAAAACTTCCTGATGTGTAAATGCTGTCTTTAAACGTGTCCCTAGTTCGATGCTTGTCTTAAAAGAAATTCAAATGGACCGTTCTTAAATTTTTTTGTCCAAATTTTGCTGAAATAATAGCTGCCGATAAAATAGGTAGATGATAGGAAGAGAATCATCCCTGGTGATAAGGTTGCTTGCTGGTCGATTACTTGATTAAACACCCCCTTGCTAGCCAAAAAAGAAAATAATAGGATGCCTAATGTTAAATGGGATATATAATGCGTTAATGTCATCTGGCCAGTTTTCGCGAGACAGTTGACAAATGTATTGGGAGTAATAAAGCGGCTAATGTACATGAAGCTGCTAATAAGTAGCAGGCTAAAACCTATTGTACTGACTAAAAATGGAAGTACCGGAGGAAGATAATCCGCGTTTAGAAACGAGTAGGCTGCCATGCCAATGAGGTTTTGAGGGATACATTGTGCAACTTGTACTACAAGGTATAATACCAATCCTATGAGAAACAGTTTTTTTTGAACGATGGCGCTGGTCCAGTCCAGTTTACCCAGGTACATACCGATCATGAAATAAGACATCCACGGAAAAATAGAATTCCAGCCATTATATAAAGAGTTTCTGATAAACCCCTTTAGGCTCCAATTGTCGGTATAAGATAGTGTATCAAAATTCCATCCAGTTTCATAAGGAATTAAAATGAGCAAAAGATGAAAAATGATCGTGAAGAAAACTGCTCCATATATGTAGTATTGTTTATCAACGAATAGCAAGAAGGAGGCGATAAACATGTAAAATCCATAAAAGTGAAGGATATCTGCAGGCCACCAAATAGATAATAATAATCCGAGAACAAATAGAAAACCTGCTTTTTTCTGCACAATAGTCTTTAGTTTAACTTGTTCTTGCGGAGACGCGTAAATAGATTTTTCTGTTCGCAAAGTAAGTCCCATGCCTGATAAGACAACAAATATTGTACTCGAATTACCGCTAAAGAGCGTGAGAAACTGGCCTAGCCAACTGGTATGTTGTGGATTTCCAAGAACGAGATTAAAATTGACGATATACATCCCAAAGATTGCGTAAGCTCTCAGGATATCAAATCCTATAAATCTGATTTTTTCTGCCATGATAGTTGATTTTCAAAATGTACTGCAAATTTTGAAAGATGTACTGGTTTGGCATTTGACTTAAATCAAATAATTAGATTTTTGTACGGACCCTGCTTAATGTTTCCAGGGAAATTCCCAGATAAGAAGCTATATAGGTAAGCGGTATATGGCGTATGAAATCTGGCTGTTCCTTAAGGAGTAGCTTATACTTTTCCATGGCGCTGAGGGTGTGAAATTCAAATAGACGCTTTTCTAACCACATTGTATAGTATTCTGTCATTAAAAGATCGAGTTGAATGAGTTGAGGATGATTTATTTTGAGATACTGAAAAGCGTGTTTATCCATACACGAGACAGTAACGTCTGTAATTGCCTGAATAAACTCCCTGCTAGGCTGATTCGAAACATAACTGCTAAAGGCGACTGCGAGATCATGTTTAAAAAGTAGCTCAGTCGTTACTTCTTTTTTCTCATTCATATAGTATTTCCTCGTAATACCTTCCTCTATCCAAAAGCTAGACTTGCAGACCTCACCTTGATATAAAAGAAATTCGCCCTTTTTGTATTTTTTGGTTTTGGAAATGGCCTGTAATGCTGAGTTTGTTTCCGCATCAAAACCGTCAATTAAAGCATTGATTTTTTTTAGATGCTCATTCATTATAGCTGATTTGAGTGATCGAAAGTTGCTGAAGTTACATTTGTTGAATCCGTTCGGTCCGACCTGCCGTTTCTCTTCCCCACTCAGCGATCGACTCGAGTAGTGGAATAAGTGTTTTTCCGAATTCTGTCAGTTCGTAATCTACTTTCAAAGGAGCTTTGTCGGTATGTACTGTACGTTTTACTAAACCATCAGCCTCAAGTTCCTTTAATTGTAAGCTTAATGTACGCTCTGTAATTAAGGCGCATTCTTTTCTCAGCTCATTATAGCGTTTTTTTTCAATTAAATGAATCAAAATTACTGCCTTCCACTTGCCGCCTATGTATTTCATAGTCAGGCTGGTACTGCATGGATATTGTTTGTTGTCTATCAAATACATCTGTTACTATCAAGTTTGACCGTTATTGCAAATATATAACACTATATTTAAGTTTGCAACTATAAAAAATATAGTTAATTTAATCTTGTATGTTATGGCTTTTTTAGAAACTGCAAAGCAACGTTACACAACGAAAAAGTATAATTCAGAAGCGCTAATTCCGGAGGAGAAAATCGCTGAATTAAAGGAAATAATCCGATTGAGTCCATCTTCCATCAATAGCCAGCCATGGAAGTTTTTCTTTGTTTCTTCTGGGGACATGAAACAAAAACTCGCTGCGGCATCGTATTGGAACGCACAGAAGATAAATGAGGCAAGCCATCTGGTTGTCTTTAGTGCACTTACCGATGTAGATCGCTTTGAAGAGCAAATCGCAAAGACGCTTCCAGAGGGATCGATTAATTACTATAAGCAATTTTTGCGGTCGAAAGGGGAGGTCCATGTTCAATCCTGGATGAAGCAACAGGTGTATCTCTCTTTGGGATTTTTTCTTGCAGCCTGTGCTGCAAATCATATTGACGCAACTCCAATGGAAGGAATTGAAAATTCCGTCTACGATGAAATACTGGAACTCGATGGCTATCAGACGCTGTTTGCAGTTGCTATTGGCTATCGACATGTGGAGGATGCAAATCAGCCTGCCATTACCGCAAAATCACGCTTGACAATTGCAGATATAATTGAAGAGTTCTAAGTAAAAAACGATGAAACCACTATCGGTTTCATCGTTTTTACATTAGTTTAAACTTATCTTTTTGCCCTGTTCGGGGAAAATATAATTTACTTTAAGTGGATTATTCTTGAGCAATTCGTTTTTAATGATTTCAGGGTTTTTACCAGTTGGTTTTCGGTGTGTGACCACAATGCTGAGCCCTTCCAAGTTTTTCAGTCCCGTTTTTTCTTTGAGCTTTAGCAGTTCTTCTAGCAACAAATTGGGGGTTAGGTGACCAAAGAGTAAATTTTCCGGTTGATTATTTGGAAAGGAGACTTCAATCAATATACTGTTTAATTGTTTGTTTTTGATCAGTGGGGCAATGTTATTCCAGAGCTTATCTAGTTGATCGGATTTTTCCACCCGATCGGCACCGGTATCACCAAGGTAAAGAAGATAGTGGTTGTCGTAGTGGACGAGAGCAGCACTACTTTTATATGGATTTACATGGCTAAGCTCGTATGCCGTCAAAGATAATGTCGTATTTGGTACTTGCGTTTCCAGCCCCTCTTGTAAACTGTTGTAATGATACTTTCCTAGTATGGGTTTTTGGCCCTGATCCCCAAAATTGATCCAGGTATCCGTTATAAAATAATGATTTTGTAGAATTTGAAGGACGGGATCAATAGCAAAAATGTTCTTTTTGCTATCGGCAGGAGAATTAATAATAAGACCCGATAAATGATCGAGATGTCCATGGGAAATAAAATATCCCTTTATTTGGTTATGTAAAATTGTTTCGACCGACCCATGTAGACTTTTCAATGCAATGGCTTTTCTGATACCTGTATTTATAGTTCCGGCATCGAGGCAGAGGAAGGCCGTGTCTTTTGGAGTTCCTACTAAATAAGCAGAAAGATTGTCTTCTTGTTCGCCACCATATATGCCCAGCGGGACAAGGTCAAAATGCTGTGCCTGACAGGCCATGGTCACAAGAAATGTAAAAATGGAAAGCGCTAGTTTTTTCATGATTATTAAACTAAAAACCCATCCTTTGTTATAGGATGGGTTCAAATTTACACTATTTTTTGTTTATTGGTTGAATCGGTAACGTACACCCAGCTGAATTCTCCAGCGTGAAGTTTCATCCACACTGTTCGAGAAAGTGTTGGTTAAAGGAATCTGATTTGTTGCATCTAAATAAGGGAATGAGAATGTCGGTTGTCCCTGCGCATTCAATCCTTTGTAATTTAAGATACCGTTTGCTTTGTTGGCAAATTGGGCAACTCCCCAGCTTTTGTTAATCATATTACCAAAATTAAATACATCAAAAGTAATCTGCAATTGATGTTTCTTTCCGCTGGTATTTAAAAACACATCTTGCGCGATACGAATATCCAGTGTTCCGATCATTTTTCCTACCAATGCGTTACGTTTCGCGTATCGGCCTCTGTGTGCATTGAGGTAATTGTCCTGATTAATGTATCCGTTCAATTGAGACCATAGTTGATCAGCTGTCCGAGTGTCTTGCGCATTGTCGCCAACAAGAGCAATTTCAGCTTTACTATTCGGGATATAAATCAAGTCATTGCCCGACAAACCATCATAATTCAGGTCACCGCCATAGGTATAGGAGTAACGAGGCCCATCCTGCAGTTGATAAAATAAGGAGAATGTCGTTCCTAAATGATCCAGGTATTCTTTACGGTAAGAGAAGTTGGCAATAAATCTATTTTTAACCAGATAAGTCGAATAAGAAAGATCAGCACTATTTGGATTGCCCGAAACATAACGATCACGCCACATCGACTGTGCAATAGATCCTCCATCGTTCACCGATCTTGAATCCGTATAGGTATAACCGATATTTGCAAAGAAACCACCTTTGAATTCTTTTTTATATGAAAATAATATTTTTTAATAGGAAAGATGTGCTTTTTTGAGATTGTTTTTACTTTATAAAAAGTTTATGTATAAATTAATATAAAGTTTGTTTACTTAAATTTAATATTTTATTAATATAATCTCCTTTATTTTTCGTTTAAATATTATTTATTTTATGATATAATCTTAAATGTTGAAATTATGAAAAATTATAATGCTTACTGTAAGTTTATTTTTGTTTAGCTTTATTTGGATGTGTTAGTTGTAAAAAAGAAAAGTCGAATACACAAATTGTTTCGACGAATAACAAAACTAAAGCCGGTCCAATTTCAGCTTACGATTTCGATTGGGAGGCAAGTACCTATGTGCCTTATAAGCCAAGCAGTGGTACAAATCCATTACCGTTACCCTGGAATTCCGGTACTACAGCGATTGACCCAAATTTGGTTGGTGATTATAAGAAAGCTGATGGATGGAAGCTTGTTTATAATACTTTCTCTCCTTCTATTGTGCTAAATGATGTAAATTATACATACTTTTTTTCATTGTATAATGTATATAGAGGACTTTTAAGATTCTACGTGTGGCAACCAGCTAGTACGATTGCAACCTCTCATGTTGTTCATGGTTTGGGGATTTATGGAGCAGGCGCAACTTCTCCAATGTTGAACTTTAATACACAAGAGAAAATTGACCCGACATATAATCTTCCGAAGTTTCAACAAGTTTTAAATCAACAAATTTCTTCCGCTGGAGGTACTTGGTTAGTGTTTCAATATGAGATGGCCTATGATCCAACAATAAGTCAGCAAGCAAAATCTTTCCCAGGATACGGTTTACAATTTACATCCCAATGGAGTAATGTAACAGGTGTTACCATTAACGGTACGCAGACTGGTACCGTTAAGTCTATTCCTGGGACGCCAAGCGGAGGAATTAACTTCGGGGCTTTACTAATAGGTGGTGTAACAACATTTACTGGAGGGATTAATTTTGTTGAGGCTTTTGACGGCCTTATTGGAAGTCGTCCATATACTAACGCAATTAACAATGCTGCTTCTGGAGTTGTTAAAGGATTTTTGAATGCTATTCTTGGAGGATCTAATGGAGGAACTTCGCTAAATTTGACTCTAAATACAGATATTAAGTTGGACGGTACAATGGTCAACAATGGAACTATCTAAGATCTGAAATTAAAATTGCCGGGACAATATAATAGTCAAACTGGTGATGGCGCCTCTCCAAAATATAATCAAGTGCTCGGAGTGTTTAATGTAAATAGTAAACCTACAGTTAGAATCAATCAAAACTTTGTAACTATAGAATCAGAGGATCCAAGAAGTGGAAGTATGGGCATGGAAACGTATTCAGATGCAAAAGTTTGGTTTGATTCAGATGCTGTTAATATAACTTGGAATCCTGCAATAATTAACTCTACTTCCACAGGTGCTACAATCAAAAACATTAATACTGACTTATTAGTACATAGTGATCAATTTTATACGAATGTATTTGGTATAGGACAAGGTGGAGTTGAAGAAGTTGGAAAACAGCGGTATATAGTTTATCGTAACCCATCTGCGAGCAACCCAGCTAAATTTAGTTATTGGGCCGATGTTATGAGTGGGTTAGGTAAAGCTGGATATCCACCGCCTATATACGTCCGAGTATCATTTGACGTGGTGCCAAATAATGGGGGGGCTAAAGCTACTTTAGTAAAAACATTTTTACCATCTCAGGGCTTGTAGATATAAAAAGTTAGTTATTCTGTTATATTCTCTATTCAGATTTCATGTGCAAACCCAGAAATATTTTATTGATTTTTTTAGGTACTCTAGTAGCAACATCATCAAAATCGCAAATATTTTTGGGTTTAAGCTCAGGATATACTAGAAATTATATGATTAATAATTTTAACAAATATTTTATAAAGAAGGTTGCTCCAGGACACGGTTTTGCGTATAGTATCGATGCTGAAATGTATTTAAAAGAAAAAATTTCAATTTCGTTGTCTTTAATTTATGCTCAAAAAAAATACTCTTTAGTTAGTGGTGAGCCGTATGAATATACGACTAAATTTAACAATAATTATTTTATATTACCATTAAAAATGCAGTTTGACATTCCCTTGGGAAACAAATATTATTTTTTATTATCGGGAGGAGCATATATTGGATATTGGATGAATGGTTATGTCATGGGTGTTGTCCCAGATATTTTTAGTATAGACGTATCGAAAAATGAAGATCAAATTGAATACTATCGTTTAGTGAATTATCAAGACGAATATCAGTTTAATATGATGAGAGACAAGAGGAGCGAATTTGGAACGGTACTTGGTACTGGTATTGGATTTTTTGTGTGTAGAAATATAATTATAAAATTAGGTGTTGATTATTTGGGATCTCTGACAGGGCAAGAAAGAGGAATCTTATTAAATCAAAAAAGAAAAGTCAATAAGACATTAGTAACTTCTCTCGGTGTAAAATGTTTTATAAATATTAAATGAAAATTTCTAACTGTTTCTTATTTTTAATAAGCTTAATTGGATGCAAGACTTCCGAATATAATGATAATCCTAATATAGTAAAACAACCAAGAAATTTTGACGAAATTTTTGAAGCTTTTTGGTGTGGAATGAGGACGCATTATATCTATTGGGATATTGATACCACAAATTGGAATATGGCTTATAATAAATATAAACCACTATTTCGAAATCTAAATATAAACCACGCAGATGATATATCTCTATCTGCAGATTATTTTAGAGAAATAACTAAAGGATTGATAGATTCTCATTTCCAAATTGTGTTCGAAGATAGTATTCTTGGAGGAGCAATTATATTTCCAGCTTCAGATAAAAAGGCAAAGGCAAGCGATTTTAGATTGCCATTTGACTATTCAACATTAGATAAAAAGTATTTTGATGCAGATTATTTACAGGGTATAGACGAATTAACAAAGATCAATAATCAATCACAAGAGGTTGTATTAGCAACTATTGATAAAAACATTATATATTTTCACTGTAATCAATTTTCCTTAGAAAGATCCTTTTACTCAAACTCAGAAGGAAATGTCAAACTTATTTTAGACAAGTTCTTCGAAAGGATCTATTTGAATCAATATAAGGGGCTGATTATTGACTTACGATACAACTTTGGGGGAGATTTGGCTGATTTAAAATTTTTTTTAAATCATTTTGTTCAGTCTGAATTAACTATCGGTTTTAGCAAATATAAGAGGAGTAATGGAATGCTTGATTATAGTCCTTGGATTAAAGCTGTCATACCTGCTGGAAAAAAAGAAAAACGTAAATTACTTCCGATCATTATACTCGCAGATAGATTCACAGTTTCCACCGCTGAATTAATAATGTTGTCTCTCCGTCTTTTGCCTAATGTAAAGATAATTGGAGAGACCAGCTGGGGCGCTACTGGACCTATTGGAGCAACTAATCTGTTTCAAGCGGGAACATTTAAAGTGCCGGGCTATTTAACTGTTTATACTTCTTCGGCAGCGTTCAAATATATTGATGGGCGCATATTCGAAGGTGTAGGGTTTCCTCCCGATGTGTCAATCCCTTTTAGTAGTGAAAAAATTACAGACAATATTGATATACAATTGGAGTATGCTATTTCCGTTTTAGGTAGATAGTTTAGTGTAAAAATTTAATGTATTTAGATCTAGGTTTCGTTAAACCTATCTTTTTGCTTCGTGATAGTAGGTTTCTGCATAGACTATTCGGCGCAATTAAAATATCTCCGATCGTATTTATCGGAAGATCTTCCTGTGGATCAATAGGCAATGTTTTCATCCGAAGACACTGACCTGCTTCCAGCTGTACCTGGTCCAAATGTTTACCTTCAACCATCAGTAGGTACGGAAATGTAGTCCGTTTGTCGGTCCATAGGTAACAGAATGCTTTTTTTCTATAGCAAAAGCAAGGCATGCCGTACTTTATGGTTTCACTCACATCCGCATCCTGTTGAAGGATAATATGTCTTAATGCTAAAAGACAGCTTTTATTTGGTTCTTTCTGGTTCAGATAGAAATGTTGGATCTCCTGCATATGAATGATGTGTTGCAAATAAAGATACGAGACTTATCCTTTTTTATAGGATATAGTTACCATTTTCTTTTGTTGTTTAGTATATTCAGACCTATTTTATGCGATCGAATTATCAATTTGCTTATGACCATAAATTTTAGAAATATAGACTATTTGAATAGTGGAAATGAAGTGCAGAAAAAAGCCTATCGGTTACTGATGGATTATCAGATTATTAACCGTCTTGAGGACTACAGTCCGATTGTGGTTGGTACGATACCGATTCAGATAGATGTTGATGGGAGTGATGTAGACATTATTCTTTGTGTAGATGATTTTGATGCGCTTGAAGAAAAGTTGTCTCTTAATTTTTCGCAGCATGCACATTTTCGGTTACAGCGGGCTGGCGGTCGTGTAATCGTGTGCAGCTTCTCGATTGAAGAGCAGCTTTTTGAAATTTATGCAACGGATAAAGCAACTGAAATTCATAATGGATATTTACATATGCTTAAAGAGCATGAAATCATTCAATTGAGGGGTGAAGAATTCGCTGAGCAGGTCAGACAGCTCAAAAGGAGCGGGGTAAAAACTGAGCCTGCATTTTGTCAGCTATTGGGAATTGAAGGCGATGCATATACAGAACTTCTAAAGTATAATCCAGCAGATAATTCGATAAACTATGAATGATTTTAATCTAAAATAGTATGAATCCCCTAATTGAACAATTTAAAAAATATGGCTATCTCAATGAAACAATTGAGAAAGCGGTAGAAAATAGGACTCGTTATTTTTTTAAGAAAAAGGGTGAGCATTTTTTGAGGGAGGGGCAGCATTTATCAAGCTATTTTGTTTTGCGTACAGGACTGATTCGTGCTTATTTCTTTAAAAATGGACGTGAAATGAACAGTTGGTTTGGTGAGGAAAACCAGATTTTTGGATCGATTTTGCCCGTTTATACTGAAAAGCCCTCTTTTGAAAATATTCAGTTTTTGGAAGACTCCGAGATCTATGCAATTTCTGTGGACGATTTGAATGAATTGTATCGGATTTATCCTGAACTAAATCTTATAGGCCGAAAGATTGCTGAGGAGGTTTGTATTATTCTTGAAGAACGGATTATGTCCCTGCATACCGAATCTGCAGTAGAACGATATCAATCTCTCATCCGCTTACAGCCCAACTTGTTAAATAGAATTAATCTTGGCCATATTGCATCATATTTAGGAATTACACAGGAAACGCTTAGCCGGATACGACGATAAGTATACGATTTTGATATAAGTCAAAAAATGCCCCTTATATAGCGATTATCTTTGCTTTAGAAATTTAAACTATTGAAAATGAATTGGATTGCATTGGTTATTGCTGGCATTTTTGAAATTGGCTGGCCGCTCGGATTAAAAATGGCTCAACAGCCAGATTCCAATAAATTTGGTTGGATTCTATTCGCTATTGTCTCTATGAGCATTAGTGGCGGATTATTATTTTATGCTCAAAAAACTATTCCTATAGGTACAGCATATGCCCTATGGACAGGTTTAGGGGCAGTGGGCACATTAATGGTCGGAATCTTTTTTTTCGGAGATTCGGCCAATGTATTTAGACTCCTGTCTGCAACATTAATCGTCGCAGGAATTATTGGCTTAAAGATTTTTTAAAAATACAGGAAATGTTATTTATCTCAGTGTACATAAAAAAATAGAATGTGCGCTCAATTTTCTTCAATTGGATTGTTAAAAATATATAAAATCTATTTTTTTTAGTCTAAACTCCTTAGAAGTGAGTATGTTGGGATGATTTTTGCTGCGCAATTAAATTATGAGGCAAGAACTAGCTGAAAAAATAGAATTGTATAGTAAAAGGTACGGCCTATTTATGCGACCGGAGTATATTAGCTTTGCTCGGGATACAACAAGGCTGTTGCTTCGCAACGAATGTCTCCGTGAAGGTGATATAAAAGCTTATCAAGATTATATTGCCTCACATTATCCCGAAGATCTTCCCTGGGAAATGAAACAATTTCAGGAAGCGACCAAAGCATTGGAGCGCATGAGTAAGGAGATGGCTATTGCATGGGTGAATACACATCGAATCAATATTTTTGAATCCGACATTTTTATCGATGATGAAGATTCAATTCTGCGCCCCATTCAATCAAAAGATGAAGACATGTTTCGCTATAATTTTAACGCCTTGGAAGAACTTATCTACAATCACCAAAGACCGGACGACTTATTTCGGCGGAATAGAGATTGTTTTTGGATAGATACAAGAATTGACTGGCGGTAGTTTACTGCTAATTGATGTGTTATTTCCCAAGAGCTATCTCGTCTCTGACGAATACCTCTTGGGACACTTTTTTATTATTTGGATTCTACCACAAAAATTTCATTTTCTTGTCCAAGGATCACGGTAGGAAACTTTTTGTTGAAGTCAATCGCAATATCTCCTTTTCCCTTTTCACCGTCTCCGTTGGAATCCCAATCTAATGTTACGTAGTATTTTATGGGCTCAGCGTCACTGACTTTAGGCTGGATGCGCTTAAGGTGATTTTTAGGTAAATCGAGTTTGAGATCAAAAGGTATTTGGTTCGCTGTAAAACTCTTTTCCAGAATCATTGTAGCTGGTACATCTGCTATCTGGGCCGAAACTGCATACAGACGAATCTTGCCCGTTGGATTTTTAACTGCAATAGCATTTGTTGATTGAATTTTTACGGAAAGACCAATTGTATTCGTACTCATTTTTTTCGTATTTAATGTTGTTGAACAACTGCTTGCAGCGAGTGCTACAGCAAGTACTGATATTGTAAGTTCTAACATAATGATTTTTATTTGTATTGTTTTAACTGTTATTGAAGCACCAAGATTGAATAGTTTACAATTTGAAGGATATCCCGACATTTGCAATCCCGAGGTAGCCGAAACCAAATTCGCCATAGATACCTATTTTATTACCGTAACGAATGGCTATCGGCGTAAATTGATAGGATAGCGCACCGAAGCTCGCTCTATCTTCTTTTTGTCTATTGTTAAATTTTGCATAGCCCAAACCTCCTTTTCCATATAGTTTAAGTTTAGTTTTATTCAAATAGCTATATTGCATATTCAAAAGTCCCCCAAAAACATTCCATTTTGAATCCCCAAGATCATCTTTGTAAGAAACCGTATTTTTACCATAAAATCCGTCGATGCCTATAGACAGTCTTTTGTCTAAATTACGTGAATACCCGGCAGTAAATGTGCCAGTTCCGCTGGAATGTTCTACTTCTCGTCCGAGTAAACCCATAAATATTCCCTCGCCGAGCATTGTGCCGATCTCTTGGACCGGAACAAGTCCATAACCCACTCGAATTGCTGATTTTTTTTGCATGTTTTCTTGCCCATATCCTGCCAACGAAATCAAGGAGACTAGGACGATGAATATAATTTTCTTCATTAATATAGTTAAGTCAGGATTTTATGTGACTTACTTTAGGTAACGTTTTTAAAATTTAATTCGCTACAAGTTATTTTATATAGTATTTTATTTCTTTTTTATATCGTATTTTGATTTTAAATTCTTTTAGCCTGCTAAAGTCTTGTGGAGTTTTTGGGCTGTATAAGATGTTTTTTTCAAATCAAGGTACAGACACTTTTATCAAGGACTAAATGTCTAGCGATGGGATAGTTTAATTCCTGACGGATTTCATTGGCAAAGACAGTGGATGAAAGACAGCGGATGAAAGACAGTGGATGAAAGGCGGGGAATGAAAGCGGGACAGGAAGATAATAGGAGGGTTAAAGCCAGACGACCGGGCTGAGATCATAAGAGTTAAAGTCCTTGTAACAAAAAAGATCCTTAGCGCAAGCTAAGGATCTTTTTTGTTACAAGGACTTTATTTTTAGGTTTCTAAATGAAACACCTCTCGACCAATCCTGTAGTGCTAGTTTCCCACTGATATGTTTACCAAACTCTGGATAGTCTTTGAAATTACTATGTTTTACCAAATCTTTCCATTTGTCTGAATTAAAATCCATTTCAGCGGTGATTTTACCATTCAGGTAGAACGTTACCTTTCCGTCTTTTTGAATAATACTCGATTCATTCCAATCATCCTGTGCTTTAATATTGACAAAGTTTTGCTGCGGTAGAAATGTATAAAGACAACCTGAACGCTTTAGAGGTTTATCAAAATCAGGATGAGAATCTGCCAATAGTTGGTATTCTGGTCCAGAATGGTAGGTCGCATTGATATCCGGTCTTTCCTGTACATTGACAAAAACACCGCTATTTCCCTCTTTTTCGAGCTTCCATTCAAACTTAAACTCATAATTTTTATACTCTTTGTCCGATACCAAGTCATATTTTTGGCTTTCACTGTTTGGATCACAGTAAATAGTCCCATTTTTTACAACCCAGGCTGTAGGAGCATTTTTACTATTATTGTAGGTATGCCAATTGTTGAGTGTGGTACCATCAAATAAGAGTTGCCAGCCATTACTTTGCTCTTCTTCCGTTAATGTATTCGGACTGCTTTTTTCATTTTGACAGGACAGTAAAACACAGCCCATAAAGACCGATAAGATGATTTTTTTGAAAAGGTTTAAGTTTATCATTGTTTAATTTGTATAAGTGTTTCTTTAGTAGGGTTTTATTTGATTAGATTCCCTTGTGAATCAAGTATGCCCAATTAATAAATATCCTCTAAAATAATTTTTAATGTGAACTTTCGGCGACAATTTCGTGTTCCTTTGCAAATTTGTTACACAATACCAGTGACTATACTTATACTGAGGTTCGCCTATTTACGAGCTTAAATGTCCGGATTAAATATTTGGGCGTCATTTGCCTGTTTTTCCGTTCAAAAAAAGTGGAACAGGACTTGGTGTTCGTCTCTGTTCATACAGCACATCATGACAGCGTAACAAGGACGGATGAGAAGAGAACAATATTAGAGATTATAAGTGGCGGCGGCAAGCCACTCATAATCTCAAAAATGGATTAATGGTTGACTAAAGCCATAGCACCTTCACTGTATCGTGCTCCGATATTGGGGTATTTATGAAGTATTTCATCTATTTTTTTTAAATCATCATTCGATAATTGTACATCAAGGGCACCAACATTTTCCTCCAGGTATTTTCTTTTTTTAGTTCCAGGAATAGGAATGATGTCATTTCCCTGTGCCAGCACCCACGCTAAAGCGAGTTGTATAGGACTACAGTTTTTATCTTTTGCCAGTAGGGAGAAGTCGGCGACTAAATGTGCATTGTTCAATGCATGTTCACCTTGATTACGAGGGAGGGTTCTTCTAAAGTCGTCCGAAGCAAGATCGTCTAAATTTAAAGAATTGGAAAATAATCCACGCGCTAGAGGCGCGTAGGGAATTAAACTTATCCCCAATTGCCGTACGGTCTGTAAGATTTCTTTTTCTACATCACGTGTAAGGAGCGAATACTCACTCTGTAAGGCAGTTATAGGGTGTACCGCATTTGCTTTAATGATTGAGGCGGGAGATGCTTCGCTTAAGCCCAAATACCTTACTTTTCCTTCTTTAACCAATTCTGCCATAGCGCCTACGGTCTCTTCGATCGGAATATTGGGATCTACGCGGTGTGCATAATAAAGGTCTATCGTATCGATTCTAAGGCGTTTTAAACTTTTTTCCACCGCTAGTTTTATCCATTCGGGCGAGCCATCAAAATAGGTGTTTGCCGTACCACTTGGACCTGCTATTTCATCTTTAAAGCGAAACCCAAATTTTGTTGCAATAAAAACTTTGTCACGGTTGGGAACAAGCACCTTTGAAATAAGTTCCTCATTGGCACCGTTGCCGTACATATCCGCGGTATCCCAAAAATTAATGCCGAGGTCCAATGCTCGTTCCAATGTCGCAATACTCTCTTTTTCGTCCGTAGGTCCGTAAGCAAAGCTCATTCCCATACAACCTAACCCAATCGCAGAGAGTTTTTCATTTGTTGTTCCAAGATTTCTATATTTCATAATGATTACATTTTGTTCAATACAAAAATACATATGGAACAAACGAAGCGAGTTAAGACAATCAAACAGATTGTTATACAATTCAAACAGTACTGCTTCGGACTTGGTTTGGAGACATCCCGGTTTGCTTTTTGAAGAAATTGGTAAAATAGGATGGATATTCAAATCCTAGACTGTAGGCAATATCCGATACATTCCAATTGGTATGCAACAACAAAGCTTTGGCTTCTTGGGCCACTCGGTTAGCAATATGTGCACTGGTGGTTTTGCCTGTTGTTTCTTTTACCGACCTGTTGAGGTGATTGATATGAACCGAAAGCGCATGCGCATAATCTGCGGGGCTTTTCAACTGCAGGCTAAGCTGAAGGGTATTGATTGGAAATTGTCTTTCTAATAGCTCAAGAAATAGTCCTGATACCCTGGTTGATGCATTGGTATAAGATCCAAAACTCGCTGCTGGACTTGATTTCATCGTTTCATGAATGAGAAGATGTAGATAACTTCGCAACATATCGTCTTTATGGATATAGCTCGAGTTCATTTCAACCATCATCTTTTGGAAGATGGTTGAAATTTCTGCTAATTGTGTTTCATCTGGAAAATAAATCGGGTTGCTGCCTATTTTGAACAGGGGAGAGTCTTTTAGACTTTCTATCCGTTCACTATGCTGTATAAATTCCTCTGTAAATACACAATACCATCCGGATTGTTCTGAGGATTCGGGTTCCCAAGCATATGGAACAACCGGGTTCGCAAATAACATGGCAGGTCTATCGATTTGTATCCACTTATCTGCGTAATATAGTTTTCCACGGCCTATGATAAGGGAGGTTTTATAAAAATCACGACGATTATATGGAGATACAACGGTACAAGATTCTCTGCTAAAAACATTGAAATGCCCAATTCCCGTATTATTTAATGGCAAATCCAGATGAGTTAAACCTGGTTGTCGTTTGTAAAAATCTGTTACACTTTCGGCTGATTTCATACTACTAAATTAAAAAAAGAGAAACAATCCTACGTCATCAATGGATCAGTTTCTCAAAAATGCAATCCCGTTTTTTATATAACGCACTTTTATTTGAATCGTTTGTGATTTTGTTACTATTTTTGAGGGTATCCAATAATTGATTTTTTATTACAAGGATATCCTTTACATATTGCGACCATGATTAAAATTTATCATAATAAAAATTGTAGTAAGAGTTGTAATGCATTGGAGTTGCTACAGCATCATGCTGTGGATATAGAAGTACAGGAGTATTTAAATGATGTTCCGACGAGAAACCAATTGATTGAATTATTGGGTCAACTTGCTTTAAAACCTTTGGAACTTATCCGAAAAGGTGAATCGGTCTTTCAGGAAAAATTCCAAAATCTTTACTTGACAGATGAGCAATGGATCGATGTGATGCTGGCGTATCCGATCTTGATTGAGCGCCCTATCGTTGTAAAGGACGGTGCAGCAGTAATTGGTCGACCTATTGAAAAAGTTTTAGCACTCATTGATGCTAAGTGATGATGCTGGCTTGATTGTTGTGTTTTCAATTGTATGAAACATTTTTTGAATATAGCTGCAGCCGTGTTGGAGGTACTTAAATTTTTTTTCTAATCACTAATTTTGGCTTTTTTTTGAACGGTTAAAGATATCTCCTATGATATTATTTTAATCGACATGATTTAGTGGGTTATTCTTTTAAAGAGGCTATTTATGCTTACACCGACTTTATCAGGGTCTTGTTGGTGTATCCCATGGCTGTATCCTGGTAAAAGAATCAGTTCACAATTGTTGTTTTGTTTGATTAGATTTGCATAATGTTTGATTCGAAGCTGATCATAGGCATCAAACCAAAATCTATCATTTATTCCCAATTTACTGTTCATTTCTTTTTCATACCGCTCGATAGGTCGATTGTAGGCGATGAAAACGGTAACAGGGACATTTTTTAGCAGCTGTAAATCGGCATATTCTTTAAAAAATTGTTTCCGCTCATGCCGATGCCACTTTCAAAGATGACGATTGGCTCGTTGGCTTTTCTTTTTTCCAACCCCTTTACCCAATAGAATGTTCGTATACCTTTAATATTGGTCATCTCCTGTGCATACGTTTGTATGACCATAATGGAAACAAAGAATAGCATGATCGTCCAGGTTTTCATATTTATTTTAAAGCTCAAATGAAAGGATGAATTTTTGCATTTACCGTTTATTTATTAGCGCTGCAATATGTTCTTTGAGGCCATCGGTTGATTGTAGTCCAATGTCCGAAAATTGATAATCATTGAGCATAAATTGGTGGAAAGTATCATGTTCCAACAATATGGTTCTACCTTTTGAAAGGTTGTAGATTTTAGTGTTAATTACGCTAATATCATGGTTTTCTTGCGTAAATGCGATAAAATCAATACGATAATCATCCCGTATTAAGGTGCCCTGGCCAAAATAGTCGGGGTGGTTTCTTGAGACATTTCCAGCGTAAATTTTATTCGTTTGAGCTAAAGTCATCATAGATTCCTGCGGGGTTAATTTAACGACAATATTGCAGAAAGAATAATATTCCTTGTCATGAGGAGATTTGGTTACGCTAAATGTGTAAATAATATAATTATCTGCTCCGACCGATAATGAGTCTACGACTACTTTGGTTCCTAAAGCCTGATAGGGTTTGACGTGGAAGTTGAAATTTTGTAGCGGTAAAATGTTGGCCTGCGGAGGTACCTTAGTATTATCTTTTTCGAGAAAATAGTTTGAATCTTTTACTTGTCCAAAACTATTTTGAGTAAAGCAAATCAAGAAGACGATCCATATTCCTAAAATTCTATGCATTTTTTTTATTTTATTGGTTATCTGATGCTGTCTAAAATAAATACATAATCTGTATCATGGTACGATTATTCGGTCAATATGGGGGTTGCCTCGGTTAGTCAATATTATTTGTCGGTAAGCCCAAATGCTTTTGGTGTATATGCTGTAGGATTCTTTAGGTCCCTATTTTAATGTGTTGTAGTTAACGACAAGATATTCTTTATTTGTACAATGTGTCTGGTATTATGATGAATAATAAAGCGAAATATATCTCCTAAACGGAGCTGTATCCAGCTGCTAAAAGATAGCCTAATACGAATTTTGGTTAGATCTTTCGACCTTGCCTTACCGAGTAGATGAAGGAGTCTATTTTGCTGTTCTAAAAAAACTGGAATCGGTTCGGTGCTCTGCATAAGATTTCTGGGATCCATTTTTCGAAAAGTTTTCATCTTTTTTTTCTTATCACTTGGTAAAATAGAATTAGCAAAATAATTTCCTAAAAAACCGCTTTTGAAATCAACATTGTAGCCAAGATTGCTTTCGGATATTCTTTTTGTGATTTCAGGTAAATAGAAACTTCCGTACAGATTCAGGTGCTGTATGCATTCGAGGATATTCCAGGACCCTTCATGAGGTCTTTTATGTAATGTCTCCTGAGAAAGGGCTTCTAGGGAATTGACAAATGACATCTGTTCATGTACCTGCTTTTCCAGTTGATCAAGTAGTTCTAATGATTTACATTTCATCTTTTTTTTGATAAAATACTCGAAAATAAATTGGAAAAAAATTGATTTAACTCAAGATTTACTGATTCTTGATAAAGTTTCGGGACTCATTCTAAGATAATTGGCGATATACTTATTCGGAATTAGTTGAAACAATCTAGAATTTCGTTTAATGAGTCTTTCATACCTGTTTTTTGGGGATTTCAGCAATAGATCTCGTTCTCTTTCAAGCTGCTGTAACACCAACTGTTCCAATATAGTGATATATAATTTTGTGTTTTCTGAAGTGGAATAGATAAAATTCATAAAATCTTCCTTCCCGGCGATTAGCATATCTGTTTTCTTTATTGCCTGAATTGCATAATCCGAGTAGCTACCATGAATAAAAGAATCCATAGCTACAATGAGATCTCCATCATATCCAAAGCGAATAATCTGTTCATGATCTTCCTGAAAAATAGAAATTTTGATGCTGCCTTTTTTTATGAAATAAATTTTTGAATCAATCGAACCATTCATTTTGATGTATTCGTTCCTCCTAAAAGAAATTTCCTTTTTAAAGATGCGAGGTGATATGAGATCGAACAGCTTATGCATACACGTTGGATTTAATTGAATCATTAAAGGTCTTCGAAATTAGCGATTGTATTGCTGTTTTCAAATATTGATTATTGAGCTACAAATATCGCCAAGTTTTGACCTAATATGGGTTCCAGATTTACCGGTTGAATAATTATGTGCAGATTTACGGTATTAAATGAAAACATGGAATTTGTTTTCACGATTTTACAGATTTAAATACTTCATTAAATAATTTTAGTTTGAAAAGAGTCTTCGTTATCCTGTCCATTTTGCTGGTTTCATTTTTAATAGCAGCATTTTTTATCAAAGTCAATAAGAGGGAAACCTTGCTCTATAAGATACAGCAGTGGGTTACCTACGATACAGCAGATTGGGAAAATTATGAACACAATAAACAGCTACTTGCCGCTGGGTCTACCGAAGTAACGACGACTGAAGTGGCAGCTGTAGAAGATGATCTATACCCGGTTGATACAAATCGCATATCGCCAGAATTTAGGGCTTTAGAAATCGAAAAAATTAGAAAGTCAGATTTTGGACAATTAGTAATAGCGAAGTTACCACCGGATCATGAGGATGCACAAATCGCATTAATTCATCTCACGAATCGTAAACTGACCGATGTGATAATCAATCTGAAGATTAATATTAAAGTTGGAACTTGTTTTGAAAACCCAAAAACAGCAGGTAATTATCGTTGCGTGAGTTGTATGATTTTACTTTACAATCGAGCGAAGAAAAGTTGGGTGGAGGCTCCAAACGGTGAAAATTTCCTGAAAAATGCCTATGATTTTTACCAGGCGTCTGAAGGAGATATTTGGCAAGCACGCGACTTGTCCATGAGAATCCCTTATGATTATGCGCTTGTGGAAAAATATAGTAAGTAAGATTTCTTTTAAGTAGTTAATATCAATACCGTTATGTTTAAATTTTTAAGAGAATTATTGAATACGGCAAAGGAAGGTGTGCATGAAGCCAAAGATGAACTTACTTTGAAAGCCGAAGAGGAAAAAAGGGCGGGGAGTTTAGCAAATGATAACAATATACTTCTGGATATTCCTTATGAAGAACAGTTTGGTAATGCATTAGGAGCTGCATTTAGAGTCATTGTTTTTGGGGACTGGTTTACGGTATTCGGAAGTACGGGAGATGATGGAAGTTATCCGATTCACTTATATCAATTTGGAAATTATCCCAAAATTGATCAATATAGAAGTGATTTTATCAAATTGTTAAAAAGAGATTTTGGTATAATAGATACAGACAGCTGTCTTGAATTGTTGAGTTCATATTTTACATTACTTGGAATAGAAAAGACAGGGACCGCATTGGAAGGAAAAAACAGCAAGATCGATACAGCCGTTTGGGATATCTCCAAAGTAGGGGTAAATGCCTTTGTTGTTGCTGTAGCAAGTCATATTACGACATCCGCAACGGACGTTGGATATCTATCAAAACCTGTGGCATTAGATGTTCTCAAAAAGTTGTCAGTATATGCGAAAAAGCATTTTAGTGATTGGTTGCTATTTTCCGATCAATTTATGGAAGGAGAAGATCATGTTGGGTTAAATAGTAAAATTGGGAAATCTTACTTGAAAAGGTATATTGGATATCTTAAAGAAAAGAAAGGAAGTCCCTGGAATAATGTCGCATGGTGGAATGGTAATCATTCCGTCTGAGTGTTATCTCATGTGGCCTTCACATCCACTACATTTTACGGCTTTGGATTTGCGCTATCAATTGGAACAACAAATCGCTCAGAAAGAACTCCGAGACCATAGCTATCTCGAAGGATTGGATGCTATCGAGAAAGATGAAGGGGAAATTCCTATGTTCTATCTGATTTGTGTCAGTTAATTTTTTTTGCGAAATAAATGAATTCTAAAGGCATTGTTTTGGTTATCAGTTGTGTGTTGATCGTTGTCGTGTTGACAGAAGTCTATAAGAAAAATGTAGCTGAAAATTATTTATACGGTGTTAAAAAAAGCTATGAGATGAATGATCATTTTGAAACAGATAAATTAAGAAAACTGTCGTCACGACCCTTTCTATTTGGTATAGAAGATAATCTGTTAAGTGAAGAAGATTATTTTTTTGATGAAAATTATTTTTATGCTGTCGCTCGAAAAGACGGGGCAGGTAGATCCTTTAGGTTAGTGGATATTATTGAACTTCGTAGGACATCGACTCAAATTAATAATCACTATATCTGGCAAGTTGTCGTTCAATTGGATAGTAAGGGACAGTCCATTTTCAGTTTTACGCATAACTATTCCCTCTGGAATAGAAATTTCTATGTTTTTTATCAAAAAATACGAGAATTAAATCCACATGCAATCAAATCAAAATGGAGTTTGTGGACGATGTAATTTTATGAATTAGGAAACTGGGTGTGCCTTCGCTTATCCCCATCCGATGATTATTCACCGATGATTTTCTTTGTTTCACCGAAATAGATTAAGAGAAGTCCGTATTGCCATCTATATTTAAGACGTTTGAACAATTCGTGTTCGAGATCTAATTAGATTACTTTGGTTCGATATTTAATTTTTATAATTGAGATTTTATAAAGACTTTCAGATGATGAGTACGTTAATTAAGGCTGGTTCCCTTGTGTTTGTGTTTTGTTTCGTAATTGCAATTGGGAGGTCTCAGTCTCAGATTCCACAAGCGAAGATGCATTTGGTTAAAATGTCATCCTATTCACTATTAATGGAAAGTGCGGGGAAAAATTTGAAGGATAAGCGTTACCAGGCCGCTCTAAACGATTTTAAAGCTGCTTTTATACAGAAAGATTCGGTGGGTAAATACGATTATGCGAATGCGATGGTGGCAGCGGCTAATGTAGACAGTGTGGACTTGGCAATAGCGTGGTTTGAGGAAGGAATTAAGCTGGGACTTGGAATAACTGATGATGAGTACCGGTATTTTTCATCGGCCGAGGAATTTCAAAATTTAAAACAACAAAGTGCCTATCAAAATCAATTGGATCGGCTATCATTAAAGGTAGCTCAGTTGAAAAAGCAACAAGCTGAGGCTAAACGTGAGTGGTTAAAAAAGATTCAACACAATAGTTCAAGGGGGGCAGGTGAGGTGGTCAAATCAGGTTTTGCTTTATATTGGAATCAAATGGGCGATAGTCTTGTACCCTATTTGGTCTATCTACCTGCGAAGCTTAAAGATAAAAACAACGTAAGAGCTATCGTCTACTTACATGGTGGCGTCTCAAGTGTCACTGAGTTCCAGTTCGCGGACCCAAGTGTAGCGGACGAGCCGATTTTTAAATTGGCAGATCGTTTGGGATTTGTTGTAATTTATCCCTTTGGAAAAAAATCGTACGGTTGGGTACGACAACGTCCTGCCTTTCAACAGGTGTTAGCAATTACCGAAGAAGTCAAACTTAACTATTCACTGGATAGCAAAGAAATTTACCTTGGTGGAATGTCTAATGGTGGTACAGCCGTTTATTGGTTTGCCGCCCAAAGTAATACACCATTTAGTGCCTTCTTCACATTATCTGCCGATTGTGAACTCGTTATTGAGCCGATCGATTGGGAACGGTTACACAGCGATAGACCAATATATTCTTTTCACACGGCTGACGATACAATCTATCCAATAGCGAAGGTCAGTGCTGTCTACGCTAGCCGAAAATCATCGGCTTGGCATCTTCGGACACTGAAGGCTGGTGGCCATGGGTTCATTTACGACCCCGTGAAAGGCAATGAATTATTCATGCAGTGTATTACTGAAATGCTGGAGGGCGTTCATAGGGCAAGATAACCGATAAAGCGGTAGGGTTGTAAAGAATCCAATTTCAACGGTTGGATATATAGAAAAAGAAAAATGGCTAAAACTGTAATCTAATTGCTTTTGTTATCTTAAGTAAAACGTTATGGGTAAATTACGATTATTGATCATGAATGTGTTGATAGTTTTTTTTTACGGAGCTTGTCAATTCCCCCAAAGTCCAACACAATCCAGTACAAATGAATCTAAGCGCAAGGCAGAAGAATTACCTTCTAACGTAACTTTTTTTGGTGGTGGAAGATCTAAGGAAATGAATATGGTATCAGGGAAAACGGATACTATTTTTATTTCAGTCCATCAGGCGGATTCGGTTCTTATCAAAATAAAAACTCCCAGGGATACAGCAAATGTACGAATTAGTCAGCTTTTTCTGCCCAATGGTTCGGCTGATGGCCCCTTTGGCAAAGAACTTGCCTATAGATTTAAAGATGTTGGCCAATATCATATTACTGTGAATGAGAATAAAATGGTGGGGAATCATTACTCAGGGCCATATGTAGTGCAAATTGTGCCAATAGTTCAATAGTGCACTTGAAATAATAGAATAGAACAATAGTTATTCCGAGTGAAATGGATTCAGAATAACTATTGTCGCATTCAGAAATTTATTACAGCAGCCCTTCTGCTAGTATAGGATTAAAACGAGATCTTCTTTCTAGGCTACTCAACATCACCTGTGTACTTAATCGTATTATCCACGTAAAGAGCTGATTTTTTAGCATCATATTTATAGTTATCCTTTTGGTAAATGTCGTTTTCGACTTTATCCAGGATAATGGTTTTTTTACTGTCATCAGGTAAAAATAATTCTACCTTTGATTTATCCTCGCTAAGGACAACAAAGGCACTAATGACAGCTTTCCCTTCTTCTTTCTCCGTTGGATTCAGGCGTAAGCCAACATTAAAGACCTGGATACATCCTTGTTTGATCTCACTCCAAGTTTGTCCCGCCGCGACTAAACAACCGTGCTCATCCTTGCTGCCGCCGATCGATGGAGTTGCTTCCTTGCTTTGATCAGTTGTTTCTTTTGATTCGCTGTTCTTGGGAGCATTGTTACAGGCTGTAAAAGTAACAAGGCTCATGACTATAAATGCTAATTTTCTCATTTGAATCGGTTTTTTATATGTTCTCTCATGTTCATACAATAAATATACCATAGTCTTCTGTTTATTCATTAATCGACTTATTACGGTAGGCTTTCGTCCTTTTCTTAAATATAGAGTGAAGCCCCGCTGTATAGCAGAAAAATGTGTGTAGCTTAAATCAATATTGTCATAGGACAAGTCGAATTTCTGTATAGTTTATTAATATTGTGGTGCCGCTCGATGCAATCATTTATCTCAATATATTGAACGGAATGATTTTAAGCCAGTGTAGATAGACAAAAGTATTCTTATCATTTAAAAACATCGTATGAAACGTAAAGATCGTCCTGTCAAAAATTTGGTTTCGGTTATTTTAGTTGAAAAGCCACTAGCCCATGTTTGGAAATACTGGAATGATGCTGATGCAATTATGCAATGGAATATTCCATTTGACGATTGGCACTGTCCTGCTGTTCATATTGACTTTAGGGAAGGCGGGATGTTTAATTTTAGAATGGAGCAAAAAAATAGCCGGGAGGGATTTGATTATGTAGGCGTTTACGATGAGATTATTTTGATGGAATACATTGGAAGTATGAGTGGAGGGAGAACCTGTGTTGTTGAATTTCAGGCTATTGATAACAATACGATTATCCGGGAAACTTTCGAGCCTGATACATTTACACCTTTGGAACTACAACAGTCTTTTACCGATGGGGTCTTGTTAAGTTTTAAAAAATTTATAGAAAACAAATCGCTGTAGAAGCGTGTTGCTACTGACAGAAATATAGACTTTATAGGATAAATTATGCGTGAAATAGAATCGAAAAGCGGTTATGCACCTGCAAATGGAATAAAACTTTACTACGAAATATTCGGCACAGGAAAGCCTTTAGTATTGATTCATGGCGGAGGTTCCTCTGGCTACACTGATTTTGAAGAGACAGTAAAAAGATTGCATGATCAGTACCAGTTGATTGTGATAGACCTGCAAAATCATGGAAGATCCGAACACAGAACCACTCCCGAAACCTTCGAGCAGGATGCGAAAGATATTTCGGCTGTTCTTGACTTCTTTTCTATCGAAAAAGCGTCATTTTTCGGTTTTAGCAATGGAGCGACAACACTTTTGAAATTTGCGACGATGTATCCGGACAAGGTGGAAAAGCTGATTGCTGCATCGGGAAATACCAAAAGAGAGGGGCTTTTAGATGGTTTTTTTGAAAGTATGGAAGCTTCAACGATCAACGATATACCGCCTTTTCTCAAAGAAAATTTTATGAAGCTGAACCCAGATCCAGAGAAATTTCGAAATATGTATGAAAAAGATAGCCAGCGCATGATAAACTTTAAAGACTTCGAAACGGAATCCTTAAGCCTTTTGACCTGCCCGGTATTTTTGATAGGTGGAGACCAAGATGTTGTAAAAACGACACATCTAGCTGCCATGCAACAGCAGATTCCTCATGCTCGACTGCTTATTTTACCGGCTAATCATGGGAACTATATGATGGCTGATTTTAATGGCGATGTAAATGACCAACTGATCGATTTTACACTAGGACAAATACAGCATTTTTTGGCACCCAATTGATCACTGTTCAATCGAATAAGCTCGCGCCCAAGGTTTATCGATAATTACGCATATTACGTTCCATCTTACGTATGCGCTGTTCGTTTTTTCCGTCAACACGAGATGCAACCGCCCAAATGGCTGCGGGTATCCAACCCAGTATAGTCATCTGTAGGATCAAACAGAGAATGCCACTTAGAATCTTACCGCGTAAGAAAAACGATAACCAAGGAAGTAAGACTGCTATTAATATCATAAATAATAGGGTTATAAACATTAAAATACAAAAGTACGGTATTCACCATTAAAAATCGCGAATAATATCAACTAAAGCAAATTAAATTATTTTTTGTCTGTTTGTAATGTATTGATATTTAATGTGTAATGGTTTTTTCGTTGCTAGAATAGGGAAATGTTAAGAAAACTTAAAATATGCCTTCCGACGGATGATTTTTAAAATTTTGAGGAGGTGTGGCACCAATGTTGATGTTCCCCTGTCGAATATTTTAGATGCAGATTACATAGAATAAATGACGGAAAACATGGGAAACAACAATAGTGTTATTGAAAATTTAGACAGCAAATATCGTGGATATCTAGAGGATGAGGGGAAATGGCTCAATGAAGGTTTTAAGAATATTTTCATCGATGGGGTACCGAGTAAAGAAAACCTGAAAACATCGGTTTATCTTATGTTACCACAAGAGATCAGAGAATATGTTGATCAATTGTTACTCAACGATTGATTATAACATTATAGGAATAAGTAATTCAAAGTAAAAGTTTACTAGAATCAGTTTTTTCTGATTTTAGTAAGCTTTACTTGTTTAAACGGGAGAGGGCAGACCACGTCTCCATTAAATGCCATATTCTTTCACGGTTTGGCAAATTTGCTCTTTTTGTTTTCGGCTTAATACGTTCAACATGGTAAGGATTTCTCTACCTTGAAAAGTCTCAAGCTCAAGTCTAGGCCCCAACCAATTGCTTTCAATAATACGGATATTAACGATTTGAATGTAGGGCACGAATACCAGCGCATCCAAATCTGCTAAAGCCCACATACTCCCGGTCTTCTTTTTAATCCGTTTAAAATACAATCCTTTTTTATCTGTCCGGGCTCGGATGACCTTCATGTTGCTCTTTAGAAGAAGGAAGCCGCCGATAATAAAAGATAAGTGGAGTAACAGCATAAATAATGAAACTAAAAAGCGAAATACGTCTTTAAAGTCAAGTACCATGGCACTGAAATTCTCTTTAAATGAATCATTCGGATGATAACCGATGAAACATGTAGATATCCCCATTAAAATCAAGATACTACCGATGATAATGGATCGCCAATTGGGTAGGTAATAATTTATAAAGGTTTCACTGTCTGTGGCTGCTAATTTTCTCCTTTTCATATCTAAATATAGGGGCCTTATAAATTGACCGTATAGAAGACTTACAATTCGTTCAAAAGCATTTATAATTCGATAACTATTGTTATAAAGGCATGAAGTCTGTTTTTGAAATTATTATGAACTTGTTTATTGGTCGCGTCGAAATCCATGTTACCGAAGATTGGACCACTGCACATCTGCGATCTGGATGAGGTCGATACGAAAGAGTTGCGATACATTTGCACTATAAATCAAACTATTTAATGAAATGAATTATAACATTAGAAAGGCAAGTCTTGAGGATCTTGATCAAGCAGCGGCGTTATTCAATCTTTATCGAATTTTCTACAGACAGGAATCGGATTTGGAAAAAGCCAAAGAATTTTTGAGGGAGCGATTTTTGTACGGAGAGTCAGAAATCTTTTTGGCAATTCAGGGCGAACAAGCTGTTGGTTTTGTTCAGCTTTATAAATTGTTTCATTATACTAAATTGCAGCGACAGTGGTTGTTGAGTGATCTATTTGTGCATCCTGATCATCGGAGTAAAGGTCTTTCGGTTCGGCTTATCGATCGTAGTAAAGCCTGGTGTGAAGAGACTGGAGCTTGTGGTCTGATGCTTGAGACTGAGAAAACAAATGTTATCGGTAATAGTCTTTATCCGAGGTGTGGATTTGAATACGACGGCATGCATAACTATTATCATTGGTGGCGATAACCTTAACTGGATCGCCAGGGCACTTCTACGCCTGGCGATCCGGTTGGCTACTTGGATTCATCAATTCAGTGTGCCCACTGCGAATTTCTATCTGGATTAAGATTTTGAATCCGTGCTATCACTTCATCACTCACTGTTTTGTCAAAAATATTTTTCATAATTTAATGCTAATTGGTTTTCAGGTTGCTGGAACTTTGGTTGGGGATGATAACGTACGAAATAATAATCTATATTAATTGAAGTATAATATCACATTTAAAGGCTCATCTTTTACAGTTACTCTCTTTTCGGTAGGCCCATTTTTATTGTTGTACCTCAAGGTATAAGATTGGTTTTTTTTCACGATAAATGTTAAATAATCATTCGCATCCTGCAGTTTAGTTGCGGTCGAACCACCGCCAATTTGATCATTTCCTTGAAAGATATCCACATTGCATTTTGTTCTGCCTTCCGGTTGACATTGATCGTTACTGAGATACATGGTTACGTTTAGACGGGTGTAAGATTTGTCGTTCAATTGTTGGCTATATTGCTGATTGAATAGATCAATATAGCGCTGGGAAACATTATCTGCATATACTTCTGTTTCGCTCCATGCTGGGAATGAGGTAGCGGCCGGTTTGTAGGAAGCCGCATAAATGGAATGTTCCTTGCTATTCGGATCGGCTTTCCCTGCGTCGGCCAAAAACCAGCTGTAATTTAGTTCTTTGTCCGGATAATATTCAGTAAAATACCATTTACCATTCATCCATACCTCGACCCAACTGTGGTTACCACGATTGTCATGCCAGTTTGGTGTACCTGCAATCCGGGCCGGTATACCTACTGATCGCAATGCATCGATCAGTAAAATGGATAATCCGGTACAAGATGCCATCCCTTGGCTTATCGATTCAGATGGATTTTGATCTGCTTTTTTTCGTTGGGTATTGTAATCGACTTTTACTTCATCTCTGATATTCTTATTTATGGCTACAATGGCATCTTTTATCGTTTTGCTATTTGTTACATATTTTGAGAAACGATCGTAGAAATCACCACGCCAGTCGTCTAGATCTTCAGAAAATACACGATAGGGCAATACCTCATTTAGAAAAATAGAATCTGGAATTTCCTTAGCCCAGGAAAATGTTGATTTTGCCTGGTAAGCCTTTTCAATATTATGGATAAGATGATCACTCTTAATCGTCGTTAAATCATTCTTAGGCATATAAGCTATGAGAAAAGCCGCGCCTTCACGCATTTCTTTGGGCAGTTTCTCTAGTACTTTTTCCAGTTCATTACGATTCGTGCCGGCAGCTTTTAGTGCATTTTTGACCGGTTTTTGATACTGACCTGGTAAAGAGGAAAGCTTGAAATCTTGTGCAGATGCTTTGAAAAAAATGGCTGTAGATAAACAGCAGAAAACTAAAGAAAATACCTTTTTGAACATAATATACGCTTGCTTGTTCTTTATCTATTTAAATTAATACGATTTGTATATTTCAAACATAGATAATTGATTTTTATATGCAAAAATACGTTTTATAGTCTGGCTCGTAACTTAGAAGCCCAATTTACATAATTTCTTCTTTGACAGCCAATGAGCCTCTGTTCTAGCCCGATAGCTACCTGCATTGGGACAGAGCCGTATCACAGTCCCTGTGAATCCGAGATGAATCCGACATTCTTTTGGAGTGACAGCCCTTTATTAAGGTGGACTCAACGTGGACCCAACGCGAACGAAGTACAACGATGTACTTTTGGATTGCGCTGCACTTCTAAAAAGTCAAAAGGTGTTAATCCCGCACAATTTCATTTGCAAATGAATACAAATTTATTTTAGTTTGAAGATCTTTACGGCAAAGTAAAGATCGTAACCCAAAAAATAATTTGAATGACAATTCCGATGAAGCCGTTTCATTTTCTATATTATAGTGTATGCTGTCTGATCCTTTTATCTGGTATGCTGTATTCCTGTCAATCGCAAAATCCGGATCGGGTGATCCTTGAAAAATTGGATAGAACCTTTAATGCATCCAAATTTTATGGCCCCAAAATAAAAAGGAGCGAAGAGTTGCTGCATGCGGACGTTAAAAGTATGGATAAGAAAGAGTTGAAAGAAGTCTTTGAAACCGCCATATTTAAAAAGGATACGCTTGCTATTTTTAATTCAGAAGGGAGCCTGCCAACGTTATTTTATATCGAGTCTACCGCAGCTTGGGGAACACGGAAATTAAAGCCAGTTAAAGATTTCGGTTATCGTTATACAACTGTTTCTTATAATGAAGAAAAGGATACCGTAGCGATATTATCCGGAGTCTCTTTTCCAGCCTTGACTGTGGCAGAGGATAAAAATGGTGAATTTACTTATCTATATGCACTGAAGTCTTCAAAAAATAAAGATGATTTTCAAAATATTTACAACTATCTACAGAAGACGTTTACAAAATTGATGCTTCAAGATGATGCGGGAAGTGGTATAAAAGGTTGGGAAAATAAAGACTTTTACTATTTTTTGCATAAAAAAAATAGAAGGGAAGAACAGATTTTTTCATTTGGAGAAGATGAAGACGATAAGCCGACGACTACAGACATCACCGATATCCGTTTGGAAATTTATTCTAAAATTTACATCCAAAATATGCAAAAAGAGCAGGTTTACTTACCGGATTATATCCCCATTATCAAATGACAGATGTAGATAATGGGTAACCTGCAAACTTGTTACAAACCTGCATAAGCGAATTTGTTTATATTTACTTCCTTGTAAAAAAATCAATCAAATCGTTTTATTTTTATGTCAGATACTCAAGTACCGACTTCCGCTTATGCAGATACCAAACCACATTATGCTGTACTTGATGGGTTACGAGGGGTCGCAGCTATTACCGTCGTTTGCTTTCATATTTTTGAAGCCTTTGCAACGAGCCATTTAGATCAGCGAATTAATCATGGTTATTTGGCGGTCGACTTTTTCTTTATCCTTTCAGGATTTGTCGTGGGCTATGCTTATGATGATCGCTGGAAGACGATGACAACAAAAGAATTTATAAAACGAAGAATAATACGTTTACATCCGATGGTTGTTATGGGAGCGATCATTGGAGCAGTTTTGTTCTATTTTCAGGGTTGTTCTGTTTGGGATGTGACAAAAGTGACATTTTCTTCGCTGGCAATCGCAACCCTATTGAATGCTTTGTTAATTCCTGCGATTCCGGGGCATGAAGTGAGAGGGCTTGGGGAGATGTTTCCATTAAATGGACCAAGCTGGTCGTTGTTTTTTGAATACATCGGTAATATCTTGTATGCATTGGTCATTCGAAGATTTTCGACCAAAGCATTAGCCGGACTCGTTATTTTATTCGGAATAGGTTTGGCTGCATTTGCGATATTGGGACCCTTGGGAGATATATGTGCTGGTTTTTCACTCACAGGAACAGAATTTACGGCAGGTTCACTTCGTCTTTTATTTTCTTTTACAGCGGGCCTGTTGCTATCGAGGATATTTAAATCTTTACAGATCAAGGGGGCATTTTGGATTTGTAGTTTGATCTTAGTACCTCTTTTGGCTATGCCGCGCATTGGCGGAGCTGAGCATTTATGGATGAATGGTCTGTACGATACATTGTGTTGTGTTGTTGTTTTCCCTTTGCTTGTTATTTTAGGAGCATCTGGCAAGGGAGAAAGCGGTATTACAAGTTGGCTTTGCAAGTTTTTAGGCGATATATCCTATCCTTTGTATATGGTACATTATCCCTTTATTTATCTATACTATGCTTGGGTCAAGAATGAAAATCTGAGTTTTGAAGAATCTCTGCCGGGAGCAGCAGCTGTTGTGATCGGAAGTATAGTGCTTGCATACGGCTGTTTGAAGTTATACGATATACCCGTACGGCGATATTTGTCACAACGATTTCTAAGATCAAAAGGGAAATAGCAGTCGGCAAACTAATCCTATATGTATTATAAAATAAAAAAAACACCAATTTATGGTGTTTTTTTGTGCATATTACATAGGGCAGTAACCTGTACACAGAGAAAATCTTGTCATGTTAAATAACGCATGAATGTCAGTCTTTTTCAAAAAAAACGTTGTTATATTTCGACGAATAAAATACCAAATAGAAGCCTAAAGGACTTCGGTACACCGTTGGATCTGATTCAAGAATATGATGAGTGGGAGAGTCCATCCACAGCTTTAAGCGTGCGGATTCATAAGGACTAACTGTTTCGATCTTGCCCTTGTAAACTTTGGATACTTTACCTGCACTTACGACGTTGAAATAAATCGAATCGTTATCCTTTATGACAAAATTGTACCTATCGTATTGCCAGTCAGTTTGTTTTCCTGGGAATAGGTCACGTTTTATGTGATAAGTCCCATAATAATCTTCTTTTTTTAAGATTTTTGGGCTAGCGATCCATTGAAAAAGTTGAGACAAAGAAAAAAGTAGAAATGCGCCGCCGATGAGAGATAAAATTGCGTAACCAAAGAAGCGTCTTTCTGTGAAAATTCCGCATAACATTAAAATTACCAGCAGTGGTAGAAAAATAAAAACAATGAAAAAATTGGCCCCAAATCCCATTTTATAAATTGTTGTGGCTGCGAAGAAAACCAAATGGATTTTCTTTTACTCCTCTTATAGAAACCTACTATCTAAATTGAAAGTTTTAACTAAAGTAGCCCCATAGCGACCAAATCCAACACCGTATGCCTTCTATTGGCTAATTTATTCTTGACACATGCTTCAAGGATTTTTTTGACACCATTTGAATAAGAATCATGTCCGAGGACCTTGGTCTCAATTTTAATTTCATCATTTTTATCTTTGATCACAATCTGATGGTAGGCATGCTTTTCTAAGTAGGCAACGGGAATATTTATTTTATAAGCTTGCGTTTTCGCATCGCGAATGGAGACAACACGCTCATGAGCGACCTGTAAAGAGTTGGCGATATGATAAGCTGTACCTGGTTCAGTATTCTTGGAGGCCTGATGAGACTCTATAATAGATATTTCATAGTCTTTGAAATTATGACCAAATTGTTGAAGCATATGGAGCGTTTTTAGCAAAAGTACGGAGGTATTCGGGCAAATGACAAGTGGAAAAGCAGTCTCAAGCTTTTCGGTCTCTAGCCCCGTCGACAGTTCAATTAATACCGAATCTGTACGTGCACAAAAATCAAGACAATCCTGTAACTCCCGGCCCGATCCGGCATGTATAACAATAGATGGAGATGTCGTTGTAATGGATGGTTGCCAAGGTGAAATTTCTACATTGGGAATGGAATAATCGGCTTCCAGTATTGCGTTTGCAAGTTTTCCTGATCCTACTACAAAGGCTTTTTTTGTATTCATATTGCTTGTTTTTTCAAAATATCCGCTATCCTTCTGACTATGAATCAATAAAATGATACCGGATGAATTTGTAATGAAGTAAAGGTTGTGCTTGATCTAGGTAAGTTACAAAAATAGACGGTAAAATTTAATCTTTGCTATTATGGAATTATTCTTTTTTCACGCATTTCGTCAAAGAGCTGATAAAACATTTGTTCAGTATCGATAAATTCATGGAAACCGAGCCGTCTTGCCTTTGTGCCGTCGGCAAAAAAATCATAATCCCAAGAAAAGACAAAGTCGCCGAAAGGCCAAGCTGAAACCTGCGCATAGTTATAGCTTAATGCATGCTCTTCTTTTAATTTTTGCCATACAGGTTCCTTATCTGCCATCATTGTTTCGAGTGATAGCGGGATCGGGTCAGCACTTTTCATATCAAAATAGGCTGCTAATTTGGGCCATAGTTCCTTCCAGCGGAAGAGATCGCCATTGTTAATGTTGAAGGCTTGATTGGCCGCTTGTGGATTGGTCGAGGCCCATACCGTTGCTTTGGCTAATAGTGTTGAATCGGTCATTTCCATCAATGTCTGAAAAGCGCCAATTTTTCCTGGAAACCGAAGCGGAATACCGAGTTCTTTTGAGATAGAAGCATATACAGCAATGAGCAACGCTAGATTCATCGGATTATTGGGAGCCGTTCCACCAACAACTGACGGACGGATCGCCGACCAAGTCCATTTCTTGCCTTGTTGCAGTTGTTCGAGGTATTGCTGTTGGCTGGTATTGAATTCAGGTGGCATATGTCCGGCATCTGATTCTTTGGCCGGCGTCTTGAAAGGACCCAGGTGAGCACCGTATACTTTATACCCCTGCATTAAGCTGATGTGTTGAAGATTACCTGCTATTGGTTCCACCACAGTCAAAACATTGCTTAGCATTCTCATATTGGGCTCTACCAGCTCAGCCCAGGTCGGCCTATCCTGATATGCAACATAGTAAATATGAGTCACTGAATCCAAGTTGCCTAGTTTTTTGATACAATCGGCTATATCTAATAAATCTACAGCGATAAAACGAACCTTATTCCGATCATCATTTGTTCGTCGTGATAAACCTATAATTTCCCATTCTTCCGTCTTTTCAAGGTAGTCTATGAGATTGTTGCCTATGACGCCATTGGCGCCCACAACTAAAGCGGTGTTTTTTCTAGTCTTCATCTTTATCTATTATTTATAAGGCCAAAGTTAGTTGGAAGCCTGGTGGGGTTTAATGTAAAAATCCAACATAATTATGTATATTTCTGAAATGAAACGTTATCGTCAGTTTGAACCGGTGCTTATTTCAGGATTTAAGATGCTCGAATGGAACCATCCCGAGCATAATCATAATCATTACGAGTTCATTTTTATTCGGGCGGGTTCAGGACGACATATCGTTAATGGACATTCATTTCCTTACGGGGCAGGAGCAATCTTTCTGCTTGGGCCAGATGATCAGCATTATTTTGAAATCGAACAACTCACACATTTTGTTTATCTTAAATTTACCGACGCCTACCTTGGTCGTGACACTTCGGGTGCTACGCCCGCAATACAACAGCTGGAATATATCATAAAAAGTAGAGAAACCCATCAGATGGGGTTTCAATTAGCGGGGGAAGATAAGCTGGTAATAGAACAGATCTTTGATATACTCCTTTTATTAAAGAAAGATCAAATCGGAAATCAGGAGCTTATTTGGTTGCAATTATTCAGCATTGCACATGTTCTGCAGCGAAATATGCCTGAATTGCATAGTAGTAGTACCAAAAGCCGCGATCTGCAGGCTATGTTTTGCTATATTCATAAAAATATTTACGATCCCAACTGTCTGCGGATAAAAATGATGGCGGAGCACTTTAATATTGCCAACGATTATCTTGGTATTTACTTTAAACGTCAGGCAGGGATTACCTTACGGGACTATATTCAAAACTACCGCAGTACCTTGATACGTCAACGAATAGCAGTAGGAAGAGTTACCTTAAAGGAAATTGCTGCTGAATTTGGGCTGACCGATGTAAGTCACCTGACTAAGATTATACATAAAGCGTAGTCTATTCCCGTCGAAAGAAGTTGTTGAGATTAATAGCTTATGAATATAATGGGTTACCGGCCCAGGCGGAAAGGATTTAGAGAAGTAAAATACGTAGTAAAGATTTTAGAAAATTGAGATGTTATATAGAAATATTGCGGAAGAGATTATCCGATTAGCGCAGGACGACGAATCAATGCGGGAAAAGTTATTACAGTGGGGAGAGCTTCATGGTGGATATCATGCGGAGATGGAAACAATTCACCAAAGGAATGCAGAAAGACTACGTGAAATCATTGCCGAAATAGGTTATCCAACTATTTCAAAAGTCGGCGAAGCGGCTAGCAATTCAGCTTGGCTGATTGTTCAGCATGCGATAGGAGAACCTCAATTTATGCAAGATTGTTATCAGTTGCTTCTTGATAATATTATGGACATCAATCGCGCAAATCTGGCTTATTTGCACGATCGAATTCAGGTTTTCAAAAGTAAGCCGCAACGTTATGGGACACAGTTAAGCAGCAGTGGCAGTATTTATCCCGTGGAAGATAAAAGTGCAATAAACAGCTTGAGGAGCAGTATGAATCTTTTACCCCTTAATCCTATAGAAATGAATAAAATTGAACATGTGGAACGAATTCAATTACTGGATCAGGAGAATGACACTTACAATGAGTGGCGAAAAAAAGTTGGCTGGGTGAATTGATTTTTCGACATTTTTTGTAGATTTGTCGAGTAATGACGGGTCAACAAGAAAATATTAAGGAGGAAATTATCTTATCATCCATGAAAGTGTTTGAAACATATGGATTTGCAAGGGTTTCTATGCAGGATATTTCAAAAGCTTGTGGAAAGGGTCGGAGCACGTTATATTACTATTTTAACAGTAAAATGGATGTCTTTGATGCGATTGCGGAGTACCTATGTCAGCAAGTGTTTGAGGTCGCGCGTAGAACTTATAACAGGGACGCTTCACTGGAAGATAATTTAGTCGGTTTTTTACAAGCAAAACTACGTCAGATTAATTTAATTACGAAACGTTTTCATCTCGCGTTCGAAGATATGAAATCCGATCCAGCCTTGATGGTTTCTAAAACACGTTACATGCTGGACGACGAGATTAAGTTGATTCGTGAAATGATTGAATTAGCCGTTAGGAAAAAAGAAATTCAGGCCTTAGAGGAAAAGGATATCCTGTTTTTATCTGAAATGTTAGTGACAACATCACGTTGCTTTGAGCAGGAAGTTTTACTTTTTGATCGTTTTCCAGATTTTGAAGCTAGGCTTTCCTGGTTGACAAGTATATGTGTTAAGGGATTGCGCTAACAATTCGGCAGTGTAGCGCGAAGTAACTATTTTGAACAGTAAGGATGTATATTTATTGTTCTTTTTTTTGAAGCTTGTTTCGACAAAAATACAAAATATGTCTATTTTGATTGGTCGATTCTTTTTATACAGACAATAAACAGGATTACAACTATGGTGTTAAATGCGAAAGTAGGAAAGTCGGTGGATAGCTTTGCATCAGAAAGATGCGTTTTGGTTATGGTGGAGACAGAGGAAACAATCCGCCCTGAAATGATGGGGTTGTTGGATCCAGATATTGATTGTTATTTATTAATACACAACGATGTGGAGCGCTTGGATAGCCTAGCTCTTGCGCTGGAAAATGAAAATAAAAAGGTTCGACTAGCCCGAGATTTTGAGGAACTGAAACAGATGCGTTTTTTGAACCACCACTTACAACAAATTGCCGTTAAAATTTTGAAATAATCTAAATATGTATAAAGTTGTTTATTCGCTATCTCGTAAGCTGAAGTGGAAAGCCAGCGAGATTTATCATTTTCTCTATCAAAGTTTCCCGGAGATAAAAAATATTGATTTATTGTTGGATGACCAGCAATTTTTGCTTGTTCTGCGGATTAGTACCCGACTTGAATTTTCTATTCTGAATATATGCCAGAAGCAGGGCTTGGCAATGCAATTTGTACAGGTCGAGGATACTGATTAGGTTTTCCGGTTTACAAAGCTAGCCTATTAGAGATGTTCAGGCATGATGCGATGAGCCGTAAAGAAATATCAATTTGAGCTTTATAGCAAAATCATTCTGAAAGTTACTTTTTACTTTTGATATCGTTCCTTCAAAACATTTTTTACATCCATTGGTTAATTTTATCGTGTGGATGGAATCTGTGTTGTATCGTAGGAATTTTATGCATTTATTTAAAACAGAAAACAACAATTTTATCAAGTATGAGTACATTTTCAATTAGAGCTTTTGGAACAAGCGCACCAACGGCTGATCTAAAACAGATGGATATTGAACGCCGTGAAGTGACGGAGAAAGATGTCGAGATTGATATCTTATTTTGTGGAGTTTGCCATTCGGATTTACATACAGCGCGAAATGAATGGGGCGGAACCGTTTATCCGAATGTACCCGGTCATGAAATTGTGGGGCGAATTACTAAAGTTGGATCCGCTGTAACCAAGTTTAAAGTTGGCGATTTGGCCGGTGTAGGCTGTATGGTCGATAGTTGTCGCGAATGTGAAAGTTGTAAGGAAGGGCTGGAACAATATTGTGAAAATGGAAATATCCAAACATACAACGGACACGATAAGCACCTTAATAAACAGACATTTGGTGGTTATTCTGAACGTGTTGTAGTAGATCAGGATTTTGTGCTGCACATTCCTGAAAATTTGGATCTCGCAGCAACAGCACCTCTATTATGTGCTGGAATTACCACTTATTCACCTTTGAGGCATTGGAATGTGGGACCAGGAAAAAAAGTCGGTATAGCGGGTATCGGTGGCTTGGGACACATGGGAGTCAAAATTGCGAAAGCAATGGGAGCGCAGGTCGTTGTCATTACAACGTCTGCTTCTAAAGTTGATGACGCCAAACGTTTGGGTGCTGACGAAGTGATCTTGTCAACTGATGTAGAACAAATGAAGGAACATGCAGGAACATTACATTTCATTTTGGACTGTGTTTCGGCACAACATGACATCAATGCCTATTTAAGTTTATTGAAACGAGATGGTTCCTTGACTCTTGTTGGCGCTCCGGAACATCCACTTCCTGTGGCTCCTTTTAGTCTGATTCCAACACGTAAGAGTTTTTCAGGTTCTATGATCGGAGGGATAGCCGAAACACAGGAGATGCTTGATTTTTGTGGCAAACACAATATTATCTCCGATATAGAGCTGATTAAAATGCAGGATATCAATCATGCTTATGATAGACTATTGAAAAGCGATGTTAAATACAGGTTTGTTATTGACATGGCGAGTTTGAAAAACTAACGCAATAAAATTATTCAATGCTGGACCATCAAGGGGAATTTCGAGTACCTTTGATGGTTCAGTTTGTTTATATAGGTATTTTACACCTAGATTATCGAGCTAACCTTTTGCCCTTTAAAATTGTTAACATGGGGTAGTGAATTCAACTATTAGTCGTTTTTATGGAAAAAGATAAAATTATTGTGTTTTGGTTTCGTCGGGATCTACGTCTGAATGATAATGCTGGGCTTACTCGCGCCTTAGCTTCGGGCTATCCTGTATTACCTATATTCATATTTGACGAGGATATTCTAATGCAATTGGAGGATAAAAAAGATCGACGTCTTCATTACATCCATCAGGCTTTAATCCGTATCAATACCATACTCGGAGAAAGCGGTGCAACTTTGAATACGTTCTACGGTAAACCTATTACTATCTTCAGGGAGCTGATTGAAAAATTTGATGTGCAGGGAATCTATTGTAATCGGGATTATGAACCGAAAGCAATTCGACGGGACAAAGAGATTTTCGAGCTTTGTACAGCTATGGGAATTCCTTTCAAAGCTGTGAAAGATCAGGTTATTTTCGATAAAGGAGATATTTTAAAGAACGATGGAACACCCTATACGGTTTATACGCCGTATGCAAAAAAATGGCGGGAGAAATTACGTCCTGAGGACCATCTTTCCTATACCTACACAACGGGATTTTTCTTTCAGCAAAACCATCAGCAGATTATTTCTTTGGCGGATTTGGGGTTTCTGGAGACTGACCTTATTTTTGAAGAACCAGAGCTGAATGCGACGATTATTGACCATTATGATACCACCCGCGATTATCCGGCATTAATGGGCACAACCAAATTGGGGATCGCACTTCGCTTTGGAACAATCAGTGTTCGTCGATGTGTTAGTTTTGCTTTAAAACACAATGCGACCTGGTTGTCTGAATTGATCTGGCGTGAATTTTTTATGCAGATACTCTACCATTATCCGCATGTTGTTACGGAGTCTTTTAGAAAGCAATACGATGACATACAATGGCGCAATGACGAGGTAGAATTCCAGCAATGGTGCAATGGAGACACTGGATATCCTTTGGTAGATGCGGGTATGCGCCAATTGAATAGTTCGGGTTATATGCACAATCGCGTACGAATGGTCGTAGCCAGTTTTCTTTGTAAGCACCTTTTGATCGACTGGAGATGGGGAGAGGCCTACTTTGCACAAAAGCTAAATGATTATGATCTGTCGGCCAACAATGGTAACTGGCAGTGGGCCGCTGGTAGTGGTTGTGACGCAGCCCCGTACTTTAGGGTTTTTAATCCGACGCTTCAGGCTGAGAAGTTCGATAAAAATCAGGAATATATAAAACAATGGGTTCCTGAATTAGACACTTCAGACTATTGTGAGCCTATTGTTGACCATCAGTTTGCCCGTGATCGTGCGATAAAGACCTACGCAAAGGCGTTGAAATAATAGTATTGAATGTCTACTCCTAACGAAAGGTGGTAAGAACCAATAGATAGGAGTGGACATTCCATGTAGCTAATTTTTATTGATCTAAAAACTCGGCAACAAATGCGTCAAATGCCTGTGGATTTTCGGCTTGAACCCAGTGACCGGCATTGGGAATTGTCTTAAACACGGCATTTGGAAATTGTTCCCTGATCTTAATTTTATCCTCAGGTAATATATATCTTGATTTCTCTCCAGGTAGAAATAATGTGGGACCGTTGAATATTCCTGATTTTACCCCGACAGTGATGAACTCCGTATATTTATTTTTTAAAACATCCAGATTAAAGCGCCAATCTAATTTCCGATCTTCTCTGATATATACATTTTTTAATAAAAATTGGATCACTCCCGGATCACTCAAATAGTGTTCAATCTTTACTTGTACATCTTTCCTGTTTTCCAGTGTTGTGATATCTACAGCAGATAGCGCATCGAAGATATCCTCGTGATGTGGAGGATAAGCTTTAGGGGCTATATCAGCGATGATCAGTTTTTCAATTTTTCCGGGATGATCAATAGCAAATTGCATCGCTACTTTTCCGCCCAAAGAATGGCCCAATAGGAGTACTTTATCTGCTCCAATGGATGTTATATAGGCCAGCAGATCTTCTACCATAACTTCCACCGACATATCTTCACTATGGAAACTTCGTCCGTGATTACGAAGATCGAGTAAATGTACCTGTCTTTTCTCTCCGAAACTGCGACCAAAGGATCCCCAGTTGTCTGCCATACCAAAAAGCCCATGCAGGACAATTAATGGAGTGCCACCGTTTTCTGCGCCATATATTTTGCTGTGTTGTAATTCTTTCAATGTCATGCTATCTATTATTGCAATTTTAACCTCACTGTGACGTGTATATGTAGCGAAGTTAGCTTTTGTTGGTGATTTTTTGATCGAAATTATGTAAAACATTTATATAAATCCCACTTATTCCCATCTTGTCGCTCTTATCAAAATGGTAGCATTTGGTGATTTATTGGTAGTTCATCGCCGTCCTTAATTTTGTGTAAACTTAATTCATAAAATAGATGAGCAATCCCAATGTTTATTAAGACAACTAAGCAAGAAGTAAGGGATGGATGACACATGTTTGGATAGTAAAAGTCTTTCCAATGTTTGCTGTCTCTCAAAATAGTTATCAAAACAGTTAACAGAGAATAGATGCGTTGGAGAGCATGTTAAGAAAGAAGCTGAATTTTGAAAATGGGAATAAAATTTTTGGTAAAAGTGATTTTCATCACTTTTTTGTTGGGAAGAATACGCTACTTTTACTGCTGTAGCCATTTATCCAGTAAGATTAGTCTTTGGTATTGGTAAAAATTATTTAGCCATAAAAATATATTATTTGGGGGTTTTCTCGTTATGAGAGGCCCCTTAATTTTTTTACAACCTCTAGTTCTGAGATGAAGGGACTATACACTCCGCCGCAAGCTTGAAGTTTTGTTTTGAAGAAAACAGGTCTTTTCGATAGCGTTCAATAACTTGTTCGAAAAGACCTATAGGTGCCTTCTTATGACTGCTTAGTAAATTGCATTCTGTGCCGTTAATATAACAGGAGCGCCATCAGTAATGAGAATTGTATGTTCATGTTGTGCCATGAATCCACCTTTGTCTCCAACCATTGTCCAGCCATCGTTGAGTTCAGTCGCGTATGTGGAGGTCGTTGAAATAAAGGTTTCAATAGCAACAACGGTATTTTTTCGAAATCTTCGTTGGTCGAAGCGATTTTTATAGTTAAGCAATTCATCGGGTTCCTCGTGCAGACTTTTTCCTACACCATGTCCGCCAAGGTTCTTGATGACTTTATAACCTCTTTTTTTCGCTTCAGTTTCTATGAGATGCCCAATATCGGCTATTTTCACACCACCACGAATATTATTGATTGCCTTTTGAAGAATTTCTTTTGATGCTTTTACCAATTTTTCGTGTTGAAATATGTCCTTTCCTATGACAAAGGAACAACCATTATCGGCCCAATATCCATCCAGTTCGGCAGATACATCGATATTGATCAAATCACCTTCTTGCAATAGTCTTTCCGCAGTAGGTATTCCGTGGCAAAACTCGTTGTTTATACTGATACAGGTGTAGCCTGGGAAACCATAGGTAAGAGCAGGAGCAGAATTTGCACCCATACTTTTTAATATTTCGGCTCCGTATTCGTCAAGCTCTTTCGTGGACATACCCACTTGAGCATGTGCTATCATAGCTTTTAAGGTGATGGCAACGGCATCGCTCGCTTTTTGTATGCCTGTTAGCTCTGTTTCATTCGTTATAGACATCGCTGATGTTTTTATTGTGGAGCAGGTGAGCTCTGTTTTTTATTTAGTTATTTATAACCACCCGAAACAAATGATTGAAGGTCATTTTGTTTTAATCGGATATAAACCAGTACAAAGGTCTTAATAAATTTGAATAAAATAGACATTTGCTTGTGATTAGAAGTAAATATACTTTGTTTGGGCGTTAAAAGTCTAGTAACAAATGTTGAAAGCCATTGTGTTTTTGTCCTAGTTTTTATTGTTTTAGTCTTTTATTTTAATGTTTAGACATTTATTTTTTTATGTATCTTTACAAAACTTTATGATGTTGCTATTGATCATTTAAATTAGAATAAAATGGCTTTATTAGATACCCTAGAATGGCGTTATGCCACAAAAAAATACGACCCTACAAAAAAGGTCGCTCAGGAAGATTTGGATAAGATTTTGGAGGCAGCACGTATGGCTCCGAGCTCGTCTGGACTTCAACAGTTCCGTGTGATTGTGATTACGAATCAGGAATTAAAAGAAAAAATTGTACCTGTGGCTTGGGGCCAACAAATTGTTGCTGATAGCTCACATTTATTGGTTTTCGCAGGATGGGATAGCTATACGGACGAACGTATTGATAGTACCTTCGACAAGATGAATGCCTTGAGAGGTTTACCTTTAGACACCACTGACGAGTATAAAAATAGATTGAAAGCACAGTTATCAAGCCTATCCGTTGAGCAACAAGCAGCCCATGCGGCTAAACAAGCCTATATTGCTTTTGGTTTGGCAATCGCTCAGGCAGCTGAATTAGGCGTTGATGCAACCCCTATGGAGGGTTTTTCAAATGCCGAATTGGATGAACTTCTTGGTTTAGATAAACTGGGATTGAAGAGTGCAGTTATGCTTCCTTTAGGCTATCGGATGGAAGAACAAGATTGGTTGCTGAAGCTGAAAAAATTTAGACTTCCGAAAGAGGAATTTTTGATTGAGCTCGCATAAATTGCAGAACTGATTAGTCCTGAAAAATCGATACAGGTTTTCAGTGAAAAAAAAGCGTTTCAACACTTGGTTGAAACGCTTTTTTTTGTCGACAGTCCGACTTAGATAGCTTCCGTCTTTAGACACTACATAAGTTTACTGTTTGCCCCTTTTTTAGTTTCACATATTGTATGCTGTTATCTTTCTGTAAGGTCTTTTTCGTGCTGACATGCATGAGCGTTTTGGGTTCAAAAATTCGAAAGGTACCCTCTTCGGTCGCAGTTATTTTCAGCGTAACGATTTTATCTCCTTTTTTTTCAGCGCTTACGATAAATCCGCCCATCGTCCTTAAATTTTTGAAAGATGCTGTTGTCCATTCAGCAGGTAAGGCTGGAAAGATTTCTACATAGTTATTCTTGCTCTGAATGAGCAATTCGTGTATTCCCTGTGCAAATGCAAAGTTACCTTCCAACGTAAATGGTCGATATGTAAAGTCTGAATATTGCCCACCTTTCTGGTCACCGTTCAGATGAAAGGAATTGGTAGAACAAAAGTTCTGTGCAAATTTTTGAAGATTGCTAACGGCTTCCTTTCCTTGTTTAGCCCGCGCGTGCAAACAAGCCATCCATGCAAAGGAATAACCGACCCACGCCCGTGTACCCAGCTTTTCAATATGATCTAGGGAACTTTCGATGAGCTCTTTTTCCTGCGGATTATTGATGTCTAATAAATCCAATGGATAAATTGCCATATAGGGAGACATATGACGATGGGAATGTTTCATTGGAAGATTTGCAGCAACTTGTAGTCCGGTTTCATCCGTCGCATAATGAGGTAGTTGGGTCTTACATTTTAACCAACCCTGCGCTTCTTGCGGTTTTCCCATGGCTGTGCTCACCTCACTTGCAGCCTGGAAAAGAAAATGCGCTAAGCTAAGGTCGAAATTGGTCCAATTGTCAAACCATGCTGACACACTATTATCGTTGTATTCGGGACTGCTGCTCAAAGGCAGGTAACGGAGTCCATTTTTTAATGTGGTTATATTCTTAAGGTAAGTCGCAGACGCAACGATATAGGGATAGGCTTGTTCTCTTAGAAAGGTTTTATCCATACTATATTTCCATTGCCAATAAAAATGTTGGGCCGCCCATGCACCAATTGTTGGAGAAAGAGAATACTGAATCCAACCACCCATAGGGTCTCCATTTAAAGTAAGGACACCGGGTACATTCAGCCCATCGACACCGAAATATTGCTTTGTAAAGTCACTATTCTTTTTACGGATCTTCCAGAGCCAATCTGTATAGCTTTTGGCTTCGGCCAATCTATTCCCCGAATAGGCTGGCCAATAGCTCAATTGGGTGTTAAGGTCATTGTGAAAGTCTCCTTTCCAAGGAGGGAGGCCACCATTATCTGCCGTCCAGACGGCCTGAAGCGTAATTGCTGGAGCACCCTCTCTTGCGACAGCACCTAGCTTGTACATATCAAGATAATATTGCTTTTCAAGATTTTTTTCAGGAATAGTTATACTTGATTTGGACCAATAGTTTGACCACCAGTGCAAATGGCTTGCTTTTTCTTCGGTGTATTTTTTGAGGGAAAGTTCAGAAGGGTTTGCCCTTTGATCGTTGACGATTGTCCAATATCCAATCAGTTTTTTAGCTGATATTTTTTCCCATCTCAATACAACTTCAAAAAAATGATTGTCATAAGTTTTTTGGTGCAACACTTCGTAATTGCTGGTTCTGGTTATATTTCCTTGCTGATATCCTAATCTTGCTAAATCTTGACCTTCAACAACGCTTTTGTTTTCATCTTTGTTTGCACTATTTTCATATTGATGGGGAATTAATTGAGGGACAAGTTCACTCACATTGTTTCCTGTAATTTCAAAATAGCCAAAGGGTTTATAGGCGTGTATGAAGGTTCTTAATATCCGACCATCTTTGAATTTAAGAATATTGGTGGCCTGTTCCAGGTCAAGTACGTTCGAAACGACAGGGCCAAATTTCGCTAAGTCAAAGAACAGTGACGCTGCTGGAAGCTTGGTGGGATAGGGGGATCTATCGTAAGGAGCGTCTCCCCACTCCTGTACAATACCATAGCTGTTGTTTTTTATTTGTTGTTGGACCCAATTGAAATTGTGTTTTTCTATTGCAAAGGCCTTTCTTTCATCCCATAGATCTGCGCGATCAAGTGAAAATCGAATCGTATTATTTTTTTTCCAAATCAATGCACCCAATTGACCATTTCCCAACGGAATGGCTTCATCCCACCGCGAAGCCAACTGATCGAAATGGAGGTTGTTGTCCGGTGTCGGTTGACCGAAAGAGAACACTGTGAACGAACAGAAGAGTATTAAATAAAGATATTTCATAATTTAAAAGGTTTGCTTGTAAATTTAAAACTCTGGAAGGGGAGATACTGACACTATTGTTACTTTTTTGCATACTATTTTATCTATTCGATGGCCTTGAACCTGTTAAAACCACGTTAAAAGCAGTTTTAACGGTGATTGTATGAAGTGCTGAAAACTAAATAAGTTAATTCGTATCGAAATTGTTATACTTTATGATTCGAAGGAATATGTTGCAAAAATGATGTTGTATTGTCTGCAGTTTAACCAAAGAAAGTACGTTATGCTGTCTTAAATCAACCTTTTGAATAGGTGGCTCAATAGTCGACAGCAAATCTGGCAAGGGCAAGGGGTAATATTGTTTATGTTTCTGTTAATCTAGTTTTAGTATAATCCAGTGTTGTTCTCTAATTTTATCCTACTCGAAACGAGCACATTTATGGAATAGTTTCGACTCCACTTAACGAAGAAAACAATCATTATTCATTTCGTTTAGTGCATAAACCTAAAATAATACAGAATAGAGATATCCCAAGGCTATGAAAAAAAAGATTTTGGTGCTAATATTATTGGCGCTTGTGCTTATTGGCACAAGCATTTTGACTTTTGGAAAAAAAGAGCCAGTTGATTTTAGCGCTGATGTTAAACCGATTTTGAATAAACATTGTATCACATGCCATGGTGGGGTTAAGAAAAATGGTGGCTTAAGTTTTCTTTTTGAAAATGAGGCATTCGCCAAAGCTGAGTCGGGCAAATCAGCAATTATTCGTGGCGATGGGGAACACAGTGAACTGGTAAAGAGACTGATTTCCGATGATCCTGAATTGCGTATGCCTTACAATGCCCCTAAACTGAATGACGATGAAATTGATATACTCAAAAGATGGATCGATGAAGGAGCTAAGTGGGGAGAGCATTGGGCCTATACAACACCTAAGGAAACGGAGGTCCCTAAACCTTTTTCGTTGCTCAGTATATTTGGTGTAAAGCCCAAAGGGGTGAACAATACGATTGATTTTTTTGTTTTGGATAAGATGAAGGAGAAGAAATTGTCCTTTGCAGATGAAGCCGATAAAGCATTGTTGCTCCGAAGAGTGTATTTGGATCTAATTGGTATCCCACCCTCGTTGGCAGAGATTCAAGCCTTTGAAGCAGACCAGCGTGATGATGCTTATAGCCGGCGGGTAGATAGTCTGCTGGCTTCTCAGAAATATGGCGAAAAGTGGGCGAGTTGGTGGTTGGATATGGCGCGATATGCCGATACGAAGGGCTACGAAAAGGATGGCTCGCGCACGATATGGACTTATCGGGATTGGGTCATCAAGGCCTTAAACCAGGATATGCCTTATGATGAATTTACGATAGAACAGCTTGCCGGGGATTTGCTCCCGGAACCAACCAAGGATCAACTTATTGCAACCGCCTTCCATCGCAATACCATGAATAATGATGAAGGCGGGACCGATAGCGAGGAATTTCGGATGGCTGCGGTTTTGGATCGTTTAAATACAACTTATCAGGTATGGTTGAGTACGACCTTTGAATGCGTGCAATGTCATAGTCACACCTATGATCCGTTTAAATTTGAAGAGTATTATAAATCGTTAGCTTTTTTTAACAACACCAGAGATGAAGATACTCAAGGTGATCATCCTAAACTGCGTTTTTACACCGCACAGGATGAAAAACGAATTGACAGTATAAAGAGGTGGTTGTCGACGACAGGAAATGCAAGCTTGGTAAAATCAACAGATCTGTTCCTTCACACCCTTGAGCCCAAAGTCCATGCGCATTACAGCGACCAAATAGTAGATGGCGCGCTTTATGATACGAAATGGTTGGGGGTTAGAACTGGAGGATCGGCTCGATTAAGGACAATAAACCTGGATAATAAACAGCAATTCTTCATGAATTTCTGGACAGGTGCAGTAGGTGGAAAATTGGAAATTCACTTGGATAAACCTAGCGGACCAATACTTGCCGTTATTGATTTACCGAGTACGAATGGAAGACAGGTTATTCAGTCTCCCATAAGTGCGACTCGTGGTATACATGACTTATATCTGGTTTTCAAGAATCCATCTGTCGCTCATGGACAGCCGATCTGCATGATTGAATGGTTTGCATTTCGCGAGAACTTTCCACATGAAAAGTCACTGGATAATATGAATTTTCAAAAGACTTTTCTCCAGTTGGTCAACATGCAACCTGAGGGAGTACCAATCATGATTGAAAATCCCAAAGACATGCATCGTAAGACAAATGTATTTATACGTGGTAACCGCCTGTCGCTAGGTGCGGAAGTGCAGCCTACAGTTCCGGCATCATTGAATAGTTTCCCTAAGGGGGCTCAACGCAATCGTTTGGGGTTTGCGCAGTGGATTGTCAGCAAGGAAAACCCATTGACAGCGCGAACTTTAGTTAATCGCGTATGGGCTCAACTATTTGGTCGGGGACTAGTTGAACCATTGGGAGATATGGGCACACAGAGTATTCCGCCGATTCACCGAGAATTATTAGATTATCTTGCCCTAGATCTGATGAATACCAAAAAGTGGAGTATTAAAAAATTGATCCGCGAGATGGTATTATCCGGAACTTATAAGCAGTCCTCTAGCCTGAACAATTCCAATTTTGAAAAGGATCCACAGAATTATTATTTGGCAAGGGGACCTCGTTTTAGGTTATCTGCCGAACAGATTCGTGATCAGGCATTAGCCGTGAGTGGATTGCTCAGCAATAAAATGTATGGACCAAGTGTAATGCCATACCAACCGGATGGGGTATGGATGACTGTATACAGCGGTGAGTCCTGGGTGAAAAGTGCTGGAGAAGATCAATACCGAAGGGGCATCTATACGTTTTTAAAGCGTACGAGTCCTTATCCTTCCTTTGTTTCTTTCGATGCTTCTAGTCGGGAGGTTTGTTTGGTCGACCGAATCCGTACCAATACACCGCTACAAGCGCTCGCCACATTAAACGATCCTGTTTATCTCGAAGCAGCTAAACATCTGGGGGCTATTATGGAAAAGGAGGGAAATGGAAATCTTAGAAATAGTATTCGTGTCGGTTATAAACGTGCAATGTTGAAGGATGCCGATGAAAAGAAACTCAAAGAGCTGGAACATCTTTATCAAAAAGCGTTGATTGATTTCAGCAAAAAGCCTGATTCAGCAGCCAAATTTTTGAATGAAGATTTAGCAAAAAGCAATGTAAAGGTCCTGCCTTCAAAAGCTGCCTACATGCTTGTTGCCAATGCAGTGTTGAATCTGGACGAGTTTTTAACGAAATCATAAATAATGAAATAATAAATATGGACTGAAACTTCTGGATAAGGGCTTTTCGTATGAAAACGAAGTCTCTTGTTAAGAAGGATAAGGCCTATGAAATAATAAGAATATAAACCGAAATGAGCTAAAGCTGCGGACTAAAAATTTAGTGACACAGACCGTTCATACGTAATGATAGTCAGATGAAAGATCTAAATAAGCTAATAAAAGAAGCGCAACAATTTGAATTGCAGGCTGTCACAAGGAGACATTTTTTAAAGGACTGTGTGGCAGGTATCGGAGGTATTGCTTTAGGGAGTTTGTTGACGAGTTGTAATGGATGGGGACAGTCAAAATCATCAGAAAAGTTGGATCTGAATGCACTCAATCCGCTGGTACCCAAGCCTCCTCATTTCCCAGGTAAGGCTAAAAGCGTAATTTATCTGCATATGGCCGGCGCTCCGTCGCAATTGGAGTTATTTGATTACAAGCCTGCATTGCAGAAATTACATAATCAACCTTGCCCGGAATCCCTGCTCGCAGGAAAGAAATTTGCCTTTATTCGTGGGATTCCAAAAATGTTAGGGCCACAGGCTACTTTTAAACAATATGGAGCAAGTGGGGCTTGGGTGTCAGATCATTTGCCTCACTTTAGTAAAGTTGTTGATGAAGTGAGTTTTCTGAAGGCCGTGCATACCGATCAGTTCAATCACGGTCCAGCGCAATTGTTTATGCATACGGGAAGTGCCCGTCTCGGCCGGCCAAGCATTGGTTCATGGGTAACTTACGGTCTAGGATCTGAAAATAGCAATTTACCCGGATTTGTTGTGTTAACATCGGGAGGTAAAACACCGGATGCAGGAAAAAGTGTCTGGGGAAGTGGATTTTTACCGTCCGTATACCAAGGCGTTCAATGTCGTTCAAAGGGTGATCCCGTATTGTATATTGCCGATCCTGAAGGGATGGGAAGGGATATGAAGCGTGATTTGATTGATGCCATAAATAATGTCAACAAAACAGAATACGATACCTTTAAAGACCCAGAAACCTTGTCGCGGATTGCACAATATGAGATGGCTTATAAAATGCAGGTTGCAGTTCCTGAAGTGATGGACATCAATAATGAACCTGCATATATTCACGAATTGTATGGAACTGAGCCGGGTAAAGAATCGTTTGCCAATAATTGCCTTTTGGCTCGGAAACTTGTAGAACAGGGGGTACGATTCGTGCAGTTATTTGATTGGGGTTGGGACAGTCACGGTACAAATCCCGCAGATTCGATTGATCTTGGCTTTAGAAATAAATGCCGGGAGATAGATCGACCAATGACAGCATTGATTATGGATCTCAAACAACGTGGTTTGCTGGAAGAAACACTAGTTGTGTGGGGCGGGGAATTTGGACGCACACCGATGCAAGAAAATAGGGACAACAGCGATATGCCATTCCTGGGACGCGATCATCATACCGACGCCTATACCATCTGGATGGCAGGCGGGGGAGTTCGTAATGGTATAAGTTACGGTCAAACCGATGATATTGGGTTCGCTGGGGTAGAAGGGCGCAGTTCTGTACACGATGTCCATGCGACCATGCTCCACCTTTTGGGTTTTGATCATGAGAAATTTACATACGATTTTCAAGGAAGGCCATTCCGATTGACAGATGTGGAGGGTGAACTTATTCAAGCTATAATTTAAAAACATGAAACAATTTCTAGTATTAATTTTATTTATGAGCAGTTTTCTATCCATGACTGCCCAGCAGTTACACATCAAATATTATTGCACCAATTGGGGAAATAGCGATTCTTGGGATACATTCTGTCTCCGGGTGAAAAATGCTGGTTACGATGGTGTTGAATCCTGGTTACCCGGTAGTCCAAATGAGCGGAAAGAGATGATCGAGGCATTACATAAATATGGATTGAGTTTAGGATTGCTTTCAGGCGGATCGGGCGGAACTTACGAGGAATATAAACAAAGTTTTAAGCATAATTTGGATGAAGCAGCACAGCTGAAACCCGATTATATCAATTGCCATACAGGTAAAGATTATTACTCGTTTGAGCAGAATAAAACATTGATTGAGCTTGCCGATGCTGCTAAAAATAAGTACCACATCCCCGTTTATCATGAGACTCATCGCGGAAGATTTAGTTTTGCAGCTCATGTGACAAAAGAATATTTAGAGAAGATTCCGACCTTACAACTTGCGTTGGATATCTCGCATTGGTGCAATGTGCACGAATCAATGCTTTCTGATCAGACGGATGCTGTAACAAAAGCGCTTTCCAGAACGGAACACATTCATGCACGAATTGGGCATCCTGAAGGACCACAAGTCAATGACCCCGCGGCTCCTGAATGGAAGAGTATCGTTGCACAACATTTGACCTGGTGGGATAAAGTTGTTGCTAAGCACAAGGAAAATGGGGTGAAGGTATTGACCATAACGACCGAGTTTGGTCCAGCGGGTTATTTACCCACATTACCATTTACACAACAACCGGTGGCCGATCAATGGTCAATCAATGTTTATATGTTGCATTTACTCAAAGACAGATATAAAGAATGATAGTTTTCTTTGATGAATTATTGGGCTTTTTGGGACGATTTCACCCGCTTTTGGTCCATTTACCGATCGGCATATTATTGTTGGCTTTTGTTATGGCAATTAGGACTCAGTTTAAAGGCGGTGATATGTATTTGCCTGCTATTAAGCTCTCCTTATTCCTAGGGACTATCGCAGCTATAGTAGCTGCTTTATCGGGATATCTGCTTTCACGAAATGGAGGTTATGAGGAGGATGTCCTGAGCTATCACAAATGGCTGGGAATTGCCGTGGCTATCAGTAGTTTATTGCTTTGGTTTCTTTATCGTAAAGAATCTCATGGTGCATTTCGCTTTTGGCTTTTTTTTATCCTGGTGCTCTTAATTGGGGTGACTGGACACTACGGTGGAACACTGACACATGGAAAGGGTTACTTTGTGGAAGTTATGCCAGTAGCACTTAAAAAGCTGTTTAAAGCGGAAGAGGCTAAAGAGGAGGTTCTTATCGTTCAAAATGCGCAGGAAGCAGAAGCCTATAAGGGAATTATTCAACCTATTCTAAAACAGCGTTGTCAAAGCTGCCACGGGCAAAGAAAGCAGGAAGGGGGGCTGGCACTGGATACAAAAGAGAATTTGTTAAAAGGAGGAGAGAACGGCACAGTACTAAATGCAAATGATTCGAAAAAGAGTGAATTATATGCCCGATTGGTGTTGCCCGAGGGACATAAGAAACGTATGCCACCTAAAGGTCGTACACCGATAACCGCTGATCAGATAAAACTGATTGCCTGGTGGATTGACCAAGGAGCCAATTTTGATAAAAAAGTGCATGAAATACCACAAACAGAAGAAATAGCTCATTTGTTGAAAAAATTGGAAACAGGGGAAAAAGAGGAGTCTGCTGTATTGTATGCTGATCTACCAGCAGCACCAGCTTTGCCAAAAGATAAAGTTGATGCTTGGCAGGCTAAGGGTATTAAGATCATCCAAGTTGCAAGAGATAATAACTTTGTGTTGGTTAATGCGATTAATTATCCTCAATTTAATGATAAGGACCTACAGGAATTGTTAGCCATTAAGGATAATATTGTACAGCTGAAATTAGGAAATACGGCTGTTACAGATCTTGCTTTTTCAACATTTTCGGCAATGCCCATTCTTTCCCGTCTGCATTTGGAAAATACAAAAATTTCCGATGCTGGATTGAGCCAGCTGAAAGGCCTGTCAAAATTAACGTATTTGAATCTGACAGGCACAAAAATTACATCAAAAGGTCTATCAAAACTGAACGAGCTTCCGAGTTTAAAGAACGTCTATCTTTATAAGACGGTAAATCAGGAAGTCGCCGCAATAAAGCAGTTGAATGCTAAGATTAAGGCAGATACCGGTAATTATAGTTTGCCTTTTATTGAAACCGATACAATTAGGTTTTAAGCTGTTATTGGACCTGTTGACTACACGATGAAAATCCGCGATCCAAATGGAATGCTCTTGTACAATTTAACGATTGAGCGAGAAGGACAAGTAATTTAAGGAAAATAAACAGGATATTTTAGCGGATAGGAAACGACTATACAAAGGAGAATGCGGAAAAGGTTTTAGCGTAATATAAAATAGGAATGCTAAGGTGACGATTTCAAATAAAACCTTCATGACTTCGTAGACACCAACAGCAATGAAAGCAAACTGAAGGTTCTTTCTGGCCAATAAGATTAGACACTTTCAGAAAAAATGCCCCCAGAAAGTGTCTAACTTTTTGGAGGCACTGCAAATTTCCTGCTTCTCTTTTTACATCGCGATAAGCTGTTTTTATTTCGTGCCAGCATGTTCTAGTAATTCGATAGCATCGTAAAGCACACCTGCTTCACCTCTAAAAGTTCCTGAACCTTCTGGTTTATTATCTTTTGTGTACCATTCATAAAAACCTTTATTTTTGATAACACGGGCAAGCATCGGCTGTATCTGTTCATAAGCTTCCTGTTGAAAACCATTTTTAACGAGCTGCTGAATCATACGCCCACCGAACCAGGTCCAGTCCCCACCATTTTGATAACCATACGGATACATGCCTTTGTTTTTAAATGAACCTGCAGGATAAGTTGGGTACACGGTAAGTCCAATTGTTGCCGCACCAGCGTCTTTTACATTTTTAATCATTTTATCCAATGAAACTTTTATTTGCTCTTTGCTGAGCAAATTCGCTTCAATAGCGATAGCTGTTCCACCATGATAATAGATTTGATTTTCATCAAAATCAGCCGCAAATGGAGAGCCTTTGATATAAATATGGGGAATAAACTTCTGGTTCTTTTCATCCCAAAGGTGTTTCATCGTATTACTTGCTACGGAAGCTCTGATTTTTCCCCATTTTTCTTTTTTCTCAGGAAGTAGATCCATGTAGTTATCAAGGGCGATCAAAAACATCGCATTGTCGTAGATGTCCAAAGCAATATGCGAATTTTCATCGAGATGGACACCCCAGTCATGCTCGGGTTGAACGTCGCCCCAATCAACCGTGGTTGCGCCCCAAAGTAAACCATAAGTATCATTATAACGTTTGTCCAATAAAAATTGCAAAGCATGTTCCATGCGATCCTTTACAGTTGCATCACCAATTTTTTCATTGAGAAAAGCCTTGTCTTTAGTTGCAACGATATATTTATGTACCGCTTGAATTAAAGAGGATTCCTGGTCTGTTTCAACGGTGTTTTTATGTGCAGCATAATCAGGAGCCAAGGTGCTGGTGATTGTGTAATAGTCCGATACGCCATTTTTTAAGCTGGACTTTTTGACAAAACCATCGGCAATATTACCATCAGAACCTTGTAGTTTAAAGAACAAAGCCAATTGATCTTTGATCTGTTCATGGGGATGTACTTTTGTTGCTAAGGTGATAAATGTATTGTAGTCTCTAATCCATACCTCACTGTATCCATCCCCCGCATTGAATCCGCTTTTGATGATGTTCGTAGCCATATCTTTGACAATATGGAAGCTGCTATCTTTTTGGATGCTGTCTTGTAAATTGTTCGTAGAAACTTTACCGCCAGCATGTTGGCAGGACAGTAATAGGAGCGATGAAGATAATGCAAAAAATATAGTTCTCATTGTGCTGTTTGTTTATAATAAATGGTTTAATTAACATTTGGATTCTTTGACAAAAGATTGGATAACCTTTGCCTTACCGTTTCCTAAATTACGCAATGTATAGGACCCAGCAGCAGCAGGAACGGCAAAAGTCTCGGCATAATGGAAGACCCTCTTCATGCCATTTGCTGTCGTCAGCTCAATTGCCTCGCCCTCGACAAGCATCATGATATGACACTGTCCCTGCGTTTCAATCGAAACATCCTGATCGAATTCGTATCTAAAAACATCGTAGAAATGATCTTCATGCGTTGGCAAATGTATTCTTGTTGTTTGCGCATCAAGGACTTTTTCACTGGGCTGAGCTAGCAGTGTGTTTTTTACGACATCACCTTTCCGGCTAAAATTGAGGTTAGCGAATGCTCTATCAATATTTAATGGACGTGGTTTCCCATCTAAATCGGGACGCACCCAGTCGTACATTTTAAAGGTATAATTATAAGGTGTCGCACTGATTTCGAGTACGAGATTATTCACGCCGGAAGAATGTACGGTACCATGTGGAATCAAATATAACTGGTGTTTCTTGGATTCGAATTTTTGAACGTATTGCTCGATATCCATAGCTATTCCGCTTTGGAAGCTCTCTTCTAAAGCGGAGCGAAATTTGCCGGCATCAATTGTTTGCTGAAAGCCCAGATACACTTGTGCGTCCTCTTTTCTATCAACGATATAATATGATTCGTCCTGTGTGAAGTTTTCTCCAAATTCTGCTTTTGCATAAGCTGGACTAGGGTGGCATTGAATGGATAGGTTGCCGCCATCAAAGGTATCCAGGAAATTGAAGCGTATTGGAAATTCAACATCGAAACGTTGCTGTGCATGACCGAGTACATTGGCACTTTCTTGAAACATCAATTGATCGAATGAAATTTCGAGTATATGTCCATCTGCTTCGAGCAAAATACCATTTTCGGGGACAATCATTTCGAAGGACCACGCATAGTTTTTGACATCCTGATCGATGCCTGTAAGGTGCTCTTTCATCCACTGTCCACCCCATACTCCGGGTTCAAAAGTTGGTCGTACGCGGAAGTAATTTTGAGACATGGTTTGCAATGTATCGCGTAGATCCTTCCCCGTAATCCATGGTAAGGTGTGGGACGATTGTTGATCGGCAAGAATTTCGACACGGGACAGGATGGACCTTTTATGTCTATTCAATATTTCCCAGTCGACAAAATAGTAACGTTTGTAGGTTTCCTTTTGATTGGTTTGTGTTGAAGAGCCTAAATTTAAAGCTGTGCCCCCACGCATGCGTTGAATAAGCACATTTTTGGGCAGATCAATATACATCAGCTGACTAGACGTATCGACTAATGATGCTCCAGGACCATAAAAGACGGTATACTCAACTTGTTTTGAATCGGAGCTCGCCAGTATTGATTGAAAATCCGCTAGTTTTTCGGTATCAAAGTATTCAATGAGCTGAATACCGGTCTTTTTTCCGAACAATGGGTCGTTGCCGCCTAGGTAGGGAGAGACAATATCCTGGATGGCTGATTCCGATTTTAAAGCAGAATCCATCGCAATAAATCGTGCGGCTACACCCTGTTTTTCAAATTCCTGCTTCAGGTTGGGGATGATTGTGTCCCAGTTAACACCTACAAAACCATCAATGCTATGTATATTATGTGTAATGAGATGTGCAACAAGATCTTGGTAAGAATTTGATAAGGATCCTTGAACTGGAAACGTTGGCGCGATTTCGTACTGAAAAGGTTTTGTTTGAGTATTAGAATACATATTGATGTAATTTTTTATTGCAAATGAATGATGTTGGAATAAATAGCCTTTGCTTACTTGCTTGTTGATTTTTTGTTGTGTTTTTCAATCCAGAATTTTTCGATCTCCTCCAAAGGTTTGCCCTTCGTTTCCGGAAGGAATCCCAGTACAACAAGGAATGCGATGGCACAGAAAAATGCAAACAACCAGAACGTATAGCGGGCGCCCCAGGAAGCGAGAAGAATGGGCGTTAGCTGTCCCACGATCGCATCGGAAATCCACATCACCATAATACTGATACCCATGGCACGAGCCCGGATGGCATTTGGGAAGATTTCGGCTGCGACGACAAATTTTAGTGGGCCAATGGAAAAAGCAAAGAAAAATAAGAATGAAAGTATCGCGATAATCAATGCGATATTATTGACTTGACCTTGATTAAAAAGATAACCAGTAACCAGCAAACTCACTGTAGCACCTACAGTTCCCAAAAGATATAAGGGACGTCTCCCCCAATTATCAACCTTCCAGATTGCAAAGAAAGTAAATAGCACATTGGCAGCTCCAAAGAATAACTGGGCATGATAGGAGTTGTTTAATGAAATACCGGATTCAAGCAATATGCTCGGACCATAATAAACAATTGCGTTGATTCCACTGAGCTGTGAAAATAAAGGGAGGAATAAGCCCAATAAAAAAGCCTTGCGATAAATGGGAGAGAACAGATCACGTAGATTTCCTTTCGAGGAAACATGGCTGACCTCTTGTATATCCGATAGCCCTAATGCGACACTGATCGCTGCAACTTCAGTATTTCGTCCATTTTTAGAAAGCCAACGTGGACTTTCAGGAATAAAGTAAACACCGATACATAACAATAAAGCTGGTATTGCACCAACTAAAAACATAGTTCGCCACAGTTCATTTTGCTGGGCCGAACTATATTCAAGAATCAGGTAGTTGCTGATATAGGCAAATAGGATACCGAATGTAATAGCGAGCTGGTAACAGGTTACTGATCTTCCTCTAAATTTGCTTGGCGATATTTCCGCAAGATATAAGGGCACAACAATTGAGGCTATTCCAACGCCCAGGCCCCCAATGCTTCTACTCGCAATCAATATGCTGTAAGAAGGACTGAATCCACAGCCAATTGCTGAGAATAAAAAAAGCAGGGCCGCAGTAATAAAGGCGGGTTTTCGGCCGTATTTATCTGTTAATGGTCCTGTGAAAAATACACCAACAATACAGCCTAGCAAGGCTGAACTGACGAAAACGCCCTCTTGAGCAGGAGATAGTCCGAAAAATTGCTTCACTAACGGCAAAGCACCTGCAATTACAGCCATATCGAAACCGAAAAGGAGTCCTCCAAGTGAAACGATACATAAAATGATGATAAATTTCTTTGACATCTGCGGTTTATATTAATATGTATATACATACAAACATATATCTATTTTTTTAATTATGCAAAAAATCTTATTTTAGCACAAGCAATCCAAATGATGAATTTAAAAATAGATCATAAAAGTCCTGTTCCGCTGCATATACAAGCTGAGAATTTGTTACGCGAATTAATTAAGCAGCCTGAATATATAGAGGGGAAATTATTACCCAATGAAATTGAATTAGCAAAAAGATTGGCAATTTCCCGTTCTACTTTGCGTTTAGCGATCAATAAACTGGTATATGAGGAGCTGCTCATTAGAAAGAAGGGGATAGGAACGAAGGTGGCTAGTTCTAAATTCAGTTCAAAATCCAAAAATTGGTTGAGTTTCTCACAAGAGATGAAAAATCGTGGGATTGAGGTGAAAAATTTTGAACTTCACGTCAGCTGGGTAGTTCCGGATAAAGCTGTTTCGAAGTTTTTTAATGTAGATGAGGATCAGAAGCTGTTAAAACTAGAACGTCTGAGAGGAAAGAAAGATGACCCATTTGTTTATTTTATCTCTTATTTCCATCCGCGTATAGGTTTAAACGGCGATGAAGATTTTAAGAGACCTCTATATGAAATCTTAGAAGCAGATTATCACGTCGTTGCAGATCTTTCTCAGGAAGAGTTGGATGCAATGGCTGCAAATAAATTTATAGCGGATAAATTGGAGATTAATATCGGTGATCCTATTTTGTCCCGCAAGCGGTTTGTATTTGACCAATCTGGAAAGCCAATTGAATATAATTTAGGGTTCTACCGTGCGGAAAGTTTTACCTATACTGTTGAAAGCAGAAGAGATTATTAAGTAATTCACTCATCCTATTATCCATTCAAAAAGGACGACAGGATGAGTGAATAGTTCATTTATTTATTCTTTTCTTTTAATGATTCTTTTCTACGGTAGTTTCTGCCCAGCTTTCTAGGAGCGCTATTGCTTTACTGAGCACTCCTGCTGAACCTTTGAATTTCCCTGATCCGCTAGGGACGTTATTTTGACCATACCATTCGTAAAATCCTTTGTTTTTCACAACGCGATCGATCATCGGTTGAAGTTCTGCATAGGCTTCTTGATAAAAGCCGTTTAATACGAGTTGCTGGATCATCCGTCCGCCAAACCAAGTCCAGTCACCACCATTTTGGTATTGGTAAGGCTGAGCCATTCCTCCGATGAAAAATCCAACCGGATAGGTCGGGTATAAGGTCAATCCAATACTCGGCATGCCCGATAACCGGACGTTTTCCAGCATTTGCGTATTGACTGTTTTTATTTCTGAAGCGGAAAGTAACCCGGCTTCTATCGCGATGGCGGTGCCTCCATGATAATGAATCGTATTTTCATCAAATCCTTTTGGGATAGGGGATGTTTTAGGGTAGAGATGAGGGATGAATTTTTGTTTTTTCTTATCCCATAGATGACGTCTGCTGTTTGTTTCGAGACTCTTTTTTAATCCCTTCCATTCTGTCACCTTCGGAGCGTTGGGCTGAATATCAATTAATGTCTGCAAAGCAATAATAAACATCGCGTTGTCATAAATATCGATCGCCTCATTGGAGAGCTCATTCCAGTCACAACCAAAGCTATCGTTGGGTTGTACATCTCCCCAATCTGCGGTCATCGCACCCCAAAGCAATTGATACTTGTGGTTGAATCGTTCTCTTTTCAAATAATCCAACATGAGTTGGATTCGATCTTTGACGGAAATTCCACCGATAGACTCCTCCAGGATACTGTAATCCTTTGTTTTCAGGATATATTTACCAAGCAGTTGGATGAGTGAGGTTTCCTGGTCTGTTTCTACTGTATTTTTAAATCCAACATGGCCGGGCGCATTTTCTGAATAATAAGGTGTATCATCGTGCCAGGTAAAATCCTTTTTAAGGACATAGCCGTCTACCATTTCACCATTGGGCTGTTGCATCTGAAAGAATACTAAAATGGCCCCTCTAATGTCCGCTTGGGACCGCTCTTCCAAGGCGGTTTCAATAAATGTATTGAGGTCCCTGGCCCAAATCTGTGAGTAGCCACTTCCCGCATTGAAACCTTCTTTGATGACCTCTCGGGCAAGGCTGTCGACATATTTTAAGTTTTGATCCGCTAGAATGCTTTTTGCCAACTTAAGTTGAGTTATACTGTCGGGTTTTATTTGTTGTGCTGATAGTTGGGGTCCGAGTAACAGAAGTATTAGACTAAAAAATGGGGTGTTTTTTTTCATTGTGGTTTTATTGTAATTAATTAGGCTTGACAAGTGTATCTGTCAATAATTTGTATCTATTTCAGGGTTAATTTTCATCTACTTCAGGGGTTTGATCGAAGATCAGCCGTCTGATTAGTATTTTTTTTGAATTTATTTACTGGTTATATTTTAGTATGTATGTACAATCAAAGTTATGGAAAAATGTCAGTATTTAAGCTTTAATAACGTTTTATTTGGTTAGTATTTAAAATTTTACAAATTTAGGCATTATAGTGAGGCCTTTCCCGTAGTTAAATCGCGTAAGAAAATAGAGCTCATGTTTATACATACTATATTTTTTTGTAAGTTTGCTGTAGAACCTAATTGAAAACAATGGTAAAGCGTATCATTTATTATTTTTGTAGTTTATTTGTAAGTACGACGGCTGTTTTTGCACAGCAGAAAACAGATTTAACCGTTTTTGTAAAACCTAATATTGGATCCGTTCATAGCCGGTATTTCTTTTATACACCAGCAGCAGTACCTTTTGGAATGGCTAAGCTAGCGCCGAGCACAAATGGAAGCTATGGGAACAAGTCAGGCTGGGAAGCTGTGGGGTACGATGATAGGCATGGGTCAATAGAAGGATTCGCTAATTTTCACGAATTCCAGGTAGGCGGAGTGGTATTTGCACCGTCCGTTGGAAAATTGAAGACAACTCCTGGTCAACTTGATTGTCCACAAAGCGGCTATCGTTCTGCTTTCGATAAGAAAGATGAGTTTGCTACTTCTGGCTATTACCGCGTCAAGTTAAAAGATTATAATATACTTGCGGAGCTCACTGCAACCAAGCGCGTCGGTTTTCATCGGTATACTTTCCCAAAAACGGAACAAGCCAACCTTATTTTCGATATTGGCCATGTTATGGGGGAAAGTGGCCCTGTCGTTGATGCTGAAGTGAATTATGACAAACAGCACGTCTGGGGATATGTGGTTACCAATCCTGTATACGTACAAAAATATCAGCAGGGTGCTCATGTTAAGATGTTTTTCTTCGCGGAGATAAACAAACAGCCTAAATCTTTTGGAACATTTAGCGATTCCACGACTTTCGATCAACATAGCCGTATAAAAGGAAAGGGGGCCGGCGTGTTCCTGAAATTTGATACCCAAGTAGGGGAATCTATCGAAGTCAAGACCGGCTTGTCTTATACATCTGTGGAAAATGCACAACTGAATTTGCTTAAAGAAGCAAAGGATATGTCGTTTGATACTGCAAAGAAAAATGCCTTGCAAACCTGGAATAGTGAACTGGGAAGAATTTTGGTGGAAGGGGGGAAAGTGGACGACCGCATTAAATTTTATACTGGATTGTATCATGCTTTACTGGGTCGTGGGCTTTCAAGCGACGTCAATGGTGCATATCCCAAAAATGATGGCTCGGTAGGGCAGATTGCTCTAAATAAACAGGGGCAACCTATTCATCATCATTATAATACCGATGCGATCTGGGGTGCATTTTGGAATTTGACACAGTTATGGTCCATTGCTTATCCGGACTATTACAACGACTGGATTCAGAGTCAATTGTTGGTCTATCGCGATGCAGGTTGGCTAGGAGACGGTATTGCCAACAGTAAATACGTTTCGGGTGTAGGGACTAATTTTACAGGTTTGGCAATTGCAGCGGCGTATAATGTGGGTATTCGTGACTATGATGTGAATCTTGCCTATGCTGCGGTGCGCAAAAATGAATTGGAAGGGAAAGACCGTCTGCCTGGAGCGGGGAAGTTAGATGTGGGCGTTTTTGTCCGTAAAGGTTATTCTCCGTATATAAAAGATGATAATGGCAGTCCCGAATTAATGACCAATGGATCTCCTTTTGGTGCTTCGCATACCTTGGAATATGCTTTTTCTGCCGGTGCAGCCGCACAATTTGCAAAATCATTGGGGCACCAAAAAGACTACATTAAATTTCAGGGATTATCCGATGGATGGCGTAATCTGTACGATACCACAACGAAGTTTATGCGACCAAAGGATAGTACTGGGCGGTTTATTTCAAACTTTAACCCTTATGAACCATGGCGTGGATTTCAGGAGGGAAATGCTTGGCAGTATACCTTCTATGTTCCGCATGTCCCACAGGAATTGGTTAAACTGGTTGGAAAGGATCTGTTTAATCAGCGGTTGGATAGTATTTTTACGGTGTCGCAGAAGAATGTGTTTGGAGGTGGTACACAAATTGACGCTTTCGCAGGGATTGAAAGTCTTTATAATCATGGTAATCAACCGAACCTGCATATCTCTTGGCTGTTCTATTTTTCTGGTAGACCTGATTTAAGTCAGAAATGGGTACGGGCAATTTGCAATGAGTTTTATGGTAATGATGCAATACACGGTTATGGCTACGGACAAGACGAAGACCAAGGACAGCTTGGCGCATGGTATGTCTTGTCGAGTATCGGCCTATTCGACGTACGAAGTCTCACCACCGAGAAGCCCGCACTTCAGATTGGCGCGCCACTTTTTGATCGGGTAACGATACAATTGCCGGAGAAATTAAGAAAAAATAAATTTATCATTCAGGTGAAGAAGGAGCAGGCCAATAGTTATATTATTGATCAGGTTCGGTTGAATAACCGCCTGTGGAAAGGTTGGCAGCTGCCTTTTGAACGTCTGGTAGAAGGCGGGATTTTAGACCTCAAGTTGAAAGGCAACTAAATTTAAGCAATAAAAAAATAGCCCCATTCGGGGCTATTTTCAAGGTAGGTTGGTTTGTTGATTGCCTACGCGATTTCAGCAATAAAATTGCCTTCTTGATCCAAATCGGCTTTGTGAGCTGCGATTTGTTGAAGATTAATATGTCCTATGACATATTTGAAATCTGGTGCGTAATATCGTTCTGTGATTTCACCGAAATTTAACTTTTCAATCAGTGCATCATCGGTGTATCTCAAATAAACCTTAATTAAATAATCTTGGCTATAATTTAATGTGCTGGATTCCAAATGTTTTTTGTATTCATAGCGGTATCCATAGCGAAGGGCAGCGATATCCGATAGCACAGCAGAGCCCGTCGGGTGGCCACCGGCTCCTTTACCATAGAAAAATTGTTCGTCTGCAAAGGCTGCTTTTACCAATACACCATTGTTCTCATTTTCTACATTATAAAGCATGCTGTCTTTGCCTACTAGGCGTGGTAATACGTAAAGTACAACTTTATTGCCGTCGATCTCTTTCGCTGTTGGTATCAATTTGATCTTGAGGTTCTTTTCTTTAGCAAAACGAATATCTTGCTGTCCCAATTTGTCTATACCAATATTAAAGACATCGTCTGGTTTGACATAGATCCCGTACGCATGGGAAGCAACAATACATACTTTAAATTTTGGGTCAAACCCACCGACATCAAGGGTGGGATCTGTCTCAGCAAAACCAAGTTCTTGCGCTTTCTTTAAAGCATCTGTATATTGCTGGTTTTCATTGAAAACTTTAGATAAAATATAGTTGGACGATCCATTAAAAATACCGCTGACAGAATGAAGTAATTCATTGTCATAGTACTCTTCTAAATTCCGTATAATGGGAATACTTCCGCAAACTGCACCTTCGTACAATAAACTGGTGCCATATTCATGTTGAATATCAACTAGCTCTTCCAAATGGCTGGCAATCATTTTTTTATTGGCAGATACCACATTTTTACCTGATTTCAAGGCACGAACAGTTAGTTGATAGGCTGCTTCGGCATCATCTATCAGTTCGACAACAGTATTAATGTCTGGGTCACCTAAAATTGTCTCCGCGTCGGTAGAAAATAGATCTGCTGGTAGCGAGCGTTTTTTATCACCGTTTTTAATGACAAATTTCTTGATCTCCAGATTAAGATTTTTAGTTTTGATGATATCGTAAAGACCTTGGCCTACAACACCAAACCCAAACATCCCTATTGTTAATTTATTACTCATATCTCTTCTTAAATTCTCTTATATGTATTTTATTCTCTTATACTAATTCGTTGATGTACACTTTTTGCTCCTGCAGAAAGCTGCTGATAATTTTAGTGAGTTTTTTTGTTTCGATCAAAAATCCATCGTGACCATAGGTAGATTCAATCTCCTGGTAGTGGGCATTGGGAATATGTTGAGCGATAAATTGTTGCTCTTGTGGAGGAAACAACAAATCTGTATTGACGCTCAGCACTAAAGTTGGGCAGTCGATGCTCGCTAAAGCGGATTCGATAGATCGTCTTCCACGACCCAAATTATGGCTGTCCATTGCTTTGGTTAGGAAGTAATAGCTGTACGCATTATAGCGTTTCACCAATTTTTCACCCTGATAGTTTTGATAGGAGGATGCTTTATAATGATCGAGTTTTTCTTTATCATCCTCCTTTTGTGTGTTGGCATACGTTGTATAGTTGCGGTAAGACAACAGTGCCATAGCGCGTGCAACTTTTAAACCCTTAGCTCCGCCATCGGGATGATTGGCGTAAAAGGTTCGATCAGTTGTAATGGCAAGACGTTGACTTTCATTGAATGCAATACCCCATGGTGAATGGACGGCATTTGTTCCAACGACGATTAGATGGTTGATGGCTATACTGTGCGATACGGCCCATTCCAATGCTTGTTGACCGCCCAATGAGCCCCCAATAAGGATCTCTATTTGTTTGATATCCAGGTGGTCTGCAAGAGATTGATGGGCTTTGACCAAATCCCTTACTGTAAATTCAGGAAAAGATAAGTAGTAAGGTTGTCCAGTAGCTGGGTTTATAGATAGCGGATTACTGCTATTATATGCTGATCCGATGACATTGGCGCAGATAATATAATAATCGTTTGAATCAAACAATTCACCTGTTCCAAAAAGACCTGACCACCAATCCAGTACATCCGCATTGGCCGTTAGTGCATGGCAAACCCAGATCACATTACTGCGATCTGCGTTGGGTTTGCCAAATGTTTCATAACTGATTTGTAAATCAGTAAGCTCTCTTCCATTTTCAAATACAAAAGGCTCCGGGTGCAGATAAATATGCTTACTCATTTTACGTTTACGTTTTAAGCCGAAAAAATCTGATTATTTAATTTTATCAAAAGCTTGTTGTAAATCAGCTTTGATGTCATCAATATGTTCTATTCCTACAGAAAGACGTAATAAACCTTTGAACACTCCAGCATTTGCCTGATCTTCATCACTCAATTGTTGGTGAGTAGTCGCTGCCGGATGGATAATCAATGACTTCGTATCACCAACATTGGCCAGGTGACTGATTAATTCTAAGCTGTCGATAAAGCTATTGGCCTTTTGTGCTGCGTCACCTTTGAGCTGAAAAGAAAGCACTGCTCCATAGCCATTTTTAAGGTATTTTTGTGCGTTAGCGAAACTCGGAGAGCTTTTTAAGCCCGGATAATTTACTTTTTCTACCTGTGGATGCGCCTCAAGCCATTTAGCTACCTCTAAAGTGTTGTCTACATGGCGTTGTACCCGCAAAGATAGGGTTTCAAGTCCTTGTAATAATAAGAATGAATTGAAAGGGGAGAGTGCTGGTCCGAAATCCCGAAGCCCTTCCACACGTGCCCGAATGGCAAATTGGATATTTCCAAACGGTCCGCCTTCACCGAAAACTTCGGAAAAAACTAAGCCATGATAGCCTTCAGATGGTTCGGAAAATTGCGGGTATTTTCCGTTGCCCCAATTATAGTTTCCGCCGTCGACGATGACACCGCCAATGCTTGTACCATGTCCACCGATCCATTTAGTAGCCGATTCAACCACCACATTTGCACCATACTCCAAAGGTTTAAATAAATAACCTCCAGCGCCAAAAGTATTATCGACGATTAACGGTAGGTCATATTTTTTCGCTACTGCAGCAATTTTCTCAAAGTCTGGAATATTGAAACTTGGGTTTCCAATTGTTTCAACATAGATGGCCTTTGTTTTATCATCAATGAGGGCTTCAATTTTATCTGCCTCGGCGTCCGTTGCAAATCGAGCTTCGATGCCCAGGCGTTTAAAAGAAACTTTAAACTGGTTGAATGTACCGCCGTATAAGTTGGATCCGGCAACAAAATTGTCACCACTTTCCAAGATATTATTTAATGCAATAAACTGTGCCGCCTGGCCAGATGCAACAGCAACAGCCGCGACTCCACCTTCCAGTGCCGCAATACGTTGTTCGAAAACATCCGTAGTAGGATTCATAATCCGTGTATAAATATTGCCGAACTGCTTTAATGCAAATAAGTTTGCGCCGTGTTCGGCATTTTCAAATACAAAAGATGTTGTTTGATATATAGGAACTGCTCTAGATCCCGTAGTAGGGTCAGCGACTTGGCCAGCGTGAACCTGAAGAGTTTCGAATTTTAAATTTTTGTTTGAAGACATAATATATCAGATTTTAAGGGTTCAAAAAGAAATTGCTAAGTAAAAAGAGAAGCATACACACCTCCTTGAAGGGTCTGTTAAATCTTTATCCAAGAAAAAGGAAATGATTTTTAACAAGCGTGGAAGTGCATATGCATACGCATTCGCATCAATACAGTGGTATGATGGCTTACACTTTCGCTTATCGTGCGGCTCACTTGTGTTGAACCTGAATTTTTAATGGACTTCAGTAGTTTAATAATCATTGTCTTATGTTATTTATATGCTCCAAAACGATATTGTTTTGGACAGGAATTGGCACCTTTTCAAACAAATTGAAGGTTGCCAGTGGGTCATTGAGCCAGTCTCTCGCCACTTCTTTATAAATCAAGACCTACTGATTAAGGGAGGTGTTGATTAGAATCTTCTTTCGAAGACGATACAAATATAAATTCTTTTTTTATTAAAGCAAAAGAAAAGCTATTTTTTAGTTAAAGGAATTTTGAATAACATACCGATCGGATCACATATTGTCCCATGAAACTAGATAAGTAACTGCCAATCGGGTATTATGATTTCTTTAAGTTGATCCGTTCTGCAATTTGATTTAAATCTGTTAAAAGAGGTTTAAGTGCATCAATTCTACTATGGATATCATACGTCAGGTGGTGATTCGTCTTTTTGTTTAACGATAGCGAAAGACCCACCAAATGGGAGTTGACCTGATAAGAGAGTGCCTGAAAATGGTGGATATGTGACCAATCCATCCATTTATGCTCGGGTTCTTTTTTCATTTCATTGATAGCGTCCGAAAACAGGGCCATGGCAGTCTGTGCTTTTTTGCGAGCCAGTCGTATATCAAAGGAACTTTGTCTTTCGTCCGACAGACGGTTATTGATGATCTGGAAATAATGTTCGTTGTAAAGAGATACCTCTTTTGCCAGCTGAACCATGCCAGTGCTCTGGCGTACAGGTATCAAGAAATAACCTGCTATAGCCAAGAATGCTCCAATAAGTGTAAAAAGCATTCGGCTGCCTAAAATGAGATTGATATTGCCTTCAAACAAATTGAGCGCAATCACAATTCCCAAGGTAATAAAGATGACACTGACCATGTAATTAGATCGATTGAATAAAAAGAATCCGAAAAGACCTAATGCAGCTATGGTAAGAAGAGCCGGGAGAAAATGAATAGCAATTAAGCAGAATATGCCAACTATTATACCCGAGAATGTGCCTACAATACGCTCTATATTACGCTTTTTTGTCATTGAAAATGCTGGTCTGGCAACAATAGCGATCGTCAATAAGATCCAATAGGTATATTTAAAATCCAGAAACAAAATACCGATCAATGCGCCTGTTCCAAAAAGAAGAGCCATCCGAACGGCAAATCGAAAAAGCGGGTTATTCAGATGGAGTTTACTTTTTAGATCAGCGAGATTGCGCAAAGGTCGATTGATAAATTGTTGGTACTCACTGCTGTCAATCTTATCCTGGATTTCCTGATTTTGATAAAAAGCCACCTGAATTCGGTTGAGTACATCAATAATTGCTTCGATGTTGCTTATGATCGAACATAATATACTTTTTGCTTGACAGGCCTGCTCTTCTTGAATTTCTTTTAAATCCTGTAAGAGGGCATTAATTTTAAAGTTATTATGATATAATTGATGTGCATACCGAAACCTCTTGTTAGGTTGTGAAAAGCTATCAATTTCTAAAGCTAATAATTTGATTGTTTGACGAATTAAAGGGAGGCTGCCCGTATCTGCAAGGTTTTTGCGAATCGCATCATAGTCGTGATCGAGTGCAATAATTAACTCATGGAGGTCAATTAACCCATAAACTTGACTGAGCCAATAATTGCTTTTATGCCACTGTTGACTTATGATTTTTTTTTCTCGAAAAAGAAGGGACCTGATTTGTTCCTGTTGTTCGCTGATCTGGCCATGAATTTTGCCTACGCGACTGTACGTTATATTCAAAGGAATATCGGGATCGTAAGACTGGGATCGTATCAATAGAAATTGGGACAATCCATGAAAACCATTGGCCATCGCATGTTTTAGCGAGCGATAAGGTTGTATATAGGCCTGTAAAAGGCTAAAAAAGTAATATATAATGGATCCTGTTGTAATCTGTAAACTAACAGCAAAGGGCTGTTGTGGGGCCATTCCGATCACAAAACTCATGAGAATCAATGTCATGTTTCCAATTGCAGCATAACGAGCTCCAAAAATACCGTATAACGTACAGATAAAACCCGCCGCCGCTAGCAATATCACCAAGGGCCAATGATATGGAAATACAATCGCTGTAAACAATGAGGCAACAAAGAAGGTGGGGATGCAGACAAGAGCCGAAGAAAGTTTATCTTTTCTGTTTCCAGGAGGATCTGTGAGTGTTGTTAACAACGATCCGACACCGATTCCAATTGCCGTGCTCGCTTGCGCTCCCAATAAGTAGAGAGCTAAACTTGGGATGATACTGATGAAAACATTACGTAAAGCGTCTCCAGAATGCTCGCCTTGCATAAATCGTATCATTAGGATATAAATACGGTAGAGTCTTTTCTTCAAGGATACAGTGTTCATCAATCAGTTTGCTAATTTTCTGTGCAAAAATACAAATATTATGCTTAATATTTTTTGTATACAATTTATCTGTTTTGATTTTTGTTTATTTTTTGAATTTTTATTTTGATTCGATGTGCTTCTCTTGCGCTGTGCTTTTTGGAGATTCAAGATTAGCTGGGATAATTTACCGGCTTTAACATCGATCAGTGAGGGATATGGTTTACCGATGTTATTGGGTTGTCTACCGAGTAAATTGGACGATCGATCTATTTCTACTGGTCTACGTGTAATGAATACACGAGGTTTGTTGTCATTATTATGAAGTTGACTATCTAATCGATAGCCTAAAGAAATTACATTATGAAACCACAAAAAATTAATTTGCTCTTATTTTCACTTGTTTTATTCCTGTTTTCTATGGGTAGGACTGTCTCTGCACAATCTGACGGAGGGAGATTACGTACAGTCGTTGTTGGACAAGATAATCAGCCTATTGCGGCTGCAAATATTTCACTGTTTCGTAAGCCCAATGATATCTTGTTAAAAGGAACATTATCCAACGAAAATGGAGAAATTATGTTGTCTGCGATACCGGAAGGGAAATACAGCCTACAGGTGTCCACGGTGGGTTACGCTATTTATCGTTCAGGGGAAATGGCGCTGAGTGCGGGCGATCTCAAGGTGCTGGATACGATTCGTTTACAGATGGAGACTAAAGTGCTGAGTGAGGCACAGGTGGTCGGAAAGAAACCATTGATTGAGAGTCATCTCGATAAAGTTGTCCTCAATGTGGAAAACAGTATTTTGGCGACAGGGAATAACGCATTGGAACTCTTGCAAAAGGTTCCAGGGGTAACTTTAGACAACAAAAAGATCAATTTGCGTGGAAAAAGTAATGTGATTATCATGATTGATGGTAAGCCGACCTATCTTTCTGCGGATGAAGTATCGCGATTATTGGAAAATACGGCTTCAAATGCAATAGCGTCAATCGAGGTGCTCACCAATCCACCCGCAAAATACGATGCGGCTGGGAATGCAGGGATTATTAATATTAAGACAAAGAAGAATACGCAATTTGGAAGTAATGTTAGTTTAAACCTCAATTTAGGGCAGGGTAAATATACAAAGGCGGATGGTGGTTTTCTAATAAACCATCGCAACAATTGGGTGAACTTATTCTCTTCCTATAACTACGCAAATACCTTAGGCTTTAATGATTTAGATATCGATAGGGCTGTAGATACCAAAAATGGAACGACTTTTTTCAATTCGGATTCTTATTCGAAATTCCGCTATCGAGGCCATAATTTCAAATTTGCGGCAGATTTTAACCTGGGAAAACAGGAGATCATTGGATTTGTGGTTAACGGTAACGTAAGTAATGGACATTCAACACGCGAGGGAAGTAATCTGATCGCCTCTCAAAAAGGTAAGCTTGATTCGATTGTATTAGGAAGCAATTTGTCAGATTTTAAATACCATTACCTCACTTATAATCTTAACTACAAAAAGACATTTGATACTTTAGGGACTGAATTGACCGTTAACGGGGATTATTCATATTCGAAAAATAATGACAATAGCACCGTTGGAAACCGTTTTCTGGACGCAAATTGGGAGGAATTTAAATCACCGAATATTTTCCGAAATGATATGCTTTCTAAGACAAACATATTAGTTTTTAAAACTGATTTTGTGCATCCTTTTAATAAAACGACGAAACTTGAGGCGGGCTTAAAATATAGCCGCGTAAAAACAGATAATAATTTGTTGTATGAAGATCAGGATCAGCAAGGCGAGTTTGTGCAAAATAATGGTCAAAGTAATCAGTTTTTGTATAATGAAAATATAGCTGCAGCTTATTTCAGCCTAAATAAATCGTTCGGAAAGTTTTCCGTACAAACTGGACTGCGTGTTGAAAATACGAGCTCCATGGGAAATTCGGTGACGCTAGGGCAACAAACAAAACGGACCTATACCGATTTTTTTCCATCCATATTTGTACAGCAACAGATTAATGATAATCACAAGCTTGGAGCGAGTTATAGCAGACGTATTGACCGCCCTGATTATGGGTCATTGAATCCCTTTGTGTATTATTTGGATCAATACACGTATCAGTATGGCAACCCTTATTTAAATCCACAATATACTAATTCGTATGAAGTAAATTATACTTTTAAAGAACGCTATTTATTGAGTTTGGGCTACAAGAGGACCAACGATGCCATCACTCAGGTCATAGAAAGCAATTCGGAGACCAAAGCTATTGCACAGACAGACCGAAACCTGGCTTATTTTGATTATTACAACATGAATGTCAATATACCAGTTAAGCTTTTTAAATGGTGGAGTATTTCTAACAATGCCAGCGCTTTTTATAATAAGTTTAGTTTTGATGAGCAGTCCGGAGCGCAACGCCAATTGGAAAAGTTATCGTTCCAGGTAAGTTCCAATCATGATATTCGAATTGGGGAAACAACAAACCTGGAGCTGACAGCTAATTATTTTTCGCCGGCAGTTTATGGGGTATTTAGTTTTCAGTCTTACTATGGTATCGATCTTGGTGCCGGAAAAACATTTCTTGACAAAAAATTGAATGTGAAGCTGGCTGTAAATGATGTGTTGAATACAAGAGGTCAGCGCAGATTGTCGAGTTATCAGGAAAATGGATACTATCGTATCCGCAATGGATATGATAGTCGGGTTATCCGATTGTCAGTTTCTTATCGTTTTGGTAATATGAATATTAAGTCAGTCAATAAGAAGGCTGGTAATAATGAGGAAGATAATCGGTTAAAAAAATAGGAGCTACTGTTGTGAGGGGAGATAAGGAGCGAGAGATAGCGAACGTTTCCCTAAAACACAAAGAGCCTGGGATATCGCAGGCTCTTTGTGTTTTAGGGAAGTTATCTTAACTTAAAAATAAGATCTCTCTCAATTTTGGAAGAGGCCATTTTTTGTCATCAACAATTTTCTCCAATTTGTTGACATGATAACGGATCACATCGAAATACGGTTTAACCGATTCATCGTAAGCGATTGATTTTTCGCGTACGTCATCAATTTGATTTGCTTTTTTACGTTCTTGACGCATTGCTTCAGCTTGCTCCAAGATGGTATTTACGTGTGTCGAAATACGTTCTACAAAGTTCAATTGAGAGCTGAATGCTGCCTGTGCTAGACCAAGGTCTTTTAATCCTTTGACGTTTTCAATCAATTCGTTTTGATAAATGAAACATGCAGGAGCAATTTGGTTGTTAACCATTTCTTCAATGACGCGCGCCTCAATCTGTAATTTTTTATAGAAGTTTTCAAGCAAGATTTCGTGGCGAGCTTCTGATTCACGTTTGGTATAAATACCTAATGATTCAAATAAAGCTAAAGATTCTTCTTTTACATAAACATCTAATGCTTTAGGTGTAGATTTGATGTTAGAAAGACCACGTGCTTCAGCTTCTTTTTCCCATTCTTCGCTATATCCATTGCCTTCAAAGCGGATAGCTTTTGAATCTTTGATGTATTTGCGGACAACATTTAAGATCGCAAGATCTTTTTTGGTGCCTTTTTTGATTTGTTTGTCTACTTCTGTTTTGAACTCGATCAATTGCGCTGCAACGATTGCATTCAACACGGTCATCGGTAGAGCCGAGTTTGCAGAAGAACCAACAGCGCGGAACTCAAACTTGTTACCTGTAAAAGCAAATGGCGAAGTACGGTTCCGGTCTGTATTGTCCAATTTTAATTCAGGAACCTTAGGAATACCATGCCATAAGTTTGCCTCTGCTTTTACTTTTTTAGCAACACGAGCAGATTCAACTTCTTCTAAAAGCTCATCCAATTGAGAACCTAAGAAAATTGAAATAATTGCTGGCGGAGCCTCATTTGCACCTAGACGGTGATCGTTACTTGCACTAGCAATAGAAGCGCGCATTAAATCAGCATATTCATAAACAGCTTTAATGGTATTGACAAAGAAAGTCAAGAACATCAAATTGTTTTTAGGCGTTTTTCCAGGAGATAATAAATTTACACCGGTATTTGTGATTAAAGACCAGTTGTTGTGTTTACCAGATCCGTTGACACCGGAGTATGGTTTTTCATGCAACAATACTTTGAAGTTGTGTCTTAAAGCAACTTGTTCCATGAGATTCATCAACAATTGGTTGTGATCGATAGCCAGGTTGATTTCTTCGTACATTGGAGCACATTCAAATTGAGAAGGTGCAACTTCGTTGTGACGAGTCTTTAAAGGAATACCTAATTTTAACGCTTCATTTTCCAAATCCACCATGTAAGCTAATACGCGCTCTGGAATTGCACCAAAATAGTGGTCTTCCAATTGTTGGCCTTTTGCCGACATGTGGCCAAATAAGGTACGGCCAGTTAACTGAAGATCTGGACGAGCATTATATAAGGAAAGGTCAACCAAGAAATATTCCTGTTCAATACCAAGAGAAGCGTTTACTTTAGTGACCGATTTATCAAAATATTGAGCGACATCTGTAGCAGCTTTATCTACAGCGTTGATCGCTTTCAATAAAGGAGCTTTATAGTCTAATGATTCACCCGTATAGGAAACAAAAACCGTTGGGATACATAATGTTTTACCAGCGCCTGTTTCGTAAATGAATGCAGGGGAAGATGGATCCCAAGCTGTATAACCTCTAGCTTCGAACGTATTACGGATACCACCATTTGGGAAAGAAGATGCATCGGGCTCTTGTTGAACCAGTGCGTCAGCTGTAAACTTTTCAATGGCTTCACCGTTTTCGTCTGGCTCAAAAAAAGCATCATGTTTTTCAGCAGTCGAACCTGTCAGCGGTTGAAACCAGTGTGTGTAATGAGAAACGCCGTGGTTAAGTGCCCAAGTTTTCATGGCCTGTGAAATGTGTTCAGCCAAATCTCTTGAAATAATCTGTCCCTCTTCAATGGATGCAACTAACTCCTTGTATGAATTTTTAGGAAGGTAGTCTTTCATTTTGTTTACGGAAAAAACATTCTTTCCGTAGATGTCAGTTGCTTTTTTAGTTTCAACTTTTTCAAATGAAGCAATTTGGCGTGAGCCTGCTGCTTCTACTGCTTTGAATCTTAGGTTCGACATTTGTATTTTGTAGTTAAATTACAGTTTTGTTGATTTTGTTTTTCAAAAATATTGTGTTTTTATTGAAAACTGAAATTTTTTTTGATGTTTTTTGTGAAATAATTCAAAAATTATGTTTTTTGGCTAATAAAAAAGGTGTGATTTGTATAAATCACACCTTTTTTATTGTTTTGTGTTATAATTCGAATCCCCAGTCTATACCTTTTTCGGTGGCAGGTACTCCTTTCTTCATCCAGGCAGGAGCGGGGGCACCTTTTAGGAAATGATCGAAGAACTGCTGCTCGCGAATTTGTATATCCTTGCGGTTTTGCCGCAGCATGAGGTTATGTTCATCCCCATTATAATTTAGCATCCATACGGGTTTGTTCAATCGGCGCAATGCAGTAAACATTTCAATACCTTGATACCATGGCACGGCCCCGTCATTGTCATTGGCCATAATGACAACAGGAGTTTTAACTTTATCTAAATGGAATAAAGGTGAATTTTCGATATACAGTTCCGGAGCTTCCCATAGGGTTTTTCCGATGCGGCTTTGTGTATGTTCGTATTGGAATTGGCGCGACATACCGGTCTGCCAGCGTATTCCGCCATAGGCAGAGGTCATGTTGACAACAGGAGCGCCAGTCCACGCTGCAGCATACATATTGGTCCGCGTAATGAGGTGAGCAACTTGATAGCCGCCCCAACTTTGCCCCTGTATCCCCATCTTCGTGCTATCAACCCAGGCATTCTGAGCGAGGTATCTCATTCCGGAATTGATATATTCTTCAGCTGATTTACCCGGGTGCCCTGTTTTGTAGCTTATATTTGGTGCAAATACAAGGTATTCGTTGCTTACAAAATAGGGGATGTTCAAACGTGATGGTGTAGGGGCAGGAGGTTGATACGTATATAATCCATCGGAAAGCTTTTCATAGAAGTAAGCTATAATCGGATATTTTTTTGCAGGATCAAAATTTTCTGGTTTATAAAGAATTCCCTCTGCCTGATTTCCTTCAGGGGTTGTCCAGTGAACAAGCTCCGCTGTACCCCAATTGTAATTAGCCTGTTGCTGATTAATATTGGATAACTGTAATTCGTCTTTGAACTTGATGGTATTGGTGTAGATATTCGGCGAATTTATATAATCCTCTTTACTGTACAGTATCGTCTGTTGATCTGCTGATGAGCTGATATTCTTGAAAGTTTTTGCCGCTACCAAAAGACTTTTTGGATCGTTATGCTGTCCCTTGAACTGGTAGAAACCAGACTCTTTGGTTTTATTGTCAAAAGAAGTTAGAAAACCACCCTTTTTATAGTCAAGTGTTGTGGCTTGTTCGCGATCTTCTTCTCTTTTTAAAGGCAAGTAGCGAAAAGTTGTTTGTGATGCAGCTCCATAGCCGTTGGTCAAGATGGATTTGCTGGAACCGTCCAAATTAAAATACCAGATATCATATCTCGAATTGACATAAATGCCTTTAAAGTCTGGACTCCATGCGGCCATTCCGTATCCTTTCGCGGAGGTAGGCATATCATTTTCCTCATCGGCAAAGGACGCCGGTATGCCGTCATTTAGCACTGTCTTTTTCTTTGAACTAACCTGATAGGAATTCCAGCTTCCTTTATCTTGGTCGAAATATACGATGTATTTTGCGTCAGGACTTAAGATTGCATTTCCCGAAAAGTTTGAAAGGATTAACTCTTTATTTCCTGTTTTTGTCGAAACCAGATAGATGTCGTCTCTTGTACTGCCTTCCCATTGACTTGCGATGCGCTTGCCAAAATCAGTGCGCGCTAAGATATACTCTTCATTTCCGTCCGGTGTAAGTGCGGTGGAGTTAAATGTTTGGTCCGTCAGGGGTATAATGTTACGGTTGTATTTGGGGTAAGTAACCGCTAAGAAGTTTCTTGCAAGGTCTTTCTTTAAATTGACCAACTGCATGGGCTGTAAATAATCGTCTTGCCAGTTCCAAACGTCTACTTTAGCATGTTCAAAATCAACCAAAGTGGTGTCTTTGACACGCGGTATTGGTGCTATGCCGAAAAATAACTTCTCTCCATTTTTGCTGAAACGGATATCACCATCCCCACTAACAGCCCAGTTTTTAGGTATACCATTGCTGGTTTTTGTTGCGAGGTATTGGGCTGTATCGATACCATTTGTATAGTAATATAAATTATAATTTTTCAGCAATGCCTTTTCATTGGAGAGATCCCCTAGGTAAGCGAGCTGATTGCCTGATTCATCAAATTTGAAATTTTTATAATTGCCTTTCCCATTTGATATTTTTTTGAGCTTTTTAGTTGCTATTTCGTAGAGGTAGACTCCGGAATCTTTTGACAGGCTATCTTTAGACTCTGTTTTTTTTGAAAAAACAATTTTTGATCCGTTTTTATTCCATTCGTATTGGTCTACGGATGAAAATTGTACCGAATCACCGGAATTCAAATCATATAGAGCCAATGTTGCAACTGTTTTTTTCTTTTTATCGCTGCTTTTCTTTGCTGATGGGGCATCAGTGGCCGTTTTTGGATCAGATTTTTCATTTATTTCCTTGTCAAAAAGAAAAGAAACGAAATTGTTGTTTTGATCGGCAATTTTGTAAGATTTTACCTGCGCAAATTTGACAAGGGATGAAGTCGTTAAATTGTAGATCGCCAATGAATCTTTTGGGAGTTCTTCCGCTTTCTTCTTTTTGATTTTGGCTTCGCGGGTTACGGCAAATGGCGCTTTGACCAAACTTAGCAGATGGTTTTCGGTATCTGTCAGTTTTCCATTATATCCGCGGGGAATTTGAATGAGTTCTTTGTTTTCTTTGGTTTTGAGAAAAAGCTGATTATCGCCTTCTTGTGGGACGACCTGAAACAGGACAAATTTTCCCGATTTACTGATATAGGGCGATGATACGCTTTGCCAACTATCATATACCGTATGATCCAATGGTTTCTTTTGTGCATGGGCAGCGAATGCTGCCAGAAAACAAAATGGAATACAGATACTTTTCTTATTCATATTTTAAACCTTTTTGTCGCAATTTATTCATAAAAAATAAATAAACTTCGATTTTTTGGTATATTCATTGTTACGTAAACATAAAAAACTGGTTATGAAATCATCATCCGCTGTTATTATTTCGATTGTAATGGGCGCTGTGCTCTTGCTTGGTACCTGGATATTAGGTACAGCTTATCGCTATAAGTTTAAATCGACGCAGACAATCACTGTTAATGGTAATGCCAAAAAAGATTTCGAATCCGATCTAGTCAAATGGAGTGCTACTTTTAGCCGAAAGAATTATGAATTGAGTGCCGCTTCAGCACAATTGGCTACGGATCGTGATTTGGTGCGGGATTTTTTAGTGCAACAGGGGGTTAAAGCCGACGAGATCCGTTTCGAGGCCGTTAATATTGCCAAAGATTTCGAATATCATACAGATGGAAAGGGGAATGGTTATAATACTTTTTCCGGTTATACCTTATCGCAGGCCGTAAGTGTCGAATCAAAAGACTTAAATAAAGTAGACAATGCCTCACGAGAAATATCGACATTAATTTCCAAAGGGATAGAACTTAGCTCCAGCACCCCCAATTATTATTACTCTAAGCTAGAGGATCTGAAATTGGAACTTATTTCACAGGCTTCAAAAAATGCACATCAACGTGCAGACAATATTGCAAAGGAATCGAATGCCAGATTAGGTAATCTGGTAAAGGCCGATCTCGGAATTTTTCAGATAACAGGACAAAACGACAACGAAGAGTACTCTTCTGGCGGTGCATTTAATACAAGCTCGAGAAAAAAAACAGCTAATATCACGGTTAAAGCAAGTTTTTTGAGTGACTAATGAAAAATTATTCGACTGAATTTCAGTTCTATATTGTTTTTCATTGAAAATTTGTTCAAAAAGTTTTCTCCTTTTCAATAAAAAACCTACTTTTGCATCATCCCAAACGGATATGCCCGGATGGCGGAATTGGTAGACGCGCTGGTCTCAAACACCAGTGGGAAACCGTGCCGGTTCGACTCCGGCTCCGGGTACTAAAAAGCCTCTTTACTTACAGTAAAGAGGCTTTTTTTTGTACGTTTATGTGGTGTCTGACCTGAAGATTGCCACAAGTTCCGGATTATAACTGATCAAGGTAGGTACTAAAACAGATACATCCTAACATCAACTTATACGTAGTAACAATTTTCGATCAATCTTTAGACAGTGATCAGTCAGTGCTTATTCAATTTGTACTGAATGATCACTGAACAATCACTGAACGAGCACTGAGCAAGCACTGAATAAGTACTGTCTTAAGATCTAATTTGGTCACTATTTGATTCTAGGTTGCTGCTGCTATTGCTTGTTCTTTGGTGTTTCTTCGCTTATTGTAGCTACTTTCATTAGACCTTCTTCGGTATTCGTTTGCCGTTTCTTTGGTGTTTCTTTGTTTATTCTTTGGTATTTTAACGATAAAACAGCAATAAAACAGCAATAAAATAGCACAGAAACGGTAACGAAGGTATAATCTTGAACCAGACTTGTAGATAAGAAAGATAAATTAACTACTGTCGAATTGGCAATAAGATGGGCTTTTTTTTATAAACTTTCTTTAATCTGAATTTTCTTGTTTAAATTGGAAATACCAAATATAAACTTGGATGAAAACAGTTTTTTTATCGCTGGCACTGTTGTGTTTTTTCATTACTAGGGGGCAAGTGGGGTTTGTCTTAAACGGAAAAAAGAATGTTAAAATTCCTTTTCTTTTCGTACATAATCTGGTCATTGTACCTGTGCAGGTGAATGGATATATGATGAACTTCCTGTTGGATACGGGGGTTAAAGAAACCATGATATTTGGGGAAACATTAAAGTCAATTGATAGTGTTGTTTTTGTTAATAAATTTCAGGGATTGGGTAGGGACGAGGGCCTGGATGGTTATCTATCCATACATAATCAGGTGAATATTGCTGGGGTATATGAAGATTTAGACCAACCGATCTATATTCTTCAAAATGCGCATATTGATATTTCTACAAGGATAGGAGTGGAAGTGAATGGAATTATGGGAAGTCGTTTTTTTGAAAACCAAATGATAGAAATGGATTTTCAAAAACATCGCATCACCTTATATCCTAAGGGTAACTTACCTAAGGGCCTCGAGAAGATGCAGCGTTTGCCGCTGGATATTTTAAATAGTCGTCCCTATACTTCGGTTGCTTTTAAACAGGGAGATATGGCTATTGATGGTCGTGTATTGATCGATATGGGAAATAGCGATGCCTTAATGCTTATTCCTTCAAAGCTAAACAATTTTGATATTAAGCCTCCATTTATTGATGACTACATAGGGCAGGGTTTTAACGGTGAGATTTATGGAAAAAGAAATCGAATCCGATCACTCGAACTTGGGCCGTTTACAATGAACTATCCCCTGGTAGCCTATCCCGAATTGAGCTCGTTACAGCATGCAACATTTGTGAGCGAAAGAATAGGTTCCATTGGAAACGAGTTGTTACGCCGATTCAAGGTCGTATTCGATTATCCCAACAAGTCGATATATCTTCACAAGAATAAAGATTTTGATCGCTTTTATTATCTGAATATGAGTGGACTGGAAATTATCCATGATGGTATTAAATACGAAAAAGAAGAAATACCTGTCGTTCTGCAAAAGGATGGCGGTACCGAGGTAAGAATGGGTAATAGCGTGCAGTATCGCTTTGTACTTCGAAATATGTACAAAGTTGCGACTGTTCGTGATGGTTCACCTGCAGCAATCGCAGGACTACTGCCGGGAGATAAAGTTGTGAAGATCAACGGTCGATCTGCATCTTCATTTTCCCTGGAATCGATTCATAATCTTTTTAAATCAGAAGAGGGCAAGGATATGCGCTTTCGTGTGACAAGGGATGGAAATATACTTGACTTTAAATTTGTGTTAAAAGATCCACTGCCATTTAACTCGGATTAAATTTTAGCACATTTTTCTATTTTAAACTGAACTTACTTATATTTGCGCTTGATAATACTATTTTAATAATTTAAACACGAGAAGATATGTTGGTCGCTAGAATAATAACACAGCAAGCTTTTAAGGCAAATGGATTTGCCGAAAGCAATCTTCGTGCTTTTCGTCCTATTTAAGATACTCTTCAAAATAGGAGCGCATCGTGTTTGTTCAATCCGCTGGAGTGAATAATCAGGTCGCTTTACTTCTTTTGAAAACACCAATTTATACAGATGAAAAAGCCGAAGTTCATTCGGGCTTTTTAATTTTCCGGATTTTCGTTTCTATTTAGACAATCAAATCTCTTCAGGGCTGCAGCGTTTTTGAAAAACAGGTGCGTTCGACTCTTTAGGAGTAATTGACTGTGCATTAAGAAAAAATGCTTAATAGAATCGTAATCCCAAAAGAACATTCCCGAAATTTTTTCAAAAAGGCAGCCAATTTCCAAAAAGAAATTGATGGCCAATTATTTATATTTTTTATAAAAATGGGAAGTAAATTAGCTGGAAAAGATCTCGTAAAAATAGGTTTTCCACAAAATAATATAGTTAATACAGCTTTAGGGCTGATCACAAGATATCGGAAGAAGGAAAAGAAGGAAACCATTCTTCTTGAACTTGCTGAGTTGATAGAAGCTCCAGAGCGATTTATGGGGCATAAAATATGGGGTAAAGTCTCTGAAGGACTTGTTAAACCTGTTGAAGTACGCATGCAGGCGCTTCATTCACATTGTGCTCCATTTAGCATATTTGGTGAAAATGAAATTGATGAGCAGGCAAAAAGACAGTTGTATGATGCACTGAGATTGCCTATTTCAAGACAAGGTGCACTGATGCCGGATGCACATACAGGTTATGGACTTCCCATCGGCGGGGTCCTGGCCACAGAAAATGCCGTTATACCCTATGGTGTAGGCGTAGATATTGGTTGTCGGATGAGCCTGTCGATATTCGACTTACCAGGCAGTTATTTCAAAGGGAGGGAGTTCCAACTGAAAAATATATTGAAGGAAAATACCAAATTTGGTTTAAATGACACACATCGTGATAAGCATGACCATGTTGTTTTCAGTAGAACTGAATTTCAGGAAATCCCACTATTAAAATCCCTGTTGGGTAAAGCTTACAGGCAATTTGGGACTTCTGGTAGCGGGAATCACTTTGTCGAATTGGGCATTGTTGAGCTTCAAACGGTGCGGGAGGAATGGGGGATAAATCCAGGACAGTACCTGGGGATTTTATCCCATAGCGGCTCTCGAGGTTTGGGGGCGAATATCGCTAAGCATTACACAAGCCTTGCGGCGCAACAATGTCCATTACCACGTCATGTCCAACATTTGGCCTGGTTGGATTTAGCAAGCCAAGAAGGACAAGAATACTGGATGGCAATGAATTTGGCTGGAGAGTATGCCCAGGCCTGTCATGCGGACATCCACCGACGTCTGGCTAAAGCACTTGGCGGTAATCCTGTGGTAACGATCGAAAACCATCATAATTTCGCATGGAAGGAATTCGTGAATGGGGAGGAATGCATTGTTCATCGGAAGGGAGCAACACCTGCAGGCAAGGGCGTGCTGGGGGTGATTCCCGGCTCGATGACAGCACCAGGGTTCATTGTTGAGGGAACGGGAAACCCCTTAAGTTTAGAGTCTGCATCCCATGGAGCTGGGCGTGTCATGTCGAGATCTGCCTGCAAAAATAATTTGACAAAAAGCGCTATGCTGAAAGATCTGGAAGCACATGGTGTGGAATTGATCGGCGGCGCGTTGGATGAATCACCACGTGCGTATAAAGATATTCATCGGGTGATGAAATTACAGCAGGAGTTGGTAACTGTTCTCGGAACGTTCAGTCCGAAGATTGTACGTATGGACAAATAAGGTAATGAAACAAAGGTATTTACAAATTTCTTCGGGACGAGGTCCTAAGGAATGTAATATGGCCGTTAGGTTGGTAGTCGACAGAATCTCTTTTGAAGGGAGTAGAGTAGGAGTTGAAGTTACGGAAATAAAAACAGAAGAAGTTGATGGACTTCCTTGTTCGTTAATTGTCAGATTGAGCGGAAAAGATATGGATCAATTGATTGATCATTGGATTGGTACAATCTGTTGGGTGTGTAAAAGCCCTTTTCGTCCTTTGCACAAACGGAAGAATTGGTTTGTTGAAGTTAAAACGTATCATCCGTTTGAAAAGGAAAAGGTGTTGGATGTGAAGGATGTATATTTCCAAACGATGCGAAGTAGCGGTGCAGGTGGACAGCATGTCAATAAAGTAAGTTCTGGCGTTAGAGCGACGCATGCTCCGACAGGGATAAGTGTTCAGGTGATGGATACGAGATCGCAATTGCAGAATAAAGAGATCGCAATGCTGCGCTTGGCTGCACGTCTGCGGGATTTGGAAAGCGTTGAGTTAAATACGGCCAAAGAACAAAAATGGAAAAACCAAATCGAGGTGACTCGAGGACAGGCGAAACGGGTCTTTGTTGGACGTAATTTTGTCGAAAAATAATATTTCTTGAGCATTGGATCCCAATTGACAATCCATGAAATCAATTGGGTTTTGATAGGGGCTTTGAACCATAAGTTCAAGGCCCCTTGAATTAGGGGGTATGCTGGTTTTGTTTTTTAGCCGTATTTTCTTCTGTGATTTACCTTTGGTGTAGAAAATAATTTGCTTTATTGCGTTGATAATTCCTATCTTTAAGAGGAAGGGTCTAAAAAGGAGTTCTTCAGACTAAGTAAACTTAAGTAGTCGCTGTAGCATGTATCAAGAGAAAGCTATAGGGCTTGGAATTTCAAATTCGATATTATGATAAAATCCCCTGGCTTCCTTTTTAAGGAAGCGATCAAGAATGAAAAACCATTACAAATTGTTGGAGCGATTAATGCTAATCATGCGCTTTTGGCTGAACAGGCTGGTTTTAAAGCTATTTATCTTTCTGGAGGTGGTGTTGCAGCAGGTTCACTGGGAATTCCAGATCTTGGGATTACAACACTTCAGGATGTTTTGATTGATGTGGATCGCATTACAAATGTGTGTAAACTTCCTTTGCTGGTGGATATTGATACTGGCTTCGGTCCTTCGGCATTCAATGTGGCACGTACAATAAAGTCTTTAATTAAAGTGGGCGCAGCGGCAGTTCACATGGAGGATCAGGTGGGGGCTAAACGTTGTGGTCACCGGCCTGGGAAAGAGCTCGTTTCTCGATCTGAAATGGTTGACCGCCTAAAGGCGGCGGTGGATGCACGAACGGATGAGCATTTTGCCATTGGTGCACGTACAGATGCACTTGCTTCTGAAGGCCTTGAACTTGCTTTGGAAAGAGCGGTGGCTTATAAAGAAGCTGGAGCGGACTTTATTTTTGCTGAAGCAGTACATCATTTGGAGCAATACGTTCAATTTAGTGCGGCAACTGGCCTTCCTATTTTGGCGAATATCACCGAATTTGGACAAACACCGTTGTTTAGCCTGAATGAACTACGTCAGGCCGATGTTTCTATTGTTCTTTATCCACTCTCTGCTTTCCGCGCAGCTAATAAAGCGGCTACAACTGTTTATCGTCACATTCGGGAGGACGGTGGGCAGCTTAATGTGATCAACGACATGCAGACGAGAGAAGAGTTATACAGAAGTATCGATTATTATGCCTATGAAAATCGATTGGATCAATTGTTTAACAAATAATTATATTCAGATGGAAGAGACAAACAGCACAGGTTTTAAGCCCAAAAAAAGTGTAGCACTCTCTGGCGTAGCAGCTGGTAATACGGCTTTGAGCACTGTCGGAAAAAGTGGTAATGATCTGCATTATAGGGGCTATGATATTTTGGATCTGGCAAATCAGGCAAGTTTTGAAGAGGTCGCTTATTTACTTATTTATGGAAGTCTACCAACACAGGCCCAGCTCGTCAATTATCAAAGTCAGCTGATCAGTCAACGTGGCCTGCCTATAACTGTTCAACAGGTCCTCAAGCAATTGCCATCGACGGCACATGCCATGGATGTTTTACGGACTTATGTTTCTTTTTTCGGCAGTGTTTCGCCCGAGAAAGACAGTCATCCCGTTGCTGGTGCCCGTGACATTGCAACTCGCCTGATGGCTTCGATGGCCTCAGCACTGTTATACTGGTATCATTTTAGTCAGCATGGACGTGAGGTGCAGGTAGAGACAGCAGATGCAACCTTGGGCGGTCATTTTTTGCATCTGCTACACGGAAAATCGCCATCGTCTTCTTGGGTAAGAGCGATGCAGATTTCACTCAATTTATATGCTGAACATGAGTTTAATGCATCTACATTCACCGCACGGGTAATTGCCGGTACAGGATCAGATATGTATTCCTGTATAGCAGGGGCAATAGGTGCGCTACGGGGGCCTAAGCATGGCGGAGCCAATGAGGTCGCTTTCGAAATTCAGAGTCGTTATGCAAATGCTGATGAGGCGGAAGCGGATATCCGGAAGCGATTGGCAAACAAAGAAGTCATTATTGGTTTTGGCCATCCTGTATACACAATCTCGGATCCAAGAAATCAAGTGATAAAACAAGTGGCAAAAGAGCTGTCGGAAGAAGCGGGCGACATGACGCTCTACCTGATCGCTGAGCGGTTAGAAAAAGTCATGTGGGAGGAAAAGAAAATGTTTCCGAACCTGGACTGGTACTCTGCCGTGGCCTATCATATTATGGGCATTCCAACGGAGATGTTTACGCCATTATTTGTTCTCTCGCGTATTACTGGCTGGTCAGCGCATGTTTTCGAACAGCGTCAGGATGGAAAAATTATCCGGCCAAGTGCAAACTATGTTGGTCCTGAGGACAGACCGTTTGTACCTCTTTCCGAACGGTAAATTTGGATCGGGAAAAGGCGTTAAAAGGTGCTTTCTGAACAGGGGGCTTTAAGGAAGAATTTAGCGCAGGAAAAAACGAATTATATTAATAAATAGAACGAGAGTCTTATACGAAATACACGAATGAGTTCAGCAATATCAAATGAAAGACCACAACCGGATCAGGTTTTAGTGGACATTGTGGACTATGTCCTAAATTATAAAATTGAGGAAAAGGTCGCTTGGAATACGGCGTTTTACTGCTTTCTTGACACAATAGGCTGCGGCTTGGAAGCATTAACCTATCCTGCCTGTACTAAATTGTTGGGGCCAGTTGTGGCCGGGACCATTGTGCCGAACGGTGCCCGGGTGCCGGGTACAGATTTTCAATTGGATCCCGTTCAGGCAGCATTCAATATCGGCACGATTGTTCGATGGTTAGATTTTAATGATACCTGGCTGGCAGCAGAATGGGGCCATCCATCCGACAATCTGGGGGGAATTTTAGCTGTGGCAGACTGGTTGAGCCGAACGAATATTGCGAATGGTCAAAAACCGCTGAAGGCTAGGACGGTACTCGAGGCGATGATTATGGCTCATGAGATACAAGGTGTTTTAGCGCTTGAAAACTCGTTTAATAAAGTGGGGCTAGACCATGTTATTTTGGTGAAGGTGGCTTCAACAGCGGTCGTGGGTAGGCTCATTGGCCTCACAAGAGAAGAGCTGCTCAACGCGGTTTCTTTGGCTTTTGTCGATGGGCAAGCTTTACGCACTTACCGGCATGCACCAAATACCGGTAGCCGAAAATCTTGGGCAGCCGGCGATGCAACTTCGCGTGCTGTCCGATTGGCCTTGATCGCAAAAACTGGAGAAATGGGCTATCCATCTGTTTTGACAGCACCAGTTTGGGGATTTTATGATGTGTCTTTTAACGGAAATCCATTTAAGTTTCAGCGGGGATATGGATCTTATGTGATGGAAAATATTCTTTTCAAAATTTCATTTCCCGCAGAATTCCATGCACAGACAGCAGCGGAAGCTGCTATGCAACTTCATCAACAACTGAAAGAATTTGGAAAAAGCAGTTCAGATATCGCCCGTGTAACCATTCGTACACATGAAGCTGCTATCCGGATTATTGATAAAAAGGGACCTTTACATAACCCTGCAGACCGTGATCATTGTATCCAATACATGGTGGCTGTTCCGTTGATCTTCGGCCGTTTGACGGCTGATGACTATGAAAACCATATCGCTTCGGATCCAAGAATTGATGCACTGCGCGATAAGATCTCCTGCGTGGAAGATGCTCAATTCACTGCTGACTATCACGACCCACAGAAACGTGCCATATCAAATGCTTTAACAATTGAACTGATTGACGGCACAATATTGCCTGAATTGGTCGTTGAATACCCGATAGGCCATCCTAGGCGTAGGGCGGAGGGAATCCCTAAATTAATCGAAAAATACAAAACAAATCTTGCTCGGGTATTTTCTGAAAAACAGCAAAAGGAAATACTTAGAGCTACTTTGGACTACGATACTTTTATCGAACAGGATTTTTCACAGCTGATGGATTTGTTTGTGCGCTAATGATATGGAGAGGACGGGGTGATCAAACTATTTGTTTGTCACCCCTGCTTTCGTTTCTATTACAGCGTTAACTACACCAAATATTCTTTTTGAGGTTGCAACCTTTTGTTTTTATGATTACCTGATACTTTAATGCACTTAAACAGCTCATGCACGCTTCTTTAGACGAAAGAACATAGATTGGCTAATCTATCGCCAATTTGAGTCAAAACCACTATAAAATCTGAAATTCTTTTTTGCCAGTTCTCTTAAAGATTCTGGTATTTCCCATTGCTCACCTTTGGCCTGAAAGTCTTCGCATTCCGCAATGAAAATAGGAAGCGTTGTGCGGTCGATATGTCCAAATACGCCACCTGTATAGGATGCATACCCTACACCTAAAATAGAACCAATATCGCCATCGATGGGTTGATTGAGTACGCCTTCTGCGAGACACCGATAGCTGTCCAATGCCATGACATGCAACAACCGTTTCCGGATGATTGAAGGTGTTACATTTTCTTTTGCAGCTGTAATTACAGGGGTTTTCCAAATGGTTTTCTTTTTGGTTTCAATGTCATAATCGTAGAATCCGGCGCTTGATTTTTTTCCTTTTCTCCCTTGATCAACCATATCTTTGAGGTAATTGTAAGCGCGCTTTTGGCTGGCATGAAGTTGTGGGAGTTGATCATAAACATGGAGCATCAATTCCAATGATATCTCATCCAATACTGCCAATGGGCCCACGGCAAATCCTGCAGCCATCGCTTCCTCTTCGACCAGTGTCGGTGAGATGCCTTCCAGTACCATTGTAATACCTTCGAGTAAATAATTGAAGAAAATACGCGAGGTGAAAAAGCCCGGACCATCCTGCACGACTATTGGAATTTTATTGAGGCGTAAAGCTGTGGTAAGTGCTTTCTCTAAGGTTTTTTGCTCAGTTTGTTTACCGCAGATGATTTCGACAAGGGGCATGCGGTCAACAGGGGAAAAGAAATGCATCCCTATAAAATTTTCAGGATCGTTGGTTGCTTTAGCAAGCTCAGTAATAGGTAATGAAGTGGTATTTGTAGCGAAAAAGCCATTTTCGTTTAAATAGGGTAGGCTTTCTTTTGTCACCTCAGCCTTTAGATGAAAATCTTCAAATACAGCTTCAATAATGCAGTCAGATCCATAAAGGTCATCGACTTGGTCAGTTGGTTTTATGCGTGCAAGCAATTGCTCCCGTTGTGATGGGGTCATGGCCCCTAAAGCCAGTAATTTTTCACAAACCTGGCTAGAATAAGCTTTGCCCCGTTCGGCTTGGGGAAGTGTAACGTCTTTTAAAGCAACTTCTATTCCTGCTCTGGCGGCCTCATAAGCAATCCCCGAGCCCATCATTCCGGCGCCCAGTATGCCTATTTTTTTGGGGCTATAGTCCCCAATATGTTTTATACTGTTGGGTGATTTTGCTAATTGGACAGCGTAATGAAGTGTACGGACCATGCTGAGTGGCTCGGGGCGATTTAAGACTTGCAGGTATAAATTTGCTTCCTTTTCGGCGGCGTCAAACGGTGTACATAATAATCTTCTTTGTAATAATTCAATAACTGCGTTTGTACCGGGGTATAAACCGCGTGCTTTTTTTTGGATGGTGAGAATTGCCTCGGGCGTCAATTCGTCCATTTGTTCTGTGTGATGGCCAGCATTGGTACTGGGTAGATTAAGTATCCAGTTTATTGCTAGTGATAGGCTATCGCTGGGATTCTGCGTCAATTCATTGATTAAGCCAAGTTTATGGGCTTCTTCACTGCTCAGAAGTTTGCTTTGTGTCAGCAGATTTAGGGCATTTTCAGTACCTATCAATGCTGGTAAATAGATCGTTGTACCAAAAGCTGTAAACAAACCATACTTACTCTCCGGAAAGCCAAACTGAAGTTTTTCGGAGGCGATACGACAATTAGACCATAGCATGGTCGCTAGGGCAATAGCTGTACAATTGTCTGTAATGAGAGAAACAATGGGTTTTTTAAACGTTTCCCAATGCAATACTTTTGATGTAAGCTTGTGTAAGTCCGAAGGTCTTGAGCGGCTTGAAGAAAACTGCTCAAATAATTGGGTATATTCGATTTTTTTGTCTTGAATCGGGCAGCTGTATACGACACCTATGGTATCTTCCCGTTCGAGAATGAACGTAACCAAATCAACAAATTGCGTGAGATAGTCTATAATATCCAACTGCTCGGGAGCTGCTGTCGATATAGGATGGATTGTAATGATGTGATGATTATCCTGTTCTACACGAAAGAGCGTGTGGGTCATATAAGATTTATTTTCATCCATTGTACTTGGTGATAATTTTTAAAAAGCTTTCTATTGTTTGGACTTTCCTGATTGATAAGTCACATGATCTATTGTCATTTTCGCGATAATTTCAAGCATGATTTCTGAGGTTCCCCCGATGATTGTGCCGACACGGACATCGCGATATAAACGTGCGATTTTATAATCTTCTGTAAACCCATAACCACCAAATAATTGGAGACATTGGTTTACAACATTGACGGCGAGCTCACTTGCTTGTAGCTTCGCTATGGAACATTCTTGGACAGCATATTCGTCTAGGTCCTGGAGATCACAACAATGGTAGACAAAGGCTTTCGTGGTAGCGATATCTGCTGCCATTTGTGCGATTCGGTGCCGTATTGTTTGAAATTCCTGGATTTTTTTTCCAAAGGCTTCACGTTGTGCGATATAATCAAGTGTATACTGAAATGCCGATTCTGCGGTAGCGAGACTATGAATAGCTGCGGTAAGCCTTTCCAATTGAAGTCCATCCATTAAATAGCGAAATCCTTCTCCCTCTAAGCCGATGAGATGAGAAATAGGGACTCGTACGTTATTAAACCCTAGCTCCGCAGTGTCAGAGGCGTGCCAGCCTAATTTATTGATTTTGCTTGACGAGACTCCAGTTGCATTTCTGTCAATAAGTAATAAGCTTATACCCTTTGTTCCCTGGTCAGAAGCAGTTTTGACTGCTGTAATAAAGAAATCGCCATAATAACCGTTGGTAATAAATGTTTTAGATCCGTTGACAATATAAAAATCACCATCCCGGACAGCTGTTGTTTTGATTTGCTTTACGTCAGAACCAGCCCCGGGTTCAGTAATAGCAACAGCACTGACCATATCACCGGCAATAACTGGTTTAAGGTAGCGCACTTTCAGATCTTCTGATCCATATTTCAGTAGGTACGGAGCCGACATAAACTGAATGACAAGCGCCGAAATGGTAAATCCTCCAGAAAAACAATAGGATAATTCTTCGCAGAGTATTAAGGAATAATAAAAATCGAGGTCTAGTCCACCATACACTTCTGGGTAATTGAGTCCCATCAATCCCATATCACCCATTTTCTTCCACACATTTCGGTCGATCTCGCCCCGTTTTTCCCAATCATCTACGTAGGGTGTAATTTCTTTTCGAATAAATGTACGAAGTGTATCGCGAAAAATCTGATGTTCAGCTGTAAACTTGATTGTCTGCATAATCGTTTATCTTGCTTTTGGTTATCTTATGTAAGGCGGTCTTTTGAATGACCGTCTAGTAGGATTTTATCTAAACGAATTTAACGAAAAGCCTTGGCTTTTTGCAAATTTTTATTCTTTATTTTTCGTTCAATTGGTTAAGTAGGGAAGTTTTTGCGCTATTTTTTTTCTATTTATTCTGTTTTGATGAAAAAAATAAAACCGACTTGTTGTGGGTTATCTGTTATATTTTTTATCTTTAAGATGAGGAAGGGTTGTTGGGGAATATGCTAGCGATAGGCCTTCAAAATTTTAGCAGAACAATTATAAACTTTTTATATCATGTCAAAGAGTGTATTTATCGTTGCAGCGAAACGCACACCAATTGGAAGTTTTGGGGGTGCCTTGTCATCTATTTCGGCGCCAAGTCTCGCGGCCCAGGTTGTTGGGGCTGTAGTTGATGAGGCGGGTATTTCCCGCGATATAGTGGATGAGATTATTATTGGTGCTGTTTTGCAAGCTGATTTGGGACAAGCGCCTGCCCGACAGGTAGCGCGGTTAGCAGGTTTGTCGGATCATACCGCTGCAACTACCCTTAATAAAGTATGTGCTAGTGGAATGAAAGCAATAGCTGTTGCTGCACAAAGTATTCTATTGGGAGATGCTGATATAGTGATTGCTGGTGGGATGGAGAGCATGAGTAGGGTGCCATATTATACGAATAGTATGCGTTGGGGAGCCAAATTTGGAGCCCAGAATCTGGTTGATGGTTTACAACGTGATGGTTTGAGCGATGCTTATTCGAATGATGCAATGGGAATATTTGCAGAGTTGTGTGCCGAGAAATATCATATTGGCCGTGAAGCACAGGATGCTTATGCGATAAGTTCCTATAAAAGAAGCCTAGACGCGTGGCAAAAAAATAAGTTTTTAAACGAGGTTCAACCTATAACGATACAAAGTCGTAAAGGAGACGTCGTCGTTTCGCGGGACGAAGAGTTTTCGCGGGTCAATTTTGATAAGATACCCGAGCTTAAGCCTGCCTTTAAAAAAGAGGGGACTGTAACTGCCGCAAACGCATCGACAATAAGTGATGGAGCTGCTGCGGTGCTGCTCATGTCTGGCGAGAAATTGGAAGAACTTGGACTTGTCCCCTTAGCAGAGATTATTGCTTATGCTGATGCTGAACAGGCTCCGGAATGGTTTACGACTACACCGAGTGTAGCCACAGAAAAGGTGTTAAAAAAAGCGGGATTGACACTAGAAGACATTGATTATTTTGAATATAATGAAGCTTTTTCCGTGGTGGCTTTGGTGAATGCACAAATTTTAGGTTTACCCATGAACAAAGTAAATGTTTATGGAGGAGCGGTATCTTTGGGGCACCCATTGGGATGTTCGGGCGCTAGAATTGTTGTAACACTCAGCAGCATTTTAAGACAGGAGGGGGGATCAGTAGGACTGGCAGCGATTTGTAATGGTGGCGGTGGTGCCTCGGCAATGATTATTAAAAAGATTTGATGCTTCTTCCAGATAAGATTGCTTTAATTTTATCTGGAAGAAGCTCACGCTTATTGAATTCGGTTTGAATTCGGGTGTTTTTAACCACATAGCTTCCAGGAAACTTATTTTATTTGCTATACAAGGTTGTATTTCTACTCCTCATATAGACGGCTTGCCTCGACTCCATGGAGCGCCAGTTCTGATTCGATTTCCGTTGGGTTGAGTCGAATGCCTTCTATGGTTAACAGATTATAAATAGAATCCAAGTCGATTTTCCATTCGTGGATGCCATTCAGTTTTTCAACAGCTTGTTTAATTTTGTCTACAAGACTGGGGTGTTGTGCATTAGTTTCGAAAATGAGCTTTTCCATAGTGTTTCATATTAGGCCTGATTAAAAATCAGGCGGGTTTAACCAAAATAGCGTAGACAATCATTTGATCGGCTAATTACAATAGTTTCAATATAGGGATAATAATCTGAAATTAATGTTTTAAAGTGACTAAATTGTAATGAAACTGTTAATTTTTGTAATAAATAGATGGGAATTTCACAGTCGTGTATTTAGTCCAGGGACACTCAAATTTCATTTTATCGCAAACGAATAAATGGTTTGGTCAGTCGGGTTTTCTGAAGCTGCTTTTTCGTTCATAATAAAATTTTAACTAAGTTTGGATGAACATGACGACTGAGATCTCGAATATAATCATTCTGTTATTGCTGACTATTGTTGCTGTAATATTGGCTTTGTACCTCTTCTTAAGACAAAAATACCGGAAACTTGAGGTAGAAAATAGACAACAAAAAGAGCTTTTTAATCGTATGGACAATCAAAAGATAGAACATTTTCATCGGGCTCAATTAAATCCGCATTTGCTTAAAAATTCGTTGAACGGAATACTTTCGCATGCTTATCAAACCTATTATACGATGGACAAATTGGCCATGGTATTAGACTACGTTTTATACGAAAGTGAAGATGAACTTGTTTCACCGAAGGCTGAAATTGAATTTGCACGTAATCTTATTGAGATAAATAAAGTAAAACTGAGCCCCTTATTTGATATCCGCGTTAAATTTGACATTGATGAACTAAATAGTTCCTTGTTGAATACACCTTCATTGGTTCCTTTGATGTCTGTGGATTTAATTGAAAACGCATTTAAACATGCAGATTTCCATGGCCCTGATTCTTTTATTTCTATCATGCTGACCTTTAAGAATGGTTTGCTGGAGCTCATTGTAAGCAATCGAATTTCAAAACGTTCACCCCTACAAAAGGCCAAAAGTGGAATAGGCAGCAAAACTTTGGAAGAGCGGCTCATGTTGTACTATCCCGGTAGACATCAACTGCGGCGGTTTGTAGAAAACGATGTCTATACTGCCAACCTTCAAATCAGATTGTATGCGGATTGAAAGAAATTTGAAATGTATTCTTCTGGATGATGAAATACCAAGCTTGAGGTTCTTGAAAATGCTCTGTGAGCAAATTCCAAGGGTAGAGGTGGTGAAAACCTTTAATGAACCAGCAGCATTGTTGAGAGAATATCGTTCACTAAGTTTTGATTTTTGTATTCTGGATATTGAAATGCCGGAATTTAATGGATTTGATGTAGCCAGAGAACTCAAGGATTTTCCTATCGTGTTTTCTACCGCATATAAACAATATGCGAGCGATGCTTTTGATATTAATGCTGTAGATTACATGCGTAAACCAATATCCCTGCAACGTCTTCAGCAGGCCATTATGAAGGTGGAGCAACTAATCAGCAAGCGAGCTGAAACTGTCCCGTTTGCGCAATTTAATACAAATAAAGGAAAAACAGTATTGTATTTTGAACAGATTAACTATGTGCAAATAGCTGAAGTAGACAGCCGCGATAAAACAGTTTATTTGGCAGATGGTTCATTTATTTTATTGAAAAATATAAGCTTTGATAAGCTGATGGAGATCTTGCCTGAACACGATTTTATCCGTATCAATAAAAAAGAAGTCATTGCAACCAAGATCGTCAAATTTTTCTCCGCGGATGAAATTACAAGCACTTTGTCGGACGACCAAGATCTACCCCTTCTTTTTAATTTGGGCGAATCGTACAAGAAAATGTTTTTCGAGAAATTCAGTTGATTACAAAATTCATTTGGTTCATTACATATTTTCGTAGACCTACCTGCTGAAAGGCATTAAAACTGCAACAGAATTATATTTTTGTTGAGACTGTATTTTATCTCCCCTTATTTATTGAGTATTGGTCGGGGACTTAGTATGCTATTGTCATTATATTTATTTTAATTGCTATTGGAGATGAGGAAATATAGGAATACAATTTTCTACGTAATTTTGGTTGGTACATTACTTGCCGTAATGTATTGGGTGATTCATTTGGGGGCACTGCTGGAAGCTCCAGAGCTTCTGCGAGGGGAGAAAACAAGTCAAGGTGCCTGGAAGGATTTTACATCAACTTTATTCCATAGTCTGCAGCATCCGTTAGCGATATTATTGGCTCAAATCGTGACGATCATTATCGCGGCACGTATTATGGGCTGGATTTGCATTAAGATTAAGCAGCCTGTGGTAATCGGAGAGATGCTCGCCGGTATCATATTGGGACCATCATTGCTGGGGCTCTATTTTCCGGAATTTTCGCATACACTTTTTCCTGTAGAGTCGCTTAGTAATTTGCAGTTTTTGAGTCAAATTGGGCTGATATTATTTATGTTTATCATTGGAATGGAGCTGGATCTGAATGTGCTGCGAAATAAAGCGCATGATGCTGTTGTCATTTCTCATGCAAGCATTGTGATCCCATTTACGTTGGGAATTTCATTGGCTTATTTTTTATACCTATTCCATCCACCTACAAATGTAGAGTTTCTATCCTATAGCTTGTTTATTGGTATTTCCATGAGTATCACCGCATTTCCTGTCCTTGCCAGAATTATACAGGAAAGAGGATTGCAAAAAAGTAAGCTAGGTGCAATGGCGATTACCTGCGCGGCTGCAGACGATATTACGGCTTGGTGTATACTCGCTGTCGTAATTGCAATCGTCAAAGCCGGTGATTTCGCCAGTGCGTTGTATACAATAGGGCTTGCTGTTGCTTATGTGCTCATTATGATTAAGATCGTGCGCCCATTTTTGATGCGCGTTGGAGAGGTAAAAGGGAGTAAGGAAGCTTTGAGTAAACCTGTTGTTGCTATTTTCTTTATTGTGCTGTTATTGTCTGCTTATGCAACCGAAGTAATCGGTATCCATGCGCTTTTTGGTGCATTTATGGCGGGAGCAATCATGCCCGAAGGAAGTCGATTCCGAACAGCATTCATCGAAAAAATCGAAGATGTCTCTACTTTGTTGTTGTTGCCTTTATTTTTTGTCTATACTGGACTGCGTACGCAGATCGGTCTACTTAATGATCCTCAGTTATGGATGATTACCGTTGGTATTATTTTGGTCGCGGTTATTGGGAAATTTGCCGGTAGTACATTGGCGGCGCGTTTTGTCGGTCAAAGCTGGAAAGATAGTTTGAGTATCGGCGCGTTAATGAATACGCGGGGGTTGATGGAACTTATCGTCCTCAATATTGGATACGATCTTGGCGTTTTAAGTGCTGAATTATTTTCGATGATGGTCGTTATGGCCTTAGTGACCACCTTTATGACAGGGCCATCCTTAGATCTCATCAATTTTCTTTATCGACCAAAGAAGAGTTTATTACAGGAAGATCTCCAGGATAAATCAAAATTTAAGATTCTATTGTCTTTTGCGAAAAGTAATACCGGGATTTCACTGTTGTATCTGGCTGATGCATTAACCTTAAAATCAAAAAAGAATGCTGAAATTACAGCTTTACATATTGAACCTGCCAACGAATTACATCATTACGAAGTGGAAACTCAGGAGTTGGATAGTTTCCGTGAAATCAAGCAGGTAGCACAGCAGCTCGAGCAACCTATTCAGACAGTCTTTAAAATCTCCAGTGATATCGACAGTGAGATTGTTCAAACTTCCAACGAACGCAATCAGGACTTATTACTGTTGGGAGTTAGTGAATCAATTTATGAAGGAAGCTTACTGGGACGTTTTTTAGATTTTACTACCCGGATTGTGAATCCCGAAAAGTTATTCCATACGGTTACAAATGCCGAATCTCCTTTTATGACATTTGATAGAAATCAACAGATCAATGCCAAAGTGAACGCGATGGTAGGGATTTTGATTGATAAAGACTTTGTGAAGGCGAAGCGAGTGATTGTTCCCGTCGTCTTAAAAAATGATGAATTTCTGTGTGAAATGATAAAACGTCTGATTCAGCATTCAGATGCTCAGATCATAGTTTGGGATCTCAATCAAGTGCTGAAAACCAATGAAAGCTTCAAGGAGAAATTGAGGCAATTGGAACAGCTTGTTCCAAACCACCTTACAATAACGGAAAAAGAGTTAAACAGTGATACCTGGCAGGACCAGGACTTAATGTTGATCAGCCTGCCTAGCTGGAACAAAATTGTCAATAAAAAAGTACATTGGCTTCCTTTCACGCCATCTACACTGTTGATGGCGGATCGCAAACCATAAATAAAACGTAAAAAGCCCCTAAATCAATAATCTAGGGGCTTTTACTTAAGGTGTTATCAAGATCTATTTATTGATCTTTTCTATCTTGATTTTTAGTCCGATCAATTTTTCGATATCAGCCAAATACGGTCTTTCTTCTACATCGCAAAAAGAAATAGCTTTTCCTTCCTGACCAGCTCTTCCTGTTCTACCAATGCGATGGACATAGGTTTCCGGTACATTTGGGAGATCATAGTTGATGACAAGCGGTAGTTGTTCGATATCAATTCCTCTAGCCGCAATATCGGTAGCGATCAAAATTTTCAGATGACTGTCCTTAAATTCACCTAAAGCTTTTTGTCTTGCATTTTGCGATTTATTTCCGTGAATGGCTGCTGCTCTCAAGCCATTTTTTGCAAGCAGCTTAACGATCTTATCGGCACCATGTTTTGTTCTGGAGAAGACAATGGTGCGCTCATGCTTCAGCTTTTTTAAGAGGCTCGTCAATAATTTGATCTTTTCCTTCTTTTCAACAAAAAATACAGATTGATTTACTTTCTCGGCTGTTGAGCTTACCGGGGTGACGTCAACCTCAAAAGGCTTGTGTAATATGCCATGTGCAAATTTACGGATATTGGGTGGCATCGTTGCCGAGAAGAATAAGGTCTGTCTTTTTGAAGGAATTTTGGTCAGGATCTTTTTGATATCATGAATAAAGCCCATGTCCAACATATTGTCCGCCTCGTCCAATATCAAGATCTCGATTTTATCTAGAGAAACTATTTTTTGATTCATTAAATCCAGTAACCGGCCTGGGGTAGCAACAAGAATATCAACACCTTTTTTAATTTCTTTAACTTGCTTTTCTTGGCTTACGCCACCGAAAATAGTACAATAGTTTAGTTTTAGATATTTTCGGTATAAGTTGATATTGTCTCCAATTTGAATGGCCAGTTCACGCGTTGGTGTAAGGATCAAAGCCCTAATCGGCACGAGTTTACCAGGTGTCTTAGTTTCTTCAAGACGTTGTAAAAGCGGAAGTGCAAAGGCGGCCGTTTTTCCGGTTCCCGTTTGTGCACAACCGATAAGATCGTTGCCTTGCAATACAATTGGAATGGCTTTTTGTTGAATTGCAGTAGGGTGTGTGTATCCTGTTTCTGTTATTGCTTTTAAAAGCGGAGCTATTAAACCGAGTTGTTTAAATTCCATAAATGGTATGTTCGAATTTGTCTTAAATAAAACCTCTGAGAATCCTTTTTATGCTTTTTATTTGAAAACTAAAAGTCTTCAACGGAAAAGTAAAAGATTGCTGAAAAATTGTAAAGGAAGAATAGGAAAAAGAAATGGGATAAGTCATTAAGAATTACCCCATTAACAAGAAAGTGTATTTTTTGGATTACGCCAATTTTACATTTGTAGCGCTGATCCCCTTTGGAGTTCTTTCTACATCATAAGTAACAACGTCGCCTTCAGATACTTGATTTTTAAGCGCAGAAACGTGTACGAAAACATCTGCACTACCATCCTCTGGTGTAATAAAACCAAAACCTTTAGTTTCATTGAAAAATTTAATTTTACCTGTATTCATTATTTTTAATTAAGTGCGACAAGGTAGGCATAATAAATGATTAATCTTTTATTTTTTTTTAATGAATTGTAAAATGTGGTGTGTAACTGAGCGTTTTTTTGAACGGGATATTGATTGAAACAGCGTTAGAAGGAGGAATTTATCGAACAAAAATGTATAATAAAACACGATCTCGCCAAGCAATGTAACATGGTCAACTCATGATGTTGTTATTAATGGTATTATTAATTATTTAGATAAATATTTTTTCTAAATGTTTGTTCTTAGTGAAATTAGTATTAACTTCAACCGCCCCTCCCAAGGGCATGTTTTTCATAGGTAGATGTATGGTCGAGTGATTCTAACTCGACCATTTTTTTCGTTTTTTTCATAGGGTTAAGCTAGGTTTGTCTATATATATTTTACAATGCTTTTTGCGAGCACCTAAATTCATTTTTGTATTTTCATCGAAGCAATTTGTTTTTAATAATTAAGAAAGCAGTTCTTATTTAGGGTATTCATCCAAGCGTATGTATTCTATTCGTATTGAGAATTTAGATGATATCCAGTAAAAACAAAACTTAAACCAATATCCAATGAATAGAAAAGATTTTATCAAAACGTCTACTGTTTTAGCGGCATCATCATTTTTTTTTAATGCTAAAGGTTCAAACTTTTTAAATCAATCCATCCGGGTTGGATTAATTGGTGTAAATGGTATGGGCTGGTCTGATTTGAATGCATTGTTAAAGAATGATGGTTTGGTGTGTACTGCTCTTTGTGATGTGGATGAAAATATTCTTAAAAAAAGAGCTGAAGAACTTCAAAAAAGAAATATACAGGTCGAAACGTTTGTAGATTATAAGAAGATGCTCAATAGCTCGATTGTGGACGCGGTCATCATTGCCACACCCGATCATTGGCATTGCCTGCAAATGGTCGATGCCGTAAATGCTGGAAAGCATGTATATGTCGAAAAGCCCATCGGTAACTCCATTGTTGAATGTCAATTAATGGTTCAGACAGCAAAAAAGAATAAGGCTATTGTTCAAGTCGGGCAATGGCAAAGAAGTCAGCAACATTTTAAGGACGCCATTGATTTTGTTCATTCCGGTAAATTGGGCAAAATAAGATTGGTAAAAGCTTGGTCTTATCAAGGGTGGAAAAGTGCTATTCCCATCGTGCCCGATGAACCGGTTCCCGCAGGTGTACATTATACGGAATGGCTAGGTCCGGCACAAAAAAGACCATTTAATTCGAATCGATTCCATTTTAATTTTCGATGGTTTTGGGACTATGCTGGAGGTTTGATGACAGATTGGGGCGTTCATATGTTGGATTATGCGTTACTTGGGATGAAGGTTTCCGATCCAAAATCTATTATGGCCTCTGGAGGTAAGTTTGCGTTCCCGGACGATGCTGGACAAACACCTGATACGATGACTGCTGTGTACGAGTTTGATGGCTTCAATATCCAATGGGAACATGCCAAAGGAATTGATCTCGGACCTTATAGCCGTAATCATGGCGTCGCATTTATTGGTAACAATGGTACGCTGGTCTTGAACAGGTCGGGCTGGGAGGTTATTCCAGAAAAAGGGAGGATGGAAGCGGTCACTATCCAACCTTCTTTAGATAATGGACTGGACAAACATATGGAAAATTTTGTAGCAGCAATTCGCCAACGTAATCCAGAAGTACTGCATGCACCAATTGAAGTGGGGGCGCATATTGCCATATTTTCCCAGCTCGGAAATATTGCATTCAGGACTGGACAAAAACTCTACTGGGATAAAGATAAACAGCATTTCACCGATCAGAAAGCAAATAAATACTTAGCTTCGGTTTATCATAACGGCTATAAATACCCAAAAGTATAATGCCTTAAAATTGGTTGTTGATTAATCATTATAATCAACAACCAATGGATCACGGTTTACCAATGGATTATTTCATTATTCCTTGAAGAACGAATTCGTTTGCGAGATCGATCTCTTCGCGATTGATGGTGTGTCCCGCGTCTTGATATACCATGAGCTTTACATTGGCATTCATTTGTGCTAAGATGGATACCGTAGCTTCAACCCGCTCAAGAGGAACATGGAAATCGGGATCGCTCGTGCCAATAAAAATAGGCGTTTGTGCAAAGTCCCCCATGTAATTATCCCTGTTAATTTCTTCACCGATTACCCCACCTATAATTGCTATAGCCCCACCATAGCGCTGCGCATGCCGTGCAAGGTATTCTAGTGTTAAACAGGCACCCTGAGAAAATCCAAAAAAATAGATGTTTTCGGCGAGTATCCCACTCTTTAAAGCTAGTTTAACCGTATGATCGATCAGATCAATTGCGGAACTCAACCAGGGTTCGTTCTCTTGTACGGGAGCAATAAAAGAATAGGGATACCAAGTGTGATTTTTTGCCTGCGGTGCAAGTAGTGCAAAATTATCGACATGAAGATAGGATGACATGCCAAGGATGTCTTCTGCACTCCCCCCACGACCATGGATCATCACAATGGCTTTTTCTGCCTGTTCTAAATTTTTACCAGCTGTTTTAATATTTATTGAATGACTCATTTTATCCTTTCATGTAGGGTAATTTATACCGTTTTTTTAAACCAAACGTCTTGATATAGTTCTGGATGACGATGAAACTGCGCATTTACATAAGGGCATAATGGAACAATTTTCATGTTGTTTTCGCGCGCATGAGCTACCAATTTCTCGAGCAGTATTTTTGCAAATCCTCTTCCCTCATAGGCTTCGTCCACCTCTGTATGGTAAACAACGAGATTACCGTCAATGATAGCGATACTCATTAAACCTGCTTTGCGTTCATCGGAGAATAATTGAAGCTCTCCACGTTGATTTTTGTCTAATACAATTTCAGTTCTTTCCATAACTTCCTTGTTTGTATAATGATGTTTATATATTTTAATTAATCGATTTTTGGCAATGTCTGTTCAATCTGCGAACGGTAGCTTTCATATTGCTTTGGCAATTTGAGTGCCGATCCTAAGCTGGATAGCGGTTCGTCTACCGTAAATCCGGGATTGTCCGTGGCGATTTCAAATAAGACACCACCAGGTTCACGAAAATAGAGTGAGAAAAAGTAATCTCGATCTATTTTTGGTGTGATATCTAACCCTGCTGAAAGTACCTTTTCACGATACTCCATCAAAACATTGTCGTCCTTTACCCGAAATGCGACATGATGATTTGTACCGGCTGCATTTTTGCCGTATGGCAGATTTTTATCCGCTATTATGTCAACAATGTTAGCCGTATCAATGCTATCCGTTGTTAACCTATAACGATTATCATGCTGTTGTTGGAGCGAATAACCCAAAATATCGGTCAATACTTTTAGCGTCGGATCTGCTTCTTTTAAAGAAAGCGTGATATTATGGAAGCCTTTTAGTGCATGTTCGCCATTGATGTCAGTCGTTGTCCATGCTTTTCTATCATCTTTCGTTTCAATAAACTGAAGCTGCAATCCATCGGGATCATTAAATGAAATTAGCTTCTCTCCAAAAATTTCACTTTCCTGTAAACTAATCTGATGTTCCACTAAGCGTTTTTTCCAAAAATCCAAACTCCCTTGAGGTACAGCATAGCCAATATGAGTCGCCATTCCTGCTCCTGCGGTACCTTTTCCGATACCTTCCCAGGGGAAAAAAGTGAGGATCGTTCCTGGTTCGCCCTGTTCATTGCCGAAGTAGAAGTGGTATGTGCCGGGGTCGTCGAAATTAACAGTTTTTTTGACAAGGCGTACACCCAATACTTTCGTGTAAAAATCGAGATTTCGCTTTGCATTGTCTGCTATCGCAGTAATGTGGTGTAACCCTAATATTTTATTTTCCATATCTGATAATTTTATTTTCTTAACTAATGTAAAGTTACGCCGACCAACAGGGAATTTTATTGAACTAGATTAATAAAAGCAATAATGGCAATTTTGTTTTTTAGGGAATAGTGATTTTCGAAAATATATAAAAAAACACCTGAAGTTGGGGACTTCAGGTGTTTAACCTAACCAATTATTAACCTAAATTTATGAAATGTATATTCTGAATATTATACTATTAACAGTAAATCCAATTATCATGCCAATATTTAATAGTGTAAATGAACTCAGATAAAAGCCTTATATATGGTATAATTTCGGTAAATTGGATTGTACTAATGTGAGGTGGGAATCGAAGACTTCAATTAAAAATAGATTAAAAGATGAAAAATAGAACAATAGTTAAGGTCATGACTTTCTCTGTTTTATTGCTAACGCTGGGCTGTCAGCAGCCACAGACAAATGAATCAAAGGAGGCTGCACAAAAACAACTTGACGAAAACAAAGAGAATAAAAGAATCGTTTTAGATTTTTATCAGCAAATGTTTGGTGATAAGGATGTTTCTGCAGTTGATAAGTACATTTCTCCCGGATATATCCAACATAATCCCTCTGTTGCGGATGGAGCAGCAGCATTTAAGCTCGCTGCGGCGAAATGGTTTGAAGGGCAGCCTAAAACGAAGATTGATGTGCAACACATTGCTTCGGATGGAGATTTGGTCTTCATACACCTAAAGAATAAGAATCCAGATGGTCGTCTTAAATCAACTATTGATATCTTCAGGCTAGAAAAAGGTAAAATTGTGGAGCATTGGGATGCACAGCAAGATGTTCCTAAAAATGCAGCAAACGCACATCCTATGTTTTAAGGATAGTAAAAAATTACATTTCCTTTTTCCGTTGCGTTTTAGTCCCTCTTAATTGTTCGGGAAGCTGTCAGGTATGGTAAATTATATATACATTTAGACCTAAATCATTTTTCTGAGCAAACCATTAATTTTAATCATGAAAAGAGTCTTAGGCCTAAGTTGTTTTTATCTGTTGTTTTCTGCATGTAGTGTTCATTATAGTCCCAAAGATCATCCTTATGTATATGTGCAAAAGAAAGATCGAGAGATTAAGGAATGGAAGCTGGTATGGGAAGAGCACTTTAATTCCCCTAAGCTAGACAGTAGTAAATGGTCCCGGATTCCAGCAGGCGGAGCCGACTGGAATCGACACATGAGTACAGATGACGCCTGTTTTGGATGGGAAAATGGAGAGTTGATTCTTAAAGGAATTAAAAATACAGACAAAAATAGAGATTCAAGACCATTTTTGACAGGTGGGATATGGAGTAAGGGAAAGTTTGCTTTTCAGTACGGACGCATAGAAATCCGAGCTAAACTTGGAAGTGCAAAAGGGGCATGGCCTGCCATGTGGATGCTGGCGGAGTTAGATAAGTATGGGAAGTATCCGAGAAACGGCGAAATCGATATTATGGAACATCTTAATTTTGATCATATCATTTACCAGACAACACATTCATACTATACCTTAGATCTGGGGCAAAAGGAGAATCCTAAACATTTTGGTACCGCTTCGATCAAATCAGAGGAGTACAATACATATGGTATAAGCTGGTATCCCGATCGTATTGTATTTCAGGTGAATGGAGTTGATACCTTTACTTATCCAAGGGTTAATGGAGTAGACCCCACTCAGTGGCCTTATGATCAACCCTTTTATCTATTGATTGATCAACAGTTGGGCGGGAGCTGGGTTGGTGAGGTAAATCAAGACCAGCTGCCCGTTGAGATGCGTGTCGACTGGGTTAAAGTTTACCAATAGTGCTCCACCAATTCTCGGAAGGGTAAAAGATGAAAATGATCGCCGACTATTGAACTGCAGTTTTCTGATAACAATGAAAAATTACCATTTATAGATGACCTATGATTAAGTGATAAAAACTTAATATACACGACATAGGAAAAATGTTTACTTTTGGCCAAATTATGGAAGATAATACGATATTCAAGATTAGCAATAAGATTAAGGAAATTCGAAAAGAAAAAGGAATTACCATACAGGAAGTTGCTGATAGAGCGGGGGTAAGCAAGGGACTTATTTCGCAGATTGAAAATAACAGAACAATACCCTCCTTACTCGTATTGATTAATATCATCAATGCACTGAATATTGATCTTAATGAGTTTTTTAAAGATTTTAATTCTGAATTGGATTCAGGCCCAGTGGTCGTTCGGAAAAAAGATACTTATAGTCCGTTTGAAAAAGAGTCGGCGATTGGTTTCCATTATAAAAGGATTTTTACATCTGCGATGGATAGTTCGACCATGGACATTGTTCTTTTGGAGTTGCTTCCAGATGCACAGCGACCAATGGTTGAGACCGAAGCTTATGAATATAAATATATCATTAGCGGACAGGTTGAGTACATCTTCAATGATCAAATAATTAGCTTAGAAGAGGGCGATTCGATCTTTTTTAATGGGCGATTGTCACATACACCGCGTAATGTTGGAAGTGAAAAGGCCGTCATGCTAATTGTATACTTTTTTGAAAATAAGAAATAGAGGACAACATGTTAATTGTCAGAGCATCATTGAATCATTCAGTGATGCTTTTTTTATTTTATACTTTTCGTATCGCAAAGGGATGCTTATATTTGTTTATAAATACTTAACAAAAGTTTAGTCTTGTGTTAATTTCCAAAATTTACTTTTGATTGCGGACAATGAGGTCTGTTAACAAGTTTAAATGATGGAGTTAAACCAACGAATAAAAAGACGCATAAATAGACTGGATGAGAAATCTGTGGCTATTGTTTTGGCTGTAACAGCATTTTTATGTTACACGAGTATGTATTCATTTAGAAAGTCATTTACGGCATCTGCTTTTGCAGATGATACTATTTTTGGTGTCGATTATAAAGTCTGTATGGTGGTCATTCAAATGCTGGGGTATTTGTTGTCCAAGTTTTATGGCATTAAATTTATCTCTGAAAGTAAACAGCGAAATAGAGGGCGGTATTTAATCGGTTTGATTTGTATTTCATGGATAGGGCTTTTGGCATTTGCAGTTTGTCCGAGACCTTGGAATGTTGTCTTTCTTTTTATCAATGGTTTTCCATTGGGAATGGTTTGGGGCTTGGTATTTAGTTATTTAGAAGGAAGGCGGTTTACAGAGATTATGGGGGCAGTGATGTCTGTGAGCTTGATTTTCGCGTCAGGACTGATAAAAACGGTTGGGCGGTGGTTGATGTCTTCTTTTCATATTGATGAGTTTTGGATGCCATTTTTGACAGGTTTACTTTTTTTTCTACCCTTTGTTTTGTGTGTATGGATATTGGAAAATGCTCCAGGGCCAACAGAAGAGGACAAGAAGCTACGGACGGAGCGCATTGCGATGGATAGTAAAATGCGAAAACACTTTTTTAAAACCTTTATGCCGGGTATCGTTTTGACTATTATCGTTTACACCATGCTTACTATTTTACGTGATGTACGCGATAATTTTGAGGTTGAAATCTGGCAGATGTTACATGTGAAAGGGGCGGGCATTTTTGCAAAAGTTGATGGGACTATCTCCTTGATTGTACTGCTGCTGGTAAGTTGTCTAATCATGGTTAAAAATAATCTTAAAGCATTTAAGTTGATCCACTATATGATCATTATAGGTTTTCTGACTGCAGGTATTTCTACCTATTTGTTTACGAAACAATGGATTGACGGTTTAAGTTGGATGTTGCTTGTCGGTTTGGGCTTGTATATGGCATACATTCCTTACAATGCCATATTTTTTGAGCGAATGATCGCAACATATCGTATGAAAAGTAATATTGGTTTTGTTATGTATATGGCTGACTCAATCGGTTATTTGGGTAGTTTTCTGATATTGGTAAACAAAGAATTTATGCCAAATTCTGTTACTTGGGGAAATTACTTTATTCAATTGGTCTTTTTAGCCTCTATTATCGGCGCTATTTTGGGTATCTTCTCTCTACTCTATTTTATTCGAAAAAAAGAACAGATGAAAGGAAGTGATGATGAATTGTTGGCCCCTTGGCATACCACAAAAGGAGAAGTGCAAATTAGTTAACTATACTTTTTTATGATATTCTATTTATAAAGATGAAAACAAATACATATGATTTAATTATTGTTGGGGGCGGGATTTTAGGGACCTTTCATGCCTATCATGCGTTACAAATGGGATTACGCGTGCTCCAACTCGAAAAAGATAATTTCCCCGTGGGATCTACTGTTCGTAATTTCGGACAGGTAGTGCCATCGGGGATGGCCGGAGAATGGTTTGATTATGGTGTACGAGGACTTGAAATATATCAATCCATTCAGCGGGAGATGGATATATCTGTTAGAAATAACGGCAGCATCTATATTGCTTCGGATAGTGATGAAGTTCAGGTGCTTCACGAGCTGTCTAAGCACTATCAGGGAAAAGGATATGATCATGAACTTTGGTCAAAGGAAGAGGTTTTATTGAAATATCCCGTAATGAATGCTGATTATGTTAAAGAGGCTATCTTTTTTCCGCAGGAACTCAGTGTAGAACCCGAGTTAATGATTAGACAGCTGCATATTTATATGCAAAATAAGTTTGTGGACTATACGTTGAAATACGATACGACAATTGTGGCCTGCGAGGATAAAAATGATGCTGTTGTTGTCACGAGCAGTACGCTAGAAAACTTTGAAGGGAAAAAATTGCTTATCTGCAATGGATACGAGTTTAAAATTTTATATCGTTCCTTGTTTGATAATAGCGGGCTTGAAATTAGCAAGCTGCAAATGATGCGTACAAAGCCTTTGGCTCATATTCATCTTCCCGGGAATATCTTAACTGGGTTGACCATTCGTCGATACGAGAGTTTTGAAGAATATTGCCCGTCGTTTCAGACAATTCCAATGCCTGATCACTATCAGGAGCTACGCAATTATGGAATTCATATCCTATTTAAACAGGCCACGGATGGTAGTATTATTATTGGTGATTCGCATGAATATGCAGCGGGCAACAGACTGGATGAACTGGGCTTCTCCGTAAGTTCCTATATCAATGAATTGATGATTGCGGAAGCCAACCGTATCCTGCCAATGGAGCGTAGCTGGATTTCATCTTCCTGGGCAGGTTATTATTCGCAGCACAAAGATCATATTCTTGAAATCGACGTTAGCCCAAGAATACATGTTAGAACCGGTATTGGAGGGAAGGGAATGACCGCAAGTGCTGGCTATGCCGAGCAGAGTATTGAAAAACTTTTTTAATTTAACCCTATTAAATAGCCCCGCTACCACATCTAGCGGGGCTATTTCGTTTTTAAGCTATTTATTTGATCAGTTTGTACAGACTTCCTAAAACGTACAGTTGTCTTTCTTAATAAGGTCAAGCTTTATAAAATTCAATTAGTAAATAACTAAATTATAAAAAGGATCTCTGGTAAATCTTTTTATTGCATCAACTAATTGACCAGTTGTTTGTTCTTTATAAAACATTATCTGATCAATATTTCCTTATTGTTTAGGCGTTAAACAATGTTTTTATTAACTTCACGGTCACAATAAACCAGATCTAAATATTAGAAGTGAATGGCAAATAATGTTTTTCCTGAAAATGAGTTAAGAAGGATAGAAAAATTAAAGTCCTATGAGTTAATGGGACTCGGGAAAGACCCTGAGCTGGATGTTTTTGCGCAGGCAGCCTGTCTGATTACAGATTGCCCTGCAGCTTTAATTGCCATGATGGAAGAAGAAACACAACGTATTCAAAGTTGTGTTGGGATGGAGCTGGATACCGTTGAAAGGAAGAATACGGTCTGTCAGTACACCATAATGAGCAAGGAGGTCCTTGTTATTGAAGATACTTTTGAAGATCCACGCTCGTCTTCCAATCCATTGATTCGCGAAGGAAATATCCGTTTTTATGCCGGAGTTCCTCTTTTGGATGATGATGGCGATGCTCTTGGAACAATCTGTGTCATTGATTTCCATCCGAAAAAGCTTTCGGATAAGCAAAAAGACTCGTTGGAGGAGCTAGGTAAGGCGGTGACCAAAATATTATTGGGAAAAAAACGAAAAGTACAGGCTGGTTATTTCTCCGAAATTTTTCACTTGACGAACAATATTATTTGTGTATTGGATGAGAAACGAAAGGTAAAAGAAGTTAACCCTGCATTTAGTAAAGTCTTGGGATTGTCCAGATCGAATAGTTTAGGCAAATCTATTTTTACATTATTGGGAGACACTGAAAGGGAGTTAGCGTCGGACTTAGGTCGAGTTGAGGAAACAAAGTACGGCGTTCAATCTACAAGTAGGACTAAAACAGAAAATGGTCAAGTTGTCGAAATTGAATGGCATTTCAAATATGATCCGATAAACCATGATATTCTGGCCTTTGGCAGAAACGTAACAAAAGAACGCGAAGAAAAACTCAAGTTGGAGAATTCCGAACGTAGATTTCGTAGTTTTTTTGAAAATGCGATTGGCCTCATGAGTATGCATGATTTGGACGGTAATATTCTATCCGTCAATGAAAAAGGAAGAGAGATGTTGCGGTATGCCAAAGAAGAGGTAAAAGGACTTAATCTCAAGAAATTGGTTCCGTCTCACCATGTGGGTCTGGTTGAAGAATATCTCAAGCGCATTGCCAGCAATAAAGAGGATTCCGGAATGATGGTTCTCCAAACAAAAGATGGAGAAGACATTTCTTGGCTATACCACAATATGTTGGAAACGGATGAAAATGGACGTTCTTATGTTGTCAGTACGGCCTTGAATATGACGGATCGACTGCGGCTTGAAAATGATCTTTTGCATACCAAACAAATCCTGGAGCAGACCAATGCTGTCGCTCAGGTTGGCGGATGGGAGGTCAACTTAGCCGAAAACAAGGTCTATTGGTCCGACTCTACGAAGCTAATTCATGGTGTGGCTCCCGATTTTACACCTGATTTTGAACATGCAATCGGATTTTATGAGCCGGAAAGCCAAGTTATTTTGCGTGGAATTTTTGAAGATGCCATTACATCAAGAACACCTTACGATACCGAATTGCGTCTATTAAAGCAAAATGGCGAATCAATTTGGGTACGCGTAAAGGGTATTCCCGAATTTGAAAACGATGTGTGTAAGCGTGTTTTTGGAATTATTCAAGATATCGATCAAAGTAAATCGCTATTCTTGGAGCTGGAACGTAAAGAATCGATGTTACGTGCGTTTGTGGATTATGTTCCTGCTTCGGTTGCTATGTTTGACCGAGACTTTAACTATATTTCGGTCAGTAATCAATGGCTGGAAGATTTTCACGAAGGGGTAAGTTTGCCGCCAAATAGTAACTTTTTTGAACTTTTTCCAAATATCCCGGAAAATCGAAAAAAAATCTACCTTGATGCACTGGAGGGAATACCTTATAAGAATACGGATGAGGTCATACAGGCTGGTGGACTTGCAGAAGCGCAACATTTCAATTGGGAGGTAAGACCTTGGCATCTTGCGGATGGAAGTATAGGCGGGATCATTATTTTTACACAAAATATCACGGAATCGGTAAAAATAAATGATGAATTAAAGTTGGCAAAGGAACTGGCCGATCTGGCGAGTAGAGCAAAGTCCGAATTCCTTGCCAATATGAGTCACGAAATTCGAACTCCTTTAAACGGTGTGATCGGATTCTCCGATTTGTTGTTAAAAACACCATTAAATGATACACAGGTCCAATACCTCGGCTATATCAATGAATCTGGAAATAGCTTACTCAATATTATTAATGACATTTTAGACTTTTCAAAAATTGAATCGGGTAAACTCGAACTATTTGTCGATAAGTATAACGTATATGATGTAGCCAATCAGGTTATTAATGTTGTTCTCTATCAGGCACAACGAAAAGAAGTCGAACTGCTTTTGAATATTGAGCAGGGACTGCCAGCTTTCGTTTGGATTGATGAGGCACGTATTAAGCAAGTGTTGGTGAATTTGTTAGGTAACGCCGTTAAGTTTACGGAAAAAGGCGAAATCGAATTTAAGATCAGTAAACTTCGCAATGATGAGAATAAATTAACCTTACGTTTCGCGGTTAGAGATACCGGAATAGGAATTCCGCCAGAGAAACAACAACGCATCTTTGATGCCTTTACGCAAGAAGATAGCTCGGTAAGTAAACGATACGGCGGCACGGGGCTCGGTTTGACAATCTCTAACAACCTCTTGAAATACATGGGAAGTAAATTGAATCTGGAAAGCGAACCGGGTGTCGGATCGACCTTCTATTTTGATATCGAGGTTCGATGTGAAGAAATGGAGGATGAAGATTCAGCTTTACCTTTAAATCGTGTTCTCGTTGTCGATGACAACGCCAATAATCGGATTATCCTGCAGCATATGCTGGCCTATAAGAACGTCGAATCTGTCCTCGCAGAAAACGGCATGGAAGCCTTACAGTTGCTGATGAAAGGGGAACGTTTCGATGTTATTTTAATGGACTACCATATGCCGATCTTATCGGGACTCGAAACGATAGAAAAAATCAAAGAACTCTTTAAAAAACAGGAAGAAGGTATCCCTTTGATCGTGTTGCACACTTCGTCGGAAGAGCATGAGGTAATTTCAGCATTTAGACAGGAGGAGCGGTCATTTTGTCTACTTAAGCCGATTAAATCTGAGGAACTGTATTCGACTTTAAGAAGGGCGATACAACAAAATAGGGAGGATGCCGTGCAATTAAAGGCGAATGCAAACTTATCGTTATCATCGGATTCGTACGGTCAAGACGTTCAGGTGCTGTTGGCAGACGACAATGCCGTTAATATGGCCCTTAATTTACGCATGATGGCAAGCATAATGCCTGGAGCACATTTAACCGAAGTTTCTGATGGAGCACAAGCCGTTCAAGCTTGCAAAGAAAAACAATTTGATTTTATTTTGATGGATGTTCAGATGCCCGAGGTCGATGGGATCGAAGCAACCAAACAGATCCGGCAAATGGCAGCTTATGCTGAAACACCTATTATCGGTGTTACTGCAGGTAATATTTCTGGCGAAAAGGAACGCTGTCTCGATGCGGGGATGTCGGACTTTCTTGCTAAACCTATTCGACAACAGGATTTGTTCAAGGCCCTGGAAAAGGCGATGTTATCGGTAAAACCTAGTGCTGCCGAAGCTTCGGATCTGGAGGATTTGGATGAGCATTTGGATATGCAGCGCCTGGAAGAACAGGCCGGTGATGATCCCGCATTTTTAACCTTTTTTCTGGATTTGGTCGTCCGGGAAATCACGGGGTCTAGAAAGCAGTTAAAGGAGGCAATAGATACAAACGATATTGTACGCATCAAAGAGCTCCTTCATAAATTGCGGGGAACTTCATCGACAGCCGGACTGATCAAGCTAGCCCAAATGACGAAAGACTTGGAGACCAGTCCAACGATTGAAACAGAGCTTGCGATCGCTTTTGTGGCAATAGAACAGGAAATGGATATAGGATTGGAATTAATTGGAAAAATCTTAAATAAATAATGATATGTTGATTTTAATAGCGGAAGACGACGAATTGATACTACGTACTGTTGAACACAAATTAGTAAAAGAAGGACACGAAGTGGTGCTGACCAGAAATGGTCGTGAAGCCATCGAGAAAATTAATGAGCTGGATTTGGATTTGGTTGTAACGGATATTATGATGCCTTTTGCTTCCGGTATTGAAATTCTTTCAGCAATAAAGACTATTGGAAAGAAAATCCCGGTCATCGTATTATCGAGCATGGGCCAAGAGGAGGTCGTGGTCGATGCATTTGATCTAGGCGCATCTGATTTTATGGTTAAGCCGTTTAGTCCAAACGAACTGGTTCTTAGGATAAAACGCCTAATAAATAAATAAAACTAAATTATGCATCACAATATCGAGCTACATGAGCTTATTTTGGCGATTGTTATCGTATTGATTTTAGTACTATTGCTGATTATCACGGTACTGGGATACAGCTTCTATAGCTATAGAATCCTTCATAATAGGCAATCGTGGCGACAGATCATCGAGTACAAAATTATGGAGACTATTGTTGGTGGCGATGAGAATAGCGATCGAGACCTGCAGTTTGCAGAGTATTTGAAAGAACCTTCTTTTCGAGCTCTTTTTTTGGATGTATTAGTTGACTCTGATAGAAAATTTTCTGGTGGGGCTAAACAATCGATCAATAGGTTGTTTCAAGATTTTAAATTGGAGGATGAAGCTTGGCGAAAGCTTCGGCATAGAAAAGCTTATTTGGTTGCCGGTGGGGTTCAGGAGCTTGCTGCGATGAATGTCGAATCAGCAATTCCTGAGATAACAGCCAAGCTTAATGATTCCCGCACTGCGGTATATCAAGAAGCACAATACGCAATCGTAACTTTTAAAGGGTATGAGGGACTTGGTTTTTTGGATCATTTTGATCGCCCCTTATCCGACTGGCAACAATTACGTTTATTGTTTTCTATTCATGAAATACCCGAACTTTCGGAGTTACATGTGGATACCTGGCTTAAGAGTTCAAATGATTCTGTTGTCATATTTACATTGCGCTTGATCCGAAAATTTAGATTGATGACTTTTTATATGGAAGTTTTTAACCTATTGGATCATCTATCTACGAAGGTTCGTATACAAGCCATACGAACATTGCAGGCCATTGAGAACAGTGGGACAATTCAGCAATTTATACAAAATTTTGATCTGCAACCCATCGAAGTCCAGATTGAAATCCTTAAAGCGATGAAAATTGCCAAAAGTAGAGAAAGTGAGCATTTTTTGAAAGATCAGCTGTGGAATCAGACCCCGGTGTCAATTAAAATTTCTGCCGCAGAAGTACTCGTTGTGCTTGGAGAAGAACAGTATCTCCGCGAAATTTCACAACGTGAAGATACATACGACGAACTTACACAAATTATTAAACACGCATTGCAAGAGAAAAAATGTTAGAGTTTTCCCATATCGTATACGAAATTATAGTTTGGTTATTTTTGCTTTATTCGGCAGCAGTATTCATTATCTATACTTGGATAGGGCTATACGCTTATGGAGCGGTGTTTCGTTACAAACACAATAATACGTTTACGGATTATAGTATTATCGCGACCAACCCCAACGCGCCTACATTCAGTCTGATTGCTCCAGCCTACAACGAGGGGATGACCATCGTTGAAAATGTACGTTCTTTATTGTCGCTATATTATCATAATCTGGAAATTATCATCGTTAATGATGGTAGTAAAGACGACTCAATTTTGAAATTGATCGCCTCTTATGAACTCGAACCAACCTCTTTTTTTGTTCAGGGAAATATTGAGACCAAGGATATAAGGGGAATCTATAAGAGCAAAAATCCAGCATTTAAGAAACTGATTGTCGTTGACAAGGAAAATGGTGGTAAGGCTGATGCCCTCAATGTCGGCGTTAATATTTCTTCTGGAGATTATATCGTCTGTATTGATGTAGATTGTATTTTGGAACAGGATGCTATTCTAAAATTAGCAAAACCATTTTTGGAACAGACCGACAAACGCGTTATTGCTTGCGGCGGAGTTATACGCCTGGCAAATAACTGTAATGTCGTGAACGGTTCTGTCGTGGACGTTAATCTTCCAAAATCATGGTTGGGGCGTACGCAGGCTTTAGAGTACATCCGTGCTTTTATTTTAGGTCGAATGGCTTGGTCAAGGGCTTCGGGTTTAATTCTTATTTCCGGTGCATTTGGCGCTTTTGACCGGGAGATCGTATTGGCTTGTGGAGGGTATGACCGAAATACGGTGGGAGAAGATATGGAGCTTGTTGTTCGTATGCGCCGTTATATGGAGGAGCAAAAGCAAGCCTACGAGGTGGTCAACATTCCTGATCCATTGTGTTGGACTGAAGTACCCGAGTCAAAAGAAGTATTACGTAAACAGCGTAATCGTTGGATGCGGGGTACCATGGAAACCTTATGGAAACATCGGAAACTCATGTTCAATCCGAAATATGGCCGTTTTGGTATGGTCAGTATGCCTTATTGGTTTTTCTTTGAATTCTTGGGGCCCATTGTCGAATTTACCGGCTATATAGTTTTTATAATTTTCTTTATTCTGGGAATCATCAACTGGCCATTTTTCTTTGCGCTATTTGCATTGGTGATTGCTTCCGGAATTTTGTATTCGATCTATGCAATCTTGGTTGATCTTGTTAGCCATCAGGTTTATTCTAAGAAACGAGATCTCTCCACGCTAATTACTACGGCGATACTAGAACCTTTATACTTTCATCCCATTGTTGTTAAAGCTGGGGTACAGGGGGTTGTTGATTACTTTCGGAAGCAGCATGGCTGGGGAGAAATGACGCGACAAGGCTTTCAACAAAAAGATGCGAACGAGTCGGTTTGGAAATACCTCGGTCAGCGATTAAATCTGTCGTTGCAGAGCTTAGGGCCTGTTATGTTGGTGGTCTTTGCGCTGTATATGTTATCCGTTGGTGTAGAATGGTGGTGGTACGGTCGTCGATTTGCTCAGCTTTCGGAGTCACATGCCGGTAAATACCTGTTTTTGGATAACATCCTGTTCATCTTTCAAGCCTTGACCTGTTTGGGAATAGGGTATTTATTGCTTCAATTCCTAAGCAGTTTTTGGGCGAGACTTCTGATGGTCATATCGTTCTCGTTTATTGTCGTTATGCAATTCATCTTGTTTCTGTATTTTGGCGAATCGAGAAATTTGCTTGGAGCTGATATGTTCTATTACAGTTCGGAAGAGATGAAGCAAATTTTGGAGGCTAGCGGTATGTTGAGTTTTACCAATATTGCCTTGCTTTTATTATTGATTGTAATCGCTTGGGTCCCCCTTTGGATTGCCAATAAGCAGACATTCAAAAGGTCCTATGCTAGTATTGCACTGTTATCTTTGGGGATCATATCGTTTTTCATCTCCTCGGCTTCGCTTTTGGGAGGTCGCGCCGAAAAAGATGAATTCGTAGCCAATGCAAGCCGGAGTAAATGGCGTTATTTTTTCGACTCCAATTTATCCAATTACGTGGATGAGCACCCAGGGATGCTCGCGATGTTCAGTAAAGACGACGATGATGCAAAAGTGTTAGATACTAAATTTCCTTTTTTGAAAAAAGAGGACACGAAAGATTTCCTGGGGACATACATGCAAAAAACAGCGAAAGTACCCAATTTGGTCATTCTTGTTATCGAGGGCTTAGGACATGCCTATAGTGCTGAAAATGGTTATATTGGCAACTTTACACCTTTTATAGGTACATTGAAGCAACAGTCTTTGTATTGGGATAATAATATGAGTTCTTCGGGTCGGACATTTTCCGTTTTGCCGACCATAACAGGTTCGTTGCCTTTTGCGACACATGGATTCCTGGAACAAGACACCTTGCCAGATAACTTCAATCTCTTTAATATTCTGAAGAGCAATGGATTCAATACTGGATTTTTCTATGGTGGTCATTCTAATTTTGATTTCATGAAAAAGTTCATGGATTATAATAAAATAGATATGCTCATAGACCAAGCGGCATTCGGACCTCCTTATAAAAAATTGCCCGAAAAGGGAGGGGAGAGCTGGGGATATGAAGATCAGGCTGTCTTTGGCAAACTCCTTGAAGTACAGAAAGTACAGGAACACCCTTATTTCCATGTGCTTTTGACGCTATCAACCCACAATCCGTTTTTGATCAATAATGCGGCTCATTATGAACAAGTGTTTGATCAACGTATAGCAACATTGAACCTTACACCGGAACAAAAAAAGTGGGCTTTGGAAAACCGTACCCAACTTGTTTCGGTACTGAATTTGGATGACGCGATGGAGCAGTTCTTTAAAGAATATAAAAAGAGACCAGATTTTGCAAATACTATTTTTGTCATAACTGGAGACCACGCGATGCCTGAGATACCCTTACAAAGCAAAATCGATCGTTATCATGTTCCCTTGTTGATTTATTCACCACTTTTAAAAGGGCCAAAGACTTTTCATAATTTTGTTAGCCATTTTGATGTCGCGCCTTCTATATTGGCCTACTATCGCGAGAATTTTGGGCTTAAAACGCCTACCCAGGTTACATGGATCGGTCAGGGGCTCGATAAGGGCGCTTCGGCACAGGGTGATGGTATAGCCATGATGCAGAGTAAAAATCAATTGATTGATTTTGTGAAAGGCAGTTACCATCTTTCCGATGGCCAACTGTATAAACTGGATGGTGTGCTCAATGAAGATGCTGCCGCGAATAATGCGAAAGAAGAATTGTCCAAGCGCTTTGAATTATTTAAGCGCAAGAACAAACTTTTTTATACGCAAAAGCGACTTCTTCCGGATAGTGTTTATACAAATTACTTTAGTCGAACAAAGAAGAACTAGAATTTTCGAATATAACCAAGGATGATGTCCAATTGATTTCCTCTTTCTTTTGGCCTGAATTCTTGGTTATAATAGGTGCCCGAAATTGAAAATAGGTTACTTTGCTTAACGGAGAAATTATACTCGGCACCTACTTTGAATGTTTTTAATTTATAGGAAGCGTTGTCCAATAGATTATTTCGGTTTTCCTCTGGGCTTAGACCCGTTCCGGCGCTAAATCCGAAGTAATCGTTTGCTCCCTTCGTGTAATAGCGGACTGTTCCGGTATAGGATTGGGAAATATTCTTTTCGCCCGGTGTAAGGTAAGTCCTCAGATTGAACCAGAAGTTTTGGTAATATTTTCCGACTGAAGCCGTGTACATCCAGATGTTGTCACTAAAATAAAGCTGACGATATCCGATTTCTCCCTCAAAGCTATTCGGAAGATTGGCATAGAGAGACACACCAGTTCTATATTTCGCAAAAATGCCCACATTATTGGAATATCCAGCACCGACATATAGGTAGAATATCTTTGAAAGCCGCGGATAAGCCTCCATCTCAAATTGGACGCCATTTTCTGCAAATTTATTCGCATAGTTCGTTCTGAAAATAAAGGATCCTATTGGTGTTGCCCGTTTATAACTTAATCCAACAATGTGCCAATTATGATCAAACTGTTTGTCAAAGTAGACAAAATTGTACGTTAGACCGATTGCATTTTTAGCCGTATATTCTTCAATATTTTTTGCCAGCGCTCTTGCTTCCGTATTTTTAGGATTTATTGCCAATAAACTATTAATTGCCTTTTCGGCAGCCTCATAATGATCATTGCCATAACTTATTTTGCCTTTTAACAGCAGTAGATCCTGAGACTGCGGATGTATACTAAGCCCTTTGTCCGTAATTGCAATCGCTTTGTCGGTCTGATCATTCCAGTATTCCAATGAGGCGTAGGCCAAAAAGAAATCTTCATCACTTGTATTCTTTTTATCCAGTTCTGTAAAGATGGTTCGTGCCGAATCAATCTTATCCGACCAGGTATAAAGGCGTCCGAGAAAAATGCTAATATCTGTGTAATCTGGTGCTTGAAGTAGGGCCTGTTTAGATAATTGAATGGCTTGCGGATAATCTTTTGAATCAAAAGCTACCTTTCGTGCTTTTACAAAGAGATCATCAGCGGTGAGTTTCGTCTCTTGCGCGATAGAAAATAAGGGTAATAAAGAGAGGGAGAGTAATGGATAAATTACTTTTTTCATTCCAGATCGTAAATTTGACATTTAAGCTTGCTAATATATAAACTAAAATTAGGAAATTTTGTTTGTCACTAGTTGTTTTAAAATAAATTTTTGAGCTCTTTTAAAGCGTTCGATCTCATTTTGTGGGACGTCTTCCGAAATCATCCTTAGAATAGGAGTTTCGAAAAACGCCAATGAAATGTGTCAACAACCGTTAACTGGTTGCTATCTACGGGTAATCCGGTTACTATTTTAAGTACCTGCATCGCCATCATGCTGCCGATAATACCGGGCAAGGGGCCCAGCACACCATTTTTATCGCAATTTGGAACCTGCTCCGGATCGGGGGGCGTTGGAAAGATATCCAACAGGTTTTTACTACCCTGATAGTTAAAGACAGCCAGCTGCCCTTCAAAACCATAGATGCTGCCGTATACCAAAGGTTTATCGAGTTGTAGGCAGGTCTGATTAAGCAGGTATCGCGTCGTAAAGTTATCACAGCAATCGACAATAATATGATAGGGAGCGAGCATTGCTAGCGCGTTGTCAGCATCTATTTTTACCTGAAAGGGTTCAAAATCAATTGTGCTATTGTGCTGTCGTATATAGGCTGCGGCACTTTCTGTTTTTGCTTGGTTTATATTATTTTCGGAATGAATGATCTGTCTATTAAGATTGTGGATTTCAACCCGGTCAAAATCAACCAGCCCAAGTTTGCCTATACCGGCCGCGGCTAAATATTGAACGACAGGGCTCCCGAGTCCGCCTGCACCGACGACCAATACCTTGGCATCCATAATCTTCCGTTGTCCGGCAACGCCAATCTCTTCGATAAAAATCTGTCTGCTATAGCGATCAAAAATGTTATCTTTTTTCATGTATTTAACGTACAATACCCGCGTAATTACTTTCCCAGTCTTTCATCACTGGAGAATAGCCCATTTTTCGGATTTGATTTTTTATTGTTTCCATATTTCTTTCATCACTTACTTCAAATTGTTCCAAAGCTTGGGGATCGACAACATAGCCTCCAGGATTGGTTTTTGAAGCTGCACTCATGGTGGTTACACCAATAGGTATGATATGATCCCTGAAGGTTTCGTTCTCTCTGGTAGAAATGGAGATTTCCAAATTTTCATTCCACAGACGATATGCGCAGATCAGCTGCAGTAGATCGCGGTCTGCCAAATGAAAATTTGGCTCAACAGAACCTGCGGCTGGTCGTAAGCGTGGAAAGGAAATGGAATAACGTGTCTGCCAATATTGTTTTTGTAAATAGGCAATGTGTGCCGCGGTGAAAAAGCTGTCCACCCGCCAGTCCTCTAGCCCAAGTAATACCCCCAGACCGATTTTATGGATTCCGGCCCGGCCTATACGGTCAGGCGTATCTAAACGATAGTCAAAATTGGACTTCTTTCCTTTCGGATGATATTGTTTGTAAACTTCCCGATGGTAGGTTTCCTGATAGACCAAAATTGCATATACCCCTGCGGTCTGTAGTAGTCGGTACTCGGATTCTTCCAGCGGCTGTACCTCAATGGATATCTGTGAAAAATGAGGTTTTAAAAGGTGAATAGCGTTTAGGAAATAATTGATCTCGACCGTTTTGTTGGCTTCTCCGCTAACAAGTAAAATGTGGTTGATTCCCATGGATTTAAGTGCCATCGCCTCTAGTAATAGTTCGGTGTTGCTGAGGGTTTTGCGTTTAATTTTATTGTCCATGCTAAAACCGCAATATGTACAGATGTTTTGGCACTCATTGCTCAGGTAAAGAGGGGCATAGAGCTGTATGGTTTTACCGAAGCGACGTTGCGTGATTTGTTGTGTTTTTTGTGCCATTTGTTCCAGATACGGTGCTGCAGCCGGTGAGATGAGCGCCCTAAAGTCAGCGAGCGTTAAATGGTCTTTTTCTAACGCATGTTGTACATCCTGATTGGTAGCGTCATAAATCTGCGTGTGGACGTCATTCCAGGAGTATTCATCGAGTATCGTTTTGAAATCTGTCATAAATGAATCATCAATCAAATAAAAATGAAGTTAAGGGACTCGAACCGACTGCTTGTGATCCGATCTTTCCTAAACCGGCCTCATAAGCCTTTCGTCCAGCGATAACGGCCTCTTTGAATGCTTCGGCCATACGTATCGGATTATTTGAGACCGCAATTGCCGTATTGACCAAGACTGCATCCGCTCCGATTTCCATGGCTTTGGCAGCATCGGATGGAGCTCCGATCCCAGCATCTATAACCACAGGGACATTACTCTCCTCAATAATAATTTCGAGAAAGTCCAGTGTGCGAAGCCCTTTATTACTACCAATAGGAGCACCTAAAGGCATAACAACTGCTGTACCTGCATTTTCCAATCTTTTACAAAGTACTGGATCTGCGTGAATATAGGGCATGACAACGAAACCCAGTTTGGCCAGCGATTCAGTTGCACGCAGGGTTTCAATAGGATCGGGCAGTAAATAACGGGGGTCGGGATGAATTTCCAGCTTTACCCAGTTGGTTTCCAATGCCTCCCGTGCAAGTTGGGCTGCGAGCACAGCTTCTTCAGCAGTTCGTGCTCCCGAAGTATTGGGAAGCAAATGGATTGCCGCCAGATCGAGCGCACTGATGAGACTGTCGTCTGCGTTGGTCTGGTCGATTCGTTTGAGGGCAACAGTGACCAATTGGGAGGCCGAAGCCACAATGGCATCGCTCATTTCTGTGAGATTACCGAATTTGCCCGTGCCCAGAAATAATCTGGATTCAAATACGCGGTCGGCTATATGTAGGTTGCTCATAATAAAATTTTATTGATGGATGAAACAATGTTTGGAGTCTTGGTTACGATTCCGGAGAGTGCTACACCGTAAACTCCAATTTCTAATAGCTGTTGGATATCTTCAAGTTGGCTTATACCGCCAATTGCGAATATTGGAATAGGGGGCAAGCCTGCTAGGCGGACTTGTTGGATGATGTTCTCATATCCTGCAATCCCCAATAGGGGACTTAGTTTTTGTTTTGTTGTGGTATAGTTGAATGGTCCGAGTCCGATATAGTCACAGTTTTCACTTATTCTACGTTTTACATCCGCAAAGCTATTGGCAGTACCGCCGATTATTTTTCCTGCACCCAATAGGTGCCGGGCAGCTGTGACGCTGCAGTCATCCAATCCCAAATGTACGCCATCAGCGTCTACCGCTGCTGCAAGTGAAGGATGGTCATTGATGATACAGCTGGCACCAAATTCGGAACAGGTTTGCTTGATCTGTTCTGCAAGCGTGTAGCGGCTCTTTTCATCGGCTTCCTTCCATCGGATCTGTATCCATTTGGCCCCCGCATCCAGCGCTTTCAGTATGTTATTTTTTTGTTCAGTTAATGTTTGTCCCTGCGATATATATTGGAGTTTTTCCATAGTTTTTGTTTGCATGCTATAAAATTTTGAACTGGATCAGGGTGCTTCCATAAAGTACCATATAAGGCAATTCCATCTGCGCCTTGCTGCATCGGAATAAGGCAGTTGTCTTGGTTTATCCCTCCAAGACCGATGAGACCAACAGTAAAGTTGGAGCGTGACGGGAGCTGATCCAACCTTGCATTATACACTCCATACCCGACTTTTGAGATGCTCGGAAATAATGGACTTAGAAAAGCGTAGGCCCAACATTCATCAAGGCTATTGAATTGATCGATATCATGCACAGATGTCGAACAGATTGTTGTCGGCAGCATTTGATTTGTTGATCTATCCTTTCTATTCTTTTCGTTCATATGAATACGTGCGATTCCGAGCTCAGCCGATAGGTGAGGGTGGGAATGTAGGACCAATCTGTCCAGGTACGTTGAATCTATAGATTCAACGTACCTGGACATTTGTAGGTCCGTAAAATGATACTTGCGCAAATGCAGGATATCAAGTCCTTCTTTGAACAAAGCATCTATAATCCCTTTTTCAGAAGGGATCGTTTCTGCTGCTGTCAAAGCGATGATCATAAATAAATCTCTTTTCCTTGTGCGATGAATTCCTGCGATTTTTCCCGCATTCCTTGTGCGGCACTATCTCTGATTTCCTGCGTAATTTTCATCGAGCAAAATTTGGGACCGCACATGGAGCAGAAGTGAGCCACTTTGGCCGCATCCGCAGGCAACGTTTCGTCATGATATTCACGCGCTGTATCTGGATCCAGGGAAAGGTTGAATTGATCTTCCCATCTAAATTCAAATCTCGCTTTACTCAAGGCATTATCACGGTATTGTGCACCTGGATGTCCTTTGGCCAAATCGGCCGCATGGGCAGCTAGTTTATAGGTGATTACACCGTCTTTAACGTCTTTTTTATTTGGTAAGCCCAGATGTTCTTTTGGGGTCACATAGCAAAGCATCGCACATCCATACCAACCGATCATCGCAGCTCCAATGGCTGATGTGATGTGGTCATAACCTGGAGCAATATCAGTTGTTAAGGGTCCCAAGGTATAAAATGGTGCTTCGTCACAACAAGCCAATTGCTTGTCCATATTCTCTTTGATCAATTGCATAGGAACATGGCCCGGACCTTCGATCATCACCTGAACATCGTGTTTCCAGGCGATCTTGGTGAGCTCGCCCAGTGTTTCTAGCTCCGCAAATTGAGCAGCATCGTTTGCATCTGCAATGGCTCCTGGACGGAGACCATCGCCAAGTGAAAAAGCAACATCATATCGCTTCATAATCTCACAGATCTCCTCAAAATGGGTATAGAGAAAGTTCTCTTTGTGGTGGAAAAGACACCATTTGGCCATGATAGACCCTCCTCTGGAGACAATTCCCGTTACTCGAGACGCGGTGAGATGGATATAACGAAGCAGTACACCAGCGTGTATGGTAAAGTAAGAAACACCCTGTTCGGCCTGTTCAATCAAGGTATCTTTGAATATTTCCCAGGTAAGGTCCTCGGCCACCCCCTTCACTTTTTCGAGCGCCTGATAGATCGGTACTGTACCGATTGGAACGGGCGAGTTACGGATAATCCATTCGCGGGTTTCGTGAATATTTTTGCCAGTGGATAGGTCCATGATGGTATCGGCTCCCCAACGACAGGCCCATACTGCTTTCTCAACTTCTTCCTCTATACTTGAGCTTACAGCACTATTGCCAATATTGGCATTAATTTTAACAAGAAAGTTGCGCCCGATAATCATGGGTTCACTTTCAGGGTGATTGATATTATTGGGGATGATTGCTCTTCCGGCAGCGATTTCCTCACGGACAAATTTTGGTGTAATTGCTTTATCATGTGTTCTGGCACCAAAATTCTGTCCTTTATGCTGATGATCCATTCCGGGGGTACTGGTCGTGAGCTGCTCGATACGTTGGTTTTCACGGATAGCAACGTACTCCATTTCTGGGGTAATGATGCCTTGCTTTGCATAATGTAATTGAGTAACATTACTACCGGGAGAGGCTACTTTCGGTTTATGGCTATACGCGAATCGGAGTTCATCCAACGTTGGATCAGAAAGGCGTTTTTGTCCATATTCAGAGCTGGTGCCAGGCAGCTGTATGACATCCTGACGATCTAATATCCACTGTTCGCGAAGGCGCGGGAGGCCTTTTCGGATATCGATATGGACGGTGTCATCGGTATATGGTCCAGAAGTATCATAGACTGTTACCGGGGGATTAATTTCTACTTCTCCATTCGTTAATTTGGTTGGACTCAAGGAGATTTGACGCATAGCGACTTGAATAGGAAATAGTTTTCCGGATACAAAAATTTTCTTTGCATTTGGAAAGGGCGATTGCGTAATTTTTTCAGCTGTCATTTTTTTCTTATTGGGGTGAATTACTCGGTTCGATTGATTTTTGGGGAATAGCTATCCGCCCTGGGACGCGGTGATTAAAATAATCTGATCGTGCGGTTTTAGTGGTGTCGTAGCCCAGTCCTTTTTGGGTATGACTTTGTTGTTAATAGCTACAGCCACGCCCTGAGTTTGGCCGGATAATTCCAAAAGCAACAAGCCTTCCAATGAAGTAAGTGTGGGGTCGAAAAATCGAATCTGATGGTTTATTGTAAGTTCCATTCCTTAATTTTTTTGGTAAAACTTTAGGAATGGCTACACAAAGGCACAGCAATGCACCTTGTAGACAGCTCACTTTTCCCTACGCCAGTATGATCCGGATCAGGTTCTAAGGGTAAAATCTCAGCCTGCACGAGCAGACACCCCTAAAGTTGCGACTAAGATAAGGTTATTTTTATGAAAGTTGCAAGAATTTTATTTTGCAGACTTGGGTTTATTGCACAGGACAGTGCAGGTCAATATGTGGGAAATAATTGATATATTAGTTTTTTGAATCAGCTAAAACAATTTAATAACCACCAAGAATAGTATCTTTCAATGCGTAAGATTTTATTGACAGCACTGTTGTGTATCGCTAGCAACACTTATGCCCAACCTAAAAACAACTGCAGCGCCGTGCAGCTGACATGCGAACATTTGGTCAATCCATTGGGTATCGATGCAATCCACCCAAGACTTAGCTGGCGACTTGATGATCAACGTAAAGGTGCGGTACAACAGGCTTATCAGATCTTTTTAGGGCAAGATTCGCTGGCACTGCTGCGAGAGACCAAAGATAACTGGGATAGTGGCAAACAGTTCAGCTCGGCTATGTTAGTGCCCTATAACGGCGCACAGTTAAAGCCACAGACCAAGTACTTCTGGACGGTTAAAGTATGGGATAAGGATGGTGTATCAACACGTTCGGCAGTAGCGTCTTTTGAAACGGGCATGATGGGACAAAACCTTTGGAAAGGAAAGTGGATCAGCGACAATAAGGATATTCATGCGCGGGAAACGCCTTATTTTAGAACCGAATTTAAGGCAAATAAGCAGATAAAATCTGCCCGCGCGTATATTGCCGCAGCAGGATTATATGAACTTTCCATTAATGGCCAGCGCGTTGGCGACCATCGTCTGGATCCCATGTACACCCGATTTGACCGACGTACGTTGTACGTCGTGACGGACGTAACCCAACAGCTTCAAAAAGGAGAGAACGCCATTGGCGTTGTTTTGGGGAACGGCTGGTATAATCACCAACCATTGGCTGTTTGGAACTTTGATAAAGCACCATGGCGGGCCCGGCCAACCTTCTGTTTAGAACTGAAAATCGTTTATACAGATGGAACGACGGAAACCATTGTTTCGGATAAGCAGTGGAAGACTGCTTCGGGGCCAATCACCTATAATAATATTTACACTGGTGAGCATTACGATGCAAGACTGGAAATACCCAACTGGGATAAACCAAAATACGATGATTCGGCTTGGCAGGTTGTTCAGTATAGAAATGCGCCATCAGCACATATCGTGTCCCAACAGCTGGTTCCGATTCGGCTCGTGAAGTCCTATAAGCCAAAATCAGTGACAAAGATAGACCAACGTACCTATGTGTTCGATATGGGCCAGAATATGGCGGGGATTACAAAAGTTAAAGTGAAAGGAGCTGCGGGTACTATTCTGCGTATCAAGCATGGTGAGCGATTGCAGGCCGATGGGCATCTTGATCAGTCCAATATTGATGTATATTATCGGGGCGATAAGGAAAAGGAGCCCTTTCAGACCGATATATTGACCTTAAGTGGCCGCGATGATGAGTTTATGGCCAAGTTCGGTTACAAAGGGTTTCGTTATGTCGAAGTTAGCAGCAGTGCCGCCATTGCATTGGATAGTTCGGCTTTGACCGCCTATTTTATGCATAGTGATGTGCCTGTTATTGGACAGCTCAAGACATCATCAGCCTTGGTTAACAAACTATGGAAAGCGACTAACAATGCCTACTTGTCCAATTTGATGGGCTATCCTACAGACTGTCCGCAACGGGAAAAGAACGGCTGGACAGGGGATGGGCACCTTGCGATTGAAACAGCTTTATACAATTTTGATGGGATAACAGTTTATGAAAAATGGATGGCGGATCATCGTGATGAACAACAGGAGAATGGTGTCTTACCCGATATTATTCCAACTGGGGGATGGGGCTATGGTACCGCAAATGGTTTGGATTGGACAAGCACCATTGCCATCATTCCGTGGCAGATCTATCAGTTTTATGGAGATCCACATGCATTAGAAGTATGCTACCTAAATATCAAACGCTATGTCGATTATGTAGACGGAATCAGCCCATCTGGGTTGACAACGTTTGGGCGTGGAGACTGGGTACCGGTGAAGTCACAGTCCAATCTGGAGTTGACCTCATCTGTTTATTTTTATGTAGATGCGAGCATCTTGGCTGCTGCTGCCAAATTGTTTGGTTACACAGCAGATCAACAAAAATATGAACTGCTGAGCAGAAAAATTAAGACGGCCATCAACGCTAAATTTTTAGATGCTTCCAAGGGTGTTTATAGCAATGGAACGCAGACCGAACTGAGTGTACCACTTTATTGGGGTGTTGTACCAGACGAGATGAAAGCTCGTGTTGCAGCCAACCTGAATAAGAAAGTGGAAGAGACTAACTTTCATTTGGATGTAGGCGTATTGGGTGCCAAAGCATTATTGAATGCGTTGAAAGAGAACGGTTATGCAACGACAGCCTATAAAGTCGCGGTACAAGATACCTACCCGTCTTGGGGATGGTGGATTGTAAATGGAGCGACCACATTGTTGGAGAACTGGGATTTAAAAGCAACACGAGATATTTCAGACAACCACATGATGTTTGGCGAAATCGGTGGTTGGTTTTTTAAATCTATCGGCGGGATTCTGCCAGATCCTAAACAACCTGGATTTAAACATGTGCTCTTAAAACCTATCTTCCCCCAAGAACTGAAAGAATCTTCTATTTCTTACGATTCACCCTACGGTAAAATTGTTTCCGAATGGAAGTTAAAGGATAAAATGATCGTATATAATATCCAAATACCGGCAAATGCGACGGCAACATTTTATCCACCGGATAATGTTAGAAGTAGCGATATCGTCCAATTGGAGGCCGGTAAACACAGGCTGGAGCTGGAACTCAAGTAAGCATAGGCTGCGACCTCTTGTTTCGTTGTCTTGACTGTTGGTTTTATTCTTTTATGTTATAACCTATTGGAGCGCTTTTGCGAGTTTACCAAGCTGTTTTAATTTTAAGGCGAGTTCATTGCTCCAGGGCAAGCCAATACAGAGCCGCATGCAATGGTGAAATTGATCCTGCAAGGTGAAAATCCGCCCCGGTGAAATGCTGATCTGTAGTTTAAGCGCATAGTTGTATAGCATGCCTGTATCGATGTGTTTTGGAAACTCAACCCACAGCGCAAGCCCACCTTGTGGGCGGCTGATTTTAGTGCCTTCCGGAAAATGTTCCGCGATAATAGCGGCATACTGCTGGTAGTTTTCTGATAACGATCTACGGAGTTTACGCAGGTGGTTTTCATATTTTCCTGTTAAAAGAAAATTTCCCACCGCCTCGTTGATAATGGTTGTAGATGATAGGGAATGGATTAGTTTTAGTTTGATAATCTGTTCCTTATATTTTCCAGGGGCAACCCATCCGACACGGAAGCCCGGAGCCAATGTCTTTGAAACTGACCCGCACCAGAGTACATTGCCATCGAGGTCGAAAGATTTGCAGCATTTGGGACGTTGGGTGCCAAAATGGAGGTCGCCGTAGGTGTCATCTTCGATCAGCGGAATATGATGTTTTGCTAACAGTGATACAATTTCCCGCTTGTTCTCATCCGGCATACAATAGCCCAAAGGGGTGTTAAAATTGGGGACCAGTAAACAGACTTTGATTTCGGGCAATAGCTTTTTGAGGGCTTCAATGTCTATTCCCGTAATGGGGTCCGTGGCTATTTCCAGTACCTGAAGTCCCAGGCTAACGGCAAGTTGTAGGATACCCGGATAGCAGGGGCTTTCAAGGGCCAGTGTATCTCCAGGTTTGGTTAAGGCCATCAGACATAAAACCAGAGCATTCATACAGCCGTTGGTGGTAACGACCTCATCTTCGTTAAGATTTCCACCCCAGGCCAATGAACGTACAGCTACCATACGACGTAATTTTATATTGCCCTGCAAGGGCTCATATGCTGTGCCACCATCGCTGAGCTCCTGTGTAGCGAGAACGATTTCTTTTTTCAATTTTGCGGTAGGCAGGAGATTTCCCGAAGGAACACCGATCGAAAATAAGGTTAAATCCTGGCGACCCATGGTAGAATAAACCTTATTCATTAATTGATCTGGTTCTCGGTTATTAGCGATTGGAATAGGTTGACTGGCTGCGGCCAAAGGAAGCTGCAAATAGTTTGGAGGACTAACAAAGTAGCCGGACTGAGGTTTGGACCGTATAAGTGAACGTCCTTCCAGCGCTAGAAATATCCTTTTCGCAGTATTTATACTTATACCGTGTTCAGCACTAAGATTTCTCACTGAAGGTAGTTTCTCGCCAGCTTTTAAGACACCTGAATTAATCTTATTGGCAATATTGTCTGCTATTTCATTATACAAATAATCTTTTTTCATAAAATAAGGATTAATGTCCGTCTTCAAAGGTAACTGTGTCCATTGAATTATCAAAAACTGTGACTGTGCTTAGTTCTTATAATGGACGAACTTTGTGTAAAAGGTTGAAACATGGCAGAATTAAGTATAAGTAAATTACAAGAAAATACCGCAAGCGGTTGGTTAAACGGTTTTATTGGGGTGGTATTATTTAGTGGTTCGTTGCCGGCAACACGAATGGCGGTTTTAGCATTTGACCCCGTACTTGTGACATTGGCTAGAGCTTCAATTGCAGGTATATTGGCACTGGTAACATTGATGGTTTTTAAGGAAAAACGCCCAGAAAGAAAACAATTGGGTTCGCTATGCATCGTTGCAATAGGATGTGTCGTTGGATTTCCCTTACTGAGTGCTTTGGCCTTGCAGCATATCACCTCTGCGCACTCCATCGTTTTTATCGGTATTTTGCCCGTATCGACAGCCGTATTTGGTATTATACGCGGTGGCGAACGTCCGAAGCCAATCTTTTGGCTGTTCTCTGCTTTAGGGAGCCTACTGGTGATCGGCTATGCGCTGGCACAAGGACTAACAGCCTCACCTTTAGGTGACGTTTTAATGATTTTATCGGTCATTCTCTGTGGTTTGGGCTATGCTGAAGGCGCTAAATTGACCAAGACACTGGGTGGTTGGCAGGTCATTTCCTGGGCCCTGGTTTTGTCGCTGCCGCTGATGTTGCCACTTACTTTTATCTATCTTCCATCGTCGTTTGATGCAGTACCTATAGGGGCTTGGGCTAGTTTAGCCTATGTTTCCTTGTTCAGTATGTTTATTGGTTTTGTTTTTTGGTATAAAGGACTCGCCCAAGGTGGCACGGCGACCATCGGACAGTTACAGTTATTACAGCCATTCTTTGGTTTGGCCTTAGCAGCCTGGCTTCTTCATGAACAAGTCAGTGCCGGCATGCTTGCTGTAACAGTTGGTGTTATCCTCTGTGTCGTAGCCACGAAGAAATTTGCCCAATAAATGCATTAGAAAAAGAGAACTGGTTTATAGCTTCTTTCGGAAAATCATAAAGTTATTAACTTTAACTTTTAGGGCATCGTTCGAGGCGTATTTGATCGAATGATGTCTATTATCTTATGTTGACAAAGACAATAGCGTATGATTTTACCGTTTGAACCTTATAATCCGATATGGAAAGCGAATTTTGACAGCATTCAACATGAACTTCTTGCATTGTTGAAACCTATAAGGTCGAGGGTAGATCACATAGGCAGTACGGCCGTTGAGGGATTGTCTGCCAAACCAATCATTGATATATTGATCGGTCTTGAGGAAGAAAATGACCTTGATCGCATTCCGTTCCTGTTGCAGGGTAAATGCTATGTATATTATGAAAAATATAATGAGGAGATGCCTTACAGACGATTTTTTGTCGCCCTAATTGATCGGCCTGAAGTAATGGGGTTGCCAGCGCACATTGCACCCGACGATGAAATTCCAGCACGATTGCATGATCATTCGCTACGGATAGCGCATATTCACAGCATACCCTTGCAATCAGAACACTGGTTGCGCCATATAGCGTTTCGCGATTATCTGCGTGTACATGAAGAAGTAAGAGATCAGTATCAGGCGATCAAAGAAAAGTTGGTACTACAGCAATGGAAAGATGGGAACGACTATAATGATGCGAAAGATGAATTTTTGAAAGAGCATGAAGCAAAAGCTGTGGAATGGTACAAAAAGGGTCACGGAACAATGGAACCGTAGGACAATGGGAACCTTTCGGATTAAATTGGTACTAACTTTTGACCTAATGAAAAATTTAATAGAGGATAGCATGAGAACTCTTTGTTCAGGCATAAATAAATTTAATAGTCCTAAAAAATAAGGGATGGAGATACGGAAATTGACAGCGCTGGATAGGGCTGACTTATTAACTGCAATTAATGGAGCTTTTGCCGACTATATTGTACCATTTCAGTTAGACGCATCGCTATTGGAGTTAAAGATCAGAGGTGAGGATATTTTAATGGACTGGTCAGTTGGCGTTTTTGACGGGATACAACTGATAGCATTTATCTTGCATGGCATGCGCGAAATCGGAGGCAGTAAAGTTATCTACAATGCTGGTACAGGCGTTTTGCCCGCATATAGAGGCAGGGGATTAGTCGTTGAAATGTATAGATTTATGCAGCCATACTTCAAAGCGCATCATGTGAAGAAATTATTATTGGAAGTCATCGAGAGTAATCTGCCTGCTATTCGGGCATATGAAAAAAATGGCTTTGTTAAAGGCCGTAAATTACTGTGCTTTGGGGGAGAACTTGATTTAAATGCGGGGGCCTTATCTGGCCGAATACAGCCTATCCATATACAGTCTATCCATGACTTTTCTTGGGATATTTTGCAGTCTTTCTGGGACGTTAAACCCAGCTGGCAAAATAGAATTGGGCGTATTGAATTAATTCAGCTTAAAGGGTTGGGGGCGTTTATTGGCTCGGATTTGGTGGGATATATTTTGTTCAATTTGTCTAATAAGCGAATCTACCAAATTGCGGTAGCAAAGCAGCATAGGCGGAAAGGTATTGCAACACAGCTTTTATCCGAACTGAAAGCGCATGTGTCCAGCGCAAAAGTACAAATCACTAACGTTGATGAAAAAGCCAGTAACTTGCGGCTATTTTTACAAAGACAAGGGCTGGTCAACACGATCAACCAGATTGAAATGTTCAAGATAATGGATTAGCATCCACACGAATGCAAGGTCCATCAACCGAAAGATTTAGAAGCTATCACGCTCATGATATATGCAGCGCTCTCCAAGTATATTTCCCGGTAATATCAATTAAGAATTAAAGTATTTCATTTACGATCAATAATTGTGAAAACAAATGTGGTTGTAAACTTGTTGTTTAGTAAAAGGAAAGTATGTGCTATTAGACTGTTTATTATAGATCCATTTACTGTTGTAATTTTACCATCCCTCGGAAAAGACGCTCTTCTACAATTTATACGACACTAATTTTTAAAACATATGAAATCGAAGTCATTTTTAACCGCAATTGTCACAAGCTTTCTATTGCTGGCTTGTAGTACCTCGACAAGGATAACAGATGTCTATAAAAATAAAGATCTGCCCCCAAAACAATACCAAACAATATTCATTATTGCGATGACAAACCATGCTAAAGCAAAGGAAGTCATTGAATCCAATTTAGCAGAAGCAGCTTCCATGCATGGCTACAAGGCTATTAAAAGCAGTGATGTTTTTAAACGGACGTTTACCAAAGACGAAAGTCAAAACAAAGATTTAGTGATGAAAGCAGTACACAGTCTGAATGCGGATGCTATTTTCACTGTTACTCTGATCGATAAAACCAGTGAAACCCGATATGTACCGGGAAGTGGACCTTATATGCCTTATCCGAGGTTTGGATGGTATGGTAATTTTTGGAGCTATTACTCGCATTGGTACCCAATAGCATACGATCCGGGATATTATACCACGGATAAAATGTACTATCTGGAAAGCAATCTATATGATGTTAGCTCCGAGCAATTGCTTTGGAGTGTGCAGTCAGAAACGATCAACCCTTCCAGTTTAGAAGATTTTTCTAAAAGTTATACGAAGTCGCTCGTGAAAGCATTGGAAAAGGATATTGCTGCTAAATAGCCATTGATAAAAAGTAGCTTTAAAGCTATCTTCAATTTAAGTGTTTATTTGTGTAAAAATATTCTTTATGCCGCCTATTTAGTTCCTAAAATGTATTTTATGGTTTAAAAGTAAACTAAATTGTGTTAATATTGTTATATTGGCAAACAATAAAGTTAGCTTAAATCAAATGAGGTACACATTGTATAGAGAACAGCAATTGACCTGCGATTTGGATACCGCATGGGCGTTTTTTTCTTCACCCATGAATCTTTCAGAAATTACACCAAAAGATATGGGGTTTGTTGTCGTCTCAGACTTTCGTCGGCAAGAAATTTCTGAAGGAATGATCATTGATTATTTGGTATCTCCAATTCTTCGGATCCCGCTGAAGTGGAAGACCAAAATAACGCAGGTGGAAAAGGATAAAAGTTTTACTGATTTTCAGCTAAAAGGACCTTATGCCTATTGGAATCATTTTCATGAATTTATTCCAAATGAAAAAGGGGTGCTCATGAAAGACAGGGTTGATTATGAATTGCCTTTCGGGATTCTAGGCAAAATTGCGCATACAGTTTTCGTTAAAAAGAAGTTGGAGCGAATCTTCGATTACCGTTATCAGGTTTTAGAAAAATTATTTAATCAAACCAAGTGATAGCTATTCTATTGCAGTTCACATGACCGCTGAGAAGAAAGTCAGATGAGCTTTTCAACATATTTTATGCTGTATACAATGAAGAAAATTTATCAAATAATCAATGGAGTTGCTTTGGTCATCACGGTGATCATTAATTACCTATCCAATATGGGAATTTTTAATGGGGAGACCATGGCAACGGTTTCTGCTAAATATCAAAATTTATTTACACCCGCGGGATATGCCTTTTCCATATGGGGTCTTATTTATTTAGGGTTGTTTGGATTTGTCGTTTATTTTGGTCCTTTTGTCAGACAGACAAATGAAAAAGAAAAAGTAGTTTTAAAAGTAGGATGGTGGTTCTTGATTTCTTGTCTAGCAAATAGTTTATGGGTCATGACCTGGTTGTATGACTATACCTTTTTAACTATTTTATTGATGGTCTTACTTTTTGTGTCGCTATTAAAGATAATTCATCATACACAAGCTATTGCGTTTCTTGCTACACACAGCAAGTGTATATTTCTTAAAATCCCTTTTCAACTTTATGCGGGGTGGATTTCTGTCGCTTTGATTGCCAATATTGCAGCCTATCTTACGAAGATAGGCTGGGACGGTTTTGGATTATCAGCTACCATGTGGGCTATTATCATGTTTGCAATTGCATTAATCATTCATTTATTGATGATCTGGCAGGCTCAAATGCCGGTATTTGGACTTGTGGCTGTATGGGCATTAATAGCTATTGCAGTTGCTAATAAATCGGTCAATAACACGGTGTATACAGCGGCTGTAATGGCAGCCTTTATTGTTTTGCTAAATGTAATTGTATACTATATGCAGTATCGTAAGCGACAGCCTGCCTAGTCGTTCCTTAATCCCTTACATGGTAGTGGTTCGGCAATCGTATTTTAAGCTTTCATAGTAATGTAGCGAAGCTGCTTACTATTTTATTTTTTATTCCGCAATTAATAGTTTTTGAAATTCTTTTCCGATAAATGGATTGATAAGGTGCTGAAATTCTTTTTGCAGTGTAAAGACAGCGATCGTTGCATCAGACTCCGGCGAATAGATCACATCTGTTCCCCACCAACCGCCATGATAGTAGGCGTTGAATCCCAGATCGAAGTGATAAATTCCCAAACAATATTTAGATTTATCTGGAGGCAAAACGTAGGTATGCATTGCTTCAAGTAGCTGTTTATCCTGAATGATTTTCCCATCAAATACATATTGAAAAAACAGGGCAGTCTCTTTGGCGGTTGAAGCGATTCCACCACCTCCATATAGATCCCAAGATGGATCAATCGTGTATGAATCCCAATTGTACTTGTCCGCATATTGATGGGCAAGTGGTAGGGTATTTTCGGGATCGTTTTCTAAGTTTATGAACCATGTCCTCGTCAGATTTAATTCTTTGAATCTAAGTAGTTGCCGAACAGCTGCATAAAATGGTAGGTTTGTCTTTTGCTCAATAATTTCGGTAAGGAGTAAATAATTGATATCTGCATAACTAAATTTTTCTCCGACAGGCTGAGGGCTGCCGATATCGATGGATCTTTTGATCTGCTCTTCTTTTTTCCATTTATATTTGGGATGCTGATTAACGAGTTCAAAATAATCTTCATCAACGTAATCCTGGATGCCCGAGGTATGTGAAAGCAGGTGCTTTATTGTAATTATCTCCAGATTATAACCATCATTTTCGAATAAATGGCGTGTTTTTTTCGATAATAGACTTACAATCGGTTGATCTAAAGTAAATTCACCTTTTTCAACTAATCTTAAAATTGCCGCAGCCACATATGGTTTTGTATTGCTTGCAATTAAAACAGGTTGTTGATGTTCTAAGGTTTTGTTTGTGCTCTTGTTTGTTATTCCTTTTGCATAACTCCATGAAATATTTTTTTTCGGTGCTTCTACATGAACAATAATACCGATAGCATCCTTGTTTTTATCATAGATAGAATCTACTTTATGCTTAAAAACTGTCTGTAATTGACCAAATCCAATCAATGGAATAAACAAAGAGTTTAACAACACTATTTTTTTCATATATTTTTTTCTAAACATTATGCACCTGGATACAAAAATTGTCTGAATACTTGCAAGTCTACTTTACTATGAATAATGCAAAGCTGTAGGTGATACAATTTCTCGGAAACGGATTTTGAAATCTATTGACTTTGTGAAAATAAGAATTAAAATAATAATCCTTATAATTAAATATAAAAATTATACCCAAGGAACATTTAATGAACGGAACCCGTTTTTATGTTTTGTTTTGCGGTTAAATATCTTAAGAAATAGCAATGGGGGTAGCGTTTTTAGATATTACTTATTTTAATATCTTTGCGGCATCAAATTATTAATTATTTATGAGAAGAAATTATCTTACCATTCTTATGATGGCAGCTTTGAGCTCTGTGTCTTTTGCGCAAACGAATACAGTATCTGAAGCCAAAGTTGAGGATCATCAATTTGCTTATAACATCCTTACTAATTTGTCTTACGAAATGGGGATTGGAAATAAGACAACATTGCGCTTTTCAGGGCCTCTATCAGGGGCTGTATTATACAGTCAAACATCGATAACGATTAACGATTATCATCATGAAGATTCTGAGTGGGGATATGCATTTCGCCCAACGGTCGATATGCAAGTGCGACATTATTATAATTTAAATAAAAGGCTTCAGAAAGGGAAAAAAATAGCACATAATTCGGGCAATTATATTGCAGGCGTGGTTGGAGCTGCTGGTCCTTCTATATTGAAGAGTGATAATGTGTATGTCGCTGATTTTACTTTAACGCTAGGAGCGTTGTGGGGTATCCAGCGAACTTATGGTGAGCGTTTTATGATGAATGTTGGTATTGGGCCGGGTGTGAGTTTTTACGATAGCCAAAGCGAATTTACACCGGTTGGTGGGATCACGGTTGGATTTAGGTTGGGGAAATAAGTATAGCTTTCCCATTTCTTTCCCATATTGATGTTTAAGTTTAGATTTTTATAACATTTTAAAGCTTAAATCATATGGTCAATTGGAATTTAGTAGCCGGAACGGATGGAAAACTTGCTTCACAGGATATCAGACGCAACATTTTGACTTTTATTATGAAAAATCATCCCGGGAGCCTGATTGAGTTTATTGAAAAAGATTGTAATTCGTATAGAATCGATATTAGGGGGGGAGATGCGCTTATTTTCGATTTCAAAGGTGAATTTGTAAAAGTAGTATGAGGATAGTCGGTGCTTTAATAGAAGGGCGGTGACTTTTAAGTCTTATTAGATTATCAGAGGGGCAGCTGCTTTGCTTTGTGCCCCTCTTCATGGTAATCACCCTAACGTATAGTGACAGCTGCCTTTATTGGCAAATGTATTTGATAATTGGCGCATTCCACTAAATCTCCTCTTGCTGGAGTTTTTTGATGTAGTGTAATTGGGTTAGTCCTGTTTCAAATGCCTTTGCTGTCGTAAGTTTAAGTGTTTGTTCGGGTCTCCCTTCATTGAACAGTCTTGTTCCATCGCCCAGTAAAACTGGTACAATCGAAATTATCAACTCGTCTATTAAATCATTCTTCAGCAATTCATTGATTATCTCGGCTCCGCCATCACAGTAAATATCTTTTCCTTGCCGGGACTTTAGTTTTGTAAGCAATTTGACCAAATCTCCGGTATAGAAAATCGTTCTGCCTACATTGGGCCTTTCTGTTCTTGTTATTACATATACATCCCGTTGTCCATTGTCATAATGGGATGAGCCAACATTTTTAAGGACATATTCATAAGTCTTTCTACCAACAATTAAGGTATCAATGGTATCTATAAACTCTGAATAGCCGTAATCCTCGCCCTCCTTTTCTACAAGCCCTAAAAAACTGAGATCGTCATTGGGTTTTGCAATATAACCATCTAAACTCATTGCAATGAAAAGTGATATTTTTCGCATTTGTATTCAATTTAAAGTTTTATACAAAATTAGCTGTGGATAAATATCGAACTTTGGAAAAATACGACAATTTTAAATTTGTGATGGTGCCATCCCTGTATTTCTCTTAATTTCATTGCTGAGGTGTGCATGGTCATAGTAGCCACATTCAAAGGCAATATCTGATAAACTCTTATTTTCATCTGAATTTTTGATGATACTTAATGCCCGTTGAAAACGGATAATATTCGAATATTCTTTCGGTGACAAACCAATATGCTTCTTGAAGCTCCTTTCAAGTTGTCTAACGGTTGTGAAATTACGCTTCGACAGAGCAGATATACCAATTTGCCCATGCGTTGAATTTATATCATTGAGAACTCCTTGTAGTAAGTTGGTCTTGTTTACTATTTTATCCGAATACAGTCGGTTAAAATAATCGATTGGGTTAAGAAGCACTTTATCAAGCTCAAAGGAATTGGATTTTTCAAATTCAATTGTATCATTAATCAATACTTTTTGCGGTTCATATTTATAGAAATTAGCGAAAGCTGCGGGTTTGAAGCAAACGCCCAGTAAGTGAGTTTCACTTTCGATGAAGCTATCTTTATATGACGTCATGGCGCCAACTACATAAGTTTTACCAAATTCCATGGAAACGGAACCGTTGTCAGTTACACAGCTATCTCCCACATTCATGATTAAACCCACACAACCATCGGGGAAGACTCGTTCACATTGCCGACCCAACTCATTACTTCCTTTTAGTTCCCAATAGAAATGAATAAAGGGTTCCAGTTCTTTGTAAGGTTTGATTTTTGTATATTCCATTTTTACTTGCCACCTTGTGCTCTAGTTGAGCATACATGCTATCGTAAAATTCAATTAGTAAAAGCCGAATGATGTTTATCGTCTCAAGCTGTTTATATTAAGTTTATTAAAATTAAAAATTTAAAACCATAAAGTTTGATGGAATAGGATTTAAATAATTACTTATTCTTATTTCTTGTCTTAGGGGAAGCCCATTTTGTATTTTAAATTTTAAATTTATTGTGGTAATAATCTTACGATAAGGATATGAGAAAAGTAATTGCAGCATTCAATATGACACTTGACGGGTTTTGTGATCATACAGCTGGTATTCCCGATGCGGAAATACATACGCATTATACGGATCTTTTAAATGGTGGAGATGTCATTCTATATGGTCGAATTACCTACCAGCTAATGGAATATTGGCGTTCTTTTGTGAAAACTCCTGTAGGAGAGAAATCAATGGATGACTTTGCGTCGGCTATCGATAAAATTCCAAAACTCGTTTTTTCAAATAGCCTAAAAAACATAGAATGGGAAAGTGCAAAGTTGGCCAATGGAGCACTTGAAGATGAGATATTGAAGCTTAAACTGCAATCCGGTAGTAATATTTTGGTAGGGAGTCGAAGTTTAATTATACAGCTCCTGAATCTTAACTTAATCGACGAATTTCAATTGTGCATTTATCCCATTGTTGTTGGACGAGGGTTGCCATTATTTGAAGAAATAGATGATAGGATTATTTTTAAGCTGGTAAAAACTAAGGTTTTTACTAATGGTTCTGTCCTGTTATACTATCGACCCATCCATCCTTAATTAGACTATAAGATTATCGCCCAGCACCTGACAATTCTATGTCGTCTATCTATTGGTTGCACACAACAAAACTGATCGATGACCGGGTTCTGTTGGAGGAAAAGAAATCGCTTGAATTGGGCTTACTTGTAAAGGAAACGGCTATGTATCTCCAAACTTAAACCTAACGCGGATCGCTTTCAATCCGACCAATCCCTGAAGATCTTCTACCTCAAAGTGTTCTATTTCGCTGTCTATTAGCCCTTTGTGCTGCAATAGGTTGATATAGCTGAGGTATTCAGCCTCTTCGTGTACATTGGAATAGACAATGACCAATTTGCCTTTTTGGGTAATGCGCTCTGTAGAACCCTTGATCTTGGCTTTGTCAATTCGTTTCTTAGCAATCTCGTAGCGTACATTGTAGGATCCATCGATATCGAACTGTTTCTCGTCCATGCGGAAACGGATGGAAATGGGAGTAGCGAAGACTAGGATCAGGGAGGTTACCTCCAGCTGATGTGGTAACTCGGGCTGCAGCTGCCTAAACTGACTTTCCATCTCACACATGACCTGCAATTGCCATAAACGTAAATTCCTTAAGTAATAGAGGTCAAAATTTTTGTCGGGAGCGATGGAGGCCCCGATATACATGTTGTGCTCGATACCATCTGTCTTGTAGCGCTCGTAATAATGAGGAAAGTATTCTTGGGCTTCCACCTGCTTTTCGTCGAGGATCGCCACCAGCCTTTTGTTGATCAGCGTGATGGAGTTGTCATAATCCTGTCGGGCCTCATAAAAACCGCCGATAGAGAGGTTGATCCGCTCAAAATAGCTGTCGATGGCTTCGGTGGCGACGCTATTTTTGTTGTTTTTCCTGAAATTCTCCAAAATAGGGTGAATATCCTGGTTAAAATAATCGAGCATAAGCTGTTCCGTATCGGTCAGCAGCGCTTGCTGCAGCGTCGTCAGGTTTCTTTCCAGGTCGAAGACCTTCTGCTCAAAGAGCGGTAATCGCTGCGTTTGGTTGACCGCCGTGAACAATGCGATCAGTTCCTTGCTCTGATTGATCAGATCTTGGCGGATGGCCTGATTGCGGGATTCTGAGGAGCCCTGTACGTCGATCTGCCCATAGAGCGGATAAACATGGTCAAAGACAATTTCCTGCAGGGCATAGTCTTTTCCAAAGGCGCGGTCGTTGAGGAAATGCATGGCTTCTTCCTGAAATCGCCATTTGACACTCGGGTGTATAGCGGTATATTCCTTTTGGATCACCGCTTCGATCTGATTTTCTGTTTCTGCAAAGGCTTTCGAGACTTTATCCTTGATAAAGGGCAAGATGAAGTTGAGCTTGTTGGCATTGACCGAATTGAGTTCCCGAACCTTGGACGAGGACATTTCCAGTAGACCCAGCACTTTGTCGCCTTCGACCAGGGGAACAAAAATAAAGCTCTTTACTTGTTGCTGCTTGAGTTTGTTGATAAAATAGGCCTGCTTTGGATCATCCAACGGCAGCTTGTCAATATCCGGTACAACAAAATATTCGTCCTTGGTGAGCAGGTTTTCCAAGGTCTCGCTGCAGAGCATGTTTTCACATTCCTCGATCGTCGAGTCGTAAAGCAGATGACTGTACAGCTGTTTTTCGACAATCCGTAAGTTGTACTCGTTCCTGACCTTTTCAAAGGAGGTCAATCCGATGCGCAGATCATTTATTTTATAAATCGACCGGAAAATGCTTTCTATTTCTGCAAGTTGGACAGCACTTTTTTCGCGCAGCAGATTGCTCTTGAAGCTGGATACCGCATTTTCAATAGTGGCATCAAAAAGCGTCATAATGGAAAATCCTTTCAGGATCCAGCTCTGCTCGGGGAATTTGGACTTCCATAGGGCAATATCCGAAAAGTTGTCGATCAGTTCGATAATATCTTCTTCCGAAAGTTCGAGCGCCCGTTCTGTCGGAAGGACATCGATAAAATCGGCATTGAAAAGGACGCGGTAATGATGGATGATATTATCCTTGTCTGGAATATCCAAAAAGAGGGGGGCATCCATGGCATCCACCTTAAAGCCATAATACTGGCTGATGATAACGCAGCAATTGAGAATATAATAGGTATCGGGCGAGATATCACGAAGGCTAAATTCATAGTGATCGCCGGCATCCGCTAATATTTTTTCCAGTCTTGCGGTATGGTTGAACGTATAGAGATGGAAGGGAATGGTAATGGCCTTAATCTCATTATGTGTCAGTGAGCTTGGGAACAGGTCGGCCAGCAGCACCTTGATAATAGGCTCATAGCGCAGCAGGTCTTCTGCTTTTTCGACCCCATCGATAAGTTCGGGGTATTTGCTGATTTCTTCCAGCAGCGATCGGGCATAGCTGGCCTGAAAGCCAACCGGCGATAGGGCCGCTGCTTCAAAGGATGGTATAATCTTATGAAAAGCGATCAGGGTTTTAAACGGACTGGAATCAAAGGCGAAGTTAAACTGCATAATGGTTGTTCCCGAATAAATTAGATTATTGCTGGAAGATGTACAAAAATATAAAATAATCTGCGAAAAGAAAACCCAAAGCGGACGGATAAAAACGTCGCGCTTCGGGTTTCGGGAAGGCCGGTTTTATGGGTACCCTTATTTTGGATACCCTATTTGAACTGAATTTTTCGTATAGATCCGTCATCAGATGCCACGTAGAGCATATTGTCCTTATCGACTGCAATGGCATTGACGCCATTAAACTGTGCTGCTTTGCCGATACCGTCTTTGCTGCTGTTGGTCGGGTTGTTGCCACCAGCAATGGTGGTCACTACACCATAGCTATTGACAACCCGGATACTATAATTGTGGTTGTTGTAGTCGTTATCACAGACGACAATATACTGGTCTGAGTACAGGGCTATACCCATCGGACTGCCAAATAATGCTGCATTGCCCTGACCGTCCTGGGCGGGTTTATGGTTGTTATTATTGGCTCCGGCAAGGAGGTAAAGCCCATTTTGATCTTTTTTCCATATACGTTTACCAGTACCATCAGCAAAGTAAAAGGTACTTGCGTTTTTCATTTTTGTCATGCCCAGCATCGTGGCAGATTGCTGGTAGGTAGGGTCTACATTTAATAAGTTGATATTATACAACCAGCCCATAATATTGTCGCCAGCAATCCTGTTGACCACATATTGCTGATTGCTAAAGTTATTTGCATACAGGATCGTCTCGCCATCGGCTAAAAGGGCAATTGGACTCATGCCCGTATTTAAGCGGCGCCCTTCTAGATTTAAGTCGCTGCTACCGGCCCAATGTTCGGTTTGCTTTGGCGTATTGGGGCTGAAGCGGAATATGCCGGGGATTTCGTTGTTTTTTCCGCCCACATATATTTTTCCGTCGTTACCCAAGGTAATCGCCCAGGGATCCGTGATGATAAGTTCGGCATCATTGGCATCAATAATTCCGTCGCCGTTGATGTCTTTAACGGGTGGGCTCAGTGGCTGATAGATGGCGGCATGCCCATTTGCATCGTAGGATAGGGTGCGGTGGTTGGACGGATCGGTGAAGTACAGGGTATTGTTGTTGTCGACAGCGATGCCCTGAATATGCTGACATCCCAAAGCTTGTATGCCGCTGACTGTGCTTACATTGGGCAATAAGACGGGGATAGCCGACAGGCTGCTCACCGTTTTATTGTTGACAGCTACTGTCAGCAATCCCGTCGTGGCTTCTGCGGGAATGGTGATAACCAGCTTATTTTTTGAAGCTTCATTTACCAGGGCATTTTTGCCGTTGAGTGTTACGAGGTTTTGCTCCGGTTTCTCGCTGAAATTCTGACCTAAGATCGTTAAGATGCCCCCAGGTATGCCTGGTGCTGCTTTGGCGAGTGCCTGGTTGTCCAGCGCGAGCATACTACCATAGTTAATAAAGGACGATAAGGCAAATACAGCAAATGCACTGTTGTTGCTGATGGGATTATTGAATACCTGTACCCCGTTTAAGTAGACCATACCGTTGAGGACCTGAACGGTAATGGTTTTGCCGCTTAGTGTAGTCAATTTCTTGTCGGCTGTTAAATCGCTTAATGAAAAGCGGCCCTTGACAATATAGTCCTTGATGGAAGAGCCATCCTTAAAATCGGATCCATTGGCTTCATTTGCTGCCCTTAGCCGGGGTAGATCTTGACCTCCCGCGGTCACAGGTTGCAGGTTATTCTTTGCCACAGACACATCGGCAAGGATCCGCTCACTCAGGGTAAAGACTGTGATACCCTGACTAAGCTCTTCCTCAGTAAGTGAAGCGCTTTTAAAGTCGGCGGTAAAAGATTTCAGTGAATCTATTCCTGTTAGTACATCCTCGAGTTTCGATTTGGTACTTTGTTCCGGTGGATTGTCTTTATCCTTATGACAGGCTTGGATACCCAAAACAATGAATATTCCAAAAAAAATAACGAATCTATTCATGGTATAAGTTTTAAATGTTGATCTTTTTCTGACTGGAAACAGTCGGGTTTTGATGGCTTCATGTTAAGTAGGTAATGATGACTATTAAAATTACCAGTCCTGATGAACTGTTGAAATACCCACTTGTGGGTATTTATAATCGTATCGATAGTTTGTTGTGATAGCTGTAATCTGTTGTTTTTTTAATGTTTTATATTTGTTTTGTGGGGGGCAATTGGTTTTGAAGGTATTCATCGGGCGCGAATCGTAGCGAATCGTGGCGGGCCGCAGGGGCGGATGGCGGAAAAGTAATTTTGTTGGTATTGCAAATAATGGTTAAATTTAATAAAGTCAATATTGGCCTATGGAACGCCTTTTTAGATCAGAGAGCCTAGCCATGTATTACGATGAAGATCGCGATATTTTTATGGGTAAGTGGGATAACTGCAATGTAGCGGAAAAGCTCATCGCAGGAATCAAAGAGTACAAGGGAATTTTTGAGAAAATAGTGCCTGAAAAGGTAATCTGGGATCTCTCTTCCATGAGTTATATCATTCCGACGGAACTACAAAACTGGATTCTTGATTTCCTGGATATACCTGCCTGTCGGCATGGTATAGACTATAAGGTTGCGCATATCTTAAGTTCCGATATCTACACGAGCATCAGCGTGATGAATATGTACGTGGATGGGAAAACGACCTTTAGACCCCATTTCTTTTCGCATGAAAATACCGCGCTGGACCGGGTTAACTTAACGAACAATGGACCTATTTCCGAAACAGAAACCCTGCCGCCCTTACTGAAAGTCGAGTCTTTGCTCAATGAGAACAAGGGGCGGATTACCCTCGATGTGGACAGTGCGGAAGTTCCGGAATATCTGCTAGATATTCTTAAGGTTATCAAAAACCGGCGTTTTTTTTCAGCGGGGATTCGAAACTATATGCTGCTTACTGCAAAGGAGAAAGTGATCCTGACGCTGATCTTGCAGGGAAAAGCCAATAAAAATATTGCGGATATCCTGAGCATATCCTGCGAAACGGTGAAGACTCACCGGCGCAATTTGCTTCGAAAACTGCAGTGCAAGAATATGAACGAACTGATGCGGTTTCAAATATTTTTGTAGACCCATCGGGACAAATGATAATTTGAAAATTAGCCGTATAATTTTGACATTAAAAGCTGTTTTTCTGTAAGCCGATAAAAAATAAGCAACCTTTTTTACTTCGGTTGAATCTATGCGCAAGCCGGACGGCGGCATTAGTTATTCGTAAGCCTAGTCCGTGTCATGTTAGTGCGTTTGAAACGAATTTGAATTACGGAGTTTTAGCATATTTGTGAGCAGTGTATCCTTCAGTTCAGCTAATCTGTCCTGGCCGCTACTATCGTTTGCAAGGATGATAATAGCGGTATTCTTTTCGGGGTATAGGTAGCATAGTGCAGTGAAGCCACAGCCGTCGCGCCCTGTGTGCATAAGGTAGGAGAGACCATTTTCCTCCTTATCCATCATCCAACCCAATCCCATGTGCATACCGTCGGGCCTTGTAAACGTAGTTTTATGGCTTAGTGCGATGGCTGCATGGTTGTTCTTTAGATTAGCGGATGCATACTCGAGCATATCACCGAGTGTTGAAAACATGGAGGGAGCAGCTCTGTAACCATAGTCTGGAATAAAGGGCAACACTTTTCCTCGGTCATCATGACCGGCGATGAGCCGCTGCTCATCCTTTGCCGAGAGCTGTGGTTTTGTATCCTTCATGCCCAGTTGATCTTTTAAATATGAAGTGACCAGATCGTTGTAGGGTTTGTGATAAACTCGTTCCAATAGGGCAATCAACACCATCATCGCATTTCCATTGTAGCGGAATTTTGTGCCAGGAACCGTATCAAGCACAAAATTGCGCATATCCCGGAACAGGCTGTCGGCGGTATAAACACGGTAAAACTCCCGAAATGCTTTCTGGGGCAATTTGGTGATGCTATCGAGATATTTATCATCATAATTTCTCGACATCGATGGTAGGGCTGAAGTGTGGTTTGCCAGATCTACCAGTCGAACAGGATGCCCCTTATACTGCAAATTTGGATAATCCCCAGGCAAATATTTTCGGATATCATCATCAAGATTTACTTTCTTTTCGATGACGGCCTGCGCAAGCATTATGCCGACGAACGTTTTTGCAATGGAACCTAAACCGAAAATGGTATTGGTACGACTCAAATTGCCCTTACCACGGTGAAAATGGTATTGCTGTGCTAAATCGCCTGTTATTATTCCGATTGATAGGTCAACGGTAATCGGGGATAGTAGATAGTGTTTTGCCGACCGTTGAACTAAGCTATCCAGCGAAGTTTTCAAAGGGTTGCTGCTTAAAATTGAGTCCTGAGAAGTTTGTCCGAAACAAAATTGTATTGTGAGAATGAAAAAAAAAATAACTTTTAAAGGAGTTGATTTCATATAGATCTAACAATGATAGCATAAATATAGCCAAAGAATTCGTATTCAATAACTTTGCAAACGAAATTAAGGTTTTTGGACTGTTCGCTATCAGGGAAATAGCATATACAGACTGAGCATGCTACTGACCGGAATGCTTATATTGTCGTAACCGTCTTTGCTACATGCTTCGGCTATGGTCACGACGAGAGCCAGGGTACATATCATGGTGATTTCGCTCATGTGCAGGCTTGGCTCTTGCATACAGTGTCCAATTACAACGACGGTAATCAAAGCGCATACAAAGAACACTGCAGATCCTAGTAGTGTTTTTCGTGCACCAAATAGACGGTAAGCACCATAAGGCCATTTTTTGCCAGATAATGCTGCCATCGGATCACATATTGCCAAGGTGAGCAAGGGCAAATAATAAAAAATAGCTCCTTTGTCTAACAATGTCTGTGCGAGAAAGCAAAGATAGACTCCAGCAGGATAGGCCAGGCTACCGACAGATTTTCGGTCGATTGCATGGATAGAATTCAATAAATCGAACTTGATGGACAGCAATAATATCAAAGTGAACAATCCGCATAGGATGAAAACAGACCAGTGACTGCTGATCAAAATCGGAAATGATATGCAGATTATCCCCGTACCTACATGAACGAGTTTTCGGGTAAACTCTGCTTTGACCTTAAACTGTTGATACAATAGTTCAGCAAGTCCGAATAGCAACAAGAAAAGGGTGCCTAACAGGAGCATGTTCTCTAAATCGTTTTTCATAATCTTGTTTTTAAAGATAAATTAGTCCGTACATAGCTCCACTGAATATAAAGCTGTCAAATCGATCCAGTATTCCGCCATGCCCTGGAATGAGGGTGCCGTAATCTTTAATTTGACAGCTTCGTTTGTACCACGAAGCCAATAGATCGCCCAGCAATGCGGAAATGCAAATAAAAAGGGCGGTCTTTAAAGTTTGCGTGATGGACAGGTCGATGGATGGAAAGAGGAAAAGGCTGGTACCAGTAGCAATGACCAAAGCGCCAATTAAACCTTCAACAGTTTTATTGGGACTAATCGAGGGAATAAGTTTCCTTTTACCGAATAATTGACCGCAGAGCTGGCTGAAACCATCAAAAATTACCACCATAAAATAGATAAAACAAACCTTTTCTGTCGATGCCCTATGCCCGAAGTTTATAAACGCCGCTATAAGAGCGAGATAAAGGACCAGTACAGGACATAAGAATAGCAGCGGTCGTTCTGAATATAGGTGGGCCTTGACAATTTCGTAGAAACCAACTATTCCAATGCAAATAGCCAAAAGTCTGACATAGTCCATATAAATGGAAAAAAAGACAAGGATCAAAATCAGGAAGTAAAAACCTAGTTTTAACCAGCGTTCCCTGGCTTGTGCAACTTGACTATTCTTATTGAGATAGCCCGTGACCAATGCCCCGATACCAAAAAATAACAACACTATATTCGCCATCAATACATACATAATTAAGCTTTTTTTTGTAATTGGATAAGGAATATACTTTTCAGATTGGATTGTAACTTCGGGAGAATAATCACGAGGATTAATTCTTCCAGGTAGGCCAAATAACTTACGGTTAGCATTATGTGGAAATAAAAGCTGTTAAATCCGAGTACAAAATAGCTAAAGATAAATATGCTCTGAAGATAGCCTGTTAATTTATAGGACCATAAATGGAAGCTGGGAAAGCGTTTAAATCGGATAAGAGCATAGATCTGGGGAACAATCCACAGGGCAATAAGTAGGATAAATTCGATTTTATAGGCCATTACAAATCCTTTTTCCAATGTTATCATGCCGATGAATGCCATGAGGTATGTTCCGATATCTGCGATCGAATCTATTTTGGCGCCAAATTCTGTCTGAAGGTTAAATAGCCTGGCGATTAATCCATCGAGGATATCGCTAATCAGGTTGATGGACAGTAATAGGATAAAGAGATCCCTGTCTGCTGTTAAAAGGGCATAGCTGATAAAGGGTAATGCCAGTATACGGTAGGCCGAAAGTGCATTGGGCACATTCCATCTGTTTTCTTTTTTAGTTTCCATTTTATAGTGATTTTTTTCTGCCTAATTTTTGATGTGCCTGTGTAAAATGACCTGCCGAAAGGGCCGCGGCAATAGATAATTCTCCGGCGAGTGCAAGGGCTGCAGCTATTTCGGCATATTTTATGGCCTTCCCTTCGCCATAACAGTCCATCATTTCCAGGCACTCTCTTTGGGTCGGAAGTGCTGTTCCACCACCAATAGTGCCGACAATAAGATTGGGTAAAGTCACGGCCGCATAGAGGGATCCGTCTTTATTATGCTCCATTCGCGTGATACCCGTTGCCGCTTCGGCGACGCAGGCGACATCCTGACCCGTTGCCAAAAACAAAGCGGCCAATCCATTGGCATAATGCCCCTGTGCACCTATAGCTCCACTTTGGATAACACCCATGGTGGACGTACGCCAATAACGATCCATCTGCTCGGCTGAAGTTTTAAGGACTTCGGACACGATGTTGGCCGGTAATGTTATTTCAGCTGTTACCTTTTTACCCCTGACATGATTGAAAGCCGCGGCGGTCGCTTTTTTGTCTCCCGAGCTGTTTCCCTCAATAAACCAGTGACTGGGCTTAATAGGACAAGAGTCAATCATAAACCGGCAGATGGCCTCTGTGCAGATGGTAACCATATTCTGGCCAGCCGCATCGGCAGTGAAATATTCAAAGGATATGGTTAAATGGTTGCCTTCAATCTGTATGCGGGTATCGGTTAACTTCGCAAATCTGCTTGTGCGTTTGACGATTTCCTGAAAGTTTTCTTTCTCTGCGAGGAACCAGGAAACAAAAAGACTTAAATCCTTGATATTCTCAAATTTGAATACAGGGCTTCTCTGAACTCCTTCTTGCAGACAGATCGATGTAATCCCGCCGGCGAGCAAACAGGCTTTAGATCCGCGATGATAGGATGCAACCAATGCACCCTCAGTTGTCGCAAGGGGAATATGGTAATTTCCGTTGGCTGAAGTGCCATGAACTTTAAGGGGGCCGATGACCCCTGTAGGGACTTGACTCATGCCGATGAAGTTTTCAATGTTGCCCTGGAAGAGTGATGGCGATAGACGGGTGTCTGTCAAGATCGGGAATCGGCTTGCGAATTCCTCTTGTTTATTTAATAGGGTTTTCATAGCTGGCTTTTAATAAAATATATGTTTATCGTCTTCCAAAGTTATTGTGATAATCGCAGTTAAAATTGTGGGAAACAATAATATAAATTTTTATTTTTGTGATTATCGCAAATAATTGGCTTATGTATCAGGAAAAGTTGATTCAGGAAATACAGCGGAAAATTGATCCCTCGAAATCTCTTATTGAGGTGATTGCAGACGCGCTTGATATTAGTTATGATGCGGCGCACCGCAGAATTTCAATGAAGAGCAAATTTTCAATAGGAGAGACGGTGCAGCTTGCAAATCGCTTTTCACTTTCTTTGGATAAGCTATTTCAGCAAAGTGACCACATCCTAGTAAAAAAAACAGCGGAAATCCAGTCCTTTAATGATCTGTCAAATTATCTGGAGCATTCGTTTAAATCGTTAACGGAGTTTGAACCGAATCTTCAGACTTACCTGTATTACTCGGCAAAGGATATTCCGATCTTTTATACCATCAATACAGGGCTTTTATCCATATTCAAAAAATATGTATGGCTCAATTTATTGAGTCCAGACGGTTTGGAATTGTCTTTCGAATCTTTTTTGTCGAAAACACCGATCGATAGTAGGGGGCAGAAGCTTTATGATTATTATTCGTCCATCCGGGTGAAAGAGATCTGGAATGATACCACAATTAACAGTACACTCCAGCAGATCATCTATTTTTCCCAGGCCGGCTTACTGACCGCCGAAAACGGAAAGATGCTCTGTGAGCAGCTTAAAGAACTGCTGTTTTCACTGGAGAAAAGTTGTGTGCCAAACAATGACCAGTACCAGCTGTACTACCATGAGCTATTGATTTTAAACAATAATGTTCTAGTTGGAAATAACGACAGAAAGTCATTATTCGTTCCGCATACGATGCTGGGCTATTTCATTACCAATGATAAAGACAGCTGTCGACACGCCTTCAATTTCTATCAGCATCAGCTCAAAAATTCCAGGTTGTTAAATACGGCCGGAACACGGGACAAGAAAATGTTTTTTAACAAGGTTTACCAAAAGATTGATCGCTATAAAGCACAGGTAAGTGCGGATAATGAAATGTAAGAAGAGAGAGCGATTGGTACATTGTTAAGGTTGAGTTGGGTGATCGGAACGAGAGTGATGTTCGGATTGGATGTTATTTCGAAGAATGGAGTGTCCCCTTTTGTTTTTCTTGGTCGTTAAGTCGTAAAATCGTTAAAACGAATGAAGACCATTTTACACATTACATCAAGTGCAAGAGCAGACAGCTCCTATAGCACAAATTTGGGCAAAGAAATTATCGATCGTATCAGAAAAAAATACGGTTCAACCTCGGTTGTCACATGGGATCTGGTTGATACACCTCCGCCTCTGTATACCCATGAGATGATTCAGGGATTTTATACCCCAGTAGATACGCCAGATTACTGTTCGATTGAGTCATTGGTTTATGCGAATGATTTAATTGAGCGAATTAATGCGGCGGACACGCTCGTCATCAGTACGCCAATGCATAATTTCGGCATTTCTGCTCAACCAATTTTTCCTGAGCAGCAATACTGGCCAGCCAGTTCATACGCTCCTGCATTTGTGCTGGAGAAGGCTTGAAATCAGCGCCGGCCTTTAACCGGAAGATTAGCATAAATTCTTTCATCGTTTTTAAATTTTAGTATTTACCATCAAACGATCGAGCATTACAAAAGGGGACATCTGTGCTGATAATTGAAAAAATAACATTGGAAACAGTCCATTTTAAAATGCTGCGGTGTATGGCAAGTTACGAAATATCGGATGAATTTGGGCTGATTATTGACCTTCCGAAAACGAGATGTAAAGAAGATAATACGGCACAGGTGAAGCAAGGGAAGAAGGAGAAATCAAATGCGGAAAATTGGTTTATTTTATGATCAAGTCGATTATTAGATCGATCATATTGAATAGCCTATCTTCTTCTACTTTCACTACTATTCCACAGAATGCACTTTCTTGAACTGCAGCTCGAGCACCAAGATAATTGACTGCTGCAACAAGAATGGCACAGATCGCTCGGATATCAACTGTATCAGAAAATAGTTTATCTGATTCTTTTAGATAAATTTCACCAAGTTCTTCCTTTTTTCTCGCTAGATTTAAGGTATTCAAGTTATTTTCAGTGATTTCCCACAGCATAAGCTTACGTGCTTCTGGATTGGTATTCAGGGAAAGAAATTGTTGCTTTAAAGAATCTTTAAACAACGTAACGTGTTCTTTTTTCGTGGACGTTTGTAAAGGATATGCTTTATTAAGCCAAAACTCTGTTTCTTCACAGTATTGATCGATTAGGTTTTTATGGTTTCCAAAATAACGATGAATCAAATTTTTACTTAATGAGGCTTCGGTTGCAATTTTATTTAGTGTGAGACTTTCGACACCTTTGGATTTAATTAATTGTCCGACGGCCGCTTTAAATAGTTTTTTTTTTTTGCTCAACATTTCTTTTTTGCCCTTTATAGGGTTTTCTTTCTTTTGATTCCATTGAAGCGATGCCTGGCATTTTTTCTATTCTTGCCAAAATTTAATTAGTGTGAATTCTAATATAGTTAATTAAACTATAATTAATTACTCCATTTTTCTTTGGTGTTGATAAGTTTCTGGTTATTAATACAAAAAAGCGATGTAAAAAAAATGATATGAAAGAAATAATATAAAAAAGCAAATGTTACCACTTTATATATTTTAGGATAATAGATTTGCTATTCGATGAGATTTTATTAATAATTTTCGATTTCTTTTAACTAGTAAGTATCGAAACTATATTGGGGTAATAGCTGTCTTTTTCGAATTAACTGTTTCTTGCGCAAGAAATATGCACTGTTTAGCGATCTAGTTTACGCGAAAGCATCAACAAGAGGAATTTGTAGATCCCTCTAAATAGATCTACATGCACTAACTGTTTGATTCTTTTAACTTTTTAAGTTGAAATGAGTTGATTTAAAATTAAAATACCAAAATGAATAAACTATTTGTGTTAGCTACATTGATAGCGGCGTTATTAGGAGGCTGTTCGAAGAATGATTTTCCTGTAATTGAGAACCAGAAAAATGTAGAAATCAGGACAATTATTGAGGCGAAAAGCCTCGCATCAAATTATCAGCTTCTACATTCTGAAAACCCATTGAAGGCTAATAAGTCTTTTTCTTCAACAGGAAAAGTTCAGGCTTTAACAGTCGGTATGTTACAAGGTGCTCAAGTCAATTTTAACGGAAAATCTAGTACAGGTGATACATTACTTTATTATGTTCCAAATGAAGACGGGGGAATGATTGTATCAAGGAATAAAGCATGTTTGCCCGTATTGGCAATTTTAGATAATAATGATTTTTCTTTCGAGAATATACTAAACAATAAGCAAGAGAATATCGGAATCTTTTCATTCCTACTTTCAGCACTTGATTATAACAATTCACCAGAAACATTAATTTTTCCACCAGTTGATCTTCCAAACGATGGGAGTGATGGTGGATCTACTAAAGGTCCAGTAACACTTGTTGATGAGGTGCTTCCCAAAGTACCCGTTCAATGGGGTCAGTCGGGAGATCCTTTCGACCGTTATACACCTTCTCATTATCCTTCAGGTTGTGTGGCAACAGCCGTAGCACAAGCATTTACAGTTACAAGACACATCGGAATGTTCAATAACGTTCCACTAAATTTTGATGATTTAATTCATTTCCGAAATAGGGGATTTTTGGAACTATTCCCAAATCAAGCGGATATTGTAGGTAGGTTTATGCGAGAGATTGGTGTAGCAGTAGATATGAAGTATACGTCTGACGGTAGTGGTGCTCGTACATCTGACGGAGCAAAATTGTTCAGTGATTTTGGTATGAATATAAGCAGGAATAAGGCTGATATTAAAAAAACTTTAAGAACGTACAGTAACGGCATAATATTAATAGGTTCTCGTACAGAAAAAGATTTTTTAGGAATACCCAAAGGAACAGGACATGCTTATCTCGCTGATGGCTATCGCGTCTTTTCAGATGGAACAGATATGATACATGTTAATTATGGTTGGGGGCCATCAACAAATGGGTATTTCTTAACTGTATTAAACTCTCCGCACTGGACGGATGATGCCCCAAAAACATATCCACATGAGTGGGAATTTTATTGTATATACCGATAAATAATTATAAATGAAAAAGACTCTTAAATTTCTTTACATAATACTAAGTATAACAAGTATTTGTTCTTTTATCGCATCTTGCAAAAAAGTAGAAGGAGAATACGAAGCACCTAAATTTGATTATAATACGCACATCTTTTCAAATGCTTCTGTAGATACAGTAATCAGCTCTGCAAATGATGTAACCTGGTGGTTTGATGAATTTGGACTTTATATCAATGGAGAACATACCGAGTTTAAGGAACCCAAAGTCAAGTGTTGGCGTGATGCAGCTCCAATAGGTGCCGATAGTGCTGTGGGAAATATCAGAAAGTTCGAATCGGAATGGTTTGTCGTTGAAAAGTTAACGAGTAAGTCAATCAGCATATCATTGAAAAGGAACGAAGGAAATAAAACCAGAAATTTGCAATTTGCCATCAGTGTGGGAAATGGAGAGCGCATTATTTCTTTAGAACAGCAGCCCTAGAATAATAAAACCTGTTTAATCGCATGGATCAGGGGAGAGTATACAAGAAGGCCCATTGTACGATGGGCTTCTCAGCTTCATCTTTACCGCCAGGATGTGTTTGCAGAGCCCCCTATTTGTCCTGTTGTTCGTAAACCAGGTACAGGTACATTGTAGATCATTCCCTTTACCTACGACAATATGGCTCAGGTTCGCACTACCTTTTACTTCGGCCTTAATACCATTTTTGTCATGTTGCAGGAGCAGCACAGCATCTTCATCAATCAACTTAACGGCATTTTGCAACCTTGGATTAAAGCGTTTTAAGCGTGAAAGTTTGAAGGGAAGCTTTCTGTAAAAATAATTGTTGCTCCACAAATCGTAACCCAATAATCCCATACTGGATAATGAGGCTTGCATGGTTTCCATGGTGCCGAGCTGAAGGTTATGCTCTATGGAAACTAGCGTAGGTTGAAAAATCTCATTGGTTTTAAAATAATTATTGATACCCAAGATCCATTCTTCCGGCAGTTGGACAATCAGGTTTTCGATATGCTTACTTTCACCAGAAAAACCGCGATAGACGCTTTCGGAAAGTAGGAACAGCATTTGTATGTCTTTAAAATCAAGTACTACCGCTGTACTTTGCTGATCTTCGTGTTTATAGAATGAGACACTGTCTACATGTATAAGGAGGTTTTCGATTAGATTGAGCCGATGAATGCCACCTATTTTTAAACTGTTTGGCTTGGCAACGGCAGAAAAAGTATAGCTATCGCCCGATTTAGATAAAAAGTATTCGGGCTTAACCGCGCTTTTAGGTATAGCTTTAAAGAGCTGCAAGGCTTCAATTCTGTTCAATTGAAAGGCAAGTTCCATTTGCGATAAGTAGACTTGGACATTGCCCAGTCCTTTAATCCAGCGATCGGGTAGACTCACTTTTTTCTCTGTAGTCTCTGCGCGCGCAGCGATGACTTTAAGCTCATTGGAACCAACGCCTACAATCAATTTATCGGTGCGGCCAACGGTATTGAAAGCCCGGATCGTTACATCGTTAAAATCAACATTGGTACAGCCAGCTTGAATAAACTCCCCGTCAATTCCTGTTTGCAGCACGTCAATGCGCGCGTAAACACTATTGCAGGATGAAAATGCTTCAAAATGAAGCTGGCCATTACCGACAGAAACGATCGGGTCGCGCATATTGACGCGCTGATCTGGGCTAATTGCAAAATGAGAACGTACCGTTTTACCGAGTGTACTTAAACATTTTGAAGCAACAAATGAATTGATAATGCTGCCATGAAAGAAGCAGGGAACCTGATTGTCCTGTTCGATTTCAGAACAATGTGCCAGGATGAACGATTTATCCTTACTCCCCATAGCGATCGTAGAAGTATGTTGATACTGATACTGATAATCAAAGTCTACATTCATTTGCGTTTTACTTTACTTAAAAATACCTGATTTACTTCGCTTTGAAGTTTGGCCGAAACCTCAACATAATGAGCGACCAATTTCTTGCTGTTTACAGGGAGACGTTCGCCATCCAGATGTTCCAAGGTTTTTTCCAGACATACGAATTGGAACTTTTTGATCTGCTGCGCTACAAATGGGCGATCTAAATATTCGATAAACCTGTTAACAGGTGCATATCCGGCAGCAAGTAGCCTACCGATGATACCAGCAAGGTAGGAAAGATCCTGTTTTTTATTTAAAAGTGCAAACTGCACATATTCTGTCGCCAGATCTCTCGAGATCTTCTTTTCAAACAATAAACAAACAGCAATATAGAGCCATCCGCTGCCGCGTACCTCCAGGCGATTATCCATCACGAACTGCATCGGGTATAGGCAGTTTTCCATTTCCGGGACTTCATTGCCTGAAGCGGTGTCTGGGATATAACGGCATAACAGCGGACCAATGTATTGAGGTGTTAAGCTGAGTTGAAAGGCAATGGCTTCTCGAAATGTCCTCGAAAAAGGTGCTGTATGATAGAATAACGGTGGGTAATGTTTGGTTTCTTCCCGTCTGCACCAGGTATAATTCCAGTTGTGTTCCAGAAACATTCTGCGCCAGCTTGCGTATTCGTTTTTGTCGACGACAATTTCGAATGTGATCTCAAATGGATTTACGACAGCGGGATAGCTTTTAGCTGAAGTATGTTCAAATTCCGGAAATACCTGATCGGGCTGTTTGATCCGTGTTACCTGCCCCCAGAGTGCCAATACATCTGCTGTGGGCCTAACCTGGTCTGTAGCTCCCAGAAAGTACTGCATCGCAGAAGCGTAATTTCCCTTTAAGGTCTTTACAAGACGAATAGTCTCTTCATCTGTTTGTTGATATAACAATCTGTTACAGGCGACGATTAGATCTTCTATTTCAATGGCAACCTTTATTTGTTCATACGCGAGTAGGCGTTTTATCAGTACGTTGGGATGCACGTAAAAGGGGAGGTGACTCGGTGTCGACAGAAATGGTAAGCTGTTGTTGCTGGCGAGTTTTTGTCGCATCCAATCTAGCTTATGCTGTGCAAAGGGAATACTATCACTTTTATGGCCAGTTTTTTCGCCGCTATCTTCGCCAATCCAATAATGCATAAAATCAGCGAAAGAGCGCATGTAGTCAATGTCCCAAAAACGACTGAACAGCTGTTTGCAATAGGGTTTCAATTGCTTTTTGTAGTCGTTGGGGATATCGTTCTGCAACTGATTCAGCCCTTCGAGGAAAAGGTCGAAATCTAGAGCAGACTTCGTTCTGATGAAATGACCGATCTGAAATAACAAAGCATCCCAAGTTGAAGGAATCGTGACCTGCTCCAGTTGTTCTGCCAACTCTTTAAACGCGGGGTCTGCCGTGGCGGTATCTGCCACGAAGGGAGTCGCCTGCGCCAAGCCGAGAATTTCGAGGGTCTTAAGTTTTAAATTACTTCGGTGGGGTTCAACGAGATCTTTCAGGACTTCGGGATCAGCTCGTTCTACTAAAAGCTGGGCACCTTTTTCCTGTACTTTTGAATCAGTCTGGAGTAACAGCATGGATAGATCTGCGGAAATGTCAAGCGATCTATATTCTTCTTTTTTCAGCAGGTGTTCGAGGATATCCAAGCACAGCAGCAGTGATTTTTCTATTTTCTCCTTTGGGAAAATAGTATTCACATGATCAATAAATCCATTTTCATCAAAACCTTCCATTTTATAGATTGTCTTGATCTGTCTGACCGAAAAATTAATGAGGCTTGTATTCGCGGTATTCAGTAGCGAAAACAAGAGCTGTTGTTGCTGTAGATAATCCTGTTGTGTTGTATTAAATATGCCCAAAAGTCGGATATGCCAATCTAAATGTGGCTTCTTCCAGTTATTGAGTAAGGATTCTATTAAATCTGGAATAATAGCGCGGTCAAATACATAGCCCTTCTCCTGCATGATCTGTATGACTTCGGTCCAATACTCAGTCACTTTTTTACAGACATATCCCGTACGTGCTTCCCATTTGGAAAGGTCGAGTACTGGAATTTCATAGCGGTGGAATTGTAGAAATACGTTGTCGATTACCGCAGGATTTTTCAATAAAAAATCGGCCTCCTCTTCTGTATTTCTGTCATGCGTATCTACTGTCAACAAACGAGCAACAAAATAGCTTTCATCAAAAGTGATCCAACCTTGTTGGTAAAATGCCCATAGTACCTTGAAATCAATACCGTCGAAACGTTCCTTTTGTGAAACCTTAACGATCTTGTGCAGATAGTCGGGCAGAAAAAGCCGATAAAAGGCCATTAAGGGTTCTACGCCGATGGTTGGATTGCTTAAGTAGGACCTCAATGGGCACAATTGCCAAGTTCCATTTAAGCGTTTAATTTTAGCGATATCCTCAAATTGGCGGGTACAGGCAATAAGTGCAAAATTGAGCGTGGCGTAGACCTGTTGACGGTTCTCATAAAAATCAAGTCGTGCCGGGCCTTGAAAACTACCGTCATCCTTTGCTAAAATATCGCGATCAATATCCAAGGCATGTAAATATGCTATAGTGGCTGCACGTTCATCGGGATTGAGCACTTTACAGTGGTTCAGTACTTCTACCCAATTTTTGTCTCTGATATACTGTTTGAGGTTATTCATACGGTTAATTAAACATTCAAAAATATCATAAATCTGACGAGCTCCTATAAAAAATGTTTTTTCTTTCGTTGGTATTAATCCACTCCCTGGGTATACATGGGGATCTTATAGATGGCTGTTGAAGCGGTGATAAATAAAACCGTACGATCTTTACCCCCAAAACAGACATTGGATGTCCATGGTTCATTTACTTCAATATGGCCGATCTGCAGACCGGTCGGACTATAAATAAAGACGCCTTTGCCTGTCAGGTAAATATTTCCTTGATGGTCCAATGTCATCCCGTCAGATCCTTTATCGATAAGCGCTGTCTGTCCGCTGAGCTTGCCGTCAGATTCAATGGTGTACCTATACGTTTTATTCCGTTCGATATCTGCGACATAGAGGTATCTTCCATCTGGCGAGCCGACAATGCCGTTCGGCTTGCTTACATCATCAGCTACTACGATGGGTTTTTTCGCTTTTCCTGGAGGAAGGTAGTAGACTTTCTGCCCCGCTATTTCTGGCTTTTTCCGGGTCCAATAATCGCGCAGATAAAAGGGGTCTGTAAAGTAGATGCCCCCTTTCTTGTCTGCCCAAAGATCATTTGGACCATTCAGTTTCTTTCCGTCGATAGCGGTCAGCAGGACGGTAACCTGACCATCTTTGCTGATTGACCAGATCTCGTTCTTTTCGTCGGCACAGGCAAGGAGCTGACCCTGATGGTTAAAGTAAAGTCCATTTGCGCGGCCTGCAGAATCTTTAAAAAGCGAAAGTTGCCCTTTGGTGGTATATTTCCAGATTTTGTTATTGGGCTGGTCGGTAAAATAGATGTCTCCGGTATTGTCCACTGCCGGCCCTTCGGTAAAGGCAAACTGTCGGGCTATTAATTTTAAGCTGTCCTGATGAAACAACTGTGCGCTGAGGTCTAAGCCATTTAAGGAGAAGAGTACGGACAGCAGGAGTGTAGGCCAGTGCCTGCGAGAATGAGCTGAATGGAACATATCAACTAATTTATCAATTTTCTGGCAATAAATAATTTTCTTGGGCTATACCACCTGGCCTTTGTAATATTTCTTTCTTAACCAAAAAGCTATATTGACCAAGGCAATCAATGCGGGCACTTCCACGAGTGGACCTATAACACCGGCAAATGCCTGGCCACTGTTGATACTGAAGACGCCAATAGCAACTGCAATAGCCAACTCAAAATTATTACCGGAAGCTGTAAAAGAAATGGCTGCATTTTTGGAATAATCTGCGCCCATTCGTTTACCGATAAAAAAGCTCACCAGGAACATAATGGCAAAATAGATCACCAAAGGAATCGCAATTCTGACAACGTCCATAGGAATCTGAACGATCAGTTCACCTTTCAGGCTGAACATGACAACAATTGTAAATAATAATGCGATTAAGGTGATGGGAGAGATCAGCGGTACAAATTTGCTTTGGAACCATTCTTTTCCATTTAACTTAATCAGGCCATAACGGCTGATTATGCCCATTGCAAAGGGAATGCCCAAATAAATTCCGACACTTTCCGCAATCTGACCGATCGAAATATTGACATCAATACCTTTCATCCCAAATACTGGGGGCAGAACGGTGATAAAGATATAAGCATAGACGCTGTACAATAAAACCTGAAAAATGCTATTGAGGGCGATGAGTCCTGCAGCATATTCGCGGTTTCCTTCTGCCAGCTCATTCCATACAACGACCATTGCAATGCAGCGGGCTAGCCCGATAAGAATAAGGCCGATCATATATTCGGGGTAGTCCCGCAGAAATACAATAGCTAGGATAAACATTAAAATAGGCCCTATGATCCAGTTCAGGAGTAGGGAAGCCCCCAGTATCTTTGTGTCCTTAAATACCTTGCCCATATTTTCATATTTCACCTTGGCAAGTGGTGGATACATCATCAGGATCAGGCCAATGGCAAGTGGAATATTGGTGGTGCCGCTGGAGAAAGAATTGATAAAATCAGACGAAGACGGGAAAAGGAATCCAATAGATACTCCGATTACCATCGCCAGGAAAATCCATAAGGTAAGGTATCGGTCGAGGAAACTCAATTTTTTCCTTTCATGTGCTGGGGCGCAGTTGTTGGCTGACATATTTTTTTGTTAGTGGGTATGTTTATTTATCGAGATTTTCCGCTACAAATTCAGCACTGTATGTTTTGATAAGATCACGTACCCTTCTGAATTCATTCATAACTTCTTCCTCCGTCCCGGTAGCTTTTGCCGGGTCTGGGAAATTGTAATGTAGTTTTTTAGCCCTTGAAGGAAAATATGGACAACTCTCTTTGGCATTATCACAGACCGTAATTACATAGTCAAAGTCTATTGCCGCATACTCATTGACATGATTAGAGGTATGGGATGAGATATCAATGCCGGCTTCAGCCATAACCTGAATGGCTTTAGGGTTAACGCCATGCGTTTCTATGCCGGCGCTATAAACCTCGGCTCGGCTACCTGCGAAATGTCTTAAAAATCCTTCTGCAATTTGGCTGCGGCAACTGTTGCCGGTGCAGAGTACCAATATTTTTTCCATTTTTTAAGTTCTTGATTAGCAGCAGCCGCCACCAGGTTTACAAACTGGGCCATCAGCAGCCAGATTAACCATTTCCAGCTTTACAGGTTCGGCTTTGGCAACGGGGGCGCAGCATTCTTCTCCAGCTGACGTGGTGCCACAACTTCCCCCGCGGTTAATGGCTTTGCACTGGGTATAATCTGGAGTAAGGTTAACGATTAAATCTTGTCCGGACACGGTAAAATTACCCGGATACATTTGGCGTGTATCGAACTGCGAGTTGCCAAATTCAATTTTTACAATAGCATTGGGATTAAGCGGTAATTTCTTTTCAACGATATCCACGATAGACATCGCTTTACTTGCTTGCATTGCACGGCCTTCTTCTGATTCCCTTGGTTCCCATAGTTGGACAATGATTTCAGTCCAGGAGTTCATTACGCCACCACAATCGACGGATACGATCGGAGCCTGTTTGATTTCTGTGATATGGTAGGAGGGATCTACCCATTTACCTGCTGCATATTCAAATTGTAAAATTTGATTCGGGTTTTGCTGGAGCTGCGTTTTAAACGTTTCCCAGTTGATAAATGCGGAGTTGTTCATGTTATATTGCAATTTAACGATTAATTGATATAAATTTTTTTAGCAACAGTTTGTGTTCTCTTTATAAGAGTCAAAGAAAGCTGCCAGGTTTGTTTTCAATAATTTCCAGGCTTTCGGTTCAATGCAATAGCATACCCGTACACCCTCAATGGTGCCCTGGATAATACCCGCATTCTTCAATTCTTTAAGGTGCTGGGAAATTGTTGGCTGTGCCAATCCTAGTTCCTCAACCAGATCACCACAGATACACGAATTTGCACGGATGATGGATTGAAGGATCGCAATACGGGCAGGATGGCCCAACGCTTTGAGCATTGTGGCGAGCTGATTCTGCTCTTCTGTGAATATTTCTGTCTTAGTAAGTCCCATAATGTTATTGCAATATTACGATTAATTTTTCTAAAATCCCAAATTGGAAACATAAAAATTATGCTACGATGATATTAATCGAAGTATTGCGCTCAAATCGAACTCGAAATGGCCTAATATCAACTTTTGGAGCAAAGGGTTATATTGGTGTAAAAAAAAAGAGACAACCGATACTCGGCGTCTCTTTTTGTACCTAGGGCGGGAATCGAACCCGCACTCCCTTAACGGGAACAGGATTTTAAGTCCTGCGTGTCTACCAGTTCCACCACCTAGGCAGGTGAGCGAAAAACGAGATTCGAACTCGCGACCCCAACCTTGGCAAGGTTGTGCTCTACCAACTGAGCTATTTTCGCATTGGAATTATTATTCTTTCAATTTGTCAGAACCTTGCGTTCTTCCTTTTTGGTGGTGCCAGCTGGATTCGAACCAGCGACACAAGGATTTTCAGTCCTTTGCTCTACCAACTGAGCTATGGCACCTTTTCAATTTAGCTGTCTGCCTTATTGATGATGCAAATATAGACGGATTATTTGAATTACGAAAGCTAAAAGTGCTTTTTTTTGCGTTTAAACGCCAACCTACTGATTTTTAAGGAAAAAAAATAAGGGGCAATTCTACACGAATAGCCCCTTTATAGGATATTGGTCGAGTTGATTAAGACAATTTACCAACTTCTAATACCAAGTCAACGATTTTGTTTGAATATCCCCATTCGTTGTCATACCAAGATACAACTTTAACGAAGTTATCATTCAATGAAATTCCTGCTTTTGCATCGAAGATTGATGTACGTGCATCACCTAAGAAATCTGAAGAAACAACTTCGTCTTCAGTATAACCTAAGATACCTTTCAATTCGCCTTCAGAAGCTTCTTTCATGGCAGTTTTGATTTCTTCATATGAAGCACCTTTGTTCAAACGTACTGTTAAGTCAACAACTGAAACGTCTGCTGTAGGAACGCGCAATGACATACCTGTCAATTTACCTTTCAATTCTGGAAGAACCAAACCTACTGCTTTTGCAGCACCCGTAGATGAAGGGATGATGTTTTGGTATGCACCACGACCACCTCTCCAGTCTTTTACTGAAGGACCGTCTACAGTTTTTTGTGTTGCTGTAACCGCGTGTACTGTTGTCATCAAACCTTCAACGATACCAAATTTATCGTTTAATACTTTAGCGATAGGCGCTAAACAGTTTGTAGTACATGAAGCGTTTGAAACGATGTTTTGATCAGCTTTCAATTCTTTGTGGTTTACACCCATTACGAAAGTAGGGGTGTCGTCTTTCGCTGGAGCAGACATCACTACTTTTTTAGCACCTGCATCGATGTGTTTTTGAGCCAACTCTTGAGTCAAGAAGAAACCTGTAGATTCGATGATTACTTCAGCACCTACTTCATTCCATTTCAAGTTTGCAGGATCTTTCTCAGCTGTAACACGGATAGTTTTTCCGTTAACAACCAAATTACCGTCTTTTACTTCTACAGAACCGTCAAATTTGCCATGTGTTGAATCATATTTCAACATATAAGCCATATAATCTGGTTCAACTAAGTCATTGATACCAACAATTTCAATTTCTGGACGATTGATAGCCGCTCTAAACGCTAAACGACCAATACGGCCAAATCCGTTAATTCCAATTTTCATATTCTTAATTTTTATTGATATAATATTTAATTAAATTATGTATCGGTTCTTTTACAACAGTACCAATACTGATATTAAATTCGTCTGTGGCAACTTCCCGAAGCAAGTGCTCATAATTAAACGCTACTGAACCCGTAAAGTTTACGTCACTGTCCGGATATTCTTTCATTAAGGGCTTGATGTAGGTTTTTATAAACGTGCGAAGCCCATTTTTAACCAATTGACTAATGAATAGATGATCTTTATTTTCGAGGACAAAGTCGGTAAATGAATTCAGAAAATTTGTCGGTTGTGGGGAAATATACACCCTTTCCAAAATGGTTTTCTTATCGATGTTAAATTCTCTTTCCAATTTGTCCCGCAGATCAACAGGTAAGGTATCCGTCATATAATGTTTGAGTAACTGCTGGCTATTCCAGTTTGTCGCCCCCTCATCGGCCAGAATATAACCTAGACCATAGTTATTGTCAATGATTTTTTTCCCTGTATAATAAGCTGCATTTGATCCACTCCCAATGATACCAATGATTCCTCTTTCGTCGCCGAAAGTGGAAATTGCCGAAGCAATGACATCATGATCAACCCGTACGCGCGCATTGACGAAAAAACGTTCGAGGACGTTCTTTATTTTATCCTTACGTTCCTTCGACGAAGATCCTGCTCCAAAAAAATAGATCCGTCTGATTTTTTCGGCGTTGTTGATCAGGTTGGTGTTTTTATGCAAATGCTGTAGTATGGAGCGCTCATCTTGAAGATAAGGATTGATCCCGTTCATGCGAAACCCCGTGGTAATCCGACCTTTATCGGCCAATCGCCAGTCTGAAAATCGAGATCCACTATATACTACTGCTATCATGTCTGTTCAATTAATGATTATAAAATCTCAGCCATTTCCAATAAATCAGGGCTAAGTTTAATTTCCTTATTGCTGATTGCTTCTTCAATTGGAGTTGTCTTGATTTCATTACCACGAAGCCCAACAGTAACTCGTGTATTTCCTGCTAATAATTCATTGACAGCGGCAAAGCCCAATCTACTCGCAAGCACGCGGTCGAAACTCGTCGGAGCACCACCTCGTTGCAAATGCCCTAATATACTAACTTTCGTGTCGTAATGATCAAACTTTTCTTTTACTTTTTTTGCAACGTAATAAGCACCGCCATTTTGATCGCCCTCTGCAACAATAACAATAGACGACGATTTCTTCTTAATGGCACCGTCTTCCAAATGGCGGATGAGGTCGTCAATGGCAGTTTCTTTCTCTGGAAGTAAGATTGCTTCGGCTCCGCCGGCAATACCTGCATTCAAAGCTATACAGCCTGAATCTCTTCCCATCACTTCAACAAAGAAAAGGCGTTCATGCGAAGCCGCAGTATCTCTGATTTTATCAATAGCTTCAATGACTGTATTGTTGGCCGTATCGTAACCGATGGTATAATCAGAACCGTAAAGGTCGTTGTCTATCGTACCGGGTATACCTATAATAGGTATCTCGAATTCTTTGGAGAAAAAATTAGCCCCTGTAAAGGTACCGTCACCACCAATAACCACCAATGCATCCACACCGGCAGCGATCAGGTTGTCATATCCTTTTCGACGGCCTTCCGGCGTCTTGAACTCCATACAACGCGCTGTTTTTAATATCGTACCTCCACGTTGTATAATATTGCTGACCGAACGCGTATCCATTTCTATGAAATTTGCATCGATCAGACCTTGGTATCCTTGATAAATACCCGTTACTTGCAATCCCTTATATAATGCTGTTCGAACAACAGCACGAATACAGGCATTCATACCAGGAGCATCACCTCCTGACGTTAACACACCTATTTTTTTAATTTCTTTTATCACACGCTATATTTTAGGTTTTACGAATATAAGATTTTTATAGTGTATATTCTACACTTTGAATAAATTTTTCAATATTTTTTTGCGCATCACGTTTAGGAAGCGTATAATTGTTACAGATAACCCGATGATTAGTAACCGCTAAATTTAGCTCAGTATATTGCACATAAATAAATTTAGAAGTTTTGTATAGTAATTTTACCGTTGACTGTGTCATATTAGGCTTTCACGAAGGAGAATTAAAAGTTCTTTTGGCCGAAAGAAATGAATATCCTTTTAAGGATTGGTGGGCATTGCCAGGTTTTTTCGTGGATAATGACGAAGAGATGGAAGATGCCGTAAAACGAATTTTGTATGAGAATACAGGTTTGAAAGATGTATTTATGGATCAGCTGCATTCCTTTGCGGGCTTAAAAAGGCACCCAAAGGGGCGCATTCTGACGGTGGCCTATTACGCCCTTGTGCAGCTGGATAATACCAAATTGAAAACCAAGCCTGTTACAAACTATATGAAACAGGCGAAATGGTTTCCCGTTCGAAATGTACCTGAACTGGCATTTGACCATAAGCAGATTTTGGACCTCTGTCTAGAAAGATTGCAGCGGCGCCTTGCTTATAAGCCGATTGCTTTTGAGCTGCTACCCGAAAAATTTACCCTCACCCAGTTACAGCTGGTGTATGAGGGAATCTTGAATAAACCACTCGATAAACGCAATTTTAGAAAGAAAATGCAGAATTATGGCTTTCTAAAAGAGCTTGACGAAGTGCAGACCGGAGTTGCCTATCGTGCAGCACGGCTCTATAAACTGGATAAACGAAAATTCTTAAAACATTTTCAGAACACGGTCGCATTCTAATAGATCTGTTCGTATAACATAAGGCAAACTCGAGAGTTTGCCTTTTTTGTTGTCAGTTTAATATCAAAATTATTACAATTTCAAAATTTATTTTGCCCAACATGTTACTTTTTATATTTTTGAACAATTTTTGATAAAAGTCAGAAAGTAGAAAGGAGTTTTTTGAAGAATGGAAGATAGAAAAGATCAAATCATTCATGCGGCGATAAGACGCTTTATGCATTACGGTTTTAGTAAGACTACAATGAATGAAATTGCGGAGGATATAAAAATTACCAAAGCGAATTTATACTACTATTATTCGGAAAAGAATGCACTTATACGGGATGTGATTGTGCGTTTGACGGATGAATATAGGGAAGAGGAGGAGAAGATGGTGGCTGTGCACGTGGGTACCACTTACGAGCTGATCATGAAAATACTGGAACTGCGCGATGCATTCGTCCGTAAATACTATATGTTGCACATGAACGAAAATCTGGAATGGATCAAGGGACTTTCCATGCAGGATTTTTTTCAATGTCTCCACGACCGCGATGTGAAAGCCTTGTTTGAGATCCTTCAGATCGGTGCCGAAAAAGGTGAAATCGATGGGGAGCATCTCTATGAAACAGCCGAAATCTATGTGGAATTGATGAAGAGCTTATCCTTGATGTGCAATATTTCCGATATCATTTCGGGGATTCCAAATCAGGATCGGTTTGATGAAGTATTGCAAAAACAAAAGCTGGCTACCAAGCTGTTTTTTAATGGTATAAATAAAAAGTAGATATAAAATTAGGACAAATAAATTAGGAATGAAAACAATCAGAATACTAGCCAGCCTTTTATTAGGTACGATGGTTTTCCAGAGTCATGCACAGCAACAATTGAGCTTAAGTGATGCGATTAAATTTGCTTTGCAGAATAAAGCTGATGCGAAAAAGGCAGGTCTCGATGTCGTAAATGCCGAGTATAAAATCGCGGAAGTCAGATCTAGTGCGTTGCCTCAGGTGAATTTAACGAGTTCGTTGAATCTTAACCCAAAAATTCAAAAGAGTGCTATTACGATGACAGATGCCGAAACAGGTAAATCATCAACAACTTTTATAGAGTTTGGTCAAAAATGGCAATCTTCGAATGCAATAAGTTTGAATCAACAACTGTTTAACCAAACGGTATTTACAGGATTGAAAGCCGCTAAGACTACACGTGAGTTTTATGTCATCAACAAAACATTGACGGATGAACAACTGATCGAGAAGGTGGCCAATAGTTATTATGATGTTTATCAGTCCAAATTGCAATTGAAAACGGTAGATAACAACTTGGAGAGCACAACAAAAACCAGGGATGTTATCGAAGGCTTGTTTAAAAATGGATTAGCGAAAAAAATTGATTTGGATCGTACAAACGTTGCTGTGACAAATTTGAAAGCTTCCAGACAACAGCTTATTAATGCAGTGGAATTGAAGGAAAATGCATTGAAATTTGTAATTGGTATGTCTATGTCCGAAAAGATTGTGATGCCTACTTCAACTTTTGAAACTGTAAAACTGGATGCCGTTTATGATCCACTAGATGTTTCGAATAGAACTGAGATCCAGGTGCTAGCTAAGCAAAATGAATTGCTAGAATTAAATAAAAAGGCCGAAATATCTAAATATTATCCAACCTTATCTTTGACTGCCAATTATGGTTACACAGGAATGGGACCGGTTTTTCCAATTTTTAGTAAAAATGAGGGGGTTAAATGGAACAGCTATAACGGTGTAGGCTTGAATTTATCTATTCCTATTTTCAATGGTTTCTTGACAAAATCAAAGGTCCGTCAGGCACAAATTGATATTGATAAGTTGCAGGTGGATATCGCTGATACAAAACTGGCCTTAAGTATGGCTGCAGAGAACTCAAAGGTTCAGATCAAAAATTCCTTGTTGACGATCGAGTCGAATCGTAAAAATGTGGATTTGGCGAAATCGGTATTGGAAGATACAAACAACAACTATAAAAATGGTCTAGCGACATTGACTGATCTTTTGGATGCAGAAAACGCTTATGCAGATGCGCAAAATAATTTAAATACTTCCTTGCTGGATTATAAGATTGCTGAAGTTCAGTTGATCAAAGCAAATGGAAAACTTAAATCACTCATTAACGAATAATTGACTAATACAATATGAAACGCGGAATTATTACCCTACTTATTATTGCTGCTGGTCTAGCAGGAATATTTTTTGTGTTAAATAAGAATAAAAAGAAAAACGAAGCCGAAACAGCGGAAGTAGCCAAGAAAAATGCAGCGATCGCCGTACGTATCGATACAGCGAAAGTTTCTTCCATGGACTTACGCTATACGGCAAATGGTACATTCTCGCCAAAACAGGAGGTAACTGTTTCTGCTGAAACTGCCGGCCGGGTAGTGAAAGTATTGGTTGATGAGGGTTCTCATGTGAGTGCGGGACAGACTTTGGCAATCATCGAGGGTGATAAACTGAATGTGAACGTGGCGAATGCGCAAGCGGCATATACCAATGCCCAGGCTGATCTGCACCGCTTTGAAAGTGCTTTTTCTACGGGAGGTGTAACCAAACAACAGTTAGACCAGGTGAAATTGCAATTTGAGAATGCGAAAAATAACTTAAAAGCGTCTAAATTAAATGCTGGCGATGTAACCATAAAAACGTCGGTATCGGGTATCGTCAATTCACGTAAAATCGAACCGGGGACTTACCTGAATGTCGGTGCTGCAGCCTTTGATATTGTGAATGTTGCCACCTTGAAATTGCGTGTCAATGTAGACGAAAAGAATGTAGCGACCCTAAAGATCGGTCAGTCTGTTGATGTAACAGCGAGTGTGTATGCAGACCAACGCTTTACCGGTAAAGTAACCTTTATCGCACCTAAATCGGACGGTAGTTTAAATTTTCCGGTGGAAATCGAGGTAAATAATGCATCGAACCAATTGCGTGCAGGTATGTATGGCACGGCCATCTTCGGCGAAGGTGTTGCCAGCAATACATTGATCGTACCACGTAACGCTTTTGTGGGGAGTGTGAGCGACAACAAAATCTTTGTGCTGAAAAACGGTAAAGCAATCGAAACAAATGTCAAATCGGGTAGAAACTTTGGTGATTACATCGAGATCTTAGGTGGTTTGCAAAATGGCGATCAGGTGATTGTTTCGGGTCAGATCAATCTATTTGACCAAAGCCCTGTAGAGATTATTAAATAGAGCATACTGTAATCAGTAGCAGATGCAGCCCCGGTTGCATGGCTATTAAAAATAAATTATTCGAATGAAAATTACCGAAATATCGATAAAACGCCCCAGTATAATTATCGTATTATTTATAATACTGACATTAGGCGGGTTGTTTTCTTATACGCGATTGGGCTATGAATTGGTCCCTAAATTTGAAATTAACGTCATTACGGTACAGACGGTCTATCCGGGAGCTTCACCTGCAGAGGTTGAAAGTTCGGTGACCAAAAAAATAGAGGATGCCATTTCATCCCTGGAAAGTATCAAAAAGGTGGAGTCTACTTCATTGGAAGGCGTGTCGATTGTCATGATTACCCTCAACAACGGTGCGGATGTCAACTTCCTGCTTACCGATGCTCAACGGAAAATCAATGCCGTTATCAACGATTTGCCGGATGATGTAAAGACACCTTCACTCTCCAAATTCTCCCTGGATGATGTGGCCATCATGAGTTTGGCCGTCACGTCCAACTTATCGGAAAAAGAACTCTATGATCTTTTGGATAATAAAATCCAACCGGTCTTTGCGCGGATCAATGGTGTTGCAAAAGTAGACCTGATCGGTGGTGAGGAACGTGAAATCCAGATCTCTGTAGATCCGAAGAAAATTGAAGGTTATGGACTGACAATTTCTCAGGTACAGCAAATAGTAGCTGCATCCAATCTCGATTTCCCGACAGGTAACGTAAGTACCCGCGATAACCGCACAACCATCCGTCTTTCGGGTAAAGTAACTTCGATCGAGGAGCTGCGTAACCTCCCGATCACAACGCCGGCAGGGGTGCAGATCTATCTGCGCGATATCGCCGATGTACGGGATGGTATCAAAGAGATTGAAAAAGTAGCTCGTCTGGACCGTCAGAATACAATCTTATTGCAGGTCTTTAAACAGTCTGATGCAAATGCGGTAGCGGTGTCCGAAGCAGTCAAGAAAACGATTGCTGTACACGATAAAAACGGAAAAGTAATTAGCGGTGTAGAGAAGGATTATGCGGCACAGAATATTAAAATTTTGGTGGCCAATGACTCTTCAGAATTTACATTGAATGCGGCCGACAACGTGATCCACGACTTAATGATTGCCATTGCATTGGTGGGCTTTATCATGTTGTTCTTCTTGCAGAGTTTACGTAATGCGGCGATCACAATGGTGGCGATTCCTTTATCTTTGATTGCTACCTTTATTGGTTTGCTTTTAATGGGCTATACCCTGAACTTGATGTCTTTATTAGGTTTATCTCTGGTGGTAGGTATCCTCGTGGATGATGCGATCGTTGTTATCGAGAATATTCACCGTCACATGGAGATGGGTAAAAACAAGGTGCGTGCGGCATTTGATGGTGCTTCGGAAATTGGATTTACGGTAACGGCGATCACCTTAGTTATTGTGGTGGTGTTCCTACCGATCGCGATGTCTACGGGCTTGGTGGCCAATATCCTGGCACAATTCTGTGTGACTGTAATCATCTCGACTTTATTATCCTTATTGGTGTCATTTACGGTAGTGCCTTGGTTATACTCGCGTTTCGGTAAATTGGAGCACTTGAGCAAAACTTCTTTCTTTGGCCGTATTATTCATGGTTTTGAAAGCGGTTTGAACAGCTTTACACATTGGGTGGCAGGATTGTTAGTTTGGGCCTTAAGAACCTGGAAAACCAAGCTAGCAACTTTATTTTTAGCAATCGGTTTACTTTTTGCATCATTTATCCTGATCGCTAAAGGTTATATCGGTTCGGATTTCTTCCCGAGTATCGACCGTAAGGAGTTTTTTATCCAGTTGGAACTCGATAAAGATGCTTCCCTGGAGAAGACCAACTTATTGACGCAGAAAGCGGAGGCTTATATTAAATCGAAACCCGATGTCAAAGAAATTATTACGACAGTAGGACAGTCTTCGGATGGTATGGCCTCGACAACGGGTTCACGTTACAAATCGGAGATCCACGTGATCCTCGACAAAGAAAACTTTGAAGGCAACTCACAGGTATATTCAGCGACATTAAAGCGTGAACTGGAAAATAAATTGATCGGTGCAAAAATCAAAACCGTCAATGTGGGTATCATGGGAGCGGAGCAGGCACCACTAAAGCTGACCATTATCGGTGCTTCTGTCGAAGATGCGCAGGAATTTGCGGAGAAGGCGGCAGATCAATTGCGTAAGATCCCTGGAGCAGCGGGTGTCAAATTGACTTCTGAAGCGGGTAACCCCGAGATCAATGTGAAGATCGACCGTGATAAAATGACGTCTTTGGGATTGAATGTCTCTACTGTGGGTATGACGATGCAAACGGCATTTTCAGGAAACACGGACAACAAATACAGAGCCGGCGATAATGAGTATGATATCAATATCCGCTATGCGGAAAATGGCCGTGCCAATATCGACAACGTGCGTGATCTGAAATTTATCAATAATCAGGGCGCCTCTATCTCTTTGGATCAATTCGCTAATGTTACTTTTGGCTCGGGACCTACTTTGTTGGAACGTCGCGACAAGTCGCCGGCAGTATCCATTCAGGGGCAAGCGATCGGTAGACCAATGGGTACCGTAGCGCAAGAGTGGCAGGCACAGTTTGAAAAACTGCCGCGTAAACCGGGGATTGTCTTTATCTGGGGTGGTAATATGGAAAATCAAACCGAAGGTTTTGGTACTTTGGGAATTGCCTTATTGGCATCTATTATCCTAGTATATTTGGTTATGGTTGCTTTATACGATAGTTTTATCACGCCATTCGTGGTCTTATTCTCCATTCCATTGTCATTTATCGGAGCCCTGTTATTCTTGGCTTTGGGTAATCAGACCTTGAATATCTTTACGATTTTGGGTATCATCATGTTGATTGGTCTGGTGGCCAAGAATGCGATCATGCTGGTTGATTTTGCCAACCATCGTAAGGAAGCTGGTGATAACACGCACGATGCATTGGTGGCAGCCAACCATGCACGTCTTCGTCCGATTTTGATGACGACAATTGCCATGGTATTTGGTATGATTCCTATTGCAATCGCTACTGGAGACGGTGCCGATATGAATAGAGGTCTTGCGATTGTTATCATCGGTGGTTTGTTATCTTCTTTATTTTTAACCCTGGTTGTTGTACCAGTGGTGTACTCCATTTTTGACAGTCTTCAACGTCGTTTTGGCAAGAAGGAAAAAACAAATTATGAAGCCTTGATGAAGGAAGATTATGACCATGTAGATGTGGCAGAACACTAAAAAATAATACATTTTGCAATAGAAAAAGGCGGCTAATAAAACATTAACCGCCTTTTTTGTGTTAATTTTAGGTTAATCAATCGATTGCGTAAATATTTTTTATTACATTGCGGCGCATTAACAAAATATACACTTAAAATTGAGACATACATGTGTGGAATTGTAGGATACACAGGTTATCGTCAGGCGTATGGTATCGTCATTGACGGATTACAAAAGTTAGAATACCGCGGTTATGACAGTGCTGGAGTGGCACTGCATAAAGGTGAGCAGATCGATGTTTACAAAAAAACAGGTAAAGTCGCAAACTTGGAGGAGTTTGTGTATGGCAAAGATCTACAGTCGACCACAGGGATAGGCCACACCCGTTGGGCTACCCATGGTGAACCTTCTGATCGGAATGCACATCCGCATTATTCCAACAGCGGACGTATTGCGATGATTCATAATGGCATCATTGAAAACTATGCTTCCTTAAAATCAGAATTAATCAATAAAGGTTATACATTTAAAAGTGATACCGATACAGAGGTTCTGGTCAACTTTATCGAAGAGATCCAATTGCAGAATGAATGCTCTTTAGAAGAAGCGATTCGTATTGCTTTGAAACGGGTCGTAGGGGCCTATGTGATCCTTGTATTGGAGGCAGGTCATCCGGATCGTATTATTGCAGCACGTAAAGGAAGTCCTTTGGTGATTGGTATCGGTAAAAATGAGCATTTTTTGGGTTCAGATGCTTCCCCGATGCTAGCATACACCAAAGAAGTTGTTTACATCAATGACTACGAACTGGCCATTATCACTCCGGAGGAGTTGATCCTTAAAAATCTGGGTAATGAGCGCATCACACCGTATGTCCAAAAATTGGATCTGGAGTTGTCGGCTATTGAAAAAGGTGGCTTTGATCACTTTATGTTGAAAGAGATCTTCGAACAACCGCAAACGATCTTTGACTCCATGCGTGGACGTCTGGATCTGCAATCCCATCAGATTACATTGAGTGGCATTGAAAAATTTGCGAATGAGATCAGCAATACCAATCGCATTGTGATTGTTGCCTGTGGTACGAGCTGGCATGCCGGACTTATTGCAGAATATGTTATTGAGGAATTATGCCGTATTAATGTAGAAGTTGAATATGCGTCGGAATTCCGCTACCGTAATCCGGTTATTCATCCGGGGGATGTTATCTTGGCGATTTCCCAAAGTGGTGAAACGGCTGATACATTGGTTGCATTGGAAAATGCAAAAAAACAAGGCGCTATCATATTGGGTGTTGTCAATGTTGTCGGATCTTCTATCGCCCGACTTTCGGATGCAGGTGCCTATACACATGCTGGACCAGAAATCGGTGTGGCGAGTACAAAAGCTTTTACGGCACAGTTGACTGTATTGAACCTGATCGCCTTAAAGATTGCTTCTTTGAGAGGTTCGATCAGCGAAGAACGTTATCAAAAACTTGCACAGGAATTAAACGAGGTGCCTGAGAAGGTCGAGTGGATTTTGGATACGCAGGTTGATAAAATCAAAGCCATTGCCAAAAAGTACAAAGATGCCCGAGACTTTCTTTTCTTGGGTAGGGGGTATAATTTCCCGGTTGCACTGGAAGGTGCGCTTAAACTCAAGGAAATTTCCTATATCCATGCCGAAGGTTATCCTGCAGCAGAAATGAAACATGGTCCTATCGCATTGGTTGACGAGAACTTGCCGGTTGTTTTTATCGCTACAAAAGATGCTTATCACGAGAAGATTGTTTCAAATATTCAGGAGATCAAAGCGCGTAAAGGAAAGATTATATCGGTGGTTACCAAAGGCGATGCTGTTTCAGAAAATCTATCGGATGATTTTATGGAAATTCCGGAGGCCGATGAGATCATTGCTCCATTGATTTCGGTTGTACCATTGCAACTGCTATCGTATTATATTGGTGTAGAGCTAGGCTTGGATGTGGACAAACCACGTAACCTGGCGAAGTCGGTAACTGTAGAGTAAGGAGGCCGATGAGTGTATTGAAGAAGAAACCTTTGGAACATCTGGGCTATGGATTTATCCCAGATGAGTTTATTCCAGCAGGACAGGACGAATATACCCTGCGCTTTCAGCAAAACCCGCGTAATGACTACCGTGATCTGACGGAAACAGAGGTTCAACAGTTGATTAACAATGGAAACTGGTCCAGCGACTGGTCCAAGGTTAAGGTATCGGAAGTCTTTGATCCGAATCAGGTTCAGCACTGTAAATTCTATGGTCTGGTCCGTATCGGCAATTTGAGTCCGAGTTACCTGGATTACCGCAATTTGCAGCTCCCCATTGGTCTGTATCATTCGACGATCATCAGTTCGGACTTTGGCGACGATATTGCTGTCCACCATGTGGGGTACTTGTCCTACTTTATTGTTGGTAATGAAGTGCTGTTGAGCCAGATCAAGGAAATGGAGACCGGTAGTACAGCCAAATTCGGTAATGGTATTCTCCGTGATGGTGAAGAGTCAGAAAAACGGATCGAGCTGGAGCTCTGCAACGAAAATGGTGCCCGTTCGGTTTACCCTTTTGATGGCATGCAGGCTGCAGATGTGTACCTATGGACCCGCAATCGACATGATCATGCTTTACAGCAGCGATTTGGAGAACTGACTGATCAGAAATTTGGAGGTCAACGGGGTTATTACAGCCAGATTGGCGACCGTTGCGTCATCAAAAATACGTTAACGATCAAGAATGTCAAGATCGGGACTGATGCCTATATCAAAGGGGTCAGCAAGCTGAAAAATGTTACCGTCAATTCCTCGCAGGAATCGTATACGCAGATCGGTGAAGGCTGTGAGCTTGTTAATGGAATTATTGGCTATGGCTGTCGTATATTTTACGGCGTTAAAGCTGTACGTTTTATCCTGGCATCCTATTCGCAGTTGAAATATGGCGCGCGTCTGATCAACTCTTATTTGGGCGACAACTCGACAATTTCCTGTTGTGAAGTGTTAAATTCCTTGATTTTTCCAGCGCATGAACAGCACCATAACAACTCGTTTTTATGTGCGGCATTGGTGATGGGCCAAAGTAATATGGCTGCTGGAGCAACCGTAGGATCCAATCACAACTCCAGAGCTGCGGATGGTGAAATTATTGCGGGACGTGGTTTTTGGCCTGGTCTCTGTGTGAGCCTAAAACATAACTCCAGATTTGCGTCGTATTGCCTTATTGTAAAAGGGGATTTTCTGCATGAACTGGATATCAAGTTGCCTTTTACCTTAGTGAGCAATGACGTACAACATGATCAACTGGTCTTGATTCCGGGGTATTGGTTTATGTACAATATGTATGCTTTGGTACGGAATGCCAATAAGTATGCGGCGCGAGACAATCGACATTTCAAAAACCAATATTTTGAATACGATATGTTGGCACCGGATACGGTGAACGAGATGTTCGAAGGGATGGATATGCTGGCCTTGGCTGTGGCAGATAGTCTCCACACTGCAGTTGGGAAGGATAAGCAAGAACGTATTGTTGCCGGCCGGGCACTGCTTGCCAACAACATGGACCTGAAAGATCAGACAATTGTGCTGCAAGGAGCCGAAAATTCACGCAGACCGACTGTTATTCAGAAGGTTGGCGAGGCTTATCATTTATATCGTTCGTTTATTAAATACTATGGTGTACTGCACCTGATGGATGCCCTAGAGGAAGGCCTGTCACTGCAGGATATTATTGGAGCCTTATCGGGTAGATCGCGTACGAGCTGGGAAAATATAGGTGGACAGCTGATCGAAAGCAATGCCCTGCAAACTTTCCTAGATGACGTCAAATCAAAAAAAATAGATTCATGGGATGATATTCATGAATTCTATCATGATAAAAGTAAAGCATACCCCTTAGATAAACGTGAACATGCACTCTTGTCTTTAATAGAAGTCTTAAATTTGGAAGGTATGGTTTTATCAACAGATAAAATTGTATCTTTGTTGGATCAGGCGCTTGGACACCGGATCTGGATTGGTGAACAGATTTATAAATCCCGTGCCAAAGACTACAATAATCAGTTCAAAAACATGGTTTATGCCAATGATGAAGAACGTGATATTGTGGTAGGAAAACTGGAGGAAAATTCTTTTATCAATCAACAACAAAAAGAATTAGAGATATTTAAGATAAGGGTTGCTAATTTGAAAGGGCAATTTTAAAAGAAAGGCTTCCGCTCGGAAGCCTTTTCTTTTTTTGTGAATGACGTATTAGCGGTCTTGACAGTTGGTAATGTCCGAAATGTGGCGCTGTAGATTCTTTTTCTGCGATAGGAAGAAGTGGTGAAACTTTGATTTCTTCCTGCGCTGTGAAGCACATCGCAGGTCCTTAGTCGTTGATCTTATCAAGTGGTTTGCGCTTATTGTCTTTGATTTGCTTAAAGTGGCTTGGCGTCAATCCGGTTACTTTTTTGAATTGATTGCTTAAATAAGCAACACTGGAGTAATTGAGTTTATAGGCAATTTCACTCAAGGTAAGTTCATCGTAAACCAATAACTCTTTGACATATTCAATTTTCTGGCCGATGAAGTATTTTTCGATAGTTATGCCTTCAACATCCGAAAAAAGATTGGAGATGTAGTTGTAATCATGGTGCACTTTCGTGCTGATGATTTCGGAAAGATTAAGGGTGGTATCGTTATGTTGATTACGGATAAGATCCAATACGACATGTTTTACCTGTTCGATGATGACGGTTCTTTTATCGTCAATGAGTTCAAAACCAAGTGCCGAAAAATTTGAGGCAAGTTGCTTGCTCTCCGCTTTGGTCAGCTCTTCTTCAATCTCAACCTGGCCCAAAGAAATATGCTTAACATGGAGATTGAGCTTAGCCAATTCATTTTCAACAACCATAATGCATCTATTGCATACCATATTCTTTATTGCAAGTTTCATATATCAATTATTACTGATTTAAGTCTGCATCCAATGGTATTCATGAATGCTTCGTATGTTGTCTTTTTTGATCCTATGGAATATCCTATTGATTTGATGCAGGTGTATTTAATTCTTGGATGCTGTGATGTGGTCATCGGTATTTGTGTTTATCACATTGGATATTCCATCGGAATTATTTTAAATACAAGTTACTAATGTAAACTCAAAAATCGATAATTTATTAGACATGGGGTTGTAATATTTAGGGTTTATCTTGTAGTATTTTGAAAACCGTGTGTGGAAAAAAAAGGACGGAATGGCTGATCGGCCAGCGGATGAGCGTAATGGGCGTAATGGGCGTAATGGGCGTAATGGGCGGGCCATTCGGCGCTTTAGCCTTGAGGTCGTTAGGGGTATGTTTCAGTCAAGAGTTATTTTAGTGAAGTCTTTATTCCAGTAAAGTCCTTATTTCAGTTAGGGATTTATTTTAATAGCTGTGCCTATCGGAACAGCATCAAAAAGTTCGTCAATCTCTGCGTTTGTAAGTGCCATACAACCGAAAGTCCAGTCCATGTGGCGCTGCAATTTACCGATAAAGCCTAGTCCGTTTCGAAGTCCGTGGATCTTGATGTCGCCACCGACATCTTTTCCTAAACTTTTGGCGTGGGCAATATCCTGTTCATTTGGGTAGGAGACCCCCAGGTTTTTGTGATAGCTGCTATATTGATTTTTATCGTTGATTGTGTAAAGCCCTTCGGGTGTTTTTAAATCGCCTTCAAATTCTTTGGCGCCCAAAGGTTGGCCGCCCAATGAAATACGGTAAGACTTTAGGAGCTTTCCCTTACTATAAGCCAATAGTGTTCTTTTTGATTTATAGACGATAAGCTTGTCTACTTTGGCATGCTGATCCAACGTTGGTTCTGGATAAAGATTATAGCCTATCAGGCCCAGGCAGAGTAAGACGAGGAGGCTGATTACTGTTTTTAAAACTATTCGACGATTTCTTGGTCGCTTCATCTCGGAGATTGTTAGCTAATGAATAAAATGTTTGGACCGAGTGCCTAACCTAGGGCCCTGCACTCGGCCTACTCATGTATTTTGATGCTGCCGCCTAGAATTCGCGGTCAACATCTTTGTCGCCACGTCCCGAGAGGTTCACAATAGCGACTTTGTTTTTGTCTTTTAGAAATTTCATCGCAAGGGCAACAGCATGGGATGATTCAATGGCCGGAATAATACCTTCCAGTCGGGAAAGTAGTTTGTAGGCTTCAATCGCTTCTGCATCTGTCACAGGGTGGTAGTTTGCGCGATTGCTATCTTTTAGCTGGGCATGTTGTGGCGATATCCCCGGGTAATCAAGGCCTGCAGACACCGAGGTTGATGGAATCGGGTTGCCCTCATCATCGACAAGGCAGTACGAAAAGGTTCCCTGGAATACGGTTGGTTTGCCAAAAGAAAGTGTCGCAGCTGTTTTTGGATAAGTTCCGGTGCCACCGCCTTCGCCACCATGAATTTCGACCTCATGATCATCGAGAAAACCCGAAAATAAGCCAATAGCATTTGATCCGCCACCTACACAGGCGAAGATGCTGTCCGGAAGGCGCCCTTCCTGATCAAGTATCTGCTGGCGTGCTTCCTTACCGATAACGCTTTGAAAATAGCCGACCATTTTTGGATAGGGGTGCGGGCCAACGTGCGATCCCAGTAGATAATAAGATGTTGGATTTTCAACGTAATACATCAAGGCCGCATCAACGGCATCCTTCAATGTACGGCTACCTAAGTTGGTCGTTACAACTTCGGCGCCCAACAATTCCATACGTTTGACGTTCAGGGCCTGGCGTGCGGCGTCGATTTCGCCCATAAATACTTTACAGGGGATGTTTAACAATGCCGCCGCTGTTGCTGTTGCAACACCATGTTGACCGGCGCCAGTTTCGGCAATGATCTCTGTTGCTCCCATCTGTTTGGCCAGAAGAATTTGACCGATACAGTTGTTTATCTTGTGGGAACCAGTATGGTTGAGATCTTCCCGCTTTAAATAGATTTTGGAACCGATATAATCGCTTAAATTCTTGGCGTAGTATAAAGGTGAGGGACGACCGACATAATGTTTTAAGATCGCAATAAACTCTTTCTGAAATTCTTCTTTTTGGACATGGCTATCGAAAAAAGCAGCCAGTTTATTTAATTGCTCTTCCAGTACCGGGGGGATATAAGATCCGCCGTACGCTCCATATTGACCATTGTATTGAAGCATCTTTTCGTTTGCTTCGACAGATGCTGCTTGTGTTAGACTCATTTTAGGCTTAAGTTTCTTGTTGTAAAAGGATGTATTATTTATTGAAGCCTAATATAGTAATCTTTGCAGGTATTGAAAAAAAAACAAGGCATCTTTTCTAGAAAAGATGCCTGTTAAATCGTGTATTTGCAAATAAGGGCATATTGCGCCCTGTTTTAAGCTTTGGTTTTCCGGAAGATAAAGTATAAACCCACCAAAATAAAAGGTATACTCAGCAATTGACCCATGTTTAAAGCCATGCTTTGCTCGAAGGCTTCCTGGTCAATTTTAAAATGTTCCAAAACCATACGTGCACCAAATAATAAGACTAGGAATATGCCAAATAATTGACCTTTTTGGCGATTGGGATTCGATTTGAATAGGGAACCGATGATAATAAAGATCAAAATATAGGCGATTGCTTCATAAAGCTGTCCCGGATGGCGCGGTACATTGTCGACACGTTCGAAGACAATAGCCCAAGGTAAATCTGTAGGGGTACCAATTATTTCAGAATTGAAGAAGTTTCCGATACGGATAAGTGCACCGGCAATAGGTACTACGACAACCAATCGGTCCGCTAGCCATAGAAAGTCAGTTTTTGTTTTTCTGCAGAATAAATATAACGCGAGAATAATGCCGATGGCGCCGCCGTGAGAAGCCAAACCTGCAAAGCCCGTGATATGAAATCCTGTTTTATCCCATTTAAATGGAAGGAATATTTCAAGTATATGATCTTTGTAATAGTCAAAATCGTAAAATAGGCAGTGTCCTAATCGAGCTCCGATCAAAGTGCCCAGAAAAATATAAATTGAAAGCTGATCCAGCTGTTCTTGTGTGCGGCCTTCCTTTTTGAATATACGCAACATGATAACGTATGAAACAAAAAACGCTAATAACCAGCATAAGGCATAATAGCGAAGGGCAAAGGCGCCAAAGTTGAACATTTCCGGGTCAATATTCCAATGTATTGCACTTAATATTGAATTCATAAATTTTATAGCTGTTTAAATTACTTTGGAGTAAAGATAAGCTTTAATCTCATTTTTTATTCCTACAATTTGTTTTTAAATATAATATCATTGGGCTGCGAACTTAATTGATTCATCGTGAATGAAATATTGTCTTTTGCTGATCCTTTTTACTAAAATAAGGGGCTATGATCTAAAATAAATTGCGCAAACAATATTTCAAAAAACATTTTTACTTTTGCATTTCATTGAAATTTTCATATTTTGACGAAAGTAAATAGAAAAGGAAAAGATGGCAGAAAAAAACAAGAAAAAAGAGCCGAAGCACAACGCGGTTGTGACTAAAGATTCGCTTTCATTTTTTGAAAAATATATCAATAATGCTTCTCCTACAGGATTTGAGTGGGAAGGACAGCGACTGTGGTTGGATTATTTGAAGCCTTATGTCGATGATACATTCGTCGACAACTACGGTACAGCTGTAGGGGTAATCAATCCAAAAGCGGAGTATAAGGTCGTTATAGAGGCGCATGCGGATGAGATTTCTTGGTTTGTCAATTACATTACCAAAGATGGGCTGATCTATGTGATTCGTAACGGTGGTTCGGATCACCAGATAGCACCGTCTAAGCGCGTGAATATCCATACGGAAAAGGGTATTGTCAAAGCTGTTTTTGGCTGGCCTGCAATTCATACACGTTCGGGAGAAAAAGAAGAAAATCCTTCGTTGAAAAATATCTTTTTGGACTGTGGTTGTAGTACCAAAGAAGAGGTTGAAGCCCTGGGTATACATGTGGGCTGTGTTATTACTTATGAAGATACATTCTCTATCCTCAACGACCGTTATTATGTTGGGCGGGCTATGGACAATCGTGCCGGTGGTTTTATGATCGCTGAGGTTGCTCGTTTGCTAAAAGAGAATAAAAAGAAATTGCCATTTGGATTATATATCGTAAATTCGGTGCAGGAAGAGATTGGTTTACGTGGAGCCGAAATGATTGCAGATCGTATCAAACCGAATGTCGCTATCGTCACCGATGTGACACATGATACACAAACTCCGATGATCAATAAGATCACGCAGGGAGATCTGTTTTCAGGAAAAGGCCCTGTATTGTCTTATGCTCCAGCGGTTCAGATCAATCTGAATAAACTGTTGGTTAAGGTTGCTGAAAAGAATAATATTCCTTTCCAGCGTCAGGCTTCCTCTCGTTTTACAGGAACTGATACGGATGCATTTGCCTATAGTAATGGTGGTGTACCGTCGGCATTAATTTCTTTACCGCTCCGTTATATGCACACAACGGTTGAGATGGTACATAAAGAAGATGTTGACAACGTGATCAGATTGATCTATGAAACATTACTGAATATTGAGAACGGACAGGATTTTAGAACATTTACAAAGTAGAATTTAAGAATATATTAACTTATCATTAGAATTATTATGGAAAATAACCAAAATCAAAACGAATTGAGCATTGAGTTGACAGAAGAAGTAGCAGAAGGAATCTACTCAAATCTTGCGATTATCACTCACTCTAATACTGAATTTGTGGTTGACTTTATCCGTGTGATGCCAGGAGTGCCAAAAGCAAAAGTGAAATCAAGAATCGTTTTGACTCCAGAGCATGCAAAACGCTTGTTAGGTGCATTGGTTGATAACGTGAACCGTTTCGAAGCATTAAATGGCCCGATTAAAATGGATGCAGGTATTGCGGAACAACCACAACAAGGTGGTGATCCTACAGTTGCATTTCCTTTCGGAACGCCACAAGGTCAAGCATAGTTGATCGCAGCTATCATTGAGATATCGAAGCGCCAATTGAACATTGGCGCTTTTTTTATGTCCTTAATTTTAGCAAAGTCATTCCGATACTCCGATTCGGTCCATGTATGAAAAAGACGATTGGCCTAACCGCCTGTTAAGGTATAAGATCATCAAGATCTATATTAAAATTGAAAGATCTGCATACCAGGTAGTACCTATTATCATTTCTTAATCAATGTTTAGACAGTAATAAGTCGGTGCTTGTTCAGTCTTCACTGAGCAAGCACTGAACGAGCACTGAACAATCACTGAACAATCACTGAGTAAGCACTGTTTAAAATATAAATAGAGATGCCATCTAGTATTCGCTTGTTGCCTATTGCTAGTTTTGGACTTGGCCTTTACTTTTACTAAATTTAAATAACTAATTTCAAAAAGGAGATTTATATGGATATTCAAGTGCGTAACTTGACAAAGAAGGATTATGTTGATTTGAAAAAATCGATGGAACAGGCGTATGATGGTGTTGGCGAAACCTGGTCAAAGGAAAATATTCAGGATTTGATAGAATTATTTCCCGAAGGGCAGTTATGTGTGGAGATTGATGGACATGTGGTCGCTTGTGCCTTGTCGATTATCCTGAATTCAAAGAAAAATAATATTTACGATAGTTATTATGATATTATCGATGACGGTAAATTTACCAAACATAGTAATGATGGCGATACGCTGTACGGGATAGAAGTGTTTGTTCATCCGGCACATCGGGCCTTACGTCTTGGACGCCGTCTCTATGATGCACGGAAGGAGCTATGTGAACAGATGAACCTCAAATGTATTGTTGCCGGGGGGCGTATTCCCAATTACCATAACTATGCGGATAAAATGAGTCCGCGGGTTTATATCGAGAAAGTCAAACGTAAGGAGATCTATGATCCGACGCTGACCTTTCAGCTTTCGAATGATTTTCATGTCAAAAAAATACTTAAGCACTATCTGCCCGAGGATGCTGAATCGATGGAGTTCGCTACTCTGTTGGAATGGAATAATATTTATTATGAGTCAGAGACGCGCTCCATTTCGACGACCAAGCAGACGATCCGTTTGGGACTGGTGCAATGGCAGATGCGTTTATTTGATAATCTAGAGGCATTTTATGATCAGATCGAGTTTTTTGTGGATACAGTGAGCGATTATGGAACAGATTTTATTATGTTTCCTGAATTCTTTAATACGCCGTTGATGAGTCCGTATAATGATCTTCCCGAACGCTTGGCAATGGAGAGGCTTGCGCAGCATACTTCAGAGATTATTGATCGCATTCAACAGTTTGCCGTTTCCTACAATGTCAATATCATTGCAGGGTCGATGCCTTTGATGGAAAACAAAAAGCTCTATAATGTTTCCTACCTCTGTCATCGCAACGGTAAGCTGGATGAGTTTAAAAAAATTCACATCACCCCTAATGAATTTAAATATTATGGTATGGTGGGCGGAAGTGAGGTAAAGGTGTTTGACACCGATTGTGGTAAAGTGGGACTGTTGATCTGTTACGACGTAGAGTTTCCTGAACTGAGCCGTATTTTGGCCGATCAGGGGATGCAGATCCTATTTGTGCCCTTTATGACGGATACCCAAAACGGATACATCCGGGTGCGTACCTGTGCGCAGGCTAGGGCGATAGAAAATGAATGTTATGTGGCTATTGCAGGCTCCGTGGGCAATTTGCCGCGTGTGAATAATATGGATATACAATATTCGCAGTCCGCTGTTTTTACCCCTTCGGATTTTGCTTTTCCCAATAATGCCATTAAAGCTGAGGCGACACCGAATGCCGAGATGGTGCTTATTGCCGACGTTGATCTTTATGCCCTGCGAGACCTGCATGAGTACGGTACCGTTAAAGTCAAGAAGGATAGAAGGAAGGATTTGTATGAAGTGAAACTTTTGAAGTAAATTTAAATACTCTTTTAATCTCTTAAAATATGATACAAAAAGTCAAATGGGGGACGTTATCCATGGTCTTAATGCTGATGTCATGTCAGTCAAATAAGAAAAGCGATACTGCTCGGGAGGTCCGCACAAATTTTTTTGATGTCTCAGGCATGGATACCACCGTGAATCCAGGAGATAATTTCTTCCAATATGCAAATGGAAGCTGGATGAAAAATACCCAGATCCCGGCTTCTGAAACTGGCTGGGGTTCATTTTATATTCTTGCTGATGAAAACCTGGCAAACCTGAAATCTATTTTGGAGGGTGCGGCGAAGTCTGACAACAAAAAAGGTTCCGATCAGCAAAAGGCCGGCGATTTCTATGCGAGTGGTATGGATACGGTGACGATTGATAAATTGGGCGCGAAACCGATCGAAGGGGCTATTCAAAAAATCAATGGGCTGAAAAGTATTGATGAATTGATCGCTTATGCTGCGGATGGATTTAAGGAGGGTGATGGGGATCTTTTTACATTTTATGTGGCCGCAGATGACCGGATCAGCACTAAAAATGCATTGCAATTTTTCCAGGGAGGACTCAACCTGCCTGAAGCAAGTTATTACTTGGATCAGGATGACAAAGCGAAGAAAATCCGGGAGGCCTATGTTGCATATCTGGTAAAATTATTCGGGCTGATCGGCGAAGGGGCAAATGCACAAAAGTCGGCGGAGGAAGTACTGCGCTTGGAAACGGAAATTGCCAAATCGCATGCTACACCGGTGGAATTGCGCGATCCCATCAAAAACTACCATAAATTTGCGGTACAGGAATTTCAGAAGCAAACGCCAAACCTCAATTGGAAAGATATTTTGCAACGTTTGGATGTGAAGACCGATACCATTTTGGTACAGCAGCCCAAATTTTATCTTGCGCTAAATAATTTGTTGAAATCACAGTCTTTAGATAGTTGGAAGACAAAACTAAAAGCAGATTTAGCGAATGCTTCTGCGACGGCACTGAGCAAAGGTTTCAGGGATGCAAAGTTTGAATTATTCGGAAAAACCCTAAATGGACAGAAACAGGAGAAGGAGCGTTGGAAGCTGATGGTGAGCTCGGCCGACGAGAACCTTGGCGAGATTGTCGGAAAGTTGTATGTGGATGAGTATTTTAAACCCGAAGCGAAAAAACGAATGCTCGAATTGGTCGACAATTTGCAAAAAGTCTATAGAAGCCGTATCGAGAAATTGGACTGGATGACACCTGAAACCAAAAAGAAAGCGATTGAAAAATTGGAAGCATTTACCAAAAAAATCGGCTACCCGGAGAAGTGGAAAGATTACAGTGACGTGGAGGTTGCCAATGATACCTACTATGCCAATTTACAGTCTGCTGCAAAGCATGCCTATAAAGAAATGGCGGGTAAAATCGGCAAACCGGTTGACAAGGCGGAATGGCTGATGACAACTCCTACGGTGAATGCCTATTACAATCCACCCTATAATGAAATTGTATTCCCGGCCGGCATCTTGCAGTTCCCATTCTTTGATGCCAATGCGGACGACGCGATCAATTATGGCGCTATCGGTGCCGTTATCGGACACGAGATGACACATGGCTTTGATGATCAGGGACGTCAATATGATAAAGACGGTAACTTGAACGATTGGTGGACAGCAGTGGATGCGAAACAGTTTACGGAACGCGCCAATCAGGTAGCGAAGTTGTATGGTGGCTTTACGCTGTTGGACAATCAACATGTAAACGGTGAGCTTACGTTAGGTGAAAATCTGGCGGATATCGGCGGTTTAAATATTGCCTATGATGCTTTCAAATTAACCAAACAGGGGCAGGGGCAGGATAAAATTGATGGCTTTACACCAGATCAACGTTTCTTCCTGAGTTTTGCCCAAGTGTGGCGCGTAAAGAGCAGCGATGAGCGCATGCGGTTACGTTTAAAAGTTGATCCACATAGCCCCGAACAATTTCGGGTAAATGGTCCCGTATACAATATGGAGGCCTTCTATAAAGCATTTAATGTACAGCCTACGGCAAAAATGTATGTAGCACCTGAGAAGAGAATTTTGGTTTGGTAAGCGAAAACAGGGGTGAACAGCATTGTCCCAATACGGATTAAGACAATGCTGTTCAACTGATAAGTTTAATTGGAAACGAAAAAGTAAATTTGTCTTTGAATTATGATAAAAACTGTTTACTTTTGCCCTTCATTTAATAACACATTTAATTAATTAACAATGTACGCAATAGTAAATATAGCAGGACAGCAATTTAAGGTTGCAAAAGACCAGTTCCTTTTTGTACACCGTTTACAAGGAGATGAAGGCGCTAGTATTGAATTTGACAATGTATTGTTAGCAGAAGACGGTGGTAAATTTACCATTGGTACACCTAGCGTTGCTGGTGCAAAAGTTTCGGCTAAAATTTTGTCTCATTTAAAAGGCGATAAAGTTATCGTTTTCAAGAAAAAACGTCGTAAAGGCTACAAAAAGAAAAACGGTCACCGTCAACAATTTTCTAAAATCCAGATCACTGGTATTACGTTATAATTGAATTTTTAATCAGACAAATAGTCTTAAATTAAGATAAAGAAATGGCACACAAAAAAGGTGCGGGTAGTTCTAAGAACGGCCGTGAGTCACATAGCAAGCGTTTAGGTATCAAAATCTTCGGTGGTCAACAAGCAATCGCTGGTAACATCATCGTACGCCAACGCGGTACACAACACAATCCTGACACAAACGTTGGTATTGGTAAAGACCACACATTGTTCGCTTTAGTAGACGGTAAAGTAGTTTTCCGTAAAAAAGCTAACAATAAATCTTATGTATCTGTAGTTCCTACAGAACAAGCATAAGGTTTTGCAACAATATAGGAAAGGCATCAAGAAATTGATGCCTTTTTTTGTTGTTTATAGTTGTAGCTACTGTTCCGATGTGCCTGCTATCAGGTGATGCTGGAGCAGCATTGCTGGCGGCTCTGCGGAATTGCTACCTATTATACTAAATTTATCGGGCTTGGTACTGAGCTTTTTAAGCTTTTTGAGCTCTTTAAATTGTTATTTTCTGTTAAATGTAACCGCTTTGGTACAATTTTTATAAAGGATAGGTGTTTTTAAGACAATAGGCGAAGCATTCGTAAATATCGGTGGATGCATGCACGATTGAATAAATACTTACATATGAAATACAACAAGTTTGGATATGGGTTGTGTGCCGGGTTATTTGCCTGTTCATTTTATTCCTGTAGTTCGATTTACATGCCTAATGTACCTTCAGCGCCGATGTTTACAGAAGCTGGCGAGGTCTATGTTTCCGGCAATATCAATACAAAGGCCAATGTATCGGCCAACCTGGGGGTAGCTGTAACTGATCATGTGGCTGTCATTGCCAATGGTTCATATGTCGATAATAGATCCAATATCAAAGACTATGCGCAAAAGATGGGCGAGGCGGGGATAGGTTATTTTACACGCTTTGGTAGAAAGAATAATCGTGTATTTGAGGTTTACGGGGGCTATGGGTTGGGTAATACCAGTGTGGTTGATAAGCGTTCGTCGACGATGGGACAGGCCGTTGTAGAAACGAAGGACATGGATTTTGACAAGGTGTTCGTACAGGTGAACTTTTCATCGGAGAAAAAGGATGCCCTGAAATTGTTTGGCAACCGGCATGATATCGATTACGGTACCATCATCCGGCTGAGCAATATGCGTATGAAAAATTTTGCTGTTGATGGTCTTCCGGCAGAGAAAGAAGATAATATGCTTATTGAACCCGTATTTTATACAAGAATGGGGTTAGGGAAAGGATGGAAGCTGCAATATACGAACGGTATGGTATTCGGTTTTAAAAGTAATACCTATTTAAAAGCAGGGTACCCATTGTTTACACTGGGAGTTTTATATAAATTTGGAGGAAAATAGTGGCTATGAGCAAGAAAATTTTATTTGGATGTTTGGTTCTGCTGGGTTTGTTTATTTCCGGCTGTGGTGTGAATCGACAAAAGGCACAGATCGAAAATTTGGCGAAATGTAAATTCGATGTGGAATCGGTAGATAGTATTCGGTTGGCCGGAACATCATTGCAACGACTGATCAGGAATAATCAAATTGACCTAGGTGCCGCGCCGAGCTTGGCATTGGCCTATTTGCGGAAAGATATTCCATTGGATGCAGTTATCCGACTTAAAATTGATAACCCGACGCTCAAAAAAGCCTCTATTAATAAGTTCCAGTATATCATTCTTTACGGCGGGCAGCAGCTTGTGGAAGGGATTGTGAATCAATCATTACAAATAGAGCCCGGAGAATCTACAGTGGCCAATGTGCGTATAGCGACCAATATCTATGATTTGTTAAAGAATTCGGACCTGCAGGATTTTTTAATGTCAAGCGATGAGAATAAAAAGGGAATATTTACGTTAAAAGTTAAACCTTCTATCAATATCGCAGGGCAGTCGGTGTTCTATCCGGGGTATATTACCATAGATAAAGCGGTAAGTCGTAAGATTCTGCTTTAGACACAGGCATGCTGTGATAAGATATCGGGGTTTTCCATGAAAATGGAAAACCTTTTTTATTGATCTTGATTTTCAGGCGAATTAAGCTCCCCGAGGATCCTAATCAGCATCGTGCTAAATCGTTATTACGAATGGACTATTATGTTAAGAATTAAACTGTAATAAAAAAGTTATAGTGTCAAAGTGTAAAGTATACACCTTATTTTATATTTTAGTCTCTAATTACAAACCTAAATATGTTAAAAAGAATCTTTATTCCTGTTTTATTATTTGCTGGCCTGCACGCTATGGCTCAGAAGACGTTCGAACCGTATGAGCAACCCATTGAAGGAACCAATCTGACGTTCAAAATGCTAGCAATCCCTGGTGGTAGTTTTAAAATGGGAACTACAAGCGGCGGGAAAGAAGATGAAAAACCTGCACATGAGGTGAAGTTGGACCCATTTTGGATGGGGCAGTATGAAGTAACCTGGGATCTCTTTGAGCCGTTTCTGTATAAAGATTATGAGATCGCAAAGAGTAAGGATGGTAAAGTATCCAAAGAGATTGATGCCGTTACTCGACCTACAAAACCCTATTTGGATATGACTTTTGGTTTTGGAAAAGAAGGACACCCGGCCTTGGCGATGACCCATTACAACGCCATCCAATTCTGTAAGTGGTTGTATGTCCGTACGGGTGTATTTTATCGTTTACCAACAGAGGCTGAGTGGGAATATGCAGCTCGAGCTGGTTCAAAGACAACTTATTTTTTCGGCGATCAAGCAACGCAACTGGCAGATTATGCCTGGTTTAAAGATAATGGTGAACAGAAAACACATATTGTAGGACAGAAGAAACCGAACCCTTGGGGTCTTTATGATATTTATGGCAATGTTGCTGAGTGGACTTATGACCAATATAAGGCCGATAGTTACAATGAAGGTAAAGGCAAAGTATTGAACAACCCTGTAGTTGTTCCAACGACCCTGTATCCACATGTTGTTCGGGGTGGTGCATTTGATAGTTCCTCGGAGGATCTTCGTTCGGCGGCTCGTGGAGCTTCAGATCCGGTATGGAAACAATTGGATCCGCAAGTGCCCAAAAGCAACTGGTGGTTTCCGGAAGCACCGTTCGTAGGAATGAGGTTGGTAAGACCTGTTAATCCGCCTAGTCATGAAGAAATTATGGCTTATTATGATAAAAAACCAATTAAAGATTTTTAAAAATAAAATAATCAATATAAAACTGTTATGGAAAATCTAGAAAGAAGAGATTTTATTAAAACTTCTGCTGTAGTGGCCGGTGGTGCAATGTTGAGCTCGTTACCTTTATCGGGTGCCTATGCTGCTGGTTCGGATGTTATCAAAGTTGCTTTAGTGGGCTGTGGGGGCCGCGGAACTGGCGCTACTTTTGATGCGTTGAGTTCAGGAATGAATATTAAGGTTGTCGCTTTGGCTGATGCCTTTAAAGATAATTTAGATAGTACATATAATACGCTTAAAGAGAAATGGCAAGATAAGATTGATGTAAGCGATAATCACAAATTTGTTGGATTTGACGCTTATAAAGATGCAATCCAATTGGCAGACGTTGTTATTTTGGCAACGCCGCCAGGATTTAGACCTACACACTTCGAGGAAGCAATCCGTCAGGGTAAACATGTATTCATGGAGAAACCTGTCGCAGTTGATATTCCAGGTGTACAACAGGTATTGCGTGCAGCTGCGGAAGCTAAACGTAAAAAACTGAATGTTGTCGTAGGCTTACAACGTCGTTATCAAACCAATTACCGTGAAGCTATCAAACGTATTCACGAAGGTGCGATCGGTGAAGTTACCTCTGGACAAGTTTATTGGAACTCCGGTGGTGTATGGGTACGCCCACGTAAACCAGAGCAAACTGAAATGGAGTACCAAATGCGTAACTGGTATTATTTCAATTGGTTGTGTGGCGATCATATCGTTGAGCAGCACGTGCACAATATTGATATCGCCAATTGGGTGAAAGGTGCTTATCCCGTATCGATCCAAGGTACAGGGAGCAGAGCACACCGTACCGGCAAAGAGTATGGTGAAATCTATGATAATTTCGCATTAGAACTAACCTATGCTGACAACAGTGTTGTTTATAGTCAATGTAGACACTTTGAGGGTATACATAACCGTGTAGACGAGCAATTCCAGGCAACAAAAGGACGTGCTTATCTTTCTGCAGGTGGACAGGCTGTATTGTACGATTGGAAAGGTAAAGAGATCTATCGCCATGATGCCAAGGGCAATCCAAATCCTTATCAACAAGAACATAAAGAACTGTTTACAGCAATTTCGAAGGGCGAATATAAATTTGATAATGCAGAATATGGTGCTTATAGTACGTTGACCGGTATTATCGGGCGTATTGCTTGTTATACTGGTAAGGTGATCAAATGGGATGAAGCCTTGAAATCTACCATCAAATTGGGGCCAGACGTACTTGCTTGGGATGCTAAACCAAAGTTACTTCCGGATGCAGAAGGTTTTTACCCTGTAGCGATGCCTGGTCAAAACACAAACCTATATATTTAAGTTTTTGGGCCGATGGGATTAAGGTGGAATTTGTGTCTTCTATTTTTTGTCACGATTTGTTGCATTGATGTACAGGCGCAAATACCATCAACGAAACTCCATAAAATTCGGCTGGAGGGACCCGCGCAGGGCACCCAATTCCATATCACTTACTTCGCTTCCGACAGTCTTGTTAGACGGTCGGAAGTTGACAGTATTTTAACGGCGATCGATTTGTCGATGTCAATTTATCGGAAGGACTCGAGAATATCCAAGTTCAATACAGATACGGTAATGTCTATCGTGATGGATAGTCATATGGCCAAGGTGATAAAAGCTTCCTTTAAATATCATAAATTATCGAAAGGTCAATTCGATATTACTATTGCCCCACTAGTCAACCTATGGGGCTTTGGTGCGAATAAGAGTCCGGTCGCTCCAGATTCGGCGACGGTGCTAAAAGCGAAGGAACTGGTGGGAATGCACTATCTGAAGGTTAGCGGCAATCGGCTGATCAAAAAGAAAAAGGGGATTAAAATAGATGTCAATGGTATTGCCCAGGGCTATACGGTGGATGTTTTGGCCGACTATCTTGGCCGAAAGGGGATTGCCAATTATATGGTAGAGGTCGGTGGCGAAATCAGGGCTTTGGGGACTCCGCCAGGTGGGCAGGGATTTTCTATTGGTATTGTTCAGCCCGATGATGCGGATGGGGAGGAATTGATGACCGCTGTTGCGCAGCTCAAAGAAGGGGCGCTGACAACGGCCGGCAGTTTCGAAAAGTTTATTAAGTACAAAGGGAAAAAATTGGGTCATCATATCGACCCTGTCTCGGGTTTTCCATACATGACCGATATCTTGAGTGTCAGCGTCTATGCGAAGACTGCTATGGAAGCGGATGCACTGGATAATTATTTTATGGGCATGGAACCCGAACAAATTAAGACAAAGACCAAAAAATTGAAGGGTGTGGAGGTTTTTGTCATTTTTAAAAATAAAAATCAGTCCATTGAAGCGATTTATTCGGATGGATTTGGTAAATTATTTAAAAATTAATCAATTATAAATAAAATGAAGAGATCGGATTTTATTAAAGGTAGTCTTTTGGCCGCCGGGGCAGGACTAGCTGGACAGACTTTTGCGTCAACCACTCAAAATACAGCAAATACGATGGATAAAGGAAAGACATTTAACTTAAATTATGCCCCGCATCAGGGGATGTTCAAAAATCATGCAGGTGATAATTTCCTCGATGAAATTCGGTATATGTATGATTTGGGATTTCGTGGAATAGAAGATAATGGCTATTTGGGCAGAACATTGGATGAGCAGAAGAAGATCGGTGATTTATTGGCGAAGTTAGGCATGACCATGGGTGTATTTGTGGTAGACGGTGGCCAAAACTGGATGCCTTCTTTAGCGACAGGTAAACAGGAGTATTTAGATAAGTTTGTAGAAACATGCAAGAAATCTGTAGAAGCTGCCAAGCGTTGCAATGCAAAATGGCTGACTGTGGTACCTGGCTTTTATGAAAGAAAACTACCTTGGGGTAATCAGTTCAGCAATATACTTACTGCGATGCGTAAGGGTGCGGAAATCTTTGAACCACATGGTTTGGTGATGGTGTTGGAAACCTTAAGTGATACACCAGATCTATTTTTGCAGCAAACTCATGAGACCTATGCTTTATGTAAGGCTGTGAACAGTCCATCCTGTAAAATCTTATATGATATTTATCATATGCAACGTACCGAGGGAGATTTAATTGCAAATATGAATCGCTGCTGGGATGAAATTGCTTATATTCAAATCGGCGATAATCCAGGTCGTAAAGAACCGACTACAGGAGAGATCAATTATAAAAACGTATTCAAACACATTCATAGTAAAGGATATAAAGGTATCATGGGGATGGAACATGGTATTTCCAAACCTGGTAAAGAGGGTGAGGATCGCTTGGTGGCAGCTTATCGCGAGGTCGATAGCTTTTTGTAATATTTTAATAGTGTACTATTGACAATTAGATTTAATTTCTTAAATTGAGCAGGTAAAACCAATTAGTAGTATTGTAAAACACCATTTTTTTTTATGATTTCATCAACAATAAAATTTAAACTATCCTTCATGATGTTCCTCGAATTTTTTATTTGGGGGGGATGGTTTGTCACATTAGGTACTTTTTTGAGCAAGAATTTGAATGCAACAGAATTTGAAAAGGCTAATGTATTTTCAACACAATCATTGGGTGCTATTATTGCTCCCTTTATTGTCGGAATGATTGCGGACCGTTATTTTAATGCGGAGCGTATTTTGGGTGTTTTACACTTGGTCGGTGCGGTATTGATGTATCAGATGTATGGTGCTGCAGACATGTCGACATTTTATCCATATGTATTGGCCTATATGATACTTTATATGCCAACATTGGCTTTGACTAGTTCAGTTTCTTTTCGACAATTGACGAATCCGGAAAAACAGTTTTCAGGTATACGTATCTGGGGAACAATTGGTTGGATTGTAGCTGGTTTAGTTATCAGTTATTTTTGGGACGCAAAAGCATCAGAAGGAGCATTAAAAAATACTTTCTTATTATCGGGGGTTGCTTCTTTAGTATTGGGTATATTTTCTTTTGCATTGCCTAAAACGCCGCCGGTTAAATTGGATCAAAACGAAAAACCATCCTTTGCATCAATCATTGGTCTGGATGCGATTAAATTGTTAAAAGACAAGAACTTCTTGATCTTTTTCATTTCTTCGGTATTGATCTGTATTCCTTTGGCATTTTATTATTCGAATGCAAATCCTTTTCTTTCCGAGATAGGTCTGGAAAATGCTACTGGTAAAATGACAATCGGTCAGGGGTCTGAAGTATTGTTCTTATTGGCCTTACCAATTTTCTTTACAAGATTTGGCTTTAAGAAAACAATTTTAGTCGGTATGTTGGCTTGGGTGATCCGTTACCTATTATTTGCTTATGGCAATGCGGGCGAATTATCGTTCATGTTGTTGATCGGTATTGCATTGCACGGCATCTGTTATGACTTTTTCTTTGTTTCGGGACAGATCTATACGGATAGTAAAGCCGGTGTTAAATACAAATCAGCGGCACAGGGTTTGATTACTCTGGCAACCTATGGCGTTGGACAGTTGATCGGTTTTTGGGTAGCGGGTTACGTAGGAGACAAATACAAAGAAATGAAAGCAACAGACCTAGCAGGATTTTGGAATCATACCTGGGTTGTACCTGCTATTATCGCAGCTGTTGTATTTTTTATCTTTTTAGCTTTTTTCAAAGACGAAAAGATCGACAGTACAAATGCTGCACACTAAACAGAAAAAATAACTATTTAAAAACAAATAATTAGAAGAGAGATGGCAACAAATACTTATGACGCAATTGTAATCGGTTCGGGGATAAGTGGTGGATGGGCTGCGAAAGAATTGACAGAGAAAGGGCTGAAAACAATTATGCTGGAGCGTGGTCGTAACATTGAACACATCAAGGATTATACTGCGCCAAATAAAAATCCATGGGAATGGCCTCATGCTGGCGGTCGTACGCAACAAATGATCGAAGATTATCCGGTTTTGCGTAGAGATTATCCTTTGAATGAGAAGAACCTGGATTTTTGGGTAAATGAAAAAGAGAGTCCATATACCGAAGTAAAACGTTTTGACTGGTACCGTGGGTATCATGTTGGTGGACGTTCTTTAATGTGGGGAAGACAATCTTATCGTTTGGGCGATTTGGATTTTGAAGCTAACTTAAAAGATGGCCACGGTGTGGATTGGCCGATTCGTTATAAGGATATTGCCCCTTGGTATAGTTATGCTGAAAAATTTGCGGGTATCTCTGGAAATAGAGATGGTGTGCCATCTTTGCCCGATGGAGATTACATGCCTGCAATGGCGATGAATATTGTTGAAAAAGACCTGGCTGAGCGTTTGAAAAAACAATACGGTGGTCAACGTCATTTCATCATGGGTAGAACAGCAAACATTACTGTTCCGCATCATGACCGTGTAAATTGTCAATATCAAAATCAATGTTGGTTGGGCTGTAATTTTGGTGCTTATTTCAGTACGCAATCGGCGACTCTTCCTGCGGCAAAAAAGACAAATAACTTGACATTACGTCCTTTTTCCATCGTAACAAAAATTATCTACGATAAAAACACGAAAAAGGCAAAAGGCGTTGAGATTGTAGATGCTGAAACAAACCAAACTTATGAGTTTTTCGCTAAAGTGATTTTTGTTTGTGCATCTGCATTGAACTCGACCTGGGTATTGATGAACTCGGCTACAGATGTTTGGGAAGGTGGACTTGGTAGTAGCAGCGGTGAATTGGGCCACAATTTGATGGATCACCATTTCCGTTGTGGTGCTGGTGGTAAAATAGATGGCTATTTGGATAGCTATGTATATGGCCGTAGACCAACAGGTTTATATGTACCACGTTTTGTGAACGTCGAAGGTGATACCAAAAAACGCGACTATGTACGCGGATTTGGCTACCAAGGTGCTGCGGGTCGTGGACGTTGGTCTGGTGCAGTAGCCGAGATGGAAGTAGGTGGCGCTTGGAAAGATGCAATCTGTGAGCCAGGCGACTGGACGGTTGGCTTCACCGCATTTGGGGAAACCTTGCCATATCACGAAAATAAAATTACACTTGACAAAAGCAAAAAAGATAAATGGGGCTTACCTGTATTGTCTTTTGACGCTGAGATCAAGGATAATGAATTGAAGATGCGTGGTGACATGCAAAATGAAATGAAGGAAATGTTGGAAAGCATTGGCGTAAAGGATACCTATACATACGATAACGTATATGGTCTGGGTCAAGGTATCCACGAAATGGGAACTGCGCGTATGGGACGTGATCCAAAAACTTCTGTCTTAAATGGTAACAATCAGGTCTGGGATGCGTTGAATGTTTTCGTAACGGACGGCGCTTGTATGACTTCTGCGGGTTGTGTCAACCCTTCATTAACGTATATGGCGCTTACTGCTCGCGCGGTTGATTTCGCAGTGAGCGAATTGAAAAAAGGTAACATCTAATAGCTAAAGATTGATAACAATGGAAAATAACTCAAATAAGACGAGTAGAAGAGGTTTTATAAAGAGCGCGGCAACAGCTGCTGCGGCTTTTATGATCGTCCCTCGCCATGTATTGGGCGGAAATGGCTTTACAGCTCCAAGTGACAAATTACAAGTAGCAGGTATTGGTGTAGGGGGTAAAGGTTTTAGTGACATCAACGCATTTCATGATTCAGGAAAAGCAGATTTAGCTTTCTTGTGTGATGTGGACGATCGTCGCGCTGCCGGTGCGTTGAAACGTTACCCGAAAGCAAAATATTACAAAGACTACCGTGAGATGTTGGATAAGGAGCACAAACGTATAGAAGCCGTTTCTGTATCAACTCCAGATCATCAACATGCGATTCAAGCGCTTGCAGCTATGCAATTGGGTAAACACGTGTACGTTCAAAAACCGTTGACTCACGATGTATGGGAAGCGAGAGCATTGACGCATGCAGCTAAGAAATATAAGGTTGTTACCCAAATGGGAAATCAAGGTGCATCAAATGATGGACCACGTTTTGTACGTGAATGGTACGAAGCAGGTCTGATCGGTGATGTACATACGGTATATTGTTGGACAGATCGTCCGGTATGGCCTTCAGGTATTGCATGGCCTACAGGCAAGGCTGAAGTTCCAAAAGAATTGGATTGGGATCTTTGGTTAGGTACAGCGCCTTATAAAGAATATGTCGATAAATTGGTGCCTTTCAACTGGCGTGGATGGTGGGATTACGGTACAGGTGCATTGGGCGATATGGGCTGTCACTTGTTGGAAGTTCCTTTCAGTACTTTAGGATTGACTTATGTACAAGATGTACAGGCGACTGTAGGATCGGTGTATGTGGATGAGTTCAAACGCGGATATTTCCCTGAAAGTTGCCCTCCATCGAGCCATGCGACATTAACTTTCCCTAAAACTCCGCGTACAAATGGTCCGGTGACTTTACATTGGATGGATGGTGGTATTCAGCCTGCTCGTCCGGATGAATTAGGTCCAAACGAAATTTTTGGTGACGGTGGTAACGGTATCTTACTTGTTGGTACAAAAGGGAAAATCCTTGCTGATACCTACGGTCAGAATGCGCGTTTATTGCCAACGTCAAGAAAAGAGCAAGTGGCTCAGAAATATGCCCGTGTACCGGGACAAGAAGGCGGACACTACGCACAATGGGTTGAAGCTTGTCAAGCTGGATACGGCAAGAAAGAAGTGAGTTCACCTTTTGAAATAGCAGGTCCGTTGACAGAAGCTTTATTAATGGCTAACCTAGCGATCAGAGGTGCTGATTTACGTATTGATGGCAAATACCCTGGACGTAACTTAAAGTTGTTGTGGGATAACGATAATATGCGTGTCACAAACTTTGATAACGTTAATCAGTATGTAAAACGTAATTACAGACAAGGTTGGGAAATGAAATATAATTTCTAAAATTAAGATATTTAGTAGTATGAATAGAAGAGAAGCATTACAACGAGTTGCCTTAATTTTAGGAGGTACCGTTATCGGCGCTAATTTATTTTTGGAAGGTTGTACACGCTCAGCAACAAAAGATGTACAAGCCTTGTTTGAAGCGAAGACAACCGATTTATTAGGTGACTTGGCTGAAGCAATTTTACCAGCTACCGCAACTCCGGGTGCGAAAGAAGCAGGGGTAGGAAGTTTTATTCCGGTCATGGTTCGCGATTGTTATACGGAGAAGCAACAAAGAGCATTTTTAACTGGTCTGGGGAGCTTGGATGATAAAGCAAAAGAGGTAAAAGGAAAACCATTCCTGGAGCTTTCTGCTGAAGACAGAACAGCTGTTGCCGCTGCTTTGGATAAAGAAGCAAACGAGTTTAATAAAAAGCAAGCTGAAGATCAGAAAGATATCATCGAGAAGAACAAGGAGAAACAAAATCAATTGTACAATTATGTTGAGAACGATCCACCACATTGGTTCACGATGTTCAAACAGTTGACATTGACTGGTTTCTTTAACTCAGAGCTGGGTTGTACCAAAGCTTTGCGTTTTGTGAAGATCCCAGGAAGATTTGATGGTAACCTTCCTTACAAAAAAGGCGATAAGGCATTTGCATAACATGATGTTCTATACAAAATAAAAGGGAGGCCCAAAGCCTCCCTTTTATTTTGTTTCTATTGCCAAAGCAAAGTGGATTCGTTGTTGTTTTGTAACCGTCATAAAGTAACCCTGATTTGTTGCATCACCGTTAATTTCAACGGTATCATTATAGCGTAACTCACGCAGATAATTCATCTCTAAAGATTTAATCTGATTAGTCAATACAAGCTCAATGGGCAATCTGTCCATACACCAGTCCAGGTATTTTACATTGTTGGCGTGATTGACAATATCCAGGTCGGAAAGCCTGACGCTATATTCATCAATATTTTTGACGGTCTGGGAAATATCCAATTTTGAAAATGGCTGTTGTGTTGCCGGGCGATCAGGATAGGTGGTAAAATCTTCGGTCGAAATTGCAAGCGCTTCAGAGCTCCTTTTCACGGTGTTGATGACAGCCCAATAACTGGTTGCGGTAACATAGATCTGTCCATTCACTGTAATTTCGAAATTCCGTGTTGAGCGTGCGCCCGCTAATTCCTGAACCCAAGTTTTTACCTTGACATGGTCCATCCATTTGGGCAACCGTGCAATCTCTATGCGGATGCGGCTAAGTACCCAGGTTTGGTTATGTTTGGCCATTTCTTTAAAACCGAATCCGACGGCATTGGCATGTTCTCCCGCGGTAAGCTGCAGGATATTGGATAAATCGGAGAAACGAATGCGGCCGTTTGAATAGCATTGCGTGAAATAAATTTCCCACTCTTTTTCAAAAACAGATTTTTCCATTTACATATTATTTTGAACAAAAATAGGCAATATGAATGATTTGGGCTTTAAATTCAAAATGAAATGACACTATATTTAGATATCTCGTTATAAATGCCTGTCGGACTTGCTGGCGGCCTTCCAGGCATGACAGTGTGTCTAAAGTACAATCGTTTTTTTATTGTAAAATAAATGATAGTTTCCAATAATTTAATTGATTATTATCATGGGAATAGGTAGATTTAAATAAGCCAATGGCAGAAAGAGATAAAATAAGATTGGCTTTAAAGCGTTATGAGTAGTATAGCGCAAAACAATTATTTACACATTAAATGCTAGTATTATGGTTGGAGAACTAATAGCTAAAGAGGAAATTCCTCAATTTAAATTTATCCCGGCGAGTGAAGATAAGACGATGACTTTTATGGATAAATTGAAAGGGGCACTTCGGTTGGGAAATGAGTTTAAATCCAAGACTGAAATTGCCTTTCAAACAGATTCCGGACCAAAGCGTATCGAGACCACTGTATGGTCGTTAACCGATAGATATATTCAGATTAAAAGTGGCGTTTTAATACCACTAAAATCTATTATAGCGATTGACTATTAAATAGACAAAGAAAGGCTCCTCATTTAGTTAAGGAGCCTTTCGCTTTTAATGATAGATGCTGTTAAGAAGCGCATCAGATCGTGTTCCTTTCTAAGAGGACCTCTTGCAAAAAGAAATTTCTAATACGTTTCGCCTGTTAACTCTTTTAAGCGTATCTCAGATACCTTCGCATCATATTGTGCTGTATAGCTACGTGTCATTACATTGATGTAGTTTAACTGCGCTGTTCTTACTTCTAAGGTTGTGATGGTACCGATACGGAATTTATCCATCGTGATGTTTAAATTTTCTTTTGCCAGTTCCTCATTTTTCCGTTCTACATTCGCCAGCTCCATATTGGTGATGTAGGTTTGGAATAGGGTTCTGACCTGAGCCTGGATATCTTGTTTTTGTTGCTGTATCTGCAGCTCTGAGCCTTTAATCTGAAATTTGGCAATCCGTTCGTTTCTATTTTGCAGAAATCCATTGAAAATATTAAGGGAAGCCGATACGCCGTAGGTAAGACCTCTATTTTTGTTTTCTGTCGAGAAACCGAGGGAGGAGTGGGATTCATTCCAGTTGTACCCACTATTTAAGCCAATTTTGGGATAACGTTCGGCCTTAACTGCTTTTAAGTTGAGCTCGGCCACCCGATTGTTGATGATGGCAAGCTGAATCTGCGGATTTTGTCGATCGGCAATTTCGATCAGATTACCAAGTTTAAGATCCGTATCAAGTTTCATTTCGTCTTCAATTTGAAAATCCAGGCTCAAGTCGCGCGTCATCAGCTGATTGAGGTAAGTCTTGGTATTTTTGAAGCTTTCCTGCTGTCTGAGCAGGTTTGTCTGATCGGTATTTAAATCGACTTTTGCATTCAGAAGGTCAAGCTTGGAGCCTTTTCCGATCTCCAGGCGATTTTCGGCAAGCGTGACACGGTATCTCGATAAGGTGATGGTTGTATCCAGGGCATTTAACAGACGCTTTTGCTGCACCAGATTGTAGTAGGTTGCCATGACTTCGCTGAGCTGGGTAATCACTTGATATTTAATCTCCGCTTCCCCTTGACGTTGTATTTCTTTGAAGCGATCGCGACGGGCGAACATGCCCAATCCATCGAATATCGTCCAGTTTAGGTTGACTCCATAAGACATGTTATCGTTTTTTGCATTGGAAATCTGCTGTACTTGACCGTCTGCTCTGACCTGTCTTGAGTTCTGGATGGAGTTGCTTCTGTTGAACGATCCTGTTACTGCTGGCAGCATACCAGCGCTTCCTAGGCTGGTATTTTCTATATCAATATTGTTGTCATTTTTAGCCAAAAGAATATTGAAGTTATTGCTCAACGTTGTTTTTAGCGCATCTTCCAAGGTCAGTATCTCTTGTGCACGAGCTTGAAACATGATGGAGTAAAGGAATATTAGTAGGATGAAATTTCTCTTCATGTCTTTATTATTCGTAGCTTTTAATGTTATCAAATTCAGGTCTATGCTTTTTTTGTCTTGACCACATGTAATAGATCGCCGGAATAATGAACAAGGTTAGGATAAGGGAGAATATTGTACCACCAACGATTACAACCCCCATACCAATTCTACTCGTTGAAGCAGCTCCAAGTGACATGGCAATCGGTAATGCACCCAAGGCAATGGCTAGACTTGTCATTAAGATCGGTCTGAGGCGTGATTCGGCAGAGTGCATAATGGCCTCAAATTTTTCCATTCCCTCTTCGCGCATCTGGTTGGCAAACTCAACAATCAAGATACCGTTTTTGGTCACGAGACCGATAAGCATAATGGTTCCAATTTGGCTGAATATATTCCAGGTTTGATCAAATAACCATAGACTTATCAGTGCTCCGGCAACGGCCATGGGTACTGTAAGGATGATGATAAATGGGTCGAGGAAGCTTTCAAATTGAGCTGCTAAGATCAGGTAGATTAGCAACAAAGCAAGGCCAAAGGCAAATAGTGTATTGGAACTACTTTCAACGAAGTCACGTGATTCGCCGCTGAGGTCGGTGGTGAAACTCTGATCGAGTACCTTTTCTTTTATGCGATCCATTGCTGCGATTCCGTCGCTCATACTCATGCCTGGCGCCAAACCGGCTGAAACTGTAGCCGACATGTAACGGTTATTGTGGTAGAGTTGAGGAGGGCTGCTTTCTTCCTTAACGCTCACAACGTTGTCTAACTGAATAAGCTGTCCGAGGTTATTACGCACGTAAATTGACGCAAGGTCCGTAGGTGTGGCTCTACGGTCGTTTTCAACCTGGCCTATGACCTGATATTGTTTTCCATCACGCATAAAATAAGCGAAACGCTGACCGCTTAGTAATAATTGGAGGGACTGCGAAACGTCAAGTACGGAAACGCCCAGACTGAGGGCTTTCAGACGATCAATTTCGACATGCAGTTCGGGTTTGTTGAACTTCAAGTTGATGTCCGTTGTGGAGAATGCCGGATCGCTATTGACCTCATTCATAAATTCGGGTATCTTTTCCTGAAGTTTTTCAAAATTTTGTGCCTGGATAATGTACTGAACAGGTAATCCACCTCTGCGATTCATGGATATCGTTGGCGTTTGCGAAACATTGACGCGGACACCATCGTATTTTTTTGTCCATTTGGTCAGTTCTTTTGCAATATCATCCTGAGACTTTTTACGTTCACTGGGATCTACCAGTGTCATCCGTATACGTCCGGAGTTGACTGAGCTTGCGCCGAAACCCGGAGAAGTAATGTTTAAACTGATTTTGTTCTCAGGAATGGAATCGTAGACCAATTTGTCCAATTCCTGCATGTATCGGTCCATGTATTCATAAGTGGCACCTTCAGGGCCCGTCACATTGACAGAAATGCTGCTTCTGTCGTCATAGGGCGCCGTTTCTTTTTTAATGGAGGAGAAAAGGATGCCAATAATCACAAAACACAAGATCAGAATTGGAAAGCTTATCCATTTGAATTTCATGAATTTTTCTAGCGCATTGGCATAACCTTTATTCATTTTGACGAACATGGGTTCTGTCCAATCGTAAAATTTCGTCTTCTTATGTCCACCGCCTTTGATTAGATAGGCATTGAGCATCGGTGTGAGGGTAAGGGAAACAAATGCGGAAACCAATACAGCCGAAGCGATGACGACACCAAACTCCCGGAATAGCCGTCCAACGAATCCCTGAAGAAATATAACGGGTAAGAATACGGCTGCAAGTGTAATTGAAATGGAGATAACGGCAAAGAATATTTCTTTAGATCCTTTCAGAGCAGCCTCAATAGGGGACATTCCCTCTTCAACTTTCTTGAAGATATTTTCGGTAACAACAATACCGTCGTCGACGACAAGCCCCGTCGCGAGTACAATAGCGAGTAGCGTCAGTACATTGATGGAAAATCCAAAAATATACATAATAAAGAATGTTGCGATCAAAGACACGGGAATATCCAGAAGAGGTCGTAGGGCTATGCCCCAGTCGCGGAAGAAAAAATAGATAATCAAGGTGACCAGAATGATCGAAATCAGGAGCGTCTCGGCAACTTCCTCAACAGATTTTTTAATGAATGTCGTATTATCAGAAGCGATGTTGAGTATAATATCCTGGGGCAAATCTTCTTTGATCTGATCGAGCATTTTATAGAAATTGTTGGCAATATCGAGGTAATTTGTTCCCGGTTGCGGAATAATGGCAATACCGACCAGCTGTTTACCATTACTGACCATTTTTGTTTCGAGATTTTCAGCATCTATTTCTGCCCGGCCAATGTCGATGAATTTAACGATGCGGCTGCTGTCGGCTTTTAGAATGATATCATTGAATTGCTCGGGTGTGGAAAGATTTCCTACTGTTTTTACGGTAAGCTCAGTGGTGTTGCCGACAATCTTTCCAGAAGGCAATTCAACGTTTTGATTATTCAATGCCGTACGAATATCCGAAGCGGTGATACCATAGGCGGCCATACGGTCGGGGTTGAGCCACAGACGCATGGCATAGCGTTTTTGACCATAGATCTGTGTGCTGCTAACACCGGGGATGGTTTGCAACCTTTCGGAAATCACATTTTCGGCGTAGTCGCTCAGCGAAAGTTTATCGCGCGTCTCACTTTGCAGTGTCAATGTAATAATCGGATCGGAGTCCGCATCGGCTTTGGATACCACCGGCGGGGCATCAATATCCTGTGGCAGGCTTCGCACGGCTTGGGATACTTTATCCCGGACATCATTTGCGGCTTCCTCAAGGTTCTTTTTTAAATCAAACTCAATGGTGATATTACTGGATCCCTGATTGCTCGAAGAAGAGATGTTGCGGATACCATCGATCGAGTTTATGGCCTTTTCTAGCGGCTCGGTAATCTGAGATTCAATGATATCTGGATTGGCACCGGCATAGTTTGTTCTGACGGAAACAATCGCTGGGTCAATAGAGGGGTATTCGCGTACGCCCAGAAAACTAAAACCAATATAGCCAAATAATATGATGGTAATATTGACGACAATAGTTAAAACAGGGCGTTTAATAAAAACTGCAGATAAATTCATGTACAACTAGTTAGCTAATGATACCTTAACTTTTGCTCCATCTTTTAAAGACAGAACGCCCGTGGTTAAAACGGTGTCACCGGCACTGATGCCAGAGAGAATGACGATGTCTTTGTCGGTACGCGCACCTGTTTCAACCTTCACTTCCTTGGCAAGGCCATGCTGTAATACAAAGACCTTTTTCCCGTCCTGTACGGGAACAATGGCTTCTGTTGGAATGGATATCGCATCGTTTTCCACTTCAATCGGCACAATCACATTGACAAAGGATCCGACTTTCAATTTGCCCTGATCGTTCGTTGCTCTGGCGCGGACGGTGAGTGTTCTGGTGTTAAGTGATACTTGCGGTTCAACGGCGTAAATGTTTGCTTTTATGACGGTTGGGTCGTTGGCAACGCTGAACTCAATGGGCATGTTTATTTTAACAATATTGCTGTATTTTTCAGGAACTGCAAAAGTAATTTTGACAAGATTGTCCTTCACTAAATTTGTAATCAGGGTACTGGATGAGACAATGGCACCTACGGAAATATTCCGAAGTCCAATCATGCCACTAAAAGGGGCGCGGATGGTTGTTTTGGATATTTGTGCCTGAATCAACTGGATCTGTGCTAAGGAGGTTTTTAAAGCTGCACTGGCTATATCAAACTCCTCCTGACTGATTGCTCCTTTTTGCAGCAGCAGTTTGGCCCGACGTTCATTTTCGGCATTCAGCTGGTTTGTTGTTTGTGCTTGTCTTAATTGTGCCTGAAGTTCAATATCATCAATCTTGATCAAGGGTTCGCCCTGTTTGATGCGCTGCCCTTCGGAGAAATAGATTTTGGTGATTCGACCACTTACTTCACTTCTGATTTCAACCTGCTCTTCTGCGTCAATGCTTCCCGAGAGATTAATGGATCGATCGGCGACGGAAGATTTGGCAATGATAGCCTGTGCGGGGACTGGCATATCTTTCTTCCCATTGGGCTTATCAGCTTCATTTTTGTCTTTTTTAGCAGTTATCAGAAAGTATCCACCTCCAAACACAGCACAAGCCAAAAGAAGGTAAATGATCGATTTTTTATTCATACGGTATAGTCTCTTATGTACTTTTTACATTTAACGGGTAAATATAGGTTTAATATTATGCCAATATCAGTTGTCAAAAGGATTTTACAATACGACAAAAGCTGCAAATGGACATCGAAATGGGGGTAATTGGAACGATTGGAAATAAAAAAAGCCAGAAATAATTTTCCAGCTTTATTGTTAACTATTTTTTTGATTTTGTTTTTTGTGCCACTTCTGTTGAAGCCTCATTTTTTACTTTTGGCTTAATGTCTGATTTCGATAGATGTGGTCTTCTTTTTCCAAAAGAGCCATTTGATATTTTTCCTCTTCTGGTCTTGATGTCACCTTTTCCCATAGCGTAAAATATTTTGGTTTTAACAAATTATATTGAATACCTAAATATAACACTTTCTTTTGGGATGTCCAACCTCTTCATTACTAAATGATTGGAAAAATACGCTTTTGAATAGTTACGTTGAAGTTTTGGTCAATCGTGTCGAAAAATAAATTGTTGACGGGCTTGTTTTCAGCGACTAAATAGGGGATTTCCAATATTTTGTTCTTTAACTTGATACGGTAGTAGCCGTATAGTAAACCTTTGGTCGTTTGAATTGATTCGATTTTCTGAACGGCTTCTATGTCCATAAAAATGTTAAAAGTATAATTTTCTCCTTTAAGCTGCTCAATAAAAACCGCATTGGTTTTTGCATTGTACCATATTTGTTGGCTTTTGAGCTTACTAAAGTGGTTGTTGAACAGAAAGAGATAGCCCAGCAGGAAAAAAGCAATCGGAAGCAGGAACAAGACAATTTTTATTTTCATGAACAACAATACGGTGATCAAAATAAGGATAATACCCATTACGGCATTGGAAACACTCTTCTTTAGATTTGCCTGGATGACTGGCGTTGAAGCTTCAATCAACTGAAACCCTGATTTTAAATTTCTGGACATATCCTCGGTAAACCCAAATAGACTGAATTTTTTGCGTATCATCAGATAAGCAATAAGAACAATAAGCCCAATGATCAAAAACCGCATATTTTTCTTCTAGTATTGTTCGTCTTCGTTCGGATATTGTACTGCTTTTACTTCGGCCACATAGTTAGCTACTGCCGTGGTTATTTGTTCGTGCAGGTTAGCGAAGTGACGCATAAATTTTGGTTTGAAATCGGTATTCATACCAAGCATATCGTTAATCACAAGGACTTGTCCATCGCAATCCGGCCCGGCCCCAATACCAACAGTTGGAATCACCAATTTTTCGGTTACTGTTTTAGCTAATTTTGCTGGTATCTTTTCCAGAACAATTGCAAAACAGCCCGCCTCCTGCAAAGCGAGTGCATCTTCTATCAATTTAGCGGCTTCCTGTTCTTCTTTTGCCCGCACACCAAAATTTCCAAATTTATTGATGGATTGGGGAGTCAAGCCCAGGTGTCCACATACAGGGATTCCTCCAGCAATGATTTTTTTGATGTTTTCGATGATTTCAAGTCCTCCCTCTAGTTTCAATGCGTGTGCACCCGATTCTTTCATCATGCGTACAGCTGCATTGTAAGCCTCATTAGCCGACCCTTGATAAGATCCAAATGGCAAATCTGCTAATACCATGGCACGCTCGGTACCCCTAGCAACGGCAGCGGCATGGTAGATCATATTATCAAGGGTGATAGGCAAGGTAGTTTCGTAGCCAGCAAATACGTTGGCAGCGGAATCTCCAATCAAAATAACGTCAACACCAGCTTGATCTACCATTTTGGCCATGGAGTAATCATAGCTTGTAAGCATAGAAATCTTTTCCTGACGTTCTTTCATGGCTTGCAGCATTGCTGTGCTTACTCGTTTCATTTCTTTGTTTACAGACATCTTAACTTATATTGTGTGTTCAAAAGTAAGCTTTTTATCATACATTGACCAATATTCTGCCTTGTGTTTTGTATTTTTGCAGAATGATACAAAATGAGACTCGTCTATTTAAATTCCCCAAATTTTCAGAATTAATCATCCATGAGGATGAAAATTTGATTGTTATCAATAAACCGCCGTTTGTCGCTTCTTTAGATGAACGTGAGGGTGGGGAGGTCAATATTCTTCGCTTGGCGAAGAAATATCATCCTGATGCACAGGTGTGCCACCGCCTGGATAAAGAGACCTCGGGTATTTTATTAATTGCAAAAAATCCAGAAACATACCGTACAATTTCCATTGCATTTGAAAAGAGAAAAGTCAATAAGATTTATCATGCAATCATAGGCGGTACACATACTTTTCAGGATTTGCTTGTCGATTTGCCCATCTTGAACCAAGGCAATAAAAATGTATCTATTGATCGCGCAAATGGCAAACCAGCAGAGACCATCTTCAATTCGATCAAATACTACAAGAATTATACATTAGTGGAATGTAAACCTATTACTGGGCGTATGCACCAAATCCGTATTCACCTAGCGACACAACATGCCGCTATTGTGGGGGATGCTATGTATCGCGGTAAACCGGTGTATTTGTCCCAAATTAAGAAAAGAGGATATACATTATCCAAAGATGAAGAGGAACAGCCCATTATGAAGCGTTTTGCGTTACATTCAAAACATGTTGAGTTTGAATTGAACGGAGTTAAAATGGCTTTTGAGGCACCTTATCCAAAGGATTTTGCGACTTTGTTGAAACTGTTGGATAAGTTTGATTCTTAATAGCGGGATTGCCTATGAGTCCGAAGACAAAAAAGATAATCGGAAACGTTGTATTTGTACTGCTCATCGGTTTTTTGATCTGGCCAACAAGTAGAAGTTATTTTCAGCAATTTTTAATGAAAATGGGTTTTTTCAAACCTAAACTGGAGTTTAATTCAGCTTCTAAAGATTCCGATAGAGTGTCTCCTGAGGATGCATTCAATCATGTCTCCTTTGTCAATTCGCTGGGAGAAACAGTCAAGGTGGCAGATCTGAAGGGAAAAGTGGTTTTTATTAATTTTTGGGCAACGTGGTGCGCACCTTGTCGCGCAGAAATGCCTTCGATCAATGTACTCTATGATCGCTATAAAGATAATCCAAATATAGTGTTTTTGATTGTGGAGATAGAAGGCAGCAAAGCAAAGGCCGAGGCTTTTATGAAGGAACAGCAGCTGACCTTGCCGATTAGTTTCCCAAACAGTGATATTCCAAAAGAATGGCTCTCGGGTTCAATTCCTTCAACGGTGATATTGGACAAAGCGGGTGATGTAGCAACACGGCATGAAGGTATGGCGGATTATTCAAGCCCTGATGTAGGTAAATTTATTCAAGATTTAATCAATAAATAATTTTTAAGATCTCTAATTATAGCATGACAAGAGCAGAACTTATTCATCAAATAAAAGCGAAACGCTCATTTTTATGTGTCGGATTAGACACAGACCTCACCAAAATCCCGGAGCATCTTTTAGGTGATGAGGATCCGATCTTTAGCTTCAATAAGGCTATTATAGATGCAACAGCTGATTTATGTGTTGCTTATAAGCCCAATATTGCATTTTATGAATGTTATGGAATTAAAGGCTGGCAATCGCTTCAAAAAACCTGGGCTGCGTTACCAAAGGATTGTTTTAGTATTGCTGACGCAAAAAGGGGGGATATTGGCAATACGTCGGGACGTTATGCAATGGCATTTTTTGATGAAAAGACGTCTGGTCTAGGCTTTGATAGTATTACAATCGCACCTTATATGGGAAAGGACTCGGTGACTCCATTTTTGGATTTTAACGATAAATGGGCAATCGTACTTGCTTTGACATCGAATGAGGGTAGCTTGGACTTTCAAAATTTTGAAAACAAAGAAGGGCTGCAATTGTTCGAACAGGTGATCGATAAAGTCAATACCTGGGGTACACCTGACAATTTGATGTATGTGGTCGGAGCAACACGCGGAGAGGGATTTATCAAAATTAGGGAACATGCACCCGATCATTTTTTATTGGTTCCAGGAGTGGGGGCGCAAGGAGGTTCCCTTGAAGATGTCTGTAAATTTGGTATGAACAAAGATTGCGGACTTTTAGTTAATAGCACAAGGGGAATTATCTATGCTTCAAAAGGACGTGATTTCGCTGAAAGAGCACGGGAGGAAGCCCTAATTCTACAGAAAGAAATGGAAGTAGAACTGTTAAAAGCAGGCATTATTTCCTGATTTGACATTTAATAATTCATTCGTAATACTTACCTTTGCAGCATGCCAGAAAAAATTATAATTCTAGACTTCGGGTCTCAATACACACAGTTGATCGCTAGACGTGTCAGAGAACTAAATGTGTATTGTGAGATACACCCGTTCAATAAATTGCCAGATTTTGATGACTCCGTAAAAGGTGTTATCTTTTCAGGAAGTCCATATTCTGTTAGACAAGAAGATGCACCGCAAATTGATTTTGTCGCTATTCAGGATCGTTTCCCACTTTTAGGAGTTTGTTACGGAGCACAATACATCGCTCAAAAATCAGGTGGTGAAGTGTTACCTTCTGAAATCCGCGAATATGGTCGTGCAAATCTGCAGTTTGTCAATAGTGAGAATGAATTATTGGCAGGAGTACCAACTCAATCGCAGGTATGGATGTCACATGGAGACACGATCAAAGAAGTTCCTGCAAATTTTGATATTATAGCAAGTACGGATAAAGTTCGCGTTGCTGCTTATCAAGTAAAAGGCACCCGTACCTATGGTATACAATTCCACCCGGAAGTAACACATAGTACTGATGGGGCTATCTTATTGAAAAACTTCGTTGTAAACATTTGTGGTTGTGCACAGGATTGGACACCAGACGCATTTGTTGAAACAACAGTATCTTCTTTGAAAGCGCAATTGGGTGACGATCACGTTATCATGGCTTTGTCAGGCGGAGTAGATTCAACAGTAGCAGCAGTATTGTTGCACCAAGCAATCGGAAAAAATTTACATTGTATTTTCGTGGATCATGGTCTGCTCCGTAAAGATGAGTACGAGCAAGTATTGGATTCTTACAAAAATATGGGGCTAAATATTAAAGGAATAAATGCCAAGGATTTATTTTATGGTAGATTAGCTGGGGTTTCTGAACCAGAAGAGAAACGCAAAATCATTGGTAATTCATTTATTGATGTTTTTGATGAAGCTGCAAAAGAAATCCAAAAGGAATTACCTGAAGGAATTGAAGCGAAATGGTTGGGACAAGGAACAATTTACCCAGATATTATCGAGTCGGTTTCAGTGAAAGGACCTTCAGCAACAATCAAATCGCACCATAACGTTGGTGGCTTACCTGATTTCATGAAATTGAAAGTCGTAGAGCCACTTAAAACGTTGTTTAAAGATGAAGTAAGAAGAGTAGGAAAAGCTTTAGAAGTGGATCAGGCAATTTTAGGCAGACATCCCTTCCCTGGACCAGGTTTGGCAATTCGTATTTTAGGTGATATTACACCTGAGCGTGTACGTATTGTACAAGAAGCTGATGCGATCTTTATCAATAATCTGAAGGAAGCTGGCTGGTACGATAAAGTATGGCAAGCTGGTACAATTTTCTTGCCAGTGCGTTCTGTAGGCGTAATGGGTGACGAGCGTACTTACGAGCATGTTGTTAGCTTACGTGCAGTTGGTTCTCTTGATGGAATGACTGCGGATTGGATACATTTACCATATGACCTGTTGGCAAAAATTTCAAATGAAATTATCAACCATGTGAAAGGAATAAACAGAGTTGTATATGATATCAGTTCAAAACCGCCCGCTACAATTGAGTGGGAATAAAATATGGGTTGCGGCACTTGTAGCATTATGTCTTGCAAGCTGCACAACCAAAAAAAGCACGGTATTGCGTTCGCCTTCCTCTGGTCAAGGCGAACAGCAAACTGCTGTGACTAAACCAGCAGTTGACAACAATAAGACCATTGCCAAAGTGGGGGATATCCAGGATGTCAACGGCCATGCTGTGAAAAATAATCGCATCGCCTTGTTATTACCATTCGAGTTAAGTGGTATTGCGGGGACGATTACAAAAGAAGATGTGGAGCGTTCTTCCTTGGCACTTGATTTTTATCAGGGATTTCAGTTGGGCCTTGACAAAATTGCCAAAGAGGGTGCTTTATTTGATCTACAAGTAATTGATTCTCGAGACAATGTTGCTTACAATGCGACTTTAGGGACTTCGGCGAATGTCAAAGATGCTGTACTTGTGGTCGGTCCGGTATATCCGCGTGAGATAAAAAGCTTTGGGCAAACATTTGCAAATAAGAATGTGTTACAAGTTTCGCCGTTGGCGGCGACTATGGCTTCTGAGTTTAGCTTACCTAATTTGGTTTCCATCACACCATCTATTCGTACACACTCGGAAACATTGGCAAAATATGTTGCTGATCAGTACTATACGGGTGATCAGATTCTGGTATACGATGCCGGTGACGATGAAAGTAAACAGTTTCTAGTCAATTTTGTTAGCGAAATTTCAAAGGCTAATGCACAGGCAAAAGTAAAAACTGTTATGAGCGTCAACGAGTTCAACAATAGCCTTGTGTTGACGGGAACTAATCATGTCATTTCTGGTACGGCCAATAAGAATTTGGTAAAGGGGCTTTTGGATGCTATGGACGAACGCTTTTTGAATCCAGGTAACCAGTTTAAGTTGTATGGACATCCAAATATGGCTAAGCTTTCTTTTGAGAATTTCGAAAATATGGATTTCTATGGACTTACTATTACTTCTTCCAACTTAGTGAATGAGAGTGATAGTGATACCCGCAAATTTATTGGAAATTATAAATCGGCTTATAAAGTGGACCCGTCTGAGTTTTCATATAAAGGTTATGATGCGGCATTGTATTTCGGTCGATTGATTCATAAATATGGCGTGGATTATGTTAGCCGAATGACGCAAGATAAGTTTTCGGGATTGAATAGCGATTACAAATTTGAGTTTTATCCAAAATGGGGCTATGCTAATAGAGCTTTGGGTATAATGGTTTATCACAACAAAAAATTTGAAAGAAAATAATCTTTGAATGGCTGAATTCAGTGAAAGACGTGTTCATCAGCAAATACGTAATTTTGAGCGGGCAATGGATGGTTTTGAAGCTGATCAACCATTTTCGCGTTATCTGACTACTTTTTTTAAGTTGAACAAGCAAATGGGATCTTCGGACCGGAAGTCTACCTCCCGTTTATGTTATAATTATTTTCGTCTGGGAATGGCGGCTTCGCAGTTGTCCCAACAGCGCAGGTTGGTGCTTGCGGAATTTCTATGTGAACAGGAAAGTCCTTTGGTGGCCCTTTTTGAGCCTTCCTATAGCGATAAACTTCATCTGCCGCTGAAAGACAAAATTGCATTCCTGACGTCTGAAGGTGTTTTTAATCGGAATGACCTCTTTCCTTTCGTGGATTATATTTCTAAGGAGGTCGACTTGGTGCAATTTTTAGAGAGCCAATTGATCCAGCCCAACTTATATGTTCGGGTGAAACGTGGGAAGACAAAGGTCGTGTGCGCTATTTTGGATAACAATCAGATTCCGTATTCTATGATTGGCGATCAGACTATCGCCTTGAATAATGGAACATCCTTGCAGCGATTTGATGCATTGGATGGAATTATAGAAGTGCAGGATATGTCTTCGCAGCGCACTTTGGATTATATGGAACCCGCTGAAAGAGAATCCTGGTGGGATGCATGTGCGGCTTCGGGTGGCAAATCGCTCTTGTTGATGGATGCTTGCCCAACTGTTAATCTTTTGGTTTCTGATGTTCGCATGAGTATTCTCCGAAATCTCGATGAACGTTTTGACCGTGCTGGAATAAAACATTACCGAAAAAAAATACTCGATCTTACGAAGGATACCTTTTCAATTCTTGGGAGCGAACGATTTGATGGGGTGTTATTGGATGCGCCTTGTACTGGATCGGGAACCTGGGGGCGTACACCAGAGATGGTTAGGCAATTTCGGGCCGCTAAGATTGCCGAATTCAATGCACTACAAAAGAATATTGCAAGTAATGTGGTGGGGCATGTTAAAGCGGGCAAGCCTTTAATTTATATAACCTGCTCTATTTTTAAAGCAGAAAACGAAGATGTTGTCAATTACATTGTAGATAATTTTGGTTTTGAAATAGAACGTATGGACTATTTGAAAGGTTATGAAGAGAAAGCGGATAGTATGTTTGTGGCGCGATTGATTAAAAAATAATTTATATATATTAAAAGCAAAAAGGCTATTTTTTCATTGAAAAAATAGCCTTTTTTTATACATATGGACCGTTTAATATCAGTCACATTTACTTGGAACAACGAGCACAGGGCAGGTAGATTTACGAATGACTGACTCGGAGACAGAGCCGGAAATGAAATGGTCAAAGCCCGTCCGTCCATTGGTGCCCATAATAATAAGATCTGCAGACCACTCATGGGACGCGGCTAGAATTTCTTCTTTAATGGATCCGATTCGATTAAAAAGATATACTTCTCCTGCGCCGGTAAATTCGCGACTTATTTTCTCAAGATACTTTTGTGCATTATCCTGTTCCATTTCCGATACTTCTGGAACGATGATAGGTTGCTGACCTAATAGCGGATCTGCACCAAAACTAGCTGGAGAAGTAGGGGGAACAACCGTGACAAGTGCTATGGAAGCTTCAAATACTGCGGCCATTTCTTTGGCATATAGTATCGCCTTTTCTGAGCATGGTTCGTCGTCAACCGCGACGAGTATCCTTTTGAATTTTGAATTTGTATTCTCCATTTCTACTATAATTAATTTATCTTCGTCATATAATATATAATCACATTTTTGACGATTTTGTTTTGTTTAGCACATGAAATATGGTATTTGTACACTAGCGCTCGTTCCGCTACGTTTAGAACAGGCACACCGTAGTGAGATGGTTTCTCAGGTATTGTTCGGGGAACTTTTTGAGATCCTTGATGAACAGGCCGATTGGACATCAATACGTCTGTTGGAAACGGACTATTTAGGCTGGATTCAAAACGGGCAGTTTCAGGAACTAAACGACTTAGATATGCAACATTATCTGACCGGAACACCAATTATCGTTGGAAGGGAGGGAGGGGTCCTTGTTACGGATACCGCACAATTTCAGCTCTGTCATGGAACCAAGCTCTACCTAAATGCACAGAATACTGTCAGTTTATCTCCATTGGGATTAACCTATCAAGGTAGTATCAATCCGTTTACCAGAAATCAATTTGAAACTGAAGTGTCGCGATTGGCTTTGAGTTATAAGGACACTCCTTATCTATGGGGGGGGCGTTCACAATGGGGAATCGATTGTTCCGGTTTCTCCCAATTGATTTATAGCTGTTTTGATCTTTCCTTGCCTCGTGATGCTTATCAGCAGGCAGAGATGGGGCAGACTGTAGATTTTATTTCAGAAATAAAAGTAGGGGATTTGGCTTTTTTTGACAATGCCGAAGGAAGGATTACCCATGTAGGGATTATGCTGGATCGCGATACGATTATTCATGCCTCAGCGAAAGTCCGTGTTGATCGGATGGATACGGAAGGTATTTTTAATGCTGAACAGAATCGTTATACACACAAACTACGGATTGTTAAACGGTATAATTGATAAAGGTGGATATATAAAAAAAGGCTATAAGTAATTATAGCCTTTTCTATTGTCACACGCCTTATTGACTAGAAGTGGAACTGAACACCTAAAGTTGGCGCTAATGAATTTGCGTCTAAACCAAATGTGTTTGTTGATCTATCTGCTGTTTTATTATTGTTGTAGTTGTAGTATAAACCTCTAACTTTTAACTCGATACCAACTTTGCTTGTTGGGAAGTATGCTAAACCCGGAGCTAATTCAACACCATAGTTCTCAAATTTTGATTCCGCTTTTACGTTATTTGTTTCAACGGTAGTTTTTCCCCAAGACATTGGCACAGATAGTTGTGCAAAAAATCTTAATGGACCATTAGCAGAATATTTTCTTACAAATGGAGAAACTTGGAAGGCATCTCTTTTTGTGCTTAAGTCCATAACACTCTCATCTTTGCTCCAGTTGTAACCAATTCCAGTACCAATTGCCAAGTTGTCGCTTACAAAGTAACCAACTGTTGGATTGATAGAGAATGAGTTGTCTTTGAAGTCTGTGTCTTTAACTTTTGAAGTCTGGAAGCCAACTTGACCACCAACCATAATTTTTCCTTGTTCAGTTTGAGCTTGTGCTGCTATTGTTAAACCTGCAATGGCAGTTAATGTTAGTAAAACTTTTTTCATGTCTTTTTTATTTAATAGTTTGTTTTAATGTGTCAGTAATTACTTCCTGACTTTTTAAATTTGTTAGTCAAATATCGAAATCTTATTTTAATTTTTTGTCACTAGATTGTCTAGATGTTTTGTCATTATTGTAAATAATAGTGGTTCAATTGATTAAAATTTAATGTATTTTTATTTTTATCGTTTCTATTTAACAATAATGATATTGGTCTGACTTTTTGTTTTTAATTGTCAATTTCAAGTAAGAAGACAAAAAAAAGCCATTTGTCAGCAGCGGACAAATGGCTTTTTTTTTGTATTTGAAAGACCGGTTTTAATCGAAATATTCTTTGATTCGCTCGAAGAATGATTTTTCACTTTTACCTGGTTGAGGTTTAAAGTTTGGCGATTCTTTCAGTTTGTTCAATAATTCTTTTTCTTCGTTAGATACGGCTTTTGGTGTCCAGATATTAACGTATACAAGTTGGTCCCCTTTGTGATAAGAGTTGACTTCAGGAATACCTTTTCCTTTTAACCGTAAAATTTTACCGCCTTGTGTACCGGGCTCAATTTTGATCTTCGCTTTTCCATCTATTGTAGGGACTTCAACGCTGGTGCCTAAGGTCGCATCTACGAAATTAATGTATAGATCATAGATTACATTTAGTCCGTCACGTTTTAAACTTTCGTGTGGTACTTCTTCGATCAGGATAATTAAATCTCCTGGAACACCACCACGCGGAGCAGCGTTTCCTTTGCCACTCATGGAAAGTTGCATGCCTTCACTTACTCCTGCAGGAATATTGATTGCGATTGTTTCCTCACCGCGTTCGAGTCCTTCACCTCTACAAGTTGTACATTTTGCCGTAATTTCAACACCTTCGCCATTACAAGTAGGGCAAGTGCTTGTTGTTTGCATTTGTCCTAAGATGGTATTTGTTACTCTTCTAACTGATCCAGATCCCCCACAGGTTTTACAAGTATGGAAAGAAGATTTATCTTTAGCACCAGATCCGTCACAAGAATGACAGACCACTTGTTTGTTAACCTTTACCTTTTTCTCGACGCCTTTGGCAATTTCTTCGAGTGTTAATTTAACTTTTATGCGTAAGTTGCTTCCACGAGCTACCCGACGGCCGCCACGCTGGCCACCACCGCCGCCAAAGAAACTTTCAAATGGATGTCCTCCTCCAAAGATATCACCAAATTGGCTGAATATGTCTTCCATATTCATGCCGCCGCCACCGCCAAAGCCACCACTTGCCGAATTACCGGCATGGCCAAATTGGTCATAACGTTGACGTTTTTGTGGATTGCTCAAGATATCGTATGCCTCAGCAGCTTCCTTAAACTGTTCTTCAGCTTCATGATCACCAGGATTTTTATCCGGATGGTATTTTATCGCCAATTTGCGATATGCTGATTTAATCTCCTTCTCGTCCGCTGATCGCGAGACACCAAGTATATCGTAATAATCTCTTTTTGACATCGTCTTAATATTATTGACCTATAACTACCTTTGCGTGACGGATCACTTTGTCACCCAAGTAGTACCCCTTTTCGATCACGTCTACGACTTTATTCTTTAATTCTGCTGTAGGTGCAGGAATTGCTGTGATAGCTTCTTGTAATTCAGGATCGAAGGCTTGGCCTGTAGCTTCCATTTCCTTTAACCCCAATTGCGACAACGTTTGTCTGAATTTGTTGTTAACAATATCCATTCCTGTTTTAACAGATTCAACATCTGTTGCTGTTTCCATGGCAGTTAATGCTCTGTCAAAATCATCTAGTGTAGGTAATAGCTTGCTAATGACATCTTTTCCAGCTGATTGAATCAATTCAACACGTTCTTTGCTTGTGCGTTTTCTATAATTGTCAAATTCAGCAGAAAGACGAATGTATTTATCCTTTGCCTCTGCCAATTCTGCAGCCAATTTCTCTTCAGTAGACAGTTCTTCTGCTATATTATCAGCAGGCTGTTCTTGTTGTTCAGAAGAATTTGTTTCTACTGGGTCTTGACCTTCATCGTAATAATTATCTTGCTCATTCATATCTTCAATGCTAAAATTAGATTCAAAAATTTACTCTATGCTTCGTTTGTCAAAGTTTTTGCCAAACAATAAAATTCCGACAGCTTGTCAGATTTTATTAAAAAAGCCTAACAATTTGTCGGAATCTCATTTTTTATATGTCAGTTTTCCGTCTAGATACTGACATTGTCCTGTAATACCCCATCGGCGGTCTTGATGATGCGTGACGGCATATTACGGATAATGGTATAATCGTGTGTTGCCATTAAAATAGCTGTTCCGGAATTGGCAATGTCACGTAATAATAAGACGATTTCTTCTGACGTAGCAGGATCCAAGTTACCGGTAGGCTCATCTGCCAGAATAATTTCGGGGTTATTTAATAATGCGCGGGCAATTACAATGCGCTGTTGTTCACCACCAGAAAGTTCATGGGGCATTTTCTTAAGTTTCGAACGAAGCCCAACTTTCTCCAGTACATCCAATATACGGTTGTCGATCATTTTCTTATCTTTCCAACCTGTTGCTTTCAGTGCAAATTCGAGATTTTTCTCGATGCTTCTATCGGATAAAAGATGAAAATCCTGGAACACAATACCCAATTTTCTACGCAAATAGGGGACATCATTTTCGTGCAACTTTTTAAGGTCAAAGCCTGCAATCATTCCTTCACCATTACCGATGTATAAATCGCCGTAAATGATTTTTAGTAAACTACTTTTTCCACTGCCGGACTGGCCGATCAGGTAAATAAACTCTCCTTTACCAATGTTTAAATTGACATTGGACAAGACCAGATGTTTTTGTTGGAAGATATCAACGTTTTTTAATGTAATTACTTTATTTTCAATCATGGAAGCTAAAATTCTAATTTTTTAATTTGCCCAAAAGGCATTTCTTTAACCAGTTGCATGATATATTCTGCCTTTTCTCCTAATCCAATCTTATCAAGTGATTTATCTGGGCGGTCGACTCTAAAATATGCCAGCAAGGTGAAGGCATCATCTCTTAATTGAACATAATCAGGGATTTTGGCGACACCTTTTACTTTAATGATATACATGATTTCAAAGTTAGTATTTTTAATGCAATTTATTTACTATGAATTTAAAGGAAGCTTATTGGTTTGCAAATAAAAAGTCCAACGTATTCACTCCATCAGCATAATCATCTAATGAAGGGCACTGGCTTTCTCCAAAATGAAATACCGGCGAGGACACATTTAATGCTGTTTCTGACACAATACATTGGATATTTTCTTGGGCTAGTTTGAGTTTATTTTCAACTTCAGCCAGCGTTTCGTATGTTTCGTAATACACCACTGCAAGGGGAGAGGCGGTTCGCTCATCTTCTTTGAGCAATAAAAATCCATTGTCAAAATGCTTGTCGCCATTGATCAGATAGATGGATTTGTTGTAGTCGTAATTGTTATTGTATTTAAAATGCTCGGTGATGGTGTTAAATGCGGCAATACCCTCGAAGAAATGTGTTATTGCGTAATCTTTTGGAATAAATAGCTTTGATACAGAGCGACAGCCCAAACCAAAATAATCAAAGATGTCGTGTCCCAGCGATTCCAGCTGGTTAGAAGATTCTTGGCCACCGATTACAGCAATACTATTTCTATTGCGACGAATAATATGTGGTTTGGTGCCAAAATAGTAATCAAAATAACGGGCGCTATTGTTGGAGCCCGTTGCAATAACCAAATCGAAATCCTTTAGTTTATCGACAATTTCACAGGCATCATCAAAATATGGGTCAATTTGTGTAAGCAGGTGGAGCACATAGTTTGTCAGACCTGCATCGTCCGATGAAACTTTGATTTTGGCTCTAAAGCCGCTGATCAGTACAGATAGGATATCATGAAACCCTACCAAAGGGATATTACCCGCAAGAATTAATCCGACAGTTTTCGTTGAATTTAGATCTGGATAAGGTGCCAACCATTGATTCAGCTTTTCTATTGTCAAATTGGCAGCAATAGCTTGAAGTGCGCGTTCAACATTTTGTGGGGTGTACCAGGGATTTTTATGCTGGGCGAATTGAATGATTTGAATCAAATCTTCAGGTCGCTTTTGCAGCTGCTCGCCTAATTTTACAAATGCATTTATTCGTTGTTGCTTTGTCAAAATATTAAAATTTTAAAAGATGAATACACAAATTTGTATTATATTTGTGCTGTTAACATTAATCAACGTGAATCAACTAGCCTTATTGTTCAATCAGACGTTGTTTCATGTTGATAATGCAAAAATAGTTTATTTATCATAATTGTGAGGTTATAAATGGCGATTAAAATTACAGACGAATGCATTAACTGTGGTGCTTGCGAACCGGAATGCCCAAATAATGCAATATACGATGCTGGTGTAACTTGGAAATTCTCAGATGGGACGGCTTTGGATGGGATTATTGATTTTGGCGATGGTGTTACACTAGATGCCAACGAATCTCAGGAAGCAATCTCTAATGAGGTCTATTATATTGTTTCAGATAAATGTACAGAATGTGTAGGTTTCCACGATGAACCTCAATGTGCGGCGGTATGCCCTGTAGATTGTTGTGTGGATGACGAAGATGTACGCGAGTCAAACGATGAGCTATTAGCGAAAAAAGCTTGGTTACACGCGGAATAAAATTAGTATTCCGTTAAAATATAAGGCAGGATAAGAAATTTTCCTGCCTTTTTTGTTTCGTTCTATTTTGACGAAATCGATATTTTGTTGTGAAACTTGGCTGTTTGGAATAATAATATTTGCAAAAGCGTAGTATTTTTTTATTTTTGTTCTTTTGACCATTAAAATCTTTTAAATGTTAAAAACCAAAATAGGGTTGATTACCCTGATCACAGTTACATTAGCTTGTATCATTGCTGTATTATACGAATTTGATGTTGTAGGCTTTTCGCATGAATTTCTAATGGCTGTCCGTTGGATAGTTGCTACCGTTTTGGTTGTAAATGCGCTCTTTAAGAAAAATTTGACCACCTGGATTCTGACCTGTATGATTATGGGGATATTTGTTGGGTTGGATTTTCCAAATCTGGCGATTTCCTTACAACCCTTAAGTAAAGGTTTTATCAAGTTGGTCAAGACGATTGTCGGCCCTATTCTCTTTGCTACACTTGTGTATGGAATTGCAGGACATTCTGATTTGAAACAGGTGGGACGTATGGCATGGAAATCTATGCTTTATTTCTTCTGCGCAACGACTTGTGCTATTTTTATCGGTTTAGGAGCTATCAACCTGACTCGAGCAGGTGTGGGAGTTGATGTTGCACATATGCCACATGAAGAGCTCCCTGTGCCAAAAGAAAGCATGGATGAACATATCCTCAAAACACTTCCGGACCATGTGCATCCTGTATATAAGTTCACTTCTTTTATACGTGACCTGTTTCCTGAAAATATTGTCAAATCAGTAGCTGATAACCAGGTTTTACAAATTGTTGTATTTTCAGTTTTATTCGGAATTGGATTGGCTATGGTGGATGAGAAAAAGCGTAAACCTTTGGTAGATTTCACCGAGAGTATGTCTGAGACGATGTTTAAGTTTACGAACATCATTATGTACTTTGCCCCGATTGGGGTCGGCGCTGCTATGGCCTACACGGTGGGGCATCTCGGTGTCGATATCCTAAAGAATCTTTTCATGCTTTTGGCGACGCTGTATTTTGCTTTAGTGTGCTTTTTATGTCTGGTTCTTCTTCCGGTAGCACTTTATCTAAAAATACCTGTGAAACGTTTTATTAATGCGATTAAGGAACCTGTTTCGATTGCATTTGCCACTACAAGCTCAGATGCGGCATTGCCGAAAGCAATGAGCGCGATGGAGAAATTTGGTGTACCTCGTAAGATTGTTTCGTTTGTAATTCCGACAGGATATAGCTTTAATTTGGATGGCACGTCCCTTTATCTATCCTTGGCGGCAATTTTTGTGGCGCAAGCTGCAGGAATACATTTGTCTTTTGGACACCAGTTGATGATAGCTTTTACTTTGATGATTACGTCTAAGGGGGTTGCAGCTGTTCCGAGAGCCTCATTAATTATTTTGATTGCTACTGCGGATCAGTTCGGCTTGCCGACATTTGTTATTGCCGCAATTTTAGGTATTGATGAATTGATGGATATGGCACGTACTTCAGTCAATGTGATCGGAAACTGTCTTGCAACGGTTGTTGTCGCTAAATGGGAGGGCGAGTTTGATGAAGAAGCTCCTTACCGCGAAGATACTGAAGAGGCAATCTAATAGAAATAAGAAATAACTGACGAATATTCGTTGAAGAAAAGCAGTCTTGACATCTCGTTAAGACTGCTTTTTTATTGTCTTTAGCTCATGTTGATGATTTTGCTATGCCTATTTATCATATTTAGTACAGTAAACACCAATAGAACTGAAAAGCAAATCCATGGCGGGAAATGATGGAGGACCAGATGCCTTGTTTAAGTCTTATGAGAGGATGGGAGGTGATGGTCTTGAAAAAAAGTGCTTGCAAGCTGTTGTTGGGGACCTGGGATCTTCTACAATAGCTTGCAAGCGAAATATGTTATATCAACGTCCGTCCACGTAGTACCATAAATCATCTTGTTTTTTGAAGGTAGACTTTTCATGGTGAATTTGAACTTCCATCTGTGGATCCAGGTAATGGGCTTCAAACTCAACAGTGTGGAGAGTAGATTTAAGGATAGAGAGTTGCATCCATTTATTCTCCCGCGCCCATTGTCCGATTGCCTTTTTATTTTGGAACCGTCGTGTTGAGGGATGAAACGTATCGTATAGGAAATCGATCTGTTGAAGAACAAAGGCGCTATAGCGTGCGCGCATCAATGCTTCTGCGGTGATTGCTTTGGCATGGAAAAGATGAATTTGCTGGCAGCATTCCCCATAGATATTGCCAGAGCCACAAGGGCATAATTGACCTGATTCTATCACTTCTATGTTCTAAATTTTACCAGCCCTTAATAGCGCCATTTTTGAAGACTTTTTTTGCGGTTGCTTCTACTTCCGGAGATTGATAGGCTTGAATGAATTGTTGCACCTTCTCATCGTTTTTGTTGTCTGAGCGGGCGACAATCAGATTGACATAAGGTGATTCTTTATCTTCTGTGAATAAACCTTGTTTTTCGGGATCCAATCCAGCTTGAGAAGCGAAACTATTGTTGATGATGGCAATTGTTACTTGTGGATCATCAAGAACACGAGGTAACTGTGGAGCCTCCATCTCTATGATTTTAATCTGTTTAGGATTGCTTACGATATCTGTTACTTTAGGTTGGATGCCAACATTTTCTTTTAGACCGATAATTCCCTCGCGTTGGAGAAGTAAAAGAGAGCGTCCACCATTGGTAGGGTCATTAGGAATGGCAATAACGGCTCCGGGTTGTAACTCTGTAATTGTTTTTATTTTCTTTGAATAGGCAACAATGGGAAATACAAACGTATTTCCAACAATGGTTAATTTCGTGAAACCGCGTTGTTTGGATTGCTCTTGGAGATAGGGCTGATGTTGAAATACATTTACATCAATATCACCCTGATTTAAGGCTTCGTTAGGTACGACATAGTCGTTGAAAGCCACTAACTCAACATCAAGATTGAACTTTTCTTTTGCAACTTTCTTAGCCGTCTCCGCAAGCTCCTTTTCTGGGCCGGACACAACACCGACTTTGAGGATATTCTCTTTCTTTTCCCTGTTATTGCATGCCACAATCGATACGAGACTGAAGGCTAAGATTGCAAATGCATAGTTCAATTTTTTCATATGATATAATTTATGTTAACGATGGTTTACTTTTTTTGAGATATAATCTCCTGTATACTGTAGCAGGAATACGATTAAAATTAATAAAATTAGTACAGAATTCATGATAAAAGTATCATATCCGACATAACCATACTGATAGCCAATCTGTCCCAGTCCACCGGCACCTACAGCACCGCCCATTGCAGAGTAACCAACAAGTGTTATCAAGGTAATTGTCGCATTGTTTACTAATGAGGGGAGAGCTTCCGGAAGCAAAACTTTGAAAATTACCTGTTGTGCATTTGCACCCATTGCTCGTGAGGCTTCAATCAGGCCATTTGGAATTTCCAGAAGACTATTTTCCACAAGTCTTGCTATAAATGGGGCAGCGCCTATACTCAGGGGAACCAATGCTGCGGCCATACCGATTGATGTTCCGACCACGTTGCGTGTAAACGGAATCATCCATACAATAAGTATGATAAAGGGGATAGACCTAAACACATTCACCAGCAATGAAACAAGTTGGTGCATGGCTTTGTTTTCGAGCAGTTGATGTTTTCGGGTCAAGAACAGGTATATCCCGAGTGGTAGACCTAGGATAAAACCAAAGAAGCCGGATAAGAAAGTCATGGTTAGGGTTTCTAATGTACCCGATAGCAGAAGATTAAATACCTGATCAGACATAGCCTAATAGTTTAGTTTGTGAATGCTTTTCTTTCAAGAAAGATACACTACGCGTTACATTTTCTTTTTCACCCGATAGTTCGGCCAATATAACACCAAATTTCATTTCGCCAATATAATCTATTTGTGCGGTAATGATATTTGTTTTGACTTGATATTGTTGTTCCAAATGTTGAATAAATGGGATTGATTCTTCATTTGAAGTGAGATAGATCTCGACGAGTGGGTTTCCAGTGCTTTTCAAGCGTTCCTGAAAACTTAGTGGAATTTCAACTTCAAGTGAAGACTGAATAAAGTTTTTAGTTGTTGTTTCCCGAGGGTTGGCGAATATTGATTCTACCGGACCAGTTTCAATCAATTCTCCGTGGTCTAATACGGCAACCTGATCGCAAATACTTTTTATAACATCCATCTCGTGAGTAATCAACAATATCGTAAGGTCAAGCTGTTTATTGATTTTTTTTAGCAGTTTAAGGATGGATTTTGTGGTTGCAGGATCTAAGGCACTTGTAGCCTCATCGCAAAGTAGAATGTAAGGATCATTGGCTAATGCACGCGCGATGGCAACACGTTGTTTTTGGCCTCCGGAGAGATTTGCAGGGTACACGTCGGCTTTGTCTTCCAACCCGACCAAACGCAATAGTTCCAACACTTTTTGGCTGATAAATTCTTTCGATTTGCCTTCAAGCTCGAGCGGAAAGGATATATTTCCATACACTGTTCTTGATGATAGTAAGTTGAAGTGCTGAAAAATCATACCAATTTTTCTTCTTTTCAACATAAGACCAGTGGAAGATAGCGACATCAAGTCGTCATTTTCTATAATTACTTGACCACTGTCTGGTCTTTCCAAAAGGTTGATGCAACGGATCAAAGTACTTTTGCCGGCTCCGGAAGCGCCTATTACACCAAAAATTTCACCTTTTTCAATAGACAGTGAGATGTCTTTTAAGGCATCAATACGTGTCGCTTTTACCTCAAAAGATTTGGATATGTTGTTTAGTTGAATCATTGACCCTGTAGGGATTTAGCAATTTTAGTTGGACAAATGGATGATGTTGATATAAATGTACACAAATGCCAGGGATAAAATAAAATCAAGTGAAAGAAAATGGGTTCTTTCAGACGGAAAAAGAATGAAAGAACCCAGATATATGTTTTTTACAACGCTTGATAAGCCGAAATCACTTGTTTTGCAGATCCGAGTCCATCGATGCCATATTCGATGATATCGCCATCTTTCAGGAATCTTTGTGGGGATTTGCCCATGCCAGAACCTGCAGGTGATCCTGTGGAAATGATGTCGCCTGGCAGTAAGCTCATAAAATGGCTTAAATAAGAAATCAATTTGGGCACACGATAGATAAAATCACTTGTATTGCCATCTTGCATAAGCTCACCATTGAGTTTAAGCCATATTTTTAAATTATCAATATCTGTGAATTCATCTTTGGTTGCTATAAATGGGCCAATAGGAGCGAAAGTGTCACATCCTTTACCTTTATCCCAAGTTCCGCCACGCTCGATCTGAAATTCACGCTCTGTAACGTCATTGTGTAGCACGTAGCCGAACACATGGTCCAAGGCTTCTTCTTCAGTAACATAAGAAGCTTTTTTTCCAATTACAATGGCAAATTCGGTTTCCCAATCAGATTTTACAGAGAACTTCGGAAGGGTAATTCCATCAAAAGGGCCATTGAATGCAGATACAGATTTCATAAAGACGATAGGCTCTGAAGCTTGTTGCAATTTGGTTTCTTTGACGTGATCATCGAAATTAAGCCCTACACAAAGTATTTTGGAAGGAGCTTCCAATGGTGTACCGATACGCTCGTCGTCGGCTATCTCTTTAAGCGTATCGCCTTTTTCATTTATATATGTTTGAAGTCTTTCTAAATTTGCAATATCCGCAAAGAAATCGCGGTTGTATTGAAAATTTCCCTCTGAAACATCATATTTCTTTTCGTTTAAAATGACTCCCGCTTTTTCGGAGCCCTTTGCGCCATATCTAAAAATCTTCATAAGCCGCAAATATACAGATTTTGTCCCAAAAAGGGCAGAAATTAACGCGAATTAACAATTAATCAATATGTAAATTATCTATACAATTATTATCCAAAAGGGGATATTTAAAAGGAAATTTCTCATGTACAATCTTTTTGTTGCTTACCCAAGTGCCATTGAGCACCATTTCCTGCCCTTTTTTTCCAAGCATAAATTTAATCAAAAATGACGGGACGGGTAGGGGAATATAGAATGGACCGTATTTACGTTTGGCTATTCTTTTTGCAAACTCCGCGATGGGAAGTGGTTCGGATGAACAGGCATTATAAACCCCGGCTATGGTATCATTTTGTATGCCAAAGAGCAGCATCCGACAGAGATCATCCATATGGATCCAACTGAGCATCTGTTTACCGGAGCCTAATACCGGAATGGAGCGAAAGGGAAGGAAGCGGCCGATTTCTTTTAGCATTCCTTGATCCTTACTGATAACCACTCCAAAACGGAAGACAATGAGTCTTTTTCCCAATGTTTCTATAGGTTTCACGCTTCCTTCCCAGAGGTTACATACCCAGGACAGAAAATTTCCGCCTTGTGGATCTCCTTCTTCAAAAGGTTTTTTTTGGTACGGATCGTCTGCTCCATACCAACCTGTAGCGGAGGCCGATATGACTGCTTTTACTCGATTTGGTAGTTGTTTTAGACTTTGATAGAGCAGTTTTCCACTTTCTACCCTGCTGGCAATAATTTCTTGTTGATACGATTTTGTCCAGCGTTTGGCATTGAGGTTTGCACCTGCGAGGTTGATGATATAATCAGCCTCCTGAATTGATTTGGCATCTATCTCCTGTTTACTGGGATCCCAATGTACATATCGGACATTGTTTTGTACGGGATGGGACTTCGGATTTCTGGTAAAAATAATAACTTCATAGAAATTGGCAACCAATAGCTTTGTTAAATGAAGACCTATAGCTCCTGCACCACCTGTAATAATTACTTTTTCCATGAATTGAACCTTGTTTTATAATGTACGCATGTAATCATTTAAGCGAACCAATTTCTGTTGATACTAAATATACTATTTTGGTTTATAAAAATCGACCATGGCGGCAGGAATTACAAAAAAAGGTTTATCTCATGGGGAGATAAACCTTTTAAGAGTCGATTAAACGACGTTATTTGTTAAAGCGTTTGAATTGTGCTGCCACATGTTAGCATCTGTGCGCCGTAGTATGGATTTTTGATTTCTTTATGACGGCTTAACCAAGTCGCGCCTTTGCCTTTGTTGAACATCGGACACTTTTGATAATAAACAGAAGAAGATGGTTTTGAGTTTTTGGACAAACTATAGATATCTTCTGACAATAGGGCGAAGGCTTCTCGTTGTTTACTGATATCCTTTGCCTGTTGTAGGCTCTTCACTGTCGCTTTGAGTGACGTTGTTTTGGTTTTCCAGACCTCCTGTTCCGCTTTCGTTAGATCAGTAGTTTGTATTTTAGCAATTGCATCGGCAAGATCGTTTGCTAGGCCTGCAGCTTGTTTACTATCCGCAGCTACAAGTGCATCTTTAAGCAGAAAGTATTGGTCATAGATCTTTTGAAAATTGCTTGCGTTGCTGATGTTATCTACTGAAGCTACCGGCTCCATGCTTGCGTCTTGTGGGCTATCTGATGCTGGAGGAGCTAAATTTCTTTCGTATTGGCAGCAAGCATGTAGTTTAGCATAAGTATCTTCCGCGGCAAGGTATTTTTCATTGTCATAGCCCGCTCCGGCGATATTTTTCAATACAGCATCTAAGGAAGTTTTCTTTGCGTCATAGGCTATTGTTGCTGTTTGGTTGTCTTCGTTCCATTCAACTTTAGCCTGAGCGGAGGCTCCTGCATTTTCTATTGTTTTTTTACACATACCGCAGTTTCCAGCAATTTTAACATTGGTGTTCACGGTGTTGTTTTGTGCATAGTTTGTCAAAGAGGATAGTATTAAAGCCCCTGTTATAATATAATGTTTGATTTTCATATGATTGGATGAAAGAATAAATAAAAATAAGTAATCAAAAATGATCGATAAATGATCAATGTATGGATTAACTTATTTTTGGCGGGACCCAAGGACAAAAATATCCCTCAGAAATAAATGTTGGCGCTATGGGTTTATAATTTTTTTTGATTGTTATACCGCAAAGTTCATGACCTTGTTCAAGGGGATTGGAAATTGCCAAAAATGTACCACTATACGTGCATTGACAATTGCAATTTTTACATGGTTTATGACGTTTACAGAAAGCCTTTTTTTTGGAAGATTTAAATTTTGAACAACACGGATCCTTTTTTTCAGTAGTAGCATTACCTTGTGTGTGTCTACTGTGTGCATTCATTTTATGGCAGGCGAAAGCGTCGGGTGCACTTAAAAGGAAACCGAAGGTTAAAAATAGTAGTATAAGTCGCTTAAGTGCCATATCAGCTCAAATATAGTTGTTTTGGGTAGAATTTGCTTCCATTTTTAACTTTTTTTGGCATTATGGACTTTTTTATACGCTCCATGTTATTTGAGTTTGGGGGGACCAGATAACATGGAGCGGCGTTTGGAATTCTTTTTTCGGAAAGCAAATGAAATACTTAAAACTTAAAACCAGAAAAAAAGCCGGGCTTTTTCCAGGTACGTTTATATTCATCAGCTAAAGGAGAATGATCCGAATAGGCGAGCACTTCATCAAGCAAATTGTGTGCTTTTTTCAGATTCCCTGTTTTATAGTTTGCATATGCCTCTGCTAATTTAACCGATTCGACATCATCGTCATAGCCCCAATCGCATTGCTGATAAATACCGTTGAAAACATGGACGTATTTATTTACTTCATTTATAGCTCCGTTTTCGGCGAAAAGTTCAATTCCAAATTTTAACCAAAGGACATAATCATTAGGCTCCATGACTGACTGTACCCAACTGTCATACGTTTGGAATGTTTCAATACCCGCGCTAGATTCCGTAAGATAGTAATGGCTTTTAACAATGAGATAGAGCGTCTTTGCTTTATCGAAATTATCGATGATAAATTCCCGTTTATTTTTAAGGTATTTCCGCGCAGCGAGGTTCATGGACTTGTAATTGCTCTTTTCATTATATAGCTGCATCAACACATATTGAGGCTGTGCTTCATGTGGGTACCGTTGTGCCATATTTTCGTAATAGGAGACACGTTGCTCAAAATTATCCGGCTCGATTATCTGATAGATAATATGTTCTATCCCATTTTTTGACGCTTCAAAGTCACGATAATGATAATCATCTAAATTGGGATGATCAATATAGAATTTGTAAATAAACTCGAGGAGCTGTTGGGCCCGGGATTGAATATTCGCTGATCGACCTAGTTGGTATTCAACATTGATTTGATGCATAAGCATGCGGTAACAAGGAGGAAATGCAACAGACTCCATATCTTCAGCTTCTTCATCTTCTTCGGAGGTAAATTCCTGCTGCTCCAGGGTGGCTTCCAGCGAGATCTGATAGGTGTCAAAGTACTGTTGAAGCACCTCCTCCAGACGTACGTAATCTTCCAATGCTGACAAGGTATCGGCTCGGGTGAAATGAAGTTCTTCGAAGTCGGAATAGCTTAACCCTTCGGTGGCGATAGCATAGGAGTTTTCTAGTTCGCCGGCTTCTTTATACGCTAAGGCTAGATTATTACAATTCATGGCCCGGTTGTGGGAGCCGCCAAAGTAATCACTTTCGTACTTATTTTGTTCAAAATACTCCTTGAAAGCGTCGTAGGCTTGACGATAAAGTTCGAGGATGAGCAATTGTAGTGCAGATTGATCAACTGTGGTTAAGTTGTCCTGGGAGTGAATAAAATCAGATAGCGCGACAGCTTCATTATAACATTCACGGGGAAGGTCATGGAAAGTAGGAACCTGATCGTAAACTGTTCCATTGGCATTAAAGGTGCATTCAACTAGGCGTCGCCAAGATGTTGCATTCCATTTTCGCTCACCTACCATTGTTAGGTGCGGAATAGCCGCGGCATACTGCCCCTCATCATAGAGATAGGCTGCCGCAAAATGGTAACCGACATAAGAATCAGGATAGGCATCGACCAATTTGAGTGCATGGAGATAATAATAGTCAAGCGGGATTCCGATTTCTTCTGAGTAATTGCGCTCAATGATAAGCTGATAGTAAAAGACCTCAGGGTGTTCATACCCCTCCGCAATCAATTCGTCAAATCGAGTATGCCATTTGACCAACTCCTGATGGATATGTACGGCTGAGTTTTCCCCTTTGATAAGCTTAAGTAAAATTTGCAGTGCTAGGTCGATTGCATTATTTTCGTAAGCAATTTCAGCGAGATCTACATAATTCATTTCATTGCTGCTGATGAAATGCTTAAAATCTGCTTCCATTAAAGCTAAAATATTAGACGCATTGATCTGTTTGGTACGGTCAAGCAGGTATATTTTTTTTATCCAAAAGATGGAAAAATTATGATCCAAGGTTTCCCGTTCATCCCTGAATGTTTCTTTAACGAAATCAATGCTCGCCTCCAAAACTGGAAGCATCGCTGTATCGTCCTGGAGCCCTTCGTAGATATTGGTTAAATAGTTGTGCCCATATCCGGACATATTTGGGGAAGCGATTAGTTTTTTTGCGTATTCGATGAATACATCTTTATTGCCCTCAGTAATATGGAATTTTGGTCGACCAATTTGTGCTAATGTCGCTTGATTGTCCAAAACATAATTCAGTATATGATATAGGGTGGTTTCATTATCAGGTTCGATGGCCAATGCTTTTTGAAAATAGGGGATCATTTTTTCCTGAATAACATCGAAAATAGCTTCGTGGCCATCATAGAATGCCTGATCATGATAGGCGATCGCGAGGTGTGTCCAAAGCGTCACATCTTGATCGTTTTGTCGCAGTTGGTTTTCTCCTTCAATGATAAATAAGTCTAGTTGTCCGCTGTAGAACAAATCATATATATTCTTTTCTTCCATTTATTAATTTTTATATGTATCCAGTATGTTAAAATCTATGGAAAATACTATTTAGCCGTTGGAAGCTTTTCAAAACTAGTACCGTTCCATAGAAATTCTTCACTTTTTTTTGTGATTTTGAAATTGGGATTTTCTGCATTGTCGTCAGTAGCTTCTCCCTCTTCAATGTATTTATAGATAATCTGATTATTTTTTCCGTGTTCGGAAGGGAAAAGAATCTTTTCATCGTAATAGAACACACCAGCATCACTCACCGAATACCGGCTAGGAAGATCGACAAGTCGTTGTCCTGTCCATGCCACATAGTTGTACTCAGAAGGTATACCACAGGCTTCACCCAGGAATTCGATGCGGATGATTTGTCTGACATTTTGAAGGCCCATCGCTGGTAGCAATTTACTTTGTGAGAACGATTGTTCCGAATAGGTGAAGGGGAAGGTATGTTCTGCCATGAAATTTCCGTTTGCATCGAGAAGCTTAACAACTGTTGAGAGATGACCCTCTTCCTGTTCATTGTTGCCGGTTGTAAAACGTTCAATACCGTAAATATATTGCGAGCCGTCCGAAGCGGTTTGTTTTCCGAGCGCTAATAGTCCGAGCCAAATAAAACCATTTTTTTTACTGTTACCGTCGGAATAACTTATCTCATACCAAGGAGCATAAAAATTTTTCAGTGTATTTCCTTTGAATGGCGCACTGGTGATCGTAACAACATTTCCTGCCGATAAAGAATCTAAGATTGCTGCCTTAAGACTAGGTTGAGCACGCACATAAGCTTTTGTGGCAAAAACAGTTGCCGATTGACCCTTTTGTATGTTCCATAGGTTGAAATTATCGTCAAATTTTAAATTTTCCTGTGCCTTTGAGCAAAATGGTCCGATGACCAAGATGATTAAATAGCACCCCATTAGTTTTCTCATTTTTCACTCTCCTTTCCTGCAAAAATAGAAGAATTGGTTCATAGGCTTTATCACTGCTTTCAGGTATTTTTTTGTATAGTGTTCCAGACTAAGAAAGGAGGCATAGCATATTTTCTTTTCCAACAACGTCTTTCAGCTAAACATCTTATAAGCATTGGAATTTAGATTCGAGCAGAGAATGAGTTTCAATAATCTATTCGGTATTGATTTTATATGGACTGATTTCCTAAAAGTACAAGACAATGCGATAATCGCACCATTTGCTTCATTGTTTAATATTGAAATTTGTAAAGTCAATAAAACAATAGTATGAATCAGATATCAAAATTTGGAATTTTCACTTTGCTACTGAGCAGCAGTTTAACAATTATGGTTGGAACTGTTATAGCGCCGTCATTAAAAGAAATTTCAGTCCATTTAGGATTTGAAGAAAATCCAGGTTTGTTGATTACGTTGCCTTCGCTCGGCGTAGTAATTTTTGCACCCTTCGTTGGGAAATTGATTGACCGAAAGGGAGCATATCTGATGCTTAGATGGGGTTTGATACCTTATGCTTTACTTGGGCTGCTGGGGGGGCATCTTAACAACCCTTATTTGGTTGTGATAGATCGTATTCTTTTAGGTGTTGCTACGGCGTCAATACAGGCAGCTGGAACGGGCTTAATTGCACTACTATTCATTGGTGACGACCGCATGAAAATGATAGCTTGGCAAGGTATGGCTATTGAACTGGGCGGGGTCGTGATCTTATCGGCGTTAAAAGGCAATGGTGGATTTTCGCACCATACGCGTTACGTTACTGTTGGCGGAATGATGAGCGATTCAATTACGTTGTCATCTTCCATTTTACGCAGTACAGATATTCAGCTTTCAGGCACGGGTTTAGGTACCTGGAGACCGGAAGAAATAAAGTTATTGATTGCCGAAATACTTCCCGAAATGTTTCAGCTTGCTGCTGACGGAAAATTAAAAATCGAAACGGTAAATATTCCACTTAAAAACATTGAAAACGCTTGGGAAATGAATATCGATGGAGGCAAACGCTTCGTTGTTTTAATCTGAAAAATGCAGTCGCTAACTATTGATTTTGGCCTTTGGGTGTTTAGTTTTTTATGTTTTCTTTACCACCAAAGTTGACTGATAAGCTCCTTTGATGGTAAAGAAAACAGTTGATTGAAATATATGGTAATATATCTCGGTTTTCTATAATTGTTTACTGCGCCGCTCCAATAACCACAGGCCATAAGGGGTTCTGAACGAGTAAACGGCCCTTGCTTTTATTGATTTCATCTTGGGGAACAGGATACCAATAATACTCTTTTACCCATCGCCGGTTTTCTATGGATGTCCGTTTGTAGAAAGAATCGGGGTCACCTAAAGGTTTTACTGTTGTGGTATTCTGACCGTAAGTTTGTTGCACATTGTCAAAACCGTTCATATTCATTCCGGTCATACGTGTCATATCACCATCAACTCCGCCTTTGTCTGGTTGATTTGCGCTTACAGGGTCACAGATCATCCATCGGCGCATGTCAAACCAGCGTTGTCCTTCGCCTAATAATTCAACATGTCTTTCCTGAACAATCGCTTTAAATTGTCCGGCTTTATTACCGATAACACCTGTTTTAATACCACTTGCTTCCATTTCTGCATAGCCCGGTATCCCGGCGCGTTGCCTCACTTTGTCTATATATTCGATAATTTTTGGATCGTTGGGATTAATTTCGTTGAGGACTTCGGCGTAATACAAGTAGAAGTCGGCTAAACGGAACAAAATAGAAGGTCGTGCCCAGGAAGTGTAAACGGTGAATGGAGTACCTGGTGCACCGGCGACGTTGATGGAACTAATTCCTTGTGCGATACGTCTGTTTTTAAATTTATATAGTAAATACCCTGCTCTTGGCCAATTCTCGCCACCGGCAATTCCCGAAGGTTTGCCGCGACCGTACCATTGATAGTATATACCATTTGGATTATTATGCTCATTTGCATGAATATGCCAACTTTTTCCATTGTAGCCTACTGTAGCATAAAACCGCGGCTCCCGGTTGGCATACATATTGAAAATGTTTTGATCCGCATGATTATTGACATGGGTAGGATTATTGACTGTCGTGAATCCATTTTCTTTGTAATTCGATCCGGCATCATAAATTGTCTTTCCATTGCTCATAAAAAATGCGTCTACAGATTCCTGCGAGATGCCTACGTTAGCAAAATTAGTGGGGCTTGCGTAGAGATCTACAGGATTAGAGCGGCGCTCCTGATTATTGGGATTGCTATAATCGTTGTATCCAGTTGCCCAAATAATTTCATCATTGTACTTTTGAAATAGTTGATAAATAGATTCATTGGGATTGATCTCCTGCACGCCGGGGTTAGCAGGATCGGCCGGATAATACTCGATATGTAATTTGTGCCCGAGACCATGCGCATAGTCCAAAAATTCTTCTAGACGTTGTTTTGCGGTTTGTATCTTTTGTGGATTATAGTCTGGGAATAAACGGCTCCCATCGGGATTGACAATGGCTAAGCTTTCGGTAAATCCACCGTTAAAAAGCTTGGAAGAAGCATATACCCAGAGCTTAGCGCGCAATGCACGTGCTGCGACAAGTGTCGGACGTACCATACTGCCCGTATCATATTGATTTGTACTGACATTACTTTTGATAGTGGCAGGCAGATTTCCTGTATTGATCAACTCTGCCAGTAGGCCGTCGATGTAGTTGATTACATCATCCATCGGGGCACGGGCATAGTCGAGATTCTGATCTTCCGGATCCGCCAGATCAGTTATTAATGGTACAGGACCATATAGTTCCAGCAGGGTAAAATAGGAATAAGCAACAAAAAAGCGGGCTTCGTCCTTCATGCGATCTACTTCAGCCTGAGGCAATGCATTATTGCCCGAACCCGAGATCGCATGTGCACGTTGGATAAAAATTAATGCCTGACGGATTTGCATATATTGAGTTGCCCAACGGTGATAACCAGCATTACCAGCGGTATAACCCGATACCATCAGATTGCGGGCAAAGTTAGCGACAATCTCCCCGGAAATTGCGGACCAAGGATTGCTCATTCTGTCGGCAGAGGATGAGTTTTTGGAATATTCAATGATACAGTTAAAGATATTTCCGTGCCAACGTCTAGTGTATGCGGCATTTTCAAATACTCCTTCAATCGTCAGATTGTCGGCGAGTTCAGAGGAGACATCCAGGTATTTCTTGCAGGACGTAGATAATGTAGTCGTCGCTATCGCGAGACAGATAAGAGCCTTATTAAATATTTTCATCGTATTAAACAGATTAGAAAGTAACGTTTAAACCAAAGGTCCATGTTGAGCTGATCGGATAACGCGAACCCGAACGTTCAGTGACTTCAGGATCCCAAAATTTAACTTTATCCCAGGTATGTAAATTTTCACCCTGTACATATAAGCGGACAGTATTTAAATGCATCTTTTTGACAAATTCTGATTTTAGTGTATAGCCCAGTTCGATATTTTTGAGACGGAGGTAAGACGCGTCGCGGTACCACCAGGTGCTGTTGCGTGTATTATTACCATTGTTGGCTGTGCTCAATCTGGGAAACAGCACGTTTTGGTTATAAGGGTCGGCAAATGTCCATCGGTCCATCGCTTCCTCGCGCAACGCAGCGTCGTTGACCGAACGTGCGAACGGAAAAAAGTTTTCTGTTTTTCCCAACAGATTTGTCGAAAAGCGACCAGCTCCCTGGAAAAATATACCAATATTCAATCCATGCCATTCTGCATTAAGTCCAAAGCCATACACTATTCCAGGGGTAATGTTGGAAGAAAATAGACTGTTGTACGTTTGATCATAGTTGTTAATCAAACCGTCTCCGTTCAGGTCCTTATATCGGATGTCTCCGGGAGCAACCGCAAAACCAGGGTTTGCGAGGCCCGATTTAAGCTGGTACGTTTGCGCTCCATTTGCTGGGTTGACCGTAATATCGAAATCATCCGGAGTATATAGGCCATCGGCAATATATATGAAGGGTTTGCCGATGCTTTGGCCTGTGTAGGCTTGATAGGTATAAGACGGTGGAATTTCATCAAACTCAACGACTTTGTTTTTGGTATAAGTATAGTTTAGTCGGGCGCTCAAGGTGACTTCATTAACCTTTTGTGTCCCGGTTATATTCATATCGAGTCCGCAATTGTTTGTGCGTCCAAAATTCTGCATCGGAGCAACCTGCAAACCTGCAGATGTTGGCAATGTACGACGGCGCATCAGAATATCAAAACGTTCATTGTAGAAGAAATCTATGGTCGCATCGATCCGGTTTTTGAATAAGCCAATATCAATTCCTGTATTAAATTTGTTTTCCTCCTCCCACTGAAGTGTTGGGGTAGCATAGTCGCTCTCCACAATACCAGCACCGGGACTTCCCGAACCTTGCCCATCGCCGACACCAGCACCGCCGGTCCAGGAAAAGTTATAACCCGCGGCTCCTTCATTCAATTTTTCTCGATAAGGGAAGCGCGAAAGATCATTTGCTAGTACATCATTTCCCGTTTTACCATATGATACCCGAAATTTCAATTTACTGACGATTTGCTCCAAAGGCTCCCAAAATTTTTCGTGGCTTACCCACCAAGCCGCACCTATGGAAGGAAATAGACCCCAGCGATTGCCCATGGCGAAGTTCTCACTTCCAGTCATTCCCATACTCGCTTCAAGTAGGTAACGTCCATCATAGCCATAGGTACCACGGGCAACAATAGACTGTTTACGGTACGGAAGCATTTCAAGACCATTGCCTCGATTTTGGTATTGTTTTTCCTTTTGGTTATAGAGGATTAATCCCGATACATCATGCTTCGCAAATTTATGTTTGTAATCCAGGGCTGTTTCCAGATAGATATTGCGTTCACCCGAACTTCCTGCTGCCGCGGGATTGGAAAGTGCTGCACCACCACGAATCTGGCTAAAGACGAGATTCCCGTTTGCATCCCTTGAATTGGCATAATAGGATCTTGCCTCTTTAGTGCGGTTGGTACGACCCTGTGAGAGGTTATCGAAACCAACTGCTCCACGCCAGGATAATCCTTGAGTAATCACATCCAGCGCTTGTGTCAAGTTGATTTTGGACTGTAAGGTCACTTCTTGATTTCGGCTATACCCCATGTTGTTCAGTAAGTTGTAGGGGTTGGCTCGCTCCCCGGTTCCAACTGATCCTGCAGAGTAGACCGGATGTTCGGCAAAAGTACCATCTGAATAGACCATTGGAAACAGATAACGTGGCGCCAAGGTAATAATGCTCCACAGATTATCAGCGGTCTGTATAGGAGCATTTTGTTTAACAAAGAAACCTGCTAGATCGACTGACATTTTTGTTGTCGAAGTCAAGTCCATGTCTATATTGGAGCGTAGGTTGAAACGTTCGTATTTTAGATTCGCATTGTAATTTTCGACCGTATGTGAATTGTAAAGACCGTCTTCCGTATAGTAGGCTCCTGAGGTGAAAAAGCGGACACGATCACCACCGCCACGGAAATTTATGGTATATCTTGAAACATTCGTATTTGGTTTTAAAAGATCCAGCCAATTGGTATTTGGATATAAATCTGGGTCGGCTCCTGTTACGTATTTTTCCAGCGTTTTATCGTCGTAAGTTGGTAACCAGCCCGAGGTTGGATTTCCTTTTTCGTTCCAGGTTGCTTCATTGTACAAACTTAGGGTTCGATACGAATCCAGTGAACTGGGCAAACGTAGTGGCTTACGGATGGCATGCTGTAAATCGGTGGAGATAACTGTCTTTTGTGGCATACCCCGTTTTGTGGTAATCAGTACCACGCCGTTGGCACCCTCGGCCCCATATACTGCTGTAGCTGAAGCATCTTTAAGCACGGAGAACGTCTCGATATCTTCTACGGGTATATTGCTCATATCGGATTTACTGCGCGGTACACCATCAATAATTATCAGCGGGCTAGTACCACCAGCAAAAGAGCTTACCCCACGGATCCAAAAATTGGAGTCATCGTATCCCGGTTCTCCCGAAGGCTGTATTGCAACAATGCCCGGAACCTGCCCGGCAATGGAGTTAGACAGCGAACGTCCGGTAACCGCGAGATCTTTAGCGGTGATGGTGCTGATCGAGGCCACCAGACTTTCTTTTTTTTGTTTACCAAAGCCTACGACGACAACCTCGTCCAAATTGGATGCACTCTCTGTCAAACGGATGTTGACCGTGTTTTCTTCAGGTTTTAGGATATGTTCCTCTGTAATGTATCCTACATAAGTAAATACAAGCGTATTTCCGGGTGAAGCAAGTATGCTATACTGTCCAGAGGCATTGGTATTTGTTTTTGCTGTTTGGTTTTTGACAGAAACAGTGACACCCGAGACCGGATTTCCTTTGCTATCCGTAATAAGACCTGATACTTTTGCCTGTTGTGCAAATAAGCCAAAAGGGGCACAAAGTAGGGAGAGGGATAGCAGATTTCGGTGCATAAAGCGGGTGCTAGTTGCAAATATTGTTTTTTCGCTCATCTTCATAATTTTGTGATCTTCATTATTCTAGGGTAATGGTTACTGCGGCAGGAGACACCTTGGTATCTAAAGTGAATACATAGGTACGGTTTACGCCCAATGAGCGGTTGCTACCCGTCGAAATGATTGGCGCTCCTTTGCTCAGATTACCACTGGAAGTTTTTAACTCAAAACGTGCCGATCCTCCTGCAGAAGTTGGCTGTCCAGGATTACCATATAAGGTTTGTACTAAATTGAGCGCAAAGTAATTGTCAAAGGACCGGCTGTTTTGATAGAATGCTATACCAGCAGTACTTCCCGAAACATTGCTCAGAAATAGATTTTGACCAGCGATTAGTTTAATTTGATAGATACCATTTCCAAGCGGTGCCATGGCGACATTCTTTTCGGGATTCCATAATGCTCCATTAGTCGTCACCGAAGGAATACCAAACCGTTCAACAGGTGAAGATCCTGCCTGATCTCCAATGCCACCGTTTATCCATACAGCCCCGGTTTTACTTATAGGATCAAAATCGGCCAGCATATTCCCCTGCATAGGTTCAATCTTAAAATATTTTAATGCCTGATGGGCCGTTATACGATACTTTCCATCAGTTGCCCTAAATTTGTAGGAGCCATCTCCATTGTTGGATAAAAAGCTTGGGTCAATCCACCAATTCGCAATATCAAGTATACCATCTAAGCTTATGGATTGATTTTGTTTGAATTCGGCCTCTATGACCGCTATACTGTTTACGAAATTTGGAAAATCAATCCCCGCGAATGCTGGTTTTAGAAAAGGGGAGCCTTCAAAACTGCGCGTATCAAATGAGACGGTAAAGACGGTGCCCGGCTCTCGAACAATTTGAAATGGAATAGAATCTTTATCGGTGGCATAAGCACTGATCTCAGTTCCGCCAAATAAAAGGGTGTTTCCATTTTTCCCGTAAGCAGGGGCTTCAATTAAGGCGTTCAGTTTTGTATTTGGGAAAGCTGCACTGACTGCGTATTTATAGGATTCTCCGGGTACAGGCTCCATTCGGTAATTTCCATATGCAGTTTTGAGTGTCAAATAAGGGAATTTAGGTCGGGTGACTTGAATTGGAATCATAACTGTGCTGTAGTTAAAATTCTTATTTTTCACCATAAGTTGTATTTCTGCTGGACCATCCGCGATTCCTTTGGTAAAAGGTATTTTTAATCTGTTGCGGTAGCTTCCGGCTTCTTTCGCTGGAATGATGCTTTCTGCGATCTGTTCGCCATTCCGGAAAAAAGTCGCCTTGATGGTATTGATCGGATACTCCCCCTTAATTGTAATATCCAATGGAATGCTGTCACCCAAATAAGCTACTTCGGCCGTTTGGTACGAAGTAATTTCCGGGGTGTCAATTTGGATGTCTTCTTTGCAGGTATAGAGAGCCGAGGATACCCCCAGTATCAGAAAAAGTTCGGTTTTTCTTCTCATGACATGTGTTAATTGATTGGTTATTTTATTCAGTTTATCTTAGGCTATATACAAGCTGTAGTAACAACCTTCTCCAGGATGTTATGGTTCCTTAATTCTCATATGGACGTTTTAGGCTTGCGTTTAAAAATTGGCTATTTGTATTTCGGGTGACAGTGCTGTTGACCTGAAAATATTTTGCAACGGTTATGATACAAAACTAATGGTCTCGAAAATGAAATGGAGATGAACTAAAACAAAAGTGAGATTTTCTTGTTGTTGTTTTCTGTTTAATGTTTTGTTTTTTAGGTTGTTGTGTTTTGTTTGATTTGAAAAAGAAGTAGTGATTAGTGAGGTTTGACCTTTAAATAAAATAGTTTGGACTAAATTCCAATACGTGGATTTTTTGTTGGTCGTAGCTAAAAATAAATACTGTGATCTACTTTTTTTTGACTTGATATAATTTTTAAACTGCTTGTAGTAAGTTGGTTATGGTTAATTTTTAAGACTGGTTTTCTCATTTTTTCTTAGGTCTATATGTTGAAGGTTTCTGAAATGATAAATTTGCCTGCAACGGATTGACTTAAACTTCTGTGTCAATCAATAATATCAATTTTAAACCTCGATAATACTAAAAAATGAAACAACGCAATTGCCGTTTACTGTCATTACTGATTTCGTGCCTATTTTATTCTTTTGTACAGGCCTCACCCGGACGTGCCAAGGACCAAGTTGACTTGTATGTGACCACGCAGGATAAAAAACAAGATTTGAAGAGCATACGGATCGATGCAAGGGTACAAAAAGATGTCGCTACCACCATTGTGCTAGATCCAAAGATCCGTTTTCAGCAAATGGATGGTTTTGGAGCCGCAATAACGGGATCTACCTGTTACAATTTGATGCAGATGCAGAAAAAAGATCGTCAGCGTTTTTTAAACGAAACTTTTAACCCACAAAAAGGTTTTGGTCATAGTTATATACGGATTTCCATTGGCTGTTCAGACTTTTCGCTCAGTGAATATACCTGTTGTGATGAGGAAGGTTTGGAGCATTTTGCTTTACAGGATGAAGAATTGCATTATGTTTTACCGGTGTTAAAAGAAATTTTAAAGATCAATCCCGATATCAAAATTCTTGGATCTCCATGGACGAGCCCACGTTGGATGAAGGTTAACAACCTCGTTGATCTGCTTCCATTTAACTCCTGGACTAGTGGTCAGTTAAATCCCCGTTATTATACAGATTATGCTAAGTATTTTGTTAAGTGGATTCGTGCATTTGAGGAAAACGGGGTGAAGATATATGCAATAACGCCACAAAATGAACCGCTTAATCGAAAAAATTCAGCATCTCTCTTTATGGGTTGGATGGAACAGCGGGATTTTGTGAAAAGCTTGGGAGCGGAGATAGCATCCGCTGGTCTCCATACAAAAATATATGCGTTTGATCATAACTATAATTACGATAACATGAAAGATCAACAGGGGTATCCTCTACATATTTATGCTGATAGCCTTGCTTCGAAATATCTTGCCGGTGCGGCATATCATAATTACGGGGGTAAACGAGATGAGCTGTTGCGTATACACGCTGCCCGTCCTGATAAAGGGCTTCTATTTACCGAAACCTCCATCGGCACCTGGAATAAGGGACAGGATTTTGCTTTGCGTCTGATCGAAGATATGGAAGAGGTAGGTTTGGGGACGGTAAATAATTGGTGTAGCGGAGTTATGGTTTGGAATCTGATGCTGGATTCGGATAGGGGACCATGGAGAGAAGGAGGGTGTAAAACCTGTTATGGCGCGGTAGATATTGACCGTAAAAACTATAAATCAATTTCCAGAAACTCTCATTACTATGTTATTAGCCACCTCTCCGCTGTTGTGAAACCTGGAGCGACACGTATTGGGACGAAGGCTGTAGCGGCCGATGGACTTATACACGCGGGATTTCAGAACAGTGATGGTACGATGGCTCTGGTGCTGTTAAATAAAACAGCAATGAAAAAAATCATTACCATCTCGGATCAAAGAACACAATTCACCTATACGGTACCACCTAAATCAGTCGTTTCCTATCGTTGGGACTAACACGCTCATAAAACTAGTAGATATGATAATACGAATATACACGACAGCACTTTTTCTTTTCCTCATGAACTTTGGGCTGTCTGCACAATGGCTGTGGAATAAAAAACGAATGAACTTCGTAAAAGATCGTCTGGAGACCACGGCTTATAACCCGGCTTATAAAAAATTGCTACAACAAGCGGAGGAGGCCATGTTGAGACCAGCCTATTCCGTCATACACAAAAAAGCGATTGCGCCGAGTGGAGATAAACACGATTATGTAAGCCTAAGCAGGTACTGGTGGCCTAATCCAGCTACAACAAATGGGTTGCCCTATGTGAATAAAGATGGTCAGTCCAATCCGGAGTTAGGTAAATATGACCGCGAGGTGCTGGGCAATATGTGTGCAGACCTGAATACGCTTTGTCTGGCTTTTTTTTATAGCGCTGATGAAAAATATGCCAAAAAAGCGGTGCTGCTACTACGGACCTGGTTTTTAGATAGCGATACGCGCATGAACCCTAATTTGGACTACGCCCAATTTATCCCGGGTAGAGATGACTCTAAAGGCCGACCGGAGGGATTAATTGACAGTTATTCGTTTGTGGAAATGCTAAGTAGTATACAGCTGCTGAAAACATCCTCAAGCTACAGTACTCAGGATGATAAGAGCCTAAAACAATGGTTTGGCGAATTTGCACATTGGATGCAGGAAAGCAAACAGGGCGTAGCAGAAAGAAACGCGAAAAACAACCATGCTACAGCTTATGACGCTCAGCTAATGACCTATCTGTTGTTCTCGGGAGATGAGCAAGCAGGGCGAAAAATAATTGCAGATTTCCCTAAAAAGAGAATTTTTGCCCAGATTGAACCCGATGGAAAACAGCCAAATGAGCTGTGGCGCACCTTGTCTTATCATTATTCGCAATACAATCTGACTCATATGCTGGATGTATGTGAAACCGCACAGACATTGGGTATTGATTTGCTGCGCAAACGTTCCAGTGATGGACGGTCAATTCTAAAAGGGGTGGAATACCTAACCACATTTTTGGGGAAAAGTGTAGCAAGCTGGCCTTACAAGCAGATTAGTGGCTGGGAGGCCAAGCAACAGGATATATGCCGTGATCTGATTCGGGTTTTAGCGCTCGATCCCAGCCAGAAATACAACCGGGTTTTATACCGACGTTATGCCAAGGAAGATAAGACTGATCGCTTGCGACTTCTGTATGGAGCAGACGATTTGATAAATTAAAATACGCAGCTTTTGATCATGCGGACACCTGTATTTTAAAACCTAAAAATACAGGCGTATATAGAGAGAGTTAGCGAGAATGAGCCGATTATTTTCGGTTCTGAATAGAAGAAGATAACAAACACAATCGATAGAATTTGGTAAAATTGCTATATTTAATCATTCAATCCAACCTATAAACACCTTAAATATGTTTTTCATCGAAATGCTAAACATACGGCATGGCCATGGCTGGATGATTTTAGTAACCAATTTATATGAAAATAAACCTGTTGACTATCGTATTGTGTATCGTAACCAGTTCTGTTGTCCATGCGCAAAGTGGGATAGATTCGCTATTGCAAGTGCTGGATCGTAAAATTCAGGATAAAGATCTGTTTTTTAAGCAAAAAGAAGACCGGATACTTGGTTTGAAAGCACAGCGTAATGCATTGATGAAAAGCTCAGACAAAGGTTATCACTTTAACTTTGCCCTGTTTAATGAATATAGAAACTATGTGTCGGATTCGGCTATTCACTATTTGAATATGAACAGAACTATCGCTTTAGAACTGAAAGACGAAAATAAGTGGAATGAATCTACGATAGCCCTGGCAAATCTTTTTGTTGGGTTGGGGATGCATATGGAGGCCGCTGATCTATTAGGGAGTATACAATCAGCTACGCTGGAAAATGATCTAAGATTGCCTTATGCAATTGCCTATCGGGAGCTTTATCTTGGTATGGGAAAATATACGCAGCATACACAGGCCAGAAGCAGCTATTGGACCCAAGCAAACCATTTTAACGATATGGTACGCAATTTGGCACCAGCAATGTCGGAAGAGCATTTACGGATCGTAGAAAAGAAGTTTCGCCTGCAAAAGCAATATGTGGATGCCCTAAAAGTGAACGATGAACGCCTCAGACTCACGTCGCCCAACCAACTTGGTTATGCATTAGTTACATTCCATCGTTCATTGATTTACCGGGAGCAGGGAGACGTAGAAAATGAAAAAAAATATCTAGCGCTTTCCGCGCTTTCGGATATACAGCTTGCGATCAGAGATAATGCCTCTATCTCGGTATTGGCCAATATTTTAATGCAGGAGGATGATATCAATAGGGCTTACCATTACATCTGTTTTTCATTGGACAATATTAAAGCTTACAATACCCGGATTCGCAGCTCGGAGATTCTCACCATTCAAGCCATTATTGATCGGGAATATCAGCGAAAAAACGAACAGAAAAGTCAGCAGCTAAAAGGACTGCTGCTGCTTGTTTCCATTTTGTCTGTAATGCTGGTGATTTCTGTTCTGTATGTGTACAAACAGTTGAAGAAAGGACGAGCCTATGCGAATAAGCTGGCTGATGCAAATCAGGAACTGGCGAGCTTTAACAGTAAACTGCATGATATGAATCAGGAACTGGCCAGCCGTAACCTCGAGGTAGCGGAAGCAAACCACCTCAAAGAAGAGTATATTGCCTATTTTTTGGGCGAGTGTTCAATCTATATAACCAAGTTAGATAACTATCGGAAGATGGTAAACAAGAAAATGCAAGAAAGACAATACGAAGAGCTCGCCCGGATGACACGTGACAACTCGTTGAAAGATGAAGAATTGAAGGAATTATTTGCAAATTTTGATAGGATGTTCATTAACCTATTCCCTGATTTTGTTGATCAGGTAAATTCGTTATTGTCCAAAGAAGAACAAATTGTTTTGAAGAAAGGTGAAGTGCTGAATACAGAGTTGCGCATTTTTGCTTTGATTCGTTTGGGTATTGTAGATAGTCTGGAGATTGCCAACTTTTTTGGATATTCTATTAATACGATCTATAATTATCGGACAAAGATGAAGAATCGATCGCGTGTATCAAGGGAAGATTTTGAAGGACGCGTGAAGGAGATCGGAGCATTTACATAAGAATTAGAACGATTTTTTAAATAAATAACAAGGCGAAAAATGGGCATTAATTATAAAGATGGAATATGAACATTAACTATATTTTTTACGTATTCCTGTTTTCGTGTATAACAAATACAGGATATGCACAGTTTAGGGCTTCAGAGGCAACGAATTGGGATCGCTATCCGACGGAGGTTCAAAAACCGGGTTTTGGTCTCCATAAAAACCAACGTGTGCAGATGGACGATTCAAGTGAACTTGAAGAAGTGTTACTTTTCGCTTCAGACAATGGTCACTATCCTTATTTTGATCTTTTCAAATGTTATTACGTGATCATTGGCTATTATTCAAAGGAGGTAAAATACATTTCCGAAGTTACCCTTTCTGATCAGCGTGAACTGCTCCTAGAGGACCGGAACAACGACGGAAAATTTGAATTATACAGGCGCTATATGAAAGATGGTAAATTTTCCGTGGATAAAAATGGGAATAATTTAAAAACAGAATGGCGATTTGATCGCGTAGAATATAAAAATAATGAAAAATAATATGAAAGTGTTGCTACTGATTCTGACCCTTCTTTCAGGCTGGACAACACTGATGGGGCAGCAAAAACATAAAGTACTTATTGTCACGGGGCAAGATGGGTCGCACTGGTGGAAGGGTAGTACCGATGCCATAGAAAAAATACTTGAAAACAGTGGGCTTTTTGATGTGGATGTCGCCATAAGTCCACCATACGGTCAGGATATTTCTACTTTTCGCCCGCACTTTCGTGATTATAGCTTGATTATTTCCAATTACGGTGGGACGACCTGGAGTCAAGAAACCCGACAGGATCTGGAGCAGTATATGGCCAATGGAGGAGCTCTTGTCGTCATTCATTCAGCCATTGTACCCATGGCAGACTGGCCCGAATACAACAAGATGACAGCACTGGGTGCTTGGGATGGTAGAGATGAGACGGTGGGTCCCTATGTTTATTTTAAAAACAATAGAATCGTCTACGATTACAGCCCCGGCCCCGCAGGACATCATGGATTACAGCATCCTTTTGATGTGACCCATAAGGCAACAGATCATCCTATCCTAAAGGGGCTGCCTACTGTCTGGAGTCATTTCAAAGACGAACTTTATACATACCTGCGCGGCCCTGCTGAACATATGGAAGTATTGGCAACGACCATAGACGATACACGTCCACAAGGGCTAGGTCGTGAAGAACCACTGATGTGGACTGTAAACTATGGAAAAGGAAGAGTATTTGTGACGGTAATGGGACATGTGGGCAATGACCCTGAACTGCGCTATGCCATGGAATGCACGGGCTTTCAGGTTACTTTGCTGCGAGGATGTGAATGGGCCGTAACGGGCAAGGTGACGCAGGCTATTCCAAAAGATTTTCCCTCCAAAGGCGTACAGACGTTTAGAAAAGAATTCAAAGCCCCTTTCAATGCAAAATAAAGGTATGAATAAGCTACAATTACTCTTCTTTGTGATGGTCTCTTGCGCTATGGTAACCAGAACTGTGGCTCAGACACCCAAACTCACTTCAGACCTGAAGTTGAATGAAGCGATTTGGCAGAGCGGAATTCTGCACCGTCCACTACCATTGGATACAACATTGTCTTTAGAAAATCTGGGCATGAAAAAGAAAGTCCTGCGAGCATATCAACCCAAAGGAATCACCGAGTTTGCCCGTTGGCGTCAACAGGGGGTTGGCAAAATTTTCTTCGCGAAGAAAGAGGGACAGTTTGGTGTGGGGACTATTAAATTGCAAGTGCCGACGGTCCGTAAAGAATGGGCTCATGGAGCGCCTGCGGATGGAGACTATGCGAATTATGGTGGCGCTTCTGCCATATTTGACTTGGCAGGAGAAAATTGGGAAAAATACAATCGTATCGTTTTTCGTATCTATCCGGATTGTGAAGGCGGCCGCAATGTTCATCTAAACCTACATTATTACAATGATGGCAAAGAGAAAATCCCAGACGAATATTTTCGGGAGGGAACCCACGAAATAAATCTGGTCAACAGGACATGGAATACCTGTTTTTTGGAGATCGGTGACTTACCGAGAGATCGTATAACAGGTATCGCTTTTGGGGTACCCGGCTTTGGAAAAGATCGGGTCAGTGGGGATTCGTTAAATTTTTATATCGATGGGATTGAATTACAGGAAGTCGAAAAACCTGAACGGATGCTGGGCTGGGAACCCGTCGAGGGACGCATTATCTATTCATCCACCGGGTATGATCTTCAGGGACAAAAGACCGCGATTTTGAAGCATAAAAAAACAGGGGATGATTTGTTTAAGTTACTTCGCGCCGAAGATAGGGCTGTAGTTTATACCGGTAAGAAGAAAAGTGTAACTACTAGTATTGGCGAATTTGATGTGTTAGATTTCAGTGACTTTACAAAGTTCGGGCAATATATCATTGCGACAGAAGGGCAGGAAACCCAACCTTTTGTGATAGGTGAAAATATATGGCAAAATTCCATATGGCGTGTGCTCAACTTTATTTTTTGTGAACGCTGTGGCCACCCTGTTTCAGAGAAGCATGGTTCCTGTCATGCCGATATCGGTGCGACCTTTGATGGACTTCGTTTGGCCTATAACGGAGGCTGGCATGATGCCGGCGACCTTTCCCAACAGAGCTTACAGACCGGAGATGTGGTATTCTCGCTGCTGGAAATGGCCAATAAGGTTAAAAAAAGCAATACCGCCCTATATCAGCGACTTATGGAGGAAGCAGCTTGGGGAGTAGATTTTATCTTAAAAACCCGCCTTGGCAAAGGGTACAGGGCCAGTAGTGCTGGAATTGTGATCTGGACGGATGGCCTGATCGGTAATAAAGATGATATGAAGGCACGTGTCCATGATAGCCCTTTTGATAATTTTTTATTTTCAGCCTATGAAGCATATGCGGCCATGAGCATGGTTCAAGATCCTGCACTAAGTGAAAAATTGAAAAAGACAGCGATGGAGGATTTTGATTTTGCGCTGTCCAAATGGAAGGAAACGGGGTATGATCATTTTCCCGTTTTTTGGGAACATAGCTATGGCACTTCCGAAAGTCAATTTATGGCGACGGCTTCTTGGGCTGCCAGTCAGCTGTATAAGCTCACAGGGAATACAACATACGCACAGCATGCTGTTAATTTTATGGATGCGGTATTATTGGCACAGCGTAAGGAACCATTAGGTGATAAGGACGGATTAAAAGGTTTTTTCTATCGAGATCGAACGCAGAAGGTCGTTGTGCATGCCAACCATCAATCGCGCGAGCAAATTTATGCTCAGGCCCTTGTTGCCCTCGCCGAAGGACAAGCACAGCATGTCAAATACAGGTTATGGCAACAGGCATTGCTTGATTATGGTAGTTACCTCACAAAAACTATGAAGTATACAGCACCTTACGGCATGGCTCCTGCAGGCGTCTATCATATTGAAGAAGCCCAGGACTCAGTAAGTTTTCAACGGCAGCATCTTTTTGCGGGAGCAAAAGCCAAGGACGATTATGTAGCCCAACTCAAACAAGGTGTCCAATTGGATAAATCTTATTATTTAAAGCGTTTTCCTGTCTGGTTTTCTTTCCGGGGAAATGCGGCGATTCATTTGAGCCAGGGCAAGGCAGCAGCGATATTGGGTAAATACCTGAAAAATGAGACGCTTCTACAGATCGCACGTGAACAACTTTATTGGACCGTCGGTAAGAATCCTTTTGGACAGTCTCTTATTTATGGTGAGGGCGCAAATTTTGCACAGCAATATTGTCCGCTTCCGGGTGAAATGGTGGGGGAAATGCCTGTAGGTATACAAACCCGGTACAATGAAGATGTTCCTTATTGGCCACAGGCTAACAATGCGACGTATAAGGAGGTATGGATGACAACAGCAGGGAAGTGGCTATCACTAACTTCGGAATTTTAAACTTTTTAATTTACTTAAACCGCATACTTATGACACAAGTGTCGAATCCGAGAAACTTGACGATCTCATGCTTAAATATCGTGTTCCTTTTCTTTATGATGATCGGGACAATAAGTGCGCTATCTGCTCAAGGCCGTAATACCTTTGCTGTACTCGTACTGACAGAAAGGGGCGGGCAACATGCTTCATTTACAGATACTGGATTAGAATGGTTAAAGAATTCAGGGGAGAAAGACGGCTTTCATATAACAGAAATTCATGATACAGAAAAAATAACAAAGGAATACCTGACACAGTTTAAGGTAATCATACAGTTGGATTATCCACCGTATAGATGGACAGAAGAGGCTGAAAAGGCGTTTATAGATTACATAGAAAATGGAAGAGGAGGCTGGGTCGGTTTTCACCATGCGGCATTGCTGGGGGAATTTGATGGCTACAAGATGTGGAATTGGTTTTCCAACTTTATGGGTGGAATACGATTTAAAAATTACATCGCTAAAACAGCATCTGCGACAGCTTATGTCGAAGATCGAAAGCATCCTGTTATGAAAGGTGTAAATCCTCATTTTTTGATTCCCAATGATGAGTTTTATGTTTTTGATAAAAATCCAAGACCTCATGTCAAGGTTCTGGCGCATGTCGATGAGGATAGCTACCAGCCCATTTCAACGATTAAAATGGGCGACCATCCCATTATTTGGAGTAATACAAATGTGAAAGCCAGAAACGTATATTTTCTGATTGGCCATAGCGGATCCTTATTTGCATCTAAAGATTTTACAACGATGTTCAGGAATGCAATTCTATGGGCCGGTAGTAAATAAAGAATGTTAAATAACAACGGTGAGCCAAATGACTGCGGCATTTGCCTTTTGTTCGTATGTTGTTCGTACCTTGTTCGTAAAGCGTTCGGAGCTGTACAGTCTGCTTACGAATGTTGACCAATAATGCAACAGACTTTTTCTGGTGAGAGACTGATCAATTTCTGTGTCGGGGCTGTATAATATCTGTTGGTGATTCGAAGCAGGTACGAAGCAGGTACGAATAAAATGGTATCTTGTGTAGCAAACTCCTGGTAAAGGTAATCGATCTCGTCCCTGAGCTGCTCGCGCGTTCTTGAACTGTTTTGCCCGAACGTAAATTACTGTCCCTATTGATGGCCGAAGGGCTTTTAGAATACTTTCAGATTTTAGAAGTCAGCTCCACATTTATTTAGATGAGCTTAATATTGCTCCAAAGGACTATGAGAACAGCAAGTTGGAGTCAAAGGGCTTTATGCCTTCCACAGAGATTTCAGACTTTCCCATTAGAGGTCAGAAAGTTACTCTACATATCCGCCGCCGCCGCTGGACAGTGTTAGATACGGGAGAGATTATCACAAGAGATTGGAACCTTTTGCGTGAGGGTACTCGAATGACGACTGAATTCGGGCTTTTTTTAAAGAAGATATTTGGATAACTATCCTGTAAGTGCCCAATTGGTAGGGTTATTCTTCCAGATGGACGGCAAGCAACTTCAGGATCAATACAAGAACCATCTCAGTGACTTCCATGACTGGAGCCAAAAGCCACATGCAGAGCGATGGACTCTTTTCCCGGGGAACATCTCTGAACGCTTGAGCATCGATGAGACCAGTTTTCGCAACGGTGAATTATATACCATTGTTAGCAGTAAATCGGCAAAAGGAGGTAAAGGGACGATCCTGGCAACTATCAAGGGCACCAAGGCTGAGGATATCATGTCTGTTCTTGAACGGATTCCCCTGCGCTCAAGGAATAAGGTAAAGGAGGTAACCATGGATATGGCGCCAAACATGGCCAAGGCAATGCTTCAGCAGAATCTTTCAATGCAAAGCTCAAAGCGTTCAGGAGTGTCTTTCGCGGCGTAAGGGACACCACATTCTTCCAATATAGAGTAATGAAATTGTATGCTTAAAAACTTCTCCTCCCCCAAACTTTCGGTATGATCCCAAGAATTCTGCTTGATCCGTTTTTGGTGCTGCCCGAGCTCCAAAAACAAAAAAAGCTTTCTGATTTCTCAAAAAGCTCTTTTGTCTTGGCGGAAGAGGCGGGATTCGAACCCGCGGTACCGTTTCCAGTACGACAGTTTAGCAAACTGTTCCTTTCGGCCACTCAGGCACCCTTCCTCGTTTTGACATTGCAAACATAAGGCAATTATTTGATTCTGCAAAGTCTAAATACTAAAAAAAATGCAAAAAAAATGTAACGTTGCAATAAGCGTTTGAAATTCAATTTGTTGTTTGACAATTAAAATTACATTGTTTTTTTGCTTAATTCGTAATCCACCCGCACGTGATAGATACTTTTGAGCATTGCCTTAAAAATAACTGCAGATTCAGTGATATCTTTTAGCGTAATGTTACTATTATTAAACTGCCCCCGCATCAATTTATGTTCGATAATTTTATCGACAAGATTATTGATAGACTCTTCAGATGGTTCTTTTAATGCACGGGATGCGGCTTCGACCGAATCCGCCATCATAAGTACAGCTGTTTCCTTGGAAAAAGGAATGGGTCCGGGGTAAGTAAATAAAGACTCGTCAACCAGTTTGTCAGGGTTGTTCTTGACAAAAACGTTATAAAAATAGTCAACACGCGTTGTTCCGTGGTGTGTGCGGATAAAATCAAGGATCACGTCAGGCAATTGATGTTTTTTGGCGATATCGACGCCTTTGATGACATGTGATATAATAATCTGCGCACTTTGTTCCGGTGAAAGCTCATCATGTGGATTTTTTTCTGTCTTCTGATTCTCGATGAAAAACTGGGGGTTTGTCAATTTTCCGATATCGTGATATAGTGCTCCAGCGCGTACCAACAACGGATTCCCGCCAATTTTGTAAATAGCTGCTTCCGCTAGATTAGCCACCTGTAAGGAATGCTGAAATGTTCCGGGGGCCTTAAAAGAAAGTTCCCGCAATAACTTGGAGTTACTATTGGTAAGTTCCATGAGTGTTAGATCAGATACAATACCAAATAACTTTTCAAATGCATAGATCATCGGATAAGCCAACAAGGTAATCATGACACTTACGAAAAAAGGAAGAAGGTCAGACCAGTAAATGGTGTCTATTGACCCATTTCTCGTGACAACCAAGCCAATGTAAGCAATCCAATAGGTGCCAAGGATAATAGCCGAGGAAATGAACAGCTGCTCTCGTTTGACCAATGTTTTAATACTATAGATCGCAACTATCCCCGCCATAAATTGTAAAAAGACAAACTCAAAACTATTCGGTACAAAAAGACCTGCCAGCAGCACCATCAACAGATGGATATTGAGTGCAACACGCGTATCAAAAAGAATACGAATAATAATAGGGACGGCGCAAAACGGGATGTAATAGAGATTGGGGATTTTGATTTTGATGGCCCAAGATAGGACAGCGAGCATACCAATGATCACAATCATGATAATGACCAGCAACCTGTTGTTAAAATAGATGTCCTTACGGAAAAGAAAAAGGAATACCATCAAAATAGACAGGGCAAGCGAGATAATCAGAAATTGGCCCAGGGTCACATAGTTTTGATTTCCACTGATCTTGCCTTCATCTTCATATACCTTACGAAGCGACTCGAGTTTCTGGTACGTTTCATTGGAAATTATTTTCTCCTTTTCAGCGATCAGTTCTCCTTTTTGGACCACACCGCGTGTAGCCGATATGTTTGCAATGGCATTTTGTTCTAAAGCTTCCGTTTGTTGATCGTTGTAGATGTAGTTAATGGTAATGTAATTTTTTAAAGTTTCCTCCAGCCAGCTCTTTTGCTTTATCTTGGTCAATTTGGGCATAATTTCATCCATATAACCATAAGAGCTTTCGATGGTGTAACAGTCGACTGTGTTTTTTTGGCTGGCAACTTTGTCCTGGATCAGTGTAAAGTTGTAATGCTTGGAAGCCGGGGATTTGTCATTGCTGCGGTTCTGAAACCGATTGTTCAATGACAGAATGCCTTTGCCATAGAGATGGCTTAAGATGGCATTACCGGCATTTCTATAATCAACTATATTTTCATGCGTTGTATCCAATTTGCTGCTTTGCCACTTTTCGGCAAGATCCGTGTTGAACTGATCAATTTGCTCTTTGCTTGTTGTCGTATTGGCATTATAAATCGGTTGAATCGTGTTTAAGATACTTTTCTTGTCCGCATTCAATTCCTCCTGCGTTTTTAATATGGCAAAATTATAGGGTGATATCAGATTCTCATGATTCCATACTTTTCCCTTTTGGAATTCATAGCGAAAACGAGGTTGTTTGGGAAGGAATATACAGATCAGAATAATGGTGATAAGTATTAATCCAATTTTTCGGACGAGATTCTCCGTTGTATTTAATTCTCTTCTATATTTTATTTTTAGTCTTCCCACGGTGAGCTGTATTTTATTATCATGTTAATATACAAATGTAATTATAATTATTTTCTGCAGCTTTAGCCAATTGTCGTTTATAGGTATTAAAACGGGTAAACGCTGTGATGAACAAAAAATACTTGTTATCTTTGCAAAAAAAATACAACATGTCAACAAAATCACATCTAATTGCACCATCCGTTCTTGCTGCAGACTTTGCAAAATTATACGATGATATCATCATGGTAAACAACAGTGAGGCAGATTGGTTTCATATTGATATTATGGACGGTGTTTTCGTTCCAAATATCTCTTTTGGATTTCCAGTTATGCAGGCTATTGCAAAACATGCTTCTAAACCTTTGGATGTACATTTGATGATTGTTGATCCAGACCGTTATCTGCAGGTATGTAAAGACTCGGGTGCAGCGATCATTACCGTGCATTATGAGGCCTGTACACATTTGCATCGTACACTGGCTGCTATTAAAGAATTGGGCTGTAAAGCAGGGGTTGCATTGAATCCACATACGCCAGTAGCACTTTTAAAAGATGTTCTTGCGGATCTGGACTTGGTCTGTATCATGTCGGTCAATCCAGGGTTCGGCGGTCAGAAATTTATTCCAAATACCTATGCCAAGGTACAGGAACTAAGGGCCATGGCACAGGGAATGAATGATGGTCTGCTGATTGAAATCGATGGGGGAGTAACGACCGCGAATGCAGCACAGTTATTGAAAGCCGGAGCAGATGTGCTGGTGGCAGGGTCATTTGTATTCAACGCGACAGATCCTCTGGAAACCGTGAAAGCATTAAAAGACATTGATATAACTGTAGAAAGTATATAAAACGAAAAGGTGATTTAATAATATAAATCACCTTTTTTTTGAAAGAAATAAATACAATATAGCGGATTTCAAAAAAAGATGGCAGGATTGCATAAATGCTGTTTAGAACAATTCCAAATTGATTTAAATAAATGGAATGCATGCGTTTAAAGTTGGATTTTCACTATTTTTGTAATTAGTCATACAAGTTGATTTACGACAAATAGATCAGCTTCGAAACATGAAGTGGAAGGGCTAATTTGTGATTTGTCAGGGAGGACCCGATAGATGGCGTATTTGCTTAATTATATTACAGACATGGCGGTTTAGAAAGACATAGGTGTTTTTATGCTACCCATAAAATAGAAAGATAGATATCTATGAGTATTTACAACGATTACGTACAAGAGGTTGTAGAACGAGAAGGCCAAGGGTTACATCCTAAGCCTATTGATGGAGCAGAATTACTAAGTGAGGTAATTGCTCAGATTAAAGATTTAAACAATGAAAATAGAGCTGAATCTTTAAGATTGTTTATTTACAACACGTTGCCGGGTACTACGCCTGCAGCGGGTGTTAAAGCACAATTCCTAAAGGAAATTGTTTTGGGTGAATCAGTTGTTGCTGAAATTGCACCTGATTTCGCTTTTGAATTGTTGTCACATATGAAGGGTGGCCCTTCAATCAAGGTTTTATTGGACCTGGCTTTGGGTACAGACTTAGCTATTGCAAAACAGGCGGCCGAGGTGCTTAAAACACAAGTTTTCTTATATGACGCGGATACTGCTCGTTTGAAAGAAGCTTTTGAGCAAGGCAATGAGGTTGCAAAAGATATTTTAGAAAGCTACGCAAAAGCAGAGTTTTTTACAAAACTGCCTGAGGTTGCTGAGGAAATTCAGGTGGTTACGTTTATCGCTGGTGAAGGTGATATCTCGACAGATTTATTGTCGCCAGGTAACCAGGCGCACTCACGTTCAGATCGTGAATTACATGGAAAATGTATGATCACACCTGAAGCACAGCAACAGATCGTCGCCTTACAGGCGCAACACCCTGGTAAAAGTGTCATGTTAATTGCTGAGAAAGGAACAATGGGTGTGGGGTCATCTCGTATGTCGGGTGTCAACAACGTTGCATTATGGACGGGTAAACAAGCGAGTCCTTATGTTCCTTTTGTGAACATCGCACCAATTGTAGGCGGTACAAATGGTATCTCACCTATTTTCTTGACCACAGTGGATGTGACCGGAGGTATCGGTATAGACCTTAAAAACTGGGTGAAGAAAGTGGATGAAAATGGCAACGTAATCCGTAACGAGAAAAATGAGCCAATCCTTGAAGAAGCTTATTCTGTCGCAACAGGTACTGTCTTAACGATCAATACTAAGACTAAAAAATTATATAATGGCGAGCAGGAGCTGATCGATATTTCCAAAGCTTTGACTCCACAAAAAATGGAATTTATTAAAGCAGGTGGTTCTTATGCTATTGTCTTTGGTAAAAAAATCCAAACTTTTGCAGCGGAAACGTTAGGCATTCAAGCGCCGACAGTATTTGCCCCATCAAAAGAAATCACGATTGAAGGACAAGGCTTGACTGCTGTAGAGAAAATTTTTAATAAAAATGCGGTTGGTGTAACTCCAGGTAAAGTATTACATGCCGGTTCTGACGTTCGCGTTAAAGTAAATATTGTTGGTTCTCAGGATACAACAGGTTTGATGACAGCGCAGGAACTTGAAGCAATGGCTGCGACTGTAATTGCACCTACTGTAGATGGCGCTTATCAATCGGGTTGTCATACGGCATCGGTTTGGGATAAAAAAGCACAAGCGAATATTCCAAAATTGATGAAATTTATGAATGACTTTGGATTGATCACAGCACGTGACCCTCAAGGTGTATATCATTCAATGACAGACGTTATTCATAAGGTATTAAATGATATTACAATAGATGAATGGGCGATCATTATCGGAGGTGATTCACATACCCGTATGTCTAAAGGTGTTGCTTTTGGAGCTGACTCTGGTACGGTGGCGCTAGCTTTAGCGACAGGTGAAGCTTCTATGCCAATCCCAGAATCGGTAAAAGTTACATTTAAAGGCAGTATGAAAGAACATATGGATTTCCGTGATGTGGTTCATGCTACACAAGCACAGATGCTGCAGCAATTTGCTGGCGAGAACGTTTTCCAAGGCAGAATTATTGAAGTTCATATCGGAACGCTTTTAGCCGATCAGGCATTTACTTTTACTGACTGGACTGCAGAAATGAAGGCGAAAGCTTCTATTTGTATTTCACAGGATAATACATTGATCGAATCATTGGAGATCGCTAAAAACCGTATCCAGATTATGATCGATAAAGGCATGGAAAACAAAAACAACGTTTTGCAAGGCTTAATTGACAAGGCGAATAAACGTATTGAGGAAATTAAATCTGGTGCCAAGCCTGCGTTAACTCCAGATACCAATGCGAAATATTATGCAGAAGTTGTTATTGATCTGGATATCATTGAAGAACCAATGATTGCCGACCCGGATGTGAATAATGCGGATGTTTCCAAACGTTATACACACGATACAATTCGCGACCTTTCGTACTACGGTGGAAACAAAAAGGTAGACTTAGGTTTCGTCGGTTCTTGTATGGTTCACAAAGACGATTTGAAAATCGTATCGAAGATGTTGAAAAACATTGAACAGCAGAAAGGTGTCGTTACGTTTGAAGCTCCTTTGGTCGTTGCAGCTCCAACGTACAATATTATCGATGAACTGAAAGCGGAAGGCGATTGGGAATTCTTACAAAAATACTCTGGATTTGAATTTAGCGATGCTTTACCAAAAAGTACTGCACGTACTGAATACGAGAATATTATGTACTTGGAACGCCCTGGTTGTAACCTTTGTATGGGTAACCAGGAAAAAGCAGCTAAAGGTGACACGGTAATGGCTACTTCAACGCGCTTATTCCAAGGACGTGTTGTTGAAGATAGGGATGGTAAAAAAGGGGAGTCTTTATTAGCATCAACTCCAGTTGTTGTTCTTTCAGCGATCTTGGGCCGTATTCCGAATATCGAAGAATATAAAGCTGCTGTGGAAGGCATTAACTTAACAAAGTTTGCGCCTATTCCAACAAAATAATGAGTGATTAGGGTTTAGTAACTTAATTAAACAATATAAATTAGAGAGATATGGCTTTTGATATAGATATGATTAAAAAGGTCTATAGCCAATATGACGAGCGCATTACTGCGGCTCGTCAAGTGGTTAACAAACCTTTGACTTTATCTGAGAAAATTTTGTATGCCCACCTTTGGGATGGCAATGCTACTGAAGATTACAAACGTGGCGTTTCTTACGTCGACTTTGCTCCAGATCGCGTTGCTATGCAAGATGCAACTGCACAGATGGCATTATTGCAATTTATGCAAGCTGGGCGTCCAAAGGTGGCAGTTCCTTCTACTGTACACTGTGATCACTTGATTCAGGCGAAAGAAGGAGCAGACAAAGATTTAGCACGAGCTAAAAACGAAAGCTCTGAAGTATTTAACTTTTTGAGTTCTGTGTCCAATAAGTATGGTATCGGTTTCTGGAAACCTGGAGCAGGTATTATTCACCAGGTTGTTTTGGAAAACTATGCTTTTCCAGGCGGTATGATGATTGGTACAGACTCGCATACGGTGAACGCCGGCGGTTTAGGTATGGTTGCGATCGGTGTGGGTGGTGCTGATGCTTGTGATGTCATGGCAGGTTTGCCTTGGGAGCTTAAATTTCCTAAGCTGATCGGTGTAAAATTGACAGGTAAGCTCAGCGGATGGGCTGCAGCAAAAGACGTGATCTTGAAAGTTGCAGGTATCTTGACTGTAAAAGGCGGAACAGGTGCTATCGTTGAATATTTTGGCGAAGGTGCGGAATCTTTATCTTGTACAGGAAAAGGAACAATCTGTAACATGGGCGCTGAAATTGGCGCGACAACCTCAACTTTCGGGTACGACGAATCCATGGAGCGTTATTTACGTGCTACCGGTCGTGCCGAAGTGGCGGATGCGGCAAATGTGATTAGAGAGCACTTGACAGCGGATGCCGAAGTTTATGCTAATCCTGAGCAGTATTTCGATCAGTTAATAGAAATCAATCTATCTGAGCTGGAGCCTTCTCTAAATGGTCCTTTTACACCAGATTTGTATACACCAGTTTCACGCATGCGCGAAGAAGCTGAAAAGAATGGCTGGCCATTGCAAGTGGAATGGGGATTGATCGGTTCGTGTACAAACTCTTCTTATGAAGATTTATCCCGTGCTGCCTCCATTGCAAAACAAGCAGTTGATAAAGGATTGATTACAAAAGCTGAATTTGGTATTAATCCAGGGTCAGAGCAAGTACGTTTTACTGCTGATCGTGATGGTTTGCTGAAAACTTTTGAAGACCTCAATGCGACAATTTTTACCAATGCATGTGGTCCTTGTATCGGTATGTGGGATCGTGTAGGAGCCGATAAACAAGAGAAAAATACAATCGTTCATTCTTTCAATCGTAACTTCGCAAAACGTGCAGATGGCAATCCAAATACTTATGCATTTGTTGCATCGCCAGAATTGGTAGCTGCAATCGCGATTTCTGGTGATTTGGGCTTCAATCCGGTAACTGATACCTTGATAAACAATAAAGGCGAACAAGTGAAGCTAGATCCACCTGTAGGGGATGAGTTGCCAACGAAAGGCTTTGCGGTAGATGATCCTGGATATCAGGCGCCTGCGGCTGATGGTAGTTCGGTGGTGGTTGATGTAGCTCCTACTTCTGATCGTCTTCAATTGTTGGAGCCTTTTGCGCCATGGGAAGGTACGGATTTGAAAGGATTGAAATTATTGATTAAGGCAAAAGGTAAATGTACTACTGACCATATTTCAATGGCCGGTCCTTGGTTGAAATACCGTGGTCACTTAGATAATATTTCAAACAACATGTTGATCGGTGCTTTGAATTTCTTCAACGAAAAGACTGATAGCGTTAAAAATCAACTCACAGGCGAATATGGTCCTGTTCCTGCAACACAGCGGGACTATAAAGCACACGGTATTGGTTCAATTGTAGTCGGTGATGAAAACTACGGTGAAGGTTCTTCCCGCGAGCATGCTGCGATGGAACCTCGTCATTTGGGTGTTCGTGCTGTTTTAGTTAAGTCTTTTGCACGTATTCACGAAACGAACTTGAAAAAACAAGGTATGTTGGGATTAACTTTTGCAGACAAAGACGATTATAACAAGATTCAGGAAAATGATACCATTGATATTATCGGCTTGACAACATTTGCACCAGGTAAACCTTTAACACTTGTATTGCATCATGCAGACGGAACGCAAGAAGAGATTTTGGCGAACCATACCTACAATGCGCAACAAATTGAATGGTTTAAAGCTGGTGGGGCTTTGAATATCATTCGTAAAAATCAAGGGTAATAATTCCTTGGAATAAAATAAATGAAAAGCTGCTTTCCTGGAAATGGGAAGCAGCTTTTTTTTGAAACTGTCTGATGTTATTCGACAGAAAGAACTTTTTAGTTCGCTTTAATTACTCTCGGTGCTTGATAAGTCATGAAGGTTTGTTTTCTGAATCGAATGATATTTCTGTGATCTTCGTCATATTTTACCATTTTCCACAGTTTTTATTTGCTTATAAAATAGAATGCGGGTACTTTTGCCCAACGTTTTTAGCACCGATATGAGAAAAATATTTTTAACGATTGGAGCACTTGCATTAAGTGTTTCTGCCTTATTTGCCCAAGAAAATCCTGAGATAGGAAAAAGCATTTTCAAACCGAAAAATTTGAGAACAGAAAGTAACAAGGGCAAATTCTTCTTCTTTTGGGGGTACAACTTCTCTTCTTACGCGAAATCAGATATTCATTTTACGGGTCCTAATTATGACTTTATACTCCATGATGTAAAAGCGGGTGATAGGCCAACTAAATTTGGTTCGACGTATTTTGATCCAAGCCGGTTAACTATTCCACAATTTAATCTGCACTTTGGTTATTATATCAAAGATAATTACTCAATTTCGTTAGGATGGGACCATATGAAATATGTGGTCGATATTCCGCAGCAGGTGAAAATTTCCGGTTTTATCGGTGAAGAGATTTCTAATCCCGGTATCCCGACGGGAAACCGCGCCGGTCAATATAACGGTGAATTGATTACTGTAGACTCTGCCATGCTGACATTTGAGCATACAGATGGTTATAACTTTGCCTCAGTAGGTCTGGAGCGTTATGATGACATCATCAATAATCGCAAAGGTCAACAGGTGCTGACAATGGAATCTGGTGTGGATGTAGGTCTATTGATTCCTCGTTCCGACGTGCATCTTTTTGGCGAAGGAGCCAACCACTTTTGGAACATTGCGGGTTATGGTGCTTCGGCAAAAGTTGGTTTGCACTACCGTTTTTATAAAGGACTCTATCTTCAGGGGAACTTCAAAACGGGCTGGACTGATTTAACAAACATTCGTACAACTGGAAGAAGAGGGGTAGATAAAGCATCCCAACAAATATGGTTTTTTGAAAATTACTGGGCTTTGGGCTTTAGATTCTAAACATATTCATGAAATAAAAAAGGCTACTTTCAAAGTAGCCTTTTTTTTGTTTATCCTATTTGATCTCCTTTGATTAGACCTCCTAAATCTCGCCCAATTTGAAAATGTCCTTTACGCGGATACCTTTTTCAGTACGTTGAAGTGTACAGCATTCATGTATGGGATCGTGTTCGAAAAATAAGATGTATTCATTATCGACGATCTCATTCCAATAGCTGTTACGTTCCTCCATGGTCACGAGGGGTCTGACATCATAACCCATAACATAAGGAATGGGAATATGTCCCACCGAAGGTAATAGATCCGCCATATAGAGGATTGTTTTGCCTTTATACTGTATCTGTGGCAACATCATAGCCTCTGTATGGCCGTGTGCATAACGGATAGCGATATTGTTTCCAAAAGGATTCTGATGATCTTCGACAAATTTTAATTGTCCACTTTCCTGTATCGGTAAAATGTTCTCTTTTAAGAAAGATGCTTTTTCGCGCGGGTTAGGATCGGTCGCCCAAGACCAATGGTCACTATTGCTCCAAAAATGAGCATTTTTAAAAGCCGGAACCAGCTGTTCACCTTCGCGGACTATAGCGCCGCCGCAATGGTCAAAGTGCAGGTGTGTAAGGATGACATCGGTGATATCGTTCCTGTCAAATCCAATATTTTTTAATGATTTATCCAGCGTTGCATCGCCGTGAAGATAATAATAGCTGAAGAATTTTTCATTTTGTTTATCTCCCAGTCCTGTATCGACCAGCATTAATCGATTACTGTCCTCGATGAGGAGCAGGCGGTTTCCCCAGGTACACATATTGTTTGAGTCGGCTGGGTTTGTTTTGTTCCAGATACTCTTTGGAACAACGCCAAACATTGCACCGCCATCGAGTTTAAAAAATCCCGTTTCTATAGCATGTAATTTCATTTGCAGATTATGTGTCTTTTAATGGTTATAAAGCATATCCAGTTTATTTTAAGCACAAGCAATTATTTGTCAGATAGCATCAAAGCCCCCTGTGCTCTTCCGTGTTCGTGCTACAATTGTAGCTATTTCATCTCTTTATCTTTACTCATGTTAGTCCGTCGGCCTGGAGATTGCTGCCACTTTCAACGATCAATGGCTGATGGACGTGACACTGTCTTTTTTTTACCTTATTAATATTTGTAAAGGTTGGAACAATTTACGAAAAATATGTGATATTTTTTGATAGTGATAAATTGATGTGCTAAAAAAATGTGCTAAAAAGTTTATTTTTTTTTACTTACGTAAGTTGTTGTTAATGAGTTGTTTGTTTTTGTGTTTTTTGTACAATAAGCTTGATTTTTAGATAATTAAGTTTTGTTTTTAGCGAAAAATGCCTTTAAATTTGGGCACATTTTAAAACAAACAAAAAATATGAAAAAGGGTAACATTGGAAACGCGCCTGATTTGAAATATTTAAAAATTGATAGTACAAAAAATGTATTTTATCAATTGCCTGTTTCTGAATTGGTCGAACATGCCTTAGCAAATCACGAAGGTCGACTTTCTGATACGGGAGCACTCGCTGCTGATACGGGAAAATTTACTGGGAGATCGCCAAAAGATCGGTTTCTGGTCGAAGATTCTTTAACAAAAGATAGCGTTTGGTGGGGAGAAATCAATCAACGGATGTCTCCGGCTAATTTTGAAGCACTATTTTCGAAAGTAACTGCTCACTTAAGTGATAAAATCATCTATGTAAGAGATTGTGCTGCAGGGGCTGATCCAGCTTATCAAATAGATTTGCGTGTTGTTACGGAGACAGCTTATCAAAGTATATTTGCCAATAACCTGTTTCTGCGGCCGGAACCAAATTTGGATGCTCAGCCCGCTTGGTCGATTTTAGCTGCCCCGACGCTGCTTATCGAAGAGCCGCATCAATATGGCATTATCAACGAAAATTTTGTCGCGATTGATTTTACAAAAAAGATAGTACTGATTGCAGGGACCGGTTATACAGGGGAGATTAAAAAGAGCATTTTCTCAATATTGAACTTTATTTTGCCATTCCAGCATAATGTGCTTTCTATGCACTGCTCGGCGAATACTTCGAAAGAAGGGGAGACCGCTTTGTTTTTTGGACTTTCGGGTACAGGGAAGACTACCTTGTCAGCTGATAGAAATAGAAAGTTGATCGGTGATGACGAGCATGGATGGAGCGAAAAGGGAATATTCAATTTCGAAGGTGGCTGTTATGCCAAATGTGTAGGTTTGTCGGAGGACAAAGAGCCTGAGATTTTTCACGCAATTCGTTTTGGGTCTTTGCTTGAAAATGTTGTTTTGGATGAATTTGATCGACCTGATTATAACGATATTAGCAAAACGGAAAATACCCGCGTATCCTATCCAATAGATTTCATGGAAAATGCCGAAATGAGCGGTATTGGTCGGGAACCTGAAAATATTTTTTTCCTGACGGCAGATGCTTTTGGTGTACTTCCTCCCATTTCATTGTTGACCACAGATCAGGCGGTATATCATTTCGTTAGTGGTTATACAGCGAAGGTTGCGGGTACAGAGGTAGGTGTGAAAGAGCCTACTGCTGCATTTTCAACCTGTTTTGGACAGGCATTTTTGCCGCTGCATCCTTCAAAATATGCGGCCTTGCTACGTTCAAAACTAGAGCAAAATCGCAACATCAAAGTTTGGTTAGTGAACACGGGCTGGATTGCAGGTCCTTACGGAATAGGCCGACGTATTAAGCTAAATTATACGCGATCGCTAATTCGAGCAGCAATGGATGGCTCACTGCTGGAGTCTCACTTCAACAAGCACAATATTTTTGGACTGGAGTATCCGACGAGCTGTGGCGAGCATGTTCCCGCACAAATTTTAGATGCGCGAGGCTTATGGAACAATGACGAGGCTTATGACATGCAGGCAAAACGCCTGGCGAAACTGTTTATTTCGAATTTTGAAAAATTCAATAATGAGATGCCAGCCTCGGTGCATGCAGCAGGACCTAAAATAGAAACTACAGTTCTGGTGTCCTAATTCGTTCTGACATTATAACAAACAGGAGGAAATACTTTTCCTCCTGTTTGTTATAATTGTACCTTTTTCTAATCAACAGACCTTTAATCGTGTTTTGTGACGAAAGAATCTATTTTTTCCTGTTCACTTCCAACAAGAGCATTGATAATTAGTTTGAAGGACGCCAGGCGAGCCTTTTTCTTGTTATCTTTCGTGATTTCTAGCCAAGGCGATTTTTTGGTGCTTGTCTTTTTAAATAAATCCTCAATATAGCCCGTATATACATCCCATTTCTCCTGGGCCTGCTGGTCTAGCACACCAATTTTCCATTGTTTTAGGATATCTTCTTTTCGCTCTTTTAACCTTTCGGCTTGCTCTTCTTTGCTGACGTTCAGGAATAATTTGATAAGGATGATGCCATCGTCGATTAGCTGCTTCTCAAATTCAGGGACCTGGTTCATAAACAGCTCATGTTGCTCCTTGGAGCAAAATCCAAATACAGGTTCAACAACAGCTCTGTTATACCAGCTACGGTCAAAAATCACAATTTCGCCGGCATTAGGGAGCTGTTTGATATATCGTTGAAAATACCATTGGCCGGCTTCCTCTTCGGTTGGTTTCGGCAATGCAACAACACGTACCTTTTTGGGATTTAGATATTGGGTTATACGGCCTATTGTACCACCTTTACCCGCAGCGTCCCTACCTTCAAAAATAATAAGGACCCGTTTTCCTTTTTCAATGATTTCATATTGAAGCTTTAAGAGCTTGACTTGAAGCTCGTAAAGTTCTTTCTCATAATCGTAAACATCATTGAATTTTTTTATTTCCAGAATGCCATGTTGTTCCAGATAGTTTAAAACATCTTTGTTTTCGTGGATCTTCTGAAGTTCATTTAAATCGTATTCTGCCATATGATATTTATTTATATGTTCGTTTTCCTAAAGTTACTTATTGAATTGTTAAAAAATGTCAAATTTCACATAAATCCACAAGAGCTGTGTAATAATAACCTTATGGCTTACGTTTAATATTCAAAACAGCGAAAGAGGCTGTTTGTATAAATTAGACTTTTCATAAATTTAGGTTAATAATTGGTTAGGTTAGCTCGGAGTTCCCCACTTCGAGCTTTTTTGTGAACAGGACCGGAGGATCCCTGACAAGAACACGAAAAATTATGATTTTGCCGCGCTCAAATAGAGTTTAATATTAATCTCATCTAAATGTTAAAAAATGTTAAATGACTATTCTTGTTATAATGAATTCAAAAATGTGGCGTTTTCATTACAAATACTTTTCATAAAATAGGTTAATATATGGCTAACGAAAGCTCAGAGTTCCCCACTCTGGGCTTTTTATTTTTCAGCTTCCTTTTTTGACTTGCAGACTCTTTTTTTGACTTGAGCCAATGATTAGCTTTTTGATCCGCGGCATATTTGCACTCGAAATATAGTTGTAAGGGTGTGCTGGCTGTTAAAAAAGTTGCACCACAGATGCGTGGTACAGCACTTGGAGCTTATGTTGCGTTTGTGGATTTGTCGCTGGGACTGGCAGGACCATTGGCGGGAACGATCGCGGGCTCATTTGGTTATTAGTCGGTCTATTTTGGGGGAATCAGCTGTCTGCTGTCTATCCTTATATTGATCTGCAACAGGAAATAAGCTTACGGAAATTCACAGCATGTTGAAGCAAAGAATTTCATTAAAGGCGAGAGGAAATTAAATTGATCTGTATAAATAAGACGGACCGAGTGTAGATCCCCTGAGTCCGTCTTATTTATCGTGTATTTTGTTGCTCACTAAGCAACTTCTCTTAGATCTACTGCAACTACACGGGATACACCTTGTTCAACCATGGTTACTCCATAGATGATGTCTGTACTTGCTATCGTTTTTTTATTGTGTGAGACCACGATAAATTGTGAATTCTTGGAAAAATCCCGGATAATATTATTGAATTTATCAATATTAGTATCATCCAACGGAGCGTCCACCTCATCGAATATACAAAAAGGTGCCGGTTTAGAAAGATAGAGTGAGAATAACAAGGCTGTTGAAGTCAAGGTCTTTTCACCCCCCGAAAGCTGATTGATAGACAGCGGTCTTTTCCCTTTCGGCCTTGCAATAATGTCAATGTCTGAATCCAGCGGATTGCTTGGGTCTGTGAGCACCAGGTCGCAGCTGTCTTCTTCGTTAAATAGCGAACGGAATACCTTGACGAAGTTATTCCTTACGGCATCGAATGTAAACATGAACTGAACTTGAGCGGTATCGTCAATTTCTTTTATTGTTGCCATCAACGAGCCTTTTGCTTCGATTAAATCAGCTTTCTCTTTGTTAATGAAATCATAGCGTTCATTCATCTCGTCAAAAGCCTCTTTTGCCATTAGATTGATCGTTCCAAATTCATCAAGCTGTTTCTTGAGTTTGCTGCATTTGGTTGTCAATGTTGCCTGATCCTCTGTGATCTCAGGCACATCTTCACGGTCAATCAGGTCTTTCAGTTCAACGTTGAATTCAACAGAAAGACGTTCTTTCAAGGCATTGAGGTCGATCTGAAGACCCGTTTTTTTATCTTTGATCTCTGAAACAAGAAAGTCACTCTGTTCTTTTGAACGACGCTGCTGTGTTAGAGCATCTTCGAGGTTATTTATTTTCTGCTTATCTGCATAGTAGCCGTCTTCCAATTCTTTGAGACCATCTTCCAAGGCAATCTTCTGCTCATACATGGCAATAAGATCCTGATCTTCTTCATCTTCAAACGGAATGGTTGTTCTTAAAGCTTCCTGCACTTCAACTAATTCTGCACTGTTTCGCTCCACACGGATTTCGTGGTCATCTTTCTGCGTCTCTCTAAATTCGAGATCTTTTGTGATATTGGAAACTTTGTTTAACTGTTGATGGTAAGCGATATTCTCTTGATTGTATGCGGTCGATTTTTCGTTAAGTACCTCAGATATTTCATGGAACTGATCTTGTAAAGTCGATAATTCGGCGATACTTTGTTCTTTTTCCAGACGAAGCTCCTGAAGCTGTGGCTCCGCAATTTTTAAATCCGATTCTATACCTTCAATTTTCTCCTGAATATCTTTTTTACGGGCCTGGGAGTTATTGATGAAGGCTTGATATTGCTCTTGCTTTGTTTTGACGGTAATTAATTCATTATTCAGTCTATTAAGCTGAAAGCGCAGCTCATCGATTAACTCTTTCTGTGAATTTCCCCGCAGAGTATCCAAACGAGCTGTCTCGGCCGTTATTTTATCTTCAAGTTTTGCTATTTCCTGATTTAAGGTTTTGATCTCTTGGGATAGCACTTCCAGGTTTTTCGCTCTTCCGATACGTTTGCCCTCAAATAATCCCACAGAACCACCCGATAGACCCAAATGATGTTTCGAATAACGTCCATTTTTTTGTAGAATCACCTGTCCTAGAGCAGGTAGCTTTTCATCCAGCTCCTTTTCATTTTCATGTTTAAGGATGAAGACCTGCTGGAGCAGCATCGTACATAAAGCCTTGTACTTTTCGTCTACGTTAATCACATCTAACGCAGACATCAAATTGTCATTTGGTGCAGGGGCAGCGCTTGGGGAATCTACTATGGCATCTAAAACAAAGAAATTAGCTCTTCCTTTTGCTGCATCGCTTAATAGTTGGATAGCCTGAACAGCATCTTGTTGTGTTTCGACAACATAATGGTTCATAATGGGCTCTAGGTAGTTCTCAATAGCCACACGGTAATCTTCCTGACAGAAAAGGACATCTGATAGGAGTGGGGGCTGCTTTTTCCAGCCTGCATTTTTCTTGAGGAAGCGAATGGAATCGGGGAAACCTTCTAAATTATCAACAAGGGATTTTGTGAGGTTGTATTCGTTTTGTTTAGCATCTAACAGGCGGAGATCTTTGGCAAGCTGGGCCTTAAATTCCTCGAGGTTTGCCTGGCACTGATTAATCTGTTCTTGGAGCTCTTCTTCCTGCTGGTTTGCTGAATCGTACTGTAGCTGCTGTGCTTCTACACGGCCCTCCAATTCCATAACAGAGGAATTGAATTGCTGCAATTCGGCTTCTTTTGCTTCTGTATCTACACTATTGCGAACAGATTCTTGCAGCAGAGCTTCTTTCTGAATGGTGAATACCGCAAGATCTTTTTCTAATTTGTATATTTTTGCCTGTAATTCAGCATTGCTCTTATTAAAAATATCGAGCTTTCCCTTTGCAGACTGTTGCTGTCCTCTCAATTCATCGACTTCGGATTTATTTGATTCAAGATTTGTTTTTAACGAATCGAGTTTATTTTGCTCATCAAACAATTCCTCATTCAATCGTTTGATGGTATAGAGGACGTGATTAAGCTGTTGTTTGTCGCTGTTGATATCGAGGCTCAGTCGATTTTCTTTATCTTGAAGATTTTTGACTTTTTCGTTTTTGATCTTCTTTTCCGATTCATAACCTCGGATTTTATTGACAAATTCCTGTGTTGTTTTTTGCTGTACCGAAAGGTTTTTTTCCTGTTCCAAATTTGTCTGGCGGAGTATTTGGAGTTCAGTTTCCGCTCTCAGGATATTTTGCTGTGCATTGACGGAATCCTTTTGAACCTTGGATTCTTGTGTTTGGAGTCTTTCTAATTCGGTCGAAAAATCAGCAATTTTATAATAAGCCAAATCTATACTGCTTTGGCGGTATTCCGCTTTAAGGGAGGTATATTTCTCCGCTTTTTTAGCTTGATTTTCTAATGATTTGAGATTCTTTGTGATTTCGTAAAGCAAGTCATCCACACGGGAAAGATCGGCTTCAGTATCTCTCAGCTTTGCTAAAGTTTGTTTTTTACGAACTTTATACTTAGAGATTCCGGATGCTTCTTCAAAGAGGTTGCGACGTGAATTATCTTTGTTGTTGATAATTTCATCAATCATTTTCAATTCGATGATCGAATAACTGTCGGCACCAACTCCGGTATCGAGGAACAGATCCGTGATATCTTTTAAACGACATTTGACATCATTCAATCGATATTCACTATCGCCGTTGCGAAAAAGCTTACGGGTGACGGTCACTGTAGAGAATTCCGTTGGTAAAATATTATTGTTGTTGTTGAAGGTCAGCGAAACCTCTGCAAGGTTTGCCGGCTTTCTATTTTTCGTTCCATTGAAGATAATATTTTCCATTTTATCGGAGCGAAGCATCTTTGTGCTTTGTTCCCCCAGTACCCAGCGTATAGCGTCGACCACATTGGACTTCCCGCATCCATTGGGACCGACAATCGCTGTGACACCATCATTGAAGTTTATCGTGATCTTGTCTCCGAAACTTTTAAATCCTTTAATTTCTAGTTTGGTTAACTGCATTTATACCAAATTTGTTTGTCGTTATAAGCTTGCGAAAATAGTAAAATTAAACAATAATTTTTTCTTTCTTTATTCACATTTTCCTGTTTCAGGATCACATGAAGGGCCTTCTTCGCCTCTGCGTTCAAGAGGTACAGGCTCACTGGCCAGGCATTCATTTATTGTATTGTGAAAGACTTCCATGGGCTGTGCTCCGGGGATAGCGTATTTTCTGTCAAATACAAAGAAAGGAACACCTCGGAGTCCTAAGCTGACACCTTCTTGAATATCCTGTGCAACATCATAAGCAAATTCATCCGATTCCAATAAGTTTTTTACCTCCTGAGCGGAAAGCTGCTCTTGCGTTGCGATAGCGATGAGAACTTCATTGTTATTTACATCGAGACCATCGGTGAAATGAGCCTTAAATAAGGCTTTTTTGATCTGAGTGCCTTTTTGCTGTGCCTGGGCAAAATGGATCAGACGATGGGCTTTTTTTGTATTTACAACGATTGCTTTTTCAAAATTCAGGTCAATACCCAGCTCTTTTCCCTGCGCACTGAGCTGTGAAGTCATCGCAACCACATCGTCCATGCTCATGCCTTTCGTCTGAACAAGGTAATCGTAGGTTGGCATTGCCGGAGCATCTTCGGGATAGTCGGGGTTAAGCTGATACGATTTCCAGATGATTTCAGTGGCTGGTTTACTTGCGGTTTGCTGAAGCGCCAATTCAAGCTTTGTCAAGCCAATATAACAAAAGGGACAAATAATGTCCGACCAAATTTCTATTTTCATATTTCTTTATTTACTGCGTATATTGTAATCAAAAATACATATAATAACGATGAATATTTGTTTACATTGTTGCTTGGATGTAAACAAGTGTTTCATGTACTTGTATAATTATGCTGGAGAAAGCTTTTTTGAATCGTAAAGTTACCCTTGTCCTGGGCGGAGGAGGTGCAAGAGGTCTTGTGCATATTGGTATTATCCGAAGGCTTGAAGAGCTGGGCTTTGAAATCGATGAGGTGGTAGGTTGTTCAATAGGAGCACTTGTCGGTGGTATTTATGCGCAGGGGAAGATGGATGTTCTCGAAGATTGGATGCAGCGCCTGACGAAGAAATCGGTCTTTAATATGATGGATTTTAGCTGGAAGGGACTAGGAATGATGAAGGGGGTCAAGGTGTTTAACGCCTTGAAATCTGTGATCCCCGATGCTAATATAGAGACTTTTCCAATTTTGTTTAAAGCCGTTGCGACAGATCTAAACTACGAAAAGGAGGTTGTGCTGGATTTTGGGAGTATGTATGATGCCATTCGGGCTTCGATTGCAATTCCAGCTGTATTTACGGCGGTAGAAGAGGAGAACCATGTGTACGTTGATGGTGGTGTACTGAATCCACTGCCCATAAATCATGTAACCAAGAAAGAGAATTTAATCATTGCTGTCAATCTGGAATCTAAACCGGATAAACAATATTCTGTTATCAAAAAACTGGATCCGAAGACTTCGAATTCCTTGGATATTCTACAAGCCTCGTACTATGTGATGCGTAGGAAAATGAGCCGTATGATTGTTGATTTATACCATCCCGATGTGGTGGTGGATATTCCCTATAATATCTGTAACCTTTGGGATTATCACCGCTCTGAATTTTTGGTTCAAAAGGGACGGGAATATATTGACCAAGCATTAAAAAACAAAACCAAAGCAAAGTAGTTGAGGCGATTAACGAACTGCTTTGCTTTGGTGTGGCTTCGTTTCTCCTGGCATTGAGATGAACTAGAACTCAATTTTTTTCATTCTAAGCGAAACAAGCCAGGTGTTTGTTAAAACAAATTGGGGTAATCGCTAATAATTCCATCAACCTTTACAGCCTTCAGCTGTTCGATCTCGTCCTTTGTATTGACTGTCCATGGAATAACCTTGATATCCGCTTTATGGCACTGTGCAATAAAATCGCGTGTAGCTATTTTATAGTGTGGACTTATAATAAAAGGTGTAAAGCCCAAAGCCGCAATTGTTTGCTCAACGCTTTTGGTATAGTTTGCATCAATAAGATAAGAAACTTTGATTTGAGGATATGCTTTGTGCAGATATTTAATAGCTCTGCTGTCAAACGATTGGATGACGGTTCGCGAAGCAATTTTTTTATCGGTGATAACCTGTACCATAAGGTCCACAAATTCTTCTACCCTTGGATGGAAAATACCATCTTTATCTTCCTTACTCTTCACTTCGATATTATAAAACATCGGCGCTTTCCTTTTTACACTAGCGTAGGCTTCAGTACTATCAATAAGGTCTGATAGTTTTGCGATACGCGTAACCTGTTTTTTCTGTTCAGGAAACTCTTTATAAAATTTCGATCCGATATCGTATTTAATCAGATCTTTATAAAGCATATCATAAATTCTCAGCGGTTTATCTTTGTCAGAAATTTCGGAGCCATTGGGTTTCAATACAAATTTTGGGTTAAGATAATCGTCGTGAAAGACAACAACCTTACGGTCTTTGGTAATGTGGCAATCCATTTCCAGTGTGGTTACCTTTGCCAGATCTATTGCATTTTTCATGGCAGCGATAGACTCTTCAGGATATAGGCCGCGGCCGCCGCGATGTGCTTCCAGACTAAGTTTAGGGAAATTGCCTGAATTTGATTTTGCTGAATCTTTCATAACTGAACAAGATACAAATGGTAATAACGTGCCCCAAAAGGCAATTCTGAGAAGACTTCTTTTCATTATTAAAATATTTAAACAAAATAGGGGAGTTGTTATATATTGCCCTTTTGAATAAGCGAATATACATATATATTTTACTTATACGTATTTTAACTGTTTCGAATATTTGATTTTGCAACTTTATGAAGGTTGATTCGAAACCGAATAAAGTCAAATGAATTTGTTTTTGTCTGAAATAGACGCAAACAAAGTGTTTGTAGTGGCAAATTCGCTTGATCTGAAAGCGTTTCTGTGTCGAGCTCAATTCCGTTGCGCGGTCCTTTGCCCTCGGATAAATTTCTTAATTGTTGACATGAAATCTATTTTTTTTGTCTTTTTTGCAAGAAATTATTGTCATTCCTTTCAGAATTCCCTTTATTTGCACAAATCTCAAATTAGATGGCGAAAAATTTATTGATAGTTGAGTCTCCAGCGAAAGCGAAAACGATAGAAGGGTATTTAGGAAAGGATTTTTTGGTCAAGTCAAGTTATGGACATATTCGCGACTTGGTGAAAACCGATGATGCAATTGATACCGAAAAGAATTTTGAACAAAAGTATGAAGTTCCCTCCGACAAAAAGGCGGTTGTAAGTGAACTGAAGAAATTGGCTAAAGCTGCAGAAACCGTTTGGTTAGCGTCCGATGAGGACCGCGAAGGAGAGGCTATCTCATGGCACTTATTTGAGACTTTGGGATTAAAAGATGAAAGTACAAAAAGGATTGTGTTTCATGAGATTACGAAGCCAGCTATTCTGAAGGCTATTGACAATCCGCGTAAAATAGATTATAACTTAGTAAATGCACAACAAGCGCGAAGAGTTCTAGATCGATTAGTCGGTTTTGAATTATCTCCGGTTCTATGGAAAAAGGTGAAGCCTTCCTTATCTGCTGGTCGGGTGCAGTCTGTTGCGGTTCGTCTGATTGTAGATCGTGAGCGTGAAATCAATAAATTTGAACCCGAAGCGGCTTTTAAGATCGTTGCATTTTTTCATACGGGAAAAGTTAAAGATAGTTTTAAAGCCGAACTTCCGCAGCGTTTTGCAACAGAAGCAGAGGCGACCAAATTTTTGGAAGATTGTAAAGCAGCGCTGTTTTCAGTAAAAAATCTAGAAACAAAACCTGCAAAGCGTTCACCAGCGGCGCCATTTACCACATCAACATTACAGCAGGAAGCAAGTAGAAAGCTTGGATTTTCGGTTGCCCGCACCATGCAGGTGGCGCAAAGGCTGTATGAATCAGGACGAATTACCTATATGCGTACCGATTCTGTTAATTTGAGTGATACGGCGATTGAGGCTGCTGAAAAGGAAATCAAATCGGCTTACGGCAACCAATACCATAAAGTCAGAAAATATAAAACAAAAACATCAGGTGCACAAGAGGCGCACGAAGCTATTCGCCCTACTTATTTCTCTGAGCACACCATTGATGGTGATGCATCCGAAAAAAGATTATATGAGCTTATTTGGAAAAGAGCAATTGCTTCCCAAATGAGTGAGGCGGAGTTTGAACGTACATTGGCAAAGATCGACATCTCAACCCGTACCGAAGATTTGAATGCTTCAGGAGAGGTTATGAAATTTGATGGGTTCTTGAAAGTTTACATGGAATCCTTGGATGACGATCAAGACAACGCGATGGATGAAGATAGTGACAATGCTATTCTTCCACCATTAGCCGTTGGTATGCCATTGACTTTGAAAAACATGTCGGCAACGGAGCGTTTTACACGACCTCCAGCACGTTATACGGAAGCTGCTTTGGTGAAAAAATTGGAGGAATTGGGAATTGGCCGTCCTTCAACCTACGCACCTACGATTTCAACGATTCAAAACCGCGGTTATGTTGTCAAGGAAGAGCGTGAAGGTAAATCGCGCGATTACCGTGTACTGACATTAAAGGATGCTGAATTAACAGCGGTAACAAAAACAGAAATAACCGGTGCCGAAAAAGGAAAAATGTTTCCAACGGATATCGGTGTTGTGGTGAATGACTTTTTGGTTGAACACTTCAACGGTATTGTGGATTTTCATTTTACGGCCAACGTAGAAAAAGAATTTGACGATATTGCGCATGGACTGACCGAATGGACAAAAATGTTGCATGATTTCTATGGACCTTTTCATTCTGAAGTAGAAGATACTTTAGTAAATGCAGATCGTGCGAATAATGAGCGTGAGCTCGGTGTCGATCCAGTTTCCGGAAAGCCCGTTTCGGTTCGCATTGGTAAGTTCGGCCCGTTGGTACAGATTGGTTCTCCTGACGATGAAGAAAAACCTCGTTTTGCTTCCTTGCGGAAGGGACAAATGATCGAAACCATTACTTTTGAGGATGCCATGGAATTGTTCAAATTACCGAAAAAAGTCGGTTTATTTGAAGATAAAGAAATGACTGTCGCGGTGGGACGATTTGGACCTTATATACGTCACAATTCATCGTTTTACTCCTTACCAAAAGGTGTTGATCCTTTGGACGTAACAGAAGAAGAGGCGATACAGATTATCAAAGACAAACGTCAGAAAGATATCGAGAAAGTGATTCGGGTTTTTGATGAAAATCCAGATGCTCAAATCGAGCAGGGACGCTGGGGGCCATTTATTCGTTTTGGTAAGCAAAATCTGAAAATCCCTAAAGGAACTGAGATCGAAAAAATCACGTATGCGGATGTGCTGAAATGGGCTGATGCGGATGCTCCGAAAGGAAAAGCGACCAAAGCAAAAACAACAGAAAAGAAAACTGTAGCAAAAAAAGCTACAGCAAAGAAGGCCCCAGCTAAAAAAACTACAAAGTCTAAATAAGGATGAAAGCAGATTTGCCTGAAAATATTGTCAAAGACATCATGATCGCCGTTGTTTTGGAAGGTGAGACGGTGGAGACAAAAAATTGGACTGTCTATGTTATCAATGACAAGAACATTGCCATTCAGAATGTGCTGATCAGCTCAAAAGGTTATGGCGAAAAGGATGGGCGACAAGTAACAACAACAACTTTGCGTCATTTTATTGGAAATATAGAAGCTAAATCTTTCGATCGTGTTGAAGCGATTGACGAACAGGTATTCGGGTTGACAAATGAATATTGGTTGAGTTTTTATATTGATAATATTATTTACGATAAAAAATATATCTTTTTACCCGAAAGCATTGTGGATGGTAACCTGACTAAGGTTCCTTTGGTCAATCGTCCCGGTGTAATCATAGGAGGAAACGAATAATGAGTGGACGTCACAATTTTATTATCGCCATAGATGGTTTTTCCTCCTGCGGTAAAAGTACCCTGGCAAAGGCTTTGGCAAAAAAACTGAAGTTTGCCTTTATTGACAGTGGCGCTATGTATAGGGCCGTCACACTCTATTTTATCCGGCATGAGATAGCGCTGGATGATCAAGAAGCGATCGAAAATGCACTGAAAGATATCCACATTGATTTTATCCCAAATGCAATAAAAACGGAAATTCATCTAAACGATGAGGATATCTCGGAAGAGATCCGTCAGATGTATATTTCTGATAAAGTTAGCGACGTGAGTGCAATCAAAGCTGTTCGGGTTGCTATGGTTGCCCAGCAGCAAAAATTGGGTAGCAGACGAAATATTATTATGGATGGCCGTGACATCGGTACTACCGTTTTTCCAGATGCTGATCTGAAAATTTTTATGACGGCAGACCCTAAAGTACGTGCCGCGAGGCGTTATCTGGAGTTGACGGAAAAAGGAGAGGACGTGACTTTAGAAGAAGTCGTGGAGAATCTTTCTACTCGTGACCGTATCGATAGTACGCGCGCGGAAAGTCCATTACGGCAAGCCGAAGACGCTATTGTTTTGGACAATTCAAATCTGACACCGGAACAACAGCTTCATTTTGTTGAAGAAGAATATTTAAAAGCTAAGGCTGCAAAAGCCCAGTCATAAAACAAAAAAGGAGGCCGATTATTTAGTCGGCCTCCTTTTTTTGGCTATTTTACGCTATTGATCTGCTGTTGTTCCAATAGTTTTTCAACATTGTTTTTCTCTCCAAATTCTGCTGTCTGCTCTTGAAAAGACTCCAGAAGAGCTTTGATAGCATCTGAATTATCTGCTGTACGCTGATAGATATCGGGAATTGTTTTTTCAATATTCTTATCGCCGAGTTCAATGTTATCAACTTCGATTTTGCCTATTTTTTCCAAAACAGCTTGTTGACTATTTCTGACATCTTCTAATTCTCTTGCTATTTTTTCCATCAATTGGAATTTCTTCAATTTATCCATATGAAATCGTTTTGGTTACTATAATAAGAACAAGATGCCTCGAAAGTTTGTTTTGTTTTTTTAAAAAAGCAAATAGACGAGGAGTTTATGGGAAGGAACTACAAAAAAGAAAAAGGCGGAACATGCCTGTCCCGCCTTTCATAAGTCCTGTTATTTTGTTATTAATTTTTACGTCCCGGATACACTTGAAGAGCTTTCTCTAGGCAAACCAATGCTTTATTGAGATCATCTTGATTAAGCACATAGGCAAGGCGTACTTCATTTAAACCAGCACCCTCCGTACTATAAAAACCCGTAGCGGGAGCCATCATTACTGTTTCGTTATTGTAAGAGAACTCTTCCAACATCCATTGGCAGAATTTATCAGCATTGTCAATCGGTAATTTGGCAACAACGTAAAATGCACCACCAGGGTTAGGAGAGTAAACTCCTTCAATGGCGTTAAGTCCTTTCACGAGGGTATCTCTTCTTGCTGTGTATTCCTTGGATACTGCTTCAAAGTAACTGTCTGGTGTATCAACAGCAGCTTCACCCGCAATTTGACCTTCCAGCGAAGGGCTTAAGCGAGCTTGCGCAAATTTCAGTGCAGTCTGATATAGTTCTTTATTTTTGGTAATGATACAACCAATACGCGCACCACAAGCAGAGTAACGTTTTGATACTGTATCAAAAATAACCACATTATTTTCGAGACCTTCTAAATGCATTGGTGAGATAAACTCTCTGCCATCGTAACAAAATTCACGATAGGCCTCATCTGAAAAAAGGTAAAGATCATATTTTAGACAAAGTTCACGAAGAGCTTCGAGTTCTTCTCTGGAGTAAAGGTAACCCGTCGGGTTATTTGGATTACAGATGCAGATCGCTTTGGTTTTAGGGGTAATTACTTTTTCAAATTCAGCGATAGAAGGTAATGCAAATCCACTTTCAATATAGGACATGATTGGTTTGATTACAACATCAGAGGAACACGCAAAACCATTGTAATTTGCATAAAATGGCTCTGGAATGATAATCTCTTCTCCTTCATTTAAACAGGCTTGCATAGCAATCATAATCGCTTCCGAACCGCCGTTCGTTACTAATATATCTGTTGGCTCAATATTATAATTTAGCTTATTATAATATTCTGCTAACTTATTTCGATAAGAGGCTGTACCTTCAGAAGGTGTGTAGGCCCACACTTTGAACTCTATATTTTTCAAAGCATTAAGCATCACTTCAGGTGTTTGGATATCAGGTTGTCCGATATTGAGGTGGTATATCTTTTTACCTTCTTTTTTTGCTTGATCAGCATATGGCGTCAACTTTCTAATAGGCGACGCAGGCATATTCAGCCCTTTTTCTGATATTACTGGCATTATAGTTTTTTTAAAATTAGTAGTGCAAAGCTAACCAAAATAAAACGAAAAAAGCCACATCATCATGTGGCTTTTTTCGTTTTATTTACGAGGATTGTTATTCTACAATACCCTTAATATATAGCGTTTTTACAGGAGTCTTGGTGTTCGACTGTACGGTGAAACTCTTTGTGAATGGAGCTTTTGCCGCCGCATTGTAAGTCACTTTGATCGTTCCGCTTTCGCCTGGTTTAATTGGCGTTTTCGTAAATTCTGCTACAGAACATCCGCAGGTAGGCACAACATTTGAAATGATAATTGGCTCACTGCCTGTGTTTGAAAACTTGAAATTATACGAAACGGGCGTACCGGCCGGAATTTTGCCAAAATCATGGGTTTCTTTTTCGAATTTAAATTCCCCTTGTCCTGTCTGCATCGAAGAAAAACCAATAAAGGAAATGATCACTGCTAAGATTGTTATATACTTTTTCATGCTTCTAAAAAATTACTTTACGATTAAAATAGTACAACTGATATGCCAAATTTAATATTTATTGCCAATTTATTGTACATCTAACAACTTTATTACAGTTATATTATACCTTCTTTCAATAGGTCCTGTATGTGGATAACACCCGCATAATTCCCTTTGTCGGAAACCAGTAGTTGTGTGATGTTATTTTCACGCATAATATGGAGAGCATTGGCTGCCAATTCATTTTTGTCAATGATTTTTGGTGATTTTCCCATGATATCGGCGGCAGTAATTGCCGCTAAATTGGTGTGTTTCTCCAACATACGACGGATATCACCGTCAGTGATGATGCCGAGTATGTGGTCAGCATCCAACACCGCTACAGCTCCAAGTCTAAACTTTGTTATGGTGATGATGATATCACTTACAGTGGCTTGCGGTTGGACACTGGGTTTGCCGTTCTGATCGGATAGATCGCCGACTCTTAAATACAGTTTTTTTCCTAATGCTCCTCCTGGATGGTATTTTGCAAAATCTTTATCCGTGAAATCGCGGCACTCTTGTAATACGACTGCAAGCGCATCACCCATGGCTAACTGAGCTGTTGTACTTGACGTCGGAGCAAGGTTGTTAGGACACGCTTCTTTTTCAACGGTCGTGTTTAAGATATAGTCTGCATTTTTAGCGAGGTAAGATTCCGTATTTCCGACCAGAGCAACCAATACATTTTTTGTCTGTTTTAAAAACGGGACAAGTACTTTAATTTCAGGTGTATTACCACTTTTAGAGATCGCAATAATTAAATCATTTTGTTGGATAATACCAAGGTCTCCGTGGATAGCATCAGCCGCATGCATAAAGATCGATGGTGTGCCTGTCGAATTTAGCGTGGCTACAATCTTTTGAGCGATAATAGCACTTTTGCCAATTCCAGTTACAATGACGCGGCCCTTTAAGCTTAGAATACGATCGACAACGGTAACAAAATCATCATCAATATATTGAGCTAAAGCAGCTACTGCCTTGGCTTCTTCTTGAATAGCTTGAATCGCTATATTTTTTATTTCGTAGTTGTTTTTCACAAAAAATACTCTTACTTTTATGTATTAGAATAGATTGCAAAAATAGATTATTTTTCAAGATTATTTCTTCATTTATCTATCTTATTTTTGCCCAAGGCGCAATGGAAATAGAAAAATCACTTTTCGACAATTTACAAGATTTTTTTGGTTTTGATACTTTTAAAGGGGATCAAGAGGCAATTATAACTAGTATTCTTCAACGAAGAGATACTTTTGTAATAATGCCGACCGGAGGAGGGAAATCAATTTGCTATCAGCTTCCTGCTCTTATGAGTGAGGGAACTGCAATTGTTATTTCTCCGCTGATTGCTTTAATGAAAAACCAGGTAGATCAGCTTCGTGCATTCGGTGGCGAAGATAGTATCGCTCATTTTTTAAATTCATCATTGAATAAGAGCGAAATTACAAAGGTTAAGGATGATGTACTCGCTGGGAAGACCAAATTGCTGTATGTAGCTCCAGAATCACTTGCTAAGCAAGATAATTTGGAATTCTTACACCAGATTACCGTCTCTTTCGTAGCGGTTGACGAAGCGCATTGTATTTCGGAATGGGGGCACGATTTCAGACCAGAATATCGTAAAATACGGCAGGTAATCAACGAAATAGGTGCTAATATTCCTATTATAGCTCTTACGGCGACTGCTACTCCTAAAGTTCAGTCGGATATCCGTAAAAATTTACAGATGAATGATGCCGTTTTATTTAAGTCATCATTTAATCGGAGCAATTTATATTACGAGGTAAGACCTAAAAAAGATGTTGTTAAAGAGATTGTTCGTTTTATCAAAACCAAATCGGGAAAGACTGGTATTGTCTATTGTTTGAGCCGTAAAAAGGTAGAGGAAATCAGTGAGGTTTTGAACCTAAATGGTATCAAAGCTTTACCTTATCATGCTGGTCTAGATGCGAAAACGAGAGCTGATACACAGGATAAGTTTTTGATGGAGGATGTCGAAGTGATTGTGGCTACCATTGCTTTTGGTATGGGAATAGACAAACCGGACGTTCGTTATGTCATTCACCATGATATTCCTAAATCCATGGAAGGATATTACCAGGAAACTGGACGTGCAGGACGTGATGGGGGCGATGGTTATTGTTTGGCTTTTTATTCGGAAAAAGATGTTGAAAAGCTGACCAAGTTTATGAAAGATAAACCTGTGGCCGAACGCGAGATCGGGACACAGATCTTAAAAGAGGTTATTGATTATTCGGAGTCTGCAGTATGTCGTCGTAAACAAATTCTTCATTATTTTGGAGAAAATTTTGACGAGCAGGGCTGTAATAATATGTGCGACAACTGCCGCTCGGAGAAAGAATATTTTGAGGCCGAAGTCTCCTTGAAAAATATACTGGGCTTCATTCAGGAGCAGGGCGAGAAATTTGATGATCATCACGTGATCAACGTCATGATGGGTCAAAATAATCAACCTGTATCTTCCTATAAACATGATGAACATCGTCTTTTCGGAACGGGTAAAGAGAAAGGTGTTATCTATTGGAAATCTTTGCTTAGACAGGCTGTGCTTGATAACTTTATTGAAAAAGATATTGATCATTATGGCCTTTTAAAATTGACAGATATTGGCCGTCATTATCTGGATAACCCTTATCAACTAAAATTTGTTTTGAATCGTCCAATTGAAGGGGGAGATAGCACAAATTCGGAAGATACAGGGCACGGCACAGGAGCTTTAGATACCGTCTTGTTGGGTATGCTTAAAGACTTACGCAAGAAAATTGCAAAAGGGAAGTCATTGCCTCCGTTTGTCATCTTTCAAGATCCTTCGCTGGAAGAAATGTGTACACATTATCCAATTGCCATCGATGAGTTGAAACAGATCCAGGGAGTAGGGAATGGTAAAGCGATTAAATTTGGCGCACCATTTATTGCCTTGATCAAAGATTACGTTGAGGAAAATGAAATCGATAGACCTGTAGATCTTGTCATTAAAAGTACAGCTAATAAATCGGCATTAAAGGTGTCTATTATTCAAAATATCGATCGTAAAATTGCATTGGATGATATTGCTTCAGCTAAGGGGATAACTTACGAGGAAATATTGAAGGAAATAGAAACGATTGTAAATGCGGGCACAAAAATCAATATCAATTATTTTATTGATGAGATTATTGATGAGGATCGCCAGGATGAGGTATACGACTATTTTAAGACAGCGGAGACTGATTCAATTAATGATGCGCTTAAAGAACTTGGAGGGGATGATTACAGTTATGAAGATCTCCAATTGATGCGAATCAAATTTTTATCAGAGCTTGGCAATTAATATTTTTATAATTTTATGATTAACAGATACATTCCCGAAATAAAGAATGGGACATCGCAGAATTTCTTTTTAATGGCAGGGCCATGTGCAATAGAGGGAGAAGAAATCGCTTTGCGTATTGCTGAAAAGATTGTTACAATTACAGATAAACTTAATATTCCTTACATTTTCAAGGGATCCTACCGTAAGGCCAATCGGTCCCGCCTAGATTCATTTATGGGAATAGGTGATGAAAAGGCGCTGAAGATTTTAGAAAAAGTTGGGAAAACTTTTGGTGTACCTACGGTGACAGATATCCATGAGAGCCACGAAGCAGAAATGGCAGCTGCATACGTTGACGTTCTTCAAATTCCAGCATTTTTGTGCAGACAGACTGATTTATTGGTTGCGGCGGCAAAAACGAATAAGGTGGTCAATGTAAAAAAGGGCCAGTTTTTGAGCGCTGGATCTATGAAATTTGCAGTAGATAAAATCGTGGAATCTGGAAATGAAAAGGTTTTTTTAACTGATCGTGGCAATACATTCGGCTATCAGGATCTCATTGTAGATTATCGAGGGATTCCCGAAATGCGTGCTTTTAACGTACCCGCAGTGATGGACTGTACACATTCCTTGCAACAACCGAATCAGACTTCTGGCGTAACAGGAGGAAAACCAGCTTTAATTGAAACAATCGCGAAAGCAGCTATCGCCGTGGGAGCTGACGGTCTGTTTATAGAAACACATCCTGATCCTGCAAATGCGAAATCTGATGGCGCCAATATGTTACATTTGGATTTACTTGAAGGCTTGATGGAAAAACTGGTACGAGTTAGACAAGCTATTTTATAGTATAATAAATAAATCACAATAAAAAGGAGCCAATAGGCTCCTTTTTTATAATCAATTATATCAAACTTAAAGCTAAATTATTATATGTTATCAAAAGTTGCGTTGACAGCGTTTTTTTTGTTGTCTTTTTCTGCCATTAAAGCGCAGGAGAATTATAGTTGGTTTTCTCCACTAGAAGATAAACATGTGGAAGGTAGGTTGGAGAATCAGAAGCTTTCAGCCTTCAACAGACTTCCGGATGAATTGGAAAGTCAGGTACGTAAACCTGTATGGGAGCTAGGTAAGAATAGCGCAGGATTCTATATTGACTTTCAAACTTCTTCGCCTGAGATTACAGTTCAATACCAAGTTGTCGGAGGCTTAAATATGCCCCATATGCCAACAACAGGTGTTAGTGGGCTGGATCTTTATGCTTATGATACGGCAAAGAAAGAATGGAAGTGGGCTTATGGCAGTTATGATTTTTCGGATACTATTTCTTATACGTGGAAGAATATTGGGCGCAATGAAAAATTTAATTACCGCTTATATCTTCCGCTCTACAATACTGTTAAGTGGTTAAAGATTGGTGTGCCTAATACGGCTAAATTAACATATACTCATATCACAACGGCAAAACCTATTGTTGTTTATGGAACTTCGATTGGACAGGGGGCCTGTACAAGCCGTCCTGGTTTGGCTTGGACCAGTCAGGTAGGAAGGGCATTTAATAACGAAGTGATCAATTTATGTTTCTCTGGAAATGGTCGGCTTGAACAGCCTATTTTAAATATGATGAACCAAGAAGATGCCGCTTGTTATATTCTCGATTGTATTCCCAATCTGGCTATTTCGAAATCGTTAACAGAAACACAATTGGATTCTTTGTTGGTCCATGCGGTGACATTTTTAAGAAAAGAACATCCCGCAACGCCTATCATTTTGACCCAGCATAGTTCGGGAAGTATAGCAGAGGTTTTCAATGAAGACAAAAATGCAGAGTATCAGCAAAGCAGCCGTGTACTGAAAGCTGCGTTTGAAAAATTACAATCGAAAGGGGTTCGTCAGCTTTTCTTATTGTCGAGCCAAGAGCTTAATCTGGATCTGAATTCGACTGTAGATTATGCTCATCCAAATGATCAAGGTATGGAAAGAATCGCAAATGCGTATATTAAATTGTTGAAGAAAATTCTAAAGTAGGCTATTCTTAATGGGGACGCTCTGGATATGAGCGTTCGGAATTCACTGACTCAATAATAGGGCATCGTATATGAAACAGATTTATTGGATTAGCATACATCCGTCAGCACAATAATAAAATAGAAAAGGGAAGTTTTAAACTTCCCTTTTCTATTTTATTTCTTTTTCATTTTCATCGTCATTTTTGCCTTTTCGCCGCCTCCATAATTAAAGGTCTTGGCATTGCTTTCTTTCTTTTGGTGAAAAGCACCGCCACGGGACAGATCTTCTTTATCTTCCTCTTTGCTCGACTTTTTCTTTTTGTCGGTGATGGGATTATAGATTGCAAGATCCTCAGGCAATTCCAAAACATCCATTCTTTTACCGACGGCCTGTTCTATTTTTTTAACCATTGGTAATTCCAGATCTGTTGTGAAAGTCAATACGACCGATTCTTCATTATCGTCATTTTTAACAAGATGATTTAAGAATTCCTCCTTTTCATTCGGTAACTCAAATTGAAAAATGAATGGAATAGCGGAAAGGTCCACATCGTTTGTATTTTCCCGTGCAATAATCAAGACACGAGATTGATTATTTTCCTTGAAATCTTCCATGGTTTCATAGCCAAAATCATCGTAGAACAATGGATTGAGGATAGCAATTTCTTCTTTATTGCTACTGAACAAACTGCTGGCCAACTTTTGGGCAGTAAGTTTCGAGTTTACAAAGACGACTACTTTTTGAAATACTTCTTTATCCTGCAACAGAAGATTTAATAAATTGATCTTTGTTGTGAAATTAGGAACATGATATAATAATAGATCTAGGGTGTCGACAGTGTCATTTTCAAGTTCATCTATTTCGACTGAGGCACAATTTTCATTCATGAAATTGTCGATCATGTCATAAAGTTTTTGGTGTTCAACAGTACTGAAAACCAAATGTTGTACCTTTCCACAGCTTTCGGCTAATTCCCTTACTGTATTTTGCATTCCTTGTTTGATAATCTCTTCAGCATCATCAATAATTAATGTCTGAATACGGTTGAGATTCAAGGCCAATTTAAGATAGATCGCTCTTGCACGATTTGGAGTAGCTACAACAATATCTTTTCCATCAACCAGTTCTTCGATTTCTTCTTCCATGCTACCTGAAGCCCGCAATCCAATGATGCGTAGACCTTTATTTTTGCTTAATTGGTAGAATCTCTCAACAATTTCGTCGATACGTTCTTCATTAGGCGCCAAGATCAAAAACTTCGGAGCTTCATCTGTTGTGAATTTCAACTTCATCAAGGTAGATAAGACATAAGTTGTGGTTTTGCCAGCACCTTCCGGAGCGATGGCAATCACATCCTGTCCACCAAGAATTCTGGAAATGCATCTACTTTGAATTTCCTTTGGAGCCAGATAACCGAGTTCAGTCATCGTAGCAGTCAATCTTTTGCTAAGTTTTAGTTTCTCTAACGACACGTATCCTTTTATTTATGTAAGTTACAAAAATACAAATTTAGATCTTAGATCAGCTAATGTGCGCCCATTTTTGAAAATAGATTGATAATAATGACTCCAACAACAATCAATACCATGCCGATAATGGCTGCTGTATCGGGAATCTGTTTGAATAAGAACATACCAATCAGTGTAATGGCAACGATACCAACGCCAGACCAAATTGCATAGGATATTCCGACGGGGAGGTATTTAAGTGTGATACTTAAAAAATAGAAGGCAATAATATAACCTACAATACAGATAAGGGTAGGTTTTATAAGGGTAAAACCTGCAGACTTCTTTAGAAAAGTGGTTGCAAATATCTCAGCGGCTATGGCAAGAAATAGATAAATGTATTTCATTGTTACAAAGGTACAATTTTTTGTTTGGTAAGGTTCGGTTAATTAGGTCAATAACAGCGAGAAGTTAAGTTGTTTTAGAGATAGTGAATTGCGTATAAGGGTAAATTTATCTAAGTTTGGCCAATTCACATAGCTAGAACAATTATTTTTTTATGGGGCATATTCAAAATTTTTGGAGATCGGTACTGATATTTTTTACTTTTTTATGTGTCTGTTTTACTGTTTTTGGCCAAGAGCAACTGCAGGAGTTAAAGAAATCGTATTACAGTCTTCCTTTAGGAAGCAAGGAGCGGTTTGTATTGACTGGAAAATATGCGCAGGCCTTATATTTTAATAATGAGAAAGCGTTGGCCAGTCAACTGCTTAATGATAATATTCAGTTGGCAAGAAATTATCCAGACAAGCAATATTATGCTTATTTGAATTGTATTGCAGCCATGAACAGCTTTAACGATCATGCATATGAAAAATCACGGTATTATTTAGAACATGCTAAATCCGTACTCCCCATAGTTACCGATAATGGAATAAAGGGTTATGTTCATTATTGTGATGGATGGGTTATGACGCGGCAGAATAAGGAGGATGAAGCCGTTTCCCAATTCCATAAAGCGATTCCATTTTTGGAGAAGGCGCCACAGACTGAGGCAAATATCGCCCGAAAATTGGCGGTTTATAAAGAGCTTACAGCTATCTATGCAAATCAGCGTAACTATGATTTCCAGGAGAAGTATACTTCTCTTTTGTTAGAAACGGCTAAAGAAGGGAAGAATGTCAATAGCCTATTTGACGCCTACATGCAGGCTGGTTATCTATTTGAAGAGGAGTATAGATCGAATAATGCAGATCGTGATCTATTGAGGAAAGCTGAACAACACTATCTTGAGGCTTATAATTTGATCAATAAGAATGAGAAGCATCTGGTTAATCCGACTGATCTAGCGTATGTTTCAGTTAATCTAGCGAATCTGTACCATGAGTTTTATCCTGATAATGGCGGTAAGAAAGCGATATTCTACGCCAGACAGGCTTTAGATATCGCAGCTGAAACGGGGCAATATGCCATTACAATACCTGCTTATGGTATCCTCGCTGATGAGTCTTTCAAAGTGGGGCATTGCGAGGAAGGAAAAAAATATCTGCAGCAGGCACTGTACAATCTTCAAAGAGAGGCCCATTACGATTATCAAGTGGGGCTAAGCCTATTTAGTAGACTGGCTGAAGTAAGTGTTGAAGAAGGTAAATATGAAGAGGCTTTCAATTATCAAAAAAGCTACATAGATGTATTTGAAAAAGCTTTTAATTCGGATAAACTCGATAAAACGAAGCAGCTGGAGCTGAAGTATGAGCGTGAACTGCAAAACCAAAAGTTAATGCGGCTTCGATTGGAAGGGGAGAAAAAGGAACAGCAGATCAAGTTGATGAAAGCCTTGAATGATAGGCAGCATCAACTGGTGGAGAATTTGAAGTTAAATGAACTGAATCGAAGCCAGCAACTTAAAGTATTGCAGCTCGAACGGGATAAGAAGGAGCAGGATCTGCAATTAAGCCGACTGGAAAATGAACAACGCTTACAGGAGCTTGATGTTTCCAAAAAACAGATTGCTTTCAAGTCACGGATGAATTCGATCTATATCTGGTTATTTATCAGTTGTTTGATTGTGATCGTATTGTTGTTTTACGCCTACTGGCAACGTTCAAAGGCATTGAAGCAAAAGGAACATTTGCATGAGCTTGAGATAGAAAAGAATAATCAACAACATGCCATTAAAAACCTGACTGCGATGTTGGCAGGGGAAGAGAAAGAGCGTACCCGTCTCGCTCGCGACCTTCATGATGGATTGGGAGGTTTACTGTCAAGTACCAAATTGGGATTATCAGCCATCAATAAAAATGCTTTGGAGCAAGAAACCATGAAAGCAGGAATCGATCGAAGCATTGATTTGCTGGACGGGGCTGTCGATGAACTTCGCCGGCTTGCGCATAATCTTATGCCAGATTTAATTGTAAAATATGGTTTGAAAGAAACTTTAAGAGACTATGCAAGCCGAATGAGTCAATCTACATGTCAAGTTGAATGTGAATTTTTACAATTCGAATCAACCCTAAGTACGGAACAGGAGATTTCTTTGTATAGAGTTATTCAAGAATTGGTGAATAACGCGTTGAAGCATGCTAATGCGACCAACATTTTAATACAGCTTTCTTCACATAATAAACGTTTACATATTACAATTGAAGATGATGGCAAGGGTTTTGATATGGAAAGTGTCGATTTGCAGCATTCTGCAGGAATGCATAATGTGCGATCAAGACTTTCGTTTCTAAACGGGGAAATGAAGTTTATGTCGGAGAATGGAGCGGGTACAACCATTGAATTGGAATTACCCATGATTTAACTTTTTGGAAAAATGATAAAAATAGCGATTACAGACGATCACCCTTTGCTACTTGAGGGATTGAAAAACATTATAAATGCGCATGAGGATTTTGAAGTAGTGGGTATGTATTCCAGTGCAACTGAACTGTTCCATCGTATTGCTACTGATATGCCATTGGTATTGCTACTTGATATCAATCTACCGGATGCTAACGGTATCGATTTGGTTAAAGGCCTGAAGGATAGTAATAAGGATTTAAAAATTATTGCGTTTAGTGTCCACAATGAATTTGCAGTGATCAACAGCATTTTAAATGAGGGCGCCAATGCCTATTTACAGAAAAATGCAAATGGTGATGAAATACTTGCTGCCATTTCCGCTGTTCTTGTTGGAAGAAGATATCTCTGTGAAAAAACTCAGGCTATCTTGAATAAGAAAGTGGAAATGGGGCTTAAGCAAGTACCAAAATTGACACGTCGTGAGAAAGAAGTGCTTACTTTCGTAGCGCAAGGAATGACAACAAACCAAATTGCAGATTCATTGTTTATCAGTTCACATACGGTAGAAAGCCATCGCAAGAATCTAATGGAGAAATTTCAAACCAAAAGTGTTACTGCTGCAGTAAAATCGGCTATTGAATACGGATTAATTCGGGAAAACTAATTAAATTCCCCAATTCCCTGATTTCAGGGATGAAAAGATCTCCAGGCATTTGATACTTTTGCTATTATTGATTTAAAATAGAAGGTATCAAGTGCATTGTTGAAAACTAGTATTTTGCGCTATTTCAAGAGAAGACATTGTTTCGGTCTTCGATTCATTGATCTATTTTAAGATTCATCGGTCTATTTTAAATAGAATCTGTTTCAGAACAAAATTTCAAATCTAGGTTTTTCTTAGAGCGCCTAATACTGCGAAATATAACTTTTTCCAGCTTGAGGGACCTTTCAGAGAAGCTTTTAGGAGATAAACAACCAAAAATTACTGATTCAATTGATATGATTAAAAAAATAATACTTTGGACGATAGCTGTCCTCGTACTTTTGGCGATCGTTGCCTGGGGCGGTTACATACTACGACAGCAAGAATCCTACAAATCATTGGTCCATAAAAAAAGTAAGGCTTTGTTGACCGTATCATTAGATGATATTCTTTTGAATCAGTTTTTTAATAAATGGCAGTCAGCGCCGAAAGAGGGGCAAGATTTTGGTCAAAAACTAAGTAAACTCAAAGACAATGGAATTGATATCAAAGCGAATGTATTTCTTTTTGCTTTGGAGCCCCACCCCAAAAACTTTTATGCTTTTTTTCAGCTAAAGGATAAGCAACAATTTTTGACCTTTCTAAAAGATGTGATACAGGTTGGTGCAGTGGAAAGTAATTTAGCCCCTGATGTGAACTATGCCTATCATCAACCGAGCAAAATCGCATTTATCTGGAAAGGGGATGACCTGCTGCTAAGTCTAGGCTTTGATCTTGATACAAAGAAAGAAGAAATGCTTCAGCTAATTCAATCAAAAGAAGACCGTGTTACCATCGAACAATTTATTAACCGTCCAAGTACATTGACAGGTAAATCACTGCGTTATAGTGATATTTCAACGGATAATTTTATTGAGCTTGATTTGAAAGGAGACCATCTCGATGTGTCTGGCGAATTTTTCTCAACAGATTGGAACTTTCCGAAGGAATATCTTGTTAGAGAACTCGTTTCCGCAAAATACATTGGTAAAGCTTGGATCAATATCCCCAATAGTCAATTTAAAAATCAGCTAAAGCAATTAGTTAGCGAACTTCCTATAGCCGCTGATTCTATTATAGCACATTTGGATGGAAATTACGTCGATATTGAAATTTTGAAAAACAAGGTCATTCAAACAGATACCATTATTAATTATGCGGTTGACGAAAATTTCGAAACGATCGAAGAGAAAACACCCTACGAAACGAAAGTTCCCGAAGTAAGATTAGCGATGCGTGGAGATAACGACATGCGCAGATTCCTTCCCAGTAAATTATTTTATCAATGGTTTCAAAAACAAGATAAGGAGTTTAGTTTGCTGACCACGTCAAAGGATATTGATAAACTTAATGTGGCTTACGGTAAGACAGCTGAGCTATCCCATGTTGCAGTTCATTTGGTAGATTGGCCAAATGAAGCTAAAATATCACCGATTCTATTATTGAAAACCATCGCTTCAGATATTACGCTGAGTCTGAAAGTTGTAGACCACAATCGCTTGGTTCTCCAGGGAACTATAGCGGACTACTCGCATTAAAACACACTAATTACAAACTTTCTTCGCTTCTCAGTGGTTTGTTCTTGAGTACAAAATACAAGAACATGGATAAACGAACTAAAAGTAGAAGTAAGGTGAAAACCTATTGGCGAATTTTAAAAAGTACGGTCTCGGGATTTTTGAATGAGGATTCGATGAAGTATAGTGCTTCATTATCCTATTATACTGTTTTTTCTATTGGTCCAATATTGGTTTTAATGATTGCCTTAGCCGGAATTTTTTATGGTGAGGATGCAATTGAAGGGAAAGTATTCTTGGAACTCCGTGGATTGGTGGGAAGCAGTGCCGCAAGACAGATTCAAGAGGTTATTCAGAATTTGCAACTTTCAGGAAAATCAAACCTGGCATTGCTTGTCAGTGGTATTACATTGATTTTAGGAGCAACGACTGTTTTTGGGGATATACAGAATTCGATCAATAAGATTTGGCATGTAAGGGCGAAGCCGAAAAAAGGCTGGTTAAAATTGATTCAGGATAGATTATTGTCTTCTTCTTTGGTGATTGGATTGGGGTTCTTGTTAGTTGTTACATTGATTGTAAATGGTGTAATATTAGCATTGACAGATCAGCTACAGCATTATTTCCCGGAAATAACGGTGATGTTAATGGATGGGATTAACTTTGCATTGTCCTTCGGAATTATATTCTTATTATTTAGTGTCATATTCAAAGCGCTTCCGGATGTCAATATACATTGGCGGACAGTAAGGGCGGGGGCCTTATTTACTTCGATTTTATTTGTATTGGGACGTTATTTAATTGGAGTCTATCTGGAGCATTCTGCAACCCAAGATACCTATGGAGCGGCAGGTTCATTTGTGCTGATCCTGCTTTGGGTCTACTACACAGCAGCCATTTTATATTTTGGTGCAATCTACACAAGGGAGTATGCTACTGTAATGGGAATCCCTATTGAACCCTCGCAATATGCCGTGCATGTTGAAACGCAGGAAATTGAGCGTAATGTAACCGAAATACCTCCAGCTCCTTTAACGCCTGAGGAGCAGACGGTTACCGAAGAGGGTGCCAACTTTCCCAAGGAACCATAAACGTTAGATTTACTGAATTCTTACCACCAAATTCTGTAAATTTGATGGTAAAATCGATCTATTGTTTATGAACAAATTACAATCATTACGTGAGAAACTCAATTTAACCCAAGAGGAACTAGCACAAAAATCAAGTATTTCAGTTAGAACAATTCAGCGGATTGAAGCGGGGCAGTCGCCAAAGGGCTACACCCTTCGTGCACTTGCACAGGCATTGAATGTGGACGAATCGGAGTTTTCTGCATATGATATGCCTGCTGAATCCGAAAATCTCACATGGATCAAAATTATCAACCTTTCTTCCTTACCCTTTTCTATATTGCCTCCACTAAATGTTTTGGTGCCTATCGCAATCATGCTGTTAAAAAAACAGCATTCGTATAAGGTCCGTCAGTTAATCTCAATACAAATCGTATCTACCTTAATCGCGGTGTTACTGATGCTTGTTATTTTTATACTCAACGATTGGCTAGGTGTTAAAAGCAATGTGAAATTGCTTATTCCGCTATGTTGGATCTTTATGAATATAATCGTTATACTACGAAATGCGATCGGATTAAATAAAGGTGAAAATTCACGGATCTTGCCCGATATTAGTATTTTATAGCGACTATTATACAATTGTCGGGTAACTGTCGGGGCATTGTCGGGGCGTAAAAGTGTACTCTTCGTCCAGTATTTTTTTTCTTTGATCTTGAAAAAAAATACAAAATTATGAAAACACACTATCAAAAAAGGAAAAGCCATATGGCCTTGACTACCTTTGTCATTTTTCTTTCTCTTTTTACGATGACGAACGTCTTTCCACAAAATAAGATACCTTTGATCAAAGCTTCATCTGAGAAAGTCAGTATTAAAGACGGCGCCTATTGCCATGTCGACTGGAAATTAGATCCTAGAGCAAACCCTGATGTCTATTTCGTGAATATTCCAACGAAAGAAAGCACAGTCGTTTTTAGAACAGATCAGGAGGAATTAACTGTTATGACTAAACCCGGAGCAATGTATGATTTCATCGTACTATTGAATGGGGCGGATTCTTGTCACATTCGTATAAAGGCTCAACTACCACCTAATCTACCTGTATTAGATCGAAATGATCCCTTTCCTATGCGAATACCATTTCGTCTTATTGGCTCAAGGATTTTCCTGAATGGAACAATTAACAAGAAAAATGTTTCGATACAGTTTGATTTAGGAGCAGGAACAGGTGTTGTCAATAGAAATAACTCAAAGCAGCTGGATTTATTATTTTCATCGTTTACGACAGTTTCGAATACCGACGGGGTCAATAGCGAGCGGACAAGCCTAGACAATCAATTGCGTATTGGGCCGATGGTTTGGAAAAATGTGTCAATGACAGAGGTCGGTAATATGAAGTCCTTTGAAGATCTTATTATTGGTAACAGTTTCTTTCGAAATCACATTATTGAAATCGATTATGACAAAATGGAATTGGTAATTCATCGCGATCTCCCCACCAAAGCAAAGGAGTATACAAAGCTTCCGATATTTTACGAACAAAATCGACCAAAGTTTAAAGCCGCTTTTAGCCATAACCAACGACATTACGATTTTTGGTTCCTTTTTGACACAGGTCGTGATGGCACTATGCTGTTGGGGGAAGATTTTACCAGTATAGGGCACAATTGGGACAATCTAGAGCCACTTACCATGATCAGTAACCGAAAGATTATCCGTTTGAATGCTTCAATAGCTGGTGTTGAATTTAAAGATATTGTGACGAATGCCGCTGATCCGGCCAAGCCTAATGGCAGAACAAGTTTATTCGGAAATCAGATTCTGAACCATTTTAATGTCATTTTGGATAATCAGGAAGGATTTCTTTATCTGAAACCAAATGGTAGGATCAAGGAACCTTATTCAAACTATGAGGGATATTTGAACCAGATGTCTCAGTCAATGCAGAAAAATTAAAGTGTGCAGCCAATGTCGTTTGTTCAGGGAGCAAATGACATTGGCCACTTATGGTAAGTATATATCTAACGAATAAAATCGGTCCATTTTTGTGTTGATTTTCCAGAGGCAATCACAGTTTCTAGGAACTTCATGCCACGCAGACCATCAGCTACAGTAGGAAAATCAGTATCTTCTTCTCGCGGCTCTATACCTTGCATAGAAGCCAATAGTGTGGCTGCAAAATTTCTATAAATATTGGCAAATGCTTCTATATATCCTTCGGGGTGACCGGCCGGTAGACGGATGTTATGTTTGGCGATTGGTGAAAGGTACTGTTGACCTGCACGAAATAGCTGGGTCGGCGCATCGAGCTGTTTAAAGATGAGTGTATTTGCATCCTGCTGGTTCCATTCCAATCCCCCAAGTTCACCATATACTCTAATTTTTAATGCGTTTTCTTCTCCAGCGGCAACTTGAGATGCCGATAGTACGCCTGTGGCTCCATTTTCAAATCCAAGTAATATATTGCCGTCATCTTCAAGTTTTCTTCCGGTCACAAATGTTTGAAGATCGGCGCACATTTTAGTGATTTTTAAACCTGAAATATATTCTGCTAGGTGGGCGGCATGTGTTCCAATATCGCCCATACAACCACTTTTTCCACTCTTTTCGGGATCTGTCCGCCAAAAGGCCAAAGAAAGACCATTTTCGATCATCTTACTGAGCCAACCCTGCGGATATTCTACCATAATCTTTCTAATCGAACCTAATTGGCCCTCTTTGACAAGATGGCGAGCTTGTTTTACCATCGGATAGGCCGAGTAGGTGTATGTAACACAGAGTATCAATCCTGTTTCAGCTACTTTTTGGTGGAGCAATTCGGCCTGTTCTGTTGTCAGCGTCATCGGCTTTTCAAGCACGACATGGAAGCCATGTTCCAGAGCCATCATTGCTGGTTCAAAATGAGCAAAATTCGGCGTGACTATACTGACAAAGTTCATGCGGTCATCCGCCGAACGTTTACTTTCCTCGATAATCATCTCCTGGTAACTTCCATAGCTCCTTTCCTTTGGAAGACCTAAAAGCGCGGCGGATTCTTTTGCAACAAGGGGATCAGCGCTCAGTGCGCCGCAACATAATTCAATCTGACCATCAATTCCTGCAGCCATACGATGTACAGCCCCAATAAATGCATTTTTCCCACCGCCGACCATGCCCATTTTTAGTTTTGTATTGCGCATAAAGTTGAATTTTTAATGACGATATCTTTTGTAATTACAAACCCAATAGTTTACGGTTAAGGCTATCATTGGTTTCGACGGCAGCAAAATTATCGAATGCCTTGTCAGTAACACGGATAATATAGTCTTTAATATGCTGCGCGCCTTCCCGCGCACCATCTTCAGCATTTTTGAATGCACATTCCCATTCCAGTACTGCCCAGCCTTGATAATCATATTGTGTGAGTTTGGTAAATATGGATTTGAAATCCACTTGGCCATCACCAATTGATCTAAAACGACCGGCCCTTGACTGCCAGTTCTGGAAGCCACCATAGACACCCTGACGACCAGAAGGATTGAACTCAGCGTCTTTAACATGAAACATTTTAATTCGCTCATGGTAAATGTCGATGAATTGAAGATAGTCAAGACATTGAAGAACAAAATGGGAGGGATCATAGAGAATGTTTGCCCGCTTGTGGTAATTTACATTTTCGAGAAATAAGTCAAAAGTAGCACCGTCATGGAGATCTTCTCCAGGGTGTAATTCATAACATAGGTCGACATCATACAAGTCACATTCATCGAGAATGGGTAACCATAATTTTGCAAGTTCAGCAAAACCCGTTTCGATCAGGTTAGCTGGTCTTTGTGGCCAAGGGTATATAAATGGCCATAGAAAGGCGCCACTAAAGGTCGCTAGCGCTTTAAGTCCGAGGTTATGGGAAGCTTGTACGGCATATTTTAATTGCTGGATCGCCCACTGTTGTCTTGCTTGAGGATTACCATGTAAATGCTGTGGTGCGAAAGCATCAAATAGATCATCGAAACTTGGATTCACAGCCACCAATTGCCCTTGGAGATGGGTTGAAAGTTCGGTGATTTCCAATCCAAATGACTGTACTTTAGCTTTTAGATCAAGTGCATAGCTTTTATCGAGCGCTGCTTTTTCTAGATCGATAAAACGGGCATCCAAAGTTGGCAGTTGTATGCCCTTATAGCCAAGCGCTGCTGCCCACTGGCAGATTGAGTCCAAAGAGTTAAACGGAGCTTCATCACCGATAAACTGTGCAAGAAAGATGGCAGGACCTTTAATTGTTGTCATATGTATTGCGTTTTGAAAAAGACTATATTACGTACAAAACAGATCAATATTCCAATGTGTTTGAAGAAATGACTCAGTCTGTCGTTTATACTATTATAATTTGGTTATCCAAGCTACCTGCTTGTTTAATACAATATTACAAAAATTTGCAACCGGTTGCAATAAAATCAAAAAAAAACCTTAAACTTGTTTAGACGATTCATGCTTACGCTTTCCAAAATATAAGAATGGAACGTCTAAACCAGGTATAACTGTCAGGCATCTTTGCGGCACTTGATTGTGGAGGAGACTTGATTTTAAAGGGAAACTTCCCTTTGAGTAATAACCAAATAAACCAAGTATAAATAAATGGCAAATAATGTTTATGATGCAATTGTCATCGGGTCTGGGATCACAGGTGGCTGGGCAGCCAAGGAACTAACGGAACGTGGATTGAAAACCATCATGTTAGAAAGAGGACGCAATATTGAGCATATCAAAGATTACCCATCACCAAAAAAAGATCCTTGGGAATTTCCGCATCGGGGTCGGGTACCTCTGGATCGGGCCCAGCACTACTTACCTTTTGGAATTAAAAATCAATGGATGAACGAAGGAAACATCGACTTTTGGACTAATGAGACAGAAAGTCCATATAAGGAAATAAAACCCTTTAATTGGTTCCGGGGCTATCACGTTGGTGGGCGCTCGCTTATGTGGGGGCGGCAAAGCTATCGCTGGTCGGATGTTGATTTTGAAGCAAATAGCAAAGATGGCCATGGGGTTGACTGGCCCGTACGTTATAAAGATATAGCACCTTGGTATAGTCACGTTGAGAAATTTGCGGGTATTTCGGGTAACAGAGACGGTATAGCGGTGCTTCCGGATGGCGAATTTATGCCGCCAATGGACATGAATATTGTGGAAAAAGATCTTGCTGCGCGCTTGAAATCGCATTATCAGGGAAAGCGACACTTTATAATTGGTCGGGTAGCCAACATAACAGTGCCCCACCACGGCCGTGTTAATTGCCAATACCAGAACAAATGCTGGCTGGGTTGTAATTTCGGCGCTTATTTTAGCACACAGTCTGCAACATTGCCCGCAGCAGTGAAGACTGGAAAACTTACCCTACGGCCATTTTCAATTGTAAAGAACATTATTTACGATCGGGATACGCAGAAAGCTAAAGGAGTCGAAATTGTTGATGCGGAGACGAATCAAACCTACGAGTATTTTGCTAAGATTGTTTTTGTATGTGCTTCGACTTTAAATTCCACCTGGGTGTTAATGAATTCAGCTACTGATGTATGGGAAGGTGGTCTTGGGAGCAGCAGTGGTGAACTGGGACATAATCTGATGGATCACATGTTAAATAGTGGGGCTGGGGGAAGAGTTGAAGGATTTGAGGATAAATATATTTTTGGACGACGCGCGAATGGATTATATGTACCCCGATTTGCCAATATTGTCGGCGATACCAAAAAGAGAGATTACATACGTGGTTTTGGCTATCAGGGCGGAGCTTCAAGGGGACAATGGTCAGGTAAGGTCGATAATAAGAGCGTAGGCGGGGCTTGGAAAGATGCTATAGCCGAGCCCGGAAGTTGGGGAGTTGGTTTTACTTCATTTGGCGAAATACTTCCATATCACGAAAATAAAGTCCTTTTAGATTCATCTGTAAAAGATAAGTGGGGGCTTCCTGTATTGGCTATAGATGCAGAGATTAAGGATAATGAGCGGAAAATACGGATTGATGCAAGCAATGAAATGAAGGAAATGTTGGAATCTATTGGTGTCAAAGACGTAACAACCTATGACAACGGGTTTAGTATGGGACAGGGAATTCATGAAATGGGAACAGCACGGATGGGCAATGATCCGAAAACCTCGGTATTAAACAAATTTAACCAAGTATGGGATGCTAAAAATGTTTTTGTGACAGACGGGGCCTTTATGACTTCGTCTTCCTGTGTGAATCCATCGCTTACCTATATGGCATTTACAGCAAGAGCAGTAGATTTTGCTGTTAATGAGTTAAAAAAAGGGAATCTTTAATATTTTATGATGCAATAATTATGAATAGACGAGAGGCAATACAACGTGTAGCCATGCTCATGGGAGCAACAGTTATTGGTGCTTCGTTATTTTTGGAAGGATGCCAGAGGTCGGCTTCGAAAGATATAGAAATGCTCTTTGATCCAAAATCAATCGATTTTTTGGGAGATCTCGCGGAGGCGATTCTTCCTAAAACTACTACCCCAGGGGCGAAAGAAGCTGGTGTAGGTTCTGAAATTCCCGTTCTAGTGCGAGACTGCTATAAACTTGAAGAACAACAGGTTTTTTTGACTGGAACAGCCGGAATTGACGAACGTGCCAAGAAAGAATTCGGACGTAATTTTCAGCAACTCGACAAAAAAGATCAAACTGCTTTTGTTGATGTTTTGGACAAGGAAGCGCAAGATTACGATGAAAAGAAAGCAGTTAATGAACTGCCCCATTTTTTCACACTGTTTAAACAGCTTACACTCCTTACATTCTTTAGCTCGAAATTAGGCGCCACGGAAGTTTTCCGTTATGTGAAAATCCCAGGAAAATATAACGGCGATTTCCCTTATCAAAAGGGTGATCATGCCTGGGCAACCTAGCTAATAAATTGTATATTGACCCCTTGTCTTTAATTGGCAGCGGGGTCAATTATAGAGGTTGTCAAGCCTATGAACTTTAAAAGATTTTTGCTATCGAAAAGTAAAGTGGTAAAATGTGTCCCTGTTTTCATCGTCAGTCTGGTACCGCCCGGAAAAGAGCTTCCAGCATCAAGTTTTTCCTTTTTAACATTGTGTCGGCTGAATTTTGAGAGCGCCTCTTTGACTGTTGTTTTATTGATCGCTAGATCAAAAGGCAATCCTTCGACAACCAGAAACTTGTCTTCAGGGATATCAAAAAATAATTCATTGACGGATTTATCAGCCCCATAATTGCTATAGAGTTCCAAGCCGGATTTTGTGATCCATTTTGCATACTTTTCTTCGTTGGCATCTTCATAGAAGACTGTTTTTACGTTTAATGTAGCCGCTATTTTATCTATTGTCTGGGGAAATACAAATTCACTGTTTTTATTTAACAATGATTTTAACTCCGCTTTGTTCTGCGCGAAAGTCGTTGCAGCAAAAAGGAAAAGACCTATATTTAATGTAAATGCTTTTATCTTCATCATATCCTTGTTATATGTTTGGCAGTTGTTTATGTCCGCTAGATTAAAATTAATCAAACGAGTAAAAATATACAATAGTGCTTTATACTTGTTTTGATAGCGGGATCAACCAAAGTTTTCAGCATGCGTATCGCCTATAATCGATCTAATTTAATCCTAAAAGCGCGTATAAGAGATCTTTTTTATTGCTTGCAATGATAATGGAAACTATTAGGGATGGAAGCGCTAAATTTAGGGATAAGCTATTTAAAGCAACAGCGTTTATTGTTATAAAAATGAGCGAGATAAAATATCATTCTGCAGAAAACAATTTAGCGTATTGGACAGTTACAATTTAAATTGTACTTTCATAACGTTTTAATAAAGGAAGATATTTAATTTTTATGATCACAACCAAGTATTTTAACTATCGGCAAATATTTAATTTAGCGGGTGCCCATTTAATATGGCTGACGCTTTGGTGCTCTCTGGTGGCGGTCATTTATTATTTTTTTAATTGGCAGTGGATGATAATTCCCTGGGTGCCATTGGCTTTGATTGGAACCGCTGAGGCTTTTTACGTCGGGTTTAAGAATAATCAGGCCTATGATAGACTTTGGGAAGCCCGGAAAATCTGGGGTGGGATTGTCAATTCAAGTCGTTCTTTCACGGCAATGTTATATGCCTTTGATACCCAGGATGGTGATCATACCGATTTGGAGGAGCGGAGGAAAAGGATTGCTTATCGCCATATCGCTTGGTTATATACTTTTCGTGAGCAGTTGTTGATCCCGACAGAATGGGAGCATGTCAGTTTGAAAAAACACTTTGGTTCAATGAATGTTAAACGGAACAGGCTGATAAAGGCTGGCTTTCCTGATTATAGTAGAACATCGATTTTTTTACGCAAATACCTTTCTACAGATGAGTTTAAGTTGCAGAGCACCTATAAAAATTTTGCAACGTATTTGATTTCTAAACAAGCAAAGGAAGTTAATGCATTGAAAAATGATCAAATCATTTCGGATTTTAACCAAACCCAACTGCAGAATTGTCTGAATCAATTTTACGACTATCAAGGTCAGGCGGAAAGAATCAAAAAATTTCCTTCACCGAGACAGTTTGCCAGTACAGCATTTGTCTTTAATGTTATTCTCATCATTCTGCTCCCATTGGGCCTAGTAAACGAATTTGCGAAATTGGGAGACTGGGGGATATGGACGAGTATTCCTTTTTGTGTGGTAATTGGATGGATTTATATCGTGATGGAATTGGTCGGCGATTATACCGAAAATCCTTTTGGAGGACTCATGTTTGATGTGCCTATGCTTTCTATTTGTCGAACCATAGAAATTGATGTGTTGCAAATGGTGGGAGATGAGGATCTTCCGGAAGCAATTGCATCGAAAAATGGTGTTTTGGTTTAAATTTTCTTATACATTTATTGCAATTGTATTCTTTACCTCGGCGATCATAAATGAGCTATGGGTGCTGGCGATATGCTGTAGGCTTGTCAATTTCGTTAACATAAAGCTCCGATAGTCTGCCATATCATGGACACAAATCTTTAGAATATAGTCGTAGTCGCCACTTACGTGGAAACACTCGGTTACCTCCTGAAGGTTCATGACCTCTTTTTCAAATTGTAAAATATACTCCTTTTTGTGCTGTGTTAATTTTACGTGGCATAATACAAGGAAATCTTTTGCTATTTTCTTTTTATCAAGTATGGCGACATAGCCAGCGATAATTCCAGTATTCTCGAGTTTACGGACTCTTTCATAGACCGCTGTTACAGACAAGCTCAGTTTGTAGGAGAGTTCTTTGGTCGTTTGTTTGGCATCTTCCTGTAGAAAACGCAATAGCTTACGGTCAATCTCGTCAAATTGCATAGATTTTTTTTTGGTTTTTACTAGCTCGTTTTAAATTAGCTAGATGTTTTAACTAATTATTGTTTATATGATAGATTTATATTCTAAGATAAGTAAAATTACTTGTAATATAATTTGAAATATCTCAATTTTAAAGATAAAAACATGGAAAATTTTAATGCAGCAAATGAAATTCAAGATTTGCAATACTTTGGTGAGTTTGGAGGAGTGAACCCGTCAATTTCTGATAGCTCCACCTATACTTTTCTTTCGGCTAAAAAAATGTTCGACACATTTGAAGGGAATGCGGAAGGTTGTTATCTCTATTCAAGGCATTCGTCGCCGATGAATTTGTATTTGGCACAAGCCTTAGCAAAAATGGAGGACACCGCTGCGGCCAATGTAACATCTTCGGGGATGGGAGCGATTACAACAGTTCTTTTACAACTATGTAAAAGTGGTGACCATATCATTTCCAGCCGAACAATCTACGGTGGTACTTACGCCTTTCTTAAAAATTTTCTCCCGCCTTTCCAGATTGAGACGACGTTTTTGGATATTAATGATGTCGAAGAACTCGAAAGATCGATAAGACCTAACACAAAAGTGTTGTATTGTGAAAGTGTGAGCAACCCTTTATTGCGTGTCGCAGATTTAAGAAAACTTTCGGCCATCTGTAAAAAACACAAGCTAAAACTGATTGTCGACAATACGTTTTCTCCATTGTCCATCTCGCCAACACTTTTGGGAGCAGACATTGTCATTCATAGTTTAACGAAATTTATCAATGGCAGCAGTGACACAGTCGGTGGGGTTTATTGTGGAAATCAGGAGTTTATTAATGAAACGAAAAATGTGAACACAGGTGCCTGTATGTTATTGGGGCCAACGATGGACAGCTTACGTTCGGCAAGTATATTGAAGAATTTAAGAACACTTCATATACGGATGAAGCAACATAGTTATAATGCAATGTATCTTGCCGAACGGTTTGAGAAAGATGGATTAAAAGTATCTTATCCGGGCTTACAGTCGCATCGAGATCATGAACTAATGAAAACTATGATGCATGAGACCTATGGTTTTGGTGGCTTAATGACAGTTGATGTGGAAACAACCGAAAAAGCCAATGAACTAATGGAACTGATGCAGGCTGAAAATTTAGGGTATTTAGCTGTCAGCCTAGGATTCTATAAGACGCTATTCTCCTGTTCAGGTAGCTCTACGTCATCAGAAATTCCTGAGGAAGATCGTTTGAAGATGGGTATTTCCGATGGATTGATCAGGTTTTCAATTGGTCTAGATCAAGACATTGAGCGTACCTACCAAAAAATGAGAGCATGCATGCAAAAGACTGGAATTATAAAATAATGTAGAATTAATCGCCATTGGTTGAGCAAAAAGTCAACGACAATAGAAGAGATCCGTAACTATTTTGACCTTTTTCTACATAAATAGTTTACGGATATTCTCGTGCAATGCAGGCTTACTGATTTTGAGAAACTCATGAATAAGATCCTCACTTGTGGGCGGCCGATGTGGAAAGGCATATTGCTGTAAAAATCTCCTCAAAGCAGTATTTATTTTTTCTTCACCTATTAATTCATGTAATTGATACATGGCTAGCAGGCCTTTATAATAGGCTACATTTGTATTTCCGGGAGATACCCTCATTAAAGCTTCATCTGCACCGTTTGCTTTTCCAATTTCATAAAGATCCTGATACATTTTGACCACGTTCTTAATTCCTTCGGGGCCATGTTTGTGTTTATAACACATCAACTCAGTATACATAGCGAGCGTTTCTGTCAGCATCGTAGCACCTTCTCGCCGGTCATCGGGATCGATTTGACTGTTACCCCACCATTGGTGCGATAATTCATGTCCGGCAAGTTCATTAATGACATCTCTTGTTTTTTCACGACGTAGGTCTGAATGAAAAGTCGTGTTTTCATTCATGAAAATCGTACCGGGATAAGCTGTCGCATTAAATCCACTAACAAATCCAGATATTTCAACGAAACGTATGCTTTTAAATGGATATTTTCCAAAGTTGTTTTGGCAATAGGCTAAAGTTCTTTTTGAGTCGTTTATAAGTTGTTTAACATTCTCAGGGTGTTTACTGTCATAATATACCTCGACGGATATGTCGTCGTAAGTGGATTTTTCAACTGCATATACAGCAGAAGAAATTCCAAAACGAAAGGGAATCGGCCCTATTGATTTATAATGAAAAAAGTTTCGATTCCCCTTCCGCCATTTTCTGATGAATTCCCCGGTCGCGATACAGGTTTGGTCGAGGTCACTGGAAATAATTGTTTCAAGGTCGACATATCCATAATCGTAAGGAAGAGCATCAGGTTGATCTAACTTTTTTAAAGCGCTTGCTTTTCCGAGTTTTCGTTTTTCACGCTCAAGCGGGTCTTCTATTTCATTTTGGTGCTGATAACCGAATATGGGATAATAGCGACTAATACGCATAAAAGATCCATTAGCTAAGATGGCATTCATGGGGTCGTGACGGTTGAAAGGTGTCCATTTGTATTTTAGGGCAAATTTCATCGTAATAGAATCTCCAGGCATGAAAGGGCTTGTAAGTTTAAATCGGCGATGGCCATAGGTATTGTCGTTCGCTTTTTGTAAAGTACGGTCTATTTTGACCTGTACTAATTCCATCGAGGGATCTGTGTAGAGCAGTAGACTATCCAGCGGAGCACCTGATTTATTGACAAGCTTATACCGACCGCTAATGACATATTCATTTGATGTTGGATAAAGATCTATCTCGGTTTTGACTGAGACGATTGTCGGTTGAGCTATATCTTGATAGGGTCTATATTTCTGTTCATAATGTTGCATCCATTCGATTTTCGCCTCAGAGCTGCTAACCTGAGTCTTTTGATAGATACGATAACCCGAAACTGACAGAATGGCAAACATCAGTAATGAGAAGACCTTTAAGCTTAAATCTGATTTTAAGACGGCAGAAATATGCTTCGCCTTGTTTCGTTTATGAATAGAATATATAGCTATAAGGACTGAAAAGGATGTCCAATAGACCATCTTAAAGCTGAATGCATGCAGATAGGCACCAAATTGATTCATGTCGCCGCTATATTGTAAGGGAGATTTCGCAAAACGAAAAACTGGATGTTCTAAGCCAAGCATGATCCCAATAAATGAATTGGTCAATACAAAAAACAAGACCGTCAAAAGTAATGCTGGATATTTTACTCCAACAATCGACTGTATGCTGATAATAACTGAAGCATACAGGAATGACGGAATACCAAGAATATAGAAAAGACTTATATATAGATTCCATTCAATTTTTGGATATTGGAATATAAATTGAAGAACAATGCATTGCAGTATGCTTATTGTAATAAGCAATAATGCAATACAGCATAACGAGATCCATTTGGCCAGTGAGATAACAGTGGTCTGTACAGGAGTGCTGTCTTCGAGTACATTCATCCGCGTAGTTCGAGAGCGCCAGACTGTCTCCATACCATAAAAAGATAAGAGGGAAAGCAAAAAAAAAGGAAAGCTATTGATGATGTTCCGAATCATCAATCCAGTACTAGCATAACGTTGGGGCAAGCGCATTCCTGCATCGATATCACTGTATATTTCCATACCAAGAAAAAACACCCATAAGGCAATGATAATGACAAAGGGTATGCCTTTCACTAGAAAGCGAATGTCCATCTTTAAGAAGCTATAAAACGTATGCCATTTATAAGAAAAACCCTTGTCTGAAACGCTTATTTCAACCTTAGCAGATGGGGGGCGCTGTCCCGTTTCTCGCAACTGCGGTTTTGTCTTCTGTTTTTGCGAGTGTTGAAAACGTGCTTGATAAATAGCAAAAAGCATAAGCGCGGCTGAAAATACAAATACACCAAGGCGGTTTATTAAAAAATTTCCTTTGAGCTGCAGCAATTTCGAGTTTTTCAAGGCTGGACTCCATGATTGACATTGTTCAAAGAAAGCTGCGAGACCAAAAGGGTCCATTATCGCCATCAATCTCATGGTTTCGGTGGAAACGGGTGATGCATTGGCAAATAATGGCGAATTTGAAAATAGAGAAACGATGAAATAAAGAATGTAGATAAAAATCCCCGAAAGAAAAACAAGTGTCTTGCTTCGGCTGCTCCAAGCAATCGCGCTAACAATTGCGGTACAGAAAAAGATATTTGGAAGTACAAGCAGGAAATAGGGCTTTACGTAATTGAGCAGACGGAATGACATAAACTTTTCATGTTGACCTCCCTGTAATGTGTGACCGAGCATCAATCCAATAATAAACAATAGAAATGTGAGGGCTGTAATTAAAAGCACCAACACAAAACGACTTAGTAGAAAAATACTTTTATTTACCGGCGTTGTATATAGGAGTGATGAAAATTGTGCATCTATTTCTCGTAAAAATACCTGTGATGAAAAAATAACAATGGTAAAGATATTCAATAGCGACACAAGTCCAATGGTATAAGTTAATACAAAGGGCGAATTGGAGTAAACTCCGGTAAGCGAAAAAGAGCCTATAATACTAACCCAATAACCAAATGCTACAAAACTGAATAATAGTGCCAGGAACCATTTTTTTGGAAAGTAAAAGCTGACTTCCAATAGAAAGTAGTCGATAAACATGGCTATACAATTTGAGATAAATGTGTGAAATAGACATCTTCCAGATCAGGTTTAATTTGCTCAAAACCAGTTTCCGGACTTACTGCGGCATAGATATGGACATCAAGACGCCCTCCATGTAATTGTGTTGATAAGATGTGAAAGTTTTCGCTAAAATATTGTAATTCGTTTTTGTTGATCGTTTTTGCCCAAATATTGCCTTCCAACGATTTTAGAAAGTCGTTCGGTGCACCATTGACAATTAATCTTCCGTTATTGACAATCGCCATTTGCGCACAGAGGCTTCGTACATCTTCCACTAAATGTGTTGAAAGGATTACTATAATCTGTTCGCCGATTTCACTGAGTAGATTATTGAAACGATTGCGCTCTTGGGGATCGAGGCCAGCCGTAGGCTCGTCTACAATGATGATTTGAGGCGAACCTAACATTGCCTGTGCAATGCCAAAACGTTGCCGCATTCCTCCCGAAAAATTGTGAACTTCTTTGTCCCGAAATTCGTAAAGATTTACTCGTGCGAGTAAATCCAATATATGCTCCTTTCGTCCTTCTTTTTTAATTCCTTTAAGTACGGCAAGATGATGCATGAGCTGATAGGCGGATAGGTGCGGATATACCCCAAAATCTTGCGGTAGGTAACCGAGCTGTTTTTTTATAAAAGAGAGGTCATTTAAAATATTGACCTCATTCAATACGATTGAGCCGGTATCTGCCTGTTCTAAGCCAGCGATTATCTTCATTAATGTTGATTTTCCAGCACCATTTGGACCTAACAGCCCAAACATGCCTTGACCGATATGTAATGAAAACTCCGTAATCGCTTTCACCCCGTTAGGATAGGTTTTCGAAAGATTCTGGATGTGTAGCTGGTTCATAATAGACTTGTCTTTACCCCGCATTACCATGTGGGCCCTATAAATGGTTAAATCCTAGTTTTATATGCTAATCGGGTACGAATTCCAATATATCACCTGGTTGGCATTCCAATACATTACATATAGCTTGTAGCGTTTCAAAACGTATACCTTTTGCCTTTCCGGTTTTTAATACCGAAAGATTACCCTGTGTAATGCCGATTAATTCTGCAAGTTCCTTACTTTGCATTTTTCTTTTAGCCAACATCACGTCTATATTTACAACAATAGCCATATACTAAATATATAAATCTTGTTCATCCTGTAAGTGGAGGCCTTGTCGGAAGATTTCCGCGAGAAAAAAGACAAAAATTCCCAAAATGAAATGTACAGCAATGAGTATGGCAATTCCCCCTTCAATTGTAACAAATATTGTAGCAATAGCCGTACAAATGGTTGGTAGCAAAATGTTTAACCAGTAATACCGTTTGAGTAAAAGGAGGTGGGATTTGGTGAAAAGCTTTCTTCGGGTAAACAATTTAAATATTTGCGCAGACAACAAAAAAAAGAGAGCATAGCATGACAGGGGTAGTAAGAATGAAAATACTTTGTACGATAAGTTATTATCCACACTCATTAAGGGTGTTTTGGTAAACGGATAGTTGATATGAAGATACATTCCATCGCTATAGGAAACCGTATTCCAGCTTGTCAGTAGGCATATCAACGAATAAATCGTCATGATTAAATATAAACTCCCTAAAAATGAAGTTATATAGAATAAGACACCGCCGATTATTTTTGTTCGGTTCATGATGTATAATTTTGTTTGATACTGTAAAGCTACAATTAATTACCGTAAAACGGTAATTAATTATTTAAATAGCGTATTTTTTAAAAATAATAAGATACTCAAATCTCACAATGGACCTGGTCTTTTCGAGACTGTGGAGGATAGTAAGACATATTGGCAGGTATGGAAACCAAGCACGCAGACCTTTTATCAATCCATGCCAAAGAAGAGGCAATTGTCACATAGACATCACTATTCACGACGATAGGGGCTGTAACAGTTAAAAAATCTCTTTTGGCATATCATTAGCAATTTAAAATCAATATTTTAGTTAATATGGCAAAGAGACTTTTACTGATAGTATTCTTATTTGTTTTGGGGGATATCTATTTTTTTCAGGCGTTCAGTACGGTTATTCGTGGTTCGATTTGGCAGAACATGTATTGGGGGATTGATATCCTGTTGTTTTTTGGTGTTTTTACGTTAATTTTTTTGCGGAGAGCGGGTTATGATGTCCAGGAGACAGCGACAAGTCTGATCACGGCATTTTTAATTGTTTTTATACCAAAATTGCTTGCTGTTCCCTTTTTATTTGTTGAAGATCTGATGCGTATTTTTCGTTCCTTTCCCCCACGTAGTATATTTTTGAGTGAGATTGTATTGTTTTTGGCGGGGGCCATGCTATTGGTTATTTTTTTCGGATTAACGAAAGGTCGTTATTTTTATAAAGTGCGGGAGGAAGTATTGAGTTTTCCTGATCTACCTACGGCGTTCGACGGTTTTAAAATTACACAGCTATCGGATATTCATTCTGGTAGTTTATCTGATATCAAAAGGGTACGTAAAGGTATCGAATTGGCCAATGCACAAAACAGTGATCTGGTATTGTTTACGGGCGATCTAGTCAATAATAAAGCTTCCGAAATGGAACCTTGGGTTTCGGACTTCAACCGATTAGAAGCTCCTTCGGGCAAGTTTTCAGTCCTTGGAAATCACGATTATGGGGACTATGTGCAATGGGAAAGTGTTGAATCAAAAGCCTTAAATTTGAATAGGCTTAAGCAAATTCATCATGAAATGGGATTTAAATTGCTGCTAAATGAATCGATAGCGATAGAAAAGCAAGGTGAGCGTATTTCGTTAATTGGAGTTGAAAATTGGGGGAAAGGAGGGTTTCATCAATATGGTGATCTTGCTAAAGCAACCCTTGGATTGGACGCGGATACCTTCAAAATTTTGATGTCTCATGATCCTTCACATTGGGATCATGTTACTTTGGACTATAACCAACATGTTCATCTGACCCTGGCAGGACATACGCATGGTATGCAGTTTGGGATAGAACTATTTGGGTTAAAATGGAGTCCAATTCAATATTTTTATAAACAGTGGGCTGGACTCTATCAAAAACAAGGAAAATATCTTTATGTCAACCGTGGTTTTGGTTTTCACGGTCTAAAAGGTCGGATAGGCGTTTGGCCTGAAATTACGGTTATTACATTACGGAAAAGCGTTGTCTGATATTTTGCTATGAGAAACAACGCTTATCTGTTCTATCAATCGATAAGATTCATTTCCTTTAACCGGCTAAAGATAATCTGATCTACGGCAGAAGTCCTATGTTTGTCTTTATAGGTTAACCATTCAAATGTCTCGATTTCATTTGCCGGATGCAATACTCCTTCGAAATCAGAAAAGTAGCAGGTCATTCTTACGAGCGTATCTTGATTTCGTCCATCGGCGATTGCTTCAAAGATAACCAAAAGGCGCATTGATTCTTCGACGATATGTACAGAAAGCTCCTCCAGTATTTCTCTTTTTAAACAGGTAATATCGGATTCATTATTCTCTCGTTTACCACCGGGAAAGTAAAATTTTGTTTTAGTTTTGGAACGCGTGCTCAAAATTTTCTTATCTTTAATGCTAATTAAAGCAACTTTGTCTATTATTTTATGCTGCATATTGCAAAACTAGCCATTGAGAATGAAAAATCAGATAGCATAGTGAAATACTGCTTGAAATTATATTCAAATTTGAGTATTTAAAGGAAGATGAATCTTTATATTCCTGATGTTAGTATCTTAACAATTTCTTTGAAGCCTCTTTGTTTTGCGTGTTGCAAAGGGCTTGTGCCATTGAAATCAGGAATATCCAATTTTGCGCCAGCATCTTTTAGAATCTGAATAATTTCCTGATATTTTTTGCTTCCGTCACCGAGTACAATGGCTTCCATCAAAGCAGTCCATCCTAAACGATTGACATGATCCAAAGGGAAATTTTTGGTATTGGCCAATAATTTTACCGTTTCAACATATCCACGTTCGCATGCCGGGATTAAAGCTGTGCCGTTATATCGATTAAATAAATCGAAGCGAGCGCCGTGATCTAAGAAAAGTTTGACGAGTTCAACTTGCCCACTTGCTCCTGCGTATAAAAATGGGCTGTCCATATTGTCGGCCTGAAGGTTGACATCGGCACCATACTCTACCAATAATTTGGCCATTTCAATATTTCCATTGTTTGTCGCGATAAGTAGAATAGAACGTTTATTCGTATCCTCACTATTTACGTTGGCATTATTTTCGAGCGCCTTTTTCACTCCCTGTAGGTCATTTTTGGCGACCAATTTAATAAGCTCTTCCTGGGACGAATTTTCGGTATATATGTTTTCTGTTAATGCCGATCGGCACGAATTTGTTATGCTCATCATTATCAGGAGTATTAAAGTTGTTTTCATCATTTTATTGTGCTGTAATTTTTTCGATAAAGCCGTAGAAACTTCGATGTTTAATACAAAAATAGTAGTTAAGGCTGTTTTTACAATGTGGTTTTCATTCCATTCTTTGGATATTTTATTCTAGGCTTACATTTTGGGAAATCCCTTATTTCTTTTTTATATCGTCATCATTATTCGTCTTGTACCTGTTGTGTAATTAATTTGTAGGCAAAATGTGGGCAGTAATAAATTGTTCAAATATCGAGATGTATTCTGCAAAGCATCCCAAAGAATCATGGCGACCTTTGTACTAGAAATTCTAGCCAATAACAATGTAAGGAATTAATTCCTGTTCTATTGTCTAGTAAATTTTACATGCTGAGTAGAAGAACATGATCAAAATAAATATGGAAGCTAAAACATATATTTTAAAAAACGTACTGCTTGAGATAGGATTTGAGTACGATGGAAAAGAAGTGATAAGCACACGTACTGCTTTATTCTGTATAGAAGTTGAAGACGGTAAGATAAAAGGAATTAAACCTAATGACCCTAAAGCAAATGCTATTGATGCAAAAGGACATTTAATGTTGCCAGCTTTTAAGGATATGCATGCCCATTTGGATAAAATGTTATTTGGTTTGCCCTGGGAAGCTGTTTCTCCAAGGCGGCATACTGTAAAGGACATGATCGCTTATGAGCAAAAAATGATTCCAACCTGGCTAAATACTTCTGTGGAGAGAACTGGTAAAATGTTGAATTTTTTGCAGGGATATGGAACAGATTTTATTCGCTCACATTTCAATGTTGATCCAACATCAGGACTAAAATCCCTAACAAATTTAGAAAGTGCGCTGGCATTAAAAAAGGATACCGTCGAAGCAGAGCTGGTAGCCTTTCCACAGCATGGCCTTTATTATACGGATACTTTACCGATTTTAAAAGATGTTGCAAAATTGGATGCTGTTAGTTTTATTGGTGGGGTAGATCCATATTCTTTAGATGGAAGTATTGAAAGAACCATGGAGCAAATTACGAATTTAGCTCTCGAAAACGATAAAGGTGTTGATATACATCTCCATGAAATGGGGGAAAGTGGTATGAGGACAATCGAGTTCTTGATCGATCGAACACTAGAAAACCCCCAATTAAAAGGGAGGGCGTTTGTCAGCCACGCTTTTGCACTGAGTCGACTTGACAAAGCCGAAACTGAAAAAATTTCAGCGCGCCTAGCTGAAGCGGGTGTGGGAATCGTTTCGTCGGTGCCATTTGGCACGATGATTATGCCTATTCCAACACTTCGGAAATATGGTGTGGAGGTTTTGGTCGGGAACGACAACATCCAAGATCACTGGAATACTTTTGGATCTGGAAACATGCTTCAAAAAGCAAATCTTATTGCCCAGCTGTATGGTTATGGAACGGAATTTGGCTTATCAAGAACATTAGCTTTTGCAACACGTTATAGATTGCCTTTGGATAATAATGGGAATCAGGAATGGCCAAAAGCAGGTGATGAAGCAAGCATGGTTTTTGTTGATGCTAGTTGTTCTGCTGAAGCAGTCTCGCGAATTTCAACAGTAAGCTCTTTGGTACATAAAGGAAATATTGTATTTTAAGAGTTGTTTTTAACTTTGATTATTCACTGTATACGCGTTCAATTCCATTTTGAGAGGTATTGAATACAATAAAACAACTTAGTTGAAGAGCTGGTTATTTATAATAACCGGCTCTTATGTCTTGGCAATAGAAATCTTACTGATGACCTCAAAATTTGAGATTCGATAATCGTCGTCAAAAAATAGTCCATTTATGTATCGCTGTATAGGGTAGAACAAATCGGCGGGGCTATCACCGAAGAAAGTTTTAAAATCGTTCGGAATAGAATACAGGTGACTGTACTGTCCTTTACCTAAACTGATACCGCCAATTTTCTTCAAGTAACCCGTTACTTTATGTATTTGTTTGTCGGAGAACGGTTCCTTTGTCTCTACGAAATAATCCTCAACATAAAAATTACGGATATCCTGAAGCTTGAGCGCACTGTTTGGGTCGGGTTTAATACGTCTCGAATAGGATACATCAACTAAAGTGCAACTCGCTTTTTGGGCTTGCGCAACATCAATAAAATAGCCTTCATCAACCATCAAATGCTTACTATCTTTATATATTCCTAATAGCATTTCGTTGATTTCCCTGTCAGAATAATCCGATATATTAGAAGATCTTCCCAACTTCTCAAATGCAAGGCCACTATCGTTCCAATGTTTTCTAATTCTATTAAGCTCGTGCTGTTGAAAAGTTTTTATTTTCTCCATGTATAATCTGTCTAACCTTACTTTAGGGACTTTAAAGATAATTTTAAAACTTTACTTTTGTTAATCTTAGAGGTGGCTAAGTGCAATTTGAATCAAATCTAATTTAACAGAATCTTTGTTCAGTTTATTTTTGCAGCGTTAAGACGCTATTTGTAAGGGAAATCAAATTATTTGGACGCCTAGCTCTTGATTAAGACAACGTCACCCATTAGGTTACCCGTCTGTTAAAACAGAACGAATAAATCCCTTTGGTTCTTTACAGGGTGAATAAATATATTAAAAGACCACTTGTTATATCAAATGGTCTTTTATGTACTTCTAAGAAGAGTTGATTATTGATTCAGGACTGTGGGATCGCTATTTTGTTGCCCTAATCTGGATATCTAAAGTAAATTCATCCTCAATGGCCTTATTACCTAGGTCAGAGAAGAAACTCGCTGAGCGATATTGTATATCAAAATCCAACCGATTCACTTTAACACCTTTCGCCTCGGCAGAGAGCCCGTCTGCAGTTGTTGTAACTTTTGCGGGAAAAGAGATCGATTTTGTTTTATTTTTGATCGTAAGATTGCCTGTTATGATTGGATTTCCCTTACTGTTGTCAACTTTACTGATGACAAACTTCGTAGTCGGATAACTTGGCACATTAAAGAAATCCTCATTTTTTAAATGTCCGGTCAATTTAGGGGCATCTGTACATGCCAAGGAATTCATATCTATAGTAAAATTCCCGGAAGTAATTTTTCCTTTATCAATCTGGATTATACCATCCTGCAGATTTATAGTTCCCTCATGTCCTCCCACCACTTTTTTAGCATTCCATTTGATTGTGGAGGTCTGGGTATTGATCTTATAGCTTGCTTTTTGAGCAAAAGCCATTGATGTTAGGCAAATAATTGCTAACGTTAAACTGGTTCTTTTCATTGAAATGATTATATAAACCCAAATATACGTCGTGTTGTGTTGATCGCTATATGTTGAAACCCGTTTTTTGTTTGCGCAGTGTCAATATTACGATTAAGCTTCTTTATCCGTCGGTAATACCCGCTAACTTAGCACAAATTAAATTGTGGATCGAAAACATTTTCGTCTCCAAATTGTGGTCTATAAAAAAAGATAATATGATTAAATCGAAAGGTTATGCGGCAAAAGACAGTACTTCTCCACTTGAATACTGGGAATTTGAAAGACGGGAGCTTGGTGCAAACGATGTTTTAATAGATATCTTGTATAGTGGGATCTGTCATTCGGATATTCATCAAGTTCATGACGAATGGGGAGGTACACAGTACCCGATTGTTCCAGGTCATGAGATTGTTGGTCGAATCAGTGCCGTTGGTTCTGGAGTGACTAAGTTTAAAAAAGGTGACCTCGCCGGTGTGGGATGTATGGTGGCCTCTTGCGGCCAGTGTGATAACTGTAAATCAGACCAACAACAATTCTGTTCAGAAAAGAAGACCGTTTGGACTTATAATAGCAAAGATGTTATGCATGATCACAGCTATACCTTTGGTGGATACAGTAATAATATAGTAGCAGACGCAGATTTTGTGCTTCATGTACCCGAATCTTTGGATATTAAAAAGGTTGCGCCACTTCTCTGCGCTGGGATCACTACTTACTCGCCATTAAAAAGATGGAATATCAGTAAAGGTCATAAAGTTGGGGTTTTAGGCTTAGGCGGATTGGGGCATATGGCTGTCAAAATTGCGGTGGCAATGGGAGCAGAAGTTACCATGATCAGTCATTCCCCCCGAAAAAAGGAAGATGCCGCATTGCTTGGTGCGCACAAGTTCTTAAATACTCATGAAGCAGAAGAGATAAAAGAGTTTTCATCGTATTTTGATTTCATTATTGATACTGTATCTGCACCACATGACTACAATCTTTATTTAGCATTACTGAAAACAAAAGGTGTTTATATTTGTGTTGGCATTCCAGCCGCTCCCATGCAGATTAACGGACGCTCGATTATGGGCGGGAATAAGATCTTAACGGCTTCTAGTATTGGAGGGATACAGGAAACACAAGATATGCTTGATTTCTGTGCTCAACATAACATTTTACCCGAAACTGAAATGATCGACATTGATTATGTCAATGAGGCTTATCAACGGGTATTGGATAGTGATGTAAAATATCGGTTTGTAATCGATATGTCAACTATTGAGAAGTAACTAAAAAACAGATCGACAACTTTTGGCGATCTGTTTTTTTAATTAACTATTTTTTGATATTTCATTCTATAGGAGTATTTATTTTCTCTTATGATGTTGAACCCGATATTTAAATATAATTTTTGTGCTTTATTGGATTTTAGAACATCTAGTGTAACCGATTTCCCTTCGGAAACTGCTCCATCTATAATCTCTTTAATGATTTTTTTTCCTATTCCTTGGCCTTGATATAAAGGGGCGATCTGAATTTGAATCAACTCGATACTATCCCGTTTTTTCTCTATTTTTAAGAGTCCAATTGATATTGTATTATATTCAATGATGGAAGCGCAATCGAATTTGTATTTAATTCTCTGCATGTGCGAATCTACGGACGTCGAGAGGGAAGATGCTGTTAAATGCGGATTCATAGTTTTTACTCTTAGATTTAACAAAAATTCAAATCACTTTCCTTTGCTGTTCTGTATGTTATTTGCGCCATATGATCAAGATGTTTTAACGTTTAATCTTTTTAATTTCATTAGGTGTTATATCAGATTAAGATTAACCAATAACAAGGACTTCTGTGTCTGGTTGATGGGGGCATATTATAAGTTCCTCAATAGAAATCGTTTTGCAATTTAGCATATTATCCTCATTTCGTCTCCAAAGTATTGCTCAATGGGGTATGGTGATGTCGTCTTAAATTTTTTATGACATTTTTATGTGATGGTCTTTGGCTTGCCTCGACGTGAATAACGTAACTTTAGTGTAGTTGTTGCATATGTTATGTGATACATGTTTTTTATTCAATGGAACAATAGATAGATAATTTCGATGAAAAAGATAGAATTACAACACACAGATTTGCAGATAGCACCGATCAATTTTGGTGGAAATGTATTTGGATGGACATTGGACGAACAGCAGTCGTTTGATATTTTAGATAAATTTGTAGGCGCAGGATTTAATTTTATAGATACCGCAGATACTTATTCATGGTGGGTAAATGGTATTGGAGGGCAATCTGAAGAAATTATTGGCAAGTGGCTAAAAAGCCGGGGTAATCGTCAAGATATTGTGGTTGCAACGAAAGTTGGTTCGGAAACCAAGGAACACGGCTATGATATTTCAAGAAAACACATTTTGAAATCTGCTGATGAGTCATTGAGACGGTTGGGAATAGACCATATTGATTTATACTATACTCATTTTGATGATAAAATAACACCTGTTGAAGAGACACTATCGGCTTATGATGAGTTGATTAAAGCAGGTAAGGTTCGGTATATTGCAGCCTCTAATTTGTCTGCAGCACGATTAATTGAAAGTTTTAATGTTGCGGAGAAAAATGGTTTACCTAAATATGTTGCACTGCAACCACATTATAATCTTGTTGAGCGTGGTGGTTTTGAAACTGACTATGCTTCATTGGTTCAAAAGTATGGTTTGAGTGTATTTCCATATTGGTCCCTTGCAGCAGGATTCTTGACCGGTAAATACCGTACTGAGGTTGATTTTGATAAAACAGCAAGGGGAGGCGGTATCAAGAAGTATTTTGACGACAAAGGAAAAGCCGTTTTAAAGGCGTTAGATTCTGTCGCCGAAAAACACGAAACAAAACAAGCGACGGTTGCGCTAGCTTGGTTATTAGCCAAACCCTTAATTACGGCTCCGATTGTAAGTGCTACTAGTGAAAATCAGTTGAAAACCTTATTTGCGGCTCCGTCTCTGCAACTAGATACGGAAGATATCGAATTGCTGGACGAAGTGAGTAAATGAGTGACAATTTTGTAGTTATTTTATGATTTCTTTTTAATACCAAAATATTGTTTGAAATCTCCATCTTTCATGGAGATTTTTTTATTTTCTGTTTAAACTGACAGGAATATAAAAACTTATATTTTAATAGGCTTCCTGTATAACAATAGGTGAGAACCGGAAAGCTTGGTTTATATACTTTAATAAGTTTATTGTAAATTGGGTTATTAAATTGATCTTATGAAAAAGCTCCTAATTTTATTTTTCTTTTTGGTTGTTGATAGAAGCTATGCTCAGGTGCTCACACCTTATGAACGTGGCAATGGGAATCAGTCTACAACTTTTGATGAAATGCGTGAATATTATCGGGAATTGGCACAGAAGTATGCATCAATTACCTATGAAACAAAAGGAGTCGACGATAATAATAAGCCGATTGATGTTGTTATATTTAATCCCACAGGAAGTACATTGGAAGAGTCTAGGAAAGAGAAGTGTATTCTATTCGTTAATAATGGTATTCATCCTGGAGAACCAGATGGCATTGATGCGACTATGATGCTCATGCGAGATTTGGCGTCGGAAAAAATTAAACCAGTTAAGAATGTAATTGTTGTAGCGCTTGCAAGTTACAATGTCAGTGGAATGATGAATCGAGGTAGCTTTTCAAGAGCCAATCAAAATGGCCCTGAAGAGTATGGTTTTCGAGGAAATGCTAGAAATTATGATTTAAATAGAGATTTTATAAAAACAGATACAAAAAATTCGCGAAGCTTTCAGCAGATTTTCCAATGGATCAAACCAGATGTTTTTATCGATAATCATGTGAGCAATGGGGCAGATTATCAATACACATTCACGTATATTTCGACAAATAAAGAACGTCTTGGAACTATTTTAGGAAACTATTTTAACAACCAAATGCAAAGACTTTGCTAAAAGATCTTCAGGGAAAAGGATTCATTTCTGTCCCATATGTTAATATACATGGCGATATACCAGATGGTGGTTTTCCAACCTTTATGGATTCGCCGAGATACGCTACAGGATATACCAGTCTATTTAATGTAATAGGAACGGTTGTGGAAACACATATGTTAAAGTCTTATAAACAACGTGTCAAAGCGACCTATGATTATATGCTGTGTAACATTGATTATATGGAACAAAATTACAATGTGATAAAGCAGAAGAGAGCTGAAAACCTAAATCAATATAAAATAGGGGACAAATATGCTATTGCATGGTAGCTGGATTCCTCAAAATATGAATTAATGGATTTCAAAGGTTTCCAAGCTAAATACAAACCCAGTGACATCTCTTCGAAAGATAGGTTATGGTACGATAGAGAGGCTAAGTTTTCAAAGCAAGTTAAACTATATAATTCCTATATCCCAATCAAAGAAATTACAGTTCCCAAGTATTATGTGATCCCACAATCCGAATGGAGAATTATTGATCTGTTAAAACTCAATCAAATTAAGATGATCCCTTTAAAGGAGGACTCGGTCATTATGGTGGAGCAATATCGAATTAATGACTTCAAGACAACTTCAAGTCCCTATGAAGGACATTATTTGCATTTTGATACCGATCTTATTCGGGAAACTAGTAAAGTAAAGTTTAATGTAGGAGATCTTTTGGTACCAATGAATCAAGACGGAGTGAAATTTCTATTGGAAACCTTGGAACCCGAAGCAATCGACTCTTATTTCAATTGGAATTTCTTTGATGCAATTTTAGGACAGAAAGAATATTATTCAGCTTATGTTTTTGAGGATACGGCAGCTAAGCTTCTAGAAGAGGATAGAGAATTAAGAACTGCATTTGAAAGGGAAAAGACGAGCAATCCTAAGTTCGCCGAGAATGGCAGAGCACAATTGGACTGGATTTATAAACACTCACCTTATTATGAAAGATCTCACCTTCTTTATCCTATTTTTCGAATCAATTGATATTTTCGTTATTTTTAAAAGGGTAGGCGTATTTAAAAGACAATTATTTTAAGCATAAATCAATGGTAAAACCGATCGTCATTATTACAATAAAATACGTTATAAATCCTAGTGTGTAGGACGAAAATGCTTTGAAGTAATTGATTTTTATATTCTTGTCAAAAAATTGGCCCATGCCCCAAGTTCAATATAAAAAATTTAATGCAGTTGCATACATGAGTAAATTTGTATGAGTCATACCCTCAATTATTGCAAAAAATCCATACATTAACATACTCATTCCCATGATGAAACACAATAAAATGAGAATTTCGAAGAAATTGTAATTGTATTTTCTGAAAAATAGTTTAGCCCAAAAAGCGATAAATAATCCCATGATAATATTGGCATAACCATAATGATTTTGCAACCACTGGAAAATTTTGGATGTTATAACGAATTGATTTTCGATTGTACGTGCGTCGACGGACTTGATATATTTCTCTTCTGTATGGAAAAAATGAGCGACCAATGAGTACAACAATGAGGTCACGATGATAAAAATGATCGGTTTCACCAGACGACTTCGATTATCAGAAATGTAGTTTTTTACATTTTGTCCCGGGGCTGTGATTAATTCTTTAATTGTATAAAAGATACCTCTTTCAAAGTGGAGAACGTGCTCTATTTCGTGTGTTATGTAGTGTGCATCTATTCTTTTAAGAGCTGCTGGCTGGCCACAGTCAGGACAAAATTTTGAAGTAATGTTTGTCCCGCAGTTTTTACAGTTTACCATGTTAAATGTTTATTGAGATAATAAGGGATAAATTCAATATTTTTAAAGGATAGGAGGAATAGTAAGAGCTTTACTATGAATGATTTCTATTTAAGGTAATTATCAATGTTGATAAGTTTATATTTGGGACTTCTTTCCAAAAACTCTCCTAGAAAGGCAGCATGTGTAGCTCCAGAAATGATGAGGATTCGATCATCCTTTGTGACCGGGATTTGATTTATGTTAGAAAACATCCGTAAGTTTCTCCTATAGAATTTACTCGCTTCATCGGCCCCTTCAAAATGACCTTTGGTACTACTATAGGTTAATATATCAGCGTTTATATTGATGAACTTCTGTAAGGTCTCTCGGTCATTAAATATCTTTAGTTTATCTAACACCGATAGTTTATCAATATTAGCAAACTCTGCAATGACTCTTTTCATATAGTTTTTAGCTGTAGTACTGTCTATAGGATTGTCTAATTCGCTGCTAATGTTGTAATTATAGGCAGCTGTTTGCTGTTCGTCAATACCGTAAATCTTTTTTACTCCTGACAATTTACCTACTTCATATGCAATTAAAGCGATTTCGCCACCAAATTTGGCTTTATATTCTTTATCCTCAACAAAAGCGTGATAGTCGGTGTTTAATTCTTCATTTTTTGCAGGAATTATTTCGACACAAATGATTGTAGGTTTAAACGCTGCCAATAGTTTTGCTATTTGATAGGCATCATTTTTATTCTTATTATCATTTTCATCAAACTTCACTTTATGAGCATCTGGTGTATAAGTCATATGGAATGTCGCGAAGTTTAAAACGTCTATCTTTTCCTGTGCATAGCAATTTCCGTAGAATAAAATTCCAAGTATGATCCCGAAATTTCTAAAATAAGCGGTGTTTATAAGCATTGTATAATAAAAAGTTTTTGTTTTTCCGGCTTTATTTCGTCAGCTATTTTTGCCGCGATTTTTTTCAAAAATATTACTGTTTGTTTTAAAAAAAGCTACACTTGAGTGTAGTTTTATTTAACTTCGAATTTTAGAACTTCTTTATGGATTTTAACGCACTATTTTCACAAAAAAATACGGTTGATCGTCTTTCGGAAAAGGATCTCTTGCAAACATACGGCTATCTCGAGTTTGTAAAAGCTTTTTCACGGATTACTTATCAAAGTATTTACTTGATAGATTATCAGCGTAAAAGTTTTGAATATGTGTCTGATAATCCTCTTTTTTTAGCTGGTTTAACGGCTGCCGAAGTGATGGAAATGGGGTATACTTTTTATGAGAAATATGTTCCTCCTGATGATTTTAAGATGCTGATCAATATTAACGAAGCGGGATTTAGTTTTTATGAAAAAATACCAATTGAAGAAAGAAAACTATACGTTATATCTTACGATTTTCAAATACAGAATGCATCAAATAAAGCTATTTTGATTAATCACAAATTGACGCCTGTCTTTTTAACCGAAGAAGGGAAAATATGGAAAGCCATTTGTATTGTATCATTATCGACCAATGTGTCTTCGGGAAATGTGACGATCGAAAAACTTAACGCTGATTTATTATGGGAGCTCGATCTCTTAACGGGAAAATGGATTTCTCGAAGTAAGGTAAATCTTACGGAACGTGAAATAGAAATATTGCGTTTCTATCATCGCGGACTTACCATTCATGAAACATCTGAGCGAATTTTCGTTTCCATAGATACGGTGAAATTCCACCGACGAAAATTATTTGAAAAGTTAGGTGTAAGTAATATGAATGAAGCATTAGTCATCGCGCTGAACAACAGGTTATTGTAATGATAAATGAAGTTGTAATCCAGAGTTTTTAGTATAAGCGCCTCTTTACGAGGCGCTATTTCGTTACTTTTTTACCAACAATAGTAGATATTTCTCATAGCCCTGTGCTTTCATTTTATCCTTTGGAATAAAGCGGAGTGAAGCACTGTTTATACAATATCTTAATCCCCCTTTATCGGCTGGACCATCATTGAAAACGTGGCCAAGATGTGCATCGCCTGTTCTGCTACGTACTTCAGTTCTTCGCATTCCATAAGAATTGTCGGATAATTCTTGAACCAGACTATCGCTGATTGGCTTAGAAAAACTGGGCCAGCCACATCCAGATTCAAATTTATCAGTAGAAACAAATAAAGGTTCTCCGGTGGTGATATCTACATAGATACCCTCTCTGAACTCATCGTTATATTCATTGTCAAATGCGCGCTCAGTAGCGGCATTTTGTGTAACATTATATTGCAGTGGTGTAAGCTCTTTCTTCAGCGTCTCTTTGTCCGCTTTTTTGTAGGTCTTCTCTTGCCCTTGAATCACTTTTTCTGGATTTGCTTTTCGGGCCAGCTCAAATAAATCGGGGCTTATGTGGCAGTAGCCACCTGGATTTTTGTCTAAATATTTTTGATGATAAGCTTCTGCATCGTAATAGTTCTGTAAAGGCTCTATTTCTACGACTATTTTGCTGTTATATTGACTTGCTAGCGCAGCGATTCTTTCTTTAATAATAGCAACATCATCCGTATTGGTAAAATAAATCCCCGTGCGGTATTGTGTACCGATGTCATTACCCTGCTTGTTCAGTGAAGTCGGATCAATTGTCTTAAAGAAAAGATCAATTAGCAGTTTGAGATCCACAATTTGAGGATCATAGCTAACTTTTACCGTTTCAGCAAACCCCGTTTTTCCAGTGGAAACTTGTGTATATGAAGGGTTCTGAAGGTTTCCATTGGCATAACCAACCTCAGTTGCTGTGACCCCACGTACTTGTTTGAAAAAATGTTCGGTTCCCCAAAAGCAACCTCCGGCAAAATAAATAACGTGATCTTGTTGATTTATAGTATTCATAGTTCCTTGTTTTGACGATTTTAAATCTTTTCCTTTTTGCGAAAAACACACCTTACTGATTAGAAATAGTCCAGTAGCTAAAGCAAGGAGAATTATTAAGTGTTTCATGATATGTACCGCTAATCTGATAAAACAAAATTGTTTCTATCATTTGGGCAACAAACACCGTACCTTTCAAAATTGTTTTGTTGCTAGATACACAAATACTCAGTGTTTACTTATTCTTTTTACAATTACAAGACCAAGTAGCTGGATCAATTTAAAATCCTGACAAAATGATACTAACCAAGTCAATCGGCTGCGGAATTTTTGGCAGGCTATTTCTTTCAATCCAACTAATTATCCATACACATTAACCTCATGAAAGCTTATTCGTGCGATTAGCTCTCATAGGATCTTACATGGATATTTGACGGGTGAATAGTAGCATATAACTCCTTAATCGTGTTAATGATCGCGTCCTTATCATAATTGTAGAGCCTGTGAAGTTCTTCCTGGCTACCCTGAATCGCAAAAGAATCAGGTAGACCAAGTCTTTTCACGCTAGCTTTATAACCATGGTCGGCCATAAATTCCATAACAGCGGTTCCAGCTCCCCCTGTAATACATCCGTCTTCGAGAGTAATAACATGAGGATATGTTTGGAATATTTCGTGTAATAGTTCTTCATCGAGGGGTTTAAAGAACCGTAGGTCGTAATGGGCGATATGTATTCCCATATCGAATAGCTCGCAACATGCCTTCTGCGCATATAGGCCGACCGGGCCGAGGGAAAGTATCGCAATTTCCTCACCTGAACGGAGTTTTCTGCCTTTTCCGATTTGAAGCTTGGTAAATTTGTCGGAATGTTGATCCTTTGTACCCGAACCCTTTGGGTAACGGATTGCAAATGGTCCTTCAGTAGTGTCGTGCTGAGCGGTAAATAGTAAATTTTTAAAATCTTTTAAATCCATTGGAGATGCTCCAATGATATTCGGAATGCAGCGGAGAAAAGCAACGTCAAATGCACCTTGATGGGTCGGACCATCTGGGCCGACAACACCGGATCGGTCAATGCAAAAAACTACTTTTAATTTCTGTAAAGCAACATCGTGAATGAGTTGGTCATAAGCGCGCTGAAGAAATGTCGAATAGATCACACAAAATGGAAGGAGTCCGTCAGCCGCAAGTCCAGCCGAAAATGTGACTGCATGCTGTTCGCAAATACCAACGTCGAAAACGCGATTAGGCATTTCCCGTTTCATAGCGGTCAGTTTGCTACCTGAAAGCATTGCTGGGCTAATCGCCATAATGCGACTATTGCTTCGCGCCAGCTGTATCAAAGTCTTGCCGAGCACCTCCTGGTAACTTTCATTTTGTGCTGGAGTTACATTGTTTTCTAAACCTGCACCAGTCTCCTTGTCGAATTTTCCCGTGGCATGCCATTGTGACTTATTTAGCATGGCAGGTGCAAAACCTTTTCCTTTCTCTGTTATACAATGTAATATTTTAGGACCAGGAATATGTTTGAGCTTTTCAAATACCTTGATAAGCTTGTGCAGGTTGTGACCGTCTACTGGACCAAAGTACCGAATATTTAAGGCTTCGAAAAAATTACTTGAAGTGATTAGTCCCGATTTTATCAATTTTTCGACTTTCCGCATAGCAGCAATTGACCAGCCGACTCTGCGTCTATTGGTAGATAAAATCTTTTTAACAACAGACCTTAGCCTATTATATGATTGCCCTGACGTCAGATCGGTAAGATAATTTTGTAAAGCTCCTGTATTGGCATCGATAGACATATTGTTGTCATTTAATATAATGAGTACGTTTGCCTGTTCGAAACCAATGTTATTTAGCGCTTCAAATGCTAAACCGGCTGTAATAGCACCATCGCCAATCACAGCAATATGCTGACGAACGTGATCACCCTTATATTTGGCAGCGGTTGCCATACCGAGAATTGCGGATAACGAGGTTGAGGAATGACCGGTACCAAAGGCATCAAATTCATTTTCTTCCATGGAAGGAAATCCACTTATACCTCCTAAACGTCGGTTTGAATGAAAGAGGTGAGCTCTTCCAGTGAGTAACTTATGCACATAAGCCTGATGCCCAACATCCCAAATGAGTTTGTCTATAGGAGTGTTAAATACGTAATGCAGTGCTATGGTAAGTTCTACGACACCAAGGCTTGAACTAAAATGGCCACCATTATTAGCGATATGGTCAATTAAGAAAGTTCTTAGTTCATGAGTCAATTCGGGTAAAACATCTTGCGGAAGATCTCGCAAGTATGTTGGGGTGTTGATTTGGTAATTGCCTGTCATTTCTTTTTTACACAAATTTAGATTGATTAGATTTGTAGTACAGGTACAGTATATGTAAAAATGATCAATACAGATGAAGAGTTACAAGTTTGAAATCTTTACACAAATTATAGAGAAGAATATAAAATCAGGAATCTATAAGCCAGGTCAAAAACTTCCTTCGGTACGTGAGTTGAAGGATTATTATGGATTCAGCATGACTACAATACAGGCAGGATATGATTATCTCATGATTAAGGGGGTAGTAGAAAGTGTTCCAAAATCGGGTTATTATGTTGGCGTGAAAAATGAAAAAGTAATAGAGTCCAATCAGGTCATACGTCCGCCGGTCGTGCGGGATGCGGTCTTTGAGCAGGGCATTGGGTTAACAACCTCCTCACGATTAAATCGACATTTTTCGGAATTTAATGTTGCAGCTCCCGGCGATCTTTTTGTTCCTCAAAAGCTTTTGCTTAGAACGATGCAACAAGTTATTCGGGAAAAGGGAGCTGGATTATTACGGTATTATCCAACAAATGGCTCAATACTGCTGAGAGACAATATTGTTAGCCGAGCGGCGTCGCAGCGGACGCTGTTAAACACCGAAGAATTATTGATAACAGATGGTGCTTTACAGGCATTGTATATTGCCTTAACAGCTGTATGTAAATGCGGGGATGTGATTGCGGTAGAAAGCCCATGTGTATTTTCTGTATTGGAAGTCATTAGGGTGTTAAAATTGCGTGTTATCGAGATTCCAGTTGGTAAGAATGAGGGATTTGATATAGATATTTTTAGACAGGCATGTAAAGGAAATGCAGTAAAAGCAGTGGTTCTTACGCCCAACTTTCATAACCCAACAGGCATTTTACTTTCAAACGAACAGAAAATTACTTTATTGGCAATTGCTTATCAATATAATATAGCTGTTATTGAGAATGATGTCTATGGCGACCTGAACTTTCAGGGAAGTAGACCTTCGACAATAAAAGAATATGATAAAAGTGGCTTAGTGATGACATTTTCATCCTATTCAAAAACACTTGCACCTGGTATTCGGCTGGGATGGCTAAGTACAGGAAAATTTCTAAAAGATGCTGAACGGATTAAGTTTGCATTAGGGAGCACAGTTTCACCATTAAATCAAGAAACTGTGAACCGTTTGATTGGCAGTAGTAGTTACGATCGGCATATTCGCTCCTTGAAGATGCAATTGGCAAAAAATGCGTATATGGCAATCAATCTTATTGCTTCCAGTTTCCCTGAAAAAACTGAAGTTGTTACACCTCAAGGGGGATATAATCTCTGGGTGAAAATACCTGAAGGAATCAATATGCATGATTTCTACATACAGTGTGAAAGAATAGGAGCAAGGTTTACTCCCGGATATACCTTTTCTTTTTCAAATAACTTTGGGCGTTATTTTAGATTGGTAATTGCCGATAAATTTACTGAAAAACGGATTGAGGCAATTCAGCAGGTAGGTCGATATGTATGTGAGGCCCCGTAACATCTGTATCGGTTGTAATTATGCGATGTGTATCGAAAATCCCAATTTATAGCATTTACATTTGTGTATTTAAATGTAGATGCAAATAATGAATATAATCACAAAATTTACAGTTGCTACAGAACAAGGCATTGAAGTGCTATCCATGCTTACCAAAGCATTGGCTGTAGAAAAATTCGCTCAGTTATTGAAACCGGCTGAATTAGATCGTTATATTGTTGAAAATTTTAACATCAATACCCTTGTGAACGAAATAAACAGTATGTCAAATCAATGGTTGGTGACCTATGTTGACGATCAACCGATGGGGTATGCGAGAATAACGTCAAAAGGACAAAAGCCAGCAAATCTAGGGGGTAAACGTGCCATACGAATTGCGGATTTTGGTGTTTGCCCACATGAAGTTCAACCACAAATAGAGGCATCATTAATGGATAAATGTCTTGCGGTGTGTAGTTCTTATGAAATCATTTGGATCAATGAACCTATAGGGAGTTCCTTTATTGAAATTTTTGAACAAAAAGGGTTCATAAAACAACAGGAGATTAGCCAATTTGACGGAGTACCATTAGAATCAGCATATTATCTTAAGGTCAACTAGAGGTGGTGTGGAAACTCAGATGTAATAAAAAAGCACACTGATTCCGGTCTTTTTTGTTTAAATAGGACTCTTACTATTGAAGGTTGTAATTTGAGTGATTGAGAAGAAGATCCTTATATAATTTTTAAAAGTGTATAATAATGAGAAAATCAATAGTTTTCCAGTGTTTAGATTGGGGACTGCCTATTCGATTATTAGGGACACCGATAATTGAAGAATTCTGGAAGTCAAATGTGGAGCACTCATGAGTCCCAATTGGGATAAGATAACAGTTCGTATGCCCACAAAAGTTGAGTGAGTAAGAATAGAAGGAGCGGGGTGGGTATTGGAAACTCAAAGATCAATACACCGTACAAAAAGATGAATTGTTGAATAATTATAAATTAATTAAAAAATAGTATAGCTTAATCTAAACTGTTATGAACAGTTTAGATTAAATATAATCTAGCGAGTTTAATGCCCTAAATCTGCGCGGACTTAATCCGGTATGTTTTTTTATAAATCTTGTTAAGGAAGCTGATGAACTGAAACCATACCGAGAGGTTAATTCCTTAATCGGAATTTCGGTAGAAGCTAGCTTTTTTGCAATTTCACTTGCTACAATTTCTTTGACGATCATGGTAGGGGAAGCTTCGTTGCAGGTAACCGTCAATCGATGCAAGGCTATTCTGGATACGTTTAACTTTTTCAGGTAGAATTGAAGATTCCAATGATTCTGAGGATATTGGTGGATGAGGTTTTTAAATTCCACTAGAATTGGGTGCTCAGCTAGCAAAGTTGGATTTTGATCCAATTGATTCAACGTTTCTTTTTGTTCTTCTATGTTGTTTTTCATGTTTTAATGTAGTCGCTTTCAATTGCTGTCCTATCCGGTATCATAGTTTGGTTAGGTGTTTAGTCAATCATATTGAATATAATCAAAGTTAGCGCTTTGATTTCGTAATGTAGTTTTCGAAATTAATGATTCGCTTTTTAAAATTATAATTTTTTGTGATGGATAGAAGTAAAACTGACGCTCAACCGACTCATGTTGGGAAAACCTGAGAACGAATAATAGATAGAAAATAGCCTGCTCAAAATCTAGATTTACACTAAAATTCTGCGCGTTATTTTCTTTTGTTTTTTCGACTATTGTTCTTTGTTATATAGTGTCTTATAAATGTTATTTATATTAAATATTTAATTTGTAAAAGGGGTTGTTATAACCTTAGGTTATAGTTGACTTCAGTTCAGTTTTGGTGCTCAAAGAAAGTATAATCAGTTGCCAAGCAAAATAGATACAAGTTGATTTTAAAGAAGGAGGGAACTTAATAATTTCTGCATCGTCACATGCATTCCACAAAAAAGAGCAATTGTCTTGTTTTCGATAAGAAATACAATTTGATTAAATCAGGATGAATCTGTATACTTAGTTCGAATGACATCTAGCACCTATACGTGAGGATAAATAAAGCGCTTATTTGTTTTTTAAACTCACTTTCTTATAAGTAGGACATAGTTTAACTGGAAATAGCAAAAATAGGATATAAAACTACTGTAAGCTCTATTTTTGTTGCTAAAAAAAATTAATCGTTGTTTTACAATAAAAACATTGGAAATTATTATCTTTAGTATGGAAGTTAATTCCAATAACCACGTATTTATTTAATTAATTGAGAAAATGGGTAAATTTGAAGTAAAAACAACAAAAAATGGAGAATTCCAGTTCAATTTAAAAGCTGGAAACGGACAGGTAATTTTGAGCAGTGAAGGTTATACAACTAAAGCTAACTGTTTGAATGGCGTTGAATCTGTGAAAAAGAATGCTCAGGATGATAATAAATTTGACCGTAAAACGTCAACGAATGGTAAGCACTACTTCAATCTCAAGGCTACCAACGGCCAAATTATTGGAACTAGCGAGATGTATGAAAGTGCAAGTGGGATGGAGAATGGTATTGAGTCCGTTAAAAAGAACGCACCCGATGCTCCAGTTGAGGAAATTGCTTAACCTTACTCTGAAATTACAGATTGCTAAATATGAGTAATCTGCTGAAGTGTAGGATAGGATTTGATAGTAAAAGAGCCGCGTTTTTATTCGGCTCTTTTCGAACTATTGTTTTACTGTTGGAACCGGAATAGAAAACCAAAAACTGCTTCCCTGACCTAAAGTACTATCAACTCCAATTTGACCGTTGTGTTTTTTTATGATTTCAGAAGAGATATAGAGACCTAGTCCAAGACCTGAATAAGATTTGCCTTCATGATTGGCCCTATAATATCTATCGAAAATAAAAGGTTGTACTTCTGGATTTATACCTTCGCCTTTATCTGTGACAGTTATTTTTACATGATCCTGCTGTTGTTCAACAACAATATTGATTTCTTTCGATTCCGGAGCATACTTAACGGCATTATTCACAAAATTGACAAGAACTTGTTCTAACCGTTGTTCGTCGGCAAAGAGATCGGCATCAAGATCACCAGTCATGTTAACCTGATGGTTACCCTGCGATATAATGTTGTGACAGCTGGACGTAAGTATCTTTGATGCTTTGAAGCTTGTCTTTTCTAAATGTAGCTGGCCTTCACTGATTCGATGCATGTTAAGCAGATCATCAACAAGTGTAACAATTTTTTTGATATTGACCGCGGACTGATCAATAAGTCTCGAAATGATGTCGCTTCCTGTTTTGTCTTTGAATCGCTCCAGCAATTGAATGGTACCTTTTAGACCGGTAACCGGTGTTTTTAGTTCATGACTGGCAATACCCAAGAAGTCATCTTTTTGAGATTCGTAGTTCTTTCGTTTTGTAATATCTACTACCACGCCGATGAGGTGGGTGGCATTACCTTCCGCGTCGTATTTCGGCAGACCCGAGGCATTGATCCAATGTAATGATCCATCTGGCCAACAGATAAGATATTCAGCATGATAAGTAGTCTTGTTTTGAATTGCCTCCTGAACTTTTCTGTAGACCATTTCGCGATGTTCAGGGACGATGCTTTGCATAAGGTCTTCGTAGTCAAATCGGTCTTTTTTACTGAGTCCGAAATTTAGTTTACAAGTTTCAGAACAGTCCATTTTCCCGGTTCTGATATCGCGATTGTAAGAACCCAGTTCACCAGCCTTTAATGCGATTTCCAACTGGTTATTGAGCGCTTCGAGATGCTCGTTTCTTTTGATACGCTCGGTAACTTCGTTGGCAATGACAATAATAGACTCTACTTCACCTTCATCATTTCTCAAAGGTTCATAGGTAAAATCGAAATAATGATCGCCTAAAATACCTTTGGATTCAAGCCTAGCGTGCACGGTGTCTCCAATATAGTTTTCGCCTGTTGTAAAGACATTATCCAATATCCCGAGATAGGGCTGCCCTTGGAGTTCGGGGAGTGCTTGCGCAAGCGGCTTGCCGATGATAGTTTCGGTCTTTCGCCAAAGCTTGAGCATCATATCGTTTGCTACTTCTATGAATAAATTACGGCCAGTTAAAATCGCAAACGCTATTGGAGCCTTATCGATAAAAGACCTAAACCGACGTTCGCTCTTTTTTAGATTTTTATTTAGTAAGACTGTCAAATCATATGATTTGTTTAATTGGCTATTGGTACGATAAAGTTCGTCATTGGCAAGTTCCATCTCGTCATTAAGTTCGAGTAGGCGTTGTTGCATCGTTGCCATTGTAATATTCAGCCCTTCAAGCTCATCAATTTTATCTATTGAGGAACTCCGAAGTTCAATTTGATCCATAGCCGTTTGTGCGAGCCCTTCCAGTATCTTCCGGTCAATGTTGGTGAAAGTGCGCGGATGCTTATCGATAATACATAGCGATCCGATCATGAAGCCGTCGTGCGTAGTAAGGGGCGCGCCTGCGTAAAATTGTAAGCCGAAATCACCGATAACATTTGGGTTGGCGAGTAATATCTCTTCCCGAAGTGCATCTTCAAACACAGTTACTTTCTCGTCTAAAATAGCAAGGCTACATAGGCTTTTGCCTCGATTCATTTCTTTTGTGGCACCCATACCAATATTTGCCTTGAAATAAACAGATTCAGCATCAACTAACGATAGTAACGCAATAGGAGCATTGAATATTTGCGTGGCTAATTTAGCTATCCCATCGAAGCTTGCTTCTGAAGGGGTACCAGTAATTTTATAGCGTCTGAGCGCATTTAGTCGGTCATGTTCATTTTCAGGTAAAATATCGATTCCAAACGTATTCTCAATCATATCTGGACAGTATAAATTCTTTTTATAAAGATAAAGTATTAATTACAAAAGCGGCGACGCAAAATTTTTTCTATTTTACGCTTCAAATTATATCGACGTTCATTTTTACCGTTCAAGCTCAACTGAGATAGATTTTTTACTATTTTTATACCGGATCTATATTATTGAATATGAAAAAACTTTTTATCCTGCTACTGATGACTATTTTTTGCGAAAGCTTGTTTGCTAAACGGACAAATGAACTTAAAATCTTACAGATCAATATCTGGCAGGAAGGTACAGTAGTTCCTAAAGGTTTTACAGCTATTGCTGAAGAGATTATCGCAAAACAGGCCGATGTGGTCTTATTTAGTGAAGTTCGAAATTATAAGAATACAGATTTTATACAGCGTATATTGGTCGAACTACGTAGGAAAGGAGCAAAGTTTTTTGGAGAGTCAAATGATGAGAAGTTGGATGTAGGCTTTATTTCGAAATATCCTATAAAAGAGCAACACGCACTCTACGAAAGAAACAGTGATATGGGAGGTGTACTTAAGAGTAAGATAGAAGTCGGAAAGCGCCATTTTGTATTTTACGCTTTGCATCTCGATTATACGAATTATGCTTGCTATCTGCCGCGGGGCTATGATGGCGTAACCTGGGAGAAATTGGAGAGTCCGATTACAGATGTATTAGCGATAACTACTGCAAATCGGAAAAGCAAACGCGACGAAGCGATTCGCGATGTTATCAAAGATGTAGAAAAGGAAGACCAATTACAATCTTTCGTTATCGCTGGAGATTTCAATGAACCTTCGCATCTGGATTGGACTGATGAAACAAAAGATCTTTTTGATCATAGGGGCGCCGTGGTCCCTTGGGATTGTTCAGTGCTTCTACAGCGAGCCGGATTCATGGACAGTTTTCGTCAAAAGTATCCAAATCCGGTCAGTCATCCAGGTTTTACGTATCCTACATACAACAAAGATGTGCCTCTTAGTAAATTAGCGTGGGCACCAACTGCCGATGATCGGGATCGGATAGACTACATATATTTTCGCAGTAAATTACCTTTGGTAGTTTCTGAAATACAGATTGTGGGACCGGTGGAAACTATAAAATATGGACAAAAAGAAGAAAGAGATAGCGAGGATCATTTTTTGCTGCCCAAAGGTATTTGGCCGACAGATCATAAGGCTTTGCTTCTTTCCTTTAAATTCTGACCCCATGTTTTGTCCTAACAGCAAGAGGGAACTTTTTCCTTGTGTTGGGAGAGTTGGTCAGCACAGGAAGGTAGCCCCACAGTAAAAATTGATCCTTTATTGGGCGTGCTTTGGATGTTTACAATGCCTTTGTTTCGTTCAATGAGATCTTTACATAGAACTAAGCCTACACCCGATCCTGGCTCTTCTTCTGTACCAAATGACTTTTGTTGAATTTCATTGAATAGAGCGGCAGACTTCGAAGGGTTAATACCAATTCCTTCATCTTGAATATGAATATGCGTATATAGCTCATCCATACTTGAATAGATATTGATATTTCCATTAACATAACTGAATTTGATCGCATTGCTGATCAAGTTGCGTAAAATGATTATGGTATGGTCTCTATTGGCAATTAATTGAGTGTTATCAGGTATATCTATATTGATTTTTAGCTGTTTAGATAGCGTGTTGTCTTTAAAGCCTTTAATTATTTGTTGAATCATGGGTTTGATCAATAAAGTTGAGGCATTTGTATCCATTCCCTGCATATTGCTGCTACCCCATTGCAAAAGGTCATCCAATGCCTGATTCTGCTGAGTAATCTGTTGATAGATTTGTTGAATGTATTCCTGTGAAGTAGTATTATTGAGCATTTGGTTACGAAACATAAATACCAAAGCCTCCAGGTTGGCAAATGGGCTTTTGATGTCGTGAGCTATAATTGAGAATATTTTTTCTTTGTCGCGATTCATGGATTCCAAGTTATGGCGCTGATGCTCGATCTTCTTCATATTCTTGTAGATGATGTCCAAGAAAAAATTTACAGCAACAACCATAAAAATAAGTGCATTGATAATGTTGAAAACAGATCGAGATCGCGGGACCTGTTGGCTCTGAGGAAGTATATCTGGAAGTAAATATAGTAGTGAAATTAGGAAAGCCACTATAATACAAAGTATAATATGGACCCGTCGGTTGTCATACATCAACATCGAAACGATAAGTGTACATAATAAAAAGTATTCACCACCATTTTTATAGAGTAAAGCTCCGGCGAAGAAAAATACAGAATTGCTTGTCAATAATGTTGCCTTTGCACTGTTATACTTTCCATTATATTGAAGAAAAAGTACGGTAATCGCACATATTGAATTGGAGAAATTAATCGCTGATAAAATATAACGGTGGTCAATAAGATTGAGAATTGAAAAGAAAATTGTGGGAAACAAACATAATAATGCAATCAGGTTTATCATATACACGCGCTTGAAATCGATGTACGACATGTCGGTATGCGCACCAATATGGGAAAAATAAATCCAATATTTACGGAATTGATTCATAACGACAGATCTGATTTGCTAATAGTGTCTGAATATTCAAAATTAGCCATAAATCGGGAGTCCAACAATCATTTTTCAAGAATTGAATATCTTGTGAAAACGAGGAAATGGAAAGAATAACAATTGCGTTAGGGCAGCTGTATTAATTGGGGAAAAATAAGCGCACCTCGGTCCCTTGGTTTTCGCGGCTAAAGATGGCCATCTGTGCTTTGAGTCTTTCAAGGAGTTCCTGGACAATAAATAATCCTATGCCTTTACCATTGTAGTCCGTCGAGTTGGATCCGCGTTGTCTTTCCATGCGGATATTTTCGAGTTCATGCTGTGGAATGCCAATACCGTTATCTTTGATAAAATACAATACGCCATTTGTTACTTTTTCACTATAAATATATACTTGTGCCTTTTTATTGGCTGATGAGTATTTAATGGCATTGTTGATCAGGTTGGTGAAGACTTGGTATATTCCATTTTGATCACTATTTAATGGGAAAAGATCACCAAAGATAAGCTCTGTATGATGACTGCGATATAATAGTTTAGCTTCTCGGCACCAATTTGGAAGGGTAAGATCCAAGCGAATGTACTGCTTCCTTAGGCTATTAATTGGAGCAAGACTCAGCTCTACTGTTTTGTCAATAATATCTGCGATGTTCTCAAGAGATTGATCAATCACATCATAGAGTTCTACCCGGCGGCTCGATTGCATATCTAAATGTTCTTTCAGTACACCTATTCCTAATTTAGCAAGCGCTAAAGGATTCTTGGCGTCATGAGAAAGAGTGTACGATATCATTCGAAGGTTCGTTGCCGGATTGATTGTTATATTTTCTTGATCTGTGGGTTTATCTTTATGTATTTTATGGGTAACATCTGTGGCTGTATGTAGGATAGAATAAGTTCGACCCCGCTTATCAAACAAAGGCTTATATTCAAAATCAAAATAGCGCTTCATTTTGAAATCACGGTCTATGATGGTTGCTGGTGTATCAAAGGCCCTATAGGTGACACCGCTATCCCAAACATTACGGAGTATATCTGTAAATCCTTCCTCAGTAAATACAGGAAAAACCTCTGCAAAGGAATGTCCAAAGATTTCATTCTCACTACGCCATATGTTTAGCATACGCGAATTAGCAAATGCGATATTGAGGTTTGAGTTATCATAAATGGCAGTTGCAATAGGCATCTGACTTAGTGCTTCAAAGAAAATCGGAACATTCTTTTGAGGTTTTTGCATATTGGAGCGAATGAGTGTTTATTACCACAGTAATAAGGTAAAAATACGCAAAGATCAAGCCAATATTTAGCTTTTTTGCATTTCTTGTTGTTATTTGAAGTTACGTTTTGGTTGTAGACAATAGCTATAAATGGTACAGATGAGTTAAGGACTAATGGTCGATTCAAGGTGCCAATTTTTTTCGCATTATTTAAACTCAATAAAAAACAAAATATGATTATATTTAATAAACTTCACGGGAGATTGTAAGTTAAGGAATAACTAGGAATTTGTAATCGTACCAACTATGGACAAGTATTTGGAAATTAGAGAATATGATGCTCGGGACAGAAATAAACTGATTGATATTCTTTATATGAATATACCGAAGTACTTTGCGGAGAGTGAGGTCGCCGACTTCGAAGAATATCTTGACAAGGAGGTGGAAGCCTATTTTGTCGCACTGGTTAATGGGCAAATTGTTGGTGGTGGTGGGGTCGGATTTTCGGATGATGAGCAAACAGGATTTTTAAGTTGGAGTTTTTTAAATCCAAAATATCATGGATTTGGTTTTGGTAAAGCCTTATTGAATTATCGCATTGGCTTTCTATACAGCCATCATCAGGTTGAAAAAATAGAAGTTGGAACCTCCCAATTTACATTCGGATTCTATAAAAAAAATGGGTTTATACTAAGAGAAATCCATAAAGACTATTGGGCTGAAGGTTTTGATTTATATGATATGGTCCATACAAGGGAATAGATAGCAGCATTAATTCGGGTGACAAGCTGGCGAATAATATGTAGTTCATTGATTGAATACGATCAAGTTTTCCTTGATTTGATTCAGGTGATGTAGGGGATGATAGCTCATCAGATAAAACATTTCGCGAATACTGAGTTTTCCGAGCAGAGGATGCGGCAAAACCAGGCTATCTAGCTCCTCTTCATTGTACTGTGCAAATAGTTGATTGATTGTTGCTAATACTTCTTCCAGCTGCGCTATCAGATCCTCTTTCTGTGCGGGTAGGATTTCTTCAGGCAAAAATTGACTTGGGGCCTGTCGGCTTGTTTTGAGATAATTGTTACGCACTGTATCGTAATCCCAGGTTGTACGTTGTAGAGACCCGAATTTTTGGGCTATGAAATCTTTTGATTGAAGTACCTTTGGAAAGGGTAGAAGTGTTAAGAGAATATGTTTTAGCTGCTGACCAGCCGTCCATTTTTCATGATTACGATATGAAAAGTGGGGATCAGGTAATACCTCGATATAGGCAATAACGGTATGGTGGTTGTCAGAAAAGGTTTTGATCAATTCTTGTCTATTCATCTTATTTTTAGTATTAATGGATTATTTCGATCGTTTTTTTTAGCTTATTGATAAGTTAATATGATGTACTAAAAATATAAAATTATTTGCAAAACTCAGTTATGAATCTCACTTATTCGGAGCCAATCAGAGCTAAAAACGGCCGGTATTCATTGCTATACCGGCCTATTATTTCACTTATTTAAGAGATGTTCTACCCATCCATAAAGGTTTGTACTCGTTTTAATAAACTCCAAAATCAGCGAGATGCGAATAGAAGAAATCGCCCCAAGAACTTGTCGATTCTATTTTAAGGTATTGGGTACTAACGGATGTATTAAGATCGACATTGATCCAGGAACCAGCAACTTTGCTCAACTGCGTCGTTTTGATCAGTGTCCAGCTTACACCATTTGTACTTACGTAAATATTGACATCTTTCATCGCTCCATTTAAATTGTCGCGGTTACGGAAAGCAAGTCCTTTTATCGTACGTAATGCGCCCATATTGACGGAGAAGAAATGTGGCTGCGGAGTTTGAGTGGAAGACCAGGGGGTATGCCAGACTGTACTTCTATTCATATCCAATACATTGCTTGCCGGTGATCCAGGCTCATTACTATCGCTAGCTACAATTGACCAACCTGTGGTTGGTAACAATTTATAGGTCACAACCTTGGATAAATCGGGGACATTGTTAACGAAGTTATAAGTGTATCCTAGGGTTGTACGGCTTCCATTGACATGGAGAAATCCTATTCTCATTTCGTAATTCCCTGTCAGATCATAAAAATCAGCTAATGGGCACTCAAATCGAAAACTATCTTGGCCAATTATTTTTGTAGCCCATTGTACAGCATCATAATCGTTGTTCACGCCGAAAGGTTCTTTATCATGCCAAACAACAATATCATTGACTGGTTTTGTTGTTGTAAATTTCCCGGAAACGATAATCTTATTGTTCACAAAGCTTGATGACAGGGATGTTATTTCTGCAGATGCGGACGCGTACCAGTCAGTTCTTACCACAGGGCTGAATACTTGGCTATTGTTAAATGTTGCTGCTGTGGTACTGGTCAAAGAAGTTGTAGAGATTCCATAGGTCGAATTGCCCGAACCCATCAATGCCGTACCTAAAGTTGGCGCTAACGTTTTATTCATTCTGTTGTGGCTGGCATTTAAGCCATGGCCCAGTTCGTGAATCATTCCACCTATCCATACAGTTGCTTTCCATCCAATATCACCGCCTATTCCTAAGTTTTTGGCGTCCAGATTTACATAATCTAATGCGTAGCAGCTGGTACCTGTACCATAGAATGGAGGACCTCCCGGATTAGCTGGATCTGTATTGTAGGTTGGAATAATGATTAGATTGTGCTCGCTTTTTTTTCCTGACGGATTTTGATTAAAATAGCTGTCCACTTCCGCTTTCACAGCGCCGCTGCCCCCTGAGTACGGATAAGTAGCTTTGCCATATTTTCCAGCGATGTAATGGATATTAATCAGGCTGTCATTGAGCAGATCCAATCCGAAGGATTTTCTGCCGAAGCCTTCGCGGTCCATATTATTTGCAAACATATTTTGGGCGTCCAACAGGATCTTGCTAAGACGCTTTCTGAAGTTGGGAATGGAATCAACATCATTTGGAACAAAATAGATGACGTTCAGCTTGTAGGGATTACTGTTCCATTCATTTGTTACCGAGCTAGTTGATGTTTTTGCTTTTAGAGTTTCGACACTTTCTTCGGTGTTTACCAAGGTCTTGTTACAGGAGGCAGCCCCTAAAGCGAGGGTTGCAAGCATTAGATTTAAAAGTTTTCTCATAATGGTTTATATTGTGTATCAATAAATATAAATAAGGCATCTTTTATTGGTGTGTAAAAAAATAAACTTTTATCACAAATAGTTTAGTCAATCGATTGATTAATCAACTTTGAAAAATGTTTTGTAACATTTTAATTTATTTGAGCATGAAATGATTGAGAGTTAATAATGGCTGGATAAAATTTAACCGACTTCTTACTTGCTTTTCATCCAGGTCTTATTACATTTGATTGTATGAATATTTAAATCGTATGGAAAAAATTAAAAACCTGATATTATTGTTGGGCGCACCCAATGATGAGCAGGGGAATCTCAGCGTTATGGCATTAGATAGAAATGAATGTGCCTTTAATTTCTATTGTCATAATGAAGGGACTACAATTTTGTGTACCGGCGGCATGGGTGAACATTTCAATCGGACAGAAAAGCCGCATGGCGCTTATGCTCAAGCTTATCTTATGGAAAGAGGTGTTGCAGAGAAAGATTTACTTCCATGTGTACTATCCACAAATACTTACGAAGATTTTATGCTATCAAAAGAGATCATCAAAAGGATCTCTCCAGATCTCTTCATCGTGATTACCTCTGATTTTCACATGAGGCGAGCGAAATTATTGCAAGAAAAACTCATTGACTACCCAAATGTACTGTTTATTGCTGCAAAATCGACTGTTAGTCCCGACGAGCTTAATTTATTGTTACGGCATGAGCAACAAGCTATCCGGAGAATACTGGGACGTTAAACAGGTGTATTGAATAGCACTATTTTTAGCGGTTGCCCCTTATGCCGGCAAATTTTTTATACATTAACCCAGTTTCTTTCTGAGCCATTTGCGGACAGGTTCGTCATACCATTTCAAGCTGACATAGGCTAGTGCAATACTCGCCACCAAAATCAATAGGGCATAAGGCAAAGCTTTTATAAGCGTCATATCCTTATTGTTGCTGATCCAGGCAACATAAAAATAGACGAAAGGGTAGTGTACGAGGTATAGCGGGTAAGAGATGTCACCCAAAAATTTACAGAGCTTATTTTCTAATCTGCTGCTTGATATGCTGCCTGTCCCCAGGTAAACAATCAGGGGGAATACAATGATAATGCATACCGACTCATATATCCCGTTCATCCAGAGCTGTTCTGCTCCACCTATACGAGGCATATAAAACACAATGGCGATTAAAATACTACAGTATAAAAATGCATGTCGGATACGGCTCGGGCTCGTTATTCTGGATAGCAGGAGGCCAGCAAAAAAAGGGTACATGGTGCGGGTGATTCCTATGCGCACTTGTTCAGTATTTAATGTCCAGCCACCGCTAACATCTCCAGTAGGACTTGTGATCGCCAAATGCGCGAGTGCCACAGCCGCAATAAAGACCAAAATGCTTAACGATGTTTTGGATAGTTTGCGAATACCGATGGCATATAGCATATTGGCAATATATTCAAAAAACAATGACCAGCCGACACTATTGAGCGGATGCATTTCCTGCCAGCCTCGAATATCCAAAGAAAGGGGAACGGGAAGAATAGTATAACCAATGAGCATGACCAAAAGCATTTTCCAGAGCGGAACGGTGTGAATAAGTGGCCAGATTGTAGAATCTGTAAAATAAAAGCCTATTGCACCAAGAGTCATACCTAATAAAACCATCGGCTGAAGGCGTTCAATACGGCGTTTAAAGAAGGTACCAATAGACATTTTATGCCAACGATCATCATAAGCATAGCCGATCACAAATCCAGATAAAAGAAAGAAAAAGTCAACGGCCAAATAGCCATGGTTGACCAAGATATCGAGATGTCCTGTTCCCAATGGCTCCGTGAGATGAAAGGTTACAACGATAATCGCAGCGACGCCTCGTAGTCCGTCTAAAATGGGATAGTGTGCCTTTGTAGAAAGGTTTTTATTGTTCATGGCTTCTGATTTTATTTCGAAGATGTCTATGGACTTGCTAACTGTTTATAAATGTTATTGAATGAACGGCTGAAAATAATGAAATAACAGGTTTAAATTTGATCAAATCGTATCAAAATCCCGATGGTTAGTCTCATTTTTTGTGCTGTACCGAATCGTTTATGGGGATTCACAATTTTTATTGCTGGTACACCCAGCTGCCAGCTTTTATATTCTTATAGAGCGTACATTCCGAGATTCAATGACCCAAATTTTTCATATCTTGCTGTCCAATTCACAAATGCTTTCTTCGACCGTCAGTTTACGTGAAATCGAGAAGCTCCCTTTGTGCATTGAAAATTCCGCTGTGCATTTATAAACATAAATTAACAAAAGAAATGATCGTTGTTAAAGTAACCTATAGTGTCCATGATGACTATGTACATACGAATAAAAAAATGATTGAAAGCTTTCTCAAAGATTTCAGGAAGTTAGATGGAACACAATTCCTGTATACTATTTTGCAGGGTGGTGAAAGCAATACTTTTGTACATATTTCCCAGTATAAGAATAAAGAGATACAGGATCAATTGCTGAAAGTACCGAGCTTTCTCCATTTTCAGGGACAAAGAGATAAAAACCTTGCTGTTGAGCCCAAAATTGAGTTTATGAACTTTATAGGGAGCTCAAACGATCCGTTTTAGCGAAGGAGAGACCGCGCTTCCTGCAAAAGATATGTTTAATCACTATATGCAATTAAACCACGTTGCTTTTCAGCTGCAATGCCAAGGATTTGGATGAAGCTCTTTAAGTCAGTATCCATTTTCAGTCCCTTTTTTAATATAATTTGCCGAATTTGTTTAATCAGAGCAGTATCCAGCCTGAAATCCGCGTAATAGTCAAATCGCTTGGCTATTATGCCTTTTTGCTGAAGGCTGCTGAAGGTTTTTTCGTCAAGTTGCCCAGCGAAAACCAATCCTGCCTTTTCAGGAAAATCTGGTTTTAATTGTTTATCATCGATAGTATAAAAGTCTTACATCTCAGGACCTAATTTTAGCAAGTATTTGGTTATTACGGCTCGATAATGGGCCGTTTACTTCAATAGCTTGTATACCAAAGTCGTCAATCCAATCGCGGAGTAAATCATTAACTTTAGATCTAAGTTTGGGTAGATCCGACTTGTGGTAAGGTATCAAATCGGGTTCTTCAATGGGGACAAACACCAAAAGATCAATTTCGGCCAATACAGCAAAGGCTTTTTCAAAAAGGAACTGAATATTTTTCTTTGGATCAAGAATATGCAGATAAGCTAAGATGTCGAGTACACATCTATCGAATATTACATTGTCTCCGCTTTGTGAAATTAGCTGGGCAGCGTAGTTAAATTGCTCAACGAAATCTTCGGCAGTGGGTTCTTCAAGGAATTCATGCCCCGATGATTCCAGCTGATAGTAGGGTTCTACTTCCAGTGTATATCCGGGAAGCTTTTCTAGAAGCTCTTCTGCTAAGGTGGTTTTACCTACTTTGTGCGTGCCAAATAGGGCAATTCTCATTTTTAAATTTATTTTATGAACTACGCTGTCAATATCTAAGGTAATGTTGTTAAACAAGAAAAGCTAATTAAATATCCGATATGCTAAATAACGATGATCAAATGAAGATTTTACATCGCAATTTTATTCATCATATCCTTGTTTTTCTAACTTTGAGTCTTAATCGGATATAGATAACATAGCAACAGTTCATTTGATGGGAAAAATACAATATTATCTTAAAAACAATACGCGTATTGCCGATGAGCACATAGACCAGATAAGCAGATGCTTCAGACTACAGCATTTAAAAAAGAATACCCTGTTGCTGTCAGAGGGAGAGACTTGTAAAGATTTATATTTTGTTCATCGCGGTAGTATTAGAACATACTTTGTAACCGCGCGGGGGCAGGAAAAAACGAGACATATCGCATTCGAAAATGCTATTATTACCTCAATCTCTAGCTTTATATCGCAAAAAAAGTCAACTGAATTCGTCGAAACGCTCGAAAATTCAGAACTATATGCAATAAACCATAAAGATTTTTATCAGTTATTGTCAGATATCCCGCTGTGGGAAAAATATTACCGGCAATTTTTGGAAAGTACTTATTTATGCCAGAATCAGAAGATGGAGAATCGTATAACACTTTCGGCTAAACAGCGCTATGACAAACTCATGAGTGAAGAACCAATCTATATCCAACGGCTTTCAAACAGAATACTTGCCTCTTATCTTGATATTACACAAGAAACGTTGAGTAGGCTTAAATCGAAATGATTTTTTGACATACATCAACGCGTCTAAAGTTGGAATGTTTTAAATTTGATTAGTTACATTTTTAAAAATAATCAATATGTATTTAGATCCAGATAACCACGTCGTTAAACTTTGTGCCCAAGGTATGGACATCGAGGGTAAACCGGAAGAAGCAAGCAAATTATTTACTCAAGCTTGGAATGAAGCAATAAATGACGTTGAAAGATTTATAGCAGCCCATTATATAGCAAGACATCAGAAGAGTGTTGCAGACAAATTGAAATGGGATGAGACGGCCTTACATTTGGCTCAAGAAATAAAGGACAACGATGTCAGCGGGGCATTCCCGTCGCTTTACTTGAATATTGCCAAATGCTATGAGGATCTAGGCGATGTTGAAAATGCAGAAAAAAATTACCAATCAGCACTTTCGTTCACGGACAAATTATCTGATGACGGATATGGAAATATGATTAGAGGAGGTATTTTGAACGGAATTAAAAGGTTAAAGTCATTGAGTGAGAATAGATAACATAATCGTCCAGTCTTTGTCACTTACAATTCATATAAACAAAAAAAACTAATCTTGCGATTAGCTTTTTTCTGTGATCCCGCTGGGATTCGAACCCAGGACCCATACATTAAAAGTGTATTGCTCTACCAGCTGAGCTACGGAATCTTACTTCTTTATTTTTGAACTGCCGTTCCTTGTTTGAAGTGATGCAAAAGTAGGGCTTTAATCCTATTCCTGCAAATAATTTTGGCTTAAAATCACGCTCTAATGCTTAATAAGCTGATTTTAAGCCAAAAAAATTAATCATTTTCCAAATCCATGATTTCTTCCGCCAACTGCTCCCAACTCTCCTGGAATTGTGTCAATAATGCCTTTGCTGAGTTGTAAGAACGTGTAGTTTCCTGTAACTTAGTCGCATCCGAATAAACCGCTTCGTCCGCAAGCTTCGATTCTAAGTTTTTGACTAAAATTTCCTGCTCCTCAATTTTTTGTTCAAAAGACGTTAGCTCCTTATTTTTCTTGCTCAACAAACGTGTCTTATCTTCCGTAAGTGGATGTTTCTCCTTCTTTACTTTGGGTTCTTCCTTGACTTTTTTCTCGGTTTTTACCTCCGTCTTCACAACGCGTTTTGCAGCCCATTCTTCATATTCCTGGTAAGTACCTGGGTACTCCTTGATCTGTTTGTCTTCAATGTACCAGATTTTGTTCGCCACATTGTCCAAGAAATACCGGTCGTGGGATACAACGATGAATGTACCTTCGTATTGCTGCAAAGCCTGGATCAGAATGTTGACAGACTGCATATCCAAGTGGTTGGTAGGTTCATCAAGCGCTAAGAAGTTCGCGTCTGCGGTTAATGCTTTTGCAAGAGCCACACGTGATTTCTCACCTCCGGAAAGTACTTTGATCTTTTTGAAAGCATCGTCTCCGGTGAATAGAAAACATCCAAGAATGGAGCGCAATTCGGTCTCTGTATGCTTCGGTGCAAAAGTTTGTAACTCGGCAAGGATGGAATTTTCCAGGTGTAAGGCTTCCAGCTGATGTTGTGCAAAAAATGTTTGCGACACGTTGTGTCCCTGTTCTGCCTTTCCTTCAAACTCGTGATCCGCATTGGCCACGATACGTAAGAGGGTAGATTTACCTTTACCATTGGCACCAATTAGTGCAATCTTATCACCCTTTTCTATAATTGCTGAGGTATTTTTTAAGATCTCCAGGTTAGGGTAGGACTTGGAAATATTTTCCAACGTCACAACGTGACGACCTGAAGGTTTTGAAAATTTAAAGCTGAAGTTTACCGTCGGATTGTCATCGTCAACATCGTCAATTCTCTCCAAGCGATCCAACGCTTTGATCCGCGACTGCGCCATTTTGGCTTTGGAAGCCTTAGCACGGAAACGCTCAATTAAACGTTCTTCCTGTTTTATCTTGGCTTGCTGGTTTTTAAACTGATTGGCCTGCAATTCATTCCGTAATTCCTTCTCTTCAAGATAAAAACTGTAATTACCTGCATAAAGTGTTAATTTTCCTTTACGTGATTCTACTGTTTTCTTGATGATGCGGTCAAGGAAATATCGATCGTGGGAAACAATCACAATGGCGCCATCAAATGCTTGCAGATAGTTCTCCAGCCATTTGATGGAAGGTAAGTCCATGTGGTTGGTCGGCTCATCCAGTAACAGAATATCCGGAGTTTGCAATAAGATGCGGGCAAGCATAACCCGCATACGCCATCCTCCAGAGAAAGTTGCCAATGGTCTTTTTTGTTCTTCTTCTGAAAAACCTAGACCAGCAAGGATTTCATGGGCCTTAAATTCGATGTTATAACCATCTAAGGCCTCAAATTCTACTTGTTTATCGCTTAGTTTATTCAGGATGTCATCCGAATAATCTGTTTCTAGTTTGTGGAGTAAGTCCTCGATTTCGGCATGTAATTGATTTTGGCGTTCAAAAGCTTCCATGGCAACATGCAAAATGCTTTTGTCAGAATGGTACGACAATAAGTCCTGGTTTAAATAACCAATCTTAAGGTCCTTCGCCATGGAAATCGTTCCTGATGTGGGCGTATATTGACCGACAATAAGGCGAAGTAAAGTTGATTTACCTGTACCATTGGCACCGATCAAGCCAACTTTATCTCCTGGTTTGATATGCCAGTTTGCTTCGTCATATAAAGCGCGAGATCCTATTTCAAATGTTAAATTATTTATTGATATCATTTCAACTGCAAAAGTACAAAAGTAATGAATATTTCTTCTTCTTTGAGTAACTTTGCGATTATGTATAAATTAGTCAAACCTATATTCTTTACAATGAATCCGGAGACGGCTCACCATAAAGTGACCGGTGGATTGAATGTTTTCTCAAAAATTTGGGGCGCCAAACAATTATTGAACGCTTTTTTTACCGTGGAAGATCCACGTTTGGAACGCGAAGTCTTTGGATTGAAATTTAAAAATCCTGTGGGCCTTGCTGCTGGCTTTGATAAAAATGCGGAATATATTGCAGATATGACTAATTTGGGATTTGGTTTTATCGAAATTGGAACGGTAACTCCTAAGCCGCAACCGGGAAACGATAAACCCAGGATGTTCCGACTTGTTTCCGATGAAGCTTTGATCAATAGAATGGGATTTAATAATCAAGGGGCAGACGTTGCCGCCACAAGATTGAAAAATCTAAAGGATCGAAAAGGATTGTTAATAGGGGGGAATATCGGTAAGAATAAGGTGACGCCTAATGAGGAAGCTGTCAATGACTACATTTATTGCTTCAATGCATTATTTGACTACGTGGATTATTTTGTGGTCAATGTGAGCTCCCCGAATACACCGGGCTTACGCGATTTGCAGGAAAAGGAACCTTTAAAACATCTATTAAATACTTTACAAAGCCTCAATGTCGCTAAAACAGCTCCGAAGCCAATTCTGCTTAAAATAGCACCTGATTTGACGGATAGTCAATTGGATGATATCGTCGAGATCGTATTGGAGACACAAATTGCAGGCGTCATCGCAACGAATACAACAATTTCAAGAGAAGGCCTAAAGAGTCAGCAGGAACTGATTAATGAAGCGGGCGGGGTAAGTGGACGTCCTTTGACCAAGCGTTCAACAGAAGTTATTCGCTACCTAAGTGAAAAGTCCAACAAGGCATTTCCTATCATTGGTGTAGGGGGGATTCATTCGGCGAAAGATGCCATAGAGAAGTTAGATGCAGGAGCCAGTCTCATTCAAGTTTATACCGGTTTTATCTACGAAGGTCCAGGCTTGATTGCAAAGATTTGTAAAGGCATATTGCAGACAGGAAGATAAGGATTAGCATGGCAGTTGATTTTGATCTGAAAGATTTCTTGGATAAGAAAGTTGATGAATATAATCAACCTGGTTTTATTCCAAATGATCCCATATCTATTCCGCATCAATTTTCAACGAAGCAGGACATTGAAATCATGGGATTCTTGGCTTCCATTATGGCTTGGGGGCAAAGAAAGACGATTATCAATAAATGCAACGAGCTGGTGGCTCGAATGGATGGTTCGCCATACGATTATATCATCAATCACCAAGAGCAGGATTTAAAAACCTTACTGGGATTTAAACACCGTACGTTCAATGATACCGATATTCTTTATTTTGTTTCTTTTTTTAAGCACCACTATCAGCATTTCGAATCTTTGGAAGATGCTTTTCTCGTAGGGCAGGAGAGCAGGGAAGAGGTCGACTTAGAAATGGCACTGAATGCCTTTAAAACCTATTTCTTTTCGTTGCCTGATTATCCTGTTCGCACACGGAAACACATTAGTAGTCCAGCACAGAAGTCAACCGTCAAGCGGATCAATATGTTTTTACGCTGGATGGTCAGAAAAGATACAAAAGGGGTAGACTTTGGGATTTGGCACCGTCTGTCCCCAAAAGATCTAATCTGTCCGTGCGATGTCCATGTTGAGCGCGTTGCCCGTAAATTTGGTCTAATTACATTGGATAAAGTGAATTGGAAAACAGCCCAGGAATTAACGGCCAATCTACGCCTACTAGATCCGTTGGATCCGGTCAAATATGATTTTGCGTTGTTTGGCTTAGGCGTAGAAGGGGAAATGTAAAATTAAGACGTGAAGAAAAAAGCGTCCTTGTCAACTATAGCTGGCAAGGACGCTTTTTTTTATACCGGAACCAATGGTAAGATGCTGCAGGGGTGGCTAGATTATACAAGCTTGTCGATCTTGATCAGGAGGTCAACCAAACGATTAGAATAACCAAATTCATTGTCATACCAGCCCACAACCTTGACCAGACCACCCACTACCGAGGTTAACTGGGCATCAAATACACATGAATAGGGGTTATTGATGATATCTACCGAAACTATGGGGTCTTCTGTATAAAATAATACATTTTTTAAGTCGTTTTCTGCTGCAGCTTTGAACGCTTTATTAATTTCTTCTACCGTGGTTTCTTTCTCAAGTGTACAGGTAAAGTCCGTCAATGAGCCATTGAGTACAGGTACACGTATGCCTGCGCCCCCTAATTTATGCTGCAAATGTGGAAAGACATTGGTTATCGCCTTAGCAGCACCAGTGGTTGTTGGAATGATCGCCGACGATGCTGCTCGCGCTCTCCTTAAATCTTTATGTGGTGCGTCGTGAAGATTCTGGTCTCCAGTCATGGAGTGAACCGTGGTAATATAGCCATCTTTGATGCCCCAATTTTCATCCAATATTTTAACTAGGGGAGCAACATTGTTTGTTGTACAGGAGGCATTGGATAAAATCGAAGCAGATAGATCAATGACACGATCATTAATGCCCAATACCACTGTTGGAATGTCTTTATCTTGTGCCGGTGCGGAAATAATCACTTTTTTTGCACCAGCTTCCAAGTGCAGCGACGCTTTGTCACGACTGGTAAAGTACCCCGTAGATTCTATGACGACATCAATTTGAAGCGCCCTCCAAGGCAATGCCGCAGGATCTTTTTCATTGGTGACCAAGATGGAAAGATCATTGACAATAATATGTTTGTCATCGTGGGTCACAGTACCAGGAAAAGGACCATGTACAGAATCATATTTAAATAGATGGGCCAACGTCTTGGTGTCTGTCAGATCATTGATAGCGATGACATTCAATTCATCGAAAGCCCCTCTTAAAAAGATATTACGTAGTGTATTTCTACCGATACGTCCGAATCCATTGATTGCTATGTTTAGCATTTCAGATTATTTATGAAATTGGCTTATTGCTTCGTTAATATTTTTTTCACCTTCCCAATGTGCTTTTAGCTTTCCATCCGCACCATACACATAATTTGCCGGAAATTGTGAGGGTACATGGATTGTTTGTATAAACGTTTGGTCTTTATCAATCAATACCTCTACGTTAGATGCTTTGGATAGTTTAGGAGCGAATGTGTCAAAAAAACCTAATACTAATGCTGGGTCATTCATGGAAATATAATAGATATTGACGTCTTTTAGACGATCAATATTCTTTTCTAGCTCCGTAGCTTCATGTTGACAATGACTACATCCTGGATCAAATAGAATAAAAACGGTATTCTTGTCTTTGGCAACGTTTTCCTGCGTAACACGGATGCCCGAACGAAGCTGATAAAATGTGAAATTAGGGAGAATGGCTGCAGGGTCGGAAGATTGCGTTGGTGCAGCTTGACTATGGTCGTGGCCTGCATGATCGTGACCTGCATGATCATGGCTTTCAGCGCTGGCTTCCTGGGTCGTATTTGAAGTATGATCTGTTTTCGGTTTGTTGTTGTTACATGAGGAAAGAATTCCGGCAGCCAATGCCACTGTCACTCCTAAGATTATCTTTTTATTCATAGAATACGTTTGCTTTTAAATCAGTTTTAGTGATTTTATCGTTTTAATATTTATGCTTAATAAATCGTCAAATTCTGCGTAGAAAGCATTGAACAATCAATTGTATTAATGATTCAAAACTATGAAAAAAAAGGGATTATCAATCGTTGAATCTCATTTATGACAGTTTACTGGATATTGATGCATTTGTTATCAAATCAACTTAACCTATTGAAGTGCCCTTATTCTATAATATCAGGGCTGTCATGAGTGGACTTTGTGTCTGTCAATGAGGTAGATTGAATGATTTCAGGCGTACTTCGTCCAAATTCAATACTGTAGACTTTCAGGAGTACGCTAACGCAGGATAAAATGAGCGGACCGAAGATCAATCCCAGCATACCAAATAGATTTAAACCTAACAATACACCGAACACGGTTATTAATGGATGTACATCGCCCAACTTTTTCAATATGGTAAACCGAAGTACATTATCAATACTCCCGATGATAATGATCCCGTATAAGGCAAGACCTATTGCATTTCCAGACTGCCCATTCGCAAGTAGAAAAAGCGCTGCCGGTAGATAAACCACCATCGTTCCCAAAATAGGAATTATAGTGGAAACAGCGGTGAGTATCCCTAGAAAGATAGGGCTTTCCAGGCCAAAGAACCAATAGCCAAGACCGGCTACAATACCTTGGCACATGGCCAAAATCGGGATGCCGATTGCATTGGATTTTACCATCATGTCAAACTCTTTCCACAATTCGGCTTTACTGGCCATGGTGAAAGGGATCGCTTGATAGATGGTTTGTTCTAATTTTTTGCTGCTAACCAACATGAAATACAAAACAAACAAAGCAACCAATATATTGACTCCCACTTCTGCAACGGAATTCAGAATATTGGGTATGAATTTAGCTGCATTTTGAAGCGCTCCCATTAGGGCAGTATCTGAAAGATCAATATTGCTTAAATAAGGGCTGTCTTTAAAGTAGGTTTTGATCGAGTCAAACTTGTGCATCAGATCGTCTTTGTTGCTAATGACTTCTGTTACCTGAGGTACCATGTAGTTGATTAACAGATAGAGTGGTCCTACCAAGAATATGATGGTCAATAATATCAATAAAATACTGGCGAAAGATTTATTCCATTTTTTTTCTTCCGTCAACTTAAAGTTGATTTTTCTAAAAAGAACATATAAGGTAACTGCTCCCAGAAAACCGGGTAGGTAGTAAAATAAGCTTGTAAAGATCAATATACATATCGCCAGAATGATGACGATTAGCATGATTTGATTGATGGAATTATTGTTGATTTGTTTGTACTTCATATAGCTGACAAATATACTGTCTATCGATTGTTATTTATCGTATGACAATATTTTTTTAGAAAAGTTTTATCTTGTTAAATTAAACTTCCTTTTTTATAATTTCAATGATTTTTTGAATTTCTTTTTTTTATCCCCGGATCAGTTGGATGAGGAGGCTCCATGAGAATGGCAATGACGCTATTTTGCATCCAGCCACTCCAAACCAATTGTTCACTTTTGGATGGAAAGATAAGCCTTTTTATGCGAATTTAGTTTTGATTCTGCGGCATTAAAACCTCCCTTAAGATCGTTAGGATATCGTATTGTTTGACAAAAAGCATGGATTGCGTTGTCCTTAATGGACTGGAATCTTTAGCTGAAAAGGTCGTGTTGACTTCTGCTTTGGTCGCTTTATGAAAAAAAGGATGAGACCCTTTTCCTTTTTTGTTGTTTGAAAATAAGCCCATAATCTTTTGTTTTTGTTGGTTATAGCGATCAGGCTTTTTCAGCGGGACCGCTATAACTAATTTACAAAATAAAAACGGAATTAATTGATAAAAATTTGGCTACCCTGTTCTTCGTCCTTTTCTATCGAAAGGGACACTGGAATGCGTTCTTTGAGTTCTTCAACATGTGAAATAATGCCGACGATCCGGTTTTCCTTATGTAAATCTAATAGCGTTTCGAAAACGATATTAACAGAAGTGATATCTTGTGTTCCAAAACCTTCATCGATAAAAAAGAAGTTTTTGGCCGCACGCGAATTTGACTGTACACTTTCGGCCAAGGCCAAAGCCAAACTTAGGGATACCTGAAATGCCTGTCCACCGGATAATGTTTTTACACTGCGACTTTTTCCCTCATTTAAATAATCTATAATTTCAAATTCATTGTTGTCGTTCAGCTGTAGGCTAAGCTGATTTCGGGTCATGCGATGGAAACGAATATTTGCATGATCACACAGCTGCCTTAGGTAAATCGAAGAAACATATTGTACAAAACCCGCACCTTTAAAGAGATTAAAAAGTTGCTTCAAATTGTCATGGCGTAAGTTTAGTTTTACCTGTTGTTGCAGGAGATTTTCCTTTTTTGCATAGGCGATTTTTAGCTGATCGCGCTCCTGCTGAAGTCGGGCAACAGCTTCAGTGCTCGCTTTCAATTGTTGGGCGCTCTCTTCCAAGATTTTTTCTTGTGCAAGAAATTCGTTCTCGTCAAATACCTGGTCGACGAGTTTCTTTTCCAACTGACTGATCTGTGCCTTCACAGTTTCAAACTGGATTTGAAATTGTTCAAGCTCTTGTCGGATCTGTATGACAGACAAATTCTCGGCAAGAATTTGCCGGATCTCTGCCAAAGTTTCAAAGGGTGAAGCCACAAGTAGCTGCTGGATTGTAGCATCGGTTTCTTGACTTTCACGACGGATATCTGTAAGCTGTTCAACAATCGTCTGTACCAAGCTGTATTGTGCTGCAAATTGACTGTTTAACTCATTTAATCGTTCGCTTGAAGTAATGTAATCGCGCTCAATATCCAGATTTGATCTTTTCAGTGCAATATATTCCTTTTCAACTGCTTCGGATTCCCGCATCTCATAATCAGACCAGCGCAGCGCTTTCAGGTTCCCCATATTTTGATTAATCTGGGCCTGTTTGCTTGCTTCATCACGTTCAAACTGATGCAGTGCTTTATTGTATTTCTCCAGCTTTTCCTCAACGGAAGCGAGTGTAGCCTGGTGCTCACCAAGCTGTTGCTCCACTGTTGTTATCTGTGTTTCGATCCGGGCAAGTTCCTGCTTATTTGATGTGTAGCTGGATTCATCCGTAGCGCTATAACCGATCCATGTAAATTGCTGAGCATGCGCAATTTTGTTATTGGCATTCAGCTGAATTTTCGTGTTTAGATCTTGTTGCTGATCATTTAATGACTGTAAGCGCAGCTGGAGCTTTTCGACTTGGAATTGTTGGTCCTGTTGATGCTTAAGATTTTCATTTGTCTCGGCAATCAATTTTTCATTGGCGGCAACTTCCTGAGAAATATCCTGTCCTTGATTGATAGCCGGATGTTCCAATGCTCCACATAGTGGGCATGGGGATCCTGCTTTAAGGTTTTCTGCATATTGGGTCAACCTTTGCTGCAGGAGAAGATGTGATTTTTCATCTTGGAGAGTCTGGAGTTTTTGCGCGAGGGCACTGGCTACAAGGAGGTGATTTGATCGGAATTTTTCGAGGTCCGGATGAATGGCCTGGAGTTCCTGCTTCAGCACAGTTATACTTGTTTCTAAATCAATGGCCTGCTTGTTCAGATCGTCTTCCTGTTGTTGGATGCCCTGCTGTTTGGTGTACCACTGGCCCAGTTCCATGAGTTCATGGGCCGAAGGCTTTGATTGCTTTAGCCTAGCGATCTGAATTTCTGTCTCTTGGATTTTGGCTTTAAAATGTCGTTGTTGCGCTCTTGTTTCCTGCACAAAATTACGCCCCTTCTGTGCGCGATCCTGTAAACTCTTAATTTCATTTGAAAACGTAATCAATTGGCTTATCAATTCAAGGTCCAGTTCCTGGACACGACGTTGCGGTAGCAGTTCGTATTGTGATTTCAACAGATTGAGATTTGAGGAATGCTCCTGCATCAGCTGCTGAATTTCGGCCTGTCTCTGTTTTTCGGTTTCTACTCTTTTATGTGCAATTAGGCCTTCTTGGGCTAATTTTTCCTTGGAATTAAGAATATGTAGAAAGTTAGTTTGCGCTTCCTCAAAGCGGTTTAACTTTAATCGTAAGGTCTCTTTTTCACCTTTTTGTTCTAGCAATTGCTGAAAGAGCGCCTTCACCGTACGAAGCTCTAAGACATCCTCTTTGAGTTTTTTGAGCCTTAAGAACTTTTCATGATGCGACTTGTACGACGATTCAATGGCGACAAAGGACTCGACTGCTAGTTGGAGATTTGTTTCGGTCGTTTCTATCTGTTCGCTTGTAACCTCGTCAAAACCTATTAATTGACCGTTGAGGTGATCCAGTTCGGACTGATTTTTTTTATAGAGGTTGGAAACTTTATCCTGCAGGTCAAATCGATGCAGTTGAAAAATCTCTTTCATCATATCCGTCCGTTCCTTGGCGCCAAGTTCTATAAACTCTTTGAACTGCCCTTGGGGAATGATGATTGTTCTTTTAAAGTTCTCATAGCTTAATCCAATGATATGCTGTGTATTGCTGCTTTCCAGTGGTACCCATTCTTCATTTATTTTTTCGTAGAGTACAACGGTGGGGGATTTTACATCATCGAAATTTTTGGAATTGCGTTTAAATTCGCGGGTAATTCTAAATGTACGGTCTTCAAAATTGACAAAATCAAGCTCGATATAAGATCGATTGGACTTGAGATTCATCATGTTATAGGCGCGTTTATCCCGTGCATTCAGACGTTCCGTTTCTCCAAATAAGGCGTAGGTAATCGCTTCCAATATTGATGATTTACCGGAGCCTACAGCACCGAAGATACCAAAAAGCCCCGCTTGAGAAAGCGCGGTAAAATCGATCGTCTGACGTTCTTGATAAGAGTATATCCCCTCTAGAGTTAGCTTTAATGGAATCATGGATTAAGAGTTTAGGATTTCGCGAAAAAGGTCAAGGATGTCGTCATTGGGCGCCTGATTGCTATTCTTGGATTTGAAATAATCGTTGAATAAGGTCGACATGTCTTGTGTAAGATTGATTTCTTTTTTGTCCAGAAGCGCTTGCTCATCTTGTTTAACGAGCGGAATGAGATAGATTATTCCCGAATGGCTCTGATAAATTCGCTTGCGGTCTTCGGCTTTTAAGAAGGTTTCTGATTTCAGTGTGAGCTCCACCAAAGCATCGGGGTTTTCAGACAACCAGGATATGCACTGTTCAATATCGTCGAACGATTTTCGGATCAGCGGTTTGCCCTGAGTTAGTGGAATGCGCTCAACCCTTGCTTGCTCGCCGGCCGATACATTGACCAGCGCAACGTATTTAGCTTGCCCAGCCTCCGAAAAACTATAACATAGGGGTGAAGATGCATAAACCACCGGTTTTTCGGCAGAACCGATATTTTTATACCCGTGGAGATGCCCTAATGCGGTGTATTGGACCTGTGGTGGGATGGCCTCTGAATAGATTAAGTCTGCATTGCCAATTTTGACCGGTTTTTCGCCGTCAGGCTCCTCTAAAAGTGGACTGCCAAATTTATTCATGTAAAGATGCGCTGTCAATATATTCACACCTTTATCATCGCAATAGGTATTGGCTATTTTTTGCCAATTTGCTGCTAAGACCTCATTTAATTTACTTTCTTTCTCTTCGCCTAGATATTGTTTTAAGCGTATTTCGTTGGCATAGGCTGTATGAAGAATACGAATCGGATAGTCAAATTGCGGTAAGCTCAACTCAATGAAGCCCGTATCTGACTTTAATACGGTGAAACCATCTGTTGTGAAAGGGGTAACCACAGCATGCGGATGCCCAATTAGGATGATGCCCGACGCTCGTGCCAAAGGATCGGGCGCGTCAATCAAATGGGGTGAATCGTGATTGCCCGCGATTGCTAGTACTGGGCGTATGCCATTCCTGGTAAGACGCTTGATTGTTCGGTAGAATAGCTCGATGGCTTCCACACCGGGATTGAAGGCATCGAACAGATCCCCTGCGATGATCACGAGATCCACGTTTTCCCGGTCTGCGATATCAACGATTTCATTCATGACCAGTACTTGTTCATCTATCCGGGAGAAACTGTCCAATCGTTTTCCTAAATGCCAATCGGCGGTATGCAATATTTTCATGTGAGAGCTTGGATATTTTGCGCAATGTTACAAACTAAGATAAATTTGGCATGAAATGCAATTATAATTGGATGGAATCTTCCAAATGATCAGTTTGGGGCCAATATGGTATGTAATCTTTGCTTTGTGCTAAAGTGTAATGTTGTCGCAATTGAAATGTTAAAACATGTTAAATGTGTGTCATAAAAGTCATTTAATTGTATTTTTAGTGCTCCAAAATTAAGCTAGATAGTCACAGACAAAAAATATGCGAAAAGTTTACCTGTATAGCTGTTTTTTCTTTATGCTGTTGATGCGCGTAAACGCGCAGGAAATACACGCTATAAAAGGAGAAACTGCTTATCCTTTTTTATTGAAAGATGCCGCACCGGATTCGTTGGAATCTGAAAAACAGCCTGTATTTGTGTTTTTGCATGGAAGAAGTTTGTCCGGGACAAATTTAGATCGTGTAAAGCGTTATGGTGTATTGTATGCCATCAACAGAGGGCAGGAGGTGCCTGGGATAATTGTTGCGCCACAGTCCCGGGGAGGATGGGATCCGGACAAAGTAATCGAAATTGTTGACTATGTTATTGAACATTACAATGCTGACCCCGACCGTATTTACGTTTGCGGCATGAGTATGGGGGGCTATGGCACCATGGATGTGGCTGGTAAATATCCCGAAAGGGTGGCTGCTGCAGTAGCAATATGTGGCGGCGGATCGAGTCAGTATGCATCTAACCTGACGCAGGTGCCGATATGGCTTCATCATGGTACCGCTGATCGTGCAGTGCCAATTTCGGAGTCCAGAAAAATTATGAATGCGATCAAAAGAGAAGATCCGGATGCAAATGTGAGCTTAAATGTGATAAAAGGGGGAACCCATGGAAGTGTGGAGCGATTGTTCCATGATGATGCAATTTACAATTGGATGTTGAAGTTTAAGAAAAAGCATAAATCTTAGGGTCGTGTTGGTCCGGTAGCGGTATATCGAAAGACAATTTATAAATAAAAAAAGCCTGATGAAGTATTTCCATCAGGCTTTTTTTATTTATTAGCCTTCGTGATCAAATGCAGGCGGTCTTTTTTGAAATTGCGCCATCAATATATTAGGTTGATGAATCAAGTGTGTCTTTGCGAGATATTCGGAGTTGTCGGCATAAATAAACAACAAGGTTCCATCTTTGATGGTGTTAATGATCGGGCCTGCAAATTCCCTTGGTACTGCGGGGCAGCCGTAGCTTTTACCGAGTCTGCCTAAACTTGCTATTGTTCCTGTGCTACAGTAATCGGCGCCATGCATCACAACGTATCTTGCTTTTGCATTGTCATTTATACCTTCTTCAAGACCATTTAATACCAAGGAGTAGCCATTCTCGCCGTTGTACGTGTTTTCTGTTGTGAAGAACCCTAAAGAACTTTTAAGTGACTCCTGTTGATTTGAAAAATTGACGGCATAGTTTTCTCCGCTATTTTTTCCATGCGCAACCAGTGTGTTGAAAAGTACTTTTTTGTGCGCAAGGTCGAGTACAACAAGCCTTTTTTCCGTTGATGCCAATGAAAAGTCAATGACGGTCATGATGTCCTTGTTATGGATCGGAAGTTCTTTTCTGCCTTCCATTGCTTGACGAAACGCTTCGTATTTTAATACTTTGCCTAGATTCATTTCATCATACAACGAGTCAACTTCGGTGCGTTGACGTTCGACATTGATACGATGAGTGCTGGTGGTTTGTTGATCTGTTGTTTTTAATTCTTCTTGTGAGGACAATGCTGTATTGAGTGCCATCAAAAGAAACATAAACGTATTTCCCATTCTTCTCCCTTTTCTGTGTAGATGTTTACAAAATTAATTATTAAAGTTAATACATATTTGATTTACAGAATGTTAAATATTGTTAATCAATAACAACGACCAGTGAAGCGAGGTCTTTTGACCGTTTATAGACAAATTGAGCGTGAGATGACGCATTTCTGACGCACATATGCGACTTGGGTGTTGTGCCTAGGCTCTCACTATATTCGATAATGCTGCCATTGGGATTGTTGACTGGAACTCCATGTATATAGGCTCCGGCGGTAAATCGGGTGGCATAAGGCGCGAATCCGGCGTAAGTTTTGGTGCCGTCTTCATAATAAAACATCTTGGATTTGTGTTCCTGGACAACAAAAAGGCCTGTTGGAGTTTCCTGGGCATGGGGAGGTTTGTGCCGACCACTCGTCACAGGATTCATGCTTCGGATAAGCCATTCGTTTCCGACTTTTTCCAAGGTGCAGATATTTTGGTTCCTCACATCGACGATATTGATGATCTTGAACTGCACGGTGTCGCTAATAATACGCAGATATCTTTTGGGAACCGTATATTTTCCTTCGAATGAAATACCTTCAATCGGGATTCGAGCGATGCTGTCGGGGCCTTGTATGCGGACGAGCCAGCCGTCCCGACCGTAACGAACAGCTTTAGCGCTGGTAAGATCGTAGAGTGGTGCCGCTTGATAGCGTTCGACGTTGAAACTGTCGGATACGCGTTTATAAGAGTCCCGTTTATAGTCCTGTATTGTTGGGGCTTCGCCTTTTTCATTTTGATAATTCTGTAGAACCCCATATAGCGATGGTGTCTGTTGAAAATTTTCGATAAAGGCCAGGCGTTCTTTGATCTTTTCCCATTGAAAACTGCGTGTGGTGTCTTTGTAAGGATAGCTGTCTTCCAGGGTGTATTTGTTGTAAAGCAGCTCTTTTTTTAAGATAATATCCTTAGCGGTAAATATTTTTTTCTGCTCAACCTGCTCTTTAGGTGGAGTAGGTTTTTGCTGCTCAGTTTGCTGATTGGTTTTTGCTGTGTTTTTCTTGTCCTGCTGGCATCCCGGCAATAGAAACAATATGCTTAGTATTAAACAGGTTAATCTTCGATTCATATATGGAAGTATAGATTATCGTTTTATACCTTAAACTTAGATAATTAGTTTATTATTTGCAATTTTATTGCAGTTGAAGGAAATAGATTTGCTGTTAAACCTTACTATTCGTTTTGTGAACTGTAACAGATTTTTAATGATGAGGTGTTTATTGGAGTAAAATTTTATTTTAAGGAGCTGTCTTGGACGCGGGGGAGATATTTCTTCGATGATGGATAAAAAGTTAGTTTTGTGATCTGAAATAAATGATATGGACAAAATTGTTATTTGCTCGGCGGTGATGCTTGCTCCGGAAGGAGATTTGCTAATGGTACGTAAAAAAGGGTCTAGCTATTTTCAGCTACCTGGGGGGAAGGTAGGGCCGGAAGAAAGCCGTGAGCAGACCTTAATTCGTGAACTGAAAGAGGAGCTTCGGTATGATGTGAGCAGCATGGAAATAAGCTTTATCGGTAGTCACAGTACACAGGCTGTAAATGAGGTAAATACGGTGGTCGTGGGCTATATCTATTTAATTAAACTGGCAGAGCGTCATGCATTTGAGCCTTATGAAGAACTGGAAGAAGTGCTGTGGATCAGTAGAGCTGATTGGCAAAGTTACCAATGGGCACATCTGGCATCCGAGTTTGTTCTACCAAAATGGCTTTCGGGTGATTTTGATCGTTAAATCGTGTAGAGTAAACAAATTAAACCTTTGTTTGTTAGAGTTTTATATAAACTATAAATAAACAAAGATTATGGAAAATCAGCTTTTAAAAGGGGCGAAGGACTTTTTTGACGAAGAGGCGGTCGCTCAGATAGGGCAAGTTTTAAATCAGGATAAAGAGGGGGTAAAGCAGGGTTTGAATGTAACAATTCCTGCCTTGTTTTTAGGTTTAAGCCAACATTCCGATTCCGGTAGTGGGTTTTCGGCGATACTTGAAAGGGCTAAGCAGCACTTTGCGAATTTTGATTTCCACGAGCTTCTAGGTATTGTGACCAAAGCAGATGAGCCCGCGGGGGATCCTGCTGTGAAAGGCGAGAATGCTCAGGGTTTATTGGGATCAATATTTGGTGGGGGGCTGGATACTGTTTTGAGTACTGTTGCCGGTTATTTGGGGTATGATGGCAGCTCCATTGGGAAATTAATGAATTTTTCTTTGCCCGCGATATTCTCCAGTCTAACAAATAGGGGTCAAAATTGGGATTTTGATCGTATCGGTCATGTTTTGGAGGAAAATAAGACCGCTTTTGCTGCTGCTGTTCCCGCTGGGTTAGGCTTAGGCGCCTTTGGGAAGCTTTTTGATGGTGCACATTTTTCTGCGCCGACGGAATCCGCGACTGAACATGCAATTCCTGCTGATGTTGCTAAGGAGGTGGATAGTCATAAGTCAATATCCATTAATCCGGCAAATGAACTGGAAGCACATAAAGAGCCCTTGTCATTGCCAAGAGCGGAAGAGTCCAGGGCAGCAAGCGCTGAAACCGGTTCTGGAAGCGGTTCCGGTGGCGGTTGGTGGAAGATTTTAATCGCCCTGGTCGTATTGGCTGCGCTTTGGTTTTTATTTGGAAAAGGCTGTAGTGGAAGCAAGCAAGACGGTGCTACCGACACCAGTGTAAATAAGACAACGGTAGAGTCAGATACTATGAAAACGGGTTCCAGTATGGTCGAGCGCGAGCAGACAGAGGTTATCCTACCTAACGGTGTCAAACTTGCTGCTTTTAAAGGCGGGATAGAGGATCACTTGGTCCAATTTTTAAAATCCGATTATAAATCGATGGGTGAAGATTCCCTGAAAAATACCTGGTTTGATTTCGATAACCTGAATTTCAAAACAGGTACAGCCGAGGTGCTGCCTGAAAGTCAGGTGCAACTAAGTAATCTTGCAGCGATATTAAAGGCTTTTCCTGCAGCTAATATTAAGATCGGTGGCTATACAGACAAAACGGGCAATGAGGATTTTAATAAAAAGTTATCGCTTGAGCGGGCAACGGCTGTAAAGGATTACCTGAGTAAAGAGCAGCTTTCCAAACAGGTGATAGGTGCAGAGGGTTACGGCTCACAGTTTGCCAAGTATAAGGCCGATTCGCCAGAATCTGATCGTATTATGGATCGGCATGTTTCGGTAAGTGTTCGATAATTGCTTTGTGCAGCATAACTAGACCGCTGCGATAATAAAAAAGAGCAGATTCCACTGGAACCTGCTCTTTTCTTTTATGTGTAATGCAATGTTGTTTAGAAACTGTAGACACAGGCCAACAGAAATTGTCCTGCAGATTTGGTTGGGCTTAGATCGTTTTTGATGAATCGTTCGGTATTTCCTTTGTCAATTCTGATTTCGGGAATAAATTTGAATCCATGGTAATTGTATTCTGCTGTCAAGGTGGTTGCGAGGATGTTGGAACTAGGGATTCCATTTTCTTCCTCTTTATGCGTTTGGAAAAACTCTTCGCGTAATCCTAGGCCGAAATGTTCTGAAAAATGAATTCTTGGGTAAAGTGCTACTCCAGAGTAACCCCCACCATCTCTCTTTTTATAATTTGTAGCATTTAAACCAAGGAAAAATTTGGAGGTGAAGTCATAATTAGCAACGAGATCGACCAAGGTTCCAGAGCTGTAATTGGTTTTACCGCCAACAGAGGATCCTGTCAGGAAATTGAGATAAAAGCTGCTTTTATCATTGGGGGTATAGGCCAGTTGGGAGCCGACATGGGAAACTCCGTTCATATCTTGATAGACATTCCAGTCGTTAAATAGTCCGACCATTAAAGCCACTTTGTCTGAGAAACTATACGTAGCTTTTAAACCAGCATCTTGAAACGGGCCCGCGCCGAATAAATAAGAAGTTGAATAATGGAAGTTGTAGGTTGGTGATATCACTTCAAAACCCACAAATGTTCCCATGAATCCTGCAGTAAGATTGAGTTTCTCGGTTAGATCATAGCCTACATATAGATTTTGGATATGGAAACTGTTTTTGTCGTCGCCAGCCTGGCCATCGCCATTCATAATGGATCGATATTGCCCTCTGGGGCCAAAAGATAATTCTCCGACAAATGATGCTTTTTTAAACTTCTTTTTTACAGCCAAATCCACCATCCCAATAGAGACGGAGTTGTTGTCTTCGGTAAAATAGGTGTTGATGTTAGGTTTGTTTTGAAAATCATATTTCCAATAAGTATCCACTGATCCGGATATTTCTATCCCTTTTTCTTTGGTTTCCTCTTGTGCTGTGGTTATTTTTATTAGAAATACTGATAAAATGATGGTTGTTAGAAGTTTTTTCATGTTTTTTTTGGTTTAAGTTTGATTTGTTTGATTTTTTTAAGGCTTAATTCTCTTGTTTTGTCTGTTTTGTATTGGTTTTTGTTTAAAAATTAATTGGTAATTATGGTTTTTGTGTTTGTTTTTGTGAAATTATGTAAAAAAAATCATAAAAAATAAAATAACATAGTATTTTTTTAACAAAAAGACTTTATATTTGAAAAAATTATAAGGGAAAGTAGGTTTTTGTTTTGTTCTTGTATTTTTTTTAACAATTTTATTAATATATTGAAAACACTAATCAGTTTAAACAAATGAAAAAAATTATTCCACTCATTGTTCTAGTTCTTTTGGGAGTATTGGGACTTGTATTTCCGTCCATCGACTTGTCTGATTTAAATAAGGCAGAATTTGATACGGGAGATACGGCCTGGTTGTTAACTTCTTCTGCATTGGTGTTGATTATGACACCTGGACTTGCTTTTTTTTACGGCGGTATGGTTAGCAAGAAGAATGTAATTTCAACGATGATGCAAAGCTTTATATGTATGTGTTTAATGACAATCCTCTGGGTCATTGTTGGCTTCAGTTTGGCTTTCGGCGATGATATCGGTGGTATTGTCGGTGATCCGCGTACATTTTTTATGATGAAAGGTACATTAGGGAATGTTGCTTGGGGAGCGCTTCCCACTATACCTTTGGTTTTGTTTGCGATGTTTCAATTGAAGTTTGCGATTATCACACCAGCATTGATTACGGGGGCTTTTGCGGAACGTATTCGTTTTAATTCATTTATGCTATTCATTATTCTGTTCAGTATTTTTATTTATATGCCATTGGCACATGCTACTTGGCACCCTGAAGGTATATTAGCAAAATTTGGTGTTCTTGATTTTGCCGGTGGTACAGTTGTGCACATGTCTGCTGGTTGGGCAGCATTGGCAGCAGCGATTTATTTAAAAGGACGTAAAACGCAAATTCATAATCCGGCGCGCATAAGCTACGTGATATTAGGTACAGCACTCTTGTGGTTTGGCTGGTTTGGATTTAACGCAGGTTCAGCTGGTGGAGCAAATTCTTTGGCAGCTTACGCTTTTGCGACAACGACCACAGCATCAGCCATGGCCGCTATGGCATGGATATTTGTTGATATCATACGTGGAAAGAAACCTTCAGCAATGGGGGCATGTATCGGTGCCGTTGTTGGATTGGTTGCGATTACACCAGCAGCTGGTTTTGTCAGTATTCCACATGCGATGATCATCGGCTTGGTTGGCGCGTTGGTTAGTAATCTGGTTGTATATCTGAGAAGTAAAACAAGTATCGACGATACGTTGGATGTATTTCCTTGTCATGGGGTAGGTGGCATGGTTGGTATGGTACTTACTGGTGTGTTTGCCCATCATAACATTAATTCTGTTGTTGTGGACAATGGTTTATTTTTTGGCGAAACGAAGTTGTTTTTTGTCCATATGGTCGCACTATTTGCGGTGTCATTTTTTGCCTTTGTTGGTTCACTTGTGCTATTGAAGATCACCGATCTTATTGCTCCATTGCGCGTCGAAGAGACGGATGAAGAGCTTGGTTTGGATGTTTCTCAACATGCAGAAGCATTGTAAACTAGTCGCAGTATAACGCATAGTTTATCCCAAACAATCTACTGCTTAGCGGTACATTGTTTGGGATATTTTTTGCATTTTTGTCCTGCCAGGAGGGGAATGTATGATACTATGTGCTATTTCCAGCAACTGTGCCTCTAAAAAGATTTTCAATGACTACTGAAATTAAAGATACTTTGCGTTCTGATTTTGAAAAAATGATGCGTTATTGCCTGCAGAAAAATGGTGATTTCGGTTTTAACCTATTTGGCGAATATGCAGTATCCGTATTAAATTTTTATGTCGGGAGTTCAATTTTGCCGCTCAACGAAAAACGTGCGGGTGCCTTGTTCCTTGTAAATCTCTACAATGCAGGTATCAGAAATGCAATCACGCCGGAAGATATTGAGGAAATAGCTGATGTACTGACACAGGACAAGACGCTAAACTACCCGCTATTAGCTCCGATCTTCGACTAATGTTTGGTCCATACAAGATCGCCGGTTTCATAGCCACATTGCAGGGCATAGGTTAAAAATTCATTTCTGATTTTATCTGGAATCTCCGTCTCACGGCCCAAAATCCACATATAGTCGAGATTGTCACCAAAAACGAGTGCGTATTTATAATCCGGCGTTATTTTTACAATATTATATCCACTGTAGAAAGGACCAAAGAACGATACTTTAAGTGCGCCTTCATTGGGGCTGTTGACAAATTTTGCTTTTCCGATAGACTGTTTCCAGCGTTCTTTGTCTTCGGAGTACCCTTGGTTATTGACACGTATTGTGCCATTTTTATTTTTGCTATATTCTGCGGAAACTTGACTTAAGCCTTTTTCCCAATAGAAGTCGAGTCTGGCTATCTCAAACCATTTTCCAAGATATTTATCCAAATCAAATGGATCCACGACATCAGGTCGCGAGACGACAGGTTTAAAGGCGTTATAAGCCACAGCCCCAAGTGCTATGCCAGTTAATAGTAACAGTGATTTTTTCTTATCCATGTTCATCTTCGAATATGTTTATTGTTAAAACAACAATTTTGATACCAATAAGGTTTAGACATACCGAGCTATTTTACTAATTTTGTTGACTAAAAATTTGTATCGGTGTATTCAAGGGAAGAGATAAAACAATTAAAACAGTTATTCTGGACGAAGTTTGGACAATTTATGGCTTTACATGCATCGGCAGATGGGGAGAAGGCAAATTGGATTAACTACAAGACAGGTATTAAGCATTTATACTTCAGAATGGATGCGGATAAGAAGCTGGTAAGTATTGCGATACAGTGGTCCCAACCTGATGCTGGGCTCAGGGCATTAATGGCAGAACAATTTCTTCAGTTTAAAGCATTGTTGCAGGATCTTCTTGAAGAAGAGTGGATTTGGGATATGGACGGAATGGACGAATATGGAAAGCCGATTTGTCGGATCTATACAAGCTTAACCGGTTACAGTATTTTTAAAGAGGATGACTGGGCCGAGCTCATTTCTTTTTTTAAGCCTCGAATAATTGCTTTGGATGAGTTTTGGTCATCGGCTAAGTATACGTTCGATATTTTCAAATAATTAACATTCAGTATAGTAAGATGAGTTATTACAGGTCTGATTCCGCTTTTCAACTCCAGTTTGTTGGAGCGTGTGGCGTTTTTCTAACAGGTAGGAGCTTCATCATCATTTAAAACAACAATCTAATGAAAAAAATGATCAAGGGTTTGCTGGCAATGGCATTGTGTTTTCAGCTTTCTTCGGTATTTGCGTGGGGGACAACAGGGCATCGTGTCGTGGCTGAAATTGCGGAACGCCATTTGACTAAAAAAGCCAAAAAGAATATTGGAAAAATCATTGGTCAGCAAAAGCTTGCGTATTGGGCCAACTGGGGTGATTTCATTAAGTCGGACCCAAATCCCGAGTTTAAAAAATTAGGTAATTCACATTTTATCAATTTAAATTCAAATTTACCTTGGGCAGAGTTTCAGTTGGGGCTTGAAAATTCAGCGGATGAAAATTTGTATAAAACAGCTATCCGAATCGAAAAATCTTTTGCTGATAAGACTATCCCTATGGATCAGCAAAAACAAAATCTTTATTTTTTGATCCATATCTTAGGGGATGCGCATCAACCTATGCATGTAAGCCGTGCTGAGGACCAAGGGGGGAATGAGATCGAAGTAAGCTGGTTTGGAAAAAAATCAAATATTCATCGTGTTTGGGATAGTGATTTGGTAGACAATGAGAAGTATAGTTATACCGAGTTTGCAACTGTTTTGGATGTGAACAACAAAAAAGAGAATGAACAGCTGGCGGCAGGAGAGCTCGCTAACTGGTTGTATGAGTCAAATCAATTGGCTGAAAAGATTTACGCTGACGTAGCCAATAATGCCAATTTATCGTACTCCTATGTTTATCAAAACAAGGATATTATGGAACAATGTATGCTAAAAGGTGGCTTAAGGTTAGCTAAAGTATTAAACCGAATTTTTGGTTAATATTACGGCTACCGTAAATTATTAAAAAGGCGTATCCTGAAACGATACGCCTTTTTTGTCCTAGTACGTCATTGCGATTACATTGATTTTATGCTTTCATTTAAACAATGTTTCTAAATTAGTTGTTTCCTCTATGTTAAAATCAATTTCAATGACTATCCCGCAATTATTTAGAAAAATTGTTCCCTTTGCCAAACCCTATAAACGTCTGATAGTTTACACCTTGCTTTTGACTGTCGTGGGGTCTTTTGCGGCGCAGATTAATGCTTTTATCTTACGTTATACTGTCGATCAAATTAACGATTTGATGGTCGCTAAAGAACCTTTGTCCAAGGGGATGTATATCGTCGGAATGATCAGTATCATTTTGCTTGTTAAGGAGATTGTTTACGCGATTGTCCAGTTCGGCCAGAAATTTTATGGGGAGAAACTTCGGATTTATATTGCGCGGGATTTTTCCCAATCTATCGTCAATCGTATTTTGACCTATAAATTAGCATTCTATACCTCTTCTGACAACGAAAGTGGAAAATTAGCCACTCGGATAGATGCGGGAATTAGTTCGTTGACGCGATTGGTGCAGAATTTTTTCATTGATATTCTACCTTTATTTGCAAATGCGATTATTGCGTTGATCTGTATGTTTTATGCTAATGTATATGTCGGTTTGGTTGGGGTGGCTGTCATTCCTTTATACCTTTACATTAGTCAGACCCAAGCGTCAAAATTGACGGGGTTTAGAAGGCAAATGCGCAAATATCGTGAATCCAAAAATAACCGAATTATCGGTTTGATTGATTCAATTTTAGTGATCAAATCATTCGTTCGCGAGCCAGAAGAAGCAAAACGCCATGAGAAGATTCAATATGAGATGACTGAAAATCAAATGGAAACCCGGAAAACCAGTTTCCTGTATGATAGCATTAAAAATTTTGCCGAACAGATAGCAGTAGTTATTATTATTGTTTTAACGGCCTACCTGGTGCTTTCCGGTCAGATTACCATTGGTGCTATAATGTTTCATATCATGTTATTTAATAACGTTTCGGCGCCAATACGTCAGTTGCACCGTATTTATGATGAGGTAAACGATGCCCTGATCTATTCAGAATCTTTCTTCGAAATTTTGGAATCTGACGAGCATATTGAATCAAAGGGTGATTATAAGCCAGCACATATTCAAGGACATTTGGCCTTACGGAATGTATTTTTTGAATATCCAAATGGAACCGTTGCTTTAAAGGATGTGAATTTTGAGATAAAGCCGAATGAAATCACAGCTTTAGTGGGGCTTAGTGGGGCGGGAAAAAGCACGATTATCAACTTATTGGATAAATTTTACGAACCCAGCAGCGGCCAAATTTTTTTGGATGGGGTAGATCTGGCAAAGTATGATACAGCGTTTCTCCGTCGACATATTGGTATGGTATTGCAGCGTAATCATATTTTTAAAGGGACTATCTTTGAAAATATCGAATATGGTAAGATGGGAAGTTCTAGGGAAGAAATCTTTGAAGCAGCCAAGAAAGCCTATATTCATGAACAGATTATGGATCTGCCCAAAGGTTACGATTCCGATGCGCAGTCACTATCAGGGGGCCAACAGCAGCGGATCGCCATAGCCCGTTTATTTTTAAAAAATCCACCGATTATTTTTCTCGACGAACCTACAGCTAATTTGGATGCTATCGCGACCGAACAGATTAAAAATAGTTTGGATGCCATAAAGAAAGACCGTACAGTAATTATCGTTTCCCATAGTATCTCTCAGATCATCGATTCCAATGCCATTGTGGTTATGGAAAAGGGAATGGTGGTGGAGAAAGGGCAACATGAAGATCTATACGCACATAAAGGAACTTATTATGATATTTTCTCAGCAATGGCCAATAGTTTAAACCTGAGTAAAATAAGCAGAACATTACAAACAGATGAAAGGTGAGGTATTATTAACTTGTGCGACTATGTAGAATCATGCCAATGACCACCATGACAATACCAATACAGGAATATACATTTGGAAGCGCCGCCTGCAGGATAAGAATTTCGCCAACCAACGTAAAAATGACTTCCATGGCCTGTGTTGCCTCTACAGCTGCCAATGCTTTATGGTCCTGATGAACAAGATCGGTAGCTGAGAAAAATAAAAGTGTGGCAATTACTCCCGAACAGATGGCTACTAAAAAGGTTTGCAAGAGTTGACTGTCAGTGGGTAGACCATTATCTAAATAGCCAAATAGGCTCAGGATAATCCAAAATGGCATACTACAGAGTGTCATGCCGAGTGTACGTTGAAAAGCATCCAATCTATTGTTCGATATTTTCATCATTTTACGGTTACCTAAGGGATAGGCAATAGCGCCTATCAACACTGGGATGGTCCCCAATAGCATTGTATTTAAGGAAGTTGACTGAGCTTCTGAAATTTGCATCAAAAGAATACCTAAAAAAATAAGGATGGAGAAGAGGAGTGAAGCTTTTGAAATGCTTTTTCGTTGGCCTTTTTTATCAAGTAGCGGACCAATAAACATGCCGGCTATAATGGTGAATTCGAAGGTACTAGCTACGAGCCAAGATGGGCCATAATTTGCGCCATAGGTAAGTGTTGCATAGAATAGCCCGAATCCGATCGTACTCCAAAGAAGCCATTGCCAAAGGTTGGATCTGATTTCTTTGAGTAAATCGATGAGGTTTCCTCTTATGGCAACAATGATAAGTAAGATTGGAAGCATCCAAATAAAACGTAAAGAGGCTGTCCATTGCCAACTTCCACCGGAGACTGCCATAATTCGGTTTAGAACGAAGGTGCTGGCAAAAAATAATGCAGCTAGCGTTCCTAAAAAAAGTGCATTTTTTTTATTCTTTTTTATTGTAAATTGGATTGGCATAAATAAAAGGAGTGCGATGTATACTTAACTTTGTGAAAGTAAGCAAATGTCCGTTCAAACGGAAATGAAACAAAAACTAATTGATTTTTATCGCGATTTTCTCATTTAAAATTCCTTATTTTGCCTAATCAATAAAACAAGTAGTAAGAAAATTAATCAAGATGATTATACAACCAAGAACTAGAGGTTTTATTTGTTTAACCTCGCATCCACAAGGGGCTGCGCAAAACATTAAAAATCAAATTGAATACGTGAAATCCAAAGGTGAGATCGCGAATGGTCCAAAGAAAGTATTGGTAATCGGTGCTTCTACTGGATTTGGTATTGCATCTCGGATTTCTGCAGCATTTGGTTCTGGAGCTGCTACAATCGGTGTATTTTTTGAAAAACCTGCAGCAGAAGGCAAGCCAGGAACTGCTGGATGGTACAATTCGGCAGCTTTTGAGAAAGAAGCCCATGAGGCGGGATTATATGCCAAAAGTATCAATGGCGATGCTTTTTCGGACGAAGTGAAAAAACAAACTATTGAACTTATTAAAAAGGATCTAGGTCAGGTTGATCTAGTGGTTTATAGTTTGGCATCACCACGCCGTACGCATCCAAAAACTGGCGTAGCACACGCTTCTGTTTTGAAACCTATCCAAGAACCTTTTACCAACAAAACGGTAGATTTTCATACGGGTGTAATTTCAGACATTACCATTCAGCCTGTTGAAAATGAAGAAGATATTGCGAATACTGTAGCTGTTATGGGTGGAGAAGACTGGAAGTTTTGGATCGAAGATCTTAAAGCTGCTGGTGTGTTAGCTGAAGGAGCAAAAACAGTTGCCTATTCTTACATAGGTCCTGAACTTACTTATCCAATTTACCGCAATGGTACGATTGGTCGTGCAAAGGATGATTTAGAAGGAACAGTGCCTGCAATAAACGCGATTTTGAGCGATATTAATGGTGTATCCTATGTATCGGTGAATAAAGCCTTGGTTACGCAATCAAGTTCAGCTATTCCAGTTGTTCCTTTATACATTTCTTTATTGTATAAAGTCATGAAGGAAAAAGGTATTCATGAAGGTACAATTGAACAAATGCAACGTTTGTTTGCTGAGCGACTTTATACCGCTGACGGAAAGGTATTGCTTGATGACAAAGGTCGTATCCGTGTTGATGACTTAGAAATGCGTGAAGATGTTCAGGCTGAAGTTGCAGTATTATGGGAGAAAGCAACAACTGAAAATTTAGCCGAAATTTCAGACATTGAAGGTTATCGTAACGAGTTTTTCAATTTGTTCGGTTTTAATTTCGACGGTATCGATTACAACGCTGATACCAATGAGGTTGTTGGTGTACCTAGTATTGAAGGTTAATTTTAACGGATATACCTACAAAAAGAGCGGATAATGTTTAAACATTATCCGCTCTTTTTGTAGGTATATCTTTGATGCTATGTCTATATGTTTAGGAAACTATGGTGTCAGCTCCCGCCGTTTTTGATAGAGTAGGTTGCCAACAACGGCAAAACCAATAGAGACCATAATGGTACTAAATGGGTATATCGCTGTCATACCCATATTATTGGCCACAAAGCCAATTAAAGGGCCTGTGATACCTAGTGAAATGTCTATAAATAGTCCGTAAGCAGCGAGAGCAGAGCCTTGTTGACTTTGATCTACCCGCTTAATGGCTTCGACACCAAGCGCTGGAAATACCAGTGAGAAGCCAAAACCCGTTAATGCTGCGCCCAATAGAGTCCATAATGGATCAATAGCCACGGCGATAACCATGAGACCTAATGTTTCAACGAAAAGACTCACTAAAGCAACTTTAAGTCCGCCATATTGGTCAATAACCTTATTGAAAATAAGCCGTGTTAAAATGAAGAATACGCCAAATATAGTTAAGCAAGCTGCGCCATTTTGCCAATTGAAATATTCATAGTAAAGCGTCATAAAAGTGGAGATACTGCCAAAGCCTAGACCTCCTAAAGCAAGACAGATTCCAAAAGGTGCTACTAAAAGCAATACGCGTTTAAAACTCACTTTTTCAGCCTTTTTTCGTGCCACTTGGTAGGGGGTTTTAGCGCGACAATAAAAATAACCAAGGAGGCCAACTGCACTGGTCAGTAGAGCCAAAGCTTCGTAATTGATATGATCCACCATCAAAACACCTAAGGGGGCACCAATAGCCAATGCCCCATAGCTCGCTATGCCATTGAACGAGATCGCTTTGGCTGCATGTTCATCGCCAAGTTCCATCAGCGCCCAATTTATGGGGCTGGCACCTACCAAACCCTCACCGATTCCGGTCAATAGTCTGGTGATCAACAGAAGTCCTAAACTGATAAAGGGCTGTGATTTAAATAGGAAAACAAGTAGGAGTAGGAGACCCGACAAGGCAAAAAATAGCATACTGCGTAAAACAGAAACTTTTGGTCCTTTCGTGTCAACAATTTTTCCGGCATAACCTCGAAGCAGAAAAGTAGCAATATATTGAATACTAATGACCAAACCCGCAACAATTGTGTTAAATCCTAAAGTTTGATGAATAAAAATGGGTAGGGTTGCAAGCGATAGGCCGATGGTGAAATAACCGAGGAAAGTTAAAGAGACATAGCCTAAAATCTTTTGATTGACCTCCCGAAGAGAAACTGTCATTTTAAAAAATTTTAGGCAAAAATACGTCTTTGGGCTTATTTTTAGAAATTAAATCAATAAACAACTGTCTCTTTAATATCACAATTCTTTTCGAGCCATTGCTGATCAAATTGTTTTGGAGAAACTCTTTTGCCCTGATAGATGTAATAAATTTTTTCTGCCTCACCCTTCACTGGCGGACCGGGTATTTTGTTTACGATTTTTTCTTCAGGGCAGTCTTGTATTAATGCCTGCTCCTTATTTTGGCGGGTTTTACATGAAGTGAACGCAGCTACAACGATAAAAAGATACAATAGTTTATTCATGAGTTTAGTTTTAATAAAATAATTAACGTATTACTTGCGTGGAATGCGACATTAATTTGTGAAATAACATACAACTTTTTGAACGACTATTTGTTCTATAAAGGATATCTGAAAGGCTAGAAGCCTGATAGGAAAAGTTGACATAAGAAAAGTTAAATTGAATAATTGATTGTAGAAAACATGAGAAGAAAAGCAACAGCCCAATGGAATGGCAATCTTAAAGAAGGAAAAGGTAGTCTGACTACAGACAGTACAGCATTGGATCATACACAGTATTCGTTTTCAACCCGGTTTGAAAATGGAGTTGGAACAAATCCCGAGGAATTATTGGCAGCTGCACATGCCGGATGTTTTACGATGCAATTGAGTGCTTATCTTTCTGAAGCTGGTTTTGTTCCCGAAGAATTAACAACTGTATCGACAATCGTTTTCGAAAATGGTTCAATTGTGCGGTCCGAACTTGAGTTAACAGGGAATGTTCCGACTATAAGCGAATCTGAATTTCAGACAATAGCGCAAAAGGCTAAAGAAAACTGTCCCGTGAGTAAGGCATTCAGTTTCGAAAAAACCTTAAATGCAAAACTACTGTGAAAAATGGGCTATAATGAATAAAAACTTGGTCTTTTTTCGTAAAAAGGAGAAAAAGCTGTTATTTTGAATATATAACAAATAATTAGCAATATTGAGTTTTAATCAATTTAGTTTTGGTTCAGAAAAAGAAAAACAAGTTAAATTCAACTGCCCTTGCAGAAAAAAATCTGGAGGCTGGAAAGATATTTTTGGAAAAGTATGCAGATCAACAAGGTGTCGTTATATGTGCATCAGGTTTACATTATAAGGTATTAACAAGAGGGGCAGGGCAAATACCGAAAAAATCTGCGAAGGTCATCTGTCATTATAAGGGTGAGCTCTTAGACGGAACGGTGTTCGATAGTTCCTATAAACGGAAACGTCCCGAAACGTTCTACATCAATGAACTTATCGTGGGTTGGCAGGAAGCAATTTCCATGATGCCTGTTGGATCAATCTGGGAGGTTTGTCTTCCACCCAATTTGGCTTATGGAAAAGAAGAGTTGATGCCCAGAAAAGGAGGGCAATGCACCTTGATATTTCAAATTGAATTAATTGCAATTTTGGCTTAATTCCAGTAAAGTACATAAAATAAAGCCCGCATCACGAGATACGGGCTTTTTATTTATTGAAGCATTTTTATTCTACTTCTTTTATTTTCGCATTGATTTCAGCAGTTTTAGCTTCGTCTTGCATAAAAATATAGTAGTTCTTTAAATTTGTTAAAGCATCTACATTCTTTGGTTGCAAAGAAACTGCTTTCTCCAAGTAAGGAAGTACTGGCTTTAATTCTGCTTTAATCTTATTTAATTCTGCATCATATTGGGCTTGCGTCAATTTTCTGTTGTTATTAACAACATTTAATTTTTCGCGTGTTTTGTTCATCAAAGTGATAGCTAAATTGGTATTTGCTTCAAAAAAGTTTGGATCGATTTCTAATGCTTTTTTGTACGCCGCAACCGCTGCTTCATCATTTTTTGCTGAAGATTGAGCGATGCCTAAGTAATAATTTAGGCTTTTATTGTTCGGGTCTTTTGCTAGTTGTGCGGTAATTGCATCAATAGTTTCTTTCTCGTGGCCTGTAATCAGATTTAGCTCGATATTTTGAGTCATTGCTGCATTGTCATCCGGATAGGCTTCAGCCGCTTTTTTTGCATATTCAAGCGCAGAGGTCGTATCTTGCATAGATAGGTACAATTTAGGTAGGTCTACCATGATTGTTTTATGCGAAGAGAAATCTTTTCTTGGAATTAATTCTTTGTACCTTTCAATGGCATTTTTATAATCTTTATTAGATAATGCTGCAACACCACTGTAATAAGTTACTAATGTATCTCCAGGAAGGTAAGTCAGTGCTTTTGTAAAAGAACTATAGGAATCAGCATATTTTTGAGCCTGATATTCTTCTGCTCCCAAATTGAAGTTATATTGTCCTAATATTTGTTCTGCAACATTAATATTTGCTTTATTAGCACCATCTGTATCCAATTGTTTTGCTTTTGCAATGCCATCCTCAGCCAACTTTGCCAATTCAGAAGATTTATCTATTGTTGATAGATTTGCGTTTACTAACGCATATACTGTCCATGCTTCAGCATTGTCTTTTGTTTTGTCATTGACAACAGCTGCGTCAATAGCTTCTTTTGCAGATTTCAGATTGGGGATACCCAATTGAACCGTGCCAGCATCTTTCAATTCCTGAAATTTTGCCAGGCCAGTTTTTGCCTTTTTAATATTACCGGTTTGCGCAAAAGAAACTGAGGTCGATACAGTACCTATTGCTGCTAATAATAATAGAGATTTTAAATTCATATCTATTTAACTGTTAATTGATTCAATAATAAATTCACTCTGTCCAGTTGAGATGCGTCATCAATAAGCTTATAATATTTAGCCAAAGCTTTAAGTGCATTGATATCATATGGCTTTATCTCATTTGCTTTCAACAGATATTCGATAGTCAGTTCTTGTATATCTTGGTTCGAAGGTTCCTTTAACAAAGTCTCCAGATTGATTAAACCCAATGCAAGGTTAGATTCGTAATTATTGGGATCCAATCGCAATACATTGTTATAATATTCTTTCGCTCGTTTAATATCATTGGCATTTTCATAGGAATAGCCAGCGATATAGTTCAGCTCAACATTTTCGGGCTCCAAACGGATTGCATCGGCAATGACATTAAGGATAGCATCATAGGAATGATTAGCTGAATAAACATCAATTAATCTAAAAAGTATCTGTTTATTTTCAGGAAATATTGCATGTCCTTTTTCAAGAACGTTTAAGACATCCTGTTTAGTACCTCCAAGCGAATAAATATGTGCTAATTCAAGAAAGTAATTTGGCTTGGGATGCTCACCCTTGATCAGTTCCTCATAATATTTGATCGAGTTCATGTAATCTTTATTCTTGCCTGAAAGTACAGCAAGATTATATTTCAGATCACTATTTTTGAACCCAAGTGAATCAATGCGAAGATAAGCTTTATAAGCTTTGTCAAATTTGCCATCTTTTAAAGCCAAAGCTCCCTGATAGGAGATGGCTCCAGCAAGATTTTGACGAATATAGTCCATCTCTGCAGGAAAGTTTCGACGTGCTTTTTTTTGATCCAGAAGCTTAAGTGATTTGATGGATACGTCGATAGGATCCATTTTATAGGGCTGCTTCCTTGTTGAATCTGCAACTGCCAAGGAGCTATATACCAATGCTCTTAAAAGGTTATTGTTGACGGAAGCCGAATCTTTCTTCGATTGGAAGGCAGCGTCTGCAAACTTTCGCGCATTTTCAAGATTTTTAAATTCGCCAGTTTTGGTATATAAAGCAAAACTGTTGCTGCCCTCTTTCAAATTGGATTGGGCAACAACAGTTAAACTACTTGCAGATATTAACAATGATATCAGTAAGTTTTTCATTAGACTATTTATTCTTCGTTTGAGTCCGTGTTTTCTTCAGAAGTCGAATCTCCATTTTCTGTTGACTCTTCGGTCAGTTCAGATTCTTCTTCGGATTCTTCTTCACGATCGACTTTCGTAATAGAAGCGATCTCGTCGTTATCTTTTAAATTAATGAGTCTTACACCTTGCGTTGCACGTCCCATTACTCTTAATTCTTCAACAGCAATACGGATAACGATACCAGATTTATTGATGATCATTAAATCTTCGTTGTCTGTAACGCCTTTTATTGCAACGAGTTCGCCTGTCTTATCTGTGACGTTGATTGTTTTCACACCTTTACCACCACGATTCGTTACGCGATAATCTTCGATATCTGTCCGTTTTCCGTATCCTTTTTCAGAAACGACCAACACGGTAGTTTCCGAATCATTCACACTAATCATGCCAATCACTTCATCACTTTCAGTCGCCAATGTGATCCCGCGTACGCCCGTTGCTGTTCTTCCCATTGGACGTACAGTAGATTCATTGAATCGAATTGCTCGACCAGAACGGAGTGCCATGACAATTTCACTGCTTCCAGTAGTCAAACAAGCCTCAATTAATTGATCGCCTTCATTAATATTGATGGCATTGATACCGTTTGCTCTTGGACGAGAATAGGCTTCCAAAGACGTCTTCTTAATGGTACCTTTTTTGGTACACATAATGATGAAGTTGTTTTCGAGATACTCCTGATCTTTTAGGTTCTTCACAAGGATAAAGGCCTTTATTTTTTCTTCTTTTGGAACGTTGATGATATTTTGAAGAGCACGACCTCTCGAGGTACGACTTCCTTCAGGAATCTCAAATGCACGTAACCAGAAACAACGGCCCGCTTCCGTAAATAGCAGCATATAGTTGTGTGCTGAAGCAGTAATGATATGCTCTGTGAAATCCTCTTCACGTGTATTTGTGCCAATTGATCCTCGACCACCGCGGCCCTGGCGTTTGTATTCGGATAATGGTGTACGTTTTACGTAACTATTGTGGGAGATTGTGATCACGATTTCTTCATCATCAATAAAATCTTCCATGCGCATATCTTCAGCAGAGTGTACAATCTGAGATCTACGTTCATCACCATATTTTTCCTTGATCTCAATTAACTCATCTTTGATGATTTTCATACGAAGTTCTTCGTCTTCCAATACAGATTTCAAGTAGTCAATTGTTTTCATCAATTCGGCATATTCCTCTTTAATCTTATCGCGTTCCAGTCCTGTTAAACGACGTAATGTCATGTCAAGGATAGCGCGAGCCTGAAGGTCGGACAGTCCAAATTTTTCCATTAATCCAACGCGTGCATCTTCTGGTGTATCCGAGTTACGGATCAATTTGATGACTTCATCCAAATGATCTAAGGCAATTAAATACCCTTCTAGAATATGAGCACGTTTTTCAGCTTCTGCCAGTTCATAGCGTGTACGTCTAACGATGACATCATGTCTATGCTCCACAAACTCATGAATCATATCTTTCAGATTCAACAGCATTGGCCTTCCTTTAACTAAAGCAATGTTGTTTACTGAAAATGAAGTTTGTAGCGCTGTGTATTTAAACAAATTGTTTAAAACTACATTTGCATTTGCATCACGTTTGATGTCATATACAATACGCATACCCGTACGGTCAGATTCATCACGGATGGCAGAGATACCTTCCAATTTCTTTTCGTTGACCAGTTCGGCTGTACGCTCGATCATATTGGCCTTGTTCACCTGATAGGGAATTTCGGTTACGATAATCTGCTCTCTTCCAGATTTAGTTGCTTCAATCTCCGCTTTTGCACGCATGACAATACGGCCACGTCCTGTATTACAAGCATCTTGAACCCCGGCATAGCCGTAGATCAATGCACCTGTAGGGAAGTCTGGGCCTTTGATGTGCTGCATCAATTCGGGTACCTCAATATCACGATTATCAATAAAAGCAATTGTACCATCGATAACCTCAGAAAGGTTATGTGGAGCCATATTTGTAGCCATACCCACAGCGATACCCGAAGCCCCATTTACCAAAAGGTTTGGAATACGCGTAGGAAGGACTGTTGGTTCTTGTAGGGAATCGTCAAAGTTATTTTGGAAATCAACAGTATCTTTGTTGATATCGGATAGCATTTCCTCGGCAATTTTCTTTAATCTCGCCTCAGTATAACGCATCGCCGCAGGTGGATCGCCGTCAATGGAACCGTAGTTACCTTGACCATCTACCAAAGGGTAGCGTAAACTCCAATCTTGAGCCATACGAACCATGGTGTCATAAACGGATGAATCACCATGTGGGTGATACTTTCCTAATACATCACCAACGATACGGGCAGACTTTTTGTAAGGCTTGCCACTGGTAACCCCTAAGTCCAGCATGCCATAAAGAACACGTCTGTGTACTGGTTTCATGCCATCTCGGGCATCAGGAAGTGCTCTTGATACAATGACAGACATGGAATAGTCAATGTATGCAGACTTCATCTGATCCTCGATGTTGATTGGGATAATCCGGTCGTTTGCCGGAACAAGATTGTTGTCGTTTTCTGTTTCTTCAGCCATATGAATTTGGTTTCAATAAAACTAGTAAGCAAGCCCTCTAAACTGGCTTGCTACGCATGCGAAGTTACAAAAATTTAACCTCAAAAGCGAATGATTCAAGCCCTAATATACACAAAAAAGACAATCTTTTATGGATTGTCTTGGTACTGATGTGCTATTGTTTTTATTTCAATTTTTTAAAGCGTAAACGAATTGAATTACCGATCACAATTAAGTCCGAAAAGGCCATACTTAGGGCTGCAAGCATAGGACCGAGAAAGCCAAGAGCGGCAAGCGGTATGGCAATAACGTTGTAGGCAAAAGCCCAAAATAGATTTTGTTTAATCGTCAATAGGGTATGATGACCTATTTTAAGTAGCTTCTCGATAGAGCGGAGATCGTTGTTTAATAAAACGACTTTTGCAGACTGAATAGCAATGTGTGTGGAATCTCCAAGCGAGATCCCCACATCGGCTGCGGTAAGGGCCGGTGCGTCATTGATGCCGTCGCCGACCATTGCTGTAGGACCATTCTTTTTGAGTTTGGACAAGATTGCTAACTTTTCTTCGGGAGATTTATCCCAGTATACGTCTGCAATACCGAGCTTCTGTGCAGTACGTTCACATTTGCTTTGACGGTCACCACTTAACAGAACAGGACGTATTCCTCTATCCTTGAGGTATTGTATAAGTTCTTTTGCATAAGGTTTTATTTGATCCTCAAGAATGATACCTGCAATAACGACCTCATTGATAGTTAATGTCAGGTCGTAACGGTTTGAGTAATCTTTTTGCCCAAGTTTGGCATTGCAAATGGAATAGTTGTTTCCATTGGTATCTGTCGCAAATATGCCTTTTCCCCGTATTTCATTGACCTCCTTGAAGATAATACGGTAGGATTTAATTTCCTTCAGTTGTTTTCGGATCGATTTGGCAATAGGGTGGCTGGAATAGCTTTCGAGCTGGGCTATGATCGATTCAACTTGTGATTGTTCAATGCCAAATGTCTGTATTGCTTTGATATTAAAATCACCAGTCGTTAAGGTACCGGTTTTGTCAAACACCATCTGTTTGAGTTCGGACATTTCCTCAATCGTACTTCCGCCTTTAATCAGTATTCCTTTTTTTGCGGCCCTTCCTAAGCCCACCATAACAGCGGTAGGAGTCGCTAAGCCCATTGCGCAGGGACACGATACAACAAGTGTGGCTATAGCATTCATTAAGGACTGCTGCAGCGGTAATTGCGCGATAAAATAGGTGATAAAAAAAGTAAAAAAAGAGATACTCACAACAATCGGCACAAAATAAGCAGCTACCTTATCACCGAACTTTTGAATAGGCGGTTTTTTACTTTGTGCATCTTTAATTAACTGAATAATCTGATAGAGTACACTTTTGGACCCGACTTTGGTCGCTACGATGCTGATATTACCTTCGGTCAGTAACGTACCACCAATGACAGTATCATACTTTAGCTTCTCAACGGGCATACTTTCTCCTGTCAACATGGATTCGTCTACCCAGCCTTGTCCTTCCAAAATATCGCCGTCGACAGGTATCTGATTTCCCGTATTCACTTTCAGAATATCACCGGATTTAACTTCTTTGGCCAGTATTTCTATTTCTTGATCGCCTTCGACCTTGATGGCATGCACGTCCTGATATTTAATCAGATCTTTGATTGCGGATGTCGTTTTGGTTACCGCCCGTTTTTCGAGCACGTTTCCTAAGAAAACTAATGTAATGATCGTAGCGCATGTTTCGTAGAATTGGTAATCATGTCCAAGATGATAATACGTACCTATAAGGCTATAAATAAAAGCTGCAGTAGAGCCCACAAAAATAAGGACATCCATGTTAGGCATTTTATTCCAAAGGGATCGGAACGCGCTGATTCCGAAGTAGGAAAAGCCAATAAGATATACAGGGGTGCACAGGCCTAACTGAATATAGGGATCATGAAGTAAGGGATAATCCGTAAACATATGACTCCACAAAGGTAGCGTAAAGGTCAAACAAATGAGGAACTTAAATTCAATTGAACGCCAGAAGCTAGGCTTCTTATCCTTACCTGCAATAACTTTGTAGCCCAAAGACTCGATACCTTTGACCAGCACAGGTATTTTTTCCACGGGGATCTCCGAAAATTTCACTTCATCTGAAGCAAAATCGACATATATGTCTTTTGCTCCGTTGTTTTCCAGGTATTTGTGGATTGAAATAGCACAATTTGCACAATGCATTCCGGTTACATTAAGTTCAGTCTGCACGTTGGATTCCTTCATTTAATAGCATGTAATGTCTTTAGACAAAGATAGGTATTTCCTGATAATGCTTTTTACGTAAAGTAAAATTGTTTAGCTTAGCAAGCCTGTTTATAGCCCCTTGACAAAGATGAACTTCAGTATTGGGTGGGGAGCATTAAAATTGGATACACAAAAGCAACTTTAAATTTAGGGTGAAAAATGACAAAATCAATTTCAATTTCTTTTGTTATAAGGATCATTTTATGGATCGCTCTGACGGCCTCATTCGTGCCTTTGGCAGATATTTACGAACAAAAGAAGACCATTAGAGATATCGCCTATGGGCTAAACACTTTTTTAACGGCGAGTGTCCTGATCTCGATTGGGCATTTTATACTTGTTAAACTATACAATAGCCGAAATGAACAACAGGTTGTCCGTGGTAATTTTGTGCTCGGAATTACGCGGGTTGCAACGGTAGGCAATGTTTTTTTTATCCTGGTGAGTTTAATGATCGCAGTCGGGATCAATCCGAAGGATTTTATCACCAGTATGACTATCGTTGCGATGGCAATCGCCGTTATTTTTAGAGAGTATATCACCAATATGATATCCGGTCTGATCATTATGTTTTCCGATCAGTTTTCTGTGGGAGACCGGATAAAAATAGGCGAGTACCAAGGGAAAATTGTCGATATTACCTTGGCCAATCTAGTTGTACGGGATGAAGATGACGATGCTGTTATGATTCCAAATAATTTGGTATTTACGGCCACTCTGGTCAATAAAACCTCTCAAAAGTCCAATAAGATCGTTGTCAAATTTGAACTACCGATTGATCGAGCTGTTGCTGTGGCGGAACTGGAACGATATTTAAGTCCTTTATTTCAAAAGAATCCAAATTTAGATCACTCCCAGGGCTTTACGATCAAAGTTGCCGACCTTGCTAAAGATTATATCAAGTATAAAGTTGAGGTGAGTACAATTTCGTCAAGCAACAAGATACATCAACAGGTACAAAGCCGGATATTGAATGAAATTTTGCAATTTCAGCGTATACAAGGTTAAATTTTTCTCACCTTCACATTTTTAACAAAATGGTGACTTCCTTTCTCCAGAATGAGATCTGCACGATATCGCGTAGGTAAGATATTCTTGATTAGATTGGGTTTATTAATCTCATTCCAGATATTTACAGCCATGGACTGGCTTTCGTCAGCTGTCATATTCGCATATTTATGGAAAAATGATGCTGGATTTTGGAACGCTGTTGCCCGAAGCGACTCAAAACGGTTGGTGTACCATTCAATCAAGTTTTTTTCACTGGCGTGTACATAAATTGAATAATCAAAAAAATCGGAAACGAACACGCTGTGTCCCTTTCGCGGGCGCTGGGAGTTCACTTGTAAAACATTGATTCCTTCCACAATTAGAATATCGGGTTGTTCGATGATTTGTTGCTGCTCGTCGGGCAATACATCATAGACCAAGTGGCTGTAGACGGGAACGGCAATTTTTGGGGCACCTGACTTCACCGCAGAAAGAAAATGGATCAACCTTTTGGCATCATAGCTTTCCGGAAAGCCTTTTCGATTTAGAATGCCGCGGTCGATAAGTTGTTTATTTGGATAAAGAAAGCCATCTGTAGTCACCAGATCTACTTTTGGTTTGGAGGGTAGTAAACTGAGCACACGTTGTAAAACCCTAGCTGTAGTACTTTTTCCAACTGCAACCGAACCCGCGATACCAATGATGTAAGGTAGTTTGCTTTCTTCCTTGCCAAAGAAACGGTTTGTCCGTTGATGGAGACTTTGGAAACGATCGATATGAATCTCAAGCAGATGACTCAAGGGAAAGTAGACTTCTTCTATTTCCTGGTTTGTCAAAGGTTCATTCAGCGCATGTAGATTTTCCAGGTCTTCGACACTGAAGTTGTGCAATACTTTTCCATTTAAATTTTTCCAGTCTTCACGTTTGATCGATCTAAAAGGTGAGTCTATTGCTATTTGTGGATCCAATTGCATTGTTGCTTTATTTTTATTCCAAGTATCTCTAGTCAGAAGCAAATTCACCTTTTTCCGCTAACACGCGTTTTTAAAGATCATTTTTGCGCGGACAAATATAAATAGTGTTCCCCGTTATCCCAAGAAACATTACAAATGATTTGAAGTTATGACAATGGGATTTGATAATATTTTGTGGACAGGACACTTTTCAGCAATTTTAAACAACCGCTGTTTTTGAACCTCATCTAAATCTCCTTTAAAGCTGATATAGCATTGTATATAGGTAGTTTGCTGCTGCTCACTTGTTTGTACTTCATAGGATAAGCGCACCAAGACTTCTTCCAGAAGCCAGTTCTTGCGATCAGCATACATTTTGACCGTAATCGCTTTGCAGCTACCCAAAGAGGATAGCAAGAGCGGAGTTGGGTTTATACCCTGATCTTCACCGCCTACGTCTGTCGGTTCATCAACCGTTAGTTGATGTTTTCCATATTGTACTGTCGTTGTATAGGGGATTTTCCCTATTGAAACGATTACTTCATTGTCCATAAGCGATTAAAATTATGATTCAACGTCTTCTAGTAGCCCTTCAATAATGAGGCTTCCTGTTGCAGGGTTTGTTGCCAACGGGACATTATAAAGATCACATACACGCATGAGCATTTGAATATCTGGTTCATGGGCGTGTTTTCCTAGTGGATCGCGAAAGAAAATAATACCATCAACTTTTCTTTCGGCCGCTAAAGCTGCGATTTGTGCATCACCACCCATGGGGCCACTCAATTTCAATTCCACAGGCAAGCCTGTCTGTCTAACATAAGAACCCGTAGTACCTGTGGCAATGATATTGGCGCGTTCCAATAATTCCTGGTGGTCTTTGACAAATGCGACCATTTCAGGTTTTTTGCCGTCGTGGGCTATTAATGCAATTGTTTTTTTCATCAGTATATAATTAAATGTAAAAGAATCGGCTCAAATCTGAAAACAGAACCTTTCTCGATCGGTTTTGTATGTTATTTAAAGAATATATAGGATATAATAATAGCGGCTATCACACCGGCCAATTCAGCTAGTAGAGCGCAGGGTAGTGCATGTCGCGTACGTTTAATACCTACTGCTCCAAAATAAACAGCGAGGACATAAAAAGTGGTTTCTGTTGATCCCTGAATAACACAGGCAACCCGAGCTGCAAAATCCATTGGTCCTTTGGCGTTCATCAGATCGACCATAAGTCCACGCGCGCCGGAGCCGCTCAAAGGTTTCATAAAGGCGACCGGTAGGGCGTCAACAAATGATGTGTCCAAACCGCACAGGGCGATCCCCTTGGAAATTCCTGCTACCATATAATCCATTGTTCCGGATGCTCTAAAAACAGCAATCCCAACCAGCATTGCAACGAGGTAGGGGATTATTTTAACAGAAACCTCAAAGCCTTCTTTGGCTCCTTCAATAAAGGAATCGTAAACATTTACCTTACGGAAAAGTGCCAAGCCAATGAAAGAAGTGAATAAGCTAAATAAGATAACGTTCCCAAACACCTTGCTAAATATCTCTATTTCTGCTTGTTGTAATCCCGAAAAGTAATAAAGCAAGCCGCCGATAAACAATCCCATTGCGCCCAGGTAGCCAAGTACAACACGGTTGAATAAATTAATTTTTTGGTAAATGGAAACGAGAATCAATGCAACTAGCGTGGAAAAGAAGGTCGCAATCAGAATCGGCAGAAATACATCCGAAGGATCTGGCGCTCCGGCTTCCTTCCGATAGGCCATAATTGAAATCGGCAAAAGCGTTAAGCTCGAAGCATTGAGCACAATAAACATGATCTGAGCATTGGTCGCTGTTTCCTTATTTGGATTGAGCTCCTGGAGTTCTTTCATGGCTTTAAGCCCCAATGGCGTCGCCGCGTTGTCTAAACCGAGTGCATTGGCCGAAAAATTCATAAGAATCGAACCCAGTGCAGGGTGATTTTTTGGTATTTCAGGAAATAGTTTGTGGAAAAAAGGGCCTACGATTTTTGCAAAAATATTGATCATACCACCTTTTTCCCCAATTTTCATAATCCCAAGTGCAAAGCTCATCATACCAATCAATCCCAAGGATATTTCTGCACCTGTTTTTGCACTGTCAAAGATGGAGTTTACAATTTGTTGGAAGATTTCTGTATCTCCGAAAAAGATGAGTTTTACAAGGGCTACGGCAAATGTGATTAAGAAAAATGCAACCCAAACGTAGTTTAATGCCATATAGATTTAAAATATGCGTAAAAGTAATCTTTTAGAACTTATCCATCAACTTGCTCCATGGATTTTTCTTCTTATTTTGACTCTTTTCTTTAATGAGATGCGCAACGATATAATCCAATGTGTCTTCATGTTCGCTGATCATTTTATCGGATAAGGAGATCAATTTCTGTATATTATTGGGCGAAGCTGCATCTAATGATGCATTGATACTCGATAGATTGGCCGGTTCTATCCGGAGATAATTTTGTTGCTTACCGTTACTCTGAAAGAGTTGCCGGATAAAAAATTCGGTACTCTCTGAAGATGCACTCGTCATAATGTCAACTAAAGCGGGACCGATTTGTATAGCAAGTTTCTTCTTAAAATGTTCGTAATTATAAGCTGTTTTTGACATTCCAGTTCCTAAGGATACCATAAACATGTCGTTTATCTGTGTGCTGTTAAAAGCCTTTAAAACTTCAAGTAAGCCACATATGGAGGGGTTTTGAGCAAACACACCGCCATCAATCAAAGGATATCTTGTTTTTGAAAGGGAATAGATCTCTGCAACAGGAAAAAATGTGGGTGCAGCAGATGTAGCCTTGCAGACATCTTTAAGGTAGAAATCCCGCGCTTCGCCGTGCGTAATTGCCTTTTGTTGTCTGAAAAAATGATTCTTCCGTAATTCAATGTTATAGGCCGTGATGATACAAGGCTTGATAAGATGGCTCAACCTTGCATTTTGAAAATACTCATCCAAAACGTCTGATAATGTGTTGGACGAGTAGAGTTCGCTGACAAGGCCAAATCCACCGAGAAAACGTCTCCATTTGGAAGCGTTGAAAATTTCAGTGCCATGATTAACAAATAAGTTTAAGGCATCCCGCGCAGAAAATTTCGGATGGGTGGGATTGCCTTCTTCCGGATACAAAAGAATACTTGTCAGAATTCCGCCGCTACTTGTACCTGCAATAAAGTCAAAGTAGGAGGCAATCCGTGCATTGGGATCCATGGTCTGTTTTTGTAACTTCTCTTCCAGAGCCACGAGAACCATTGCAGGAATAATACCCCGGATACCACCACCATCAAGCGCGAGAATATTCTTCATATGCTAAGAACTGATTTAGTTAACGATATGTAAATATAATAAATGTCTACAATTGGCAGGAGTCATATATTGGTGACAATTGTATCCTACATCCTGTGTTTAAATGCATAGCGAATCTTTTTAGTCATATCACCTTCGACAGCGTCGTGCTACCCGCTTAACAGTTTCTTGGTTAACAGGGATTTACTAGGAAGTTTATAGGGATATAACAGGGGGTTAACAAGGGTTTACCCCTGTTATACCCCTGTTAACCCCCTGTTAACCCCCTGTAAAACCCCTGATAATATAAAAGATAATGAAAAGATTATACAGATCTGATAAGATTGGAGATACGACAGAGAGGAATCTCGTGGTTTGTGGGTGTATTGGACCGTTGTAAACGCTTTTATAAGTTCGACCTAAACAAAAAAAAGCTGCCTCAAATTTTATTGAGGCAGCTTTTTTAGCGAGTATAGATACCGATTTAATTGAACCAAGCAAATACTTCGTCTTTCGTTGGCATATTGATATCTAGTTTCAGTTTTTTACGCATACCACCAAGATCATTAAAAACCTTGTTCGGATTCGCTTCTTTTAAAGCTTCAATGGTTGTAAAGCCCATTTTTTGTAAGGCGGGAACCCAGGCTGCAGGAATGCCTTGTTCCTCATAATCTTTCACTTCTGCTACTTTGGCTACTTTTTCAGGTCGCATTTGTGGGAAGAAAAGAACTTCTTGGATTGATGCATTATCGGTCAAGAACATGATTAAACGGTCCATACCGATTCCAAGTCCAGAGGTCGGTGGCATTCCATATTCCAATGAACGAAGGAAATCCTGATCAATAAACATGGCTTCATCATCACCTTTCTCAGAAAGGCGCAATTGATCTTCAAATCGTTCACGTTGATCAATTGGATCATTAAGCTCTGAATAAGCATTGGCAATCTCTTTTCCACAAACCATCAGCTCAAAACGCTCGGTTAAATCAGGATTATCTCTGTGCTTCTTCGTTAAAGGAGACATTTCTTTTGGATAATCTGTAATGAATGTTGGCTGTATGTAGTTTCCTTCACATTTTGCACCAAAAATTTCATCGATCAATTTGCCTTTACCCATGGTTTCGTTTACATCGATGCCCATTGCTTTGGCGGCAATACGGATCTCCTCTTCAGATTTTCCAGTAATATCAAATCCAGTAAATTCCTTTATGGAATCTGTCATCGATATCCGTTTATACGGTGCTTTGAAGTCAATTTTATGTTCGCCGAAGGTAGCTTCAGTCGTTCCGTTTACAGCCAACGCACAATGTTCTAATAGACGTTCTGTAAAGTCCATCATCCAGTTGTAGTCTTTATAGGCTACATAAATTTCCATTGCGGTGAACTCTGGATTGTGGGTACGATCCATTCCTTCATTACGGAAGTTTTTAGAAAATTCGTATACACCATCAAATCCACCAACGATTAGTCTTTTTAAATAAAGCTCGTTGGCGATACGAAGATATAATGGAATATCTAAAGCATTATGGTGTGTAATAAACGGACGTGCTGCAGCACCGCCTGGAATGGACTGTAGGACAGGTGTTTCTACTTCCATATACCCCGCGTCGTTAAAGAACTGACGCATCGCATTGAAAAGCTTCGTACGTTTGATAAATATGTCTTTGTTACCTGGATTTACGATCAAATCCACGTAACGCATTCTATAGCGTTGCTCTGGGTCTGTAAAGGCATCAAAAGTTTTACCTTCTGCAGATTTAACGACAGGTAGGGGACGTAGCGATTTGGATAAAACGGTAAGTTCTTCTACGTGTACTGCAATAGCCTCGGTTTGTGTTGTAAAGACATAGCCTTTGATACCAACGATATCTCCGATATCCAATAGCTTTTTGAAAACGACATTGTATAGGTCTTTATTCTCATCAGGACAGACATCGTCACGCTTAATATAAGCTTGAATACGTCCGGTAGAGTCTTGAATTTCAAAAAATGAAGCACTACCCATCACACGACGACTCATGATACGTCCAGCAATGGTAATGTTCTTGTAATTCAATTTATCTCTATCGTAATTTTCTAAAATATCAGCAGCATGTGCATTGACGACAAATTCGTTTGCTGGAAATGGATCAATTCCCATATCCATCAACGATTGCATCGCTTGTCTTCTAAGTTGTTCCTGTTCGGATAATACAGTACTCATTCGGTATGAATAATATTTAAAATGTGAAAATCACGCAAAAATAGCCATTTTTTTCAATTCTTTTTATGGATTTTTTTTGAAAACGCTGTAGCGAAAGGAAATTGCTTTCCGTTATATGGGATAAAAATAGTTAAATAGTGATATTATTACAGGGGACATTCGGCTATTTGATTTTGAGTTTTATAATTTTAATTTCGCTATCTCCTCGAAAAAAACGTTCATAATGAAGGGGAGTATTCGATAAATTGTTTACATAGTATGCGCTATTGATTGCATATGAAAGGCAATTTGTCTAAGTTTGAAACTTAATAATTAAATGGTTTAAGTGGGTATAATTCAATCATATTTTTATAACAAGAAGCTATCATCTTTACATGATGCCTTAGAACGTTGCTTGCGCGATCGTGAGGACGGAAAGGCCTTCGTTTATAAAAAGTATTATGGTTACCTCATGGCTATTATTATTCGTTATGTAAAACAGGATGTAGATGCGGAAGAGCTTGTTAATGAAAGCTTTGTTCGGATATTTCGAAAATTGGAATCATTTAATAGGGATATTGATGATGAAAATCTTGAAAAATCATTTAGAGCTTGGATAGGGAGAATTGCTGCCAATATTTCGATTGATTTTTTGCGAGGTAAGAAGCAGTTTTATTCGGTTGAAGATCTCGGAGAAGGGGATATGCACACGCCAGCAGTTCAATTGGACAGCCGTTTGGAAGTCAATGAGATTATGCGTCTATTGGATCAGCTTCCCGAAATTCAAAAAACTATTTTTAATCTCTATGAAATTGAGGGGTATTCACATGATGAAATAGCGCAAATGCTCAATATACCAGACAGTACTTCACGTACTTATCTGACACGAGCGAAACAAAAACTTAGAAAATTATACTTGGATTATACAGGCGTAGTTCAAGAAATAAGATAAATATTGTTGTTACGATGAAAGACAATAAGAAAAAGGAATTGATAGAAGAGATCGTTGGACAATTAAAAGACCATGAACTACCTTATAAAGAAGGTTCCTGGGAAAAATTTGCCTCAAACTATGGCGTTGCACCACGTAGTCACTCGAATTGGAAATATTGGAGTGCAGCTGCGGCTGTATTATTGTGTTTTGGTGTGGGGTACTGGGGCTTAAAGAATAATACACCTACGGATTCGCCTGCTGTGGCTTCGGTAAGCCATCAAGATAATGAAGATGTGGTAGGAAATAATAAGGATTTGAAAGAATCCATTCAACGCTCACTATCTTCCATTACACAAGATAAAGGCTTATCGTCACAGCAATTATCACAAAATAGGCCCTTTACCTATTCAATAGTAAAAGATCATTCGGATCAACAGATCGCTAACCACTTTTCGGGACTGAATTCAGGACAGGGGATGCAAGGGACTGAATTAACTGTTTCCAATGACATTGCAAATTTGCAGTCGATGCAATTGAAAAATAATAAGCTCTCTGCAAATATAATTTTGGATGAAAACGAGGTCGATCATAACGCCACTCAGTCCAATAGTTCAGCGATAGCTCATGCTAATTCCGCTGTGAGTTCTGGTAATCAAACACAACGCGATGCGGCAAAACTGTCGCAACTCTATGCTATGCAGCAGGGGAGCACAAGAAATAGTGTTATCCTAAATAAAGCCAGTCAAGAGAAAAAATGGGAGATGGGAGCTTTTGTTTCTCCGGCCTCTACCTCAGAGAGTATAACACTTGGTGGTGGGCTTGCACTTGCCTATAATATTTCAAGCAAAGTAAGTCTACGTTCGGGGGCATCTATTCAACACTATGGTGCTGTTTCTGGAAATACACCTATTACCCCAGCGATGGGATCAAATTCCTTTAATGCAGATGCGCCGAATTATATTTCTCAATCAAGTGTCAACAATTTGTTTGTTATGCGGACTGCAGATGCAAAAGATGCGAAAAGTAATGAACGGGTTTCAGGTAAAATCCTAACGGTTGATATTCCTGTAGATGTGAGATATGCGATTAATAAGAATTTTTATACGTCTGTCGGTGTGTCTTATGTCGGTGTATTAGATCAGGAACGTGCAACGATCTATGAAACAAATAATACGGAGTACAGACAAAAATCCCAAGACAAAAATGTTGATGATAAAGGTGTGAACGGCTTTATTAATTTTTCAGTTGGCCGGAAACAGAAAGTTGGAAAATTATCCATTTCTGTAGAGCCTTATTATAAAGCTCCAATCGGAAATTTGAAATCATCCGATTTGAACTATAGCAACGGGGGAGTGAAAATAATTACTAGTTTTTAAATAGCATAATGCTATAAAAAAAGCCGCAGTAAGCTTGAAGTTTACTGCGGCTTTTTTTATAGTCTGCAAATCGGGATTTATTAAAGTTCATCAACGCGAACCCAACCCATTCCTGCGGCTTTCGCACCTTCAACTCCTGGAATCCCGTCTTCGTAGACCAGACATCTTTCCGGAGCAATATTCAATTGAGCCGCTGCCAAAAGAAAGGGTTGTGGTGAAGGTTTTCCCTCAGCCGTATCTCCAGCACAAACCAGTGTTTCCAAATCATCCCATACACCGATGGTGGTTAATGTCATGGATAAGGTTGTTCTGGTTCCTCCTGAAACGGCAGCGATGTGTTTTTTACCTTTCTGATATTTTAGATGTTCAACAACGTAATCTACAGGCTTAGTCTTGAAAACATACTCGTCTCGAAAAATGGTAGACTTTAGTGTGGAAAATTCTTGATAATCGAAATCTACCTCATAGCGTTTGCTGATTTCCTCAGCAACAGCCACAGTGGGCCATCCGGCAGTTTCATCAATCAAATTGACGTCCAACTCGACTCCGTATTGTTTGGCTGCAGCTTTATAGGCTTGTTTATGTGCGTCCATATTATCTGCCAGGGTACCATCGACGTCAAATAATAGTGCGTCGTAGGATTCGGCAAGAAGGTTTAGTAATTCAAATTTTCGTTGTGATTCAGGTGACATATATTTAATAGTGAGCGGTAAAAATAAAAAAATATAATTGGACGAGCAAAAAAGAAGCCTTTCCCTTGTTACAAGGAAAGGCTTCTTGCTGTTAGCTCCGTGTTGAATATTCACAGAGGCAGCGTATAATTAGTGTGAACTTAAATTTTTCGCTTTCTCTTCATCGAAATTAGCTTCTAATTCAGCCAATTTTTTCTTACCGTATGCCATACGCGTGATCACGACGAATAGCACCGGAACGATAAAGATTGCCAGGAGTGTCGCAGCTGTCATACCACCAAATACCGTCCAACCGATTGTTTGGCGAGAAATAGCTCCAGCTCCATGGGATAGCATCAATGGAATAATCCCCAGGATGAAGGCAAAGGACGTCATGATAATTGGGCGTAAACGCAATTTTACAGCATCTAATGTCGCTTCATAAAGGTTCATCCCAATATCAACCCGCTCCTTAGCAAACTCTACGATTAGAATCGCATTCTTAGCAGCAAGTCCAATAATGGTGACCAGACCAATCTGTGCATAGATGTTATTATCCAATGTAGGGATTAATGTTAGGGTTAATATAGCCCCAAATACACCCAATGGTACAGATAACAAAATGGAGAAAGGTACAGACCAACTTTCGTATAAGGCAGCTAACAACAAGAACACAAACAGGATACATAAGGCAAAAATTTGAACGGTCTTTGATCCGGATTGCATCTCTTGAAGAGATAGGCCAGAGAACTGATAATCAAAACCTTCTGGTAATGTTTGTGCAGCCACTTCTTGTAATGCTTTTAAAGCATCCCCTGATGAGTAGCCAGGAGCCGAACTACCATTGATCTCTACACTTCTAAAAATATTGTAGTGATTGATGATTGACGGCATTGTCATCAATTCATACTTGACCAGCGTACCCATCGGTACCGGGTTTCCTGAAACATTGTTGACATACAGTTTGTTGATGTCTTCAATATTCATGCGGTACGGAATGTCAGCTTGAGTCACGACACGGTAACTACGGCCATACTTCGTAAAATCATTGACATAGCTACTACCCAAATAGGATGATATTGTCGAATAAATACTTGAGATAGGCACGCCCATGCGTTTTGCCTGTTCACGGTTTACTTCCAATTTGTAGTTTGGAGAGTTGGTGTTAAATAGGGTATAAGCCATTCCAATTTCCGGACGTTGGTTGGCTGCCATCAAGAATTTGCCGACCGTTGCTTCGAAATCTTTGATATTTACAGTCTGTAAATCCTGTACTTGCAAAGAGAAACCTCCAGATGTACCTAAACCTGGAATTGCCGGCGGTGTAACAGCCAATACCCGAGCTTTGGTATAGCCCTGATATTTTCCCATAATCATACCGGCGATATCGTTTGCTGTGCGCGTACGGGTTTCCCAAGGTTTTAGAGAAACGAACACTGTTGCACCATTGGATTTAAACGCGCGGTTTAGAATATTGATACCTGAGATCGCAGTAACATACTTAATTTCAGGGAAAGTCTTATGTAGATCGGCTTCAATCTCTTTAAGAACTTCATTTGTACGCGCAGAAGAAGAACCTTCCGGCAAAGTAATACCTGCAAAAAATGCACCGCCATCTTCAGAAGGAATAAACCCTGTCGGTTTGGTTGTAAACATCCAGCCGGTTCCGATAAAAATACACAACAGAATAATCAACACCAGTGGTGCTTTTTTGATTGCTTGTTTTACACCATTCGAATATCTGATGGTGACTTTTTCGAACCAGATATTAAACTTATAGAAAAACTTGTTCAATCCTTTTGCACCTTCATGTACGGCTGTAGGCTTTAATAAAATTGAACATAATGCGGGTGTTAACGAAAGTGCAATAAATGCAGATAACATAACGGACACAGCGATCGTGATGGCAAATTGTTGGTACAATTTACCGACCATTCCAGGGATGAAACCTACAGGAACGAATACGGCTGCCAAAATTAACGCAATTGCAATAACCGGCGCGGTGATGTCGCCCATGGCGCGACGTGTCGCTTCTTTTGCATCCAGCTTATAATGGTCGATATAGTGCTGGACAGCTTCCACCACAACAATGGCATCATCCACCACAATACCGATGGCCAATACAAAGGCGAGCATGGTCAGGTTGTTGACCGAAAAGCCAAACATCAGGAAGAAGATGAATGTACCGATGATGGATACCGGAATTGCCAATACGGGGATTAATGTTGCCCTCCAGCTTTGAAGGAAGAAAAACACCACCACTGTTACCAGGATCAATGCTTCAACTAGGGTATGGATAACCGAAGAAATTGAGGCATTTACTACCGAAACGGTCTCGTAACTGATGGTATAATCTACGTCCGTTGGAAAAGATTTCTTTAATTTTTCCAATGCTGTCACAATGCCTTCTGCAGATTCTACGGCATTTCCTCCCGGGGTTTGGTTAATCATCATCGCAGATGAGGTCATACCATTTACGGTAGATGATGTACCATAATTAAATTGACCCAGTTCAACACGTGCGACATCCTTTAAAAGTACGATAGATCCATCTTTGTTGGTTTTTACAACGATGTTTTCAAAGTCTTCCGGATTTGAAAGGTCACTATCGGTAATGACTGGGTATTCAAATACTGTCGAAGACTCTTGTGGACGTCCGCCAACACTACCACCAGGTATGCGGGAGTTTTGTTCCGCAATTGCTGTTGATACATCGGCCGGAGTCATGCTTAGATTAGCCAATTTATTTGCATCTAGCCATACACGCATCGAAAATGGTTGCCCAAAAGCGGTTACATCACCGACTCCTTTCACACGTAATAGTGCATCTTTAACATATAAGTTGTTGTAGTTGGCTAAGAAATTTTCGGATCTTGTTCCTTTTGGTGAAGTTAAAGCAACCAACATCAGGATATCGTTATTGGCTTTACGGGTTGTAATTCCCAGACGTCTCACAGCTTCGGGAAGGGCTGGTTCGGCGATTCCCACACGGTTTTGTACGTCTAAGGTCGCAATATCGATATCCGTACCTACTTCAAATGTCACCGTAATTGTTGCTTGACCATTTGACGTACTATTGGACGACATATAAATCATGCCAGGTGTACCATTGATCTGACTCTCGATAAGAGTTGTCACGGTTTGTTCAACCGTCTGTGCATCAGCTCCGGTGTAATTGGCCGTAACCGTTACTGTTGGAGGTGCAATAGAAGGATACTGGCTAATTGGCAACGTGGATACTGCAATGATCCCGATAATTGAAATCAATATCGAAATAACGATTGCGGTAACTGGCCTCTTAATAAATACTTCTGAAATCATTCTATATCTTTTAGATTCTCTTTAAAAATTAATGGTGTTATTTTCCTTGAGGTGCTCCTTTGGCAGCCTGTTGGGCAGCGACGGCAGCATCAACTACTTTAACGCCATTTTGGACATTCATGGTACCGTCGACGATAATCTTTTCACCGTCTTTGACACCTTCTTTAATCACAATTTTATCACCAGCTTTAATACCTAATTTTACTTGACGTATTTCGGCTTTGCTGCTATCATTCACAGCATAAAGGTTAAATACCCCGAGCTGTTCAAAGACCGCTTTGTAAGGTACAACAACTTCTTCTGTAGCCGAGGTTGTTGATACATTCATCGTAATATTCATACCAGCCCGCAATTCGTTGGCATTGTTCGGGAAAGTAGCCCGCACTTTGATTGTTCCGGTAGCAGGGTCAACTGCGCGGTCAATGGTTGTGATCGTTCCTTTGCCTTCATAAGTGCTTCCATTTGGCAATAAAAGAGAAAGGTCCGAAGAGGAATGGCTGCTTTGCAATTGGGTAAATTTGGCAATATCCTTTTCGTTTACCTGAAACTCAACAGCAATTGGGCTGGTTGAAGACAAGGTATTCAATAGGGTTGTGCCTGGGTTAACCAAGGCTCCCAAACGTACCTGTGATATCCCTACAGTACCACTGAAAGGAGCGCGGATCGTCGACCGTGATAAGTTTGTATTTGCAGTGACCAATGCCGCACGAGCCGACTCTACCTGTGCCTGAGAAGCCGCTACATTTGATACTGCATTGTCAAAAACCTGCTTCGCAATCGCGTCTTTATCGGCCAATGTCTGGTAACGTGCTAAATCTCTTTTTTGTCGGTCCAAATCAGTCTGTGCGACCTGTAAGCTTGCTTTAGCTTGTTGGACAGCTGCGTTGTAGCGTGTTCCATCAATTTCATAAAGAGCTTGTCCCGCGGAAACTACTGCACCGTCAGAAACATATATTTTTGTGATATAGCCGCTTACTTCCGCATATAGATCTGCTTCGTTCAACGGTTTGACTGTTGCTGGATAGCTGATTGTACCTGTAACAGTCTCATGTGATGCGACACCAAAGCTGACAGGGACAACTTTTTCAGCCTGAGCCTGTGCTGCACCTTGCTTTTTTGCATCTTTATTTCCACAAGAGGTCCATACTAATGCCGTCCCAAGGAAGAAAGCGAATAATAATTGTCTTTTATTCATGATTTGTATTAGTTTCCGTTTATTGATTAATTTGTGTGGATTGCCCCAACTGCTTTCTGAACATCCAATTTACTTGACAATAGCGCATAAAGGGAATTCAAATAATTGAGCTGTGTTGTTTTGAGATCAGTCTCTGCTGTCATTAAATCGAGGTAAGTTTTGATACCTTCGTCATATTGAAGTTTGATTGTCTCGTATACTTCTTTGGAGAGATCCACATTTTCTTTAGCTGTTTTCCAGTCATTTAAATTCGCATTATAGGTTGCCTTTGCCAACGAATATTCTGTGTTAATGCTGTTTTCTAAATTTTTGATATCCCAGTCAATTCTTTCTTCCTGCAATCTGGATTTATTGATTTGTTTTTTACGTTTAAATCCGTCGAAAATTGAAAAAGAAACATTTAGGCCAGCTACTGAACCCGGGAAATTGTCGGAATAAAGCTTACTGAATTTATCATTTCTATAGTTGAATGCGTAATTATAAAAAGCACTTACGCTTGGTAAATATGTCCATTTATAATACTGTGTGCTCAACTGTTGAATCTTTTTCGATGTTTCCAATTGTTGGAATTCAATTCGATTAGAGACACTTATTCCTGCAGTTGTATCAAGTAGAATCTCTGATTCCATACTGCTATTATCAAATGAAAGTGTCAAATTTTTGCTTTTATCCAAAGCTAGTAATTGTTTAAGATATTCGTATTTATATTTACGAAGCTCAACTGTTCTTTTCTCGTCAGCATTCGAATTTGCCAAAGCAATTTGCGCTCTCTTATAGTCAGTTTTATCAACTAAACCCACATCATATTGTGACTTTGCATCTTTCAATTGTTTTTGAAGGCGAGCAATATTTTCGCGAACAATCTTGATCTGCTCTTCAGACGTCAGGATGTCATAATAGGCCTTACTGACCTCCACAACAGCTGTTATTTTTTTGTTCTCCGTATTTTGTTTATTACCGAGACGTACCAGCTCAGCGGCTTTTTTCGCCTGCATTAGCTCTGGATTAAGGATCTGTTGGTCTGCTTGAAGCGTTAAGGCACTCGCATTGTTCTGCCCCATTTTGATATTATTTCCGCCAATATTTGCTAATGGAACAATGACATTATAATTATAACTTCCTTTTAGACCCAATTGTGGGTACCAACCTGAAAGGGAGATGTCAATATCTTTTTCACCGATGGCCTCGTCCAATTGTGCTTGTTTTACAGAGATTTGATTACGTAAGGCGTAATCAATCAGCTGCTGAAGTGTTGCATTTGCCGGCAAGTTTTCAGATTGCTGTTGTGCAAATCCTGTATTACTCAAAAGCGACAGGGCCGCCAAGGAATAAACGATTCTATTAAACTTCATATATGTAATTAATTATTTTTTTCTCTATTAATAGCTCCATCCCAAATAATCCCAATTAAATCTTCTACATTCTGTTCAGAGAATTTGAGATCTTTAAATTTGATACTGTGAACAGTCGATAAGGCTACACCAATATAACTGGCCACCAAAAGATGGACGTCTACCTGTTTCAATATTTTTCGGTCAATGCCTTCTTGTAAAAAATCAACAACTTTATTTTGTCCACCTACAGGTTCTTGTATCTCAGCTTTGTTTTTCTCATAATAAGGAGACGAAAAAAACTGTTCAAAAAAACTGAAGATATGCCCATTTTCTAAATAGAACTTGACAAAGTTGCGCCAGATATGAACAAAGGAATCTTTATAATCGAAATCATCTTTTATACCATCAAAAATGTAATCATTCAGTAATGTTCTACAATGTTTGAACAGTGCAAAGATTAGGTCATCTTTCGATGGAAAATAATGGTAGATAGTTCCTATTGCTACATCAGAATCTTGTGCGATTTTGCTCATCGGCGTTCCATGGAAGCCGTTTGTTTGTATAAGTTTTAGTGTGCTGGCAAGTACTGCCGCAATTTTTTCATTGGAATTCATCAATCGAACGTTCATTCGGTTGCAAAATTAACGATTAATTTGGATCCAAAATGTCAGAATATTGTTATAAATCAATAAATATAAAACGATTTGAATCAATAATACAATAAGGAAAAAAAGATGAAATTGTTTTCAACTTTTTATTTTTTTTGATGCATAGAGGGGAGGTACCATCAATGAGATCAAGGTTGTAGCATGAGTTTCGCTTGTAAATTGGCCTGAAGATCTTTATTAAAGGAGGTGAAGCGGTTGCAAATAGAAAAAAGCGGTGGTTTTATAAAACCACCGCTTTTTTCTATTTGCAATTTTTTAAACTTTTCTCCACTTCTTCCAAAGGATAAAGATTCTTTCCTTTGTTGATCTTGGTGTTGATATATGTTAATACATAAGCGATATCAATTGCAGAAAGATTTGAAGCGGGCATGGTATTATTAAACTTTTTGCCTGCTACTTCAAGTTCTCCGGAAGTTCCGTGCTTGATGATACAAGCAAGCTCCTGACGGTGCGTTTGCAGAAAGGTGGTATCGGTTAGGGGAGGATAGAGATTTCCCAATCCTTCGCCTTTCTCTCCATGACAATTTTGACAATGTGCCCGGTATACCTTTTGACCATTAACCGCATATTGTGCCGTTTTGATATCAACTTCCTGTTGACAGCCAATTAAGATCGATAAAATAACCCCGATCGTTATACCTGTTGTTAAGAGAATGCGCATGTTATTTTTTAGCTCCACTCAAGAGTAAAGGTAAATCGTTCATCAATTTTTTTACCTGCTCATCGTTTGTGCCGTCGTAGGCACCCCGAATTCTTTTATCCTTATCTATTAAGACAAGGTATCCTTGATGATCGTAACCTCCAGGTGCATTTTTATCTTCAGCGGTATAAACCAGGTATTGATTGGCTAGACCATATATTTCTGCTTTAGTCCCCGAAACAAACTGCCAGTGATTATTGGTTACGCCCAATTTATTGGCATAATCTTTCAGTACATAGGGCTGATCGTATTTAAAGTCTATACTATGGGACAGGAAACGAACTTCTTCATTATCCTTGTATTGCTGGTATATCTTTAATAGGTTGCGATTCATCGTCGGACAGATACTTGGACAATGGGTAAAGAAGAAGTTGGCGATATATACTTTACCCTCAAAATCTTTAGCTGAAATCATTGTACTATCCTGATTGAGCAGTTTAAAAGGCGGAATAGTATGATAGACTGTATCTACGATTTGTTTTCCATCAACTGTTTTTTCTACAGCTTCTCTTTCGCCATAGATGGGTAAGCTTGTCTGGCTGTTGTTTTTACAGGAAAATAAACCGAGTATAAGGCCAGCTGCGCAGTAAAATTTAGTTATGGATCTCATATGTTCAATAGTTTTGTTTGTTAAAGCTTGATTCCATCTTTACACGAACAATTTAATGTTAATCTAAAGCTGGGCGGACTGCGTTATTTGAATTTTTGGATTTAAAAATTCTTTAATTTGTCTTGGCTTTCTTTGGAAACACTATCAAATATCTTTTTCATATCACTTACTTTTTGAAGCTCTGTTTCAAAATATTTAACATCTGTTGAATCCGGGTTATATCCTTTCATCCAGTCCATCATATGGTCTGTAGCGCTTTCTAAATTAGCTTTCAATGTGCTTAGCTCTTTTCTTGTTAAATTGGTGTCTAAATCAGCCTTGGTTGTTTTTAGGTTTTTTAAATTTGCCAAAATAGAATCTATCTTAACAGCATCGCGGTCGAAATGAGCGATTTGAGGCATAATTTCATCATGTATCTTAATAGTTGAATCTTGCAGGGCTTTTACACCTGTTGCACCATTTCCCTGAGTTCCACATGCTGCTATTGCCAAGGATGCGATAGCTACAAACGCGATTTTATTCATGTTTTTTGTTTTTTGGTAATCGGACAAATATATTAATTTCTTATGGCTCAATATTTCGATTTCTGGAAGGGAATGTAAAATTCAAGTCACGAATATAGGTTTCACAACGTACCGTGGCACAGAGATCGCCAGACTTATCTTTAATTTCCAGCGTAAAATCCTTTACTACTTTGCCTTTTGTGCGGATAATATGGGCACATTCTTCAAGGATTTCCTCGGAGAGTTGCACAGAATATTCCACGCTGGTTTTACCGGGTTTCTTAAAGGTGATCTGTGATGATTTTAACCAGGCCACCGTTTTCTTAAAACCAATCTTTTGAAGATACTGATCAATGAGGATGGGGAATATTGGATCTGCCGCAGAAAAGATCGTTCCTCCAAATAATGTTTTGTTGGTATTGATATTGAATGGTGTCTTATAAATTTTTACTTTGGCGCCTTGGAAGCCGGGGCTAATTTTTTTAACCCAGATTCCCTGAAATAGAAATGGTGGGTAAATACGTAATAGCCATGTTAAGGCAAGTGGACTATATCTCATGATGCAAAAATAAAACAATGTGTCGGATTATTTTTCGAAATCTTGGTTTTATAGCTTCACTATGGTATTTTTACAGATCAAAAAACCTAAAATGTCAACAATAAAAGAAAAACAATCCAGCAGAAAAGTATGGTTACTGGTTATGATTGCGTCACTGGGCTATTTCGTCGATATCTACGATTTGATTATTTTCTCCATAGTTCGTATTCAGTCCTTCACTGATATTGGCGTCCCTGCGGAAGAAATGCGGGTAAAAGGTGAATTTGTGCTCAATATGCAAATGGGCGGTTTGTTGTTGGGTGGAATTCTTTGGGGGATTATAGGGGATAAATTTGGACGTTTAAAAGTACTTTTTGGATCGATTCTTTTATACTCTGTAGCGAATATTGCAAATGGTTTTGTACATGATGTGCTTATGTATGGTATTATTCGTTTTATAGCGGGCGTTGGTTTGGCCGGAGAACTGGGGGCGGGAATTACCTTGGTTTCTGAAAGTATGCATAAGTCAAAACGCGGTTATGGGACTATGTTGGTTGCCGGTGTCGGTGTTTTAGGCGCTATATTGGCCTATTTTGTCTCGGAAGAATTTGACTGGCGGACGGCCTACTTTGTCGGTGGTGGAATGGGCTTACTGTTGCTGCTGTTGCGCATTGGCTCTTTTGAATCAGGACTATTTAAGGATCAGGATAAATCGGGTGTTGTGAAAGGGGATATCCGCATGCTTTTTACAAATAAAAGCCGGTTAAAACGGTATGTTAACTGTCTATGCATTGGTCTCCCAATCTGGTTTGTTGTTGGTGTTTTGGTCACACAGGCTCCGGAAATCGGCAAGGCCTTAGGGGCTACAGGTACATTGAGTGCTGGTCAAGGGGTGATGTTTACCTATATCGGTATTTCTATCGGGGATGTACTGGCAGGAATATTCGCACAGATTTTAAAATCCCGCAAAAAAGTGGTGTTTATATGTCAATTAATTATCATTGGAAGTTCACTATGGTATTTATTGAGTGATGGTATTACAGCGACAAAGTTTTTAAGCCTTGCCTTTATAATGGGCTTAGGGGTAGGGTATTGGGCTACCTTTGTGACTATCTCAGCGGAACAATTTGGTACAAATCTCAGAGCAACTGTTGCAACGACGGCCCCCAATTTTGTACGGGGTGCACTCATTCCTTCAACAATGCTCTATGGACTTCTCGTAAATGCGTTTGGAATTGTTCCAGCAGCAATTACAATGGTTGTCGTTCTTTCGGGTATAGCAATTTATTCGTTGACCCAGTTAGAAGAAAGCTTTGATAAAGATTTAGATTACCTGGAGGAGTAGTCAATAAATGGCTATTTTTTTCGACCCGGACATTTTTTACAGCGTTTGCCTTCTTTATATTTTTTGCAACACTTTTTAAAGCAGGCACAAGAAAAGTCAGAAAAAGGGTTCATAGCCGTATTCCGAAACTGAAACAACCCGGCTTTGTTTTCTGACTCATCTACCTCCAACACAGATTCAATAACTTCGTTCATAATGCAAAGTTACAATTTGTCTAAAACAATTCTAAATAATGGAATTGTTTTTACATTTTTTTGATAAGATTTTCAATTATTTTAGGGAAGTACTGATGTTCGAGTTGCTGCCCTTTAAATTTAATAATGTCTAAAGTATCGTTGGGATCCACTTTGAATCGTGCTTGGTATATAATTTCCCCCTCGTCGAAATGTTCATTTGCAAAGTGGATCGTAATGCCATGTTCCTCTTCCTTATTGGCTAAAACGGCTTTGTGTACATGGTCACCATACATACCTTTGCCACCATATTTTGGTAGGAGAGCAGGATGTATATTTATAATTTGATTTGGAAATGCTTTCAGAAGGTTATTTGGAACGAGCCAAAGAAAACCTGCCAAAACAATCAGATCAATATTTAAGTTTTTAAGAATATTGACAACGTTGTCGGTTTTGTAAAATTCATCACGATCAAATATATGTGCAGGTATTTCAAAATTGTCGGCTCGCTGAATAACGTAAGCATCAGGGTTATTGGATAAAATCAAGGCAACCTCAGCTTCATCTGAATACTTGAAATGTTCCATTATTTTTTGAGCATTGGACCCTGAACCTGAAGCAAAAATAGCAATTCGTTTTTTCACGATTAATAAGTATTAATAGATTTGATCGATTTAAAAATTAGCCCAAACTTACGGATTTTTTGTAAAAAAACTAAAATAATAGTTGACTGAAGCGCATTTTTAAGTATTATTGATTAAAATTAATTGAATAGTCACTGTTGGTTTAAATTTCTTTAACATGAGGTTCCTTTATTCCCTATTTTTTGTAAGTGTATTTTTCTTATTTCAACCTGTTTTTGCGCAGGCACCCAAAACGCTTCCATCGTTTACTTTTGATGAGGTCTATCAGGCTAACAAGTTTAATTCGGACAAGCTTCCAAAATCGGGCTATATTGTGTTGGATTTTTACGACCCGGGTTGTGGCCATTGCCAGAAAATGGGGGCTGGTATCGCACAGCACTTGTCCAAATTCAAGAATGTATCCTTCTATTTTATCTCCATGAATGACAAGCCTTATGTCGATGGATTTATTAATATGCATGCGAAGGCTTTGAAAAGTGCCCCAAATGTCAAATTCTTGTTTGATGCTGGAACTCAATTTATTGAAAAATTTAAGCCAAGCAATTATCCTTCGATCTATATCTATGATGCAAAAACCAAAGTATTGGTACAGCATTTGGACGGCGAAGACGATGTAAACAAGTTGTTAAAAGCTTTAGGTATTACAGGTTAAATGTTTAAATATTAGCAATAAAAAGAAGAAGGTCCGATACTATCGGACCTTCTTCTTTTATTGTTCTTGTTTATTGATGAACACAAATTTACCGTCGAATACATCCAGACGAATAATCGAATCGCGATTTACTTTTCCGGATAAAATTTCCTTCGAAAGTTCATTTAGAATTCGTTTTTGAATGACACGTTTTAAGGGTCTCGCTCCATAAATAGGATCGTAACCAAGTTGTGCCAACCAATCCATTGCTTCATCAGAAGCCGTAATGAATATATTTTGTTCGGCCAGTTGTTTCTGAACATGTGCAAATTGTAAACGAACAATATCTCCAATTTCATCTCGACTTAATGGCGTAAACATAATTACTTCATCGATACGGTTCAAAAATTCGGGACGAATCGATTGTTTTAAAAGATCGAATACCTCATTGCGTGTTTTGGCGATAATTTCATCCCTATTATCATCGGTCAGATGACTGAAGTTTTCCTGTATAATGGTCGATCCCGTATTGGAGGTCATAATGATAATGGTGTTTTTGAAGTTTACCGTACGACCTTTGTTGTCTGTAAGATGGCCATCGTCCAACACCTGCAATAGGATATTAAATACATCGGGATGAGCTTTTTCAATTTCATCTAACAAAACAACAGAATAGGGTCTTCTTCGAACTGCTTCAGTCAATTGCCCGCCTTCATCATAGCCGACATATCCTGGAGGCGCTCCGATTAAACGAGACACTGCGTGTCGTTCTTGATATTCCGACATATCAATACGAACCATGGATTGTTCGTCGTCAAATAAGAACTCGGCAAGTGCTTTTGCAAGTTCGGTTTTTCCGACTCCGGTAGTCCCTAGAAATATGAACGATCCTATTGGCCGTTTCGCATCATTTAATCCAGCACGTGATCGACGAATCGCATCGGAAATAGCTTCTATTGCTTCATCCTGACCGGCGACACGTTTATGAAGCTCTTCCTCAAGATTCAATAATTTTTCGCGTTCTGATTGAATCATTTTGCTCACAGGTATTCCCGTCCATTTTGCAACAACATCGGCAATGTCTTCTGAAGTAACTTCTTCTTTGAGCATACGCTTGCTTTCTTGTTTTTCTGCGAGTTCAGCCTTTAGTTTGTCAACTTTTTCTTGCGCTTCTTTAATCCGTCCATAACGAAGCTCTGCTACCTTTCCATAGTCTCCGGAACGTTCGGCCTGCTCCGCTTCGAGTTTGTAGTTTTCAATATTCTCAATCTCTTGATTGACATTGTCAACAAGACTCTTTTCTTCTTGCCACGATGCTCTCAACGTATCTCTCTCTGCCGATAGATTGGCGATACTTTCCGATAATTCGGCGACTTTTTTGTCATCATTTTCACGTTTCAAAGCTTCACGCTCGATTTCCAATTGCATGATACGACGTTCAAGCTCATCGACAGCTTCCGGTACAGAGTCCATCTCAAGGCGTAATTTGGATGCTGCCTCATCAATTAAATCAATCGCTTTATCTGGTAGAAAACGATCGGCAATATAGCGCTGTGACAATTCCACGGCGGCAATGATAGACTCATCCAAAATGCGTACCTTATGGTGTGTTTCGTAGCGTTCTTTTAGGCCACGGAGAATAGAAATAGCATCTTGTGTGTCGGGTTCTTCAACCATGACTTTCTGGAACCTACGCTCCAATGCTTTATCTTTCTCAAAGTATTTTTGATATTCGTTTAAGGTTGTCGCTCCAATTGCGCGTAGTTCACCTCTAGCTAAAGCTGGTTTGAGGATATTAGCCGCATCCATGGCGCCTTCACCACCTCCAGCACCCACCAATGTATGGATTTCGTCGATAAAGAGTATAATGTCTCCATTGGAATCGGTAACTTCTTTTACAACCGCTTTTAGACGTTCCTCAAATTCACCTTTATATTTAGCTCCGGCAACCAAAGCGCCCATATCTAAGGAAAATACGATCTTAGATTTTAAGTTTTCAGGTGCGTCGCCTTTTATAATTCTGTAAGCAATACCTTCCGCAATAGCCGTTTTACCAACCCCAGGTTCACCGACGAGTATGGGGTTGTTTTTGGTACGACGGGAGAGTATCTGCATCACACGTCGAATTTCTTCATCACGGCCGATAACGGGATCCAATTTGCCGGACTCGGCATATTCATTTAAATTTCGGGCATATTTTCCCAAAGCGTTGTAGGTGGCCTCCGCATTTTGATCGGTTACCCGACTGTTTCCGCGCAATTCTTTTATGGCGGTCTTTAAGTCTTTTTCTGTAACACCCTGTGATTTAAGTAATGTTGAGGTCTTATCAGAAGTTGCCAGGATACCCAGCAGTAAATGCTCTACAGAGACAAATTCATCATTGAATTCTTTGAGATAGCCCTGAGCTTTCTGAAGTGCATTATTGGCATCACTACTTAAATAAATATTGCTGCCACTAACCTTCGGAAAACCTTCAATTTGTTTGTCAAGTTCAGTACCGAGATAGCTGATGTTGACATTTAACTTTTTTAATAAGTGGCTGACCACATTTTCATCCACGGTGAGTAAAGCCTTTAAAATATGCGCTGTCTCAATGGCCTGTTGTTGATGGCCTGCCGCAATTTCGGAAGCTTTTTGTATAGCCTCTTGGGCTTTAATTGTATAGTTGTTAAAATTCATTTTTATTGTCTTATTTAAAGTTTCGTTGATACATATTGGTTATAACAATTGAAGTGCCATTCAGGTTTTAAGCCATACTTCGGAAAAAATGGCAATATTTTTTATTGAATCATGACAAATTTTCAGTTATTAAAAATAATGCGCTTGATTTTTAAATAATTGCCTTATCAGGGTATAAAATTCTTGAAATCGACTTGCATTTTTGGTTTAAGCTTTCGATATTTGCAGCATCTTAAAACGGTCAGACGTTGTAAGATTGAAAAGAAGTAACGCCTCTTTAGCTCAGCTGGTAGAGCAACTGACTTGTAATCAGTAGGTCATTGGTTCGATTCCGATAAGAGGCTCTTTTAAGCAACATGCATTAAACTTCTTTAAAAAGCCTCTTTAGCTCAGCTGGTAGAGCAACTGACTTGTAATCAGTAGGTCATTGGTTCGATTCCGATAAGAGGCTCTTTGAGCGACACTCATTAAAATTCATTTGAAAGCCTCTTTAGCTCAGCTGGTAGAGCAACTGACTTGTAATCAGTAGGTCATTGGTTCGATTCCGATAAGAGGCTCATAAAAAAGATCCCCAAGATTTCTTGGGGATCTTTTTTTGTTTAGTCTAAACTAAGTTTTGCAGCTGTAGCGATTTTCTTTGGTATATCTGTGTTATCCATTTTCTGATTGAATTGTTCGGAACCAACACCGATGGCATAAACCGGTGCATAGGCTGCCGAATGGTTGTTAGAGGCCCAGCTTATTGATCCCATCCGATTTAAGATTGAAATACTCAGTGCGGCAATCTTGTCGTCGCTTGCGTAAAGGCTTTTTGCGGTTTCATTTTGATGATCGACAAAGCTTTTTTGATAGGCAGCTTCTAAAGCACTACGATCAGTTTCATGGATTGTAATTTTGGAAAACAAACCTGTTTGAGCAGCAATGAGATTCTTGAGATCGCCCCATGTTGCATTTGGATTATTCTTACGAAGGTTGCCAATTGCGTTCGAAAGTTCTGCATGCGAGATTTTTTGGTGGGACAAGAATTTTGTTTTCAGCGAAGAACTTCCATTACCGACACCTAATCCGCCCGTTTCATGGTCCGCTGTAACGACTATAAGTGTTTCATTTGGAAATTTTTTATAAAAATCATAGGCGAGTTGTACGGAGTTATTGAAATCCAACACTTCCTGAATCGTTGTAGCCGCATCATTTGCATGGCATGCCCAATCAATTTTTCCACCTTCAATCATTAAAAAGAAACCATTTGTATTATTTTTATGCAGTGAAGTGATAGCTGCAGATGTGATATCTGCCAGTTTTAAATCACTTGGCTTTTGGTCTATGGCATATTTAAGGGCATCTATAGGGCTGCCATCTGAATTCATCAATATGATCTTATCTGATTTATTTGGTAGTTGTGCATAAGCATCTTTTCCTTTAAGCACCTTATAGCCGGCTTTTTCTAATATGGGGAAAAGCGATGGCGCCTTTTTATGATCAAATGTTGTTTCGGGTTTGAGAAAATTGGATCCGCCAAAAAAATCAAAATTCGAAGTGACAATTTCTTTACCGATTTCATAATACATGTCGCGGTCTGCTTGGTGTGCATAAAATGAAGCCGGGGTAGCGTGGTCTATGCTGACGCTTGTAATAATACCGACTTTCTTTCCTTTTTGCTTTGCGGCATAAGCTATACTCTTATAGGGGACTGTTCCCGTACTGTCCATACCGATAACGCCATTTTTGGTTTTTTTTCCAACGGCTAATGCGGTACCTCCAGCGCCTGAGTCCGTTACGCCATTCGAGAGTGAATGTGTGGAGGCAAATCCAACATGAGGAAATTGCGTGAACACAAGTGGGATTGGGTTATCTTTATGCTGTACTTCAGCTTGATGAATTTCGGTGAGATTAACCTGGTTGAGGCCCATGCCATCACCAATTAAGTAAAAAATGTATTTTGCTTCTTGGCCAAAAGAGGGGAAAACTTGTACAAAAACGAGGAGGAACAGAAATAAAACGTGTTTTTTCATTTGAATGGTTGTTATTTTAAAAAAACACAAATTACAGCCTTAGGATTAGCTTACTGTTAATTCAATATTATGAATTGTTTTTTTTACTTGTTTCAACTGGTTTCTGCTGCTAATTTCTGGATATCTTTCACGGTTACAGTATGGATACCTGTTGTGTAATGATTGATCGCCTGTAACATTGCCATAGCAACTTGTCCTACTGAAAGAGGTTCGTATGTTTTGAATAATCCTATTGTATTAAAGATACGGAGGGCAGCTATGGCTGTTTTTTCACCCAAGCGATCTGTATTTGGTCGGATTAATCCTCCAGGCTGGAAAATAATAAGCCGATTGAAATCAAGTGCTTTAACATCCTGTTCAAGGCTTCCTTTCATGCGGTTATAAAAAATTTTTGATGCAGGATCCGCAAGAACAGCCGATAATAAGAGAAAGGTAGGAAAACCATTTTTTTTAGCCAATGCCGCAAATTGTAAATTAAGATCATGATCTATTTTCCATTGTGCATCTTTACTGCCTGCGTCTTTTAAGGTGGTGCCAAGGCAGGAAATTGCGACATCGCCCTGTATCACTTGCTCAAAATCCGTTAGATTTTCAAAATCTACGATAACCTGTTTCAATTTAATGTGCTCCTCAAACGAGACACGTCTTAAAAGCACAACGATTTCCGTAATTTCCTTAGATTTTAACATCAATTGAACGAGCGCTCTTCCTGTAGCGCCAGAACCACCTATTAAAACTACCTTCATTATTTCCTTACTTATTTTCTTTACTAATTATCTTGATTTAATTGCTTTACTGATAGTTATTTACCCGTATGATTGAGCATGCAATTAATCTTTATAATTGGGCTTGCCCGGAGTAAAGCGCACAATAGATTGATCCAATCGGAGGGTGTCTGCTACAGTGATTAGATCTTCTTCGACAATAAAATTTTGATCAATAGCGGTCTTTATTGTTGTAAAATCCTCTTGATCGGCATCCTGAAAATAGAGGAGGGATTGAATCGTAGATACAGCCACCAGTTCGAGCAATTCGTTTTCACCTTCTAATCCAACATAGAAAAAATCTGCCATAATAATGATATTTGATGTTATACGAATATACTTTTTTTATTTTTAAAATTTGTCAATTAGCACGAGAACTTCTTGAAGAGTGATAGACACGATGTCAAAAAGTTGTTGAAATTTTTGTTTCTTTGAAACAGTTTTGGGTAGCCATCGTAAAATATATTATATTTGATATAGTCATTTTAAAGATAATTAACAATAAGTTTTAATAACGATGGATAAAGAGCAGATACAAAATTGGTTAGATAATGGGTATGATATACTTCATCATGGAAGACCAGTGAAGGTTGAAGGTGATTTGTGGGACTACATCGATGGATTGGGAAGCTATGAAAATGTATATGTTTTGCGCGAATTGATCTACTGGACGGAAGAAGAATTGGCAAATATAGGTAAGTAGTGTGGAGACCCTGAAATAGAGGTTCAGGATCCCATGAATGTTTTATTGTACTAGAATATAATATTACGTTTGAAAGCACAGCCTAATTCAATAAGGGAATCTGTTTTTGCAATTCCTGGAATGCTATCAATTTTTTCATAGAGTAATTGTCGCATATGTTCGTGGTTTTTAGCAATAATTTTTACATATAGCGTGTAATTGCCCGTAATGTAATAGCATTCTGTAACTTCTGGTATTTTCTTAAGTTCTTCAATAATTCGGCTCGAGTCATGATCTTTTTCCAAACTTAGCCCTGTAAAAGCCCCCCAATCATAGCCTAGCTTTTTTTCATTTAATACAGGCTTTATACCGGCCAGTATTCCTTGTTCCGTCAATCGGTTGATTCGTTGATGGATCATCGTATTGGATACGCCCATAGCTGTTGCTATTGCAGAGTAGGCCATCCGTCCATCTTCGTCTAAATATTTTAAAATCTGTAGATCAAAATCATCGATACTATTCATTGTAGAAAGTGGTTTAAAAGTTAATTTTAATATTTTTATGCTAATTTAGTGTTAAATTTTATTTTTAAGTCAATAAAAAAGTAAATATCGTATATTTGTTATTATTAGAAAAAATCTGAATTATGAGTACAGTAGCTAAACATGGTAAGGGCGAGATGTTCATTGCCAAAGAAGAAAAATATGGAGCGCACAATTACCATCCTCTTCCGGTCGTATTGGAACGAGCTGAAGGAGTCGTGGTGTGGGATGTTGATGGAAAATCTTATTTTGATTTCTTGTCTGCATATTCTGCTGTCAATCAGGGACACTGCCATCCGCGAATTATAGATGCTTTAAAAGAGCAAGCTGCGAAATTGACACTTACATCGAGAGCATTTTATAATAATAAATTGGGCGATTTTGAAGAAATGCTTTGTCAGTTATTTGGATTTGATAAGGCTTTGGTGATGAATTCGGGAGTTGAAGCGGTAGAAACGGCAATGAAGCTTTGCCGTAAATGGGCCTATCAGGTGAAAGGTGTAGCAGCCAATCAAGCGAAAATTGTCTTTGCCAAGGACAATTTCCATGGTAGGACAATCTCTGTTATATCGGCATCCAATGATCGTACTGCAACACATGAATTTGGCCCCTTTTTAGATGGCATAGTACTCGTTCCCTATAACGATGTTGATGCGCTAGAACAGTTATTCAAAGCAGATAAAAATATCGCCGGTTTTATCGTTGAGCCAATTCAGGGCGAAGCCGGTATTGTCGTTCCGGATGAGGATTATCTGATGCGCGTGAGACAATTATGTACAAAATACAATGTATTGTTTATTGCAGACGAAATCCAAACCGGTATTGCTCGGACGGGAAGTATGTTGGCATCCTATGATATTGATGATACGCAAAGTCAAAGCAAACCAGATGTTCTGATTTTAGGTAAAGCTTTGTCGGGTGGTGTATTGCCAGTATCGGCAGTGTTGGCAAATGACTCTATTATGTTGTGTATTAAACCGGGCGAACATGGTTCTACCTATGGTGGGAATCCCTTAGCCTGTGCAGTAGCTATGGAAGCGCTAAATGTTGTGCGGGATGAAAATTTGACGCAACGGGCGTTTCAGATGGGGGCATTGTTTTTGGATGGATTGCGTCAGATTGCTGCTAAGTGCACGTTAATTACAGAAGTGCGCGGAAAGGGGCTCTTGACTGCCATTGTAATTGATGCGGATGAAGAAAGTGATTTGGCCTGGAATATCTGTCTCAAATTTAAAGAAAATGGACTTTTAGCGAAGCCTACACATGGTAACAAAATTCGATTGGCTCCGCCGCTGGTTATTACCAAAGAGCAAGTCGAGACTTGCTTAGGGATTATTGAGCGATCGTTGACTAATTTGAAATAGTGTATGGAGAAAATGATTGAATTGATCAAAAACAGATCGGACATCGGAGCAGGGACTAGGGGTTCAGATCTGGGCATCGACGCCATCGAGATAGCTGCAATTAATAAAGGAAGTCAATATTTCATTAACTATCCATTTGTTGATGTGCCGACTCGAAATAGCTCCATTTATCAGAATGATAATCATCCTTTTGCGAAACATATTCAGCAGATTTATGAACAATGCAAACAAGTAGCTTCCACTGTTGAAGATAGCTTATCTTCCGGCAATTTTCCATTGGTGTTTTCAGGGGATCATTCCTCCGCAATGGGGACGATCAGTGGTATAAAGTCCGCTTATCCCGATAAGCAACTCGGTGTAATCTGGGTAGATGCTCATGCCGATATTCATTCTCCGCACACAACACCCTCAGGCAATATGCATGGAATGCCTTTAGCGGCGATGTTGAATGAAGATAATTTGCCATGCAAAATTAATGAAATAGACGAATCGACACAAGAATTTTGGAATAAACTAAAACGAATAGCTGGCCCAGTAGGTAAAATACAATCCAATCATTTGATTTATTTTGGTGTAAGGGATACGGAAGAACCGGAAGATCTGGTCATTGAACGACTTGGCATTAAGAACTATCGTGTGGAAGATACGAGACAGCGGGGAATAACCGATTGTGTGGCTGAAGCATTGAAAATCCTAGAAGCATGTGATATGGTTTATATCTCTTTTGATGTAGATAGCATGGATAGTGAATTGATCTCGGATGGCACGGGAACACCAGTGCCTAAGGGGTTTTTGCCAAGGGAGATTGTGTTGATTTTAGAAGAGATCATCCGATCTGGAAAGGTAATTTGTTTTGAAATTGTTGAAGTTAATCCGTTATTGGACAATAAAGGTAATAAAATGGCAGAGGTGGCATTTGATATATTAGAACGGATCACTCCGCTCATTGAATTGAAATCGGGTAATTAACCGGTTTTGGGATTGTCTATTTTTAAGCCCTTTTATTGATGTTTGTCGTCAATAAAAGGGCTTTTTTAATAGTATATCGTTGAGCTCGGCGGATAAAAATAAGTCATCCTTCCTTATGTTAAAACTCGTATTGCTTTATGTGATTTAATATTGTGTTAACATGTTTCATGTACATTTGCAATTCGATTATTTACGTTAGATATGAGGATTTCTGATAAAATTATTTTGTTTCTACTTTTTTTTATACAGCTTTTTTTGTGGCATCCGGGGACTGCGCAGGTTGTATCCTTTAAGGATATTAGAGGATTAAGTCAAAACCATCCTGATTCTGCAATTATGCTCGTCAAAAAACGTTATGCAAAAGCTGTTACGGATAAAGACTTATTATTACAAGCCAATTGTTTACAGGCGATTGGATGGTTATGTGTCAATCAGGGACATTATGGACAGGCGCAGGACTACTATTTTCAAGCCGATCGAATTTATACGCAATTAAATTCAAAACAGCATCTTGCTTCGAATTGGAGTGATATCGGGGAGCTCAATATTTTCAACAAACAACATGATGTAGCGAAAGTTTATTTTAACAAGGCGCTACATTCTTTCCGAACAGAAGGGGATAAAAATGGAGCGGCAGGTACATTAGGGAATATAGGGCATTTATTTGAAAAGGAAGCTAACTACGACTCCGCCTTTGTCTACCAGAATCTTGCTTTGTCCATTTATAGCAGTGTGGGTAATAAAAATGGAGAAGCCAAGATCCATGAAAATTTAGGCAGTATTTATGAAGATCTTGCAAGGTATGACAGCGCTTTTTTTCATTTTGAAAAAGCAAGTACTCTCTATACGGAAACAAAAGACAATTATGGAAAAATTGTGGTCATAAATAATATGGGCGATATTTTTAGAAAGACCAATAAATATCCAGAAAGTATCAAACTGACACAATTGGCTTATCAGATGGCGGAAAGTTTGGGTGATGTGTATCAAATGGCTGCTACGACAAAAGATTTGAGTAGGACCTACGCCTTGCGTGAGCAGATGGATAGCGCATATTTTTATGCAGAAAAGAGCCGTAAGTTAGTGCTTGAACTGTATAGCGTAGATGGTGCTCGACATACAGCTTTTTTTCAGGCGCTCTACGATATGAATCAAAAAGCTGAGGAGATTGAAAAATTGCAGGTAACAAAAAGAATCAACTTAATCATGCTGTGGGGAACAATCGTGGTTTTAATTTTGTTAATTGTATTGTCCTATGTATTGCATAGTCGTCAGAAAATTAAGATCAAAAATCAGATTACTGAATCGCGAAAACAGGAGGCCGAACGTGAGTTGACCGAAGTAGCTCTTAAAAACCAGTTGCTTGAAGATAAGCAGCTCAAACAAGAACTGTCACTCAAGCAAAAGGAATTGACATCCCATACCTTAAATCTAATCCGTAACAATCAATTTTTGGAAGAACTTCGTGATGAATTAAAAGGAATGGTTAAGGACGAACGCCGGGATCAAAAACGACAAATGCAGAAGTTGGTGTTGCAAATCAATGAAAATATTACGCAGGGCATCCATTGGAAAGAGTTTATGGGAACTTTCGAAAAGGTACATCACAGCTTTTTTGAAAAACTTATTCAACGATTTCCAGATTTGACGGCCGCAGATATGCGATTAATAGCATTGCTTAAAATAAATTTGAATAATATCGATATTGCCGTCTTATTGGGCATTTCACAAGATAGCCTTCGTGTTGCCAGACATCGATTGCGAAAAAAATTAAGATTGGAACAAGGAGAGGATCTGACGGGTTATCTCGTTGGTATTTCATAATTTTTTAACACAGGAGTAATAGAATGTTAATGGCGTGTAATTTGTTTTTAAATTACTGCTTACTAGTGTTTTATATCTTCTTGTTTCCTTGCTGTATAGTGCTCTTTTTACCTTGTTTCCTTGTTGTAACGCTAGATATTTTGTGTGAATAGAATTGGCTGCCATCTTTGCGACAACAATCAAAGATTCATAATAATCTAATCAAAATGAAAAACTTTTTAACGGTATTACTTGCCTCCAGTATTTCGGTCAGCGCTGCTTATGCGACCAAAATCAAAGGTAAGGTATTAGATGGTCAGACTGGTGAAGCCATTGCTGGTGCAACAGTGTTCTTGGAACAGCGTGGGCTATCGACCAAAACACAATTGGATGGTTCGTTTGAATTCAAAGGATTATCTGCAGGTGTGGATAAGGTTCATATCAAGCATATGGCCTATGCCGAATTAATTAAAGAAATCGAAATTCAAAAAGAAAATACACCTCATTTTATTTTTCAGCTGACATCTGCCGAACAGACATTAATGGAAGTAACCATAAAGGGACGTCGGAATGGAGGGGATGATGATCCTAGTGCAAGGCGTTTGGAAAAGAATGCGTCACAAATTATGAATGTTGTTTCGGCGCGTGCAATAGAGATTTCTCCGGATATCACTGTTGCTAATGTTGTACAGCGTGTTTCGGGTGTATCTATAGAAAGAAATTCGAATGGCGAGGGGCAATATGCTATTCTGAGGGGGATGGATAAACGTTACAATACCACTTTAGTGAATGGTGTAAAGGTTCCAAGTCCCGATAATAAATACCGTTATGTCCCTTTGGATTTATTTCCTTCAGATATGTTGGAACGCTTAGAAGTCTACAAGTCGCTAACACCAAATATGGAAGCCGATGCGGTGGGTGGAGTTGTCAATATGGTTATGAAATCGGCGCCGACTAAATTATTGCTTCAAGCAAATTTGGCAACAGGCTACAGCCAACGTTATTTTAATCGTGATTTTGGAAGCTTTTCAACAGGCGGAACCTCGGCTAAATCTCCCTACGAACAGCATGGGAAGAATTACAATGCAACCGCTGCTGATTTTAATAAGGGAGCATTAGATTATACCTATAAAAAGCCCCTTCCAGATCTTGTAGGCAATTTGACAATAGGCAATCGGTATTTGGATGATAAATTGGGCGTTATTTTGGGTGCGAGTTATCAAAATTTACATCGAGGTAGTCGTTCTATTTTCTACAAATCGGCTGTCGTTGGCGTAAATCCCAATGCGGTAATTACTGAGCAGAGTGATCGTCAATATGATGAACAGCAACAACGCTTAGGTTTGCATAACAAGGTCGATTATCGATTTAATCCAAATCATCGGGTTAGCTTTTATCAAATGTATGTGAATTTAAATAACATGCAATTGCGTGATGCGGTAAATACGATATATAATGGTCAGTATGATCCCAGTATTGGTAAAGCCGAACTGACCTATGTGACAAGAAGCCGAAAAACACAGCAACAGATCTACAATGGTACCCTACAGGGGGATCATCATTTTTTAGATAATCGTCTGAATGTCCGTTGGTCAGGTGTGCTTTCTTCAGCGCGCAATCAATTGCCACAAAATACGATGATCAGTTTGGATGGAGTAGAAGAAAATTTTGAACGTAAAAGGACTTCTCTCGTCAATAAATCTCCCGTAACCTATCGTTGGGAGCGGAATACCGATAATGATCATGCAGGCTATTGGGATGTAGCTTATAAAGTTCCAATGGAAAACAGTAAGCTGGAGCTATCGACCGGAGGTTTGTATCGTGATAAACAGCGTAGTAGTTTTTACAATAACTATAACTTATCACCAGCTTCGGCAGAAGAGGCAAAGTATAAATACGGCGTAGATTTTCAGCGCTATACCGATCTCAATTTGACCGTCACCAATCCTACCGGAGCTGTCGCAAATCCATTAACTTATGATGCTGGTGAGAAGACCACAGCATTGTATGGTATGTTCAATTATGAGAATGACAAATGGCAGATGATCGGTGGGATCCGGATGGAGCATACCAATCAGAATTATAAATTATTGTTTCCTGCAGGAGAAAAAAGACCAGAAGGATTCCAAATTTATACAGAGTGGCTGCCAAGTTTGACCATGAAATATCATTTGGACGGAAAACAACAGCTTCATGCGGCCTATTATCGTGCGTTAAACCGACCTGGATTTTATGAAATTGTACCCTCAAGTGTGGTTAACGAAGAGTTTTTAGAAAAAGGAAACCCAGATTTAAAACATGCCTTAGCAGATAACTTTGATTTAAGGTATGAATTATTCCCTGAAGCTTCCTCTCAATTTCTTGTGGGTATGTTTTACAAGAAAATCAAAAACCCAATTGAATATACCTTTCAACCGGATGAGGTTCGTAAGCAGGATGTATACTACACCCCCGGTAATTTTGGTAACGCCAACAACTTTGGCCTCGAGGTTGATTATATCAAGTATATCCAGAAATTTGGTATTAAGGCCAATTACACCTATACACATTCACGTATAACGACCGCCAAGATGTCGCGTCGAATCAATGAGACCACACAGGACCCTGAAGCGATTATCGTGGATCAAACGAGACCGCTATATGGGCAAGCTGCACATGTGGCCAATCTGTCGCTACTTTACAAAGATGCTAATAATGGCTGGGAAGGACAGTTAGCTGGATCTTATACCGGCTCACGAATCAATACAGTGTCGCAATTTTTGAACGATGATTTATGGCAAAAAGGATTTGTTCAGTTAGATGCTTCTATTGAGAAGAAATTTAAAGCTGGTTGGGCCATTTTTGCCAAAGCTAACAACATCTTGAATACACCAATGGAATTGTATGTGAAAGGAACAAATCCCGAAAATGAGAAGATCGCTGAAAAGCTTATTGAAGGCGGAAATACTTTGATTAGAAAGGATTTGTATGGACAGAACTATATCCTTGGATTACGTTATTCGTTTAGTAAATAATAGACCCGCGTAAAACAGGGCATGTTTTAATCTGAACATGTGCGACGTGAAATAACAACAGTTTGTTTCGGTGAAGCTTTCACTTTTTTGGAAAGCCAATGTTTTGGATAAGTGAAATCTGCTTCATCATTAAAAATTAAATATATACAGATGAAAAATAAATGTATTTTATCGTTTCTAGCGTTTTTTATCGTGGTGCTAAGTGCCTGTGAAAAAGCAAATATTGATGTTGATACTTCTGATGCTGATGGAAGTGCTATAGGTGAGGTCTCCGGTGTGTGGAGCAAAGGGAGTGTGCAGCATATCAAGGGAGATATTATTATTCCCGAAGGCAAGAGCCTGACGATTGAGGAAGGTGTAACCGTATTGATGGATTCTGTCAATAAGCCTGAAATTGTTGTTTTGGGTAATTTGTATGCACTAGGTACAGCTGAAAATCCTGTAAAGTTTACGGTTGAAGATGGGTATAAGACGAAGACGAATGAATTTGGCAAGTTATGGGGAGGAATTTTAGCCGCTCCAAGCTGCCAGGAACTTGTTTTGGACAATACCGTCATTGAATATGGCGGTGCAATTACATCGGATGCGTCGACTTCTGTAAAAATGGGCTTGTATAAAAAAGTGTCTGGTGAAGCTTTGCCAGCTTTGTGGTTCTCAAATCCAGACGGAAAGCTAGTTGTTCAAAATAGTACTGTAAGTCATTTTCACGAAGACTGTACGTATATTGAAGGCGGAAAAATCATTTTCGCTAACAATCGTTTCTTTTCTAATGGGGTGACAGGTGGAGAAGCGATGAATTTCAAATCCGGATGTCTTGCCGATGTTGCTTATAACCTCGTGTATAGTGTAAATACCAATGCTTTAAAACTATCCAACTCGGGAGACCGTACACCTCAGGCTTATATTATTGTTTATAATAATACCATGCTCAATACAGGGTGGCGCAGACCGACTGCCAAAGGAGGTTCCATATGGTTAGAAGCCTCTGTCAGAGCAGAAATTTATAATAATCTTTTTGCCAATACACGGTTTGGTGTCAAGCGTGATCCTAAAAAACCAGAGGATAGCCGTTCTGTGTCAGGTAATAATTGGTATTATGGCTACGGTCAATTGACTGTAGATCAGTTTCAGGTCGGTAAAAATGATATTGTAGGCGGTAGTAATGATGTTAGAGGTAAAGTGGCAGGGGAGAATAATCCTAAATTTGTTTCTTATCCTTTAGAAACATCGGTTGACAATTACGTATTTGATTTAACCTGGGATTTTCATCTTCAGGGGAATTCACCTGCATTAAAGGCCGGTACTTTGGCTTTTAAACCCCATTTTACGAGTGGCCTGGTGATGTCAAACGGCTTAACATATAATTCTCCTCAGCCTGCAGCTTATGTTGGGGCATTTGGTTCCAAATTCTAATTTACTTCATATAATGACAAATTTAAAAACAATACTAACACTAACTTTGGGAGCATCAACCCTGCTTCAAATGGCATGCAAAAATGCGCAAACAAATAACGTAGAATCAATTAAACCCGTTATTGTGACCGATGCTGTACGTTATGATTCGGATGATCCTGCAATTTGGATCAATAAGAGCGATCCGAGCAAGAGTCTGATTATAGCAACGGATAAAGATGCCGATGGAGCTTTGTTCGTGTACGATCTACAGGGTAAAACGGTCAAAGAAAAAGTGGTTTCCAATTTAAAACGACCAAACAACGTTGATGTAGCCTACGGTTTGGTATTGGGTGGGAAGCCTGTTGATATCGCTGTCACAACAGAGCGTATGACCCATAAATTGCGTATTTTTTCACTACCTGACATGAAGCCGATCGATCAAGGGGGATTAGATATGTTTGTTGGTGAAACTGAGCCTGAATTCAGAGATCTGATGGGGATTGCCCTATATACTTCTCCAAAAGGAGAGATCTATGCTATTGTTGGACGAAAAAATGGACCAAAAGAAGGCTATTTGGGACAATATTTATTGGAGGATAATGGCTCTGGTTCAGTAAAAGCTACACTGGTTCGCAAATTCGGTTCATTTAGTGGAAAGAAAGAGATTGAGGCAATAGCGGTGGACAATGAGCTTGGGTATATTTACTATTCGGATGAACAGGTTGGCGTAAAACAATACTATGCGGATCCAGTAAAGGGAAACCAACAGTTGGCATTGTTTGCTACAGCAGGTTTTAAAGAAGATCATGAAGGTATTTCGATTTATAAAGTGACCGACAGTACTGGATATATCTTGGTGTCGGACCAGGGTGCAAATCGTTTTCAGGTTTTTAGTCGGGAAGGAACCAAAAGCAATCCTTTCGAACATAAATATCTGAAGACTGTGCCGGTTATGGCAACACAAAGTGATGGTTCGGAAACTACCTCTTTTAATTTAAATGAAACCTTCAAACATGGCTTGTTTGTTGTTATGAGTGACGATAAAACATTCCATTATTATCGATGGGAAGATATTGCCGGAGCCGATTTGAAAAAGAAATAGGTGACGAATTAATATTTCAGCAACAGTTGTGATTTGATTCGCAACTGTTGCTTTTTTTGCTATCGGAAATTTTATTGGTGGTAATTAGCGCTGTTATTTATACACTGACCGGAATTTTAAACCAAAAGGTTGACCCTTGGCCGATCTGGCTGTCGACACCAATTTCTCCTTGATGTTTTTGAATAATTTCTTTGCAAATAAACAGTCCTATGCCAAATCCCGAAGCATAACGATCCGCATCGTCATTTACACGATAGAATTTATTGAATATTTGTTTCTGATCCTTATGATTGATGCCTTTTCCTTGGTCTTTGATCTCGACTTCAAAATAACCTGAATGTATGGCCACATGCATGGTAATTGTTGAATTACTGGGCGAATATTTAATGGCATTATCCATGAAGTTGATTAACACTTGTTCGATTTTATCACGATCGGCGATAATCTCCAAATTCGAATCTATTGCTCCTGAATAATGAATGAAGTGCTTTGCAGATTTTAGAGAATAGATATTTTGAATATAATCGAGTAAAGAACAAACGTTAAATGTCTTTTTGCGAAGTACTAACTTACCCTCATTTAGTTGAGTAACATTTAAAAAGCCGTCGATTAAACCGCGCATGCGCGTTGCTTGCTCATTCGATTGGTGGAGATATTGCATGCGCTTTTCGCTGCTCAATGTACCTTCTTTGGCTTGTAGTAATTGGATATAGGCAATGAGTGAGGTCAAAGGTGTTTTGAGTTCATGACTTGCGATACTAATAAAGTCTAGTTTTTTCCTTTCTTCTTCCTTGTCATTGGTGCTGTCTATTATAGCGCCGTAGATCATGTGTCTTGTCGTATCCGATTCCAATTGACTTCCGCCTATTGACCTTAACCATTTTATCTTACCCGTTTTTTTATCTTTTATTTCACATTGACAATCAAAAGGGGATTGTTTGAGCGTTACTTCCTGAAAAACATGATGAATGATGTTTCTATACTGAGGCAGAATTTGGTCGAAAAAGTCGGATTCTTTTATGTTGTCACGCTGATCGAAGCCAAATAATTCACGGCAACGATCATTGAGTTCCATTTTCTTGGTTTCCATGTCAATAGAAAAGATACCGATGCCGGCGGCTTCTACGATCATTCTAAACTGTTGATCTCTTTTGGCAATAAGTTGATTAATAGCTTCAAGTTTTTCATGCTCTTGATGCTGGATGGTAATATCTATAGCGGTGCCTGCAAACCATTCGGGTTGTTGGTCTTGGTCAAAGTATACTCTTCCTTTACAGTGCAACCACCGTAATTGAAGATCTTGTGCTCCAATGGTTCTAAATTGTACGTCATAAACACTTTTGTTTTGGTAAGTCAGTGACTTTTTGACTTCCTGATCGATTCTATTCCTATCTTCTGGATGAATATATTTTAGCACCTCATTGTATGGAACATATTCACCTTTCGCAAAACCAAAGAGCTCCCGGGTCCGTTCATCCCAATTGACCATATAATTTTTACAATTTAAATTCCATGTACCCATCTCAGCCGACTGTAAGGCAAAATGGTAATGTTCTTCACTTTCTATGATTTTCTTGAGTGCATCCTTAAGCTTTTCATTGAGATCTTCGGTATGTTTAGGTGATAAGGTGTAATTATTCGTGGGGATTTTGTAGGGGGTTCCTGCTACTGTATACTTTTGAGTTAATAAATCTTGTAGCAGTTTTCGTTCAATGGTATTTTTTTCTTGCGTTTGTGGGGTGTCGTCTTCATTTTCAGGTATCAGTCTAATTTGATTAAATATGGCATAAATTTCACCCTTTTCATTGATGAGCGGATGATATTCAAACGTGTGCGTATATCGGAGTGAAGATTGTTGTTCGGTTTTGAGTTTGATCTTTATCTTGTCGATCGGCTGCGTATTTCCATTTTCCCAAACGTTTTTCAAGAGGGGTATATAAGATGTTAATTCTTCTTGTTGAAGGCAATTCTCAAGATATTGCCCAATCGCGCTGTGATCACAATTCCACAATTTTAACATGTCAGTGCTTGCATAAGAAATACGGAGATCTGCGCTGTCATAAATTGCACAAGCATCTAATGAAGAAGAGAGAACGGCTAAAATATCTTTATCTGAACGAATCATAACATATCAAAAATTAAGTGTTGATTAAGCGATATCATTTATAGCTAGATTTAATAGCGTACAAATATTGTTCCTTTTCTCATGAGTTTTCTCCTTGTCGATATGGAGCAGCAATTATTGGTTCCTAGGAATCCCTACTTTTTGATCTGTTAGTCATCTCGGAGGCTGTTTAATATGGATTCATCCCATCAATAGTACAGTAAATAGAAATTCGTATCTTTATTTTGTTTATGCAGTCTGTTTCTATTTTATTTCAAATCGGAAAATTACAATACACCACTATTGTTTTCAATGTTTGGAGGAAGATGGAATTGAAAGTTTTTATTTAAATGCCATAGAAGATGAATACGGTTAAAATACTATTGGTTGAAGATCACATGGTGGTACGGAATGGTATTAAACTACTTTTAGAATCCGAAGGAGAATTTACAGTGATAGGAGAGGCTTCTGATGGTACGGAAGCCCTGTCTAAATTGGCGGATGGTCTAGCTCCCGATATTGTCTTAACTGATATCAGCATGGAGCATATGGACGGAATGGTGCTCTTAAAAGTCATCAGTCAAGAATATCCGCAGGTCAAAGTTGTGATATTGTCTATGCTTAGCCAAATTCATTATGTGGTTGAAGGTTTTGAGCATGGTCTTTCAGGCTACCTGTTGAAAAATGTAGGTTATAATGAATTACTTTTTGGATTAAAACATGTTGCTGAAGGTGGACGCTATATGAGCGAAGAAATTAGCTTAGCCTTACTTGAACAAGTTTCTTCTGGTCAGGTTTATACGGATGTGGGCTCGAATATGATCCTCGATCTGGAAATAAATGATCGCGAGCTAGAAGTATTGGAGTTGATCGCCGACGGTTTTACAAATCTAGAAATTGCAGATAAAATCTTTTTGAGTAAGCGAACAGTTGAAGGATATCGACAGAGCTTGATTGATAAAACAAGGGTGAAGAATACCGCGGAATTAGTAAAATATGCTTTTCAACATGGTTTATTAAAAAAATAATGAGAACTATTTACGTTACTGGTGACCATGCCACAGCGGGCGATCTTTGAAAATACTACACATCCCCTTACTTTAATTTTGGTATTCTTTCTCGAAAACGGTTGAAAATAAATAGACCAGCTCCAATAATAATAAATGGTATACTAAGCAGCTGTCCCATATTGATGAATAAGGAGTCTTCAAAATGCTCTTGATTGATTTTCAAAAACTCATCCAAAAACCGGAACGAAAACAGCAAAACCAACAGCAAGGCGAAATAGTTTCCATTGTTACGTCGAAGCTTTTTGTCTTTCCACAAACGATATAACAATACGAATAATAGGAGACAAAATAATGCTTCATAAAGCTGTGCCGGATGGCGAGGTATTGTATCGATACGGCTAAACACAAAAGCCCAAGGTAAATTACTTGCTGTACCAATCATTTCAGAGTTCATTAAGTTGCCCAGGCGAATGCAAGCCCCTGCTAAAGGAACGACTAAAGCAATCCGATCCGCAACCCAAAGAAAAGGAAGCCCCTGTTTTTTTGCAAATAAATAGATCGCAATCAGGATACCTATACCTCCACCATGGCTTGCCAGCCCACCTTCCCAAATGGCCATTATTTTTAAGGGATGATCTAGGTAATAACTGGGGTCGTAAAACAGTACATGCCCCAATCTAGCACCAATGACTGTACCTAAAACGATATAAATGGTTAGCTGATCTAAGAACTCGGTTGACCGACCTTCTTTCTTAAATAATGAACCTAATACTTTATAGCATAATACAATGCCCAATAACCAAAATAGTCCGTACCAGCGAATAGGGTGTTCAATAATTGGAATAACAAAGATGTCACTATCTATATTCCAGTTTATGTAAGTTAAGATTAGATTATTTACCATATGACGTTTTAGCGTGATGCACCATCGTATAGGTATGTGGTAAGGGTATTTCGTTACACACTTTGATGAAAAAACACGAAATTCTCTTTATTGATGCAAATATTGAGTCATATACTGCGATTATTAACTATGAAGTTTTCGTTGTTTGACCAATTTGTATGTTTGTGGGGAGTAAAAGGAAATTAACTATCGCCGAGTTCCATAATTGCGACCGGTGTTTTTATTGGAGAAGAATATTAGCATAAGTATCAGCCGGGTTAAATACTTTTGAAAGTATATCTTGTTTTTTTGATAATATTCCGATATTCGACAATTGATAACATGATATAGATAGCATCTTGCATATTTCTTTAATAGCTGTTTACATCCTGTGAAAGCTTATCCTAGTTAATGAACGAGGTTATGGAAAAATATAGGCACCTTCATGTAAATTTAAACAGATAGTTATTTTCTGATGATACGAAATTTGACAAGATTTACTTTTTGTTTTTTATCTCTCGTGCTCATGGCACAGTTACACTCTTGTCATCAAAGTGACCAACAGGCGTCTAAAAATAATACGCATAGCGAAGATAACTCACTTGATTTAACCTATCAGGATACGTTATTTAAATTTCTCGCATTACAAGATTTTAGGGATCAATCTATTATAGCAAAGAAGATAGCGGAGTTTGCTCAGGATAAGTATTTTAATAATTCTGGTTATAACTGGATTTTTTTGGCCTACAACTATTTGTTGGACGATAAAATAGATTCAATAGAAATTGCGCTGAAAAACCTGGATGGGAGAAAGCTGTCTCCGGATTTGCTTGTTCTGAAGGATTACTTTAAAATAAGGGCTAATTTTAGTTTTAATGATGTGACTACCATTGGCATCATGGAACAAATTATCGATGCTAAAGAATATGCGTTAGAAAATAAGAGTAGGTTTAGCTTTCTTTTTTTCAATCTATTGGCTAATGCAAATTATCGTCGAGCTGACTATAACCAGGCGCTCAAAGATAACGAGTCATGGTATCATTATCATCCCAATAGATCCGATGCCCGTGTTGCGCAAGCGTATCAGGAGATCAAATTTATGCAGTATATTGAATTGCATGATTTTGAGAAGCTAAAAGCAACACTGGATAGCTGCAAATATTACGCAAATAAAACGGCCGATTCTGCTATCATTATGCGCATGTATAATTTACAGGCGCAGTATTTCTTTAGCATAGGGAATAGTCGAAAAGCGGTAGAGGCATCCCAAAAATATTTTAATTATTTATCTTCAAGCAAGGCACTCAATGCCTATGCGTATGCGAATTTGGCAAAAAATTTTTTGAATAATCATCAAGTTGACTCGGCGATCTATTATTTTAATGCTGGATTGCAGTTTATCAAAACACATAAAGGCAAGCAAAATAAATTATTCTATTACCAGAATCTACAAGTAGCATACGCATTAAAAGGAGATTATGAACGGGCTTATTTTACCTTGGATTCGGCCTATCAGGATTATAAAAATAGCACAAAAAGTATTGAAAATGAACGTATCAATGAGATCAATACACGGTATGAAACTGAAAAAAAGGATCAGGCTATTAAGCTTTTAAAAACAACAAATGCATTCAACTATAAGATTATGGTCCAACAGCGCTGGATTTTTGTTATTTTATTTGCGCTGATCTTTAGCATTGCATTCTTCCTTTATTACCGGAATAAACAAAAGCTATTGAAAAATATTAATCAGCGTATAGTTGCCGAAAATAGACAATTAATTTTAGAGCAGAAGACGCGACAAAACCAGCTTAATCCCCATTTTATTTATAATGCTATAGCTAATTTGCAAGGTTTGATCAGTAGTGAGCAAAAAGCAAAGGCAAATCAGTACCTCATCTTATTGTCCCGTCAAATTCGTGACATACTCGAATTAAATAGGGAAGAGTATATTTCTTTGGATCAAGAAATTAAATCATTAAAGAATTATATACTTTTACAGCAGATGCGCTATCAAGATGTATTTGATTTTGAAATTGAGAGCGGTAACTTGGATGTTGATGATGTCATGATTCCCCCTATGTTGATTCAGCCTTTTGTTGAAAACGCTATTGAACATGCTTTCAAAAATTTGAACTATCGTGGACAATTGCAAATTCTTTTTAATCAGGAAGCAGATCAATTGCATATTGTTATCAGTGACAATGGCTGGGGAATGCAATCTTATCAGAAAAATAATGCACACAAGACCTCTCTTTCACAAGTTATCACGAAAGAGCGCCTTGAGCTTTTGTTTAACGATCCTCAGCAAAAAGCAAGGATTGAAATAAAGCCCAATTATAGAGAAGATAAAAGTGGATATCGCGTAGAACTCTATATCCCACTCGTTTTATATTTTAATTAAATACGTGAAATTATGAAAGTTTATATTCTTGAAGATGAGTATAATATCTATTTGTACATTAAGTCTTTATTGGATGCTATTCCTTATGTCCAGATCGTTGGTTATAGTCCATCAATCGCCCAGGCAGAACGTGAGTTACTTGTATCTAATCCAGATCTTATTTTAGCTGATATTCAATTGAAAGATGGATCAAGCTTATCCTTCCTCTCAGAGCTGAAATTGGACATCAATACAATCTTTATAACCGCATTTAACCAATATGCGATAGAAGCCCTTAATATAGGCGCTATTGCCTATTTATTAAAGCCTTTGGTTCCGGAACAATTTATAGAGGCTATTGAAAAATGCTATAAGAAAAATACAGAGTTTAGATTCAATAGCATGCAATTAAGTATGGCCGAAAGCTATCTGAAGTCACCAGTTAGACCAAAGAAAATAGCACTACGTACATTTGAATACACTCAGATTGTGAATATTGATGATATTCTTTATTGCCATGGAGATAAGGGTTATACCACATTTTATATTAAAGACAATAAACCGATGATGGTTTCGAAAGTCCTCAAGCACTTTGAAACTATGCTTCCTGAATCCGAATTTATTCGTTGTCATCAATCTTATTTAATCAATGCAAACTATATAAAAAAATATTTCAAGGATGGCCAGATAGAAATGTCCGATGGTAAAATGATTCCTGTTGCGACAAGAAAAAAAGATGTTATCCAGCAATTCTTGAATGATATATAAGGCTTGAAGTAACAAGGGCTCTACGATTCTAAGTTCTGTTGTTTATACTAAAAAATGTAGCATTCTCTTTTATTGCTAAAATAATTAGTATTATATTTGTGTGTAATATTAAATACGAGGGGCTATGATGTTAGAAGATAAACAGGCTTTGATCAGCAAACTTAAAAAGGACTTGCTTGCCTGGCAAGGGATACCTCAAAGGTCAAATGATGCAAGCACGATGGGTTTGGGACCATTGGAGAAAGCTTTTCCGAATGGCGTTTTTCCTAAAGGGGTAATACACGAGTTTGTGAGCTTTAACCGCATGGATAGTGCTGCATCCTGTGGGTTTATTGGTGGTCTCCTTGGAAAACTTATGCAAGCTGATGGGATTTGTATTTGGATAGGCTCCATTCAAACGGTATTTCCAGCGGCAATCAGATCATTTGGGGTTGATCCAGCATCGATTGTTTTTGTTTCTATGAAACGGGAGAAGGATGTGTTATGGGCGATGGAAGAAGCGTTGAAATGTCAGGGCATAACAGCCGTGCTGGCCGAAATACATCAGCTGGATTTTGTTCAGTCGAGGCGCCTTCAACTTGCCGTAGAAAAAAGTCGGGTTACAGGGTTTATACTTCAACATAACCCAAAAATCTTGTTGGCGACGAGTTGTGCGGCACGTTGGAAAGTCACTTCTTTACCTAGTCAATCGGATGATGGATTACCTGGTATTGGCTATCCCTGTTGGGATGTAGAGCTCCTCAAGGTAAGGAATGGAAGTCCAGCCAAAGAGCAAATAACCTGGTCGCCACAGGGGTTTAAAATATTTTCTAAAAAGGAGATACAGGTAAAAGACTGGAATTATAACTACCAAAATCTTGGCTAGTCATGAAAAAAAGATTTGCCTCACTTTGGTTTCCTCATCTGAAAACAGATTGGCTCACTGTTTGTAAACCACATTTGCAAAATATTCCCTTTGTATTGTCCATCGCCGCTCAAGGAAGATTAATCGTCAGTGGGAGTAACTTATTAGCGGAGCAAGCGGGGGTGCATTCAGGAATGGCCATAGCGGATGCACGGGCATTTATTCCATCACTTAAAATAATCAATGAGCAAGCTGGATTGGCTGAAAAGTTACTCCATTCGATAGCAGAGTGGTGCATCAGGTACACTCCACAGGTTGCATTAGATACGCCCGACGGTATCATCCTGGATATTAGTGGTTGTGCTCATCTTTGGGGCGGGGAGGCGGCCTACTTAACAAGTATTGTCTCGAAATTTAGACAACATGGTTATGATGTACGTATGGGGATTGCTGATACCATTGGGGCCGCATGGGCGGTAGCGCATTTTGGACACGAAGATATCATTATAAATGAACAGGCGCAGTCGGAAACGCTTTTTCCATTAAGTCCTGCCGCATTACGATTGGAAGATGTTCAATTGAAGCGGTTACAATCGCTTGGATTACGGTCAATCGGAAGTTTTGCAAAAATGCCACGTTCAGTGTTGCGTAGAAGATTTGGCGATAGTTTACTGCTCCGACTGGACCAGGCCATGGGATTGGAAGATGAATTTGTTATTTCTATAAAACCCATCTTACCCTATGAAGAACGTTTACCTTGTTTGGAGCCTATCTGTACAGCAACTGGTATTGAATTGGCTTTGGAAGATTTATTAAACAAGTTGTGTAAGCGTTTGTCGGGGGAGGGTAAAGGATTACGTGCAGCCGAATTGAATTGTCATCGCGTGGATGGAAAAATAGAGACCATTACTATTGAGACTAATCGTGCTACTGCTCAGGTTAAACATATCCTTCAATTATTTGTCCTAAAGATTCCTCAAATTGAACCGGCATTGGGTATTGAATTATTTACCTTGGGCGTATCCAAAGTTGAGACGGCAGATCCTGTTCAGGAAAATCTCTGGAACAATAGAATTGGTCTCAAAAACCCGACGGTTACCGAACTTTTAGATCGCTTGAAAAGTAGGGACGCCAATTGTGAGATTTCACGCTATGTTCCATCTGCGCACTACTGGCCCGAACGATCCATGAAAATAGCGGCTAAAATGGATGAGGTTGCAGCTGTTGACTGGCAAACTGCAAGGCCACGTCCAACACGACTATTGAAGATCCCTGAACGTATTATAGTCACAGCACCCATACCCGACTATCCACCCATACTGTTCCGTTATAAGGGAGATACCTATACTATAAGGAAAGCAGATGGCCCCGAACGTATTGAACGCGAATGGTGGATTGATCCTGGTGAACATCGGGATTACTATGCAGTGGAAGATCTGCAAGGTCGGCGCTTTTGGTTATATCGCGCCGGGCATTATGACGGACAGGCAGATCAATGGTTTATACATGGTTTTTTTGCATAAGGTTAGTGTATGGTATATTGTGAATTACAGATAACAAGTAATTTTAGTTTTCTCGAAGGTGCTTCTCATCCGGAAGAACTGATCGAGCAAGCGGCGCGATTGGGGTATAATTCTGTTGCAGTAACTGACCGCAATAGCCTTGCTGGAATCGTCCGTGCACATATGGCTGCAAAAAAAGCCGGTATACGACTGATTCCTGCCTGTCGTCTAGATTTACAGGATGGGCCAAGCTTATTGGCATACCCCACAGATAAAGAGGCTTACGGACGGCTTTCAACATTGTTAACTGTTGGAAATCTAAGGACGGAAAAAGGAAAATGCGAATTGTACAAGAATGATGTGTTTCAATATGCTGAGGGGATTATATTCATTATTTGCCCACCTGAAAAACTAGTGGTCGGTTTTGAGCTTGAGCAGTCATTTATAGCGTTTGTACAGGAATGTCAACAGCGTCTACAGGGTTGTCTTAATCTAGGAATAAAAAAACTCTATCGTGGTGATGATGCTAAATTATTGTTTAGAATAAATCAGTTGGGCGAACACCTGGCTATCCCGCTTGTTGTACTTGGAGATGTATATTATCATGTACCTGAAAGGCGTGAATTGCAGGATATTTTAACCTGTATTCGTGAAAAATGCACAATACATACGGCTGGATTTAATTTATATCCCAATGCAGAGCGCTATCTAAAATCAATAACTGAAGTTGAACGCTTGTTTAGACTGTACCCTGAAGCTGTAGAACAGAGTGTAAAAATTGCCAATGCCTGTCGTTTTTCCTTAGATGATTTGAAATACATCTATCCAGATGAATTATCAGCTCATGGTCGGACTACACAGGAAGAGCTAAGTTATTTAACTTGGGAAGGTGCCCGTAAACGATTTAACGGAGATATCCCGGATGCAATTCGCGAAACGATTCAAATGGAACTTGATTTTATCGAACGCAAAAATTATGCTTCTTATTTTTTGACGGTGTATGATTATGTTCGATTTGCGAAGGAAAAGGGAATTTTATGTCAAGGGCGTGGATCTGCAGCAAATTCAACCGTATGTTACTGCTTAGGTATTACTTCTGTTGACCCGTCAAAATACAGGCTTTTATTTGCGCGATTTATGTCCGATGCACGCGATGAACCACCAGATATAGACGTCGACTTTGAGCATGAGCGCCGTGAGGAAGTCATCCAGTATATTTATGAGAAATATGGCCGCAATCGTGCTGCTATTGTAGCAACTGTCACACAGGTACGCTCCAAAGGGGCTATACGTGATGTTGGCAAGGCCATGGGGCTTTCCATGGATGCTGTAGGGCGTTTAGCAGGGGGTATGAGTAGCCATTGGGACGATTATATCAATTTGGAACGTTTGGTTGAACAGGGCTTTAATCCTGAAGACCAACATTTGCGAAAAGTTCTCGAATTGACACATCAGTATATTGGCTTTCCACGTCAATTGGGGCAGCATACAGGCGGATTTGTTATTACGCAAGGTAATTTGCATGAGCTTTGTCCCTTAATAAATGCCCGCATGGATAATCGGACAAATCTCGAATGGAATAAAGATGATCTTGAAGCACTCGGCTTTCTAAAGGTTGATGTACTTGCTTTGGGGATGTTGACCTGTATTCGCAAAGCTTTTGATCTCGCTAAAAAGCATTATGGAAAAGAGCTTACTCTGGCTGATATTGGGGCAGAGGACGATCCAAAGGTTTACGATATGATCTGTCATGCAGATACTCTAGGTGTATTCCAGATCGAAAGCCGGGCCCAGATGTCGATGTTGCCGCGATTAAAACCACGGGAGTTTTATGATCTGGTCATTGAAGTAGCTATCGTTCGGCCTGGACCGATACAAGGCGATATGGTGCATCCCTATTTGCGCCGTCGAAATAAAGAGGAAGCTGTTGATTATCCCAGTACAGAGATCCAAACCATTCTTGAAAAAACCTTGGGGGTTCCTCTTTTTCAGGAGCAGGCCATGGAAATTGCCATAGTCGCTGCCGGATTTACTCCTGCGGAAGCCGACGAATTGCGGCGTAGCATGGCTACATTCAAAGCAAAAGGACAGGTATCTGCTTTTCACAAAAAAATGGTCGATGGTATGGTAAAAAAAAACTATACGGAAGAATTTGCCAATAGAGTTTTTAAGCAATTGGAAGGTTTTGGGAGTTACGGTTTTCCAGAGAGTCACGCAGCGTCTTTTGCCTTACTGGTGTATGTGTCCTCGTGGCTTAAATATTATTATCCTGATATTTTTGCGGCATCCTTACTCAATAGTCAGCCCATGGGCTTTTATCAACCTGCTCAAATTGTTATTGATGCGCAGAAACATGGCGTAAAAGTACGTCCTATTGATATCAATCATTCTTCATGGGACAATACCTTAGAAGGAGAAATTGGAAAACCGCATGCTCTTCGATTGGGGTTACGTCAGATCAAAGGATTCTCAATGGATGAGGCCGTTGTGTTGACTCAAGGTCGGCAGTCTGCCTATTCATCCATTACTGGTATGATGGATGTTGGACTATCTCTTATTGCGTTGGAGAAATTAGCTGATGCAGATGCCTTTACCTCATTAGGTATTGATCGTCGGCAAGCGCTTTGGGAAATTACAGCCTTGGGTGATCGGCCGATTGCATTATTTGAAGGTCAAGCGTCTGAAAGTGTCATGGAGGGGCAAATCGAATTACCTTTGTTAACCAAAAGCCAACATGTTGTGGCTGATTACGCAAGGACCTCGCTATCCATTAAAGCACATCCAGTGAGTTTCTTGCGCGGAAAGTTCGACCTTCTCCATGTTGTGCCAACAGCGAAATTAGCATTCTTAAAAAATGATATGCCCGTGAAAGTATGTGGGTTGATTACTGTTAGGCAACGTCCAGGAACCTCTAAGGGTGTTTTATTTATCACTATTGAAGATGATACTGGTTTTTCAAATATTGTCGTTTGGAGTAATGTGTTTGAAAAATATCGAAAAGAAATCCTTCGGGGAAAACTCCTTATGGTTGCGGGCAAAATCCAAGTTGAAGGTGAAGTTATTCATGTAATAGCGCAACGATGCTTTGATATGTCAGGTTTGTTAAAAGATCTGACAACAGATGGCGACAATGCTGCAGGTATTTTTCATAAGGGAAGAAATTTTCATTGATCTCTCATTTATTAATCTCATTTTTGAAAAAATAAACATTTATCCTCCAGTAGGTAGGCACGTTATAGGATTTAAAAGGTATGACCAAGAATATTATCGTTAATACGATCGAAATTGATAAAGCAACTATTCGTGAATTCATTAAACAGGGTGATGTAAATGCTGCTATTGATCTGATTGCCACCCAGGCAAATGTAAAGTATAAAACTGCCCGGGATATTGTGGAGATGTTTAAAGAAGACCATATTGATCTTTTTGATGGTAAAGACCTGTTTTTGTTTGATTATGAATTGGTTGAGCATCGCGGCGATTCGCAGGAAGCAGATCACAAAGGATCTACTTTTTTGGAAGTAGAAACAAATGAACGTGGCCGAACGAGTATTTGGAAGGCACTTTTTATCTTTTCTGTCCTTGCCCTGTTGGCTTTCGTTATCTTAAATTATGTTGTGGGTTTTAATCAAATAGGGCATCATATCTCAGAACTTACGCAGCTATTCGATAAAAATGAAGGCTCAGCTGCCGCTGATACTGATACATCCAAACAAAGTATTATATTAAGTGCTGGTATCACCCGGGCGGGTGATGTTGAAGACCTCCATCCCGTAGATACAAATCTCTTACCATTGGATGTGAGGCAGGCCGAAATAGCGCGAATACATCGGGCTCAGTTCGATCAATTGAAAGCAGCAAAACATTCACCAACGGATGAAGATGCACAGATCGCTCTAATTCACCTTACAAATGGTCGGTTGACTGATGTTATTATTCAGCAAAAATTAACTTTAAAAATAGGGAAGTGCTATGAAAATTCGACCATAAAAGATAAGGGTACTTGCGTGAGTTGTATGATATTACTTTACAATAGGGAGAAGAAAAGCTGGCAAGAAGCTCCCAATGGGGAGAATTTCCTGCGTAATGCCTATGATTTCTATTTGCCCAGCGGTTCAGACTTATGGGAAGCCGGCCCGCTGAGTATGTCCATTCCTTATGATTATGCTTTAGTAAACAAATATAAGGAAGCAGATTAGCTGCCTTAATTCATCCGGCTGTTATAAAGCCCCATTGCAATGCTGAACCAATTTAAGTGCTATTTTACCTTTTTTGAAGGTAAATAAGCTATTGAATATACGACAAATAAGAGTAATATGACCGATAGTGCGATCGAATAGCCATAGGCCGATGAGATATTCTGCCAAATAAGAAATTTAGTCCCTTTCCTGTGAAGGAATACCCCGACAATAAATGCGATTCCTAAGCATATAGATAGTTGTTGTACTGTGAGATAGATGGCAGATCCTACAGAGATTAGTTTTTCGTTAAGGTCTTTTAATGCTAGTGTCATTAATGCCGGCAATACACTACCGCAGCCAATACCATAAAAAAAGAAGAGCGCATGTATTTGATTGCTATCTATGATCATCGTATTGAAAACGAAAAGATGAGACAGCAAACCCAAAATCATTATTCCTAATCCATATAGGACAATGGTCTTTCCGTGGCGCTGTATTAACTTGCTCACAATAACACTTGCCAATACGTAACCAATACCCTGAAAAATAAAGGCAATTCCTGTCATTGTTGCCGTATAATTCTTTTGATTTTGAAGGTAATTGGAGTTGATAATAAAATATGAATCTTGGACCATATAATAGGCTAAAGCGGCTAGAAGGCCTAAATTGAAAACCCGATTATTAAATAAGGAGAAATTGAGTAGACTAGAACGGCCCGTTTGTTCTAATTTACGTTGTTTTTTTAGAAACAACAAGACAAGAACAATTGCTGTTCCCAATAGCAGTAATGACCAGCGTGGCCATTTCAACTCAGGTCCCATGATTAAAGGGAAAATTATTCCCATTAAAAGCATAAACAATGTTATCATAGGGATAAAAGATATCTTAGATTTTCCAGTAACCTGATCATTGAATGTATAGCGATAGACAGCAAAGTAGGCAAGTACCCCAATGGGAACATTGATTAAAAAAATAAGACGCCAACTTTCATGTATCCACGTCTGATCCGGAAGAATTCCGCCTAACAATTGACCTATTACTGAGGCAATACCTGCTATACTTCCATAGATGCCCAAAGCCATCGACCGCTTCTCCGGATTTTCAAAAAGTAAGGTGATCAATGCGATGCCCTGTGGAACCATAAGGCCAGAGCTAATCCCCTGGATCAATCTTCCAGCCAATAAAATGTAAAGATTATTTGCTAGGCCACATAAAAGGGAGGCTACAGTAAAACAAGCCATCCCAATTAAATATAATTTCTTCTTTCCATAATGATTTCCGGCATTCCCAGCATTGATTAGAAGACTTGCATACCCAATAATATAAAGTATGATAATCCATTGCGTATCACTGTCTCGTAGATGTAGTCCATGTTGAATTGTGGGAAGGGAAACATTAATAATAAAGAGATCTATGACAAATAGAAATATACCAGTTGAAAGGAGGAAAATATGAAGTAAATCTTTAATTTGAAAGCGCATATAGAAAGTTTTTAATAATTTTATGGTTAAAAATAGCGTGGATATTTTCTACAATCAAGTAGTTATAAATTATGTACTTGGTATGTTTTTATGAACTAATGGTCAGTATGAGGTGATTATGAATGAAAAAAAAAGTGAAAATTTTGGCGCCTGCTGTGATGTCAATGGAATTTTTAAGATAATAGGTGGAAAATGGAAAGTTTTGCTCATTAAGGCTGTTGCGAAACAATGCCCCAAAAGATTTGGTGAGCTACGACGGGAAATGGAAGATCTGGCGCAGACGACATTGACTGTTCAGCTCCGTGAGCTCGAACGCGATGGTATTTTATGTAGACAGATTTACGCTGAATCGCCACCACGCGTGGAATATAAACTTAGCGAATTAGGTAAAACTTTACTGCCGGTCATTGAAAGACTTGATGAGTGGTGGTCAGATTACAAACGCGAAAGGGGGTAGGCGTTTAGCTTATCCCTTCTCGCTCCTCATTTTTGCTGATGCCCAATAAGACAATTGTACCGATGATACAAAAAGTTCCTATCCAGTCTGTTTCTCTAAATGGCGTATTTAACCACAAGACAGCTAATAGGGCTGCCGATAGAGGCTCGGCAGAAGCCAGAAGACTTGTCTTTTGTCCACCAATAAGCTTAACAGCTGTTAGATAAGCATAAAAAGGGATTAGTGTGCCGAAGACTACAATAAAAGCAGTGTAGCTATAGGTATATATATCCCAGATTCCATCAACCTCCCAAGGAGGTTTGACAAAGCAAAAAACGAAACCTCCCAATAGCATTCCCCAACCGATAACGATTGCCGCATTATACTTGTTTAACAAGTGTATAGGTTGTAGTGTATAAAAAGCAAGCGTAACAGCCGACATTAAACCAAAAAATAATGCGAGCGGAGAAATCGAGAGAGAACCAAAATTCCCATGTGTGACTAAAAGAAATGTGCCTAGTATAGCTAAAAGTATGGCCAGGCAGGCAACTTTCGAAGGGAATTTTCTCTTGTTCAACGCCATGTAGATTGCGATCAGGACCGGACCAGTATATTGTAGTACTGTTGCGGTAGCAGCGTTGGAATAATTTATGGCGGCAAAATAAGTATATTGGACGGCTAATACACCGAAAATACTGAATAGAAAAAGTGCTAAACTATCTTTACGATGACGCCAAATCTGCCAAATCTCATTTTTCTTGTGTATTCCGGCCAAAAGCAATAATACAATACCTGTTACAAGCATTCGTACCGTAATAAGCCATTTTACGTTAACTGCCCTTTTCTGAAAAAGAAATTGGCCAAAAGTACCCGATACCCCCCAAAGAATAGCCGCCCCGATTGCCAAGAGGAATCCTTTCAAAACATGGTTTTTCATTGTTTTATCCGAACTAAATTTGATACGAAGTCTTGCTATAGCAAAACCTCTGCGTCAGTGATCCCTTTAGTTGATAGGTCGGAGATGCTCCGAAGCGTTCTTTGAGAAATTTCTGTTAATGCTTCTGTTGTAAAAAAAGCTTGGTGCGCCGTAACCAAAACATTCGGATAGCTCATCAATAATTGTATTGTTTCATCTTCAATTATTGTGGTCGATAAGTCTTTAAAAAACAACTTTTCTTCTTGTTCATAAACGTCAATACCTAATAAGCCAATTTTCCGTTCTTTAAGCGCTTTAATAGCATCACTGGTATGGATTAGATTGCCTCTGCTTGTATTAATAATTGTTACCCCATTTTTCATCTTATCCAATGACTCCTTATTAATAAGATAATGGTTCTCGGGAGTAAGTGGGCAATGAAGAGAAATGATATCTGATTCTTCAAAGACTTCATCCAACGATCTGTAATTGACACCTTGTGCTGCAAGCTGCTGGTCTGGGTATAAATCATAGGCAATTACATTTGCCCCAAATCCCAATGCGATTTTGATAAAGGCTTTACCTATTTTTCCTGTTCCGATAACACCAATTGTTTTCTGATGCAGGTTAAATCCCAAAAGTCCATTCAATGCAAAATTTTGCTCCCGTACGCGATTATAGGCTTTATGTGTTTTACGATTCAATGTCAATAACATGGCCATGGTGTGTTCAGCTACCGCTTCAGGGGAATAGGCGGGCACTCGACAAACTTTTATACCAAATTCCCTGGCCGCTTCCAGATCAACGTTATTAAATCCAGCGCAACGCAAGGCGATCAGCTCAACTCCTTTTTGAGCAAGTACTTCGATCACTTGCCGGTTGAGTTTATCATTGACAAATGCACAGACTACCTTCTCATCTTCAATCGCATTGACAATGTGCGGGCCTAAGTGCGTTTCATAAAAATTAAACTGAAAGCCATAGGTGCTATTTTCTTGCTCAAAAAATAATTTGTCGTATGGTTTTGTCGAAAAGAAAGCGATTTTCATAAAATTGTTTGTTACGTAATAGTATCGCATAAATATACGGTATAAATTGCTTATTTGGAACCGCAATGCGGGATGATTTTCTATTATTATAGTATAATTTGCTTTAAAATAGCTTAAATTAGAACAATCACATGAAAACTAGTATAGTTGAATCTTAAGCATATGAATTACTTCCGATATGAAATGGTCAAATCAAATTACACAATTAATAGGTATTGATTATCCGATTATCCAGGCACCCATGTTTGGTGTTACCACACCAGAAATGGTCATTGCAGCATCACGTGCAGGGGCGCTCGGGTCCTTATCGTTGGGTGATCTACCAGCAGAACGCTGTAGTGAGCTTATTCGTTCAACCGCTGCACATGTAAAGAAGCCTTTTGCAGTTAATATTTTTGTAAATCATGTTCCTGAAGTTTCGGTGAATTTGAGGATAGCATATAATGAAACAAAGGTTTTTGTGGAACAGTTAGCCCTGCAACATGGCTTAGAAGTAGCTTTACCAGAGCTCGACAGCATCCATATTACAGATTATAGGGAACAAATTGACGCGATCATAACCCAACAGTGTAAAGTTGTGAGTTTTACTTTTGGAAATCTGGATCCACATAGTATAAAACGGTTGAAAGACAATGATGTGATAATTATTGGTACATGCACTTCAGTGGCAGAAGCAATTGCTCTGGAAGAAGCTGGTATTGATGTGATCTGTGTACAGGGATTAGAGGCTGGGGGACATCGTGGAAGTTTTGAGGAGGCGCCTGTTCCTGAGATTGGCGGATTTTCTCTGCTACCACAGGTGAAAGAGCATGTAAACGCTCCGCTTATTTATGCCGGTGGATTATATAATGCAAGCACGATCCATTCTGCAAAGCTATTAGGTGCCAATGGTTTTCAGATTGGTAGTTTATTGCTCAAATCTAAAGAAAGCGCACTGCTGGACTTTGAGAAAGCGCGTCTTTCTCATGTTCAGGAATCAGATATTGTCTTGACAAGGAGTTTTTCAGGGCGCTATGCCAGAGGTATAAAGAATACATTTATTGAAGCTTTGGACAAGTCGCAATACATCTTACCATATCCCTATCAAAATAAACTCACCGGGGAATTACGAAGAATAGCCAAGGCCAATAAAAATGTCGATTTTGTAAATATTTGGGCAGGGCAATCGATCCATTCATACAGTGAACTTTCGACAGCAGATATAATTCAAATGTTAATCCGAGAAGTTGAAAATTTGCATACTAGTTTAGTTGTTTAATAATAATATGAACTTGTCGCCTGTCAACATACTGTCATTTTAATTAGAACTAATAACTAAAATCTGTGTTTAAATAATTTAAATGACGTTGTAGTGGTTAATCTACAACGAATTCTCTTTTTTTTTTGAAACTTTGTTTCACCGTGAAAAACTAAAATTTTATCGCTATGGGGAACGAAAAAAAGAGAATTCTTGTTATCGAAGATAATGAGATTCTATTAAGCACAATGCAATTTGTTCTTGTAAGGGAGGGCTATGACCTATTGCTTGCCAAATCTGGCAAAGAAGCGCTCTCGTTGGTTTCTGACGAAACTATTGATTTGGTCATAACAGATATCGCATTACCTTTTGCCAATGGTTACGAAATAATCAATTGCATTCGAAAAAGCAATACGAATAATCAGGTGCCTGTTATTATTATTTCTGGTTACCGTGACGATAATAGTATTGTGGAAGGCTTTGAAGTCGGAGCCAATGATTATATTAAAAAGCCTATTTCTCCGTCAGAACTGATATCTCGTGTACGATTAAGAATAGGTCATGCTTAGTAAATTTGGACATGTAATCCATGTCATTTGATCATTTTTCGAGGGTGGGGGCTGGTCTATCTTGATGGCAACATCGTATAGACAACTGGGGGTTTACACTGATGGGCGGTTGGAGCTATTACAAAGTTGCTGAAAATAGATTTATGAATCAGTATGACCTAAATCTATCATTAAGGAAATATTTTTAAAATGATGTGGAAGTTTATGTTATGTCTATTGTCAATGGTAACGATAGTTCAGGGTAAAGAAAGGATTACATTGGTTGATCAAGGGAAAACGGACTATGTCATTCAAGCGGATGCAAATGATCCTGTTTTACAAAAAGCGGCTGCAGTGATAAACACTTTTACAAAAGAAAGTACAGGCGTAGATTTTGCAATACAAGCTAAAGGTGAAGTCACACATGCCATTATTTTGGAAAAAAGCTCCATAACTAATACGTTTCCCGAAGACAGTTACTCTATACAAGCTGTAGGAAAGAATATTTATATCAAGGGAAGTGGTAAAGGTGTACTATTTGCGGCATATCGTTATGTCAGGGATATTATTGGTGGACGAAAGTGGTATGTAGGTAAAGAAAATACACATGTTCCAAAATTGACATTCCTGGCAGTGGATTCAGATCTGAAGATTTATTCCAAACCAAATTTTCAGTTTAGAGAGGTTTATTTCCCTGTTGAATTAGATCAGGAGTATATGGATTGGTATGGTTTACATAATTTGGAAGAACGCTGGGGAGATTGGGGGCACACTTTCAGTAAAATATTGCCACCATCAGTTTATTTTAAAGAACATCCGGAGTATTACTCCCTGTATGATGGAAAACGCCAACCTATTCAACTTTGTCTATCTAATGAGGACGTTTTTAAGCTTACCGTAGCTTATTTCAAGCGTAGGATAAGCGAAAATCCCACAGCTACTTATTGGTCTATCGCGGCCAATGACGATATCGGAAGCTGTACTTGCGATCGTTGTCAGGCTATTGATAAGCGGGAAGGTGGAGCGCAAGGTTCACTGATTCACTTTGTGAATAGAGTGGCCGCACAATTTCCCGACAAAAAATTTACAACACTGGCGTATTTAGAATCAGCAAATGCCCCAACACACCTCAGGGTTGCCGATAATGTTTCTGTTATATTAAGTAATATTGATGCTTTTAGAAAAAATGACATTGGAAGTGAACCATCAGCAGCAACTTTTCGTAGACAATTAGGCGCTTGGAAAGCTAAAACCAAGCATGTATTTGTATGGGATTATCTGACACAGTTCACCAATTATCTTGCGCCATTTCCAATCCAAGGAACCATGCAGGAAAGTCTACAATATCTGAAAACGCAAGGTGTCGAAGGGGTCTTTTTGCAAGGTGGAGGAGCGACTTATAGTGATATGGCCGAGCTAAATGCCTATATATTGGCTAGCCTCGCCTGGGATACGACGCTTTCAGAAGAACAGCTAACCAACGAATTTATCGAGGGCTATTATGGCAAGGCTGCACCCTTTATTAAAGCATACCTTGCTGAAAGAAGAAATCACTTGCCTGGGCCTTCATCAGCTTTATCTATTTACGGAAACCCGATTGATAACAGGCATGACTTTTTAAGTCCAGAGGCCATGGATAAGTATAGTACATTATTAGAAAAAGCGGAAATAGCCAGTGAAGGTAATCCTTTATTGGAATCCCGTGTCAGGCGTATTGGACTTGGGTTGGATTATACCTATTTGCAACAAGCAAGATTCTATGGACCGCATCAACATGGTATATTTGAACAAGAGGGGGAGCGTTGGGTTGTGAGACCAAAGGTAAGTCGTAAAGTAACACAATTTGTTGAAGATGCAAAAAAATTGGGCGTTATAGAGCTTGCCGAAGGTGGTGCATCACCCGATAGTTATGCAAAGGAGTGGTCCGAAATATTTAAAGCCGGCGTTAGAGCAAATAAGGCCTCTGAAGCAAATATTAAGTTGAGATATGCATTTGATCCTTCTTTCCCTGCCAATGGACTAAAAACACTTACAGATAGTGTGCCGGGCTATATGGATTATAGCTATAATTGGTTGCTATGGAACGGGGAGCCGATGGATATTACTTTTGATTTTGAACAGGAAAGGCGAATAGATACCATAACACTTAATTTTCTAAAGGATGCCCGACATTGGATATTTCCACCAAAAGAAATTCGAATTTCGGTATCTAAGAATGGAAAAGATTTCCAAGATGTATTTCTCAGTAAGCTTAAATCCGTTGAGGAGGATTACACCTTGGACAGGATACCTTATCAAGTATTATTAAATGACAGTGTTAAAGTGATCCGAGTTTATGCTTCACCTCTGGTAAAACTACCCGAATGGCGGTATCATCCTAAGCGAAAGCCTCTTATAGCCTGTGATGAAATCTGGTTAAATTAACATAGAAAAGCTTATTAACGTTGGTTTTAAAGCGGTGTGGATATTGTTCTACAATAATTTATTTAGCAGTATAATTTTATATGGAAAATGATTAAATTAGAGTTAACTAATTTATAAACAGATTCATATGGAAATTAAAACATCTTCAAAATTTATCGCCGAACTAATTGGAACATTTGGTTTGGTACTTTTTGGTTGCGGTGCGGCCGCTATTGCAGGAGCCAATACCACAGCTGGGCTTTCTGGTCTTGGTCTTTTGGGTATTGCTGTCGCCTTCGGACTTTCAGTGGTGGTATTTGCATACGCGATCGGTGAAATTTCAGGCTGTCATATCAATCCTGCGGTGACTGTTGGTGTGTTATTGGCAGGTAGAATGTCTGCCAAGGATGCGGTTGTCTACATTGTTGCTCAATTTATTGGTGCACTTTTGGGGGCATTTGTCCTTCAGCAGATTTTAAGTGGGCAATTGGCCGGATTTACGGCAGGAGAGTGGGCGTATGGCTCAAACGGTTGGGGTAAAGGATATCAAAACGAGTATGGTACTGCTTCCGCCTTTTTGATTGAAGCCGTGTTAACCTTCATTTTTCTGTTTGTGATACTGGCAACAACTTCGAAGGTAGGAAACAGCACAATGGCTGGGCTTGCAATCGGCTTTACGCTTCTTTTGATCCATTTGGTTGCTATTCCTGTAACAGGTACATCGGTTAATCCTGCTCGTTCATTTGGGCCAGCGATTCTGGCCGGCGGTCAGGCTTTATCGCAGCTTTGGCTCTTTATTGTAGCTCCATTAGTAGGGGCAGCTGTAGCAGCAGGGGTATGGAAAGCCCTTGAACCTAAAGACTAGTTTTTCAATTTTATAAGATCCGCCCAATACGTAAAATATTACCTATTGGGCGCTTTTGTTTATATAAGATTTATTGGCTAGGGCGGAACAATCCCTAGGAATTCAATATATCATTTATAAAGTTAGTAACCTGTTTCTCGTCCGTAGCCCAGGACGTGATCAAACGAACCGCTGCATAATCTGAATCGATATCCTTCCATATATAAAATTGATAATTTATAAGCAAAGCTTCGATGAGCGATTTAGGTAAAATGGGAAAAATCTGATTGGTGGTTGATTCCGTTAGAAAGGAATATCCTTTGTCTTTGATGGCCTTCGCCATACGCATCGCAAGCGAATTAGCTCTTAATGCCAGCTCAAGATACAAATCATCCTGAAATAGCATTAGAAATTGAATTGAAAGTACTCTGCCTTTGGCGAGCAAGGCGCCTTTCTGCTTAATCGCATAGTCAAAATCTACGGCTAATTCGGGACGGTTAAACACAACTGCCTCACCCAGAAGAGCTCCATTTTTTGTTCCGCCAATGTAGAAAACGTCAGTATACCTAGCAATAGCTGCAAAGGTTAAATCGTTGTTTTCCGCGGTCAAAGCATGGCCCAAGCGTGCGCCATCCAAATAAAGTAACAGTTGTTGCTGCTGACAGCACACATATAGCGCTTCCAACTCTGCCAAAGAATATATTGTGCCGATTTCAGTGGAATTAGAAATATAAACTATTCTTGGTTTTACCACATGTGGCGCCAAAGCATGTTCCCTGAGTATCGTACTAATATCGTTAGGTGTCAATTTCCCATCAGACGTTTCAACGGTAATGACTTTATGTCCAGTTGCTTCTATAGCACCAGTTTCATTTGCAGATATATGCCCTGTTTTTGCACTGATCACTGCTTCATGGATACGTAAAAGAAAAGATATGACAAGAAGATTTGTTTGTGTGCCCCCAGATAAAAAGTGGATAACGGCTTGCTGATTCGCTATCTTTTTCTTCAAAATCGATTTGGCTTCTTTGGAATAGTCATCCTCTCCATAGCCTAATTGCTGTATCAGATTCGTTTCAATAAGCTTATCTAAAATGCGGGGATGTGCCCCTTCTGAATAGTCATTTTTAAAGTTGTACATAAATTTATCTATTTAATGCGGATGCTTTATTAAACTCTTTTCCTAGGGTAGGACGTTCGAGTCTTGTGTAGGTCAAATGTATACATACAGTCTCATTTTTTAACAATCTTAATCTAGAAAAATTTAGGACAAAAGCTATGCGTTTTAAGTACTGCTGTTGTAGGATAAGAATGTTTTCTGAAGCGCCGTAAATGTTTTGTCAAAACTAATGATTAAATTCGGGAGAGAAGGCAGAATAACTGATTTGTCCTTATTAAATTATGAAAAGAGTCGTATTTGTTGCAAGTATTTTGCTGGCATTTGGAATGGGGTATGCTTTTAATAACTTGAGCCATTCATATCAATCCACCGAGTTGAAAAGAGTAACCGGTATAGGTGGAATTTTCTTCAAATGTAAAGATCCTAAAAAAGTTAGAGCTTGGTATGCCGATCATTTGGGACTGGCTACAAATTCTTACGGCGCTGTATTTGAGTGGTATCAGGGAGCTGACAGTACGAAAAAGGGTTTTACGCAATGGAGCCCTTTTAAAGAGAGCTCTTCCTATTTTGGCCCTTCGGAAAAAGATTTTATGATCAATTATCGGGTAGCCAATATTGAGCTTTTAATCGAAGAATTGAAGAAGGAGGGCGTTACGGTACTTGATACGATCGAATCCTTTGACTACGGCAAATTTGCTCATATCATGGATATTGAAGGAAACAAAATAGAGCTTTGGCAGCCCAATGATCTTGCTTATGAAAAGATGGGCATCGATTTGGGGGCCAAAACCACGAAGTAGGTCTATTTAGTTCGTAACGTAGGGTCTGTCTTTAACATTTGATAATTAAGATAATCAATGCATGCAGCTCCGACGGTTCCCAGGCAGTAAGCCACAAGATCCGACCATAAAAAGCCCTGTCCAAACACGAGCCGCAAAAGCGGATTGTTTCTTATCCATATAAGTAAAGGATGTTGTACAAGCTGTAAAAATTCGATGGCAAAACAAAATATAAGTGTCGTCGTAAAAGAAAATAATAACGATTTCCTCGTAAATAAAAAACGTGACAACCAATAAATCATAACCGCATAAAGTACATCGCCGGTAATGGTAGGAATGGCGGATATTTTACGTGACAACAAACCCATGAAGATGGTTAAAGCAACGCGAAGTAGATAGTGTATTTTTGGTTTCATCGAAACGAATGCGCTACAGTGTTATTGCCTAAAATAGGAGATCGTTTCAACGGGATTACCAAAGATCTTTTTGGTCCCTTTTTTCTGTGTAAATCCACCATGTTGCGCGATTATATTTGCAATGGAGAAAATAACATTCATATCGTTTTGAGGGTGAATAGTGGTAAGTAGTTTTCCATTCTGGTCGAATAGTTGAAGTTGGTTGACCAAGGAACGATTTATTTCCATGGAATGAATTACTTCTAACGGAATAATTTTGTTCTCCTTTCTCGGTTGTTTAATGGATAAGTTATTTTTATCAACTTGTATTTCTATCTTGGGATTGATGAATTGCAATAGTATGACTAGGGGACCGATTACGATGACAGCAACCAATATCCCAAGACCTTTTGCCGAACCAAAATTGTTTACGGCATCAGCTAATCCATTTATGCCGCCAAAAATTAAACAGCATAGGATAAAAACAACAATTAGGTAACCAAATCCAAAGATCAAGCCCTTTTTTACATTATGTGATTTAAATTGAAAGGTATCCATAGTGGTGACTTCTATTTTACACGTTTTTATTTTAGTAAAGATATTTATATTTATGCAATCAGCGCTATCTTAGCAAAAGAGATTTTGTTATTTTATTAGAGGACCCATTGGAAAAAAAGAACACATCGGAAAATATCATTGAAATTAAAAGAACTAATTTTCAGCGGAAGTCAGCATATTTTCAACTGTTGAATTATGCGCTGTTTTCAATACTCGGAATTGTAAGTATATTTTGGGATTGGAAAGCCAGCATTGCGCCAATAATCTGCGTCATTGCTTTCTATTTAATCGAGCGGAAAATTGATTTTTGGTCAAATGTCCTCTGGTTTGTCATTGCTTTTTTAATCCTTTCATTTTCTTTGTCGTGGATATTCAGCTTGTCTTTTGGTATATTTATTTTTCAATGTCTATTGCTTGCAGCCATTAAGCCTGCTATCGTTATATGGAAAGAAAACCAACAGGAGCATACCGATGTGATCTTCGCAATGGGTTCGGAGTATTTTGTATGTTTAAGTCCAGATAACAGTGACTACAAAGGCTATGCAATGAACCCAATGGGGTATAAAAAGCGCTTTCCAATGTCAGCAGTTGTTTCAGCTCAGCGAGATGGAAATACTTTACTTATTGCCTTGCAGCAGCAGATCGTACGTCCTCGTGAATTGCGTTCAGACGAAATCGAAATTATTCTCGAATATTTTAGAAAGAATAGACCGGATGTTTTAGCCGCAGTTGAAACAAAAATTATCCGTAGGGAAGAAGACCGAATATATTGGGTCAAGCTTATTGTTATTGGTATTCCATGTATATTGGCTGGACTATCCATCTATTTTTTTGCAGACAACGGAAGGAATACATTAGTCACAATACTTAGTATTGTTGCTGCATTGTTTCTTGGTCTAATTTTATTGAGAATTACAAATTTGATATATCGTTCATAAGGATGGAGAAGCCATCCATTTATTTTAAAAAGTCTCCGTACCAATGTCCAGAGGACTTGACGATGCGCTGTTGATTGTTAAAATCAACATACACTAGCCCAAATCTTGGACGGTATCCTTCAGCCCATTCGAAGTTGTCCATGAATGTCCATACAAAATACCCTTTGACATTTATTCCTTCTTGTTTTGCGCGATAAACCTGCTGTAAAGCTTGCTGTAAATAGCGCAATCTTTTGGGGTCATGTACTAAACCATTTTCAATTTGATCAGGAAATGCTGCACCATTTTCGGTAACAATTAAAGTGGGTATATTAGGGTAGGCACTAAATTTCTTGAGCATATAATAAATGGAGGCTGGGTAAACTTCCCAGTTCATTTCGGTCATTTCAACTTTGCGGTCTTTCGCCGACACTATCTTCGCTTGAAGATAAGGAACGAACATGGCGTATCGTATAATTTCCCGTGTATAATTTTGCACGCCAATAAAGTCCATATCAAATTTTAGATCTCGCTCATCATTCGCGTGCATATACTTTTCAATTCTACCCAGTATTTTAATCTCTTGCGTTGGATAGCCCATTCCTAGTAGTGGTTCTATGAATAGGCGGTTGAGCAATACATCTGCTTTCTTCGCCGCAATAATGTCTCTGTCTTTCGACGTAAATGGTTCAACATGGGAGCAAGAAAAAGTCGTTCCTACTTCGCTATTAGGCTGTAAAGACTTAATAATTCGGCCACCTTGAGCTTGTGCTAATGCAGCATGATGGGCCGCAGCTAAAAAATTGCCCAAACCTTTTCGCTCTGGTGCATGTACACCGAAGAAATAACCTGCAGCAGTAAATACTGTAGGTTCGTTGAGAACCATCCAATGCTTGACACGGTCCCCGTAGGTTTGCACACATTTGGAAACAAATTCTCCAAACCAATCTTTCACATCACGGTTTACCCAGCCACCTTTCTTTTCCAATGCATGTGGAAGATCCCAATGATATAAGGTAGGCCAGGGCGTTATCCCTAACTCAAGGGATAAATCGATCAAACGATCATAAAAATCCAATCCAGATTGATTTACCGCACCAATGCCAGCAGGAAATATACGACTCCATGATAAAGAGAATCTGTAATTAGGAATATGCATTCCCTGCATCAAATGCAGGTCCTGAACATAGCGATTGTAAAAATCACAGGCCTCATTACCATGTTGATTTTGAAATATACGGTTTCTTTTTTTGACGAATATATCCCAGATAGAAGGGCCTTTTCCATGCAAATCATGTGCTCCTTCAATCTGGTAGGCAGCTGTAGAGACTCCCCAAATAAAATCTTTGCCAAAGGCATCTTTGGTTAATAGCATTTACAAAAATAAAATTATCGGACCTCAATGCCGTTTTTAAAAACAATTAAGTTTTGTGGAATCTTAATGGTGAATAGAATGAACTGAATCGACCCAAAAAGATTCTAAATATAATCCGCTGGAAAAAATAGTTTATCGTTGTCATAATAGATACATTAACTCCGTTGACTACATTAATTATCGCATTATAAAGTAACAGAACTTATATGAACTGGATATAAACTATATGTTAAATATACGAAAAAATAATTTCGATAATCATCGGTAACTAATTCGTCCGCGTAACGGCTAACACACTATCCCTCGAGCGTTATTTTTTCATTCAACCATTGTATCAAAGACGCTGGTTGAATGGAGACTGAATCGGTTGGCACTTATTTGATTTCAAATTCTGTAAATATTGTTCTTTTAAATTCTAAAACTTCGGGAGCAATTTTAAAACCTTCACCGCCATAGCCCTTATTGAATGTTTCTAAAGCCATTCCTGTTCTGTACTGCGTTGATTCGTTGGATGCGCTTCCATCATTGGACAGAAATAGCAGTTTTCCGATTTTAACATCAGCCCTAGATGCAAGTTTTTTTGCCGATTTTAAAGCATCATCATATGCAATAAGATCTGCTTCTCTTAAAATACTGTCTGCTTTGGAGTGGTCAAATGAGATGGAGCCGATTCCACTAATTTTTGTTTCTAACAATTTTCCCGTTAATTCTGTGAATTTCGATAAATCATGTAAAACAAAATCGATTGTTTGCTGTGCTTGATAACCTATAAATTTATTGGTATTACCAATGTATTGATAGTCCTTATTTGCAGACACGCTACTCGTTTTGATATCTTCTTTTTGATGTCCATATTTTTGGAGCAACGCTATTACGGTGTCGACTGTTGCTTGTGTTTCTCGTACCGCGTCTACCATTCTGGATTTTGTGAAAGCCGTATTGATGGTCAGGGTGACCTGGTCGGGCATGATCCTAATCTTTCCTTCGCCACTTACACGAATTCTGTTTTCACTTTCCTTTGATACCGGACCACAAGACGTTATTAAAATTATGCTGCTCAAGCATATAAAAAACATAGCGATTGTTTGCTTTTTCATATTACATGATGTTCAAAGTGATATTGTAATTAGTAAGTTTCACCCTAAATATAATAAATATATCCCGAGGTAGGGTCAGCGACTAAAACAATATTAGCCAAAATAACGGGGTGTAAATTCAAAAAGCAGGCTATAACCTGCTTTTTGTTCTTGAAATAGGACTATTTTTTTAATTAATACTTTTTGAGTAAATTTTAAGCTGTTTTTGCAAGGATTTTCTTGCCATGTGTATACGTGTTTTCACAGTTCCTTCCGGTATTTGTAAGTGCTCTGCAATTTCATAATATTTAAATCCTTCCAAAAACATGGCAAAGGCGTCATAATAGTCTTTCGATAAATTATTGAGCGCATGCTGAATGTCAGAAGCAACAAAATTATCTTCTCCGCGATTGGTTGTTATTTCATTGCGATAACCAGTGCTGATGTATTCGCTTCTGTAATTTTCTAACCTTTTGTTACGTGTATATTGATTGATATACGTGTTTTTCATAATGATATAGAGCCAAGACATCAATTTCGGATGTTTCAGGAATTTTTCGATAGATGCTAGCGACCTCACCATGGTCTCTTGAACCAAATCTTCCCGTTCATCCGGATCGTTTGTAAATTGCGCTGCCAAATATTTTAATGTAGGTCTTTTTTCCTTAAACAGTTGATCGATTGTTGTATTTTCCATATTATCAAATTTTAAGTGTCTATCTTTTCTACATGCACTGCAATTAAGATGCTAGAAAAAACAATTTGGAAGGATGGATTGAGGCAAGTGTTATCAAGCGAGTAGATTTATTTATTATTTTAAATAGTTGTTATACAGGGTTTTGTAAAGATTAATCGCTTAGTGTATTGGTGCTTTATTTGAACTTTTTTACTTTAACAACAAGTGTTTTCCTGTTTAAATTCCCCCATTTATCTTTTTTATGCACGTATTTATACGTAGTACTTTAAAAGATACATCTTTTATCTAGATAGATGTTAATTTTTAAAACTGTTCGTACCTTAAATTGGTTATTAGTTACAACATGAAATGAAAAACAATATGGGGGACGTGAACAAAAAAACATATTTTGACTTATCAGATGGTCCGAAAGGGCAATCTGAAGGTCTTAAAGATCAGTCGGAATTAAAGGAGGTGTGGTACGGTAGTCAAGAAGACTTTTATAAATCGATTATTAGAAATCAACAGGAAGATCTCGGAAAAATAGGACGGTATTTTCGTGATGAATTGGCACAGGAGCTCTATGGAATGCGTATATCGCTTCAGAATTTTACAAATCGCTATGGTGATTTTGAAGAATTACGTTGCCTAAGTGATTCATTGACTTCCCTAGTTGTAGAAATCCGCAATAAAGCTGGATTGCTATATAATCCCATATTAAATGATCTGGGAATTTTCCATGCCGTTGATGAAGTCGTGGCCACTTACAAAAAACGTTCTGGTTTTACAATTGATACGCTACTTGATCCGCATCTGAGAGAACTGCATCAACAGTCACAAGTTCATTTATTTAAACTCTTGACAGCTATTTTTCAGTACTTAAATGATGAGATACCCGCACAGGCAATCTCAATTTCAGTGCAGGTGATCGAATTTGACATCCTTATTAAAGTATCGCCGTTTTTTCAGCAAGGAGGAGCCTTGTCGGTATCAAAACTCGAAAACAGCCCAATGCGTTTGATGAAGATTGCCGAGCTCTACAATGCGCGGATTATGAATGATACGCTTGCGGCAGGTATTTTACTAAAATTGACTATTTAAAAAGATAATAATGATAAAAATCCTATTGGTTGAAGACCACATGGTTGTACGTAACGGAATAAAATTACTATTAGAATCTCAAGAAGGATTTGAAGTCGTTGGCGAAGCGTCGAATGGCAAAGAGGCGCTCGACTTCCTGAGGACAAATCCTGTTCCTGATATCGTCTTAACGGATATCAGTATGGATGAAATGGACGGCATGGAATTGCTTCAGATCCTAAACACACAGTATTCCTCTATTAAAGTGGTTATACTCTCCATGCTCAATCAGATTAATTATGTCATTGAAGCGTTTGAATCTGGTCTTGCTGGCTATTTGGTTAAAAATGTTGGCTATAACGAATTGCTTTTTGGATTAAATCATATTGCAAACGGTGGTCGGTATATGAGTGAAGAAATAGCCATGATACTTTTAGATCAGGTTAGGTCTGGGCAAAGCTATGCACAGATCCCAGGAGAGATGCAAACGGATTTTGATATCTCAGAGCGGGAATTGGAAGTGTTAAAATTGATTGCGGAAGGCTATACGAATGTCGAAATTGCAGATAAGATTTTTTTAAGTAAGCGTACTGTTGAGGGCCATCGTCAGAATCTCATAGACAAAGCGGGTGTAAGAAATACGGCACATCTGGTTAAGTTTGCTTTTGAAAGAGGGATTTTGAATTAGCGAAAATTTTCCTGACAAATGAATAGGAAAATTTTGATACGTATAGGTGGTGTAAGTAATCCTGGAGTTTATATCGAAATGTTTTCGGATAGAATAAGGCTCGACAATACTATGGGCTTGTGGACTTAGAAGAGGAATGGATTGTGATAATTTTATGAGGGGATTGTTAATTTGATACAAAATGATATTCGATTGATACAATTTACCTCCAGTTTTAGCAAATATTTATTCAATTTTAGGCTTTCACCTCTATGATGTATTATAATCAATGAACAAAATATATTTGCTGCCTATTGCTATCTTGCTGTTTTTTGTCCAAAGGACTTCTGCGCAAACGATAAACAACCAAATTGAAAATGTGCACACACCGATAAACGGCATTTTTCAAGCGGATCCGACCATATTCTATCACAAAGGATATTATTACCTCTACGGTACGAATGGTGATCAACATGAACAGCAGGGCTTTAAAGTATATCGGTCCAAGGATTTAGATTCCTGGGTAAGTCTGGAGGGAGTTAATTCAGGTTTTGCGGCTGTAAAGGGCGATATCTTTGGATCAAAGGGGTTTTGGGCTCCGCAAGTATGGTTTGAGAATGGTAAGTTTTATATGGCTTACACAGCCGATGAGCATATTGCAATCGCAGTCGGTGATGCTCCAACGGGTCCTTTTAAGCAAACTGACAAAGTGCCAATTGCTATCGGGCAAAAGCAAATTGATCCGTTTGTATTCCGCGATAAAGATGGGAAAAAATACCTATTTCATGTAAGGTTAAAGGAAGGGAATAGAATTTTTGTGGCGGAGCTGAAGTCAGATTATTCCGGAATAAAGGAAGAAACGTTGAAAGAATGTCTCCATGCAGAACTTCCTTGGGAAAATACGGCAAATGCCGACTGGACAGTAAGTGAAGGTCCCACCGTCATTCGAGAGGGAAAATATTATTATATGTTCTATTCGGCGAATGATTTTCGGAATAAGGACTACGCTGTGGGCGTTGCTATCGCTGAAAATATTTATGGACCATGGAAAAAATTGGAAGATCAGCCTGCATTAAGCCGTAAGAATAGCGGATTTGCCGGAACTGGACATGGCGACATTTTCAAAAAAGGAAAACAATGGTATTACGTCTGTCACACACATTTTTCAGATGAAAAAGTTGCACCTCGGCGGACAGCCTTAGTGCCTATTCATTTTGTGGCAGATAGCAGTGGTGTCTTGGTTCCCCAATTCGAAACTGCAAAGTTTCGCTTTTTAAGCACAGATCAACGATCGAGGCAACCTAGAAAATCCTATCAAACAGATGTAGCCTTTGGTGATCCTTTTATTGTATTCGATCCACCTTCGGATCAATACTATTTATATGGAACCGGCGGGACTGAAAATGGATTTATAGCCTATAGTTCCAAAGATCTAAAGACATGGAAAAAGGAAGGAAAAGTATACGATGCCAAACAGCCGAATGGTTGGGGGGAAAAGGATTTCTGGGCTCCTGAAGTTTATCGTGTAAATAACAAATATTACATGTATTATAGTGCTCATTGGAAAGAAAATCCCAAAAAACACCTAGAAAACTATCGTATAGGAATTGCAGTGGCGGATAGTCCATTGGGGCCATTTAAAGATCTGACCGGGAAACCTATTTTTGATCCTGGATATCCCATCATTGACGCGAATGTTTTTAGAGATACAGACCATAAAAATTATCTGTTCTATTCACGTTGCTGCTACGAACATCCTGTGGAATCGGAAATTGCAACTTGGGCGGAGAAGAAATTTGGCTATAAAAATATTGAAGAAAGCTGGGTATACGGAGTCGAATTGGATAGCAGTATGACGAAGGTGATCGGTAGTCCCGTTCTTTTAATGCGTCCCCCAGTTACGATGAACGATGCACAATCAGAATGGGAAAGTAGATCAGTTACTTCAGGTGAGGTCAATAGACGATGGACAGAAGGTTCCTTTTTGGTCAAAGAAAACGGATTATACTATATGATGTATTCGGCCAATTATTTTGCAGGAGCCAATTATGCTGTTGGTTATGCGACAGCAACAACTCCTTTAGGAAGCTATCAAAAATCGGCATCTAATCCAATCATTGAAAAGAATACCAATAGGGGTGGGGTGGTTTCGGGTACTGGACACAATAGTTTATTTCAGGACAAGGAAGGAAAAATCCGCTGTGTATATCATGGCCGCACCTTAAAGACGGGAGATCAGCGTATCGTTTTTATCAGCGATGTTTTTTTTGATGAAAAAGGACAGTTGAACATCTTTACAGATTGACCAATCGGTCAATCTGTCTTTTTGGATATGGCCCGATTTTCGACATTTTCGGTCTGGGTAGCGGGAGATTTCTTTCCAGGTCTTGTGCTGTTTCCTGTCCTCAGATCTTTATATTTATAGTTGATATTTTCCTCTTCTTCCGGATCTGTCTCATCTATATCTGGTTCAGGATGTTCGATGGGATCAGTGTCATTTGGATCGGGAACAGTACGTTCCCCGAACAATCCTTTACGATACCAGATGTTACTAAAATAATAGGCAATAATTAAACCTCGTTTTACTACTGTATGTTGCAATATCTCTTCCATTTTCGATTTCATTTTAAGTGGTACAATCCTTTTTATTGGATGGTATACTTTCCTTAAATGAACAACATTAGATGGAAAATAGTTTGAAAGATTTCAGGATTTGAAACAAAGATCAATCGAGTAGCATTTGCTCAGGAAATGGTTTGACAATCGGGAAGTAAAGGTGGACAATGGTGCCCAAACCGACCTCTGATTCAATTTCTATACTTCCTCCCAATCGTTCCATTATCCGTTTCACCAGCGAAAGCCCAATGCCCGTACCAGGTATTGATCCCACATTGTCGGCTCTGGTAAACATTTCGTAAATATGGGGCAGGTGGTCACTTGGTATGCCAATACCATTATCCTTGATCTGATAATGGGTATAGTCATCTTCATGAGAACTATCTATTGTCACTAAAGGTCTTTCGGATTGTGCCGAATATTTTATTGCGTTAATAATTAGATTGGAAAAAATTTGATACGCGGCACTTTTTTCGCCCCAAATTGGTAATAGGGTACCAAAAGTGGGCTGGCAATTATTGACGTTAAATAAAATGCTGTTTTCTTGAAATATGCGCTGAATTGTATAGGCCATAGGAAGTGGTTCCTTGTCTAAAACGCTAGAACGGTGCTGGCTCAACTGGACCATATTGTTGATAATATCTTCAATGTTTGTAACGCTTCTGCTGAAATTCTGGTACCACTTATTGATTTTTGTAAAATCAATATTGTCGGAGTGCTGCTGTAAAAACTGTATGCCCATTTTTAAGATGGACAAGGGATTTTTTAAATCATGAGAAAGGGTATGTGTAAACATTTCCAACTCATTGTTCAAGCTCAGAAGCTCTTCATTCAGCAACTGACGTTCCTTTAGTTTTGCAAAAATGGATTCCTTGATAATCTGATTCAGACGAAGGACAAAATTGATTTCAGCATCATTCCAGGGTTTGGCAACGTCATAGCGCATATCTTCCCAGATTTTGAGCTGTTTGTCTTCATGTGGCTCATTTTTCAGCTCCATCTGCATCACCTGATTGCGGTTTTCCTTTCTAAACCAAACCAGGTAATAATCGTTTTCCAAGCCAACCTTTAGATACATGAGGCCCGCAAAATCAAGTTTATCGTTAAAGTTATCCTGATGATTCAGCCGAAAGTTATAATCTTTGAAGAGGGCTTTATCGGTATGTTTTTGTAGGAATTGAATAATTTCATAAAATTGTGCTTTCTGCGGAGAATGACCATAGTTAAAGACATCGCCCTGATTAAATATGGCCAATCCATCTGCATTGACCAGCTGGGTAAGAATATCCATATGCTGTATCAAAGCACAATTCACCATTTTATTTTCAGAAAGACTCCTTTTTAACTCTTCTTCGGCAAGTTTAAGAAGCTCCGTTCTTTCCAACAGATTCTGTTTGACATGGCTCTCATACTTGCTGGTGGCTGCCTGGATGGCAAACGTACATAGTTTTCGCTGCTGCAGATCGACTAGCCGCTCTTCATCGTTCTGTGCGACCACAAGACCCCAAAAGTCATCATCGATACAGATTCTAAAAAACAAGGCGCTTTGTACATTTATCTTTTTTAAAAAAAGCCGATGAAGTTCAGGTAGAGGTGATAATAAACTCGAGACCGGATCAATTCCTTCGTCAGTATAGTAGAATTCCTGTCCCTCGATATTAATATTGGGAGCATATCGATATGAATAGCTCCGATAGTACGACAAGACTTCTTCAGGCATGAAGTCTTTCGAGAACTCCATTCCTCTGAAATGGGCTTGTCCATCTGCTGTATGTTCAGCAATCACGGAACTATATCCCGTTTCCTGAACCTGCAAAACGAAAACCCGATCGTAATTCAGTAATTTGTTGATGGCCGAACAAACACGGTCCCAATTATTCGGTTGAATAGTATCCAGCAAAAAATTAAGCTCATTTATTTTTTTTGCGGCAATGTATTTTTTGTGTTGTTGTTCCCACTCGATATAGAAGTATTCATCGTGTCTTCGTAATTTTACGTAGACACGTTCTTTTCTCATTTTAATGGGTAAAATATGGCGCGACTGCCTGTTTTCAAGTAGATCAGTTACTGCATTTTTGATTTTGGATAACGCTTTACCAAATGTATTGCTAAAGCTATCAAAGAAATGAGTTCCTAATAGGTTCTCTTTGGCGTCGTGATCATTTACGACAGATTCGGTTACCCCAACGACATTAAAATGTCGATCTAAGATGACCAGACTGCCAAAAGATTGAAGCGTAATGATGGTTTGATTGTTCGGTTGAAATGTATGATTCATAATACCCCAAAACTTCTTATGATATACATAAATATACAAAAAAAAAATCGACAACATCGATCGAATCTTTGCTAACAGAACGTTATAAAGTTATATAAAATTGTCTTATTGGTTTTTTTTAACTTTTAAATTAAAGCTGCCGCCAATTTCCGTGCGGCAGAAGGAATTAATGCTGAACATTAAACTCTTTGGCGATTGCATGAGCCATTCCTTTAATAAGTGATTTCCATTGTGGGTAAGATGCCCCCATTTTAGCTGCTAGACCAATGACATAATTCCTGACATTATCACTTATATTTTCATTGTCGACATTGATGATCTCGTTTCTTCCGGCGTACTGGAACAAAATACTATTCCTCCGTTGTTCGATCAAAAAGGTTGAAGATGAAATCCCTTCAAAAAAATGAGCTGTATTTTTATCCCCAGGATGGCTAGGATCGGGGCAAGGTTTTAATGTTATGGCAAAAACACTATAATCGTCCGTTTTGTCTGATATGAGACTGACTACATTCACCCAATCATAACCATTACTACTGGGAAGTCCCGGTCCTGGAATATCGAGTCTGATATAATCGTGTAATTCGAGTAAACGATCTATTGGAGTACCATAACCCGTCGTTAATTGAAATACAGTGGAAGGAATCTGAGCGAGTTCATACCAATGATTGACCTTTCTAAGATTGTTTATAGCCGAAGTATAGGCTAAATCGGCAATAGCCTCACTTGCAAATTCGAGGGATTCAAAGCAATCCAGGTGCTTGCCTTCTTTCTGTTCCGGTATGATATTCTTCATCTTATTTCACTTCTTATGCTTAAAATATTGAATTTCTTGCTCGTGTTTTTTTGCCTCCGCAAGGGTATCAAAAGTACCCAGGTTCCGACGTCTGTTCGTCTCTTTATCTGGATGCCTGGCATATATTCGATATTGTCCCGACTTTAGTTTACGTATCATGGCACAGGGTATTTTGTTTAACCAAGGCTTGCTTTAAGTTTTGCAAGCAAATCGTCCGCTTTTGTATGCTCTACCTTCATCTTTCGAATGGTAGGACGTTTACCCTTGTCTTTTTGTTTGATTATTTTGAGCAGGCCGTCCATATATTCGTTTTTATAGCTGCTGATATCGAAAGATGTACTGTGTTGCTTGATCAGCTGTGTAGCCATATCCATTTCTGCTTTTTGAATTTTAATTGTGTTAGGTAATTTAAGCTCATCAAGTGCCCTGATTTCCTGTTGATAACGTATTTTATTCAAAACCAATGCATTTTGATAAGGCTTTATAAGGGCTAGATGTTCTACATTTCGCATCACGAACGACCCTAAGCCCGCCATTTTAGTTTTTTCCAATGCTTTGAGCAACAACTGATAGGCTTTTTCTCCACCTTTTTGCGGCTCCAGGTAGTAGGGCGTTTCAAAATATATACTGTCCACATCCGTCAGTTCGACAAAAGCATGAAGATTGATAAGTTTGGTCTTTTCCGGACTTGCGTCTTCAAAATCCGCATCTTCCAATACGACATAATGATCTTTCATGAAATATCCCTTAACGATATTGTCCCATTTTACTTCTTTGCCGGTTTGTTCGTTTACCCGCTTAAATTTAATATTGGATAGATCTTTTCGATCAAGCATATCCAGATCTAAAGCAGCACTCTCCGTTGCACTATATATTTTAATTGGGATATTGACCAAACCAAAACCAATAGCCCCGGTCCAAATTGCTCGCATAAGTAATCTATTAATTGCTAATAGGATAACCTTGGTAATGATCAAATGGTTTGAATTTTTATAAAATGTCCGCCAAACTATTCTGGAAAGAAACAGTTATACAAACATTCAATATGCTTTTACTACAATGGATTTAAAGTCAAATGAACCTTTCTGGTTAATAAAAAACGGTCTTCTTAATAGTTACCCTTCCTTGCAAGATGATAATAGCTGTGATGTTCTTGTCGTTGGGGGCGGCATTACAGGGGCCCTGATCGCACATCAATGCATAAACGATGGAAAGAAATGTATTCTTATTGACAAGCGTGAAATTGTAAATGGGAGTTCGGCGGCAACAACCTCTATGTTGCAATATGAAATTGATGTGCCTTTGTATAGATTAAAGGAGTTAATTGGTGAAGAGGGCGCAATAGCGAGCTACAGCGCCTGCGGTGAAGCAATTGTCAAATTGGGGAAAATCGCAAAGAAAATCCGGTCCAAAGCTGGTTTCCGAACAAAAAAATCACTCTACTACGCGGCAAGGAAAAAAGATATCTCCTGGTTGAAGCAAGAGTTTGAAGCCCGACAAGCGGCGGGTTTTGACGTTAAATGGTTGACGGAACAAGATATCAAGGATCGTTATGCTATATATGGCGCTTATGCTGGGATTCTCTCTGCTCTAGGGGCAAGCATAGATGCCTTTTGCTTTACACATGAACTGCTGGCATACAACGTTAGAAAGGGATTATTGATTTTCGACAAAACAGCTTTAGACACTGTATTATATAAGTCGGGGCATAATCTTGTAACCACTTCAACAGGCGCTAAAATCAAAGCGAAGAAAATTATTTATTGTACAGGATACGAAACGACAAACCTTATTCCTGAAAAATTTGTCGATCTATTGAGTACCTTCGCAATCGTGTCAGAAGTCGATAAAGACAATTATGATCGGTATCGCGATCTGCTTATTTGGAATACCGCTGAACCTTATCTGTATATGCGCACCACAGACGATCATAGGTTTCTGATTGGGGGCGAAGATGAAGAATTCAAAGACCCTGTTAAGCGAGATAGTCTCATTTCAGCAAAATCACTTCAATTGGAAAAGTCATTTAACAAAATTATTGCCAATAGGGTCTTTCACGCAGATTTTGCCTGGGCTGGTACATTTGGAACAACCAAAGATGGATTGCCGTATATCGGAAAACATGAAAAGTTTAAAAACTCATATTTTGTATGTGGTTTCGGTGGAAATGGTATCACATTTTCGGTGGCTGCCATGGATATGGCAGCATGCTGGCTGAACAACCTACGCCATCCACTGGACAAATGGTTTAGGTTTGGGCGTTAAACAATTGCCTTAGCGGTGTGTTTAAGCAGAAAACGGTATAATTTATCCTCTAATTTCGCGAGCGGTAATTTACTTTTTATGCTGGGGAATCTTCCCTCCATAAATAAACGTTGTATGTCGGGATGGATATAATATGTCTGTGAAACAGTCTTTGTATTACCGAGTTGCTCAGCAACATGTTTAATGACCTTGTTTAACTGTCTTTTTCGCGCATTAAGTGTCTCTGCCTGTTTTGTTTGGGCGAGCTGGTAAAAAGCTTCTCGACTGGCTCCCCAAATGCGGATGCTTTTACAGCTGATCTGGCCCGTAGAATTCTCCCGGAGATACCGATTAAAGGCCGCACCACAGAACGTGCTTTCGCAGGTAGCACTATCAATCTGAAATATCCTTTTTCCTTTCATTTTTAAAAGTTCTTCCAAAAGCTTAGCTTGTTGCTTATTGGACCATGTCTTTTGCTGAAAAACGCCCTTTTTTCCCTTGTAGGCCAAAGAAATATTGTTGTTATCGATGGTGACATGCCTTTTTTCCAGTGTACTTAGGCCATATGACTTATTGGTCAGTGTATAGCGCTTATTGCCGATACGGATTAATGTACTGTCCATAATTTTAAAAGCAATTGCACACAATTTATCCATATCCCAAACCTGACGTTTGAGATGTTTAGTGCTGATCTTTCTTAATTCTTGCAAATATTTACCCATAAAAAGAATATTGCTGAACTTTGCCGCTTGCCGTTGGTCAACGAATTTCGTATGGTAGATATATTGTTTACGCTCTTTTTGATCAAATCCAAAAGCTTGCAGATCACTGGTTGCACTTTTGGCAATCCATACATTCTTCCAGTTGGGTGGAATAACCAGTTTCATTATTCTTTCTAAGATCTTTTTATCAGATACTTCTGTTCCTGATGTATCGAAATATTTAAAAGACTTGCCTATTTTCTTCCTTGTATAACCAGCTTTTACTTTCATATGAATTTTAATCTTTCTTGTAAGAACTGAAGAGGGGCATCCTTGGTTTTCAAAAAAGATAAGATACGTAGTATTCACATAAATCAAAGGTTTTATACAGAAAAGTGGGGGGCGGACTATCAGATAAATAAAATGAAAATATATTAAAAAAGGTTGCTTTCTTTACAAAAGCAACCCTTTCTATGGGTAAATTTCCACCTATTTTGTTTTATCTACAGAAGAAGCTTTTTTACCTTTCTCTGTATCAGCTTTAATTGGCTTTTTGTCTAATACCTCCGGAACTTCCGCTTGTATAATTGTTTTACCATTTCCTTTTCCAATGGGACCGCCACAGATAATCAGCGTAATGACCATATTGTGCTGATTTTTTATTTTAACTTCAGATTTCATATGTTTGTTATTTAGCGAATTGTCAGCTATCTGGTTTAATTACCTTAGGTAGATAACTTCAAAAAATACATTTTGTTTTTATTTTAGTTTATAAATTTTAAGCTGTTTTTGAAGCTTTTTCCGCGTCATGTGTATTCTGGTTTTAATTGTACCTTCTGGCATCCCAAAGTAGCTGGCGATCTCATGGTATTTGTATCCCTCAAGGAATAATTGAAACACTTGGTAATTTTCTTCCGACAAACTACACATCGCTTTTTGAATATCGTCAGCGATGAACTTGTTGTCACTTTTATTGGATTCTACAGTGTTCGTGCTTTCCAGACCGATGTATGTTTCATGGATGTCGTTCGTACGTTTGGCTTTGCGATATTGGTTAATGTAAACATTTTTCATAATAACGTAGAGCCACGACATTAATTTTGGATGACGGATAAAATCATCGATCGATTTCAATGCACGAATAAGCGTCTCTTGAATTAAATCCTCTTTTTCATCGGGATCATTGGTGAATTTTCCAGCAAAATGTTTCAAAAGACTTCTTTTTTCCTCGACTAAAATATTCAAATTGGAATTGCTCATAGTACCGTTTGTTAAATTGATTGATGTTTATTTGATACATGGAGGTGCAATTAAAGTGCTACATTTACGTTTTCAGATTCATCTAAAACTTGTTTAAACAGGCATAGGGGAAAAATACGTACACCTGCGTATTGATCGTTTTGTAGCCTAAACGCTACAAGAATACACAATTGAAAACGTCCCGATAAAAATAGGCGGCCGATTAGGGACCGGTCAATTGGGTATTTGTTCCATTAAAAAATGTCTTTATTACGGGTATCCTTCTGTATTCAGTGGAGTATGGGAACTGTCTATTTTTTTAAGCAGAAGTTTAAATGATTGTTTTTTATCAGTTTTTATTAAACTAATAAGTTCTGAATGTGGTTCTTAAGAAAAAAAGGTTGATCACAAAAACAAATAGAATATGAAAAAGAGCAAGAAATTCACGGTAGTTTTGGGAACGTTATTATTTTGCAGCACACTATTCTTTGCGTGCCAAAATCCAAACAAAAATCCAGCAGAGGGAAGTGGTCAGGCGGACAATATCGCGCCGAGCGCTGCCGATGAGACAAGATACAATTTAAGCGAGCAACAAAAAATGAGCATGCAGAAGGATACCAGTTTAGCAGACACGCTTAGGAAGGATAGTATCAATGCTATACAATCTAAACCTTAAAGGAGCACTTAGCAAAGGTCACCCGTACCGCTTCGTTATATCCAAAAAAACTCCCTTAGTTGTGGGAGTTTTTTTTGTCCTTTTCTTTTTGATCTGAATCAGCATCATAAATATCTTCTTCTGAATGATCTGGTTTCTCTTTATGTTGATCCTCTTCTGTATTAATCTTTTCTTTAGTAGTGCGGTCGCGTTGTTCTTCTTCACTTGGATCGGGGCCAGCCATACTTTTTGGAGCGTATAGTTTGAGATTGACCGCATCTCGATCCGAAACTTTGGATGGACTAAATAAAGCCCTAAGACTGTAGCTGTCCGGTTCGTTTTCCATTGGGGCTATTTCGTGCAAGAATAGGGAGCTTTCTCGGGAATAATCTGAAATAGTATCGCCAAATTGAATTGCTGTATTCATAGTCTTTTTAATAGGAACATGAGCCAAATCTGATTGGTTCTCTTTTTTATAAAATGACAAAACGATATATTTTAAGAATAAATTTAAAACTTTTCATTTGTCGACCTTGTTATTAAACTAAAGTAATTTAGATAATAGATATACTATGAGAAAATTGACACTTCTTTTATTAATAACAGCAGGAATTGGGTATCAGGCCCATGCTCAGAAAATTGAAACCACGCCACAGATGTCATCGGATGTCGGAATTGAACCTATTCGACAAGGAAATTGGATGGTCGGTGGATCGATCGGTAATCTTGGCTATAGTTTTGAAGGAAAATCATTTAATGTAGCACTTCAACCACGAGCTGGTTATTTCGTGTCCGATGGATTGGCTATTGGTGCACAGGCAAATCTTGGTCTGGCTACTCAAAAAGATGCTGATAATGAATGGACCTATGGTGTAGCGCCATTTGTGCGTTATTACTTTCCAAATGCGGGATCAAGTACAGGTCGGTTTTTTGGACAGGGAGATATTGGTATTTCAGGAAGCTCTAGGGGCAAAGATGTCGCGCTAGCGGTAGGAGCCAATGTTGGATATGCACATTTTATCACACGAACTGTTGCTTTGGAAGCTACCTTTGGCTACAATTATAGCAAGGCTAATATTAATACAGGCAGCGGTGCGAGTGGGTTAGGCGTTGGCGTAGGTTTTCAAATCTATTTACCAGGTAAACGCTAGCAAAAAATAGCAATCTTTAACAGCATGTTTCCAATTGATCAATTGGAAACATTTTTTTTGGACGCCACCGTATAATTACTTGCTTATATGTATGAAAGACCTATTCTTCTCAAAATGACAAAAATTAGAAAACATTTGAAGCAACGTAGCTGTTTTTCTGATAAAAGGAGCTGAAATGATGACAGGGACAAAAAATATTGGTTTGGTACTCAAAGATAGAATGGGGAAATGGTCTTCTTATAACATTCCATTACTCAAAGAGTGCCACCTGAACAACAAGCTTGTGAAGAGCAATGAGCTGGAAGGTATTTTTGTCATAGGAAGTTTAGCAACGGGACTATACATATTTTCATTGTATAAAAACCGTTTTATAGACTTGATGGGCAAGCGAATAGGGATGGAGGAGATCTGTGAACATTTTGATAGCTATAAACAGACATTAATATAGATATATAAGTACAAACAATTCATTTTTTTAAACAAGGAGCATTTATGAGTAATTTAACATGGAAAGGCCGTTGGAACGAGCTGAAAGGTAAAGTGAAACAGCAATATGCAGATTTAACCGATGATGATCTACTATATGCAGAGGGAAAAGAAGATGAATTGTTGGGTAAATTGCAACAAAAGACCGGAAAAACCAAAGAAGAGGTAGAAAACTGGCTGGATAAATTGTAATATTTTATCAAGGCCATTTAATTGGCAATTATACGTGTAAAAATGTGCGATCAATTTATTTTGATCGCACATTTTGTTTTTATGTCAATGAAAAATTGGTTTATCTAATTTGATGGCAAGACGATAAACGGCATTCATCAATCCAACGTGACTGTAGGCTTGTGGAAAATTGCCCCATTGGCTGCCATTGTCCTCGGTAACATCCTCACTGAACAGGCCCAGGTGATTGCTGTAGGTCAGCAAACGTTCCAGGATCTCTTTCGCTTCCTCCACACGGCCGACACAGGCTAGCGCTTCCACGTACCAAAATGCACAGACTAAGAAAGTGGATTTGGGTCTGCCGAAGTCATCTTGATGCTTATATCGATAGAAAAGTCCATTTTCACCTTTTAATTCCTTTTCCAGCATTTCGAGATGATGAAGGGCGCGTTCCGATTTTGGGTCAAGGTAATCCATGACGATGAGCTGCAAGGTACTGGCGTCTAAATTCCGGCTATCAATAGCATTCTGATAGACTTTTCGCTCTTCGTCATAACAGGCCTCGATGTAAGCTTCTGCTTTTTTTAAGAGGACATTTGCGCGATCCTCCATATCTTGATAACCATTTTGCCGCGCAATCAACAGGGCTGCTTTACATCCAACCCATTGAAAAAGATTGGAATAGCAATGGTGGTTGGCAAAATTTCTAAACTCCCAGATACCGGCATCTTTTTCCTCAATAGTAGCCTCAATCTTTTCGAGAATGAAATTTACCCAGCCTAATACATTCTTGTTTTCATGGATTTTAAAACGCTGGTCGGTGAAAAGAGGTAACAAGGCAATCATTGCCTGGCCATATACATCATTTTGAATATGTTCAAAAGCTTGATTGCCGATCCGTACTGGACCGCTATCCTGATAGCCTTTTAGGTAAGGTAAAATGTGCTCCGTCAGTTCTGTGGTACCAAGGATACCATATAAAGGTTGAAGTCTTCCAGGGTTGCGATGCGTGATGCCAGCAATATAATTCGCAAAGCTCTCCATTTCTTCAAATTGACCGATGTGCGTCAAGGCTGTTAGGACATAATAACTATCACGTACCCAGCAATAACGGTAGTCCCAGTTTCTTCCCGAGCCTGGATATTCGGGCAGACTAGTGGTTGATGCGGCGATAATTGCTCCGGTATCCTCATATTGATGAAGTTTCAACACCAGAGCCGATCGGATAACTTCTGTTTGATATATGTTGGGGATACTACACCTTTTAATCCATCGCTGCCAATAACTGAGCGTCTTATGGAGGAAATCCTCACAGGTGCTTGCAATGGCCGATTCGAAAGCTGCATCATACGTCAGTATAAGGTATTTATTTTCACTGATAATGGTCCAGCTTTCCTCTTGGAAGAAATGTGAAATAGGCAGATCAGTAGTAAGTCGAATCCGTTCTCCGACCTGATCGTTGCTATAAAGAATATGGTTACTGCCGCGGGTAGGCTTAAGTGCCAAGCGGCCGTAGTCAGCAGTCGGCTGACACCTGATGTTGACGCTAGGGGCACCATGCAGTGGCTCAATCTTGCGTATCAGCATCAACGGTTTAAAATACCGCCCGAATTGTTCAAAACGAGGTGCAAAATCGGTAATACGATAGGCATAAGATTCTGTATGGATTTCCGTGCAGAGTACATTGGAGTTTTTGATGTAATACTGCTTGGTTTCCACAACTGCTTCCTCTGAACTAATCTTGAACGTTCCACCTTGATTTTTATCGATCATACTGCCGAATACAAAGCTATCTTCAAACGATGGCCAGCACAACCATGATATGTTTGTGTCAATGCCAACATGCGCTATGTAGGAACAATTTCCAATGATTCCAGATTGGTAGATATGTCTGTTTTCTGTTGTATTTTCGTTCATTATTTTACGATAAGTTGATTTAAAAATTGAAGAACATCTTCCTGTTCATCTAAATAATATTTTGCTGCAGATTTGTTGCTGCCTACCTTAATACTTATGGTCGATTGAGGTAGATACCTAAATAGATCCTCGTCCGTAATGTCGTCGCCAATAGCCAACATGAAATCTGCTTTTATGTGTCCCGCGATTTCCAATGCCGCCTTACCTTTATTAACTTCTGTATTTTTGACCTCAATGACAGCATTTCCGTCCAGTAGCTGTAATCCATAGTCGTTGAGCATTGGGTTTAAGGTCTCCTTTAGCTCTGTTGCTTTAAGTTCGCCTAAGCCCAGTTCCACTTTTCTATAATGCCAAGCTAACGAGTAGGGCTTGACCTCAATATAAGCACCCGGAGTTTGATCGGCCAGTTTTTCCATCAGCTTCCTTACTTCAGGCATCCAGTGGAGGGCCAATCCTTTTTTATACGACCAGTTGAAATTTGGGAAATTTGACCAAATGCCATGTTCGGCAACTAAATAGTAAGATCGACCGTCAAACCAAGACGATAAGCTCTCTTGTGATCGGCCGCTTATGATGACCAATGTATTGAGTGGATCAGAAATGATATTATCCAAAAGGTTATACAACAGGGTCGTCGGAGTTGCTTTCTGGGCATGGTTCTGGAATTTGACCAAGGTACCGTCATAGTCCAGAAAAAAGAGTCTATTGCTACTTTTGCTATACCTTTCTGAAATACTATTCAACACCTTATCCGAGATTCGCCTTGCCCATTCGTCACGTTGTATGGCTTTGGTTTCAGCCAAACGATTGGTAAAGAGCTGCACCCAATGTTGCACATTAAACTTCTGTATAATCTGAATATTGGCATCGGTACGTTCCTGAATTTCTTCGGGCGGCATTTTAAGCGCTTGGTAAATACTGTCTGCCGTTTCTGTACGATTATAGGGGTTAATAATCAAGGCATCAACGAGTTCCTTGGAGGCTCCTGCAAACTCACTTAAAATCAATACCCCCTTTGATAAAGTCTTACTTGCGATGTATTCTTTACTTACAAGATTCATCCCATCTCGCGTAGATGTAATCATACAGATATCGGATGCAACATATAATCCAACCAGCTCTTCGAATGGAAGCGATTTATAAAAATATAGTACCGGCGTCCAGCTTAGATTGCCATAAATGGAATTGATTTCACTCACCTTCCGGTTAATCTCATCTTTCAGTTTTTTGTATTGCGATACCTTATCCCTGGAGGGCACGATAAGCATATATAGCACAACTTTTGTATGCCATTCGGGGTATTTTTCAAGGAAAGTGAGGAATGCACGTAATCGCTCTAATATCCCTTTGCTATAATCGAGCCTATCGACAGCTATAATAATCTTTTGATCGGGAAAATGGCTCCGGAATTGGCTTGCAATGGACTGGATTTTAGGCTGACTGCTGACTTCGACGAATTTATCAAAATCAATACCCATCGGAAAGGATTCTATAAATATATGACGGTCTTTGTACTTGAGCTGGTTATGTCCAGACGATACATGCAGTATTTTTTTGCAGGCATTTAGAAAGTTCTGACTATCGGCGAAAGTATGAAATCCGATAAGATCTGCTCCCAGTAAACCTTCAACCAATTCTTTACGTTGCGGAATGTTCATAAAGAGTTCTTCCGAAGGAAAAGGGATATGGTGAAAATAACCGATGTTGAGCTCTTGGTTTTCTAAACGCAACAGTTGAGGGAGTAGCATAAGCTGATAATCCTGCACCCAAATAAAATCGGATGGCGCATCGATAGAAAGCGCAGCCTCGCAAAATTTCTTATTTACCATGACATAGGTAGACCAATATTCGCGGTCAAAATGGATGTAGCCCGGCTGATAGTGGCAAATAGGCCAGAGGACCTCATTGGAATAACCTTCGTAGAAATTACGTATTTCATCTTTTGATAAGAAAACAGGAAGTAAGCTCATCGGCTTGAGAAGCTCGACAATCTTTTCTTTTTCCTCTTCATCTTTGGGAACAATTCCCGGCCAGCCAACCCAAAGTATTTCATCCGTATCAAAGGCGGAATTTAAACCGGTTGCCAGTCCGCCCGCACTAGGCTTGATGATTAATTTTTCTTTTTTTCGTTCTATTTGTATCGGCAGTCTATTTGAAATTATTATTTTCTTCTTTTTCTTCATAAGAATATTAGATCGATTTATTTGCAGTGTGGAAGAGTTATATTGAAATAACGATGGGCTTGTAATCCACTTATCTGAACAACCTCGGGAGAGAATAGTTTGAATAAATTCAAATTAGAAAGACAATAGGGAAGCTGTTGAAGAAAGAACACGGTATTTTGCAAAAAAAAAGACCTCTATTTCTACAGGTCTTTTTTTGCTATTTCATTAGATTCCGATATACTGAAAATTACGATACACTGACCGCTACAGCTTTTTCGTTATCCAGCTTTTTCATGAATTGATCGAGAATATCACCTAATCTCCCTGAAATTTCGCCTAAAATACTTTCCCAATCTTTCACTGTACCATCACAATTGTCTGAAACAATTTTAATACTATGAAAGGTGAGATTTTTTTGAAAACAGAAATTCGCTAGGGCATAAGATTCCATATCAAATGCCAAAGGATTAAAATGTTTGATATCCTGATAAAAAGCAGTATTTACATTGATAAAACGATCCGATGTCAAAAGTGCATCTTCGTAGCGAAATTCATCACGAGATATGGATTCCAATACGCCTTGACCTTTAAAAAACAAGGTGTTTTCCAGGAAAAATCCATCCGTATAAGCATCCCCTTGTGCATAGTATGCCGGATAAAGGACATGGCCTATCGGATGCCTTGTACAACCTACCGTGCCAACATTGAGAAGAACAGGACTGATCCCTAATGCTTTGATGTCCTCGTAAAGCGTAGCTACAGACAGGAGCGCATTTACTTTACCTACACCAATTTCGTATACAAAAGTCGATTCACTTGTCGAATTAAAAGATAGCTCATTTTTATTTGCTACCAAGATAATCGTTTCAATATCTTTATTCAGGATCATTTAATTTTCTTCGATATATGGATACTCAAATTCCAATTCTTCGGCAGTAATTAGATTTAAGAAGTTAACACAAGCCTGTTTTGAGGTGGGAAAATCCATGAATGTGTAGTTTCCGCAGCTAATTGGATTTTGGAAAGGTACTTCGTATCCTTCTGTAAGAACAGTCTCTAATACTTCTTTCATCAATTCCGCCACATTCTGAGGAGTTTTCGCTGTTCCAGCCAAAACAACATAAAATCCCGTGCAACAACCCATTGGCCCAACATAAATAACTTCATCACCTAAGATGGTTCTAATTTCTGTTGCAAAACAATGTTCTAAGGTATGCATGACCTCAGGTGATAGCATACGCTCCGGAGAATTCGGTCTGATCATGCGAATGTCGTAAGTTGTGTAACTCTCAACATTGCTGTTATTGGTTGTAGAAGCTTTAGCGTAGATCCCTTGTTTTAATTTGGTATGATCTACCGTAAAACTATTTACTTTTGCTTTTTCTTTTGTGTACATCTTGTTCTGTTCAAAGCTATAACGCTTGTGACGTTATAGGGGTTAAAAGTTGAATATCAAAAATTTCTACAAAGATACTAGATTATTGTAGAAAAGAACGACAAAACTACTATTTTAACACTTCATAATGTTCGACTGTTGGAAATGGATCGTAGTAATGGTGTAAAAGTTTCTCCCATTCCTTAAATAATGCCGACTCCCTGAAACCAATGGTATGGTCTTCTAAAGTTTCCCATTCAACCAACAAAATGTACTGGTTATCTTTTTCAATACATTTACGTAAGGAATGCGTGATATAACCTTTACTCGCACTAATATACTGGCAAGCTGTTTTATAATCTCTTTCAAAATCGGACTGTTGTCCTTCAATAATTTGTAATACAGCTACTTCTAAAATCATAATTCGTTTTTTAAATAAAGTTTAGTAAATACATCAAACTTAGAGAATTTGTTTTTTATATGCAAAACAATAACAAGCTTATCCGAACAATTTATTTGGCATTCTTTTGATGCAGGCTTAGCTATTATTGTTTATGCCGGCAGTATAAGGTCCAGCTTTGTTGGTTTGCGAAGCGATGATCTGAACAACTAATGGAATACCCGGATTACGATTTTGGGCATTCCAAACCAAGGAGAGCGTTGTTCGCTGCGGCAAAGTATCCAATTCAAGGAAAGTAACATCAACATGGTATCCGTTCTTTAAAGAGGAAGGAACAATGGCAACACCCAGTCCTTGCGCTACCATATTAAAAATGGTCAAAGCATTCACTGTCCGTAAAGTAACTTTGGGGATAAACTTATGATCACTAAAAATACTCATCACGAGATCATAATAAGAGTGGCTATAGTTTTTGGAAAATAAGATAAATGATTCATTTTTGAATGCATCAAGACTTGCACGCGGCGACTTCAATAGGGGATGATCGTTGGGTAAAACGAGGCTAAAATGCTCTGTATGTATAGGCAGGCTACATAACCCGGGGGGCGTTTCGGAAAGACGAACAAACCCTAAGTCCAGTTCTTTTTTCTCCAGCAGATCCAGCTGGGTTTCATTCGCTAGTTCGTGAAGTGTTAACTCGATATCAGGCTGCTGCTGTTTTAAATTAACAAGTAGTTCCGGCAGGATTGTTTGAACAGCTGATCCGATAAACCCCAGCTTTAAGGTGCTTATTTTACCGTTGGCAAAACTTTGAAGTTGAGTTTCAATCTGATCCAAGTGCCTAAATAGTTCTTTCACCTCCTGAAAGAGATACAGCCCCGCTTCAGTCATTTGAACATTTCGTTTATTACGCTCAAAAAGTGTTACGCCATAGGATTCCTCCAACTGTTTAATTTGTCTGCTCAAGCCTGGTTGCGCAATAAATAATTTTTCGGCAGCCCTTCTAAAATGCAGCTCTTCCGCCAATACCTTAAAATATAGTAAATGTCTTAGCTCTATTTGATAATTCATGGTTATCAATTGATGATAAAAATGGTATTTCTAATTATCAAATATAGCAAGTACATTTGAGTAAAGCAGTTATGATAATGGAAAAATTTTTATATGGCAGTGGGCAGCTAACATGCTCCACAGCTTTAGCGATAGCAAAAGGAACAGTTACCGGGGAAATTTCCCCCGAAGTCAAGGATAAGATTGAGCAAAGCGCCAGTTATGTCAGGAAAATAGTAGAGCGCGGTGAGGTTGTCTATGGGATCAATACAGGTTTCGGTCCATTGTGTACCACACTTATTGATGCAAGTCAAACGCAGCTGTTACAGGAAAATATTCTAAAAAGCCATGCTGTCGGTATGGGAGAACCTATAGCCAACGATTTGGCCAAATTGATGCTTATTCTTAAAGTTCACGCACTTTCTAAGGGATTTTCAGGAGTCCAGTATGCGACGATTGAGCGGATTATTTGGCATATTGAAAATGATGTCATTCCTGTGGTTCCTAAACAAGGTTCTGTGGGCGCATCGGGTGATTTGGCTCCATTGTCACATTTATTTTTACCATTGATTGGCCTAGGAAAAGTCAACGTAGAAGGGGAGATTGTGGAGACAGTAGCCGTTTTGGAAAAACACGGTATGGCACCGGTTCAGTTGGGCGCAAAAGAGGGTCTGGCTTTAATCAATGGAACTCAATTTATGGCGGCACATGGTGTGATGGCTGTTGCCGAGTTAAATCGTGTACTTCAGAACGCTGATATTATTGCTACCTTAATGATTGAAGGCTTAAATGGTTCAATAAAACCATTTTTTACAGAATTACATCAATTACGCCCGCACCCAGGAAACCGCTATGTTGCTGCAAGCATTTTTAACATGCTTCATGGCTCGGCTATTTTGGAAAGCCACAAAGACTGTTCTCGTGTACAAGATCCCTATTCGCTGCGCTGTATCCCTCAGGTCCATGGAGCATCACGCAATGCTTGGTTTCATTTGAAGGATACCATAGAAATCGAAATAAATGCAGTGACCGACAATCCTGTGATCATTAATGATGAACTCACCATTAGTGGCGGTAGCTTTCACGGACAGTCAATCGCTTTGCCTTTGGATTATGCCACACTGGCCGCATCGGAAATTGGCAATATTTCGGACCGTAGGGTCTATTTGTCTTTAGAAGGTCAAACCAACGGTGTCCCAAAATTGTTAATGAAGTCAACCGGTCTCAATTCAGGATTTATGATCTTACAATATAGCACTGCCGCGATTGCAAGTGAGAATAAAGGACTTTGTTTTCCTGCAGGTGCAGATAGTATTCCTACCTCTTTAGGCCAGGAAGATCATGTCAGTATGGGATCTATTGCCGGCCGAAAATTACTGCAGGTCATTTACAATGTCGATAAAATACTAAGTATTGAACTGTTATGTGCGGCACAGGCCAAGGATTACCATCAGCCATTAAAATCGACTGCAGCATTGGAAGCTATCCATGCAAGAATTCGTCAGTCTATTCCGCATATTGAATCCGATCAACCTATGGAAGAGCTGCTGACTGAGGCACAAAGGCTCGTAAAATCAGGCGAACTGATCACATTGCATCGTCAATATGCTACAGGTGAGATGGAAGCGGATTTGAAACAAAGGTTTGAAATGTTTTAAACGAAGAATGATGGAAAAAGAGCTGAAATTAGTTGGACCTTTTAGGCAGGTATTAACGATGTCAAATATGCCCGAAAATGGGGCACTCCACGATAAACAATTGGCTATTATTAAAGAAGGTGGTATTTTAATAGCAGGTAATCATATATTGGAAGTAGGGGATTTTGAGCAACTACAACTGCAATGGGGAAAGGAGGCGGCACTTGTACTTGTAGAAGGAGATCAGGTCGCTCTGCCAGGCTTTATTGATTGCCATACACATATTGCTTTTGCCGGTAATCGAGCGAATGATTTCGCCCTTCGAAATGCGGGCTCAAGCTACCTGGAGATTGCAGCGGCAGGAGGTGGGATCTGGAGCACCGTTTCCCATACGCGGGATTGTAACGCCGAAGAATTGATTGATCTCACCATCCAGCGCGCAAATTTTCTATTAAGGCAAGGAATCACAACAATTGAAGTTAAAAGTGGTTACGGTCTCAATGTTAAAGAAGAACTTAAGATATTACGGGTCATTCAGGAATCGGATCGTCGTACGGCATCAGACCTTATTCCAACTTGTTTGGCGGCACATATGCTCCCACGGGACTTCGACGGATCGGCAAAAGAATATCTTCATCTGATCACAACAGATCTTTTTCCCCTATTGAAATCAGAAGGGCTGTCGAATCGGATTGACGCATTTATCGAAAAAACGGCTTTTCAGGGGGAAGACGTTGTGGCCTATTTACGAAAAGCAAAAGCAATGGGTTTTGATCTGACGATTCATGCCGATCAGTTTACCACTTCGGGAAGTCAGATTGCTGTAGAACTCGGTGCGCATTCTGCGGATCATCTTGAAGCATCAACTGCGGCTGAAATAGAACTCATCGCACACTCAGCTACTGTTGCTGTGGCGCTGCCTGCAGCCTCCATTGGCCTCGGATGTGGTTTTACACCTGCTAGAAAGTTGCTGGATGCAGGGGCATGTTTGGCAATAGGAAGTGACTGGAATCCAGGTTCCGCGCCCATGGGACAGTTACTGACGAGTGCGAGTATTTTGGCAACAGCAGAAAAGTTGACGAATGCTGAGCTGCTTGCAGCACTAACCTACCGTGCTGCAAAAGCCTTAAATCTGTCGGATCGCGGCGTATTGACCAAGGGCATGAAAGCAGACTTCAGTTTATTTAAAACAGATAATTATCAGGATATTACTTACTACCAAGGAAGCTTGCAGCCTACGGCAGTATGGAAAAATGGTCAGGAAGTATTCTCAATATAATAACATGGAAGATACATTTAAGCGCGAGGTTGCGGAAGGTATTCCGACCGTATTACCTCCAAAAGTAGAACGAGATCATACAATAAGTCATGCGCCCAGACGAAAGGATATTCTCACCAAGTCGGAGGAAAAGCTGGCCCTACGGAATGCATTGCGTTATTTCCCGAAACCATGGCATGCCGTTTTAGCGCCTGAGTTTTTAGAGGAGCTTCGTGCCTATGGCCGAATCTACATGTACCGTTTTAGACCCGAATATGCCATGTATGCTCGACCAATAGATGATTATCCAGCAGTGAGTAAGCAGGCGGCGGCTATTATGTTGATGATTCAGAACAACCTCGATCCAGCTGTAGCACAACATCCCCATGAACTGATTACCTATGGCGGGAATGGAGCTGTTTTCCAAAATTGGGCGCAATATCGCCTCACCATGCAGTATCTTTCGCAGATGACAGATGAACAAACGTTACATCTTTACAGTGGTCATCCAATGGGGCTTTTCCCTTCCGCACAACATGCACCTCGTGTTGTTGTAACCAATGGCATGATGATTCCAAACTATTCGAAACCGGATGACTGGGAACGTTTTAACGCCTTGGGTGTTACACAATATGGGCAGATGACAGCAGGTTCCTATATGTATATTGGTCCGCAGGGTATTGTGCATGGCACCACAATTACTGTCATGAACGCTTTCCGGAAACATTTGGCAAAGGGAGATTCAATTCATGGCAAGGTATTTTTGACTTCTGGGTTGGGAGGAATGAGTGGTGCACAGCCCAAAGCCGGTAATATTGCCGGCTGTATCACCGTATGCGCTGAAATAAATCCCGCTGCGGCAAGAAAACGCCATGAACAGGGTTGGGTAGACCGATTGATAGAAAACATCGATGAACTCGTTGAACAGGTGCAGTTGGCGATGGATCAAAAGGAAACAATTTCCTTCGCCTATATCGGTAATATTGTCGAAGTGTGGGAAGCCTTTGATCGCGAAAATATCCACATCACGGTAGGATCTGATCAAACATCATTACATAATCCTTGGTCTGGAGGCTATTATCCGATGGGGTTGACCTTTGCAGAATCCAATGCGTTGTTAGCGACCGATCCTGACCGGTTTAAGCGATGTGTCCAAGAAAGCTTGATACGACATGTCGATGCCATCAATAAGCATGTAGCCAAAGGAACCTATTTCTTTGATTACGGTAACGCGTTTCTGTTGGAGAGCAGTCGTGCTGGTGCAGCGGTTTGGAATGATAAAAAGGATCAATTCCGCTACCCATCTTATGTACAGGATATTCTTGGTCCAATGTGTTTTGACTATGGTTTTGGACCCTTTCGCTGGGTTTGTACGTCTGGAAAGGCTTCGGATCTTCAAAAATCAGACGAAATAGCCATGACAGTTTTAGAAAAGCTCCGAAAAGAAGCCCCTGTGGAGATTCAGCAGCAGATGCAAGATAATATTCAATGGATTAAAGAAGCTGGTAAAAATAGACTTGTAGTTGGCTCTCAGGCGCGTATTCTTTATGCAGATTCCAATGGACGTATTGCCATAGCAAAGGCTTTTAATGAAGCCGTAAAAAGTGGCTTATTTGAAGCACCTATTGTTTTGGGAAGAGACCATCATGATGTGAGCGGTACCGATTCACCTTATCGGGAGACCAGTAATATCTACGACGGCAGTCAATTTACAGCAGATATGGCTATTCATAACGTCATTGGCGACAGTTTCCGGGGGGCCACTTGGGTATCTATTCACAATGGCGGTGGAGTCGGTTGGGGTGAAGTCATCAACGGTGGCTTCGGTCTACTGCTAGATGGCTCTGCAGAAGCAGCTTTTAAATTGGAAACGATGCTGTATTTTGATGTGAATAATGGGATTGCCAGGCGCGCCTGGGCTAGAAATAAGGAAGCTAATCAGGCGCTAGATCGTGCAATGGAGAGAAATTCCACATTGCAGGTTACGCGCGCGCAACTTGTAGATGACGATATTATCGAACAATTATTTAATCTGGGCGAATGAACTTATTGTTGAATAATCCGGAAATATATAACAAAGGAGACCAAGCGGTCTGGAAGGGGCGTATCGATGGCCAGGATCGTGAATGGATGCGTTGGCATCAATTAATGGATTGTGTTGATCTTCTCGAGCAGCCCAATTTAAGGCAGTCCATTGCTTTTCTCGGATTCTGTAGCGATGAGGGTGTTGCACGCAATCAAGGTCGTGTAGGGGCCAAAGATGGACCGACAGCACTCCGGAATGTATTAACAAACCTTCCTGTCCATTTTTCTGATAAACTAAAACTTAAAGATTGTGGTGATATACTTTTAAAAGACAATGATTTAGAGTTGTCTCAGCAGGGGCTAGGGGCTGCTTTAAATTGTATTCTCGAACAAGAAGGATTTCCAGTCATCTTAGGTGGTGGCCATGAAGTAGCTTATGGCCATTATTTGGGTGTTAAAGAATTTTTAAAGAGTCGTAATCAAAGTCTTGGCATTATTAATTTGGATGCCCATTTAGACATCCGTCCATTGGAGGATGGCAAAGGAAATTCTGGAACGGGCTTCTTTCAAATCGAGCAGGATCAGTCTAAAGCTGATTTGCCATTTCATTACTTAGCAATTGGTATTCAGGAAATTAGTAACACCAAGGGATTGTTGGACTATGCCAAAGAGAAGGATGTGCAGATTATTGAAAGAGAGAGTTTGATCATTGAAAAGCTTGATTTAATTAGGGAAAAAATTGTTCGTTTCTCCAAATCGGTGGATTATGTGTATTTGACGATTGATCTTGATGCTTTCGCAGCAGCCTATGCGCCGGGAGTAAGTGCATTGGCATTTAACGGTATTGTCCCGGATCAGCTATTTTTTACAATTTATGATATTCTTTTAGATCTACCCAATATAAGATCTGTCGATTTTGCCGAATTAAACCCTTATTTTGACATAGATTCCAGAACAGCCAAATTGGCAGCTGATCTGATATTTAAGTTGACAAACAAAATAGCAACAAAAATTGATTAAGAAATATACTGTAAAGTATATTGTTGTTGATAAAAAAAGGTTAGGTTTTCTTTGAAAAAAGCCTAACCTTTTTCTCATTATTAGGAGAGGTATTAAAAAAGTACATCGGCTAATGTGGGATCCTTATCAAAAACTGATTTTGCAAATGGACATAGTGGCATAATTTTTAAATGTTCTCTGCGGGCATAAGCAACTGCTGCCATTAACATTTGTTTGCCTAGCCCTTTCCCAGCATACTCGGAGCCCACTTCTGTATGATCTATGATGAATTTTGTAGGGCCAGCCCAAGTGTATGTCATTTGTGCAACGGAATTTTCCTGATCGATAACCTCAAAGCTACCATGTTTGTCGTTATTTTTTTGTATTACTTCCATGAGCATGAAGATAATTAAAGGAAATTACAAAATAAACAAAATTCAACAATATATAACATGAACAGTTTTCGCTGGGTGGATCGTAGTTTTGTAATAAATCTGTTGTTTTAATCATTTGGTTAATTATTGTCGTATCTTCAGGTAGCTTCTAAAAATTGCTATTTTCATTATTTGGATTATATAATTGGTTTCCCCGTATTTTGTAAAAGTGCGGGGATTTTTTTTTGAATAGCTAATATTTTTAGTATGTTTGCTTTGCGTTATGAGTGTAAATCAAAGCAAAAAACAAGAGTTTGCCATTGTGGACATAGAGACTACAGGCGGCAATGCAAAATCAAGTCGGATTACGGAGGTTGCCATTGTTATTCACGATGGTAATCAAGTGTTGGAACGTTGGGAAACATTGGTTAATCCAGGGAAAGAAATTCCGAATTCGATTTTTGCACTTACTGGCATCGATAATGAGATGGTAAAGGATGCTCCATTATTTGATGAAGTAGCCGAACATATTTATGGAATGCTTGAAGACCGTATTTTTGTTGCACATAATGTAAATTTTGACTATTCATTCATCCGATTTCAACTTCAGGAATCGGGCTTCGAGTGGTCAGCTATAAAATTATGTACGGTACGCTATGCACGAAAAATAAAGCCGGGATTATTATCCTATAGTTTAGGACGTCTATGTGATTATTTAGATATCCCTATTGAAAATAGGCATCGTGCGGGCGGTGACGCCAATGCAACGGCTATTCTTTTTGCTTATTTAAAAGCGCTGGATACCGAGCAGGTCTTTCAGGATATGATTAAACATAAAGCACTAGACCAACGTTTTCCCCCGCATTTAAATCCGTCAGAGTATGAGCAATTGCCTAATGAGGCCGGAGTTTATTATTTTCATGACAAACTTGGAAAAGTTATTTATGTTGGCAAGGCCGTAAATATCAAAAAAAGAGTATTGTCCCATTTTACGGGAAATAATATTCAAGCACAAAGGCAGAATTTTTTAAAAGAAATTCATCATATAAGTTACGAATGCTGTGGCACAGAGCTTATGGCACTTCTTTTGGAATGTGCAGAGATTAAAAGGTTTTGGCCAAAATATAATCGGGCGCTTAAGCGATATGAACCCAAATTCGGTTTGTTCTCTTATGAGGATCAAAATGGCTACCTCCACCTGGCTATTGGGAAGATAATAAAGGGACAAGCGTGTATCCAATTGTTTCAACGTGAATATGATGCGATTCAATTGCTGCAAACATTTATTCGGGAGGGGGATATTAATCCGCAATTTTGTCAGTTTGGTCATGCCAGCCTGACCACGAAATCCATAAAAAAGAATGATTTGCCTGACCGAATCCTGCATAATACGAGAGTTGAACGTTGTATTGAGGAGTGGCTTAGGGAGCGACCGTCTTACGTCCTGATCGATAAAGGACGTAATTCCGATGAAAAAAGCTGTATCGTCATTGAAAATGGTCTTTTTTATGGAATGGGTTATATTGACCAATATTGTCAATGTAACGAGCTTGAAGACATAAAAAGGCAGGTCAATAAATATCAAAGTAATCACTACATGATGGAATTGGTCAAAATGGCCGCAGAAAGGCAGCCTAATAAAGTACATTTCCTAACAAAATCTACGCTCCTCGCTGTTGCAGCAGAACCCAATTTATCTTATGACAAAATGTCTCCGAATAACCTTTTTAACTTTGTCTGAGTGGAGGATTTTTACGTTATATTTTGTTAATGGCTCTGTTTGGTCATTTCAATCTCAGTAATCTGTTAAAGAAATGTGAAATACGTATTAGTGGCATATTTTGGTCCAATAGTTGAAATATTATTTATGTAAAATATAAAAAAAGACTTTTCATAATTTAGGTTAATAATTGGTTAGTTAAAACCTGGGGCTCCCAACCTCAGGTTTTCTTTTTTTTATTACTTCTTAACTGGAATTTGACCGGGAATCCTCCTTACATATTGATTGGCAAAGATAAAATGGATAATTTTTTAAAATTTAAAACTCTTTTAATTTATTGGTTTTAAACATATTATCGTTTGTCCCCCTTTTGTCCCCCTAAGTTTTTTCTCTGTGTAGTTAGTTTAAGCTATTTTAGTGTCAGCATACTGTAATAGCGAAATAGTAAAACAAAGATGGGGCGTTTTCTAAAAGTAGCTGCGGTATATCTTATCCATATCTTTATATATAAAAAGGGCCTTGGCCCTTTTTTTTTTATTCCTATTATTCAGATTGCCTATTTTAAGCCAATGGCACCTTGACCTAGATTTTGATATAGATTTTTTTCTTCCGTAGGCAATATGCGATCAACCAATTCAAAGCGACAAATAGCAGCGCAAAAAGGGCTGAGGATAATCGTTGGTTTTGCCAGCTATCAAACAGGAAATGGTAGGTTAAGTTCCAAAGATTTTGATGTGTATCCCCGATGAGAATAAAAGAACAAATCGTGGGGATTAAGCCGCTAAGACAATAGATAAATAGTGTATTCTTACCGAAATCGTCAAGGACAGTGTAAATTATCCCTTTGATGTTTTGAAATTCGATAAGATAGATTAATATACCGAGAAAAGAGAGTGCAATTCCAGTGCTGAATACGGCGTAGCTGCTGGTCCAGATCTTCTTATTAATAGGAAAAACAAATGACCATAGATAGCCAATCAGGATAAAGGACAGACCTACGATAAATAGGTTCATCAGCTCCCTTTTTCCTGTCAGTTTTTGAATAATGTACTTTCCGGTAATATACCCGAATATTGTTTGACTGATGGCCGGTAAAACGCTCCAGATATCCTCTGGATCAAATGCTGTGCCCTCGCCGTGATAGAGATGGGACGCACCGAAGATTCGAATATCAAGTGCAGTTCCGAACCAGCCGTCCAAACTATAAGGATCCGATGGATTACTATAGTAGCAAATCAACCAATAGAACAAGAGAAATGCCGTACCGATGATAATTGCGCCTTTATCTTTAAAATAATATACTAACATGGCGCAACTGAAATAACAGATAGCGATACGTTGCAGTACGCCGAAATACCTGTACTTGGCAAATGGAATCCATTCCAGCTGATGAAGGCTATTCCATTCAACAAAAGGAAAAACATTTAAAAAGATGCCCAGCATAAAAAGGATGCCTGTTCTTTTCGCAACTTTTTGCCAATAGGCTGATGGAGCCTGTTGATCGATATTTTTTAAAGAAAATGCCATCGAGTTTCCAACAGCAAATAAGAAAAATGGAAATATAAGATCTGTAAACGTACATCCATGCCAGATGGAGTGTTCAAGTTGAGGAAATACATGGTGGTAGTTGCCGGGATTATTGACGAGAATCATCGCCGCGAGTGTAAACCCACGGAAAATATCCAGTGATTTAAAACGAGTCATAATAAAGTATATTCGTAAAAAAGGCTGTTCAAGGAATCAATCTTTTGAACAGCCTAATGCTTGGTCTAATTAATAGCCTGGATTTTGAGTCAGGCTCGGATTTGCCTGCAGTTCCAATAATGGTATTGGAAGGAGCAGGCTATTTTGGTTAAAATTATACTTAATTAACGTAGGGTTGCTCTGTTTGCCGTTATCGCATGTAAATTTTATTTCATTTAATTTATTCATTACATCTACTGTGACACCATAACGATTTAAGTCATCCCAACGTTGACCTTCGAAAGCAAGTTCCAATCGGCGCTCGTTAAGAATGATGGCCTTCAGTGCACTGGAGCTGACACCGGATAAATCGGAGAGCCCTGCGCGACGACGTATGATGTTTATAGTGTTTAGCGCACCAGAAGCATTTCCCAAGGCGTTTTGAGCCTCTGCTTTAAGCAGAATGATGTCCGCAAGCCGCAAAAGGTAAAAATGATCGCCACTTTGGAAGCTGTTGGCATGTTTTTGCTTTACATTAAATGGGATTTCTGTATCGGCATCTCCACAAGGGTTCCAGAACTCATCTGCCCAAGGCACAGAGAAAAACCAGATGTTGGCATTCTTTCGTTCAGTGTCGCCAGCGTTGTCATAAGCTTCGACAAGATCTTTCGAAGGTGTGCCATACCGGCGCCATTCGTTTTCGTTGATTTGGCCATTTTCATCAAGATCCGGGAAAAAGAATGCGCCACCCCAACAGCTTAGATTGGGACTGCCGGCGATATAGGGAATCTCTATGATGGATTCACTGTTATAGTTATGTTTACCGTCAAAAAGATCCGCATAGTTTTGAAGGAGCTGATAGCCACCTTTTCCAGTGATCACTGCATTGGCGTATTGCAATACCTTATTGTAATCCCGATCAGGGCGTTGCGCCCATATCTTTGTCAGCAAGGCATTTGCAGCACCTTTTGTAGCTCTAACCTTGTCAATAGAGGGCTGTCCAAATCCATCGGGAAGATTGTTTGCTGCCACTTGTAGATCCGAATCTATAAAATCATAAACCTCCTCTACAGTTGATCGCTTGATGCGTAATACTTCCGAATCTGTACTGTTGGAGTGTTTTTCCAAGGGGACACCACCGTAAAGTTTGACCAATTGATAATAATGGAAGGCTCTTAAAAATGAAGCTTCTCCAAGAATTTGTTTGCGTCTTTCATCCGAAAAAGTAGGATCTGTGACTTTACCAACATTGTCGATAACGATATTGCATTTTGAGATTGCTCCATACAGTTCTTCCCAATCCCTGCGTACCATTTCATTGGTATTCGTAATCGTATTATAGTCAATTTGTGCAAAGTCTATCTCACCACCGCCGGCCGCATGCGCATTGTCCGAACGGATATCGGTCTGTAAAATCATCTCCCATTGATAATAATTGGCATTGCTTCCTGGGCGGGTACCATTGCCTATAAAAGAATTATAGGCCCCGTTTAATGCTTTCTCAATATTGTCTCCGGTGAGATAGGCATTTTCACTCGTTACCGTGGAGGTAGGCTGAAGATCTAAAAACTTTTTGCAGGAATTTAGAGCAAGAGAAGCCAATAAGGCGATGGCTAATGACGTATATCTATTTGATTTCATTGTTTGTAAGCTAAAAGGTTAAAAAGTTAGGTTTATACCAACAATAAAGGTGCGTGCCTGCGGCGAAGTACCAAAATCGATGCCCGGCGCCATATTGGAGCTCACGGTTTCCTGGTTAGTTCCCCCATACATGCTTACCTCAGGATCTAGACCTGAGTATTTTGTGAATGTTAACAGATTCTCGCCTGTCACATAAAGACGGACCTTATTGAGCTTCCATCTTTCAAGCACTTGTTTAGGTAGGGTATAGGCCAAGGTCATCGATTTTACCCTGAGGTAGGAACCTTTCTCTACAAAACGGGAAGAAATCTGTGAATTGTAGTTGTCATCTGTATTATTTAGATCCGGACGCGGCATAGTACTATTTTTGTTATTGACTGTCCATCTGTTTAATACGGCAGTACTTTGGTTTCTCGGTTCCCACATACCCTCTGTATAAATACGTGTCGCATTAAGGATATCATTTCCCTGTACACCCTGTAAGAAAAAAGAAAAGCTGAAGTTCTTATAACTAAAATCATTTGTCATGCCATAAGAGAATTTTGGTGTAGCATTACCAATGATAGCCATATCACTCGTTTGAAGACCTGCTTCAGGGTCGGCCATCTGATAGATCATATCTCCGGTCTCTGGATTGACGCCTTTCGCGACGTAACCCCAGAATGATCCCAATGCAACCCCTTCTTTTGCAATCGTACTATTGCCACGGCCATCAATATTTCCGTCATAGTAGGTTCCGCCATCAATATTCAGTACTTTATTGCGATTGAGCCCAAAGGTGACTGTTGTATTCCATTTGAAATCGTGAACGAAATTTCGGCTACTCAATTCGAATTCGAAACCTTTATTCTGTAGGTCGCCGAGGTTTTTCAGCGCAGTTCTATAACCGGAACTATACGGAACTCTTGAGTTGAGAAGTAGGCCTACAGTCTTTTTTGCATAATAATCTGCACCAAATATCAATCTGGAATTAAAGAAACTGGCATCCACACCAATGTCGGTCTGGTTTGTTGTTTCCCATTTTAGATTGGGGTTGTCCAAGGTAGCAGGTGTATACCCCGGTACAACCTGATCGCCGATATTGTACGATCCCGTGACGTCAACTAAACCAAGATAGGAAAAGGCCGGGATTTGGCTATTTCCAACCTTACCCCAACTAGCGCGGATTTTCAAATCGTTTACCGTGTTTTTCAGCGAACTAAAGAAATCTTCATTGGATAAACGCCAGCCGGCAGAGAAAGAAGGGAAGTAACCCCAACGGTTATTAGGCCCGAATACAGATGACGCGTCAGCTCTCAGATTGGCTGTAAATAAGTACTTGTCGTTATAATCATAACCGATTTTTGCAATGCCGGAGACAGTGGATACAGCAGCATCTATCGCTGTTGGCATCGCCGTAATCATTGAACCTCCATTGACGGTATGAATTGCTGGATTAGCAAAATTCTGGGTAGCGATATTTGAGATTGTTGTTTGTGTTTTAGTGGTGATATAACCTAGTAAACCTGTGAAGTGGTGCTTATCACTAAAAGTTCTGTCATAGTTTAATGTATTTTCGGACATCCAATACTGATTATCCTGCTGCTGGAGCGTCGCCATTCCTTTATATTTTCTACCCTCTGTCGTGCGGAACGGATCCACAAAAGTGCGGTACTGGTTGTTAAATTTCTCATACCCAAACAGCGATTTGAATTTTAGTCCCGGTAGGATATTGGCTTCCACAAAGGCATTTCCTGTAAATCTGTTGTTGATATAGCTGTGCTCGTTGCCTGTTGCCAATGCAACGGGGTTGTCAAGATCCGTATAGAATGGATCTACTGTGAAAGCACCTTTATCGCCATATATGCCGATTACTGGAGAGCCCAGGTAAGCATTCATGATGACTCCATTTCGGGAGTTCTCGGTAATGTCCACGTCGTACCAACGGTTGTAAGATAAGCTTGTTCCAACTTTAAAGATTTTATTGATCTGATGATCCAAATTAACCTTGAAATTGACCTTGTTTACTGTATTTGTGATGACTGTACCATTATCTTTTTGATAAGATCCAGAGATGTAAAACCCTGTCTTTTCATCTCCACCGCGTACTGAAGCCTGGTATTTTTGGCTGTGACCGGTGCGGAATAGCTGATCTGGCCAGTTCGTATCAGCGGTATATTTCGACCAATCCAAGGCTTCTCCCATCTCAGTCATTAATTCTCTATATTGTACCGCATTTAGAACGCTAGGCTTTTTTCTGATGGCTGAAAATCCTTGATAGGTTTCGAAATTTACCTGTGTCTTACCGTTTGTTCCTCTTTTGGTCGTAATCAACACCACGCCATTGGCTCCTGACGATCCGTAGACAGCGGCAGAAGCAGCGTCTTTTAAGACCGAAATGCTTTGAATATCTGATGGATTGAGCTCCGATATATTTTCTGTAGGAACACCATCTACAATGTATAATGGGTTGCTACCTGCAGTAATTGTTGAGGTTCCACGGACACGAATGGAGAAGCCAGCTTGCGGTTGTCCGGAGGATTTTACAATTTCTACCCCCGCCATTTTACCTTCCATGGCACTCGCCAATTGGGTCACAGGGCGATCTTCAATATCCTTTGTGCTCATGGTTGCAATGGCTCCCGTGATGTCCTTTTTTTTCTGTGTTCCAAAACCGACCACAACGATCTGCTCCAGTTGGTTGTTGGCAGTTTTCATCTGTATATTGAGGTAACTATTGGAACCTACCGTACTACTGATAGTCTCATAACCTATCGAACTAAAGCTCAGTTGATGTGTAGAGGTCGCTTCAATCGAGAATTCACCTTTACTGTCTGTTTCCGTTTGTTTACCTGTTGTTGTATTGCGGATTGTGACCCCTGTTAATGCTTTACCATCGCTATCGGAAACGCGCCCTTTGACAAGCTGTTGTACATTGATCGTGTTTCTTAAGGGCATATCATCTGTTTTCCTTTTTAGGACAATGGTGTTGTTGACAATTTTATAAGAATACGATAGCTCTTTCAGGTTGTCATCCAGAATTTCAACAATAGAACCATCTTTATGGTTTATTCGGATTTTTTGGTTATCATTAATCTGCGAGTTATCGTACAGAAACACATAAGAACTCTGACGCTCGATCTCTTTAGCAAACTTTGCCAAAGTGTATTCCTTGTCTTGTAACTTGATTTTAGTTTGGTTTACATTCGCCATCGCCAAATTATTTGCATGGGAAACGCATTGGATAGCGAGTAAAGCAGCAAATAGTTTTGCCTTTTTACCAGCCCCCTGGATGGTTTTAAGTTTATACATAATTAGTTGGGTAAGTTTGTTTTATATTAAATAATTTAGAGTTCAACTTCAATTTTATTGTTTTGCAATCGACATTTTATATCCAGGAAGTTAAGGGTCTCAACCAGTTGCTGGGCCGTTGAATTACGTTTTATTTTTCCTGTCAGCTCACGCTTTTCATTTGTTCCCTTATAGACAATATCTACATTGTACCAGCGTTTTATGGCAGCGAGTGCATCTTTTATTGGTGTCGATTCAAAATAGAAAAAGCCATTTTTCCAGGCCATTGCTTCTTCGATATTGGCTTCTGCTACGATAAGATTCCCGCCTGCGGTAAATGCTGCTTGACCAGGTTTCAGCATTTTTGACTTGCCGAATTGCGAGACTTGTACAGAGCCTGCTATAAGTGTGGTTTTATTGTTTTCATTTGGATAGGAGCTTACATTAAAATGTGTTCCGAATACGCGAATGGTTTGTTCATTCGATCGCACATAGAATGGTCGATTACTATCGTGGCTGACTTCAAAATAGGCTTCACCAGATAATTTTACTTCACGGCTATTTGACGCAAAAGATTCAGGAAATGTCAGCACGGAGCCAGCGTTTAGCCATACCTTACTGCCATCGGCCAAAATGATCGTATACTCTGTTCCAATCGGCGTTTCAATGGTATTGGTACGGCTAGCAGTAGTATTCTTACTGGCCGTAAATTGATATTGCACGGTTCCGGAAGCAGTTGTAACAATTTTCACCTGTTCATCCTGATGGAGAACGCTCTGTTGGTGGGCAGAAAGGTCAATTTTAGTTCCATCAGCTAAAGTTAATACAGCTGCCTTAATACCCGGATGAACTTGCTGTAGCGGCTTCACAGCTACCAGCGGGGTGTCTCCGGTTGTTCTTTTAACAAGGTAAAGGGGTAGTATAAATAACAGTGCTAAAGCAGCAGCTATTCCACTCAATTTCACCCATTTTGGAATTCGCTTGATTTTTGACGCTTGGATTTCCTGCTTGATATGTAAGAATAACAGCTCTTTGAGTTGTTGTTCATCCGTTGCGAGCTCCTCGGGGATAGGGAGAGGTTCGCCATTACTTGTTTCATACCATTGTTGCAGTTCGGCCTCTTCTTCAGGGCTACATGTGCCTTGAAGCCATTTATAAGCCAATTGCTTTATCCGGAATTGATTATGATCAACCATATTTAGAGGTTATTTATATATAGAGTCCCTAAATTGGGCTGACACCCTGACAAGAAGAGAAAAAAAATTACAAAGTAATCAGAAAGCGCTGAATACCAGTGCGTATTTTTTTTAAGGCACGGCTTAATTGGGTTTCGACAGTTTTCACAGAGATGTTCATACTTTCAGCGATCTGCTTATAGGAGAGTCCTTCTTCGCGGGATAATCTGAAGACAAGCTGGCATTTTTCAGGCAGTTCCGAAACAAGCTGATCTAGCCGAACACGAAGCTCTTCAAACTGGAGCCAATTTTCCGTCGAGTTATCAAAATCCACCCATTCCGTATCATGCTTAAAAGCTTCCTGTTTGTATTGTTGTGCGAGATATTTAAATACTTTGTATTTTACGGCCACAGCGAGGTAGGAGGCGAGATTGCTCTCAATTTGGAGTTGATGGCGTCTCAGCCAAAGTGAAGTAAAGATATTTTGTACAATTTCCTGCGCATCTTCCAGTGAATTTGTTTTGCGGGCAGCCTGGTAATAAAGCGTTTTCCAATAGCGATCATACAAAGCTTCGAAAGCTAAGCTATCGTCTTGTTGAATCAACACGATCAACTCTTCATCTGAATGGCCTCCAAAATCTTTCATGCAAGACAATAATTTGTTTTTCTATGGTTATACGACGTGAAATGCTAATTGCGCTATAAATGTAGGGACTAAATTATGAATAATGCAACTTTAATAAATAAAAGCTGGCTTTAAGCAGCTAAACGCATATTTTACAAAGGAAAGCAGCTTCGAATAGACAAAAAAAAGGAGTATCCGAATCAACAGATACTCCTTTTTTTGAAGAAGTGCTTCTTAGAAGTTTGGCTTCAACAAGTATTTATCGTAGAATCGGAAAATATGATCAGCTGCTTCCTCGGCCGTATCCACAATTCGAAATAGTTTTAAATCCTCTTCACTGATATATTTGTTTGAAATCATCGTATTTTGAACCCAATCTATTAACCCTTTCCAATATTCAGAGCCGACCAATACGATTGGAAAACGTGCAATTTTACCGGTTTGAATCAGTGTGATTGCTTCAAACAGTTCGTCCATGGTTCCGAAACCTCCAGGCATAACAATATACCCTTGAGAATACTTCATAAACATGACCTTTCTGACGAAGAAGTATTTAAATTCAAGCAATTTATCGCGGTCAATATATTTGTTGTGAAATTGCTCGAATGGTAATTCAATGTTTAGGCCAACAGACTTACCTCCAGATTCGTAAGCGCCCTTATTGGCTGCCTCCATAATACCCGGTCCACCGCCGGAGATAATACCATAACCGCGTTCCGTCAATAAGCTAGCAATATCTACCGCCATTTGATAATATTTGTGTTCGCGTGGGGTACGTGCTGATCCAAATATTGAAACACAGGGGCCAATTTTTGCCAATTTCTCAAACCCATCCACAAACTCTGACATCACTTTAAAAATCTGCCAAGAGTCCTTTACTTTAATTTCCTGCCATGTTTTGTTTTCAAATGCGCGGATAATTTTATCTTCTTTTGTAATGTCCATATATAACGTTATACATTTAATTTCTAAAACCTAATTTTTCAAAAAGGAATACAATATAGCTATTTTTTTAATACTAGCTACTTTTTCTGATTATTCTTACATTTGCATTATGAATTTTTCTTCTAAACTTCTTGAGAATGCGGTTGCTGAATTTGGAAAATTACCTGGCGTGGGACAAAAGACGGCATTGAGACTGGTTTTGCATCTGTTGAAGCAATCCGATGCAGATGTAGCGCGTTTTACGGCCTCTATCGATCGCTTAAAAGAAGATATTCAATATTGTCAGGAATGTTTCAATATTTCTGACCACAGTATATGTGAGATATGCGCCTCATTCAAACGCGATAAAAATTTGATCTGTGTTGTAGAAGACACGCGAGACGTGATGGCCATCGAAAATACAAATTCATATCAAGGTGTATATCATGTATTGGGGGGATTAATTTCGCCCATGGATGGTATTGGCCCTGCTGATCTAAAAATTGAAGGTTTAATTAACCGAATCCAGAGAGGTGAGGTAGAAGAAGTTATTTTGGCCCTTTCAGCAACAATGGAAGGGGATACCACCATTTTTTATTTATACCGTAAATTGCGTGAATTTGATGTAAAAATTACAACGATTGCCCGCGGTATTGCCTTTGGTGGCGAGTTGGAATATGTCGATGAGCTAACCCTGGGACGCTCCATTGCGACACGGGTGCCTTACGAGCGCAACGTTGGTTAATTGTATTTCAGATAGATTTGTTTCACGCCTTCGTGTACTTTTCTTCCTTTTTCAATTTGTTGTTGTCGCCATAAGCTGTCGGTAACCATACGATTTGCTTTTTTATTTTTTAAGATATTCACATAAGCAATTTTACCGAGTACCGTCTTTTTTAAACCCAATAGTGAACACGAATAGTCGCCCAATAGATAATGATTGTAGTAGAGATGAATTTCGCGCATGAGCTTTCGTCCCCATTTGTTTGTGGGGTAGGCCGCTTTAATGGGCTCTTCCATGAGTGATTTTGCTAAAGCTAAACTATCCTGATCTCCTGATTGTTGTGTCATGGTCCAATAATACAAAGCTTCAATAGCTTGCTCCTCTGTGTCGGGGAGAAGTTGCAATGGAATACCCAGCAATGTTCCGATAAACTTCCAGACATGGAATAAACCTTCTACCTCGTTTTCCAATACATTGAATTTCATGCGTTTTAGCCCTGTTAGGTAAACAAGAGAAAATCCGAGATTGGTTGCAAGCATATCCCACGTATTTAATGGAATACCCCATTTTTCTGTTTGCCACTGACCGTGCTTTAGAATGTTTAATCGCGCATACGAATGGATACATCGGGTAAGTAGAATGGCCTCTATGCCGATATTACCCTTTTTCAGTGCATCATCGCCTGTGATATCCACCCAAAAGGTTACCGTTTCGGTGAGTCGTTTGACAGCCCCTTTTTTTAACGCACCTGTAAAGATTAAGGGTTTATTGATCGCACTGGATTCATAGCCCCCCATGAGGACATAATCCCGTAATACAATAAGTCCTGATAAACCAGAACGTTGACTGAGCCCAATGCCTTGTTCTATTTTATTCCAATCTAACCAAGAAGGGCTGAGATCTAATGTATTTAAAAAATTCAGCAATACATGTTCGTATGCTGCATCAATAGGCTTGCCTGCAAGTGCATCTTTAAGCAGTTGTTGACCTTGATGGAAACCAATTTTTAGGTGTAGCTGCTCGACAAATTGGTCGCAGCTATTGTCAAATTGATAGAGTAAAGGAGTAAATTGATCGGCAGCAGCGATGGAAAGTTTCGTCGGCAATTTGCGAAGCAATTCGACACCAAGCCCCTTCGACCAATAAAAAGAAAATGAACTTGTATTAACTTGATAACGTTCGGGTACTCGCATATCTTTTATTGAATTGTCCAAACGGTATAACTTCCAGTTAGTGTGATACTATCATTTGATTTATTAAACTTAAAGTCTATATAATCCATTTGACACGATGAGAGATCACTGCAGCAAAATTGACGATCAATTTTAAAATGAAGTCTAAATGAACCTTCGGTACTATTTGTATAAAAAGTTAATCCACTTATGCTAAAGTCACTTAAATGCGGTGCGCCATCTTTATCTTCCAATTGCTCGATAACGTAATCATTGATTTCTTGCTGATGTTTGGCGATGAATGGTATAAGATCTTGATTGCTGAATGGTATGATTAAATCGTCTTTTTTTAGTTGGATTCTGATGTTAATTTCTGTCATCTTATTATGCTGTACTAATAAAGATCTCTCCAGTTTGGAATATATAAACTGAAAATTGCTTCTGTTTCTTTTCGCGTCTTATGAGCAAATTTACAGAAAGCCTTTAGAATAATTAGATTGATGTATTCTTTTTCGAAATCAATGAGTCGATTTGAAAAATGAAATCCACCTTCAACGATTCTAAAATCGTTTTTGGATAATTTATGGATGGTTACTGTAGCTACATCATATATATCCAACTGTTCTTCCCAATAAGCAATCTGCTTGATTATTTCATGGTAGAGTAATTCCTGACTCCATTTGTACAGTAATTTCAATGTATTCGTGCTCTTCTTTTGATATACACATATACTTGTAGCTGTCAGTTCAAAGGTTGCTAGCGTTGTGGAAGGATAGATTTTGACCAAATAAGGTTTTCCAAATAGGTAGTAGGGATTTTCGAGGTAGGAATAGGATGTACCTTCCGATTTACTTTCTGGCGGGTTTAACTTGATGTACTCTTTAAGGAAAGCAACATCGCAATGTGCCGGAGCATGTACACGATAGGGTGATGAATTACCCGAAATTTGGATATAATCTTTATTCCAGGGAACTATTTCATAAAATATACGACCGATTTCGATTTGCATTTCTCGATTTTAATTAGATATGGGGCGTCGGCATTCAATATCGCTTGATACCCTTGCAACTGCGTTAAAGTAACATTTTTTTTATATTAAATATTAGTTATAATCGTAACAATTTTCTTTTATACAGTTAGTCCAAACAATAAGAGTTTCGTTTGAACAAGCTATGGACTACGAGTAATCAACTTCGGACTGTAAGTAGTATGTCTGTACGATGAAGCCATAGTGAATACACGTTTAAAAGGTGGACTCAACGTGGACTTACTGTGGACTCACTGTGCTTACAGTACGAAGCTGGTCATAAGTTAGTCGTAATTTTTAGCATTGTTACCAGCTCTCTCTAGCTTTTGTTTTTTGTTTTAAAATTTAGATACTATCTTTGGAATACTGTTTATGTATCAACCCAACGACCATTTCCCAATATTAGACCTGCAGAAATTTCAGGAAGGGATTATCGCTGACCGCGATTTACTTTTTCATGAGCTCATTGGCCCTAGAGAAATTAGTGAACCGCACAAACACGATTTTTTTATCCTTTTATTGTTCCAGGAGTCTGTAGGCACACATACAATAGATTTTGACCGTTTTGTACTAGGTGCAAATCAGTTACATCTGGTTTTTCCTGGACAGGTACATCAATGGCAGATGGGCGATCCTACCTATGCACTGCAGCTCATGATTAGCAGACATTGGTTCGAAAGCTTATTACCTGCGTTGCGATTTCCTATTTCTTATTATTTTAAGCATTTGGTCATTGATCTTTCAACGGCCAATTTTCAGTCGTTATTGACAGAATTCAAGGCAATTGCAGATGATTTACAGAATGGTGAGATCCTATGGGAATTGATTTACGCACGGGTCAAAGTAATTACGCTTCTGATCAGCAAGATCGTTCAGGATAATTTTGATGATTATGAACAAAATCAGGCTAATCCAATTATGGCAAAATTTGTGCAGCTTATCGATGAATGGTATAAAAGTGAAAAATCAGTCGCTTTTTATGCCGAGAAGCTAAATATTTCGGCAAATTATCTGAATGTGTTAAGTAATCGGGTTTTACAGAAATCAGCTTCATTTTTGATTCAGGAACGTGTGTTACTGGAAGCAAAGCGATTGCTTAAAATTTCGGATAAAACGATCAAAGCTATTGTCTTTGATTTGGGGTTTTACGATAATGCAAGCTTCAGCAAGTTTTTTAAAAGCCATACGAATATGACGCCAAGTCAGTTTAAAGCGCAGCCATAATATCTACACAAGCTGTAATAATTCGTACAAAGATCATTGGCTCAAATCACTTAGCTTTGGTGAAAAATGATATAGGCATGAATGAAATCAATCAAAATCAAGATACTTATTTGTTGAAGAATGTATTGCTAGAAACTGGCTTTCTTTATGAGAAGGAAGAAATTGTTGCTACGAAAACGGCATTATTTGATATTCAAATTGAGGCCAATAAAATAAAAAGTATTGAGCCAGCGCAATCGGCGGGGGGCGGAAAGGCCTTTGATGCGAAAGGTAAATTGGCGTTGCCGCCATTCCGTGACATGCATATTCATTTGGATAAAACCTTATATGGCCTGCCCTGGAAGGCGGTATTTCCAAAAAATAGGACTGTAAAAGATATGATTGCCAAGGAACAGGTGATTATCCCCGAGTTGTTGAAAACCTCTGTCGAACGGGCCGAAAAGTTAATCGCGCTTTTACAGGGCTACGGAACAAATTTTGCACGGACGCATTTTAATGTAGAGCCTACATCGGGAACAAAGTCATTGGAGCATTTGTTAAAGGCGCTGGAACATTTAAAATATTCATTTGCTGCAGAACTGGTTGCATTCCCTCAGCACGGTCTATTCTACACAGCATCAGCGAAGCTGATGGAGGAAGTCGCTAAATGGGAGCAGGTGGATTTTATTGGTGGTTTGGATCCCTTTAGTATTGACGGCAGTATTGAGAAGCCGATGGACCTGACAGTTCAACTTGCATTGGATAATAACAAAGGAATCGATATCCACTTACATGAGGGTGGGGAATCAGGTGTTAAGACCATACATTATTTGATTGATAAAGCATTGGAAAATCCGGCATTGCAGGGACGTACATTTATCAGTCATGCTTTCGCCTTAGGTTACATGCCGAAAAAGGACTTAGCACATACGGCCGAACGATTGGCAGAAGCGAAAGTTGGTATATGCAGTTCGGTTCCTTTTCGCAATATGTTGATGCCATTTCGGGAATTGAAAAAAGCGGGAGTGGAAGTTTTTGTAGGAAACGACAATGTTCAGGACCATTGGGGTACTTTCGGTAGCGGTAATATGCTTCAAAAAGCCAATCTAGCTGCGGAATTATATGGTTATGAAACTGAATTCGAGTTATCCCGTTGCCTTCGTTATGCGACCAATGGCAAAATTCCGCTTGATGATCAAGGGAATTCCGTATGGCCGAAAGTTGGAGATGATGCTAACCTCCTTTTTGTCGATGCGAGTTGTTCTGCAGAAGCAGTTTCTCGGATCTCAACCGTCTATGGGCTTATCCATCAGGGAAATGTTGTTAAATGGAACAATAGCTCCCAAGCTTAATTGAAAATAGCAAACAATCATAAATTGAAAATGCCAATTTATCGTCTAGAAAATTGGCATTTTCAATGCTAGGGGGAACGATTAGTGTAGGAAAGTCGTCTTGCAGTAATCAATTTTATAAGAACCTTGCTCATTGACCAATTGAACTTCATTTTTGGTTCGGATGTCATTACCGTAATCAATAAATACGATAAATTTGCTTTCAGTTACTTTGTCGATTTTGACATCCTTGATATCCAATGCGTCGTCATTACCTCTTCCAAATAACCAGGTTTCCTCCGTATATAGAGGGTAGATTTTCTCCCATTTGGCCCTGTAAGCTGCCTCAGCTTTGGGTAGTTCTTCATCTGTGAGGTTGGAGGGTCCGTAAATTTCATTCGCATCTTTTAAAAAGGCTTGGAATCGCTTGGTACATAATGCGTCCTCTTTATCCAGATAGTAACAATATTTTCCAGATGCGGAACCTGCACATTGAAAAATTCCTTTCAACCAAGCTTCTGCTTGCTGATGCTGACCCACTGCCGTGTCTTGCTTCGCTGTCCTTGTGCTGTCTTTGAATGGTATTTGCTTTGCGGGATGATTTGCAGTAGCGCTTTTATGGTCTTGCGCTGAATTTGTACAGCTTGCTAGCATGCAAAACAGCCCTATTGTTGCATATAAACTTTTCATTTTTTGATATCGTCTTAAAACTGGAATAAAATTAGGATATAAATTGGATAACATGATCACGGATTACCACTATATTCAACAGAATATTCATCAAAAAATCTAATTTTCCATTCTTTTTGAAATAATGCAGCGGGCCATAAGTCTACCGTGTCGAGTAAAGACGCAATGAATCTGCGTAGTTCAGGACTTCTAATTTTTTTTTGATACTAATTATTTGTTTTTTATTGTCTATATATCAGTATTTTATATTTTTTTTATAAATTTTCTTATTTCTTTTTATTGTTACGCAAACTCCCTGCATATTAAGCCAACGATATTTGTAATGTCAACAGTGACAAACGTTCTTTGATGGAAATTATAGCGAAAAGCTTTAAGATATATACTTCATTATGAAGTATAAAAGAGCCTTTCTTCTTCAGATGGCATCCTGGTCACCTGTTTCAGTATAGCAGGTTAGTATTGTTCTCTATGAGCTTCAATATACTGATAAAACGAGAAGTTGAAAGGAAAGTGCTCGTGTTAGAGGTTCGAATCCTCTCCTGTAAAAAAGGTAGCTCAAGGGTAGAGCAAAGCAGTTAGTTGTGGGTCGTAGGTTCGATTCCTACTCCTGAGCAATCAGGATAGTTCAGTCTGGTTAGAATAACAACACAATCGTGTGGGTTCGAATCCCACTTCCATTTTCGGATGGAATAGCATAAGGGTATTGCATCGAACTGTCCATTCGGACATTCAAAGTTAAGACTTTCTTCAAAAAGGTCATTTGGTAGAAGCTTGCTATCTTTTATCCTGCTTATGCGCTGTTTTTCATGCGATTGAGCAATTGATTGATGGCCTGAGATTCCTAAGTGAGGTATCTGCATTTATCATAAAAAGTCATGACGATAAGATGGGGTATTTGTTCATCGACTTTTGATTTAAAAAAAAGGTACCAGGACTTTCGAATCCCGCTTGAGGTCAAGGGATAAAAAATAGCAGGTTTTATAATAGAAATAGGAAAATTTAAAAGAATATACAATGAAAAGAGTACAGCTAACTACAGACGAAATCGGATTGGTTGTTAAGAACAATGCGGTGATCCGTGTTTTGAAATCCGGTAACTACTGGTTGGGATTTGGTGAAAAACTGGAGAAGTACACGACGACTCATCCATTTCCTTCCGGTCGCAATGTCGATGTACTGTTGCAGTTGACAGGTTTTCGCGAATTGGTCGATATCGTTGAAGTGGGTGATACGGAAATCTGTCTTGTTTTTTTGAATGGTAATTTTGAAAAGACGTTAGCGTCTGGCAGACATGTTTTTTGGAAGGAATTGCGCGAACGCAGATTTCAATTGGAAGACATTACGGAGATTGAGATCCCTGCATCTGTTAATCGTCAATTGCTGGAGAAGCAAAGCTTAGGCTATTATGTACGTCAATATAAGATTGAACCAAATGAGAAAGCGCTGCTTTTTGTGGACGGTGTGTTTGTAGATATTTTGAAGTCGGGAACGTATTGTTGGTGGAAGAATGCAAAAACCATAGCGATTTCAAAAGCTGATATGAGAGTCTTGACGTTGGAGGTGGTAGGACAGGAGATCTTGTCCAAAGATAAGGCACAGATCAGAATCAATTTCACGCTGCAATATCAGATTGTGGATATTGTCAAAGCGCTATTGGATAATAAGGAATATGAAAAGCAATTGTATTCGTTGATGCAGTTGACCTTACGGTCCTATATTGGCCAGATGACTTTGGACGAGTTGATGGAGCGAAAGACCGAAATACAGGGCTATGTCTTAGAAAACACATTGCCACAAGTCGCGGGCTTGGGTATAACACTATTGACCTGCGGCGTTAAAGATGTTATTTTACCAGGAGATGTGCGGGACATCATGAACCAGGTGTTGATTGCAGAGAAGAGGGCACAGGCAAATAGTATCATGCGTCGTGAAGAGACTGCTTCGACACGGAGTTTGTTGAATACAGCGAAGCTGATGGAAGAAAACAGTATGTTGTTTAAATTGAAGGAAATGGAATATGTCGAAAAGATTGCTGAAAAGATCAATACGATTTCGGTTTCCGGAAATGGACAAATTGTTGACCAACTCAAGCAATTGTTTGTGAAATAAAAGATTAATAAGTTGAAAGAGGTGCAGGTAGCAACGTAAAGAGATGTTGTTACCTGCTTTGGAGAAGTCGTATGGCTCCTCCATCAAAAAAGAAAGTAAAAAATGGAAAATAAGAGAATAAATGGCAATGATTTAATTGCATTAGGGTATAAAGAGAATCATTCCTTGGGCGTGGCATTAAAGATCAATAGTAAAAGACACGGTTTTACGCGGGTAGAAATGCTCGAGAAGTTCAAGTCTGTCCTGGAAGATCCGACCAGCTATTCAGAAGATGCTGTTTTCGGAATTTTGGCCCATGCTATACTTGGGCAAGAGGCTGTTGATAAGTCGTTAATTGCATTGAACGAGACTCCTGCGGAATATACGATTTATGGTGCATCTGAAATCGAAACAGGGGCGAAAGCACAAATGAGTGTTGCCATGAAATTACCTGTTTCAGTTGCCGGAGCGTTGATGCCAGATGCGCATCAAGGATATGGGTTGCCAATTGGTGGCGTACTGGCGACTAATAATGCGGTGATTCCTTATGGGGTCGGTGTTGATATTGGCTGTCGTATGGCTTTGTCGATCTTTGATTTGCCAGCCTCATTTTTGGAAGACAATTTAATGACCTTGAAAGACATTATTCTGCGTAATAGTAAGTTTGGTGCTGGCAATGGATATTTGAGACATGAACGTGTAGATCATGCTGTATTGGATAACGAGTTGTTCACTGAGAACAGCTTCCTTTCCGCATTGAAGGATAAAGCCTGGACGCAATTGGGATCTTCAGGTGGGGGGAATCATTTTGTGGAGTTTGGTATAGTCGAATTTGAAGAAAGAGATGAGGTTTTGAACATTGATAGCGGAGCCTATTTAGGCTTACTGACCCATTCAGGTTCAAGAGGAATGGGCGCTACCATTGCGGCACATTATACCAAGTTGGCTAAATCCTTGTGTAAGTTGCCTTACCAGGCTGAAAATTTGGCCTATTTAGACTTAGATACTCATGAAGGGCAAGAATATTGGCTAGCGATGAATCTCGCCGGCGACTATGCGTCAGCTTGCCATGAAGTGATCCATGAAAAGATTACGGTGGCTTTAGGGGCCGAATTGTTGGCGAAGGTTGAAAATCACCACAATTTTGCATGGAAGGAAACGTGGAATGGTCAAGAGGTTATTGTCCATCGAAAAGGTGCTACGCCAGCTGCAAAAGGAGTTATGGGGATTATTCCAGGCTCCATGGCTACACCAGGATTTTTGGTTCGTGGAAAAGGGGAGTCGAATGCGATACAATCGGCATCTCATGGGGCAGGTCGACTGATGAGCCGTACACAAGCGATTAAAACGCTATCTTCCCATGATCTCCATTCGATGCTTAAAGATAAAGGTATTATGTTGCTTGGGGCAGGGATGGATGAAGCGCCGATGGCCTATAAAGACATCCATACCGTAATGGCTTCACAAAGAGATCTTGTTGATGTCGTGGCAAAATTTTCGCCCAAGATAGTCCGTATGGCAGATGATGGAAGCAGGGAAGATTAAATCATGAAAAAAGCGCCTCAAATACATTTGAGGCGCTTTTTTATTGTAATTTGATCATGTTTTGTTGATCAATGAGTGCGATTAAAGTGGTTTGGCTGTCGCCACTTCCTTATAGGTGTATACATTATAAGGATATAGTTTTTTTGCCAGCGCTTTCGCAATAAAACTACTGATGAGTAGCGGTGCTAGTAATAAATAGCCTGAAGGAACAAGGCTTGCAATAATAAAGATTGCCGTAAATGGTGCATGTATAGCCGCAGAAAGCATTGCTGCCGCACCAAAAAGAGCAAAATTTATAACCACCAATTGTGTACCGAGGTAATGATTACAAAGCTGTGCAAACAAAACGCCTAACAATGCACCGGTAACAATACTTGGGGCAAAAACGCCTCCATCACCACCAGCACCTAAGGTCAGAGAGGCTACAAAAGGTTTTAAGAGAACAAGCAGGATCAGCGGAAGAAAGTATAGTAAATTGACTGAATCATGCAGACTGCTTTTTAGAATTTCTCCAAGACCATGATAGCTGTCGCCATACAGTGCCGGCAAGAAAAAGATTAACGTCCCAACAGTGATTGCGCCCAAATTGACACGGATAAAATTACTTTTTATGCCTGCAAAATAGGACTTTGCATAAATAACAATTTTAGTAAAATATAACGCTAAGATCCCGCCAATCAGTCCTAAAATAGCGACAAAAGGGATCGCCTGCCATCGCCATGCTTTTACCTCAAATGTAAATAAAGGACTTGCGTCAATGTAATAAACAAATATGGATGCCACAGCCATTGAAGTTAGTCCGCTAATGAGTAAAGTCTTATTATATCTCCGTGCAATAACCTCAAAAGCAAAAAGAAAACCACCCAATGCGCTTCCAAACAACAGTGTGACTCCAGCAATTACGCCTGCGCAGATCAACTCGGTTTTGTAGGCCCAAGCCGGATGTAATCTCTTATACGCTTGGTTACCTACTGTGGCTGTGGCAACAACTGTGGAGACTTCAACACCGGTTGAACCACCAAAAATTACAGTTAGAAAACCATTGATATAATGTGATGGAATCTTAAAAAAAGGCAAATGGTCTTTTCTTGTTTCCAATGTTGTATAGATTTCTTTGATCCCTTTGTTTTTTCTGTTTTGAAAAGCGTATTTCCGTAAGAAATAAATAGCTGTAATACCTATGCTGGGTAGAATAATAAACAGTTTAGGATTCCAGGAAGATACTTTTTCAAACAATTCTTCCTGTACATAACCTGTGCTGTGCTTGAGACTGTATGCCAATAAGCAGCAAATGATACTGACAAGAACTGAACTTCCAATTAATTTTAAATAGCTATATCGAACAACTTTTTTTCTGTATGTCGTATTGCCTTGCATAATGTTTTTCTTTAAATCGGCTCAAAGGTAAGTGTTATTTAGTTTAAAATATATGATGAATACCTTAAGACATACTTTTTGTTACGGTATACCCCCTAATGGATACCGATGTATATATCCACTTTTGCATCTTGTGGATTTTGGGCTTTTTCGCCATATATTTCAAAGTCTGCGGCATACGTTCTTGGTAAATCTGAGCTCCATATCTTTTGCCAAGTTTCATAAACGATGCCATCTTCCAAACTTCCTTCTGCAGTAAAGTGTTGGTAACGATTTTCAGCGATATGAATACCGTCCAAGTCTTCGGGTACTTCTTCAAGATTGCTCACTTTACAGCCCAAGAAAGTGGTATAAGGTAAGGTGTGATCCTTTTCATATTCGGTATAGATACAGTAGAGTTCGCTGGATATCTTGTTGGGAATACGGCTTAATACATCTTCTTTAAAAAAGCGGGCCCAAAGTTCCGGAATGTCCTTAGCTGCCTGTCCATCTTGGTTGCTCGTACGGATGGCGAGGCCAATTATACTGAATGAAGGGATTGTTTGATTTTTCATGTCTTTTTGTTTTCCCCAAAGTTAGCGCTGTAAATGACAGCCGTATGTCACGAACAAACAGCTAATGTTGATTTTTCCAGATTTTATCTACTTGGGACAGGTATTCTGCTAAAGCAGCTGAACCATACCAAGGGTAAAATGAAGCTTCTAAGAGACCATTCTTTATCGCTGGATCGTTTTCTAAAATATGCTTTGCGGCATCAATAGAAGCCATGTTATTTAAGATAAAAAGGCCCCGGAAGTTACTGTCATTTTTCCCAAACGGGCCAGCAACAATCAGTTGCCCATTTTTTACGAGAAGATTGATATTTTCCATGTGACCTTTGAAACATGCATTAATAAATTGTTTGTCTGTTGTTTTATTCTCGCCAGTTTTCAGGAGGACAAAGATGTAGGATTTCATTCCATAATCATCGGCCCCTAATTTTTTTGCGAGTTCCTGATCGTAATTTGGGTTCGCTACGGTCGGTGTGGGTACGATTTTCGTCGCATAAAAAGATCTGACTTTTCCTGATTTTCCTTCCACTGCAATATAAAGTCGGTTTGTCGTAACGGGCGTATATCGAATGTAATTAGGGAAATCATGGGCCTCATTGACAAAATAATAGGTACTATCCTGATAATTTAGCTCAAAATTGACTTCTTTCCCATTGTTTTGTCCAATAACCAGTGCTGTATATATGATTTTATCCTTTATTTTGGTCAATTTTAGGTATTCACTGACTATCTTTTGGCCATTTTTCAACGTATAGGAAAGGCCTTTTAATTCATGTTCGTTTATACGATCCCATTGTTCATATTCCTCTTTATTGTCAACCTTCCACGTCCCTTCTAAGAAAGAAGGAAAAGGTACTTGTGAAAAAAGAGGTTGAGCGGCTCCCAAGCAAAAGAGTAGGGTAGCGATTAAAATTGTTTTCATATAGGTGTTATATTACGATGCTTAAGTGCTTTTATTTAAAGAAAAAGTATGGTACGAAAGCCTCGTGCCGCATAATAGGAGATCGCACCATTATGATAGATGAAAACTTGGTTGTAACGTCTGTCACCGAATAAGGCGCCACCAAGCTTACGAATATCCGCTGGAGTTTGTATCCAGCTGGAAGTTTTTAAATCAAATTCACCTAACATTTGGAGTTGGCGATAGTGTTGTTCAGAAAGCAGCTCCGTTCCCATTTTTTTAGCTTCTTCGACAGCGCTTCCAATAGGCTTGTTTTCCTTCCTTTCATCTAAGGCTTTTTGGTCAAAACAGAGGCTTCTCCTTCCTTTGGGACTTTCTTCTGTACAATCCACAAAAGCATACTGCTTTTTGTTTGGATCAATAATAACAAGGTCGGGCTCGCCAGCGCTCTTTTCCATTTGGAACAAGCTCCATAATTTTTGGGGGCTTTCAAGCAATTTATGCACTACCTCGTCCCAGCTGATCTGTGGGTGTCGTTTGGGGAATTTTTGAAACCTTTCTTTCAGCGTTTCAAGTAGCATTGACTGTTCCTCTTGTGTAAGTGAATTTTTCATAATGGTTGTCCTTTGTGGTACTAAAATTACGTATTTAATTCAAATGTAATGTAGCTTGATATTGCAAATGGATTAAATTCCTTATTTCAAAATTGAATTAAATTTATATTTTTACGTTCAATCTTTATATAACTATGGCTTCAGGAATATTTGCAATTCTAGATGATATTGCAGCGTTGATGGATGATGTGGCAGTAGCGAGTAAAATCGCAACAAAAAAAACTGCTGGAATCTTAGGTGACGATTTAGCGGTTAATGCCGAAAAAGCGACTGGCTTTTTAGCTTCGCGCGAGCTCCCGGTTTTATGGGCAATTACAAAGGGCTCACTGCTTAATAAGTTGATAATTGTACCAATAGCATTATTACTGAATGTCTTTTTTCCAATTGCCATCAAATATATTTTAATCTTAGGAGGTTTCTATCTTGCTTTTGAAGGTGTTGAGAAGATTATTGAATACCTGTTCCATCGCAAACATCCTACGGAGGAAACAAAAGTGGAGACTGTCGTTGCTGAAAACTCAGTTGCCGCTGAAAAAGCGAAGGTAAAATCGGCTATTACGACAGACTTTATTCTTTCTGTGGAAATCGTCATTATTGCTTTGGGAACGGTTCTGGGAAAAAGCTTGTCCTTACAAATTATTACGGTTTCGGTTGTTGCTTTTCTGGCCACAGTTGGGGTCTATGGTATTGTAGCTCTTATCGTTCGCATGGACGATGCCGGTTATAAATTGATTAAAACCTCACGTGAAAAAGGTCCTGTTGCAAGCCTAGGTCGGTTTTTAGTCCGTGCGCTTCCCTTTGTTATCAAATTATTGGCTGTTGTAGGTACATTTGCTTTAATTCTGGTTTCAGGCGGAATATTTGCGCATTATATTGATTTCTTACACCATGCGCTACCAGCTCTGCCAGGAATGATAAAAGAGCTGTTATTTGGCCTAGGGGGAGGTCTTATCGTGGTGGTTTTATTTACGATCGGCAAAGGGCTGTTTAAAAAGAAAAAATAAACTCCTATTGATCTTTGATGATCGGCAACCCTATAACAAAAAAAGGCAGCAGATATATCTGCTGCCTTTTTTTGTTTCTGGCTCTTAAATTGTGTCTGTTGCTTCTGCCGCGGCATCGATTTCTACACGTTCACCTTTTGTATTAATCAAAATTACATCGTCCGAATCCGCTAATGAGACAGAAGCTACACCATCACTGAAAGAGGTAGCCCCGCTGTAGATAAATGGTATGGCCACTTTTCCCTGACCATCTAAATAACCATATTTTCCATCTTTACTAGCAAGAAAAAGATTAGGTTCTTCTGTAACTGAAATCAAATCGTAGTCGGGAGCAACGATTTTATTGGTCTTTATTTCAGTAAGATTATATCTGTCGTTTTCGATACTGATGAAATGCGTTGAATTATTTTCAGAAATATAGCTATACGTCGCCGGAACAATTATTTTGCCCGCCTGATTCAATATACCATATTTATTTTTCTGCTGAAATACGGCATAACCACCGTTAATAAACGATATCATATCATAATTTGGGGAAATTAAAATTTTGCCGGATTTATCCATGACCCCATATTTTTCGTTTAGTCCAAAAACCAGTTGTCCAAGGTGATCATCGTAACCTAAATAATCGTATTGAAAGGGGATGATTGGTTTACCAGCCAGATTAATGGCGCCATATTTTTCATTTTTATATTGAACTATACTAAGATCGCCAACAAATGGTGCGATATAGAGGTATTGTGCTGGTACAATTGTTTTTTCTTCGCTGTCTTGTACCCCTAGGAGATTAGTTGCAGCATCTTCAAATAAATACAGATTTTCAGCAATCTGGTTGTTTTCTTCCGAATCTTCCTCGGCGTCATAAATGGATGCTACTTGCTCATAATCCTCAGGTACGATAAAATCTTTATCGTCTAATTGGCTATCGGCGATGTTCTGGGCAATCATATCCATTCCGAGGGGTGTTGTTAGCTGTAGCACAGCCCCGGGGATTTTTTTGAATAGATCAAATCCCTCCCAATAGGTGGCTGGCAATTTATCGCTATACCAGATCGATAAGGTGCTGTTTTCGTCATTATCTTCTGAAATAGGAATTTCGACCTGAGCTAGTTTGCAGGGATAACCGGCAATCATTTTCGTCTGGTTTGGGACGAATTTGATCGTATGTGGGCTGAGCGCATTTTCTTTAACGACGTATTTTGCCAGTCCTGGGTACAATATAATTGATTGTTCTTCATTTTTTTTAATGAGAAAGATTGACTCTTCGCCGTCTCCGGAAGCCGATATAACTTTTATTTTATCATTGTTAACATACGCTTCGTAAACAGAAACTGGAGCTGCTTGTGCTTCTTCGCTGGGATCGACAGCATACGTAATGGCATAGTTGATCTTGAATGCTTTATTGATCTGTGCAAACGACATTGTGCTGGCCGCTAAGATAGCTGCGAATGATAGGGATATTTTTTTCATTTTCTTAAACTTTGAATGACAAATATCCTGATTCAAAGTGGGGAGTTTTATCCCTGAAATCCGTTATTTAACGATAAATCAACATGGTTCAATGGAATACATTGATTTTGGAGTTAGTTGAACGGCCTTTCCCATATTTAATCAATAACCAGTTGATATTTAAGTAGTAGACCAGGTAATTGTTCCGGACCAAATTTACTTTTTTTCATACGATTGACCTCAGGATCTAGCTGGATATTGATCGAAGACCGAAAATCGCAGCCCTCGAGATTGCATTGTACAAAGCGGGCATTTAGCAAATTCGTTTTTTTAAACAGCACCTGTTGAAGGTTGGCCCGTTCAAAATCCACATGTTGCAAAGAGCATTGTTCAAACTGGAACTTCTTTATATTTCTTTCAAAAAAAGAGGAGTAATCCAGAACCGAGTTGCTGAAATTGGCATGAAAGGAAAATGAACTACATTCATTAAAGTGTATGCCTAGCATTTTGCAGTCATTAAAAACAACATGATCTAGTTGTGTGCCCTTTAGACTGACATTGGAAAGATTACATGATTTAAATTCACAGTTTGTGAATAGGAGATCTACGAGTTCTGCGTTCTGGAAATCACATTGTTCAAAGGTGCATTTGTAGAATTCCTGAACTTGCTTTAGTTCAGCTGTAAATGTTTGTTTAGTGATTGTTTGTTCGACAAGTTCTTCCATTCTGTATCGTGTTGGCATTGATTTTAGCGAAAATAAGGAATTCTGCCGAATGATTTTACTTTAAAATAAAGTCAAAGGCGCTATTTCCGCTTGCGACCAAAATACCTGATTTCAGGGATAAAAAGAGGGATTTTTTATGGCTATTTTTGGCGTAGTCATAAAATATAATTCTTGGGGTGCTGGGGTCAAGACTGAAGTATTGTAGAACTCTGGTAGGTTTTTATATAGTTTGTTAAAGGGCACTGATCAGTGCCCTTTACTTTTTTAGATATTCCGATTCTCTATTTGCACAATGTTAGTTGTTCTTTAAATACTGACGCAGCACATATTGTAGAATACCGTCATTCTTAAAATACTCTATTTCAATGGCTGAATCGAGTCTTGCTTTTACTTGAAAATTGGTTACCGTTCCATTGTCATGTACCGCCGTTACCGAGAGAAGTTTATGGGGTGTTAAATCGGTCTCAAGTCCAGAGATGCTATAGACTTCTGTTCCATCTAGTCCTAATTTCTCTGCGTTTTCGTCGTTGATAAAGACAAGAGGTGCTACGCCCATACCGACAAGATTACTTCGGTGAATACGCTCGAAACTTTCAGCAATAACCGCGCGTACGCCAAGAAGGAATGTGCCCTTTGCTGCCCAATCTCTGGAGGAACCCGAACCATACTCTTTTCCGGCCAGTACGATGAGCGCTGTGTTGTTTTTGCGATATTCCATTGCGGTTTCATACACCGTCTTCACCTCATTGGTGGGGAAGTAACGGCTAAATCCACCCTCACGATCGGTAATTTTGTTTTTAATACGCACATTGGCAAATGTTCCGCGCATCATGACCTCGTGGTTCCCACGTCTAGATCCGTAAGAATTGAAATCTTCTTTACTTACCTGATGTGATCTGAGGTATTGTCCAGCTGCAGTTTCTTCTTTGAATGAACCAGCGGGTGAGATATGATCCGTAGTCACCGAGTCACCGAGATAAAGTAATACCCTTGCATTCTGAATATCCTGTATTGGATTAGGAACGGCTTGTAGATTTTCAAAAAATGGCGATTCTTTGATGTAGGTAGACGTGTTGTCCCACTGGTAATTTTGATCAAGATTCACTTCAAGTTCTTGCCAGTCTGTCGATCCGTCGAAGATGACATCATAGACTTCTTGGAAATCCGATTGTTTGACGCAAGCATGGACGGTTTCCATAATATCCTCGCGGCTTGGCCAAATATCTTTCAGATATACGGGCTGACCGTTAGGGTCGTAATCCAATGGTTCCTCCAAGAGATTAATATCCACTCGTCCGACCAGCGCATAGGCCACAACAAGCATCGGCGACATTAAGAAGTTCATTTTGACTTGTGGATGCACACGGGCCTCAAAATTTCGGTTACCAGATAATACCGAGGCAACAATCAATTCACCTTTTTCCACCGCTTCTGCTATTTGTGGTGGAAGAGGACCGGAGTTTCCAATACAGGAGGTACAACCGTAACCTACGGTATGAAAACGCAGGGCATCAAGATCAGCACTAAGTCCTGATCTTTCAAGGTATTGCGTAACGACTTTTGAGCCAGGGGCTAAAGAGGTCTTTACCCAGGATTTGGTGCGAAGTCCGCGCTCGATGGCGTTACGGGCCAATAATCCTGCACCGATCATGACCGTAGGGTTCGAGGTGTTGGTACAGCTTGTTATAGCTGCGATCGCAATACTGCCATCACTGACAATATACTCCTTATGATTGTGTTTGATGCGAACGGCATGAATAGACTCTTGAATAACTTCATGCGGTGAATCATGTTCGACAGGTACCTTACCAAAGGTAAACTCTGTTCCTGAACCGCCGTCAGCAAGCCAGGCAGATTCAGATCGCTGCAAAACAGGGACATATTGTCGATGGTGTTCGCTGTCCAAAAGTTGTGAAAATGTGGTTTTTAAATCCTTCACTAGAATTTTATCCTGCGGCCTTTTGGGCCCAGATACAGTTGGTTCAAGGCTTGATAAATCGAATTCAACGACCGACGAATATTGAATTTCTTCCTTGCCAGTGCGCCAGAGTAAATTGCTTTTACAATAATCTTCAACAATTTTAATCTGCTCTGCACTTCGATTGGTGCTATGCATGTATTCAAGGGTTCGGTCATCAATCGGAAAATAGGTAACTGTACAGCCAAATTCTGGGGACATATTGGAAATTGTCGCACGATCTGTCACTGAAAGGCTGTCCAATCCATCGCCAAATACTTCAACAAATTTGCCCACAACACCTTTATCGCGAAGTATTTTTGTTATCGAAAGAACCATGTCTGTGGCGGTGCATGTCGCCGGTATTTTGCCGATAAGTTTAAGGCCGATAACTTCAGGACAGGTGAAAAAGATCGGTTGTCCAAGCATGGCAGCTTCAGCCTCAATACCACCAACTCCCCAACCCAGTACACCAATACCGTTGACCATTGGTGTATGCGAATCCGTCCCTACTAAGGTATCCGGAAAAAGCCAATTGTCGCGTTCAATTACTCCTTTGGCAAGATATTCTAAATTGACCTGATGGCAGATACCCATACCCGGAGGAACAACGGTGAAATTTTTTAATCCTTTCTGTGCCCATTTAAGGAGTTCATAACGCTCGCGGTTGCGTTCATATTCCAACTCGACATTCTTGTCATACGAGTAGTCTGTGCCAAAGTAATCGACCTGAACGGAATGATCAATAACTAGATCCACAGGGATAGCGGGATTTATTTTTTGTCCATCCTTGCCATGCCGGATAAATTCGGCACGAAGCGATGCCATATCGACTACAGCAGGTACTCCGGTAAAGTCCTGCATTAAAATTCTGGCTGGTTTGAAGGGTATATCCTTGTCAACAGGTTGTGGAGTCCAATGAATCAGGGTATTGACATGCTCGTCCGTGATACTGAATCCATCATGGTTACGCAATACATTTTCCAGTAGGATGCGGATACTAAATGGCAGGTGTGTGATATTACCTTCAGGAAGATCTTTAATAGCACTATACTGGTAAACTTTTCCGTTAATTTCAATTTCTCGTATTGATTTCTCTTTGCTCATATTCATTTACTTATTTTCATACTATATAATACACATATCCCCAAATTTGTTTGTAATATCTTTTACACATATCTTTCCGCTATTGTATTCCAAAAACGGAATTTAGGCCTATATCGGCGCTAAAAAATGAATTAAAAAATAGGATAAAAAAAAGATTGCTTTTTCTGATTTAGAGACAATCAAATTAGGATGCAAACGTTATGTTAATGCTTAGAAACAGTGTTGTATGAGAAAAAGAGTAAATTATAGTGTCCTTTTCTTGGTTAGTTTGTTGTTTTGCAGCCCATTTCCGGGTAAAGCAAATACGCTTTCTGTTGCCGAAGGGGAGGGTAATGGCTGGACCGAAGGGTATGATCTTAGCTTTAGGGACAGTAAAAACAATGTGTTGAGCCTAAATCAACTCAAGGGGAAAGTTGTGGTTATTAATTTATGGGCGACATGGTGTCCACCTTGTCTTGCTGAGATGCCTTCATTGGATCAACTCTATCAGGATTTTAAAGGCAACGATAGTATTATTATTTTGTCTGTCGATATTGATGGAAATCTTAGCGCTTCGAGGAAATTTATGGCGAAAAGAAAATATAGTCTACCTGTCTATCAGTTAAATTCGGTGTTACCGAATGAATTGAGTACCACAAGCATACCCACAACAATTATTTTGGACAAGGCTGGTAAGTTGGTCATTAAGCATGTAGGTGGAATGAATTTTGGGTCGCAGAGATTTAGAAAATCCCTATTAGATTTAAGTAAGGAATAGATTTTGATGTTGGAGATTATATTAATATAATGGAAGATAATTTATGTTTCATTTAGCATTTATGGCATTTTCTTGCTAATTTTGCATGCTAATTGTATAAGGAGAAATTATCTATGCCGGTCAAACTTCCTAATAACCTTCCTGCCATTGAGCTGTTGAAAAAGGAGAATATATTTGTCATGAGTGATTTAAGAGCAAATGAGCAGGACATTAGACCGCTTCGCGTTTTAGTACTGAACTTGATGCCGCTTAAAATTACGACAGAGACAGATTTTATTCGTTTGCTGTCGAATAATCCTTTGCAGGTGGAAATGGAATTTTTGCGACTTGAAACGCATGTTTCAAAGAACACCCCCGAAGAGCATTTGGAGATGTTTTATAAGAGCTTGACTGAGGTTAAGGAGAATTTCTACGACGGAATGATTATTACGGGAGCTCCAGTTGAAATGGTTGCTTTCGAGGAAGTGACCTACTGGGCAGAAATTCAGACCATCTTCGATTGGGCACGAACCCATGTAACATCAAGTTTGTATATCTGTTGGGCGTCTCAAGCTGCATTGTATCATTTCTATGGTGTAGAGAAAAAGCCTTTAGGGGAAAAGCTTTTTGGTGTATTTAAGCATACTACGTTAAACAAAAGACATCCGCTATTCCGTGGATTTGATGATGAGTTCTTTATACCGCACAGCCGCCATACGACCATTGAGAAGGATGATCTCCTGGTGAAAGAGGGTTTGGAAATTCTTTCGGAATCGCCGGAAGCAGGTATTGCTATTGTTTCTTCACGAGGTGGACGAGAATTTTATTTGACGGGACATTCAGAATATGCTCCTTTTACATTGGACGAAGAGTATAAAAGAGACTTGGAAAAAGGGCAGGAGATTGCTATGCCTGCAAATTATTATGTCGATGACAATCCCGAAAATCGTCCTTTAGTGCGCTGGACAAGCCATGCGAACCTGCTTTTCAATAACTGGTTGAATTACTTCGTGTATCAAGAAACTCCTTTTGATCTGAAAGATGTGGTTTACTTAGGCGAAATCAAACAAGGATAATTTAATTCATTTCAAACAAAAACGGCTAAAAAAGCATTCTATTCATGTTAAGTGATTAAATATGAAAAAGACTGCTTTACTAGTTTGTTCTGTTCTTTCATTTTTTTTATTGAAAGCACAGGTTACGCTAGAGGAAGATCAAAAACTCAAAGAAGCGAATGGTACTTTATGGTTTGCTAATCCGTGGGTCTGGATCGCAGGTATTGCCTTGTTCTTACTGATTTTTATCCTTGTACTACGTAAATCAACCCGCAATAAAGCATAGACCCAGCTATGTTTCTTAATTTTGGTTGTCATTAGAACCATATTTGTTGCATCAACAATAGAAGAACTTTTCTTAAGTTTGTGTATAGCGATAAACAAACTAAATTTTTATATGAAGAAAAATCTACTTTTAGCAGCCTTGTTAGCCTGCGGCTCGTTGGCAAGCCATGCGCAAAACAATGCAATTAATGTGAGTTACATGGATAAGAGTGTTCGTCCGCAAGATGACTTTTATAATTTTGTGAACGGGAAATGGATGAAAACGGTCAAAATACCTTCTGATAAAGCACGTTGGGGTTCTTTTGACGAATTGCGTGAAAATACCGATATTGCTACTTTGAAGGTTTTGCAAGAATCATTATCTGGACAGTTCCAAAAGGGTACAGACAATCAGAAGATAGGTGATTTGTATAAATCATTTGTGGATATGAAAACACGTAATAAACTTGGTTTAGCGCCTGTTAAACCTTATCTCACTAAAATTGCAGCCATTAAGAATTTCGATGATTTATATAAATATCTTGTTGAGGTAGCACCCAGTGGTGGAAATCCTTTTTTTAGTGGCTATGTATATGCACATCTTAAAAATTCCGATGTCAATACGGTATACCTTGGTGGCGGAAGTCTAGGTTTAGGACGTTCATATTATCAAGTAAAAGACAAGAAGAACGAAGAAACCTTAACTGACTATTCAAATTATATTTCTGCACTTTATGCTAAATCTGGCCAAGTTACGAAGGATTTAAAAGGTCCAAAAATTGTTGCTTTTGAAAAGCAAATGGCCGCAAACCTTAAAACTGTTGAGCAATCACGTGATGCTAATGGTCGATATAATCCGATCGCTGTAGCAGATCTAAAAAAGATGGTGAAAAACGTGGATATTGCAAAGTACCTAAAGGATGTCGGTTTTAAGGCTGATACTGTGATTGTGCCGGAAATAAAGTATTATGAGAATTTGGATCGAGTTTTCAATCCAGAAAATCTACCGCTAATCAAAGAGATATTGACATTTCATATTTTAAATAATGCAGCGTCATATACTACACAGGAGCTTAATGATCTGTATTTTGACTTCTGGGGTCGTAAGTTAAAAGGACAAAAGGAGCAGCGTGCTTTAGATAAGCGTGGTGTGGAATTTGTCAATTCGATCGCAGGAGAATTATTAGGGAAATTATATGTGAAAGAAAACTTCCCTCCGAAGGCCAAAGCCGAAGCTGAAGAACTTGTAAGCTATCTCGTTAAAGCTTTCGGGCAGCATATCAAGGGATTGACCTGGATGTCGGATGAAACGAAAGTAAAGGCATTGGACAAACTGGCTAAGTTTAAAGTTAAAATTGGCTATCCGGATAAATGGAAAGATTATAGCAAACTTGATGTTGGTACATCGTTGTATGAAAATGTATTGGCTTCGAGTAAATGGGCATTTTTCCAAAATTTGGCGAAACAAGATAAGCCAGTAGACAAGTCTGAATGGGGGATGACTCCGCAGACTGTAAACGCTTATTATAGCCCATTGTTTAACGAGATTGTCTTTCCGGCAGCTATTCTCCAGCCGCCATTCTATGATTATAAGGCTGATGCTGCAGTTAATTTTGGTGGTATCGGTGCGGTAATTGGTCATGAACTTTCGCATGGATTTGACGACCAGGGTGCGAAATACGATGGAAACGGAAACCTGAACAACTGGTGGAGCGACAGTGATAAGGCGAAATTTGAAGCAGCGGCTGATGCTTTGGTACGTCAATTTGAATCCTATGAACCTGTACCGGGCGTTTTTGTGAACGGTCGCTTTACATTGGGGGAGAATATAGGGGATTTGGGAGGCTCATCAGTTGCTTTTGATGCATTGCAACTCTATCTGAAAGATAAGGGAAATCCTGGATTAATAGATGGTTTTACGCAGGACCAGCGCTTTTTCCTTTCCTGGGCTACCATATGGAGAACGAAGACAACAGACGAGTTTGTGGTCAATCAAGTGAAAACTGATCCACATTCTCCGGCACAGTACCGTGCTTTTGCGCCGATCATTAACCTAGATGCTTTCCATAAAGCTTGGGATACAAAGAACGGCGACAAAATGTTTGTTCCGGTCGATAAGCGTATCAAAATTTGGTAGTTATCAATCATTTTACAAAAAGCGGGTGCATTTAATTTTAAATACACCCGCTTTTTGTTTATTTAGTTTATACTATTTCATCCATTTCAGAACTAAATAGAACCCGATTGCCGTTGCAGATAAAGTCAATGCAGTTGCCCACCATAGTGTTGTAAAACCAAAGGAGTCAACTATGCTTGTCCCTAAAAGTGGTGAAAATATATTTGCAGCTGAAAAAGCAAGGGAATTGAAGCCCATGTATGCTCCTTGTGTTTTGGGTGTCGAGCGGTTAACAGAAACCGTTGCCATAAAGGGCAATGTCAGCATTTCGCCGAGACCAAAAATAAAGAATGTGAAATATAACCAACCCAGCCCGCCTGTAAAATTTAGCATGGCATAAGAGCTGGCACATAAAAATGTTCCAAAGACGAGCGTGCTAATTAACGAGAATCTTTTTTCAGCGATATGGACGATAAACATCTCCAGCAATACGATAACGAAACCACTCCAACCGAGTAGAAATCCGATTTGGTGGTCGTTCAAATGATGAACCTCACGGTAGAAAAGGGGTAAAGTCGTAATCAGCTGAAAGAAACAAAATGAGAAAATACAACAAAAGATATTGAATAAGACAAAAGGCACGTCCGTATAAGGATTTCGTCCTTTTTGAGGCAATCCGTTTTCAGGAATAATCTCTTTTTTTGATTTGATTTCGCTTCTTTTTTCTCGCTTATGAAAAAAGACAAAGAAAATCACTGCAGCGCAAAGGACGGCAAAAGAATTTCCATAAAAGATCCAATTGAATGAGATGGTGGCCAAAAAGCCAGCAACCGCTGGGCCGATTGAAAACCCCAAATTTATGGCTAGGCGATTCAATGAAAAAGCGCGCGTGATATTTTCTGGTTTAGCGTAACTCGCCACTGACACCGAGTTTGCAGGTCTAAAGGCATCAAAGATTAAGCTCAACGTAAAAATCATGATGGATAACGACTGCACCTCTTTGAAATGTGGAATCAGTAAGAATAAAGGAGCGGCCAATACGAGACTTCCGAACTGAACCTTGAAACTACCAATCCGATCAGTCAGCCAGCCACCTATATAGGAACCACAAACGGAGCCGAATCCATAACTCATCAATACCACACCGACCTGTTTAATGTCAAAATGTAGAACCTGGGTCATGTAGAGACCAAGAAAGGGAATCACCATACTTCCCATTCTATTGATGAGCATAACTATGGCAAGTAGCCATGCGGCTTGAGACAGTCCCTTAAAGGAGTCGAGGTATATCGATAAAATTCTTTTCATTGAATGATGAATCAGCTTGTATAGATCGTATAAGGTTTTTAATTCATACGTCTTCTTGTCGTATTGGTAAAAAAAATGCCAAATTGATTAGTCAACTTGGCATTTATTAGAATTAGATCATATTATGCCAACATGGACTCTGGAATTGAAGGATTGACCTGATAGGTACTTGCGACCATTTGTTTCTTCTCAGACCCCGGTTCCATAATAAAGTCAATACGTCCCAGATTAATCCCGGCAAAACCGACTTGATTCACAACGGTCTTCGTTCCTTTTAAATTAGTAACCAGTGTTGGTTCATTTAAGAAGGTGTGGGTATGGCCGCCGATAATTAGGTCAATATCTGAGGTTTTAGCGGCAAGGATCAGATCGGACACTTTATCGTTTTCATATTGATAACCCAAATGCGATAAACAGATGACCAAATCACATTTGTGTTTTTCCTTCAATATGCGGACCACCTTGTTGGATACTTCAATAGGATCCAAATATTTCATTCCCTTGAAGTTATTGGGGTCAACCAATCCTTCAATATCTACTCCTAGTCCAAACACGCCTATTTTTATTCCGCCTTTATGGAATATGGTATAATCCTGGGTTTTCCCCTCCAATACAGTTCCTTTGAAGTCGTAATTGGCCGTTAAGAACGGAAATTTAGCGTGATCCAGGTATTTTACAAGACCGTTAAGACCATTGTCAAATTCATGATTTCCGAATGTCCCGGCATCATAACCCAGCTTTGTCATGAGATCAAGTTCAAGTTTTCCTCCAAAAAGATTAAAATAGGGGGTACCTTGAAACATGTCGCCTGCATCCAGTAATAGAAGATGTTCTTCTTCTTTGCGGATTTTATTGATAAGCGTACTTCGGCGCGCAACACCAGCCAATCCCTGATATTTACCGCCGTCCATCGGAAACGGTTCAATACGGCTATGAACATCGTTGGTATGTAAAATTGTAAGTTTTACCTTCTTACTCTTCGCGTCGACTTGAAAAGGAAGTGATCCCAAAGCAACTGCAGCAGAAAATCCACCAACTTGCTTGATAAACGATCTTCGGTTAATTGATTTTAATTCTTCCATCTAATTCTGCATTTACTTTTTTGCCTTCTTTCGTTAATTCACTCACATATTCAATCAAACCTTCACGCATACGTTGCGGATAGTCTGCCCGCGATACAGGTTGTGTCAACAGGGTAAGGTTGTCACCACCATTGGCAAGATAATCATAGGTCACTAGTTTATATAACTTATCGTCTTCAATAGCTTGACCTTTGATCTTGATGTCCTGAACTTTGTTGCCTGTAATTGTCAAAGTCATTCCAGCAATAGGTTGACCATGTGTTGTTGCAATATAGTCAGCAAGCTGACGAATCTGACTACCCTTGAGTTCGAGTATTGTCAATGTGTTCTCAAAGGGCATAACCTCGAAAATATGTCCTACGGTAATATCTCCTGCTTTAAGGTCATTTCGAATCCCACCCTTTGTTGCGAACGCTAAATCCGCAGGGTTATGGGCATTATGTTCACTCATCCACAAAAAGGCTTCACAAAAAAAGTTGCCCATTAATGTTTCCGCTGTTTTCTCTTTTGTCAATGCTTTGTCCGCATGTCCAATCACACGGTTCATTTCCGCTTCCATTTTGTGCTTGAAGGGCTCGTAGATTGATACGACTGCAGGATCAGCTTGCATATCGCTATTGATATGATATTGTCGGAAATCTTTTTGCGTTGGATGGAGCTGTTTTGTACAACCTGTAACCATCAAAAGCGAAGCGACACCAAGGCTACCAATAAAGGCAATTTGCTTCGATATATTCATTCTCTTTAATTTAACCAAATACTTTGCAAAGTTAGCCAATTATATATGAACAAATCTTATCCAATGTTAGCTAATTTTTAAAAACAACAAAAGCTTAACATTGTTACACATTAAGCTTTGTCCATATAATTAGAAAAATAACAACCTAGTGAACTAATTCCGTGTCAGGAATAGTATTGGCATCCATTTGGCAATCTGCTGTTTTTAAGTTCTCCAGCTTATTACCTTGTTGGATGATCTTTTTCCTTTTGCTGCGCAACGACAGTTTGGTGCGATACGCTTTCCAGTTCATCAACAAGACTGAAAATAGAATAACGGCTAAACCGACAATTTGCAGGGAGGTTACCACGTGCGAAGTGAAAAAATGACTTAAAATAAGTGCAATAATTGGGTTCACATACGCATAGGTACTTACTTCCATTGCTGGACGCACCTGCAATAACCAGATATAAGAGCTAAAAGCAAGAATTGAGCCAAATGTAATTAAATACCCCAAATTAAACCAGTCAACAGGTGCCACACTACGCAGTGTAAATGATGCATATTCGCCGGTAAAAAGCGCTGTGATATTAAAGAGGACACCTGCGGTAACCATTTGCCAAGCGGTCTTCACCATAACATGCAGATCCTCTATTTCTTCTTTTTCAGATTTTTTAAAGTATTTGGAAATCAATGAACCTACAGTCCAAGCGATAGAACCCAATACTAAAATCGATAAGGCAATCACCTTAAGGGTGCCATCTGTATTGTCATTGGTCGCCATGATCTGTTCAGCAAATAGCATCACAACACCACAGAAACCTAATGCTACGCCGGCAACTGTGCTAATGCTGCTAAAGTTTTCTTTCCATTTTGGTTTGTCCAATAATATAAACCAGATTGCAGCAGCGGCAGCAATAATAGCGGCAACACCGCCAGATACATATTGCTCGGCCCAGATAACCCCTGCCATATCGACGAAGAGTAATAAAAAACCTACGATTGCGGCCTCCTGAATAGAACGCTTATTAAATAATTTATATCCTTTTATGGCGCAATATGTCATTAGGATTGCACTGGCTGCAACAAATCGAAACGAACCCAAAATAAATGGGGGGAAACTATGCAATGCTTTTTCTATAAAGAAAAAGGTAGAGCCCCATACCACATAAATAATGAAATAAGCAACAACAACCATGAATGGGCTAGCTGCCTTTTTTTGTCCTTGCAACATAATTAAACCTCCTTTCTATTACTCAGGTATCACAACCTGCTGATCTTCCTTGACTGTCTGAAGTACAATTGTTGTCCGTGTCGAAATAATACCTTCAACTTTACTTAAGGTATTTCGCATGAGATCCACTAAACCTGTAGAATCTGCAGTTCTTACTTTAATAAGATAACCATCATCACCTGCAATGTCATGTACTTCTTGAACTTCAGGGATTTCGGCAAGTGCCAACCCTACACCCTGTTCGCCAATAATATCATTGGCTTTGATAAAAATAAACGATAAAAGTTTTTGATCGACCGCGGCAGGATTGATCTTAGCACTATATTTTAAAATCACATCTTTTTGCTCAAGCTTTTTTACGCGCTCGAGGATTGCTGATGGTGCCATACCTAATTCTCTTGCGATATCAGCGTTGTTGATCCGTCCATTATCCTGCATTAAGCGCAAGATTTTATAGTCGACTTGGTCTAAATTATATTCTACTTTTGTCATTTCGACTGCAAAGGTAGCTAAAAAAGTATAATATTCAAAATTATTTATGCTATCCTGAATATTATTCTGATTAAACGGAGTGGTATGTGAATTTTATTCGAATTTACTGTAAAGAAATCTTAACCATTTGGGCTATGGTGCTGAAAGTAAGTATATTGCTTTTTAGGTCGCCCAAAGGTATAATTCAACAATTATACCTTTTTCTTAATTTCAGAATAATATTTCTTGTAGACAGGATGACCCCCAATCCAATCAGACAACCTAAACAGACACAACCAAAGCGATCCAAGGCGGCGAAGTAGGAGCGGCTTTGCTGTTCATGAAGGTAGACGATAATTAGGGCGACCATCGATGTTCGCGCCACAGCCATGATGTTGAGTAGCTTACAAGTAATCAATGACGCGACAATGCCGATAATCATGGCGTACAGTTGTGAAATAGGTACAAAATATAAACTAAGCCCGATTGCCGAGCCTATAAAATTGGATTTAGCGCGATCGATAGCTATTTTTTTTGATTCATTCTCTTGTGGCGAAATGACCAGTATAATCGATATGAGTGTCCAAGAAACAGAGTACTGGGGAAAGGATACAAAGAGTGGGTAACCTATAAGGAAGCCAATCAATACCCGAATGGTGTATATAATAAAATCAGAATGAAGCGTATAGCGAAGGAATAGATTACGCATATAAGGAAGATATCAATCGTTAACTAAATGATGTAGCGCCACAAAAATACACGCATTGTTTGAAGGAACGAAATAAAATTGACTTTTGTGGTAAATTACCCTGTTTTGCGTTTTTATGCGTTTTTTGTTTTTGATTTGTGCATTTCTTGCATTCATCTCTTTTTCCAATGCATAAATTTGACTAAATTTGTTTCATACATTAAATGCAGATTAAGTGAAAGATCAAAATCAATTAGCCTTATTAGCGTCTCAACTCAAAGGGGAGCTCTTTTATACCAATGAAACCAAGGATCAAACGATGTTGCTTGCCTATTCGACCGATGCGTCTGTTTATCAGGAAAAGCCGTTGGCTGTAGCAATACCAGCTGATATTGATGACATTAAAAAATTAATTGATTTTGCACAGCAGCATAGGATAACAATAATACCACGTACTGCCGGTACCTCTTTGGCGGGACAGGTTGTAGGCCATGGTATTATTATGGATATTTCGCGTCATTTTAACGGTATTATTGAACTTAATGTCGAAGAGCAGTGGGTTCGGGTGCAACCAGGCGTGATCCGTGACGACTTAAATAGTTATCTTAAACCATTCGGACTGATGTTTGGGCCTGAAACTTCGACGGCAAGCCGTGCCATGGTTGGTGGAATGATTGGCAATAACTCTTCGGGTTTGCATTCAATTGTCTGGGGAGATACACGGCACAATTTGATTTCGGCCAACGTACTTTTGGACGACTGTTCTGAAGTGACTTTTGAGGCGCTTGATGAAGCAGCATATTTTAAGAAATTATTATTAGCTGGTCGTGAGGGGGATATCTACCGTAATATGAATGAATTATTGATAGATCCACAGCATTTAAGTGCCATAGAAGCGGGCTACCCCAAACGATCCATCACAAGAAGAAATACCGGTTATGCATTGGATATTCTTGCTGATCGTTCGGCCCCTTTCAATATGTGTAATTTATTAGCAGGATCCGAGGGAACTTTGGCGATCGTTACAGAGGCGAAACTCAAATTGATGTCCTTACCACCTCAGGAGCTAGGTTTACTCTGTGTTCATTTTGCAGATATGGTAGAGTGTATGCATGGCAACGTGATTGCCCTGGAGCATAAGCCAGAAGCATCTGAACTGGTAGACAAATACATCATGGATTTCACGGTTGGGCATCCAACCTATAAGTATAATCGTTTTTTTATTGAGGGCGATCCACAGGCTTTATTAATTGTTGAGTTTAGGGGGCAGACAGCAGCTGAAACAGAGGCGAAAGCGATGGCATTGAAAGCAGATCTAATTGCTCGTGGCTTAGGATATGCCTATCCTTATATTACCGGTATTGAACAGACGAATTTAGTTTGGGATGTACGCAAAGCGGGCCTTGGTTTAATCCGTAATTTGCCTGGGGACAGTCAGCCTGTAAATTTGATTGAAGATTGTGCTGTTTCCCCTGAGGACCTACCTGCTTACGTGCGGGATATTCAAAAGCTTTTGATAGAAGAGGGTGTACACGCATCTTATTATGCGCATGCAGGAGCGGGAGAGCTGCATATCGAACCCTTTGTAAATCTGAAAACAGCAGCCGGGAAACGTACTTTTCGTTCAATCCTCGAGAAGACGAGTGATCTTGTGTTAAAATATAACGGTTCGCTGAGTGGTGAGCACGGTGATGGTCGTCTGCGCGGAGAGTTTATTGGCAAAGTGCTTGGCGAAAAAGTTTATAAATTACTTGAGGAAGTCAAATTCATCTTTGACCCACAGGGAGTTTTTAATGCAAATAAGATTGTTAACACACCGCCGATGGATTCTCATTTGCGCTATGATAACGATAACAACCGAACTAAAATAAAGACCTACTTCGATTTCTCCAAAGATGAGTCTATCCTTCGGCTGGCGGAGAAGTGTTCTGGTTCGGGAGATTGCCGAAAGACTGAAATTACCGGTGGAACAATGTGTCCGTCGTTTATGGCTACACGTGATGAAAAAGATACAACACGGGCACGGGCAAATATGCTACGTCAGTTTTTGACGAATTCCACAAAGAAAAACCGTTTCGATCATGAAGAGATCAAAGAGGTCATGGATCTCTGTTTAAGCTGCAAAGGCTGTAAAACGGAGTGCCCTTCCAGCGTTGATGTTGCTAAAATGAAAGCTGAATTTTTACAACACTATTATGATGAGCATGGTGCGGGGTTTAGAACAAAATTAATTGCTAATTTCACCCAGTCTCAGAAACTCGGATCGTGGGTAGCACCTCTTTATAATTTTGTGGTCAAAAATGATTTCTTGTCAGGAATGGTCAAAAAAACAGTAGGATTTGCGCCAAAGCGTTCCTTGCCAACCGTCAATGGAACAACCTTAACCCAATGGGTAAAAAAACAAGCAGTGGTAAGTGATGCCAAGCGTCGTGTTTATCTTTTTTCGGATGAGTTTACGGAATATAATGATGCAGAGATCGGTATTACAGCATACAAATTATTGACGGCATTGGGGTATGAAGTAGTCATTCCAAAACATGTGCAAAGTGGACGGACTTATCTTTCCAAAGGGTTTGTGAAAGAAGCAAAGAAGATTGCGAATCAAAATATCCATTTCTTAAAGGGATTAATTACGGATGATACGCCACTTTTAGGCGTTGAACCTTCAGGAATAATTACATTTAGAGACGAGTATTTGAGTTTAGTAGACGATGATTTACGTGTTGACGCACAAAAAGTAGCCAAAAATGCGTTGATGATTGACGAATTTCTGTTGACTGAAATGAAGGCAGGACGTATTCATCCGGAACAGTTTACTGGAACAGCAAAAAAGATAAAGCTGCATGGTCACTGTTACCAAAAGGCTTTTCACCTCGTGACTGTGACAGAACAGGTTCTATCATTCCCGACGAATTTTAGCGTAGAAACTATTCCTTCGGGCTGTTGTGGTATGGCAGGATCATTTGGTTATGAGGCTGAACATTATGATGTTTCGATGAAAGTGGCCGAACTGGTTTTGTTACCTACCATACGTAAAACATCATCCGATACGCTAATTGCTGCGGCGGGCACTTCCTGTAGGCATCAGATTAAAGATGGTGTTGGAAGAAAATCCTATCATCCTGTGGAAATTTTATACGATGCTTTATTGAAATAAAATAAAAACATTGATAATAGTTGTTTGTTATCAGTAATAATGGTAATATTATAAGAGCAATATTCATTAATAACTGATAACAAACAATTCAATATGTACAAGATTCAATCTATAGCATTTCTTGCTACCGCTACGGTGCTGATGGCTAGTTGCGGAAATTCCAATCAGAAGAAAACTGATGGAAGTGATACAACAACGGTTAACAAAATTGAAGGTGTAAAAATCGAACAATTTACGAATGGTACACCGGGCGCGGAAAAGAAGAACTTTTTTCTACGTATCACAGATGAGATCTTAACCGATTCAAGTCGTATTTATATCACAAAATCTCTTTACAAACAAGATACTGTTGGAGCGAAGTTTGAAATTGTAGATTTTATACCCGCAGGTATAATAGATGGCCAGCCGAGTGATGACGTCGGTTTTACCAAAGGTAAAATTAGAATCTCGTCATCGGGCCAACAGTCTGACAATTTAATTAAAGCGTTAGGGGAATTATTTCAGACGCCTACAACGGATTCTTTTACAAAAGATGTAATTCTTCCGAATGTGTTTTCATCCAATAAGGTGAATGCTGACTTGTCCAAAAAAACAGCCTATAGCTTTAAATTATTTTTGGATAATAAAAAAGCTGCTCCAGCGGAGCTCTTCTTTAATGTAGACACATATAAGCATTCTATTGAATTTTCAGAGAAAGATCCTTCGTTCCGTGCTGGTTTGTTGTCAGCGTTAACCGGTAAATAGGGAAGCTGTGACATGTGCCGCTACTTCGATGAGCCCTAAGTTGTATGCTCAGGTGTAGTGTATAGATTGATTATAAAATAAAAACGGCTAGAAATTATCTAGCCGTTTTTATTTTATATGAAAAAGAGATAGATTTGTACTAATATATTTAGTTTACAATGAAACGTTCCGGCACTGCAGATCTCCCATTACATTATGGAAAAGTACCAGCGTGGCTTTACGAACGAATGGCTTCCCTAGGCCGTTCAATAGTTGAAGTTATCCTCATGGATTATGGTAAAGATGAAGTTTTAAGAAGACTGGCGGATCCATTCTGGTTTCAGAGTTTCGGTGCTGTTCTTGGGATGGATTGGCATTCTTCAGGTATCACAACGGCTGTTATGGGGGCATTAAAACGCGCTATTAATCCAGATGCGAAGTCGCTGGGGCTTTATATCTGTGGGGGGAAAGGCAAGTTGTCAATGCAGACTCCACAGGAACTACTTCAGTTGTCAGATCGAATTGGGTTGGATGGCAACGGATTGATTCGCAGCAGTAAGCTTGTCGCTAAAGTGGATAACACAGCCATTCAAGATGGTTACCAACTGTATTTACATAATTTTATCGTAACAGATCAGGGTAATTGGTCTGTTGTCCAGCAAGGTATGCATGAAAAAGATGGTACTGCTCGTCGCTACCATTGGCATTCTGAAAAGGTCAAATCGTTCGTTGAAGAACCTCATGCTGGTATCAGTGGGCCTTCGCAAGGTATAATCCTCAACTTGACAGCTGCAGAAGCGGCTGCCAATAGAGCCGGTATCATGACTATAGTGAGAGAGGATTCAAGTAAAGTAATGCAAGATTTCGCTAAACTTATTATGCCAGCTCATCACGATGTACGTGCTGCAGATGTTGACTTGAAAAGATTGGGAGCGATGTTGTACGTCGCCCGAGAAAGTCAACCAAGCCATTTTGAAGATCTACTGCTGTTAAAAGGAGTTGGTCCACGCACGTTACAGTCATTGGCCCTGGTTAGTGAGGTGATCCATGGAGCGCCTTCACGGTTCAACGACCCCGCACGATTTTCCTTTGCTCATGGCGGAAAAGATGGACATCCTTTTCCGGTTCCATTAACCATTTACGATGAGAGCATTCAGATTTTACAAAAAGGTGTGGAAAAATCTAAACTGGGTTATGGTGAAAAGTTAAAATCAATAAACAAGTTGCACCAGATCGTCCTGGATAGCGAAAGAGATTTTCAGCCACAGTTTGATATTCAGCAAATTATAGCGGAGGAACGGAGGGATTCTTGGAAGTATGGAGGCAGGACAGTCTTTGGAGATGCAGAACCTTTGCGAACAAATGGACGGGGTTTGCAATTATCACTTTTCTAGCGGAAATCTGCGGATTGTAATTGTTTTGTTAAAATGTGTTAAAGATCGTTAAAATTATTTGTACGCTAGTATATTTGCTCCGCAATGAAAGCGGTTATTACCATATTCCTTTTCCTATGCTTCTTATTTATCAGAAGCAGTAATAGCCATGCTGTGCTCATTGAATCCGATCGACCAGCTGTCAGTTTTATGTATCAGCATAATCATGCTGACATGCAGCAGTATATTGATGCATCGGTTGATCACATCGATCCGCTATTTTATGGTAATATACACAGTGATAATCCCGTTATAGAGGAGTTTGATGCCGAGAATTTTCAATTGACCAAGGATTTGCAGGTAACGTCTCAATTTGTTGCGCTGCTGCTTTTTGCAATTGTCCTTTTTGTTTTTGTTTTTCGATTTGCAAAGAAGATTCCTTTTTGCAATTTCATAGCCTATCTTTTCCCTCAAAGATACGTTCTTCAACAAAACTGGAGAATTTAAAATATTCCCTTCGAAATTTCATATGCTTTGGTGGATATCCTAAGGGATGCTCCATTGCGTTGTAATCGATTTGTACAATCTATTAACAAGTCGAAACGGCCATAAACCAAAGTAGAGGTTATTTCACCAACCAGCACAACAAACAATCAAACTTATTTTTTTAATTAGACGCTTACAAATGAAAAGAGTATTTATGCTCGCTAGTTTGGCTATTAGCTTATGCCAAATCGGGTGTACTTCCAAAAAGGAAGAAAAGGAAGAAAAAGAGAAATTCACAGCGACCTCTCCGGTACAAATGGATACAACTATCCGTAAGGATTTTGTCTCCCAGATTAGATCTTTCCGAAATATCGAGCTTCGGGCTCAAGAGAAGGGCTATCTTGAACAGATTTTCGTGGACGAAGGACAATTTGTCCATAAGGGGCAACTACTTTTTCGGATTATGCCGAAGATGTATGAGGCCGAATACCGCAAATCTTCTGCAGAAGTTAATGTAGCGGAAATTGAAGTTCAAAATACAAAAACATTAGCTGATAAAAATGTTGTATCGCCCAACGAACTTGCTATGGCTAAAGCGAAGCTTGAGCAAGCCAAAGCCGAGGCAGCGATTGCAAAATTACATCTCTCCTTTACAGAAATCAGGGCACCTTTTGACGGAACCATTGATCGGATTCCATTGAAATTGGGAAGTTTGGTGGATGAAGGTGAATTATTGACAAGTCTGTCCGATAATAGTGAGATGTTGGTTTATTTCAATGTTTCCGAACCAGAATATTTAAGTTATCAAACTAATGTTAGTAAACGCGGGGATACCCATGTGGGCCTGCTACTTGCCAATAATGAGCTATTTGCTCAAAATGGTCTTGTAGAGACCATAGAAAGTGAATTTAACAGTGAAACAGGAAATATTGCTTTTAGAGCGAAATTTCCCAACCCAAACCGTCTATTAAAACATGGCGAGAGCGGCAAGGTGGTGATGAACTTTCCGTTGAAACAAGTTTTAATTATTCCACAGAAAGCGACATACGAAATGCAGGACCGTAAATATGTGTATGTAGTCGATAAGGATGGGAAATTAAAAGCTCGTCATATCACAATCGGTAACTCCCTACCAGATCTGTATGTGGTAACGAGCGGACTTCAAAAAGATGATAAATTTTTGTTGGACGGTATTCAGAAAGCAAAAGAGGATGATAAAATCAGCTACAGCTTTGTGCAACCTAAAGACGCCATTTCAAATTTGAAGTTAAAAACAGAATAGACCCCTTACACTTAAATTACTATGTTTAGTCGTTTTATAAATAGACCAGTACTTTCAATCGTTATATCACTGATCATTGTGTTTTTGGGTGTGCTTTCTATGGTACAGCTTCCTGTAACACAATTTCCATCTATATCGCCACCGAAGGTGAATATCACTGCGGAGTACCCTGGAGCAAATGGTGAGTTGATGATTAAATCAGTTATCATACCGCTAGAGCGGGCGATAAATGGGGTTCCGGGCATGAAATACATGGCTTCTGATGCCGGTAACGACGGGGAAGCAAGTATCCAGGTGGTATTCAACCTAGGAACAGATCCGAATCAGGCTTCATTAAATGTGCAGAACCGTGTGGCTTCTGTGGTGAATAAGCTTCCTCCAATTGTGGTACGTGAGGGGGTGAAGATTACACGTGAAGAATCCAATATGCTCATGTACATCAATCTCTATAGCAAAGACAAGGAGCTTGATGGAAACTTTATGTATAACTATGCGGACATGAACATTGTCTCCGAATTACGTCGTGTAGACGGTGTTGGGGTGGCTAATATTCTTGGAACGCGCGAATTAGCGATGCGTATTTGGTTGAAACCAGATCGTATGACAGCCTACAAGATTTCTGCAGAAGAGGTGATGAAAGCCTTATCAGAACAGAGTTTGGAAGCCTCGCCAGGTAAAGCGGGCGAGTCATCTGGTATGACCTCCCAATCTTTTGAATATGTATTGAAATACCCAGGACGTTTTACGACAACTGAAGGCTATGGCAATATCGTGTTACGTGCGGGTGAGAATGGTGAAATGTTACGCTTAAAAGATGTTGCGGACATCAAATTCGGTTCGGCGATGTATGATATCTATTCTACACTGAACGGAAAACCATCCGCAGCCATTGTCTTAAAACAATCCTATGGAAGTAATGCTTCTCAGGTAATCCAAGACGTTAAAAGCAAAATGAAGGAATTGAAGGCATCTTTTCCTAAAGGACTGGATTACGAAATCAGTTATGACGTTTCAAAATTTTTGGATGCATCCATGGAAAAGGTAGTCCATACTTTATTGGAAGCATTTGTGCTTGTTGCTATTGTCGTCTTTCTATTCTTAGGAGATTGGCGCTCGACCTTGATTCCAACCATTGCAGTGCCGGTTTCATTGGTGGGATCATTTTTGTTCATGCAATTTTTTGGAATTACCATCAACTTGATCACCCTATTTGCATTGGTGCTTGCCATTGGTGTGGTTGTGGATGATGCGATTGTGGTTATTGAAGCTGTCCATGCCAAAATGGAAGAGCTTCATATTTCGGCCTATAAGGCGACCAAAAAAGCGATGCATGAAATCAGCGGTGCCATTGTTGCGATCACATTCCTCATGGCGGCGGTTTTTGTCCCCGTTGCCTTTATGTCTGGTCCCGTAGGGATATTCTATCGGCAGTTTTCCATTACCATGGCAACATCTATCATCCTATCGGGTGTTGTGGCATTGACACTGACTCCAGCATTATGTGCGATCATGCTGAAGAATAATCATGGCAAGGCAAGAAAGAAATCTATTATCGATAAGTTTCTTGATTCCTTCAATAGATTGTTTGATAAGATGTCCAACAAATATGTTTACTTGTTGAAAGGGATAGTGGATAAACGGGTGTTTACATTTTTAGTATTAATTGGTTTTTGTATTGGAGCTTACTTTTTGAATAATGCTGTTCCTGCAGGTTTTATCCCCAATGAAGACCAGGGGATGATTTATGCCATTATTCAAACGCCGCCAGGATCAACATTGGAACGAACCAATCTAGCGGCCCAGACATTGCAAAAAGAAGCTGAAAACATTGATGGTGTACAATCGGTATCGTCGTTAGCTGGTTATGAAATCCTGACTGAAGGAACCGGGGCAAATACGGGTACTTGTTTGATCAACTTGAAAAGCTGGGAAGAACGTAAAGAATCCTCGCAAGAGATTATTGAGCAACTAGAGGCCGCTGCCAAAAATATCCCAGGGGCGTCTATCGAGTTTTTCCAACCACCAGCCGTACCGGGCTATGGTGCCGCGGGTGGGTTTGAGCTTCGTCTTCTGGACAAAGCAGGTTCTGGTGACTACAAGAAAATGGAAACGGTAAGTAAGGATTTTGTACGTGAGCTGAACAAGAGACCTGAATTATCTTCTGTATTTACCTTCTACAGCGCGAGTTTTCCGCAGTATATGTTGCATATAGACAATGATCTGGCGCAACAGAAGGGTGTTACCATTGATAATGCGCTGAATACGCTTTCGACTTTGGTTGGTAGTAATTACGAAACGAACTTCATTAAGTATGACCGCCAATATAAAGTTATGGTTCAGGCTTTGCCTCAATACAGGGCTTTGCCGGAAGATATCTTAAAGCTATATGTGAAGAATGAAAAAGACGAAATGGTTCCATTTTCAGCATTTATGCATATGGAAAAGGTTTACGGTCTTTCTGAGATCACTCGGCACAATATGTATATGGCATCTGAGATCTCAGGCTCTGCCGCACCGGGTTACAGTAGTGGTGAAGCAATTCAGGTAATTAATGAAGTCGCTGCCAAAACGTTACCTCGAGGCTATGGCATTGACTGGGCTGGTATCTCCAAAGATCAGGTAGGTCGTGGAAATCAGGCAATTTATATCTTCTTAATTTGTCTTGGTTTCGTTTATTTGATACTTTCCGCTCAATATGAGAGCTTTATTATGCCTTTTGCGGTGTTGCTTTCTTTACCAATCGGAATCTTTGGGGCCTTTCTATTATTGAAGTTATTGGGATTGGAAAACAACATTTATGCACAGGTCGCTTTGGTCATGCTCATAGGTTTACTTGGTAAAAATGCTGTTTTGATTGTTGAGTTTGCTGCCCAGCGGCATTCGCAAGGATTGAGTATTATCGAAGCTGCCTTGGATGGTGCAAAAGTTAGGTTTAGACCCATCTTGATGACGTCTTTTGCCTTTATCGCAGGCTTGATTCCCTTAGTTATGGCGTCTGGCCCAGGTGCAATAGGGAACCGTACGATCGGTACGGCAGCAGCGGGAGGTATGTTGTTTGGAACAGTGTTCGGTATTTTAGTGATACCAGGCTTGTACTATATCTTCGGAACTATTGCCTCTAGACGTAAGCTTATTAAACACGAAGATGAAAATCCATTAACTGAAGAACTTGATAATAATGACTAATCGCAGAAAAATACAATGGGTCATTGCATTTTCGCTTTCAGCAGCAGTGACGGGATGTAAGGTTCCGAAAGCGACACAAATACAGGAGAATAAATTTGTTCCGCAGCAATTTACAGACGTAGATAAATCTGACACAACAAATTCAGCATCGGTTAAGTGGCGTGAATTTTTTACTGATCCAAATCTAGTTGTATTAATAGATACAGCGTTAAAAAACAATCAGGAACTGAATGTTACTTTGCAGGAGTTGGCAATCGCAAAGAATGATATTCTTTTACGAAAAGGGGCGTTGAAACCTACCGTTGGTTTACGTGCTGGAGGAGGTGTTGAAAAAGTTGGACGATATACCAGCCAAGGGGCAGGTGATGCCAGCACAGAAATTGCTCCTGGAAAGGAAATGCCGGATCCACTAGGAGATTTGACAATTGGTGCGTATGCAAGCTGGGAAATCGACGTTTGGAAAAAACTTAAGGACTCCGAGCAAGCCGCACTCAACCGCTACCTTGCTACGGTAGAGGGGAAAAATTTTGTCTTGAGTAGCCTTATTGCCGAGGTCGCCCGTTCGTATTATGAATTATTGGCATTGGACAATCAGTTGGCCATTATCAAACAGAATATCGAGCTACAGGACAATGCACTTGCGGTAATCCGATTGCAGAAGCAGGCTGCTCGTGTAACAGAACTGGCGGTTCAAAAGTTTGAAGCTGAAGTATTGAAAACCAAAGGTATGGAATTTGAGACGAGGCAGCAGATCAAAGAAACTGAAAACCGCATTAATTTTCTGTTGGGACGTTTTCCACAAGAGATCAAACGCGACAAAAGCAATTTTGTCGATTTGATCCCGGCGAAGGTTCAAACAGGCATACCGAGCCAATTACTAAGCAATAGACCTGATATTCGTGAGGCAGAGTATGAGCTTGCTGCCGCGAAATTGGACGTACAGATCGCAAGGAAAGAGTTTTACCCTTCTTTGGAGATTTCGGCCGCTTTGGGTTTACAGGCATTCAAGCCTTCCTATCTATTTAAGATGCCTGAATCAGTTTTGTATAATCTAATAGGGGAGCTTGCAGCACCATTGATCAACAAAAATGGGCTTAAAGCGGAATTTAATACGGCCAATGCGAAACAAATACAGGCTGTATATAATTACGAGAAGACAATTCTGAATGCTTACTTAGAAGTCTCTACACAACTTTCTAATATTGAAAACCTAGGGCGCAGCTACGATTTCAAAACAAAAGAAGTTGAGGTTCTGAATAATTCCGTGTCTGTGTCAAATGATCTCTTTAAATCAGCGAGGGCAGACTACATGGAGGTTTTGATGACACAACGCGATGTGCTGGATTCGAAACTTGAATTGATAGAAACGAAGAAGCAGCAGCTCAATGCTGTTGTCAATATCTATAAAGATTTGGGAGGAGGCTGGAAATAAGTTGTTTGTTTGAATGGACCCCGCTAGGCGGGGTTCTTTTTTTATAAGCCCGTGCAAACTTCTTTCTTGTGGAAATAGAATTAATGCTTATTTTTAATCCTTATTTAATCAATCGTATTTGTTTTATGGAATCACAAGAGTACATTCTTATCAATGATGACGCTGAAAGGGGAGTGTTTTATAAAAAAACTTATCTTCATGTTGCGCTTTCGATTTTGGCATTTATCGTTTTGGAAACTTTGCTGATCAAATTGATCCCTTATGATTTTATCGTTTGGATGGTTAGCGGAAAATTTATTTGGTTGTTTTTATTGGGATGTTTTTGGTTAGGTTCCACACTTTCATCAAGATGGACGCTCTCGCAAAGCCGTCAAACCCAATATCTAGGACTAGCTTTCTATATTGTACTGGAAGCAATCATCTTTCTGCCAATGATTTTTATGGCGGTGTTTATGACGGAAGGTATTAGTGTCATTTATCAAGCAAGTATAATGACTTTGGCATTGTTTACCGGGCTTACCGTCGTAGCATTTGTATCCAATAAAGATTTTTCATTCCTCAGGAATATCCTGGTAATTGGAGGCTTCTTATCCCTGGGGGCAATTGTCGCTGGTGCTATTTTTGGTTTTGAGCTTGGATTATGGTTCTCGGTTGCAATGATTGGCCTTGCTTCCGGAAGCATACTCTATCAAACTCAAAATCTGAAGTATAGTTACGGCAACGAACAATATGTTGGGGCGGCCCTACAGCTATTTTCATCGATAATGTTGCTGTTCTGGTACATTCTACGAATTTTAATGCGCAGAAGATAAATTTTGTTCATTTTGAAAATAAGAATCGGTGGTTAAAGTAAAGTTTATTTTAATCACCGTTTTTACTTTGTATAGTCTCTATTTTAGTCTGTTTTTCAGATTTTTCAGTCCCTGATCGAAATCTTTGTTCATATTCATAAATAAGTTCATAAAGTTCCATGGATAGGGCGATTTTCCTGAAATCCCCCAAGTCACTGAGGTTTGATTAGGCGAGATCTCTTTTAGGATAAAATAACCTTTGGCTGGTTCACCCATGCCGAAATCGAGGGACGTTTCGATCGTTTCGCCATCGACGATTTTTGTAATAGTCTGTGAACCTTTACCAACTTTCTTACCATCCCAGCTGGATTTATAGCCAACTTGACCATCTACACCCTGTTCAGTTTTTTTCATTTCTGGGTCTGAAAGCTGCCATACACCAAAGTTATCTTGGTTCTTAAGCATTTTTACATAGTTGAACACTTCCTGCTTTGGCTTATCGATCGTGATCTCACTTTGGGCCGAGAAGTCTTTACTAACGAAGATCGCCGTAATTAAGGGGATAGCGATGATGATCGCTAAAACGATGAGGATTTTTTTTATGATTTTCATAATCATGTATTTATATAGGTTTTCCTAATAAAGATAAATGATAATTGGGATTTTAACAGGAAAATAAAAGGAAATTATTTGTAAATGAAAAAGCCTTTTCCAATATTGGAAAAGGCTTTTTTGCGAAAGCGCCTAAAACTACTTTAATAGTTCCAAATGCGTGCTGATGCCAATTCTATTCCATGCATTTATGGTAATAATCGCCATAATAATCTGAGCAATCTCTTTTTCTCCAAATATCTCTTTTGCTTTTTGAAAAGTGCTCTCTGTTAATCCCTTATGATGGATTAAAGTGATCTCTTCTGTCATCTCCAACAATATCTGCTCTTCCTTGGTGAATAGATCGGTTTCTCGCCAGGCATTTAATAAAAATATCCGTTGTGGAGTTTCACCATACTTCAGTGCATCCTTTGTGTGCATATCTAAACAAAAGGCGCAGCCATTGATCTGTGAAGCACGTATTTTTATGAGTTCCTTCTGAATAGGATTTAAAAAAATATCGTTGAGATATGTTTCCAATCCCATCATCGCCTTATAGGCGGTTGCATCTACTTTTGCAATATTAAATCGTGTAGTCATTGTTTTAAATTTTGATAAGACAAAGTTGCATCAAACATTCAATACAAAAGTTAAACTGGTTTAAGAACGGAGATTTTACTGATGAATACAATCCTGCACGCGATTGACAAACAAATAGATCTGACTAGGCTGATACAATCAGGTAATAGTTATCGGGGTCACGTAGGATAAATTGATCCTTCAAAGAATTCTCGTTGTAATGTATATCCTTCTCTATGACTGCATTTAGCAAAGTGGCATTTTCGAAAATTTGCTGTAAATTGTCTACTCTAAAGAATAATATGAATCCATTCCCTGCATGTATTTGATTCCGCATAGTAGGGTGATCATGTTCACCCCATTTGTGTAAACAGAGAATAACAGTTCCGTTATCTGTGAGAATTTCAAATGTTTCTCCTCCATGTTGACCGGTACAGCCTAAAAGCTTTTGATAGAATTGTGAGCTTTTGGGAACGTTATCCACTGCGATGATTGGTTCTGTCCGTATCATGTTATCGTTGACTTGAATTTATTAAGGTTAATAAAAGAGGCTTAGTGATTTCTCTCTCACCAAATCTAATATCATGCGATAAGCGGCCACTGAGTTACCGTGTTGATCCAAGGCTGGACTATAGGCCCCTATACCCATTTTATTCGGTACACTTACAGCGATTCCGCCACCAACACCCGATTTACTTGGAAGTCCCACAGTTCTGGCATATTCGCCGCTAAATTCGTACATCCCTGCAATGAGCATTTGCGATTGAACTAGCTGAGATAGACTTGGATTATTGTATTGCTTATTTCCATCATAGCGCACACAGTGATTGGCAAAAAAGAAACCTATTTTAGCCAGATCCTCTGCGGTTATCTCAATTGAGCACTGTTTAAAATAATTATTTAGTTTATCTTCACCTTCACCATCAATGAGTCCATTGTTGCGCATCAGGTAGAACATACCTCTGTTTCGATTTCCAGTCTCCCGTTCCGAATTATATACGGATTTACTATAATCAATCTTTTCATTATTTGTTATAAAACGAATCATATTGCGTATTTTAAGAAAAGGTTCCTCACCTGTTCCTTTAATAAGCGATGTCGTTAAAATGGCGCCAGCGTTCATCATTGGATTGAGTGGTTTACCCGATGTTTCCAAATTCGCAAAATGATTGAATGGTTTGTCCGTGCCATAGTATCCCATATTATTAAAAACAACTTGCTCGCCATTTTCCAGTACGGCAATTATTAGGGAAACAATTTTTGAAATACTCTGAATTGTAAATCTTTGCTGTACGTCGCCGATACTAACAATTGTTCCATCACTATTTACGACCGAAAGAGCAATAGACGATGCGTTGGCTTTACCCAATTCCGGAATATAGTCGGCTACTTTACCTTCTTTGAATGACTGTCTATTTTTATCCAATATTCTATCCAACAATGCTTTATCAACAATCGCAGATTTAGCACCCTGCTGGTTTTGAATGCTATTTTGAGCAAAGGCTACAGGAATTGATCCGCAAGATATCAAGCCAATAATACAGGCTACCAACCTAACATTTTTTCTCATTTTTTAATTATTTATTCGTTCCAAAGATAGGGAACAGTGTATTAATAAGAAAAGAGGTGCCAAATAGATAACGTTTTTAGCACCTCTTCCTAGTAGGTCATCCTTTAGGCTGCATTTGGAGCTGGGTCTACATTCCAACCGGAAAGTATACCGCCATAGAAAAAGAAGGTGACGTAAAAATTCTTTTTGCTCACCTTATCAGTAACGAGGTATTTTTGAGTGACATCATATGCATCTATTTTTTTATATCTAGATAATGCTATCGGGCTGGCAGCAGGGTTTTCTGAACGGACCAAATCTTGTATCTTTTGGTTGATTAATTTCATAATTCCTTCTTTTTTGAAGGGATTATTTTCGATTTTCACGTGCGCCAACCGTGTTAAAGTTCCATTATTTTGAGCTTTTCTCGCTTTCGCCGCAGCTGTATAGGCTCTGAATTTTTCCTTGATCTGAGGGTCTTTTAAGCTATGGATGGTAAAAATAGAAATTCCCTGCGCACCATTATTTAGCGCCTCATCCATATCGGCAAAAATTTCCTCATTATTTTTTGCCATCAATCCACAATATAGGGTCGTATTTGGACCTTTGTCGCGCACATTTTCTAAGGTACAATCGCTAATAAAGCTTGGATCTTCTGTATAGAAATTACTGTACACCATCGGAAAAACAACATCTAAATTCCACTTACCCCAATCTTGACGTACCATACGCGAAGCCATTTTGGGGGTCGGAAATGGGGATGCTGCCATTGTTTTGCCATGAGAATGAACAATTTCTGCAATCATATTGGCGATATCTGTTATCTGATCGCAACGAAATTGGCGCCATTTGAGATCTTTCGATGGATCTTTTTGTGTACGAGGGTCATAGCCATATTGTTTTTTAAATTTTTCTATTGCAATGGGGTGATATCCGTAATCCCAAGCCGGATACTCGCGATCTTGGACAATATTGTATTTAGGCCAAAGGGTTGTGGGGAGGACAACATCCACATAACGATTGTAGTCAATAGAGATACCCTCCAATCCCTCAACTTCACAATAGGATTCAATTTTCTTTTTGATATATTCTTTTACTCCTGGTACTACAGGCGATAAAAATTTATAATAACCAACGTATGCAGTGGTATCTGCGAGACTTTTTCCGTTGCGATTGACACTGAACCAATCTGGATGCTCTTTAAGTATTTTATCTCTGTCGTGTTCCAGATTCATCGTCCAAAGCCAGGCTATAACCTGGATTCCGTATTTTTTTGCAATAGGAATCGCTACACGATACTCATCTGGACTAGCAGCATTTAACATCACGCCATCGATCCCTAGATAGTTCATCTCACGGCAAATAGAATCAAAGTTTGTTTTAGCGTTGTAATCTAGCCAGGTCCAAAACATAGCGGTTTTTTCTTTGTCTGTGGCGTGAACGCTTGATACTGAAAAGCTTTGGATCAAAAGGAGCGCAAGGCCAATAAAGCATGTTCTGAGTAGTTTTTCTTTCATAATATATTTATCGATTCTAAAATGTATTCCATATTTAAATGATGAAGTTTTCTCATGAACTGCAAAATTCATGAAAAGATCAATCTATAGGTCTTAAATTTAGATTGTATTGAAATTCGCCTGTGAAATTACATAAAAACGTGGAATTTATACCTGATCTTTTTTTAATCCGTTTGATTTTCTTACAGTTATTAAATTTTATTAGAATAACAAAACATTTTTTAAAGCTATGTGTTGTACCTACAACATTAGATTTAGAACGACAAGATTATTAACAATGAGAAGTGAGCTGGGCTACTGGCTAAGAAAAAAATTGTTTAAGTATGAAGAAACGCTACATTCCAATTTCTATTGCATGTTTATTGAGCCATACCTTGGTCAAAGGGCAAGAACCAGGTACTGTACAAGAAAATAAAGTTGATTCTGTGCAACAAAAAAAAGATGACACGACTTATCCCAAGCTTCAGGTGAAAGGTTTGTTTCAGGCCCGTTACCTTGTTAGTGCTACAAAAGATGTCGATGTCAATGGGCTACATCACAGTGATGGTTCAGGTACGGATAACAATTTTATGGTAAAATATATGCGGGTACAGATGCGCGCTCAGATTAGCAAGCGTACTGAAGTTGCTGTATTAGCTAACCTCGCAGATTTCAAAAGCGATCCCAAAACAAAAGTGCTCGAAAATGCCTACTTGAAATATACATTTAGTCCCAAATTGGCAATCACAGTGGGCCAATTTCGTCCTTGGTTTGGCATCGAGGAAACTTACCCTATTGACATCATCAAATCTTTGGACTGGTCGAACCAGTATCTTGAATTCGGTAAATTAGGTTGGGCAAGTTTTCAAATCGGGGTTGCTGCGACAGGCGAGACTACGCTAGGCGATATGCCCTTTAGTTATTCCTTATCTGTGGTGAACGGGAACGGGAAGAATCAAGTTGTTGATAACGATAATGGTAAGCAATATGCCACCCGTCTGGTCTTTGGGCTTTCAAAGAAGTATGGTATTAATTTAGGGCTTAATGGAGGCGTTGGCGATGTGATGAAAAAACAGGTACATGCATTAGGTGTAGATCTAACTGGGAATGTCAATTTTGGTAAACGATGGAATCTTGATATGCAACTGGAAGCAAAACAGGCGATCAATCATAACCTGTATTATTCTTTGGAAGAAAGTGCGCGAACATCCAAGTTGAGCGACTATTTGGTCCGCGGTATCTATTTTCTACCCAACTTAAGATATGAAGTGAATTATTTCAATCTAAGTGCTTTTGAGCTATCATGTCGGTATGAGTATATTGACCCAAATTACAAACTCAATGCAAATGCGCGTCAAACATATACGCCGATGTTTGGCTTGGAATTTTTAAAAAATTATGGTGCAAGGATACAGTTGGGACTTCAGTTGGACCGATATAAAAAGCAGACCGAGAATACCAGCGAATTCAATAAAAATTTATTTATTGTTCAAGTACAAAGTCGATTCTAATCTATTAAACTACGTTTATCATGAAAGAAATCAGTATTAAAAATGTTGCCATTACTTTTCTAGTAGCACTCATTTTATGGTTTATCCCAATACCGAAAGGCGTCAGTCCGGAAGCCTGGCATTTATTTGCAATTTTCGCCGCAACCATTCTTGGGATTATTTTAAAAGCGGCTCCTATGGGTACGATGTGTATGATGGCCATTGCGTTTACGGCCCTGACACAAGTATTGGCCCCGGGAGATGCGGGTAAGTCGATTACTAAAGCTTTGACAGGTTTCGGAGATAAGGTAATTTGGTTGATTGGTATCTCCTTTTTTATTGCCCGGGGTTTTATTAAAACTGGACTGGGAAATCGAATTGCCTTTCTTTTTATTCGAGTTTTTGGAAAGAGTTCATTAGGACTTGCTTATGGATTGGGCTTGGCGGATGTTTGTTTGGCTCCGGCGATTCCAAGTAATACAGCCCGAGGGGGAGGGATTATTTATCCCATCATGAAATCGATGGCAATTAGTTTTGATTCTGTTCCAGATAAGCCAGAGACACATCGAAAATTGGGATCCTATCTAACTTTAAATAGTTATTATATGAATCTAATTGCTTCTTCGATGTTTTTGACGGGAACGGCCAGTAATCCAATGTGTCAAAAATTTGCTGCGAACCTAGGAATTGATATTACCTGGATGTCCTGGGCGATTGCTGGATTTATACCCGGTATTGTCGCATTTTTTGTCGTACCGCTTGTTCTTTATAAGTTATATCCACCTGAATTGAAAAAAACAGGTGATGCACCTAAGATGGCGGCGCAGAAATTAAAAGAGATGGGACCAATTTCCAGAAATGAATGGTTGATGCTTTTGGCGTTCTTTATCTTATTGGCATTATGGATTTTTGGTGGTTCTTTTTCAATTGATGCGACAACCACAGCCTTCATCGGTTTGACACTGCTTTTACTGACCTCTGTATTGACCTGGGAGGATGTTAAAGCCGAAAAAGGAGCATGGGATACGATTGTTTGGTTTGCTGTTTTGGTTATGATGGCCAGTTCTTTAAATGAGCTTGGCTTTATCGGTTGGTTTAGCGACCTGATCAAAGTACAGATTGGTGATTTGAGCTGGCAAATAGCCTTTCCGGTCATCATTCTTGTTTATTTCTTTAGTCACTACATTTTTGCGAGTGCTACCGCCCATGTTGCGGCTATGTATGCGGCCTTGTTGGGGGTTGGTGTTTCTTTGGGTATTCCGCCAATGCTGCTTGCAATGATGCTTGGATTCTTGGGCTCTATCTATGGTGTTTTGACACATTATGGCCATGGCCCTGCACCGGTATTTTTTGGAAGCGGATACGTCGATTTAAAATCATGGTGGCTACGTGGACTGGAAATTGGTATCGTATTATTGGTTATTTATATGGGCGTTGGTGGATTGTGGATGAAGGTTATAGGCTATTATTAAAATTAAGATCTTATTATGTTATCTACATTGTCAAAAAAGATGCTTATGTGTCTGACGGGTTTATTTTTAGCGTTCTTTTTACTGATTCACTTTCTAGGGAACTTACAGCTATTCTTACCGCAGGAACAAGCACATCTACAATTTAATGCCTACTCACATTTTTTGGCAGGCAATATCTTGATCAAAATTATTTCTTACGTACTTTATGCAAGCATTATTGTGCATGCTTTGGACGGATTGATCATCACCGTAAAGAATAAAAAGACCGGTGCCCACTATGTTTCAGATCATCGGGGAAGAGCAAGCAAGTGGTATTCGCGCAATATGGGGATTTTAGGGACCCTGATCCTCATTTTTTTAGTTATCCATTTCCAGAATTTTTGGTACGTGTATAAATTTGGCGCTCCTCCACTTGATGAACGCGGTAACAAGGATTTATATGTGCTTGTAATCGAGGTTTTTCAGCAATGGTGGTATGTACTTATTTACGTTTTATCGATGGTTGCCCTGTGTTATCATCTTATTCATGGGATTCATAGTGCGATTCGAACTTTGGGGTTATTCCATCCCAAATTTGTTAAATGGTTTAAGATTATTGGTATCAGCTATTCGGTCATCATAAGCATTGGTTTTGCTTTGATGCCTATTTATATATTTTTTACAGTTAAATAAGGGGGAGAAGTCATGACATTAAATTCAAAAATACCGGATGGACCGTTGGATCAAAAATGGACCCGTTATAAAAAGACTGCCAAGCTTGTTAATCCTGCAAATCGTAAAAAACTGGATGTTATCGTTATCGGAACCGGACTGGCGGGTAGCTCCATTGCAGCTTCTCTTGGGGAGATGGGGTATCAGGTAAAATCCTTCTGCTTTCAAGACAGTCCGAGAAGGGCACATTCTGTGGCTGCTCAAGGTGGTGTAAATGCCGCAAAAAATTATAAAAATGACGGGGACAGTGTTTATCGTATGTTTGTTGATACGCTAAAGGGCGGTGATTTTCGTGCCCGTGAGGCCAATGTCTATCGTATGGCCGAATGTTCGCTCAATTTAATCGACCAGGCAGTTGCACAGGGTGTTCCTTTCGGTCGTGAATATGGAGGCTATTTGAACAATCGATCTTTCGGAGGTGTACAGGTAAGTCGTACATTCTATGCGAGAGGTCAAACTGGACAGCAGCTTCTTTTGGGAGCTTATCAGGCACTTATGCGCCAGGTCGGCAAAGGTGCCGTACAGCTTTTTTCCAGACATGAAATGCTCGACATCGTTGTAATAGATGGAAAGGCCCGTGGCGTTATTGTTCGAAATCTCGATACAGGGGAGCTTGAACGACACGCTGCACATACAGTTATATTAGCAACCGGAGGGTATGGTAAAATTTATTATCTATCGACACTAGCAATGGGCTGTAATGGCTCTGCCATTTGGCGGGCACACAAGAAGGGGGCATTAATGGCCTCCCCGAGCTGGATTCAGATTCATCCGACTTCGTTGCCGCAGTCTGGCGATTATCAGTCTAAATTAACACTAATGTCAGAGTCCTTACGTAATGACGGAAGGATTTGGGTTCCCTTGAAAGAAGATGAGAAGCGGGAACCAAACGCTATTCCTGAGGAAGAGAGAGATTACTATTTAGAACGTCGTTATCCGGCATTTGGTAATCTTGCTCCAAGGGACATTTCATCTCGAGCGGCCAAAGAAAGGATTGATGCTGGCTTTGGGATTGGTCCACTTAAAAATGCTGTTTACCTTGATTTTGCAAAAGCTATTAGAGAACAGGGGAAACAGAAAATACAAGAGAAATATGGTAATCTGTTCGATATGTATGAAAAGATTACGGGATATGATGCTTATAAAGAACCGATGATGATTTCACCTTCCGCGCATTTTTCAATGGGGGGATTATGGATAGATTATGAGCTGATGACAAGCCTGCCGGGCTTATTTGCGTTAGGTGAAGCTAATTTTGCAGACCACGGTGCAAATAGATTGGGTGCCAATTCCTTGCTCCAAGCCTCTGTGGATGGTTATTTTATTGCGCCCTATACGATTGCAAATTATTTGGCAAACGATATTCACACGGGCAAAATTTCTACGGACCATATTGAGTTTGAACGTGCAGAGGCAGGTGTTCGTGCGCAAATTGATCGATTTTTAAAGATTAAAGGCAGTAAAACCGTAGATTATTTTCATAAAACACTGGGTAAAATACTCTATGACTATTGTGGGCTCGCGCGTAATGAGAAAGGCCTCCGTTATGCTATTGTGGAGATTAATAGGCTGAAGCAAGAGTTTTATAAAGATGTAATTGTTAGTGGTGAAGCCAATACCTTAAATACGGAATTGGAAAAAGCTGGACGTGTAGCCGATTACTTTGAAATTGGAGAATTGATGTGTTATGATGCGTTGACGCGGAACGAATCCTGTGGGGCACATTTCCGGGAGGAATATCAGACTGCAGATGGGGAGGCATTACGGAATGACGCTGAATACCAGTTTATTTCCGCTTGGGCCTGGAAGGGAGAAGGGCAAGAACCTGAGCTAATTCGGGAACCATTAATTTTTGAAGAAATACAACCAACTGTAAGAAGCTATAAATAAATAGAACGATTATGGATTTACACCTTAAAATATGGCGGCAAAAAGATCGCAACGCTACAGGAAAATTAGTTACTTACACCTTAACAGATCTCAATCCACATATGTCGTTTTTGGAGATGTTGGATACCCTAAATGAACAGCTTATTACGCATGGAGACGAACCTGTAGAGTTTGACCATGATTGTCGCGAGGGGATCTGTGGGCAATGCGGTATGATGATCAATGGCATCGCACATGGACCTCTTAAGCATACAACCACCTGTCAGCTACATTTACGTTCATTCAAAGATAACGATACGATTCTTATCGAACCTTTTCGATCAGCAGCATTTCAGGTTAAAAAGGATTTGAAAGTGGACCGTTCGGCTTTTGACCGAATTATTTCTTCCGGGGGATTTGTATCCATCAATACTGGTCAAGCCCCAGACGCGACAGTGATCCCTATTTCTCATGAGTTAGCTGAGTCAGCATTTGACTCAGCGGCCTGTATTGGTTGTGGTGCTTGTGTTGCAACGTGTAAAAATGGTAGTGCTGCATTATTTACCTCCGCAAAGATTACCCATATGGCTTTGCTTCCACAGGGAAAAGAAGAGCGCAGTGAACGTGTTTTAAATATGGTGAAGCAAATGGATCTGGAGTCATTTGGTCACTGCACGAATACAGAAGCCTGCGAGGTGGAATGCCCACAAGGTATATCAGTTTTGAATATAGCGCGCATGAATTTTGAATATAACAAAGCACTATTTTTTAAAAAGAAATAGAGACCAACTGTCAAAAAAGTGGCACGATTGTTTCTTATATCGGATTTATAATAAAAACTGAAGCCATAAAAGAGGTGTACGGGATTGATGAAGGTTACTAACCTTATCCCTGAAAGTAGGGATTTGTAAGATTTTATGGTTAATAAATAGGTTTTTGTAGTAATTTTGAAAAAAGAAATTCATTAAAGTTTTAGCGATTGATATGAAGTGTAGTAGGTTGTTTGTGGTACTTTTCATTTGTAGTACAATGTTTAGTGTAACCGCATGTAAGGATTTTTCAAACAAAGTCTTGGGAAAAGGCGAGCTGAAGGACACACTTACGGAAAAATTGGTTGTCAAGGAAAAAATACCACATTTGTTAAATAGGTGGGATTCACTTCAGAAAAATCAGATTCAATTTACAGTAGATAGTCTGCATCCTGTTCCGATCAAACAACAAAAACGTGAACTTAAGGATTCCCTGCGGAAAGCATTTGATACGTATCCAAAACATATCTATCTGACTTTCGATGACGGACCATTGATTGGTAGCGCCTTTATTGATTCTATCGCGAAAGAAAAAAACATTAAAGTGAGTGTATTCTTGATTGGCAAGCACGCTAATATGAGCAAAGGGCGGAAACGCGATCTTGCCCGTTATGAGTCCAATCCGCTTATAGCCTGTTATAATCATAGCTATACACATGCAAACAATCAGTATTCTCGATTTTATAATAACCCCCAAAATGCATTTGCTGATTTTGAAAAGAATGAAAAAGATCTCAATCTAAAACATAAGATCGTTCGACTTCCGGGCAGGAATATCTGGATATATGATGATGTTCGTAAGATCGACCTTAAGAATGGATCCAGTACCGCCGATCTATTGCATAAGAACGGATATACAATTTATGGTTGGGATGTCGAGTGGCGGCTTAATAGCATCACTGGTGCACCTATACAGAGCCAGGAGTCTACTTTGTCACATATTCGGAATTATATGAACAATAAAAGCTCAATGGTGCCTAATAATGTTGTTTTCTTGATGCATGATGATATGTTTCAAACGCAAAAGGGGCAACAGGAGTTGTCTTCTTTAATAGATGCACTGAAAAAAGATGGTTATCAGTTTGAATTTATGCAAGACTATCCGATTAAATATTAAATAGAATTGTTAATTAGCATCAAATCATAATGAAGAGTTTGGTTTATGAAATAACACCAAACTCTTCTGGATAATGGACAGTGCCCTGTATACCTTTTAAGGAATTGTCTGTTAGTTCTTTTATCATACAATTTTCATCAGGAACATCAAATGGAAATTTTATACCATAGACTGATGCAGGTACATATCCAAATTTAGGATAATAGTCTGCATGTCCGAGCACAACTACCGATCCAAAATCCAATTCTTTTGCAATCTGATGGGCGCCAAGAATTAATTTTCCGCCAATTCCTTTTCCTTGAAATAGAGGTAGCACAGCGACAGGAGCTAAGGCAAGAGAATCGAAAACTTTTTGATTCTCTTTATCAATAATCTGCACCTTTGTCAGGAGGATGTAGCCTACTATTTCTCCCTCAACTTCTGCTACCATGGACAGTTGTGGTATAAATTCCGCTTTCTTTCTCAGTTTTTCTACTAGAATGTGCTCTTGATGATCGCTATACTGTTCGTTCTCAAAAGCGAGTCGGATCAGTTCGAATACAATAGTTGGATCACTTGACTTTTCTTGCCTGATTTTTAGGTGCATAGTTTTGTTCGTAGATATAACTATTTCTTTGCTATTAATAGATCCGTATTGAGCTCCATTGTTTGTACACACATAGTTGTTTTAAAACAATCAATTATAGATCTGATTATAAGGAATAAAGATGCATATTATTATTTAAAAAATTGATAATATACTTTCGATATACTAGAGTATACTTTTCTTTCAGAAATTTCTTTTAAAGACGAGCAGTTAGCGATTTTTGTACCAGGTATCATCCTAATAAGGTTGTTTTATACCTGATCGAAAAATAAGACTAACCATTTTTATTTTTGCAAACTGCTTATTTTCAGTTGATTAAAGTTAAAGTGTTAAATAGTGTAAAATTAACACTTGCTTTGTATATTTATTTTCGTATTTTCATGTTAGATAAACAATTATAAACCACTTCTGATAAGACGCCTAAACCGATATGTCTTTAAGGAGTAAAAAAATAACTAATTAAACACAAAATTTAAACAATTAAACAGTTTTTATGATTAACTGCCATTATTTCTCAAATCAATGGAAGAGAGCGTTTTGGACTGGATCGTTGTGCTCTTTAGTGGCCCTGAGTCCTCAAATCGTTGATGCTGCAACCCTCGCAAGCTATGGAATTCTCTTTCAACAGGAGCAAAGCGTTTCCGGAACGGTACATGATGAAACAGGAATGCCAATTCCTGGAGTAACAGTATCTGTAAATGGAACGAACCTCGTAACAAAAACCGACAGTCAGGGTAAGTACAAGTTGGATAAGGTCCCTATGAATGCGATCATTAATTTTAGGATGGTGGGTAAGCAGTCTATGGATGAATCTGTAAAAGGACGGCATGCGATAGATGTCACGCTTTTGAATTCGGAATCCAATCTTGAAGAAGTCGTTGTTGTTGGTTACGGAAAACAACGCAAGGAAACGGTTACAGGTGCTGTAGCTACTGTTAAAGGTAGTGATCTTGCTCAATCACCGGCATTAAACGTTTCCAATGCATTAACTGGAAGAGTACCTGGTGTAACCGCGACTAATGGAAGTGCTGAACCCGGATACGATGGTTCAAACATAAAAATACGGGGTACAAATACATTAGGGAATAGCAGTCCATTGGTCGTTATTGATGGGGTTCCAGCGCGTGAAGGTGGGATCGATCGGATTAATCCTCGTGATATAGAAAACATCTCAGTTTTAAAGGACGCTTCTGCGGCTATTTATGGTGCCCGGGCGGCAAATGGTGTTATTCTGGTTACGACAAGAAGAGGGAAAACAGGAAAACCTCAGTTTTCATACACTTTTAACCAAGGATATTCACAACCGACTGTCATACCTAAATTGACGAATGCAGCTCAATTTGCTGATATCCGAAATGAACTCGAGATTTATAACCTTCCTGTTGAAGAATGGTCTGCGGCTTATACCGCCATCAACGAGAAAGGTAGTTACAACAAGCAGGGCGGTGGGGTATTAGATGCACCATTTAAACCAGATGATATCCAAAAGTTCAAGGACGGATCAGATCCTTGGGGACATCCGAATACGGACTGGTATAAGGCGACTTTAAAAGACTGGTCACCTCAACAACGCCATAATTTGCAAATTAATGGTGGTACGGAGGATGTGAAATATTTAATGTCTTTGGGGTATCAAAATCAGGATGCTTATTATAAAAATTCGGCTACAGGCTATAAACAATATGATTTAAGGATTAATTTGGATGCCAATATCAGCCAGTATATTAAAACACAATTTGGCGTTTTGGGAAGACAGGAAAATCGAAATTTTCCGACTAAGAGTGCGGGCACAATCTTCAGAATGCTAATGCGGGGAAATCCAACACAACCTGCAATATGGCCCAATGGAATGCCGGGACCAGATATCGAAAATGGCGAAAATCCGGTGGTAATTACCACTAATGCGACAGGTTACGATCACGATAAACGGTATTATTTTCAAACAAATGGGCAGGTTGAGATCACAAATCCATGGATAGATGGCCTTAAATTAACATTGAATGCCTCTGTTGACAAATACGTAAAGAATCAAAAGACATGGGTTACACCCTGGACATTATATTCTTGGCAAGGGGCCTATGAAGCGGATGGTACTACACCACAACTGGTTCCGGGAAGACGCGGGCCTGCCGACCCAAATTTGAATCAAAGTAATGAAGATCAGTTAAATATCTTACTCGGAGGGATCTTGAGCTTTGACCGAAAATTTGGTGACCATCAAGTGAATGCTATTGCTGGTATCAACAGAGAAACAATCGATAATGATAAATTTAGTGCATATCGTCGCTATTTTCTTTCAACTGCCATCGATTATCTTTTCGCGGGTGGAGAACAAGAAAAAAACAATGACGGATCTGCATGGAAAAGAGCACGGTTAAATTACTTTGGTCGTTTTAGCTATAATTACAAAAGTAAATACATTGCGGAATTTCTGTGGCGCTATGACGGCTCGTATATGTTTCCGGAAAGTGAACGATTTGGTTTTTTCCCGGGTGCTATGGCGGGATGGGTCGTATCTGAAGAAAATTTCTGGAAAGAAAATATTCCTGTAATCAATTATTTCAAGATACGCGCCTCATATGGTCAGATGGGAAATGATAATATCTATTATGATGACAAACTACAAGAGTATCAATACTTCTCGACCTACTCTTTCGGAACATACATCGTCAACGATAAACTTGCGAAAACTCTTTATGAAAGTCGTGTTCCGAACGAAATGATTACTTGGGAGGTTGCCAATAATTATAATCTTGGATTTGACTTTCAGTTTTTGCAAGGGAAGTTAAACTTTGAGTTCGACATTTTTAAAAATCGTCGTAACTCTATTTTATGGCGCAAAAATGCTTCCATACCGCAAAGTACGGGTATGACATTACCCGCTGAAAATATAGGTAAAGTGGATAATAAGGGCTGGGAGTTTAATTTAGGTTACCGTGGCAAAGTGGGAGATCTGGGCTATACTGTAGGTGTTAATGGTGGATATGCAAAGAACAAAATTATCTTCTGGGATGAAGCTCCCGGCGCTCCGGCATGGCAACAAAGTACCGGTAAGCCTATCAAAACGGATATTTATTATGTTTATGATGGCGTATTTCGCGACATGGAAGACATTGCCAACAATAAATTGGATTACAGTGCCATTACAAAAACTCTACGTCCAGGAGATATGAAGTATAAAGATTTCAATGGTGATGGAAAAATAACACCAGATGATAAAGTTAGACGCGACAAAAATAGTGACCCAACGTTCCAGGGCGGGTTCAATTTTAGCTTAACCTATAAAGACTTTGATCTATCGGTCCTATTTCAGGGAGCTACAGGTGGAGAGATACGTGTAGGTACGGATGAATCGGGTTCTATCGGAAATTTTGTAGAAGAGTTCTACGATAAACGTTGGAGCATTAGTAACCCGAGTAGTGTATATCCCCGTTTGACAGATCGTGGAAATCAATATTATTCCTATAACAATACCTATTGGATGCGCAGTACAGATTATCTAAGGTTGAAAAACGTAGAATTGGGATATAATTTAGCCTCAAGTATTTGTAGCAAAATTGGTATTGGTTCATTACGTCTTTATGCCAATGGTATGAACCTCCTCACTTGGAGTAAGATAAAGATGTATGATCCAGAAGCAGTTAATGCCTTGGGCCAATATTATCCGCAAGCAAGATTGATTAATGTCGGTGCATTATTATCATTCTAACCAGCTGTTATCGCAAGAACTTAACTAAGAAAAAAATGAAAAAAATTAAAAATATATCACTTATACTCCTTGTACTTTCTGCTTCATTACAAGCTTGTAATGACGATTTTGTAAATACAAAGCCACTCAGTGAAGTGCCACAGGAGATCGTTTGGTCGGATGCAGGGTTATCTGAGGCTTTCGTGACAGAAATCTATAACGGTTTTGGAGTAGGAGGCTTTTATGAACAGGAAATGGCATCTATGACAGACGAGGCTTTATTTACACACCCTAACCGCGGGATAAATACTGTCACCGAATCTCGATCAAATCCAGCTGATCAAGGCTATATAATGGATACTTATGAATATGGACGTATGTATACACGTATCCGTGCAACAAATATTGCCATTGCTAATTTAAGCTCACCCAAGTTTGACAAAGCAAAGGCTGATAAGCTTTTAGGCGAAGCCTACTTCCTACGTGGTTATTATTATCAACAGCTGTTACGCTTTTATGGTGGCATACCCATTGATAATAAGATATATACATTGAATGATAAAGACTATATGGTTCCGAGAAACAGCTATGAGGAGTGTGTCAATGCGATCGTGAAGGATCTCGATAGCGCAGCTCTTTTATTAAAAGGTATTTCATCGGCAAAAGGACGTGCTAATGAAACAGCTGTATTGGCCTTAAAGTCAAGGGTGCTTTTATATGCCGCCAGTGACCTCCATGATGCGGGTAAAGCCAAAGCAAAATCAACATTATTAGCTGGGTATAAAAATCCAGAGTATTTAATGTACACGAGTGGCAATCAGGTGGAGCGCTGGACAAAAGCAAAAGCTGCAGCGAAAGCCGTATTGGATCATACGGAATTTGCCTATAAATTAGACTTGAGTCAACAAGCGTCACCCAGTGAAGGCACGGCCAACTATATGGCTGTATCGTTAGGAGGGGGGAGCAAGACAGTTGATTTTACAGCAGGAAAAGATATCATTCTGGGTAGATTCTTTATTGACGAAAAGGATGAACGTGGTGGCTGGGTAGGGCGAGATAACGGTCCAAATGGCTATCATAACTGGGCAGGAAATACACCGATACAACTCTTGGTAGACGATTACGAGACCATTAACGGCCAAAAATTTGATTGGTCCAATCCTTCTATGGCTACAAATCCTTATCAAAACCGCGACCCGCGTTTAAAGGCAACGATTTTATATGATGGTGCAGACTGGAAACCCAGGACAGCAGACGTCGCTGAAAGAGATAAGGCGAACCAAATTCAAACAGGTCAATACGAAATAATGAACGCCAAAGGACAAAAGGTAATCCAATTTGGTCTCGATACAAGAAAAAGTCCGATTGAAGACTGGAATGGTTCCCGGACAGGATATTATATTCGTAAGTTTACGGATCCGGATCCTACAATGCAGGATCAGAACACAAGGCAGCGCATACCCTGGCCAATGTTTCGTTACACAGAGGCGATATTGAACTATGTAGAAGCATGTCTTGAATTGGGAGAAGAGAATGAAGCCAAAACATGGTTAAACAAAATCCGCTTTAGAGCTGGAATGCCTGCAATACCTACCAGTGAAACAGGCACGGCATTAAAAGCACGCTATAGAAACGAGCGCCGTATTGAATTGGCCTACGAAGAGCACCGCTTCTTTGATGCTCGACGTTGGATGATCGCTGCAGAAACTATAGGTCGGAAAGCAAATATTATAAACATTACGGGAACCCTAAAAGCTGGTAAAAATGTAACCCTTTATCAATATAGTCCCGATAACTACACTTATACATATACGGTCTCCAATATTGATCCAGGCATCGAAAATAGGAACTGGGATGACAAGATGTACTATACTTCTTTACATCGCGATGAAGTTAATCGAAATACAAAATTGATCCAAAATCCAGGTTATTAGTATTTAAAAAAAGCTGTCCAAATGTGGACAGCTTTTTTTTGCGGCTAATTTATAATACGGTTTGCGTAGGTACAATTTTAGTTATTATGATGTCATTCACGATAGCTCTTTGGATAGGTTGACGCGGTAACAGCTATTCAAAATAGTTCCCACAAAACGGAAGACTAACTTTTTGGACGCACTGATTTTAAAATTACTTTTTCTTCTGATTTATATTGGGTAATAGCCCCGTAACTACTCCAATTAATGGAAGATAAGCACAGATATTAAATACATATTCGATTGAGGTTTGATCTGCGAGCCAGCCCAGAACTGCTGAACCAATTCCCCCCATACCAAAAGCAAAGCCAAAAAATAAACCAGCAATCATACCGACCTTTCCTGGGATGAGTTCTGTTGCATAGACCAAGATTGCAGAGAATGCAGACGAGATAATAAGACCTATTAAAATAGCGAGTATAATGGTTGCTCCTAGACCTACATGGGGTAATAGTAAGGTGAACGGCGCCGCTCCAAGAATAGACACCCAAATAATTAATTTACGACCATATCGGTCGCCCAAGGGGCCGCCCAATATGGTGCCTGCGGCAACAGAAGCAAGAAATATAAATAAGTAAATCTGAGACTCCTGAACCGAAACATGGAATTTATTGATCAAATAAAAGGTGAAGTAGCTGGTCATTGAAGCCATGTAAAAATATTTGGAAAAAATGAGTATCAATAAAATTACAAGTGCAAATATTACTTTTGATTTTGACAGATCAGATTTTGAAGCAGCAACAGAAGTTGTTTGTGTCTTAGGCTTGAGGTGTATTTGATACCAATTACCAACATAAGTAAGAATCATAACGGCTACAATGGCCAATACCCCAAACACACCGATGTATTGTTGGCCAAAAGGGATCACAATAAGTGCGACAAGAAGGGGACCTATCGCACCACCAGCATTACCACCGACCTGGAAGATCGACTGGGCGAGCCCTTTTTTGCCTCCGGAAGCTAAATGAGCAACTCGAGAAGCTTCAGGATGAAATATAGACGAACCCATCCCAATTAGACTTACAGAAAGGAGAATGTAGATAAAGTTTGACGCAAAAGAAATGCATATCAATCCGGCTAAAGAAAAAAGCATACCGACAGCAAGTGACCGGGGAGTAGGGTTTTTATCTGTATACAAACCTACAAAAGGTTGCAAAATAGAGGCGGTAAGCTGAAAAACCAACGTTATAATACCAATTTGGGTAAAACTAAGGGCATAATTTGATTTTAACATGGGATACACTGCTGGTATGACAGATTGAATCAAGTCATTTAGCAAGTGTGAAAGACTAATCGCAAATAAAATTGGATAGACGGTTTCGGAACTTTTCCAAGATCCATTCGGGTTTAATGATTGTGTTTTCATAAATGAAATATTCATCAGGTCATCTGATGTTTTGGTTGATAAAAATAAAATATATTGAGATTGATGGTTTGCATATGCTACAGGAAAATTACAGTTGTTGGATAATTCGGTTAGCAATATCAACAGCTTTTTTCACTTCTTTATCTTTGATTGCCAACATCAGTTCCTCGTGTTGCTGTTGTGAAGTTAGGAAGGGGACTGTATCCTTATAAATAGTCATGAAGAACTTATTGACATGCTCAGACAAGGTTGTATATAAAGCGGTCAAAATACTATTTCCACATGATTCAGCAATTGCACTGTGAAAGGCAATATCAGCATTAACGCATGCGGTCAAATTTCCCATTTCGGCGTATTTAGCTCTATTTTTAAGTGCCTGCGCCATATCTTTGAGACCTTTCGAAGTACGATTTAAGGCTGCTTTTTCAATAATTCGTAACTCTAATACGTGTCTAACTTCAAAAATATCGTTAAAATTGGCTTTCTCAATTTTTGAATCAAGGGCATGATGACCGGTACGACTTTTGACAAAAGTACCAAGCCCCTGTTGCACATTTAGATAGCCTGATTGACTTAAATATTTGACAGCTTCACGAATGCTGGATCTGCCCACAGCAAATTGTTTCATCAATTCTGGTTCCGTTGGAAGCTTAGATTCAACAGGAAATTCTCCCGATTTTATTTTTTCCTCTATTGCTGTGGCAACTTCCTCTGCCAGAGATTTTCGTACGATAGCTTCAGTCTTCATATAGTCATATCATCTGATGATTGCAAAGGTAATAGAATTTCTTGTTTTGGCAAATGTTTAAACTTTATTTTATCGTTCATATTCGAACATAGAATGTTCAAATATGAACGATTTATATTGTGATTAGTTTTTTATGTAGCTGAATTATAGGTGTATATTATTTTGGTGGCAAAGTTGGTATTAAACATACGAGATCATGTAAGGGCACGACGGACATTCAGTGCCGCAGGTATAATCTCCTTAAATCAAATTTTAAATTATTATGGACAGCATAAAAGTTTTACCTATAATAGCAATTTTAGTGATAGCTGTAGCAACAGTCTCAGCGCAAACGAAACATCGTTTGAAGAACAGTATAGCCGAAGTCGAATCCAGTTTAATACCAACAGTTCGTTTCGAGGGAGAACCCCCTTGGGATATACGATCACGAATGGAATTCTACCATGTTCCCGGACTAAGTATAGCTGTAATCAAAGATCAAAAAGTGCTATGGAGTAAGGCATACGGCTTTGCGGATCTTGAATCGAAAACACCTGTCACCTCCAGTACGCTGTTTCAATTGGCCTCCATGAGCAAACCTGTGAGTGCATATGCGGCTTTGAAAGAAGTGGAGCTTGGCAAGTTAAATCCGAATGCCGATGTGAATGTATATCTGAAATCATGGAGGATATCAGATAATGACCTGACCAAAGCAAAAAATGTTACGCTTAAGAATATCCTCAGTCATACGGCTGGTTTCACGGTCATTGGATTTCCGGGGTATAAAGTTATAGACCCAATTCCTACAGCGGTTGAAATACTGAGTGGTGTAAAGCCAGCTAATACACCGATGGTTTATGTTGATAAACTTCCTGGCTCAAATTTTCGATATTCAGGCGGTGGGTATACGGTACTTCAACAGATGCTCGTTGACATTGAAGGAAAAGATTATGGCAGTATTATGGAAGAAAAGGTACTCTCACCTTTGGGTATGAAAAATAGTACTTTTGCCCAGCCTCTTCCTGAATCAAAAAGACAATTTGCGGCGACGGCTTATACGATGGATGGCAAAAAGGTCGAAGGAAGATATCATGTCTACCCGGAACAGGCGGCTGCGGGCCTATGGTCAACAGCAGAAGATTACGCTAGATTCGTAATCGATATTCAACGGACCTTAAATGGCAAAAGTAGTCTTGTTATCTCTAAGAAGATGGCAGAAGAATTCACAAGTCCCTATATTGAACCTATTGTAGGATTAGGTGTATTCCTAGAAGATTATAACGGCTCATCTTATTTTTGTCATGGCGGTTGGAACGAAGGCTTTAGCTCTTATTTTGTGGGAAGTAAAACAAGCGGAGATGGAGTTGTCATACTCACGAATACAAACCAGCCTGAATTTATCAGCGAACTTGTACGCGCTGTCGCATTAACGTATCAATGGCCCAATTATCTTGCTCCTGTAAATAAAATTTTGCCTTTAAGAAATCAAGATCTGCAGGTCTATGGCGGACGTTATCGGGTTGATAAATATGGATTTATAAAAGTGTACAAGGAAAATGGTAAACTAATGTCTGTCCAAAATCTAGATAAGCCAGTCGAATTGGTTAAAGTGGCTGCAGATACTTTTGCCATGCGAGATCGCAATGTGATGGTTGTCTTCCCAAAAGATTCTGTGACAGATCGATATGTACTTGTGCAGATCTTGCGTGATAAAAAGATTTACTCCAGAAATCCCAAACTTAGTGAGAACGATATTATTCCTTTTGAATTTATTATGCAAGGAAACTATGAAGATGCAGTAAAAGCTTATCAAAAAGCAAAGGAAATTGATAATGCACATGAATTACTCTCGGAAGGCTTTTTGAATAGTGCTGGTTATGAGTTGCTTAGTCAGAATAAAATAGATCAAGCTATTCAAATGTTTAGAGTTAATACGGTCCTATATCCGAATAGTGAAAATGTTTATGATAGTATAGCTGAGGCCTACCTGAAAGCGGGGCAAAAAACTAGTGCAAAGGAGAATTATAAAAAGGTCTTAAAAATTAATCCGAAAAATGAGAAAGTAAACAAGGTTTTAGAGTCGTTATAAGACGGACAGAATGAACTATTTTTTTGTTAATTTGCGCCCATGTCAAACCAAGCAAATAATTATCAATTATTTTCCAAAGAGATGCTATCACTTTGGAAAAGCCAAGACGTATCTTATATTAAAGTTGAAGAGCTATCTGTTGTGAACGGAATTACTTTTTTCGAGCTTATACCAGATTCAGAACTTTTGGATGATGGAGGAGCTGAAACCCTGTATGCTATAGACTCGGAAGATGTCGAAGATATGCTCGTATTTAACAAAAATATTAAATTTGTTGTTCACGATATTTACTTAGATGAAGAGTAATTGACTTATTTGTTTATGATCGACAATAAACTCCATTGTCGGTCATAAACTATAAGACTAAGCTGATCTTGAAAAACCTAACTTCTCATATTTAATCTTTCTTCCTGGAGATCTAATAAACGAAGATGTTTTCTGATAATCTCTTCGTCTAACAAAAGTTCTTCCCGATTTTTATTGATAAGCCAGATACGTTGTGACTCAAGAATATCGATATATATTTTACGGTATTCGGCATAATTAATGATGATTTCCGAGCTCCGCAATTGATTTTCATATTTCTGTAACTGATCTTTCAAGGTCGGAAAGCTTTCCACTTTGTCGGCATAGTCGTTTCGGATTTTGTCAACAGCCACTTGAGCCAGTCTATTCTGAATTTCATAGTCGATTTCCTTCTCACTTCGTACAAAATCTCTGTCAACTAATTTGATTTTTCTTAATATAAAAGGAAGTGTTAGGCCTTGAACGAGTAAAGTTAGAAGAATCACGACAAAAGTGATGAAAAGAATAAGGTTTCTTTGGGGAAATGGAGTACCATCTGCTAACGTCAAGGGAATAGACAGTGCTGCGGCCAGGGAAACGACACCACGCATTCCCGTCCAACCAATAATCAAGGGAGTTTGCCAACCTGGCGACTGTGCATCTGCAACTGTTATAAAATTTCTCATAATCAATGTCGTAATGACGGCCGCATATCCTGCAAAAATTCTTACAAGAATAAGTACTATTGTAACGGCTACACCATAGCCAATTGCAGTAGAGATATTAGTATCGCCCAATCCAGAAACTATCTCAGGCAAATCTAATCCAATAAGCATAAAGACGATTCCATTTAACAAAAAGCAGAAGCTTTCCCATACGGTTACTGTTCGGATCCGAGATGCACTACTCAAGAAATCGTGACTTCGGTAAGAGAGAAATAGTCCGCCACTCACTACCGCCAAAACCCCTGAAGCGTGAAGTTGTTCTGTCATCAAATACATCGAAAAAGGCGCTATGAAAGTTAATAATATGTCTGTATTGGAATCGGTAGGCAAAAGTTTGTGCATTTTGAGGAAAATATACGCGATGATAAGACCAATTCCTACACCACCAACACACATCCAAATAAAGCTTCCAGCAGCTTGGTACCATACATATTGACCAGTAGCTGCGGCAATCATGGCAAATCGAAAAATTATTAATGAGGAAGCATCGTTCAATAAACTTTCGCCTTCTAGAATGGAGGCTAATCTTTTGGGTACCTTTACAAATTTTAAAATTGCACCAGCGCTAACCGCGTCAGGAGGGGAAACTATTCCTCCTAGTAAAAAACCTAAGGCTAGAGAGAATCCTGGTATAAAATAGTTAGCAAATATGGCAACCGATAATGCTGTGAAAAATACGACGACGAAGGCAAAGCTGAAGATAATCCTGCGCCATCGCCAGAGTTCTTTCCAGGAAGTTGACCAAGCAGCTTCGTATAATAGCGGTGGTAAAAAGATGATGAATATTAATTCAGGCTCTATTTTAATAGGGGGAACTCCAGGGATAAAACTTATTACAAGTCCCGCCAATACGAGTAGAACAGGGTATGCGACCTGGATTTTTCTTGCCACCATGATTAGCATGGTGATCAATAGAACTAAAAATAAATAGAATTCAAAATTTTCTAACATATACAAACTTTACGTACATAAATATAAATCAAATTTCCACAATTATTTAAACGTGGAAGACCGATCGGAATACTTTTCATATTGCCCTAAACCTATGCGTGTGGTGTAGGTAGGAGTTCAACTTGTATTGATCGGAAATGAGAAATTACTACTTGCAGAAGAAAAAACAAAAAGAGTCTAGCTGTAATTTTATTAGAGAAAGAGCGGAAGACGGTTTGTATTCACAATTTCCTTCATCACGAAATAACTTTCCATGTGTCTGATTCCTTTGATCGTTGCCAGTTTGCTGAAATTGAATTCGTGATAGTGATCAACATCCCTTACCATCACCTTGATTTGATAATCAAATGCGCCAGTTACATGAAAACACTCAACTACTTCCGGAAACTTTTGTATCTCTTCCATAAATAATAGTGCACTTTCATTCGAATGTTTCTCCATACTAATAGATACTAAAACCATCAGATTAAGCTCAAGTTTTCTTCTATCTAGTAGATAGACCTTCTGCTTTAAAACCGAAGTTGCCGTCAATTTCTTAATTCTTTCATATACAGGAGTCATAGATAAACTAACACGATCAGCTATTTCCTTGTTACTGATATTTGCATCTTGTTGCAGTAGATCCAGAATCATAAGGTCTTTCTCATCCAATTTCATAAAGACAGTAAATTAAATCTAAAAAAAATATATCTAAGCGTATGGTTAGATTCCCTATACTGCAGATATATGTTTAATAATATTATTTTACTAAAATAGGTATAAAGGTAGATATATAACACTGTATAATAAGGAATAAGTAGTAAATTTATATTAGTTAATTAGAATCAATTACCGACCTAAATAAAATTATGAGTGAGCCTCAATTAAAGAAAGTTCTGGGTCCTGTTATGTTGTGGGGGTTAGGTGTAGGCTATGTGATCTCAGGAATGTATTTTGGATGGAATCTCGGTTTGGCCGAAGGGGGCACATTGGGGTTGGCCATTGCGACAATATTTGTTATTGTCATGTATCTAACATTTACCTTTAGCTATACGGAGATGGCCTGTGCGATACCAAAAGCCGGGGGTGCCTTTGAATATGCCAATAGGGGATTGGGTAAGCAATTGGGGTTTGTTGCTGGAATTGCACAAAACATTGAGTTTGTTTTCGCTCCTCCTGCAATAGCAGCAGCAATAGGTGCTTATTTGCATTTATTACATCCTACGGTTGGCTATCTTACTTTCGCTATTGGCGCTTATGCCATTTTCACTTCAATGAATATATTGGGGGTTAAGCTTGCGGCATCATTTGAATTGATTGTGACAGTCCTAGCTGTAGTCGAATTAGTGATATTTGCAGGAGTAACGCTACCAGCATTCGAATATTCCAACCTTGAGCGCAATGCTTTACCGAACGGTTTTTCTGGTATTTTTGCAGCGATTCCATTTGCAATTTGGTTTTTTCTGGCTATTGAAGGCATCGCCAATGTTGCCGAAGAAACTATCAATCCGCAGAAAAACGTGTTAATTGGATTCGGATCTGCGATTGTAACTTTAGTTGTACTTTGTATCGTTACATTTTTGTCTGCGGTTGGTGTTGCAGGCTGGGAAGCCGTTGTGTATCCTGTGGGTAGTTCCGAGCCATCAGATTCACCATTGCCACTTGCTATTGCAAATGTGATCGATAATCACCATATCCTTTATAAATTACTAATTGGTGTTGGTCTACTGGGACTCATAGCTTCTTTTCATGGTATTATACTCGCTGGTGGTAGGGCGACCTTTGAATTTGGAAGGGTGGGATATGCACCATCAATACTCGGAAAAGTACATAGGCGGTTTAAAACTCCGGCTAATGCACTGCTTGTCAATATGGCAATTGGTGTAATCGCGTTGCTTACGGGTAAGACTGCGGGTATTATTACTATTGCTTGTTTCGGCGCAATCTGTCTCTATATTATTTCCATGTGGTCATTTTTTGCATTGCGAAAGAATGAACCAATGCTGGAACGACCATTTAAAGTTCCTCTGTATCCAATGTTTCCAATGCTGGCTTTAGTTATCGCTGTCGTGTGTTTGATAGCAATGATCTATTATAACCCATTGACGGCTTTACTATTCTTCGGGCTTGTCATTTTATCCTATATCTATTTCCTAATCTTCCTTGACAGGGACAAAACCACCAAATTATGATCGATAAAAATGAAATTATTTCTAGATTAAAAGAATGTGCGAGCACGCATGTCAAAGTCGCAGTAGCCGACATAGACGGTGTCTTAAGGGGAAAATTTATGCACCGTGATAAGTTTCTCTCTGCGCTAGATAATGAATTTGGATTCTGTTCGGTAGTGTTCGGATGGGATGTTAATGATCAAGTTTATGATAATGTAGAAGTTACAGGCTGGCATACTGGATATGGGGATTTTCCTGCACGTATAGATAAAAACACATTTCGGCTGATTCCTTGGCAAGAAGATATTCCTTTTTTTTTAGCTGATTTCGACTCTCCAAATACTAGAGATCAGAATGTATGCCCGAGAGCACTACTAAAAAACATCCTTTCACAGTCAGAGACCGCAGGATATAAACCAATTTTTTCACAGGAATTCGAATGGTTTAATTTTGTGAAAGCTAATAACGGATCTTCACCAAATGTCTTTAAAGACATGATGCCAATTACTTCGGGTATGTTTGGTTATTCCGTCTTGCGGATGTCGGATAATTACGGCTTTTTTCAGGACTTGCTAGCCATGCTCGAAAAGTTTGGTGTACCACTTGAAGGTCTACATACAGAGACGGGACCAGGTGTACTGGAAGCAGCTATCCAATGCAGTGAAACTCTTGAAGCTGCAGACAGAGCGACACTTTTTAAATCTGCCGTAAAAGAAATTGGAAAGAAACATGGGATCACTGCGAGTTTCATGGCCAAGCAGACAAAGGAGTTGCCAGGCTGTAGCGGACACTTGCATCAGAGTCTTTGGGATCTTAACAAAGAGAAAAACCTCTTCTATGATAAAGAAGATCAGCTTGGAATGAGCAAGCTGATGAAACATTTTCTTGCCGGTCAACTGTATTGTTTACCTGACATACTTCCACTGCTTGCACCAACTGTTAACAGCTATAAGCGGTTAACTGAAGGAGCGTGGGCGCCCACAACGTTGACTTGGGGGGTAGACAATCGCACCACAGCACTCCGTGTCATCGAAGGAGGACCTAAAGCTACACGTATTGAGCATCGTGTTGTCGGCTCGGATGTGAATCCCTATCTGGCTATTGCGGCATGTTTAGCAAGTGGACTGTATGGTATCAAACATGAATTGTCACTGGACAATACTCATACCGTTGGTAATGGTTATAAGGATCTCGAGCATGGGGTCTTGCCTAGAAATCTTTATGAGGCTACCAGCCGAATGGCTCAATCAGAAGTAGCAGCTCAATTATTTGGAGAAAAGTTTGTTGACCATTTCTGCAAATCCAGAATGTGGGAATGGCGGCAGTTTTCTGAACAAGTAACCGATTGGGAAACAAAAAGATATTTTGAAATTATTTAACTGAAAGATGGATACAGAAAGAATTTATGGTTTTAATTTTCCGACACCGATTCGTTTTGGTGCAGGGGCTATCAATGAACTACCTGACTACTTATTGGCAAATGGTCTGAGTCGCCCTTTGTTGGTAACCGATCCCACTATTGCTCAATTGCCATTTTTTAAAGAAATTCAGCAGAAGCTGACAATTAAAGGGATTGATGTTATCGTCTTCCATGAGCTGCACAAAAATCCTGTAAAATCAGACGTACTCCTGGGTGGGGATGTCTTTAGGGGACAAAATAGAGATTCCATAATTGGCGTCGGTGGCGGGGCTGCACTGGACGTAGCTCGAGCAATTGCATTGCGTGCATATCATCACCTTGACCTGTTCGACTATGATGATTTGATTGGTGGAGATATTTATGTGACCAATGAAATACCACCTTTGATTGCGGTACCTACAACGGCGGGAACTGGAAGTGAGGTAGGACGGAGCGCTATTATCTCCGAAGATGAAACCAAGAAGAAAAGGATTCTGTTTAGCCCCAAGTTGATGGCAAGGATAGTATTTGCTGATCCCTTACTTACGATGGATCTTCCGCCGTTCATTACTGCGGCGACAGGAATGGATGCACTTACGCATAATATGGAAGCTTATTTAGCCAAGGGATATCATCCGATGTGTGATGGGATAGCGCTTGAAGGAATGGCGATGGTGGCTGGTTCAATTGAAAAGGCAACCAAGGAATCCGATTTAGCGTCGCGCTCAAAAATGCTTTTGGCATCTTTGATGGGTGCTGTTGCCTTTCAGAAAGGATTGGGAGTCGTTCATAGCTTGGCACATCCGCTATCGTCGCTCCTTGATACCCATCATGGACTAGCCAACGCTGTGAATTTACCCTACGGAATGCAGTTTAACTATCCCGGTTTCGAAGATCGTTTCGAGCGCATGGCCATGGCTCTTGGCCTTGGTAACGACGCTGGAGATCGCGTAGTGGACTATCTATTTAACCTCAATTTACGCTTGGGGCTGCCTACACAGCTATCAGCCATTGGTGTAAAAAGGGAGCATTTAGAACCGCTATCACAATTGGCATCTGTTGATTTTTGCCATCCATCAAACCCTAAACCTGTTAGCACAGAAGATTTTCGAGCTATTTATGAGACCGCATACGGAGGAAAATAATATGATAAAAATTGGTATCAGTGCCTGTTTTTTTTATCCAGACACCGGAAGGGCGGTCTTTGGTCATAAGTCATTGAGTTATATGGAAAATGATATGGCCAGATGGATATGTAAAAAAGGTGTTCTTCCGGTACTATTGCCTGATCTTGATAATACATTATTAGATGATATCTTAGCGGATATGGACGGTATAATTCTTCAGGGCGGGAGTGATATAGCGCCACAGCATTATGGGGAGGAACCGATAGGCCACTGGAGAGGGGATCCATATCGGGATCAATATGAGTTAAAAATATTGGATTACGCCATTAAGCATCATAAACCTGTTTTGGGTATCTGCAGAGGTTTTCAATTGATGAACGTTTATTTTGGAGGTACAATGTATCAGGATATTGCCAGTCAGTTGCCAGAAGCAGGGATTCATCGATCAGCAATTTTATATGATACGATCAATCATCCGATACATATTGAATCGGGAACACTTTTCGACAGGTTATATGGTCATGTCCTCAACCCATTAGTAAATACCGTCCATCATCAGGCGATTAAGGATCTCGGGCGCGACCTTGAGGTATATGCGCGTTCAGATGATGGATTTATTGAGGCATTTGGATATATTAAAGAAGCGCCCGGTAAGGTTATGGGGGTGCAATGGCATCCCGAGTTCTCTCCAACACAAGGAGGAATACTTTTAGATGAAGATTTGATTTTTAATGTTTTTATTGAACATGCAAGACAACATAGAAATTAGAAATCCCGCAACTGGCGTTGTAGAGGCGCTGTTGCCTTCCACGACAACCATTGAGTTGGACGCAATGATGAGGCTGTTAAAACATGGACAACGCGATTGGGTTAAAGTACCTTTACAAGATCGTCTGGATTGTATCCTGCGATTTGGACAATTGATATCGGCCAACAAGCAAGAGCTTGCGGAGATCCTTACCAAAGAAACGGGTAAACCAATTATACAATCGTACAATGAGATTGGCGGAGCACAAAATCGTATTGATCATCTTCAGCAGAATGCGGTAAAATGGCTTTCTGAAGAAGTTATAATAAGTGAAGGAGCTACTTTGGAAAACATCCGATATGAACCTCTTGGCGTGATTGCCAATATCTCCGCATGGAACTTTCCTTACAATGTTGGATTTAATGTTTTTCTGTATGCGTTGGTTGCGGGTAATGCGGTTCTCTATAAACCATCTGAATTTGCGGCTTTGACGGGACAGCAGTTTGCAAAATACCTTTATCAAGCAGGCATTCCTGATAATGTATTCCAATGCGTTGTCGGTGGTGGGCAGATCGGTCAGCATATGCTATCATTGTCATTGGACGGTTATTTCTTTACTGGGTCCTATAAAACTGGATTGCATATAGCAACAACAGTAGCACATAAATTGGTTCCGGTACAGCTTGAACTAGGTGGAAAGGACCCGCTATATGTTGCAGAGGATGTGACAGATGTTAGGCGGGCTGCGATTTCGGCTGCTGAAGGAGCGTTCTACAATAATGGACAGAGCTGTTGTGCCGTCGAACGCATCTACGTTTCTGAGAAGATATACGATCAGTTTGTTGAGGCCTTTGTTGAAGAAGTCGCATCCTATACTGTGGGTGACCCCATGGATGCCGACACATTTATTGGCCCATTAACCCGTGCTGCACAGTTGAATATCCTTGCAGACCAAGTAATAGATGCGCTGGAAAAGGGAGCAAAACTTCGTTTAGGGGGACATTCGCTCGAAGGAAATGGATATTATTATGCCCCTACAGTTTTCGAAAATTGTAACCATAGCATGGCGCTCATGCTTGACGAGACCTTTGGCCCGTTGATTGGTATTCAGAAGGTATCTTCCGATGATGAAGCAACTAATTTGATGCAAGATACGAAATATGGCCTTACAGCGGCGGTATTCTCTTCAGATCGCGATAGAGCTATGCGTATACTCGAAAAAATGGATACAGGAACAGTATATTGGAATTGTTGTGATAGGGTAAGTCCTAATGTGCCTTGGTCAGGACGTCGAAATTCAGGATTGGGTTCGACTTTATCCATTCAAGGTATCCGCGCATTTGTTCAGCCCAAAGCCTACCATTTACGGCCCTAGTAACTTTATTTACCCAATTTATTTAGTCTATTACACAGCTGTTAATTAAAAGCAGGAGGAAAGTGATCTCGGATATATCAAACTTTGGTTCTTTTCTTAGTTTAAACCAATGGTATGAATTATAGTCCAATACATAGAAGTAAGGATAGGAGAGGGAAAGATTAGTTTTTAATTGAAAGGTCGGGTTTTAACGCTCGACCTTTTCTATTAGATAACATCATCGAAAGATCTTAACGTTAAAATGATTATAGCGGATCGGGCTTATCACAATTATTGATCCTAATTCAAAAACTAAAACATAAAATTTGCTGGAAAAAAGTTAATTTAGTGGCAAGCCTGAAAATTAGTGTCTAAATAATCAAATGTAAACAGTATGTATGAGTCTGAAAAATATGAGAAGGAGAAACTAACCATTGATCTCCTTTGGGCTAATAAGTTTGGATTACTCATCCTGTTTCCAATAGTTGTTGTATTTGGTTTACCCTACTACTTAGTCTGGAGATCTGAACTGGATTTTAAAGGTATGCTTGGAGGGCTGGGCCTCTCTGGTAGTTTCTATGTTTTTGGTATTATTTTGCTTGGGATTGCTGTTCATGAACTGATCCATGGAATCGCTTGGGCTATTTTTGCAAAGAATGGATTCAAGTCTATGAAGTTTGGCGTAATGTGGAAACTGCTTACACCATACTGTCACTGTAAAGACGCCTTGAAAGTGAGAGAGTATATTATTGGAGCCATCGCACCTGCTATTTTACTTGGTATTCTCCCTGCTATTGTTGCTATCTTCAATGGAAGTATTAGTTTGTTGATCTTTGGTATGTTTTTCACGATGGCCGCATGTGGAGATTTTTTAATTATTAATCTGATTAGAAAGGAAAATTGGGATGACCTCGTGGAAGATCATCCTACAGAGGCTGGATGTTATATCTATAGGAAGATCAGTAATTAGTCACGATTATTCTTCGTCGTATTAGGATATCGGGACTGTTGCAGCTTCATTTCTTATTTTCCATATGCCTTGAGAATGACTTATCGGACCGCACCATTCAGATTAGGTTGTTAGTAACCAAGTCCTTTACTATCCTAGTTATTTTCTTGCCTGAAAAACCGTATAAATAATTGAAATTAATCAGACATGATTTGTTAAAAATCTTTATTTTTGTAATCTGTTATCTTTATCTAACATATCATCAGTGTCTTAACTAAGAAGACCGGCTCTAAAAAGAGTACAGGATACGTTGAAATCTTGTGATTTTTAACGTAAGGATGGTTATTCCCTTTTATTTTTTTAATCTTAAATAAACAGTTGGTTGTAAAATCGAATGTTTTCTCAATTTGTAATACGAACTGTATTATAAATTGATGATAATACCGCGTGTATCATGAGTAGTAAACAGTTAATAAGTAGAGATATCGAAATATTCTATACAAAAGCGTCCGAAGAAACCCGGCTTAACAAAGGAATGGGGGTATTTGAATTTGAGAGAATCAAATTACTTATCGAGAGGTTCATTTTGTCTTCTCCTTTGACCATAATTGATGTCGGCGGTGGCACGGGCAAATATTCTGAATGGCTGGCAAATAAAGGACATCGGGTTCATTTGGTTGAGCCTGTTTCGAAACATATAAAGCTGGCACAAAATAGAGCGCATAAACTAAGGAACAAATTTTCTGTTCATATGGGAGAATCCCGAAAATTGGAATTTCCTCATAATTATGCAGACTTGGTAATACTGCATGGGCCACTTTATCATCTTCAAGAGCAAGAAGACCGCAATTTGACAATTTGTGAAGCAAAAAGAGTATTGAAAAATGGAGGAATTATTCTGGGATTTGCCATAAACTATACCGCTTCTACCTTAGTTGGTCTTTTAAGTGGTTTAATCCATAAAGCCACTTTTTTTCAAATGTGTAAAGGTGAACTAACGAATGGTCGGCATAATCCACCCAGTGATTTTCCGTGGCTTCTCGCAGAAGCATTTTATCATAGACCCCAAGAGTTGAAAGAAGAGTTTGTAAACCAAGGATTGACCCATTTAGATACTTATGCAGTAGAGGGAATGGTCTGGTTGGATAAAGATTTTTTTGCTAATATGCTGGATAGCAAAAGACGAAAAACATTGCTGGAGCTTATACAGATTACCGAAAATGATAAGTCTCTTTTACCATTTAGTCCACACATGATGGTGGCAGTTCAAAAAACAGACAAATATGGAAAATAAGGCAAAATATTATCAGATCTTTGTAGAAGATAAAGGCAAACAAAATGAAGTTGACCTTGGTGAGCGGCTGGGATTTAACGAGGCTGAGACCATGAAGATAATAGCACAGCTGTTATTTGAGAATAGAATTGAATATATAATGGATCGGTGTTGTAATTATCGCCCAACGAAGAGAGGAGGAGAAAGAAGGGCAAGTGCTAATATTTATTAATATTCTTGAAGACTCTCGTAGCATTTTCTATTTTTGTTACAAACAGAGAAAAGATGAGCAACGAAGTAATAGGTTTGAAGCGAGTAGCGACATTATGTATATTGAGAAATAAAGATAAGTTTCTATTGCTAAGACGCCTAAAGGATCCCAATAAGGATATGTATGTTCCCGTTGGTGGGAAAATAGACCCATTTGAAAACCCTGATACTGCTGTCACACGTGAGGTTATGGAAGAAACAGGAATCCGGATCACTTCAAAACAGTTTTGTGGAATTTTAACCGAAACCTCTCCGTTAAATTACAATTGGATCAGCTATGTATATGTATCCGATGTCGAATTTGTAGAAGCACCTTATTGTAATGAAGGCGATTTGGAATGGGTATCAGCAAAAGATTTGGACTCTATTCCGACACCTCTAACTGATCTTTATATCTATGACTATGTGGCGAAGGAAAAGTTTTTTGCATTTAACGCGATCTATGATTCAGCCTTAATCTTAACAGAGCTATGGGAACAATATAGCAATACTAAGATCATATAGAACTTGTAAATTGAATAAGAAATAAAAATGATTGTCAATAAAAACGCTATTAAAGTCATTGCATTTGATGCTGATGATACTTTATGGGTAAACGAACCCTATTTTCAGAAAGCAGAACATGATTTTTGTACACTGTTGGAAAACTATCTTCCGCAGCATGCAATATCAAAAGAGCTATTTGAGACAGAGATGAACAACTTGTCGCTTTATGGATATGGCGTGAAAGGTTTCATTCTTTGTATGATAGAGACTGCTAGCCGTATTTCTGCTGGTCAACTACCTTTAAATATAGTAAACAAAATTATAGGTATTGGACAGGATCTACTAAAGATGCCGATTGAATTACTGGAGGGAGTTGAGGATACCTTGGCCCAGCTCAGTGCTCACTACAAATTGATTGTAGCCACGAAGGGTGATCTATTGGATCAAGAGAGAAAGTTGAAAAATTCAGGTCTTCAAAAATATTTTCACCATGTAGAGATTATGAGTAATAAGAAAAGCGAGGATTATGCAAAATTATTGAGTAAGATCGAATGCCGAGCTGAGAATTTCATCATGATTGGAAATTCAATTAATTCCGATATTCTACCAGTTTTAGAGATGGGTGCACAAGCGATACATGTTCCTTATCATGTTACTTGGACGCATGAGCAAGCTAGTGCAGAAATTAAACCCAGCAATTTTTTGCAGGTAGGCAGTTTAGATCAATTGCTACCAATCTTGCTTTAATAAAAAATGCGTATCTAGGTGCGCATTTTTTGCGATTATTCCACGTATGAAGTGGCATATACCCGTATGTGCCTGGCATAGCAAATCTATATTCACTCTCTGTCATATTTAATCCAGTATCTTAAATCAATTCGATAGCCTGATAACTCTTTGTATTTAAACAAGTTTACAAAAGGAACTTGTTTGAACTTGCTGTATCAGACATTGATTTTGTATTACAGCATTTATATTATCCGATTTTGTGATTAGGGATGCTGTTAAATTAAGCGAAAAACAATTAACTATTTTTTTTGTTATTCATAAATACAGTTAATGGCTCGCATGAAAACAATGACGAAATATCTATTTTTCCTTTTATCCATTTTTATTTTAGGCTGTAAGAGCAATCGGCAGATAGGAGATACTATCTATTTTGGCGGAAATATTATTACCATGGAAGAAGAGTTTCCCGAAGTAGAGGCCTTGGTATTAAAAGATGGTAAGATCATTTTCGTTGGTGGTCGAAAAGAAGCGGAGACCTATATTGGTGAGAATACATTACAGATTGATTTAAAGGGAAAAACCTTACTTCCGGGATTTATAGATGCACATGGACATATCACTTCAAGAGCCGGGATGGAAGAGGCAATAGACCTTTCTCCAGGCCCTTATGGAACTGTAAATTCCATTCCAGACCTTCAAAAGGCTTTAATAACTGTTATTCAGCAGACAAAAATGGGACCTACTGTGCCGATATTAGGAAACGGCTATGACGATGCCATTATGCAAGAACATCGTCATCCGACCCGTCAAGAATTGGATGCAGTCAGCAGGACAAATCCTATTATTGTGATTCATGCTTCTGGTCATGCAAGCGTTGTTAATAGTGCTATGCTTACTTTTTTAGGTATTTCCGAAGATATAGAGGACCCAGAGGGAGGTCATTATGGCCGGACCAAGGATAATCGATTAAACGGTAAATTGGAAGAGAATGCATCTTTTGCGGCTTTGGTGAAGTTAACGGAAATGATGCCCAACCCCATTCAAGCCAGAGGCGAACTAACTCAATCCCTTAAAGATTTTGTTAAGGCCCAAGACGAATGGCTTAGTTATGGACAAACGACGATCTGTGACGGACGTTCGATGGGGGTGAGTGTTGGGCTGTTGAAGGAAGCCGCCTCGAAAAACCTTTTAAAGGCAGATGTAATTTATTTTCCCGACTTTGAAGCAAATAAAGCAGATTGGGAATCCTTTAAACCCAATTACATGAAATACGAAAAGCGGTTGAAATTTGGCGGTTTTAAATTTTCAGATGACGGTTCTCCTCAAGGGAAAACGGCTTGGTTGACAGAGCCATATCTTGTTCCTCCAGAAGGCCAGTCGGCAGATTACAAGGGCTTTCCAATTTTTTCAGACGAAACCCTTTATAATGATTTGAAAACTGTGTTTTCAAATCATATTACGGCGCAGCTACACGTTAATGGCGATGCAGCAATTGATCAGGCAATTCGTGTGATCGGCAAATTGAAAATGGAGGGAATTTACAAGCCTGAGCTTAGGGTAACGTTAATACATGTGCAGAACAGCAGACCTGATCACATCGCCAAGATAAAAGAAATAGGTGTTATACCCTCGTATTTTTCATCACACGTGTATCTATGGGGAGATTGGCACTATGAAAGTGTTTTTGGACCCAAACGTGCTGCTTTTATTAGTCCAGCTCAGTCAGCAAAAAAAGCTGGAATACTATTTACGATCCATCATGATAGCCCTGTGACGCCTCCTGATCTAATGACCGGGGTATACGCTGCGGTTAATAGAACCACACGTACGGGGATGGTCTTGGGGCCAGATGAGCGTATTGATGTCAGGGATGCATTAAAAGCAATTACAATCAATGCTGCCTATCAGTATCAGGAAGAAAATGATAAAGGATCCTTAAAAAGAGGGAAACTCGCCGATCTGGTTATTTTGGATCAGAACCCTTTAACAATCCATCCAAAAAAATTAAGGGAAATCAAAGTAGTTGAAACGATCAAAGAAGGAAAGACAGTCTTTAAAAGAGAATGATCAACCTAACATCTTATCAATAAGAACGTTGTAATATTTGGGTGATCGATATCTGTTCATTTATGAGCACAGAAATATAATTGAAGAGTAAATGAATATTATCTTTTCGGCTCGTTCACAATCCATTCTGCGATAAGATATTGCTAAAAGATCTGACGTTCCGGGGGAATAATCTGAGCGGTTTCTAAACGCAAATCTAACGAAGGGCCAAACTAAAAACGTCGAAGAAATGTTGCGAAAAGTTTAAGAAATTGGAGTATATATCAGGCGTTTGACCATATATATAATATTTATGCTCATACAATGCTATTTTTCCGTCTTCGATTCATCTTAGCCAGCTTGACTTTGGGGCAATAGCGATCCTCTTTGCCATCTTTGCCGGAATTGGACCAGATAGCATCTTGCTACGGTACAACTCCTTCTGTCTTGCATTATAGTACGATGCATAACAGTTGGGGTCTACGTTATAGGTGGCGTCCAGCGTCACCAATTTCAAATTTCCGGTAAAAAAATGAGTTTTTATATGACCATAAATGGTGTCATTTGTTCTGGTAACTACATAGCTACAGGGCTCGGTCTGTTCCTGTGCATGCAGTGCTAAATTCATTATCAGAATTATAAATGAAATTATAAATCTAAAAAACATGTAGCGAATTGTTTTATGTTAAATTGTTTCAACTAATCTTCCCTCAACGAGTGGTACCGGTACGGAAACGACTGGGCTTGCAGTCATCACGGATCGGGAAAAAGGGGTTAAAATACAGGTCTCGATGCACTCATGCATTGCGTAGAAGCTTATATGCTCTTAAATAAGAAAGACCTATAAAATACTAAATTTCGGAAGGAGCAAATCCATAGTGTTTTTTAAATGCTGTAGAAAAATGTGAAGGGTTTTTGAATCCAACTTCGAGATAAGTATCATTCACTTTTTTGCGCTCCTCTTTCAATTTAATGTAGGCAGCTTCGAGACGCCTTTTAATTAGCCATTTCTGCGGACTTAAGTTGCTTATCTTTTTAAAATCTCTTTTGAATGTTGCTAAACTTCGACCAGTATAAAATGCGATCTGTTCCATCGTCAGTTCGTCCATATAGTTTTCGTTCAAAAACTCCAAGATATCAATTTTCCAAGGTTCAGCAAAATCGAATAAAATCGGGAAGAAGATCTCCGAGTTGTTTAATAAAGCATAGATACCTTCTTGCAGTTTAAGTTGGGCAACGCTGTCCGAAGGTTTTAATTTTTCATCAAAATAGGGGATTAATGACTGAAACAGACTGGTAACATCGGCTCTGATATCAATTTTATAGACATTCTTATCGGATAGTGATGCCTTTTTTGGTAAATTATTTTTGCTCAGTTTACTATAGAACTCCCGGAGCAATGCTCGATTGAAAGTAAGGGAAATGCCATTGTATAAATCCTCACCTTTACTGTTCTTATACATCAACAGCCGGTGGTTGCGACGAATAAATGCGCACTCACCAGCTTGTATAGTAATCTTTTTATCCCTATCTTCAATTACAAGTTCGCCAGAATATAGATACAGCAGTACATGCTCTGGCGTTGCATGGATACATTTTTTGCTATATTCGGAAAAACAAGAGAGGAAGATGCCTGAATAGTTAATAGTTTTCAATGTAGTGTTCTGATTCATTTTTATCTTTTGTTCGCGTAAAGGCCAGGCAAATGTAGTACATTCTAACTATAATTATCTTTCTCTAAAGCTCAAATTTTAATTTTCAAACGGTCACTGAGGACAAATGAAAAAGGTCATATTTCAACATATCAACTACTTGTGTTTTCTCCTTCTCTTTTTGTTTTTATCCAAGAGCAGTAAAGCACAGACGAAAAGTGTCGATTTAAATACATCAGTGTCTACATCAAATGAAGGGTCTTTCTTTTTTAATACGGATAAGAAAAATTGTATAAGACTCCCAATAGGGTATGCTGATATTTCTAAACAGCTAAACATTGACACTATGTTGTCCATACTTCAAAATCAATCTGGCAATCTTAATGCGTTAAAGTTTGATCAATTAATCGAAAAAAAAAGTATATCACTTCCCGAAGAATACGATGTAGCCTTTCCGTTCAATGAAAATACCCGTGTAGATCAAGACAAAGTTAGTATAGCCTCTGATTTTTTTATTTGCGGAGCGTATTCACTTCATTTTATGGCAGTCTATAATACCGTCAGCTACGCCGAACCCTTTATCGAAAAAATGTATTTAATTTCGGTAAAGGACAATAAACCTGTCGCTATGAAGAGAATATACCTGCACCATGAAAGAGAAATGGGATTTGCAGATTATACATTGTTTTATATCGACAAAAAGTATAGAGTCTCGTTACAAGATTATGAATTTAATGAGGATCCTTTTAAACCAAAACCAATACATCACTATCAGATTTTAGCTAATGGAAAATTCTCCCGTTACTACTATCATAATGGTTTTTATAAAAGTGATGAAGAAGAGGGCTTGATCAAGAATCACAGTAAAGAAGGAAAATGGATAGAACTTAAAGTAAATCACTGTGTGGATTTGGAACAATATCCGGAATTTATAGATCGCTATATCTATTTAGAAGCAACTTATAAAGAGGGACTTCCTACTGGCAAATGGAAATACTACAAATTATTGCAGGAATATAATGAAGAAACGGGTGAACCGATAATCGATACAAGGAAAAAGGGACCGCTGATTTATACTGAATCTTACGAAAATGGAACATTGGAAAAGCGAGAGTTTAATGGGGATAATTCATAAAAATAAATTTATATGAGTACAATAATGCAATTATTTTAGAGAGTTAAGTATGGAAACAATCATTAGACAAGCACAAGAAGATGAAATCAGTCTATTAATAGAATTTGAGCAAGGAATTGTTGAAGCTGAACGATCTTTTGACAACACATTAAAGGACGGCACAATTCATTATTATGATCTTTTAGAACTGATCAAGTCGAGTGAAGCAGAAGTTCTCGTTGCAGTTAAAGACGATCAACTTGTCGGATCAGGGTATGCCAAGTTGCTGGATGCAAAGCCTTATCAGAAGTATGAAAAGTATGCCTATTTAGGTTTTATGTATGTTAAGCCTGCCTATCGGGGTCAAGGCATTAACAAATTGATTCTGCAGAAGTTGATAAACTGGGCTAAAAATAGAAATATTTCAGAAGTTAGGTTACAGGTTTATGATGAAAATACCATCGCAAAGAATGCCTATCAAAAAATCGGATTTAAACCCAATCTATTGGAAATGCGGATGGTAATTGATGGTTAATTAAGACGAAGATCTATGGCGATTATTCTGTTGACAAAATTAAAAAAGACTGCGTTTAAGGTTTTTCGAACACAGTCTTTCTCATAACAACAGGATTTAGCTGTGGTTAACAGTTGTCTTTATTAGCTATCATGTTCAATCTCTTTAATGATTTCTTTGGCAGATTTGATTACGTTTTTATTTAATTGAATAATCATATCTGCTTGGGATGCAGCATTTGACAGGATTCCTTTTATTTTCGGGGAAGCATTAATTGCTTTGTAAATAATATCGGGATTCGTATTTGCATCCGGAATTGCTACTAATTCATCTGCAAGCTTAAAAACGAGTGAGTTGTAATAGGCTTGCCAATCGTCTTTTGCTGGAACTGTTGTTTGATAATATTCCAAAATTCCGGTTTTTAATTTTCGGTCTTTAATCAAACCAATTTTACCGCTAGAACGAAATCCTTCATAATTTCCTGTATTTCTAATCTTGAAAATAGGATTAAGATTCATTTTGATACGTTCATTAGGGTCAACTTTAGCCAAGCTGTCAATCTTTTTTTGGTTTAGATCCCCATAAAATTTACAACCTTTAGATGTATTGCCAAGGTAAGAATTTTGTTGTTCTAAGTCTTTGACGTCTTTTTCTAGATCAACTTTTAGGTCTTCCAAAAACTCTCTTACTTCTTGTTGTTCATGGCGATGTTCACTCCAACCGTGAAGCCAGATGGAAAGTGATACAGCAAAAACAATAATAAAAATCTCAATGGAAATTTCTTTCAATTTTTCAGTAAGGCTATGTTTTGGCTCCTTTGCGGTTTTGTAAATCTTCTTTGTGTGCTTAATGATCTCGTCTTGCATTTTACAGCTTAAGTTAATATAGAGGTGATTTTTTTACATATTGGTGCTGACGTACAAATATGCAAAAGTTTGGGAAAACACGCAAATTAATAACTTCTCAATTACATTTTTTCAAACTGAAATGCAACTTGCTAAATCTTTCGTTATACTTATCTAATAATGCATTAAAGTTGCAATGCAGTAAAATAGAAAAATTACTTATATTTATTTCTGTGTAAACAGCTGCAAATAAACCGTATACTATGAAAAGATACCTGAAATCGCTTTTATTACTGGTTTTTATACTGCCATTTTTCGTTCGTGGGCAAAAGGGGTATCGTATAAATGGGGAGATATCCCAATTGAAAGACGGTGCTAAAATATTCTTGATTTATGAAATAGAAGGCCGTTCTGTCGTTGATTCTGCTTTTTCACAAAATGGAAATTTTTCTTTTTCAGGAGAGGTGGATTATCCCATTTCCTCATCGCTATATCTCAACAAGAATCCTTTTGTAAATAGACCTGCCCGTAATGAACAGATGGATTTTTTTCGTTTTTATCTTGAACCTGGTAAGTTAGTGATGCGAGCAAAGGATTCACTGAAAAATATTGCTATCAGCGGATCTCAGGTTAACGTCGACCAAGAGATATTCAAAAAAATGCGTACCTCGGTCGATGATAAGTTTACAGCACTCAATAAAGAATTTTATGTACTTCCTGCCAGTCAGCAGAATGACTCTAAAGTACGTGATGCATTTATTGATAGGGAGAAAGGTCTTATGGATGAACTTTACAGTGTTCATTTAGCATTTGCTCGTCAACATCCATCATCTTATCTAAGTTTAATCAGTTTATCATTTGTTGCTGGACAGGAGAAATTTACGAGAGAAGCTGCTGCCGTATATGTTGGTTTAGCCAAAAAGCTCAAAAAGTTTCCTTTAGCCAAAGAAATACCCATGCAACTGGAAGCTTCGGTAAGGACCAAAGTTGGAGAGATAGCACCCGATCTTGAACTGCGAACAGCAAATGGTAATTACATCAAGTTATCTGATTTCCGAGGAAAATATCTTTTAGTAGACTTTTGGGCTAGTTGGTGTGGACCGTGTCGTGAAGAAAATCCTAATCTTGTAGCACTCTACAATAAATACAAAGATTCGGGATTCGAAATCTTGGGGATATCATTGGACAAGGCAGCCCAGCGTGAACAGTGGATCAAAGCAATTGCGGATGATAAGCTCAATTGGCCACAGGCATCTGATTTAAAAGGCTGGGATAGCCAAGCCGCGAAACGCTATGGCATCAATTCTATTCCAGCAAGCTTTTTACTGGATCCCCAAGGAAAAATAGTAAACCGCAACCTTAGGGGAAAAGATCTAGCGGAAAAAGTACAGACTATCTTTCAGATAAAGAGTGATCCCAAATAGTCTATTTAATTGGATCTACTCTATTAATCGTCAAGTCTATAAATAAATTCCTCAATTTCAGCTTGTCGCGCATTTGCATAACCGCGATCTGTACCAACTTTAACAAAACCACAATGTTCCAACACTTTTTGTGATCCGAAGTTGTCAAAAGCTACACGACCATAGATAGGACGGTTTGTTTCGAGTGTAAGAAAGTTTTTCAGAGCTTTTGTCGCAACACCTTGTCCCCAGAATTTTCGATCAATCCAATAAGTGATCTCGGCATCACCTTCAATAACAAACTTTGCAATAGTTCCTGCGATTGTTCCATCAACCAGAATTGTCTGATTATTGATGCTTGGCTCAGTAAGAAATTTGCCGTATTTCTCAATGTAAGTTTTCTTATCCGAAGAACTTGTCGAGGTAAAAGCGGCGAGATGATTTGCTTGTTCATCAAGCTGAAACTCATAGTGTGTTTCTAAGTCAGCGAATACTGTCGGCCTAAGGGTAAGTTGAAAGTTGCCGTTATCCATGCGTTTGATATTAGATTCACAATCAAATATATTGATAAAAACGTAAAGGATTCATCAAATCATTGTGCCCATAAAGGAAGATAGGCCGAAACTTCGATTCCTGAAGCGGTATCTTGAAAGTTAAACACGGTTTCGGGTACAATATAATTATCACCTATATCGATCCCCTTAATGGAGGAAAAAAGATTCAGATGTCGTTTTACAGTTGGAATAATATGAATATAGGAACTTGCTATTTTTTCAGGACTAAGTACACTCTTACTATTTTGCATCCCTTTGGACCTTGCGTAGCATAATTGGATATTGTCGGTGTAAAAAAAGATCATTTCAATCCTATTTTCAGGAAACAACGCTTTGATATCTTGTAACATTTGAAGATGTGTTTTGTTCGCGATATCGACCTCTACCGCAAAATCCTCGTTATTATTTAGTAGTGCCAAAAGCTGTTCTTCAAATCGCCGATATCCATCTTTTACTCCTTGGTCTGTATATCTTTGAACAAAGAGCTTTGGATCAAGTATCTTGATCCCTTCGGGAATGAAATATGGTCCACAAGTACTTTTCCCAATATGGGGGGCGCCAGTTATCACATATATTTTGGCCATGATCAGATACTTTGAATTGTCCCATCTTTACGTTCCTCAACCAATTGCCCATCCTTACTGTAAACCAATGGCTGTTCGCGAGAAAACAAATAGGAACGAATACTCTTTTGCAATTCTTGTCTCCATTGAATCTTTTCATCCGCAGACATTGTAAATGGATCTTTCTTCATTTTTCCAATTTTGACAAGTTGTTCCTCCTTTATTATCCTTTTCATTTAAAACGTAATTTATTTTAGTTAGTAATATCACTTAAATATAAACATATATTAATATATTATAAAAAAATATTAATATAAAAAATCCTATGGATTTGGTAAATCTCTTTTAAAGTGACCATCAACACTGATTGGAAAAACTAACACTTACCAAATGGAACTTTTACAAAGAATAGACATTGGAAAGAGAATTATATAATTATTCCAACAATGTCATTTCAAAAAAACAAGTGATCTTCCTGATTATTAATTTGTGATATCTATGTGAAGTCTAGATTTTTGCGATACTCCTATAAACTTCCGATCTTAGTTATCAACAGGACAGAAGTGGTGACAAAAAATAAATGGTGAACTTGCCATACGATTCAAGGAACAAAAAATCTATGAATGTTTATTTCTGTAGACAAAAAATCAAAATTAAAGCGTCGAAAAGAATGGGAAAACTAACTGATCATGAATTGGCAAAATTTATTTCAAAAAGAGTTACAGAATTGACTGAAGTAACAGGCTTGCCTCTAAAAGGCCTTGCAAGTTTTACTGGAATTTCCTATTCAACACTTAGAAGCGCAAAAAATGAATCATTATCACTTTCGCTCGATAGTTTTGCTCGGCTTTGTTCTCCTTTTTCAATTCACCTTTCCGATTTCTTCAATCCCGAGATCAAGTTGACTGTAGATGGGAATAGACTTCCAGAATTAGTCAAGTTTAAAGAGGCATTTTTAGACCGAGCTAATAGTTTTAAGTCATTTGAAATGTCGGTATCTCCGTCTCGGGGAATTAATGATGAACTTAGGAAGCAACGGGAATTTGTCGCTCGAATGATTTATACTTCTGATTACTTTCATACAGAGAAAACACTTAACCAAATGGTTCTCGATTTTGAAAGAGAGCATCAAATACAATTTAGCAAGGACCGTTTGACTGTATTACTTAAGAAATATATTGGACTCGAATTACTAGACAAAAAGGTTTTACCAAGAACAATCCGAAGACCAAATGATTTGCGTAGACCTTATCTCTATTTTAGGAAATCAATTCCGAATTTCTGATATACGTTTAGATGTGTAATAAGCCTATATCGATGTGATGCCTTGCAGATCAGTGTAACGTCAGGAGAGGCTCTTTTAATTACAGATGAAATGGAGAAACAGATGGCTTTTAACAGTTGCTTACTGAATAGTAATACATAGATTTAAATTGTGGAAGTGAAAGGCAAGTAGTAGATTATGGGGCAAGCTTTGGGTAGAAACCTGTAAATACTTTAATTTCTTTCCTAGGTCTTGATTTGATGAAGGGGATCTGAGAAACATAAGAAATTTTCAATATTTTTGAGCTATATAACCAAATAATTGAACCAATATGCAAAAAGGTAAACATTTTTGATATGCAATTTTGAACGATCAATAGAACGTTTAAATTTTAAAATTAACATCATGGGTTTATCAAATTTGGGTATTTTTCATACCATTATCGGAATAGTTGCCATTATTTCAGCATTTCTTTCACTCTTTAAAAGTGGTAAAATAAATCTGGATGCGCTCACAGGTAAAGTTTATTTTTACTTCACATTGATTTCCTCGTTGACCGCTTTAGGCTTATCCAGTGTCAAAGGTATTAATCCAGGGCATGTATTGGCCTTAATGATTGTAATTTTTGTCTCTACAGCCTATTTTTTTAATGTGAGGAAGAAGGGTAAAAATGGTTATCGCCTCATCGAAAACTTTTTATTATCCTTCAGTTTTTTTCTATCATTAATTCCGACTGTTAACGAAACCCTTAGCCGGGTGCCAGTTGGTAATCCAATAGCATCAGGACCAAAAGATCCTATAATAGGTGTAAGTATCCTTATCATCCTTGTTTTGTTTATTATTGGTTCGATAATACAGTTTAAGAAGCAAAAAAGAGTAAACAGTCGTGACATAACACCTTAGAAATAGGGTGTAAATAGTAAGAAAAATGTTTGAATAATTTACGAATATTTAGATTGATAGCAAATTTTAACTACTTTACATCCATAAAATCAGGCGAATTTGTTTTATGGATGTATTATCTAAAGACGAGGATGTTTTTTTAGCACTGATCAGAAAGATACATCAGGATTATCTCGTATACAGCTCGTTTCGCTGGTAATAATGTTGGCAACATTTTGGTTAATATAATCGTTATTTTGAATGGTTACAAGCTATAAAAAATTTGATCTATTTGGGAAAACCGTTATTCAGAAGGTAGATTTTAATTCACCCTTTAAATTTGTTTTTCCTATTGCAGAACAGGCATGTTTTCTTTATATGCTAAAGGGACAGCTAGGATTTCAAAATGGAGATACTAAACAGAAGATAGAGGCACATCGTTCTCTATTGTTGAATTGCCTGGCCTCCGGCAAGCAGATACAACAATCAGGGATGGAAAGGGAAGGTGAGATTATTATCGTTAGCTTTCATCCAGACATCCTGAAAATGGTATATGATCGGGAGATTCCTCCGGGTTTTAAGTCCGACGGCCAGGTAACTAATAAAAACAGCCATTTAATCAATAACGATTTTCTAATTCAAAAATATATTGAGGGCTTACTTTTTTACTTTGAAAACCCGTCTTTGGTAAACGATGAACTTTTGGTATTGAAATTGAAGGAAATTATCCTTTTACTAGCGCAGACTAAAGATGCAGAACATATCCAGGTTATTCTTTCACAGCTTTTCTCTTCAACAGCCTATTCCTTCAAACAGATTATTGAAGCCAATTTATTTCTACAATTGGGTATTGGAGAGCTTGCGCAGAAAACAAATCTGAGCATATCTTCTTTTAAACGGGAATTTAAAAAATTGTATAATGATTCACCAGCCAGTTATATTAAAACTAAGAAGCTCGAGAGAGCGGCAGAACTCCTCATCGCTTCCAGTACACGCATTACGAACATAGCATTTGATTGTGGATTTAACGACCTGGCAAATTTTACCAAAAGTTTTCACGAAAGATATAAGCAATCACCTACAAATTACCGGTTAAAGTTCAGAGGAGAATGATTTAACTTTAAATATCCCAATTCAGGTAAGTTGTAACAAAATCTCTGGAATGTGATGCCTGCTATTAACGTATTAAAAGCTGATTATTTTTAATGTGTATGTCGTTTTATTTAAGTTGGATACCTTTAGATTGCTTAATTATATATGCAGATTACACCGACCTATATTTAAAGTCAAATAAGTTGTAGATTCTGTAATAATAGTTGAATCAGTAAAATGTATCTGTTTTACCTGGAAATGTATCATTATTTTAGCTGATAAAGAAGCTATTTTTGTAGGAGCACAAATACTACATTGTAATGATGAATAAAATATTTAATATAAAAGAGTTTGCATTCTATCTTAATGTTACCAAGCCTAAGAATGAGGATCTCCTTATTATTAATTATGAACATGAGGATAACTTACGACTGCAATCCGATTCTGTTACCATAGATTTTTATTTGCTCGCTATAAAGCCTCCGTTGGACACACAAGTGTTTTATGACAGACAATTTGATTTAAGGGGGTAGGGAATATAATTCTGTGATTGATAATTTTTATAAAAATCTAAAGCAGTATTTTGCGAACAGTGATGGAATTGCAGGTCTCCCTTCTGTTGCATATTTTGCCAGAAAGCCAATCTTTCACCCAACTATTTTGGAGATTTGATCAAGCATTTTACGGGAGAATCACCGATCGAACATATCCATAATTTTGTTCTAAACCAGGCAAAAGACAAACTTAAAAACACTTCACTATCTATCAGTGAAATTTCGTATAGTTTGGGTTTTGATTACCCTAATTATTTTGCACGATTTTTCCGTAAGAAAACAGGTTTATCCCCAAAAGTATTTAGGGAAATGTAATTGTTAATATAATTCAGAGCAACCTAAAAAGGTTGCTTTTTTTTGCTCTAATTACAAATCAGTAAAATGTGTCCGTTTTCGAGTAATCTGTCTACGTTCCAAGTAGGAAGCTGTATTTAACTTTGTCTTATCAAAATAACAAGACGTTTAATTTAAAAAAGAAAATATCATGTCACAACAAAAGATCAGTATCAATAACGGAAACGGACAAGGAATTACCTTATCGGCTATTATTAATTTCCCTGAAGGGTTTGATGAAAATAAAAAATATGCAGTCGTAGTTGTCTCCCATCCCGGTGGTGGTGTAAAAGAACAAGCCTCCGGATTGTACGCAAAAAAATTATCGGAAAAAGGTTTGATTGCTATAGCTTATGATGCTTCATATCAGGGAGAAAGCACAGGTGAACCTCGCCAGTTGGAAAATCCTTACACCAGGACAGAAGACGTCAGTGCAGTAATAGATTATTTGACCACACTTTCTTATGTAGATGCAGAGAAAATAGGAGCAATGGGTATCTGTGCAGGAGCAGGTTACACGGCAAATGCTGCGATTAATGACCATCGTATCAAAGCAGTTGGAATGGTGAGCGCTGTCAATATTGGGTCTATGTTCCGTAATGGATGGGAAAACAGTGTAAAAGATGCCGATGCAATGCCTTATTTGTTGGCCGGCGCAAATGCCAGAACCAACGATGCAAAAGAAGGATCGCAAATTATGCCCTTGGCTCCAATGAAAGAGGAAGATGCTCCCAATGAGGAATTGAGAGAAGCGTGGGAATATTATCATACAGATCGTTGTCAATATCCTACCGCGCCGGGATGGGCAACATTAAGAAGCTTGACGCAGATTATTACTTATGATGCTTATAATAAAGCTGAAGCATTTTTCACACAACCTTTATTGGCGATTGTAGGGAGTGTTGCGGGAAGTGCCTGGATGAGTGATGATCTATTAAAAATTGCCGCAACTTCAGATAAGACAAAATATGTGATAGAAGGAGCAAACCATATGTCTCTTTATGACAGAGAAAATTATGTGAATGAAGCAATTTCTCAATTGGTACCTTTCTTCTCTGAAAAATTGTAATTCAAATAAAAGTTGATAGAATGAAAAAGTCAGTAAAATTCAAAGCCTTATATTGGGATATAGCAGCAGATTTATTATTTCCACCTGATTTTGAGGAAAATAAAAAATCTCCAACCGTTATCAGTACCCATCCTATAGGAAGCTGTAAAGAGCAGACTTCGGGTAATGTATACGGACAGGCTATCGCAGATGCAGGGTTTATCGTATTGGTTCCGGATGCTTCATTTCAAGGGGAAAGCGGTGGCGAACCCCGTTTTACAGAAGATCCGTCTTTCCGGGTGGAAGATTATAGGTATGCCTGTGATTATTTGGCAACACTAGGTTTTGTCGATGAGAACCGAATTGGCGTATTGGGTATTTGCGGGGGTGGCGGATACTCCATCAGTGCTGCTAAAACAGAACGCCGTTTAAAGGCAGTAGTAAGCATCACAGGGGTAAACTTTGGACGCCTTTGCCGTGAAGGGTTTGCTGGATATGATCCGATTGGTGCACTGGAATTAATGGCCAAACAACGTACCGCAGAATCCCGCGGAGCTCAATTCAGGGTAGACGAACTATTGCCTTCATCTGTGGAAGACGGTAGAAAAGCAGGCATTACAGATATTGATGTATTGCAAGCTACAGATTATTATAAAACTTTACGTGGTGCACAGCCTCATGGTTATACCAGTGCATTATTTTCGCACAGAGCAGCTGCTGTGGACTGGGATGCTTTTAGTAATGCCGAGACGCTACTTACACAGCCTTTGTTGATAGTAATTGGTGATAAACCGGGCGGTTTAGGAGCCTATCGTGATGGACAGGAAATTTATGGTCGTGCAGCCTCAAAAAGGAAAGAATTGGTTGTTGTTGAGGGGTGGTCTCATTATGACCTCTATGACAAACCTGAACCGGTTAAACAGGCATTGAAAAAAGTTATTCCTTTTTTTAAAGAGAATTTATAGACGGTAATTCCAAGTGAAGGAACAATAAAGCAAAATCAAGCTTAATGCTGTTCCGTTACTTTTTTATAAATAAAGTTGTAAGCGCTCCTTTATTGGTCTACTTAAACTTGATCAATACTACTTATATTTTGAATATAGAATTGAAAAATAGCTAGTTTGTTTAAAACCTATTGGCGGATATCACGTTAAAAGGGGGCATGAATCTATTTTCTAATTTGGCAAATTGTGTATATTTGAGCATTACCGCAGGCCTAACTTAACAGACGCAACAGAAAAAATGACACCTAAAGAATTTGTAAAGATGTTCTATTTAGAACGAAAATCACTCCTTGACTTATATTTAAATTCCAACAGCAAGTCTTAGGTTTCTAAACTAATTGCAGACCTAAAACTTGACGAAGAGAAAACTGAAAAAATAAGACAAATATTGAATGTAGTTTTGAGAGATGCCTTTTATTCAACTTTATTGGGTCTTGATGGAGAAGGTCAAATTGGCGAGCGACAAGAAAATTATAAAATTGAAGATGAAAATGGAAGGGAATTGACTGGTGGAGAAATCGGGAGTTTCGCTTGGGAGTATTTTTATAACAATAGAATGGAATTGGACAATTCAAGTGCTGACTTCATTGCTATATTAACTTACAAGACAACGGAACAAGGTGGACGAAAAACTGCAGCCAAAACTGGTTATCGCCCACAGATAAAATTTGACTTTGATGAAATGCACGCTTCTGGACAACAAATGTTTATTGATAGGAGTCTTGTTTTCCCTGGTGACACTGTTGAAGCTGTAATAAAAATTTCTTCTGTTGATTATTTCTCGAACCAGCTGACGGAAAAAATGAAATTTGAATTTAGAGAAGGGACTACTGTAATTGGCACGGGGATAATTAAACATGTAATTAATAACAGACTAAGAAAAAGCTCTTAGGCCAAATGAGTGGGGCGTATTGTCTTTTTGCGTTGTTTGATGATGCAAAGGACTTATAAAATTTTTGATGATAATAGCTCAAAATAGCTTAAGTGTGCTTTCCATGTCTTTTTTTTAAATAGTGACTAGTCCTGAAAAATCGATACAGGTTTTCAGTGATTAAAAATAAATAATTTAAACAGTAGTAGCCGATAGGTTGCTACTGTTTTTTGTTTTATAAGTTCTGAAGTTCATGTTTGATTTCATGTGCATCTGATTTGGAGTTAGCATATGATTAGACCAATGTGGTCTGTCATTATTATAGATATCGATTGCTTCAGCTACGATCTGCTTCATCAAATGTAGATCTAAATGATAGGTATCAATCATGAACTCTTGTTTGAGTATACCATTGATTCGTTCAGCGATGGCATTTTCATAAGGATCAGAGTTTTCTGTCATACTGCAACTGAGCTGGTACTTGCTTAGGTAATATTGGTATTCTTCTGCACAATATTGTACTCCTCTGTCGGAATGATGGATTAACGGCTCGTTTGTTTTTCTTTGTTTTTGTGCCATTTTTAGTGCTTTTACAACATGCGGTGTGCACATGGTCTGTGAGACCTCAAAGCCAACAATTTTCTTCGAATAGGCATCTGTAACCAAACTCAGGTAACAGGGGTTTTCTCGCTTTCCTATATAAGTGATATCACTTACCCAAACCTGATTGGGACGGCAAACAGCCACTTCTTTAATAATATTCGGATATTTTCTAAATCTATGATGTGACATAGTGGTCGTATGATAGCTTCTTTTACGTGTAATTAACAAATGGTTGGCGCGTAAAATATCAAAGAATTTGTCTCTACCCACCTTTAATGCCCGTAGCTCCCTTGCCAACATATGGTAAAGTTTCCGTGTACCTATTCTTGGCTGGGTAGTGCGTATTTCATGAACTAAGTCCACAATTTTCTCGGCTATACCCTGGCTCCTGGCTATACGTTTGATCCTTCGATAATACACCTGCCTGTCTAACCCGAACAATCCACAAGTAAAACTTAGGCTTTCTTGTTTTTCTTGCCGGAAACGATTGATTGCGCGGGTTTCAAGTTTTTTCTTACGTCGATTTTATATTCTTTTTCTGCAATATCGATCATCATGTCAAAGATGATCGCTTTGGAATCAGCGATGTGATTCTGATGCTCAAGTTGAGCCTTTTGCTTCTCCAGCAGTCTGACTTTGGCTTCAAGTTCTAAAATGCGCTGTTCTGGTGACTTTGCCATATTGGATGGTATTTGATTCTCCCAATCAAAGTTACCATATTTTTTTAACCAATTGCGAATAGTGCTATCTCCCTGGATGCCATACTGTTTTTGTGCTTGGGAGAGTGTCAATTTCCCCGATTCAATCTCTTTAACGACATTCAGCTTCAATGTTAAAGTGTAATCACGCTGAGTCCGCTTTACATAATTTGTTCCTTCTTCCATAACGATTTTTTTTGTGTATCGATATTTCAGGACGAGACATAGGATAATAATAAAAAAACGGAAGGCTTAGCCTTCCATTTTTTATTCAAATCATTTCAATCTTAACGATCTTCCAGCCAACTGAGGAACTGGGCGGTCTTTTCTTTGCCTATAAGCAGCTTATCGTCTGTGGGGACAGTCAATTTGACATATAGCTTCCTGGCGAAATAATGTTCAACCTCTTTAACGGCCGAAAAACTGATTAAATACTGTCTGTTCAGCCGAAAAAAATCTTTGCCAGATAATTGGGTAGCCAGCTGATCCAGGGATTGACTGAGATCAAAATGCTCACCCTTAAAAGTCACCATGGTCGGAGAGGTGTAGTTAATATAGATAAAAGCAATATCTTCTGTCTTCACCGTCATGTACTTATTGTTTTTGAACACGAGAAAGCTCTTCTTTTTATTGTCTTCGCCACTGATCTTCTGGATCAGTTCAACAAGATGATTTTCGGTGGTTTTCTGAAAGAAATTCTTGAAATTATCTACCTTTTCAAAAGCGTTTTTTAGGTCTGTTTCTGAGAAGGGTTTAAGTAGATAATCAATTCCGTTCTCTTTTATAGCCTCCATTGCGTATTCACCAAATGCTGTGCAAAAGATGACAGGACATACAACCTTTACCGACTTGAATATATCAAAACTGATTCCGTCAGAAAGTTGTATATCCATAAAGATAAGATCCGGGCTGGCGCTGTCAGAGAGGTAATCTATAGCTCCTTCAACGCTCTGGATCTTTGCCATGATCTTAGACTCTGGACGAAGTTTCAATATCAGGTTCTCGAGGGAACGGGCAGCTTTAATCTCGTCCTCAATTATTAGTATGTTCATATATAATGGGAAGTTTTATAGTAAATGTTTCAGTATCCATTAGGATACTGATCTCCTTTTCGGATAGATGAAGATAACGCTGGTTGATATTTTCAAGTCCTAAACCGGTAGAAGGTTCCGATATTTTCCTGGGCTGTATATTATTGCTGACAATAAGGTAATTACCTTCCTGCCCAATGGATATATGTAGGGGTTTCTCAAGTGAAACTATATTATGTTTAATGCAGTTCTCTACCAAGAGCTGCAATGTAAAAGGAGGAATAAAACTTCCATAAATTTCACGTCCTAGATTCATTGAAACAACTAAACCTTCCTCAAAACGTGCTTTTAATAGGTAAATATAGGAGTCCATGATCTGTAGCTCCTCTCCGAGTGGAAGTAGGTTCAGTTTGAGGCTGCCCAAAGTAAACCTGTAAAAATCAGCAAGCTTGATGATAAATTCCGCTGACTGCGTGTCATTGCTTTCCACCATGTATTTTAACGTGTTGAGACTGTTGAACAGAAAATGCGGATTTACCTGCTGTTTTAAGAGCTCATACTGTGCTGCGAGGTTAGCGGACATCGAACGCTCGAGCTCCCGTACCACCTGCTGGTTGAGATAAGTCTGGTATAGGAGATGTATAAACATATAGAAAGTCAGGTTGATGAGTACACCTCTGACCTCATACATCAGCATTTTAGGACCAAAATTGAGATGTGAAAGGATGTAATACTGTATTGAGGAAAGTACGAACATCAATACCAAACCAACCCCTAAACCTCTGAAAAGTTGAGGTGATATCACATTTTTGCGGCCTGTTTTCTTTGTATAGGCTGGTATCGAATGGATATTGTAGTACCAGATCAAAAGGGCAAAACCCGTGGTTACACCAAAGTCGGCAATACCCTCAGAAAGAATAAAATTATGGTCTACAATCTTTGGGATAGATGTTAGTATACCCAATGATATTGAACTGATCCAGATTAGTTTATGGGATATATAAAAAGGTGTCTTCATACTTTGCTCACCGTTGTTAAGCTGATAATGTTTTATATAATTTGCTGGTATTTCGGGCTGTTTGAAATGCCAGCAAATTAGCGAAAAATGTTTTATATCTAAATACCTGATACTTGTAATTTAAGTATTTAGATCTTTTGTTATATAAATGACATGATTTATCCTATTAAATGAAAAATAGGTAACTGAAAGTATAGTAATGGCAATGCATGTATCGATGACGGAAGAAGGTTCAAGAACGGCAATTTTTGAGAAGAACGCAAAAATAATGTCAAAATACATACCTGCGAAAACCCATTCCTTAAGCCTTTGAAATCTATTTGGGATCAATAATATGATAACACCCAAAATCTTGAATACGCCGAGAATGTATATAAAATGCGCTGGATAGCCTAATTTTTGTGTGATGTCCCATACTGCAGGGTTATGTGTCAGTTCAAAAAATCCGCTGAGCCCAAACCATATTGATATCAGGATACTTCCTGTAAAATAAATCTTTTTGTATGTTGAATTTTTCATAATATTTTTTGTGATTAATTTCTTTATTATTTAGAAAGCGAGTCGGCCTCAATAATGGCATCCGCAAATTCTTTGGGAGCTTCCTGTGGTAGGTTGTGTCCGATCCCACCCGTCAGGTTATGGTGTTTGTACTTTCCTTTATATTTGGAAGCATAGTTTTCAGGGAGTGGAAACGCCGCACCGTTGGCATCACCTTCCAGCGTCACGGTCGGTACGGTGATATCCGGTGATTTGGCGAGCTTTGCTTCAAGTTCGTCGTACTGTTTCTCTCCGGGAGCCAGCCCCAACCGCCAGCGATAATTATGGATCACGATAGCAACATGGTCAGGATTTTCAAACGATTTGGCCGAGCGCTGATAGGTTTCCTCATCAAAAAACCATTTCGGGGAGGCTGTTTTCCAAATTAGTTTGTTAAAAGCCGCTGTATTTGCTTTGTAACCTTTGTAACCCCGCTCCGTTGAGAAATAGTACTGGTACCACCACAAGAATTCAGCAGCCGGTGGAAGTGGGATTTCATTTGCTTTGGGGCTTCCGATCAGATACCCGCTTACAGCTACCAGCGCAGAAACACGCTCCGGCCAGAGGGCAGCCATGATATCGGCAGTCCTGGCACCCCAGTCAAAGCCTCCAATAACAGCTTTATCTATTTTCAGGGCATCCATGAAGACGATGATATCGAGCGCCACAGCGGACTGCTGTCCGTTACGTACAGTCTTTGGCGAAATAAAGGTTGTTGTTCCATAACCCCGGAGATAGGGCACAAGTACCCAGTATCCTTTTGCTGCAAGTAATTCAGCGGATTTTTCAAAACTGTGAATATCGTATGGCCATCCATGGAGCAGTATAACGGGCTTCCCGGTTTTTGGACCGACCTCTGCGTAGCCTATATCAAGCAGTCCTGCCTTTATTTTTTTTGTATGCTGAAATGCGGAGTCTATGGTGTTGTCAGCCTGAGCATGTTTATCCTGAGAAAGCTGTTGGGCGTGGACTAATGATGCACCTGCTGTGACAAGCAGGGATAACGAGAGGGTGAAAATCACCTTTTTGCCAAAATTTGCTATTGTATTCATTGGATCTGTTTTTTGTCGATTTTAAATTATTGAGTTGAAGCTATCATTATGGAAAATTTACGGGATCAGTGTCCATTATGTCGGCAATACGCTGCCCTCTGGATTCCCCGGAGGGTATTTCACCATATTCTGTGGTATAGTCCAGTTTGCCATCGTCGCCGGCTTTTACCGTCTCTACACGCAAGAGTTCACCGTTTACTTTACTCCCAAAATATTGCGGATCTTCCATAATTTTATAGGTAACAAGCTTGAGAGAAACGCGGTCGTGACTATGTCGGGCTCCTTCCAGGAGGGACAGGGCTTCCTTATTGCCGTATAATGCCGACATCGTCTGCCTGTCGGTATTAAAAGATGATGAGATAAATTTCAGTTCGCCGGGTTCAAACATGAACCGTATTTTTCCATTCTCTTTATCTGATATGTTCTTGCTGCATGAGTCGAAGATTAAACTACATAGAAATAGTACGGATAAGATCTTTTTCATTTTTGGACAGTTTTTAAATATTGCTGGATCATTCTTTTGGAGTTCACTTTCGGTGGAACATTGAACAGGTAACCCGTCGATTCTGCGAGCTGCCTATGACAGCTGATACAGGACTGTTGAGCAAACAATGCGGTCTTTCCGGTAGGTTTTAAATCTTGACCATTGAATTTCGCAAAACCCCAGCCTTCGGTTTCCTTATATGTTTTTCCGTCTTTTACCATGTACTGCATGTTCACGAAATCTCCGGGCACGATATCTCCATTGGATTTTCGGGTCTGTTTAAAAACCGCCTTGGCCACTGCACTGCCATTGGGCCAGGGGTGGAAGTTTTCCTCTTCGATAGCGCGGACGGCGATGTCATTTCCGTAAATCACGCGTATTGTATTGTCGATAAGCGTGCTCATCCCGATCACTTTCCAGTTCTTAAAATCGGCATTGTACGGGATTCCGTTCGGTGATACCGGGGCAAGGGCAGCTGTTATTTCTAATACGTTCGTAATACCCTTATGTGCAGGTAGCAAACCATCTTTTGCGGATAGCGAAAGGGCATACTGTTTTATAGTCGCTACTTCAACAGCAGATAGTTTTGAGTCCGGATGTGTGAGCGCATAGGAAGGCAGGGGCATCTTACCCGCGTTTACCATATTGTAAATGGCATAAAATTTACCTTTCTGTTCCGCATCGGAGAGCTTATCCCACTCGGAAAAATTCATCACTTCCCGTGCACGGTTAATATCCCTGTTCACGATCCACGATACCGGGGCAATTTTATCAAAGAACGATAGCCGCTGCTCATTGGAATGGCAGTTGAAACAGGAACGTTCTAGGATAAGCTGGACCTGTTTAGGTACATTTCTGATATGTCCGGTTACAGCTTTTTGTTCAATGGTTCTATTGAAAAATTGAAGGGCGATAAGACCGACCACAATGCAGATGAATATGGTGGGTATCAGTTGGATTCGCTTTAGGAGTTTCATGATCTTTGCTCTTTTGTTATGTTAAAATTAAGGTAAAGTACTACCCTAGGGAAGCTCAAAACAGTTGGACCGGACATATTGCAGGTTGAATTCTTCTTTTGGATCCCCGAAGTGGACAATCTATTTCCTAAAGGTTTATGCTTGTGGCAGCTCGTATTTCTCCGGATTTCTTGTCCTGCTCGAAAGCGATGATTTCCCATGCATGACCGGTTTCCGGAAGTTTAAAAGAGAAACTGTCCTGGGCTTTAGTGCCCATGCTCTTCAGCTCGCGTACAACCTGCACATGGGAGAGGGCTTTTCCGGCGTTCTCTCCCGCAGATACCTGAGAGGAAGCGTGTTTCTGGACAAGAGCGACCAAGATGTCCGAATTTTTGGAGCTAGAGGATGATACATAAGCGACCTGGATATTTTTGCCTTCGACTTTCAATACTTTTAAAGCAAGGGTTTCAGTATGTTGTTCTAGCATCGCGGACTGGATGCCGCTGATGACTTTGCCTGTTTCCGATCCGACCATTTCCTGTTTGCCATTGATGACCATCTGGGGGGTATATAAGGTACTTAGATTCATCCATGTGGCGTACTGTTTCTGTCTTTCGGTAAAACTGCTTTTGCTGAAGCGATCTTTCCATCCCTGATGATCCCAGTAATCGACATGAAAGGCCATGATATAAAGTTTTTTATTCAGGTTATCCCTCTCAAGTTTTGCAATAAGCTCATCTGCGGAAGGGCAACTCCAGCAACCTTCTGAGGTAAAGAGCTCGACCACGGCGAAGCTTTTGTCGGAGTTGCTGCTTTTGATCTTTTGCAGGTTTTTATCATCATTGATACCCTTGAAGGCCATGATCAGGGCAATGATCAAAGGCAGGCTCAAAACGTATAGTATTTCTTTTATTGATTTCATGATCTAAATTTTTAAGCTGTTTATAGTTTGTTGTTAGTTGAAGATTTTTAGGGAGAAGCCGAAATCCTGTGGCGGAACACATACCTGATCGCTGCACTGCATAAACTGAATGGTTCCCCGGATTGTTCCATTTTTGCCCTTTAATCTGATCTTCTGACCGAACTCGACCTCATTTTCAAAATAGGTAACTGGCATGCCCAGAAGTTTATCAAACTTCAACAGTGGGCTGGGCTGGCTCACATTTCCCACCAATTGGTAAGATCTGTCAGGCTCGAATTTAAAATTCATCTTGATCGGGCTCTGGGGGCTGTTGCCCAGTGCATACATATGCCATCCCGGAGCGATCCTGGCCTTCATCCGGATTTCTCCTTCTTCGGGGGATTTCCTTTTAAGTGTGCATTCCCATGTCACCTGACCGGATAAGGTCTGTCCTTTTGAATGTGAGCAGAACATCATTAGAACGGTCACTACTAAAATTGCTAATCTGTTCATTTCTATATTTTTAATTGTTAAACCTTAAATTCTTTTTACAAATAGACCGGAATTATGCTCTCGCTGCCACTGTAAACTGCTTGAAATAGACGTTCTAAGCCCTGAAATGGACAGTTTGGAACATAAAGGAAAATCATCACAGTTGATCCCGTAGCGTTTTAAAAGCTTTCCTCATTTCCTGGGTGAAGAGCTCCGGCTGTTCCCATGCCGCAAAGTGCCCACCTTTTGGTGCGATATGATAATAGTATAAAGAAGGATAAGCCGCTCTCGACCAGCTTTCTGGTGCTTGATAGATTTCATGCGGAAATACTGAAATAGCTACAGGAATTTTTATGCGCTTTGTTTGCTGATGTTCGGAACTGAAATTGTTGTTATTATTTTCCCAGTAAAAGCGGGACGAGGATGCTCCGGTATTGGTTAGCCAATACAAAGTTATATCGTCAAGGATCGCATCGCGGCTAATTACCTTTTCTGGCTGGAGGTTACTTTCTGACCACTCAGCGATCTTTTCGTATAAAAACGCTGCTAGTGCAGTTGGAGAATCAGAAAGCAAATAGCCTGTAGTTTGTGGCCTAGTCACCATCATCCCGCCATACGCTGCGTTTCTGCCAAAGAAAGTGCGCATTGAATTATAAGCCTTTGTTTCTTCTGGAGAAAGACTTGTCGGAGCGGGATCACCGGCGTTGATTGGTTTTACTAGGTCTGCAGGGATTGTGGCCGGCATGGTTAGGTGGATACCCAATAGCCCCGAAGGAGCCTGTCTGGCAAGCGCGTCGGAGATTACAGACCCATGGTCTCCACCTTGAGAAACATATTTTGTGTAGCCCAGACGTTTTACCAAAATATCCCAGGCTTTGGCAACACGGTCAGGGTTCCAGCCAAGTTCTTTAGGGATTTCGGAAAATCCATATCCTGGAATTGCGGGAATGATAACATCAAAGGCATCTTCAGCTTTACCACCGTATTTGACGGGATCTGTCAGTGGGCCTATAGCATCAATAAATTCCAAGGGTGATCCTGGCCATCCATGTGTAAGGATAAGGGGTAAGGCACCTTTTTCCTTTGAACGCACGTGGATAAACTGTATGTCAAGTCCATCAATCTTGGTGACAAACTGTGGCAGCGCGTTCAGTTTGTTTTCAAGCTTACGCCAGTCATAGCCATTTCCCCAATAATTGATCAGTTCTTTTAACTGGGCTAGTTGTATGCCCTGTGATTCATCGTTTACCGTTTCGCTATCTGGAAACCGGGTCTCCGAAATACGTCTTTTCAGTTCATCAAGTTTAGCCTGTGGAATATTGATCTTATAAGGTCTGATACCAATTTCTGATTTTACGCTTTCCGTTTTTGCTATGCTGCCCTGTGCATTTGTAATTGTAGGAATACATAGTGCGCATGTCGCTACCATAAGGATTGTTGTTATTTTTGTCTTCATTTCTTTTTTGTTTTAGATTTTACGATCTGATTTCTTTTGTTGCAACAAATGTATGTGGGGCGGCGTGGGTGTTAAACGGAGAATAGGTTCAAGTGGACATATTCACAGGTGAACTGGGAGTTTTAAAGTTCGAACAGGAAGTTCCATTTTTATAAATCGGATTGAAAGTAAGATATCGGCAGATAAAAGAACCGGCTATGAAGGATTTTGATAGAAAGCATTGTCCTGTAATCAACGTAGAGGTACTTTTCTATGAAACTATATGAGCCGCGGAATTGACTAATTCACTTACAAAATTGTCCGGTTCAACTGTTTTGGGTATGTACTGCTTTGAGGATCGTTTTAAGTTTGCTTCATAATCATTAAAACAATAAATAAAATGAAGACAATCAGAAAGTTTACTATCGCAGGCGCACTATGTTTAAGCCTTTTTTCCGCAGTATCGATTTCGTGTAGCAACGATAATGATTTACCAATAGGGCAGGAGACAACCATTGTAAATCACAAAAATGCGAAGACCAGCTTTATCAATGTGAAAGGAACAGATTTCGCTTACCGAAGTTGGGGTAAAGATGGAGGAATTCCGCTAGTATTACTACCTGGAACAGGTGGTTCTATGGATGATTGGGATCCTGCCGTGACCGACGGTCTCGCGAAAGAATACAAATTGATCATATTTGATAATAAAGGAGTGGCATCTTCCAAAGGAGCTACCCCCAATACTATCCAGGCAATGGCTAACGATGCCATCGATTTTATCAGAGCAATGAATTTAAGGAAGGTCAATATTATGGGATTTTCAATGGGCGGATTCGTGGCTCAAAGAATTGTTTTGACGGATTCCGAACTAATTAATAAAATAATTTTAGCTGATAGTGGGCCTAAAGGAGCTATTGGTCTTTCCAATCTTCCAAATATAATTGCTGGAAGTGCCGGACTTAGCCCTGAAGATTCCTACTTAAAATTCGGATTTACCGATTCACAGTCAAGTATTGCGTCTGGAAAATCATCTTATGCTAGAGTTCATCAACGGATAATTGATAGAGATCCAGTGCTTAGCGATGCCAGTACATCTGCTCAGTTTACAGCTGTACTAACCTGGGCACAGCCAGACCCCGGAGCACTTGATGAAATTAAGGCTATCAAAAAACCTGTTTTAATCGTACATGGTGATCAGGACCTTCCAATCTCTATTCAAAATGCCTACAATATGAACCAAAATTTAGAAAACTCTATTCTTTTAGAGTTTTCAGATTCAGGGCACGCTGCATTTTATCAAAATTATGATACTTTTTTGGCGAGGGCTGTCGCATTTCTTGCTCAATAGGTTATTTGGAATAAAAAATGATAAATAGCCTAATAGTTCATTCGAAACGCTTATTAAACAGCGGACTACAAAAGCTTGTTAGTTATTAATGGTCTTGATACTAAAAGTAAAGCAGGATTCTTTAGGCACTTTACTTTTAGTATTTTATAGAACTTTCGTTTTTAATATTTTCAAAGATGGATTATAATGGACAACACTTGGATTGTCCCTCGATACAGGATTCTGATCAGTCAAAATCAGATGAAATTCCCATCATTAACAATCCAATTTTTAAATCCATTCGTACCATAAGGTGGCTCAGGAAATGCGTCACGAACGGATTTCGGATTTACTGAAATATTTGAGCATGGAGAAATGACTACAACTACTATTTCAAAAGAAATTCGAACAGATTATTTAATTAAGCTATTAGAAGGTTTTGGATTTGAAAGGGCAACACAAATTGATTATAATTGCGAAAGGATAGTCGACTGCACAACAGGATAAACTAAAGTGTATGGTTTCTCAAACTTTACTGTTTTCTTTGAAATAGAAGGGGAGCTCGTCAACCATATTTGGCTTTTGATTTGCGCATGGGTTTCTTTAGTGGAAATTTCAGTAGAAAAATTTGAATTGGTTAAGTTAGTTCAATATAGTTTAGGAGAAGAATCTGACTTGATTTTAATAAAAATATGTAATGGATGTGCGGATTTTTGAGATTTTACTCAATACAATTTGTCGAATTATTTGAAGTCAATTATTTCGGATAGATATGACGTTTAGATAGAAAAAATATTGGGCATTTTGTTATTTTATATAATATGGCAAAAGGAGATAAATTATATTTTCAAGCTCTCAAAGAAGCGAGCAAAAATACTGAGATAGGAGATTCAAATGCACTTGAATTATTAAATAGAGCGATTGACAAGGGTAACAGTAAAGCGCAATATGCTTTAGCGACATGGTATCTATATGGGAAAACCGTCAAAAAAGATTATAAAGTAGCCGTTAAGCTGTTATTTGAATCATCCCTTCAGAACAATGAATTGGCCTGTTTTGATTTAGCCGTTTGTTATGAGAATGGTTTTGGCGTAAAAAAGAATATGAAAAAAGCTTTCTTGTTTTATTCCAAGGCTATCTTACTTGGTGAGAGACAATCTATTTACGAAGTTGGCCGCTGTTATTATTATGGCATTGGAGTTAATAAAAACCTCGACCTGGCTAACATATATCTTGCTATAGCCAGTTTGCATGGCATAAAAACGTAACTAAGTTTAAATTTGATATGAATTCTGCAAATAATAATGAGATATAAATCATTTCTTTTGAGGAATTTGGTGTCGAATAAATAAGACAGGTGGGAAGTTCTTATGTGAAGGAAGTTTTGGGTAATCATGGGGTAAGACTAAAATTTAAAGTTTCGCTTTGTATTCCGCAAAGCCAGTTGTTTTGACTTTTTTCTTAAATTTATTCAATTAATTGGCTTTTGCTTACTGTGTTGCTAAATTGAAATTTTCGCTTCAGTTTCTGCCAATGGCGCCAAGCCCTCAAACGTTTTAAGAAATGCTAAAATGACGACAATGATGAAAAGCGCAACACTTTTAATTTTCGGTTTGACTTTGGTATTTAGCCAAGTTTCTGGACAAACATTTAAGCAACAATTCAACGAACTTGTTTCTAAAAACGACACGTTAGGTCAACAACAGCTTTTAGACAAATGGGAAAGAGCAGACAGCAATGACCCTGAACTTTATATCGCTTATTTTAACTATTTTGTAAAAAAGAGTAATAAAGAAGTTGTAACTCTTGGACAAAACCCAAAGGGAACTGACGTTCTTCAGATTATGGATCAAGATAGTTCTAAAAAAGAGCCTGTTGCTTATATATATGGTGACACTTACTATGATCAAAACATTTTAAAAAAGGGTTTTGACTACATAGACAAAGGGCTTGCAAAACATCCGAACAGACTTGATATGCGTTTTGGCAAAATTTATTTGCTCGGACAAATTGAAGACTATGAAAAATTCACAGCTGAAATTATCAATACGATTGACTATTCTGATGTAAACAAAAACAAATGGACATGGGCAGACAACAACCCACTTGACGACCCCCCAAATTTTATGCTTAGTTCAATACAAGATTATCAACTTCAAATTTACAACACTGAAAATGACAGCTTGATTGAAAATATGAAACGAATTGCCGAAGCCGTTTTAAAATATTACCCTGAACATATAGAAAGTTTATCAAATATTTCAATCGTTTTTATGCTGCAAAAACAGTATGACAAAGCTCTTGACACTCTTTTGAAAGCCGAGAAACTAAAACCAAAGGACTACATTGTTTTGAGCAACATTGCACAAACATATAAACTAAAAGACGACGCAATAAATGCAATTAAATATTACGAACTGACAATCAAATACGGAGACGACCAAGCTAAAAACTACGCAAATGGACAAATCGAAGAACTTAAAAAGAAATAAAAGCACTTATATTCTCTGGCAGCAAAAATGAGACTGCGCATTATCATCAAATAAGTATTGCGTCACACGCAATAAGGCATCAGTTGAATCAGTCGAATTTCTTCGTTTTCGTTGAGCTCGTTTCGTTTCTTCTTTCTTTTAAATGATGTCGTTCTGGTTTCAGCATTTGGATAACCGCATTGTATTTCCCTCCGCGTTGGAACGAATATGTTTCAATATCGTCAAATGGGAAACCGTTTATAAAACCGGCAGAGGTTATTGAGTTGGCGTGTAAGCAATCTTTTGACATATAAAAATTCAATTATAGTTATATGCTAAACGTTCAAAAGCTTCATCTTTTTGTATATAATTGTTATATAACTAAGCAGCTAATTTACATATCTAATTTGTATCTTGATTCAACATGGTTAATCTGGTTATAAGGAAAGTACTGAACGATTATGTCTCTTTCATAAACGACCTCAAACTTCATTTATCTTCTAGGTGGAAATTTCAATTAATCAAAAATAATTTAAATTATGAAAAAGGTTCTCTTTAGTTTAGTTGTGTTAATATTGACATTGGTTATTTTTGATGCGAAGGGACAAACACAAAAAGACAACAAATACGATTTTTTTGATACCGTTGTAAACAACCACAATCAAATATTTCAGGCTTCGGGTATCCCCTCGGCCGTCGAAATGGTGCTAAAGTATTGTAAAGCGGTGGATTTTAACTTTTATGACTTGCAGATTAAATGGCAAAATAGAACGGATGGTTCTTTCCATGAATTTGACAAAAAGGAATTATACGGAGTTACTTTTTCCCGGAAATTTAATTTACCGCGGGATGAAAGTTTTCCTATGGATAGTCTTTTTCAAACGATAGAAAATGAATTGAAATCTGGTAAAAAGGTAATCATCGCGCTTCAGGTGGAAACAGGTTGGTCCATTTTTGTCGTCTATAAACAAACTTTGGATGGTGAATTTGTTTCTTACAGCAAATATGGAAGCCATACAACGATACTTAGAAATACAAAAGAAATTGTGAAAAAGTCTAACGGTACAGAAATCATAACGTACAATATTCCGTCTTAATTTTGGGAAGATGCCAGCATTTCTTGTTTTATAATCAAAAATAATTTAAATTATGAAAAAGGTCCTCTTTAGTTTAGTTGTGTTAATATTCACATCTTTTGTTTTTCATTCGAAGGCTCAAACACAAGAAAAAGATAATTTTGAGTTTTTTGACACTGTCATAAACAACCATAATCAACTCTTTCAAATGTCCTGTATCCCATCTGCTGTCGAAATGATTCTAAAGTATTATAAATTAGTGGATTTTGATTTTTACGGTTTACAAAACGAATGGAAGAACAAAACTGATGGCTCTTTTCGTGATTTTGACAATAAAGTACTATACGGTATTACTTTTTCTCAAAAATTTGTTTTGCCTCGGAATTCAACCTTTCCGATGGACAGCCTTTTCCAAACTATAGAAAACGAGTTGAAGTCTGGGAAAAAAGTGATTATCTCACTTCCAGCAGACGGCAACTGGCATATGTTTGTTGTATGTAAACAAACTCGGGATGGAGACTTTGTATCATATAGCAAACTCGGAAGTCATACCTTAATACTTAGAAATACAAAAGACATTGTGAAAAAATCTAATGGTACGGAAATCATGACTTATAGCACTCCATCTGGTATGTAGCCTTTTTAAGATTTTAATCCAATGATTGCATTAGTGTTACACAGTGATTGCATAGTAGGTTATTGGTTTTATAACTCCAATGGGATCTTTGCATATCAGTTATTACTGTTTTGAAATAAATATAATCCAACTAGCATAAGTTTTGATCAAACTTGTGAAGAGGATATTATAATTAGGCTAATTGAGATCAGCAAAAGAGAAATAGTGAAAGTGTTAATAGATTAGGAATAAGGAAAAAAAAGCAAATTTTAAAAATAATTTAAAGAGTATTTGTTTTATTTGAAACTAAAATATTTTTTATATTTGAAGATAATTATAAACAGAGCACATTTTAGCCAATTTTCTTTAGAAGAATGTTAATGTATTTATTCTTTCTGATAATGCTACTTATGGCAATCGTTGTCAACGAAAAAAATGCCCGTTATATTCTTGCTGGGTATAATTCGATGCCATCAATTGAAAGGCGACAATTTGAGTTGAAAAAATTTCTGAAATTTTTCAAAAATTATCTTTTGATATTGGCTGTTTCCTATCTTGTTATTGGATCTATACTTTTTCAGATATTTGATAATGCTAATATCGGTATTCTATTTTCTGTATTATACCCGATTTTTGGCTTTTTTCTTTTAATATATAGGTCCTTAAGTTATTATAGGAACACTTCTAAAACTAACCTGTTAGTCTTAGGTGTTGGGATGGCTATCATTATTGCAATTATAAATGCTATTTTTATAGGGTTAAGCAATCCCACAATAAAATTGAATGATAATAAGTTATTCATTTCTGGTCCCTACGGACAAATATTAGATATAAATGATATTGTAGCAATTGAGAAGATATCTGCACCTATTCAAACGAAAAAGATAAGTGGTTTTCAAATGGGGAATGTCCGTAAAGGGAAGTTTGAGTTCCCAAATAATGAAATAGTGACCATTATATCAACAACCGATAAAAATTACTTAAGGATAATTACAAAGTCTTCCAAGTATATTATAGACTTCGACAGTGTGTTGCAAACTAAAATTAATGAGAAATTAAAAAAACTATAAATTTTGATCACTTTAAGTGAGATTGTTCACTCGATTATATTTTTTTGCCGTAGACGACGGATATCTAATTAGCGTAGATTGAGGTAAATTAGGAGGGCACTTTATTAGTTCTCTACAAACGGTAAAAAGAATTATAAGGTGTTTATGGGCGGGGTGGGGCTGGTTGCCGATGTGTCGGGAAGGAATAATATGGAGCAGGATTTCTATATACATGCTGCATGGGTCAAAACTTATTTTACACTAACGAGACTAATTTATACCGACCATGAACTGATGATGAAAAGTAATGCCTATACAAATTTGGCGGTGATCAGTATTTGGGCGTTTATTTTCTTCTCTTCGGGACTCCATATAGAACAGTTGCAAGGAGAGCTATAAAAGCCAATAAGTGGGTTTTAGAATTTATTGAAAATTCGGATGTAGAGAAAACAGCTAGAAAATATAATATTTATGGATAAATCAGATGATGCGTTTTGCTAGAAATTACTGAAGGCCGAATTGTCTAGTCTGACCTTCCCAAATGAAATTCAACCATAACTACTAAACGCTAATATATTTTTTGAGTACTTCAAGAAGTTCTACCCGCCGTATCGGTTTGGGAAGAAAGTCATTCATTCCGGATTCAAGGCATTTTTCTTTTTCCCCCAGTACATTTCCAGCTGTAACGCCTATGATAGGTATATGTTGATATTCTGGCAACATTCTAATATGTTGTGTTGCCTCGATACCACTCATGATCGGCATTTGTACATCCATGATAATAAGGGAAAACTGCTTTTTCCTGCATTCTTCCAAAGCCTGTAAACCATTTGCCGCCTCGGTTAGAAGTATATTGGGAGCAAGAGACTTCATTATCCTATTGTTCAGGACCATATTAACAGGGTTATCATCAACCAAAAGTACATCTAATTCTCGCTCAAATGCATGCGATTCTTTCTCAGGCTGATTCTTAACTATTTCTATTACTGTGCTTCGGTCTACCTTTTTAAGGGTTTTGTATAGATCATGTGATTTTATAGGCTTCAACAGCAAATGTGTATTTTCTATTTTCCTAACTGAAGTAAGTATATCCAGCTCTTCCGAAGAGGAAGAAAGTACTATAAATGGAGCAACCTCTTTTCGCTGATTTAACAAGCCTTTTATTTTATCTATTGTTTCCAATCCGGACATAATAGGCATATGATAGTCCATCAAAATCACATCGAACCGCTCACCTTTCAACATGATATCCAAGGCTTCCATTCCATTAGAAGCCAATGTGGATTTGATATTTTTATAGCTAAGCATGTGTTCAAGGATAATCCTGTTGCTTTCATTATCATCCACCACTAAGGCTGATTTAATAGTCGTTTCATCCTCTTCTTTCCATTCAGACATTTCGTAAGGAACCTCAAGGTCGAAGAAAAATACAGAACCGCTGCCCACTTCGCTGGTCAGTGACAAATGACTTCGCATATATCCCAAGATATTGTTGGAGATGGTTAGTCCCAGTCCGGTGCCGCCAAATCGTTTACTGATTGAACTGTTTTCTTGGGTAAAGGCATCAAAAATATATTTCTGTTTCTCAACAGGGATGCCGATTCCGGTATCTCTTACCGAGAATCGTAAGGCAATCGTATGATCATCCATGCGTAACTTCTCTACTTTTAGTTCGATCTCGCCCTTTTCTGTGAATTTCACGGCATTTCCTAACAGATTGATCAAGATCTGTTTTAACCTGATTTCATCAATGAAAAGTATTTTTGGAAGGCTCGGCTCAACGTTGAGAAGAAGTTCGATGTTTTTTTTCTGGGATTGATAAAGAATAACATTGATGACTTGGCTTAACATATCATACACATCACTTTTTTCAATCAAAAGTTCCATTTTTCCGGATTCTATTTTAGAAAAATCCAGTATATCATTAATAATGCTAAGGAGGTTTTCCCCTGATTCATTGATGTAATGCAGATATTGCGTCTGTGCTTCATTCAGTGGTGTCCGGAGTAGAAGGTCGGAAAAACCAATAACTCCATTCAAAGGGGTACGGATCTCATGACTCATATTGGCCAAAAATTCGGATTTTGCTCTGCTGGCTATATCTGCAGTTTCCTTCGCATTTTTCAATTCCTCGTTTATTTTTACGGCATTTGTAATATTCTGTATGGAAATAATTATACCTCCAATCTCATCTTTTGTAAGATACCACGGTCCGACTTTAAGATCGTAATGTTGAATTTCTTCTTTTCCTTCCACTTTTAGCGCAAAATCCCCATCGATGTACGTTTCTCCCAAAAGCGCATTCCTGTAAATCTTTTTTCTTTCTTCGGGAATATTGGGCGATATTGTAAACAGGTTATTGCCGATAAGGTCGACATTATTCATACTAAATTCATCTCGCCACCTGCTGCTTACAGCAACGTAGTTAAGGGCTCTGTCAAACATCGCCAAAGGAATAGGAACATCTGTAGCACAGGACTGCATCATAGCTTCTTTCTGAGCAACTTCCAAAAACATTTTTTTGAAGGCATCAATGTTCTGGATAATTCCAAAAACCCTGTGACAAACTTCATTTTCAAATTCGGGAATCCCTTTTACTCTTACCCAGATGGTGACGCCGTCGTTACGCAGAAGTTGCAGCTCCTCATCGAATGGAATTCCTTGTTCTACTGCTCTTTTAAATAGAAATTCTATTCTCGCTCTGTTTTTCCCTTCGTAAAATCCAAGGGCATTTTCATAAGTTGGTTGGAAATTAATGTCAGTTTTATGAATTTCTCGGACACTTTGAGACCAGATGAGCTTTCCGGTCTTCATATTGACTTCCCAGCCTCCCACTTGGGCAACTGCGCTTGTTTCCTCAAGCATTTCCTTCGTGTAAAACAGATCTTTTTCCAACTTATCCCGGCGCATAATGTCCGATTTTAGTTGAATATAGACGAAAATGGTGACGCCAATAGCCGCGACTGCTGAAAAGATAATGAATAAAACGGTCCGTTTGGTGGAGTTATTCAGATCTTCATTTTTTAGGGCAAGCTGAACTTCCTCGTGTTTCACAAACTCCTGAACGAGCATTCGGCATTTATCCATGGCCATCTTGTTTTGAACAAGTTCTTCTGGAGTCATTAATATTCCCTTTGTACGATTATCAATCAACAAGACATATTCTTTCATCAACATGTCTGAGGTATGCAGCAGTTCATGAAGGATATTAATCTGGAGTTTATCGTTAAGATTAAACCTATCTTTGTTAGCAACAAGCAGCGGATATTCATTCCTGCTTTTATTGAAAGGTTCAAGAAAATTTTCACGGCCGGTAAGCTGATATCCCCGATTGCCCGTTTCGGCATTTAACAGCGTGTTTAAAATATCTTTTATTAAACTGATAGACTCCTTCGTTTTTAAGAGGCTTTTCCTGCTCTCCATCTGGTTATGTATGCTAACATAAGATGCTATAGAACCCGCAATCAATAGTATCAAAGACAGCATTACACCTATCTGGAGATTTCTTATAATTTTTTTTGGCATTGGTCGGTAGTTTACTGTTAAGATACTAAAAAAGTAGAATTGTATCTCTAATCAGTCAGTAATATTTGATGGCTTTCATCATGTTTCAATGAGATAGCTTATATTGGAGATTTCAACTATTGAGATCATGCGATCCACTTTAGCTAGCCTGACAAAACAGCTTTTCTGCAGATAGCGTTTATTATTTTTTGTATTTTGTTATTGCATAACCATCAAATCTTATTAACTCTAATTCTTCTTTTCCTTTAGGTAAGTTGTAATATTCCATTCGTACCAGCCATTTTCGTTTACCTCTGATGCTATCATGTCTTTTGGAATATTCTCTGTGTAAACACAATGTATTCCTTCGGTCAAATTTGCATTAAAGAATTGTTCGATATTGTTAGTCATTTGCCGTTATTTTTATCGCTCTAAAAGTATCCTTTTGCATCGAATATGTAAAAAGAGTTTTTAGGTTGGCATATAAGTTTAGCTCGAAGAGTCCAAAATAGAGCTGAAGATATTCTTCGTCCAAATTTTCAGATGAGACATGTCGTTCGTTGAGATTTTTGAGTTTGGATAATGAGGCTACTTACCTGTCTTCTAATATACTGGAACGACAAGCTATATAATGATTCCAAAAATTGAAAACAGCATAAAAGAATACCTGAGGTCAAAAAAAACCGAAATAAATCCAATCGCAGGTGGTCCGATTAAAAAACCTAAAAAGGCTATAGTTGATACTAGTGTAAGAGATATACTTGCATTAACCTTATTGTGTTTTCCTGTTACACCATATACCGTAGGAACACTGCATGAACCGCCGAGTCCAACCATCATAAATGCTAGGGTACATACAATTAAATTTGCTGATAATACAGATAGGAGTAAACCCGATGCCATAAAGATACCAGACATTTGTATAACTTTTTTTCTGCCAAATCTAACAATGAGATAATCTCCTAAGAACCTTCCGGTAGCCATCATTAAAACAAAGGAGGTATAACCCAGAATAATTAATTGTTTAGGTGCCTTTACAATATCTTGAAAGTAAACCCAGCTCCAATCAAACATTGCGCCTTCAATAGCCATGCTCAAGAAACCTATTATGTCCAGTTGAACTAAAGTTTTATCAAGGTATTTGAAGATAGAACTGCTAAAAGTAAAAGATGTAAAATAGAGCATCTGAAAAGGGAGCTATTTAATCAGAATGTCAACTGGACCATTTATAACTGTAACGGAAACTATTCTATTCAAAGTATAATTGAGAATAAAAGTGGCGACGGGTGGAATGAATTGATGCACATGGCTGGCTATGCAAAATCTACTAAAGATCTTGACAATATGCTATTTATTTTTATGACAATGCAAAAAAAGGAATAATATATATAGCGTATCTCACCGGGTGGTCCATATATTTTCCTTGACATACATTAATTAAATTTCTTAAACTAGATTATTGTTGAAAAGCATCCTTTTGATTGAACTTTGTGAGGTGAAAATTGTACATCTGTTCCGTAAAAAACTGTTTAATCTATTAATTTTCTTGATAGGTTTTTCAATTATAATCTCGGGGTAGCTTTTTTACTGTCAATGTTTAAATATTTAAAAAGATGAAAACACCGAAAGAAGTTATTGAGCTGTTTTTGGCCAATACAACCAATCCAGAGGTAATGAGGCCCATTATTAATCCTGATGCCACTTACATTTCATTAAATTTTGAGAATGCAGAATTACAGCGAATATTGCCGTGGGCTGGAACTCATAAAGGAGCTCAAGCCTTTATAGACACGTTTGCAGGAGTTAATGAATTTTGGACAATTCAGGCATTTGAAGTTCAGGATATATTTTCAGAGGATGAAAAAGTTGCAGTTTTTGGAACTTTTACCTATACATCGCGAACATTAAATAAGCAGATTACATCTCCTTTTTCTATCCTTGCAAAGGTTAAGGGGGAGAAAATCTATCATTTTATGTTTATGGAAGATACTTTTGCGACTACTGGGAGTTTCAGAGTAACCGCTGCCGGTAAATTCCAGAGTAATCCAAATGAACCAGAATTTGAACTGTAATATTTCTGACCCCAAATAGGCTATGCTCAAATGGGGGCTATTTGCTTCTTTTTAGTGCTATAATAGCAATATCGCTTTATATCGTTTACTAAATGGTTTGTTTGTGACTATTTTGGTTAAGGAGATTATTCCACCTATTTTGAAGTGTCTGAATTAGATCAGACACTTCTTTTTTTATTATTTAAAGATTTGCGCTTTCAAGTTTGAACCGTGAAGATTAAATCGGACTCTTGAAGAGTTTCCCCATAGTCTGTCGGTGTACACTCTCTCATATTTTTATTAGGTGTAATATTTCCTGAGCCATCTTTTACCGATAGAGTTTTATACCATATTTTGATATCTTACGGCTATCGTCTACAAAGCCCTAGTTTTTGTTTGATGGCCTAGCTACGATCATCAGACTAAGTTCCTCAAAATCCGTCATCGCTTCAACGTCTTTTTTCGTTGTGGATGTATTTATCGGATATGGAAATTGATTAACTTTTCCCGGCAATAGTATTTCTATTTGTTCCTTTCTCATTATTTTTTTATACGTCAATGATAAGACTACTATTAAATCCATTATGCGGTTCACTGATATAGCTGTGAGGACTGCATATAATTTCGGTGTTGCCGACTTTATAGTTTACAGAAGTATGCAAGGTTTACATCTTGTGGATGGACCGGGGCCTGCTAGAGCCAACTTCCATAACGAAAAAGAGTTTAATTCAATTCAAGGAACAAATGTATTACATCTACGCCCCGGATTGTTTTATTCTAATTTTTATGGAGCAGCTGATATGATTCGACAACAGCATATTATTGGAAATAATTTTGGTGGAAAAATTATTTTGGCTCTTTCTCATTCCCATGATATTGCGCAAGTAATATTTGAAGCTTTACATAACAATAATTTCAGTGGAAAATCCAGTGCCTACGCAGTGAGTGCCGAAATTACAGGATATGAAATTACCAACATATTGGGAAGGGGTACAAAATTTCCTGATCTGAAATGGATTGAATTTCCAGATCAAGTGTTGTCTGAAAATCTGCTCAAGCAGGGAAAGACCCCAGAAATGGCACATACTTATAACTTAGACATGGGGATCACTTTAAGGAATGGTGGGTTATTGAAAGATTATTTCAAAGAAAAACAAGGAATTCTTGCTGGAGCTTCAAGCTTTGAAAAGTTTGCCGAAGAGTTTACAGAAATTTTATTTTAATGTCAGAGTCTACTTTTTAGCAGACTTGGTGCAAACCCAAACTGCTTCTTAAACGCAGATGAAAAATGAGAAAGGTTTTCAAATCCTACCTCATAGCAAACTTCCAGTGGTTTTTTTTTCTTTTCGGTAAGCTGATAATAGGCAAGTTCCAAACGTTTATGCGTTAACCATCGTTGTGGAGTCATGGTAAATGCTTTTTTGAAATCCCGCTTAAACGTTGTGAGACTTCTGCCGGTGAGATAAGCAAACTTTTCCAATGGGAGATTAAACATAAAGTTTTTCTCCATATAATCTGCAAGATTGATCTTTCCGGGCTCCTCAAAATTAGCAAGTATATGATCGATCCTTTTATCCATTGTTCTGAGGATGCAAATGGCTTCTGTAATTTTAATCGCGGCAATATCCTCTGGGATATCTTTCATGTCAAAATAAGGAATAAGCGATGCTAAACAACTTTCCAGAAGAGGATGGTTATTAAAACAAAAAATTCTTGCTGAACTTTGCGGTTCGGAATCTATATTCTTGTCTGCATAAAAATTTTTTAATGTTTCTAATGATAAATGCATAACTACCGTTTTGTGAGGTTCACCGTCTTTGGGGTAATTAATGATAGTGGCCAACTGGTTTCTGGGAATCAGAAAAATATCCCCTTTTCCAAATAAATAGGTAGCATCGGCCTGTACAATCTTGGTTTCTCCGGAAAGAAACCATACCAACATATGCTGGTCAAACATAATGTCCGATTTGAAAAATTGGTCTTTATAGCTGGACAGCTTTATATCTTCGGTTATGTATCGGGCTTGGTATTCCATGATTTTTGCTTTTTTATGAAAGAAATCAATAAGATAAAGATAAGAAATAACATAATTTACGTTGTTTAAAAGTTCATTGTTAAAAATAGAAGAGGCACAATGGCTATCTTGCACCTCTTTTATGCTTGAAATTAATTCTAGATAGGTTGTCCGCCATCCACCAAAAAGTTGGCTCCGGTCAGAAAACTTGCATTTTCACTTGTTAAATAGTGAATCATATCTGCGACTTCTTCTGCTTTTCCATTCTTCTCCTTGGGATGCTTTGTATCAGATGGCTTTTCAGCTCGTCATTTAAACCGATTTTTTCCATGATTTCTGTGGCTATCGGTCCCGGACTTACGGTATTAATGCGTATTTTTTTTGAGGCCAGTACAAGGGCTGCTATTTTTACAAGGGCATAATATCAGCGCCGTTCTCTTTTAGTTTTTTAGCTGTGGCATAGCCAATACCGCTATTACCACCTGTTATTAACGCTACTTTATCTTTTAAATTTTTCATTTTTTTATATTTTAAACGACGGACGCAATACGTTAAATAAAACATTTAATGGGTAGATTTAACGGGATTTATGGATTGAAACGGATACCTGTCATCTCTTCAGTGAGTTTCCAAAGTCTTTTGGCATTGGTTTCGTCCAGTGAATAGCGATGTACCCCTTTTTGCGCGGTAATATCTGATGAGACTACCGCTATATCTCCGTCTTCGCAATAAACGCCGCCAATATGATCAAGTAGAGGACTTGTGGCGCACCATACTGTTGTGGCAGCTCCCTGTGGGATCGTCTTTAGCGATGCGGCCACTTCAGGTAACATGTTGCCGTTTGCATCCACAAAACCCATTTTTTGGAATAGCTCCAACGGGGCTTCTCTGCCTAATTCTGTTCCGCCGATAGAGCCGGGATGAACCGCATAGCTTCTGATATGGGAAGATTGTCCTCGCACGTCCAATTCCATTGAAAAAAGATTGACAGCGGTCTTGGATTGTCCATAACCCTGTAAAGTTTCATATTCACTGTACAGGAAATTAGGATCATCAAAATTGAAAGGTGCGAAATGATGACCATGAGAGGAAACATTAATTACTCGTGCTCCGTTGGCTTTTTTAAGAGATGGCCATAATCTGGAGGTGAGCTGGAACAACGCTAAATAATTAGTGGCTAGCTGTGACTCTATACCTCGTTCATCTCTACGCAAAGGAACCCACATAATACCTGCATTGTTAATAAGTAAATGTAAAGGTCTTCCTGAAGCGGTAAAATTTTTTGCGAAGGCATCAATAGAGGCGGGTGACATTAGATCCATTGCTGCTATTTCAACATTGGCCATTCTTTCCAGATTCTTTTTTGCTTTGTCGACATCGCGTGCAGCGACAATTACGGTGGCTCCGGCTGCTGCGAGTACTCTCGTAGTTTCCAGCCCAATTCCGGTATTGCCGCCCGTTACGATGGCTGTTTTTCCAGTAAGATCGATGTTTTGAATCACATCTTTGGCCGTTGATCTTGCATTGAAGCCTGAACCTATAGGTTGTTGTTGCGCTCCCTGATAATTATTCTTTTCCATTTTGAATACGTTTGATAGCTATTACTGATACAAAATTAGGAAGGATTAATATTTCCTGTTTTGTTCAAAAGGCCAAATTAACTTTGTCCAAAAGGGCAAGGGATTTTGATCAGGATATAAGCGGAAAAAAGGCAGGGTTGTGGATATCCTGCCTTTTATTCTAATATTTTGTGTTGAGTGTACATTACTCCCAAACCATGACCCGATTATTACTATTACAGCAATGCTAACGAATACAGCGAGGCTTATGATTAATTTTTTGATAAGATCAGTTTTAATGATTAGAAAGTTGAGAATTCATACCCATATATACATCCCTGATTGCTGCGAGCCACATTTTAACGACTTCAGGACTGGCCCGGTCAGCTTTATCAAAAAAGAAGTGCTCTTTGACCTGAAAACCACAGTAGGCATAGATACCTTTATCAGAAGTCAGTATTAATGCTTTATCCATACCGATCGAGGTATATTCTTCGTGGGATTTTCCGTGTGTATTGAGAATTATAGCCTGTTTTCCGGCTAATAATCCTTTTTGAATTCCCTGATCATAGCGGTAGGCAAATCCATAGCTGAATACTCTGTCGATATACCCTTTCATAATGGCTGGCATGCCGGTCCACCAAATCGGATAGATAAAGGTGACCACATCTGCCCAGGAAATATACTCTTGTTCTCGTCTGATAAGTTCATTAACGTAGCCTTTTCGTTGCCCGTTTATATCTTCCAGAGATAATACCGGATCAAATCCTAGGTGGTACAGGTCTCTGGTAATCACTTTATGCTTCTGTTGTTTTATAACGTTTTCAATAGCTTGTTTAAATTGAGCATTCAGACTTTCCTGATTGGGGTGGACGTAAATAATAAGGTGTTTCATATTGTTACTTTTAATTGATTGAACACTACAAAAGTAAGATAGGGAACAGCTGAAAAATTGTAAGAAAACGAAACTGGTTATTCACCAGCCCGACAAATATCCTGCTGGAATTTTAGGTAATTCTTAGGCGAAAGATTAATGAAATGTTTAAAGTCGTGAATAAGCTGGCTTTGATCATAATAACCACATTGGTCAATAATTTCAAACCAGTTGACTTTTTCCTTAGAAAGATCTGTCTTCTGAATCAATTCAATGGCTTTAGAAAAACGATGATATCGGTTCACCTCCTTTGCACTGAAGCCAAAGTGCCTTTTATGGATCAATTGGATGTTTCTTTCGGTCTGTTTAGTTTCTTCAGCAATGGATTTGATGGAGTTCATAGTATCCGATCTGAAGTTAGCCAAGAGATGAGAAGTGGTATTTTGCTGATTGAGATAGGATTTGCAGAAGTTAAGAATATGGTCTACCTTTTCTTCTGTGGAATCAATACTATTTAATTGAAACCATAAATGGGTAAAACAATTTTCTTCCATTACTTCATCGGGATGAACAGGTAAATGATTAGATAATAATGCTCTGCCAAAAAAGCGATAAAATGCATCACCCTTGAAATTTGCAACTAAGATATTGGAATCGGGGGGAAGGCTGTATTCAAATGCTGATTTAATAGGGCCCAAAACAATACATTTGTCAACTTCAATTTTTGTTTTTTGCTTGGAAACCAAAAATGCCTGAGTTCCAAAATTAAAAACCATAATGGTTTGAAAAGAAGGGAGAAGGGTTTTGGTTATGGTATGTTCAGACTTGTTTTCAGCATAATAGAAATGAGAGAATACTGCTTCAAACTCTTTGCGAGCAGAAATCTTGTAGCTAAGATATGTATCTTCCTTTGGTTTCATTTATAGCTACCAATGTAAGAAATATTAATGTCTTTGATACATCTATTATTCTTTCTTGAGAGAACAGGGGATTTAGGTCAATTACAAAAATTGACCTTTTTTGTATTACATAACTTGATTATTGTTATTCCACTTTTTTAGTAAGATATCTAATTTGTACAAGTCCTGACGGATAAGCGACCATATTTTTGAACAAAAGATTTTGCTCAAGAAATCCTTCCGTAAAAAGCCGTAGCGCGGGGAGAAGAGTCTGAATTTGTGACATCTTTTGATCATTTTATTGCTCCTGATGACTAAATATTGCTAAAACTAAAATTGTATTTTATATATACGGTCTAAGTATTGTTGCTTTAACAAGTGATAATACTTATTCTTTTATGTTAGATACTCTCTTAACTAAAAGTCGATATTGCACGATTACGAATTTCTTCGACGTTCCATCCAGCCTCTTTCAGTTTTTCTGATGCCTGTTTCTCTATAAGATCCTTTGATAGAATAAAGGTCTGATCGAATTGTACATGTTTACCAATTACAAAAGACAAGTCATACTCAATTTCTTCCCAAGTGGATATATCAGCGTGGTTATGCTGTAGCTGCACTTCCAATTTATCAATAGCATTGGCTACTTTTGCTTCAAAGGTCTTTTTCTCCTCAAATTCATAGAAAAGATCATATATCTCTAGGCCACTGCTGGTTGCAAGCATATCTCTAATATTAAGGATAGCCTTTTCTTCATTTTGTTGTTTAATGTTCTTGATTTCTGGATTGCGAATCTGATCTAAAACAGATACATCACCAGCTTCTGCCTCCACAAGATCATGAATAATGATCATCTTTAGCAAACGAGCAAGATCAACCTTCTCATCTAAAAGTGGCTCAATTAATATAGCCATCAGAGACATCCGCCATGTATGTTCGGCAACACTTTCCTGGCGCCCATTGGACAACCAACTATGTCGCAATTCAAATTTTAATTTTTCAGCCAACTTCAAGACATCCATTATTGCTGATAATTGATCAAACTTTATTTGATTATTCATATTAATTATTAATGCAACTCGATTCTTCCTGATATTAATTATAAATATCGGTACTAATTTAGCGTTTTCTATGCTTGAACGATGTGATTTTTTAGCTGAAAATACAATCTAATCCGATAAAAAGCAGAGACCAATACGGCAAGGTATTGATATCGCGCAGACCTTGTTAAAGCTCCATGAAACCTTCCTAAACAGGGTAAGGTTACCTTTATCGAGCAAATGACTTACGAACCGAGAAAATCCTATTTTATTAATGTATAGCTCACTAGCTAATTTACATATCTATTTTGTATCTTGATATAAAATGATTATTCTAATTATCAGAAAGAAATTAAATGATTATGTTGCTTTTATTGATGACTTCAAATATCAGTTTTCTCCAAATATGGAAGAATTTGAACAAAAGAGCAGCAGGAATCGTTCGGGGCATATTGGTGACTTCAAATATCAGTTTCACGGTGCGGGATGCCGTTTAGAGAAATATGGTGTTATATGTGAATTTGATTTTATGCCAATCAATGGATATCCTATAAAGTTTTCTTTATGGAAAATGCGTGAATTTATTTTAACCAATAAAGCATATGGAATAGTTAAATTGGGGGAGTCGGAATTAAATGAGGTGCTACATACCTTGGTTGAAGATGGCACTCTTGTCAAATTGGTATTGGGTGGCATGGTTTGGGAAGTATACCAGATTTAACGCAAAATTCTATTTTCGTATATATGAATTAATTGTCCTGATCAGTTTGCTATTAACGTTTACCTACGAGCAGCCTAACCAAATCATCGATAAGCCCAAAGTTGATGAGCGAATCGAGATACTGAGTTTAGTGTTTAGATTTTCTAGGCATCGATAGAAGTTCGAATTTTAGCAGGTTTTCGAATAAAATGAATAGCTATTATCTCAAATAATCAAACGATCTTTACAATAGATGAATGCTCAAAACTGGCTTAAATTGGACGACAACTTGAACATTTAGCCAACATTTACGTGTAGCTTTAGAAAATAAATAATATGACAAGAAATCTGAAAAATATTTTTTACAATTTTGAACAAGGAAATTATGGACTTAAAATTGTGTTCGATTTGGACGGATTATACCTGCTTTTCGGTTCAACAAATTTTATATACACTGATGCTCCTGAATTTGATGGATGGAGAAATTGGAATAAACTAATTTATAAAGAGCTTGAAAAGGATTCATTGCACATTACTGAAATTAAAGAAGATGAATTAACAAGTTACTTCCTCAAGCTATCGAATAGGGATATATTTTATATTTATCAGCATATGGATTTGGAAGGGGACTGGCACCAGAATTTTTCAATGGTATCCCCTAATGAGGATAATTATAATGAAGTTGCAAAGTACATGGAAGAGGAATGGATAGAAACAGTCGTTCCTGAATTCCGCAACATGTTGTAAGGCTCCTGTATTGTTCTATATACAATCGCAGAATGGAAAAAGATATTTCGTTATAAGAATATTTGAATAGATTCGCTTACGCTGTTGGAAGATGTTGTAGCGAAAATTAACCACCGCTATACGCGTAAGGATGAAATATTAGTTCAGATCGTGCTTCAAGGCCCGCAAATTGAAAAAATAGCTATAATATCCACAAGTGACTGACCCTTGATCAGGTCTATATTTCTATCTAGATGCATGGTATATAAAAATTTTTATATACCATGCATCAGATTTTTATATCGCGTTAAGCTGCCCCTCGGATGACACGTAACAGAACGACAATAATGGCGATAACTAATAAAACGTGAATTATATTCCCTGTAGCATAACCTCCAAAGAAACTAAACGCCCAAATAATGACTAAAATAACAGCGATGATATATAATAAATTTCCCATAATATATTTGTTTTTTCAGTAGAACAGCCTTCGATGGATTATGGTTTGAATGGATAAAATTTAAACTTTAATTGTTCGTTATCAATCGTTAGTTGTTAGTTATTAATAAGGTGTACAGTTTTCAGCGACCGGCTACCAAACTGGTTTGCAAATAACACTTTAGAATAAACGTATTTATAACATTTCCCATATATAAATACCCTATTGTCTTTTTTTATTATTTGCTTATTTTTTTATCTGTATTTAAAATTAAGCGCAAAAATCCACTAAAATTTGCTTAATAAGCTTTGTAAATAAGGACAACGTATTTTTACCGCTAACAATGCTATTTATTTTACATGCAAATTGGCCCTCAAAATTAGCACTCTTCTTGTTATCCTTTTCTTGTATAATCATTTTAAACAATCAGTTGAACAAAGAAAGAGGATAAGTTATGAACAACCACAATTTAAATGTACTCATCAACGAAAAAAGAAGTTTACTTCATCATTTTGCTGCCAAATTTACTGCTGATCCGGATGAAAAGGAAGACCTGATCCAAGAAACGTGGATACGCGCATTGAAGTCCATAGACAGTTTTGTTCAGCATCCGAAGCTGATGAGCTGGTTATATGTAATTATGAAACATACTTACATCAATAAGTATAGAAAAGCAAAGCGTACCACCGAAATTCAAGATCAATATGTGGTCTTGGAAAGTACAAATACAACAGAACTCAACAAAGGCATCAATAAGTTTATGGCCGAAGATATCGAACGAGCGATGAACAGCTTAACGTCGGAAAACTATGAAATTTTCCGTTTGTTTTTAGATGGCTATAAATACCATGAAATTGCATCCTATTTTGATATACCAGAAGGTACAATAAAAACTCGAATCCATATGGTAAGAAAAAAGCTGCAAAAACAGCTTAAGGTCTACCGGTTAAATTGACAATACCAATAAATAAAACAAGCGCTAACGTTTCAGTTTAGTTTGATTTTTGCAAAAAGGCTGGCTTTTTAAGGTCAGCCTTTCTTTCGTATACTTTCAAAATAATAATTCCTTTGCGGAAATTGTATGGTCATCAACTGAACATAATTGCACTCCGACGAGGGTTCATCCCGGTTGCAACTTTTCGATTATTTTCCAATTGTCCTCTTTTTTATCATAGCGAAGTAGCCAGGTTTCCTGGGGGACCTTCTCTTCCTTATCAGTTGAATGTTCACCCACTATAATCGTGATCTCTGAAGGAAGAGCGTGGATAATTTCTGCGTAGGCTTTTTCTCCTCCAAGGAATTCAATAATTGCTGGCATCGCATTATAACCAATTTCAGGGCTGAATAAGAACTCAGCTATGCCGCCATAATGAATCTCAGTACCATGAAAAATAATACCATTCATAATCTTACAAATTGAAAGTTAAAGTTATAGTGATCTTATCTCAGATCATAAATTTTGAAATTTTGATCTGCGATAATGCTAACAGTCGTATGCCATTTTTGTTTTTTTGGCGATCCAATAATTTATTTTGCAAAAGCAATCTATTTGTTTTTGAGACGTGTTATATCAGTAATAAAAAGCAGGAGCTTGAGGGTAAGATAGAAAAATTTTCAGGCAAAAAGGATTCAAAAATATAATATATTAATCATGAACGTAAAAAGAATATTTGGAACTATTCTCACAGTATTGGGGATTGTAGGACTAATCTATACCGGCTATGAACTGATCATGATAAGTAATGCCTATACGAATTTGGCGGTAGTCGGCATTTTGGCTCTTATTTTCTTCTCATCAGGAATAAGTCTTGTGAAGAACACTAAAGACGAGTCTTAAAGGCGGTTCATTTTTGGAAGTCTAATTTTCGGCTTTTGTTAAAATTAATGAAGGTCGGATTATCAAGTCCAACCTTCATACATGTATTTTTACTTAATATAGTTGAGAATATAAATAACAACTATATACCTCGCATTGTTTTCGTAAAAAGCCTTTAGCCGGTGGCCAAGGTTTTTGCTGTATTTCAACTATTCTTGGGCAGCCTTGTCGTTAACAAAACCGCCTGCTATCCCCGTTAGTGCTTCGTCGGTATCCTTCTCATTGTCTAAGGTTTTTTGGAGCAGTGAAGCTACATCGTCGTGTCCCATCGTTTCTGCAAATGTGCGAAGAGTACCGTAAGTGGCGATCTCGTAGTGTTCTACTTTCTGTGCTGCAAGGATGAGGCCTGCATCTCTGGTAAAAGTATCCTTTTCTGTGTCAGAAATGATCGAATCGGCTTCATCAAGCAGACCCTGCATAGCGTCACATTTTTTAGCAAAAGCTTTTTTTCCCAATTGCTCAAATACCTGTTCAAGAGTTTCTATATGTTTCTGAGTTTCCTTGGTATGCTTTTCAAAAGCAGCGGCGAGTTTTTCGCTAGTTGCCGCTTTCATAGTTAACCCAGCCCAAACCACTTTAGTTCAATAAAATATATTTAACTGTTATCAAATAAAAACGAAAGCGATATTCTCTTCTAAGGTTTGGTACAATCCTGTTAGCGAAACCTTTCGCACTCCAATATTGTTCACATTAATATTTATCAGGCCATAAAAAGCAATTTGCTAAATCAGAGAAAACCATTTCATATTGAGTTTTGTGCTATATCAAAATCGAATTAACTGGTAGCGTAATATGCATTTTATTATTTACCAATATATTAATTTTTAAAATACCGATCATGGCCGATAATAAATCAAAAAAGGGAAAAACAGCTAGAAACAGATCACCTAAAGATACAGTTACGGGATTAGCTAAATATCGGCAAAAGCGTGCCGAAGAGAAAACACCGGAACCCTTTGGCGGGAAACCAAGTGGAACAGAATTACGCTTTGTGGTTCAGAAACACGATGCTTCACACCTGCATTATGACTTTCGTCTTGAAATGGATGGTGTTCTGAAAAGCTGGGCGGTACCTAAGGGGCCTTCAGTCGATCCAGGTGTAAAACGTCTTGCCATGATGGTTGAGGACCATCCCTATGATTATCGGAATTTTGAAGGAATCATCCCAAAAGGGCAGTATGGCGGCGGTACAGTTATTGTCTGGGACGAAGGAACCTATGAACCTGCTGGAGGAGATTTTAAGGATATTCCCAAACAGGAAAAAGAACTTTTACATCAGCTGTATTCTGGTAAGCTAAAATTCAAACTCAATGGCAAAAAACTCAAAGGCGAATTTGCTCTTGTTAAAGCCCAGGGCAGGGGAGATAACGGCTGGCTGCTGATGAAACTGGATGATAAATATGCCAGTGAAAAAGACATAACGACGAAAGATAAATCGGTGCTATCTGGCAAATCCATTGCGCAGATGGAGCAATCTCCAGATCATGTATATGGAGAACCTATCATTAAAAAAGACAGTACCGTTAAAGATAAACGCTCTGTAAAAGCCAAAGCATCTGAGCTTATCAATGATCAACTTGATGCAGTTCCTAAAAATAAATCTTCGAAGAAAACAGATCTTCAAGATTTATTGAAAAATACACCAAAGCAAAAATTCTATTCCCACATTGAGCCCATGCTTGCCACATTGGTCGCTAAGCCTTTTGATGATGATGACTGGATCTATGAAGTAAAATGGGATGGGTATCGGGCGGTAGCTTTCATAAACAAAGGGGAAGTGGAATTGAAGTCCCGCAACGATAAAAGCTTTAATGAAAAATTCTATCCCATTTATGACAATTTAAAGGAGCTTGGATTAAATGCCATATTGGATGGGGAAGTAGTGGTGCTTGGTGAAAACGGAAAGGCCAATTTCGGCTCTTTACAAAACTGGCGCAGTGAAGCAGATGGCGATCTGGTTTATTACGTATTTGATATCCTCTGGTACAATGGGCAAGATTTAAAAGATCTTACGCTGCTTGAACGTAAAACTATATTAAAGGAAATCTTACCAGAACGGAAAAGCATTCTAGTCAGTGAACATTTTGAAACTTCGGGAACCCAGTTCCTTGAAGAAGCCAGGAAATTGGGCCTTGAAGGAATTATGGCCAAACGAAAAGATAGTATATACCATGTCCATAACCGTTCAAAGGACTGGCTAAAGATCAAGGCGAATAAAAGACAGGAGGTCGTGATCGGGGGATACACGCTGAATGATGACTCCAGTAAATTATTCAGTAGTATTCTTGTAGGTGTCTATGACCGAAAAAAATTAGTCTATACAGGTAAAGTCGGTACAGGTTTCAATGAAAAACTACAGAAGCAGATGATGCAGCTTTTTAAACCGCTGATCATTTCTAAAACGCCTTTTATGGAAGAACCAGATGTAAACAAACCATCACGCTTTAGACCCAATCCACCACACGCCACGGTGACCTGGCTCAAACCCGATCTCGTCTGTGAGGTTAGTTTTACGGAATTGACAAGTGATGGCGTGATGCGGCATCCTTCTTTTGATGGAATGCGCGAGGACAAAAGTCCGAAGAAAGTTATTTTGGAGGAGGCAGCTCCTATAGCAGAAATATTTAATGACATGGAAGATAAAATAATTGCTCCACGAAGTAAAGGTGAGCGTAAAACGCTATTGAATCCGAAAGATAATACGCAGGTCAAAAAGATAAATGGGCATGAGTTAAAATTCACGAACCTTGATAAGATCTTTTGGCCAAAAGAGGGAATAACAAAAAGAGATCTTATCAACTATTATTATCAGGCAGCTCCATTTATATTGCCTTATTTAAAAGACCGTCCCCAAAGCATGAACAGATTTCCCGATGGTATTGAAGGTGAAGGTTTCTATTTCAAAAACGTAACGGATACTGCTCCGGACTGGGCGGAGACCTATCTTTACCATAGCGATACAGATAACAAGGATAAGCATTATCTGGTCGGAAAAGATGAAGCGACACTGCTCTACATGGTCAATCTTGGCTGCATTGAGATGAACCCTTGGAGTAGTACGGTCAAAAAGCCCGAAAACCCATCATTCTGTATTATCGATTTAGACCCGGATAAAAATTCCTTTAATCAGGTCGTTGAGGCAGCACAGGTAACGAAGAGCATCCTAGATGATATGGGCGTTCCAAGTTATTGTAAGACCAGCGGTTCTACTGGCCTTCACATCTATATTCCGCTTGGGGGGAAATACACTTATGATCAGTCCAAGGAATTTGCCAGGGTGATTGTCACATTAGTACATAATGAGTTGCCCAAGTTCACCAGTTTAGAACGGTCCATTAAGGATCGGAAAGGAAAAATGTATCTGGATTTTTTACAGAATAGACCCCATGCAACCATTGCTGCGGCCTATGCTGTCCGTCCTAAACCCGGAGCAACGGTATCTATGCCGCTTCATTGGGATGAAGTTAAGAAGGGGTTGAAAATAAGTGATTTTCATCTGTTGAATGCCATAGAAAGGATGAATAGCGAAGGTGATATTTTTAAGCCTGTCCTTGGTAAAGGTATTGATCTCAAAAAAGTAATTGAAAAATATACCAAATAAATGCATTTAAACCTCCATGGATAATCCGGAATTAAAAACCAGTAATAAAAAATCAATATACAGTGCACTCGCGGCGAATCTATTAATTGCATTAACTAAATTCATCGCGGGAGCATTTACAAATAGTTCCTCCATGATCTCAGAAGGTATTCACTCAACGGTAGATACTGCAAATCAATTGCTCATACTTTATGGCTTGAAAAGAAGTAAGAGGCCACCCGACCAGTCTCATCCTTTTGGTTATGGTAAAGAACTATACTTTTGGTCTTTTGTTGTTTCCATTCTGATTTTTGGGCTTGGTGGTGCATTATCTATTTACCAGGGTATAGCTCATATCATGAAACCCGAATTTATGAGCGATCCTTTTTGGAATTATATTGTACTCATACTCTCCTTAATTTTTGAAGGAACTTCTTTTTTTATTGCTTTAAAAGAATTCAATAAAACCCGCAATGGCATGGGTTGGTGGGATGCAATTATTAAGAGTAAAGATCCTTCCAGTTTCCTTGTGGTCTTTGAAGATGGTGCAGCTGTGGCAGGGTTAATAATCGTTATGGTACTCATGGGACTAAGTCATTACTTGCAGATTCCTGAATTAGATGGCCTAGCTTCAGTAATCGTAGGCTTGTTGTTGGTTTTCGTATCCTTTATATTGGCTAGAGAAAGCAGAAGCTTATTAATGGGAGAGGGAATTGCTTCAGAAACAAGATTGAAAATCGCCCAGCTTGCCGAAAAGGATTCAGCTGTTATAAAAACTAAAAACATACTATCCACTTATCAATCGCCAGAGTACGTTGTATTGATGCTTATTATTGATTTTGAAGATCATCTTGAAACAGAGGATATCACCGAGGCGATACGCCGGATTCGTGAGGATATAAAAAATGAATTTGAGTTTGTGCACTTTGTAATTATTCAACCAGAATAATCACATATAAGCCCTTCGGACAAGCTATCAAAAACATCATTTTCAAGCCCATAACGTTAGAAATGGTGGTAATTCTGGCAAATGTAAATACCTGCCAAACCTTTCACACTTTGGTTTTGTTCACCTGATGGATCAAACCAGAACAGTATTGGATATGAAAAAAGAAAAGAATTTAAAAACTGCTGAGATAGATCAGCATTTAGTGGACAATTCCGAGCAGATTATGACCACCAATGATGGCGTGCCTATTTCCGACAACAACAATACATTAAAGGCGGGTGAGCGGGGGCCATCATTACAACAGGATCATATTTATTTTGATAAGCTGATGCATTTTGACCGCGAACGTATACCAGAACGTGTCGTTCATGCGCGTGGATCAGGAGCCCATGGAATTTTCGAAGCGACTGCTGACCTATCTCAATATACAAGCGCAGCATTTTTAAAAAAAGGAACAGTAACGCCTCTTTTTACTAGATTTTCCACAGTAGCAGGTTTCAAAGGCTCTACCGACCTTGCTAGAGATGTACGCGGTTTCTCTGTTAAATTTTATACCGAAGAAGGCAATTATGATCTTGTGGGTAACAATATTCCAGTTTTTTTTATTCAGGACGCGATGAATTTTCCAGATCTCATCCACGCGGTAAAACCAGAGCCGAACAACGAAATACCGCAGGCGGCATCTGCACATGATACCTTTTGGGATTTTGTATCATTGATGCCCGAATCTGCACATATGATCATGTGGACGATGTCCGATCGTGCAATACCCCGAAGTTTAAGGATGATGGAAGGTTTTGGTGTCCATACGTTTAAATTTGTGAATGCCCAAGGAAAAGGCACATTCGTTAAATTTCATTGGAAACCGAGATTAGGAGTCCATTCAGTCGCATGGAACGAAGCTCAAAAAATCTCAGGATTTGATGCTGATTTTCATCGGAGAGATCTTTATGAAGCTATTGAAAGGGGCGATTTTCCGCAGTGGGACCTCGGCGTCCAATTGATTCCTGAGGCCGATGAATTTAAATACTCGTTTGACATTCTTGATGCGACAAAGATTATTCCAGAGGAACTCGTGCCTGTTCAGATTATCGGAACCATGACACTAAATCGCAACCCAGAGAATTTTTTTGCAGAGACCGAACAAGCCGCTTTCGACCCCGGAAGGTTAGTGCCAGGTATAGATGTTTCGGATGATCCGCTTTTGCAAGGTCGGATATTTTCATATATGGATACCCAAAATTATCGATTAGGTGGTCCGAATTTCCATGAGCTTCCTATCAATCGTCCCGTGACCGGCAAACATAATAACCAAAAAGATGGTTTTGCGCGGTCTGAGATTCCTAAAGGTGCCGTGAGCTATTTCCCTAATAGTAAAGCTGTGGGTTGTCCTTATCATGCGATGCTCAATGATGGGGTAGGATTTGAATCCCACAAGCAACTGATCGATGGCTCGAAAATTAGAGCCCGCTCAGATTCCTTCGCAGACCACTTTACACAAGCAAGACTATTTTTTAATTCACAAAGCCCAGAAGAACAGGATCACATGATCAACGCCCTGAGTTTTGAGCTTTCGAAAGTAAATGATGTCAATATACGAAAGCGAGAACTGGCTATTTTGAACCAGATAGACCAGGGATTAGCAAAAAATGTCGGTACAAACCTAGGGCTTACCCCGCCAAAAGAACTTGATCCATTGACACTCAAATTCGCACGGCAGAACCATCCTCAATATCCTCTTAAACCAGTCAAACCAGAAGTTGACAAGTCTGCTGCTTTGAGTATGAAAGTAAAAGACGGCGCGGGTACAATCAAGAGTAGGAAGGTCGCTTTCCTTGTTGATAATGGGGCTAGTAAATCTTCCATAGATAAAATGAAAACGGCACTTGAAAGCGAAGGAGCGCAGGCCGTGTTAATTGCATCTCATGTCGGAAAGATCCGGTTCATGGAAGGGGCAGAAGAAGATATCCAACATTCCTATCTTACAGAGGCCTCAGTGTGTTACGATGCATTCTTCACACCAGCAGGCGAATCGGTAAAGACTCTTGCGCAAAATGCCGATTATCTCCATTTTATCAATGAAGGGTACCGACACTGTAAGGCCCTTGCATTTGCAAAAGATGCTGAAGGCTTAGCTGAAAGGTCATTTATTAAAAAAGATAAAGGCGTTATTTTCGAAAGCAAGGACAATTTAACAGCCGATTTCATAGCGGTAATGAAAGGCCACCGTGTTTGGGAAAGAGAAAAATCAAGAAAGGTGCCTTCTTGATATACAACAAATAGTCCTTCTAACGAAGGACTATTTGTTTAACAGGCGAATAGAAGTAGGACTGGAAATCAGAAATGGTTTATAATTATTAACAAGAAGTAGCATGAAAAAAGAAGCAACTAAAAAGATTCGACCGCTGCAAAAGCAAAAGCGACCGGGATTGGAAATAAATATGGTACCAGTTCCTGACACGTCTCCACTAAAGTATCCTGCAGAAGGAAAATTAAAAAATAAGGTAGCGTTAATTACCGGCGGAGATAGCGGTATCGGCAAAGCTGTAGCTCTGTTATTTGCGAAGGAGGGAGCTGATATTGTTATAGCCTATCTTAGTGAAACAAAAGATGCAAAACAAACCAAAAAAGAGGTTGAATCCTTCTCTCGAAAATGTACGCTGATTAAAGGTGATTTGGGAAAAGAAAATCACTGTAAAAAAGTCATTGAAATTGCAATAAAAACGCATAAGAAAATTGATATTATTGTTAATAATGCGGGGCTTCACTGGGAAACAGAATCAATTGAAAAAATTTCCACTGAACAGTTAATCAAGACTTTTCAGAATAATTTCTTTTCCTATTTCTGGGTTACAAAGTATGCCATACTGTACCTTAAGAAAGGAGCAAGCATAATTAATACATCCTCGGTGACTGCTTATCGAGGCAGCCCAAAGTTGATCGATTATTCTGCAACAAAAGGTGCAATAATTTCGTTTACACGGAGCTTGTCAGCAAATCTCATAGCTAAAGGAATTCGGGTCAATGCTGTTGCTCCAGGTCCGGTATGGACACCATTGATAGCATCATCTTTTGGTCCTAAAAAGAACGCCGAATTTGGAAGCGACTCTCCAATGAACAGGGCAGGAATGCCTAATGAAATTGCGCCAAGCTTTCTATTTCTAGCTAGCGAAGATTCACATTTCATGAGCGGTCAAGTTTTACATCCCAATGGAGGAGAAGTCGTAAATGGTTAGCTGAACAGATCAGAGGATGATACTGTTCGACCGTTTCTATTTGTAGCCATTTTTTGAATAGAAAGTTGTAAAATTTGGTAGCAGCAGATGTTATTATGGTGTTTTTTCTAAATATAGCGGCATTTGTCGCTGTATTCTTTTTTAGATAAAAAATTAGAAAAAGCATATTTTACATGTTTTTACTATTTTTCTACATCTTAGATAACCTGAATACGAGTTTCTTTGAAGAATTATTTTAATGTTACATTATTTATGAAGCTGTTATCCTTACCTCTTGGATTTCTCATCTGGATGATCTCATCTTACTCGTTTGCACAGAACAAACATATGTTGGACGGAATCTGGCGCTTTAGTCTGGACGAGAAAAACCGGGGACTTGACGAAAAGTGGTTTGAACGTGATCTTGGACAGACAATACATTTACCGGGTACAACGGACGAAGCAAAATATGGGACAGCAACAAATGGCTCGGACTTCGGTATTCTAACCCGAACATATAAATACTATGGCCCCGCTTGGTACCAGCGGGAAATTACGGTGCCGGCTGATTGGAAGGGCAAACAGATATTTTTGAACCTGGAGCGGGTGATGTGGCAATCTATGCTTTTCGTTGATGGAAGACAGTTTGCTCCTCAGGATGCTTTAAACTCGCCACATCTGTATGCGCTCGGTACACTTAGCCCGGGCAAACATAGGCTGACAATTCGTATCAATAATGACATGATCTATAATATCGGCGATAAAGGTCACGCATATACAGAGTACACACAGAGCATCTGGAATGGTATTGTGGGGAAAATTGAATTAATAGCAAAGAATCCAATCCATTTTTTTAACCCGCAAGTTTTCACATCAATTGCACCCAAGGCTTTTCAGCTCAAGGATACTTTACAGAATAATAGTGGAAAGAAAAGCTCCGTAACGCTAACCTATTCCTTACGGGAACGTAAGAGTGGGAATGAGCTATTTCATGGAAAACGGAAGTTTACCTTATCATCAGCAAAACAGTACATAGATTTTACTGAAAATGTACCTGATGTAGTTCAATTGTGGGACGATATCAATCCGAATCTTTATACATTAACGCTGAGGCTACTGGATGATAAGGATCGCGAATTGGAAGTGAGGGAAATTGAAGTAGGTTTTCGTGAAATCAGCGCTTCCAAATCGAAGATTTTAGTAAACAAACGCCCCGTTTTTCTGCGGGGAAATTTAGACTGCGTCCATTTTCCATTAACCGGTTATCCGGCGATGAATGTTGAAGAATGGGAACGGATCTTTCGTATCTATAAAGCTTATGGATTGAACCATGTGCGTTTTCATTCCTGGTGTCCACCAGAAGCAGCATTTGTTGCCGCAGATCGAATAGGACTTTATCTACAGCCTGAAGTCATTTGGTTGGATTGGTGGATGGCAGTTGACAATCCGGGGCGTGAAGAGATGAACACCAAGGGCAGGCCGAAAGGTCTGGGCTATAATGCTTCTGCAGATTCATTTGCACAAAAAGAGATTGCTACCATGTTGGCCAGTTATGGAAACCATGCTTCTTTTACAACAATGGCTATCGGCAATGAATTGGGGAATTCGGACTTTGATGTCATGGAATCCTGGCTGAAACCCTATAAAGCAAAAGATTCAAGAAGATTATATGCTGTTTCTTCAGCACGGAAGATAACAGCATTGGATCAGTTTATCGCAACACATTATATTGACAAATTAGGAGGGACCCGAGGGCTACGAGGTGCGACAACGGATTGGGACTTTGAAAAGGTGTATAGTCAATCCAATATCCCCGTTATCGCACATGAAATCGGGCAATGGCCCGTATATCCAAGATGGGATGAAATAAAAAAATACACTGGCGTACTGAAAGCCAGAAACCTTGAACTTTTTCGCGAACAAGCCCGAAAAAATAACCTCGAATCACAAAATGAAGCATTTGTGCAGGCTTCTGGCGCGCTCAACCAGCTGATGTATAAAAATGAGATAGAGTCCTTTCTTCGAACACCTTCAGCGGCAGGTATACAACTGTTGAGTATGCAGGACTATCAAGGCCAAGGGGAGGCACTCATAGGTTGGCTCGATGCTTTTTATGATAGCAAAGGGATTACTACTCCGGAAAAATTCAAGATGCATCATGATACCACAGTCATGCTGTTGCGCCTGCCAAAATTTGTATGGAAAACAGACGAGCCTTTCCAGGCCAAAGTGCAGGTTGCCCATTACGGTAAGGCTGATTTCCAAGATCAGGTGTACTGGAAGATTTATGATGAGACGGCAAATGTGTTATCCGCTGGTGATTTTACGAACCAAACTTTTCTGGCTGGGAGCTCAGAAATTATAGGATCCTTTACCAGTGATTTTTCCAAGGTCAAAATAGCTACAAAGCTCACTGTAGAGGTTGGATTGAAAGATCGAACCAACAAAAATCGCTGGGAGATCTGGGTATATCCACCGATCAATGTTCATGAAAAAGAGGTCTACATAACGGAGCGGTTTGACGCTAAGGCAGAGCAAGTTTTACAAGCGGGGGGGAAGGTGCTGTTGGACGCTTCTGATCTGGGCAATGTGAAAACGGCAGATATGATCAGCTTCTACCCCTTATATTGGTCACTTACTTTTTTTCCGGGGCAGAGCATCAATACGATAGGCCTATTACTGCGCGACAAACATCCGGCATTTAAGGAATTTCCAACAGATGCACACAGCAACTGGCAATGGCAAGCCATCTACAAAGGTGCAAAAGGTTTTTATATCAATAATTTTCCGGCGATATATAGGCCTATAGCACAGCCTATAGACGATTTTCATCGCAACAACAAGCTGGCTTCTATTTTTGAATTAAAGGTTGGAAAAGGCAAATTATTGGTAACTGGTTTTAATATACGAGATGAGAAAAATCCAGTAAGCCAGCAGTTGAAAGCAAGTCTTGAAAAGTATATGGTTTCGGATGACTTTGCACCAGATTATGAACCGAATTTGGATTCACTGCGTAAAATGTTTGTCTTTGTAGAGCCTTTAAAAAGCGTTGTTCCTAAAGCATTTAATCATTCGCTATTGTATGTTGAAGCCGGCAAAAAATCCCAAGCTACTGACCGAAATGTCGATTGGTCCCCTGTCATGGATTTGAGTGAAGCCAGTAAATCGATAACCTATGACGTAAAAGCAGAGGGAGTCTGGAAAGACGAGGTTTCTTCAGCCTGGCAGGGCAAACAAATGGAAGTGACCATGCATGTGCCACAGGGCATGATCGGTACTTTTTACATCTTTTTCCATGACTGGAACAACTTGGGACGTCAGGCAGATATTGAATTTGAAGGGCGGCCGTATGCCCTGGGCCGACACGACAAAGAAGGGCAGTGGATCAAATTGCATGTGATGCGCGAAGATTCCAACGATGGGGTATTAAAGTTAAAAGTGAATACCTCAAAAGGACCCAATACAATGATTTCGAAGATAGTTTTGACCGAAGAAGTCGAGTAGGAAAAACTTCTACTTTTGTGCTTTTTACTCCGCCAAATGTGTTTCCACATTCAGCTTTTTTTTAATAATTTAGCTTCTGTGGAAACACACCGACTACGTTACTTCTGAATTGAACTTTTAGCCCAATTTATCCGTCAATTCGCAAATACAATTGTTACCTGCCATTTCAATGAACGACACCACTCAAAATAAAATACATATCGAAAGAACAATGGGGGTGTTCATTGGACAGTTTAACGACAACGTTTCGCATAAACATTTTGCTTTGCAAATCAGTGTTGCTTCACAGGGAAAATTTAAAATCACAGACGAGAAAGATAACCAAAATTTTCACTCAACTTGTTTCATTAACAGTAATGTACTACACCAATTTAAAAGTAGTGAAACTTCGTTGATTATTCTTATAAACCCGATTAGCAGTATTGGTCATCAGTTATATAACAAATACAGAAACATTAAGATTACGAGTTTGGATGAAGACTTTGAACAACTTGTAGAAATTTTTGCAGATTATTTACAAAATGATTCTGATTTTATCAGTTTGACGGATAAGATTAACAATTATTTCATAAACTTCCGATGCAAATGTGAACTTAAAGATCACTTTGAAGACGAAAGAATTTACAAAGCAATTCAATATTTAGAACAAAATTTTGACCGAATTGTATCGCTTAAAGAAATTGCGAATATTTGTTTTCTTTCCGAAACACGTTTTTTACATCTTTTCAAAGAGAAAACCAATCTTAATTTCAGACGATACCAACTTTGGAATAAACTCATAAAGTCATTACCTTGCTTAAAAGAACATTCGATTACCGAAACTGCACATCAGTTTGGATTTACAGATAGTTCTCATTACAGCAGAACATTCAAAGAGACATTTGGACTTACGCCAAAATTTTTGTCATCGTTAAAATAGCCACTTTATACAAGTTTGTTTTGTTGTTACTCTTCATCTTTGCAGTGTAAAAAAGCGATATGAACAATTACCTTAAAGAAACTAAAATTCTTGACTATTCTCACGATTCGATTCAGAAATTAGTTCAAGAGAGAGAATGGAATCAACTTGATATGATTTCAAGGATAAAAGCCATTTATAATTTTGTAAGAGATGAAATAAAATTCGGTTATAATCTTTCGGATAACATTTCAGCATCAGCTGTTTTAAAAGACGGGTATGGACAATGCAACACGAAAGCCACCTTGTTAATGGCTTTATTGAGAGCTACGGAAATACCGAATCGTATTCACGGATTTACAATTGATAAAGCGTTACAAAAAGGAGCGATTACGGGAATTTGGTATAAACTTTCGCCTAAAAACATACTGCATAGTTGGGTTGAAATATTGGTCGATGAACAATGGTATTTTTTAGAAGGTGTGATTTTGGACAAAATATATTTAGCCAAGCTACAAGAGAAAAATAGCGATTGTAAAACTACTTTTTGTGGCTATGGCGCTTACACTGATAATTTTAAAAATCCACCAATTGATTGGAATTTAAACAATACGTTTATTCAGGACAAAGGAATCAATCAGGATTTTGGTTTATTCGATACACCTGACGAATTCTACGCAAAACATCAACAAAAATTGAATGCTTTTGAAAGGTTTGTTTTCAAAAATATCGTTAGGCATAAGATGAATAAGAACGTTGCGAAGATAAGAAACGACAGATAACAAGCAGTTTGACAAAATGGCGGATTTTTCGACTGGTAAAGTAAAACTATTTACGATATAGCGTTGTTAAATACATATATTATTACTGGAGTACTTGAAATAAAAACCTATTAATTATTAAACTAGATGAAAGCTATTTTTAAATTTACCCTGATTCTTTCAATTTTACTAACGCATTTAACAATTGCTTTAGCGCAGACAAAAGAAGATATCATTTTTCTTGCTGACGGAAGCCAAAAAAAGGGAAAGGTCGTTTCTATTAGCGATGATGTAATCAAGTTTTCATATACAGGAGAAGAAGTACAATACGAATTAAAACGTAAAGCAATTAATAAGATTGTTTTTGCGAACGGCAGGGAAGAATCTTTTCAAAACTTTTCGACTTCTCAAGTCAATAATGAACTCGCCAATTCAAATTTAGGCCAAAAAGACCAGGGGAATAGACTAGCTGTTATTCCATTTGAAATAGTGAGTAACGATCAAGCATTGGCTACAGATGCTATGCGTAGGGAAATTCAACAAGCTTGTATAGACGCGATGCGGTCCCGAGCATTATCCTTTCAGATCCAAGATCCACGAACTACAAATTCAGCCTTAACTAAAGCTGGAATAGGCCTGGCGGACATAGCTAACCATGTTCCGGATGAATTGGCGAAACTTCTTGATGTCGATTATGTGGTGTTGGGCTCGTATGAAATTGAAAATAAAGGTTCTTCCAGTTTCGGATCTGGTACAGCAACTTACAATAATAAAAATCAAGACAACAAAAACAAGGGGAGTGTAGTTCAATCCAACAGTTCATTTACAACAATAAATTATAATACGAAGGTGCAAATGAGCATTTATGATTCAAGTGGAAAGCAATTGTTTTCGGATACTAGAAAACCGTTGTTTGGCGGTTTGGATTCCTATAAAGGCGCTTTAAAAACATTGGCGAAACGTATACCTTTAAAATAAAATTTATATTTCCAACTTTGTGATGATATGTATTTGTGATCCAATCGCATAGAGTTTTCAATGGATTCAAATTAAGTACTACAATTTCTAGAATTATAGGGACTAAATGCTTAATTATTTTTTTTATATTAACTTTATTCCCTGTGTTTCAAGTTGTTCTGCGCCCGATAAGATGCCGACGCTTCCAATTCTTCTTGTTGCCAGTTTAGTATGAATTTGATATTTTAATTTTCTTGATGTCGCTTGAATTTCTGTCCAGTCCCAAGCATTTACTTTTCCGTTGAATGTAGTTGAGATTTCGTTTTTCAATGCTCCGCTTTCATCAAAATGTCCGATGTGAGATTGATTGAGTTCGCTGTTTTTTAGTCCACCGAAATATAATTGAATAAGTCCCCAACCTTGTGTTGAATACCGAAAAGTGTGGCCTTTACAATATTTGGGGTTAAGGTCAATTTTTCTGAATAGGGGTTTACCTTTATGTCTTGGTGTCCAAAGTTGAAAAGCAACAGCAAATTTGTCTCCATTTTCAAGGTCAAATTTTGATGATATTTCGTTAACAGTTTTGTATTGGCAAATCCCTTGCCCGTATGGTGAATACGAGTCGTAAACCTGCAAGTCAGTGTTCCTGAAAATAAAGTCAAGAATTTTCAATTTGTCAGCTTTGCCAGCGAAAAAATTGTAGTTCATAGTTTAAGTTTTCTGTATTTTAGCCTTGCTGGTAGTGGATTACGTGTTGGCTAAGTAGCCTAACCGTATCGAAGATACGAAAGTTGAGCTGTTTCGCCAAGTCGCTTGTTATAAGTCAATGTTCTTTTTTCATAAATATGCGAACATGTGAAATGAATGATGTCATCGGCAGCACTATCTTTACAAAACTTCATTGGAGCTCACCCCAAAAAAAACATTTCAAACTAATTGATACCTTAGGAAATGTCGTGCGAGAAAGAACGCGGAAAGTTAAGCCCGAACAGCAAAACTTTATTTCATTCAGAAAGACTGACCTTTACATCTATGTATTGGTCAATAGATTTTTTACCAAAAGTATTTGCTTTGCAATAGATCAACAGGGTGATTTAGTTTATTCCTCTGACACAGTTTACGTTACAGTCTCCTGCGATGTGGTAGCGAGTGTACTACTTGATTTCAAAATGCCAGTTGTTGTCAATTAATGTATTTTGAGCTATTTCAAATTTCCGAATAACAGTTTGTGAATGTTTCTCCAACATTTCTGTTTTTAACTTTATAGAATCAACTGAAAAGATAAATATCATTCTATCATCATTAAACCTATAATTCGAGGGAGAGCCCCAATCGCCCATAACAGCGAAGTGGGTTGAATCGTTCGATTTAATAAAATAATACTGTCTCAACTGTTTATCGACTTTACCATATTCACTAAAATATAGTTTAGCATTATTGGTGGAGGAATCCTTTGTAAGGTAAACACAAACGTTTTTATCTGTTTTATTGACTATACAAAATCTTGGATCAATTCTATCACAAGAAACCAAAGCGATAGAAGCTGCAATTGCTATTTTTAATATTTTCATCCTGCTAGTATTTATCAAATTTCAATTTATACGAACGATAAAAGAAACTTATTATTAACCTTTCATATCAAGTATTATTCTTTAATCAGTACAAGTTTGTTGTATGAATTGTTGTCGGAATTAGGGTTGGTATAGAGAAGAGGAGACTTACGACCAATAGCATGATTATAACCACCATTGCTGCATCGACACCTAATCCAGCTGCCAGAATAAAAAGAATCGCACCTATTTAACGTGCTTCCCCAATGTTTAAAAACGTACAACCAGTTCATAGTTTAAAGCTATGCGGTATGTAAGGCTATTTTAATCGTTACTTTTGGATCATAAGTCATGTTCTAATCATAAAATCTATTTGCGAATTTGGTAAATTGCGTATATTTAAGAGTTAGTGATCAGGCTAAACAGACATTCCGTAACAAACAGAAAGAATAAAATTGGGACTACTTGATATTTTTAAACGACAGGACAGATCCAAAAGTGAAACTGAACAATCAGCAATACCGACAGGTTTTAAAACTCATCTTGACATAGTTGAAAAAGATATTTATGCCAAACTAAAACCATTCGGTTTTAAGAAGAACGGTAGGACGTTTAACAGACGGCTTGACGATGGGATAATTCAGGTAATCAATTTACAAAGTGGACAATATCCCATTGGACAGGGGTATAAAATACCGGGGTTACGGGAAAATTTATACGGAAAGTTTGTTGTTAATCTTGGCGTATGTATCGAAAGCCTTTACAAATTTCAATCACCGACAGAAAACAAAAAATATTACAAGGAATATGAGTGCCAAATCAGGGCTAGACTTGGAGCCTTATTAACAGGACAAGACTATTGGTGGACTATTACGGACGACAACAATAAAATCACACAAGAAATTATTGAAGGAATTGAAACGATAGCATTTAAGTGGTTTTCAGGTTTGGAAACGAAAGATAAAATAATTTCTAACAATGGAAAATTGCCGTATGACGCTACACCAAGAGTAAAGTTGGACATAGCACTAATTGTATGGTTTGACGATAAAGCGAAAGGTTCTGAATTATTTAAAGATTATTACCACAGCATTCCACCAGCGAAATCATCACATAAGGCGTATGTCAGAGATTTAGCAAAAGAACTAGAAATCGAGCTATGACGACAAAAGCCCAAATTGTTGTATGCAGTTTTAAAAAGACTTCCCTAAATGACTCTAGAAGAAATAATTAATCATCATAGAAATACTTACATCAATCAATTAATTTCCTTTTATGAAAACAGAGGTAATGGTGTGAAAGAAATATTACTAAAATTAAGTTCTGATGAAGAAACCTTATTATTTAATTTAACAAGACCTGATTTTTTGTCAAATAAAGATGGAAATTATGGTGTCGAAGAATTATACCCAGATACATTTTCAAATCATCAGCCTATAAATTTTGTATATAAAAAATTAAATATAGAATTACACCCTATATTTTGGCACGGAGTTGAATTTATTTTGGATACAAAATTTGCAGAGTTTGAATGGTGAAAAAGTTGGACTACTAAAGCTTTGAAAGAGAACAATGATGAATCTACTAATGAATTAGATTTGCTTGAGGCTATACATAATGTATCTATACCTAGCATTTCGGAAAAATCAACGATTTTTCACAGTAGACTTTGGCACTTCAACATCCGAAACATTTTTCGCGTTGTTAAATACTATTAACGAATCTGGCGCTAAAAACATTATCATAAATTCCTTTGATTTAATTGAAGAATTAAAATTGCATACAACATCGTATTGGCAATAATGAGACTGACAGTTATAAACTCAATATTTGTAATTCTAACGGGCATTTGTTCAAGGTTCAACTTTGGTTCTTCGAATGAACATTTTTCCTAAAAATCCCTGCCTTAGGCCATACCTGAACCGTTGTAAGCCATTTTAATACACGGCACGTCAAAGAAAGTATGGAAAATCTATTTGAAAGCCAAGAGCAAATTAAAGAACTAATTCAACGAGCTGAAGAGGAAGGCGAGACAAAAAGGCTTTGGAAAAACAGGAAGTTTTCGTTTTCTGTAAAATGTATTTAACAATCGTGGATTTGTATAAAACAAGAGATTAAGGTATTTCCAACTTTGCAGTATCAAACTTTAAATGTTGAGAAGATGAAAAAAGTAATTCTTATAACAGGTGCAAGTTCGGGAATGGGTAAAGAATCCGCAAAGGCGCTTATCAAGCAAGGACATATCGTTTACACTGTTGCTCGCCGCATTGAAAATATGCAGGATCTGAAAATGCTGGGTGGACATCCAATACAAATGGACGTAACAAAGGAAAGTGATATCGACAGGGTCGTCGATATCATAATTTCAGAACAAGGAAAAATTGATGTATTATGGAATAATGCAGGATTTGGACTTTATGGTTCTGTTGAGGATGTTCCCTTAGATGAGGCGAGAAAACAGATGGAGGTAAATGTTTTTGGAATGGCTGCAATGACACAAAAAATAGTACCTCATATGCGGAGAGCAAAATCCGGAACAATTATCAATACCTCCTCGATGGGGGGAAAAATGTATTTTCCAATGGGAGCATGGTATCACGCCAGTAAACACGCAGTAGAAGGTCTGAGTGACTGTTTGCGATTGGAATTAAAACCTTTTGATGTGAAAGTTGTCGTGCTGGAGCCAGGCTTTATAGCAACTGAATTTGGTTCAGTGCTATTAGATCAGTTTGATCAATTACCAAAAGACAGTGCCTACAAAAGCATGATGGATAAGATCAGAAAAGGAACGGCTAATGCTGCAAAAGGCAACGGCTCCTCTTCACCAAAAGTCATTGCCGATGTGATTATAAAAATCGTCAATTCAAATAAACCCAAAACGCGGTACAAAGTTGGTAAATTTTCAGTGATGATGCCCTGGATGCGTATCTATTTAGGAGACGAGTTGTTTGATACAATAGTAATGAGCCAAATGAAATAAATCCTTTTTATTAACCATAACCAAAATACTGTAAAATGAATACGATTAAACTCTTATTCCTGTTGATGATGGGAATATTTGGCAATGCTTATGCGCAAACTGAGAATGAAATAATAGGCAATTGGGAATCTGATAAGAAAGATGTGATCTTAGAAATTTATCGCAGTGACGATAGCTACCAGGGTAAGTATATCTGGGGAAAACAAATTGTGGAAAGCGATGGAAAGACCTCCAGAAAAGATGTGAAAAATCCCGACAAAAACCTTCGGACGAGAAATATTGTGGGCATTATAAGTTTAACTTCTTTAAGGTGGAATGGTAAAGAGTATACGGACGGAAAAATCTATAATGCGCCAAGCGGAGATACCTATAGTTGCAAGGTGTGGATTAAAAATAATAAATTATATTTACGTGGATACTTAGGGCTCTCTTTATTGGGACAAACAGCAAGTTTTCACCGAACTTTAAACAGTAAATAGAAATGAAGCCTGTAATCAACATAAAAACTATTTCCGACATCAATAAGTTTGTACAGCATAAAACCAAACATCCATTGGTTACGATAATTGATTTCAGCAAAATGGATGACGTAATGGAAGAAGGAATGCGTATCAGCTGTGATTTTTATTCTGTGATGTTTAAAAATTATTGTGCAAACAACATGCGATATGGAAGGCAGTCGTACGATTTTCAGGAAGGAAGTTTGGTCTGTATCGCTCCCAAACAGGTGGTCACTATGGATAATGAGATAGAAAAAAAGGAAGACATGATGGGTTGGGGACTATTTTTCCATCCTGATCTCCTGCATGGGACATCTTTAGGTTCAAAGATGAAAGAGTATACCTTCTTTTCTTACGAAACATCAGAGGCATTGCATCTTTCGGATAAGGAAAAAGAAACATTGTTTGACTGTATTAAAAAAATTGAAACGGAACTAGAGGAAAATATTGATCATTATAGTCAGACTCTGATCGTTTCCAATATCGAACTATTGCTCAATTACTGCCAGCGCTATTATGGAAGGCAATTTATAACTAGGAAAGGTTCAAACAGAACTATTGTTGAAAAAGTAGCGGATGTATTGACGAATTATTTTAATTCGAATGAACTCATTCAAAATGGGTTGCCTTCAGTGACTTGTCTGGCTGAAAAAGTTAATCTCTCGCCCAATTACCTCAGCGATTTACTAAAGAAAGAAACAGGCATGAACGCCAAAGACACGATCCATTATTACCTAATAGAAGAAGCCAAGGACGTTCTTTTAGGGACTAATAAAAGCATAAGTGAAATAGCTTATGAATTAGGGTTTGAATATCCTCAATACTTCAGTAAACTATTTAAACAAAAAACAGGAAATACACCGCAAGAGTTTCGAAACTTAAATTAATACTAGTAAGTGAAATTTTTTCAGAAACTTACTGTATTCTTCAGAATTTATCTTGCGGGTATTATACCGAACCTGTTTCAGACTATAATTGGTATTTTATTCAACGGTGAATTCCCTATATTGTTCTGTCTTGTCATTACAACGAAAACCCCCAAACAAATTGTTAGCGATAAGCTGATCCATTTTTTTATGATCTGTTGTACTGAGAAAGAAGAATATAAAAAAGGATTATCTAACTCTTTGTGAATGAAGATCGAGTTAAAAAAAAGGGAATTCACTGTTTAACACTGTTAGACTGCAAAGTTGAATTTCTTATAAGCATAAAAAGTTGATTAATGTCCAAGTTTAGGGATAAAACCGAGTGAACATAATTTGTACATCGCTTTGCTTCCCAAAGGAAATTTTGATGTACAATAAGTAAAATGACCGTGTCGGGATAAAAATAATTTACAAACGAAAAGAAAAGTGCTGTGTCTTTAAATACGAGGCGATAATCTATCAGCAGCAATTCTGGCCTTTCATTGATGTGAGAATTGCTGCTGATAGTATCAATAGATGTTGCTTCAAGTACAATATTTGCCGGACTTTGTATATGCTCAGAAAAAAGTATACGGTAGGCGAACAGTAGCTTTCTTAAATTCGTAATAATACCAATATTGATTTTTTCCATACCTAACGATATTATTGTTGATTACAAGCTTTCTACTTATTGCTACCGATATAATGCTACCTTTAAAATTGAGGTATACGTTGATTTAGGGATAGCATGTCAGATTTGTGCTGAAAAGCATTTTCTCCCTTTTCGGCTTCTTTATCACTTACAATTTTGCGAAGCGATAGGCTTGAGAACCTATTTTTGTTTTTGGTATAGCATATTTCGATTCCTTCCGAGATACAATAATCCTTTCCTGAAAAATCGATCAATTTATATTCTTCACCTATAAAATATGTGTGAATGGGCAGCGACTGAAGCATATCCGTGATGTCTTTATCTGATTCAAAAGGAATAATTTCATCAACAAATTGACAACCCTCTAATTTGATAAAGCGTTCGACCATTGTTTGTGCTGCATCATGGAATTCAGCATTCTGTATGTTTGAATCGGTTTTAAGTCCTACAACCAAATAATCACATTTGCTCTTAGCTTCCTGCAGTGCAACAATATGGCCTACATGTAACATGTCAAATACGCCGAAAATAATACCTACGTTCATATATTCATTATTAGTTTATGCATTTATACGCTTTAAGGCGTAGTTAACTCCCTCATTTATATTTACTACTGAACCCGCACTGACTCTTTCTTTCGATGCTATTATTCGGCGTAAAGAAGAACTCGAAAACCTGTTTTCCCGTCTATTGAAATACAATTCAATTCCTTTTTCTTCGCAATATTGCCTCCCAGTAAATGCTTTATCCATATATTCATCGCCTAAAATCCGCACATGTATTTTGAACGAACGTAATACATCTTCTAGATCCTGTTCTGTTGCATATGGAATAATCATATCTACATGTTTACATGCCTTTAATTGCATATAGCGTTCAAATACAGATTGTGTTGGCTTGTTTTTCTCTGGACGATCAAGTGTTGGATCGGTTTGTAGGCCGCAGATCAGAAAGTCGCAATGTTCTTTGGCATCTTCGAGCATTTTAATGTGACCTGCATGGAGCAGATCAAAAGCAGAAAACGTAATTCCTATTTTTTTCATTTTATATTATTTTATAAACTGCAATTATTGAAGAGGTATAAGTAGAACGTAGCTCAAAAAGATTCGTTTTAATTTTAAATTATTTTTTTTCTGTAGTATTTTCAGATTTCTTAGATCTTTATCCATCTTTCTTTTTTGAAATTCATATGAACTAAAATTGCTGGCCGACGTTCTGATCTAAAATGAAATTCAGCGAGCCATGCAGATGAATAGAAATGTATCCATAAATACACCAAACACTACTTACAGAATTCAATTTCACAAAGAATTTAACTTTTCGGATTTCAAAAGGATCATTCCTTACTTAAGAGACCTGGGCATCGATACAATCTATGCTGCACCTATTTTTCAGTCAACACCAGGCAGTATGCATGGTTATGACGGTACAAATTTGAATAAAATAAATAGTGAGCTTGGTACGCTGGACGAGCTGAGATCCATTAAAAAAGAGTTAAGTGAATATCATATCAAATGGTTACAGGATATTGTTCCGAACCATATGGCGTTTCATCCCTCGAATGAATGGCTAATGAATCTGCTCGAATTTGGACAGACATCAAAATTTAGCCATTTTTTTGATACCTGCTATAGTTCCAATGTATACGAGAAAGGAAAGTTAATGGTGCCTACCTTGTCTGAGACCTTAGACGAAACGGTTTCAAACCATGAAATTACTGTCGTTTTCTCAGACGATAGTCTTCGGCTTTCTTATCAGGAAAACGATTATCCACTTTCCCCCGAATCCTATTTTTTCGTCCTTAATGATTATTTAAAAGAGAGCCAATCGGATTTTAGTGGACTTCTGGTTCAAATAAATACGGCTCAAGCTAATGGAGATGTCGAGGAATGGAGACAGTTGCGTGCGCATATTTTTAAGAATCTTTCAGATGAGAAATTAAAGCATATTCTTGATCAGTTTAATAATAATCTGGAAGGTATTCACGAACTGGTGGCTAGTCAGAGTTATGAGCTTTGTCCTTGGTGGTTTACAAATCAACGTATAAATTTTAGACGTTTTTTTACGGTCAATGAATTGATTTGTTTAAATGTACAAGACAAAAATGTATTTGAGCAGTCGCATAAGCTGATAAAAAAACTTGTCGATGAAGAACTGATTGATGGATTAAGGATTGATCATATTGATGGACTTTATAAGCCTACTGACTATTTATTTAATTTGAGGAAATTAATCGGTCCACAAACTTATATAGTTGCTGAAAAAATACTTGAACAGGGGGAGAAACTTCCACTCGAATGGCCTATACAGGGAACAACAGGCTACGATTTTTTGTCGGCTTCCAATAATGTTTGCTCCTGCAAATCGGGAAAGAAAATATTGGACAAGTATTATAGAAAAGTTATTGGAGAAAATATATCCATCAAAAAACAACAGTATATAAAAAAGAGCATAATTCTCAATGAACACATGCAGGGCGAGCTTAATAACCTGGCCCGGTCATTGGCATCTCTTTTAGGCGTTAAAAGTCCGAATAAGCTAGGGTCTTTAAAAGATATTCTAACCTCTTTTCTGGGATTTTTCCCTGTTTATCGATTATATGACGAAAGCTTTCCACTGTCGGCAAACAATTTCGATCTGCTGTCTTCTCTTTTTAAAAAGTTGACCCGAAATCCGCAGCTCGATGAAAAGCTTGTTAATCAATTTCGAGGACTGTTTGAGCAAGCACAGGCAGATTCAGAATCGCCGAGCCAAACTGCTGTGGTTGATTTTTTTCTCCGATGTATGCAGTTGGCCGGCCCAGTAATGGCTAAGGGGGTGGAAGATACGTTAATGTATACCTACAACCGTTTTATAGGACACAATGAAGTCGGCGATCATCCGGATAACTGGGGGCTAAGTAAAAAGAAATTCCACAAATTAATGCAGGAAAGGCAAAACTTTTGGCCACTGTCCATCAATGCAAGTTCTACACACGATACCAAACGTGGTGAAGATTCGCGAAGTCGCTTATTAGTCCTCACCGCTATGGCTCAGAAATGGGTTAAACAGGTTCAGATTTGGCAAGATGTGGTTTGGAATGAATATCGAAAAGACCTCCCACATCCGAATGATGAATATTTTATTTATCAGTCATTGGTAGCGTCTTATCCAATGGAAAAACAGGATGGTGAAGCATCCAAAGCATTTGAAAAACGTTTTTTGGACTACTTGGTTAAATATCTGCGCGAAGGGAAAGAGCGCTCGAGCTGGGAAAATCCAAATCTAACCTATGAAGACGCTGTTCGGGAATTTGCCTCTTTTTTGCTTGATAAAGATCGTCCATTTTTTACGAGCTTTTATCAATTTATTGAAGCGGTGGCTGATTTCGGGATTTTAAACTCGCTTACACAGCAAATCTTAAAATTTACTTGTCCCGGTGTACCTGATATTTACCAGGGGTCGGAACTCTGGAACCATAGTTTTGTTGATCCCGACAATCGACGACCGATAGATTATCAATTAAGTGAAAATCTGCTGAAGGCAATTGAAAATATCCCCAACGACAGTCGAATTCGACAATTATGGCAGAATAGATACGATGGGACAATTAAACTATGGTTAGTTAAGGAATTGGTAAAACTCAGAAAGCATGATGCTGCACTTGCATCAGATAGCAGTTATATTCCGTTAAAAGTAAGCGGTCGTTACCGTAAACATATTTTGGCGTTCGCGCGTAGATCTGGAGATGATTGGATGATCGTAGTACTTCCGCTACACCTGGCTGCTATCGGTAAAATCTCCAAATTCGTAACTGGCTCATTTGACTGGGCAGATACGAGCGTTCATCTTTCCGTAAATCATTCCGTGACCTGGCATCACATGCTATTTGACATAGCGGGCGAAGGCACAGAAATTTCAGTGAATGCCATTTTTAGGGATCTTCCAATGGCTATTTTAAAATACAAAAGTACCCTACCTAAGCGTAGTGCGGGTGTTTTAATGCATATCAGTTCATTGCCATCATCCTATGGAATTGGTGATTTGGGATCCGGAGCACGTCGTTTTGTTAAACAACTGCATTATAGCGGCCAAAGCTGGTGGCAGGTACTTCCTTTAGGGCCGACAGATGTAACGCAAAACCATTCTCCGTACAGCACTCTAAGTAGTAGAGCAGGTAATCCATTATTCATCAATTTAAACGAATTGTTGGAATTTGGCTTATTGGAAAGAGGGGAACTAAAGCCTTTAAAAAGAAATAGTTATAAAACAATAGATTTTGCCGCTGTAGTCTTCACAAAATATAAACTTTTGGAGAAGGCATTTAATCGTCTTTCTGTTCAAGATGCGCTTGATTTATCCGAATTTGTAGACCGTGAATCTTCGTGGCTTAAGGATTACGCACTTTTCAAAGTTCTAAAAAACAGATATGGGAATCGTCCTTGGTATGAATGGCCACCACAATACAAACATCGCGACAGCGCTGCAATTAACGATTTCGCAGTTGAATTCGCAGATGAATTACGAAAGGAAAAATGGTTTCAATACCTATTTTTCAGACAATGGGATGCCATAAGAAACTACGCATACGATTATGGCATAAGATTTATCGGTGATATTCCATTTTATGTTGCCTATGATTCTGCCGATGTTTGGGCCAATCCGCACTATTTTTCCATAGGGGAAAATGGTACTATTAAAAATGTTGCTGGGGTTCCGCCTGATTACTTTAATGCAGCGGGGCAATTATGGGGCATGCCGACTTATCATTGGGGATCACTCAAAAAAGATGGCTACAGATGGTGGATTGAGCGCCTGTCACACAATTGCGCGCTGTTTGATAGGTTGCGGCTTGATCATTTTAGAGCATTTTCTTCCTATTGGGAAGTTCCCTTTGAAGAAACTTCTGCCAAGAATGGAAGTTGGTCAACGGGTCCTGGTTCGGATTTTTTTGATCAAGTAAAAGTTCATTTAGATGACATGCCTTTTATCGCTGAAGATCTTGGAGATATCGATGCGAAGGTATATGATCTGCGCGATCAATACAACTTCCCGGGCATGGCGGTTTTACAGTTCGCTTTTGATAAAGATATGGCACATTCGCCCCATATTCCACATCATCATTGCAGAAATTCTGTTGCCTATCCTGGAACACACGATAATAATACGACACTTTCTTGGTATCGTGAAGATCTTAAATCATCGAGTAAAATAAATATTAATACCTATTTTGGACAAATTGTTGACAGCGGAAATGTGAATGAGGTCCTCATACGATCACTTTACGCTTCTGTCGCAGATACAGTCATTGTTGCGATGCAAGATATCCTCAATCTTGATGGATCATGTCGTATGAACCGACCTGCCACTACGACTGGAAATTGGTTGTGGCGCATGCAGAAAAGAGCTTTTTCTCCAAAACTTCAGGCGAGATTAAATGACTACACAAAAATATACAACCGTTAAACATAAAGATGGAAACAAAAATCAATACTGGAAGCCCTTATCCTTTGGGCGCAACTTACGATGGAGAAGGGGTTAACTTTGCCCTTTTCTCCGAAAATGCCGAAGCTGTCGAACTTTATCTCTATGATAGTTCGAACCAACAAGAAATCGAGCAATTTAAAATAACGGAGAAGACGCATCAAGTTTGGCATATTTATGTTTCGGGAATTAAACCAGGACAACTGTATGGTTATCGTGTGCACGGTCCTTACGATCCGGCCCAGGGGCATCGTTTTAACCCGCATAAATTACTGATTGACCCCTATGCAAAAGCAATTTCGGGTGTCGTACAATGGAATGATGCTTTATTTGCGTACAATATAGGCGAGGACGATTTGAGTTTGGATACAACTGATAGCGCCCCTTTCGTCCCGAAATCCGTGGTTATAGACGGTCATTTTGATTGGGGGGACGACCATCCTCCGCGTATACCGATGCACCAAAGTGTGATTTATGAAACACATGTAAAAGGTTTTACGGCAACTCATCCAGATATTCCCGAAGAAATAAGAGGAACATACGCTGCCTTGGCGCATCCTGTCACCATAAATTACTTAAAGGAATTGGGGATCACTGCAATTGAATTATTGCCTATACACCATTTTATTACAGACCGTCACCTTCAGAATAAAGGACTAACTAACTATTGGGGATATAACAGTATTGGTTTTTTTGCCCCTGATGTGCGCTATTCAGCTTCGGGTACCTATGGAGAACAGGTCGTGGAATTCAAGGAAATGGTAAAAGCACTCCATAGTGCAGGGATAGAAGTTATCCTTGATGTCGTTTACAATCATACAGGCGAAGGGAATGAAATGGGGCCAACACTCTCTTTTAGAGGAATTGACAATGCTTCATATTATCGTCTGGCTGAAGATCCACGTTATTATATGGATTTTACTGGAACAGGCAATACATTAAATACCCGCCAGCCTAACGTACTACGGCTGATCATGGATAGTTTACGCTATTGGGTGCAGGAAATGCACGTTGATGGATTCCGTTTTGATCTAGCTTCAGCATTAGCGCGGGAGCTCCATGACGTAGATAAATTGAGCTCTTTCTTTGACGTTATCCATCAGGATCCCTTGATCTCACAGGTTAAACTAATTGCAGAACCATGGGATATTGGAGAAGGAGGGTATCAGGTCGGCGAGTTCCCCGCCGGTTGGGCCGAATGGAATGGAAAGTATCGTGACTGTATCCGCGATTATTGGATCGGAGCGGACAGTATGATCGCTGAATTTGCTAATCGCCTAACGGGATCCTCCGATTTATACCGGGGTGACAATCGTACACCTTCCGCCAGTATAAATTTCATTACTGCACATGACGGATTTACGCTCCACGATCTGGTATCGTATAACGAAAAGCACAATGAAGCTAATGGTGAGGATAATAAAGATGGAGAAAGCCACAACCGTTCCTGGAACTGCGGGGCAGAAGGACCTACAGATGATTCTACGGTAAATAACCTAAGAGAAAAACAAAAAAGAAACATGCTCGTCACCTTATTTCTTTCCCAGGGAGTACCTATGCTTCTCGCTGGCGATGAACATGGGCGAACACAGCAGGGCAATAATAACGCCTATTGTCAGGACAATGAGATTTCATGGCTCAACTGGGCCAATGTAGATGTATCTTTATTGGACTTCACTAAAAAATTGATCCATTTTAGGCGAGAACATCCGGTATTCTGTCGTCGCAAATGGTTTCAAGGATTGCCTATCCGCGGTACAGGTGTTGAAGATATCGTATGGTTTCTTCCAGATGCATCTGAGATGGATGATCATCACTGGCAGGAAGACTATGCGCGCTCACTCGCTGTGTTTTTAAACGGTGCGGGAATTAGATCAGTAGATACTGATGGAAAGAAAATCGTGGATGCTAATTTTTACCTGCTATTTAATGCGTATTGGGAAGATGTAACCTACACGCTCCCCGGTGAAAATTATGGGGCTGGTTGGTTTAAGATCTTAGATACGAATAATGATACGATAGAAAGCTTTGGAAACTATTCAGCAGGAGATTCTATTTTAGTGCCCTCACGTTCCATACTTTTATTTCAGTCACAATAAAGTGGGAGATATTGATGAGCGAGACAGGAATTAAACAATTGGGTATTCGTCGCAATGGTGACCATTGGCAGATTCGCGTATGGGCACCAATGGCAAAGAATGTGCATTGCCGATTTTATCAAAAAGATATGGAGATCGCGCTTAAGCCCCAACAATATGGTTATTGGTACGCGGAGACTGATTTATTAACAGCTGGAGATTTATACCGGATCAGTGTCGATGGCAAGGAATTGCCGGACCCGATTTCGCTCTCCCAGCCAGAAGGTGTACATGGTCCCTCAAAAGTCGTTGATCTCACTTTTTCTTGGACCGATAAAGACTATCGGCCGCCAGCATTGTCTGATTTTATTATTTACGAGCTTCATGTAGGAACATTTACTTCATCCCATGATTTCGATGGTGTTATCAAAAAGATTCCCTATCTGAAAGATTTGGGCATCACTGCTATTGAAATTATGCCTGTCGCCCAGTTTCCAGGTGAAAGAAATTGGGGCTACGATGGTGTTTTTCCATTTGCAGTGCAGCATTCCTACGGTGGCGCTTCGGAATTCCAAAGGCTTGTGAATTCCTGTCATGAGGCCAATATTGCGGTAATTTTGGATGTCGTCTATAATCATCTCGGTCCCGAGGGAAACTATTTCGCGAATTATGGTCCATATTTTACCGACAAATACCATACCCCCTGGGGTAATGCGCTGAATTATGACGATAGCTATTGTCATGGACAGCGCGATCTGGTACTGAACAATGTACGCATGTGGTTTGAAGACTTTCATATCGATGCGCTGCGTTTGGATGCGGTACATGCAATCAAGGATTTTAACGCTGTTCATATCCTTCAGCAAATTCGGAAGGAAACGGATGAAATTATTGCTAAATCCGGAAAAAACCATTTTCTATTTATTGAATGTGATCTTAACGATAGACGATTTCTAGACCCATTGGCGAAAAATGGTTTTGGGATGGATGCACAATGGCTAGATGAATTTCACCACGCTTTAAGAGTAAGCGTGGGCGAACCAAAAAAAGGGTACTATGAGGAATTTAATGGATTGGCCGATCTCGCAAAAGCTTATGAAAAAGCATATGTATTCGATGGAAACTATTCTCCCCATCGGGAAAAATTCTTTGGAACGGACACGCTAGGTATCGAAGGGAATCATTTTATAGTTTTCTGCCAGAATCATGATCAAGTCGGCAATAGGATGATGGGCGATCGCGCGGCTTCACTCTATCCTGTAGAAATTACGCGACTTATGGCTTTTGCCGTGTTCATATCACCGTATCTTCCTTTACTGTTCATGGGAGAAGAATGGGGTACAAAACGAGCTTTTCCCTATTTTACCAGTCATAGTGACCCCAAACTTGTAGCGCAGGTGAGACAGGGAAGAAAAAAAGAGTTTGAAGATTTTTTTGAAGATTCAGGATTTCTCGACCCGCAGGACGAGACGATATTTAGGAATACCGTATTGAATTGGGACGAACAGGATAGCGAAGTCCATCAGAAACATTTATCTTATTATAGATCCCTGATAGCATTCCGTAAAACCAATCCTGTGCTGAAAAATATACAGCGCGATGAAATAACGGCTAAATGTCTCCCGAATCAAAAGGTACTTATCTTAGCGATGAAAAAAAACGATAGTTCTTTATTTGTAATGATGAATTTTTCTGCCACTGTACAACAGGTAACGCTACCTGAAGATCTGCAATGGAAAATTATATTTAATACGAATGAAATGGATGCCGCGGTTTTGTCAGATACTGATTATGCTCAAATCACTGTCGCATCGCTAAAGCCTTGGTCTGGTCAGGTCTATATTTCTAGCTAGATGCATGGGGTATAAAAATTTTTATATCCCATGCATCAGATTTTTATATCGCGTTGAGCACCCATCTTTGAACACCGAGAGGCAACACGCTGCGGCATGTTGTTTTTGCCGAGTGATGAACTATTGTAACCGGAGAAATGTTTTAAGATTGAATTTTGGGGGGCACATTAAGATTTTTGATTTTAAAAGGTTATGATTGATATACAAAAAATATTCGCTGAGGGGGTGGAAAGCTCCTTTCTTGTTGAAATAGGTGCAAGAACAGTAATAATGTTTCTTCTAATTTTGATAATTCTAAGGCTCTCGGGTAGAAGGGGAGTTCGGCAGTTAACTCTTTTTGAGGTTGCGATTATTATTAGTTTGGGCTCAGCTGCGGGAGATCCAATGTTTCAAGAAGATATCCCAATTTTTCATGCGATTGTTGTCTTTATAGGTGTAATTTTCGTGTATAAGTTGATAACCTGGCTCGCTTCCCGATCAGAGAAGGTTGCCCATTTATTGGAAGGTAAAGTTTTACCTGTAGTAAAGGATGGCGTATTTGATATAAAACATGAAAATGATAATACCTTTTCGCGTATGGAATTTTTTTCTGAACTGAGAAATTTAAATGTCGAACATTTGGGACAGGTTAAGGAAGGGATTCTAGAAGTCGATGGAACCTTAAGCGTTTTATTTTATGCTGATAATGATGTGCGATATGGGCTACCCTTATTCCCATCATCTTACAAAATGGTTGATGTATCCAGTTCCGAAGGGCCATTTGCATGCATGTATTGCGGCCATGTTCTATTTAGTTTTGAGAATGATTGCCAGTCATGTCCAAGATGCAACAAAACACAATGGAGCATAGCCTTGAATTCCCGAAGGGTTTAGAAGAAATAATTCATGGTATTATTTGAATAAATCATAGCCTTGTGTTAAATTATGGGAAACTAATTTAGCCGTTCTTTTAATAGCTGCCCAGCGGCAATAAGATTGAAACCACCGGGCAAGCTTAGGTTTACCGCAACAGGGGAGTTGCTGTTAGGAGCGGTTTTCTATTGCACCGAGCACCCTCAGGTCATCAGATGCTGGCAGTTCAAATACCTGCAGGTGAAAGTGCTTAATGGCAGCAAGTAAATGGTCAAAAATATCGGCCATCGTATCTTCGAAATAGGCCCATTGTGTCCCCTTGGTAAACATGTACAGTTCCAGCGGAATACCGTATTCGCTAGGGGCTAGCTGACGGACTAATAAAGTAAGTTCCTGATGGATATTGGGGTTATGTTTGGCATAGGCGAGTACATAGGCCCTGAACAGGCCGATATTGGTCATCCTGCGACCATTGACAGGCGAGGAGCTGTCTGTATGCCAAGTTTTATTGTACTCGGCAATCTCGCGCTCCCTTTTTTCGATATAGGGAGCCAACAGCCATATAGTTTTTAATGCCGTGATTTCCTCCGCACTGAGGTAGCGCACCGAAGACATTTTAATGTTCAATGCCCGTTTTATCCGACGGCCACCAGTCTCCTGCATCCCACGATAGTTTTTAAATGAATCGCTCAGTAGGGTATAGGTCGGAATGGTGACAATGGTCTTGTCCCAGTTCTGTATCTTCACATTGTTGAGGTTGATCTGCAGCACGTCGCCGTCCACACCGTATTTGGGCATTTCTATCCAGTCTCCTACGCGGACCGAGTCATTTGCCGACACCTGAATACTGGCCACAAAGCCCAGGATAGTATCCTTAAAGACGAGCATGAGGATGGCGGACGCCGCCCCAAGCGAGACCAGAAAGGACCAGGGCGAATTGCCGGTCAGCAGGGAAACGATCAGTGTACCGATCACAAATATTAAAAAGATCTGTACCACCTGAAGGTAGCTGTCGATGGGTTTGTCCTTAAACGCATTTGAACCACGAAGAATATCGCGGCAGGTTTTTAACAAGCTATTGGCCAGATGGTAGATGGTGAACAATACCACGATATCCAGAATCTTGACAATAGCGGCTGTAAGCACCGGAAAACCAACGAAGATCACCGGTAGCAGCTGCCGTGTAAGCAGCACGAGCAGGGTGCGGCTCACGCGTACATGCACCTTGTTTTCCAACAGATAATCATCCCATTTGGTCGAGGTTCGCTGGGCAATCCGATTCAATGCGGAATAAAATACTTTGCGCATGATATAATCGAGCGCATAGAGCATCACCGCAAAAGCAAAAAGTAATGCGGCGGCCGTAACAATATGTGCCTGCTGCTCGGGTAAACCCAATTTGGCAAAGAAATTAAAAATGTACTGATAAATTGAACTTGATGATTGTTCATTGAAGTTAAGCATGTTTAAATTTTTCATATGAACAAACAAATTTACGAAGAAATATAAACACGGATTTTGGCGTGAAAAATACCCCTTTAACGCTGTTTTTACGTGTAAAGTTTGCTTATTGATTAATTTTTACGGATATTAGTAAATTAATAGATAACCCGACGGCGAAATTTCTTCTGTTTCGCGTCTTTAAAACCCCCAACGATTTGAATGAGATTAGTGTGATAGGTGGTGGGAGTTGGGCCACGGCCCTGGTTAAAATTTTGACAGAAAATAGCATTCATACAAACTGGTACTTGCGGCGTTCAGAGCAGGCGCGCTCGATAAACCGGGATGCTGTTAACCCTGACTACCTATCGTTTTTAAAACTTGACAATACAAAAATTTATGCGTCCGATCAGCTGGACGAGATCGTGGCCCGATCGAAAGTAATCCTTTTCGTCGTGCCCAGTGCGCATCTGGACAAAGTTTGCGCCGCAATCCCCAAAGAGGACCTTGCCGAAAAGTTTGTGATTACCGCTATTAAAGGAACCGTCGGCCCGGACAACCTGCTTCCCAGTGCTTATCTCGCTAAGTATTTTAAATTGGAAGATTTTCAGCAGGCAATCATTGCGGGACCATGCCATGCCGAAGAGATCGCACGGAACAAGAAAACCTATATGACCCTGTGCGGTCCCAACGAATCCTTTATCCGTAAGATTTCCAAGGGCTTCGCTTCAAGCTATATGCAGGTAAATTATAGCCCCGACACGCTGGGCGTGGAGTACGCCGCTATTTACAAAAATGTAGTCGGCATCGTCTGTGGCATGGCTGAAGGACTCCACTACGGTGACAACTTTATGGCGGTGCTTGTGGCCAACGCGACTGACGAACTGGGGCTGTTGCTGCATTCCCTTGGTGCGCTCAATGTCCGGCTGGGCAGCTCCACCTATTTGGGCGACCTATTGGTGACGGGGTACTCCGCGCATAGCCGTAACCGGACTTTCGGTAAATACCTTGGCCAGGGATATTCGGTGTTCGAAGCCCGTCAACACATGGGCATGGTCGCAGAAGGATATTTTGCAACCCGGGGGCTGATGGCGACGGTCTCGACCCTCGGGCTCAATTTGCCCCTCTTACAGACCACATATCGTGTGCTGTACAATCATATGGCCGCAATTGATGAATTTAAACTTTTAGAAAGGAATATAAAATAATATGCTATTAGCAACAGATTTAGATGGAACTTTTTTGGGCGGAAAGATGGAAGACCGCCTCAGATTATATAGATTGATAAAAACTAGCCCGATGCAGCTGGTCTTTGTCACCGGAAGAGGGCTGGAGTCGGTATTGCCGCTGCTGAGCGATCCGCTTATTCCGGTGCCGGATTTCATTATTGCGGATGTCGGCGCCACCGTCGTTAACGGCCATAGCCTGGAAGCGATTGAGCCGCTGCAGAGTGAGATCGAGGAAAAATGGCCGCAGACTTATGCAATCCGGGCGGCGCTGGAGGAAATACCGCATTTGAATTACCAGCATGTACCGCAGCAGCGTCGCAGCTCCTTTTATTTTGAAGTCGGCGTGGACCATAGCCTGGTGCAGCAGGTGGCGGACAGGTACGACTGCGACATCATTACTTCGGCCGATAAATACCTGGACTTGCTCCCCAGAGGGGTCAACAAGGGGACGACATTAAAGAAGCTGGTTGAATTTCTGGCCGTTGATCCAGATGATGTGATGGTAGCTGGCGATACGCTGAATGATCTGGCCTTGTTTGAGATCGGCTTTCGTGGTGTTGCTGTCGGAAAATCTGAGCCGGGGCTGCTGCAGGCCATTGATCAGTTGGATACAGCGTACAGTGCAGAGGCCGCTGGAGCGGGCGGTATACTGGAGTACATGGGCAAATACCGCCCGTTTCAGCAGCTGATCCGCGGGGAACAAAAATCGGTGCCTCAAAAAAGAAGATCCAAAAAATCAGACCAGCTGGTGATGGTGTACCATCGGCTGCCTTTTGAAAAGGAGTCGGTCAACGGTAAGACGGTAAGGGTAGCGCCAAAAAGCCCAAACGGCATCATTCCTTCGCTACTGGGCTTATTTGAGAAGGGACGCTCCGGTCTTTGGATCGGGGAGGAAGTCATCCAGCAGGACGGAAAGCCGGTTCCAAATCAGCTGGTCGACGAAAGCCGGTATCCTAATTTGGTCGCTTCCACCATATCGTTGTCTAAAGAGGATATCGATAAGTTCTATCGTGTATTCTCCAAAGAGGCGTTCTGGCCGACGATCTTTTCCTTTGTGGACCGGGCAAAATTCAACCACGAGGACTGGGAACATTACCTGATGATAAACAAGCGCTTTGCCGAGCGGATTGCCCGCGAGGCCGACGAGGAGGCGCTGGTCTGGATCCATGAGTATAATCTGTGGATGGTGCCTTCTTTTTTAAAAACCATGCGCCCAGATCTGAAAATTGGCTTTTTTCATCATACGGCTTTTCCGGCAGCAGATATTTTCAATATTATTCCCTGGCGCAAAGAGATCATCGGCAGCCTGCTGCTCTGTGATTTTATCAGTTTTCATATCCCGCGTTATGTCGAGAATTTTGTGGATGTGATCCGCAGCCATACACCATTTAAAGTGGTCAAAAAAGTTGATGTCGCCAATCAGTTCCTGACCTATAGCTGTGCGCTGGGCGTCGATCAGATGACCAAGATCATAGAGGTGGATGGCCGGCAGATTAGGCTTGGCGCACAGCCGGTGGGGGTGAACAGGGGCCATATCGAACAGATTTTGACGGATGATAAGGTCAAGACTGAGATCAATGCCCTCAAAGAAAACAAAGCCGGATCCGGAATAACGCGTATCATATCCATCGAGCGCCTAGATTACGTCAAAGGCCCCTTGGAAAAAATCCAGGCTTTTGGTGAATTTCTGGCCGAATACCCAGAATTTAGGGGCAAGATCGAACTGGTCAATGTCTGTACGCCGCCATCACAGGGGATGACTATCTATGACGAAATCCGGGATCAGGTAAATCAGGCCGTGGGTGAGATCAACGGTAAATATGCAACGATGAACTGGACCCCGATCCAATATTTTTATAGGGCCTTGCCTTTTGAGGAAGTGGTCAAACACTATGCGCTGAGCGATATTGCCTGGATCACGCCTCTGCGGGACGGACTGAATCTAGTCGCAAAGGAATACATTGCGACCCATGGGTTATTGGAGACTCCTGGGATTCTTGTGCTCTCAGAATTTGCAGGGGCCTCGGTCGAATTGCCTTATGCCATATTGACCAATCCCTACGACCGTAAGAGCATGAAAGATGCACTGTTGAAAGCCTTGGTCATGGAACCCGGAGAAGCTCAGGTCAGGGCGCGCAGGCTGTATGAGCATATTGAGCACTACGATATCCATTACTGGGGGCGGGATTTTGTGAAAGAGCTCGAAAAATCGGGTAAAGCAATTGTTCATGAAAAGAAGTAACTGTTAGTCTCAGGCGTCAAACGCGCTTTTTTAGCCATCTTAGAAAAAAATAATTAGAAATCCGTGTTAAGCTGGTTTCTTGAATAGAATACAAAATAACGTTGAAAACGAAGCTTCGGGATGTATTCCTCAGGAAATCCCGCTATTTTACAAACAATATTGTTTTAACGAGGGTTTTTCTTGAGGGAATTCAATAAAAAATAACGCGCAAAGTCGCGAAGAAAAATAAAATATGATAAATACTGGCAATAAGAATGAATTTCAAAATGCTTTCAGTGCAAGCTTCAGTTATAATTTTGACAATTTTGGAAATGAGGAACAATTTTTTGATTCCGCCAAAAGGTGGATTGATGATAAATATTTTTTGATTGTTTTTGGGTGTTCAAATAAGGATCATCGTGGACAACATACCTTATTATTTTTCAGCAACCAGTATTTTCCAGTTCAAGAACTAAGAGGATATTTTAAAGAAGGGGCTTATTTTGCATTCCGTTCAGATCTATTTACAGGATATAGTCTGCGAAATAAATTGAAAGAATTTGGGTTTTTAGAATACTCCATTCAGGAATCGATGATCTTATCGAATAACGATTATAGGCTTATAAAAAATATCTTTGAACTGATAGACCTCGAGACTAAGATGCCCATGAGTGAAACGCAGTCTAAAATACTTATTTCATATCTTGATTTGCTTTTACAACATATGCAAAGGTTTTATCAACAGTTAATGGAAGATAAGCTGAATGAGTTTAGCGCGTTACAAAAAGATTTTATGAGCGAGCTGCACACTCTTTTTGATAGCAAAAGAAAATGCTTGTCCTTACTTCCTAGTTTAACATTATTGTCCACGAAACTAAATTGTACAACACGATTTCTCAATGATGTTTCTTTAAAAACTTCTAAAAATACAGCACAGTATCATATTGATAATTTTATTGTTAAAATAGCAAAGGAATTACTTGCTGAAACTGATTTATCAGTAGCTGAAATCGCTAAAAATATGCAATTTGATCAACCTCAGTCATTAACCAGACTGTTTAAAAAGAAAACAAAAATTAGTCCACTCGACTATCGTATATCAATTATATGACAAATTTATTCCCAGAGGAATCGGCGTTAGCCGTTAATTTTCAAAATAGCATATAATAGTACAATATAATGTATGGTTAGTCAAATCAGTTCATTCGTCAAGCCAATGAATTATATTGAGCAAAAATTGGGCATTCTTTTTTGCGGCTGGATGGTTCATTCCTCTTTTTTCACTTTTGATGCCATGGGGTTTTGCCCAAAATCAAATGCAAGTGCATTCAGGTTAGTTTCTTTCTTATCAGTAATTACCAAACCACTTCTTTCGTCGCTATTTTTATCAAAGAAAATCAGACCTGCGGGAGCTTAAGTCCTTTATACGTATTCCCATTAATAATAGGTTGCGGAATGTTATCAGTGTTTGCAATAAGGACACTATTTTTCCCCGATCATATGATAATGCAGAGAAAACTGATTTTATGGTTAAAGATAACCATTGATCTAATAACCGTACTGATCGTAAATTTGTCTGTTGATAGGAAGCTTGGTCCCTACTTTTATTGATAATAACCTAAGTTTATTGGTATCAAATATGAATATTCCATTTAGTCTTATTTTGTTAAGTCTGTTTTTAATGATTTATCATACACCGGTCAAAAACGTTGGCGAGCGGAAAATTGCCTATACGGATTATATACGAGGGCGTCCTTTAAGTGCGCAGCTCTGGTATCCGACCGAGAATAGCAATGTTAAGGATACAGAACGGCCATTTATCTTACCACCTACAGCAAAAAATGCGGAATTTATACAAGATAAACATCCATTGATTGTGTTGTCTCATGGCACTGGAGGCAACAGATTTAGCTTATCCTGGCTGGCGATTGAATTGGCGAAAAATGGATATTTTGTGGTTGCTCCAGATCATTGGGGCAATACGCTCGATAATAAAATCCCTGAGAACTTTGTACGTTATTGGGATAGACCGCTAGATATTCATTTCCTGATTTCATCATTACTTGACGACACACGGTTTAATAGCTACATAGACAGCAGTAGGATTGCCGGTATAGGATTTTCATTGGGGGGATATACTACTTTGGCGCTTGCCGGGGCTAAACTAGATTGCGATACGCTTAAGAAAAACGCATCGTTAGCCGAAAATCGAAAACAATTTGTTATTCCTGAATTAGGTGACCTCCAGGAATTAATGCAAAAAATACCCTGCGAACAGGTGCCGCTAGATTTAAGAGATAGTCGCGTTAAAGCCAGTGTAGCCTTGTCTCCAGCTCTTGGGCTGGGCCTTCCCAAAGTGAAGCAAACCAATACATCTCCAGTTTTGATCATTGGTGCGGCTGACGATTCGATTGCTCCTCTTAAAACTAACGCAATACGATACCATGAAGTAATCAAAAATTCAAAATATAGCGTACTTCAAGGTAAAGTGGGGCATTACATTTTCTTGAATGAAGGAAAGCTTCAATTGGTTAACGAAGAGCCCACTTATTATCGAGACCATAATGCTATGGACAGAAAATCAATACATCAACAATTGATAGCAGAAATACTCGCTTTTCTGTCGGAGCATTTAAAATAAATAGAAGTGAACACTGCTCCACAAATACAAACCTCCGCCGGCCAATCCACTGCTTTGAGCGATGAGATTATGCTAAGGCTACATCAGATTATTGATTATATATCAGTTTATTTAAACCAAATTTTGCAAATGCTTTAAATGTATATGTCCCCATTTACGCATATCGCGGACGATCGGATAAATACTTTCGCCGTATTCTGTTAAATAATATTCAACTCGTAAAGGAACTTCATTGAAAACCTTTCGGCTAATAATACCATCGGCTTCCAATTCCCTAAGTTGTTTTGCAATTGTCCGCTCACTAATTGTTGGCAGTGTCTTTTTCATTTCCGTAAAACGGTTCCTATTTTTCCTTATAAGCATAATTAATGTAGTCTTACATTTACCCTTTATGACCTGCAGAAAAATATCCGATGGGCAAACTGTTTCAATCTTTTCTATTTCTGACATTATTTTATCTCTTGATAATCAATAAACTGAACTTTTGTGCAGTATATGATTATTTTGTAAGTTATTGCTTCTTAGTTTTTTAATATTCAAATTTACTCAAAATTATTTTTATGCGTAATACATTCAGAGCCTTAATGGTCAGAGAAAATGAAGGAATTTTCAAAAGTAAAGTTGAAGATGTCCCTTTCGATCAGATAACCGAAAACGATGTACTGATTAAAGTAGCATATTCATCCGTAAATTACAAAGATGCACTATCTGCTTCGGGGAACAAAGGTGTGACGAGAAATTTTCCTCATATACCAGGAATAGATGCTGTAGGAAAGATAGTTTCTTGTAAATCCAGTCGATTCAATAAGGGAGATAATGTGATTGTAACAGGGTATGATCTGGGAATGAATACTTGGGGAGGATTTGGCCAATATATTAGTGTTCCAGCGGAGTGGATCATCCCATTACCGGCGGGACTAACCCCATTGGAAGCCATGTCATTTGGTACGGCAGGTTTGACAGCTGGTATTTCTGTTTATAACTTGATTAAATCAGGGATTATCCCCAACAGCGGGAAAGTTGTAGTAAGTGGAGCTACCGGAGGGGTAGGGAGTCTTTCTGCGGCTATTTTGTCAAAGATCGGGTATAATGTCGTCGCCATATCCGGGAAGAGCACTGATTATTTTCAGCGTACTCTTGGTATTTCTGAAGTCATATCAAGAGAAGATTTTATTACAAAATATGACGCGCGTGCCCTATCACGTAACGATTTTGCGGCAGGTATTGACTGTGTAGGAGGGAAGATCCTATCCGGCATAATAAAATCACTACATTATAACGGAGTAGTAACCTGTTGTGGAAATGTGGCCTCTGGAGATCTAAATACCAGCATATATCCATTTATATTAAGAGGGGTCAAGCTGATCGGAATAGATTCGGTGGAGCAACCATTACAATTTAAGGAAGAGATCTGGAATTTACTTGCAAAGGATTTCAAACCTGAATTTCTATCAGACATGGTGCAGATAATCTCAATGGATGAATTAACACATGCATTGGATACGGTTCTAAAAGGCGGCTCTAAAAGTCGTTTTGTCGTAAAACAGTAATAGCTCCAAGGCGTAGGCTGTCCTGATCGGATGGTCTAAATACTTCATTGGCAGGGAACGAATGCTCGGTGAATGATGCGTCACTAAGATGTTCTGTTTCCCTTCACTTGGACCAAGACTTTCCGCCAGCCATTGCCTAGAAACGACCATACATGTGAACCACGCTAGTGCAAATAAAATTTTAATTTTTGGGTGTTTCATCGGTCCTTTCTAAATGTCAGACCGGCAAAGTCAACCACTTGTTGATTGTCTTTTTGAGATAAGGAAACATTAAATCCTCCAAAACCTGCATTTATTCCACATGTAACAGCGTATTTAGGTGATATTACATATAAAGGTATAGACCTAACACTGCCAAATGTCGTAAACTTCATCATTAAAACTTTTTCTTTTGAAATATAAATTTCAACTTCTCTAAATTTTGTATCTCCAATTAGCATCTGATAACCGAAATGCTTGTATTTTCCTAATGCATTCTCCCATGAAGAACGATCAAGGTTTTTGAGCTTTAGTCCATACTCGCGTTCACGATCTTCAATTCTTTGAAATAAAAAAGTTTCGGTATTAACTTTCTTAAAAACAAATCTTTTGTTATTTCTTTCCACTAAGCTATCATTTGGAAATATTTCGATAGGCAGAAATTCATCCTTTGATAAAGGAGTAAGAAAATATTGTCTTTCCCCATCAATAAGTTTGAGACGATCTTTTTCTAAAATGACTTTGATATACCCTTCGGCCTGCGCATAATTACCTACATGTCTTTTCAGGCTATGATTAGATAATTTGATTGGGGCCGATGAACTGTGAATTTTTCCTGTTATAGGAGCAGGAAATAGGTCGCTAATCTTCAGTTGGTACTTGTTCAAGAAACTGAAACAAAATTCTTCTGCAATTGCACCACCTTCTGCTGAGTTTGTCATGACAATTACCGCAAATTTACTTTTGGGAATTAATAGCAGTTTTGCCTGTGCAAATCCTGCACTTCCAGCGTGATAGACAGCAAAATTGGAATCATTTTTAAACATAAACCAGCCTAAGCCTTTTTTATTACTTTCAATAGGCACATTTTGGTTCTGCAGCGAAAACATTTCATGGATAGTTGAGGAATCGACTATTGAAGAATTTTCTCCGTTATATGCTTTCATAAGACCAATAGCATATTTCGAAAAATCATTTATATTGGTGTAAAAGTTTTCTTTCGATTAAAATCAGCCGATTTTATTCCGTAAAGTAAACTTATAAAAAAATCCAAATGGAAAAATAGCGCATGTTAAAATATTGAAGGATTTTCAGATTCAAACTTTAACACCGTAATTCATAATTTTGTATTCTATAAGATTTCACCAAAATGAGTCTAGAAATAAATTAACTGGAGGAAATGTCGCTTGCACCCCGATGGTCCACTTAGGGAAATAGTGGAAAGTAATTGGATGGCAAAAAATAATGGAAGACGATTAAAGATATAAATGTAAATTTGGACATGAGTAAAATCCTGCGAGAACAGTTCAGAAAATATATCGATATATCAGATGTCGAGTTTGATTATATCCTGAGCCATTTCAGCTTTAGGAAATTCAAAAAGCATCAATTCCTTATACAGGAAGGTCAGTTCGTATTAAATGATTATTTTTTGCTCTCTGGCTGTGTGAAATCGTATTATACTGACGAAATCGGGAAAATACATATTCTTCTATTCGCTATTCAGGATTGGTGGATAACAGATTATGAAGCCTATTATTATCAAAAGAATGCAAAAGTAAATATTGATTGTCTGGAAGATACCGAAGTGCTATGCCTTAGCAATGAAAACAGAGAAAAGCTCTGTCGCGAATTCCATCAAGTCGAACATTTTTTCAGAAAGAAAACAAACCGCAGGAACGTGGCGTTGCAAAACAGAATCCTATCGTTATTGAGCAGCTCTGCAAAGGAACGTTATGAAAAGTTTGTAGGGGAGTATCCATCATTGGTGCAAAAGTTGCCCAAGCACATTTTAGCTGCTTATCTTGGTGTTACAAGAGAAACACTGAGTCGCTTATACTCACCAAACAATTGATCTACCTCACATTTTTTTTGTGAGGTATGTCCTTTCTATCTTTAAAGAATACCCTGAATTTTGTCTTGTCAAATTAAAAATCTAGCACAATGACAACATTTAACATTCAAACAGAAAGCAGCACTGTCAATTGGACAGGGAAGAAAGTTCTAGGCTTACACACAGGAACTATTCAAATCAAAAATGGTTTTTTGAGTTTTGAAAACGATGAGATCATCGATGGAGAAATACATATTGACATGACTTCAATTGTAATCACCGATATTTCTGACAAATCTATTTACATGGAATTTTTTCATCATTTAAACCACGATGATTTTTTCTCGGTCGATCAATTTAAGAAAGCATCTTTGAAAATCAGGAATGGGAGAAAGGAAAATACGCATTACATTATTAGTGGCGATTTGACCATTAAGGACATTACACAGCCCATTCATTTTACGGCAACTGTGGAAATATTTAACGATTTCTTGCATGCATTGGGCGAAATCAAAATTGATCGTACATTGTACAATATTCGGTATGGGTCAGGAAAGTTTATTCCGAATTTGGGCGACAAATTGATTTATGATGAGTTTGTACTACAGTTCAAATTAGTTGGGCAACGCTAAATTTATTCATATGTGGACAAAAACAAAATTCACTAAACTTCTTGGAATAGATTTACCCCTCGTTCAAGGTCCCTTTGGTGGAAAATTATCCTCGGAGGATCTTACAGCACTAGTTTCAAATAAGGGTGGATTGGGATCTTACGGTGGGCAGCCTTATGGTGCTGCCGAACTAATTTCTATTTCTAGAGGCATCAAAAAATTGACCGCAAAACCATTTAACATTAATCTATGGGTTAATGGTCAAGATGCTACGGCAGGAGATTTTGATGAAAGCAAGTTCCAGCAAGTTATCAAACTTTTGGAGCCATACTTTGAAGAGGTCGGTGCAGAACCACCCACATTTCCTTTGCAAGGTAGCCCTAAGTTTGAAGAGCAGATTGAAGCTATTTTTGAGATAAAGCCAACGGTTTTTAGTTTTGTTTATGGCATACCCGCTGAAGCAATTTTGGAGAAATGCCGGAGCTTAGGGATCATAACGATAGGAACTGCTACTACGTTAGATGAAGCTATCGCGATAGAACATGCAGGAGTAGATGCTGTGGTAGCCACAGGATTTGATGCAGGTGGGCATCGGGTTTCATTTTTGGATAAACCTGAGGAAAGTTTAATAGGAACGTTTTCATTGATTCCGCAAGTCGCGGATACTGTAAAAATCCCTATTATAGCCGCTGGCGGTATTGCCGATGCCCGTGGGGTAAAAGCGGCAATGGCATTAGGTGCCGATGCGGTGCAAATAGGAACTGCTTTTCTGGCTACCCGGCAATCTGGAGCAAGTAAAATACATCGTGAAAAATTATTCTCAAAAGAAGCCCGTTATACAACATTGACCAAAGTTTTTACTGGAAGGTTATCACGAGGAATAAAAAACCGCTTGACAGAGGAGTTAAAAGAATTTCAAAATAGTTTTGCCCCTTATCCATTACAAGGGAAAATAGTTGGTAAACTGGGAGCGTATCCTGCAAATTCCGAATCGAATCCTGAATTGAAATCGTTTTGGGCAGGTCAGGCAGCCTCTATTCTCCAATATCATGATGCAGAAAAATTGATTGCAACTATTATTGCTGAAATGGAAAGATAATATCCCAACTACTGTCTACCGTAACGCTCAAGCAAAGTGCTCAGGCTATTCGTGCTGATGCTATTATTGGGCTTAACGTAGATAATTAGAATTTTTGGAATGGGTTGAAATAAATTAAAAACAAACTAAAATCAGCCACAATTGGTACCTATCACCCAATGGAAAATAAATATAATTTATTAAAAGAACATATAGAGAACGTTGTTGCGCTTACCGAAGAAGAGTTTGCATTTATAAGAGCATGTTTTATTTACAAGCACTATAAAAAATCTGAATGTATTTTTAAGGAAGGCGAAGAGGTAAAATATCTATACTTCGTATTGTCGGGGCTTCTTAAACTTTATTATACCGATGAAAATATTAAGGAGCATATTGTTTCATTTGCAATGGAAGATTGGTGGGAAACGGACGTTTCTGCCTTTTATACAAATGGAAATGCTTCATTTACTTTGGAATGCCTAGAGAACACTGAATTACTATGTCTATCGTTGGATGATTTTGATCGATTGTGCAATCATTTACAAAAGATGGAGCGCTTTTTCCTGCGCAAATCAATTGCGGGCCATATAGGTTCGCAGCAGCGCATCCTATCTTTTTTAACTTCAGGTGCCAAAGAAAGATATGAGCAGTTGATTGCCCGAAATCCGGCATTGATACAAAGAATCCCAAAATCGCTGCTTGCTTCTTACCTAGGTGTGTCCAGGGAAACGTTAAGTCGCCTGTTTTCCTGATTTTATTAAATTGTGAGGTTTGTCACACGGGGTTATGTAAAATTATCGGGAGCTTTGTCTCACAATAAATTTACAACAATGGAAAAGAAAGTAATCAATCCCTGGAAATGGCAGGATGCCAGAAATTATGTGCAGGCAGTTGAAGTTAAACATGCAGATTCAACTTTATATGTATCAGGACAATGTGCCATTAATGATGAGGGAATATCGAGTATTGCTGATATGAGAACGCAGATTTTTCATACTATTGAAAATCTTGAAAAAGTTATTCTACAAAGTGGTTATGAAGTTAAAGATCTTGTCCGACTAAATATCTACACCACCGATTCTTCTGAATTATTTGAAAACTTCGATGTTATTCAACAGTGGCTTAGCAAAAATAAAGTACAGCAGAGTAGTACAGTGTTGGAAGTCAAGGCACTTTTTGAAACTTTAAAGATAGAACTTGAAGCAACTCTTGCCCGATAATTTCGGGAAGAGTTAACATCGAAAAGTGATTGTTGGAAAGTAATTGATGCTCACCCCCCCCAATTTCCTAGTGCTGAAATAACGGGGATTAAAGTCTTTCCAAATTCTGTAAGACTGTATTCCACTTCAGGTGGTACAAAAGGCGGGGTGAAAGGTAAAAGCTGAACACCTGTTAAATGCAGGCGCAACGGTGATTATTGCGGCGAGCAATGATATCAAAAAAAGCTGGAGTAAATACTTCAGCTTTTTTTGAATCTAATTTTTTTATTATTCTATTCAGTAATGTTCAGTGATTGAATAAGGCCATTAGACAACTGAAAGTGGAATTTTAAAATGACTGGACTTCCAGGAAAAGACCCATCAATTTCCGCAGATAGAATATTTTCCTTTTCGTCATAAACCAATGGCTTCATAGAAGCTTGATACTCCTTATTGGATTTATCCATCCATTGTTCAATTTCTACTCTTCCGTTATGGGTTTTGCCTTCGTCAAAGACTACGGCAGTTTCTGTAAAGCATCGGACATAGGCAGCACTATCGAAATTGTTCTGTGCTTTTACTAACTCGGAGATTACTGTAGGTAAGTTCATATTTTCTATTTTTAAATTATATTAAATTGTTGGTACTGTTCCACCATCGATTATATATTCAGTTCCTGTTAGATAGCTGGCTCTCGGTGAGACAAGGAAACCAACGAATTCAGCCACCTCTTTAGGTTCAGCGGGTCGTCCGAAGGGGATTCCACCCAATGCATCCATTACACCTTGTTGCGCTTCTTCTACCGTACTGTTGGCGTTTCTTGCAATTTCACCCAGCCATGCTTCCGATGCTGTGGTATTAATCCATCCAGGTGAAACAGTCAGTACACGAACACCTTTCGGTGTCACTTCATTCGATAAACTTTTACTGTAGTTTCGCAGTCCTGCCTTTGCTGCGGCATACGGCAAAGTCGAATCATACAGTGGCAATTTGCCCTGAATTGACGCTATATGGATGATAACGCCTGTTTTCCGATCGATCATCTGCGGTAAAAATCCTCTATCTAGACGAATCGGAGCCAAAAGATTAGTCTGTAGCGTAGATTCCCAATCCGCATCGCTTAGCGCTGCAAACCCGCCTGCGGGGGTTGATGAGCCTCCAAGATTGTTTATCAAAATATCCAGTCTTCCATAGTTCGTAAGGATCTCGCTGACCACTTTTTGGGTACCTTCTGCATTACTCAAATCCGATGCGATGAAATGCAGGTTACTGTTTTCTTTCTCAGGTGCGTTTCTTGCGGTTATTATAACTGTTGCACCTGCCTGTAGCAGTCTTTCTGCAATTGCTCTTCCGGCACCTTTGGTACCGCCGGTCACCAAGGCTATTTTGCCTAATAATTCATTGTTGAAATTAAATTGTTCCATTTTTACAAATTGTTTATAGGACAAAATTGGGCTATAAAAACAGTTGGCACAAGTACGGAATTACGAATCATATAGGGATAAATTATTCCCCTATTGTGCAAATCGGAACATACCTTTAATTTTGGAATATGTATGAGAGAAAAATAATTCCGAACCTGAACTGTGGTCTTGACTTGATCGGTGAAGTACTTTACGGCAAATGGAAAATACGTTTGCTCTGGTTTATTGATCAGGGATATCAACGACCAAGTGAATTGCAGCGTAAGATCCCAGATGCTTCGCGTAGGGTTTTAAATATCCAGTTAAAGGAGTTGGAAGATCATGGACTGATTACAAAGAAAATATACCCCGTGGTACCTCCAAAAGTTGAATATAGTCTTACCGAATTCGGCAATACTTTGATTCCCGTTATTGCCGTATTGGGAAACTGGGGCGATGAGCATCAAGAACGACTGCGTTCTGTGATTTTAAATCGTTTTAATTCGGAAAGCTAATATACATCATTACTGTCAAAAATAATGCTTATTCTATTGCCAAAAACTTTTATATGGGGCAATTTTCTGATGCTGCTGGAATTTTACTGATTATCTGTTTCCATTTGTTGGATAAGGAAAATCATATCATTATTATTAGATAATACTGGCCCGTCCGCACTTTGTTTCTTAAATCGTCGTTTCATTTAAATCTGATGGTGGATTTCGCGGTTCAACCGGAACGTCTTCCGCATCATTTGCTTCTTCGTCGATTTCCGGCTCATCTAATTCGGGAACTTCTTCTTGTCCTTCGAGATCGATTTCTTCTTCCTGGTCTAAATCATCCTGATCAATTTCAGGTTCATCGAGAGGTACATTTTCAGGCAATTCCTCTTCCGGCTGTTCCGGGATATCGGTCGGAAAATCTTCTGGACCGATCTGGCTTATTAACGCGAATGCAACAAGCAGTATACCTTGACGCTGCTGATGCTCTGATTGGTTTTTATCCATCTTTTTTTGTTTAAGTTCATCTAATAAACATGTGCAGTCACGATATAGTTAGTAGAATTAGCACTCAATCGAAACCGGTTTTTACTTAAATATGATGCACTTTATGCAAAGCATTTTCATCGCATCCAGAACGTGGTTTTACTTTTTAAACTGTATATATGCGTGTTTTGGCGATTTCGGAGCTGTCGGATGAACGAATAAACTTTTCCCTCTGTTTATTTAACGAGCAATGTGATGAAGATTTGACAACACTTGCCGATACAAATCTAAACTCAAAGACGAAATAAGAATAAAACAAAAAGAGTTAGAAATTTTTAAATAATCACTAAACATGGATATTATGGCATTAACGACAGGAAATGAAGGTGAAATCACCAAAAAAAATGAAAACCAAACGTCTAAAGTTCCTTCCACGCTATTTTTAGGCGCAGCACTGCTTTCTATGGGCATATCGGCCGCTTTGAAATGTATGATGCACGATAAAACCGCCTTGTTTGTTGGGCAATGGGCGGCGCCATTTCTACAATTGGGCATCTATAATAAAATTGTAAAAACGGAGGGACACGATTAGCTATGCTATTAAAAAAAGAAAATTAGCATTCGATAGCTGGGCTCAACCAAGTTGAGCCTATTTTAAAAACGATGAAATTATGGAAAATTTTAAAAAGATCAATCGGCGCCGGGCAATCGGCGCGTTAGGGACCGGAATTTTTGCATTTAGCCTTACCGGCAATTGGAGTAATGCAGCCACTCCGCAGATAGCTTATAGGGAAGATGATCCCATAAATAAATATCCTAAACCTCCTTTCAAAGCGCAGTCACAGCCTTGGCCCGGGCTCTGCAGTAAAATGGATCCACGACCAGATCACGGCGAAAAATCCTACAAAGGATCAGGAAGGCTAAACGGGCGAAAAGCCTTAATTACGGGGGGTGACTCAGGTATGGGACGTGCAGCTGCCATCGCATACGCGCGGGAAGGGGCCGATGTGGCAATTAACTACCTCCCCGAGGAGGAAGCAGATGCACAAGAAGTCATTGCGCTGATCAAAGAAGCTGGTCGCAAGGCTGTGGCAATTCCGGGCGATCTTCGAAAAGAGGAGTTTTGTAGGCAACTTATTGAAGATGCTGTTCAGCATCTTGGTGGACTGGATATTCTCATAAATAATTCCGCAAGGCAGCAAACAAAAGCTTCGATAGCCGATATTACAACCGAAGAATTTGACGCAACGATGAAAACGAATATTTATGCGCCTTTTTGGTTAATCAAAGCGGCTCTTCCTCATTTAAAGGCCGGCGTCGTTATTATTGGGACCACCTCTGTTCAAGCGGCAGATCCTTCAGCGGATCTCTACGACTATGCGCAGACGAAAGCGGCAACAACCAATTATATACGTTCTCTGGCCAAACAATTGGGCCCGCGAGGCATCCGGGTCAATGGTGTAGCGCCAGGCCCAATTTGGACAGCGCTACAGGTGAGTGGTGGAGCGACCCAAGAGAAGCTCGTTAACTTCGGAGGCGATACACCATTGGGTAGACCTGGGCAACCTGCTGAGCTAGCATCAATCTATGTGCAGCTGGCAGCTGCTGACGCTAGTTATGCAAATGGTCAGATTTATGGCGCTGCTGGCGGCGGTGGTCAACCTTAGAGACAATCCCCAGATCATGGGGATTTATTGTTGTTTTTTGCTCCGGTCACTTTGTTTCTGTTTTTTTTAATAGAATTTACTCTTATAAAGGCATGATTTTTTTGAGCTGCATGGATGGCGTGGGGCCATTGGTGATTGCCCAGCGGAGATACCCAGATTTAATTCTATTTCTTCTTTGCGGGTAACTCGGGCACTTGAACAAATCTTAGACTGGTGGGGCAAACCGCTTTGTCTTAGCGTAGATAATGAGCCTGAATTCACCAGTCATCATTTTGAACTCTGGTGTCAATAACTTTCAAGAGATTTATCTATTGTCCACCTTATTTTTGCACTAAATTCCACTTGCACCAACAATTCTTTGTTTTCAAAAAAAGTAAGTTGATTATTTTCACTAAAACCTATGCTGAAATTCTCATTAATTGGAAGTATTATCAATTTAAGTTACTTGTCTACCTATGTTTTTTGCTAATTATTTTAGTAGTTTTTAATTTATTGTTGTATATTTGACTGATAACCAATTAATAAATATTATGGCTAGATCAAAAAAACATTTGGGTAGGTATGTAGATCCTCGTACTGATTTCGGTTGGAAATTTTACTTTGGTAGGGAGGACAACAAAATCTTACTGATTGAGTTTCTCAATAGTCTATTTCATGGAGAGAAGATAATTTCGGATCTAAGATATAAACCTGTAGAACATGATGGTGATTATGAGGAAATGCGTCGTGTTGTATTTGATTTACATTGTATCGGCAGCGATGGTGAGGTTTTCATCATCGAGATGCAGCAGCTCTTTCAAGAATTTTTTAAGGACCGTGCAGTGTACTATACCTCACGTCTCATCAATAAACAATTAGCGCGAGGTAAGAAGGGTAGTGATTATTACCTACCGGAGGTTTACTTTATTGGTATTTTGGAGTTTAATATGGATAGAAATGGAAGTACCGGTATATCCCGTATCACAGAGCGGCCTTATTTCTATGATGTTGCGCTTTGTGACAAATTGACCAAAGAAATATTCTATGATAAATTGGGATATAAAATGATTTCGCTTCCATTATTTAATAAACAGCCAGAGGAACTAAAGACAGTTATGGATCAGTGGTTGTACTTACTTAAACACTTGAGTACCATGGATAGATTGCCAACATTTTTGGATAAAAGAATATTTGGTCTTATCTTTGAGATAGGAGAGATAGGTAAACTAACGGAGGAGGAACTCATGTCATACGAAGCAAGTTTAAAACATAAGCGTGATGCTGAGAGCGTATTTAACTCGGCCAAGAAATCAGGAGAAGCTTTAGGTCACGCTAAAGGTCTAGCAGAAGGAGAGCGGAAAAAAGCTCTTGAGACTGCTAAAGCATTTAAGGAAATGGGGCTACCTATAGCTGATATTGCTAAGGGCACAGGACTTTCTGTCGAAGAGGTCGAAAAACTCTAAGTTTCTTTATTTTGGATGACTGCCCCCCAATAGATGAATGGCAACCACCATATTCAGTTGGGGTTCACAAAGGGTTGCTATACTGTTATAAAGTCTTTTTATTGTTAATTTGTATTAATTGTTATCTTAAATCTTTAATAACATCTTTCAATTTTTCAGGATTATTCTCGAAAGCTTTTATTTGACCTATATTGACAGCTGTAAATGAAAGGTGCGGACAGTTTGGATCGCTGATCCTGTTTTCTCCCTTTACCTTTAAATTTCTATAGATGTACACGGGGGCAGTATCCTCCTGGGAATTCCCCTCCAACCAAGAAGTGAGCTAGACATAATGACTTTTCGATTTTGCTTGTCTAAACAATCCGGGCAGGCAATGACCCATCTAGTTTTGGTGATACTCATAACTATGATGCTTTTGATATTGTGGTAGATTGTTCCATTCAACCGATATCTTGGCCTTAAATTGTATGTAAGGCTATTTTAATCGTTACTTTTGGATGATCATAAGTCATGTTTGACTTTAAAATTAACTTTCTAATTTGGCAAATTGCGTATATTTATATTTAAATTTGAAAACCTTGATAACTGTAAAAAGCTTTCCTGGAAGATTAATCACGACGTCAGATAATATGTGGGATTTACACACATCGTTTCGCTTATTTCTAAGTTCACTTAGACCATTAATACCAGACTCTTTAAATCCTTTAACCTATTTTCTCCATGTCGGCCTAGTTATTTTGAAAGGATCTATATGAATCCATATAATAATTAAATTAATGAAATAAACTTTGTGTAATAGAAAATTCATCGTTTTGATGAACTTTCTATTAATAATTGCTATTTTGATTCGACAATATCCTGCAATGCTCGGAACAAATTTAATGGATATTCCGCTAATCTGTTGCAGAGATAAAGATACCATTCGTGACCGTAAACGAAATAGAGTTTTGTTGGATAGCCTTCATCTTTCAATTGGGCCAATTGATCGGTTTGGATTCCGAAAAGACTTTCAAACTCGTAGAGCTCTTTATTTGGTTTTAGGGTATCTATAATTTTTTTTACTTCCTGTTGTATTTCATGATGATGGGTTGCGATGGAACAGGGGTGGCCTTTTGAAAGTAGCTGTTCGACAAAATAAATATAGCGGTCATTGAGTTCCTGTCCACGTGGTAGGGACAGTCCTTTAGCAGTTTCAAATGCTCCTTTAACGATACGGATACGTCCCCTTTCATTACACATTGCTTCAAAATCATCAGTTGTCCGATGGAGGTAGGCTTGTAAGGTAATGGACAGGTTTGCATACTTCTTTGAACCATTTTGATAGAGTTTCAAAATGCGGTCAGTTCTCTCTGTTCCTTCAGCACTAATAATAACTTCCCTGTCCTTTGCTGTTTCACATATTTTAGATAAGTGCTCATAACAAAGACTTTCAGAGACTTCTAGTCCAATGTGCGAAAGGTCCAGTGAAATCGTGGAATTGAGATTTTTTTGCTCGATCGCTCTGCAGCTATCCAAAAATTCATCCGTCGCTTTTGCAGCTTCCTTAATAGATCGAGTGCTTTCACCCATATACTCGATCGAACACTTAAAACCGGTATCATTTGAATCTTGTACTTTTATTAAAGTTTCCGAAAGATTTTCACCGCCAATGTATCGGTCAGCGGCTTTCTTCATTAGCTTGTAGAGTGCTTCGTTATTTAAAACATAAGCTTTTGCATCTTCATTTAATGCAGCTTTCCTTAACGCTTCAGCACCGATTGATAGTAATTGTTCCATCTAATAATATTAAATTAATGTATAAGCTTCAAAGCTTTTAACTTATCCAATATGAGCTTTACAACCGCTGATGTTCGATCCCTATCCTGATAGGTTATCCATTCGAACGATGTTATTTCACTTGACGGTTCAGGATTTCCGGAATAATCAGCAAAATAACATGTCATCCTTACTGATATACCATCAGTTTTACCATCGGCAAGAGCTTCGAAAGTTTCAAAATATTGCACTGAATCTTCTTTGATTTGGACATTAAGTTCATCATGAATTTCTCTTTTTAAGCATTCTAAATCTGTTTCACCAATTTCTCTCTTGCCTCCGGGTAGATATAGCTTTGATTTTGAATGGGAAAGAGCTGTTAATACTTTCTTTTCAACTATGCAGATTAAAGCAACTTTGTCAATAATGTAATCTTTCATCTTATAAAATTAATAAATTTAAAATGGGCTGTCCGCTAGTCTTTGTGTATGTGCCTTCAGATTGATTTTAAGCTATTTTTATTGACAATGAAATTAAATCCAAATGCGTCCAACAGAATATGTTCTTGCCTTACCAGTAATAATTACACGATCAGGCTTGTTTTCACAATACAACTTTCCACCTCTTTCTGATAATTGCATGGCAAAAAGCTTATCCTTTGTTAATCTTTTTGCCCAGAATGGTATAAGCGAACAATGCGCTGAGCCAGTAACTGGATCTTCAAGGATGGAAGACTGTGGAGTGAAAAATCTTGAAACAAAATCGCTGTCTGTCCCTGCTGCTGTTACTACCACGCCCCCCGGATCAAGATTGATAAGGTCGAAAATGGATCTGTCAATTCTGATATTTTTTATATCCTGCTCAGATTCATACAGTAGTACATAGTCTCTAGATTTGAATACCTCTTTTGGCTGAATATTTAATGATCTCTCAATAATATCGGGCAGGGCAGTAGGTTCTGGCATTCTGGAAGGAAAATCCATATAATAGACTCCATCTTCTATATATACGTCTAAAGGTCCGGCCTGGGTTTCAAAAATAATTCTATTTTTTTGATAGTTCTTGTGTGCAGCTAGGCAGTGGGCTGTTGCAAGCGTTGCGTGCCCGCATAGATCCATTTCAATCTCGGGCGTAAACCATCTCAGGTGTATAAAATCACCTTTATCGATAAAAAAGGCAGTTTCGGCAACCGCATTTTCACGGGCTATTTTTAAAAGTGTTTCGTCGGGTAACCAGTTTTTTAAAGGAACAACGCATGCGGGATTACCATGAAAAACCTGTTCTGTAAAAGAATCGACTTGATATATTTCTAGTTCCATGAATTACATTATTTGTTAGTAAAAGATTGGGTTAAAGAATTTCTGATATTGGAATTTCTTCTACGGAATGATAAATTTTCAGTCCTCTTTCCTGAGCTAACCGTACATCTTGATCAGCTCCTTTTGATTCTCCTTTGATTCGCAATATGGCATCGCATTTTTCGAGCATCCGATGTGCTATGGGATATTGGATTTCATTCCACTGCTGATCTCCAACATGTGTTGATCCGGCTAATTTTATCAATGGAAGTGCCATCCATTCACCAATGAACGGTATATGTCCTTTTCTAAAGATTTCTAAAGCAAATGATTCAAGGTTGTCAAGGTTCTTTTTCATTAAAACAGGATCATCGTTAGTGCCACCCCGATAAGGGCCGGCAATTAATATTAGCATCATATTTACATTCGTTAATTACTGCAAATTAAAGTGGTCTATACCTGAAAAAAAATAAACTACTTTAAGCGTTCTGTTTTTTTCGCTTGATCATACTTAAAAACTCCGGTGTGATTCCTAAATATGAAGCAATTTGTTTTTGCTTCACTTTATTGGCAACATCCGGATATTTATTCAGGAATATGTCAAAGCGTTCTTCGGCGGTTAGCGAGAGATTTTGAATCACACGCAATTGTTCCCTTATATAGGCATTTTGCATCAAGATCCTAAAAAAACGTTCAAATTTTGGTACTGTTAAATAGAGTTTTTCCAGATCCTTTTTTTGCAGTTGATAGATGATGCTATCTTCAATAGTGTCAATGGTAAGCATGGCGGGAAGTGCATTTATAAAGCAGTACATATCTGTTATCCACCAGTCTTTTATGGCAAACATAATAGTCGATTCTCTGCCGGACACATCAAGGTAGAATGCCCGTAATGCTCCAGTATCAACAAAATAAATGGAATTACATAATTGTCCCTGAGTTAATATCATACTTCTGCGCGGTATTTTTACTTTTTTTAATAACTCAAGAAATTGTGCAACTTCATTATCGTCTAATGTTATGTGCTTAGCAATATTCTCCAAAATTAACCCATGTTCCATTCTTATTCTATCTTAATCAAATGTAGTGATTTTTGTTTTTTTGTTCAGCTTATCATATTGGAGATTTCTATACCATTGATCATCCAGATGGGAAATACCTTTACCGTTCAATACGGATAATTTTGGCCATTTAAATATTACGCTGAGAGGTCACAAATCCATTTTTCTTCAACTTTGGACCAGCTATTACGATATACTGTTGCTATCTGGAATTGCTTCACGAAAAAATAAATATTTATCCAAAGAGGAAATAAGAGTAAACAGTGAATGGTAATGAATTATAATTCTCACGCTAACCAAGATTGAGTAAAGTAAACTGTGCAGTTAGTGATTGTAGCTGCCCAGCGGCAATAAGATTGAAACCACTGGGCAAACCTAGATCGCAACAGAGAGGTCGTTGTTAGAAGCGGGGCTCCATTGCACCGAGCACCCTCAGGTCATCAGATGCTGGCAGTTCAAATACCTGCAGGTGAAAGTGCTTAATGGCAGCAAGTAAATGGTCAAAAATATCGGCCATCGTATCTTCGAAATAGGCCCATTGTGTCCCCTTGGTAAACATGTAGAGTTCCAGCGGAATACCGTATTCGCTAGGGGCTAGCTGACGGACCAATAAAGTAAGTTCCTGATGGATATTGGGGTTATGTTTGGCATAGGCGAGTACATAGGCCCTGAACAGGCCGATATTGGTCATCCTGCGACCATTGACGGGCGAGGAGCTGTCTGTATGCCAGGTTTTATTGTACTCGGCAATCTCGCGCTCCCTTTTTTCGATATAGGGAGCCAACAGCCGGATCGTTTTTAATGCCGTGATTTCCTCCGCACTGAGGTAGCGCACCGAAGACATTTTAATGTTCAATGCCCGTTTTATCCGACGGCCACCAGTCTCCTGCATCCCACGATAGTTTTTAAATGAATCGCTCAGTAGGGTATAGGTCGGAATGGTGACAATGGTCTTGTCCCAGTTCTGTATCTTCACATTGTTGAGGTTGATCTGCAGCACGTCGCCGTCCACACCGTATTTGGGCATTTCTATCCAGTCTCCTACGCGGACCGAGTCATTTGCCGACACCTGAATACTGGCCACAAAGCCCAGGATAGTATCCTTAAAGACGAGCATGAGGATGGCGGACGCCGCCCCAAGAGAGACCAGAAAGGACCAGGGCGAATTGCCGGTCAGCAGGGAAACGACCAGTGTACCGATCACAAATATTAAAAAGATCTGTACTCTTAATCATGATTGAAATGGCTTTAGGGAATGGAATGGTAGACATCCAGAAGTTAAATGCCATTTCTTCATTGACACCCAGAACGACAATGTCGAGAATTATATTTATTCTGATGGGGTTGGTTGCCGGAATCTCAGAAGAAATTGTCTACCGGGGATTTGCAATAAGGGCGCTTTCAAGCAATCAGATTAATAAGTGGTTATCCGTTTTAATAGCAACCATACCGTTTATATTTCAGCACGGCTTAAAATCAATTGATCAGTTTTGGTGGTTCATGTCCTGGGGCATTGCTTTTGGAGTGTTATTTATAATACTAAAAAAGCTTAATATTTTGATCATAATACACTGGCTTGTTATTCTATCTGCTATGGCCGCTATTTTACAGGTGGTAAATTAAAAACGATATTTAATAACAGTTTTTGTTATATTGTTTATTAAAATAAAATAATGGATTATCTACAGAAAATAAGACGGCTTTACAACCTCTCTGCAGAAGTAGATTTCGGCTATCCGGTTGAAGAAATCATAGCGCTTGAATTGAGATTAGGTATAATATTGCCGGCAGAACTTAAGAATTACTTTTTGAACCTGGGAAAAAATGAAGCTATCAACTTTTCCTACAACAGGCTTCTGACCCCGGCAAAAGAAATTGATTTTTCAAATGATGGATATCTGATGATCTATGAGGAAAATCAAGCTGTCGTTTCCTGGGGGATCAAAAAGGAGGACCTAAAGTTGGCCAGTCCGTCTGTCTGGGGAAATGCATGTACTGAAGAAAACCCTGACTGGTATTTGGAAACAGATTCTATCGAAAGCTTCTTTTTGCTGATGGCGGTCTACAACGGAACTTTCGGAGGTTTAAAATATCATGCCAACTATTTCGGAAATGTTGGGCCGGGAATTTTACAGGTAATCGAGAAGTACTGGACGACCGTACCTGAGATTTCTTATGAAGGGCAGAAAGTGTACACGGATGACTTTTATGAGCTAGTCAGTCTTTCATTTGATGAGAAAGGCAACTGTGAGGCGATCTTTATCGGTTCAAGTGATGAGAAACGTTTTGATGAGATATTGGATACGATTGTTGTTGACTGGTCTTATACTTCCTACGAAGATGAGGATTAAACGATGAATAATATGTCATTAGGGAACAGTTGTTTTTGATTAGTGATGCTGCTATTTTTCAAGTCGAGCGGATCAGGAAATTGGCATTATAGCTTGCGAATCAAGAACAAACAATTCTTGAAAAGTTATAAAATCAGCCCCAATTTCGGTAGTGGGAAAAATGAGCAAAAACATGCTCGTGAATTTGAGCAATAATACTGACTTCAATTGAAATGTTAATAGGATAAATCTATTATAGAAAACTATACATATTATATGGAGGTAAACCCTAACATCTATAAGCGGCGGAGCACAAATAATCAATATATTGTCCTTGCCCTTCTGCTTTCCTGTTTGGGGATCGGCTTTTTATTGTTAAGGGCACCACATATAGGAGCTTATATTTTCGCGGGGAGTATGCTGATGTTTAACTGCATTTTCTATTGACCTTTTATTGATAAACAAATAACCATCATTCAAGTAAGTTTAAGGATAATAACTATGGAACAGTAGGGATGTTATATAACTTCAAAAAGTAATTTAATAAAATCAGGTAAAAAAAGTATATTTAAACTTGATATTTTTAACATGTCATGAAACCCCATCTGTTCACCTCTATTGGCACTCTTTTATCCGCACTCGATTTGCCTGAGCCCCTGCATCCATTGGTAACTGTGGTAGAAAGTGTCCATTTGGTAGAATCCGGAAAGAAGCTTCCGGAAAAATTCATGTTGGATTTCTATATTATATCCTATAAAAATGATCCGACTGGTAAGCTGAAATACGGACAGCATTACTATGAGTTTGAAAAGGGGACCATGCTGTTTTTAGCGCCCCGTCAACTGTTGGCTGCAGAAAATAATCTGCAGCATGCTGGATACAGTATTCTGATCCATCCGGATTTCCTTAGGGGGTTTTCCTTAGACAATATCGCCAAGAAATTCGGTTTCTTTGCCTATTCCGTTCATGAAGCTCTACGCCCAACGGAGAGTGAACAGACGATTCTCGTTAATATATATGAAACCCTGGTGGGCGAAATGAAATCAAAATTTGATGATTCTTCACCCATTATCATCATTACTTTACTGGAACTGCTTCTGAACTACTGTGACCGTTTTTACAAGCGTCAGTTTGTTACCCAACAGGCTGCTGAAGGCGATCTGCTTGCAAGGGTTGAAAAATTGCTTAATGATTATTTCGATAAGGAAACAGGCTTACAAAATGGACTTCCAACAGTGAAATACCTTGCAGAGCAGCTTCATTATTCGTCCAGTTATTTAAGTGATATGCTACGATCCCTAACCGGAGAATCCGCGCAGCTTCATATTCAGAATATGATGATTGAAAAAGCAAAAGAGCTCTTATCAACGAGCAATTTATCCGTAGCAGAAATTGCCTATCAGCTTGGATTCGAACGGCCACAATCCTTTAATAAGCTCTTTCGTAAAAAAGTTGAAATTTCCCCGCTTCAGTTTCGTCGTTCCTTTGATTAAAAATAAAATTTCCCGTCTTTTTATCCGAATCTGCAATTTGGAAACAACATCCATTTATTTGGAAACATTTACCCTGTGAGATCATCGGACATTTGTTGTATCAATTTTAAAAAACAATTTTATTATGAACACAACAAGCAGAAGACTCGACGGTAGAGTCGCAGTAGTAACAGGAGCATCTAAAGGTATAGGTGCAGGAATTGCAAAAGCATTTGCAGATGAAGGCGCAGTAGTAGTAGTGAATTATGCATCTGATATAAAAGGAGCGGAAAACACGGTAAATGAAATCATCAATAACGGAGGCCGGGCAATTGCAGTGCATGCTGATGTTTCAAAAGTTGATGATATTAAAAAAATGTTTGAACTTACTCATTCAACATTTGGACGTTTGGATATTTTAGTAAACAATGCCGGTGTTTTTAAGCCTGTTGCCCTTGAACAGATCACTCCCGAAGAATTCAACCGACATTTTAGTATCAATGTCTTGGGAACCTTATTATGTACCAAAGAAGCACTTCATTACTTTGGAGAAAGAGGAAACGTTATTAACATGAGCTCAGTAGTTAGCGAAAGAGGTATTCCTAATTATGCAATCTATTCTGGTACCAAAGGTGCAATTCAAACTATTACACATGTGCTTGCTACAGAACTGGGACCTAAAGGAATCCGCGTTAATGCCATAGCTCCGGGGGCTATTTTTACTGAAGGAACACAGGCTGATTTCAGTGGAGAATTCGGGCAGGGTTTTGTAGATGCTACCCCATTGGGTCGTATGGGGTATCCTGAAGATGTTGCAAAAGTAGCGGTATTTCTTGCCAGTGACGATTCACAATTTGTGTCAGATGCAAGGGTTTTAGTATCAGGAGGTTTAAAATAAAACAATTTCAGGTCATTAATTTCCAAAAACAGCAAAATCAAAAAAAATGGAAACAAAAAATAAAGTGTGGTTTGTAACGGGTGCATCCAAAGGAATGGGGCTTACCTTAGTTAAATTATTATTAAGTAAAGGCTACAAAGTAGCAGCAACTTCGAGAAATGCAGCAGATCTTGAAAAGCAGGTTGGAGAAAGCGGTCCAAATTTTCTTCCGCTTGGAGTAAATATCGCCGAGAATGAACAGGTAAAAGAAGCCATAGAAAAAACGGTTGAAACCTTTGGTAAACTGGATGTGGTCGTTAATAATGCCGGATACGCTATTTATGGTGCCATTGAGGAACTTTCCGATCAGGAGTTTTGCCAGGCTATCGACGTTAACTTAATCGGTACTACCAATGTGATCCGTAACGCGATGCCTTATTTGAGAAAACAGGAAAGCGGGCATATCATTAACTTTTCATCCTCAGGAGGGTACAAAGGTTACGGTTCTTCGGGAGCCTACACAGCTGCCAAGTTTGCCGTTATTGGTTTAACCGAATGTCTGGCCGACGAGATTAAGCATTTAGGTGTGAACGCAACTGTAGTAGCGCCGGGATTTTTCAGGACTTCCTTTTTAGATAAAGGAGCCGAGATGTATGCCAAAACTATGATAGACGGATACAAAACAGATGGGATGAAAGCATGGATGCAGAGTATGAACGGTACACAACAGGGGGATCCGCAGAAACTCTCTCAAATCCTGATCGATATAGCGAAAATGAAAAATCCGCCTGTGCATTTACTTGCAGGACCTGATGCCTATCAATTGGTGCAGGAAAAAATTAAAGAAGACGAAGTGGAGAGAGAGAACTGGAAGAGCCTGACTTTTTCAACCAACCTGGATGATTAATTGTTAATCATGTATATAAGTAATAACTGAGGAAAGGAAACAATTCTCAGTTATTTGTTTTTGAGAGACGATATTGATGTTACATAACTCAAAAAAAATAAGACTGCCATCAGAAGATAGCAGTCTTATTTTTATATTGTCCTTTACTGTGCTCCATTTTCCTTTGCCCATGCAGGCAATGGCAGACCTCTTAATTTTGCTGATTCAGTTAAATATCCCGGATACAATTCTCTGGCATGCTGAGCCATTGGAGAAGACCAGTCCCTGAACCATTCCGCGGTAAGGGCAATTGTTGAGGTTGGTACGGCACCAGCCTGAATAAGTCTTCTCACTGCATTTTCATGTTCTTCAACAGATTTGTCACCAACAGCATCTTCAATAAACATGACTTCATAGCCTTCGGATAATGCGTGTAGAGCTCCAAAAGTCAGACAGGTGGAAGTAACAATACCGGCCATTACCAGCTTTTTCCGTCCTGTAGCTTTTATGGCATGTACTAAATTTTCATCTTCCCAGGCATCCATAGAATTTCGGTCAATCTCTTCAATACCCGGCAAAGCGGCTTTCAGTGCAGGTATTGTGGGGGTACCAGCACCCATTTTTACAGCTACAGTGCTAAGGATCACAGGGATGCCCAATTTAAGACTGCAGGCAAACCAAAATATGGTTAATAATAATTTATGCATTATAACTTTAATTAAAAATCGCTATAAACTGTGGAATCAATTAATACTTTTCTTATCTATGTCTACCGTATCGATTTCCTGTTTTAGCGTTCTTATATGTTCCTCCTTTATGAGAGCTGCCCTTACCACTTTTATATGTTCCACCATGACTAGTCGTATGTCTTTTCCCAGGATATTTTGTTCGAGCACTTAAATCTTGAAAAGATAAGGCGAGCACGATTAATGTGCATATAGCAATTACATTTTTCATGTATTTAATGGTTTCAAAATGAAGATTAGTTATTAAGACAATAAAAATACATAATTACTCAATTAATAACACTTTTCTGTCCTTTTCTCTTCCCCAGGAGACCTGCCACATTCTACCGTCTATTTGATCGAGAAGAATAAAATTAAAAATATTAGTAGTTGGGTAAAGAAAAAATCTACCATTCTTTTCTTCACCTTTATCTACTAAAGATATATCTGATAATGCTTGTATCCCATTGAACTTGCCACATTTGTCCATTTCTTGTATTCAATTTGATAAATGTAAACATATTTTGTGTAGGGAAAAGCTTGTATACAATTGTACTATCCGTAGAATTAATTTGAATAGGTGGGCTAGATGTATTTTGTGCAAAAGATTTTGCTATAAACAACAGCAAGAATAGTGTGATAAATCTTGTCTTCATAATAATTATTTTCTTAATTTGCCGAATAAGTAATTTCGCTTCTGACAGGGAATCATTATCTATTAATCTCTCCATTAGTGTATCACCAGTTTAGAGAAGCGAGATCCTTTATTATAACTGCGAAAATTAATATCATCAACGTACAAAAGAAAAGATGTCCCATGAGGAACATTGTCCGTTTTTTTCTAGGTTCTTCTTTACCTTTATAGGCCTTCCAACTGTAATATAACCCAAGTGGGGCTAAAACTAAAGTAATGAGATATGGTATTGCTACGAGCGCTTCATAAACTATTTTAAAACTCTCATTTACTGATTTTAATAACATTACTGTGAGGATTGAAATCAGCAATCCTATTCCATAAAATCTGAATAAACTTATAGATTTTTTTAAATAATGTGGTTTCTCAACTTCAGACATATAATTCATTTTACGATCGATATTTGTAATTTACTCAATTTTAATTCTGTTTTCCAAATTAGATATTGATAGGTTTTTCAAGCATAACAGATAAAAAGAACTTTTCATGTGTTTAATGAGATTTCAAATTAACTATGTATTTAATTTTCAGATTGAGTTATCAGCCTATAGTCGGAGCAGTTGTTTTTGTATATTCTCTTTATTTAAACCTAGATTTTCAAAAATTAAATTTGTTTCCCGTATATCTCTGAGCAATTTAAAAAAATCCACTTTCCCGTATTTTTTGATACCATATTCACAAACTATACTTGCCACTACATAGCTGGCTGGAAAATCATGTGTCCAATAAGTCCTGTCAAATATATTGGATTGACAAACTTTCCATATATCTATCCGATAGACTTCTTTCTTGAATTTGGTTTTAAGTTGCTCATAAGATAGCGTTCCGCTTCCGCCTAAATACGTAGCAAGTCCTTCATCGAAAAACTGATTTATCCCGGGAACAGCTTTTCTGATATACAGATGACTGATTTCGTGAGGATAATATTCCGAATTATTTGCAGACAATACATTGTTTTTATAAACGACGCCACCGGTACTATCTGCATACATCATCGGATGATATTGAAACCCCTGCATATTAAAAAACTCTTCTACTGTCGATGCAGAATAATAGGTTAAAGGGATCCTGGGAATATCAAAATACTGAGACATTTTTTTATTAAACTTTATCTGTGAATTGATGTCTTTATCAACGTTTTTTAATCTATTGCGACTTATATAGTAGGTAATTTCCTCTTTTTCTTTCTTTTGCCAGGTCTGCTCAGTAAAATGTAGATAAGATGAAATTTTTACTGTATCGTTATCGTATTTTGCTATTACATTGACCATAGCTTTTAGAAGAGGTTTACTGGATGAGATAAAACTGATCTTGACAATATATTGCTTCGGGCGCCCCACGGTATAATCTCCATTACGCAAGGATTGAAAGCACGCTGACCGTTGTTATTATTATCCATATTCTGCAAGAAAGAAAACGGACTTCCAAATCGATCAAAGTCAGATTTTTCACAGAATTTATACCTATTAATATTGGTATAGTCGTCCCTTACTCTTAAAAAACTATCGACAGTATTGACAATTTTTTGATTGACCGGTATATCTAAATCAACAATGGGGGACACCGCAATCGGTGGTGTATCCTGGCAATAACCGGATAATAATAAGGTTCAAAGGTTTAAAAGTATTAATAAGTATTTCATAATCAATTTTAATGATCACCACCGGAATAGATCCACATCGGCTCCGTTTGGCCTGCTCTTTCGAAGCCATTCTTTTTATAAAAGTCGATAGCTTCTCCATCAGCAGTAAGCATCTGCATATGGAAACCCTTATAGATCTCTTGCATTTTATCCATAATCAAACGACCAATCCCTTTACCTTGATAGGCGGGTAGTACTAGTAGATGCGGATAATATACCACGAGATACCCATCAGAAATGGCATTTCCTAGGCCTACTAATGTTGTACCATCCCATGCCGTAATTAGGGAATGCGAATTTAAGAGTGCTTTCATCAGTAGTTCTGGTTTTTCGGCTGCACTCCATTTATTGGCTTCATAAAGTTTTAGTATGTCGTTTGCGTTAAAATCTCTATTGACACTTAGCTGTATGTTCATATATTATTCTGTAGTTTTCGTTGGAATTTATAAGCAAATATTCTTCGCTAGTAAATATGCGAATATGTGAAAGAAATGTTTATTATTATTCATAAACTTTAGCTCCCTTGAAAATATCCGCAAATGTTGACCACGCAGCTTTCTCAGCATCTACATTTGCGTCTGTATTATCATAATACCCTTGGATATCTTCTGCGTATGAGGCCAAAGCCTCCAGAAAGTCGGGTAAGGTTTTGTTTTCCCAAGTTTCAGGATGCTGGAGGAAATCCAGGCGCAACAAATCAAGAAATTTGATGAAGCTTTGTTTGTCTTTTACTTTCAATTCATATAATTGATTATCCATGTATTTTTACTTAATTGATTATAACATTTTTACTAGTTTAATGAATAAATGTCCTTTATTATCAATTACTCGTCAATATGAGCTGTAATGTCTTGCAATAATAGCGGTTAAAACGACATTCACAAAATAAAATTTAAGTTTATATTTTTATCTATACTTATGTAAAAGGAATGTCTTCGTCGGGGTATTTCCAAAAGAATAGAAATTGATCCTAAGTTTTATTTTAATTTTGCTCGGGTATTCAATTTTTTTATTGTTTCTTTATAGTGGGTAGCGCTTTAGTTGGTTTTATAGATACAAATTCAGCATAAGACCTGAATTACTAAGCCTAATGACCGTAAAAATTAAGAGAACTAGTAAAGGGCATCAATATAATGACACAAATTTTTAAATTAGCATTTCTTGCTATCGCATTTCTTTTGACAAGTTGCAATTCATCCGCACAGCAAAAAGATGATTACCCGACAAAGATTGATAGTTTACTAAACGCTAAAGATCCGAGAGCATTTAATGGTGTTGTTTACATTCAACAAAACGGAAAAACGAAATATGCAAAAGCCCATGGACTTACCGACTTTAGCCAAAAGATATCATTGAAAATCGATGATAAATTTTCGACAATGTCGATAGCCAAACAATTTACGGCTGCACTTATTTTACAGGAAGTAGAAAAAGGAACAATTGATTTGGAAGCCCCAATCCGAAAATATTTGCCTGATTTTAAATATTCCTGGGCAGATACCGTTACTGTTCATCATTTGCTGAACAATACATCCGGATTATACAGCGAAAACATAGACAAGCCCTTGAAATTTAAACCAGGAACGGCTTTTAGCTATTCTAACGTTGGGTATTATGTGGCAGGATTGGTTTTGGAAAAACAAAGTGGTAAAAGTTTTGAGAGTTTGGTAACAGCCTTATTCAAAAAATGTAAAATGAATAACAGCTATTATCCCAATAAAAAAAATAGCCAGCTTCTGGTAAAAGGACACACCATAAAAAAAGACGGAGCTTTTCGGTTGAATGTAAAGTCAGATTTTGATAGTACAAATTATTTCGGTAGTCATCTGATGGTTACTGCTCCCGATCTGGCAAAATGGAACGAATGTTTACATAATGGAAAAGTGCTAAAACCTGCGACTTATAAAATGATGACCCATTATGTAATTACCGACCAACATCAGGTTTTTAGTGAAAAGCCAATTGGTTATGGTTATGGTTTGCGCATAAATGACAAAGCGGATATTTACGAAATTGGCCATACAGGTTTCCATCCAGCAGAAGGCTTTACGGCAGTTAATTTATATTATCCGAAAACTAAAACCAGCGTGGTCGTTATGGAAAATACAGGTAATGAAAATTTTGATATTGCTTACTATTTTGTACAGGAAGTGAGAAAAATTGTGAAAGATAGTAACCTTTTAAAATAAAATTATTGATGAACAAACTTTTATTATTTTTCTGCATTTTCTTGTTTTCAGTTCACTCTTTTGCACAACAATGTAATAGCCTCCGCAAAGAACTTCATCAAATCATTGCAACAAAGAATGCAACAGTCGGTATTTCAATGAAGGGAATTGAAACCAAAGACACATTAAGTATTAATGGACATTTAAATGCACCATTAATGAGTGTGTTTAAATTTCATATCGCCTTGGCGACCTTGAACTTGGTTGATCAGGGTAAACTTTCCTTATCACAGAAATTTTTTATTAAAAAAGAAGATCTGCACGCAAATACCTGGAGCCCAATCCGAGACGAATTTCCGAATGGAAATATGGATTTAACTTTGGACCAGCTATTACGATATACTGTTTCGCACAGCGATAACAATGGGTGTGATATTCTTTTAGACTTGATTGGTGGTCCAGAAACCGTCCAAAAGTTTATCAATAAACAAGGAATAAAGGATTTTACCATAAAAGTCAATGAACAAGAAATGCGAATTTGGGAGAATCTTTATGTCAATACAACAACACCATTAGCGTCCACCGAATTATTGGAGAAATTTTATGCAGGACAGGTTCTTAAAAAGAACACTACAAAATACCTCTATCAACTGATGGTAGAATGCTCGAGAGGCCTTACTTGGATGAAAGCAGGGCTTCCCGAAGGAACAGAATTGGCGCACAGAACTGGAATTTCAGATAGAAATGAGAATGATTTAAGAGCAGCGATGAACGATGTAGGTATTTTTAAACTTCCCAATGGAAATCACGTTGTTCTTTCTGTTTACTTAAAAGATATTACCGAAGAACGAGAGGTCACTGAAAAAATTATTGCCGACATAACCAAAGCTATCTGGAATTACTACACGAAAAAATGAATATTTATCCAATGAGGAAATAAGGGTAATACAGTGAATGGTTGAAAAAAGAAACCATAAATACCTTTTCATTTCACAATATTGCTAATATTATTAGTAGTATTGTAAAATGAAACCGCTAGAAATCTTTTGCCGAAATCGGGTAATGTACGCTCAAATTACCGTGCATGATAAAAGCATGGGCATGAAAGATTATCATCTTTACAACAAAAATGGTCTTGCTTTTTATGTTTTCAGAAAATCTCAGGGCGTGTGGGAATTGGCATTCGGTGTACTTGCCGATGATATCAAGGAAGCGTGCATTGACGCTCTTATACTTCGTTTTGATACGGATGTGCCCGAGTTGTTTTATCATCATGGAAAACGCCAGGTAGTGGAAGTTCGGGCCAAGAAATACAGCCTTTGGCATATTTATCTCAATAATGCTTATGTAGGAAGTATTCAATATTACACCTTCACTAAGCAGTTCAATTACCACCTTGAAGACAATTGTTTATTGACCGATGATCAGGTGCAAAAGTATATAGTCCTGATCCAACGTGGGGAATTAAAGTGGATAAAGGACGATATGCGATGAAAAAGGATATAAAAGGAAAAAAACTTTTAGTCTGGGAGGATCTCAAGGCTTCCTATCCACTGCTTAATGATAGTGGATAACTATAGTCGTAAAAGCATGGCTATTGCGGTTGGACAGGGGCTTAAAGGAAGTGACGTTGTTTATGTTTTGGAAGAGCTCCGACTATTCCAGCAGGCAATACCCAGAAAATTCCAAGTGGATAACGAATCGAAATTGCGGAGCAATCATGAACACCAAATAAAACAAACACAGGTGAATCATTTATTTCCAAGAAGGTCGATAGACTTGCTTATGAACATCAGGTAGAATTAGTTTTCTTCAGACTAGGAAAACCAACAGATAATCCGTATATTAAATTATTCAATGGAAGTTTTCGGGACGAGTGTCTGAACGCGCATTGGTTCCTTTCATTGGAAGATGCCAAGGAGAAAATGAAGTCTGGAGGGAAGAATACAACAACTTCGGGCACCACAGCAGTTTGGGGGATCTGACACCTGAAATGTTTATCTAAAAACAGGTCAAAACTTGAATATCCAGAATCGCAGATGAATGAAATTGTTTTGGCAACCGATTTTCTGAGGATGAGGTAAAGAAATGACAGATGACAAGAATACAAGCCAGCGATGAGTCCAATTTTATATATTTATAAAAAGTAAATTAGGCTCTAGCAAAACCTATGAAAATAAAAGTTTATTCCCCCATTAATCCTTTACTTAAAAAATACATTGAGTGTATTTATATACTCACCCATAGCTCGGAAGAAGAGCCTGCTAAGTATATCACTTTCCCATCTATTTTTACCATTGTTTCGAGCAGTGAAAAATCAAAATCGATCAGTAACGGCAATCAATTAGTCATCAGACAATGCGATCATAACGAAGTGGAAACTAATTTGGTATCTGATTTTAATAAGCCTGTGTTTGTACAATACGAAGGAACAATAAACGAAATCACTATCTATTTTAAACCCCTAGCTATTAATTCATTTTTGGAGCACGAATTAAACCATTACAACAGCTCCAGCTTTTCTGAATTTGTACCTTTTGAAGATTACAGAAGAGTAATGATCGACATTCTTTCTTTGCAAAATGACATCGAAAAAATCGAAACCATTGAAAGATATTGGTTATCCAAATTAAGAGGATTTCAGCACAGTTTCCTTGAAACTATTTTATCTGAAATGATGTGTGAAGAAAATGACGTAGTAAACATAACAGAACTATGCGAAAAGAATGCTATTTCGCGCACCACATTAAACAAACACTTTCGCAGGCATATCTGCAAGACACCATCTGAATTCAAAAAAATACTAAAATTTAGAAATGCGGTTAATAAATATTCATCCTATAAAGCAAAAAACAACTTAACAGATATCGCCTATAGTGTTGACTATTTTGACCAGTCGCATATGATCAGGGAGTTTAAATCAGTGACAGGGTTTTCGCCAAAGGCTTTTTTTGAAAAGACGACAGCGCTGGAAAAAAAGCAAATTCACTGGCTGTTTTTATAGTTAGGTTTACAATTGTACAATTTTTTCTTTTCGGCCTAAAGTAGCTTTGCTGCTTAATCATAAATCAAAACACTATGACCATTCGTCAAATCTATTTTATTATAGCCATCTGCTTCATTGTTCTTTTGCCGGCTGTTGCAATCCACGCCCAAAATTTGAGAAATTTCATTGATCCGATAAAAACCCAACTGAAAAATCTTAAAAAAGAAAATAACTTAAGCGGGGTTGTTCTGATTGCAAAAGATGGTAAGCCAATCTATCGGGAAGCCTTTGGCTTTTCCAATTTGCCAGACCGTGTTAAAAATAAACCGGACACAAAGTTCAACTTAGCATCTATCAACAAGATGTTCACTGCAATGGGAATCATGCAATTGGTGGAATCCGGTAAAATTTCGATTCAGGATAAAGTAGGTCAATATCTCACCGATTATCCCAATAAAACGGTTGCCGACTCTGTGACCATCCATCAATTATTAACACACACTTCAGGAATGCAAAGTTTTTGGGAGGACTATGACAAGCTTGCAAAAGTAAACTTCAAAACAGTTTCTGATTATCTCCCACTGTTTGTAGATAAAAAATTAGCATTTGCACCAGGTAGTAACTTCTACTATAGCAATTCTGGATATATGGTTTTAGGATTAATTATTGAAAAGGTATCGGGTCAGAATTATTTTGATTTTGTAAAAGAACACATATACAAACCCGCAAAAATGATCAATACGGATGCATACGAATTGGATCATGTAATCCCAAATTTGGCCACCGGCTACACCATGTCATTGGAAGAGCCGGGACAATGGAAAAGTAATATTTCCTCAAATCTATACAAAGGAACACCAGCTGGTGGCGGCTATTCAACAGCCGATGATCTGCTAAATTTTGCCAATGCTTTGCAAAGGAATATATTATTGAGTAAAGAAAGTATTACGCTTAGTACATCGGGCAAAGTAAAGTACCGAGAGGGAATGTACGGCTACGGATTTGAAGAAAACAAAATCAACGGACACCGCGTCTTTGGACATACCGGTGGACACGATGGTATTGCTTGTGAACTTATGATTTATCCGGATTTGGGCTATACTGTTGTGATTCTAACCAACGGAGAAGTCGAAAATTATTGGGAAGCAAGTAATCTGATCAAAAAGCAATTAGTAGGTTCAGCACCATCCATTGACAATTTCTTTTACACGAAGGATATCATCCAAACTGTACGCGATAAAGGTTATGAAGCTGGTATTAACGCAATAGAACAGAATTCTAAGAAATATTCATTGAGGGAAAATCTGATTGAAAGATATGCTTATAAGTTCCTGTTCGAAAAGAAAGCGAATCAGGCAATCGATTTGTTTAAGCTGAATCTTCACTTTTTCCCTAATTCAGCCAACGGCTATTATTACATCAGTGAGGCATACATGGTTTCTGGTCAAAAAAAACAGGCTATTGAATATCTAAAGTTATACCTTGAAAAAGAGCCCCAAGACAATGATGCTAGATTAAAATATGAATTGCTGATGAAATAGCTATAATCGATCTGAGTGCAGATCTGTAATTGTGAGAATTTGGTTGAATATCTAAAGTCCCGAAATCTCTAAAAAGTGGACGATGCCTATTGAGAATTGAGGCCGGCAGATGCGCTTCTCTTACACCGCTAATGTTTAAATTATTTATAGCTTGAGACGCATTATCATAGGAAACCCGCTTATTCAGAGGGATATGTGTAGATAATGGCACGGCAATCACGTATGGTTACAACAATGCAAATAAGAGTAATTATCTAAAGCGTTAATAGGATAATGTGCGGAACTGCTATTAAGACAACAAACGTTAAGAAAAGTGATTAAAAGTAATTTATACATAATCGATATTATTTACTAGGTTATTGTTCTAATTTATGACATACTAAGTAATTCATAAAATTTGATAAAGAATAGTCTTTCTGTAACTTTTTAGCTCGTGCGATTGATTATCAATATAATTTACTTGTCTACTTGTGTTTTTTTACTAATTATTTTAGTATTTTTAAATTTATTATTGTATATTTGACTGATAACCAATTAATAAATATTATGGCTAGATCAAAAAAACATTTGGGTAGGTATGTAGATCCACGTACTGATTTCGGTTGGAAATTTTACTTTGGTAGGGAGGACAACAAAATCTTACTGATTGAGTTTCTCAATAGTCTATTTCATGGAGAGAAGATAATTTCGGATCTAAGATATAAGCCTGTAGAACATGATGGTGATTATGAGGAAATGCGTCGTGTTGTATTTGATTTACATTGTATAGGCAGCGATGCCGAGGTTTTCATCATTGAGATGCAGCAGCTCTTTCAAGAATTTTTTAAGGACCGTGCAGTGTACTATACCTCACGCCTCATCAATAAACAATTAGCGCGAGGTAAAAAGGGGAGTGATTATTACCTACCGGAGGTTTACTTTATTGGTATTTTGGAGTTTGATATGGACAGAAATGGAAGTACCGGTATATCCCGTGTCACAGAGCGGCCTTATTTCTATGATGTTGCGCTGTGTGACAAATTGACCAAAGAAATATTCTATGATAAATTGGGATATAAAATGATTTCGCTTCCATTATTTAATAAACAGCCAGAGGAACTAAAGACAGTTATGGATCAGTGGTTGTACTTACTTAAACATTTGAGTACCATGGATAGATTGCCATCATTTTTGGATAAAAGAATATTTGGTCTTATCTTTGAGATAGGAGAGATAGGTAAATTAACGGAGGAGGAGCTAATGTCATACGAAGCAAGTTTAAAACATAAGCGTGATGCTGAGAGCGTATTTAATTCGGCCAAGAAATCCGGAGAAGCTTTAGGTCACGCTAAAGGTCTAGCAGAAGGTAAAGCCAAAGGACTAGCAGAAGGAGAGCGTAAAAAAGCTCTTGAGACTGCTAAAGCATTTAAGGAAATGGGGCTACCTATAGCTGATATTGCTAGGGGCACAGGGCTTTCTGTCGAAGAGGTCGAAAAACTCTAAGTTTCTTTATTTTGGATGACTGCTCCACCAATAGATGAATGGCAACCACCATATCCAGTTGGGGTTTCATAAATGGGTGCTATACTGTAGAAGCGCGCCGTTTGGATCGCTGATCCTGTTTTCTCCCTTTACCTTTAAATTTCTATAGATGTACACGGGGGGGGCAGTATCCCCCAGGGAATTCCCCACCAACCAAGAAGTGAGCAGGACACAATGGCTTTTCGATTTTGCTTGTCCAAACAATCCGGGCAGGCAATGACCCATCTAGTTTCGGTGATACTCATAACTATGATACTTTTGATACTGTGGTAGATTGTCCCATTTAACTTGTCCCGAGTATTGTTGCAGATAGGGCACGGACAATTTCGCAGCAGTTCCGCATAATGATAAATATCTTCAATAGAATGCTGTTCAAAGTATTTTTTTATTCTTAATATATTGTTAATTTTAGTTCAAATAGTTTTAAATTATTTTCATCATGAAAAGTTAATTTATGAAATCCCATTTACAACCTGTATTAATATTTCTTATGTTTTTTATTTTTAGCTGCAAATCAGAAAATAAAATTGATTTTTTGTATTTGGAAAATAAATTTTCAAAAAATGCCGCTGACAGTATAAGATTACAATCTTTGCTATTTATCAAAGACAATTTTGATGATCTAACATCAGAAAAATCATTTTTTTTAAGGATCATGATTTTGATTCTATTCCTTATTTTCTAGACACTATTACTTCGGAAAGTTCTTTAAGATCAATAATATCAAAGAATAAATTATCGTACCATTCTCTATTTGTTAGAGATAGTAAGATTCTTACAACTGAATTTCTGGAGCAAAATATAAATTCTGCTGTAAGTCAATGGAATACCTTTCCTTGGAGCAAACAAATACCGAAAGATATCTTTTTAAATTATTTGCTACCATATAAAGTACTGTTAGAATACCCGAGTGGTTGGAGGACATATTTTCAAAAACAATATCAAGATTCTATTAATAAATTTGTCAGAAATGGAGAAGAGGATACAGACAAAGTAAATGCATCTATCATCGCAAAATTATATCAATCAATCAATTATTCAGAAAATGCTTTTAAACTAACCAAAAACCCATCTTTAAATGAAATATTAGCCATTGGAAAAGGGGAGTGCTATACATTATCTCATTTATTTGTTTATGCAAATCGATCAGTGGGAATACCAAGTACAATTGATATAGTGCCCCTTTGGGGATCTAGGAACGGAAGTCATGCGACAGAAGTTTTTTATAGAAAAATTGAAACTAATCCTAATAAGTATACTTATAGCTTCAAACCATCCAAAGGTTCATTTTTAAACAGACCTGCAAAAGTTTTTAGATTCAGTTTCAAAAAGGTTAATGTTTGGGACGATTCAATTAAAGCACTTATTGAGCCCCAAAAAAGCTATATTCCAGAATTCTTAAAATCAAATCATCTTCTGGATGTAACCGACCAGTATGCGGACGTTTCCAACTTAAAATACACGTTCATAAATCGACAAAGTGATAAATTAGCGTATATCTGTGTTTTTAATTATGGGCAATGGATGCCATTGTTTTATGGTCGAATTACAAATAGTCGGTTTGCTATATTCAATAAGATGTCTAAAAACATGCTGTATCAAGTAGGTGTTCCTGAAGGAAGCTCTTATAAGTTTGTTGATCGAGCCTTTATATTGGACTCATCTGGTAAGATGATTTATTCAGAGCCAAATACGAATGTTAGGATAAAAATTAAAATACAAAAAATAAATGAAGGCGAAAATTCCTGGGTAAAAGCTAATTCAAAATATGCGTTGTCTATTCTGAATAAAAAAAATTACTGGGAAGTTGTTTCAGTTAAGTATTGTGAAACTGATTCTGTCCTGAATTTTGATAAAATACCTTCAAATTCATTTTATAGACTTAAAGAGATTGGTACAAATCATAATTTAGAAAGAATTTTTTTGTGTAAAAATGATAAAATAATTTGGTATTGATTTTTTTAAGACACATATTGTTTTGGTAAAGAGTGTTTTAGCTTTTTGAAAAAATAAAAATATCAAATTTTAAAAATAACTAACTAGATATTTATTTTTATTTTTATGTAAATAATATATTGTTTACATTTGACGATAATTATAAACGCGACATATTTTTAATCAATTTTCTTCAGAAGAATGTTATTGTATTTGTTTTTTTCTATAATGCTGATTATGGCAATCGTTATCAACGAAAAAAATGCCCGGTATATTCTTGCAGGGTATAATTCGATGTCAGAAATTGAAAAGCAACAATTTGAATTGGTAAAATATTTGAAATTTTTCAAAAATTATCTTTTGATATTGGCTGTTTCCTATATTGTCATTGGAGTTATATTATTCGAGATGTTCGATAATGCGAATATTGGTATTATATTCTCTGTATTATATCCTTTTTTTGGCTTTTTCCTTTTAATATATAAGTCCTTAAATTATTATAGAAGTAGTTCTAAAACTAACGTGTTGGTCTTAGTTGCTGGGACGGCAATTATTATTGCAATTATAACTGCTATTTCTATAGGGTTAAGTAACCCAACTATAAAATTGAATGATAATAAGTTATTCATTTCTGGTCCTTACGGAAAAACAATAAATATTGATGATATTCTATCCGTGGAGAAGATATCTACACCTATTCAAACGAAAAAGATAAGTGGGTTTCAAATGGGTAATGTCCGTAAAGGGAAATTTGAGTTGCCAGATGATGAAATAGTAACCATTATATCAACAAGCGATAAAAAATACTTAATGATATTTACAAAGTCTTCCAAGTATATTATAGACTTTGATAGTGTATTACAAGCTAAAATTAATGAAAAATTAAAAAAGCAATAAATTTTAACCATTTTATTTTTTATTTTATGAAAATCAAACAATTAATTTTGATCACTTTGAGTGTGATTGTCGGCTCTATTATTATTTATAGCTGTACAAAGGATGCAAATGAAGATGCAAAATCGCAGTATTCTGGCGAAGAAATGTTTCGTGCCATCTATTTTTTAGAAGGAAATGCTGTCAATGAATTATCTTCGCTAAAGCCCGCCCTTTCTCAGATGCAGAAATCCAAAAGTGCAAATCCTGATAGAAAAAGAGATGAATTTGTTAAAGAGATGAATATGGAGAGTCGACAGGTATTTATTAAACCACCGACGTACAAAACTGCGTTAGCTGTTAATTCTCGAAAATGGTATATGACCGTACAATATACTGTATGTCTAGTCAAATAAATTCATTGGTCAAGCCAATGAACTATATTGAGCAAAAATTGCGCATGTTGTGTTGCGGCCGGATGGTTCATTCCTCTTTTTTCACTTTTGATGCCATGGAGTTGTGCCGAAAAAGGAGCGCCATCTCCGAATACCACAATCCTGCCTTTCCCAAACCTAAGGTAAGCGCCGTTTGCAAACCCTTTGCCCGACAATCGGGGAATATCATCTGGAATAGGTCTTTTTATCTGATTAGCATCATTGGGTAGGTAGATATCATATTCTTCATTTAATAAAGAAATAATATGTGCCTTTGTTGGTACGATAAACCCAGTTCCACCCCAGCACATGATACTGTCTATTTCCTTACCTGATTCAGTGGTTATTTCATTGGATAACAGTGTTTCTCTATCCTTTGAGAAGATCTCGGGACGTCCATTCTTAGGTAAGGCAAAACCGTTCACGATATGAATTCCAAATGCCGCACCAAGCTTTTGTACAGACCCGCCACAGGGCATGTGGTCGGTGACTAGAAATAGGCTTCCACCATCAAATACCCATTGACGGAGAGTTTCTATCTCCTGATCGGTAAAGGCCGAATAGGTGGGTAATTTCCAGTTTTCCGGATTATATAAGGCATTTATGCTGATATAGATTTTTACTTCTTTTAATTGATCGTAAGAGATTTTTTCTTTAACACTTCGGAGGCGATATCCATCAGTTAGAAGGAGATCTGAAAAAGGAGCGTAGGCTCCTCTCAAAGTAACCGGATTGTTGTGTGCCTCGTCAAATAGGAGTAGAGGTCCATCACCGATCCGGTGGTGCGGATCGGTAATGGGATAATGAAACTGTTCATCTGCTACCTGTTGGGCGCTAAGCTGAGCTGTACCCAGCAGAAGCAGCAGGAATAAGCAGGCAATAAATCTGTTCATAATATTTTTTTGAATAGGATTATTGGTCCGTCTTTATCCAAACATCATTTTCGAAACACTGCATTTGCTGCACCTTTCCATTGGCAACAGAAAATGTCAATGGGAAGGTACCATCATCATTGAGGAAGAAAAATTCCGAACGAGGGGTAAATGAAATTGTTTTGTTATCCCACAATTGCGTAAGCGTTAAGCCGGTTGAGGAGGGTTCTATTTGAATCTTAAAGTTGTTGTCATTTACCTTTAGATAAGTTCCGGCAAGCTGTTTCAGTTGGGATGCGGTTAGAGTCGCAATTTTATTGGGGTCAAATGAGACGCGCTCACATACAATTCTACCCAGGATCTTGGTTTGGCTAAAATCGCCGGAATCATCCTTTAAAAATTCTATGGCATATCCTTCGTTTTTGGATTCAAAATGCGTATCATCTTTACGGACCAGCTGATATCTTTTTTTCTGATCCCACAGCTGTGTCGCATACAGGTTGTTGTCTTGCTCCTCGAAAGCAATGAAAGCTACTTTATTGGGTAGCTGGTAGTAGCCTTGAAATGATTTTAGCGGAACCAACTGTTGTTGCTGGGGGCTATCTTTAGGGCTGGGCTGTGCAAATGTATCAATCGAAGCAAAAAGACAACATGCTCCCACCAGAAGACCAGATGTTGCTTTGGAAAATTGGCGGATCGCTCTCGAGCACCCGCTTGGTTTGATGTATTGTATCATAATTTTTTTTGTTGATATGATACAAGGGTAGGTCTTTTTGATAGGCTAACCGTCCGAATGGATGCAATCGAACAAATTTCATTGTGTCGGGTTAGTTTGATTGTTTACTATGGACTTTCATATATTCTGTCGGCGTAATGCCTGTTGTTTTTTTGAAGCTGGCATAAAAGGTTGTTCTTGAATTGAAGCCTGCCCTTATTGCGATTCCAAACATATCAAGTTGCTTGGCCTCTTCGGATAATAAAAGCTTTTTCGCTTCCTCCGTGCGAAGCTCGTTGATAAACTGGTAAAAATTTTTCTCCAGTCCATTGTTTATGATGTAGGACAGATCGTGCGGATTGATTCCGATATGCTCCGCGAGGGATGATAGTGTCAAAGCCGGGTCGAGATATAGCTTTTCAGCTGTAGTTTTTTGTACTAGTTTTTCTTTTAATGTGTCTACCTGTTGTGCTGTAAGCCGCTCCTCGGCTTTAACCTTTTTATGCTGCGCTTCGTTGATGAGGTTTTCTGTAGACTCAATTGTGTAAATTGAGCGTTGTGTTAGCGTGGCGTACCCAAGTGCCATTGTGCCCATAAAATATAAAATTGGGGCGACAGCACTAAAAACTAAATGAACCATAGCCAGCAGACGGGCAACAATCATCAATAATAGCGCAATCAATAGATACTTTAACCAAGCCATGTTTATCTTTTCTGTATAGGAAGATAGCTGGCGAATGTTTTTCTGGTGTATTTTAAAGAGGTTATAACAGGCAATCCAATAAAAGATACATTGTGCAAAAAAGAAATATTTGATAGCAAAGATGGTCCATTGCGGTAATTGAGGCAGATGGATGTGTCTATTAGAAAGCCCGGGTATTAAATAGATGATGGAGAAGAAAACAAAAGCGAGGAATGGAACAAAATGTAGTCCCCAATATCGATTTTTTGCTGTTGGTTTGACCATGTCGTGAACGGCCAGGTAGAAGCAGGGGAGTGTAGCCCATCGCGGGAGTTCCAGCGTATGGATCAATCCCTCGCTCTCGATATGAAAACCTTCAAGAAAAAGCTGAGTAAATAAGCATGCCATCAAATAATACCATGTTCCTAACCACCGATCTGCTTGGGAAGAAGTGTGGTTGACACCCAAAAAGATTAAGGTGCCGAGCAGTAGAAATGCACCAGCCGAAAAAGCATGAAAGGTATAGAGTATATTGATCATGGGCCGTAGCAAGTTATCATTGTAACGTGAATTTAAACATAATTGATCAAATGGAGCTACATCATCCATATACGTACCCCGATCCAACCATTTACGGATAGCGGGGCGACGAGATAGCTTTTCTTTTTTGCAAATTAGCAATGATCTTTACTGGTCTTGTCCGTGTCCATCCAAACGGATAAATCTGTTAGGGTTCCATGCGATACAATATCAAACTGCTGTCGAATGAGATTACGGATATAGGTTGCTTTTTCGTTTTTCGGTTTATGCTTCGATCGCTTAAACGGAGATCGTGATTTTATCAATGACAGCACAGTTCTCGATTATAGCTTATTGTTTCCATTTCACTTTTCCCTTATCGTCCAACATTTCGATAGAAGGGTTACCCAGACTGTCCACCTTTAGAATAATTCTCGGTATCTCATTGTTATCTTTCATCACCAAAGAAGCGTTCCCATTCTCGGTTAGCAGGTTTATCCGGTTAATATTATGCCCCGGCTTACCGGATAGATCCTTATCATTAATCAATAGACCAGCCCTGAAATAATTGTCGTGTTTATTATCCTGTGCCAAGATACCAATGGCATCGGCATTCTGATAATCAAATGCAAGTGCGTTCAGGTTAGTCTCTTCATTATCAGTAATTGCCAAACCTCCTCTTTCGTCGCCATTTTTATCATAGAAAATCATACCTGCGGGAGCGTAAGCCCTTTTATACGTCTTCCCATTGATAATAGGTTGCGGAATGTTATCTGTGTTTGCAATAACGACACGATTATTTCCAGATCTGTCTTTGATATCTATTCTTTCCGCGGTTAAGCTTTGCTTGTTGTTCAAAAAAAAGTAGACCACACAAGCCATCAGTACGATATTGGAAAGAATCAGTGCGGTTAGAAATATTTTTAGTGTTTTGGAAATTGTTTGCATAATTTAATTTCAATTGTTAATTATTACGTTCTCCTATTTCATTCTTCAATTAATAGTACGATGCGTTCTATTTCAAAGAGTTTAATAGTATGCCTTATTATTGTTTGATAATAAGCAAAAATAAAGTGTGATTTCGAGAATGCACTCTACATAGGTTGAGCGTAATGATTTTTTTATTTGGCTAGCGCTTTACGTATTCGGCTCAACTGTGTTGGGGTAATGCTCAGGTGCGAAGCAATATATTGTAGTGGAATTCTGCTGTCAATTCCCGGATGTGCCGCCAGCAATTTGAGATATCTTGTGGTTGCACTTTCGGTCAGTAAAGAAATTTCTCTTTCTTCATTAATGACGATCCATTTTTTCTCCAAATAGGCAATGTAAAGGTTTTTTAGTTCATCATTTTGATTAATAGCTGCTCTTGTTTGATGATAAGGCATACATACCACAGTAGTGTTTTCAATAGCTTGCAATTTAAAATCGTTGGGCGTTTTTATGATTGCCGAAAATCTTGTACTCGCAAAATCCCTCTCCAAATAAATCCATTTATTCCAGATAGCTCCTTTTTCATCAACAAAATAAGAGTTTAAGGCTCCTTTACAAACAAAGAAGATGTCATTGGCGAAACGACCCTCTCTCAGTAAAACTTCATTTTTCTTAAATTGCTGAATGTAAGTTGCCTCAGCCAATAAATCAAATGCCTTATCCGAAATGGGATATACGCTTGTAACAGCTGTTTTAAAGTCAGCAAGATATTTTTCTGTTTCTGTCATTTGTTTTAGCGGGGCTATATGATGCTATTACGTTCAAATAAATATAACGTATATTTTAAATAGCTAAAACTGATTTTTCTTCTTCTTTGGATATTTCGATATCAATGACCGCTAGATATATATATGATAGATTTACCACCAAAAGTGGCGGCCCGAAATGGTCGCAATCCATAAACTGGCGTCACGATAAAAATAAAGGCAAGGAAAATACCAAAATTCAAAGCTGCTGTAGCAAAAGCAAAGATAAAATAAAGAAGAAAGGCGGAACATTGTTCCGTCTTTCTTCTTCTCTTAATATTGTCTCGTCCTGAAATATCGATACACAAAAAAAATCGTTATGGAAGAAGGAACAAATTATGTAAAGCGGACTCAGCGTGATTACACTTTAACATTGAAGCTGAATGTCGTTAAAGAGATTGAATCGGGGAAATTGACACTCTCCCAAGCTCAAAAACAGTATGGCATCCAGGGAGATAGCACTATTCGCAATTGGTTAAAAAAATATGGTAACTTTGATTGGGAGAATCAAATACCATCCAATATGGCAAAGTCACCAGAACAGCGCATTTTAGAACTGGAAGCCAAAGTCAGACTGCTGGAGAAGCAAAAGGCTCAACTTGAGCATCAGAATCACATCGCTGATTCCAAAGCGATCATCTTTGACATGATGATCGATATTGCAGAAAAAGAATATAAAATCGACGTAAGAAAAAACTTGAAACCCGCGCAATCAATCGTTTCCGGCAAGAAAAACAAGAAAGCCTAAGTTTTACTTGTGGATTGTTCGGGTTAGACAGGCAGGTGTATTATCGAAGGATCAAACGTATAGCCAGGAGCCAGGGTATAGCCGGGAAAATTGTGGACTTAGTTCATGAAATACGCACTACCCAGCCAAGAATAGGTACACGGAAACTTTACCATATGTTGGCAAGGGAGCTACGGGCATTAAAGGTGGGTAGAGACAAATTCTTTGATATTTTACGCGCCAACCATTTGTTAATTACACGTAAAAGAAGCTATCATACGACCACTATGTCACATCATAGATTTAGAAAATATCCGAATATTATTAAAGAAGTGGCTGTTTGCCGTCCCAATCAGGTTTGGGTAAGTGATATCACTTATATAGGAAAGCGAGAAAGCCCCTGTTACCTGAGTTTGGTTACAGATGCCTATTCGAAGAAAATTGTTGGCTTTGAGGTCTCACAGACCATGTGCACACCGCATGTTGTAAAAGCACTAAAAATGGCACAAAAACAAAGAAAAACAAACGAGCCGTTAATCCATCATTCCGACAGAGGAGTACAATATTGTGCAGAAGAATACCAATATTACCTAAGCAAGTACCAGCTCAGTTGCAGTATGACAGAAAACTCTGATCCTTATGAAAATGCCATCGCTGAACGAATCAATGGTATACTCAAACAAGAGTTCATGATTGATACCTATCATTTAGATCTACATTTGATGAAGCAGATCGTAGCTGAAGCAATCGATATCTATAATAATGACAGACCACATTGGTCTAATCATATGCTAATTCCAAATCAGATGCACATGAAATCAAACATGAACTTCAGAACTTATAAAACAAAAAACAGTAGCAACCTATCGGCTACTACTGTTTAAATTATTTATTTTTAATCACTGAAAACCCGTATCGATTTTTCAGGACTAGTCATATCAATATCAGAAACAGATGTAAGAGATTAAAAATGTTCTTCGTGAGTTCTTCCTACTACATATCTGAAATAAATGTTTGGATATAGAAAATATTCGCCTGAAAATTGCTTCCCTGAGAAAAGATACATGTTTTTGAGATCAGAAGCTGTAATCTTTGATCTGCATTCACCGATCTTTTCAAAATCAATACAAAATGGTATTAGTATAGGCTTGGAAGCATAACCTTTTTGTTTTAGATCTTTGTAAATACTCTTGAAATCAAGCTGTCCTTTTATTGTCTTCATATATTCTACAAATTTGGGATGTGCGCTATCCGAAAATGTTAAAGAATCAATCTCTCCCTTATTATTAAAAATAACTTTCATGAGGGTTAGCGTTGAAGCACAATTTTCTTGAAGTATTGAAGGATATCTCATGGTATGAGTCATACTGGAATAGAACTTTTCAAAGGATGGAAAGTCGTCATTCTTCTGACCGAAAACGATCTGAGAGATAAAAAACAACATTGCGGTAACTAATATAAACTTTCTCATATTCACTATATTTATTGATATTTTGACCCCTTATGCCCCGTCTCATAATCAGCTAGAATTCTGGACCTGTCATTTAAAGATGGTAATTTATTTCCTAATTTTGACTCTATCGAGCTCCAGGTCTGGTTATTTACACTATTTTGAAACGCCTGGTATAGCCCTCCAAAAGCAACCGAATATGCATCATATAGCCATGATCCAAGGCGGGGGATTAAAGTGGATAAAGGACGATATTCGATGAAAAACAATATAAAAAAGAATAAAAAAACCTTGAGTCTGGGAGGATCTCAAGGTTCCTAATTACAACCTATTTTGAAAAGTACTATTAATACAATATCGAGTCCTGTTTGGTTTTTAAAAAAAATATTTCTAGCTGTTGAGCACGGAGTACTAGTTGTCAATAAGTTTTCTGTCACCGGATTTCTAACTATAGATGATCTAAGTACCAAAAAATATTTTAAATTGACGGATCAGGTGTGAATGATCATGGAAGAACTTTTTGATAAACGGCGGTTGCCATTATCTTTTGAACAACATTTTCTAAGAAATGAACAACAATTATCTCAACTAATCTTACGATCTTTACAGTAGATGAATGCCCAAAGCCGGTTAACATCTAGCCCAAGTGGACATCTAGCCAAAATTGCCTCCCTTAACGGTTATAAGGGGGGCTTTTTTTATTTTATTGTCTTATTAAAACGGCCGAATAAATCAATTACGGTTTACCGTAACCATTCCTAATTTCAAACCAATACCTTAGCCTTAAAGTTTGTAATAATCTTGAAAGTTAATATCTGTAAACATATTAATTCAGAATAAATAATGTATATTAGGCATGGGTATTAACCTTGCCCGATTGAAAAGTATAATGCCATGATAGTAACCACGACCAATTCCATTGAAGGGAGGGAGATTTCACGATATGATGATCCAATAGCAGCCAATGTAGTTATCGGCACCAATATCTTTAACGATATAGGAGCGAGCTATGCCGATTTCTTTGGTGGTCGCTCTACCAACTCTATGAGAAGAAGATGCAGGAAATGTACGCGCGTGTTACCGAAATGCTCAAGCAGCATGCTCAGGTAATTCGTGCTTATGCTATTATAGGGCTTAGTGTAGATATCGACGAAATCTCAGGAAAGGGGAGCCAGCTATTTATGATTATGGCCGTGGATACACCAGTACATCTCAAAGAGGTTGCTCGCGCTCTCATGGAGAAGTAGGATAATCTATTGGATGGCAAATTGATTAGGCAAAAGAATCGGCTAAATTGACAGCTTATCAAATGTTATCCTAGGCAAAGCCTTCGAACACAAAGTTTCATGAATTTCTAACAAATGATTATTCTAAGAACTTGTTAGCGGAAATTTTGGAATTAAAACTATATAACGTACCAAGAAAACTAAGATGATTAATAGGGAAGAAGCAGTAGATACGCTCAAAAGATATTGGAAAGTAGATAAATTTCAATTTTTGGCTGTTTTAGAAAAAGCCAAAAATTTAGATGGTACTTTTAAAAATTTTGGATTTTTCAAACTTAAGAAAGATGATAGAAATTTGTCATATCCTTTAACAGATGGATATAACAATAAGTTGGCTGTTTCTGTTTTTATTCCAGATGCACGACAATTACAAGACGGTAAAAGCTATTTAGTGGTAGCCCAAATTGCAGATGAAAAAGATCGCATCAAACAAAATAATCCATTTTTATTGCAACTTACTGAGCTTTTTGATGTAGAACAGAATTTAAATTCAGTAAGTCCAAAAGACTTTATAGCTACTTGGTTTGGTAAGAAAGGAGAAAATCCTGGTGATGCAGCATCAATAGCAAGTCAATTGAAATTGAATCAGCTAGAACTGTATACTCAAACAAAACGTTTTGTATTTGAGTTGATTCAAAATGCGGACGACATGCCTGTAAAGGGAAAAGATGTAGAAATAAATATTCGACTACTGAAAGATTATTTTATTTTCCAGCATACAGGACTATATTTCGATAGAGAAAATGTAAAAGCTATTTCTGATGCAGCTCAAAGTACCAAAAAAAATGATGAAACTAAAACCGGTTATAAAGGAATAGGCTTTAAATCTGTATTTTCAGATAGCGAACAAGTATTTATTTATTCAAGAGACTATAGTTTCAAATTTGACAAAACAGCACCTATTTATAAAGATTTTAAGAAATTATATGAACCATATTGGTCTAAATTAACGACCGAAGCGCGGAATCAATTTTTTATAGACTATCGAGACCAGGAGGGAAAATATACCAATACAGATAATATTCCTTGGCAAATTAAGCCTATATGGATAGACTTGAAAGATTATCCAACAGACTTGGCACCCTGTATACAAACTAGTAAAAACGTAAATATAGCTCTAGGTGTGGGGCAGGCGAAAATTGACGAAAAGCGGTATGATAGTATGATTCGTGAATTGGTAGCTGACCCAAGGTTTTTATTATTTTTAAGACATACTAAGAAGATTATTTATACCGATCAGAATAATATCGATACTTTTATTGAAGTCGCAAAAACTGAAAATGAAACGCGGGTATTTGCTAACAACAAGTTAGAATCCGTTTATTCATCTTATCAAGACGATATTTTAATCAATAATGACGCTTTTACTCAAGGGAAATTTGATTTACAGCATATCGAAATTGAGAAAGGAAAATGGGTTTTCAGAAATAAAGAGGGTAAAATCCTAGAAAATATACCTGAAAAATTAGGAAAGCTCAAAGAAACGACGTTGTCATTTGCCGTAAAGCAAATCGAAAAAGGTAAAATAGCTCCGGTGAGTGAGTCCGAGTCAATCTTATACAATTATCTCCCCACATCAGATTATAATTATAAATTTCCGTTTATAGTAAATGCCGATTTTGTCTCAAAAACGGACCGTGAAGGCATATTGGCTGAGAATATTTGGAATCATTATTTATTTTTCCATATTGGTTATTCGCTTGTAAAATGGGTTAATACTTTAGTTGACAAAGGCTTCATCTCGAGTGCGCTGAAGGTTTTGCCACGCATCTTATTAGATGAATCAAATGTAGATAGACATGATATTAATGCTTCATTTAATAGGGGGCTTAAAAAGGGAATAGCCGAGATCGCATTTCTATTGTCTCATGACAGAAAAAAAGTGAAATGTACTGAATCTATATATGACAGTTCTGGATTAGCGAGTATCATTGGTCCAAAAGCATTTCAACAGTTTTTGCGTACAGACAAAGAGTTAGTGAATTGGAGATTTGATGATCAAGAATTGAATATTCCATATCTGAATATAGTATGCGCTAATAAAAAATTAGTATTAGAAAAGTTAAGTAATCCACAATCACTACAAATTTTGAATCAGTCTATCTTAGCCTTGAGTAGTGAAAAATATGTCAAATTCTTAGAATGGCTTAATCAGGCGAGTTTTGATTATGCTACTTTATCTAAGTTGGAATTTTTACGTTTTGGTACCAGTTATTATTCATTATTAAGTATCAACGTAGAATATTCTACCTTATTCATAGATGATGCAATTATTTCGTCTATACCGAAATCTTTGTTAGATAATTCTGCCTTGGTTTCGGATTTATCGTATACAGATTATCCTAATTTATTATCAGTAATTCAGAAAAATACCTATTTGTCAGTGTCTGCTGAGTATGCAACTAAAGTGGTAAACGTATTTAGTTCGAAAATATTTAATTTATCAATAACTAATCGACTATCTATCATAGCTGCATTGCGCAAAATTAATAGCATTGATTTAAAATATGTGGCCAAACTTCAATGGTTTAAGAATAATTTGGGTGAATTAAAAAGTCTACAAGAGTTATATGATCCTGATGGATTTGTATATTCATCAAATTATAATTCATTATTCATTTCAGATTCAGAATATAAACTACTCAGTAGAGAACTTCAAAAGGAGTTAAAGTCATTTGTTAGTTTGTTGGATGACGATAGCTACAAATTAAATTTTAGGAGTAGTTCGTTAAGTACTACTGATGATATAGAACTGCGTTTTTTGAATAAATTTATTGATTTGGCTCAGGATGATGCTAATATTTATAAAAAACTAGCACAGAAAATTCAAATAAATGAGTATTTTATTGATGGTGAACTTTGGGCAGATGAGCTTGTTTTGAAATATGTTGATAATGTTCAGAAGGAGCAATCGCACTTGTTCAAATTAGTGCAAATTCATACAGATTTGCAAACGAAGAACAATTTGCTTGAAGAGTTATTAAAGATTATACCTCACTCCGAAAATAAGATCGTAGAAGCACTCCGCAATGAGATATTTCATTTGAAGGAATTTCCGGTTAGCAAAATTGATTTTTATTTAAGGACTGAATTAAAAGGAAATTTAAATTATGATCAAGTATTGTTTTTGGTGATTCGGAATTGGATTATACAAAAAAACATTATTGATTTAAAATCTTCTACTATTTCACTTACGGAGGCAGATAAAGTACGTCTAATGGATACTATCTATTCAATTGGTATTTCACATCAATCATATAGTATTCGTGAGAATGGTGAAGATGTGAAATTTATAGAAAAGGACAAGTTTGCCGTAATAGATAATGATATATTAGCACCAGAAGAACAATTATCACCTTGGTTGATAAACTGGATCAATCGTGATCCAGCTAGGCTTGATTTCTTGGTTGCCTTAGGCTGTTTTGGAACGGATAACATACATTATAAAATTAGACAAGCTTTAAAGAATCAGCAAATAGCAGAAGTTTGTGACTTGATTTCTTCAATTAGTAATCATTTAGCTTTATTACATAATACGACAAACTATATAAAAACATTTGCTGAAAAGGTGTTCCTAGATAATACAGCATGTGTTTTACTAATTATTGAATACTACAATAAATTAAGTAGTTTTAATTTGACTTCTAACGCGAATTTTAATTATCCAACTTTAGATCTTATTAATAATAGATTTGTATTTAAAGATCTTTTGTCAATTTCCAAATTTTATAAATACAACAACGCTATTAGCGCAGAATATTATGATAAAATAATTAGCTATGTTAGGGATACAGGCAGTGTTTTTATTCCTGATAAATTGGAACTACCTAATAAATTTCTAAGCAGAGTTAAGTCTATTGAGATAGAGAAAAGCGTTAACGAAGATGTATTGAAGGCTTCAAGTCAACTTTATAATGCAGAATATTATCAAGCATGGTCAAAGAAGGATAGATATCCAATATATATTTGTGAGCATGAATTTATACCCTTTAGATCTAAATTTGAAGATTTGATCTTAACCGAAAACTTTTATTCTGAGCATTTAATCTATAAAGTAGGCAGCTGTTATTATGTTTGCCGAAGTGAGATTAGCGAGATACCTTTTAATCTCAATAATATCCCCTCAGATGATTGGAAGGGGTTAGTCGAACAAAGTTACTTTTTTAAAAAATCATCAGATAAGAAAAATGATGATAGCAAAACTAAATATGATCTAAGCGAAGAAGAAGCAGAGGCGTTTTCGAAATTATTTGGGTATAATCTATCGAAACCTGACAGAGGTATATGGAGTGCTTTAGCCATATTTAAGGCTATACGTTTTTATGAAGACAAAGGATATAATTTATCCTCTGTTGTATTAGATTTAGAACAGGTGATTAAACAAACCTATTTTACGATTACTATTAATGGGGTATCAACTAGAATCTACCCTCGTTCAGCACGTAAAAACTTATTGTTTGTTTCTATACAATTGTGGAATGTGATGGTTCAAATACCTACTATTATTTATTGTTTATCTAAAAAAGGTGAACCTGTTATAGTAGAAGATGTTAAATCTTTGATTGATCAAGACAAAAATGTGATTTTCAAAATTAGTGCTGATAATTCGGATCATCGCAAAGAAATTATTGATAGCTATTTTAGCGGTAAGAATATTAATGATTATCAATATAATAAAGCTGTATCAGCCACTATGATACTAAGACTTAATAAGGATTCCGAATATAATTCTGTTTTTGATGGTATGGATTATTAATTATTACAATTATGATTTCTATATCAAAGCAAATAGAATTTTATAAGTGGCAATTAGTTGAACTTGGTCGAGAATGGGAAGTTTATTATATTTCTCATTTACGAGAACTCATTGATAAACATGAGTGTGCTTTAGGTGAACTTCATGGTTTAGATGAGGTTAGAGGAAATATTATTGTACGATTTCCTGTAAATATGGCAGTACGGCTTAATTCTTTGTATACTATGTATTACTTTTTTGATAAGAATTTAGCAGATGAACAGCTTAGTTTTAAATCTTTCGTTCAAACAGTTGGTGTCATTAGTACAGGGGAAAATAGTGTACAATCTATTTATATATTGGATCGGTCACAAGACTATTTAAATATTGCTTTTTCAGGAGCTCCAATCGAATTTTTTGAAAAATTGAAATCCGCAAAAAAGCAGCAATTATCTGTTAATATTTTATTAGGAAAGACAGAGCCTCCATATCGATATTTAAAACGATTAGAGAAATTTACCGAAGACTATGCAGACGTAAATTTTTTAGATTTTAAACCTAATACTGTATTGAATAGAAAATTTTTTGGTGAAGATAAAGTATTGAGTATTATTAATGAACTAAAAACGACATCAGAAGTAATCATCCAAGGTCCACCAGGGACAGGAAAATCTTCTTTGGTAGCTAATATTCTAAAGAATATTGCGGATGGTAAGAGAATTTGTGTCACTGCATTAACTAATAGAGCATTGGTGGAGTTAGCTAAGAAATTGAAAGATAGTTCAATTGAAAAGTTAGTTTACAAGACTAATTTATCCGTTAATGAAAAAAAGGAATTATCATTTCTTAAAACTTTTGATGAAAATATAGTAATAGAATCTTTTATTCAATTGACTACATACTATAAGTTATCTGAAAAAATAGTCAATTTAAAATTACGTAAGCCAGTATTCGACATATTAATTATAGAAGAAGCCTCACAGGCGTTTTTTACGACGTTAAAAGCATTTACTTTATTAGCTAATAAAATAATTATCATTGGTGATCCTAATCAATTAACACCTATTGTATTAAATAATAGTAAGAGATTAAGTATTCATCTAAAAATAGATAAACTAATTAATGGCTTAGATACGTGGATGTATAAACCTGACACTTCCTTTTTCATGTTAGAGGAGACATATAGATTAAATGAATTCAATACTTGGTTAACAAACTCTTTTTATGAAAATAAATTGATATCAAATACGAAAAAAGCTTTGAACATAAATATTGATGATAGCTATTTGAATTTTTTTGATAGCTATAACACAACTACTTTGTGGAGAGTCAACAAGTTTTCTGAAATAGAAGATTTAACACACTTCATGCCTAAATTAAAAGATTTGTTACTAAGCATTATTAAATCTAATAATATAGAGACGGCTATTTTAACACCTTATAAAGAGGATGTTATAGCCTTACAATTGGGATTGTCGGATGTGTTGATTAAAGGAAAAGATAAGGTTATTATAGAGACTATTGATAGAGTTCAAGGAATGACTGTAGATGTTGTTATTTTAGTACTGAGATTAGGAAAGAATCCTCAATTTATTTTTGACAACAATCGTTTTAATGTTGCTACCAGTAGAACAAAGCATTATAATATCATTATTACAGATAACAAATTTGAAATGCTTACATCTTTATTGTCTTCTGAAGTAAGAACCTATTTTAATAAATTATTAAGCTGTTAAATTTATGAAATTTAACAAAACTCATACCATAGATTTTTTTAATGCAACAACTGTCGGAGTATAAAAGGATTGTGTGAAAAACTGTCGAATAAATTACCTACGGTTTCCCGTAACCAATCCTCCGTTTAAACCAATACCTTAGCCTTACAGTTTGTAATAATCTTGAAAGTTAATATCTGTAAACATATTAATTCAGCATAAATAATGTATATTAGGCTTGGGTATTAACCTTGCCCGATTGAAAAGTATAATGCCATGAGAGTAACCACGACCAATTCCATCGAAGGGAGGGAGATTTCACGCTATAATGATCCAATAGCTGCCAATGTTGTCATCGGCACCACTGTCTTTAGCGATATAGGGGCAAGCTATGTAGATTTCTTTGGCGGTCGCTCTACCGGGTATGAGAAGAAGATGCAGGAAATGTACATGTGTTTTACGGAATGACTTAATTCCAATATACCAATATAGTGAAAGCAAAGTAAGACAATAAGCCAGTATATTGAATGTATATTTCTTCTTAATATAAAGTTTGGGTTATTAATTTTTTAATTTAATATAAATATGATTAGTAAAGGATCTGAGTGGAATATATGGGATTTACATGTTCATACTCCTGCATCAATTTTCCACAGATATGGAAACGATGATGACGTTTGGGAAAAATATCTTCTAGATTTGGAAAGTCTACCAAATGAATTTAAAGTAATAGGAGTAAATGATTACTTTTTTATTGATGGCTATGAAAGACTAATAAAGGAACAAAAGGAGAATGGACGTTTAAGAAATTTACTGCTATTTCCTGTTTTGGAATTTAGAATAGAAAAATTTGCTGGTATAGAGTTTAAAAATGTCAAAAGGATAAATTTTCATGTAATTTTTTCACCTGAGCTCTCAATAGAGACAATTAAAAGCCAATTTCTTAATACACTTGAACAATCGTATACACTAGAATCCGATGGTAGAACCTGGACGAGGGCTATTACAAAAGAAAGTGTTGAAGAATTAGGTCGCAAAATTAAAGAGGGTATTCCTGCGGACCAACTTATTCATTATGGATCCGATTTAAGTGAAGGTTTTAATAATTTAAATCTGAAAGAAACCCAAATTTTTGAATCTTTAAAAAAGGATTGCTTTGACAATAAATATCTAATAGCGATTGGTAAAACAGAATGGGATGACTTAAAATGGACCGATGCTTCGATCGCACAAAAAAAATCAATAATCAATGATGCAAATATAGTTTTTACAGCTTCTGAGAATGTTGAAAAATTTATTGCAGCTAAGCAAAAATTGAAGTCTCAGAATGTGAATGATTTTCTATTTGATTGTAGTGACGCGCATTCATTTTCTTACGATAGTAAGGAGAAGGATAGAATTGGTAATTGCCTTAATTGGTTGAAGTCAGATATATCTTTTGATGGTCTAAGGCAAGTAGTTATTGAAAACGAAAGTAGACTATTTGTAGGTGAGAAACCTGAAATTCACAGTAAAATCAATGCTAATCGTACAAAGTATATTGAATCTATAAAAATTAATCAAGTTTCAGGCTATGATCCGACAAACCACGGAATTTGGTTTAGTAACGTTACAATACCAATAAACCCTGAATTAGTAGCAATTATAGGTAATAAAGGTAATGGTAAAAGTGCTTTAGCAGATATAATCAGTTTATGTGGAAACTACGATGGAGAACATGACGATTTTTCGTTTTTAAATAAAAAACGATTCGGTGATAAAAACAGTCAAATATCAAAAAATTTTGAAGCGACGGTAAATTGGTTAAGCGGAAATTCAGATACGAAAAATTTGAGCGAAAGGGTAGACCATTCATTTAATCCAAAAATCAAATATCTACCTCAAGGCTATTTTGAAAGAATTACAAATGAATCATTGGACGACTTTAATAAAGAAATTGAAAATGTTGTGTTTACGCATTTAAGTGATGAGGAAAAATTAGGTAAAACAAATTTTAAAGAACTAATTGATTATAAAAACAGTGTAAGTAAGGAAGAAATTTTAAAGATTAAATCGAAGCTAAATCTTTTAAACGAATCTATTTTCAAAAAGCAAAAAAAGCTAAATCCTATATTTATCAAAAATATTGAAGAGCTCATTAAGCAAAAAGAGGCCGAATTAGATGCATTGATTGAGCCTATTGAAATTAAGAATCCAAATGATAACTCTAGTAATACTGAACAAAATGAGAAAGTAAATGAGACTCTAACGAAATTAAATGCGGATATAATTAAACAAGAAAAGACAATAAAAGAAACAGAGGAATTTAAAAAAAATATTCACTTAGAAATAAATGAATTAAAATCAATAAAACAACGTATTGAAAATAAAATTAAAGATATAGAAGACTTTAAGAGTAGCTTAAGATCTGATCTCCTTAGATATCCTGAAATTGAATCAGATAAATTAATAGGTATTTACTCAAATCTAGAAAGTCTAACTTCCCTAATTTCTGAAAAATCCTCTAAATACCATGAATTCCAAGAACTTTTAGGAGAGTTACCATCTGAGAAAGTAAATTTTAAATCATACAAGCTTTTATTAAACGAACTCTTATCTGAAAGAGCTCAAATTCAAAAAACTTTAGGGGAAGCAGACAAAACATATCAAAAGTATCTTTTAGATAAAAAGGAATGGGAAAACAATAAATCAAAAATTATTGGAAATATTGCTACTCCAGACAGTTTAGAGTATTATAAACGTGAGCTTAATTATATTAAAACCGAACTTGCGAATGATATTGAGAATGAAAAGAATGATAGATTGAAAATAACTGAGAAAATATTCGAACTGAAAGAGAATGTTTTAAATACTTATAAAATTGTAAAGCAAAAAATCGATTCAATAATTCATGAAAATGCAGATTTGTTGTCTGCGTATCCTATAAAAATTGAAGCGGCGTTCTCATTAACCCAAAATTTTCAAAAAAGATTTTTAGATTTCATCTCTTTAAATAAGTCAGGTACTTATTATGGAAAAGAAAATTCTGAAATACAACTAAAAAGATTATTAGATAATATTGATCTTGATATTTTTGACGGTGTATCGGATTTATTAGATGTATTAGTGCATTCATTATTTAAGGATTTAAAAAGTGAAAATAAATTTACTTACATTGAAGATCAAGTTGATGACGTTGTTGCCCTATATGATTATTTGTTCTCGCTAGATTTCCTTGATTACAATTATGAATTAAGACAAGGTTCAAAAAATCTAAATCAATTATCTCCAGGGGAGAAAGGAGCATTATTATTAATCTTTTATTTACTTTTGGACAATAATGACATACCTTTAATCATAGATCAACCCGAAGATAATTTAGATAATCATAGCGTCGCAAACATACTCGTACCATTCATTAAAAAGGCGAAGTCTAAAAGACAAATCATCTTAGTCACGCATAACCCCAATTTAGCGGTTGTTGCAGATGCTGAACAGATTATTTATACGGAATTGGATAAGGAAAACAACTATAAATTTTCTTTTAAATCAGGAGCGATCGAAAATCCTGTAATAAATGATTGTATTGTAAAAGTATTAGAAGGAGCGATGCCCGCTTTTAATAAGAGAAAAATGAAGTATTACGGAGATAATTAATTTTATTTTAAAGATTACTACTAACATTAGCATTCAGTCTAGTTTTGGTGGAGACTCTCGTATTAGCGATATATACAGATGTTGGCGACCAAATTTTATTTTTTGTATATTAACACTATTATATTATCAGTTAGAACTATATCGAATTGGAGTCAGGCAATTCAAGTAGCTACAGCTTAGTATTTTGATAATATGGAACCTAGCCATGAATAGAGAAGAAATTATTGAAACATATTTCAAACTTTCAGATGAAACCCAACATTCTATCGGCACAGAGAAACGTAGAAGAGGGAAGGAATTTGAGCTTCTTCTTTCGAATTTGCTTGAAATTGAGGGTCTGGAACCTAAGGGTAGTTTTAGACCAATAGGGGAAGAGATGGATGGATCATTTGTTTTTAATCAACACACTTATCTTCTAGAAGCAAAATGGGAAGCAAAACCTTTATCAGCTTCAAGTATTTATCAATTTAGAGGTAAGGTAGACGGGAAATTGGTTGGAACAATTGGAGTTTTTATTTCAATGTCTGGCTATTCGAATGAATGTGTTGACGCATTAATATATGGAAAGTCCCTTAATATTATTCTATTTGATAAAAACGATTTTGAGAAATGCTTGCATAGAGTTAATGGGTTTTCGATTGGTTTGATGGAAAAGCTTCGTGCTGCTGCACAATCCGGAGTACCTTTTTTTCCGTTAACTTCAATAGTAATTGCTGATGAATTTAAAAATATTGAAATCGATCCGGGATCCTTATCCAAACTTGTCATTGTAACGGGGGGACAAGGTGATCAACAGATCATATCCTTTTTAGCCAGAAAAATTTTAGAATTAAATAAGATAGAACGAGAAGTAATAATAAGGACCGCGGGAGGAAAGTTGGCAATTGCAGCCTTGGTCAATGCTTTTGATGATTTTAGTGATGGTGAAATTCAAGATTTCATGCTAGTTGCTGATTCAGATGGTGAAATAGAAGATACTCAAAGAGTCTTAACCACTATGCTTAATGAAAATCTTGAACCGACCATTGTATTGCCTGATCCTGAAATTGAAGTATGGTTTCAGGAATTTAAAATCTATGATCGCAACGATATGATTGGATATGCTAAGCATCACAGAACTTCTGTTGGGGTTATAAGAGAATATCTTCTTAATCGTGTTAATATCGATTATCTGCGGAACAGAGATGCTAGTTTTAAAAAATTTTACAAGGCTATTCTTGGTCTATAATAAGTAGCTTCAGCTTTTCACACTAAAAAACAACCAATAACCTTAAGACTAAATTATGCATATAAAAAAAGTCATTATTTCAAATTTTAAATCATATCGTAATCCGTTTTGCTTGGAGCTTGATAAAGGTCTTAACATTTTGGTCGGTAATAATGAAACTGGAAAATCCACGATTTTGGAAGCTATTCATTTGGCACTTTCAGGACTATCAAACGGAAGATATTTTATAAATGATCTTTCAGAATATTATTTCAATTATGAAGCAGTACAAGAATATCTAAAAAGTTTGAGTTCCAGCAGACCCTTGCCTCCACCGGAAATTAGCATAGAAGTGTTTATCGGTGGTGACGATCTTCCATTATTTGAAGGTGACGAAAATAGTATTCAGAAAAACGAGTGTGGTATTTGTTTTAAAATTCAAATGGCGGAAAAGTATCGAGCAGAATACAACGAGTACATTGCTGAAGGAAACATTTCAGCACTTCCAATAGAGTTTTATGAGGTTAATTGGACTACCTGTGCGCGAGAATCTATAACTCCGCGAAAAATTCCAATAAAATCTGCGCTAATCGATTCAAGTTCCGCTAGGTACAAAAATGGATCAGATGTTTATATCTCGCACATTGTACGTAACCACCTTGAAGACAAAGATAAAAATGGACTAACACAAGCACATCGAAGATTACAGACACAATTTGTCAAAGATGAATCGGTTAAAAATGTCAATGAGATAATTAGTTCCTTAGCTATAGATGGTTCAGCAGCGAAGCGTCTGAAGCTAACTGTAGATCTGTCGTCCAAAGATGCTTGGGAATCCAGCTTTGTGACATCAGTTGAAGAGATACCTTTTCAACACATTGGAAAAGGAGAACAAGCTGTTATTAAAACCAAACTTGCACTGGAGCATAAGAAATCAAAGGAAGCAAATATTATACTGATTGAAGAACCTGAAAACCATTTAGCCCATTCTAAATTAAATCAGCTTATAAAGGCTGTACAGGATAAATGTACCGAAAAGCAAATTTTAATTTCCACACATAGCAGTTTTGTTGCTAACAAACTTGGACTTGAAAAACTAATACTTATTGAGAATAAAATACCATTAAGGCTAAATAGTCTGTCTGAGGAGACACAAGACTTTTTTGCTAAGCTTCCTGGTTATGATACGCTCAGATTACTTTTATGTAAGAAGGCCATTCTTGTGGAGGGTGATTGCGATGAGCTTTTGGTTCAACGTGCCTATATGGACAAAAATAAAGGAAGGTTACCGATAGAGGATGAAGTTGACGTGATTTCTGTTGGGACTAGTTTTAACAGATTCTTACATATAGCTGAAAAAATAAAAAAGCCTGTATGCGTAGTAACTGACACTGACGGAAATATAGATGCTTTGGAAAGAAAATATGCTAGCTATCTTGGTGATAATGCTAATCCATTCATAAAAATTTGTTACGATAATATTATTGACTCAGGGAATCTAGTTGTAGGGAAAAAAAAGAAACCATTCAATTATAATACATTAGAACCTAAATTTTTGAAAGTGAATAAGCAAAAGAAAGTAAATAGAATATTAGGACTAGAAAAAAGCGAGGATGAGTTGCATTTATATATGAGAGCAAACAAGACAATCTGTGCATTAAAAATATTTGAAACTACTGAAAAACTAGAATTCCCCAAATATATTTCTGATGCTATTGAATAATAAGTTATTGATATCTGTTGCCGGATCTGGTAAGACAACCTATCTTGTTCGTAGCGCTTTACGTATTAAGAATCCATTGTTGATTACAACTTTTACGGAAGCCAATGAAAAGGAAATACGAAAAAAATTTTATGAAATAAATGGACACATTCCCGCAAATGTGACCATTCAAACATGGTTCTCATTCTTGATCCAACATGGTGTAAAGCCATACCAGGGATCAGTATTCACGGAAAAAATAAACGGTTTATTGTTAGTTAATGAGGCATCGGGGATCAAATTTACAACGAAAACGGGCATAAAAGTGCAATATTCGGAAGCAGAAGAATTTGAAAAGCACTACTTTTCTAAGAATGGTAAGATCTATTCGGATAAGCTCTCGAAGTTCGTGATTCGTTGCAATGAAAAGTCGGGTGGCTTAGTGATTAAGAGACTTGCCAAGATCTTCAAAAATATCTATTTCGATGAGGTTCAGGATCTCGCTGGTAATGATTTAGAGCTACTAAAATTGATATTTAAAACTAATATAAAAACAATTTTAGTAGGGGATCCAAGACAAGTCACCTATCTGACACATAATGAACGGAAAAATAGTCAATACAGAGATGGAAATATTAAACAGTTTATTTTAGATAAATGCAGTAAATATTGTATGGTTGACGAACAAATTCTTCGTTATTCTCATAGAAATAGTGCTGAAATTTGTGGTTTTTCTTCTCTTTTATATCCAGAATTTGAAAAAAGTAGACCCTGTGAATGTTGCGAATGTAGAAGTGGAATAAATGATCATTCTGGTGTCTATCTTATTAAAAGTACGGATATTGAAAAATATTGTTTAGAGTTCAATCCTGTCGTTTTAAGGTATCAATTAGCTGTAGAGCCTGAATGGAATTTTGGAAACTGTAAAGGCTTAGGTTTTGATAGGGTTTTAATTTATCCTACAGGTCCAATTAGAGATTTTTTAAAGACTGGCTTACTTACAAAAAAAGTAAAAGATCGGTCAGGTTCAATCAAAGAAAAATACTCTTTAGATCGGGCAAAATTCTATGTGGCTTTGACCAGGGCGAGATATAGCGTTGCAATTGTATGTGATTATGATGAAAACGATATTTTCATTTCTGGGCTTAAAAAATATTAATAGGGAGTGTAACACCAACTGTCTCATAGGATTAAAACTTAAAAATCTCTTTCGAGTTTGAGTCTATCCCCAAATCCAATATAAAGTTGGGATATGGTCAAGCCCCAGTTATGCATTGGCATCGTCCATTTTTTGCGATATCCTTTATGATCAGATATATCAATTTCATTAGTGCCTGTTCGGAGTTGAAGGCTCCCTAAGACTTAATGATTTTTCGTATCTGACAGTGCATTCCCTCAATCGGATTTGTGGTGTATATAATCTTGCGAACCTGATCCTCGTACTCAAAAAAAGTGGAAAGATTGGTCCAATTATCCATCCAGGATTTGGCAGCAAGAGGATATTTATTGCCCCATTTTTCTTCGAAAGACAAGAGGTTCTCATAACCTATTTCTTCGTTCACGGCTTTATAGACTGGCTTTAAATCCTCGATAACAAGCTTTTTATCTTTCTCGATAGTTACCTAGCGCATACTTGTTCTGATTTGGTGAACAATATATCACGGCCTGTTTCTAGCTCAAATGTTCCGGTATTGAGACATCGGACAGTCTTTTTTGTCTTGCCATTTCGACGGTTGCTATTACCTGACGCTTTTTCTTCGTTCAGATGATTCTCTAGTTCACCATCCATCATCGATTCCAACAGATGCTTCATTAGCGGCGCTAGGACGCCATCATTGTGAGACAAACTTTTACCTTCGTAAAGACCTTGTATGGCTTCTGCCTTGAAGCGTTTAAAGTCGAATGGGTCTTTTTCTTTCATGACCGTGTCGTTTGAATAATTGAATATAAATAATCTTATTGAATTATTCCTATGACACAGTTCAGGTTACAATCTCTGGCCGACGGCGGTTTCTCGCTTTTTTACTATTTTATGAACCCAATTCGTGATTGATATTTTTCAATATTTCATCTAGTCTTTTTGTCATCGATTCACTGACCTTATAGTTAGTTGATACATATTTTTTTTCATCTACTAGCATCGAAGATATTTCTTCAAAATATTCATCTTTCGTAAATAATACTTTAAAATCATGACTAGTGTTATCTGTACTTACAAAATATTTAGTAAATAGTGATTTGAAAATAATATCAATAGTTAAAGCATCTGGACTATGATCAGCAGGAAGCTCGGGTACCTTGGCATTCACTTCCAGTATTTCGTTTTTCCGCATTTCTGCTAGAAGATTTGTGTATTTTCTTCCCACCTCATTGTCTGGATTAATTATCGTTGCGACGGCATCAAGAAGCGTATGAGTCATCTGTTGGAAAGTGTTATCCTGATCTAGTATTGATAGAATTTCATTTGATACAACCTCGGGTCTAATCTGAAAATTTATCATAGAAATATGATCCATAAGTCTTGTTGGAGTATATAGGAACCATTTAGTGGATCGAGGATTACTCTCGAAATATTGTTTTCGCACTCTATTTAATGATAAGTCCCAAGAACATAGGATTGGATCTTTAGGATTTACCTCTAGATCTGTATCAGATAGTAATTCGAACATAATTGCATCGTTATTTGCAGCAAAATTCGACTTCAGTTTTCCATTTAAGCGTAAATCGTCTTTAATAAGATCAATAACTACTTCAAGATCATATTTTTTTACTTCTTGAATTTCTATATTAATAGTATTTAGAAGGTAGCTCATGTTTCTTTTGTGATCTACTTTACTTTTCTGATAAAAATTAAATTCTTTTAAAAAGTCTTCAAAGGTCAATTCATTTTCCAATTCATCATTATCACTTAAAAATGTATAGTATTGAAAAATTGGGTTCGAGCTATTTCCTAAAGTTTTAAAAACTGGAAGTTTGGTAAATGGTACTAAACCAAGAGCATCCTCGAAAATGTTTACAAGTTCTAAGCTATAAGGATAAATGGTTTTTAAATATAGATCATTGTCCGCCGAAAAATGATAAAATTGTTTTGCAATTTTATGGTAATAATTGTCATATTCAACCTTAGGGGCATAATCGATAAGCAATAAATTTAACATTACGTTAGTATCTAAAAATATTGTCCTGTTATTGCTATATTGCATTGCATACCTTTCCAAACGGTCAGGGTCTGAAATCTTACAATAGACATGCCCCGCTGCTATTTTAGGTAAGATATCACTACTATCCCCAACTTTAATTAGCGTTTTCAGGAGATCCTCAAGATCGGTTGGCGCTGTATCGCTAGCAATAATTGATGCTAGATAGTTACGGAGCCTTTCTGTTGCAGAACGAATATCATTTATATTTGAATCTCTATGTGTAATCTCACTAACATTTAGTGAATATGTACTTTCGTAGAGTTCACTTAACCTGATAACGATATCGTCAAGGTGTTCCTGTAAATTATATTTTTTTAAGGCTGTAGTAAGATCCGAAAGTAATAGGGCCTCCTCTTCCTGAAATTCATTCAAAGCATCTTCTACTCTTTGTCTTTCTTTTGCATGTAAAGATATGTCCCCACCTTTCAATTTAATTTTATGATCAGTCGAAAGTCTGGCTAAAACAGTATCAAAATAATTGGAGTCTAGTGATGATGTAAAATATTGATTTACTTGGGAAAGAAGAAGATTTTTTTGGATAAATTCACAATTAAATAGGATATTAATTGTATATGATTTGATTATGTTGAATTTAATATCTATAGAATTACCAAATGACATTAAATCGTAATATGACTTGACTCGCACATCGTCAAAGTAAGTGCTTTCCTCAGAGTATTTGCTTATCTCCGAATAGTCAAATATTTGTCTTCCTAGTTCAGGGTACGCTTTCGACGCTTCACTTAAAACATTACAATCGATAATATCAAGTATAATCCCATAATCAATTTTTGCTCGGCTTTTATACTGCAATTTTGTTGTATTAGATAGGCTATATGAATAGAAATATTTTACACGATTGGTAATGCTGAATTTATCAATATTCTGTTTTGCCTTATTTAAGTCTGAGAATAATTTAGTTTCGAAATTTTTCTCTTCCACTGTTGCCTGAACTTGTATATCAAATGAAGCAGTGGATAAATCTATCCCGCTATCCCAAGGTCCATTCAAAGTGAAAATATTATCGATATCCTCTAACTCTTTTAGATAAGCTTTTGCTACACTGTATAGTTCTTTTTCTTCGAGTGATTTTATGAGTGATTTTGTGAATTTTTCTTTAGACATCGGACTGTATATTCTATTAACTCTTTTTATTTATAATAATGCTATTACTTTCAAAACTAAAAAAAATACTTGGTTAATGAATTGCTCAATCTCAAATAGGATTATTTCATTCTAAATGAGGTTTGAAGTAGCATCACTTTTTTCTTAGGTACTAAAGTATATTACCTACGGGTTGCTCATCATTTAGAATTCATTTAAAAAGCTTTGACCTTTATTAAACTATGTTTCATCGAACATCCTATATTCTTATATTAACCAAAAGAAAGCTTTTCAATTATAAGTTTTCATCATTGAATTATATTTTCCAATTTTTTTAAGGGTTATTATTGGTCTTTTCGGCATAAAATCCTTTAGGCTACATGCTAATCTCGTTGCCAGTTTGTTTAACTGATCGTATGTGTACATACTCGTATAGTTTTCCATTTCAATCTCGCCTATTCATATTGAAGTGGCGCCAAGCATTTTAGCAAGTTTTGCTTGACTTACTTTCTTTTCATTCCTTATTTCTCTAACCAATTTAGCAATTTCACATTCTATTTTAGGTCTCGGTATTTGTTGATCCATAAATTTTTAAAATAGTTGTATAACTTTATCTAATTTCTAAATAGTTTTCTGATTTTTTTAATAGTGGTTTAAGCAATTATGAATTTTAAATTTCATTTCTCCTTCCTAAAATCAGCAACAAACTTTTGAAGAGCTCTTACAAATTCAGGATTATTAATCTCTTTTAAATCTCCATTGTCATCGGGAGATTGAATTTTGATAGACATACCGCTTTTGAGCAATCTTTTATACTCATTCTGTAGAGCTTGAGCTAATCCAGTAGAATTTCTTGGAATGGATTCAATAAGTTCAACGTTATCTACTTCTAGAATTTCACCTACTTCGTCCAATCTTTTTAAACTTGGTTGAGCAGTATTTGAATTCCATTTGCTTATTGTCGTGTCATCCACGTCAAGGTATAGAGCTAATGCTACTACTTGGAGTGGAGAATCTTTGATAGCTTTCTTTATATTATTGATTTTCTTCGACATATTTTAACCTAAAAAAACTTGCATAATATTCCAGTTATTTGTATTTTTGTTTTAGCGATATGGAGATCACGGCAATTAGCCATGATTAACGATGTTTTTCTCTATCTGTAAACGACTAAATTACCCAGAGAGAACCGTGATATCGCCCCATGCTCAAAAAGTTTGTTACTTTTGTAATACTTTTATAATGCATGTGGGTGATTCGCGTTTACTTTAGAGGGTAGAGTCAAGTGTCTCGTGTAGACATAGACAATAAAGGCTAGTCACCTTCAGATCTAAAGTGCGGTCACCCCTTGCTTTTTTTATTCTCCGCAATAATAGAGTAACATCGTTCACATAAAACCAAAACGATTATGAGAACGAACACAAAAATCACCCCTCTTTACCCGGAATCGATCCAAGTTGGATTGACTAGGTATTCCCGCAAATTACTTTTAAAGAACATATTCCGCGCGCCCGAATAGGCTACGCTCCATCAAACACAGGCAGTAAAGAGCAATAAAAAGGGGAGGTGTTGACTTTCCTTAAAATGAAAAGACAGCTGAACCCAGTTCAGTTTAATTTCCCTCTTAATATGCCTGTCACCGACCTATACACTTACATGACTGGATTAAAAGGTAATATTGGCCAATGTTGTAGCTTGATTTAAAATTCGCACTTTAAAATTAAGCAAATTTTCACTCAGTCCAAACTTTTTACCTGTAGTTTTTATTGCAAGACGATATTGCTGTAGGTCGGTTTTTACTTCTTTCCGGCAGGGAGCGCCATAATGAACCCTATTTATGCCTTGAAATTGTATCAAGGCGCTTTTCGGACTTTTAATCTTATTTGTCCATTTGGCATAGATCGCATTTGAGCTATGCAGTGGTAAGCCATTTGAATGCGAAATTTTCGCTATAGGGGATACTATGGCCTAATTTTCTATAGCACCTCAGGGCTTGTCATAATTGATGAAACTAAATTATGAACCAAAAATCAAACAACCTGCTACCCTTTGAGCTAGCATGTTATGAAATTTACGACAATGGATACGATCCATTAAATACCATTCGAGAGTTCTGGTCCCAATATACCATTAACGACTGTCAGCAAAGTCTATGGACACTCTTTGAAAACTATAGAAAGTATGCGGTACAGGAAGATGCTATTGATGTAAAGCAGATGCATACCTTTTTGATGAAAGTGTGCCGTTTACTGATCGCTTATTTCCTGGTGCACTTTCGCAAGATCGAAATCGATGCGGTGCTATTTGCCTTTGCAGAGCCTGCAGAAGTTATAATCGCCGATCTGGAAGCCAAGCAAAGGATCCACAGTTTCTTTAATCGAATTTCAGAATAATACCTAATCCATAAGCAGATGATAAAATTATCAAAATCATTCACTGCCTTATTGGATAAGGTAGTACTTATAATGCTATTCGCATTGTTTTTTATGTTTAGTTTATGGGCTCAGACACCCCGCAAGGACAGCGGGGCGAAAGGGCTCAATGGACTAACCGCACTCAATCCAGGTGAGCCTATATCTGATGCTGTCTGGAAGATGCCCTTGGAACTTAATTATTTTGACGGCAAGAAAAAGACGGTAAAGCTAGCTGATTTCAAAGGCAAAGTGATTGTCCTTGATTTCTGGTCTACGGGCTGTAAAGCCTGTATTGAGGGAATTCCTAAAATGGAATTGATACAGGATCGCTTCAAAAAGGATATGGTCATCCTGATGGTCAATAGTAAACGCAATAAGGATACCCCACAGCGGATCAAGACTCGTTTCCAAAAATATAGGGAGGATTTTAATTACGTTCCTAAACTAGGTTCCATATTGGACGACACCGTATTTACAACACTTTTTGAACACAATACCTTGCCAACAACTGCTGTGATCAACTCCAAAGGTGAGTTTGTCGCCACGACTAATGCAAACAACTTGACAGATGGTAATATTGAAGCCTGGCTTAAGGGGGCGAAGGGAAATATCAAAAACAAAGGAATCTATTATAACACCGGTGGTGAAGGAAGAGGAGGTGGTGGATCATTATTTGACACAACAAGCACATATTACTATTCAGCATTTGCTAAACAAAGGGATAATTTTTTGGATGATTATCCAAATACAGTTTATAGGGACGGCACAACTTACTTGCGGATCGGAAACCAAACCTTGAGTTTTATGCTAACCTATGCGTTCCCATTGGAGATGAAGGGCTACAGTGTTAGAAAGGCATACTATGCGCCCGAATTGGGAATAGACTTTAAGCTCAAACTGATCCGCAATCGGTATTGGTACGAATATTTTAATCGGGATTCTGTGACCAAAAAGGAGATTCGGGATGTCTATAGAAAAGATTTTGTCCACTTTTTTAAAATTGCCGTAGAAAGGCGAAAAGATACAGTCGAGTGCTACAAAGTATCTTATACACCTGCATTTGAAAAATTAAAGACAAAACACAATATGGTCATATCGAAAGCGAGTTCGCCCGATAATGAATCTTATGCGCAAAAGATACCAATTTATACTATTCTGTCAAATCTGTCTTATGCTTTCGAAGTACCTATCGAAATAGATCAGTCGGAGATGACCCGTGTCGACATAACAATTCCCGCTGGTTTTATCTACCGAACCGAGAAGGAAAAGCTCGACTTTTTTAAAGACAAAGGCATTATACTGACGAGGACAAAGGCTCTTAAAGAATTTCCGTACATCTATCTCACAAAATAATCATGAGAGCATTTTGGTTGACACTGCTCTGCAGTGTGTGTTTCCTGTTGGGCAAGGCCCAACAGGAGCAACGGATAGTGGTACAGGGTGTCATTATGGATAAGGAGGCACAGCATACCATCGCCGGTATTACTGTTCGTTCTAAAATGGGTAATAGTAAAGCTAAAACTGACCAAGAAGGCAGATTTAGCCTGACACGAATGAATCGGAAAGACTCGGTAATCGTCTCAGGTGTCGGTTACACAACCGTCACAGTTTCGGTAGATTATTTCTTTCAGAAGGAACCGCTATCGATAAAGCATTCTGACCAATATCTTGATGTCGTCGAAGTGAATACGGGCTATCAGACCCTTAAGCCCAATGAGGTAACGGGCGCGGTAGGTATTATAACCGAAGATATGTTGAAGCAGCAGACGGGTACCAATATCATGCAGCGCCTGAATAATATGGTGCCAGCTGTACGGTTTGACAATCAGCCCATCCAAAACCCGATCATTCAAAAGTTGAATGTATCTATCCGTGGCTTGAGTACAATAAATGGACAAATGGACCCCTTGATCGTGTTGGATGGTTTTATCTATGAGGGTAATATCGCCAACATCGACCCGAACTCCGTTGAATCGGTATCTATATTAAAAGATGCGGCAGCAGCGGCTATCTGGGGTGCTCGGGCTGGCAACGGTGTCATTGTACTTACGAGCAAAAAAGGGAAATTAGGGACTAATGAACGGTCGAGAATATCGTTTAATAGCACCTTTTTGTTCAATCAAAAGTCTGACCTGACACAGTTATACCGGCTTTCAAATCAGGATTTTATTGGGGTGGAAAAAATGCTCTTTGACAAGGGATATTATAATGTTTTCCTCAACAGCGTAGGCTATGCTGCTATGACCCCTGTAATCGATATCCTGGATAAAAGAAAAAAGGAGCTGATCAGTTCGCTTGATTCTGCCAAACTCATCAATAATCTATTGTTGCAGGATGGCTTAAAAAACTATGCTGATGCATTTTATCAAAGTCCATTTACACAGCAATACAATCTGAATATTTCCGGCGGCGGTACCAAACATGCTTATGGTTTTGCGACAGGCTATACCACTGACAGGTCGCAGTTGAATGATAGAAATAGGAAGATCAATCTCTTGTTTTCGAATACGTTCAAACCGATCAGTAAACTGCAGATTGACTTCGGGATGAATTATACCAATGCTTTATCCAAGTCGGGAAGACCTGATCTTACCGGCCTGACCTACAATGGAAAATCGGTTCCGTACCTGCAATTTGTGAATGATAAGGGGCGTGAAATCCCATTTGAGAGAGATTACAGGCAACTCTATGTGGACCAGAAATACAGTACAGGATTTTTGGACTGGTCTTATTATCCAATGTCGGAATATAAATACAGCAATACGGCTTCAAAGCTCACGGAGCTATACGCTACCTTTGGTTTGGCTTATCAGGTAAAATCATTTTTAAAACTCAACCTTTCAGGTCAATATCAATTGCAGTCTATAAAGGGCGAAACCAATAGTACGTTGGAAAGCTATGATGCGAGATCAACGATAAATAAATATATTCAGATGGATGCCAATGGAAAGCTGACTTATCCTGTGCCTCAATCGGGTCTATTAAGAAATTCGCTGACTGATGGACAGTCTTATACGATCCGGGGACAGGGAAATGTTGATAAGCGTTTTGGGACATACCACATCGTGGGAATCCTTGGTGCGGAAATCAGGGAAAACATACAGAAAGGCAATTCATTTACCGCCTATGGATACAATGACCTGCCTTTGGCTTATGCGCCAGTAGATTATGTGACCTTATTCAAGACTAATCCGGATGATCTGTATCAGAATATACTCGGTGCACCTGATTTCTCGAAGACGATCAATAGATTCATATCTACCTTTGCCAATTTTTCAACTATTTGGAAGGAAAAATATGCTCTATCCGCTTCGCTCAGACAGGATGGAGCAAATATATTCGGTGCTTTGACCAACGACAAGTGGTCGCCCTTGTGGTCGGTTGGCGGTTTCTGGGAATTGGGTAAAGAGCATTTTATGAAGAGCAGCTGGATAGATATGCTAAAGCTGAGAGCAACTTATGGTTACAGTGGAAATGTTGATGTTTCAAAAACACCACAGCCTGTTGCCAATGTGCAGACGGATGCGTACACGAAATATCGGATCCTCAATATTTCCAAACTCAATGACCCGTCATTACGCTGGGAAAAAGTAGGTACGATAAACTTTGGTTTGGATTATAGCATCTTGAATGGTCGTATCAGTGGTGTTGTAGATTATTATGTAAAATCGGGTAAGGATCTTTATGGTTCTACAGAATATGATTACACGACTTGGGGAGCAAGTAATGTGGTCACGAAGAATGTAGCGTCTATGAAAGGTAAGGGACTCGATATCAGTATCAGTTCAAAGAATACACTGACAGGTGTAAAATGGGATACGCGGTTAAATCTCAGTACAAATTCCAACAAGACAACGGCTTACTATCAATCCTTGAATCAGGGGGTATTGAGTTTTCTAGGAAACGGTAACAAAATAACTCCTCTTGTGGGCATGCCGCTGAATGCGATCGCCGCCTACCGTTGGGCAGGACTGAACGAACAGGGGATAGCTCAGGGCTATGTCAATGGTGAAAAGAGTACCGACTATTCCAAAATCCGGTCAGCTTCTGTTGAAGGATCCACTAGCGATGGAAGTATCCGTTTCTTTGGCTCCGCCAAGCCACAGGTGTTTGGAAATTTGATCAACAGTTTTTCATGGCATGAATTCTCCCTTGGCATCAATGTAAGTTTCAAGGCAGACTATTATTTCTTAAAACCTGCAACTTCTTATTTTAACCTGTTCCAAAGCGGAAATGCTTATCCGGATTTTGAAGATAGGTGGCAAAAGGAAGGGGATGAGCTGAGCACCAATACGCCAAAAATGTCGTACCCGCTCGTTTCGTCTGCAGATGCATTTTATACGCAATCGGAAATACATGTTTTGAAGGGGGATCATATACGGCTCGAATACGTTAATTTCTCCTGGCAGAAGGCATTTGATCAAAAGGGCAATAAAACGAATGTAAGACTCTATGGAAACTTTGCCAATCTGGGCATATTATGGCGAAATAACAGGCAGAAAATAGACCCTGAATATCCTTATCGACTATCCCCGCCTAAGGTGTTCTCGATCGGAATCCAGGTAGATTATTAACAGCTGTGTTTACCTATTTTAATGTTTAAAAGATGAAAAAGATAATTATAATCATATTGTTATGTCCTTTGCTCTTGTTGTCATGCAACAAGTATCTGGATATACAGTCCAACAATAGATTGGTCGTACCCAACAGCCTTGAAGATTTACAGGGGCTGTTGGATAACTCCAAAAACATGAATCTAAATTATGGTGGACTTGGTGAGCGCTCTTCTGACAATGTCTATATACCCCTAGAGAATCTAAATACCCTTGCAGTTGAATCAAAGGAGCAGTATCTATGGAAGGAAACGGTGTATAACTATGCCAACGACTGGTCTGCCATGTATACAACCGTTTATAATGCCAATTTGGTATTAGAGAAAATAGCGGACATTCAAAGAGATAGCCGCAATGGTCTCGATTGGGACCGTATCAAGGGGTCTGCATTATTATTTCGTTCGGCGGCATACCTCAGTCTTTTATGGACTCATTCAAAAGCCTTCGATACGAATACCGCGAAAACTGACCTTGGCATTGTGTTAAGAGAGAGGTCGGATTTTAACGTCAAATCGGTGCGCTCCTCTGTCGAACAAGGGTATAACCAAGTGCTCGCAGATCTGCACGCTGCCGAACCATTACTGCCGACAGAAGCAACACATGCGATGCGCCCCAGCAAACTGGCCGTATATGGTTTATTGGCGAGAACCTATCTTTCGATGCGCAATTATAAACAGGCGCTCGTATATGCCAATATGTATCTCGACATAAAGCACGAATTAATGGACTACAATGACCAAGGGGATGTAAAAGCTTCGGCAAATTATCCCTTCACGATTTTTAATAGGGAGACTGCCTTTTTTACCCAATTGCGATCGACGACGGTGACAGCAGCTTATTCTAGTATCGATACGCTCTTATATCGTGCATATGACAATAATGATTTACGTAAGCAGCTGTTTTTTAAGATCACTAAAGGTATTATAAATTTTAAAGGGCAGTATACTGGTGCGCTTGCACTATTTGGAGGGATCGCGACAGACGAGATTTATCTCACTAGAGCTGAATGTCTGGCAAGAGAAGGGAAGTTGGGTGCAGCGCTGGCTGATCTTAATCTATTACTGGAAAAACGCTATAAAACGGGAACATTTATGCCAATCACCATGATGAATGCTACAAGTCTACTGGATACAATCTTATTGGAACGGCGTAAAGAATTAGTCTATAGAGGACTGCGCTGGATGGACATCAAAAGGCTCAATCTCGAAGGTCGAGAAATCCATCTAATCCGGCAAGGAGAAGATGGTCAAGTGGAACTCAAACCAAATGACAACCGGTATGCCATTGCCTTGCCCGACGATATCATCAGAATCACAGGTATGCCACAGAATCCACGCTAAAAGTAAAGGCGGCTTACTGGAGTAAGCCGCCTAAATTGCGATCAGTAAACCGATTGCACCAATTCTCGAATTATAAAGCTCTATTTATAGGATCAAATTGTGTTGCGTTAGAGCTGGCTGCTTCGCTGGGTAGATAGCCAGCTCCGGTTTCCGCTTGGATAGCCTCGATCTGAACTTTGGAATCATCCAGCGTACCGCCACTTACATCAGAAGCATCTACCTCAAGGGCACAAGCTGCTTCCGGCTCTGCGTTACAGCTCTGACCATTTGGCGAAGTTGTCCAATTGGATTCATCTTCCACTTCCGATTTATTTGTCGGATCACCATGGAAATAAAGCATCACGCTGGCAAACGATTTGCCGGATAATTTTTCAACAGCTTTTGCGCCATTGAAACATACTGCGAAGGCTATCGCTAACATCATGTAGCCTTTGCGATTGAAGATACTAGTCATAAGACTATCCTCCTTTCTGTACAGCAGACCGCTGTTATTTCTCTTTTTTAAATACTTTTTGGTCTGCGACAATTTGTGTTTATAATTTACCATAGCTTTTTTCTGAAACTACGGTCTGGTTATCCTATGCTGTAGCCGAATTACTGTAACCCCTCTACAAGCTTGCTCGGGAAGGGGGCGCCCTGCATAGGGTAGTCGAAAGCATTCTTCGATTTTCCTTTCAACAGCGCTTGAATATGACCAATGATGATAACAATAAAAAATAGGAGGAACAGATTTATTCTGTTTTTATAGCGCTTATTTTGAATACGTTGAGTTGTCTTATTTGACTGTTTACTACTGATGAAAAAACCTGCGAGGGATAGGATAAATAACAACGCGTTTATCCAGAGGTGTGTGATCCGATTGACGTTGGTCAAAAAGCTGCTGCACATGCAAGGCGCATCCTTTAGTACGCCGAATACACCCAATGCGATATAGCTACTGAAAATAAGAATCAAAAGAAGGGATACTGACCAGCCTAGATATTCCAATTTCTTAAGCGGCATAAAAAGTAAGACAGCCAAAGAAATTTCCAACAGTGGCATCAACCAGGAAAGTACAGGTGCAAAGGTGCCAATAAGCGGTTGATGAACCAGCGAGAGCTCAAATGCATCATGGATCCAGATCTTGTCCATGCCAACATAGAGCCAGAATAAGATCATTCCGCATCTTAATAGTAGATAAGTCCAATGGTATATTTCAGCTCTTTTCATGTTATTAACGATTTATCTGCCGCGACTATTTCCTTGCCCGTTCAGGCTTCTCTTTTTAGCGACCATCTTATTCCAAAGTTCGGCCTTATAGAGGCGCTGGACTTGGCCGAATCTGGAGTCGAGTATGTACTGGTTTAAATATAGTCTTGGCTATTAAGCCTAAAAAACTCCGTAGCCGTCGTGCCCGTCTTCTTTTTAAAAAAGCGGGCAAAGCTGCTCGGTGAAGCATAGCCCAGTTCATAGGCTATGGTATCGGTATGCATACCATCCAGGATATACTGCTTGGCGAGCTCCAATACAAAATCTATTTTCAGCTCTTGGGGGCTTAGCCCATAATAACTATGGATAAGTTGATGCAGATAGTCCATACTGATTCCGAGCTGCCAAGCAATATCATCTAGTTTAAAATCCTGCCCATTTTCGGCCACAGTCTGCTTAATGATAGCATGGGCTTCTTTGGCTTTTAACTGGGATTCCGAAATCTTTTCATATTCTTCAAAGATCTTTTCCTTCGATAGATTGATCAGCTTCTTGATCCCCCAGAGGATATTGACCTCCGTGTCGAGGTCACCTTTTTTGATTTTGGCCATAATGGCCTTCATCAGAAAAATAGTTATGGTTCCTATACGAAAATCGATACTGCAGCATGTATTTGGATCTTTCTGCCGGTAAGCAGCTATCAATGGCTGGAGAAACCGGAAAGGACGCTCATTGCCGTCACGGAAAATACTGCCGCGGAAATAAAAGTTGACAATTGTATACCTTCCGGCAGGAATATGAAGTCGATAATCACCTGTGGATAAGTAGAAATAACGACCCCGACCGGAAGAAATAGGATAGCTGACCTGCTGACTGAGATCTTCGAGCTGAATTGTCGTATTGTTAGCCATGACATAGAAACTGTGGATATCTGGATGCTTTACCTGTAAGGAAATCACAATATCGCTCGGTATATGAAGCTCCAAAAGATTGATAAAGCCGAGCAGTCCATCAAACTGCTGCAGGCAGGCCTGCCCATGTTGATTTTCATACAGTTGAAAATCCGCATTGGGCATGCTTAGCCGAGGGCGGAAAGCCCCAGTTTGGAAACTGACCGGCTCGCCAAAAAGTTGGGCAATGTCGATATGTAATGCTGTTTTCATAATTGTTTAAGTTCTTTTCATCCCACCGACCAGGATTTCGGAATGATCAGTGGGAATGGTATTGGATAACGTCAGATTTGATTACCGCCTCGAATAGCGGTATGCAATCCGTATAAACAATGGCGTTAGCAGCGCTATTCTCGCTTCATCTTGCCACTGCTCATGGCCTTGAATGATAAGGTCCTTAAATTCGGGATCTTCGTCTTTCTTCTCGTCCTTTTGAAATTGGACAGCCAATCCCCACATGGTATAATTGGCGATCGCTCTGCCGAGTTTGTTCTGGAAATTGACCGGCATCGCCGCGAGCTGTGCAAGCTGATGCGCCTGCAGATTAAAATTGTCTTTCATCCAGCCTGCAAAATTGCCGGCCAATGATGCCAGTTCTATGGCCCGATCGGCCATCGGTAAGGCGAGAAGTGTGGCCACTTTCCGCGCCACACCTGCATTGTCAAAATTTTCTCTCATACATGTAAACTTTTGACAAATGTTGAATTTACAACTTACTAAAACCAGTATTTCAAAATAACCGACCACATTTAGTAGGTTAATCTTTTTATAGCACGCGAAATAATTCCGAACATTTGAGAATTTTGATTAATTTGCATGTTCAAACATGTGAATATAACCTAGCAATTGGCACTTGACGGACTCGTATGAAGCAGTTTTTAAAGCTATGCCTGGGAAGCTTATGCTTTTCCATGCTATTTAATCTGATCGGAAATAAAGGAATTAAACTCGAACGGTTCGGAACGTACACCTATAGCGTCTGGACGATAACTTTTGCATTGGCCATTATCATTGCGGCAATGCTGATCCGCATCGGTTTAAAAATAGCCTGGATAAAATGGCAAAAAAAATATCCCGAACTGGAACTGTTTAAGGATGGCAAGTTGCAGCTTAAGGAAATTCCACCTGGAGAAAGATTACTGGTGGTCTTTGCCATAACAGTCGCCCTGCTGCTTGTTTACCTTTGTTTTATCTATCTGATCGCTTATGCGCACCAAAGTAGCAACAGCGCTATGTTATTTAAAAGTTACCTATACCATTACATACCTGAACTTAGCGTAAGCTGCTATTTATATGTATATTATGTTTTTAAAAAAGGTGATCTGTGGTGCTTCACACCGCAGCATGATATCTCCCTGTTCGGTAGGCAACTTCCAGCAAGAGTAGTCGAGCTGGAAAAGATCGTAGAAAAAGTAGTGCCGGTGGTTCATCCCAGCGTGTTGGATCAGAAGATCGTTATCGGATCGCTTTATGATATTCTCTATGGCCACGCTAAATTTGCACCTGACTATACAAGAAAGAAAGCTGTGCGCATGTTTGATGTACCGTTTTACTTTTCGACCCGAGGCGAGAAAGAAGTTATTTTGGTGGACGGCACAAGACGGAAAGCCGATCGCTTTATGCAGGAACTGGAGGCCATCGGACTGGATAAATGGTATTTCCGAATCAGCAGCAGCTGCCGCGTCAATATGATGCTCGTGCGCTATCCGGTAGCGCACAATGCCGGTAAACTTGAATTGCGCAAAGAGGTATATGACAACCTGCAGCAGGCAATGAACAAAATGGATATCCAAAAGCTGTTGGTGGCAACGCAATGGATACGGAAAAACAAAAAAATAACAAAATTTTTGGATAACGTGAATAACCTGGAGCATAAGGGATGGGATTACCTTATTCCGCTCGACTAAAGTATCCCACAAGTATAAACTTAGATAGACCGGGCGCAGTAGACAACAGGTCTGCCGTAGCGCTGGATTTCGGCGGTTAGTCGAGCTAACCATGCCAATTTATGTTTTTTGTTAAAGGATCTCCTGATCAAAAGGGGATTACGCCCCGTTTTGTGTCCAATGCGACAGCTATTCACCTAAAAATCAACTATTCTTTTCAACTAAAATCAAGCATCGAATATACGCCGTTAGAGGCCAAGTTGGACCGCATCATCGACCTGCTGCAGGAAGAGCACTATACGGAGCTCCAAAAGCTTAGCGGCACGATGACCATCCACGAAGTCGCCTATTTTTTGAGCAAAAGTGTGCGCACCATCGAACGGCGCATCGCCAAAGGCCTGCTCAAGGCTGCCTACAAGGAGGGCAATGCAGATCTATTTCTAAAAAAAGATGTGGTGCAGCTCTATGTGGGCGAGTACAGGAAGTGGCCCCGTCGCATGCCTTAGCTCCGTAGCTTGTTCGTACCTGCTTCGTAAAGCCTTCGGCGCGAAACAATTGGGCACCAACTATTGACCAGCCCTTCACCAGTATTTTTCTGTTCGGAGACTGGTGAATAGCTGTTGCGGAGCTGTACAGTATCTGTTCACGTTTCGAAGCTGGTACGAAGCTGGGCCGAAACAAAGGCCTTAGACCGCTGCTCGAGTGGATAGTTTTTGAAGTGCCAGGCGACCGCGCTCCTGGAATGTGTCCGATTACAGGGGTTATTTTGTAACGGCTATCCTATGGTCTCCGACAGGCCACCGACAAATCTGAGGGGACCGCCGACAGGTCTCCGCCAACCTGCTCTGTGCTCTTGACACCGGGCTATTCGATGTTGTATGTTTGTCGAAGTAAAGCAATACATACCGGTATAAATGAATGCTTTATGTGGTTTTAAATTTAAATAACAAACAACATGGCAACAATCAACAATGGTGTAATCGGAAAGGCTAGTGGTAAGGTAGGCGCGGTGATCGCCTCATCCTGGAAATCCATCAACTACCTCAAAGGTTTGCCCAAAAAGCGGACGAAAGGCATGTCCGAAGAACAGCTGATCCAACAGGAGCGTTTTCTAAAAATCTCCAAATTCCTGATGCCGATCACGCCAATCCTGCAGGTCGGATTTGGCCTCGCCAAAAGCGATAAGATGACGCCAAATAATGTGGCGCTGCAGCAGAATATCGCCCAGGCGATAAGCGGTACTTATCCAAACTTTAGCTTGGATTACAGTAAAATCGAGATCAGTAAGGGTTCCTACCTCAATGGTGGTTCAATGGAGGCGGCAGTAGGTGCCGGAATTGTTTCGCTCTCCTGGGATACCGCCCTAAGTACCCTTTACAACACCAAGGCCGACGATCAGGTCATTATCTTGATCTACCAGCCTGAAAAGGACGAGTTTATGACGACGCCGACCCCGCCAACGCGTGCTAACGGGACGGTAGACATTCAGATTCCCTCGCATCTGCTGGGCGGTAAGGCCCATGTCTGGATCTTCTTTACGGACCGCAAAGCCGAAAAAGTATCCAAAAGTACTTACCTGGGCGAATTTGACCTGGCTTAACCTTTAGGGTATGAATTGAACGGGAGGGGCCTTGTGCTCCTCCTGATTTGTAAACAAAAACGATAAAAGCGATGCAGGTAATTTCGGAGTTCAAAAAGCAGGCTAAAGATCCGACACGGAAACAGGCCGCACAGGAGCGCTTTCGGCTGGCACGACGGTTTTTAAATCCGCTATATCCACTCATCCTCAGCGGTTATGCCCAACACAATAGTTCGGTACACGCGGCTTTTGGTCGGGCCATGTCGCATACCCTCACCAATGTGATACAGGGGGAGTTTCCGCATTTTAAGATAGCGGCACCGCTGGCCAAAATCAGCAATGGTATGCTCTCGCCAGTTGTGGTCGATACATGCCTGCGTACGGCGAATAGCATTGAGTTAACCTGGAATAGGTCTCCAGCCATTAGGGATTATAGTCAATGGGACGATCAGGTCGTTCTCTGTGCTTACGACGTTGTTGGCGGACAGGCCGCCATCAATGAGCAGCTGGTCCTGCGGAAGGATGCCCACATGATCATCGAGCTGCCGTCTATCCTGTATGACAGACCCGTACATCTGTACCTGTTCCTACACGATCGTGATAAAAAGCTGTACTCAAGAAGTCAATACCTCGGTCTTTTATAAGTTAAATGGAATGTATGAAATCAACGATAAAAGTACTTCGCACAAAACAGGGTAAGCATAGCACCCTGTCTGAAATCTACCTGAACAATCAGTTCGTCTGCTATGGCCTAGAGAATATTCCGCGCCCGGTTAAGATAAGGGGTGAAACCGCTATTCCCGCAGGCCTTTACCCGCTGGGCTTTAATCGCGACGGGGCAATGAATGGCCGTTACTACGACGATTATCCAAAGATGCACCGCGGGATGTTGGAAATACGTGATATTCCGAATTTTAGCTGCGTCTACTTCCACAAAGGGAATAGCTACAGACAGACTGCGGGCTGCATATTGGTCGGTAGCCAGTATGTGCTTGAGGATGGCGATTACCACCTGCTGGCTTCGGGTATAGCGTACAAAAAGTTGTATCTACTTGTTACCGAACTGATGGCCCAGGGGCTCGTCGACGTGCTCGTCGAATAAGCGGTACCCGCCGTCTGGCCATTGATCACCCTTAAAAAAATAAGCATGAAAAAGATTTTTAATAAAGTAGGACAGGTGCTGCAGCTGCTATTGGCGGCACCTGTAAAGCTGCCGGGTAAGGTGGGGAATGTATTAAAATACCTCGCCTTGGGACTTGGCATCGTGGAAACGGTATTGGATGAAGCGAAGTCACCGGCGGACGATGGCAAGGGACCGCTGGAAGGAAAAGATAATCCCGTCGACGGCGAAAGCAATCAGTCGGCATTGGGTGAGACGATGTCTTCATCGGCATTGCCTACGGATAACGATCCTTCGGAGAGCGCGAGGGAAGATAAGTCCGTTAAGAACGGAACCGAAAATCCCGTAGAAAGGAGCGCGAAGGATGAAATGGAATGATATCCGCATCTCGGCCATTGGTGGTACCATCTGTTCCATCTGGGCCAGCATCTCGCTGGGCGATGCGCTGCAAACCGCCCTAACGGCTGCCTTGGGTACCCTGGTCAGTTACGCGACAAGCAGGCTACTGGCCAAATGGACTAAACGCAAAAGATAAGGAATAAAATTGCGTGTCGCAATTGCAATGCCCCCAGAGCTAAAAACCTGGGGGCATTGAAGCGAATTGCTTCGGCAGGAAAAACACCGTATCCGCAGGCCTTGGTCTAAGCAAGCGAAATTGCAACATACTGACACCTGATCGGAGGATAAAAAAGTAAAAATCTAACACTAAACAAAGTTTATATATACTATATTTGCCAATGATAAGGGTAATGGAATGGTATGAATACGCCTTTTTATCGTTGCATTTACTAATACAACGCTTTTATTTAAATGCCTGAAATTTATAAACTATCTTAGTCGTATGAAATTTATTAAAATCTTTTGTCTTCTTAGTTTGCTCACCTTGTTTTCTTGTGGTAAAGCTGAAAAAAGTATAGTCGACTGTTTTGGAGAATCGATATTAGTTGACGTTCACCACAAAGCAGCTGCCGATGCAGCGTCAAAAATCGACTTTAATGTAAGCTACTCCGGCGACCACAAAATGGATACTGCCATAAAATGGGATTTCGGCGATGGAACGATTCAAACGTTAAACGGATTAACGGCAAGCCATACCTACAGTAAAGCCGGAACTTATACCGTTATCGCAAAGGTAGGCCTGAACAATGGCGGTTGTTCTTTTGATATCAAGGAAACTGTCACCATCCCTTAGCTGTAACAATACAATAGTGTGTCATGATATTTTACATGCTTTTGTGATTATTATACATTCTTATATAAGTTTCTTTTTATATTTTGCAGCAAATTTTTACAATTATAAATCTATTATCAGGGAAATCCAGTATAGCGTTGCTGTAAGGATTCCCGTCAAGCATCTATTAGAATGAATGTAGCGGAAGAAAAGGAGCGGCTGATAGCACTGATTCAAGGGGACAAAAAAGCTTTTGAATTATTATACGGCTTCTATCGTCCTCAGCTCTATGGCTATGTCTTTAAACTGGTTCGTTCCCACGAAGTTAGCCAGGAGATATTTCAGGATATTTTTATCCGCCTCTGGAAGCAGCGCGAACAGATTGATCCAGAACAGTCTGTTCGAAGTTACTTATACACCATTGCTCAAAATCTCGTTTACGACTATTATAAAAAAGTCGCTTCAGACCGAAATAAACTGGAGACATTTAAATTGTTTTATGCCAGCACATCTGAAAACAATATCGAAGAGCTGCTGGCGTTTAAAGAAGTCCGCGATCACCTCGATACCATTCTCGCCATCATACCCGAAAAGTGCAGGCAGGTCTATGTGCTCTGCAAATTGGAGGGAAGAAGTTACCAGGAGGTGGCAAACTTGCTCAATATATCGATTTCCACAGTAAACAACCATATCGTAAAAGCTTCCAGCATAATTAAAAATAACTGGAAATCAGATGTTTTGTATTTATTTCTCTTTTTTTTCATTTTTCAGTAGTTGGTTTTCCGTTACGATTCGTAGTGCTTGTAATAATCAATTAAAAAAGCCAAGTGAATCAAGAAGATTTAAACAAATTATTTAAAAAATACATCAAGGGAAATTGCACAGCAGAGGAACTCGAGACTTTTTTCCAGTTCGTCCGCGACAAAAGAAATGAACCGCTTTTGTTTGATCTGATGCGTCAACATGAAATTGACGAGGAACGCTGGACAGCAGAGTTTAGGGAGCAGATGCAGCGTTCTTTTGAGAAAACGGATGATTTCCTCGCCAAAGAAATTTTTCAACCCGCCAAATCGCCTAAAATTGCTTATTTGAAATGGCTGCCCTATGCTGCAGCGGCTGTATTACTGTTTGGTGCAACCTTTTTTGGATGGCAAAAATGGCAACAAGCAAATTTGGGCAGCTCTGCCGACACCCAGGTATATCTTCCTAAAGACCGTCAGGCCGAACTGACATTGCCCAATGGCGAACTGGTCACACTGGCGTCGAATATCGAATCGCCAAGAGTATTATTTGAAAAGGGTCCGCTGCAATTGATCCAAAAAACTGGTGGCCGATTGGAAATAGTGGGTAAGGGGGATGGCCTCCTTGCAACTGAGCAGATACAATTGAAAATAGCAAAGGGTAAACGGATGCAGCTCTATTTTGCAGACAGCAGTGCCGTGACACTCAACTCCACCTCCCGCCTTACATTCCCGCTGGAATTTGCCGCACAGGAGCGGAAGACAGAACTGCTAGGTGAAGGTTATTTTGAAATAGCACACAACCCACAAAAACCTTTTTTTGTGAAGACACCCACACAGCTGGTCCAGGTATACGGTACTAAATTTAATGTCCGCGAATATCCGGATGAAAATATCGTCAGTACAGCATTGTTTGAGGGAAAGGTATCTGTGCGCAAGCGGCACGGCGATGCTTATGGCAAAGCCGATTTCTTGACACCGGGCAAAAAGTTACTGTTAGCGAAGGATAGTCCCAACAACGAAAAAGCTGAAATAAAAAATGACAAAGAAATCAGGGGTTGGATCACAGGGCGTAGATACTATGACGGCGTTGCGTTAAAGACGATGCTACGGGATCTTGCACATGATTTTGACATCCGTATCGATTGGGAGCGCATTCCGGAACTGAGATTCCAGGGCACAATTCCGCAGGACTTTGCATTAGACCAGATAATTGATCTCATCAATCAGACGGCTAATATCAAATTATACAAAAAGGATAACCTAATAACCATTCAATAATAAATTTATGAGAAACAAAGAAAAACCAAGCTGAGAAAAAAGCAAAATCGGACGTGGTACCAGCACATCCGATCGTTGCTAGGAGTAAAAAAACAAATTTTCTAAGAACCTAACATTACAAAAGTATGAATTTTAACATTCAATACAAGCGATTGTATTGCCTTGTCTACCGGCTTCGAAAAATTAAGCGTAGACCCCTGATTTATGGTATCCTGCTTATGAAACTAATTGTCTTATTGACAGCGATGGGAACGTTGAATGCGTACGCTGCCGTATATGCACAAAAAATCAATCTCAACCTGAAAAGTGCCACCCTAAAGGAGGTTTTGGACCAAATTGGCAAACAGTCAAAATACGACCTGTTTTACAATATCGACTTTGTCGAAAAACTGGGCAAACTAGATGTTACCTTGGAAAACATGGAGCTCGAAAAGGCCCTGGAAAGCCTGAGCCGTCGTTTGCCAATCGACTACAAGATCAATGCGCGCATGATTACCTTATTTCCTAAAGCGGAAAGTCCGATACAGCAGCGCATGGTCAAAGGTAAAGTAACGGACGAGGATGGAAACCCGCTGGCAGGGGTTACAATCGTCGAGAAAGGAACACGAAACGGAACGACAACAGATGCCTCCGGCGAATTCATTTTAAGAGACAGCAAGGCCGGAGCGACTATATCCATCAAGATAATTGGCTATGTCGCCCAGGAGGTAATCTCCAATGGCGACCCCCTAAACATTCGTTTAGCCAAAGACGTGGCTTCTCTTGATGAAGTTGTGGTGGTGGGTTACGGCCAAAGCAGTAAGCGTAATATCAATAGTGCTGTAAGTACATTGGATATGGGAAATGTGGCTAAAATCCCGGTGCAATCTATTAACGACGGTATCGCCGGTAGAATTCAGGGGGTCATCGTGACGAGTAGCTCGGGTGCGCCCGGATCCAAAAGTTCGGTCTCCATTCGCGGAGCTGGAACACCCTTGTACGTTATCGACAATGTCATCCGTTCTCAGAATGATTTCTTAAATATCAATCCCAACGATATTGAAAACTATTCTGTATTAAAAGATGCGGCCGCGACAGCACTTTATGGCGCGCAAGGCGGAAACGGCGTTATCCTCGTGACAACGAAAAGAGGAAAGGAGGGCGCGATGGATATCAATTATACATTCAATCAGACGTTCTCCCAGCCAACTATTTTTCCAAAGAAACTAAGTTCTTATGAAAACTTAAAAGCCATCAATGCGGTGTATCAGTTTGAAGGCCTGCAGCAGCCAACTCCAGACAATATACTGGAGTATTACAGGACACAGGAAAAACCGTACGAATACCCCAATACAGATTGGCAAAAAGTTGGCTTAAAAGACTATGCTACTGAACAAAGACATGATCTGGCGATCACTTCTGGAACGGAACGGTTGACGTATTATGCTTCCGGATCTTATTACAACCAGAATAGTAACCTGCGGACCAACAACAATAATAACAAACGCATTACCTATCGGTTAAATACGGTCAGCAACTTTAAAGAGGTCAATTTAAAAGTGACCGCCGGACTGGATGGCTATATCGAGGATAATATTCTTCCCAGTTCTTCGACGGCATCTTCCTATGCGGCATTTTATCAACATATACAGCAAAGGCGTTCTTCGCAGTTAGCTTACAATGAATTTGGACTCCCTTCTTCAAACACAACCGATAATCCTGCCGTAGAACTGTCGGATGCTTCTGGTTACAATAAGTCCAATTCCCGCATATTTAATAGCATACTTTCATTTGAATACAATGCGCCATTTCTTGAGGGCTTGACCTTAAAAGCCAACGGAAATTATAATATGTGGAACTCCAAAAACAAGCTCTGGAATTTAACAGCGCCTTCTTACGCCAATGGCAGCACGACGCCAATTTTGGGTAATCCGCCTAATCTAACGGCTACACGTGGAGAAGGAAGTACATTATTATTGCAAGGATATTTACTGTATAATAAAAAATTCGGCGATCATTCCTTTGATTTTACGGGTGTATACGAACAGGCAAAAAACCTAAGTACGTCCGTTTCTGCGACCCGACAACAATACCAGATTTTATTCGATCAGTTTATTGCCGGGCCAACAGTTAATCAATTGGCAAATGGTTCGGAATCTGAAAGTGGCCGCGCGGGTTATGTAGGTCGTCTTTCTTATAACTACAAATCCAAATACTTTTTCGACGGATCACTTCGTTACGATGGTCTGGATCTATTTCCCAAGCAACGACAATGGGGTACATTTTATGCGCTATCCGGTGGTTACGCCATTTCGGAAGAATCTTTTTTCCAGCCGCTACGTGAACGTAATATCTTGAATTACCTCCGTCTCCGCGGATCGTATGGTTTAGTTGGTAGTGCAGAAGGAATTTCACCGTTCTCGTATGTACCCGGCTACAGCATCGATGCCAACAGCTGGATTGTGGATGATAAACCTGTACAGGGATCCTCGGAACCGGGCAGTCTGCCAAGTACCAATTTCTCCTGGTATAGTATTCGGGAACGAAACTTCGGGTTAGATTTTGCTTCGCTCAATAACCGTTTAACAGGAACTTTCGACTATTTCTACAAGCGCACCACGGGCTATGTTGTTGCCGATACGCGGTATGCCGCAACCTTGGGAATAGGCCTTCCGCCTATAAATTATGACGCCGGGGCTTTCCGCCGGCATGGCGCAGAATTTAACTTGACATGGAATGACAGAAAAGGGGATTTTACGTATAAACTGGGCGTAAACTTTACCTATTTCAATCAACTATGGGAACGTAATCCAGCCGAAGACGATGCTACCGTCAAAAATCCGTATACACGGGAAACGGGTAATGTTGACCTGGGTATAGTGCGCGGATATATTAATCAAGGCTTTTATCAAAATAATGCAGACCTGTTATTTGGTCCGCGCAGAATCAGCTCCATTAATGTGATTGCGGGCGATCTGCGTTATGCGGATTTTAACGGCGATGGAAAGTTAGATGGCGCAGATCAGATCCGCGTTGGAAACAATTCATTTCCACGGATTAATTATGGTACAACCATCGACCTCGGCTATAAGGCCTGGAGCCTATCAGCGGTGATTATGGGCTCGGGCAACCGCGATCGTTACCTTGGTAGCATTATACAGGGAAGTGGCGAAAATAAGTTGATTTATGAGTTTCAGCAAGATTACTGGCGCGTAGACAATACGGATGCACTTTTCCCACGTCAGGTAACCGCTACGGGTGTAAACGGAAATAATAATTTCGTTACCAGCGATTTCTGGATTTTGCCTTCGCGATTTGTCAGACTCAAATATTTCCAGCTCGGTTATGATTTAAAAGCGCAGCTTTTAAAAAACACCAAGTTCAAGCAATTCCGTGTGTTTGCCAGTGGTACCAACTTATTGACTTTCTCGAATACGAAGAAATATTTTGTGGATCCCGAGTCTGATCAGAATAATGAGAATTATCCCATCCAACGTACGATTTCTCTGGGTGTAAATGTTGGATTTTAAGTTAGATAGCAAAATGAAAAAATTAAATAAACTTTCTTATATAGCCCTTGGACTGTTAGTGGCCGGTACATTTACAGCGTGTAAAGATGTTTTGGATACACAGCCTTACGATAAAATCGGCGAAGATGTTATCTGGAACAGTCGTGCAAATGCCGAAACCTTTATCTATAGTACCTATGGGATCATGAACAGTTTTGCCGGCGGGCCTGCTACCGACGCATGGACCATGAACCTAATCAGTATGGACGGAACTTACAATGGCGCAAACGCCGTTTTCACGGAACGTCTTGACCGTACTTCAGATATGGGATTCAACAACTGGTCCGAAATAAGACGATGCAATGTCATTATTGCTAAAGTAACAAGTTCTGCAGGGATTACCGAAGCCGATAAAAAGGAACTAATTGCGGAAGCCAAGTTCCTGCGTGGCATGTCTTATTACAACATTGCGCGAAGAGTTGGCCGTATTGTTTGGATTGATAAGGTACTGACGCCCGATGATGAGCTTCTTCTGCCAAGTACAGCTACGCCAAGTGAATCTTACCAATATATCATCAAAGATCTTGAAGAAGCCGTGGCCGATCTGCCAACCGAAAAAGTAGGTGGTAGAACCAATAAATATGTGGCAGCCGCCATGTTAACCGAAGTTTGCTTGCAGGCACTGGCCTACGAAAACTATCCTAACCCGATTACGGTAAACCCATCCAATCCACTGTTGAAAAAAGTACTTGAATACGGTGAACTGGTCCAGTCCGGAGGCTATCAGCTGGAAGCTGATTATGGAGGCATATTTAACGAAGCAAAACCCTATTCGAAAGAAACCATCTATGGAATTTACCGAAAAGCAATCAATACTTCCTGTGATGGTACACCGATGCAGGTGATGATTCCAAACCTGAACAATGATAATATAAAACAGTCTGGGGGTAGTCCACTGTTGAAATCGCCGATCAAGATATTTGAAGCCTGGGGCGACCATGGGCCTTCTCAGGATCTGGCCGATGATTATCTTGTCATTGATGCAGAAAACCCACAGACTGCAGTACGCTGGGACAAAGCCTCACAGTTTAAAAAAGCAGTTGATGAACAGGCAACGATCGCTACAACCATTATCCCGAAAGCAAATGGAGAGAAAGAGCTCAATCGGGGCACAATAAAGTCGGGTAGTAATGCCACAATCTGGAGTTTGACCAACCAAAATCGCGATGCACGCTGGAATGCAAGTGTATTAAGTGATTCTTCGGCAGTTTTCTACGGCGAAACCCTCACCACAGATGTGAAAGGGAACTCCGGACGCTGGCTCAAATTGAATGGTTTTGCCTATTATACATCCCTGACCAATATGTATTGGCGCAAAAGTGTTTACAATAATGTAAACCCACGCATTTATGTCGGTGTTCCAACCGACTATCACTATGTGATTGCCAGACTGGGAAGAGTATACCTCAATATGGCTGAAGCTTATCTTTTGCAGAAAAACCTGCCAAAGGCCCTGGAAATGATGAACAGAACCCGGGTGGTACATGGTCAGCTACCACCAAGTCAAGCAGCCGACCTTGCGACAGCATGGACCGATTATAAACGCGAACGGAGAGTTGACCTGGTACTCGAGAATGATTATTACTGGAGTTTGCTGCGCTGGGGCAGGTATGGCGGTGAAGCCAATCATGGAAACGCATCGGGCGGAATTATCCCCGAGTTGACAACGCTACCTAAAGTAATGGATATCAGTAAAGACAGAAAACACTTTTCGGTTGTACAAGGTGCCTTTTTCTCATCCAACGACATCAGGGAATTTGACGCGAAACGGAGATATCTATTTCCGATTGCGCAAAGTTATCTTGACCGAAATAGCAAATTTGGCCCGCAAAACCCAGGATGGTAATTAAGATTATGAAACGATTTAAAATGAAAAGAAAACTACTTATTGCATTGCTGCCACTGTTTGTGGTATTGATGAACAGCTGTTTGAAGAAAGGTCTTCCAGAATATGAAAACTGGGATCTCAATAACATTGATAACGTATATGTGGAGTATCGATACGAAGGTGGTAAAATGATGAATGGCCAACCAGTCGTCGAATACAAAAGGCTGGATGTGGAGAAAAAAATAAATAGCTCGGCCAATAGTATTGAATTGACCATTCAAGTGCCCGCTGCATCAGGCTCTTTCACCGAAGAAATTCGCAAGAAGGTAAACCAGAATTACCTGTGGGTTTATACCGATATTTCTACGGCGGCCAAAATTTCTCCTATCGGAGATACGCCAAAACTGGGGGATCCGGCAGACCTAAATAAGGAACTTCATTACCAGGTAACCGCTGCCAATGGCGGTAAGAAAGATTGGGTCATTAAGGTCGTAACCTTTAAAAATTAAACTTTTATAAAATTATTGGATTATGTCTGTATCATTTTTTAACAGGCATAATCCGATCTTTCCAAGAACCGAACGTGGCATATGGAACCGAACATGCCGTATGGCGGGCAATCTGCTGAAGCGGTAAATTTTCATGTGTATAATTATAAGATAACCGAAATGAATCCAAAAAGAAGAAGTTTTTTGAAGCTGGCTGGGCTTTCAAGTTTGAGTGTGTTGTCCAGTGGAATATTTGCAAAGTCCCAACCGATAGCAGCGCCCGAAGCTGTAGATCGTTTTGAGGCCCCTAAACAACAGTTTAATATGTGTGGCTATGCCGCTCCCCGAATGGACAAGGTGCGCATCGGGTTTATCGGTGTCGGCAATAGAGGTGCTTCGGCGGTGTACCGAATTGCGCACATTGATGGCGTGGAAGTTAAAGCAATCAGCGATATCCGTCGGGGGGTCGCCGAACGCGCGGCGAAATATGTGAAAGGGGAAGCCCCCATCATTTACGCCGATAAGGAAGAGGAATGGAAGAAATTATGTGACCGGCCCGATATCGATCTGGTCTATATCTGCACGCCCTGGCATTTACATACGCCCATGGCGCTCTATGCCATGAAGGCCGGAAAGCATGTCGCGGTCGAAGTACCCATTGCAACGACAGTGGAAGAATGCTGGCAATTGGTGGAAACTTCCGAAGCCACCAAAAAGCATTGTATGATGCTGGAGAACTGCTGTTATGATTTTTTTGAACTGATGACCCTCAACATGGCCCGCCAAGGTCTTTTTGGCGAAATCCTGCACGGTGAAGGGGCTTATTTGCACGATCTGCTCGCTAGTAATTTTGCAAAGGATAGTTATTACGATATGTGGCGGCTGAAAGAAAATCATCGCAATGGAAATTTATATCCCACCCATGGCCTTGGGCCAATCTGCCAGCTGATGGACATCAACCGAGGGGATAAAATGAGCTATTTGACTTCGATGTCATCCAACGATTTCAGTATGCATCCCAAAGCCCTCGAGCTGGCCGCAAAAGACCCGTTCTATGAACCCTATGCCCATAAGAGCTTTCGTGGGAATATGAACATCACGACGATCCGTACCCACAAAGGCAGGACCATCATGTTGCAGCACGATGTATCTAGTCCAAGACCCTATTCACGCATACACCTCGTTAGTGGCACCAAGGGAATGGCCCAAAAATGGCCCGAACCTGAACGGGTTGCCTTTGGTCATGACTGGCTCTCCGCCGAAGAGATGAAAAAGCTCGAACAGCAATACACGCCCGAGATTGTGCTCAAAGTGGGCGAGATGGCCAAAAAGGTGGGTGGCCACGGTGGAATGGACTTTATGATGGATTGGCGGCTGATTGATTGCCTTCGCAACGGGCTGCCGCTGGATCAAGACGTCTACGATGCTGCCCTGTGGAGTGTGATCGCCCCCTTAAGTGAGCGCTCCGTTAAGAAGAGATCGGATAGTGTGGATATTCCTGATTTTACAAGAGGGGCCTGGGCCAGCAATCCGAAAATGGAGCTGACCTTGAAGGGCGGCGGAAATACTGGAATGAAATAATTTTAAAGAGAAAAATGAAATATCGTTATATAGCCCTTGCCTGTTTACTGTGCTCGACTGCGGTGCGTGCCCAATATCAAATGGATTTGCAGCATGTCGGAACAGTTCCATTGAATTACCTGAATAAAGAACCTATCGGTCCGAAAGGAAAAGAAATCCGCGTCAATAATATTTACATGGAAGAAGGCGGCAAGCCCGTACTTCCGGTGATGGGCGAGTTTCACTATGTCCGTATGGATCATCGCTATTGGCGCGACGCGCTGCTTAAAATGAAAGCCTCGGGTGTAAATATGGTGGCTACTTACGTCATGTGGAGTCTGCATGAAGAAACCGAAGGGCAGCAAAATTGGTCCGGAAATTACGACCTGCACCGATTTATTCAATTGTGTGCCGAACTCGGTCTTAAAGTACATCTCCGCGCCGGCCCTTATTGCAATGCCGAAATGCAGCATGGTGCGCTTCCCGAATGGATCGTCAACAATAAAGCACTGGTAACCCGAAGCAATGATCCGCTATACCTGAATTACGCAAAAAAATGGTATCAATCTGTCTTTAAGCAGATAAAAGGATTGTTGTACAAAGATGGTGGCCCCATTATGGCTTTGCAGCTGGAAAATGAGTTCGTCAAAAAAGGACTTGTTATTTCTCACTTAATGAATCTGAAGAAGATGGCCCGGGAGGCTGGTTTTGATGTGCCTTTGTATACCATGACGCACTGGATGGACAGTGAATATCCCAAAGGGGAAGTCGTCCCCTATGGTGGTTTCTATATTGAAACGCCCTGGGTGACCAACCATGGTAAAATGACGCCACCAACGAATTTTGAATATTTTACCTACAATAGGCTTTCGGATAATATTGGTACCGATATCATCAAGATTGAGGGGGATGTGGAATCTTTCGACGGTTCAAAAAATGACTCACCGTTTTTTACCTGCGAAGTGGGGGTAGGTGCACCTACTTTTTATCACCGCAGGGCTGTAGTTGACGGGGGAATGGCTGGCGAGAATATCAACCTGCGCCTGGGTACCGGTGTTAACCTTATGGGCTACTACATGTATGTCGGTGGTACCAACCCACGGGGCGAAAAGAATACCTACGGCAATGGCCCTTACTTTGGCTATGATTATCAGGCACCGATCCGTGAATTCGGAACGCTTGGCACAGTGATGACGGAAACAAAAAAGCTCAATTATTTCATGAATGATTTTGGATCTGAACTGGCAACCATGCTGGCTTACCTTCCTTTGAGCAATAAAAACAAAGATAATCTACAGTGGTCTGTCAGGTCGGATGGTAAATCGGGATACCTTTTTGTATCCAATTACCTTTACCGCTACGATAGACCCACATACGATCAGGTGCAGTTTAAGCTGAAACTCCAGGATGAAGAATTGGCTTTTCCGAGAAAACCGGTCGCTATAGTGAATAAATCCTATTTCTTGTGGCCGTTTAACTTAGATATGAACGGCGTCAACCTGAAATATGGGACAGTACAGCCCATCACAAGTCATCGTGAGGGTAAAGTAACAAGTTATTTCTTCTTTGAAGATGATGCAATTCCGGCAGAATACCTCATCGATGCAAGCCAACTCAAAACAATCCAGGTCAAAGGCGCAAAAGTGACCAAAGAAAAGAACCGATATTTTGTTTCCAATGTGACGCCGGGAAAAGAAGCTGTGATCACCCTAACCAAGACAAACGGCGAACAGATCAAACTCGTAACACTTACCGAAAAACAATCCGATGAGCTTTGGAAAGGCAAGCTTGGAGAAAAGGATTTTGTTGTGCTGACGGGTTCGAGCCTGGCCGTAGATGCGGGCAAGATACTAATTACCGCCGAAGATGCCACGCAAAAGATCAGTTTATACAGGTCCCAAGGGCTGAAGTCTTTTGAAGATAAGGTGTATCAGGGAAAAAAAGCGGATCAGCTGCAAGCTACAGCTACAGAATTGGGACCAATGGATCAGGCCAGCTGGATATATCCGAAAGCAGGTACTGTATTGAAGAAAGCTTTTGACGGGACTTCATTAGCCGATGTAACAGAAGCGACATTGCGGTTTAGTTCCGATAAAGCGGTAAAGGTATATTGGAACGGCAGGGAGTTGTCTCCTAAAACTGTGGGGGAATATGCAAAGGCCAATGTTAAAACCTATGTACTTTCGGGAAATAATGAAATCCGTTTTGAATCTGCAGAAAATGAGGCAAATGTAATAGCGTCCATAGAAATCCTATACAAAAATGGCGTGCGCAAGGTATGGAATACGGACGATACCTGGTTAAATGCGGACAATAAACCTGTGGAAACCAGAAACGACAAAACTAAGCCAGCGCATTATGCTGCCGAAGAGAGATTGGGCCTCTTTGCGTTTACTCTGCCTGATTTGACGCGGAGCAAAGATGAGGTCCGGTTGGAACTGAGCTACTTTGGCGATAAGGCCACGGCCTATATCGGTGAAGAACCATTTACCGATAGCTACAACGACGGTACGCCCTGGATACTGGGTGTTAGCCGTAAAAAGGAAGAACTGCTGAATGATAAATTAACTGTGCGCATCACTGGATTTGGGGCCGATACGCAAGATATCTTCTTGGAAGACAATCTTGACCGTATGAAAAGCCAATTCCCGGCAATTAAAGATGCCAAGGTGGTTAAGGACTATACCTATAGCGTCAACTAACCGTACAGGCTAATGAAAAAAGCTATATCGTACTATGAAAAGACGATATAGTGTTATTAAATGTGAAGATAATTATAAATTTTTGATAGCATAATGAGGCTAATAATTTTAAGTATATGGGTACTGATTTTTTTTCGGGTGAATGGCCAAACCATTGATGTAACGCAATTTGGTGCCCAGCCCAATAGTTTCGCCGACGCGACCCTTGCTGTAAAGAAGGCGATTGAAGCGGCAAAAGGGCAATCGGATGTGATCTTAAATTTTCCAACAGGGAGATATGATTTTTGGCCAGATCATGCCACCGAGACCAATTATTACATTTCGAACAGCTCGTCTGAAAGTGAATTTCCAGTAAAAAGGCAGCGCGTGGGTCTATTTTTTAAAGGCCTCAAAAACATCCGCCTCGAAGGGAACGGCTCTACCTTTGTATTTCATGGAAAAATGATCAGCTGGGTATTAGATAGTTGCGAAAATATAACATTACGCAATTACACAGTAGATTATGAGCGACCCGGCATGTCCGAAATGACCGTCCGATCAGTATCGCCTACCGAAGTAACTGTTGCTGTCCATCCCGACAGCAGATTCACAATAATGGATGGAAAAGTACAGTGGTACGGTGAAGGCTGGATTCCGAATCCAAAAGGTTTCTTTCTGGCTCGGGTAAATCCACATGAAGATCGAATTTTTTACAGCAACTGGGGGCCTTTTCAAGCGGGCAGCGCTGAAAGAATCGGATCCACTGGCATTAGATTTAAGGGTGACTTTTCGAAGTTTAAGGCCGATACGGGTGATGTCCTTACGCTCAGGGATGCCATAAGGGATTATGTCGGTGTGTTTCAAAATCGAAGCAAAAATATCAGCCTGCACAATGTGCATATGAATAGTATGCACGGTTTGGGTATTGTATCCCAATTCTGTGAAAATTTAAACTATGACCGTATTTATGTGGAGCCGGCCAAAGGTAGCGGTCGCGTGATCGCTTCATCGGCCGATGGTATGCACTTTTCGGGCTGTCGAGGGCAGATTACGATCAACAACTGCCGGTTTAGCGGTTTACACGACGATCCCATCAATGTGCATGGAACACATCTGAAAGTAAAAGAAATTATCTCAGCAACGAAACTGAAGTTGCGGTTTATGCATCATCAAAGTTATGGTTTTATGGCTTTTGCTAAAGGTGATACAATCGCATTTCTGCATGCAAAGGCATTGCAGATCTACGGTCAAGGGGTGGTTAAGTCGGCTACGTTGGTCAGCGAACGGGAGATGCTTGTCGAACTGGAAAAAGCCGTCCCAAAGCAGCTCCAACTGGAGGATGCACTGGAAAATATGACTTGGACACCGGCACTTACCTTAACCAATTCAAGGTTTGAACGTACAATTTCCAGGGGAACGCTGGTTACGACACGACGGAAAGTCCTGATCGAAAACAACGTGTACTACCGTACAGGTATGCATGCGATTCTCATCGAGAATGATGCGATGGGCTGGTATGAGTCTGGTCCTGTAGCGGATGTCACCATCAGAAACAACCAGTTTATAGCCTGTGGTTTTAACAGTGCGCCCGGGAGTTATGCGATTAAGATAAACCCTGAAAACAGCGAACGGGTGAAAAATTATTATGTACACCAAAACATCCGTATAATGGACAATTTGTTTCATCTGGATAGAGCTCCGCTCTTGTCCGCGAAGAGCACCAAGGGACTGCTATTTGCCAATAACCGGATAGAAAAAATAAAGAATGCATCTGATAGAGAAGAACAGCCGGCATTCCATCTCATCGATTGTACCGAGGTACGGATCGAGGGGAATAAATTTGAAGGGACGAGGCCGCGACTACGGATTCAAGGCATGTTGAAGAGCGATCTAAAATCGGATATTACATTTGAAATACCAGATATGAACCAAGAAGGTACTGATTTTTAATCAGGTATTTACAGCATAACTAAATGAATGATGAGAGTTTTTTTTATTGCGCTTTTTGCAAGTGTTTACGCTGTTGCTACAGCACAGGAGAACAATGCCCTAAAATTATGGTATACGAAACCGGCAACACAGTTTGAAGAAGCTTTGCCGCTGGGAAATGGCCGCCTGGGGGCAATGGTATATGGCGGAGTGGACAGAGAACGTATAGCTTTAAATGAAGCCACCTTATGGTCGGGTGGTCCTATTGATGCCGCAAAGGTCAATCCCGATGCAAAACGTTATTTGCAGCCCATCCGGGAGGCACTATTTAACGAAGACTATAAAAAGGCAGATTCCTTAGCCCATTTTATGCAGGGACCTTACTCGGAGGCCTTTATGCCACTGGGGAATCTCTTTTTCGACTTTGCCAACAAGGGGAATGTGAGCGATTACCGTCGGGAACTGGATATGCAGCAGGCGATTTCAAAAGTGAGTTACCGGATTGGCGAGACCAGGTATACACGGGAGACATTTGTGTCACATCCGCAGCAGGTAATCATCTTTCGCTTAACCGCACAAGGAAAAGATAAACTCAATTTTTCCTGTCATTTTGATAGCAAATTGCTTTCGCGAAGTTCGGTAAGGCAGGGGATGCTCCAAATGAACGGTTGGGCACCGGCGCATACCGAACCGAATTATAGGGGTAATATCGCGAATGCTGTTGTGAATGACACAACAAATGCGATGCGCTTTGTATCTATGCTTAAGGTACTGAAAACGGATGGCAAGCAAAAGTTGCAAGATTCGACCTTAAGTGTGAGCGGGGCAACGGAAGTTGTGCTGGCTTTGTCTATGGCAACCAGCTACAATGGCATCGATAAAAATCCGGGCACAGAAGGTAAATCCGAAGATAAACGCGCAGCTGGCTATCTTTCGAAAATCGCCAATACCGATTATCAAAGTTTAAAAAAGATACATTATGCCGACTTTGGAAAGTATTTTAATCGGGTATCCTTAACCTTGGGTGATACTGAAAACGAAAACCTGTCTACCGTAGACAGACTTAATCGCTTTGCTGCCGGTCATAGGGACAATAGTCTGATCGCGCTTTTTTATCAGTATAGCCGGTACTTATTGATCAGCTCTTCGCGGGAGGGAGGTCTCCCGGCCAATCTGCAGGGAATCTGGAACGAATCGGTACGCCCACCCTGGAGCAGCAATTATACCACAAACATCAATGCCGAAATGAACTATTGGGGAGCAGAGACCGCAGATCTACCGGAAATGCACCGCCCCTTATTTGATTTTATTGGCCGATTGGTTAAACCGGGGCATATTACTGCCCAAAACTTCTATCATGCCGGCGGCTGGGTATGCCACCACAATAGCAACATGTGGGCAATGACCAATCCCGTTGGGGATAGCGGCGAAGGCGATCCCTGTTGGGCCAACTGGCCGATGGGCGGAGTCTGGTTGAGCACACATCTGTGGGAACATTACGCTTTTACCAAAGATGCGGCTTTCTTGCGCGATCAGGCTTATCCTGTAATGAAAGGAGCGGTGCAGTTTTGCCTCGACTTTTTGACAGCGGATAAAAAAGGTTATTTGGTAACTGCACCTTCGACCTCACCAGAGAACGTGTACATCACCGACAATGGCTATGTCGGGCAGACCTTGTACGGCAGTACTGCAGATTTGGCGATGATTAAGGAACTATTTGTTGATTATTTAAAAGCTGCGGCCGCCCTCAATATCGATAAAGAAATACAGGCACAAGTAAAGCAGACTTTCGCAAAAATTTACCCGTATCAGATTGGTAAGCAGGGTAATTTCCAGGAGTGGTATCACGACTGGGCGGATAAAGAACCCCATCATCGACATCTGTCTCATCTGTTTGCCGCTTATCCAGGCTATACCATCACCACCGCAGAAACGCCTGAGCTGGCTGATGCGGTACGTAAATCGCTTCAATTAAGGACCAACGAAGGAACAGGTTGGGCGATCACCTGGAGAATAAATTTGTGGGCAAGGATGCAGAATGCTGAACGCGCATACGATGCTGTTAAAAAGTTAATGCGCTTTGTGGGACAGGATGCGGCAATTAAATATGGCGGCGGTGGTGTGTATGCCAATTTATTTGGTGCACATCCGCCTTTCCAAATCGACGGAAACTTCGGCGGCGGGGCCGGCATTTCAGAGATGTTGCTCCAAAGTCACCAGGGCTATATTGAACTGCTGCCTGCACTACCCGAGGAATGGCAGACTGGCGCGGTCAAAGGTTTTGTTGCCCGTGGTAATTTTGTCCTTAACTATTCTTGGGACAAAGGGCAGTTAAAAGAGGTAAAGCTGCTTTCCCGTAAAGGCGGTACCTGTAAAATCAAGTATAAAAATCAAGTGAAAACCCTCCATACACAAGTGGGGAAAAGCTATGAGTTGACATTCTAAAAAAAGGTTGCCCTTCAGATCTGAAGGGCAACCTTTTTTTAGAGGAGTATCTTTTTAGCAGATTGCGTTCGGGATACCCATAACAGGCACCTTTATTTGAACATTTCTGTAGGAGCAATACCGGTCCAAGATTTGGGAAGATCTTTTATTCCGAATATTTTGGCTAATATCCAGGATGTATTTCTGTTGCTATTAAAGAATGCATCTGTCATGCCCAGGTTTTTGATTTTTTTTCCGGTAATACCAAAAGGTATTTGCATCTCATTCATGCTTACCCCACCATGTCCCTTGGCGATTCCACCATGATCGGAGAGCAGTAGAAAATAAGTGTCATCATCAAGATTCTGGTCTTTTAGCTTTTGAACAAATTTGCCGATTTCGACATCGACTTCTTCAATTGCAGCAATGTATTCGGGAGACATCCAACCATACCCATGCCCCGCATGATCCACATGGACGCTATATAAAAACACGAGTGTAGGATCGTTTTTATTTTCGCCGATAAATTTTACTGCTTTGGAATAATTGTTCTTGTATTTATCATCCTCTTCAAAAGAAACTTCATCGAGGTATTTCTTATTGATCGGATTGATAAGTTCGGCCCAATTGTAATAGAAAGCGGTTTTTGCATTTGGTTTTTTATCTTTCAATAGTTTGAATATCGACGGCGAAAAACCATCTGTATCAATTTCTATCGCTTTGAGGGGATGTTTTGATAATGTCCAGTTATTGGCGGTAATACCATGTTCTTCGGGTCCCTGACCAGTGAGGTGGCTCGTCCAATTGGGGAGCGTAACCGAAGGAATCACGGGCCTGCTGCTGAGCGTGATCAAGCCTTTATCAAATAGCTGGTCAAGATTAGGATGTTTAGATCCTTTAAAGCCTTCGGTACTAAAGCCATCTAAGGCAATAACGACGATACGCTGGGCATTTAGGGATGTGCATGTGAGCAAGAATAGCAACATAAAGAGGTTTATTTTCATCATCTTTTCGTTTTTTTTTATAAATAATTGATAGTAAACAGGTTTCAGGACATGCTTTTAGGCTGATGTATTATAGGATCATTCGTTTTAACAAAGCTGATAATAGTTGCACAGATCGCGCATATGAGTGCAACAAATAGAAATATATTAGCGGTATTGCCTGTATAATCAATGAGTTTACCAAATATTGGCTCACCAATGGCTGCAAATACATAGGCAAACATGTTCATGATACCTATACCGGTGCCAACGAGTTTGGTGCCCAGAAGATCAGGACACAAGGTCCAAAAGTTAGCTTGCGGGCCGTAGACGAAAAATCCCGAGCTGAACATGAGTGCGCCAATAAATAGATGGCTGTGCATGGGCACAAAGTAAATAAGCAGGGCGATGACAGTACTTATAAGCATGCCAGTTGCGATTGATTTGCTTCTGTTTTTATCAAAGATGAGGTCAGAGATATAACCAAATGAAACTGCACCCAGAGCCATGCCCACAGGTATCAATAAGGTAAGCCACATATTGCCGGAAGATGCTTTGTAGTTGTTCCCTAAAAAGTGAATCGGTACCCAAAAGATCAGTCCATAACGCGCCATACTCTGAAAGCCGATGGCAAAAGAAGCAATCATAAAATTGCGGTTTTGAAATACCTTTTGGTAGGACTTTTTCCAGTTTTCTTTCTGTGTAGAATGGCTGTCTCTCTCTTCAGGGACGATATAACCTTTTCTTCTGGGATCACTATAGGCAACGAGCAAAAAGACAAGGAGTGCAGCGGCAAGAAATAGGATAGGATATCTAAATAATGTTCGCCAGCTCTGTTCCTGTTGGACCAATACAAGTGCCATGAAAAATGTTAAAACGGAAGAACTTCCGGCCGCCATCGTATAAAAGCCAAAAGCTTTACCGCGTTCAGCGCTGCTCCACCAATTGGAAATCATCTTACCTCCGGAGCCCCAGGCCATAGACTGAAAATAACCATTGAGCGTCCACAGCACAAGGATTGCTGTATAGGAGTTGGCAAAGCTAATCGACAGGTTGCAAAGAATGGAGAAACTGCCCCCTGTGATGATCATCAATTTGGGACTTAAACGGTCGGCGAGATTCCCGTTGATCAACTGACCAATAGCATAGCCCATGAGCATGGCAAAGCTGATCCAGCCCACTTGTTGAAAGCTAATGTCTAGTTCTTTGGAAATACCCCTGGCCGCCCAGCCAAAATTGTGACGACCGGTATAAAAGAATAAATAGCAAAACATCGTCACAAACAACATTTTCCATTGATCTCTTCTGAATTTCTTTTCCATTATCGTTTTGCCGTTGAACTGTCCATGTATAGGCCTGCACGAATTGGTTTATGCGTAAGGGCGTAATCGATCGCGGCATTGACCTCGTCTAAAGGAAATTCGCGTTCGATCAAGGATTCAAATGGATATTTCTGCCAGTTGTTGATGATAAAGTCCACCGCAAAAGAGAAGTCAGTATAGTTATAATTGTGAAGCCCTTTTATCGTGAGCATTTTTCGGATGACTTGTTCGGCATCTATTTTTGTTGGGCGTTGATGGAAAACTGCACCGACCAGCATAGCCCGACCATGAAGTCCCAAGGTCTCAATGCCCAGTTCCATGGCATCGGGCGAACCGCTCATGTCGATAAATCTGTCGATCGTGGTTGCCTCCAATAGCGCACAGTTTTCTCGTTCGCGAAGATCGATGGTATGGCTGGCACCGAAATGTTTTGCCATTTCTAATCGAGCCGGGTTCACATCAGATGCAATGATGTTTTTGGCACCTAATTCCTTACACATGGCGATAGTTACCAAACCCAATAATCCAATACCGGCTACATGTACATTTTTTCCGGCTATTGTGCCGGCAAGTCGAAGGGCACCTGCTGAAGTAGCCACAGCGCAATTGATTGTTGCTGCTACGGCGAGGGATATGTCTTTGGGCAATATGCGTATACACGTATTTGGACGAAGGATGATATGTGTCGCTAGTCCACCATGAAAATTATCTTGTTCGGTGATCTGCCGGTGGCCATACTTATAAAGGTTGCCGTTTTTTTGTGGTATTTCGGGTTGATAATCTGTTGTATTGGGGTCACTGGAGAAAACAGTCCAAGTGATCAGATCGCCTACATGAAGTTGCTTGCCCAGTGCGTCCTGCCCGCTATGGGTAGGGGATATCTGCGCTATGATACCAACAATTTCATGACCCAGGATAGTTGGACAAGGTTCGTTGCGTAAACCACAGAAGGTGTGAAGATCGCTACCACACAAAGTAGTATATAGTATATTGACCAAAATTTCACCATCCTTTAGTGTGGGAATGGGACTAGTGAATTCGGAAAGTGGGGTGTTCGCTCCACTAAATACATAATAGGTTGCTGACTTTTTCATTTGATATAAATATACATAAGTTGTGTAATACTAAACAATGTTTATTTATACTATATTTATCCGGTGTTAAATAATTATGAAAATTTGTTGGAAAAGTAGCGTTACTAGCCCGGCCATCCTCCGATTTTGTTGGGGTAAAATAGTTTTAATAATTGATTTTCAAGTTTTAGTTTCTCCATTCGATCTGTAATAATTTTGGTTAATAGTAGCGCTGTAAACTGAAGCGAATCCATGGTGCCGTCGTTTACCGATGCTGAATTATAAACTAACTAATTATTATTTATGAAAGAACTGTTGACCAATAAAAAGCCTAGGGATCGTATGGGCAATTTTGTCCTGTTGAAGGCTGGAATGGGCGTAGGGGTACTTGTTATGTCTATTTGCCATGGACAGGATTCATTTGCCAAGGGACGGCCCGAAAGTGAAAAGATGTTTACCATCCAATGGTCTTACAAAGGCGGACTGAACAGCAAAGCACAAAAGGCGGAGCCGGTCCTGATCGAAGGAACCGTGCGGAATAATAAAGGTGAGCGACTGACTGGCGTAACGATATTGTCTAAAGAGGATAGTAAAATCGGAACGAAAACTGATGATGAGGGCCATTTTTCCATCCGTGTGGCTGAACGTTCGACTTTGATTATTCGCCATGTAAATTATAGAAATCAGGAAATCCCAGTTCACGGCACGCAAAAGAACGTAGAAATTGTGTTGGACGATAATGATATCGCATTGGATCAGGTCGTTGTGGTTGGTTTTGGTACGACCAGTGTTAAGAAAAACTCTACTGCTATAGCTTCTTTTGATGCGAAAACAATTGAAAACTTGCCCTTTGGAGACATGGGCTCGGCTTTGCAGGGAAGAATTCCGGGAGTGATTGTGCAGCAGGGCTCGGCCGAGCCGGGGCAAAATGGCGCCAGCATTTCCATTCGTGGCAATGGGACACCGCTTTATGTAATTGATGGATTTATCTCTACGCAACAGCAATTTTTTAGTCTCAATAAGGCGGATATCAAATCAATGACGATCTTGAAGGATGCGGCTTCAACTGCGGTGTATGGAATGAACGCCGGAAATGGCGTTGTGCTGATTACTACCAAACAAGGTGATTCGGGTAAACTCAATGTCAACTACCAGGCAAACTTTGGCTTTAATACGCCTTCATACCAAACCAAACGCATGGATGCCTATCAATATGCTACAGCGATAAACAACCTTAATCAGGCCTTGGGAATGGGAATCAACTCATTCAAGACCGCTGAAGAAATGGAGGATATCAAAAACAATCCCAGTAACTACACCAACTGGGAAAAAGAATTGACCCGTAGGTTTGTGCCACAGCAGGACCATACGCTTTCACTAAATGGCGGTAGCGAAAAGCTACGTTTCTTTGGTAGCCTCAACGCCTTCAGTCAGGAGGGCATTTATAAAGCCAAATCACTGAATTATCATCGGTATACCTATCGGAGCAATGTATCGAGCACCTTCGATAAAATCGGACTGAAACTCGATTTTAATGTCAATGGATACATCCGAAATGAGGATTATCCACCAGCAAGTGCCTATACGATCTATAGTAGGCTGCGCGATCGTAATCCATTTGAGAAACCTTTTACATCCAGCGGCCAAATATCCAACCAGTTTGATAACCCGGCATTGGCATTGCTGAGCCCCGGTTATATCAAGTTAAAGACCGTATATAACCAACTATCAGGGGCACTTAACTGGAACGTGCCATGGGTTGAAGGGTTGAGCCTCGGTTTTAATGGAAATTTTAACATCGAATCTCAGGACCGTGTAGACTGGGTAGAAACGGCAACCTACTACGATGAACAGGGAAATGCAACAAAAGAAGATCCTACAAACATTAGTGTTGGACGATCTTCGTATATGACCCAAAACTTTGATGTCAATTTCAGAGCCGATTATCGGCGGACATTTGGCGATGGTCACAATGTGGAAGCAACCCTGGTTCAAAACATGCGTCAGTACTATAGTAATTCCTTAAATGCGGGTTCCCGTGGGTTCTACACCACTGCGATCAAACAGATCCAAAAAGGTGATGCGGAGTTGATCACGGCGAGCAATACCGAAGGCAAACAGGCATGGATGGGGTATGTGGGCAAGTTTCATTACGATTATAAACAGCGTTATATTTTTGATTTTGCCGGACGTTATGACGGTTCAGACAATTTTATATCAACCAAGAGATGGGGCTTCTTCCCTTCATTCTCCGCTGGTTGGGCGCTGTCTGAGGAAAACTTCTTCAAAGATATAAAGGCCAAAAATGTCTTGACTTATTTGAAACTTAGGGGATCTTATGGGCAAATTGGTCTCAATGATGCGGATCACTGGGCATATGCTTATCTCGCAACCTACAACTACAATACAAATGGTTATGTGGTGGATGGGAAGTTGGTCAACACGGTTACCCCCGGTGCTCAGCCAAGTATCAATATGACCTGGTATACCCGATCGAAATACAATATAGGAGCCGATTTTGCACTATTTGGAAATAAGGTGGATGGTGCGTTGGACTATTTCTTTGAAAAAACCAAAGGTTATCTCGCCGCCGATAATTCCTATCGCTATACAGAACCCATCGGGTATACGCTTCCGCTGGTGGTAACCAATGCCGAAGACCGGAAAGAGGGACTTGATGGTTTTATCAAATACAAGGAAAAGATTGGTAACGTCGATTTTAATGCCGGTTTTAACTTTACCTATTATAAATCGTTTGCCTTTAAAACCAACGAGGACAGTGTTACTTTGGCGAATCCGCGGATTCGTCAGCAGGGTAATTACTATGGTTATGTGGGTACTGGTTATGTGGGGGCACAGTTCTATACGAACCCACAGGATATCCTGAATAATCCCAAACGCGAAACCTCTACTGACCTCAGACCTGGAGATCTCTGGTATCAGGATGTCAACGGTGACGGTAAGATTGATGGCCAGGATCAGGTGCGTTATGGGCATAATTCGAACCCGACATTTGTTTATGGGGTAGACTTGGGCGCAAGTTACAAAGGCTTCAGTGTACAATCTACCATTCAGGGAACAGGAATGAAACAAAATTACTTTTCCAATGTGGCTATGGGTTCCGAAGGCGAACGGCGCCTGGACTTTCAGTTTCAGAACGACAATTGGTCGCCATCTAATCCGAATGCGACGATGCCAAGGCCCGGCAACGCGAGTTTGAACAATAACAATAACTATTCGTCCTCAGACTTCTGGGCCCGCAATACTTATTATGTTCGATTGAAATCCTTAACCCTATCGTATGATTTTAAATATTCGATCATGAAGTCACAGCAATGGATGAACAACTTGACCCTTTTTGTCTCGGGTGTAAACTTGTTGGCATTTGGTCCCTCAGTCAAATATGGTGATCCAGAATCCAACACTTTTGATGGTTACGCATATCCAATGATGCGAACTTACTCCGCGGGATTTTTATTGGGATTTTAATTAACAAAGAAAATTTATGAAAAAACGTTTGATAATAGGGATGCTGGGCATGTCGGTGATGTTCTTCTCTTCCTGTAAAAAGTTTTTGGAAACGACACCATACGATAAGATTACTGGTGAGCAGACCTGGAATAGTGAAAATTTGACAACAGCTTATATTTATCAGGTATATGCTGATGTATTAGGTACCGATGCCTGGATGTCGGGCTATGCACATCCTTATTCGGCAAGATCGGAAGGGACCACTAAAAATGTGATGGTGGGTACGCTGAACGGTGCCTTTTGGACAAAAGAAAGGGCCGAGCTCATGCTAAAATCAGATAATTATGGCTGGTTAAATTATTCACTTTTATGGCGTATCAATTCGGCAATTGCCAATATTGAAACAAGTACGACTTTTTCGAGTGAATTTAAAAACAGGAGTTTAGGGGAGTTGTATTTTTTAAGAGCTGCGCACTACTTTGTGTATGCCAAACTCTATGGTGGACTGCAATTGATTGATAAAGTGTTGACACTGGATGATGATCTTCAGATTCCAAGAAGTTCAGCCAAGGAAACGTACGATTTTATGCTGGCCGATCTTCAAAAAGCTGCAGCCGCGCTTCCGGCAACTGCCGAAAGGGGACGGGCTACTGCCAAAGCTGCAAACGCTATGATCATGCGCATAGGCTTGCAGGCTGCTGCCTACGTGGATGGAGGGGCTGCAAATAGTGGGTATTATGACAAAGTGATTCAGTCGGGTGAGGCATTGGGGCTCAATAATGGTGGGACGCAACTAAGTCCTTACTACAACATGTTTAGATCCTATGAGACTGCAGTTACGGCCACCGAGTTTATCCTCACTCGTGAGCGTAACAAAACAAATACCTCCCTCTATGATGTGCCTATGCAATATCAGGGGCTTTGGTCCACGGGTAAGTTTTCGGCTTATGCCAAAGCTAACTTTCCAATCAATGTCACCATGAACTTTTGGGGTATGGATGGCGGTTCGTGGCCAACGCAGGACCTGGTCGATGACTATCTGGTCTCGGATGTAGATGGACAGTTGAAATCATGGAATAATGCCAGTTATGTCACCACAGGTAAAAATGTGGACGAGAAAATGTATTTCTCCAACTCCAAGAAAAGAGACCAACGTTTTTATGCAACGATTCTCTATGATAGCTGTATGTATTTCAATAATCAGGTACGTGTGTTTTTTAGAAGGGATGGAAATGTGAGCAATGCCAATAGCAAGATTAATGAAGGTTCGGTACAGGAATATGGATACCAATCCGGAAATACCGAAAATTATAATTCCAGTACAGGTTATGCGATGGTGAAGTATTTTTACGATAATATTGTGAGCCTGCCTTCACCATCTGACCAAAAATTAGACTATGTGTTTTCGGTGCTCCGCTATGGTGAGGCTTATCTCAATATGGCCGAAGCTTATCTCATGAAAGGAGACTTTGCCAATGCAAAAAAATACATGCTGCCGACCATGGTACGTCATGGTGGTTTTTCTGAAAGTAGCGTCAACCAGTATTTGAATACGCTTTCGGGCAACAATTGGGGGAGCTCACTTTTTGAGGCCTACAAAAGAGAACGCAATGTGGAGATGGTCTACGAGAATAACGATCGGTATTGGTCGCTGTTACGCTGGGGCATGCGCGCATCGGGTGGTCTGCGTGATGGAGCTTATGTCGGATCGGGATTTGTTATTCCTGAACTGCAGGGTGCCTTACGGGGTATTCGAATTTCGAGAGATGGTAAATCCTATTCTTTTTTTGAAGACAATAACGTTGTTGGGGAAGCTCGATTCTCTGCCAAAAGGTACTTGATGCCAATCAACGAAACATTCCGCTTGAAGTCAGGCGTGAAGCAAAATCCGGGATGGGAATAAAAACTTTGGTGTACAGATATAATGAAATTGATTATGCATAAGATAAATCACAAAATAGGGCGAATCCTGCTCGGCGCGCTGACGCTCATTGCGATGGGAAGCTGTTTAAAAAAGGGCTATGAGGAGCTGCCAAACTCGCCAGACAACAAACTGACTGCAGTAAGTTATTCATACCGCTTTCTATATAATGATACCATACAGAAAGGAACTCCCATGCAGGAGATTGAGTTTGACCGGGTGTGTGAGGTCGTTTTTAAGAATACGGCGGTAGCTTTTGATACGAATGGACAAAAGGGATATACGTCTACGATTTCGTACGATATCAACTCGGTTAAGAAAGCTGGGCCTTCGGGATCCGTCACCAAGCAGATGTTATTTGATGAGTTTAAAAAACGAATTGAAAAAGATCAACTTGCTAATCTTTGGGTTACGATCACTGTGTCGGACGTTTCGGTGGTTTCGCCGCTCAATGGAGCTCCAGTACTAGGTAAACCAGGCGATTTTTCACAGGATAGAATGTATCGGGTGACGGCAGCGAATGGTGATGCTCAAGATTATACGTTGAAAACAATCAAGGGTTTTTAAATAGGTGTTAGTTTCAGTAAATTGGTAGGACTGGGCTGTACTTTTGTACAGCCTTTCTTTTTGATAGGGAAATGGCCCCTAAATTTTTCAGCGCTATCGAATACATCTTACAGATCCATCTCTTTACGAAACTCGCGCGGTGTTTTATTCATAATGGATTTAAAAAACTTATTGAAGTTGGTCAGATTTTGATAACCACATTCGTAGCAAATCTCCGATATGCTCAGCGTCCGATCCATCAGCAGTTTACAGGCATGACCAATGCGCATCTCATTGACAAAGCGAGAAAAAGGTTTTTGGGTATGGCGTTTAAAAAAACGACAGAAAGCGTTGGGCGTCATATTGAGCATGTCGCTGGCAACTTGTAGATTTACATCCTCCTTAAAATTGCTCATCACATAGAGGTACACCTTATTGATGCGCTGGGTCTCCTGCTCACTGAAAGTCGGGCGATAACCTTCGGAAGCCAAACTTTCAAATTCAGCTGTTTCCTGTAGCAAGTGAATTAGGTTGAGGAATTCGATTATTTTTGGAAATCCTTCTTTATCGCTGAGTTTTTCAAGTAAGTGCTGTGCCTTATCGCGTGTTTCACCATAAAAACGAAGTCCACGTTGAGCCTTGCGGATAAATTGCTGCATGGCCTGGATGGTTTGATGTTCGTCGGTTAGGCGAAGTAAGAAATCGGCCGGAAAATAGATCACGATGGCGCGGGCACGCAAATCATTGTCCTGCTGCAGAAATAAATCGTCGTTGCGCCAGATATGGGGAATATTGGGGCCCATCAACACCAGGTCTCCTTCTGTAAAGGTCGCCACATTGTTGCCCACAATGCGCTTACCGAAACTTTCCACGATAAGCACCAACTCACAGAGCTCGTGAAAGTGCAGCGGATTGCTCAAAAATTCCTGATCGACCAATTTAACATGTATTGTCTTTTCGCTAGGTGGAGTAAGCTCTATAAATTGAGGTTTGGATAATTTGTTCATACATAGCTAAATTGGTTAACGCAAAAATACAGTATTTACTGTCATATCAAACAATATTCACTTAATAATATTCCACTGCTCATTATTAGGGTGTAAATAGTTTTAGTTTATGTATAACCAGTTGTAGTATTGCCACGTAAGAGGACCTATCTTTGACAAAGAATGTAACAAAGTGGTATTGCATTCTAGAAGGGTGGAATTACAACCTATTATGATATGAAAAAACTAAAAAAACTGCTGTTGTTAGCGTTGTGGGGGATAATGGGGAGTCTGGCAATGGCGCAGCCGGCAGCTTATCAGTTGCCAGCCAAAGTGACTGGTCTGAAAGCTCCTGTTCAATCCTTAAATGGTCAATGGAATTTCAAATTTGATCGCAGTTCGGCCTGGGAGAATATTCAGGTTCCGGGGGAAGCTGTTATGCAGGGCTATGGCATTCAACACGACAATTCTTTTTTTTATAGCCGTAAATTTTTGGTACCTAGCCAGTATAAAGGTAAAAAGACAATCATCCGCTTTGATGGTGTGTATAGTTTCGCCAAACTTAGCATCAATGGTAAAGCGGTCACGAGCCATCATGGTGGATTTACGCGTTGGGAAGTAGATATTACACCTTTTGTGATTTTCGGAAAGCAGAATGAAATCGAGCTGGAGGTACAGGATCAGCTGGATGATATTTCGTATGCATCGGGCTATGCACACCATCCGATAGGTGGAATCTTGCGGGATGTGACCTTATTTGCAACAGCGGCACATCCTGTGACCGACTTTAACCTCGAAACAGCCTTTGATGCGTCGTATACGGACGCGCAGCTAAAATTGGATTTTGGCGGTTTTGTGGCCAAAGGGGCTACGATCAAGTATACCTTGACTGATCCGAACGGTAAAAGTATTGTTTTGGATAATCCTGAAAAACCAATTGTAGCCGGGGCCAACAGCCATGTGTTCCGTGTAGCTGCACCGCTGAAATGGGATGCCGAACATCCAAATCTTTATCGGTTGGATGTGGAAGTGAAAGAGCAGGGTAGCTCTACCTATGCTTTTCATAAATCGGTCGGGTTTCGCGAAGTGAAAGTGGTTAAAGACCAGCTTATGGTAAACGGCAAACCGGTCAAGCTACGTGGAGCCAATCGGCACGACATGCACCCGACCTTAGGACGCAGTGCTTCGGCCTATTACGATAGCCTAGATGTTCAATTGTTTAAAGAAGCAAATATCAATTTCATTCGTACTTCGCATTATCCACCGACGGAGCGTTTTGTCGAATACTGTAATAAATACGGTATCTATGTGGAGGTTGAAACGGCAATCTGTTTTGTGGATACTTACAGGCAAAAAAATTATGCGCCCGGCGCCTCACAAAATGATCCGAAAAAGACAGATCAGTACCTGAGTCAATCGCTTGAGATGGTCAATACGTTTAAAAGCCATCCTGCTGTCCTTTTCTGGTCCATCGGCAATGAATCGATCTATGGCGACAACTTTAAGCGAAGCCACGATTTGGTGAAGCAAATGGATCCGACAAGACCCATTATTTGGAGCTATCCGGGCTCGCAAACCACCGAACCGAAGATTTATGAAATCCTGAGTATGCACTATCAGGACGTGTATGGTAACTTGACACAGTATGGCAAGACCACGCGTAACTTTGAGGGGCATGGCATTCCGGCTTTATTCGATGAATGGGCTCATCCGGCTTGTTATACCTATAAAACACTGCAGGACGACCCGAATATCCGTGAATTTTGGGGTATCTCGATGGACATGATGTGGAGCGGCCTGTTTCCGAAGCAAGGGGGCCTTGGTGGTGCAATATGGGGCTATGTGGACGAAGTATTTATGATTCCACAACAGCTGAAGAAAGGAACTGCCTTTTGGAAGGAATTTGCCCATACCGCCAAACCCGAAGATTTTCAGGGGCAGGCGGTAGGCTACGGTGAATGGGGGATCGTCGATGTTTGGCGGCGCAAAAAACCTGAATTTTGGTCCACAAAAAAAGCGCAGTCTCCTGTATTGGTTACCTTGAAAGGAAAAATTATCCCTGATTTTGCTAGCTTTCAGCCGCTGACAATTCCCGTATACAATCGATTTGACCACACTTCGCTCCAGGAAATTAAACTGCAATACACCTATGCCGGGAAAACCTATACGTTAGGACTACCCGATATCGCTCCGCATCAGAAAGGATATATTCAACTACCCGGTTTAGCCTGGCAACAGGGCGAGCAACTGGCTTTACACTTTGTGGACAGCAACGGGATGCTGCTGGATAGTTACCGTTATTTCTTGGGTGAACATCAGGTCAAAATGCCTGAATCGACTCAAAATGGAGGTCTACAGCTTGTTGAAGAGTCTAATCGTTACCTGATCAGGGGAAGGAATTTCACCTTTCCGATTTCAAAAACAACAGGCTTGATCGAAAATGCGCTGATTGATGGTAAAGTGCTGATCCAAAAAGGTCCTTTTTTAAACATGGACATCAACCTCAACCACCTGACTGGCGCCGAAGTACGCAAAAGTGCAAGCAAATACCTGCTCGACGATAAAAATTGGCAATTGAACAAATTGGATGTGCGTATCAAAGACAATTTGGCTCTGGTATCGATTATGGGGAAAAATGGCAGTTTATCCATTCAGTTTGATCTGACGATCGATGGTAAAGGAGAAATGAAGACGTTGTATCATACCCAGGGTGAACCCAATGGCTACCTACGTGAAATTGGGCTAAAGTATTATCTCAGCAATGCACTTGATCGTATTACCTGGAGCAGAAATGGTTATTGGAACGATTATCCCCAGGAATCATTTGCGGGAAATGAAGGAACAGCAAGCTTGTCTTCTATGGATAAGACGCTGTACGGTCAAGAGCCCACACAGCCCTGGTACATGGACACACACAACTATTATTATTGGGCCGATAAAGGAGCGCGGAGCCAGCATCCATTAACGCAGCGGGCGAAGGGAATGAAAGAGAATATATACTACTACGCTTTGGGTAGTGGCGCAAAGAACCTGATGCAGGTGGTTTCGCCCCAAGCAGACAATGCCTGCCGTATGGATCGCCTGGAAAATGAGCAACTGGTTTTGTATATAAACAATAAATGGGATTATCCTGAAATTGCCTGGGGCAATTATTGCAAGACCTTGGAAGCTTCACCTTGTCAGGGATCTATCACATTAAAATTCTAATGATATCGCTATGTTGGCTTGGATTGATCAAATCATTTATCTGCTGTATTTTATTGTTGTTGGTGGCTATGGCTATTACATTTATCGACGCAAACACAGTTCGGGTTCGGTAACGCACGATTATTTTCTGGCGGAAGGTTCCTTAAGCTGGTGGGCCATCGGGGCTTCTATTATTGCATCGAATATCTCTGCTGAGCAATTTATAGGGATGTCGGGGTCGGGATTTGCTCTGGGGCTGGCCATTGCATCCTATGAATGGATGGCTGCTATCGGACTAATTATTGTGGCGGTGCTGTTTTTACCCATTTATCTGAAGAATAAGATTTTTACCATGCCTGGCTTTCTGCGCAAGCGTTTCGATCCGCGGGTGAGTATGGTGATGGCGGTATTCTGGGTTTTGGTCTATGTGTTTGTCAATTTGACTTCGATACTTTATCTGGGTGGTTTGGCCATTCAGGCGATTGCAGGGATTCCTATGGTCGTAGCGGTTTGGCTGTTGGCGACATTGGCCCTGATTATCGCCTTGGGCGGGATGAAAGTGATTGGCTACACCGACGTGATTCAGGTGGTCTTGTTGATTATAGGCGGGCTCACAACGACTTATATCGCCCTCGATCTAGTGGCACATACAAAGGGCATGGGACATTGGCTGGACGGACTCCTTATCTTGAAAACAGAGGTGCCACAGCATTTTCATCTTTTTATTGAAAAAGGACAGCTCATAAAACCCGATGGTACCGATGCTTATATGGATCTGCCCGGATGGTCGGTTCTATTGGGCGGTATGTGGGTGATCAATCTATCGTATTGGGGATGCAATCAATATATTACCCAGCGTGCACTTGGGGCCAAAAATCTAAAAACAGCCCAAAATGGGATGTTGTTTGCAGCCGTTATGAAGCTGTTTATGCCTTTGATTGTGGTGCTGCCCGGCATTGCTGCTTACTATTTATATAAAGAAGGTTCGAATCTCAGTTTTGCACAAGGGATGCTCGAAGGCGCTACTGTGAAGCCCGATAAAGCATATCCGCTGCTACTCTCGATTTTACCGACGGGCTTCAAAGGATTGGCTTTTGCTGCTTTAACGGCTGCTATCGTGGCCTCACTGGCCGGAAAGGTCAATAGCATAGCAACGATTGTGTCTTTGGATATTTATAAGAATATAAAAGGCGGTGCCCTGAGCGATACAGCTCTGGTGAAGCTGGGCAAAGTAACTGTACTGATCGCCTTGGTCATTGGTGCGTCTTTGGCTCCGCTATTGCAGCATCTGGATCAGGGCTTTCAGTTTATTCAGGAATTTACAGGTTTTATCACCCCAGGCGTATTGGCGATTTTTCTGATGGGTATCTTTACAACGTGGACAACACCAAACGGCGCATTTGCCGGAGCCATTTCTACATTTGCCTATTCTTTGCTCTTTAAAAATTTCTGGTTAGATGAAAGCCCCTTTATGAATCGGATTCTTGTGGTGTTTATATGTACGGTGGCAACAATGGTTTTGGTCAGCCTGCTGGGCAATCGAAACTATCGTAATGATACAGTAATCGTGAATAGAAATCTTTTTGTGACCTCCAGTGGTTTCAAATTAGTGAGTTTATTCATCCTAGGTGTATTGGTAGCCCTGTATGTCTTTTTATGGTAACATGATTTAATTGATATAAATATGAAAGAAAACTATCTGGTGGAATGGGCAAATGATGAAGAGCTCTTTGCGCTGATCCGTAAGGAACTTTTTACAGCTGTCATTGGGGATGTGATGGACAAAATGGGATTGCTTCATCAATTTCTGCCACCGAATATAAGACCGTTAAAATCAGATTTGTTTTTAATTGGTAGGGCGATGACGGTATTGGAGGCCGACGTTTGCGGAAATGCTGAACAGCAGTCGAAGAATCCTGTATTGGCTAAATCATTTGGATTTATGCTGGAAGCCCTGGATGATCTGCGTCCGGGGGAGGTTTATATTTGCAGCGGCTCTTCGCCCGACTACGCGCTTTGGGGTGAGATTATGAGTGCGCGGGCCAAAACATTGGGTGCACATGGGGCAATTGTCAATGGCTATTCAAGAGATACCGTGGGGATTTTGGCACTCGAGTTTCCTTGTTTCTCGATGGGCTGTTATGCGCAGGATCAGGCACCGAGAGGAAAGGTTATTGACTGGCGTGTGCCAATCCGTTTTGGAAATGTCCTGATCAAGGATGGCGATATGCTGATCGGCGATATTGATGGTGTCTGCGTGGTACCACGCGAACACGAACAGGAGGTTTTTGCTCGAGCGTTTGAAAAAGCCAGAGCTGAAAAAGTCGTTTTGAACAAGGTTATGGAAGGCATGGGTGCCAAAGAAGCATTTGAAAAATATGGAATTATGTAAATTCAAACTGTCCAAAGGCAGCTGGTTGGCGCTGCTGTTGGCCTGTTCGTCCTTTGGAAATCTGTCGGCACAACAGGCTTCATCATTTTTGACGCCCTTACCCGATCAGTTGGCCACAAGTAAAATCAGTCGGATTCTGTTGAATGGACAGTGGAACTTCAAAGTAGCGAATACGAAGCCCGTGACCATTCAGGTACCGGGAGAGTGGGAAATGCAAGGCCAGCATGTCGCCGCGGGTGAGACGGCAGTGTATGAGCGCTCATTTGATATGCCCGACGATTGGGAAGGCAACCCAGCATACATTCGCTTTGACGGTGTCAGTTCACATGCGCTTGTCAAAGTAAACGATCAGGTAGTCGGTGAACATGAAGGTGGATTTGTCGCATTTCAGGTCGACTTAACAGGGAAAGTCAACAAAGGAAAAAATAAACTGACGGTAGAAGTTCAGGCAAATACCATCAGCGATATATTATCTTGTGTGTCTCAGTATGCAGTCCATACCGTGGGTGGGATTTTGCGCAAAGCAACGTTGTTTACAGTGCCTAAAGTACATATTTCGGATGCAGCGGTTGCAACAGATTTCGATTCAAAATATGTCCATGCAACGCTTAAACTTGGGGGGCTGGTGCAAAATAGCTCGGACCGGCAGCAGCAGGTTCAATTGCGCTACGTACTCCGAGATGCCAATGGCAAGACAGTTCTTGAAAAATCCTCCGACAAGATTCAGCTTGGCGTAGGGAGCCATAAACAGATCGAAAGTCTACTAGCGGTAAAAAAACCGATGCACTGGTCGGCCGAGACTCCTTACCTCTATGTGTTGGAAACGGCATTGATTGTGGATGGCAAGGCGATACAGACCAATAAACAAAAGGTTGGATTTCGTGAAATTGAAGTCGTCAAAAATCAGCTGATGCTAAACGGTAAACCTGTCAAATTGAGAGGAGTTAATAGGCATGCTGTACATCCGCTGAATGGCCGAGCTGCCGATCCGGCAATAGATCGGCAGGACGTTGTTTTATTTAAACAGGCCAATGTCAATTATATCCGTACCTCGCACTATCCGCCATCAGAAGAATTTTTGAATGCGGCAGACGAGTTGGGAATGTATGTCGAGAGTGAGGCTGCTTTGAGCTGGATTCAGCACCATGCTTCACCAATCTGGCGGAAATGGGATTACAGGGATAAGCGTTTCTTGCCGGTTATGCTGGGCGCAAACATCGATAATGTATTGAGCAACCGCAATCACCCTTCGATCTTATTCTGGTCTCTGGGCAATGAATCGCATTGGAGCCCGCTTTGGTCCGAGGTCAATACACGTGTAAAGGCCTTGGATCCAACGCGTCCAACCAGTTTTCATGATCAGACCTGGGGTGGATTTAATAATGGCGGAAGTAAAGCGGATATTGCCAATTACCATTATCCGGGTATCAATGGCCCGGCGGCCACCGATAGCATGAAAAGACCGACTTTATTTGGTGAATATGCCCATTTGTCGACTTATAACAGGCGTGAATTGTTAACCGACCCTGGTATCCGCGAGGCTTATAATGCACCCTTAGTGACTTTTGTAGATTCCATCTATAAGCATTCGGCCAACTTGGGGGGCGCGATATGGAGCGGTATCGATGATACCTTTCATCTACCCGATGGACGTATTGTAGGGTATGGACCTTGGGGGCCAATTGATGGATGGCGTAGACCGAAACCGGAGTATTTTGGAATGAAAAAGGCTTATTCGCCGATCAGGATCGGTACACCGCAATGGAAGAAAGGTAAAGTGGTGGTTACGATTGAAAACAGATATGATTTTCTTTCCCTTGACCAGCTCAAACTCGTCGCCATAGTAGATGGTAAGGAAGTTCCCTTTAAGGCGGCAATAGGACCGCGGACCAGCGGCGAGGTCATTTTACCGATCCAAGCTGAATATGGCTCATTGCGAATTATTGCTATGGACAATCAGCAAATTGAGGTTGAAAATGAGCTTTTTGAGAAAGGTGCCAAAAATCAGGAAAAGTTTTCGGCTACGGAACTACAGCTCAAACAAGATTCGGCGTATATTTATGTAAAGCAGGGAAATGTGGATTATACGTTCAGCCGAACCTATGGGAAATTGCTTGCTGTTCGCAAAGATGGTGAGCTGATTTTGACGAAGGGCCCCACCGTAGCGCTCATCGAAGCAAATGCGGAAGATGGCGGTAAGCCAAATGTTGCAGGAGAGACCTATCAAAATAACATTGTGCCATTGAAGCAGTATGAGCAGTATACCTTATTTGCGGATGCCGCAGAAGCCAGTCAGACTGGCGACAGTATAAGTGTTCGCATGGACCTGCGGTATCAGAATGGCACCGGAAAGCAAAAATTTGTTTTCCTTAACAATGGTCTTTTGCAGGTGGAGTATGAAATGGTCTATCAGCAGGGGCAAGAAATGGATCTTTATCAGGCCGGTCTGATGCTCGGATTGCCTTTGTCCTACGATAGATTGGCCTGGTCACGAAATGGATCATTTTCCACTTATCCTGCCAATCATATCGGACGCAATGAGGGCGAGGCTGTATTGCATGCCGCACCATTGTATGAAGTAGAAGAGCATGGTAAACCACAAGCAAAAGATTGGAAAGATGATGCCAATATATTGGGCTCGAACGACTTTAGGTCGACCAAAGGAAATATTTATTGGGCAAGTTTGCGTAGCCCTGCCGCAACGGTTAAGGTGTTGTCGAACGGCCAGCAGCATGCAAGGGCCTGGAAACAGGATCAACAGATACAATGGTTGATAGCCGATTATTCGAATAACGGATCGGAACCTTTTTATGGATCGCCGCACAGCTATGGACGCAAAAAGCTAAAAAAAGGCGATAAGTTAAGTGGACAGATTATTCTTAAGATAAATTAAAATAGTAGAACAATGAAGATTATAGATGTTAAAGTCTGGCTGGTTGAAGGCGTAAAATATAATTGGACTTTAATCAAAATTTATACCGATACTGGTCATACAGGTGTGGGCGAAGCGACCAACTGGCCCGGCAGTCCCATTGTATATGAGGCCGCTAAGCATGTGGGGCAGCGCATCATTGGTCTGGACGCGATGAAAACAGATTTTATCTGGACCAAACTCTACCGCGATCTCAATTGGATTGGACCTTATGGTGCAAGCATGTGTGCTATTTCGGGTATTGACATGGCACTATTGGATTTGAAAGGCAAGGTGCTCGGCGTACCTTGTTATGAACTGTTGGGTGGTGCTTTCCGTAAAGAGATTCTGTTGTATGCCAATTATTGGTTTACCGGTGGCGGACATAATCCCGAAGATTATGCTCGACAAGCGCAAGCAGTCAAAGCAGCTGGGTTTACAGGTTTAAAGTTTGACCCATTTGCGCATACAAACTATCTTTATGGGGAAGATCTGGCCGCAAACCTGACTTTGACCGCCGAACAGCAGGACCTGGCCTTTGAGGTGAGTAAAGCGGTTCGTGATGGAGTTGGACCCAATTTTGATATCATGATCGAAACACATGCCATGCTCAATTATCGTGTCGCTGTACAGATGGCGCAACGTCTTTCTGAACTGAATATTACCTGGTACGAGGAGCCTGCAGGGCCAGAAAATGCAGACAACCTGCGTGCCATGCGGGAGCGCATTCCGTCCAATGTCTCGATCTGTGTGGGCGAAAGACATTATACCCGTCATGGCATTCGACCGGTATTGGAAAAAAATATCTGTGATATTATGATGCCTGATATTACGCGTTGTGGTGGGCCTTCCGAAATGAAGCGTATGGCCACCATGATGGAAGCATACAATGTGTTATTGGCACCACACAACCCCAATGGACCACTTTCCACATTGGCCAGTGCGCATGTCTGTGCTTCGGTGCCTAATTTCTTTCGGCAGGAATTTATGTTCAATGATGTGCCCTGGCGCGATGAAGTCATTGACCATCCGATTAAGGATATGGTGAAAAATGGCCACTTGGTCTTGAGCGAAAGACCGGGATTGGGGGTGGATTTGATCGAAGAGGAAATGCTCAAACATCCAGGGATATTGGAGGCAAGGCCAGGTTTTTATGTGTAATTTTAATCGTAGATGGCATTTACAATTGATTTAACGGGCAAGGTTGTCCTGATCACAGGCGGAACCTCGGGCATTGGACTGGGAGCAAGTCTGCAATTTGCAGCGGCGGGTGCAACCGTTATAGCCTGTGCCGAATTAGCGGTCGATGACCCGGCAGTGGCTTCATTTTTTGCAGCAATGGAACCTTATCGGCAACGAACATTTTATTATGCGGCTGATGTGTCCAATGAGGCTGCTATTCAGGAATTGGCTGTGCTCCTTCAACAGGAGCACGGCCGTTTGGATATACTGCTTTCGAATGCAGGTCAGAATATATTCAAAGGCTTGGATGCGTGTACGCTAGCAGATTGGAATCGCAATAATAATTTAAACCTCGCTTCACATTGGTTGCTGGCACGAGCCTTAAAACCACTGATGACCCAAGCTTCACCGGGTGTGATTATTGTCATGGCTTCTAACCATGCTTATGCCTCCATACCCGGTTGCTTTCCTTATAACGTAAGCAAAGGGGCACTCCTTTCACTCGTTAGGGCCATGGCTATCGAATGGGGGCCAGCGATCCGTACGGTTGGACTTGCACCTGGGTTTATTGATACGCCCGGCAATCAAAATTGGTTTGACAGTTTTCCGGATGCCGATGCCGAAAGACAAAAGACAGTCGATAGACATCCAGTCAAGAAATTAGGTACAACTGAAGAGATCGGTGGCTGGTGTGTTTTTCTAGCTAGTACCTACGCTTCCTTTGCAAGTGGAAGTACCTATTTAGTTGATGGAGGAAGAAGTGCATTAATGCAAGAGGATTAAGCCCCAACGTGAACTTGCCTACTTAATAAAATAATATTAACCTCAAGAAGAAATTGCCGATCAGGTTGGGCATAGCAAAATGGTGATGAAGAATAATTTAAAAGAAGCAGCAGTCTTTTTGCATACCGAATGTCTGCTGGGGGAAGGCATGGTATGGAGCCCGCAGGATAACAGTTTGTATTGGGTGGATATTTTGCAAAAGCGTATTCATACCTATCAGTTGGAAAGCAAGAAGTCGGCTTACTGGGAATTGCCAGGTTATGTAAGCAAGATTGTGCCTTGGCCAGATGGATCGGGTAAATTTCTTGTGGCCATGCAGCAAGGGTTAGCTATTTGGACAAGGGAAACGCAAGATTTGACGATCGTAGCTGAGCTAGATGCTAGGGCTGGGCAAATCCGTACCAATGATGGTGGAGTAGATCCTGAGGGTAATTTTTGGTTCGGAACGATGCACATGCAAGCTTTGCCGGATGAGGGGAAACTTATGCGTTTCTCCAACGGGATTTTGGAGACTGTTATTCCTGCAGTGACGATTCCCAATGGTATTGTATGGCCCAGTGGTAGTCCTTATTTTTACTTTATCGATACCTACACCCGCGAAATCCGTCGTTACGCAGCGTATAACACAGGTGAGTCGGTGAGGGCAGGAGCGAAGCCCTACAGTACAATCGTACGCGTACCCCATGAGCTGGGCATGCCCGACGGCATGTGCCTGGGACCCGATGGGCATCTCTGGGTTGCACATTGGGGCGGTTTTGCCGTTTGCAAGTGGCATATTGAAACAGGTGAACTGTTGGATAAAATAAGGGTGAATGCGCCGCATGTAACTTCCTGTTGTTTTGGTGGTCCTACAGGGACCGAATTGTTTATCAGCACGGCTAGGGAAGGACTGACAACCGCACAATTGGAGTCTTTTCCTCTCAGCGGAAAAGTGTTTCATTTTAATTTAAGCGAGGGGAATTAGCCTATTATTACAGCTACAGGAGGGCCATGTCAGTTTCGCTACAAGTAGGTTATTGGCGAAACTGAGTAAAAGCAAAAGATGAGTAGAACAAAAAAGGCGCACAGGATTGTGCGCCTTTTTGTAAGGCAACATCGTCATTTGTAAGGCAACATCCTCAATTTTTACCTTTTTTTTATTTCCGAAAACAGCCGATCCACATCTTTCTTAGCGAACAGTCCGGTTCCCTGCGCCATCGTCGTCGCCGAACCGCAGGCGATTCCCATCTGAAGGACATGCTCCAGATCGCCTTGTTGGGCTAAGACAGAAACCATTCCGGCAACCATACTGTCACCTGCGCCCACCGTACTACGTACCTTGACCAGCGGGGAAGGCAGCTGGATTCTTTCTGTTTCTGAATACAATATAGCGCCTTGGGCACCCAGAGAGACCACGATTAGCGTAGCCTTCCCCTGCGAAATTAGCTGCTGGGCGGCCATATCCAGATCGGAATGCCCCAATTCCTCTTTTCCAACAAGTGCAGCAAGCTCTCCGGCATTCGGTTTGATTAAAAAGACACCTTCCTCCAATGCAAGGCGAAGTGCATCACCCGATGTATCAATGATTATTTTACTGCCCTTCGTTTTGTACGTATTGATCAGTGATCGTATAAATTCGGACGGTACCCCAGCCGGAATACTACCGCTGATAACGACAAAATCCGGAGTATAGGTTAGTTCCTCGATTAAAGAACTGATCCCTTCCAGCTCGTTGGATTCAAACTCTTCGCCTGGAAACCCGAACCGATATTGCTGATTGGTTGCGCTGTCAACCACAATAAAATTTTCGCGGGTCTCGCCATTCACCCGAATAGGATCTATAGCAATATCTTCCAGCTTCAATAAGCTTTCGAGCAAACTGCCTGTCTTTCCGCCGGATGTAAAAAGAGCAGTTGAAGCCAGACCAAGTCTTTTCAGGGCACGAGATACATTAATTCCTCCGCCACCAGGCTGATATATAGGTTTTTCACAGCGCAATTTCTTTTCAGGAACGATATGTGGTACGCTGGTACTCTTGTCTACGGATGGATTCAGGGTGATTGTTAAAATAGATTTTGCCATTTGTTTATGTTATAACTGTAGTATGTTCACTTTACTGCCTTCTGAATACGACCAATTATATAAAAAATAATTGATATTATATAACCTATAATGGATTATAAATCAGAACTTTGTTTATACTATTCGATCACTTTGAAGGTTTAGCCATCCTAACACAAATTCGGAGATAGGGGTGGGTGGATGTCGAAATTTTAAACATAAAATTAGATATCATGAAAGCGGTTAAGTATTTTGTAGTTATTTTTTTCTCTATTTTCTGCACTGCGATCTGCGCACAGGATGTCAATATAGGTGCAGAAATTAAAGCAGCGCTAGAGAACAGTACGTATCTTTCCAAGCTGAATTATCCAAAATCGGTTTTCAGGTTCTATACGGATAATTATTCAGGATATCATTGGACAGATACTCGGCAATGGCAAGAACAATCGAAAATAGCGCTGTTACTGCTAACGAAGGCAGATCACTATGGCCTCTCACTGTCCGATTACCATCTAGAAGCACTTTCTTTGGAAAAATTAGACCAATGGCGAGACTTTCCCTCCGAAAAAAATAAGAAGGAAAGAACGCGCTTTGATATACTGCTCACCGATGGCTTAATTACCTTTATTAATGACCTTCACTTTGGAAAATATAATCCTTTATACCAAAAAACTCAGATTGATACCAGTAGGATCAATGGATTTTGTGCAGATGAAATATTAGCGATAGCGCGAATGCAGGCAGATTTCCAGGGAGCAATACTTAAGGCCCAGCCTAATTTAAAAGCCTATACTGATCTTCAGACTTATCTAGATCGTGCACAAAGGGCAAATGATCGTATTGTTTCTCCGACCGAAATGGGGAAGATCATCATAAATATGGAACGCCTGAGATGGATCAATACGCAAAGTGCCTACTATATTATGGTCAATATCCCTTCATATATATTGGAGCTACATCAGGGCGGCGAGATGTTCGGCTTTAAGGTTGTAGTAGGAAAGTCAACAACAAAAACGCCTGTTTTGGAAAGTGAAATCAGTTATTTTTCAACGGCACCAGACTGGCGGGTTCCACAAAGTATTTTCCGTAAGGAAATGCTGCCCGAAATGATGAAAGATAAAAGCTACCTAGCTGATCATAATTACTCGATCTATGACGGATCGGGCAATAAAGTCACCGTGAATGCATCAACATTAAGGCAGATCAATGATAATCCTAATAACTATAGTATAACGCAATCCTCGGGTCAGGAAAACGCATTGGGTGCCGTTATCTTTAGATTTGAAAATCCGTATGCCGTATACCTTCATGATACCGCTCAGAAACAATTTTTTGATCGCGAGAAAAGGGCACTCAGCCATGGCTGTGTACGTGTGGAAAATGCGGATCGTCTGGCCGCCATGCTATTGGCATACGATGGTGCAGCGTATAAAATTTCAGCGCTGGAAAACGCAATACGATCTTACGAAAAGAGAGATTTTGTGCTGAGTGAGCCCGTACCTATTATAATTACATACCTGACCTGCCTTATAAAAAACGGAAAGCTTATTTTTTACACAGATATTTACCAATTTGACAAATCGCTGGAAGACAGATTTAATAAAAATAGATAATACCATCAGGAAAATAGACCGTCAGCCACGTAAGATCTTCGGTTTCGTCAACATGGCCTGCCTCAGCTCATTTGAATCATTGCTGTTGGTAGATGAGGTCTTTGCTTAGGCAATGTTCTTCCCAGGGCATCGTTATAAGCCGACTATGGGCATTTTGGGGAATGATACTTTTTGATGTCGGCAGGTAAAAATGGTTTTTATTTCCACTGCTCAGGGTATCGCGTAGATCGGGGATCTTTTTGAGGTTGCGCTGCAAGGCAGCAAAAAATGCTTTTGCCGATTTGTCCGCTTGCTTCATGATCTGACGCAGGTGGATAATTTCCCTTGTCCGGTCCGTTTCATAGCCCCCGCTTCCTGCAATGGTATATTCGGCGACAGGTGAATCATAGAAGACACCGGAATCTACGCTGGTTTCCTGATCTGGAAAAGGATAGGTGGACAGGAAAAATTCCTGATAATCCGCTGATGAAAAGCTTTCCAGAAACGCCGACGGATTTTCCTTGCTGTATTTCAGATAACTCCGTTTGCCTGAACGACGGTTTATCTTCTCCATATAGGCGTGCGCCTGATGTTTTTCCATCGTTTCTCCGCAGTACTGAAAAAACAGCTCGGCAGGTATCGCAATCCAAAAGTATTGACCCATTTTCTTTTATGTATTTAATTTAACTTCGATGTGTATTTGCGCAATTGCGGATTGTGTTACTGTGGTATTTGTTCTGCTAGAATTTCGTTTCCAGCCTTATCGTAATATACACAGCTCATCTTGTCTAAATCAACAGTCCATTTTTCGATACCGCATGTTGCACACATCGCCATAAAAGTGGGGTAATCTGTTTTGCCCTGTTGATGCTCTTTTAACCCCTGTTTGAATTTTTCGGCATCAACAAGGTCAGCAATAGTCAAAGGTTCATTAGCTGAAGGAGAACTGGTTTTATAGTGATTATCTCCATAATAATCGGAGTGTCCATCCGCAACAAAAACGTCGTAAGCGGTAACACCTAATTTTTTGATGTCCCGGATATAGGCCGGAAAGTCAGCGCCTGATTTTACGTTGCTATGAGCAGCTTCAATTTGTTCTATTGTAAACATGTTTTCTTGATTAACAGCTGTTAAACCCCGCTCCAATATTCTCCCATTTAATAGTAAAGTAAATATACTAAAGAATCTCTTTAGCTCCCTTATATTCCAACTGCGATACTGCTGCTATAATTCATGCTGTTCACTAAAATAGGATCACTTTTGGATATACGGCGCAGTTTTAGGTTCAAATTTAGCTCGTACACTTTAAGAATTACTATCGATTCCATTTTATGTTATCTCTTTCTTAGTTATATTAGATTCTACCTTTCAAATTCAACCTCGTACAGTATTCAGCAGATCGTGCGGATACCCGAGGCTAATGGAGCTTAAAGCGTCCAGTTTGGTCAGCTCATCAGCTGTCAAATTAATTTCAGTAGCGCTAATAATTTGCTCAAATTGATTGCTATTGCGTGCTCCCAGTAATGGAAATGCCTCTTTTGATAAATTCCACGCAAATGCAATCTCACCGGGTGTTGCTTCATATTTTTCCGCGATTAATACCAGTTCATCAATGATCAGTTTGGTTTTCTCGTCCTCCGAATATTCAGCGCCAGAAGAATGACTGATGCGCCCGGCTTCTCCTTTTCTATATTTTGCGGTCAACAGTCCGCCAGCCAGTGGCGAGTACATCATCACACCAAGACCAAATTCCTTAGCCATCGGGATCAGTTCACGGTCTGGGGTACGCTGTAATAAATTATATTCAATTTGTAAAGCCGTTAATTTCGTTGCTGATGCAATGGCCGATGCTTTCCATGCCGGGAAATTGCTGAGCCCCGCATACACTATTTTCCCTTCGCTGACCAAATCCTGAAGTCCCAAAGCTATTTCTTCCCATGGAGTTACACCATCATCATAATGCGGCATATAAATATCGATATAGTCCGTCTTCAGTCTTTTCAGACTTTGTTCAACAGCCTGTCGCATAGATTTACGGTTATTCCCAAAATTACTGATTGCAGGGTTGGGATCACTACTTCTAGTATATTTTGAACAGATAATAAAATTATTTCGCTGTCCCTTTAAATAGTTACCAACGATTTCTTCTGCCTCCCCAAATTGATAGACATCCGATATATCGATAAAATTACCACCCGCATCTGCATAAGCTGTTAAAATCTTTTTTGACTCTTCGGGATCGGCTCCATAGCCTTTTCTTGTTCCAAAGTTGGCGGCTCCTAAGATTATTTCACTGGCATGCAGTCCTGTTTTTGATCCAAATATCTTGTATTTCATATTTTTATATTTACTTTGCCGCTAAGTTAAGGGCATCAAGTAACCGTGTCAATTACGGATAAATTTATCTATACCCACTTTATGCCTTCGTAAAATATATCAGCTATGTACGAAAAAAAACTTCCGGTTAATTTAGATTGCGGTTTACATCTGTTTTTGCAGGTGGTTCAGGGCAAATGGAAAATAAACCTGCTCTGGGCCATTCATTCAGGTATCAAGCGTCCGGGTGAGTTGCAGCGGAAAATCCCCAATGCAACCCGTCGTGTACTTGATGTGCAGCTTGGTCAATTGATTGAACATGGATTAATCAATAAAGTCGTCTTTGATCAGCTTCCGCTGAAAGTAGAATATGAACTGACTGGGCTAGGGGAAAGCCTTATACCAGTCATTGCGGTAACGGCCCAATGGGGTGAGGATCATAGAAATGAATTGGAAAAGATTTTGTAAGAAATTCCGGTCATTAGGGGAAATACATGCTTAAGACGCTATTATAAACTTAAAAAACACCAAACAGTCAAACCATTTGGTGTTATTCTTTGGAAATGCAGGGTATTTTACTTCGCAAACAGTGCTTTTCGCAAAACAGTCGCTGCATCTAGCACAGATTCCTGTACAGCGTGGATATGCGCCAGCGGATTCAGCATCCCGTAATCGTGGATAAAGCCTTTATACTCTGTAAGAGTCGTTGGAACACCGGCATCATCCAATTTTCTTCCATAGGCGACACCCTCGTCATGCAGAATATCATTCTCGGCCACCTGAACAAGTGCAGGAGGCAAACCTTTCAGCTCTTCCAGAGAAGCTTTCAGTGGGGACGCGTATTTGTTGTCGCGTTCTTTTAAGTCAGGCAGGTAATTATCCCACATCCATTTCATCAACGGCGTTGTTAAAAACCGTTCCTGTGCAAATTTTGTGTACGATGCTCTGCTGAAGTCGGCGTGGAATAGTTTTTTTGCCCGTTTTGCTGACTAAATTAGCCGACAGACTTTCCCGAATTTTATAGGTTAATATAAGGTGTAAAATAATAAGGCTAATATTCTTACAATAAGTATCTTTACGTAATTGAAAAGCACTTTTAAATCCTAACAATTGTATGATTAACTTGCACGGTGCGGATTCTACCTTTACGGTATCCCAAAAACATCTTGCGCAGGCGCTCGCACAGGCCCGTATCGGCTTCTGGGAAGTTAGCCTTCGGGAAAAAAATTACATGTCCTGTACCGATCAATGCAAAAGAAATTTTGGGTGGGATACGGCAAAGGATTTTAGCTATAGTGATATGTTGGACTGTATTGTAAACGAAGATCGGGAAGCAATGCAGGCAAGTGTTACGAGGGCTATTGAACGGCATGTACCCTATACTGCACATTATCGTGTAAGGCATGGTGATGATAGCATCCATTGGATTGAGGCACGTGGATGGGTTACTTATGACGAGAATGGCTGCCCGCAGGTAATTTCAGGAACGACGCTAGATATTACAGAGAAAAAGGAGCTTGAAATCTTGCGCGATGAGATGTTGAGCATCGCCATGCATGAAATCAAGACGCCATTATCATCTGTCAAAGGAACTTTGCAGATTCTGGACAGGCAGTTGGCAGGGCAAGAAAATGCCCTGTCAAACAAACTGGTTCAAAATGCAGTCAAAGCCACCGACCGTATTAATCGTCTCCTTAATGAGATGGTCGCTCCAGTAATGGTAATGGCCAAAGGAATCGAACTCGATAAATCCAAGATAGATTTAACGCAGCTTATCCTTGAAATATGCCAAAATGCTGCGCTCATATTTCCCGATAGTGATATTCATTTGCATTTGCCCGATGATAGTGTATTTCTTGAAGCTGATGGTTATCGTATCGGACAGGTAATTGCCAACCTGATCAATAATGCAATTAAATATAGCGATAAAAAATCACCCATACACATCACGATGACAGCTGATCAGCATGCAGTATCGGTACTGGTAAGCGACCTTGGGATGGGAATAAAACCTGAGGATAGGAAAAAAGTATTTGAGAAATTTTATCGCTCCAATGGTCACAGTCATATTGAAGGTTTCGGTATCGGACTCTTTCTCTGCGCCGATATTATATTGCGGCATGGTGGTCAGATCCATGTGCTCGATAAAGAGGGGCCGGGCACCGATATCGCTTTTACCCTTCCGCATAAATGAAGGGAAATCTTCCATTAAATAAAACCTACCGAGCAGACTACAAGAAAAACTGGAGCAAGATTCTGGTTCACATTGCTAGTATTATTGGATTTTTGTGAGAGGCAATGTGATTGCAACATGATGTTTACAAAAGCTTTCGTTATGTCAATGTTACACTAGGCTACTTCGTCATTGTCTATATTTGTAATGTACGCAAATCAAAATGCTGTGCTTTAGATATCATACAACCTATGTTAAGACGAGTCATATTTCAATTTCTCTTACTGGTAAGCGCGATGCTGCTGATCGTGAAGCCTTTGATCGGATTTTCATTGTATCATCAGGCAAAGACACAGGGCGAGAATGAGTTTATCACCGTTATCAAGGCCTTTAGTAAACGAAAACAGGAGTACCTGGATTGGGTTGATGTAAATGATAGCGCCTGTCTGACGCTCTCGCCGCTTCGTCACTTTACCGCCAAAGTAAAGGCGTTTTTTATTACTCATTTTTTTAACACCTTCTTTCCAGATGCCGGCACCTTTACAGTTGGAAACTTCCTGTCTAAGGCATTATTGCCGCTCCAACGGCTATACCTCCGTCATCTTCAGCTGACTTTATGATAAAAAAGCCATTTTAATCGTATGAAGTGGCTCCAATGGAGCTGCAAACATTCATCTATTTTAAAATAAGCTTTTTATATGTTTCAGAAACTTGTCCTTATGGGGCATGTGCTGCTCTGCTGTAGCTTTTTTTGCTATGGCCAGGAGAATCATGTGCCTATCAAACTCAATGCGCTGTTGTCTTCGGTAACGCAGCATGCGCCATCCCTACGCACCGACTACGTCCGTACACAGGTGCAGCAGGCGCGCGCCGTAGAAGTCAAAAACAACCGTCTGCCAAGCCTACAGCTCTCTTATCAGGCAGACGTCGGATCAAATAATAATGTGCCGGGGCCTTACTTCGGTTTTGGCTTGGTACCGACCAATAATGGTGGTATACGTCCCAATAATAACTATCAGGCTGTGAGCAGCAATCTTGGCATTGCTGCTTTTCAGTGGGAGGTCTATAATTTTGGTCAATTCAATGCGCAGGACCAACTTGCGCAGGCGGAGGTGACCTTGGAGAACCGTCGTTTTGAACAGTCGAAGTATGACTTACAGTCCTTCACGATTTATAGTTATCTGCAGCTATTGAAATTGCATGACCTCATCGGTATCCAGTCGCGCAGTATAGCCCGTAATCAGGAAATACGGCAATCGATCTTTGCCCTGGTCAAAAGTGGTATCCGGGCAGGCGTGGATACCAGTATGGCCGATGCTGAAATATCGCGTAGCCAACTTGGTCTCATTGAACTGGATAACCAGCAACAGCAATTACAAATTCAACTGGCTACGCTAGCGGGTATGACCCCAGCGCAGATTGTAGCGGATACCACAGCGGAAAAGATTCTTTTCGAACAGGTAAAGAACGCGCCGATTGAACTGGATGGCGGCCGTCAGCACCCTATGATCGCCTATTATAATGCGTTGTTCGACAAGACGAAGATGGAAGAAAAGCTGGTTGCCAACAGTTACCGTCCCAAGCTGTTTCTCTCGGGGGCTGTATGGGGCAGGGCATCCAGTGTGCAAAGCGACAATAGTTATGGTTCGCTCGCCGATGGCTTTGGGCTGCAACGCGCTAACTACCTTGTTGGTCTAGGAATCAACTACAACCTGTTTGATCTGCGCCGCAAAAAGGTAAAACTCAATACGCAGCGTCTTATGGTGGACGAGGCCGGGCAAAAGGTACAGGAACAACAGGCCAACATCGCCATGAATATTGCACAATCTACCACTGAAGTGGCAACTGCAGAAAGACGTTTGAAGGAAATTCCGCGTCAGACCAAAGCTGCCAATGCCGCCTACCGCCAGAAGTTTTCCCTATATAAAAATGGTCTCATCGATATTGTGGAGGTCAACGTTGCACAGAACATGCTCAATCAGGCAGAGCGCGATTACATCACCGCCAAGTATAATTATTATCTGGCATTGTTCCACCAGGTGGTGGCACAGAACAATGTCGATGGCTTTCTTCAACTTTTTAACTAATTACTTATGTCACTAGTCACAGCTGCTTTACGAAGGCCGATTACCACAGTGATCATCACCCTGAGCCTACTGCTCTTTTCGGTACTCGCTGTACTGAAAATACCGATTGATATCTTTCCGCAGCTCAATTCACCGACCATTTACGTCATTGAATCTTACGGCGGGATGTCTCCCCAGCAGATGGAAGGTTTTTTCTCCTCCCGGATGCAGGATCAGTTTCTCTATGTCAATGGAATCAAGAATATATCCGCCAAAAATATTCAGGGACTTACGCTCCTGAAACTTAGTTTTTACGAAAATACCGATATGGCCGAAGCCTCAGCGCAGGTAGCACTGCAGGTAAACCGCGCCATGAAGTTTTTTCCGCCAGGGGCGCTGCCGCCACAGGTGGTCCGTTTTGACGCTTCCTCCTTACCGGTGGGCCAACTGGTGCTATCTTCGAAGACAAGAAGCCTCAAGGAGATTTACGATATGGCGAGTACTCTGGTGCGGCCCATGTTTTATGCAGTACCGGGTCTCTCTGCACCGCCACCTTTTGGCGCCAACTCCAGGACGATTACGGTCAATGTTGACCCCAATAAATTGCGGAGCTACAACCTGACCGCCGACGAGGTGGTGATGGCATTATCGAAATTTAACGTGATGTCACCATCCGGTAACCTGCACCTCAACAACACGATGTATGTGACAACCATCAATTCACTGATCAAGAATGTCGCAGATTTTGCTGATATCCCTATTCTGACAAAAAATGGAATTCCGATTTATATCAAAGATGTCGCACGCGTATCGGACGCCTCGGACGTGACGGTAAGTTATGCACTGATCAATGGCCGGCGCTCTGTTTATATCCCTGCCGTTAAGACATCGGATGCGTCCACCTGGGCAGTGGTCAGCAACCTCAAGGCTAAGCTGCCGGAAATCCAGAATCTGCTGCCCGAGGATGTGAAGGTGTCTTATGAATTTGACCAATCAGTAGCGGTTATGAATTCGGTACAGAGCCTTTTGCACGAAGGGGGGCTCGGTGCTTTGCTCACCGGTCTCATGGTTCTCTTGTTTCTGCGCGACTGGCGGAGCAGCCTGATCGTAATCGTAACCATACCGGTGTCCATTCTGATCGGCGTCCTGCTACTGACATTGTTTGGCCAGACCATCAATATCATGACCTTGAGTGGTTTGGCCCTGGCCATCGGTATCCTCGTGGATCAGGCCACGGTGACCATCGAAAGCATACACCAGCATCAGGAACAGGGTACGCACAAACGTAAGGCGATCTACAATGCCTGTCAGGAGATTGCCGTGCCGCTGCTTTTGATCCTGTTCTGTATTTTAGCCGTATTTGCACCTTCTTTTATGATGACGGGAATTCCCCGGGCGATGTTTCTGCCCCTTTCTTTATCCATTGGATTGACGATGATCGCTTCGTACTTTATGGCGCAGACCTTGGTGCCTATTTTATCCAACTGGCTGCTCAAAGAGCATCATATCGGTCATTTTAAGTCAGACTCGCCGGGCTTTTTCGATAAGTTCAAAAAGCGTTATCGCTTCAATCTATACCGCTCCATGCGCCATAAGGGCAAAGTCATCATCGGTTATCTGATGCTGACGCTGGTGCTTGCGGCTGCGGCATTTGTGTATATCGGCAAGGACATGATGCCCAAAGTCAACAATGGGCAGTTTCAGCTAAGGATCAAAGAGCCCGATGGAACCCGGCTGGAGCGTACCGAAGAGTCCGTTAAACAGGTGCTGCAGGTAATCGATAGTACGGTGAACCATCAGGTCGCCATCAGTTCGGCCTATGTTGGTCTGGTGCCCAGCAGCTATGGAGTCAGCAACCTCTATGTATTTAATACCGGAACGCATGAAGCCGTGATCCAGGTGAACCTCAATGCAGACTATCATGTCAATATGGATGAACTCAAAGATGTTTTACGACGAAATATCCATTATAAACTACCCAAATTGCGCCTGAATTTTGAGCCTATCGATATGACCGAAAAGATTATGAGCCAGGGGGCTGCAACACCGATCGAGGTGCGCATAGCCGGAAAGAAAATGGACGAACTGAAGGTCTATGCCGATCAGGTTGTCAGCGCATTGCGGCACATCGACTATCTGCGTGATGTGCAGATCGCACAACCGCTGCGACTGCCAACCATTTCCATTGCAATCGACCGGCTCAAAGCATCCCAGCTTGGTCTGCAGATGGATGATATTGCTCGATCGGTAACGGCCAGCACTTCCTCGAGCCGGTTTACGCAGAAAATCCAGTGGCTCGATGAAAACAATACCTATACTTATCAAGTACAGGTGCAGGTGCCTGAATATGTGATGAATACAATGGACGAGCTACGCGAAATTCCGCTGGTGAAAGGGCAGCTCACACCGACCTTGGGTGATATAGCCACTTTTAATACACAGTATCTACCAGGTGAGTATGACCGGCAGGGGCCTAGGCGGTATTTGACCGTGATGGCAAATATCCATAAGAAAGACCTGGGAACGGCAACAACGGATGTGCAACAGGCTATTCGTGAACTCCCGGCTCCACCGCGTGGTGTTGTGGTGGAAATGAAAGGGATGTCGACACTATTGCTTGATACCATGGGTAGTTTGCAGTTGGGGCTTGCCTGTGCAGTTGTCGTTATATTTCTACTACTGGCAGCGAATTATCAGAGTGTGAAGCTTTCGCTGACCGCATTGGTGACTATTCCTGCGGTGATCCTTGGATCCTTGGCGATGCTATTGCTCACAGGGTCGACGCTCAATCTGCAATCCTACATGGGTATGATTATGTCTACTGGTGTCTCCGTAGCCAACGCTATTTTGATCGTGTCCAATGCGGAAGCACTACGATTGGATTTCCGTAATGCCAGGACGGCGGCGCTGGCCAGCGCGACAACGCGGCTACGTCCGATCCTGATGACCAGTATGGCAATGATTGCCGGAATGATTCCTATGGCCATGGGAATGGGGGAGACGGGTGAGCAGGCGGCACCATTGGGCCGGGCCGTGATCGGCGGTCTATTTGCCTCCACATTTGCTGCCCTATTTATCCTGCCGCCCCTGTTTGTGTGGATGAAGGAAAAATCCACGTTCGATTCCGAATCACTATTGCCGCAGGACGAACCCGATCATCAAAAGTTACTGGTCGAAAAAGACAAGTATAGTGTAAACTAAAAAAAATGTAGTGTTCTTTCAGAATTGAAACCCAGCAGTATAAACTAGGGCGATAAAGATGAAAGTGGCTATGCAACAGGAAGAGAATCGTATTTAAAGATAAAATCGCCCATGGCAGTGATGCCTTAAAGACACAATTGAGTAATGAATAAGAAAATAAAACGGATGAAAAAAATAGGCTATTTACTACTACTGACAGGCTTACTTTCCGCTTGCGGTCAAACCGAAAAGCCGATTGACCTGACGCCAAAAAATCCGGCTAAGGCCAGTACCTATCAGACAACAGTCATACAAGAGAAAGTCATGTCCAGCAGTGTGCGTTTACCCGGTAAGCTCAAACCCTTTAATGAGGTAAATATCTATGCCAAGATGAATAGCTTTGTTAAGCATATCTTTGTGGACAGGGGTGCAGTTGTTAAAAAGGGGCAGCTGCTGATGCAGCTGGAGGCGCCAGAAATGCTCGCTGCAGTACAGGCCGCACATTCACGTTTTGTACAAGCACAGGAGACCGCTTCTGCGAGTAAAGATAAATATAAAAGACTCAAAAATGCCGCAAAGGAGGAAGGGGCAGTATCCCCACTTGATCTAGACAATGCCCTCTCGAAGATGAAAGCCGACGAAGCAGTCGCCATGTCGGAAAAAGCAAATGTGGAAGAAGTTGAAATGTTGCAATCTTACCTGAACATCAAAGCGCCATTCAATGGTGTGATTGTACAGCGTAATGTCTCCGAAGGAGCACTGGTCGGACCAGGGAAAGGCAATGATCAACCTCTGTTGATCCTGCAGGATCTCAATAAATTACGGTTGGAAGTGCAGATCCCCGAGACCTATGTCGATAAAGTAGACCTCTCGAAAAAGGTTGCATATCGTTTTAATAATACCCCGAATAAGGTGTTTGAAGGGATGATAGCCCGTTCGGCGAATTCCTTGGGCGCCATGCAGTCTGAAGCAATAGAGGTCGATGTGGCTAACTCGGATAATAAGCTCAAACCCGGTTTATACTGTGAGGTCGATATTCCATTGTCTGCCGGAGCCAATTCGTTATTGGTACCTTCCAATAGTATTGTACGTTCGACAGAAAGGCTGTATGTGATCCAGCTCATAGATGGTAAGACACATTTTGTGGATATCAAAGAAGGGGTATCCACGCATGATTCTACCGAAGTTTTTGGAAAGCTAAACAGGAGTGATCAGATCTTGCTGCATGCCAATGACGAAATCAAAGAGGGGGTCAAGCTACCTTTGGAAAAATAAGTAAACATCTATTATCTCCATAAAGTATGAAAGGTCCTTTGGGGCCTTTCATTGCTTACATTTTATCCAATAGTTTACCAAAATCAGAACTGAATAGGGCTAGCCATACGCCTTTTTACGACCTGAGCTTTTTTGCAAAGTATAATTGAGCTTTTTTGCCAAGTTAGGTTGAAATGGTACGGCTAAATTTGCTTTATAAATAGGAACAAAATGAAAACAGTTAATAGGATTTATGTCAACGGGGAATTTGTAAGCCCGCACGGAACGGAAATTTATGAGCTCATCAATCCGTCTACGAATCAAAAGATCGGTCAAGTCACTTTAGCCGATGTAACCGACACAAAAAATGCCATTGCAGCGGCAAAAGCTGCCTTCCGGACATTTTCAAAATCCACCGTTTCGGAACGTATCGGTTATTTGACAAAACTGAAAACTGCGATTGAAAGGAGAAAGCAGGATTTTATCGATACGATGATCGAAGAATACGGCGGAACGCATCAATTTGTCAGCATGAGCAACGCACATACCGGAGCCTGGTTTGACAGCATGATCGAAGTGCTCAGCAGTTTTGAATTTGAACGGACAATTAACGCCGCCTCAGTGCGATTTCAGCCTGTCGGTGTTGTCGCTATTATTACGCCCTGGAATGCCAGCAACAGTTCGGTGGCCAGTAAAGTCGCTACCGCAATCGCAGCAGGATGTACCGTAGTGGTCAAACCCAGTGAAATGAGTGCTTTGCAGACGAATGTGCTGATGGAAGCTTTTCACGAAGCCGGTTTACCAAAAGGTGTAATCAATGTGGTAACGGGTCTCGGAAATGTAGTGGGCACGGAACTGACCGAGAATTCCGGAATTGCCAAAATTTCGTTTACAGGTTCTACAGCCGTAGGGAAATTCATCGCCAAACGAGCGGTAGATACCATGAAACGTATTACGCTCGAACTGGGTGGAAAATCGCCCAATATTATACTGGATGATGCAGACCTCGATAAAGCAATTCCGATGGCCGTATACGGCGCTTATATGAACAGCGGTCAGGCCTGTATTGCGCCGACAAGACTCTTGGTGCCGCAGCATAAGCTCGATCGGGTAAATGCCTTAGCCAAGGCCACTGCCGAAAGTATGGTTGTCGGCCTGCCACAAAATGCCGATACCAACATCGGACCGATGGTAAGTGTGAAGCAGTTTGATCGCGTACAGCAGTATATTAAAACGGGTATCGAGGAAGGGGCAACCTTATTGACCGGCGGATTGGGAAAACCTGAAGGTCTGGAAGAGGGCAACTTTGTGAAAGCCACCATTTTTACAAATGTCAGCAATGCGATGACCATTGCGCGGGAAGAAATTTTTGGTCCCGTTCTGTGTATTATTCCTTATCAAACCGAAGCGGAAGCCATCGAAATTGCCAATGATACGCCTTATGGACTAGCTGCCTACATCTCATCGGCGGATAGCGAAAGGGCCAAACGCGTGGCGGCAGAAATCGATGCCGGGCGGATTTGTATCAATGGATTCAGTCACGACCCCATGGTTCCGTTTGGCGGATTCAAGCAGTCGGGTATTGGACGGGAATATGGCGTATATGGTTTGCAACCTTACCTTGAAATCAAAGCCGTATTAAGCTAAATTTTTATACATTTGACAAGCGTTGTCGTGTGGGCGGCGCTTTGTCTTGATCGCTAATTTTATGATGGAAAATTCCGATATTGTCTATTCCTGTTACCACCAAGTGAGCAGAAAAGGGGAAAATTTTGTGGCTCAGCATACGATTTCATATCAGCTGTCGGGAAGTTTTATGTTGTCCGACAATAGAGACCAGCATACTGCGCATCCGGGCGATTTTCATCTCATCAGAAAAAACCAGCTGGTGAAATTTGCAAAGATTCCGCCACCAAACGGCGCCTGTGAAAGTCTGAATATCTACCTGAATGATGAAACACTAAAGAACTTTGCGCATGAGTATGAGTTGAAAGCAGAACATTCAACCGTAACAGAAGCGCTGGTTAAAATTGATGTCAATGCGGTTCTTGAAAATTTTATCGTGTCGCTGAAGGCCCTTCTCCAAAGCAATTTGAATAATAAATCACTCACCGACCTGAAAATCAAGGAACTTCTGCTGATCCTCCTGCAAACGAAACCAGCGCTGAAAAATATCCTGTTTGATTTTTCTGAACCGCATAAAATAGACCTTGAAGCTTTTATGAATCAGAACTACAGGTATAACGTCAATTTAGAGCGTTTTGCCCGTCTCACCGGTCGGAGCCTAGCCACGTTTAAGCGCGATTTTGAAAAGGTTTTCCAAACCTCGCCGCACCAATGGATGCTTAAAAAAAGACTGGATGAAGCACATTATCTCCTAAAGGAAGAAAAGCGGTCTGCTTCGGACATCTTTGTTGATCTGGGATTCGAAGATCTATCACATTTTTCCCATGCGTTTAAAAAGCAGTTTGGCTACAATCCCAAAAGCCTATCTAATACCGAAAAGCCTACCTAATATTTAAAAAACTAAGCGGCATTCTGAACTTCTTTCTTTAAGGATATACCCCTTAAATTGGCTCCGTCGCTTGGTTTAATTTTGAAATACTCGATTAAGGATAGGAGTGATAAGCCAGCAATTAACTGCAAGGCCAAGCTAAAATCCCGCATCTGATAAACCGTATCCTGAAAATAACTGCTTGCCAGGTGTAGTGTCACTGCGCCTAGGGCGATACCCATACCAAGTGCCATTTGTTGTGCCGTATTGTATAGCGTATTTGCATTGCTCATCTGTTCATTGGGCACGTCTGCGTAAGCCAGGGTATTTAGGCTGGTAAATTGGAGCGAGCGTGTAAGGCCCGAGAAAAAGAATACAATTGCCACCAGCCAGATCGGCGTTTGTATGGAAAGCAGGGAGAGTCCGGCGGTTACTAGTGTTAAAATAATACCGTTGCCGATCAGGACCTTGCGGAAGTCAAATCTGCGTGTTATCCACATGGCTACAGGTTTCATGCTCATACTACCAAACATGTTGGCCATATAGAGGAGTCCGGCGTGAAAGGGGCTCAGTCCAAAACCCAGCTGTAACATAAGGGGCAATATAAAAGGAGCAACATTGATCACCATACGGGTAATGGAGCCTGAAAATACCGTAATCCGGAAGGTTTTTACGTTCAGAATACTATAATCAATCAACGGATACTTGATCCGTTTGGAGTGCCAGATCGAAACGGCCATCAGCGCAAAGCTCGCCACAATTGTCGCAACTGGTTTTGTATAATCGCCTTTGGCTGCGCCGATCATTTCAGTTCCCAGCATAATTCCGGCAAGACCGATACCGCTGATAAAAAAACCGATAATATCAAGGGGACGGTTATTTTCGGAATCCATCGCTGGAATAAATTGATGCACTGCCCACAGCGCAAATACACCGACGGGCACATTGATAAAGAAAATCCAGTGCCAGCTAAAATAGGTTGTAAAAAATCCGCCCAGCACTGGGCCGATAATAGGGCCTAATAACCCAGCCCAGGCAATATAACCGATCGCTTCAACCAGATCTTTCTTTTCGGTGTGCTTGAGCACAATAAGACGTCCCACCGGTACCATGAGGGCTCCCGCAGTACCCTGGCAGATACGTGCAATGACGAAAGATGTTAGGTTGGTACTCAGTCCACATGCGATTGAAGAAAGTATAAATCCGATAATCGCCAAATTGAAAACTTTTTTTGCGCCGTAGCGGTCGGCAATCCAGCCGCTGATTGGAATAAATACAGCTAACATGACGGTGTAAGAGGTAATACCTGCACTGAGGTGTACAACATCACTCTCAAAATCATGTGCCATTTTGGGTAAGGCCGTCGATATCGCTGTGGTGTCAAGCATCTCCATAAGTAAAGTGCCACCTACAATGAGCGATATGATGCGCGATTCTTTCTTCATCTTGCTCTTCTTAAATCCCGAACGGGAAACATTTGCGACAAAAGTAAGCCTATCTAAAAAAAGAAAAGTCATAAAAAGGCAATTAAATGACCAATATGTCCGCGTATGTGTTTGCTAAGAACCGAAGAAAAGAACTTATACTATTAACAATTTTTACATTACTGAGCGGGAAGCCGCACCTTAAATGTGGTTCCTCCGGCCGAGTTGCTCTCCACAGCGATATGTCCGTTATGCAGTTCTACAATTTCACGGCAGAGATAAAGGCCTATGCCGAATCCAGAGATTGTTCCGACTCTATCTTTTCCTGCCCTGTAAAATCGCTCGAATATCTGATCCCGGTCTTCTTCGGCAATACCCATACCCTCGTCACTGACAAAAATCTCTACTTCCTGATTTGCAGTGGGCAAATAGCCAAATGTAATCTGGGTTCCTATCGGCGAATATTTGGCCGCATTTTCTACAAGATTTTGGATTACCTGCGAAATCTTATTCAGGTCAGCAGCAATGGATAGACTTTGCGTCAGGTCAGCGACAATCTGATGAGAATTGATCCTCAATTTAAATTCATCTTCAAGTTCAGTAAATAATTCCTTCAGATCAAACACTTCTCTTTCGATCATCATTCTGCCGGAGTCGAATCGCGAGATGTTCAAGAATCCATTGATTAAGTTCTTCATATTTTGCACTTGCCGAAGGGATTTCATCGTAATGTCTTGATAACTCGTGTTTGCTGTAAGGAATGCCTGACGCTGCATTAATTGAAGATAGGCGTTTATAGAGGTTAAGGGTGTCTTCAGTTCGTGGCTAACGATGCTTATGAAATCATTTTTCCGCTGTTCCTCAGCTTTTTGTTCGGTAATATCCCGTAAAGTACCGTTCAGACTTACTGCTTTTCCCTTGGCATCGTAAAATACTTTGCCACGTGCCTGCACGAGTCTAACGTTCGGGGCCTGTGCATGGAAAATACGGTATTCAATAAAGTAATTGCCGTCCGACTCTTCGCTAAGTGCTTCAGTTATGGCAGCCATTACACGTTCCCGATCCTCTTCTATGATGGAAGAGATAGCGGCGGATAAATCCAATTGATCCTTATCGGCTAAACCAAACCATGATTTTAACAGCGCATTTCCGGAGAACAGATTATTTTTGGGCTCATAATAGAACGTCGCAAGCTCTCCGGCATCAATAGCCATGGACAGCATGTGTTGATCTTTTTCACTTTTCCGCCGTTCAAGGACTTGGTCGGTAATATCTTCCAGGATAATCAGAATTCCCGTGACTTTGTTGTCAGTTGAAAAAATAGGTTGATAGATCGAGTTTACAATAGCCTCCCGCAGCCCGTCATTGTGACGCAGCAATATGGAAAGTTCATTGTTTGTTTTACGTTCGCCTTTTTCGAACGCTTCCCGGAGCCACTCGTTCATGGGCTGACCTTGCAGTTCAGGCCTTGCGATTTCGTGGGGCCGGCCCTGTACATCGGCTAACTGATGGCCCCAGATTTTTAATATTGTCGGATTGGCTATGTCAATAATAAGTTCCGGACCCTTCAGCATCGCTATGCCAACAGGTGCCTGCTCAATAATTGTTCGCACTTGTTCACGGCTTTCTGCCAGAAGTTGTAAGGAACTGTTGAGCTCATCATTTGTAGCGGTCAATTCTTCGAGCGTTGCAGCCATTTCCTCCATCAGCCCTTGTTCCTTTTTTTCTTTTTCCCGAATCTGTTGCTGATGCTGCCTTCTTAAAGTGACGTTGCGGGCAGTGTTTAAAATACACCAGGTTTTATTGTTTTCGTCTAATAGGGCTCTATATTCATAATCGAAATAATCAGTTACGGGAACACCGTTTTTAATGAGTCTGGCTGGTGCCTCGGTCACGGAATAGGATTTGCCCGTACGCCAAACCTCTTGCAGAATAGCTAAGAACGGCTGATCTTCCAGTTCCGGAATAGCACTGATCAGCGCTTTGCCAATAACGGATGCGTCTTTGCCCCAAAGGGAAAGCATGCCCTCATTGGCAAACTGGATGGTCATCTCTGTTCCAGTATAGATTGATGTAGGCTCGGGAGAACAACTCAGTGCCTGTAAGATAAGGTCTGCGCCAAATGAGGCACTACCAAATTTTTTCTTGATGTCCATTAGACCAAAGATAAAGAATACATTCTATAGCGTAACACATTATCTTCCGCTCTGGGAAGTGAAGTCTTGAAGAAAGCCGAACTGTGTGCTTTCTTTATGAAAATCCTAGCGAAAAGTTGCTTAAGGCTTCGCATAAGGTAATCGTTCAATCCGGCTTGTGGTATGATAGCTGTCAAGACCGCTAGAAGTAACTGTCCCGGCTTCTTCGATATCGATATAACCATCCTCTTTTAAACAGTTATCGGGCACGAAAGCTGTTTTTATTTGGCCGATGATCAATGTTGTACCGTTCAGCTCAATAGCTGTTTTCTGAACAAAGCTGCAGGCGAATTTTATTTTACTTTCTTGAACAAAAGGGGCCGGAATATTTTCCAGGTATTCAGGGCTAAGTCCAACCTGTTCAAATTCGCTAACATCTTTAGGATATTTTGCACTACATTGGTGTGCCTCATGTACAAATTCGGGTGAGACATGATTAATCGTATACCATTTCTGCTCCAGGATATTATCCAGGGTGCTGCTAAAATCTGTCGCCGGCCGAAGTATAATACCACAGAGAGCCGGATCTGCGCCCAGGTGGAACAAACTGCTGAACGTGGCAAGGTTTTCACTCCCGTCTCTGTTTTTTGTACCGATCAATACCAGGCTTTTAAAGCCGCCCAGCGAGTTTATAAAATTTGCTCTGTATCTTCTTTCAAATGCCGCAATGGCCTGTTCATTATAAATCATCGTTTAAAAATACTTTTCTACGTGTTAGCAATTCTATTAATCATGCCCCTAAATATGAAGCCATGAAAAGGCCATACGGCATACCAGTAGAGTCTTCCGGCAAGGCCCAGGGGCCTGAAGGTCGCGGTCTGCAGCAGGATATTATTTTCGATTTTAAATTCTAGCCATGCCTCTCCCGGGAGTTTCATTTCGGCATAGAGCAGCAATCGTTTTGTCTTTTTATCGGCGATCAGCACGCGCCAAAAATCAAGTGCATCACCTGCAGCCAGATCGCTTTTATTTTTTCGTCCCCTTCGCATACCCACTCCGCCGACCAATTGATCCATGAATCCACGGATTTTCCAGAGCCAGTTGCCATAATACCAGCCAGAATTTCCTCCAATGGACCATATTTTGGTCAATGATGCTTCACTGTTGTGGAGGGGAACCGAGCGGACATCTTTAAAGCAACCATAACTGGGCACTTCCAGCAGCCTGCTGAGCCCACCCGATAAAATGTGACTGGTCTGTGCGTCTTTCCAGCTGGAAACCACATTGTCGCTTTCAATTTTTTGAAATGCTAATTGGATGGATTGCCTGTAATTGATCAACGTAATACCGAGTTCGTCCGCTAGATTATTGGGTTTACAGATGACTTCTACTTTCATGCTATCGACCAGGTTTTTGGCCAGGTTATAGGACGTCGAGGTAACAAAATAGAGCCAGTAGGAGGAAAGCCGCGGCGTCATGAGCGGGATAACAAAGATCTTTCGCCTCAGTTTTCGTTCGGCAGCATATTGCAGCAGCATCTCTTTATAGCTAAGAATGTCTGGACCGCCGATATCATAGCTTTTGTTAAAGGTATGCGGGTTGGCGATAACACCGATCATAAATTCGATCACGTTGCGTATGGCGATAGGCTGACATTTCGTCTGCAACCATTTGGGCGTAATCATAACCGGAAGTTTTTCCACAAGATCCCGAATGATCTCGAAAGATGCGCTTCCCGAGCCAACGATGATACCGGCTCGCAAGGTGGTGATCGGAATCCGCCCGCTGGCCAGGATGTTTTCAACGTTTCTTCTCGAGTCGAGATGCTTCGATAGGTGATCTGAATTAATGATTCCGCTCAGATAAATGATCTGTTGTGCGCAGGTTTTTTCCATAAAGTTGCGGAAGTTGGTCGCACATTGCGCTTCCATTTGCTGGAAATCACCGGACTGCGTCGCCATGGAATGGATCAGGAAATAAGCAATATCAATTTCAAGTGGTATTTCTTTCAAACTTTCAATATTCAGGAAATCGACTTCAACAACTTGAACATGTCCCGGGATTGCCGAGGTATCAAAACGATTCTTATCTCTTACACAACAAATAATTTCATGTCCCTGTTCTAACAACACAGGCAAAAGACGTTTTCCAATATACCCCGTCACTCCGGTCAATAGAATTTTCATAGCCTGATTTGTTAAGTTCAGTTGTTAATTTTGTTGTATACAAATATACCACAATTAAGCCTAATTTGTTTTGATTTAGTGTGTTTTTATTCTAATATAGCAAGGTACACGCAGTTGATCTTTTACTTCTTCAATAGGTAGCGCTTTAATTGCAACATCATGTGTACGGCGTTTTTGGCTGTGCCCTGGCTTCGGTCAGCTCCAGTGCATTTGAGCCTTTGAAGAGAGTGCTTGTACCATCCCCACCTATAGGCTACGTGAATAGGGTGCTTGCTAAATGATCGAAAAGAGCGAGCGAAAAGGAAATAATAAAGGCGCACGGAAGCGTGCGCCTTACAGTTTATGAAAGCAGTTCTGACAAGCTGCTTTGGTGGAAACGCTTAACTTCTGATTTCCCTTCGCATAAAAATGTAATAGGACCAGGCAAAACAGATCATCATGGCTGCACAGAGGCCACTGACCTGTGGCCACACCATCAGAAAACTTTCCCGAAAGGAAAGTGGTGCGGGGATGGCACCGACCATCTGTTCCATGGAAATGGGACCTAAGCTGCGTACCGAGGGCATCAATAGGGTAGTGGTGGCATCGGTATAGAGCTGACTCGGTGATAAGCGGAGCAGATTTAAGATGAGCTCATTATAGCCGATGTACTCCTGCTCCGAAATATAATTGGGGTTAGGTAAAAAAGGGCGTATTGCCAGATTGACCAGAATAGGAAAGAATACCGTAAAAAACAACCAGATGCCGATCGCGGTAAGTGCTGAGGTGGCCGGCTGGCGAAAGCGGATCGACAACAGGATGGAAAGGCTCAGCCAGAAGGCAACATAGAGCACACTGATCAAGGTAAAACCGAAGATACGCAGTAACTCCTGGGGTTCTATCCGGACACCTGTACCGAGGAGACCGCCACCGATCATCAGCATGACCAGCGCAACAAATAATGTACCCACCACGGCCAGTGGCGCCAGAAATTTGGCGAACAGCAGGTTGTCTCGGTAAATTGGCTGCGCCAGCAAACGAGTGAGTGTACCGTTGTTGTATTCTGCATTGACGGCGTCAAAACCGAGGGCTATGCCCAATAGTGGCGCTAGAAAGTTTAAAAAAACATGAAATGGCGGAATGGAATTATCCGTTGTGGTCAGTAGCTTGAGATAAAGAAATGACTGATCAGGATCGCGCATATTGCTGACAGCGTCCTTGAGCCCCATGGATGAAACGTAGAGGGATGCGCAGAAAGTCAGTACGATGAGCAGGATCAGCATAATAAAACGCCAGCTGCGGATATGTGCCGCAATTTCTTTGCGGACCAGCACCTGCATCGGAAAGGATGGCCGTTTATTGGTATCTTTTGAAGAAACCCTTGGATTTTTCATAGGCATTATCTGTAGTTATGCTGTTCTCAAAATATGTATTATAAATATCGTCGAGCTGGTAGTCGTTGCGGTTCACGGAAACGATATCGGCGCCATTGTTTACCAGGAGGCGTACGGCCATTGCTGTTGTATCGCTGTCTGTTTTTAATTCGATCGTAAATCCGTTCACCTTAAGATCACGGAGTCCGGGCAGGGCCTTTAATGCTTCTGCAAACCGTTTGGTATCGCCCTGGGCATGGTCAAGGGTAATGACGGTACTGATACCTTTCTGCTGCTGCAGGTTATGGGCAAGGCTTTCAAGTGATCCTTCAACCAGTAATTTTCCGCCAACAAAAATACCCACCCGATCGCATACACGCTGCACCTGGTGGAGGTGGTGTGAAGAAAGCAGTACCGTTAGGTTATGCTCCCTGCTGAGCTGCTTGATGAGCTCAAGGAATTCGTCAACACCCTTGGGATCAATGCCAAGCGTAGGCTCATCAAGGATGGCAACCTCGGGAGCCTTGATCAGCACTTCGGCCAAGCCTAGACGTTGTTTCATACCGCGGGAAAAAGCACCGGTTTTTTTATGCATTTCCCGTTCGAGCCCCACTACATGTAACATGTCTTTTGCAGAAGCTTGTGCATAGGATTCTGTGAGACCATTTAATCTGGCAATAAAACTTAGGTTTTCCAGCGCTGTCATATCCGGGTAGAAACCTACGTTGTCGGGCAGGTAGCCGACTTTTCGTTTCACGGCGATCGGATTGCGCGTAGCATTGTGCCCGCAGACATAGGCTGTGCCAGAGGTAGGTTCGGTCAGGCCCAGCATCATGAGGATGCTGGTTGTCTTGCCGGCACCATTGGGGCCGAGCAGGCCAAAGATCTCTCCGGGATAAATGTGCAGGTCCAACTGATCTACAGCGGTTACTTTGCCGTAGCTTTTTGTCAGGCCTGTCAATTGAATGATAGGATCCTTCATCATGATAATCTTTTTGTAGCGCCCTTATCTGCGGCCGTATTTACGGATGAGAAAATACACCAAACCAATGGCCAATACAATGACAAGCATACCGATCCAGCCAGAAAGCAAAGAAGTTTTCACAATCATACGGAATGAAATGTCGGCGCTACTATTGGATGATTTGACCTCAAATTTGGAAGCATAGTCACCGGCAATAGTTTTGTCGGGAACTTTTAGGTTGACTTTGACGTCAATAGATTTACCTGCTTCGAGCTGTTTGATGTTCGACGGATCGAAGCTTGCCTCCCATCGGCTGGGTAATTGGGACGTCAGTTCCAAGGCATTGAGTGGCAGGGTGCCCGTGTTTTTGACTTTAAGTAGAATTTCCTTGCTGCTACCAGACACGACTTCGTCACTTAGTCGCCCACTGGGGGTGGTCAACTCAAGGGCATAGGAGCCTTTGACGACTGCTTCGAGCTCAAGCTTTAAGGTATCGGTTGAGGATATAGCCCGTAGCGGAATTTTATATTTATCGGGCTTGGCCGTGATCGGACAGCTGATTTCAATGCTGATTTCCTGTGCCTTATTAGGCTGCATCTGAAGGGAAGTCACTTGCGAGCCTTCTACGCGGTAGCTAATCTGCCATCCATCGGGTAGCTGGGCATTCAGGTTGTAGTTAACCAATTGAGCGGATCCGTTGGTCAAGGTGGTCGTATAACGAAAGGGTTCGTTGCTGGGGGCCTCAATATTGACAAGCCTCGCTTCGAAACCAGATTTGAGGGGCTTCAAGACTTGCCCAGATAGATAGAAACTGTTAGCCAGCACAATAAGTGCGATAAGAAGTGGCCTGAAAGAAAAACGTCGGTCTGTGTTTGTAATTAGTAATTCTGTTAACATGATCCAATAACTAAAATTTATATTTAAATAGAATATTAGCTTTTAAAAAATGTCGGTTTGGGTATCAGCTACCTTTTTGAAAAACCGCACCCAAATTAAAAATCAATTTGATAAAAATCAAGATTGAAATAAAAAAAATAGTGTAAAAAAAATGTGTTTAAATGGTCTATAGGCTGATAGCTTGTGTTGTATGCTGCAATGCACTTCCGTCAGTCAAAGTTTACTGAGCGGAATGTCTTCTTGATGATAATCTTGGTGTTCTCGGCCAACTCATCCAGTGTACAGTGGATGGATCGTAATTGTGTCCTCTGAATTGTAGCGTCGTTCAGAAGAAGATTGATGCGAAGACGTCTGCTGTCTGAGGCTTCAGGCTCACCGCGCAGTTCATCAAACAATTCATGAATAATCTTTTCGCAGCTTTTTTGGTCAAAACTGGCGATAGTGATATAATGTCCGTGGCTGTACATCTGTAATTCAATATAGTAATTCGACGTTTTCATAATCTTCGTTTTAAAGATTGAAAAAAATAGGTTAGCCTCCGTGGGAGGCTAACCATTAAAATTTGCTATCTGGATCTTTAGGATATTTCGATCATCCGCGGTTCTTTCTGTTTGGCTTCTTCTTTCTTCGGTATTGTCAATCGGAGCATGCCATTTTCATAGTGTGCCTGAATATTGTCCTGATCGACAACCTCCTTTTGAAGTTCGAAGCTGCGTTGGAAAGATTGGTAGCTGAACTCCCGACGGGTGTAGTTGTCTTTATGCTCTTCGTTTTGTTCCTCCTTAGCCGAGGATATGGTTAAGAGATTGCCGTCGAGGGTCACCTTGAAATCGCCTTTGGCCATGCCGGGTGCGGCGACCTCCACTTCGAAGCTGTCTGCGTTTTCCTTGATGTTGACCGCAGGAACGGTAGTACTTGTTGATGAGTAATTCTTGTTGTCCCAGTTTAAAAGCTCACGGTTAAAATTATCAAACATGGGCGAAAAAAGTGAAAAATTGTTCCAGTTTCTTTTTGCAAGTTTCATAGTAACCTCCTTTTAATGAAGTATAACAATAATTTAAATCTATCAGTCGGCCGACTGTATTAAAAATCTCACAAAAAAGGTACCGAGCTTAAAAAACTGAAATTTTTGCAGCAAAACTGTCAAATTTTACCTGATAAATTGACAGAAAAGATAGAGGCTCTGTACAACATGCCGAAAATTGAAATTTTTTCAAACGATGTTCAGCTCAATCTTGTCCTTATAATAATCCATTTGATGGATAACTTAGTTAGAAAAGACCGGGCTTCTTAGCGATTTCTGGTCTTTTCTTTTTTGCTGGAAGCTGCCAACTTCGATGGCACATAATGGCCATAGGGAAGGGACAAAGAAATGAAGCGACGCGCTAATAACTAGGTTATTTTGACAAAGCCTCCAACACTTTTAAATGCGATCTAAATGCTGTCCAGAAGCTCCGAAACTCGTTGTATTGTATTTTATATTCCTTGCAGGTCTGCTTCACAATCCTATTGAGCGCAGGATAATGCACATGGCTGATCTTTGGAAAAAGGTGATGTTCAACCTGAAAATTGAGACCGCCAAGCAACCAGGTAAGTACCTTGCTGCCCGTAGCAAAATTTGCGGTGGACTGAATCTGATGAATCATCCATTCTTCTTCGACCTTTGACTGGTCAATGGTTTTGAATTCGGTTTCTTCCACCACATGGGCCAGCTGGAATACTGTGGCCAGACTCATACCACACACTGTACCAGCAATCAGCAAACCGATAAGTGTGGGCAGCCACCCGACGAAAATGATCGGAATAATGACAAATAAGCTGAAGTGAATTAGCTTACTGACCCAAAAAATAATACGCTCTTTGACCGGAAAATGAAATTGCTTCGTTTTATATCCCATGCGCCCACGGAAATATTTCTCATAATCCTGATAAAAGATCCACGCTAAATAGGAGATTCCATAGAGCAGCGGAAAATAAAAACGCTGATAGCGATGGTGTTTCCGAAGTTTCTGATCGTGGTGTATACGCATAAACTTTACTTCGATATCGTGATCTTCGCCATCGATATTTGTATAGGTATGGTGTGCAATATTATGTTTGAGCTTCCAAAAGTAGATATTGCCGCCCAGTAGATTGAGCGAGTAGGAGAGCACAGTGTTCAGGTTTTTATTGTCTGAAAAAGAATTGTGCCCAGCATCGTGCATAATGTTAAAACCAATCGCAGCGAGGTTAGCTCCGAAAATGATACATAATGCTATTGCAATACTCCAATGCAAAGGTGCAAATACCAGAAGGAGGTACAATACCGCAAAGCTCATCAGGAGTATAGCCGCTTTCAGATAGATCTTACGATTCCCGGTTCTTGGCTGAAGTGAATTTTGAAAATAGTTGTTGATTTTTTGTTTTAACGTTTTAGAGAACAATGTATTTACATTGCTGAATTTTATAGACTGGGACATTTGGGGTTTTACTCGAGAAATATGCTTAATTTTTATAACGTTCGATCTTGAGCGATAGAACAATGTAAATATACATTATAAAATTTAAAAGATCCCGGTAGTAAAGTTAAAGATTGTTAAAGGTTATTTTGCCGTCTTGATTTCCCATGGCCGGGAAGATAAACCTTTTGAATTTTTGAAGTCTCCGGTGTTTATCGCGCGCCGACGTATCCTGCTTCCTAATAACTATTCCATATCAATTTGCCGGAGCGAAGGTGAGCAGGATTAACACTAAACTTTATTTTCACTATTTTGTCAGTTAAACGATTGCCTGAACGCTAAAGGTGAAACATTGGTTTTTTTCTTAAACAGTTTGTTGAACGATTGCGGATGTTCAAAACCGAGCTTATAGGCAATTTCGGCAACGGAAAGGCTTGTCGCCGTAAGTTGTTCCTTGGCTTCTTCAATTAACTTGTCGTGAATGTGCTGCTGTGTGTTTTTACCGGTAACGGAACGTAGTAAATCGCTTAAATATCGTGCTGATACATGGAGGCTTTCGGCTAAATACTCTACGGTTGGAAGCCCCTGTTTTAAGGTTTCTTCGCTGTCGAAATAATCGTCCAGCAATTTTTCCAATTGGGTCAGCAGCGCATGGTTAACCGCCTTTCGAGTAACGAATTGACGCTCATAGAAACGGTTGCTGTATTGCAAGAGCATATCAATTTGCGACAAAATAATATCTTGGGTGTGCTTGTCGATATGCTCATATTCTTGTTCGATTTTAAGAAAAATTTCTATAATGTCTTTTTCTTCGCGTTCGGAGAGATGTAATGCTTCGTTAAGCGCATACGAAAAGAAATTGTAGTTTTTTATTTTGGTGGCTAGGGGGTGGGTATACAAAAAATCAGGGTGGAATAGCAGCATGTAACCTTTTCCGCATTCGACATTCATCTTGCTGATTTCGGCCATCGTCAACGATTGAATCTGCTTGGGCGCAATAAAATTCATTGTTCCTTTGTCGAAATCGTAATACTGTTGGCCATATTTTATTTTTGCAGTGACGTCTTTTTTCAGCGAAATACTATAGAAATTCACGTAGAACTGCTCCCAGATGTCACTTTCATCGGGCTTTATGCCAGCTACATCAATTACACTGACGAGCGGATGTAATGGGGCCGGCAAGGACAATTGCCGATGAAATTCGGATATGGAATTGATACGATGCATGCTGTTTTTGTTATACAAATTTACAAAAAACAACTGCCTTGCAAGGCAGTTGCTGATTTAAAAAATTAGGCCTCAAATTGTTTTGCGATTTCTTGCCTGAAGGCTTCTTTTCCGATTTGCAATCGTCTTTCATAGAGTGCATGTGCATCTTCACCTGCCAGATAACGTACCTGATCTTTATTGTCCGTGGCGGCTTCATACACCACTTGGGCAATTTGCTCGGCCGTGGATGCATTTTGCAGCATCAGACCCATTTGTTCGAACAGTTTGTCTTCGATGTCCTGATAGTCGGAAGTTCGGTTTAGATCCAAAGAACGGCCTGCAAAATCTGTCGCTATTCCTCCCGGAGCAACTGTTTTGATGGCTATTCCAAATTTTTTCAGTTCAAAGGACATGCTTTCGCTCCAGCCCTCCAAGGCGAATTTTGTTGCATGATACATGGAATTTAGCGGGAATCCCATAAAACCACCAATCGATGTGGTCGAGATAAATAAACCACTTTTCTGTGCTCTAAAATGGGGAATAAAGGCTTGTGTAACCCGCAATACGCCCAATAGATTCGTGTCGATTTGGCGAAGTATTTTTTCGTCGCTCAACGTTTCAAAGGCACCCATTAACCCATAACCTGCATTATTGAAAACGACATCAATGTTACTTATACCGATGGCTTTTGCTACAGTTTCTTTGATCTGGGCCGGATCGGTGACATCTAATTTTAATAGCCTGATGTTTTCGATCCCGGCAAGTTCGGTTTCATTTTCGGGATTTCGCATGGTTGCGATCACATTCCAACCCGCCTGTTGAAAAAGTTTGGCAGTTGCTTTTCCCAAACCGGAAGAAGCTCCTGTAATGAAAATTGTCTTTTGCATGCTGTTATTGTTTGATTCCATACCACAAATGTCTAAATAAGGGATCGGGTACCTGTTTCCAAATTGAGCTTGATTGTAGCCAAAATGACGAAATCAAAATATGTAAAAAAAATCATCGTCAATGGAGCGGAAAATTCATCGACTTTGGCACGATTATTTGTTGATATTCGTTATAAAAATAATGCAATGTTAAGCTGATTTTTGCTCGATTTTATACTTTTTATCGTATTCGTATTGGCGTAATTGCTGTATTTTAAAAATTTTAGTAGATCTATATTTATGCAAGGCACAATTGACGGGATAAGCGGGGAACCACATCGTTCACAGGTGTTCCGTTTAACTTACAAAGGACAGGATTATCAGCTGGTGTTGTTGAAAAAGTCTTTATCAAAGCTCGATACGGAATTGCCAATTTCGCTTGATGGAATTGATCAAAAACTCGTAAAAAAAGGCGACCACTGGTTTTTTGAAAACAGGCATTCCGATCAGCATTTTGCGACAGAAATCTGGCGTAATTTATCGCTTCGATATCGCCTCTAAGACCAAAGGTCTGCTGTATGGTGGCCCGCAGTTCAATATACAGCAGATTTTAAGGATGCTATTTTAGCTTTAGGCCATCTTCCGTCTGAACTCCAGCGGTGAGAGCTCCGTTTTCTTTTTGAATAGACGATTGAGTGACTGTGGCTGTTCAAAACCGAGCTGATAGGCAATTTCGGCAACAGAAAGCTCCGACCTGGAAAGCAGATCTTTCGCTTTTTCAATGAGCTTATGTTGGATATGGTTCTGCGCACTTTCACCGGTCTGCAACCGTAATAAATCGCTTAAATAGTTTTTCGACATATTCAGCCGCTCAGCAAAATAACCCACCTGCGGTAAACCCTTGCGTTCGGTTTCGGCTTCAAAATATTGATCCAACAATTGTTCAAACCGGCTCACCAAGGGCACATTGTGTACCTTACGTGTAATAAATTGCCGGTTATAAAACCGCTGCGAATACACCAGCAGCAGTTCGATGAAACTGACAATGGCATCCTGGCTATAGCTGTCGATCGGACTGTCATATTCGCTTAAGATCCCTTTTCCGATATTTCGGATCTGCTCTTTCTCCCGGTCGGACAGAAAAAGTGCTTCGTTGACTTCGTAATCGAAAAAACTGTAACTGCCGATTTTGTGTGCCAGGTCATAGGTGCGGATAAAATCGGGATGGAAAACAAGGGAATAGCCTACTTCGGCGTGGGCAGTATCGGGATCAACACTGATCGTCTGTCCGGGTTTAAAGAAGGTCATCAGACCTTCCCGGAAGTCGTACTGATGTGGGCCATACCCCAATACGCATTGCGCATCTTCTTTGATGGAAATGCAGTACAGGTTGAGCTGAAAGGTGGTCTCGACCGTTGGATGTATATGCTTGTTTTTGGAAAAATCCGTGATGCTAAAAAGCGGATGCTGCGGTTTGGGGAGCTGCAGCGCTTCATGATAGTCAGCGATACTATTGATCCTGATCAGTAGGAGGTCTTTCTTTGACATGCTCTTTTTGCCTGTTAAATAATAGCCTAATTTAAGTAAAATGCCATGCGCTTTCTGCTGGCATGGCATTTATATTTTTTATGATTGCAGCGGAATACTTACATCGCGGGACCCGGTATCCAGTCCGACCGGCAGAATAGCCTCAATGCGTTGCAGCTCTTCGGCGGTCAATAGGATGTCTGTTGCGGCGATATTCTGCTCCACATAGCGCACTCTTTTTGTCCCCGGTATCGGCACGATTCCTTTTTGGATCAGCCAGGCAAGGGCCAGCTGCGACGAGGTAACGTCTTTTTCTTTTCCAATCTGTTCGAGTTCACGCACCAGATCGAGGTTTTTATAAAACTGCTCGCCCTGAAACCTCGGGATAAGCCTGCGGAAATCATCTTCGGGAATATCGTCCGGCGACTTGATTCCACCAGTGATAAATCCACGGCCCAAAGGGGAGTAGGCGACCAGGCCTATACCCAGTTCCTGGGTCAGATCGTATACGCCATTGGTCTCTACTTCGCGTCCGAATAAGGAGATTTCATTCTGCACAGCCGTGATCGGGAAGGTCGCGTGTGCCTTGCTGATCTGCTCGGCACTGACTTCCGAAATGCCCAGGTACCTGACCTTGCCCGCTGTGACCAGCTCGCCCATGGCACCTATGGTTTCCTCGATGGGTACATTGGGGTCGGGGCGGTGCATATAATAGAGGTCAATCACATCGGTATCGAGGTTTTTCAGCGAGCGCTCGATAGACTTCCGGATATATTCTGGCCGACCGTTTATACGCCAGGTCACCTGGTCGTTATCATCAATCTCAAAGCCGAACTTGCTGGCGAGGATATAGTCGTTTCGCTTGCCGCATATGGCCCTGGAGATCAACCTTTCGTTTTCAAAGGGTCCATACAGATCGGCCGTATCCAAAAAGTTGCCACCCAGTTCCAAGGACCGGTGAATGGTAGCTATGGATTCTTTTTCGTCGGCCTTGCCGTAGATATCGCCAGTGGACGCAAAACTGCTCATCCCCATACAACCTAAGCCGATCATTGGAATTTCAAGTCCCTGCGTGCCTAATTTTCTTGTTTTCATCTGCTTCTTATTTTTGTTACCCAAAATTACGAAGCACAGCCTGCAGCATGTTTACCCCAATTACGGAAACTTGTAACCGAATTACGGATCTAATCGCTAATTAGGCTACCCTAAATTTATCGTTATAAGCATCTTCCAGGTACTGTCCCAACGTTCTTGTCCGCTCGATATCAATGGTACTGATGTACCGATGGAACATCTGCTCGGTACTGTGACCTGTAGCTTCCATCAGTAGTGGAGTAGGGATTTTACCGTAAAAATTTGAGGCAAAGCTTCTTCTTCCGATGTGGCTCGTGATCGCTTCCCATTTTTGGACAAACATTTCTACCGCCCGGAAGCCCTTTCTTTTGCGGACTTTGACCAGGCTATTGATACCGGCAAGTTCCGCGACTTCCTTGATCTGCAGATTATACTTTTGCGCAGTAAGCTTCTCGGGAAATACGTTTAAATTGCCTGACAATATGGTCAATGGTACCGGATGTAAAGGCAGCAGAATTTCTTTTTGCGTTTTCTGCTGGACAAATGAGATACAGGGTTTTCCCTTGATTATCTCGAGGTTCTGGATATCAAAATTCATGAAATCAGAAATGCGCTGGCCGGTGTAGCAGCTGATGATTAGCCAGTCCCGGGCTGCCTGTAGGCTTGGCGGGACATCCGTTTCCTTGAGTTTTACTAGCTCATCTTCACTAAGGGTGACAAATAGATTGACTTTCTTTTCCTTGGGAAGTTCAAGTTCATATACATAGGTTCTGACCCCTCTTTTTTCCAGAAAATTGAGCACCGTCCGGACAAAATGTATGGTGCGGCCAATCGTACTTTTATTGTATTCTTCCAGCTCGCCAAATTCAAGGAACTCTTTAACAAAGGATGCATTGACTTCGTGCAGTAAAAGGTGTTTTTTGCGATGGCCTTCAAATCGCTCAAGCAAATGGAGGAATACCCGGTAACGCTTGGAAGTCGGTTCGGAAATAAGATGGGCGCGGCTCCGGATATAGGCTTCCACATAATCTAGTAGGCTGTTGGCAGGGCGAAAATTCTTTGTGCCATCACAATTTTCTGTTATGATCTTGCGGAGTTTGATGTGCGAAATTTTGCTGTTTTTTGCCGCGACATTGCTCAGGTATTCGGCGATTCCGATTTTTAGCCTATCAAGCTTGGCATTTAAATTTTTATTTTTTTTGAGGTAAATATTGCGGGGGCGCTGTTTTTCAAAATCCCATAAATCCGAGCAAATTTTAAGGGGAGTATTGATCACATGTTCCGTCTGAGAATCATCAAGGATCGTAAGGGATATTGTTGAAAAAGGGGAGGAATATAGCAGCGTAAATTTGAAGTTTATCATTGGACTTGAATCTAATTTTCTGAAAATAAATATATGAGTTTTCCAGAGAAGTCCAATTCAGACTACAGTTCCAATAATCAAATGTAACTATTTTACCTTACAAAAAATAATCTAATAAATATTATTAAAAACTACACCTTAATCGCTATTCATTTCATGACAAATCCTATTTAGATAGATAATTTCATTTTTTTATCCTTTATGAATCAGTTAATTAAAAAAAAGTTGTAGTCTGAATTGGACTACAGTGCTATGTAACTAACGCATATATTTCAAACTTAAACAGTATCGGAAATGAAGGATCAATTAAAGGCCAAACAAGAATACATACCGCCTGCAATTCATGCAATCAGCGTGGAGATGGAAAATGCTTTCGGGGCTATACAGGTTACTTTCGTAGCGCCAACTGAACAGGACTATTTGCCATTGGATATTTTGCAGAAGGGAGAAGATGGCAACTGAGACTGTAAGAAAAATAAAAATAGCATTTGTGGACGATAGTCTCTTTCAGCGGACGCTCATGAAAATAGTGCTTGTCAACAATGAAACATTTGACCTGCGTTTTAATTGCAGCAACGGACTGGAGCTCCTGAAAAAACTCGAAAGTACCACTGAATTGCCAGACGTATGCCTTGCAGATCTTAATATGCCTGTAATGGATGGACATGAGGCCGCTCTTCATATCCGCGATCGGTTTCCATCGATTAAAGTATTTGGGTATACGACCACAGATAATGCCACCGAACTTGAACGGTTTAAGGCCAACGGTGCACTTTTCATTTTCAGTAAAACCAATCTGAGAATGACATTGGACGAAATTAAATATTGGCTTGATGATGACATCCGATCGCCATTAAGCAAAGGATAGATACATAGCGTAGCTCATTTATGGACAGTAAAGCGGCTGAATTTGAAATTATACCTTTAAAGGAATGGCAGCAGCAGCGGTTTCCCCACTGGTATCATGGTCAGGATCTTTTCACTATCCTGGTGCCATTTGACGACATTGAGATCCGCCTGGCGAATGATTCTTTTTGCATGGAAGGCAATACATTGATTTTTATTGGTCCGACGAAAGATTTTACCCTCAGGGGATCGGGCACTCCGAACGGGTATCTGATCCGCTTTACTTCACGGTTTTACGAAAGGTCGGCTCTGGATAGGACATTGATCAATTCGGGACTATTTTTTGACAGTGAAAGATTACTCAAGGTCGTTAAAAGCCGGATAAAACAGGAAGAGATGGAGATGCAGATTATGGGAAATATCCAAGGTTATCAATCAAGAAACGCCGCGATGACTTCGCTGATCGTGCACAACTTCATCGAGTCTGTCCTTTTACAAGGGATATGGGAAACAGATTTCGATAAGGAACTCAGCAGGGGTACGGACAGTACGGTGCAGGGAATGGCCAACCGTTTTTCCATACTCGTCCACAAGCATTATAAAGAAAATTGTAACGTCAAATTCTATGCAGACAAACTACATATTACACCGAGAAAGCTAACGAATCTATGTACAGAAGTCTGGAATAAAACGGCTAAGAATGCCATTATCGACATCGTTTTGAAAGAAGCGCTGCGCTATATTGAACATACGGATCTTTCTATTTCCCAGATTTCCTATGAAATGGGATTTTCAGATGAATCCAATTTTCGGCATTTTATCAAAAAACATTCGGGTTCCAATCCGCTGCAGTACCGTGAAAGAATACGAAAGGCCAGCGGGATTTATATGCATTAGCACCTGTTTTTTATGCGGATTCGTATAAAAAAACTGGAACGAATCCCTTCGCTCCAGTGTCCATTAATATTATCTTAAATAACAACCCGCAAAAAAGTTGTTATCCAAAAGTAGGGAGATAAAGCGTGTGAAAGTATGTGAATAGTGGCAATAAACGTGTTAAAACTGGAAACTGGAAGGGGGGGGCAATTATAGCGGATCAAAGAGATCTAGATTGGAGAGGGAAGGTTCAGGATGAATACGATCATACGGTTCTTCTGATCGAAAAGAGACATGTGGAGATAAAAGGACTATTTTCTGTTAAAGATAACTGAAGCTTTTTTAAACGATTTCTAGCTGACTCTTGTCTTTCTATTAATCCATTTGATGGATAAATAGTTAGAAAAAACCGGTGCTTCTTTGAGGTTTCTGGTCTTTTCGTTCTAAAATAACCCGCCGATCAATGGGCTCGGCAAGATTGAGAACTTAACAAGCAAGATTGAAAAAGTAAAAAGACACCTATGAACGGATTGAATAAAAATATGCTGGGCGGATTGATCGGTGCACTCGTGCTTAATGTAGTGCACAGCGCTGCAAAAAGATTTGATTCCCAGGCGCCCGCAGTAGATAAAGTGGGTGAGGAGGCGATGAAAAAAACGGTACGCTTCGCCGGGTTTAAACCACCCAAAGGTAATGCGCTGGTGGCGGCCACGTTCGGCGCCGATGTGGCCTCAAATGCCATGTTATATACGCTTATCGGCTATGGGGGTCAGAAAAATAAGCTGCTGAAAGGAGCCTTGCTCGGTACTGTGGTCGGGCTCGCAACATTGACTATTCCGGAACAGGCCGGACTCGATGCCAAACCCATAAAAAAGACCAGCCGTACGAAGTTAATGACTGTTGCCTGGTATGTCATCGGTGGTATTGCAGCCGGACTGGCCATGAAAGCGATGGAAAAACGCTAAGTTTTTTATAGCTCGGGCTTTGATCACACCCTTTTTCGGTACTGTACGCTACACGGCTAGGTTTCAACTGGGCTCCCCACGGACGACTATGGTTCACCGGGCTCTATGCGGGGATGGTTCAACTAGGCGCTACGCAGCTACGGTTCAACTGGGCTTTACGCGACTAGGGTTCAACGGTAGTGAGCTGCTGTGCCGTAGCGCTATTGCCTTGCACTGATTAGCCAACTGTTGCGAATATGAATTAATATCTAGCGGATTGTAAATGTGATTAGCCAGATTTCGAACAGTAGCAGAAAACAACGGACAAGAAATGTAATTTACATTAATATTAGGTCTCAAGACCAGAGTTTAATCGTTTTGAAATTGCTAAATTAAAACAGTCATGATGAGAAAATATGTTGGTGTAATGCTCTTTTTTATTGTTGCAGCGGGTAGCCTACATGGGCAAACGCTGACGACTAAATTGGTCCCGATGCGTTTAGCTGCAAGTTTTGACCGCGTAAAAGAGGCCGTCCCCGATATGTCCGGCCAGTTTGTCGACAGCAAAATTAAAATTATAGCCCTAGGAAGTACAGACTCGACTGCCCGATTTGAAATCGAGGAGCAGGGGATAAGCATTGAAACGGTTGTGGATAACGAAAAAGAGTACCATAAATTGGTCACGGCTGCGGCAAAAGATGTTTCCAAACCAAGTATTCATATGCTGTATACCTACTCGTTAAAGAATAAAAAATTGAAAGTACCGCCGCCAAGAAAAGTCTTTTTCTCTCCAGAGTATGGGGTAATCTGGACTTTGATGTTAAAAAAAATAGCCGAAAAGGAAACCGAAGTTGTGCTTAACTACAAATCGCTATCACCTGCATTTGCCGAGAAAATCGAAAATGAGTTTGAAAGCGACACCTATTACAGCCACAAAATCGTAAAAATGGACGTCAATGATAAGCTAATGAATCACCTGATCAAGGAGATTTTGATCAATCAGATGCATGTCGACCGGGATTATCCCGCACCAATGTATCCCGCGCGCAATTAATCTTTCCACATCAATAAATAAAGTACAGTCGCCCAACCGTTGAAGCATATGGATTGATAACCACGGGACTACCTGCTATTTTGATAAGTGTGATAGCATTGTGAAACCCTGTTTTTTTTGATTGGCAGCTCAATTATTGATATTTGGTTTGAGAGATTCCAGCGGAGTAAAATGGCTTTGAGAGGCCAGAATAAGCGCTGAAAGAGTTTAAACCTGTAATCCAGCACGTCCATGACAATTCAATGGGCGATGGATCAAATTTTCAAATTTATGGCAAATCATGAAGTAAGAGGAAAAGTGGTTTTGATCGCAGGTGGCGCGAAAAACCTCGGCGGGCTTTTGAGCCGGGATTTTGCGGCAAAAGGGGCGAAGCTTGTTATTCACTACAATAGTGAGGGAACAAGGGCCCAAGCGGAGAAAACATTGTCGGATGTACAGGCTATGGGTGCCGAGGGACTGATTGTTCAGAGCGACCTTACGCAAATTTCGACAATAAAAGCACTGTTTGACAGCGCTGAGGAAAGGTTCGGAAAGGTGGATATCGCAATCAATACTGTAGGTAAGGTACTGAAAAAACCATTTGTGGAGACTTCAGAGGCCGAGTACGACAGTATGAGTGACATTAACTCGAAGGTCGCCTACTTTTTTATACGCGAAGCAGGCAAGCGCATCAATGACAATGGAAAGATCTGTACTGTCGTAACTTCTTTATTGGCGGCTTACACAGGCCTTTATTCAACTTATGCGGGAATGAAGGCTCCTGTAGAGCATTTTACAAGAGCTGCATCGAAGGAATTCGGACCGCGTGGAATCTCCGTTACGGCAGTGGCACCCGGTCCAATGGATACACCTTTCTTCTATGGACAGGAATCTGACGATGCTGTTGCCTATCACAAGTCTGCGTCCGCGCTGGGCGGACTTACCGATATTCAGGACATTGCCCCACTGATCGAGTTTCTGGTCACAGATGGCTGGTGGATCACCGGGCAGACAATTTTCGCAAATGGCGGATATACCACGCGATAAAATAGTCAAGCAAAAGACAGTCAAATTTGGCTGTCTTTTGGTATATGCACCGTAAGTAAAGAAACGTTTTATGTCGTTAACTGAGGCTTTGAAGATTGCTGCCCGGCATGTCCTCAGCGGACTGGCTGTCGGACTGGCTATCAGAGCCTTGAGTAAGTAGAAGATTTCCCCAGTCGTTCAGTTTCCAAAGCACTTCCACTAATTTTTCGCCAAGTGGGGTAAGTGAATATTCCACACGTGGTGGTAGTTCGGGAAAGCTTTTTTTGCTTAAAATTCCGTCCCGTTCCAGTTCTTTTAATTGCTGGTTTAAAACCCGTCGATCGACTTTGACGATACCCCGGAGCATTTCGCTGGGTCTTTTTTCACCTTCATTGATACGCCATACGATCGGTATCTTCCATTTTCCGCTGATTGCATTAACGGCAAATTCCAAAGGACAGACTTTTTCCTCGATTACTCTTCCTTCTATTTTCATCAATTATTAATTTATACATCGTCAAGCTGCACGAATATGACGAACTAACGCACGATTTGCACAAAAGTGACTTTTTTATCCCATAGGGACAATAATATGCGGTATTGTGGTTCTGAATTTACTTTCAAAACTTTGCAAAAATAGAAAATAAGATATGAATAATTGAAAGCTGTAGATTAGCGCTATCTGATGATTTCGGATACCAACTATTGAATTGATTAGCTGTTAAAACATATTTGAACAATTATGGAAGAAATAAAAAGAAAAGGAGCAAGAAGTACAAAAGATATCCCAAGGGAGATTTTGGATCAGTTAAATCGCGGGGAAATTGAAACAGCCAATCTCGTCGAATGGCTGGCTGTGGACCAGAAAGTCTTATTGGGCAACTTGCTGGTACAGCAACAACGAAGCATCTATCTAGCACCTGTACTTACAAAAATTGATCAGCTAAAAAAACAGACCGTAACAAACCTAAACCAGGCGATAGGAATTGGACTTTTTGAACAGGCCATGGAAAATAACGATCGGGAATTTTTAGTTATTATGGCAAATCATCCGGCCGACCTTGTACGCTGCTGGGCCACCTATACCATCGGAAAGAATGAAAATCTCCACATATCGGAAATGCTAGACCAAATTGAGCCCTTCGCGGCAGATACACATTTTGGGGTCAGGGAAATCTGCTGGATGGCTGTAAGACCAAAAATTGCAGCAAACCTGTTGCAGAGCATTGAAATACTTGCGCGATGGACAGCCAACCGAGACGAAAATATAAGAAGATTTGCGAGCGAAGCAACACGACCTCGAGGGGTCTGGTGCGAACATATTGAGTCACTGAAACAAAACCCCGAACTGGGGCTGCCCATCGTGGAAAGGCTAAGATCAGACAACACAAAATATGTGCAGGATAGTGTGGGGAACTGGTTGAATGATGCAAGCAAAACAAAAGCATCGTTTGTGCTGCAACTCTGTGAACGCTGGAAAAAGGAAAGTGATACCAGGGAAACAAGCTACATCATTAAAAAAGCATTGCGGACGGTCAACAAATTGTAGTGCCCAATGACCATATGCAGCATCATAAATTGCTTTCACGAATCCCCTTGGACAATAAATATTGATTACCTGAACAATCTACAGATCAATTTCCCCGCAAGTTGTAGCAAAAACGGAAATTTGCAACCAAGACGCTGCAAAAATGGTATCTTTGGGTACCATTTCTATTTTTTGGATCTATGCGTAAAGCCCTAATTATTCTATTGCTACTTATAGCCTGCAAAGCGAATGCCCAGTCGAGCCTGTCAATAAAACTCAATTATCGGCCCAGTCAGATCTATGAAACGATGGACAGCACTACAGTAAGCTCAATGCATTATTCCGAGAAAATTGAAGGTAGGGGAAAATCGGGCAATATGACCAACCTCGTCTTTGTCGGCACTACGGTACTGCAATCGAATATAATGCTGACGACCCAAACAAAGGAGCAGATTGCCCATAGAATTCCCTTTGTGACAAAAAACCGGATCCAAGGATGGGTACAGCAGATCAACGGTGAGAGAAATGAAAGCAGCGGACCATCAGATCAAAGTATCGTCTATGGTTATTTTACAAATACAGCCACTGGTTATAGGACTAAGGTTGATTCCATTCAAGGATCGGATATCGATGACAACAAAAGAAATTTTACAAAATCAGTTTTCGAGCAATATACCGCTCCTTATCCAGAGAAACCCATTGATATTGGTGATTCTTTTGCGGTTACTAAAGAGGAAGAAATTGTCTTTGGGAATTTAGGAGTGGCCTATTTTGAACTAAGCACAAAGTATACTTTGCGCGAAATTAAAAACGGAATAGGTTATTTTAAAAAAGAGCATTCCCTTCGACTGAAGGGAATAGATTCTACAAACCCTAGTTTTAAGCTAACTGAGGTCGATCAGGGTACAGGCATGCTCGAATACGATATAGAGAACTCTCTAATTAGAAGCAATACCTCTACCTTTGCTGCAGTAGCAAAAGCAGAGATGGACAAGCTGCTGATAACCATCCATACCACGGTGAAACAGAAGGAGACCATCGAGTTGCGATAGGGCTAGGGGCTGCCTGATTCCGATCCTGTGCTCCAATGCAAGAGCTAGAAATTCATGCTTTTATGGTGTAGCATTTCTTTCGGGGGATCTCCAGAAATAGGCAGGGTCGTGGGTAACAACATTGTTTTTTAAATATTTATTGTTGCTTGTATCCCATCCGCTTGGTATTAAAGAGATATACTGCAGAGCAGGGTCGGCAGGTCGATATCTACTCTCTGTGTTAAACTGGCTTCTATTTGTACACTGAATCCAATATAAATTCTTTGCCATATAGGAATCCAAATACCAAATTTTACTTACTTTAGACGCGGAGTTCAGCTTGAGTGGCTGGTTATTTCTTAAGTGCTCTCGGACTTCTTCTATGCTCAGTAAATTGTTTTTGTCGTCCATAACAAATGTACCATGGGAGGGATCCATCCACAACCATTTCTTTAATGTTTCAGAATAGACACTATTGATTACATGGCAGTCTGTATCTTTGTCATCCTTTGGCATACAGGTAACGTATCGGGATTTAAATCCCATGGCAAGATACATTTCATTTAAGGTCATGGCTTTATGCCGACAGTTGATTCCTTTTCCGCTGGCCTTATGGTAATTATAGAAATCAATTGCATCAAATTCACATAATGCCCAATTGCTGCCATCGTATTTAATAGTATTGGCAACAAACAACATGATATTACATAGTTTAGAAATCTCGTCGCCATGACCGGCGATGGAGTCCAGGTTGAAAAAATCCTTCACAGCCACTAAATTGCGATTACTTGCCGCCTGGTAGTCAAATATAGGCAAGGAAGCACTATTTTCTGACATGTATCCTCCCGACTGCTGTAATAAGGTCAATTTATCATATTGTTTCAATTGAGCCAATGCTTTCATAAATTCATTATCCTTACGGATGTGATCCAGTTCCGTATTATTTAAAGCAGTACGATAGTCGGTATATCCCCATAAAATTGCCTTGTCAAAACTCGCAATAGCGTCTTTTTTTTGATGAAGCATTGATTGTAAGCAAGCAAGATAGTAGTATACATTGGCGTTAATCTCGTGGATCGTTGACTGGAACTCTTGCCTTTCCTTTTCTGTTAGCTGTAAGCTGTCCATTTTGGTCGCAATGGCAGTTAGTGTTGCTGCTGCTTTTTGATAATCTTTCGCCGGATAATAGATCTTATACTCCTGTTCTAATTTTTTAAAGTCTGAAAGAAATTTATTCCATGTTGTCGAAGCCGTCTGTGCCGATGAACTGGCAACCAGCAATATAAACAGAAGAAGGCTAAATAGTGGTTTCATTGGAGGTTTTTAATTAAAGTAAATCCTAATTTTATTGAAATATGTAATCTCGTTATTGGTCATTTGTATCTATGCCTGATCTTGAGAAAATTTATTTTATGATTTTATAAGATCGATTTCTCTTGAAGACATTTATGGCGAGCAAAGTATTACATCCAGTCGTAAAATATTAGTTAACGTCCTTTTGAAGTACGATGATTTAAAGTCCGAACAAATTGGACTGAGGGGAGAAGAAACGGGATGGATTTCAACAAATGTGTACCCATTTTTTTTGACATATCATGAAATAAAAAAAAGCTTATAATCAGCCTCTTACATACAAATATACTAAATAGTATATTTTATTTGTTTTTAAAATATACTATTTAGTATATTTGTGATATAAATTAGAAAGCGATGCTAACAAAAGCGGAAAAAACAAAACAATTTATCTTAGAAACAGCGAGTCCGCTTTATAATGAAAAGGGAATTTCAGGTGTAAGTATTGATGATGTTTTGGAAGCGACTAAATTGACCAAGGGCTGTATATATGGACATTTTAGTGGGAAGGAAGATTTATCAGAACAGGTCGTTGAATATTCAATAAACAAAATGACCGAGAAAGTAGCGGGTGTCGTTTCGAAGGGTAAAACTGCAAAGGAGAAAGTATTTTTATATCTGGACTTTTACAGTAATCCGATTGACACTCCTATTGCTGGAGGCTGTCCTATTTTTAATACCGCCGTAGAAGCAGATGATAATTTCCCCGCCATTAAACAGAAGGTCGCTGCAGTTGTAAATGCATCTTTAGGCGGGATTTCAACTATATTGAAAAAAGGTATTGCTGATGGGGAATTTTCGAATCAACTCAATGTGGATGTTTTTGCTTTTAAAATATTGTCTGCTGTTGAAGGGGCTCTCGTTCTTAGTCGGACAATAGGTTCAACTAAACTGATGCTCCAACTTATTCAGGATCTTAAAAAAGACTTGGAACACTATACACTGTAATTTTTTTTAAAGTAAAATAGACTAAAAAGTATATTTTATAAAGAATAACCTTAAAAAAATAGCATATAAATCATTCAAAATGAAAACAACAGGAAATACAATATTTATTAGCGGAGGAAGCGCCGGAATCGGATTGGCTATTGCTAAAAAATTAAACGCGGCTGGAAATAGAATTATAATTAATGGTCGCAATGAAGAGCGCCTTCAAAAAGCTTTAATAGCGCTTAAAGATGCTGTTGCGATTCAGGGTGATCTGTCTGTAGAAGCAGATCGCATCCGTATCGCAGAAGAATTGAAATCGAACTATGCGGATGTTAATCTGATTATCAACAATGCGGGCGCCGCCTTCGGTTACTTACTGAGCGAAACCACTAATGCGCACGAAAAAGCATTGATCGAAATGAATACTAATTATTTTGCAATTATTCATTTTACGGAATTGATGCTTCCCCATTTATTGACGAAAGAGAATGCAGCGGTGGTCAATGTTTCCTCGATCGCCGTATATGGAAGTCATCGATTTTTACCTACCTATGGTGCTACGAAGGCCGCATTGCATAGCTATACAACAGCGTTGAGACAAACCTATGAAGGAAAGAAAAATCTACAGATCTATGAAGTGTATCCACCATTGGTAAATACTGAATTTTCAGCTGAAATAGGTGGAGCAGCTGGCATCCCTCCAAGCGAAGTGGCCGATGAACTACTCGTTGGTTTGGAGAATAATCTATTCGATATCCCAGTAGGTGATTCGAAGATTTATGCAAATGCTATTGGAGAAGCTATGTCAAAACTGGCGCATGCTTAAATGTAAATAAACCAATCGTTATCCGTTGGCTGTTAAGGATTGGTTTATACCTAGGATCCCATCAATTAAGTTCTAAATCATCTTGCCCTAACATGACCAAAGGGAAAGGACTGTTTAAATAAATTGGTAGTGGATAGCAGAAGAGCTCAAGTAAGACAACAAACTGAAATTAAAAACGCGATATGACTGAATCATTATTAAATCATTTTGCTGCAACGGGATTATTGGCGGTAGACGAAATAAACTTTTCCCTGGCATTTTTTAAACCGATCAACTTAAAAAAAGGTGATTTTTTTCTTCGTGAAGGTGATACTTGCCGCCATATTGGGTTTATTGTACATGGTGGGGTAAAAGCATACGCGACGGACGAAGAAGGAAACGAAAATATAACTTGTTTTAAATTTGAAAATGAATTTGCCACCTCCTTCTCTGAATTTGTGGCACAGGAAAAATCCAGAAGGAATATCAGAACGATCGAAGACAGCGTGATCTATCAGATAAACTATCCAGACTATCACTATCTCCTCGATCAGGTGACTGCCTGGAACGGAGTCATAAGGGTGCTGATGGAACAGGAGTATAAGCAAAAGGAGAGCTATTTGCTGAACTACAACAACAGATCGGCTATCGGTAAATATCGTCAGGTACTGTCGAATGAACCGAGTTTGGTTGGACGAGTAGCGACACAAGATCTGGCATCGTATCTGGGTATCACCCAGCGGTCGCTTACGCGAGCTAAAGGACAAATCTATCGGCCCAGCACATTATAGGACAAATGTCCTTATTCGTTCCTGACTGGCAATGTAGATTTGTATAAAAAAATATGCTACATCACATTGCTCCAGAGGTGGTTCAGATTTCGCTGATGCCACGAAATAGTATTAATTGCTACATCATCGAAGGTGTATTGGTAGACGCCGGAATACGGAGTTCATATAACACTGTACGAAAAGCACTCGAAGAAATACCTGTTTATCAACATGTCCTTACGCATGCGCATGCCGATCACCAGGGCTGCAGCGATCAGATATGCGAAGCGTTCTCGATACCCTTGCTTTGCCATCCCGATGAAGTTTGCCGGACCGAAACAGGCATGGTGACAAAGGACTATCCATCACCGCAACATTGGATTGCCAAGCTCCAACAAAAGTACTGGGCAGGGCAGGGGCACCGGGTCGATCAAACCGTCGTTGAAAATGACTTTGTGGGAAACTTTCGTGTCATTGAGACACCCGGACACTCAGCTGGCCATATTTCCCTATTCCGTGAACATGATGGAATACTTATTGCCGGCGATGCGGCGATAAATATGAGCCTACTCACAACAGCAACAGGTCTACGACTTCCCCCAAATATATTTACCTCCGATCGACAGCGCAATATCGAGTCGCTCCAAAAGCTAGCAAAGCTGAATCCTGCTATTATCTGCTTCGGCCACGGTCCCGTTATGCGCAATAGTGATCGGAAGTTTGAGCAATTTGTGGCGAAATGCAGTGCGCTTAGTTAACGACAGAACACCTAGTACTCAAGAATGAAGAATTTAAAAATTCATCACTGTATCCAGTCCTCGCTTGAGACCTTTAAACGTGTTTATTTTTTCCAGGGCGATAAAAATTCCTTTTAAATAGGGGGCGGCACCACTTCCCGCCTCATGTTTTATTGTTAGTCTTTCATCTTCCATACCAAAAATTGTTTCTACGCCGAGAACATGGCCCGGAAGACGAACAGCATGTACCTGTATTCCATTTATTGACCCACCTCTGGCCTCTTTAACGCCAATGGTTTCCTCAATGGGAACATCCAAAATCGGCTTTTGGATTTTTGAAAGGCGATAAGCTAGCTCTGCAACAGTTCCACTGGGTGCATCAACTTTCTTTTCTGACGCATAATCAATAATCTCAAAATGGTTGATATATTTTGCTGCGGTTTCCGAGAACCTTTGCAATAACACTGCAGTAATGGAAAAATTGCCTGCTGCTAGTACCGACACATTTTTTTCGTCTGCCAATGAAGCTATCTTTTCATACTCCTTGTCGGAAAGTCCGGACGTACCGACAACGATATTCTTTCCCTTATTAATAGCCGCTAAAATATTGTGCAATGCAATTTTTGGCGATGTGAAATCAATTAAGGTATCGAACTCGACAGTTTCGAGCGCCTTTCCAATAGTATCAAATAATGGAATCGCCGAATGATCAATTCCTAAAATAGATGCTAAATCAGCGCCTGCATTGGATCGGGATAGCCCACCTACCAAGGTATAATCCGCACTAGATAGTATCGCTTTGCTTAATTCTTTACCGACCCATCCGGTGGCTCCTGCAATTAAAACTCTATTCATAATAAATCTGTTTTTGTTTATTCTACTTCAAATATTGCCTGATGGTTATCCTTGTTGCTTCCTTTACCTGTTCTTCCGTTACATCTACACCAATTTTTCCTGGATTAATCAATTTACCCTCTTTTAGCGCATATTGATTGATAAAAACTAAGTTGCCACTTCTTACAAACGGCTGATAATTTCCTGCAGGTGCTGGTACTCCGGGCAAGGATATCTGTTTTTCTTTTAACAGCTGGGCGATATCGTTTGTTTCCACCCCAGGTCCTTTGATAGCTCTTGTCCTAAAAGGACCACGCAAAGCCATCGTTACTTTACCAAAGTATTTTTCTTGTATACCGTGTTATTGATGATTTCACAAAATTATCCATTGTTTTTTTATTAAGTTTGCCAATAAATACATGCAAAACGACAAGATTAAATGTGGCCTGACCGAAAGTAAGCGGGGAGAGTACGCAGATTCCAGTCATTCGGGTGCCTATGTGTGGTATGAGAAAAATTGGAGGCATGATGATTATGAACATGTGCACCAGCGCGGTCAGCTTAGTTTTGTAGCTGAAGGCTATCAATATTTTTATATCGAGAACAGGATATACTTGGTCCCCCAAAATCATGTCATCTGGATTCCCTCAAATATTAGGCATAGATCGCATTCCGAAGCCGAAAACATTGACCTCATGGTGGTGCTATATAAGGATGTGCCTGAATTGGAATTTTTCAAATCCATACATGTCTTTGCGGTCCCTTCAGTATTAAGGGAAATGCTATGGTATGCCTCCAAGTGGAGTCAGAACCTTGAAGAAAATAGGGAGCAGTTTTATTTTTTGCAGGCTATTTTAAACAGTTTACCAAATTTTTGTTCCGAAAATCATAATCTTCAGATACCTGTCCCATCAAATGAAAAGTTGATCCCCATCTGTGAGGAAATCAATAATAACTTTAAATACGCAATAGATATTGAAAATTTGGCACGAAAAGCACTTATGTCTGCCAGAAGTCTTCAACGTATTTTTAAAGCGGAGACGGGCATTACTGTTCAAAAATATCATCAACTTATACGAATACTAAAAAGTATCGAAATGATTGAACAGAAAAAGTATACACTGACCGAAATTGCCTATAAGGTCGGTTATAAGAGCCTTTCGGCATTTACATCTTCCTATCAATCCATTATGAAGACTGGACCCAGTGATGTAAAAAAAACGATGCTTGCAAAATCATCGTTTGCGAATTCAATAGGTGAGGCATCTGATTTTTAAAAAACTACCCAAAGGAAAAGGCAAGAAGAATCTTTTCAAGTTTGGTGCGAATCAAATGCCGAAAAGTGAGAGTTTGATGGAAGCAATTTCAAAAAAAACTTAAAGTGGCGGATCTGGACCTGGAAAGGACCATTAAATCTTGCTTCACCATAAAAATGGGCTAATGCAGAAGGTCGTCTTTCTTGATTTAGATCATCGTTTCACGCTTCAGAAAAATGGAAATTTGATTAGCTTTTCAATAATGGGAAGTCTATCAGATTAAATCAGTAATTATGGAAATAGGAATAGATAGCTTTATAGCTACCGGTGCATATAATGGCGGATTGAGTTCAGAAGAGAATATGACAGCCATGGAAGCCCTGCTGTCAAAGATAGCATTTGCAGATCAGGCCGGACTGCATGTCTTCGGGCTAGGAGAACATCATAGGAAAGAATTTCTAGATGAATCTCCGGCAGTAATATTGGCAGCAGCGGCAGCCAGAACTCAACAGATTCGTCTGACGAGTGCGGTTACTGTACTGAGTGCCGCAGATCCGGTAAGGGTATTTCAGGAATATGCAACATTGGATATCATTTCGAAAGGGCGGGCGGAGATTGTAGCCGGAAGAGGATCATTTATTGATGCTTTTCCTTTATTTGGATTCAATACGCAGGACTACGGTGCACTTTTCGAAGAAAAAATCAAATTGCTTCTTGAAATACGAGATAATGAAACTGTAAGCTGGAAAGGGAAATTCCGGGCAGAGTTGAAACAACAGGCGATATATCCGCGTCCGGTGCAAGAGCAGCTACCTGTATGGATAGGTGTAGGAGGAACGCCACAGTCTTTTATACGTGCCGGAATACTGGGGCTCCCACTGATGGTCGCTGTTATCGGTGGTGAAACCCATCGCTTTCGTCCATTGATAGATTTATATTATGAGGCCGGAGAAAAAGCCGGACATCCACGGGAGAAGCTTAAAGTTGGGCTACATTCACTCGGTTTTGTGGCAGACACAACAGCTAAAGCTAAGAATCTTTATTTTCCGGGTTATCAGGAAATGATGGGAAAAATCGGGAAGGAGAGAGGCTGGTCTACGCCGACACGGGAAATGTTTGAAGCCCAGGCAGAGCCGACTGGCGCATATGTTATTGGCAACCCCGAAGAAGTTGCAGAAAAGATAGTGCGCCATAGTGAAGCATTGGGTGGTATATCGAGATTTACATTTCAGATGGATAATCCAGGGTTGAGCAAAGAGGATATATTCAGAGCGATTGAATTAATAGGGACAAAAGTAATTCCGCTTGTCAATCAATCCTGATTATTTTTTGATTGCCCGGGACCTGATTCTGCTCAGTGTTTCCTGGGTAATACCCAAGTATGACGCAATGAGGTGCTGTGGAAATCGTTGTGTAAATTCAGGGTAGCTATCAATAAGCATATTATAGCGTTCTTCAGCGGTCATACTAAGAGCAGCATTGATTCTTTTTTGGCTTGCATAAGAATAATTTTCATCCAATTGACGTGTAAGTTCATTCATGATTGGAAGGGAAAATACCTCTTCTGCAGCTTTCTTTGTCAAGATAAGCAAATCAGTATCTTGACAAGCTTCAATATTGAAGGCTGAGGGTTTGAGTTTAGCAAAACTCTCCCGATCACCTACCCACCAACCTTCAATATAAAGGCTCATGATGTGCTCGGCGCCTTTAACGTCTATACTGTATTTCTTCATGGCACCTTTGACAAGAAAGCCCATGTAATTACTTACGTCACCTTCCTGCAAAAATGCCTGACGCTTCTTGATCTTACGGGGAACAAAATTATTTTTCAGGATCCCAATTTCATCTGAAGCTAAGGGTCTGGATACCCGCGAATTGATATAGTTGATTAAAGTATCGTACATGAGTCGTTGTTTTACCTGACGTAAAAGTAAATATACTCAAAATATGACTCCTGCAATTTCTTAAATATTACTATTCCACTTTTTTAACTAGGTATGCAATTTGTACTAAACCTGATGGATAATTCAGTTGTTAATAGATAGTATACAATCTTTAAAATTTGACATGCATTCAGTTATTTTTCACATGCGTTATAGCATACATTTACTCTATTATTGATGTGTGTTATGTGCATGTATAAATAGCCTTGACTGATTTCTTTATACATGTCTTACTTTTACAATAACTTAATAGGATAATTATCATGAGAGAACTTAATAGCATAATTATCATGAGAGCGATCGTTACCGAACCTGAATAGTAAATTCATTTTCGATAGAGCGTTCTGAAAAATGTATTCCGGATACCTCTTTCACAAGACTTAGCTATCATCGTTTCCTCTTGGTAGAAAGCGGAACTGGGACACTTACCATTGATAAAAAAATCCTCAATGCATCATCGTTGATAGCTAGTAAGTTAACCTTATTTGATGTCTAATTCTTAATTACTACAGCAAAACTATAATCTGTCTCAGGAAGACATTGTGTTTTGTCGCAAGACATGAATGATATATGTTTCTAGCGATGGAATTTAAGTTTTTTTGTAAAGGGATTTCATTAAAATTATGAAAACTACTAGATCATCTTGAAGTCTAAAATTAATCCGTCTAGATTTTAAATAACTCTTGTGTTTCGTTGTTTCTGCAATATAGATAATTTATTCATTATAAAATGAATAAATATTCCTGGAGACAGAACCTGTTCTTTTTATAAGCCTGATCATCTGTTGTCTCCGCACCAACAATACAATACAATACAATACAATACAATACAATACAATACAATACAATACAATACAATACATCAATTGAAGGCCTACTGATAAAATAGCAAATTTCGGATTTTATAGCCCAGCTTCTAACACTAATTTTGCCATTCTAGAAATCATTATTATGGACAATATGGAAACACGGTTAACGGCTAAAGATTGGCCGTCTATCACAAAGGAATTACACGCTAAGGGGTTTGTTACTGTTCGGGATGTACTGAATGAAAAGGAATGTAATGCGCTTATTGCTGAATATAATGCAAACGGCACCTACCGTAAAACAATCAACATGGAGCGTTATCGTTTTGGTCAGGGTGAATATAAATACTTCCAATATCCATTGCCCGAATTGATTACAACTATGCGGGAAAAGGTATACGCTGAAATAGTTCCTGTTGCCAACCGGTGGATGCAGGAGCTGAACATCGACAAGAAGTTTCCTGCAACACATAAGGCAATGAAAAAACTTTGCAAGGAACATGGACAGGAAAAACCGACAGTACTTATCCTAAAATATACAGAAGGTGGCTTTAATACGCTGCATCAGGATTTATATGGCGAGGTGTTTTTTCCGATGCAGGTGGTCCTCGTGCTTGGTCAGGCTGATAAAGATTATACAGGTGGCGAATTTGTAATAACGGAACAGATGCCACGGGCACAATCCAAAGCAAACGTATTAAAACCGAATCGTGGTGACATGATTATCTTTACCACAAACTTTCGTCCGGTAAAAGGAGTAAAAGGCTACTATAGGGTAAACATGAAACATGGTGTCAGCCCACTTCATGGTGGAAACAGACATAGCCTCGGTATTATATTTCATGATGGCCTTAGTTAACCGTTTAGGATACCATGTCATTAACACATAGTGGCTATTCAAAAGTTGGTACGCCAAGAAAACTCCCGCATTAATTCAGCTTCATCATTAGAAGGAGACGCTAGACCAATTTCACAGCTATCATTATCAAAGTAAGTATTTAAAATACCAAAAACATACTGACTAAATAGGTTGGGTGTAGTTACTTCTTCTTCTGCTATTGTATATTTTCACTTCTCGACACTTTTGTCAATATGCAATTGATATCCTGCTCGAACTGTTTCTACAATGGAGCGAGGTGTCAATATTTCAACGGTTTGATCAGGGATAGCTAGAATGGAATGATCATAACCATATGGTGTCCAATGATAAAGTCTTCCTTTCCAAAGAAGATAAAAGCCATCATTACTATTTATAAATAAGCCATCAGGGAGACTTTTGATCTGTTCAGGGTAAGTTACTTTCAGGCCTTTGGGACTAATGCGTTCAGCGTGAATAATAGCATCAATTTCCTTGATTGGCGTTTTCATATCAAACCCAAATTGCGGGTTACCTTTTATCCAATACTCCTTAAACCGCATATGGTCTCTGTATCTGCATTGAAAACAAGGTCTATGTCCAGCAGAAAATGCCGTTGCTTCATCAAGAAAGAAAAGCTCGGTCCAACGGTCAGGCTGCATAATTTCCCTATGCCTACCTTTAAATTCAAGCATACAGATAATCCATGCTTTAATATTGTAGGGCTTTACTATTTCTTTTTGTTCATTATGTACCACACCGCGATTGCCAAGCCAGCTACCACGTGCTGTGGTTTTGATGAAAGAACCCTCCGGAGAGATTCGGTTTTGTAACATAATAAATAGCAATAAATTATATTTTCACAACAGGGTTTTCTTCAATTTCCCATCTCAGTATTCTTTCTTTCACTTCTGTACCCCAAAAGTACCCTTTGAAACCACCATCGGTATGAATTACCCTATGGCAGGGCAACAGATAACTAATAGGATTGCTTCCAACAGCTGTGCCTGTAGCTTGGGCATTCTTATTTGATCCGCCAATTTGTCCGTAGCTTGTAAACCCTCCAAGCGGAATATGGCTCAGTCTTTCCCAGATTTCGAGTTGAAATTTGGTTCCCTTTACATGTAATTGAAGGGGTAACTCCAGATGAGGACTACTCATCAATTGTATTGCAGCTCCATGAAACCGAGAGCCACCTTCTATTAGCGGATTTTGGGGTAACCTCCGCTTAAGGTCATCAAGTGCTGAAATGCGACTACTAAAATCAAAACCCAAGTAACAAATTCCTTTTGAGGTACTTGCGAGCATTATTTCGCCAAATAGAGAATCAGCTCGTTCGTAGACAATGGTTTCATTCTCATCGTCAAGAATCCAGGGCTCGAATTTAATATGGCCTGCTTTAGTTAGTTGGGTACTTTTCAGTAAATGACGCATTTGTTTTTTATCCCGGACATTCATTTTATTACTTTCTGGAAACATACTCGTCTGGACGAAAGATTGAGCAGAATTGATTGTTCTATTTTTCATATTCCATATTCTTTTATGTATCAAAGTTACATTGACAATTCGTGTTTTTCAATCCGAATCTTGCTATAAATATGAAAAATAAACTCATTCAAGAGCGCAAGATTAAGTATCATCTTCCACGACGCTAAATCATAATAACGATTTACAGGAATGTAAACGACCTTTCATCGTATCTGTATATCGAAAATCGTTTCACCCCGCCTTGTTTACTCTTCCTAAAACTCCGGTATCAGCTTTTTCGCTATGTCGGAACTAAAATACCAGTTCAATTTGGCGTGGCAGAAATTGCAATAATGAATGTTAAAAGTTGACATCCTTCGTCATTACCTCATTCAAGTATCCATTTGGTCGTTACAGGAATAATTCGCAGTGATTCGGGAAATCTGGACAAGCCTTCGGGAAATGACGATATTTCCCGAAGCTACTGTTAAAGCTAATTTTGTTTTGAATCTTAAATAAAAAAATTATGAGCACAATCAAAAAAATACGAAAGACAGCATCATACGCATTTTTGTGTGCGGGGAGCATTGCGCTGCTTGCTTCCTGCAACAATGATGATATGATCGCAGAAACGAGGACCAATACAATTACTATTGAAAATGTATTGGATGCAAAACCATTAGTAGAATCGGGTACTTTTATGGGAAAAGGCACACCGCCAGTAATCTTTCCAGGGCAGTCCATTAGCATAGAGTTTTATGCTGCAGCAGGGCAGGCGCTTTCTTTCGCGACAATGTATGGATGGAGCAACGACCTTTTTTTCGCTCCCGAAAATCCGGGCATAAACCTATATAGCTCAGATGGAACTCCGCTAACGGGAGATGTGTCTACCCAGATCAAATTATGGGATAACGGAACACGGATAAACCAATCACCGGGCATGCAGGTGACGCATCCCGGAGCCGCTGAGCTTGCTCCCAATAATATATCGGAAATAAACGGAAAAGATGCCCAAGGAAATAGTTACCTACCTGCATCTCAGTTGATGAAGGCAACGCTTGCTTATCAGGGCGATTCCCGGTTTAAGCTCACAATTGAAAATAAGAGTGGGGGTACTCCCAATGAAACTCCCTTCAGTCCGGGAGTGTGGACCGTTTCTTATGCCCCAGGGGGAGATATACTTGACAAAATGCCGATTTATACCAAAGGCCAGCATGCAGCAAATGGGCTTACGAATATTGCCGAGATGGGCGACAATACGGTGATGGACAGGTACCTCCATGGAATGACCGGAATTTTTACGCCACTTTCGCCGGTGCTTGTCGTTGTTTACAAGGGTGATGAAAACCCTTTCTATAAGACAGGAGAGAAAGACCGCAGCGAGGGCCTCAGTAATCTGGCACAGACGGGCAATGCGGATATACTGGCGTCAAAGCTAGCGACCAAACCTGGTGTTAAAAAAGTTTATGTACTGAAACAATCAACAAGTACTGTTCTACTTCCCAGAATTGGCAATGCTGAAGGAGGGAAGGTCATGCAGCAACTGGATATTGAAAAGGGGGATAGAATTGCGATTGCTACCATGTATGGGTTGAGTAATGACTGGTTCTATGCTACGAAAGGTAATGGAATCGATGCCACAAGAAAGGGCGATGTGTCGGATGAATTGTCGCTGTATGACAATGGAACAAAAAAGGACCAATATCCTGGCGCGAATATACGGATCGATCTTTCGGGCATGCCCCTTGGGGAGAGTGAGCCTATCCAGGAGGTGCCTAATCCAAACGTATTTTCGACTTTGCCACAGATTGTAAAAGTTACACTCAACTAAGATACTAAAGGGGCAGGTTTCTTCTTGGTGGGTTAACCTGCTCATTTGTTGCTTAAACCTGTTTAATTCTTTGCTAAATTTATAGTACTGGATACTTTCAAAAGAAAAAGGATGAAATTAGAATATAAAAACGAAAAGACCAATGGAACATTCGTCGTTGGTAATGATAAATCTATACTTACCCATGCCGGAATTTTACGTGACAGCACAATAAACTCCATTGTATTTAATTTTCAGGAAGACCAGCTCGCATTTATCGATGAAGTACAATATACCTTTCCAAGAAACACGGTGCTCCCGTTGATGGCCAACCAGAATTTCAGGTTTGAACATCCTGAACAATTGATCGCCTGGCAGTTCAACCGGGAATTTTATTGTATCGTTGACCACGATGCTGAGGTAGGATGTGTCGGCTTTCTATTTTACGGCATCTGCAATCCCATGTTTATCGACCTCTCCCAACAAGATATTGATGATGTACAATTAACGGTGCAATTCTGCGAAACGGATATGCTGGTAAAGGATAGGATGCAGAACGAGATGCTGCGTACTTTGCTCAAGCGAATTATCATTAGTGTCACCCGTCTGGCTAGGAAACAGACCTCCGACAATGTATTACTCACCGATGAAAAATTGGATCTTATACGCAAATTCAACCTGCTTTTGGAGTGTAATTTCAAAACTGAACATGAAGTCCGTTTTTATGCAGGAGAACTCAATAAATCACCTAAGACGCTTGCCAATGTCTTTTCTTTATTGAAATTTCCATCACCCTCCAGTCTGATACAAAAAAGGATTATGCTGGAAGCCAAACGTTACCTCAATTATACGGATAAATCAGCCAAAGAAATTGCTTATCATCTGGGGTTTACCAGTCCGGCACATTTCAGCCGTTTTTTTAAGTTACATTCACGAAATACAATTTCTGCTTTTAGAAATAAACATTAAAAATATCAATAGCGATGAGAAAAATAATCAGCTTAGTGCTCGCTGCATTCTGTTTTATGATTAATGTGGGCCATGCACAACAAGATATAGCTCTATCACAAGATATTCCGGAAATGGCAGTAGATATCAGTCCACTGCTGATCGGCGAATTATTCCCTTTCCAGGATTTAAAAGACGTCAATGGGCAGATCGTTAACATGGGGACGATAATTTCCCAAAAACCCACCATATTGGTGTTTTATCGGGGGGGATGGTGTCCGTATTGCAACCTCCAGCTCTCGGGTCTGCAGGAAATCGAAAAAGAACTGCTCGAATTGGGTTATCAGGTTGTAGCGGTAAGTACCGACAAACCTGAGAATCTCCAAACAAGTATTGATAAAGGACATTTATCATATACATTACTTTCAGATGCCGATTTATCGTTGGGAAAGAAAATAGGTATTGTATTCAGGGCACCAACAGCTTATCATAAATTTTTGCCAGAAACCAGTGGTGGAAAAAACACGGATATGTTACTTCCCGTTCCGTCGGTATTTATCCTCGACAAGACAGGCAAAATAAAATTTGAATATATTGAACCAAACTTTAAGGAACGGATCAGTCCTAAGTTACTTCAGGCAGTTGCAGGTGCGCTTTACGAGTCGCTTTAAAATAGTGAACTTCCTGAGCACATTTTGTGTATAAATGTTTATTACTTAACGGGCGCTTAAGGAGTCAAAAAGGTGTTTCTGAAAGGCCCCTAGCGTAATACATAATAGCTATTATTCGCCTGAGGTTCCTATTTTTTTGTATTCCAAAGGACCTAATTTGTTTATGGCTGATAATACGCATAGTGCTAAAAACAAAAATGCCACGAATAGCGATTATTCGTGGCAACTGTATCATTTGGCGGAAAGGGAGGGATTCGAACCCTCGATACAGTCATCCCGTATACAGTCTTTCCAGGACTGCTCATTCGACCACTCTGACACCTTTCCGTGTTTCAGTGCACAAATGTAGCAATTTTTTAATTTATTGCAACCTTATTCGTGTTATTTACCATCGGATTTGTTATATTCTATTGAGACTAAGCGTATTGTTTTTATTTTTTAATGAATAAAACTTATTCCTTATTTTTCGGAATGACAAATAATTTTTTCGACATAAAAAGAGAGGTACTCAACATAGGACTACAACGTACACAAGAACGTATCACAATGATAGAATCTGCTTTGGAAACAGCAAGAGATTCAAGTAATGATGATACTAAAAGTAGTGCTGGAGACAAGTATGAAACTTCACGTGAAATGATTCAACAAGATATCAATCGCTATCAGAAGCAACTCCTGGAGGCGAATAAAGATCTACAACAATTGATCAATATTGAATCTGTAATACAGGATGTAACAGATGTCGCTAGATTAGGAACGCTTGTTCAAACTAATGTAGGTCTATATTTAGTTGCGACAAGTATCGGAGTTGTAAAAATAGGGGCCAATAATATTTTCGTCATTTCGCCCGCATCTCCAATAGGGCAATTACTCATTGGGAGAAAAAATGGTGATAGTTTTATTTTTAACAATGTTAATCAGAAAGTTATTGCAATCTACTAGGTGATGAAAATACCGAAAAAATAAACAATATGCCAATGTATCTGTTCTTATTAAGTACAGAAACGAAGAATGACATGAAATTGAATAATTTACTTTTAATCTTCTTACTTGGTGCTTTACTGTTTATTCACTCTTGTAGATCGCCCGAATCGGACGAAAAACTAAGATCAAAAATCGAGGCAGCGTTGCAAACTACTGCAGGCATCGAAGTGGATGTCGAGGAAGGGAATGTAACGTTGGATGGACAGATAGGTTCGGATTCGCTCAAGCAGGATATAGAAAACAGAACAAAATTAGCGGGGGGAGAGGGTATCAAATCCATTCACAACAATATCATTGTAAATCTTCCCGAACCAGAAGATGCCCGTGAAAAATATCATGAAATTATGGGCGGCGCGATAGATTCTACCTTAACAAGAGATGTCAATCTTGTTCTGGAAGATTTTCCAACCATTACGGCGCAGGTGAAGGAAGGAATTATAATTGCGACAGGTAATCTTGAAAAATCAAAAATCGATACACTAAAGAAAAGATTAGAGCATATCAAGCCCAAAGGCATTGATATGAAAGGTGTCACCAGTCGCTAAACAAAGAAAAGAAGCTATCCATCGATTGACGGGTAGCTTCTTTCATTTGTTCATATGTTTATTTAATACCTAAGTTAAGCATTTTCTATTAGATCTCGTATAGCAACAGAAGCTATTGCCCCACCAAAGGCTGCTGGTAGATAGGACATGGTACCATAAGCAGACTTTTTAAAGTTACTCCCGTCAGTATACAATAATGAATCCTTGTTTGGAAGTTCAGTTGAAAATGCCACTTTTACTCCATCACGTATACCATGTTTACGCAATTTCTTACGGATATGCTGGGCCAACTTACAATTATAAGATTTACCGATATCAGCAATTTTTATTTTCGTAGGATCCACTTTGCCACCGGCGCCCATTGAGCTGACAAATGGTATTTTGGCTTCTAATGCTCTCCGAATAAAAAATAGTTTCGGTGTAATACTATCAATAGCTTCGACACAATAATCTGGCGCTAAATCTAGCAATGCTGGTATTTTCTCCGGAATGATAAAATCTTGTATGACTGTTAAATCCAACTCGGGATTAATCGCCATTAATCTCTCTCGCATGATCTCAGCTTTTGCTTCACCATGATTGGTTGCCAGGGCAGGAAGTTGTCTATTGCGGTTGGACGGATCTACAGTGTCTCCATCGATAATTGTCATTTTTCCAACACCTGCTCGGCATATAAATTCCGCCGCAAATGAACCGACACCACCTAATCCCAAAATCATTACATGCGAATTTGCTAATTTTTCAACCGCCGCTCTACCGATCAATGCTTCGGTACGTGACAGCCAACTTAAATCTTTCATTTATTCAATTTTGTTTTTATATTATCCTGAAACCTTCATATCTGCCATTCAACGTAAATAACCAAATTATGGCAGGCTCATTTACGAAATACATTCTTATAATTTTGGTATAAAGTCTGTTTCAACTCTTCCAGTTCGATCGATCTGAGCTGGGCCACGTAGCGATATAGCGTAGCGATGTCTGCAGTCGCATCTGTATCTGTCTCTAGAAATAAATACTCGAGTGATATATGTTGTAAAAGTTCGTCTTGACTTCCGTTTAAACAATGTTTTCCTATGGAAAGATAATAACCTCGATCTATTAACTGTTGAGCCAAGGTCCAGTTCTTACGATATCCATGAAAAACAACTGCTCCGCTAAAATTTGCTTTTTTCAAACAACCGACAATCTCCTGAAAAGCACGCACACAATGAATAATTAGAGGTTTCTGGTATCTTTGAGCCAGGCGAATCTGTTGATCAAATACAGGCTCTTGATCGGCAATGGGAGTGGCTATATTTTTGTCCATACCACATTCACCTATAGCTAAAACCTGACTCAGCGCTAATGCATCCACCATGAGTCCCAAATCATGTTCAGTATTCTCATTGATATACCACGGGTGCAAACCTACTGAACAATCCGCTTCTGTGATTGTCTCCGAATGATTCAACGCAACATTCTTAATAGAAAGGATTGCGTGCGCATCGACCGGATAATTCCGGTGCGTATGTAGATCGATATAGGGAATCTGTGCTTTCAACGAGACAAAGGTCGAAAAAATACTTGAAGCAAAAAATATTCTCTACAAAATTAGTATAGTTTTATTGTGCTAGAGTGGCATTTAAGGCTTCAAGGATCGCGGATGCCTTCAAAAGGCATTCTTGATACTCCTGATCGGCGGACGCCTGATTGGTAACTGCTCCACCTGTATGAAAGGAAAGGTATCTTTTTTGCTTATTGTAAAGCAATGAACGGATAACGACGTTAAAATCGAATTCATCGTGTATGGTGTCAAAGTAACCGATAGATCCTGCATAGATACCTCTCTTTCGAGCTTCAAGCTGATCGCAAATTTGCATAGCTGCAATTTTGGGAGCACCTGTCATCGAACCTGCAGGAAAGGTATTTCTAAATACATCCACATTGGCGACTTTTGGGTTTTGCATGCAGGTAATAGTTGAAATCATTTGATGCACTTGTTCGAAGGATTGAATCTCAAAAAGGCGAGTAGCCTCAACCGTTCCGGGAAGTGCACTTCGTGTCAAATCATTACGAACCAAATCAACGATCATCACATTTTCGGCGATCTCTTTTTTTGACCTCAACATATCAGCTATAATCTGTTGATCCTCCGTTGGATTTGTCCCCCTTTTGGCCGTTCCCTTAATCGGCTGAGAAATCAACTTTCCATGCCTTTTCGCTAAAAATCGCTCTGGAGAAGCACTCATGATAAAATGATGTTCTACCTTGAAAAATGAACTAAAAGGAGTGGGGGATATGGCATTTAATCGATGATAAACTTCGACAGGGGAGATATCAGCGTTTTCAGCAAAAAACTCCTGACAAAGGTTCACTTCATAGATGTCTCCACGGTGAATATGTGCCTGTACATTTTCAAAAGCTTTGGCATATTCACTCTTTGTCCAACGCGACTTTACCTGTACAGAAATTGGGGTTATCACAGGAATCTGAGTATCCGAAATGGCCTGATAGATTTTAACAGGATCCTCGGCTTCTATAAGCACTTGATCCGCCGTCCATCGGAGCGTAATTGCGGGGACAAAGAAGTAGGCTTCTGGAAATTCGAGCTGGTCCGTACCTGTTGTCTGTAATTCTTCTATCTCATTCTTAAGGTCGTAAGATAGAAATCCGGGAATAAACTGAGATTGATGTAATTTCAAAAAAGCATCAAGCTGGTCAAATACATTTTCATTTGCACGGAAAGAAAATAATGCCTTGACAGCCAATATCTGTTCAAATTTGCCCCATTGATCGGACATCCCATTACTATTAAAGAAAGAAATTTCATCAAATTGCCCCGACCAGTGCAGGGCTTTTTGATGAAATTTATCTTTAGAATCGAGAAGATCAAAACTTTCGATCCGCATAGTTTATTTTGATAAAGCTAATGTTTGTTTACGATCAGGACCTACCGATAGGATCGTGATAGGTACTTCAAGAGCTTTCTCTAAATAAGCAATATAATTTTTTAATGCTTCAGGTATTTCTTGTTCTGACGTTATACCGGTCAAATCTTGTTTCCACCCATCAATTTCTTCTAAGATAGGTTCTGCTTGATGCGTGATGATTTCATAAGGCATATAATCTATCACTTCACCATTATATTTATAATGTGTACATGCGTAGATTTTGTCGAAGGTGTCCAAAACGTCAGCCTTCATCATAATCAAATCTGTCACGCCATTCAGCATAATGGCATATTTCAAAGCTGGAATATCGATCCATCCTGTACGACGAGCACGACCTGTAGTTGCGCCAAATTCATGACCTAACTGACGTAATTTTTCGCCAGTTTCATCGTGAAGTTCAGTAGGGAAGGGACCACCACCTACGCGAGTAGCATATGCTTTAAAGATACCATATACCTTACCGATTTTATTTGGTGCAATACCCAGACCTGTACAAGCTCCGGCTGTTGTCGTATTAGATGAAGTAACAAATGGATAAGAACCAAAATCAACATCCAAAAGCGTACCTTGAGCACCCTCAGCTAACACACGTTTGCCTTCTTTCAGATATTGATTCACCAAATGCTCTGAATCCACATGTGGGATGGATTTAATGAATTCGATCGCATCTAAAAATGCTTTCTCTTTTTCACTGAAATCAGGTATTTCACCATAGTGCGAAAGAATACTTAGATGTTTTTCTTTCAACTTTTGGTAACGCTCTTGAAAATCGGGAAGTGTCGTATCACCTACACGTAAACCATTTCTACCGGTTTTATCCATGTAAGTTGGACCGATACCTTTCAGCGTGGATCCAATTTTTCCTGCACCCATTTTTGATTCTGAGGCAGCATCCAATAATTGGTGTGTCGGCAGAATAAGGTGTGCCTTACGCGCTAAAACCAAATTGCCTTTACCCACCGGATCAAAACCAGCTGTCTTCAGGTTGTCTAACTCTCTTTTTAAGATAATCGGATCGATAACGACGCCATTACCAATAAGATTTAGTGTACCTTCATTGAAGATACCAGATGGAATTGTGTTGAGTACGAATTTTTTGTTATCGAATTCCAACGTGTGTCCGGCGTTAGGGCCGCCTTGGAAACGAGCGATTAAATCGTATTTTGGACAAAATACGTCTACGATTTTACCTTTACCCTCGTCACCCCATTGTAAGCCCAAAAGCACATCAACTTGCATAGCTTTTAAAGTATAGTAATTAAAATGTTATTAATAAAAATAGACTCTATTTAAAAATAAAATGTTCAGGAATTTTCCCCCTGAACATTCCTGAACAAATGTACTATTATATTTAAGAAAAATATAAGATTAATTTGAAATAGCTTCGTGAGCGACGGTTTCTTCTTTTTTGTTCTTAAGTTGACAGTCTTGACATACACCGTACAAATTGAGTGAGTGGTGCTTAATGTCAAATTTTAAAAGATCTCCCATGAGACTCTGAATTTGATTGATACGTGGATCACAGAATTCAACAACCTTATTACATTCAATACAGATCACGTGATCGTGTTGTTTGAACCCATAAGACTTCTCAAATTGAGCCATGTTCCTTCCAAACTGGTGTTTTGTAACCAAATCACAAGAAACTAAAAGTTCTAGGGTATTATAAACTGTAGCACGACTGACACGATATTTCTTGTTCTTCATATGGATATACAAAGACTCTACATCAAAGTGGTCAGTACGTGAATAAATCTCTTCCAAAATCGCATAGCGCTCTGGTGTTTTTCTTAGATTTTTATTTTCTAAGTAGGCTTCAAAGATTTTTTTTACAGTTGCAAAATTTTCAGCTTGATTCATAGTAAAAATATTCTTGTACAAATTTACCAATTTAGATTGATATTTCCTCTATTAAAAATAGCGCTTAATAGTAGTCTCCTTAGCGAAATTTTCAATCCAACACTTGGTTATTAATTTTCCGATTCATAGCGATTGACACCTGTTATCCCTCTGACTTGCTTTAAATTTCTCATCAAACTTTCAAGCTGAGCAGTATCATTCACATAGACCATAATATTACCATCAAAAATACCTTCGTTACTTGAAATTGACAAGGATCGAATATTAACAGCAAATTCTTGCGAAATAACAGTTGTAAGCTTATTTACTAATCCAACATCATCTATGCCAACGATATGTAAACCTGTCAAAAATGCAGAATCTTTTGTAGAAGCCCACCGTGCTTTTAGAATTCTATAACCATAATTTGCCATCAGCTTGGATGCATTTGGGCAACTTGTACGATGAATTTTTATACCATCATTTACGGTCAGAAAGCCAAAGACATCGTCACCAGGGATCGGGTTACAACAGGGTGCTAATGTATAATCAACTTTCTGCATATCGTCACCGATCAAGATCGTATCGAATTCCTTCTTATTTATCTTTTCAACTAATCCACCAATATGCGTGTTAAATTGATTTCCAGATGAAGAACTTACATTAATTTCAACTGCTTTTTCATGCGCAACATATTCTCTCAGCTGTCTAATGTCAACAATTCCCTTAGCAACATTGTAAAAAAGATCCTGCGAGCTGGGATATTTTAAAAAGTTGGCAATTTTGTTAATATTATCCGTATTATAGGTAACTTTTAACGATTTCAACTTACGTTCCAAAATCTCTTTCCCATCCTCCGCAACTCTTCTCTTTTCCTCTTTTAGAGAAGATCTGATTTTGGATTTGGCTTTTGCAGTCACTACAAAATTCAACCAATCTTCCTTAGGTGACTGCTTGCTTGAGGTAATAATCTCTACCTGATCCCCATTTTGCAAAATATGACTCAAAGGAACAAGTTTGTGATTTACTTTGGCGCCAATACAACTCGCTCCAATATCAGAGTGGATCTCAAAGGCAAAATCTAAAGCCGTAGCATTGTTGGGTAGTTGAATCAGTGTCCCTTTTGGGGTGAATATAAAAATCTCATCGGAGAAAAGATTCATCTTAAAATCATCCACAAAATCCATCGCATTCTGATCCGGACTACTTAAGACATCGCGTACCTTTTTGATCCATTGATCCAAGCCAGAATCTGAATTTGATTCCTTATATTTCCAATGCGCCGCAAATCCTTTTTCGGCGATTTCATTCATCCGTTTGGTTCGAATCTGCACTTCGACCCATTGCCCTTTAGGACCCATTACCGTTGTATGCAAGGACTCATAACCATTTCCTTTCGGCGAGGAAATCCAATCCCGCAGGCGGTCGGGGTTAGGGCGATATAAATCTGTGACAATAGAATAGACTTTCCAACATTCGGTCTTTTCTTTTTCATCCACAGCATCTATTACAATACGTATGGCAAACAAATCATAAACCTCCTCAAAAGGAATCGATTTTTTTCGCATCTTATTCCAAATAGAATGGATGGATTTAGGCCGCCCAAATACGGACGCCTTAATACCCTGTTCCTCCAATATCTCTTTGATTGGACCAATAAAATCGCCTATAAATTTTTCGCGCTCGGCTTTTTTCTCATTCAGTTTTCGAGCGATAAATTTATAGGTATCCGGATCGGTAAATTTCATCGAGAGATCTTCCAATTCAGATTTTATCGCATACAGCCCAAGACGATGTGCTAATGGTGCATAAAGGTAACTTGTCTCTGAAGCAATCTTCAGCTGCTTATCCCTGGCCATAAATTCCATGGTGCGCATATTGTGCAGCCGATCTGCCAATTTAATGAGAATTACACGAACATCGTCAGCCAGTGTGAGCAACATTTTCCTAAAATTCTCCGCCTGCATGGAACTGTTTGGATCAAAAATTCCTGAAATTTTGGTAAGCCCATCGATAATTCGGCGAACTTTCTTACCAAACATTTCTTCAATTTCATCCAATGTAACATTGGTATCTTCAACTACATCATGGAGCAAAGCGCATACAATAGATGTTGTTCCTAAGCCAATCTCTTCAGCAGCAATTTGGGCAACAGCAATAGGGTGATAGATATAAGGCTCTCCTGATTTGCGTCGCATCTCTTTATGACTATCCAATGCTAAATCAAATGCCTTTCGGATCTCCTGCTTGTCTCCGCGTTGTAAAGTTGGCTTACAAGCGCGCAACAATGCACGGTAACGTTTCCTTATCTCTTTGTTTTCTGCTTCAATATCAATCACATAATCTTTCATAAACGTTGCAGGTAAATGATGTTTTTTGAGTAAATTTGTGTAATTTAGTTAATGTATTCTTGAATACTATTTTCAAGCTAACTTATTTTGTAATAAATCTACCAAAATATTATAGCATTGACAAATTAAAAAGCGTTATATAATTGCCCAAATGAAGACAATATTATTTTGTTTGCTTTTCCTCACAGGGACTTTGTCCGTATGGGCACAGTCTCAATCACTCACTCTTCCTTTATACGGAGAAGGTGCGCAGGAGACCGTAAACAGTTATATGACAACAACCTTGGCAAACGGAGAGGTGTTACCCTGGTTTCCGATACCGGAGGTTATCGTTGTTGCCAAAAGGACTTGGTCAAGTGAAGAAGCGCGAAGAGAATACCTTCGCTTTAGAAGAAACGTCCTAAAGGTTCTTCCTTATGCTATATATGCGCAAAAAAGATATGATCAACTTGACAGAGAACTCGCGCTGACTTCGGACAAAAAGGAACATAAGGCATTGGTTGAAAAATGCGAAAGCGACGTAAAACAGATGTTTGATCGAGAAATCAAAAATATGACTATTTCACAAGGTAAAATACTCATAAAATTGATCGATCGCTATACCGGACATACAAGTTATGAAATGGTAAAGGAAATGAAAGGTGGAATTTCTGCTTTTTTCTATCAGGGAGTTGCTAAAATATTCGGTCACAACCTAAAGTCAACTTACGATCCAAAAGAAGACTTTGCCATTGAAAATATCATTAGAGAATTCGAAAAGTCGAGACCTCAACCTGTCATGTGAGCAATTAAACCAAAACCAGATGAAAACAGTATACGACTTTGACGCCCTTCAGTTTAACGGCAAAAAAAAATCCCTCGCTGATTTTAAAGGTAAAGTTTTACTCATCGTCAATACTGCCAGCCAATGTCTATTTACCAGACAATTTAAATCGCTCGAAAAACTCTATCAAAAATATAAAGACCAAGGTTTCGAAATCCTGGCTTTTCCTGCAAATAATTTCCGGAACCAAGAACCGTTAACCGGTAGTACCCTAGAGACATTCTGCCGGATCAATCAACAGGTAAGTTTCCCTATATTTAAACGTAGCCATGTTATAGGCGAATATAGAACACCCTTATACAGTTTTCTCTCGAGCAAAGATCAAAACGGACATATCAATAGTAAACCCTCCTGGAATTTCCACAAATATCTGGTAAACAAAAAAGGAGAGGTTATTGATTTCTATTATCCGACTACTTCGCCATTATCAAGTAAAATTTGCCGCAATATTGAGCGTCTTTTACAAGAGTAACCCATAAACTACTTACATTTGCCACACTCCCGCCAACACAGGTCTAGTCGAATATCGACTTAGAATCAATAATCGCCTGGGATTAGTAAAGGCTTGCAGCCAAAACTATTCAGCGGTTAACTGAAATGGTTTATCATAAAAAGGGAAGCAAATTTAAAGAGAGAAATATTATATGTTAAAATTAGATCTACTTATTATTGCTGTACATCCGGATGACGCTGAACTCGGCGCAGGAGGAGTGATGGCAAAATATGTTGCTGAAGGAAAAAAGGTAGGAATTGTTGATTTAACCCAAGGTGAGCTCGGCACACGTGGCACAGCAGAAACCAGAGCACAGGAAGCAAAGGATGCTGCCGAAATATTAGGGCTGGCCGTAAGAGAGAATCTTGGCCTAAGAGATGGTTTCTTTGAAAATGCTGAAAAAGAAAAAATGGCTGTAATAAGGGCTATCCGTGAATATCAACCAGAAATTGTCATTACAAACGCCGTTACTGATCGTCACCCAGATCATGGTAGAGCTGGACAGATGGTCAGCGATGCCTGCTTTCTTGCTGGCTTAAGAAGAGTGGAAACTTTTGATCAGAACAATATTTCCCAGGAGGCCTACCGCCCCCGATTAGTACTGCAATTTGTACAGGACTTTTATATCAAACCTGATGTTGTTATTGATATAACGGATTATTATCATATTAAAGAAAAATCCGTACTAGCTTACAAAACTCAGTTTTATACCGGAGAAAATATAAACCCTGACGAACCGCAAACTTATATTTCTAATCCGGATTTCATGGAGTCAACCGCGGCTAGAGCCCGAGAATTTGGACGATATATACAAGTGAAATATGCCGAAGGATTTACTTCAAAAAAAATACTCGGTATAGACGATTTATTTCACCTGAAGTAGCGAATAGAATATATCAGGCACTATAGAAAAACTAAAAAGTGGAATTATTCCGCTAAAAAATAATTCCACTTTTTAGTTTTGGACAAGTGATCGAATTTAATTCTTATTCAAACTGATCGGGAATTTAATTTCGCTAATGTGAATACCATTGAAGCAATCATCCTGACAATTATCGGAAACATAGCCTGCAGAAGAAATCAGACCATTGTTTTTGGCTTCAAAATAGACCTTCGAATCTTTTCTTTTTATCAGCCAATCCTTCTTTGCTTTCTCATAAACTTGATCTAGCGTCGACGCTTCATAACCTTCGTCGTGCGAGTTTAATTCATCCTTGTTTTCTGTCCATTTAGTATCAGTCTGCTCTTTACCATCTGCGGAACGTGTTTTAGCTTCATATGATCTATACTCGACCTGACCGTTAAATACCGTTATTGTGGTTGCGCTGTGAGTTCCTGTCCAGGAAGAGCTGGTAACAGTATACTGGTAGGAATTAGCATTCTCCTTTTTATATTTTTGATAAGCTTCATAACTTTTATCAAATTCAGAAGAATATGCAAAATCTTTACTACAGGAACTAAAAAAACCTGACAGGACCAAAAGCATGGCAATAAAATAGCTACTTTTCATAATTAAGTTATTTAAATCCTAATTAGAACGACCATGCCAAGACATTTGCTACACTCAGGAAATAAATCCTTTTACGTACTGTTTTGTGATTTCATTTTGCGGATTCAATAAAACCTGTTCCGTTGGTCCAAATTCAAGAATTTCTCCGCCATAAACAAACAAGATATAATCAGATACCCGTCGCGCTTGTCGCAATATATGCGTCACCAATACGATGGTATAATCTTTCTTCAGTTCAATCAACAACTCCTCAATTTTGGCAGTCGATAATGGGTCCAATGCCGATGTTGATTCATCCCCAAGGATAATCTCAGGTTCCACAGCTAATCCTCTCGCTAAACAGAGCCTTTGCTGCTGACCAATAGACAATCCACTAGCGGAGTGACCTAAACGATCCTTTACCTCGTCCCATAAAGCAACATTACGCAATTGCGTTTCAACAATCTTATCGAGCTCTTTCTTACTTCGCGTACCGTGTATGCGGGGGCCATAGGCCACATTGTCATAAATAGACATTGGTAGTGGATAAGGTTTCTGGGAAAGAAGCCCCATTTTCTTTCGAATATGCGTCACTTCTGCATTCCTACCATAGATATCTTCACCATTAACAAGAACCGAACCGGTTATTTCAACCCCTTTGGTATCATCGACCAGCCTATTAAGCGTCTTTAAAAGCGTTGTTTTCCCGCATCCTGACGGGCCAATAATGGATGTGACACTATTGTTTGGCAGCGCAAGGTTGATATTCTTGAGTATATGTCGCCCGTCAATATGAACATTAAGATCCTTTATTTCAATATGTGGATCTGCCAACGGATTTATTATCGACGATTCTTTTGTTTCGATTGAAGGATATGAGTGCATACTACAATAATTAAGATAATGATTGTTAAAACTAAAGCCGACGCATAAGCTCGACCTTGAACTTCGGGAATAGGACTACTTAACTGGAAAAATATAGATAAAGGCAATGTCGCCGCCGGCTCATCGATATATTTAGGAAGATTGTCACTAAAACCTGTAGTCAATAAGACTCCCGCCACATCGCCAATGGCGCGGCCAAAAGCAAGTAGAATAGCTGTAAGTAAGCCGGTACGAATACTTCTAAGCATTACTTTGGCCAATTCCCAGCGTGTGGTACCGAGTGAAAGGGTGACATTCTTTAGGTCTTCAGGAATGGTTTTGATCAATTCGTCCACAGTGCGTACGACAATTGGAATAGTCAGCAGCGTTACGGTAATAATACCACCTAATAACGATGCACGAATACCCAAATACACCATGATTCCAAAGCCTACAGCACCATAAACGATCGAAGGAACGCCATACAACACATCGAATAACAATTTCGAAAACTGCGTGACTTTAGATTTTGTACCCAGATAAACATTTAGATATAACGAGATCGGAATGCCTATCAAAGCTGAAAGAGCTGTTGAAACCCCAGCCAAATAGAGCGAACCCAATATCGCATTCAAAATCCCACCTTCTTTTCCGATATAAAATCCACCTTTAGGCAACTGACTTACCATTTCCCAATTGAGATAGGGAAGTCCCTTATACAATATTGTACCTACAATAAAAAACAGAGAAGCTGTTACGGTTATACCCGAAAGATGCATAAAGCCTTTTGCCACCTTTTCGCTCAACAACCGTCTTCTGGTATTATCCATGCTGACCTCCTTCCAAGCGTCTCAATATCAGACGAGAAATTAAATTAAAAATAAATATGATTACAAACAGCAGTAATGCAGAGAACATCAGAGCTGACTCATACAAAGGTATTGACATCATTTCCCCAAAATTATTTGCAATTAATGCAGGAATAGGGTATCCGGCATCAAATATAGAAGTTGGTACTTTTGCAACATTGCCACAGACCATCAATACCGCAATGGTTTCACCAAAAGCCCTAGATGTCGACAAAACAATGGCTGCGACAATACCTGGTCTAGCTTTTTTCAGAATAACGTGTTTGATCGTATCCCATTTTGTTGCACCCAAAGACAGCGACGCCGCCTTCAAATCATAGGGAATGGTCTGAAGTACCTCAACCATGATAGAAATCATAATGGGAAAGATCATCACAGCTAACACGATACCACCAGCCAGCACAGAATATCCGGAGGTTACAACACCAAAAACTGGCGCTATATACAACTGAATCAAAGGTACAATAAACAACACCCCCCAGACTCCATAAAGCACAGGTGGTATTGCGGCCAAGATATTGACCAAAGGAAGCATCATATTCTTTAAAGCATCCGAAGCATATTCGGTCAAGTAAACAGCTGTTAATATACAAAGCGGAATCGCAATAACAAGAGAAATCAGAGTTACCGCAAGCGTGCCAGCAATAAAAGGTAGAAAGCCGAAAGATCCTTTCATTGGTGACCAAATCTTACCTGTTAACAGCTGCAAAATATTGCTGTATTCAAATAAGGGAATCGATTTTATGGTTAAACCAACCGCAATGATGACGACAACTGAAAGTGAAATCAGCAAGAGGAGCAAAGTAGATCGCTTGACCAGTATATCTTTAACGAGACGAGTATTTAGCATGCTATAACTTATTAAGTTCTTCTTTTATCAGTGTTTCATTTAGTGGGACATATCCATTTTCAAGAAGCTGTGATTGCGCCTGTTTCTGAAGAACAAAAGAAATAAACTCCTTCAAAAGAAGGGATTCGGTCTTATTGCGCGTCACAAAGGTTAACTCCCTAGAAGGCGGCGCAGGGTATCTCCCTGTCGCAACAGCATCTGTCAATTCAGACAGCGTACCATAAAATTGCTCATTGTCCTCAACATGTCTATTTTTATTCAGATCCAAAGGAACAACAGCAATACGGTCAAAAACCTTATTGGTTTTTAGATTGTAGACATAGTTAATATTATTGAACCCGATTCCATATATATCATCTTTAATAGCCTGTGCAATTCCAGGGTCTCCAAAAATTCCGATTCCTTGTAAGTCCTCTTGTTTATGTCCGAAAAACTTGGCCCAGGTTTCCGCTGCCCCTGCAGCATCAGAACGAACATATACATTAATGGGATCTGCCGTGAACTGTGGGTCAATTTCCCGCCAGGTCTTAAACTTTCGATTCACAAAAATATCCAGTAATTCTTCACGGCTCAAACCACGCTTCAAAATAGCAGAATAATTAGGATTGTCAGGATTGATTGTACATATGACAGCATCCTTGGCTACAATAATTGGAATCGCTCCTTTTTTTATTTCCTGCTCATGCAGGTCTCTCGATACCATTCCAATATCAACCATCCCAGTAAGCACATCAGCAATTCCTTTTCCTGCACCACCAGCAGAAATATTAAACCGAACATTTGGATGAATTTTTTTAAAATCTTCGCTCCACACAACCGCCAAAGGGTAAAGCGCAAAAGCTCCAGACAGTGAAATATTACCTTCAAAACCATGTTCCTTACTATATCCATTCTTTACTTTAGGCGCACAGGAAGTCAGTTTAAATACAATTACAAAGCTTAAAATCAGAACTATGAAACACTTTCTCATCATTACACCTAATAGTCTACAGGTTTTGTATATTAAATTTTATAGGGCAAATATATATTAATTTGGTAGATATTATAGAATATTAAAAAAATATTTTTACATTTGACATCGAGAAAAGAATACTAAATCAATAGATTTTATTAGTTTTATGCAAAGCTTCCGCACAGAATTAGAAAACCCAGTCGTGGAAAGGGAAATTATCGAACTCGAAAAAAAGATTCGATTATTCCACGAAGGCAAGATCGCCGACGAGAAATTTAGATCGTTGCGCTTAGCTAGGGGGGTATATGGACAAAGACAACCTGGAGTTCAAATGGTTCGTATAAAACTTCCATTTGGAAAGGTCACGTTCAAGCAATTGCTTAAAATTGCAGCGATATCAGATGAATATGCAAGCAGCAATTTGCACCTTACAACACGTCAAGATATACAAATCCATTATGTGAGCCTAGACCGCACACCGGAACTTTGGTCCAAATTAGCTGAAGATGACATTACATTACGCGAAGCTTGTGGAAATACCGTACGCAATGTCACCGCTTCCCCAAGTTCGGGTATCGATCCAAAAGAGCCTTTTGATGTTTCACCATATGCTCAGGCAACTTTTGAATATTTTTTACGCAATCCGGTATGTGCAGAAATGGGCCGAAAATTTAAAATGTCATTTTCTGCAAGTGATGAAGACACCGCGTTTTCCTATATTCATGACCTTGGCTTTATTCCAAAACTAAAAGTTGTTGATGGGGTTGAAATGCGTGGCTTCAAAGTGCTATTGGGTGGAGGACTAGGATCTCAGCCTTTCTTGGCATCGGTGACGAGCGAGTTTCTACCGGAGGACGAACTTATTCCTTATATAGAAGCTACACTCCGCGTCTTTGATCGTTATGGTGAAAGAAATAACCGAAATAAAGCTCGATTCAAATACCTTATTCAGAAACTAGGTTTAGAAGAAGTACTAAGTTTGATTGAAAATGAAAAAGTCGCAACGAAGGTAAAAAGCTATCCGATCGACCGAACCAAAATCGAACAACCAACGCCACCAGATGACAAACAACTTTCATTCATTGATCTGGACAGCGATTTAAATTATCAGATTTGGAAAAACACCAACACATTCGAACAAAAACAGAAAGGATATTATGGTGTATACGTCCGCGTTTCCACCGGTGATATTGGTACGGAAAAAGCTCGCACATTCGTCGCAGGTGTAAAAGATCTGATTGCAGATGATATCCGAATCACACAAAACCAAAGCCTATTGCTAAAATATGCGACGGAAAAATCCCTGCCTCATATTTATAAATTACTTCAGTCGTTGGATCTCGCACAAGTAGGTTTCGACAGCACAGCAGATGTAACAACCTGCCCAGGTACAGATACCTGTAATCTCGGAATCTCAAATAGTACAGAAATGGCTCGTGTGATCGAATCCTATATCGCTGAATTTCACCAAGATTTTGTCTTTAATCGGGATCTAAAAATAAAGATTTCAGGCTGCATGAATTCTTGTGGACAGCATGGCCTGGCGCATATCGGTTTTCATGGTAGTTCTGTCAAGGCTGAGGGCAAGGTTGTTCCCGCGGCACAGGTAATGCTTGGCGGTGGAACTGTTGGCAATGGTGAGGGCCGGGTTGCCGAGCGAATTATCAAAGTACCGACAAAACGAGTATTGCATGTCGTTGAATGGGTCTTAAATGATTACAAGAAAAATGCAGTGGCAGATGAAAACTTCCATGCTTATTATGACCGACAAGGCAAGAATTATTTCTACAATCTCCTTAAACCACTATCGGATCTAACCAATCTTGCCGCAGATGAATTTGTTGACTGGGGGCATGAAGGAACATTCCAGACAGCTATCGGTGTAGGAGAATGTGCCGGAGTTGTCATTGATTTAGTCGCTACCTTAATTTATGAGGCGGAAGAAAAGTTGCAATGGGCAAATGAAACCTTTAAAGAATCAAAATTTTCAGATGCGATCTACCACGCCTATAATGCTTTTGTGCAAGCTGCAAAAGCTTTATTATTGGATAAGGGAATCAGTGCAAGCACACAAAATACGGTCATCAACGAATTCCAAACTCATTTTGTGGAGACAGGTGAGTATAGTTTTGGCCAAACATTTCCGGAATTGGTTTTACAAATCAGTAAAAATGAGCCAAGCGAACATTTTGCAACGGACTATCTTCAGGATGCAACAAAATTTATCACTGAGGTTTATCAACGTAAAAATTTAACACCAGTATTGGTATAGGAGGGAATGGAATGTCAATAAAAGCAAAAGTAACTTTAGTCGGAGCCGGACCGGGCGACCCGGATCTGATAAGCCTTAAGGGAATCAAAGCCATAGAAAATGCTGACGTCATCTTGTATGATGCACTTGTAAATGAAGAATTACTTGATTATGCTCAAACTGCATGTATTAAAATCTATGTTGGAAAACGTGCGGAACAACTTTCTACCTCACAGGATGAAATAAATCGTCTCTTGGTGGATTATGCGCTAAATTATGGACATGTTGTCCGTTTAAAAGGTGGTGATCCGTTTGTTTTTGGTCGTGGCGGAGAAGAAATTGATTATGTTCAGCAATTCGGTATTGAAACAGCTGTTGTTCCTGGTATTTCTTCAGCTATTGGACTGACGGGATTGCAGCAACTACCACTAACATATCGTGGGATTAGCGATAGTTTCTGGGTCATTACAGGCTCAAAGTCAGATGGCTCATTATCGACGGACCTTTATTTGGCAGCAGCGTCTAAGGCAACGGTAGTTGTGTTAATGGGCTATGGAAAACTCGCCGAGATTGTAGCAATCTATCGGGAGAGAAATTTACATAATTTACCTATTGCACTCATTCAAAACGGTTCATTACCGAATGAAAAAGTCGTACTTGGCACCATTGATAATATCCTAGACGAATCTGTGGAAAAAAGAGTGGGGGTACCTGCCATTATTGTAATTGGGGAGGTGGTCGCCAAACACCGTTCATTTCATGAAATTAAAGAAAAAGCGTTAGCATTGTAGCCATGAACCAACTCTTTCCAATATTTGTCAAACTTAATCAGATCCACATCTTGCTTGTTGGGGGCGGGAAAGTTGCGTTAGAGAAATTTCAGGCTTTGGTTTCTAATGACGAGACATTAAACCTGACCATTGTGGCTAGGGAAATCACTCCAGGTTTTGAGGACCTATTACAAAATTATCCACAGATTCAGCTCCACATCCGTCCATTTGCACCCAATGACCTTACAAACAAACAACTCGTCATCGCAGCAACCAACAATATCGAGCTCAATGATCAACTGCGTAGTTTAACATCCAAAGAGCATATATTGTTTAATGCAGCAGACAAACCAGACTTGTGCGATTTCTATCTAGGATCCATTGTAAAAAAAGGAAATCTTAAAATTGCCATTTCCACGAATGGTAAGTCTCCAACAATGGCTAAACGGGTTAAAGAGTTCTTAAACGACCTCTTACCCGAAGAAATAGATGAGACATTGTCATTGTTGAGTACCTATAGGGATCGACTCAAAGGAGATTTCGAATTTAAAGTAAAGAAGTTGAACGAGCATACAAAAAATATATTACGTCATGAGCGTTAAGGAACTTAAAGAAATTATTACTGATAAAAAAGGAGTAGAACTCTTGCAGACTATAGCTTCACTGTTTCCCAATGAAGTCATCTTCTCTACCTCGTTCGGTATTGAGGATCAGATTATCACGGAATGGATCGGTAAAAATCAGATTGATATCCAACTCTTCACGCTGGATACCGGCCGACTGTTTAAAGAAACCTACTCGTTATGGAGTCGTACATTGGAACGCTACCAATTGCAGATTAAAACTTACAGTCCAGATACAGCTTTGTTGGAGGATTTTGTCAGCAGAAAAGGCCCCAATTCATTCTATGAATCGGTGGAAAACCGAAAAGAATGTTGTAGAATAAGAAAAATCGAGCCACTACAACGTGCAATCAAAGGAAAGAAAATTTGGGTAACAGGCATCCGCTCCGACCAGTCCACCAATCGACATGATATGGACTTTATCGAGTATGACGAGCTAAATCAAATCATCAAAATACATCCTCTATTTGACTGGACTTTTGAAGAAGTAAAAAAATATTGCAAGGAACACTATATTCCTTATAATGTATTACATGACAAAGGTTTTCCAAGTATTGGCTGCCAACCCTGTACCCGAGCTATACAAGAAGGTGAAGATTTCCGTGCTGGTCGATGGTGGTGGGAAGATCAGAGTAAAAAAGAATGCGGTTTGCACGCTGTTAAATCTTAGGATAATAACTGCTAGACCTAAATTCATTAAATCATATTTTATTATTTTAAAGAATGGACTATTTAGATCATTTAGAAGCGGAAGCTATATATATATTAAGAGAAGTAGCTGGACAATTTGAAAAACCTGCACTCTTATTTTCGGGGGGAAAGGACTCTATTACACTTGTTCACTTAGCGAAAAAGGCTTTCAGACCAGGTAAATTTCCATTTCCATTGGTCCATATCGACACTGGACACAATTTTCCAGAAACAATTGCTTTCAGGGATTCATTGATAGAAGAAATCGGAGAGAAGCTTATTGTAGGTTATGTTCAGGATAGCATAGACCAAGGGAAAGTGGTAGAGCAAAAAGGAAAAAATGCAAGCCGCAATGCCTTGCAAACAGTAACATTATTGGATACAATTTCGAAGCATGGTTTTGACGCTTGTATCGGAGGTGCGCGTAGAGATGAGGAGAAAGCGCGTGCTAAGGAACGAATTTTCTCTGTCCGGGACGAGTTTGGTCAATGGGATCCTAAAAGACAACGACCTGAACTATGGAGTATTTTCAATGGTAAGATAAACAAAGGTGAAAATGTACGCGTATTTCCAATTTCTAACTGGACAGAATTAGATGTGTGGAACTATATCAAACGTGAGGGGATCGCACTACCGTCCATCTATTTTAGTCACGAACGAGATGTGATTACACGCAATGGTCAATTGATGGCAGCAGCTCCATTTTTGAATATTGACGCAGAAGATGTTATTCAACGTAAATCTGTACGCTTCAGAACGGTTGGCGACATGACATGTACTGCAGCAGTGGACTCAACAGCAACAGAACTTGATGATATCATCGCAGAAATCAAAGCATCAACTGTAAGCGAACGAGGAGCACGGATGGACGACAAGGTATCTGAAGCCGCTATGGAAGAGCGCAAAAAACAGGGATACTTTTAAATCACATTTCAAATTAAACACCTGATATTGACAACAATGAATATATTGAAATTTATAACTGCCGGCTCTGTAGATGATGGTAAAAGTACCCTAATCGGCCGATTACTATATGACACAAATTCCATCCTGGACGACCAGCTGGAAGCTATACAACGTGCAAACCGTAAAAATGATGATGGAACGGTAGACTTGGCCATATTAACCGATGGACTTAAAGCCGAACGTGAGCAGGGAATAACCATCGATGTTGCTTATAAATACTTTCAGACAGATCGCAGAAAGTATATCATAGCTGATGCTCCAGGGCATATACAATATACGAGAAACATGGTAACAGGTGCATCCAATTCGGATCTGATCATCATCTTGGTTGATGCCAGAAAGGGGGTAATTGAGCAGACAAAACGCCATTCCTTCATCGCTAAATTGTTAGCGATGAAACAAGTACTAGTCTGCGTCAATAAAATGGATATGGTCGATTACAGTGCTTCAGTATACGAACAGATCAAAAATGACTATTTGGCATTGGCAGCCAACCTTAAACTTAAGGATGTTGATTTCATACCCGTTTCAGCATTGAAAGGTGACAATATTGTGTATAAATCCGAGCGGATGCTTTGGTATACAGGTGAATCCTTGTTGGATTATCTGGAACACGTTGAAATACATGAACGTGAAGCCGCAAATTGGAGATTCCCCGTTCAATGGGTTGTAAGACCACAAACTGATGATTTACACGACTATAGGGGTTATGCAGGTCGGGTATTAGGAGAGGGGTTAACTGTTGGTGACCAAGTTATTGTTTATCCGGCAGAAACATATAGCACGATTGATGCGATCGAACTGAATGGACAACAGCTTCAACGGGCTGAAAGTGGCCAGTCGGTGATCATTCACCTTCGTGATGACGTTGATATTAGTCGTGGCGATACTATCGCAAGTATAGAAAATCCACCAAAGTTCGAGCGCAACATTCAGGCGAATTTATGTTGGTTCGACAGCAAACCATTGGACACAGATCAAATATATCTAGTACAAAGCCATAGCAAATTAACCAAAATAAAGATAGTAGATGTACTATACAAATTTGATATCAATACACAAGAAAAAGTGTATAATGATATTATTAAGCTAAATGACATTGGCCGAATCGCGATTAAATCCGCTGAGAATCTTGTATTTGATTTGCAAGAAGAAAATTCTGAAAATTCCCAAGCCATTGTTATTGATCCAAGAACAAATCTAACAGTCGGCGCATTGATGATTCAGGCAGTCGACTAACACGACAACGATTAATTGTAAATATTCAACCTAAATATTTTTTCAAGGAACCCAGTCAATGTCTGGGTTCCTTTTATATTTTTGCTCGTCTAAAATCTACGTAATCATCAAGATCTTTCAAGAATAAGCAATAACTCCATCTAAAAGGAGTGTGTTAGAAATTACTATTTAACATAATATAAATTATAAACAAAACAATAAATAAAAAAGATATAGGTTTTCACCTTGAAGCTAAGCTGAAATATTTAACAAATAATCAGAAAAAGACATTAGATATTTTATAATAATAAGTGATATTTTGGTGATTTTTATCAAAACAGAATCATTTTCGCTTTTTTCCAATAGAAATCGAACAAAATACAGATAATACATCACCACACACACATTTCACCAATAAATAGTCGATTTTAAACGACAAACATAAAATATGAAATTTCATTAAAACAGATTAATATTTGTAAATAATTAACAAATATTGGTTTTTCATTAAAAAATATATAAATTAGTGCCAGCCAAAGGGAAATTTTACTAATTAAAACATGTCAAAAAATTTTAACGAGTTCATCTCAATCGTTGAGAAACGTAATCCAAATGAACCAGAGTTCTTACAAGCTGTAAAAGAAGTTACCGAGGATTTATTTCCTTATATCACCGAAAACCATCCTGAATTTTTCGACCAAAAAATTCTTGAAAGACTTACTGAACCAGAGCGTATTATATCTTTCCGCGTAACTTGGTTGGATGACAACCATCAAGTACAGGTAAATCGCGGATACCGTGTTCAAATGAACAGTTCAATTGGCCCATATAAAGGTGGGCTTCGCTTTGCTCCTTCTGTTAACCAAAGCATCCTTAAATTCCTTGCTTTTGAGCAAGTATTCAAAAATAGTCTGACAGGATTGCCGATTGGTGGCGGTAAAGGTGGGTCTGATTTCGATCCCAAAGGAAAGTCGGACAATGAAATCATGCGTTTTTGTCAAAGTTTCATGACTGAACTTTACCGTCATATTGGTGCTGATACCGACGTACCTGCTGGTGATATCGGAGTTGGTGGACGTGAAATAGGCTTTTTATTTGGTCAATTTAAACGTCTTCAAAATAATTTTACAGGAGTCCTTACAGGTAAAGGTGAATTATGGGGCGGTTCATATATTCGTCCCGAAGCTACTGGTTATGGTTTATTGTATTTTGTTGACTGTATTTTCAAACATCAAGGAAAATCATTACAAGGTAAAGTAGCGACAGTTTCTGGTGCTGGGAATGTAGCTTTTTACGCTGTAGAAAAAGCATTGCAGCTTGGTGCTAAAGTAATTACCGTATCAAACAGTTTGGGAACACTTTATGATCCTGATGGATTTAACGCAGAAAAAATGGCTTTTGGTGCTACATTAGGAAGAAGTTTAGATCAATATCCATCCAAATATCCAAATGCTCAGTTCTTCCCAGGTCAAAAACCTTGGCAATTCAAATGCGATATTGCATTACCTTGCGCAACACAAAATGAACTAGATGAGTCCGACGCCAAGACACTTATTTCAAACGGGTGTATATGTGTCGCCGAAGGTGCCAATATGCCTTCAACTGCTGAAGCTATCAAAGTTTTCCTAGATGCAAAAATCAGTTTTGCGCCCGGTAAAGCAGCGAATGCCGGTGGTGTTGCTGTCAGTGGTCTGGAAATGTCTCAAAATTCTATCCGCACACAATGGTGTACTGAGGAAGTTGACAATCGCCTAAAATCAATTATGGAGAGTATCCACGAGACCTGTTTAAAATATGGTAAAGAAAGTGAATTTGTAAACTATCTAAAAGGCGCCAATATTGGTGGTTTTATAAAAGTCGCTAATGCCATGAAAGCACAAGGTATCGTATAACAAGCCTTTTTCTAATCATATCATAATCCTGAGCGCTCAGATGCATTGCATTTGGGCGTTTTTTTATATTTTTATACCAAATTTAAAAACAAGAGATTTACATGAGACTAATAGCTGAACTCCCCCATCCTGATTGCAAGATTTCAATTTTTGGAATGAACCAGAAATTCATTATTAAGTTTGAGCAGGGTAATTTAGAACAATCCTATAAAATTGCAGAAATGGATATCATTGGTGGTGTAAATGGTGTTTTTGATTTGCTTGACGAGGAATTTCTAAAAACTGTGATTGATCAGTTCGCATTGATGCGTCAATCTTTTAACAATGCTTATAGTAGATACGAATAACAACAAACTTATGTTGAATTACATATATTTTGCAGCATTTTGGACATGTCAGATTATCTCCTCCATCCTATTTAAACTCGGCGGAATTCATCCAAAATATAAATGGGTGACTTTAATTGTGGGAAATATTATCCTCTTATCTGCGAGCTGGTTTCTTGTGCAACTGTTTAAAAATGTGTCTCAGCCTATTGTAATAGCATTATGCTCGGGTGGTACATTTTTAACCGTGCAATTGGCCATGTCGCTATATTTTAAAAGCCCGTTGACCTGGCAGCAAGTTCTCGGCATGTTTGTTATTATTTCTGGTATGGTCCTGATAACTTTTGGCGGCAAAGAAACTACCTAATCTCAAATTTCGAACAGTATAAAGATGAGTTTTATTTATTATAATAGAACTCATCTATAACAATTGATCCTGCCAATTGCTGATTGAACCGGTCTAAATCATTCATTTTACCTGAAATATCATACATAACCTCCAATTTACCGCTAATCTTTTCAATTACTCGCCTTGTGGCTTTAATTTTAAACTCCGTTGCGAGCTGTTCGAACTCATGTAAATGGTAAAACTCATTAGAACTAAATTTAACATGAAGGGAACGGACCAGATAGTAACGTGCCAGAAGAATTTCAATTCGCTGAAACAAAGCAAGGATAACAACCATAAATACAGCAAAGGAAATAGCGTACATCAACTGTCCTAATCCGGCAAACATTCCAATTCCAGCTGTTGCCCAAATTACCGCTGCCGTTGTAAGGCCACTGACCGATAGCTTTCCTTTAAAGATGACACCGGCGCCAATAAAACCGATCCCGGTAACAATATTTGCAGCAACACGGTCTGTACTGTTGCCAACAAACAGGCACGAAACAATAGTAAACATAGCTGAACCAAAACAGATCAAAACCACCGTTCGGAATCCAGCAGATTTGTTTCTGTACTCCCGTTCAAAACCAATTAAACTACCACATAGAATTGAAGTAATAGCATTTAATAAAGGCTCACTACTCAAGAAATCAAGAATAATCTCCATGATAAATTTTACCGAAAGGTTAAAGAATGGAGCCCGCGATAGTTTTCATTCGAACCCCATTTAATTTTGTCTATAGATAAGCATAAGTTATACCATCACCACCACGATCCTGATGCTCGTCTTCAAATCGACTTACATGACTATATTTACGCAGATAATCGCGTACAAACTTGCGTAAAATACCATCACCTTTTCCGTGAACAATCTTTAACGACGGATAACCGATCATTACTGCCCGATCCAGAACCCGCTCCAGTTCATTGAGTGCATCCTCGGTACGCATACCTCTCAAATCAAGTTCGGGTTTAAAATCTGCCACAGAACCTGCAGAAATGGACTTCGATAAACTTTTTGCGTTTTTTTTCCCTTCACGCCCCTCCAACTTAATTACGTTTTTTCGTTTTTGTACAGTACGTAATTCACCCATAGCCAGAATAAGGTTGTTTTTTGCAATTTCTACTACCTGTGCCTCAGCACCATTGTCTAAAATCTGCACCCAATCTCCAATCGCTAATTCACTAGATTCTGGGGTCTTCTCTTTAGTAACTTGCTTTATAACCTGCTGTTCTTTAGGTAAAACAGCCTGAAGAGCCTGATCTAGATTGTTACGCAACTCCCGGGTCTTCTCTTTATCTGCTTTAGCCGATTTAATCTGGGCAACAGTATTCTCAATGAGCTTATTTGAATTCTTAATAATCTGCTGCGCTTCCTCTTTAGCCTTCTTCAGAATTCCTCGTTTATTCTCTTCCAAATACATTTGTAATTCCAGATATTCCGATTTAATCGACTCCAGTTCTTTCTCCCGCTTATTAATGGCAACCTTTGTGTCAAATACTTCTTTTTTCTCTCTCTCAAGATCGATTAAAAGCGTATCTACCTTCTTTTGCTGCACACCAATTTTACTTTTGGCAGACTCTAGGATATCCCTGCCTAACCCTATTTTTTGAGCAATTTCAAATGCATAGGAACTTCCCGGTTTACCAATCTGAAGAATATACATCGGTTTCATTTCTCGATTGTCAAATAGCATGGAGGCATTCTCCAAGCCGGTTGAATTGCTGGCAAATACTTTCAGATTTGAATAGTGTGTCGTTACAACTCCCCTAATTTGCTTCTTATTAAGTGATTCTAATACTGCCTCAGCGATAGGCCCACCAAATAAAGGATCCGTCCCGGTTCCAAACTCATCAATCAAAACCAGCGTGCGTCCGTTTGCAAATTCAGTAAAATACTTCATCTTAGACAGGTGTGCGCTATAGGTACTCAAATCACTTTCTATCGATTGATCATCACCAATATCCGCAAATACCTGTTTAAAAACACCTACTTTTGTTGTTGGTTCGGCCGGTATTAATAATCCCGACTGCACCATAATCTGCAATAGCCCTACTGTTTTCATGCAGACAGATTTACCACCTGCATTCGGCCCCGAAACAACAATAATACGTTGGGTACTATCAATTTGTATATTTAGAGGAACAACCGTATGATGTTGATTTAACAACAAAAGTGGATGTCGGCCATTGACCAAATTAATCTCGGCTTCTTTCGATAATTCAGGCATTTCTGCCTCAATATCCAAGGCAAAAAGTGCTTTTGCTCGTACAAAATCCACTTTGGTCAATAGTCCATGATACGAAAGTAGCAAAGGAATATGTGGACGAACCTTATCCGTTAATTCCACTAAAATACGAATAACCTCACGACGACGTTCAAACTCTAAATCCCTAATCTTATTATTTAACTGAAATACTTCTTCCGGCTCTATATAAGCAGTTTGACCTGTAGCGGATTCGTCATGAATCAAACCTTTAAGCTTTCTCTTATTTTCTGCTAAAATAGGAATACAAAGCCTTCCATCCCGTACGGTAAGGTTACCATCGGCAGTCCAACCACTATCTTGTGCACTTTTAAAGATACTATTGATACGTTTGAGTGCCTCCTGCTCCGTCTTTTGAATCTGTTGTGTTATTTCCAATAGCAAACGTGATGCGTTATTTTTAAGCTTTCCACGCTCGTCAATCACCATTTCAATATCGCGAATAATTCCTTTCTCGATCGGCAAATGTTCAAAGAGTACCTCAAGATTGGGATAAAGTCCTTCGCGCTCATTGAAATAACGAATAATGGCGTAAACTGTCTTAAGAGATAATAGTACCCGAAAGAATTCCTCTTCAAGTAAAAACGCACCTTCCACACGAGCTTTCTCAATGATTGATCTCAATGGGAAAAAATTTTCAACGGGAAATGCGCCATCATTCACCAAGAGATCTTTAAACTCATTCGTCTGTCTTAAAAATCTATCAATTTGGTCAAAACGGGTCTGCGGTTGAATTTTATCAACCAACTCACGTCCCGACTCACTTAAGCATTTTTGTTTTATTCTATCTTTTATCTCGGAAAAACCGAGCTTATCTATTGCATTTATTGGATATAACATAGAAATCATATTCTTTAATGATTAAAGTTTCGCCGGCGGTTTTATTTGCTGCGGCGGACTGAGAACTGGTCTTCTTTCCAGTTCAGTTGTTGGTAATTGCTGAGGTAGCGCCTGCTTTGGTGTCACCATAGTATCCCTACTTGACATACCAGGTTTTGTCAGCTGGGAAGACTTACCCGTTGTAGGCGGAGGCGCATCAATTGGTAAAGTTGAATTGCCGACAGACAGCTGGTTCATAAGGTAACTATCCGTACTGATACCAGTCTTCATCTGGAAACCTCGATTAAAAAACGATGCCGCTTCTTTGTAACTCAATTTTTCCTTGCTAGGAACATGATGGATAAGCGCTGCGATCCGTTCCTGATAAGCCTGCTGCGCACGCATAACACGATTCGTGCTATCCTGAATACGGACATTCACAATCGAATCTCGGGTACGGATGGAATCTTGTTTCTTCCGTTCAATGTCGGCATAAAACTTATTCTCTTTCGTCAGATTTTCCTCCACTTTCTTATAGATAGCAGACATGACTTCAGCATCTTTCCCATAATAGTCCAGATTTTTCTTAAAAGAAACCGAATCTAGACCATATTTATCGAATGTGACCTGATACAAAGGTAACATCACTTTGCGCGCACTATCGATGGGCAAAATGTTGAGGTAAGAATCTGTCAATTGGATTTCTGTGAGTACATCCACAAACTTACTTTGGGAGATAATATCTTTCCCACCGGAACCTACACAAGAACCAAATAAAAAAATCACTGCAAGTAGATTGAGTATTAATCGTAGCATTTCGTAGTTTTGTACAAATTTACAAAAAGCACCGACATTTGGCACTTTTTACATCATCAAAACTATATCGGAAATGAGCATTGCTAGTAATTTAGAAGCGTTAAGATTGGAAACTGAGGCAGTTGGTGTACAACTTGTCGCCGTTTCAAAGACAAAATCCAATTCAGACATCATGGAAGCCTATGAGGCAGGACAACGTATTTTTGGTGAAAATCATGTTCAAGAGTTGGTTGAAAAGGCAGAACTTCTACCCAAAGATATTCAATGGCATATGATTGGTCATCTTCAGACAAATAAGGTGAAATATATCTCTCCATTCATTAGCCTAATTGAATCTGTTGATTCATTAAAATTACTGAAGGAAATTAACAAACACGCCCAAAAATCAAAACGAACAATAGATTGCCTTTTACAAGTTTATATCGCCGAAGAAGAGACAAAGTTCGGTTTTGATCATGCCGAGTTAATCGAACTTCTCCGAGATGATGAATTTCTTGAGTTGAAAAATGTCCGTGTATGCGGTTTGATGGGGATTGCCTCCAATACGGATAGCCAAAAAGTAGTAAAAGCTGAATTCTATGAACTTAAAATGTTGTTTAATGGGATCAAAGCAAGTTTCTACAGAAAAGACGAGCATTTCAGCATTCTTTCTATGGGCATGTCCTCCGACTATAAATTGGCTATCGAAGAAGGTTCGACGATGGTACGTATAGGAAGTACAATCTTTGGAAAAAGAATAATTAAACACTTTAAAAACAATGACTAAACCGATTATAAGAGAAGCAATTAAATCTGACTGCCCACGAATGCTCGAATTGATTAATGAGCTGGCAATCTTCGAAAAAGCACCCCATGAGGTAACAGTCTCCCTTTCGGAATTTGAAGATGCGGGATTTGGAAAAAGTCCCGTTTGGGGTGCATTTCTCGCTGAGCTGAAGGGTGAAATTGTCGGAGTTTCATTATATTATACAAGATATTCAACCTGGAAAGGTCGAAGACTCTATTTGGAAGATCTAATCGTGACAGAAAATATGCGCGGATTAGGAATTGGAAAACTACTTTTTGACAAGACTCTGGCCTATGGCAGACAATGCGGTTATCATGGCATGGTATGGCAGGTATTAGACTGGAATGAACCGGCCATTAAGTTTTATGAAAAATATAAAGCGGACTTTGATGCGGGATGGATCAATGTATCAATTACTTATTAAATAACAGAGATAATCAATTCAATGCGGTTTTATTTTTCCTTAAAAATTCTAGTTATCAGCATGTTGTTGAATGCCTGCAATGGCCAAAATACACCACCTATTGCCGGTCGAAATGCAGATACACTCGTCTATAATAGAAAAATTATAGACGAGCATAGTAATTATTTTCTAAAGGATGACAATCGATTGGATACAACATATTTTCGCGCAAAATACCCAGTATTTCAAGAAGATAAGATCAATAAGCTTATCGCAAATATTGTTCATCTCGAAGGCGACACGAGTATGCAAAATGCTGCCAATCGCTTTATCAATTCTTATAACGAATATGTGGAGGATAATAGTGGTAAATCCACTGCAACCTGGAATCGGGATTTACAGATCGATGTGATCGCCAATACCGCTGTTTTTCTGGGACTAAGAACAAAACAAGAAGAATACACCGGTGGTGCCCATGGAGATCACTTTACCCTTTATTCAAACTTTGATAGACAGTCAAACAAACCAATCTCGATTGATGATGTCATTCAGAAAGAGAACAAAGATAAATTTGTCAAAATCGCTGAGCAATATTTTCGCAAACAAGAAGGATTAAGTGATGATGACTCTTTCAACGGAAAGTATTTTTTTGAAGACGGTAAATTTTCGCTCGCAGATAATTTTACGTTTGAAAAGGACGATATCCTATTTTATTACAACGTATATGAGATCAAATCCTATGCGGAAGGAAATACAGAACTACGTATCCCCTACACGACATTCAAACATTTGATTTCGGACAAAGGATTACGTTATATCAATAGTATCAATTAGCAATCAACTAAACTAATAAATAAATGCAGGTTTTTAAATTTGGGGGTGCATCAGTAAAGGATGCGGAAAGTGTCAGAAATTCGGCGCGGATCATTTCAAAATACAAGGGCGAAGCCCTGTTGGTTGTTATATCCGCAATGGGAAAGACAACAAACCTTCTTGAAAAATTGACCAAAGAATATTTTAACAATACTGGAAATCAATTTCAGACGTTGGAGGAAGCCAAAGAATTTCACTTTCATATCCTTCAAGAATTATTCCCGGAGGCTGAAAACCCTATATTTGATGAGATTTCTAACTGTTTTGTGGAGATCGAGTGGATCCTGGAAGAAGAACCTCAAGATTCATATGACTATCTTTTCGATCAAATCGTATCGATGGGAGAACTTATCTCGACCAAAATTGTGGCGGCATATGTTGCTTTTATTGGTGAAAAGGTAAAGTGGCTAGATGCGCGCGACTATATATTCACCGACAATACCTATCGCGAAGCAGTTGTAGACTGGAATAAAACTGAGGAAAGAATTCGTACCGAACTGCCTGCAATACTTGATGATTATATCGTAATCACCCAGGGCTTTTTAGGCTCTACGTCTGAAAATTTCACGACAACCTTAGGGCGCGAAGGTTCTGATTATTCGGCCGCGATCTTTGCATCTTGCCTGAATGCCGAAAATGTAACAATCTGGAAAGATGTCCCCGGAGTCCTGAATGCCGACCCAAAATGGTTTGAGAAAACCGAACTGATTCCCGAGTTATCCTATACGGACGCCATTGAACTCACCTATTACGGTGCCACAGTCATTCATCCTAAAACCATTAAACCATTACAGAATAAGAAAATCGCATTGAACGTCCGTTCTTTTGTCGATCCCGATTCTCCAGGAACTATGATAAAAAGTACGAATCAGACTTTGCCTGTACCTTCTTTCATATTCAAGGTAAACCAAATTTTCATTTCAATCTCTCCAAGGGACTTCTCTTTTATTGTGGAAGATAATTTAAGAGACATCTTCAATCTATTCTATGAGCATCGTATCAAAATCAATATGATGCACAATACAGCTATCAATTTTACCGTTGCAGTAGATGATACCGGAAAAAACTTGGTAGACTTAATCAACGAGCTAGAACAACGATTTAAAGTCAAATATGAATCTGGACTCGAGCTTATTACAATCCGCTATTACAATCAAGAAACGATTGACCGCGTTTTAGTTGATAAGCAAGTCATTAGCGAACTAAAGGACACCTATACCTGTCAGCTTCTCGTAAAGAAAATATAAATGAATACATTAATTCTTCAAGAGGAGATTCAACAGTTTTTAGCTAGAAACGCACAGGAGTCTCCTACTAAAATTGCATTAAAAAAATCTCCTTTTGAAGGAATTTCATCTTCCGAACTTGCAACACAAGTCGATGGGAAGCAACGGACAAGTACAAAAATCCCTTTATGGGCAAAAACACCGGGAATATATTTTCCCGCCAAACTCAACTTGGAACAATGTTCTTCGGAGGCAACAGGAATATTCAAAAGTTCACTGATCAAAAAAGGAACACATTTAGTTGATGCCACCGGCGGTTTTGGCGTAGATAGCTTTTACTTCTCAAAACAGGCAGCAAAGGTTACATCCTGTGAGCTAAACCCTGAATTAGCGACGATTACAAAACATAATGCCACTGTTTTACAAGCGGACAACCTTGAGATCATTTCAGTTAACGGCGTAGACTACGTACTCAACGATCCAGCTAAACAATTTGATTACATCTATTTAGATCCTTCCAGAAGAGTGCAAAACAAAAAGGTCTTTTTATTGGATGAATGTGAACCTAATTTAGTTCAATTACAGGATAATTTTTTTCAGCACAGCAATACCATTATCAGCAAACTTGCGCCACTATTGGATATATCTTCTGCAATACAACATCTGCGACATGTGAAAGATGTTTATGTCGTATCGGCCCAAAATGATTGCAAGGAGCTTATTTTCGTACAAGAAAAAAATTATGAAGGTAATGCAACCGTTCATGCTGTCAGATTATTTCAAGGACAGCAACAGGTTATCTCCTTTACCTATGAAAGTGAGCGCGCTATCGTTAATGAATATAGTGAACCACTATCCTACTTATATGAACCAGATGTTGCTCTTTCCAAAGCGGGTGCCTTTAAAACTGTTGGCCAAGTTTTTAATGTTAAAAAATTACATAAAAACACACATCTCTACACTTCCGATCAAAAGATTGAAAATTTTCCCGGTAAAACATTCCTGGTAACACAGATAGAATCCTTTACTGATTTTAAGAAAAATAAGAAATCCTTACAATCAGGAATCATTGCCAAAAATTTCCCGCTCAAAACAGAAGAGATCAAAAAGAAATTTAAAATTAGGGATGCTGGAGACTCATTTGTATTTTTTACAACAACCCTAAATGATCAATTTAGTGTCATACATACACAGCGAATGTTAGAATAGACATTTTCATTACAATTGTCGAAAATCTTCTCTGTAATTTTAATGTATGGATAAAATAGCATTATCAGCATTGGATTTGGCTCCTATCAAAAAAGGAGAAAATACTGCGAGTGCCCTAGCACGTACCGTTAAAATCGCACAACATATAGAAAAACTGGATTTTAAAAGGATTTGGGTTGCTGAACATCATAACATGGAATATATTGCCAGCTCCGCAACATCCCTCCTTATACAGCATATTGCATCAAATACCAACCATATCCGCGTAGGATCGGGAGGAATTATGCTACCCAATCATGCTCCTCTAGTTATTGCAGAACAGTTTGGTACATTGGAGACATTATTTCCGGGACGTATTGACCTGGGTTTGGGCCGCGCTCCCGGCACAGACCAATTGACGGCAATGGCATTGCGCAGAAATAACCTGAATACCGCATTTCAATTTCCTCAAGAAGTGAAAGACTTGCAACGATATTTCAGTGCCGAAAACTTTGACGCAAAAGTTCGCGCCTTTCCTGGCGAAGGTTTGGATATTCCACTTTACATTTTGGGCTCGAGCACTGATAGCGCCTATTTGGCAGCTAGCCTAGGCCTTCCTTATGCCTTTGCGACACATTTTGCACCCGCGCAATTTGCTTCGGCGAGTATGATCTATCATCAGAATTTCGTGCCATCTGACGTGTTGGAAAAACCTTACTTCATCTCCTGTGTCAATGTTATAGCGGCAGACAGTACTGACGAAGCGGAATTTTTAGCAACAAGTTTCTATAATCTATTTGCCGGCATTGTAACAAATACAAGAAGACCGCTGTCAGAACCCACACAAGAAGTAATTTACAAAGGTATCCCAGCAATAGAGCAAGCTGTAAAAAGCATGGCTTCATGTGCTTTCATTGGTGACGGAGCTAAAATACGTCCAGAAATAGAGAAATTTGTAAAAGATCATAAAGTAGATGAGATTATGGCTACTTCTTACATTTTTGACGATGACAAATGCTGCAATTCATTTTCATTGCTAAAAGATGCGCTCGCCTAAAAAACGCTCGTTTTATATACGGTGAATTTTATATATTTAAATTAAATTCACCGTATATGAATATTTATAATGCCTTTGCTTTGCTATTGGGCTTGTTTTCCATTCAAGCATGTATAAATCCCTCTTCACAACAAAGTAGAGGTCTATCTGATACGATCAAGACATCGGACACGTTACCCCAAGTGACTGTAGGCAGCAATGTTGCTGCTGATTCCTCCAAAGGACAGATTTTTCTCGTTCGCAGCTACCGAATATGGGAAAAAGAGGATCCTACAACCGTCTTAGATAAAGACTGGTTTGACCTTTACGAGGAAAATGGCAAATATTATCTCGAAAAAGTAGACTATGAAATCAAGGATGGTTTTGACGATTGCGCCCAAGTGCCAACCAAAAATGTTGAATCGCGTAGAAACTCTGTGCTCTTTCTAAAATTGAAAGGACTCCAGGCCGGTTCCATAGAAAATGTAAAAGTGACCCACTCCGAAATATGGCCAAAAGAGTCCGTTGAATATTCTTTTAAAAATCAAAAAGTCACGCTCAAAGCATTGGGAACAATAAAATCCACAGAGATACAAACCGATGAAAAAGGTCACGAGAAGTTGTTTCATGAGGTGACTAATTATAAATTAAACTATATACTGAATAAGGAGAATAAAGAAAAAACACTCTTTCAGGTTGATCAATATGATGATGTATTTATGTCTACACTTTTCGTTGGTGATATCGATCGGGATGGCGCCTTAGATTTTATTTTTTCTAACCCAAACAACTATGAGGAAGAAGCGATGTTTTTATTTCTGTCTAATCATGGTAATGCACTTACCTTTGAAGCTGATGTACAGTTTGATTGCTAAATAACAAGTAAAATGGCGAGAATTAACCTCTACTTACATCGGATGAAATCCATTGACCGCGCTTTGCTTTCAGTTTGCATGTTTCTCCTGATCTATCTTATATCGCCCATTCGATCCCTTCCCCTGTTGAACCTAATGTTATGCTGGTTTGGTTTTTGTGTCTCCTACATTGTTATATCTTGGTTTACTTTTTATACAATGCCTATTGCCACTATCGCAAAAAAGGCACAGCAAGAAGATGGCAGTCGCCTCTTCGTCTCCCTATTTATCATCCTAGTGACACTCGGATGTTTTGTTTCGGTCCTCATGATTATTGTATCCAGTAAGGACAGAGAGCTGAACGATGCTTATATCATTATCATCTGCATGCTAGCCATGCTGGCCTCCTGGGTATTGGTTCATACCATCTACACCTTTCATTATGCACGCCTATATTACGAAAATAAGTCAAATGGAGATGGCTTAGAGTTTCCAGGAGATGACAAACCCGATTACATCGATTTTGCCTATTTTTCATTTGTTATGGGATGCACATTCCAGGTATCCGATGTTGGTATCTCTTCCAAAAAGATACGACGGGTCGCACTATTTCATGGACTCCTCTCCTTTGCCTTAAATACATTTGTCGTAGCATTGACAATTAACATTATTTCGGGCTTAATCAATTGAGTTTTTAACCAAAAAACCTTATTTTAGTGCAAAAAATTACACACATGAAGTTGATTACCCCCTTAGTTGCGCTCAGTTTATTCATAATCCTAATCGCCTCATGTGCAAAAAATGAAGATACGGGTGGTGCTGCTGCCGATGCTAGTGGCAGCTTTATTGGTCGTGTCCAATATCAGGACAATTCTCTGGAAGTAGATCGGGATAATCGGCTGATACGTGTACTGAAAGAAAGCACAGATTCCTATAAAATCGAATTTTTCACAGGAGTTCCCAGCATTACATCGCTCAGACTCAGTCAAACGAATGATAGCACCTGGTCTTCTTCTGACTCCACAAGCTTAAAAGTGGTAACAATTAAAGGAAAGCTATTAACGATAAACTATCAGCTCAATAGTCAGAGCTGGAATGTGGTGGATGCAGTGCGTAAATAATAATCAATCTAAATTGTCATAATAACTTCATTTTTTGTTTGTAAATTATCTCCTTATCCTTATATTTAGTTAAGCATAAAAGGAAAAGAGAAATGAAACAATTCAATAAATTAGCTGCAATTGCATCCGTGTTTGCGATTACCCTTGCATTGAGCGCATTCAGCTTTCAGCAAGAAAAACCCAAGGAAGAACCTAAACCAACCAATTTAAAAGTTCTTCCGAAAAACATTTCCCATGATGAGTTGATTTCCACAATGAAGGAGTTCAATGTTGCTTTGGGTGTAAAATGCGGTTTTTGTCATGCCCCATCTAAAGAAGATCCTAAAAAGATGGATTTTGCAAGCGATGAGAATCACAAAAAGGAAATTGGTCGGGCTATGATCAAAATGACCCAGAAGATCAACAAAAAATATTTTAATCGTAGCTGGGATAATACACCAGCCAAAGCAATTTCCTGCAAAACCTGTCATGGAGGAAAAGAAGAACCGGAAATGGTCTTAGCGAAAAACTAATCAAACCACATATTCATGTAACACCATAGTACCCTGTATTATGGTGTTTTTCGTTTTTGCCCGTCGGACTATATGCACTCAACAACGATCTATAGAGATGGAAGTAAACTGCAAAATAATTCGAAAACAACTATAACGATCTATTAAATGGTACAGCACTTAGTTCCGAAGAAAATGGAGTAAAAAAAAAGCCTCTCAATCGAGAAGCTTTTTGTACCCGGAGCCGGAGTCGAACCGGCACGGTTTCCCACTGGTGTTTGAGACCAGCGCGTCTACCAATTCCGCCATCCGGGCATATCCGTTTGGGATGATGCAAAAGTAAACAAAGTTTTTATTATTGCAAATTGTCACAACACCTATTATTCAAACTCACTGAAAATGAATGAGAAAATTTTTATAAAAATTTCCATAGGCCAACCAATTCTTCAAAAACGTACTTTTTTAAGTAATTTTAAGTAGAAATAATAAAGTGATTATGGAAAAAGTAAAACTCGGCAATAGCGAAATCCAGTTCAAACCTATTGTATTTGGCGGAAATGTGTTTGGCTGGACAATCGATGAGAAACAGTCCTTAACCTTATTGGATGCTTTTGTAGATATGGGATTCAGTCTGATCGATACGTCCAATAACTATTCCCATTGGGTGCCGGGCCACAGTGGTTCAGAATCCGAAATGATCATCGGCAATTGGATATGCAAGAGAGATGTCCGTGATAAAATCCAAATTGCAACGAAAGTTGGCGGTCGCCGAATTGACAATAGCAAACCCAATTTAAAGAAAAAGTATATCATTAAGTCAGTTGAAGATTCGCTAAAAAGATTGCAAGTCGACACGATCGATCTATACCAATCCCATCATGATGACCTTACTACAGATATAGACGAAACGTTGGAAGCCTACCAGCACTTAATTCAAACAGGGAAAATAAAATGGATAGGCGCCTCAAATTTAAGCCCTGAGCGTATCAGAGAATCGCTAAATATCGCCGAAAAACATAGCTTACCAGCCTACATTGCTGTACAACCCGAATACAACCTCTATGACAGGGCTAAATACGAAAGACAATATGAACAACTTGCACTTGATAATCATTTAGGTGTGATAAGCTATTATTCACTTGCCAGCGGTTTCCTTTCTGGCAAATACCGTTCCATTGAGGATATTAAGGAAGCGAAACGAAAGGAGGCTTTAAAACACCGGTTCAATGATCGTGGCCTACATATTTTAGATACATTGGCTGAAATAGCCCACAGCCAGCAGAAGACAATGTCTGCCGTTGCCTTAGCCTGGATTTTACATAGACCTTCTATTACTGCACCGATTGTGAGCGCCACAAACGTCCAGCAGCTGGAAGAACTTGCCAAGGCTGTGGAAATTAAACTAACTCCGGAAGAGTGTTTTCTATTGGATAAAGCGAGCTCATACTAAATACAAGAAACAAAAAAATATCGCCAACAAGATGAAAATAAGGAAATTACCCATATTTATACCCCAAAACAAAATAATATTTGGCTTAAAATTATAAGTCATGCTTAATTAGGGTGTAAATAATTAAACAAATAATCCATATAAGACCGATAAATACCTGTATTTCAGTATTGAAAAAAAGGGCGCAAAATATTATTTTGCGCCTTACCCAAATTTTAATCTTTGTCAACGACGATTAAAATTCTATAGAACTTAGGTCGTTATTTACTTTATTTTTTTATCCAACAACAATAAGACAGCTTCAGGCACCATGGCAGCTACATCCCCACCGTTAAACCAAACATCTCGTACGATAGAAGATGAGATATGAGCTTTTCCAGATCTGCTCATCAAAAAATAGCTTTCTACCTCACTATTAAGCAATAGATTATTTTGAGCAATCGCATTTTCAAATTCAAAATCATTAGTATTTCGAAGCCCTCGTAAAATAAAACGTGCACCTATTTTTTGACAGAAATCTACCGTAAGCCCCTCATACTTCACTACTTCTATCTCCTTTACCCCCTGAAAGACCTCAGTAATGGTACCTACACGTTCGTCGTGATCGAGCATTCCTTTTTTATTGGCATTATACCCAACTGCAATAATAACTTTATCAAACAGTGGTATTGCTCTTTCAACCAGGTCTTGATGAGCTAAAGTAAAAGGGTCAAAAGAACCCGGAAAAACAGCAATTTTCATATTAGATCGTATTTGCGTAGAAAGAAAAAGAAGAATAACCGTATTTTCTGGTCTCTATAAAATTTGGATGCTCCTCCATCTGTCTTGTCGATGGATGCTCCACAACAAGGAGTCCCTTATCTGCCAACAAACCCTGTTCGAAAATTAGTTTGGGCAATTGTGGCAATTTAGGGATATCATAAGGAGGATCAGCAAAAATAAAATCGTAGCGGTCTTTGCAACTGCCAATGAACTTAAACACATCTGCTTTCCTCGCTTTGATCTGTTCCAATTTCATCTTGACTGCAGTATCATTGATATACTGTACACACTTAAAATGGAGGTCAACAGCATCTACATGTTTCACATCCCGAGACGCTAGTTCAAAGCTGATATTGCCAGTGCCGGCAAAAAGATCAAGACAATAAAGCACATCAAAATCCAGCCGATTCTGTAAAATATTAAACAAAGCTTCCTTTGCAATATCCGTGGTTGGCCGCACAGGTAAATTGGTCGGTGGGTTGAGCCTTAAACCACCTAAACGTCCACCTATTATTCGCATAATATTGAATCAAATAGTACATTGTATGGTGCCAGATTCGATTCTATCTCCCGATCAGCCAATACTACTTTTGTCTTCAGGTCCAATACCTCTATATCTCCAGCATAAGCTGAGATACGGCTATAATAAGATGTATTAGGGATTTCTCCAGAAAGAAGAGCCTTGTGGATAGTATCTCCCAAATTGAACTGGGCCAGCATATTCAAAAGGTAATAGCTGATATCATCAAGATTGTGAATTTCAAAACTATTGTAAATCTGAAAAACTCCATTTTTAAACAAGTAAAAATCCACCGTATTCTCCGAGCCAAAATGAAGTCCTAAAACATTTCCGCGAATGGACACCCGCTCCTGCGCACGGTCTAGTACCACCGCAAATTCAGGAAGTATGACGGCATCTGGAAACAATCTTTTCCATCTATTCAAAAGCAATCCATCAAACTGATATATAGCCACTAAGTTAAGATTATCTAAAATATATACAAAGGTATTTTCGACATCTGATGTACCTAAAAACTGTACATATTGTTCGATCTTGTCACGCTGAAAAAACTCCTTCGGAACAAACGTAAAGGTTTGATGTGGAATTACCACCCGCACAAATCGAAAAGGAAGGCTCATGATTCGTGTGGCATCCAAAATGGGCTCCTCCGAAGGATATTCGATTAAAATCGGAGCGACCGATTTCTTATCGACCACAGCCAATACATCTTTCTGAAAGCCAGCTTTGACCAAAAGATTGTACTCCGGTAAATAATGAATATTAAATTGATTCGATATATAATTCATTCGCTGAATTGTAAAATTTAAACTTCTTAGAGCAAAAATAGCTTTTTCTAGAGGATAAGACAAACCTTTTAAATAACTTTGAGGGTGTTCATCAAAAATCTGTTAATACAGCAATTTCCATGGCAGGCCACCACAGAGCAGTTGCAAGCCTTCGAATTATTGGAAGAGTTTTTACTCGCTTTCGACAAGCAATCTTGCTTCGTGCTCAGGGGATACGCAGGTACCGGTAAAACAACCTTGATATCGACGCTGGTCAAAGTGCTCCCTTCCCTACGGAAACGAGCGGTTCTACTAGCTCCGACAGGCAGGGCCGCAAAAGTGATTACGTATTATTCCGGACGTAAAGCCCTTACAATTCATAAGAAGATCTATCGAAAAAAATCGGCAGTTTCTTTCCAGCTTGATTTTACGCTTGCTGAAAATCTTCATGAAGACACCTTGTTTATTGTCGATGAAGCTTCCATGATATCCAATACGTCGGTGAATGCTCTCTCCGGGAGCTTATTGGACGACCTGATCCGTTATGTCCAATCTGGAAAGAACTGTACCTTGCTATTTGTCGGTGACACTGCCCAGTTACCGCCAGTAGGGCTTCTCGACAGTCCAGCATTAAACCCAAGCTATCTAGAGACCGAATATCATCTTTGCGTATACCCTTTTGAGCTCACCTCTGTTGTACGCCAGTCCCAAGATTCGGGTATCTTATACAATGCCACAACGATACGGGAAGAAATCACGTCCGCTGGGGAAGATCAAGACAATTTTCCTTTTCCTAAATTCATAACTAAAGGATTTAAAGATCTTTACCGGATGACAGGTGAACGGCTAATTGAAGGGATAAACTATGCATACGACAAATATGGACTCGAAAATACGATGATTATATGCCGCTCAAATCGCTCTGCAAACCTGTATAATCAAAATATAAGGAATCGTATTTTATTTCGGGACGAGGAGCTAACTGGCGGAGATTATATCATGGTGGTAAAGAACAACTATTTTTGGCTCCAGGAAAACAATATGGGGGATGGCTTCATTGCTAATGGGGATATGGCCAAAGTCCGGAAGGTAAGCAACATCCATGACCAACACGGCTATCGATTTGCAGATGTCACACTCGAATTTGTTGATATTGACGAAATAGAACCCATCACCTGTCGTGTCATCCTGGATAGTCTATATACCGACAGCCCCAATTTACCCTACGAGACACAAAAGGCACTTTATGAAGAAATTGCATTGGATTATGCAGATATTCTTGATAAAAAAGATCGTTTGGAAGCTATTAAGAAAGATCCCTATTATAATGCGCTGCAAATTAAATTTGCTTTTGCAATTACCTGCCATAAGGCACAGGGCGGTCAATGGCCAATCGTATTTGTAGATCAAGGGTATATAAACGACGATATGCTCGATCTAGAATTTCTAAGATGGCTGTATACAGGCGTCACCCGTGCCACAAAAGAACTTTTTTTAGTAAATTTTAATGAAAATTTCTATCCATCATAGGATTATTACACGAATCATTCACAAGACATCCTAATTATCGATATTTTTACATCCAAAACCATTATTATACAAAAATAATCTTTATTTATTTAATGCGTAAGTACTACTTTATCTTTGCAGCCAGCTTATTACCCATTATAGGCTCCGCACAACAGGCTAAAGAAACACCTGTAAGGCCAAATTATCAATTGGCTTCCAAATTCTCCCCGGAAAAATTGAAGAAAATGATTTTTTCAACCAGCATCAAACCAAACTGGATCAATTTTTCAGATCGTTTTTGGTATGACTATGCGAGCCCCCAAGGAAGAAATTGGTATATCGTCACCCCATCGTTAAAGAAAAAGGAGCTTCTTTTCAACAATGATGATGTTGCCGCCCAGATTACAAAAATCGTCAAAAACCCTGTCGATGCACAACATTTGGAACTCCAGGGACTTCGGTTCACCAAGGATGAGAAAAAAGTAAGGTTCCAGGTACAAAGCACCCGAGACACCGTCAAGTCTAAGGATGAGATACAGAAGCTCAAGAATAAATCAGATACAACTAAAAAGAAACTATTCTATCTCGAATACGATCTCGCAACAAAATCAGTCCTTGAAATCAGTGATTCTACAAAAGTAAAAGCCCCACTAAGCTGGGCCAGCTTCTCACCGGACACTAGTACCGTCTATTTTGCAAAAAATTACAATTTGTATTGGATGGACAGGGCGAATTATCTAAAAGCTGTAAAAAATGAGAAGGACAGCACAATCGTCGAACATGAGATTACCAAAGACGGCGTACAATACTATGCTTGGGGTGGAGACGAATATAGTACGACAACCGGCGGTGACGAAAAAGATGAAGAAAATGAAACCAAGCGTAAACGCATATGGGTAAGCTGGTCTCCAGATGGACGTTACTTTACACTAACAAGAAAAGACAATAGATCTCTAAAACCCTTATGGGTTATCAATAACGTCGGCTCATCACGTCCAACACTTGAAACCTATAAATATCAGATGCCGGGTGAGGTTGATTCAACAGAAACTGAATTGTATATCTTTGATGCAAATGCAAAAACACCGCGCCGAATTGATGTCGCCGCATTTAAAAACCAGAGCTTGTCAACTTGGACCAAAACTCCGGACAAAAATTCCTATAAAGGAGATTACTTTATCAATTACTGGCTAGGGAACAACGAGGAGTTCTATATTTCACGCTCCAGCCGCGACCTGAAACGGATAGACCTCTTAAAAATCAATGTAAAAGGCACAGTTAACAGCATCATTCAAGAACGCTCCAATGTGTATCTGGATGCACAAAAACCTTTGTTGATTGAAAACAAGAAACAGCTGGTCCACTGGTCCGAGAGAGATGGCTGGGGACACTATTACCTATACGACACAAATGGCAAGCTGATCAATCAGATTACAAAAGGAAGTTTTCACGGCGAGGAAATCAACGGCTTCGATACAGCAACTGGTACGCTATTTTTTACAGCCTCAGGCCGGGAGAAAAATGAAGATCCATACTATTTACATCAGTACAGTGTCAATACAAACGGTACGGGAATCAAACTGTTAAATGCTGGAAACTTCGATCATCAGGTAGAAATGAGCGAATCCTCCAACTATTTTGTAAACAATTCCTCCCGGGTAAATACCACTCCAGAATCTGTATTATATAGCAGCAAAGGACAGAAGGTAATGACATTGGAGAAAGCAGACCTTTCCTTATTGTTCGCTGCGGGATATAAATTCCCAGAACCATTTAAAGTAAAAGCTGGTGATGGCACCACAGATCTTTATGGTGTTATGTACAAACCTTTTGACTTTGACAGTACCAAAACCTATCCTATTGTTGAATATGTGTATCCTGGACCTCAGACCGAAGCTGTTAATAAATCCTTTGGAAGAAGTATGGACAGAATTGATAGACTGGCGCAATTCGGCTTTGTCGTTATTACTGTTGGAAATCGTGGCGGCCATCCATCGCGGTCCCAATGGTATCACACCTTTGGCTACGGCAACCTGCGCGATTATGGATTGGAGGATAAAAAGGTAGCAGCAGAACAACTTGCAGATCGCTATAAATTTATTGACATTAACCGGGTAGGAATTACTGGACACTCCGGCGGCGGTTTTATGTCCACAGCCGCGATGCTGGTTTATCCCGACTTCTTTAAAGTCGCCGTATCTGGTGCTGGAAACCATGAAAATCAAATCTACAACCGCTGGTGGAGTGAGCGTCACCATGGCGTGACGGAAAAAGTTTCTGCAAAAGGCGACACGACATTCTCGTACCAGATCAACAAAAACACAGAACTTGCCAAAAACCTGAAAGGAAGATTATTGATTGCCACCGGTGACATCGACAATAATGTGCATCCAGCGAATTCCATTCGAATGGTAGACGCCTTGATTAAAGCCAACAAAAGATTTGATTTCTTATTATTACCAGGTCAGAGACATGGCTTTGGTGATATGACAGAATATTTCTTCTGGAAAATGGGCGATTATTTTAGTCAATATTTATTGGGCGACTCCAAAATGAATGAAGTTGACATGACCGAAATGAATAGAGAAAAACCGCAAAAATAAGGGCTAAATGACCTATAAAGATAAATTAGCATTTTTATCCGTTACCTTGAGATCACTCGAGGTAACGGATTTTTCTTTGGAAAATCTTCAAGATATTACCCTTGCAGATCTATTGAATATTTCCTTAGAGAAAGATAAAAAAATTTCCTTTCGTGCGGCATGGGTATTCGAAACGATCGTTTTAAAAGACACGAGTTTACTCAAAAATGTACTCCAACAATTTTTTGACAATATAAAAATTCAAAACAACTGGAGCTGTCTTAGGAGTTACAGCAAAATACTGCTATTTTTAACTTCCCAAAAAAATAAGGAATACAGGATCGAACATCAAACTGAGGAAGATATTATTGAACATGTATTTCAATGGATGATCAATGAGCAATGCCCTGTCGCAGTGCTGGTTAATTGCCTGGATATATTGAATAACCTAAGTAAAAAACACGTCTGGATAAACGAAGAGCTGCAGGCACAAATTACACATTTTCAACGAACAAAACCTAGCCCAGCATTGATGAGCCGGACCAATAAAATTATCAATAAGCGCGGTTACGGCGCTTAAAACAATGTGTTTCCCTTGGATTGGTTTACCCGTCCCAAGTGCTTGTAAGCAGCTTCTGTACACTCACGTCCTCTCGAGGTACGCATAAGATATCCCTCCTGAATCAGAAATGGCTCATAGACTTCCTCAATAGTACCTTCATCTTCGCCAACAGCCGTTGCCACGGTTTTTAGTCCAACTGGCCCACCTTTGAATTTGTCAATAATTGTGGTCAAGATTTTATTATCCATCTCATCCAAACCATTTTCATCTACATTAAGTGCATGCAAAGCATACTTTGCAATCTCCTGATCGATACTTCCATTACCTTTTATCTGTGCAAAATCGCGGGTACGACGTAGCAGAGCATTTGCAATACGGGGAGTTCCCCTGCTTCTTCGCGCTATTTCATAAGCACCTTCATCAGATATGGGGGTATTTAAGATATGGGCGGAACGCAGTACAATCGTCGTTAACAATTTGGCATCATAGTACTGCAAGCGCGAATTAATGCCAAAGCGCGCGCGCAAAGGTGCAGTTAAGAGCCCCGAACGAGTGGTAGCGCCGATCAGTGTGAAGGGATTTAAGGAGATCTGAACAGAGCGTGCATTCGGCCCTGTCTCCAGCATGATGTCAATCTTGAAATCTTCCATCGCTGAATAAAGATACTCTTCCACTAGGGGGCTCAAACGATGAATCTCGTCAATAAACAACACATCGCCTTCTTCCAGATTTGTCAATAAGCCCGCTAAGTCACCTGGTTTATCCAAAACCGGGCCCGAAGTAATTTTTATGCCAACTCCCATTTCATTGGCAATAATATGTGATAAGGTTGTCTTTCCCAGACCAGGAGGGCCGTGGAGTAAAACGTGATCTAAAGCCTCACCTCTTAGCCTCGCCGCTTTGACAAAAATATTTAGGTTCTCCAATATTTTGGATTGTCCTGTAAAGTCTTCAAAAGCCTGAGGTCGCAATGCACGTTCGATATCACGATCTGTATTGCTCAGGCGCTCTGGATTTGGATCTAAATTCTCGTTCATGATCACTACCTTTAATTTCTTTTATAGCTTTTTCCGATACTTCCCAACTTCAGTTGAATAACCCCAAAAAAAGCTTCCTTAAAAATACTTGTACTCATTTTGGAAGTACCTTCTGTCCGATCTGTAAATATAATCGGTACTTCAACTACATTAAAACCATATTTTATGGCTGTAAATTTCATCTCTATCTGGAAAGCATATCCGACAAACTTAATTTTATCCAACGGAATTGTCTTCAATACTTCTCTCGTGAAACAAACAAATCCTGCGGTCGCATCCTGAATATTTATCCCTGTGATAAACCGAACATATACCGAAGCAAAATAGGACATCAAAACCCTGCTCATCGGCCAATTAACCACATTGACACCTTTGATATAACGTGAACCAATACTCATGTCCGCACCGTCCAAACAGGCTTGTCGCAAGCGAAGTAAATCTTCCGGATTGTGGCTAAAGTCTGCATCCATTTCGAAAATATAGTGGTAATGCTCCCGGGCAAGGGCCCATTCAAACCCGTGGATATAAGCCGTACCTAAGCCTAGTTTTCCACTACGCTCTTCAATAAACAAACGACCGGTAAACTCATTGGATTGTAAACTCTTGATAATGGTGGCTGTCCCATCCGGCGAGCCATCGTCGACGATTAAAATATCGAATGCGTGTGATAAGGAAAAAACTTTGCGAATGATTTTTTCTATATTTTCCTTTTCATTATATGTTGGAATGATAACTAAACTATCCGTCACTTTTTTATATTTAAGACCTGTAAAGGTAATCATTTACGTTAAATTCTAATACAGGAAATCCGTGAAATCTACAGGTAAAACAGCAATACCAAAGTAAAAAAACAGTAACTCCTTCAAGCTCACATCAACAGACAGACAATTATTTGATTGTACATCAAAAAAGAAAAGCCCGTTACTTTGGGAGTAACGAGCTTTCATTAACCAATTATAAACTTAAATTATGAGACTGCAAATATGGAGAAAATTGCTTGCAATTACAAATTTATCTGCGTTTTTTTGCAACATTTTCAATACAGTATCTATTTTATTTTGCTAAATCGTTTATAAAACACGCAGACTACCGCAATTTAGCGATCAACCTCTCCCAAAACAATATCAATAGACCCAAGGATCGCAATGAGATCGGCAATTAAGACACCTTTGCCGAGTTCAGAAATTACCGAGAGATTGTTAAAACTTGGTCCACGGGACTTCACGCGCAATGGAATATCCGACTTCTCTTTAGTGACAAAGTAAAACCCTAATTCGCCCTTCGGGTTTTCTGCACGTACATAATAATCCTGTGCCTTCAAATTCACTTTCTTCGGAACTAATGCCCGGGGATCAAATTCTGGACTGCGCTGAAAATCTTTCTGCAATCGTTCAAGACATTGTTCTACAATGTGTACGGATTCTTTGACCTCATCTACCCTTACTTTAAACCTGTCCCAGCAATCACCGAGTGCCCCCATCTCTCCTTTTCCAACGGGTATTTCAAAATCGATTTCGGGGTAAACAGAGTAACCATCAATTCGTCGCAAATCCCATTTTATACCCGAAGCGCGCAACATAGGGCCCGATACCCCATAATTGATGGCGACATCTGCAGGCAACACGCCTATATTTGCTGTTCGGGAAATAAATATCTGATTTTGGGTCAGGATCTCATCCAGTTCCACCAATTTGGGCTTAAAATAGCTAATAAACTCCGCACAACGGGCCTCAAACCCAACAGGAAGGTCATAAAACAAACCTCCTACCCAAATGTAATTGTACAACATCCTAGAGCCGGAAGCCCATTCCAGCATATTCATAATGTGTTCACGGTCCCGAAAACACCAAAGAAAAGGTGTTGTCGCACCAATATCAATGCCATATGTCCCAATAGCGATTAGATGTGAGGCAATACGATTGAGTTCACAGACTAAAACACGAATATACTCTACTCTTTTGGGAATTTTACGATCAAGACCGAGCATGCGTTCAACCCCCATAACGAAGGCATGACTGTTGTTCATCGACGCCAAATAGTCCAGCCGATCGGTGAAAGGGATTGTCTTGGCATAATTCAATGATTCAGCATGCTTGTCAAAACAGCGATGGAGATACCCTAAATGAGGAACAACCTCTTTAACGATCTCTCCATCAGTAATTAATTGCAACCGAAGAACACCATGGGTTGAAGGATGTTGAGGCCCCATATTCAACACCATTTCCTGACTCGATATTTCCGTCAGGTGTTTCTCGTAACGCACCAAAGCCTCTTTATATTTTGGATTCGCCATTTCTATCAATTAATCGTAATACCATGATATTTTTCAGCCTCCTGATAATCTTTCCGCAAAGGATAACCGTCCCAATCGTCAGGCAGTAAAATTCGTCTAAGATCGGGATGCCCCTCAAAAAAGATCCCCATCAAATCGAAAGCTTCCCTTTCATGCCAGTCTGCAGTCCGCCACACAGAGGCTACTGAAGGAATCTCAGGCAACTCATCTAAAGCACGGTTACCCGAAAGTTCAACTTTTAGCACAATCGTCTGTTGGTAGGGCAATGAATTTAAATGATATACAATGGTAAAATGCTCCTCATAATCTACTGCTGTAAGGTTACTTAGAAAATCAAAATACAAACCTTCTGTATCCCTTAGGAATAAACAGACTGCTACAATATCCGCTTTATCGATAAAAAGGGCTGGTTGTAAGCCCGTATGATCTTCTTTGCGGATAACTTGGTCTCCAAATATGGAAACAAGGGTGGATTTTATTTCGTCAAATGTCATATTAAGGAGCTATACGCGTGATTTTCCAAGAATCTGACACCTTTTTATAGACCATGCGATCATGCAATCGACTTGCACGTCCTTGCCAAAATTCAAAGTAGATAGGTTTCAAAATATAACCGCCCCAATGGTCCGGCCTAGGGACAAACTCGTCTCCCTCATATTGACGCTCTAATGCTTCAACCCTCCTCTCCAAGAAACTTCGGTTTGGAATTTCATGACTTTGTGGGGATGCCAGTGCACCAATACGGCTCGCTTTGGGACGCGACTGGAAATATTCGTCGGAATCGGCTGCGTTAACAAACTCTACGACACCTTCTATCCGTACCTGCCGCTGTAATTCAGGCCAGAAAAATAATAATGCCGCATGTGGATTTGCTTTCATCTCTTCCCCTTTACGACTAAGGTAGTTTGTAAAAAATACAAGTCCCTCTTCCGCAATATCTTTCAATAAAACAATTCTTGAAGAAGGTAAATGATGAGAAGATACGGTGGAAAGCACCATAGCGTTGGGCTCATTCACTTCGCTGTGGACAGCCGCATCAAACCAATTTTTAAACTGCTCGATTGGATCGTGATCCACATCTGATTCAGATAGACTACCCAATACATAATCCTGTCTGATTGCTGCAATATCTTTATGTTGAATGGACATAGAAACCTACTTTTATATCCTACAAACTTACTAAAATCATTGCTTTTTCTCTATAAAGTTAGTAGAAATTGATAAAATGCCAATTTTGGCACAAATCTCGCATAGATTAAATAAAAAAGATTAAATTCAATAAATAATTAAAATTCGCGCTATATGTTTACCGAACTAGACCCACAGAAAGGAAGTTTGCTGATTTCCGAACCTTTTATGCTTGATCCTAGATTTTTGAGATCCGTCATATTATTATGTGATTACAATACGGAGGGAGCTTTGGGTTTTGTCCTGAACAATCAAACTAATGTACGTATCGGTCAACTGCTGGAATCTATCCCTCATTGTAACTTTCCGATCTATCTCGGAGGGCCTGTAGCACAGGAAAGTCTTTTCTTTGTCCATAGCCGATTTGACCTTCTGTTAAGTGGTGAAGAGGTTGCACCAGGCATCTACTTTGGCGGCGATGAGGAGAAACTGATTGACGCCATTCAATCAGATCGCATTAAACAGGATGAATTGAAATTTTTTATCGGTTATTCCGGTTGGTCCCCAGGTCAGCTAGACGGCGAAATTAAAGAAAATAGCTGGGCGGTTCAGAATAAATACCACCATCAGCTGATTTTTGAAGGAAATGGCGAACTATTATGGAAAGATGCCATTATCGGTCTTGGCCCAAAATATGCGCATGTTGCCAATTTTCCACAGAGCCCAGGATTAAACTAACGCAAACTATTCTGCATTACGCTGACAGATTTGATCCGGGGGGACTAAACCCACATTACAAGTCAATGACAAAATAGACGTATTTCTGCCATCCTGTCCTACAACAGCGGTTTGGAACACCGATTGTGTATTTTTAACAAATCATAAAATTAAAAATATCGACATAAAAATTATGAATCCAGAAAAAGGTAGTATCTCAATCCACACGGAGAACATATTTCCCGTAATCAAAAAATTCTTATACTCTGATAATGAAATTTTCTTGCGCGAACTGGTATCTAATGCAGTTGATGCTTCTCAGAAAATCAAACGCTTAGCTTCATTAGGACAATACAATGGAGAAATAGGCGAATTGATTGTAGACGTAAAATTCGATGAAGCTGCTAAGACCATTACGATTTCCGATAATGGTATTGGTATGACAGCCGACGAGATAAAAAAATACATCAACCAAATCGCATTCTCTGGAGCAACAGAGTTCATGGAGAAATTCAAAGAGGCAAATGATGCAAATGAAATCATCGGCCGTTTTGGATTAGGCTTCTATTCTGCCTTTATGGTAGCAGATACCGTAGAAATTCAGTCACTATCTTACCAGGATGGTGCAGAGCCTGCGCATTGGACCTGTGACGGTAGTACCTCATACGAAATCTCAACGGGTACAAGAACAACACGTGGTACAGATGTAATCCTACATATTAACGAAGAATCAACTGAATTCTTGAGTCAGGCTCGTTTACAGGACATCTTAGATAAATATGCAAAATTCCTGCCTGTATCCATTCGTTTTGGGACAAAAACCAACTCGGAACCTGATGGTGAAGACGAAGAAGGAAAACCAAAATACAAGTCCGTAGAGGTTGATAATATTATCAATAATACGAATCCTGCCTGGACAAAATCACCGTCTGAATTAAAAGACGAAGATTACCTGGCATTCTATCGTGAGCTTTATCCCTATTCAATGGATGAACCCTTGTTTTGGATTCACCTCAATGTAGATTACCCATTCAATCTGACAGGTATCCTTTACTTCCCTAAGGTTAAAAACGAACTTGAGATCCAACGTAATAAAATCAAGTTATATTCGAGACAAGTATTTATCACAGACGAAGTCAAAGATATTGTTCCAGAATTCTTAATGCTCCTCCATGGCGTCATTGATTCACCGGATATCCCATTGAATGTATCACGTTCATTCTTGCAAGCAGATAGTAACGTCAAGAAAATCAACAGCTATATCACGAAGAAAGTTGCCGACAAACTGAACGAAATCTTCAAAACTGACCGCAAAGGCTTTGAAGAAAAATGGAACGATATCGGTTTATTTATCAAATATGGCATGCTGAGCGATGAGAAATTTGCGGAAAAAGCAAACGATTTTTGTTTGGTAAAAAACACAAATAACGAAAGCTTCACCATCAAAGAATACTACGAGAAAGTTAAAGATATTCAAGCAGATAAAGATGGAAACGTTGTCTACTTATACACCCATGATGCAGCCCAACAAGATGGCTTTATACAGACGGCTTTAAATAAAGGTTATGATGTATTGATGCTTGATGGGCCTCTTGATACTCACTTTGCTGCTTATCTAGAACAAAAAGGCGGCGAAAAAGTACAATTGAAGCGTGTAGATGCAGACGTAATTGATAAATTGATTCAAAAGGATGAAAAGGTAGCGCTCTCTCTTTCTGAGGAAGAATCTAAAAAAGCTTTGGCAGTTTTTGAAAAAGCAATTTCCCGTCAGGACATGAAGGTTGAAGTTGATGCGCTCCAGGAAGCTGATTTACCCGTATCCGTAACAATTGACGAATTTATGCGTCGTATGAAAGATATGGCGAAAACGGGCGGTGGTATGAACTTTTATGGCTCATTGCCGGACAATTACAAAGTTACCGTTAATGGAAATCACCCACTGATCAAACGGATTTTATCATCTTCAGAAGAAGAAGGATCAAAACTGGCTAAACAAGCATTTGACTTGGCACTTCTATCCAGAGGATTATTATCGGGAGCAGATTTGACATCTTTTGTAAAGAGAAGTGTAGAGATGATCTAATATTATCTCCTTAACGAAAAAAGGCGGTTTTTTTAAAAAGAAACCGCCTTTTTTGTTTGCTATTGACAACCTAGAATAGCATTTGTACCACCTAAACGACTTTGAATACTGAATTTGATGCACGGTTCAGGTTTTTTATTAAAATTTAATAAACTAATCTTCACCTAGTTGACCTTAAAGCCCCTTTTTTTTGAGTGAAATATTTGGAGGGAATAGGGTTTAATCGTACTTTTGTATCATCAAAATCACGGTAGGTATAGCTCAGTTGGTTAGAGCACTAGATTGTGGTTCTAGGGGTCGTCGGTTCGAGCCCGATTACTTACCCAAAAAGGCAGATCAAATGATCTGCCTTTTTTAATTTTAGCAAGATTGATACTAATTTTCCTCCTATAACTTTTCGCAGCACTTCTATTAATAGATCAGAAAGTAAGTTTAGCTTGGGTTGATTCATAACAATGACACCTCCTTTTAAACCTTTTATTAGCAATATCCTTGACATTGGAACATATAAAGTAAAGACGGCCCAATACGATGACGGGCTGTAAGAGCAGTAAATAGCGCACCTTTGTCGCGGCAGAATGAATTGGCTTCTTTTTTTAAGAAACTTACCAGCCCCGGAGGAACTTGACGGATTCTTGGAAACCGGGACTGGATAAGTTAGATCAAACAGTTAAGATTGCTACCGTAATAATGATATAACAAAATTAAATTTAAAAAATCAGATTTTTGTTTTCTTAATTATTCAATTGCTTTTCGTATTAATAACTATCTTAAAAACTCTCCGATTTTTTACTGACAAACCCAGAAATTCATCGAAGTAAAGGGCTGCAAACAGAGTCAATCAGCTGATTATAGCAACGTTGTTCCCTCATTGATCAAAATTTAATAATATCAAAAACTTTCTTAATAATCTTTAAAACTGAATTCATGATACTTTGATCTACCTTAGTAGCTGTTAGGTGAGGTTATTTAGATTTAACCGGTCTAAATTCGGAAGGAAGGCCAGCAGTCATCTTTATTTAGCTAAAGACATATATGAATAGACAGGGAAATATTGAACGTAAAGCTCTATTAGTTGGTGCATTTATTTATTTAGTTCTGGGATTGTCAGGCTGGTATACCTATTATTCGTCCAACTCAGAAGCAATGCTGTTGGATGCAAATTACAATATGGTGAATTCCTTTGCCAGTTTTATTGGTTTCTATGTTGTAAAAATACGCAGTAAGAAAACAGCGACATTTCCATGGGGACAATTTATTTATGAATCATTATATGCATTAGTAAAAGGTATTTTAATTCTTGGAATACTAATCGCTGCACTCTGGGAAAATAGCATGAAAATATATGCTTACTTTCTTAAAGGAAAAACACTTGTGGTAAACACCGATCCAATTTTGCCTATGATCGTTATTTCAGTTGTGTTAAGCTTTGGATTAGCAATATACTACAAAAGCTCAAACAAGAAAATCGAAAATACCAGCACTATGCTAGCTACTGATACGAAAGCGGCCATGATAGATGGGTATCTCTTTTTCTTTGGGGGCGGATCTTTACTATTGATGCTTTACTTAGGAAAAATCATACCATCACTGCGTTTCCTGCAGTTTATTGGAGATGCATTGGTTGTATTAATTTTTGAAGCTGTAATGATCAAGGAGCCCATTCATATTATTAAAAACAATTTCGTGGAATTGGCCGGCGGCCAATTACAATCCGACAGCGAATGGAAAGAAATAAAGGATATAGTAACAAACACCCCTATTCGACACTTTACGATCAGCAATGTGTACATTATTAAGACTGGTAGTTCGATTTTGATTCTTGTATATATTTCACAGAATTCAGCATCTTCCTTTATTAAAAAAGACGATATCATTCAATTTAAAGCTAGTAATATCACGCAATTAATAAAAATGGGGTATCCCAACGTCGCAATGGAGCTAATAATACAGGGCTAGCAAAGTATCTCGCATCGCATCAAATTCATATAAGATCAACTAAAAGACCAGTCAGACTGAATTTATTTAACTTTTAAAATATTTAGTATTTAAAATATACACTCGTACAAAATGTTGCAATATTTTGCATAAAATACAGGTATTATGAATTATTTATTACAACATATATCAAAAATACCCTATGTTTGTAACATAATTTACAAAAAAGATAGCATGATTTCAAAGGAAGAACGTCACGATTTTATATTATCGAAGATTAAAAAGGAACGAAAGCTCGCAATGATCGACTTGGCAACAGAACTCAAGGTCTCTGAGCACACCGTGCGACGGGATCTGAAAGAACTCGATGATGCTGGTCTGCTACGCGCAATCCGAGGTGGAGCCACTGTTCGATCAAACATACCTTTCGACATATATAACCGTAACAAGCTCGACATTTTGGAAAAGCAGCTGATAGCTGAAAAATCGATTACATTGTTGCGAGATAATCAGGTGGTTTTTTTTGATGGCGGTACAACAACACAGGCTATTGCCGGAAATATACCCGATGAACTAGCACTTACTGTGGTTACCCATAGTCTTCCCATTGCAAATATACTTTCTAACCATCCAAATATTCAGCTGATCTTCGCAGGCGGTATTTTCTGTAAATCTTCTTTTACCATGCAAGGTAAGGCTGCTATCTCCCTATTTGAAGAAATTTATGCTGATATTTGCTTTCTTGGTATCTGTAGCCTGGATCTGCAACATGGACTTACGGCTAGAACGCTGGAAGAAACATACATCAAAAAGGCACTATGTAAAAACGCCAGCAACATCGTAGCTGCCACAACAAGCAATAAACTTGAAACAACAGAACCTTTCGTTATTTGTCCTACAACGGATGTCAATTATTTAATCACGGAAAGAGATCCTTCAGAAATGCTTTTAACGGCCTATCATAAAACAAATATTACGATTTTATAAATGCTAAGCTATGAGAAATCTAAAACAAGAAGTTGCTAGAGCCGCACTTCACTTGTTGGAGCCGCATCAGGTAATCGGTCTGGGTGTTGGATCAACAATAGCTCATTTCGTCGATTTGATTGCTACTGAAATCGAATTTAAATCCGATTTAAAATTTATTTCACCTTCTTTGGAAACCAAAATATTGCTTCATGCACATGGACTCATTTGCATTGATTGTAATACAGTATCTGCGCTTGACTACTATTTTGACAGTTGTGACCAAGTAGATCAAAATTTAAATGCGCTCAAAAGTGGTGGCGGGGTACATTGCAGTGAAAAAATCATGGCAGCTATGGCAGATCAATTTATCCTCTTAGTTGATGCGACAAAGATGGTCAAAGAGCTTAGTACAACATATCCGTTATGTATAGAAATACTACCCGAAGCTTGGCTTTCTGTATGTAATAAAATAAAATCCAGCTTTGGTCCGCAACTATCCGAAATTGTATTGCGCCATTCCAAACAAAAATCTGGTCCACTTACATCAGACAGGGGCAATTTCCTAGCTGATATTTATTTCAATACACTACCTGATCTTGAACATTTGAACAGGGATATTAAACAAATCCCAGGAGTTTTGGAACATTCCCTCTTTTATCAGTTGTGTTCTGAATGCCTCATGGCAACTGATAATGAAATAAAACATTTACATTCAAAACGAGTTGACTAAGTGGGCAGTAGAAAAAAATGAATTCGAGCACTCCCCTTAAAATCGTGTAAATTATTTAATAAAAATTACAAAACACTTCAAATCAATATGCAAAACACTCAAATTAACACCGGAATACTCAGTTTTGGCATGTCAGGTCGCGTCTTTCACGCACCATTTATACATACAAATCCACATTTCAACCTTGTCGCTGTGGTAGAACGATCAACCAAAACAGCTCATAAACTTTATCCGACGGTAAAGAGCTATGATAGCATCAGCGAACTATTAGCGGATGAAAGTATCGAGCTGGTTATTGTAAACACACCAAATTATACCCATTTCCAATTTGCCAAAGAGGCTTTGGAGGCCGGAAAGCACGTATTGCTTGAAAAGCCCGCAGTTGATGATTCAAAACAATTCGACGAACTGCTTGACATCAGTAGCGCACAGAATAAGAAACTATTTTTTTATCAAAATAGAAGATATGACAGTCACTTCCTTGATATCAAACAAGTAATCGACAGTAAGGAATTAGGAAAGCTCATTGAAGTGCATTTTAGATTTGACCGATATAAAATGGAATTAGGTCAAAAATATTTTAAGGAAGATGCACAGTATATTTCCAATGGTATTACCTACGATCTTGGTTCGCACTTGATCGATCAGGCCATATCGCTCTTCGGAAAACCTATCAAGTTTGCCAAAACAACGTCGATTAATAGACCAGATTCAAAAGTTGCAGACTATTTTCATTACCATTTATATTATCCCGAAGGCCTTAATGTTTACTTAACAGGCAGTCTGCTTGTTGCATCCCCACAGGCAGCCTTTGTCCTGCATGGAACACAGGGGAGTTTTATCAAGCACATGACCGATGTGCAAGAGCAGCAACTGATCGATGGCATGCTGCCCAACAATCCATCTTATGGAATCGAACCTGCTAGTGCTAAAGGAAAACTCGTCACTATCGATGCTTCTAACCAGAGAAAGGAATCAGATATAACAGCGCACAAAGGAAACTACAATCAGCTGTTTGAAGATATTTATGAAAGCCTAAGAAATCAAGGCGATTACCCTATAAAAGCAGATCAGATTAAATGGCAAATTGAAATGCTGGAAGCTGTAGACACTTCAGTCTAAAAAAATGGAGCACATCTTGTTATTGCTAAGATGTGCTCCATTTTAGGTTACACTCCAAAGACATTCATTGGGTTCGATATGAATCATGACATGACCAAGATCAGGTATATTCCTGATCAAATGATCTTTGAGCTTATGAGCCAAGTCGTGCCCCGCCCGTACGGTGATTTCACTATCGACGATGGCATGTAAGTCAACATGATACTTTGCGCCCGACTTGCGGACATAACATTTTTCAGTAGCTTTGATTCCATCTACCTGTAAAGCAAGCTCACGAATGTTATCGATCACTTCTTCATACACATTCTCATCCATGATTTCGCCTAGCGCCGGCCTGAAAATATGATAACAGTTGTAGAGTATAAAACCTGCGGCGAACAGTGCAGCATAATCATCTGCATTTTCGTAGCCCTTTCCCATCAATAGCGCAATGGAGATTCCAATAAAAGCCGCCACAGATGTGATAGCATCGCTACGGTGATGCCAGGCATCTGCCCGTAATGAAGAACTATTTGTTTCTCTACTTTTCTTCATCACGATCCGGTAAGAAATCTCTTTCCAAATAATGATGCCGCCCAAAACAAACAGCGTCCATGGCTTTGGTAAGTCGTGCGGCGTTCCGATATTCTCAACACTTTCATAAGCTATTATGGTCGCTGATACTATCAAAAAACCAACCACAATAAAGGTAATCAGGGGTTCCACCCTGCCGTGACCATAAGGATGGTTATCGTCGGCAGGTCGTTGCGCATATTTTAGACCAAGTAACACGAGAAAGGAAGAAAAAATATCGGCTGTTGACTCAATTGCGTCAGCAATCAATGCATAAGAATTCCCAAAAAAACCAGCTAACCATTTCAACAAAGCCAACAATGCGTTGCCTACAATACTAAAATAAGTTGTTCTGACAGCAGTCTGTTCTTGATGTTCCGACATAGCGATAATTTCCTTAACAACGTGGGATTACTCTTTTTCTTATCAAATTCTAGCGCTCATGCAACAATCATTAGCTGCCACTGGCAAGATCCTGCAATGCTTTTTTAATTTCCGGTGTCCCGTAATCGCGACTCCCTTCCAAGCGTTCGACAATCTTGCCACTTTTATCCAAAATTACGGTTGTCGGAATTGACTGCCCAAGGAAAGTTGGAGGAATATCACCTGCCGGAACATATAAAGGTAGATCATATTTGTTCTCCGCCATGAAAGCAGAAGACTTATCGATGTCTCCATCAACATCAACCATCAGAAAAACAATATCCTTATTGTCTTTAAGCGACTGCCTAAGCTGATCGATAGAAGGTAATTCGTGTATACATGGAGGACACCATGTCGCCCAAAAATTGATAAACACCACTTTACCTTTTAAATCATTCAATTGAACAACATTACCGGATTTATCTTTAAATGACACATCTGTTGCTGTCGTAGGAACAGCGGCTTCAGTTGTATCCTGCAATTTTTCAACCTTAGCTTCGCTCTTGGTTCTGCTGTTTTGGCAAGCGAATAAAAGGCTTGCAGATAGTACTGTCAAACCAAACAGCATGGAACGGCTATTAAACTTTAAATTCATCGTTTCTTGTTTCATTAAAATAATAAAATTTGCAGATCCATCCAAACATGTAGACTTAGATAAACCTCTTGACCGTATTGATATTTGGAAAAATCTACAAACTATTTTAGCTAAATTAACCTTAATTATCCGAGAGTACAAGCGACTTCTTCGTTTTTCTCGTTAGCGCATTTTATTTTACGCATTATGAATCATTTAAACACTTGTTTTAAATTTTACCTTACGACCTCAGTATTGCTGCTATGTGTGCAACTTAGCGCTGCTCAAAATGTCGACTCCAGCTTCAACACAATTTATCAGTTGATAATCCAAAAGGATTTCTTTACAGCCCGTGATAGGTATGCCACCAACAAAACAGCTTTTAAAGAAACATACCAAAAAAAGATCATCGCTGCGGTCCTAGCCAACGCCTTCAATAAACCCCGGGATTCAAACAAAGAGATAGCTTCCCTCAAAATGAACAAAAACGAACTACCAGATACACTACTGTTAAAGGTTCTTCGTATCCAGGAGGACAATTTTGTCAAACTGAAAGATTACGCCGGAGCGAAAAGGACTGCCGAAAACGTGCTCCTTCGATTTGATCGATTGCTAACTGCTGACGAAAAGGAAGATCTAAGAAACAACCTTAAAATATGGTCCGCCCTCGCGCATGTTCCAGCTCAGGTTGTATCAATCACTGGCGACAGCCGACTTAAAATGACAAAGGATGCTGCAGGTCTAAAAAATCTAAAGATAACCGTGAACGGCCATACCGCACAGTTTATATTTGATACAGGGGCCAATCTATCGACAGTTTCGGAATCTACGGCCAAACGTCTCAATATGGCTATTATCCCCGCAAGCATTGATGTGGATGCGATCACTGGTATATCAATCAAAGCGGATCTAGCTGTTTGCAAGGCCTTGAAATTTGGTCATATCACTGTTTCTGACGCAGTATTCCTTGTCTTTCCCGACAGTGCACTCCGTATTCCACAAATCAACTATCAAATCAACGGGATAATAGGTTTCCCAGTCATTGAAGCGCTTCACGAAATACAGCTGACCCAGGATGATCTTTTCATTGTACCGCAAAAAGAGACAGCTTCTTCACAAAACTCAAATCTTGCAATTGATGGATTATCACCTTTACTTTCCATTGAAGGGAAACATTATGCATTTGATACCGGAGCGGAGAAAACGATCTTATATGAATCATTTTACAAAACCTATAAGCGAGAGATCGAAAGAAAATATAATCCAAAAACAATTGCAATGGGCGGAGCCGGTGGAAGAATCGAGCATGAAGGCTTTATAATAGATCATACCTTCATAATTGGTCATAAATCGATCTTCCTTGAAAATATAAGCGTTTTAAAATCTAAAATTAAAGATGAAACTGTTTATGGAAACATCGGGCAGGATATCATACATCAGTTTTCTAAGATGATCATTAATTTTAGTCGTATGTATATTAGGTTTGATTGATAGCTAACTCATAACCAAAAACAAAAACGCCCCATATCATGGGGCTTCTGTTGATTTATTGAAAAAATTAAGCGGAGTAGGATGCTGCATTAAAGCCCTTCCTTTTGATAATGCCGATAATTTCTTCTTCGGAAATTCCTTCAGATTTTACCGTCAGAATCTTATCTGCTACTGAGGTATCAACACTCCATTCGCAGATACCATCCAAATTGTCCAGATCAGCACTTACCTTTGACACACATCCGCTGCAATTAAGGTTTGTTTTAAATTGAAGTTCTTTGCTTTCCATGTTATTTTTATTTTAATGTTATCAATCTATTATTTATCTCTTTACCTATACAAATTTCACGTTTATTTAACCGTTATGTTTACAGTTTTCCTATTTTGTTTTGCACTATTTACCGGAAGCAGAATGCATTCCCAGGTTGATATCCGGTGGTTATTTTTTCCATTTAAGGCGCAAGCTATTACTAACCACACTTACACTGCTTAGGGCCATTGCGGCTCCGGCAATCATTGGATTCAACAGGAAACCGTTAATTGGATAGAGTATACCAGCGGCCAAAGGAATACCTATTAAGTTATAGATAAAGGCCCAAAACAAGTTTTGTTTGATCGTCGCTACTGTTTGCTTAGACAAGCGAATAGCCTGTGGAATTTTTGTCAAATCCGAAGAAATAATTGTCATTTTCGCTACATCCATTGCAATATCACTTCCTTTTCCCATAGCAATACTAACATCCGCGGTTGCTAAAGCGGTGCTGTCATTAATACCGTCTCCAACCATAGCCACAATTTTCCCTTTTTTCTGTAATTCTCTGACAAAATCTGCTTTATGCTGTGGTAATACTTCGGCTTTATAATGTTTAAGACCTGTCTGTGCCGCGATAGCATTGGCGGTAGATTCGTTATCACCGGTCAGCATGTACAATTCGATTCCCATTGCCTGCATCTCCTTGATGGCGCGCACAGAACTCTCTTTGATTCGATCTGCGATGGCAATTACTGCTAATGCAGTATGATGATTGGCAAACCAGATCACTGTTTTTGATTGCTTTTCCCATTGGGTGGCATATGCCCTCAACTCGGCCTTGATCTCAATGTCATTTTCGTCCAATAACCTCCAATTACCAACGAAATAGGTTTCTGACCCTTCCCTTGCTTTTACACCTTTACCAGTAATACTTTCAATGGAAGATATTTTTGCATCATTTACCTTATTGAGATATCCGACAACTGCATCGGCCAGCGGGTGTTCAGATTGCTTTTCCATACTTAATAGGATGCCTTTCAAATGATCACTGTCATCGCTCCACTGCACGTCGGTAACAACCGGTCTTCCCTCGGTAATGGTACCGGTTTTATCCAAAACAACTGCATTCACCTTTTTAGCCAACTCCAGACTCTCCGCATCCTTAATTAAAATACCCTGTTCGGCCCCTTTGCCGACGCCGACCATAATAGCCGTCGGAGTAGCCAATCCCAGCGCACAAGGACAGGCAATAACCAAAACTGTTACCGCTGCCAATACCCCTTGAACCAGATGGTTTTCTCCGCCTAAAGTAAGCCACAGTAGAAAAGTTAATATAGCGACACCAATTACAATAGGAACGAATATACCTGCAATGCGATCCACGAGTTTTTGCACAGGAGCCTTACTGCCCTGCGCATCCTGCACCATTTTTATAATCTGTGCAAGCATTGTTTCCTTTCCGATTTTTGTTGCTTTGAATTGGAAGCTGCCTTTCTGGTTGATAGTTCCGGCAAACACCTTTTCATGTTCCAGTTTCAAAACCGGTACCGGTTCCCCACTTAACATACTTTCATCAACATAAGAGTTTCCACTGCTGACAACACCATCGACGGCAATCTTTTCGCCGGGTTTCACCAGGATTGTGTCTCCTGTATGCACAGCCTCTATTGGTACTTTAGATGTACGCCCATCCGGCTCTACCACTATTACCGTCTTAGGCTGCAGGCCCATAAGCTTTTTTATAGCCGATGAAGTGTTTCCTTTAGCCTTTTCTTCCAGTAATTTACCCAACAGAATAAATGCAATGACGACTGAGGCCGCCTCAAAATATACATGTGCATGTAGCCCACGCGTATGCCAAAATTCAGCAAAGAGCATATTGAAAAGACTAAAAATATAGGCTATTCCTGTACTTAATGCCACAAGAGTATCCATGTTGGCAGAACGGTGTTTGGCTTGCTTCCATGAATTGACAAAAAAGTCCTTACCGAACCATAGGACTACTGGAGTTGAAAAAAGCCACATGATAGGATTTGCATAAGGGATATGCATGAAGAACATGCCAATGATCACTACGGGGAGCGATAGTAATACCGCCCACCGAGTTTTCGTCTGAAGCTTACGAAATTTCTCGGCGTGAATTGTCTCTAAAGTTTCCCGCTGTGTAGATTCATCCTCAATTAACAAATCATATCCACCAGCTTGAACTGCTTTTTGTATTTTTATTTGATCAGTGACGTTAGGTAAATACTCAACGGTAAGGTTTCCTGTCGCAAAATTCACAGATGCATGGACAACTCCTAGTTCATATTTCACCATACTTTCAGCACTACTGGCGCATGAAGCACAAGTCATCCCAAGAACCGGAAATGTTTTGGTCAATGTTGAAACACCATAGCCAAGATCTTTGATCGCCTTTATACTGTTAACAACAGCATCACTATCTTGAGGTATAATAGCTGCTCTATGATTGTTCAATTCCACATGATAACTTGCCAACCCCTTCACGTCAGCAAGTCCCTTTTCGACAATTGAGGCACAATGTTCGCTTTCAACATTCGCTAAAGGGATGTAAATTGTGTCTTTATAAATATCTGTCGCCATAAATTGATTGTTTTATTTTACAATACAAATTTGGCTACAAATCATAAGTGATCCGTTACATGATTAAGGAATTGATTTGTAAGATTTACAAAAAAATCATCAGTCAACTTCTTGAGTTATGAAAGAAAGCTCAATTATCGCTTAGATTCCTGAACAAAACCGTAAATTATATAGTCCCCCCGCTCTTCAAGCTTGATCGTTTTTATTTCATTCTGGTCAAATTCATGGATTGGTTTATGTATAAAATCTTGAATTCTGTCAAATGCTACACCGATTTTTGTGTTTTCATCCGTATAAATCTGATGTTCTGCGGAAGTTTGCCAGCTCACTTTTTTTCTAAATAACCGTAAACCTTCTCTTTTCAAAAAACTGTGCATTTCATTAGATAAATTCATATTCTTATTGTTTTATGCGCCCACACTACTCACCTATTTATTTGGCAGATGTTTTTTATTTAGGTTCAAAACCTAATCTTTTCAATAGCCTATTCACCTATCCCCCCCCAAAAAACACTAGTAATCAGGAAGAAAAACAGATCAATAGAACTAAAAATAGATAGAACTAAATTAGTAAACCCAATAGAAACCGACAATGACACCCGCCTTATTTCATCGTACCCAAATGCTATTTCATCGAATTTATTCCGTTCAGGTCATGGTGCTTCTTTCCATGTCAACGATAACCTAACAGTGAAGGGTCACACAAACGTTGTTCAATCAAACGGAAACAACAGCATATCCTATTTTTTTCATCGAATAGAATCTTTAGTTCGTCTGATTCATTTTCAATTCTGTCGATATTATTCGTCCTTCTTTTGCTTAGAAAGCACATTTGTGTACAATTCAACAACATAAACTATGGAAAACATTGAAAATTTTTTAGCAGAAGATTTTGCACTGGATGTACAAACTGTCTGCGCAGTCGAACCGATTTCATTTTTTGATTTTGACGATATGGAGCTTGTGACAATCAAGACGGTTACGTCTTCAAAAGTGATATAAAAGAGGATTATGTCGTAAAGGCGTTCTGGTAGGCGCCTTTGCGGCAATCGTCTTTTATACCCCCATATTTCAAAACAATAGAATAGCACAGATGATAACACCCAAACTAAAATGTATTCTTATCGAGGATGAGCCTCTAGCTACAAAAAAAATCGTTGAGTACATTCATATGTTACCAGATCTTCAATTAATAAAAATGGTTGAAGACATTGAAAACCCAGCTTTATTTAGTCACGAACTAAAATCTGCCGACATTCTATTTTTGGACCTCATTGTCAGTGGTGGGAATATCAGTACACTTGCCGAAATGATAGCTGATATTCCAATACTCATCGTTACATCTGCTGTATCACGATGGCAATACCCTGAATTTATAAAAAAAAGGAAGCACTTTGCATTGCAAAAGCCTATTTCTCCGGAAATGTTCCTGTCATGCATAAAACAGGTAATGCAACATTAAAGCTGACTATTCCATGTCTCTATTCAAGTTTTCCAATTACTTTCTTCTACGCACGCCAATACTTTCTAATGCGCTTGCAACTGACCTTTTCAGGCTAACAAATCTGAAAGATCTTGAAGACCGACTTCGCTATTTACTTCAAGATGAACGACTGAAAGAAGCCTTACTTCTAGCAAGCCCTTCTTTCTTTGCGGAGGTAGAGAAATGGCTTGATTACAAAAAAGATAGCAATCCAAAAATGATCATCTCGCTACTCAAATACACCATTCGAATGAGCACTAGAGCCACCCCTTTTGGTTTATTTGCCGGAGTATCGGTAGGAAACTTTATTGCCGCGGAAAAGAACCTGTCATTAGTAAGGAATCATGTTAATAAAGGCGTGTTAAAACTAGATGCGACCATATTAGTCGGAATTATCGAAGAGATATCAAAAGACAAAAGAATCTATAACCAACTTCAGTACCGTATCAACCCCACGCTGTACCTAGATGGAAAGGACTACAAATACTATCAAAAAGTAACAAAGGGAAAAAAGAGCCAAAATATATTAAAACGAGTACGGTTTACCCCTATTTTAGACCGTATTGTTCACTATTTCGAGAGCAATGTGAAAGCCGTCCATTATCAGTCATTGACAGACCTATTGCAAAATCTTGGAGCATCAGCAACGCATTCGGTTCTATTTGTCGATAAACTAATCAGCCTTGGGATTATATGCTCCGAACTGCACCCCAATGTAATCGGTCGGAGTTACCTTGAAAGTCTGATAAAGACACTAGAAAGAGTGGACAAACAAAAAGTCTATTTACAACCATTATCGACGATCAAAACACTACTTAACAGCGCTCAATCAATCATCAAGATTCAGAAAGCGGTAGTTAAGTTGTTACAGCCGATCGTGCCAGATCACGACCTAACCAATGTGATACAAGGAGACCTTCTGATTGGTATGGCGGAAAATAACCTATCGAAGACCGCATTAAATCATATAAGGGATCAATTTCAGGAGCTATTGCCACTTTGCAATAGAAGCGTTTTAGCAGATCTTGACCGATTTAAATCTGAGTTCGCTCATAAATATGAAGAAAGAATGGTTCGTCTGACAACAGCGTTGGACCCAGATATTGGTATCGGTTATGGTAGTCGAGAAGGTGTTTACAATATAACGGATGAAATACTAGGAGATGTTAAAAATATAACTTCCCCCAGCCAAACAACAGGTCATATTCATCACTACGAAAATCTGGTCATTGAAAAATTTGTGGAAAGCGTAAAAAATCGATATGCAGAGATTCAGCTTACCAGCACAGACCTCGATAATATCTCCAAACAGCGTAAACAAACAATCGATTCCATGCCTTGTTCTTTCTATGCTATTGGCAATCTCCTGAAGAGTCCGACACAAGAGCGATTATTCTTCAACCTCGGAACCATCGGAGGTTCCTCTTCGGGAAATCTCATGTCAAGATTTGCACATTTGGACGAAAAATTGGACAAGTGGATAAAAGATTCTGCGGAAAGGGAGCAACAACAGTATACCAATGCAATATTGGCTGAAATTTCTTATTATCCAGATAACAACGCGGGAAATATCATTCATAGACCTGCTCTCAGAAAGACATCAATTTGTCTAACCCCAACAATTGATCAAGAACAGCAACAAATTGATGTCAATGACTTATATCTTTTCCTTAAAGACCAGCGCCTTATCTTATGGTCTAAAAAGTTCAATAAAATGGTCATACCACGTCTGACGACGGCCCATAATTTTGAACATGGCATGAATCTCTATAAATTTCTTGCAGACTTTCAATTCCAAAATAATAGACTAGATCTTTCATGGAATTGGGGAATTATGAAAGAGCAGCCAAGGCTTCCAAGAATAAGCTACAAAAATATCATTTTATCAAGAGCACAGTGGCGTATTCAAAAACTAGCAAAATACCCAAATGATCCAACCACTTTTGTAAAAAATTTACAGACAGCATTGGAAATACCAACAATGGTCGTTATCTCCAACGGCGATAATGAATTACTGATAAATTTAGAAAACCCTTTTTGTGTCGAAATGCTATTGGATCAACTATGCAAAAGAGACACGACATTAACTGAATATCTTCTAGGTGACTATTCCGCTGTAGTAGGCGATAAAGATGAGAATATTTTTGCCAATGAGATCATTATCCCAATAGAAGCACACACTCAACATTACACCAACGACTCCGCCCCTCAAGAAAGCAACCTAAAGAGATGCTTCTCTTTGGGAAGTGAATGGATCTATGCCAAAATCTATTGCGGAGTACATTTTGCGGATATTCTGTTAATGGAAACATTTCCATTAATCATGAACGTAATTAATCAGCAGGGAAGTATGAGAAAGTGGTTTTTCGTACGTTACAATGATCCGTCTCCGCATATTCGATTGCGGATAGAACTTTCAGATTCAAGTCAGTCTATTTCCGTGATATCCACCATGAACAGCTTTTTGGAACAATTTGTCGAAAGTGGGCAGATTTCAACGATATCATTTGACACTTACTCGCGGGAAATTGAACGATATACCCCGTTTTGTATGGAGCTTAGTGAAGAGTTATTTTATCAACAGAGCGAAGCTATATTGACGACAATGCAGCAAAGCACTTCAATCAACGATCGGTGGCGATTGGCTTTCGAATATATGGAGTCCCTGTTAGGCGCTGCAAAATTTACGTTGCCTGAAAAAAAGGATTTCTGCATTCGGATGAACACGCTTTATCAACAAGAATTCGGCAATAATAAAAATCTTTGGATTCATCTCAACAACAAGTTCAAAGATAAAAAAGACTGGTTCGATAATCCATTAAATAACTTAACAGATTTCAAATCGAAACTAGATACAATCCAATGCAACATCTTTTCAATTCTGAGGGCCAATACCAGTAAAGATGAATTTCGGGCAGCGCAATTCTCCTTGCTGTCAAGTTATATTCATATGTTTATTAATAGACTATTCATGTCGGACCAACGACTACATGAACTCGCTATCTACCATTTTATGGTCGGCTATTACAAAATGCAAGTAGGAAAACAGAAAAAGAATCTAACAACAATAAGTTAAACATTTAGATAAGTCCCATCTTTGCAAAAAGCTGATTGCGATATTGTAAACCAATGCCAAGTTCGACTCCATTTTTTAGAATTACTTTACTTGCTTCAACACCCTTGACTTGTTTGATATTAACGATATAAGATCTGTGCATACGCGCAAACATATCCCAGGGAAGTTCTGCTTCCATATCTTTCATCGTCGAGAGCAAAGTTTGCATACCATCTACCGAATAAATTTGGATGTAGTCTCCCCAAGCTTTTAGATAGAGAATATCCGCAGGATCTATAAAGATAGTCTTGTTCCTATCCTTTATCTTAATCGCCTTTCTTTCACCTTGTGGCCCCCTTCTAGAAAATAAAATTGCTTTTTGAACTTTTTCAATTGCCTTTATCAATCGTTCTTCCGTCAACAGCGGTTTTAAAATATAGTCGATTACATCCAGCTCAAATCCATCCACGGCATACTCATAATGACCAGTTATAAAGACAACAAATGGTGGATGGGCAAGTCCTTTAAGAAAAGTAATCCCATCCATTTCGGGCATATCTATATCCGACAAGATGAGATCGACCTCACTCTTTCTTAAAACATCTATAGCTTGTAACGGATTTTCGAATACACCCAATATTTCGATCAGGCCTAATTTGGAAACTAATTTTTCCAATCGACCTCTTGCAATCGGCTCATCTTCAATAAGAATAGTTTTAATTCTGTTCATAAGTACTTAGCGATCCTCAGCGTTGGTGCTACGGCTTTTCTTCAGCCTGTAAAGTTACAACAAGATTAACACTAAATACACCCCCATCTGATTTAATTTCCAAAATGTGCCTGTCAGGGTAATGAAGCTCCAGTCTTTTTCTTACGTTATCTATTCCTAATCCCCCAACATAATTTTCGGGTTTGGAAAGTTCTCTATAGGCATTGGCGATATACATGTTTACCTTGTCATCCTTCACAGAAATGTCTATGGATATCCATCCAGCTGAAGAACTTAAGCGGGGTCCATGCTTAAATGCATTTTCCACAAACGGAAAAAAAATCAGGGGTACCACCATACAGCTTTCATCATCAGTCGCTAAGTTTACTTTGACTTGTACTGTCTCACTATAGCGCAACTTTTCCAACTCAATATAATCCTTAAGCAGTTGAAATTCGCGACTAATTTCGACCTTTGGCTGATTACTTTCGTGCAATAAATACACCATAATACCACTCAGTCGCATCATACTTTCACCACCTCTTTCATCATGATCGGATACCAAAACATAAATACTATAGAGTGTATTAAGTAAGAAATGTGGATTAATCTGGTATTTTAGGAAAGCAAGCTCCAATTGAACGTTGTTTAGTTCAAGTTCAGCATTTTTTAGCTCGAGTTTCATTTTTGAATTTCTAACAAACATAAATGCCTGTACTATCTTTACGGTCAACGGTAAAGCGACCAAAAAAATAAAATCCAATAAATAATCACTGATTGAGGATAGCCGGAAAGCACCCAGAATACCTTGCCGTTCGACTATTTCGAGATAAGTTGACAATCGTACATCTGGTGCCAAATACCTTAACGTTAATATTGCAGCATAATAACTTAAAAAAGACCACCAAGTATAAATTACGAGCAACCATAAAATACAGAGAACAAACTTACCTCGAATAAACCATTGTGGTATGACAATATATGCTGTTGCGTAAAAAATCGTTAATAAAGAAAATACATCCTTTAAAAATAGCAACCATGAACTCGTAATATCTATTCGCTGATATGCTATGAATTGCATACCCAAAACCACAAACCAAAAACATAAATGAAAAAAAACACGTTTTCCAGTATTGTAATTTTGGAAAAGTCCCGTCATAGATAGCATACTTCTCAATAATATGTGGCTAATATAAATATATCATTTAATTTGTGCTCGGCTCAATTGTCAAACAATGGTGCAAAAAGACAATTTTGAGACAAACCACAACAATAGATAGATATAGCAAGCTAAATATATAATTAATTACAATATTAACAAAAAGAAAAGCTAAAAGTAATCCAAACACAACTAAAATATAGCTGAAAGTAGCTCTTAAATGAAAATCACTTTCATAGGGATAACTATCGCCAATAAAAAAATTTTTGTTCAGGAAACCTGCTGCATGCGTGATATTTTTCGAGTCATTTGAACGCTTCAGCAATTACGCAAAATAGCACAGGCAGTAAACAATAAACTTCAGTTTAGACTGAGCTCGCTATTCGTCGCGTAAGCTCTTAACCGGATTAGCCAAAGCCGCCTTAATAGATTGTGTGCTCACAGTTAATAGTACAATCAAATGAGTTAAGCACGCTGTTACTGCAAATACCCCCCATCCAATTGATATTCGATAGCTATATTGACTGATGTAGCCATCCATAGCCCAATAGGCAATGGGGAATGCAATCAGACATGAAATCCCTACCAACACAATAAACTCTTTGGAAAGCATCTTTGTTAAGGTAAATAAAGATGCCCCGAGGATTTTTCGAACGCCTATTTCTTTTGTTCTGCTTTCGGTCATGTATGCGGCCAAGCCAAATAAACCAAGGCAGGAAATAAATATCGTCAAGCCCGCAAAAATACTTACCAGGCGACCTGTCCGCTGTGCATCTTGAAACTTTCTACTATATTCTTGATTTAAAAAATGATAATCAAAAGGATAGTTTGGATTATAAGTTTTAAAAACAGCTTCGGTTTTCTTTAAAGCATCGCTTATGTTAAGTTTAGGATTCAACTTAATGTGCACGGTCCCTAACGTTCTACTCGCCCCCTCAATGACTGTTGGAGTCACTGTTTTAAACGGTGATTCCTGAATAAAATCTTTAACCACACCTATAATCGTAAACTTATCTTCACCGTCCATAATATAATTTCCGATTGGGTCCTTCATCGCCATAATCTCCGCTGCAGATTCATTGATAATAGCTGACATCGAATCGGTAGGAAAGTTCGCTAAGTCAAAGTCTCGCCCCTTTAAAAGTGTTAACCCTGTCGTTTCAATCAGCTTGTCATCGGCAGACTGCCTGTTAAAAACAATCGCTCGATTGGGGTCCTTACCCTCCCATGATGCACCTCCCCACCCACTCCAACGTTCAGTCATCGGGGACATGGTACGAGTTACAGCAGTGGCGATTCCCTTATTAATCAAATCGTGTCGGATCATTGCAATATTTTTCGTAGCATCTCCGTTTTCTATGACATAGATCAGATTATCCGTGTTAAAACCGGCATCCCTATGCTGAGCGTGTAGTATTTGTTTTCGGATCACAAGGGTACTAACAATCATTAATACCGCAATTGCAAATTGAGTTACAACAAGAGCCTTTCGAGGATTTATTCTCTGTTTAAAAAGGAAAAATCTATTTTTTAACACATTAATCGGTCTAAACGAAGAAAGAAAAAAAGCAGGGTAACTACCAGCAAGTATGCCTGTCAGAAGAATGAAGCCCAAAAATCCGGCCCAAAAATAACCCTCACCTACCGGAAGAGCTAGTTTTCTTCCGATAAGATCGCCAAAGGAAGGTATTATCAGAGCCACTAAAATAAGTGCGACTATTCCAGAAATCAATGATAATAGCATTGATTCTGATAAAAATTGCCAGATCAGACTACTTTTCTGTGCGCCGATCACTTTTCGCACCCCCACCTCCTTTGCCCTGCGCTCACTTTGTGCCGTACTTAAATTCATGAAATTGATACATGCAATCAATACTATAAAACCAGCAATAAGGATAAAAACACGTACCATCTCAATCCTTCCACCTGCAACTGTTCCGTTTTTATATTCATTATAAAGATAACTCTCCTTCATCGGCTTCAAAAAATTTTCACTCTTGACATCAGCATGCCTTTTCGAGATATCTTTTAGCTTTTGCTGTACTGACGTGAATGTTGCGTTGGGATACAGTTCAACAAAAGTTGAAATCGAACTGTTATACCAATTATTATCCGTATAGCCTATTTTAGCAGCAAATGCCCAAGGAAAAAGATACTGCAATTCCGCAAATTGGCTATTGCTGGGGACCTCCTTCAAAACTGCCGACACATGTACTATTTCGTTGCTATCGATCTTGATATTTTTTCCAACGACATCCGTTGAACCAAATAAAGAAATAGCCAAATCTTTTGTCAGCACAATAGCCGAAGGGTCTGCAAGCGCATCCGCTGGATTCCCCGCCAAAACGGGAAGTTGAAAAATTGAAAAGAAAGTGGCATCGACAAAAGCCCCGCGACCAGCGATGAGCTTTTGATCACCAGCCGTAAACAGAAATCCGCTAAGCTTACTTAATCGACAAGTCTGCTTAATTTCTGGAACTTCAAGCTTCATCACCTCCGCCAAAGGTTCGGGAGTGACGAAATAAACGGAAACTCCTTTGTCGTTTCGTCCAACTGACCCCACAATCCCAATTCTATCTGTTTTGGGATACATCCTATCATAATAGAGCTGAGAATTTACCCATAATATAATCAATATACTTGCCGTCATACCAATGGCCAGGCCAAGGATATTGATGGTCATAAACCCCTTATTCCGTGTTAGATTGCGAAAAGCAATTTTGATATTATTCTTGATCATTAGCTGTCTACTATTGATTGGATATTGTAAAGAGAAAAGTCACAAGCACCCGGCCAAAATAAATACATAACTGTAAATCAATATATTAAAACAAAACACCAACAGTAAAATGTTCATTTACGAACAGAAATTGTTCACAAATGAACATTTGAAAGGGTTTACAAAAAATTTATTTCTATCTTCCGTATATTTAATTTTACAGAACCCACATAAAACAACAATTAGATGTCAACTACATTTATGCAGCTGTGGTTATATAATAACTGGGCAAATACAGCACTACTGGATAAACTGAAAAGTGAAGGCGAAAAAGTACCTCCTTCTTGCATACGGCTCTTTAGCCATATTGTTAATGCACAGATCATTTGGCTAAGTCGATTAACGGGTGAAAAACCACCTGTTGGTGTTTGGGATGAGCACAGTATCGTCGATTGCCAAAGGTATCACGATTTAGCTTCAGAAGGATTTGGTCAGCAGATTCATGACAGAAATGAAACGGACGATGAAATTGTCAATTATACCAACACACAGCATCAGGCTTTTCATAATAAAGCCAACGACATTCTGTTACACGTCTTTAATCATGGTACCTATCACAGGGCACAAATAGCAAGCGAAATGCGAAAAAATGGCATTGAACCTATCAATACAGATTATATCACTTTTGTTCGCACATAACAGTATTGCATTCAGAAAGCCTAATTTTCAAGCAGTTCTATTAAAATTTTCATCTAGCCAATTCGATCCATCCTGCACATCTTGCAATTGGCAGACTAGACGTTCTATCATAATGGAAGACACCTTAAATTTGAAACAAAAATGAGTTACAAACATACCTTTAAAGCGTCCCTAACTTGGAATCATCCTGAACAGCCTAGCGTTCTGGGTAAAAAAATTTATACGAAGAGCCATCACATTGCGATCGAAGGGAAAACAGATCTACACGTTTCGGCAGCGAAAACATTCAAGGGTGACCCCGCATTGTACAATCCGGAAGATTTGCTACTTAGCAGCCTAGTTTCTTGTCACATGATGTCCTATTTATACGTCTGCTCGCAAAATAGCATCGAGGTTTTATCCTATACGGACAATGCTGTCGCTACCCTTGAAACGTATGGAGATGGCAGTGGTCGTTTTACAGAAGTTACATTACACCCCGAGGTTCTCATCACAAATGAATTCCAGATAGAGCTTGCTTTATCCCTACATGCCCAAGCATATAAGCTGTGCTTTATTGCGAATTCATGTAATTTCGATATACAACACCGTCCCAAATGTAAAGCCATCTAATCAAAAAAAAGCCGGCACGTTTACAATGTGGGATTGCCCATCAATCATGCAAACACACGAAAAAAACCAGTATCCTCTACTATAGCAGCATAACGTACAAACACGTATTGAATGCTTCTCAACAAAAATGGGATTAGCATAGCACTTATTGAAAGAAAAAAGCCCCCTATTTTCGATTTGTTAACGCTACCGAAAATGCAACACTCACCACAAATTAGTAATTAAATAACAGACAAGTTTTTAAGGATTTCATTACTTTTGAAACATGATGGAAAATTCCAAGAAAAAAGCAGCAATCGGATTCATATTTATCACATTACTTATCGATATTACAGGTTGGGGAATCATTATTCCCGTCGTCCCAAAACTTATCGAGGAATTGATTCATAGCGATATCAGTGAAGCTGCAAAATATGGCGGCTGGCTTGGCTTTGCCTATGCTTTCACACAATTTATATTTTCTCCCGTAGTCGGTAACCTGAGTGATAAATATGGTAGAAGGCCAATTATATTGATCTCACTTTTTGGATTCGCTGTGGACTATATCTTTCTTGCCCTCGCACCAAGTATAGGGTGGCTATTTTTGGGTCGTGTCATAGCGGGATTGACAGGAGCCAGTTTTACAACGGCAAGTGCTTATATCGCCGATATATCTACGGATGAAGACCGGGCAAAGAACTTTGGCTTGATAGGTGCTGCATTTGGTCTGGGCTTCATCATAGGTCCTGTTATCGGAGGTCTACTCGGTCACTATGGTGCCAGGGTTCCCTTTTATGCGGCCGCAGGATTGTGTATGCTGAACTTCTTATATGGCTATTTTATCTTACCTGAGAGCTTAGACAAAGAAAAACGCAGAGCCTTTAACTGGAAACGTGCAAATCCAATTGGGTCTTTTAAGTTTCTTGGAAAACATCCGGAAATATCCGGCCTCATCGTTGCCTTAATTTTAATCTATATCGCAGGTCATGCGGTTCAAAGTAACTGGAACTTCTTCACCATGTATAAATTCGACTGGACAGAAAGAATGGTGGGTATCTCGTTAGGTGTTATTGGATTATTGATTGGATTGGTTCAAGGTGTTTTAATTCGATGGACAACACCCAAGCTTGGCGAACAAAAAAGCATTTTTTATGGATTGACCCTATATGCTATTGGACTCCTGTTATTCTCATTTGCGAGCGAAGGATGGATGATGTTCGTCTTCCTTATTCCCTATTGCTTGGGGGGTATTTGTGGACCAGCTCTTCAGTCTGTTATTACCAAAAATGTCCCTTCAAATGAACAGGGTGAACTTCAAGGTGCACTAACGAGCTTAATGAGTGCAACATCGATTATTGGCCCACCGATGATGACAAACCTATTTTATTATTTCACCCATGACAAGGCGCCATTTAAATTTTCGGGTGCTCCGTTTTTCCTAGCATTTATCCTGATGACGATTAGTGTGATCATTGTATATACTGCGTCTAGGAAAAAGCGAAATCAACAAATAAATCTTTAAACCTCAACTGGCCTATGCATCGAAGAACTGCATAGGCCAGTTGAGGTTTAGAGCTTTGACTTTAAACGGCTCAAGGTCTCCTGTGAAATATTCAGATAGGAAGCAACTATTCTATTGGATAGCCTTCTGACAACCATTGGATTTTCATCCAACAATAAACGATATTTTTCAAGGGCATCTTGCATTAAAAATGACATCAGACGCTTTGTATTTGTTACATAGGCAATTTCCAAGTAGATAACTAGTCCAGTACACAATTATCTCACTTCTGGATCAATTGAGGTTAATCAAACTTCAATTCTTCAATTCATGGATCGAATTCTTCAATTCCTACATTACTGATCGCTGTAAATTTGCAGGCAAGGAGATAAAATTCAAAATGATACATACAACAGAAATAACAAACCAAAACATAGAACTTCACGTAAACTCAAAGCGGGATACACCTGTACTGACGAAGCCTATTTTATGGCTTATTACCTTGACAACCGGAGTAGTCGTCGGCAACAACTATTATAATCAACCGCTTTTGGGATTGATGGCGAAAGACTTTCACGTTAGTGAAGCTGCAATTAGTATGATTGCTATGCTCACCCAGGTCGGTTTTGCAACAGGGCTACTCTTTATCGTTCCTTTGGGCGATATGATAAAAAGAAAGAAATTAATATTATCAATTTTTCTACTCATCATAGTCTCCTTATTGGCAATGGTCTTCGCTCCCTGCCTCGAGTTGCTCTATATCGCAAGCTTTATGGTTGGATTTAGCTCGGTCGTTCCCCAAATGCTCGTCCCCCTTACAGCCGAACTTGCTACTCCCGAAAAACGCAATTCTTCAATCGGAATGGTCATGAGTGGCTTACTATTAGGTATTCTGCTCTCCCGCGTCGCAGCAGGATTCATTGGTGATATCTGGGGATGGCAAGCGATCTATTATATAGCGATAGCGTTAATGGTTCTATTCATGTTATTATTAGCTTTCGCACTCCCCGATGTGAATCCAACATTTCAAGGAAGTTATCTACAATTAATGCACTCATTGATCCATCTGACAAAAACTCAACCGGTATTACGGCTATCTGCACTCAGAGGTGCCCTAGGTTTTGCTGGATTCAGTGCTTTTTGGATTACATTAGTATTTCATTTACAGGAAGCTCCTTTCCACGCGGGGTCCGCTGTAGCCGGATCCTTCGGATTAATAGGGGCTGTTGGCGCTCTAGCAGCAGCATTGGTCGGCCGGATTTCAACGCATGTTTCTACGTATACCGTTATTCTTGGTTCCATATTTATCCTGCTATTGAGCTGGATTGTATTCTACATCGGGGGGAATAGCTATATCGGATTAATAGCTGGTGTAATCTTAATTGACCTAGGTTTACAATCAATGCATATCAGCAATCAATCTGCTTTCTTTGCCTTAAATCTAGGGGCAACCAACCGACTAAATACAGTCTATATGTTTAGTTACTTTGCGGGTGGATCATTGGGTAGTTACCTGGCCTCGCTCGCTTGGAAATACTTTCAATGGAATGGCGTGGTATTGACAGGCTTTTGTTGTACACTACTGGTTTTCATCATCCATATCTGCTACGACAGACGGCCAAAAAACTTTTCTTAGTCGTTGAACACCATAATCTAAAGAAAAGCTAATTAACAGAAAATCTTCTATATGATGATATCCATTAATGGCCTACATGTTATACATGTAGGCCATGGATGGAAACTTATTTCATTTATTCAAGTACGCCAAACTTGCCAGCTTGAAAATCTTCAAAGGCTTGGTAAATCTCTGCCTGTGTATTCATTACAAATGGGCCATAGCTCACGATAGGTTCATCGATGGGCTCACCGCTTAACACAAGTAAAACCGCATTTTTATGGGCCTTTATCGAGATCTCTTCACCATCATGACCGAATAAAACAAAACTATGTTCCTTCGCAAGTTCACCGTTGACCTCGACCACCCCATTCACAACCAGCATCGCAGTATTATGATTTTGTGGAACTAAAAAATTCGTTTCATGTTGCTCTGCCAATTTGATATCAAATAGATTGACAGGCGTATAGGTGTTCGCTGGCCCTACTGTATCCTGAAATTTCCCCGCGATGACATTAACTACCCCTGCTGCGTCAGGCAATAGTACCTTCCCCATCTGATTGGATGTAATCGCCTGGTAATGTGCCTCCGTTGATTTATCTTTCGCTGGTAAATTAACCCAGAGCTGAACCATTTCAAACAATCCACCTTTTTTTGAAAATTCCTCTTCATGGTATTCTTTATGTAATATACCCGCACCGGCAGTCATCCATTGTACATCACCTGGACGAATGACTCCGCTGTTTCCCGAACTGTCGTGATGGGCTACACTACCTTTGTAGGCGATAGTAACAGTTTCAAACCCCTTATGCGGATGTACATCCACGCCTCTGATATGATCCGAAGGTCCAAAATCAAATGCTGCGTTGAAATCCAGTAAAAGAAATGGACTCATCCTCTTTTGGGAAATCCCATTCCCTGGTATCATATTAAATACTCGAAATCCATCTCCTACCATACCCGGTTGAGCTGGACGTTGGAAAATTCTTTCAATTGATTTTTTCATGTTATGATCTCCTTTTTTAGCGTTCTTGATGAATTTAAGTTGAAGCCCAAATTGATTCACTTCATTTTAAATTGCTATCTCAAAGGTACGACAAGAAGAAGCCTGCTTCCAACAACCTGGATTAAGGCATAAACTTAACCTAGATTAAGTTTATAAGAAAAGATACTGCTAAAACTAGGAATCCCACATTTTCTGGATGCCATAGAAATGTGTAACTTCAATAAAAATCATAGACCAAGTATCTTTATGCACTCAAACAATACCGTCACATTAACAAAATTTTACCGTCACCTTTGGTTACGTCCAATACTATTACTCTTGCTATTCATCTTTTTATACCCCGCAGTACATGCGCAATCCAACAGTAAATCTAAAGTGAAACCAAACTGGAATGAAATACTTGAAGAACAACTGTTTCCAGGTAAAAAGCTCCAAGATTCCACGTTCCGCTTTCAGGGCAAATTTGAAGAACAATTTATCACAACAGCAGATCATGTTAAACTCCACGGAATCTTGTTTAAGGCAGACAAGAGCAAAGGACTAATTTTCTATTTGCATGGCAGTAATGGGGCTGTAGATACCTGGGGTAAAATTGCCAATATCTATACTGATAACGGATATGATATTTTTATGTTGGACTACCGAGGTTACGGAAAAAGTGAAGGTAAAGTAACCAATGAAGAACTACTTTATCGTGATCTGCAAACGGTCTATGATAAGCTGACACAACAGTATCCGGAAGATCACATTATCATAATCGGTCAATCTATGGGCACGGCACTTGCTTCAACTATTGCTTCGCATAATTCTCCAAAAATGCTTATTCTTCAGGCACCTTACTATAGTTTTCAAGATTGGACACAACATGTCGCTCCTGAACTCGATACAAGCGGGATTCCCTTTTATTTCGACAATGCTGCGGCATTGCAAAAAGTAAAATGTAGAACGGTCATCTTCCACGGAGACCAGGATAATGCCGTCTATTTTGATTCTTCCATTAAACTGAGTAACTTTTTTAAAAAACAGGATAAATTGATACGTTTGGCAAAGGAAGGACATAATGATTTTTCTAAAAATAAAGACTATCTGCATGCGATTGCCGAGCTATTGCGATAGTCTCATTTTATACACAAAATACACTATGCCCCTTCAGGAATTTTATACATTAAATACGGGATAAGGAAAACCCTTTCCTTTTTCACAGAAAAATTTTAAACTCCGGAAAAATAGCGCCCAATCAAAACTGCAGGAAGCAAATTCCGCACTATAATTTGCCCAGCCATCATGGTGAAACAGCAGCATACATCCCTTTTGCTGAGGTTCAAGTTCAAAGGTCAGTGTTGTTCCAATCCATTCCTCAAATGCCTTAACACAGCGCCACTCGACCCTGGAATAAGGCTTTAGCGAAATAACTTCCATATTTTTAAAATAGCTGGGACCAAATCCAAACCGCAGGATCGCACCAATCTCCGACTTTGCCTTCGTATCTGGTGTCCACCAGCCTGCTAGTCCTTCCGCGGTTGTAAGCGCCTTGTAAACAGTCTCTACAGGAGTTTCAATCAACAGTCTATGGTAGATACTTTTTGTCCCAGGATCATGTGGTAAGCGATTCTCTTCCATAACCCCCAGCGCTATTTCCGCCTTTGGAGTAGGCTGTCCCAGCCCCGTTAAAATCAATTGTCTTAGGCTGTCCATTATATAATACGTCCAGGCATCATGACATACCTGATAACATTCCATCTGGGAATTAAGCCCACGATGAGTGAAATGTAATGTAGTTGTACCCGCATCTTCCACAATATCGAAGATAATGGAACTATTAGTCCATTCCCGTTCATCCTGGGTGAATTTAAAATAGTTTTCGAGGACCCGCCAGACTATTTTACGCTCTGTTTCCATCTTTTCTATCCGTATTCGACAACGATGTACATCCTGATAATGATATATAAACTCACCATGCAAAGCAGCAGTTGGCCCTTCTATATTTTGAGACCACCATCCGCGGACATTATTGATTGCTTCAAATACGCGTTGAGCACCTGCTTCAACGGTAATGCTAATTTTAAAATCGTCTTTTTTCATCATTCATCGTATTTTTAACCGTTAACTCATACTTCTTATCTTCCTATACCTCAATCGAATCAAATATGTAAATCTGAACATCATGATCATAAGGTGCTAAGATTCTCCGGTCAACTGCACAAGCCTTTCCTTGTTCAGACGCAAATGCTATTTTAATCGCTGCTAAACTTTCAAAATATAAGGTTCCAATACAATACACATCGTCGTGTCCAGTCGTCGACATGATTCCACCGTTGGCCACCTCATAACGAATAAGTCCGGGAAGCGTTTTTGCCAAGGGAATATGTATCTCAAAATAGTGTTTGTCAAAAACCTCCCTATCCGTAGGAGTCTTATATATTGCGATCATTCGTACCATCTTGTCGTATTAATTTAAATTTATAGATCAAATATAGCGGACTTCAAAACACAAAAAGGGGTGTAAAATAGACATTCTCAGCGGTTGATTTAGACAAGTCGTTTCGGTATATTTGAATAGTATCAAATAAGCGTACCATCGTTTATCCAATCTTATAAACTTTCGACATGAAACACCTAACGATCTTAGTTCCAGACAGTCAGACAGGCCCTAACACCATATCGTGCATTGTTGGAACATACCACGTATTCACAGAAGCGAACCGCTATTACGATCAACTGAACAGGGAACCTATATTTAATATAGAATTGGCAGGAGTTTCTAGGGAGAGTAACTTTGTCAATGGATTATTAACAGTCATGACGCAGAAAGATATCGCTACAATTCAAAAAACCGACCTCATTATTGTACCCGCTGTCATTTCCAATTTTAGTGCAATAGAAGCTGGGAATAGCATGCTCTCAGCATGGATATTAGACCATTATACCAAGGGAGCAAATGTTGCAAGCATGTGTACCGGCGCATATCTGCTCGCGTCTACGGGGCTTTTGGATAACAAAAACTGCTCTATCCACTGGAAATCAGCGGCCAATTTTCATAAGCTCTTTCCAAAGGTCAACTTAAAAACAGAACAAATTATTACTGATGAGCAAGGAATCTATACCAATGGTGGCGGTTATTCCTTCCTTAATCTCCTCCTTTATCTGGTCGAAAAGTTCTACGACAGACAGACACGGCTATTTATTGCTCCAAAATATTTCAAATTGATATTGCCAGACAAACACAGTCCGATTTTATGATCTTTAATGGTCAAAAGTCACATGGAGACGAAATGGTCATGCGTGCCCAGGACTATCTCGAGAATAACTTTTCAGAAAAAATTTCCATGGAGAAGTTATCTGAAAAATTCACTGTCGGACGTCGGAATTTCGACCGTAGATTTATTAAAGCGACAGGCAATACGCCCGTGGAATATCTTCAACGGATAAAAGTAGAATCGGCAAAAAAAGAGTTGGAAAGCTCGAGGAAAACGGTAAATGAAGTGATGTACGCTATTGGATATACGGACATAAAGGCTTTCCGCGAGATATTCCGTCGGTTTACAGGACTCTTTCCCCTTGAATATAAAAACAAATACAATAAAGCAGCAATAAAATAGAACCAAACGCTCCGCGGTTATTATCTTCCTTCTTTGGGAGAAGGCCTTATTGTTGCCAATGAACAAGCTGCGGGAATGGCATTGTTAAAAATGTATTTAATGCAAAATTCCAAAGTTGTGCTACCAAAAGAAAATACAACTGCCGTTTCCTTTCTATTGAACCAAGGATATCCAATAAAACGCCAGGCCAAGCGCATGTACCTGGGTGAAAATATTGATGTTCAATTTCAGTTTATCTTCAATAGAATTGGTGGAAATCTAGGTTAACACCAATTCTATTTGCTTTTTTTCAAAGTCCGATAGTAAATTCAAGAAAAAATGAAGGATTACGAAAGCTGACCAACGGTATCCTCATGAACCTCTTTGGCAGCCACAACCAGCTGCTTTTTGCTTCGTTGGATATAACATAGGGAAATTACGATTCCTAAAGCCGCCATAACTGCACCAACCAAGGCCGGAGAGGTATAACCATAGCCTTGATGAATGGGTACACCACCTAAAAAGGCACCCAATGCATTTGCAATATTAAAACAAGCAGGTCCTAAAGAAGCAACCAACATTTCAGCATCACTTTTTACCGAGTTAAGCAATAATAAGGTTAACGAAGGTACGAGTGCAAAAGTTGTGACTCCGGTTAAAAAAGTCATCACCAAGGATACCCAAACGTTGTCAGACAGCCCGTAAATAACCAACATACATAAAATCTGAACCACCAGTACGGCTACAACCACCTTTGTTGAAGAAAAAGCGTCCGTCAACTTCCCTCCGATCAAATTCCCAACAAACATACCTAATCCAGCCAGGACCATAATATAAGGCAGGTATTTATCAGCAATACCAGACACTTCAGTCATCAGCGGAGCTATATAACTTATCCAGGCAAACAACGCTCCTGGAGCTACTGAAAATAACAAAACCATAAACCAGACATTCACATTCCGAAAAATGCCAAAGTCCTTCCAAGGATTATTTTTAGGTGCTGCTTTCATCTTAGGCATCCACAACTTTAAGGCTAACATGGTCAAAATACCGACGATAACAATCAATAGAAAAGTATAACGCCATGAAAAATGATGTCCAATATAGGTCCCCAATGGAACCCCAAATAAATTGGCAACTGTCAATCCGGAAAACATCGTCGCTACAGCCTGCGCTTCTTTACCAGGATCGGCCAATCGACTGGCAATAACAGACCCTACTCCGAAGAAAGCGCCATGTGGCAATCCCGAAATAAAACGCGAGACTAATAAAAGACCATAGTTTGGAGCAACCACAGACAGTCCATTAAATAGGGTAAACAATCCCATGAGGATAATCAAAGTCTTAAGTGGTGAGAATCGATTCATAACAACCACCAACAGTGGGGCACCGATAACTACACCTAAGGCATAAGCTGTAATGAGATAACCAGCTTCCGGAATTGAAACTTGCAAACTTTCGGCAACGTCCGGTAGCATCCCCATCATACTAAATTCGGTAATTCCTATCCCTAATCCCCCCAGTGCAAGTGCTAATAAACTCTTCTTCATATATAAGTGAAATTATTAATAATTCAAATTTCTATCAGAATAATTTAATAAACAAATCATTTAAATCGTACAACCTATCATTAAACTAATAGCACCGTCTTTGTCTCAATGAAAACACCTATATTAGCCTGAGGTAAAGTCGTTCAGCATAACACATTCAAACCTTAACCATGAAACTGCATCATTATATACTTACTTTCACCCTGTACACACTTGTACCTTTTTGGGCATTGGCACAAAAAGGCCATGCAAAAAAGCATCCAAATATTGTATATATCATGAGTGATGATCATGGTTATCAAGCGATAAGCGCTTATGGTTACGGACTGAACGAAACGCCCAATATTGACAGATTAGCAAAAGAAGGTGCCATTTTCACACGTGCGACCGTGACAAATTCATTATGTGCACCCAGTCGGGCTGTACTCCTAACCGGGAAGCACAGTTATATGAATGGGAAAATTGATAACGAGGCAAAATTCAATTGGAATCAGGACAACTTTGCCAAGATTCTCCAAAAAAACGGGTATCAAACGGCATTAATCGGTAAAATCCATATGGATGGCCTACCCCAGGGATTTAACCACTCAGCGGTACTTATTGACCAAGGCGAATATTATAATCCAAACTTTATTATCAATGGTGTAAAACAACAAATACAAGGCTATGTATCGGATCTTACCACCGATATGACCCTAGATTGGATCGCTAAAAGAGATACCAGCAAACCTTTCTGTGTGCTCTATCATCAAAAAGCGCCACACCGAGAGTGGCTACCGGCTTTGCGACATCTTCAACAATATACGTCAAAAACCTACAAAGAACCGAATAATCTATTCGACACCTACGAAGGAAGAGGAACTGCTGCTAAAACCGCTGAAATGAATATCCTTAAACACATGAACTGGGCTGGTGACAACAAGATACCTCCTGCACTGATGGATGAATTGGGACTAAAAGAATATCTATCCTGGGATAAAGCTGCCTTCAATGGAAACCTAGGAAGAATGACTGCAGCGCAGCGCGCAACATGGGATTCCATCTACAACCCAATCATGGCAGAATTTAAGATGAAATATCGCAACATGTCCAAAGAAGACCTGATGCGCTGGCGATATCAACGCTATATGCAGGATTATCTGGGTACCGTTGCTGCGGTGGACGAAGGTGTCGGACGTCTATTGGAATTTTTGAAAGACAATGGACTCGACGAAAATACAATTGTCATTTACACCTCAGACCAAGGGTTCTATCTGGGTGAACATGGTTGGTTTGACAAGCGTTTTATGTATGAAGAATCACTCCGAACCCCCTTATTGATCCGCTATCCAGCAGAAATTAAAGCTGGCCAATCCTCAAAAGCACTTGTTCAGAATCTTGATTTTGCCCCCACAATCCTAGATTATGCAGGACTTGCAATCCCGAAAGATATGCAGGGAAAATCTTTTCGTGGTCTACTCAATGGAAAAGAAACACAATGGCGCGATGCCGTATATTACACCTATTATGAGTACCCATCCATTCATATGGTAAAACGACACTATGGAATTCGTACCGAAAGGTACAAACTGATCCATTTCTATTATGACAAAGATGAGTGGGAATTATACGATCTAGAGAACGATCCACAGGAAATGCAGAATGTATACAATGTACAAGCATACCAAAAGATACGTGAAGAAATGCATCATAAACTGGACGAAGCCCGAGCCTACTATAAAGATTCCGATGAGAACGACAAAAAGTTCTTACCGACGGTAAAATAATAATTTACTGGCTTAGTACACCACTAAATTATTGTTGTTAAAAACCGAAACAGGGTTGAGTTTGAAGTAACGTCTCAAGATACGTCTAACGTCTCTGTTTTCCGCTTTGAAGATGATGGCTTCTCGCTTTTTCTTTTCGCTATATACACGCTTATTGCAGTAGCCAAATCCTTTATACCGACCATCCAACAAGTAAACAAGTCCCTTTTCTTTGGGATTACGTCCTAAGAGCTCCAAAAATATCTCGCCCATCGGAAGCTCCGAAGAGGCTACAAATTCCTGCACTCTTCGATTATAGTCTTCTGGAAGCTCCTGCGCAATACATGCCCCTCTGCAGGTCTTCAACATATATTGAAAACAATGTTTCGTATACGTCTGTAATTTGTTTATTTTTTGGCAGAGCTGATAAGCTTCCACAATATTGAATAATTGCTCGCGCCCCTCCTGGTAACTCGAAAAGGTCATCAGCTCTTCTCGCTCGGGATCAAGCGCCTCAACTTGAAGAACTTGATAGCCCGATGGGTTCACTGCTAGATAAAGGCCAAATCCGTAGTAGGTTCGACGCTGCGCCCGATTATAATAGGGTTGATATTTTTTGATCAGGTCAGATTCATGCAATAGCGCTAGTAATTCATGACCTGTCAGTTCAAATCCAACTCTGCAGGCTGCTCCTTGGATTTTGCGTTCCTTAAAATCTGTGCTTCTAAAATGCTGCAATAACCTATTTCTAATATCGATACTCTTGCCGACATAAATTAGCGCGTCATGCTTATCATAAATATAATATACGCCGACTGCAGAGGGTACTCCTTCAAGCAATTCGGCAATTTGCTCTTTCGTCATCACTTTAACTCCAGGTAATACCTTACAAAGGTAATTTAAAAAATAGGCTATTCACTTCGTGGACCTACACGCTCAAATATACTAATATTTTTAGTATTTTAAATAATAGCGAATAAAAATAGGAATACACCCGCCCTTCATTTCGTCCAATGAAAAGGGCGGGTGTAAGTTAGCGCCAGTTGTTAAAATTTCATTTTTTGAATTCTAATGGCATTCAATATCGCAATTAACGATACGCCAACATCGGCAAATACAGCCTCCCACATTGTTGCCAAACCTCCAGCTCCAAGAATCAACACGATTCCTTTGACTATAAAAGCAAGGCCAATATTCTGATAAACAACTTTTTTCGTTTGTTTCCCAATGCGAATGGCCATTGGAATCTTCGAAGGTTTGTCATCCTGTATCACGACATCTGCTGTCTCGATCGTCGCATCACTGCCCAGTCCACCCATCGCTATTCCAACATCACTCAGTGCAACAACCGGAGCATCGTTAACACCGTCACCAACAAAAGCAACAGATTCGTTTACCCCCTTTATTCCCTTGACCTTATTCACTTTATCTTCCGGAAGCAGGTCGCCATAGGCCCGATCTATTCCAAGTTCCTTGGCAACATAGGCGACTACCGTCGTCTTATCCCCGCTCAACATCGTTGCTTTTACACCGAGTTTATGCAGTAGCTGAATTGTAAGCGCGGCATCTGCTTTAATGCTATCAGCGATGGTCATGAATCCTATAAATTTACCGTCCAACGCGATGGCAATGGTCGTATATACGATACTATTCGGATCGATATCATAGGCTACATTAAATTTGTCCAGCAATTTAAAGTTACCCACCAGCAACTCTTTGCTTTCAGTAATTCCTTTTAATCCATGTCCGGCGATTTCTTCTATATTATGGAGATTAATAGACTCGTCGATCGCACCTGCATATTCCCTAATCGCTGTTGCAACTGGATGGCTACTGTGGCTCTCTATTTTATTGACGAGCTTTAAAATTCTTACCTCGTCGTAACCAGCCTGTAGCTTAATTTCCTGCACCTTAAAAACGCCGGCAGTCATTGTTCCGGTTTTATCCATCACCACATGCCGGATATCTGCCATCGCATCCAAAAAATTACTGCCTTTAAAAAGTATACCATTTCTACTCGCGGCACCGATTCCACCAAAATACCCCAAAGGGATTGAGATCACGAGTGCACAGGGACAGGAAATCACTAAAAATACGAGTGCTCTATACAACCAGTCGCTAAATACATATTGATCGACAAACAAGTAAGGCAGGAAGCAAATTCCAATAGCCAAAAACACAACAATTGGGGTATATATCTTAGCAAATTTGCGGATAAACAGTTCCGTAGGTGCTTTTTGAGCTGTTGCGTTCTGTACAAGCTCAAGGATTTTACTCAGTTTGCTATCTTGATAAGCTGTTGTCACCCGAATTAGGCTCACCGTGTTCATATTAATCATTCCTGCCAGCACAACATCACCTTTCATTTTTGTGTCTGGCTTGCTCTCGCCAGTCAGCGCAGCAGTATTAAATGCGCCTTGTTCAGAAAGCAATTCACCATCGAGCCCGAGCTTTTCGCCAGGTTTCAGCTGAACAATCGCTCCGATACCTGCGTCTGCGGCTTTGATTACTTTGCTCTTTCCATTCTCCAAAATGGTCACTTCATCCGGACGCTGATCCAGTAGTGCCTTAATATTACTTTTAGCTCTACTCACCGCCAAGGTCTGAAATACCTCGCCTACGGCGTAAAATAACATCACCGCTACAGCTTCTGGGTATTCTTTGATCGCAAAAGCTCCTATCGTAGCGATACTCATTAAAAGAAACTCCGAAAAGACTTCCCCTTTAGCAATACTCTTTAGGGCATCTCTGATTACAGGATACCCAACAGGTAGATAAGATACGATATACCAGCCCGAACGAACCCAATCCTTAAACCATGTTTGTGCAATCCAATTATCCATCGCTATTGCCGCAATGAGCAAAATAAAAGAAATTAGCGCGGGTAGAAATAACTGCATCTGACTAGCCCCTGCCGTTGAGTGATCGTGACCGTCCTCATCATGGCTATGATCATGACTATGACTGGAAGCCGGAGCTTTCCCAATAAGGTCTTCAGCTCCCGCCTGACTATATATTTTTTCTGTCTGTGTACAACAAAGCTGTCTGCCTTGTGCATCATAACTATGTTGATGTTCCATAACTTGCTTTGATTATCTTAACAAATACTGTCAATTAATGTTCGTGCCCACCTGTATTGCTCATTTTAGCATTGATAAAAAAGGCACCCTTTATAACAATTTTCGTTCCGGCAGGAACTTCGGTAACCGGGGTAATCGCCGTATATCCCAAAGCAGACACGCCTTTTTGAATCTCTATTTTTTCAAAATTGATGTTTTTAGCCTGTTCTTCGCCATGCAGCCCAGCTTCTTGCTCATTTTTATGCGCATGTTTTGCTTCACCTTCATCGTGCGCATGCCCGTGATCGTCGTGCCCTTCTTCATGCTCCTCAGGTTTCTTGTCTGTCTCCACAAAAATATAATACTTGCCGTCAGCCTCCACGATTGCGTCATTCGGAACAGCCGGAGTCCGTACATTATTGACACCGATAATACCCGTGATGTTCATCCCATCAATCAAGCCCACTTTGCTGCCTACAACCGTACTGTGCACAGCAATGGTCTTGCTATCATTTTCAAAGGAAGATCCAATTGTAAAAACTTTTGCGGTATAGGTCTTATCCGGGTTGTTGGTCAGTTGAAAGTTGATGAGCTGTCCGACTTTAACCAAAGGTAGATCCTTTTCAAACACCTGCAGATCTAAATGCAACAGACTATTGTCGACAATCTCGATCACTGGCGAAGAGACATCTACATAACTCCCAATTTTCGCAAAAACATTACTTACTGTTCCATTGATTGGGCTTGTTACGGCTAATGAGGTCCGCATATTAGAAAGATTCACGCTATTGGGATTAATGCCCATCAATTGGATCTGTTGTTGCAAGGAGGCCTTTCGAGCCCGTAAACTGTTGAAGTCTGCTGTTGCTGCCTGCAGATTTTTCCGTGCACCCGCATTACCTTCATTGAGTTCCTGTTGCCTTGCCATTTCTTGTTCAGCTAAGGTAATCTTACTTGCAAGGGATACATATTCCTCCTGCAACTGTACAAACTGGGGGTTGGTGATCGTAGCGATCACCTGCCCCTTGCGCACCTGGTCACCCAGCTGCACGTTTAATGTCTTTACAACACCACCGTAAAGCGCCGTTGCATTCGCTTTATTGTTATTGGGGACACTTAAAAGTCCATTGGCCTTGATTGTAGCCGTTAGTTCCTTCTCTTCAATACCTCCAAAAACGATGCCCACAGCTTTTATTTGCGCAGCACTCAGTGCCGCTACAGTAACCGGACCTTCCTCATGCCCCGCTTCGGATTTAGGCGCTTCCTTTCCCTCCGGTTGACCTTTAGGCTCCGACTCATTAGAACCGCAACCGTAAAAAACAGTAACGGCTATACATACGATAAATATCTTTATGAAAACTTTCATTGCTGACTTATTTGTTATTGAAGTAATTATATTGAATTGCTGATTGATTATACTGATTGAGGACTTCCAAATAATTCTGGCGAATCCCAATGGCCTGACTTAAAAATTGACTTAATTCAGCAAAATTGATCTCCCCTGTCCTATAACCCAAACTAGCCGCCTTAATGATGGCATCAGCTTGTTTTAAACCCGAAGACTCGTAAAATTGTAGTAACGCACTATTCTTGTCAATTTCAGCAAGTGCATTCCCTTTATTTGTCTGGAATACCTGCGTCTCATATTCCAACTTACGCTGTTGAACTTCCATTTCAGCGTTGGCAGCCTTCACTTTACTTTTATACGCGCCTAGGCTAAAGACCGGAAAAGTTGCGGAGACCGAAAATCCCGATAAGGGATCCTTGGCTCCCCAAACACGTTGGGAGAAAAAACGACCCGAGAACTCAGGCTTATTTGTATTTTTCTGAACACTGATATTTGATGAAGCGATATTTACATTTTGCTGCTGCAAAACAAGTAAAGGATGGGCTGTTTCCGTAGCTGGACTGGCGTTCACGACGATCTTCTCCAAGGGCTGATCCAAAGGGAGCATCCACTCGTTACGGTCCAACAAGAGCATAAGTTGTTGTTGCTGAATAACAATGTCCTTTTTGTTTTGAAAAAGCTGCGCCTGCAGTTCCTTCAGTTTTGCCTCCGCTGCGATCTTGTCCAGCGCAGCCACGTCACCCGTTCTAAAGCGAAGTTCAGTTGCTTTGAACATGGCTGTATAGATGCTATCCAGCTCTATATACAGCTTTTGGCGATCCTGGAGATACCAAAGTTGAAAATAGGCTGTCCTTACGTCTTTGGTAATTGCAGTTTTTAATACATCCGTATTTAAATTCGCATATTTTAGTTGCTGTTTAAAATACTCTTTACGCGCGGCATAGAGCCCGGGCCAGGCAATACTTTGTGTTATACCAATTTTCAATAAGCCGGCCTTATCCGTAGGACGGTAATCTTCATTTTCTGAAAAAATACCGGTCTTGGGAATTTCGGTCGCCGTTTTAACATTGAAACCAGCGCCTACGATTTCAGCCTGGTTGATCTGAAACTGACGATTGCTCTTCAGCGCAGTTTCCACAGCTTCTGTAACAGAAATGCGCTCTTGGCCAAACACCTGAGATGCCAAGGCCATAAATAAGAAAGCAAGTACTGTAACAAAGGTCTTAACACCCCTACTTCGTTTCATATTCAATTTAGAATTAAAGATTATATACAATAAGGGCAGCACAAACAACGTCAGGAAAGTTGCCGTTATCAATCCGCCAATAACAACCGTTGCCAAAGGTTTCTGAACCTCAGCACCAGCACTTGTACTTATTGCCATCGGTAAAAAGCCCAGGGAGGCCACTGTCGCTGTCATTAGTACAGGACGTAAACGGGTCAAAGTACCCTCTTTAACACGTCGAAAAATATCATCGACACCCTCTTTTTTCAACTGATTGAATGTCCCAATTAAAACGATACCGTTGAGTACGGCCACACCAAACAAGGCGATAAAACCGATACCGGCACTAATACTGAAAGGCATGCCGCGCAACATCAATGCAAATACGCCGCCAATAGCACTCATAGGAATGGCAGTAAAAATTAGCGTGGCTTGCTTAAAGGAATGGAACGTGAAATACAACAGCATAAAAATAAGCAATAAGGAAACTGGCACAGCAATCAGCAGGCGCGAACTCGCTTTTTGCAAATTCTCGAACTGACCTCCGTAGGTGAAATAATAACCCGCGGGAAGTTTTACATTTGTAGCCAATTGCTGCTGGATATCCTTTACTACGGTTTGAACATCACGTCCTGCCACATTAAATCCAATCACAATTCTTCGTTTACCAGCTTCGCGACTGATTTGGGCCGGCCCCAATTTATAATCAATGGCAGCAACCTGAGAAAGCGGGATCTGCGTACCCGTATCTGTAGGAATCATCAGATTACGAACGTCATCAATACTGTTTCGGTGCGTTGTATCTAACCTGACGACCAGATCAAAGCGACGTTCATTTTCATAGATCTGTCCCGTACTCCGACCGGCAAAGGCCGTACTCACCACATCATTGACGTCCTGAATTGTCAATCCATAATTTGCGATACGGGTGCGGTCATAAACGATATTGATTTGCGGGAGACCGGATACACGCTCCACCTGTGGAGAAGTTACCCCTTGAACAGATTGAATCTGAGCAGCAACCACATTGGCGTAAGCGGCTAGTGAATCAATGTTTTCACCGAAGATCTTTACAGCAACATCCTGACGGATACCCGTCATTAACTCATTGAAACGCATTTGAATAGGTTGATTTTTTTCGAAGAAGACACCCGGAATTACTGCTAGCTTCTCCAGAATAGCGCTCCCCAGTTCTTCATAAGAACGGCCCGACTTCCACTCTTTTTGAGGCTTCAATACCACCATAATATCTGTGGCTTCCGGTGGCATAGGGTCCGTTGGCACCTCCGCAGCTCCTGTTTTACCGACAACCATCTTCACTTCATCAAACTCTTTGATAATCCGGGAAGCCTGCATAGAGGTTTCAATACTTTGCGAAAGCGAGCTTCCCTGAGGAAGTATACAATGGAATGCATAATCGCCTTCCTGCAATTGTGGAATAAACTCGCCACCCATGTTCTTGAAAAAGAAGGCCGACAAAGCAAAAATGGCAACAGTTAAACTCACGATTAGGTATTTAAACCGAATGGCTTTCTGTAATAAAGGCGCATAAATACGTTGCAGTCCCGCAATCATCCGGTCACTCAACGTTTTCTTGTCGCTGTGTTTTTTCGGCAGGAACAGAGCACACATCATGGGGATATAGGTTAACGAGAGAATCAATGCGCCGAAAATGGCAAACCCAACTGTTTGTGCCATTGGACGAAACATTTTCCCTTCAACACCCACTAATGTTAAAATTGGAATATAGACAATAAGAATAATAATCTCACCAAAGGCAGCACTGGTACGGATCTTTGAAGCGGATTCAAATACCTCATGGTCCATTTCGGCCTGGGTCAATTTCCCGGTTGACTTTCGTAAGCCTAAATGGTGTAGCGTAGCTTCCACCACAATGACGGCCCCGTCCACAATCAAACCGAAATCTATCGCACCCAAACTCATTAAATTGGCGCTTACGCCGAAGACGTTCATCAATCCAAGTGCAAACAGCAGCGCCAGTGGAATTGCCGAAGCAACGATAAGACCTGCCCGCAAGTTCCCAAGAAATAATACCAGGACAAAAATTACAATCAGGGCACCTTCAATCAGATTTTTTTCAACGGTACTGATCGCACGTCCAACAAGGTCTGTCCGGTCCAAATAGGGCTCTATAACCACATCATCAGGCAAAGACTTTTGGATAGTCGGTAGTTTTTCTTTCACACGATTGACCACCTCATTGCTGTTTTCACCCTTTAGCATCATGACGACACCACCCACAGCATCTACCTCACCATTGTATGTCAAGGCTCCATAACGCACAGCATGACCAAACCGTACATCTGCAACATCTTTTACATAAATCGGTATAGACCCTGATTTTCGGATAGCGATATTTCTGACATCTTCCAAAGAGGTCGCCAGTCCAATCCCCCGGATAAAGTATGCATTCGGTTTTTTATCAATATAGGCACCACCTGTATTTTGATTGTTTTTCTCTAAGGCGGTAAATAGCTCTGGGATCGTGATATTCATAGCCTTAAGTCTATTCGGATCAACAGCTACTTCATATTGTTTAAGCTCACCACCGAAACTATTGACCTCGGCAATTCCAGGAGTTCCGTAAAGTTGACGAGCAACAATCCAATCTTGCATGGTTCGCAAATCTTTTGCGTTGTATTTCTTTTCGCTTCCCTTTTTGGGATGGATAATATATTGATACACTTCTCCCAATCCGGTACTTACTGGAGCCAGCTCAGGTTTACCAATACCCTGTGGAATCTGATCCACCGCTTCTTTTAAACGCTCACCGATCAGCTGACGGGCAAAATAGATATCTACGTCATCGTCAAAAACAACGGTAATGACAGAAAGCCCGAAGCGTGAAATACTCCTGATCTCCTCAATTTTGGGTACAGTTGCAATACTTTGCTCAATTGGAAAAGTCACCAATTGCTCGACTTCCTGTCCGGCAAGAGTTGGACAAGAGGTAAAGATCTGGACTTGATTATTGGTAATATCGGGAACGGCATCTATGGGTAGTTTCGTCGCACTCCATGCCCCCCAAATGATAAGCAACAAGGTCATTAAACCGATAACGATCTTGTTCTTAATGCTAAATTTTATAATATGATCTAACACAATATACGTGATTAATGCTTAAATAATAGCTCGTTAGAATAGCTTCATCGCTTCTCGTAATAAAATACAACAAGCGGATTCCGAGCACAAAGCTGAATAAAGAACAGCATAGCACGCTCCATCAGATTTGTTTTTAGAATTTTTACGAAAAATTAAGCATTAACTTTTGGCGGCTGCCAGATGCTTCCAAAATAACTGGAAACAATCGCTGTATTGCGGATAGGATTACGATTATCAAAATAAATTGATACCGGGACACCATCTATTTGCGGAAATTGATAGGCATAAGCCGTTATATTTCCACTGCAACAATTGCAATAGCAGAAAATAGAACAGGCATCAGATGCATCATCACTATGGTTATGCGTTTGGTTTAATAGTGTTTCCATAGCAGTCTGCTCACAGCGATTGCTAGAATCACTGCAGGGAACAAAAGAAAGTCCCATAATATAGGCTATCAATATGAAAACAATTAACCTCATGAATACACAAATGTAAAAAAAAATAAATTAAAATTTCCTAGCCCCGGAAATCTATGGGTTCGCATCAGCTCCAGTGCCTACTATAGAATAAAGAGACAGGCGCTCTCAACCGAGCGTTTTTTTTGTTCCCTAGGTCTCACAAAACCGCACAATCCTACACAGCACTACTACCTGACATACGCATTAATTATAAGTAAATTATTATTCAAATAAAACGAATTATAATTAACAGAAAAACGACAAAAACATGTTCAAACAGCATTTTACCCACAAAACAACACTATTGTAGATATTTCTCTACAAGAAATATAAGATAACATAAATACAGGATATTAAGTAAAATGCTATTTATATAATTGCATCGATAAAAAACAAAAGCAACAAAAAAAGCAATGGTATACCATATTTTAAATACAAATCGGCATACAACTGCAAGAGTTTTTGCGGTACAAATCAACAACGAAATCAAATAATCAAAAATCAATAACAAAACAAAATGTCAATTAACATGAATCTAATCCCCCATCGCCGACTGACAAACCTGTTCATGCTAGGCTGCAGTGCTTTTGCACTTAGCCTCTACTCATGTAACAAAAGTGGAGAAAACACCACATTAACAGGAGAAACTGTCGTTAAAATCAATCTATCGGGCGTAGAAGCTTACAATGAAACAGACAACAATGCTGTTCAAAAGCAAGCATCTGCAAACGCTTCGCATTCATCAAGCAATGCACCTGATGTACAGGAAATGACTGTACCGTTAGAAAACGGAGGCTCGGTTGACGTTGTCCTAACAAACAATTCAGCGGTTACAAAAAGCCTCGTTGCTTCATCCACCCCCAAACTAGCGGCTGTCCAAACACAAGAGAAGCCATTGGACAAAAACGTCAAGTATAAAGTTGTTGTCTATGACAACCAAGGAGCTTATGTAACAGAAAAGGATTATAGCTACGGTGAGGAAGCTACTGCCGCAGGCATCGCTCTTGACGCTGGAAAATCATATACGTTCATTGCTTATTCGATCAATAGCACAACAGTATTACCGGGTATTAACAATCGAAATACACTGTCCGAAGCCAGCTTAAACAACATAAGTGACGACTTAATGTATTACACAGGCACATTAACGTTAAAAAATGGTGTAAACAATTTAAATGTTGTATTAAAACACAGATTTAGCCAAATCACCACAACATTGACCATGGATCCAAGTATGACCGGAGCCATCACTCAAATCGGGACTGCAGTATTAAAACCTAGTCACAGTAGTGCAAATTTGAAATTTTCAGACCAAACACTAATATACAATGGCTTGAACAACGCCGGTGTGACTACGCAATTCCCGGCTTTAGGAAATGGCTTACGTACTGTAATTAGTAACCCAGCGCTATTGATCCACCCCACAACCAGCAACGGAACATTGATGCTCGGCAGTCTAACCCTTGATGGTGAGACCAAAACAAACATCACCATTCCAAATGTTAAGATCAATCCCGGACAAAAATACGATCTGAAACTTAACTTCAGAACCTGTACACAAGATGTAACCAGCAATGGTTTGGACTGGAGCTATCCAGCAACAACATCGGGTGGCAAAACCGGTATTATGAAAGACGGTAAGTTCTATGCCAATGGAACTGCCATTGACAGAAGCTTTACCGCTCCAGCAGCAGACTATGGTTTTGTTTTCGACATCACCGAACTGGACAATGCATTCAATCTGGAAGTAAATGGTGTCAAATTAGCAAAACAGGAAATTCAATTTCAATCAAATGCGGTTGCCTCTACGCAAAATATCCAATTTTTCGACGGGAGCAAATATGCAGGTAACAATATCGAAACGGGCAAAAGAATTGACGAAGTGTACAACATGAAAGGTACCAGTACAAACCCGCTGGTTAAGGTCGTGATTAGCAGAACTGGCCAAGTTACCATGTTTGGTAGCAAAACATCCGGCGGTCCTTTATACGAACTTAAACTCGTGAATGGCAACAGCTTCAACACATTCCCTTGGAGTGCAACTCAAAGTAATGTCGTGAAAGTAACCCAACTTGTTGATGGACGTACTATTATCAAGGGTGTAGGTGCTGGAAAGAAAAAAATCCCTTGCCAATAATCAATAAATAGATCAGTAATCAGAAAAACTAAAACTTGCTGCGTGTAACATAAAGAAACAGCAAGATAAAAATAGATATTATGGAAAAGAAATTAGCATACATCGCCCCCAAAATTAATACAACGACAATCGAACTTGAACAAGGTATTGCAGCTGGTTCGGCCTACGCTAGACCAGAAGATGCCAACAGCGGTAAAGTCAGCGAACAATGGGAAGTAGGATCAACAGATAATAGAAATATCGACTGGTAGACTATTTCCAACAGTAGACAAAAGGAAGGGGCAATCCAAAGTGGATTGCCCTTTTTATGCAATTTTATAATAGAAGATCGTGTCATCCATATTTATACTCAAACCTTTAGCGTACCCAGGTGCAGACTGTCTGTATTCCCTCCACCATAACTCTCGATAAAAAAGATATACACCTCATAGGTCGCTTCCTTTCTATGTTTTGGAATTTCAACATTTTGTTTGCCAGACATTAAGCTGCTTTTCAACCCGTTTGTCACAAGTGGATATTCACCTCCGTTATCTGCTGTATTATATAGGATTAAGAACGAATCGTAAGATCCCGTGTCAAACTTTTCCTCCAGATAGGCATCAAATTCCCAGGTGACCTGAAGCACCTGGTTTTCTTGATCGAAATCCATTGTGTGGGAAGTAATGGGATTGGGGCTTCCTTTAGCAATCATAAATTTCGGCCAATCGACCACAAAACCATCTTCTTCCCGAATAAGTGCTTCATTCAAATTATATGACATTGCAACATCGTATGCCCGCTTAGGATAGCTGTGCGCTTTATACCCCACATTGATGATCGGCTTTAACTGGCTAATATGTGACCTCACAATTTTGAAGCGTTTCCTACTCAGCAGTTGCTCAGGAGTAGGCTCCCGTTTTTTAACGCGAGGGAGAGACCGTACATAATTTCCTGTCTTCGTCGACACAAATACAACAGGACCTGCTTTCCCGGAAACAGTTCCATTGATACCGTTTTTGATTATCGCCATAATTACTTGATTATGTTATAGATAATAAAGATAAATATTAATTCGGAAAAATACGTATACCAAATTATAACAAAAAACAGTTTTCAATCAACATTTAGACAGTAATTAGTCATTGTTTATTCAGTCTACACTGAGCAATCACTGAACGAGCACTGAACAATCACTGAACGAGCACTGTACAATCACTGTTAAAAGAACGAATTTGGTTACCAGCTGAACTTCTTTTGCTGCGTCTAAAAATTAACTGACCACATCAGAGCCGACCACCTTTCAAGCGAACCTATAAAGCAAAAAAATGTCTCCTACATTTGCTTAATACAAACATAAGAGACACTTTCTTCTTTTTATAGCAGGCCTGCCCAATGCTGGGTCGACAACTCGACCTACCACAATCGTTACAGGATAGCCTGCAGACGTTCTGGAAAATCTTCAATCTTTGAAAGACTCAATTGCTTCATAACCTGATACAAATGCGTCTTAAACATATTGATTGTATGTTCCCCACCTTCATTGCCCAATGCGCCAACGCCATACATAAATGGTCTTCCCATAAAATTGAAATCTGATCCAACTGCATGTGCCCGCGCAAGGTCAACCCCCGATCGAATACCACCATCTAACATGATTTTTATCTTCTTTTTATATTCTGGGTTGCTCGCCAAGTGGATCAATGAATTGATCGAAGATTCACTTGCATCGAGCTGTCGTCCACCATGATTTGACACAATGACTCCATCAACACCCAATGCGATAGCAGCCTGCATATCTTCATCGGTAGCAATCCCTTTAAGCACCAAGGGCCCTTTCCAAAGATCCCGAATAGCTTTAATTTTCTCAACATCAACTTTACCCGTAAATGTTCTGTTCATAAACTGTCCCAGCTGCGCTAAATCAAGTCCCTTTTCCATGTAAGGCTTCAATGTTGCAAAAGAAGGAATTCCATGCCTTAATGTTTCTATTCCCCAAGTCGGACAGGCAAAAGTCTGCAAGATATTGGCGATACTCATTTTAGGCGGCATAGACAATCCGCTTTTTATTTCACGATAACGAAGTCCAAAAGCAGGTACATCCACCAGAACCACCAATACGGGACATTCAACAGCCTCCAGACGTTTAATAATATCATCACGCAACCTGTTTTCCGTAGGATGATAGAGCTGAAACCAGGCTTTCCCATCAGATACCTCGGCAATACGTTCAATACTACTTGTTGATACTGTACTCAAAATATAGGGAATATCATTTTTTGCTGCCGCTTTCGCAAGAATTTCCGGCGCATTCGGCCACATCAATCCCTGAAGTCCAATAGGCGAAACACCAAAAGGTGCACTGTAACGACGACCGAATAATTCTACAGATAAGTCTATTTCTTCACTCGCAAGCAGATATTGCGGCTTCAACAGAATATTATCAAAATCATTCTCATTTCTGGCAAGGTTCAATTCTTCATTTGCACCTCCGGTCAGATAATCAAATGCAAATCGGGGAATCCTTTTCTTCGCTTTAATCTTTAGATCTTCAACAGAAGGATAACGGGTATTATATATAAATTTCTGGCTCATGATTGATGTATTATTTATAAACAGCCTATGACTGCGCGCCAAACTTAGAAAAATTGCATTTCAAATGCAAGCTAATTGTAGTTAATATAAAAAAATCTGTCATACATTTCTGCGATACCCCAATTCAGCACCACCACTTACAGGTAGATTTACCCCTGTGATAAAACGCGCTTGGTTTGATAGTAGAAACACACAGGCATCAGCAATGACGTCACCTTCGGGACAGTAGCCCAGCAAATGAATATCCTTCAAAAAGTCAAAAACCTGTGTCGGATGCGGTTGCTCCAGTGTCCATTTATTGAGCATGGGTGTCATAACAGCTGCAGGCATAACCGAATTGACACGTATACCGACAGGTGCATAATCTATCGCCATAGATTTTGTCAACGCGTTGATAGCTCCCTTTGTGGCAGCATATGCCGCATGGTTCTCCTGGCCAATATCCCCTACTAAACTGCTTGTATTTAGAATACAACCAGCAGATTCCTTTAAATGAGGATAGCCATACCGTGTAGTCAGAAGGACACTTTTCATGTTGGTTTCCAGCAACCTTGCCCATTCATCGTCCGTAGTTTCATGCAAAGGCTTTGCTGGGCTTGCCAGACCAGCATTGTTGTGGATTGCATCCAGCCCCCCAAAAACAGCAACAGTTTTTTGGATGGCCAAATTAACTTCGCGCGCTCGCGTAACGTCCGCACAGATGCCGATATGCGGTGCACCGATCAATTCAACTATTGCATCCACCGATGCCTGATCAAGACCAATAAAGGCCACCTTTGCCCCTGCTTTGACATAGGCTTTTACACATTCCAAACCGATACCAGCAGTTCCTCCGGTAATCAATATTATTTTATCTTCTAAAGTTTTCACGTTTTATTATTCTTGAATTCAGCATCAAGTTCCAAAAAACTGGAACAAATTAAAAATTAGTTGAAAATTACATATAAAATCACGACAATAGCTAGCAGCAAAGCCGACAAAATACGGTAATTGCCGATACCCGACCAGGTTTTTCCCCGAAGTGGATCCATGGGGTTCTTCCAGTACAAATCCCGACTTTGTGCAGTATGCTGCACGGGATACTTATACGATAACAAAACCTGAAGTAACATACAGATCAAAAACAAATAGAAAGCCATCATCATAAATGGTGTCTGCCCTACCCACGAGTCAGGTAGCAGTTTATTCAGCAAAAATACGGCAACCCCAAAAACAGAACCTATCCACAGGGTAAGTTTTGCAGCTGTTGCTGATGCTCCTTTCCAAAACACACCTAAAAGAAACACGCAGGTTATTGGTGGTGCAATATGGGCTATCACATCATTTATGCCATAAAAAATACTCTCATAGCGATCCAACAGCGGTAAAAGCGCCAGGGAAAATCCCATGGCAATAACTGCGGCAATTTTCCCGATACGAATCAGCTGCCCATCGGAAGCAGCAGGACGCCGCTGTTTAAAAATATCGTAACTCACCATGGTTGATATCGAATTTAGCGCCCCCGAAATCTGACTCATTAAACCCGATAAGAGCGCCGCTACCAACACACCGATCAATCCCGAAGGCAAAAGTTGCGTAATCATGAGTGTATAAATACCTTTTGAATTGACCTGCCCTTGCTCGTCTACGCCAAGACTGCTTAAATCCAATTGACCTGTTTTAAACAGGGTATACGCAAATAGCCCCGGAAGCACAAAAATGAAAACAGGCAAAATTTTCAGAAAACCACAAAAAAGGGCGCCCACACGTCCATGGTTTTCGTCCTTGGCTCCTAAAACACGCTGAACAATCGTCTGATCGGCACACCAATACCAGATACCCAAAATCGGATAGCCAAACAATACGGCATACCAAGGCATTCCACTTTCATCATTACTGCCACGGAGCATAGAAAGACGATCGAGGGCATTGTCCTGCACCAATACAGCTTTCATTGGCATCCAACCGCCCATCCTGTCAAAAGCTGCGAAACTGATAATAAAAGCCCCAGCAAGCAACACAATTGTCTGAATAGATTCCGTCACCACAACAGCGCGCAATCCGCCCAATATCGTATATATTCCAGTTATCACACAGATTACGGTAATACTCAAATACATATTAAATCCAAAAAGGGTCCGCAGCACAATCCCTCCGGCCAACATCGAAAAAGCGATATGAATAACAATGGCCGATAGTATGGAGATAAACGTGAGCCAATCTCTGCTGGCGCGATCATAACGCCGTTCCAGAAAGTCGGGCAAGGTTGTAACACCCGATTTGAGGTAAAATGGCACAAAAAAAAGCGCCAATAAGATTAAAGTAAAGGCAGCCATCCATTCAAAGTTGCCGTTAAGCAAGCCTGTATCAAATCCACTCTGTGCCAAACTAACCAGATGTACCGTTGAAATATTAGTTGCAAAAAGCGCCAAGCCAATAGCCGGCCACCGGAGTGTCTTTCCAGCCAAAAAATACCCTTCAGCGCTTTTTTCCTTTACTTTCTTCAATCGCACTGATCCAGCCAATACGCCGACAACCAAAATCAACACAATATAGAAGATGGCGATACCTAAATCTAAATTTCCTAACATAATGTCAACTTATAACAAATCACAACTGCTTCCCACATCCATTGGCGTACGGTACACACCATTCACTATAGACACAGGATGTACAAAATGAGACTTTAGATGTGGAATATGTTCCAAAAACAAAGCCTCGTGCCCAAGGCTTATATGGTTAAACAAAACAAGATGCTGATGAAGCTGCCCCATATCACCGACATGTGGCACAACAGGAATATTATATTTTCGACAAAGTAGACTCACTGATATAAACTCGCTCACGCCGCCGACCCGAACAGCATCCACCTGTACAAATCCCGCCGCACCCATTTGAAGGTAATTTTTAAACAAGATGCGGTTCGGCACATGCTCACCCATGGCAACTTTTATCGGCGCAATGTGCTCGGCTAAGCGTTTATGCCCAACAATGTCGTCGGGGTGTGTCGGCTCCTCTACCCAAAAAGGGTTCATTTCCTTAAGCTCTTGGCAGATGGATAGCGCCTGCGGTAGCGTCCATTGCTGATTCGCATCGAGCATGACTTTAGCTTCATCACCAGCAACCTCCCGTACAATATGCGCACGACGAATATCCCGTAATGGATCTTCACTACCTACTTTGAGTTTCATTGCGGAAAAACCATTGTCTAAAGCACGTTTACAATTCTCCCGTACCTTTTCATCAGAATAGTTAAACCAGCCTACTGATGTGTCGTAGCCCACATAGCCCTTTTCTATAATGCCCATTCTTTTATGACTGGTTGAGATAGTCGACTCCAGCAGGCTGATCGCTTCAGCCTTTGTAAATTCATCTTCCAAATAGGAAAGATCCAACGTGTTGACAATCTCCTCAGCGCTAAGGTCGGTTAACAGCTTCCAAAGTGGAACTCCTCTCGTTTTAGCCCAGAGGTCAAAACAGGCATTTGTGACCGAAGCCAGGGCCAAATGAACGATACCTTTATGGGGGCCCAGCCAACGAAATTGCTGTTCGTTGCTCAACTTATTAAACAACTGACCAAAATCTGCCATAAGGTCTTCAATTGGAATCCCTTTCAATCGTTCGGCATAAAAAGCCGCAGCACGACAGACCAGCTCATTTCCTGCTCCCAGTGTAAAAGCCAAACCTGTCCCTACGCGTCCCTTATCATCTACCAATCGAGTTACAGCATAAGAATAGATCGGATCCTTGTGTATCGCATCACTGCCGGCACCTGTGGCCAAAGGAAATCTCCGATCCTGAATATCAAACGTCTTTATCATAAAATCTTAACGTACTTGTTTTTAGTGTTTAGGTTAATCTATTTTGAATTACAACTTTAACTTATCCTTTAATTTGCGCAAAATGTCAACATCCGAATCCTTTATGCGTCCCATCCGATTGGGACCAACGTTTAAGATCAGGATATTGTCTTGTGCGGTTGCGGCCTGATAAATCCCCGCAAGCTCTTCCAAAGACTTATACTTCTTGTCTGTAGTATTATAAAACCAGCGTTCTCCAAGGACAACTGTTGTCTCAAAAGGCATATAGTACGTATTCCCCTGAGCCATAAAAAGTTTAGGGTCAGGATCGACCGGAAGATAAGGATCCCCTAGCCTAAAGTCACTTGGAAAATAACGTATAGGGTAATAATTCTGCTGATCTTTCGGCAAAACAATGTGTTTGTCTGTGTTCTCAGGTGATCCTATACTCCAGTTTATACCAATTTGACATCCGGGAACCTTTTTCTTGATCAAATTGTAAATCGCCTGCGTGGGCCATCGATAGCTCTCTTTTTCCCAGCCACCGTCCAGCCAAAGCTCAACGATATCTGTATACTTTTTGGTCATATCAACCAACTCATTAAGCTGATTCAGCATATATTGATTATATGCTGCATCTGCAGACATGTCTTTTACATTGGGATTCTGCTTTCGGTCCCATAAAGAATAATATAAACCAAGGCGCATCCCCTGTTTGGCGCATTCTTTAGCCAGCTCCTGCACAACATTTGTCGCGTTTGAAGAACTCGCGACATCGTAGTCCGTATACTTACTATCCCATAAACAAAAACCTTCATGATGTTTCGTAACCAAAATCATGTACTTCATCCCAGCTTCCTTTGCCGTTGAAACCCACTGTTTTACCTCAATAGCAGATGGTGCATACGAGCTAGCAGGTTTAGATCCGTCTGTCCACTCCTGATCATGAAATGTATTCATGCCAAAATGAACGAACATACCATATTTTCGGTCAATTTGCTCCCGCTGATAAGCATTGGGATGTATCGATGGAACAGGTACAATAGTCTTTGTCTGCGCACAGAGATTTGTTCCCAATACAGCAAGGGCCAGACTAAATAATAGTTTCTTTCTCATGGTTATATGATGTTGGTTATTACAGCTTGCATTCTTTTTCTTTCCTTATTCCGTATGGAATACTTCCGCCATACCAGACCATATCTCCCCTTTCTCCTGTGCATCGGACAGGGGTTGCTGACAAGGATCCGTTTCTTTCCACCAACGCTGTGTCTCTGGATCGGACGCCATCTTCTGCATATCATGCTTGAAATTTTGCCCTACATATTCGAAATAGCTGAAAAGAAAAAATTTACCGTCTATTTCCTTCAAAAAAATAGAATAATTGCGGATATGACATGCCTTGATTTTTCGAAGTACCGTGGGCCAAACATTGGCATGTAGTTTCTTATAATAAGCTACCTTCTCTGCTTTTAATCCTGTTATAGATCCATAGCGAGCCACGGGGCGGCTTCTTTCTGTAGACCGAAAGGCTGTCGCACAAAATACGACAAAGACGAGCATCATGCTATAAGGATATAATTTAGGATTCATAATTTCTACGCGTTATTTTATACGAAATTACGCGCTTAACAGTACCGTGACTACTGCTCGATTGCTCATTTCTCCTACTATATTAACATTTTTACCTTTGTTTATCTCTTTTTAGGACAAAATAAGCTATATTACTCGCTCTTAATTAAAATAACCAAACGCATGAAACCTGTTTTTGCAAAAATTCTGGAGGGTGCAGCTATTACGACTTTTGCGACCAAAGATGTGCAGCGACCTTTTTTTTCTACCGAATTTCACTTTCATAGCGCCTGTCAGATGACCTATATTGTGGAAAGTGAGGGAAAACGGATCATTGGAGACAATGTGAGTAACTTTGTTTCTGATGAACTCACTTTTGTAGGACCCGATCTGCCACATGTTTGGCACAATAACAATATAAATTGCACGGGCTCGGCCATCGCGGAGACAAAAACATCCCGCTCTTTAGCCTTGTACATAGAACCTAAATTAATGATTAAAGTTTTAGGGCATTTCTTTCAGACACATAAAATCGAAACATTCTTTTCGGCCTCAAAACGTGGTCTCCTATTCCGTGGCGCAACAAAGGAACTATTGAAGGTAAAGCTAAAAAAGATCGTACAGCTGGATTATGGCTTTGAGAAAACCATTTTGTTGTTGGAGATTATCGAGTTGATGATATCCACAGATGAATTTGAATACCTCTCCAGTGCCGGATACACCCACAACTATAGTCCTATTGACAATAGTAAAATTGACAGCATCTTTAAATTCGTATTTAACAACTATACTAGAGAAATTCAATTGGATCAAGTTGCGCAGCTATCTAATATGTCGAAACATTCCTTTTGCCGTTACTTCAAATCCCGTACGCAGAAAACCTTCGTCCAGTTTGTCAATGAGGTGCGCATTAGTGAATCCTGTAGATTGATTGTTGAAAATAAGCATCAAATCACGCACATTGCTTATGCCTGTGGTTTCAATAGCCTTTCAAACTTTAATAAAATTTTCAAGTCCATAAAAGGAGTCACACCTAGTCAATACAAAGCTCAAATACGGCAGTAGCAACAAAGCAAGTAGGCTGTTGTTAGCTATGGAGCAGAAAAACATTTGAAAAACTGATCTTTTAAGATAAAGCCAATAAATACAAACAAATTCGGTTTCAGTGGGGTCTCTATAGAAACTTAAAGTTTAGCAATGAAAAAGAGAAAAAACTTATTTGAACGGTTCTCAAACTGGGCGACACACGCAACCGGTAGTTCAGCGGCATTTATTATTGCAACCTCTACAGTTATCATTTGGGCAGTGAGTGGCCCCATATTTAACTACTCTGAAACCTGGCAATTGGTCATCAATACAGGTACGACCATTGTTACTTTTCTTATGGTATTTCTTATTCAAAAATCGCAGAATAAAGATTCAAAGGCAATCCACCTCAAGCTCAATGAATTGATTGCCTCTCACGAAGGCACTAGTAACCGAATGGTTAATTTGGAAGATCTCAGTGAAGAAGAACTAGATCAGCTTGCGAAATTTTATGCCCACGTCGCTAAACTGGCGCTTCAGGAAGGTGATCTTACCTGCACACACTCAATTGATGCCGCAAAGGAAAATCACGCTTTTAAAATGAAGGCTCAAAAAGAAAGACACAACTCCTCAGACGGTGATAGAGCAGACAAGACGGATTAGCATTTCAGATTACTGATGCAATAAAGATAAATTCCCGTCATTGGGATTACTGTAAATTGTACAGCTGTACTACCCATATTGTCTGAATATTTCATCGCTCATTTTTTGGAAAAGGCCCAACGAAATTGAGCCTTTTATATTTTCTTTACATAGATGCTTTTGTTAAAACAAGTTTTTCCGACACAAGGCCCCGAAATATGAATTAGAGATACCTGGCAAAAAATCACTGTTTCATAGCGGTTTGTTTTTAGTTTAGTTGAGAAATTGATTGTTGACTGCACACAATTGACCTAAATCTTTAATTATGGTGCAATCCGAATTTGTACGATCTATTTACGTAAACAACACCGCTTTCGATTTAAGTACGTAAAATATAACTGTTCCAAACCCTGGCTTCTCGACCACTGTTCACTATTAAAACACAAATATAAAAGAGCATATGTTTATTTCATCGGTATTGTCTTTATCCATTTTAACATCCGCTATCATCATTAGTTATGGACAAAAAGGAAATGATAACCGAAATAGCATACATCGTTAACAATTAAAAAATAGCATTATGAAAACCATTTTAAAAACTTTGGGAACGCTGCTTGTGATTTTCACCTGCATTTTAACTGTTCAGGCGCAAGACAGCAAACCCGCTCAGCCACAGCCTGGAGACTTGGACTTTGCCAGCAAAGCCACGGCCAGCAACAATTTCGAACTGCAGGCAGCAAGCATTGCTCTTGCAAAATCACAAAACCCCAATATAAAACAATATGCACAGATGATCACAGACGACCATACTGCTGCAGGAAATGAACTGTCGACCATTGTAAAGAATAAAAATTGGCAACTGAGCACGAGCGACGATCAAAATTATAAACCGATGATCGACCAACTCAATAATGCGGACACAGCAAGTTTTGACCGCATCTATACCGATCTGATGGTCAAGAGTCATCAGGATGCTATTTCACTTTTCAAAGATGCAAGTACAGGCACAGCAATTACAGATGCCGACCTTAAGAAATTCGCTACCGATAAAATCCCCGCATTTGAAAAACATCTTGATCAACTTAAAAATATGCAGCCTTCAGATCCTTCGATAAGTGATATGCACATTACACCAAATGCACCATCCCCAGCTGTTAAGAACAAAGCGCCCAAACCGACATTAAAATAAAAGTATTTATAACATTCATTCACTCCGGAGGACAAAGCCATTAAGGCTCTGTCCTTCGTTAATTCTTATCATACCATGGAACAGACATTCGACTACATCCATGAACTTCTTAATAGACAAATGGCGCTACGTGCTAAAATTGAAGAAAGTCCTATTGCGGGCAAAATTAAAATGAGCTATGGGCAGGATTTTTATCAGGAAGAAGTTCGGTCTATGGGTTTGGCGATGATTCGCGATGGCTGGGACATGGAGGGCGAACAACTGATCCTCGATTTTACACATGAACACTATCCGACGCGAGCAAAGGACGAACTTACGTGGATCAACAAAATGATGCATTACCTGGAAGTTATTACCGATACCTTTATCGACAATCTACATGCCGAGGGCTACCGCTGGTTACAAGGGAATGTGGATATGCCCAATGAGCACGCGATATTCTATCCAGTTCATGACATAGATGCATTCGGAAAATTATCCCAAGAACTAGGGTTGAATACTCTTGTAGATCTGAAAATACCAAACCCATTGGAGCAGTTACCAGGTTGGATCTATTATCGTTCGGGAAGTAAATAATTTTGCACCATCGTTCGTAAAGATGCAACCAGGTCAATCCGTATTTTTACCGCGATCCAGATTGTCCAATGGCAAACCATCTTTTGCGCTCCCACCCTCATTTTTTGTCGTATCTTTTCCACGACTTCGGTGAATATCGTCCAACGGTAGGCCATTTTGGTTAACGGCTGTGTCTATCAAAGTTTCCTCGCTATTATTAGCCCTATTATCGCAAGATATCGCTGTTGCTGCAAATGCGACGACCAAATAAAAATATTTTATCATAATCTTATCTTTATTTATGTTTTTTACCCCTTCCCAGGTTAGCTATGTGAAGTGTCAATAGGCTTTGATTCAGGTGATCCCTTTCGACGTCACAATATGTTTTTACACAGGAAGAGTTATCTGTTAAATATTTATTTTCTTTCCTTGAGTGTAAAGCTTATTCGGCCATTCGGTTCCATCAAAGCCATATCAACTTCATCAAGGTGCTTACTGTTTGTTTCTAGCCGCAAGCTCGTCAGTAGATCTGTGCGACTTACACCCAGTCGGTCCATCTGATCCCATTGGATTTTACCGTTCTTGTATAAAACAGCCGGCTTACCTTTTACCATATTACCCAAATAGGGAAGCCGGGCCGATACCTGGGCCAGGATTTTATTGACAATAATCATTACAAAGCCAGCGAACACCGTTGACAGGAACGGCGAGGCGCCAACGATCCCTCTAGCCAACACTGCACCTAGCATAATAATGATTACGAAATCCACACCCGACTTTCGGCCGAGAATTCGAATTCCTCCTAGTCGAACCAGAAAAAGCGCTATAATAAACATCATAAACGCGCGCGATCCCATCTGTAACATCGTGAGATCCTCACCAGAGCCAAAAAAACTGTCCATATTTATGCTGTTTAGATCTTTGTGATATGTCCATCCATACTTCATCAGGCAATGAGCCCGCTATTTTATTTCAGACCATTTTATTTCAGAACATCGATAAGAGCCCTCCGAGTTCCAAAAATTTTTAAATAGAGTACTTTTACTATTAATCTGGTGGATAATACGTTTTCATTGACTATCAACAAACTACTGCATTTATTTGACTGTCTTTAATAAAAAGTAGACAATATGATTCATTTAGATAATCCACCTGAGGATTGCTTGGCTTTCTTTCAAGATACATTGAGACTGCTACAAGAGAACGGATGTCAATTTATGGTAGGTGGCGGTTTGGCTATGTTTCACTACACAGGGATCATACGGCCTACGAAAGACATGGATATTTTTTGCAAAAGCAGCGAATACCCAAAAATTCTCAAGCACTTTGCCGCCAGTGGTTATAAAACGGAACTGACGGATGTGAGATGGCTGGCCAAGATTTATAAGGCCCCCTACTTTATTGACATTATTTTTGATAGTGTTAATCACAATTGTACGGTAGAACAAGATTGGTTTGACAGGGGGCCTGAGGGAGTGTTGTTTGATACAACCGTACGTTATATACCTGCAGAAGAACTTGTTTGGTGTAAGCTGTATGTACAAAACAGAGAGCGGCACGACAGTGCCGATATAAACCATATTTGGCTAAAATATGGGAAGAAACTGGACTGGGATCTTTTATTATCCCGGATGGATCAACATTGGCACCTCTTGTTGGCCCAAATGCTCATCTTTCAGTTTACCTATCCGCATGACTATCGCGATATTCTTCCGAAGGAATTATTTGATCAGCTTATTAAGCGCGCAGCAGACCAATATGAACTGCCTCCATGCTTAGAGAAAGTTTGCCTTGGACCGCTCATCGACCAGACACAATATGAGATCGATATTAAAGAATGGGATTATAAATCATATACCATAAAAACTGTTTGAGATGAATAAAAAGACAACAATAGCCGCTTTGGGCGATATACATATGAATGCAAATCAGCATGGAAAATGGAAAACAAAATTTGAAGAGATTTCAGAAAAGGCAAAAGTCCTGCTATTGTGTGGTGATTTAACCGACACTGGGGATGAAGAAGAGGCTGAATTACTCGTTGCCGAACTTCAATCCATCAAAGTTCCGGTCCTCGCCGTATTAGGAAATCACGATTATGAAAAGGGACGGCAGAAACAGATTCGCCAAATTTTGACCGACAGTAAAATTACGGTTTTGGACGGCGAAGCAATCGTGATCGAAAATATTGGTTTTGCTGGGGTAAAAGGATTTGGTGGCGGGTTTGACCGTTATATGCTCTCGATGTTCGGCGAAGATGCTATGAAAAGTTTTGTGCAGGAAGCTGTAAACGAATCATTGCTACTGGACCGTGCCTTGGCAAGGTTAGAGCAAGAGCATGCAGCTATAAAAAAAGTCGCTTTACTCCATTATGCACCTATAGCGGAAACAGTAGTTGGCGAACCCGAACAGATTTATCCTTTCTTAGGCTCAACACATTTAATGGAGCCGTTACAGCGGCGTAAAGTTACTGCTGCCTTTCATGGGCATGCGCATGCGGGAAAATTCAAAGCCCTATCCCCGGCCGGAATACCGATTTACAATGTGGCAGTACCTGTACTGAGAGCCCATCATGGTGACGATACCAGCTTTGCACTTATCGATATCTAAATTAAAAATCTACTTTAGCTACTCATTAAGTGAATTGGCAAAAACCAGCTCGAAGGTAATTTATATCAAACCTTCGTAAGTTTAGATCCGTTCCCTTTAAGAACACAAAACATATAATACAAACAAACTTTAGATATGGAAAATTTAAAAAATAAGCGGATTGCCATATTGGTAGCAGATGGATTTGAAGAAATTGAATTGACCAGCCCCAGAGAAGCGCTGGAAAATGCAGGTGCCAAAACGGACATTATATCACCCGCTAAAGGAAAAGTTCGCGCAAAAAATGGTGATGAGTGGTCAAATGATTATCCTGTCGATGTTGCTCTTCAGGAGGCAGAAGAGGATAAGTACGATGGCTTGCTGCTGCCCGGTGGAGTCATAAGCCCCGATAAATTGAGAACCAATAAAACGGTTATTGCTTTAATCAATGCTTTTTGGGAACGCAATAAACCGATCGCGGCGATTTGTCACGGTCCACAATTACTTATTAATGCGGATTTGGTACGTGATAGAAAAATAACGTCAATCGAAGCCATTCAAATGGACCTCATTAATGCTGGCGCATTATGGGAAGACAGCGAAGTCGTCGTTGACGATAAACTTATTACGAGCCGCACGCCCGACGATTTACCCGCTTTTAATAAAGCCATGATCAAAGCATTTGCTATGGAAAAAAAGAACAAAGCGTAATAGTACCGTTCAATAACGTATTAAAACGAACAACCTTTTGTGCATATAACATGTTCAGCATATAAGTAACAAATAAAACAGAACATTATGAATACAACAAAAAGTTCAAGCCAGACGACTGCCAAAGGACAATCGAAGGGCAACAGCGCCAACAAAGAAAAAAAATCAGCTCCATCAATTGCTAAAAACGCTTCTGCGGCTAAAGGTTCACAAAATGGAAGCTCAGAAAAAACCAAAGTTGAGCTCTTGGAAATGGCAAAGAAAATGGATATCACGGGACGTCATGATATGACAAAAGATGAACTTATTAAAGCCATCGAAAAACAGGGCAAAAAATAGAACCGATTTTTTACAGAAGGGTTCGGCCAACATAAAAAGACCCGCAGCAAATGCGGGTCTTTTTTATTTCTTCTTTTCCTTGGGCCTATCAGCAGGGTCATTGGGCATGTCATTGAGCTGATCCACCTGCGGGTCTACACCAGCCTCGGCATCTCCTTGATCCTTATCGTTTACATCCCAAAGTGCCTCCCCGTCCACTCCTAGCTTAACCTTTTTCTTTTTTTCCATTTCGGTCCCGACAACGCGGTTTTCATTCTTTGTAGCCATATTTCTCTATTTTTTGTTTTTTAATTAATGTAAAAGCATATGATGAAAACCAAATCGGACAAGGCCCGCGGTGTTTTTTGTATTGGTTTTCTCAATAAGTTTTTGTCGATGTCCTTCTACGGTACGTTTGCTCAAAAAAATACGCTCAGCAATTTCACCGTTGGTGTATCCCTCAGCGATCAGTCTCAATACGTGCAATTCCCGTTCTGAAATATCATATTTTAACAAAATCCGACTAAGGTCAGGAACCCTATCCGCATAGTTTTTATACGCATGAAGACAGGAAACACCTAAGGAACCACTGATATATTTCTCTCCTTTAAAAACTTGCCGAATACCAAAAAGTACCTCTTCACAACTACTATCTTTCACTAAATAGCCATCTGCACCGGCATGCAATGCATCTGCGGCGATATGTTTGTCATTTTCCATCGTCAACGCAAGGATTTTTATATCTGGGTAGTTTTGTTTGGCAAATTTAATGAGGGGTATCCCTCCCATTTTGCCCATATTGATATCAGTAAGGATCATATCCGGTCGATGATTGATTTTTAAAACATCCAAGGCTGCCTCAGCACTTTCAACATCAGCCAAAACAGCGATATCATCTTGCGTTTCCAAAATCAGCCGAAAACCACTCCTTACCAGATGATGGTCGTCGACAAGCAGTATCTGAATCATATCTATCTGTTTAATGAACTTATTTACTCATAGGAACAGCACTCAATTGTAAAAAGTTTTTTACAACATAATTCATCTAAAAAATAAGAATATAAGGTTGGATTCCTTTTTATATCATAATAGCTAATTTGAAAATCCAAAACCATTTTTATTTGACCTTTGTTCTTCGGCTGAGCGTATGCAGCAATATGCTATCATTAAACAATAAATAATATGAAAAACCCAACAAACTTAATTGCCGTCGGTCTAATTTGCTTAGCAGCCTATGGATGTAATGGCGTTAAAACTGATGATCAAAAGTCAAAGGAACTGATGCGGGACTCCGTTCCCAACGATACCACGACTATACAATATCGCGATACCACATCTGCAGAATCCCGTGGAGAAATCCCGCCAACACCACAGCCCGATACATCGACAAAAAAGTAAAACGAATATAACTTGGCTATTGTTCTTAACGTGATAATAGTTTGATTATGAGATCCTCGTCCTGAGGTGTCTGGACATTAGATTTATTGTAGAGAGCTAGACAATGTTAACATTGCCTAGCTTTTTTGTTGGATTTATTCGAAAGTCAGATTGATTTTTGAAAACCCCAATCCCTGTAAGAGCGGTTTAAACACGGTTGTTGCGTTGGCCTTGGTTTGCTGCAGAATATCTGACTTCTTAACATCATCAGCAACAGCTTTTTCCGCCGCTTTGTAAGCTTCATCCACAAGCTCTGCTTCGCGCAAGAACGCCATTTTGGTATCATAGACTTTGGATGCTTCATGATCGATCTTAATGTAGCAGATTTCTGGAGCCGGCAATTTGATGGAAACCGAATCTCCTACAACCTTGATATCTTCCGGATTAAGTTTTGTAAGGTTCACACAGCCTACAGCATCTGCTTTGACGATTAACAATACGCTTGCATCCGGCAAAAACGTATTCACGTTTTTATGCTCCACAACATCGCTATAGCGGTATTTGACCAATTCCAGTTTTCCCATTGCTTCAATGCGATCCACCAACAACTGATGTTTGCTTTCCACTGCCGGTCCGCTGTTATATTTTTTATACACGAACCAAGCGCCCACTGCCAAAATGGCTACGATAATTAAAAATTTTAAAAATTTTCCCATAAACTATAGTATACAAATTAAAGACCAAGCTGCTTCTTTAGGCATTTAACCTGAAAATATTACCTAGATATTATCTCCAGGGTCGCTAAACGGGCATGCTTGAAAATTATACCTTTTGATAGACAATTGTTTAGTCAAAAAGTTTAAAAAACATTTGGAACATATAAGCTATAATACTACTTTTGTGACATCAAAATCACGGTAGGTATAGCTCAGTTGGTTAGAGCACTAGATTGTGGTTCTAGGGGTCGTCGGTTCGAGCCCGATTACTTACCCAAAAGGCAGATTAAATGATCTGCCTTTTTTGTTTTCTTGTAAGTCCTTGTTAATCTAATCTTTTAGATTAACAACTAAACTGGTCCGTACGATTCTAAGTTTTCGCCGGTAAATTTTTCTGGAGAAATGAAGGGCGACATATTGCAACTACAATTTGCCCTATCGTAATAAAACAAAGCTAATCATTAGTCCGTTGGTTCGTTATCCTAATCACTCCATTTGTTTACAAATTTATTGATCAACAAGGCAAGTATTTTTTCATTTGTCCAATATACAAACATGAAGTCCACTATAATTTTGACGCTCATATATCAACAGCATGCACATACTTAAATCTTTTCTAAAAGGAAAGCTGAACTAAACTCTGAGGATCTGCGTCGGAAAATCGAAATAGAACATTGTATTGCGGCGGGACCATCCAACATTAACACAATAGAATCTATGCGTATTAAAAAGGATAAGCTACAAATCAATTAAATATTGCAGTTAAATATTGCAGTGCTCAAGGAATAAATGAACATATATTATAGCGTAAAGAAACTTACCCACTCCGGTGGAACTTGACGGATTCTTGGAAACCGGAGCGAGGTAAGTATATTTTTAGTAGATGTAATTTGTGTTACATTACAAATTTAATCTATTGAAGCTTACAAAATGTTACCATAATCATTCCTTCAGTATACAAATTCAACTATTTTATAATTTTTTAGGAAAGAAATACGTTTTAAGCGTCTTTTTCAGCTAACAACACAATACACATGAACGAAAAGATGCTATCTCCACAGACTATTAACGCCACATAAACCCGCCAATACGGAAAAAACGGAGCAACTTGTTGATCATGGTCAAAGCAGGTTTCTTAATCTTCCATTTTAATCCATCGAATCCTGTGGGAGCCGCATTGAAATCTTTCACTGTCGCCGCCCCTGTTTTCATATGTATTGGCGCTTCATCCCTTCGATGCTTCTCCACGACCAAGATGCTATCATAGTAGTGTAGGGAACTTACCGAACGCGTAAATCCATTGACCTTCAATCCACGTTGCTCGGAATGGTAAGCATTGATGTAATCAATAAAATTTTTACTGTATTCAATAAAAGTACCGTTCCTTTTATGGCCACCGCCGTAAAATACCTGATAAGAGGTATGCAAATCTTCACAAAGATATACACCATTATCTTTCACATGATCAAAAAGCTCCTCAAATGTCACAATTTGTTGTTTCATCGTATGACCACCATCATCAATCAATATATCGATCGGCGGAATGGATTCCTTTACCTTGCGCAGGAACTTCCGGTCCGACTGTGAACCAATAAATATCTCTACATTTTCTTCTTCGAGTTCCTTACAGTGCGGATTGATGTCAATACCGTAAATTTTCGCACGATCACCAAAATAGTTCTTCCACATCTGAAGACTGCCGCCCTGAAAAACCCCAACTTCCAACACCACGATCTCTTTGCCTTTGAAACGACTAAAGTGTCTATCGTATACATCGAAATAATGCATCCATTTATTAATTAGCTTCGCATCATTATTTCGGAAATAAGTTTCTAACTCGTTCATATCCTTTGGTCTAATTTAAGGGGTTCTGGTTTTTTATGGTTTGAATTTATTGAAATATAACGAAAAAAGCAACCATATATTTTTGTTTTAACAGAATTTTAAAATTTAAATTTTACAACATTTAAATTATTTTTCTACATTTACATAACTGGTTATATAATTACTTATAATACGATGGAACTATTTGAAAAAACAGGAAAAATAGCATTAGGCAGCAGATTGCGCTACATGGCTTCAAATATCACAGAAGAGGCCGCCCGATTACATGAGCTTTATCAGATTGATTTTGCGCCCAAGTGGTTTCCCGTTTTCTTTATCTTGTCTGAGGGTGATTCAAAAACAATTACCGATATAGCAACAGAGATTGGCCATTCCCAGCCATCAGTCACTAAAATCGTCAAAGAAATGATCAACGCAGGTCTTGTAGAGGATAACCTTCGCTCTGTAGATAAACGGCGAAATATGGTTGGATTGACCGATAAAGGAAAAATGCTTTGGGAAAGAATGAAAATTCAATGCATCGATATCGATCGCGCCATAGATGGGATTATCCAGGAAGCCACGCACAATCTATGGGAAGCTTTAGCTGAATGGGAATTTCTCCTTGAACAAAAATCCTTGCTGAAACGCGTTCAGGAACAAAAGAAAATACGTGAAAGTAAGGATGTCAACATTGTTCCATACAATTCAACATACCGCCGGGCATTTAAGTCTTTGAATGAGGAATGGATTTCTACCTATTTTGAAATGGAAGAAACTGACCATAAAGCACTTGACAACCCCGAGGAGTATATTTTGGCAAAAGGGGGTAAAATTATGGTTGCTCTTTATAACGATGAACCTGTAGGTGTATGCTCACTTATTAAAATGAATCATCCCGATTTTGACTATGAATTGGCAAAAATGGCGGTATCCCCAACAGTGCAAGGCAAAAGTATAGGCTACCTTTTGGGAAGAGCAATTATTGAAGAAGCAAAAACCTTAGGGGCTTCAAAACTGTTTCTCGAGAGCAACACCATTTTAAAACCTGCAATCAATCTCTATTACAAGTTGGGGTTCCAAAAGATTAGCGGCTATCCAAGTCCTTATCAACGATGTAATATCCAGATGGAACTGAATTTAAAAAAATAGCCCTGAGCAGCGGAAACATAAACTGGAATAAGCGAACTCGAATAAGCGAATGAATGCTTCCCAAAAAAGGGAAGCATTTTTGTTTAACTAATTTTTCAAATAAAAGGTGATACTTTTCGCTAAATTGGTACATGTCTATAAATGATATTGCTATGCAACAATTGATCAATTCAAATCGAACAATAGACCGACAGGTGCTCTTTATGAACTTGTATAAAACTACATTTCCCATCGTGGCTAAGTATATCAGTCGCACGGGTGGTAATTTGGATGAAGCCAAAGATGTATTTCAGGACGCTTTGCTGGTGTATTATGAAAAGATTCTTTTAACAGCAGCACCACTAAACAACGATATTGGCTATTTGGTTGGAACAGCCAAAAATCTATGGTTAAAACGGTATGGTCAATCCAGTCCAAATCTTCCCCTAGATCAAGTGGATATTGCTTTGACAACCGAAGAGTCTCCTTCTAGCACAAGGCTTTTTCGTTTTTTGGAGACTGCTGGGCGTAAATGTTTAGAACTCTTGAAAAGCTTTTATTATGATCAAATGTCACTGCAGGAAATTGCAGATGAATATGGCTATTCGGGAGCAAGGAGCGCCACTGTTCAAAAATTTAAATGCCTGGAGAAAGTTAGAGAATCCGTTAAACAAAAATCCCTGGTTTATGATGACTTCATGGAATGAAACCCAGCAGATAGAAGCGTATATCTTTGGAATAGCTGAGCCGGAAGATGCACTGCTTTTTGAAGCGAAATTGGCGTTGGACGAAGAGTTGGCAGACAAGGTTATTGCCCAACAAAAAGCTTATGCAGCTATTCGGCAATTCGGGCGTAAACAAGTGAAAATGGAAATTGAAGCCATAACGCAGGCATTATTTACACATCCCGAACATGTCTCTTTTAGAAAAAAAATAATAAAGTTATTTAGCAAATTCTAAATTCCTAACATCATGACGATTGACAAAAATGAGTTCCGCAAATTTGCGGTAGGGCATTGTTATGTCCAAAAAGATCTGGTAGATCATTATATTTCAGGTATCGAGCAGTCACGCATTCCGCTGGCCATGACGCCGTATATCACCGAAGAACGCGAATTGCGCGTATCGCAGATGGACGTATTTTCCAGATTGATGATTGACCGTATTATCTTTATGGGCGCTGCTGTAGAATCCAACATCGCCAATATCGTACAAGCCCAGCTGTTATTCCTTCAATCTGTTGACCCAAAAAAAGATATACAACTGTATATCAACTCTCCCGGAGGCGAAGTTTACGCGGGATTAGGTATTTATGATACGATGCAATTGATCAGCCCGGATGTTGCAACGATCTGTACCGGCATGGCACTCTCCTTTGGTGCGATATTACTCTGCGGCGGTGCTGCCGGCAAACGTAGCGCGCTGGAACACGCACGGGTGATGCTTCATCAGCCGCTTGGCGGTGTTCAGGGACAGGCTTCGGACATCGAAATTACGGCCAATCAAGTACTGAAAATCAAGAAAGAGCTGTACGATATTATTGCCAAACACAGTGGACAGAGTTATCAACGTGTACATGATGTCAGCGACCGGGATCACTGGATGGTTGCTGCAGAAGCCAAAGAATTTGGAATTATTGACGACGTATTAATCTCGCGATGATAAGCAAATTTATGGACAATTTCGAACGGGCTATTGACAAACTATTGTCAATAGCCCGTTTAACTTTGTTATCAATAAAATTTATATCAGCATGAAACTAACATCCATTCGACTGATTGCAAACGACATTCAGCAGTCCGTCAGATTCTATGAAGAAATCCTTGGGCTCACCGCACAATGGTTTACACCAGATTTTGCCGAGCTTTCCACCAGTTCGATTACCCTAGCTATAGGAAGTACTCGCACGATGCAAATGTTTAGTGACAGCCTCACTACTTTTGGCAACATGGCCCCCATTATTATTGAATTTTTAGTTGAAAATGTAGATCATGAATATATTCGGATCAAAAATAGTGCTTCAAAAATCATTCAGGAACCGACAACAATGCCTTGGGGTAATCGCTCATTGCTTTTTTGTGATCCCGATGGTAACATGCTTAACTTTTTCACTCCGCTGAGCCCTGAGGCGATCAAAAAATTTGGCGTAGAAGCCACGAACTAATCCGCTCACATGACAAGATACTAAAGTCTAAAAAATAGTATCTTGTCTTCATTAATCGAAATTTAACAGCTATTGTTCAGCTCATGGCCCTTATTAAAGATATATATACACGGGAATTTTATCAGTTTATTGCCGATCAGTTCCACCGCGTTGACAACAATTTTAACAGAGAACAGTTTATCAAACGCATTTTTTCAGACAGTTTTCATGAAATGGAATGGAAACAGCGTACAAAACACAGCACAGCGGTCTTGCACGAATTTATGCCGGCATCTTTTCCCGAAGCAGCAGCCTTACTAACACAAGTGGTGGAACAGTTCCTAGAAACGAAGCTTCCGGGAGGCCTTGAATATGTTATTTTTCCGGACTATATAGAAACTTACGGTATCGGAGATTTTGAAACAGCTGTACAGTCATTTGAAATCGTCACGAGATTTATAACCTGCGAATTTGCCGTTCGTCCATTTATTATCAACTATGGATCTCGTATGATCGCGGAAATGGAAAGATGGTCTAAAAGCCCACATTCTCAGGTTCGACGCCTTGCAAGTGAAGGATCGAGGCCCCGACTCCCCTGGGCGATGGCAATTCCATCGTTAAAAAACGACCCTTCCCCTATCCTGCCCATCCTCCAAAACCTCCATAATGACCCATCCGAGAGCGTCAGAAGAAGTGTAGCCAACAATCTCAACGATATTGCCAAAGATCATCCCCATCTCGTTCTGACTATTGCCCAGCAATGGAATGGCATCAGTAAAAATACAGATGCCATCATCAAACATGGCTGCCGCACCTTACTCAAACAAGGGCATCCAGCGATTCTAAACTTTTATGGACTGGATAGTAGTGATTTTCATATTAGGAATCTCAGCATCCATACACCGGCGGTTAAAATAGGTGAACACCTTATTTTTTCCTTTGAAATTGAGAATGGAAGCAGCAGCGCCAGGTCATTACGTTTGGAGTATGGATTATATTATCAAAAGTCAAATGGTCAGCTATCTCGAAAGGTTTTTAAAATTAGCGAACGAACTTATCAGGGGGCCGAAATAAACCGTATCGAGCGAAAGCAATCTTTTAAATTGATTACTACCCGAAAATTCTATGCAGGGAAACATAGAATTTCAATTATCGTTAATGGGCAAGAAACGGTTCAACAGGAATTTGAGCTATTGCACAATTAACGGAAAATAAGAAACAAACGAAGGGCTTTCGTGTTCTACTAGAAACAACAGGATATGCGCTGGATAAGTTATTTCCAGCGTATATATGGTAAGTTCTTATACTGATATGAAGTCTGTTATGAAGAAAATTCTCTTAATCTTTTTTGTCTTACTTATCCTATTTATCATTGCGCTTCTAATTAGAACGCTGACTTACCCGTTTACCCGTGTCAAAAAATCTGCTGCAGCGTCTGTGCAACCAGCGATCAATGATAGCATTGTTGCCCGATTTGCCGGCGGCATCAAAATAGCCACAATCTCTATCGGCGACTCGACATTATTTAATCATGTTCCTTTTGAAGAACTTAATACTTACATCAGGCACAATTTTCCACTGATCTATCGCTCCCTGGAAACCTATACCGTCAATGGCCATGCGTTAGTCATTCGACTCAAGGGAAGCGACAATAGCTTACTTCCGCTACTCTTTCTTTCGCATATGGATGTGGTTCCTCCCGGTTCTGCTGCTATAAAAAACAACGATTCAACGCTATTTCAGCCTAGAGACCAGGCAATACCGCCGGTTAGTGAAATAGCCGAAGAATGGGACTATGCACCTTTTTCGGGGGCAGTAGCCAAGGGCCGCATTTATGGCCGCGGAGCCTTAGAAATGAAAGGCGTGCTCTTCTCCTTACTTGAAGCTACGGAACAGTTGGTTCGAGAACAGGTACAGCCCAAGCGGGATATCTACCTCGCTTTTGGTTTTGATGAAGAAGTTGGTGGCGTACGGGGCGCGGCCAAAATCGCAGACTACTTCAAAGAAAAGGGCCTTAAATTCGAAGCCGTTTATGACGAGGGTGGACTCATTCTGGAGAAGGGCTCGGTCAAGGGAATCAGCTCCGATGTAGCTTTGATCGGTTGCGCGGAGAAGGGATTTTTATCCCTGAAAATTAAGGTTAAAGGTCTCGGTGGGCACTCTTCGATGCCGCCAACAACGAGTGCAATTGGTAAAGCAGCAGTCATCATGCAGCGCTTAGAAAATCACCAGATGAAAGCACAGATCAGCCCTATTATCCAAAACTTTTTTCAACAGGTCGGTGGTAGTATGCCTTTTACCTCCCGTTTTGCGATCGCTAATCGCTGGATTATGGAGCCTTTACTTCTGGCTCAACTAACGAAAAACCATTCGACTAATGCCCTCGTGCGAACAACTACAGCACTGACGATGATGAAGGGCAGCGATGCCCCCAATGTACTTTCACCTGAAGTTGAATTTGTCGTCAATTTTAGGCTATTGCCTGAAAACACCCTACAGGAAGTTCGGGATCATGTCGAGCAGGCTACAAGCGGGTTTGATGTTGAGATCGAACAGGTCGACAATGCCCGAGAAGCATCCAAAGTCTCACCAACAGACGTTAAAGCCTATAATATGATGGAAGCTTCAATCCGCAGGCTGTACCCTGATCTTATTGTTACGCCTTATTTGACCGTTGGCGGAACCGACGCTATCAAATACCAAAATCTCAGTGATCATATTTATCGCTTTATGCCCATTAAAATTAATCACGCTGAACAGCAGAGTATGCATAGTACCAATGAATACATTAGCATTGAAAACTACCTAAAGATGATAGACTATTTTTACTACATTATGCGCCACTACGACGATGAAACCGTTTAACCATGGACAATCTCCGAAATTACATTCACGCACTGGTTGATTTTTCGACGGATAGCTGGCACTTACTACAGCCAACATTGACATTGCGCAACTTCAAAAAAAATGATTTGCTGCTAGAACAGGGTAAAGTTTGCAATTCGCTCTTTTTTATCGATAAAGGCTATTGTAGAAGTTATTATGTTATAGACGGAACCGTCAAAAACATCGGATTCTTCTTTGAAAACGATATTGCCACCAACATTCAAAGTTTTGGCAGCGGCAAGAAATCAGAATTTAACATTGTTGCTTGTGAGAACTTAACGGCCATTATTTTCGATAAGACAAAACTCTTTGAACTCGCAATGAAAGTCACGGAAATAGAGCGGTTGGGACGGCATTGCATCAGGCAGTTTGCCTCGCGACAGGAAGAGTTTGCTAATCTATTTATATGCTATTCGGCTGCTGAACGGTTGTCTTATCTAGAAAGAAAATACCCTGAAATCCTACAACGTGTGCCCCTTTCTCAATTGGCTTCCTTTTTGGGGGTAGCTCGAGAAACCCTAAGCAGAATTCGTCGAAGAAGGCTAAACTCTTGACATTATGTGACGATTGTCACAGGTTAGAATAATTTCATTTTAGGAACTTTGTGTAATTAAACAAAGATAAAAGATATGAAAACAGGTAATAATGCACTCTTGGATTTTGAAAAATTTATGGCTGCCCGGTTAAAAGCCTCAACAGATTTTGTGGAAGGCCATTTTGACTCCCTAAAAGATATTTCTGTCTCAAATGAGCCTGCAACAATTTTTCCACCCAATGGAATATACATTTCTGGAGTATCCCAGGTCAATGATTTTAATCGAAAAGGAGCTTCCAATTTTCTTCCGCGTGCACAAAACAAATTTGAAGTGATCCATCAAGATGCAAGCGATACGCTAGCCTACTGGACGGGTATACAACGTTCGTCCGTCAACGTAAAAGGGCAAGATACCGTGGTGATTTTCAATCTCAGAATCACCGAAATCTTCAGAAAAGAGCAGGGTATCTGGAAACTTATGCATCGACATGCCGATAAACTTGCCGAATAGTCTAAATGGCCTAGGGAGCAGCAGTTTATTTATAGATCGCTATGCTGTATATCCTCTGCTCCTTACGGTCAGTACTCAAAATTGATCGGCTGTGTGCAGCAATGGTCATCTAGCAATTCCCTACGATTTGAGTCCAGCCTCGCTGGTTGATCCCTTGAATTTCTTGTTCCAAAAAAGCAATAAAATAATAAACAGTATAAATAATAACAGGGTGACTAAATTTGTCTTCCCCAACAGTGCGTGCAAAGTTGCTGGAGCTATAATTGAATTGGTTCTTATGGTGGAGAAAGTCAATACAAATGAAAAGACAATACACAAAAGCACAAATCCGGCAAAGCCACCAAATTGGCTGAAATTATCAAAAATTAAAAGATGCCAAATCGCCCAAAACATTCCCGTTATCACACTTTTAATGGGCCATTTTATTTCACCTAGACTGTCATTCAAATAGCCCCGCCAAGTAAATTCCTCCATGATATCATACAGCAATGTAAACAGGCAGAACAACAGTGCCCAAACGTGCTCATCGACACCGTAATTATTTTTGAATCCATAAATACCATATCCTGCGAATAAAAAGAATGGAAACAAAAGTGACTTTGTTTTATTAGGGCCAAAAAGTGTAACGGTGGAAACGACTTTTGACAAAGCATAAAAAAATGCCGAGATAATCAGAATCATAAATCCGTGATTCATATTCCAGGGCAATGGAAAACTGAAAACATCTTTCATAGCCATCTGGAAAATATTAGGAAGCTTCCGTATGGCAAAAGTTCCCACCATCAGCAATACGTAAAATAATGCGATATGCAACCAATTCGTCTTTTTTATGCTTTCAATAATATTCATACACTATTTATTAGTCTATTGTCCCTATAGCAACTGTTCTTTGTTTAGTAACGGCTACAAAATTTGAAGTCGCGAACTTCCAAAAAAACCACGAAAGCAGGTTTGCATTCAAAAGTAGAAATTAATCGGCATTAAAGCCATTCACGTATTTTTTTTGTGCACAAAATCCACGTCAAAAAACCATAGAGCAGAATTGGTAAGATATACATCTCCAAAGGATATGGCTGTAGAATTGGATTGAACTCCACTAAAATTTTGGCCTCCCTGCTGCTTTGCAAGAGCATGTACATCAAGATAGAAAAAACCATGGATGAGGAACTTGCAAAAAAGAGTGTGAGCAGTAGGACAGTAATGTGTAGGTATCCGGTAGCTCTTTGAAATATTTGATCGGATATACCAGTGCAGGAAAAAGATTATAGCCTTTAAATACAATGAGGATACCTGTAAAAAATGAGATCCGCACGATACTTCTTTTGACCACTTGTGCCCTGGGCGTATCAAATCTACCGGTAATAGCCCATTGTTCTTTGGTTTTTATTGTATCAAAATTAGTCTCTTTTTCCGCTTCTCGCTGGTTAAGCACATATCTTGCTGCTGTCAACTCCTCGGTGGTCAACTGTCGACCTTTTAATTCAATCTCGGCAGCTTCAAGCACAGAAGGCTCATAGTGATCGGGATTGTCTACCACAGACAACAACTGATCCGTCGACCAAGTTTTATAAAGTTCAGCAAAATTATTTTCGGACATTGGCTTTCATTGCTATATTGTTCTCGTTCAGAGAGAAATAAATCACGATATTTCTAAAATAAATTTATAGAAACATACACTATAAATCAAGCCTAAATACACGACAAAATTTGTCTATAAAACACATAAATAAGAACAATATTCCAACAGGGCTACCGTCGCTTCATAAACTAAGCTTTGCCATATTTACAGTAATAATTTGTATCTTTCAGTAACAATTTGGTACATACAATTGATACATGCCACAAGGTGATAAGTAATCGAAAGGCTTCTCCAAATACCCACGATAGATACCAACATCAACAGTACTAAAACGTTTATGAATATGTTGTCAAAATCCTTCACAATTCTTTTAGGCACCTTATTGCTACTACATAGTCCTTCACTAAAAGGACAGTATCTTGAATCCGTTAAAACTGACAATAAACTAAAAACTTGGCTCGATACCACTATCAATCAACTGGCTACAGATTACCTCTCGAACGAACACACCTACAGTGTATCGATCGGAATTTATACCAAGGGAAAAAAAATCGCATACAACTACAGTAAAGAAAAGCTACCAAAGGCCAATAACTATTACAACGTTGGATCGGTAGCGAAAACCTTTGTAGCCGCTTTACTTGCACAAGCAGTCATTGAGAAGAAAATCAACCTAGATGACGATATCCGTAAATACTTACCCGGAAACTATCCCAATTTGCAATACGACGGCCATGGAATCCTTGTTAAGCATCTTGCAAATCATACTTCAGCACTTCCAAAGACTTTCAGATTGCTTTCTACCAAAGTTGCCGATAGTTTAAAGAGACTCACTATTCCACAACAGGTAGACTACCTTGGAAATTATAGTCGTGACAGCCTATTCAACGACCTGAGGAAAGCCGAGCTGGACAGTACTCCAGGCACAAAATTCAGCTACAATAGCATGGCTGTAATGGTACTTGTTGCGCTGTTGGAAAATAGCTATAAGAATTCCTATGAACATCTTATCAGCGCATATCTGAAGAGGCACCTTGGCATGTACCATACAATCCCCTACCTGAATGAGTTGCAAAAAAACGACATTGTACAAGGCCATAATAATAAAGGTCAGCCTGTTCCATTTGCCAATTTGAGGGGATTTTACTTTGGTCCAACAATGAATTCAACGATCAATGATATGTTAACCTACATCGAAGCCAACCTCAAATTAAAGGATAAAGCCCTTCGTCTAACACATCAACTGACCTATGGAAAAGACAATGGATTTGGTATGGGGCTCGGTTGGATGATCAATCGTGATGAACGTGGTGCCCGCTATTTCTATCACGATGGGAATACTAAAATAGGCTATAATACCTTATGTGTGCTGTATCCGACATACAATTATGGCATCATCATTATTGTCAACGATACCGTTGATCAACACATGGTGGGTGAACTTGAAAATGCCATCAGACATCAGTTTTTAATGCGTAATCAATGACAAGTTTAATCTCCATCTTCGGCAGAAAAGAAGGGGTAAAATTAAGTCACCATTAAAAAAATATGTACTTATGTTTAAATCAATAAAAAATAAAATTAAAACAATAAGAGTAATAATAAATTATCCCAAAATTTTATTAATTTTCGGAAACTAACCAATGTGGAAATCGGTGAATGTTTATTTTTTTAACTAAAGAAAGGAGGCAAACAAAACAACGACGATGAGAACCGCTTGAAAAACCAAGCACAATTAAATTAATGATTCATTCACAAATCTTAAAAACTAAGTTATGTTAAAATTAACCAGTCGCTGGAACAGACTTTATACTGTTTTCGCCGTAGTTTCCACATTTTCTATTTTTAGCTGCCAAAAAAATTCTTTGACTCTTGAGAATCCAGAGGCACAACTTAACAAAAAAGCTGCAGTATCCGCGCAAGCAGGAGCTACAATTGCAACATTGAATTGGGATCAAACCTATCAAAAGATTGATGGATTTGGTGCATTCGGAGGTCGGATTGTTCCATTCTTTGAATCCGCAAAAAGAGATAGTATCCTGGATTATTTATGGGGAGGCAGTGGGTTGAAACTGAATATCCTTCGTGGTAAGGTACTTCATACCTACCCTTTTAACCAACAGACCAAGGTCGTTACCATTAAACCTGCAGGAGTTTCGATTGACGTGGATCCCAATAGTGCAACATATCAGAATTTGACAGCAGACGAAAAAGAACAGCTTGGGCAGGTCTGGATCATCAAAAAAGCGAAAGAACGCTATGAAGTCCCCTTCGTTATGGCAAGTACATGGACTCCACCATTATACATGAAGACCAATACGAGCAGTATTTCCGGGAAATGGTTTAATGGACTTAATTTTAATACCTCTTCAACAGCTTTTGCACGCTATTTGACTGGATTTGTAAAATCATTTCAGAATGAAGGCATCACCATCAATGCTATCTCCCCATCAAATGAACCTGAAAATGTCTTTTCAGACTGGGATGCTTCTTATTGGAACTCCTCCCATTTGGGACAATTTATTACCAACAATCTACGTCCTGAATTAAACAGCGCTGGTCTGCAATCGACCAAGATTATATCTTCTGAAAATGCGGCCTGGGGAACTGCCGATAATTTCCTTTCCGGCATGGACAGAAGCAAAGTCGACATCCTTGCAGGACATGGCTACGTTGAGATCAGTGGGATTATTTCTGGACAACGTGGATTTAACCAGAGTCCTTCCATGTGGAATTTTAGTATTGGTGGCAAACCAATGTGGGTAACAGAAGCTTCAGATGACGGTGGGAATTATGACAGCGGCATTGAAGGCGGCCTCAAACTGGCGGTTAACATGCATAAACTTCTTGCAGATTGTAATGCCAATGCGTATGTGTTTTGGTTAGGTATGTTAGCTTTTCAAAATAATGAAGCACTCATATGCACAAAAAGTGATGGTTCTTTGGAATTTCCAAAAACGTATGATGTGATGGGACACTATTCCAGGTTTATCAAAGCAGGTTATATGCGAATCAATGTAGCGGTTCAAAATGCAAATGGCTTATTGATTTCAGCTTACAAAGATCCCCAAACAGGAAAGTTTGCATTGGTTGTCACCAACACGGGAACCGCAGCAGTTCCATTGGATATCAACCTTACGGGTTTTGCAAGCGGCGCATTGAACAATTACCAAACCACCGCAAGCAGTTCGGGCATTGGGGTAATGTCGGCGCTGTAAATCCGAATAGCTCAGGTGTCTATTCGTTAATAGTACCCGCTAAAAGTATAAGCACTTTAGAAGGCAATAAACTCTAATCTGTTAATTACACTGAAGGAGTAATTTCCTTCAGTGTATGATTTAAAGTCTGACAATCAGCTCGTCATAAAATCTTTGCGCATCTCCCCGTTCATTACTTCATTTTTTCCGACTTCAGTTTTGTGGCATCTTCGAATACCGTCATTTTTATGAATGTAAATAATATCATCCTATAAAGTAAATACAAATTGATCGGTATGTGAACCGTGCGACTTTCATCCTTGTGTTTCTCAAAAGAACTGTGTCATAAACTGAAGGGATATTTTAGCAAACACAAAAATGTTTACGGCTGCTAAAAATAAAAATTTAACAGAAATTTAAACAACAAAATCAACTTAACCATCGTTCCTTAAAACAATTCAATTCCAAACCATTAGAAGATATAATGTTTAAAAAACAAATTCTACGCCTTGGCTTTTCTTTAGTAATTAAAGATATATTCGACTATCTTTACAACCTGACTTTTGGAAAACTACCATGAAATTACACTACTTTGCCATGCTTACCTTTGGGTTATGCGCTATCACTGGGTTAAAGGCCCAAGAAAAACCTAATTTGATCAAACTAAATATTTGGCCCCTAACTGTTGGTAATGTTTCACTGGAATACGAAAGGTCGCTCAATGAACATCTATCGCTCAATGGAACGGTAAGCTATCGTCCCAGTTCCAATCTACCCTTTAAATCGCTCTGGGATTCCGCCTTTGACGATCGCAACAACATTTTAGGCGAAGCCAAATTAGGAGCTTTTTCCATCACACCAGAAGTACGCTTCTACGTCAGTAATAAAGAATTACTTAAGGGATTCTATATCGCACCATTTGTCAAATACGCCAATTACAACGTTCACACCAAAATTACCGTCGATGAATCGAGCTATCACAGAGAAGTGTCCATATCCGGTGCCTTAAATGCTTTTACAGGAGGTGTGGCTGTCGGTAGCCAGTGGAAAATCGGCCAAGACATCTACTTGGATTGGCGTATTATTGGTCCAAATTATGGGTTCAATAAGGGAACATTTGAAGGGAGAACACCACTAAATGGAGATGAGCAACGTGAAGTAAAAAAACAGCTGGATGAATTTGACAGTAATCTCTTGAAAATCAAAAAAGAAGTGAATGCTGAAGGTGTAACAATAAACACCAGCGGACCTTTTGCAGGTATTCGAACCGCTTTATCTTTTGGTTACCATTTTTAATTAAATAATCCTCCCTTCTACGCATCATTCGTTCCAAGTAAGCGATTGGTGCGCTTTAATCAATAGTATTCACTAAGAATACATTATGCCATTTTCATCCAAGCTTCAAAAAGAAATTTGTTTACATTATGGATCTCATGAAATATCTATTTTTGCTCTGATCTTGTCCGCCAAACATAAACTAGATCAGATCTTTGTAGAGAGCCCTTATTCCAAAAGGAATTACTTGAATCAACTTTATCAATTGTATATTGACAATAAATACAGTAATCATAATACCTCCCATAATACCTCCGGTATGCAATGTTTTTAAATTAAATTATGCTCACGGGCGTATTTAAGCATTTGTCCTATCGTTTGACAATCTGCTTTTGCCATCATCTTCCTACGATGTGCAACGACTGTGTGTGGACTCAAAAAGGTTTTTGAAGCAGTTTCGGCCACGCTATAACCCTCTGAAAAGTATTGTAATACTTCAATCTCCCGGGTAGTAAATGTTTTAATCTTCTTACCGTGCGTAGACAGGATACGTTCAAATTCCTCACATATATATACTTCTTTTTTCTTTATCGCCTCAAAGCAAGCCAAGACTTCACTTAATTCACAAGATTTACTTAGGATACCTTCTGGACGATATTGAAGGATACTCGATATTACGACAGGAGCCGTTGCTCCAGTCAAAAAGATGACCTTTGCATCTCCATTTATACGCCTGATTTCAGTTAATAATGAAAGGCCATTTTCATTTGGAAGATAGTAATCCAAAAAAACAAACAAATACCGCTTCCCGAAAGCGCGCAAAAATTGAAGGAATTCAGATCCTTGACTAAAGGATTGAACCAAATCTATTCCACATTCCCGTTTTAACAAGAGTGCGAAAGAAAAAGCAACTATTTTCTGGTCATCTAGGATAACAGCATGGCTAGCGATTTTCATAAGTATGGCTTGTCTAATTAAACTAGTAAGACAAATATAATTATTTAAAACAACCATAAAACACTGTTTTGCAAGCATGTAGACATACAACTACAAACATAACATGTTCCTGTTATATCCAGTCTAAAACATCCCATAAACATGCTATATCACGATCGAATGTAATGTAAGACCGCAATAAAATGCGTCTTTTACACTGAAATTTAAATACGCCATATCAGCTAACGTCTCGCGCATTAGCCCATGTAATAAGCCATTGGCTGACGAAAGAACTATAAAAATATTTCAACTTATAAATTACATTGTTATGAAAAAGAAACTTTTTAAATCTCCGACTGGCAAACAAGCCTACCAGGTCCCTCAGATTCAAATGACTGTCGTTTTATTGGAAAATGGCATTGCTGCTGGTTCAAATGGTAATACTTCTGGGGATGTAAAACAAACCTGGGACAACGAAGAATCACAAACTCAAAGTAAAAGTGACGGCTGGTGGTAGTCCCCCAATTCACTATCAATTAACCAAAAAGAAGAAAAATGAAAAATCAATTTATTCAATTGCTCAGCTTCCTTGTTATACTTTTCACATCATGTAGCAAAAATGAAAGTAACACAGCTGTTGAGACAGATGGCAATGTTAGCGTGAAAATGGGTGGAGTCTCTTTCTCCGATGAAAATACTGACCCTCAATTAAAATTATCAACCAGCAAAAGTTTAAATAGCGTACTTTCAAACATTCAGGAATCCATTGTTCCATTTAATAATGAACTTTCGGTATTAGCTACCTTGGCACCAGAGGCCGCTATTTCATCGAACGCATTACGTGCGTCAACAGGACTTAAAATGGCAACAACACCTGTTTCGTTAGGTGCAGGTGCCAAATATGCCATTGCGGTTTATAATGCAGCAGGAAATTATGTCAAAGATACAGGAATTTTAACATATTCGACCAGTGGTACAAATTGGAATCTCTCGCTTCCTGCAGGTCCTTATACTTTTGTTGCTATCGCAGTGGCAAATGGCCAGGTGTTCCCTTCAATTAACTTTAATCAGGCACTAGCGAACATTACCTTTAATGTGACTGGCGCAGATACAGACCTCTTATGGAAAAAATTACCCGTCACCGTAATTGCTAACCAAACACTATCTGTTGACGTTATCTTGAGTCACCTATTTACACAAGTACAGGCCACTTTAGAAAGTACATCTGCCAATGTGGTTGGCAATATCACATCCATGACCAGTAGTACAATCTCTCCTAATTATGGTACAGCTTCTGTTAAATTGACCGATGGTCTGTTCACCCAAGGTGGCTCGTCGGTAGCTCGTAACGTCGTATTTAGTGGTACAGGTGTTCTATGGACAAGTAATGCGGCACTTATTCTTACCGAAGGAACGACGACCGGTAAAGTTAATTTTGGAACAGTGTCCCTAAACTCCACACAAAATGGCGTACGTTCTGGAACAATAGATTTATCGAATCTAAGCTTACAAAAAGGGGTAAAATACACTTTAAAACTTCGCTTAGTACCTAAAGGTGCAATCGATGTACCTACCTCCAATTACTACTGGAGTTCAGCCAATTTGACTGGCACTTCACCCATCACAATCGCATCCGCGCAATACATAAAAGGAAGCGTTTATGGAGGAAACGGATCGGCAACATATTGTGAAGGTGCTTTAGGCACCGGATGGCGAACAGCTACGCAAACGGAATATCAGTCATTGATTAATATGGGTACCGCTAGAGGTAGCTACAATGGACAGACAGGCTGGTTTCTAGGAACATCCGTCGTGCCAACCACCAATAAAGATAATTATATGTTCCTGCCTGACAATGCTTTTGTTCGCTCATCATCAGGAAGCAACAATATCCCTACTGGCGCCCTAGGTGTCTATTGGGCGAGTGCGACAGTTCAAGGGAACTCTAAACCTGCACTGGTATTAACAGCGACAGGTGTTTCAATCGTAGATATACATCAAAATAACCAAGTCGGTATACGTTGTGTAAAAAGCAAATAAGCGACCGTCTATAATCACAAAAACCACGGACCACTATGAGATCAATCGATCCCATAGAGGTCTTCTTTTAATATCATAAGACGACCTTATGAAGTTATTTTGCTAAAGATATTCTAGACGCCGTCATCCAAGGAGCAAGCCCTTCATTCCTTGATAGATAAAGATCAATAGATGTCAACTATCCGAAGGTTTTACATATATTTCTAAATTTTAGTATAAAAAAGTTAATTCGTTACAACCATTTCTAATTTCATCTTTAATATCATTTCACCAAATACTCTTGCTACCTTTGTTTTTCAAATTAAATTAACATGCCAAAAGAGACAAGAACAGGGCTTTATCAGGGAATCATCGAAAAAGATGATAATGGGAACTACTTTTGTGGCCCCTACCTACTGGATTATCAGACCGTAGAAACTTACTATAAATTGGGAGATCGCGTTAGTATCAAAACCATTATCAAAAATACAAGCCGCAAGAGTATGGAGGCTTATCCACAAAAATCAGTTAAGTTTTCATTTGCCACAGAGGACCACACGAATGATTAGCCCCCGGTTGAATTGAACATTGTAAACAATAAGGCCAGTTCCTTAGGGTTGGCCTTATTATTTATATGATTAACTTAACGCAGGTAACTAAAAACAAAACCTCCGATTTTTGGAAAATCAAGAGGCTCCTGCATAATCGAATAGATCGATTACTTTATAAAATAGGTATACTTTTTTCAGGTAAAGAATATCCTGATGGATCGTTCATCTAAATGATGCGACTGAAATCTATTTTCCATAAAAATTAGTCAGCATCCCCGTTCTCTATAATTAGAACTGATCTCCCCCCTACTTTCATTCGTTGTAAATTCCATTACTGATTTACTAGTCAAATATAAATACTACTCTACTATGTTCAGCGTAGAAATGGTTTTCGATGTATTGTTTTTCGTTGAAATTGCAATTCAGTACGATGAAAATTGAGTCTTGCAGTTTGTTGATTTTTCGATAATAAATATATCTTTGCAAAAACAATTAACCCGATAATGAATAATAGATGTCTTAATTGCGATCGTGCAATCGAAGCTAATTTTTGCAGCAATTGCGGACAAACAGCCGCCACTCACAGATATTCCTTAAAACATTTTTTTATCCACGATTTTATTCATGGAATATTCCATTTCGACAATGGGTTTCTATATACGATGAAGGAACTGTTTACGCGGCCAGGCCATAGTGTTAGGGAATACATAGAAGGTAGAAGAGCGAAGCACTTCAACTATTTCGCAACCGTAATTATCGTACTTACCATCAACTATTTTCTCTCAAAATTCACAAAGGTGGATCTACAGAATGTACTCAACCAGGAGAGTGTTTCAGGATTGTCTAAAGTCATTAAGGATTATTCGAAATTCGTTACATTTATCGTCATCCCCTTTAATGCACTGATGAGTTACCTGATATTTAAAAAAAGTGGACAAAATTATACCGAAAATTTAGTACTCAATATCTTTCTTTTGGCAGCTGTTGTTTCTTTAAGATTTTTCATCACTTTTACGTTGATTTTAACTGACGACTCTTCCACAATATTAACGGTAAACCTACTATTCGTAATTCTTATCTTTTTATATACTATCATATTTTTCTATCAGTATTTTTCTGTTTACCATTATAATAAGATCGAACTTGTCCTTAGAGTTATCATTATTGCGACCTTATTTATCATCACTAAACAGGGACTTAATACAATAATCAATACAATAGGATTACGCTATCTAAATTAGATTTTACTTAAAAAGCTAATCAATATCTCTTTAAGATCTTATGCAACAAAAAGGCTCAAGCTTTAGTAGGCAAATTGGTATTCTGTTGAGCATACTTACTTGCAATTTTTGTTTTGCACAAAAACACGAATATGATAATAGATCAATTGATAGTGCAACATATGTGGAAACTAGAAATACATTAAGCCAATTATCTACGAATCGATATGAAAAGAGGATATTCAAAAATGAGATCACCACCATACCGTATCGATTTCTATTGCCAAAAGATTTCCATTCAAAAAGAAAATATCCTATTGTAATTACCTTTCATAACTCATCACGAATAGGAAATGACAATGAAAACCAATTAGAGCATTTGGCAAGAACCTGGGTTAGAGAGGAGATTTATGCTAGGTTCAATTGTTTCGTTGTTGTTCCTCAATTTAAAAAGCGTTCATCCGATTATGAATTTAATAGAGATGGAATACTTACTGCGAAGCCTTCAACAGACGCACAACAGATTCTAGCATTGATAGAATCAATTGAAAACGAATATGGCAATATTGATAGCGATAGAATTTATCTCATAGGCTATTCAATGGGCGCGTCAACAGCGCAGAACTTGATGAGCCTGTCTCCAGATAAATTCGCAGCAATGATTTCCATCGCTGCCGTACCCGATCTATCTAATCTCAACGCACTCGGCAATAAAAACATTTGGCTGATTCATGGCGAAAAAGACACCGAAAATCCCTATTATGGCAGCGTAGTTTTGTACGAAAAATTGCGAGGGAATCACAAACTCAAATTCACAACGTTTGAAAATTTACAGCACAATAATATTGTTATTCCGTTTCTGTTAACGGATACGCTCCAGCGATGGTTATTCAGCAAACATCGTTAAGTTGCATTTTAATACCTAATCTTAAGCGCAATTGGCTGAAGCTCTATATTCGGTATTTGTGAAACATACACCGTTTGTCCACCCTTTTCATCCACCAATAGCGCCAATAGGCTGCTGATGTCGTCAATCGTGTCCAGTCCAACATTATTGTCTACAATTTCAATATCGCGATCTGAAAGAATCTTTACAGCCTGATGGAAATTTTCTTGAACAATTAGGAGATCCCCACGACCATCCTGACATGCACGATAAATCTCTTGCAGATCAGTGATCACTAAACCCTTGCCCACAGCTGCTTCCAGTTCTTTAAAGTAGTCTTCATTTTTTCGTACCAGTTCCTGTTTCATAAAATTCCAGGCACGGCTCTCTAACTGATGTGTTTCAATGTTATTGTAATCTATAGGCAAGTATCCATAATAGATAGACGGTCTATCCGCAACCTGTAAGAGCTTACTATAATTATTCTCTGTGCAAAACACGAGTGTTACACTCTTTGAGTTCCCAATATAACGCAGGAGAGCTTTGTCTACCCGATTAAGATATTCCCTTAAAAGGTCATCAAGATGTTTAGCATCACTACTTTTATCGGGAAATGTATTGTAAAATTGATTTTCGGCAATAGGAAACTCTTCACTACTGATATCCTCAACAATGCGCCCATTCAAGGCACGAAAAAGATGAACACCGCTTTGCGAAAGCAACATCACAAGATAACTGGCTTGACGGCCAATCTCCTTAACCAAGGGGCGCACAGCAAATGTATTGCTAATATGGACACCCTCTTGGTTTGTCTCCCATGAAGACTTGAAAACTTCTGCTACCGTATCTGAAACAAAGATATGCAGACTTTCGAGATTATAATTAATATCGAGTTCTTGCGCTATCCTTTCCAATTGTCGGATAAGGCCAGCAACTGCCCTCGTATCATACTTATCCGTTAGTCTATCAATCGCTTCTCTGATAAGATTTTTGATCTTTATTCGATCGCTTAGGTTATCAGGATGTGTGCGATGGGTATTGATGGAAATCGTAATGCATAGCTCATCCTGAACTCGGATAAGCATTTGTAGAAGTTGTTTTTCGGGCATAATCATGGACAAATAGTTTAAACTTGAAAACACTTTACGTATAACAACAATTTAAAGATCCTTCTTGTTTGTGTAAAATAAAGGAGTTTTAACTCATTTAGCTGATATCGAAATCAAAAACATGTTATTTATAGTGATTAATAGTTAAAAAAAATGATGAAAAAGTTGCTTTTTGCAGGAGCGACAGGCCGGGTCGGTTGGTTGGCGGCCTTTCACGCACCTATGCGGGAGAAAATCTCGCTGAGATTCTAAATATAAAAACGTATCGAATTCCTCCATTTGATACAATAGAAAATGCAAATGAGGATATTGATTTTGATATTTTAATTGACTTTACCAGTCCATTTATTGCCAAGAAGAACATCCTGAATGCAATAGATAAAGGCGAGCATACGCTAGCTAAAATGGGGAGCTCTAAAGAGGTAAAACGTGGTTTGGATACCATAATGGATTTGTAAATTGGATCATTATCTATCAACCTCTAAATTTAACACAGAACGTTGTACCCACGCCGAGATCGCTTTCTACTGTAACCTCGGCATCAAGACGATCCGCTATCCGTTTGACGATGGAAAGGCCAATCCCCGATCCTTCAAAGCCCTGCGAATTTGACAGCCGTTTAAAAATGTCAAATATATTACTGTCATCCTGAATATCCATCCCAATGCCATTGTCTTTAATATAATAGTAAACTGAATGGCCGTGTTTTTCACTATAAACTTCCACCCTTGGTTGATCTTTTTTACTGCTGTATTTTATCGCGTTGCCGATCAGATTTAAAAACAGCTGATATAACAGTGTTCTTTCCCCGAGAATGGGCAAGGTCTCCCCTAAGACAAATTCCAACCTTGTACTGTCAAACTGCTGCTTGCAGCTTTCGAGAATATTAAGAATTTTGTTTCGCGGATCGATCAGTTCTGTTTTGAATGCTACATAATTAGACTGTGTGAGTTGATAAACCTTATCCATCATTTCTGTTATCAGTCCAGTCGCATCGATGATATTCGTTGCCATTTTTCGCAACATCTCTTTCGGAAGATCATCTTTCATCAACATCATCTGTGCCGCAAGCTTTATGGAAGAAAGAGGGTTTTTAAGATCGTGAGTCAATGTATAGCCAAACGTATCTAAGGCATTGTTTGATCTTACGAGCTCCTTATTGAGCTGAGCAATCTCCCCGCCCCGTTGCGCAATAGCCTGTTGGGTTATTTGTGCAACTTTTTCAATGAAGGAAAGCTCCGTTTTTTTCCATTTAATAGACTTGCCTTTCATCGTTTGACGCCAAGCTTCAAATGATGTCCTGGGTGACGGAAACTCTATTTCCCTTTCGGAATCGTAATGATATATTTTTTCGGGTTTCCCCGCCCACACATCTTCATATACGTGCTCCTTGCGGAATAAATAGATGTACCATTTATTGCTGGGAAGAATATTTATCCGTAAAATACCGGGAAATATGAGCGATTGTACTGGGTCGGTCCTGTCAGGAACAAAATTTGATGTAAAAAATAAATCACTCCCGCCCTGTTTTTCTATATGCAGATCAATCTGTCGTTGCTCTGATTCTGTCGGTACTACACCCCAAGTTTTGGAACCACGGTCATGTTTGATCACCAATCCGTCTGCCTCCACTATTGCCAGGATTTGCGGAGCGAAGCGTTCAAGCACGATTCCGATATCACTGTTTACCAATAATTCAGACTTCAGGTCACGTTCCATAACGCCCATAATAGTCTGCGCGACAAGATTTTCCCTTTGATATTCTGAAAGGTAATAATTTATAGCATACTGCGTTAAGAAGGCGCATAAGTGGCGTTGGGCAAGGTCCACATTCAAAGCTAGACTATTCTGGCAGGCCACCAGCCCCCAGAGTCTTCCCTCGATAACGATGGAAAAACTGGCACTGGCACGTGCACCTGCATTCTTAAGATACTGTAAATGTACGGGAGACAATGCTCTGAGGCTACAACGAGTCAGGTCTACTTCACTTGCCTCCAGGCCCTGTATAGCAATAGTTGGTGCCTCAATATCTGCTACATGGCGTGCAGGGAATTTAACATATAGCGCGCGTGCTTGTGCCGGAATATCAAATTCTGGATAACGGTAGCCCATCAATGAGGCCATCCCATCTGCGATGGACTCTGCAATTACCTGTCCGCTATTGTCCTCTTCGAAACGGTATACCATGACACGATCAAAACCAATAATCTGGCGAATCAACACAGTCAATGATTGCCAAGCATTTCCGTGTTGCTCTTCCAGGTATTTTGCATAATAAAATAAACGGGTTGCTTTTAGATGATTCTCACTACAGATCTCAACTTCAAGATATGTTTTCTCATCATACCGGTAAATGCTCAGATAATAATCTACATTTTTGATACGAATGCGTTCTACAAAACGGGTAAATATTTCCCCTGTGATCTGTTTTTCTATTTCTTTGAGATTCAACTCCGGTTCGGACGATATCAAAGGCAATAGCTGCTCGATCGATCTCCCCAAGATTTCTTTCATAGAAATATCGAGCAATGCAGATAGGTTTTCACTTGCGGCAACACACCCACTCTCATTAAAAATACAAAGGAAACCGAAATATTGGATTTTACCGCATAGGTGGATTTCTTCTTCGTGGCACTCCAGTTGACGCATATTTTGCTAGTTTTTAATCTTTTAACTTACTAATAATAGGAAATTCTCGAAAGAGATAATTTGCCACGCATAATGAAATCTAGCACCCCTCTTCAAACATGTCATATCTAAGGCTAATATAGAAAAAAATAACTACGAAAAGTGGATCAAACGATTGTCCAATAATTATTCAGAATCTGAGTAATCCGGATGGCTGGTATTAAAGCCTATTAATTGGCTATTTCGGTGAAAAATAAAAAAGCTAGGTTGGAAAGGTGCCTAGCTTTAAAACTTTCTTCATGACCGGACAAGCAGTCTGTATTTAATCAACAATACTTTTTACGGCTTTGTTTGGATTATCTTGGATATTACTCAATTAAAGTATAAATAACGTCAAAGAAAGAATTCGAAAGAATATAAGCTATCGGCGAAATTTTATACGGTTTTATATTACTGGCTAATAGATTGAGAAGTCCTGAAGCAAAACGCCACAAAACTCATAATGAACCGATTACAACAAAACAAGTATAAACCACATTTTCCGTAATATTTACGCAAAGATAGGATGTTAGTCTTTAGTTAGTAAAACTATTCATCAGTAAATCTTGTCATTTAAACATTGTCACTAAATAAATAATATTATGATTTCAAACAAAACATTACTCGCTTCATTAGCGACTGCAGCAATTCTAGTTTCATGTAACAATCAAACACCACAAGAAAAAGCAACCGAGCACATGGAAAATGCGGAGGAAAAAGCAGCTGACGCCAATGAAGAGGCCATGAAAACCTCTGAAGATGCTGCAACAAAAGATGCGGAAGCAGTCGTTTATTCAGATAAAGCTGCGGCCAATGCAGCAATTGCTTCAGTGACTGCCCCAGTACTCTCCAATGATAAGGCTAAAGAGCTTTATACAAAGCTAGGCAAAACCTGGGTAGACCGTATTAATGCAGAATCAGCAGAAAAAGCATTGGACAAAGAAAAATCGATATTGGATATTAAAAATGAGATTGAAAAAAATCTTGTTGAAGGAAAAATCTCCGCTTCGGATAAAGATAATATCATGAAATATCAGTCCGATTGCCTAGCCGCTATAAAAGCAGCACTGTAGGAGAACAGCAACAATAATCAGTAATTCATAAGATATCTTGCGATCCGCTATCAGATCGCAAGATATTCTATTATTTTTGTTTCTATCATTACATGCTTTTTGATTAAAGAAAAATAAAAATTATGAAAACCCATTCGACAAATTACTTCAATACTTTAATTGAAGCTGCTACAGATACCAAAGTAGTTAAGGGTACTATTCCACCATCAAAACGCCATAAAACCATAGCTGAAAGACAATATGAATTAATCGCTGCAGCGCCTTATCAGTATACATCTGACGACATTATTTTCCAAGTCTATGCGGAAAGAAGGGACCTAACGCCAGATGAGTATCCCGAAGCTAGAACAGTTTTTTTCTCTAGAGGACAAGCTTGCCTGCGCGCCTCCCCTCTTACAAAGACATATGGGTATGGGATTCATAGCAATAGTGAAGGCAAGGTCGCCTTATACGGAATGGAAACAGTTATATACCAACAATTGGTATCGGATGATAACACAACAAAAGTTAAAGCAATGAAATCCGCTAGGTAGTGCTTGCACAATAAACTTATGTTGAAATAAACGATCATTTTCCATGTGCAATAACTTGCTCCAGAAAAGAAATCTGTCGTTCGTTTATTTTCTTCCTGGCTTCCGTAAATGTAAACCAATCGCCACGATCTATTTCAGGGTACGTTTGCATTTTCCCCGATTTCGGCGGCCATTCCATGTCAAAGGTATTGCTTACAAGTCTAGCAGGATCTATGTCTCCTTCAATTGCCCAGCACTTAACTATTTTGCCTCCTTTTTGTTGAATAGCATTTAGCGCAATAAAATTTCCACGCGGAAGATAGCCTGTCTCTTCAATAAACTCTCTTTTGGCCGCATCAAGTTCATCTTCATTCAAATCGATTTCCCCTTTAGGGATTGTCCACGAGCCTTCATCTTTTTTAGTAAAATAGGGTCCTCCAGGATGTACTAAGAAAAAATATATTTCTGACGCCTGAAATTTATACAATAACAATCCAGCACTGGTATTTATCTTCTTAGCCATTCTTGCTGATATTTCGTAATCGAATCCACGTAGGCGCATGATCGCTACTCTTCTCCCATCCACGCACATCGCGATCAATTCCGCCTTCAATTAAACGATCCTGAATTGAAGGGCTCAATAAGATATGGTCAATTCGTAAACCAGCATTTCGATTGTAAGCCTGCCGAAAGTAATCCCAGAACGTATAAACCTGCTGATCCGGAAAAAGCTGACGAATAGAATCCTGCCAGCCCTCTTCAAGAAGTTGACTGAAAGCCTCCTTCACCTCCTTCCTAAACAATGCATCATTGACATATTTTTCAGGTTTATACGTATCCATTTCTGTTGGAATAATGTTAAAATCCCCAATGAGTATCGCTGGAACATCCATACTAAGCAACGTTTTGGCCCGCTTTGCTAAGCGCTCGATCCACTTCAATTTATAGTCAAATTTGGGCCCTGGAAATGGGTTGCCATTGGGCAGATAAAGACAGCAAATCACGACTTGCTGGATCACAACCTCCAAATAACGGCTTTGTACATCTTCGGAATCCCCTGGAAGAGCTCTAGAGACTTCTTCGATGTCGTATTTGGAAAGTACCGCAACCCCATTCCAACTTTTCTGACCATGCCAAACCGCATGATATCCGATGTCAGTAATTTCTTTCAATGGAAAACGTTCCTGCGGAGATTTCAACTCCTGAAGACAAACGACGTCAGGTGATTCTTCTGCTAACCAACGTAACAGCACGGGAAGACGTGCATTGATACCATTAATATTATAGGTGGCTATTTTCATGAAATTGTCTTTCTAACTTACATAAACAACCAAAGGAGTATTGCAATTGTTTGAGAAGTGTTCAGATAAATTTATTTATTAGATTTTAACATGGTAATAAATTAAAAAATGTCTCCTTATGTTAAGTCTTTCACCATCCAGACATCACAACCGGGATGTCCCGATTCACCCATTGGTGCGGGGAGTGTCTCAAATCCTTGTTTTTTATACATATTAATTGCATCGCTAAAAGCCGGTAAGCTCTCTAGGTATATGCTGGAATAACCGAGTTCCTTGGCTGAATTTATTGATCTATCCATTAATTCCCGGCCGATACCTTTGCCCCTTGCTTTAGCTGACAAATAGAATTTTACGAGTTCAATACAACCGTTAGGAAGTCCAACAGTCGGAAAAATACCGCAACAACCTACGATTTCCCCATCAACCTCAGCGACCCACAAACAAGATTTCACTTCTTGAAATAGCTCAAAAAGCTTATCGGTAGTAGGGTCGGAATAAACTGTTCCCAAGCGCGGAGCCTTCAACTCTTCAAAAACACCCCGTATAATCGTTGCTAATATTAAATTGTCCTCTGGTTTAACCTTTCTGATGTTTATCATATTACTAATATATCTCAAAATTTAATTCAGACCATGGTCCAGCGCTGTACACGATACCAATCGTTTCCACGAACAGCAGTGTAAGTTAACATTATAGCTGATCAAATGTATAAAAAGTTGAATTCGTAAAGAAACTTGTATCAACAAAACGGTATTTCTAAAATTTGCATCTGATTTATAGAATTATTTAAATGATAAGAGCATAATTCTAACTCTGCTACGCTATAAATACGTAACTGATCTGTATTTTTTGGAAATTCCATAAAATCTTACGCTATTTCTATTCAAAAACTACGGTTAAAGCATGATAAACAATCTTTAGGTATAAATTTTGATTCACTTAGATCAAAAGAATTTACACTCAAATAGCGTACGGATATGGAAAATATTAATGAAAAAGCGAAAAAATTAAACCTAGAGAAAGGCTATTATTTATTGCTCATGGCTATTTTGGACCTTCCAGTTAAAGAAGCACAAAATACAATAAAGGAGGGTTAAGTTATATGAAAAAAATAGCAATCATTAGCACTTGTCCGCCTCAAGAATGTGGGTTGGCAACTTTTACCAAAGATCTCAAACAAGGCATGGAGCTTGATCCTCATGTCCAAATAGACATAATCGCTTTATCTAAACTGGGTTTAGAGGATTTTGACGAATCTGTGCGTTTTATCATCTTTAAGGACCAACTTGACAGCTATCATCAAGCCGCCCGTATCATTAATGAGGAATACGACTATTGTATTATTCAACATGAATTTGGAATATTTGGTGGTGTTGACGGCATTTTCATCACGCAAATCGCCAACAACCTTAATGTACCATTGTTAACCGTATTTCATACTATTCTGCAAACCCCATCCTTACAGCAGCGAGAAATTATCGAGTTACTTTTAGAAAAGTCTCAGGTTGTTGTGAGTCTATCGCCAAAAGGAGTAGAATTGTTAAAGGAGCAATTCAATTCGGCGCATGCTGATAAGATTAAGGTTATACCACATGGCGTGCCACAATTTGACTATAATCAGGGATTGGCCAAATACAGATTGAACCTGCAGGAGAACTTTGTGATGATGACCTTTGGTCTAATCGGAAGAAGCAAAGGTCTGGAATACGCCATCAAATCCTTGTCGGGTATTGATCTCCCAGGATTCAAATATTTGATCGTTGGAAAAACACATCCCAATGTGCTTGCTCATGAAGGTGAATCTTACCGTTACGAATTGCAAAATTTGGTTAATCAACTCGGTTTAGACGATAAAGTGGTTTTTATTGATAAATTCTTAACGGATGATGAACTAAAGGAGTATTTGACCGCATGTGACATTTATCTATCTCCATACCCTCACGAACAGCAGATTAGTAGTGGCACCTTATCTTTTGCTGTTGGTGCCGGCGCTGCAGTTATCTCCACACCTTACTGGCATGCCAAAGATTTATTAAAAGATGAACGCGGCATCCTTACCCCTTTTAATGACATAGAAAGCATGCGTGACAACATCAATCTATTGTGTAGATCGCATCGTTTACTCGCATGGCATCGTTTCAAAGCACGCAGCTATGGAGAACAAACGGTATGGAAGAACGTGGCAAAAATGTATATGGAGCATTTACAGCGTGTAACAACTCCGGTGAGATCTTTAGTTGATTACGAAAAATATGTCTCTTTTGATTTGAAAAGAGAGGCATAATAAAGTTAAGGGGTTGTCCAAAGCCTAAATTCTTGGACAGAGATTAACATGGACAACCCTTCCATTAACAAGTTTATTTATTTTGCCCTCCCTATACTATATCGAATATTCGATTCTCAAAAGGGCTGTCCTAAATATGTGGGACGATCTATCTAGCTTTAATAGCTCATTTAACGTTTCGAATGGCCATCATGAATGAATAGCCTGGGCACCCTCCGTTTTAATACCTGATCGAAGTTCGACTTTCTCGGTAGTTACACTCCTGTGCCGATGAGCAATTTACATATAAGCGAACAAAACTTAAGCTGCTGCCTCCATGTGAAAAGGCCAGTTGCAATAATCCTACAGGTACACTTTCACCAACAGCAATTCTGTTTTTATCAACTAATATGTTTCGCGACCTCGTATACTAATAATTTGGGAAACTCTATTTTCATCCAATATTAAAATATGGATTATGTGTGTCTATTCGATGAAAGTTAAATCTTCTTTAAGCCCCATTGTATATTTTGATCTCAGGATTATTGCTCATTAATGGTTTTAATGCGGGAAGGATGATATTATTATATAATTCTGTTGACAAAAAGGCTTCTGCATGTTCAAAGGTATCAAAACCATATAAGAGCTGTATGTCCTCATCGCTGATGAGTAACTCTTGTGTTTTAGCTCCCTTTATTTGTTCCGAAAATAAATCTTTGAATTTATTATAAGTACTCCCCAATTCTCCTCTACTGGAAGAATTCGCTTTTAACACAATTTGCAAATATGCTGTTGTCATTTGTTCCTTATTTTTATTGTCCATAATAGCATAACTTTTTTACTGACCTGATACGAATGGGGCTAAATTACGCTGTCCAAATCGCTCTAGAAACCAAACAGCATACAACCTAAAATCGTTTTAAATAAATTAATTTACATTCATTATCATAGCGAACTTTAAGTAATCATAAACATATATATGGTATGCATGTTAAATAAAAAAGCGATCTTTGCAGACTAACATTAAGATAAAAACTATCAACACATGATATCTTTAAAAATAACGCTGTCAACAGTTCTTTTCTTATTGATGGCGGTCACTTGTAGTTCTCAGATTATTGACCGCGAACTAAAGGGTCAGAAGCAAAAGACTCAAAAGGAATTTTTTAAATTTATTAGTGAAATAGAAAGTAAGTTATCGGATTCCACGCTAACGACTGAACAACAATTTGCATTGTTCGATCCAATTTTTGATTATGCCCATAGAGCGCACAGTAGTTTAACACAACTGCGCAAAAAGTATTTTCAAAAGATACAGCCGCCCCCAGCTGTCCTTAACGCAATTAGGTTTGATGGAAATCCTTCCGAAGAATTGTCAAAAATGCTTGAAAATCCACAATTCACAACTGTGACATTATTGCAATGTTATCGTCCGCTTGAAATAGCCAGACTTATCAGTGGAATTATTCAACCTGTGATTTATCAGCAATCGAATACAGGAACAAACGAAGCTACAATAGCTTATACCTTTGGAAATCAAGTGTTCGCTAAACAATTAAAAGAGGATATTTGGCAAATTTGGTTAGTAAATAGGCTTTATATGCTTAGGTTTAACCTGAATCTACAAACTATGGTTATCGATCATTCGGAATATACGCTGCCCAATAAAGCGGAATATTTACGACTTCAGTTCCCGTTCGTAATTCAGAAGTCAGCCAATGAATTAGAGAAACTCTACCAAGAAATGGACGAAATACGCTGGAACAGCTATTCATCAACAGGTATACAGGAAGTCAGTCCTCAAGAATGGCAAGATACTATTGATAAGCGATTATCGGTTTTTTACCTAAAAAATCAGTCTCGTTTCATTAAAGTTCAACATGAAATACTTAAAGAAACTGGGAAGGGAAACGATTTAGGTGCAAATTGGCAGGAACTAAAACTATCTTCTGATGAAAATTTAATGGTAGAACAAACATTAAAAAGTAATATACTTCAACCCGACGAAGCTGCACAGCAGCTATTTTCATTTTCAAATGGCATTATCCCTTTTAATCAAGATATTGACGAAATTGGAAAAAATGCAATGTCAGGGTTCTTACACTATATAGTTGGCCATGAAAAAGGCCAGGTGTGGAAAATTAGATCTTTAGGCTATTCCATTGCCTTCGAATATACCTGGGATCTAAAACAAGGTCGATTTTCTGAAATAAAAATCTTTAAGAGACAATCATAGTGTAAATTTCCATTGCGCCCATAATAATCTTTTTTAATCTAGGTATTGATAAAAAAATTACAGGAAACAACGTTGCCGTTACGTTATCATTTTATGCTTGGCGCCCCATTTTTCCAACTGACACCAAATAGGGATAAGTTCTGCCGCAATCTCAGTCAATCGATATTCCACTCGGGGGGGCACTTCTGCATAAGCAATCCTTTTAACAAGTCCTTGCTTTTCCAATTCTTTGAGCTGCAAGGTGAGCATGCGATCGGTAATCCCTGTAATCAATTGTTTAATTTCACTAAACCGCAACTTTCCATGCTGCAATTTAGCAAGTATCAGCAGCTTCCATCGGCCGCCGATTTTACATACAGCGTAGGCTAAATCACATTCAATAATATACTGTTCATTAATCCTATTTGCCGAATTTTCTTTTCGTTTTCCCATGATTTAAAATTTCTTTAATAGCGTACAATCCGTTGCAAATAGGGACAAATTTAAAACTTCTACCCTACATCTGTGACACCACATTCGTCAATAATATGACACAAAACAAGAAGAGGTTATAGGCTCCAAAGCGTAATAGTCTTTACTATGAAAATAATTTAACAATGAAATTATGATTACGGAAAAAAACACCTATTTTAGGTTTTGTAATCCAATTATTTATTCCAGAGGTGCCTGGTCCAAATTAGTTAAACTTCGAATATGCTCCAACAGTTCTATGCTTATCTAAAAATTTTAATGCTATTCATTTTTTTAGATCTTTTAATCTTCTTAAGAATTCGGACATTGTCAATTTGGAAATCCAATCCAAAGCTACTAAACATAGTCTGGTGGTCTGTCAGTATACTTTCCTATCTGTGCATATTTCTTAATTTATTTTTTAAATGGACTAGTTTTGAATCTGCCTGTTTCGTATTTTTTCCGCTTTCGGCGCTTTTTGGTAAGATAATCTGTCTTTTCTTTATCGGTATTGATACTATTGTATATACGTTCAAAATAATTAACAGACATTTTAAAAAAACTAAATCTTCGCCGAAACAGGCTGGAAATTTACCGCCTATAAAAAGATCAGATTTTATTGTCAAAAGCGGTCTTCTGCTAGCCAGTGTTCCCATCCTTGCACTTACACGTGGATTTGCCTTCAATTTGTATAAATATCAGGTCAACCACCTCGATTTAATCTTACCTAAGTTACCGAAATCATTTGAAGGAATTACTATAGCGCAAATTTCCGATATACATGCAGGTAGTCTATTTAATTCAACTGCTGTAAAAAAAGGGATCGACCTCTTGTTAGCGCAGAAGCCTGACATCATCTTTTTTACAGGGGATCTAATCAATGATTTTGCTACCGAAATGGAGGACTATTTATCCATATTTGATAAAGTGAAGGCCCCATTAGGCACATTCTCTATACTTGGAAACCACGATTATGGAGATTATCATTTTAACAGATATCATTTCTTTGATCAAATGAACTTGACCAGGGAACAAAATCTTTCAAATCTCAAATCCATTCATCAACAACTAGGCTGGCAACTACTTCTCAATGAATCGAAAGAACTGATACTGAATAACGAAAAGATTACCATTATAGGCGTCGAAAATTGGGGAACAAATAATCCCAAAAATTATGGGAATATCGATTTGGCCATGTCTAAAGTAGATAAATCTTCGCCCATCAACTTTATGCTTTCACACGATCCCTCCCATTGGCGCGCGGAGATCATACCCAAATATCCCACAATCGACGTCACTTTCAGTGGACACACACATGGGGGACAATTCGGCTATAACAACCCGAATTATCAGTGGAGCCCAGTGAAATATGCTTACCGTGAATGGGCCGGCCTATACCGTGAAAAGCATCAGGCATTGTACGTAAATGTTGGATTCGGTTATCTGGATTATCCAAGCCGAGTTGGGATACTACCGGAAATCACCATATTTCATCTGAAGAGTAAAGGTTAAAGCATTAAATACTTACTGTTCCTGATGAATCCATAATACAGTGTATATTTTCGGTTAACTCATTAAATTCATCACAGTTTTCAACACGATTTCAAATCAAATTTCCTATCGGCTGGTCTGAAATACCAAGAAGTAGCAATTAGAATAATATATAATAGTGCTGGAGCCATTAAAGCGAAAGAATCTCCCGATGCAATATGTGAACACAAAGCACCAGTAGCGGTAAAGAAAATACCCGCATATGCCCATTCTTTCCAGAGAGGCCTTTTGGGCCAAAGCAAGGCAACCACGGCTAAAAGCTTCCAGATCCCAAGTAAAGGAAGTATATAACTAGGATATCCCAAATGAGTAACATTTTGTATCCCACCTGCTCCTTCCGTTTGAATTTTAAAAATCTGTATGATAGCAGTTGACAATAATCCTACAGCTAACCATACGGTTGCTATCCAATAAATTATCCTATTTCTTTTCATAATGCTATGATTTAATTATTATACTGTTAATTACTTCACGTTAATAGTCACCGCTTCTATATTCAACACTTGGTCTTATTCTTATTTCCTAAAATATGCGAGGTCTTTTACCGACCGCTCCTTGTTATGTAGTTATTTGACTACAAATATAAGTGTAGCTATTTAACTACACAATATTTTTTTATTTTTTTAGCTGAGACATTAACTTCAATGGCTATCCCCCTAATACACTGATTAGACCTGCTATTTTATTTTTCATATCTTTGAATTAAGATTAATCTTATGTCACATAATACCGATAAAATAACCGTAGTAAAGGGCGATATAACAAAAATTGCAGTCGATGTTATTGTAAATGCTGCCAACACGTCGTTACTTGGAGGTGGAGGTGTAGATGGCGCTATTCATCGCGCCGGTGGGCCGGAAATTCTGGAAGGATGCCGTAACATTGTTGCTAAACAAGGAGGCTGCAAGGTCGGTGAAGCCGTCATTACAACTGCAGGCAAGCTAGCCGCTAAATATGTAATTCATACAGTTGGCCCTGTGTGGAATGGAGGGAAAAATCACGAAATTGAAAAATTAGAAAGCTGTTATTATAATGCACTCAAATTAGCTGTAGAGAATGGTTGCCATTCGATCGCCTTTCCCAATATCAGTACGGGGATTTACAGATTCCCAAAAGAACTAGCTGCTCAACTATCCATCCGCGTCATTACGCAGTTTCTGATGGCGGATACAACACTTACGGAAGTCAAAATAGTATGTTTTGACGATGATAACTTCCGGCTGATCAATCAACTAGTAATGCAAGCCTAGGGAAAAATTATCCTATTCCGTTTCAAATTCCCATATACATTCATAGGAAGGAACAGGCTTTTCGATGTGCGGAAATTGCAGTTTTTTGAGCTCCTTAATATTCTCGAAATCTTTATTTAAAAGCAAATAGATGCCTGTGTTCTTACTGATTTCTCCCAAAATTTCTGGGGTGATCTCTCTTTCTCGACTGTTGGCAGATATGATCATTTTCACAATTTGCTTTCCTGATGAAGTTATATACTGGTTCAGCTTATAGGGCCCCGGAATACCATCATTTTCATGAGATTGTCCTGCCAATACGTCATTGATATAGATAGCATAGTCTACATTTCTTATTTCATGATAGAGAAAGTATGATTTTACGACTGAGGCTATTCCGCTTTGAGATACTTCAGCAACCTCATCACTTCCCCTATCTTCATCCCTATTGTTACACGACATAAACAACACAACACTGTAGACAGCAATGACGATAATTTTTTTCATTTCGTATTTTCCCCCTATTTTTAAAAACTGCAGCAATATTCCTTTGACAAAGTTTCGAAGCCAATGTGACCAACAAGTTAATACCCCAATTTAAGGCCTTAAAACATGAGATTGCGGATGGCTATACAGTTTATTAAGATACAAATTAGTCGGAACAAAAAAGAGCTATCTCGGTTTATTTTTTTACAGGAGAAGTAAGAAAATCATAGTTAAATAGCGAGATTAATTTCCCTTCAATTTTATATCAACCATATTATTAATCCATTGAATCAGTATCTGTTTAAAACATTGGTTATCCAATATCCGGATTAACGTTTTTTGGAAGGAGCAATCATGACTCAGTCCCCTCCCAATACATCATATCGAACAATACCCGCCATCAGGCAATACGAGCCAAGTCGTTATCATCTGGACAGTCATTATACCCACTATTTGAAGATATCCATATTTTCATCGTAGATAGGACTCTTCATATCCAGAAACTTCAATACACTATGAAATACATGATTTTGCGTCAAAGTTTTATTTGGTTTCAGCTGTTTAGAGTTATCAGATACCCACACGATAAAAGGAATTTCGTATTGTTCTTTTGGAGCGATACTCATTGGCAAGCCATGCATATAGAGGTTATTTTCACCTAATGATTCGCCATGATCCGAAACAAATAACATCGCGCTATCATATTCTTTTAATCCTTTAAGGTCTTCAATCAAATTGTGTAAAATATAATCCGTATAAACGACTGTGTTATCATAGGCATTAATCAATTCTTCTTTCGAACAATTACCTAGCTCCACACTATTACACACAGGCTTAAACACCTCGAAATTAGCAGGATATTTCTTACTATAAGTTGGTCCGTGACTTGTGCTTGTATGAAGGACAACAAAAATTTTATCCTTTTTACTCGCTGATATCCTTTCTTTTAAGCCTGTTAAAAGTACCTCATCATATGCACATCCTTCGCCTTTGCAGGTTGTAGCGAGTTGATCACTTGTTTCATATTCTTTAATATGTACCGGTGGCTCTCCCCAATTACTTGTTCGCCATATCACATCTACATCATTCCTATAGAGGTAATTTGGCAGTATTTCGTATAAATCATCCGTATTTTTATGCTCCAATAAACACTTTACTCCCGCTGTCGTATAGGTAGAACAAGAGGTTGCATCAAAATGATAAAGATTCGGTGTCTTTGAAAGTAATGGATTTGTATTTTTCGGATATCCATATAGCGAAAAATTGCCTCTTCGAGCAGATTCACCTATAACAAGTACGACAACCGTCTTCTTGTGGTTAGTTATCATCGCATCAGGCAATAATATCTCTTTTTTATTTTTTTGATGTTCATGAATGTAAAAGCGTGAAATGTTTACAGTATAGGACCAGGGCATTGCAAGTGCACCCAAAGTCTTTGAATTCTTATCGATCCAAAGCCAGTTACTTGCATTGGCAAATATCAAAATGACAATAAATAACAATGAAACGGAGGAAGTGATTAAGAATTTTTTTGGTTTATCCTTTACTATTTTAGCTTTAATGATGAAGATACTGGGTATAATACCAAGAAACACGAGATAGACGATCAGTTTCAGGGAAAAGAAACCACTAGACTCGGAGTATCGCGTGTTCAATATATTACCGATCATCGTTTCATCTAAAATAACGCTATAGGTATTCACAAAATAAACGGCGACTGAATTGATTAGAAAAAACAATACAAGTATAGCTTTCCCGAAACGACGAGAAAGGGAAAAAAATAGATAAAGTACAAAGGCATTCATGGTCAGCATCAAAACCATCAAACTACCGATCAGAACAATTCCGCCAAAACTCTTATAATCAATATTATTAAATACAAAAGTATAAAATGGAAAATGGAAGAATATAAAATTCAACACACTCATGAATATAACAAAATGGACTATTTTTAAGCTATTTTTTAGCATAAATGGTAATGATTTTATAAAGTGTACTAATTAAGCAGATAAATGTAAAATAAAATATTAGCAAATTATCATTAATTATTCTATTGACCACTACAATACTGAAAACGAGGAATAATAAAATGAAAATAGGATAATACCGTTTATTGCTCACCCAATTCCAAATTTTCAATTCCCGGCTTAGAAAAATACCCAATAGTCCCGAAAGGTATCCTATAATGCAGCCGCTCACAACGTCCAATGGATAATGTGCTCCCAACGCTACCCGAGATAAAGCTAGTATTAACCCAAGCGATGTTAAACTCAAAAACCACACTATTTTATAATTTAATCTTTTAGGGATGAAAGCGTACATGATGACAGTCAATGTGGTAAATATGGTAATGGAATGACCGGAAGGTAGACTATTGTGACCAAGGAGCATCTTCCCTGTAATCAAAAAACTAGTATGGTTAAATACTACGGCAGGTCGCGGAACAGCAAATATAAGTTTTAACAAGACTGAAAAGAGAGCCGAAATAAAAGATGCCGATAGCAGTGCTTCCCATAATTTGGGTCCATATAATACAAAAACACTCAAAAGCGACAGGCTAATTAAGCAATCTCCAAACTGTGTAAAGTTAGATTCAAGATTGGGATATTGCCCCAGGTAAGCGTTTATGGCGAAAAAACTGTTCTTCTGTATTCCCGTATAACCATGAATACTTAATGCTTTATTGAAATATAGAAATACTACAAGTAAAACTAATAGAAGAATAGGCAGAAAGAATAATGATTTTCTAAGCCTAGCATAATTATTGATTATCGTCGTATTGATATCCATCTTTCACTCGTCTTTTTAATCGAGTAAAGAACGGATCGAATTTTGTAGAAATTTAGAACTCGAAGTTCAGACAAGATGCAGCGATACAAGTAACCGGCATTCAATATTTAGCTCAGCCTAATGCTGGAGCATAAAGATTAAATGCCAGTTTCTGCTCATTGGAGCTTGCTTCGTAATTGAGAAAGAGCATTGATAACCAAAGTCGGCTCCTCAAGCATAATATTATGGCCGGATGCTGTTGTCGACAGGTGGATAAAATCGCTTGTGTTCGTTTTCAGTAATTCATGGGCATCAAAACCAATCCTGACGTGTTTTACCGTAAGCCTCGTCGCAAGCATTGTTTGCTTGATTCTTTTTCATACTCGTTATAGCGACAACTGGGATATGTGGCAGCATACCTTGTAAGGCACCGCCGACGAAAGAAACGATATACACAAGACTTTTATTAATAAGGATGCTGCCATGGGCTTCGATATGATCTTCGTAATAATTGAGTTGCTTCTGGGTCATCAACACATATTTTTTGTACTGGGTCAAAAATCAAAGGACGATTTAACTTCATGGATAAGTTGGCCAAAATACAACTTGCTGTGGAGATATACCCCTCTTCAATATCCGCTACAGGGAGATGATTATTTTCAATTGCCGATAAAAGGTCAAGCATATGTTGTCTCGTTGCAGGAGCTGTATGCAATTCGATTCGATGCTCCTCAAGATCTTTCGGAAAAGCCTCCTTTTCTAGAATAACATCCTTTCGAATGGATTCGCCTTCTCCGATTGGAATAAATTCATATTTCATCACACTTCCCTTTAAAGTCCCCTTGTCTCCATATATGATAAATGCCCACGGATATTCAGGATCTGCTGCTGCCCCCCAGGTTCTATGTTGCCAGACACAGTTGAGATCTTCATATTCAAATATAGCAGTCTGGGTATCTGCAATTGTCGATTTCCCTTCTTTTTGAACATAAATCCCTCCTTTAGCGCTCACACTTTTTGGCCATTTAAGTTGCAGCAGCCAACGCACCGTATCAAACATATGCATCCCCATATCACCTGTTATTCCATTTCCATAAGCCATGAAAGTCCGCCACCAACCGCCGTGAGGCAAACCATCATAAGGACGTAAAGGGGCCGGCCCCGTCCAGAGCTCGTAATCCAAAAAATCCGGAACCTGCTCTATGGGGGGATTTCCATTCTTTCGCATATGATAATAGCAGCACATTTCTACATGTGAGATCTTCCCAAGTAATCCACTCTCGATAACACGTTTTTTCGCATCTATTAGGTGAGCTGTGCTCCGCCGTTGAGTCCCCACCTGTACTTTCCGGTTATATTTTCTTGCCGCACGCCATATAGCATCCCCCTCAAGCACATCAACACTGATGGGTTTCTGCAAATAGAGATGAGCACCCGAACGCATCGCATCAATAGCCTGTCTGGCGTGCCAGTGATCTGGTGTTCCAATGAGAATTAGATCGAATTTATGACTGGCGAGCATTTCCCTATAATCTTTATACAGTTTTGGAACTTTTTTTGAAATTTGACGCTCACTAACCAGCCGTCCAGCTTCCTGCAGCTGATTGTCGTCGACGTCACATAGTGCAACCACATCAACATCACGTACCTGCATTAAACGGAATAAATCACTTTTCCCATACCAACCTGCACCGATCAATCCGACCCGAAAATTTTTAATCGCATCACGAAATGAAAGCCCCTTAACTTCTAAGGCTGATAAAGTTAAAACTGCGCCCGCTCCTTGAATAAATTTTCTCCGATTTAGATTGACCATAGCCATAATTCATTGGTTTATTGCTTAATATAATAAAAATAAGAAATAAACAATAAAATATTGCATCAACAATTCCAATTATAGGGTGGATAATTGGGAAATTACGAAAGGAAAGGCTCGGAAGATATGGTTTTTATACGAATATCGGTGGTTGGGGAATGGAATAAATCTAAATGATGGACTAAGTCCCGGCTTTGGCTAAAGGTTCCGGGACCTAGTCAATTTTTCTTATAGACTAAAACTATTCAAAAAATTCTCTAATTCTTCAATTGCTACTTGATTTGCTGAAGAGACAGTTGCAAATCGATTTGATTCGAGGTATTGAATGCTAGTTAAACCATCATTTTCAAACATGCTCCAGTCAAAAGATGCCAGCCAACCTTTATAAGGCTTAACCTGCAATTTGGTTCCTAGGTCTTCAATTGATTTTAGGTCGATATAGTTCATTAAATTTAACTTTACCTGATCCGAACCTGGACCCGCTCCGTCGGTAACCATCAAATAAATATTTTGTTCTCCCTTCACATAGTTTGCCGTTGCATAAGATCCTGTCTCCGCGTCCTCAAAGGCCGTAACCTCTGTCAATTTAAATCCGTTTATTTCCGGTTTGAACTTCGTCTTGAAATCAGCAGAACTGATAGGCTTCATCTTTCTCAGGGCTGTTGCTAATTGTTCAACCTTCAATGAGTCTGAATTTATCTGCACATATTCAATGTGTTGAACGCCCAATTGCTCTCCGGCGAACACAATCTTTGAATCGGCCATACTCGCTAGGGCCGCACATACCATACTAATTCCTAAATAAGGATACTTCATATTATTATTGCTCTAATCTTTCTCCCCTATAAACAAAAAGCACACCATTCTTTTAATCTACGTACAGTATTTATTCAAAAGTAATGTAAATTCATATTGACATTATGTAGACACGAAGCTACAACAATCAGACTCACTGCAGGTTCTAAAAATAAAGGCACGGCTTTTGTAAACTACTAAGTAAAAAAAAGTATTATGAGAAGAACGCCTTACACCACATCTGTTATTATATTGCTCGTCCTATGTGTGATTGTACTAATGACCACATGTTCAAAAATTGCCTAAATTACATCCGGTTTGGGCAAAATTGTAAAACCATTCATGAACGTAATGACGAGTTCATCATGGAAAATAGAGTCTAAAAAAATAGATTCTTAGGCCTTCCTCATGGCTTTCATCAAGCAGATAAATTTCACTTTATTGATCAGGAAAGAACACAATCCGAACAGATTGTGCTAAACTTCGTTATTCCCACACGTATAATTACAAAAAAGCCCTAGAGCGGGGAACTCTAGGGTCTTAGCCATATATTAACCTATTTTATGAAAAGTATTTGTATCAATAACGTCTTAGTTTTCTATTTATTTTGTACAACAGAGAAATTTCTTAAATTTTCTTTTTTTCGCACAAAGGTTCGATTCAATCATTTACCTTATAGCGGTTGGGCTAAACCAATCAATAATCCCTCTACTCCTCTTAGATAACAAAGGCGATAAGCATTTTCGTATTGTACCACCTCCCCGACGAGGACAGCGCCATGATTGCCAATTAGCCTCCGCAGTACATCATCTAGATCTTCAACGGTAAACATTGCCCGCAAATAGCCCAAGGCATTAACCGGAGCATTTCTATGATCTGCAATTATCGCAGGATCAATAAATCTTGAAAGTTCTAATCGGCTATGTCCATCTGGTGTCACCATCATGGCGATCTCGACATGCTGCGCTCCGAGACCAGTCACTCTACCTGCCCATTCACCTTCAATCTGCGCTCGCCCTTCAAGATATAAACCAAGTTCTGAAAAAAAGGAAATCGCGTTGTCCAATGACTCCACCACGATACCCATATTATCCATTCGAAGTAACTTACTCTTTTCCATAATACATTATTTATTAGGAGTTATAATCCCTATTAAAGATACAAAGGAAAATTTTAAAGCTACCATCGCTCCCAGTCTTTAGAATTTATAACTCAGGCCCGCTTTTACCATAAAAGGCGTTCCAGGTGTAAAATGCAATTCAGAAACGGACTGCTGTTCATTTCTTAATCGAGTCTCGGTCTCAAACTGCGCTTCATTCCACTTGGTGTCAAATAAGTTTTGGACCTGCACCAAACAATTCCATTTTCCCAGGCCATAGTTTAGCAGGAGGTCATTGACAAAATAACCTTTAGCACGTACCGAATTATCTTCTATCGCTGGTTTTGTATTCATATAACGATAGCGCAAGTTGGCAGAAATGCCAAGCGGTAACTTCACAGATACCCCTCCTGTACTTGTTAAAGAAGGCACCAGCGGGATATAGTTTTCGCCTTCAGGTTCGTCAATTGCCCGCGCGTAAGCATAATTTATGTCGCTGTCAAAATACAACCAACGGCTAACTTGATAGCGTAAACTCAAATCTGCCCCCAGACGTTTCGTTTTCCCCGAAGGCTCTACGACAGCTTCATCCCCAACATACACAAATTCTTGCTGAAGATACAACCCCCATAAAGCAGGCTGAATAAAGAGGTTATCAGTTGGCTTCCAGATCAAGCCAAGATCTGCACCATAGGAAACGGGCATAATATCTTTTCCATGTTGTTCCATCACCACGCGGATATCATTGGAATGAAATCCCATACCCGTTTTCAAATATACTTGTGCGCGATGACTGAACGTATATCCAAAGTTAAGCTTTGGACTGATCCTTGTCGCGGAAGCCTCTTGTCCGGCGGGGTCACTTTTCAGCTTATCATGCAAGTTGAAAACCAAATGATCGACACGTATTGCAGGATTAATAGTCCATTTACCAATACGCCAATCAAGATTGCTATAGCCATGCAGATTCATTTCTACGCCCGAAATATGCGAAAGCCGATCCAATAATTCGTCGCGCTGATAGACATGGTTCAGTTGAAGATCTTTGATATCATCCACTCGGAGTCCAAAACCCGATGTCCAAGAAAGCTGACTATGATCAAACTGAAATTGGCGATTGTATTTGTTTTCGATACCATACAGGTATCGATTATCAACCTGCTCTATTTCATCGCCATGAATGGGATCTTTCAGAAAAAAAGTAAAATCGGAAAACAACTGAAATTTATAGCGCGACAAGTAAACATTGCTTTCCCAGCTTTCCTGATCACTGATCAGCGCACGGTATTGCATCGCCAAATTCATGCGGGATGTATTTCCGCCTTCAGTAGAATCGATCGACCCCCAACGGCTAATGAGTTCCTGCCGAACGGCCCGCTCCGGAATCTGACCCGATGCATTCCAACCCGAACTGAATATGGACCCCTGGAAATTGATATAATGTTTCCCATCGATCCACTGATTATACTTCGCAAATAGATTGACACGACTAAAATTTTGCTTGATGTCAAAAGGACCATTCGAATAATTGAACTCACCTGCGGCATAGGCATACTTATTCTGCTCATGATTATTCACCAGATTAAGCATGGCTACCGTACGCCAGGACTCAAAAGAACCCCCTTCAACCTTAAAAAGATTATGATCCAAATGATCCAAGGTTGTAAAATTAACATAACCCGATGTATTCAAATCACCTTTGTCTGCATAATAGGCCCCCTTGCCAAAATCAATATCTTTAACCGTTTCTGGAATAATAAAATGAAGATCTGCATATCCCTGACCATGCGCATGAGAGACCATATTAACTGGAATACCATCTGCAGTAACGGCAATATCTGTACCGTGGTCATTATCAAATCCACGTAAAAATATCTGCTCAGCCTTTCCACCGCCTGCATGCTGTGCTATAAAGAGCCCAGGAACTTTCCGCAATAGATCTTGCGCCGAATTAACAGGAATCTTACTTAAATCAACTTTGCTCAATGTTTTACTGCTATTGAATGCATCCACCTGAATTTGACTCAACTGCACTTCGTTTTTTTGCATCTCGATTTCAATAGGAGACTTTGCTTCTTTTAAGATGTACATCTGATCGAGATAGCCTATCCGGCTCAACAGTAAGATGTCCGGAAATGTTCCCGGCTGTACGGAAAAAGCACCATTCGATGCAGTATGACTATGCTTTATTCCACGTTGGTAGCGTATATTGACTTCTTCTAATTGCTGTTTACTATCCTTATCTTTCACAGTTCCCTGAATTACATGTTGCTGTGCATAACTGTGGGTCGCAGCCAGTAGGCCTATAAAAAAGGTGATTTGACGTTTGTTCATATAATAGTTAAAAATTACCATCCCAGAAATAACATCCCCGCACCGCAAATTGACAGGACAGCGCCACTAATGGCGTGTACATATCGATCAAGTTTTTCGGTATCGAACAAGTTATAACCATAAATTCCCAACAAGACCATTCCGACCATGGTTACCACTGTCGTAATGGTAAAAGTGCTAATTAGGGTAATCACCTCCGTTATTGAGCGGTGTGCACCTGAAAAAAATAAGAGTGGTATCAATGGCTCCGATGGCCCCATGACGAAAATTGCAAATAATACCAAAGGCGTTACCTTTGTTTTTTGATGATGGTGATGATGCCCCGATGCGCTTTTCCCATGGGTATGTTCATGCACATAAACTTCATCGCCCATTACATCAAAATGCTTATGGGAATGCTTCTTTGACATTTTCCAGATCCCATAAATCAAATATCCAAGTCCAAAAATAAATAGTGCCCAACTCGAAACATTGCCACGCACGTCCTGTAACCAGCTGATTTTATTGAGCTGCCATCCGAGATAAACGCCAATAATCCCTAGTATGACCGAACTGAAAACATGTCCGAGTCCACATATAATTGTCCATAATATAGTTTTTCCCAACGACCATTTTTTCGATTTGGACAATACAATAAAGGGCAGATAATGGTCTGGCCCCGATGCAGTATGAAAAAAACTGATCGTAATAGCTGTAATAGCTAATGCATAAAGTGTTGTGTTCATATAAATGATTTAATAGCAAAGCAGATGATTAAGCTGCTTTCTTCAAGCAATGATTTGTTACATAGGTTATATAGTCGTGTATTGACTCAACCAATGATATTCACCAAAAGAAAAAGGGAATTAACCGAAAATTTTAAAGGAATGGTATAGGATACACTTGTCTGGCAGTCTGTTAGACAAATATTTATTTTGGAGTTCATAAAAACTATGCCACGACTTCTTATCCGTAAATAGCAAGAAAATAGGCAGAATCAGTCCCAAGGCACAGTGCCGAACGGCATATGCTAAATGTTGATCATAACTCAATTCGAATGAGCATTCTTCGATCGATCCGAGATAAAAATCGAAATGGGATTGTGATGAAGCTATTGACGGTTTTGAAGCGTTTTTATAGGCAGCATGTGAACAGACATCCTTGTTTATTTTACCTGTAATAAACATACAGAAAAAAACAATGGGTACTAACCTTAAAAGATGTCTTATATACCTATACATAGCATGTCGCATCCCTATGGGATTGATGAATCAAATTTATTATAAGTTTGCCCTTGCAGAGTAGCACAAATCTTGAATTTTATAACCTTTTTATAACCTAGCAAAAAAAACAGGCAGCTAAATAAACAAGATAAAAACCTCATTTAAACCAACAAAAAAGCAATATAAGATAAAAAACGAGATTTATAAGTATAAATCAACAGGCTTAAATTAGCACAAATCACGATTTTTTTTATCCTATCCTATTATTCATTTATTTTGCGGCTATCGGCCATAAATACCCCCCCTGCAACTCAAGCGCTAGTTGCATCGGAATAAACACACAATCATCAGAAAATTAAGCCGCAGAAATGACCTAAATTTTCTGACGATCTTGCTTAAGCGGATGCGGAGTTAAAGTATGATTTTAAAGGTTTTGTCTGTGGCCAGCAGCAAAATACTGAGTATGCACATAAGCAATGAGTTGTAGAAATGATGATATTCCTGATGTGCCATATGGGCTGTAAATGCTGCTACTGCAAAGGGGAACAATACCAGTACTGCCCCATTCTTAAATTGCGGATTATACAAACCTATTAAGAGCAACACCACTCCCATAAGCTCTCCAATTCCAATAATGACCGTCCAAGTCTTATTAAAACCCAGAGACTGCATGCTTTGCATCATGGAGCCTTTCTGAAACACTTTAAACAATGATGCATAACCAAATACATAAAGGTAGTATGCATAGCTCAACCAATGAGCGACCGATTTAATCATTTCCATTTTATACTTTTTGTTTTCCTACAAATTTCTTTATTAATTTGCATGAATAACAGTACGTACAAGATTGTATGATACCAACAAAAAAGTTCGTATGAACACGCGAAAAGAGAATTCAACCAATCATATCAATGAGCTATACTGGAAAGATCGTTGTGGTATTGCATTTACCTTAGCCACCATAGGTGGCAGATGGAAAATCAACATTCTTTCCTATCTGTTAAATGAAGGTAAACTCCGCTATAGTGAGTTGCGGAAAAAGCTCGTAGGCATTTCAGAGCGTATGCTGATTGCTAAATTAAAGGAACTTGAGCAGGACAACCTGATCACTCGAATAGTATATCAGCAAGTCCCGCCAAAGGTAGAATATGAATTAACTGCGCTCGGCCGTTCGCTCGAGGAAATATTAACACTAATGGATAAATGGGGAGAAGATAATCTCCCCGAATCAATGCTTTGATAGTGCATAGAGTGCAAATGTACCTAACCAATGTGACCCCATATAGTCATCCTTGGTGGTAATATTGGGCAAAGAGTACTTTAAATGTTTATTCGCCAACTTATGCAAGTAACTTAACTCAGGCAGCGCTTTTGCGATACCATTTAAACAGTTTGCACGACTAAAATTAAGTCCATCCAGATGGACCAAATGTCCGTCTGTTCGATCTTTTACGATACCTGGTTCTAAATTGAAATCGGGATTAAACAGATCTGGCATAAAATCCTTTAACCATTTACGGTAATCCTCCTGTTGCAGCACCAAACTCATACAAAGGGCTTCTTCAAGACAAGGGGAAAGAAAGTCGCTTCCACTTGGCTCAAAAGCAATATTGCAGCTCTTATCCTGACTATATAAACGGGAGGCATTCGTCATTAATGATTTTTCAAACGTCACATTTCCCGTACTTCTTGCATAGTCCAAGGACAGAGAAAGGCCAAATGCCGAATTATCATGATACCCTGTTCTAATCGGATAGACTAATTTGGGCAGATATTCTTGATAAGATTTTACGATCTGTTTCACCAAGGGTTCAAGATTCGAAGCCCAGCGTTTTGCATCAGTGTCTTCCCAAGTTAATAACTCCTTCTGCAGCTGCAACAACCAGGCCCAGCCATACGTGCGCTCAAAGTTCTTATTGTTCTTATCTTGAAAGAAATCTAATTCAACGGCCACATTTTCCGCCGTAATATTTCGGTTCAATTGGCGCCGAATTTCACCCGAACTGTCCAAATTTGGAAATTCCTTCAAAATATGTACAATTGACCAATATCCATGTACAGAAGAATGCCAGTCAAAACAACCGTAAAAAATTGGATGCAATGTGCGTGGTGCTCTTAGATCACTATCACCACCGAGTACCTGCCCTAACTTATTGGGATATTCCACTTCGATGCAATGCAATGGCAAACTGAGCAAATGCCTGGCTTGGACACTATCCAAGGTTAAAGGCTGATCATTTGAACTCGTATTTACGTTGATTTCCGAATTATTTTGACATGCAGCAAAAGCAACGGATAGGCAAATAATCCCTAATATTTTTTTCATAAACCTCTATTTTATATACTACTATACAATACTTAATAAAGTAATTGTTCTACCAACTTAGGAACAGCTATTGTCGCTGACTCCTCAAAACACTGTATATTACGTAAAGCCCTGTCACTAGGTATTTTTTTGTCAATTAAAAATGTTTGACAGTGACTAGGCGCAAATTCTTTAAGTCCTGCAGCAGGATAAACCTGTAAAGAGGTTCCAACAATAATCAAAATATCGGCATTCGAAACCAGGCTTATAGCCTCTTCAATAGCTGGCACAGCTTCTCCAAACCAGACTATATTTGGCCTCAGCTGACTACCTTTCTCGCAAAGATCGCCCATCTTAATCTCATCACCGACAATGGGATATACCAAGCGATCATCTATAGACGACTTAGCCTGATCCAAGCGGCCATGCAAATGAACAATATGAGATGATCCCGCCTGTTCATGCAGTAGATCTACATTCTGCGTTACAATACTCACCTCGTACGCTGATTCCAATCTTGCTAGCGCATGATGAGCTGCATTTGCCTGTGCCACCAAAGCGGCTTTCCGTCTCAGATTATAAAACTCCTGGACTAAGGCTGGGTTTTTGTGCCAACCTTCAATTGAAGCAACTTCCATGACGTCATGCCCCTCCCACAATCCATTGGCATCCCTAAATGTAGGTATACCACTTTCAGCCGAAATACCGGCCCCCGTCAATACAACAATATTTTTCTTTTTCATCTTAAGGCTGTTTGTTAATCCATACTATAGTTAAGTTTGACTTTTTATATGACTTTCATCCTGGCTGTAGATCTGGATCATTCATTTATCAACAAGGATGCATAGTTATCCGGCAGCTCAAGTCGGATAGAATCTTTACTCAAGGCAGCCTTTCGGTTCATATCATCAAAAGAACGTTGGTAATACACAAAAGCGCTATTTGGAATATGCAGTTCACTGGCTTTCTGCACCTTGAACTCATAACGATTATTTTTCAGTCTGACATGCTGATAAATTCGGTAAGTAACAACTTGAATCTGTACTTTATCAAATTTTGGAATGACCTTTAAATCTGCCGGTTCATGAAAGTATTTATCATTGAAATACATAAATTCATTCGACTCTGCTAATGTTGTAATATCTAACTTACCATCGACAACTTCATTCACTAACGAATCTGCCCGCAACCGCTCAGTTTTACTTCCGTCACCTGAAGAACAACAAATACATAGAAAAACAATAATTGGGATCAAAACAGTTTTGATTAGATTCATAGGTCTAAGTTATAATAAAAAATGCTTCCTTGCCACAATTCAGGAGAAAATGCATCGAATACCTCCGAAATTGATCAGAATGGTTTATATCCTACGTAAAAAAGCCCGGGATATGTTGTTATCCTAGGCTTCTTTTCAATGCTAAGCACTATCCAACCTCTTAAAGGTTATTTTCGATAGCACCCACTTTCTCGCGATATAGTTGTATTGGCGCATCCAACAACACAGCGATAACGGTCATATTTTTATCCAAGCGCTCCGCAGGTGCCTGAATGTAGATAATACCAGGTATGCTACTCCAATAAAGCTTATTGAAAACTTCATGGTTGATCATGGAACCGTCACCGACTACCCGGATCCTAGCGACTCCATTTTTGACACCTTTTAATGCAATTGGACCTGTAGGTTTTCCCTCAACAAACAAATACAAGGTCTGGCGATCTTTGGAGAGTGCACTTAATCCTTCATAATGTCCTTCAGGCAAGCCTTTTCCAGTCTCATAAAGTGCTTCGGCATGGTCCTTAATCCACTTTAATACCGTCGGATTAGTCGCGTTACTGCTCGGCAATTTGGTATCTAAGCCATCCACGGTTAATCCCGAATTATCAAAAATATTTTTTCCTGCATGCAGTGTTGAAGCGATCTGACCTAAAGCACGATCTATCAACTTATTATCCAACACAGATTTCAACGTAACTTCAGTGTCCTGAGGCGCAGTCCAACGAAGCGCTTCCGCAAAGTTCAGTGCAATCACGGTAATATCCTGATCAAAGTTTACTTTCGTCAAATCTACTCGAACGGTTCCATTTTCCGACTTAAGACTTACTTTCGCGGATGCATCACCGACAACTGAAATGCCTTTAATAGCCGAATGATTGACTAAACCTTTGAGTTGCAATTCGGGTTTCTGTTCATACACATACAGATAAAGTGTTTTTCCGTCTTTTGATAAAGCAGATTTCCCACCGTAATTCGCAAAAGGAATACCGGCTCTTGTACCATAGATCGCAGCCGCATGCTTATGCGTCCATCGCCCCAGCTGTTTCAGAATATTTAATTGCTCATCAGGGATTGTACCGTCTGCTTTTGGACCAATATCCAATAATAAGTTTCCACCCATAGAAATACAATCGACCAACGTTCGGATGATCATATTGGGTGATTTGTACTTTTTATCAAAGGGTTGGTAGCCCCAAGAATCATTCATGGTATAACAGAGTTCCCAAAATTTAGCATCAGGGCGCGTGACCGGAATCCCTTGCTCAGGTGTATCGTAATCTCCATGATGATTCAATCGGGAGTTTATAATAATATTCGGATTATATTTCCGCAAAAGATTTAAGGTCTCTTTCGCTTTCCACTCTTCGGCACTATGTTCCCAATCTCCATCAAACCAAAGTAATTCTGGCTTATATTGTTCGGATAGCTCGGTCAATTGCTTTTGGTAATATTTCACATAATTATCCCAACGCGTAGGCTCACCTTTCAATTCATAACGCTTTCTATTGCGCGTAAAAACATCATAATATGGGTGGCTCCAATCGGGTAACGAATAATACAGTCCAGTGTGCAAGCCCTCTTCTTGTATTGCTTTCACAAACGGTGTGATTACATCCTGTTTAGCAGCCGCGTCTTGTAATGTAGTGATCGCTTTATCAGCCTTCGTATTCCACATCGAGATTCCGTCATGGTGTTTGGTCGTAATCACCGTGTATTTAGCACCAGCTTCTTTAATCAATTTGGCCCATTCCTTGGGTTTATAATCCTTTGCTGTAAACCCATTAAGCTGTTTGATATAATTGTCGTGGTTAATATAATTATTGAAGAATGACCAAGATTCCGAGATTCCATCTACAGAGTAAATACCCCAGTGAATAAAAATACCCAATTTGGCATTTTCAAACCAATCCATTTTTTGCGTTGATACATTGTTCTGAGCTGAAACGTTTAAGCACGCAGACGCCAAAAGAACAAAAAGAGAAATCTTTCGAAACTTCATAAGCTATTTTATCGATTACATAACGAGTTTAAGCCGGCAAAATACACATAAATCAGCAAAATCCAATTGTGTAAGGGATAAATTACGTTGGATAGCGGTTGAAATCTAACATTATATTTTTCTTTAACTCAAACTTAAAACACGCAGGGAATATTCTTATAACTTAAACGGATCTAATAGGGACTTTATAGGGACCTCATTCGGACTTTATTCGGATAAAACCGTGTAAAGTCCCTTTTTAATGCCTATTAAATCAGTTGTGAGTACTTAATAAATTTGACGCTTATAGCGCTATGCCCTATCCTTGAATTTATTGAAGGTGCAACGGTACAAAAATCTTCCACTTCGAGCATCAAAATATCAACTGTCTCGATCATTTTTATCCATTTGTATGTGCTTACAAAAACTTCATGTATATTTGGCAGGTATGATCGAATTATATACAGATGGGGCTTCAAGTGGGAATCCGGGCCCTGGAGGTTACGGAACCATCTTAAGAACTATTTATACAGGCGATAATGAAGCCTTTAAAGGCAAACTTATCGAAAAAGAGTTTTCGGGCGGTTACCGCAAAACAACGAACAACAGGATGGAATTGATGGCTGTGATCGTTGGTCTCGAGGCGCTGAAAAACCTGCAGCAACAAGTTACCGTATATTCTGATTCCAAATATGTCATTGATGCCATTGATAAGAAATGGGTATATGGTTGGATACAAAAGGGTTTTGCCGGCAAGAAGAATAAAGATCTTTGGTTACGTCTAATGAGTGCCTATAAACTGCATAATGTGCGTCTTGTGTGGGTAAAAGGCCACGCTGGGCATCCGTTAAATGAGCGCTGTGATCGCTTAGCTGTAGCAGCCTCCAAAGATAAGGCAAATTGGAAAATCGACAGTGTTTTTGAGATTGAAGAAGGGAAATAGAAAAGGGAGCATTTTAATACATGCTCCCTTTTCTATTTAAAGCGAAATGCCGGTGGAGCAATCTCCTGTACTTTACTTTCTCTAAAATCCTTCATGCTTTGGGGTTCTCTAGCCTCTAATTCAGCGAAATCCACAACACCATTATCCTTAGCCCAACGAAAATAGGCTGTAGATAAGCGAGAAACAACATCGTGATGCAGTCCAGCAATATCTTTGCGTTCAGTAGGATCCTGTTCCAAATCATAGAGTTCCCATTTATAGGAAGGCCAGGTTGATACAAGCTTCCATTTCCCGATACGTGCAGCACGGTTGCCAGCCCGTTCCCAAAACAAGCCCTCTGCCCGCGACACAGTATCTTGACCTTGAAATAACACTGGGAGCAAGCTTTTCCCGGGCAATTTGTTCGACTTAATTCCTTTATAATCTTTCGGATATACAGCGCCAGCCAAGTCATAGAAGGTAGGCGCCAGATCAATCACATGCCCGGTCCCCTGTCTGATGCCTTTCGCGACCTTACCCGGAAACCATGCTATAAATGGCGCGTTGATCCCTCCTTCATAGGTATAATCTTTAAATGCCTTGAAAGGTGTATTGGAAGCGTACGACCAATTTTTGCTCTGTGATTCAAACGAGCCCTCTGTTCCCACAGGCCCCGTATTCAACCGAGCGCCATGAAACCATCGCACCAAATCTTCCGCTGGAGCTCCATTGTCTGAGAGAAACACGATAAGCGTATTGTCCAATTGCCCGTTGTCTTTCAGCTTCTTCAGTAATTTACCTACAGTCTGATCCAGACGATCAACCATTGCCGCGAAGATTTCCATTTTTTTTGCCCATAGCTGTCGTTGATCGTATGATAATCTTGACCAATCGTAAATATCTTCATCAGGAATCGATGCTTCTGTCTTTATCGGCGTAAGTCCCAATTGTTTCTGCCGTTCAAAACGTTCTTGTCGAATAGCTTCCCATCCTTTATCATAACGTCCTTTGTACTTTGCAATATCTTGTGGCAAGGCCACCAATGGCCAATGTGGTGCAGTATGGGCCAGATAGAGAAAAAAAGGCTTCTCTTGGGTTTTAATCTGATCTAAAAACCCTTCCGCTTCACGATTGATTAACTCTGTTGAAAACGACGATTCCAAAGGGTATCCTTCTGGGTCCGTTTGCGCTTTAAATGTCGGAGCTCCTGAATCTGCATTTTTTTCCTGTTTGGGGAATACCAGATCAAAGCCACGATCCCATGGTAGACTTTTCCCATTTCCCGAAACATGCCATTTGCCGGAAGTTGCAGTAATATACCCATTAGACCGGAGCACTTCAGCAATAGTGAGGGATTCAGTATTGATATAGCCTTGATAGGCAGGAAGACCAAGATCGTTCGAAAAGTAACCGACACCAGCTTTATGCTGATATTGTCCTGTGATTAGAGAAGCCCGTGTAGGTGCGCAAATAGAATTGTTATAGAATTGCTTCAGCCGTAACCCTTCATTGGCCAAACGATCCAAATTAGGTGTCGAAATTTCTGATCCATATGCTCCCAAATCTGAATAGCCCAGGTCATCCGCCAAAATTAAGATGATATTGGGCTTCTTCTGCTGTGCATTGCCTATCCCCATCAAGACAAGCAAAGTAAATAATGTAAAAATTATCTTTTTCATATTACCTTCTTTTATTACTAGCGAAATTGATTGTTTGTCTTTAACCGATTGAAATCCACTACAGCATTCTCTTTAGCCCACTTCTCATAGCGTTTTTCAAGATCATTCACAATCTCTGGGTAGCGATCAGCCAAATTGTTGTTTTCCCCCCGATCTTCATCAATATTGTATAGCTCTGGTTTGTTTTCTTTCCTAAATAGGGAGACTAGTTTCCATTTTCCATATCGAACAGCACGATTTCCGGCCCGCTCCCAGAACAGCGGAACATTGCGATCGACCTGATTAAGGTCTGAACGAAAAACAGCTCTTAAGCTTAAGCCAGGGAGCGCATTTATTGCAGTATCTCCAATATGGATTGGATAATGAGCACCAGCAAAGTCATATAGTGTGGGAGCAATATCGATAAGATGCCCTACTCCCTTCTTAATAGCATTCGCCTTTACTTCCTTAGGATACCATACAATAAATGGGGCACCGATGCCTCCTTCATAAGGATTATCTTTATAACTACGCAGTGGAGAATTACCGGTTTGGGACCAATTGCCATTTTGCACCTCATAGGATCCGGGCAAACCAACGGTTTCGGTATTCCTTGCGGTATAAATCCGGGCCCGATCGCCACCCTGAGCACCATTATCCGATAAGAAAATGATTAGTGTATTTTTGTCTTTTTTCAACTCTCTCAGTGTTTTCCTAATGCGTCCAACACTCTGGTCCATTCGATCAATCATACCAGCGAAAACCTGCTGCCGGCGCTGCCAATACTGCTTCTCATCGTAAGTCAATTTCTCCCAGGACTGTACAGCCGAATCCTTTTTCGCAATAGTCTGTCCTGAAGGGAAAACGCCAGTTCGTTGCGCATTTTCATAACGTTTGATGCGTAGACTATCCCATCCCTGACGATATACACCATTGTATTTTTGTGTTTCCTCTTCTGGCGCCTGTAAAGGCCAGTGCGGAGCGTTAAAAGCTAAATACAAGAAAAAGGGCTTTTTCTCGCTTTGCTGTTCTTTGAGAAAACCAATGGCCTGATCGGTAATCTCATCAGTCAAATAACGCCCCTTTGGCAGGTAGAAAGGTTTGTTGTTCCGATATAAAGGCACCGTCGGACGTTCTGGACCGTTGATTTCATAAAAATTGGACGCGCCACCTACAAAATTAAAAGAACGTTCAAATCCACGTTGTGCTGGCCATTGATCGAAATCATCACCCACATGCCATTTGCCCGAAATAATGGTTGAATAACCAGCCTCTTTAAGAACTTCAGCTAAGGTCCTTGATTCACGATTTAAGAAGCCTTGATAAGCAGGAAGGCCTAAGTTAACATTAAAATACCCTACGCCGGCACGATGCGCATACTGTCCTGTCAATAAGGATGCACGTGTAGGAGCGCAAATGGAATTGTTATAAAATTCCTGAAACCTCGTCCCTTCTTTGGCTAAGGCGGCTAAATTCGGTGTATGAAAGTCTGTCCCTCCATAGGGCTCTATATCCGAAAACCCCAAATCATCCACCAAAATCAATACAATATTTGGACGGCTATCTTGTCCCCAGCTTGCCGCCGGCAAACTGCACAGACACAGTATAAGATATAAAAGTTTCGTTTTCATTTACTTAAAATTTTATTCGTCTATTATTTATTTATCCAATCGGGATGCTGTGAAAGATTTGGATTGAGATTCAGTTCGCGTTGTGGCGTCGGAAAATGAATATGGCGGGCAGTAGCATTAGTCTTTCCAGCAGCTTTCAGCTTAGCGACATAATATACAGCTCCCCTTCGCGCCAGATCAAACCAGCGCTGATATTCGTAGACCAGCTCCTTTCTTCGTTCTTCAAAAACAAACTCTCTAAAAACGTCCTTCGTTTCCGAAGCTAAAACCTCTTCCACACCGGCTCGGCGACGCACCGCATTTAGTGCATTACGAGCCTCTAACGTTGGGCCATTCAACTCATTTTCGGCTTCCGCAAAAATTAACAGTACTTCCGCATAACGGATGATTGGTGTGTTTTTAGAAGACTGCCCTTGGTTCCCAACAACGGTTTCATCATAATATTTATTGAATTGCGGTTTAGCCAATGGATAATATTTGCCATCTGTAGGCGACAGCATCCCCGTGGTAAAGGTTACCGTCAGACGTTTATCATTTGCGGCAAAGCTCTTGTACAATCCGCCTTCTACGTGCAGTGCGTCGGCATAATCGCCATTGATCCCCGGAATATCCGCGGGTGCAGACCTGCTCGCCAAAGAATTTCCCTGATAACCACTGTTTCCCTTAAATTGAGCCGAAAAGATATGTTCGCTGCCATTCTTCTTATCAATATTAAAGACATCAGCAAATTCCGGAAAAAGCGCGTACCCCTCCTTATCAATAACTTCCCTGGCTAATAATTTTGCGTTGCTCCAATCGCTTCGCGTCAGATAGACTTTTGCCAATAAGCTTTTGGCGGCTCCCGAGCTTGCGCGGCCTTTATCTGCGTCACTGTAATTTTTGTAATTCGGGAGCGCCGATGCAGCTTTTAGGTCAGCGATAATCAACTCATATACGTCATTTTCTGGAGCTTTAGCTACATAAAGTTCCTGCGGAGACAAGGTCTCAACAGGACTTGTTACCAACGGTACGGCCCCAAACCAGCGTACCAAATTAAAATAATGCAAAGCTCTCAGAAATTTTGCTTCATTAATCAAGCGCAGCTGTATAGTAGGTTCAATTTGCCCCGAAGACATTGCACCAATCTTCGCAATGTTAACATTCGAAGCATTGATCGCATCGTAACTCTGCTTCCAAAGCTGCTCCATCCGATCATTGGATGCATCATGTGTCAGATTGCTAATCGCCCGGACATGTGCATTTCTGGCTCTTGGTCCTGCTTCATAATCATCTGTAGCCATCTCAACACCGATCTGGAATAGGCTGTTATACAATGATTGACCAGTTTCATATAATTTTCTATAAGTCCCGGTCACAGCCGCGATTGCTTGATCTTGATTAAGGTAAAACTGTTCTGACACCAAAGCACCTGCGGGATCTTCCGACAATTTCGAGCACGAAATTGTTGTTAGAAAGATCGAAAAGACAGTGGATAAAAGATGTATTTTTTTCATTTGAATAAATTGCTTGTCAATACGAATGGGCTTATCACAAAATCCCTATTCAATACATTTACAGGTATATTAAAAAGTCAAAGAAATCCCTGCGGAAATAGATCTAGCTGCAGGATAAATTCCCGAATCGGTCCCTATCTGCACGTTACTTCCCGACGTCACCTCTGGGTCAAAACCTTTATATTTTGTCCATGTCAAAAGATTTTGTGCTGTTAAATAGAGATTAAGACTCTTGATACTGGCCCCTTCAAGCCATTCCTTTGGGAAGTTGTATCCAAAATGCAATGATTTCAGCCGGACAAAGGAACCGCTCTCTACAAATTGATTGGAAAATACTGGTGCCGGGTCTAATTTTGCCCGCGGATATAACTGACTTGGATTTGAAGGTGTCCAGCGCATCAATGCATCACTTGATGCGTTTTGCTGACCGGTAAACATCTCTAGATTCTGTCTATTGATATTAAGCAGATCATTACCAACTGTTCCCTGTATAAGAAATGACAGATCAAAACCTTTGTAGGAAATACTATTGGTCAGCCCAAAAATAAAATCGGGCTGCGCATTACCGATAATCGTTCTATCATTTGCCGTGGTAAATTGACCATCACCATCGATATCTTTATATAGGCGATCTCCCGCTTTCGGTGTAGCATTTCCTGTAAACTTGCCCTTATTATTCTCTTCGCCCAATTGCAGAATGCCATCGGTTACCGTTCCATAAAATGTACCGATTGGCTCGCCCACTTTAATAATATAGTTTCCAGAGATATAGGAACTAGCACCTTCACCAATAGTCAACACTTTGTTGCGATTAAAGGAAAAGTTAAAGTCTGTATTCCAGCTGACTCTCCCCTGTAAATTCCGTGATTTTAAACTCAATTCCAATCCCCTATTCGATACGGAACCAAAATTCTGAAGGGAAGTGGCATACCCTGAAGTCCACGGTATTTCGACATTCAGCAAGAGATCTTTGGTTTTCTTATAATAGTAATCGGCTGTAAATTGAAGGCGATTGTTAAAGAGACTGATATCAAAGCCGCCATCGTATTGCAACGTACTCTCCCAGCCCAGATTTTTGTTGGGAATACGTTGTGGGGCAAAACCGGCGACAACATTATTTCCAAAGAGATAATTCAAGCTATATAAGGTCGACAGCGACTGGTATTGCCCAATCTCCTGATTACCAGTGGTACCAAAACTTGTACGTATTTTAAAATCATTCACAGCGGGAAAAATCTCCTTAAAAAAAGATTCATTTGCAACACGCCACGATAATGCTACAGAGGGAAAATTACCCCATTTATTGTCCGCACCAAAGCGGGAACTGCCATCGCGGCGCAAACTTGCAGAAACATAATACTTATTTGCGTAGTTATAATTGATCCTCGCCAAATAAGAATGCAAGCCCCAGGAATAGCTGTCAGAAGATGGCCGAACGATAGTAGAGCCGCTCTGCAAACTGTTGAATAACAGTTCATCGGTTACAAAATTTTCAGCACCGGCATTAAAGATCTCATTTTTAGACTCCTGTTGGGTAAATCCTAACAAAGCATTAAAATTATGTTGACCAATTGAACCCGTATAGTTCAGGGTATTTTCATTTAACCAGGAAGTTCCGTCAAAATTTCCTAAGCTCGCTTTTCCTTTAGTACCAGCTCCCTCATAAATATAAGATGGCAAATAATATTTATCGTCTCTGCTATTTAAATCAACACCGACCAATACTTTTGCCTGTAAACCTTTTAAAATCCGATATTGAGCAAATGATGTCCCCAATATCCGAAGTCCATTAGAATTGTTAGTCGTTTCTTTTAAGGTTGCTATTGGATTGGCAAATATGTTTTCAAAAGGGTTCCGTAACGTATACGCACCGTTGGCTTCATAGACGGTCGCTGTCGAAGGCATGATGAGTAAGGCATTGACAATACCCGTGGGAGCTATCTGCGCATTTGTTTTATTAACTGATAGATTTGCACCGACCTGTAATCGATCGAAAGGATTAGCATCTATATTTGATCGAAACCCTATACGCTTAAAATTTGTGTTAATAATAACACCATCTTGATCGAAATAATTTGCTCCCAGATAATATTGTATTTTTTCCGCTCCCCCAGACAGCGAAAGCTGCTGATTATAAACCTTACCGCTTTGAAAGGCCTCTTTTTGCCAATTAGTGCCATCACCTAATTGATCGATTTCAGTCTTTGTGCGGTATTGGTAAGCCCCTAAGCCTGGATTTGCATCATACAATGCCTCATTTCTTAAAACTGCAAAATCATGGGCATTCAACACGTCTATTTGTTTAAGTACATTTTGTGCGCCAAAACTACCATCATAGCTTAATTGTACATGCCCTGCCCGACCTTTCTTCGTTGTTACCAGGATGACACCATTAGCTCCTCTGGACCCGTAAATAGCCGTCGCAGCCGCATCTTTAAGGACTTCAATGCTCTCAATATCCGTAGGACTGATACTGGCCAGTGGATTCACTGGCGTACCGCTTCCTACCCCCGTACTTTCGGTTTGGTTATACACCGGAAATCCGTCAATGACATAAAGCGGTTCATTTCCTCCCTGGATGGATGCCCCCCCGCGAATTCGGATACTGACACCACCTCCTGGTTGTCCAGAGGTTTGCGTGACCTGCACTCCCGATATCCCACCTTTTAACGTTTGATCAAGTGATGAAACAGGCTGTTTTAGAAGCTTATCAGGCAATGTGGCTACCGAACCTGTCAGATCTCGACGTTTCTGCGTACCGTAGCCAACGACGACAACCTCATCGAGGTCCGCTGATGCAGGGGTCAACTCAATAACAGCTGGCGACGAGTTGACAACCAATCGTTTTTTTTCGTAACCTAAGAAACTTAAAATTAAAGTAAAAGGAAGCTTCTGTCCAGTAACAAATTGAAAATTACCCTGATTGTCTGTCTGTACGCTATGGGTAACAGCCTCCAATTGTACGGTAACACCCTGAATGGGCTCCTTGGTTGTCGCATCAATAACCTTTCCAACTAAGGATGCATTAATAATGGGTTTTGGTTCTTGTGCTTGTACGATTCCGAATGCGTACAGAAAAAGCACGACTAAAGCAGAATACCGCAGTACTCCAAATTTTTTCATTGTCTGTTCAATTTAATGTGAAAATGCAAACAAGTGCCAACGCCATTGGTACTCTTGTTATAAAAACTTTACTGCATGTTTAATGATATATAAACATGGAGGAATTGTATGCTTTTCAGCACATGCACATTCGACAATTAATGAGAAAGGAATTAAAAAGAAAGGTGGGATTTGAATTGTTCTCGCGAACTGTAAAGTGGTCGTTTTTCATACTTGTTCAAAATTTAGTAGTATAGTTGAGTAATCGTTGCCAACGCCAATTGTTAACGACTACACAAATATAAAATTATTTTTCAAAAAGACTACTAGATAGGTCGTCTTTTTGAAAAATAATTTTTTGAACAAGTTATTGGTTTATTCTTATCGCGATTATTCGTCGCTTTCTTTAGCTGCCAAGTATCTTTCAGCTTCCAAGGCTGCCATACAACCTGTACCTGCAGCAGTGATTGCTTGACGGAAAATATTATCCTGAACATCACCACAAGCAAAAACACCCGGTATATTTGTCGCAGTACTATCTGGTTTTGTGATTAAATAACCTGTTTCATCCATATCCAGAATACCTGTGAAAAGCTCGGTATTAGGCTTATGCCCAATAGCAACGAAGAAACCTGTTACTTCTAGATCTTTTTCGGACTGGTCTTTATTGTTAATAACACGTATTCCGGTCACCACTTGACCATCTCCTAAAACCTCTTTTGCCTCAGAATTGTAGTGAACTTCAATATTTGGCGTATTCATCACACGATGTACCATTGCTTTTGAGGCACGAAACTCGTCCCGACGAACCAACATATGTACTTTTGAGCATAGTTTTGCAAGGTATGTTGCTTCCTCTGCCGCTGTATCCCCAGCACCAACAATAGCAACTTCTTGGTTTTTAAAGAAAAACCCGTCACATACAGCACATGCCGAAACACCAAAGCCGTTGTATTTTTGTTCAGATTCTAAGCCTAACCATTTTGCTGTAGCTCCTGTTGCAATAATCACTGTATCTGCGGTAACTTGTACTGTTCCATCGATCTCAACACGGTGTACCTCACCAGTAAAATCTACTTTAGTCACATATCCAAAACGCACTGAAGTTCCGAAGCGTTCAGCTTGCTCACGCAAATCTTCCATCATCACCGGTCCAGTAATACCTTTTGGATAACCAGGGAAATTGTCCACTTCAGTTGTTTGAGTCAACTGTCCTCCTGGTACAATACCGGTATAAACGACTGGTTTCATATCCGCACGTGCAGCATAAATTGCTGCAGTATAACCTGCTGGCCCTGAACCAATAATCAAACACTGTACATGCTCCACTTCTTGTTTGAATTCCATAATCCTTTTTCTAAGCTATTAATTAAAGTTATTTTTTAAATTTATCTTGCAATCCTTTCAACATATCTAAAGAAATGTTCTGTGACGCTTCTTCTTTTTGCTGATTGAATTCCTTTTTCGCAAGTTTTTTATCTTCTACAGAATGGGTGGCTGCTGCTTTTGCTTTTTGCTCACTCTTTTCCTTTTTATACCGATTCCAGATATTCTCTAAGACCTTCTTGGTATACAATGGAAAATCACCATTCTGCATCCAAGCGTAGTAACTAGGCTCCTGCTCAAATACTTCAATAATAGGTTTTCCTTTATGTTTACCAAAATTGATTGTTTCCAATCCTTCTGCATTATATACGAGACGCCCGGCAAAATCTACCGGCTTGCTTAGGTTGGTAAACGCATGAAGGGCTTCGACATCGTTCACTACTGGATAAGATACGACACCATGTTTATCTTCAAATGCTGCCCCTTCATATTTTGTCAACTGCGCTTTCAATACTTCATATGTTGCGCGAACATCAGCTTCAGCCGTATGTGCATTTTCAAGATTTTCATTGCAGTAAAACTTGTATGCCGCTTTCAACGTTCGTTGTTCCATTTGATGGAAAATGTTCTGAACATCTACAAATGCCCTTCCCTCCAATGAAAAATCAACGCCCGCCCGCAAAAACTCTTCCATAAGCATAGGGACATCGAATTTATTGGAATTATATCCCGCCAGATCTCCATCCGCAATAAAAGCCGCAAGCTCCACTGCAATTGCTTTAAAATTAGGAGCATCCTTCACATCTTCATCATAAATACCATGAAAAAAAGAGGATTCTGCGGGAATAGGTATTTCTGGATTGATCTTCTTTGTATAGACTGTTTCTTCACCATTGGGCATCACTTTCAAAAATGATACTTCCACAATACGATCGGTCGCCACATTAACACCTGTAGTTTCCAAATCGAAAAATACCAATGGTCTTTTTAATTTTAATTCCATGCTGGATAATACGCTTTTTATCAAAAACCAAAAATACAAAGTAGTATTCGATTTTTGTAGTCTAAGAAATTTAATTTACAACCGCTTGATGAACTGATTCAGCTTGACTGATTTTCCCAACAACAACTTTCACCATTGCATCAAAGTCCAGGTATTTATTGGCAAGATCACGCACCTTCTCTGGCGACATGTTTCGGATCTGTTCCATATAATAGGAATAATACGATAATGTCATCCCATTTAACAAAACACTTTTAAACTTGTCTGCATGCGAAAAGATACTTTCCAATGAACCCAACATAGAACCTTCCATATAGGTTTTAACGAGATTCACCTCTTCATCGGAGGCCAATGTTGTTTTCAACAAATTAATCTCCTTTTCTATTTCTGTCAAGGTTGCATGCGTTACATCTACCCCTACTTCGGTTACAATGGTCATAAAACCAGTATGCTTCAAGGTTGCGACCGCCGAACCGATACTATAGGTATACCCTTTTTCTTCACGAATATTGCGCATCAGACGGGAACCAAAAAAACCACCTAATAAAGTATTGACAAACTGTAGTGCAGGATAATCAGGATGTGTCCTTCCAATCGTCTGGCAACCTAAACGAATGGCTGACTGCAATGCATTTTCTTTTTCTTCGTAAACCAGATCATTAGATCCTTGCGCCAAAACAGGCCCATTCAAAGAAGAGTCAATAGCTGCTCCTTTCCAATCTACACCAAAAATTTGTTCCAGTTCTTGCAATAGCTCTTCCGAAACATTACCTGAAACAATTAAGGTACAGTTACTAGGAACAATTTCCTGCTGGTACAATTCGATCAACTGCGCACGTGTAATCGCATCATAATCTTCCAGTTTTGGTGTACGCCCGTAACGATTATTCTTACCGAAGATCAAGTTATAGAATTTACGTCGCGCCAAATAATCATTTTTCTGAATAGAAACTTGAAACTTTTGCTTGTTATTACGCAAATAGGTATCTAACTCCTGTTGCGGAATAGATGCCGCTGTCAGAATATCTTTTACAAGCGGCAAGAGGACCTGACTGTGCCTGTTCAATGTATAAAGCGACAAAGAAGTTACGTCAAAAGAGTATTCAGGGACAAGAAATGCACCGTAGAAATCTACTTTATCTGCAATCTCTGCACTGGACATGGTATGTGTCCCCTCTTTAAGTAAGGCGCTTAAAGCACTATTTAACAACGGGTTTTCAATCTGCCCGTCAAGATAGGTATTCTCAAAGATCCATTCTATCCGCACCAGCTCCTGCTCGGGCGAATGGAAAACATAGACAGGCAATCCGTTTGCAAACTGCTTCTTGATTGGCTCTTTCAAACTTATATTTCCAATTTCACGGAACTCAGGTGCTTTTGTTCTATCCAACATGTACAGCCTCCTCTTCTTTTGATTTATACATTAATATAGAAGCATTCTCGGGTCTAAAAATAGCCTGAGCTTGCTGTTGAACTTCCTCGGCACTCACCGATAAATATTTTGAGACCTCCGTGTTAATGCCATCTGCATCACCCAGCAACTCATGGAAAGCCAAGTTCATGGCTTTATCCAAAATAGATAGTTCCGCAAAAACATTTGTCGATTCGATCTTATTCTTTACTTTTTCCAATTCAGCTGCAGGTACCAACTCGGATTTTATGACCTCCAATTCGGCCCAAACCGCACGTTCAGCTTCTTCTAGCGAGATGCCTTCCGATGGTTTTCCTTCAATGACAAAGAGGTTATTGTCGATACTTCCCATGACATAGGCGTTTATTTCACTAAATAACTGCCCCTCTTTTACCAATCGACGATACAAACGTGAGGAAGATCCTCTTGATAAAATATCGGACAAAAGGTCCATTGCGAAATACCCTTCTTCCAATCTTGCGGGGCCATGAAATGCCATGTATAGTGCATCTAGAGGCACGTCTGCCCAAGTCGTCTCACGCCTTATCTCCGTTTGCACCGGCTCTTTAGGCAATTGACGATTATATTTCTCGCCAGCTTCAATATCGCCAAACCACTTTTGGGTCAAAGCCTTTACTTCTTCAAAGTGTACATCTCCCGAAACAACCATAATTGCACTCTGTGGATTATAATGTAATTTGAAGAAAGCTTTTACATCTTCCATGGTAGCCTCTTCAATGTGGCTTAACTCTTTTCCGATGGTCGCCCAGCGATAAGGATGTACCTGATACGCTAATGGTCGCAATTTGAGCCAGGCATCGCCATAAGGTTGGTTCAAATAACGCTGTTTGAACTCTTCGCTCACGACATTTCGTTGCACCTCAAGGCTCTGTGCTGAAAAAGCCAGACTTAACATCCGGTCCGACTCAAGCCACAATGCTGTTTCGAGATTTGAGGAAGGCAAGGTAATGTAGTAATTTGTGATGTCGTTGCTTGTAAAAGCATTATTTTCACCACCTACTTTTTGCAATTCGGTATCGAAGTTCGGAATATTGATACTTCCACCAAACATCAGGTGTTCAAATAAGTGTGCAAATCCGGTCTGTTCCGGAGACTCATCCCTCGCGCCGACGTCATACAAGATATTGACACAAGCCATGGCCGTATTATGATCCTCGTGTACCAATACACGCAGGCCGTTTTCTAACGTAAATTTTTGATAAGAAACCATCTGATTTTTCTTCGATGTTTTTAAATCCAGTTTATACCTTTTCGTAGTAAAGCTAAGGTTTTGGCTTCTTCTGAGCCTTCTTCAGGACGATAATCGTACACCCAATTGGCCTGGGCAGGTAGACTCATCAGTATCGACTCAATTCGACCATTCGTTTCAAGTCCAAATTTAGTCCCCGAGTCCCATACCAAGTTAAATTCGACGTAGCGTCCGCGACGGATTAACTGCCAATTTTTTTGTTGATCAGTAAAGGTTTTATGTCGATTTTTCTCGACCAAAGCGGTGTAGGTTGGTGCAAACGTACGGCCAAGATCACACGAAAAAGCAAAAATATCCTCCATGCTCATCCCTGTTTTTTCAGTATTCAACTTATCGTAAAATACACCTCCTATTCCCCGTGTTTCCTGGCGGTGTCTGATATAAAAATAATCATCCGCCCAATTTTTAAATTTTTCATAGAAAGTAGTATCATGACGATCACATACATCTTTCAGCTGCTGATGAAAATAACGGGCATCCTCTTCATCGACATAATGCGGCGTTAAATCGATTCCACCACCAAACCAACGAATCTGATCGTTTAGTTCAAAATAGCGGATATTCATGTGTATAATAGGGACTAAGGGATTATTGGGATGAATGACGATGGATACTCCGGTCGCAAAAAAATCATCTTCTTCTACAGCAAATGATTTCTTGATCGCTTCGGGTAATTTGCCATAGACAGACGAAAAGTTAACACCTCCCTTTTCCAAAATTTGACCATTCTGAATGATCCTGGTACGACCTCCGCCACCACCTTCACGTTCCCACAATTCTTCTTCAAAGCGCGCCGATCCATCTAATTTCTCCAGCGCCTGACATATTTCGTCCTGAATTTCTTTATAAGCTAAAGCAATCGCTTCTTTTGTTATCATCTACTCTATTGCTACTTTATTATGTTAATTTTTCGCTTAATGCTTGAATAATTTTAGATGCAGGAAGGTGTTCATACAAAATTTGGTGCACGGCATCGCATATAGGTAATTCCACTGCATATTTTTTTGCATATTCCTGAATACATGCCGAAGCGTAATACCCTTCAGCCACCATATTCATTTCCAATTGAGCAGATTGTACACTGTACCCCTTTCCAATCATATTTCCAAAGGTTCTATTTCGGCTGAATTGGGAATAGGCTGTTACCAAAAGATCCCCTAAGTAAGCCGAAGTATTCACATCCCGGGAAGTATCACCATCCACTTTACCGACGAAACGACGCATTTCGCGAATTGCATTGGATACCAGCACAGCTTGAAAATTATCTCCGTAACCTAAGCCATGGCAGATACCACCCGCCAAAGCATATATATTTTTCAATACTGCACCAAATTCTATCCCTAGAACATCTTCCGACAGAATCGTCTTAATGACCCTCGAAGATAAAAAGGAAGCAACCAATGCAGCACTATCCAGGTTTTTACAGCCGAACGTTAAATAAGACAATTTGCCTAAGGCAACTTCCTCCGCATGGCATGGACCACCAACCACACAAATCTGTTCAATATCTACCTCATAACGTTGCTCCAAAAACTCACCGATAATCAAATTATCTTTGGGAATAATCCCCTTAATGGCGGAAACAACAATTTTATTTCTAAAATCTTCCTTCGTCACATTTGCCAGTGCATCCTTCAAATAAGCCGCAGGCGTATTTAAAATGACAATTTCCGAATTCGTAATTACATTTTTTGCATCGGTATCAATCGTTGTTATACTAAGATCAACTGAAACACTACTCAGATAAGTCGGGTTGTGTTTGAATTTTTGAATATATTCCGCATCTTCTTCCTTTCTTACCCACCAAAAAATATGCTTATCTTGGTCATTTTCGCATAGCATCTTGATCATAGCCGTAGCCCAACTTCCGCTACCAATTATACCAATCTTTTTCCCCTGCATGTCTTTAATTTGTTTTCGATAGCAAATATACTTATTTACTCCTTAGATATACGATTCACACGGTGAGATATGATACTTTCGTTACTTTCTAAGTGAATAAGCGTTGCCAAAAGCCTATTTTCAAACCGACATAATATTCTTTATCTTCTAATTTTACGGGGTAAACAGTAATAAAATCATGCTGGTCAGGATTACCTCTACCTGAAATTAAATCAAATTCGTGGCGATGAAAAGGACAGATTACTTTTCCACGCTCACACCAGCCATTTTTCAGTGGTGCTCCAGCATGAGGGCATTTTCGGGAGAAAGCATAGAGTTGGTCTTCAAACCAGGTAATGCATATAATTTTCCCACCGAATTTATGTTCGCTGATGCCCTGACTTTTAAGAAAATCGGCATGTTCAATTTTGTACCAATGAACCATTCGACAAGATAGCTAAAAATTACAGTGAAATTTCTATCTTTGTGCAATTTCAAAAATTTGCACTATATATGGCTTTACAATGCGGTATCGTAGGTTTACCAAACGTCGGTAAATCAACATTATTTAACTGTTTGTCGAACGCGAAAGCGCAAGCGGCAAACTTTCCATTTTGTACAATTGAACCAAATGTTGGGGTAATTACCGTACCGGATGCCCGTCTCAATAAATTAGCTGAATTAGTCAACCCACAACGAATTGTTCCAAATACAATCGAGATCGTCGACATCGCAGGTCTTGTGAAAGGAGCTTCAAAGGGTGAAGGCTTAGGCAACCAATTCTTAGGAAATATTCGTACAACCAATGCTATTATTCACGTTTTAAGATGTTTTGACGACGGAAACGTGATCCACGTTGATGGTTCGGTAGACCCGATCAGAGATAAAGAAATCATTGACACCGAATTACAGCTTAAGGATTTGGACACTGTTGTAAAACGTATCCAAAAGGTTGAAAAAATGGCTAAAACAGGCGGCGACAAAGACGCAAAAAGAACATTTGACATCCTATCGATCGTTAAAGATCATCTTGAGGCAGGCAAATCTGCACGGACTGCAGCGATAGAAGCTGAAGATTTTGAGTTTATTCAGGATTTAGCATTATTGACCGCTAAACCTGTACTTTATGTATGTAATGTAGATGAAGGCTCCGTCAACACAGGAAACGCTTATGTCGAACGTGTTAAGGAAGCTGTAAAAGACGAAAAAGCTGAAGTATTGATTATCTCTGCGCAGATCGAATCCGAAATTGCACAACTGGAAAGCTACGAAGAACGCAAAATGTTCTTAGATGATCTTGGCCTTGAAGAATCTGGGGTACACAAGCTGATCCGTGCCGCATATTCGCTTTTAAATCTGGCAACTTATTTTACTGCTGGTGTACAAGAAGTCCGCGCTTGGACGATTGAGAACGGATTTACAGCTCCTCAGGCTGCAGGTGTCATCCACACAGATTTCGAAAAAGGATTTATCCGCGCGGAAGTAATTAAGTATGACGATTTCGTCACGCTTGGCTCCGAAAATGCAGTAAAAGAAGCTGGAAAATTATCAGTGGAAGGAAAAACATATATTGTCCAAGATGGCGATATCATGCACTTCCGTTTTAACGTATAACCATCCCGCCTGTTCAAACAGGTAAACATAAAAAAGAGGCGAACACTTCAAAAGTATTCGCCTCTTTTTTATGCTTTATCATCTCCTTTTTTATTGTCAAAACTATGCCCCACCCAGCGGACGGGCTATTATCAAATTCGCCCTGTAAGCACAGTGAGTCCACCATGAGTCCACGTTGAGTCCACCGTTTTATTGTACAGTCACCATGCTCTCACCGTAGTCGAACCCCGCTCACAGGGCGAAGTAAACACTTCACCGTTGTTAAGCAGCCCCATAGAAGCCTCTACTTAAAACACTTTTACGTTAAGCAAGGGTTACACTGCTTGTTATTTAACAAAATAGCGATGCTCAATCACCTCTACTTTTTTGATATCCTTATCTTCCAATACTTTCTTAACATCACAATGCCCCGTTACGCCACGATAAATCAAAGCGCCACCGAGCGTTAGGCCAGACAATCCGGTAAGTGGCGATTTAAACAGTTTTTTAACACCCAAGCCCAATATGAATCCACCGGCAATCACCGACAAAACACGCTCAGAGGTGCCAATATTTTCTTCGATACAATCGTCTTCGATCTTCGTTTTTATCTTATCAAATGCAAAGTTTAGTAGGTTACTCATAATTATCTCTATTTTTTTATCGTCTATCTTATAAACAAATGGTCTCCTAAAAAAGTTTAGGAATAGAATAATAGTTTTTTATGTTGTTTCTCCGACGACATCTCTTATATTCGTATTTATCAAATTAGAAATACATGCAAATCAAAAAATATTCCGGTGAATTAGTTCCATTTAATGGTGACTCGCTGCGCCATTCGCTTTCTCGTTCGGGTGCCAATGCCGACCAGGTCAACCAGGTCTACGATAAGGTACTCAACGAAATATATGATGGCATTTCAACAAGAGAGCTCTATCAGCTGGCCTTTGACACGTTGAAAACAGTACGAAATTCCTTCGCCGCACGCTATAGCCTAAAAAAAGCCTTACGTGAACTAGGACCGGAAGGCTTCTACTTCGAAAAATACATTGCTCACCTATTACGATCCATCGGCTATGAAAGCACCACGGGACAGACCGTACAGGGGCATGCTGTTTCGCATGAATTGGACGTTGTAGCTTATAAGGACGGAAAACTGATTACCGCGGAATGCAAATTTCGAAACGATATTGACGCTAAAATATCGGTCACAACACCGATGTATTACCTTTCCAGATTCAAAGATATCAGTGGTATCAATTATCAGTTCTTTGGGAAGCAGCTGCAGTTCCAAGAAGGTTGGCTGATTACCAATGCTTACTTCACCTCCGATTCGATTGATTTTGCCAAATATTATAAGATCAATCTGCTCTCTTGGGATTACCCAAAAGATAATAGCATCAAAAAAAGAGTAGACAAAGCAGTTTTCTATCCAGTCACCTGCCTAACAACGCTTTCAGACCTGGAGGAACAGCAACTACTCAAAAACCAGCTTATTTTAGTGAAAGATATTGTCAGCAGTCCCGAAAAATTAGATCTCCTAAACCTATCAAAAGAACGGAAAGAAAAGGTTTTAAATGAGGCTCGCGAACTTATAAACCACAAGGTGGAAGAAGAGTATTAATAACATCCTAAAAAAAGCGTTATGTGTACCTGTTTGGACAAATATACATAACGCATTTTTAGGAACTGATATACTCTTACAGCTTGGTTGGATGATAGATCTTGCCATATTTTGCAAGCTCGCTTAAATCTGTTTTGTCCCAAAATATACCATATATAGCCGCGCCGGAACCCGACATAGAAGCATATATCGCTCCTTTTTGATATAAAGTTTCTTTGATTTCTTTCAACAATGGGTAACTCTCGAAAATACCATCCTCAAAATCATTTCGAATATGAAACTTCCATTCTTGTATAGGTAAACGAATTGCTTCTTCCAAATTAACTTCGGGAGCCTTAGGCTGCACGCCAGCATAAGCTTCAGCCGTAGAAATATGAAGGTTAGGCATGATAACTGCAATATGATAGGCGTCCAAATTTAGATTTAAATCTTTAAAGTCGGTTCCAATTCCTGTTGCAAATACCGGATTATTTGCGATAAAAAAAGGGCAATCGGCCCCTAGCTTTGCGGCATACCCCGCTAGTTGCTCTTCTGTAAGATTCAATTGAAAGAATGTATTGAGTCCTTTCAATACAAAAGACGCATCCGCAGAACCACCACCTAAGCCTGCTCCAATGGGAATTTGTTTGATCAAATCAATTGAAACGGGCGGAATGCCATAATCTTTTTCCAACAATTCAAAAGCTCTAATACAAAGGTTATCACGGAGATTTCCCGGGATATGTTCTCCCTGAATATTTAGTGTTGTCTCCGTAGCAGTCGTATCCAATAATTCGATAATATCATAAATTGGAAGTGGATAAAAAACACTGTTCAGCTCATGATAACCATCCGTACGCTTGGCAATTACTTGCAGTCCAATGTTTAGTTTAGCGTTTGCAAAAAGTATCATGTGAAATGCTCTAAATCGTATATTTTTAAATTAATAACTTACCAATGAAAAGATATTATCACTGAACCGGGATAATCTTCCTTTCGCCTTTAGGAAGTCTAAAGAGATGATAAAACTATAAGCGACGATCTCGCCACCAAGTCTTTCAATAAGTTTACTGGCAGCAACGACGGTACCCCCTGTTGCTAAAAGATCGTCGTGAACCAATATGCGGCTTCCTTTTTCAAAAGCATCTTCATGGATTTCAATCGTTGCCTGGCCGTATTCCAGTGCATAAGATTCAGATACAGTCTTAAAAGGTAATTTACCCTGTTTTCGAATTGGAATAAAAGGCAAGCCCAGCCTATTGGCAAGTAAAAATCCAAATAGAAAACCCCGACTCTCAATTCCAGCAATAGCATCTATCTCTATTCCTTGCAATTGATCAATAATCGCATCAACCATTTCGCTACACAATGCCGCATCTTTCAACAAAGGGGTAATATCTTTAAAGACAATACCAGGTTTAGGAAAATCCACAATATCCCGGATTTCCAGTTTCAATTTATCTTGAATCATTCTCAAATATTAAATAAGGCGCAATCTTCGCAATCGCAAGATCTGAAAGTGTTCCTATTTTTGTCAAATCTTCTATATTGACATAACTTCCATGTTGATCCCGATAATTGACGATTAGTTTCGCATCTTTAGGGCTAAGATACGGATGTTTAGCCAATGAATTTGCATCAACTTTATTAATATTGATTTTTTTGATTCCATCTAAATTAGCTACAACAATATAGTCTTTAATTAGATCATACGTTTCAGCCGTAACTCCATAAACCTCCTTTAACTGTTCTATACGATAGAAACCACCAAGAACATCTTTATATTTCAAAATGCGTTTGGATAGAATTGAGCCTATCCCTTTCAGACTGATTAATGCCGTAGTATCACAGGTATTAATATCGATAAGTTCAGCTTTATTTCTTTCAAATTTATCATATAGCAAAGGTGCTCTGTCCTGTTGTTTCGTTCGTTCCGAATCGGGAATTGTTTTTATTTGGATGTAAGGCTCTAATCTCTTGTAAAGTCGCTCATTAATGGAGTAAATTTTCCTTAGATCGGTTTTTACCTTAAAACGCCCCCCCTTTTTTTCATAATTTTTCAGTACTGCAATCTGTTTATCAGAAAGTCCCAACTTATGCCAATCAGCGTGAGGTAAATTATTTGGATCAAAATAAAATAGCTTTTCATCATCTAAATCTGTAGTCGGCGAGATGGATACAACACTTTCGTTTTTATTCACATAGGGGCTATTAAACTCCTGTTTGTTGGGTGTACTGGAAATCTCTATAGAATCGTGAAAGGACTGTTCAAAAAGTTTGGCCTGATTTGGAATAGGCTCTCTCGTATTACGTTTAATCAGCGTATAAATCGTCGCAAACAAAACGATAATCACCAAAATAATGAAAAATCCATTTTGTTCTGTTTTACTAAATTTAAAATAAGCCAATAGCCTTTTCATAAGCCGCTAACAATTGGGTTGTTTAAATTTAATAAATTATAAGGAAAATAAAAAGGGAATTATTAAAAAACAATTCCCTTTTTATTAATTATTATCTACAAAGAGATTTATAACTTTGACTTATCAACTTTTTCAACTTGACTACCGTCTTTTAAGGTTTTGGAAATCGCATCAAATGGTCTAGAAACGACCTCATCTCCTTTTTTCAGTCCTGAAGTAACAATGATATTTTTATCATCCTGAATACCTGTCTTAACCAAAACCTGCTTAACTATTTTATCTTTTAGGACAAATACATATTCATCAACTTTCTTATTTGTATTTGTAGAGTCTTTATCATCAGAGCGCACGGTTACCGATTGAATCGGTACAACCAGTCCTTTATCGTGTTTTGTAAATATCTGAACTGTTGCAGACAGACCCGGTTTAAATGGCGATGCCACATTCTCTTTCATCAAGTCTTGATACGATTCTGCGCTGATGCGAACTTTTACATTAAAATTTGTCACCTGATCTGTCGATGATGTCGCCGTAGTTGTCGTTGCGATGTTTTTAGACGAGCTAGCGATTTCGGTCACAACACCTTTAAACTTTCTGTCCTTAAAAGCATCGACTTCAATCTCAGCCTGATTCCCTACTCTTACATTGTTAATATCATTTTCATTTACATCGACATTTACCTCCATCGAACTCATATTGGCAATACGCATAATTTCTGTACCGGCCATCTGTGCCGTTCCAACCACACGCTCTCCCTTTTCGATAGACAACAAGGAAATGATACCATCAGATGGAGCATAAATTGTCGTCCGATTTAAATTGTCCTGTGCTTCTTTCACTGATGCCTGCGATTGGTCAATTCCATACTTTGTAGAACGAACAGTCTCTCTTTGCGCTTGGATAGAAGCCTGTGCTGCATGATATTCTGCCGAACTTTTATCCATTTCTGAGGCAGAAATAACACGTTTTTCAAAAAGTTCCTGATTCCGTTTATAGGTAGCAGCTACATTTTTGAAGTTTTCTTCCTGTTGTTTTAATTGCTGTTGTGCAGCGGCTAAATTGGCTCGCTGTGAATTCATTGCTGCAACAGATCGATCATAACCAGATTGCAAAATATCTGGTTTGATCCGACAGAGTACTTGTCCTTTTTTAACAAAATCACCTTCTTTAATGTTAAGCTCAACAACCTCTCCAGATACCTCTGAACTCAGTTTAACCTCCACTTCAGGCTGAATCTTCCCACTTGCAGAAACTAATTCATCAACATCCATCTCTTTTACTACATCCACAGCGACTTTGGTAATCTCTCCTTTGCCAAACCAGCCTGCTTTAAAACCTATAAAACCAAGGACTACCAAGAGCACAACTATTATTAATATAATTTTTCCAATGCTACGTTTTTTCTTTGCCATTTCTTTTGTTAAATCAAATAGGTTAATTGTTATCGAATTGAATTGGATTTCCGAGGTAATAATCAATGATCTTTGATCTGAATATTACATTATATTTTGCTTGAATAAGGTCAAATTCCGCCTTATTTCGTTCCGTTTGAGCAGTAAACAACTCCAGTGAATTCGCCATACCAATATCGTAACGTTCTTTTGTCGCCTTAAATGCTGTTTCAGCACTTTCAAATGCTACGGTAGCCGAGCTATAGCGTTGTTTGGCCGCATTCACATCCAATACAGCTTGATTAACGGCCTTGTTTAAGTTATTTTTTGCCAATTGCTCAGAGGCTTCAGCCTGTTTCAAACCGATCTTTGCCTTGGCCACATTTACTTTATTCTGATTTCTTGAAAAAATTGGAATAGCAAGAGATAAACCGGTAAAAAAAGACTTGTTATCCGATATTTGTTGGCCAAAAGGTACTCTAAAAAGGGTCGCAGGATCCAATGGATCTGTTTGCCTTGTTGTCGCAGATGAGTAATTCGTTCCATAACTCACATTCAAATTGAGTGTCGGATAATAGCCCCCCTTTGCAATATCGATTTGTTTCAATGCGACCTCTTTATCCAATGCAGACTTATGAATATCCGGCTGCAATGTGAGCGCTTTCTGGTAGACATCCACCGCATTTTTATCCACTGCATGAACCAATATAGATTCCAAGCTTGGACGTTCCAAGGAAATAGGCGTTTCAGGAGGCATTTCCATCAGCTGCTTCAAGGTCAACAAAGACATTTCGTATGAATTTTTCAAATTAACTTTGTTCAATTCATTTGTAGCAACCTGATTTTTTGATTTGGCAAGATCGGCAATCGTTTTATTACCAACTGCAAACTGGATGGAGTCCAGTGAAAATTGCTGTTTCGACAAAGCGATCTGGTCTTCACTCGCAACCATCATCTCATGATTGGTAATAGCTTCTAAATAATTAACCAACACATTGAGCACAAGGTCATTCTTGATCTTATCCACCTGAGTCGCCGTAGACTCCAGTTGCAACTTATTCGCTTTGATCTGATTGATCTGTTGAAAGCCCTGAAATAAATTGACACTTGATCCCACCGAGCCACTGGTTCCTTTTGTCCAGGTGTTATTGACGATCCGTCCGGAAGTTAAATCGAAACCAAAGCCATAACGAAAACTTTGATCCACGCTAGCACTCAGGTTCGGCAATAAATTACTTTTTGCCTGAAACAAGTCCTGCTCAGCAAGATCTTTGTTCAGCGCCGCTTGTTTTATCTGTACGTTCCGTTCCAATGTCATACGAATGGCTTCTGCCACCCCCACAACCTGTTGGGCTTGAACCAAATCATTAGTTCCTAGAAATAACCCAGTAAATACTACTGCAGAATAATAAAATCTTTTCATGTCCATATGTAGAACCATACATTTTTTTTTAGATTTGAACTTCATTTATCGGTTATGTATTTTGTCAAATCTCCATTTTTCCTTAGATGGCTATATCCCAAATCAATATGGAATATGCCACGTCATGAAAAAAAAGTCTATCTTACTTTTGACGATGGTCCAATTCCTGAAATTACACCTTTTATACTCGATATCCTAAAAAAATATCAGGCAAAGGCAACATTTTTTTGTGTTGGTGAAAATATTAAAAAAAATCCACATTTGTTTCAACGAATTTTAGATGAAGGGCATCAGGTAGGCAACCATACTTACAACCACCTCAAAGGCTGGGAAACAAATGATGAGCAGTATTTGGCAAATGTTGCGAAATGCCAGGAACTGACCCAGACCGATCTTTTTCGTCCGCCTTATGCCCGAGCAACAAAATCCCAACTCCGTCAACTCTATAAAAAATACCGAGTGATCATGTGGGATATTATGTCTGGTGATTTTGATCCGAATTTAAGTCCCCAGAAATGCCTGGAAAACGTTCTGCCCAACATTAAAAATGGCTCTGTTATCATTTTTCATGATAATATCAAAGCCATTCCGCGTGTCGAATATGTTCTACCTAAAACAATAGAGTTTCTATTAAAAAATCACTATCAGCTTGCAAGGATAGATTAAGGTTTTTTTCGATCAAACGTCACTTCAGATTCATAATATTTGCCAACACTGACACTGAAGTATCCCAGCGCATTATTGGTCAGATTTGAAATCGGGTTAGCAGGTGAAGCTGCACCGGGATTAATCATCTGAAAACTATTCCAGTAATTATAAGCCCCCACATCGATACATTGCCGTAGGATGCGCACGCGATCACCAACTTTTAAATCACGATCGCGGTCAATAATATCATGCTGTACTTCTAGACCGTTGTTATATTTATCATTAAATACATCGATGAAACGTAATTTGCCCCCATTGACCGACATTTTATACTTATAATAATTGCCTTTTTCCGGTGGATCAATGAATACCAGCGTTGGATAGTAAATTGTATCTGTAAATATAACCCGCTCCGAAAGCCCTATAGAATCCACGTCGACATAGCTGGGCACCGTTGATGTTCCCTGTATTTCCTTCCCATCGGCAGTCTTAACCTGCAACTGGTAAGTGACTTTCTCCTGCAAACGCAATGTCTTATTGCTATAAACCCCGTCGTGGCCAGCCTGAAACGTATAAGTCCGATTATTCTGCATATTCTTAACAATTACTTCAGCATCTGTTATCGGAGAAAATAGAGAATCTTTAATGCTTACAACCTTCTGAATACTAATTTCGTGCTGTTGATCCGAAACCATCAGATCGGCAGTAATAACCAATTGGCCTGTATTTTCCGGCAGTTCCAGGTCTATTTTATCCTCACAGCCCCATAAAGTAATTATTGAAACAGCTATAACACCTAATATCTTCTTCATTCTTTGCTAAAATTTAAAATTCCAAGTAATCGATGGTATCGTCCCAAACAATGCTATCCGATAAATTTCGGTGACATTGGATTGTCCTTCTTTTTCTCTAAAGTCGATCAAATAGGCATTTTTTCGATTATAGGCATTATAGAGACCAAAAGACAAGCTCGAGTAGCTATTCTTTGTCCGCTTAATATCATAAGTTGCTGCCAAATCCAGGCGGTGATAAGCAGGCATCCGCTGCCCATTTCTTTTATCGTAATAGAAGATCGTACGATCATCAACAAAATATTTGCCCGCTGGCATCGTCACAGCATCGCCTGTATAGTAGACGAAATTCGCACTTAAATTCCACTTCGGATTTAATTGATACTGTCCCACAATAGCTATATTATGCGTTTTGTCCTGACGTGCATTAAACCATTGACCATCATTAATCTGTTCAAATTGCCGTTCACTTTTTGATAATGTATAACTGAGCCAGCCGCTAAATCTTCCCAGTCTCTTTTTCAGAAACCATTCAATACCGTACGCTCTACCTTTTCCAAACAGCAATTCTCCTTCCAGCAATTCATTTGCCTGTAGATCGGCACCATTCCTATAATCAATCTGGTTCTTTAAATCTCGGTAATAACCTTCAACAGAGAATTCATATCTGTTGGATGCAAAATTCCGAAAGTAACCAAGCGAATACTGATTGGATAGTTGGGGTTTAATCGTATTATTGCTCAGTACATATTGATCTGTAGGAAGACTACTGGTTGTATTGCTCAATTGATGCAGATACTGAACATTGGTATTAAAAGAAGCCTTTAACGTCGTTAAATCATTGATAGCGTAGTTTAAGGAAACGCGAGGTTCCAGATAGAAGTACTTTTTACCCAACTTGCCATTTCCCACATAGGTAGAATCTACGGCCTCACCTGCAGAATCGAAGGTATAAAATGTACCCGGCCCCAATGTTGCGTAAGCGGATGCCCTCAGTCCGTAATTTAATTTTAAACGATCGGTAATAGACCAGTCATCGGTTAAATAAGCAGCAACATCAGCACCCTTGCGATGTTGAATTTGCAATGAATTCACCTTCGAATCTTCGCCAGCTTCGATACTTGCCGGTCGGATTTCCTGCAAGGCTGCCTGCAATCCAAATTTTAGATTGTGACGGTCCGAAAGATTGTATTGGAAATCTTGTTTAAAATTATAATTAAAGATGTCTGAACGGATTTTAAAGTTGTTATCATCCTCAATCTTAACCTGATAATTGAATTTGCTAAAAATAAGCGTAGTATTGCTAAACAACCTATTGCTCCACACATGGTTCCAGCGCATGGTTCCAGTCGCATTTCCCCAATTGAAGTCAAACAAATCATGATAAGCCATCGCATCCTTGCCGAAATATCCAGACAAGTAAAGTGTATTCTTATCATTGATGCGATAATTTAATTTTGCATTGAGGTCATAAAAAAAGAGCGCACTCTTCTTAATATTCTCATCACTTGAAAGCTTTAAGAAAAGATCGGCATAGGTACGTCTACCGGAGATCATAAATGAGCTCTTGCCTTTTTGAATCGGCCCCTCCAGTTTAAGCCTCGAAGCGATAAGCCCCAGCCCACCTTCCACATTGAAATGCTGGTTGTTTCCATCCAAGGTGGTAATTTCCATGACCGATGATATTTTGCCTCCATATTGGGCTGGAACACCTCCCTTGTAGAAATTCACGTCTTTGATCGCATCGGAATTAAAGGTCGAGAAAAAACCGAACAAATGGGAACTGTTATAGACAGGAGCCTCATCCAGCAAAATCAGATTTTGGTCGCCACCGCCGCCGCGCACATAAAAGTTGCTGCTTCCTTCCCCCCCACTGGTCACTCCCGGAAATAGTTGAATAGTCTTGAGAATATCCTTTTCTCCAAATAGTACAGGAACTTTTTCGATTTCCTTAGGGCTAAATTGTGTCAACCCAGGGGTTAGATCCTTTATTGATTTGCGCCTATTTCCAGTTACGGTAACCTCAGCGAGCTGATTTTCCTCAGGTACCAACTGAATAATATAAGTGGAGTCCTTGTCAAGGTGGACAGAAAATGCTTTCGTTCGGTAACCTACAGATGATACTTCCATCCCTTTGCTGGCATCACGTACAGACAAACTAAAAAAACCATATTTATTTGAAGCGGTGGATTTTTTCTCTGTATCGTTTCTTATGACGGCGCCAATGATATTCTCACCGCTGATACTGTCCCTAACAAACCCAGAAATAGATTTAGACTGTTGACTATACGCTTGCTGCGCGCAGAACAAAATGGAAGAAAAACAAAATACAACCTTTATAGGCTTAAACATAATCGAGTGAAGTCAAAAATTTTGCTGAAAATAATAAAAAAGCCTTACAATTTGTAAGGCTTAATAATAAGTTTATAATTTGTTAGTTAAGGTCTCTGTTTAACAAAAATAGCATTTTATTCATTTATGCCAAATTTTTATCCATTTTTCTTTTCACTTTTCTTTGCTTGATCAAAATATCCTTTAAAAAAAGCCATTTGATAAACTATTGAACGTGACCAGTACTCCCAATTGTGCCCGCCTTCACTTGTAATAAAAGTATGATTTATATTATGGTACATTAATTTATCGTGCAATGCAACATTAACAGTGTAGAAAAAATCTTCCTTACCGCAGTCGATGATTAAGCGAAGTTTATTGTTGACTAATTTAGGAACCATATTAATAACAACACGATTATCCCATTCTTGCGGTACATCAGCGTAATTTCCAATGCGATCTTTAATTTCCCAGTTTAAGGGAAAAGGTCTAAAATCTACTCCACCAGCTGTACTTCCTGCAGCGCCGTAGCTATCCTGATGTTTTATGGCCAGAGACAGCGCACCGTGCCCCCCCATACTTAAACCACTAATTGCCCTTCCGCTCCGATCCTTGATCGTCGAATAGTGCTGATCCATATAATCGATCAGCTCTTTGGACACAAAAGTTTCATATTGGTAATTTTTATTATTCGCAACATCCCAGTACCAGCTTCCAAAACCACCGTCAGGACATACCACCATATAACCATATTGATCTGCCAATGTGCTTATACTGGAATTCTTGACCCAATTACTGTAATTACCGGAATAACCATGCAACAGGTAGAGGACGGGATAGCTGACTTTGTTCGAGTAACTTTGAGGAAGAATTACGACAGTCTTAATTGCCTTTCCCATGGATGGGCTCTGAATGGACAAGGTGTCCACTTTGGCAGCAAAGGCGTTCGTGAGGGTACATAAAAATAAAACGAAGGCAATTAACATAAGCCTAATACCTCTTGAACAAAATAGGCAGTTTTTGATAGGCTCGGTTTGATGAAAATTATGCAGCGAATAACTGAAAATAGGTCTAGTGTTTATCATAAATTTATTGATTTCTTTCAAAAAAATAAAGATAGGATTTTAAACCAAATGGACGCTCGCTAATTGTATAAAATCCATTTCCCTTGCTATCGAAAGCTATCGCTTCCCCTTGTGGCTCCACCTGATAAGGCAGAATAGCTGGCTTTTGTTGGAGTACCTGTTTCCAGGATTCACTCCGGTTCCTCTGCCAATAGAAAATATGGGTAATATTCTTTACAAGCAACTGTGTACCGGTCGGATTTATAGCGGCAGCAGTAGCAAAAGTAAATGGGAGCTCCGCTACGCTATTTAAGGTAAAATACTGCTGTTTAGAATTTGTAAATACCGCTGCGGAATAAACAGTCGATCGAAATTCACGTTTAGATATTACATACAACATTTTGTCTATTGGATCAATCATAATCGATTCGGCATCTAGACGTTTCTGGCCCGGAAATTTAAGAAAGATAGGCCGAATTGACTTTTTCGGAATAAGCCCAGGATCATCAGCCTGGGGCTCAGGAAATACATACAGGCATGTCCAGGTTCTTTTCCCGGTATTGTTTCCGATGTCCGCAAGGACGAGAAAATAGGTGTCCCCAATTTTCACCCGATCGATATCCTCACAGTCGACGACAGATACCCCTTCGAGTGAAAACGTCTTCAGTAGTTTGGCCTGACGATCGATTAAATAAATAGTTGCACCATCACCACTATCATTATGCACCCAAAAATTGCCCTCCCGATAAGCCGGTGTGATACCCGACACCTCTTTCAGTTGGGGATCCGTCAATTCCCCAAGGGCAATTTGCGTTTTAAAATAATCCTTCCTATTTTGGCTGTAAACCTGCAGACTTAACAGAGAAAATACAAGTAGCAGGCACAGATTCACCCGTGCAATATTCATGTTTAAAGATACGTTTTTATTGATATTTACATTCTAATTATGAAGAAGCCTTCCACATACAGTTCATTGCTCCTTTTTTTAACACTCTTACTCCCCTGTCAAAGCTTACTTGCCCAGAGCTCTTCATTTCGCGTAAAAGTAAAATCAGGTCTTCAGCAAACACCGCCGTATCTTGTCAAATACTACAACAGCAAAGATTGGGAGAAATTCTATGCCGAAATCTTGCAATTTGATTATGACCCCAAATTTGACTACGACATCAGGATCCTCAAACGTCAAAACGGTTCACATTCGACATATACCTTAGCCAAAACGATTACAAAATCACTATCGGAAAATACAGCGGTGGCCACATGGGAAGTTGGAGAAAACTACGTGAATGCCCAGAGCCTTGGCAAACTGAAATGTCTGCAGGTAAAATCTGACAAAAGGAATAATTGGGAATACCTCACGTCAACAATTCAAGGTTTCGATTACAAGGAAGGCTACCGTTACCGTATTCGTGTAAAACAAACGAAACAAAAAGATACAGACTCCGTCAGTTATAGTTTAATTGAAGTCCTGTCGAAAGAACGTGCAAATGAACTGCCCAGTGTGGCCGCATTTCTTGCTCGTTTTAAATGGAATCTACTTCAGCTAAATGGAAAGGATGTCAGCTCCAGCAAAGCAAGTATCGGGTTCGATGCCAAAAATAGCACGATTACCGGCACAACGGGATGCAATAATTTTTGGGGAAATTTTGCCATTAAAGACGATAAAATCAGCTTTCTACATCTAGCAAGCACCATGCGCGCCTGCAATGGGATAAATATCGAAAATGACTTTTTTCAAATTTTTGAACAAAAACAAATTCAATTTGACATAGCCGAACAAACCTTAAATTTATATAACGACAGAAAACTAGTAATGATTTTTGGGTTGGAGCGAGAATAAAAAAACACCCAAAGTCTGGGAGACTTTGGGTATCTTAGCCATATTATTAACCTATTTTATGAAAAGTATTTATGCCATTTGGAAATGACATAAACAAATATGTGAAATAAATCGGAAACAATCGAAAGCATAATAATATTTTAACAAAATTTTAACATTTCAAAAAACAATGAGACAAATGGTCATATAAATGATTCATTTAGTCATATCCCAATCAAATCTATCCCGTACCTTACAAGTTTAAACCGACATAATGATTAAAACATTTTTAACATCGACAACCTTACTTTTAACCGCGACACTTTTTGCCCAGAAGAATCCTGTTATCACGGGAAACTACGCTGATCCTGAAGGCATTATCTATGGCAATAAATATTGGATATTCCCAACCTATTCGGCGCCTTATGAAGAGCAGATATTCTTTGACGCGTTTTCATCTTCCGATTTGGCCACCTGGACAAAACATAGCCGCATCTTGGAGAACAGCAACGTTAAATGGGCGAAAAAAGCCATGTGGGCACCTGCAGTATTGGAAAACAAGGGCAAATATTATCTGTTTTTCGGAGCCAATGATGTGCATCAGGGAGAGATCGGAGGCATTGGGGTCGCTGTGGCTGACAAGCCAGAAGGCCCTTATACCGACCTATTGGGCAAACCCCTAATCAACGATATTATCAATGGCGCTCAGCCGATAGATCAGTTTGTTTTCAAAGATAAAGACGGCACTTTCTACATGTATTATGGCGGTTGGAAGCACTGCAATATGGTCAAACTCAAACCAGATTTCACAGGTTTGCTCCCTTTTGATGATGGTACCTTTTACAAGGAAATCACCCCTAAGGATTACGTCGAAGGACCGTTTATGTTTATAAAAGATGGAAAATATTATTTCATGTGGTCGGAAGGCGGCTGGACAGGCCCCGACTACAAAGTCGCTTATGCCATCGCCGACTCGCCCTTTGGCCCTTTTGAGCGCATCGGGACAATATTGGAACGGGATCCCGAGGTAGCCGTTGGCGCGGGTCATCATTCGGTTATCAAAGTACCCAACAAGGACAAATATTTTATTGTCTATCACCGTAGACCGCTTGGCAAAGATGGAGCGAACGAGCGAGTAACTTGCATCGAAGAAATGAAATTTGACAAAAACGGACATATCATACCTGTTAAGATGACCTTTACAGGTGTCAAACATCCATTAAACTAGTGGAATTGCTACACTTTTTGCAAACAACAAAAAAGAAGCCCAGATCAAACGAACTGGGCTTCTTTTTTATGAAAACAATTACTGCTTAAATGCTAGAAATTGCATTATTCAATGTTTCAGAAGGACGCATTGCTTTCGCAGCCAATTCATCATTCGGGAAATAATAACCACCGATGTTTTGTGCATGCCCCTGAGCCGCGATCAATTCTTCATTGATTTTCGCTTCATTTTCTGTTAACACATTTGCAACGGTCGCAAATTTCTCAGCTAATTCAGCATCTTTTGTTTGCGCTGCCAAAGCCTGCGCCCAGTATAATGTCAAGTAGAAATGCGACCCACGGTTATCGATCTGACCAACTCTACGTGCCGGAGATTTGTCATTAGCCAAGAATTTCTCCGTTGCCTCATCCAATGTCTCCGCCAATACCAGCGCTTTTGGATTATTTTGTGTTTGAGACAAGTGTTCCAAAGAAGCACCAAGTGCCAAGAATTCACCCAATGAATCCCAACGCAAGTAACCTTCTTGCAGGAATTGCTCTACGTGTTTCGGAGCCGAACCACCAGCACCTGTTTCAAATAAACCACCACCATTCATCAATGGAACGATCGACAACATCTTAGCTGATGTACCCACTTCTAAGATCGGGAATAAATCCGTCAAATAATCACGTAATACGTTACCAGTCACGGAAATAGTATCTTCGCCTTTACGAATACGTTCCAAAGAGAATTTCGTCGCATCAATCGGAGATAAAATACGAATATCCAAACCAGTTGTATCAAAGTTTGGCAAGTATTTTTCTACTTTTTTAATGATTTCTCTATCATGTGCACGGTTTTCATCCAACCAGAATACAGCAGGTGTCTCCGATAAACGAGCGCGATTCACAGCCAATTTCACCCAGTCCTGAATCGGAGCATCTTTCGTTTGACACATACGGAAGATATCTCCTGTCTCTACTTTTTGCTCCATGAAAACATTTCCTTCCGCATCAACAACGCGAATAACTCCGTTTCCTGCAGCTTGAAAAGTTTTATCATGGGATCCGTATTCCTCAGCTTTTTGCGCCATCAAACCAACGTTTGGCACAGAGCCCATTGTTTTTGGATCTAGAGCACCATGTTCCTTACAGTCTTCAATTGTCGCTTCGTAAACGCCAGCGTAACAACGATCAGGAACCATAGCAATCGTATCTTCTTCTTGACCGTCTTTATTCCACATCTTACCACCGATACGGATCATTGCTGGCATAGAAGCGTCAATAATTACATCAGAAGGCACGTGGAAATTTGTAATGCCTTTATCCGAATTTACCATCGCTAAAGCAGGACCATTTGCGATAGCAGCGTCGATAGCAGCTTTCACTTCAGCCTCTTTTGCATGACCTGCGATTTTAGCATAAACCTCGCCTAAACCGTTATTTTTATTGATACCCAGTTCTTTGAACAAATCGCCATATTGCGCAAAAACATCCGCAAAATAAGTTTCAACAACAGCACCAAATATAATCGGATCAGAAACTTTCATCATTGTTGCCTTTAAATGTGCAGACAACAATACCCCTGCGGCTTTCGCTTCAGCGATAGCATCAGCTACAAAAGCTTTCAATGCAGTTAAGCTCAACGTTGAAGAATCAATAACTTCACCCGCTTTCAATGCAGAAAGTCCTTTTAATTCTGTTACTGCACCTTGCTCATCAACAAACTCAATTTTGAATTGGCCTTCATTTTCAACGGTTACCGACTGTTCTGAACCGTAGAAATCACCTGAAGTCATGGATGACACCTTTGTTTTGGAATCTTTCGCCCAAGCACCCATTTTATGTGGATTTGCTTTTGCATAATTCTTAACTGCTTTAGGTGCACGGCGATCTGAGTTTCCTTCACGTAATACAGGATTTACAGCAGAACCCAATACCTTTGCATACTTAGCTTTGGCTGACTTTTCTTCATCTGTGGCCGCTTCATCAGGATAGTTCGGAACAGCGTATCCTGCTTGCTGTAATTCAGCGATAGCACCTTTTAACTGCGGAATTGATGCGGAGATATTCGGTAATTTAATGATGTTTGCTTCAGGAGTTGTTGCCAACTGACCCAACTCAGCCAATGCATCAGCAATTTTTTGATCTTCTTTTAAAAATTCTGGAAAGCTAGCAAGAATACGGCCTGCTAAAGAGATATCTCTCAATTCAACATCGATACCAGCTGTAGCTGTAATCGCTTGAACGATAGGCAAAAACGAATAAGTCGCTAATAAGGGAGCTTCATCTGTTTTTGTCCAAACAATTTTTGATTTGTTTGACATAGTAATCTATTAGAAATATGTTTAATTTTTAATGCTATGTGAAATCATTGAAAAATCTGAATTTCTCAAAAATTCGCCTAAAGATAAGAATTAATGCCATAATTAACGAGGAATTGCACCCCTTTTGACAATAAAATTGTGAAAATAAATATATTTTGGCAATAGAGAATAAGTCGCTTCACCTCCACCCAAAAGTATTCCTCTTGACATTTCAGTGACGGGATACTACAGGCGAAATCCTATTTTAGCTCAAATTAAAAAACACAACTGACAATGAAAACATTCAAATTGAACAATGGAGTTGAAATTCCGGCAATTGGATTTGGAACTTGGCAAATTCCCGAGGGCGAAGAAGCTTATCAGGCCGTTAAAGAAGCACTTATCGCAGGATATACACATATTGACACCGCTGCTATCTATGGCAACGAAAAGAGTGTTGGAAAAGCCATAAAAGACAGCGGTATCGACCGTCATTCTTTATTTGTTACCACAAAACTCTGGAATACCGAACGTGGGTACGATAAGACAATTGCTGCATTTGAACAATCGCTCAATGATCTGCAATTGGATTACCTCGATCTTTACCTGATTCACTGGCCAGCCAACGAAACACAATTTGAAAACTGGGCTGACATCAACGCCGATACCTGGCGCGCTTTTGAATTTCTATATCAACAGGGAAAAATAAAAGCGATCGGTGTGAGTAATTTTCCAAAAGACTATCTCGCCAAATTATTGGAGTCAGCGACAATCGTACCTGCTGTGAACCAAATTGAATTTCATCCGGGTTATCTTCAGGAAGATACCGTGGCACTCTGCCAATCCAATGACATCCTTGTTCAGGCTTGGTCACCGCTGGGTTCGGGCAGAATATTGCAGGATGAAACACTCGTTGCACTGGCTAAGGAAAAGAATACAAGTGTTGGACAACTCTGTATCAAATTTGCCTTATCTCAGGGCATCTTGCCGTTGCCAAAATCAACCAATCCCGATAATATAAAACGAAATTTAGCTATCGACGATTTTGAGCTGACAGCAAGCGATATCAAAACTATCCTCGAACTCCCTCAAATGGGTTTTTCCGGGTCAGACCCTAAAAAAGTCGCTTTTTAAGGACGGTAATACAAAATTTATGGAGTCGCTCTAAGGCTGCTCCATAAATCAATCCTATATTGCAGAGCTTCTAGCATAAAAGAAACTGATTGCCCTTTTTTCCTAAACAGTATATAACAATTTTTTGCTATTATAGCGGTAAAGTTGCCTACGCTATTCCTTACTTTTTTATTGAAAAAATGAATGAAATAGAACTTATAGATCAATCAGAACTTTCTGCACAGGGAGAAGACTACTACTATCACCCCTTATGGACGACTTGTATCCTGCTTTATAGAGGCTCTATTCAGGTCAATAGCAATGGTACGCCCACCGATCTCCAAGCTGGCAATATCCTCTTTATCGGATACAATAAGTACTACAGCTTTACGACAATTAGTACCGATGCTATATTTAAAATACTTCATTATGACCGGAATTTTTCCAACCGAATACGATTGTCGATCAGTCGATACGATGCGTATCGGTTAATCAATGCCAATCGTTCCACACCTTTTACTCCCGCCCCCAACGATTTTGAAGCGATCTGGACATTGTTATGCACTTTGCATAGCAACCGTAAAAAACCGATCGATCCGAAGAAGGATTTTCTCCAAAAAGCCAATATCAATATTTTTATGGCGATTATTTACCTTTTGGCCGATGTGATCTATACCGCCGGCGAAAGCTCCAGAAAGACACACAATAAAAGAAAGGAAGAAATTACCGTTCATTTTTTACAGCTTATAGCCGATCACTACAAAGAACAGCGCGATCTAGCATTCTACGCCGACCGCCTCAACATCTCCATCAAATACCTGTCGATCAGCGTCAAGGAGATTACAAAAGAATCGCCCTCTGAAATTATTAGTAACTGGCTAGTCACAGAAGCTAGAGCGCAACTCACCATTTCTACCAAAACAATCAATCAAATCTCACAGGAATTTAATTTTTCAGATCAATATGCGTTTAGCAAGTTTTTCAAAAAACATGTCGGGATAACACCCAAGCTATTTCGTGAACAGCAAGCCAATCTTGTTACCAATTGAACATCATAAAGCAGGAATCAAACATTTTTTGCCCCCCCAAGGCATACTAACTTTGTATCACATATATAAACAACGTTAAATACCATGAATACGAAGTCAAGAGCCCGAAAAACAGGTTTTTACTTGACGTTATGCTTCTTTACATTCTTTTGCAATCAAACATACGGTCAAGACAGCATAAACAGCCGGAAAATAACAATTGAAAAACTGTTCGAACTTGCTATCCATAACCACCCAAATCTTATCGTTTCGGCATCAGCTGTAAGTATCGCCCAACAAAAAACAGAAGTTGCAAAATTAAGAAGGCTTCCCGAAATCAGCGCTTCGGCATCTGCCTTTTACCTCGGCAATGCTGCGTTGATCGACAAAGACTTATCAGGATCGGAAAATGTACCTCTACCCCATTTCGGCAATAATTATGCTTTGGAGGCGAAAGAACTTATCTGGAAAGGAGGTGTGGTAAAAAATAGCATCAAAGCCTCTTCCTTGGGTGAGGAGCTGGCTGAATTAGATCATAAGAATGAAGAACAGAACATTAAAATTTTGGTTTTAGGCTATTACCTTGATCTATTTAAACTGAAAAATCAAGAAGCTGTCTATAATCAAAATATTGAGCTTGCCCACAAAAGGCTAGACCTGACGGAAAAATTATATAAACAGGGCATGATCACTAAAAATGATGTCATCCGAAACCAATTACAAATATCTGAATTGGAACTAGCGAAAGAGGTCATTCAAAACAATCGGAAAATCCTGAATGACGAGCTTATAGTCGCGTTAGGACTACAGGAGGGCACAGTAATTGAGCCGGATGATAAACTATTAGATAGCAGATTTCAGCTGGCAGACCTCGAGAGCTTGAAACAAGATGCTTATGGGTCCAGCCCGGGCCTTCAACTTGCGGCCAAAGAGACCGAGCTTCTGCAGACAGAAAAGGCTATTACAAAATCAGAACGATCCCCTGCCCTTAGCGTATTCGCGGGAAACAGTCTTGTGAAACCTATCACCAATGTGATGCCGGTGATCGACAAATACATGAATACCTGGAATACGGGTATCTCGCTAAGCTATACGATTTCATCAGTCTACACCACCGGAAAAAAGCTTAAGCTAAATGATCTACAAATTGAAAAAAACGAGAAATACGCAAGCGCTCTGAAACAAAAAACCAGCGTAGCTGTTAATACTGCATACATTAAATACAATGAGGCCTACTCACAACGCAAGACTTTGGAGTACAATAAAGCGCTTGCAGATGAGAACTATCGTATTATTGAGAAAAAGTATTTGAACCAATTGGCGTTGATCGTCGATATCATGGATGCATCAAACTCAAAACTTGAAGCGGAATTGAAATACACAAATGCTGAAATCAATATCGTGTATGCATATTACAAACTTTTAAAAGAGACTGGAAAGATCTAGTACATTTTCCTTTTGCCTAATTTAATCAGTTTTATATATGTAAGGCCTCGTTAAGAAATTAATGGGGCTTTTTTATCTGCAATATTTTAACTCATTATTATGGCAAATTCATTTTTTAAAACGATCCGGACATCCTTCAAGCACTGGTATATCCCATTGATTATCGGTATTCTATTAATTCTTTTGGGTTTCTACACCATTTCCACACCTGTTGCTGCATTTCTCACATTAGCAATTCTATTTTCATGGTCATTTATTATTTCCGGTATTTTGGAAATCATTTTTGCCGTGCAGAATAAAGATGAAGTGGATGGTTGGGGCTGGTACCTCACCGGGGGCATCCTCTATACCCTATTCGGCATATTGCTGATTGCCAATCCGCTGTTATCAGCGAGCACCTTGGCATTTATCGTGGGTTTTTATGCACTTTTTAAATCCTTCCAACTGCTGTCCTTTTCCTTTGATCTCAAAAATTACGGTAGTAAATCTTGGGGTTGGAATTTGTTATTTGCCATTTTAGGCATTATTTTCAGCTTTATCTTGCTTTGGAATCCACTATTTGCCGGTTTTTCACTGGTGATCTGGACAGGAATGGCTATTAGTACGGTTGGTTTCGCAGCCTGTGTATTTGCATTTCAGCTGAAAAGTCTCAAAGATATCCCGAAAAAGCTACCAGACGAGTGGAAAGAGCGTTATCGGAAGCTTAAAGAAGAATTTGATCAACATCGTAAATAGAAAAAGGGCAATTAAGCCCTTTTTTTTATCAATATTAATTCGGTGGTCAAGGTTATTTACTTATTTCAACAATCTTAAAAGGCACTTTATGAAGTGGATAATCTTGTTTATCCGTTTTTACACGACTTATTTTCATGATCACTTCAAAGCCTTCATAAATTTCGCCAAAAACGGTAAAATCATGATCGAGTCTTGGCTGTCCTCCGCGAGCTAAGTACTCCTTACGTTGTGCTGCAGTATATTTTATGCCTTTCTTTAATTCCAGACTATCAAGCTCAGCTGCCGTGATTTTCTTTCCAACCACGAAATAGATCTGATTCAAAAAAGATGCCTTCGCGGGATTTCCATCCCGTCCTGCACCCAGAGCACCCATTTTATGAAAAGCGCGGTCATCGAATTCTGCTGCCAGTCGTGGTTTTTTATGAAGGGGATCTGCTGCCTCACGTTTTTCAATATCAATATCATGCTCTCCACCCTGCACGACAAAATTTTCGATAATGCGATTAAACAATGCACCCTGATAGACAGTATCCCGAATAGATCGCAACATCAAATCGCGATGATTGGGCGTATAGTCATAAAGTGCAACTTTAAAATCGCCAAAATCAGTTTTGAAAAGCAAATGTTTTGATTGTGCATAACAATTCCCAAATACAATAAAAACAAAGCATAGGATGGTCAGAATTTTCCTCATAGTACGAATGAATCAGTTTCTTAGATTTCATATAAAAATACATTAAATTTCGATTTATAAAAGACATTACCCTACAGTTTTCCAAATGCTCTTGAAGACATTTGTTCGAGATCCTTTCGAAAGTTGCCCTGTACTAAAAAATTACATATAAAGTGTCTAGTTAAAACTTGCAAATAAGCATAAATTTATCTTAGTTTGGATTAAAACTATTCAAGACTATGCAGTATACAGCAAATCCAGACCGATATCAAGATATGATCTATAATCGTTGTGGTCAATCCGGTCTTCTATTGCCTGCCATCTCATTGGGAATGTGGCATAATTTCGGTGACGACACACCCCATCAAACCAAAGTTGATATTTGCACAACCGCGTTTGACTTGGGAATTACCCATTTTGACCTCGCAAACAATTACGGCCCTCCTGCTGGGAGCGCCGAAAAGGCCTTCGGACAAATATTAAAAGAACAATTTTACGGTTTACGCGATGAAATGATTATTTCATCAAAAGCAGGATATCACATGTGGAATGGGCCTTATGGAGAATGGGGAAGCCGTAAATATCTGATATCAAGCTGTGAACAATCACTCAAGCGCCTTGGTATCGATTACGTCGATATTTTCTATTCACATCGTTTCGACCCCAATACCCCTTTGGAGGAGACCATGTTGGCACTGGATCAGCTAGTCCGCAGCGGAAAAGCACTTTATGTCGGTATTTCATCCTATAACTCACAACGCACAAAAGAGGCCTATGCGATCCTGAAATCTTTGGGCACACCGTTTATTATTCACCAGCCCAGCTACTCCATGTTAAACAGATGGGTAGAAACCGATGGTTTGCTTGACACGTTGGATGAGATAGGCATTGGTTCCATCGTATTCTCCCCTTTAGCACAGGGCATGCTCACCGATAAATATTTACAACATATCCCGGAGGACAGTCGTGCTTCGCAGTCTAAATCACTTCAGACGAAATTCCTTAACGAAGAAAATCAAAAGAATATCCAGGCTTTACATGCAATTGCACAGCGTAGAGGACAGTCGCTCGCGCAGATGGCGATTGCCTGGGTTTTACGCAAGAAGGAGGTTACATCGGCACTCATTGGTGCGTCAAGACCACAACAGGTCGTTGATTGTGTTGGTGCCTTGAAGAATCTGTCGTTTAGTCCGGAGGAAATTCACGAAATTGATCTTTACGCAAAAGATGGCCATATTAATATCTGGGCTAAATCGGCTGAGATCGATTAAGATCAATGCCACAGAAGTTTTCATCCGGGGAACCCGCATCGCACCCGGTTGAATTCCATAAAACAAAAAAGAGCCCGTCACTATCCGGGCTCTTGCCGTTGATTAACCCATTTTTTTCAATATCTTTTCAAAGGTATTGATATTCCGGCTTGTCATCTTATCTTTAAGATTCTTTTTTCCTAATACCTTTCCAAAGCTGGAATCCAACGTATTTCCCTTGGGCACACGCCAATAAAAGACCGTATCGACAATCTCGGCCTTCTCCCCTTGCGCCTGCGTCGAATTGATGAATGCATCCATCAGTATTGTTTCGACACCCTCTGTCCCTACAAAAGCATATACATGGAAGTCCGTATGCATTTCAAACGGAATGTTTGCCTGCAGCAACTCCACCTCTTCCTGCGACCGGATGAATAAAAAAGCTTCATAAGAAAAATATGCCGACATGGACTCCTCCAATAGCCGCTTGAGCGGGTCGGCCGCTTTGTCCGACGAAAAAACAATATTTCCAGAAGCCAGTACCGAAGTGACATCAGTTACTCCAGCGTCCTTAAAAACTTGACAGACATCTACCATCTTCATATTGGTTCCCTTCACATTGACGCCGCGTAGAAAAGCACAGTATTTCATGTTATTAAATTAATCGATTAATTCGTCCATTGGATTCCAAAACAACTTTCTAAAATCCTTGATCCGTAAATTATCCACAACAAGCCCCTCGTTTTCAAGCCGTTCCTGAAACTCAGGCACTGCTAGCATCCCACCACTTGAAATTACGCGATGAGCAGGAACATCTTTCGGGCATCCGCCCATGGCTTTCCCGACGTGCCTTGAGTGGTTAGGAAAACCCAAAGCTTTTGCTATGGCTCCATAAGTCGTTACTCGACCCTTCGGAATGAGTTTAGCCACTTCATAAACCTGTTTTTTGAAGATTTCGTCCATACGATATTATGATTTCATTTTTCGGAAAATATCCCGCCTATTATTTTTAGAACCAAATAAAGATACAAAAAACACCGTTTCAATAAGCTAATCTATCATGTTCATCGTTAATATACTTTACCCTTGTGAATGTCTTTTCTATGAGGTTCTGGGGATGATACTTCACGCTATAATCCGACATTATTCCTCAGCCAGGAATTGGATTGAATGTTACAGATTCAACGCACATTAAAGGGAAATCAATTACTATTGTTGTTTGTGGCAATGTCTAACACATTAACAGTACAAAAAAACTTAGTCAATTGAGTGATAGAATATTTGAGCTTAAACAGATATTGTTTTAATTAATTATCCAATTTTTTTGCACTTTTGCAGCAAGTACAAAGAAAAAAGACCATATTAGATGAAGTACCTTTTTAATTTACCAGACTTTCCAGATTCAAGCTTCGTCATGCAGATCACATTCTGGACGGGTAAGCAAATATTGTTCAAAAACGATGCTCTTGTTGAGCAATCCGGAGAAAAAGGTAAGCCTTTTTTAATACCTGATGATCATGGAACGATTGTAAAGGCCTATCCAAAGCCATCCCTTCCCGACTTTGCCCCCATATTGATAATCAATGGTGAGAAACACAGAATAGTTGCAAAACTCCCTTGGTATCAGCTTGTCTTAGCACTTCTTCCACTTTTACTTTTATATGGCGGAGCTTTGGGTGGCGGCGCCGGAGCAATTGCAGCGATGCTTAATATGCAGATATTTAGAAATGAAGACAGCGCAGCTGTTAAATACTTCAAGGTGATCGGCATCACTGTAGCCGCTTTTGCAGTCTATTTCTTACTGGTTACAGCTATATACAGTGCGATAGCATAAAACAGTATTGTCCCGAAACTTTTAATAATGAGGAATACCTGAGCTAATAGCTCAGGTTTTTACCCGCCGTTTTTTTTATTAACAGTAAAGAGACTGGAAAACAGATTACTTCCGACATTTCTTATCATTAATACCGTTGACATAAGTATCTATTTATGAACCTTTTTACGGATAATTATAATCTGAGAACTTTCAAAATATCCTAAGTTACGAAAAGCTCCTGTAAGTAAATTTTTTTTAATTAATTCCCTTGTTTAATGTTTACTTTTTTCGTTTTCAAGTGACTGTGGGGAAAAAGATCCTTCCAATTGTCTATACAAGCTATCCCAACTTGGACTATTATCAGCATTCAGCTTGCTATATTTTCTACTCTTTGTCTCAATGCTTATTTTAATATCTATTCCATCGTATGGTTGGCGCGATTCCCCTTCTTTAGCATCAGCAAATTTCTCTAATTCAATTTTATTCAATAGTAAGTTCCATTTTTCCTCCGTATTGCTATATGATTTTAGAGCACTGTGGGCTGTATCAATTGCTGAAAACAGAAAATATACACTATCTCTTGTTATCCTCATCGTATAACCGTTTGAGGGTACTGCAGTAAATCCGCCAATAGCAGAAATTGAAACCGCTGTAATTTCCTTTTTAGTATTATCCGTTATTGTCTGCTGCGATTTGTACAAACAGCCCTGTACTAGAAGCACCTGCGCAAACAGAAACGAGAGATTTAAAATCAATTTTCCACCCATATTTTATCCTTTCACCCCTAAGAAGTAATTAACTGCATAGCGAAAGACTTATGCCGCAAAAACAAACCTATTGCCACTTTCCTAATTTACAAAAGTTAATAGAATATTACCTATCTCTGAATCACTTTGTTCTTACATTAACCAACTTCGCTGAGTTGACAGCTCATAATCCTCCAAACATGTGATCGTTTGCAACTGAAGAACGGTCTAATTTCGACCATCAAAGATATCAATCAAATGTTAAAATACCGAAGGAGCTGATGCTAGCAGAAGGGAAAATTAGATTTTTATATGATACTTACAAACTCGTGAAAGAAGGATTTTAGAGCGCAAACGACCAAACTGTGCATGGTCAATCAAGAGATAGCAACAAGCTATACCTTCGCCCCAGATGACGGCCCATTGATTGCATTAGAAAAGACGGTTGAACTCAACAAAACCTCCATAATTCACACAGCCGGAATTGCAATCCTCAGCATTACAGCTAACGTCTGGCGGCTTTGCGACGGAACGGTAATAACGAACCCTCAGTTGAGTTTTGCACTGAGGTTACGTAGAAGTACAAAACTCAAAGTTTGCACGTCAGCCCGCCTGATGCAAACCCATGTTACCTGCTGTTGTTTTTTTGTCCGTCCATTACATACTTCCTGAGTCTGGCCAATTTGTCCAATGAGTATTGGGTTCTAAAGTAGGTTTATATTGTTTCTGGTCATTTGTTACAATGACTTTAGCAATTAGTTGCCAAGTCTCATAGGAACTGGGTCTATTGTTTTCCCAAATTTCTTTATTCCAATCATTACTTAGTATTTCCTGCTGTCTGAATGATTGTGCAAAACGCTCAAAGGTCATTCCACCGAGTCCGGTTAAATTTTTATTGAACTCAAAAGTCTGACGTAAATGCTCGTCTGTCATTGTAGGTGAAATTTGTAATTGGAAGTCTTTATGATGCCATTCGTCAAGCACTAATACTTTTTTTAAATCAGTCGGAATGGACTTGTATAGTTCATTTTCCGTTGCACGGAATAAGTTGCGATTTTGCAAAACGACAAGTCTTCCAACTTCTTCAGCACGTATTTCATTTGGTTCATATTCTTTCAGTTCAATACCAGCGTTCAAATAGTCTTGTTTATTGTGACTTAATGAAACTTGTTGTCCACGAACCAACCAAAATTTTGCATCTGATTTTAAACTTTCACCTTCAATAGTGTCGTTGAAATTGTCAAAGTCAATTGGGTGAATGCTGTAATAGCCTGTCGGTCGTTCATTGTAAAACTCCAGATTAGTCAAACAGTTACCATAGTAATTAATGTCAAGAACAATTGCTCCGGCTCTTGGGTTATAACCAAGTCTTTCAACTGCAATTGCCCAATAGTCGTTGTCGGCACGAAAAACATTTAGTCGTGTGTCAATGAGGAATGAGTAAACGTGTCCAAGATCAACAAACGAGCAGTAATATCCGTCATTGGAATTGTCAAGTGTATTTAATATTTCTTCTTCGGTCATTGTATATTCCTATCGTTTTAAAAATAGCAGGCAACTCTCAAATATACGCAATTAACCAAATTAGAAAATAGATTCTATAGAAAATGCTAAAAGATATTATGTCAGGCAATTAGAAAAAATATAGATTCCACGGATTGCAGGTATAAATTTCGAACCGAAGCTTAAAGTAGTCAAGAAGTCAAGTGATTTTAAACACTGAATATCAACCACTTAAAAACAATTTTGTGACACCTTCTAGAAATCCCTAAAAGTGCCACGAATGTGCCACAAACTTTTGGCGTATTTTTGAAAATTTTAGCAATTCCCATAAACAAAAAAATCCTGCAAATCATTGATTTTGCAGGATTTATCTATTTTTTAGTGCTTTTTAAAAACTTTAAATTTGCACCTGGCGGAGAGTGAGGGATTCGAACCCCCGAACCTGTGACAGTTAACGGTTTTCAAGACCGCCGCATTCGACCACTCTGCCAACTCTCCGCGACAAAAGTACGAATTTTTACTCTCCTGCCAAATTTTATTTTATATATTGTATCTATTGAGCTTTTATCAACTGAATATCAGCACTAAATTTTACATCGTCGCTCACCATAACGCCTCCTGTTTCTAAAGCAGCGTTCCAATTAAGGCCAAATTCTGAACGTTTGATTTTGCCTTCCACAATAAAACCAGCTTTCGTATTTCCCCAAGGATCTTTTTGTATTCCTGCAAATTCCAAATCAAATACGACCGGTCTAGTGACGTCACGAATAGTCAGATTTCCCTTAATTTGCTCATTTTCTAAACTCGTCGCCTCAAAAGTAATGGTAGGATATTTTTCCACGTCAAAAAAGTCAGGACTTTTTAGATGTCCATCCCGTTGTTCATTACGTGTATTGATAGATGCTGTATTAATAACCACTTTGGCAAGCGCATTTTTAAAATCTTCGCCTTCGGCATCAACATCTATTTTAAAACCGTCAAAGTTTCCTTTAACGTTCGTAATCATCATGTGTTTTACTTTGAATTCTATCTCGCTATGTGCAGCGTCTAGTTCCCATTTTCCTTGTGCCATAATTTTATGTTTTTTCTATTTGTTTAATAACACAAAGGTAACAGCAGTTTTATTCATTTTGTTTGACCTAGATCAATAAAATAATCTTATTGAAAAGCAATCAGTTATTGAAAAACCACAAAAAAAAGCTGGTGATATTTTGGAAATATAACACAAATGTCTACTTTTGCATTACCGAAAGCGACGCGCCAATAGCTCAGCTGGATAGAGCATCGGTTTTCTAAACCGACGGTCTCAGGTTCGAATCCTGATTGGCGTACAAAAAAGGCCTTTAATTCATTTTAAAGGCCTTTTTTATGAACTTGATTTTTGGTTGATAAAATGCTTGAACATTTTTATTTTTTCACAAATTCACGTACACGTTCATCTTTAATCACACCCGACCAGTTCAGACCATAACCAAAATCATAAGCATGCCCCGCCTGGTCAATATATACTTCCATATCGAAAGGCAGGTCCTCAGCTTGTTTCTCCACCGTAACCATATTTGCGGGCATTTGTACGGGTAGTAAACCCGAAGGCTCATATTTCCCAAACATAATATCAAGTACCGCCTGTGTGGATATACCAAAATTTAAAATAATACCAGAAACTTCTTTTTCAAATTCAGCAAAGACCATTGGCTTGTTCGCAGTCACAGATACCACAACTGGTTTGCCCTTCATCATTGCTTTTGTATCCAAAATAGTCTGAAGATCCATCACATTGGCAGCAGTTGTAGTTTTATCTTTATAAGACCTATTCATTATGGAAGGATCGATTACGGGGTCACCTGCTGCCATACTTTCCGCACGGGCAGCTGAAGCAGTATAAGTGCCATATTGCAAAGAAATTGGCACATAGCCATTTCCACCACTTACACGATCCCGCTCACTATACCCTCCTTCGGCACTAATGGGGCTCCGAACAAACACCAATGCCAGATCAGCATCATTGGGATTATCGGTCACATCAGCATATTTTCGCAAAACCTCAATATTGACAGGATATTCCAACTGCGCCTGTATGTAGTTACCCCACCAATCTTTCATCGCTGGAGTGTATACTTTAGGAACATACACTTTCTTTCGGCCACGAATAGGCATTTGCTGATCGATATTCTTCAACAATACAACGGACTTCACCTGAGCTTCATACCCCTCCTTCATGTAGTTCGGATTCCCGACAATCTTACGAGTTTCAGTAACATCAAGATACGGATTTTCAAAAAGTCCAATGCGGAAAATATTTAGCAGTAGCCTTCGCGCTGAGGCCTCAAACCTTTGTCGCATGAATTTTTCACCATGCTCCTTTACCCCCAACGCGTAAGCTTCAAGCACAGGGACTTTATCATTGTTTCCTCCAAATTGATCCACACCTGCCATTAAAGCCTTGTAGTGACGTTCAGCTATAGACAATCGTTCCACTCCCCAAGGCTTACCCGCAAATCCATCGGGCATAGGTGCTTCATCCCCCGTAATAAGCCAGTCTGAACAGATCACCCCATCATATCCATAAGTGCCACGCAGCAGGTCTGTTAATAAATATTTACTGTAGCCGTTTCCAACATTTTCACCATTTTTCTTATCCTGATCGAAGGAAATGGTATAATAGGGCATCACGGCCGCTGCTTTACTTGTTTTTCCTGCAAGCTGAAAAGCCCCATTCACAAAGGGTCCTATATGTTGCTTGAGATTATCCCCTGGATAAACAGCAAACTTACCGATCGCCCAATGGCCATCTCGACCACCCTCTTCCGGGCCACCACTAGGCCAATGTTTAACCATTGCATTGACACTTTTGTAGCCCCAACCTAAGGCAATTTCATCTTTCCCCACAGAAGTTTGAAAACCATCAATATAAGCTCTAGCCATTGCAGTAGTTAGCGCCGGGCTTTCTCCAAAAGTCATTCCAATACGATACCAACGAGGTTCAGTACCGAGATCAATCTGCGGTGATAATGCAGTTGTAATCCCAAGCGATCGGTATTCCGAAGCAGCGACTTGACCAAACCGTCTAACAATCGCTGGGTCGAAAGTCGCTGCCATTGCAAGCCCGTCCGGCCACATGGAGATTTGACCACCCGCTCCTGCGTTGAATTCTGCACTTACCACCGCATTATGCCGCGGATCAGAACTGTTGTTTGCGGGAATACCCCATCCTATCCCTTCCACAAAACCTTGTAGTTCATTGTTCCAACGAGCGGCTGTCTCCGGGTCCTTTACCGCTGTCAATAGCACATGCCTTACTCCATCTTTATGGAGAAAATCGCGCTGTTGATCAGTCAACTCCCAAGGCGAAACATCCGCATCAGGATAGTTTTTACCGCGATAAGTACCGGCCATAAACCCAATAGCAGGAGCCGGCAAAGCTTGGTGCCTACTATACAACATAAGTCCAGCGATTTGATCAATCGTTAATTGCGAAGCAAGGTCTCTGGCCCTTTCCTCGGGTCCTAATCTCCAGTCTTCATAATGATCCAATTTTCCGTTTCGATTTAAATCCTTAAACTTCTTGCCAGCTACAGTCAGAATTTTCACTCCTGATGTTGTTGAATAACCCAATGCCGGCCCCTGTTTATTCTCAACTTTTTGATAAGCCTGACCTTGAGCCACCTGCGTTAAAGACAGACTGAAAGATAATGCAAAAATTAGCTTCCCTGATTTCATATAGGACATTATTTTGGTAAACAAATAATATGATGAATCTCGCATCTTTATTGGCGGAAAAAAATAGTTATAATCAGTTATTATTAATGCTTCGTAAAGAAGCATTACAATACTACAATCTTTTTAATCGAATACAAAAAACAAAATCACAAAATAAATACAAAAAACTCATATCCAATTAAATACATTAACATGAGTACGCTCTTTGTAATTTTCAACCGAAGAATTGAAATTATTTTATCGATCAATTTACCTGTGATTGTGATATTTTTTTGTAATATTAATCCAAAGACAACAGGATATGGATTTCAGAACACAGATCATAAATGCATCGGCAGAGAGTTATGAAAAATTCCTACCACATATTTCTGTAGACACTGTCATCTTCGGATTTAACCAAGGTACCTTGAAAATCCTCCTGTTAAAAATGAATTACAACAAAGAATGGTTTCTCCCCGGGGGTTATGTTGGAAAGAATGAAGACACAGACGAGGCTGTCAAACGTGTTCTTTATGAACGTTCGGGCGTAAAAGATATCTTTTTAGAAGAGTTTGCTGTTTTTGGAAACCCCCAGCGTAACCAACAATCTTTTGCTGACTTCCCGGATACACTTTGGAACAAACAACGGTTTATTTCCATAGGTTACTATGCGCTGGTCAACTATACCTATGTTATTCCTCAGCCCGATGCACTAAGCGAAACCTGCCAATGGGTAGATTTTAAGGAGGTAGCATCACTGGCTATTACGATGGATCACCGCAACATAATTGACAGGGCCCTACAGGTATTGCGTGAAAGACTGTCCTACAAACCTATTGGTTACAATTTATTGCCGGATAAGTTCACGCTCCCCGACCTTCAACGGCTGTACGAGACAGTCTTAGGAAAAAAGCTCAATCGAGGCAATTTCTATCGAAAAATGAAAAATATGGCGATCCTCGAGAAACTGGACGAACAGCGAAAAGGTGGAGCTCATAAAGCGCCCGACCTTTATAAATTTAATCAGGATATATATAACAGCATCTTAAAGGAAGGGGCAAACACGTGGTAATTGTAGTTCTTCCCCAGGCTCCTACTGACCGAAAACAAGGAATCCAGATGCCGCCTCAAAACTCGACTAATAAAATATATCACCTCTTTCCAGATTAAGCTGATTGCCGCCATAGGCATTCAATAAAAAAACAGCAAACACAACATGCTGCTCGATACTTCGATTTATTAGGCTGTATATTTATTTACGATACTTTCCAAATCCTCTAAATCAAATGGTTTGGACAGAAAATCATCTGCTCCAGCACGGTCTGCTAAGGATTGAATGTCATTGTTGGCCGACACATAAATGACTGGAATATGGTTAAAACGCTTATCCGCTTTCAACAGCCTCGTTGCTTCCACTCCGCCTATATTTGGAATCCAGTTGTCCATCAATATCAGATCGGGTTCAGTAGATTCTACCCGTTGGATAATATCATGCGAAGTTTCTGATACTTCAACATGGAACCCCAAATCCGTTAATACAACTGTTATGACTTCCAATATGATGGTATCGTCCTCAAATATCAATACAGTTTTTGTTTTACTCATATTTTTTAGTTTATATACCGTGTTCTCATTCAATTATACCATGTGACATACGTGTACTGCCAAATGGATTATCTTACAACGGGTAAAGCTTCTTCCAAATTTTTTGATTCCCAACCGCTGTAAAGTTATGCTGAATACTTGAAAATCGTATCGTTTCTTTACTCCCCAGCGCCAAATATCCTAAATTTTCTAGACTTGCGTCAAACAATTTAAACACACGTTCCTGCAGATCTTTATTAAAGTAAATCAAAACATTGCGACAAAGGATCAACTGAAAGCTATTAAAAGAGGTATCCGACACCAGATTATGGGTAGATAAAATCATTTTTCGTTTCAGATCAGCGTCAAATTTTGCCCATTCATAATTTGCCGTATAATACTTCGAAAAATCCTGTTTTCCGCCAGATTCCATATAATTCTCAGAGAATGTTTTTATTTGGCTTAATGGATAAACACCATTTCTTGCAATTTCAAGAACCCTTGGGTTAATATCAGTTGCATAAATCAATGACTTATGATACAAATTAGCCTCTTTCAATAATATAGCCATCGAATATGCTTCCTCTCCCGTCGAACAGCCCGCTACCCAGATCCGTATTAATGGATAGGTACCCAATTGAGGAAGGATTTCTTCCCGTAGTTCCCGAAAAAATAAGGGATCCCGAAACATTTCCGTCAAGTTTACCGTAATCTCCTCAACAAAGTGCTGTAGAAATTCGGGATTGTCTTTTAAGGCAAATCTAAGTTCAGCAAAACTCGCCAATCGATCGTTTGTCATAATCCGATTGATCCTCCTCTTAATCGAAGCACGGCTGTACTGCAAAAAATCATAGCCATAATCGCGATAAATATCTTCAAGCAAGATATCTATTTCATGGTCCTTTATAATATTGTAGCCCAGCATCTAGATCAATCGTTCAATTTCATACATCAATTTATCGACATCAATCGGTTTGGAAACATACGATTGCGCTCCTGCTTCCAAACATTTTTCCCGATCTCCGCTCATTGCTTGTGCCGTCACAGCAATGATAGGAAGTTCACTAATTCGTTCCGAATCTCGGATCAATCGAATCGTTTCATAACCATCAATCTCCGGCATCATCATATCCAGCAAAACCAGTGCAATGTCATTATCCGACTCCAATAATGTAATTGCTTCGCGGGCAGTGGCACTACTCAAAACCTGATACCCCTTAGCCTTTAAAGTTAGTCGTAAGGCAAAAATATTACGCTGATCGTCGTCGACGATCAATATCACTTTATTCTGATCCATATATCAGTTACCCCTAATTTTCATATAGCCACACACGCAATAAAGACAACAGCTGATCAATATCCACTGGCTTGGAAATATAATCGGACGCCCCGGCCTGAATGCATTTTTCGCGATCTCCGATCATCGACTTCGCTGTTACAGCAATGATTGGTAGTCCTGCATATTTTGCATTTTGTCGAATATTTTTGATGGTCTCATAACCGTCCATTTCGGGCATCATCATATCCATCAGTACGATATCAATAGATTCAGCCGAAGCAAGTACCTCCAGGGCCTCTCTACCATCCATTGCTGGAATGACCTTCACCTGAAATTTCTCCAAAGCTTTTGTCATGGAAAAGATATTACGAACATCATCGTCTGCAACAAGTACATTCTTACCTTTCAGCACATCGGTCAACGTACCAAGACCATTGTTTTTTCTCCCCGCCTCATCTGAATTATTTACTTCTATTAAATGCAAAAACAGGCCAACTTCATCCAGAATCCGTTGATAGGAATGTGCTGTTTTCACCACAACCGAATCGGCATATTTCTTAATCTTAAGTTCCTCAGATTTAGACAGGTTCTTGCCGGTAAAGATGATGATGGGCAAATTTTCAAGACCTTCATGCTGTTTGATTGCTTCCAACGTATGGTAGCCCATTTCATCCGGTACTCCCATATCCAAAATCACACAATCTACATCGGCTGTGCGCAAAGCTGTAATACTATCTTCGACATTGTCTTTTACTTCAAGTGAAATATTAAAACTACTTAAAAAATAAGACAATGCACTTGCATGTTTTGGATTCTCTTCAACGATAAGCACCTTCTTGGGTGAACGGCTTAGCGCAGATTCAATCTTTTGAAATACGCTTGTCATTTGCTCCAAGGCAACAGGCTTATTGATAAAATCAATTGCCCCCTTTAATAAACTTTCTTTTTTCACCTCGAGCGAGGACATGATATGCACAGGGATATGTCGTATTTCCTTATTTCCCTTCAATTGATCCATCACGGCCCATCCATCCATTACTGGTAATTGGATGTCCAATAAAACGGCAACAGGACGATATTTTTGTGCAGCGGGTAGCGCTTGGTCCCCACGTACAACAACAACCCCCTTATAATTTTGTGTGTGCGTATATTTCAATAGCGCCTTGGCAAAATTAACATCATCCTCGACAATCAATATCACTTTATCACCGTCCTTAATTGTATCCCTGTCATCCGGCACCTCCTCCGGAATGCGAATCGTAAGCGGATTGTAAGTTTCCTCTTTAACGATTTCATTGACCTCCTCCACCTCCGAAGAAATCTCTTCAACGAGCTGCTCTTCCTTGGTTAATAGCTCACCGACCTCGACTTTATCTTTTGGAATAATAAACAAAAATGTACTGCCTTTCCCTTCTTCACTCTCCAACTTGATCTCTCCACCCAAGAGACGTGCAATCTCCCGGCTAATCGACAGCCCCAGTCCTGTACCACCAAATTTTCTTCTGGTTGATCCATCCGCCTGTTGAAAAGCTTCAAAAATGATTTTTTGTTTATCAAGCGGAATACCTATACCCGAATCGACTACAGCGAACACCAGCTTACCCATATCTTGGGAATCTTCGTAAATATCTAGACGCACTTCACCTTCTTTGGTAAATTTAATGGCATTAGAAATTAGATTCCGTAGTACTTGATCTATCCGCAAACGATCACCTTGAAAGCTCCGGTTAACCGAATCACTGATACTTGTTCTGAAAATTAAACCCTTTTCCTGTACAACAGGCGAAAACAGACTATTCAAATCCGCCAAAATATCATTCAGGTTCAACCTTGTATATTCCAAGATCATCTTACCCGATTCAATTTTGGAAAGGTCCAGAATCTCATCAATCAATGTGAGCAAACTTGTTCCCGAACTTTGTATAACTTTGGCTGACTCAATCTGATCTGAATTCAGATTTTCCTCCACATTCTCGGACAATAAGCGCGACAATAACAAGATCGAGTTGAGCGGCGTACGCAGTTCGTGGGACATATTAGCCAAAAATTCCGACTTATATTTGGTACTTAGTGCCAGCTCCTCAGCTTTTTGTTGGATCTCCTGATTCCGTTCCGCAATCATCAGATTCTTATCTTCAAGCAAACGCGAGCGCTCCTCCAGCTCTTGATTGGACTGCATCAGTTCCTCATGCTGCACTCTAAGTTCCTCCTCCGAAGATTGCAAACGCAATGTTTGCGCCTCCAATTCAGTATTTAAGCTTTCAAGCTCGGCATGTTGCGTTAATAGCTCTTCAGACTGCACCTGAGTTTCCTCCAATAAGGTCTGGATTTTCGCCCTTCCTTTTGCTGAAACTAGGGCAATCCCAATCTGTCGGGAACATTCAGTCAAAAATGTCTTTTCCACTGCAGTAAAACTCTCCATTTGACCAACCTCCAATACACCCAGCACCTGATCATCAACCAGCATTGGTAAAAGCTGAATATGAGGTACATTGATTTTTCCGTTGGCAAAACTCACGAGATAGTCTGCCGTATTTAAATTATTCAAGGTCTTTGGTTCACGATCCGTAAATACCTGACCGATATATCCTTCGCCAGGTAAAAAATATTTTTGTACCTGTTTATCCAGTCCATACGTTCCTGCCAGCTCCAACCTTTCATCATTAAAGATATAGATTGCACCACTAACAGCCCCTATATATCCGATCAGGGTTTTGATAGAATCGACCGCAATCGTTTCTTCACTCTTATTCCCCACCAACCCTGTATAGAGTTTTGCATAACCGGCATGCAACCAGTCGTTATCTTTAAGTTGGTCAAAAGATTTCTTCAACGATTTGGACATTCGGTTGACCGATTTGGCTATTGCTCCCAAATCATCATCCTCTACCTCTTCTGCTTTGACGTCATATTCCCCCAATGCGATGCGATTGGTTATTTTTTGAACTAGATTTAATCGTCTTGAAATCGCTTCATCCTTGTCACGAAGCGATTTTTCTAGCAAAGCGCGCTTTTTGAAATCTGCCCGTAACCTGAAATAAAAATAACTGGTAATAATGAGAGAAAGCAATGCACTGATAACGATAAAAAGTGTCGTGATAAACGACGAATTGTCCAGATTGGTAGATTTCTGATTGATTGTATCATCTTCATTTTGGATAATGTCATTAATAATCGTGCGACATTTATCCATAGCCGATTTACTAACATCCAACTGAGCCAAGCTAACCACACCACCGTTTCTTTTAGTAGCGACGGCCCCCTTTAAGACTTCTATTCGCCATTGCGCAGCAGTTAACAGACTATCAACACGAACTTTTTGCACCGGATCCATCCTGGTCAGCGTCTCTATAGCCTTTAATTCTGTGGGCAAGCTTTCTAATGCTTTATTAAAAGGTTCTAAATAGCTTTCCTTTCCGGTCAGAAGAAAACCCCGATTTCCTGTCTCAGCTCCTTGTAATGCATTGAGTAAATTATTGGATGTACTGATAATCTTCCTTGTCACACCAAGCTCCTCACGGTATTTATTTTGTTCCTGAATACCAACATAAGATGCAGTAGAACTTATCAGCAATATGACTAAGGAAAAACCTATTCCGACCGTTAGATTATTGAGTGTCTTGCTATTTGGCATCTAGAGGTAAATTTAAAGGTAAGGTAAAATAAAATGTCGCCCCTTGTCCACCCGAACTTTCAACAGCAATGGTTCCATGATGGGCGCGAATAATTTCAGCACAGATATAAAGTCCTATCCCAAGCCCCTGAAAATCGAACGACGTTTCTTCCACACGATAAAATTTCTCAAACACATCACCTTGCTTCTCTTCTGGAATACCGATCCCAAAATCTATTACACTTATTTTCACGTTGCTGTCTACAATAGAGCAGTCAACAATTACTTTTTCCGTTCCCGCAGCATATTTATATGCATTCGTCAAAAAATTGACCAATACCTGCTCTAGACGGATCTCATCACCATAAATCTGTATGTCGGTAATATCCCCTTGCCGGAAAAGCTTCATGCTGCTTTGGTCATGCGTTTGAACAATGGAGTCCACGGCACTCTTGACCATATGCTCGAGAGAAAATACCTTTTTATTGATCAGCAGCTTCCCATTATCGATCTTTGACAGATCCAAAAGATCAGAAATAAGACTGTTGAGTTTGTCAACTTGGCCCTGAACCCGGGTAACATACTTTGCCTCAGCACTTTCCTCCTCCAACTTAAGTTTCCGGTCGAGCAATTGCATATAGGCTTTAATACTTGTTAAAGGTGTTTTCAACTCGTGACTCGCGATACTCAGGAACTCATCTTTTTCCTTTTCCGCTTTTTTTTGTGCATCGATATCTGTAAAAGTCCCGACCCACTTACTCGCTCCATTCTCCAAAATTGGCCACACACGCAAAAGCTGATATAGGTATTCCCCACATGGCCTCCTTTGAATACGTACTTCCATTTCCAAGGGTTCTCCAGAACGAAGACTCGCCTGAAGCTCTTTTTCGATTGATTGATCGCCGGGATAGATCTGTGGGAATTTTGAGGCATCATCAGAAAACTGAAACCAGCGTCCATTCACAAAATCAATATTTCCTGCACTGTCACAGGTAAAAGCAATTTGAGGCAAAGACTCCAAAAGCGTATGCAAATAGTCCACCTTAGACCGCAGTTCCTGCTGTGCCTGCTTGCGACGTTCTACCTCAAGTTCCAAAGTTTGTTGAATATCTTTAAGCGCTTGGGTCTGTTCATACAACCGATAAAATGTCTTAACTTTCAACATCAGGATGTCGGGATCCACAGGCTTGGTCACATAATCCAATCCCCCCGAATCATAACCCTTGGTGATAAAGCGTTTATCCGTATTTACAGCAGACAAAAATATGATCGGAGTTTCCTTTGTTTTGCTAAATCCCGCTATATTTTCAGCGACTTCAAAGCCATCCATATCTGGCATCTGAACATCCAATATGATTAATGCATAATTATATTTTAAGATCTTTTTTAAAGCTTCTTCCCCTGATTGAGCGGTATCAACTTTAAAATTTTTGGATTCCAGTAATTTTTGCAAAGAGTAAATATTATCCGGATTATCATCAACAATTAATATCATAGTGTATTAAAACTTAGCATCAAGGTTAACAAATCTAAAAAAATTAACTGAATACCACCAATCGAATTGCGGAAAACCGCTGGCAAAAAAAAGCGCATGAAATAAGTAAAACTTTAGTCTGTCAAAGCCTGTTTTAACAAATATGATACGTTTTACATCAAAAGGCATATACTGCATTCCCGGTAAGTTTTATCTCGACCCATGGAAGCCTGTTGATTTGGCTGTTATTTCTCATGGCCATGCAGATCATGCCCACTGGGGAATGAAGAAGTACCTCTGTCATCATTTCACAGTCAATATTCTTCGGAGCCGGATCGGTCCAGATATTCAAATCCAGGGAATCGCTTACAATGAACCTGTCCACATCAATGGTGTCAGAGTTTCCCTGCACCCCGCCGGACATATCATTGGTTCTGCCCAGATTCGCCTGGAGTACAAAGGTAAAGTCGTCGTATTTACTGGCGATTACAAAATTCAGGAGGATGGCTTATGTACACCATTTGAGCCGATGAAATGCCATGAGCTCATTACAGAAAGTACTTTCGGTCTTCCGATTTATCGATGGGAGTCTGTAGCGGTACAAAATGAACGACTGCAATCTTGGATTAAGAACAACCAAAGCAATCATAAGACATCCGTATTTATAGGGTATTCGCTTGGAAAATCGCAGCGTATTCTAAATGCTGTACATGAAATGGGTCCAGTATATGTACATTACAGTATTGCTAAATTAAATGAGGCCTACAGCCAGGCAGGTATAAAACTACCACCCTATCAGATTGCGGACGTAAAATCAGCTCCAAAAGAACTAGACAAGCAGATTGTATTGCTTCCGCCAGCACTGCTGGACAGCCAGCTCCTTCAAAAAATACCCAATGTTGCCTATGCCATCTGTTCGGGCTGGATGCAAATCCGTGGGGCGCGACGATGGCGCAGCGCAGATGCTGGTTTTGCGATCAGTGACCACGCCGACTGGTCAGGTTTATTGCAGGCAGTACGTGGCAGTTCGGCCGAAAAAGTATATGTGACCCACGGGCAAACAGCTACCTTTGCCAAATATCTCAATGAAATCGGCATTGAAGCGGAAGAGGTCACCACACAGTATGGTGATGAAGAAGATCCCCAAGTCCAAACGACTTAAGATAGCTTATGAAAGAATTTGCAACATTGATACATGCTCTCGACAGCAGCAACAAGACCAATTTGAAAAAAGAGGCTGTTTTGCATTTTTTCAGGGAAGCCTCTGAAAAAGATAAACTTTGGTTTCTCGCTTTGATGACAGGGAAAAGACCGAAACGGAGTATCGCGGTTAAAGACCTCAAAAACTGGACTTTAGAAATAACAGAAATTCCCGAATGGTTATTTATTGAATCCTATGCTGCCGTAGGTGATCTATCCGAAACCTTGGCTCTACTTTTGCCATCGGCATCGCAACTGATAGAAAAAAGCCTTAGCGACTGGATGGATGAAATCATTGCCTTACAAAATGCATCCATTGCAGAGAAAAAAGCTTTCGTTCTTCGATCCTGGAACGGGCTAAGCACCGTCGAGCGCTTTATTTTTAACAAACTTCTGGGCGGAAGCTTCCGTTTGGGCATTTCAGCAAAAGGCTTAATCAATGCCCTTGCTCAATATACAGGTACTGAGGCGAGTGCGGTAGCGCACAGCATCATGGGCGATTGGAATCCACATGAAGTCGAATTTGAAAAACTTATTCGTGGCACATATAGTGACACCAACTTATCCAAACCTTATCCTTTCTGCCTCGCCTATCCTATTGAAAAAGAACCAGAAGAACTAGGTCCAATTAAGACATGGCAAATCGAATATAAATGGGATGGAATACGCGGTCAGCTTATCAAGCGCAGCGGGGACATACACATCTGGTCACGCGGGGAAGAACTTGTTACAGCCCAGTTTCCCGAAATTACTACGGCGCTCAGTCAATGGAGCGGAAGCTTTGTGCTTGATGGGGAGATTCTCGCGGTTAAAGACGATCGTGTACTTAATTTTTCAGAACTACAAAAACGGATCAATCGCAAAACAATCCCAAAAGCTTTGCGTGAGGAAGTACCTATTGCAGTCTACCTTTATGATCTCTTGGAACTGAATGGAATAGATCTCCGCCAGGAGCCACTTGCATACAGGCGTGTACAGCTGGAAGAACTTCATGCAGCCAATCCGCGTACCGTATTAAAACTATCACCGTTGATACATGCCGAGGACTGGACAGCCCTTCAACAAATCCAAACTGCAGCACGCGAGCTTAACAGTGAGGGCATCATGCTCAAGAAAATGGACTCACCTTATTACGCCGGTCGCAAAAAAGGAGGCTGGTGGAAGTGGAAAGTCAATCCGATGAGTATAGATGCTGTACTCATCTACGCACAAAAAGGTAGCGGTCGCCGGAGTGCACATTACACAGATTATACCTTTGCCGTAAAAGATGGAGATCAGTTGGTCACGATCGCTAAAGCCTATTCGGGGCTTACAGACAAGGAAATCCTTGAAGTAAGCCGGTTTGTCAAACAAAATTCACTGGAAAAATTTGGCCCCGTACGAACGGTTAGACCCGAACTTGTCTTTGAGATTGCCTTTGAAGGGATAGGATACAGCAAAAGACACAAATCTGGCGTAGCATTACGCTTCCCAAGGATTTTACGCTGGCGAAAGGACAAAACAGCGGCAGAGATCGACACCCTTGACGATATAAAACAATTGATTCAATAAAAATTTGAGACGATAAAACAGCGTGAACGAGAAGATAGCACATAGTGAAGGATTTCGAATTGTCAACAATTATTTCGAATCCCAGGGAAATGTTCCCTTTAGCTTTCAGACCAAGGCCTGGGAGAAATACGCGCAGGGATATAGCGGACTAGTTATTGCACCAACAGGATTTGGAAAAACCTTTTCGTTATTTATGGCGGTACTGATAGACTTTCTTAATAACCCGGATCAGCACCAAAAGGGTTTGAAGCTACTTTGGGTAACACCCTTACGCTCATTGGCTAAAGATCTTGCACGAGCAATGCAAAAGGCCATAGACGATATTGGGCTGGACTGGGTCGTTCAGGTTCGCAATGGCGACACCAATCCGAAAGTAAAAGCGCAACAGACGCGATCGATGCCCGATATTCTGCTCGTCACACCCGAAAGTCTTCATTTGCTGCTCGCACAAAAACAACGGGATAAGTATTTCAAAAATCTCCGGTGTATCACCGTGGACGAATGGCATGAACTGATGGGCAACAAACGTGGTGTTATGGTCGAACTGGCGCTCGCCTTCCTCAAATCGCACTATAAAAAGATGCGCGTTTGGGGGATCACTGCCACCATAGGCAATCTCGAGGAAGCTATGGAGGTTCTGTTGCCAACAGAAAAAAAACGTATCCAAATTGTCGCTAAAGAGAAAAAGAAGATAGCGATCAAACCAATTTACCCCAGCAAAGTGGAACTATTGCCCTGGGCAGGACACCTTGGTGGCAACCTAGCGGACCAGGTCGTCCCCATTATACTCCAGAGCAAAAGCACAATCCTATTTACCAACACACGCAGCCAAAGCGAAATGTGGTATCAGCTCCTTTTACAGGCACATCCAGATTTTGCCGGACAAATCGCCTTACACCACAGCTCTATTGATGCCAATATCCGCGAATGGATCGAAGATAATCTCAGCAGCGGCAAACTTAAAGCAGTCGTGTCGACCTCTTCCTTGGACTTAGGGGTAGATTTCAAACCCGTTGATACAGTCATCCAGATTGGCTCGAGTAAAGGTGTAGCCCGGTTTATGCAACGCGCTGGAAGAAGCGGCCATAGCCCTTTCGAAACCTCTACGATTTATTTCGTCCCTACGCACTCCCTGGAGCTCATCGAGGTCGCCGCACTGAAGGAGGCCGTAAAAACGCAGACGATCGAAAACCGGGATCCTATGGTTCAAACTTTCGATGTGCTTGTTCAATTCATGGTAACCATCGCGCTGGGTGGGGGATTTCGTTCGGAAGAACTGCATGCGATCGTCGCCAATACCCATGCCTTTCGCTATATGGATCCGGAAGAATGGCAATGGTGCATGTATTTTATTACCGCAGGGGGAAAAATTGGCAAACGCTACGAAGAATTTCACAAGGTTATCCAAGATGAAGAAGGTAAATGGATCATCAAAAATCGTCGCCTGGCACTTCTGCATCGACTCAATATAGGCGCTATTGTAGGGGACGCCATGATGCGCGTGAAGTTCCTCTCCGGTGGTTATATCGGCATGATCGAAGAATATTTTATCAGTAAACTCAAAAAAGGCGAGCGATTTATTCTTGCGGGACGTGTCCTGGAACTTGTGATGGTCAAGGAAATGACCGTATTCGTAAGAAACTCGTCGGGTAAAGCCATTACTCCAAGCTGGCTCGGGGGCAGACTCCCCTTATCGTCCAATTTAAGCCATTTCCTTCGTAAAAAATTGGCTGCAGCAACAGGAGCTTCTTCCAGTGAAAAAGAGCTTCATTTCCTAGCACCATTGATCGAAAAACAGACCGAACTTTCGGCCGTGCCTAGCGAAGCGGAATTTCTTGTCGAACATATCAAAACAAGAGAAGGACATCATCTCTTTTTCTACCCTTTGGAGGGTAGACTGATCCATGAGGTCATGGCGGCGCTCGTCGCCTATCGCATCAGCAAATTGTACCCCATCAGTTTTTCCATGGCCATGAATGATTATGGTTTTGAACTCTATTCCGACAAGGACATCCAACTGAGCCAATCACAGCTCGAAGAGGTCTTGAGCCGTAAAAATCTGATGGAAGATGTGATCAGCAGCATCAACTCCGCAGAAATGGCCAGCCGTAAATTTAGAGATATTGCTGTCATTTCGGGATTGGTGGTTCAAAATTATCCGGGTACACAGCAAAACAACAAATCCCTACAGGCTTCATCCGGAATTATTTTCAAGGTATTAATGGAGCACGACCCGAGCAACCTACTCCTCAAACAAGCTTTTAGCGAAGTGTTCAACCAACAATTGGAAGAATATCGTTTAATAAAAGCATTCGACAGGATAAACAATAGTAAAATACGTTATACCTTTGTCGAAGAGTACACGCCACTGAGCTTTCCGATCAAGGTCGATAGCCTGCGGCAGTCGCTGTCGAGTGAAGCACTGATCGAGCGTATCCAACGGATGGAAAAGGCCAACATGCAAAAAAAGAAACGTAGAAAATGAAGATCAAAGAGCAAACAATTACCTTTAATAAGCAGCAATTAATCCTTAACAATCAACGCTCTATATTTTGGAAATCAGAAAAAACATTGATTCTATCCGATCTGCATCTGGGCAAAGCAGCACATTTCAGAAAGCACGGTATTGCAATCCCCATGGACACCACAATAGCCGATCTCAATCGACTCGAGCGCCTAGTGGATTATTATCAACCCGTTCAGGTTATTGTTGTTGGAGATTTGGTTCATGCAGGTATCAATCAAGAAGTGCTGCTATTGGAACAATTCAAAACAAGATATCCAACCCTTCTTCTCCACTTGGTCAAAGGAAACCATGATCGCCTGTCGAAACAAATGACCGATCGATTTAACATCCACCAACATGACGAAATTTTTGAACTGCAGCAGATACAATTTAAACACCACCCCATCGATGCGGAAGATCAATCTTCCTTCAGGATTAGCGGCCATCTGCATCCAGGAGTCAGTCTTGTCATACCACCGAGACGGCAGTTACGCTTACCCTGTTTTATGGTTTCTGATCATCAAATTATCCTGCCTGCATTTAGTAAGTTTACAGGGCTAGACAGTCGGGAATTATCTACAGCGTATCAAAGTTATGCAATCACAGATGACCTGATCTTTCCGATCCAAAAAAACAGATTATAAAAAAGTTTTATGACATTTTGAATTCACCATTACATTTTGAGTTCACCTGGCGAGATCCCATAATATTTTTTAAATGCACTGCTAAAATTATTCTGATGACCATAGCCCGTCAACAGCGCCACCTCATAGACCGTCATTTTATCTTCGAGCAGATAACTTTTGGCTTTTTCCATACGCACCCGTGTGAGGTAGTCGTGAATGGTCACTGAAAAATATTCCTTAAAGTCCTTACGTAGTTTACTTTCACTCGTCAGCACCTCTGCTGCCAGTTCTTTTTGCGTCGGTGGATTGGCAATACGCTGTTCAAGAATCTGTCGCGCCATCTCCAGTCGCTGCACATCCTCCTCATGAAAGAGCGAATCAGTGCTTTCCGTTTTCTCATTGTATTGCTCAAACTGATACATCAGCAGCTCAACAACACGTGACTCGGTATGTAATCGACGGATCTCCCCTTTCTTTTTAGATTCAATCAGCTCAGTTATGGTATGCTGCATCTCGTAGGTTGCCATCAGATCCTCCTCCGAAAACGACACATACTCTCCCTTTTCGATCTCATGCACAAATTGCTGATGCAATAACGAATCGCGTTTGATCAGATTGAGGTAATACTCTTTGGAAATAACGGCTATAAAATACGTGTATTCAATACCAGGTTCCACTTCATGAATGGATTTTACCGAAGGAATGTAGCGTATATTATGCCGGCTCATGCCGTAAGGCAACTTGCTATCTGTCGGCTTAAAAAAGATAAACTGGCTGGTTATGGTCTCGCCCTCGATCTCCGTAAGCACCTGCACTGGCCTATCAAACTGCATTTTCGAATGCAAGATAAACAATCCTGAAGTCGATAGCTGAAAATTCTCCATATGGACAGGATCTTTGGATATGGATATCCTATTTTCGACCAAAGGTTTGTCGGGAACATAGCCATCCGGAATTTCTTCTTCAAAAAGCCAATCTGCCAACTCTACTATTTTACTTTTCACCAACATGATTACAAATCCTAAATAAGCCTGAAGCAGTTAAAATTAACGAAATAAGATGGTATTCTAAAATTATTTATAATCTTTCTAAATAACATGTCTAATCCAAGTCAATATCCATTTCCTCCAACTGAACATAAGGTTTCAATGTTCTTGGATTCATAATGACATTGGACTCAACCGAAAAGATGGTATAGATCTCCTTTTGGGCCAATACTTCCACCGGGGTACCATGAAAGAGCTTTCGGCCATTTTTGAGCATTAAAATACGATCGGCATACATGGCGGCAAAATTGACATCGTGCACAATCAGCACCACCATAAATCCTTTTCGGGCAAGTGCCCGTGCAATGGCCAGTACTTTCTGCTGATAGTGCAGATCCAATGCCGAAATCGGTTCATCCAATAACAACAACGCATCCGGATTATCCCATATCTGCGCCAGGATCCGCGCAAGATGAACACGCTGCTGTTCACCACCAGAAAGGCTCAAAAAATCCCGTTCAGCAAAAGCAGATACCCCACAAAGTTCCATGGTTTCGGCCACGATCTTATAGTCATGTTGCTTGGGGCTATTCTTATAATGCGGATACCGTCCCATCAGCACAATCTCTTCTACACTAAAACTCAATGTCATCTGCTGCTGTTGACTCAGTAAAGCCCTGCATTTGGCCAAAGTCGCAGGCTCGTACGCCGACAGCGCCTTGCCATTGAGATGAACAGCTCCCGAATCCGGCTTCTTTTCACCACAAAGCACCCCCATCAGCGTCGATTTACCAGCGCCATTGGCTCCTAGGATTGCCAGAATTTCCCCTTTGCGCACCTGAAAGGTAATATCCTTTAGGAGCTTTCGTCCGTTCACTTCGTAGTTGATCTTCTCTACACGTAGCATAATGCGATTATTTTTTAAGCCTCTGCCTAAAGACTATTTATCTTTGATTAAAATATACAAGAATACCGGTGTACCCAGTAAAGCTGTAATCACGCCAATGGGCAATTCGATGGGTGCCACGGCGACCCGGGCAATCACGTCTGCCAATGTCAACACCAGTGCCCCTAATAGTAATGAACCAGGAAGCACAAATCGGTGATCCGCCCCACCCATCAGGCGAACTGTATGTGGAACAATCAATCCCACAAAACCAATAATGCCCGACACCGCAACGGATGCTCCCACAGCAAGCGTGGATAAGACAACCACCCAGCGTTTGACGCGATCGGTACGCATACCCAAAAGATCCGCCTGCAACTCCCCGAGTGAAAAAGCGTTCAATGACTTTCCAAAAAAAGGCAAGATCAGCACCGGGATCAAAATAAAGGGAGCCAACGCCCTTAGGTTATCCCAAGTAGCCCCGCCAAGACTGCCCAGCATCCAAAATGTGATGGTACGCAATTGTTGCTCCGTCGACATATAAGTCATCAAACCCGTCAACGCACCAGCAAAGGCATTGATGGCAATACCCGCCAACAACATCGTCGTCACATTTGGACGGCCATTTTTACTGGCGATACGGTAAACCAAAAAAGCGGTTAAACCAGCGCCCACAAAAGCACCAAAAGCCAATATATAATATCCAATCCAGGCCGCTAAAGAGGTGAAGAGAAAAGTTTCAAAGGCAATGATCAGTACTGCAAAAAGGGACGCTCCAGAAGAAATCCCGATCAATCCGGGCTCTGCCAATGGGTTGCGAAATATACCCTGGATCGCAGCACCCGATATACCAAGTGCTGCCCCCACCAAAAGCCCGAGCAAAAGACGCGGCATACGAATCTCAAAAAGAACATCTCCTTGCATATTGTGCACAGCTTCGGCACTTCCCAAGTGCAATTTTTGCGTCAACATCGTTAAGATGTCAGCGGACGGAATATGGTAGGCCCCCATCCCCAAGGCAACAATACTTACAACACCCAATACCAGGCCCAAAGCCAATAGGATAAATTTCTGTTTCTTTTGCACCGGCTTTATTTTGAATCCATCACTTTTCCAAATCCACGGTGCAATTCTAAGATTGCGTCTGGCAGCCGGTTACTGAAATTTACCAGTAGTGAGGCATTCATCACCAAGATACGGCCGTTTTTACCCGCATTCGTAATACGCATGCCCGGCAATTTGAGGATAGCATCCTCTCCGCCAAGACTACTCGCGCCAAAATCAAATAGCAACACAATATCTGGATTGGCCTGCACCAGCGCTTCCGTCGTATAGGGTTTGAAATCCGAAAATTCCTGAACCGCATTTTTACCACCAGCCAGATTAATCATCGCATCCAGGCTACTGCCCTTACCTGCCACACTCATGGTACCTGTACCACGCGCATATAAAAACAATACTTTGGGAGCTGCTTTACCCTGATTTTCCTTCTTTACTAATTCCATGGTATGATCCAAGCTTACTTTCGTGCGGGAAACCAGATTTTTACCGGCGGCAGATTCACCGATGGCATCTGCGACCTCCTGGATGTAACGAAGCGCCCCCGGAACAGAATAGTTTGGTTTAATGGAGACGAACTTCACACCAGCCGCACGGATTTGCTGAATGACCGATTTGGATACATCGCCTTCATTCGCAATGACGATGCTCGGTTTAAAAGATAACAGACCTTCGGCCGAAACCGACCGATTTTTGCTTACCCTCGGCAAGGCTGCAGCCGCTTTGGGCGATATACTTGTCACATCGGTAGCGACCATGCGCTCGCCTACTCCCAGTCCGTAGATCGTTTCGGTCAACGAACTGTTTAACGTAATGATTCTCTGCTGTGCCGTCGCCCATCCACCGATTTGCATCACAAAACACAGTATAACAACATAAAATCTACTCATCGTAATTCATTATCTCCATGATAGCGATAGCGGATTTCCAGGAATGGTTTTCGCATCTCGCCTTTCAACTTGAGTACAAAACAAATCAATAATCAGTCTAAATACAAATTATACCGAATCTTTTAGAATAGCACACCACAACGTAAAAAGAAGTATAAAATACTAATAAACAACAATATACCCCTTAAAATACACTGCTTTTCAGTCTGCAAAAAACGGATTAAATAGAATTTATGACATTTTGCATAGAGAAAAATTCAGAGGGATTACCGTTTTTTGTAACATTATTTAGAATTAGTAAAAATAAAAATAGTGTTTAGAAGCATATCATCTATTCGAACAAGCACCCTGATCGCCTTATGTGCCTGCCAGGTTTATACCCTGCAAGCACAGGAAAAATGGAAAATCTCCGGTGTATTGAAAAACGAATCCAATAAAGGCGTAGCCAATGCGACCGTATATCTTTATCCGGACAAATATGCTTTTAAAACAGATACTGCAGCAAGATTTCAATTCACTCAGCTCTATGCTGGACGCTACGAATTACAGGTACAGGCTATGGGTTATCAGCAATACCGCCAAGTTATCAATTTGGAAGACAAAAATCAGCAGTTGAACATTGTGTTAAAAGCTGAAGAAAGGCAGATGGATGTAGTTGATGTGCAGGGTAAAGCGCAGGCTGTAGACAATCTCGTTAAGGCCGAAAATGCCGCCATGCCCGTTAAAGTCATCACCAAACGTGAAATTGAGCTTATGGGCAGCCGCCGACTGGATGAAGTTCTAAAAGAACAGACGGGTATAGCTATCGTCAACGATATTGCCGGGGGCTCCCGAGCCGTCGGTGTACAGATCCAGGGATTCAGCAGCAACTACGTGATGGTCCTTGTAGACGGTCAACCCATGCTGGGGCGCAACAGTGGCAATTTTGACCTGTCCCGTATCTCGGTGACCAACATCGAACGTATCGAAATCATCAAAGGCGCATCCTCCTGCTTATACGGCAGTGACGCATTAGGTGGTGCGATCAATATCATTACGCGCCATGGTGCAATCACACCACAGGCACAGGCATCGCTTCTTTATGGCAGTCTCAATACCGTTGGTGCAACGCTGGAAGCCGAAACACCTTTTGCTAATCAACGCGGGAGCGCCGTCTTTTCGGGCAATTACTACCGCACGGATGGTTTTAATACCGACAAGCAGTATCTGGACTCCAAGAGTACCACTTTTCCGCCCTATACCAACTATAGTTTCCAGGGGCGAGTGCGTTATCGTACAAGCAAAAATGGCACTTTGGGCGTTACAGGGCGTTATGCAGCCCGAGAATCTGAAATGATCAATGCATGGTCCGAATCGGCCACACTACAGGATAAACAAAAAGATCAGGACATCAATCTTTCGGCGAGTTACGACCATAATTTCGAGTCGGGACTGCGCAGTATGACGCGTTACTATTTCTCGCGTTTCCACTCCCAGATTGCCGCACAATGGTTGCAACAAGGTATTGTTGCAAGTGCCGAGCAATTTGGTCAAAATGTACACCGCATTGAACAGCAATTTGCGTATAGCCCCGCACAGCAGGTCAAACTTACCGGTGGTATAGGTGGTAGTCTTGAACTGATGGACAACCAGGATCTGGATGCCAAGCGCTCTTTGAACAGCGCATTCGCCTATTTGCAGACCGAATGGAAACCTGTAGACCGCTTATTGACGACGCTGGGTCTACGCTACGATCAGACCAATGTCTACAATGGCCATCTGAGTCCAAGTTTCGGCCTGCAATATCATCTCAGCCCTAAGCTTTTGATCAAAGGTGGTATCGGAGCAGGATTTAAGGCACCCGACTATAAGATGCGCTATCAGGTCTTTTTCAATCCAGCAGCCAACTATTTGGTCGTCGGTTCAGAGCGCGTAGCCGATGTGATTGCAGCCATGGATCAAGCCGGAGAGCTGAGTTATAAAAACAGTTATATGCTCAATTTGGTGGCGGGTAACCTCAAAGCCGAAACCAGCATTTCAAACAATATTGGACTTACCTGGAGTCCGTCCAATAGATTTCAGGCCGATTTCTCGGTCTTCTACCATCGGATCAACAATCAGATCAACACAGTCAGTGTAGGTAACGGGACCAAAGTAGCACAGATCTATAGCTACCGCAACCTGCCCAAAGCCATGAACAAAGGTTTTGAAGTTTCATTGACCTATCAGGCGACCAAAGATCTGCAATTGTCGATGGGCTATCAATACCTGATTGCCAAAGACCTGAGTGTTTTGGATAGTATTGCCAAGGGAAGTTATCCCTATAACCAGATCAACGATCCCGCTACGGGCGAATATCGCCAGAGTAAGAAATCGGATTATTGGGGTATTGAGGACCGTTCGAGACACATGTTCAATGCAAAAGCCCAATATGAATATAAACCCTGGGGCGTCAATGTCAATGCGCGTGTCAATTTCAGAAGTGCTACACCTTTTCAGGAATATAATGGCAACCAGTTTATCGACAAATATGACATCTTTATCCCCTATCACACACTGGTGAATATGACGGTAGAAAAGAGTCTGATGAACCGCAGATTGACACTGCGTCTGATCGGTGACAATTTATTCAATTTTACAAGCCGTTATTTACTTGGGCAACCTGGGCGGGTTATTATGGGCGGCGTGAGCTACCGTTGGATAAAAGAATAATAAGGACTAATGAACAAGAATTTAGCACACAAAGTACAAGATAAAAGATGAGAACGATTCGCATGATTATTGGAGAATGTAGCATCTGGCTTTCCTTTCACAAGATTGGCCGTTGTATTTTTTCAGCACTATTATTATTGACAGTCGTATCCTGTGGGAAAGACAGAGACTATACGATCGGATTAGAAGATGGCAAAAGTACCTTGATCAAAGATCTTGCTGGCGATACCGATGCAGCCATGGGCGAAGGTACTGAAGGAAAAGAGCAAAGACCATTTTTTATATTTCTTTTTCGTTTTAAAGATCAAAAGCAAATATGGGTTAAGACCAAAGCCGATTCTGCGCAGTGGCTTAAAACAAAAGATTGGGATATTGCCTTTACAGGTCCTTATAATTCAGAGATCTATGTGAACAATTCCCAGCATGAATACAATCCGGGTTATGGCGGCCAGGCAAATAATACCGCTGTGGTTTTACTGCGACAAGCCTATCAGAGTGTCACTGTAGCCCCTTCGGATGAAGAGTTTAATAAAAGTGAAGTAAACAAAATTGGCTGGGCAGCAACCGATGGTTCGGATGGCTGGTTTCGCTATAGTTTGAGCACCCATATTATGCAGGCGCTCCCCAATCGTACCTATGCGATTCGCTTACCCGATGGCAAATATGCCAAATTACAGCTGATCAATGCCTATAAGGGAAATCCAGCGGCGGTAACCAACCTCAATTGGCCTGCTCCATACTATACATTTAAATATTATGTACAGCAGGATGGTAGCAAAGATTTAAATACAAACACATTATAATAAGGAAAAATTACACAATTAAACTAAAGATGAATAGATTATTTACAACAGCAGCACTATTATGTGCATTGAGTTTAGGTTTTACTTCTTGTAGCAAGGATGATGATAAGGTGGAGCAAGTCGAGCCGGAATACCAAGCTAAGGTTATGGTCAAAGACGGTGAAACTGTTGATTTAACAAAGGTTTCCAAAACCATCAATTCACAAGGAACAATCAAGCGTACAGGCAATACCTACTCACTTCGTAACTTCAAACAATTTACAATCGATGAAGATGGAAAAGCAACAACAACTGCTGCGCAAACCTATTATTTTGATTTTAAAGAGAACGATGGACTACAAACGACTGATGCTCCATTGACCCTTATAGCACAACAACGCGTCATGGATGTGATTGCAAACACCACGAAATCATTTACACTATCCTATATAGATAAGGCTTATGAGACCGTCAATTCAGCTGATCAATTTGTAGCATTGACCGACAACAAAGCTGGAATTGTAATAGGTTCTACTGGTATTGGATGGGCAGGTTATAATATGACTACACACCATGTTATAGCTGTTAAGGACCGTACGTTTATTCTTTCAAAAGATGGAAAGCCATATTTTAAATTTAGAGTCAATAACGTATACTCGGATGAAACGCCTAATAAAGCAATTGCGTCAGATAATTATGTTTTCTACTCCATCGATTACCAAGAATTTAAATAGTATCAACATAGCAGCTGGTTAAAATTCCAGCGGCTTTTGTTAACCAAAAATCAAAAACCGAAAAAAATATATTAAATACCAATTTTCATACACACTTTATCAGCAAAAGATTTTATCTTTACTATTATTTAGAATAAATTTAAATAAAAATAAGATACTAACAACCCTACTACATGTATAGAAAAGGGACAAAGTATCAACTAACACAAAAAAACTAGTAACAATGAAAATAAAGAAACGCAGCAACCTATTAAAATTCATACCGGTATTGGCATTTTTAATTGTGTTGGGGTCCTGTAGCAAAAGCGAGCCCACAGTAGTAGAGCCTGAACCAGATCCTGTTGCACCAGAAGCTATGTTCAACCGCTTGATTACTGTTAAGAATTTTGGCGAAGACTTACCTGCTGGAAGTGCACCAACCACGGCGCAATCACCAATATATTACAGCCTGGAACAGAACAAAGCTGTGACACCGGATTATAAACTAACCGCACGATGGGATATCTCTTGCTCAGAAATATACCGCAGTTTTATCAATTGCAACAATACAGCAAACGGATTTGGAAAAGGTGGTCCAGGGAAAGGCGGTATCCTAATTGTCAAGAAAAAGTTCGAAGATGTAATCGATATCCCTTCAGATGCCGAGTTCCGCAAAGGTGAAAAAGCATATGGTACGGATGATTCAGGAGCTTTTGGTGAAGGCTTGGGTTGGTATTTATATGATTTTGATGGCGTAATCAAAGGTGGTGGAGCGGAAAACAAAAAACACGTTTGCTATCCAATTGAAAGCAATACATTGATCGTCCGTACAGCCCAGGGAAACTATGCCAAGATCAAGATACAAAGTATCTATAAAGACCTCTTGGATCCAAAAGATTGGTTTAAAGATTCACCAACACCCTACTTTTCTTTCCAATATGTACTTGCCAAAGCTGGCAGTACCAAATTTACAATCACTAACTAAAAAAATAAGCATAGCTTACTTATTAGACACTAAACTAACATGAAAAGAATATACAGCATTTTAAGCTTCCTTTTTGTAGGATTGCTGCTAACCCGCTGCACCAAAACGGAAGAACTAGCCTTACTTCCAGCAGATAAAATACTGGAATACAAAGTCACCAATCTTCCAAATGATGAAGTTATTTATGGAGCCATCGACAATGAGGCCAATACCATTACGGTATATGTCCCTTATTACTATGGGCTATTGGTGATAGATCCGAGCATTAAACTCTCCAATGGAGCGAGTATAGCCGAAGAAATTTTACCTGTTAAAACAGATGAAAAAAAACAGACGTATACTGTAAAGTCCGCTACAGGTACCACAAGAACCTATAGCTTAAAGATTGAATTACAAAGTACACCATCTTTTGAAGCGACTTTTGCATCGACATCTTCTATTTCGCTTACAAAAGGCCCTGGAGGTGCTTTTCCAGCCATTAATGGAACCTTTATGCATACCAATCCTTCATTGGTGAGTATTGCATTGATCAATCAAGAAACCAAGGAGCGATTTAAGATGGCTACGCCCAATAGCTTGAAAGTTTCGGTGATTGGATACCAATTAAGCTATACGGGTACCGAACGGGAAAACCGCATTCCATCCGATATTAAAGCAGGCACTTATGATGTAGAGGTGACCAACATCAACCATACCATTACATTAGCCAATCCGCTCAAAATTACATATCGTCAACCGGATGTAATTGTTAGCTTATCGGGTCTAAATTTGGCAAAAAATAAAGACTGGACCATTAAAGCCAACTTAGATAAAGTGATTTTAGATCCGACAGCTGTTATTATGACACTCAATGGAAAGGATTATCCATTGACCATTAAATCTTATAACCGTACCGAAATGACTGTTTCCTTACCAACAAATCTTCCAATCGGAACCTTTGATAACTTACAGATCAAATTCCAATTTAAAGACTGGGCCAATGTTGTAAAGACACAGTTGTCTCCAAGTACAATAACGGAATCATAAACAAGCATCCACAGTATGCCATGGTGGCATCAAAATTAAATAAATTAAAACAAGAGGAGATCTCAATATGAACTCAAACATCAAAACTATCTTAAAATCAGCGATGGCCGTGACTGTGCTATCGGCAGCAGTATGGGCAGGAGCCCCAACAACAGAATCAGCAGCAGCTCCTTTGGCGCTGACCCAAGCTAAAGCAAATAGTAACTACACTGTTGTAGGTCAATGGTGGAGCCCAGCAGCTGCAGCAACTTGGCCTGCAGTCTATGTCGACCTTGCTACAGGTGCACAAAGCTTAAGTAGCTCTGGCCAAGTTGCATTCTTTAGCCATGTAAATGGTTCAATCAAGGCTAATGGATCTTATTCGATCAGAACGGTAGCAAAAGACATCGCTTCCGTTACAGCATCAGATTGGGCAACAGCGACTCCAGTATCATCACAGGGTAGTGGCGAATGGTATGAATATGATTTAGATAGCCATGCAAACCAAGCAATCCAACCTTTGACAGTGTTGGTCGGAAATTCTTCCGGAGCTTCGTATGCTGTTAAGTTAATTAATTTTACAAATGTTGGCCAACAAGTAGTGGCAGGTCAATTACAAGTAAAAGCAGATACCAATATCGAAGTTAAGGCATTATAGTCCTTCCTATTTAATGAATGAAAGATTCCGCAACCTGGTGGATGGGTTGCGGATCTTTATAACCTAATCATCATCCGCATAACGATTTTTTAACCAAAAAAAATTATGCAACACTCATTTTTGAAAAAACAAATACATATCATTCAATTTCTAGCTATTTTTATGCTAGCATTAACATGCTGGTCCTGTAAAACCGAATACCCCAGCCTACCCTACAACGACATCGAATCCTTTAGCATTCAGGATGCTGATGGCAAAACCTTGTCAGCCAGTATTGTGAATGACCAGATTATCTTATATTGGCCACCCTTGGTGGAGCAGCCCGAAAGCATTACGCCCACTATTAAAATTTCGGAATTAGCGACAATTACTCCTGCATCTGGGACAGCAATACAGTTACAATTCGACAAACCAATTACCTATATTGTGCGGGCACAAGATGGTTCCAGCAAAAATTATACATTGGTATTCCAGTACAACCAGCCGCTGGTACAGGCAGAAATGAATCTGCTTGAAGGCAAATATTACCTTAGTTACCCAAAAAATGAGGATTTGGTAGTACGAGGAGAAAATATTTTGCCAGACGAGGCGCAAACCAAGGGCTATCTGGTCGATAAGGATGGAAAAGAGACCTTACTTTCTTTTTCTCAACCTCCAACATCTTTCATTGCACAATTTAATACTCCTGAAGATCTCAAACCAGGCAAATACCACATCAAACTGATCTCCGGACGTTACACGAAACTCACCGATGCTTTTGAGGTATTCTTACCAACATTATACAATGTCATAAAATGGCAGGATTATACTGGCAAAAAGGGCGGCGACCTGGTGCTGAACATAAACAGTAAAGAGACTTATGAACTTTATTTCAAGGCAGATTTTGACCATTTTATAGCGATTGATAACCTCAATAACGAATATACTATCAACAATGTAGTCTTTGATGTTGCAACGATGACGATAAAGCTATCCATTCCCGTATCTGTACAGGGAAACGCAATTAAATCCTTGAAGATGATGGATAAAAACGGGAACTTATTATCAGAAGGTGATTTTAACATCTCTTTAAATTAATTAATACCTTGCCTAAGATATTTTTGGCCGCATATTTTCGCTATCGTACAAAACCTTTAATAACAGCATGTTTCGCGGCACTGGCAGTATGCAGTTGCAACAAGAGCGCTTCTGTCCCAGAAGAGCCTACAGCTCCTACTTTCCCAGAAGAAACCTTACGTCAACAATATAGTAAATCGTTAACGCAATGGCCAGCTGCCACTTGGTACAACACTATCAAGGTACGTGAACTGGCCGCTTTACCCGAAAACCCATCGAAAGATAAGGCCGAGCTAATAGCACTTGGCAAAGCCTTATTTTTCGACCCCCGCACCGGTAATGGTATGAAGACTTGCGCTTCATGTCATAATCCGGACACCTACTGGATCGACCAAAAAACAACGGCAGATGGTATCGCACTGCATCACCGCAATACACCTTCTATGGAAAATGTCTGGTACCTGGAAGGCAAACTCTTCCACGATGGCCGCGCAATGACTTATCGAGAGCAGATTGCCGAAGCCATCAACTCCCCCATCGAAATGGGCGGCAATACAGCTGCTTTACCCGCTAAGCTGCAAGCTATACCAGGCTACCTCAGTTTATATGAGGCGGCTTACTCGAGCCAGACGATGAGCGTCGAAGGATTGCTGGATGCCATAGCAGCGTATTCAAGATCAATTAGCAGTGGTGAAACCGCCTTTGACCGTTTTATCAAAGGAAATTACCTGGCATTAAACGATGCACAGCTCGAAGGCCTCCATCTGTTTCGCACAAAAGGGAAATGCATCAACTGCCATAATGGTGCCTTCTTTACCGATCTTGATTTTCATAACCTGGGTTATGCTGTTACCAGCAAAGGTGCCTTGGACAATGGTCGCTTTGAGGCAACAGGACTGGAAACAGACAAAGGTAAATTTCGCACGCCGGGTCTGCGCAATGTGATCCATACTGCACCCTACCTGCACAATGGTAGTATTTCGAGCTTAGCTGAACTGATCAACCTGCTGAGTCAGGGCATGCCCCAAAAGGCGGGACAACAGATCAATGGCACCTTATCGCCGCATATCCAAAATGTCCGATTGAGCAGTAAAGAACAGGAAAATATCTTGGCTTTTTTGGAAAGTTTATCCAGTGTGCCAAGCAAAACAGAGCGACCTGTATTGCCCTAAAATAAAAAATCCCAAAGGGGATACCTTTGGGACATTTTGAATACTCCACAGTAGCGGAGGCATCAAAAATTAAATAAATTGGCACAAAATTAGGCTTTGATATTAAATAAAAAAGTAAAAAAGTATTAAATTTCAGATAATTATCCATTTTGTAGCGAATCAACTACAGGGATGAGGAACAAAATGCGCATCAAATAATGAGTCGAATCCGCCAAATAGTTGGTCTATTAGTTACAATAACTGCTATAACAGCTTGTCAGAACGGCAGTAAAACAACAACTCTGCCCGATGAACTTATTAGTCCAAAAACAGGAACAAAAAAGGAATTGACGCTCGACTCAATCTACCTGTATGCCAAACAGCTATACCGCTGGCAGGAATCTCTCCCTTCATATACCACATTTGATCCGCGGACGAAATATGCACAGATAGACCCCGAACAAACGGCTTATGAGCGGGCACTTTTTGCCCTCAGCCAATACGCTTTACACAAGAAAGATAGACCTTACGAATTGTCGACCATTCCCAATAAACCCAAATATTCATATTTGGAGCGTCGTCGTAACGACAAGAAAAGTAGTGGTCACATGGCCAGTATAGAAACAACCTACAGGTATGCTACACACCTGTCCTACTGGTCTGCGGGAAACAAACGGATTGCTTATGTTTACATTCCCTCCTTTCCCCAGCTCCAGACAGTGAAGGCCGAACTTGATCAGCTTGCAGCCGAACTGGCGCAAAAGCAAGTTACACATCTCATCCTCGATCTACGTCATAACGGCGGTGGTTATGTGGAGACCGCAGAATATTTAGCCAACCTCATTAGTCCAGCCAAACTGGATAAAAAAGTTATGTTCAGCGAGCAATTCCATCCGAATGTACAGCAAGGCAAAGCAAACCTACTCCTTAAACAACCCTATCTGGATGCCAATGGCAAAGTGGTCCAATACAAAGGCCGCCCTGCCACCCTCGCCGATGTGGATTATAGTGAAAAAGCCAATACACATTACTTTATCAAAAAGGGACAATTCAATTCATTACAGCAGCTGTCATGCATTGTATCAGAACGCACGGCTTCGGCAAGTGAACTCCTGATCAGCAGTTTCAAACCTTATATTCCCATACGCCTCATCGGTCAGCAGACATTTGGCAAACCCGTAGGTTTTTTTTCAGTCCACATAGGAGATTTCGATGTATACCTAGCTTCATTTCTCATCCGGAATGCCAATGGCTGGTGTGATTATTTTGATGGCATACCCGTCGACCTGGCCTTAGCTCCGGTAGAAACCTCCCGCCATCCCGGGGATCCAAAGGAAGCCTGGCTTGCAGCAGCGCTAAAGGACATTGTAAAAGACGAAAACCGCACAGCAATTTCGTCGGCTACTAATTTTTCGATGCCAGCAGACGAAAATTTGCTACTTAAAACAAACTTTAGGTTAAAGTAAAAAACTTATTGCAGCTGGATTTTATCATACTTATGTTTAAATTAAAACCATTTTTCATAGATGATAAAGCAGAAAACAGCATAAATTTGTGGAAATAAATACGAATCTTTGTATAGAATCGTTATAAATAAAAATAGAAACATGTTAAGTCAACATATCAAAGAGCAAACGCACGCAGCTCACCAAAACGTAGAAGGAACGATCGTGCGCCAATTGAAAAATATTCGTTCAGAAGCAGATTACGCCGAAGTATTGAAAGGCTTTTATGCTTATTTCCGCGCCGTAGAAGATAATATCGCTCCTTTTGTAACCGCAGAAGTATTGCTAGATTTGGCCGAACGCCGCAACTCATCTTACATCAAAAGCGACATCGAAGCTCTGGGTGGCAACGTAGATAACCTGCCGGAAGCAAATGCTCCAGCTGTAGCAAATGTACAGGAAGCACTTGCATCATTATATGTTTTGGAAGGTTCAATCATGGGTGGTCCGTATATCGTGCAGATGCTCAACAAATATGGCGTTACCAAAGGAACTTCTTTCTTCGAAGGTTATGGCGAAAATAGCCGTGAGATGTGGGCTGGTTTTACAGCCGTATTAAACAAATATTCAGAAGATCCTGCCACTTATGATCGCGCAGTAGAGATTGCAAACCAAACTTTTTATAACTTTGGCGAAGTATTCACTCCTATTGCCAGTGCGAACTAAAATTGGAGTGTTCGTGTTTAATCCCATAAATGGAGCAAAAAGATAACAAATCTAAATGGCTTAAGCGTGCCGGAATTGGAGCATTTCTCTTCTTTCTGGCCAAAGGACTTGTATGGCTCGCTGTATTCTTTTTCGCAGCGAAATCCTGCAGCATATCTATTTAACTAAAACATGAAGCCTTCATCTAACGCTCAAAAAGGGCGCCAGATGAAGGCTTCAATTCTATCGGAGCTTTTCCAATCCAATACACTTTTTGCTGCAGGCTAACCCGTTGTTTTTTTATGTCGTGGGCTAATGTCTTCGGCTTGCGTTCGTATTGTGTTCGTACCACCTTCGGAGATGAACAGACTTGCAACAATTATTGACCAGCTTTTCACCAGAAAATTCCTGTTTAGGGTCTGGTCGAAAGCTGGTCAAAATTTGTAAAATATCTGCTTGCTTCCGAACAAGGGGCGAATAAGGTACGAATCAGGTACCAATCTTTTATGATTGATAACCTGACATAACATTTCTTCACTGATAGAAATTCCTCACAGACCGGCTGTAATTGCCTTTCCCAGGGAATTTTTCATAAAAGTTCTGCGTCTCACTCGATAAATTTTAATAGCACAGAATTCTGTGCCAGTGCGTGTCTACCCTTAAGACTGTTGCTGACACCGGAAAGATGCGACGAAATTTTTCGCTCAAACCAGCCCATATAGTGCGCTATTAAACATAAAAGCGAAAGATTTCCTCAGTATTAAGTTAAGCTCAATATCAAATTGAACGAATCGAATACACAACCGCTTCACCTTAAAAAATCATTCCTGTTTGAGCAAATTTTATTATAAAACAAGCAGAAATCTCCCTATAATTGCATTCTGGAATATTTCATCGAATAATGAAATTACCCAATCCGAAACAACAACGTAATCAACTGAAGTAAGAATGTCGTATTTACGGTATCCATCAATAATCGCATGAAATCAACAATACTATGAAAAGAAACATCTTTTTAATTTTAACCAGTTTTGTCTTAACCCTAAATATAGCCCTTTGCCAAGAGAAGGATGTCGATTTCAGCAAAGCCTATATTGCCCAAAATGACGGCAAGACAACTATTGAAATCAATGAGGCACAGGAACTCATCTATATTATCTTTGCAATAACGAATTTTGGAAAAGAAAATCCGAACATGACCAAACAGAATACGGCGTATTTTGAAGAGGTCAAATCGCATTTTACCCCATTTTCCAATCTGCCTATCGTAAAGAAATTTGACCAGCAACTACGGGAGAATCTTACCAACTATTTCCTCCTGGCGGCCAATGTCTATGGCTTTAGATTCAAGAAGGATGAACTAATGCCGACAAACATCTATATTTTTCCAGCAAAAGGGGTCGGAAAACATCAGATCAAATCTAATCCCATTCCCGGCTATAAAAAAGAGCTGGAAGAATTTGCCAGACAGACAGGATACCGCGCATTCTACAAACAGCATCAAGCCTACTACGACAGCCTTCGTACAGCATATGAGGAGTATGCTTCGATTGCCGAGCAAAAAGAATGGTTAGAAAAGAAATTCGATTATACAATCAATAGCTATCGTGTATTGACTTCCCCGCTGATTGCCGGGATGAATGCGACCCACACCTTCAAGTACAAAGGTTTCAAAGAAATTTTGCTTTTTTTACCCACCCTCCGCGAAGACGAATCCTGGAGCCCCAAATTCAAAAAAGCACTCAATACACGCATTATTTTTACGGAGATAGACCACAACTACGTGGGTCCATTGAGCGAAAAAAACAAAAAACAGATTGATACAATATTCAATAATAGGGACTTATGGGTCGATGTAGAAAACAAAAGTACGGTTCATTATCCAAGTCCGGTAAAAGTATTTGATGAGTATTTAACCTGGGGACTTTTCATCTTATATTGTTACGATAAGTTTGGAGATGATCATGATCTTTTTGGCCAGATTGTTGAAAACGTCAACGATATGATGGTCAATAAAAAAGGATTTCCCAAAGCAGATGAATTTAATGCTGAATTGTTCCGTGTTTATAAGGAAAGTAAAAACAAAGATATCCAGAGCCTATACAAGCCATTGTTAGACTGGTGCGAGAAAGAAAATTAGCACCATCCCGATAATATTTAGTAAATTGAAGGCAAGAAGGAAACAAGCCACTAAAAATGTGAATGTATACGACCACAAGGAATCAGCATAGCATAAGGGGATGATCGTCGATATATTTAACACATTTACGCCCTTTCATTTGGGTACAGAGCAAAAATTATGAACATTAGGATCATTGGTTCGGGCAGTTTCATCCCTTCGAATCGCATAAAGAACGCATACTTTAAGGACCATCTTTTTTTAGATGAAAACGGACTGCCTTTCAATCAGCCGGCTTCGGTCATTGAAAAATTTAAGGCAATTACCGGCATTGAGGAACGTCGTTACGCCAACCCTAACCAGGTGGCTTCAGATCTGGCTTTTAAGGCTGGCCAACTTGCGATTGACGATGCAGGCATTGATGCCGAAACATTGGATTATATAATTGTAGCCCACAATTATGGCGATATTCCACATGGTAAAATTCAGTCGGATACGGTCCCAAGTTTAGCAAGCAGAGTGAAGAAAAAGCTCGGGATCAGCAATCCAAAATGTGTGGCTTATGATCTGTTATTTGGTTGTCCCGGTTGGAACGAAGGCGTATTGCATGCCAACGCTTTCATAAAATCAGGGATGGCAAAACGCTGTATGGTCATTGGCGCAGAAACCTTGTCGCGTGTTGTCGATCCTTTTGACAGAGATTCGATGATCTATGCGGATGGCGCTGGCGCCGTAATCATCGAAGCCACTACGACAGAGCAAGGGCTCCTATCACATGAAAGTGCTACTTATGCGCTTGAAGAAGCGAACTATCTCAATTTCGGGAGCTCTTATCAACAAGAGCAGAACCCCGATATACGGTATATTAAAATGAAAGGACGTAAAATCTATGAGTTTGCACTCAGCAAAGTTCCTTTAGCCATGCAGGCTTGCCTTCAAAAAGCGGATATTGATATCACGGCAATCAAAAAAATATTGATCCACCAGGCCAACGAGAAGATGGACGAAGCCATTCTGATGAGATTCTATGCACTATACGGTAAAGTACCCCCGCCCGATATTATGCCAATGACCATCCATACATTAGGAAATAGCAGCGTGGCAACCATTCCTACGCTCTATGATCTCATTGCCCGTGGTCAATTAGACAATCAATCCCTGCAAGAAGGCGATATCATCCTATTTGCATCTGTTGGCGCCGGTATGAATATCAATGCTTTTACTTATCGGGTTTAATGTAATTTTGCGACTATATCGTGTAGCTATTAGGCTAACACAGAGCCTGCATAGGATTTATTTCATAAAAAATAACAAAACACTGTATATATCAATATTTTATACTTAAATTTGTCTTATAATCGGCTCCGCCTTTGCTTATCTGAAATTGTCAAGTTATACTTAACACTCAGTTTTCGCATTTTCAGAAGCTTTTTTGTTAGCAAAACGGAGGTAAAGACCTTTTTGGACTTGAGTCAATCCAAGATCATTAAAATCAATTCCTATTTCTTGCAAAAATCGATTAACTATTGTTCATATTCATTTATCACAATAGTGCAGTACAGATTACTTTAATATAATTTATAAAACAATGCAAGAAGGAACTATTAAATTCTTCAACCAAACAAAAGGTTTTGGTTTTATCACGCCTGCTGGTGGTGGAGACGACATTTTCGTACACGTATCTGGTTTAATCAACGAAGTACGCGAAAATGACAGTGTAACATTTGATGTAGAAAATGGTAAAAAAGGCGTTAATGCAGTTAACGTACGTATCGCATAATTAAGTAAACACACAAGAAGATAATTTATTTATCTTCTTGCGAAGTGTAACGGGCAACCGTTACACTTTTTTTTATCCATTCCATACCCAAGTAGCGCAAAAAATCGGACGATTTATCAGTCTGGCATATGGAAGACTTTTTACAATCCAGCCAACATCACTTCTTCCTGTCGCAGAAAATATGGACTGTTATCTTTGAATCTCCCACGCTTCCTCGAATACTTTTTGATGATATCAACAACAACATCATCGGTAAGCTCATGCCCCTCTAACGTAGGAAAACCTTCCCAACGTACAATGCCATCCGGATCCACTAAAATACAATGTGGAATTCCCTGTACTTCGAGCTGTTTCTTCAACTTCCCTTTCGTATCGATCGCTGAGAAATAGTCTATCTTAATTTCCTTTGCCTTTTTAATGACTTCTGCTTTCTCATCCGAAAGGCCAATGATCACGAGTTTATCACCATACTTCTTATGCCACTCGTTGAGTTCGGGAATTACTTTCCGGCAAGGTCCACACCAGGTAGCCCAAAAATCAATGAGGATAAACTTATCCTTTGTTTCAGGCATATCAGTCAGCCATTGCTCCACCTCCAGTTTCGGTGCCTTTTGATTCAAAATTGATTTTGCCCACAATTTCTTATTGTTGTTGCTTTCCTGGGTATGACCGATTACATGGATCAGGCAAAGCGTAAATAGTAAGAAAGCTCTTAGGATAAATTTTACATTCATAAAACAGCTTGTTTAGTTCCCCTAATTTATGGATTTTTTTCCACAATCATTTGATCCTTTCATCCCACATATCGATTTTCAAAAGCGACCTTAACTACCTTTATGAGGCAAAATGCAATCTGCACTTTTAATTGATATAAAACACACAAAACTCTGTATATAAACAATTAGAAAATTTTACAGAAATAAAACCGCACTAATCTATTTGTTGTACGGCTCATAATTTCCAAATCGAGCCATACCGACATCCTTAAAAAATAATAGCGTACCATCGACATTGCCACGTCAAAAACAATATCCTAATCCATCCTCGCAGAAGCTAAATCGAGGCGCTCAGCAGACAAATGCAACGAAGTAGGCGAACCCTCTTATCTTATTGGTCAAGATAACGCACAAACAGATCGCATTATCCTGTGAGAAAGTGTAGGATAGCTCTAGTTACAAACGCTATTTTTTTCGAATTACATCACTCCTGTAAGATCTATGGAGTGCCTAAGCACGCAACTGACAAAATGGCAAAAATCAAAAAAAAATAAACCATAAAGATCTACTAATAATATATTTAAACAAAATCACATAAACAGATAATTACACATTATTCTCTTTACAAAACATCAACGTTGCCCATCGCATACCATCCGTCGGCAGTTCGCCCAGCGATAGCAAGACGAACTTTTGCCTCACCTGTATTATGGTCGACTATCCCCACCTCCACGTTATATCTTCCAGTTTTTAATTCATAAGGAATAAAAATATCCTTGTCATACAGAATGTCTCCAGGCAACCATGTTGTCAAGTCTGCATCAGTAAGCCGACTAATCTCCCCTTGCTCATTCTTAAGCCGTATAGCCAATGAAAATTGCTTTTTATACAGCGGCGCTACTCCTTTGTTTTCCCACCATGAGCTAAAATCCATTTTTTGTCCGCGGACCACCTCCTTTGGATAAGTCATCCTTTTAAGCACAAAGCGGTAGCCCATCTTATTGAGCCATCTATTCACATGGGGCCACCATTCGCTTGGGATGGCCGAAGACTTCGCATTGAAACTTGAAATATGCCATTTCAGCGACTGATCGATGATATAATCGATATCCCAGCCCTCATCTTTCCACTTCTGCATAACCCAGCAGACCTCCAGACTTATTGGGGCCTTTCTCCAGGCATCCTGCATACCGAAACCAACAATTCCCTGTGGATAATAGTCGTACATATGGGACCAGTTGTCGTCAAAACCGCCCAAATCACCCAAACAATCGATACGCCAGCCCACAGGTCTTTTTGAAAGAGTATATTGTTGGGTTTTACGATCGGTCAATAAGGTGATTAAGGGGGTTTCCTTAAAATTATCGGTGTACGCATCGACCAGGCTTTCACGCGTAGCCTTAGATAGCTCTATCGTACCCCGGCCCTCGCCCCAAAAACCCACAATAGATAGATCGACCGCTTCCAGATCAGGATGCCCATCATAGCGTTGCGCGAGTTTCGTAATCATATTTCCAAAGTATTTTGCGTAGCGGGCATCTTCGGGGTCAACCCGCCAGCCCGCAGAATCCACAAACCACTCATTTTTCTTACCGACCATTGTACGATACCAGTCAGGTACATCATTGCCTTTATCCTCGCCCTCCCCATAGGGTGCGATCCGTAAAAGTAAGGTCTGCCCTCGTTGATGTGCGGTTTTTAAAGCTTCATCGATCAATGCCCAGTTGAATTTTCCCTGCTTGGGCTCTAAAAAGCGCCAATACAAACGGAAGTATGCGATTGTGGTATTTGGATAATCCTTATTTTTCAGGTTCCGAACCTCACCTTGATATGCTATTGGCTTGCCCTCCGTCCAGGTCAGGTCGCGGTTTAAGCTATCTCCATTAAATCGCTGAAAAGTCATAAAGCCTATCCCCGGATTGTCCAATACACTGTCGATTTCTTTTGGCAATATTCTGACGATCCCTTCTTTCTTGTAGTCCACAATTTGTGCCTGTGCATTTGACGTTAGCAGCGAGTCGGAAATAACAATTAAAAAAAAACTAAAAATGAAAAATAGTTTATGCATAGTAAGTTGTTTTAAAAAAAAAGCGCCAAGCTCAGCAGCTGAACATTGGCGCCTTGAAGAAAGACCTTGATGGTCTGTTTTTATTCACTATAACCGGGATTAATTACACCTAGATTATTACAACCCGGATTAATTATAACCCGGATTTTGTTTAATTACCCCATTCGTTTCATTAATCGCCTTACGCGGAATCGGCCAAAGCACAAATTCGGGTTTCGCAAACTGAGAACCATCCGCTTTCGCACGCTCAATATATGTCCCCCAGCGGATCAGGTCCTCCCGTCGGATCCCACCTTCGCACCAGAATTCATAAAGACGCTCATCCATCATTTTTTTGCGGAACTGATCTTTCGTCAGATTTTGACTCCATGCCGCCAAACCAGCACGTTCACGTACTGTCTTCACCAGATCATAGGCTTCTTGGGTTGGACCTGACAATTCATTGATCGCTTCGGCCATTGACAGCAACACATCCGAATACCGCCATACCACGATATTAACCCCATGCTTCTCACCTGTCGCACTCGGATCAACACCATATTTCATTGGTATCGCACCAATTACGCCGTTAGCACGTGCATCATAGGTTGTACCATCCGTTGTTGTCCATTTGGTCAGTAGGCGCTGCTTACGCTTGTCATTGCTTTCAAACTTATCGTAGGTCTTCCACGGCATTTTATATCCGCCCCATTGGGTCAATGCCACGCCGGTCGGGTCGGCATAATTTCCAGGAAGGGCATGTGCTAACCATAAGTTGGCGCTCTTGGCATCTATACGGGTCGGTATCGCAAAAATAACTTCCTTGTTGTCACCATTATTCTCGATTGTAAAGATATCGGCATAATTAGCTTTGAGCGAATGTCCTAATTTTTGCAGTTCCCGCCCATACTTGATCACATCATCCCAGCGTTTTTCCTGCATATACAGCTTTATCAGTCCCATCATACAGGCATCTTTCGTAAAACGTCCATATTCTGAGGATGGCAATGCACTCGCCAAAGGCAGTACTTCTAGGGCTTCTTTATAGTCCTTTTCGATTTGGGCAACCATTTCGGCTTTTGTAGGCCGGGCAATTGGTGGCGAATTGGGATCCGCAGCTGCTACAGCATCCAATCTTAAAGGCACTGGTCCATAGTAGCTATACAGAATCCAAGAATAATGTGCCCGCAGCGCTTTTACCTCACCAATGTAAGTCTGCTTCACTTTGTCATCGATGGTCATGCCCGAAAGCCTATCCATTACAATCGTTGCATTGGTCACTGCCGGCATAAGATTGTTATAGAAAACGAAGAGTGCATCGCCCGGAAAAGTTTCAGAAAGATTCAGATTGTTGAACATAGGCCAGCCTGGCCAGCCCCATGAACAGATGAGCTCATCTGTCGTCGCGCTCGACTGCGGTACAATACCCCCGAGACCGCAGCCCCAGATACTATACCCATCATCAGGATTCAACGTAGAATATACCGCCGTAACAGCTAATTTGGCATCTTCTTTTGTTTTGTAAAATGATGTCTCACTGAATTTATCGTAAGTGACTTCTTCCAATGCTTTTTCGCAGGATGTTAGTGCCCCGGCCACCATAAGTGCAGCTACCAGTTTTATATATTTTCTTCTTGTAATCATGATATTTGTCTTTTTAAAATCCAACACTTGCGCCCACGGTAAAGGATCTTGTCATTGGATATGCATATAGATTTTGTAATTCTGGATCTACTCCCCTGTAGTTTGTAATGATAAACGGATTTTGGACATTTAGGTACACCCGCATGTTTTTAACAGTTTTTTGCTTTTGAATAAGTGATAGCGGAAGTCGATAGCCTAATGTGATATCTCGCACACGGAGAAAGTTTCCATTTTCTACCCAAAAATCAGAACTGCTGGCATAGCTGCTGTAATTGCCGTTCAAACCTGTCGGCATGGTACCATCGGTATGGTCATATGCCCAACGATCTTTCGCTACCGAAAGAACATTCCAGCCATAGGCACCTAGTTTCGCATACACATCGGAATTGTTGGAATAATCACGATTGATTTTTTTCTGAATTAAGCCATAAACATATACCGAAAGATCAAAGTTTTTATAGCTAAACTGATTGTTCATCCCGAAACTATAGTTCGGCACGGGACGACCATTACCTGTCGGATCATTATTCGTGTGTAACTGCACCATATCAGCGGTAGACAATTTGCCGTCAGGTTTTCCAGTTAGGTTTCCGTTGTCATCATAACCATTGACATCTTTTATGATAATTTCACCGGGCAAAATTCCAGGCATCCAGCTCGGTGCAGACATCGTTGCCGGATTGTAGATCCCATCCGACAAATAACCATAGCCTGCGTTAAAGTTTCCTTTTTCGGCTTCATAACGCGGCAGGGACTTGAGTGCTTCAGGCGCCCGACTTACCCAATAGTTTTTATAGTGGGAAAAATTTATTGTCGTATTCCAGTTGAAGCCATCCTGCTGTACAAAGTTTTTGGTCTGTAGATTTACCTCCCAGCCCTGGCTACGTGTCTTTCCTGCGTTTATGCTTGCCTCACGCACCACATAGTCTGAGTTCAGATTAATGGTGCTCAGGAGATCCGTAAACTGACGGTTGAAATAATCAAAACTACCGCTAATACGCCCCTTTACAAAACCGAAGTCCAAACCAAGGTTAAATTCTGTCTGTGTTTCCCAAGTCAGGTTGGGGTTACTGATCTGCGATAACTTAACACCGGGTAGGTTGACACCACCGATCACATAAGGCGAATTGTTGTCATAGTATTCAAATGCACTACCTCCGATTGCCGAATTACCAACAGCCCCATAACCTGCACGTAATTTCAGGAAGCTTATGACTGGAATTGCCTTGATAAATTCCTCTTCGGACACTACCCATGCGGCAGATATCCCTGGAAATGTTCCCCATTTTTTGTTGGCCGCAAAATGGGATGCGCCGTCTTTACGCACTGTACCCGACAAAATATATTTGCCATCATACTCATAGACAACACGGGCGAAATAGGATTTCCAAATTCTATTTGCATCTTTAAAACTACCTAAATAAGGTCTTTGGGCAGTACCAAGTCCGAGATTGTAATAAAGGAAGTTATCGGTTGGAAAATGATCATTTCCTGTATTGAGTCCATCGCGTTCCGAAATCTGGTACGAATGTCCGAGCAATGCCGTCAGGTGCCCCTTACCAATATCCTTTGCGTAATTCAACGTATATTCCCGTAATTGTGAAGAGGCATTTGTTTCGAATACGCCAGCCATACCTTCAGCCCGCGCTCCATATAAAAAGGTCCGCGGATAATACAAGCTCCGTTTGGCAGTACTCTGATCGTAGCTAAAACTAGCTTTTGCAGTCAGTCCTTCAAAAATCTTCCATTCCGCAAAAGCCGAAGTTAACCAGCGGTTAGACTTTGTCAGGTCCGTAATCGTTAGAAACGACATCGGATTGGGCGTATTTTGGTAATCGGGATTGATTGGATAATTCCCCTGTTCGTCTTGAAACGGCATCGTAGGTGGATAGTAAAAAGCCGCCCCAATCATACCGGAATTTTCGTATACGCCATCCCCCATACTACCGTTGTTGGCTTTGGAGCCCGTAGCGATCACATTCACTCCTACCTTAATATTTTCACCGATTCCCTGATCCAGATTGAATTTACCCGAATACCGCGAATAATCGGAATTGCGGAGCACACCTTCCTGGTTCATATAGTTTCCAGACACATAATAATTAGTCTTATTGCTGGAGCCAGACATGGACAGGTTGTGCTGCTGTGTGTTTCCCGTACGCATGATCGCGTCAATCGCACTTGGATACACAGTCTGTTTATCGATCTGATCCTGCGTGTATTTAGGCACAAAAGCACCGACCGAATTTGGATCGACATTTCCATAGGGACCTATCTTATTATCCAGCATCCATTTTTCGCGAAGAATGCGGTTACGTTCCGTCATATAGTCCTTGGTCCCAAGGATATCGTAGTATTTTAACGACTTTTGAACAGCATGACTAAAGTCATATTGAATTGTCGGCAGCCCCTGCTTCCCTTTTTTTGTCGTGATCAGCACCACACCACCGGCAGCCCGGGCACCATAGATTGCGGTCGCACTCGCATCTTTCAAAATGTCAATGTTCTCAATATCATTAGGATTGATAAAATTTAATGGTGAACGGTTCACACCCCCCGAACCATATCTTGTATTTGTCGTGGGTTCGCCCGCATCGTCATTGATGATAACACCATCCACGATATATAATGGCCCCATCGAAGCAAACGATGCGTTACTCCGGATCTGCACCGACACACCCGCTCCAGGTTGCCCCGATGTTTGCACGACATTGACACCGGCAGCCCTTCCGGCAAGCCCCTGCGCAAAGTTGGTATTCGTTGCATTGTTCACATCGCTCATTTTGACCGATGCCACCGCCCCCGTCAAACTCTTCCGTTTTTGCGTACCATACCCCACAACAACAACCTCATTCAAAGCATTATCCTCCTTTTTCAGATTGACGGTCAAAGGAGATTGACTTGTTGCGACAACTTCCGATGTAGAGAAGCCGACAGAGCTAATAACCAAGATAGCTCCATCCTTTGCTTCGATGCTAAAATTACCCGCGTTGTCTGTTTGTGTTACTTTCGCCGAACCTTTCACTTTGATCGTCACGCCACTCAACGGGGATCCACTCGCATCCAGCACTTTGCCCTTGATCGTTTCTTGCTGTTGATTCTGTTCAGCGTTTACCGCAGGTTGTTTCTTACGGTGCAGCACAATGGTATTGCCTTTGATCTCATAACCTACGGGCTGATCCCTGGTCAGGGCTTCCAGACTTTCACGCAGGCCTTTATTCTGTAGGTTTAGCGACACAGGATGTGTATCCCCAAGATGTGTCTGTACAAGCACCAGCTCGTAGCCACTCTGTTTCTTGATCGACTCCACCGCTTCCCGAAAGGTAACTTTATTCAAATTTAGTGATATGCGTTGCGCATTAGCCGTCACATGTAACTGACTGCTAAAGAGCAGCAAAAAGGCTGGAACTACTTTTTTGACACTAGAAGGCATAGTCCAGCGGCACAGGTTTTGTGCTTGTTGATTAAAATTCATAAATTTAAGCATGTTTATGGTTCCTATAATCATTGATTATCAGAACCTATTTCCAATAATTCTAAGCGTGGAGGTGGTTGCAACACTTTCACGCTCTTTTCCCCTATTTTTGTAGATTTTTAGGAAGTATTGCCAAAGGCCCGATGCTGTATCATAATTTGCATTTTTTAGGAATGTGTTATTTATTATTTTGTTTGTGTCACTACAATTGTGTTTCCACTTTTGGAAAATTTCGCTAAACCGGTCATTTCGAGAAGATCAAGAACCTCGTCCACACGTTTTTTGCGCGATATGGTCGCATCAACTTTATCCTTCGGTACCGTGCCGACATAACGGACTTCAAAATCATACCAGCGGGCAAGTTCATCCATAATTTCTGGAATTTGTTTACCTTCAAAATTGAAAAAACCGTTTTTCCAGGCAATCACATCCTCCACATTAACTCGCCGCTTGCTGAGCCCACTACTGGAAGCAACAAGCTGCTCCCCAGGCACTAATTTCACACTATTATTAACCATGACCGACCCTTCTAATAATGTCGTCATGCTACTGCTGGCATTTTGATCGCTTTTGACATTAAAATGGGTGCCCAATACCTTGATTTCCTGTTTATCAGTCACAACAACGAAGGGAACTTCCGGGTTTTTGGCAACTTCAAAATAGGCCTCGCCTTCGAGAATCACCTTACGCTGCTTTTGCCCCGCGAAATTAACAGGAAAACGCAGTGAGGATGAAGCATTCAACCAGACTTTGGAGCCATCGGCCAAGGTGAGTTGATACTGATGTCCTCTTGCGGTCATCAACGTATTGAAAACCGGGATATTAGAAGCCGCATTTAACCTATTACTATAGACAAGGGAACTGTCGTTACTTTTAGAAATCTCCGAATCTGTGCCCCCGGCGATCAATCCTTGTCCCTGTTTTTCGAGATCAATTTGATCCCCATTATCCATGACCAGGATCGTTCCTTTTTGAACAGACGGCATTTTCATATGGGTTATTGCTAGGTTATGATCACTTAGCGTGCTATTTCGTTGATATAACCACAAACCGGCTGCAATAACGCAGAGTAAGGAAGCTGCGAGCGTAGCCACAGCACGGATACTGGTAATTGATCTTTTCTTCTTAAAAGTTTTTCCTGCAATCACCTCCAAAAGGCGATCCTTCTGAATAGGATCCAATGCAGCCAGAGAATCACTTCGATTATGGTTCTGCTGCATCTCACACCATTGATGATATTGACGCAGGTCATCCTCCGATGCTACCCCCGCATCAATACGTTTCAAAATTTCCAGCAATTCCTTCGTTAGATCTTTCATGAATCCAATTTCCCCTTATTTTATAACTAAGGGACATGAAGACGGCGGATGTACTAGTCTTAATGAAAAAAAAATAAAAAAAATGTCCAATAAAAATTTTTAGAAAGGTAAACCCTTAGTTTTCTGAGCGATACAGCAAGGTGATTCCGTACCGTATTTTCGGAAATGCCGAGCTGTTCAGCGATATCATGATGGGGTAGGTAATCTTCGCGACTTAACACGAATACTTCTCGTGCCTTTGGTGGCAAGGTGCGAATAAAGTCATGGATCACAGCCTGCAATTCCTTGAGGGCAAGACTTTCGTCTTCGACCACATCGATTATCGCTGGTCGGTGATTGAGTATTTCTTCTCTTCTGCGACTTGTCAGGATTTTTCGGGTCAGCTTATACTTAACTGCAGCATACAGGTAGCTTTTTAAATGTGAGATGGTCAGTTCTTCGTGGTTCTCCCAAAGCCATACAAAGACATCCTGTATGGTATCGGTACAATCTTCCTCCTCTTTGATAATATTCATACCGAACAAAAATAGCTTATCCACATATTTTAAATATATGGTCCTAAATGCTGAAGTATCCCCAGATTTGAGTCTTTCAACTAAGTCAAGATCTGCTTGATCATTTTGGTTCATAACCTATCATATTTAGGGAGGGCAATGGCAAAGCATGTATTAAAAGTAATTCACATGCTGTAAAAATCCCCTCTTTTCATCAAATCGTATAACGATGTTAAGTAGAATTATCAGTAAATACAATAGGCGCATAAACGCAAACGTTTGTTCAAAATTGTATCTCAGTGAACTTAATTAAGCTTATCTCCTATTTTTTAAAATCGAAAAATGGATGAAATATCGCCGACCGACAGGGCTTTTCTATAACTGAAAAAAACACACCAGAAAATGGGAGAACATTTGGTAAATATGTCCAAATTAGAAAGACAAAAGGCCAAGAAATGATCTTGGCCTAATGTAACATATTATTTGGGGTGTTTTCGTAGCTCTACTTAGCAAAAATGCTGCCGAAATTAAATACGACCCTACAATTTTATTTTTTATAAAAAATATTTAAAAGATGTTTATACCGACAAGCCGAAATGTTCTTTGAGCGCTGTCCGTGCAGCATGATACCCACACATGCCATGCACCCCGCCCCCTGGAGGTGTCGATGATGAACAGAGATAAATCGTGTCAACAGAGGTTCGATACGGATTTAGGGCCAAAATGGGCCTACTGTACAGCTGCGAAATATCCATAATACCGCCATTGATATCACCGCCGATATAATTTGGATTGTATGCTTCGAGCTCCGTAGGAGAAAAGGTATGCTTGGCCAGAATGGTTTCTTTAAAACCTGGCGCAAAGCGCTCAATTTGATTTTCGATCGCTTCAGTATAATCAATCTTACTTCCATTGGGGACATGGCAATATGCCCATCCCGTATGCTTTCCTTCGGGAGCACGACTGGAATCAAAGGCACTCTGTTGTGCAAACAGCACAAAAGGCTTATCCACTTTCTTTCCAAGATGGCTCAACCGCTCGCTTTCCGCAATTTCGGCATAGGTATTTCCCAAATGTACGGTAGCGGCCTGTTGGCAACGCGGATCTTTAAAAGGCGTCTTTTCAGACAATGCCCAATCAACTTTAAACACCCCCATTCCCTGCCTAAAGCCTTCGAGGCGCCTGCGGTAGCCGCTAGAAAGACCTATACCTTTGAGCTGCAACAACTGCGGAGGCGTGATATCACAGATTAGGACTTTATGGGATGGTAGATCGCGAATGTCCTCTACCCAAAAGCCCTTTTGGATCTCCCCGCCCAGCGATTGATAATAACTTAATAAGGCATCAGCAATAGACTGCGAACCGCCTATTGGAATTTGCCAGCCATATTTATTACCTACAGCAGCTAACACTATGGCAATTGCCGAAGTTGTCCAATTGCTTAGTGGCTGAATTCCATGTGCCGCCATGCCTGCCCATAAAGCCTGTGCCTGCGCGGAAGTGAAGCGCTTCGCCGTCCAGCTTGCCGGCTGAAGTGCATCCATCCCAAATGAGACTAAAGACAAAGGGTGCTTCGGAAAGGATAATGGTCCCATAATATCGGCCGCAAGGCTATCCCAACGTGTCACAACCTTTTCTACCAGCTTACGATAGCTTTCGCCATCCGCCCCCAATCCCTTTACCGTTGCCGCAAGACTATGGTAAAGAATTCCAGTTTCCCCCTCTTCCAATGGGTGTGCCGCCGCATACTCAGGCTTAACAAAAGATAGCCCAAATGCTTCCAAAGGCAAACTCCTGAAAAATGGCGATGCCATAGCCATGGGATGAATTGCCGAACAGACGTCATGTTTGAAGCCCGGAATTGTAAGTTCCTTGGTTCGCATTCCCCCACCGATTGTATCGGCACCTTCAATTAGCAGCGTGCTCAGCCCCTGCAGCTGAAAGGTAATGGCTGCCGCCAGTCCATTTGGTCCCGAACCAATAATAATTGCATCAAATTTTCGCATAAGCTAGTTTTTAATCACTCCTAGTCGCAGCCTGTATTGGGTTGTTCCTTTTTTGAACGCTTTGACGAAGTAGAATCGGACAACGATTTGCTATTATCCTTTTTTTTACCTGCAGATCCGCAGGAGATTGTAAATGTCGTTAAAACAAACGCTAAAAGTCCAAGATTGATTATTTTTTTCATATGTTATCCATTTAATTTACGATAATGTTTACACAATGTATCCTTATGGCTTTTTCAGCTACTGATTCCCTTACTACAACTTATGCCCTTGGATACAAACTTTTACCTGCATTGAAAGTATTTATTCTCCGGGCCGCCCCCATCTTTAGAACTCATATACAATCCTATCAAACAACTTTATAAGAAATATCATTTATATAATATGTTCATCCAAAAAATATGCGCGATACCGTTGCTTTAACTCCTGTCGCTGTATACTATCAAGCTTGATTTTCGGATCGGTCTGCGATACGACCGTAGAAACAACCTTATGCACACCTTTACCTTTTTCAATAAATAATACCGTCGGCGAAGAAATCCGTTTAATGGAATCAATTCCCACAGCTGTATAAGGATTTAGGATGTCGTGAAATTTTGCCAAAATAGCTTCATAACCCGGGCTACCGGCCTTGGTCGTGATCACTTTACCGTCCTTATCTTTCTCCTTAAGATCCCGGATATCGTGAATATTGAGGTAATAAATAGCCGCTTTTTCCTCCTGGGCAAATTCCAGCAGCGGCGTTATGGCATTCCGAAACCAGGGACAGCTGGGCCATCCAAAAAGGACAATACCGTTTTCAAGCTCCAGCACATCCTGTTCGGTCGCATAGACGATCCGCGGATTGTCGGGAATTTGTACCTGCACTTTGTTCGTTTTATTTAGGCTTTCAAGTTCCTGCTTAAAGCGAACCCCTTCTTGCTTTTTAAACGAAACCTGACTATTTTTTACGGCTTCCTTCGTATCCTGCCTGGATTGGCAGTTGGTCACATTGAGCAACACCGCCACTGCTAATAACATGCTAGCCAATAATTTTAAATCTTTCATATCATATATGCATTTAAGTGTAATCCTCTTGTTAATTCACCGATTGCTTGTAGCTTTTAATATGTTCACCGATATCCCAGACCTGCGCTTTTGGCGCCCATTCACTGATGAGGCTGCTTGCAATGGCCGAGCGATAACCCGAAGCGCAGTGCACAACGATAGGTTTATCCACGGGTAGTTCGGCAATATGTGCCTTCAATTCAGCCAGCGGAATGTTATGTGCTCCTTTGAAAACTGGTCCAGTCTTAGCTTCCTCGGCCGTACGTACATCCACTATAAAATATTGCTCTTGCGCCCTGTCAAATGCAGCCTGATCAAAAGCTGTCGAAGGCTGTCCCGCGAAATCCCCATACAACACGACACCTTTAACAAACTGTTCATAGCCAATTTTAGCCAGCTTTTCAAGCTGTACCTGCCCCTGTTCTTTGGTATCGACAACAAGATAAAAGCCGTCTTTCGGTTCAATAAAAGTCCCTACCCAAGATTCTGACTTGCTACGTTCGGGAATATTAATGGCCTCCGGAAAATGTGACGCCTTAAATTCTGAAGCGGGGCGGGTATCGAGGACAGTGCTCAGCGCCTGGGGCACCGCCGCTGCCGAAACCACTGAAATACCCGACAAAGAAGCCAATAATGGCTTTGCTCCCCGACGATTCAATGCTACATTATAGGGGAAGTAGATCGGAACAGGCGGACGGTCTGCCAGAATCTGCTGGACAAACGCTTCTTCCGATTTTTGCTGAAAGGCCAAATTATGGGTTCTTTCAGCGCCAATGGTACTTTGCTTAGCACCCTTTATTGCATTTCCGCAGAGTGATCCAGCGCCATGAGCTGGATACAAAAGCACCTGATCGCCTAACGTTGCATAGATATCATGGACGGTGTGGTAGAGCTGCCGCGCCAGTTTTTCGCGCTGCGTAGCCTGTTCTCCCGAATACTCGCGCAGATCGGGCCTTCCAACTCCACCAATCAATACCGCATCCCCCGAAAAGATCGCCACATCGCGACCATTTTCTTTTAGCAAAACAGATATGCTATCTGGTGAATGTCCGGCTGTATTGATGGCATGCAACACAACTCGGTCCGAAATCTTTAAGGTATCGCCATCGTCAAAAGTATGGTGGGGATAGGTCGCACGCACAAGCTTGCTGACATAAACGGGAACTTTCAGATCCTGATGAATCTCCAGATGGGAACTCACAAAATCAGCGTGGGGATGTGTTTCGACAACCGCAATGATTTTCGCTCCCTGCTCCTTTGCATAAGCATAATAAGGCCTCGGATCGCGGGCAGGGTCCACAAGTACAATTTTCTTATCGGCCAAAATCGCATAGGAAAACTGTGCCAGGCCTTCATCTTCGAACTGCCTGATGCTGTAGCCATTCGCAAAATTATTGGTATTTCCAAAACAGGATACGCCCTGACCTGCCGAAGCAAGGGTAAAAAGTACAGCTGAACGGTGGATAAATGATCTTCTATTCATAACATTCATTTTTTAGACAATTAGTAAGTAAAGAGTGTATTTTTCATATACCATTCCTTACCGGTGAGATAGGATTCTTTAACGCGATTGAGGGTAATTTCGAGGTTATTGCCACTGGCATCCAGCCCCTTGAGTTTGATCTGTTCGGCTGTTGGTCGTTCGTAAGCCCATTTCAGCACATGGAGGCTATCGCCCTGCGCTTTTCCATACAGGGCTTTCAGTCCCACATCTAGTTTTTCATCTAGTTTCTTACGTTGTTCCTTACTGAATTTCTGATTTTTATCGATCAGATACAATGCGTGTTCTGTCGAGTCTATTTCATAGTAGAGGTAGTTCTTCCCTCCGGCCCGGCCTGTAAACTCGTAAGTTTTGAGCACATCATTTAAAGCCGGGGTACCATTGCCAAGATCGATCGAATTGGCTTTATTGACTTTGTAGACCAAGGTCGAATAACGTTCGAAAAAGGCCTCATGCCAACGTACTGAATCGGCAGGTGAATAAGCCTGAGACTTTCCATTCAAAAGAAAACTCGAAACCTCATAATGTCCTGCAGCTTTTGCTAGCCCAGGAAGTACAGGTTCTTTTAGACGCCCTTCATCATAGAATCGCTCATAGCGATAAAAGCCGTAAACGAAAATAAACAGGATCACAATGGTCGCCTTTAGGCCAAAGTAAAATGGCTTATTCCACTTCCTGACAAACTTGGGCACATAGTAATAGGTACTTACTGGTTCGCGCCGGATAAAAAGCTTCCAGATTGCAGGCAGATACTGCAGCAATAGAAAAAGGGAAAGCAATACAAAATATGAGCTGTATACATGAACTGCTCCATCGTAGGCAATATTGGCGTGGGCAATGTTAAAGAGGACTCCAGCATTGATAATGGCTCCTATGACGACCGTGGGTCGAAAGAAGAGCAGGCTTCCCGCCGCTATCTCCAAAAAGCCTAAAAAGATCTCATATTTATAGGATACACCGACGATTTGCCAATACAACTTAAAGGGGGCATATTCACCGATATCGGTATTCAGATTGGCAAGGGATGGAAATGGCATCTGCATGGGAAAGAACTTGATAAATCCGAAAGCGATCAGCCCCAGTGCAATGCGGTAGCGTACCAATACCCGCAACCAATAGTACAGCGCATCATAGCGCTGCACCTTACTATTTCGGGCCAATATCGTCCAGATGGAAGCACCCAGCACCGCTATCAGGCCATTGAGCCACCAAGACGTATACGATGCGAAACCCCATTTGCCACTTTCGCTGTCTATTTCTATCCAACCTGTGCGCGCCCCACCGGCGATCGTTGCCATCCAATCATATAATGATTCTGGTTTAAATACTTTTTCGTACCAGTCCCCATCCAGCGGTACCACCATCAGGATAAAGAAAATAAAGGTGAATCTAAATCCTACTTTCTCCCAGTACTTCCAACCCTGCTCCTGCTGGCTGGTAGGAATGCTTTCCAAATATTGAATGGTTGCCATAAACTTAGTCTAAATTTGAATCGTTAATAAATACGGATCGGTTTTCTGCGGCCTTCCTGCAACAGATATTTCTTGTTCACTTTCTCCAGCCGTACATGCAATGAGTCGCCCAGCTGGTTGATACCATCAAGGATCAGCGTACGCTTGTCTGGGCGATTGACCACAAAAGCAAAAGTGTGACCTTTACTCACTTTTCCGGTAAGTTTGATTGTGGTTGTGCGCTTATCAGTTCCCTGCTTGCTCGTATAGCCAAAGAATTCGCGGCCACCATTACCAAGGTATTCGTAGTTACGCTCGCGGTTGAAAGCGATACGTGGTTTGAGACTATCGACCTTTACAGAACGGTTTCCACGGATGCTGAGCGTATTCCATTTTTCAAATACGACATCCTTCCATCGCAATGTATCGCTCAGCGAATACGGAATAGTATCGCCTTTCCAGACGAAGTCTTTTACATTGTATACGCCTGCTGCTCCTTCTAATCCCTTTTCATCGGGGAATGGGTAATCGGAATTCTTCCAGCTCAGGTAAGCCTGCACGCTAAATACAGCGATCAGCAGCAGGAACAAGACCTGCAGATAAGGGCGGATTCCAGCAAGCCTGCGGCCATAGACAGGCCAAAAACCATCGGGAACAGTCGCTGCCTTTTTGATCAGGAGCTGATAAAAACGGGGCCAGTCGTACAAGAAAATAACGACCGCAAGCAATAGTAAAAAGGAACTATACACCTGTTCACCGATTTCGTACACATAGTTGACGATAACAACATTGAGCAATAAAGCGATGAGTAATCCCGAACCGATGATTGCCGTGCGTCGGTTCAGTAAAAATAGTCCGCCAAAGATCTCCAGCGCGCCAATTACAGGCAGATATCCAGCAGTTGAAATACCGTTTGTAAGATAATAGAGCTTCCAGAGCAGGAAATCACCGTATTCGGTATGCAATTCGCTAATAGTCGGCTCCGGAAGTTGTATAGGGACGATTTTGACAAGGCCTATAAAAATAATGGCCAATGCTAAACGATAACGCAACAGTACGCGGAGCCAGTAAAATACACGATCGTCATCGGCCTTAAAAGTCTGCCGGATTTTACGGCCAAAGGCCCAAAATAGCAAGAGTGCGAGCGCCAGGGCAATTGCCCAGTTGTAGTATCCGCGCACATCGCTACCGACGAAAGGGCTTTCGGCGACAAAAGAAGTGCGGTAAGTCGCCAATCCAAACCAGTTCTCCAATGAAAACAGGTCCGCAAATGAACTCCCCGTAAAAAGATTAGGGTCGTATGGGATACTGAGTATCAAAAAGAAGATCAGGCCGATGTATAAAATAGCTGAGCGATAGCGCTTAAAAAAATGAGAGTCTGCAAATGTTGTCATTTCAATACGATTTAATGGAAAAAAACACGTGAGTCATCCGATCAATCCAAACCTGGATTTTGCTGTAGATCCGGGTCTATCGAAACCTGAGCGTACGGTATAGGCAGCAGTAGCCTATTCACAGAGGAAATATTGAGCACCTGTTGCGCGCGTCCTGTCCGCAACAGATCGTACCAACGATGGTTTTCCAGGGCAAATTCAACGCGATTTTCATCTTCCACGGCCTGCAGGAGCGCTGCCGCTCCGAGACCTTGCAAGGGTTTAATGTTGGCGCGTAAGCGTATGGCATTTAAGTCGGCCAAAGCCGCTGTCAGATCGCCAGATCCATTCCGCTGCGCCAATGCTTCGGCGCGGATGAGGTAGAGCTCGGCCGTACGGATCAAAAAAACGGGATCGGTACGGTCTGTTCGGTAATACAGATTGCCGATCAGGATATTCGGATCTGTGGACGAAGAGGTCTTGGATACCAATGCCGTACGATCCCCACCAACAGCAGGATCTACCAGCAGGTCGTAGATGGCCTGCGAAGGTCTGATCCAGGCAGTTCCCCCATTATTACCCGACAACCATTGACTTGCCTGACCGCTGGTATTGTTGATATCATAGACCAATTCAAAGACCGATTCTTTGGTATTGGAGGTATTGTTGGCATAAAACGAGCGATATGGGCTCACCAAACTATAATTGGTATTATCATCAATAATATACGAGGCATATTTTATCGCTTCAGACCAGTTTTTCTGATAAAGGTAGAATCTTGCCAGCAGCGCTCGTGCAGTCTTCTTGGTCGCTCGGATGCGATTAGTTTCATTGGGCAATAGCTGTTCGGCCTTTTGCAGGTCCTGCAACACCTGCGCGTAGGTGTCAGTCAAGGAGCTTCTTTTTACCTGCGGTAGGCTGCTGGCCGAAGTGGTCGGCTGCAACACGATCTGTACACCACCCCAGGTTCTGGCCAGATCAAAATAGGCCAATGCACGCACGAAATAGGCCTCCCCAACAAGCTGGTTTCGGTAGGCCTCAGTAAAAGTGGTCGTAAGCGCCAGGTTAGGCACTTTGGTGATCACATGGTTGGCCCTGTTGATAGTGGCATAAATCTGGTTCCATGACGTAGCCAGCACAGCGAGATCAGATTTTACCGTATGATTGGTCAAGGTCTGATGGACAGTTTGGCTACCCCGATACACGATGTTGTCTGCCGAAAAGAATCCTAGCAGCTGAAAACTATAGCCATAGTAATCGTTGGACCGAAGTGCCGAGTAAATACCGCGCACGGCTGTTGCTGCAGAACTCCCGTCGACGATGGTCACTTCATCAGACACTGAATTCTTGGGCTCCACCTCCAAAAACGAGCTGCAGCTACTGAGTTGTAAGACAAGAAGCGGAAAAAGGAAATATGTAATTTTTTTCATGAGCTTTACAGATTAAGGTTAACGTTTACAGGGTGACATTGAGACCGAGTTGAAAGGTACGCGGTTGTGGTGGCGTTCCGAACGATCCTATCCCCTGTGCGTTTGGATTACTGGTCACATTCGATTCAGGATCACCGGTGTATTTGCTCCACACAAAGAGATTAGACCCTACAAAATAGATACGTGCAGCAGTCAATTTTGCCCGCTCGACCAGCTCTTTCGGCAATTTATAACCAAAAGACAGCTGTCTGAGCTTTAAAAATGAAGCGTCCTCCAGATAGCGGCTATTGGCATCGATGGTATAGTTGAGCCCTTCGGATGTCAGGCGGGGCACATCGGTAATATCACCGGGCTGTTGCCATCTGTTCAGCACATTTTGAAATACGCCACCGCTGCTCGGATTACGCTCCCTGAAGTAGCGGTTAAGGTTAACGGCATAGTTACCATATTGGAAACTAAAGTCTACACCCAGGTCAAAGTTTTTATAGGTAAAGGTATTGCCTATCCCCCCATAAAACTTGGGATAAGCATTCCGAAAAACTTTACGTGCCGAAGTAGGCAAAGAACCATCGCTCAGCTGTCCGTCAAACACAGCTTTTCCGGTCTGTGGATCGACCGACAGCTGTTCGTAAAGCCAGAATGAGTTGAGCGAATAACCTTCTTTCAGGATCACCCAATCGCGGGTATACTGGGTGATCTGCGTGGGCAGTTTTTCGATTTTATTCGTATTTCCCGAAATGTTAAAACTTGTATTCCAGGCAAAGTCTTTTGTTTTCACGTTGAGCGAGTTGATCAACACCTCATAGCCTTTGTTGCTGATCTCACCCACATTGGCCCAGTATTTTGAAAAACCAGAACTGCCGACAATAGGTCGTTCGAGGAGTAGATCGGAGGTATATTTATGATAAAGATCTACGGTAATGGACAGGCGGTTTTTGAATAGCGCCACATCCAGCCCAAGATCTGCCTGCGCTGTTTTCTCCCAGCGCAAATTTTCGTTCCCCAACTGGAAAGGACCTGTACTTGGCAACACCTTGCCATAGCTGTCGGCATATTTTTCATTGCCCGACCAAAGACCTCTGGCGGCGAAGTTGCTGATTCCAGCCTGATTGCCCGTCAATCCATAAGAAGCCCTAATTTTCAGGTCGTTTAACCAGGTTTGTTCGACCAAAAAGGCTTCTTGGCTAATCCGCCAGCCTACCGAAAAAGCCGGAAAATAGCCCCATCGGTTGTTCGTACCGAACTTGGACGAGCCATCTGCCCGCAGGGTTGCCTCTGCAAAATACCGATCCGCATAGCTGTAGCCTACTCTTCCAAAAAAGGAAGCAATCGTATATTTAGTCCAATTGTCGGATGCAATGATATTTGCAGCGGATGATATCTGTTTAAAGGAATCATTGGCAAAACCATTCCCCTCCAGGTATTTGTAATCAAGTACGTTGCTCTGCAAGGTGTTTCCCAAAATAGCATTCAGGCTATGTTTGCCGAAGGTATTCTGGTACGTCAGGGTTTGTTCGTTTATCCAGGTAGCATTTCTCGATATTCCCGAGGTCGCCTGATTGTTATTCGCGATACCGATACTGGTTTTACTGTTCCAGTATTGTGATTCATCGTATAGGTTATAGTCGGCACTAAAACTGGATTTGAATTTCAGTCCCTTCACAAGATCAATTTCCGCAAAAGCACTTCCTACATAACGCAGACTTGTGGTATTGACATCGTAGTTGTCCACCAGTGTATAGGTATTATCGGTACCATTGAGTGATCCATCGGTATTGAATATCGGAACATTCGTTGCCGAAGAAATGGCCGAATTGAAAAGACTTACCTGAGGACCATCACCTGTACGTGCCTGATTGCGGTAGGTTCTGGAAAAATTATTTGTTAGGCCGATCTTGACACGATTACTGATCTGATGGTCGAAATTAAACTTGAGATTGGTACGGGAGAAGTCGATGACCTTAATAAAAGCTTCCTGTCCCGTGTAGCCAGCGCCAATATAAAACCTCGATTTGTCGCCGCCCCCCTGGATACCGATGTTATAATCCTGCAGCTTCCCATGACGCAACAGGAAACCAAGGCGATCATAGGTAGGCTGATCTTCAGGATTTCCTTTCCCCCCTTCCGAAACTGGACGATAAGGCCTGTTGGCGAAAGTCTGTTTCAATGCCGGATTGTCCAATCCGGAGTTTATCCACCACTCGTTGGCGAGGGTCGCCGTTTCGGGACCTGTCGCCAATTTTGGCAACAAGGATTTATTGGCTTCGGCCCAGCCCCCCTGCAGGTTGAGGTCGATTTTGGTACGGCTACCATAGCTCCCTTTTTTTGTGGTAATGATGATGACACCATTGGCACCCCGGGAGCCATAAATCGCGGTTGCAGAAGCATCCTTCAGTACTTCAATAGACTCGATATCTGCTGGGTTGATATCCGTAAGTGGCGAACTGGTCCGTCCACCAAGCCCGATATTTTGGAGGGAAGTATTATTTAAGAATACGCCATCAATAATATACAGGGGATCGCTACTGGAATTGATGGATGTCGTTCCGCGAACCCGCAGGAAGATACTTTCGCCGGGGACACCCGAGTTGGTGGAAACCTGCACACCGGAAAGCTTGCCCTGCAACTGGGCATCAAAACTTGCTACCGGAATTTTGTTGACTTCGGCAGCGTCTATCTTGGCAACTGCTCCCGTTACATTTCTTCGCTTTTGTACACCGTAGCCTACGACGACCACTTCATCCAGATCAGAAACGCTAGGTTGAAGCAAGATCTGAATCTGTGCCTCCCGTGCGGTTATCTTTCGACCCTTGTATCCCAAAAATGAAGTTGAGAATGTCAACGGAAGTCTTTGCCCCGTGACAAACTGAAATCTTCCCGACGCATCGGTCTTTACTTGATGGGTAACACCTTCGAGCTTTATGGTAACGCCTTCAATAGGTCGATTGGTAATCGAATCCAATACAATACCTTTTAAGGTCGCGTTAATAAGTGGCTCAGATTGCTGCGAAAATGCAGGCAATAGCAAACCATGTGACAAAAAAATCGCCACGGCGTACTTCCATACGCTATTTTTCATAGGTAAAATTTTAACAGTGAATATTTACAAGTGCCAACGCCAATTGATTACTTGTCAGAAAAGCTGCTTTTATGGAAAGAAATACTTTCCTTTAACCGCAGCTACACATTCGCTTATTGAAATCAGAACAAAAGGATTTACAGTTGCGCAGACTTGCGCTCGATTGGGAAGGGTTAAGATAAAATTTGCAGTTCATAAATAATGAATTAAGTTAAACATTGTGATCATTACGTGCGGAAGATGTGGCTTGTAAGAAAGGCAAGCTTATCTCCTAGGTTGATAAAACAAATATAGTAAACATAAAATAAAATCTACAATATTAGTAGACTTTATTTTCAACTATCTTTTCTTCCACTAAAAATTGAGTAAATTGGTAAAGAAAAGCTTGCGAAAATATGTACATTTGAGTGCAGTCAATTACCGATCAGATCATGCAGCTATTTCCTCCAGAAATTTTATCGCCCTACATCAAGCACTATCTTTTTTTGGAAAGTGGTAGTAATCAGCATAAAAAACTGCGGTTATTTTCCGATGGGAACACTGGAATGGTCTTTCTTCTTAATGAAGGCCACCTGTCCATCAACGAAAGTCAGCAGCTCCCCGCTTCATTTTTGTATGGTCAGATCAGTCATTTCCAAGATCTCGCCCTGCTGACACAGACTTCATTTGTTATTATTGTCTTCCAACCCGACGGGCTCTATAAGTTACTCGGTATCGCTGCCCATGCACTAAAAGATCAAATTATTGTTACGCAAGATGTATTTGGACCATCTGTTATCAGACTATATGACAGCCTGATACGCGCGAAGTCCTCAACTGAAAAAGTACATGCATTAAATACCTTCTTTTATGCATATGCCGTCCGGCAGAAGTATCCAAATCGGGGACCACTCCCTGCAATTCTGCAACATATCACAGCGCAAAGGGGATTGGTTACCGTAGGACAAATTGTGCAATACAGCGGTTACACCGAACGGCATATGGAAAGAATATTTGCGGAACAGGTTGGAATGAGCCCAAAAAAATTTGGCAATATTGTCCAATTCCACTCCTTTTTGAAATTGCTACGCAGCAAATCAGCTGAAACGAGCTTAACAACGATCAGCCACGAAAGTGGATATTTTGATCAGTCCCACCTCATCAGGGCATTTAAAAAATATACCGGCATCACACCTTCGGAATATTTAAATAGTACAAATCGGCTCGCAATCAACTTTATGGAATTTAAAAACGCATCTACTGAAATGTCGGGTTTATACAATTTCAGCTAAGGCCTAGCCTGTAGCTTTGTCTATAGATCAATTCAAGAAATATGGACAACTTAAAAATTGCTACGGCACAATTTGAGCACAAGAGTGCGGACAAGGCTTATAACCTAGCCATTATAGAACGACTTGCGCAAGAGGCCGCTGCACAGGGTGCTGAGGTAATTGCATTTCACGAATGCTCCATAACGGGGTATACCTTTGCCCGAAATTTAAATAAACAACAAATGCTTGCGATCGCCGAGCTTGTCCCAGACGGTGAAAGTACACAAAAGCTGATTTCAATAGCCGCTAAATACGACATCACTATCCTCGCGGGCCTGTTTGAAAAGGATGAGGACGACAACCTATACAAACCTTATATCTGTGTAGACAAAAATGGCCTAATTGCAAAGCATCGCAAGCTCCACCCCTTTATAAACCCCCATTTGCAAGCAGGGCAAGCCTATACTATTTTTGAAATTCACGGTTGGAAATGTGGTATTTTAATCTGTTATGATAATAATGTCATCGAAAATGTGCGCGCAACAAAATTATTGGGTGCCGATATCATCTTTATGCCCCATGTAACCATGTGTACCCCTTCTTCCCGACCTGGCGCAGGTTTTGTTGATCCGCAGCTTTGGCAAAATCGCGAAAACGATCCAACAAGCTTACGCTTAGAATTTGACGGAATGAAAGGATGCAGCTGGCTGATGAAATGGCTGCCAGCCCGGGCCTATGACAATGCGCTCTATGTTGTTTTTTCAAACCCCATCGGCATGGATGACGATCAGTTAAAAAACGGATGTTCCATGATCCTAGATCCTTTCGGGGATATTCTGACTGAATGCTGTACATTTGAAGATAGTTTTACAATAGCCACCATTACGCCCGAAAAACTGATTCAAGCCGGTGGATATCGTTACATAAAAGCTCGAAGGCCAGATCTCTATAGTGACATTATCGGCCAACAGCATGAGTCCCAACAGAAAGTGGTCTGGTTGTATACCGACAATCACTAATTTCGCTAAATCGAATGGCTACTTTAAGACCATGTGAAAAGGTCTTAAAGTAGTTTATCCAATAATGTTATCGATCAACCTCCAGCTATTTGCCAGACGATTGCACGTCCAACTACCTTAAGAAAAAGCACTTGTCTTTTCTCATAATACAAACGCCAAAAAGCCATTAGAGACCGACAAAAAAAGACATAATGGGCTATAAAAATAGGTATCTCTTACTGCAAAAGAAGACTTTCTGTACTTCTTAAAGATGCCGACAAACTTCATATCGCCAATAAATCGGAGCAGGAAAATACCACTGATCATAGACATTCCGTAGCGGATATACTTTGCGTCTAACGGAACATCCAAAACTCCGATGGCACATAGATTTACAAACGCAAAAATCAATAGTCCGACGACTACCAGCAAAGTGCCTACCCGGGTGGGATTAAATATCCTTCTGCCATTCAGATCTGTCGGAACAGCAACGTTCATTCCCCAATGTCCACCGAGCAGCCAGAAAAAATGCAACGAAGCCAAAAAAATAAAAATAGTGGCGATAACGATTGAAAGTACAAACTCCATAAGGTAAATATACCTTTTCAGCTGTAATAAACTGTACTCTTTTGACCTCTATTTCCGCTTACTGATGCATAGATCCCCGCCATAACAACTCGAGGTTGTGCTTTTTAAAAAGATCAGACATTTGCTTCTGATTGATAAAGGTACCCGCAGCCGAATGTAGCTGCATGACTAATGTCGCCAGACTTACCTGGGAACGGGTCCCTACAGCACTGGTTTGCGAATTTCGTTTTTGAATAGCGGATTAGCGTTATCGAGATTAGACCAAGACTTATGGAAGGTATCAATGCTTTAGGAATTTATATTTTTATAATCCGGTTTATATTTTTATAATCAGAAAAAACGATTGAATAAATACGTAAACAAAACCTCAGAATTAAAGCGCTACTTTTACAATCACATACGCGTGCTCTGGGTTAGCTCAATTGCTTTTTCAAATACATCACCCGAGTATCTAGTATCAATTAAGTTTATTTGTGAAAAGGGATGGCAGTATGTGGCCGTCCTTTTTTTTTAATCCAACATAAAAACAGATAAACAGTACTAATCGATACTTCTTTTCCAGTACGTATTACCATTTTCACGATGCCTTTACCTGATGGATCTATCACCTTCTGCTATCGTAATCGATAATAATGCAGGTATGTCTTTCTACTTAGCGGCGTCAATACAAAAGATAACTAATTCTCATCTGGAACAAAAAATCTGTAAAAATGAATACTGAATAAATAATCACATGAACTATCCTATTGCGCGCATTGACTATATTGAGCCCAGTTGATTGACACCAGCTTACACCATATTGAATCCTCAAAATTGCACGTTATGGCAAAACCAAAAAATCCAACATCGATTAAAATAGACATCATCCATAAAAAAATCAAGAAAACTGTTTTGTTAAATACACTTGATTACCATACACAATATAAAATCTTTGAATACCTCAGCGGAGTCTTCCACGATATTCAGCTCTTCAAATCTGCGGAACTGAAAACGGAACTTGCATATTATGCAAACAAACTTGGCCCTAGTCTAGTTAAAAAATTAAATTGGCATGGCATCAACACCTTGGAAGACCTCCTATTTTATTCACCCCATGAACTCAGAAAATTAAATAAAATAGGCGATGTTTCAGTCGCCAAATTGAACAGCTTCATCCAATATATAATCAACGAAAATTCAATCAAAAGTATTCAATAACCAGATAAATGTGGCTACTGTAACCAACAAAAGAGACACTCGGTCTCTTTTGTTGGTTTACGTTCTTGCCATAACATTGCGGTGAAAGTTTGTTCGGTGAGCAGCTAATTATTGATAATATTACGCACACAACGGATAGTGTTACCCTGGCTGAAATTCACCTGCTGAATACTGAAATCTTCAATTTTCCCTCTGTTGATCTCTGCATACAAAATTCTGGCCCCGCTGCTTGCGCGATCATAAGTACCACTTTTATAGCGAAAGGACCCGCCATTACTGAACGTTGCCGTCAGACGTTGCTGCCGGACTCCGCCGGAGTCACGGTATCCGTAATCTGAAAGAATCAGATTATTGTCGGGATAGGCCGGATTGACCCGCTGACTGCCATTCCAGATCATACTTTGTCTCAAACCATCGGCAACAGCGGTGGATGCAGTTCTGCGGTTGGCATTCCGACCGAGTCTCGAAAACTCTTCCGCAGAAGCGCTATTTTCCAGTGGCGACCGCCAGGTCAGTTCGGGATACACCCGCTTACAAGGGTCCACAGTATGGTAGTCGTGCCCTTTCGGGGTGGTGGTGCCAAAATTCCAGTATTCGGTATTGAGGTTCGGGAATGCATAATTGTTGTCTGGACGAAAACGATAGGCATCGGAATTACCTTCCACATAACCTCTTGCATAAAGCTTGGCCGCATCATACACTAGATTGGTTCTCGCCCATACCAGTCCGCTGACAGTGACACCGGATTCAATTAACCGAACATTTGTTTTCGACAGTGTCCCCTTGGCTAATTTCAACGTCGAGCGGTGGCTGATCGGTACTAGGGTGTTCGCTGCAAAACTCCGGGTGTTTTCATCGTCCAAACGGATATGCAGCGCATTCAGCTGCACACGAAGACTATTACTTGGTAGGACATTGGTATTGGCGGTATAAAAATGAGCCACCTTTTCGGCATTCCCCCAACGGCTGTCGACGATCGTCATACTAGAAGCGCCAATTGGTGGTACATCCCTTAAATTTGAGAAAGATCCCTTAAACACATTAAAATCACCTGTTTGGATCACATTGCTAAATGAATTCCCTGTCCCAGTACCAAGCGAGATCGTGGAATTTTCCTTGATTGTCCCAAACAGTCCCCTGGTATTTATCGTTACCTCAATGGCAGCCATCTGACGCAAAAAGAGAATATCTAAATAGTTTTCTTCGGGCTGTGCTACCATTTCCCCTGCGGCAAACATAAAATCACGATTGGCCAAATCTGCTCCTGCAATATTGCCCAAAGCGTCGATATTGGGTGCTGTATGCACATCCTGGGTCGATATAGCATACCACTTGTATTTGGCACCAGTCTCGACTCTTAAGTTCGGAGCTTCTCCCGTGCGGAGTAATTCATTGTAAATTGCTGCAGTAACCCCATCTTTAAAAAAAATCAGTCGGTATCGGATGCCGTCATTTAAGGGGACATCATTCGCATTTAATGAGATTTTCTCTGAAGTAATTACATTATTCCCTAGTTTCGGAACAGCATTGCTTTGTAGCTCGGTGACAAAATCAAATTCTTTTGACGATTCTATCGCTAGCGGAGATGGCACTGTTGACTCCAGCGCAAACCTCGATATGGAAGCCTGTCCACCGATCTGGTCGGGGCGCTCATCTGGTTTTCCGGACGGTTGTCTGTTTGTTGCGTCGATATCGACTATTTTATCTTCGTTAACAAAATGGAGGGAGCGGATACTGATGTTTCCTGAACTGACTACAATATCCGTTTTCTTTTCATTGTTGGCACAAGAAACTGTCAGCAGGGTGGTTCCCCCCAATATGAGTATCCTAACATATAAATTAACAAATTTTCTCATGACCTCAATAGGTCCTTTGTTCATACGGAACCTTGACCTTGATTGTTGCCATGGACCTTGTCCGGCATTCGTCATGTCAATATTAATTTCTTCTAACCCCGCAGCACCGGGTTGCACACATGCATGATGAATCGTTACCACCTTTGGCATCGTGCATTCATTATTCTCGAATTTTAAATTATTTTTCATGTCGCGGCAAAAATAGGCAGGATAGCCCCCCTAAATAAGGACGAATCGGGAAATGACTGGGACGTTTCGACAAAAAATAAATCGCATGTAGCGATCAATGATATTGTTTACTGAAGGCGCGGGGTGTTATTTGGGTATGCCGTTTGAAGTACCTGGAAAAATAAGAAACGTCCATAAAATTCAATGCATAGGCCGTTTTCTTCACCGACATCCCACTACTTAGCATGTCTTTCGCTTTCAGTATAACGCGATCATTGATCAGGCTAGTGGCATTACGGCCGATATAACGCTTTACAAGATAGTTTAAGTAATTTCTGGAGACATTCAGTTTTTCAGCATAGAAAGAAACTGACCTCTCCCAAACAAAATGTTTATCGATAAGATGTTGGTATTCGGCAAACAAAAAACCACCTTCATAGATCGTTAAATCATCAAAGTATTCTTTAGAGACCCGGCTGATCGAGAATGCGACCACAAATAATTTGGCAATGATCAGTTCTTTAAACATCTTACTGCCTACTATTTCATGCTCAATCCCTTTAAATTCCTTTTTGAGATTGTTGAAATCTTCATCCCCTAAGTCTAGCACCGGAAATTTACGATAAAGCTGCAATGCAAAGCGAAAACCTGCCGAAAACGTTTCAAAAAACTGTGAATGAATAACTAAGCCGCAGCCCTGAATATCGCCCTTGAACTGGTATCGATGAACCTGCCCTGGCTGCAGAAAGTGAAATTGTTGCGGGCGGATTTCAAAATCTACCGAATCAATGGTGTGGACACCAATTCCATGTTCGAAAAGCAGCAGCATGAAAAAATCATGGCTTCTGGGCTGGAGATTGCTTAGTTCTGTTGTGATTGAAAAAAAAAGTATCTCACTTTCTGATTTGAGCTGAATTTTCAGCTCTTCAAAATTGCGTTCAACATGTTTCCCCATATATCAAATTAAAACTATTATAACATAAAACAAATCATCATACTTGGTTGCCTCTCTTTCCTTAGGCAAATCGGCGTAGGCACGAAGAAAAGAGATAAATAAGGTCGAGTTGAAAACGAGTGGAGTGTACCTATACAATCCTTTTATGGAACAACAACCGGTAAAAGAGAAAAGGTGGCCTTCGCATGACCACCTTCCACCTAATGAAAAACAAAAAAATGTCGATGGACATCGCTCTTTTTTTACCTTAATACAAAGGTGACCACTATTGTCGTACATTTTATTTACGCAATCATTAAACTGCTTTACGGATTTATCACACCCGCAGATCTTCTGCCCAAAAAAACAAAAAAGGGACCTATGGAGATCCCTTTTAACAATTAAGCTAATAAGCTAACTTATATATTATAACGTCGTAAACAACTCTTCGTGCGGTCTGCGGACACGATCCAATTTTGACCACCAGTCATTTTCAGGATCACGATGACCGACAGCCATGATCACGGTGCTTCTTAAGCCTTGTGATTTAAGATCCAACAATTCATCCAGGGCTGCATGGTCAAATCCCTCCATCGGTGTTGCATCAACTTTTAGTTCAGCCGCAGCCAATAGTCCGAATCCCAAGGCGATATAAGCCTGTCTCGATGCATCGATAAATTGTTCTTCTTTGGTCTTTTCAGCCAACATGGCCAACAGGTTCAATCGATAAGCATCCGTTGCTGTCGAAGGCAGATTACGGACTTGATTGCTGAATTCAAAAAATCCGTCTACCCGATCTTTCGATATCTCGTCCCATGCTGCAAAAATAAGGATATGTGAGGCCTGCAAGATCTGTGGCTGCCCCCATGCGATGGGTGTTAATTGTTCTCTAATTTCTCTATTGTTAATTACAAATACCTTAAATGGCTGCAAACCTGAGCTTGTTGGAGCCAGTCTAATAGCCTCCAATATCTGGTCTAATTTCTCCTTGTCGATTGTTTCACCGTTAAAACTCTTTGTCGCCGATCTCCAGTTAAGGGCTTCTTTTAATGCCATAATCTTATCTTTTTTAATCCAATTAAAACGCAAATTCACACAATCTTTTTTACCTAAAAAGAATTGCTTAATTTTTATAATGCGACAAAGTTATAGGTTATTTAGTAACAATTTACCACTTGTTACCTACAGGAAACCAGTTACTCTTGAGTAACTAAGTAGTCAATAAAACATTTTATACCTTTGTCTTTTACTTGGGTATGAAAAAAGAAAAAATAGCGATAGAACCACACTGCACTGAGCATTTACGAGGCGTGAAGGATACGATGTCACTACTGGACGGTAAATGGAAGACGTTGATCATCAGTCAGCTCTATTACATCGGAAGAATGCGTTTTATGGACCTGAAAAGACAAGTAGAAGGTATTGCCTCAAAAACACTTTCCAAAGAATTGAAAGATTTGGAGATCAATCAGCTGATCATCAGAACACAAAACAACACGATGCCAGTCTCAGTTGACTACGAGTTAACTGAATTTGGAAAAAGCCTCCATCAAATTATCGATACCATGGGCGAATGGGGAATTAAATATCGGGAACAGATTCTGAAAGCTTTATAAAGCTAAATTTACCGTATCACGATCTGATGGGTAAGGTCCCGTCTGCCAACCTAATCACCTTGTCCGCTCAGAAGCATCTAATTTTACCAGCCGCCCATAAATTCAACGGACAAGGAAATAGCTTCCTTCTCCCATCATGAATTATTTCGGATATGCACATCGCGCTGCGGAAATGGAATTTCAATCCCGGCCTTATCCAAAGCTTCCTTACAGTCAATGATCAGCTGTTCCTGCATGGTCCAAAAGTTTTCGTTGGAGGTCGTGACGCGTACAGAAAGATTGATCGCACTGTCGCCAAGTTCTGTCACCACCACCTGTGGCGCAGGCTCTTTAAAAGCAAATTCATTGTTTCTAACGATGTTGAGGAGTATTTCTTTTGCCTGTTTCAGATCAGCATCGTAGGCAACGCCAATGTCAAACCATGTGCGGCGTGTTCCAAGTTTTGTATAATTGGTGATGCTACTATTTGACAACACGCCATTTGGAACAACCACCTGCTGATTTTGCGGTGTATTTAACTTGGTATTGAAGATATCAATTTCTGTCACCGTACCCGCAATATTTGTCGTGGAGGTTATGTAATCGCCCACACGGAAAGGCTTGAGGAGTAAGATCAGTATTCCGCCGGCAAAATTGGACAAGGATCCCTGCAGGGCCAGACCTATGGCCAGACCTGCCGCACCAATAATGGCCACAAATGCAGAGGTCTGCACCCCCAATTGTGTAACGACAACGATAAATAATAAGATATTTAGAATCCAACTAATGAGATTGCTTAGAAATCGTTGCAGGGAAATATCCATTTGTCGCTTCTCAAATGCCTTGTCGATCATCCGTTTGATTAAGCGGATAATCCAGGATCCGATCAGATAAATAAGTAAAGCGGAAATTACAGCAGTAATAATACGGGGCGCCCAAGCAATGGCAGAGGAAATAAAATTATTCCAATGCTGCTGAACATCGTTCAATTCTAAATTGTTCATAGCAGTATTTATTTTATTAAAAATGTAAGGTTTAGAAACAAAAAGAGTATTATGTTGCTTTTATTCCAATTTAAAGCACATTAAATTACATTTTCTCTAATTTAAACAACTGAGCGGTAGAATTGTTCGGATGAAAATCAAACAATATAGTCTTGTATTATTCCGTATATGGAATTTCGCTGCTGCACCATCTTTTTGTCTGCAGCATTCAACTTAGAAAGCGAAGTATAGCCGATGTCGGTCTGCTCCGTATTGAAACTGATGGGATGAAATTCATGTTCCTGAGCATATTGCTTACAGAGGACTGCGGTAGACTGCTTTTCAAAAGTCGTAATCTGCTTTAGGCTCATCCCAAATCCGGCGCGATTTACCAGGTGCATATTTTTTTTAAAATCGGACATCATCCTGTTTCCTTTTATACCTAAATAACGAATTATTTATAAATGTTTGCTTACAGGAAGATTTGATTTAACAAACATTAAGCTAAATTAACAAAGTGACTACCAAGACAATACTTTCCAACTCCATTTTTTTTCATTAAATTTAATCACATCGGCGCAACAGAGCCCCTTTTTAACATTTCAGCCCTGTTTCACCAGCTAAAAGCCGTTAGTTGATAAACCTTTAAAACAAAATATAAGATGGTAAAATTAATCAACCTTTGGATTTCAGTGTTCATTCTGCTCATTTTTGTGCAATGCCTAGGAATTCAAAATGAGCCATCCGAAAACTTCGACTGGTTATTGGGAAAATGGCAGCGTACCAACGAAGCCAAAGATAAACGGACTTTTGAATATTGGAAGAAAATCAAGGACGCAGAATATGCAGGTTTTGCTTTTACTCTGCAAAACCTGGATACCATCCATCAGGAAAAAATGCAATTATTAAAATCCGACGGCAACTGGAATTTATTGGTTAAAACACCCGATGAGAAAGATTTTATCGCCTTTCAGGTGACTATGATAAAAGATGGTCTATTAGAATGTAACAACGACTCGCTGCCCTTTCCTAAGAAGATCACCTACTGGCGTGAAGGTGAAAAGCTGAAAGCCAATGTCGCTGGCGACAGTGTCCAGATACCCTTCGAATTTAGTAGGATTTCAGAATAAGGCGTAAAAGAATAAACAAAATGGCCTACTACAACTCAGGGGACAAATACGCTGTATCGCTCATCCGCTTAATGATTCTTTTTCCCATTTCTGTTTGGTAAAGAAAAGAAACCCCACCACTGACACCATACAGATCTATCGTATTAAGTACTTCCACGTGCAAGCCCAGCCACATAACATTAAAGATACTTAAACTATCTCCGTGCGAGACAATGATAATATTTTCTTCGGTACTACCTAATATCGTTTCATAGAATGGTAGCATTCTTTGCCATACATCAAATCTGGATTCAGCATCACTAAAACATTTATCATAGATCGATATTTCTTCCTGCTCAATATTATCCCTAAGCCATTGAACAGACTGGCCCACCGCTCTTCCCAAATACCGTTCCTTCAGCGCCGTTGTTATCTGGGGATCTATATTGAACTGCTTTCCTATAATTTCTGCTGTCTGCTTTGCTCTGCTAAGTGGAGATGTATACAGTGAAAAGCTTGTATGTGGAAATTGCGACTTTAAGTTTGCAGCAATATTTTCGGCCTGTTGCCGGCCTTTGTCAGTTAATTCCCAGTCGCTCCATGAACCGATCATGCCATTTTTATGGTGCATGGATTCAGGGTGTTGCACAGTAATGATATTTTTCTTTTGAAACATACACGTAAATGTAGTTATTTAAAAAATGGCAGCAATAAATTGCTACCATCTTAGAAATAATGACAGACACAACGAACAAAATGTTAATCAAATATTACCTGAATTTCTGCGAACCCATCGAGGGTTTCAACAATCACATTTATTTTTTCGAATAACCTTCCATGATGTTCTTTGTTTTCAGACTTTGGTATTTTACCGTTTCTGGTGCATCTGATTTTATTATTTGTTCACAGGCATCGTATATGGCGCGGCGCTGATACGAAAGTGGGAACCAGCTCAGCGCTTCCAGCGCTGTTACACGTATATCCGCCGAGTTACTTTTATCCAGAACGGTCTCAATCAGCACCGGCACCATGCGGTGATAACGGTACAGACGCATGGTACGGATATCATTGAGGCGCTCCTTTTCCTTTTCTTCCTTGTCCAAGATCTTTTTGGTCAGGGTTTGGGTTGTTTTCTCGCCAGAAAGAACAATCTGATCCAGTTTGTCCGCCAAAAGCTTCGCATTGCTCAAGTTGGGATTTTGTCGAATCTGCCGATCGATTTCCTGTTTGACCAGCGCTGGCTCCATAAAACTAAGGGAGGTACGCAGACGGTACCCCACCCGTTCGGAGTGTGGGTCGCTCAGATACAGCTGGATCATATCTTTGACAAAATCATTTCCGCCAAACTCCGCCAGATCATACACTGCCGAACGGCGGATAAACTCATACGAATCGGACTTGGCAGCATGCAATACCTCAAAATAATCCGGATTTTCCAGTTGACGCAATTGTATAAAAGCCTGCGTACGTACGGTTTCAAAGGCCGATTGAAAGTAATACTGTTTCAATAAAGGGCTTACTTCTTTTTCAGGCAATATACGCGAAAGATAGACCAGGGCCAGCGCCTGCAGGTCGGCATCATTTTCCTTCAGCAGCGTGCGCCAGTAGCCTGCATTCCGATCGTGTGAACCGATCGCTGTATTGATTTTCAGCCGCTGATCAGCTGTACCTGCAAAATGAAAGGTTGGGTCACCCAAAATATGCGTTTCCAGATACGCCATGTGTTTCATCCAATTTCCTACACGAACACCATGCTGCAGCAGCCCCATAAGCTCACCCGGCCACAAATCCTGTAGCACCCCTACCGAATTGGCCACCGCCGCGATATTGTCATTGTCTGAAAAAGGATAATAGCCCGCTAGATAATTGGGCAGATGAAAGGAGCCTGTCAGGCAGGAGTTGAGGTAAACCAAAGGCGCTTTGATATGGCCGTCTTTGATATCGTGGATCTGCATATCCATATCGTCATTGAACAGAGAATCTGCCGCTATACTTTTGGGGTCAAAGGCATCGAGCATCCACTTCTCGTTAACACCAAGGGATTCCATAAACGATTTTTTGACCGCTTCCACATCCCTGCCATCCTCTTTTGCAGATCGAAGCTTGGAGCGTAGGTAACGTGCCACATTCTCCATGGAAGGCTGCGGATTGGAGGCCAATGGATAACCATTTAACAGCTGCAACGTGGCTGTACCATGTCCGGTCATATATGCAAAATCCAAGCCCTCCCGCTTCAGTTCATTCAATATATTAAACTTAATGAAGTTGTCCGAGCGAAAATTGATAAACTTGACTGAATTTCCCGGAAGAAACAAAGCGGGCATTTGCGATCTGAGTGCCAGCGCATCGCTGATTGTCGCGTTGACCGAATTGGAGTTATAGCCGTGACCGGTTGAAGCGATCATATCATTTAAGGGGTTGGCCTGTGCTTTCTGCTGAACGACCTTTTTTAAATATGCCTTGATTTTCGCAATAGGATCTTCGCCATTTTCCACGGGCGGCTTGATCCGCGCCGAATAGATATCCATCTGTATATACTGCGGCGAAGCAGCACTTAAGCTATAGTAAAAATAATTGGACCTCGACTTGGCCGTATCCTGTTTGATAAAGTCAAATTGCAGGTCAAAATCATCGTAGTACCGGTCGGATGGTACCGATGACTTATCCCAGCGGATATTTTGCGACATCTTAAAGGCCGAAGTCAAAAACTGTGCGTCCCGTAGCATAGGAATTGGAATATCACCGATCAGTACCGTGCCCTCCAGGGGTTGTTTTTTTGCATACAGGCTCTTCAATAACGTCCGGATCTCGTCCGGTTTGGCCCATTGACTCGAAATAATATAAGTCCCTAATCCATCTTTTTCCACTGCGGCACGATAAGCATCAATCTCAGGTTTTGCCTGATCGTAGGTATGCTGGTCGACAATGATCGCAAAGCTGGTTGGACTTTTTACAGTAGGTTCCTGTATGGATTGCGCATGGAGCTGCTTCACAGCCAATAGACTCAATGCGAGGGATAAACCGGTAAACGTAGTACGCTTCATATTAAGATGTGTTAAAATACGCATAAAGATGCATGCAAATGTACATTAACTTTATTTAAAACGATTAAAAATAATATATTTTATATTGAAATATATTATTTAAAAGCGTATTAATCGTATTTAACTGAAATAATATTTTAAAATTCACTTATTTATAATAAATCTAAATACATATATTTGCAGCATTCTAGTGTCAACAAGCAAAAACAATTAGTCATTAATCGCTAAACGAATATCTATGAAACATCTTATTATCACCCTTGCGCTATCGTGGGGTACCCTGGCTGTATTTGGACAAAAACAGGAACGCAGTCCGCTCGCAAAAGATCTACAGATAAAAATTGCATTACAGGCAGCCCCGGCAGACCAACGCGAAGGCGCCAAAGTATTGGGTTATAACGAAAAAGGCGAGTTTATCACCTTACAGGAAGGCACCGCCACCAATAACCTGATCTGTCTTGCACCCGACTACAAATCTTCCGTTTTATATGCCTACGCCTATCCAAAAAGTTTGGATCCTTTTATGGCCCGCGGCCGCGAACTGATCGCCGAAGGCAAACGCAAACAACGTGATGAAATCCGCGAAGCCGAACACAAAGCGGGCAAATTACCCATCCCGCAGACACCAACCATACTGTACGGCTATTGGGGACCATTAGCCAAACTGAACAACACAACCGGAGAAATCGAAGGTGCACAGCGACGTTATGTGATCTATGTTCCTTATGCAAAAGCAGCCGATATCGGCTTGTCGAGCAAACCGGGTTTACCTGGAATTCCCTGGTTAATGGACGAGGGATCTTACAAAGCACACATCATGATTAACCCCGAAAATATGGGACATAGCCATGGAAAATAACGAACCAGCGTTGATACGGCAAAGATCTATCCTATTCTTTGCCCTATTGACCTTATCAGCATCGCCAACTACGTTCGCCGCTACAACCAACAACACAAAACCGTTGACTGAACGCTCTTTTCAGGACGGCGATATCCGTGGCATAATCACAGAGAAAAGCACCGGCAAGGCACTCAAAGGAGCTACCGTACAAATCAGGGAGCTGGGTCTGTACGCCAAAACCGATGAAAGCGGTCGGTTTACGTTCGACAGCACTCCAAGCGGACAGTACACTCTTGTTGTCAGCTACCTTGGGATGCTGACAGTAGAGCAGACCGTGACTGCCAGCAAAGAGCCTATTGTGATAGCATTGGCCGAAAACTCCATTGCCCTGGCAGACGTTGTGGTCGTTGGTCAGGAAAACCGAAAAGAAGGTGCTACCTCGACCATCATCAACCGTAAGGCCATTGAACATATGCAGGCGACCAACCTGGGTGAAGTACTACAGTTGCTACCCGGTGGAATGACCACGAATCCGAGTTTCACCAACGTCAATAAAACGGGCATACGGAATGTGGGCAATAGCAACCAGACCAACCGTTCTTCGGATTATATGAGCTCCCTGGGTACATCGCTTATCATTAACGGGGCACCCACGTCCAACAATGCCAATTTGCAGTCTTTGGGTTCTGCGGCTATAATAACAGGCACTTCAGGATCCAGCGGTTCAATCGGCAGCTTTTCCACTTCCCAGGGTTTGGGTGCCGATATGCGGCAGTACACAGCCGATAATGTCGAATCCGTTGAAGTCATCCGCGGCATTGCTGGGGTCGAATATGGCGACATGACCTCGGGCGCCATTATCGTGCAGACAAAAGCTGGAAAAGAAGACCTGCAGATCAAAGGACGGATAAACCCGAAGCTTACCCAATTCTGGGCTGGTCAGGGTTTTGATCTCGGAAAAAACAAGGGAACTTTATTTGTCGACCTTGACTACACCCGGGCGAATGACAAGCAGACATCGGCCTATGCCGCCTATAACCGCGTAATCGGTTCAGCGCAGTACAGCAAAACCTTTGGTCAGGAAAAACCATTGTATACAAATACTTATTTCTCCTTTGGTAGCAACCTGGATAACGTCAAAATTGATCCCGATGCCAATGCTGTTCCGCAGCTCAAAAAGTCGCAGGAATACAGTTACCGCTTTTCGACCAATGGAAAATGGAAGGTCAATAAGACCCTGGCCCGACAGTTAAACTATACCGTGTCATTGAATTATTCGCTTCAGAAATCATACATGGAAAATGCTGGAACTGCTGGTATTTCAGCTGTGGGAAACTCGTATAACGATGGTACATTTGAAGCCCCCTATCTACCTGCCAGCTATATCAATAAAGCTTGGGTAGAGGGAAATCCGGTCAATTTATTTGCCAAGATATCGGATGAATTTTATGCCAAAACAGGCCTTTTTACACACCGCGTCCTTGTCGGTACAGATTACCGAATGGATGCCAACAGTGGAAACGGAAAGACCTTTGACCCCAACTTCCCCTACCGCACCAATAACCTGAACGGATACCGTGCGCGGGCCTACAAAGATATACCCGCACTGAATCAGCTCGGTGCCTATGCCGAGGACCGTATGACGGCCCGATTTGGAAAACGCGAACTGGCTATACAGGCCGGTGTGCGTATGGATCAGCTACAGCCTTTCAGTGGCGACGGCAAAACCGCTGTGTCGCCACGGATCAATGTGAGCTACGATCTTCTGCCTGCCTTTACCCTACGCGGAGGCTATGGCATCGCCACCAAGGCACCTACCTTGAACATGCTGTATCCCGAAAATGCCTATTTCGATGTTTTCAGTTTAAACTATTACAAGCAAGATCCCAATGAAGCGCTAGCGCTCCTGACCACACGCGTCTATGAAACAGGCAACGATCAGCTTAAGCTGGCCAAATCCTATAAAAAAGAATTGGGTATCGACTGGAAAGTCGGCAAAGGCCAGCGTTTGAGCATTACCGCTTATCACGATAAGATCGACAATGCCTACGACTATATGACCACCTTAAACAGCTTGCAGTATGCGCTTATTCCGACGTATACCGTACAGCAGGAAGTAGCGGGCGGAAAACCGATTTTGAGTGATATTGTAACCAATACGCCTTATGTATTTACCTATGCCACCCCTACCAACGGTAGGCAGATCATCAACAAGGGGGCTGAATTTGATTTTGATATGGGCCGCTTCGACGCTATCCGCACTTCTTTTCAGCTGACGGGGGCCTATCAGTCGACCAAATCAACGACCAGCATACCTTATATCCTTGCACAGGAGGTGCCCAACAAAACGATGATACGCGTGGGTGTATTTGCGCCACGCGGAACCGACAGCGAGCGACTCATGACCACTTTAAGGGCCATACACCATATTCCCGAACTACGGTTTATCCTGACCCTGACGGCACAGACCATCTGGATCGATAAGGAGCGTAATGTCGACTACTCCAGCCTGCCGATCGGTTATATCCCTGTAGGATCCGACAAACCTATGGACATCGTCTATTTTTCAGAGGCAGAGCGCCAGCAGATCACCTCGGCCGACCGCGATATTTACCTCAGTCTCAGCGACGCAACCTTCCGTACCGAAAGCTGGAAACCACTCTGGCTGTTCAATATGAAATTGACCAAGGAGTTTGCCAAAAATATGGGCTTCTCGTTCTATGCCAACAACTTCATCAACAACAGACCGTTGGTACGGAGTACACGCAATCCCGAACAGTTCACAAAACGAAATATTGATATCTTTTTTGGAACCGAACTGTCTATTAAATTCTAAAAAAATGAAGAAAATCAATTGTTATCTCTACCTGGTTGCGTTGCTCTGTTTATTGAGTGGCTGCCGCAAAGATTTTGCGACGGTCAATACGCTTTCCTATACCCTGGCTGTCCACTACCCCAGCAATTATATTGAATCTTTTGCCGCGAATGCTACGGTAACCCTTAAAAACACCTTTACAGGTCAACAGTCCCAATTGACCACCAATGCAAAGGGTGAGGTCGATCTGCAGGATATTATACCTGGTATCTACACCGTAACGGTAAGCCGGGAGGTGACCGAAGAGGAAAGCATCAGCATCAGCGGACGCCTAGGCAAAGCATTTTTGAATGCCTCCATCCCTTCCCTGCGTATTCAGGAATCCGGAAAGACCGACATTCAGCTGAGCGGCGGTGCCATCGGTGGATTTGTCATCAAGGAATTTTACTATACCGGTAGCCGCACCCCAAATAATTCGTCTTATTTATACGATGGTTTTGTAGAAATCTACAACAACTCGACCGACACCCTATACGCCGGCGGAATCTCCTTTGGAGCGACAAAAGCGGGTTCAACGCTAGCCACCAAATTTATCGACGACCAGCAAAACGTATACCTTGCTTCCCTATGGACCATTCCGGGTACCGCAGGTGTAGATCACCCTGTAGCGCCGGGCAAATCCATTGTCATTGCTGTCGACGGAATTAATCATAAGACAGATCCAAAAGGCAATCCCAATGCACCCACAGATTTAGGGGCTGGAATAGCCGATTTTGAGACCTATTTTAATCCGCCCGGAAATTCCAACGATACCGACTCGCCAGACGTACCCAACGTAACGCTGATCTATAGCTCATCGTTGACCGTTTTTGACTGGCTGCCCGGTGTCAACGGCTCTGGACTCGTTATCCTTTCGCCCGACGACTATGCCAGCTACGAAACTGTTACCGAACCCGGAGCAACGGCTTCAACACGTTATGTCAAAGTTGCCGCAGACAAAGTTATCGACGGCGTGGATTGCGTTGCCAACAGCACCATTACACTGGACAAAAAGCGTTTACCGCTCACGATTGATGCTGGAGTAGCCTTTGTTGGCGGCGGAGCCGGCACCGGAAAGTCGGTTATCCGGAAAGTAAGGGAAGAAATCAATGGCATCAAAGTATTGATGGACACCAACAATTCCTCCAGCGACTTTGCGATAAACGATACCCCTAGTCCCAAAAGTTATTCCAAATAAGCAGGCGCATCATGAACATAAAATATATTTTTTCCCTGGCATTTACAGCCTCTTTCATGCAGTTGCAAGCACAGGAAAATCCGAATATCAGCTACTCCAAAGAAAAGGAAAGCCTGTTAAAACTCAAAAGCAGCGCTTTACTTGGGGAGCTTGACCTACCCGCAGTGGGAAACACCACCTTAGGCTACTTCTATGAAGGCGGAGATTTTAGACATCCATTTACAGGCAAATCGAAACAGGGACTCAATTTTTCGACAGAGAAATTTCAGCGTTCCGGCGACTGGACTCTCTATGGTCGCTTTGACTTTACCACATTGAAAGAGAAGGAGCTGGCCTATGCGTCCCTTGTGAATCCATTTACTGACAATCCCTATCAGCTAGTCGACTCACTAAAGGGCGACTGGAATAAGCAGTTTTATACAATGGGCCTCAAAGTAGCGAGCCCCAGCTTTGCTGGTGGCCGCATGCGTGCCGGCCTCGACCTCTACTATCAGGTTGCTACGGGAGCGCGACAAATGGACCCACGTTCTCTAGATACGGAAAATAAAATCCAGCTAGCACCGAATATTTCCTACAAAATCAGCAAGCGGCATCAGCTTGGGATTGCAGCCATTTATAATTATCAGAAAAATGATCTAAATCTGGTACGTGCCAACGGAAGTCAACAATACAACCTGTATAGACTTCTGGGGCTGGCCGAATACCTTGGGGCATCACCATTCATTATGACGGCAGATATGGAACGCAGCTATCTTGCGCATGCGTATGGCAGCGAACTCAGCTTTCGTTATACCGCCGATCAGTTCAGCTGGTTGCTGTCCGGAAGCTACCTTCGTCATGAGGAAAAGGCTACCGACGGCAGCACCTATCCGATGAAGGCTGGCAAACATCAATACGATCAGTACACAGTGTTATCGGCCATTGATCTAAAACGTGGCGATTACAATCATCACTTCGATTTAAACCTGCTGTATTGTGATATTTCCAATACCGAATACCAGCAATTGCAGCGGACAGACGATCGCAGTTATGAAACTATTTTTGAAGGCAGCTTGAATACAGCACTACGCAGCCAGGCTACTTTGGGGTATATATTGGCCAAAGAAACCAGCGCCTATCGCTCCGACTGGTTTGCCAAGGCCACCGTAAGTTATTCCGGCTGGGACAATCGCTATGCCCTACCGCAAGGAAAAGAAATCGTCGACCGCATGGATATTGGCATCCGCTTTAACAAAGCCCTGTCGCGCTGGGTCTTTGATGTGGCATCCAACTACAATTTTGGCGTAAAAAACGAATGGAGTTATACAGATAAAAGCTATTCGAGCAATTTTGTTGCAAACAGCATTGCCCTGCCTATATACCAGTATTTAACACGCGATCGGGTAGTTAATGCCCTGAGCATACAATACCGGCTTGCCCACTTCGGAAAGAAAAGCAATCAACTTTATCTGAAGGGATCGGGCAGCCTAGAAACAGCGCTGTCTACACCTGGTGGATATGGTGACAACGGAAAATCCCGTTACTCGGCTAGCTTATCCCTAGGCCTACTGACGTTCTGATGAAGATCTTCAGCAATGGAGATCTTCAGCAAGATTACCTAAAAATCTTCTTATTGCGGAGCTCAAGTCTAGTGCTCCGCAATTTTAATGTATTCACAAGACGATTGAAGAACTTAAATTATTTGAAGCGGTCAATTGAAGGAATTAAATTATTTGGAACAGTAAATTAAATTTAAAAAAAACATATTTATGTCAAAAACTCCTCTATTTATCTTAAAAAACCCTTCAATTTTCAACAAAAATTAGTAATATCGTCTAATAAAATTAATTAACACGGACCTCGTGTTGTTTTTATTAAGATAATCAGTTGAATTTCAAAAAAAAAGCAGCAATCTTCATAAAAATCCATCTACAGAGAACACATGATTTGGATATCAACATAAATAAAAGATATGCTGACCAGATAAACAAAGAAAAACAACATCATTATAAAACAATCCTGAACATATCATACAATCAATTAAATTCCTTACGGAATTCTGCAATTAATATGGGAAAAATCACAAATATAGCCTTGGCTGAATGGATGTCCATGCGGATCTTAGAAATTCTTGACAAGACTTCAATGACATTAGCCGGCTTGGCTAATTTTAGCGAGATATCAGAAAGCCGCCTTCAGAGCTACTTCCTCAAAAATTCGACGATTCCTGTGGAAGCTGTAGCAAAGCTCTGTGATTCGCTGTCAATTCCGATGGCCCATTTTTTTGATGAATCAATGCCATTAAGGATAGCTACGGATGCCCACAGTAATTTCGGTCGATTTAGGACCAAATTCTTTCCCTTAGACAAAAAGTTCTTTAAAGACGAAGTCACAGAAAAAAATCAACTCCAAACGACGCAAAAACTGGATCATCGTCATCAGCGGGAATCCGTCATGCATCTGATTTTCGACTCGGATTATTTTCAGGATCCCCGCACCATTGAACAGGTTATCGCTGCTGCTGAAAAAGCCTATCAGATTACTTTTAAGTTTGACCGAATTGCTTCATTACTCCGCAAATATGTGGCAGAAGGTTATCTGGAGCGGAAAGTCCTACCCCGTGGCTTTAGCCGTTCACGGCAATATACCTACTGCAGAACTTCAAAAAAACGACAGACTGACGCGACAGAGGAAATCACTGTAATCGAACGAACAAACGTTTTGAACAGATAATTTTAAACCGGCCCACTATTCAGGGCCGCAGAAATTTGCTAAATCCCAGATTAGGGACCTTCGGTCGCTGATAGAAAAGATGCCTTGAAACCTCTTATGGCCAAGAGATTAAGAACAACCCCTTCGTCACGTCGTAATGTCCGGATGGTAATGGTGCATAGTTTATCCTGAAGATCTGCCGAAATGTATTTCAGATCAGCGATATGACGGCTAAGGTAATTGATCAGTTCAGTGCGTTTTGTGAGCACCTGAGCCGAAACAGAAAAGGTCAGTAAGTAATATTTCATATTCCGTATAAGTTTTTTAATAATTGCGCATTCCGAAATTAAAACCAGATTTCTCATGTCATCGGCCCTATGTTCGCTAAACTGCCGTAAATATAAAAACTTCTGACCATTATATGATAATAGTCAGAAGTTAAATAATAATAGTATTTCCTTACCTTAAGAAATAATCCTATTTCTTTTTTTCCAGTAGTGCATTTATACACCACAGATAAGCCGCCTGCCCGTGGTAATCGCCGGTATGGCGGGGACGGTCATAATAATACTGCTTATCATTCTTTTTATTGGTACCCACACAGATTTCCGCCACTGCACCCTGATCGTCTACATATTTTGCCAGTGCCAGCCAAGCTTTGCGGGCAACGGGACCGTATTGTTTCTCCCCTAGCCAGCCCTGTTTCACCCCCGATATGATCGCATAAGCAAACATCGCTGAACCCGAGGTTTCGGCCCAGCAGTCTGCTTGGTCGATCAGCTGATTCCACATACCATTTTTGCGCTGCTGTTGTTTGAGACTCTTCATCATCTTGCGGTAACCCTTCAATATACGTGGTCGGTCCGCATGATCCTTAGGGAGCATACGAAGCAACTCGGTCATACCAGCTGCCATCCAGCCATTACCTCGCCCCCAGTAGTAAGGGACATCTGGTGCATGATAGAACAATCCATTGGGACGCTGCAGCTCATCCAGATAAAGCACCATTTCCCGAGACGCACGGTCCAGGTATTCGGCTTTTCCAGTTGCTTTAAAAGCAGCGGCCTGCACGATGGTGATCATGTACATATCGTCGATCCAGAGACGCGTCTGCCAGGAGTATCCTTTTTGCGCCCAGTCCTTGGCTTCCTGACTGGCATTTTGTGGAAGCTCCCATTGTGTGTCGGCATAGGGCAAGCCCAGGTCTAGATAACTTTTCTCCTTGGTCAGCTGATAAAGCCGCAAAGGGAGGCTACCGAACATATTCAAGTCGACGTGGTTTTTAATGGGCAGCAGCTGCGGCTCACTTGCCGTTAATTTGGAGAACCGCTCCTCCATAGCCTGCATCAACTCCTCATCGCCCGTTAAATGCGCATAATTAATGGCACCAGTCCAATAGAAAGTCTCGGGATAACTGATCCATTTCCCTGCATGCAGCATATGTTTGCCCGCAATAAAGCGGTGTGCAATGCGATGGCCGATCTCCTTGGGGTCTGCCCCAGTAGAAAACTTTGCCAGATCTGTTTGTGCACTTAAAAATTTAATCGGGAGAAACAATAAAAACAAAAAGATTTTCTTGATCATACGAACTGGTTTAATGTAATTACAAAATGGTTTTTTAGTATAAAATACGGTGTTTAAAAAATCCCGAGCCGATGGTCGCAAGTGAACATCGGTTCAGGATCATTTGGACGGACTATTCTGCTTTGGCTTCATCTGCTACGGCATCCTCCCATTTATCCCAGACGGGCGTAGCGGGATTATAACCATCGTAGCCATAATTTTGCTTTAGTTGCCCTTTAATATTGGAGGTAATCGCGACATTAGGAATCGGCCAGTACATATTCTTTTTATCCATCGTGTATTTGATATCGCTTAGCCCGGTGGCATTGACATGAATAACACCTTTGTTGTAGAGGCTATAATGCATGATGCGCTGGTACCAGTAACTTCCGCCACTGGCATCTGTACCGCTCTGTTTATCAAAATTATCCAGATTGTACATATTTCCCCATTCATCCGGTTTACCGCTACGCGCCAGGCATAGTGACACCCGTTTCAATTCCACATTGCGCCACTCCTCCCAGTAGAGCTCACGAGCCCTTTCGTTCATAATATCCCCGATGTTTGCCGCTCCCTGGTAGAGCTCGGTACATTTTGCACGCTGGCGGACAGCATTTAAATCATCTTTTATCGTTCCATCGGCCGGATTGATATAATATTTCGCTTCGGCGCGCAAAAGATAAGCTTCCGCAAGCCGATAGAGGTACCAATCGGCTACTCCCCCATTGGTAGCACCCCTTGCACCATCTGAACCGCTGATATTGGCTTCACTTACGGGATCATCCAGGAAAAATTTATAATGCGGCACATCGTACCAGCGGCGAATGGTGTCGCTGCAAAGGAGCTTGCCGGTTGCGGGATCTTTCAGAGTGACTGGTTTCCCAAAATCTTTGGAAGCCTTATTATTTACTTTGTAATCCTCCATCCGTACCCAGTTACCCATCTTGGAACTGTGGCGCAGGTCGCCTTCATCCGGCCTACCATTGACAGACCATAGCCCCTGCGTCTGGAATGATGTCGGGCGGAAAGTTGCGATCCCACGGCCAAAGGCGCGCATATAGTCATATTTTGCATTGTAATCCCCGCTATTCCGCTTGATGTTCAACAAAGCCTGTTTCCCATCGGCAGTCTGTATCCGGCTGTCAAAGACAAAGGGGTATAAGATCCGCATGGTCAACATTTTAACGAAAGACTCCGCATCTGCGCCACGGTTGGGCATCCCCATGATCACCTCGCGGTTGCTGGCGATCAATTTGTTTTCGGGGCGGTGCATATCCCAGATCACGTTACGTGTGATGGGCCAGGTCTGCGCCTCGCCCCCATCGTTAAAGGTGCCGAAGCTTTCGGTCATCAAAGCATAGCCCGACTGATCAATCAGGATATCCGTCTGCTCTTTGGCTTTCTGATACTCCCCTATAGCCAAGTAACATTTTGCCAGCAACATGCGGCAGGCCCCTTTGTTGATCAGTCCGATCAGGCTCATATTTTTCTGATCTGGCACCCATTGTACGGCGAACTCCATATCCTTGGTAATCATCTGCAGAATGGCATCACGCTTGGTGCTCTGGTAATTTTGTTTGGGTACGTCGATGATGGTCGTCACCAAAGGTACATCGCCGTATTCAAAGACCAAAGCCATATAGCGGAAAGCCCGATGGAAATATGCACGCCCTTTGTAGGCATTCCTATCCTGCTCACTCAAGGTCTGCACCTGGTCTACATATTTGATAATGGTATTGGCGTAACTGATCCCTTTGTAGGTTTCATCCCACAAATACCAAAGGCTGTTGGAGCGGTCGAGGTTCTGGTGCGTCGAGTTGTCACTTGTCGGAGTCAGCATGTTGGCCACGTCCGCCATCATGCTGCGTTTATCAGTATTGCTGGCCACCATCAGTTCGGAAAAGATATACTCGGTGCCCAGGGTCAGCATCTCGTTATTGTCCGTAGCCCAATAGCCCTTGAGGTGACGGTCGCAGATAGCCATGGCCGACAGCAGGCCCGATTCGGTGTTAAAAGTTTCGTTCGGCATATAGATCGACAGAGGGTCGGGCTGCAGAAATTCCTTCGAGCAGCTGCTTATCGCTAGCGTTCCGGCCAGTAAAAAGGCGATGCCCCTGCCGACGGATTTGTTTTTTTTCAATGTATTGTTCATGTAAATCACAATTAATCAGGTTATAAAGATAAATTCACACCAAAGGTAAAGACCCTCGAAGCCCATCCACTCGGGTTGTTGTCGGGATGGAAAGTTTCCGGATCGCCGTATTCCCAGTCTTTGGTCCAGGTGACCACATTGCGCACTGTACCATACAGCTTTACGCGATTGAGGTTATACTTGGAGGTCAAGGCTGTTGGTAGCGTATAGCCCACCGAGATATTGTCGAGCCGGATAAACGATCGGTCGTACAATCGCGCAGCACCTTCTGCTCCGATTGGTCCTTTGGCCTCGATACGGCCATAGCGGTCCGTTGGATTGTCCGGCGTCCAGTATTCCTTTGCCGGCAGATTGGCCAGCCCATAGGCCATGCGCCCGCCATCATCGTCATTATTCAGGTAATTGCCCGACAAGCTTTTGTGTCCCATGTACGAATAAATATTGAACGAAAAGCTGAGGTCCTTCCATAGGGTAAACTCATTGCGCATCGACCAGCGAAATCGCGGGTCCGTCTGCCCCAGAAAGACCTTATCATTATTATTATACACAGGCTTTCTGCTATCCCCATTGACCACATCATCTGCTGTATACACATTGGCCACTTTCGGGTCGCCAGGAGCCTGCCCATATTTAGCGGCTTCTGCAGCTTCATTGGCCTGCCAGATGCCGGTAACCTGGTAATTCCAGATCGCGCCGATGGGCTGCCCGATAAACCAGCCATTCGAGATTTCGTCCATTTCCTTGCGGCCAACCACATTTCCATCGGCATCCAGTACATCCTGGTAGTTCTTATAGAGATGTACAATCTGATTCTTATTGTACGAAAAACTAAAGGTGGTAGACCATTGCAGCTTTTCCTTTTTCAAGTTGACGGTATTTAAGGTCAATTCAATCCCCTTGTTGTCCACTTGCCCCAGGTTGGTGGTGATGCTGCTGAATCCTGTAAAATTGGGCAGTTTCTGTTCCATGATCATGTCGTGGGTTTGCATCAGGTAATATTCCAGGGTACCCGAAATGCGGTTTTTCAGGAATCCAAAGTCGAGTCCAAAATTCCAAGCCGTGGTTTTTTCCCATTGCAGATTCGGGTTAGCCAGGCGGTCTACCATCAGGTAGCGGTATTGGACCAGTTCACCCGCCGAATTGAGGTAACCATGCATTTTTCCGCTGCCCGAATACAAGTTGGCGAGCGCCAGATTGGGATCTGCCAGCTGCCGGTTCCCATTTTTACCGTAGGAAACACGCAGCTTACCATAATCCATCACATCGGTCCATTTGAAGAATTTCTCTTTGGTAAAATTCCAAGCCAGGGCCACGGAAGGGAAAGTCGCGTACGGATTGGAGGTACCAAAAGCCGAATAGCCATCCCGTCGGATGGAGGTCGTGAGCATATAGCGGTCATCGTAGGAATAAAATAACCGGGCCAGCAATGCATCCGCCGTTTGGTGCGTATCGTAGCTGTCAAAGCTGCTATTTTCCTTTGATCCATTTTTGGTATTGTGAAAGCCCAGCGCATCCGAAGGCAAAATATTACGCGCTTCAATGCGATCCTTCCAGGACTGCTGTTCCTCGGCTTCCTTTACCAAAGTTAGCATCAGTCGATGCTTATCTGCGAAGGTCTGTTCCCAGGTGATCGTATTGTTGAGCGACCAGTCGAAACGTTTGGTCTGTTCGCGGTTTGCACCGCGGTCGGCCGGATTAGAACCCGGCAGCTCGGCCGACATAAAGTAACGGTCATGGAAGTATTGTAGTCGCGGCGAAGCATTAAAGGAATAGGTAATGTTAAAGGGAAGTTTGACTTTCGCATTGAAAATGGAATTGAAGACCGAATAGCCCTTGTCCAGCTCCAGGTATTTCTTCTGAAAATCATAATTATAACCGCGCTGGCTGAACTGCTCGCTGAGCGGATATTGTAAAGGGTTGCCATTGGCATCCGCATAATCCGCATAAGGGCTGTTGCGCAATGTTTGGTCGATATCGATGTCAATATTGCCGTCGGATCGATTCTGAAAATTCACATTGGCGCCCAATTCCAGCCAGTTGGTTACATGCGCATTGATTTTCATATTTGCCCGTACAGCCTTATAGGTATCGCTGACAACTGTTCCTTCATTTTTTAGGTAGCCCATGGACAGGTAGTAATTAACCCTGTCGCTAGCGCCGCTAATGCTGGCATTATAATCCTGATTAAAGCCTGTACGGAAGGTATGATCAGCCCAGTCGACCGTTTTCCCATCCAGAAAGTTCTGCAGCGCATTTCCCTGAAGCCCCAAGCGGCGCCCCCAGATACTCCGGTCGGACTCGCCGTTCTCATTGGTCGACTGCGAACGCCAGGTATCCAGCGATAAAGACGAAGGTAGCTCTCCCGGATTGAAGTAAAAGCCATAAGGCACGGTGAGGTTGCCGTTATCATCCCGCGTTTGGTAAGCCTCATATAGACCCGTTGTCGGATTAATGCCGTAGGTATTTTTGGTATACCAGTCCTCGCGGTGCTGCAGGTAAGCTTCTGGACTGAATCTTTTGCGGTATTTGCTCAGTTGTGTTGCACCTGCATTCATGGTCATATTAATCGTAGGCTTGCCCTGCTTCCCCTTTTTTGTGCTGATGATAATCACACCACTTGCCGCTTTTGAACCGTAAACAGCGGCAGCCGAAGCATCTTTGAGCACATCGATCTGCTCGATATCATCCGGGTTGATTTCAGAAAGCTCGCCGTAGAAAATCATGCCATCGAGTACCAGCAAGGGATTATTGTGCCCACTGTTGCTATCGTAGACCGAGCGTTTGCCCCGTACTTCAATGGAGCCCCCTCCTTTTGCAGAGGCATCGTAACCGATATTGAGTCCTGCCGATCCGCGGAGGATATCCTGTACGGTTTTGGGGTTTTCATTGGCAATGCGGTCCGGATGGATCTGCGTCACGGAACCAGTCAGATCCTTTTTGCGCATGGTACCATAGCCCACCACGACTACTTCGTCCAGCTCAGCGGCCGACGAACTGAGGACCACATTGACGACATTGGATGTTGAAAGGTCGACTTCCTGACTCTTGTAGCCCAAAAGGTTGAACATCAGTTTTTTTGCACCGAGAGGCAACGAAATGGTATAAGTTCCATCAGCTTTCGAAGCTGTGCTGACCTTGCTGTCCGGCGCGCTAACTGTCACGGAGGCCAGAGGCTGACCATTGCCATCCGATATTTTACCTGTGATTTCGCGGTTTTGTACCTCGAGTCTGATCATTGACTCTGAAGGCACAGCAGCCTTTAACGCCGTGGTAGAAGCAGCCAGCAAGACCATATAGAGCAAACAGGAACAGGGTATCCATTTGCCAGTTTCAAAGCGATAAAAGCGATTTTGTTTTAGATTACAATTGTTTCTCATAAAGAAATATTCACTTTAGGTGATTTAGAAATTTTATAATTGGCTCCCTCGCATTGAAGGATTTTAATTGTAAAAGTGAATATTAGCGTTTAGAAAAACAGGACTCGATTGTATCAAAAAAGTGCTATTTTGTCTCAAAAACACGATTTTCAATATAAAAAATCAATTTAGATGTGTGGTCGGTTTTAGAATTGTCGCAAAACTCCCAAAAAATCAGTTTGGGCAAAATTTAACTACAACGTTTTCGTAATTTAACTATAACGTTTTCGTATTTTTTATTTTACAATTGGTAAGTCAATTATGCACTTGATTATTGCTGATTATAAATCCTGTTGATGGAGTTGCCGGTTCCCATACCTTCGATCAAGTCCTTGTGACAACTCGGGCTATCGAAATTATGCTCTACCTTAGCGACCAGCTCTTTAAGGATCTTCTCGTCCGTTATACAAGCCTTTTTGCGCATCTGCCGCAGGCTCCGGTTTCGATTGTCATTGTAAGCGATAAAGCAATTACAGCCTAGAACAATTTGTTATTTTTCATCATACGATTAAGGTGGAAAGTCTAAAATTCACCTACTTAATAGACAGGAAAGTGAGCGTTGTGTATCAGATTTTGTTTAATCGCTCTTAAAAAAACAGCTCCGATCATACAGCCCATCGATATCTAAGTACAAACCGAATAGCAGCGGCCTGTATTTAATTTAGAAAAACAACAGGTCGATTTTTCGCCATCTCGCAAGGATGAGAAAATGGGGCGACATCGATTATCTACCAATCAAGAGTTTTGACAGAAGCGTTGATTTAGGGATTTTCTGGGTTAATTTCACTTAGGCAAGTACCGCCAACCTCAAGTTTTTCTTTATGAATTGAATTGGCCGATATCAGTTCAATGGATTTATCAACAAATGATTTTACACTGTCATTTTTAAACGTTTGCGAAAACGCATATCTCGAAGAAAATAAAAATAATAACAATAAAAGCAATCTGGTCATCATGGAATTTTTGTAGCGTTTGATGGGATTCATTCAGCGATTAAATTTACGGATAATTCACTAGTTTGCCGAATTAAAACAGGATATACCTTAAACATCCGCACATATTACTACACAATAAACTTCTTTATACTCATCATATAACCCAAATGCAGACCTTCATGATAATTATTCCATTTGAAGGCATCATACATTGACGTCAGATGAAAGCCCGTTCCGGTTGTGCGTTCCTGATAGGTCACAAACTTTTTGTTGTTAAAATCACAGATGGTCGGTTCAATCAGCTCGAGGAGCAATCTTTTCAGCAGATCTCCTTCCCGCTGCGATACCGCTGCTGCGGGCCTTGTTCCGGATTGATAGCTGTTGAAGATTTCGTCAGTGATATTCCCCTTTACCTCAGATCCGATATAGATTAATTTATGCTGTGTGGCAATGATGTGCCCGATATTCCAGATCAGGTTGTTGCTGAAGCCGTCAGGAATGCGATTGAGCGGTTCCAAAGAATAGTTTCCAAAGATTTGAGATAAGCCAACCGGCTCGTTTTCCATGAGCGAAAGAGTGATTCCATGTCTTGAAATTTTTATACGATCAAACAGCGACAGCTCCTTAACCCAATTTCCGCCAAAAATTGAGAAAACCGTCGCATGCCGTATACTCCAGATCAAAATTACAGGGAATCTCTTCCCAACCGCTCCAATAGGAAACCACACGGGTACCAATGGGCAGTAGCGCAAGCCGATTCCGCAGACACTCAGTATATGCATGATAAAGTTTTGGATCAGGCTGTATCGCGTAATCAATTGGACTTGATGTATCCATATTTTCATAGAAGGAGTTATAGAAATAAAACGCGTCATAGTCTGAAAAACAAATCTCGTCAATATTGGCATGAATAAACGCTACATTCTGCACCTGATGTTTCTCGGCCAACCCGTTGGAAAGCTCCACCAGTGATTCGCGCTGTTCCACACCATAAAACATTCCATTGGTACAAGAAGCTCCTACAAGGCAGAATTTTCCTGCTCCGGCACCAATATCCAGCACTTTGTCCATCGGAGATTGAACCAGGTACTCTGCGGCCATTTTTGCGACATGAACAGGTGTCCAGTGGCGTTCAGCCAATTTTTTTATTTTGGACGGGTATATATCATTAAATAAACTATCATCAACATCAATATTCGATCGAAGAGCTTTAAAAATCATTCGTTTTCACCTATTTAATCTTTCGTACTACATGTACAAACCATTGAAAATAAAACCCCTAGATCATTGCCATCCGAACAACACTATGCGGGGCAAAAATAAGGTCTAGTAATGCGCTAAGGTAAGGGTTTAAACATAGAAAGGCAAAAGAGTTGAGCATTAATCCAACGAGATAAACTTTCTAATGCTCATCATATAACCCAAATGCAGGCCTTCATGAAAGTTATTCCATTCGAAGGCATCGAAAATCGAAGTGAGATGGAAGCCCGTTCCGGTTGTGCGTTCCTGATAGGTCACAAACTTTTTGTTGTTAAAATCACGGATGGTTGGTTCAATCTGCTCGAGGAGCAATCTTTTCAGCAGATCAGCTTCATGCTGCGATACCGCTGCTGAAGGCCTTGTTCCGGACTGGTAGCTGTTGAAGATTTGATCAGGGATATGTCCTTCTAGCTCTGATCCGATATAGATTAATTTATGCTGTGTGGCAATGATGTGACCGATATTCCAGATCAGGTTGTTGCTGAAGCCATCAGGAATGCGATTGAGCTGTTCCAAAGAATAGTTTTCAAAGAATTTAAGGTAAGCCATCCGGCTCGTTTTCCATGCGCGAAAGAGTGATTCCATGTCCTGTTAACTGTCTGTGTTTTGTGAACAAAAATAAGCTGAATCTTTAAAACTGTCAAAGCTTATTTACGGCAATCGGTTATGCTTTACAGCAATTTCTTACGAGAGCACCCATAGACGCTGATTCTTTTTTTATTGAACTTTTTGATTTGAGTATTGTTCAGTTTGAAAACAGTACTGTTCCTTTGAAAGGAGTATAATTCATTTCAAAAGAAATATGGTTCAATTTTTAAAGAAAAAACTATGAAAGCACAAATCGGACTCGTTATTACAGCAGTTGCCGGAGCAGCACTGCTCATATACAGACGCTGGAAACAACGTTCTGTACAGGAATCAACAGAACAAACAGATCGCAAAGAGACGGGCAATCTCACGAACCCACCTTCTTGGTACCGCCCGCTTAAAATGCCCGAGATCGACAGCATGGATATTGTATCATTGCAATATGCCCCCGTCAGGGTATCTCCCGACAGAAATGATGCGGCGCAAGGGATCAACAAACACATTTCGTATTACCATAAAGGCAATAGAAATCAATAAGGCAGTGATTCGGAAATATTTGCAGTATAAGCGATTTCGACAGCTGAAAAAGTGCCCAAGGTCAGTACACAGCGCTGAACCGCGACAATAAATGCCCGCAGTTCCGCGTTCCAGTTACATCGGTTCAGTCAGATCAAAAATAGGTGTCCTGATATCATTTGCACTGATTATATTTTCTTATATTTTCAGCAGGGATTTATACGGGTTTTGAATTTAGACATGCCAAAATCCGCTTCAATTTCAAAATTATCGACTAAATTGGGACACCTTAATTAATATGGGAGTTTAAAATATATGAAAAAAAATGCTTCCGGCATCAACAATTCAACGCAACGTATTGAAAACAAGAACAATGATCTAGATCTTTATCTAAAAGCATTGAATTCTGCCTATTCGGGTATTATAATTACAGACAATCTGCAGTATGATAATCCCATCATTTATTGCAATAAAGCTTTCGAAACCATCAGTGGTTATGCCCACGATGAAATTATTGGCCACAACTGCAGATTTTTACAGGCTCAGGACCGTTCGCAAGCCGAACGTAAGATTATCAAAGAAGCTATTGAGCGTGGCGAAGAATGTAAGATTGAAATTCGAAATTATCGCAAGGATGGAACGCTTTTTTGGAACGAACTTTTTATTTCACCAGTGAAGAATGAAGAAGGTCAGGTAACTCATTTTATTGGTGTTCAAAATGATATCAGTGATCGAAAAAAAGCGGAGCATGATCTTCGGGAAGAGAAGTCCCATGTGGAGCTCAAAATACAGCAAAGAACCAAAGAACTTCAAGATAAAGAAAGCTTTCTGTCCAGTATTATTGAAACAGTACGAGAAAGTCTCTTGGTACTCGATGCCAATTACATCGTCCTGAGCGCCAATAGACATTTTCTAAACTCGTTTAAAGTCACCACAGAAGAAACGGTAGGAAAACTATTATTTGATCTTGGTAATCAGCAGTGGGATATTTCTTCGTTAAAAGAGATGCTCACTCAGATATTGCCCACCAATAACCCGGTTATCGATTATGAGGTAGACCATATCTTTCCTCATATTGGTCGAAAAGTTATGCTGCTTAATGCTTATCGTATTGAATTCGAGGGCCAGTACAAAGATAGGATTCTAATCGCCATCGAAGATATTACAGAAAAGAAGGAGCAGGATCGGCGTAAAGATGATTTCCTCTCCATTGCGAGCCACGAACTGAAGACTCCACTCACAACAATTAAAGGTCTCTTCCAGATCTTGCAGCGATTGGGTACCGAAAACACCGATTTGAAATATGTGTCAACGTTAGATAAAATCACAGCTTATATCGATCGCTTGAACATGCTGATAGCAAAACTCTTAGATACGTCTAAAATTCAATCTGGAAATCTTGAGTTGCACATGGAGCCATTTGAGATCGATAAGACCATCCAAGATGCCGTTGAAAGCATGCGATTGGCGGCACCTGATTCTGACATCCACCTCACGGGAAATACGGATAGTATCGTCGAGGGCGACGAGCTACAGATTATCCAAGTGCTGAACAATCTGCTCTCCAATGCTATTAAATATTCACCCGAGTCGAAAAAAGTTGAAGTTAGTATCCACAAGGTAGCCAACTTTGTTAAAATCTCCGTACGTGATTATGGCATGGGCATAAGCTATCAGGATAGACAAAAAATTTTCGAGCGATTTTTTCGCGTCAGCCATATACAGAAAAAGTTTCCGGGTTTAGGCATTGGGCTCTATGTTTCGCATGAGATTATCTTACACCACAAAGGGACACTGTGGGTCGAAAGCGAGCCAGGAGAAGGATCCACATTTAATTTTACATTACCCATTCTAATCAACAAATAAAAAATATGCAGCCTAAAAAGATAATGATCTGTGATGACGACCGAGGAATACTCGAGATGCTGGAGCTTTTTTTAGAACTAGAAGGATTTAATGTCGTGTGCGAAATAAATAGCACGCACTTGACAAAGCAATTAATTTCGCATAAGCCGGACCTCTTGCTGCTAGACCTCTGGATGCCAATAATTTCTGGTGACCAGCTGATTAAAATTATCCGCAGTACACCCGAAATTAAAGAAACTCCTATCATTGTGCTATCAGCAAGCGTCGATGGACCTGAAATCGCAGGGAACTTAGGAGCAAATGGTTTTATCGCCAAACCCTTTGATTTAACCGATATCACCGATAAAATTAATAGCATACTGAAAAACTAGTCCCCAAGTACACGCTGACTAGGCACATATAAAAGCACTTTTTAAAAAAAGTGCTTTTATGCAGCTGATGTGATCATTCAAAGCTAAACGCTTACGCTTGGCCCAATTTATCCACAAGAAGTAATAGATCGTCCAGTTCAAATGGTTTGGCCAAAAAAGCTTCGGCTCCACACGCAGAAGCTATCTGCTTCCCACGCGAACTCGCAGACATCATGATCACCGGGATATTTTGATGTTTTTCCATACTTCGGAGTTCACGAATGATATCGCCACCTGACAACCATGGCATTTCAATATCCAATAATATAATATCAGGGTCAATTTCTTCGATAGATGCAATAAGTTCTCTACTTTTCGACACTAAATAAACGTCTCTAAATTCATTTTTTAGCGCCAGCTCCAAAACGTTAAGGATGGTGGCATCATCATCACAAACAACAATTTTCTTTTTCATTTTTTGATTGTTTAAAAACACCGCAATGATTGAAAAATATGGTCTTGTGGGGGGATTAAAAATATAGACCTAAGCTGGGCAGATACTTGGTTACCAAACCGTTTATATAATCTTTCTTTGAGATTTTACAAGATAGACAATTTATTGGATAAAAGTCTACTTTCCTTTAATTAAGATACTAAATGCTTACGATCTGCTTCAGGTACATCTTTGAAGACGACTGAAAATGTAGTACCGACATCTAATTCGCTTTCCACCTGAATAGCTGCATTGAGCTTATTCGCAATTTGTTTAACTATGGAAAGGCCAACCCCCGAACCTTCAAAGCCTTCTGAGTTGGCCATTCGGGCAAAGATTTCAAAAATTTTGTCGCCCTCCTTCAAATCTATTCCGATTCCATTATCCTTGATATCATACCGGACCGTATTTCCCTGCCGCATGCTCTCAACGGATACCTGCGGGTTTTGCCTCTTACTGCTGTATTTTATGGCATTGCCAACAAGGTTCAGAAATAATTGATAAATCAATGTTCTCTCCCCCAATACAGGTAGTGTTTCACCCATTATAAATTCTAAATGCGGGACTTGGTATTGCTGTTTGCAATTTTCAACGATATTGACAATCTTGGACTGTGGATTAATTGGTTCGAACACAAAGTCGACATGATTTACCTTTGACATTTGGTAGACTCGATCCATCATATCCCGCATCAGCTGCGTCCCCTCCAAGATATTTTTCATTGACTTTGCAAGCAGTTCTTCAGAGATGTCTTTTTTATGGAGCAACATTTGTGCAGTGAGCTGTATTGTCGTCAGCGGATTTTTAAGATCATGGGTCAGCGTATAGCCAAACGTATCAAGCGCGTTATTAGAGCGCACCAGTTTCTTGTTCAATTCATCAATCTCTCCCCCGCGCTGTGCTACCGCTTGCTGAATAATGTGTGTAATATCCTCAATAAAAGCGAGTTCAGAAGATTGCCATTTTTCGGCTTTTCCCTTTGTAATTTTTTTCCAGGCCTCGAATGACGAACGTGGCGAGGGAAAGGTGATCTTTCTATCTTCGTCAACCTGCATCACCTTTTCTGGCTTCCCTGCCCAGGTCTCTTCGATCAGGCGTTCTTTCCTAAAGACATATAAGTACCAGTTATTTGCGGGCAGAATACTGATGCGAAGTACACCAGGATGCATTTCAACATCTTTGGAAAGACCATCGCATTTAAATCTATCTGTCGCAAAAAACTCTGCATTGGCTATTTGTTTATCAATTTCTCGGAGTATTTTTTTATCAGGCACCTCACCCACCATCATGATCGCACGATCACGTTTAATGAGTAGACCCTGCCCATTCATTACCTCCATAATACGCACGGCATACTTTTCCAATACGTCATACAAGTCGCGCTTGACCAACAAATCACTTTTTAGATCATGCTTCAGCTGCGATAGATTTTTCTGAACTTTTACCTGTTTCTTCTGAAAATCTGCCAGATAATTGTTGACAGCGTATTGTGTAAGAAAAATACATAGATGGCGCTGTGAAAGATCGACATGCATTGGCTCTCGATTCTGACAGGCAACAAGCCCCCAGAGCTCATCGTCCACGATAATGCTAAAACTCGCACTCGCCTTTACGCCGGCATTTTTAAGGTATTGTAAATGCATGGGTGAAAGCGCCCGAAGGCTGCAGCGTGTAAGATCAAGATCATCGGCACTCCGCCCCATCAGCGGAATCGCTTCCTCATTGACATCCGCCGTATGGCGGGCATGAAAAATACGGTAAAGCTCACGCGCCTGTGCCGGAATATCGAATTCCGGATAACGATAATTCATCAACGATTCCAGATCAGCAGTCTTGCTCTCTGCAATAACCTGCCCACTATTATCTTCCAAAAAGCGATACACCATCACCCGATCATAGTGAATAATGTCCTTAATCAATTCAGTCAATGCCTGCCAGCAAGACTTTCCGCCACTCCGGTCATCTAAATGCTTTGCATAATAATATAATTTGGTTGTTTTGACAGCGAGCGGATTGCAGGCCTCTATTTCAAGATAAATTTTGCCATCATATCTATAGAGACTTAAAAAATAATCGTTTTGAAGGATAGTCACCCGATCGGAATATCTGGCAAACATGCTGTCGGAAACAGCCTGTTCAATGTTCTCTCCTCGAAGTTCAAATGAAGGAACTATCCGATGAAGAACATCATCTACAGTCATGCCCAGCATTGCGGCGTATTCTTCACCTGCAATAGCGGCACAGTTTTCGCTTACTCCGATACACTTATCGTCTTCAAAAATAAACAGATACCCAAAAGACTGTATATTTCCACACAGGTGAATTTTTTCCTCATGACAATTAATTTCACGCATAAAGCTACTGATATATTAAATAAAAATATGGTAAAATCAACAGTCCTGTCTTCCATCAACGCTATCATATTGTTACTAATTTACAAAATTAATCTGACCTATCGAAACTTGCACCTTTCACTTTAAAACCTGAGTAAAAACGAACTGCCCGACTTTTCGAACTCTTTCACAAAATTCCTCCCCCAGCAATGGATAGCTTAATGCGGAATAAGTACATATAGTCTGTGAGCAAAACCCTTAGTCTAAAAAGCTTAAAAGCAGAGTAACTTCCTGCTTCTACTAGACTAAAAAATATGCTTTAGCAAAAGACATTCTGTATTAACTTGCCGATTTCGGCAAAATCTTGATGGTTATTGACAGTGCGCTTTTCCGCGGTTCCCGCATCATTTTCCGTGTATGGATAAATGAGCAAATAATTGTTTTCTATCCGGTTTTCATTCAAAAATTGTGTTATTGTATGTACCGGGGATCTATAGGAAAAGCGGTTACGGTCGGCCATGAGAACGATCATGCTCTGATTTGACTTTAATTCACGAATTACGGTATCTACTTCGGTCCAATTGGTAATTGTGTAAAACGAAGCTTCTATTGCGGATTTTTTGACAACACGTTGTAGAATCTGAATGGTATGTTGGGTGGCATAGAATCTTAAAGAGGAGGCTGAATTACGCGCAATATTCCAAATTTTCAATAATACTTCAAAAAATCCAGATTCCTGATATGCGAGAGGTGGCACCAATACCACATATTCTTTTACTGTTGAAATAGATTATATCTCACTGTAAATCATTAAGTTGGCATGTTCATTTTTTAAATATCCATTGTACAAATTGTACATGAAAGAAGTTGAAAAACCTTTTTCCTTATCAAGGCCGATCACCAGGTCGCTAATGGATTTTTCCTTAATGACATTATTAATTCCCCCTACCACGCCATTATCGTGGCGCGTAATTGCTTTAACTTCTACGTCTGCAGCGGCACCGAGCTTTACCTCGGCTTCGAGGATTTTTTCCGCATTCTTTACCGAAGATTCGTTATTATCTTCACTGATTATATTTAAGGCAAAGAGCTGATCGTTATTTGATTTTGTACGTATTAACATTCCCAAATTAATCATTTTCTCCGTCATCTCCTGTTTATTAATAGGTAATAGAATATGCGCCTTAGGAAGTTTATCTCCAGCGACGGTATTTTCCCTATCCTCTTCGGCGATCCGCTGTGCACTTGACATGGTCACAAAAGACGAAATCGTACAAGAAATCAGGATCAAGAGAATACTACCGTTTAATACATGTTTATTAAGCAGTCTAATAGGCTCTCCTTCAGCAGTCTGGCCGAGAATTATATTATAGCCGACCATAACGGTTGCCAATGTCGCCGCTGCTGATGCCGAACTCATCCCAAAAACAAGTCTCCCCTCATCCTTACTCAGGCGATAAGTTTTTTGTATCAACATTGCTGCAATATATTTACCCCCAATAGATGCTAATAGCATAATGGCTGCCACGCCCAAGGTTTCCCAGCTTTTAATGAATGCCGAGAAATCAATTAGCATGCCTACACTAATGAGAAAAAATGGAATAAAAATGGCATTCCCAACGAATTCTATACGATTCATCAGCGAAGAGGTGTGCGGTATAAGCCTATTAAGCGCAAGTCCGGCAAAGAAAGCCCCGATAATTGATTCAATCCCAGCCAACTCTGCTAATATCGAAGCTAAATAAATCATGACAACGACGAAAATATACTGCGATATCTTATCTGACACATGCTTAAAGAACCACCGAGCTACTATAGGGAAAATCAAGAGCACAACAAGCACAAAAACAATCATGGAAATACTCAACTGTAACCAGAATGCAGCACCTACATCTCCTTGAGATAGCCCCACGATAACTGCCAATACCAAAAGTGTAAGCACATCTGTAATCATCGTACCTCCGACTGTAATATTGACGGCAGAATTTTTTGCTATCCCCAAGGCGCTGATCATGGGGTATACAATTAGGGTATGCGAAGAGAATAAAGCTGCAAATAAAATCGATGTCAGTAAAGAAAAGTGGAGTATATAATAACCTCCGGCAAACCCCAACACAAAAGGTGCTAAAAACGTATAGATGGAGAAAGTAATACTTTTCCATTTATTCTTTTTAAAATCTCCCATATCAATTTCCAGACCGGCAAGAAACATGATATACAGCAGACCTGTTGTTCCTGTTACTACAACACTGCTATCGCGCGATAATAGATTGAATCCATAAGGCCCCACGACTGCGCCTGCAACAAGTAATCCCAGAAGATGCGGAATCTTAATTTTATTGAGCAATAGTGGGACCAGTAGTATAATCAGCAGTTCTATAAAAAACTTGTAAGTTAGTGTGCTGAATAATTCAAAATGGCAAATTTTAAAAAGACTTTCTATAAAAAAATAGACCATATCAACCAATGGCGTATGAGAAAAGTTTCGAATCGGAACTTTATCATCATCTTGGCCTTTTTGGTCGGTATTGTTGGCGGGCTCATGGCATCCGTTTTAAAGAGACTGACTCATTTTATTGCGACAAGTATCCAGAACGATATTGACTGGAAATTAAAGTATTCTTTGTATCTGGTTTTTCCGTTGATCGGTATTCTGCTGAGTGTATTATTTGTCCGAAAATTTATCAAAGGCAAAAAGATAGAACATGGTATAACGCCGATTATTTATGCGATCAGCCGAAAAGGAAGCCGACTGGATCCCAGTAATATTTATTCACAGGTGGTGACTTCAGCGATCACTGTCGGATTTGGAGGTTCCTGTAGTTTGGAGGCTCCCGTTGCCTTGGGCGGATCTTCTATTGGTTCAAACATTGCGCGTTTTTTTGGATTACAAAACAAAGAAGTGACCATGCTACTGGCCTGCGGTGCAGCTGCAGGTATTGCTGGTGCATTTAATAGTCCTTTGGCAGGAATGATCTTTGCCATTGAAATTCTGCTACCCGAATTTTCCATTCCTGTTTTTATTCCACTGCTAATTTCCTCTGCAATGGCATCAGTGGTTTCGCGGCTGCTCTACAGTGAACCCCTATTTACGAACTTTAATTCCTACTGGCAGGTATCCGCCTTATTCTTCTACCTGCTAATAGCTGTACTGATAGGCTTATACACCGTATCTTTTGCGCGCGTATCTGTCGTTGTCAACCAATGGTTTCGGAAAATCAAAAATCCTTAATAGTTTATTCTCCGAATACCATAATATCGGCTTCGTTGTTTTTGGATACACGCTATTGACGCTCTTCGGAAAATCATTTGCCGCACTCTTTACTCTTAATGGAGGTGGCAATGGTGGCGTTTTTGGTCCAAGCTTGGTGATGGGAGGACTCTTGGGGTTTGCATTTTCTTATGGGATCAATCTGACAGGGCTTGCAGAGCTGAACGTTCCTAATTTTGTTGTAGCTGGTATGGCCGGCGCCCTGAGCGGCATTATGCATGCACCTTTGACCGGTATGTTCCTTATTGCAGAGGTGACCGGTGGCTACACATTGATGGTCCCATTGATGCTTGTCTGTTCGATATCTTACCTCATCAATAGAACAATGCTCAAGCATTCGATCTATACTAAGGTGCTCGCAGAATCAGGTGATTTGATCTCTTATGAAGATAAAGATCGTTCCGTATTAAGCATGATGCGTATCAAATACGTTTTGGAAACGAACTTTGTGATTTTGCGTCCTGATGAAACCCCTAAATCTAGACAGCACGATATTATTCATAGCAAAAGAAATATATTTCCCATTGTGAGCCACGATGGGAAATTCATCGGACTAGTCAACAGCGAATATTTATTCTCGATTCTACTTGGTGAATTGGATGGTCTGGATACAACATTTGAAAAATTGGCTCAAAAGCCCAATGATATCGTTGTTATTCATGAAAGTATGGAATCTGTGATGTCAAAAATGAACAAAGAAGACACCTGGATCCTTCCGGTGCTTGGACCTGAGCAAAAATATTTGGGCTTTGTATCCAAATCTAGTGTATTCAATAAATACCGGGCACTGCTAATCCGCCAAGGGCATTACCTCGAATAGGAAACAATAACCGTCCAATTAAGTTTAACAATAGATTTCTTTCGGCAACTGTATTGTATTGTCTGCTTCAGGTAAAAAAGTACCTCTGTCTAAAAATTTTCTATCGATGTTTATGGAATTCCATCACTAGACATATCTTACCAATAACGAAGCAAAGATCCTCAATTTTAAATTGATCAAAACCAATTCGGACCTTTACATCGTATATTAAAAAACAAGAATGGAAAAACGCTATGAAACAGGTATTTTTATTATTATTACTAGGATTAGGCTTATTTATGCTCAGCAAATTTGGCTTTTCACAGAAAACTAATGATTCCAAAATAATTAAAAAACAAGCTATGAACCCTACTGGCGAGAAAGATCAGGTTATTTATTTTGCAGGGGGATGTTTTTGGGGTACGGAGCATTTTCTTAAGCAGGTCCGTGGGGTGACCGCTACCGAAGTTGGTTATGCCAATGGCAATCTAAAAAACCCAAGCTATGAGCAGGTTTCCACAGGAAAAACGGGTTTTGCGGAGACTGTCAAAGTCACTTACGATCCACAAGTCGTCGACTTAAAACTGCTCGTAGATTTATTCCTAAAGACTATTGACCCGACCTCGCTCAATAAGCAAGGAAACGATATCGGAACACAATATCGTACCGGCATATACTATACAAGCGATTCAGCCGTTCCGGTTATCAAGGAAAGCCTTGCCGAACTGGCCAAAAAATATCCGGCAAAAATAGTTGTTGAACTGGAACCCTTACAAAATTACTACGACGCTGAGACATACCATCAAAAATATCTCGACAAAAACCCAGGTGGCTACTGCCATATTGATCCGGAATTATTCGAGTTGGCACGAAAAGCCAATCCTTCTCCCGCCAAAGATTCATCCGCGCAGCAAACTTATAAAAGGAAAGACCAAAGCACATTAAAAAAAGAACTTACACCACTGCAATATGATGTCACGCAGCATCAGGCAACCGAGCGTGCATTCGATAATGCATACAATGATGAGTTCAGAGATGGCATTTATGTAGATATTACTACCGGTGAACCACTATTTGTCTCGACCGACAAGTTTGAATCAGGTTGTGGATGGCCCAGCTTTTCCAAACCGATCAATCCAGACTTAGTCGAAGAATTAGCGGATAATTCTCACGGCATGCGCCGCACGGAAGTACGTAGCAAAACTGGCGACGCTCACCTAGGACATGTCTTTGATGACGGCCCTGCTGACAAAGGTGGGCTACGCTATTGCATCAATAGTGCCTCTCTCCAATTTGTGCCTAAAAAAGAAATGAAAGCCAAGGGCTATGAAAAATACTTGCCCTTGCTAGCCAAGAAGTAAATGATATAGCATAAATAGCTCTTAGCAAAAAACTGATGCAAGTCTGCATCAGTTTTTTTTGCGCTGCTATCCCGAGCAGTACCGTAATAAGCGATCCGCTTACATGTGAAACGATCGTTATTTACAACAGCTAAAACCTACATCAAAAAAAAATTAAAAAAAATAGAATGATGAAATCCAAGCTATCCAAAAAGTCGTAAATGGTTATAAGTACAGAAAATTATAAAACTTAAAGACTTTTGTTATGGAAAAGACAACAAAGCCCCACAATGATTCGCTATTGCATTCCAATAGCGAAATTGAAAAAAGGGATCTTCGCAGAAGGGATTTCCTGAAATTTGCAGGCGCTAGTGCTGCATCATTAGCCATCCTGGGTATGTCCAGTTGTAAAAAAGATCATGATGACGGTATGGATAATGGTGGTAAGGGTCTATATTTTGGTAGTGGCGATATTGCTATTCTCAACTACGCATACGCGCTCGAACAGCTTGAAGCCGCCTTTTATATTCAATTGGTCAATAACCCCTACACGGGAATGACCGATATGGAAAAGGCATTCTTTACAGATATCCGTGATCATGAGATTGCTCATCGCGAATTTTTTAAAGTTGCACTGGGTGCCAAAGCAATCTCCAGCCTTGATTTAAATCTTTCGGGTATTAATTTCAGCAGTCGGGAAAATGTCCTGGCAACGGCCAAAACATTTGAGGATCTGGGCGTTTCAGCATATAACGGTGCAGGATGGCTTATTAAAGATCCTAATTACCTGTTATTGGCAGGCAAGATCGTTTCGGTTGAAGCGCGGCATGCTGCTTGGGTACGTGACATGATAGACAATGGCAGTTTTGCCAATATGGAAGTTGTGGATTCCAATGGTCTTGATGTTGCAAAAAGCCCTAGTGTCGTACTGAGTGCTGCAGCACCGTTTATCAAATCGAAAATCGATGTATCGGATCTACCCACTTATTAATCACCCAAAACTCAATTATCATGAATCTTTTAAACGTTTTTGAACAAATAAATGCTGTAGATCCTGAGTTCAGCGATCGCATCAGCCCACGTCGCGAAGCAATTAAAAATCTAGCTTCCATGAGTAAAAAAGTAACGCTGGCAGCACTACCCTTTTTCGTTAGTGAACTTTTCAAAAAAGCTTATGGTGCCACAGCTCCAACGGACGTAAATGGTGTCCTAAATTATGCATTGACCCTCGAATATTTAGAAGCAGAATATTATACCATGGGAGTTGCCAAAGCTGGACTTATCCCCTCGGGCAAACCGCTTGGAGCCATTACCACCATACGGGATCATGAGGTAGCTCACGTGAATTTTCTGAAACAGGTATTGGGCAGTAAGGCTGTTTCAAAGCCGACATTTGATTTCACCGCTGGCGGCACATTTGGAAATGTCTTTAGCGATTATGATACATTTTTAGCGGTTGCTCAGGCATTTGAAGATACCGGAGTGCGCGCATATAAGGGACAGGCAGGCATCTTGCTTGGCAACCGCGTTGTTCTTACTGCTGCATTACAGATCCACTCTGTCGAAGCGAGGCATGCCTCCCATATCCGGCAGATGCGCCGCGCACGCGGCGGTGGTGCCGCAAATCAAAAGCCTTGGATTACGGGAGCCAACGATACGGGTATCGGTGCCGTCGTAGATCCTATTTATGCAGGTGAAGATAATGTAAAGCAGGCAGGCGTTGACGTAACTTCGCTGTCTGGCTCGATGGGGAAAATCTCAACTAGTGCAGCAACACAATCTTTTGATGAGCCATTAACCGCAGAAGCTGTACTTAATATTGCAGGTTTATTTATCAAAGCTTAACAAAAGTCTTAATCTACCTGTGAAAACGGCCCCGGTTTGGTTTACAAATTGGGGCTTTTTCGTGCTATTAAATCCTGACCGACAGTAAAAAATTTAAGAGAATAAGGGCTAAATATTTCCCATCACGCAGAGCTCAGTTAGCGTAGGACTAGGTTTTCCACCTTCATCCTCCAACGTAATGGCGAAGGCCTGTGCTTTGGCAACATCAAGCATTTTACTGGCCATCTGATTGCTGGCAGCCACCGGAAATACACCAGCACTGACCGGCTGTCCGTCTACCATGGCCCAGAGCTGATACTGTTTACCCTTGGGAGGAACGGGCATATGCTCAAGACTCAAGTAAACTGCTTTAGAATGCTGGTCCCAGTAAACTAGTGCGTGCAAATCTGGTTTGGTCTCAACCCCTTTTAAAGAAATCGTTTTAATGGCCGGGTTCTGAATGAGTGCCCATTTGTCCTGCAATACAGCTAAGGTAGTTTGCTTCGAATTTAGTTGTGTATTCGTTTGAGCAAGCATCTGTCTATCCTGTTGTTGCTGCAGATAAAAGAATAGATTTGCACCAGCACTAAGCGCAAGCAAAACACTTGCTGCGATTGCCCACCCATAAGATCTTAGCGATACGATCTGAGCCGTCTGCTCTTCAGTGCTGGAATTTTTTAGTGACTTATCATATTCATCCGATGAAGTAATCAGCGTGGGAGGAAGATCTGCTGAATCATTCTTCGCAACGAGGTTTTCATCTTCAAGCCTAGCCCAGATCTTTTCCTTCAGGGAAATAGGCATTGCCACCGCCTGGTTCTCAGCCAAGTTCTCGAGCATTTTTTCAGCTTCGATTACTGCTTCATCCACTGCGGAATTATTTTTACGAATACAGTTCAGGATACTGACTTCCTCTTCGGAAGCGAGTCCTAACACATACGATTCAATAATCCCAGATGATATGTAAGCTTCGATATCCAAAATTAACGATATTCTTTTAATAATTTTTTTAAATGTAAAAACGCAGCTTTAGTCCGTGTTTTTATGGTCCCCAAAGGAATATCGAGCTGTTGTGCGATTTCCTGTTGGGTGTATCCTTCATAGTAGGCCATTTCAATCAAAATGCGGCATTCGGGCTTTAAGTTATCTAAAACATTTTTAAATCCAATAAAATCTGCCCGTGCATTCCGTTCATTCTGACTTCGATCTAGCTCCTCTTCTCTATTTACGATATTGGAGAGCGGTTGGTTTTTCAATTCATTCTTTGCACCCTTTGATTTACGGTAGTCCAGTGCGGCGTTACGCGCAATATTGATCATCCATGTATATAACCTTCCCTTTTCTGCATCGAAATGATCAACATGTTTCCAGATCTTAACAAAAACATCCTGAATAACTTCCTCTGCATGCTCAACAGAAGTTACAATCCGGCGAACTACGCCATACAAGGCGTCCGCATAGTTATCGTAGAGATAGCTAAAGGCCTGCTGGTTCTTTTTCTTAAGCAAAAGAATCAATGTTTCTTCTGAAAGGTTGTGTAATGGACTCAAATTTTAAGTTTATAGAACTAATATCTCTAATAAATCCTGTAAATCAAAGCCCATCACACAATTCAGGTATAAAACTATTTATCGAAAAAAAAAGCGTATAAATACCTACTCATAAGAAGGTGTTTTTTAAATAAAATCATAAATCCCATTTTTCCAACCCAATATTTTGGCTGAATCTGCATCGAGCCATTTTTTCAATAGTGTAGCATATACTTTTCGAAAATCTTCCGTATACTGGAGATCCCCCTCATTGAGCTGGGTCAGGTCGGGCAGCGCGTTGAGCAGGCCCTGTTTTTTCAATCCTCCGGATAGAAAAAAAAGTTGGTTGGCCGTACCATGGTCTGTGCCATTGCTGGCATTCTGGGCCACCCTGCGACCAAACTCCGAAAAGGTCATCAGCATGACATGCTGAAAAAGACCATTTTTCTTGAGGTCGTCCACAAACGCCTCCACGGCATCGTTGATGGTGTGGAATAAGCTCTCCTGCCGCTGCTGCTGATTGATATGCGTATCAAAACTACCGATCTGCAGATAATATACCTGTGTATTGATATCTGATTTAATCAACGACGATACCGTCTTCAGATCCTTTCCAAGCACCGAATCGGGGTACGCTGCTGCGGTCTTCCTGGCTTTACTCTGTTCAAAAATATAGTCGGCATTGTTGATCGTATCACCCAGGGTCTGATACAGATAGGCTACTGTTTCTTCTTCATGCTGATGCTTATGTTCCTGATAGAGTGTATTAAAGTACTCTTCACGGCTGGTCTGATAAAGCTTCTTGGGGTCTTTAAACGCGAACGCTTTTTTCTGTTTTCCCTTGAGGGCAAGGCTCAGCATATCATTCACTTCGAGCGCCTGCGTCGGATGACCGCAGTCGTAACAGGCCTGGTCGAGGTAGCGACCTATCCAGCCGCTCTCCAGATACTCGTCGCTTCGGCTCGCACTATGCCATATATCCATGCTGCGGAAATGCGATTTATTGGGATCAGGATAGCCGACATTGTTGAGTACGGCCAGTTCGCCACGATCATAAAGTGTCTTGAAAAAAGGTAAAGCCGGATGAATACCTGCTTCATCTGTGAGCGTTAGTGCATTATCGACCGCAATCGTCTGCCTTTCCCGAAAATAAATATCATTGCGTATCGGAACAATGGTATTCAGCCCATCATTGCCGCCACTAAGCTGCAAGATGACCAACACCTTTTGTCCCCTTTCCAGTGCTTCAGGCAAGGACATGGCTTTTAAGAAATTGGGCAGCAGCAGTGATGCTGTTGCAAGTGAACCTGCTTTGAGAAATTGGCGTCTTTTGATGATCATGGCTTTCTTATTACGATTAACAGAGTTGATATTCGGGGATACTCATTACTTCAATAATAGTCCTACGGCGGCTTCCCCCAGCGTAGCTATCGCGCAGTGCCTTACCAAAGGAAGGTTGCTGCTGCAGCAGGAGCTCAAAGGGATCCCGATCGGCAAATACAGCCTCGACCCCAGCCCAGTCAATGGAAATTTTTGGGTTTTTATAGGCTTTAGCCATGGCCCGCGACTGCTTCATCCCCATATCAAGGTCGTCGTCATTCTGCGCGTCAAGATCCAGCGGCCGCAGGCCGGTCCATATCTGCGGTAGTTGCATCCGGAGCAATAAGGTAGAGCTGTCGATCCAGGCTTTTCCCGATGGCCATCCCGCCACATTCGGCGGATACAAGAGCATCTGCCCCAGCAGCTTTTGATAAACAATCAGGTTTTCAGGGTTCGCGATCTCCATGGGCAGCATACGCATAATACCAGCCATGAGTTCTATCGGTGACTTTATTTTGTTGCCCACATTTTTGGAGTCGTAAAACCAGTCTGCCGTAAATACACGGTCTAGCAACCGCCTGATATCATATCCTGAATCGAAGAAATCTTTACTCAGCGTGTCGACGATGTCCTGATCCACTTGTTCGTTGACCAGAAAACGGTAGAGCTTTTCGGTGATAAAACGGGCCGTAGCGGGCTGCTCCAAGATAATATCCAGGATAGCATTACCGTCGAAATTTCCGGTTTTCCCCAAAAATGTTTTGCTGCCGGAGTCATGAAACTTTTTACGCACCAAGAACTGGCCATCCTTATCGTATGACCAGCCCGTAAATGCACGCGCAGCTTCCTTCACATCCGATTCCGTATAGTTGCCACGCCCCATCGTAAAGAGTTCCATCACTTCCCGGGCAAAGTTTTCATTGGGATGGTCTTTTTTATTCTGCTGGTTGTTGAGGAAATTGAGCATAGCCGGAGCTTTGGAAACGGCAAACAGCAGATCCCGAAAACTTCCAAGCGCATTTTTTCTGATTTCGTTGAGGATATGGGCGCTAAAATTGGAGTTGATAACCCGGCTTGCAAAATGGCCGTGCCAAAAAAAGGCCATCTTCTCCCTGAGCTGATCTTCGCTATGCACCATTTCATTCAGGAAATTAAGGTTGATCTCAATATTACGCTTTCGATTGAGCTGTTGTACCTGCTTTTTGTCTGCTGCATTCAACTTGGAAAGCGCCGTGTAGTCGACGTTGGTCTGCTCCGTATTGAAACTGATGGGATGAAATTCATGTTCCTGAGCATATTGCTTCCAGAGGACTGCGGTAGACTGCTGTTCAAAAACGGTAATCTGCTGTAGGCTCATCCCAAATCCGGCGCGATTTGCCAAGTGCATATTTTTTTTAAAATCGGACATCATCGTGTTTCCATTTATACCTAAATAACGAATTATTTAACTATGTTAGCCTACAGGAAGATTCGATTTAACAAAAATTAAGCTAAATTAACAAAGTGACTACCAAGACAATACTTTTCAAACTTGTTTTCTATCCTATTACGTGCCCACATTCAGGCCCAGCCAAATGATATAAATATACTTCAGCTGTAGCGGGCGAATAAAGGATTATATTTTCTTCGGCATGCCCTATTATCGTCGCGAATGGCGGCCAAGAGTACAATTACGAAGATTATTATTCTCCAGTGTTAATTTAATATTAAGCTACCCAAAATTTGACGCTTAGGACAAACAAAAGAGGGGAAAATTAGTTATTATGGCAATAATAATTTTCCCAATTAACAGAAATAGACTTAAATAAGTTAAATGTAGCAGCAGGCGAATTGAGCTACGGGATTATAGACCAACATAGGAATACATTTTAATCATATAAATTTAAGAAAATGAAAAGAATCTTAATTGTTTTAATGCTGATTTTTTGTTTTGTCTATCGCAAAACCGATGCATGCACACGCGTTGTATATAAAGGTCCCAATCAAACTGTTCTTACCGCCCGAAGTATGGACTGGCGGGATGAAATACCTGTTAATTTGTGGGTGTTTCCAAAAGGGATGAAAAGAAATGGAGAAGTGGGCCCCCTTTCCGTCAAATGGACTTCAAAATATGGCAGTGTCATTGCGAGTGCCTGGGACATGGCCACTACGGATGGTTTGAATGAGGCTGGTCTTGTAGCCAATGTCCTTTGGCTAGCCGAGTCCCAATACCCTAAATTCGATCCAAAAGGACAGAAGCCCGGATTGACCATTGCCGCTTGGGCACAGTATATATTAGATAACTATGCTTCGGTAGCAGAGGCCGTAGATGCTCTTAAAAGCGAACCTTTTGTCTTAGTCAGCGACTATATTCCGGGTACAGAACGGTTTACGACACTCCATTTATCATTATCCGATAAATCTGGCGACAATGCCATATTTGAATACATTAACGGAAAACTTGTGATACATCACGACCCGAAATACGTCGTGATGACAAACTCGCCGATCTTTGAAGAGCAGCTGGCACTCAATAATTATTGGCGGGGAATTCCAGGTACCATCATGTTGCCTGGTACCAACCGTGCGGCAGACCGATTTGTGCGTGCTTCCTTTTATATTGATGCAATTCCACAGACCGATGACGTGAGGAAATCCGTTGCAAGTGTGTTTAGTGTAATTCGCAACTGTTCTGTTCCTTATGGAATTTCCTCCAAGGAAGAACCCAATATCTCGACGACACGTTGGCGTTCTGTAGCAGATCACAAAAATTTGGTTTACTATTTTGAAACAGTAACCACTCCGGGTACCTTTTGGATCAATCTAAAAGATCTGGATCTGAGCGAAAAAGGTCAGGTTCTTAAACTTGATGTTGAACAGAACAAAACCTATACGGGATTGAGTAATGAACACCTAAAAAAAGTACAACCTTTTAAATTTATGGGGTTGTGATCGATATGATATAAGCAATTGCTGTTTCATTGATGTTGTCGTATTACTATCTCAATGAAACAGCACATTTGCGAACAGCTACATGGAATCCAACAAATTAGTGCTCCAGTTCTTTCAGGTATTCGATCATGGCATCGAGGCTCTGCAGTAGCTTTTCACCTTCAAATCCCACCTTTCGAAAACGGATGTTCCCCTTTTTGTCCAGGATCAATGTTGTCGGAATGGATGTGATATCCAGTTTACTACTGAGCTTTTTATCTTGGTTGTAATAAAATGGAAAGTCAAATTCAGGATTGGCCTTTGCCCATTTGTAGGCATCGTCCCAGCTGTTTCCACTGCCCGAATTGAGTATCACGAACTTCACCTGCGGGTCATCTGCATATTTTTTGTACACCTGATGCAAATAGGGAAATGAAGCGATGCAGGGCTTGCACCAGGTTGCCCAAAAATCAATGATGACAATCTTGTCCGTGAGATCCGCTTTGAGCAAAGGTTTCTTATCCATATCAACTATGCTGATGTCTTCTGGAAATGGCGTATTGCCGATGATTTTCTGGAAGTCCTGGTAATATCCTTGTTTCCATTGCTTGTCAAGCTTGCTAAAATAAGCTTGCCGTTCGGCAGCATTGTCCATTCCGTTTTTAAGGATCGCTTTGTCGAGAAGCTGCCTGATCACTGGGTCAAAAGGAGCATAACGATAGGCTGCCTCCAATACGGGTATAGCACTGTTTGGATCATTCCACTGCTGATACTGCATGGCCACCGCCCGCAGCAGTGCCGCCGATTGGAGTGTAGGGATACTTTTGGCAAACCAGTCTCGGGCCGCTTGGGGCTGGTTTAGCTGAGCGGCGATAAGTCCCTGATTGGCCATAATTTCTGCTTTCACCGCACTAAGCTTGTCCGCCTTGGCCGGATCATGGGCCACCAGATAGCCCGTTTCAGGGAAATAGCGTATTAAACTCACAGGATAGGCTGCAACACTGTCAAGTAGATACAGATTGAGTTTGGACGCATCCTGCAGCATCAGCTTATGCGCTAAGAGCAGCTGCACATACTGATTGTAGGCGCGCCATTTGTAGGGATCCTGCTCCCAACGGGTAATCAGCGGGAGGTATTTCTTGGCTTGTACGCTGTCGCGGTGCTGCACATAGTAGCTAAAAAGATATTCATAGGCGCTGCCATAGGCCGCCTCATTATCGGCCGTCTTGAGCGAAAGAAGCTGCCCGATCTTGGCGACCACGGCGGTAGAATCCTGCTCGCGGAACAACTTATTGAGCCGATAACTTATTCCGATCTTCTTGTTGGGAAACTCGTTGATCACCACCTGGCGGATCGAATCCACTTTTTGGTTCTGCCCGAGTATCAGATAGCCCATCGTCACCTTGTTGAGGTTTCCTTCAAAGAGCGGATTGCTTCTGAATTTCTTTTCCACTACGGCCAAGCCCTTTTTCAACAGCCGCCCCTGCTTGGCCGGACCAGCGTTTTTCATCTGTAGCACGATCAGCCGGAGCTGTGCTTCGTAATTGTCGGGATACAGACTCAGCTCTTTTTTGAGGTAATATTCCTGGGTAGCCAGGATATGATCCGAGGTTTTATCCTGAACCGGTACACTGTATGATTTCCCAAGGTAATTGCCAGCAATCAGTTTCCCCTGCTTATAGACGTAGATCTCATACTGACTGCTATCGCTTGCCTGCTGTACGAATTTCTTGTCTTTGTCGGCGATCGTAAAGCAGGAAAAGTTGGCGTAGGCGGGCAGTTTAAAACGCACCCGCCAGATTCCACCTTCTTGTTGCATGGGCATGCGGCTCGGGAATTCGTAAAAATTTGAATAGTTGAAATCCACGAAAAATGGCCCTTCCGTCTGGGAAGCAGCAGATTTACTTGCATCAAAGCTGATGGTCACGGTATCACCGGCCGCTGCTTTTTGCGGCAAAATGCTCACTTGTGCCTGCAACAGCAGGTTTGCCTGTAGCAGGCACAGCAGCAATGCGTATTTGAATAGCTTAATCATTCTGTTGGAGGTTAGCATTTGTAATTAGAATAGCACTGGCGATCGGTATTTTGGCATCGCTTTCACTAAAGTCTGTTTTGACCTTTGAAAGTACAGGCAGGGCCCTGTTTGTGCGCACCAAGTCAAACCAACGGTGGCCCCATTCACCGAGCAGTTCTAGCTGCCGCTCCTTTTCGAGTGCCAGGGCAATGCTCGGCTTGTCCATCGTTTGTGGCAACGCAGCAAGGCCTGCACGTTCGCGGATCTGATTGATATCCTGTAGTGCCGCCGGCAACTTATTCTGGTTTAGCCGCGCTTCTGCACGGATCAGATACTGCTCGGCAAGGCGCAGCACGGTATTGTATTCGGTCACAGGTGCGCCCGTGCGCACCTTATACTTATACGGCATATAAAGCGTCTTATTACTTACGACATAAGGCTTTAACCACATCGCTTTGCGTAAATCGTTCTCTTCATAGGCCGCTACCGTGGCATCATACACCTGATAGTAACTCCGAGCTGTAGCTACTGCCGGAACGATGCTGAAACCTTCCCAGGTGTTGACCCCGGCAGTAGAAAGATTAACGGTCTGCAGCTGCCAGATCGCCTCTTTGCTCGTTTTCAAAAAAACCGTATTGAGGTCCCGCGACAGTTCATACCGATTATCAGCAATGACTTTGTCGGCCATCGCTTCGGCATTGGCCCAGTCCCCATGATACAGATATACTCTGGCCAATAGCGCGTCAACTGCTTTTCTATTGGGGCGGGTACGCTCATTGCCCTGATAGGCATCCGCAATATCGACAGCAGCTTTCTGTAGATCATCCACCATGAAAGCATAGAGCTCTTCCCTAGAGGCCGGACCTTTTCGGTTGTTGGTTTCCAGATCCTTGGTATCCGTGATGAGGGGCACTTTATTGAAGAGGTTGCTCAGGTAAAAGTAATTGAATACCCGTGTAAAACGGGCCTCGGCCGATAGCTGTGCCTTGACCGTACTGCTGAGCGCCGAAGCCTCAAGCCCCTCGATAATCTTATTGCTGTGGTTGATATAGCTATAAGGTTGCGACCAGAGCCGATCAAGATACGAGGTTGCCGGGCTCAGTTTATTGTATTTGTACTCATCGTAGCTTGTAAAGGCTGAGTTATAATCGTCGGCCAGGCTGGACAGTACAATGCTCATCAGTCCACTGGCGAACTGGTTATTGTAGTTGTTCATACTGGTATAGAGTCCGCCCACGGTTGCTGTGGCCGTCTTTTCGTCACTGAAAGCCGACGCTGCCGCCACTTCCGTCTTGGGTGGGTCGACGGCCAGAAATTTATTGCAGGAGATGTTAAGCAGTGGTGTCGCAAAAAGGCTGTAGATGATATATTTGTTCATGGGATAAGTCTTTAGTTTTATGATCATTAAAAAGTGAGCTGTACCGCAAATGTATAGGTACGCATGGATGGTGTAGCGCTGTTCCGTACCGAACCAAAAGGATTGACATCCGAGAGATAGGTACGGTCAAAACCAGGCATCTCGGGATCCATACCTCTGAAGCTTGTCCAGGTAAAGAGGTTCTGGGCATTGAACTGTACCACAGCGCGGCTCATATTGATCTTCTTTGCCCATTTGGAGATATCGTAACTGAGCGATACATTTTTTAAGCGGATAAAAGAAGCATCGTCCCATACGGCCGAAGAATAGCGGTAGTAATTGCGGTAAGCCAGGTTAGCTTCGTTGGCGCTGTTGGCGGTAGCGCGTGGCACATCCGTCACATCTCCGGGCTGCTGCCAACGGCTCAACATATATTCATCCAGATTGCCCAATCCGCCAATGGTTGTTGCCTGTGGACCATATCCAATGGATGGTCCCTCCTGTTTGACAAACTGAAATAGGAATCCAAGGCTCACATCGCCATAATTCAGATTATTGCCGATACCACCATAGTACTTGGGCAGCAGGGATCCCAAGGTTACGTAATCGTTGAAATCCGTAATTTTCCCGTCACCATCCACATCCCGGAATTGAGCAACCCCGGTTTGCGGATCCACTCCCGTAAACTGAAATCCACGGACGATACGGGTAGACTCGCCAATGATGTATCGCCTCGCATCACTGCTACTTGCAAGCCCCGGATATTCCAGCAGGGTATTGGATGGAAAAGTGATATTGAAATTGGTTTTCCAGCTGAACTTTTCCTTTTGGATATTCACGCTGCTCAGCTCTAACTCCAAGCCCTTATTTTCGATCAGTGCGGGGGTATTACCAAAATAAGAATTATAGCCCGTCTGCGGTGCGAGCACGATATTGATCAGCTGATTATCCGATCTATTGTTATAATAATTGGCCGTTAGGAAGATACGGTCCCTGAAAAAGCCCAGGTCGAGCCCCAGTTCTTTCTTTTTAATTTCTTCCCATCCAAAATTGGGGTTAAACACCCGTGTCGGATAAAGCCCCGTGATGCCTTGGTACGCAAAGCCCGTTCCCCAGGTATCCAGGTACTGGTAATCGCCGATCTGGTCGTTGCCCGTCACTCCCCAGCTGGCACGAAGCTTCCCGAAGCTCAAGATAGACTGATCCTGTAGAAATTCTTCGCTACTGAACACCCAGGCTGCACCGATCGACCAAAAATTACCGTACTTATTGTTGGGCCCAAAGCGGGAAGAGCCATCTCTTCGGTAACTGAAATTCAACAAATATTTGTCGGCATAGGCATAATTGATACGACCAAATGCAGACTGGTAACGGTAATCTGCATATTGGTTGTTGCGGATCGCAATGACACCTGCGGCAGCCAAGTTACCTAGCTGGGAATCACTTGGGTAATTACCGCCATCTATATATTTCCCTTCGCTGACCCTTTGCTGCCAGGTACCACCTAAAAGCAGTTTAAAATCATGTTTACCAAAGGTTTTACTGTAATTTAATTGCGGCTCAACGATGTAGGACTGATAATCCGAATTGCCGTAAGAAGCCGTGGAGCCGGCGCTGGTCAATGGATTAAATCCGGCATTGGGCAGCAGGCGTGTCTGGTCCATGCTTTTGAGGTTATACCCTACATTGATTTTAGCGACCAGTTCGGGTAAGATCGCGTATTCGGCAGACAGGTTGGCCAGCAGGGATTTTGATTTCGAAACACTCGAGCGCTCCATATAGGCGGCGGGGTTCTGCAAACTCTGCTGGAACCAATAATAGTCGCCCTTCTCATCATATAACGGATAGTTGGGCGCCAGGTTATAAAACTGGGCAATATCTGTCGGCACGGTATTGTTACGGTCCAGATTGAGGTTGAAACTGCTGTTGAGTTTAAATCGTTGATCTTTGGACTGCGTAGACAGGTTCAACAGCGCCCCCCCACGTTGATAATTTTTATTACCTGGCAATGGATCACCCTGACGATTGAAATTGGTACTGGCCAGGTATTGGGTATTTTCGTTTCCTCCCGAAAATGACAGCTGATAGGTCGAGAAAGGGGCCGATGCACCATAAAACTCCTTTTGCCAGTCGCTGTAGGCGGACTGATCCCAGGTGAGCAGATCCGGCGCATTATCTGCTGTCGCCGTCCAGTTATCGTTTTTAAAGCCCTCCTTCCGGATTTCCAAATATTGCTCCGTATTGAGCATCTTCAAGTTGCGGATGGCCTTACCGGAACCCACATTGGCATTAAAGTCTATTTTAAGTCCGCCCTTATTTCCTTTTTTTGTTGTGATCAGGATTACTCCATTCCCACCCCGGGAGCCATAGATGGCAGTCGCATCGGCATCTTTAAGCACATCGATGCGTTCAATATCCTTGGGGTTGAGCAGGCTGAGCGGGCTTTGGTTGCCATTGGCCGCGGTAAACTGATTCATGCTTTCGTCCGAAAATGGAATACCGTCGATAATATAGAGCGGGCTGCTGCCATTGCTCAAAGAATTGACACCACGCAGCTGCACCTGAAAGGAGCTGCCCGGCAAGCCCGAATTGGATGCGATATTGAGTCCCGCAACGCGCCCCTGCAAGGCCGCCAGAGGATCCAGTACCGGTTGTGTTTCGATCTCCCTGCTGGTGACGCTGGATACCGAACCCGTATTTTTGCGTATTGAAGACGTACCGTAACCGATAACCACCACTTCATCCAGGTTGCCCGGATCTAGCTCAAGGCTTATTTCCATGAGGGCCTTGTCGGCCACCTTCACTTCCTTGCTGCGGTAGCCCACATAACTCAAAAGTAAGATATCATCCTGTTGCAGCCCATTTAAACCAAAGCGTCCACTGGCATCGGTGACCGTACTGGCTATCTTGTTTTTAACCCGAACACTAACCCCTTCAAGGGCTACACCGGAAGCATTGCTGACCCGACCGGAGACGGTCATCTGCAGCGCCTTTGCTACCCCCTTCCCCTGGAGCACGATGGTGTTTTTGACGATTTGATAGCGGATGCCCTTAGCCGAGAATGCCTGTTTAAGTAGCTCGGGGATATTGGCGTTGTTTAAATTGACATCAATATTCAGATCGGGGTTAATTTCATGGGGATCATACACAAAGCGATAATCGCTGCGCTGCTCAATGGTTTTGACGAGCTGTTTAAATTGAACATGGTCAGATGCCTTGTCTGCCTGCTGGCTAAAGGCATAGCCATTGACATGCATCAGCATCAATAGCAGTGTTTTTACGGATTGTTTCATAGGGTATTTAGATTGAAAATGCGTTTGTTTGGGTTTGGTTAGGGAACAAGGACGAGTCGGTCCTTGTCGATGGTATAGTTTATGCCGGCGAACCGTAATATTTTGAGTACTTCTTCAAAGGACTCTTTTTTGCTGATTTTCCCACTAAGGACTTTGTTTTTATAGACGGGCGCCAGGCTATAGGTAAAATTGTACCAACGGGAAAGATCGTCCAAAATCTCGGGAAGCGGTGTCTGGTCAAATTCAAAGTAACCGTCTTTCCAGTTGGCAGCATCCTGTTGTGTATTTTGCTGCTTTCTCTGGAAGGCACCGTTCAGCACATTCAGTTCGATCGACTGTCCCGGTAGCAGAATCTCCTGAAGACCCGCATTGCTGACCCGTATTTTACCTTCGTCGAGCTGTGTGGTTAAGAGCTGACTATCGTTTGCGTATAACTTCACGTTGAAAGCGGTTCCCAAGGCTTCAATGCTGGTGTTGCCGACATGAACAATAAAAGGTTTGGCTTTATTTTTTGCCACCTTAAAATAGGCTTCACCCGTCAGGAATACCGAGCGTTCGTTGACGTCATATCCCGGTCCTATTTCCAGCTTACTGTCGGCATTTAGCCATACGGTGGTACCATCGGGAAGTTCCATTTTGAATTCTTGCCCCTTTTTGGTCCTGACCGCCAGGTTATCCGCCTTCCCCTGCGCCATGTAGGCCGGGCTAAACGGTTTCTTTTCGTCCAGGCTAACCACTTCATTGCCGATCAGCAGATCGGCCTGGAATTGACCGACACTAAAAGGCAGTGGCTGTGACGATTGTTGGGGCTGGGAAAAGAAGTATAGCACTGCACCTGCCAGCAAAAAGAATACAATACTGGCAGCCACCTTCAAATAGGCACTCCGGTGGCTTTTAGCCCTTAATTCGGACCCAAAAATATGCTGTTGGAAATAGCGGTCTTCGGCAGCGAGATCCAGTTCCGGGATATTTTTGTCGTTATTTTTACGACTAAGCTCATTGTACCAGCTTTCGACAAGTGCAATTTCCTCGGCGCTGCAATTCCCCTGCTGATACTTCTGCAGTAATTGTTTCGATAATCGTTGTTTCATAGGTTCTATCCTGTTTACCGTTTAGAAGACAGGATAGTGCCCCTTTAGTGGTAGAAAAAAATGAAAATAGTTCGTATTTTTTTTCTCAAAACCGTCAACGCATTGTAAATCTGCTTTTTGACCGTCTGTTCAGAGATCTCAAGTTCTGCGGCGATCTCCCGATAACTCCGCTGCTCGAATCGACTTTTTTTGAAGATCAAAGCCATTTTCCGCGGTAGCTTTTCTATGGCCTCGTCGATCTGCCTGGCCAATTCTTTCTCCCGCAGCAACTCGTCGGGCATAATTTCAGCGGTTGATGCGGCATGCTCCAGGTAATGTTCATATTTCCGGCCCACATCCTGACTGGCGATACGATTGATGACCAAATTACGGGCCGAACGAAAAAGATACGCCTGATAAGAATGTTCAATTTCAAGCCGCTCCATGCGGTCCCAGAGATTCGTGAAAATTTCCTGTACAATGTCACGGGCTTCGTCACGATCGTCTAACATTCGAAACACATGCACATACAACTTCACCCAATTTTCTTCGTAAAGTTGGGTAAACAATTGTCGGACATGTGTAACACTCATCTGCTGGTTTAGTTATTGTTGATCAGTCAAAATTAGGTTTTATTTTTAGGAAAGTCAATTTATGATGGATTTCTAATGAAACCTGTAAAATAACGCAACCAAGATGTTCCTGCATGTCAGTAAAATTTTGAGTTGATCCATAGCTTCAATAATCTTTCCTCAATTGTCCGCATTCGAACAAAGATCGTTCGATTTCGAACATGCTGTTGATGATAAAAAAACGCTTTAACCACTTATTTTCAACACTTTATTTTATTGGCAATGAATTAGCAAACGTTAAGCCATAACAATTTCATATGCTTACAAATTATTTTCAAATTGCCTTTCGTCATTTAGCAAAGAATAAAGGTTTTGCAACGATAAATAGTGTAGGATTAGCTTCTGGAATGACAGCTGCCATATTGATCATGCTATGGGTAAAAAGCGAATTTAGCTTTGACCGCTTTTATTCTAATACCGATCAGATCTATGCAGTAGGGATGAAAGATGTCTGGGAAGGCGAAGCCGTCGAACATTTTTATACGCCTAAGCCAATGGCTGCGGCTTTAAAAACCGACTTTCCTGAGATAAATGCGATTACAAGAGTGGACAAGGGCACTGGATTTCTTTTAACCCATCAAGAAACGAAACTCGCAAAAGAACAAGGTGTTTTCGTAGACAGCACATTCTTAAAAATATTTGATTACAAGGTTATAGCAGGCAATCCCCTTGAGGCATTAAAAAATCCCAACCAGATCGTTCTCACTAAATCTTTGGCTGAAAGATTATTTGGGCATTCCGACCCGATCAACAAGACCATCCGATTGGACAGCTCCCAAATTTCAGCTGTGTCTGCAATTATTGAAGACTTGCCAGATAATTCGTTTATGAAAGGAAGCACTTATCTCGTACCCTGGACATTAATGGAGAAAATAGGCTATTCCGACGACTATTGGGGAAATAATTCCATTCAGACCTACATACAACTGCATAAAAGCGCGAATGTCGACCAATTTGAAACAAATATAAAATATTTCTTAAGAAAGCATACCGATACAAAAGTAACCAATTTTATTCAACCTATCGGCGATAAATGGCTTTATAGCAACTTTACTGAGCAGGGAAAGCCGAGCTCGCAACGAATTGGCATGGTACGATCATTTATCGCCATTGCTTGTTTTATTCTTATTATTGCCTGCATTAATTTCATGAATCTAAGTACAGCCCAGAGCGAAAAACGGGCGAAGGAAGTAGGTGTCAGAAAAGTCGTCGGTGCAAATAAAAAGATGTTGGTCGGTCAGTTCCTAACTGAATCCATGGTGATTTCATGCATTTCTAGCCTATTATCCCTTTTGATTACACTGATAGCGCTCCCCTACTTTAATGATCTGGTCTCCAGAAAGCTATCTATCCAATTTGACGATCTCCTTTTCTGGGCAATGTTTGCAGGATTTATTTTAGTGACCGGAATTCTTTCAGGGAGCTATCCCGCGTTTTATCTGTCTTCCTTCCTGCCGACGAAAGTACTGAAAGGCAAATATCTTCCTATTCAACAGAAATTTAACCCTCGGAAAATCCTCGTCATTTCCCAATTTTGTATTGCTATCATCCTGACCATAACAACATTATCCATCCATCGGCAAATCAAATACGCTCAAAATAGAGAAATCGGATATAATAAGGAAAGGTTGGTTAGTATTATCGATCAGGGAGAAATCAGCAAAAATAGATTACTTATAAAAAATAAATTATTGTCTTCCGGTATTGCCACACAGATTTCAAGGACTTCGTCCCCCCTTACAGAGAACAGAAGCAGCAACTACATGGACTGGGCAGGGAAGCCCAAAGATAATAACACCATTTTTACCAGAATTGGTGCCGATGAAAATTTGGTCAACACGGCAGAGCTGCAATTAGTTGCAGGGCGGGATTTTGATTTGGCTAAATTTCCAACTGATTCTGCCGCGATGATTATTAATGAATCCGCCGCCAAAGCATTTAATTTTGATGATCCGATCGGCAAAACGGTTGTCGATGGCAGGAATTGGCATATCGTCGGAGTTATCAAGGATTTTATTCAGGAATCGCCTTTCAGTCCCATTACTCCAATGGTCATTCAGGGAGCTTATGCAGGTACTCAGGTTACGAACATACGCATAAACGACCATATGAATACGTCAGAAGCAATTGCTGCAATGGAGCAGATTTTTAAAGAATATAATCCCGACTATCCTTTTGAATATTCCTTTGTAGACAGCAAGTACGCCGAAAAATTTAAAGATTTTCAACAATTGGGTACACTTTCGAGTCTTTTCGCACTATTGACAATTTTTATTTCATGCCTTGGCTTATATGGCCTGATTGCCTATATAGCCGAGAACCGGACGAAGGAAATCGGTATCCATAAAGTACTGGGAGCCTCTACTTTTAAGATCATGAGGATGCTGTCTCAAGATTTTGTGCTACTGGTCCTTTTCTCTTGCCTGATCGCATTTCCGATAGCCTATTATATCGCCGATGACATGCTCAGCGCCTATACTTACCGTATCAAAATCACCTGGGATATCTTCATTGCTGCCGGCATGGGAACGCTGATAATAGCGTTGCTCACGATCAGCTATCATGCGATCAAAGCAGCCTTGATCAACCCCGCTGTCAGCCTGAGGGATGAGTAAGGAGAAGAAACTTTCTAATGCCATCATGGCCAAAAAATGGGGCCTTGACATCCTGAATAATCTTTTGTTCGGTTACGAGTATATTTTCCATTATTACTCTATATTTGTGCAATCGACAATTATTAACAATTTTGATTATGCACCTGAACACACGCGTCCTATTTTTATGGCTATTGCTAAGCTTACCTATTTTAAATTTCGCTCAAAACTGCAATTGTGAATCCAATTTTTTGTGGGTAAAAAAAACGTTTGAAGAGAATGATGCCGGTTTTCAATACATCATCAGCAAAAAGGGCCGGGATGCCTATGAATTGCACAATAAAATGTATCTCGAAAAAGTTAAACACTTGTCCAATAATCAGGAATGTGCTACATTACTCAATCAATGGATCCGTTTCTTTCGTAATGGACATATCGGCGTAAATTATATTGGAAAAACAAAGAAAGGCGAAAAGGTTACCGAACAAAAAAAGCAGCTTATTGAAAAGGATCTAAATCCATTAAACGCCACAAAGCCATTATTCGAAAAAATAAATGAAAACACGGTTTACCTCCGAATTCCTGATTTTGAAATATCCGAAAAAAAAGCAATTGACAGCCTTATATTGGCCAACCGAGCAACCATCTTATCGACCGAAAATTTTATTATTGACGTTAGAAATAATCCAGGCGGAAGTGATGCGAGTTATAGTAGCCTTATCCCCTTCTTATACACGCAGCCGATTAGAACCGTAGGTGCATTATTTTATTCGACAGATTTAAATAATCAACGCATGTTGGAGCTGAGTCAAAACCCCGATTTTGACGAGGAGTCTAAAAAAACGTTCAAAAACTACTACGAAAAATTGCAGGCCAATAAAGGTGAGTATGTCGATTTATTCAATAAAAAAGTAAACATAACCAAGATGGATACCATTCAGCCTTATCCCAAGAACATAGGGATCGTTATCAATGAAAATAATGGGAGCACGACAGAGCAATTTCTATTGACCGCCATGCAAAGTAAAAAGGTAAAATTGTACGGTAGAACAACCAAAGGAATGCTTGATATCTCTAATGTAAATATCGTTACATCACCCTGTGGCGATATTGAACTGTACTATGGATTATCTAAAAGTTATCGTATTCCAGACTTCCCTGTAGACGACATCGGATTACAACCTGACGTATTTATTGATAAAACCATTAATCCTTCCAATTGGCTAAATTTTGTGCGCGACCATCTCAATGGAAAATAAGATTAAGATAAAAAGTTTAGTTACATTTATTTTTTTTTGCAATCTGCATCACAGCGGATATTCCCGGCGCTAAACTTTTCAATTTTAGCGCCGGATCCATAAAAGAAGCTACATTTCTATTAAAATTGTCCGCAAGTCTACCAGGTTATCATTTAAACTTAGTACATCCTGTTTCGTATTTTTTTCGTATATTATCTCACTATGAAAATAGTAGACATCACAAAAGACACTTTAATCAGTGCTCAGAAAGAAGGATTTACCGTATTAATCACCAAATTTAATTCAGATCCGTTAAACCCAACCTGGATTGTCGACAAGGTTGAAAAAGACAAAATAGAAGCTAACAAAAAGACACTGAGTGAAAGCTACCAGCTATGCTATTCCCTTAACGAAGCTATTCTGACGATTGATAATCGTCCCTTTATCGGAAAATTACAGTTAAGCCATTCATAGCGTTTGATCAAGGTATAATCCCATGCGCAATCAATAGCATGCATTGTTTCAAAATACCGTTGAGCTAACGTATAACAAAGCAGGATAACAATAAAAACATGCGTAAGAATTATTAAAGCATCATATTTTTTTTAACCTAGCGGACCAAACTATCCTTAAGTTTGGTCCGCTTCTTATTTCTGCATTTCTAACTCATTCAATCGCCTAGTGGCCTGAACCAACCTTAAATTCTAAAACTACGCTTACATAACTTTCTCTACTGAATCATTGCGATCATCAAGTTGAAATGGCTCTGCAAGAAAAGCATCAGCTCCGCATTCGGCGGCAACTCTTTCGCCTCTAGTGCTTACTGACATTGGCAGAAGAAAATAAAAAACTTTGTTTTTCAATAATTTATAACTACATTTGAATAATAATCAGGCTTCTGCCACTACTTCTTCTGACACTTTTGAGTTTACTCTTTCTTCTCAGTCTTTGTTTTTCCAGCTGCTATTTTGTTATCAACATATAAAGTCAATTGCCTTTTTCAGATTGATAGTATCAATACGAAAAATTGCAAACTTCATTTTTTGTTGACAGATCGATTTATCCTTTACTAACGCGTATGGTTAAAGGAAAGGTATGCTGCAAAAGCGTTCTAATAAATACATAATTTAATACATATATACAATGCAACAAGGAACAGTAAAATTCTTTAATGACACCAAAGGTTTTGGTTTTATTACACCAACAGATGGCGGTCAAGATGTTTTCGTACACTCGTCAGGTTTAATCAATCATTTACGTGAAAACGATACTGTAACATTCGATCTAGAAAACGGTAAAAAGGGCATTAACGCAGTTAATGTGCGAATAGCATAATTAGGTAGGAAGTTTAAAAACTTCTTTAAGTTAAGTTCAGCAGATAACATTCATGTTATCTGTTTTTTTTTTGTTAAAAAATTAGCCAAAAACGACGACCTAAGCGCCCTAATAGTCTACATTGCAATCAGCTCTTGGATAGCCTCACTTTTGTTCTGTTTCTTCGAACTGAAAATTGCGCGCTCCCCTGTTCTTTGTACTCGCTTTTTTTTCTATATTTATCCGATAAATTTCAAAAGAAATGACAAAAAAGAAGGCTGTAGTTATTCAAGATAATGAAGATATCTTGAATATCATGGATGAGGTCTTAGTTGATGAGGGTTTTGATGTGATTCCATCGCTTACGACTGAACCAATTGAAGAGCTTGCAGATATTGACCCCGACATTCTTATTGTGGATGACCATATTAAAGGAAGTAAAAAGGGATCCGAAGTGATCAAGGAACTCAAAGCTGATCCAGATACCGAAGAGCTTCCATCTGTCCTGACATCGACAGATAGCGATATTGCAAAAACCGCCGACGAATGTAAAGCCGACGACTTTATTGAAAAGCCATTTGATTTAGATCATATGATCGATGTGGTTAAAAGAAATAGTTAAAACAGCATAAATATACCTGACCTACTCAGCGCTTCAAAAGGGACTATAATTGAAACGCAAGTTAAAAGACGAAGTTAATGATTCATGATTTTCTCAGCATGTCGGGGTTGAGCAGGCCATCAACACCTTATTAAGCATTTCAGTCAGCTTATTTAAATCCTCTTCCGTCAAGCTTTTCGCAGCTTCTTTGGCCACTGCTTCCCTAAAATTCTCCGAATTATCAATAATGAACCGGCCTTTATCCGTTACACTTAAGTTGAAAATCCTGCGGTCGGCCGAGGACTGTTGCTGTTCGACGAGATCATGCGCAATTAAAAATTTGAGCTGCTTGGAAACAGCAGGCGGACTTATGTTAAACGCCTGTGCAATCTGCTTGACGATACAATGATCGTGGCGGTAAATATATTCGATGATATTATAGTGCGTAGCCGTTACACCATTGATGTCGCCCCTATTCATATTTGCTAAGATGAAGCATTGTAAATCGGTAAACACTTCATAAAATTTCTGTTCGGTTTTGTTCATCGCCAACAAAATAGTTAACTTAGTTAATAATTACCAAAGTTAATGATTATGGAACATATTCACATCATACATGCCCGACAAAATAATCTCAAGAATATTTCTCTCCAGATCGCCAAGAAAAAGATTACCGTTTTTACAGGGGTCTCCGGATCGGGCAAGTCGTCTTTGGTCTTCGAAACCATAGGTGCTGAGGCCCAAAGGCAGTTCAGCGAAACACAGGGCAGTTTTATCCGAAACCGGCTGCAACACATCGGCGTTCCCGATGTGGACAAAATAGACAACCTGAATGTCCCTATCATTATCAATCAAAAACGATTGGGCGGCAATGCACGCTCGACCGTAGGAACGGCTACCGACATATATGCTTCCTTACGCCTGCTTTTCTCGCGCATGGGGACACCCTTTGTAGGCTATTCAAGCGCTTTTTCATTCAATAATCCACTAGGCATGTGCAAGGCCTGTGAAGGACTGGGCATTGTGCAGACCATTGATGTAGATCGCCTTATTGATAAACAAAAATCGTTGAACGAGGGAGCTATCCGATTTCCCACCTTCCAACCGGGCGGCTGGCGCCTGACGCGCTACACCCAGTCAGGCTATTTTGACAACAATAAAAAACTGAACGACTACACGCCGCAGGAATGGGAGCTGCTTTTGCATGCAGCCGAACACAGACCCAAACATCCCGATCCGGAATGGGGAAAAACGGTCCAATATGAGGGTATTATCCCCCGCATTGAAAAAGCATTCCTCAAGAAGCAGTCTAAGGAAATCATGAGCCGAAAAGAGGCTTTAAACACGATTATCGTTACCCAAACTTGTCCCCTATGTCAGGGAAAACGGTTGAATGATACAATTCTGTCCTGTAAAATAGCAGGCCAAAGCATCGCCGACTGTACCGCCCTTTCGATCGATGAGCTGTTGGAATTTATTACATCATTACCATCCAACGCTTTTGATGTTATTCTGACCGAACTGAAAAAGAAACTGCAGCATATCGTCAACATCGGCTTACAGTATTTGACCCTGGACAGAAGAACAGATACGCTGTCAGGCGGAGAAAGCCAGCGCATCAAAATGGTCCGAAACCTGGGGAGCAGCCTAACGGATTTACTTTATATTTTTGACGAGCCGAGCATCGGACTACATCCGATGGATTTACAGAATATCGCAGCGATTATTAAACAGCTGCGGGATAAAGGCAATACCGTTTTACTCGTTGAGCACGACCCCGATTTGATCCGCATAGCCGACCATGTGATCGATATGGGGCCAGAATCGGGAAAAAACGGCGGCGAAATTGTCTATAAGGGCACGGTTGCGGGACTAAAAACATCCACCGGAAAAACAGGCTTGTACTTTGCCAAACGGCCTCAAATTAATCATAAACCACGATCGGCAAAGGGATACCTGGAAATCGAGCATGCCAATCTGCATAATCTGAAAGACATCGATGTAAGCATTCCCCAAAAGGTGATGACCGTCGTTACGGGCGTGGCGGGATCGGGCAAGAGCACACTGATCAACAAAGTGCTGCCCCAATTTTATCCCGAAGCCACCATTATCGACCAGTCGTTATTTTCAACGGGCGCACGCTCCAATCTATTGACCTACCTGGGCTTATCGGATGCGATACGCACCCTGTTTTCAAAAGCAAATCAGGTATCCGATAAGCTTTTTAGCCGGAATAGCCTCGGCGCCTGTGAAAACTGCAAAGGTATCGGGATCGAAAAAATTGATCTGGCCTTTATGGATGACATTGAACAGACCTGCGAGGTCTGTGGTGGCTCTGGCTTTAAGCCAGCGGTCTTAACCTATCATTACCATGATAAAAATATTGTTGCAGTGATGGATATGACTGTCGCAGAAGCCTATGATTTTTTCCCGGACAAACTCTACCGACAGTCGTTTGATATGTTACTCCAACTCGGCCTGGGCTATCTTACCTTAGGGCAACGCTCAGACAGTTTTTCGGGTGGTGAAAGACAGCGGCTCAAACTGATCAAAGAACTCAAGAATTCCAACAAGATTATCGTGCTGGATGAACCCAGCACCGGCTTACATCCAAACGATACCGAAAAGCTATTAAACTTTATCAATAACCTGGTGGACAACCACAATACGGTGATCGTTATCGAGCATAACCTCGATGTTATTGCCCAAGCGGACTGGATTATCGATGTTGGGCCCGGAGCCGGCAAGTATGGCGGAAATGTGGTGTTTACAGGTACCGTTTCCGATTTGCTCCATGATACGGTATCGGTAACGGCAGCCTGTTTACGGAGACATGTCCATTCCAAAAAGTGATTTTATAGGTAAAAAGCAGGTGGAAGCTCCCACCTGTTGCAGGATTGAAATAAAGAAAAAGCCCCAAGAAAATCGTTCATTTTCCTGTGACTTATAATACCTTACAACTTATCAGTTCAACTGGGACTTTCTAAACTCCAGGGGTTTCATCCCCGTCTGCTTTTTAAAAAGCCGGGTAAAATACGATGGATTTTCAAAGCCAAGTTCATAAGCAATTTCAGCAACACCTTTCTCCCCTAAGCGCAGTAAGTTCTTGGCTTCTGAGATCATAAAAATATGGATCAGCTCCATGGCCGTTTTGCCCGTTTCCTGTTTGAGCAGGTCACTGAGGTAGCGTGGCGACACAAAGAGCTGATCGGCCAGAAAGGCCACATTGGGCAGGCCGCTTTTTGCCAGCAGGCCCTGATTGACATAAGTCCGAAGCTGATCGTTAAACTTGGATGCTGTTTTGCCGATGACCTGCGCCCGATCGATAAACTGTCTTTTGTAATAGCGCTGCGCATATTTCAGGATGGAGGAAACATGGCTCAGCATAATTTCACGGCTGTATTCGTCCGGATTAGTATCGTATTCGTCCTGGATTTTTGCGTAGAGCTCCAAAATTAGCTGCTCCTCTTTCGGGGAAAGATGTAAGGCCTCGTTCACTTCATAATCGAAAAAACTGTATTTCTCAATTTCCTTGTAAAGTTCGTGGCCATGCAGGTAGTCTTCGTGGATCATCAACATATAGCCCTTTTCTTCGAACTCCAAGTTTTTCATCTCGATGATCTGCCGGGGTTTCGCGAAGAAGAGACAACCGTTATCGTGATCGTAGCGCGTACGCCCGTACATCAAATTGCCGGATTTAATCTTTTTAAATGCGATTACATAACAGTCGGCGGTAAATTCCCTATCCCCCAGTTTACAGTCCGAAAGACAGCCGACCAAGCTGAAGAGCGGATGCTGTGGCGCTTCCCAACGATTGCCCAGATGGAGTTCTGTCAGGGTTCTATAATGTTGCATCGGTTTTCATTTTATCAAAGTTAAAAAATATTCCAGCCGATTGGAGATTTTTAATGTCCATGCGCGGCTATGCTGACCTCTTTCCAGCCTTGGATCTCTTCGAGCCTTTGCGTATACACATCGTTAATGACCTGATAGGCAATTTTACCGAACAAAATGCGCTTGGGTGGATTTTCACTATCGATGATATTTAACACTGGCGCTACCGTAGCCTCGGGCTTGCCCCAGGTATCGGGATTATCGCCGGTCGCTGCAAAGGCAGCACGCACAGGCTCGTAGTCTGTAATATCCGAGGAAGTCTGGACCGCAGATGCTCCTGCCCAGTCTGTTGCAAAACCGTTGGGCTCAATCAAAGTTGTTTTAATGCCCAGGTGCGCCGTTTCCGAACCGATTGTTTCGATGAGCCCTTCTACGGCAAATTTTGACGCATTATATAAACCCAATAAAGGAATCGTGGTCAGGCCAAGAAAGCTGGAAACCTGAATAATGTGACCACTCTTCTGCGCTCGCATAATCGGCAATACCGCCTGCGCTACCCACAGTGATCCGAAAAAATTCGTTTCCATCTGATCACGCGCCTGCTGCTCGGATGTTTCTTCGGTGGTACCAAATAAGCCAAATCCGGCGTTGTTGATCAGCACATCGATGCGACCAAAATGGTCTTTGATCTTGTTAACAACTGAAAAAACATGTTCACGGTTGTTCACATCCAATTCCACTGCTAAGAGACTGTCGCCATAGACGGCTTTCAAATCAGCAAGAGCAGCGATATTTCTTGCCGAGGCAGCAACTTTGTCGCCGCGTTGAAGTAAGGCCTCAGCCCATAATTTTCCAAATCCTTTGGAAGCTCCTGTTATAAAAACTATTTTGCTCATCGTTTTATTTTTTGTTTATCCAAAATTACCGCTATTGGTGCGGGTAGACTAACTCATTTGAGCTGAAGAATAGCACAGAATTACGGCGCTGTCATTTTGTAGCATCTGCAGGTAAAAAGCGGTCAGCAGCAGCACAACGCCCACCAGCAGCACCTTTTTCCATACCTGATCATGAGACGCAAGGCCAACACCGAAGAAATGATAAAAAGGATACCTGGCAGTACAACATAGAGGGCAGCGTCAAGCGCAGAAACAGTCCAAATTGACTGTGCTAGAAAGTCCATAATGAAGGGAGAGAATTTGCACCACACCAAAATAACCGCTATTGGTGTACCATATACAAGCCACTTTTGGGTTGGTGGGAAAAAGAAAATTAGCAGGTGCCGTTGCTGTGATGGTCAAAGCAGCCGAGGAAAACGAGGATCAATCTTTTGAGAGCACAACACATGTGCGGGATGAAGCTGATTAATATAAAAACAGATGGGGGACTTTTAGCCCCCCATCATCTTATACATTATTATCTGAAACACTAATAATTGACCACAATCTCATTTGTTTTGAAACTATCCAAAGAAAACATTGTCTTTTTGTAATAGCTGACAAAGGAAATATTTCCCTTAGGCTTGATATCAATGGGAAATTCAACCGCAAAATCCAAGGGAGCCAAAAAAATGGAATCACGCGCACCATTCGATTTATCAAAATAAATCGTTGTCCCTTGTAGCGGTGAGAAGCCACTGCCTACAGTCTCTACAAAAAATACGGCTTGCTTTCGACCGTTTGGAGAGGTCGTAAAATTACTGAATACCCTATTGAGACTTAAAACCGTTGCACCATAACGTTCCCCCTCCACAGATGTTGTCGCTGTAACCGCTTTGGAACTATCTCCTTCGGCACTAAATCCCCGAGTATTTACGGTATAACGGGTTTCTTTCAGTTTGTCCAGAACGATATTTTTTTCTTTACCAATTTCCGAAGCCGCAATCGCGTAATAAAGCGTATCCTTTAGCGCATTTAAGTCGTTGGTTACCACCAGTCGTATCTTCTTGATTTTTGGGTCGGTACTTAAACGCAGATGAACCTGAGCTCTGCCATTACCAGGATATATTGCCAACGAATCTACTGCTCCCGGATAGTAACGCTCTGCATTCTCGAGGTAGGCCTTATAGTAGTGGTCTTCCTTCTTACAAGAAATAAGCCCTGCTATAAGAACACATATATATACTATTTTTCTTTTCATAATTTCATGCATTAGTCTTAAACAATCTCTCATTAACGTTGTCCCCATAATGTGATCTCAGACATGATAATCGCAGAAGGATTTTTGTCTGAAGCTTCAATACCATTCCATGTGCTCAATACCTTGATTCGGATATAGCGATTCTTATAACGAGTGTCTGTAGGGTTGACATCTGGAAAATCCCATTCTTCCCCTTGTTTTACATAATTTTTGTCTTCTGTTGTGGCTGCTTGTCCAAAGGGTAAACCCGATGGCCTAACGCTTTCGAACGTCCCTAACAAAAACCATTTATCAAAACTCGGATCATTCATATCCGGATTGTTCGATCCCCATACCTGGAATTTCTTGACATGAGTAGTCGTGTACGCTCCGCTCAAATCAGACAGTCTCGGCCAGGTTTTAATACGACTTAAGATAGCTGGCACACCAAGATCAATTGAGAATGAAAAAGGGATTGGCGTCGATGCAAACCATGCCTCATCCCCATGCACTGTCATCTTATTATCCCATAAGGTCTTATACTTCAAACTACGTCCACCGTAAGTCGCATTAAAAGTATCCCAATCACCACCGATGGCACCGACTGCGATTTGGGTCAACTGCCAGGTATCTTTCGGAATCAATATCTCCTCCAATGGTGCTAACTCCTTCACAATAGTATCCGAATTATTGCGCCATTTGTCCTGAATAAATACACCGAATGTACTCAAACCTTCAGATATCCCACGTACACGTAAGGTCTGCGCTTCCAGACTTGTATACGCTGTATCAATATTTTTCCAGTTGTTTTCCGCATCTTTTTTCATGACAACGACCACCAGCGGCTGCTTCTCTTTATTGTCAATATAAATATTGACTCCACCATAGGTAGAATTAAACTTTGAATCACCTTTCAGGCTCGCTGAGATTAATCGATTATAAGGCGTAGAAACATCTACTGTAACAACGACAGGTTTGGATGCCACCTCACCGACACTGATGGAGTAGAGTTCGACATCATATTTACCAGCGACCGAAAAGCCTTCCACACGAAGGGAATCCTTGTATTGTGTGGATTTAGTCTCTACACGACTACCGTTATTCAACACATAAACCGCTTTTACATAGCGGAAATCTCTATCTGTAGGAAGATCATATTTAATAACTGCCCCGCCAGCCAACGAATAGGTGCGCACATTTGTTACCTGTCCGGATACGCCCCCTTCTTTAATAGGCTGTATACCCACATCTTCCTTACAGGCCTGAAAAAGAGCGATAAAGAACACAACTAAGCTTAAAAGCCTAAGCAATTTCCTGTTTTTATACAATAAGTTCATATTCATTATTTTAAAACTACCATCCATAATTTTGAACCATTTTGGGATTTCTACGCAATTCCGCGCGACTGATCGGCCAAAAATAATCGCGTTCTGTAAAGCTTGGGGAATAGAATACCACTTGCCTGTAATAAAGGTTGGGATTTTGCTGATTAACATCACAACCCACCACTTCTTTGCTCAATTCCTCTGTTGCGTCTTTCCAACGGCGCAGATCCCAAAAACGTTTGCCCTCAAAAGCAAGTTCGATTGTGCGCTCATCTTTAATAATTTTCCGTAACCCCTCCTTTGTCGAAGGACGACTCGGGTAAATCGAATATTCCTGCCAGGAAACTTCGACCCCTTTGAGCCCTGCCCTTGCACGTACTTTGTCAATATAAGATATGGCTTCGGCTGTTGGGCCATTCGCTTCATTCAATGCTTCAGCATACAACAAGTAAAGATCAGCCAAACGAATTACCGGTGCAATGAAAGATACAATACTCATTGAATTGGATGCGCCGAACGTATTTTCATAGTTCACATATTTTTTAACTCCATATCCCGTTACATTATAGTAAGTACCATTATTTATCCCCACATTTCCTCCTAGCCGATAAAAGGTACTAAACGCTGCAGCTTCTGTAGCATTGCTCCGCATAAAATAACGGCCACCATCGAATGATATATTCCCATAAAAACGCGGTTCTCGGTCGAGGTGCAGGCGAATAGTCTGATTGTTGAGCGCAACGTCATACTGGTATTTGGTATTTGTAACATTAACCACCTCAAAACGTTGACTGTAGGGATATGTTTTATCCTCTTCGATAGGCACCCCATTGGCACTATAATATTTATTGACCATGTTCTGACTGGCTGAAAGAAAAGTACGAATACTTGCATTCGACTGCGTATTAGCATCCCAGCCGCGCGGCATATAAGACAACTGAACATCGCTTCCGATCAGGTTATTGGAGTAAAACCAAAGCCCTTCTGTATTATCCTTATTTTGGCTAAAAGCTAATCTGGAACTCAATTGAGCTATTGCTTCCGGACGGGTTATATTAACTCCCGGAGGCGCCTGCCAAACAAACAACGATTTTCCGCCCTGTTCCGCTGCTTCAATCGCTTCCCGACACGCATTGGCGGCTTTGGTCCATTTCTCGGCCGAAAAAGTAGTATTAAAGAGCTGCTTTCCGTTTTGGTTCTTAAGCATAGCCAGCTGCGACTGGTTGCCATTGAATAGTGGGCTTGCCGCATAAACCAGTACTTCCGCTTTTATGGCCTTTGCCGCGATGCGGTTAACACGTCCCATTTCAGCATTCATATCGACAACATTGGGGTCAAGAAATTCCATGGCGCCATCAATCGTTTTAACAATATATTCAAATACATCGTCTACAGGTTGTCTCTCCACAGCATAATTTTCCAAATCCGAGCCCACAGGGATAAATTTGTCTACAATAGGAATTGGCCCATAACGCTTCAACAATTCATAATGGTAAAAAGCCTTCAAAAAGGTAGCCTCAGCCTTCCATTTATCTCGCTCTTCAACAGGCATGTCTGGAACTTTACCTATACTATCTATAAATATATTGCAATCCGATATCCCGCGCCAAAGGCTGGAGGTACCATCCCATTCATTCAGCAAAGGGCTATCGGCATTCTGTGCAGCACGAAGAATATTCTTACCAGCAGATGCGATCTGTTCGTTTGTCCATATTTCACCAGCTCCCATGATTGCCGGATTACTGTTGTATCCACTAAAATTGGGCATAGCGTTATAGCAGGTGGCCAAATAACGTTCGGCCATTACCCTACTAGCAAAAGCATGTTCGAGTATCGGGACATTATCCGGTACCACATCTACATATTTACTGCAGGACATACCGATAAATACCGATAACACACCAATTAAATATTTTGTAATTCCTCTTTTCATAATTAAAAGCTTGCATTAATACCCAGGTTAAATACGCGTTGCAACGGATACCCCAATCCATTACCACCAAGTTCAGGATCCCACATTTTGAAACTACTGAATTTCAATAAATTAGTCCCACTCACATAGATTCTAAACCGTTGAAATTTATAGCGTTTGGCCATTTCCGGATTTAATTCAAATCCCAGCTCGACCTGTTTGAGGCGAAAGACATTTCCGTTACGCATCCAAAATGTACTTGTTTGCGTATTATTTGCCATCGGCGTTGTGCTTAGTCTCGGCCACAGCGCATAAGGATTTTGATTGCCTTCCGACCAATAGCTATCTGCCCACACCTGTAGCACAGCATTTGGCGCTGTTACACTGCCAAATGGTGCGGATCCAGCGTAAGTAGGATCAATAAATAGTGAGGTCTGTGCCATCCCTGAAAAAAAGAACGAAAAATCAAGACGCTTATAGCCTGTACTCAGACCAAAGCCATAATTGATTTCAGGTGTGGTTGGCAAGCCGATAGGCACCATATCATTGGAGTTAATGACGCCATCTTTATTAATATCCAAATATTTGATATCTCCGCCGAGTACCTGTTCGGAAAAAGTCTGAGAAGGGCTGTTGCGCACCTCATCATCGTCATTAAATAATCTTTCCGCAACATATCCTCTTTGCTGTGTCGCACTTAGGCCAATTCTACTTAAGTAGGGGTATTCATATTGAGGTTCTTCATAATTGACATATTTTCCTGTGGCGTAAGTAAACGTACCACGTGCCTGAAACCATAAATCAGAATTTACAGATTTCGAATAGTTCATCTCGGCATCGATACCCCGTGAGCTGTATTTGCCAACATTCGCCAAGATATTAGCAGAATACCCTGCTGTCGATGGAATAGAAGCTCGCGTCTGTACAATATTTGAACGCTTTTGATTAAAATAATCAACAGTCAATTTAAATGAATTTTTAAGAAGTCCAAGTTCCAGACCAAGATTAGATTGTTTGGAAATCTCCCAGGTGATATCGCTGTTCTGATATTGTCTGATATTTATTCCATTAACCGTTCTCCGAGTTTCGCCGGGCATTCCCCATGTATAGGATTGATTGGTCGAATTGAGATCAACATCTGAGAGATAGAAGAAACGAGAACTTGTAGCAGAAATCACATCGTTCCCCACCAGACCATGTGTAAACCTAAATTTAAGCAATGACACAACATCCCGGTAAGGTTCCATAAAGCTTTCATTCTGTACGTTCCAGGCTAGACCGGCAGAAGGAAAAAATCCCCAGCGGTGTTTGTCCGCAAATCGTTCTGAACCATTATATCCAAAATTAAATTCGGCAGAATACCGTTTATCAAAAGAATAGGTAAACCGTCCTGAGTAAGAAACGTTGCGATAGGGCAATGTATTCAGCAAAGAAGGAGTCCGGGTATCTGGTTCCACGCGGTCCTGAATTGCTGTTAGAAACATGCCACTTAATGTGTGCTTACCAAACGTACGGTCATAGAGGATCTGATTTTCCAGACGGAAAATGGCGGCATTGGTACGTTCTGCTGGACTATAATCCAGATATTCAGTTCCCTGCTCAGGATTAAGTGGGTTATAATACGGAGAATTGTTCGCATCGTAGCCCATAAATTCATAATAAAACGGTTTATACTGTCTATTTTCAGCAAAAAAAGAGTTACGTGTTATGTTAAGCATACCACGATAGCGAAGCCCCTCTGTCAGGAAATCCAACTTTTGGTTCAATTCGACAGAAAGCACGATATTGCTTCGTTTATAATTTTGATACCCCTTTACCACTTCTGCATAGGAGTTTAGATACCGTCCATCCTCTGCATTCCCAAACATTGGATGCCGGATATAAGACTGCTCAATCCCCGGTTTGTAAACCGGTTGAAAAAGGACTGGATTAGAGCGTAAGGCATACCTGAATGCATCAGCCCCTCCAACAATTGGGCCACTATAATCTTGAAGGTTGGCCAAAGCTCTTACTGCAAGTGTTGTAGACTTGGTTACATTGATATTGATGTTACTACGAAGGTTATACACTTTAAAATTCACATTGTTATTGAAGCTATTCAAAGGGTCGACTTTGATCAACCCAAAGTCTTGTGTCAAATTTCCACTGATATTATACTGCGCAATCTGGCTTCCACCCGTAATGTTTAGATTATAGTTCTGAGTATTAGTTTTTTCCTTAATCAACATCCCGAGCCAATCTACCGATGGAAATGCATAAGGATCATCTCCAATTTCGGTTCGTGCTATTTTTTCAGGCGAATATAGGTTTCGACGTTCTGTTAACGGATCCCGGGTCATGTAGGCCTCATTCTGCATTTTCATCCAGGTAACCGGATCAGCAATTTTCACTTTTTCTGTCGGAGCTGAAAGCCGCTGATCCACCCGGAAATTAAGGCGTGCCGGGCCTTCTTTTCCCATCTTCGTTGTAACAAGCAATACACCATTTGCTCCTCTAGATCCGTATACTGCTGCTGCAGCAGCATCCTTAAGCACCGAAAAGCTCTCAATATCATCCACGGGGATCCGCGCAAGGTCTGTCGACGTAACCTCCATATTATCGACCAAAATGAGGGGCGAATTATTCACACCAAAACTTCCGACACCACGGATAAAGAAGTCGGCATTGTCGAGCCCGGGTTCACCACTACGCTGAAAGGATATCATGCCCGCTACACGACCTTGCAGGGCTGTTGTCAAGTTGCTGCTACCGGTGCGTAGCTCCCGAGGTGAAACCGAGGTGACTGCACCGACGACACTCTCGCGTAAGGTCTTTTGTCCAAATGCAGTTACGACTACTTCGTCCACATAGGCCGAAGATTGCTCTAAGATAATGTCAATCTTGGTTCGGCCAGCAATTGGAGCTTCTTCGGTACGATAACCCACCATTTTGAATACCAGCACGTCGGTAGCGGGTACCTTTAGAATATAATTTCCGTTAAGGTCAGTCGTTGTGCCGACACTCGGCTTGCTCTTGAGAAAGATAGACACACCGGGTAGTATTCTTCCAACCGAGTCCTTAACGGAGCCCGTCACTTGTACATCACGCTGGATGGCTGCGTTTGCAAGCTCCTGTGGCTGATTTTTTTTATCCGATTTCGGCACGATAACAACTGTGCCTTCATACATCTGAAAGTCTAGCGGTTGGTTCTGCAACAATTGTTTTAAAGCATGCTCCAACGGTACTTTAGTCAAATTGATATTGACATTGGAAGCCTTCTTTAAGGTCGCTTCCTTATAAATAAAACGAAAGCCCGTCTGAGCCTTAATTGCTCCCAAGGCATTTTCCATTGTTGAATTGTTCAATTTAAGGCTAACTTTTTGGGCCAGACCTTTTGAAACTGCACTCAACGTCCCCATAATTACGAGAAATACAGTAAGTTTCATGGTTAGTAGTGTTTTTAACAGCATATGGCTACGCCATCTGGCAAATAGATTTTGCCATATATACTTAAATTCCATACATTTGATTAGATAAGGTTTTACTTGTAATTGTGTTAGTACTATAGTTCGTTTAGAGCCTTATATTCTGACTGGAGGTATTCCCGTACCTCCAGTTGTTTTTAGATTCTCTATTACGCTGTGTATTAATTATTCTATCATTGGCCTCCTTTTTGTTTTACCATTAATGTTCTGTTTTTGATTTGGATATCCAGCCCTGTTAGCCCTTCCAGCACAGCGCATACAGCCTGAATAGATTCCGTTCGTTTAATTCCACCCTGATATTTTTCTTCACTTACAGGCTGTTTGTATTCCACATCGAGATCATACCACCGCGCAATCTCATTCATGATGCTCTTGAGATCCTTACCTCCGAAATAGAAATATCCATCTTTCCATGCAAGTGCTTCTTCCAGATCGGCCTTTGTGATGGTTATTCGTTTGTTATCTACCAATGTCGCATTTCCTTTGTCTATCAATACCGATTTATCGGCAACACTAACTTTTATTTTCCCTTCCGTCAGAATTGTCTTGATCTGTCCCTCCCGGAAATGAGTGTTGATATTAAAAGCTGTCCCTACAGCTTCTACAGTAGATTCGCCAACTTTCACACGGAATGGTCTGGAAGAATCTTTTGCGACCTCAAAAAAAGCTTCGCCTCTGATCGATACACGTCGTTCATTTCCAATAAATACGGAGGGATATTCAATTTCGGAATCAGCATTTAACCATACTATTGTTCCGTCATTTAATTGGACACGATAGGTTCCACCAATAGGCACCTTTAGTTTATGAAAGTAGACCTCATCTTTGCTTGTGGCAACATAGTCAAGTTGGTTATCTGTTATTTTCATAAGATTTCGGCCCTCATGAATTGTTGTATTGTCTTTTTCTCCTAAAAGTATCGTCTCCCCATTTGACAATGTCAAAATAGCCTGATGTTTTCCCGGTACTACGTACTTACTTTTTGGGGTTACGACCAATACCTTTTCATCCATAGAAAAATGAGGTACCGCCCAGATTCCGATAGCGAGTATTGCAATAATAGAGGCAGCAACAAGCCACTTTTTTGTTTTCTTTCTTTTACGGTGCAATTGAGCTTCATCCAAAATCGAGTCCCATTTTACTTGAATATCCTCACGCATATGTGCTCTCAGAAGATCATATATTTCCTCTTGCTTGGCCTCCCTATTGTCCAACCAGGTCTTTATCCTTGGATATAATACCTGAAACCGTTGCAGCTCCAGCAGATCTTCGGCAGATATTGTTCCACTAAGATATTGTTCCATTAATTGGGCTATCCTTAAATAATTTGATTCCATAATTTAGTTCTATGACGCCATCTATCAACAAGACGCGCAAGTAGGGAGAAAGGATGACAAGAAAATAAAAAAAATTTAAAATAGTAGGATTTTGATAGACCGCAATACCGGGAACAACATCTTTTTTAAGCTTGCCATTGCCCTTCGTTTTTGCGTCTTAACAGTATTTATCGAGATTCCGTAAGACTCAGCGACCTCTGAATTTGATTTTTCTTCAAAGTAAGCCATGTTAAAAATATTCCGACTGGCTTCGGGAAGATTCCGAATGGATGCATACAATTGGTTAATGACTTCGGCATATATTATATCTTCCAATATATCTTCATCGGATATTTCGATCAATGGATTGGACTGACGATAATTGTGGATAACCTTTATTTTTCGGAGATGGCTCAACGAAGCATTCTTGACCATCGTATAAAGATAAGATTTGGCAGGCTGTTCGCCACCCGGAAGAGCTATATCACTAGCAAGAAGTTTAACAAATACATCTTGTACTATATCTTCACCGGTCTCATTACTACCTACCAAACGGCGCGAAAGCTCGACGAGTCCATAATAATTCTGTTCAAATAAAGCTTTTACGTTATCTTCCATTAGGTTCGATGGTATGAAATAAGCTGGTTAACTATCGATTACTTTCGATGTTTAATATAGGAATTTTAAATTACATACACGTATTTTTTTAGGGAGGTATTTCTTTTATCATTTCAGATCAAATTTCTTTAATTTTTTTTTCATACCTATTCGTTTTAAATCACTCCTACCATTTCCTAGTCAACACCTCTTGAGAATAAGCAGCCGGATTGACGTCTGCTTCGCCCCATGTTCGTACCTGCTTCGGAACAGCAACAGATGTTATACAGCTATTCTACAGCTATTGACCAGACTTTAAACAGAAAAAATCTGGTTCACTAGTGGTCAATTACTGTTGGCAAGCTGTTGAGCTCCGAAGCTGGTACGAAGCAGGTACGGACAGCGTCCTAAGCCAAGGCGTGCGGAGGGGCCAGTTTGCGGCTTGGCCGCGGCCTCTTTTCCGGGGCCACAAGCACCGCAGCAAAGCCATCGGGGAAGCTATTTTAGCTCTTAGCTTGCAGACAGTTGGTCCCCCTTGATCCGAAATTTTAAAAACAATCCATTTTCGTCCAATGTCAGGAGCTTAGAGTATTCCCAGAAAGCATAAAATCTTTCGCGCGAGCGGCGTGTTACCTTTAACATGGCATTGAGTTCTGATGCAGGCAGCTGGGCTTCGATCGACGCCCGTACAGCAGGATCCAGGAGCAGCATTTTGGCCCCTTCCTTTTCATCGGCACCTTCATATTTCTGCAGCTGGCTATAGCAATAGAGCATATTGATGTAATACGTATTGCTCACTTTGACCAGCCATTCCGAAGCGATCAGCACCTGACCTGCCCTATCCGAAATCATCTGTTTGTCGCCATCTTTGTCGCCTATAAAAAAGACACGGTTTTTACGGTACAGGAAAACAACCTGATGCACCTGCAGTATGCTACGGTCTGCCGGTATTCCAGCAACTTGCAGTGACCGAATATAGGCCAGTAAAGCGGGCATGCTCCTTTGCTCCTGCCAGACCTTCAGGAGCGCGCTATCAGGAAGCGCGGGGCCATTGCTGTCCGCTTTTAGCTCGCGGATCACTTCCGAGAGCTCACCCTGCTTTTGCAGCAGCTGTTCCATTTGCTCCTGCAGATTGCGCTCCTGCCTGCGCAGGTCGGCATTGGCGTTCAGCAGGCTGCCGCGCTGTGCGATCAGATCCTGTTGCCTTAGTTCGAGTTCCTCTTTACAGTCCTCCAGTTGACCGAGGCGTTTAAATGTAGACAGTGCCAGCTGCGGGTGCCGGTACAGGTATATGCAGTAGAGCAGCAGCGGCACAAAGAACACCCAAAAATCATGTTTAAAGTAACTGTTGAAAATCGTATACCCGCGGTGCTGGCTCAATACTGCCGTCATCAGCAGCAAGTGCACAGCCGTAAGCAGCCCCAGTGTCAGTCCTAAGAAAAGTAGTGCCCGGTAGCGCAAGAGCCGATGGTTAAAAACCTGGATAATCGTCGATCGCGCAGCATAAACCCAATGGAGCATCCAGGCAATGAAGTAAGCATACAGCACGAGCAGGCCCACGGTAGCCCCGATAAAAAAGAAGGTATTCGGCCTGTGCCAACGGACCGACAGATGATCGATGGCGCTCCCCATATTGATCCAAATGGCGTAAAGCAGAATACCCAAACTGTATACGCCTATTTTCAAACTTTTATTCCTTTTTGTAACCATAGCAATAAAAGTAATCTTTACTTTATTCAAAATCAGCATCATAGATAAAAATAGCAAGCAAATAGATAATTATATAAACTTGTAGTTATCACCGCTTCGGCTTAGATGGAACTAAAAACAGAAAATACGGTACAGAATGTACAGAACCTTACACATTCTGTAAATCTGCCACAAACAGCCCTTGACAGCGATTTAAATAGCATTTTTCTTTGTAGTTCATTCAAAAAAAGCGAACTTGATTATGAAAAATTCCTTTGATACCGCTGGAGTTATCCGTTTCCAGCAGGCCCTATTATCGGCTCCCCAAGACTTCCGAGCGCTGCAGATCCAACGCGTAAGGTGTGATTTTAAAAACTTTCTGTGCGAGCATTTTGACTTTAACGAAAGACAGCTCCGGCAGATCAGCCAGCTATCGACCGAGTTTAATACACGCATGGGTGCGGTCATTGCCTCTAGCTGGGGCCTGGGCCTTCCCATCCCCTTTCGAAAAGAGAAACGGCTTACAGATGAAGACGCCAAGGATATTATCCTGTCCACAACCACGGGCAATCTGTCTTTTACAGTAGGTATCTGGATCAGGTACCGTTCGGCGCAAGCCGATTGCCTGCGCAGCGAACCGGAGTACGTGGGCGGTAATTTCGAGCGGCTCTGGACTTTCCAGCGTACGGATGCTTATTAGGCCAGCAAAATCGTATGAGGAAAAGTCCGTTTCATATTGCGCCATTTCTCGCCATACGCGGCATCCAGCCCATCAGCACACGCAGTAAGCCCGACTTTGTGCGGTATCCGCTGCAGGCTGTTCCTTGGGAGCTGATCCACCTGCCCGATTGCCGTATTGCCCTGCAATCGCGCCCCTGTCTTGGCGTCCATATCCAGCTTGTTGAAATCAGCAGCACAGTGGCGATGCAAATTCCCTATTCGGTGGCTGTACCCTGTTGTAGCCTAATGGCACTGTTTGAAGGCGAGTTAGCAATGTACGGGCAAGCGCAGCAACACTTGTTCGGTATACCCAGCAACAGTATCTGCCTGGGCTATCATCCTGCCGGCGAATACCTGCTTCATTTTCCCGCTGGCGAGCATCGATTTATGCTCATCAGCATTGACCAGGAATGGCCCTGCGACCTGAAAATGCATTTTCCGGCTTTTGCCGAGCTGCTTTCGGTCTGGCTCAGTGCCAGCCCTGCAGCCGTTTTCTTACCCTACATCCCCCTGTCGAAAGCTATGTGCGCCCTGCTGGATAGAATACGGTTCAGTCCGATCCGGAAGTTCAAAGATTCCCTCGCTGTACTGTGCGCTTTCGAGCAGTGCATCGCGCGGTATCACAAGCAATTGTCCCGACAGCAGCAGGCCACTAACAGCAGGCTTGCTGCTGCGGGGCAATCCCTGCAAGATTACCTGTTGCGCAATTACAACGACGATCTGGCGCTGCGCATCTGCGTCATCTGTAGGCAACTTGGCTGGACCAAAAGCCAGCTCTCCCGTATTGCCGCGGTACAGCTCAAAAAAAGCATCCGTCAATATATTGGCGACAGCCGGCTCGACCGCGCCTGCCTGCTGCTGCGAAAAAGTACGCTCAGCATTGTCGCCATTTCATTGGAAACCGGCTATACCGACCCCGACTACTTTAGCAAGCTATTCAAACGGAAAATGGGCCTTTCTCCGACAGATTACCGCAACAAGGAAGTCTAGCCGCTGTCCGTTGTTACTGGACAAAATGCTGTTGGCCTTCTAAAAAATAGATCGTTAGACCGCCAAAACTACAGGTCGTTGGCTATTTGCCGCACTAACTTTGATAAACAAACTAAAAACTAAAATATGAAGACAACACATTACCGCCGAAAATTTGCCCTGTTCCCGCGATGCCGGTGAGTGGCAAGATCAACCAGGAAATCCATCGGTCTCCGGCCGAAGGGCTCCGCAGCAAACAAACATAAAACACAACAACACAAACAAGCTTATGGAAAAGCGAATCACAGTATCGGTACATCAACAGAAGCAGCGGGCGAGCTTCAGCAAACGCGGCGGTTTAATCCACCGGATTGCGCGCTCGATCTATCGCCGTCTGCCTGATGTGATCATCTACGGTTATGCTTTTCTATACATGTATACGGGCTGGGCCAAGTTTATGAACATGGCTACTTTCATCAGAGGTAATAGCAAGATCCCCTATCTGGGCGCTTACGCGAAACTGATTGGCTACGGTATTCCAACGTTGGAGATTGTGCTGGCTATCCTGCTGATTGTGCCTGTATATCGGATTAAGCGCTCTGCACTGTGGGCATCAAACCTATTGATGGGGGTATTTACCCTCTACCTAAGTTTGATGGTCCGGTTTGCAGACAAAAAGCTTTGTCACTGTGGTGGTGTGATCGAATCTATGGGCTGGAAAACGCATATCGTCTTTAATCTTATCTGGCTGATTGCGGGAATCTTTGCCCTTATAAGCATAAAAGTTATACATTTTAAAATCCAAAAAAATGGAAAAATTTAAAAAATTAGGACAAGTGCTACTAGGCGTAGCAACAATAGGCGGCGCAATATTGACGCAGTCTTTTACACAACAAGCAGCCGCTAATAAGAAGTTGGCTGGAATCCATCGTTATTATAACACAACTGGAAGCCCTTCTACAAATCCAGCTGATTACATCTACGGAGATGAAGATGGCCTTGATTGCCAACCAAATGATTCCAAAGTGTGTACTTCAGAATGGAATCTGGGATCGGCGAATCCAGTTGTTGGTCAAGCGCCGCCATTAACGGCAACATTTGTACCTAATAGCGACCAAAAGGGAGAATATACCCCTAATTAGTATTTTTAGAAGCCGGAGGTCACACTCCGGCTTCTTTTATTTTCGTATCGCCTGATCAATAGTCTCAATTAACGTTTCTACCTTTTTGCCACTTCTCCCCAATTTTACATTATCCGAAGTCTCAATTAAGCCTGTTTTGCCCATCAGGATTGGAAAAGGATACGCCTTTATATTTAGGTATTCAATCAACGGGTGATGGTCTCGTAATCCATTTGTGTAAAGCTTAATACTATGATCTGAATTATATTTTTTCGATTCAACGGACTTTTTCCAGAATTCTTTCTCTCTATCGATGCTTACACTAACAAACAGGACGTTTGGATTCTGACTAAAATGCTCTTCTACTTTAGAAACTGTATTTTTAAAATAAATGGCACAGTTGTTACACCCTGTATAATAGAAATCGAAAAAGACCACTTTTCCCAATAAGTCCTTTTTATGCCAAACCTTACCGTTTAAATCTGTTAAATCGAAATCGGGAAAAGGTTTGCCGACTGCCACTGCTTCCCTAAGCTTTAGCTTTTCTAGTCGAATCGAAGACTTCGAATGTGCAATAAGCCAATCCAAGAAAACTTTTCTACTCTCCTCATCCAACCCATAAAATGATCGCTTTAAAGCAGCATAGCCCATATTTTCCAATGATTGGTCTTGAAAATAGTCTTCCAATAGTTTGATTCTATACTTGATATTATTTTGACCAAACAATGTATTTTTTAATGACCAATACGCAAGATAAAAATTAATATAATTGCTTGACGACAATTTGCCCTTTTCAATAATAGTTCCTCCGTAAGACGACTCAAATTTATGCAATATGCCCGCTATATCTTCCGTGCGCTTGGAATCATTTCTAATGAAGCTAACTGTTAGTGGCCTCAAAAGAAAGGTATAGTAAATTTTGTAAAACATATTAGCCAACATCCACTCTTTGGCGGGAAAATCCAAATCTGATTTATTGACCAGCCTGCCAGCTTCAATATTCATATCCACAGCACGATCAAATATTGTCAAATGGGCAAAATCACCGGTAAAATAGTCTACTGATGAAGGATAACGGAAATAACTAACCCTATTCCATAACATGCCATCCAGCGTATACTGTAAACGATATCGTTCAGCACCGAAGCCCGAAAAAGTGATCTTATCAAAATTTCTTATAGAATGATTATTGGTTATGACTATACTATCCGTAGCAGAAACATACCAATTGTCAATAAACTCATTTCTGGAGCCCTGCTTATACATATTGACCGTAAGTATAAAATGCTTCGGCAAATTTGCCAGCTCGATCTTACATTTTCCATCTATCACCGAAAAGACGTGACCATCCGTCAATTCTGTTTCAAGTTTTAATACGTCAGCGTCTTCGTCTAGACGCTGTATTGTCACTGCGGCTTTCTCAAATTGATCAAAGCCCGCTAACTTCATAACAAAATTTGATTTCCTTTGTGCTGAGAGCATAAAAACTGTATGCAACAGGATAGCTATACTTAAAAATATCTTTTTCATATTATCTTGGATTTTGGGGCATTGGATTTAACAATAATTCTTTTTGCGGGATAGGCAGGACGTACTTCGGATCATTTGGAGATAACACGATTTCATTGCCATTGATCTTTCGCCGCATTGTCACCTTTTGATCTGTGGATTTATTTAGCCTTTTGATATCGGAAAGCCGAAGACAACGAAAGAGCAAACTTTTGCGCCTTTCTTCGAGAACGTTCCCCAATGCGGCAGTCTGATCGCCAAAGCTTACAGGAATATACTTCCCTGTTTTCCAACGCGTAGCCATCAATTTATTAAACAGGTTTTCAGCCTCTGCTAGTTGCCCTCTGCGCAACAGACATTCCGCGGCATTCAGGTACACTTCATCAATGGCCAGTCCGACAAAACAGTTAGCGACACCAAAGTATCCGCCTTTAAAACGTGGAAGACCTGCATTGATACGAAAAAAAAGCTGCTTACGGAGGTCATCGGGCCTGTAAGATCCATATAATGTACTATCGATGACATGGTTATTTTGCGATAAGATTGCAGGATTGGCGATATAGGCCGAAAAAATCACCTCCTTATTCAGTCGATCAAAAGGGAAATTGGCCGTCGTGTTTAGGCTATTATAATCCAGAAGTTGATCGTTGCTAGTCAGGCACAGTTGTGCATATCGAAGTGCAGTTGCGTAGTTTGACATGGCAAGATTTATCCGAGATAACAATGCCCAAGCTGCCATACGCGAAGGTCTCAGTTTATTTGCTGGTGCTAATGGCAATAATTTCGTGGCCGCATCTAAATCCGACAACACGTATTCATAACTCTGTTTCAACGAACTACGCAGCATCTTATCATTGACATTTGCTGTATTCTTTATCGGGATTCCTAAGGGATCAGATTCATCATAAGCCCCGCAAAATTCTGCTAAGAGCGCATAATGGTAGAATGCCCTAAAGAATAATGCACTACCTTTCACATTGTCCCAGCCAGCAGGATCGGAATCTCTTTGCACTTTATCGATGCCTTCGATGATTGCATTAACCTGCAGTAGTTTATCGTAAGCATCGCCCCAGCTGGCACTTCCTTCACCCTGATAAAAATCATCACCGCCCTTTGCCCAAGTATACATATTGCGGGCAGCAGCAGAACTGAGTCCGTTAAATGTTGCATCAGGTACATAAAGGTTGTCTGCGGAGACTTCCATATTGCCGAATGAATTTGAATTATTGAATTTGGCTGTATTGTCCAACCAGGCCTGATAGTCCACAACACTTTTGGGCACGACTAGCGATTGATCCGGTTTTATATTGAGCCAAGAGCTGGAACAGGCTATCATCGCGCTTAGTCCCAACACTGCTAATATGAGCATATATGTTTTCATTGTTATTGAATTAGTAGGTTAAAGATGCTCCAAGTGTTACTTGAAATGGCATTGGATAATTTGTTATTGGATTGGCATTTCCAGGAATATAATCCGGATCGTATCCCCAGTCATTTGCTTTCCAAAGAAGTCCTAGATTTTCTAACTGACACGACAGCTTAACTGCCCGCTGCTTCCCCCCAATCATTGGCTTTAGGCTGTAGGAAACAAATACATCCTGCAGACGTATATGCGCTGCTTTCCCTACATTAACTGTACTCTGTTGATATACTAGGTCACGATTGGTATTTGCCGGATAGCTAAAACTCGGCACATCGGTCATTAATTCATCACCTGGCTTCTGCCATCGATCAGCAAATTCAGCATGCCCAATCAGCCTTCCCGAACTGGCAAGCTGGCTGTATGAAAGGCTTGGCTTACGAAATACATAGCCCAGTTTATATAATATGCTTGCACCGAGCTCCCAATCCTGATAGCGAATCCGGTTGATCCAGCTACCAAAATATTTGGCGCGGGTCATACCGCTATACACCAGATTATCAGCATTGAGCTTGTTAAGTACATTATTATAGTCTGCACTGACCTCTCCATTCAGATCCAAAATACGAGGGTCGCCGTTTGTAGGATCAAGCCCTGCCCATTGGAAGCTGTATAAGCTGTGAACCGGAAAGCCAACACGTGGTATATTATCGTTGGCCGTATAGGCTACCACTGGGACAATCCCTTTATCATAGGCCTTTACCTTATCATAGGTATAGCTAAACATGAGGTCAGAGCGAAAGCCAAATCTACTCCCCTTTAGCACATTTGCAGTCAGCTTGACATCTACACCTTGGCCCGAAATAGAGCTGTAATTGCCGCGCATAGACCCCACTCCGCTGCTCGGTGCAAAGGGCTTATCGCCGATCATATCCCTTCCATTTTTAAGGTAGTATTCCAGACTGCCCCCTAGCCATTTGTTGGCTAGCCGAAAGTCGACAGCAAAATTCGCCTGTCCAATACGCTCCCAACGGAGATCGGGATTGCCAAGATTGGTCATCACGGCATAGGGCAAATGGGTAAAGCTTGCATTGCTACGATACTGCAGTGTGGTTACACCAGTCAGATTGGAAGCTAGATTACCACTATAGCCATACGTAGCACGCAGATCAAGCTGATCGAATAGTCCTTTTTTAAAGAAAGACTCTTTTGAAAGCCGCCATTTTAGTCCTGTAGACCAAAGTGGTACTATCTTTTGATTGGTATTGACACCAAAATAATTGGAGCCGTCCATCCGAATGCTCGACGAAATAATATAACGATCGCGCAGCGCAAATGAACCATTGAAAAAAGTAGACACAAACCGAGTTACGCCCTTTCCCTGACCGCTGTAGTTCGGAATTGCGGCAGCCGTTCCATAAGGTGATAAGGTGAAATACGACAGATAATCCACAGGCTGCGCAGTCAGAATATCCTTATCATAACCGTACAGTCTAAAATAATCCGAGCTGCGTTGCGTTTGCGATAGCTCAGCTCCCAAGAGCATATCCAGACGCCAGTCTTTCGCTTCGCGCGTATAGTTAAGCTGCCCCCTTAGGTTGGCAGCCTGTGTACGGCTCTTTGTAAAACTAGCAATATCCCCGACCGGAATATTATAGCCAACAACCATTCCATCCTGTAATTGCGCGTACTGATTGATCATATTACGGGTCGCGAAAGATTCCTGTGTGGCTATCAGGCTATTATCCAAAAAGCTTTGTTGCGTCTGCGCACTAATATCGGCAGTAAGCCCCTTGACTAATTGTAGGTTTACTGAAGTATAGGCACGGATATCATGGCTATCGCTACGGTTTTCAGTACGGCCAAGTTCCTGCAGAGGCCAGTAGCTCCAGTCGATAAAACCTTTTTGAGGTGCGATTTGATCTACCCAATTGCCATTAAATATGGGATATAGAGACGTTTGATTACCCTCGTCATCCCATAGACGAGAATAAGGATAAAGACCATGGCCACCGAGCACATCAGCAAGAGTATTGTCTACCGAGTTTCTTGCCTTTATATAATTTAATCCTACGGTCCACTTTATGCGATCGGTAATAGCCAAGGTATTCGAGAGATTGAGCGAAAGGCGGTCTGACTGATTCTTGTTTAGACTTTGCAAATCTTTGTTGTACGCAACTGAGGTGTAATATTGTCCTTTACCATAGCCGCCACTGATATTGAGATCATAATTTTGCAGGAGCCTATTGCGGTAAAAAGCTTTCGAAAGATCATTCCGAATATCAGATCTACCGAATTGGTTAGCAAGTTCCTCAGCTTCTGCAGTATTTCCCTGGTGGAGCAATTGTACATAAGGCGAAATAACCGGATAGTTTTGCGTATCGTCAAATAAGGTATTATATCGACCATTGTCAAAGAGCAGCTTTTCTGCCGATAAATACGTTTGCGCATCCATATAATTGGGCGCATATTTCAGATCCGGTTTTGCTGCAATCGAGAACCGTGAAGAGAAGGAAATTGTCGCAGGCTGATTGGCCTGGCCTTTCTTTGTCGATATAACAATAACGCCATTTCCCGCCCGTGCCCCCCAGATGCTTGCCGCAGCTGCATCTTTGAGCAGGTCTACTGACGCAATATCCTCCGGATTGAGCATATCGATATCACCGCTATAGGGAAATCCGTCTACAACAATCAGCGGCTGATCGTTGGCAAAAATGGTACTCTGCCCTCGTACGGAGATATCTTTATCCGAGTTGAAACGTAGGCCACTTACCAGACCTTTCAAACGTGAGATCACCGTTGTGGACGGACGGCTATTGAAGTAATTCATATCCGTTTGGGCGAAACTCCCCGTCGCTCGCTCTTTCGGGATCTTTTGGTACCCGGTAGAGACCACCTCAACCTCGTCCAATTGATTCTCTATCGGTATCAATTTCACTCGCAATGATACCCCAGCAACATAAGGCAGTTCTAATCGCCTGAAACCCATGTGGGAGAATAAGACTTTACCTTTAGGATTGGAAACTGGCAATGAAAAGGAACCATCGCTTTTGGACGAAGCCCTACCCTTTTCACCTTGCACTTGGATGGATACCCCTTGGATGGGTTTACCATCGATTGACGATACGACTTTTCCGCGGATAGCTAGTGGCCCATCTGCCCAGCTGTCCCTGCGGGGCGTCTGAGCCGATAAACTAAACATATGAAAACTGAACATCATAAGGAACAGGATTAGAATTGTCCTTATGGTAAACATTCCCTTTACGCTCTTTGGCACCGGCACAGGGGTACATGCCGACATCATCTGCCTAAAGCTATATACTATACAATTGAAGTGGTACTTTTTATCCCATGCCTTTAGTACTATTTTTAAATTATTTTTTTCGGCACCTTTTATAGCTGCCCGATAGTCTACCTTATCCAATAAGGCAGATATCCAGTTTGACCTGTGTTTCATCTGCTTATTGTTAAAAGTTAGTCTGCTATTCTCACAAAGAGATCGTGAATCCTTTTCGTGACCGAAAGCTCTTGTCTACTTACCTGGGTAGTCTCCGCATCTGAAATATCAATGTTATCGATTTGAATATGATTGGTATGCGCCATAAAATAGGCGACTAATAAACGAAACAGATCAGCTGAAAAAACCTGTTTATGGCTGACTACATAGATTTCGTTCATATAGTTTGTATCCGTGTGATTTTTTAATAACAGATTGATTGTATTCTGAATACTTATGAGGTCGTACTTTTCCCAGAAGTCGGTAATCTTTTGGATAGGATCATATCCTGTATCGTGGATTTCATAGAGTGCCAGCTCTAAAGCTAGCACATTTGAATATTTTTGGTTCATTTTATCGGTTCAATAAAGATGACTTGAGCCTACCCGTCCTAGCAAAGCGAGCATAGCTTCCCCAATTGCAAATTTTTTGCATTAAAAAAGGGTCGTCAATAGCAGTATTGTTTTACAAAAACTGCTTGTACAACAAGAAAAAATTAACAGTTCCGCAAAGCGCCCGCAAATTGGTTACAAGTCATCATTAGGGGTCGTTATGGCGCTTCCTCTCGGAAAGAACTAAAAAACCCGACCTATTTAGTATAGAATAACAATACAAAATTATAGTATTTAATTTTGTTGTTTAAAAATAAAAGTGCTACATTTAAGGTGTTCGAAGTCTCGTAAGAGCAATTTTTTTAATTACACAAAATTAAAGGGTGTAGTGTATCTGATACAGATCGGGAAAACCTAGTTTAAGGGCCTTCCTAGTGCTTACCTGTTCGGCATGAACTATTTTGCGAATGCCGCTAACCCCTATTTTGGTTTATACTGTTTTTAACCGATTATTCTGGAGCCCGAATAATCTTACTTATTAAAATTGAATTGGAAAACCAAATGCTAACCTTTTTGAGGTAAGCCTGGTGTTTTTGGCGCTCGTTTAATCGTTTTGTCATAATCTTATTGGTTATAAAAACGATGACACTCGAAAAGTTTAAGGAAGCTCAGATTGATAGAAACCAATAGGGAGAACCTTGCTGCTTATATGGTTGAGGGAAACCGGCAGGAAACCCTTTAGCAGTATAATCTACAAGAGATTTTTCTGCTTCACCTCCAAAAAGACTGATGCAAAGCTCGCCCTATTGGCTACTAAATATCGGTAAAGATAAAAATAATCCAATAGAATGGCGAACTCGCAGTCTTCTCGCAGGTAAAATTTTGCCGGTTTTCTCAAACGAGAGACATCGTTAGTGTAGGACTGCTCCTATACGTATTGTCGCATTTATTATAAAGCAAATGTAAACAATCATTTCCATTTTTCAAAACAATATTAAAAAATGGAAATCACTCTATTTAAACAATATGGATATACCTTTTATTTTCTTAAAAAATATTGAAACTGCAAGAGACCATATAGGTCTTTCTGCGACCGATATGGACAACTTACTTAAACAATATGATATCAAATACTCTTCCTTAAAGAAAAAAGTGTCGTTAGAAGCTGCTTATTATATATCTAAAATATTTAATAGAGTTATTGAGGATTTTATTGATGACAATTTTGATCCATTTGAGCTAAATACAGTTAACATTAAAACGCAACAATATATACAACATAATTCAACAAATGAAAAAACCAATGTAATCTCCAGTTTTATAAATGCCTACGTTATAATCATTATAAAAAATCTACCAAAGGGTACACTATTTGTCAACTCTGACATAATTCCTAAACTGCCGCCAGTTCTAAATTTAGAAACTTCTATCGATTGGACGAGTGGTTTATTAAAGGGATTAGTAAAGAACACTAATACTTTTAGGAAATCTGCAAATGATAAAGACCCAAGAAATCGCGGTGAGGCCATTTATGAGTTAAAGATGGAAGTACCTGAGCACACCATAAGGAAAGCAATTAAGAAAGTGGATACTGTATGGCTAAAAGATTTTGAAAACAAAAATACCTTAACCAATAAACTATAATTATGTTCTCATTCGGATTATTCATGTACCTCATTTACGGAGGATTTATTGCAATCTGCCTCTACGGGCTGTACCTGGTTCTTTCAAGTCTCCTTGATAGATATCTTGTCGCCAAACGTGATCACACCGCAGCGTTACGCGAGCAAAATGAAATTTTAAAGGATATTGCAAGAACTGTTAAACCAAGCGACGACAATACTCCCCCCACTACTATTTAAGTTTATTTAATATTTAATGAATTACGTTGTCATCACTGAAAATGACGTGTCCCAATGGAAGGATAACAAAGGAAGAGAATATCACTTCCCAAAACGCTATTTAAAATATTTGACAAAAGGAACTTTTATCATTTACTATAAAGGTCGAATGAAGGATACCTCATTTGCTTTGAAGCGAATGAAATTTTTTGAAGACAATAAAAAGATCGCCTAACATGGTTTTGGTAAAAGTGGCTTTTTTCACTTTCGCTTACGAGAACTTTATTTTTCAAAGGAATAGTGCATTTATTTTAAAAAAAAGATTAAATGAGAAATACTAATAACACATACATTTTTATTTATATTGAGGAATATAGACCCACTGAAAATTTACTATTGTTTGACTTTGTTGACAACCAAAGTTTTATGGAAATCAAAACTTTCATTCGAAGTGACCCACAAAAAAGAAGCTCAATGGTATTGATAAGAAATTATCACGGTAAAAAATTAGAAGAGGGCGCAGTTTACAGGGTATCAAGAAACAAAATGCTAGAGATTTTCCTATTGGAATCTATGCTAGAAATTCACAATTCATATCTAATCGGATATTCATTTGAGTATTCAAAAGTATTATCCGATTTATTTTCAGCTAAACAGGAAATTATCACATATTACTTAGATGAAAAATCAAATCTACCTCTATTAACCAAGAATTTCCCCGTATCTGATGCATCCGGATTTAATGTTCGTAATGTCGGGCATGCAAATTGGAATGAAGTTGAATTTGAGCATCGAGTTAAAATAGTTTATGATATAGGATCACATTTACATTCAACAAAGCAAGAAATAGATAACCTGTTCGCAGATAAATATATTGAATACAAAAAAAATTTACCTATGTTAATAATCAGTCATTGGGATAAAGATCATTATCATGCTTTACTGGGTTTGGAGTCGGAAACTATACAACAATGTTTCTCAACATTTATTTTTCCTGAACATACCCCAAATGCAACATCAAAAAGAATTGTTGATAGAATAAGAAATAGCCTTCCGAAGAATAGTATACATTACATCAAAAATCTTAAGAAAGCAGGAAGAAAAGTAGAAAGTATCTGTGAACCAAATTGTAATATTCAAATTTATAGAACTAGAGAAAACTATTCACGGAACAAATCCGGAATTCTTTTGTGTGTAAAAAGTAGTTTTGCTAGCGTTATTTTTTCTGGAGACGCAGATTATAGTACATGTAACTTAATCCTTCAAGAACTAAAATATTATCATACGAATCATTTGGTCGTACCACATCACGGTGGAAAGGCTGGAGCCTTTAAATATGTTCCACACAACTCTGTGAATTTTGGAAAAGCAATAATCTCCACGGGCACAAGCAAATTTTTACATTTTAAAAATCACCTTAATAAAACAAAGGATGACCTAAAAACTAAAACCAAATTTCAAATAATTGAAGTAGAGGAACAAAAAAAAGATGTACATATTAAATTAAAGAAATTTTGAAGCTCGATTCCCATACAAAGAAGGGCCTGTTCCCACCAAGTGTATAAAAAACTACGGAGTTCAGTTATGTCCCTTATAACTAGGCTCTGTTTTCAAGTAAAGTTAAGAACTGATTTAGCATAAGAGCCCAGTTTCGAATGGGCATTGTCCATTTTCTAGAGATTTCTCTCAAAGCCAAATGGACAACACAGACCTGGTTACTACATTCAGGGAATACACTCCGTATAGTAGCCGAGAAACCATTAAGATCACCAATCGCTGTAATCGGCATATCCTCTACTCCCCAGGATTTCCAATTTGTCTGGATTGCCATCCAAAAACTGACACTCTCCTCATTGCCCAGCCACTTACTCAGAACTTCTTTATAACCCTCCCTGTAGAGCCAACAACAAAGTAAATGGTTTTATTGACCACTTTGGAGTTCTCCCCTAGCCTTAAAAACAATGCTCCAGGCAATCAGATAGACGCTGCCAAGCGGGCAGTTTTGCCAGGCAATAACATCACCCGCCACACGGTCGGTAATACGGGAAATCGTCGATTCAGAAAGCTCAAATCCATACACATCGCGCATCATATTTTCTATATCCGACACACTCATATTTTTGGCATATAGCAAAACGATTACGTTCTCAACTCTATCAATTATGTTCTTGCATTTGGGAACGATGATCGGATTGAATTTACCATCGCGATCACAGGGAACCTGTATTTCTAGATCTCCCTGATCACCACGAACTTTCTTACTCTTATGTCCGCTACGGAAATACCCCTGCCCACTGCGCTCATTCTTTTAAAGGTGGCCATCCATTTCTCCTTCGAACATTTTCAATACTGCTTGTACCTGTATCTGATCCGTCCTTAAAACTCTTTTAAGCCCCCCTTGTCGTTTAATAGTGACTCCTTATCAATCATACTCTTATATGGTTAGTAAATAAAAAATGTGAAGTCCTTTCAAACTCCGCATTTCTATAAATTACAAACTTTATGAGACAGTATCCAATTCAGCAAACACATTTTCATCGGTCAGAATAGAAATATGTTTATACTGTACCTCAGATTCGTTAAGCTCTAATGTTTGTGCTTAGTATTAAAAGCCATCCTTCAATTCATTATGGTTCTGTGTGTAAAATTTCAGCTTTTCCAGTTGCAACTTCTAAGTCCACCTTTTTGAAATCAATTTCATCGAAACTTTTAGTATTTTTTATAATTGAAATATCTCCACTGTAAAAAGGCTCCGATACCCTTAATATTTGCTTTAGATAAGAACAGTGTCCTGAAGCAGCATTTTGTACAATAGGTAATACCAAATTGTACTCGAAGCTGAATTCCTCAACCTTTGTAGATGGAAACTTAATTCCATCTATTTTTTTTTCATTTTCATTCAATGACGATACATATTCTAATAGAAACTGAGCCACTATATATTCTGGTTTAAACCCTTGATTAACTTTGACTTTTATTGTACTAGCTAGATAGAGAGGAAAAAGTGTTACAAATTTCAACAGAAGATCAAGTTTTTGCGAAAATGAATCTGCCAATTTCATTTTCCCAATGAAACCTTCAACTGTCAAAATCTCCAATACATTCAAGATCTTGTTGGTCTGGAACAAAGAAATATAACTTTCTTTTGATTTTGGTTCATCTATTTCCAATTCGCGAAAACATATTTTGGTAGAAGATCCTAAATAAATCGAGGGAACCCCAGGTATTGAATATCTTTGTGTACTACATAGATGCCTTAATTGGAAAGGTATATGAAACATGTCAACAGCTCTTAGAGGTTTAGGTGAATTCCTAACTCTATAAAAATTTGTCCCAAGGGTTATTTCGGTTATAAATACATTATCTTTGAATTTTAACAAGTTGTCTAGAGACGAAGAAAAGCTTTCGTAAAATTTATTTGGCTTACCATTAAAATAGTTTTTAATACCTCTCTTTAGAACATCACTAAATCCATATATCCTATTGAGCAATTTTAGCTCATCCTTGTTTGACGTAATACCTGATTGAAATTTATATAGCTCATTAAGATATTGTGAGAAATTATTCTCCTTTAAAAAACTATAGTAATTATCAATTCTTAGGGCGAAATAATTCTCAAAATCTTCCTCGAAATACTTAGATGGGGCTTCAAAAATATTTCTATTTTCGATTATGCATTTTAATAATCGTTCAATTAAATCATCTCCATTCATAATAATATAGTAAAAAATGTAATTTATTGAAGGTTACAGCTCAATTTTAGTAAACCTTCGGTCAAATAGCTCATCAAAATTATTTTTATCAAACTATTTAATTAAGCATCCTTATAATTAATATTGTAGTTTTTTTTCCTCTAATTGATCTTTAAAAAAAATAAAAACTATATCATAAAATTATTACGCTAAGAATTAGTTCATCACACCTAATCCTAATTTATATACTTTATAATAATCATTAATATATGACGAATCCTTTATTATGCCTTCGGCCGACAGGTTAATTTCTTCAGTAAGGGAAAGTTCTGGGTAGATAATCAAACAATCTACATTCCGATCTTCTTCTATTTCCAATTCTTTCCGAACTTTATTCAATCTCGCGTATCCGGCGACCTGCCTGATATCTTGATGCACCAAATGAGACTTGTATTGTAGCTTATACTTCGCATCAATGATTATGGAATTCTTCCCATCTTTTATAAGAATATCCAATGAATTACCATATGTGGAATACTGATATTTAATCTTACCCGTGTCATGACCATTGGCTTCCAAAAGCTTCTGATATACATAAAGTTCAAACAACCGCGGCATATCGATCCAAAACGGCGGAGTTTCCACAGGTTGCTTCTCTGTCGCTTGGCTGATATTATAAGCAAAGCGCTTAAGAATGTAACTCCCGATCCGAACGGCATCCCTATATTCTTTAAAAAACGGATTATACTTAAACTGACGTAGTACATTCTCCCCTTCCAAGTCTCCTATATGCTCAAATGCAGGCCTGATATAACTGGTGATTCCCTCTAGCAGCTTTTCATTACCCTGAAAAAGGCTACTATGATTGCCAATGTAAGCGATAGCAAATTGAAAAACCTTTTTAAGAAAACGGTTTTCACTATTGTCTTCTCCAAACACCTGATACTCACAATAGGTTTTGGTCAATCGATTTTTAAGGATATTATGTTTGACCTGTTGTCCCACCAAGATCTTTCCCTTGACACGGTTACTGAGGTTTTCACTCACCTTGTAGTATGACTTTTTCAGACCTTTCCGCACGATCTGCCTAAGCAGTTGCAGAAATTGCACCACCAAAAACGGCGTCAGGCTGTCATCCTCCTGCTCAATACGGATCATAGGGTCATGCCACTCGATCTTTATCAGATCCCTACATTCTTTGGCAACTATTGGATCTGACATTGCATCCAACAGCATCCTCAGGTAATTAACCTGTACTTTATTGGATTCGGTTTCTAATTCTCTCGTGTCTTCTGAATCCTCATATTTATATTCCTCAACATCTGCTTCCTTGTTGCTCAGCTCAGAAAAGCGTTCGATCACATATTTATTGAGCTTAGGAGCCACATGCACATATTTTTCACCAGGAATAAGCCAGTCGACGCCAACATAGTAATCGGCTGTGAGCTCAACTCTATTCTTTGATTTGATAATGTGGAAGCAATTATAAGCCTGCCCTCGCCTATTTTTATATACGCGAGGAATACAGGATGACCATTTGGATAACTCGTCAGTCCCAACCGGATTTCCATCTGCATCGTATTCCTGCTCAAATAGGACATGCCTGACATGCTCGTACAATGAAATCTTCATCTGCTCAGAATTATTTACCTGGAATTTCGTTTGGCAGTGCGAGTACACGCGCTCGCGCTTCTTCATGAAGCACGGCGTCCTTGATATATTCGAGCAGGATGGGTCTGATCTCATAGTCCAGTCGCATGTCCATAGTCGCATCTTTCTTTTTAATAAAATAGGAATGACCGAGCCATACATCTTCGGGACGGAACTCTGCTGAAAGATAGACCGAATTTTTGAGCAGTTCTCGATTTTTTGTATAATCTATCGTCGGATCATAGTCCTTGACAAACAACTTGGACACTTTGTTAAACAACTCGGTATCGAATCCGTCATTCAAATCTAGTTCTAGATTTTTGGGCAGGACATCCACAAAAGCAAATCTTCTACGGATCGCATAGTCGATATGGCCAACGCTCCGATCGGCCGTATTCATGGTACCTATAATATATAGATTGTCGGGAAGACTGATCTTATTTGACCCGTCAACATGATACATGGACTCTACATCTTCACCACGGTATTCCAATGCATAGATAAGTTCGCCCAAAACCGCCGATAAGTTGGCACGGTTGATCTCGTCCAGTATCAAGATATAATTTTGATCTGGATGAAGGGTAGCCTCATCAGCCATTGACACCAGTTGTTTATTTTTAGCCCTATATCCTAACTTATCTCCATTCACTTCAGATTCTATACCACGCACAAAATCTTCATATGTAAAACTTGGATGGAACTGCATAATACGGAGACGGCTCGTATTACTGATATCTTCGCGCTGCTCCAGGGCATCGATCTGTTCATAGATGTATTTTGCAATAGCTGCTTCGTAAGAATCATTGCCATATCTAATGGATCCCACTTTGGACCAGAATTGCCCAGCATAATATTTGATAATGTTGGCAAAACTTGCTGGATATTGTTTACCTGTCTGGTGGGTCTTTACAGTAAAGCCATTTTCATTGACCTTGATAATCTCATAATCAGCGTAGTCAGACACGCTACGGAAAGTCTGGCCTTGTCTAACTATTGCCTTTATAGTCTCAACACTGATCTGATCAGGTTTTTTTAAAATGGTGTCTTGGTCAGCTTCAAATAATACTTTTGCTAAATTTTTCGCAAGAAGGGTCTTCCCTGTTCCCGGGGGGCCTTGTAGAATAATCTGCTTTTTGTATTTCAGCAGTTCTATTAAGGGATCAATATGTTGATTTTCCATATATTGCTTTTCCGTAATTTTTGCAGGTATGATTTCAATTTCCGTTTTATATGATACAATGGGTGTCTGATTGCCAACACTTGGGTATTGGTAACCGGTCTGAAAAGTAAAATTATCTGAACTTATTGGGTCAATCTTATATAGCTTGCGCGCTAGATAAATAATTTTAGCTTTTTTTCCCGTTCCATCATAGTAATTTTCAAACTTGTCACTGTACCACTCAATATCTCCATATTGAGCTTCCCAAGCCGCTTCATCAAGCTGCTTCTGATCAGTAACGAGATCTATGATTTCCGCTATATAGTGTACATTATAGCGAGTGGTATAAAATATTTTAAAACTGCCGTTCTCCACAAGGCATTCTCTAAGCAATTTAATTGTGCCAACTGTACCACTAGGCTTTTTGTGATTCCAGACAGCAACATAATGTTCATCGGTTTGGGGTCTTGCTACTTCCTCTTGCCAACCTGTGGAATCAGCAACCATCAAACCTATCAAACTTTCTGTCCAGTTATCTTTAATGAGGTAACAGATGCGACTCAATAAGTGGGTGTAATTTTTAGGGTTGTTGACCTCAAAGCCGAAATTCTGGAAATATTCAAGCAGTTCATTTACTACTTCTGACTTCACATATACTTTGCCAAACAAGTTTTGCGTCAACTGTTCACGGTGCGAATCACTGAGCATAGTAAAGTTTCCAACAGGATCTTCTAAGTAAGCTATCGCATTTTTTACAGATCCTTCAGGAATGGGGAGATCAAATTTATAGCAAAGTAATTGGTTCACCCAATTAGGCATCCTAACAGCAGCGGCAGCAAGAACGCGCTTATCGGCATAAGCGTTTAATTCGTGCTTACGATATGCTCTGATGTCACAATAACTGATAACGGTAAAAAGTAACTTGAGAAAATCATGGTGTTCGGAGCCGTTGTCATACTCCTGTTTTAATAAGTGATAATCCTCCTTATTGTTTAAAAGAAATTGTTTTTGCTGCTCTGTCAACTCATACTGCAGTAAGCTATCCAGAGCATCTTTCGCTTTTTGAAAGTAAAAATCGGTATCTTCTATAATGTCCTTACAGTGCTCATTTACATATGCCGCACGGATACTCAATTCTAATTCCTTTTTCATAAAATTTAAATAAATGGCTACGATTCCCAAAAGAGAGGGACAGACTTACCAAGACAAATAGACATGTATTCGATTTGAAGCTAAGTAGCACTTTTCACAATTAAATATAAGTAATTAAACGTAAAAATATTACACTTTATAATCACTTGTTAATAAAACTTTCACTTTAAAAAACCTAATAACATACTAATGAAACAATTAGAATGTAAGTATATATAAAATTATTTTTTATCTTCATTTTTAACAAAACTTGTTCAGGCATCCTATAATCTAGATCCATTAGCCTATTTGCTAAAATTAATCATTTGTGTATTGTTATTGATAAAGAGAGAGATTCAACAAAAATTTTGCAAGCTATTTTTTTTATCATAAAATACTATTAAATTTAGCAAACAAAAGATTTCATTAAACTTTTATAATATGCAAAAGAATATTTTAAAATCAACTTTAGTTGATCTGATTTCAGTTCTAGCTGGTATTTCCACTATTTGTAGTAATGTAATTAAATTTCGTAAGTACAAACCCAATAAGTACAGAAAACCGAATAAACATAGAATTTTAAAGAAAATAACCTGGTATCTAATGGGGTGTACTCTCCTTTCTTCAATATCAATTGCTCCGATCATACTATTCATCGGCATTACTTTAACTGACAATATTTTTCTCCCTTTGCTTCTAACAATATCCTTTTTAGTAGCAGTATGGATACCTGCTGCTCAGATGGCTAAGGAAGACAAAATTTTACAGCATTTTATTTAAAAAAACATACCTTCCTATTTCTTAAACATATAATTGTCAATCATTTTCAAATGGATCTTATAAATGTTCATAATCCTGGAGCTAGACTTGCTTTAGCTTCTTCCAAAAAATCGCTATCTTGCAGCGACCTGAAAGAAGACAGAGGAAGTAGCGAAAAAATGGAAATTACAGATAAAATATCTTTAGAATACTTAACAGAAAGACGTAACAAAGTAAATCCCAATGATCCCGAAGATTATAAGGAATCGGCTTTGACACACTTTTTGCATAATAATAAAAATGGGGTGTCCTCTTACTATAAAGATGATGCGATTTCATTTACCCAAGAGACTCTTCAACAGTTGAAACCAAAAGAGGAAATCACCTATGAAATTGCGCAAAAGGCCTTGCAAACAGACCTTTTCACACCTATTAATGCACCATTTGTCCCAATAAGTAAACCAAAATTTCAATTTATTGACCTTTTTGCGGGAATAGGCGGCTTTCGATTAGCCTTTCAGAATTTAGGCGGAAAGTGTGTCTTTACAAGTGAATGGGATAAAGAAGCAAAAAGAACATATTTGACGAATTTTGGGGAACTGCCTTTTGGCGATATCACCAAAGAGAGAACCAAATCTTTTATTCCTGATGGATTTGACGTTCTATGTGCAGGATTTCCTTGCCAAGCATTTTCAATAGCTGGAAAACGCGGTGGCTTTGATGATACTCGGGGAACATTGTTTTTTGACGTAGCTGAAATAATAAAACGTAAACAACCCAAAGCATTTTTTCTTGAAAATGTAAAAGGATTGAGAAGTCATGATAAAGGAAGAACACTAGAAACAATCTTAAATGTACTACGTAACGATCTTGGTTACTACGTTCCAGATCCGCAAGTTTTGAATGCAAAGGACTACGGGGTGCCACAGAATCGGGAAAGAATATTTATAGTAGGATTCCATCCTAGTACAGGTATTGAGTCATTCAATTATCCTAAACCATTAGATAAAACGTTATCCTTTGCTGATGTAAAAGAGACAGATGTAGTGCCTACAAAATACTATCTATCAACGCAGTATTTAAAAACATTGGAAGAACATAAGGCCCGGCATGCTAATAAGGGAAATGGATTTGGATTTGAAGTAATTGCTGACGACGGGATCGCAAATGCAGTAGTTTGCGGTGGTATGGGACGCGAGCGTAATTTGGTATTTGATGACCGTATTACGGATTTCAACCCTACTACGAAAATAAAGGGAGAAGTCAACCGGGAGGGCATACGTAAAATGACTCCGAGAGAATGGGCAAGACTGCAGGGCTTTCCAGACGAGTTTCTTATTCCTGTTGCCGATGCTTCGGCTTATAAACAATTTGGAAATTCGGTTGCTGTACCTGCTATCCAGGCAACAGCAAGAGAGCTTTTAAAAACTTTAAAATTCATATAGGATATGCTTAAAGGTAATAAAGGGGAATGGAGTGAACTTTATGTTCTGATTAAACTTATAGCTGAAGGAAAACTCTATCAATCAGACATGAATTTGGAAAAAGACTATAATAATGTCTATGAAGTTATAAAAGCCTACAAAAATGAGTTAAATAATTCCTTGGAATTTGTTAGAAATAACGGAATTGAAGTTAAACAGCAAAAGTCTAATATTGTTAAGTTTTATACAGAACAAGATTTTGAAAAGCAATCGAATCTTCTTTTTCTTGGTATAAAAAATGGAAAAGGCAATTCTTTTAGTATACCTAATTTACAGTCTTTTTTAGATGAATGTAATATCTCCAAAATTAAGGCGGCATCTTCTTCAAAAGCAGATATCGCTTTAAGAATATACGATCACAGACTAGCTAAAGAGACAGATTTAGGATTTAGTGTTAAATCACTTTTGGGAGGAAAGTCGACGTTGTTTAATCCTGGTTCAGGTAACAATTTTATTTACGCTGTTACTGGCCAAAAAGATTTAGATGTAATAGAGTTTAATAAGCAAACCTATGCTCCACAAAAAAAACAATCCAAAATATGGTATAGGCTTCGGAGGCTGGAAGAAAATGGTTTTTTAGTTAAGTTTCAAGATATACAATCTAAGCAGCTTTGGAGAAACCTTAAAATGGTTGACGGAGACCTACCTGAGATTTTGGGCTATGCTCTATATTTTCGCTGGATCAATAGGACTAATTCCTTAAAGAAAGTTACACAATATCTTGAGGATATAGATCCCTTGGATTTTTATAGTGGAGAGCCTAGCTCGCAGAAGCTTTATGAATATAAAATAAAAAAATTCCTGGTCGAGTGTGCCATGGGAATGACTTCAGAAAAACCCTGGCATGGCGAATATGATTCTTTTGGAGGAGTAATAGTTGCAAAAGAAGATGGTGATGTTGTTTGTTTCCATATTTACGATTTTAATCTTTTTAGAAACTACCTGTTGAACAATACTTTTTTCGAACAGCCATCAACAGGTGAAGATGAATTTAATCCCGGAACAGCAAGCAAAGTAACTAAAAAGAAGTTTTATTTCGGCTGGTTATACGAAGATAACAATAATTTGTTTTTTAAGATCAACTTACAGATTAGATTTAGCTAAATTTATTTAAAATCCCTATACTTCTGAAAACTAGAGTTAACATAAGCGATATTGCTAAGGCATTGAACCTAACCAAATCCACGGTATCACGTGCACTTAACAATGTACCTACGATAAGTGATCAGACCAGGAGATTAGTGCTAGAGACAGCCAAAAAGATGAACTATCGTCCTAATAAGTTGGCATCTTCTCTTTCCAATGGCCGAACTAACATCATAGGTGTTATTATCCCAGACGCAAAGATAGAATTCTTCTCAAAGGTGATTGCTAGTATTGAACAAACGCTAAAGATAAAAGGGTACAGCATTTTACTATATCAAAGCAACGAATCTTTAGAATCTGAAATCACAGGAATCACCTCAATGTTGGAAGCACAAGTGGACGGATTCATCATATCGATGTCATTGGAAACGAATTCCTTTGAACATTTTGAAAAACTTATCGAAGAAAATAAGCCTCTAATCCTTTTTGACAGAATCCAGCCTTCCATCGATTGTTCGTCTGTATCAATTGATGACTATAAAGCTGGATATATAGTTACTAAACATCTCCTAGATCAAGGTTATAAAAATATAGCAAGTATTTCTACTCATCATAAAGTCCACATCTTTAACGAACGATTCCGCGGCTATGTAGATGCTATGAAAGAAGCGGGAATCAATATTCAGGAAGAATATCAAATATTTGGAGAGCTTTCGCCAGAGGGAGGAATAACTGCAACAAAGCAATTAATATCGATGCCCATAAAACCCGATGCAATAATCGGCGGTGATGATTATGTAGCTTTGGGTGTATTAAATGAGCTAAAGTCACAAGATATTATCCCTCCTCAAAAAGGTATAATCGGTTTCTCTAATCAGTTATTCGGACAATACTTGTCCCCAAGTCTTTCCACACTTGACCAAAAACCCGAAATTGTGGGTGAAAAATCTGCAGAACTTTTATTAGAGCATTTAAACTCAAAAGTAAAATTGTCTGCAAAAAAAATAGTAATCGAACCAGAGCTCATTGTCAGAGAATCTTCAAGACGAGACCAAAACAAGAAGAACTTTCGCCATTAACAAGGATAATCTTGATTAGCAATATTGTAAAGTACCAGCCATTATCTTTAACTTTGAATGATGGAAAATTACGATGACGAAAACGACAGAATTCATGTTCCTCGCTTTGAGGAATCCGCGGGGTTCTACACCACGCCGAAGCGAAGTTACAACATGTCAAAAATCAGGAATCGCAACTCCAAACCCGAGCTGGTTCTAAGAAAGGCTTTATGGTCAAAAGATATCCGTTTCCGTCTTCATGACAAGTCCCTTCCAGGAACTCCGGATATTGTGATCAAAAAATATAAACTTGCGATATTCGTCGATGGTGAATTTTGGCATGGATTCGACTGGAAAAACAATAAAGAGCACATTAAATCCAACCGTCTTTTCTGGATTCCCAAGATCGAGCGCAACATGCAGAAAGATATACGCGTCAATAAAGCCCTGCGGGATATGGATTACGTCGTATTCAGATTCTGGACACAGGACATCCTGAAAAACCTTCCAAAAGTTATAAATCAGATAGAGCTATTCTTGGAAACCAGAAAACTCTGGAAATAGCAATATCATCCTTTAAAAAGATTCTCCCGATGCCAGGCTAAGTTTTCCTGCGATGGATAATAGCGTAGTAGTTCAGGAACTAAAATTGGCTTTCCTTTTAGTTTTGATAAACTATAAGGATGGTCCGCTAATTCGTCGATATGCGCTGAAACCATAATGGTGTAATCTTCTGCTACACTTACCAGTCCCCTATCAAATGCGCGATGCAGATTCGGACATAGCGCTATACCATTCGTTACCTTGTCATCATGCGTAATTGCAAAAGGCACAATATGGCATGCATCAATAAAGTTGTACTTAAAAATAGACCGCATCCGCATGCCTGTCATGGCGCAGGTATCCTGATAGAGTTGCGGGATATAGCGTTTAAACAACCCCGATCTGACAAACACATCTTCCTCTGTCTGAATAGAAATATGTTTGTACTGTGCCTCGGGCTCGTTCAGCACCAAAGATTGTACTTCATGGTAAAAGCCGTCATTCAGTTCTTTTTGACGGTAATATGCATGCCGCTCAGCTGGAAAATAAGTTGAAAGTAATTGATCTCGAACTGTCGTGCGGTTCAACGGACCACTAAGCAACACGGCAAGCTTATCGTCGAACGAGCCATATGCCACCACTTCTGAGAGTATCTTGACACTTTTGATATGTGCATTAATCTGAAAACCGGGATTTGGGTATAGACGCCAGAAATTTCCATTTGCTGCCTTATCGGACTGTAGATAATAGAAGGGTTGGGTAAAGTCTGGTTGATGTACTGTGCGCACCAGCAATCGCCAGTTCTCCTGAAATAGTCCAACAAGATCAACATTAACTTCAAAGCGATTGTTGATCACGAGCCCCTTTTTCGATCAGTTCAACCAAAGTTAAGAGCAGGATCGGTTTATGTGGTGCCAATCCATATCTGGTGTTGGCTCTCTTAACATGGGTAAAGGCTCTGAGGTAAGGAACTAATTCTGCATTCATAAACACAAAATAGGCAATCTTTTTAAAATAGCGCCAAATTAAGAGCGATGTAATCGAATCTCTAGGTTTGGATACCGCCGTTTCATCGATTGAATAGCAAATTCTCTATTCTCAAACTTACCCTCATCCCATTTAAAAAATACCGGATATAGCTTTTCCTGTGGATCAATGAGTACGCGCCAGGCTTCAAATCGGGTGCCGGAGGTTTCTCTAAAAATTTCGATGTGTCCTTTGAATTTGGTCATACTTCTATTTTTTCAAATAAAAAGCCCCCCTTGTTAACCGTCAAGGGAGGCAATGTTAGCTAGATGTCCGCTTTGGCTAAATGTTAACCGGCTTTGGGCTTCGATCTAATATAAAGATCGGTAGTATTTTTGATATTATCTTCGTTCATTAAAAATCCCAATATTTTATGAAACAATGTCAAAATTAATTGGAGTGGTGATAACTTTAATCAATATTCACCTTAACAACGCAGCAAATACTATTTGATTTCCTTATCGTCACGTCACTCAAATTTATTGTTATCCGATCTATTAAAACTACAGTTTTTTTTAACGGCACTGCAGTTTTCCAAATTGCCTGTTAGCTTGTTTATAATATTTCCAATTTTATAAGGAACGCTTTGAGTTTTTGTTCCAACCAACCATTTCCTTTTGTCATAAAATCCAATTTGATGCATATATTCATGTGCCAAATGCGATGTGTAGCATTTTACATTATTGTTTAATATAAAACATCTGTGAGTCGATGTAATTCTCGTGTTCATATCAGTCTTTCCGAAATTTCTGGAACCAACATACTTATCAAAAACGCTGAGATGCAAATCTATCGAATAATCTTTCGAATTGCTTTTATAGTCATTGATGCCAGAGATTATTAATTCATAGATTTCTGCACTACTCAACCCATTGTTACCAACATTAAACTTCTCATGGAGGACCTCTCGGGCAAAAGCTTCGGAATTTAAAATTGCTTCAAACTCTTTAGCAGCAGCGTGTAACTTAAGCCTCGACTCCTTGTCAAAGCTATTGTCAACTTCTATTATCCGAACAACCGTTGTTTGTTGCTGCGCGAAAGCAATTTTCAGACAGAAAAGGAGCCAACTGCATAGTAGTAAGTATACCTTCATCTTGCTTTACTTTTGATAATGTTGATAAAAGGGATATCCCAGGAAACTCTAAATAATATACGTTCTCCATGTGGAAAAGATTCATTTCCATTTTCTGTCACTTTACGCAACTCGGAGGTGTATTGATAGCCCAAGCCTAAAGTTAGTGGTGAATTCTTGACCCCATAAGTAAACATTCCGCCCGGGGAAAATATTTGTTTAAATGTGATTTTATCTGGAAGAGTAGATGTTTGATTACCCAGTCTGAAATTCAGAACAGCGCCTAAATCAATAAGTTGAGCAAAAATACCCCACGAAGCACTATTTTGATTTCGCTTTGCTTTTAACGTAAATTCAAATCCCATAGGCAGCGTAATTCCAGACGAAAATGCTCTATTTTTAATTTTTTTAAGTTTCTCCGCTCCCACGAAATAGCCTGGCTGGCCTGTAATTGACAATGTCCACAAAAGCTCCCGCTTTTGAATGAAGCTAGCTGGAGGAGCAACGTATTTTTTAATGCATTCCTTAATTTCATCTGAATTTTTTGTATTGATAACTTCTGCCATAAAAGAACTATAGTTATCAATTTTACTTGTAATCTCCACATAATCATTTTTGTCATTGGGTAAGAGATTATTAATTATCTCCAATGCATAATAAAAGCTGTTGCTATAATCCTTTTTCCTTGCATTATCATAAAGGTTTATTGTATGTCCAGCAACCTGACTAAATCGCATTATATTTCTAGAAGGAGCATCTCCGTTTTCTAAATAGTTACCTATAGCCTGTACCGTTTTGATTACAAGGCCCATATAGGTTGGGAAGTTTTCACGGAGGTTTTCAGTATTAAGGTTCGCTCTAAAATCTTGTATTTCACCAAGAACGGAAAGGATATTAGTTATTTTTTTCTGCATATCCTCTATGTGAGTATCTTCTATAGCATCCAGAGGAAGATCCTGCGCTTCCCAAAAGAAATAGTTAAAAAACTCCCTGTCTTTTTGATACAGAAGACCCGCAAAATATACCCATTCCAGCTTCTTCTCTAAAGCAGGTAAATTGTACAAGTTGATCCAAAGATTTTTAGAGCTTGTTTCTCTTTTCATTGTATCCAACAAATTCATTTGAATCAAATTAAGACCGTGTAGTGCTATTTTAATCTTTTCAGAAGTTTTTGAATGATTTTGCAATAGAGATGGGGAGTACATATAGCGCTTGTCCAAAAAATTATAAAGATCTACGGGATGATAATTATTAATCAGTTTCTGCCCAATATCTGCAGTGATTTTAAAACATTCGTAGTAGTCATTCTCTTTAATTTTTGATAAATTTTCAGCCTTCAACCATTTTAAGTGCATTTCTAAGGCTGCATTATTTTTTGCGGTATGGTTTTCAATATGGGCGATTAAATGTTCCGGGATTTTATAAAGGTCGTCGTTAAAAATACTTTTATATTCATTTCCCAAATCAGGAAATTTGGAGGGATCAACAGATTTCAATTTTGTATAAGTCTGGGGAAAGAGGACTTGCATTTCGCCTATTTCACCAATTGTATTTTTAAAAGTCTGTAAATAAGTTAAAAGCTGCGCTTTTTGAAATTCCTCCGCATAATATTTTGTAATTCCATCAATAATTTTTGTCTGCTGATCAGCATCTAATGATAATCCTCCTCCAGCAATAGTAGATATTAATGGCAAAAATGGCAGCGCCTTATTGTTTTTATCGATAGATGCAATCACTGCATTTTGATATTGATTTTCTCGATAAGCGTCGTACTTTTTTAAGATACCTTTAAGTGTATTAATATCTAAATTTTTGATATTATCAGAAAAGGGATACTCTAAGAAGCGAGTATAATTATTAACTACATCTTTCTCATAATTTGACAATCCAATTTCAGTTTTTGCATTTTTGATAGCATTTAAATCAGCTGCATCAATTTTACAAAGATACTGTGCATCATATAATGCTATTTGACTAAACGAGAAAAAAAAACTTATATTGAATACAAAAATCAATACGACTTTTTTCATAAAATATATGGCTATTTGTTTTTCTTAAAAACCCACTATTCCTTTAAATGATATTTACCCCCCTATCAATGACCTGCCCAATTGTATAGAAATATACATATCCATGTTTGTTGGTATCAAATAAGCTGAAGTCGACATATTGGTATCCCTTATCCCCGCAATCCTCTCCCCAGGAATTTTTCACTAGAAAATAACCTTTATCATTTTCGACTTTATAACCAACAACTGCCATGGCATGTCCTCCATTTTTAAAAGTTGATGTACGTTCGACCTGAGACTTTTTTAGGAAAAGGTCTGTAGGGGTCTGCATAGCGACAACACAAGGAGTCCCTTTATCAATAGTATTGATAACCTCTTGATAATTTTGGTATATACATATGCTATCTTCCAGTTTAAATCTACCCTTTCCACGATTTGCAGGATTCTCGCGCGCGACCGACTGTGGCCAATATTTTTCCTCTAGAATATAGTTCTCCCGAGCTGCCTTTATTGCTTTGTCAATGTCGACGGTCTTATAGGTTGCCCACAGCGATCGCTCAGATAGGTCAAATCTCCCTTGGAGTATATTCTCTATCGCAGCGATAAGCGCAAAAGTAGTGCAGGATATGCCAAATTGTGTTTTTATTGGGGTATCATTTCGCTGTAGAGACACTACACGATCATTCCCCCAATTACTTACCACTGGATTGAGATTAATACGTTCGTTTTCCAATTGCTTCATGGAACGACCAAAAAGAACTTTTAAGTCAATTAGAATTGGTTTGAAATTTTTCTTTTTCATAATTAAAGTTTATTGCGAGCTAATTATTTGAACATCTTATCAAGCAGTTCTGTAGAAGCAGGATTTTTGATATAATCCAGATATTTGTGAGAAGTCTGTTTATAACCAGAAGGTGAAAAACTAACCTTCACATATAATCCAGGAGTTGACGAGAAATATTCTTGAACGGCAATATTTTCCAAGCTGTCACATGCTAATGTCGTCGATCCAAAATACTGGCTTACTCCAATATATTTATTAACCACTTCATCATTCTCATTGAATCCATTAATAAACTTATAGTTCTTTAGCTTAGATGTAAAAGCTCCCTGTGGACCCGTTCTTTGGTCATAGCGATAGAATACATTCATTCCTGGAATAGCGGGCGCAATCATACCGACCACAAAGTTAGTCTGTGGTGTATAAAACGACTCTTGAAAACGGACAAGCTCCTTGCCGTCCTGATGTTTTTTATAATATTCTAGGGGAAATCTCCTTACATTGAAAAGAGCCTCAGTAATTACTGCAGCTCCATGGCTGTGACTAATGACATATATGCTGTCTGTCTGTAGTTTATTGAGAATATTTCGCAGGCCTACACCTACATAGGCTGCCGACACCTGAGCATTGTCCCAAATCTTTATGGAGTTTTTATCTTTGTTTTTATTCTGAAGTCCGTCCCAATATAACTCAATCATCAGAAATTTTTGGTCAGGGTAACGCTCTACGATTTTCTTTTCCATTTCAGAAAAAGCCAAAGAGGCAGATTCAGCAGTATTGTTATAACCATGTATTAGAAAAACAAGTTTTTTATGCGCAGCTAAACGATCAATACTGTCCGCGAGCTTTTTATGAAGATATTCTTGTATAAGATTAAATCTTGTTTTACAACCATCTTTTTCCATTTCATCCGAATAAGGAATATGATAAATGTTGTATAATTTCGGAAGATTATCACTGGTACAGAAGTAATTTTCTAATGTTGAATTCCTTCTTTTAAAAAGATTATCCTCAATAATTATATCTGGATAAACATCTCCCCATCTATCCAAAAATATTCGAATAGGCTTGTTTGCTTCGGTTTGGATTTCTCGTTGATGTTTAAATGAAGAAAAATTATTATAAAGTCCTTTAATTGGCGAACAAGATGCGATCCAAAATAAAGACATTACTACAATTAATTTGAATAAGGTTTTCATAACTGTATAGATTAAATGGCTTAGCAATTGATGATCTTTTACATGGCTAAAAAGATTATCATTCTAAAAATAAACATATTCCGCCATTTTTTCAACTATTTATCATATTTTTATCGAATAGTAAAAGCCAATTACTAAGACGACTTATTTTATGAAATTCGCAGCTATTTATAGTTCAATATTATACATTACTTGTTTCCAAACTAGTAATGCCCAAGTCTATGAAAGCAAAAGTAACCTATTTCAATATGGAATGTCCAGCTCGTTGACCGTCGGATTTAAACTGATCAAAACCAAAAATCTTGCGGAGAATTTATACGCCTATAGTAATATTAATTTCGGAGGCAGTGTAAACCCTGATTACGGAGGTCTGGTGGCGCAAGTAGGGATAAATGGCACTTACAACTTCTTTTCAAGTAAACGGAAGGGTTTTTCAGCACAGCTCCACTCTACGGTACAGGTAGTTTTGTCTCCCTATAAAGCCAAAGAAATCAATAAATCAGATAGTTACTATCAGCCATTTTATAGCATGGCCGACCTATCATTCCCCGCTGTTAAAAATGTTTACCCGCTTTCTCTATCTGCCGGAACAGGTTGTATATTATTATTATCGCGATCGGGCTCATTAGCTGAAAAAACACAACGCGTGGGATCAGTATATGGAAAATTTGGAAATGTCCACATCTTTTATCAGAATGATGGTGTATTGCCTAAATTGATGGCGGACCAAAAAGACCGCTGGTTTACTTCTAGCGCTATGATTGCCTGGCATTCAAATAAAGATTATATCGATTTAAATCATATTCAAGTTGCTTACAACAGATTTACGGGATATTCTGAGGGAAGCTATGAGTTAGCTAGCGCGTTAAACAATAACATCGTGGTTTATGGCGATCCGGATGAACGGCAATTTAATATGGATTACTTTAGATTAGGCGTTGGATTTAAACATAACCGTCAGCTGAATTTTAACCTGATCAATTCAAAACTTAGGGCTTTTCAGGGACAGAAAATGATCCATTACATAAGAAATAACCCCTATCATCCCGACAACTCAACTTTTCATATAGGGATTGATGGCACAATCAGATCAAAGTGAAACGATAAAAAGATCGACAATGAATCTATTTAAATATCTAATTATTTCCTTTCTGTTTACACTTAGCAGCTGTTCGACCTACTACATTAACTTCCCCGACCGAACAACATTCGAGGAAACAATCTTGGATACGCTTAATTTCAAAAATTTCAGTTGCTATAGCCGAGAAGAGTTTTATACCTATCAGGAACAGGATACCGCAACCAAGGTTGGGATACATTACTTGTTTATAGAAAAAACATCTGACACCTTAAAAAGAGTACTGAATTTAGTACCCATAAAACCATACCGACAAAGGCTCAACGCTCCCCAATATGCAAGTATTTACACCAATCAACCTGATACCATCGTTAATCTTAGCAACTGTATCATTTATCAGATGGGATATTTGCATCGCGGCAAAATCATTTTTACGAACCAACGAAAAAAAAGAAATATAGTACCAACTTTATACATTAAACAAAGTGATAATAGGCTAGAAATTGATAAGGTATATTATCCAAATAAAGATACTTATAAGATAAGTGAATTTATAAAAGAGGGAATTATTTATCACAAAATCAACCCTACCATAAAAGTGAGGTTAAACCCGGATAATAACTGTGGTATTATGGACTGGAATGTTGCTGACATATTTTACATAACCAAAGAAGGCATTATATTTAAATTTCAGCAGGAAATCTGTGATAAAAAGCATTACTTCTCTTTTAAAAAGTATCAGGATTAATCAATAATTGTTGGATGCAAAACACCTCCTAGGTTCTTTAGTTCTGATTTTCTATTTGCGTTAAAAATGATTGACCGACAATTATCTGTACAGCCACATCTCTTAAGATTAAAACTAGAGGATCTAACGAGGAGCGCCTACAATAAATAATCAAAAAAGAACTCCGTGTTGATATTATTGTACATATATGTGGCCTTCGATTAAAACAACGAAGTCTGCACCGTATCACTTCCCAATGGCGGTAATCCTTCCCAGTCAAATTGCTCATAACGGTGTTTACCATCGGGGCGGTTTGGGTACCCTCTCAAGGTATACACTGGATAATACTTCAACTTTTCATTGGGCATTTCAAATAAGAAAATCGGTGGCATATCTTCTTCGTTAATGTCCTCGATCCATTGACGCTCGAGGTCCTCCGGCAAGAACAAAGGCATACGATGTTTATTGGGCCCGTCATTATGGATATTGGCCATCACTTCATTGGCGGCGCGCGTGAGCATACCAAAAGATCCTACACGTTCAACCACACCATCTTCATCCACCGTCTCATGCCACTGGTACAGACCTGGTAAATAGAATAGCTCTCTCCCCGCTTCACCGATGAAATAAGGCACTTTCTTTTTCCAGCCCTTTACAGCTCTATGCTCAAAGGTACCACTCACAGGGATAAGGCAACGTTGCTTGCGCAAACGGTACCAATAGGATTTTTTATCCTCCAAGATACGCTCGCTACGCACATTGATCATATTGCGCCGGCGATCGGCCTGCAGCTTGGGATCGTCAATATAGGTAGGCAATACCCCCCACTCCATCTCGGTCAACGCCAGCTGGCTTGAGTCCTTGTCCTTATACAGGATGGGATATTTGGGAAAGGTAATGGCCTGGACGTTTTCCAGGTAATCATAATTGTAATCCAATTGACGACGCTCATCCCGCAATTGCGGAAAGGTCTTTTTGATAATTTCAATATCGGTATGGAGGCTAATATCCCAGCACATAATGGTATCCTTTTTTGTTTGGCTTTGCTACGAATATACGCAATTTGTGCTTTAAATACCGATTGCCCTACGGCAAGAAAATGGCTGCTTTTTGGTTCGGACCGGATCTGATTAGCGAAGGATCTCGATAGCAAATACTTTCTTTTGGGTCTGTCCATCGCTAATGGTAGCCACTACCCGACCATATGCTAAGGAGAATAGGATATCGATCGGATTTTTGCGCTGAAACCTGGTCTTGGTACGTAGGTAATTGACAATATTTTTCTCGTAGAGCTTAAGCATACGCTTATCCCAATTCTCCTCCTTGATACGATTGAGGAAGATCCGATAGCCTGATCCTGTTTCCAACAAGCTTTCGATCTTATCGGCATCCTGCGGCAGCTGCAAGGCTCTTCCCTCCTTTGTCCCCAGTTGATGGGCATGCTGATCGGCAGCTTCCTTATCATCATAAGGCGTGAGCAGAAAACCTGTCTTTTCCTTAACATCGGGCCACTCAAAGCGCTGCAGCACAAAGTCGGCGTAGCCCGACTCGACGAGCTCGCGAAACGAACTTTTGGTGACTTGTTCAAAGGGATTGTACAGCATAGGACTAAGATAGGATTTATATCCTAAAAAAAGGCCGGAATAAACCAGCCCTGATATATATAGTTATGATCCCAATAATGGGATAGTCGGTTTCAAAAAAAAGCTGGCCTAACAAGTGCAAATCAAGCCAGCAAAAGCAATCTTCTCATTTTTCGACTAAAGGACAACAGAACTATAAAATTCGTTTGAAAAAATAAAAAAAACCTTGAGGAGGGGGATCTCAAGGTTTTTACTACCTGTTATTAACTAATTTATGAAAGTATGGATATAACAAGGGTTGATTTGCTTTCGTTTGATCTTTTATAAAAAAGTTGAGCACAGAAAAAGCTGGTCTTAAATAGATGCCTATATATTATTTCTCTTTTGTTCGTTGATCAGGCGAAAAGTCAGGTTGATACGGGCACTCATCTTTTGCGTGGATTTTGCGATGCGATGTTCCCATATCTCCTGCAGATTACCTTTCATCAATAGTAACGAGCCATGCTTAAGCAGTAATGAATACCTCTTGCTGTGATCGTCCACTTTTCTGAAATCAAAATAGCGTGCTTGCCCCAGACTCACCGACACAATCACGGGTCTGTTGCCTAATTCGCTTTCACGATCGCGGTGCCAGGCTACTGAATCATTGTTGTCACGATATAAATTGAGCAATACGGAATTGAAAGTACAATGAAACCGCTTTTCTATCCGCTCCTTCAATGCCTTTAAAGGCTTAAGCCATTCGTTAACGCCTATCATTTTTCCGGCCAGCTGATAGTCTACATCCTCATCACCATACCAGGCTGTCAACCGAGGGGTCAGCACCGTTCGATCATACATTTTTTTGGATGTCTGCTGCCAAGGCACTTCCCTGAACAGGAAATCAAACAGCTGATCAGCTTCTAGCTGGGTAATAAAATTTGGCTCAAATTCCAGGAGATCTTCTGGAAAAATATATCCTTCATTTTCAAACAAACTAAGTTGATCCATGGGGCAATGATTTTAAATTTATAACGATGTACCTTACCGCATCACAACGTGATCCCTGTGAGGAAAGAACAATCCTTGTTGTAGAGCGTTTGCCCGTTTATCCAAAAGAAAATACTACTCACTTCTCGGATCTGGTTTCAATGGCATCTTCGCACAGCGGATCACCTCAATAGAAGGGCAACCGTATTCCAGAACAATTTTGCCTTCAACCAAATAGATTCCGGCCCCACGGAGTGGATAGTTGGCTAAGGTCTGTGGGAAATGGACGGTATCAAAAAATCGTCCCTCGGCATCGAGGAAAGTACCAAATTTCATCAGGTCGCCACGCTTGGTCTTCACGAATTTCTCACAGACAAAATCCCCCACCACACGGACTATCTTTCCTTCATGCAAATGGAGTTCCCTGGCGGGCACATCGCCCCGGTAATCGCTTTTGGTAAGATCAAATAGCGTACCCGTTACGCAAAAGCCAATCAGCTCCATCTCGTCGTAATAATCCTCCAGGATATCTTCTTCCAAGGGTGGCAGTATAGGCTTGCGAGTCTCGGTCTCAAAGAGCGCCATACCCGCTGCCACAGGCTTATGCCTGCTCATCATCAGATGAGCCGCCCACAGCAATTGCTTTTTCCCCGTCCCCGTAAAGCGCAAGGCACCTACACGAATTAGGATAACAACCTGCTCAATACCCGTCTGTGTCCGTTTGACAAAGTTTTCTAGGCTCGTGTACTTGCCATTGGCTTCGCGTTCCTCAATAATGCGATGGGCCAGTTTACCTTCCAAATTGAGCAGGCAGTCAAAACCCAGGTAAATATCCTTACCCTGAATGGAGGTATTAAAGACCGACTGATTGACACAGGGCAGGCAGATATTGCCACCTGAAATTCGCGCTTCATTCACATAAACCTTACGATTGTAAAACCCGCCATAATTGTTGAGCACCGCAACCATAAACTCCAAAGGATAGTAGGTCTTGAGGAAAAGACTCTGATAACTCTCTACGGCAAAAGATGCTGAATGTGCCTTGTTAAACGAATAACCGGCAAAGCTTTCCATCTGCCGCCAGATCTCGCGGCTAATCTTTTCGTCGTAGCCCTTCGCCTTACAGTTGGAAAAGAACTTATCCTCAATTTCGATCAGATGGTCTTTGCTGCGATATTTGCCCGACATCATACGCCGCAGCACATCGGCATCGGCCATATCGAGCCCGCCATAGGCATTGGCGATCTTCATCACATCTTCCTGATAAACCATCACGCCGTAGGTCTCTTCGAGCTGTTCTTTGAACACGGGGTGTGGATAGACGACCGTTGCGGGGTCGTGATGCCGGCGGATATATTCGCCCATCATACCCGAACTGGCCACACCGGGCCGAATAATGGATGAAGCGGCCACCAACGTCAGGTAGTCATCGCAGCGTAACTTGGTGAGCAGCTGCCGCATGGCCGGGCTCTCGATATAGAAACAGCCGATGGTATTGGCCGATTTTAATTGCGCTGCGATATGGGCATCCTGAAAAAAACGCTTGGGGTTGTCGGTATCAATGACCACACCCAAATTTTCCCGCACAATGGTACGGCAATCTTTGATATGGCCGATACCACGCTGCGAAAGGATATCGAACTTTTCAAAACCGATATCTTCGGCCACATACATATCAAATTGCATGGTAGGTAATCCTTTGGGCGGATTGTCCATCGCCGAATAACAGGTGAGCGGTTCCTCCGAGATCAGCACGCCACTGGCATGGATGGTACGCTGATTGGGAAAATCAGCCATACGGTTGTAGACGCTCAGAATGGTATTGGTCACCTCATTTTTGTTGAGCATATGCTCGGGTTCATGCACGAGACGGTCGATCTCGGCCTTGGGCAGTCCATACACCTTACCCAGCTCGCGCAGGATGCTGCGGGAACGAAAGGTGCTCATGGCTCCCATCAAAGCCGTATGTCCTGTCTGATAACGGTTAAAGATATAGTCGTACATTTCGTCGCGCTCATTCCAGCTAAAGTCCACATCGAAATCGGGCGGACTCTTGCGCTTGGGATTGAGAAAACGCTCAAAGGGAAGCTTGAGCGCAATGGGATCCACATCGGTGATCCCTAAGCAGTAAGCGACAGCAGAATTGGCTCCCGAGCCACGGCCTACATAGTGAAAATTGCGGCCCCGTGCATAGCGGCAGATATCGTCGGTAATGAGGAAATAACTGGAGAAACGCAGGTTTTCGATAATTTCGAGCTCCCGCTGGATGCGTTCGGTTGCGACCCGGTCGTTGCGACCATAGCGCCTGGTAAAGCCATCCATGCAGTACTTGTGCAAAAGTTGCTTATCGTTGTAGCGATTGCCGGTAAAGGTTGCTTTATTCTTGACGCTGGTAAAATCAAAGCTGAAAGAACACTGGCCTAGTATACGGTTGGTGTTGGCCAGCAATTGGGGCAAGTCGGAAAATAAGCGCATCAGCTTAACCCGAGGGATAAACACCTCGTCCTCGGCAGCTATCTGCTCATCGCCGAGCTGCGAGATCAGCAAGTTGTTATCAATCGCCCTTAATTGCCGATGTAAGGTATAGTCGACCTTTCGGAAACTGACTGGTGCGAGTATCACACAGCGATCAAGAACCTTGCGGTCCATCAGCTGGGCCCGTGTACGCTCGCTGGGTCGGATGCCGATGTATTCGAAATCCCGCAATGGAAAGCCATTGAGCTTGCTAAAGGGATAGATGACAAAGACCTGCTCAAATTCGGGCGCACGCTCTGGTGTAGCGCGGTTTTCCAGATTGAGTTTGGTGCGGTATTCATTGATCTCACGAAAGCCTTGTTCGTTTTTGCCGATGGCCACGAAACAAAGCTGATCGCCGTTTCGGAATTCCATTCCCGCGAGTAGATTCAGTCCGGCAGCACGGCCCAGTTTAATGAAGTCCAGCGATCCCGAGCTGTTATTAATATCGGTAAGCACCGCAGTATCATAACCGCCAGCAAGCATGCCCGAGACGAGATCCTGCAGGCTGAGAGTGCCAAAACGCAGGCTATAATAACTATGTAGATTTAAGAGCATGCTCCCCTCCTTTCTCTGGCAGCGGTGCACAGATGGCCTTCATCAGAAATTCGGCCCCATAGCGTTTTCGGATCTTGTCCATGGCCTGCATGAGGTTGACCTCCTCGGCACTGTCGTCAAAAAGATCGGTCTGATAGGAACCATAGATCAGACCAGAGAATTTGATCCCGATAAGCCGTATCAGCATCCTGCGGCTATAGAGTTTTTTGAAGAGTGCAAGTACCACATCGGTAAGCTTTCGATCCGAATTGGTATAGCCAATCTGTAGTTGTTGGGTATGGGTATCGAAGTTGCTGTAACGGATCTTGAGGGTGACGCAGCTCGTCAGCTTCTGCTCTTTGCGCAGATCGAAAGCGAGCATATCGACCATGCTGATCAGCGTTCGGCGAAGGACATCCATATCGATGGTATCCTGCTGAAAGGTATTTTCTTTCGACATGGACTTTTGCTCCCGAAAAGGCAGTACGAGGGAATCATCGAGCCCATTGGCTTTACGCCAGATGTTTATCCCGTTTTCCCCGAGGACCTTTTGCATCGTAAACACCTCCATCTGCTGTAGGGTTCCGATTTTGGAAATCCCCATATTTCGGAGCAAGGTAAAGGACTTCTCGCCTACCATGGGAATCTTGCGGATGGACAGTGGTGCGAGGAAACCTTTTTCGGCACCGTTTTGCACTTGCTTTTCACCACAGGGTTTGGCCGTACCGGTGGCAATCTTGGAGACAGTCTTGTTGACAGACAGGCCAAAGCTAATGGGCAATCCGGTCTCTCGGATAATACGCTGGCGGAGTTCCTGTGTCCATTTCCAACAGCCAAAAAAGCGGTCCATACCAGAGACATCAAGGTAATGTTCGTCTATACTGGCTTTTTCGACAATGGGCGTTTCTTCTTCGATGATCTGTGTAACGATACCAGAATAGTGGCTGTACCGATCGTGATCGCCCCGTACGACCACTGCCTCTGGACACATGCGCAGCGCCAGCCGCATGGGCATAGCGGAATGCACCCCAAACTTGCGGGCTTCATAGGAACAAGACGCAACTACCCCGCGGTCACTACTTCCTCCTATGAGCACAGGTACTCCGATGAGCTTGCTGTTCTGCAAACGCTCGACAGATACAAAAAATGTATCGAGATCACAATGTACTATACTCCTCTCCATGTTTTTTCAATTGTATCAAAGGCCCTGTATTGTCGCCTTTGATTTTTGGTAGTTGCTGCACTCAAAATTACTAATATTATTAGCAAACAATCAACAGCGAGAAATGATTTAATTTTTATCACATTCATTGTCAGCGATATAATTTATAGTATAGGATTGGCTTAAACAAGTTGATGGCTGTTCTGCTTATTACGAAACAGGACCTATGAACGAAAAGATACTCAGCTATTTGAAGGGTGAAGGATTCACTTACTTATGACGGAAATCCAGTGCGCATGCCTATAAACCCATGAAAGGAAATCTGGAGCAATTGCTCGCTCGAACCTGCACAACTCCACTTTGGGAGGACGATTTATTGTCAATAGACGATGCGCTAAGGTCTTATTTCTCCCAGTATTTCAAGATTGCTTTTTTAAGATCTAACCGCCTTAAAGATGTCTCCGTCACTGGATAGCCGGCTCCCGATTTAGGACGGACAGAATTCATCAAAGCGATGGTCGCATTTACAATGTCCAGTCATTCGCTGCGAAAAGTATAAGAGATTCTGAACATGCAAACATGAAATAATTGCAAAATTACCGAAAATCATAAAAGTTGCCATCTAAAAGCAGTGAAATAAAGTCAGTTGTTAACTTTATTTATAAAAAAAACCGATTGTTCTATTTTATTATTTAACTTTGTTTCGGGCAAGAAATAGTTCTGATGAAAACTCAAAAATCCGAAAATACCAAACAGCTAATCGTGGAGAAAACTTCGACCGTTTTTAATGTGAAAGGCTATGCAGGTACATCCATAAAAGACGTAATGACCGCCACTGGTCTTTCGAAAGGTTGCATCTATGGTAATTTCGAGAATAAGGATGAGATTGCATTAAGCGTATTTGATTACAATTTTGGTAAGGTAACGCAGCATATGAAAGAACGTATTTTGGCAAGTAAAAATTCAATTGAAAGATTGTTGGTTTATCCCCATACATACAAGAACTATTTTAGGTACCCGTATTTACAGGCAGGATGCCCTATTTTAAATACTGCCACGGAGGCTGATGATACACATCCGGCACTGCAGAAACGCGTACAAAAAGCCCTGGCCTTTTGGAAAACATCTATCGAAAATCAAATCAAACGCGGCATAGATAGAAATGAAATAAAAGCAGATACCGAACCTACCGAAATTGCTGTAGTGATGATCTCGATGATCGAAGGTGCTTTTATGCAGGCAAAGGTCAACAAGCATATGACAGAACTTAATATAGCGATGTCCTTTTTAGAGCGAATGATCAGGAATTTGAAAGCATAATTTTTTTTGCTCATGAAAAGACCGATCGGTTTATTTTAATAAATATAATATTAAAAAACGAATAGAATATCTTATGCCAACACAAATCAGGCTCGCAACCACCGGAGATTATCCAGGAATCATGGAAATCTGGGAATCCGCTGTAAGAGCAACGCACGACTTTCTTGCCGAAGAAGATTTCATTTATTTCAAAGAAATCATCCCAAAAGTTTATCTGCCCCATCTTGAAGTATTTCTTCTTATTGAAAATGGGAAACCTATCGGATTTTCATCGGTATCAGAAGGAAACCTCGAAATGCTTTTTATTCACAATGACTACCGCGGCAAAGGTTATGGAAAGAGCCTATTTCAATTTATGGATGAGACAAAAGGCATTACAAAGGTTGACGTCAATGAGCAAAATTATCAGGCTATCGGATTTTATGAAAAATTAGGGTTCAGAAAATCAGGACGATCCGAAAAAGATGGATCAGGTAAAGATTATCCGATAATTCATATGCTTAGATGACAAATGACCTTAATGATCAAAATACTATAATTATTAATAATAAAATATATAAAAATGATTGAAGGATTATACGAGACACACATTCAAGTAAGCAATTTGGAAAACGCAGTTCAGTTTTATACTCAAATATTGGGACTTGAGTTTGCACACTATGATGAAACCAGACCGATTGCATTTCTTTGGATTGGAGAAAATAAAAAGGCCATGCTCGGACTTTGGGAACAACAAGGAGATCTCCATAAAAGACATTTTGCATTCAGCTGTTCCAAAGATTTTATTTTAAATAACGCAAATACTTTTTTAGATAAAAACGGATTAAAAGCCTATAATTTTCTAAAAAATGGCAGCAATGCACCAATGGTTTTTGCCTGGATGCCCGCACTTGCTCTTTATTTTGACGATCCTGACGGAAATCAACTGGAGTTTATCCATATGCTGAACGGTAAAAGCCAGCCAGAACTTGGTGTACTCAGCTACGAGGATTGGCAAAAAATCAATTCACCACAGTAAATAAATAATATGAATGCAGAAGACAATTATTTGAAAATAAACAGAGACTCATCTGGGAGATAAAATTCCTATGGTGTATGCATTAAGAGCCTCAAAAAGGCATTTTATGGATAAGGAACAATAAAATTTTATATTGTTCCTAACTTAAAATACGCTGGTTATTCAAATTTATATATGTTTCTTAGATTAATAATTCTTTATCTGTCATTTCTTCCGTTTGCTACTAATGCTCAAAATAGTACTCAAAAAAAGTATGTATTTTTTTTGCATAATAAATTTTTGGAAGGACATTCGCTAAATGAATCCCATCCTAAATACGGACCAGCGGCATATACAGCTATTTTAGAAAAACTTCAATCTAAAAATTCTGTCATACTATCTGAAAAAAGAAAGCCCGGCACTAATCCCGAGATATATGCAAAGAAAATGATTCTTAAAATTGACAGCTTACACAGCGATGGAGTTTCTTATGACCATATTTCAATTGTTGGAACGTCTCAGGGAGCTTATATCGCTCAATATATCTCCTATTATGCCAAAAATCCAGATTTGAAATTTGTTTTCATTGGTGCAAGCTTTAAAAATGATTCGATGAATAAAGATCATGAGTTCAGGCTCTACGGGAAGATTTTATCGATTAATGAAAAAACCGATGTTGACGCTGAGTTATTATCAAGGCAACTTAGGTTTAAAAATTCTGATTTAAAATCTTTTAAAGAAATTACTCTCAACACAGGTCTGGAACACGGTTTTCTATTCAGGGCATTAGACGAGTGGATAATACCTGCCAAAGAATGGATAAGCAGTAATAACCTATAAATTTATAGTAATGCAAGAAGTAAAGCCACAATCATTTGTCAGATGGTTCGATCGACAATTTGACTCAAACACAGGCTCGGAATATTTTGACGAATTTCTAAAACTCCTTGAAGATTTTCCGGCCGTTTTAAATCGAGTGCTGAAACGTTGTCCTGTAGAAGTTTCAACCCGCAAAATGGGAGATAAATGGTCTGTCAATGAGAATATAGGACATTTAATCCTTTTAGAAGATCTATGGCGAATCCGTTTTAGAGATATAAAGGAAGGAAAACCGGATATGTCCACTGCCGATTTAAGCAATACAGCAACTGATCAATCTTCTTTCAACAAAATGGTGGTTGAAGAGCTTATTAACGATCTGGTCAGCGAAAGAGAAAAAACAATTGTAATGCTTCAGAAATTGAGTGAAGAAGACTTATTGAAGACAAGTATGCATCCGAGGTTACAACAACCCATGAATATCATTGACCTGATGCATTTTGTTGCAGAGCATGATTTGCACCATTTAGACACCATAAAGTCAATAATAGGAACCGTGTAAAACAATATAATTTTTTATTAAAAAAAAGACTGGCTGGTTTATTTTATATAAATACAATAATTCCGTAGATGGCAAAACTATCAATACTAGATTACCTGAATAAATTGATAAAAAGTGAAATTACCGGCGATATGCATACACACATGCATTATCCGACACCGATATCAAAAACATTGGACATAAACATTATAGAGGCTGGTTTAGGTACAGCTACTTTACAGATCAATGCTACAAAAGAAAAGCATGGTAACCAACAGGGAACTATTCACGGAGGTCTGCTTTGTGAACTGGCAGACGCAGCCATTGGAACCGCGCATTCTACCGTGGTTCAGGAAGGCGAAACTTTTACATCCGTAGAATTAAAAATCAATTTTTACCGACCCGTTTTCGAGGATATACTCACTGCCAAAGCATCACCATTACATAGTGGAAAAAACTTAAGCCATTATCAATGCGATATTTTTCGGAGTGATGGCAAAAGAGCCGCTATGATAACAAGTACGGTCATGACTTTAAGAGGTGATAAAGCGAAAGGGCGGTAATGCAGTTCTTATTATACAACAACATTATATACAGAAATATTTATGAATAAAACGGTCTTTAAAAGCCCTGAAGGAAAAAACAAAATTATCCGGGCTTACGACGATGCAATAACGAACTCGTCATCGAATTTGAAAACCAATGTCTTGAAAACAACTTTTGGTGACACCCATTTTTTGGAGGCAGGAAGTCAACACCAAGAAATCGTCATCTTACTGCATGGCGCGTCTTCTAATGCAACGTCATGGTTATCCGACATAGCCGAATATTCAAAACAATATAAAGTCATAGCAATAGACATTATCGGAGAAGCAGGAAAGAGTGCAGAAACCAGACCTTCTTATGAAACAATAGATTTCGCAGCATGGCTAAAAGAGATTTTCGACAGGCTCAATATCAGCAAGGCTAAAATAATCGGATTATCGCAAGGCGGCTGGTTGGCATTACGCTTTGCAATAAGCTTTCCTGAATTAGTCGACCGGCTGATTTTGCTGACACCTGCAGGAGTAGTTCCTACCAAATCAAAATTTATCATAAAAGCCCTACTCTATTCCCTTTTGGGAGCAACTGGACGTATCAAAATTAATAGATTGGTCTTGGGAAGCCAGCGTGTAGAGCAAAGAATTGTAGCATTTATGGATTTAATACAAACCAATTTTAATGCGAGGATAGAAAAAGAATATATTTTTTCAGATGATGAGCTCAGCCGTTTGACAATGCCTGTGTTATTCATCGGCGGAGAACAGGATGTAATCCGCTCTACTCAGGAAATTGCCGCTAGATTGCAAAATATTATCGAGGACTTTACCATAATAAACATTCCAGAAATGGGACATGTTTTGGCTGGATTAGCACCACGAATATTCCCTTTTTTAAACAAAACAAAACGCTAATTAATTGCATTACTCTCATGAATACACAAATTAATGCCAGTCACCTCAAGATTCCATCTGATAATCTGGAAATCTATATTCTTTCCGATGGATACTTTGATATAGGATCGTATATAACCACCAAAACTTTTGACAGAAATTTTATTTTCTCCGACTTGAACAAATTAGGAAATAATTGGGCAATTTATTCAGAAAAAGGATTAAATTGGACTTTACCTTATACCATTGGAACTTCTTACCATTAAATTTATGAAATATGTTTTTTTAATCGTCTTCTCTTGTACCTCATTTCTAGGATATTCTCAGAAAAATTCCCTATCTGTAGGTGCAAATAGTGACTTGTTACTCGAATCTCCTGCTTATGATTTCTTTTATGGTTTTCAAGCTAAATATGGTCTTAAGGATAGAAATTATATTTTAGGAAATATTGGATACAGTACGGCAAACATTACATTTATTGGTGCTGATTATAGTTACGATCTGATCAATTTTAACAAGATCTTCAAAGCTTACACAAATGCAGGGGTCGGAGCAGAATTTTACAGCGAGAAATGGAAACAATCTGAAACGAGGATAAAGGAAACTTACATACCATTAAATGTACAAATTGGTATCGAACTCGCTATTGCAAAAAAACTGCAGATTTATGCTGGTTATAAAGCAAAATATTATATTGATGAAGATGTATTTGATCCCAATTATTTGAATTTTGGAGTAAGATATAAATTAAGGTAGGAGGATATAAGCTGAATACAACGTTAACTTGGGATCGAGGAGCCCCGCTAAGGCTTCGAACCGAGTTGAATTAAACTGCCTCCCTTATTAATCGTTAAGGGAGGCAGTTTGGGCTAGATGTCCGCTTGATCTAGATGCTGACCAGCTTCGGGCTTCAATCTAAATCAAAGTTCGCAAGAATAGTTGAAATAACTGTTGTTCATTTCGTTAAAAATATTGTTCAAAAGTTGACCGTTATCTGCCACCACCTGGGCCAATACTTCCGCCCAAATTACTCACCATAGCTGATAATGTAAACGATGAAGTAACCACTGGATTGCTAAATTTTCCACCCAAGTATAGTCCGTTAAACGCATTGGCATCGGCAACGGAAGATACACTTACGAGCTTGTAAGACGCTCCTACTGAAAAGCTTCCATTAGAGACCAATAATGTTGAAAAAGAAACAGGCGATTTAAATGTTAATACCTCATTATTATCCTTGTCAAGAACACTATAGATCTGGTTGGCGGTACCGCCACTCAAAATAGCCGAAGGCTGTGTAGAAACACTTGCCGTTGGAGAACTTGTGGCTCCGCCCACTCCGACCATAAGTCCGCCGGTAATCTTAAAGGTATTGTTATCGCAATCGAACCCTTCTTCTGGACTCTTTGCACCGATAGCAAATATATGTCCTCCTGTAATAGTCATCGTTCCATTAGAATCTATACCATCGTTTGTGGTACTATAGGCAACGATTGTCCCTCCATTGATATAAATTGCTTTGCCGGCGTTGATCGCATCATCAATAGCTTTGATGTAAATTTCACCATTATTGATGCTAAGGCTCGCCTTGCTTTCAATCCCCTCCCCTCCTGATCCAGTGGTTTCGATATTTATTTTTCCGCCATTTATAATTACATCGGGTATTATAGTCGTGTCTCCATCTTCGTAAGAAGCAACAATCCCATCGTCAGCAACTTTTAAGGTGATTTCTCCTCCATTGACAATAATCCTTCCTTTTTCAGCTTCAATACCATCGGAACTTGCCACGATATTTACTTTCCCGCCATCAATATAAATACCGTCGTTACTGTGTAAGCCATCCGAAATAGCATCGGAAACTTGAATAGTACCTTCCACAATCCGTATATAATCGTCGCTGGCTATTGCATGCTTAGTTTTGCCAGAAACAGTAAGTGCCCCCGTCCCAGAAAATATCAATTGACCCTCACTGAAAATTGTACCTTTTTGATCTTCGGTAGATGTGGCATACGTAGCCGCATCTGTAAGCTTGTTTTCTGTCCCATCGGCAAGTACTATAAATGCTCTTTTTCCGGACTGAATATTGATTGCAGGCCCGTCGTTATTTGTAATAGAGACCCCATTTAAGGTGACCTTGAATTTCTTATCTGAATAGATCTTGAATGACCCACTTGTTGTTGAGCCGGTAAGCTCATAGGCAATACCACTTGCTGAAGAATTTACAACAACATCAGCTCCAGATTGGGTAACAGTAACCCCTGAAACTGCATTTTCGATAGTAGCCGAATTGCCATCGAAGTTTATCTTTACGGTACTGTTGAAAGTGGAGCTTGCAACAAGATCGTCGTCGTCTGCTCCAGTCTCCTGGCTCCCTTCAACCGGACCGCTTTTTGATGTCGAACTAATGTTGATCGCTGTACCGGTTTCAATAACCGCCCCTGCATCCGATTCTGTTTTTTCATCTTTTGAACATGAAGCTATGGACACTCCCACCATCAGGACCATTCCGTAAAATACTACTTTCCTTAACATAAGTTTGCTTTTTAATTGTTTCAAAGCTAACAACAACTTGTGTTAATGAATATTAAGCAGTGTAAATTAGATTAAAATTATGTTAATTCAATATTAAATTAACATATTAAAAGCACAACCGCTCTGTGAGATAGCTGCAACAAAATATTTAGAAACTTTTATAAAAGAATTTTAGTAATTTAGATAATTAACACAAACTCGAAAGTTTTTTAAGTTTTCGAGTTACCTAAATTGATTATGTTGCACAGTCTACGATGGTCTTATGTTTTTAAGCACTGGATGGGTACCCTACTATTGGGTAGTATACTTGTGACTATATCTCCAGGATTTAACCCGCTAAATTCTCCTGGTATTAGCCAAACAATCCTCTTTTCGCTGCTTTTTCTTTACTATAGCGCAGTTTATTCTATTCCGACGTTTATATGTTACACATTGGCATTCAGCTGGTTAAAGAGCAACACACTCAATACCAATTGGATCAAAATGACTTTAATACTGATTACATTGGCTGGAATTGCTATGACAATGGCACTAACAATAAGATCAATGGAGTGGGCGATATATTATTCGATCGCGGCAATAGTTACGGGAATATCGTTTAAGATTTAGATGATACGATTATTTCTTTCATGATCGTGTCGTTTGAATAATTGAATATGAATAATCTTATTGAATTATTCCTCTGACACAGTTCATGTTACAGTCTCAGTGAGTAGTTTAAATACGCGAACAAACCTGTTATAATCATTTTGAAAACTAAATATTGAATAGTCTAAAACGGATTAAGAATTTATCTTAGTCCGTTTTAGACTATTGATAACCTGAAGAACACCTTGCTATCCTATTTCTATTTACTTTTGAAAGTACAGGCTTTTGAAGCTTTTATCTCCGTCTTCTTTATACATATTAGTATGTTTTGGCAATAAAGTACCTTTCTCAATGACATAGATTTTTATCAGCTTATATAATTCCAATCGGTCGATAAAGTGTATGTCCGGATCAAATGGTAAAGCGCTATCGACATAATCATACAATATTCTTTTGGGTCCGATGTAACCACTTTTTCCTGAGGCAATAGCATTATTGATATGTGCTAGATATTTCGGATCTTGGCGAATAGATTCTGCTTTTTGCGTATACAACTTGTAAAGTGAGTCTCGTTTTGGATTCCATTCAGCACTTTTTTTAGATAAACTATCAAATTTTTCATAGTTTCTTTTATGTGACAATAGAACATTAAAGTCATTTTCAAGCTGAGTAGGCCTTTCCACAATTCCCTGTGAAAATACAACCGAGATACAGGATAAAACTATTGCAATTATAAGTATATATTTCTTCTTCATGATCTTCAATTCTGTATTTTTATCTTCTTCTATAATCACAGTCTGAATAGTTAGTCAGATAACTACAGGTGCCGGGATCCTCTCCTAGGCTTTGATCGTGCCATATTCTTTTAATTTATTCATTGTATTGATTATAGTAAAATATTTTGATGCAGTGATTAGTGCAAGTATGATACGCAATAGGCAAGAGCTCGTATTTTTGTTTGTCAACATCAATTGATAATATCTCCTTTGCTATTCTCCAATTTTTCACGGAATTTTTTAAGGTCTTCTGGCTTTGGCCTAATCCAATCTGCTACTTCACCAATAATTTTCAAAGGGGCATCTGAACGATATGAACGAGTGGGGTTGCCCGGGAATTTTTTGTCCGTAAGATTTGGATCGTTTTCAAAGTGTCCTGTAGGTTCAATAATATACACTCGTTCTTTACTTTCACCTTTCGCTAATGCAGCAGCAAGACCGGCTCCATTAAGAAGTGCAGTGAAATAAATATGATTCATTTTAAAATCAGATTTATAGTTTGAATTACCTCCCGGGATGAGTAAATCGCCAATTTGTAAATCTGCTTTAGTTCCGTGATAAAATGGACCTTTATCTGAGGGGTTATTTTTGAACGAAATCGCTAGCTCATAGTTTTCGTTTGCCTTTGAAATGTTACCCAGTTCTTCATAACATTTTGCAATTTTTGTATAAAGAGAAGGAAGCGCACTTTCCACAGTAGCATCATTTATATTTAATGCAAACTGCAATGTTGTTTCAAGCCACATTAATGTTTCAGAAACAGTTTTTTGATGGCGGGAAACGTAGTGTGCAGCAAGAAATTTTTCAAAATCATCTGAAGCTTCAGAAAAGCCTTTAAGAAAAAACTTGATTGCTTCTTCAGGGTTGCCATTATCCTCCATCTCCATTCCTTGCAAGCATAATTTAACGATATTGTTGAACGGTGAAAATTCCATTTTGCTAAGTATTTGTTTTAATCTTATTTATGTGACATTAAAATTTATAAGGTAACTGAGAAGTACAAGAAAAGGCTGACAGAAACTTTTGGTAAGACAGATTTCTGTCCCCCTGTTTTTACTTCATGCTATTGTTAGCTTCTCATTTCTACTTCCGCCTATATAGCTCTATGCTCAAAGGTACCACTCACAGGGATAAGGCAACCTTGCTTGCGCAAGAGGTACCAATAGGACTTTTTATCTTCCAGGATACGTTCGCTACGCGCATTGATCATATTGCGCCTGCGATCGGCCTGCAGTTTGGGATCGCTCAAAGCGCTGCAGTACAAAGTCGGCATAGCCCGACTCGACGAGCTCGCGAAACGAAATTTTGGTAAGCAGCGCAGCAGCAAATTGACCGCTTGAATTAAAATAAAACTGGTTATAACCACCATTATTTACTTCTGCTTCTAATTGGCTGATCATATAAATTGCTTGTCTAGATTTGTTCCAAGACAAGACGATTTCATATTCTTTATCATATGTCGCAGATAACTTACGAAAGAGGTTATCATAAACGACTTCCAATAACATGTCATCCGATGTCGTATCAATAATTTGCTCGGTTAATGGAGTCTGAATTGATGGCTTGTTATTATTTTGCTTCGTACGTTCAGAACAGCCAAACAAATTTAAAATCATTATTATAATTCCAATGGTAATAATCGGTGTCCGCATTGATTTTATCATCTTTAAATCTTTTTATTACTCAAATATAATCATTGATTTGCCATACTTTCGTGTTTTATGTATCTCGCAAAAGGATGGCTGCTACTGAGGCTCGGTCTTTTTTCACTTTTATCAAACCAAGCTCTTTAAAGAATTGTCCATCTGTTGTCGATCGTTACGTATCAGTTCAGATTGATTGATTTAATTGTATGGTCAGGTTTTTAGACCTGGCCATTTTAAACGTATTTTCCGGTCCTAAATGGATCTGTCTATAATTTAGTTAAGGGGCTAATCGAAAGATTAGTCCTTTTTTTGAAAAATAATGAACTATTCTATCAGAATTATGTTCTTCAGCAGGTTAAGTTAGTTTGTTTTAGTAGTTATAAAGGTCGGGGATTCATGTCACCGGCCTTTTTTTATAAGGTAGGTATTTCCCGGATATAGATTGATCTACTTACCTGTTTCTAAATGAGCGGCGTCCACAGGTTTAGATTCTGGAGATCCTTTTTGTCGGAGAAATATTGTTAATATTACAATCGAAGCGACCGAGAGAAATTCACTTTGCCAGTTCTGGAAAGTTTCAAACCAAAACTGAGGTTCAGCTAGAAAATCTAATAAACTTTTTTCGGGTTTGCCATGCAAGCTTTCCTGCAGGTTGGCATCCTTAAAACTACCATAAAGATGGCCTGCCCAGCTTACTAGAAATAGGATAACAAAAACAATCGACAGGGAATTTTGGTAAAGCATTAAACGCCATCCCCCTTTCTTAACTGGACCTGGTGCATCTTTTCGGGTTGGATCAGGAAGACGATCAACTTCTTCAGGCTTTTCTGGATCTTTTGATTCAGCCGATCCCACTTGCCGCAAAGAGATCGTAAGCATGACATAAAGCGCCATTTGCAGAAATTCGCTTTGGAAATTTTCAAATGTTGACGAGAAAAAATGACCACTTTTCAGATATGCAGAAAATATGATTTCTGGAGACCCCAGATCTTTCAGATTCTCATTGTTTTCTTTCCATCCAAAAAATGCCTGCGCGCCCAGCGCAGTTACAAACAATACAATAAATACGATGGAAAGACTGTTCCTATAAAAATATGTTTGTTTCTTATTCTTCATCACTTAAAAGATTTGATAATCGTTGTAACCCGCTATTCAATTTTTAGTAATCGAGTAAGATAACCTGCCTTGCAATTTCATTCACAACGCGAAATTATCACCTGAAACCACCTTCATTTAATGAATTGTTCTTTCACCGTGAACATCACCAAACACCTAAAGGTTTGACGAAACAACTCATCCCTCTCGCTGAAGCGGAGCACGGCTATAAAATCTTCCATGAGAAAGAAGAAGATTGCGTTAAAGTAGTTTTGAAACCATAAGATAAATTTGCGAGGAAAAATCACTAAAAATGAGTAGGCTTGCTGTAAACATTAAATGATTTTTCCTCGCGGTTTATCGTTCGGTTAATGCGGATAATAGGTCTTTTCGCAAATCGCTAAAATAGCTTCGCAAGTATCCCTTCAAAAGTGACCAAAATATTTTCGCCATATTTTTGCTGTGCTTTCGCCCCTAAGAAATTTTTATTCAATGCTATTTTTTCGGAAACGATTATCTGCATTTTATAGGATATTGCAAAATATGCATACAGCTTAAAATGTGACTCTTCCACTGGGGTTGCATAACCGGTAACACCTATACCAAAATCAGCATTGAACAAGTGTGACGCCTGCAGTGCCATATCTTCGGCGATCTGAGACGACACACAATCACATACTCTGGCCTCATCTTCATCGATTCCTAATAAATTTACTTTCTCTTCCAGCGTGTAAGCTGTAATCCCACCTTTAAAATTAGCTGCAGCACTTTCGATCTGGGACAGCATAAACTGAAGCTGCCCGGCTGTTACACTTTCGGCCGTTGCGACGGTCTTACGATCAAGTAGCTTGCCAATACGTTGAATTACTTCCTTATCGAGTTCCATCTTATACTTATTAATTTAAACCTCTAAGCCTTAGCAGACCTTTTATTTACACAGAATATCAAATCTTAAATCCGCTATTGACCGTAAGCATTTATTGTAGCAGTTTATTTTGAAAGGCGAACCGCACTAGATCAGCTGTATTTTTTGTTTTTGTTTTATCAATCAGCTGTTGCCGGTGCCCCTCAACTGTACGTTTGCTCAGAAATATCTGATCTGCAATTTCAGCGTTGGTAAAACCACGTGAGATAAGTTCCAAAACCATTAATTCCCTTTCAGAAATATCGTAGCGATGATAGACAGCTTCTTTATCGATATAAATGGGTCTATTTAGCTGAAAATGATCGAGGAGGGATAGACCTATTTCCATTGAAATATATCTTTTACCCTGTAATATGTTGAATATACCTTGAACAAGTTCGTCATAATCCGAATTTTTCGATAAAAAGCCAACTGCTCCCGCACTAAATGCATCAGCAACAGTATTGTTATCCTCGACCATTGATAAAACAGCAACGTCAATTTCAGGATAGTTGGCCTTCACTTTATGGATTAATGTAATCCCACTCATCTCTTCCATTTTGAGATCTGTAATTATAAGATCAGGTGCCTCGCTTTTATCTAAGAACTCTAGCGCCTCAATTCCATTTCCCACCTCCCCGACAATGGAGAGCTGCTTATGTGACTCCAAAATGAGCCTAAAGCCGTTCCTTACCAAGGTGTGATCGTCAACAAGTAATATTTTATACATCGCAGTAGAGAAAATCGTGTGTTATATGTATTTCAGAACAATTAGCCTGCCATTTTTACATAACCAGAAAGTTTTAAATCTATATTTTAAAATTTGTAATAATTACTTATAAGTATAGGTATTATTACCTTCCATGAAATATATAATACAATTTCTGTCGTGTCAACATTCCCTTATAATTTTTATAAAAAGTTTCCATCATTAAAACTGGATTATGAACTTCCGATGCATTTAGATCTTTATTGCTACAACCTAATATCCGAAGTTAAAGTACTTCATCAGACTATTACAGTGATTTCAGGTAGTAAATGACTTATATTGCGTAGTTTGTCAGTTAACGAAACCGATTCCAAGAAGGTTCACTTTATATATTTATTAAAAGATGAAAAAAAACCAACTTACGCAGGATCGGTATCAAGGTATACCTATCGTTGCATTCGCAATTGTCACACAGCAGGGCCCCGAGGATCTTCCGAACGATGTGCCAGACAATCCTGAAGAGGAATTGTCAGAAAATGAATCCGATGAAACTCCAGAAATGCCCGATCAGGATGATTTAGGCATCAACGAAGAACTAGGAAACGAAGAAGAAAATGAATTTCCTGAACTTGACGAACAGGAAGAAGACGAAAGAGAGATTGATGAACTTGAGGAAGCGAACGACGAAGAGTTAGCTAACGATGGAAGAACCATTTAAGATCAAACTGTCTTTTCATGTTATGAAATAACCAACGCGTCAAAGCTATAATAGTCACTAATTATAAAAATGATGATAAAGGATCCAACAAATTATGAAAATGCTGTCCTACCAGAATGGATAAACAACAAAAATATACTAATTACCGGTGGCACAACAGGCATTGGTCGCGCCACCGCATTATTGCTCGCATCGATGGGAAATCACGTTCTGATATGTGGTCATCACCAAAGGCAGCTGGAAGACACACTGGAAGACTTCAATAAAATAACATGCGCGGGCTCATTAAACGGTATCGTTGTAGACTTGGCTACAGAAGATGGAATCAGGTCTCTCTTTCAGGAGTTTGACCGTATGTATGATCGGTTGGATCTGTTGATAAACAATGCCGCCGTTGCTTATCAATCGGTTAAAGAAGGGACATATTCGGACCAGGCTTATTTATTACGTCTCAATATTCTTGCCTATCTGAGCTGTTCACAAGCGGCCATATCCAGGATGGAACCCCACGGATCAGGACATATTGTTAATGTAGGCTCTATGAGTGCAGATGTCCGAGAGGCACAAAGTTCTGTTTATGTCTGTTCAAAAGGCGGCATCCAAGCATTTACAGAATCTTTACGCAAGGAGTTTAACCCCAAGGGCATTCAGGTTTCCCTTATTGAACCGGGAGCTGTCGGAACCGATATGCAACCCTATTCGCCCGAAGAACAGCGCGAAAAAATCGAAGCGATGGAAATGTTGTATGCCGAGGATATTGCTCGGTCTATCGCCTTCATCGTATCACAGCCGCTCCGCTCGTCGGTAGTGAGTATGCAAGTTAAACCACTATTACAAATTATCTGACATTAGTGAGAATTTAAGAAAACGATATCCTCCTGACTGATGTCCATCTTCAAAAAAGAGTTATGGCAAAATCGAATCAAAATCAGCAACAAATGCCAAATGAGCATTTACACGAGTTATTTGTAGACGAGTTAAAAGATATTCTAGGCGCAGAGAAACAGCTCTTAAAAGGTTTAAAGAAAATGAGCAAGGCGGCAGAAGACGAACAATTGAAACAAGCATTTGAGGAGCACCACAGCCAAACTGAAGGACAGATTGAGCGGCTGAAAGAGGTATTTGGAGCTTTGGGTATTGCTGCACGCGGTAAAAAATGTAAAGCCATGGAAGGCCTTTTGGAGGAAGCTGACGAAATCATCGAAAATTTTGAAGATGATCCAGCACTAGACGCGGCACTTATTTCTGCGGCACAAAAGGTTGAGCATTATGAAATCGCGAGCTACGGCTGTCTGGTCACATTTGCAAAACTGATGAACCACACTGAAGCAGAGCAATTGCTCCAGCAAACCCTCGATGAGGAAAAGCAAACCGACATCTTACTCACAGAAATAGCCGTCTCGTCGGTAAACGAGACAGCTTCATAAACGTAATAAATGCCCGGCGATCCGGGCATTTATTATTTCAACCTTCTCCTAAACTCCTATAACTTTCCTCAACATAATTGAATAACAGGAGAAATACATTTTTCAACGTAGTTGTAACATAAACGTCGATTGTTAAAACCATTGCGACGTTACACGCCTTCCTGTATTAAGACAAGCAGTTATAAAAATAAGAATAAGAAATTTGCATGATGATAAATCCTGTCACTCCTTGGGCAGCAACTGTCCAAGCCGATATTTCGAATTCTGTGCCTATTTTTGAAATAGACCTAAAAGCATACAAACTCAAAATCCATAATGTTGGCGATTCGATTTGGCTCATTGTCTTTTGGCCAGCAGGTGCAAGCATAGCCTTTAGGCTGGCCTTTGGAATGAATAGCCTGTTCGAAAAAGTGACGATCTCCGAAGCTCCTGATGAGATCCTGATCACTGCTTCAACCAGATTGGCCTATTATCGAATCATACTGTTTTTTCCAGAAAGTCCGCTAGCCACCTTTCGTTATACCACTACAATACGGACAAAATTACCGCTGCTAATCCCCTTCTGGCCACGCGATATTGTTCCCTTGACTAAAGATGGAAATAGCGAAAATACAGCAGGAACAATACATGCTAAACAGGTCGGCTCGCGATCGGGACAGCTCTATTTCAGTATGACGAAGCCAAAAGCGGGTTCTGTATTTTATTTTCAGAACCTGACTGCCATGTCCCCTTACTGCCAGGAAACTGAGGTGTCGCTCCGCGAAACAGTCGGCGGCGAATGGCCAGAGCTCGGGTTCCAATTTCCCGTCAACGCCGACAAGCCATTGCCGGCCAACAAGGAATATATTATTTCCGATGCGTTTGTTCAGTTTGATGAAAATATCCCAGAAAGTGATACCGAGATTGTCGAAAGTTACCTTGATTTACTCGCATCAATATACCTTATCCTTCCTAAGCCCGAACCCAGCCAGCATAATTGGCTACCTACAGCTGAGAAAATTCTGGATAATATTTCCAGCAATAAAGGCTGCTGGATTCAAACGGACGGCATCTCTTATCTGAATGCCTATGTGGGTGACTACAAAACACCTGCTGAGATCATGGTGCAGCTTGCCGTCCTACTCCCATTGCATGAGTATCTTACCTGGAGCGGACAGAGCCACCCGATGCTGCAAGAACTCTCTGATGGACTCAGGTATTTTTATGATAAATCTATAAAGAGTTTGGTCAGGTGGCACCCTTCGTTAAAAGATGATCTGGATCATTCCGAGGATCAAAAGAGCGAGATGGTAATGGATTCCTGGTATCTACACCACCCCTTGTTAAACCTTGCACGACTGGCACTGCGGGGAGATAAGATGGCTAAAAAACTGTTTATGGATTCGATAGATTATGCGATAAAGGTTGCAAGAAATTTTAACTATAAATGGCCCGTTTTTTACAAAATGACCACCTTGGAGGTATTAAAAGCTGAAACGGCTCCAGGCAACGGCGGTGAAAAGGATGTTCCGGGCTCGTACGCTCACGTTATGCTCCTAGCCTGGCAGCTGACAAAAGAAAAGCGGTTTCTGCTGGAAGCGAGCAGGGCGATTAAAAAATTAGACGGTCTGGCCTTTGATATATTCTATCAGGCGAACAACACGGCATTTGCTGCAGCTGCCTTTGTGGAGATGTATAAGGTGACCAATGATAAGCACTACCTGGAGCTCAGTTATTGCTGCCTTGCCGGTATATTCAACAACTGCCAATTGTGGGACCGTAATTATGGATACGGCAAAAATTTCCCCTATTTCTTTTCTGTTTTTCCCCTGAAAGATGCTCCCTATGCAGCGGCATACGAAGAGCTGGAAGTATTTGCTGCCCTACATCATTATCTTGAAGCGGCAGCAGATATTGAAATTCTTCCATCGCTAAGAATATTAATCCCCGAATTTATCAAGTATGCGACGGGCAGACTCGCTTACTATTATCCTCCGCTTCTATCGCAAGAAATGATTGCCAAAGAAACAAGAACGGGTGAGGTACAAAAGGACTTATGGATTCCACTTGAAGACATATATGACGGCTGGGAGAAAAGCGGTGAAGTCGGTCAGGAAGTATACGGGGCCGGCCTGGCATTTGGTATCATACCGCGACAATATTTCAAAATAGACAACCTGGGCGGCACTGTATTTATAAATTATCCGATTTCAAACGTCCGCATCGGCAAAAATTCCGTTACTTTTCGACTGGAGGGCAGTGCACTACTCAGGGCTCACATGAGACTTCTGGGTTTTTCAAAGGATAACTTAAAGAAAATACATGTAGAACAAAAAGTAAAATCATCGTATCAATCTGTACGTGCACTGGGTAATGGTTTTTACGAATTAGTTGGGGCTGGAAGGGTCAGAATCAGCAGCTAAGGATTAGAATCCAACGGTGATAAATCTTTCTCCAGCATACATTTCTGATTCCGATAAAAAGTTCATCAAAATTGCCATCTTTAAAAATATATCCTGAGGCCCCGCGGCGCGGGGCCGATTTACAAAATCAGCCCGCTGATGAATCGTCAACATAATTTTTTAATTGCGGGTGAACGACATGAACTTTTTAGCCTGTCTTTTTCTTAACATCGGGCCACTTATGGCGAGGCAGTATGAAGTCGGCATAGTCCTATAGCACAGGTTTGCGAAACGAACTTTTTGGGATCCTGACAAACAGCACTCAGGAACGTTGGCCATTATATCCAATATCACGAATATTAGGACGAGCTGTTCATCCCTTTTTACAAATATTATTTTAGCGAAACAGCATGGGTTTGGATATTGTTATCTTTTAAAGATTTATAAAATGTGGAAAGTTTGACATTCGAAGCTTATCAATAGCACGAATGACAAACAATAAAAAATACTATTATGTCATTATTTTCAAACGATTTGAGCAAAGAGTCCGTATTTGACGGCATTGGTTACGAGCCTTCTTTTTTTTCAAGAAAAACGATGGTTACGACCAAGACAAATTACAGTAAAAAAAAGTACAGTGATATCAACAAGGACACCCGGAAAAAGATTCTTGTGCTCTGCACAGAAGAACGGTATATGACAATGAAAAATGGAAAGAAGTTTTCAACGGGCAATCATCCGGTCGAAACACTGGTTCCCGTTCTTCATTTCGAACAGGCCGGATTTGAGGTTGACTTCTACACACCAACAGGCGCTCCTGTAAAATTTGAGATGTGGGCTATGCCGTATGAAGATGAAAACATCGGTAAAATCCTCGACAAGTATAATACGCAATTTTCAAACCCGCACAACCTGAGAGATTTTATAGCTGACAAGAATAAAGGATATGTTGATTACGTTGCCGTTTTTATCCCAGGAGGACATGGGGCAATGCTAGGACTACCTGAAAATAATGATGTCAAAGAACTTATCAAATGGGTAGTAGCGGAAGATAAATATCTATTGGCAATCTGCCATGGCCCCGCAGCGCTCTTAAGCGTAGCAAATTGCGGAGACGCTGAGTTTCCTTTTAAGGGATATAAGATTAATTCCTTTCCTGATGAAATGGATAAGACTTTGCCAGAAAGTGGATACCAGCCCGGCGAGATGCCCTGGTTTTATGGCGAAAAACTCAAACAGCTTGGGATCGAAATTTTGAATAAAAAAATTGCCGGCGATTGTCATGTTGACAGAAAATTAATTACTGCAGATAGTCCGTTAGCGGCCGATAAATTCGGAAAAATATGCGCCGATGAACTTCTCGCCTACGAAAAGTCAGCACTAGAGCACGAATAGGCAGCTGAAGCCATGTGGATCATTGCAAAGGCTTGACAACGTTTTTAAAATAACAAAACAACGAGGATTTAAATTAAATTCTTTTTCAAATAAAAAGGCTCCTTTACGCACTGCCCCCAGAGAGTGCCTAACTTTTTAGGGGCGGTGCATTATTAACCGAGAATGGAGCCTTTTTGAGTAGAAGTCTGCTTGGGCCAAATGTAAAACCAGCCCTCGGCATTTATTTAAGTTAAATTTAGCTATATTTTTGGCCTTACATGCATCCTCAGAAATTGAACATCAGCGAAAAGACTAGGGTTGTGAAAAACAGAGATTTTCAACTGTTTTTTGAATTGGAGACCTAAAAAAATCCGCCAAAAAAATTATTTGACGATACAACACAATTCTTTTTTTATAACTTTGTTTAGGATGAAGAAATGGTTTGCTATATGCTTTTTGACGATCTATATCGCCTCAGCAACTGATTTTGCGCAGTTGCTGCGATTTCCATTGTTGATAGAGCATTATTTTGAACATAAAACAAAAAATCCGCAGTTATCCGTCATCGAATTTTTAGAGATTCACTATAATGGAGATCATCTGGAAAACCATCCTCATGATGACGACTATGACGAGGATCAGAAACTCCCGTTCATGATGCATACGGCTTCATACTATGCTGTTTTTGTCTGCCCGCCAACTGTAGAAGTAGAAATTCACAACAACTCCATCCCAAGGAAAATTAATACTACCCCCATACGGAACGATCAGTTTATAGACGATACTTTCCTTAATTCCATCTGGCAGCCGCCAAAATTCTGTTAATACATTCCTCCCTTTATTATTTAGGATAAAGACGTCCGCATTGCAGCTTTCCTGACGGGAAGTGCCTACAAATTCTGTCTAGGAATACGGAAGCATTTTTCAATGTCAACATGCTGCTGATCGCTTGTGTCTTTATCAAAACTTACGATTTAACAGAATCAAATTGATATGCTTACGAAAATTATTGAGTTCTCTGTAAAGAACAAACTCATTGTCGTGCTGTTGATGTTGGCTTTGATCGGTGTAGGTGCTTATCAGGTGACCAAATTGCCTATTGATGCCGTACCCGATATTACCAATAATCAAGTGCAGGTCATTACAATAGCTCCATCCTTTGGAGCAACAGATATTGAAAGGCTCGTGACCTTTCCGATCGAACAGGCTAACAGTAATATCGCTGGATTACAGGAAATCCGTAGCTTTTCGCGATTCGGACTATCCTTGGTAACCATTGTTTTTGATGACAATATCGATATCTATTGGGCCCGGCAACAGGTAGCTGAGCGTCTGCAACAGGTACAACAGGAAATCCCGACAGGTATAGGTTCTCCACAATTAGGTCCTATTTCTACAGGTCTTGGCGAAATTTATCAATATGTCGTTCGCCCGCAAGAAGGATACGAGCGTACATATAACGTCACTGAGCTCCGTACTATCCAGGACTGGATTGTCAGACGGCAGCTGCTGGGTGTTAAAGGGGTGGCTGAGGTCAGCAGTTTTGGTGGCAAACTCAAACAATATGAGATCGCTGTAAACCCCGACAGGCTAAATGCTTATGGGATTACCATTAACGATGTCTTTGATGCCCTCAACACCAACAATCAGAATACCGGTGGCGCTTACATCGAAAAAGGCCCCACAGTCCTCTACATCCGAAGTGAAGGATTGGTTGGCACGATTGAAGACATTCAGAATATTGCGATTACAGGGAAGCAAAATGACTTACCGATTTTCATTCGGGACGTAGCCGATGTACGTCCGGGTTTTGCAACGCGATACGGTGCCATGACCTACAATGACAATGGAGAAGTGGCTGGAGCCGTCGTCATGATGCTTAAAGGAGCCAACAGTAGCCAAGTGATTGCGGACGTCAAAGCCAAGGTAGAGGAAATCAGAAAAACCCTGCCCAAAGGAGTCATCATCGAGCCCTTTCTGGACCGTACCAAAATGGTCAATAATGCGATCAGCACAGTGCAGACAAATCTTTTGGAAGGCGCACTCATTGTGGTATTTGTACTAGTTCTCTTTTTGGGGAATGTACGGGCCGGATTGCTCGTGGCCTCAGTCATTCCTCTGGCCATGCTTTTTGCGATCTGTATGATGAACCTTTTTGGGGTGAGTGGTAATCTGATGAGTCTTGGTGCACTCGATTTTGGATTAATCATTGATGGTGCAGTCATTATTGTTGAATCCGTCATGCATCAGCTTATGCAACAGCAACGATTCAAAGCCCTACTCAAAGTACCTGCTTCTGAAATGGACGATTTGGTAACTGCATCAGCCGGTCGTATGATGAATAGTGCTGTCTTTGGACAAGTCATTATTCTGATCGTTTACCTTCCAATCTTAACGTTACAAGGAATCGAGGGCAAAATGTTCAAACCTATGGCAGAAACTGTTGCTTTTGCACTATTGGGGGCATTCCTTCTATCGCTTACCTATATACCGATGATGAGTTCATTTGTACTTCGTTCAAAAAGTAACAAACCGTCGCTTTCGGATCAGCTGATGAAAAGACTGGAAAAGTTTTACCTGCACACACTACTAAAAGTACTGCGGATTCCAAAGACAATTTTTACATTGGTTATTTTACTTTTTATAGGAGCTGTAGTGATACTTAGCCAGCTAGGTGGGGAATTTATTCCTTCACTGGAGGAAGGTGATTTTGCGGTAGATACCCGTGTCCTCCCAGGAAGTAACCTGACTACGACCATTGAAAGCACACAGAAAGCTGCACATATCTTAAAGAGCAGATTTCCAGAAGTAGAAAAAGTAGTCACCAAAATTGGTAGTGGCGAGGTGCCGACCGATCCTATGCCGATGGAGGCCTCGGATATGATGGTTATTTTAAAAGATAAAAAGCAATGGACTTCGGCACATACCTTTCCTGAACTCGCTACAAAAATGAGCGAAGCATTAGCCGATGTTCCCGGCATTACGGCCGGTTTTCAGTACCCTGTGCAAATGCGGTTCAACGAGCTGATGACGGGAGCACGTCAGGACGTTGTCCTCAAAATATTTGGAGACAACCTGGATTCCCTGACCTTACATGCTCAAAAGATAGGTAAAATAATCGAACAGGTCCAGGGAACCCAAAATCTCTATATCGAACCGATTGCCGGGCTTCCGCAAGTTGTCATATCTTATAATCGCCCTAGCATTGCACAGCATCATCTCTCGATTGATGAAGTAAATAGAACCATCAATGCGGCTTTTGCCGGGCAGCGAACGGGCTTGGTATTCGAGGGTGAGAAACGCTTCGACATGGTTGTACGGCTAGCTGCCAGAGACCGAAATAATATTACTGACATCCGTAACCTTTTGATTCCTACTCCAATGGGCAACCAAATTCCACTATCCCAATTGGCCCGTGTAGAGATTATACAGGGCCCTAACCAAATCCAACGGGAAAATGCGCAACGGCGGATTGTCGTCGGATTTAATATTAACGGTCGGGATGTACAAAGTATCGTACATGACTTACAAGCTAAGATTGACAAGGAAATCAAACTTCCAACAGGATACTCCATTAAATATGGGGGTTCTTTTGAAAACCTCAACAATGCCAAACAACGTTTGCTGATTGCTGTACCTATTGCGTTAGCGCTAATTTTCATACTCCTATTCCTTGCATTTAAATCCGTTAGGGAAAGTTTATTGATCTATACGGCTATACCATTATCGATTATCGGTGGAGTGTTCTTGTTGGCGCTGCGGGGAATGCCTTTTAGTATTAGTGCCGGAGTTGGATTTATAGCGCTATTTGGTGTCGCTGTGCTCAATGGTATCGTATTGATATCTGAATTTAACCGGCTTCAAAAAAGTGGCATCCGTAATATTGTGCGTATTGTTGTCGATGGTGGTGAAAATCGGCTGCGCCCCGTTTTGATGACCGCATCGGTGGCCTCACTGGGATTTATCCCCATGGCGCTGAGCAACGGCGCTGGAGCTGAAGTACAGCGACCTTTGGCAACTGTGGTCATTGGTGGCCTGCTTATCGCGACGCTATTAACCTTATTTGTGCTTCCACTCCTTTACGTAACCATGGAGCGCGGATTTAAACCTAATAGATTAAAAGGAAAATATATTGTGCCTCTTTTGATTGCTCTTGTTGTTTTTGCAACAAAAAATTCGACAGCACAGACAAAGATCACTTTGGATCAATCCATTGAACTCGCTCTCCAAAACAACCGAAACATAAAAATTGAAAAACTGCGTGTGGCTTATGCCAAGGCTCTAATAGGGACATCCACTGCAGATATTCCGCAGACGGATATCAACCTAGATTACGGGCAGATCAATAGCGCTTACCAGGATACTAAGGTTAGTATCAGTCAACGTTTTGGTTTTCCTACTGTCTACAGAAGGGAACGTATGCGCTATACCGAAGAGTGGAAAAAAAGCCAGCTGAATGTCACGCTTAAAGAGTTTGAGCTGAAAAAGGCCGTCAGCCTTACCTACTATAACATACTATATTGGCAGCAAAAGGAAAAACTTTTGAGCGAGGCATTATCCCTTTATAGCAGCTTCCTTGACAAGACCATCCTCCGTAAAAAGACAGGAGAAAGCAATGCGTTGGAAAGCTCAACTGCGGCAAATCAAAAGGCCGCAATCACAATCCAATTGAGACAGGTAGCTGATGAAATAAATGTCCTTCAACTGCAATTTCAATGGTTGCTAAACACATCAGAAACCTACACCCCTACCATTGTGGAAAAGGCTATTTTCGTTCAGTCATCAGTAGCCGACCACCCTTTACTCAAAGTGCTGCAACAAGAAAAGATAGTCGCAGCGCACACAACTGCAATAGAAAAATCCAGACTACTCCCCCAACTGCTGCTAGGCTACAATCTGAATAGTTTTAAAGGCGCAGGGCCTGATAACAGAATCTACGACGCGAGTCCAAGATTTCATTCGGTGCAGTTAGGGCTCTCCATACCGGTATTTTCCAGCGGACAGCGTGCTCGGATCGAAACTGCACGTCTGGCAGAAACCATTGCAAGCGATGAACTTCAAAATGCACAATCTGCGCTTGAAAGACGGGTCCAAGAATTCGCGCAACGCTATCAGACCAGTCTTGCTATTGTCGATCAATATGAATCCGAGGGACTCAAAAATGCAGCAATAGTTTTTGAAACAGCGCAGAAGCAATTTTCCAATGGAGCCATTGACTATCTCGAATTTGTCACTTTAATAAACCAGGCTATCGCGTTGAAAAGTAGCTATACAGATGCATTGTGGCAGCTCAACGAAAATGCCATTCAGCTTCATTACATCATGATAAATCAATAGAAATGAAAACGAAAAATATCATAGTCCAATATATCGTTCTTATGTTGGCAATAACTGGCGTCTCTTGCAAGGGGAATAAAGGCGAGGCTTCACCGTCATCAGCAAAGCCGAAAGACGAAACTCTTGTTTCCTTAACGGAAGCGCAACTGCAAAATGCCCAAATAGAGACGGTAACGCTTTCGGACCAGCTAATAGCCAGCATATTAAAACTGAATGGAAAAATTGATGTACCGCCTCAGAATCTGGTGTCGGTAAGTATTCCTTTGGGGGGATACCTAAAGAGTACCAGCCTGCTGCCAGGCATGAAAATATCAAAAGGTGATATTATTGCCATCGTCGAAAATCCACAGTTTATTCAACTGCAGCAGGACTATCTTGCTGCCAAGTCGAAACTACAATTTGCCGAGCTCGACTACAGACGTCAAAAAGAACTCAACCAGAGCCAGGCAAGCAGTGATAAAGTAATGCAGCAAGCACAGGCCGAAATGAACAGCCAGCAGATAGTAATGAATTCAATTGCCAGACAGTTAGAACTTATTCATATTCAACCTAGCACTGTTACCCCAGGAAATATCCGTAAAAGTGCGCCCGTCTATAGCACGATCGATGGCTATGTAAGTAAAGTCAATGTCAATGTCGGAAGATATGTAAATCCTTCTGATGTCCTCTTTGAATTGATCAACCCAACGGACATCCATCTAAATCTGAAAGTCTATGAAAAGGACCTTGAACAGCTGCATCCAGGACAAACGCTATTAGCTTACTCCAATGCTAACCCCAATAAAAAGTATTCGGGAAAAATTCATTTGATCGGCAAAGATGTCGATCCCACAGGTATGACAGATGTTCATTGCCATTTGGATAAATATGATCTGAATCTGGTACCTGGCCTATATATGAATGCTGAAATCCAAACGACAACGAGCTTGGGGCAGGCTCTGCCCGAAGAATGTATTGTAGACTTTGAAGGAAAAAGTTATGTATTCGTCTCGGAAGGAAACAGAAATTATCGTCTTAAAGCAATTTCCGTTGAGGAGCCCCAAAAAGGGCTGGCGAAGGTGTTGAACCCTCGAGATTTTGTAGGTAAAAAAATAGTTAGTAAAAATGCTTATACCTTATTAATGCAGTTAAAAAACAGTGGGGAAGATTAAATAAAATCGATATGAAAACATTATTAAACACGCTGATGCCGGCGTCCGTTTGAATCTCCCCAATAGATTTTTCGGCATCCATAAATTGGATATGCTGGAACTGCGGCACGGACATTACACCAAGTCAGTGGGAATGAAGTCGGATATTATTTCGCTAAACCTTAGATTTAAATAATCGTTAGGCTAACATCTTAATTCCAAAATGAGGGTGTCTGAATGGACGCCCTTTTTTAATGGTACAATTCAGAAAAAATATCCAAACAGATTCCCTTTCTGAACAATGCAGCGATATTTACCGCCGCTCGTTAAACATCGCTAGCAAATTATCAAGTCCACCTTTAGCGTGCAATATTTCAGTGTTTTGCAATGTATCTTTTGTTACTGCTGCCGCCCTTGCCTGCATTTGTTTTTCGTAATTTGAAATTGCACTCTGAATATTCGGAAAATGGTCGCATGTCAGATTCTCGGCCAATTCAAAAGCATCCTGCATCGCCTGATTTACACCCTCACCGGCATATGGCGGCATACGATGAGCTGCGTCACCAAGCATGGTCAAGTTTGATAATGTTGTCCACGTCTGGTCTAACGGAAAGTGGTATTGTGGTCGCGGCATAAACCAAATTTCATTACTTGCAAAAAGTTCATGCCATTTTTCGCCCCAGGAGGAGAACGCGACTTTAAACCAATCAAAAACCTGTTGCTTGTTATTAAAGTCAATGCCGCTTTCCTGCACCCAATTTTCGGGAACTTTACAACCGGTATAAAACGATAAACTGCCCTCTCCTTTTGCACTTAAAATAATGGATTGTTCGTTTCCAAGCGCAAATACTTTTCCGCCTTTTGTGATTTCCCAAAGTTCCGGTGTGTTTTTTTCGGCTCTGTAAATATTCCCTTCAACAATTGTAACGCCAGAATAAATCGGCTTAATATCGGTTAGGTAAGGGCGAATTTTTGAGTTTGCACCGTCGGCTGCAATGACAAGGTCAGCATAAAAAGATTTTCCGTTTTTGAAATGCAGAAGCCAGCCATGATCCTGTTTTACCATTGAAATAAACTGACTGTCCCAAACAATGGTGTCTTCATGCAATGCGCTTATTAAAATATCACGCAAAGGTGCACGATCAATTTCAGGGCGATCTTCTTGATCCTTATCTTGAAGCTCGTGCTCGTCCATTTTGATAATGGCCTGCTCGTCCAACACCCTTAAACGTCCCGCGTCGGGTCGAAAGCTAGCTTTAAATTCGTTCATCAAATTTGCTCTTCGAAGAGCTTCCAAACCACTTTCTTCGTGCAGATCCAGTGTGGCTCCCTGCTGGCGAACTTCTTTATTGCTATCACGTTCATATACGGTTACATTTACTCCTTTTGATTGTAAGAGTTTGGCTAATGTGAGTCCGCCAAGACCACCGCCAACAACTGCAACTTTCTTGTCTTGTAATTTCATATCCAGTAAAATTTATTTTTTTGACTGAACAAAATTACGTTGGCCTGAGCGTTGAAAATTGTATAAAACGCTCATTTTGGTTCTTCAACAGTTCTTTTGGTGAAACACCAGCAAGTTTCTTAACTTCTTTAATAAAATGGGATTGATCGGCAAAGTTTTGCTGTGGAAACAATTTGCCTTTTTTGATATGCTGAAAGGAAGCACGGAAGCGGATAATATTGCAATATGCTTTTGCCGTAAGTCCGAACTGCTGATCGAAATAACGGTTGATTTGTTGCCGACTCCAAAACGATTGCGCGGCAAGTTCTTTAATTGTAATCGCCCCGTTTGATCTATAAATGAGGTCGAACAGTTTCCGTTTCCTGTTGTCAACTTCAAGCGGCAAAAGCGACTGTATTTTTTTTGTCGCTTTCGCGCAGAATAAATTAAAGTTGTTCAAGTCGTCGGCACTAAAGTTCCAAAAATTAGGAGGCAAGAGCGTTGCCCTGTCCACCAAGTTGGCGATGCTGGTCTGAAAAACAGATTGGACTGCAAGCGGGTTAAAACTGATGGCGCAAGTCTGTCGCAAAGGCCCAATGATCGCGTGCCCCGGCTGAGTTTGGATACCCAAAAGCGTCGCGTGGAAAGGCTCTGCTGCAGTTTGCGTGAAAAATAGATCAACTCTTCCGTCTGGCAACACAACAACCTCTCTATTACAATCCGATTGGTTTTCTAGTTGCCAAAAGCTTTCAACAAAATCCGCTAACGACTTGTCAGGTTTTATTGCCTGGTATTTTAATTCATTTTCCATTGTTTTAGTCCGTTTATAAGCCATGCCCCCCCCTCAAAATTTATTACGGCACATCCGGTTAAAAGTCCCACACTTCCAATCAAAATTAAGGATTATTATATAATCAAATATGAAATAGATCAAACACTAAGCCTATTCGGATGAGGGTAGCGGCAATCCTTGTTTTTCAATGACAAATGCTTTAAGCTCTGCCATTTTTCCATCTTCGAATCGCCAAATGTCGCAATAATCGAAATAATCATATTTTCCGTCCTTATTTCTCAACCGAATTTCTCCGGTCACCATAACAAAATCACCTTCCTCAATAGATTTTTCCACATCAAAAACCGGCGGTTCCTGATAGAACTCTTTCAAATAAGCGCGAACTTCTTCTTTCCCATGGAGAATACGCTCACCTATAAAAACCCATTTCGTCTCTGCAGTACAATAAGCTAAGAAGCTTTCATAATCTCCTTTGGCAATAAATTCATTGGCTGTGTGTAAAATCGTTATATTTTTCATTTTCAGCTAGTTGTTTTGAATCATCAATTTTTGTCGGTCCACACGTTTTAAATGTTATAGTGGATCAGTATGATACGCCGCTACGTTCATAAAACCACTCAGGTGAACAAGTTGTTTTAAACGACGAAATAAGATATATTCAATGCTATGACGAACTACAGAGATCAGCATTTAAGTAACTACTTCTCTTTCCTAAAAACAAATATCGAGCAAATCGCAGCCAGTAAAAGGCACCCGCCGAACACCTGGAATGCGCTTTCCAGACCGATATTGATAATCAGGCTCAGTAAAAGGCTCCCCAGGCCATAACCCGAGAAAAGAAAGAATGCAAAAAGTCCTGTCGCCGCTCCTTTTTGCGCACTGAATGTGGTGACAATAGCAGCAAACAAAGGATGCGAGAGGTCAAATCCGAGTGAAAGTAAAGCCACTAAAACACAGGATGCTGCAAGATTTAGATTTTGGCTGAGCAGCAATACGGTAAGCGCTCCCAAAAATAAACCTAAAGGTATTATTCTCTGTCTTCCATAGTGGTCCGCAAGCTTTCCGAGTAATGGACCTAGTAATAGGCCCGGAATACCATACCCCAACAAGGCTAGCCCAATCTGTAATTCGTCGAGGCCATAGTTTCTATAGAAAAAATAAGCCAGCCAGGCAAAAATACCACCATGGAACATCCCGTTAAACAAAACATAGAAATAGGTATGCCTAGCTCTTCCGCTCGACAGGATATTGCAGAAGACGAGGAAAATGTTCTCCTTAACTCCACGGATCATCTCATTTGCTTTAAATATGTCCTTTTGATACATGACAATCAGCAGCAAAATAAGCAGCGCGATGCTCGCGACGCCAATAAAAAGCCATTGCCAACCGACTAGCGATGTGATCAAAGCGCCTGCGCTGGATCCGAAAGCTGTGCCACCTGCCATGTTACCAAAGAATATCCCAAGCGCGTGCCCCCGTTTTTCGTACGGGTACCGATCGCTGATCCAGCTAATGGTTGTGGGGGCAATACCGGCGGCACCGATGCCAGTTAGCAAACGAAGAAAAATCATCTGATTGGTTCCTTGGACGTAAGCGGTAAGTAATGTCAATACGGAAAAGATGATTAGGCATAACGTAATTATCCGGAACCTGCCAAAGCGATCACTTAGAGGCGCATATACCAATGTAAACAATCCATAGCCAAGCAGGTACGATGGTTCAATAAAACTCACATGCCGGGTAGTCGTACCAAACTGTTCGGATAGCAGTGGAAGCAATGGCGCGACCATGAATCCCTGAAAAAAAACAATGAAAGTTGCCAAAGAAAGAATATAAACCGGAAACATAGATACGCCTGTGGCCATTCTGTCATTTGTAATTAATTTGTACATTTCTATTATTTGTTAAATGATACAAATTTCAAGAATGTTAGCCGCAGAAGACTTATACGGATTGAGGTGATAATTGGACTTTTTATCGATTTAAACCGTAAGTGGGCTTTGCATAAGCAGTAAAGCGTCTTGACGGTATGCTGTAGGAGTTAGACCGGTCATCTTTTTAAAAAACCGATTGAAATAATTTGCTTCATTAAATTGTAATAGATCAGCTATTTCTGACACCTGCAGATCAGTGTGTGTTAAAAGACTTTTTGCTTCCAGCACTAGCTTTTCATTAATGTGAAACAACGCCGTGTGCCCGGTATATTTTTTTACTAAAAAATTCAAATGGCTGGCTGTGAGATTCAGTTCATCTGCGATTTTTCGAACCGTTGGCCTTCCTTCTTTTCGTATATCGGGGGTGTCAATGGCATAAGCATCGAGCACTTTTCTAAACTTAACCATCAGGGATGCATGTTTTAACTGAAAAGGAGTTTTTAGCTCCTTATCTTTATAATATAGACGACGGATTTGGATAAGCAATACTTTTAATAAAGTTTGCATCATTTCAAAATTATCCTCCTGTCCCGAATTCATTTCAAGAAGCAGCGTTTCGGCTGTATGCGATACCTTTTCCATATCTTGCCGCGAAAGCCTCAGAAGTGAGTTGGCTCCACGCATAAAAAAAGGGTAATCTTTTTCAAATTTGGGTGTTAGAGGGTCGATTCCAGCAAATTCGGATGTAAAACAAATGAGATAGCCATAAATCGTTTCCTCACGCTGCCAGCTTTCCATTTTACCGGGATATGCGAAATAAATACTGTTAGCTGACGTATGGATGGTTTCGTCAGGAAGCAGGAATCTAGGCCCCTTTGTTTTACAGATTAAAATACGAAAAAAATTACCTCGGAAAAGCGGCATGAAAAGCAATTTGCCTTTTGCCTGCTCTTCAATCCGCATGACGTTAACTAAATCATTTGCAGCTGTGCCAATCCTGAAAGTATCGAAAAATTGACTAATGGTATCGATCCATGGAATTAAAGTCTGTATCTTTTTGTTTTTCATGCATTAAAGAAATCTATCAAATTTAGGCAATAGCGCGCTATAAAATAAAGAAATTATCAACCTTGACTTAACAACAAGTTTGAAACTCATTAACAGTCTTTTAAGGAGGACATTTGATAAGTATCTCTATCTATTCAATCAACATTGTTCAATGGAAAAAGGTCTTTATTTCAAAAAGTACCCATCTCTCGACTAGCCATTATTAACTAAATCAAATCCAAGTCTTTCATACCTAGTTATTGCCTTCATTTATCAACCACTTTCTCAAAAGCTCCAGTAATGTTTTTTTGACGAACGGCTTCACAGCAAAATCATCCATTCCACAAGAAATGCACCTTTCCTTTTCGTCCTTAATATTACTGGCTGTCAATGCTATAATTGGCGTATGCATCGTCCCGCCCTCATTTTCCCTAATCAATTCAGTTAATTCATAGCCATTCATTTCAGGCATCTGTATATCCATGAAGATCAAATCAGGATTATTTTCCTTGAACAATTCAAATCCCATTATCCCATCGACCGCTTCTATGATTTCCGCATTGGAAAGAACATTCTGTACAATGGTTCTAGTAAGCAACATATTAAATTTGTTGTCCTCAATAATTAAAATCTTGTATTTTCTTTCCAAAAAGGCCGTTTCTCTTTCGGCATATTTGATGGTTTCTTCATCCTGCTGTAATGCTGCAACTAATGTAGAATACAGTTGATTTACTTTAACGGGTTTATTAATACAATGAATAATATGGCTGCTTTCAGCAATAAGGGCTGGGTTGGTCTCAAGAGCGGATAACATTAAAACTAGGGGCTGTCCAACTCCTTTGAAAAGTAACTTTTCCCTAATTTTTTTTATCGTATCGATACCGTTCATTATAGGTAGATCATTGTCTATAATAATCGCATCATAACACTCACCTTTGGCCAACATTTGAAGAACCTCAAATCCGTTATCGGCCAAGGAGATATTAACTTTCTTCAAATGCAACATCAATGCAATATTGGCTCGATCTTCATCTTGTCGGGCAACGATCATAATCTTTAAAGATTCTAAAAGTTTCCATTCGTACACATCCCCTTTTAGCGATCTTAATGTTATTTCGAAATAAAATTGACTTCCTTTTCCATATTCACTTTCCAGTTTTAGATTACTATCCATCATTTTTAGCAACTGGTTTGAAATGCTTAGTCCAAGGCCTGTTCCGCCAAATCTCTTGCTTATTGAAGCATCTTCCTGAGAGAATGCTTCAAATATTTTTTGCTGTTTCTCTGGTTTAATACCTATTCCGCTGTCCGTTACACTGACGCGCAGCGTGGTGGAGTTTTCGTCCGAAGATAGTACATCGACATTTAGTGCAACACTTCCCTTGTCCGTAAATTTTATTGCATTACTTAGAAGATTCATGAGCACCTGTTTGAGTCGAAGTGAGTCAACCCAAATATAATGTGGTAGTGATTCTGATAAATTAACCTGAAAATCCAATTTTTTGGCTTTCCACTGAAAGTCAATCAAACTTGTCACCTGAGCAAACATCTCATACAAATCATTTTTTTCAACCGAAAGCTCCAATTTGCCAGCTTCAATTTTAGAAAAATCAAGTATATCGTTTATGATGCTCAAAAGAAGATTAGCAGACTGATCGACAATAGAAACATATTCTTTTTGTGTATCGTCTAGTTTTGTTCGACTCATCAAATCCGTAAAACCTATAATTCCGTTAAGAGGTGTACGAATTTCATGACTCATGTTGGCGAGAAATTCTGACTTCGCCACGCTACCCTGGTCAGCAAGCTTCTTCGCTTTCCTTAGCTCTTCTCTCTGAAGAACAATCTTCGTAATGTCTGTGGCAATACCAAGATAACCTATAATCTGACCAGAAATATCCCGCATTGCAGTAACAGCAAGAGATACGTAAAGTCGCGTAAAATCCTTTTTTATATAGGTCCATTCTCTTTGCTCCGATCCGTAGCGCTCTGCCATCTCGACAAACACCCTAAATTCACTAATCGGATACCCAAATTCAATTTCAAGTTCCTTCGCTCGATCCTTAACTTCCCTACTGCTATGAAATAATGTCGGTCTAATTTTACCGATCACTTCATTACCTTTATATCCTAATAAATTTTCTGCGCCCCGGTTGAAAAGGGTTATCAACCCTTCTGCGTCAGTTGCTATGATAGCGACTGCAGTAGTTGCATTCAATACATCTTCGAGCATTTTCTTAGAGCGAATCGATTCCGCCTCAGAGCGTTTACGTTTATCAATATCCTGAAAAGTGCCAAATAGTCGAACGCACTTCCCTTTTTCAAAAGTTGCTTTCCCTAGTGCTCTAACCCACAAGCTGGTACCCTGATAGGTATCAATTTCTAATTCAAGATCCCACGAAGTTCCCGTAGAGATTGCACTATTGATAGCCTGAACAATTTTAATCCTATGTTGAGGATCTTTGTAAAACTCAATTGCTGTTTTAATAGTTGGACGATAATCCTTTGGAACGCCATGAATAATCTTTGTCATTTCAGACCAATCGATATAATCATCAACTAAATCATACTCCCAGCTCCCCACTCTGGCCACCTGACTCGTCATGTCCAGTGTAGATTTCACATATTCCAATTTACTAGTTAACTGGAAGTGCTGGTTTTTCTCTTGAAGTAAGCCAAGAACTTCTGTGCACAATAATGAAAGAAGAGTCCGTTGATTATCTGTAAGCTTATTGGGACTTCTATCCATAACGCTTAAAAAACCGACTGTCTTTCCTTCTTGACTGATGAGTGGCACTTCATAATAATACAGTATTGCAAAATTTTGAAAAATAACTGAATTGCGCTGCGAATGAGGCTCCATGCTAAGGTCAGGTATTTCTAGCGCGCCGTCTTCATCAAACACATAGTCCAAAAATACTTTATCGATACTTATATTTCCGTCGACATCATGAAAATAGGTGTGCACAAAATTTTGACTGTTATCAAATAAAGTCAATACTGCCATATCGATACTACAGATCAATTTCGCTTTAAGGAGTACTCCAAAAATTTCCTTTTTAATCATATCAGCGACCAATCTATAATCATTATCCGAGATGACATAGTCACTATTATCGTTTTTGGGGTACTTTTGATTATGCATAAAGTTGTAATATGCTATAGAAATTTAAAGTTTATAACAAAACAACAATTTTATTTGAATAGTTTTTTAATAAAAAAAGAATTAATTCAAATTAAAATATTTTAAAAAAACTAGGCCGACGCGGAATCATGCGTCACCAGTTCTCTTAAGTTCCATTGCATCAAAGACTTTGATCCGCCCTGCATGCATATCAACTGTTGGCTAAAACCGGGCGGCAGTTTTGTGTTTTCTGTTGAGCATCCGATATACACTGCTAGACCCGACTAAGACTGGATCTACGATGCAGCCGGAAACAAATTTTACTGGCCCGTAGACCATTACTTTGGAGAAGGAAAGCAGGAAACACATTTTTTTACAAAACAATGTAATAAAATAACATAGGACACTTATCACATACCTTAAATCCCTGCTGGCCCATAACTTTGAGATCAATTTAGTTACTGAACCACAGCCTAACATGGAGATGGTTAACCGTGTTGCCTGAATCGCAGACGAACTCAAAAGCCCTATGATCGTGATTGTGTCGGCACAAAAAAGGCTGGAATAAACCAGCCCTGATATATATAGTTATGATCCCAATAATGGGATAGTCGGTTTCATAAAAATGCTGGCCTAAGAAGTGTAAATCAAGCCAGCCAAAGCAATCTTCTCATTTTTCGTATAAGAAACAATTGGAATGTCTTACTCGTTTGAAAAAAATAAAAAAACCTTGAGGAGGGGATCTCAAGGTTTTTTACTACCTGTTATTAACCTAATTTATGAAAGTACTCTTATAACAATGGTTAGTTCGCCTTCGTTTGATCTTTTCATAAAAAAGTTGATTTCGTCGCTTCGGCCTTACAATTATTTTTATTTAAATGAGAGCTTATTCAAAATGGTATTGTCTAAGACCAACTTAACCTATAAAAAAAGAAAAGGCTACTTAGATATTATCTCAATGGCCTTAAAATCTTATATTGTAATCTGTTTTATTTTCCTTTAGCCTTCTCTGCCTCGATCTGCTTTACAAACTCTACAGTGACGTCCACTAATTGGGCTATCTCCGATATCGAAAACTTATTCGAAGACAAAAGATTTGTTATTACTTCCGCCTTTCCTTCGGCTTTTCCCTCAGCCATTGCTTTTTCGCGCGCTCGTTTCAATTGCTCCTCCTGACTACTTCGGATACTCTCGGCATCCCATTTATTCCTTAAACTAACGTTGTACATCTCTCGTTCCTCCGGTTTTAGTTTGCTATATTCCGCTAACTGAAATAACTTCTCAAAAATAGGCTTACGCAAATAAGTGGAAAGTCCATTTAGTGAAGACATATTTTTGAGTACATAAAGCCAACGATCTAAATCATTAATTAACTCTGCTTCAGCTTTAACAAAGTTAACCAATTCCACATATATAAAGCCTAGATCGTCATAAAATATTTTATCATGATCTCGATAACATAAACAAATATCGTGCAGAAAATACTTCTCATCCCCCGCATCAGGCATTGCAAATCCATCCATCAGTACAATGATATAAACTTCACTAATTGCATAATTCCAAGCCCTTCGGTTGCCTTTGGGTGCCTGATCCGCAATCAATTTACTGCTGTAATAAAGCATGCGCTTTTTCAAATTATCCTGCGCAGTGCGCTGCACTTCAATAATAAAACGTTTGCCATTGTCTGCCGTACAGGTCAGATCAAAAATAACGGTACCGATATCCTCTGTATCCCCGACATGCTCATTTTTGTTATAATACAGGTCGGCAATAATCTTGCGGCCTCTAAACAGTTCGTTTAAGAAAGCGATCAGAAGATCTTTATTGGTATCTGATCCGAAAACTTTTTTAAATCCATAATCTGTTGTAATATCGATATATTTCGACTGTTTCAACTCACTCATAACACATTGTTTTTAAATTGGTTAACAATGCAAATATAAGTAAAAAAACATTTTAATACTAATATTTTTAGTACAAAAAATATTAGTATGTCTATGAATTAAAATAAGTTCCCCGATGAAGATCATTTCCGTCCTATTCACTCCTCGGATCGGGTTTTAGCGGCATCTTGGCACAGCGGATCACCTCAACGGAAGGGCAACCGTATTCCAGGACAACTTTGCTTTCTGTACCTACCAATAATAGCTCCAATCCCAAACAAGGCCTGACTTTGGTTCCTGGGCAGGCGATCACTTTAGCAGCTTACCAACACAGGGGACTTAAAACATCCGCTATAGCTTACTATGATGTCGATTACACCTTGTCTTTTTTGTTTAAAGATGGAAAAATAAGAATCAATAGTCCAACTTTTAATGCTCAAATTATGAACTACAACGGCACTTGGAATAAAATGGACGTGAAAAAATTTTATTTCAAAGGTAACGGTAACCCAAAAAGAGAGAAAAGCCATCAATTCGTAAACGCGTACTTTAATGGCCTGATCAAATCCATTCTTGAAAAATCCACCAATATTGATAATTGGAAGTTCATTTATTCAGGCAACGTGCATGCAATTGATGGATAAAAAGAAACCTTGAATTAAATATTGATCATTATGGATCTTATCACAGTTGTCTGCGGAATTATATTCAAAAATGATCTTGTTCTGATCTGTCGACGGAAACCAGAAAAATCTTTAGGCGGTTATTGGGAATTTCCTGGAGGTAAGGTGGAGGAAGCAGAGGCTCACGAGGATTCGTTAAAACGGGAATTAATGGAAGAACTTAATTTGGACGTGAATATTAAAAAGTACTTTTTTAATACAGTTCACCATTACGAAAAAATCACAATTGAATTGATCTCGTTTATTTGTGAGACCGAGAATATAGCTTCAGAGTCGACCGATCATGATCAACTCGAGTGGGTAAAGGTTATTGATCTATTAAACTGGAAGCTTGCTCCTGCTGATATTCCTATTGCAAAGGAATTGATGGAAGAATTTAATGATCCTTTTGACGGAGAAGAGTAAATCAAACATATCATCGAATCAATATGGCAGCTATAGATCATCCTGAAAACGAATTGCACCTTTATATAAATGATAAGCCAGTTTATAAAAGGAAGTTAGATACTAATGAATTGGAAATTTTCGATAGCGCAGCATACCGAGTAAAGGAAATTATTAGATGGAGTGGTCGTATATATTAAAAACCTGGGGGGGTACCTTATTTCTTCCGGCAGTATTCCTCACTATATATGCAGGAATTGAGAGTAAGGATATTATAGATAATCTTTTTCTATTTCCTTATTTTTTGATCATCGCAGCTATCTATTCTCTACCGACTTTATTGGTCTATATTTTAGCATTCTATTTACTGAATCGTTATAAAGTTGATCTAAGATTGGCAAAGCTCATTTTGATTATATTAACTGTTGTTGGAATTTGCGTGACATCTTATCTAATATCGAAAACTATGAGCTTAGAATTCGTCATTACGTATTGCGTTTCCACCACTCTTTGCGGTGTATTTTTTAAATTTAAAAAGGCATAATTCAATTTACAACAATAAATGAACAGATCATATGCTTTTAATATCACTTCCCATCTATCGACTTATGAGGGGTGTAAGCCAGGAAACACTTCTTCCTTCGCCAGCATTAGCCGGATCAGGTTCTAGGTATATTATCAGACTTTTTCAAATCACGCCAAAAAGTTTCCAATATAAGGACAAAAGCCAATCGTATTTAGTTTTATAAGCCAGCAAGATCTGGATAATATTGTGGAAAAAATCTATGCCTCTAATTATAGACCTGACCAGATATTTATTGAAAGCAGCTTCAATAAGAAGAAACAACTCAATACAAATTACCAGTCCTATCTAAACAACAAATATCATGAGTTCACAGATACGATAAAAAATGCAAGGATGAAGCGATACTTTACCGAAGGCGAAACGTCTCAGTTCGCCTTCCGACTGTCAAAAAAATTAAATCATCAGGAATTGTTCCCTATTGACAGTATGATAGAAATGCGATTCGATATTTTGCTAAAAGAGTTTAATTCGAATCCTGAGTTAAAAAAGGAATTTGACGAAATAAACAAATCCCTATCGGATGATTGTTTAGAAAAAAAAGATCTGAGCCAATTATTTTTATGCTTGAATCAAAAATCCAAATTAGATAATAACCTCGGCTTTTATTTTTCATTCGCAAATAAAATCATGATTGGGAAAGATTATTTTGGGGCTAGGCTGGTGACCGATTGGTACAAAAGAAATTTAGTCATGTAATCAAAGATTCAGAATCAATTAAAGCCAGAGACAAAAACCATATTCATCCTGGTTGGTACTGGACACGCCGCAATATTTAGAACATTTTTCGAAATGGATAAAAGTTTTGAGTTAGTAGACCTGACAAAAATTTTAAACTGAGATCAATAAATCAGGATCGGTCGTTTGAATAACATTTAAATAAAGTCTTATTGCATAAATAATTTAGTGATCCTAGTTGTACTATCCTTAGTAACCATTTCTATAATTTAGAAATGGCTACTAAGGTGCACGGCTAACTTAAGACAAAAAATATTGAATTTTATAGGAATCTAACGTGTTACTAAATTTTTCGCAGGCATACTGCCTACCCCAAAAGCACAATTGAAAATAAAGGGCATTCAGATGAAAAGACAATTGAATTAAATTCCCGCTTCTTTATCGGTAAAAATCTGAACTCCTGCTTTCTTTTCAATTAACTGTAGTGGATATAGTTCAGGATTATATACACCATTAAGAACTTCATCCAAAGCGTTTCTCTTGGATTTACCAAATGTAACAATCAGAATATTTTCAGCTTTATTGATAATAGGTTCAGTCAAAGTAATTCTGAACATTGCCTGTGGCTTTAAATAGTAGGCATCAACCCATTTTTCTTTTTCCTGTAAGATCTTTTCTCCTGGAAACAGAGAAGCTGTGTGGCCATCATCACCCATTCCTAAAAGGATGAAATCAAAAATACCGTCAGCTCCTAAAACATTTCTGATTTGGGCTTCGTATGCTTTAGCGTAATTTTCAGGCTCGATTCCCTCTTTATACATAGGGAAAATCTGATTTTTATTGACCGGAACCTTATTCAAAAGTACTTCCAAAGTCATCTTAAAATTACTTTTCTCATCTTCAAGAGAAACCCATCTTTCATCTACCCAAAAAAAATGGATTTTGTCCCACATTATTTTATCTGCATATTCGGGAGTAGCTAATAAACTAAAAATAGCTTTCGGTGAAGAGCCACCACTCAACGCGACCACAAATTTATCATGCTTCTGGATCGCTTTTTTCGAAAGCTCAACAAATGTATCTGCCGCTTTTTTATATAAAGCATCCAGATTATTAAATATCGTAATATTCATTCTCTTTCATTAAATTTTAAACCCACTGATGTCCCTGCCGCTCTACCAGTGCATCACTGTCATCAGGGCCCCAGTTTCCTGAAGCATAATTTGGAAACGAAGGGTCTTTGGTTTTTTCCCAGGTTTCCTGAATCGTTTTTATCACATCCCAAGCTTCTTCTACCTGATCAGAGCGCATAAACAGTGTAAGGTCTCCCACAAGTGCTTCCAATAAAAGAGTTTCATACGCCTCGGGCGTATCGGTCTGACAGGCAAAATTATCGAAAATCATTTCCACAGGTTTAAGTGCCAAAGACAAACCTGGTTTTTTAGACATAAACTGCAATCTGATGTCCATTTGTGGCTGGATATTAATAACCAATCGGTTAGCCGACAGAAGCGAGGTGCTTTCTGAAAACATGGAATTTGGAAGTGGCTTAAACTGAATCGTTATATAAGAATGCTTTTCTTTCATCTTCTTCCCGGTGCGAACATAAAAAGGAACATCCTCCCATCTTTCATTATCCAGATAAAACTTGATAGCGACAAATGTTTCCGTATTGGAATCATGGGCAATTCCCTCTTCCTGGCGATAGCCATTTACTTTTAGCCCATTTACTTTGCCTCGTCCGTACTGCCCTCTTACTGCATAATGATCTACTTTTTCGGGAGAAATCCTACGGATGGATTTTAAAACATCAACTTTACGATCCCTGATCTCACCAGATTCTAGTGAAGCCGGAGGTTCCATAGCAACCATACAAAGAATTTGCAAAAGATGGTTCTGAATCATATCTCGCAAAGCTCCTGTCTGCTCATAAAAACTGGCTCTTGTTTCCACTCCTACTTCTTCGGCAACCGTAATCTGCACCGATTCTATATGTCTGTGGTTCCAAAGAGGTTCAAAAATTGAATTTCCGAACCTGAACGCCAAAATATTCTGAACTGTTTCTTTACCTAAATAATGATCGATACGATAAATCTGTTCTTCTTGAAAAGTTTGTGAAAGAAGATTATTTAGCTCAATGGCAGATTCCTTATTGTGACCAAAAGGTTTTTCGATAATAATTCGATCTGTTGCAGGATCAGATGCTATCGACGTATTTTTAAGATGATTTGAGATTACCGATACAAAGTGTGGTGCAATCGACAAATAGAAAAGTCTGTTTCCTCTCATTCCGTACACCTTATCAAAATTTTCTAGTTTCTGATATAAATTCCGATAAGAGTTTTCTTCATCAAGCTGATGCTGAAAATAGCTGATGTGCGCCTGAAAACCAGCCCAATCTTCCTTGGTTACAGTTTTTCTGGAAAATTTCTCCAGATTTTCTTTAATATAAGCGCTGAATCTTTCATCCGTATTTTCGGCTCTTCCTAAAGCTAAAATATTAAACCCTTTTGGCATTCTGCCATCGATATATAAATTGTAGAAGGCAGGAAAAAGCTTTCTTTTTGCCAAATCCCCTGTTGCACCAAAAATAACGATCGTTGTTGGATGCAGGATTGTATTGTCACTCATTATTAGATTCAGTTATTTGGGTTTTGCCACGAAGTATGAAAGACTCCTTCTCTGTCAGTTCTTTGGTAAGTGTGTGCACCAAAATAATCACGCTGAGCCTGAAGCAGGTTTACAGGTAAAGATTGTGTGGTATAAGCTTCGAAATACCCTAGAGCCGACTGAATTCCTAAGCTTGGAATTCCGTTTGATACAGCAAAAGCAGCTGTTTTTCTTAATGAAGAAATTTTATCTTTTACAATTTCTGAAATTTCCTGATCCAATAAAATATTAGATAAGTTCTCGTATTTTGAATAAGCCAGATAAAATTTTTCCAATAAAACCGAACGGATGATACATCCACCCCTCCAGATTTTAACGACATCTTTTAAGGGAATTTCAAACTGATATTCTTCAGAAGCTTTTACCAATAATGCCAATCCTTGCGCATAACTGATTAAAGTAGATAAATACAAAGCATCCCCCACCTCTTTGATGAACAATGCTGTGTTTTCAGGAGTTTTTACTTCTTCTTTAGCATATAATTGCGAAGCTTTCACGCGCTCATCTTTGTAAGCGGATAAAATTCTTGATGTGACCGCAATATCGATGGTTGGAATAGACACCCCAACTTCCATAGCCTCCTGGGAGGTCCATTTTCCGGTTCCTTTTGCGCCTGCTTTATCTAAAATCTTGTCGACAAGAAAACCGTCTGTTACATCATCTTTTTGCTGGAAAATATCTCTTGTTATTTCAATAAGGAAAGAATTCATCTCGCCTTCATTCCAACTTTTGAAAACTTCATGCAATTGGTTATTGTTAAGATTAGCTCCTTTTCTCAGTAAATCGTATGCTTCACTGATTAATTGCATGATAGCATATTCAATACCGTTGTGAACCATTTTAACGTAATTTCCTGCAGCTCCTTTTCCCATATAAGCAGTGCAGGGCTCCCCGTTTATCTTTGCTGAAATAACTTCCAGCATAGGCTTCACCAAATTGAAAACTTCCAAATCTCCACCCGGCATAATACTCGGCCCTCTTCTTGCGCCCTGCTCTCCTCCAGAAACTCCCATTCCCATAAAATGAAGGTTTTTAGAAGCTAAATCAGCTATACGTCTCTCGGTATCTTTGAAATAAGAATTTCCCGCATCAACGACAATATCTTTTGGACTCAGAAGCGGTGTTATGCTTTCAAGAACAGCATCAACCGGTTTACCTGCAGGAACCATCAAAATAACTTTTCGCGGACTGTCTAAACTCAGTACAAATTCCTCTAGAGAAACAGTTCCAAAAACCTTTGTACCTGAAGCCACTCCTTTACGAAGTTCGATTACCTTTTCTTCATCTAAATCGAATCCTACGACAGAAAAACCATTATCTGCAATATTGTAAAGCAGATTTCTTCCCATTACACCCAAACCAATGACCCCGTAATTATACTTTTCCATTCTTACTTAAAGTTTATGTTATACATCAAAATTACTGAAATGCATGCCAGTAAAAAAATTATCTAAAATTTTCTTTCAATTGTGACATTAGTTATCATCAATTGGAAAATATTACATCTTTTGCGCCAAAGGCCCATCTTTAGTGACCAGACTAGACCAACCGGGAAAAGACCCTACGGTTAGCTTTGCGATCAATCTGAACGCTAGAAATATATTGGCCACCGTTTCTTCCCCAAAATCCCAGGTTACTTCGACAGGTGAAATCGAATCAAATGCTTCAAGGTTTTCTTTGACAAAATCCACAGGATTTAAAAACGGTAAATTCTCCTTTTTTTATGCCATTCAGATTCTCTCGGAGTAGGAACGTTATTGTATAACCATATATCTCCAACTATTCTTTCCTCATTCAATAAGTATGCATAACAAACCTTATCGTCATCTTCGATAAGTAAGGCGAATTCTGGACGATTGTTTGATACGTATCTCGTTAAACTTCCCATGGAATAGCTAATTTAAAACAACGAAGTCGGTACCGTATCACTCCAAAGTGGAGTCAATCCCTCCCTATCGAAAGCTTCATAACGGTGACTTGTTCAAAGAGATTGTTCAGCATAGCACTAAGATAACGTTTATATCGGAAAAAAGGCCGGAAGGATCCAGCCCTAATAAATATTTTATCCTATTTTAAACACTAAAACAGGCAATTGTGTTCCATGGAAAAACTATGCTTAAAATTATATCTTGGACTCATGCAATGGTTTTACAACTTCAATACGCTCTCCATCGGCCGGAATAAATGTCTTGTGCAGCAATCCCTCCTTCTCCAATCTTTGCTTTAACTCAAGGCGCGTGGTAGGACAATGATTGATGGCTTCCATGTGATTTGCCAATACTTTGCCTGGTGCATCACGGATAAACTTTACAATATCATCCATTGTCATCAATAGTGGTCTGCCGAAATCGAATTGTGCCGAACCGCAAGCTAGCACAGATACGTCGGGCGTGTAGGTAGCCAACACCTTTTTTACATCATCGGTATAAATGGTATCTGCACTTATATATACTGATTCATCATCGGATGACTGCCATACGAATCCATACACATGCCCCATTGGTTTTCTTACCCAGCCATAACCATGAACTGCAGGTGTCGCAGTAAGTTTGCCTTTCAGAAACGAAATTGCCTCCCAATAATCAATCGCTTGCAGGACATTTAATCCCCATTTTTTTAATTGATGGGCGTGGTTTTTACCGCACAGGACGGGGATTTTACGGCGACGCAAAAACTCGATTCCTACCGCATCGATATGGTCGGGATGCAGATGTGTAATTAAGCAATAATCGATTCTCTGCAACAGTTTTTCGCTTTCAAGGGGTAAATCAACTAAAGGGTTGCGACGGGGTTTGAAACGGAAAAGGGTTAGCGGAACAAATGTCTTTGACTTTCCCAATAAAGGATCAACCAATATAAAGTTGCCTTCCGATTCGATAATAATAGTGGCATTACGTATTTGATGTATTGTCATAGTGATAACGTATTTAAATTCCTAACTTAGCTGGTAAATTTCGGTACAACCTTCGGCTAACGAAAGATATTTACCCAGAGGTTTCCCGGTTACAAAATTGTTACCTAATGAATTATAAGGAATTTGAAAACTGTTCCGTAAATCTTTTTTTCAGAATATTTTCTGGGAAGTGGAAGCCCTTGATTCTCCATCATTTTTTTTATACGGGTGATGAACGCTTCATCGAATTGTGGCGTAAAATGCCCAAGGTTTCCAAAAAGGTATTGTTAGAACAACTAAAAGAAATGGAAAACGATGGAATTGTGGTTCGAAAACAAGTGAACACCTTTCCTCCGGAAGTATATTATGGGTTATCTGAAACGGGTAAAAGTCTAGAGCAATTGCTTCTTCATATTGAATCGTGGATGGAAAATTACCAGCTTCAGCATACTACTGAGTGAGACCCAATGAAAGAAAAGCAAAAATAAGAAATGGTAAATGGTTTAATAGAGGGGTCTGTGATACTGTCACCTGATAAAAAGATGTATCTTAAGCTTATTAAAATTCATTGTCAGATTATGAAGCAAAACAAATATGACGAGCAAATATTCTTCGATCAATATAAAAATATGGACAGATCTATTAAAGGTCTCGAAGGTGCCGGAGAATGGCATGCGTTAAAAAATATCCTTCCTAGCTTTGATGGCAAAAACGTACTGGACCTTGGATGCGGCTTTGGCTGGCATTGCCGCTATGCCATTGAAAACGGTGCCAAAACCGTAGTAGGTGTCGACCTTTCTGAAAGGATGCTCAATAAGGCGAAAGAAATCAATAACCTGCCTGGCATCACATATATCAGAAGTGCATTGGAGGATATCACGTTTTAGGAGCAGGAGTTCGACTGCGTCATCAGCTCCCTTACGTTCCATTACATCAAAGACTTTGATCCGCTCTGCACGCATATAAACCGTTGGCTAAAACCGGGCAGTAGTTTTGTGTTTTCTGTTGAGCATCCGATATTCACAGCTAGACCCAACCAAGACTGGATCTACGATGCAGCCGGAAACAAGTTGTACTGGCCCGTGGACCATTACTTTGAAGAAGGAAAGCGGGAAACACTTTTCTTACAAAACAATGTAATAAAATACCATAGGACACTTACAACATACCTTACAACCCTGCTTGCCAATAACTTTGTGATCAATTTTGTTACCGAACCACAGCCGAATATGGAAATGATTAAAAGTGTTGCCGGAATGGCAGACGAACTCAGAAGGCCCATGATGCTGATTGTGTCGGCACAAAAAAGGCCGGAATAAACCAGCCGTGATATATAGTTATGATCCCAATAATGGAATAGTCGATTTCATAAAAAATAAAAAAACCTTGAGGAGGGGGATCTCAAGGTTTTTACTACCTGTTATTAACCTAATTTATGAAAGTACTCTTATAACAATGGTTAGTTCGCTTTCGTTTGATCTTTTATAAAAAAGTCGAGTTTGTCGCTTCGGCCTTACAATTATTTTTATTTCAATGAGAGCCTATCCAAAATAGTATGGATAAACGCATAGGCGACGTGATTAATTTAGTGATGATCTGAATTTCAGTGGAGAGAGTGATGTTCGACTTTTAAAAAGACGATGGAATGATTGCGGATGCTCAAATCCCAGTTGATAAGCAATTTTGGAGACCGACGTTGAGGTTGTAGAGAGTAATTCTTTCGCTTTTTCGATCAATCTGTTCTGGATATGCTGCTGCGTGGTTTGCCCTGTCTGCACTCTTAACATATCGCTCAAATAATTTGCACTTAGGTGTAATCGATCAGCAATAAAGTGAACTGAGGGTATACCGTTAATGTTTAATTGATCATTTTTGAAATAATCGTCCAATAATAGCTCCAACTTGGAAAGAAGGTCACTATTTACTTTCTTTCTGGTCAGAAATTGGCGGTTGTAATAACGATCGCAATATTTTAACAGGAGATCAAGGTTAGAAACAAGTAGACCTTGTGTAAAAGAATCCATATTGATATCAATTTCCTGTTCAACATTCGCTATGATATCAAAAATGGTTTTCTCTTCCTTTTCAGAAAGATGCAAAGCTTCATTGGCTGTATAGGAAAAATAGCTGTAATCTTTAATGTCGGAAGCCAGACCATAACCATGTAGGAAATCCGGATGTACCACCAGGACAAAGCCTCTCACTTTATCAAGCAGTATATCATCAAATTGAAGGACCTGATGCGGAGCAATAAAATACATTATCCCTTCATCAAAATCATAATATTGCTGGCCATATCTGCATTTTCCACCGGCGCAGTCTTTTTTTAAAGCAATAACATAAAAATCGGTCGTTATTGCACTAAGTACAGTCTCCGGTTTCAGTTTGACATCATCAAAATTAAATACACTGATCAGCGGGTTAGCCGGTCTCTTTAACCCCAAGAATTGATGAAGTGCACTTATTGATGATACTTTTTCAGGAGTTTTCATATACTGATCTTCAAATTTATACCTGACTAATTTACTTAATTATTGTGTTCCCTAAAAGCTATTCATCTTTAATGAAACTGATTCCTTGCGTATATGATGTGACTTGAAAATCCGGAAATTTCTTTCTGAATTTTGAATCGTCAAAAATATTGTCATGCGCATACCTTGGAAGTAGCTCCAGTAATTCCTTTACACTTTTGTTGAAAAATGAACCTATTTTGAACATCAATTTTGGGACAACAGAATATTTCAGTTCCCTGCCATAAATTCCTGATGCCATTCGGATAAACTCTTTATAAGTGGGGTGGCTTTTGTCTACCGGCAGATGCCATGTCTGACCAAATGCGTCAGGGGTATTCCCTATCAAAGCAGTGGCGCGGCTCGCATCGGGAGTCCAGATTAGGCTTCTTTTTTTATTTGCGCGCAATGGAACCTTCAACTTTTTACCCCCTTTGATATTGTTAAAAATTAAGGTATTGGTAATACTCTGTGTTTTGCCGGGACCATAAAATTCTGGGGCGCGGCAAATCACTGCTTCAAGTTCACCGGATTCAATTTCCTTCAACACCATTTCGGCCATTTTCCGTCTGACTCTTCCTTTTCTTCCCACAGGTGCAAAATCAGTTTCTTCTGTCAACATGCGATCATTCTGAGGATACATATATGTATTATCAAAGAATACAAGTTTTGTATGGTTAATCTTACAGGCTTCAATGACGTTTTTAAGGATCAGCGGAAACTGCTTCTCCCAGAGATCGGAACTGATCGGAAGGCCTAATGTGAAATAGGCAACGTCACTACCTTCAACTGCTTCAATTGCCTTTTCACGAATGGATAGATCCGCAGAAAAAACCTCGTCCGTGTCATTTACTTTTTTCGCATCCCTGCTGACAATTCGTATAGATGAAGTAAAATTTCTTTTAAGTTCTCTGGCGAGCTCCCCACCAATCTGGCCGTTTGCTCCTAATATCGTTTGCATATCTCTTGCTGTTTAAATTATTCTACAAAGTTCGGTAACCAGTTTAAAAGCAGGGTAACCGAAATAAAGGAAGTTGTAACATAATCTCTGATTACATCACCTTTTTAAGCTAATGCAGTTATACAAGCTTTTCTATTTCTTCTTCATTATGACTAAACAAATAAGCAATCCGGATGACGGATGGTTTGATGACGATGTAATGGCAACTGACGACCTTACATACGATAGTATAGTGCCCAAAGATCAAATCCAAGATGAAATAAAATCACTCGAACATCTCTTCAGCTAGAAAATAAAACCAGAATAGATACGTATTAATTATTACTTTTAACAACATTAATCCTGCAGCACCATGTAAAACTCATGATCTATTGATAAAAACATCAAAAAGAACAAGAATGACAACGAATATTCCTAGAGCAATTAAACGGGTATACTAATATGAAGGTTGTCCGAACCTTTTCATAATAAGCCCAACGATAATGCTAAGAAGCCCGATGCTTGATTATCATTCATACAATAAAATTCAGTAAAAGAATTGACACGCTAGGTCCTAAATCAATTCTTAACTTTACTTGAAAAAAGAGTCCCGTTATAAGGAACATAACTGGAATCCGTAGTTTTTATTTACACATTTAGTGGGACTGCCCCGAAAAAAATGAAAAAATTTTTTACTTGGTTAATGTATGTCGCGGCTTTTTTTTCTGCAATTATTATATTGTTGTTTATTTATTTGTCTGTTGACCCATTTCGTAAACAAAAACAAAGAAAACTTTATTATAAAAGGATCGAAGAAATAAAAACAGGAGTGCAAAACCAACTTTGTCATAGGATTAAAACTTAAAAACTTCTTTCCAGTTGGAGCCTATCAGGCTTTCTATTTCGCAAAAGCCAATTATATTAACTTTTTTCTTAAATTTATGCCATCAGTTAGCCTTTGCTTACCCAGTCGCTAAATTGAAACTTTTAACTCAATTTCCGCCACTGACGCCAAGCCCCGTAACTTAAGCCGAAGCTACGCGGACAGCTTTACAAGCAATATTAAACGGACACTCCTCGATAGATAAACAAAATAAATGAGAAAAACACTTTTTATCCTTTTTGCTGGTTTGACAATTCAAGCAAAGGCACAAAACTTATTCCCTGTAAAACTCGAAAATTGTAAGGCTGAAAAGTTTTGCCTTGACTGTGGAGATATAAAAGCAGGTTATGAACAAAATGAGTTCACAAAATTACAAGAGAAACTGAACAAGGAATTGAACTTACAAGGAATAAAAGGTGCTGTAAAATTTCAGGTTCTTGTTGACGCAACAGGTCACGGTTGTGTATTAAGTCATACTGACCAATCAAACAATCCCATTTCATTGAAAATTATTGAAGAACTTAACAAATTCAAGAAATGGACACCAGCAATAACAGGTGGAAAGACTGTAGAAAAGTCGTCCATCAATTTAATTTTTGCAATAAGTGACAACAAAATTTCGGGACAGATTGAGCGGATTGATATGAAGGCTTTTAATAAGTCATTTGATAAACCGAACAGCCCCGAGATATACAATAAAACTTACGTGTACAAAAACGGAAGTTTAAAAAAATACAAAATGACAGTTTGGAACTCCAGTAACTCAAATCTTCCAAACAATATGAACGACAATATCACCATTGACAAAAATGGCATTGTTTGGCTGACTGTTGATGAAGGATTGGTCACTTTTGATGGAAAAGAATTCAAAAATGCAGAACAGGATATTACTGACAAGGGGAAATTCTTTTCCTATTATGCATTAACAACAGATAATGAAAATGTGAAGTGGGTTTATGGAACTAAAAATATTTACAGCTTTGACAATGTTAAATGGACAAAGTATGACTCAACCGATATTGGAATAGATGGAGCCTATGAAATTGTTAATAATCAAAAAACTGGAGAAGTATTTTTCTGCTCTGACGAAGGCTTGACCATTTACAAAGATCGAAAGTGGACGAATCTAAATAAAAGCAAACTCAAAGACCTGCCATCAAACAGAGTAAATTTCGCAAAGAGAGATTCAAAAAACAGAATTTGGATTGGAACTTTTAATGGTACAGCTATAATTGACGAAAATAACCAATTAACAAACTTTGAAAACACAAACACCATTTTAAAAGGAAAATGTATTACTTCAATGGACGAAGACGAAAATGGTAATCTTTTTTTTACGCTTTATGAGTTTGACAGAAAAGTGAAAGGGAAAGTAAACAATGATGAAGGAATTGCAATTAGATACACCGACGGAACTTTCAAACAATTTACGACCGAAAATTCAGGAATGCCTTTTAACCATGCAAATTGTGTTCTTTACGACAAAAAAGAAAAGGTTCTTTGGATTTCGACTGATAGAGCCGGCTTAGTAAGATATGACTTAAAAGATGGCTGGGAAAATTATCACAATGAGAACTCTGACATTCCAACTTCCTATATTTCAACAATGACTTTTGATATGAATGGGAACTTGTATCTAGCGACACGACAAGGATTAGTAAAAATTGAAAGAAAACAATAAATACCGCTGATAATAACAGAGTTTTCATTTTGTACGTAAGGCAAGAAATGAAAGCTCTGTTGGACGGAACCTAAATCAACTTTATTTATTTTGATGATTAATACTTTTAAGTTTTTAATATGTATATTTATTACACCAGCCATAGAAAATAGATTTTGAGAAAAATTTATTTGTGGAGAGTGAAATAAAAGCGAATAGCCCCGTTATATTAACCGGTTATACTACAAATGTCGAAAGCACATACCCGGATGGCCATTGCTGGGTGACAGATGGAATACACAAGGTTATAACCTGTCCCGAAGCGTTACCTGATGGCTCAACAATTGGAGGATGGGGCTTTCTGTGGTTTCACATAAATTGGGGCTAGCTCGGTTGGGATATGGTTTATTCTATCTACAATTCATATCAATATGAACAAGTTATTAGTAATATTCGCAAGCCTTCTTACTTTCATCGCATGCAAGAAAACAGAAGAAATAAACTCAAGTGTCTATAGTGAAGTACAGCTCACTTTGGTCGATGAAAATGGTGCAAATGTCCTAAATTCAAAGCTAACAATTGCGGATCTTAATCTTTATTATGTCTCAAGTTCAGGCGAAAAAATCATTCAATATAATTCAAGTTTGGATCTTCCAAAAAACATGGAAATAACCAGTGATGGACAGGATAAAAAACTACGATTGTTTGCCAACCTCAAGGCGGAAAATAACGAGTATACTGAAAGCATATTAAACGTTAAAGGTTATGATGATATAACAATTAAGGTTAAGGTTCAAAAAAAAGGCGGTAGCCTCGGATATTCCGACTTATTTGTAAACGGAAACAACATACCTGTAGAATTGAGATTTAAACCGATTAAGATACAACTGAAGTAATAGTCACAAAAGATACAAAGACCACTAAATACCAGAATGCACATCCTTTACAACAAGATAGTTTGGATCAAGTCATTAATAAACAGAAAAGACTTCTGGAAGAAAAATTAAGATAGAATGATGAACAGACTCAAGCACTTATTTATCCTGAGGAACAGTTTGGGATAATATGGATCTACATATTCAGCTGGATCTAGTTTTCGCGGACAATACGCATCGAATCAGGTTGACTTACTACTGGAAAGATAAACAGAATTAGACGGTCGAATCTAATGGAAACATTCAAAATGACCTATCACAATCGAATATTCAAAGTTGTCAACAAATTCAGGTAATGGCGACACCTCAAGTGAGATGGCCTTTCATGACAAGCAAGAGGGAAATATCCTTACATCTATTTATTAGGGGGTAGCATTGTTGCCGGACACTTGATAGGTCTAGTCGATTCAAATGAAAATATTGATATGCGGTATCAGAGTTTTAAGTAGTGAAGATATGAAAAGAATTAACTGGTCAATATGGCTGCCGATGCTGGCTATCATTTTACTTACAATTGAAGTGCTGATGGAGTTTGTAATCTCCGATCAAGCATCCTGGTCCAGGTTTTTATCCAGTATAAAAGAGACAAATCCAAACGGTTGGTTAATTATCCCAGCAATGATCATCAGTGGGATCATTATAGGGGCGCTACGAATTTCCAAGCATAAATTTGGTAGGCGTGTGTCGGTTGCGACAGGGCTGATATTTATAGGTTTCTCACTTTTTTTTATCACGAGAATGACACTATTCTATTACGGGTTGAATGAAAGTCTCAATTATTTTACAGCAAAGGAGGACATAAAAAATGGAAAGATCAGATTCTATACATATGGACAAATGCATTATAGCTCCGAGAAGGAATATTACGCTATAGATTCTCTTGAGAAATCCTATGGGTACGAGGTGATCGATGCAGGTGGAGGGACTCCAGGTCTAGAAATATATAACGATGTGATTGAAGATTATTTAACAAAAATTCATGGGAAAAATTGGCGTGATGGATTCAATAGAAAAATAGATTCAATATATAAGTCAAGCAACTCAAGTCAAAGAAAAATAGACAATTAACACTCCCCTGTACTTCATCTCGTCAAGACCGAACCAGTGTGACCTGGAGATATAGATGAAGATAGATCCTACATTTTTCGATAGTTTTTAGTATTTTGTATCGTAATTTGTTAACCCTATCTAAATATGAAGAATCCTTTAGGCATCAAGGATATCGCCAAGATGCTCAAAATTTCGGTATCGACAGTTTCGCGGGCTTTTCGGCATATCCACGAAATTTGAAAGGAATTAATAATTTCTCCAAATGGAATCACTAAAGCCAGCGGGAAAATAACACCTAAAATAAAGAGCACACATGCATTTGTTATTTTAAAAACTTCTAATTTGAAGCAAAAGGGGTCTCTTCTCGTACTTTTTGACGCACTCATAAAAACAATGAACTTTTTTAAATATATGGTACTTAACAATGGAACATACAATCTAGATAAGCATCCCCTCTACATATTGAAAAAAAAATAATTCGTAGAAATAAAAACGTTAAAATCACTTTAGGTCTGTCCGAAGTAATTTATAATAAGGATGTATATCTTGCCAGCACCGAAATCCTTTTGAATCAAAAAGGAATCCGATCTATCTGAAGACTGAAATGCAAACTTATATTACAATAATATTGGTGTTATGAAAATTTTAGCAATAATTATATCTTTTTTTTTCATTTTGATTTCATGTGATGATGTTGATTCAAAATTTTGTGTTTTAAATAGAACTAATCAAAATATATATGCTTATCTGACAACCGATTCCTCTTCGGAAGAGGCAAGAGCTTTTTTTATTGATAATGGAAGACCGAATCAAACGTTAAGAATATATAAGGCAATAAAACAGCATGATTCTGTTTGTTTTCCGATTATTGGTAATTGGAATCAAATCAGCAATTTTAACGGAGATGGAGATATTTTTATCTTTTCAGTTGATTCAATTGAATACGATAAGGAACAGTTGAAAGCCAATTCTTATCATTTTATAAAAAAATATCAAATAACAAGGAATAAACTTTATCAGCAGGGTTGGCGTTTCGAAATAAAATAGTTTTTACGATTAACAAATTGAAAACAGAGCGATTTATTGCAAAATAAATCGCTCTGTTTTTTAGATTACAACATTAAAAGGAAAAAAATCTCTCAGCGAAAATTCTTATATGCTTTAAAATGATAACACCACTTTTAGTCAACTTCATTAATGTTTCTCACTTTCACAGCTGGCATCGTCTTGAAAATGTCCTGCATGTACTTTCTATGGTTGGCCCCAGCTAGGACTACAACTCTTTTGGCGCCTACAATCTTAGCCCTTTTGACAACATTATGGCACATTCCCTCATTTCTCATAATCCACCAATGTATTTTTGACAGCATTTCTTCTTTGGGAAACCCATTCATGTTATATAGAACAGGCAAGTAAAAATCTCCCCAGGCGGAAATCTCGGCGGCCTCATCCGTGTTCAACCATTCCGTTACCGTATTTGAAGACTTTTCGATATGAGCATATTTTTCAAAACCTTTGTCAATAGCTATCAAAGCTGTTTTCAACTGATTTTTTAAGGAATCGGTTATATCTTTCCTAAACAAGAGAAATTTTGCATCAAATGCTCCCCACGATGCTTGCCAATTCAGATCATAGTCCTGGCAATCCATAGCCATCAGTTCCTCGATGCCTAGCTCCTGCATTAGCGGGAAGGCGATATAGGCATACTCAGAGGTTTTCAGCCTTTTCATACTTCGTCCACTGGTATCTATCCCCGGGCTAAGCAATTTTTCGATATGATTTTCAAGTTCAGCATTGGGTTGATGCCTCAGGAAATTATAAACTTGCCAAAATTGATAATGTCCATTTGCCACATCCTGATCGAGATAATAGGCATGCGCTAAATCAGCTTTTACACGATAATCATTGGGTTGCTGCTGGGATCGTTCCTTCAAGCTGTCAATGGTATGCTGCAGTAATGCCTCTTCTATAGGTCGATTGCTCCTAAGTTTGCTTAGCCGGTTGCTATTTGGCTGTTTGCACCAATAATCCATTAGCAAACGCTCGTCTTCTTTACTCAGAAACTCTCCAAAAAAGGCGTCAGGCTTAAATTTTCTAATTTTTTGATGGATGCTGGAAAAATCCTGGGTAGGATATTTACTATAATCATGGGAAACGCCTATTAATAAAACCTCAATATCCTGTGCTTTGGCGTTGATCGAGATTAAGAAAAATAAATAAAAGAAATACTTCATATTAATGGCCTCAAAATAGGTTTTTTCATGGCGTAGTTTTTATACTACTAAATTTACGGAAATTTTAGAAAAATTAATCAAAAAAACTGTGCATCGAGGTCAAAGATTCTTACCACTCTAAAAAGAAATTGAAATAACCAAACTCCAACGATTAAATCTCTTATCCGATTAAAATCATTCTGTCAAAGCTTTTCGAGATTTGAATAATAGCGAAACTATCAAAATTCCTAAAAGCATCACGACAGCGTAAGCTGTATAAGCTACTAGTTCACCTTGTCCCTCAAAACCTTTAGGCACTATTTCAATCAATAATCCGGTGTTATTTTTATAACCGAGCATCCAATGAAGAGAATTCCATGCAAAATGCAATCCGGTAGACAAGGCTATATTACCCGTTTTTAATGTAGCAATTCCAAAAAGCAATGCTCCAAATCCTGATCCAATCAACGAGTTTTTTAACGTTGAACCAGCGATTATATGTTCTATAATAAATATCACAATAACACAAAGTAAACCTAACACTGGCCCAATTTTATCTTTCAACCTCCATAACATATATGTTCTAAAGACAAGTTCTTCCCGAAGACCAACAAATAGGAATAATGGTATATATAAAGCAAATTGAGATAGCTGAAATGTAGTTGACCGTTTAAATTCTACCTGCGATAGATTTACAATTAGCAAGGTCATAGTCCCTACCATTAACAATCCGACGCAAAGCCCGATAAAAAATTTTGAAATATCGTTTTTCTTAAATCCCAGACCTATTTTACGAAGAGAAATTTTATCCCAACGCTTGAAAATATACACTAATCCTACTGTTAATACAGTTGCAAGCATTAATGAAAATAGTTCCGGAAGATTACCGGCTTTGCAAATCGCATTTGAAATTGCAAACATCATCATGCTGCAAAGATAAAATAGCATTACCTTAAAATAAGTCGGAGCATTTTTCATTGTAATAATTTAAGTTATTTGAAATTACAAAAAGTCATACAAAAAACTGAAATTCAAACAATTATTCATAAACCATCAAAATAAAAACAACGAAGTCTACACGGTATCACTCCCCAATGATGGCAATCCCTCCCTGTCGCAACTCGGAAGCATTCGGAAATATAATCAATGCATACGCAAAAGAATTTTTATCTATATCTTACCTATTACTTCTTCAAATTCAGCTTTAATAGATTCCCAATATTGAATGAATTCCTGAACTCCAGCGGCGAAATATTGGTTTTGGCTTTAAACAGTTTATTGAATGACTGGGGGTGCTCAAAACCCAATTCATAAGCGATCTCACTTATGGTGCGTTCAGTTGTGGAAAGCCATTCCTTGGCTTTTTCGATCAACTTTTCATGGATGATCTGCTGCGTGGTTTGTCCTGTCAGCGATTTGAGCAGTCCCCGCATGTATTGCGGCGACATATTCAGCTTTTCGGAAAGCAACTGCACCGTGGGTAAACCATAAGCCGTGATATTTCCTTCAAAATAATCGGAAAGAAAATTTTCCAGCTTCTCCAAAAACTGATGACTCGCCTTTCTACGTGTTATAAACTGACGCTGATAAAAACGCTGGGAATAATTCAACAGGGTTACCAATTGAGAAATGATAATATCCTGGCTGAACTGGTCCAGATTGCTCTGATATTCCTGTTTGATATTCTCGATGATCTGCTGCATTTTTACCTCCTCATCTTCTGATAGGAACAGTGCTTCATTGATCGAATAGTCAAAAAATTCATATCTTTTGATCGAAGCAGAAAGTGCTGTGTTCCACAGAAAGTCCGGATGGATCATCAGCATCCATCCGGAAGGATTTCTTCCTTCTTCTTCACGTATTACGCTTAAAATCTGATGCGGGGCCATGCAGAACATTACCCCTTCATCAAAATCATAGTCATTCTGTCCGTACTTGTACTTGTGTTCCATGTCACGTTTTACCGAAATCATATAAAAATCAAACAATAGGCTCTGTTTACCGACTTTTGTTTGCTCGGTCATATCCTCAAAATTGATTACACTGATAAGCGGATGCTTGGGCGCCGGCAAACCGCGCAGTTTATGGAAATCGGAAATGCTCCTAATTCTCATGGGCTTATTATCGGACATGGTCTTACCTGCTTTTATATTTTAATGGAAAGGAACAAAATTACAGATTATCGGCGTTCCGAAAAATAATACGAACTTTTTAAATCTTCCAATAAGGTTGGATGTACGGGGTTCCAGTCCAGCACATTCCTTGTCCATTCACTTGAACTCCGATTGTCAAGCTTTGCAAAATGTGTAAACCAGGAAAAATGCTGCTCGGCTTCCTGAGAATTTAAAGAAACCAAAGGGATATTTAAACGCTCGGCAATTTCAGTGGCTACCGTTTTAAGCTCGATTCCCTCTTCAGCCACGGCATGATATCTAGTTCCACTGTCAAATGGTTTTTCTAGTGCCAAACGGTAAAGCCTTGCTGCATCCAGGCGGTGAACAGCTGGCCAATGATTATTTCCGTCGCCAATAACCGCTGAGACAGCCTTTTCTTTTGCTATTTTGATAAATAGCGGAACAAAGCCGATTTTATCGCCTTCACCATGCACTGATGGTGATAATCTGATCACAGCAACGTTCAAGCCTTTTCTTACCTGATCGTCCGCAGCATTTTCAGTTGCAACCCTTGGGTGCGGATGATTAACACTGCGATCCTGCTCGGTTGTCATACCATCTTTTGAAAAAAGTGCTGTGCCAGAAGTGATGAGAAAAGGTTTATCTGTACCAACCAAAGCATCTCCTATGGCATTAATTACTTCTTTATCTAATTCGCACATTTCTTGAAAACGCCCAAAATCATGAACAAATCCCAAGTGTATAACAGCATCAGCGGCTTTGACCCCTATCTTCAGACTTGCAAGATCAGTCAGGTCGCCACGGTGAGCCCCCGCTCCCACTTCAATTAATTTCTTTGCCGATTCTTCCGACCTGGCAAGCCCGAGTACCTCGTAACCAGCTCCCAATAATTCCTGTACTACAGCTGTCCCAACGAAACCTGTAGCACCTGTAACGAATACCTTCATGTCTAACTTTATTTATAAAGTAAAGTTCAGAGTCTTTGTATCATTAAACGTATCCAAAAATAACTTTGTTGTAGCCAAAACTTACGATCTGAGTAAGAGTGGAGTGTCGATACCTTTATAGCAGAAGACTAAGATAGAATAAAAAGCAAAAAAGGCCAGAATAGTCCACACTGAAGGTCTAATGAGGAATTAAGAAATCTAAGACAGAAAGCGATGAAATCTGACATCTAGGCTTGAAGATTGAAAACAAACATCATTATATTTGAATTTATTAAATTGATTTAAAATCTTAATCAATACTATGACGAATGAATTATTTGAATTTGAAATTCTAAAAGCCAGTAGAACCAGGTTATTACAATTAATAGAAACTGTTGATAACAACATACTATTTAAAATCCCAGATAGCTTTAACAATAATATCGTTTGGCAAATTGGTCACTGTATTACTTCTCAACAGCGGCATATGTATATGCGTAGTGGGCTACCGATGCATATATCACAGGAATTTATGGGAATGTTCAAAATTGGAACCTCCCCGCATACTTGGGAAAGTACTCCAGATGTTGATGAAATAAAACATACATTACTTTATACAGTCGACCAACTTAGTAAAGATCTAGAATCGGATATATTTGTTAATTACCAGCCCTTTAGCTTACCTCTTGGCATTTCCGTCAATAATCACATTCAAGCACTTCAGGCAGCCAACTTTCATGAAGCCGAACACAGCGGAATAATATTAAATTATTTAAAACTTCTAATACAGTAGGGATACAAAATGTTTATTTTCTTTAATAAATATTTAGAATACCAAATTTAACCCAAGATCTCTATTATTGCCTATTCCCCCCAATATTGGTCCTAAGAATGCCAACTTTCATCCAGCCGAGTACAGCGGAATAATATTAAGAAACCAGGATCTCAAGGATTATAAGCCCCCCCATCCTATTCCTCCGCAGACTGAACAGTCCGTATCGTCACCAAAACAGCTCTGACATTCAAACAAAAAGGATCTTATATACCATTTTTTATCAAAAAACAATTCAATTCTAAAAGGGCTTCCATCCTCAGCCTCTACAAAAAATAAATTGAATTGTTTCCTTCTGACAGAGTCTCAATCAATTTAAAATCATAGTCATTGCCAATCAATATATATTTCTTTTCAAATGACGGGTAGAGAATTCCTTTTTCTACCAGTTTGTTAACGATTTTAGTATTATTCCTAAAAATTTTAAATACCTGTAAAAAATAGTCGAAAATTTCCTCTTTATCCATATCAATTAATACATATTTACCTATCCATATTTTTACTTATCCATATTTCTACCTTTTCAATTGAAGGAAAAGCTCCACTTGAAAACCGTCCTCCTCCACCATAAAAATACAAATGTATTTAAAGTGTTGAGTTGCCCCAATATTTATTCTTCCGTTAGGATGTCTTTTACCGCTGTATTTGATTGTAATGCCATCCACGATTACAAAACATGTTATTCTAGCACTGTACCTACACCGCTCTTTAACCTGTTGAATTCATCGTAGGTCTAGGTAAATGTACTCTATTTAAAAAAAACAAACCAGTAAAATGCTACGGATTATTAAGGCTATGGAATTAATTAACGATACCGATTTGAATATGACCGAGATCACGTACGAGATTGGCTATTCAAATATAGCTGCTTTTAGCAACAATTTTTATCTACTGACCAATATGAGGCCTACGGAATTTAAAATGAGATGAATCTGATATAACTAATGTATTTTTTTATCTGATATTATTTATTCATTTTTGTACCGATCAGTATATTTTAAAATATAATATGACTTAGTTCTATAGAATGTTGTATAATATAAAAAATGTAGTTATAAATATACCTAACGGTATATTTATAGAGATACAACTCATAAAATATAAAAATAGCATGGATATATAATGCAGGCCGATTGGAGTTCCAACAGCTTGCAGGAGACTAATAATTTATAAAAAATGAAAAGATTAATATTAATCGTCACAGTGATTACAGCTGCAATTATGGAATTGATTGATACGTCAATTGTCAACGTCGCATTGAACTACATGAGCGGTAATCTGGGAGCTTCCATGGAAGATATCTCATGGGTTGTAACCGCTTATGCCATCGCCAATGTGATCGTCATACCGATGACAAGTTTTCTTGTCAATAATCTGGGGCGTCGAAACTATTACATCGGTTCCATTATCTTATTCACCTTTTGTTCATTTATGTGCGGAAACTCATCGAATATATGGGAATTGGTGGCTTTCCGTTTTTTACAGGGTATTGGTGGAGGGGCTCTCCTTTCCGTTTCAGCTGTTGTTGTATATGAATGTTTTCCGAGAGAAAAACAAAATATAGCCAGTGCATTATTTGGGATAGGTGTATTTATCGGACCTACAATAGGTCCTACGCTAGGAGGCTACATCACGGATAATTTTTCGTGGCCGTGGATATTTTATATCAACGTACCGATTGGTATAGTCACAGCACTAATATGCCTTCGATTACTGCCTGAGTCTCCGGTCAGGGAAAAGATAAAACAGGTTGACTGGGCGGGAATATTTTTGCTTATCCTAGGTATCGGCTCCCTGCAGACAGTGTTGGAACGTGGTGAAACGGAAGATTGGTTTGAATCAAAAATGATTATCATTCTTTCCATAACGGCTGCTATTGCGCTCGCCTTATTTATTTTCCAGGAACTTACGACATCCGCACCTGTGGTCAAATTGCGAATTCTCAGCTATCCTTCTTTGAGTATTTCGGCTATTTTAACTTTTGTTACAGGTTTAGGCATGTTTACCTCAATCTTCCTTACACCGGTGCTGGTACAGCGGTTTCTCGGCTTCTCCCCCACTCAGGCCGGACTGGTACTTTTGCCCGGATCCATTCTTGCTGTATTTGCACTGATCATTACCGGAAGGGCTTTGCAGCGCGGAGTAGCCCCTTCTTTAATTGTATTGATAGGCTTTATCTGCTTCATTTACTTTAATTGGGCGATGTCCCAAATTAATCTCGACGTTTCTGCAGAAACAATAGCTCACCATTTGATTATTCGCGCCCTCGGCATGGCTTTGCTCACTGTACCACTGTCTACACTTGCTATTTCCCAGCTTGATCCCCAGAATATGGCTCAGGGAACAGCCATTAATAATATGATGCGACAACTTGGGGGGTCGTTCGGAATAGCCTTGATCAACACATATATCATAAGAAAAACTGCTCAGCATCGCATCGATCTGATTTCACATATTACGGCAGATAATATGCACCTGACACAACGAATCGAAAAATATAAAACACTCTTTTTGACGCAGGGACTAACAAATACAGAAGCAGAAAAGAAAGCCATGGGGCTACTGGAAAAAGTCGTTGTAAAACAATCTTTATTCAATAGCTATACAGATGCCTATATATTGGTAGGCCTCCTATTTTTGTCAGTCACGCCCATTCTTCTCTTTTTTCTGAAAGGAAACAAGAACAAAAAGATTATCATCGCCAATGCTGATCATTAATATCTGAATTATCGTGTTCCGCTTTTCAAAAGTGACGACAACCTCCTTAAGAGGTAAATTTCCACTTTATAGGATTACATCATGAAAGAATTTGATAACAGTAGACAGTTATTTTTCGATAAAAAAAAGACCGATTGTTTTATTTTATTTATACTTTTGTAAAGGATTAACATTCGCTGTTAGATGAAAATAACAAAATCTGAAAATACCAAACGGCTCATTATCGAGAAAACTGCATCTGTGTTTAACACCAAAGGCTACGCAGGCACATCGATAAACGACCTGATGACTGCAACAGGACTTTCAAAAGGTTGCATCTATGGTAATTTCGAAAATAAAGATGAGATTGCTTTGCAAGTTTTTGATCATAACTTCGCTAAGGTCACCCAGCATATGAAAGAGCGCATTCTGGCCACCGACAGCTCTATAGAACGATTGCTGGTTTATCCACAAACCTATAAAAACTATTTTAGGTACTCCTACTTACAAGCTGGTTGTCCGATTCTAAATACCGCTACTGAGGCGGATGATACACATCCAAAGCTAAAAGAACGGGCACAAAGGGCGCTTGGATTTTGGAAGACATCGATCGAAAACCAAATAAAACGTGGTATTGTAAGACAGGAGATAAAAGAAAAAACAGACCCAACTGAATTTGCCGTGATCATGATTTCAATGATCGAAGGAGCGTTTATGCAGGCAAAGGTCAACAACCATATGACCGAGCTCAAAATAGCAATGTCTTTCCTTGAAAAATTAATTAGGAATCTGCGTGTATAATTATTTTTTACACTAAAGAAAAGACCGATTGGTTTTTTTTAAAAAAGATTGTATTGGAAAAACAGAATGAAAAAATTCAACGAGAAGCATTATTGAATAAAACACATGTCTATATCGATATAGTTAAGAGTTAGAATATCGTTGAGTTGTTTTTAAACGAGGTTGCTTAAATATTAATAAAAAATATAAAAACATGATTGAGGGATTATATGAAACACACATTCAGGTGAGTAGCCTGGAAACTGCGGTTAAGTTCTACACGGAAGTAATGGGGTTGCAACTTGCACATTACGATGCAACCAGGCCGATCGCATTTCTTTGGATCGGCGAAAATAAGAAAGCAATGCTTGGACTCTGGGAGCAGCCGGAGAATTTACAGAAGCGACATTTTGCTTTCAGCTGTTCGAAAGATTTTCTACTGGAATCTGCCAATACTTTTTTACAAAAAAGAGAGTTACAGGCCTATAATTTCCTTAAAGACGGTACCAACGAACCGATGGTTTTTGCATGGATGCCCGCACTTGCGCTATACTTTGACGATCCGGATGGCAATCAGCTTGAATTCATCCATATTTTGAAAGGTGAAAGTAAGCCGGAACTTGGGGTACTCAGCTATCAAAAATGGGTAGAGATTAATGAATCTCATTAGAATAATATGCACATCGTAGGCAACTGTTTGAAGCATGATTTTTTTGCATTGGATGAATGGATAATACCTACCAATAATTGAATAAATAACAAGTTATGATTAAAAAATGGGAACCGTGAAATCACAAGCATTGGTCATCGAAATTTCGATTTAGATATAGACAATTATCGTTACGAAGATAGCCTAACGCGCCTCGCATATTTTCCGGTAATTTTAAAACAATTACTGGAAAACTGTCGTAAATCAATTGCAACAGTGAAGGTTGTAGGTAAATGGTCTATTCACGAAAATATAGGACATTTGATCCTTTTAGAAAAACTCTGGAGCAGTAGGTTTCAGGATATAAAAGGAGGAAATCAAAATATGTCATCCGCTGACTTAAACAATTTCGCTACTGATCAGGCTTCTTTCAATAAATATCCGCTCAACAATCTCACTAAAAGTCTGGTACATGAACGAGATCAGACCATTGCACTATTACAAAATATGAATGAAGAAGATTTTCTGAAGACTAGTATACATCCGAGGTTAAATCGACCAATGTCAATCTTAGAGCTAATGCATTTTGTGTCCGAACATGATACAAATCATATGCGGTCCATGCTATTCATTATAGCTAACACAGAAAACAATTAATTTTTAACAACAAAAAGATTGGCTATTTATTTGAAATAATATACTGCCCGTCTTACTGTATATCTATTTAACTAAAAACCTGGCAAAACATTACATATGAAAAAGTTATCAATACTTGATTATCTTAATAAGATGATCAAAAAAGAGCTTATCAGAGATATGTACACGCACATGCAATATCCAACTGCAATATCAAACACCCCAGGTATGAAGGTCAAGGAAATAGGATTGGGTACAGCGACAGTGGAAATAGACACGAAAAAAGAACAACATAGCAATCAGCAAGGAACTATCCATGGTGGATTGATATGCGAATTGGCAGATGCAGCAATAGGAACGGCTCATTCAACTTTATCAAGACAGGCGAATCCTTTACCAGTGTGGAACTGAAAATCAATTTTTATAGGCCGGTTTTTGAAGGTATACTTATAGCCAAAGCCTCAGCCCTACAAAATGGAAAAAATTTGAGTCATTATCAATGTGAGATTTTTTGCAGTGACGGAAAAAAAGCAGCCATGAAAATCAGTACAGTGATGACCTTAAAAGGTGAAAAAGCGAAGGGACGTTAGTTTATTTATTCCCATAACATTAAATTAGAATAATATTCATGAATAAAACAGTTTTTAAAACTCAAGAAGGAAAAAATAAGATTATCCGTGCGTACGATGATACAATCAATAGTGCATCATTGCCATTGAAAACCTATATGGTTCAAACAACTTTTGGCGACACCTATTTTTTGGAGTCAGGCAGTCAGCATCAAGAAATCCTAATCTTATTACATGGTGCATCTTCAAATGCAACCTCATGGTTGTCGGATATAGCCGAGTATTCAAAACAATATCGGGTAATCGCTATAGATATTCTCGGCGAAGCAGGAAAGAGCGCTGAAAACAGGCCATCTTATAAAACTACAGACTTTGCAGATTGGTTAAAAGAGATTTTCGACAAACTCAATCTGAGCAAGGCAACTATAATTGGCTTATCACAAGGAGGTTGGCTAGCATTACGATTTGCAATAAGCTATCCGATATTAGTCGACCGACTTATTTTGCTGACACCAGCCGGAATAATTCCGACAAAAAAAACATTCATTATAAAAGCCCTTTTCTATAGTCTATTGGGAAAAAAGGGCCGTATCTTGATCAATAGATTGGTATTAGGAAGCCAATCTGTGGACAGTAAGATTGTTGCATTTATGGATTTAATACAAAGCAATTTCAATGCGAGGATAGAAAAAGAGTATATTTTTTCAGACGCTGAACTGGACAATTTAACGATGCCGGTTTTATTTATTGGTGGGGATCAGGATGTAATCCGCTCGACACAGGATATTACTGTAAGATTGGAAAATATACTTAGTGACTTTACAGCAATCACAATTCCACAGATGGGACATGTATTGTTTGGCCTAACAAAGCAAATATCCCCTTATCTAAAAAAGACAAGACGCTAATTAAACGTACGATAAGAATGAGTTCACGTATAAACTACAGTCACCTCAAAATTCCCTTTGACACATTGGAGCTCTATATTCTTTCCGATGGATTTTTTGATATTGGCCCCTATCAGCCTATCATTGCACCGGATATTTCAATTACGGATCTTCAAAAAGAATTAAACCGTCTTCGTTTACCAATGAGCATTTACGAAGCCCCTATAAACGTGATGCTCATCAAAAAGAACGATCAACTGATTTTAGTGGATACCGGTGAAGGATTTTACGATAAACAAAACGCGGGAAAATTAGTTTATAGCCTGGAAAGCGCAGGGTTTCGTACTACAGATATTTCTGATGTATTGATCACCCATAGTCATCGAGACCATATTGGTGGTATTTTAACCGAAGACGGAAGTTTAGCATTCCCAAATGCGAGATTTTACATTTCGCGAGCTGAAATAGAATTTTGGTTCGGAAGCCATCCAGATTTTTCAGCTAGCTTAAGACCCGAATTTGGCAACTCGTCCATATCCATGGTACGGCGGATACTCGGCACTATTATGTCTCGTTTGGAGCTATTTGATGCTGGGGATGAACTGTTCTCATGCATTAAAACTCTGGCTGCTCCGGGGCATACCCCTGGGCACATTATATTTACTGTTTTCTCCGATCAATTGTCTATTACGCATCTGGTAGATCTGGTTCATAGCCCTTTATTGATTGCAAATCCAATGTGGGGCACCCAATGGGATGTTAATTTTTCATTAGGTAACATCAGTAGAAAAGATATACTTGAACAATGCTATAATCAAAACAGTCTAGTTTGCGCTTCCCATCTTCCCTGGCCTGGAATAGGCTATATCAATCGCGTCCATGACCAATATCAATGGATTCCAAAGCCTTATAATTCACCCCTGGTCCTTAATTTGTAATCTCGCATTGAATTATTTAGCGATAAAATCTGAAATATTCTCTATCAGAGAAGGAAACAGCTCCTCTGGTAGAGCGTGTCCCGTGCCATTCTTTAGAATCAGATCGCAATTATGTATATTACTTTTTAAATCCGCCGCATGCGCAGCACCAAATAAAGGATCTTGATCGCCGTGTATCATCAATGTTGGTACATCAAGACAATGGAGTACATGTGGGTTGTACGTATAACTTGCAAGTGCAATGATCTGACGAAAAGCTTTTATCAGAGATGACTTTCGGTATTCGTCTTTGATAATTAGCTCACACTCCTTTTCCTCATTGAACCGATATCGGTTGTCATAAATCGCTTTCATAAAGTCGACTTTTTCTTTTATGAAGATTTGCCTATCACCTTGAAAACTTGTGGTTGAGTTTGTTAGTTTTCTTATCATTGCGTCATCAACTTTTGGGAGAGTAGGATTAAAAGATGAGGACATCAATAAAATCAATGTATTGGTCAGTTCGGGATATTTATATGCAAATAACTGTGCAATGATACCACCCATCGACCGTCCGACAATATGTGCGCGTTGGATGCCGAATGCATGCAGCAGATCTCTTATGTCGTCGGCCATATCTATTAAAGAATAAGGAGCAGCGTGTTTTCCGGGCTGCTGCAAAAAATCGTCTAGGGAAGAACTATGGCGGTCGTTGCCACTATCGGAAATAAGAGTACTTTTTTCCGCAGTCTCTATTATCGAAGCGGAGCACACGAAATCCTTCTTCTGCAAGCTTATTACAAAATCAGAGTTCCCAACGGGTCATTTGGGTATTTAACCCACTGACCAAGACAATAGTTTCTTTATTTTTTTCGCCAAGTATTTCATAATAGATGACAGTATTTTTCAGCTCAATATATTCCATATATAATTTACAATGATTGCAATTTCCAAAGACAAAAGTCTTGAGTCCTAGATAGGACTAAACAATGTTCTGTCTAAAAACTCAGTTTTTCTTTATTTTTTGTCTATAGGCAAATTAATGTTTAGAGATCACCGCCTAAGACCTTTAGCTGGTTCGAAAAATTTTTTAGATCTTTTGTCCCTATCCCATCTAACAGCTTTTTGGAGATGTATTCGGCTGTAACGCTCGCCTCCTTATAAACCTTATCTCCGACAGTACTGAGCTTGACGTAGCTTACGCGAGCATCCCTTTCATTACTGTCCTTTTCAACAAGTCCTATTTTTTCCATAGGTGAGATAATGCGCGTAATCCCTGATGCAGTTAAACCGGTATTTTCGGCCAAGTCTATCCGCTTTAAACGGTTGCCAGGGGCTTTGCTTAAAATATGCAGTATCATAAAGTCTGTAAGACTTATTCCATGCAGGCTCAAACCGTCAAATTTCTTGACAAGGACAGATTGAACTTTTATAATGTTGAGAATCGTATTTATTTCCATGACCAAAATATTTGCAATATATTTGACTATTCAAATATATTGCAAATATACAAGTTTTTTTTAATAGGTCACGAAGCAATACTTTTTCTATGATTTAATCTTAAAGGTATATTTGTAATTCAGATTGAAATTATAGCGTTTGGTATTCTGTCCGTAATAGTCGTTGACAGCATCAAGGCTTTCCTCAATGGTGGTGTGGGGGATTGTTGCAATAGCTGTAGCGGTATTGGTTAGACCTCCACCAAAGATAAAATTGCCATTTACAAAAAAACCAACTGTATTCTTTTCGTCAATAAAATAGTCCACACCAGTCTGGGCAGCCATTTTCTGAAGTTTGTCCACATCGATCATATAGCTGTCATAGAACTTTCCATTTTTTAGCTGGCGATCATTGTAATACCCCAATGTATGATTATATGTTCCAAAAACATTAATCTTGTTAACTCGATAGTTAAAGGCAAGGTTTTCCAATTGTTTGGGACTGATTCCATAGGCAAAAGCTGTGGAAATGCTTCCATTTTATCCTTTTGTCTAATTTTTCTTGGTTTTTATATTGATTATACCAGGCGCTCCAGTGGCAAGAATATTCCAATTAATAAGAATTTTTATATGGAAGTCCTTCGGTTTATAATAAAATCTTTTTTTCTCAAGATTATTTATCGTTGCTCTGAATGGTTTTTGTCAGCCTTACGATCAAACATAACCGGTTTTTCGCTACCGTCCAATAGAATTCCTATACCTTGAATCTGACCGTCCACATCGCTAAAAAAGTTAAATAAAAGATTACTTGGTTCTGTATCCACTACGCCATTTTTATCTACTAAATGTGGGTCAAAAACGTCATAATGTCGATGTAGAAGGATAACTTTCTCATACCCCAGCTCACTGTACAAGTGACTATCTTTGAGCTTTATCTCAATAATTCCATAAGCGGGATTTTCAAAAGAACCAATGTATTGTTTTAAGGGATGGGAAGCTTTCGTCGATGGAACAGGTAACTTTTCTACTTCTTTTTTTACCTGACGCAACGAGTCGATTTCTGCCTTTTTCTCTCCATTCCAATCAATTGGATCCAAGCCCAAAAGTATATCCGAGATAGAATTTCTGACTACCGTGGGAAGCCTAGATACGTTTTGATTGGTTAATACGACAATTCCGAGTGTATCTGTTGGAAAAAATGATACGTTTGCAGAAAATCCGTTTATATTGCCACCATGTTCTACTTGATAATGCCCTCTATAGGACCCAATCATCCAACCTAAGCCATAGTTAGAGAGGAAAACATCTTTATGCTTGTCAGGTAAACCAGCATCCATCACCATCTGAGAACTTGCAGCCTCCTTTATATAATCTGTCGGAAGTATTTCCTTCCCATTAAAATAACCTTGGTTGAGCCAAACCTTGAGCCAATTAGACATGTCGCTCACACTGCTGTTGATGCTTCCTGCAGGCCCCATACCATTAATATTATAATAATCAATCTGTTTTATCGTATTGTCTTTAGAAAGTGAATAGGGCAAAGAAACATCACTATCCCGCTGAAATGCTAGAATATCGGTATTGGAACGCGTCATTTGTAGGGGCGTAAAAAACTTTTCTTGAATATTCTGTTCCCATGTTTTACCGCTTATTCGCTCTACAATCATTCCTTGCGCAAGGTACATAAAGTTGTTATAGAACCATTTCATTCGCAGGCCTGAACTCGGTTTCATAAATCTGACCCTCGTAATCAGACTATCTCTATTTTTGCTATTGAACAGAAACCAAGATAAATCATAGCGGGACAACCCAGTCCTATGCGCCATCAAGTCCTTAAGAACAATTTGATTGTCCATTTCATCATTGTAAAACTTTAATGCTGGCAATAAAGCTACTGCTCTGTCCTCAAATGTCAGTTTGCCATCCTTTCTCAACAAACCTAATAATGAAGCGGTAAAAGCTTTGGAGCTTGAACCTATGGCAAAAAGAGTATTCGGTGTGACCGGTTTTTTCTGAGCGAAATCGCGATAGCCAAATCCCTTACTATAAATTACGTTATCACCTTTTACAACAGCGACGGCGAAGCCTGCTACATGATGATCTTTTAAAACGCGGTCAAGTATTGAATCAATTGCTGCAAATTGATCTTTCGGCTCAATTATTTTCCCAACTTGAGAAAATAACGATAGAGAAAACAAAAAGCCCAAAATAAAGGTTATCAGGAGTTTCATACCAAATGGGAATTTATACGAAAATACTTATTCAACTTGATTTCCACAAACGTTCTCCTCTTTCCCTTTCTGACTGCAACACAGTTAGGATTTTTCTCCAAAAATGAAAGAAAAATGCAAGGTGCTTCAATCTATTCCAAATTATAGAAATATTGACCTCTAAGTATCAATTGTATCATTTTAATAGAGTTATGTTAGATTCCCAGAGAACAGAAAAGATACCCAATAAAAGTCAATTTTTCTCCGGTTTTATCAGTGCGTGATTGTCGGAAGTCTATGATAGAGAAATTATTGACCCATGTCAATCTTTTTTTTCGAAAAAAAAAAGAACTTAGTTTATATAAAACAAAAGAAACAATAATAAACAGAATTAAAAGGCACATTATGAAAAAAATAGCTATTAATGGATTTGGCCGCATCGGACGTGCCGCTTTAAAAATAATAACAGAAACTACTGACCTTGAAGTTGTTGGAATCAATGATCTGATGAGTATTGAAAATGCTGCCTATCTGCTTAAATACGACAGTAACTATGGGAGATATGAAAAAGATGTCCGCATCGAGGGAGATACACTTGTGGTCAATGGAAAAGCTGTTAAATATACAAGCATAAGGGAAATTGAAAAATTACCTTGGAATGATATCCAAGCTGATATCATTATCGAAAGTACGGGAATTTTCACAAACAAAGCAGATGCAGAAAAACATCTGACCTCTGGAGCAAAATTTGTAGTCATCTCGGGTCCGACCAAAGATACGCCTACAGTGGTTCACGGGGTAAATACGGAAGACGGAAGAGTTTCTGTTTTTTCATGCGCAAGCTGTACTACCAACAATATAAGTCCAATAATCGAAATATTAGGCAGAAGGCTCGGGATAAAAAAGGCAATCTTAAATACCACACACGGATATACGGCTTCACAGGCTCTTGTAGATGCTCCTTCAAAAAAAGAACCGCGTATGGGAAGAGCGGCAGGAATAAACCTTGCTCCTGCTGCCACAGGTGCTGCAATAGCGACAACCAAAGCACTTCCGCAATACGCGGGAAAATTTGACGGAATCGCTGTCAGGGTGCCAGTCCCAGTAGGTTCTATATCAGATATTACTTTTATCGCGGAAAGGCCTACTACGATCGAAGAGATCAACCAAATTTTGATCGAAGAATCAAAAACCGATCGATATAAAAAGGTACTAACAGTAACAAACGAGCCTTTAGTATCTACCGATATCATCAAAAGCCCATTTGCTTCGACAGTCGATTTGGAAATGACCAGAGTTGTCGATGGTGATCTAGTAAAAGTGATGGCATGGTATGATAATGAATGGGGATTTACCAACCAAATGATAAGACAAATTCAATCGATTTAGAGTGATAACAACGAAAAGTTGGATATACAAGCCCCTTCAATAATTTGAAGGGGCTTTTTTCTAATCAATACGCAGTATATAAGCTATTCTTTCGTGTAATTTGATTTCCCATTTATATCAACTGATCCACCTAGATACTTTGGTTTTCGGTTTCTTATTACGTCCAATACGGCTTTGGTAACCGATAATTTTTCTCTCAGTGTGTAGTATTTATAACCGGGATAAGCACCTCGGTCCGCACTATAGCCAAATGACTTTATGCCCATTTTGTCGCCTAGATAAAGACATCTGTTTAAGTGATATTTTTGGGATACCAAGATTGCTGTGTCAATATGAAAGATATGTTTTGCACGATACATGGTCGAATAGCTATCAAAGCCCGCGTAATCGATGTATATTGCTGTGGTATCAACACCATTTTTCTGGCAGTATAATTTCATTACGGTAAGCTCATCGTACTCATCTCTTCCGTTATCTCCCGACAGTAGTATTTTATCTACTTTGTTGTTTTTATATAGCGAAATCCCAGCATCCAGCCTATCTTTTAAATACCGACTGGGCTGATCGCCATTTATTCCCGCGCCAAAAATAACAGCTACCTTAGCTTTGGGCACATCTTTAAGTTCGGTGAAAATCGTCTTTTCTGTTTTGGTCGTTACATTGCGACTAGTTAACAAAACCAAAACCAGTGCTATTAGGCTTAGGACGATAAGCACTAATATGAACTTTCTTATTTTTTTCATCAGTTTAACTTTTCAATGATTCTGCAGGATCATTTTGAACCTAAATTTAGTGGTAATAACACCAATAAATTGAACTAATTATAATTCGCTGGAAATGAATTATAATTCGCTATATAGAATTTCCTTCTATTCCACCATATTAAAATAGGAATCATGTTTCAAGATTACATTTAAGATACTAGTATACCCCACGCTCACGAAGATGGTCGCATTTTTCGTTGGCTATCCATAGCTGGCTTTGAGAATTTTTCTATTTCTATACTTTATGAAATGCTCATAACATTGCCATTTTTAATTATATTAATATTAGCTCCAATCGGCTTGTATTATAATTGGAAGAGCTATAAGACCAAAGAAGAGCCCAGAAAAAAAAAGGACAATGTTCTTTATGGGGCATCTTTTCTTCTGCATGGTGATCATTTTAAGTTTGTGTATGTAATTAAGGGGCTAATTGATCATAATTGGTAAAATTAATTTCACTACTGTCCTACAGTATCAAAATAATATTCAATTATCTTTGAAAAATTAGCTTAAACATCAAAATTAAAAATATTAAAGTCTTTGTCGATAAGAATATATCTTAGAATACCAACAACATAGTAGGCCAAAAGCGATTAAAGACCGCTCCAACCTTCAAAAGCAACTAATACCTAAAATACAAATTAACAAAAAATACAATGCGTTAGAGACATAAATTAATTCAATCGATTACGCTTTTTTATACATTTAGCTAAATTTAACTTTGTCTAATCATTAAGCTCAAATCAGAATCTCCATAGGTTGCTAAATACATGGTTACTTTTAAGTTGGTACGCCACTTAAAAGTAACAATGGGTATAAGCTCAACGACTATTTCTTATGAACGACATTTGTTTGGCGGAATTATTTTATTTACATAATCTTTGCCTTCATAAATCTCGGTTCTTTTTTCTTCAAAGTTTTCTTTCAGCTCCGTTACTGAATAATTCTTGTCAAAACTGCCAATAGCCGTCGCAATCATCAAGATAATATCTACAAAAATTGCAAATCCAATCCCACAAATAATCAAAAATATTTTTAGAAAACTCTTCATTTGTTGTTATTATTGCTGTTATTCCATTGATTAGGTTGCAGCCGTAGCTCAAATTTAAACAATTTTCAAGGCATATCCTTTAATCTCTTCTCGGTAATTATTGCTGACAACAAAATTTCGAAACATATTATTAATTCCTGTTTTAAAAGAATAGAAATTTATGTATATAATAATGCAATTGTTTTTATTAATCGGCCACATTCTCTTACACAAGAGAACGTATGCAACGGACTCAACTTCGTTTAAATGCCTATTACGATATAATATAAGCTGTGTGAGATAATCCGATCTTATGTCTCATGATCTTCCGGCACTATTTCAATAAATAATCTCCTATTACTTTTATAATCGAGCATTGAATAAAGATAAATGCACTAATCAGATTAAATACTTGCCTTAGGGCAAGAAGTCAAGGACGTTTAAATCGTAGTTTTATAAAAAAACAAGCACAGTTTAATTATGAAATATCTGTTTTTAGCTATCACATTTAGTTGTATTGCCCTATTTTGGTTTGCTGTACAGCGTAAACTTGCGGTAATCGTTTATATAGTATGGTCGCTCATCATATCAGCTGCAGCATTTTCAGGATTCTTCATACAATTTCCATCCTCATTCGGTTTGACATTATTGGGTACAGTATTCACAGTATTCTATTGTACAAAATTATTAGCTGATTCAATGGTAAATGTATATCTGCTGTTGGCCATTCATGTTGTACGCATACCTGTAGAATTTATTCTCTTCGCATTATTTCAAGCGAAGATACTTCCGAGAGAAATGACCTTTATAGGCTGGAATTTCGATCTAATCTTTGGAATTACCGCTTTGATATTTTTGATAAGAAGTTCGTTCAACCGAAAAATTTTCAATTCACAATTATTTATCCTGTGGAATATATTTGGTATTTGCTCACTTTCGATTGTAATTACTTTAGGCATATTATCATCACCTCTTCCAATGCAAATGATGGGATATAATCAGCCCAATATCGCTGTTCTACAGTTCCCATATGCCTTACTCCCTAACCTGATTGTACCGTTCATCATCTTATCACACATTCTCTTACTTCGAAATTTAATTACTTCGAGGGCCTAATAGCAGCTAGCTTCTTTGTCATGCATTTGGCGTATTTTATGTAAAAAAATAGTCATTCGGAACAGATGTTGACAATATACAATACCTTTCAATAATATGGGAGGTCTTATCTTTTATAATTAATATCTTTGCCGTATGAATATTGAACAGATCAAACAGCCTTTCCTTAAGAGGTTTCCAGGAGATTTTTCCAATACCCCTACACAAAGAAGCACGCCAAAAGTGCTATTTGCTACGATTGAACCAGTTGGGTTCGAACAGCCTCAACTGATTGCTTTTAATGAGACTCTTGCGGAGGAAATAGGGCTGGGAAAATTTGAAGAAAAAGATCTTAGTTTTCTAGTAGGATCTCACCTACCCGCCAATATTCGGGCATACGCTACAGCATATGCGGGGCATCAATTTGGTAATTGGGCGGGACAGCTTGGTGACGGCAGAGCTATCCTTGCTGGCGAAATTACCAATTCCGAAGGTAAGAAGGCAGAAGTTCAATGGAAAGGAGCCGGTTCAACCCCCTATTCGAGACGTGCCGACGGAAGAGCCGTATTGAGATCTTCTGTACGTGAATACCTGATGAGTGAAGCCATGTATCACTTGGGCATTCCAACCACTAGGGCTTTAAGCCTTGCCTTTACTGGAGAAGATGTCATCCGAGATATCATGTATAATGGCAATCCACAATACGAAAAAGGAGCCGTAGTGATAAGAACGGCCGAAAGCTTCCTCCGCTTCGGACATTTTGAACTGATGTTTGCGCAAGGCGAACACAAATTATTACAGGATCTGCTAGATTTTACTATTGAAAATTACTTTCCCGAAATTGTAACGTCTGATCATCAGAAATATAGAGACTTCTTTGAAAAAGTATGTATCCGTACCGCAAACTTAATGGTGGAATGGTTCAGAGTCGGTTTTGTACATGGCGTAATGAACACAGACAATATGTCTATCTTAGGCTTAACCATCGATTATGGTCCTTATTCAATGATGGATGAATATAATTTAAATTTCACTCCAAACACTACGGATTTGCCAGGAAGAAGATATGCATTTGGAAAGCAGGCACAGATTGCACACTGGAATCTATGGAAACTTGCAAATGCCCTACAACCCATCATCAACGATGAAAAATTCCTTGAAAACACGCTAAATAATTTTGGCGTTTATTTTTGGGAGACTCATGACAAAATGCTTTGCAAAAAATTCGGGTTTGATAAGCTCAAAAAAGAGGATGCAGCATTTTTTGCCAACTGGCAGGGATTAATGCAGAATCTGGAATTGGATTACACCTTATTTTTCAATCAACTGGAAAAAGTATCATCTGACGTAGATTTAAATGAGCATTTCGCCTCGGTGGCTTATACGGCTTTAAATGAAGAAAAAATCACAAAACTTGAGGTCTTCTTGGAACAGTACCGAGCCCGCCTGCAAGCAAATTCAATTTCAAAAGCAGCGTCTCGGGAATTAATGGGGAAAACAAATCCGAAATTTATACTGAGAAACTATCTACTTTACCAATGTATTGAGGAAATCAGCAATGGAAAAACAGAGATGTTGATGAAACTAACGCAAGCTTTAGAAAATCCTTATCAGGTATTGTTTCCAGAATTTTCTGTAAGGCGTCCTTCCAGCTATAATGACACAGCAGGATGTTCTACCCTTTCATGCAGTTCATAACATTATGTAGTGTTTTAGAAACAAATTAAACGCCTAATTTCCAGCACTGAACGAATGCTAACCGCTTAGTGTTGACATATAATTCCGAATCGTTAAGATTTGAACAAATCATTGTATTTTTCAAACTATCAGCAATAAATAATGTGCTATTCAAAGCATCGTAAAGGAACACAATTATAGACTTCGGAAAATTCTGCTTTACTGTCTACACTAATTTTTGTATCTAAACTATTAGGTTCGTGTATAACGGTGACAATACGTCTATAGCTATAATAGGCGTATTCATGATTGCCCGCTAACGGAAACAAAATAAAAAAACCTCCTCCTGCCCACTCGCTTGGCACTATTAAATCACCATTTTTATCCACTGCAAGACAAATGCTTGTCGTAGAGAATCTGTTCAACAAAACATAGATGTCAATATCTGTATTCCTAATGGAAAAAAAATTGCTCGGCTCAGACTTAACTTTTCTGGTTTTCTCACGCACAACATTTCCCAAGGTATCGATCAGCTTGAACAGCATTTTATTTTTTCTTGTTAGTTCCAATGACGTTTTGTAAAGGTATTGTAGACTGTCGGTTTTATAATAATCTGGCTCAATAAAGTTCCATAGGCACACTTTATTGTATTTGGAACTCTTTTCCTGGCTACCATCATTTCGGCCGGGTACCTTCTGAGGAAAATTATCGAAGACATAGACCTCCTTCAAACCTATCTGAGAGACGCTATGATCATTGGCATTTTTCGCTAAATATTTAGGAGATATGGATATGCAGGAGCTATAAAATAACACGAATAGAAGGGGCAATAGTCCAATTGTAACTCCATACACCGTCTTGTCAAATACATTAATCCGCTTCATATTATGTGTTCGTTTTTAGATTTCTCATCTTTGTCTATCTTGCATTTTTCAGATATATATTACTAGCTAGCTATTCTGCGATTACTTATTTTGAAAGATAAATAAAAATGAGGATTTAACATTGATTTTCGACCTTTGGTTTTCCATTTTTACGATTTGCGAATTTTCTAAAAATGATCATACAAAGCAGCCAGCCAACAAGTAACCCCGCAAATAGATAAGACTCTAGATGCATATCCTGAAAATGAACGCTCGGTATATCAGCTTCGGAAGTAAACTCGGCTCTCTTTAACAGATCACGTATCTGAGTAACTTTATATTTTAGATATATAACGCGCATGGCACCACATATAAGCCCTGAAGAGCTGATAATAAGTAACGAAAGCAGCTGATTTTTTACGGAGAATATTTTACAGTAAGTGGTAACGGATAGGTACAGAAAAGGTATAATTCCAAAACAGGAAATAAAAATAAGTATTGGCAAAACCTGGCCAGGTAGACGCCAGCTATCCTTAAACAAGGGACTTTCACCTATAATTTCGGTTGTAAAAAACATTAAAAACCGATCTCTAATTAAAAAGGCAACCAGACACAATACGAATGACAATCCAATCATAACTATTTTGCATCTCATAGCTATTTATTTCTCAATAGTAAAATTTCCATACAATTTCATAATTTAAACAAAAATACAACCGCATTTTCGATATCTAAGAATACGTTTATAATTCGCTAAGCTATCTTTATCATCCGCTATAACTTAGAAATTTCCGAGAACAAACTGATCAGACAATTATAAAAGAGTGTCCTTATCCTAGATTAGATATGTTCATACATTTTTATAGATTATCGGCTTAGACCATTTTGGATATTGCTTTTACATTGTTCTATCTGCTTTTTCATTACCTTAAGTTCCCGTATCTTCATGTCTATCTGTTCGAGTTTAAGATCGAGGACTTCCATTTTACGTGCCTGAGTTAGCTCCTTTTGATACCATGCATCAATAACCTGTTTAATTTCAGCTAAGGTAAAGCCTACAGCTTTCGCCATCTTTATAAACCTCAGTTTTTCGGCGACTTCATCATCGTAGTAAACGTAATTATTGGATATTACATCCTTTTTTGTCATGCCGGAAATAAGTCCGCTCTTTTCATAAAAGCGTATGGTTCCAATAGGCATGTTTGCTTCCTTAGCTAGCTGACTAATTAATTTCACCTGATAATCAATTACTTAATATAAATAACGCAAGTATATAGTATACTTCATACTTGTAGGTTGTAAAAATACAGGTTAAATTTGTCAATAGAAAATCAATAGTAGTTATCAATTATTTTTTTATCATGGAAACAGCATATTCCGACAAAGAGCTTATTAAACTAGTCCCCGGCTTCACAAATAATTATATTGTATTAAATGATCTATCGATCCATTATGTTCAGGGAGGCAAAGGAGATCCCATAATTCTGATTCCAGGTTATCCAGAAACATGGTGGGCATACCATCATGTCATGCCGATATTAGCGGAGAACCACCAAATAATTGTAGTTGAAATTAGAGGAATGGGTAGCTCAGATAAGCCGGAAAATGGCTACGAGAAGAAGAACATCGCCAAGGATATCTACGAATTAGTCAAGCATTTGGGCTTCGATAAAGTTTCTATTGCGGGTCATGATATCGGTGCACATGTAGCATTTAGTTTTGCCTGTAATTATCCGCTGGCAACAAGTAAATTAATATTGCTGGATACACCACATCCAGACCCTAGCATGTATAAGCTTCCTATGTTACCTATTTTGGAAGCCAGTTATTTGTATCCATGGTGGCTCGCTTTCAATCAGGTAAAAGAACTGCCAGAAAAGTTACTTGAGGGACGCATGTCAATCGTCATCGCTTGGTTGTTCGATAACCTGCTGATTAATAAAGATAGTATAAGCCAATTTGATAAATCTGTTTATAGCGCGGCTTATGACAATAAGGATGCCATTCGCTGTTCAAATTCATGGTATCAGGCTTTTCCACAGGATATTAAAGATTATGACAGCTATAATAAATTAGAGATCCCCGTCTTAGCAATTGGTGCAAGTGGTTATGACTTGCTCCATCATTCTTTGCCGGCGATCACAAGCGATTTAACACTTAAAAAAATTGAAAACTGTGGCCATTTTATTCTCGCTGAAAAACCTAATGAAACCGCTGAATTGATCAATGAGTTTTTAGCTAGCTAAAACTCACATTGTTTTTAGCGAAGTCTATGATTTTCTTCAGCTCAAGTTTTTGGTCAGTTTCTTGAAAGCTGTATAACGATATTGACCATCTAATTTCAGATGAAATTAACTCCTAATCAAATAGCAGTGTTTGCGTTGGCTATCCCAGTAGCTTTTTATCCGCGAGGGTACGCTTATATTTCTCTGGTTTCGTAATAAAAACGTCAGAAGCTATAGTCTACTCCAAAACTGATATAACCCGGCAAAAGTTTATATTCGGTGCTGGTATTATAAAGGTCTGTCAATTCAGCATTTCTGAAAAAGCGAGTATTGAAAATATTTTTTGCAGTCATAGTAAATCTTGCCCTATGCTGTCGCAATTCATAAGCTAAGGAGAAGTCCGAAAAATAATAGGTCTTAGAATCCTGGCCAAGGAAACTACCAAAGCGATAAGATTCATTTTTCAGATTACACTGAATGTTTTTTCCCATAGTCAAAAATACATTCAGAAATCCGCGGCTATTGCTGAGCGTAGTTTTGCTGTCTGAGCGATAGGTAACCGACTGTAAGGCATAACCTGTATAAATATTCAACCTTGATTTCCATGCACTTCGAAATGTTAGCCCATAATCATAAGTGTCTGTATGGATCTGACGATTACCCACGCCCACCACTACCGTTTGGTAATCTGCTGTATTTGCCCCTAAGTCCAATCGAAGATTCCCTCCCAAAGCCTTCACGTAATAGTTAAGATCTACCTTATAGTAACTACTCTTTTTGTTTTTAAGCAACACTTGCTGCACAAGGCTGAAATTGGGATCTAAACTGCTCGATGTACCCACATAATCAAACAGAATCTGATGTCCGCCCGAAAGGTTCGCAAAAAAACGATCTGTCATACCGCCATAGGTGTACATCAGCGTGCCGCCAGAACTACTTAAGGTCGCTAGATTATCCATTCCTCGAATAAAGTTTCGAATCCCTGTCGTATAATAATGAGGAACTAGCTCGGTGAGTGAGGTATTCTGTTGCTGAAAATAGAGGTCTGTTTCGAGTCGGCCTTTTGGGTGGATAGCCCATTTCCCTGATAATCCCGGAGAAAGTAACAGGTTATTTTTATATTTGGGTTTACCAAAATCAATCAACCTGTTCTGTACAAGACCTGCCTGCAAGCGGGGTGTCAATTCCCATTTATTTTGTTTAAAGGTATACTTGGAAATAAGGTTCGTCTGAAGCACCTTTAAGTCCATAGCATTGGAAAATCCAGAGGGAGAGACTGCTGTCCCGTCTAACTCGTCTGGAGTTGATAACAACTTCAATTCCGTGTTAAGCTCTTGTTGCTGGCAGGCCATATTGAAGGCCAACTCAAAAAAATCACCATTTTTCTTTCGGCTTACATAGTGTGTAGTAGCACCCAGATACTGTAGATTATTTTCGATATGTTGTCTTACCGCATGGATATCTTTACCTCCAAACAAGTTTTCATAATAATATTGATTTATACTATAGTCCAATGGCGACTGCTGCTTTATCAAACGTAGTGAGCTCACCAGCACATCCCGCTCCGAAAATTTGTAGCTATGACTCAGATTGTGGTTGGTCAAATATCCTTTACTTGCGGTCAGTTCCTCACTTTGGACACCATTAAACAATAATGTGCCCAAATCATTTTTTCGTAGAGAACCTAATGTACCTGAATAGCTCAACAGCGTACGCTTATTGGGCTCAAACTGCAGCTCTAGTTTCGTGAAGTAGTTATCGATGTTTCTGGTAAACTGATAATCTTCGGTGTTGGTAAATTGAATATCCTCCAAATGATAGCTCTGCACGGTATTTCGGTAAAATGATTTTTTAGTAGGATTTGCAAAACCCAGCCATTTGATCTTTAACTGTGTGGTCGGATTTAAAATGGTATTCAAGGACAACAACTTATCATTATTGAAATTCGTTCTTTTATAATCAAAACCGGGCAGATTCGGCGTATTATCTATCAAAGTCGGTGTTGTTATTCCCACACCAATCTGACCTGGTTCATCAGGAGAACCAGACTGGATCAGGTGGTTGATACTGCTTACGGCATCCACTCCATTATTGTTAGCAGCGCCTAATAAGTAATATTTGTTCATTTTTCCGAAATTCATCAGGTTAGCATTAGCCTGATAATATTTTGGACCTATAGGAACTACCTGTGCATCCACTGAGCCCAGCCACTGTGCCCGACTTTCCTCCTTAAGCTGCAGATTTAGTGCAATTTTGTCCGAATTCTCGATACCTTTCAGCTGTTTATTATTAGAATACCGTTGCAATATTTGAATTTTTTCCAAGGGACGAACGGACATGCTTTGTGTCAGCAGGCGATAGCCCTTTTCAAAAAAATCGTCCCCTTCAACCATCACTTTTTCCACTTCTTTATTGCCTATTTTGATGCTACCATCGGTGCCCACCTGAATGCCGGGAATCTTTCGAAGCAGATCCTCTACCGTACGCTCGTCGCCCTGCAAAAAGGATTTCACAGCAAGCTCAATGGTATCTCTGCCCCGACGATAAGGCCCTTTGGAGTGGACAATCACTTCCTGCAATTGTTCCACTCCTCCAGCTGATAACTGTACATCAATCAGCGTATCGGCCTGCGTCGGTGTAATAAAAAGGGAAACAGGTTTAAAGCTCAGCGCCTTGAATACCAACGTAAATGATCCACTTTGAGCTGTTTGCACATGATATTTACCCTGGCCGTCGCTAAACGTATAAGCTAGCATTTTGTTATCATCATCACGCCGTAGATCAATACGTACCCCTCCTAACGGTTTTCCCTCAGTACTGACGCTTCCATGGATAGCAAACTGTCCACGTACGGCAATACATAACAGACAAAAGCTGAGTAAGGCCGCTATCCGTTTATTAATGTTCCCATTCATACACTTGCTCTACACTGCCCCTAACTTTTTGCTTCTCAACGCTCACGCCCTCCATCATTGGCATTTTACTGTACATAATACGCATTTGTTCTTCATTGAATTGGTCGTCTTTTTTAATAAACTCTTCCAGACTCAACTTGGGCAACGACTGGATATATTTATTATTTAAGGGAATATCGCCAGTATAGGGATAATTTACCTCCTTCAAGTACCAGTAGTTCGGATTTGCACTTTCGTTATAGAGCATCACGATAAGGCCTGGCAAGCCACCAAATTTCGATGGTCCCACAGGTACAGGAATATCATTGGTATAATAAGCCACCAGCGTAGTCCCACGATAAGAAGCAGTTGCTTTATGGCATACATGTTTGCCCAACGTATCTACATCGGCGTAATCGGTATTCCAGACCAATGGCGGAAACTTGTCCGTCACCAAATAGTTAACACCTTGAATGGAACGGGTTTCCAACTGTTGATCAGCCTTATTTTGATGGATCACAACCCTGTTATATCGTTTGCCTGAACCGATTGTTATCGAAAATGAGGGCGCAACTTCATCATCGACATCTTTGTTGAGCTCTTGCTTGCGGATCGGCATCGAATCACGAACAGCAGTCTTCACCTTTCCATCATAATAGACATCTTCTTTAAAAGTACTCATGGCTGATGGAATGTATTCATATACCGCATGAAGCCGCTGTCCAGAAGATAATCTGGATAGGAAAAGAAATAAAAAGAATATATAATATTTACGCATGATAATTTAGTTTAGAAAGACGGGGCAAAGGCCCCGCTTTTGTTTTTTTGATAATGGATAAAAAATTAGTTGTTTGCAACCCAATCATGCATCGCGGCAAAGAAACTAGCACAACCACTGGCTGACGATGCATAATCCGTGAAGACTGCGCTACCTAACAAAACGCCGTCGCAGCTGTATATACTTACTTTAAAATTACAGCGTACGAATGCTGGATTCGTTTCCGTAGTTTCCTCGGTAACCCGAACCGTATTGTTGGCCAGGCGCTGGGAAGTTGTTTTCACACGTGCATTTCCGTTGGTTGTTGTTGCCGCTGTCTTAGCCGAAGCAACTGATGATAGCATAACCACTGCTACCAAACTCATCATTAATCTTTTCATTGTCTTTAAATTTACTTGTTAAACCATGGTATGATTTGATGGCATACCTTTGTATATGGCAGTAAAAATAAAGACACATTTAATTATTTAAATGATGATTAAATATCTGTAAATGGTCACTTAGAATTCGTAGCTGATCCGTTACTATTCGCAATGGGCACATCATTGAATAACTCGAATTATGGAGCGAATCGCTTGGAAATAAAAGCGTACAAAGCCTCAATGTAAAGTAACCTACCCTTGAAAAAAAATCTATAGAAACAATACATGAAAGATTCCGAAAAACCAAGATGTTCACACAGCAAACCTCGTGTTATATCATATTTATATTAAATTACAGTGAACTATAAATAAAAACAGCATTTAATAGCACCTCTATAAAGCTTCAAAATTTTAAGAAGTTTTACCTACATAAAATCTCTAATATTTTTCTTTATTTCACTTTTAAAATCTATATTTTAAGAAAAAAAGCAAACGAAATGTTATCCACAGAATATTATTTTAACAAATATTTTCTGCAACTCAGTGTATTTGCATTTCCATGGGTTGGTTCAGAGGAAATTGCAAAAGACATCGTGCAGGACGCATTTATCGTTCTAATGGGTAGACAGGACTTACTACAAAAGGGAGAGCCCGTCATTAAAAGCTTCCTTTATAGCTCTGTAAAAAATCTAGCAATGAATATCAAGCGGAGAAATGTGGTATTTGATCGTGTACGGAACCAATTTAACACTGACCAACCGGATGACAATGATATCCTGGATAATTTAATAAATGCAGAATTGATTGGAGCTCTTCATCGGGAACTTAATGAACTGCCCGAAGGTTGTCAACGAATCTGCCGTTTAATCTATCTAGACGGAATGAAGTATGAGGAGGTCGCACAGGAACTCAATGTTTCCGTAAATACGGTTAAAACACAACGTATGCGTGCGATAAACCTGCTAAAAAGAAAATTTTTAAGCCTACTTTTTACATCTTTTACACTCTAACACACAACGACTTACAACTAACCCTTAACTTTTTTCCATAAACGAATCACCCATTTCAACACTTCAAGTTATTTAGCTTCTGAATTATGATAGAAACCGACAAAATAATATTAGCAGAATTGATTGCTCTTCTTTTGAAAGATGGTGAGTTAGCATCCGACAAAGGGAATCAATTAAAAAATCTCTTACAAAAATATCCTGGTGCGAAGGATATCATTCGTCGTCGGCTATCGCAAACTGATATTTATGTTCCATGTGATCTTCACAAGATTGATGTAAGCCAAGAATGGCTGATCACACAAAGTAAATTCACGGCGAAGGAAACGATTTTACAACCAAGAAAGAAATACCTCTACTTAAATAAATCATGGTACAAAGCTATTGGAATTGCAGCTACTGTACTGCTTGCCCTAACGCTGTTATGGAAAAAACAACAGCACGAAAAACCTGTAAGCTATTTAATTCCTGACAAGATATACGGACATAAAAATGATGTTCTTCCCGGAGGAGCAGGTGCAATTTTAAAAATTGAGGGGAAAGAAGAAATACGATTAACCGAAAAAAAAGCTAACCAATATTTTGCGCAAGGTATCGAATTAAAAGAAGGGCGACTTATATACCCATCTAACTTAACAGAAAACCTAAAAAACACTTTAATAGTTCCCAAACGATCTACCATGATATTAACCCTTAGCGATGGGACTAAAGTATGGGTAAATGCTGCCTCTGAGCTCAGCTATAAAACAAATTTTAATAAAAAAGAGAGAAGAGTGACACTAAAAGGTGAAGCCTATTTTGAAGTTGCGAAAGATGCACATAGGCCCTTTATCGTTGAAACAAATCATATCAATATACAGGCAATCGGAACAGCTTTTAATGTAAATTCCTATCATGCAAATACGAAAGTATCATTGACAGAAGGAAAGCTTAAAGTGAGCAACGAAGAGCACGAAATCTATATGAACGCCGGTAGCGAAACGGAGATCGTGGATAAAAAACTAAAGACTTTCCCATTAGTCAGTAAAGCCGAAGCCACAGCGTTCAAAGACGGTTATTTTTATTTTAAAAATAAGGATATGCAACAGATACTTGATGAATTAAGCCGCTGGTATGGAATTCAGATCGATTGCAAGATCCCTCTAAATAGTGAACGATACGAGGGTAGTATAAAAAGAGATGTAACGCTAGCAGAACTTTGTAATGTCCTCAAGGATTTGACAGGTTATAAGCTGACCATTGAGAATGATAAACTGATTGTGAACAGATAAACTTACTTAAGGAGGACTTCGTATGTAAAAAGGAAAAAAACCTAAATTAATATGATAAAAAATGCAGAAGTACGGCAAATACTCCTGCATCAAAATTGAATTAACACTGATCATAAACCATTAATTCTATACCAATTTATGAATAATTTATTTTATTCAAAAGGGATCTTATGTCCCGTTGACAAAGGGAAAACTCTGAACCATTTATTAAAAATGAAACTGACAGGAATCTTATTGGCGACATCCATGATGGGCGCCTACGCTTCAAGCTCCGCTCAGATTACTTTACACGCCCAGAATACCAGGATTGAAACGGTGCTGGAAAGCATTACCAAACAGACTGGTATACATTTTATCTTTAAAGAAGGATTACTAAAAAACGAAAAAGCAACGGTTGAAATCACAAATGTATCACTCGATAAGGCCTTGGATCAAATTTTCAAAAGCAGCACTTTCTATTACATGTTACATCGTGGCACTGTTGTCATCAAACGTAAAAATGAAGATATTTCTCTGCCAGAACAAAGTACATCCGGCATATCCAAACTGCAACAACAAGTCGTAAAAGGGAAAGTACATGATAACAAGGGGAATCTATTGAGTGCAGTCAGCATCTTGCTAAAAGGCTCCAATACAGGAACTTCATCGAATATGAAAGGAGAGTTTCAACTGACACTCCCCGATGGCAAAAAAGGAACCCTGATTTTTAGTGCAGTTGGATTCAAACAGCTTGAAATCCCAATTAACAATAAATCGGAGCTGAATGTTATCATGGACGCTGATGAAGTGGGACTTGATGAAGTTGTGGTCGTTGGCTTTTCCGAAGTAGACAAAAAGCACATTGCATCTTCCGTATCACAAATGGATATGGAGAAAATAAAAAATCGCCCGATTTTTAAAATGCAAGATGCTTTTTCAGGAACGATCCCAGGAGTCACAATGATGCGCGGAAACAGTATGCCGGGAAGTGTTCCCGGCACCATTTCCATTCGCGGAATCAGTACCTTACAAAATGCAGACCCCCTAGTCATCGTCGACGGAATGGAACAGAGCATCCATGACATTGACCCGAATCAGGTTAAAAGCATTACCGTCTTAAAAGATGCCGCTTCAGCCTCCATGTATGGCTCCCGTGGTGCAAATGGCGTTATCATCATCGAAACAGAACGTGGACAGACGGGACAGTTTAAAGTCGTTACCAACAACTGGTTTGCTGTCAACAAACCCATTGATCTTCCAAAATTTGTCGGGGCTGTCGATTTTATGAAATTACGGAACGAGACCTTAATCCAACAGGGACAGGCTGCGATCTACCCCGAAGAGACAATCAACCAATATGCCTCTGGAGAATTAAAGGAGGTCAATTGGCTCGATCAAGTCATGGAACGAACTTCGACAGCGATTAATAATAACGCGAGTATATCCGGTGGTGGCGGTGTCGGTACTTTTAATTTAATGCTCGGCCATATAAAAGAAAATGGCCTCAATAAAATTGAAGGTACTCAGAAGTTTTCAGCCCGCTTCAATACAAATATCAACATTGCCGATAAATTTGTATTAATGGCTGACTTCTACGCACACCGTTTACAGGTAGATCGCTTACTAGCAAACGATGACGGACACGGCCTCTATAAACAGGCTTGGCGCTTGAACCCAACGCAACAAATTTTTTATGATTCTGAACTTCCCGAACACTATATTCTACATAACAATATCAATCCAATCGCGTCTATAAAACATGGGGGTACAAAAAACAATATGTATGATCGTAGTACCATCAATTTACGTCCAAAATATAACATCAACAGCAATCTAAATATCGAGGGAAATGTCTCCTACATGATTAACAAGTCGGCCAATAAACAAAAAAGACTGACCTACAAGTTTTTCGATGAAAATGGCGCTCCGGCAGCAATTTGGGGGAATGATGTCAATGCCTCACAAGGTGTTAGTGAAAGCCAGCTCACCGCACGGATGCTGATTAACTTCAACAAGGAGCTCCGCCAGCACAAAGACAAGATTTATCTAACGGCAGGGTCAGAAGTGATGAATTATACCTTCACCGATTTTAGAGAAATCAGCAAAGCTTCCTTTTTCGGTAAACTAAACTATTCTTTTAACAACCGCTATATTTTGGAGTTAACCGGACGTTCAGACGGAAGTAGCAAGTTTGCTCCTGGTCATCGCTGGGGATTTTTTCCTTCGGGAGCTTTTGCCTGGAACTTGCATAACGAACATTTTTTCAAACCTATTCTCGAGTCTGGTACGGTCAATAACCTTAAGATACGAGCATCCTATGGACTTATCGGAAACGAAAATGTAGCGCCATACCTCTGGCAGGAATCTGTAAACACCTGGGGTTGGACAATACGTGTTCCGAATCCAAAGTTTTCCTGGGAAAAACAGAAGCAATGGAACCTGGGGCTAGATGTCAATGCATTTAAAAATAGACTATCCTTTACTGCTGAACTTTATCATAAAAATTCATACGACCTTATTTATGATCAATTTGCCGTTCCTCCGCTCACGGGATCAAATAGTCTGGAATCTGCTGTCAACATCGGCGCCGTGGAAAATAATGGTTGGGAGCTTTCAGCAAGCTGGTCAGACAAAAAGGATGATTTTTCGTATACCCTCGGTGGAATGCTTTTTGATAACCGCAATCGAATGCTCAAAGCAGGCTACGATGAAGATGACAGATTGATCTTTAAAGGCGATAATAACCGAATTTGGTACAAAGGTGTTCCAATCAACAATTATTATGGCTTCCAGTCTGATGGCTATTTCCAAACCCAAGAGGAAGTTGATGCAACTCCCGCTAAAATGCCAAATTCAAAACCGGGGGATATCCGCTATGTGGATAAAAATCAGGATGGTATAATCAACGATGAGGACCGAAGCTACCTGGCAGATCCCCTCCCCCATTATAATTATGCAATAAATCTAGACTTTCGATATAAAGGTTGGGATTTCTCGGCATTGGGTCAGGGAATCGGGAAGCGCACGGGCCGCTTGATCGGACAAGAAGCCTATCCGGTGTATGTTGATGGAAACAGTAACGACCTCGGAGCACCACGTGTTGAATATGTAGCAAACCATTGGAGTCCCGGCAATCCAAATAGCCGTTTTCCACGTCTATGGACGGGCCCAAGCCCTAATACGCTACTCAGTGATGTTTGGCTCAGCAACGCAGCTTTTTTTCGCATCAAGTCTCTTCAACTTGGCTATACATTTCCTAAAATCGGCAAAAGCATCAAAAATTTTAGAATATATGTTAATGCACAGGATGTATTCACGTTCACGAAATGGGAAGGTCTGGATCCCGAACGTATTGATGTAGATAGTCCTGGAACAAATGATGGGAACGGAAATTATCCACGTATGGCAACCTACAGTGTTGGACTTAGTGCAAGTATTTTTTAAAACTATACTAATGAAAAAGAAAATTTTAACCTTGATAATTGCGCTAGCAACGCTGAGTAGCTGCGAAAAATTTCTTGACAAACGAGATCCTACCGCAACATCTTTCGACGAGTTCTTCAATACTGAAGAAGATTTACGTCGGGTAGTCTACAGTAGTTATTTGGATGTTTTCATGGGACCTGGTGAACGCCGCCTGCTCTTCTATATGTTAGATGGTCGCACCGATAACGCCTATGCTAGAATAGAGACAGATCACCATATGATCATTGCCAATGGTAATATGACTAGCAACGCTCGTTTGGCTGAGTATTACTGGACATTATATAATAAACATGTGGGACGGATCAATACTTATCTTGCTAATATTGACATTCCCTATGTAGAAAATGAATCGATACGACAAAAATATAAAGCGATCTTAGAGGCACTACGTATTTGGCATTATTTCAGGATCACTGAAGTTTGGGGCGATGTGCCTTTTGTCCTAGTCCCAGTTACACTTGAAGAGGCGATACCTCCAGTAACGCCTAAAGCTGAGATACTGACCAAGCTATTTGAAATGAGCCAAGATGTTGCAAATAGGCTCCCTGAAAATGAAGGCACCACAAACGCCTATATGTTTAACAAATACTCCTTCAAAACATTGGTCATGCGATACGCTCTTTATAATGGTCGTTATGATCTTGCAGCAACCCTTGCGAAGGAAATAATGGATAGCGGCAAATACCAACTCCACCCCCAATATGCTAGCTTATTCAATTATCAGGCAGATAAGACCAATAAGGAATTTATCATCAAATTTGACATGGAAAGCCACAATAATTCTGCTACAAATTCCTTTCAGCATCTTGCGCCACAATATAAGACTGGAAATGGACAATCTTATGTTGTTCCTTTGAAGTCTTTGGTTGATAGTTATTGGACACTACAGGGGCGGCCCATTGATAAATGCCCCTTACATAGTAAGCAAGAATATGAGCTCAACCCCAAATTAAATCGCGATCCACGTTATGCCGCTAGTATTTTTGGACAGGGCGACCTATTCAACAAAGAGAAAATAGATATTTATGATTCAAAGAGTCTGTTCTATTATCAAAACTTACGAAGCAGCCGATCTGGTTATTGGTTTAAAAAATTTGTAGACGAAGCTGATGCTTTTCGTACGGGGGGCAATATGCACTTTCCTTTGGCTCGTTATGCCGAAGTATTATTGACCTATGCCGAAGCCAAAATTATGTTGAACAACGTAGATGAATTAGCAAAAAGCTGTATCAATCAGATTCGACAACGTGCGGGACTTGACATGAGTGTAGCAGATGTCAATCTAACCGTGAAATCTCAACAGGAATGGATCGACTTAGTTCGCAATGAGCGAAGGGTCGAATTTGCCGGTGAAGGCCTGCGCTATAGTGATATCCTTAGATGGAAAACAGCGGAAGCAGTCCTCAATCAACCTGCATTGGGTCATATAAGACAAGGTGCAGACGGAAAATCTGAGGTACTTAAAATTGAAGACAGAAAATTTTTGAAACATCAATACCTCTGGCCTTTCCATGAAAGTAGCTTTCAAGTCGAACCCAACCTGATCCAAAATCCAGGATACTAAGGGATCTATAAAAGAAGAATAGCGATCATATTAGCGCTATTCTTCTTTTTCTATAACCAAATAATAAGTTTTATCTATCTATAACGTCTTCACTAAAACTTTTTCACTTTCTTGGGAGACTATCGATTAGCCGGTTCGCTAAAAACATCGTAACAATTCAAGCGGAACTAAGTTGAAATTCTTCATTATAATGTTATAACTTTAAACTGATATACAATTAATTAAAACTAATCCCTATACAGTGAGGTTTAATTTTTAGACTCTAAAACTAAATTATTATGGAGACTATTTTAATGAAAGAAATCGTTCAGCAATTAAAGGATGTGGAGCGTACCGACCTGTGGATCGATGAAAATTTTGAAAAAAAATTAGCTACAGTGACCCAGTCTACTGTTTATAAGCGTCCTATCCCAGAAATGCATAGTGTAGCAGAGCTAATGTCACATCTTATTGAATGGCGAAAGGAGGTTCTGAGCCGTTTGAAAGGAAATCCACGGGGGCTCGAAATGAACGAAGCTAGGAATTGGCGGACGAATGACGAACTGGAGACAATAGGCTGGAAAAAGCTATTGGAAGATTTCTGGGATAGTCAGCAACAAGTTATTCACTTCCTCAAAGACAAAGACGATTCCTTCTTGGACCAGCCTTATAAATATGCGAATACTGATTTTCCACATAACATCAAATATCTCTTGACAGGCCTTATCCATCACGATTTTTACCACCTCGGTCAGCTGGGTATCATCATTAAATTTTTAAAGCTAAAAGAGACTTCAATGTAGCTTCGGTCATTTTTTTTGAACGATACTGATTCGACTAGTGTTCATTTAGAAATCAAAACACAGAAGATCATGAAAAGAATATTTTTGACCTTAGCAATTGCATTTTCTATTTTTGCTGTCCAAAGTTGTGGCAATGCAAATACCGACAGTAAAAAAACTGCGGACAGTATCAACGAAACAAAGGCGCCAGAAAACCTAGACGATAATAATACTGCAACAACGCCGGTTGCTGTCGGTGAAGACGATGCAAAATTCGTTACTGAAGCAGCAAGCAGGGGCATGGCTGAAGTAGAACTTGGGAAACTGGCGAAGGAAAAAGGCCAGCATGTGGATGTTAAAGCGTTCGGCGAAATGATGGTTAATGATCATTCTAAAGCAAATGATGAACTTGCGACGCTTGCACAGGCAAAAAATATCACACTACCAGCCAGCTTGGGTACCGATGCGTTAAATCTGAGGGATGAATTGTCCAAAAAGTCGCCTGGAGACTTCGATAAATCTTATATCGAAGATATGGTTAAAGATCACGAAAAGGATATTAAACTCTTTGAAGACGCTAGTAAAAACCTCAAAGATGCTGAGCTGAAAGCGTTTGTAGATAAAACTTTACCGACACTCAGAAATCACTTAAACCACGCTAAAAGTGTAAAAGATAAGTTGAAATAATAGCCAAAGACAGGGACTTATATTTAAATATTCGTCCCCGTATTTTTTTAATAATACCTTAACTGCCCAAACGATACGAAAACCCGCCTCCAAATATTAACGCACTCCTATCTTTCACTTCCATTTTGACGCAATCGCCCCTTTATTTGTCGTATTTCCACAGTGTCTTCTTACCGAATCGTTCTGATATTTGTTAGGTAAATTTTATATCAATCTATTATGAACTCGCTTATGAAAACCAATATTTTTTTAAATCATTACTCTGCCTCATTATCATGACTACCGTTATGCAATCACATAGCCAACAGATCAAACCCACAGCCCAAGGCTTGGTATCTCTTAAAAATACCCAGGTATATTACGAAGTTTATGGCACAGGAAAGCCAATTGTACTGTTACATGGCGCATTTATGACGATCGGCTCAAATTGGAGTCAGCTAATACCTGAACTAGCTAAAACCAGAAAAGTGATCGCTATCGAATTGCAGGGGCATGGCCATTCTCCTTATTCGGACCGAAAATTTAATCATGCAATACTGGCAGATGATGTTGTCGGAGTATTAGATCATCTAAAAATTGAAAATTCCGCTGTACTTGGATATAGTTTTGGAGGTACTGTGGCCTATCAATTTGCCATTCAGTACCCAGAGCGCTTAAATGAATTGGTCATTATTTCAGCAGCCTATAAAAGCAATGGTTGGATGCCCCAAATTAACAACGCCTTCAAGAACATGAAACCAGCACTGTTTGAAAATAGTCCGATGCAGCAAGCCTATGATGCGGTTGCACCAGACAGAACAAAGTGGACGAAATTTCTAGAGCAGATGATCTCTTTGGCGCAATATCCATTTGATTTGGGTGATGCCAATATTGCCAAAATATCCTCACCCGTGTTAATAATTGCCGGAGACAATGACGGTCTGGATAAGATCGAACTGATAAAAACGTATCAGTTGTTGGGAGGTGTAGTAGTTGGCGACTTCGGAAAAATGCCCAAATCTCAGTTAGCAATTATTCCAGGACAGAGCCATGTGAGCCTCATGAACCAGACAAATATTCTTTTAGATTTCCTGAGTGGCTTCTTAAAATAAACAATGGGAATATAATGAGATAATCTCAAATCCTTTGCATTCGTAATAATGAAACTGCTCCTAGCTATGGAAAATGGTGTTCCGTTAAAGAGAATTTTTATCTATTTAAAATGTCTATTTCTTTATGAATATTTAATCTTTTGGCTGTATATTATTAACGAAAATCATATTGATTTTATTTAACTTAGAGTGTATCTCGTATACAACCGGGATTAAACCTAAATAAAGTCAACAAGATGTATAGCAAACTGTTTTTATTCGACTATGATCAATCGGACTATTAAAAGACTCGTTTAAATGGAAACTTCTATTGTAAAAATCAAAAAAAATGGTGCGCCAATTTTCCTTCAGCAGATGTTGATTATTTTACTGTTAACATTTAATCAATTAGCCCATGGAGCAATCCCAGGAAGTAACAGTACACCTTTTCAAACAGTTAAGATTGTTTATTTTTATCCCGCTGATTCAAAGTTGTCTTCAACTTGGAAAAATCGTCTCGCTCGAGTATTGAAAGATATATCCAGCTATTATAAAAATGAGCTTAAAAGTTTTGGTTTCAACAGTGATGGCATCCCGTTTGAGACAGACAATACAGGGTTTCGCTACCACCTCGTTCAAGGGTCAAAACCCTCAAATGATTACACAATAAATTCCGGAAGTGAAATAGAAAAAGAAATTTTTGAGAAATTGGCATCAGTTATCAACCCAAACACAGAACATGTTCTCGTAATTACTTCATTAAGCCATAAAAATGAAAATGGAACCTACATATTTCATTCACCATATTATGGTAGGGGATCCGCTTCGTCCGGCCTCTGTATGGTTGCGGACTGTGAGCTATTAGACCCAGCGTTGCTAACGGATGCAACTAACAAAATGACGTTTACGGAAATGTTTGCAACAAATAAAGAATGTACTGTTGGTGAGTTCAATAGTTGGTATTTGGGAGGAATAGCCCATGAAATGGGGCATCTATTCGGATTACCACATGATAATGGTTTTCCAAATGAGTTCAATCCAAAAACAATATCCTTAATGGGGGAACATGGTAGTCGACACTACAAGGAGGAAAAATGGGGTGGTTTACAATCATCTAAATTTTCCCGAGCCTCAGTTTTTCAATTAAGTAGTCATCCACTATTTACGCAGAGACCAAAACCTTTACTTAGTAAAAATGAATTTCTATTACAATCCTTTAAGTTATCACAGGTTGAAAACACAACGAAACTAAGCCTTCACTATCGCACAGACAAAGTACCCTATGGTGTTGTAGCGTCAATCCGCCCTTATCATGTCTCGGAGTATTTAAGCAACAGCTTTACGTCTGTAGTCAATCAAAGAAATTCTGCAGAAATTGATATCGCATCATTGGAAACCAATATACCCCATGAAATAAGAATGCTGTTTTTATTCGACAATGGATCAGTTAAAGAGTACCGAAAAATGGTTAGCCAAAGTGAAGAAGGACATTTTTTAACCGTTAACAATTTTGGTCAGGCAACTGTAAATGATTTGATTAGAGTGATAGAAAACGATAGCCTGGACAATCAAAAACAAGCTAAGTTAGACGTATTAAATCAATTATCGCTGGACTGCGAACCTATCGACCTTAAAACCGTTACGACTGACAGCATATGTCTTTCCGATGCAGCATGGGAAGAAGCTTCTGTAGGCTGGGAAAACCCAGCACGAAATTATTATACTGCCGAATCGAACAAATTGTTTTTTCTGGAAAACATGGGTAAGATATATGACAAAGGATTGTATGCGCATGCTCCTTCTCGATATACATATAAGCTTGAAAAAAAATGGCGGAAATTGAAGATTATAGGAGCATTACGCGACGGCGCGCAGAAGCCAGAAGGTATTCAATTTATTATCCGGGGTAACGGAAAAACCCTTTCTTCTCATTATATCAAGCCCAATGAAAAGCATCTTTTTACTATAGACATCGAAGATGTCGATAAGCTTGAGCTCGTCACTCTGGATGAAACTGGAAACAACTTTAATGCCTGGTCAATTTGGTGTACCCCATGTCTTACAAGATAAAAGTTGCCCCACTTATGAGGTAAGACTGGTTCTTATTTGGTTTAATATTTGTAATTTATCAAATGATGATTTTCCCTATATTTAATCTCCGTAAACAAGGATATTATAACAAACAATTTGGCTCTGTAATGAGGGATAAGACTATCAGCATGGCCAGTTATGGAATGGCTTCGCTTGTACATATCAGGATTGTATTAAGAATAAACGATTCACTTAAGAGGTATAAACGATGTATAAACTACCTAAATCTTATTATAAAAATACAAATACAATATTCCTGGCAGAAGATCTATTAGGTAAGGTCCTCTTTACAAAAAAAGATGGTCTGGTAACAGCAGGTCGAATTGTCGAAACCGAAGCTTACTTTGGCATTATGGATAAAGCATCCCATGCATTTAACGGAAAGAGAACATCGAGAACTAAGCCGATGTACCAGGAAGGTGGTGTGGCCTATGTATACTTATGTTATGGTATTCACCATCTGTTGAATGTTGTGACTTCTGGAGCAGACGATCCCCAATGCGTTCTAATTAGGGCTATTGAACCGCTGACTGGAATTGACGTGATGGCATCGCGGAGGTCCGTGCCGCCCGAAAAACCCATATTTTCCAACGGACCGGGTTCTGCGGCCAAAGCTTTGGGAATTGACTCCTCATTTAATGGTGCCTTTTTGACCGACGATAGTATATGGATTGAAGACCAGGGATTAAAATACAGTCCAGCACAAATCGGAAAAGCAGCACGAATCGGTATCGCTTATGCTCAGGAGCACGCGGCTCTACCCCTGCGTTTTTTTATAAAGGAAAGTAAATATGCCAGAAAGTGACCAATCATCCCATCCGTAAGCTCCCAGTTGGGCTTTAATTCATGTGTGTAACTGAATTTCAATTACGTTCCATATTTTTTAAATTTACTATACATATGGTATATAAAACACTAAAAGCAACATGATTAATCAAATAAAAAAATTTATAGGCAATGCGCTTGCATTGGAATTACTCGGATCATTTACAGAACCTGATGCTCTGTTGATAGAACAACTTTTCGAAGAAAAATTGAATGAAGGTTATGAGCATGTAAACATATTGATTAAGGTGAAAAATATGTCAGTAATTAAAGACATGAAATTAAAAGGATTTTTCGAAGGCGAATTATGGGGGATTAAGCATTTCGGAAAAATTGGACGTTGTGCTGTTGTATCTAATTCGAATTTCATGAAGTCAATAGTCAATATTGAAAACAAGATGCTCCATTTATTTAACTCGGCTTTAGAAGAGCGATATTTTGATGAAAATCAGTTAGAAGAAGCATTGGATTTTATCGAAAATAACAATAAAAAAAACTAAGCAAAAATTAACTGATGAAATCATACAAAGGCTCGATACGTGTACGATGTACCTTTTATGTACTGGATTCGCAACGATTTTAAGTTATCCCTCATATTTTACTATTGGTGGAAACGATAAATATAGAAATGATGCGGATCATCCGATTAGTTTGCTACGAACTTATTGTTACATAGAATAAAGTATCTTATTCTCGAAAATATGAATATAACCCTAAAAATCATCTTTTAATTCGCTTATTTTTAAAACATTAAACTTAAATAAATTAACCTATTTTTGAACTAGTAAAAATTATTGCTATGGAAAAACCTTACGATGGTATTGCAAGCATTGAACAAACCTCAAACGGATACCATATTACCATCCCTGCCAAGAAACATGTATCTGTTATGTTGTTCCTTGCTTTATGGGTGGCCGCTTGGTTTGTTGGATTAAATTGGGCCGGTTCATCTCTCCTAGAGTTTTTTTTAAACAACAGAAATAGTGGTTTTGGATTTAATTGTTTATTTACAATGATATGGTTGATCTTTTGGATTACGGGAGGCCTATTTGTTATTAAAACGTTATTGTGGTTTCTAATTGGCAAAGAAGTTATCGTGATAGATCGTGAACAGATCAGCATTGCCAGAAAAAATGATATATTATTTAGAAATAAGATATTCGATCTCCGGGAGGTAAAGAATTTTCATGTTGAAGAAGAACCCTTTGAATTCGTATTTTGGACTCGTGGGAATGATTTGAAATTGTTTAAAAACAGAGGGACTATTCGATTTGAATATGGTTTTAAAACCATAAGGTTCGCGGCTGATATGGATCAAGCTGAAGCAAACCACATCTTAGAAAAATTAAAATTTTCGGGTTACCTGAACTCATTCAATTTTAATTAAATAAGTACACAGACGAAAAGTAAATAGGCTCTATTATTTCTGAATCTCCAGATCGGTTTGCCGTTTTCCGATTACTTTTCTGAATATGATAAATTCCAAAAGGGTACTAGCGAGATAAATAGCTGAAAATATGAATAGTATTTTTAGTGGCTCAAGAATCATATGATATTGATAGACACCTACTAATATATAAACAATCAATGAGATCAAGCAAAGCGCTGGTATTCCCGAAAATGTCAAAAACGATAATACTTTATTACTCCTAATTTTTTCGATGTGATTTAGAAAAAATAGTAAGGAACACAACGTCATTGCGAAAAGATAGATCGTTGAAAAACCCAGATTGACAATAATGTCCAAAATAACGATGATACTCTCCAGGAATCCTGAGGAATCCGTATTTGTTTCTGAAATAACAAGTCGGTAAAGGATAAATAGCAAAACACTTATCAGTATATTAACCAACCAGAACTTTATTACAATTCTTCCCATTTCTTATTTCTTTACAGGTTAGTGAATCATTTTCGGAGTTGCTGCTTTTTTCTTTCTCACAATTTTTTATATACTTACCAGAGGCTCAAGGCACAGCAGGGCCTTTTGGTCGTTCAATTTTTAGAAAAGGTGGATTTGTTTTAACTGTTTTTATCTGCCCGAAACACCACATATGTGCGAAGAAGATTAGAGTCAGGACAATAATTTTTCTCATATAAGCTGGTATATTCTATTTCTGATTCCATATAGTTCCACCCAGTAATCACTTTAAAAATCCACTTTTCTTTCGAAGAGATAACGACTTCAAAGGCTCTTACAAAGATATCAAGTTATTTTTCGCAGACCATGTACGAATATAAAATCTGTCCCGACGAATAGTAATTATAATTGCCCCTTAAACGTTGCTACACAAATTCAACTTATACGTTATGATCGCAAACCTGAATTTGATCAACAAAGAAACTAAATTATATGTCAATATGTTTGTTATACACATCCACATCATATTTTGGAGTGATGTGCACTTTCTCCAAAATTCCATCATAAAGAAAACAAAATTTCATCAGGGATTGTCTATGGACAAAGTGAAATATTGCCCGCCCAACCAATGATTCATAGGGTAAATCGATTCAATAGTTGAACGATACTACTGTTTTGGTACCAATCGTTGTAGACCAAATCAAGTGACACTATAGGCATTGCTCCAAATTCAACCGTACGGAAATCTTCCAATCGCTCTGCAAATTTTGCTGGGGATTGCAATTCTTTCCGAAAGCGTAGAGATGTCATGTGTGCAGTAGTCAATTTATACCTAGAATCTATACTTTGCTGCAGTCCCGAAGAACTAAAATTCTTTCGTAAACACTCACGCAACCTATCAAGTCCATCGCCAGTCGGAAATCCCTGTATCATAACTGCCTGGCGGGATGAAGTAATACCTTTAAATAAGAATTCAGTCTTAGGGACATCCCGGATACTATCCGCAATAACAGACTCAAAATCTGCAACATGCACCTGATTTAGGTCAAACCCCTCATAGCATGAAATGATAGAGAGTGCTGTTACATGCAGGTCTGTCATTGGTGATAATATTGCTCCGCATCAATCTTCCTCATCTCATCCTGAAATAGATTTATCTGGCCTTTAACCTCATCACTCGGTTTTATTAATAAAGTCAAACCGCGGCGTCGATCCCCTTGATCATCGATCCGACGATCAATTTCAATATCTCCTTGACTGATCTGTCCAATGGAATGATTGAACAAGTTATCATAAAGCTCCGTCAGCGCCATAGACGTATTATTTTTCATATGGTCATAAAGATCCTAAATTTTTACGTTCTTTAGTCACCCCTATCTATTTTCCCCATATAATACGTTCAAAAGTTCGGCCTCCAAAGTTCCATTCACAAAAAAGTTACTTTATTTATCGTTTATACTGATTTTAACAGGTATATCCATCTGCCTTTCACTAACTTGATCAATTTGTAGCTTAAGCTGTATAGTACCTTTTAATTCAGAAAAAAACTGTTTAGATTGAAGGGTAATGCCTAGATTTTGACAAGTTTGATGATTATAATCCCACAGACCGAAACGTTGTAAATATAATGGGTTTTGAACGGTATCTATCAAACCTACTTCTTCGTTTTTTTCATTCGTTAATACCGCCTTTGTGAGTGTACAATGTATCCTGTCCGCTAAGCCTGTAGCGAAGCTACCTTGTCGCTTCGACGCAGTCTCCATAGCTTGGAGTTCATCTGACGTTAATGGGTAATACGTCGTCAATAAAAATTGATTAGCCGGAACGCGTTTCGCTTCAGTCAGATCGGTTATACTTGCACTCATGTTACTGACCATGGCATCTAAAACCGTTTGCTGTTCTGATACGCTAATCCTATTAGGTGTACGTTTCAAATCGGTCTGACAATTTGAAAATAAAATTACCTGAACCAGTAATGGAAATAGTCTATTCATCTTATATTGTTCGTAAATAATGGGACAAAATTTCAGTTTTCGCGCATCTGCCATTAGAACAGCTATCGCAGTAATCTCTAAAATCAATTGGTGATCGATAAGAAAAACCTGCATTTCTGTTTGATTAGATGATTCAATCATAAAACTTCCTAAGGTTAAAATCCATTCTTTCCACTAAAATAAGCGTTTAAAAAAAAGCTTCTTTCAGCTGTTTACGATTCGCTGGAGCTGAATTATTATTTGTTGGAGCTTACTTTAAAAGCGCTTTATTAATGAATCCCAGCAATTCATAAATAAGTTCAAAAATTGGTTAACACATTTATCTTTTTCTAAAAAAAATTGAGTCTGCTAGATTAGCATATGCTGTTTCATAGCTGAAACCTTTCGCTATGAATAGTAAATGCAACCAAAATTAGTATCTTGTGGACAAGTATGGTATAAATTTTAAATTATTCGAATCTATTGACTGAATACCCTAAAGCAATTAAATTCAAATATACATGGCGCAAGTACCAACTACGGGTACTTGAAGAATTACAGGCGCATCTGAAAGATAGGCATTTACATGTCGTGGCTCCTCCTGGTTCAGGTAAGACTGTTTTAGGTCTTGAAGTCGCTATCCGCATCAATAAACCAACGCTAATTCTCGCACCGACACGTGCAATCCGTAACCAATGGATACAGCGATTCTGTGAACTCTTTCTTCAAATGGATATAGTTCCCGACTGGATCTCTAGAGACATCCGAAATCCAAAATTTATGACCGTAGTAACCTATCAGGGACTACATGCAGCCTGCAATGATCAGGGTGCACCAGAGCTCGGCTCAAACCTTGACCTTATCCTAAGAGGATTGAAATCCCAAAAAATCGGTACGATTGTCGTCGACGAAGCACACCATCTTAAAAATGAGTGGTGGCATACGTTAACTTATATCAAGAAAAAGCTGGATCCGACAGTTGTTGGTCTAACAGCGACTCCACCTTACGATGTCACTCCAACAGAATGGCAGCGCTATATGGATCTCAATGGACCCATAGATGCAGAAATTTCGGTCCCCGAACTTGTTATTGAGGGTGATCTATGTCCACATCAGGATTATATCTATTTCACCAATCCTAGCCAAAAGGAAAGACAGTTTATTGCCGATTATAGGGATAGCATGCTTAAGCTATTTAAGGAAATAAGCCGTGACAAAATGATCCTTCAGGCTGTTCAAAATCATCCAATATGGCTAAACCCGATGGGCGATCTCGACTGGGTCTATAATAACTTAAAATATTACTCGGCATGCTTAATTTTTCTCCATGCCAACCAAATTCCAATTCCCGATCTTCATATGGAGATTATCGGTGGCAAAGATTTTCAAATACCTCGTCTGGATTATGAATGGCTCGAAATTCTACTTGAATTTTATCTCTATCAGGAAAAGGCACATTTCAATGCATTTACAGAACATCGAAACATACTAGTAAATAGATTACAAAGACATGGTGCTATGGAAAGAAAGCAGGTTAATTTTTCCCAAAATAGCCGTGTTCGACAATATTTGACATCCAGTATCAGTAAAATGGATGCTATTACAGCGATTGTAGATTTTGAATATGAAAAATTGGGTAAAGACCTGCGATTGGTAGTCCTTTCAGATTTCATCCGAAAAGAATTCTATGTAACCACCGACCACAATACGCTTGAGTTGAACAAAATAGGTGTTATACCTATTTTCGAAAAATTAAGACGGCAAAATAAGAATAATAAGAAAATCGCTGTGCTTACAGGATCTATGATCATTATTCCGGCGAGCATTTACGCTGCATTTCAAACCACCGCTGCCAAGTATGGCATTTATGACAGCTCTGCGAACCCTGTTCCTTTTGATGTAAATTACCTTTTAATAAACCAGACAGAGCGTCTTAAACACGATATCGTTCACATTGTCACACAGCTATTCCAAGCTGGAGAAATTGAAGTCTTACTAGGGACCAAGTCATTGCTAGGCGAAGGCTGGGACGCTCCGGCAATCAATGCACTGATTTTAGCGAGCTTTGTCGGCTCTTTTGTACTTTCCAATCAGATGCGTGGTCGGGCTATCAGAGCCCAACAGAGCAATAAGGACAAAACGGCAAATATCTGGCACTTGGTATGTGCAGACTCCACTTCCGCAACGGGTGGTGATGACCTCAAATTATTAAAACGACGGTTCAAAAGTTTTGTCGGCGTCTCGCTGCGACAAGAACCTGAAATCGAAAATGGTATAGGCCGTTTTGATCTACCCGAAAACATACACAACGTCGGGGAAATTTCACGGAAAAATGCGGAAATGCTGCTATTTGCTGCCGACCGGGAGAACCTCAGACAGCGGTGGCATGATGCGCTTAGCAAAGGAGTGAATCTCGTCGAGGAGATCAAGATACCTTTTGCGGAAGAACAAGATTATCAACGTGTAAAATCATTGTATCTCAACAAAACAATTAGAAACGTACTCGCGACAGTGGGCGCTGCTTGGCTTAGTTTTGGACTTGACAATGTGCAGGGATTTTTTAGAACATTAAAAAATATGCAAAGCCTAAAAGATTTTTATATTTACATGGCCAGCTTGGCCGCAGTCGGAATGCTGCTTTTCGGTAGAAATACGGTCAGATCACTCAAACTTTATTTGAAATACCGAGATATTTCCAAAGATCTTAACCAAGTAAGTTTCGCGCTCTTAAGTAGCTTGATAAAAGCTCATATCATACGGACCGATCGAAACGAAGTGCGTGTGGAGACGAAAGTTGATCGCTCAGGTTCCGTTTACTGCCATTTAGAAGGGGGCACAACATACGACAAATCTGTATTTATCAATGCACTACTAGAGATTATTGAACCGATCAATAATCCGCGTTATGTGATTGTCAGGAAAAATAAATTTGCATATTTTGTTAAGCAGGAAGATTATCATGCTGTTCCGGAACTGTTGGCACGCAAGAAACAATTCGCTGAATATTTTAGCAACCAGTGGGAAGCACACGTAGGGAATTGTGATTTAATCTTTACCCGAACAATTACTGGCAGAAAATTCATCTTAAAAGCACGGGCGAAATCATTAGCGGCACAACTGCATGAAAACGTACTACAGGTAAGTAAATGGCGGTGAAGAAATAAGTCAAAAAAATCAACAATAGGCAGGAAATTTTGAATCGTAATATGCGAATTTTTATAAAAACGTTATGCTAAATAATACCTTTAATCTACAAATAGAAGGTACACCTTCTGAATTTGGGGATCAGTCAATTCTCGAGAATTTTAGATTCCCAAATGGAAAAGCTTTTCCTAAATCATACAAATCCTTTGTAAAAAACTATGGATACGGGTTAGCATTAGGTGAATTTCATATCTATATTCCGATGGGCAACTATGGAGATTCATTAACTGTTAGATCCGATGAAATTAGAAGTACCTATATTGATGATGTTAAAAATAATGATATCTGGTTTGAAATAGGTCCTGACTGTTCGCTGCCAATCTTAAAGCGATTGTTTCCCTTCGCTTCCAGCGACAATGGCTACTATCTCTTTTGGGACTATGAAATTGATGCAGCGGGCGAACTGGATATCTATATAACAGATTTTAAAGGTACAGGATTTAGAAAAGCTGGCAAATCAATCGATGAACTCATTAGTAATTTAACTGGCGGTTCTATTAAAGAATTTCTCCCATTCTGCAGCCATCCACTACCGCGGACTTTCAAATGTTTAAAGAAAGTTGAATGAGCACTATCTAACTACTTACTCGAGCAGCGCTACAATTGCCGGGTCCTCGGGATCTGTTTTTGGAGAAAAATGCTTCATAAGCCTGCCATTTTCATCGATTAGATATTTCTGAAAATTCCACATGACAGCAGAACTTTCTACACCGTTCAAGCTTTTGTTGGTCAACCACTGATAAATAGGCGCCTGTCGCTTTCCTTTAACATCAATCTTTGCTGCCATCGGAAAAGTTACGCCGTAATTCCGTTGACAAAAAGCAGCTATTTCGGCATCCTTACCAGGTTCTTGGTCTAAAAAATCATTCGAAGGAAAACCTATAATAACCAACTTATCACTGAATCTTTTATATAAGCGTTCAAGTCCCTCGTACTGAGGTGTAAATCCACATTTAGAAGCGGTGTTTACAACGAGTATCTTTTTACCTTTAAATTGCGCGAAATCGATGGACGAGCCATCCAGCCCCTTAACTTTAAATCCATATAGGGTAGCTGATTTCAAGGCCATATCTACTTTAACGTTACCATTGGTGAATAAATAATAGGCCACACCTGCGGCGACTACCGCCACAATGAATAAAATTATAAAGAGCATCTTTTTTATTTTTTTTTGAAACATGACAATCGATATAAGCACGAAACCATCCCAGAATCGTCTTTACTTAGGTCGATGAACACCCTTGGACTTGCGACCAAGGACGATACATAACAACCTCGCCGATCAACGTTATACAACGTATTCGGCGAAGTTTTATAAACGATGAGTTCAGCCTTTACAATTGATTAAAGTTACTAAAGAAAGTCTGAATTGGAAATGAAAAATCCTTTTCTGATCGGATAATAGAACAATATAAAAAAACCGAATCTTCATGACAAAGATTCGGCCGCACTATTAAACTATATAAACCAATTGTGTACGTTAAAGTTAACTTATTGAGGGGATGTTGGTCTATTTGGGCTTAGCACTATCTGTCCTTTTAACATCTTTCCACCGTCCATTGTAATCCGGAGATAATAATCTGAAGAACAAGGAATCCCATCTTCATCCATGGATTTAATCCCCAGCCCAACAGGAACATCCTGTTGGGTTGCAGCAGTCTTTGCTATCTGATTGGATTCGTTGTACTCATCAAACATGGACACATACATACTCTTGACACCAAGCGCGGTCAAATTATAGAATTGTCGCCACATAAAATCACCATGTTTTCGTTGCCCCTCCTGCAGTGACCCCGGCAATACACAGGGCTGATAGTCGATGTTATTTAAATTGCAAAACTGTAGATCAGCATTTTGGATATGCTGCGCATAATGATCCACGTCTGCAATGGTTCCGATGCGGCCTACCATCCAAGGTGACAACATATCAAATGATTTGTAGACATCGATATAGCCCTGTCTCGAATCTCCTCCTGTTTGTGCCAACCTCCAGTGTGTTGGCGTACCGCCCATAACATAACAACCTTGATCGCGAAACCACTGAATCACCTCCAGGCAGACGGCTGCTGACCAGGGATGGTTATTGTCATTAAAACCGAATCCCCAGATACCGATCACAGGCTTGCCGTTCTGTTTGGCATAGGCAGGAGACTGAGTATATTGTTTCATCAGATTTAGCCAATCATTTTTTATCTCAGTCTGCATATTAACCCAGGCTGACACATCATACATGATATAGAATTTCACACCATGTTGCTCTGCGGCAGTTTTAACTTTAGCCGTAATGGCATTACGAATGGGACCTTCTATCCCCGTGGGATTAAATCGCTGCAATGCCGCCGTGTGGATCCCGTAATCTTTCATCCATTTAAATTGGACATTGACGGTCTGATCGTCAAATGAAGAAAACAAAGACGCAGGCGAACCATTGCCCAAAGCCGGTAAATTGGTGTTGTATTTTTTTTGGTATTCGCTGTTGTCAGGCCAAGAAGGAATATGGAAATTACCCTGAGTCGGCGTCTGCTGCCAAGCCTCAGTCCAGTGCCACCAATGTGTTCCCATCGGAGAATTATCACCAGCGCAGGAAAACCAGCCCTGGTATCCAACGGTAATCTGTCCAACAACATCGCCTGTCGCGGAAAGTCCATTGTTGCCATTCGCTTTTTTGGCCTCCTCTTTCGGGATAGATTCTTCAATCTTCTTTTCGCTCTTTGAACAGGACATCATCAAAGCGATCAACAAGAAGATTATACATACTTTTTTTTGCTGTTTAATACTCATAATTAAGTGTTTTTTTTATAAATGGTTGAAAATGGGTTTATATATATTGGTTTATTTCAATGTTGGCCCCCATACCTTCCCGATGCTCTGGAAGGTTAAAATTCTATTGGGATATTCTTGAAATCAAAGTTATTATGTACCATTAATGAACTATTAACAAGAAATTAATAAGTTCAATAAATCTGTATGAAACGAAAAATTATTTATAGATATTTTTAGTGGGCATACAGCAATTTTGCCGTATATTGAAAATAAATGCTACACCAGTTTATTTATAAAGAAGTAATTAATCTAAGCGATCCAATGAGGTCTTCTTTCGAAAAAAGAAAACAATATGATCTAAATTCTGTATATTAAACGAACTCAATGGTAGATTTTTTCTGACTGCAGCTATTTCTTCTTTAACGGAGAGCCAAAAATCCTCTTGGGTGATCGTGATTTAACTCGAATAAATTAAACTAATATAAACCTCAATCCGATTTTCTATGAAAATTACGTTAACATTGACCCTGATCATGTTTGTACAAGTCCTATTTGGACAGAAGTCTTTAACGCCTCAATGGCAGTCGGACACCACACTAAGATCTCCAGAGTCCGTTTGGGTAGATGCCAAAAACAAAGTACTCTATGTTTCAAATACGATTGCTTTCGAACCTAACACTACAGCATTCATCAGTAAACTGAATATGGACGGAAAATTTATCAAACGAGATTGGGTTACAGGACTCAATGCCGTCTTGGGCATAGGAATCCACAAAAACCGGCTCTATGCGGCTGAAGCATTCTCTAAATCAATTGCCGTCATCGATACGGATAAAGCAAGTATCATCAAAAGAATTACCATTGATGGCACTGAGCTACTCAACGACATTACCGTTGACTCAAAGGGTATCGTTTATGTAAGTGATACGCGACTTGGAAAAGTCTATCGCATTGAAAACGACTCTCCTATGCTGTATGCAGAAAATCTCAAAGGTGCAAACGGGTTACTGGCAGTCGGAAAAGACTTGTATGTGCTATCGGATGGCGCACTTGTTAAGATAGATCAAGATAAGAAAACTACCGTAATTTCAAAAGGTATGGAAGGCGGTCTAGATGGCATCGTGCAGATTAAACCCAATGAATTTATAGTTTCCGGTTGGCAAGGACTTATTTATCATGTTAAAACTGACGGTTCTAATTCAGTATTACTTGACACACGGGACAAAAAAATAAACGCTGCCGATATCGGCTACGACAAATCTTCAGGTATGCTTTATGTGCCTACCGTCAGGAGTAACAGCGTGCAGGCTTACAAACTGGACTAAGTGATAATTATGAGCGTTAAAAATTAACGAAACAAGAAAACTTCTGGTGGTATTTTTTGAATAAAAGCCCAGATTTAGTTAATTTAAAACATAAATTAATGGCCCCATAAGCAGATGAAGCTTTCCACGTTTACACCTTATACCAAGTCATTTAGAAAGGCTTTTTTGATTATTCCTTTTTTCGTTGTGATTGATGTATTTTGCGAAATTGTACAACCTCGTCTGATGTCTATCATAGTCGACGACGGAATCTTGCATAAAGATATCAACTACATTTTGAAAATTGGATTGGCCATGATCGGATTAGCCATCGTTGCTATCGTTGCCAATTTGTGCAACATCTATTACTCTGCACATGCGTCTGTGGGTTTTGCCACGAATCTCCGGACTGCCCTATTTCGAAAAATACAATCTTTTGCTTTTGCGGATACCGATTACTTCACTTCAGCGTCGCTTACAACACGGCTCACCAACGACACCAATATAATGCAGCAAGTCATGATGATGTGCCTACGTATGCTCCTAAGGGCACCCCTGATGATGGTTTTTGCCATTATTTTTGCGATTTCTATTAATAAGGATCTGTCCATTGTGATGGCCATTGCATTGCCTGTATTGGCCTTAAGTATTTTCATTTTATTACGTAAAGGGCTCCCCTTTTTTATCAAGATGCAGCAGGCGGTTGATCGTGTCAATAGTGTTGTGCAGGAAAATCTGCTCAATGTGCGGGTGGTAAAAGCTTTTGTACGACAGGATTTTGAGAAAAAGAAATTTGACAAAGTAAATTTCGATCTGATGAATGTTGCCACCAAAGCTTCCAGCATCGTTGTCCTTATCATGCCCGTCATGCAATTGGTGATGGGCTTGTCGCTTGTTGCCGTAACCTGGTTTGGTGGCCAGAAAGTAATGACTGGAACGCTCGCGCTGGGTGGACTGATGTCATTTCTAAGTTATATCACGCAGATCCTAATATCTCTGATGCTCCTTTCATTGACATTCATGATGATTTCAAGGGCAATCGCTTCTGGCGATAGAATTGAAGAAGTTTTAGAGAAACAACCCTCCTTAACGGATACTGCGGAAGGCCTCCAAAATAGAAACGCCATCACCGCGGGACGGATCGCATTTAAGCAAGTCACTTTCCGTTATAACTTACAAAGTGAAAAACCCAACCTTGACAATATTAGTTTCGAAGTAAAGCCTGCGACTACTTTAGCAATCATAGGTGGCACAGGTTCGGGAAAGAGCACTTTGGTACAATTAATTCCACGACTATATGATGTGTCTGAAGGTGCCGTTTTAGTAGATGGCATCGATGTCAGAAATTATCAACTACAGGAACTTCGCAGCCAGATTGCTATTGTGTTGCAGCAGAACCAACTTTTTTCAGGAACTATTTTAGAAAATCTCAAATGGGGAAATGAGCAGGCAACAGAAGAGGATATTTATGCCGCTGCCGAGATTGCTTGTGCAGACGATTTTATACGCTCCTTTCCCAGCGGCTATCAGACACTTCTGGGACAAGGAGGCGTCAATGTTTCAGGAGGACAAAAACAACGCATATGTATTGCCAGGGCTTTATTGAAGAAACCTAAAATCTTGATTATGGACGACAGTACAAGTGCTGTGGATATCGATACCGATCGAAAAATACGTGAAGGTTTAAAAAATTATCTGCAGAACACCACACTATTGATTATCGCACAGCGTATTTCGAGCGTCATGCATGCCGACCAAATATTGGTCATGGAAGAAGGCCGCATTGTCGGTGCCGGATCACACGATGTACTTCTGCAAACAAATACCAGCTATCAGGAAATTTATCAATCCCAACACCTGCAAAAAGAAGAAGCCTAATGAGTACCTCAAACAAATCCATCCCCGTGAGTTTACCAGGCCCCGGTAATTCTAGACGCATTAAAAATGAGAAGCCCCAGCAAGGATTTAAGGCTTTATTGCGATTGATGCGCTACCTTTCTTCACAACGGCTGATGCTCCTGCTAATTTTAATTTCACTCTTATTGGGAACTGCAGGAATACTGGCAGGCAACTACCTTTTACGGCCTGCGATCAACAATTATGTCCTCAAAAAAGATCTTGTTGGTCTAGGACATATTGCTCTAGTCATGATCGGAATTTATATCGCTACAGGAATTTTCAACATGTTGCAATACCGCCTAACCATAAAAGTTGCACAGAAAACGATTTCTAACATCCGAAATGATCTGTTCGACCGCATGCAATACCTCCCTTTGCAATTTTACGATACCCATCAGCATGGCGATCTGATGAGTCGTTTCACCAATGACATGGATACAGTAAGCGACGCCCTAAATAATAGTATTACACAGCTTTTAATCAGCTCAATTACGTTGGTGGGGACACTTGCCCTCATGGTGTATATTAGCCCTATCCTATCGATTATTGCATTGATCATGATTCCGCTGATGTTATATCTGGCGAAATTGATCATCAACAAAAGCAAGCGTTTTTTTGCCGCCAACCAAGCTGCACTTGGCAATGCGAATGGCTATGTGGAGGAAATGATCAGCGGACAAAAGGTAGTGAAGGTTTTTGGCCACGAAAACGCCGCCATCGAACAGTTTGAGCAGCTTAATCAAGTACTGCGGGAAAAAGCAACAAAGGCTCAGTTTTATTCTGGAATGATGATGCCTTTGATGGCGAATATGAGCACCATTAACTACGCGCTGACTACCATCGCAGGTGGTATTCTAGTGATCACACGTGGATTCGATTTAGGGGGGTTAACTGCATTTTTACAGTATGCACGGCAATTTGGCCGGCCTGTAAATGAGATTTCCAGCCAGTACAACAGCTTACAGGCAGCTCTTGCGGGCGCAGAACGTATTTTCGCCGTTATTGACGCTGCTCCCGAAAGTGAAACGATAGATCCGCTACCAATGCCGGCCCCAATTCATGGTCAAGTAACACTATCGCATGTAAATTTTGGATATGTACCCGAAAAACAGGTTTTATTTGATATCGACCTTGACGTAAAACCAGGACAAAAGATCGCTTTCGTGGGTGAGACCGGTGCCGGCAAGTCGACAATTATCAATTTGCTACCTCGCTTCTACCCTTTGCTATCCGGGAATATTCTTTTAGACAAGACATCGATTTTTAAGTTGGATCGTAATGAACTACGTAAAAAATTGTCTATTGTATTTCAGGACACCCATTTGTTTACCGATACGGTTATGGAAAACATCCGTTATGGCAGGTTAACCGCAACGGATTATGAAGTGATAGCGGCAGCAAAGCTTGCTGCCGCAGATAGCTTTATCATGCAATTGCCTCAAGGGTATAAAACCCAATTGACCAATGACGGGGCTAATCTGAGTCAGGGACAGCGACAGCTAATTAACATCGCCCGGGCAACAGTGGCCAATACGCCAATTTTAATATTGGATGAAGCGACCAGCTCGATCGATACACGAACTGAAATCGCTATTCAGGAAGGAATTGACCGATTGATGCAAAACAAAACCAGCTTCGTCATAGCACACAGACTCTCCACCATTAGGAACGCCGACGTCATCTGTCTGATCGAAAAGGGAGCAATTGCAGAATTCGGTTCACATGCAGAACTTCTAAAACAACAAGGAAAATACTATCGTTTGTATATGGGACAATTTGATTAAGCATATCTTTTAAATGATTATGTCATTACCCGCCGATTCAAAAGCGACCACGAAGAAGTTTAAGGTTTTTGGATAGCATCAATTTCGGCTCGAAGCAGCCCATCCTGGTCCTTTCGAATACACAATACCTATCCCCTGTATTTCCCTTTTAGTCTGGGATAATATTTCCGATCCCCAAAAAAATAGTGAATAGCCCAATGACTTCTCTTTTTGCAAGATAGAATGTCTCGCTTAATCTAAATTTACGTCTATTTTGACATCAAGCTCCTTACTGGTCGCCTTTAGAACATGATCAACCCAAATACATAACATAGGCTGTTTTCCAAATTTGTTTTCATCCCAGTCTTCTTTCCAAACAATGTCGATCGTTTTCCCATGATAAGTTAAATTGCCGAGGTAAAAATAATCCATCTTGCCCGCAGGTATTAACGGCTGAATTTGGAAGCCGTTGCTGTGCATCCCTTTAAACCCAATGAGATCTGCTATGATCATGTCTGGATAGGTTGAATGAAAATAATCTTGCTGTCCACCAAATTGCCCACCTTCACTTGGTATATACCATTCACCAATATTTGGGTGCGCATAATCGTGCAGTCGTGTAAGCTTCATAATTTGTTCATAGAGGGTCTCTTTGTCCTGTGCAGTGATTTGATTCTTATAATTTCTTAAATAGTTACTGTATGCCTTATAGACAACCGAGTTTTGAAAAGGCCATCCTCTGCCGTTCCAGGCATAAGCCTTCTCATTATAATAGGGATGTTGTCTTTCTGCCGTGGTCATTCCTTTATGGTTATTGAAACCTTTTTCAGAAGTAAACATCGCCCAGGCTACTTCATACTTTTTATTGTCCTCAGCCGGTATCATATTGAAATACCAGGGGGTATACCCCACGGATTCCCCCACCCGAGCTTCGTAATCCCGAACACCATAAGCATTATCACCGGCTGTAAAGGTATTGAAAAAACCGTCTTCTGAGTTCCAAAGCGTCCGGAGAAATTTTTGCTGTATTTCCTGTGCCCTCGCCTTATAATGGGCCTCTTTCCTCTTATTCTCACTTGTTGGATTTTGTTGTTCTTCCAATCGATAGAGGTTATACAAAGCGTTAGTATTTCCAAACGAATAACTTCCAACGGAAGGGCGAACCAAATAAAAATCGGGGTAGCCTTTGGTAAATGCCAATGGAAAGTTTTTCGCCGCCTTCGTTTTCGCGGCCTCGTCTGTTGTTTCCCAGCCTAAGTAAAGATCTCTCCATGTGCTATCGGTATAAATATCATAAGGCCCATTACTTTCTATTAAGCCAAGTACCGCCGAAAGACTAAACTCCATGCCATCGTACAGATCCAGAACTTTATACATACCGTCTGTCTTCGCTTTGGCATTTTTTACAGTGAAGAGACTATCCAAAAGGTGCTGATGGGTCTCCATCGCCGGAAGCATCTTTTGCGTCCAGGTCTTATCTGGATGGATTTTTAAAAATGACTCAATACCATCGACCATCCAACTCGAAAAATGAACACTTTCTGGCCTGCTCAGATGGGTTAAAAAATTACCATTTTCTCGCTGATTTAATTTGGAAGCTGATCCAAGCATAAAATATTCGGCATAAGATTGAAGATATTTGGGATCGCGAAGCCAGCGTACATCATAAAACTGATGCGCGGTTGGACAAGTAATAGCCCCACTCAAAGATCCCCAGGCCGGATAGCCAAAAAACTCCGTAATAACCCAATAATTCTTTAAATCATGTGGATCGTAGTAATCTCGAAGATGCTTGCTTATCATCCACCAGCGGTAATTATACACACGACTTAAAGTGTCGTTGGAACTCTCAAAATAGGGTATGTTGTTGACTAAAAATTCCTGATTGTTGGATTCGTTAAATGGACCATCCGATTTTGGCCGTTCCTTGTAAGAATTAAATTCTTCTATATTGTCCACCAAATTATTTTTAGCAGCTTCTTTTAAACGATTAAGCTCGTGAAGATATATCAATTCCTGATTACTCTCAAGTCCTCGATTAATCGAACACGAAAAAAGAACACATAGAAACAAAAATGCTGTGCAGCTTAAAACAATAGACTTTAGAAAAACGGAACGATGTTGTCTTTTCATGTGCTAATATTAGATAGAAATATTTCATAATTCATTTGCTATAGCTTAAAGAATACGCTTTAACGTAAATACCAAAGAATCAATACGAAGCTCATCGGCTTCCATTACGGTAATTCTCTAAAATAGCCTAAGCAATTTTTGGAAAAGTTAAACACATGATCCGATAACGACTATAACAAATAACGGCTAATCAACAGAATATTTATGAAAATTCAACATTGTAAAACAAATCCGTATAAAATTGATACAATGTATCATATATAAACCTATTTTGGCCTATATTCCTCTGTCGACGATGAATCGGAATCTTAGTGAACTGGTTTTCCGATAGCATCATTTCCAATAACTCATTTTAATAAACCACAACCTAATATTGCCCAGAAGATCCTGAAAATGGATAATTTCCCATTTTCACATAAAAAAGTATGTTTTTCATATTTTTTCTACTGCTATTCTAGGCTAAATTTGCCCTATAAGTAAACTTGACTCAAGAGAAGTAATTGCTAAAATGAATGGAGATGCCTATCTCATCATTTTAAACTTCCTAATTGATTCAATAAGAATACTGTAAAAAATCCTACAATACTACAATGAAAAACATTTTGTGGAACGACCAAGTCGTTCCACATTTTTTTGACTAACCGGTTATTTCCCAACGTTTGCCCCAATTTCCACTGTGGCTTCTTTATCTCCCCGTTAAAAAAACATTTACATCACCACAACCTCCATCAATTCCTGAGACTAAAATGATCACATCTGCTATTTGTTTCAATAGAGATTAGCTCGAACAAAGGAATTGATAGGGATTATTCAAATATCCTCGTCATCAGATAAATATCATTTCTCTATCAGTGAAAAGAATAGGCTGTTTAAGCTTCCACTAATAAATAATTTAAAATGGGACAACTGCCAAAGGTAGAAGTCTTGAATCCGAGATACCGGCAATCCGATGCCCAATAATCTTCATATACGCTGGGTTTTGTTCAAACGAAAAAAAATCGGACACACTTTTCTGTTTAATCAGCATACAGATATCCCACTGTTCCTGATCGGGGCCGATCAGAAACCGTTCACCTTGCCCAACAAAAAGTAGCTCACCGCCGCTTTCTTCCACATAAGGCTTTGCTAGCTGTATATAATTCATAAAAGCTTCGTATCCCGAGATTTCTTTGATCGGTGCAATCTCCGGAAAATTAGTATAGTCCGCGATTTTCCTTAGCCGAATTAAATTGAGATTTACAATGGGACCTTGGATATTTTTCAATGCCAGGTTCCTTCCGGCTTCATAACTGGGATACAAATATGTCTTTCTTGTCATATCAATAAGTACTTGTTGTTTCACTCACTTTATTCTTCAACTCCGTTGCGGCGTGAAGTACGACTTTTTTATAATCAATGATTTTGTCATTTTCAAATGGAATAATAACTGCATTTTCAAACAGGAAATTTCCTTCACCCAATCGGTTCCAATCTGCCTGTAAACTTTTTTTGTCAAATTGCCCCATATTTAACATAAATCTGATTCTATTGGAAAGAGCCGTTAAATTCATGCTATCGGCGATATATATTTTATTTTCAGCCTTATTGTAAATTGTTAAAACTCCCATTAATGGTTTACTCTCCAGGAATTCTGCTTTCAATTGTTTTTTGTCTATTTTGTTCATGTGTTTTAAAATTATAAATTTCCTCACGCTACCTCCAGCATCTCTTTATTACCCTTTTACAAGAAGCTCAATCTTTTTCATAGGAGAAATCATTCATGTAATCCCTGAGGCCTTTAGCCCCGTAGGCTCTGCTGGATCAATTCACCATAGCCAATTACTGGGAGTCTGACTTAAAATATGTACTGTAGGATCATAAAGTCTGCAAGGTTCAGTCCATGTAAGCTCAATCCATCAAACTTTTTGGTGATGATAGATTGAACTTTTATAATGTTTAGCATCGTACTAATTGCGGCCATATTATTATATTTGCAAAATACTTGACTATTCAAGCATTTTGCAAATATAATAATTTCCTATAAACAATTTATAGAGAACCAAAATATTCAGTCGATTCAATGATTATATCCTAATAAAGGCGCCAAAATAAAGATACAAAACTCTCCTACTGTTTCCATTTCCTCCATTAGAAAAAGGGAATTACTAGAAAACTACACCTGGGTGTAGCACTGATTGACATAATCTATAATATTTTTGGACAAATTCTAATCAATAAAAAGCAAAAGCCAACGATCTACATAACAGGACAAAGATAGAATCCTAAAATATTAACAAATTTATTACCTATAGCATAGTATAAACATGACAAATTGCAAAAACTGTGGGACTGATATAACATTGAATTTCTGTCCAAAATGTGGACAGCCAGCGGTCCTTAAAAGAATTGATGCACATTATATCGTTCACGAAATAGAACATGTCCTTCATTTCGAGCGCGGAATATTGTACACGATTCGTGAATTGATCACCACTCCTGGAAAAAATGTACGAAAGTATATTGCTGAAAATCGAAGCCGATTAGTAAAACCCATTATTTTTATCATCATCACTTCATTGATATATTCTATTGTAAGTCATATTTTCCATGTTGAAGATAAATATGTAAGTTATTACGAATCCCAACATTCAACAACGGGTTCGATATATCTCTGGATCCAAAGCCATTATGGATATGTCAATATCATCATAGGATTGTTTATCGCTTTCTGGGCGAAGCTATTTTTTAAAAAATATGGTTTTAATCTTTTTGAAATTGTTATCCTATTGTGTTTTATTTTGGGAATGACGATGTTGATCTACACCGTTTTTGCAATAATTGAGGGTGTAACCCATATGAGCGTTATGGTACAGGCGAGCATTGTCGCTATGTTATATAGCGTATGGGCTATTGGGCAATTTTTCGATCCCTACAAAATACCGAGTTATTTAAAGGCACTCGCAATTTATATTTTAGGATATGTATCATTTACCGTAGCAATCTTTATTATCGGTCTATCAATTGACTTAATTTTAATGAAAAGATAGTTTATGCACTCAATTTCCTTCCTTATTAAACCTTGTTAAAAAGCAGATGGGTAAGTTTACACGATAAACTTACCCATTATGCTGCTAGTTCCTGTTAGAGATTATTTCTCAGATATCCCTGAAAGTTGTCTTGAAACTGAAGGCCGGTCCCCAGTTTATATTTACTTAATTTATTATTGAGGGTGAGCCCCCATAATACGAATTCGGTCAGAAAGTGGAGATCTTCAGACTTCGTTTCCGGTTGGTATTGCTGAATTAACGCATGAATAGGCGTCACTTGATCCAAAACCTGCTCATACGCTAAATCGTCGAGTTCATCAGATAATTCGATCCCCTCTGATTCTGAAAACCAACGAACAATATCATGGTAGGGATAACGCTCGTTTTCTCTTTCCAGTTTCTCAATTTTTGGGAATAAAATCGGAAAAAGGTTTTTAATCGCGTTTTCTATCAGCTGCACTGCGACGATATCCGCTCCTTCCTGTTCGCCTTCATAAACGAGCTCAACTTTACCTGTTATCGCGGGCACAATACCCATAAAATCACTCAGCCGCACTGCTGTTGCTTGCGCACCACTTCTGAGCATGCGCAATTCAGCGGTACTTAATAAGTTCTGAAATGCGGTAATACTCATACGCGCACTCACGCCACTCTTTTCATCAACATATTCACTATTTCGTGCTTCAAAACTTATCTGCTCAATCAATTCCCTAGCCAGCTCAGGGACGTATATCTGCTCTTTTTGGGCCGCTTCTAAGTTCGCCTCCTGCGCAGTAATCGCCTTTGCTATCTCAACCGATGCAGGGTAATGTGTGAGTATCTGCGATCCAATGCGATCTTTCAGCGGCGTCACAATACTTCCTCTATTGGTATAATCCTCCGGATTCGCAGTAAATATAAATTGTACATCTAACGGTAAGCGTAACTTAAAACCACGGATCTGAATATCGCCCTCTTGCAATATATTGAAGAGAGCTACTTGGATTCTAGCTTGAAGATCAGGCAGCTCGTTAATGACAAATATGGAACGGTTTGCCCTTGGAATCATACCAAAATGAATCACACGATCGTCTGCATAGCTCAGTTTTAAATTTGCGGCTTTGATGGGATCTACATCACCGATCAAATCAGCGACCGTCACATCTGGTGTGGCCAGCTTCTCTGCAAAACGATCACCTCGACCAAGCCAGCTTATCGGTGTATCGTCGCCTTTCTCCTTCAGAAGTTCTAGCGCATAACGCGATATGGGGTTAAACGGATCATCATTAATCTCTGAGCCCTGAACCACAGGCACATATTCATCCAATAAGTTGACCATGAGCCTAGCCAAACGTGTTTTCGCCTGACCGCGAAGGCCCAAGAAATTAATGTTGTGTTTGGAGAGAATTGCTCTTTCAAGTTCTGGAATAACGGTATCTTCATAACCATGTACTCCATTGAACACGGTTTCGCCCGCCTTTATTTTTGTAATCAGATTCTGACGCAATTCTTCTTTTATTGTTTTAGGTTTATAACCCGAAGTTTTTAATGCACCAAATGTTGTAATCTTCGTGTAATCCATATATTCTTATCGTATTCTTTTTTTTCGATTTTCTTCGTAATCCTCAAAAATCATTTCGCCTAGATCCCCAAGTCCCGTGTAATAAGCCTTCCCTTGATTTGAAGCTGTAAACTCGTCGACAAATTGCTGTAGATAAGGATCCGAAGCAATCATAAAGGTTGTAATTGGTATTCCCAGCTTTCGGGCTTGCGCCGCCATACTATAGCACTTGCTAGTGATAAAAGGATCCAAGCCCATAGGATTTTTATAATAAGTACCGTCCGGCATATTTAAACAGCTCGGTTTCCCATCGGTTATCATAAATATTTGCTTATTCGCATGCCGTTTTCGCCTTAGTAAGTCCATCGCTAGCTTTAAGCCTGCGACCGTATTGGTATGAAATGGTCCAACTTGCAAATAAGGCAGGTCTTTTATCGCAATAGGCCATGCATCGTTTCCGAAGACAATAACGTCAAGTGAATCTTTCGGATATCGGGTCAAAATAAGTTCCGATAAAGCCATCGCTACTTTTTTTGCAGGAGTGATCCGATCCTCCCCGTATAAAATCATACTATGGCTGATATCGATCATCAACACTGTACTCATCTGCGATTTAAACTGTGTATCTTCTACGACGAGATCATTTTCTGATAAGGCAAACTCGCCTATCCCATGATTGATCTGTGCGTTTTTCAAGCTCTCTGTCAAAACTATTTTCTCCAGGCCATCTCCGTAATGATAATTTCTGAAATCGCCCATATTTTCGTCACTCCGTCCCTGGTGATTGGTTTTATGATTGCCTGATTTCCCTTTCCTCATTTTCCCAAAAATTTGGTCCAAGGCATGCTGACGCAAGGCTTTCTCCAGCTTTGAGGTAATATCTACTCCACCTTCACCACCAAACTCCACTTTTTCTCGGATATAACCTTTATCCTTCAGATCCGCAATAAAATCATCTATCGTATAGGCTGGAGTCGTCAGTTTGAACTCTTTATCCAATTGCCTAAGCCAGTCAATGGCTTCATCAAAATCACCTGAGGTATGGGTAATCAGTTCTTTGAAAATGTCAAATAATTTATCAAAAGGCGTTTGAAACGGCGCTTCATATTGTTTGAAGATAAAACCTTTATTTAGTTTCGTGCTTTTCATGCATTCCTTTTATTAGTATGACGAAGCTATCCAAATAGTGTATCGGATGCTTCATAGCATGAATTTACGAAATAATAATTTTTGTGAGCACCTTATGTCCATTTAACTTTAAAAACTGGCTATAGTATGACGCACGAGCGACAACTTCCAATGAGGAATTAGTTTCAGGCCTTTACGCTCTCTAGTCAAAAGCCGCAAAGAATTGGTATTCCTTGCGGCTTTTTGATCCGGTTATTCTAAATACAAGAGAATTATGCCTGAAATAAGTACCGGGTTAATAAAGCAGTTCCAACGTTGGCTTATTGGCGGTTGCTTCCCTGCTACTAAAAGACATATCATTTGTAGAAGAAGCCGCAGCTGTATTTAAAAATAGAAAGGATACTTTACGATCAGTACCGGTAAGCAATCTGTTAATGGCCGAGGTGACGTCGATGGTCTGTAAACCTATCCCTGAAACAGAAATCTTACCGACAAGTACCGTATCCATTGGTGCATTGTTCCAATTAATGCTATTTTCTAACCATGATGTCGTGGAGGTCGTATAAATATTAATAGTCCGTTGTGGTGCTGTATTCACTCCTGCAACATACATTTTTAATTTTGCCGAACTCACTTTAGGTTTAGTAATCATCGCAATATCAAATTTAGCGTATGCTTTACGCGCGTAAGATGTAGCGTCGGATTTGATGACAAGATCAGCTGTAGTTCCATAATTTGTACCCGCATAGGTACCGTTACGGACATAGGCATCGGCAAGAGAACTTCCGGCATTGGCTACAACAACATGCTGAAACGCTCCAACATCTGGATTACCCAATGGCAGCGCATTTCCAGCAAAATCCTCACCCCCATTGTTACTTATAAATACACCAGCATTAAGGGCAGCCGAACCGGAACCGACATCATAACCTTTTGCAGCGTCAAGGCCGTTTCCACCAATTGGATTTACAAATACCGGATCTTCATAGAAATTGTTGTTCCGCACTGTAGTTCCCCAGTTCAATGATGTAAATGTACTTGACGGAAATAAACAATTATTGTTAAACTTCAATCCGTTATCGGCCTGGGTAGACAGACTACTAATGGTCGAGGTCGTGTAAAAAATATTATTTGAAAATGTTGCATAAGGCTTTCCTGAACTCACGCCATTCATGACGTTAAACAGGCTGGCGGTCGGATTTTTGATAAAGAATACATTATTATAAATCTCACGGGAATCGTATGTTGTTTTTTCGATCAAAAAGAGCTTCTTTAACCTTGTTGTACCGATATCGTTGACAGAAACGTTGTAGCGGACTTTAATATTCTTAGACTGGTTCATAAAAAGCATAAATCCGCCGTTATTATCATGCGAATAATTGTATTCGAAGATATCTCCATCGGTTACTGAATTGGTATCATAGCCATCGGCATCGAACGCGACTCCATCGTTGGCCCCTCCGCCTGTCATACCGTAAACCTCATTATAAGCCACCAGCGTATTCAAGCTGCCAATTGTCCAAATACCGGCATAATTTTCAGAGCCTGTGTTCATACATGCCTTATACACCGTATTGTGTGTAATTTTACTTCCTCCCGTCACGCCAGACATAACGATACCGTCGCCATAGATATATTCAATCAAATTGTTATCGATAATAATATCTTTTGATCTTGCTGCCATAGCCCTATCGCCAGTGGTCCTTATCCCTTCAACGGAACAATTGGCGACATGACAACTTTGTACCAAAGCCCCGTATATTTTACCGTCTAAGATAATCCCGCCAGAACTTTTGTTATAATTGGTCTGTCCATCGATAGCACCATTGACGTCATGGACATAACAATTTCTAATGGAGACATTGCTGATTGCTGTTCCTGCAGAACTGCCTCCAATCACGCGGATCCCCGTGGCAGCATAACTTGTCCCGCTTGCGATTGTATTCGTCAGTTCGAGGTTATTTACTTCAAAATAGGATACTTTATTAAGGTATAGCGCATTTGATCCATTCCTCTTTCCTCCGCCGTTGATAATCGGACGAACATCACCGCCATATTTATCTATGATAATGGGAGCTTCAGCCGTTCCCGAATTTTTCATATGCAAAGTGTCATTCCATACACCTCCGCTCTTGAATAAGATACGGTCGCCGGGGCCAAAAACCGAGGCATTAATTTTGGCCAATGTTCTCCATGCTGTAGTTGTGCTCATTCCTGTGCTATCATCGTTTCCGCTTGGATCTATGTAGTAAGTATTGCCCATACTTGCCAGATTCACCTTCGCTTTTATTTTTAGCGATGTCGGAGAATCTAGTTGAACGGATTTTTGGCAGCTCAGTAGCCCAATGACTCCAATAGAAATCGCCATCATAAATTTTCTCATAATGTTGTTTTTAGTTTTATAATTTGTTATAATTTTTACAGACGTATTCTAATTCCGACGAATACGAATTTTATAATTTGATTAATAACATTAAATTATAAATAACCCATCAACCACAAGGGGTAAAATCACAAATAAAGAGGGGTAAAATTTTAAAGACAGATCAAAATCTATCGAAAATAAATTGTCGGATCTTTTTATGTCAACCTACATCGATATAAAAGAAAATTTAATACTTTTAGTGAACAGCTACAGCTTTTATGGACAATAAAAAATTAATGGAAATAGATCAATATATTGATACACTTTCAGACACTGAGCAACAAATAATTCGTCAATTTCGGAAAGCAATATCAGAAAATGACAATACCGTTTCGGAAAACTTTGGAAAATTCATGTCAAACCCAAATGCAATCAGCTTTAGTGAACAAGGCGTATTTAAATACGGGTTAACAGTCGCGAAGAATTATATTTCATTCCATTCCTTGGTCATCTATACTAACCCCGAATTAATGGAAGAACTAAAATTAAAAATACCAAAGGCCAAGTTTCAAAAAGGCTGTATTAATTTCAAAACTTTGGATGAATTTCCCGCCTCAGTATTAACAGAACATATTCAGGTTTCATCCAAAATAGATTTTAGCCCCATGATAAATCGTTATTTGAAAAAGAAATAAGTACCAGGTCGATTCCCAGAATTTTATTTATTCACTTTTACGCGCAACAATAGCATAGACCATCGGAATCTTATTTCCCAAATGGGCTATTCTGAATTTTTTAGGATCTAGCTCTGTCATGTGTTTAAAAATAGGATAAGGTGAATAGTCAAATTCGTTCAGGTCTTGAATGTTCAGCCCATTATGAAGTAAAGCACCAACGACCTCACTCATACTATGATTCCAGGTGACATAGGACTGCGAAATAGCGGCATCTTTATCGGCATAGGTTCCCTGCTCTGTCTCAACAATTGGAGCAATATTAAAATAATTATAACCAACTTTATCAAAATTGTCATCGAACATCCAAACAACTGGATGAAACTCGACAAAAATAAACTTCCCTTTCGGTTTCAAGAAACGTGAAATTATTTTCGCCCATTTATCTAAATCAGGTAACCAAGTAATCGTTCCGTAACTTGTAAAGACTAGATCAAATTGTTCATCAAGATGACTCTCAAGCTCATATAGATCACAACAGATAAACTGCACATCAGCATGCGTATCTTTCGCAATTTCGCGCGCACTTTCTATAGCCTTGTCAGATAGGTCAACACCAGTAACTTTTGCGCCAAGTCTACTCAAAGAAATTGTATCCTGTCCGAAATGACATTGTAAGTGTAATATTTTTTTCCCACTGATATCACCCAATAATGCTAACTCAATTGAATTCAGCGAAGTCTCCCCTTTTAAAAATCCTGTTAGATTGTAAAAATCTGATTTTAAATGCGTATCCGTTCTGTTATTCCACGAGTGTTTGTTTATTGCGATGTAATTCTCTTCCGGGTTCAAATCGTTCATTTTGTTTTTTAATTAAACGGTTAATTAGCCACTAAATTACAATAAAAATTAATTTCTATCGGATTCATCCTTTCCTCAATCTAAAAATATGTGTTTTAAGAAATAAAGCTTGGTGAAAATTATCATAAAGGTTGTCTATATTTAAATCGATTATCAAATACGTTCAAGTTTAAAAGGATGAGGCAAGAACAAAGCCTATTTATATGAAGAAAAGAGATGACGATAAAAATATATAGACCAGAGAGCTTACTCCTAAAAAAATATATTGAATGCTTCTATATACTTGAGAAAACTGACGCAGAAAAAGCGACGGCATATTTTACATTTCCGAGTATTTACACCATTGTGACGATAAGTGAGCAGACCCAAACGATGGTAAGCCCAAACAAGGTGATTACGAAGCATTGTCCATCCAATTCGATAGAAACAAACCTTGTATGCAATTTTAATGAACCTGTTTTAGTGAGTTACGAGGGGAAAATAAATGAAATAACCACTTACTTCAAACCTCTTGGGATAAATGCTTTTATACCCAATGATTTAAGCGATTATAACAGCGGAACATTTCCCGATTTTAACCCACACCTGGATTATAAAGATGCTATGAGATCCATCCTGTCCATAGATGACCAGGACGAGCGGATCAAGGCATTAGAACACTATTGGATATCAAAATTTTGGCCATTTGAAAATGCGTTGCTCGAAAACATAATGACCGAAATGTTAGATACACGCAACGTCAATCAATCGATGTCAGAATTTTCGCTAAAAACAAGAAGATCGAGAACAACCATAAATAAGCAATTTGATCAACATCTCTGTAAAACACCCTCTCAATTCAAAAAAATCATCAGATTTCGAGCTGCAATTCAAAGCCACCTCGAAGATAGCAGCAAAATAGGTCTGTCTTATAACCTGGATTATTTCGATCAATCCCACATGATTAGAGATTTTAAAAAATTAACAGGATTTACGCCAAAAGTTTTCTTTTCCAAAATAGCTAATCTCGAACGGAGCCAGATAAAATGGATTTTTATTTAGCAGGTTTACAAAAATACAATCACACTATTTTATTAAACAGTAACATTGCTCCATAATTATTTATACAATACGTTATGAAGCTTTTAATCCTACTTATGCTTTGCCCAGTTTTTCTTGTAGCCCAAGAAAAAACATCAGCTAAGCTTGCAGCCTATATGCAGGCACAAGCTGATGTAAATAATTTCAGTGGAACAGTTCTTGTCATGAAAAATGGCGCTATTTTATTAAAAAAAGCCTATGGTTTGGCAGATTATGAATGGAATATAAAAAACACGTTAGATACTAAATTCCAGTTGGCATCGGTCACAAAACAATTTACCGCAGCCGCGATTTTACAGCTCGTCGACAATGGGCGGTTATCCCTAAATGATAAACTCAGTAAATTTTTCCCCGATTATCCAAAAGCCGATAGTATCAGCATCCACATGTTGCTGTCACACAGCTCCGGACTTGCTATGGGTTTCAAAGAAATCGCATTAAGCAGCATAAGTCGCGATTCTGCTTATGCCGCCATCAAGAAAATTCCTTTCGAATTCTCACCGGGAGCAAAGAGCGCCTATAGTAATATCGGTTATTATTTGTTAGCAAAGATTATTGAAAAAGTCTCCGGTGAGCATTACGCTACTTTTTTAAAGAAAAATATATTTGATAAAGCTGGGATGAAGAACACCGGAGTTAGTAACAATGAATCCATCGTAACGAAACAAGCAAAAGTATATTATCATAATGACCAAGGTTTTATCCATAACCCCTATATCAACTGGGAGATTAACCTAGGTCACGACGGTATTTATTCAACCGTTGAAGATCTAGCCATTTGGGACCAAGCTCTTTATGGAACATCGATCCTATCAGCGGCGATGAAGAAAAAAATGTTTACACCATATAACTCCGAAAATTGGGGCTATGGATTTATCATCAATCCATTTTATAATCACGGACATTATTTGATTGCACATGACGGCGGATTCTTTGGGACTATGACTTCTTTTAATCGATTTACTGAAGACAAACTCTTTGTCACTGTCCTTTCTAATAACGGCTCAGCCTCCCATATCATAGGTTATGGACTTTCTGCAATTGCCTTTGGTAAAGAAGTAGAAATGCCCTACAAACATCATCGCGCCAAAATAGATACGACCATATACAATAACTATGTGGGTGATTATGGAAAAATACGGATATTAAAAATTGGTGGCAAACTCTATTATAATGATGCGGATATTGAACTCATTCCGGAGTCTAAAACAAAATTTTTCAGAGCAGACGACAACGACAGAACGATCGAGTTTGTTGAAGACAAAACAGATGGCTACAATTCCATTATTTTAACAAAAGGTGGAGTTAAGGAAGTTTTCCCACGATCCAATAGAAATGAATGAAACGCTATGCATGCTGCTGGAATAACGATTTTAATCTATTATTTGAAACCTTAAAGAAAAAAGTTAAATTACACCTATATCGGTCCAGCGTTAGATCGGATATAGCGTATACTAAATTATAAGATATTGCAACAGATAGATCAGGAACCGAAGAAAGCCAAAAAGAAACTGTTATCGAAGTCTTTTATATTATGCCTAATCTTTATGACGGCATATCTCATCAGTTTTTTCGTTTTTGATCTAAGCAGCAGTGAAAAGTTGAGTTATATTATTTTTTCACCTTTTGTTTGCGTACTGAGCTGGATATTTTTTCATTTCTTTTTGCTGGTAAAGGATACACGTAATTTGAAGTACTACTTACTGGGATGTGCCCTGATCGCATGCACTATTATTTATACAAATGGTATTTTTGATATCGATATTAGGCTTCAAAACTTTTTCCACTCCTCAAAACTGCCAAATGAATACAGCAAATATGATGACATTAACAAGCTAAAAAACCAGTTTGGGAAACATGAAATCATACTCTTCAAGGCAAGTGACCACCCTATAGATCAGTTTTTGACTAAAAACAATGAATTAATCATTCATTGTTTAACCGGTGTAACCGACACTGACAGTCCATCAACAGTTATTCATACATTCTATAAACTGGATAAAGATGGCAATCAGATTGATGAATACTCCTTTAAGCAGGACAAGGATGACGATTCAGAAGTTTTATTTGAAGGGTATTTGATCAACGTTTCCAAACATTACTTTCGCAGCTGGCCATTGAACGGAGATACTACAAAAAAAACAATTGAAGTATTCAACGCAAACCTCAACTGGCCCGCATATCAACAAGGCCAAAAACTAAATGATATTGAAAGTAAAGCCATTTATCTGCTGTCAGAGAAAATCTATCATTCCGATCAAAGCAATTCGAAAAGCTATACGAAGCGAACTTATTTTATAGACGATAACTGGTATGTATTCTACGAAAACATATCAGATGATAATAATTTAGTCCCACAAAGCTCATCTAAGGGCCGTACCGTAAATGATCTTTTCGGTCACTGGGATAAGAATGAATGGGTAACGAATACTACTCCCCCTAACATTAGATCAGTTTATTATCAGAAAATCAAACGTGTTCGCAATAGACATGACGTCAAAACGGGGAAATGTGAAAAAGGAGACCTTTGGCAAGGCTGCCTATTCTCACAGCTTATTGTCGAAAATGACACCTTAAGATTTAAAGACAGCTTATACCTGGACGAAAAATGGCATTGGTCTCAAGTAGACATCAACAATAAAAACATCGGCACACTAACCTTTGAGAATACCGACCAATTTAATGCATATGACTATTATGCAAATCCAGCTTTAAATTTTCAACTTTTCACCAACCAACGCAACAAACTTTATTTAATTACAAAGAAGTGATTTGTAGCTTGGTGCCGCTAAATTTCGGCAAACATGAAGCGTTCAAAATACAAACCTACTTTTCGCTGTCCAAAATAATGACTATATTAGAACAAATCGCTTTTTTGTGAAAATATATCCAATTTAACAGCCATTGGATCCTAGTTAAAAATTAAATTCTGGAATAGTAGGAAATAAATCATATGAACAAAAGGTATTTTTTCTATATTATCATCGTTATCAGCTTGTTCACTTCGTGTGGCCTTATCCATAATCTTCCCGATTCGGCTTCCCCCAATACCGGCGTAGATCCTAACCTGTGGTACTCATTTGTGGATCAAAATGGTAATTTCTACCCCGACAATTGGAAGAAAAACTATGGCATTCCTTCCAATAAAGCGGCCCGAGATCCCTATTCGCTTATGAAAATTGCCACCGATAGAGGCGACCGTGAACAATTACTCGCTTTTGAACGCAGTAACATGCTGCGTCTGTCAAAACGTATTGCTCCAAAAAAACGTGTGTTCATTTTAGTCCATGGCTTTAATGCTGATGAAGAATCTGTTGTAAAACAATATAAATATATTTCCGATCATATCGTTACAAACCCTAAAAACGATGAAATCATTCGATTTTATTGGGATGGTCTACGATCTACCTCCCCTTTTCGTTCCGCCAAAAACTGGTTTTCAGCGGCCTCTTTTAGCCAGATGGCCGGTGAATTTGGATTAAGACGTATACTGAACAATATGGCCGATAAGGATGTCTTCATCATATCACATAGTCGTGGAGCATCTGTGGTTATGAGCGCTATTTCAAATCCTGAATACAATAGCTCATTTTCAGCACAAGCAAAAGACGTTCACAATGTTGATATCGAGCGGGCAAAGCCATTGTTAGAAAACAAAAATAGAATTACCTGCATTATGCTGGCTCCAGCGATAGGACTTTCCGAGTTTCAATATACGGATACGGTAAGTAATACAAAAAAATTTGTAAATCTCAGCTCACAAGTCAAGAAAATACACATCACTATCAACGGAACGGACAAGATGTTGAAGAAGTTTTTTGGATTCTTATCGAACAAACTTAATCCAACTGATCTTGGATACAAAGAGGAAAGTTATAACGCCCTTAAGAAAAATTACAGCATCTTTTCTATGACTGATTTCACAGGAATGTCAAGCCATGATTTTAGTCGTTATATCCGAGACCCTAAATTCAAACAGATGCTTCGGGAAGAATCAATCCAAGTGCAATAAGATGTTTACTCGCTAATTAAGTCAACAAGCTATGAATCGAAACTATTCTCTCAAAACGGCCATGGTTACTTACAGAAACGGGTAAGTGTGTGCCGCTATCTTTCACAATGATGCTTGGTATCCCCTGAGCATCTTTAACAATTTCACCTTTTTCGATTTCTACAATATTGCCTAAATGAACTAATTCGCCAACTGCGATGGTATGTATAAAATCAGGGCAAACAATAGTCTTAGTGTAATACCTCTTCCCTTCGCAGATGACTTCTCCCCTTGCGCTGCAAGAAGACCGTTCAATAACTGAACATAGCAATCTTTTAGGCATATATTTCCGAATTCCTGTCTGTCTATTCCATATTTTATAGGCAGCCTCTTTCATGCTCCATAAGAGCCAAACAACAATTTCGGGATCAGGACTGTTCACAATCAACAGTTGTTCATGCTCATTAAATAGCTTAGAAACAAAGCCTCTACGTCTCCAATTACTATCTTTTCTGGACTGAACCAGGTCGATAACGTCATTACCAATCATTTTTCTTGTAACTTGCTTTCGATTATTTCGACTGCAGCTCCGACATTAAGCATACGCTCCATATCGGAATTTTCAATAACGATCCCAAATTGATCTTCGATATCCAGGACAATATCAACCAAATTTGCTGAATTGATTTGTAGATCACGCATAAAATCAGTCTTTTCTGTAAGCTGTCCAAATGCTTCTTCGTTTGTTGTGTAAGGTGCTATAATTGGCTTTAAAGCACCGATCAATTCTTCTCTGTTCATAGGTTTAGTTATCAAATTTTTTAAATATTAAACAGGCATTTACATCCCCAAATCCGAAACTCGCTTTGGCTATAATATAAGGTTTGACATCAACTTGATGTAATGGTATTCTTGATGGATCTATCATTGCTGTAATCTCAGGATGTAAATCAGTACAATTACTGTTTCCAAATACAAATCCATGATATAACTGCAAAACTGTGGCCACGCATTCTATGCTACCTGCCGCACTGAGACAATGCCCAGTCATTCCTTTTAGCGAGTTTATCAATGGAAAATCTTTCCCTTTACGCCCAAGGGCCTCAGTCCAGTTTTCTATTTCAAAAGCATCTTTGGCCGTTGCCGTTAAATGACCGTTTATGGCATCGACATCCCATCCGGAGACGCCCGAATTTTTTAGGGCTTCCGCAATACATCGGCGTACAGCATCAGCATTTGGAGCTGTCATACTGCCCGTTCCACGTTGCCCTCCAGAATTTACTTGACCGCCCAATAACTCGCCATATATCATGGCCTTGCGTTCTAAGGCACTTTCCAAATCTTCCAGTAGTAGGGCTCCAGCTCCGCTACCCGGTACGAATCCTGCGGCTGTTGCACTCATTGGGCGAGAACCTTCCGCAGGGCGGTCATTATATTGCGAGCTACAGACACGAAGTGCATCAAAACCGCCCCAAATATAAGGCCCACTATCTCCAGTACTACCTGCTAGCATGCGCTTTGCTCTTCCGGACCTAATCCGGTCATAGGCCATTAGAATTGCTTCGGTCCCGGTAGCACAGGCAGAGGAATTGGTGGTGACCTGATTTCCGAGCCCTAATTTCCCACCTAAATATGCACTGACACCACTGTTCATCGTTTGGGCAACGGCTGTACTGCCTAGCCTACGTGTTTGCAGCTCATCAATTTTATAGATACTCTCCCGAAACTTATCGATACCTGAGGTGCCTGAACCAAAGACTGTTCCACTATCCCAATCGGGGAGCGAATTTAAGGCAATAGGAAAACCTGCATTTGTCCAAGCCTCCATTCCAGCTATGACACCGTATAATATGCCTGTACTGTTAAAACCTCTAAGCTCAAGTTCCGTGAAACATTGTCTTTTGAGATCATCCGATACTTGTGGCATTCCAGCAATCTGACAGGAAAACTGCAATTTTTCCAACTGCACATCATGTCTAACACCGGAGACACCCTCTTTTAGCGCCTGTGTAAAGGCCGGTACGCCCACTCCATTGGGTGCAACGACCCCTAATCCTGTAATAACAACTCTCTTCATAGCTCCTCGGTAATCATACCTGCCAATATTCCTTTACAAACTTCCTGTCCAGCTTCATTTTTCATCGTAACCGCACATTTTAACTTTCCAAACCTAAAATATATTTTTTTTGAAATTACCGTCACTTTTTCCTTTGGAAACACGGGTTTTAAAAATTGTATTTCAGTAGAAGTCAATGCAATAGAAGAGCCCTGTATAAAGTCTTTATTGAGCAGAAAAATTCCCAAACAAGCTAAACCTATTTGGGCCATTGTTTCGATCAGAATAACTCCTGGAGTGATCGCTTTTTCATTAAAATGACCCCTATAAAAATCCAGATTTTCATCAAAGGTATAGGTACCTACAACACCTTCCGCATCGACGTGAATCAATGCGTCAACAAATAAAAACGGGGCACTGTAAGGCAATTTGGCTAATATAGAATTCAGATCCATCATTCAAATTTAGTAGGTTACCATTGTAATAAAACGCGCTGTGCCGAAAATCCAGGACCAAAACTCAGCATTAGCCCCAATTCACCGACCTGAGGACTACGTTTCATAATACGTTCGAGGACATATAACACCGTAGCGCTCGACATATTACCATACTGTGCCAGCACAGCCTTAGTATCCGCAATATCCTTATCAAATTCAGCAAAAATATCTTCGATTGTAGCGACTATCTTTTTTCCACCTGGATGAAAAATCATGTAATCAATATCTTTAATTTCAAGCTGGTTCTTCTTCAAAAATGGATGTATAACGGCATCAAAATGAGACGCGATCACATTCGGCACTTCAACATCCAGTATCATCTGCATACCGCTGTTTGTCAGCTTAAATCCCATAATATCTTCCGCATCATAAAAATGGTACATCTCCTGATCAAGAATCACCGGACCATTGTCTGACTCGTCGGAGGAAAGTAGACAGCAAGCTGCACCATCTCCAAATATTGCGGCACTGACCATGTTTGACATGGAGAAATCTTCCAGCTGAAAAGTTGCTGTTGGCGCTTCGACGGCAATTACCGCAGCACGTTTGCCTGGGTTGGCCTGAAGAAAATTTTTAGCATAAATAATACCTGAAACACCAGCAACACAACCCATTTCGGTAACTGGTAACCGCACAATGTCCTGTCGGAGTTTCATCGTATTGATGAGATACGCGTCTAGCGAAGGGATCATAATTCCAGTACAACTCACTGTAATGATATAATCCAGGGACTGCGGATCCCATCCCGTTTGCCCAAGGGCCTTACGAAGCGCTTGCTCCCCTAGGACCGTTGCCTCCCGACAGTACACATTATTTTTTTCTTCAAAAGACGTCGCTGTGAAGACCTCTTTCGGATCCATAATAGCATATCGTCTTTCCACAGCAGAGCCTTCGAAAAGTTTCTTGATCTTTTTAATAAAACGAGGCTCTTGGTGATGGAGCCAGATATCCAATAGCGGAAGGATCTCTGCCGTAGCACAAGAATATTTAGGGAGTTGCTTCGCAACACTTACTATCTTTACGTTCATATCTTGGAAATTATCCACTGGTAACGAAAGGCCCATTTCCATTGGATGCTATAATTTTCTAATTTCAGTTTATTGGAGAATTGGGTAAGTTCCTCCTTTTTAAACCCACGCAGTATTGAAACAAGCCCATCCACTTTTGTCATTCTATTTAACCTAAAAAGAACAGCAATGGTTTGAAAAAGCCGGTAAGCCAGTTTACTCCTTTGTAAATCGTTGATGACCACCCCCAGTTTTGATACGTTGACCAGACTACCTAACAAACGAAGGATCTCTTCATTGTCGAAATGGTGTATAGTAAGTGTACACAGAATAATATCATACTTGACATCTTCAAAATTCTCTTCAAAGATATCCGCACACAAATAGGATATATTACTATAATCTTTCGACAAATCCCCCGCATAATTTATTGTATAGGGGTTGGCATCTATACCGAGCATTGAAAGCTTAATATGATGTCTATTGCCATAATCACTCAACATGCGAAGCATGTCCCCATTCCCACAACCGATATCCACAATCGTTATTGTTTCATTCTTGCAGCTGGTTGAAAGTAATTTTTTCACACCATTCAGCGTAATGTTATTTCCGCCTAAAAAACGATTAATCTTTGCGATCTTGTCCAACGTGGTACGAAGTTCTTCTCCTTCGAGCAGAAAATCGTCCATGATCTCATGCTCCGATGTTCTCTGTTTTGTGTTTATTCCCATTTTATTGACCTTGCATTTCCATGAGTTTGTTTAATAATCCAGCTGAGCATTTTCGGAAAAAATGAGGCAGTCTTCATTAAAACTGCGGTTCCCATTTTATAGCTTAACAGGCTCGACAGAAGTCGTCCGAATAAGAGGCGTTTTTTAAACGTTCGATTCCATTGCTTGACATAAGCCTTTTCCAATTGCTTTCGTGAATGAATATGGCCCCGGTAATATTCCAGGACAAGCTCAGAAGCTATTTTTGCGCTGTGTATCGCCATCGCCATCCCATTTCCGCAGAATGGATGAATAAGACCGGCTGTGTCACCAATCATAAGAATATGGTTTTCTACCGCTGATTTCTTATCAAACGACAATTGACTGATCGTAAACGGCTTGTCAAAAAGTAGCCTACTGTGCTCAAAAAAATACTTAAGATGCTTATTTTTAGACAAAACATACTGCTGATAATCATCGATGTTTTTGTACCTCTTGAACGTTTTTACATCGGCCAGATAGCATAAATTTATCCGGTCATCTTCGACCTTGGAAATCCCACAATAGCCTCCTTCAAAATGATGCAAGGCAATTAGGTCATTCGGAAAATCGCCCGAATAGTGTGCCTTAACAGCCATCCAGGGAGAGGTTTTCGTTATAAAATCACGAGATAAGAGCTGATCCATATTACTGCGTTTTCCATACGCGCCCAGTACAATTTTTGATCTTAATACCTGATCTTGAAACGAAACAGCAAATGTATCTCTGCTAAAGGAAATACCAGTTACAGTCGCAATCACAATTGTACAACCTTTACCTTTTGCTTGCTGATACAACAGATTATCCAACGCATAACGACTGACACCAATCCCACCCAAGGGCAGCCTGACCCTATTCACCTGTCCATCTTCTGTCGTGAACTCAAGCTCCTGAATATGTGTTGGACCTAGCGATTCAACATCCACTTGTAGCCAATGGAGGTAGGCCAAAATTTCGTTCGAAACATATTCGCCGCAAACCTTATGACGAGGAAAATCATGTTTTTCGATTAACGTCACATTTAATCCTTGTTTAGACAGATGCAATGCACTTGTAAGTCCAGCCAAACCACCACCTATAATAATCACATCAGGATTTATTGCCATATATCCAAGTTTGCTCTATATGAGTATCATCTACAAAAGATCAACGCTATACATACATTGTGCTTCAGCCTCCTAAATTGGTTGCCCCCACTATTCAATAAACGATTCTTAATAAACCTGTCCTCGGTCTAACATCTCCCTGCATAGGGCAATATCGTCCATACGCTTTTATCAAAAGTCTATCTGATAACAGCCTTTTGCAATAAATAGTTTTTATTTGGGTGTAAAATAAAAAAGCACTTTAATTTACCTGATAGACAAACGGCTTAACCACTGTGGTAAGTTGAATAAAGAAGGCGTCTATCTGAATTTATCTTCACGGTCGACAAACAATTTATCCAGAAAAAGATATCTGTTCCGAAATTCTTCAGCAGACGCCTTCACCTCAATATTCAAATTCAGAATATTCATGCGTTTATCTTTTGCTGTTGTTTTCGGCCAGGTTGCGAGCCCTTTTCCATTTGGATCGCCCGTCTTGATAAAATTAATAAAGTACTGCTGACCAAGTTTTGATACCTTGTAATCGTCTTTCGTCCATGCAAAGACATCATTGCTCTGCAGATTTCCCAATAAATATTCAATATCACTCGCATGGAAAGCACCCGGTAGGGGCTGTGGGCTTTTTTCCTTGGCTTCCTGCGCAGATTTCTTAGTAATTCCTCCCGCGAGCCCAGTTTGAGCATCGCGGTATGCCGGTTGCATGGGCGGCCGCGGTTTACCGAATATATAAACGTAGACTGGCTGACCGCTATTCTTTCGTTGCAGATCAAGCCATTTCCAGGTACTATAAACGATAAAATTATCGCTACCTAAGGCAGTTGCTGACCGAATGACTTCCGCCTCTGTCTTTCCAGGATAAAGCTTGAGCAATTCGTCAGCCTGAAGGTCATATTGTGCTCTTACTAATTTTTCATAATTCTCCGGAGATGGATACAATTTACCCATGTAGGCGGTATATGGAGCTTCCGTAGACGTCCAGCCTGCAAGTAGGGGGACTTTAGACTGTTCCCCGGCCTTAAAAATAGCCAAAGGAGATTTCGGCAGAAAATAGCCATCGACAATCAAACGGGTCGCAAAGGCCCCCGGCTCGCTGGCTTTATCAAGGAGTTCGGCCGCAGGAATTTCACGTAGCTTATCAAGCCCCTCGGCATTTATGCGCGTTGCAAATGTAGTCCCTTGTTGCTCTTGCTCAGTAATAGAGGCCGTGCCATACCGCAAGTTAAAAACACTTCCGCTCTGACCGATAGCACGTTTAAATAGTCCTTTGGACAACGGACTCGTCATCTGGGCAGAAACCGACATACTCCCTGCCGACTCACCACCGATGGTGACGGCATCTGGATCCCCACCAAATGCAGCAATATTTTTTTTGACCCAAACCAAAGCTGCATGCTGATCCAGCAGTCCATAATTTCCGGAAGCATGTTTCGGAGATTCCTCGGTTAATGCTGGATGCGCAAAAAAGCCAAAGATTCCAAGGCGATAGTTGACTGTAACGACAATAAGACCTTCTTTGGCAAAACTTTCACCATCATAGCGATTTTCCGATCCATCACCAGCATTGAAACCTCCGCCGTAAAAATAAACTAAAACAGGAAGTTTGCCCGAACCAAGGGTCTTTGGACGCCATACATTCAGGTAGAGACAGTCTTCACTGATGCCGGGTGACCGAAATCGCATGTCCCCATAGATCGGTTTCTGCATCGGAGAATAACCAAAATGATCTGCCTTACGAATACCAGACCAATGTTCGGCAGCTTGCGGTTCTTTCCACCTCAGGTCGCCTACTGGCGGTTTTGCAAAGGGAATTCCTCGAAAGGACTCTACCCCGCTTGACAAGGTAATTCCTTCGAGTACCCCCTCTTCAACCTTAACCTGAGGCATTTGTGCGAAAACAAATGATGCAACCAAAAGCTGAACAACAGTAAAAAAAATATTTTTCATCATAACATCCATTTAAAACTCCATGGTTTTATTCTTTCAGTTAAAATACAAAATAAAACTTATACTGTCGTGATAGTCTGATATTTCACTGCAAAAACCTAAAGAAAACTTAACCAATCGGCAAATAGCTGCAACAACAGAATGTTTAGTAGGTAATCCGCTAAATTGAAAAATTCATTTGGATTTACCCTTGAAACGTCTGTTGCAAATGAAAAAATCTGAACAATCTACTTATTCCGGATCGACCTTTCCCTTTGTACTCTGTTTAGTAAATTTCACAACTGGATTATAAATTGGTTTAATTGTCCTGAGATAAGCATATATACTTTTAAGATCCCGATCAGTCATCTTTCGAAAAGCGTACCAAGGCATTAGGGAACTATACATCCCCGGCTCGATTTTCTGGATCATCCCAGCATCGTTATAGCTTTTAAATTTGGCAACAAATGCCTCCTCACTCCAGGGGCCAAGCCCGCTTTCGTCTGGCGTTAGATTAGCAGAATGGGTATAACCACCGGTGGGCATCGGAAACTCAATACCACCACTCAAAAGCTTTTCTTTATCGAAAACATCGCCAAATTTTTTAGGCGAATGGCAATCGTTGCAGCCCGCCATGTTGACAAGATAACGCCCCGAATCAATTTTCGTTTTTAGGTCCTTTAAATAAACCGGCGATGGTTTTCTGGAGATAGCCCGGTTGTATAATGTGGTCAAGTAATCCACTTTAGTAACACTCGCCGGATTTTTAGGCTGAGGTTTAAGTGTTCTGATGTAGGCGATAATGGCCTTGATATCATTCGGATCTGCATGTGAGAAAGCCATAAATGGCATGGCATGATATACAGTACTACCATCTTTACGAATACCGGTCGTCAAGAGGCGGTACACTTCGCCATCCGTCCAATTTCCGAGATTAGTTGGTGTAATATTAGGCGTGAAAGACTCTCCAGGAAAATCAAAGCCCTTACTTTTAGAAAGAAACTCGCCCCCAGCCCCCTTTTGCTCATCTACTAAAGGCCACGAATAAAAATGGACATCACGGGGGCTGTGACAATCCGTACATGTCGCGACATTTTCGACGAGGTATGCTCCACGCTTTAACAAAACTGTATCATTATGGTCGATCAACACATCCGGGACCTTCGGCACAACAGGTAATTCATAACGGACGTAAAGAAATAGGCTGCCAAACATAACCAATAAGACCACAGTCGTTTTAGTTAATATTTTCCTCCAAAGGGTCCAAATCAGGAAATGATTAAAAATCTTATCCAATACCTCCATAAAAAAATGATGTTCTACAGCCTGGTGGTATTGTTTTTCCTGCAGGATAGATAAGGCTCTTTTCAAAACAAGCAACACCGAAAAAACGACAATGATGCTGATTGCTGTAAGTATTTTGATCATGCTATGCTCTTGGTTAAATATACATCGGTACACAAATTCTCATGCAAAAAAAAAGATTAAGACCGATAGGTAAACCTCATTTTTTCGAGCATATCGCTACTCAGATTCTCAGCATATGTCCCATAGGCGTCTACTAGGGTTCCTTTTATGCCTGCTGTGGATGTAATGGCATAGATGATACTACTGTCGTCGGGATCAGAGAAACCTTCAAATCGGTAATACTCATCCACCATAAATTCCTCGGGACCTAGCAGGAGCTGTAACGCAATACAACTCAACCCATTTTCTAATAATTCAAAATCCTGAATGTACCCTCGGCCACGAAGGTCTGCAATAGCATCTACTAATGTTTCAAAGCTCTTCATACTGTTAGTTTTTTACCTTAATGTTTATGAATGATCTACTTCTTTCTGGGTTAACATGGCAATTAGTCCTTAACCAATAAAGAATGACCTTTGTGATAGGCAAAGCTAGTATGGATAGTCCATTCAGTCCAATAACATTGATTAAGTATTTAACTTAATATTTATTAAGTCCGACTGCATATTTCAAGGCACGAATATATTGGGAAATATCTTTCTTTTAAAATAATCTATTGTTTCCGATAAACTCTTGGAGAATCCCCGGTCTGCTTTCTAAAGAATGTTGAAAATGCAGCAGACGTTTCATAACCAAGGTCAAACCCAATAGATTGGATAGATTGGGTCGAAAACCGCAATTGCTGTTTCGCTTCGCGTAGTTTACGTTGTAATATAACGTTTGATGCAGTTGTTTTGAGCTGATTTTGACACAACGTGTTTAAGTAGTTACTTGACAGATTTAAATGATCGGCATACCAAGCGACACGCTGTTGGGATTTAAAATGTATATCGACAAGCTCACAAAATGCTTCAATGATGTCGCGCTGTCCGTTACCTGGATTTTGTGCCAGATAAATGCCGGCCTCCTTTCGTATGATGGAAGACAAAATTTCGATTCTTAGTGCGATAATATCGGCCCAATTTCCGTTAGTCTCATTTTCCAATAAATCAAGTTGGATACGATCCATTTCTCGATTGACCATATCAAAAAGGGAGTCTGAAAGCGCAAATGTGGGGCGTAGATTATTTTGGGTAAAATAAAACTCAGCGACACGTGAAAATGAATCAAACAGCTTTTTTCCAACCACAATTTTTCGGGCGATAGTTTCAGGGCCTGTCTGCCAATGGTGAACCTGTCCCGGAAATAAAAAATGTAATTGTTTGTTTCGAATTGGATAAGCAAATGAATCTACATAATGTGTCCCACTCCCGCGGATAAATAGAACGATTAAGAAATTAGTGCAACTGATTGTTTTATTATAGTTTTCCTGACCAATTATTTCTTTAAAAATAACCTCATCATGTTGAAAAGTACTGGCCGATACCATGCTATTCATGCTGTAATTATACTCCTTATGTGTTAAATAACCGATTTGACGTCTCGCCGGTTTTTAATTAATGAGGAATTCAAAACACAAACAAGAAGCCATGTCAGCTATGTCGAAATTAACACAATGACAGAATAATAGGCTTAATCTATGACAAGAAATTATTCAGTCTGACAAATACCATCCAATTTTAAAACGTTTATACTTCATCAAGAAGAAATTCACGTGGCGATATACCCTTATGGCGCTTAAAGTAATTGGAGAAACTGGCCACATCGTTAAACTGCATTTCTTCGGCAATATCCTTTATTTTTTTTCTCGAAATTTTCATTTCATGAATAACTTCATTAAGTACTGTTTTGGCAATAAACGAAATGGCAGTTATATTTAAATGTTTTTTGCAGAGTACATTTATGTAATTGGCTGTCAATCCCACTTTTTCGGCATAAAAGGCAACGCTTCTATTTTCTCGCCAATGCGTCATGATCAACAGAGAAAGTTTATTAAAAAACAAATCCGGTTTATCAAAGACCGGATGGTCCACTTCGCCTAGCATTTTACGGAGAATCAGCATGGTCACGATTCGGATCCGCGATAAGACAATTTCCTGCAAACCATTACTGTCAGTAACTTCTCTTTTTATGTCGTCAAACTCATATCTCACCTTGTAGAAGGTAGAGACATCCAAATGTATCACTGGATTTCTCTTGTAATATTCAACGGGATAAACGAGAAAACCTTCCAGCATTTTAAACATCTTAGCCGACACAAAAATCAGCTGTATCTTGACCTTCTCCCCTTTGATATCCCAACTATGCAATTGCCCAGGGAAAAGAAAATGAATTTGCCGGTCCACAATGGGATAAGTGAGCTGATCAATTTTGTGAACCCCAGTACCCTGTTCGATCAGTAAAATTGAAAAAAAATCCAATCCCGTAAGCTCTTTCCGAAACAAGGGTTTGTCAACATCGAAACAGATGATCTCTCCATCGACTCTTTTTTTCCGTTGAAAATCACTAAATAATTCTATTTCGTAATTCCTTTTTCTCATTCAATATCCCCGCTTAAGTCATCCGTCAATTGACCTGATTTAAAAATAATTTTTTCTTGATCGATGAAGCAAAATCTTGATAAAACACAGGACCACCAACCCGGTCCAAGCAACCGAAGTTAGTACCGTAAAAAGAAGCTATTCGGATGCATTAATTAACGACGAGCGTTAAAATTTGCATCCCTAATCAGACTTCCTATAGCAGTCCATTAATCCTGAAGTATTATTTTTGGATCGCAATACAGCGTATCGTCATCCCAGTTGCTTTGCTAAGGTTAGCTGGCTGGCTATTGTTGCTCTGATCGATGGAAGCACTATTTTGCAGTGCAGAAAAGCGAGTGAGGTTACTCCCAGATACAGAGGAAGTCCAATAGGCTCCATTTCCGCCACGCCAGTAAAGAATGCCTTGTGCGGCATTACGATATCCCGCCGCCGGAAAAGTTAATTTGACGTTTGGATCGGTCTTACTTGTCATGACCTTTGCCGCACCAACAGTATTCGCCGTCGAATTATTGGCCCACGTTCCAATATTGCTTGCCGAAGAATTATCGATCAGATGTTGGTATTCCTGTGCAGTAGGGACACGATAACCACTTGGACAAGGATCTGTTGCAGTTTTTGTCGGCGACGCCTCCGTTCCACTATTCCAGGCATTATCAGTAGCAACACTGGTATTCCAACCTGAAATTGCGCCATTCCCTGTAGAAGAGGTGGCTACAACAGCCGAACGTCCGTACTGGTAATAGTTTCCAAGTAACGCTGCCGGACTTGGATTTTGGTCAGGATTAAGGCTTGTATCTGCCCCTAAATTATGTCTCATCCAAATTTGGTCGCCGATCTTTGTCGCATACTGCCCGAGGTACACCAGGTTGCCATCCCTAGGTTCGATGGTCAGGTTGAGTCTGTAAGCTACGCCTGGCGTAATGTTCAAATTGGTAATTGGAGGCATATCCGTACGTGTCAATGTACCGATTGTTAATTTCGAAAAGGTTAACGTAGCGGTCGTAGATTGACCGTTCAAGATATTGATTCCGGTAACCGATGCTGTGTTAAAGCCAGTAAATCCGACCGCAAGATTTCCTGCTGTACCTATTCGGGTTATTGTACCATCAGACAGTGCTATAGACGCATTTGGATAATGTGAATCGAAGGCCGCCTCGAGTTCTTTAATAGGTTTACCTGTTGCAGACGCATCTACTGTTGTTGTAATCTCGCTGAACTCGTGGACAAAAACGATATTTAGGTAATTATCAGCAGAAGATGAAATAAGCATGTCTTTTCGAAAATACATGAAGTCGGCAGTCCCTTCCAACGACGAGATCGATGATCCATCCAACGTTTTATTATTGTCGTCCTGGAAGTTTACAGCTGCATTAGCCGACGTACTGTTGATCGAATATGCAACAAATTTATACGTTGCCCCACCTTGAAGCAGCAAAGCCGCGGTATTGGATTCAAGCCCGCGCGTGTAATCTCTTTCGGCCACATAATGTCCGGTAGCATCGTAGACCAATAGTTTATACTGGGTATTAGGCTTCATATCGCTTATAGTACGCGCTTTTTTCCCGGAAACCATCGACTCCGCTTTCGTCACCTGTGTGGTCACCGGACTCCAAGTAACGGTCAAATCGAAGTCTTTATCAATAGGGAGACGACGTCGCTGAGCAGCATTTGCCTGCCGAGAAGTGGTTAAATGATCAGCAGTAGCTCGATTTGCAGAGACATCAGCAAATTGTGCAACAGATGCCGTAATTTTTACTTCCATCGTCCCCAAAGCGACTTGCCCTTTATCTTTTTTACAGGAGGACACCATACCCGCTAACAGGAACAACATCACGCCAATAAATCCAATCGATAAACTCATTTTTACATCTTTCATAATCTTACTTATTCATCTCTTTTTTTATTACCAGCCCAGGTTACGGTTGTCGTCGGCTTTATTTTCCCACTGGTCTTTCACCTCATTCGATTCACTTGTTGGTTGCGTGGGTGTTGATCCTGCTCCGATACCTTCTTCCATCATAATTTTGATAACCTCCATTTGCGGGGCTTCATAAAATGATTTCTTTTTGTTTTCAGTTTTCATAATTAATCGTATTCAAAAGATAATTGGACTTTATTTTTTTATTCCAAATAGCAGCCTTATCGTTGCAAAAAATTGCTTCTTCCATAAGGGTTGCCAAGTCAGATTATCTAAATTTATCGGATATTTCTTTATTGTACCAATCGGCCTCACCTTATCGAAAACTTGACCTAAACCAAAGAAAATACTTTTCAAAAAAAAGAATAAAAAACTAAAAACCAAGTGTTTAAATAAAAAAGAACGCTTGAAATCAATTGGTAAAATAGATCATTTTCGCTTTTTTTTGTTAGAGTTTTAACAAGAGAAGGAAGAAAACCAACAATTCTTTTTAACACTATCGCTTGTTTTTGTCACGCAGTAACTGCCCTTTCCTCGAAACTACCTGATGTTGCTCCAAAGCAATCCCCGCTGCAATAAATTTTTCAATAAAATGAAATCTTGTCTTCTCAATCGAGGATTAGGAAAACTACTTCCATGATTAGGAAAACTTTTTCTCCTACCCCTTTCCTTAATTTTGAATGTTCGATCTTTTTCAGTGTTAAAACAGGCTCTAATAACCTCCTGCCTTTATCTGCAAGAACGAGACTTGGCTATAGACACACATAAAAAAGGATAAAACGAACGAGCAGTGTTCGAAGTTTTCTATCCTTTTGATGAGGCGATTTACGAATGCACAAGATAATATAAATTATAGATAGAGATAATAACATACTAATGCAATTACGGACAAGTATTTTAAATGGGCCCGATCAGAATGTCGACGTGAAAGACCATATCGTCTACTTACCCTTATTTGGTGCAAGTGCAGCAGAGGAATTTCAATCTTCCGATGCCTATGTTTTCTTTTTCTTTGAAAAGGGTGACGGCCTGCATAGCATCGATTATCTGGATTATCCGGTAAAATCTTCGGAAGTTCACATTACATTTCCCAATCAAGTGCAATCGTGGATCTTTCAGACCGACTGCATTGGACACAGGCTCATCGTCAGTAATGCCTTTATTGCACAATTGATGAATGAGGCTGATCAGTTTAATTATGCCACCAACAAATTTCCGGTAATAAAGGTCTCAAATTTTGATTTTAAAGATTTAGTGGCTAACCTGAAAGTTATCGCGCGGGAACTCGCGCGACCACAAATCAATTGGCAGATTGTCAACCTACGTGTTCGTTTGATATTGCTAATTCTTAACGCGAAGATTTCAGCTGAGCTTCATTCGTCTAAAAAAACAAGCAACAGCAACATCATTACTATAGCAGACAATTTCAAAGCACTGCTCAACAAGCACATTAGAGAGACACGTTCAGTACATTTCTATTCGGATGAATTATTTGTTAGTGCCAATTACCTGGGAATATTATGCAAGCGTATTTTTGGCAAAAGTGCGAAAACTATTATTAATGAAAGACTGCTCCTGGAGGCAAAAAGATTATTACTGGGCACCAATTATTCCGTTAAGGAAATCGCATACAAACTTGGGTTTACCGATATGGCTAATTTTTCGTCTTTTATCAAGCATATGACTGGAAATAGCCCAAAAGAAATCCGTCAGCAGCAAGCGGAGAGCAACGGGCCTGCACAGTCACAGCTCGTCTCCGAATAATCAAGAAGGACAAGTCCATTAAGTGACCTGCCCTTCGTTCATTACATGGAAAATATAAAGTTAAACGGTTGCCGATGTTGTTGCATCACCTTACCACCATTTTAATTGTTCACAACGTTACGTACACAGCGTATAACAGTACCCAAGCTGGGTGCAGTCTGTATAATAGACGTATTTCCATAGGTGCCATTATTAACTTGTGCATATAGCACGTAGTTATTGTTATTTGCTGTATTAAACTGGTTACTACGATATTGAATTGTTCCGGTTCCATTGGAACTTCCAGAAGGAATTTCCTGAATATTACCATTCGCATCCCGGTAGCCGTAAAATGATAGTACCAAATTGTTATCTGGATAGGCGGAATTTGCCGGCTGAGAACTAAACCACGCAATACTATAGCGATAGCCATCCGCCACCTGCAACATAGATACAGTACGGTTTGTATTTTGTGACAGCTGCGTCATTTCCTTTGGATTGTTAAGTTCTTGCGGTAATCTCCAAGTTCCCTCCGGATAAACGCGCCTACACTCATCTACAGAGCCATAATCTGTACCACTAGGAACCGTTGTTCCAAAGTTCCAATACTCCGTATTTACATTCGCATAAGCATAGTTATTGTTTGGCCGGAAACGATAGGCATCCGAATTACCGGCACTATAGGATCCGCCATACAATTTATTCACATCATAAATCAGATTTGTTCTAGCCCAAATGAGTCCATTGATGTTAATTCCTGACTCGATCAATCTAATACTCGTGCTCGATAAAGTTCCCTTTGTAAGGTTCAAGGCATTGCTATGTGCAATGGGAACTATCGTATTGGCGGCAAATGTACGGGTCGTATTATCGTCGAGCGTAATCTGAAGTGCATTTAGCTTCACACATAGATTATTTGCAGGAATGGTCGTATTACTGGCTGTAAAGAAACGGCCGATTTTTTCGGCATTTCCCCAGCGGTTATCGACGATCTGCATTTGGTCGCCCCGAAGCGGATCAGCATCACGGAGATTGGCGAAAGTGCCATTAAAAATATTAAAATCACCTGTCTGAACAATATTACTAAAAGAGCCTCCTGTCCCCTGTCCTATGCTCAGAACCGAATTATCCGTCAGCCCGCCAAACAAGCCACGTGTATTTAAACTTAATTCGATAGCCGCCATCTGACGTAAAAACAAGATGTCAAGATAATTTTCACCTTCTTGCCCCGTGATCGCTCCGGACGCAAACATAAAATCCTTGTTGGCAAGATCAGCACCTTGAATGGAACCCGATCCATCGATGTCAGGGGCTGTACTTTGGTCATTGACTGAAATGGCATACCAGTGATACGCGGTATTAACAGCAATCCTTAAATTCGGATCCTGATCAGCAGTGAGTACTTCATTATAAATCGGCGTCGAATTGCCGTCTTTCATAAAAACCAACCTAAATTTAATGCTGTTATTAAGAGGAACATCTGCTGCTCGCAGCGGCGAAGTAGCGGAAGCAGCCTTTAGACCGTTTGTTTGTGCTGCACTGGCATTACTCTGCACAGTTGTTGTAAAATCAAAATCCTTTCCGCCATGGATAAGGAGTGGTGCTGGGGTTGATTTTGAGATAGAAGCCAATTTTTCACCGGTTCTATTTTCGGCTTCATTGATCCTATTGATTTGCCCATCGGCAATAAACCGGGCCGAACGAATAATCAAATTGCCACTTAACGCTTGTTCTTGATTATCCTTATTTGCACAGGATGTGGAAATAAAAAGCAGTGCCCCCAAAAGGACACCGAAGTTAAAATTTTTAAGAACCTTTGCCATAATACTTATAGATCAAAATCTTTGTTATTGGACCAGCCCGCATCGTACGATTGCTCCATGACTGATTGTCCGTTTGCTCCATGTCCTTCTCCCCCAGTATTTACATTACCTGATCCGGCTGCAATAGACTGTTCAAATTCAATTTGAAAGGCTTCTACTTTTGGTGCAACATATTTCAGTTTTTGTCCTTTTTGATGTGTTTTCATTTGTGGCGTTGTTTTTTAAGTATGTTTAAATAAAAAAATCGTTGCAAATTTACAGCACATCTTTCTGGCTAGGATTATGAGAATTCTATCAAGAATTGTTAAAATTCGCTATATTGATCAAATGCTGTTAGGTCAGCCACCGAAATCCCGACATCATGGTCACAGGACTTTTGCATAAGCACAGCAAATTCATTGGAAAAGGATATAGTCGATTTTTTTCCAGGAATAGATAAAAAAGTAAAGGTCGGACTTGCGCCCGACCTTTACATCCATTTTTACCCTGGGATTCCATTGGATACTGAAACTGACGCAATTTTAGTTTACAGCTCAATCTTCCTCCCAAAACTATCAAATTATATATCCTCACAAAGATCGGATTCAAACTTCATAGATTAGTTTATCTCATTATTAAACTATTTTATGGTTTTATCTATTTGAACTTTTTTCCATTCCCAGGATGTTCATGCGATAAGGCCACGCGCTAATAGCTAAACCAAACAACAAGCAAAATAAGCCATTGCACAAAGATACATAACCAAAAGGATTTGCTACTTGGTTCTGTTAAGATTTCGAGTACCTGCATAAACTTCGATCTTAGGATCGCATAAAAGCTATCGTTCTTGTCTAAATCGAGTGCATCAAATTTCACTTTATTCAGGTCAAAAACGACAATTCGTTTCACCCAAGGGTTCTCAATTTTGGTATTTTTCACGTCATTGATCAATTTAAGTTTCGCAAAAGAATAATCAGCGACATTTTGTATTACGTCGGGCTGATTCGATTGAAAAACCAACATCGCTTTATCAAATGCTGGAAGAATGAGATCATCCTGCCTTTCCTCTACAACAAGACTTGCAATCTTTGAAAGCACATATTTGTTGCTAAAAATAAAAAGTAGTACAGGGAGCAGGATCAATCCAATCAACCAAATGAATCTAGCTGCGGCTTGCGCAGGACTGACCGTCGAAAAGAAAGCTTCATGGCTAGCCTTAAACTGTAAACTGCCAACCACCAAATACAGTAAAGTCGAAACAATAGCCAGCAAATAATATTTGACTAAGCTTTTTGTCCCCAATACGCTCAATTTTTTTAAATACGATAACTGCGTTTTCATCCTGTTAAAATTAATTACTCTAATTTAGCATTATTCACCAAACATTGATCCATAGGTTTAATTCCCGATCGCTTTCATTTTAAATCCGCTAGGAAAAAATTTTTATTCGTTGATCCACGTTAGCCCCACCCCACCTACTTCCTTATAAATAATTTATAAAAAATTTGCGTAGCCAAATAACTACACTTATATTCGTAATCAAATAAATCAATATGAACTTAAGACGAGATGTTTTCCAAGCTATAGCAGACCCAACCAGAAGAGCAATTTTACTTCTTCTAGCCTCACAAGCCATGACTGCAGGTGCAATTGCAGCCAATTTCAATACGGCAAGACCGACCGTTTCAAAGCATTTGCAAATATTGACGGAATGTGAATTATTAAAGTCTCAACAAAATGGACGTGAGATATACTACCAACTGAACCCAGCAAAGATGAAAGAAATTGCGGATTTTATCGAACCTTTCCGTCAAATGTGGGACGACAGATTCAACAAATTGGAAGCTATTATGCAAAACTACAAGAACAAATAATATGGAGCCAAAAACTAAGGTCCAGGCAGAGGACAATAAACAGGAGATTATCATTACAAGGGAATTCGATTTACCAGTTGAACTACTCTTCAAAGCATACGAAGATCCCGAAATTTTCGAACAGTGGATGGGAACCAAAGTCCTGAAATTGGAAAATAAAAAGCATGGCTCCTATGCATTGGAAACTTCGCATAATGGCCAGGTCATGTTCAAAGCAAATGGAGCGATACATGAATTCCTCCCCAATCAACGCATCACACGGACTTTTGAAATGGAAAACAGCGCATTCCCCGTACAGTTGGAATATTTAACATTTGAAAAATTAAGTGCAGAACGCAGTAGTCTTCACATCCATATTATATTTCAGTCGGTCGCCTTTCGGAACCAGCTGTTACAGATGCCTTTTGCGCAAGGAATCAATATGGCGCACAATAGATTACAGGAAATTCTTGCTAAACTTACCTAAAACCCTACATGATGAATCTAAAAATTGAACATTTTTTTGAAAATGCGACGAGATGGAACGAAGAATTCAATCTGTTGAGAGAAATTGTCCGTGGCAATAAAACACTGCAAGAAGATTATAAATGGATGCATCCGTGTTATACACTGGAAGGTAAAAATGTCGTATTGATACACGGCTTTAAAGAATACTGTGCGCTTTTATTTCACAAAGGTGCATTATTAAAAGATCCCAAAAATATACTGATCCAGCAAACTGAAAATGTTCAGTCGGCCAGACAGCTTAGATTCACCACTCTTGAGCAGATAGCATCATTACGGGAGGTGATATCGGCATATATTCAGGAGGCCATCGAAATTGAAGAATCAGGCAAGAAAGTTGACCTGCGAAAAGCTGCCGATTACCCTGTACCGGAAGAATTTAAGCGTGCCTTACTTGAAGACCCTTTCCTTCAAAAAGCTTTTCAATCACTTACGCCAGGTCGACAAAAAGGTTACCTATTCTACTTTAACCAGGCAAAACAAGTGAAAACACGTGAGGCGAGAATCGAAAAATATTACCAGCATATTCTAGATGGAAAAGGTATCGATGACTAACCTATTTTTTACAGTTTATCCGTTATATATTTATCTATAAAGAGTAGATTTGTCTACAATCAAATAGACAGAACCAGACCAAGACGAATGATTATAGCTATTATTGCAATCCGATATAGTCAATTCGTCGACTAATGTATAGCTGAATTCACATGAATAAAAAATTAGTATTGCTCATCTGCGGCTTATTGCCCATTTTTTCACAAGCACAGAAAAAGAACAACGCAACACAACGCCCCAATATCGTCTTTATCCTAACGGACGATTTCACGGCCCAAGCATGGGGCGTATATGGCGGTATTTTAAAAGATTTTGTCAAAAATCCGAATATTGAAAAATTAGCCAGCCAAGGGGCGGTACTCCATAATACATTCTGTACCAATTCAATTTGCACCCCTAGCCGTGCAACCATACTGACAGGACAGTACAGTAATAAAAACCAAGTCTACACACTGGAAGATGCGTTGGATCCCGATAAGGAAAATATCGCCAAGGATCTGCATAATGCGGGCTACCAAACTGCTGTTTTTGGAAAATGGCATCTGAAAAAAAGGCCGAGTGGATTTGACGATTTTAAAGTTCTTCCTGGCCACGGTGTTTATCATAATCCGACTTACCTCTCTAAAGACAACTGGAATGATAAGGAAGAGGCTGGTACACCTTATGAAGGCTATGTAGATGATATCACCACAACGATGAGTCTGGACTGGTTAAAATCACGCAATCCCGACAAACCCTTCTTCTTAATGTGTCATTACAAAGCGACGCATGAACCCTTTGATTTTGCCGAGCGATTCAAAGATTACTACAAAGATGTGGAGTTTCCTTATCCCCCGACATTTTTGGATTCAGGAGCAATCACGACTGGACGCTCTTTTGAAGGGCAGCCTTTGGAAGAGCTTGGCCGCCGTTATGAGCAAGCTTCGGTAGGCCCCTTTTGGACATCTTATCCTGAGCTTCCCTTTTCAACAAAAGGAATGGCCCCTTTGGAAGCCCGCAAAAAGATCTACCAAAAGTTCATCAAAGATTATCTGCGTTGCGTTGCTGGAATCGATGATAATCTCGGGAAAATTATGCACTATCTTGAAACGGCAAAATTGGACGAAAATACTGTTGTGATCCTGGCTTCCGATCAAGGATACTTTTTAGGTGAACACAATTTTATGGATAAACGTCTCATGTACGAAGAATCACTGCGCATGCCTTTTGTGATCAGCTACCCCAAAGAAATCAAAGCCGGTAGTCGATTAGACGACATGATTCTAAATATCGATTTCGCTGCACTATTTGCAGACTATGCCGGCATCAAAAAACCTGCCTACATCCAAGGCGAAAGCTTCCGGAATAACCTCAAAGGAAATACTTCCAAAACATGGCGGTCTGCTGTGTATTACCGCTATTGGCAACATGCTCCAATACGCCCAGCCCACCTTGGCGTTCGTGATGAACGCTACAAACTGATCTATTTTTACGGACAACCTTTGGAAATGACAGGTAGCGAGCCTAAAACAACAGCACCCGCCTGGGAATTCTACGATCTACAACAGGATCCCATGGAAACACACAATGCCATTCTAGACAAAAAATATGTCAAAGAAATTGATCGGTTAAAGAAAAAGTTGGCTAAACTTAAAGCTGAAGCAGGCGATGATGATGCAACAAGACCAGCTTTTCAGCAGGTTCTCAAACAAGAAAACTTATCGCTCCGGCAACCATAAGGGACGATCGGTATCCAGGAAAATATGCTACAGTAAAAGTCCTGTTGGCATTATATAATCTTGCAATTGATCCCGGTGAAGATAGAGACCAAAAAGATCAATATCCCGAAATTGTCAAACAACTCCAACAGGTAGCAGATAAATATTGTCGCACGTTGGGTGACGGATTAAATAACATGCAAGGGACTGAAATACGTCCAGCAGCACAGTTATAGTGCAAAAAAAAGGGATCCAACACGACAAATTTGATCCCTTTTTTCTTAAACTGAGCTGTTAAACAGCAGTATAACCACCATCAACTAAGTAATACCCTCCGGTCATAAAAGACGATTTATCCGAACTTAAAAAAAGAACCAGCTCAGCGACTTCCTCTGCCTTTCCCAAACGTCCAATAGGGTGTTTACTGATTAACGCATTGATATGCTCTTTATCCAACTTAGCCAATAACGGTGTATCAATATAACCAGGTCCAACTGCATTACAACGAATATTTTTTTGACCATATTCTGCGCCGATGTTTTTTGTCAGTCCCACTACAGCATGTTTGGCTGAAGTATAAGCACTTGACATAGGCGCAGCCACGGTACCATGAATAGAAGCCATATTGACAATAACACCACCTCCATTCCGCTCCATGGCCTCTATCTGATATTTACATCCATAAAATACGCCATTGAAATTAATATCAATTACTTTTTTCCATCCATCGAGACTGTAATCTCCCGTTAGTGCAGCCTCTCCACCAATACCAGCATTATTGCATGCAATATCAAGCCGGCCAAATGTCTTGACAGCGTAACCAACCAAGGCTTCATTGTCAGCGGGAGATGAGCTATCTGCTTTGAAAAACACAGCTTCTCCTCCTAGAGATTCAATTTGTTTTACGGTTTCATTCCCCGCTTGCTCGTTGATATCCGAGACAACGACCTTTGCACCTTCTTTACCATAAGCCAATGCAACTGCCAGTCCGATCCCCGAACCCGCACCTGTTACTAAAGCTACTTTATCTGCTAAAATTTTCATATGATATAAATTTTATGATACAGACAATTTACTAAATGCAATGCGGAATCAAGTCAAAAAGGCCACTTACTTCAATTAAAACGAAACTAAAATGACATTTCTCGACGGGTTAGTTCTGTAGCTGCGGATATTTTTTATATAATCTGTCCAAAAACAAACGCCCCATCAACTGAAGCCTCGCCTGTGTTTCAAACATACCTGAACCTGGAGAAATAATACCATGTGGCATACGCTGAACAGTACCATAATAAATAATATCGAGCCCATTTCCGTTGACGTCAAGATGCATTTTCTTAGGTTTCAAGCCCATGACAGAGCCCATGCGTGTTACTTTTTCAGAATTAGTAATCTGCGCAGTTCGCGCATCGAGCAAGGTTTCATGATCAAAAACCAAATGGTCTCTCACCTCCCCATCATCGAAAAATACGTAATGCAATTCGTTGTTGCTCAGCACGAGATAAGAAGCGTTATCCCGCTCATTATAACGAGCCTTTACACCTACAGCCGCCCAGGCAACAGTCTTGGCTGCCGTAGCTGCAGCTGAAGCAACTTTGTCCCCCACCGTTGCGATATACGCGCATTGCGTAAAGGCGTCGATCGGAGCGCCGTTCAACTGTTTTCTTAATTCACTAAATTCATCACTTAACAATTCATCCTTTACGCCTGGAGCTAGGGCGATCCCGGATTCGCCTTCATACTTTTTGGCCGTCTCCTTTTGCTTTTTCATCATCATAAGAGAAATGAATACACAAGCCACAACGATAACGGCAAAAATACCAATGTACAACATCATAAAATAAAATTTAGAATGGGTTTATAATTCAATAAAAAATCCAGAAAGTGAACAACCTATTTAGGCTTTCTCTCTCTGGTACGATCGACTACAAAAATTTTGCCAGACTAAAGAATTTTATCCGGGTAGTGAATATTATTTAAAGCAGTCTGGTGCATATCAACCCAAATATCCTTGTTTGACTGCTGTATAAGCCAATTTGGAGAGCTTCGCATGTCGGCATCGGCATCATTATTGTAAATGGATGGAAAATCAGACTCTTTGGCCCTAAGCAAAACAACGATCGTACCAGCCATAAGCAAGGGGATATCGCCTAAAACGAGATTATAAAAACCATCTTCAAGCAATCCCGGACTAAAACGCTGTAAACTGTCATAACTACGTTCCAATTTGCCGATCAATTTTTCCAGTTCATGTGGATAATGATCCTCAACATAAGACTCAAACAAAGCCGAACCTTTATTGTAGAATCCCGCTTTCATGAGGTTTAATGCTTCATTTCTATAAACCTGCAACCAACGATCCGAAGCTAGATCATGATATTCCGTCTCTACCTCTTTACCATCACGTTTCAAGGCCCAAAGCTTAAGCTGCTCAAGCCGTTCTGTTGTTTCCATACCATTTTTTTCCATAAGACTATCGCTCCCGCTCTTTGAGTTCCAATTGCAATAGAATATCCCGTTTCTTACCTTCGATTAAAGATAAATTGCCCGCAACAAAAACACCTTTCTGTCCCGAATTTTTGCTAATACCATACACTGATGATTCATCATCAGGATCTGATGCACCTTCATAGCGAAATAAGTAGTCAATTCTGTACTGATCTGCATGAGCCAACAAATCGTCAAATTCAATATTATAGTCTATTGTATAGCCTAAGTCGTTTAACTTTTCCAAGGCAACACTTGCAGAGGAGTATCCATGCATTCTTTCCATAGTTGATTGTTCTAAATCCGATCTAAATTCTAATTTTTATTATAAAACGATTGACAAAAGAGTTTTGTTTTCCGCAAGTTGAAATAGTTTATTCAAAATCATATTTCTACTTTTGTGCTACCAAACACGATGAAATATGGCAAATCTAGCAGCACCAGCGTATCAGCATACACCTCAACTCGCTTTTCAACGATTACTCGATGTCTTATATACCTTACGGGTTGAATGTCCCTGGGATAAAAAACAGACTATGGAATCCCTTCGACATTTGACTATGGAGGAAATGTATGAATTAACCGACGCCATTTTGGAAAAAGATTATCCAGAAATCAAAAAAGAACTTGGCGACGTCTTGATGCATCTGGTATTCTATGCCCGCATTGCCGAAGAAGAAGGACATTTCAACATCGTCGACGTACTTAATGCAATCTGTGATAAATTGATTACGCGCCATCCCCACATCTATGGCGACACCAATGCTGATACAGAAGATCAAGTCAAGTCCAATTGGGAAACAATCAAGCTCAAAGAAGGCAATACATCTGTTCTTGCTGGTGTCCCAAAAGGCCTACCCGCTTTGGTAAAGGCCTATCGTATCCAAGATAAAGTTCGCGGTGTCGGCTTTGACTGGGAAGATAAGAAACAAGTATGGGAAAAAGTAGAGGAAGAGCTTGCCGAATTTAAAGCCGAATTTAATCTGGAAACAGCGCTTCCAATGGATCAGGAAAAAGCGGAAGGCGAATTTGGCGACCTTTTATTCTCCTTAATAAATTATGCACGGCATATTGGCATAAACCCCGAAAATGCACTTGAACGCACCAACAAAAAATTCATTGAACGGTTTACCTATTTAGAACAAAAAGCCGCTGAAAATAAGCAACAACTGCAGGAAATGAGTCTAGAAGAAATGGACGTTTATTGGAATGAAGCTAAAAAATTAAAAAAATAACGCAATCCCTAAAAAGGGAGTCACGGACCGAATTTAATTCGACTTTGTCAAATTTATCCGTAAATTCGCAGGAATATGGAAACAGTTGTTAGCGGTATCAGAAGTACCGGAAAATTACATTTAGGAAATTACTACGGCGCATTGAGCAATTTTGTGAAAATGCAAAACGAATATAATTGCTTTTTTTTCATTGCGGATTTACATTCACTAACGACCCACCCCACTCCTCATGGACTTCAGGGAACGGTTCGTCAAGTTATTGTTGAATATTTAGCTGCGGGAATAGACCCCGAAAAATCGACTATTTACGTTCAATCAGATGTTCCAGAAGTTGCGGAACTCTATCTATATATGAATATGAACGCCTATCTCGGCGAGCTTGAACGCGCTACAGCATTTAAAGATAAAGTTAGAAGCAGTCCAGACAATGTTAACGCAGGTTTATTGACCTATCCGGTCTTGATGGCCTCTGATATATTGATTCACCATGGCACAAAAGTGCCTGTAGGAAAAGATCAGGAACAGCATTTGGAGATGACGCGGACTTTTGGCAATCGCTTCAATCGCTTATACAACGTAGATTATTTTAAAGAAGCGTTTGCGTTCTCCTACGCTGACAAATTGGTGAAAGTTCCCGGACTTTCAGGCCAGGGAAAAATGGGTAAATCCAATGGTGAAGCAGATTGTATTTATCTATCGGACAGTGAAACTGTAATTCGTAAAAAAGTGATGCGTGCTGTATCCGATTCTGGTCCGACGGAAATGAACCAGCCTAAGCCTGAAGCTATCCAAAATCTTTTTGATTTAATGAAGGTCGTATCTACTGCAGATACGTTACAGCATTTTGATGAACTCTATAACAAATGTGAAATTCGTTATGGTGATTTCAAAAAACAATTGGCAGAAGATATGGTCCTTGCAACCAACGATGTACGCTCCCGTATAGAGGATATATCAAACGATGATGCATACATTGCTAAAGTTGCAAAAATGGGCGCTGAAAAAGCAAGCGAATCCGCGCACAAGACGCTGAAAGAAGTTCGTGAGATTATTGGTATTAAAAGATTTTATTAAGCTAGAAATAATATGCACATCGCTATCGTTGGAAATATAGGTGCCGGCAAAACAACATTGACCGAAATGTTGGCCAGTCACTTTAAATTTGAACCTCAGTTTGAAGCTGTAGACAACAATCCTTATCTGGAAGATTTTTATTCGGACATGAAACGCTGGGCATTCAATCTTCAGATTTTTTTCCTCAACAGTCGCTTTAGACATATTGTAAAATTGCAGGAAACTGGCATTGATATGATTCAGGATCGTACCATTTATGAAGATGCTTATATCTTTGCCGAAAACTTGTATGATATGGGTTTAATGAGCGCACGTGATTTTGAAAACTATAGTAATATTTTTCAAAGCATTATCCATTATATCAAACCGCCAGATTTATTGATTTACCTCAAAGCCTCTGTCCCTACCCTGGTGAATAATATCCAAAAAAGGGGCCGTGACTATGAATCCGCAATTCGCTTGGATTATCTGTCGAAGCTGAACGATAAATATGATAAATGGATCAATAATTACAAAGAAGGTAAGGTCATGATTCTGGACAAGGACAACCTGGATTTCACCACAAACCCAGAGGACCTCGGCAATATCATTCAAAAAATCGAAGCCGAATTATACGGATTATTCGAATAATTGCGATATCAAAAGCCTGTAAGACACTTAATTTTACAGGCTTTTTGATAAACTTGCATTTCCTCAGCCAACGATAAATAGTAAAAAATGAAATTTTTAGGTATTATTCCTGCCCGATATGCATCGAGCAGATTCCCTGGAAAACCGCTGATCGACATTGAAGGAAAAACGATGATTCAGCGGGTCTACGAACAGGTCAAAAAATCAACAAAATTAAACGATGTTGTTGTAGCAACTGACGACCAGCGCATCGCAGAAACTGTACGTTCTTTTGGTGGCGAAGTTGTCATGACCGCAGAGCACCATCAATCGGGAACAGATCGTTGTGCTGAAGTCATCACCAATATCGAAGGTTATGATGTTGCCATCAATATACAGGGTGACGAACCCTTTATAGACCCCGCACAAATTGATCTTTTAGCAAATTGTTTTGAAGATACCACTACGCAGATAGCGACCCTAATCAAGGAAATTACTGCGGAGGAGGAACTATTTAATGTAAACATCCCTAAAGTTGTCCGAAACACCAAAGGAGAAGCCATCTACTTTAGTAGGCAGACCATTCCTTTTTTAAGAGCTGTGGAAAAAGACCAATGGTTACAAAGGCAAACATTCTATAAACATATCGGAATATATGCTTACCAAGTAGATACATTAAAAGCCCTGACACAACTTCCTATTTCTATGCTAGAAGAAGCAGAGGCTCTGGAACAGCTACGCTGGTTAGAAAATGGCTACGCCATTCAAACGGCAATTACAACGCATGAAACTGTCGCCGTAGATACAAAAGAAGACCTCGCTAAAATATTAAGACTATTTTTCAATAAATAGTAAAGCTTACCGGTGTTCGGTATAATATAACGACCGGACACCTTCCAATAGAACCTGCTTATCCAAATCACTTAATTTGATCATCTGCGCTTTTGCTCTGATCAATTCATCCAATTGCAATTTGGTACTCACACCAACGAGTGCTGTAGCAACAGCTGCGTTAGAAAGCACATAAGAAAGTGCAACAACCATATTGTCTTTTCCGATACGTTTGGAAAGATTTGCCAAGTTTCTCACAATATGGGCCACCTCTCCCGAACTATACTGAAGAAAAGGTTCTATTGGCTTGTTGATGAGAACGCCTTTGGCTAATACACCGCGTACGACGATACTTACACCCTGTTCTTCCAACATGCCACTGATTTCTTCTTCTGGTCTTCTATCCAATAGACTGTATTGCATCATTACTGAAGCAATGTCAGATTTGGGCAAAAATGCCTTGATAACATTTGGGCGAATTGATGAAAGACCGTAAGCACGGATTTTCCCCTGTTGCTTCAACAGCTCAAACGCTTCAACAATCTCTTCTATCGGATCTTCTATCGTACCACCATGTAACTGATAGAGGTCGATGTAATCCGTTTTTAAACGTGACAACGAACCTTCCACAGCCTTGATAATATAGTCTTTCGAAGCCTTCCAATCCCAGCCGGATCCATCTGCACGCCAAAGGTTACCAACTTTCGACGCCAAAACAATATGCTTGCGAAAGCTTTGCACACTCTCCCCGACGATCATCTCGTTTAGGCCTTTATCGTAGAGATCAGCGGTATCAAAGAAGGTGATCCCGTTCTCGTAAGCTTTTTGGATAATATCTTTGGATTGTTTGGACTGATTGCTTTTTAAAGACATGCAGCCCAAACCTATTTCCGAAACGATTAAGCTTGTATTTCCTAATTTACGTTGTTCCATCTGCACCAATATCAAGCAATTCTACCTCAAACACCAATGTGCTGTTTGCAGGAATTTCACCTGTCGCCCGTTCGCCATAGGCTAATCTGCTTGGTATAAAAAATTTATACTTTGCACCTTTGGACATTAACGGGATTCCAATCTGCCACCCTTTGATCACCTGACCCAAGGATAGTTTCAATGGCTCCTTACGGTCGTATGAGCTATCAAATTGCTTTCCATTGAGTAAGGTACCTTTATAATGCACGGTTACCTCATCGTCACTTTTTGGCTTTGGACCTTCAGCCTCATTGAGAACAAGATATTGAATTCCTTCGGCTGTAGATTTCATCCCAGCAACCTTTGCATTTTCTGCAAAAAATTTGTCTTCTTCAGCACGGCTAGCAGCCTCTTTTTTAGCACGAACGTCCATGATTGCCTGCTGAATAACCGTTCTTCCTTGACCTTCTTCCAATAGCGATTTCTCCCCTTTCAAGACATCCGAAATTGCTTTTGCAATAACATCTGACTTCAAGTAATCAATCTCAATAGATTTTAGTGAATTTCCGATATCGGCACCAAATGCATAAGACACAGAATCGGCCTTCGTTTTCAGTTGATTTGTTGCACTTGATTTCGTTGCGACGACTTTCTTCTTGGCCGTCGTTTTCGTTTTTTTTTGTTGGGCAAATCCTGTGACTGTTGTCAAGGATAATAGGGCTAATGCAATATACTTCATGTTTGTTTAACGGTGCTTCTGCACGATTTCATTTATAATTTCCTGCGTGATATTAGGGTAATCAACTTCAACCCTAGATTTACTGTTGAGCCAGGCTTCTATCGCCAGCATGTTTTTCTGCTTTAAGCTCGAAATTACAGGCACCCCCATCTCTTCCAATGACGCTGCATTCAAATGCTGCTCATATTGGTTCTTCATCGGGATAACTAACAGTTTCTTTTTCAAATATAACGCTTCTGCCGGTGTTTCAAAACCTGCCCCACATAAAACTCCAGAAGAAGATGCCATACTATCAATAAAAGATTGGTTATTGATCGGTCTTATCGTTACATTTTTCATGTCAAATGCCTTTGAATTATGTTTGCTAAAAACATCCCACTTTACGTCCGGAAACTTCATCAAATGCTTTAAAAGATGCGCATCATCATATGCCGGGAGGTAAACCGTATAATGTCCCTGATCTGTGACATTCAATTCACGAACAGCATTACGGATAACCGGTTGATAAATATTCTTGGCGTACCGCTTGAAATGGAAACCATAGGAATGGGTAGACGGCGCATAATTTTTCATAATAAATTTGCCCAGCATATCACTATCTTCTGGCTTAGGACTCGATGGATCTAAGGCAGCGATCTGATGGCTCAACCCAATGCATTCCAAATCTTTTGAATGACAAGCCCAAGCAGAAATTGGTTCAAAATCATTGATCACCAAATCATAGTTTTCTATGGGCAAGCTCTTAATTTCATTCGTAAATTTACGGATCGTCGAACTCATAAATGTTTTCCACAGATCTACTCCGCCGGATTTACCAAAGATAAAACTCAGCCCGTGAAAACGGTATTTCACTTCGAAAGGTAATGATAGATCTGCTTGAATTCCACTAACCAAAACATCGACTTCCCCTAACTCCCTCAAACAGGGGACAATATCCATTGCCCGGCTCAGATGTCCATTTCCTGTCCCTTGTACGGCATACAATATCTTCATAACGACTGCATTTTGTGTCGGCAAATTAATCAATTTTAACGAGTATCAATATTATTTTATTGTTTAGTTATGTTAAGAAAATATAAATTAACATCAATAAAAAAAATCGTTAATCCATTTTTAATTTTCCTTTACGTATATTTAATATCAACAATTAATTAATAGCCAGTTTAATACCCCATGAAGTCTCTATTTTATCGGATGCTTTGCATAGTCGCCATGCTAATTTTAACATCGTGGGGATTTTTTGCTCATAAAAAAATTAATCATTATGCCGTCTTTGCGCTCCCCGCTCAGTTGGCTAAGTTCTACAAATCCAATATTGACCTTATTACCGAAAAAGCTGTTGATCCAGATAAACGCTGCTTCACAGACAGCGCTGAAGGCCCAAGACACTTTATAGATTTAGAGGACTACCGCAAGGAAAGTACAGTTGACTCCATACCGATACATTGGTCACAGGCCAAAGAGAAATTTCAAGAAAAGCAATTGTTAAAAAATGGCATTGTGCCCTGGCAAATCAACTTTACCTATCAAAAGCTTGTTAGAGCTTTTCAAGCAAAAGATTATAAACGGATTATCAAACACTCAGCAGAACTCGGGCATTATATTGCTGATGCCCATGTTCCATTACACACGACTAAAAATTATAATGGACAGCTTACGCATCAACAAGGTATACACGCATTCTGGGAAAGCCGTTTACCGGAAATGTTTTCAGAAAAATACAACCTCCGGGTTGGAAAAGCCAACTATATCAAAGATCCCTTAGCGGAGGCCTGGACTATCGTCCATGAAAGCAATCGCCTTGTGGATTCTGTATTGAGCATTGAAGCCCGGCTCAATCGTCAATTTAAAGCATCACAAAAAAAATCTTTTATTGAGCGAAACAATCAACTGGTGTGGACCTATTCCGACAGTTATGCTAGAGCTTATCATGAAGCCATGAACGGTATGGTTGAAAGGAGAATGCAAAAAACCATCTTACGCGTTGCTTCCTATTGGTATTCAGCCTGGCTCGAATCCGGCCAACCCGACTTGACCAACATCGAAAAAATAAAAGGCACAGACAAGCAAGAGCACATCGATATAACGGGAAAAAAGCGTATCGGCCGAGAAGAGTGGATGTAAGAAGTAACAAAACATCATCCGGACTACCAGTATTATTCACTCCGGACTATTTATTTTTTAGTCAGCTAAGCTACTTTTGCAGCGTAAAATCTAGGAAAGCATGTTGAATAAGAATATTACGTTAACAAACCTTGCATTAGTACTGAGTATTGGAGCTGCGACTGCTCAGATTAAAGATACAACCACTTTAGGCGAAGTCATCATTAATCAAAACCGCTTACAGATCCCTTTTTCAAAACAAAGCAAGAATATCCAAATATTGACGCAGGAAGATATACAGAGGCTCCCAAATCGATCAATCAACGAATTGCTGAGCAATATCCCGGGAGTTGATATTCGTCAACGTGGACCATTTGGTTCGCAGGCAGATATAAGCATCGACGGTGGGTCTTTTGAACAGACGGCGATACTACTCAACGGGGTTAAAATCACCGATCCACAGAGTGCCCATCACAACATGAACCTTCCGGTTCCGCTGGAGGCCATCGAGCGTATCGAAATCATTCGGGGGCCAGCTTCACGAATTTTCGGTATTAATGCACTAACGGGTGCCATCAACATCGTAACAAAGAAAATTGAATCAAATCAAATTAGTGCCCAGTTGTACAGTGGTTCTTCATTCAAAGATAATGAGCAGACAAGTACAGGCAAGTATTATGGTAAAGGTGTTCAGCTTGGCTCACAGTTTTTAACCAAGCAAACAAGCCACGGTTTATATTTTGGCCACGAAGACTCCAATGGGCAACGTTACAATACAGCCTCCAACAATAATAAACTTTATTACGACGGGACATATCAACCGAATACAGCTAATATGATAAAAGCCAATGTTGGCTATATCAACAATCAATTTGGAGCCAATGGTTACTACGCTGCACCGAGTGACAAGGAAGCTTATGAACAGGTTAAAACGGCTTTCGCTTCCCTGCAGTCCAAGCATCAATTAACACAGGCATTTTCCATCAGTCCACGCCTCAGTAATCGCTACAATGAAGATGAATATTGGTATTTAGGCCGAGAAACAACCAAAGGTAGATCCAAACATTACAGCAACGTCTTCGGAGCAGAAATTAATGCCACATTGGAGCAAAGTTATGGTACATTTGGCTTAGGACTGGAAAGTCGATTTGAACGCATCAATAGCACCAGTATTGGCGACCATACCCGGGAGAATTACGGTGGCTACCTTGAATTCAAAACAGAGGCGATCGAAAAACTGATGATCAACTCAGGTGCCTACATCAATTATAACTCAAAATTTGGCTGGCAGGTATTCCCGGGTCTAGATTTGGGCTATGATATTACCGAACATTGGAAGATTGTAGTCAACGCAGGTTCTAGCCAGCGGATCCCTTCCTTTACGGATCTTTACACCAATCAGACAGCCAACGTCGGAAACCCCACACTGAGCTCTGAAAATGCCTATCAGATCGAAGGTGGTATAAAATACTTATCCAATCGGATTATTGCTCAAGCGGGTTATTTCCATCGAAGGATAAGCGATTTCATAGACTGGCAAAAAGAGGATGCCACTACAGGAAGTGGAACGGTCATTCCGTGGAAACCAATAAATATTGGAAAAAATAAAATTGATGGATTCAATGCTTCATTCCGATATAATATCAATGATCCCAGTGCCACGACACGATACTTTACAATGCTAAGTTATAATTATCTCAACCCAAGCCTAACATTAGCAGACGGGATACTATCCAAATATGCTATTGAAAGCTTAAGGCATCAAGTTATTGCCAACTTTACCATAAACCACAAGAACTGGATGTTAACTTCTGCAAACCGCTTTAATGAGCGTATCAGTTACAAATCTTATTTCATCGCTGACGTAAGAGGATCGTACCAACTTCAAGACTTAAACATCTTTGTGGATGTTCAGAATATATTTGACAAGAGCTATATAGAAGCTGCCGCCGTTCCAATGCCCGGTCGTTGGTTTAGTATCGGCGCAAAATATAAACTGAACTATTAAACCCGATCAAATGGCAAAATCGGTTCTCTTCCCATTTCGCCATCAATTATAAAAAAGTCCCAAATGGAATGACCATTTGGGACTTTTCATTGTGCTATTGCCACATAGAAGCATGTACCCTGCCATAATTCAGAAAACGCCAACTATAAAATAAGTTACTTTTTCTTGGGAAGAACAGATAAAATTCCTCCAATTAAATGTTTTTGGAACTCAGGTTCGTCATAGGACTCATCGGTATGTCCAAGCCCGGTATAGAAGACTTTCCCTCCATCGTAGCTCTGGGTCCAGGAGATTGGATGTTGATCCCCCATTTTTCCACCTTGGTAGCTTTTTTCATCCAAATTCATCAACACATGCAATCCGTCCTTCACGTCCTTGAAATTATACCATTCATCTTTGTGCCACCAGATCGGATCAAGGTGCTTGGTGGCCGGATGTTTTCTGTCCAGCACATCAATTTTGGCTTTTTGTACGGCAGGATGAGACGCAAAATACGCCCCTACAAGGCCGTTATACCATGGCCAATCAAATTCAGTATCCGTCGCTGCATGGATACCCACAAACCCTTTTCCTGATTGGATATACCGCACAAAAGCTTCCTGTTGCGCATTATCGAGAATATCGCCAGTTGTGCTCAGAAAGATAACAGCGTCATATTTTTTCAATCCCTGATCTGTAAACAGAGCAGCATCCTCCGAATGATCAGATTTTATCTTTTCGTTATCTAGCAACTGTTTTAGTATCGCTGCACCCTTTTCGATGCTTCCGTGTCTAAACCCTTTTGTCTTGCTAAAGATCAATACTTGCCTTTGTGCCTGAACAGCAGCTGACATCCCCAACAGGAGAAACAGAAAAATGAAGATTCTATTCATGATATAAATGGTTATTATGATGATTTAAGTTTAGGTTTACTATTTTCCGCAACGAAATTGCGATAAAAATAGCTGTAAAGAAAAGCCGTGCATTCTCCCGATACACGGCTTTTCTGTTTTATTATTGTGTGATTAGCTCACGGTAAAAATCAAGACTTTCAATAATATCTTCCTCAGAAACGTAGATATCATATTGACAACTGCCAATTTGGTCAAGCAATGCGAAACCGATCTGATTGGACAGGTTTTTCTTATCGTTTCGCATCAGATCCAACAGGGCTGTATCAATGGAAGAATCAAATGTGTAGTCGTTGAAATATTTTCTAAAAGTTTGGATCAAATCGTTTAATTCATCCAAAGGCAAACCATTCAATTTATGCGATAGGTACCCCTCACAAATCATTCCTACTGCAATAGCTTCTCCATGTAATAAAGGTGAAGCATCGTTCAACAACGAGTAGCCCTCAATAGCATGACCAATTGTATGGCCAAAATTTAAAATTTTACGCAGTCCTTTTTCTTTCGGATCCTCAAGGATAACATGGTTTTTGATCGAAACAGAATGTTTGACTAAAGAATTGTCGATTTGATCGATCTCCAACGTTTTCACTCGCTCATAATAAGCCCGATCGAAGATCAGTCCATGTTTAATTACTTCAGCAAAACCTGAGATTAACTGACGTTGATCTAAGGTTTTCAAAAACTGGCTTGAAATAAATACAGCTTGGGGTTGTGCAAAAGTTCCAATAATATTTTTCACACTTCCCATATCAATACCGGTTTTACCTCCGACTGATGCGTCTACCTGGGAAAGTAAAGTCGTCGGAATTTGAATAAAATCCATCCCTCTTTTGAAAGTTGATGCTGCAAATCCACCCATATCAGTCACCACACCACCGCCAAGATTGATCATCAATGAATGTCTATCTGCTCCGAAATCGAGCATATTATGCCATACACCAATACAGAAATCAATATTTTTATTTTCCTCGCCCGGATCTACTTCTATCACATCATAATTCGCTAAATTGGGTAAAGCTTGCTGAAATAGCGGCAAACAATTATCCAAGGTATTGGTATCCACCAATACGATGATCTTTGAGTAATTGCGCTCAGCTAAAAACGCCTCTAAAGAGGCCAACGTATCATCAAAATACACCTGATAGCCCAAACTTTCTATGACTTCCATTCTACGATTCTTTAAGGTTTAAGTTTTCTATTTACCAATATTGTTTAATATTACACCAATTTTATTTGCATCCCATCAAATTCAACAACATCTCCCGGTCTTAATTTGAGTCTTTTCCGGTAATCAACCTGCCCATTATACTTCACATACCCTTCCGCCACAACCCATTGAGCCATAGCACCATGCTCTACCCAATTTAAAGCTTTAAGTAACTGTATAAGCTGGATATATTCGCCCTCGATTTTAAATTCTTGCATTTCACAAAAATAGTGGTTTCACTGAGGAATACAAGAATTATCATCGTTTTAATGCTTACTAAATTGCTACATTTGCCTTATTGCAAATAAAGATTATGATTGAGAATTCTGAGCCCAAAACATTATCCTTTGATAATACAGAGATTGCTTTTAAAAGTAAAAGCGATAAGGATTTGGAAAGAGCGTATTGGTTATTCAAAATAATAGCGAATAACTTCTTGACAAAAGTAGGTCCGTCAATGACCAACTTTGCCCTGAACATAGGACTGCCTATCCAAGGTATCATCCGTAAAACAATTTTCAAACATTTTTGTGGTGGAGAAACCATCGCGGGTTGCGAAGCAGCAATCAACGAATTGGGAGAAAATGGTGTAGGGACAATCCTGGATTATTCTGTTGAAGGAGAGGAAACAGAAAGTGCATTTGACGCCTGTTGCGAAGAGGTATTACGTACCGTAGTTGCGGCAAGTAAAAACAAATACATTCCATTTTCGGTATTTAAACCAACTGGATTAGGACGTTTTGAGTTATTTGAAAAGGTCAATGCCAAAGAAACTTTAACAGCGGCAGAACAAGGAGAATACCAGCGCATGTTGGATCGTACTGACCGTATCTGTAAAGCATGTCATGCCGCAGGTGTAAAAGTTTTGGTAGATGCTGAACATTCATGGATTCAAGATGCGATCGATGATATTGCACGTGAAATGATGGAAAAATACAATATGGAGAAACCAATTGTATATAATACTTATCAATTGTACCGTAGTGATAAGCTGGCATCGTTGAAAGCCGACTTTGAATATGCAAAAGTTAGAGGATTTCACATGGGTGCTAAGATCGTCCGTGGTGCCTACATGGAGATCGAACGTGCTCGCGCTGCGCAAAAAGGTTATTCCGATCCTATCCAGCCAAATAAAGAAGCTTCAGATAGAGATTATAATGAAGCTATTGAATTTATCTTGGACCACCTGGACAACTTTGGGCTAATGGCGGGTACACACAATGAAGACAGTAGCATGTTATTGGCGAAGGAAATTGACAGACGTGGTATCGATAGATCCACCGATCGCATCTTCTTTGCGCAATTATTGGGTATGTCTGACAACCTTAGCTTTAACTTGGCGGCACATGGCTATAATGTTGCTAAATACATGCCTTATGGACCGGTTAAAGCGGTGATGCCATATCTTTTCCGTAGAGCACAAGAAAATACTTCCGTCGCAGGAGCGACAGGTCGGGAGCTCGGGCTTTTGATCAAAGAAAAACAAAGAAGAAAAGCTAGTCGATAACGACTAGCTTTTTTTATAATTGGCGGGCATCAAGCCCATCTACTCAAGGAACTATGCTCAAATGGTTTCCAGGAAACACTTTACTTTTGAAAAGCACAAAAGCACTTTACCTATCACTCACCTCCCCTTCGTCCTTTTGAAACAAGCTAATTACAAAATCATTCCATATTCTTGAAACTATTATTTATGTTTGCAAACTTTTCCCTTAAAACAAAGTTCATACTGGAAGGGTGCTCCCCCGGAGCTTAAAAGAATACGATTTGAAATGGAAGAAAAACTTAGATTATTTGATCTTGCACGTCAACAGATGGGCAAATACCCCGATCTTGATATGTTTGCCCACAAAGTGGACGGCAAGTGGAATTATATCAAAACAGCAGATTTTCTTGAACAAGTAGACAGCCTCTCCAAAGGGCTGATTGAACTTGGCGTGAAACCCAACGAGAAAGTTGGTCTCATTGCCGGTAGCAGTATGGAATGGCATTTGATTGACTTTGCAATCCAGCAAATTGGTGCAGTGGTGGTCGCCATCTACCCAAATATTACGGATACAGACTATCAATATATCTTTAATGATGCCGAAATCAGGGTTTGTATCGTCAGCAACAAAAGCCTGTACGATCGCCTAATGAATCTAACCGACTCAATCTATACATTGAAGTATATTTTTTGTATCGCAGATCAGGAAGGCACACGTAGCTGGAAAGAACTGAATGATATAGGTTCCAATTGCTCCCTAGAAAAACTAGCAGCACTACGTGACCAGGTTAAACCTGAAGATCTCGCTACCCTGATTTACACTTCCGGTACTACGGGCAAACCAAAAGGCGTCATGTTGTCACACAATAATATCTTTTCCAATGTATTGGGCGCAGCAGAAATTACCCCTTGTAAAGCTTATGACCGCGGACTGACCTTCCTCCCTCCTTGTCACGCCTACGAGCGTATGGTTTTATATACCTATATGTATCTTGGCTTTACGATCTATATCGCAGAATCTTTTGACAAGATTGGTGATAATCTGAAGGAAGTAAAACCTCATATCATGACCGTTGTCCCTCGTATTCTTGAAAAAGTCTATGAGAAAATTATGAAAACAGGTCATGATCTCAGTGGTTTCAAACGCAAAGTATTTGATTGGGCTGTTTCAGTTGCAGAAGAATATGATCCAAATCCTGAGAAAAGAAGTCTATCCTATAATCTCAAACTAAAGCTAGCCAAGAAACTTGTCCTTAACAAATGGTATGAAGCATTGGGTGGCGAATTACTTACTGTTGCCTCTGGATCAGCTTCTCTTCATGGTAAACTAACAAGCGCTTTCTTAGCCGCAGGAATTCCATTATATGAGGGTTACGGCATGACCGAAGCCTCCCCACTCATTTCAGTCAATCACTATATCAAAGGAATACGCATAGGCACTGTTGGCCTTCCTGTCCGTTTTGTTGAAATAAAACTTGCTGAAGACGGAGAAATATTAGTAAAAGGCCCTAATGTCATGATGGGATACTATAAGAACAAGGCCGAAACGGATAAAACGATCATTGATGGATGGCTGCATACCGGAGATATTGGAAAGTGGGAAGATGAAAAATTCTTGAAAATCATTGACCGAAAAAAAGAGATGTTCAAAATTTCAGGTGGGAAGTACGTCATACCACAACCTATCGAAACCAAGCTTGTTGAATCTAAATTTATTGAACAGGCAATGGTTATCGGTGACGGGATGAAGTTTGCTTCTGCCTTTATTGTACCAAACTATGCCCATTTGTTGGATTGGGCCAGAACAGATGCTCCTGAACTTGCAAGCATGACAAAGGATGATTTTCTGACTGACCCTGCCATAGTAAAAAAAGTTAATCAAGAGGTACGTCGTGCAAACCAGCACTTTGGTAACTGGGAGCAGATTAAGAAACCAATTATTTTAACAGATGAATTTACTATTGAAAATGGAGAGTTAACACCAACCTTGAAAATGAAACGAAAGGTAATTCTCGAACATCATCAAGAAGAGTTCAATAACCTCTATCAGATGGAGATGGATTAAGGTTTAATAAATCAAAATTTTGACATAGCGCGCTATATTTATACGAGTAAAACATGAAATTATTAAAGGATAGAATCCTTCATGACGGTAAAAGTCTTGCAGGAGGCATACTTAAAGTAGACAACTTCATCAATCACCAGATGGACCCCGTATTGATGAAATCTATTGCGGTGGAATTTGTCCGTCGTTTTGCAGACCTCCCGATCAATAAAATCATTACAATTGAAGCGAGCGGAATAGCCCCAGCGATCATGCTTGGCTACCTTTTGGAATTACCGGTTGTATTTGTAAAAAAAGCAAAACCGACCACCATGGCTGATATGTATGTAAGCCAGGTGCATTCATTTACCAAGAATAGAACCTACGACATCTGTGTCAGCAAAGAGTTTCTTACGCCGAGCGACAATGTTCTTTTTATAGACGATTTTTTGGCCAATGGGAATGCTGCTTTTGGTATGCTCGATCTCGTTAAACAATCGGGGGCTTCAGTATTGGGCATGGGATTTATTATCGAAAAATCCTTCCAGGAAGGTGGCAAAAGATTACGAGAATTGCCCGATTTAAGAATAGAATCGCTAGCGCAGATAAGGTCGCTAGAAGTGAATAAAGTCAGTTTCGAAGAAGATTAGCAAAAAGAAAAGCCTCATCTCCCTAAGGAGTGAGGCTTTTTTATTCAAACAACAAGATAAATTCTTTCTAATCCCAACGGTAGTCGTTGTAAAAATCTTCCGGATGTCTGCTAATTGCAACATCTTTTACAATCCGGATATTGGCTGCTCCCAAGTTGACATTCAGCATAAATGAAGGCACGTTTGATGAAAAATTCCAACGACCATTGCGCATATACACGTAACCTCCTCTGTAAGGATCGTAGAATGTTTTGTAATCTCTAAAGTATACATGGTGTCTACTATCGTAACGATGTGCGCTTGCCCAGGCCGGTGCTCTATGACGGTATGCCTTTCGGTATGACTTAGCTACTTCTTTATGATACTTACGGTCTTCTTTTTCGCGTTTTTCTAAATATTTTCGATATTCCTTATCCCTTTTCTCTTCATATTTTCTACGCTCTTTGTCCTGTTTCCATTCACGTTCATGTCCACGATGCTGAGCCGAAGATTGTTGAGGAGCGATTAAAACCAGTCCTCCAATTGCCAACGCGAAGTATATCATCTTTCTCATAACAGTATAATTTAAATTTAAAAATCAATTCCACTCCGCCTGTGTTCCATTCTTTTTTACAAGCGTTTCTATGGGTATGACTTCAATGTTTGAACAAAGGTTTAATCGATCGCGACGAATTTAATTTGTGCCGCAATATATAGAATCCATTACTTCAATTTAACGTATCTTTGTACCATGTCAAATACAGGATATATCACTGAAGATACCATTGTTGCATTAGCGACATCTTCCGGAACAAATGGCGCTATTGCTGTCATACGTGTTTCGGGCCAGAACGCCATAAAAATTACGAACGAAATATTTAAAGGAAAGAACCTACTTCAACAAGCATCACATACCATCCATTTCGGAACCATACGCGATGGTGAAGAGATCATTGACGAGGTATTGGTCTCCTTATTTGTAGCCCCGAACTCCTATACGAGAGAAAATTCGGTGGAAATATCAACGCATAACTCCAAATATATTATTGAGCGCGTTGTAAATTTACTCATCAAAAAAGGAGCACGCGCTGCCCGTCCGGGAGAATTTACCTTACGTGCATTTCTCAATGGCGGAATGGATTTATCCCAAGCAGAAGCAGTTGCCGATTTAATTGCATCCAATTCTGCAGCCTCACATCAAGTGGCGATGCAGCAGATGCGTGGCGGCTTTTCCAATCAGCTTAAATCCCTTCGTGAAGATCTCATTCACTTTGCTTCACTGATTGAATTAGAGCTTGATTTTTCAGAAGAAGATGTGGAATTTGCCAACAGGGATCAGCTAAAAAATCTAATCAACAAAATACAGGTTATTGTTCAAAAATTAGTGCAATCTTTTGAACAGGGTAACGTCCTAAAAAATGGTGTTCCTGTTGTCATTGCCGGAAAACCAAATGTAGGAAAATCAACGCTATTGAATGCTTTCTTAAATGAAGAACGTGCCATTGTTTCCGATATTGCAGGAACAACACGCGATACCATTGAAGATGAAATTAATATTCATGGCGTCACATTCCGATTTATTGACACAGCAGGTATACGTGAGACGGCAGATGTTATTGAAGCAAAAGGTGTTGAGCGTACCCGTGAAAAGATGAAACAGGCGCGATTGATCATTTACCTATTTGACCCTACACAGGACAAAGTCGAAGAAGTACAAGCGCAATTACCTGAAATCGAGCGCCTACAAATTCCATTTGTCACCATTATCAATAAATCAGATTTGCTTTCTGAGGCGCAAAAAGAGGTTTACAATGTTCTTAATCCACTTTACATTTCAGCGAAAGAACAAATCGGTGTCGAGGAACTGAAAGACGAATTGATCAATCGTGTACATTTAGGAAATTTAAATACCGACGACGTCATGGTCACCAACATCCGTCACGTAGAAGCGCTACAAAAAACAGCAGATTCACTTGAACGCGTAATCTATGGTATTGACAATCCGGTCACTTCCGATTTCCTAGCGATGGATATACGCCAAGCCTTATATCATCTTGGTGAAATCACGGGAAGCGTTTCTACAGACGATTTATTGGATAATATCTTTTCCAAGTTTTGTATTGGAAAGTAAACAGGTAAAATAGAACAAGCCAACTTACTGATGATTAACTTATTTACAGGATTTAATTTTGTAGTAATTAACGCGTAAGTTGGCTTTTTTTAAATTTCTGTTTTATCTTACTCGCCTCATTTATGTTACATTTTCTGTAGTTATCATATATCCAAAACCATATATTGACTTTATTTTCATTCCAGGAATTTCCTTGACTAATTTTCTCAATCGTAATATTGAGCTATCTAACAGATTGTTCTTATCAGGATGATCATCATACCAAATATGATTCAAAATAATCGAACGGTTGACTATCTGGCCAATTCGCTCCAATAGAAACAAAAGCACTTTCGAATCTTTCTCTCTAACATCGTAACTTAAATCACCTATGGTTACAAGTTGCCCCTGAATAGTGATTGAATTAGTACCAATATTAAATTTTCTGACATCGCTAGGGATTAGCAATAGATTTTGGATTAACGATAATATTGCATAAGGGATAACAGGTTTCTTCATATAATTTATCGTACCTAATTGATACCCTCGGATTTGATTTTCTTCGCTAAATTCAGTACCAGTCATCATAATGATAGGAACATGGGAATTCTTAACTCTAATCTCCGAAATTACTGAAAATCCATCCATATTTGGTAATATCACATCCAACAATACAATATCCGGATTCTCTTTTGCAAAAAGCAACAGTCCATCTTCTCCTGAGCAAGCTACCTCCACCGACAATCCATGATTCTCAAAAAAATCTTTAAGAGGAATTGCTAAATTACTATCATCTTCAATAATCAGTACCTTCTTTACTTTCATCTTTAATTGGAAAAATAATACAAAATTCTGTTCCTTTACCTAAAACACTATTGACAATAACCATTCCCTGATGAGCCTCAACCAAGGTTTTGACATAAGTCAGCCCAAGGCCAAATCCAACTTTTTTCTGAACAATACTATTTTTACTTCTATAATACTTATTGAAAATATTCGGAATATCCTTATCAGAAATTCCAAATCCGTTATCGGATATACTGATATTTATACCCTTTTGATTTTCATAGACCACAATAGATATGTTAACGTGATCTTTCGAATACTTAATTGAATTTTCTATGATATTATCAATTACATTGGAAAAATGCAAAAAATCAACATACAGGTACGGGTAACAGTTCCTTATTTTGAGCTCAATGGTGACTTGTTTTTCTTTGGTACTATAATTATGTTGTATCAATTGCCGGAAAAACTCCTCTATTTCAATACTTTCTTTAGTAAGATCAATTCTTTCCCTGCTATTATTGGATAATTTTTGAACCCTGTCGATGTATAAGTTCAGCTTATTCAATTCAATGAGTATATTATCAGAATACTCCAAACCGGTTGGTTCGCTAAAATTAATTGGATTATTACTCGAATAATTATAAGGACTCTTGTTCGAAAAATATTCACTTAAGGGGCCCGGTATATTCCATTTGCCTATCGCAGGGTCATACATCCGTGCGTGATGATCATACAACCCCGTTTCATCCTGTATCTCCTTCTCTCCATAAAGATAATTATATTTTGTTCCCGAAACCAAATTACCTTCAACATAAGGAGCTGCATTACCGAATGCATAATAGTTATTGATCTGGGACATCGTATGAGCATTTGTTGCAGCATTCACAGCAAGCGTCATCAATGGACTCTCCGTTTGATTTTTAACATGATATAGATAATCAAATGCGGCTCCATTGGGTCTCACTTCTCCATCGGAAAATTGGAACAGCTTCAGACTTTTTGCTCCCGTTCCTATTGAAGAATATTCAGCCCCTCCGGCATAATAAGTATTGGTTGTAGTAGTACCAACCGTAAAATATTTACTCAGCTTTCCACCTGTCGCGTCATAGGCATATATTAAAACTGGCGAAGGTGTTTAATGTAAGCGTAGATTACATTATCGGAAAGGGTGAACTAGCTACCCTGGACAAGGATTTATTAAAACGTATCGAGGATATTGAAAAACTGGACGAAGTCACTAAGCAATACCTGTTTTTCCTCATTGATAACGTTATCCAGAACAATAAGACTAAGAAAGCCTTTAATAAATGAAAAAGCCCGCTATTGCGGGCTTTGCTCTTGTAATTTTTGTATTGCTGATTTTATTTCTTCTTCCAATCTATCATCACCATAATAACTAGGTTCTTTTTTTCGCCATTCTTCATTAGGTTCATAAAAATCTAAATCGTAAGCCAGTTCTGAAAGTATTTCATTTGCATTTTCATCGTTCCATATTAGTTCCTGGAACTGTTTGATTAGGCTACTGCGATTATTTTTATCTTTTAATATTTGTTCTAATATTTCCATTCTATTGAGGTATAAAACGTGGTTTGATTTTCTTCGCTAAATTCGGTACCAGTAATCATAATGATAGGAACATGGGAATTCTTAACTCTAATCTCCGAAATTACTGAAAATCCATCCATATTTGGCAATATCACATCCAACAATACAATATCCGGATTCTCTTTTGCAAAAAGCAACAGTCCATCTTCTCCTGAGCAAGCTACCTCCACCGACAATCCATGATTCTCAAAAAAATCTTTAAGAGGAATTGCTAAATTACTATCATCTTCAATAATCAGTATCTTCTTTACTTTCATCTTTAATTGGAAAAATAATACAAAATTCTGTTCCTTTACCTAAAACACTATTGACAATAACCATTCCCTGATGAGCCTCAACCAAGGTTTTGACATAAGTCAGCCCAAGGCCAAATCCAACTTTTTTCTGAACAATACTATTTTTACTTCTATAATACTTATTGAAAATATTCGGAATATCCTTATCAGAAATTCCAAATCCGTTATCGGATATACTGATATTTATACCCTTTTGATTTCCATAGACCACAATAGATATGTTAACGTGATCTTTCGAATACTTAATTGAATTTTCTATGATATTATCAATTACATTGGAAAAATGCAAAAAATCAACATACAGGTACGGGTGACAGTTCCTTATTTCGAGCTCAATGGTGACTTGTTTTTCTTTGGTACTATAATTATGTTGTATCAATTGCCGGAAAAACTCCTCTATTTCAATACTTTCTTTAGTAAGATCAATTCTTTCCCTGCTATTATTGGATAATTTTTGAACCCTGTCGATGTATAAGTTCAGCTTATTCAATTCTATGAGTATATTATCAGAATACTCTAATACTTTATGATTCTCCAGCTTTCTGATAAAATGAGGTATTAATGAGGCATGAGCTACTGCACTTGAAATTGGCCGCTTAAATTCATGGGTCATTGCACTTATTGTATCCTGTCTCATTTCTTCCATTCTTTCCTTCCAAAAAAGACTTTTCACGATAGCAAAGAGGAAAAAACAACACACAGCAATCAATCCCAGGGAAAGAAACAATTGAAAGGCCATCATGTTCAGAATTGCTAAGACATTGCTAAAAACATATCCTCTCACTCCCATTGAATTCATGATATCTATCGAAAGCAAATCTGAGGACACAAACTCCTTATTGCCAACTCTCTTTGGCATGGATTTACCCAAAATCTTATTAGTTTTTAGATCCAGTAATTCGACGTAGGAATCTGAAACAGGTAATTTTCGCAATTTCAGTTCATCTTTAAACAATTGGTCAAGACGTTCTGTGCTTAAAGGTAAAATGTCCTTTAACAAAAATTGAAATAATTTTTTTTCAGAATTTGGATCCTGTCTATCGATGGTCACCTGAAAAGTGGTATCTTCTGCCCTTACTGTTTTGGTAATATATCTGGTAGTATCTGTATTATTAACAAACGGAACAGAAACAATGGTGCCACCAAGACTCTCGTGCCTTTCAGAAACTTCTTTTAGAACTGCTTCTTCAACAGACCTGTTTACACCAATTGACAACTGAGATTCATATGTTTCATACATATTGTAAACCCACATTCCCTGACCTATCCCAATGAATAGTAGAATTATTCCAAGACAGATTTTTAACTCTTTATAATCTAAATTCATAACCTCCTTAAAGGCCCCCCATTATTATATTTTTATTATGGATAGACTGTATTCTTTATTTTAAAGTACAACTTTTCAGAAACAAACAAAAAAGAATTGAGAAAGAATTCATTCAACCGTTTTTTTGGTGATTAAGTATAAGATTCCTTCTTTTGAAGCGGGTTAAAAAATAGGTTTTGCGTCAACAAAACCAAAGAAGTACAGTTAAATTATGAAAGGAGGACAACAAAAATATATTAGATAATAAAGTTTTTTAAATATACGCTGTTGAAAGGATATATACAGCAAAGAGAATAATTAGGTAAATCAATTAAATTAGAAAAAATGAAAAATAAAATTATTGGCACTACTACAATGAAAAAATATCTAACTTCCTTATTCCTCTTCATGTTAATACTAGGAAAGCTACATGGACAGACAGACTTTACGAAACCTGAAGATACACTCACCATTTTGGAGCATCCCTCATCGTTTAGTGATTTGATTAAGCAGTTTAAAGGGAAGGTTATTTATATAGATATCATGGCCTCATGGTGCAAACCATGTATTCAGGAACTTAAAATTTCTAAAGGACTTGATAAGTTTTTCGCTAAGGAAAATATAGTCAAACTTTATATTAGTATCGACAATTTTGGACAGACAGATAAAGCGATAGAAATTCTAAAAACCGAGAACATCAAAGGATATTTTGTAACATACCAGGCTCCGGACGGAAAACCTAATCAATTTGCAACGGATTTGGAAAACCTACTTTTATTCGACAACAAAAAACAATTTAGAGGTATACCCATTTATGCAATAGTTGATAAACAAGGAACACTGATTACTAATGATGCAAAAAGACCAAGTTCCGGAGAAGAACTTAAAAAACAGTTGCAAAAGACAAATAATTAGCACAATTAACCAGAGCAACCTAGCTTTTTTACTTTTTCATATCTCATCTTCAAACAATACTGCAAAGATAAAGCATACTTTGGAAAAAGATGATTCAACATCATATTCGCCTGTTTATGACATAAATATGAGTTAACAAAAAGCTAAAGTTATTGATTATAATAAAAAATACATCTGGAATAACTAGTATAAATTTTTGCTATCTTGTTGTTTAACATGAGAAAAGTATTATTTACCCTAATTTCTTGTTGCGGGAGTGTAAACTGAACTGTGTCATTGGATAATTAACCAAAATCTAAAAGCCTCTATCAAGTTTGAGCCTATCCCCAAATTTAATGTAAAGTTGGGATATGGTCAAGCCGCAGTTATGCACTGGCATTGTCCACTTTTTAGAGATGTCCTTTATTATAAGAAACATCAGCTTCATAAGAGCCTGCTCAGAACTGAATGCACCTTTAGACTTCCTTATTTTTCGGATCTGACGGTGCATTCCTTCAATAGGATTAGTCTCTCTGGATCTCAAGATCTGGCTTATTGAGCTCATTTACTTTTTATTAATAACTGCAGGAGGGTACTCCTCCCGCAATTATTCTTCTTCGAACACAATAATATTCCCCGTTATACCCCCCAATATGCCCTACACGCAGCGAAGAATGATCCGCAACTGCCAGCAGTCTATATGACTGTTAGTTTTTATTATGTTTTTGCAACCAAGAAGAATTCGCCACTTGCGGGAACAAGATTGTCTGTTCTGCCCTTGAAATATTTTTCTATCATATCTTTTGTTGAAACGGTTTGGATTTCTTTCAAACCTATTTCGCCTGCAAGTTTTACAATGTCTTCAACACTGAAAAAACTTACAAATGGCGTTCCCGAAGCTGCTGCACCTTTCATTGCTATTTCTTGCATTGGTTTATCTTCTTCATCAAGTTGCTCCAACGGTAAATAAAATGCTATTGCAATCGTCGAACCCGAAGCAAGCAAAGTCATTTTTTTCAATGTGTCTGTAATTGCTTTTTTTGTCAAGTAAAGTGTGACGCCTGTGCAAGAAACAACGGCTTTCTTGTTCGTATCAAAACCTTTTTTTAAAAGCCCAGTCCACCACGACGTAGTTTCGAAGTCCACAGGAACGAAATGTAAATTGTCGGGAATTTTATAAGCATTTTCAATTAATTTCTCCTCTTTCCAAATCAAGGTATCGGATTGGTCAATCTCATAAATGTCAACCTGCGAACTAATTTCGGCATTTCTTTGAGCAAAACTGTCCAATCCTGCACCAAGCACAACATATTGTTTTATTCCGTTCTCAATTTCAGTTTTTGCAACATCTTCAACAAATCGCGCACGAGCAACAATAGAAGCACGAAGTCGTTCGGTATATTTCATATCAGGGCGTTCTTGCCATTCTGCCTCGGGTTTGATTAAGTTATATCCAATTTTGTCGTCAATCACATAAGGTTTTTCGTCTATCAAAACGTGTAACGCTCTCCACAAAGCTGTTCGTACTGCTGTATTGTCTGGTTGTCTTGTTTTCATAATTTTCGTTCTATGCCAGTATCTGTAACAATGACCGCTAACAGTTTGGATATATTGCCGAAGGCAGTGATTTTAGCTCTAAAATTCAATCAAAGGACGAACGCTAAATCATGTATAAACGCCCTATCTACACCTTTCAACCCCATCTTTGGCAATACCTTGCTATGGGTTGTTTTTCTATTTGCAGTATTCATTAATTCGTTCTTTTGCATATTCTGCTCCGTTGTCAAGTGCTCTATTCCAATTTTCGCAAGCTCTCCTTTTGTCTCTTAAATTGAAATACGTGTTTCCTAAATTGAAGTATGCTTGTTGTTTTGCCTCCTGCCCCAGTTTGTCAAGTTTCAAAATTGTTTCGTAGTCAGCAATTGCACCCTGATAATCTCCATTTTGGTCTTTAAGTCCACCACGATTTATTAAAGCACTTACAAATTTTGGTGCAATTTCTAATGCTTTGTCGTAGTCTTTAAGTGCCGATTTCCAGATGTACAGCTCGTTTTTCACGATAGCTCTTGAATAGTAAGCATTTGGGTCTGTTGGGTCAATTTGGATTGCAAAGTTCCAATTAAATATTGCGCCGCTTAAATCTCCATTGTTATAACATGCTAAACCTTTGTCAAAATAATAGTCCGCATTTGTTGTGTCAATGACTGGAAATTTTTGTTCCTTCGGGTCAAATGGTCCACCATAAGCGTCAAGTTTTGCGTCAAATTCAAAACCTCTTTTATACATATCCAAACCCCAAAAAAGTAAGTTGTCGGCTGTCATTGGAATTTCATTGGTCTCACCGTTTAATTCCCAGAGTTTTTCGTATTTTTTAACTTCTAGAACGGTATAGGGATAATGTACCTTGATAAATTCTCCAAGTTTTTGTAAGTTCTCTTTTTTGTCTGAGATAAAAGTAAAATCCATTTTTGTCATGCAGTTGTCTTTAAGACCACTCTTGACCATATTAGTAAAAACGTCTTCGGCAGAAACTATTTCTTTGCTATATCCCTTAACAAAATCGTCCCAAGTGAAGAATGTCTGTTCCATTTTCTTTTGTCCGTAGACTGTGAAGATTGTTAGTAAAAGTAATAGTGTCAATATCTTATTTCTCATTCGGGGGGTCGGTTTTAAAATTGTCCATAATGTTTCACCGTTTTGTATGACCGGTCTGAATTACCGCCAATTATCAAATATACTCAATCAAAGTAATTCAGCGCCCTTTTGCCAATTCAACGTTAGCGCTAGTTTTCTTGAATTAGTTATACTTATAGTTCCAACTGTCTTCAAAGTAAATTTTCTCCTTTCCATTTTCCCAGACACTAAAAATTCTACCATTTGAAGTTTCAAACGATTCTTTATCTCCCTTAAATCCTAAAATTCCATTTACCCACAAATCGTCTTCGACATTTGCTATTTTTATAGCAGTTTCTTTCGTTTTTCCGTCTCCAGTCTCAAAAATTGTTTCTAAAACCATTTTTAATCTTGCACCTAAATAATTGTTATCTGTTGTCCCCTTTTTTTGTTGACAACCACAGACAGGAATTAATGTGGAGAGTTCTACAGGATTTTTCGCCAAATTTGAGTAGCCCAATTTCAATATTTTAGAACAGTTATTTTTTATAACCGCTTTTCTGAAATTATCCTCGTTTGGATTGTCTAAAAAAGCGAGCCCACTTCCTTTTTTATATATTTGACCGTAGTACAAAAATTTAATTTCTTCACTTGATATTTTTTCAGGTTCAGTTGTTATTTTATTTAATAAATTAGGATAGAAATACTGTGAAGATGGATTTTCTATTTCTGTTTTAATTCTTTCTTCGAATTCGTATGAAATTTGATTTTTTTGAGCATATAAAAGCGTATTCAAAAACATCAATATTAGCATTAGATTTAGTGTTTTTATTTTCATGTGGACAGTTTTTAAAATGATCGCGAAGACTCCAGACACAATACGGTTCATATTAAATAGAATCTTTTGAAGATCAGTAAATCTTTCCGTTTTTTTAATAATTCTTGATCCGATAGTTCGCTTAATTCTTTTTCTTTCATGATTCTTTTTCTTTCATGCTATTTTTACTTTAGGTCCAAGGACAAAATACTTAATAATACCTTGTAAATTTCCTTATTTTGTCGGCGATACAGGTATCATGTGCTAATAATGGTTTCTGATCAAATATAAATATCTTCACGAAGATTTATCAAATTATTTCCTTTTTCAGGATATATCGTACTTACCACAGTCTTTTTATCGATATTAATGATAATAATGGAGAAACGAAGTTTTTAACAGATTGCGGATAACACACGATACAACAAAAAGGCAAGGTCCTACCATGGTAAGACCTTGTTCGTATTAGTAAAAAAACATGCAAATCCAGCGCAGACCAGAGCCAAGAACTAATTGGCTTCAAGTTGAATAACCCCCGAAATTAGTCCTTCACTTTTTGCCCTTACCCGTATTTTACCTTTGTTTTTACTCGTGACAATCGCCAAGGCTTTACCATGAAAAGCATTGCGTGAAGCTGATTGGAAGCTTGTCAGATCCGTCGTATTGCCATTGTCTGTCGCCACAATTTTTGCAGCATCTCCCTCCACCTCAAATTCGATTTTATCGTCTGCATCAGGAACAATCGTACCAAACTCGTCCACGATATAGGCATGCACAAAGGCAAGTTCTTTGTTTGCCGAATTGAAAGTCACGTTTTCTGCAGACAATTGTATACGATGCGCTCTCCCTGCTGTACGAATCGTTTTACTTAACAGTTTCTTGCCACCTTGAAATGATATAACTTCAATCTCCCCTGGTTCAAATTCAACGGCCTTAAATACAAGGTCGTACCGGTCTGGGGCTTTGGACTGCTCCCCTATCTTTTTACCGTTCAGATAAAGCTCCACCCGGTCAGCCTGATTAAAATACACGACGATATCTACCCGGTCACCTTGCATCCAATTCCAATGAGGCAATACATGTAAGACCGGCTTTTCTGTCCATACGCTTTGATACAGATAGTAGACATCTTTCGGAAACCCAGCTAGATCCACAATACCAAAGTACGAACTTCGTGCCGGCCAGGTATACGGTGTGGGTTCGCCAAGATAATCAAATCCCGTCCATACATACATCCCAGCAATATGGTCATACCTTTCCATCAACCTCAAGCTTGTCTGATGATTTGAACCCCATGGTGTGAATACATTGTCGTAAGCCGATATGTTCCTGTCTTCATTCCCGCCAGAAAAAGGAATATCCCATCGTTCAGGCCACATGCGACTAGAATCATAAGGGACCAAATCATACGTTCCGCGGCTTTCCAACGCCGAGGTGCTTTCCGTTACGATAAACTTCTTTCCGGGATGGTCCTGTGGGAAGCTTGCCCATTTCTTATGGTTATAGTTGTAGCCAATCAGATCTACCGCCGAACTCATCAGCACCGGATTTGCTTTGGAGAGCTCATTATTGGCAATGGTGGTCGGACGTGTGCCATCCAGACTATCGACGATTGCGGCCAGCGCGATCGGAATGGCTGTACCATCAGCTTTGGAATGCCATTGCTCCTGCGCTTCATTGCCCAGGCACCAGATAAACAGCGACGGATGATTCCGGTCCCTTTTGACATGGTCAACAAAGTCCCGCTTGTACCATTCGTCCCAATATAAATGATAGTCATAGGGATTTTTATACCCTTTCCAGACATCGAAAGTTTCGCTCATCACGACAAAACCCAAGCTGTCGCAAAGGTCCAAAAACGCTGGAGCCGTAGGGTTGTGTGAGGTGCGTATCCCATTGACCCCCATTGCTTTCATGATGCGGAGCTGACGTAATGCTGCCGACGTATTGAATGCCATGCCCAAAGCGCCGAGATCACTATGTAAACAGACACCCCGGATTTTAAGCTGCCGCCCATTCAGTATAAAGCCCTGTTGCTGATCGAAGCTAAAATTGCGTAAGCCAAATTTCGTAAGCTGTTCATCCACAACCCGACCATCAACAATAAGTTTAATTTTTGCCGTATATTGATAGGGATTTTCAATATCCCATAAGACGGGATTTTCGAGGACTATCTGCTGAGCGATGGAGTGCTGACCTGCTTTGACAGCGCTCAACGTGGTACGTTTGCTTGCGACAACAGCACCTTGAGCCGAAAGAACCGCTGTCAGTAGCGTAATCTTTTTTGGTTCCTCAAGGTTATGCTCAATTTCCAGGGAGAGATCCACGACAGCACGTTTCTCACTGAGCTGCCCAGCTCTTATGAAGGTGCTGTTCGTTCCTACGCTGACTGGATTCCGGCTGATTAATTTGACATCCCGATAGATCCCCGACCCCGAATAGAAACGCGAGTTGGGCTGATTCTTATTGTTTACTTTTACTGAAAGCAGGTTTTCCCTACCATCCCAGTATAAATAAGGGGAAAGCTCATATTCAAATCCGATATAACCATTGGGTCTTTTTCCTAAGAAATGCCCATTGATCCAGACTTCACTGTTTTCGTATACACCTTCGAATGCAATAAATATCTGTTGCCCTTGCTCAGCCTGAGCCAACTTAAACGTTTTTTGATACCAACCTACGCCACCATCGAGGTAAGCAGCCCCGCTACCTGCGGGGCTGTTTTCTCTAAATGGCATTTCGATACTCCAGTCATGTGGTAGATCGAGCTTTCGCCAGCCCTCTCCTTTTCGTCCATTGCTATATTGCTGGCTGCTTTCCAGTTTAAACCACCAGCCCCCATTAAAATCAATAACCTTTCTGGACTGTCCACTTAAGGAGCCCGCAATCACCACTAACAGGAAGAGCAGGATCATCATTCGGCTATATCCGGTGTGAAATAGTCGCTTCAACATAGGCTTATTTAGTCTTATTGGTATCCGAGGCATTTTCGGTCAAACTCTCCTTGTAGGCCTTGCTGATAAAATTGAAGGTCAGCATAGCTGCTCCGTCGTTCGAAAGCACGGGATCCCGCAATACCGCCAGTTGCATCGTATTCTCGGTCAGTGACATAATACGGACATCGCCCCAGTCTACAACGATCCCATCTTGTGGCTTTCCATGTAAAGGCGAAGCCCCGGTCATACGGATGGTTTTCTTTTCGGTATCGATATTAAAAGTCCCCTTCTGAACTTTCCCCAGCATAGCATGATTCACGTTGATGTTTGCACCGCCTTTCAGATCAAAAGTCATACTTCCATAATCACCGGCAGGCATAAGCCAGCTATTGCCTTTCCAATCGGGTTCCCAGCTCCAGCTATCGCTATTTAAAGGCGCGGCTGTTTTATTGATGCTTCCCCACCAGTCACCGGTGCCGTAAAAATACATTGGACCTTTAAAGTAGCGGGAAATGCCCTCAGCATCCAGATCGAGGTACCATGTTTTCTCTTCCCCTGCCCCGCCCGTCAATAAGGTCCAGGTCTCGTCACTGATAAACTCGGCATACATCTGATCGATTTTAAATGTCACTGGATCGCCGTAGACGATGCCACCACGCGTCTCGACACCAAATTTAACGGTGTACTCACCGGGAAAAGGCATTTTCAGGGTTACCTTTTTCTCCTGACTCCGTCCTTGTGGATGCTCCCACAATGGGGTGTATTTTGAATCCATCAAGCTGGTTAAATACACAATATTGGGATTACTGGCGTCATGTTCAACGGTAAAGGCCTTTCCCTTCTCCAACTGCGCCGAAGTGACATCAATTTCTCCCAGCGTATAATTCTCGGGAGAACAAGCTCCAAAGAGTACCATCGCCGCAAAAAAGCAGATGGCATATGTGAATATCTTTTTCATGTTTGTCTAGTTATAATTCAACCAATAGTAAGTCCTGGTATACCTGTGTTTAGTTCCATCCAGCATTTTGTTTCAGTACACCATTGGATAAGGTAATCTGCTTGTTGGGTATTTGCATAAATCCTTTCGTTGTCAAAAAACGCTCTTTAGTCACAGTGACCTTCTCCGGCACAGATCCACTGAGCACATCTTCGGTTGTTTCCAGTGTAGCGGCTGCGTTATTCAGCCCCTGCCGCAATACATCCCAATAGCGGATACCTTCAAACGCAAATTCAAATTTTCTTTCCTTCAGAATATTGTTTTTTGAAACTGCTAGCGGCACAAAATTGGTCTTATACGCTCTTTTCCTTACCTCGTCAAAGTATTTCTGTGCGTTTGCGGAACCGAGTTCTGCCGCCATAAGCAAGACATCAGCGTAGCGGATGACAAAGTAATCCTGGTCCTGGGACAGTTGCATATCCTTATCCCCGCCTGTATTGGTGGTGCCGTCCGGCAATGCCGTGGGGGCGTATTTTTTGATGGTGTAACCTGTATACTCACGCTGGTCTTTCAGGTCAAATCCCGTGATATTCTCGCCATCGATATCAATAATTGAGGCAGTTTTGCGTGTATCCATGTTGTCAAACTCATTGAAGAACTTTTTGCTTACCGTACATGCCCCCCATCCTTGGCCATAAGGCGACCAATTTTTACCACGCAAGCCCAGAAAGACGACCCAGCGGTTGCCATCAACATAACCGTTGTAGTTCGATGTATTGTTGAATTTCTGTGCAAATACAACCTCAGCATTTCCCTTACCGGCATATTTGGAAATATCTAGCGTATTATTGCTTGCATTGGGGATATAACTCGCTGCCGGCCACAGATTTTTGAAATCTGCCACCAGCGCAAACTGGCCGCTGCTGATCACTTCTTCCAGTCCCGCCAGGGCTTCGGCCTTGGAGACACCGATATCTTCACTGCCATAATAGCCTGCATAAAATAGATAAACACGGGCCAGTAGCGCTTTGGCAGCAAATGGAGTTGCCCGACCATCATTGGTTGCCGCAGCTGACTTGGGATAAGCTGTTGCTGGGATATTGGCGGCCGCAAATTTAAGGTCTGAAACAATCAGTTGATAAATCGCTTTGGGGTCCGACTGTGGAATATTCTCATTGGTCGGGCTCGTTAGCAAAGGGATGTTTTCGAATAGACGGACGAGATCAAAGTACATGGTGGCCCGCAGGAATTTCGTTTCCCCTTCGATACGTGCCCGCGCTGTTGTGTTGCCTGAAAAATCAGTACCGTCCAATTTTCCCAAAAGGGTATTGCAGCGAAAAATTCCCGCGTAGTAATCAGACCAGGTACCATCAAAGATATTATTGTCCGATTGGGACTGCGCAATATCAAAACGGTCTATTGCCTGAAATGAGCGACCGTCTGTTGTACCTGTTCCGCCAAAACAATTGTCGGCGGCCACCTCTGCTGTCAGATAGAAAGACTGGCTCCCATTGGAGGTCGTCCGTTGATAACCATCATAACAGCCGACCAGAGCCATGTCAGCATCGGCTACGGTTTTATAAAAATTGCTTTCCAAAACGCTTGTCATCGGTTCGACATCCAAAAAACTGGATGAACATGATCCTAAGATTAAGGATCCAAATAACATGGAATGATAGATATAGCTCGTTTTTTTCATGATTTCTTGTGTTTAGAATTTAACATTTAGGCCAAATAATACAGTCCTTGGTCTTGGATAGTAACCGAGGTCGATACCCGATACCCAACCATCTGTTCCATAGCCGATCTCGGGATCCATCCCATCATATTTGGTGAACGTGAACAGATTTTGACCTTGTACGTAGAAGCGGATCTGATTAGCATACTTCCATTTGATCAGCTTCGACAGATCATAACCTAAGGTCACATTGCTGATCCGAAGAAAGTCTCCATCCTGAATATAAAGGTCTGAAAACTGCCAATTGACATTAGTTTCCGTAACACGGGGGATCGTACTGGAAGTACCTTCTCCGGTCCATCGGTCTAATATTCGTGTGGTATAGTTTGCTTGTTTATTGGCATGATTGCGGTAAGACTGTACAATTTTGTTTCCAAGGGAACCATAGGCATTCACCGAGAAATCAAATCCCTTATAATCCAGTCCAATATTAAATCCATAGGTAAAATTAGGCATGCCCACGCCCAAATTTGTCTTATCCGAGGCATTGATAATACCATCGTTATTCTGATCTACATATTTCACATCGCCCGGTTTTACATCCGCTTGAAGGATACCTTTTCCAGCGGTTTTCCAGGCGTCGATCTCGGCTTGGTTCTGGAATAGACCGTCTGTTTTATACCCCCAGAAGTAGCCAATGGGTAGGCCGTTTGCGGCGCGGTAAAATTCTTCCGAGTTATCGTATAACATGGCTGTCTGTCCGTGGATAATACCATCTTCAGTTGGTATCTGTCCCACCTTATTTTTGTTATAGGCACCATTTACCCCAAGACGATACTTGACTTCATTGATCTTATCCGCCCAATTTAGTCCCAGTTCCACCCCTGTATTCTTCACGTCACCGCCATTGATAAAAGGGGGCAACGTTCCAGTTGTCGCCAAAACAGGCGCTGTAACCAGCCAGTTTTTCGTCTTTTTGACATAAAAGTCGGCAACAACATCAAGACGGCTGTTCGCAAATTTGGCATCAAATCCGATATTGGTCTGTTCGGAAGTTTCCCAGGTCAGATTCGGATTGGACAAGCGGCTCGGATAGGCCCCAGCGATATTATTGTTGCTCGTTCCAAAAACATAATGTGCGCCGGGGTTGGACGATGTAATGCCTGTTGAGGTACTGATGGGTGCCGCATATTGAAAATCAGCGATATCCTGATTACCCACTTGCCCCCATGAAGCACGGAGTTTAAAGAAGTTTACAGCCGCTAAATGTTCTTTAAAAAACTCTTCCGAAGAAATTACCCAGCCTGCCGACACCGAAGGGAAATATCCCCAGCGGTTGCTGCGCGAAAATTTAGAGGATCCATCTGCACGCAATGTCGCATTCAACAGATACTTTTCCTTATAATTGTAACCCAGCCGTCCAAAGTACGAGACTCTACGGGTGATGTTCTCAGGCTTTCCAGACACCGTACGCGTTTCGACGACGTTTCCTTTTTCATCCAGGTGCGCCTGGCCTGTGGTATTGTCCAGGTAAGCATGTGCAAAATCATTGAACTGCGAAAGTAGATTCCAGTTGGACCCAGAAAGGTAAGTTCCCTGGTAACGTAGCGATTCCATACCGACCATGGCCGAAAAACGATGATCCGTATGGATATCAAAGTCATAGGAAGCGGTATTTGTCCAGGTCAGCGTATGACCTTTGCTCATGTTCTGTGAGGTTGTTGTATGATCTTGGTTGTAGGTGTAGATGGAGAAGCGGTATAAGGGCGTAAAACTTCTGTACTCTGAAGCATAATAGTTGAATCCCAGCAATGAGCGGACCTTTAGGCCTTTGATCGGTTCGATTTCCGCAAAGATATCGGCCAATAATTTTTGGCCATCATTGGCGTTGTTCGAATTGGTCATCATCACCCCATATGGATTGCTGTCCCCATTGTACCAAGGTGAATTGGAGGTATCATTGAAAGGACTTCCGTACAAACCGTTGTCTGAATACACCGGTGACAAAGGCGAAGTGGCAAACGCACCACGCAGCGTATTGCTGTACTGATTGCCCACACTGATGCCTCGATTTTTGATGTAGTTAAAGTTGAGGTGCTGACCTATTTTCACAAAATTATCAAAGAGTTTATGTTCCGAATTCGTACGGAAACCATAACGCTGATAGTTGGAAACGTCTTTACCACCGACAATCCCCTCCTGACCAATATAGTTCATCGATAAGGCGTAGGTGGATTTTTCATTGCCGCCGGTCAGGGCAACATTGTAATTGTCCATTTTTGCATTATCCTTAAACATGTAATCCATCCAATTGGTATTGGCCAGACCGTCCATGCCGTTAAAATCAATCAGCGCGGCCCCCGAATTCAGCGATTGCTCATTCATGATCAGCTTGTACTGATCTGCATCCAGCAATTTTGCTTTACGCGAAACGTTCTGAATGCCCGTATAGCCATCAAATGACAGCACATTTTTGCCCGCAGTCCCCATTTTGGTGGAGACCAGGATAACCCCATTGGCAGCCTGCGAACCATAGATGGCGGCCGAAGCTGCGTCTTTCAGTACGTCGATAGATTGGATATCGGCCGCATTCAAGACCGAAATATCCCCTCCCGGAACGCCGTCGATGACGTACAAGGGGCCCGAATTACCGATTGTTCCCAGCCCGCGGACGACGACCTTCATATCTGCTCCCGGCTGACCGGAAGTTGATGTAATGGATACGCCCGGTGCCTGTCCCTGAAGCGACTGCAGCGGGTTCAATTGATTGCGTTTCTGCAGTTCTTCACCCTCCACCTTCAAATTGGCACCTGTATTCAGTTTTTTCTTTTGTACACCGTAGCCAATGACCACCACCTCTTCGAGATCGGAAGCTTGCGGCTGTAGGCGGATCACCATATTGGGACCCGTAATTTTAACTTCCTCCGTTTTGTACCCTACGTAAGTAATGGTCAATACCGTCCCTGTGCTGGCTGCAATAGAAAACTTGCCCGATTCATCGCTGCTCGTTGAAACCTTCTGATTCTTTACGCTGATACTCGCGCCCCCGATCGGCAATCCTGAATCAGCCGAAACAATCGATCCGGTGAAGGATTGTGCCCAGACCAAAGAGGTCACGCTGGTCATGACAACGACTGCCATGCCCCTGCTCAACAATTGTTTGCTTATCATATGTCTTGATTTATAAATTGGTTTTTTATTATTTTAATTTGACCTGCAAGGCTTTGCCTGTATAGGTTACCACTGTTGATTTTGCTGATGAAACATCCAGTCCGACGGCGTTGCTGTCGCTGACAAAAATGATATTGAACTTTCTTTTGGTCAGCATGCCGTCGAAATCTCCCTGACGGCTGGCCAAAGACAGTATTTGTGCAGAATTGTCATAGCTGAAATCAATGCGGCTATATTTCCCTTTTTCATAATTATAATTGCTCCCTTCGTCTTCATAGAGTGAAAACTGACCGTTTGCTCCGGCATAGATATAAAGATCCAGCACATCCGGCTTTTTCTCGGCCGTATACTGCATGACAGGCCCAATGGGTACTATTGCTCCGGCTCTGACATAAACAGGGATACGTTCGTATGGTGCTGCCACAACCAGATCCTGCCCGCCTGCTACCATCTTGCCACTGTATAAATCATACCAGCTGGCTCCTTTTGGAAAGTGTATCTTTCGTGAGGTCGCTCCTTTTTCAGTGACTGGACTGATGAGCAAGGATGGTCCCCAAAGGTATTGGTCGTTGCTCTGGAATCCATCTTTGTCCTGCGGGAAATCCATGGCAAGTCCACGTATCATCGAATAGTCTTCAAAAAAAGTCTTCGCGGCAAGACTATAATTATAGGCCAGTAATTTATACCGTAGATTGATCGCATAGGTCATGCTTTTATAGGCCGGATGATCCACAGGAGCGATATTATACGGCTCGCGGTAGGGATATTGTCCATGCGCCCTGAACAAAGGCAAGAATGCCCCGTATTGGTACCAGCGGCTATTTAACTCGCGCCACTCCTCCAAGTCCGCCGCATTCGGTTTGTGAAACCTATTTTCAACCAAAAAGCCACCCGCATCCATGGTCCAATAAGGTGTCCCGGACATCGAGAAATTGATACCCCCCGCAATCTGATCTTTCATGTCATGCCATCTCGAAGCAATATCGCCGCTCCAGGCCGCCGCCGCATAGCGCTGCTGCCCTGCAAAAAAAGATCGCGTCAGAATAAATACCCGTTTGTTAGGGTCTGTTTCACGCTGGCCCTCATAGATACCCTTGGCATTTTGCAAAGGGAACGCATTATAATAGCGAACAGATGACCCTATACTCGGCTGAAAAACCGATTTACGCTCATCCAGATCAATATTGGAGTGAATATCTGGTTCGCTGGCATCCATCCACCAGGCATCGATCCCAATTTTGAACAGGTTGTTGTCCAACAATTTCCAGAACCCGTCGCGTGCCGCTTTGTTGAAAGGATCATAAAATGTCGAGGTATAGCCCTTTCCGATCCAGTCTTTTCTGCCATCATAAATATTTCGTGGATAGATCCATTTGTTGGCTTTAAATTCTTGGTAGACGGAAGACTCTTCATTGATTTTGGGCCAGGCCGAAATCATGATCTTAAAGTGCTGATCATGCAGCTTCTTCACCATGGCCTGAGGATCTGGGAAACGCTTTACATCAAATTTCTGGCTCCCCCAGTCATTTTCAGCCCAGTAAGACCAATCCTGCACAATATTGTCGATTGGAATCTTACGTTTGCGAAATTCAGCTGCGACCGCTTCAATTTCCGCTTGCGTCTTGTAGCGTTCTCTGCTCTGCCAAAATCCGAAGCTCCAAAGCGGCATAATCGGTGCCTTGCCGGACAAGTGGCGATAACCTGCAATGACCTCATCCATTGATGCCCCCTGAACAAAGTAATAATCAATGGCATCGCCAGCTTCCGAATTAAAGGAAAATACATTTTTACGCGCTTCTGGGATAGGGCTCTGCCAGTTTAATGTAAAATAAGATTCCCCTCCATCTGGTATCCATTCCATGCGGATCTGGTGGATCTTATCTTTCTGGAGGTCTCTCTCAATCTCAAAGGTACCTGCATTCCAGGATTGACGCCAGCGGTCGGCGACCTGCTCCCCATCAATCCAGACTTTCATATAACCCGAATATTTAAAATGCAGCACATGTTTGCCTGTGTAGGGCGAAGAGAAACTTCCGGCATAGATGACTTTGCTTTCGGCCAGATTTACGCCCTTTGGAAACTTGTGCTGATCTGTTAGGTAGCCATAGTCAATGATCGATTCCGGCCGGGATAGATAAACCTCTTCGCCTTTGTTCCGGTTTACATAGGTTGCTGTGAGCCACCCCGGTTCACCTTCTTTTGACTGCAGCTTAAACGCATTTAGGGGCAATAACGGCCGCACGTCGCCCGCTTTTGTAATGGAGTAATTGTGCCATAAAATACCATAGTTATTGGTGGACAGTAAAAAGGGGATTCCGATTTCGGTATTATATTGCAGCAGCGAAACCTGTTTTCCGCGGTTATAGTTCATCACCGCATTCTGATGTTGGCCGAGTCCATAGATCCCTTCTTCCGCATTGACAATAAAGTCTTGGTTAATGTGATAAAATGCATCACCTTGATAACTATTGGCTAAGAAAGAACTTGAATTCCGCTTTGCTTCTTTAAAGATGGATTGCCCCTTAAGATCAAAAAATTCCACTTTACCATTTATTAAGGAAACCACTGCCTGCATATTGGCCGTTTGTACATTTACCGTCGAGTCGGTCGAGCTTACCGCAAGTGATTTTACTTGCCGGCGCAGTGAATCGACGATCACTAAGCTTGTTTTTCCCGGTAAGGCTGCACCAGCCGGAACAGCTGTGACACGCACAATTTTGTCGGTTACGACATCCAAATAAATATCCTGATCAATGGAGGTCTCCGAATTTTTGAAGCTGACCTTAATACCAGAAGGCATTTTTTCATAATGAGCTTTATTGGCTTGGCTAAATCCCTGCTGCACGATTGCGAAGAGCATCAAACCACTTAAAGCGTACGTTAAGTTGCGCATTTAAATAAGATTTATTGGTTATTATATTCCCTTGGTTATTACGTGTCCTTTCCTATTGAAAGAACAGATCAAATATAAAATGCAACCGGTTGTATAAGGGGTATGTTTTGTTAACTTTTAGGGGTTATTTTGTTAACTTATGCGGTAAGACATGCAGACGACATTGCCACTATACCACTTATTTATAAGCTTTTTCGATAAAAAGACGGCAGGTTACCAAATGCAGATTTAAAATATTTGCTGAATTGTTTCGGATTTCCGAATCCAACTTCATAAGCGATTTCAGCCATCGATAATTTCGAGTTCTGAACCAGATGCATGGCACGCTTGAGCCGTATATGTCGGATGTATTCCATCGGTGAATAGCCTGTGATGGCAAGCACCTTTTTATAAAGCCCTACGCGGGTGAGGTTCATTCTTTTGGCTAGCAGTTCGACAGAAAGCGAAGAGTCACTGAGATCCTGCTCAATTTCCTTTACAAGCAAACGGATAAACTGTTCATCAGCAGATACGATATCGGGCTGCTCCAGATTAACGTTGATCTGTTTTTTATACCGTTTTACCAACGTCTGCTGCTGATGGAGTATCTGCGCCAATTTTGAACGCAGTAGACTGATATTAAAAGGTTTGTTTATATAATCTGTTGCACCGGCCTGTAAGGCCTCCAGTTCAATCTTCTGATTGACTACCGCAGTTACAATCAGCACAGGGATATGAACCAACTTAGCCTGGGCTTTTATAAAGCGGCAAAAATCCAGTCCGCTCTCTCCAGGCAGGCTAAGATCCGTGATGATAAGATCGACCTGCTGCTTGCTTAGGATCAATTTTGCATCATTAATACTTTGTGCAGCGTGAATTAAGTAGACCGAACTCAGGGTTCGCTCCAAGTAATGAAGGAAGTCAATATCATCTTCCACCAATAAAATAGCGGGTTTATCCTGCTTACTGCTTTCGACGGGATCGGCGCTCGCTACGGCCTTATTTATGGGCAGCTGAACATTAAATGTCGTCCAGTGCGCATTGCTGCTCAGCCTGATATTTCCATTCAAGAATTCGACATAGTCTTTGACAATAGAAAGCCCGATGCCTGTACCTTGATTCAGTTTTCCATTTGGCACATCCAGTTGTATGTAACGTTCAAAAACGCGGGCTTGTAAATTTTCGGGAATCGCTATACCCTGATTTTGAACTTCAATACACAGTATCTTTTCTGTTTCTTGTTCAGTGATTTCGGCATGGAATGCCACAATGCCGGATACTGGGCTAAATTTGACCGCATTTGACATCAGATTGAAAATAATGCTTTCCAATTTGTTTTTGTCAAACCAGGACAGATATGTGTCTGGAGCGATATTGACCTGCAACGAGATCTGATTACTTTGAGCTATCCCGGCGAAGGCATCGAGCTGTTCGCGGATAAATCCCATGAGGTCCCCATACTCTTCATTCAGTTCAAGTTCACTTTTCTCCAATTTTCTAAAGTCCAGCAGCTGGTTGACCAATTTAAGCAGGCGGTCTGCATTCTTCTTGATTAAGTTTAGGTCGGCTTTTTTTTCTGGATGCTGTTCTTCATCCAGCAGCTGCTGTGTTGGGGTTAGAATCAAGCTGATCGGAGTCCTGAATTCATGGCTTATATTGGTAAAGAAACGTGTTTTCAACGCATCCAGTTCCTTTGCCTGTGCAGCCTGTTCCTGAGCGAGGTAAAGTTGATTACGCGTCCTGACACGCAGTTTTGTCAAATAAAAATAAGCCCATAGGACGACTAGTATCAAACCGGCATAAAAAAGAAAGGCCATTGTTGAACGCCAAAACGGTGGCTGTATATCGATTGTCAAAAGTAGTACACCATCTGACCAGCTACTTGAATCGATAGCATGCCGTATATACAAGCTGTAGCTACGGGTGTCCAGATTGGTAAAACTGGCCCGCATGGTTCCCGGTTCAAAATCAAACCATTCATCACTTAGACCAGCAAGCTGATATTGGTAGAGTCCATTATGTTGCTGTAGGTAGTCAAAGGTTGAGAACTCCAGCGAAATGGCATTGAGGTTGTACGGAAGCCTCAGTTCCTTAAGATTATTCAGGGCTTGATCGTAAATGACCCGGCCCGAAAATTCTTCACCTACGGCTACCCGCTTGTTGAATAAATAGAGATTGGACAAAAGCGGCAAGATCAGTTCACTTTCGCGGCTAATTTTCGCAGGATCAATAAAATTGAACCCCTTTGGCCCACCAAAGACAAGCCTTCCGTCCCGCATTTTTAAAGCAGCGTTTTCATTGAATACATTCCCCTGAAGGCCCAATTCCTGCGTAAAATTGCGGATGATAAACTTCTCTGCCTGTCCTGTACCGACAATCGCCGACAGGCCTTTGTTTGTGGAAGCCCAAACATCACCTTGATCATCGACCAAGAGTGCCAGGATTGCATCGTCGCTAAGCCCATCTTGCTGTGTAAGATAGCTTATTTTGGTACCATCGATTACATGCAGTCCCTCTTGTGTCGCTACCCAAATACGACCAGTTTTATCCTCTTTGATATCATAAATTAGATCATTCATGAGTTTCATAGGCGAACTGGATGTATTGATATAGGTAATCTTCTCGTCGGGGGCCAACAATGCCAATCCTGTAGCTGTGCCGATCCAGAGACGTTTTTTTGAATCCTCAAATAAAACAGAGATATAATTGCTGTTGATGGTTTGGCCCTGCCGTGTATATGTTTTCGAAAACTGTGCTGTTTTTTTATCAAACAGGTACAGGCCGGTACTTAGCGTTCCTATCCAAAGCCGATGTTGACTATCTTCATAGATCTCCCATACACTATCGTCGTTCAATTTCCCGGGGGCCGAGTCACGGTGGAAAACCTTAAAACTTTTGCCGTCAAATCGACACATACCACCTCGATAAGTTCCTATCCACAGCCTGTCTTCCGCATCCAGCAATAAGGAAACAATCACGTTGCTGCTCAAACTATTGGGATCCTGAGGATCATGCAGGTATTGCGTAAAGGTTTTCTGACTGAGATCATAATAGAGCAATCCCCCACCATTTGTCCCAATCCAGAGATTACCCTTTCGATCCTGTACAAACTTATTGACGTCGTCAAAGGGAAGTGATTTGGGAAGTCCAGGATAGTTCTTGACTAAGGAGAATAATAACAAGTTGGGATGATAATAACTGATGCCGCCTTTGTATGTTCCCGTCCAGATAATACCTGACTTATCCCGATATAAAGCCGTTATGCTATTGTAAGGTAGGCTTCGTAAATCATATTTATCGTTACCGATGATTTGTACACTTTTTGTTTTTTTATCATAAACATTGATCCCACCATGGTCAGTTCCTAGCCAGAGGTGCCCTTTATCATCTTGCACGATATTGCCTACAAAAGGATTGGATAGTTCTTTTTGGAGATGTTGAATTGATCCATCTTTCGGGTCAAACCAGTATACACCGATTGGAATATCCTTTGAGAAGATCCATATCGCCCCATCCTGATCGGCAAATAGATTATAATTTACCAGCTTATTGCTGATCGGCAATAAGCTGGCTTTGGTACTTTGAAGTGATTTCGTATCAATATGGCCCAGCAGGCCATTTTCGTAGATTACCCAGATCGTGTGGCCTTGCCCAGCTATCACATCGGCGATTCGGTTGTTTTTGGTCAACGGCGGTACAGTACGATAGGTTTTCTTTAGGCTATCGTACAAGATCAGCGAACGATCGCTATACAATAGTGCAAAGATCTGCCCTTCCAGCTGTCTTATCGTATGTACGTCTTTGACGGGCAACTTTAAGCGGGTCAGTATGGAATCAAGCTGCTGGATGATAATACCTGAGCGCTGATCATACACATTCATCCGGTTGCTGGTACGAATCCATACATTGCCTTCTAGTCCCTCAAAGATTGCGGAAATCGAATTTCCACTCAGCCCGGTACGTTTATTGGCAGAATAGCGAAAATTTGTGAATTGCGCCCCATCAAATCGGCTCAGGCCAGATTCGGTACCAAACCAAAGGTAATTATACTTATCCCGGAGTGCGCAATTGACATGATTATGGACCAGGCCCTGATCAGAAGTTAAGGTTTTAAACGCATACGTATTGACCTGGCTCCAAACTGAAGATTGCCCTAAGAAAAGGAAAAGAAAGAGTTGGAGATACGCGTATAAAAAAGACTTAAGCTGCTGCATTGGTTATCATCTCCCCAATGATACAAAAATTGAGCAAATACAGCAAATCAAGTTGCTATTGATATAAGCTTTAACATGGTCTTTTGATCGTTTCATCATTATATAACACGCACTATCACCGCTTATCATATTCCCAATATAAAAAATGGCATTATTGAGACAACTATTCTTTATCCCCCTAACCATGTTACCACATTGCGATCATGTTCGTAAGTTAAATCGGAATAGTACCATTTTTACAGGGATATAGCTAGGGGTTAACAAGGGTTTACCCCTGTTATACCCCTGTTAACCCCCTGTTATCCCCCTGTTAAACCCCTACTAATAGTAGAACTGGTATAAATTAATTAATACGTTTTGTAGGAAAAATTGAAGATCAGTTTTACAATGAAGCGCTTCCAAAAGATTGCTATTAAATAGCCATGAAAATAGCACTATTTAAACAGCCCTATCAGGCAATAGAATTGGTAAAACCAGATGTTTAGATCTGACCAAAAATTCTTTATTTACCACTCGATATAGCAGTTCAAAATACTGGAAACTTACTGAAATTGCTTAGGCCTGTCTTTTTCAGCCGCCCTTGCCACGATCTCATCAATGCGTTTTTTGCGGGTATCTGGTCTTTTGGCAAGAACAATCCATTGCAACATCATTTTTTTGACGGATTTACTCAATCCAAGAAAATAATCTTTTGAACCAGCGTAATGTTGAAATGCTTCATCCAAATCCTGGGGAATAATTAACTCTTCCACACTGTCCAAAATTGACCAGGAGCCATTTTCTTGTGCTATTTTTATAACCTCATGCCCCGCTGGAGTCATCAGATTCCCATCGATTAGTTTTTTAACTTTTTCTTTGTTAATTTTAGACCAGGTACTATTGGGTTTTCTTCGGCTAAATAACTGCATGAATGAATAGGCATCAATCGGTCTCCGTGTGCTATCAATCCAGCCAAAACACAATGCTTCATCCACAAGTTCAGTCCAGTTGACCACCGGTAAATTTGATTTTTTAGTATTACAGATCACCCAAATTGATTGTGCTATGTGATGATTGTTCTCAAGCCAAAATCGCCATTCTTCTTTTGTATTCAGGTAAATAGTGGCTCTCTCCGCCGCATTCTGTTTGATCATTGATATCGTTTTTTAGTCCTTACTGGTATGGATAAAATTTGTCTATTGTGAAAATACGTTTTTTTTGAATACTAGTCATCCATGTTTTGCACACAACGACCAGCTTGTCCTATTGACAACCTCAAATTATTCAGCAGCATTTTCATTCTTAAATTTTAAAAATATATCTTTTGGGAACTATTAGAAGTATTAAGAGTATAACAATCTGTATACAGATGACAAAAAATAAAATAGTTTGTGTTCGAAAAGCGAGTTCAGAGACCCGTTTTGCATTTCCGCGCCGTAAATCGATCTGATTTTTCAGCAGATGCTTTTCACAGCTGTCAATATCAGCCCGCTGCTCTATTTTCCATTTTTCCTCACTTGCCAAATGATTATTTTTCGTAGGCGCCAAGTCGATAGCATCGAATAGCGTAAAAAAAAACCAGCAACAGCCAATAATGGTAATTAAAGTCAAGCTAATCAGGATTTTCTTTATCATACGTATTTATTTTTGCTCTTCGTTTCAAATAATAAGCCTTTAAAAAATTATAATCAACACAAAAGTTAAAACCTTTTATTCGTTAAACATCACAATCGCCAATTTACAGTATTACAATAGCTAAAAAATCGATAGTTTATATGTGTTGGCAATCATTTATAATTCGTTAGTGATCCATCAATTTACACAAACGTTTGTGTATTCAATTTACTTGAATCTCTAATTTATTCTCAGTATACTCGTAATAACATTATAATCAATTACTCAGAACGGCGGTTCAAAAATAGACTAAACAGACCGTAAAGGAACATTACCGGAATACAGACTAATATATTCTTATAGCAATATATTTTAAAACGCTAAAAAATGAAACAGATTGGCTTAAAAATCAAACGGGAATGGAAGTTTCTTTCCATATTCGTTATCTGCTCTTTACCCAGCTTATTCAGCATGGCACAATCCAACACACCGGTCCTCCGTATCGGTATCATGGCCGATATGCAATACGCAGACAAAGCAGACCACGGTAGCCGTTTCTACCACAATTCATTAATGAAGGTCGATACGGCTGTAGACTTCTTCAATCGCAATAAGGTCGATTTTTCATTGATTCTTGGCGATCTTGTCGACGAAGGTCCAAAAGATCTACCTATACTGATAAAACATCTCTCCCCTTTAAAAAAACCGACTTATTGTCTACTTGGAAACCACGACTATGTCAACGTATCCAAACCAGATCTTTTGCACACTACTTTTGGGATGCCAGCTAAATACTACGCATTTACAAAAGGAAAATGGCGATTTGTTTTCTTAAATACGAATGCGCTCAGTGAATATGCCACAACGCCCAATTCAGCAGACCAACATGAATGGAAAACCCTAGTGGATAGCCTACAGACAAGCGGAAGGAAAAATACGCAACCCTGGAATGCCGGGGTTGACCGTAAACAACTCAAATGGTTGCAAAACGAACTTGCCCAAGCGCGGAAAAACAAAGCGCATGTGATTGTATTGACACATCATCCTTTATTGCCAGAAAACGGCTATGAAACACTCAATAACCGGGCAGTTCTTGATATACTATACCAATTCCCCGAAGTTAAGCTGGTACTTTCCGGTCATCATCATAAAGGCAATTATGTAATGGCAAATAATATTCCTTTTGTAACCATAGAAGGTATGATCGAAACAGCTACCAGCAATGCCTATGGACTTTTGGAACTCTATCCGAAAGAAATCAAAATCAAAGGCCAGGGTAGACTCAGTTCAAGAGTTTTTAAATTATCATCCAAATAAGGCTCAATCGGGCGATTAATAAACTCACCATACATGAGATTTAAATAAAACACCCGCAACGGCTTTAGCTGTTGCGGGTGTTTTTTATTGAATGGGTTTAGACAAAAATACTATTCCATGGTTGGATTAAATGTACCGCCCCAATCTTTATTCTGCTTGATATTTGGGTTCTTGTCAATGACCGACTGCGCGACGGGAAAGAAATAATAGGTATCGGGCACCAAATTCACTTTATTTCCTGTACTTGGCACCTGCAAGACGCTATATTTGAACTGATTTTCTTTCAATGTGTATGTTTTGGCCAATGCATTGGCATCATCCAGATTCATCTCGGTTCCATTTGAATTTATTGCTATCGCTTCAACTCCATGTTTGGTTGTATTGTTCAGTATATTGAGCTTACGTAACCTTCTTAAATCCCAAAAACGATGTCCCTCAAAACAGAACTCAATATTACGCTCTGCCAAAATAGCTTCACGCATTTGTTCCTTCGTGGTTGCTGTTATGCCATATTTATTGTCTGCGCCCGGCTCGATTCCCGCTCTTTTCCTAATCTGTGTAACCAGGTCTAAGGCTGTCGCAAAATCTCCTGTTTCATTTGCCGTTTCAGCATAATTCAATAGGACCTCAGCATAGCGCATCAACACAAAGTCGACATCATACTGAGTTTCCACTTCGGTTTGCTTTAATGACAGTTTGGAATTTTTTAAGATAAAAAAACCACTATATCGATCCAAATTGGACGATGGAGTTTTTGCCTTCGGGTTAATGCCAAAGTCATCTAAAGCCGGAGCAATACCGACAGAAGTGTATTGTCTTTTGCCAGTCTTGCCAGAAACTTCATAGATTTTGGCATTCCACACAATAGACTTGTCAAAACGCGGATCGCGGTTTTCCCAATAGGATTGTAAAAATTGATCTTCTGTCTTATGGTATTTACCCGCTTGATCGGAATATAGCTTTCCATCTTTCATTGGAAAAGCTTTTACAAATTCCCAGGATGGAACGGAACCTGCCGGCCCTCTACTTTCGGATCCCGGACGTACACCATTATCCCAATTGGCAACTTTATTTGGATAGGTATTAATCACAGCAAAAACAACCTCTGGCCCCTTTTCTACCAGCGCGATATTGGAATAATCTGAAGTCAAACTATAGCCATCCGCCTTAAGCTGATCATAAGCTAATTTATTTGCGGTATTGGCCTCCTGCCAATAGGCATTTCCATAAGGATTGGAAGGGTTAAACTGTGGAGAAGCCTTATATAACAATACCTTTGCTTTAAAAGCGGCTGCAAAATCACCATCAATTTTCCCATAATCTGCCGTTCCTTTTGCAATTGTTTTTGGCAATTGTGAAATAGCCTGATCCAGATCTTTAACGATCAGCTCAAAACATTCTTTTGTCGAATTGCGGGGCACATTTAGATCATCATTTTTTAGGTCTTGCGGTACAGTAATATAAGGAACACCGCCGTGGATCCTGACCATGTTAAAATACATAAAGGCACGCATAAACAACGCTTGGCCAATCACCGTTTTTTTAAAGTCATCTTTTAACGAACTACTTTCATTGACTTTCTGTATGGCCGTATTGATTTTCCGGATGGTCGTATAATCCCACGATTTGTAAGAACCATTGTTGACGGTAACCGCATCCAATGGAAAAGCGATCCCGATTAGTTGTTCCGAATTTCCGTCCGCACCAGAATTCCAGTTACCAAATAGTGGATATAAATTGGCAAGATAGCCGTTCACTAGATTTGGATCAGCCCATACCTTAGCTTCATCCAGCGAATTGAGGTCCTCAATGTCCAATACGTTTTTACAGGAGGACATGCACAAGGCCAATGCAATTAAAGGATAATATATTTTTTTCATCTTTTTTTCATTTAAAATTTAACATCAAGTCCAAACGTAAAGGTTTTCATGACTGGATAAGAATCATACAGCTTTTGTTCGGGATCATGAAACTCTTTCATTGGCGAAAAAACAAACAAATTGGTTCCATTAAAAAACAGATTGACATCTTTCACACGCAATTTCTCTGTCACGCTTTTCGGCAATCGATAAGAAACATTAATGTCACGTAAGCGCAAATAGGCCCCATTTCTTATCCAGAATGACGAAGGGGCTGCACCGGATTCGGCCCAGCCTGAGTACCCCGTTGGTCGCGGATATTTGGCGTCGGTATTATCCGGTGTCCAAACATCGGAAGCCCAAATTGGATAATACGGACGGAAGGTATCACCGTGCTGGCGCATTCCACCACCTTCTTGATTACTGATCATGCGATCATAAGCAAGGACTCCCTGAAATAAGGCCGAGACATAAAAGCCCTTCCAGCTCGCATTGAATCCAAACCCATAATTGATGCGCGGGGAATTATTGTCCGACAATAACTGCAAATCGTTATCATCAATTTTCCCATCCGGACCACCTGAGTAATTTGCTCCCTGAATATCTTTATATAAGATCATCCCAGGAAAAGGATCCCTTCCGTAGGTCTTAAATCCTTTTGCTTTCAACGCATCAGCTTCAGCCTGTGTCCTAACCAAACCAAGGGATTCTAAGCCGATTATTCTATTCTCAGGTCGTCCAATTCTGGAGCGAAAGTTCTGCGGTTGGCCCGACGCATAAGAAGGTTCTTCGTCAATGATGTCCCAACGGTCTTTGGCATACCCCAGATTGGCATTGAGACCATAAGCCACTTCACCAACCTTGTCATTCCAGTTAAATGAAATCTCGCCGCCTTTATAACTTCTCGCCGCATAGTTTTCAGGAGCAAGTGCACGACCGTAATTGTCAGGAACCTTCAGCGATCTTGGACCAAGAATATTGGTTTCCTTGCGTGAAAACAGATCAAGGCTACCGGTCAGCTTATTATTAACAAATCCAAAATCTAAACCCAAGTTGACACTCTTAGAAGTTGTCCAGGTTAGATTTTGTGTTGGGGTTGCACCATATGCAATACCATTATAATAGCGGTCACCAAACATATAGCCGCCCGAGGTGGTGTACTTTTCTAAATAACCAAATTGCCCGATTCGATTGGCATTGACATCCAAATCGTTACCCGTTGTACCATAAGAAGCTCTGAACTTCAAATCCGATATCGTATTTTTTATATCCGTAAAGAAGTTTTCGTCCGACACACGCCAGGCTGCTGATACTGAAGGAAAAAATCCCCAGCGCTTATCTGTCGGGAATAATGGTGAACCATCATAACGAAAAGAAAACTCCGCAATATATTTATCCGCATAATTGTAGTTGGCACGCCCGATGATACCACGTCTCGAATCGATCGTTTCATTGGCCGTTGTCGACCTGAAGTTGCGATCTGTAGGATAAATAAACATTTGATCCAGGGCTGTAATTGGATTTTCTGCCCGTGAAGTGACATAAGTCCCTCCTTTTTTGGACTGTTCATACACCAATGTTCCGTCTACGGAATGTTTACCAAACTTGCGGTTATAGTTTAAAAACCAGTTTACCTGATATTCCCACAATCGTTGTGGACTGTAATCCATGAAAGGCTGGCTCTGACTAAAAGTAAAAATATTAATATTAGCTTCTGATGGCGGAGCTGGTATAAAGCGGTTGTCATTCGGGTTTAAAGAGGTAAAGGTATAGTTCTTTTGAAAACTCATATAACGCTTGCGCATATAGTCTTGAGCAATGTAACTTCCTACAACTTTTGTCGAAAGGCCCTGTACCAATTTATCCAGCTTCAAGTTTAGGGTCATAATAGGATTGACCTGCCGCACTTTACGGTCTATATAGCGATCTCCGATGACCTGATCGATCACATTCCACGCCTGCCAGCTTCCCATAGGGGTCTGTACAGGAAAAGCCGTTGGTGTATTGCTTGGCGTTCCATCTGCATTCAGGTAAAAAGGATACATCTTTGGCCAGTTGAATGTAACACGGTAGAAATCGGATACATCAAAATCATCATCATTGGAAGATGTGCTAAAGGGCCAAAAAAAGCGCTTCGAATTCGTCTGGTTGGCTGAAATATTAAAATCCATGCTAAAATCTTCAGTAATCTGCGCGGAGATATTGCTCCGTAGGTTAAATTTCTCATGATCCAAAGATTTATAAGATCCATTTTCTTTACGGTAGCTCAGCAAGCTATAATAAGTAATTTTGTCGCCCCCCCCATTAACCGATATCGATTGTCGATGTGTAAACGGATTGCGCCAGATAACGTCATTGGCATTGTAATTTTTGTCCTTGAAATAATCAAACTCTTTTTGTCCATTTGGGATGGAAAGACCACGAAATTCGGCGACCCGGTTTTGATAGGTGAGTTCATCTTTCGCAGTGGTTAAGTTAGCTAGGAGCTCCTGTGTTGGTGTATTGAAAGTATAATTACTTTGTACATTAAAAACTGGTGCTTGCGCTGTTCCTTTTTTTGTCGTTACTACCACTACACCATTACCGGCCCGGGTGCCATACACTGCGGCAGTTGCAGCATCTTTTAAGAAGGTCATTTGGTCAACCTCGTTCGCTTCAAGCACATCGAATGCAGCTTTATCGCGAACCACGCCATCAATTACATAGAGTGGTTCGGCAAAACTCCCCCGGATACGCAAGCTCGACGATGCTCCGGCCATCCCCGAAGTATTGGTTACGTTGACTCCCGCGGCTCTACCGGCGAGTGAATTGGAAAGATTTGAACTGGGGATGTTTTTTAACTGTTCTGCATTGACGGTAGCCACCGAACCGGTAATATTTCCTTTCCGCTGCTTACCATAGCCAATGATTACGACCTCTTCAAGTGCTTGATCACTCGAAACCATGACCACATTCACATTACCTGTGGAAACGGCCACCTCCTGTTTTGTAAACCCTTGGTAGTTCACGACCAAAACATCACCACGCTTAGCACGAATAGAAAAAACACCTTGTTGATTGGAGGACGTTTGAACGGATGTTCCTTTGACGGTGATGGTAGCACCGGCTAATGCCTGACCTTTCTCATCTTTGATGATCCCTGTAACCTGATCTTGATCGACAATAGCATTGATCGGATCCAGATTCAGCGCGTAAGAATCAGGCTGACTAAACAGCAGGCAGAGCCCCAAAAGGCTAATGGGTCTCGCCTTTCCATGAAGAAAAAAATTTCTCATCATAATTACAAATTGGTTTAAAATAATAAAGAACCGTGGGGTTCAACTTTGGTTTATTGACTTTGCATGCCTTTCTTTTTATAAAAAACAGCAAAAGTGGATTAGATTGTCTATTAAATTTAAAAAACAAAATCATATTAACGAAATTAATATGATTTTTTAATCTAAAATTCACAGAAACGTTACATGCTTAAAATAGGGAATGGAAATGCCCGACACGGCAGTCCCGATCTTCAGGTAGGACACCTAAAAACGATAGTGAACCCAGGGATTTAAATCGGATTTATATCCCTGTATGAATCATATCTAGGAAATTTTATTTTCAGGCGAGCCGAATACGATCAATGTAGAGGCTCCGAATGGGGCTAAAAAAAATAAGAGCCTAAAACTGTAAGCTGGCATTTAGACAAAATTGCCGCCCATTATAGGTTGGTAATACCACATAACTCTTTTTTGAATTCTGCAATCGACTGTCTACCAAAGGTAGCAACCAATAAGCGATTTTAGTACTTAAGATACCGACCCCAGCTCCCATAGCGATATCCGAGAACCAGTGCTTGTCATTGTGCATCCGCAGATAACCGGTACCAGCAGCAACAGCATAACCCGCTATTCCGTACCAAATTGACTCCTGTCTGTATTCCTGCCAAAGAAGTTCCGCTCCAACAAATGCAGTGGCAGCATGCCCTGAAGGAAAGGAATTGTTCGCTGAACTGTCCGGCCGCCACACAGGAATGGTCGATTTCATAATTTTCACGGTCGAAGTCATGATAATATTGGAAACTGCTGTTGTGAACAGGCGTTGTTTAAGGTTATGTTTCGCAGGTACCCCGACCGCATCCAGAACAAAAACTCCGGCAGTTCCAGCAAAACGGGTGAAATCGTCCAACTTAATTTTTTGATTGTTCCCTCTCGATACACCGTCTCTAATGTCTTCATCTATCCCTTTTAAAAAGGGATTCCCTTTGGCAACAATACCATAGGTGATCAATCCAACAGGAACAGCAAGTTCTTTGTAAGGAATTTTCTTAAAAAAGTGAGATCCGCTACTCGAATCCGAAGGTTGTTCCAACTGGATCTGCGCAAATGAGGTTACCGGCATTACAAAAAGTAAAACCAGTAGCCAATAAAAAACAATCTGTTTCCTGTAATCGATCATTTTAGCCTTAAAAAATTTTATAATGCGCAAAGATAATATTTATAAACTACCTCTTTGACAGTATTACTCCATACAGCACGACAATATTGGGCATCAATCTCCATTTTATCAGTAAAACAAAGGAAAAAGCAACGAAAGTCTGCTGTTTACACAATTTATATAAACAGCAGTCTTTAACTTCAACATAGATAAATGATCAAAATCCTATCGTAACCCCGTTGGCAATGATAGCATCTTTTTTCACAACAACGATGCCGTCACAGATCATATGCGTATCAAAATCGCCATCATTCAAGCCCGGTCCACCAATGATACGAACGTCATCTCCAATACGGCAGTTCTTATCCAAAATTGCATTTTCAATATAACAACGTTTACCGACGCCTACCGGTGGTGGCTTTTGTGTATTTCCCAATTCCAATACTTCTTCCAATTGCTCATAGTAATCTGTTCCCATCATGTAGGTCGATTTAATAACCGTCCCTTCACCAATACGGGAGCGTATCCCAATAACAGACCTTTCCAGTTTATCTCCATTTAAAATACATCCATCGGCAATTACCGTATTATTTAAAGTCGTTCCTGAAATTTTCGAAGGCGGAAGCATCCGCGCACGTGTATATACGGTCTCATTAAACAAGTTGAAATCCGGAATATCATCCGTTAATCCGATATTGGCATCAAAAAAAGATTTGATGGTCCCGATATCGGTCCAATAACCATCAAATTGATAACTTAACACGCGAAGTGCTTCGATGGCATCGGGTATAATTTCTTTGCCAAAATCCATCCCCGGGTTGGCAATTAAAAGGTTACGCAAGATGTTTTTTGAGAAAACATAAATCCCCATGGATGCCAAATAATGCCTTCCCTGCTTATGCAAAACCTCGGAGACCTCTGAGGTCCAATTTAATACTTCGTCCTTATCGGGCTTTTCGACAAAAGCGGTAATTTCATTCGCTTCATTCGCTTTTAAAATACCAAATCCCGTAGCATCCTTACCATTGACCGGTATAGTCGCAATGGTAACATCCCCGCCATTTTCAACATGGAAGTCAATCAGCTTCGAATAATCCATTTGGTATAACTGATCACCAGACAAGACAAGAATGTAGTCATAATCTACATTCAGGAGATGTTTCTGCGTTCGCCTAACAGCATCAGCCGTACCCTCAAACCAACGATCGCCCTCATTGGTCTGTTCAGCAGCCAAGATGTCAACAAAGCCCTTACTGAAAATGCTGAAATTGTAAGAATTTTTGATGTGTGTGTTCAAAGAGGCCGAATTGAACTGCGTCAGTACGAAGATCTTATTATAGCCAGAATTCAAACAGTTCGAAATCGGAATATCGACCAAACGATATTTTCCAGCTATTGGAACCGCTGGTTTCGAACGTTGCTGTGTCAATGGGAAAAGGCGCGACCCTCGACCTCCTCCCAATACAAGGGAAACTACTTTGTGTATCATACCTCAATCCATTAATTGGTTATAAAATTGTTATCTTCAAGAACAAGGACCTGATCAGGTTTAGTCTCGAGATTCTTTAAATTCAGGTTTAAGAATCCTTATTAAATTAGCAATTTTCCGGATAAGAAGCAAACAACAATTTTGATCACTCATTCTTTTTACAAAAAAATAATTTTCGAAAAACGAGCAGAAACATGCTTAATTTTAACCGATTAAAAGACGATGATGACAAGTCGGTGTCTCCCATAGGTTTAATATCCAAATAGACCAGTGAATAAAAAAAGGCAGTAGATATAGCCAACAAGTAATAGGTTAACACCTATTTGCGGATATTTCTTTTGGGTAAATAACCATAGAATCTCAATAAAGGCATAAATGGACAACGGTGCTGCAAGACTGACGGTCATAAAATAGAGTAAATATCCAGCCCCCAAACCATCATTTTGTTGTTTAAGAATCAAATATGGGACAAGAAGTAGCAGAAAGGCGATGCAGACTACAGAAAATCGAATAAAAAAATGTCGTTTTAGTTTTCTATCCCCTTGAAGAGGCTTATACATAAACAGTATTGAGCCCGATAGATATAATGATAACAACAAATAACCGATATAGTAATGTGCACTCTCCAAACCATTCCAATCTTGATTAGCGTAGGCAAGACCAACAATTAGAAATAAAACAATAAATAAAACTACTTTAATATAATTCATCTAAAAACATCAGGGGATTATCCCTACTAGAGTAATTGAACGCTGTAAATTTTAATATCGTATGGAACACACCTGAATTTCAAGATTTCTCTCCAATACGACATCTTGCCAATCGAACTTTGACCACAATAGCGCAAATCAATTGAATAAAATCAACTTCCGAGCGGATAGCTAAAAGCAATTTTCAGCAAAGAGAAGCACCCTATTGACCTAATATTTATGTAAATTGCTAAAGCATATAGAACAAAAACAGCTATGAATTCTTCACTATTGGATGGAAACTATTGGGATGAACGTTATAAAAACAAAGCAACAGGCTGGGATATTGGCTATGCCTCTCCTGCTATTATCAACTATGCAGCGGAGTCTATCACCAAAGATGCATCTATTCTAATTCCCGGTTGTGGAAATGCTTATGAAGCAAAGGCTCTACTTGACATGGGGTTCCATCAAATTACCTTACTTGATATCGCTCCGACCCTCGTTGCGAAGGTAAGAAAGGAGTTTGCCAATAGCCCTCAGATCCAAATTGTATGTCAAGATTTCTTCCAGCACCAGGGCCAGTACGACTATATAATTGAGCAAACATTTTTTTGTGCACTGGATCCTTCATTACGCCCCAGCTATGTACAACAAATGCATACTTTGCTCAAGCAGCAGGGTATTCTGATGGGCTTATTGTTTAAACGGGAATTTGCACTACAGGGACCGCCTTTCGGTGGAGATCAAACGGAATATCAACAATTATTCGCATCGCAATTTGACATTTTACAGCTGACAGATTCAACAAATAGTATTCCCCAAAGACAGGGAAATGAACTGTTTTTTGAGCTGCGCAAAAAATAGTCTACTTGCCCGGCATGACCCGATAGGTTGGATCTTCCATGATATTGACCTTCACAATGCCCGCAGCATTTTTTAACAAAGAGCGACAATCTTCACTGAGGTGCCACAATTCGATTTTTTTCCCTTGTGCAGCGTAGCGTTCGGTAATTTTGTTGAGTGCATCCACGGCGGACATATCCACCACACGACTTTCCTTAAAATCTAAAATCACGCGCTCGGGATCTTCCAAAACATCAAATTTATCCAAAAAATTAGCTGTCGAACCAAAGAAAAGAGGGCCATAGATTTCATAATGCTTGATGCCCTCGGCATCCAAATATTTTCTTGCCCGAATGCGCTTCGCATTATCCCAGGCAAATACAAGTGCCGATACCACTACACCAATAAGCACCGCAAGTGCCAAATTATGTAAAACCACGGTAATTCCGGCAACAATAATCCCAACGAAAATATCTGATTTGGGAAATTTATTCACAATACGTAAGCTCACCCATTGGAAGGTTCCAATGGCTACCATCATCATCACACCGACCAGCGCGGCCATGGGTATCTGCTCAATAAAAGGAGCACCTACCAAAATAATCACTAAGATGGTCATCGCTCCAATAAAAGAAGAAAGCCGCGTGCGTGCACCAGCATTTAAATTGACCAGTGTTTGAGCAACCATGGCACATCCACCCATTCCCCCAAAAAATCCATTGATTGTATTGGCTATCCCCTGCGCCATGGATTCGCGGTTTGCATTTCCTTTACTCGCCGTTATTTCGTCCACCATGTTCAGTGTCAAAAGCGACTCCACCAACCCTACTCCAGCCATCACCAAAGAATACGGAAAAATCAGCTGCAATGTTTCCCAGCTCAGCGGTACATGAGGTAAATGTAAATGGGGCAATGTCCCACTAACAGAGGCAATATCGACGACTTTTTTGGTATCAATACCTAAAAGAGAAACTAGGCCAAATACAACCAGAATAGCGATTAAAGAGGCCGGAACAGCCTTCGTTATCCGCGGAAATCCAATCACAATCAACATCGTCAGCAGAGTCAATCCCCCCATGATGTATAAGGTACTTCCCGACATCCACTCAGCCCCCTGCCCGGTATTCACCTTAAATTGGACTACTTGAGCCATAAAAATGATAATGGCCAGTCCGTTTAAAAAACCGTACATAACAGGCTGTGGAATCAAGCGTACAAATTTCCCCCATTTAAAAAGCCCGACTAAAAATTGCAGGAGCCCCGCCAAGACGACAGCAGCAAACAGGTAATCAATACCGTGACTTGCCGCCAGGGCCATCAATACAACCACTGTTGCGCCAGCACCTCCGGATACCATCCCTGGCCTACCTCCCAAAATGGAGGTCACCAAACCCATTAAAAATGCTGCGTAAAGTCCCGTCAACGGTGGTAGCCCGGCTAAAATTGCAAATGAGAGCGATTCCGGAATCATTGTCATTGCGACCGTTAATCCTGCAAACAACTCATTCTTAAGATTAATCGATTTTATATTGAATATTTCAAAGGTATGGTTCATTTTTAAATTACTAGAACAGGATAATTGCCGCAAAGGTACTAATCACACAAACACTTTTCCCCTATATTTGTTATTCTTTACAAATTTTATCGCAAAACAGTATGTTCATTTCGATCAAACAACGCATTAACCAACGTCATTATAGTCTTTTAATATGTATCTTTTTGTTGCTTGTCCAGCTCGGGAGTATAGGGCCTAGTAAGGCTGCATTCCTACCAGCTAGAGACTCCTTAATGACTTCAGATAGCCTATTTCGAGCGAAACCTGTCGAAAAATATCCCATGTACCACGATGGGCAACAACGACATTGGAACAATCATCTTATCAACGTAAAACAAACAGACAGTCTATTCGATTACCAAAAGAAGAACTTCTTAAGGGCGGGAATTGAGTGGTTTTCCATCCAAGCTATTCCTGCTTCGGTTAATTACTTCATTCGAAAAGATCCTGTTTCGCATATTTCTTTTAAAAACTTCTTTAGCCATTTAAAACTGTCTGCCTGGACCTGGGACGACAATCTCTTTGCCACAAATCAAATGGCGCACCCTTATCACGGTCAGTTTTATTTCAATTCGTTCCGATCCAACAACTATAGTTTTCTACAATCGACAGCAGCAACCGTAGCTGGTAGCTATATCTGGGAAACTGCAGGTGAAACAGAACCACCATCCATCAATGATATCATCAACACAAGTTTTGGTGGTACTATTTTAGGTGAAATGACCCATAGACTATCGCATCATATTCTTTCGCGCCCGAGTCTGACCAAAGGACAACGTAATAAAAAAGAACTATTGGCCATGCTGATCAATCCGATAAACGGACTCAACCGTCTGCTCGACGGGCGCTGGGGAGATAAAGTAAAAGGTGCGGTGGTCGACAGTTCTTTAGTACACACCGAAGTTGAATTGGGGCTAAGACGGTTTGATGCCAAGGAACATGATATCTTGAATAAAGGAAAGAATGACATCTATGCGCGTATCAAACTGATTTACACCAACGATGATCTAGACAAAAAGAAACCCTTTGATGACTTCTTCCTCAATTTGGAACTTGGATCAGATGATAGTTCCATCGTCAATGCGGTCAATGTGTATGCCTCGTTATACGGTAACCGTATTTTATCCAATTTAACAGGACGTCATCGTGGTATCGTGTCTGCGCATTTCGACTTTCTACGCAATGAAGCCTTTTACTATGGATCACAGAGCATCAATTACAATGTCTTTTCAAACTTCAATATTGGTAGCCGTACCAAGCTGACAACCATCCTTGGTGGTGGTCCAGTGGTACTGGCCGCTGTACCCGATCCTTATCTCCATTTTGGTGAAAGCCGCACATACGATTATGGCCCCGGGGCCGATGTTAGGGCTTCAGCCACATTGAGCACATTAAACCGCTTTAAATTTGGTGTAGATTATCGTGGCGGATATTTTGTCACAATCAGTGGCAACAAATCCCACCATTTTCTACACGCGGTATCCACAAGTGCTTCAATGCGTATCTGGAAAAATTTCGGTGTCAACCTTTACTCCGGTTACTTTAGATTGGAAGGTCATTATCAAGACCATAACAATGTCAACAAAGACTATCCTTTTGTCCGGATAGCACTAGCCTACAACTCTGAATACTAGCGATAAAAAAGGCTTAACTAAATGAGTTAAGCCTTTTTGATTAATTTATCCAATATTTCTTTAACGCTTCCTTCAAACGCGGATCATAACCATATATATCCGGATAAGTAACGATTTTCCCTTCGTCATCCAACCAGGTTGTATAGTAGGTGATATAAACTGGCATCTGCCGTTTAAGTGTTACCCAACGTGATTTTGAGATCGAATCTGTCGTAATTTCTTTTGCAATTTTTTCGGCCTGTTTTTCATTATTGACAAGGTATGACGCCAAATCAACGGGTTTTTCAACACGCACACAACCGTGGCTGACAGCGCGATTGCTCTGCCCAAACATTTGTTTTGCAGGCGTATCGTGCAGGTAAATGGAATAGGGATTCTCAAACAAAAACTTCACATTCCCCAATGAATTATCCGAACCAGGATTTTGTTTAAAACGAAAATTCTCCACAGAATCCGAATTCCAGTTGACCGTTGCAGGGTCCACTTGTTTACCTTTGTAATAAGCCACCATATTGCGCGATGCCAGATAGTTTGGATTGTTTCGAACGCTTGACAATAATTCTTTCTTGACAATACTACTTGGAATATTCCATACAGGATTTACTTGCATGGCATCCAAGACCCCCTGCATGACAGGCGTCTCGTGGTTCTCACCTTTCCGTGTATACGCCGGATTATCTGTTTCACCTACACACACATTCATCAGTTGACTTGTCTTCCCTTCTTCCATAATATGTAAACGCTGTTCAGGTATGTTCACAAATACATATTTCTCCGGAAAAGCATCTCCCATCCAGCGCAATTTTTCCAATACCATTAACACCTGGCTTCGTTGTGCACTGTTTAGGTTCCCGTTTTCCAATAAATCCTGAAATTTGATGTAATACTGATTTTTAGGTTGGATATCGGTCAACACAGTTCCAATTTTTACACTATCCAGCATTTGTACAACTTTGCCATAGCTCATACGCTTTTGAGGAACGAAATATCGTCCATAAAGGCGTTTGGGGTTGACCACACCATATTTTATGCTGCTGATATAAGCCACGAGCCCGTCAGTACTCAATAAGTCAAGTTTGGCCAATAAGGGATAAACTTCAGCAACATCTTTGCTTTTCAGTTTTCGAAGTGAAGATAATGTTTCCTTAATCGCAGTTGTATGGAAATAACTAGTTCGAATACCATGTGCATCACTCCGCTCAAAGTACGTTAACATGGTGTCGATACTACCATCAAAAAGGTGTTCGGCAATTAAAGTCATCCCTTCAGTAGAATCCGATAATTCCTTCATCCAGCTCGGATTAACCAATTGAGATTTTTCCTTGCCATACACTTCACGGAAGACTTTTACATAAGCTGCTGTGTCAAAATCCTTATAGGACTTATTTTCAAACTCTTTCGCCAACACATCGCCATAAGTCGGAGGATTATCTTTACAAGAAAAAAATACTACTGAAACAAATGAAATAAAAACTAAAAATCGTAACATATTACAAATCGTGAAAAAGAAATGGCTTCGCAATAATGAAGCCATTTTCTGAGGACAAAGATAAATAATTCTTATTGTCTAAAGAATCTTACCTGTCATTGAATCACTACAGAATCAATCACTGTATTTTTTCAGGAAATCTTCCAGCAATTCCACCATATCGGTATTACCCAAAAAAGCTGCTGATCGCTGATGCAAAGTTTTTGGCTCAATATCTAGTATACGCTGAGATCCATTCGAAGCTTTACCCCCTGCCTGCTCAATGATGAAGGCAATTGGATTGCACTCATACATCAATCTTAGTTTACCATTAGGATGCGCAGAAGTCGTTGGATAAAGAAAGATGCCCCCTTTGAGGAGATTGCGGTGAATATCGGCGACCATTGAGCCGATATACCTTGACGCATAGGGGCGTTGCGTTGCACTGTCCTCCATTTGGCAATATTTGATATATTGCTTAACGCCGTTTGGAAATTTGGAATAATTTCCTTCGTTAATCGAATAAATTTGACCCGAAGCCGGAATTTTCATATCAGGATGGGATAAACAAAACTCGCCGATCGAAGGATCCAATGTGAATCCGTTTACGCCCTTTCCTGTTGTGTACACCAACATGGTTGAACTACCATAGATTACATAACCTGCAGCGACCTGTTTCGTTCCATGCTGTAAAATATCATTGCCATTACAGGAAACACCCGTATCAGAAATTCGTCGATAAATGGAAAAAATCGTCCCCACAGATACGTTAACATCGATATTGCTTGAGCCATCCAGCGGGTCAATACAAACAATATATTTCGCATTTTTGGAAACCCCTGATTGGATATACACGGGATTTTCATGTTCCTCTGAGGCAACTACACAGCATTCTCCCCCACTTTGAAGCGCTTTGATAAACTGCTCATCGGCATAAACATCCAGTTTCTTTTGTCCCTCGCCCTGCACATTGACCTGGCCTGCATCGCCTAAAATATCGACCAATCCCGCTTTATTAACCTCTCTATTTACAATTTTTGCTGCGATTCCAATATCGCGCAGTAGTCTAGAAAGCTCCCCTTTAGCATACGGAAAATCGGCCTGTTTTTCAATGATAAATTGACCTAGTGTAGTTATACCACTCATAATGTTGTTTTATTGGATATTTGTTGCACAAAGCTAAAAAAGTTAAATAAAATTTAGCAAACACATCCTTCTCATATTTAGCATTTTAGCAGACTAAATACGCAATCGATTGCGCTATGTTTTGAAAACTCTTCTTTGCTAAAACGATTATTAGCTATTAAAAAAATAATAAAAGGTTGAAAGCAGTGGATAAATTTCAAATAGCAACGATTAGAAAAAAAACAATAAATGCTAAGTATTTGGTAATTTTGGCTAAATATTTTGATACAATGCAACAACTTATACAACTCATCGAAAAAGAAAAATTAGGCAATCAGCCGGCAACACAGCACACGTTGATCATCGACGATAAGCAAGTGATTCACGGTGCTCTTTTCCTGGTAAAAACCGCCCGAAAAACATTCAAATTGATGATCCCGGCGCCTTTTCACGAAGCAGTTCTGAAAGAACAAATAACCATCAATACCTTGATCAAACATCCCCAAGTAATGCTACTGGCTTAATAAAAGGGAAATTCCCCTATCCCATACCTACCCCAGAGCAAACAAAACATCGCTCGATTGTGTTTATCATAGCGTAGTTTCGCTGTTTTTTACATCACATACCGTCTCCCGAAGACTATAAAGCTGGTTCGACCTAGAAAATGAGAGCAAACCGGAAGCACATATTATCAACGGGAAATTTTACAAGAAAACCCGGTAAAAGTGTAAAAATCACCTCGATATAACGTTTAACTTTAGGCAACAAAGACAACGCTATGCAACACCACTATACACTTTCGGGAATGTCCTGTGATGGATGTAGAACCACAATCGAACATGCATTGAATGAGCTTCCTGGGGTTCATGCCGAGGTAACTTTAAACCCGCCAAGCATGACAGTAACATCCCAGAAACATATTCCGTTACAGCAATTACAGGAAATCATATCAAAATTAGGTCCTTATCAGCTCAGTGAAATACATAAGCATCAGGGTAATTTACAGTCCGATCAACACACTGTAGCACAAGCATCGGAGAGATATGGCTGTCCCATGCATTGCGAAGGTGAAAAAACGTACAGCCAACCAGGAAATTGTCCGATCTGTGGTATGCATTTGGTGAAGCTCGATGCAGAAACAGCAATTAAAAATAAGCTGCATACTGAGCACGCAGCGACCTCGCATATCCAACACAAACAGCAACACAATCATTCCGCGCAGTCAAATGCTACGGTACATCAATCACAGACAATATCTTCAGCTGACAAAGCACATGGTTACACATCCGCTGATCAATACAATTGTCCGATGCATTGCGAGGGCGACAAACGCTATAACGAACCCGGAAACTGTCCGGTATGCGGCATGAATCTGGAAAAGATCCCCATGTTAAAGACAGACCTCCAATATACCTGTCCCATGCATCCTGAGATTGTACAAGATCATCCTGGAAATTGCCCTATATGCGGTATGGACCTTGTGCCTATAGCCAATGGGAATGATGAGGCCGACGATCATACCTATCGTGATCTACGCATGAAATTATGGATCTCTATCCTATTTACGGTCCCGATCTTTATACTTTCCATGGGCGAAATGCTTCCCGGTAATCCAATAGGTAAAATCATTTCGCCCAGCTGGTCTGGCTGGATACAACTGGTTTTATCCCTGCCGGTCGTTTTTTATACCTGTTGGTCTTTCTTTCAACGGGGCTGGGTATCTTTCAAAACCTGGCGCCTTAATATGTTTAGCCTGATTGCACTTGGTGCTGGAGCTGCGTTTGCCTATAGTTTGGTTGGCCTATTTTTTCCGCAGGTGTTCCCTGCTGAATTAAAAAATCACCATGGCTACATTGCCCTTTACTTCGAATCCGTTACCGTCATATTGACTTTGGTATTATTAGGCCAGGTGATGGAGGCCAAAGCACATTCCAAAACCAATTCGGCAATCAAAGAGCTGATCAAGCTGAGCCCTTCCGAAGCTACGCGCGTAGAAAATGGAATAGATAAAAAAATTGGCATAGATCAAATTCAACTCGGAGATATACTCAAAGTAAAACCCGGGGACAAAATCCCCGTTGACGGACAGATTACGGATGGCAACAGTAACATTGATGAATCCATGCTAACGGGTGAACCCATTCCGGTAGAAAAACAGGAAGGAGATCATGTTAGTTCGGGAACAATCAATGGCGACCGCAGTTTCCTCATGAAGGCAGAACGTATCGGTTCGGACACACTACTGGCTCAGATCATTCAACTCGTCAATGATGCGAGCAGAAGCAAAGCTCCCATTCAACGGTTAACGGATAAAGTATCTGAGATATTTGTTCCGATTGTCATAATCATTGCAATTTTAACATTTCTTACCTGGTGGCTTTGGGTTCCTTCTGCTTCCTTAGCGTTCGGCTTTGCGAATGCACTTGCCGTACTTATTGTCGCCTGCCCCTGTGCTTTGGGACTCGCTACACCGATGTCCGTCATGGTGGGGGTCGGCAAAGGGGCCAAACATGGGATCCTGATCAAAGATGCAAGTGCGCTGGAAAAAATGAACCAAGTGGATGTGGTTCTAACAGACAAAACAGGTACCATCACCGAAGGAAAACCCACCGTTGATGATATTCAGCCAAACTCGTCAAGCAGCAAAGACGAGATATTGTCTTTGGCTGCCGCTTTAAACGCCAATAGCACACATCCTTTGGGCCATGCTATTATTGAAAGGGCAAAAAAGGAAAATAGTAAAACGGACCTTGCAGTTTCCGATTTTGAAAATGTTGCCGGGCAAGGAATCAAGGGAAATATAGCTGGACATAGCATAGCACTGGGCAATCAATTGTTGATGGAGTCTATCGGCATAGCAATCCCTCACGATATGAAGCAGATGGCCGAAACTGCACAATCCCATGGAAAGACAGTATCCTTTCTGGCAAAAGACAGTAGCTTATTGGGGTATTTTAGTATTTCAGATCAAATAAAGGCCTCTTCGAAGCGCGCAATCCAATATCTTATACAGCATAAAGTCGATGTCGTTATGCTGACGGGAGATAATATCCATACAGCAAGGGCTGTGGCTGATCAAGTTGGCATCAAGCATTTCAAAGCCAATGCCTTGCCCAAAGATAAATTGCAGGAAATTCATGCGTTACAGCAAAAAGGACATGTGGTGGCTATGGCTGGTGATGGCATCAATGATGCCCCTGCCCTTGCTCAAGCCGATATCGGCATTGCCATGGGCACAGGTACCGATGTTGCCATACAAAGCGCTTCACTCACTTTGCTGAAAGGAGACCTTATCGGAATAGCCAAAGCAAAGGTGCTGAGCCAAAAACTGCTCCGAAATATTAAGGAGAACTTGGGTTTCGCTTTCGTCTATAATATACTTGGGATTCCATTGGCTGCTGGGCTTCTATATCCTTCTTTCGGAATTCTCCTGTCCCCGATGATCGCTGCCGCTGCAATGAGTTTCAGCTCCGTTTCGGTTATCTTGAATTCTTTACGCTTAAATCGTGCAAAGATCGATATCGATTAAAAACAGATATTCCCTATATTCGCTGTTAGAATAACGACATATAGTTTACAGTAACATGCGTAATATCTTTTTAATCTTGATAACGGTTATCATCACAGTGATGTGTGTCAAAAATCCGCAATCGGTGCAGCTCAATTTTCTTGGGGAATCACAAGTGGCATTATGGAAGCTATTATTGGCCTTTTTTATTGCGGGAATTGTATTTGTATCCCTATTGAAAATCGGAAAAAAGAAACAACGGGCGTATGAAGAGGAAGAAATAGACGAATCGGAAGAAGAAAACAGCGACAGAAAGTCCCAATTATCGGATGAAGACCGGGAATTTCTGTCCTAAATAAAAAAATAAATCACTAAAAATGAAGCCCTAAACAGCCGTAGCGCATTTTTATCGCACAAATACTTGCGTGGAATAGGGATTAACCCTATCTTTGCATCACTTCAAACAAGGAACGGTAGTTCAAAAACAAAGAAGTAAGATTCCGTAGCTCAGCTGGTAGAGCAATACACTTTTAATGTATGGGTCCTGGGTTCGAATCCCAGCGGGATCACAAAGAAAAAAGCTAATCGAAAGATTAGCTTTTCTTGTTTTAAAGCTATTAGGATTCGAAAGAAGGGTCGGCCGGGTTTACTCTAAATTTGGAAAAGGTAATCGGTAATCAATCGCCATCATCTTTCCATTGATTTCCACTGCTTGCTTTTCCTCCATTGATAGATAGTATTTTTTGAACTCCTCAAAATCTTTTTTGTCAATATAAACGCTATACATTGTATTTTCATCGTCACCTCGTTTCACCGTTGCAGGAGAATTTAAATCTGGAAACCCCGAAAGCCAAGGCCGTTTATTGGGCGCATAGGCATAGTCCCAAAATATTACTTCAATTTTGTTTGGTAACCATTCTTTTGCAGACTTACTCTTATATTTTTTGATGTTGTCGTAAACAGTCAAGAATTGTTTAGGTGCCGCTTTTCTGTCTTCATCTTTTGTCCCAATATTGCCATATACACTAATCATTTTAATTGAGTCAATGTTCAAAATTAACTCATTTGATGGCTGATCTGTCCAAGAGCTTACTTCTATGTATTGGGGTAATTTGTAAATGCCGTCTGTGATATCTAATGACTTAATTACATATTCTAATTCGGATTTCCCCAATGTTACTTCATAAATTTTCAACTGCTTATTTTCGACTTGCTTATAGATGATTTGTCCATTTTCATAAAGTGCAAATGACGGTATGTCAGACCCCATAACCATTACCCAAGGATTTGTCTCAGTGAGCACAATCAATGGTTTTCCATAGGTACTGTCAAATTGTTGCCCCTGAACAACAATTGAAAAAAAGATGAGCATTAAAAAAAGTGTGTTTTGTTTCATTCTTTTTGCAATTAACGTTAAATCAGCATTGTCTTAAGGATTATCTGCGAATTGTCTTTGTCCTTATCAATTTATGAATAATTTCGGATGGAATAACAGCTAACACCCGAATATAAGTAATTCAATGTCTAAATCTATTCCCACGATTAAAAATCACTATTTTCATTGATTTTTTAACAGATTTAATTTGATAATTTTATTACGCACATTAAATAGCACAACGGATGAAAAATTTTGTTTTACTTCTTCTAACCCTCTTAAGTATACCTTCCCCAGCCCAAGATAAACTAGCTTCAACGGATTTGATGTATCCTGATTTAATTCCCACACTCATGCAGAACAGCTTATATGGTTACTGTGACAAATCGCTAAACATTAAGATAAAAGCACTCTTTGAAAAAGCAGAACTCTTCGAAGCTGATTATAACTTTCAGCTTTTCCATGTCAATAATCCCGAGATCATTAAATATGGAACAGAAGACTATGCTTGGGTACTATTCAATGGCGAACGCTACCGTATCGATAAAATGGGTACACGAGTGTATAAATACAATGCCGCCGATTTTAAGACAGGTGAAACAACAATTTATCTGTACAAAAATTCAACTGTTTATTATAGCGACAGCATAGATCAAAACACACTCTTTCAACACATCAAAGACAACCAGAGTGGAAAACAACTATTTCCGGAAGAGCAATCCATTCAGGAATTTCGCATAAAAAATAAGGAGTTGATTGAGGAAGGAGTTAAATTGATTTTCCGCCCCAAAAGAAAAGAAATACCTTACGTAGATTTTACCAGTGAGAACACTTTACTAAAGGGAATAAAAAATAGTGAGACTGATCAAATCATTGTAAAAGCAAAGTATGCGAATATTGAGGAGCTTTATAATAATCCATTACGCGAACAGCAGTATCCGCTGTTTATTGGCTATCGCGGCGACCTCGACAAGGAAATCTATGTCGGTCTGAATGGAACCGAGTACTACATCAAAGACTAGTGTAAAAATCGTTAGTTTTCAACTTAAAACCGTTAAAATACGATTGAAGCGATCATTTCGCTAACTTTGTTACATCGACAGATTAGACATTCACAAAATAGTCAATGGTGATGATAGAAAAACTCTTCTTCGAAATGAATACTTATGCTGCGCTTAGCCCAGCTACGACAGAAATTTTGAAAACTATCTTTCAGGTGAAGCAGTTCAAAAAAAATGAACATATTCTACGTGCTGGAGAATATGCTAAGTACTATTATTTTATATGCAAAGGATTATTAGGTTATTATAAATCAAACGCTGATGGCAATATCATCTACAAAATGTTTTTTGAAGAAAATAGCTTTTGCGCTTCCACCGCCGCCATCATTGAAGAAAGACCGAGCACCTTCAACATCATTGCACTCGAAGATGTTGAACTAATTCAGTATTCAGCCAAGGCTTTCCGTGAGCTTGTCCGCACAAAGCATGATTTGGCGCTCTTTCAGATAGCCTACCTGGAAAAGAATTGGGTGGTCAAAAAAGAACCACTTGAAATCGAGCTCAAGTGGGAATCTGCAAAGGAACGCTATCTTGAACTTCATAAGAATCAGGCACTTTTCAAACGCCTCAAGCAGCATCATATCGCCTCCTATCTCGGTGTAACTCCCACGCAATTAAGTCGCATCCGTAAGGAATTAAAAGAATAATTACATCAACATGTGTATACGTTTTTAAAGATTATACTGTTGAATTTTGCCTTATAGAGACAAAATTTTAAGCTATGAAAACAGTATACACACTCCTATTTTCTGCCCTTAGCCTACCACTGGCGGCACAAAAAGTCGTTAAGACAAATATCCATAGTGCCAAAATGGACAAAAACATTGAAATCATTATAATTACGCCCGACATGCAAGACGGGATCAAGTATAAAACAGTTTATATTCTCCATGGTTATAGCGGCAACCCCACCCGTACCGTGCAAGAAGACATTCCGGACTTAATCCAAAAAGCAAAAACATTTCAGACTATTTACGTACTACCAGATGGAAATTTCAACTCTTGGTACGTAGATAGTCCCATCGATCCACATGCACAGTACACCACTTTTATCGGAAATGAGCTAGTCAATTACATCGATCATCACTACCCGACGCGACAAAACCGAAATGCGCGCGGAATACTGGGCTGGAGTATGGGTGGCTACGGAGCATTGCACATCGGGATAGCCTATCCACAAACATTCTCGATCGTCGGAAGTTCATGCGGCGCACTTGATTTCGACCGCTTCGGACAAGCTTACCAGCAATATCAGGTAGACAAGGTATTGGGCGATTTCAAAAATCTAAACGATGTAGACCGCATCTACAGCAACGAAGATAAAATGAAGCACAATAAACAACGCTATATCCTCGATTGTGGAACTGAAGACCTGCAAATGCTGGAAATGAACCGTACATTCCACAAGCATCTGACCAACAAGAACATCGAGCATCTTTACATCGAATCAAAAGGAGGACACGATACTGCTTATTGGAGCAAATCACTATCACAACAGTTGGCTTTATTTCAAAACTACTTTCAACATGAAGGACTATAAATCGACACTCTATGTTGCTGCCGGCGCTTGCAGCTATGGACTGCTCGCAACAATTGTGAAATATGCAAACCATTTAGGGATACACACAAGTCTGTTGACCTTTCTGCAGTTTATGTTTGGTTTTCTCTTTTTGTTGGCCTTTAATCTGTTATCAAAGCGTAATGAAGAAGAACATAACGCCATCAAATTTTCATCAAAAATTAAACTGATGGTCTGGGGCATTTCCCTTGGTCTAACAACAACACTTTACTATCTCTCCATCCAATATATCCCCGTATCCGTTGGAATTATTTTACTGATGCAATCCATTTGGATAAGTTTGGTGGCAGAAGCAGTGCTGTTGAAAAAGTTTCCGTCAAAAGGCAAGATAACAGGAGTTATTATTGTTTTGCTCGGCACGACCTTAGCAACCAATCTCTTCCAAAACAATAATGACCTTGACTACAGAGGAATAATACTGGGTTTCGGAGCGGGAATAAGTTATGCGCTGGCAATTTATGCTTCAAGCACAGTGGAAAAAGAGCTGCCGAGTCCGGTACGTAGCCAATTCTTGGTCTTAGGCGGACTGCTGCTCATCGTAGCATTTTGGAATATTGATATTATTCGGTATATGCAACCTAATGCATTACCCTGGGGATTATTGATTGCCATTTTTGGAACGATTCTTCCACCCTTACTATTTACAAAAGGAATCCCAAAAACCGGCATAGCGATGGGAAATATTATTTCAAGTCTGGAGATCCCTGTTTCAACCCTATCTGCCATGTTGGTTTTACAGGAAGTTGTTTCAGGGGTCCAATGGTTTGGCATACTCCTGATTTTAATGGCTGTCATTATAATTAATGTTGGTAAGTCGTAGTAGTCAGCCAATGATTAAATCTATTATATTGCCATAAAATCAGCCCCCATACCGGAACTACGGTTGCAGCCATGTGGAGCATTTCAAATATATTGGATGCTCCGCCAGCTTGGATCAGAAAGGACGAAAACAATAGGCTAATAGTGGCGGGCAATAAAACAAAGGATAGTGCCCGTGCAAGCCTACTGGTTCTAAATTGCTTATTTAGATTTAGAAAAATAGATATCGTACCAATCGCAATACAGAGTGCCACGAATGAAAGCAACAATTCTGTAAAAAAGGGCATGTAGCAACGTGCTCTTTTTGCCGCATCATTATTTGCCTGAAGTATGGCTGTAAGGACAAAGGTCGTCAATACGCTAACCCCTATAATTCGCAGGAAAATAAAACTTAGCTTCCTTTTCATTAGCACACTATTTTAAAATAAATAAACAAAGCGGCGAATAGGCCTGAACTCCTCGTTCCCTCCTATTCCCTTTAATTCATTTCGACCAGTTCCTGAGGGGAGCGGCAATCCCAAAACTGATTTCAACGCCAACCTTTTACAAGTTACAGCTGATAAATCCCTTTAACCATCAAGCTTTAAGTAAAAACAATAATCTTCTTTAAAGATGCGAATTAATCCGTAAAGATAAATGCCAAGGCAATATTGGGCGTGGTATTGACGATATTGGTCGGTTGGAGCTTAATATTTGTCGACGTGCGGCACCTAATTATTTTTTCACTTTTTTACTAAGGTTTATCCTCCCTGTTACGTATCTATCTAAAATTATATACCATGAGATTGACTGATGATATCAAACAACTAATCATAAAGTATATCGGCGACAACTTAACGTCCGGTGAAAAGGCTGATTTAAAGTTATGGTTGGATGAATCAGCAGAACATCGTATTTTTTTTGAAGACCTCCTGGATAACCATGATTTGATAAATGACTTGAATCAATGGAGCGAGCTTCAGGCTTCAGATACAATGGATTGGAACGAAAGGTTAAAAGCAAAGACCCTAGAAACTATTCGGACCTCTGCCGTTAAACCATCTCCTATCAGAAATATAAAACACCTGCTTCCCTACGCAGCAGCTTCAATAAGCATAATCTTAGGAGCTTTGATGTATTTCATGGTTAGAAAACAAGTTGCACCGGTCAGTAATCGAATCGTCTTAAATGACGTAGAAGCACAGAGCAACCAGGCAGAAATACGGCTTTCGAACGGCAAAGTACTCCAGGTATCGAGTCAGAAAGGAGCCTTGGTTTCAGGAGACAATTTAACCTACGAAGACGGTACTATCCTTCAAAACGCCTCTTTAAAAGGAGATCTGATGGCCACCGTCAACACCCCTGCTGGCACGATGCTGCAACTCCAACTGGAAGATGGATCGGAGATTACGCTCAATGCAAAAACAACACTTAAATACCCGCTTCATTTTGCAAAAAGCAAACGTGTTGTTGAAGTGGACGGCGAAGCCTATTTTAAAATTGCAAAAAATAAAAAGGTGCCCTTCCATGTTCTTTCCAACGGGCAACAAATTGAAGTCACGGGCACTGAATTCAACGTAAATACCTATTCAAAATCCCAAAGTAGTACAACGCTTGTAGAGGGGAGTATCAATCTATCGGCGCAAGGGCAAACGTTACAGCTCAAGCCCAATCAGCAAGCGCTCTTAGCTTCGGGTCAATTATCTAAAAAAACGGTCGATCCCGCTAATTACATCGCATGGCTCGACAATAAATTCTATTTTAATGAAACGGACCTTCATACTGCTCTACAACTGATCGGTCAATGGTATGACCTGCAAATCATCTACACACAACCGATAAAAGAAACACTTTTATATGGCGAAATTAAACGCACGAAAAGTCTCGCGGCAGTCCTAAAGATCCTGGAGCGTAGCCATATTAAATTTGAATTGATCCAAGAAAATGGAGTTCGTAAACTCTTTGTTTCAAACTAACCAATTATCCATAAAATAACCCAAAAACAACAATTATGAGAAAACCAACCTAAGGAGACCAAACGAGATACTAAAAAAGCCGACCAATGCTACGAACATTAATCGGCCATAATAGCGATCTCCATTTTTGACCGATTTACCCAATCAGCTTAATAATAGATTATATCCCTAATTCAACAAATTTATGAATTTTAATTTTCTTGTTCATAGAAATCGAATTGCTGTGAACATACCCAAGCAATGGAAGACCAAAATGAAGCTTAGTGCCTTTTTTACCCTTGCATGTGTTGTTAAGCTGTCTGCAACTAGCTACGCACAATCAATTACTATTAACGCCAAAAAAATGTCTTTGGTACAGGTTTTACGTACCATCCAAAAACAGAGTGGCGTCCCTTTTCTGTTGAATGGTAAAGAACTTGCCGAAATTAAAATTGAGGCTCAGGTTCGTAATATGCCTTTAGAAAAAGCCATACAGGTTCTCTTAAAAGACCAACCTGTCGATTGGAGTTTTCAGGATAATATGCTTGTCGTAACGAAGTTAAAAACAAATTATCCGACTTATGAGCTTCCAAATAACTACACGTTAGTACAACAAACCCGCACATTCAAAGGAAATGTTCACGATAGCAAAGGAACAATGCTTCAGGGTGCGACGATCATGATAAAAGGTTCGACTAGAGCAACCACGACAGATGAAAGCGGTAACTTTCAGATCGAAGCAAATAATAATGCCGTACTCGTGATTAAAATGATCGGCTACCAAACCAAAGAAATCCCATTATCCAACCAGCTTTACCTAAATATTGAACTTAGCCAACAAGTCGATGCACTAGAGGAAGTCGTCGTCGTAGGCTATGGTACGACAAAAAAGAAAGAATTAATCGGTTCGGTTTCGCAGGTGGACGGAAAGCAGTTGGCAAAACGTACTGTCCCCCAGCTTGCGCAGGCCCTCACAGGTCAAATGCCCGGTGTAACCGTCATACAGCGATCTGGTCAACCTGGAGCAGCAAACAATACCATCCAGATCCGGGGGGTGGGTTCGTTCGGTGCAAGTACCGACGCACTTATTTTAGTCGACGGTATACCCACCAATTCCTTCAATGATATCGATCCAAATGATGTTGCATCTATCTCGGTACTGAAAGACGCCTCTTCGGCAGCCATATATGGAGCTAGAGCCGCCAACGGCGTTATTCTTGTTACAACAAAAACCGGGGCAACAGGTGGAAAATTAACGGTCAATTACAATGGCTATTACGGTATCCAGAAACCAACAGCTTTCCCCGAATTTGTCAACTCTTGGGAGTACGCTTCCTTGCTCAATGAAACCACAAGTGGCGGCGGAGGCTACACCGCAGAGGAGATCCAAAAATTTAAAGATGGCTCGGATCCCGACAACTATCCAAATAGTAATTACTTGACCAGTTCATTCAAGTCCCAAGCGGCGCAAACAGGCCACAACTTAAATATATCCAATACCACAGATAAAATACAATACACCTTATCTGCTGGCTTTCTCAATCAAAAAGGTATTGTCATCAAAAACAATTTTGACAAATACAATGTTCGCCTCAATCTTATATCAAACCTCAATGACAAGCTCAAATTAACGACACGGGTAGCGGCAATTCAGACCGAAACAGATGAACCTGCAGCACCGGCAACGCTTGACTTCTCCCGGATGACGGATATCATTTCTCAGGTGATTCGCTATCCCGCCATATACCCAATACGCCTGAGCAATGGCGACTGGGGCGCAGGGAATAACTTGAAAGGGACACCGGTATCCTTCCTGGAGAGCGAATCTTTCTACAAAGAAAAAGTATCCAATATCTCTGGAAACGCAAGACTCGACTGGAAACCGATTTCAGATCTGACCTTATCCGCTATTGGGGGCTATACGCAGACGAATGGCCGCACAAAACTTTTCAGAGCATCACAACGGATCAACAATTCCATTACGCTAGGACCTTCCAGCCTCAATCAAACCGCTCCTTATGAAACGTATAAAACGTTTCAGGCCTTAGCAGACTATAATAAAATGATCGGGGAACATTCCCTGAAAATATTGGGCGGTTATTCTTTCGAGAAAGGCTACAGCGAAGGTTTAAGCGCTTACCGCCAGAATTTCCCCAGCAATGATCTTACCGAGTTAAATGTAGGTTCACCAGATGGACAACAAAACACTGGTACAGCTACTGAGTGGGCATTGGAATCGTTATTTGCACGCGTACAATATAACTATGCCAAGAAATACCTTGTCGAAGGTGTTGTTCGATACGATGGATCTTCCCGTTTTCCAACCGATAAAAAGTATGCCACTTTTCCTTCAATTGCAGTAGGTTGGCTACTGAGTGAAGAATCGTTTATAAAGAACCACTATCGTTGGATAGACGAATTGAAAATCAAAGGATCTTATGGGGTTCTCGGTAACCAAAATATTGTCAATAATGTCCAACAGCGCGTTGTCTCCAACTACCCATACCAGGATGTTTTAAATCCGGGTTATAATTACCCCTTTGGAAACACTATTTCTCCAGGCGTAGCTCGAACCACAATTGTTGATCCTACGCTACGCTGGGAATCGACCCGAACGGCAGATGCGGGCGTGGAAGTGGCTTTATTTAAAAATTTACTGACATTCAGCAGTACCTATTACAACCGATATACTTACGATATTTTGGTGAGCCCAGGTTCTAGTGTTTCCAAAATTTTGGGTTTTGAAGTAGGTGTACAAAATTCTGGAAAACTTCGAAATACAGGATGGGAATTTACGCTAGGGCATCAAAAAAAATTAAATGATTTTTCTTACAACGTTAATCTGAACTTCTCTACGGTCAAAAATAGGGTCGTCGATTTGGGTGTCGGCAATATCAATCAACCAAATGGCTTAGTGGGAAATGGTTCCACCCTGTTTATCGGTTACCCGATTCAAGCCTACTACGGCTACCAGGCGGATGGCTTATTTGTTGACGCAGCAGATATTGCAAGCTATGCTAATCAAACCAGCATCAACCCCAAACCGCAACCAGGCGATATCCGATATAAGGACATCAGTGGCCCCGATGGAGTACCTGATGGAAAAGTAGACGCTACGTACGACCGAACTGTGATTGGATCACGTATCCCCAAATACACCTACGGGATGAATATCGGGATGAACTACAAAGGGTTTGACTTAGGAATACTTCTTCAAGGTGTAAGCGGTGTTAAAGGCTTATTGGACAATTATGCTGGATTTGCGTTGACACAAAACGGCAATATCCAACGCTGGCAAGCTGACGGCAGATGGACTGCAGCCAATCCCGATCGAAATGCCATATATCCAAGAATCGAACAATTGCCAAATACCGGCACACCAAATACCCTGCTATCAGACTACTGGTTACTGGATGCGAGCTACCTACGGCTCAAGAACATCCAATTGGGTTATACCATTCCTAAGCACATCCTTAACAAATGGAAATTGTCGGGTCTAAGGGTTTACGCAAATGCCGAAAACCTATTGACAGCAAGCAATTATAGAAAAGGATGGGATCCTGAAATCAATTCAAGCGGCGCCTACTACCCTATTATGCGCAATTTTACATTTGGGGTTAACCTTAGTTTTTAACCAATCGATAAAAAACCATGATACACATCTCATATAAACCTATAAAATTGGCCTTATGCATTCTTTTTGCATCAAGCCTAAGTACCAGTTGCAAAAAACAACTGGAAACCAATCCACTGGATAAATTTGCCAACGAAACCTTTTGGACAAACGAAACGAATGCTCGAGCAGCGCTGACAGGATTATACAAAGCGGAAATACAAATGAACTCCCTCGCCGAATTCAGCCCCACAGATTGGTGGTCCTATAACGGTCTGCTTTACCTGGAGTTTGCTTCGGACAATGCCTACGATAGACGTGGTGATAATTCGGTTTTCAACAAACTATCCGATGGTACCTTGACAAGCAATAATAGCAACTTAGACAATTATTGGATGTATACCTACAAGAAAATCGCCCGTGTAAATTATTTTCTTGAAAACATAGATAAAACTCCTATTTCAGCAGATCTACTCGCACGATTTAAAGCAGAAGCTCGGTTTATTCGTGCTTGCCAATATTTCTACCTATCCCAATACTGGGGTGATGCCCCTTTAGTTACCAAAACTTTAACGCCCAGTGAAGCAAATCAGGTTTCCAAAGCGAAAAAACAGGAATTGGTTACATTTGTCGCGCGTGAATTGCAGGAAGCAGCAAACGACTTACCTAGTTATGGCAAATTGACTACCGCAGAAAGGGGCCGCGCAAGCAAACAGGCAGCCCTCGCTTTCCTTGGACGCATCCAACTGGCAGAAAAATCTTACGCCGACGCTATCAAAAGCTATGAGCAGATCATCAATGCCAATGAAAATAGCATAGATCCTAACTATTCAGGCTTATTTAATGGAACCAACGAAACGAGCAAAGAGATTATTTTTGCCACGCAGTACTTGGTTGATCTTGCCGGAAACGGAATGTTTCAGCACAATTTTCCGGCAATCGCCGGCGGCTGGCATCTTCACTGCCCGCTCGGTAGTCTTGTAGAAAGCTATGGTTTCACCGATGGAACGGCATTTTCGTACGATGATGCGCGATATAATGCGCAAGACATCAGCAAAAACCGGGATCCGCGTTTAGCTTTCACCGTGATAACGAATGGTGATCGTTTCAAAAACCTTAAATATACATCTCACCCCGACTCCACCCTATCTATCGACCAATTGACCACAACAAAACAGGCCACACGTACGGGCTACGGATTACGCAAGTTCAACGACGAAGGGTTTAGTGGAAACTTACAAAACTCTGGAGCCGACGTTCCTATTGTACGCTACGCCGAAGTTCTCCTGAGTTACCTTGAAGCCAAACTCGAAAATGGAGACCCTATTACCAGCGACCTACTGGACAAAACCATCAACGCTGTCAGAAAAAGAAGCAGCGTTAATATGCCAGCCATTAACATCCAAAGTAGTGCCACCTTGCGCACGACGTTACGCAACGAAAGACGTGTGGAACTCGCATTGGAAGGACTTCGTTATTGGGATTTACTACGTTGGGGTATCGCAAAGGATGTACTGAAAGGTGATTTTTATGGCGCCCCATTTCCAAATGCGAAAAATCTTCGTATAAAATCCGGTGGAAGTAAAGACCCTTATAGCCGATGGTATGTGACCAGCAAGTCCTTCCGTACTGGCCAAGATGAACATTGGCCAATTCCGCAAAATGAAGTTAATATCAATCCAAATTTAAAATAGTATCTTGGGTATCGTCAATTGTCAAACGATACCCTTTAAACAAAACTTAACGTATATGAAGAAGCCACTATCCCTAACGTTATTACTCTCCTCGAGCCTTTTCGCAGCGCTCCCCACGGTTAGTTTTGCCCAAAAGGCCAATAAACCGAATGTGATCTATATTTATGCTGACGACCTTGGTTTTGGTGATTTAAGCAGCTATGGTGCCAAACAGATCGAAACCCCCAACCTGGATAAGCTCGCCCAAAGCGGCGTACGATTTACCAATGCTCATAGTACTTCGGCAACTTGTACCCCTTCCCGTTTTGCATTGATGACCGGAACGTATCCATGGCGTCAGGAAGGGACAGGCATTCTGCCCGGAGATGCCAAGCTAATCGTTCCTACTGATAAAATCACCTTACCCAAAGTATTTAAACATGCGGGCTATGCTACTGCCATTGTTGGCAAATGGCATATGGGACTCGGAAATCAGGTCCAAAAAGACTGGAATGCACCCATAAAACCCGGGCCTAATGATGTAGGTTTTGACTATTCATTCATTTTTCCTGCAACAGCAGATCGCGTCCCAACGGTTTTCCTTGAAAATGATCAGGTCGTCGCTGCAGAGGCCAATGATCCAATCCTGGTCGACTATGAAAAGAAAATAGGTAACGACCCCACAGGAAAAGAGCATCCCGAACTGCTCAAAATGCATTCTTCACCTGGTCAGGGACATAATCAAACTATTGTCAACGGAATCGGAAGAATCGGTTACATGAGCGGTGGAACACGTGCCAGATGGGTAGACGAAGAAGTTTCCACAACATTTCTTCACAAAGCCCAGGACTTTATTTCGCAACATCAAAACAAACCGTTCTTTCTCTACTTCTGCTTGACAGAACCACACGTCCCACGCATGCCCGCAACACAATTTAAAGGTAAAAGCAAACTCGGCTACCGCGGCGATGCAATCCTTCAATTGGATTGGACCGTCGGACAAATTCAACAGCAATTGCAACTTTTGGGACTTGACAAAAACACGATTATAATTTTCAGCAGCGACAACGGCCCCGTTCTCGACGACGGCTATATGGATGGCGCTGTGGCCCAGCAAAATGGCCATTTACCCGCAGGTCCACTACGCGGCGGCAAATATAGCATCTTCGAAGGCGGAACTCGCGTGCCCTTTATCGTAAGCGGCAAGGGCGTTGCACAGGGAAAAGTTTCCAATGCATTGATCAGCCAAATAGACCTCTTGGCAACAAGTGCCCAATTATTGGATGTTCCACTAAAAGCAGATGAAGCAAAAGACAGCGCGCCGCTCTTGAAAACCTTAACCGGTCAAGATAATAAGGGACGTAGCAGTATGGTTCAGCATGCACAGACACTTGCCATCGTAAAGGACGAATGGAAATATATTGCGCCAAGCAAAGGTTCCCCCTACATGAAATTAACCGATACAGAAACAGGAAGTCTTCCGGAAGATCAGTTATACGATCTTAAAAATGACATCGGCGAAAAGAATAATGTGGCTTCAAAATATCCAGAAAAGGTCGCAGAACTCAAGCAGTTATTGGAAGGAGAACGTAAAAAATGAAATTAAAAGTTGGACTCTCCCTCATCCTCCTCGGATGGGGGACTCTTTTTGCACAACAAAAGAAAAAGCAGCATAAATTGCCCAATATTATATTTTTTTATGCGGACGATTTAGGTTATGCCGAAACTGAGCCCTATGGACAACGATTGATCAAAACACCACATATCCAGCAGCTGGCACATGAAGGTTTACGCTTTATAAACCACTATACAAGTACACCTGTATGCGCCCCAGCCCGTTGCATGTTATTAACGGGCAAGCATGGTGGCCAATCTTATATTCGCGGAAATTATGAATTGGGCGGTTTCGCAGATAGTCTCGAGGGTGGCCAGATGCCACTACCTGAAGGAACGTATACCATGGCTCACCTATTTAAAAAAGCCGGTTACCAGACCGCTGCCATTGGAAAGTGGGGACTTGGGATGAATAATTCCACCGGAAGCCCCAATAAACAGGGATTTGACTATTTCTTCGGTTACCTGGACCAGAAACAGGCACACAATTACTACCCAACACATCTTTGGGAAAATGAAACAAAATATCCCCTTCAAAACAAGGAAAAATTTGTCCATTCTCCTTTAGATTCCAGTAAGGCCACGGCGGAGGACTTCAAACAGTTTGACGGTAAGGAATATGCACCTGAACTAATGACAGAGAAAGCACTGGCTTTTATCGACAAAAACCAAAGCAAACCTTTTTTCTTATACCTTCCTTATACATTGCCACACTTATCACTACAAGTTCCCCAGGAATATGTAGATAAATATAAGGACCTCTTCCATGACAAACCTTATTACGGACAGGACGGCTATACGGCTACCCCCTATCCAAGAGCAACCTATGCCGGTATGATCACCTATCTGGATGACCAGGTCGGCACGATTATGAAGCATATCAAAGCATTGGGAATAGATGACAATACCATTATTTTATTCTCCAGTGACAACGGAACTGGCTTTAATGGGGGCATAGATTATCGTTTTTTCCGCAGTGTCGATTCACTTCGGGGATTGAAAATGGATGTTTTTGAAGGTGGTATCAAAGTTCCGTTAATTGTCAGGTGGCCCAACCATATCAAAGCGAATTCCGAAACAGATTTGATTTCGGCCCAATACGATCTCATGGCGACCTTCGCACAGCTGGTTCAACAAAGCCCCGGCCACAGCAATGGGCTCTCCCTCCTTCCAACCTGGCTGGGTGAAAAGAACCAACAAAAACATCAATATCTTTATTTCGAATATCCAGAAAAGGGCGGCCAGATCGCCATACGCGAAGGACGCTGGAAGGCAGTCAAACTCGATCTGAAGAAAAACCCTAAAGGAAAATGGCAATTATATGATTTAACAACAGACCCTTGGGAAGAAAAAGATATCGCGGTACAGCACCCACAAATGCTGCTGCATTTCGATGAAATTGTCAATAATGAACACCAGCCTGCTCATATACAGGAATGGGAGATTGTAGCGAATAAGATGATTAAAAAATAAATCGATTTCTTTCTTAATTTTTTAATCTTAAAAAACTTGGGTTGTCCGGATTGAATCATGACAACCCAAGTTTTTTATGTAATTTAGCCAAGCAATCCATAGCGGGGCTCGAATGTGAATTTACCTATTGAATGACGTATTGACCACACAGGAGTGTAACATATTCCGAAGGCCAACGTAAAACGATCAATAACCAAGTATGCGGCAAATAGAATCATACATCAATACACTGAAAGAAGGTGATGAAATGGCTTTATGCTTTTTTATGGATCATTTTGGTCATTCTTTACGCTATTTTGCCTTTTCTTACCTCCGTAACAAAACCGATGCCGAGGAAATTGTCTCCGATGTTTTTGTTAAACTCTGGAATAATAGACAAAAGGTTGAGCATTATGAAAGCCTCAAAGCCTTTCTTTTTATCGCCACTAAAAATGCCTGTATCGATATGCAAAGAACTACGCAATTCAAAATACGGAAAGAGGAACTCGATATTCTGCAGCATATGTCGGTTCCGGATGAAGATGTACTCAAGAAGATATTCCGAACAGAACTCACCGAGTTGTTACTTGCTGAAATCAATTTGCTTCCCAAACAACAAGCTCAGATCTGCAAGCTCAGTTTTTTGGAAGGCTTGAATACAGATGAAATTTGCGAAACATTGAACACAACTGCATCAACCATCTATTATGCGAGATCCAAAGCATTGCATGCGTTAAAAGAACGTTTCAAATCGAAAAAATTTGAATATCTCACCATCCTAATGCTGACAGCTTGGTATACCTTCAAAAGTTAACTGCTACCGCACAGCCCGCATCCTCCTCCCAGAAATTTATAAAACAAAGTAAACAACTACCTATCAATCGTTTAGGAAAATAATAATCAAAAAAAATGATCACAAAAAAAAGCTTAGCATTCGGTCGGGCGACCTGCTAAGCTTTTATAAATACCTCTTTGTAAGAGGCAATCAACCTAAACCTAGGACAAAGATAGTGGTTCAAATGATATAAACAAAAATTTTGTTATATTTTTTTTCAACTCCCATAAATTTGTTTTAGCACAGCAATCACAAAAGGAATAGTAAGTGTACAATGTACACTACAATCTTTTTGCATTTTTCAACAGGTTATTTTTTTGGTTGCTTCGCTCAGCTAGTCCCAACCACAGTATTTAACCCTTGCATTATTTATCTTTACAACAGAATGACCGGTCATCTCCTACCCTCATTTTATCTATCACTTTTATCTTTACGCACTCAATTGCATCCGTAAATACACCCTACAGGTCAATACAGACCACAATTGTTGATTGCCCCTTAACTTTCAAGTCTGCCATTCAACTTAATTTGGTGGTGAAGTCTGATTTCAGATGTAATTACCATGAGCTCTTATCTACCACATTTGTGCGATCTAAACATCGATATTTCATTTAATTATTTAGTAACTTTGGAATCAATCAAAAAAAATATCATGTTTACTGGAATCATAGAAACCCTAGGAAAAATAGAAAATATCGAACAGGAAAAAAGCAATATCCATTTTTACGTCAGTTCTGCTATTTCCAATGAACTTAAAATAGACCAGAGTGTAAGTCATAATGGTGTTTGCCTTACTGTTGTTGGATTGAACAATGATCAGCATAAAGTGACGGCAATTGATGAAACCTTGCAGAAGACAAATCTCGCTCAATTAAAGGTGGGCGACCTGATCAATCTGGAACGTTGTACTTTGGCCGGCGGAAGATTTGATGGACATATCGTCCAAGGACATGTAGACCAGACTGCGCGTTGTATCCAAAAGAAAGATGAAAATGGTAGTTTTATTTTTACCTTTCAATATGATGTTTCCAAACAAAATATCACCGTAGAAAAAGGATCCATTACCGTAAATGGTATCAGCTTGACCGTAGTAGACTCTAAAGACGATCGGTTTTCAGTTGCTATCATTCCGTATACACTAGAGCATACCAACTTGCAACAAGTTGAAGTGGGTAGCACAGTCAACTTGGAGTTTGATATTATCGGAAAATATGTCACAAAGATAATGGCTTTACGCGCTTAAAAAATTTGCTATGCTTCCTCGGGTTTAAAGCCGACCCAAGGGAGCATATCCGAACCCGCTTCGTTTCGGGTTCTAACAATGTATACTCAGTTTACTCCAAATAGTGTCCCTGACGTATCAATAACGCGCGATATTTGTTGAATACACTCGATTTGGAAACAAAGCCCATATACTTATTTTCATCCCCCAAAACTGGAAGTATCCACGTGTCGTCCTTATTCATTTTAGCCATCACGATTTCCATGTTTTCATTGATTCCTACCGTATCATTTGGCTTCTGAGCTAACTTTTCGAAAGTCGTATCCCCCCCATCCACTTCACCCAATAATACGGAGAATAGAAACTCGCTATAAAGAAGCCCCATAAATTTGCCCTCGTAATCAACCACTGGAAAGATATTGCGTTTACTATGGATAATGTCTGTTTGTCGACCTTTTGGTGTTTCGTCGGGGCGTAAGATCACAAAATTAGTTTCCAATACATATTTTATCCGCATCATACTTAACACGGATCGATCCTTGTCTTCATAAGAAATCAGATCGCCAGACTCCGCCAATACCTTGGTGTAAATGGAATGCTTTAAAACCGACCGATTAATCAAATAGGAAATGGAACAAACCAGCATCAATGGAACCATCAAAGTATAACCTCCGGTCACTTCTGCAATCAAAAATATGCCCGTCAATGGCGCATGCATAATGCCGCTCAACGCACCGGCCATCCCCGCTACCACAAAATTTGGTACATTTAGCTCGGCAATTCCAGTCAAATTTACACCATAAGAAAATGCAAAGCCCAACAGACCTCCCATCACTAAACTTGGCCCAAATACCCCACCATTTCCACCGCCATTTAATGTAAATAATGCAGCAAGCGATTTTCCAAATAAAGTCAATATTGTATAACCCAAAACTACTAATCCCATATCTTTGTAGTCTGAGAACAAGCTGTTCTTAACAATCGAATTAAACTGACCATTGAGAATCTGCTGAATGGTAATATAGCCCTCACCATACAGCGCTGGGAATACAAAAATCATCAGACCCAAGGCGATACCACTGACCCACACTTTATTATAGGGATTCTTAATCTTAGAAAACCATTTCCCCACACTCCTGGAAACACGTGCAAAGTAAATCGTATAAAGCCCAATCAGCACAGCTAATAGCAAATAAAACAACAATGCCGAAACTTGCCAATCGGAATTGAATGTACTGAATAAGGGTTCATTATAAAGCACCCGAGAGACAACAGAAGCCAATGCCGATGAGATCAGCAAAGGAATGAACACTGGAATGGAAAATTCGGGAAGCAAGATCTCGATAGCAAAAATCATTCCTGCCAAAGGGCTGTTGAAGGCGCCTGAAATTCCTGCAGCTGCACCACAAGCCAATAACATGGTAACTTCCTTATACTGCAATCCAAAAAAACGGGCGATATTAGAACCAATAGAAGAACCACCCAAAGCAACAGGAGCTTCCAAACCACAGGACCCGCCAAAGCCAACGGTAATAGCCGATGTCACCACCTGAGAATAAATATTGCTGGGATCCAATCGGCTGCCCTTCCGACTGATGGCATAAATAATCGGGGTAATCCCGTGCTCCATCTTCTTCCCTTTCAAAAATTTGCGAACAAAAAACACGCTGAGCAAAATCCCTATCAATGGAAAAATCAAGTAAACCGAGTATTTTACTTTCCAATCGATATCATCCTGTATAGTCGTTGCAATAAAATGGGTTAATCTTTTTAGCACAGATGCCATAATACCACCAACAATTCCAACCAAAAATGCGAGTATAATGATAAAGTTCCGGTTAGAAACTTTCTTCATCCGCCATTGATTGATCTGGTCTATTTTTTTAAAAAAACGTCTTTTGAGGTTTCTCATATCGTCCTATTGAAAGCTCAACACTTCCTTTTTCTTTTTTGTTTTGAATTTATCGGGTACTACGGCCAATATTTCTTTTTCTAAGGCCGAAATTGCATGTCTCTTTACATAATTTTGCGTCGTCACCAATGATATCTCCCGTACTGGTTCCGGTGATTTGAAATAACGGATCCGATCCAATTGTTCATCGGAATAATCCCAAATCGACAACTCAGGCAATATCGTGATTCCGTCGTTGATATCTACCATACGTTTTAAAGTCTCTACGCTACCCGTATTATACTCAAATCGCCCTGTAAGATCTTGATTATGTTTATGATGACAAATATTAAGCACCTGCCCGCGCATACAATGGCCCTCATTGAGCAACCAAAGTTTATCATCGGCAATATCATCACCACTCAGTATTTTTTTTGGAAACAGCGGACTATTGGCTGAAATATAAGCGACAAAATTTTCGTAAAATAAGGGTGATTCCAAAATCCCGGGGTCATTTAAGGGAGTAGATAGCACACCACAGTCCAGAAGTCCGACCTTCAATTCATGCACAATCCGTTCTGTCGTATATTCCCAAATCTGTAATTGTAGCTTTGGATATTTCTCCATAAATGTGGTGAGCACATTCGGAAGTAAATAAGGTGCGATTGTCGGGATAACACCGACCCGTAGTGTACCCTCAATTTCCCCTTTTTTATCCTGTACGATCTCATTGATCTTTCGGCTTTCCGTCAATACCAATCGAGCTTGAAGAATAATTTTCTCGCCGATTTCTGTAGGAACAACAGGCTGACGGCTCCGGTCGAAGATTTTAGCCCCTAAAGACTCTTCAAGTTTTTGTATTTGCATGCTCAACGTAGGTTGCGTGACAAAACATTTTTCTGCAGCTGCAACAAAACTTCGGTAGGTATCAACAGCTATAATATATTCCAGTTGGATTAAGGTCATCTTACTATCTTTAAAGCACAAAATTACGAATCCTGTCGTAAACCAATGTCAAATCCTTTATAATTAAAGTCAACAGGAGCATTTGGCCTGCCGAATATACAATAAATACCTTGCCAAAAAGGTCCAGTATATCCACTATTGTTACATTAGTTCACATAAAAAATCGATTTCATCAAAATGCTTTTCTTAAATTTGGAGATTTACAACAGTTGATAGTTAAAATCCTATGAAGTTTATAAATCGCACGACAATTGCACTAGCTTTATTCTTAACCATGGCAAACAGTCCTTACAGCAAGGCAAATCCCGATGAGGGAATGTTTCCATTGAGCGAACTAAATAGAGCTGGATTGAAGAAAGCTGGGTTAAAGATCAGTGAGAAAGATATCTACAATCCCGGTCAGGTCGGACTGGTAGATGCCCTGGTTCAAGTCAGTGGATGTACAGGATCGTTTGTCTCAAACCGTGGTTTGATCATTACCAATCACCACTGCGCTTTTTCTGCCGTTCAACTTGCAAGTACTGCAATCAACAATTACCTAAAAAACGGGTTTGTCGCACAAAATCAAGAACAGGAAATTGAGGCAAAAGGATTAAAAATAAGAATTACCGATTCTTATGAGGATGTTTCCGCTAAAATATTGAATGCTGTCGCCAACATCAGTGACCCGGTAGAGCGTATCAATACGATCAAACGTAAACAACAAGAACTGGTTAAACAAGCGGAAAAAGAAGATCCCACGATTAAAGCTGAAGTATCGGAAATGTTTATCGGTAAAAGTTATGTCCTATTCCGTTATAAAACAATTGAAGACGTTCGTTTGGTTTATATTCCACGTCAAAACATCGGTGAATTTGGTGGCGAAACAGATAACTGGGTATGGCCACGCCACACCGGAGATTATTCTTTTCTGAGAGCTTATGTCGGCAAAAACGGAAAATCTGCACCTTATTCTAAAGACAACGTTCCGTACCAGCCCAAAAAACACCTTAAAGTCAATCCAAATGGTGTACAGGAAAATGATTTCACCTTTATCCTTGGTTATCCCGGAAAAACATTCCGACACAGACCAGCACAATATATTCGATATCAACAAGAATATCTTTTGCCTTACGTATCCAACCTGTATGATTTCCAAAATAAACAGATGGAGGAAGCAGGAAAAGACAATACCGATATCGCCTTGTCCTTGGCAACACGCATAAAACGTAATGCGAATGTATTGAAAAACTATCGTGGTAAACTCAAGGGCTTACGAGGAATCGACTTGCTATCGACAAAAAAACAAGAAGACGAAGCACTGGCAGCGTTTATCTTAAGTAAACCCGAACTGAAAAACAAATATGGAAGCCTACTCACTGATATTGACGCCTATTATCAGCTGAGCGATCAAGATGCCCTGAAAGAACTTTGGATCAATAATATTTACAATAGTACGAGCTTATTGAAAGTAGCCCGCGACCTAAACGTTCTGAAAACCAACTTGGCAAAGGAAAAATCTTCCCAAGCTGCCAAGCAGCTTTTCGATCTGAATATCGAAAAATTAAAAACCGCTGTTAAAGAAACCTACGAAAGCTACAATAAGCAGGCTGATCAGCGTATTTTTTCCCGAATGTTGGAAGATGCCATCGCATTCCAAGGTAAAAATCAATTGGCTTCCATTCAGAAATTGCAATTTAATACGGGTACCGCACAAGAATTTGCAACAGAGATTATTCAGAACAGTAAACTTGGCGATCAAAATTACATACTAAATACTGTCTTGGCCAATGCCGATGCACTCCAGAAATTTGACGACAAATTATTGGATTTCCAGGGCAAATTGAACAGTGATATTGTCCAGTTCGCTGCTGAACAAAAACGACGTGAAGGGGTACTGAACAAATTAATGGGCGATTATGTTGCCGTCAAGGAAATTTTTCAGGCCAAAAACTTTATTCCTGATGCAAATTCAACCTTACGTCTGACGTATGGGCACATCAAAGGCTACTCTCCTGCTGATGCAACTTATATGAAGCCATTCACGACAATCGAAGGAATCATTCAAAAAGGAAATCTTGGTTTAGAAGAATTTGATTACCCGCAAGAAATCAAGACAGCTTACCTCAATAAGAATTTTGGTCCTTATCTTCAAAAAGATCTGGGTTCTGTGCCGGTCAATATCTTATATGATATGGATACTACAGGCGGAAATTCAGGATCTCCAATAATGAATGCCAATGGTGAATTAATCGGTGTAAATTTTGACCGTGCTTATGATGCAACAATTAATGATTTCGCCTGGAACGAGAGTTACAGCAGATCTATCGGAGTCGACATTCGTTATGTCCTCTGGGTTGCCGATAAAATCGACAACGCGCATTTCATTCTGAAAGAAATGGGTATTTAATAGGGTCTAAAACAAACCTCAAAAAATCCGCTGCATCGAGAGATACAGCGGATTTTTTTTGTTCATTAGGCTATTTTCTTTTCGCTAAGCGGGAAGATACCATGATCCACGATACTATGAGCCGAAAACTCGCCGTATATCAGAACCTATTCAACTCCTCACTTAGAATTTATCCGTATACTATTTTGCTCCTTGCAGTAAAGAGGAGAAAACAATCTTCAAACGCAACAAGCCTGTTGTCAAGACTTCCCTTGAACAAGCAATGTTGAGGCGAATAAAGGCGTCACTCCCCTTGCCATACATCGCACCGACATTGACCTGTACATGTGCCTCGTCCAATAAGAGCTGCCCCAATTTTCGACTTGAAATCCCCAAAGCGGCGCAATCTACCCATACCAGATAAGTACCCTCCAAAGGAAGGACATGCAAAGCAGGCAGGTATTCAGCCATAAAGCCTTTCAAATAAACATAATTCGCATGAATGTAGCTTAAAGCTTGATCCAACCATTCCCCACCCGACTCATACGCTGCGATCAGGCCTGTAATAGCAAAGGGACTTATGCTACTTATCTCGTTGGCTAAGAAAGCCTGCTGCACGTTCCTTCTGAGTTCAGGATCGGCCACGAAGACCGTAGCGACCTGGAGTCCTGCCAAATTAAAGGTTTTACTCGGTGCTACACAGGTAATCGAATTCGCCAAAAAGGCTGCACTGATGCTCCCAAAAGGAATATGCGTATGGCCGTCAAATACCAGATCGCAATGAATTTCATCCGAAATGATTAAGACCTGATGCCGCAAACAGATTTCACCGAGACGTTCAAGCTCAGCTCTAGTCCAAACACGGCCAGCGGGATTATGTGGACTACATAAAATAAATAACTTGACTTTCGGATCACTTGCTTTATATTCAAAATCTTCAAAATCAATAGCATACTCGCCATTGCGGTAAATCAAGTCATTGGAAACCACCTCGGCTTGATTGCGTTCTATTGAGGAAAAAAAACAATGATATACAGGCTCTTGAACCAAAACCTTATCACCCGGTGAAGTAAATGCGCTAACCAAAGCCGAAAGCGCCGGTACCACACCGATCACAGGAAGTATCCATTCCGGCTGAAGTACAAATTTATGCCGCTGCGAAGACCAGCTCATAACCGCGCTGTAAAAAGCAGCTGGAATAGTGGCATACCCATATACCGCATGTTGAACCCGCTGCGCAAGCGCATCCACAACAGGTTGTGCTGCTGGAAAGTCCATATCCGCAACCCAGAGTGGAATCAAATCGTCATAATCATGTTGATTCCATTTGACCGATTCGGTACCACGACGAACAATCGTTTTATCAAAATTATAGATCATACAGCAATTTACTCAAAATTAGGCTGCATTTGTAATAAAAGCCCTATAAAGTAAAATGGATGAACAAGAAAGCGGATCAGATGGATATGGCAAAGGAATAACTCGGACTAAATACAATAAAAAATCCAGTATGCCTAGATAAGCAGAAAGCGCTATCTTTACAGAAAATAGTAGGACAACTATGGCCAAAAATAACTTTTCATTTCGTGCTAGATTAAAGAGTTTTCACTATGCCTTCAGTGGGCTAAAAACAGCCTGGCAGGAAGAACATAATTTCAGGGTGCATTGTACTGCGGCCATTATTGCCATTACCCTGTCATTTGTGCTTCACATAAGTACCCACGAATGGATTGCTGTACTCTTTTCCATTGGTTTTGTATTTGTCTGTGAATTGTTAAATACCGCATTGGAAAATATAGCCGACTTTATCTGTCCTGAAAATAATCCAAACATAAAAAAAATTAAAGATATTGCCGCAGCGGCAGTGATGATCAGCAGCATCACTGCACTATTGATCGGCCTCTTAATTTTTATTCCCAAGCTGATCTCATTGGCCCTTCGCTAAATTTTCTAAGGCGAATTTCTCATCAAAAGCTATCTTTTTAGGATCGGCAAAAGTCATTTTTCCAGCCTTCTCCTCCATCGCACCATAACCTTCCAGTGCACGCTCCTTGGATAGTTTAAATATTACCTGGCGGACGGATTCCTGTCCCTCAGAAGAAAAAGTATAATCGGCAGTTAAAATATCCCCCTTTAATACGCCATCAATATGTCCGCTATTACGATCTTTTTCCTTCCAGGCATAGCTTAGATCACCCTGAACCTTTTCTCCATCAACAGTGATTGATAATGAAATGGTATCGCCATTTTTAAGGTATTGATACGTACTCTTTCCTGTAAGAAACCTCCCGGTATCCAATGGTTTAGTACTTTGAACAGTGTCATCGAGTTTCGCCGAAGTATCCTGTTTTTTTTGTTCCTGATGGCAAGCAGCGCAACACAGCAACACTATAAATCCAAAATTGATTATTCTCATCGTGTTTTTTTGTTTGATAGTATAGATAGCAATTCAAAAGAAATTTTGTTTTAAATAACTAACATTTAAAAATTTAAAATTCAGAAAACAAAAAGCAAGCAAATATTGTTTATAAGTTAGATAGCACTCGGCTATTTTAGCACGATATAAGCTATTAAAAATAAACAATTTAGTAACAATAAAATTATTGCAGGCTTATTGTAAAGCTAATTTTTATTAGTAAATTGTACTCTATAAAATTCAGGAATTCTTAACCAATATTAGTATGAAAGATGTAAGCTTTAAGAAATTTGATAGTGGATGTACATCACTCACAAAATTGTCCATTGAAACAGACTTAGCTATTATTGTTAAAGAGCAAGTTACCATTTCTTCCGAATCCAAAGTTGAAAAACTCAGACGCTGTAAAGAAGAATTGCTTAAAAGTCTTTGGTTTGTTCAACGTCAATGTTGAGATAACATTTTACTCCAAATTTCGACTATTAGTGCCTGTCAGTAACGTATCGCTTGACAGCAACGAATTCACTTTTAACACAAAACAAGCCCCTCTGCTGTTATGCTTCGAGGGGCTTTTAATATGTTTAACAATTCGAATATCACAAGTGATTAAAGCGATTTCAAATGTTTATAGTTCGACTTAATGGTATCCCATACTTCTTCGAAATTACCCGACAACATTAATTTTGCCATACTTTCTGTCATCCCTTTCATTTGACTGAAGGATATCTTGGGCGGCATAGCCAATGCATTGGGATTGGTATATACATCGATCAGGACAGGCTCATCCGTCATGCCAAGAGCTTCAGTGATAACAGCATCCACCTCTTGGGGCTGAGTCACCGTAAATGCGCGTATTCCCATCGCTTGAGCGATCATCGCAAAATCTGGATTGACCATATTGGTTTCCTGATCTTTCAGACCTGATACCTGCATTTCTAATTTAACCATACCAAGTGCACGGTTGTTAAAGACGATGATTTTAATCGGTAAGTTATATTGTTTTATCGTAGCGAGATCCCCCAACAACATGGATAGTCCCCCATCACCACAAAAAGCAATAACCTGACGTTCAGGATGTGTCAATGCCGCTCCAATAGCCATTGGCATGGCATTAGCCATAGACCCATGATTAAAAGACCCTAGCATGATACGATCCTTTCGCTGATTAATATAACGTGCTCCCCACACACAGCACATCCCGGTATCAAGCAGAAAAATCGCATCCTCACTGGCTTTTTGATCAATGGTATGTGCAACAAATTCAGGCTGTATCGCGCATTCGCTGCCCGAATCGTCCACATAAGTCATGAGATCTTCCTTGACTTTTGCATAGGATGCAAGCTGCTTCTCCAGAAATTTTGTATCCGAACGCGCTTCCACAAAGGGCAATACCGCTTTTAAGGTATGCTTGATATCGCCCACTAGCCCATAATCTACGATAGATCTGCGCCCAAGCTTTTCGCCTTCAATATCAATCTGAACAATGGTTTTATTCGTCGGTATAAAATCTTTATAAGGGAAATCAGTCCCCAAAAGTAAAATAAGATCCGAATGATGCATACTTTGAAATGCAGACGCCATACCCAAAAGTCCGGTCATACCGATTTCATTGGGATTGTCGCGTTGAATATCCAACTTTGCTTTAAATGAATAACCTACTGGCGCATGGATCTTTTGTGATAACGCCACAATTTGTTCCTGTGCTTTCTTGGCGCCCACTCCACAAAACAAAGTCACCTTTTCAGCCTGGTTGATATACTGCGCCAGGCGCCCGATTTCCATATCCGAAGGCCTCACCTGAGGTTCAGTGAAAAACACCTTCGTTGAGGTATTCATTTGAACCGCTTCCATTTCTGATACATCACCAGGCAAACCGATAACCGCAACATCCCGTTTCGAAATGGCTTGCTGTAATGCATTTTGCACCATACGTTGCACTTGCTCGGGCCGGGTAATCATTTGATTATAGCAAGAACAATCGTCAAACAACTTGATTGGATTGGTTTCTTGAAAATAATCGGTTCCAAATTCGTATGTAGCACAGGTTGATGCAATCACAAGCATGGGTACCCGAGTTTTGTGCGCTTCATAAACACCATTAATCAGATGCACATGTCCTGGTCCACTGCTTCCCGCACAACAGGCGATCCCGTGCAAATCAGCCTCTGCCGTTGCGGCAAATGCCCCCACTTCCTCATGTCTAACATGTATCCATTGCATCGTTCCATCCGCATGAACTGCTTCGTTGAAAAAATTTAAACTATCGCCTGTTACGGCATAAATACGCTGAATTCCCGCATCCTTTAAAAGACCCACAATCTGGTGTGCTACATTTTTCATACCTATACTATAATTTAAGATTTTGTGACAGCGACCTTATACAAATTATGTTATCGCCACTTAATAACAACAATAATTTAGCGTAATGGTTTGGGATATTACCTGAACAATACAGTATTACCCAAGCGTATAAAATGATCGCATGTGCAAGGATAGCCTCAGCGGGAAGCAAGGACACACTGCGCTGAAATTTTCAGCCAATAATCCGCTGCACTTAAAATAGAAAAAGATTGTAATCAACAAAAAAGCTGTTTCAAATTGATTGAAACAGCTTTTTTAAAATTATAGACTTAATAAATCCTTAGTTGATTTGTCGCGACAATTCATCGACAAAACGCTTCGCATCATTGAGATCTTTGTTCCAGTCCGCATAGCGTTTAGCGGTATTCAATTTTGCAATTTTTGCATTTAGCTTCGCTAGGTTAGCTTGATCTTTTGACTTCTCCAACTTTGCTTTAAGAATGCCGACTTTGGTATAATCTTGAATACCTTCCAACATACGCTCATAACGGATAGAGCTTCTTCCTTGTGGATAAACAATATAGGTGTCTCCTGCTGGCCAGGTACGGAACCTTGAATCATGCAGCGGATCTTTGACCCAGGAGTTAAACGCCCAACGCAATGCTCCATCGAAGCCTGCCGCTAGTGCATACCAAGCCATATAGGTAGATTCTGCTGGATCCGAGAACGTAAATTGATTTGGAAATTCGTCCGAACAACACACATAAAATGTCGTAATATATCCTTTTTTGCGTCGTTCAATCAAATCATTCTGGTCAAATGGATCTCCGGCCGCAACGCTGATATCGGTACTTTTATGATAACGTTGGTAGCTTTTGTGATTATCTGCAAAAGCAACCCCAAACTCAGGCGCTACTTTTTCCAACAATGCTATGGCTGGATCCATTTCTTCACGACCTCTTTCATCCATGGCGATATTGGTAATCTTCAACCAGCCCTTTGCGCTGACATGCTTGCTAAAATCCTTTAGGAAAGGCGTCCACAATTCTTCGAATATCGGCGTTCCCGGTTTAGCAATTACATTGACCAATTCATTTTTACCTTCGTCAAAATAATGAACCTCGTTGTTCCACGGCAAAAGAGAGTAACAATTGATCTGTTTGTTGACCCCTAGATCCATCATAAAGTTTACCCATCGATCAAAAACAGTATAATCATAGGTCCAGGAACCGTCTTTTGCCTTCTTCCAGGTGATCATATCCGCATAGGGATCATAGGTCTGTACGTTCCAGGCATCCTTATTCAAGGTTGCTGTAATGACCTTCTGCCCTGCAGCTGCAAGTTGTTTCATGGTAGGCTTCAACGCTTCAAAATGCTCATCGCTCCACATCTTCACATTATTGACGCGGGCAACTGCCGAAGGGTGTTGCCATTGATCCAAATGATAAGTCCACTGGGATGCAGGTGGCAGCACATGATTTTGCACATTGACCGTAAGTTGTAACTGTTCCTTTACCTGACCATTTTGCTTAACCGAAATTGTCGTTTTATATTGTCCAGCAGCAGCTTCCTTGGGAACCTTTACTGTAATCCATACAGGACGGACTTTCTTAGCTTCAAGGTCATAGCTTTTCAGATCATCCAGCATATCCGCTGAAAGCGATGCTTTAAAATCTTCTGGTTTACGATGGCCACAACCACTTGCAAATTCGTCAGTCATGACATAACGAACAAAACGTGCTTGTACCGCATCGCTACCGATCACCTTGCCTGTTGTAGACTTTAATTCACTTGCCGATACAGCAACATCTGCTGCGGCAGCACTGGTCCATAACAATACTTGCGCCGATACCTGCTCACCTTTCCAGGCATCCACAGTCGCCGTACGTTGTGTTGTCAGATTTGGATTAACAGATTTGGGATAACGTTTGTCTATCGATACAAACGAAGCATGTAGACCGGTTTTAACATTCGACCAGTTGGATAAAGTATCCTTTGTGGGATCGGCCATTTCAGTAAATGTTGTCCCTGTAGCAAAACGCTGCTGGGAAAATCCCGGATTACTGCCATAAAATAGCATACAAGCCAGGGCAATAGAAGAATAAATTGTAGTTTTAGGCATAACAGTTATAATTAACAAAACTTTATCGAAGCTGCCAGCAGCGATGGATTCACGATCGCATCGTACTTTTTTCCGCCTAGGAGCGGGTGCTCAAAGAAAAAAGGCAAACAACTTCTGTTTGCCTTAAAAATACTAAAATTTTATTTATCGATAACTAACTTTGTTCAAAAATTTCAGAAAGTGCTGTATAGAGCTCGGGATGATTCTGCTTAAATTTTTCTGGATTCTCAAAAAAATACTCCGAGGCAACTGCAAAGAACTCTGCCGGATTGGTCATGCCATATACATCGATATCAGATTTATTTTCTTTTATCTTGGTAATTTCTTCCCGTATCAGATTCATAAAAGGAATGACTGAAGCTTTATCCATCAAATGTGTGGGAATGCCATCCACTGTGCCATCGGTTTTATCAATCAGATGCACAAATTCGTGTATCGCTGTATTCTGTCCATCCTTTGGATTCCTAAACCCATACTCCAATGCCGATTTAGACAATATCATTTGTCCGTTCATGGCTCCCTCACCCACCATACCCATAATATTGCGGTCAGCATGGCCTTCAAATTCATACGCAGTATTGAATTGGGAAGGATAAACCATAATATTGGTCAAATTGGGATAAGTCCATTTCTTAAAGGCAAATATTGGTATAATTGCACTGGCAGCAATCATCATATAATCTTTCAGCTCAACCACTACCCCCACACCTTCAATCTTGACTGTATCCAAAAATTTTAAACAGCGGGCTTCAAATTCCGTTTTGTCCGCAATAGACAGATTACGATAATAGGCAACTTCTTTTTCTAGAATTTCCTTGCCTTCGTCGCTCAATACACGTTTAATGGCTTTGCTATTTTTGGCCGTGCGATTTAACAGGTAATAAACAACATAAATGGTTACTGGTATAAGCAGTACAATGAATAGTTTTCCTAGCATATTATTTGATCTGTATCCATTTGGGATCCCGAGCCTGCAAATTACGCAAAAAGCCTTTAAAATGTGAGGTTCCAAATAAGATTAAAATCTTTTGCTGTGGGGCATCAGCAACTAAGGAAGCCAGGTTCTCTTCCCTTTTTTTCATGATAAATTCTTTATCAAATTTGTTTTTTAATGCTGCTTTTATAGGTTTGCAGGAATAAGGTTCCTGAAGCGGTGTTTTGTAATCACAGTCATCCAGGTTGATCGTACCATACAGGTATTCAAACTCGTCAAGCAATTTGTTTTTGGGAATATCTGCATTCACCGCTGTTTCGTAATTCACCAGGAAAAAGGAATAATCGGGCTGACTAATGATTCGCTGCCCCAATTTACGGTACATGGGCGCCCGAAGAACCCGGGAAGTATCACCCGGTATTTCAATACATTGCTGCAACCCTAGCCGATTGCCTGTAAGCTTTCTAAATTTGCGGTCATACAGATCACGTTGTGCCGCACTATCCACCTGATAAGCGATACTTTCATAAAAAACCACATAGCCCGAATGTTGAAGAGAATCTACAGCACGCTGGATTTGATCATAGTACACACGCGTACCCAAATGCCGCATTGGAATGTAAACGACTGTTCGATTGCCGTTACGAAGTTCAAATCTACGCGAGGCATCACGCAGTACACCAGTTCCCTGCACCATCAATGAAGTTTCGCAGCCCAGTAGGGCAAATACCATCAAAAAAAGGGAGATAATCTGTCTCAATTGCATACGATTTCATTATATTAAAATGTTCTTTGCTAGCAAAGACAGTACCATGAAACAATTATCGCTATCTGCCCATAAATTGAGCCTGTAGATTAGCCTTATTTCGCGATACTTCCATTAGAATAACTTGCAATGATAACAATATATTATCTCCCTTGTTCTATAAATTTTATAGGCTTGTCAATCCTATTGTTGTTCCGTTTGGAATAACTGCATTTTTTTTGATAACAACAATGCCATCACAAATGGTATAGGTCGCGTGATTTACATTTAAGAGATGTGGTCCGCCATTGATCCGTACATCGTTACCGATACGACAATTTTTATCCAAAATAGCATTCTCAATATAACAGCGTTCTCCAACACCAACCACAGGAATGTTTTTCCGCTTTGCATCCTCCATATCGACGAGATCTTCATAATAGTCAGACCCCATCATATATGTACCGCGCACCACAGATCCTGTACCAATCCGCGAACGAACGCCCACGACGGAACGGTCTATTTTATCTGCTTGGATAATACAGCCATCCGAAATGACAGAATTGATTAATGTTGTACCCGAAATTTTAGAAGGCGGCAACATCCTTGGACGGGTGAAAACCGTATTTTTATCAAACAGATTAAAGGCCGGAATATTATCAGTCAAACCAATGTTGGCCTCATAGAAAGAACCTATGGTTCCGATATCTGTCCAATAACCCTCAAATTGATAGCTAAGCACCCTATTCGTATCAATTGCATCGGGAATAATTTCCTTACCAAAATCCATTCCGCGATTCTCTTCCAGCATACGTTTCAGGACGCCTTTTGAAAAAACATAAATACCCATTGAAGCCAGGTATTCCCTACCCTCACCCTTTAAATGATCGCTCACTTCTGAACTCCAGTCCACCAGCTGCTCACTATTCGGCTTCTCAATAAAAGAGGTAATGTGATTCTTTTCATCCGATTTCAGTATTCCAAAACCAGTGGCATCTTTGGCGTTTACTGGAATAGTCGCAATGGTCAGGTCGCCTTCGTTTTCGACATGAAAGTCAACCAGTGCATCAAAATCCATTTGATACAGCTGATCCCCCGATAAAATCAGTACATAGTCATAATCAATACTAGCCAGCTTCCGAAACGATCGCCGTACGGCATCTGCCGTACCCTCGAACCATTTATCGCCATCATTGGTCTGTTCAGCAGCCAGGATATCAACAAAGCCCTTACTAAAAATACTAAAGTTGTAGGTATTCTTAATGTGGGAGTTGAGTGACGAAGAATTGAATTGTGTCAACACAAAAATCTTGTTAAAACCCGAATTAAGACAATTCGAGATGGGAATGTCCACCAAGCGATATTTCCCGGCAATGGGAACCGCTGGCTTAGACCGTTGATCGGTCAATGGATACAGACGTGAGCCCCTTCCTCCGCCCAAGACGATAGCTACTACATTATGACGTGACATATCAAATTACATTATTTGGTTATATAGACTTATATACTTCGCTGCAGATTTATCCCAAGAAAAATCCAACTGCATCATTTTACGTTGATTCTCCTCAAACTGCTTTTTACTGTCGTAAAAATTTATAGCCCGAACAATCGCTGCACTAATTTCAGTGATTGTCAAACTATCAAAACCTATACCGTAACCATCATTTTTCAGATCGATTACTGTATCTTTTAATCCCCCCACCTGATGCACGATCGGCAATGTACCGTACTTCATCGCATAGAGCTGATTAAGCCCACAGGGCTCAACACGGGAAGGCATTAAAAGAAAATCCGCACTGGCATAAAGCCAATGGGCAAGGCTTTCATCATAACCAAAGAACACATCAAAATTATCAATTCCATCATCGACGAGTGATTTCACACGCGACTGGATCGCTGGGTCTCCGGCACCCAGTATAAATATACTTAATCTATCGCGATATTTCTCCGTCAAATCCAAAATTATCTCCGGTAGTAAATCCGCTCCTTTTTCTGTTGCAAATCGGCCGATAAAAACAAGCAGTGGTCGATCTGGATTGATTTTATACTGCTTCGCCAAAGCCTCCTTATTTTTCAATTTGCCGGAAAAAGCTTGTACAACATCATAGTTTTCGAACAAGGTATAATCAATTTTGGGATCCCAGATTTCCCAGTCAATTCCATTGACAATACCAACAGATTTATTTCGCTCATTATAAAATAGATGCTGTAAGCCATTTGCTTCCACATAGAGCTCTTCCAGATAGCCTTCAGATACTGTGGTGTAAGCATCGCAACATTTAATTAGGGCCGCAAGTGGGTTAATTAAACCATCCCAGTCCAATAATCCCCATTTCCAGCTATCGAAAGCAGGCAACAGAATGGCTTTGCTCCAATGTGTCCAACCCTGATATTGCCCATTGTGCACGGTGGCTACCGTTTTAACATCGGCAAGAAAATTATAGTCATTGCTATACTTCATCAAAAAAGGCATCAAACCGACATGATGGTCGTGGCAATGCACAATATCAGGTACTATAGCTTTATCCTTAAACCAAGCCAATACAGCATGTTGAAAGGCGATAAACTGTTCGCCTTCATCGGGATAACAATACACCTCCTGCCGATCGAGTTTTCCTGGAATCTTGACTAAATAAAGCTCAAATCCCAGTATATTGTCTGCTTCCTTATAAACAATATAGTTCAACAATTCAGATCCTTGATAAAAAGTACCCTCGTGAACGACAGTAAAAGTATGGTCCCGAACAAATGGTCGGTCATACCAGGGCATGACAACCGCCGCTTCCCAACCGAGTTTGGTCTGATATTTGGGCAATGCCCCAACGACATCCGCAAGGCCACCAACTTTGGCGACCGGATAACATTCAACACTCAAGTGAAATACTTTCATTCGAATAAGTTCTATATTTTATCTCTTTCAAAGGCAAAAAGCGACCTTCCTACTATTTATTACAACAAATTTACCGAACCTGAAAATTGAGGCCAGATCCGTATTTTATAACTCAACTTATTCTTGTGCATCATCAAATTTTCGAGAAACATATTATACAGGTGTACGTTCTCCCTGCTTCACCGGATTTACATCCTTTAGTTCCTTCTTCCTTTTGAGGATATAGCCTCCTAGAGGAGGCAAATGAAGTTGTGCAGACTGTACTTGGTTCATCCAATGCAGGTGCTCACTATGGACAACGGGATGATGTATACCTGAACCGAAATAGGTCAAATCATCCGAATTCAGCAGCACTTCCCATTCACCTGCGTAAGGTAAACCAATACGGAAATGTTCCCGAACGACAGGCGTTAAGTTAAGTACAACCACCGTATCATCCCAGGAGTCAAATCCCTTTCGCCAATAGACCACAATCGAATTTTCACGATCACCGGCATCTATCCATTCGAAACCTGCAGCATCGAAAGCCTTTTGGTAAAGACTTGGTTGAGCTTTATAAATCGCGTTCAGATCGGCTACAAATCTTTTCATACCCTGATGAGGCGCAAACTCCAGAAGATGCCAATCAAGTGATTGGTTTACATTCCACTCCGACGTCTGCCCAAATTCACCGCCCATAAACAGCAATTTTGTTCCCGAAAAAGTATACATAAAGAGGTACAATGCTCGCAAGTTGGCAAACTTTTGCCACTCATCGCCTGGCATTTTATAAATTAGGGACTGCTTTCCGTAAACCACCTCATCGTGTGACAAGGGTAGCATAAAATTTTCATGGAAAGCATATACTGTCGCAAAGGTGAGTCGATCATGATGATAACTGCGGTTAATTGGATCCTCTTTAAAGTAATCCAACGTATCATGCATCCAGCCCATCATCCATTTCATTCCGAAGCCCAATCCACCAGCATACGTTGGCCGACTGACACTCGGCCAAGAAGTAGATTCTTCGGCAATTGTCTGCACATCTGGAAAATGTCCGTAAACAGCCTCGTTCAGCTCTTTTAAAAATTGTACCGCTTCGAGATTCTCATTTCCTCCAAATTCATTCGGAATCCACTCGCCTGCATTTCGACTATAATCCAAATACAACATAGAAGCTACCGCATCGACCCGAAGTCCATCGATATGAAAACGATCCAACCAATAAAATGCATTGCTGATCAAAAAAGAGCGTACTTCATTTCGCCCATAGTTAAAAATATAGGATTGCCAATCGGGATGAAACCCTTTCCTGAGATCTTCATGCTCGTATAAGCCCGTGCCATCAAAACGATAAAGACCATGTGCATCACCCGGAAAATGCGAAGGAACCCAATCCAACAATACGCCTATCCCGGCGGCATGCAGCTCCTCAATCAGATACATGAGATCTTGTGCCGAACCATAACGCGAACTCGCCGCAAAATAACCTGTTATCTGATATCCCCAAGAAGGATAATAGGGATGCTCCATTAAAGGCATAAACTCCACATGCGTGAAATTCATTTCCTTCACATAAGATACAAGTGCCACGGCTATTTCCCGATAATTGAGCAACGTATCCGGACTTTCGGGATCCCGCGACCAGGACCCTAAATGGACCTCATAGACGGACCAGGGTTGATCCAGCCTATTTTTAACGATACGCTCCTGCATCCATTGCTTATCCTGCCACTCGTACCAGGTCGAATGAACAACGGAAGCAGTCTTTGGGGCAACTTCCCACCGAAAGGCAAAAGGATCACCTTTCTCGAGTTGCTCACCAGTATAGGTCTGGATAACATATTTATATGTCTCTCCATTGCCAAGCCCCGGAATAAACCCTTCCCAGATTCCGCTACCATCCCAGCGCACAAAGAGCGCGTGATGCTCCTTATCCCAAAAATTGAAGTTGCCGGTTACGGAGACGGATTTTGCATTTGGAGCCCAAACCGCAAAATAAACGCCTTTTTCACCGTTGACTTCCAGTTCGTGCGAACCGAACTTTTCGTATAATTTGAAGTGCTTACCCGACTGGAATAAGGCGACATCAAATTCAGAAAAGAGACTATGCGGAATTACTTCATTGGCCATGTTTAACCTTCTATCAATATGTTATCAAATTCTCGTGCGACATTAATCCAATACCGCCCCTTTTCATCTACTTGTACTTTTGTATCAATACCATCGGTCTTCACCTTCTTCACTTGAAAAGGCAGACCGATCAATTGTAGTTTATATTCTTCGTATCGCTCTGTAAAAAGTCCATCTCGCGTTTGTTTGATCGACAAGGATTCTTTGAGCCCTGAAACCGTAAAACATTTTTCAAGATAAATATCTTGTTCATACGCAAAGGTGTCGCCATGATCTGAATACACATACGAACGGGTTACACCTTCAGCGAAGTAAACATTGAGCTGTAGCTCCTCAATTTTCTTTTCACCAGTATATTGCATCACCGGGTATTCAGGTACAACAGATCCTCCGCGAATGAAAATCGGCATTTCATCAATCGGCGTAGCGATGGTATGTTCCTTACCGCCTACGTAGATTTCATTATTGAAATAATAGAACCAAGTGCCCTCGGGTAGGTAGACAATCTTGCTTTTTTGTCCTGGCTGCAATACCGGGGATACCAATATTTTATCCCCAAAACAGAATTCCTCCTCGCGTTGCCAGTTGGTCGGTATATGCTGCTCGACCATGGAAATCGGACGTAATATTGGAAAACCATACTTGGTCTGCTCCCAAAAACAGGTATAGATATACGGCAACAACTTATACCGGAGTTCGATAAATTTCCGATTGATCTTTTCCCAATCCTCCCCAAAACTCCAGGGCTCACGATCGCGGGTATCGCCGGCAGAATGCACACGCATAAAGGGCGAGAAAACGCCAAATTGCATCCATCGCGTAAATAACTCACCGTCCGGCTCGCCCGTAAATCCACCGATATCCGTTCCGCAGAAGGACATACCCGAAGTCGATAGACGCTGTAATTGCAAGGTCCCCAACTTGAGGTGTTCCCAACTCGCCAGATTGTCGCCGGTCCAAACCGAAGAATAGCGTTGTGTACCCGCATAAGCCGCTCGGGTAATGGTGAATGGGCGCTTGTTTTTATACAATTTCTTTAAGCCATCATACGTTGCACGAACCATCTGCATGCCATAAACATTGTGTGCCTTGCGATGTGAACCCCGATGGCCATCGTACTGGTGACGTACATCGTCGGGGAATGTTCCGCGGCCAAATACCGCCGGCTCATTCATATCGTTCCAGAAGCCTGCAACACCATCTTCCACAAGCCCCTGGTATAATGTACCCCACCATTGGCGAACCTCCGGATTGGTAAAATCAGGAAATTGACAACGTCCGGGCCACACAAATCCTTCCATAAAATAATCGTCCCCTCGACGACAAAAATACCTGTTTTCTTTCCCTTCCCTGAACACCCAGTAGTTCTCATCAACCTTAATACCCGGATCGATCATCACCACGGTTTTAAAACCATCATTGGCCAAATCGCTGATCATATTTTTTGGATTTGGGAAATACTGCTTATTCCAGGTAAAACAGCGGTATCCTTCCATATAATCGATATCAAGATAAATAGCATCACATGGAATCTGTCGCTTCCGAAACTCCTCTGCCACCTTCCGGACATTCGCTTCGGGATAGTAACTCCAACGACACTGGTGGTAACCAATTGCCCATAACGGTGGCAGGTAATGCGTACCTGTCAACGTATGATAACGACGGATAACATCGATAATATGCGGCCCGTGTATATAGTAGTACTGCAGTTCACCGCCTTCGGACCAAAAGCTTGTTTTTCCCGGATCTTCCGCCGCGAAATCAAAATACGTTTTAAAAGTATTGTCAAAGAATATGCCGTACGCTTCACCATCTTTTAAACCAATATAAAACGGAATAGTTTTATAAAGTGGATCCTGATCATAAGCAAAAGCATAAGTATCTGAATTCCAGTTTTTAAGTCTTTTACCTCTCAGATTCAATTTAGTGGCCTTGTCCCCTAGTCCATAAAAAGCTTCATTTTCAAAGGCCACTTTCGTGCTATATACATAGTAACCTCCAAAATCGGGATTTTCCTCCCAGTGCATCGGTGCCAAATCAGCGTTAAACAGCTTCCCTGATCGGTCCGAAAAAGAAATCAAAAAGTCACTCTTATTGATCTTACAAGAAATTGTATTCGTATGAACCAGATAATGGTCAGCCTCTTCCTTACATTGATGTATACTAACACGGTGATCTTTCTTGGCTAAGGCATAAGAAAAATCCTCCAAAAAAGTTCCTTGTGGAGCCAGCCGCACCCTGACAATCTCGTCCGTGACGATCTTAATTTCTACCTTGGCTTTGCCGTCAGAAAAATAATAGGACTTATCGTTTTGATTGTGGGCTACTATGGTTTCAAGGTATTTCTTTTCAATTTTAGGTAAATCCAATACCGGATTATTCACATGATGCATACTCTCCAAAGTACCATCATTTCCCTCCTCATTTAGTGTGGTTTGATTTAGGTTGTCGTCTTCAAGCATAGTTGTAATATGTTAAAAAGTTTCTGAAGGCTTAATTCCTCTTTAAGATAGAAAATTAATCCTGCGCTGACAACAAAACACAAAAAAAAATCCCGCCTATTGGGATAGACGGAATTTTTTTCAATACCTGTGGATAAACTTCTACAGCTTACTTAATGAAATGCGCACGAAGCATCCAAGCCATCTTCTCATGCTTTTCTAATAATCCGACCAAAAAGTCCTCCGTACCATTATCCGCTGTTCCTTCAACTACGGAAAGATCGGCACGAATTGACATTGCTATGGATTCATGATCAGCCAACAATTCCTTATAATAGGACTGACTGTCGGTTTTTTCTGAAGTAGACTCCGTTAAACGAGTCAATTTCAAATATTGATCAAAGGTACCTACCGCATAATGCCCTAAAGTACGTACACGTTCTGCGATTTCATCGATCACTTCAGCTAGTTCATCGTATTGTGATTCCAAAAATAAGTGAGCAGCATGAAAATCCGCACCTTCCACATTCCAATGCGCGTTGCGCGTTTTCATGTAGATAATGTGTTCATCTGCCAACAGCACATTTAACAACTTTGCAACTTTTTTCAAGTCCGCATCTTTAATTCCAATTGAAGTTTTCATATGTATATTCTTTTGTTAACTATATGTTTTAAATGCTTAGTTAAATTTACCTAATAATGCAGTAAAAACCAAATAAAAAGCCACTCAAATTCACAATAATTACCTCAACCCACTATACCAAAACCGACTTGTATATCATATAGCTGCAAAGGGTTTGCTATACCGAAAAAATGAAAATACCGAAGCTGCACCGACCTTGATCTTTATAGACAGCAATTAAACCTAAACAGTACCTTATATACGAAACATTTTAAACAAAAATCGATCAAGCTATTATTTAAAGCACATAATGTTGTATTTTTGCGGACATCTTTATTTTGAGGGAGCGCTGCGGACAAAATGGACAACAATACATATTTTCATCAATTCAAACAGGATATTTCAGCTATTGAACTTCCGACACGATTTACTTTTCCATTTTGCTATGAACCGCACCCCCTTGCCGTCACCGCCGCACAAGAACTCCAATATTACATCGAAACCCAAGACGATTGGACCCACAATTTTGGCCTAGACGCCGCCGTGGAGGGACTCGCTATTGGAAAAATGTTCGGTGTTCTGGTTGTCAAAAACCAACACAATGAGCTTGGCTACCTTGCCGCTGTTTCGGGAAAACTGGCCGGGAGCAACAAACACCGGCATTTTGTCCCCCCCATCTTCGATATGTTGGAAGAAAACAGTTTTTTTCTAAACGAAGAGGTGCATCTCAATGCGCTGAACCGAAAAATAGAAAATCTTGAAACAGGTGAAGAGCTAGCAAATGCTCAACGTAATCTTGATCTATTAAAAAACGGATGGGATAAATCACTCGATGAGCTAAAATCGAAATTGAGAATTCAAAAGAAGGAACGCAAAGAAACCCGCACAAAATTAAAAGTCAGTTTATCGGATGCGGAGTATGAATTATTGATGGAAGACATGCGGAGCCAGAGTTTAAAAGACAAACAACAGCTTCAACGCTTTCAATATGAAATGCATTTGGCCCTGGAGACAGAAAGTAACCATTTACACCAATTGCTATCGACGATTACTGCGCTAAAAGAGGAACGCAAAATGCGCTCAGGAAATCTTCAAAAACAGCTTTTCGAACAATATAATTTTCGCAACGCGAAAGGGCAACATAAAAATGTAGTCAACATATTTCAGGAATTTGACCGCACAACACCGCCTGCCGGATCGGGGGAATGCGCAGCGCCAAAACTGCTGCAATATGCTTATGAAAACCAGTTGACACCTATTGCTTTGGCCGAATTTTGGTGGGGCTGCTCACCTGCATCTGAAATACGCAGACACAAAAACTACTACCCTGCCTGTCGCAAAAAATGTGAACCGATTTTAGGGTATATGCTCGAAGGCTTGGTCGTAGATCCCAATCCCATGCAACAGGAAACGACGTTGGATTTAGCACTTCCTCAACTTTACGAAGATGAGGATATCATCATCATCAACAAACCGGCCGAATTTCTGTCTGTCCCCGGAATATATGTAAAGGATTCGGTCTACAACCGTATTCTTCAACGCTACCCAAATGCGGGGCCAATTATTATCCACCGCCTCGACATGTCTACATCCGGCTTGTTGGTTGTTGCTAAAAACAAAGAGGCGCATAAATTTATTCAAGATCAATTTATACAACATACCATCAAAAAAACATACATTGCTTTACTGGATGGTATTATCGAAGCCCCATCAGGTTTGATCGATCTCCCACTTCGCGTAGATCTGGATGATAGACCACGGCAAATGGTCTGCTACACGTATGGCAAACCAGCGCAGACAAAATGGGAAAAAATTGCAATAACGAATAATCAAACGAGAGTCAGGTTTTACCCCTTGACTGGTCGCACCCATCAGCTTCGCATGCATGCTGTACATCCAAATGGCCTAAATACACCTATTGTTGGTGACGATCTCTATGGCAGAAAAGCCAATAGATTACATCTCCACGCAGCTTCAATTACCTTTATTCACCCTCGTTCCAAGCAAGAAATGACCTTCGAAATCGAGCCAGATTTTTGATACCGCTGACTATATCGTTACAAAAGTCAGCAAATAAAGCAATGGAAAATCATCGCCAAGTCAAAATGTAATGTAAAATTTATTGACCCAAATCAATAATTCAGCATAAACAATTAAAAAACAGCCGTTTACACAGAAATGTAATTCAACTACTTTCCTTTATTACATTACAATAAAATTTTAATTATTCTTAATTTTTTGTTTCCTTTGTTCACTGATTTTTTGATTTTAATACCTATAAAGTCAAAAATAAAGTAAAAACAGGAAAACAATTTTGAATTTTCAAGATTATAGCAATATAATGAGAGCTAAAATAAACGCAACAACCTTCATAACTAAACTCTTTTTTTCGATAACGCTCGTGCTAACGGTGTCCATGGCTTTTGCCCAAAACAAAACCGTAACCGGTACAGTTAGAGATGCAAAGACCAAGAATCCCATACCCTATGCGACTGTGGCTGTAGTCGGCGCTCCTGCTTCTGCGGGAACCACAACATCGACCAATGCAAATGGTGAATACAAACTTGTCTTTCCCACATCTTATGTAAAAATCAGAGCAAGCTATATTGGATATGACAGCAAGGATGCTTTTGTTACGAATGACGCCACGCAAACAAAAGAGATTTTGATGGATCAACAGGACAATATGTTGGAAGAGGTCGTTGTTAAGGCCAAAAAGAAAAAATACAGTAACAAGGATAATCCTGCGGTCGCATTGATCCGTAAAGTCATCGAGAATAAAGAAAAAAACAGGCTTTCGGGTCAACAATATGCGCAATTCGACCAATATGAGAAGATGTCTTTAGGGCTAAGCAATCTTTCGGAAAAATTTGTCAATAAAAAAATATTCAAAAATTATCAGTTTCTTTTTGAAACGGACGATTCGGCTAAAACAGCCAACAAATATGTATTGCCTGCTTTCATAGAAGAAAAAATGTCAAAAGTGTATTACCGAAAAGATCCAAGCAAAACCAAACAGTACATCCTTGGTAACCAACGGGCACAATTTGACCCTAAATTTATTGATAACGATGGTCTGACAGCCTACTTCAATAAACTCTACGAACAAGTTGATATTTATGACAACAACATTTCGTTGGTTACTAATCAGTTTTTAAGCCCAATAGCAAACTCCGCTCCTACTTTTTATAAGTTTTTTATTACGGATACGATTAAGACTGTACAACCTTGGTTGGTTGAATTAAGCTTTTTTCCGCGCAACAAGGCGGATATGTTGTTCAAAGGACAGCTGTACGTTACATTAGATGGAAATTATGCCGTGCAGGGTGCCAATATGACCGTAGCGGACGACATCAATTTAAATTTCGTACGTGACCTCCAGATACAGCTTAAATTTGAAAAAGATAGCAAAAGTCGCTTCTACTTAAAAACAAGTACACTGGGTATTGATTTTTCATTAACAGAGAAAGGTATGGGAATCCGTGGAAGCCGAACTGTAGATTACAACAATTACAAAGTTGGCATCCAGCAACCGGACAGCATCTATGATGGCCCGTCCACGGTCATTGCTTATAATGTCGAAAACAAGAAAGCGACAAAATCTTTATTTGAAACACAACGTCCACTTGCCCTTGCACAAAACGAACTGAACATCTATCATAATATCGATACGTTACAAAAGATTCCTTCATTCCGTACGTTTATGGATATTGCAGCGTTATTGCTTTCAGGATACAAACAAGCTGGCCCGGTTGAAATCGGCCCTGTGAATACATTCTATAGCTTTAATCCCGTAGAAGGGTTCCGTTTACGTGTCGGTGGCCGTACGACAGAATCGTTAAGCAAGCGTTTCTATGCTGAAAGTTATGCGGCTTATGGTTTTAAAGATCAAAAGTGGAAATACTTTTTCAGCGGAACGTACGCGTTCAACAACAAATCTGTCTACTCTTTCCCGATGCACTACATCAGGGCCTCTTATAAAAAGGATACAAAGATTCCGGGACAAAAACTGGAGTTTATTCAGGAAGACAACTTCTTGTTATCTTTCAAACGCGGAGATAATGACCGTTACATTTATGAGACAAACTATGGCTTAGAGTATAAAAAAGAATTTTTAAATCACCTGGCTATTGGCGCTGCTTTCAATATCAACAGACAAACACCTGCTGGAAGTCTGACTTATCAAATGGTCGATGCCAACAATGAAAGTAGACTGTTCAATGAACTGAACTCGACCGAAGTGTCTGTAAATTTCAGATACGCTCCGCATGAAGAGTTTTATCAAGGCAAAATTTACCGGACACCTATATTCAATCAATATCCGATCTTCACGTTCAATTATACCGCTGGAATCAAAGGATTAGCGAAGGGTGAATACAATTATCACAACTTTAATGTTGGTGCATTCAAGCGCTTTTATTTTAGTCAATTTGGATTTGCTGACGTAACAGCTGAGGGCAACTATATTGCAGGAAAAGAGATCCCATTCCCTTTCTTGACAATCCACCGCGCCAATCAGACCTATGCTTATCAATTGAACTCGTATAACTTGATGAATTTCCTTGAGTTTGTGAGTGACCATAATGCCTCATTGAACGTGCAGTATTATATGAACGGTTTCCTTTTGAACAAGATTCCTTTGATCAAAAAACTTAAATTACGCGAAGTATTTAGCTTCAAAGGGGTATACGGTGGACTGCGTAAAGAAAACAATCCTGATGACCCTAACTATGGCTCAAAGGTATTCACTTGGCAGCACAATGCAGATGGTGTGCAAAGTTCCTATACGTTCGGTTCAGAACCTTATATGGAAGCGAGTATCGGTCTATCCAATATTTTCAAAATATTACGTGTAGACTACGTAAAACGTCTAAACTATCTTGACCACGTCGATGCGCCAGCCTGGGGTATTCGTGCGCGGGTCAGATTTGACTTCTAATAGTTTCCATAAATTTATAGTATAATTTGAAGCCCTGTTCATACAAATGACAGGGCTTCTTTTTTTGCCGTATGCTTCCGCAACATCGGCTCCCCCGCCACCATCTCCACCTGTAGGATAGTAGGTGGAATAGATGGTAGTGATGGATATGATGGCCGTGACGGTGGAAAACCTAGATTACTTGATGGGGGTGGCACATTCATGTCCATTCCTGAAAAAGGTTTACAAAAACCGAATATTAAAATCTTAAATTTAATATTATGAAAAAGCGTATGACAAAACGTAAATCAGGGGGACAGCAAGTTTACAGCGATAGCTTCAAGATCCTCGTTTCCAGAGAATACCTTGCCGGAAAGCTGAGTTATTCGCAACTTGCCCAGAAGTACAATCTTCCTGGGGAAGCCACTCCGCGGTATTTTATGAAATGGTACCAGCAGTGGGAAAGCAATCTGGAGCTGGAAGTTCCCCAGGCTGTGGAGTCAGAAGATACCGGGTTGAAAAATGAGCAGGATCTCAGGGATGAACTCTTCCAGGCGAACCGCAAAATTACTGCCCTGGAGATGCTGATCAAAAAAGCGGAGGAGCTCCATGGGGCTGATTTTGTAAAAAAGTCTGGGGCCAAATCGTCCAAGAAATGAAGTCGTGTTACCAGAATGTTTCGGTCTCCAGACTTTGTGGACTATTTGGCAGAACAAGGCAATCCTACTATAAATATATGGGCAGAGAGCAGGAATATTCCGTTCGCAGTGGTCTTGTGTTGGCGCGGGTACGTGAAATTCGGAAGGACTCCCATCGTATGGGTACCCTTAAACTCCGCAGCATATTGGCCAAAGAAATGGGCAGCGCGATGACTGGACTGGGAAGGGACGCTTTTTTCAGGCTGTTACGTGAGAATGACCTTTTGGTCAAATGCAAACGTAGGTATGCCATCACCACCCAATCCGACCACCGTTTCAAAAAGTAGCCCGACCTTGTGCAGCGCAGGCAGGCCCTGCGTCCCGAGCAGATATGGGTAAGTGACATCACCTACATCCGCATCCGGGACAAATGGATCTACCTGTGCCTGGTCACAGATGCCTATTCCCGAAAGATCGTGGGTTACAAACTTACCCACAGACCAACAGCCCAGGCCTGTATATCAGCGCTCAGGATGGCCATATCACATCGAATCTACCCGCAGAGTAGTCTGACCCACCACTCGGATCGGGGCATCCAATATTGCAGCACAAATTATGTCACTATATTGCAGGAAAATGGGATCGCAATAAGCATGACGCAATCCGGGAGCCCATATGACAATGCCGTGGCAGAAAGGTTAAATGGCATCCTAAAAAACGAATATCGAATGGCCGAAACTTTCCCGGACTATAAAACGGCACTTGCACAGTTGGTCAAAGCAGTCAATATATATAATCATTTTAGACCACATATGTCCTGCAATATGATGTCTCCCCAACAGGCACATCTGGAATGGCAGAACCCAAAAACTCCCAAAGTGTTTCAAAGACGTAACGCTGAGTCAAAAAAGTTCCGCAGTAAAACCAGGGAAACTGTGGTCAGGGAACGGACAACTGATAATAGTAAGAAAACAGACAATGAAAACTATATCCAGTAGAAAAAAATAAAATGTAAAATCTATATAGTAATCTGTTCGGTATATGTAAACCTATTTCAGTATAAGACATCACGATAAGGTTCGCGGTAAGATTCGGACCTGCTTCGGACGAGGTTCGTACCTGCTTCGGACAAGCAACAGATATTAAACAGGTGCTGTACAGTTGTTGAACAGACCTCGAACAGGAATTATCTGGTCAAGGTTTGGTCAATATATGTTACAAGACTGCTCCCGTTCGAAGCTGGTACGAACACAATACGAAGACAATATGAAGAAAGCCCCTCTACATTAGCCCTGGAGACACAAAAAGCGATGTTTTATCAAAAAAAATCCCCCTTGCACAGAACAAGGAGGATAAAATTAGAATATGACGATGGTTAGTTTTTATGTTTAAATGCATCCAAACCACTTTGCAGGAACGCCTTGTACTCTTCTACATTGTAGTTGGCACCGCTCTGAGGCACCAGTTTTTTGCCCGTCGGATCGACAATTACATACAGCGGTTGTGAATTGCTATCAAATGTAGCAGCTTGAAAATCGCTGTTTTTTTTACCGATTGTATTGATCTTTTTGCCACTATATTTGGAAACAAATTGTTCGTTGGCAGCCAGCTCGGTCTTATCGTCCACAAAAAGTTCAGCCATAACAAACTCTTCTTTTAATAATTTGGCCACAGCTTGGTCTGTCCAAACATTCGCTTCCATTTTACGACAATTGACACAATTCCAACCCGTAAAATCGATTAATACGGGCTTGTTTAATTCTTTAGCCGTAGCTAATGCCTGGTCGTAATCATAATAAGGATCAAATCCTTTTGGCGTGCCTCTTTCATGAAAAATTTCAGCATATTTTTTCACCTTCCCGTCTGAATGTGCAGCAGCACCAGCACTTACACCCGAAGAAAGATCAAAGTCTTGTGTTGCCGATGGTGGTAAAAAAGCAGAAATCGATTTTAAAGGTGCACCCCATAAACCGGGCACCATATAGACTACAAAAGAAAAAACAACAATTGCCAAGATCGTTCTAGGAACAGATAGGAATTTCAGCTCACTGTCATGGGAGAACTTTATCTTGCCGATCAAGTATAGACCCATCAAAGCAAAAATAGCAATCCATAGCGACAGGAACACCTCTCTATCCAACCAGTTCCAGTGGTAAGCTAAATCGACATTGGATAAAAATTTCAATGCTAAAGCGAGTTCCAAAAATCCCAAGACTACTTTCACACTATTCAGCCAACCACCGGATTTCGGTAAGGATTTAAGCATGGAAGGAAACATAGCGAACAAACCAAAAGGAATGGCCAGGGCAATGGAGAATCCCAACATCCCAATTGCTGGACCTAATCTTTCCCCTTTCGAAGCTGCCTCAACCAACAGCGTGCCAATAATCGGTCCTGTACAAGAAAATGAAACCAATGACAAGCTAAAGGCCATAAAGAACAAGCCGACTAAGCCACCTTTATCTGATTTGGCATCCATTTTATTGACAAAGGAGCTTGGTAAAGTAATTTCAAATGCACCAAAAAAAGAAGCCGCAAATCCAACCAACAACAAAAAGAAAATGAAGTTAAAGATGCCGTTAGTCGAAAGCGCATTGAGTGCATCAGATCCGAATGCAATCGTGATAATCATCCCCAAGGCTACATAAATCACAATAATAAATAATCCATACAACAGAGCTTTACTGATACCACTTGCACGACTTCCTGCCTGTTTGGTAAAATAACTCACCGTCAGGGGTAACATCGGAAAAATACAAGGCATCAATAATGCTGCAAAACCACCTATAAGGCCTGCAATAAAGATACTCCACAATGATTTCTTTTCTGCCCCAGCAGCTTTTTCACCTGTTGCTACTGCCGCTACTGTGGTCTTGTTTGAGTCGGCCTTTACGGTAGCGGTATCCGGAGATTCCTCAAAAGATAGTGAATCGGGACTTATCGTACCATCCGTAAACTCAAGCCCCTCCAACTTGTTTGTTATTGTATCCGCTTGGGCAAACATGGCCACAGGCGCTATCAGCAACATGAGAAGGATAAATAATTTGAAATTGACTTTCATTTTGTGTTATTCTTAGGTATATGTTGGTTTTTGAATAAATGAAACCCGAGGAGCTAGAGACTCCCCGAGTTAACTATAAACATATGAAACTAAATCTTTTTAGGCTCCAAATACTGGATTTGCCAGTCTGCAAATAGGTTGAAAACCCGAAAAATCAACGTCTGTAGAAAGATATCCTTCTTTTACTGGCTCCTCTTTCACCAAATCAGTACTTAGGTATTTTTTGTTATCATCGCAAAGTAGCGTCACCACGACAGCTTCATCACCCAATTCCTGTTGTAATTTAATCGCTCCGATTACATTTGCTCCGGAAGAGATACCAACAGCCAATCCCAATTGACGTGACAGCTTCTGCGCCATGATAATGGAGTCGCCATCATTCGCACAAACGACAGTATCGAGTTCATCTAAATCCACAATAGCAGGAATAAATTCATCAGATATTCCCTGAATACGGTGTGAACCTACTTTATGTCCTGTAGTCAAGGTTGGACTTTCTGCCGGTTCCAGTGGATGTACACGGACATTTGGGTTTACCTTTCTTAAGCTTCTCCCCACACCCATTACTGTACCACCAGTTCCCACACCAGCAACAAAAGCATCAGCTACTAAGCCCTGTTCTTCCAGTTGCTTTACAATCTCGTAACCTGTGGTTTTCTCATGCGCTTCGGCATTATATTGATTCTCAAATTGCCGTGGAAGAAAAACACCGCCTTTCGCAGCAAGCTCTTCACTTAAACGAATACTTCCTAAAAAACCACCTTCTTCTTTGCTTATCAACTGAATATCCGCTCCCATACTTCGAATAATATCGGTACGCTCCTTACTCAGCCAGTTAGGCATAATAATCTTTACTTGATGACCAAGCGCTTTGCCGATTGCTGAAAAAGCAATCCCTGTATTTCCACTTGTGGCTTCAATAACAACATCAGTCGGGCGAATCTGACAATTCATATACGCTTTGTATAGAATATAAAGAGCCATCCTATCCTTAATGCTACCGGTCAGATTGTAGTTCTCACATTTCACGAAAATTCGTCCGGGTTTACCTTTGTAAGTATACTGTAGTTCCAACATTGGCGTATTTCCAACTAATCGCCACAGATGTTTAAACCTCTTGTCCAATGCAGGTGACAAACACGCACTTAATAATTCTTGTTCAGCCATTTCTTATAAATGATTATTCTGTTGCAAAATTGACCAATGACAAGATAATATTCAATACATCACCATAATTTCAATAAAAATTAAATTAAAAGACATAAAAACCAATAAATAATTCAGAACATTAGCGTATTTTTACACTCGTACCGAAAATATTCAGATTATGGAATTGGATGATATCGATGTAAAATTATTGCGCCTCCTACAGCAAGATGCCTCAATGAGTAATAAAGCGCTATCCTTTGAACTCAACAAATCTATTGCAGCTGTTCATGAACGTGTTAGAAAGCTAAAGCGGTTGGGTTACATCAAAAAAACGGTGGCAATTTTGGACCGCCACAAAATAGGCATTGGGTTAATTTCATTTTCCCAGGTTTTTCTCAAGGCGCATACGTTTGAGGTGTTGAATGAATTCGAAAAAGAGGTGGCTAAATTTCCCGAGGTTATGGAATGCTACCAAATGGCAGGCTCTTACGACTTTATGTTACGTATAGCAACCAAAGATATGGATGCTTATCATATTTTTCTGCGGCATCGACTGGCTGTATTACCTCAAGTAAACACCGTACAGACCTACTTTGTATTATCGGAGACAAAAAGCGAGACGGCTTATCCCCTTTAATTTTTGTCTTAAAAACGAAGGAATATTGCTGTTATGTGCAATAGCATTATTGCACATAACAGCAATGAAAAAATAATTAATCGAATAACAAGGTACCCGTCACATTCCAGCTACTGAAACTTGTTCCTTCAGGCGCTCCCTGTGGGATCTGTACCTGCATCGTATGGTCTCCAGCTTTTAAATCCCCCAGATCAATGTAGATCGGTGGTGTTACTGTACCTGGACACCAATTGGAGCGACTCAGATCGGATGAAGACAACCCTGTAGCAAAATTGCCTGAAGCGGGGTTCGACAAACGATACGAACCGCAATCATTGCGCCAAGGGGTGTATTTAAAGAGCAATGCATCGTTTAGGAAAATGCGGTTTTCTTTAGGCACAAACTCATCACCATTGCCCCAGCCTCCATGTCCTGTGGTAATGTAGCGTAATTGCACGTTTTTAGCATCCTGGTCCAAATGAAATGAAACAGTAAGACCTTTCTCCTTGTCAAACATAGATCCATACTCCTGACCGCCCATTTCCATGACATTGGTCGTCGTAAATAAAGACATCGTCTTTTTCAGACTGCCTTTTGACTCGGCATCGAAGCCCGGATGTATCGTCAGCTCCACACTAACCTCATGTCCATTTTTATCATAGTTACCAATGAAGGCACCCACATAGATCTCCTGCTCGCTCAACATACCTGCCAATTCGGTTACGTCCTGACGGTACAGCACTGAGTCTTGCCAAACCTTATCCTTTAACTGAAGATAGTTAAACTGCTTAACACCAAATGGTGTAAAGAAACGCATCAATTCAACAATAGGCTCAAAGGATGTTGTTTTTACAACCCCTTGATAGGCTTTACCATTGCCATTTTCATACTTAGGAAGGGTATTCATACCATTTTTCATGCCATCCAAAAAGCTCTGTGCCTTATTGGTCGGGATGATAAAAACTGATCCAGTGCGATCATAGGCATCACCTTTCGATTGTTCGACCAACTGCACAAATACATTGTCGCTTGTCTTTATTTTTGGGATTTTCACCTTTTTTACCAAAACTGTCCCATTAGCAAAACGTAAAATAGAATCCGATTTCACATCATCTGCAAAACGTATTCTTTCCTTCCGAAAAACAGGTATTTGAATAAAACGGTTCTTCCAGATGAGATCTTTGTAAGAAAGTTCGTCGTAAGGTTTTTCATTTCCTTTCAGCCTCAGTTGATCCGGTATAGTCTTTACCTTTTCTACTTTAGTGGCAAAAGTCCGTGTATTCCCATTGCGGATTACCTCGAGTACCAGACCAAGGTCCTGACCAAGTTCCGTGGGTGCACCTTTGACCCCTAATTTATCGGTATACCAAACTTCTATTTTATTGGAATTGATGCTCGTCTCCACTTTTTTACAGGGATAGCCCAATATTGTTTTAGTCTCGTTTGTGGCGTTAAATTTTTGCTTCGAAAGCGCGAGCGAATCTTTGGTTAGAATGATTGATCCGTCTTTGAGTTTAGCAATTTTAAGTAAAGCATTGCCTCCAGCACGCTCCACCACAACCCGTTCGTATGGCGGCGCCAACTGTCCATTCATTTCTTTTGCCGAACTAACAAAAGTCTCCTTTTCATTGGCATAGACTAGAATGGCATTTTGATTGGCAGCTGTATTCCCATTGAAACTTTGATTATATTGAATGACATAATTCGACAGCTTTTGCGCCTGCGAAGACAATGACAAACATAAAATAGACGTGAAAAGAATACTTTTCTTCATAGCATGTGTTTTGGTTTAGATGCAAAAATAAGAAAGGCTTTAGGAATTCCTAAAGCCTTTCTTATTTTATGCTAAAACATTTATTTGATCAACCAGATATCCAAGAGGTAAAATACCGCAAAAATCACCGAGGCATAACCGTTGGTTGTCATAAAGTCGCGATTGACCCGACTTAAATTAGTCGATGAAAACAGGGTATGCTGGTAAATCAGCAACGCCCCATAAAAGACCACACCTAAATAATAAATCCAACCTACAGACATCAAAAATGCTGGTATTAAAATAAATATAAAAGAAAGCACATGCAGACATTCCGAAACGCGCATAGCTCCTTTCGTTCCTAACCACACGGGTATAGAATTAAGATGATTGGCCCGATCAAAGGCTTCGTCCTGTAAAGCGTAAATAATATCGAAGCCACTCACCCAAGTCAACACAGCGAAACCATAAAGTACCGGAACGGTCGCAAATTGTCCTGTAATAACCATATATGCGCCTATTGGAGCCAATCCCAGCCCTGCCCCCAATACAAGATGGCATAAGGGCGTTATGCGCTTTGTATAGGAGTAAAAAAGCACAACAAAAAGTGCAATGGGCGACAACATAAAGCAAAGAGAATTGATAAAATACGTAGCTGCAATAAAAATCAAGCAATTTACCAGCGTAAAAACCAATGCATTTTTAGCGGAAATTTTTCCAGCAGGAATATCACGCATGGCCGTTCTTGGATTAATGGCATCAATATCTCTATCCAGATAACGATTGAATGCCATGGCAGCATTACGGGCCGTCACCATACAAACGAGCATCAAAACCAATAATTTCCACGAAAAGGCATAGTCTGTTGTGTGCAATGCCAAAAAGAAGCCAATAAAGGCAAATGGCAATGCAAATACACTATGGGCAAATAAAACTAAGGATAAGTATTTTTTCATCTGAACTTAAAATCTAGCTAAAACTGTTCGTTTCCGTCGAGTTCAGGGCGAACAAATCGGCCATTAACTTCATCGATAGCTTCTAAAATAGGCTCATGCCCCATTTTCTTCTCCGCAGACGTTAGGAAAATTGGCGGCACCTCCTCAAACCATTGGAGCAATGATTTTTTAAATTTCGCAATATTCGCATCGGATTTAACAGTCGATTGCTTATCGGCTTTGGTGAAAACCAACATAAATGGTAAACCGCATTCGCCCAACCAATAGCAAAAATCAAGATCAATCTTTTGTGGTTCATGACGGCTATCCACCAACACAAAAACACATTGCAAATTGTCCCGATGGGTAAGATACCGACGGATGAACTTTTCCCATTCATTACGACTTGTTTTAGAGGCCTTAGCAAAACCATAACCTGGCAAATCCACCAAATACCATGTATCGTCGATGATAAAATGATTGATCAACTGCGTCTTACCAGGTTTCTGGGAGGTCTTGGCAAGTCCTTTCTTGTTGGTCATTGCATTGATCAACGATGATTTACCGACATTTGAACGTCCGATAAACGCATATTCCGGCAAATTGGGTGCAGGTAATTTGTCAACTCTCGTGTTACTGCACACGAATTCGGCTTTTTTCACTTCCATGGAACAAAGGTACGTTAAATGAATCCCTTTGACAAGATTTGTACGGCTTCTATTCCATAAAAAAGCTTGACTTCCGATTTTATGGGCAGGATAATAAAATGTCCCTAATTATTTTTAACTTTCACTACAAACGATTAGTCAAACGAATAAGCGTATTCCGAAGCGGCATTATGCAATCGGAGAACGATGTAGTATTAACCAAATAAAAGAAGTCCTGCATGTAATAAGAAAACCTGTATGAATATAAAGAGGCCTGCACGTAATAAAAGAAGGCCAGTGTAAAGAACGGAAACATCACCCTGCATAAAATTTTTTAAGGGCGCTGTAACAATTCAGCTGTACAAGATACTAACTACATAAATAAACGTCAGTCTTTGGAAAAAAAGCAATGTTCTTAAAAACCCAAAGAACGAATAAATTAAACCTTAAAATAGATGTTACTCGAAATCAATCATGTCACCAAAGATTACGCCAATCACCGTGCATTGGACGATGTATCCATTCAAATCCCAAAGGGTAAGATTTTTGGGCTATTGGGGCCAAACGGGGCTGGAAAAACATCCCTGATCCGTATTATTAACCAAATTACCGCCCCCGATTCCGGCGAAATTCTGTTTAATGGCGAAGCGTTGGGGCCACAGCATATTGCTCAAATCGGCTATTTACCCGAAGAGCGGGGTTTGTATAAAAAAATGAAAATCGGTGATCAAATGTTGTATTTGGCACAGCTTAAGGGGCTTTCCAAGCGAGAAGCCTTAGCACGCATCCGAGATTGGTGCCAGCGCCTGGACATCACATCCTGGTTAGACAAAAAGATAGAAGATCTCAGTAAAGGTATGCAGCAAAAAGTACAATTTGTCGCTACAGTCATCCACCAACCACAATTGATTATCTTAGATGAGCCCTTTTCGGGATTTGATCCCGTAAATGCCAATATCATAAAAGAACAGATTCTCCGCTTAAATCAAGAAGGTGCGACCATTATATTTTCCACACACCGCATGGAGACTGTGGAAGAGCTTTGCGATAATATTGCCCTCATCAATCGATCGAAAAAAATACTGGATGGTTCTGTACAAGCGATTAAAAAAGAATACCGAAATCAAACCTATCGATTGGAATATACAGCAAGCGAAGATAATTTTCTTCTGTCCGACGACACCCTATTTAAGGTCATCACGTCAACAAAGCATGAAAAAACATACATCACTACAATTCAACTAAATAACAACAGTCATATCAATGATGTATTAATGCGTTTCATCCCCAAAATACAGCTCAATCAACTCATTGAAATCGTTCCCTCCATGGCGGATATTTTCATCCAAAAAGTCACACAAATCTCACCTACAGCTAACGATCATGCATAAAATATTACTTATCATCCAACGGGAATACCTATCACGTGTCAAGAAAAAATCTTTTATTGTCATGACTTTTGCCGTGCCCCTGTTCTTTTTCGCACTGTATGCAGGCATGTTTTATCTGACAAAAAAGAGCTTTAAAGATTCGCACACCGAAGTCTTTATTTTAGATGAGCAAGGCGACTTTGCCAGCAGACTCCAAAGCAATAAAAATGTAAGTTATACGGTATCCAAATTGGACCTGCAGGCCCAAAAAGCGCAGCTTACACAAAGCGAAGGAAAACAGTCGATCCTTTATATTCCAAAAGATATTTTAACAAGCGAACGAGCCGAACTGATTACCGGCGGCAAGACAAGTTTTGTCACACAGGAGATCATTAGCGGCCAGTTGGAAGAGATCATCCGTGAAAAGGAATATAAAGCCAAGGGAATCGACCTGCAGATTATCCAGTCCATTAAGCCCAAAGTCACCATCGATGCAAAAGAAATAACAGCAGACGGTGAAGAAAAGAACAGCAATACAGCCATTGCAATGGGTCTTGGTGTCGCTTTGGCTATCTTAGTATACCTATCCCTGTTTCTCTATGGTGCCCAGGTAATGCGTGGTATTATCGAAGAAAAAAGCAACCGTATCATCGAAGTCATTATTTCCTCGGTCAAACCCTTTCAGCTCATGATGGGTAAAATTGTTGGGATCGGTATGGTTGGACTGACGCAATTTGTCATGTGGCTCGTGCTTACAGGAGGCCTTTTTATCACGGCAACACTCCTATTTGTCAATCCTCAGGATATGCAGGAGGTTGCCGCAAGCCAACCTGGAGCGGGTAATATGAGTACCGTATCAAAAGCAATGGCTCAGAATGATTCTGCTTCTATCCTTACTTCGATCCAAAGCTTTAACTTCACGGAAGTCATCATTTTCTTCTTTCTGTTTTTTATTGCCGGATATCTGCTGTATAGTGCTATTTTCGCTGCTGCTGGTTCAGCTGTCGACAATGAAACAGAGGCCAATCAGTTTTCAATGCCCATTACCATGCCTTTGCTATTAACCTATATTCTTTCTTTTGGCGTCATTATCAATGATCCCAATGGACCGATTGCAACATGGTTAAGCTTTATTCCATTCACCTCTCCCATCGCTATGCTCGTTCGCATACCTTTTGGTGTACCCCTGTGGCAGATTCTGACCTCACTGACCTTGCTCATACTGACCTTCTTATTTGTGACCTGGGTTGCTGCCCGCATCTATCGTGTCGGTATTTTGATCTATGGTAAAAAAGCAAGTCTCAAAGAAATCATCAAATGGTTCAATTACAAAAGCTAGCCGTATTCTGAACCAGCTGTGCATAACTACAGCAACATAAAAAGGGCCAAATTGCAAGCAATTTGGCCCTTTTCTTTTATATAAAAGCATCCCGATTAGGCTACGATCATAAATAGTACGATCGGCACATAAAAACAGCTCAATTAATATCTTATATTCAATTTTTTAAAGACAAAATGCCACAACCATATCGGTCCGACAAGTAAAAACTGTAGAAACTGCTGTCCTGTGATTTTCGTCTTTTCCTTTCCCTTACCGATAAAAAGCGCCACAATAGCTAGCAATGCGATCCCCAAACACACCCAGATGACAGCAGGGCCACCATTCTTTTGTGCGTATTCCAGTTGCACAATAAAGAAACTCATGCCCCCGATAGAGAATAATATCGCATAAGACAACGTTGCGGACAGCTTTAAATAATAATAAATGACAATAGCGATGAAGAAAGACCCCCAATTCAAAAAAGTATGCCAATTGAGTTTGACCAAGAACTCGAACTGTGGAAATGGGATCATCCAGATGCAGCCCATGATACCAAAAAACAATAATGGTAAAAAGATGGCTTGAATCAGACGATTGGTCGGATCCTGAAAATTAGCATCCAGCTCCGCAAAATACTTATCTACGGGACATAAAGGTTCGACTTCTTGAACTTTCTTCTTTTGTTTCATTCGGCAAATTTAACAAATATTGGGCATGCCTTAGGCCTTAAAGATGATAATATTCCTTATTTTTTGGTCTGCTGCACGTCATTATATGCTTTCAGCGCATACAAACTCGCTTACTCCTATTCTATTCCGTAATATTGCAGCATGAACTCTTACAAACATATCTTATTTGATCTGGACGGAACCCTGACCGACCCCGCGGAAGGAATTACGAAATCTATTGCCTATGCCTTGGAATCAAAAGGCATCCATACAGCAGATCTGAATAGCCTCAAACCCTTGATCGGCCCGCCCCTCAAAGATTCTTTCATACATACCTTTGGGTTTGACGAAAGCGAAGCGATCGCCTGTGTAGAAAAATATCGGGAGCGCTTTTCAACCATAGGGCTGTATGAGAATATCCTGTTTGATCGCATACCTGAGCTTTTAGCGTTGCTAAAAACAAAAGGGTACAGCATCTACCTTGCGACCTCCAAACCCGAAATTTTCGCCCACAAAATATTACAGCACTTTGCAATAAATACCTATTTTGATTTTGCGGGCGGAAGCGCTTTGGACGATTCCAGACCGACCAAAACCAGTGTCATCCAATATGTCATGGAACAGGCCAAGCTAACAAGTCCACAAGACTGCCTCATGATCGGAGATCGCAAACATGATCTGATTGGTGCACGAGAAACAGGCATGGATGCTGTTGGTGTATTGTATGGCTATGGTAGCCAAGCCGAACTCGAACAGGAAGATCCGACCTATCTATTGGCTACAGTGACAGATCTGATGGAATTTTTTCAATAATTACCGATAATAAAAAGGGTATCCAAAAGATCCGAACTATTTATTGGCTACAATTTGCTTCAATTTAAGTCAAATCAAATTTAACTCAAGTCAATCCAAGTAACTCAAGTCAAGCCGATTCAATTCAAATCAAGTCATTTGAGTCGATTCAATTTAAGTCCACCCTTTGAAGAATGGAATGGCTGAAATAATCAAGTTGGTGAAACGTGGAGCATTGCATAAAAAAAGCTCCAAACATTTCGTTTGGAGCTTTTTTATGCTGGATCCTTAGGATCTATTTTGCGTAAGACACTGATCTTGTCTCACGAATTACAGTTACTTTAATTTGCCCTGGATAAGTCATTTCCGTTTGAATACGGTTAGAGATATCAGCAGCTAGTATTTCCGACTGTGCATCAGACACCTTCTCACTCTCAACGATGACACGTAGCTCACGGCCAGCTTGTATCGCGAAGGTTTTCTCAACCCCAGGATACGATAAAGCCAAATCTTCCAACTCTTTTAGGCGCTTGATATAACTTTCCACAACCTCACGACGTGCGCCTGGGCGTGCACCAGAGATCGCGTCACAAGCCTGAACAACCGGAGATATTAAGGCAGTCATTTCGATCTCATCATGGTGAGCACCAATTGCATTACATACATCAGGGTGTTCCTTGTATTTCTCGGCAAGTTGCATACCTAAAATAGCGTGTGGCAGCTCCGGATTATCATCAGGCACTTTACCTATATCGTGTAGTAATCCAGCACGTTTCGCATGTTTAACATTCAGACCTAGTTCTGCCGCCATTGTTGCTGCAAAATTAGCTACCTCACGCGAGTGTTGTAAAAGATTCTGTCCGTAAGACGAGCGGTAACGCATGCGCCCTACCATACGAATCAATTCAGGGTGCAAACCATGGATTCCCAAATCGATCGCGGTACGTTCACCAATTTCAACGATTTCATCCTCTATTTGCGTCCGCGTCTTAGCAACAACCTCTTCAATACGAGCCGGGTGAATACGACCATCTGTTACCAAACGGTGTAAAGCCAAACGCGCTATTTCGCGACGTACGGGATCGAAACCAGATAGGATAATTGCTTCGGGTGTATCGTCTACAATGATTTCTACGCCTGTTGCAGCTTCCAATGCACGAATATTACGACCTTCGCGACCAATAATACGACCTTTGATTTCATCATTTTCGATATTGAAAATTGAGACGGTATTTTCGATCGCAGATTCCGTAGCAGTGCGTTGGATGGTCTGAATAACAACCTTTTTCGCCTCTTTAGTCGCCGTCAATTTGGCCTCATCCACAATATCTTTGATTTGAATCATCGCTTGTGAGCGGGCTTCTTCGCGCAACGAGTCCACCAATTGATTTTTTGCTTCGTCAGCAGTTACGCCAGCGATACTTTCCAATTGCTTAATCTGTTGTAATTTGAGCGTTTCTACTTCTTCAGATTTCTTTTCATTCAGTTCAACCAACTTATCCAATTGCTTTTTCTTGGTATCCACCTCTTGCTTATCGCGATTGATGTTTTCCAGCTTTTGGTTAATTGACTGTTCTTTTTGTCTTAACGTATTTTCCTTTTGGTTGATGGTATTGTTACGTTGATTGACTTCCTTTTCGTGTTCAGATTTTAATTGAAGGAACTTTTCTTTGGCCTCTAACAGGCGTTTCTTTTTAATGTGTTCCCCTTCCTGCTCTGCATCTTTCAGTATGCTATTTACCTTATCCTTGGCTTCCTGTTCTTGTTTTTTAAATAACAGAACCAATAGATAACGACCTATAACAACACCAACAATCAGAGAAATTATGCTATAAATTGCGATGTCCATGTATGTATAATTGTATTATTTGTGTTTGTTTTTATTAATTATGTTCAATTTCCAGTAAAATCACCAATCAGCCTGTTCCCTTATCCTTGGTATAAGCCAACTCAGTAGCGATCCCAATAAGTGCATCAGCACTACATGACAAAAAAAAACCGCAATTAAATTTAAACAGGTCTCATGTATTATTAAACTTCGTGATTACATAATTAGGCTTAGATTGTGACCCAGATGGCTTTCGCAAAATGGCCTATATCTTTTTGCGCCTGTAATATTGAAGCGTTAAGTTTAAAATAGTGACAACCCGAATTTAATTGCGGCAAATTCGTCGTTTAAGCTCTAAATATAAAGAACGTAAATTTATTTTTTAAAGAAATCCGTCAACAACTGATCAAGTTCCTGTACTGAATTTTCCAAACCCACTTCGTGGTTTTGAGACTGCCGTTCTGCATTAAGCATACGCGTCGCAAATTGCAATACACACATGGATAACAAATCCTGCTTATCTCTCACAGTATAGTTTTCCTGCAATTCCTTTACTTTTTCATTTATCAATTTCGCAGCGTGTCGAATTACTTCTTCTTCCGCGCTCTCCACCCGAAGGGGATAAACACGATCTGCGATATTTATTTTTATGGAAATCTCTCCCATTTCTTTGAGCTTTTTAACGTTGTATTAGTTTGAATCCGATAACACTTCTCCCAACTATTTCAACAAACTAATACACTTGTCTATTTCCCGCACAAAATCGTTAATTTTTTGTTTTGTGTCAAGTATTTTTTCATTAATTGCTTCCTTATCCGTTTCAGAATCTAACGTACGGGCAACTGCCAACGCTTTAACCTTCTCTTCCAATTGCTTGCTCTTATCGTTGCTCGCATCGAAAGCCACTTTTAAGGATTGTACCTCTAATTTAAGCAAATCATTTTCTTCTTGCAAGACTTCGCACAATTGAATTAAATTTTTCGTTTTCTCAACGATCAGATTCATTTGTGAAGACAATGTTGCCATAATATAAATTGAATATTACCAATTAATGTTGTATCTCTAATTAACCACGCACTTCCGCGCCTAGTTCCTTCTCAAAATTAACAATTAATTTTTGAACTATCGCATCAATTTGCTTATCAGTAAGTGTTTTTTCTTCATCCTGCAAGATAAAGCTCAGAGCATAAGACTTTTTCCCTTGCGGAATTTTATCACCTTTATACACGTCAAACACATTTACCTCCTTTAAAAGCTTGCGTTCGGTCTTCTGAGCGACAAATTGTAGCTTATCGAAGCTCACATTTTCGTCAATCAAGAGTGACAAATCTCTGCGTACAGCCGGGAATTTGGAAACTTCTTTATATTGGATGCTATTCTTACGAATAATTTTCATCAAAACATCCCAGTCAAAATCAGCAAAGAAAACCTGACCTTCAACATCTGCTTTTTTCAAATCCGCGTTTGCAATTGCACCAAATGAAACCAAACATTTCTGCCCTTTCATATAGTTCAAACCATAGGCAAAATGTGAACTTGTAGCATCTTGTATCTGAATTCCTTCAATTTTCAGCCTTTTAACAATAGTATCTACTGCTGCTTTTAGGTTATAGAAATTAACGCTTCCTTTGTTGTTGTTCCACTGCTCGGCTTCACCCTTACCCGCCATAACGAAAGCAAAGTGCTGCGTTTCTTTATAACCTTCGCCATCAAGCGCATAAGTTTTACCGTATTCAAAGAATTTCACATCAAAATTTCTTCGCTTTTGGTTATATTCGATCGCACTCAAAGCAGAAAACACCATATTTTGACGCATGGTATCCAAATCTGAACTCAGGGGATTAAGCAATTTAACCGCTGTTTCACTATCATCGGCATAATCCAGCTTCGTCAATGAATTGGATAAAATTTCACGAAATCCATTAGCGATCAACAGATCGGCCAATTGATTTAAGACAACTTCTTTATCTGGTTTTTCAGCCGTATTTAAAGATGCTTTAATTTGTGATTTCAACTCAATGTTGTTATAACCGTAAATACGCAACACTTCTTCTACAATATCCACTTCACGTGTGACATCGACACGATATGCAGGCACCAACACATCAAGACCCGCTTCACTTTCTGCGGCTATTTCAATACCTAACGCAACGATGATTGATTTAATTTCCTCATTTGGAATCGCCTGACCAATCAAACGAACCACATTTGCATAGCTAACGTGAAATGAAAATGGTTTAATCACGACAGGATACTCATCCTTTAGGGTAGATGAAATCGTTCCACCTGCAATTTCTTGAATCAATAAAGCTGCGCGCTTCAATGCTTCAACCGTAATATTAGGATCAGTACCACGTTCGAAACGGAAAGAAGCATCTGTTTTTAAACCATGTCTTTTGGAAGTCTTCCGTACAGAAACAGCATTGAAATAAGCCGACTCCAAAAATACGTTGGTCGTTTCGCCAGATACCCCCGAATACGCTCCACCAAAAACCCCGGCAATACACATCGGTTTTTCAGCATCGGCAATCACCAAGTCCTCTGCAGACAAGGTACGCTCCACACCATCTAGGGTAACAAATTTCTCGCCCTCAGTCGCAAGGCGAACAAGGACTTTATTTCCCGCAATTTTATCAGCATCAAATGCATGCAATGGCTGACCTAAATCGTGTAATATATAATTTGTGACGTCGACAATATTATTGATCGGGCGAACACCGATAACATTTAATTTCTCTTTTAACCAATCAGGAGATTCTCCAACCTGAACACCGCTAATATTGATACCACTATAACGTGGGCAAGCCTGTGCGTCTGCAACGACCACTGCCGTTCCCTCAGCCTCAGCAGCCTCGAATGCAGAAACGTCTGCTTTTAACACTTTTGTACGGAAATGTGCAGCAATATCTCTTGCAACGCCTAAATGCGAAGCTGCATCTGCACGATTTGGCGTTAAACCAATTTCATAACGGTAATCATCCTGGATATTGAAATGATCTTTCACTAAGGTCCCCACGGCAACATCAGCTGGTAATTCAACGATACCCGCATGGGATGTACCTAAACCGATTTCATCTTCTCCACATAACATACCTTCGGAAACTTCACCACGAATTTTAGATTTGGTAATTTTAAAAGGCTCTCCTGTAAGCGGATGGCATGTCGTGCCTACTGTAGCAACAATGACTTTCAATCCTGTACGACAGTTCGGTGCGCCACATACAATGTGCAATAACTCCGGCCCACCGACATCAACGGTAGTTACTCTCAATTTATCGGCATTAGGATGCTGTTCACAAGTTTTCACTTCACCAACAACCAAACCATCCAATCCACCTGGGATACTCTGCACGACGTCCAAAGCTTCTACTTCCAATCCTGTATTTGTCAAGATAAGCGATAGTTCCTCCGGTGTCGAATCTATATTAACGTGTTGTTTTAACCAATTATATGAAATATTCATCTCGAATTTGATTTGATGCACAAACTTAGATAAATTTGAGTTTATATCCAACGTCAATTTACCCTTCATCGACAGTTGGCCTGAATTTAATGCAGTAAGTAGGCTCCTCAAAAGACTTCATTAAGCTAGGCAGCAAGCGATTTTATCTTTTTTGGAAAGTTGATACGATAGAACCAAGTTAGCTATTTGGACCTTAGATTTATACCGAAGGAAGAGATCGTATGAAGGAGTTCATAAATCCCTTCCCAAGGATAATCATATTTATTCATAGGTGATGAATGCTGCGAATGTAGGGGCTTTCCCCGAGCGAAACGAATGCAATTATTAATTATAACTTTTATTTACATGAATTAACACAACTTTACACTTATTTACACAAAACAGCAATTTTGGCCTTTTCCAATAAACGCAACCTGAACCTATTTTTTAATGAAAATTCAAGCATTTCCATCAAAATAAATATGTAACTTTGTGCTTTAATTTGAAGAACGTTCAAAACAAACATTTATAATGATTCATTTCTTTGAGAACCCATCGAACACTGTATATGGTGTTCAAAGCGTAAACTCTTTATCACAAGAAGACATTACTAAACTCAACTGGCTATTCGGCAACGCCAAAAAACTAGACGACCAAAACCTTAACCATTACTTTGTAGGACCCCGCGCTGCGATGGTTACTCCCTGGAGTACCAATGCCGTAGAAATCACACAAAATATGGGCATTGCAGGAATTGTTCGTATAGAAGAATTTCAACCGGTACCAGCGGATTTCAATGACTTCGATCCAATGATTTCACAAAAGTTCAGTATGTTGACACAGGACATGTATACCGTCAACATCACACCTGAACCGATATTGGAAATTGAAGACATCGAGGCCTACAACAAATCTGAGGGCCTTGCGCTAAATCCAGAAGAAGTAGACTACCTCAATAATCTTTCGACCAAGTTGGGTCGTCTGCTTACAGACTCAGAAGTATTCGCTTTTTCACAAGCAAATTCTGAACACTGTAGACACAAGATTTTCAATGGTACTTTTATCATCGATGGCGAAGAGCAGCCCACTTCCCTATTTAAATTAATCAAAAAGACTTCTGAAACCAATCCGAACGAGATTGTTTCTGCTTATAAAGATAACGTTGCCTTTGTTAAAGGTCCGCGTGTCACACAATTTGCACCTAAATCTGCCGACAAACCTGATTTTTACGAAGAGAAAGCATTTGATTCGGTTTTATCAGTAAAAGCAGAAACACACAATTTTCCAACTACTGTAGAGCCATTTTCGGGGGCTGCTACTGGGTCAGGTGGTGAAATCCGCGACCGTATGGCCGGTGGCCAAGGAGCGATTCCATTGGCGGGTACAGCCGTATATATGACTGCTTATTCGCGATTGGAACAAAATAAATTGGACCTTCAGGCAGGAACAATAACTGAGCCAGCAAAGGAACTCAACAAAACACGCCCATGGGAAAATGCGATGCAAGAGCGTCAATGGTTATACCAAACCCCAGTTGACATCCTGATCAAAGCTTCCAACGGTGCTTCTGACTTCGGTAATAAGTTTGGTCAGCCCCTCATTACAGGTTCTGTATTGACCTTCGAGCATGAAGAGGATGGCCGTAAACTTGGCTACGACAAAGTCATTATGCAGGCTGGTGGTGTTGGCTATGGAAAACTAGATCAAGCGAAAAAACATACGCCGAAAACTGGTGATAAAGTCGTTATCCTAGGTGGTGAAAATTACCGCATCGGAATGGGTGGAGCTGCTGTATCTTCTGCAGATACGGGAGCATTTGGTTCTGGAATTGAGCTTAATGCGATTCAACGTTCCAATCCCGAAATGCAAAAACGTGCAGCGAATGCTGTTCGTGGCTTAGTAGAGTCCGATCATAACCCAATTGTCTCTATCCATGATCATGGTGCAGGTGGCCACTTAAACTGTTTATCTGAACTTGTTGAAGAGACCGGAGGTTTAATTGATCTGGATGCGCTTCCTGTGGGAGATCCTACATTATCGGCGAAAGAAATTATCGGTAATGAATCGCAAGAACGTATGGGACTTGTGATCGCTGAAGATGATATTGATACGTTAAAACGTGTTGCAGATCGCGAACGTGCACCAATGTACACTGTAGGTGATGTCACTGGCGACCACCGCTTTACTTTTGAATCGAAAAGTACAGGTGAAAAACCAATGGATTACGCCCTTGAAGATTTCTTTGGTTCATCCCCAAAAACTTTCATGCGCGATAAAACTGTAGTTCGCAATTACGCTGATCTTGCTTATGATGCAGCCGACATTCCAAACTACTTAAACCAAGTATTACAACTGGAAGCTGTTGCTTCGAAAGATTGGTTAACCAATAAAGTAGACCGTTGTGTTGGTGGCCGTGTTGCCAAACAACAATGTGCAGGTCCATTGCAGTTAGCGTTGAACAACGTCGGTGTTATGGCACTTGACTATAAAGGTAAAGAAGGTATTGCGACAACAATAGGTCACTCGCCTGTTGCTGCCTTGGTGGATCCAGCGGCGGCAAGTAGAACGGCTATTGCCGAATCGCTTTCCAACATCGTATTTGCGCCAATCAAAAATGGCCTCGCAGGAATCTCCCTATCGGCCAACTGGATGTGGGCGGCCAATAATGAGGGGGAAGATGCCCGCTTATACCAAGCTGTTAAAGCCTGCTCGGATTTTGCCATTGCATTGGGAATCAATATCCCGACGGGAAAGGATTCTTTGTCGATGAAGCAAAAATATCCAAACGGCGAAAACGTCATTGCCCCAGGCACATTGATCATTTCTGCCGCAGGAAATTGTACGGATATCACAAAAGTGGTAGAACCGGTGCTGAACAAAAAGGCCGGATCGATCTATTACATCAACTTATCAAAAGATCAGTTCAAATTAGGAGGTTCGTCATTTGCACAAATCATCAATAAATTAGGTACTGAAGTACCGACCATTCAAGATGCTGCTTATTTCAAAACAGCATTCAATACCGTACAACAATTAATTAACGAAGGACAGATCGAAGCTGGTCACGACGTCGGATCGGGGGGCTTAATTACCACCTTATTGGAAATGACCTTTGCCGATGTGAATCTAGGCGCCAACTATGACCTTTCAGCATTAAATGAATCTGATAGCGTAAAAGCCTTCTTTAATGAGAATATTGCACTTGTCCTGCAAGCGAAAGACGACGCTGCTTTTGAAGCGATTGTCAAGGAAGCTGCTGTGGACGCGGTTAAAATTGGCCAGGTGATCGAAGGTAATACGGTAACGATTAAAAATCAAGAAGCGGTATTCAGCTTTGATGTCGCAGCAACCCGCGATGTATGGTCTACAACATCATTCCTTTTGGATTCAAAGCAATCTAAAAATGGAACAGCACAACAACGTTTCGATAATTATAAAAATCAACCCCTAGCCTTTACTTTCCCAAGTCAATTTGATGGTAAGAAACCAGTAATCGACGGAACTAAACCACGTCCGAAAGCCGCGATCCTTCGTGAGAAAGGTTCCAACTCCGAACGCGAAATGGCTAACGCCATGTTCTTGGCAGGATTTGATGTAAAAGATGTTCACATGACCGATTTGATCGCGGGTCGTGAGACATTGGAAGACATCCAATTTATAGGTGCTGTAGGTGGTTTCTCGAACTCAGATGTATTGGGTTCGGCAAAAGGTTGGGCCGGAGCTTTCCTTTACAATGAAAAAGCGAAAAAAGCCCTGACCGATTTCTTTGCTCGTCCGGACACACTTTCGGTTGGTATCTGTAATGGCTGTCAGCTATTTATGGAACTTGAGATGATCAATCCTGAGCATGAAATCCACGGAAAAATGCTACACAATACTTCCGGAAAACACGAGTCAAACTTTGTATCTGTAAAAGTTCAGAAAAACAATTCCGTCATGTTATCGACACTGGCGGGAAGTACATTGGGTGTTTGGATCTCACATGGGGAGGGAAAATTCAACCTTCCATATGCTGAAGAGCAATACAATATCGTTGCAAAATATGCGTATGAGCAATATCCGCATAACCCAAATGGTTCGGACTATAATACAGCAATGGTCTGCGATAAGACTGGACGTCACTTGGCTACTATGCCACATATTGAGCGCTCGGTGTTCCAATGGCATTGGGCAAATTATCCAAAAGGTCGTCAGGACGAAGTTTCTCCTTGGATTGAAGCATTCGTTAATGCACGTCGATGGATTGACGCGCAAGGCAAATAATAAAGAAAAGCTCCTTCATGTATGAAGGAGCTTTTTTTTAGATATCCCTTTTGTATCCTGGTTTGTTCATCATTTGGTCTAGGGAGTATTTTCCAGAACCCATGACCATAAAAAAGATCAGCAAAAAGAATACGACTATAGAAAGCCACAATTCGGAATTCAAATAACTAAAGCCGTGGGTGATATTAACAAAAAATACAGCCCCTACCAGTACCGGAAATAGCAGTAGTGAGGCCAAACGGGTTTGAAAACCTAAAATTAGGAACAACCCTCCCACCAAATGGGTAAAAACCACATAGTGAACAGCACCCCATGATGATAAGTGGAAACTACTTTGTTCAATCATATGTTGAACAACATCCCTATCATTTACGAAACTTACACCTTTGGCAAAAATAACGACCCCTAAAGCAATTCTTAGGTAATCAATCCATTGTGGGTGATGAGCATCGCCCCAATGTTCAATTTTGTGTATCAGGTTCATAATATACCTCCTTTTTATAGATGGTTATAGCCTAATAACAGTTGAACAGCAAAAAAGTTGTTCGCATGAGATGATTCACTATCAAAATGTTACGAAGTGAATACATCCCCACGCCTACACAATACTTCGGATATGACAAATCGCAGCCAAATCAGGCCTACGCTGTTTTCAAAATCAATCAATGAATCAATCAATGAATCAATCAATCAATCAATCAATCAATCAATCAATCATTGCAACCGTAGGTTAGGAGAAAAAAAGTCGAATAACAAAATCCCAAAATGCAGTTGTTAGCAGCCCCACAACAATACTAAAACCGATAACCAGATTGACCAGCTTGGTATTCAGATGGTATTGCTCGGCAATGATCCCCGAAGTGACCAAGGTTGGCATAGCTGCTTCGAATATACTGATCCGCGCAACAGCTCCCTTCACACCAAGTAGTAATGCAAATAGTAATACCAATGCTGGCGCTAGAATCAATTTATAACTCATCGCTGTACTGATCTGCGAAATCTGTTGTCGCCAACCATCAAACTTCAACTGCAAACCAATAGAAAATAAGGCCAATGGCCCAACGGTGGCCACCAACTTATCGAAAAAAGGCTCGGCAACTGAAAGGTCAACAAATTGAGACAGCATTAAAGCAGTTATACAACCGATTAGAGGTGGAAAGCTGACTAACTTTCGAAGCATAAATTTGACATCGATCGTTTCGCCATCCTGGACATTCGCTTTTAGTGCATTGATGATTCCGGCTGTAGAAAGTAGAATAAATGTAGTTTGGTCGCAAATAATTGCAATCGGCAATTGGGCTTCACCAAAATAGGCGATGATCAATGGAAAGCCTATAAAGGATGTATTGCTATAACCTGCGGCCAATTCCAAGCTACTGCGGGAACGCTGTTTATAATTTTTGCGCCGACAGTACACTTCCATAAATAACCAACTACCTGCCCAAACGAGGATTGCCGAAAACACGGGAAACAGTAATTGTGATGACCATACGATCTTCGGAATATATTTGAAAGACACCGCCGGCAGCGCAAAATAAAGAATCCAGGTATTGATCCCTTTATGTGCTTCGGAATGAATTAAATTTGTTCGCCTTAATACCATCCCCGCTGCGATGCAAAATGCAATCATTATAAAATTAATCATGTTTTCTTATCATTTTATACGACACAAAGGTGCGATAGTAGAGCAGGCAATAACATGTACAAATACATTATTTTTATGTACATTTAAAGATATATACCAGGAGAGCAATGCGCAAAAAACAGTTTGAACCTTTACGGATCAGCGAATTTATTGAGGATAGTTTTCATTTGCCCCCCCACGAGCAAAATTATTATGAGCTTGTTTATATTCGTTCGGGCAAAGGAACCCATGTGATCAACAAATTTGAACTGAATTATGAACCTGGCGATGTGTTCTTAATTAGTCCCGCAGACAAGCATTATTTTAACATTGAAGAAAAGACCCATTTTTTGTTTATTTTATTTACAGACACCTACTTCCTGCAGAATAAACGTAATCTAAAGCGCTATGCCTGGATTATGGAGCTAATGAACGATAAAGGAATAAAGGAACGCAAACTGTATATGGACGAACACCATCGCCTAATTTATTCACATATCCTGGAAGCTGTCCGACTGTATAGTAATACCACTGTCAACGAACGTTCTGATTGGCTATTTGACCAACTCGTTGCGATCTTTGGGCTCTACAAAGAAATATCAGAAACACAACGCTTAACCCAGCAGCATGAACTATATGTTGACCGATCGATTTCGGCTTATATTCATCGCTATATTTTTTCGCCCGAAAAACTTCAGGTCAACCTGCTGGCTCAGAAATTTAATATTGCTCCATCCTATTTTGGAATCTATTTTAAGAAGAACTTCGGCACCAGTTTAAGAGCCTATATCAACAGCTACAGGATCGAACTCATCGAAAACAGACTTAAATCCAAAGATTATACCTTGAAACAAATTGCTGCAGAACTCGGATTTACCGACGAGAGCCATCTTTCCCATTTCTACAAACGGGCCAAGGGATTCAGCCCCTTATATTTCCGAACTCATTTGACTAAATAATAAGCCTTGCCCATAATCCATGATGCACACTCGTCAGAAAAAGTCAATTGATAAATTAATTTTTGGGTGGAATGACACTATAAAATTTCAACCCCTCCGCTTCAAACTTTTTGTATAATACAAGCAGCACATCGTTTTTAAGCGACGAGGCATTGCCCGCCGCGTTTACCCAGCAGTAAACACTTAGATAGATCATTTCCGCACTGATATCCTGTATGCTGATCCCGCTGTCTCTTTCCTGGATGTAATATGGGCTCGCCATCATCGCATCTTTAATCCATTCTTTCGCTTTGTCCAGATCGGCCTGTCGATCGATATGGAGTACAAAGCTTGTTTTGCTGTACTCCTGTGATAAAGTCCAATTGACGACTCTTCCAGAGAGTAAATCGCCATTTGGGATGATAACGTCGGCACCATCTGCAGTTTTTAGGACACTGGCACGTATACCGATTTCTTTGACCCGCCCTTTTTTGTCGGCAAGCTCAATTTGGTCACCCACCCGAAATGGCTTGTCAAAAACTAAAATAATACCAGACACAAAATTATTGATGATATTCTGCATGCCCAGACCAATACCAACACTCAGTGCTCCGATGACAACGGTAAGTTTATCCAAACTCATTCCCAGGGCAGAGATTGCCATAAAAAAACCAATCAGAATAATCGCTAAACGAAATAGCGGAAATAGGGTCATCTTCTGATTATAGACCTGGCTAAGCTGACCGTCTTCACCGCCGAGAACAATCAAACTGATATTTTTTTGAAACCAGTTAGCCACGAGAAGCAGTAAAACAGCCACAACAAGGTTGCCGAGTGTAAAAGATATGCTTCCAATGCTGCGCACTTTGCCAAAAAAGACTTCGCTCGCGGCCAATAGTGTTTCTATAAACTGTAAGTTGTTTGCCAATACAATAATGGCCAAAAGCACACAGACGATCCGAAGGATTTCGGTGATGATAGCCAATGTACGCTGTTCGTTAAAACGCATCCAGAATCCTGCAGTCAGTCGATCTTTTTTAAACTGATTACGCACATCAGCCTTAATCATGTCTGCAAAATACTGCAACGTAAAGGATTGGACTAAACCAACGGCACAGGCAATACTAAAGCTCCGCGAGTGCTCAACATGGCCAATCATATTCAAGGTAATTGCCGTGATATTGAGGATAGCGAAAACAACATAAATAAAATTGCTGATATACCCCGGACTGTTCGCATTTTTGATTCGTCGCTTTGTGTAGCTAACAAGTCCCAGTGCGATCAGATTAAAGGCGATACAAACAATCCTTAAAAAGAGGTCATCGCTTACGATCATATTGACAAATACATCCAGGATGTAAAATACAATGAGGATAATGGCAATTTTACGCTGTAATCCGCTCATGCGATGCCTTAGCAAAAACATGAAGATTAACATAATGACCAATTGGGAAGCCTGCAGAATGAAACTTGGTGTAAAGAAGTTTACAAAAGGCAACAGTGTCAAGAGAAAAATAATTGTTTTCCCAACGATAGCATCAATCGCAAGTTTATGTTCAGAATCATTCTGTCGAAGGATGTAGGACACCCGCACAATCCAGTAGCAATAGCCCAATCCCAATACAATCAATAGGATACGGCTTGCCCAGTCCGTCCGGTTGACATATTTGTCAATCGATTTATTATTACTATAATTTGTACGGATATTATTTAATAAGACATCTTTTGAAATTGCGGCCGTATTCGCTTTCCAGATCGAACTTTTGCTCGATGTAGAATCGACCTTTTTACTTACATTTTTCACTTCATGCACAGCATCCAGACGCAACAAATGGCGTTGGTTCTTGGCGATAAGTTCATCTATCGTACGGTTGATTACCTCCAAAGAATCCATTTTTGCCGACAGCTTGAGCTGAGCATTATCAAGGTATTGGTACGCGCGACTATGATTACTGGTACTAATATCATACCGGTTGACCAAATTCCTGATCTGATCCTGGGTAATAGTAAGACTGTTTGAATAATTACTGATACTGCCCTTAATAGACTTCAGCTGCCTAATTTCTTCGTGAATACTATTTTTTATTGCTGCAATACTGTCTTTGGCGGATCCTGTATTGGTTGCAGTATACGTATTGGATTTCTCATTCAGTTGTGCAACGAAATCTGCCATTGAACCTGTTCGAATATTAGCAAGAAAAGTCAAATTGAGCTTCTTCAGGTCATTGCGTAAGGAGTCATTGCCAACACGTGTGGAATCCACAGCTGGCCTTTTATTGAAGCCAACATGTGCCGCGGTTCGATCGTTACTCTGATTTTTTCTAACCTGAACTGAATCCTGTGCAGACACATGCAACTGAAAAGCCAAGAGACTTAAGACAAAAATAAAACGCTTAACAATGCCCAATTTCATACTTCTAATTTTGTTGATTTCCTTACCTGGCAATGTGTAGCCAAATGCAATGAACACTACATCTTGCAAAGAAAGGACCAAAGGTATTTCTTCGACAAAAATAACTTATCTCCTGTTAAAATCGAATAGCATCCGATAGTTTTAGTTCTTCCAGCCGTTTTATTTTATCGTCACGATAAAATAAATTCATCGTCTCAAAAGGAATTAATTTCAAGTCTTTGTTGACGATATGGACGCATGATTTTTTGACTGCACGAACGTCAAAATCGTAGGCATCCATAAAATTCATAATGATAATTCGGAAAAGATTGTCGTAATCAAGATCAGGTGCGCAGACTTCGGGTAAACAGCAAAGCAACTGGTTTACTTTTGGCTTTACCTTATCCACAGAAATTCCCGTGCTAAATATATCCAGCAATTGCATCTGAACACCTTTGTCCTGTTCATATACAATGGTGTTGCGCGATTGGCTATTTAACAAAATAGCCGGATCAATATGTCGGGTCAAAGGTATCCGCTCCGCTCCTATTTTCAGTATATAGCCCATCGCCAAAGCATCAGGATTACAAGGAACAGGAATAATATCATGTGGGTCCAATAGTGGATATTGATTCAGGATTTCCTGACGTACCTCCGTTAATGTCATTTTATGTTGCTGCGCATCGGCCGCATTTCGACCGGCAATTTCCACCGGTTGAAAGGTTACTCCCCGTACACATCGCTGTCGTAAGGCGTAATCCAATATTTCCCCTATTTCATCATCGTTGGTTCCTTTTTCCAGGACGACGACCAAGGTTGTACTTAGATTGAGTGCATTTAATTTGTCAATGGCCTTTTTTCGGATATCCGTAAGATCTTTGCCCCGGAATTTCTCAAGCACCGAAGGACGAAAGGAATCGAACTGGAGATAGATTTCAAATTCAGGCGCATAAGTCGCGAGTTGCTCAGCAAAACCAGGATCATTTGCAATTCTGATCCCATTCGTATTGAGCATGAGATGCTTAATAGGCTTTGTCTTCGCAATGTCTAAAATCTTAAAAAAATCAGGATGTATGGTTGGCTCTCCACCACTGATCTGAACCACATCCGGTTCACCTTCACTTTCGACGATTTTGTCAAACATCCGTTCAATTTCTTCCAGCGAGCGATGTCGTCCGTAATGGGGCGAGGACATGGCATAACAGGTTGGACAGGTCAAATTACAGCGGTCGGTCACTTCGATTATAGAAAGGCAACTGTGCTGTTCATGATCGACGCATAAGCCACAATCATAGGGACAGCCATAATGTACTTCATTATCAAATTTCAAAGGTGTTTCTGAGGCCTTATTATAATTCCGAATGTTCTTATAATAGTCAACATCCGTTGCAATCAGTGTTTTGAAAAAGCCATGATCAGGACAGTTTTTCGTCATAAATACCTGTTCATCCTCGATAATAATCTTGGCACCAACACGCGAAAGGCATGTTGGACATAGGCTGATGGTGTAATCGTAGTATGTATAGTTTCTAACTGGCATAAAGCTGATCTCTAGTTCATAAAGGTAAGTCCACAGGCAAGTCCCCCTGCCAACATTGCTCCAATTCCGCCCAACAATACTTTAAGCCAGGGATTGACATTGAATTTTGATTCTTTATTTCCAGCTTTAATAATCGAACCGATAATAATAACCAAAAGTGCAATACCGATCACAATAGCACCTATAGTAAGTAGAAAAAGTCCCAACATCGCGGTACTTTCCGATCCAAATGACCCCTCAAGCAAATACATAATTTCTATTTTTTGATTAAACGTTCATTTTTTAATAAATAAATATAATAAATTATCACCACGATGCAGGTAATTTGTATGGTACTTAGCCCCAAAAGTATAATTGCCCGTGGCTTAATAAAGTCCAACAGGAAACGAAAACTAAAATAACTAAGCATAAAAAGCTGAAACAACACGCCATTTCGATAATTGTATCGTCGTTTAAAAAGTTGGAGTCCTACAAATAAGAGCAGTAAAAATGCGATTTCATACAGCGCTACAGGATGCCGTTTATAGGAATCCCCCAAATACATCCCCAATGGAGACGTTGTGGGTAAACCATAGGTCTGCTCGAATACACCCGTATAAAAACAACCTACCCTACCAATGGAAATTGCACTAATCAAGGGAAAGACCATCCGATCACCGGTACTTTCTTTTTTACCCATGATCTTTTTCATCCCTTCCACGGCAACCAAGCCTCCTGCCAAACCACCAATTATCGTATTATTCACCCAGATGTAAGCCCATTTATGTGTCGCATTGAGCAATTCAGCCGGGCGCTCGAGGGAACCGATGACATGTGAGCCGATTAAAGCCCCTAGGCCGGCAGCAATAACAATAAGAAGGGAATTGGTATGCCCTAAACTTTCCTGATCCTTCCATTTGAGCAACTGATAATAACGCATGCCAATAAACATCCCCAATCCTTCCATAAAAGGATGTAAGAGAAACGTTTTTCCAAACAAATCTATCGTAACCGGAAATTCAATCGCCATAAGCATAAACAAGTATACGAAAGACGATCAAGAAAATGACAAACAAAAGTTTCTGCACATGACAAAACTCTTAAAACCAAAAAGCCAGTCTGAAGAACAGACTGGCTTTTAATAAATATTTTAAAAACGGGGGTTATAGCTGATTGCTATACACAAATCGGATTTCCTCACGTAGGTTATAACGCGAGGCCATCACTTCGCCATAAGCGCCTGCGGAACGAATGGCAATTAAGTCGCCACGTTTTGAAACGGGAAGTGGTACTTCCTTACCAAAGCAGTCGGACGATTCACAGATTGGCCCAACCACATCGTAGTTAATGGATTCGGCACTGTCTGTCGCGCTGATATTTTCAATTTTATGATAGGCTTGATACAAGGCCGGGCGCATTAATTCAGTCATTCCAGCATCCAATACCAAGAAATTTTTCTTGACACCATTTTTAACATACAACACGCGGCTAACAAGGCTTCCGCATTGTGCGACCAAAGCCCGCCCCAATTCAAAGTGCACTTCTTGCTGTGCTGTACGCTCCAGGAAGCGGTCGAAAATATCAAAATAGGCTTCAAAATCAGGAATTGTATTTCCATCAGGATTTTTATAATCAATCCCCAATCCGCCACCGACATTCAATACACGGATTTGTGTACCGCGTTCTTCAAACCAGTTTTTCCATTCATTGACCTTCACGCACAGGCTTTTGAATACGGTCATATCCGTAATCTGTGAACCTACGTGAAAATGAAGACCAACCAGTTCAATAGATTCACATTTTTTTAGCACGGCTGCACATTTTTCCAAATCGGCATTGGGCACACCAAATTTGTTTTCATCAAGCCCTGTTGTAATATAATGATGGGTGTGTGCATCCACATTTGGGTTGATCCGTAAAGCCACATTTGCTTTTACACCTTTCTTTGAGGCAAGCTCATTGATGACCTCAAGCTCCTGAATGGATTCCACATTAAAAGCAAAAATATTTTGATCGAGCGCATAATTGATTTCCTTATCAGATTTACCAACTCCTGCAAAAGTGACTTTCTTGGAATCAAAGCCGCATTCAATGGCTTTCTTTACCTCATTGCCACTCACACAATCCGCACCAAAGCCGATCTCTTGAATCGCCTTCAATAGCTCGTCATTAAAATTGGCCTTTAATGCATAGTGAACGTGAAATCCCCGTTTGTGGGAAGCAGCATGCGCAGCCTCCAGGGTCTTGTTTAACACATTCAGATCATAATAATAAAACGGCGTTTCTTTCTCTGCAAACTTCGCCGCGATACCTGTATTTATCATATAAAAACCTACTTCTTAAAATAAACGATTGTGCAATGAACGTAATGCTTCTGTTTTATGATCTGAATTCAATAGAATCGACACGTTAAAGTCTGAACCACCGTAAGAAATCATACGAACTGGAAGGTGTTTTACAGCGTCAAGTACGCGAGCGGCATAACCGTGGCTATTCAAACCAAAATCGCCTACAACGCATACAATGGTCTGATCGCCATCTACTGTTACAGAACCAAAATCCTCCACTTCTTTGATTATATCAGCCAAATTGGTTGTATCATCAATGGTCAACGATACCGCCACTTCCGAAGTTGTGATCATATCGATTGGTGTTTTATAACGTTCGAATATTTCAAAAACACGACGTAGGAAACCATAGGCAAGTAGCATACGCGATGAATGGATGTGAATTGCCGTGATACCGTCTTTCGCGGCAATGGCGCGAATACAACCTTTCTGAGCACCGTCCTTACTGATCAAAGTCCCTTTTGCATTGGGCTCCATCGTGTTCAATAACCGAACTGGAACGTTATATTTTTGCGCTGGGAATACCGATTGAGGGTGTAAAATTTTAGCACCGAAATAAGCCAGCTCTGCAGCTTCATCAAAGCTTAGATGGGCAATCGGTGTTGTTCCTTTGACAACACGAGGATCATTATTGTGCATCCCATCGATGTCCGTCCAGATCTGAACTTCCTCCGCACGGATTGCTGCGCCGATCAATGAAGCCGTATAATCTGAACCACCACGGCGCAAATTATCGATTTCACCAAATGAATTTCGGCAAATAAAACCTTGTGTTATAAATAACGTATTTTCTGGGCTCTGTGCCAAAATATGACTTAGTTTTTCGCCAATGTATTCCACCATAGGCTCATTATCCTCATCAATTTTCATAAAATCCAGGGCTGGTAACAACACGGATTTTATACCGATTTCGTTCAAATAAAAATGCCATAAAGCAGTAGACATCAATTCACCTTGCGCCAGAATAACTTTTTCTTCAATAGGTGTAAATAATTCATTGGCTAAGGTAGAAATCAGATTAAAATGGTAATCGATCAATTCTTTACCATTTTTATAACCTTGTTCAGTGCTGAAAAGTTCTTTAATAAGGTCTTCGTACTTATCCTTATGCTTCTTGACCAAATCTTTAGCTTCGTCCTTCTTACCTGCTGTATAAGCTTGACCTATTTCAACCAAAGCATTTGTCGTTCCAGCAACTGCGGACAATACGACGATCTGACGTTCAGCAGGGTTTACAATATCCAACAACCCTTTGATACGTGCTGCACTTCCCACGGAAGTACCACCAAATTTTAAAACTTTCATACTGAAGTTACAATTATTAAATTTCTGTGTGCCAATATAGGCAATTCATGAATTTATATTAAAAAAAATGCGGCACAAAATCATGAAAGTTTTGTGCCGCATATCTTATATGTTATGCGGAAGAATTACTTCTTCAAGTTTTCGATCAGTAGACCGGCCAATTCTTCGCCGATTCTTTCTTGAGCTTCATTGGTCGCCGCCCCAATATGTGGCGTCAACGAAATTTTTGGATGTTTTAAGATCTCTTCGCGTGGAGTAGGTTCATTATCGAATACATCTAAACCAGCGAATGCAACTTTACCCGAATCCAATGCTTTCACTAATTCCAATTCATCAATAACGCCGCCTCTCGAGGCATTAACCAAGCCAACACCATCTTTCAATAATGGGAACTCTGCAGCTCCGATAGCAGGTTTATCCAAAAATGGAACATGTAAAGAGATAAAATCTGAAACTTTAAATAAGTTGTCCATCTCCACTTGTTGAATAGGTACCTCAACTTGGATACCACCTGAAAGTGTTATGGTCAATGTTTTTGGTCCTTCGAACAAATCCGTGTAAACCATATCCATCCCCAGACCAATGGCGATTTTGGCAACTTCGCGACCGATACGACCAAATCCAACGATACCGATCGTTTTACCACGAAGCTCAGTACCAGCTCCATAAGCTTTTTTAAGGGCGCCAAATTTTGTATTACCCTCTACAGGCATTTTTCTATTAGAATCGTATAAGAAACGTACACCATTCAATAGGTGAGCAAAAACCAGCTCAGCAACTGATAAAGAAGATGCTGCAGGGGTATTGACAACAGCAATCCCTTTTGAACGCGCGTAGTCTACATCAATATTATCCATGCCTACTCCACCACGGCCGATAACTTTCAAGTTAGGGCAGCCATCAATCAGGGCCTGACGTACTTTAGTTGCACTACGTACCGTGATTGCATCATAAGCAAGGAGCTTTTCAGGAAGCTCTTCTTGCGGAATATGAGTTGTATCTACACTATGACCTGCATCTTCCAACATTTTCTTTCCTAGTGGATCGATACCGTCATTCGCTAATATTTTCATCTTTATAATTCGTTTTTAAAGGTATCAGTGCCGTTCAACTCATCGGAAGATCCAACCAGGTGAATACGATACGACCTCTATAATTCTTAATCTAACTAATTATCTGTTTGTCAACTGCTAAATTTCAGCAACATGCACAGTCCCTTAGGCGGTATGCGTGTCCTCAAATTCTTTCATTGCATCAATCAACGCATTTACGCTGCTTAATGGTAAAGCATTGTATATCGAAGCTCTAAATCCACCTACAGAACGGTGACCTTTGATTCCGATCAAATTACGCTCTTTAGCCAAAGCCAAAAATTCAGCTTCCAACTCTGGTGTATCCATTACAAAAGTAACATTCATGCGTGAACGATCTTCAACTGCTGCAGTACCTTTGAACAATGGGTTACGGTCAATTTCATCGTATAAAGCACGTGCTTTGATGATATTCTCTTGCTCCAATACAGAAACACCGCCCTTTGCTTTTAACCAACGAAGGTTTAACATCGAAACAAAGATCGAATATACCGGTGGAGTATTGTACATTGAACCACCATTGATATGCAATTGATAATCCAACATCGACGGAAGAATACGTCCTGATTTACCTAAGATGTCATCTTTAACAATCACGAGTGTAACACCTGCAGGGCCCATATTTTTTTGAGCACCAGCATAGATCAAATCATAGTCAGCAACGTTGATCTCACGTGAGAAAATATCAGAAGACATATCAACAACCACTGGCAATGCTGTTTCAGGTTTATCAAAAACCTCAGTACCGTAAATGGTATTGTTAGCTGTATAATGAAAATATGCAGCATCTGTTGGGATGGTATATCCCTTAGGGATGTAGGAATAATTTTTATCAATCGACGAAGCTACAACATCTACTGTACCGAATTTTTTAGCTTCTTTTAATGCTTTTGTAGCCCAGACACCAGTATCCAAATAAGCAGCCTTACCTCCTTCAGGTAAAAGATTCAACGGCGCCATTGCAAATTGCAAACTAGCCCCTCCTTGAAGGAAAAGAATCGAATATCCCTGCGGTACTGCCAATAACTCGCGTACTAATTGTGTGGCTTCGTCTATCACTGCTTCAAACTCTTTGGAACGGTGAGAGATCTCTAAAATTGATAAACCGGTGTTGTTAAAATCAATTACAGCTTCTGAGGCTTGTTGAAATACTTCCTTTGGCAGAATACATGGACCTGCTCCAAAATTATGTTTCATTGATGTTATAGTTTGTTTGATTGCTATTCTTTAACCCTAGCTAAGCAATCCGTTGTTTAAAAACCAAAGGTAAAATAAAATTATATATTTTTCAACTAATCTGTTTTTTTATTGAAAATTTATAAAATTCTAAATGATTTCAATAAAAAGATCGCACAACAAACACCTAGTTCAATGCAAAAAACATCAAATAAGCAGTACTTTCCATGCCATATCTACCTGATTATCTTGCAAATACTCTTTAGCTTTAAGTTGAAGGTGGGTATTACGGGCGGATTGATCGCCAATAAAGGCATTAAGCAATTCGTAAATTTCAGGGAGACTAGTTATATCATCTACCTCCTGTGGAGTGGGTAAACGTTCGATCTGAGCCAACGTAATTTTCTCGTTTTGCGTAAAAATATTCGATTCCCTTATAAAAGGAGGAAGCTGATTGTAATCCATAAAAAAGCAGAAATTTTATTCAAATTTCTGCTTAATATCTCAGAAAATAAAATTCTTATATTTTTTCGATAATTCGATCGGCAAATTCACTTGTTTTGACTAATGTAGCATCATCCATCAAATTGTAAAAATCTACCGTCACGGTCTTGGCAATTATGGTTTCGCCCAAGGCTTTAACTATTGCCGCCGCAGCTTCTGTCCATCCAAGGTATTCGAGTAGCATAACACCGCTTAAAATAACCGACGAAGGATTCATGGTATTGGTATTTGCAAAACGAGGTGCTGTGCCGTGAGTAGCTTCAAAAACAGCATGCCCTGTTTTAAAATTGATATTAGCTCCCGGTGCGATCCCTATACCGCCAACCATTGCGGCCAGCGCATCAGAAATATAATCACCGTTCAGATTTAAAGTTGCCACAACAGAAAAATCCCGTGGATTAAGTAAGATCTGCTGTAAAAAATTGTCGGCAATAATATCTTTAATCAAAATTTTACCTGAATCCAATGCGGCTTTTTGTTCCTGATTAGCTACCTCCGCACCTTTTTCTGCTTTCGTTCGCTCCCATTGTCCCCAGGTATACGTTTTGTCTGCAAATTCCGTTTCAGCAACCTCATACCCCCAAATCTTAAAAGCACCTTCCGTAAATTTCATGATATTTCCTTTGTGAACAATCGTCACTGAAGGTAGACTGTGATGAATAGCATGCGCTATTGCCGCACGGACCAGTCTTTTTGACCCTTCCTCAGAAACCAGCTTGACACCGACTCCTGTCGTGGCCGAGAAATTATAATCAATATCAAGCTCATCATGCAAGAAATCCTGAAACCTATTGGCTTCAGCTGTTCCCGCCTGAAACTCTATTCCAGCATAAATATCCTCCGTATTTTCACGAAAAATCACCATATCCACATATTCCGGATGTTTGACTGGCGAAGGTACGCCCACAAACCATTTTGTCGGCCGTTGACATACATAGAGATCCAAATCCTTACGCAAAGCAACATTCAAAGAACGGATTCCACCGCCTACTGGCGTGGTTAGTGGCCCTTTAATTCCAACGAGGTATTCTTTTAGTACATTTAGGGTATCTTTTGGTAGCCATTCGCCTGTTTCATTAAAAGCTTTTTCACCTGCCAGCACCTCCTTCCATGTTATTTTCCGTTTTCCATCATACGCTTTCTCCACCGCTTGATCAAAAACACGCACTGCCGCATGCCAAAGATCAGGACCAATACCGTCACCGATAATAAAAGGAATTGTTGGAAAATCTGGAACCTGTAAAGTTCCTTCACTTGACATTGTAATCTTATTTGACATAACCTTCAATTTTAACGGACAATTACTATCCCTTATTAAACATATTTCCGATCTCTTTGCTAATTTTTCTAAAGATTGGAGCAGCTTCGACATCTTCATACTCGTCGATGTGTGCGTTTTCCACTCTACTAGGAAACACTAAAACAAGATTTTCGTTTGCATAAATACGATCTAATTTCTTTGCTACCCCATCCAGAGAATCACGATAGGAAACTTCTCCATTTCTGGCCGAAACAAAAATAAACATCGCATCTTCTTCCTTAAACGCTTTAAGGCCCTGCAAATTGTCCCAGGCATCGTAATGTTCAAAGGTAACAGGAACAGAATTTTTCAGCTCAACAAGATGTTCTTTAATGGCGGCAGCAGAGCGTTCATCGACAACAAATGTTACCGGAACGGATAGCTCCTGCGCCAGTTTAAGAACCTTCTCCAGCCAATACTCGAACCCAAATTCTGCCTCGCACATGGGTGGTGCAAAAACGACAATGGATTTATTAGAAATAAAAGGTTTTTTAAAATGACATAACATCACATTAGCCGAGGTTCTGTTTAAGATACTTTCCGTTTTTTCTCCGACAAACTTATCCATAAAATTGGCCGCACTCGGCCAGCCCAAAACAATACAATTGGCAGAAACTTCTTTTGCCGACCGTGCAACTCCGCTGGCGATGTTTAAATCTATTGTAGCACTTATATTAACGTTCGTCTCACTCCCCGAAGCATACCTGACCATATTATCCAGGTTCTTCCGTGCTTTTGACATGTTTAATTGAGCCTGTTCATTATCCTTCACAACGGACACGATATTGACGGGATAGGAACATTTCTTACTTTTAATATAGGTTGAAAAATCCAAAATAGGCTCCATATTATCCATGTTAGCGATAGATATCAAAATGTTTTCATCTTTTTCCTTCACAACATCTGTATGTTCTTCGTCCTGTTCACCATCCATCACCACTTTACGCGAGGCATTTCCCGTAACCACCGTAGCGACAATACAGGTAACCAAAATCAATAGAATTGTACCATTAAGCACATTCTCATCGATAATACCATTCTTATGTCCAACCATGATTACAGCCAGTGTTGCTGCAGCATGAGCACTACTTAAACCAAATATCAGATTGCGCTGACCACGGCTATATTTAAAAACGAGCTGCGTCAACCATGCGGCCACATATTTACCGACGATAGCCACAACGGTCAGTGTTCCAGCAATAATAAGTGCCTGCGGCCCCTTCAAAATCACGCTGACATCGACAATCATCCCCACAGATATCAAGAAGAAAGGAATAAAAATCGCATTGCCGATAAACTCAATTCGGTTCATCAAAGCGGAAGAGTGTGGTATCAGTTTGTTGAGGGCCAGACCCGCAACGAAAGCCCCGATAATCGGCTCAAGGCCGGCAATTTCCGCTAAAAATGCAGCAAAAAACACGACGGAAAGCACGAAGATATAATTGGATGTCTTCTCACTCCCCAAGCGTTCAAAAAACCATTTTGCAATCCTTGGAATAACACCAAACATGATAAACAGGAAAATAGCAAAGGAAATTGTCAGGGTAATCCAAAATTCATTACCAATATTTCCCTGAGAAACGCCGGTAATCACTGCAAGAATAATCAGCACGGCCGTATCCGTCAGAATTGTTCCGCCTATGGTGATCGCAACGGCCTCCATTTTAGAAATACCATAGCTATTTACAATGGGATAAGAAACCAGCGTATGGGTAGCAAACATGCTTGATATCAACAAACTCGGTAAAACACCGTAGCCCAATAAAAAATGACAAACGGGATAGCCAATACTAATCGGAACAATAAATGTTAAAAAGCCAAAAAGTAAACTCTTATTCTTGGTCTTTTTAAACTCATTCATATCTAACTCCAAACCAGCGATAAACATGATATAGAGCAGGCCTATTGTTGAAAACAGTGTGATAGCCGAGTTTTTTTCCAACCAGTTGAGTCCATGTGGTCCAATAATAACACCAGATATAATTAATCCAATAATACCCGGAACCTTAATCGGTCGCAGTACGATCGGTGATAACAGGATAATAAAAAGTACCAGCGAAAATATAAGTACAGGATTTTGTAAAGGCGCTTCGAAAGCGTGGGAAATATGCTCAAAAGTTTTATTCATAAGTGCTTGTATACTAGCTGCAATATGTATATACTTATTTTTCTATACAGCTCGAAAAATAGTTAACAGCACTAAAAATACGATTTTTTCAAGAAAGCGAAGCCTAAAAGTAGTGTTACTTAAAAGAAATGGCTTTGATCGGACTAATCTTGGTAATTAGCATCGACGGAATAAATAATGAGATCATTCCGATAAACACGACAGCCAAATTGACCAAAATCACATCAGACCATTGAAGTTGAACGGCAACATAGGAGATATAGTAGGTCTTTTCATCCAATTTAAAGAAATGGGTAAAATCCTGAAAAAAGTAAAAACCTAAGCCAATAAGATTACCGATTAATAATCCCAGACCGATGAGATACAAGGCACTGTACATGAAGACGCGGCGAATCCCGGCATTGTGGTACCCCAACGCCTTTAAGATACCGATCATTGAAGTCCGCTCAAGAATGGTGATCAGCAAGGCGGAGATCATATTGATAATAGCAACGACCGTCATCAGTATAAAAATGATTTTGGTGTTCATATCAAGCAATTCCAGCCACTGAAAAATATCAGGGACCTGATCCTTGATATTGATTGCCTGCATATCGATAGGCAACAGATCTTCAACCTTGTTCGTTGTCTGTTCGAGCTGACTAAAATCTTTAATCCGAATCTCATAGCCCCCTACTTCATGATCATCGAGGTTGCTCAGTTTACGAATGACATTGAGAGACCCGATCACATAGACCTTATCTAATTCTTCGGAGCCTGTATTGAAAATGCCCTTAATGACAAATTTACGTTTACGTATAGGATCCTGCACGAAATACATAATAAAATCGTCACCGACTTTTAGGAGCAGTCGATCGGCGAGATACTTGGACACCAAAATCTGATTATCCGCATTATCCGATTTAAAGTCTATCATGCTCCCTTCCACCAGCATACGCTGAAAGGGCTTTTGATTATACAAGGAATCGATACCTTTAAGAACCACTCCTTCAACTTCATCGTTGACATTAATAATCCCGGCCTTGGTTGCAAAGGAACTGATTGAGTTGACTTGGGGAATCGCCAATATGGACTTACGAACCTCCGGTGTAAGTGTTATGGGTGAATTTTCGTAAGACTTATTCAGGTCGTAACGTAAAACCAATACATCGGCAAAAAAACTCCGTTGCTTACTGATAATCTCTCCCTTAAATCCGCGCAATACCGCAATAGATATGATAATCGCTGCAATAGCAAGAGCAATTGCACCAATAGTCACCCGAACGATCAATTTTGAGAACGTTCTTTTTCCAGAAAATGCGATCCGATTTGCTAAAAAATAAGGAAAATTCAAGCTTTCAATATATTTATGTAACTTCGCAAAGTTATAAAAATTTGTTATTTACAAAACTGAAATGACAAATAATTAGGCGTTTTTCAGTGGGCTATTCAACGAGGAGGCCCCTGTACTGGTTTAAAGGGTTTTATAAAAATTACAAGTATTATGCGTATTATTTTCATGGGTACTCCCGATTTTGCTGTAGCTTCACTTGAAGCACTGATTCAGTCTGGCGAACAAGTTGTCGCTGTGGTTACGGTACCGGACAAACCTGCAGGACGTGGACAAAAAATACATGAATCTGCTGTGAAAATATTTGCTACGCAACATAATATCCCAGTTCTTCAACCAGTGAAACTCCGTGATGAGGCATTTTTAGATGAACTGAAAAGTTTTCAGGCGGACCTACAGGTTGTGGTAGCATTCCGCATGCTTCCCGAGATCGTCTGGAATATGCCTAAATTTGGAACAATCAATGTCCACGCCTCACTCCTTCCACAATACCGGGGCGCAGCACCGATAAATCATGCAATCATCAATGGAGAGAAAGAATCGGGCGTAACCACATTTTTACTACAGCACGAAATCGATACAGGAAACATCTTATTGTCGAAAAAAGTTGCGATCAAAGAAACCGACAACGCGGGCGATCTTCACGATAATCTCATGGTGGCCGGAGCAGAAACTCTTCTGCAAACCATCCAGCAACTAAAGGCTGGAACACTGCAGCCCAAACCTCAGGAAGTCCTTCTCACAACGGGGCCACTCAAACATGCTCCAAAAATTTTCAAAGAAGACTGTAAAATAAACTGGGATCAGCCCACGGCACAAGTGTATAACTTCATTCGCGGTTTAAGCCCCTATCCAGCGGCATTTACCTTCTTAAATGATAAGGTCCTAAAAATCTATAGCACAGAAAAAGAACTTGTCAATACAGCTACAATACCGGGAACCATAGAAACTGACAAGAAAAGTTTCTTAAAAATTGCAGCGCAAGACGGCTATATTGTCATTTCTGACCTTCAACTCGAAGGAAAGAAAAGAATGAATGTAGTCGATTTTTTAAAAGGTTATCGATTTTAGCCTTTTTCATCACCACCATCATAATATTGCAGCAGATCACCAGGCTGACAGTCTAGCGCTTTGCATATCGCTTCAAGGGTATCTAATCGCAATGCCTTCGCTTTTTGATTCTTGATGATTGAAAGATTGGAAAGGGTAATTCCGACATTGTCACTCAATTGGTTAAGCGACATTTTTTTCTCTTTCATTATTTTATCCAAGTGAATTAAGATTGGCATAATATAATTTTTATTCTTTTAAATTTATTTAATGTCACTAATAAAACAAAAGATCCATCTTTTTGTTTTATCATAAAATTATCATTTTAAAATAAATTTGAGGAATGCATATTGTACAATAAATCAGCTACCGTTGAGTTAAATTGTCTAGAATAAGAAAAAAAAATTAAACCCTTTAGCACTTTAAATATCAAACAGTTGAATATTACAGCAACAGATAAGAAGAAAAAAAATATTAAAATGGAATAGTTTTTGATGATTAAAAATTGAAACTCAAAAAAACCTAACTCATTAAATATGAGTGGCTAGATAATCAATTTTCCATTAATAATTCAAAAATTTTTCGTATTTTCGCAAACATTTCTTAGAGAGGAGAATTAATAAAAATTAATGAGACAGCTCAAAATTACACAATCTATCACCAATCGTGAGTCACAGTCTTTGGACAAATACTTACACGAAATTGGTAAAGTAGACTTAATTACAGCAGAAGAAGAAGTAGAATTAGCACAGCGTATCCGCGAAGGCGATCAAGTTGCCTTGGAAAAATTGACTAAAACCAACCTTCGTTTCGTAGTATCAGTAGCAAAACAATATCAAAATCAGGGTTTAACCTTAGGTGATTTAATCAATGAAGGTAACCTAGGCTTAATTAAAGCAGCTAAACGTTTTGACGAGACAAAGGGGTTTAAATTCATTTCTTATGCCGTTTGGTGGATTCGCCAATCTATTCTTCAAGCAATTGCTGAACAATCGCGTATCGTACGTCTGCCATTGAACCAAGTCGGTTCATTGAGCAAAATCAGTAAGGCTTTCTCAAAACTAGAACAAGAATACGAACGGGAACCATCTCCAGAAGAATTGGCGGATATCCTTGAAACCACAGTAGACAAGGTTTCGGATACCCTAAGCAACTCTGGCCGTCACGTATCTATGGACGCTCCCTTTGTTCAAGGTGAAGAAAACACACTTTTGGACGTTTTGGAGAACCATGATCCAGACACAGACAGTTCTTTGATTGATGAATCTCTATCGGAAGAAATCAAACGATCATTGGCAACATTGACAGAAAGAGAACGTGAAATTATCGTACTTTTCTTTGGCTTAGGTTCCAATCACCAATTGTCGTTAGAGGAAATCGGAGAGAAATTCAATTTGACACGTGAACGTGTTCGTCAGATCAAAGACAAAGCTCTTCAGCGTTTGAGACACACTTCAAGAAGCAAAATCTTAAAATCCTATTTGGGTTAACAAGAGATACTTATTAGACATTTTGGCAATCCCAATCAGAAATGGTTGGGATTTTTTTTGTCCATAATTTTTTGTCCAATAGAAAAAGGGTTGCCTACTGAGCAGGCAACCCTTTTTCTATTTTCCAAGACTCCTGTTATTTAGAATCCGGCATCAAAATAAATTCAAAAAGTCGATCTCTTTTCAAATATTTCCCGGCAACGTCCTGCACCGACTTTGAAGTTACCTTCTTCAAATTGTCTATTCTTCGTGTATATCGCGTAAGATCAAGATCATTCTGATATGAACTTGATATATAATTCAGCCAATAGCCATTTTCACGAAGATTTAACTCATTTTGTCGCTGTTGTTCTGCTAGAAACTTCTCAATATCTCCATTTTCGGGCCCCTGTTCCTGAATCTTTTTTACCTCATCCAATGCCGAAGCGATTAAAGCATCAGCTTTATCTACTGCGGAACCAAAACCAATGGAGAAAGCATAACGCGCTTTTGGCAGCTTACTAAAACTTGCCCGAGCGCCCACTCCATAAACACCACCTTCTTTTTCACGGAGTCTTTCAAGCAATTTGATCGTCAAAACACTCTCTAAGGCTTCCATATTAACATTTTCAGTTTCATTATAGGTATAGTCCCCATAGTAGGCCAATTGCGTACTTGCCTTTTCTTCTTTTCCCTTATGAACAACCACGCGCTCTCCCTTGCTCGGCTCCAGAATATTTAAATCCTTATAGCTCTCCCCTCTTTTAAGGGCCGGCAATGAGGCAAGATAGGTTTCTAAATAAGGCTTGATCTGATTCTCGTCAAATGACCCCACAATTGTAAACACAAAATCCGAAGCATCCGCAAATCGTTCTTTGTAGATTGCCAAAGCACGCTCCCGATCAATTTTATTGATCGTTTCTACCGTTGGGTTTTGCCGACGGACATTGTTGCCATAAAGCACTTCTTTCACTTTATCCGAGAATACATTATTTGGATTGCTCAATCTATTTTCCAAAGATCCTTTTGCCCGGGTCATGGTACTCTGGAAAATATCCTCGTCCAAGCGAGGTTCAGTAAAATAACCATAAATCAATTCAAAAGCATTCTTTAATCCTTCTTTATCTGTGCTACCTGAGATACCTTCGTAGCGTTCAGAAATGTAAGGAGAGATGGAAACATCTTTTCCCGAAAGATACTTCGTAAGCTCAACGTTGTTCATTTGTCCAACGCCGCTTGCATCAATTAAAGAGGATGCATTGGAGGCCGAAAAGTAATCTGCATCGTTATAGCCTGATGTTCCACCTGGACTATACGCCATAATCTGTATCTCATCATTTTTAAAGTCCGTAGGCTTTAAGATCACTTTAACGCCATTGCTTAAGGTTAATTCTTTCGCTTGAACGGCGTCAATATTTCTTGACGATACAACAGCGCCTTTCACCGGTTCTTTTGAAAGCAAGGGAAGATTGGAAACTTTATCTTCATAAGCTGTCACAGGAGTTTCTTCAACTGCTTTTACCCAGCTCATTACGGTAGACTCAGCCGGTAAACTGGCCTTATCCTTCTCTGGCCCCATAACCAGAACATCGCGGTTCAGATCGGTATAATATTTTTTCACCAAGCCATTTACTTCTGACAGCTTCAACGTTGGTAACAGCTGTTTAGTCAAACGATAAGAGTTTTCATTACTTAAAGCGGGTTCATCATCAATAAAATAATTTAGATAACGATTGACATAACTATCCGATTTCTTTTTATCACGCTCGATATAAGACATCTCGTTACCTTTTTTCATATCTGCGATGGCACGATCCAACTCCGTCTGTGTAAAACCGTATTTTTGAATACGCTCAAATTCTGTTAGCATCGCTTTAAATCCGGATTCCAACTCGCCCGGTTTTGGGACCACCAGCAATGAAAAAGTATTGAGGTTAGCAACAAAATCGCTGATACTTCCACCTGCCTGCATAAAAGGTGGATTCGGTTGCTGCATCAATTCAGAAAAACGACCTGCAATCATCTGATTGAAAACACTCTTCAACAACTCGTTTCTATAATCTCCTACGGTGGAAACTTTTTCTTTCTCACTTTTAATCAAAATCTGCGCGACGGTATAAGGCAGTTCCGGATCTGAAATTGCCAAGAACTGGTTCTTGTTTAACAAATCAACACGATATTTTTTACGCTCCAATGCTTTTTTGGGCATTTTCATATCGGAAAACAAAACTTTCACCCTTTCTTCCATTTCCTTAGGATCAATATCCCCAACAATGATTAGAGCCTGTAAATCTGGGCGATACCAGTCCTGGTGGAATTTGCGTATTTCTGTATAAGGAAATGTTTTCAGGATCTGTTCAGTTCCGATAGGCAAACGTTTGGAGTAAAGGGAGCCATTGAGGAGCATCGGAAAGTATTGATCCTGTAAACGCTGCTGCACTCCTCTTCCACCACGTTTTTCTTCGAGGATAACGCCACGTTCTTTGTCAATTTCTTCGCCATCCAACAAAGCATCCTGAGCCCAGTCGCGCATCACCTGCAAACCATTTTTTAAAAGTTCAGGATCGTCAGAAGGAATTGGTAACTGATAAACTGTCTGATCAAAGCTCGTATAGGCATTCAGATCCGAGCCAAATCGGACTCCTGCCTTTTGCAAGTAGTTAACCAATTCATTCTTTGGAAAATGCTTCAGGCCATTGAAGTTCATATGCTCTAAAAAATGTGCCAAACCAAGCTGTTTTTCATTTTCCAGAATAGAGCCGGCCTTCATGCCCAAATACATGGTGACACGACCCTTAGGCTCGCTATTTTTACGAATGAAGTATGTAAATCCATTTTTCAGCTTCCCCGTGATGACTTCGTTGTCGAAGGGTAATTTTTGATTCAGGGCCAAACTATCTTGGGATAGAATCGCCCGTGCTTCCGCGGTTAACGTAGTTGGCTTTTTTGCTTCTGCTATATAGAATGTAGCCGGTAACAGAAAAGCTAATGCAAGTGGTTTAATGAATTTCATACAAAAAAATGTCTTTTTTTTAGTCAGCTATTTTTGCTAATTGTTTTATATTAGGGTAAACGGAACTGGAGATCAATTGTCCCGATAAATAGTAAATGACAGATCAATACTTTTTTCATTATCCAAGGAGGAATCAGGCCCCTCCATTAGGGAACGTCTCTTTGTGTTACTTTTAATCTGTAATAATTCCAGCTAAAAATACAGAATAACTTTCGAAAAGAACAACAGTTAATTGTAATTTTGTTGCAAATGGATTTTGAAAACTGGAGTGATATAAAAAAGGAATTCGAACAATTCTTAAAGTTCGAAAGAGGCTTGAGCATTAATTCAATTGATGCTTACTTAAATGATGTATCCAAATTTCAGATCTACTGTGAAGACAATCATTTGGTTTTAAATACCGTAACGAGAAAGAATATACAGGAGTTTTTGGCTTGGTTGCAGGAATTTAATATTTCGCCCTTCACACAATCCAGGTTGATATCTGGCCTTAAGACTTTCTTTAGCTTTTTGATGATCGAGCATGAATTCGTCAACAATCCGACCGATCTCCTTCAGGCGCCACGCTTGGCACGCAAGCTGCCCAGCGTTTTGAGCATACAGGAGATCGATCAATTAATCTCGGCAATCGATCTTTCTTCACCCGAAGGTGAACGTAATAAAACGATCATCGAAATCTTATACGGATGTGGTCTCCGTGTTTCCGAGCTTATCACCCTCAAAATATCAAACCTTTTTTTAGATGTAGAATTTATCAAAGTTGAGGGCAAAGGAAGCAAAGAACGTCTAATTCCAATTGGTCAACACGCCATTAAACACCTTCGCATCTACTTAGAAACGGTCAGACCTCATATCAAGATTAAGGCCGGAAATGAAGATATTGTATTCCTCAACAGAAGAGGCGCCGCATTATCGCGGGTTATGATCTTCTTGATCATTAAGGAACTTGCCGCAAAAATCGGGTTACAAAAAACCATCAGCCCACATACCTTTAGACATAGCTTTGCATCACACCTGGCGGAAGGCGGCGCCGACTTAAGAGCTGTACAAGATATGCTCGGTCATGAAAGTATTACCACGACCGAAATATATACACACATCGATAGGGATTACCTTCATTCCATTATTACGCAATATCACCCCAGATCTTAACTATATCGATTTCTCCTGCTTGGACATTCGGATAAGATGTGCCAAATTTTTCACCACACGATCGTGTTTCAAAACGAATGGATTGTTTTTATCCCACACGTATCCCGCTAATATTGCACAAATGCTACGTTTCACCTCCGGGTTTTCGGTGTACGAAGTTGGCCCCACACTTCCAAGAGAAGTATTACCACTGGACAATGGAATTCTCCACAACCAAACCTGCGTTTCCAATATATCAAAAGAAATCAGACTACCTTTTTGCCCTAGCGGTCGATTAACGTCATGGACATGGCTGCATATCACCGAATGGGGCTTAAGCGAGAAAGTTGGTAGAAATTTAGCATACGAGGCAAAACTCTACCATAACATGAACAGCCAATTAGATCTCGTCAAACATCCCAGGCAGATGCTAAGCATTCATATACAAACCATTAGAACCAGCGTAAATAAATGAAGAATTGACGAAATGCAAACATAAAAATAATGACGATAAAACGCGTTAAAAATTGCCTGGTAAAAGATTGAATTTTATCACAAAGATTATTTGTTAGATTTAGAAAATAGTATATCTTTGCGAGACGTTCCCGTAGTTCAATGGATAGAATTTCAGATTCCGGTTCTGACGATGTGGGTTCGACCCCCGCCGGGAACACAGTAGGAGGCACTTTAAAAAAGTTGCCTCCTTTTTTATGTCCATAAAAACTGAGAATCAAATCATAAGTTCTGGTGCTGGTGATTTTTAATTTAGATCGGCTAATATAAATTAGTTAATATGTTTTCACATTATGCAGATTAATCAATTTCGTTGTATTGGTTGAAAGAGGCTGAAAGCATGACGAAATTTCCTTTACCATAATTTTTAGAGATCTGAAATTCTATCTTATCCGCAAAATGAAGTTCATTTCCCTTCTCATTATGGGAATATTGTTATCAAAATGAAAGACACTTCCTATCATCGTCTTTTTGAAAAACCACAAAACAAACTAACTATCAAACACTTAAAACAAATCCATGTCCATTGGAATGCTTTTGGCATCTAGCCAAATAAATATGAACCAAAACAATGGATGTAACCAAACAATGGATGTAACCAAACAATGGGATACAATGCAGTCAACAGATTTTATTGTATCTGTGATTCCGGAACTTTATTTGAAGTTAAAACGGCCAGAATTAAAAGATAAGATAGGAAAGATACTTCAAGTAATTATTGAATTTACGCAGGGAATACTATCTGCCAAAGAATGGCACCGTCTGGCATGGACAATGCAGGTGATGAACTACACGTACATTCGTGGAGATCTGGAAGTACAATCTAAAATCAAAACCATATTTATCGCTGCATTTGAAGATTTTAAAAGGGTATGTAGCCCAAATGAGTGGACACTTATCGAAAAGAAGCTCCCAATAATTTTGCGCAATGAGCATCGGCTTATGCAAGTAAATAAAAAAGATGAACAATTTAAAAATTGAAGTTTGATATGAAAGATATTTGTGAACCAGCTATTGATACCCGGTCTACTGATCCTATAATTGTGCGTACAGCTACAGTAGCTGATCTCAGATATGCAACTGAAATTTCCAATGAAACCAGTCCGTGGTACAGGAATAGGGATAAGAACCCCACAGTCAATCTGTCATAAAATCCTTGAAGGTAATGCAGTCATTGCCATAACCGAAGAAGGCAAATGGATCGGTTACATTTATCTGGAAACCTATGCAGAAGGAGAATTTATTTCCCATTGTGGGCTTATCGTCTCACCATCATGGCGAAGGAAGGGTATCGCAACGACTATGAAAAAACAGTTATTTGAACTTTCTAGATCAAAGTATCCAAATGCAAAAATATTCGGAATAACAACATCGTTAGCGACTATGAAAATAAACGCTAAACTAGGCCTATCGCCCGTTACTTTTTCTGAAATCACCCAGGAACCATCTTTCTGGAATAAGTGTCAAAATTGTATGAATTACCCTGATTTAAAGAAAAAAGAATTTAAGCTATGTTATTGCACCGCTATGCTTTTTGATCCAGCTATACCACAGAATAACGTTATTACAACAAATTGATACAACCCATGGATATTGAACAAACAATCTCGGCAATCATTTCAGTAGTTCCCGAATCGGAAGCAGAAATGAAAAAAGCCGAATCCGATAAGAATGCATATACCATCATTAAGATCTTCACAGCCCATATAAAATATTTTATTGAGGATAAATCGAATAAAAGATACCAAAAATCACTTTCCCTAATGAATACCATTTATCAGAAAGGCGATTCCCCTCTCCAGCGTGCTGTAGAGCAAATATTTATTTATTCTTTGGATCTATTGTTATTTTGCTGTGGTCCGCGCCAAAGAAAATCTTTCATCAGCTGGATACCAATAGACTTATATACTGTTTATATATCTCAGATTTCTCGCTCCTGTCTGTAATCACAAATAATAGACACTCCTTCTAAAAAAGCATTTGGAAAACAGATATCGAGAAATCTGTAAAATATTCCTGCCCAGGTTTACATCCCCCTTGTTTTATTACTAAAACAGAGGGGCTTTTACATTAAAAATAAGGCTATTTATAAATGAAGTTCATTAAAATATTGTTAATTTTAAATCAGAATCCTAACATAGGTATATGTAACGAAACGACCCTGACTAAACTTCAAACTTCATTCTACAAAAGGCAAATAATAAGTTCATGCAAACAGCGAATCTACATACTCTTCCATTTGACAAATCTTTTGGATCGATTTCTGTCGACCAAAGAGAGAAAATCGCTATAAAATTACCAAGGAACATCAGCGAAATTATTTTCACATAAAAAGCTGCTTTTGATCAAGGAAACTTCGTCAATTTGATGGTCATACAACGAATCATTGTCCATTACAACAAGAAGTAGTGTCAATACAACTAATGGTAGCGCTATTTATCCCATGATCTATCATAGGCCAACTAACTTTGTCGTATCAAAAAGTATAAAGAAATGATGCTAAATTCTAAATCAATTGGCAATAAAATTGCCGAAGCTAGAAAGAGAATAAATCTTTCACAGGCAGAACTTGCCCTGCAAATTTCGATCAGTCCACAGGCGGTCGGTAAATGGGAACGAGGAGAGTCTATGCCGGATATCATAACGCTGAACCGACTTGCAGAAATATTTACCGTAGACCTCAACTATTTCTCTGAAAGCTTCCATAAGAATCTAACCGATCCTAAAGAACAGGAGTCTAGCCATCCAAACCACCATCTAACTGATATCGGATCAAAATCCGAAAATCAAGCTGGCCGCCACTGGAATATGTCGAAAGGTAATTGGGAAAATGCGGACTTCTCGGGTTTGAAGAATCTGGAGGAACAATTCAGCTCTTCTAATATCAAAAATTGTAAGTTTACAAATGCAGATCTATCGGGGCTGATACTTAGCAAGAATAATATCGAGTTATGTGATTTCTCTTCCTCAAACCTCACCAACAGCAAGATACAATCCTCCAATCTATTAAAAAATCAATTTAACCAATGCTCATTTAGAGATGCCAATTTTTCGAGAAGCAATATTGGTCAATGTAATTTCTCTGATGCCGATTTGACGGGTGCCATATTTGATACGGGCTATTTTGAGCATAATGAGATGACCAATACGCTATTGAAATGCACTTCATTTATAAATACAGGGGTAAGTGATGTTATTTTTGAAGGTAGGATTGAAGATTGCCATTTCGAAGGTTGTGGATTTTACAAAGTCAAATTCCAGCGTGCTATAATTTTAAATACCTTCTTTAAATACAATAGAAAATTAAAAAAAGTAACATTCGTCGATTGTAAAGTTGACAGTCTAACCTACGCTTTTCTAAAGAATAATGAAGCAAACTTGACAGGTATAACCCTCCTCGACTAACTATTACAATACGTAATGAAACAGTGAGGTATAATAGCGCTATGCTAAACGATAAAATAAAGCACTATACTGCCCGAGAATAGTGCTTTATTTTAACCTAATTGAAAGGCTTATACATACAGTTTATCACCCACTTTTTTATCCTTATTAAGTGTAAAACAAAAAGTGCTTCCCGCACCATATTCACTTTCGACCCAAATTGTACCGCCTTGTGCTTCGATAAATTCCTTACTAATACTCAAACCCAAGCCGGTACCTTCTTTTTTAGTCCCTGGAATACGAAAATACCGTTCAAAAATCTTTTTTAGATATTGAGACTGGATTCCCTGACCGGTATCGGTGACCGAAAACCTAATCTGGGTATTTTCAGTCTCGGTTTTAATATAGATCTTAGCATTGTCATAAGAATACCGAATCGCGTTGGAAATTAAATTGGTAAGCACCCAGGCCGATTTCTCGCTATCGGTTATCGCCGTCAATGCATCTGGAGCCATTTCTATTTCGATCTGTATATTTTTATTGTCAGCGGAGGACTTATTGGCATTTACCGCATATTCAATAATCGGCTTGATCTCAGACGGGAGCAGGTTTATTTGTATTGTGCCACTTTCGACCTGCGTGATATTGAGCAGCTCTCCGGTTATCTTAAGTAGCCGCTCCGTGTCGTCTTTAATCCCGTTGATCAGATCCTTTTGCTCTCCATTCAAAAGACCAACCTTTTCATTCTCCAACAATTGTACCCCCATCTGGATAGATGAAATAGGCGTTTTAAATTCGTGCGAGACAGTTCCCATAAAGTTTGTCTTTGCAAGATCAAGCTCTTTAAATGGTGTTATGTTACGCAATAGAATCACCTGACCAATAAACTTGCTCTCTGTCTCTCCTGTTGGAATGATATTGATGTCAATTACTTCTTTTTCAAAATAACTTTCCTTGCCATCCGCATAGATTTTTAGCTGTTCTGCTTTATTGCTCTTTAACTCTGGCAGAAAGATATCTTTTATAATATCTCTGATCAAATCATTGTTCACCGCGATGTCCTGAACGGCCTTTCCAATGAAATCCTCTTTGCGCAAGCCCGAAATATTGAGCGCTTCGTCGTTGGCAAAAAGTACGATTTTGTTTTCGTCAATCCCGATAACCGGATCGTGCATATTGTCGATCAGCGCCTCAATACGCTTTTTCCCTTTTAGGATCTTTTCTAGCTTGCTTTCCGAATATTCTTCCAGCTTTTCTGCCATGGTGTTAAATGACCGGGCCAGATCCCCAAATTCACTATGTCCCCCAAAATTCACCCGTTTGGAGTAATTTTGACTGGCAATCTCTTTGATACTTTCCGTTAATTCCCGAATAGGATTGGCAATATTGGACGGAAGATTGACCAGTAAAATGACAGCGATCAAAAAACATAATCCACCTGTAAATGAAATGATCAATATTGCCTTTCGGGCTGTTTCATCGGCAATACTACTTTTTCTACTGATTGCATCCATGTTTAACCGCATCAATTGAGTGATATCTTTTCTGATGAAAGAACTCAGGGCTATATCATTCGGTTTATTTTTAAGTAAGCCAAAATGCTTGACAACAAGGTTTGTCGTTTCAATCTCACCTATTTCGGTTACATTTCTCATTTGTAGGCTCAAATTATGTTGAAATGTATCAATCGCTGCATCATCCTTCCCGATATCTTCCAATGCCAAGAGCATATTCCGTGAATAGAGCAGTGTATTGTAGTTTGCGACAAGTATATTATTCGTATCTCTTTTGAGCTGATTAATATACCAACCACTAATAGCAGCCAAGGCCACTATTAAAATAAATAGGAGCCCAACCCCAAATGTCAATTTTGCTTTAATTTTCATCTTATGACAGTATTACGAGATCAATATTCTCTTGTGATAATTTATTTAACAATGCATTGAAAGTATCTGTCGCAAGGATAATCCGGATCAAATTGATATGTGGCTTGCCAATACACACTGTTGTTATCATACGCTCTTCGCATTCCTTCATAATGGCTTTAGTGGCATTTTTTGCTTTTACCTTAATAATTTCGGCCCCAAGTTCAGTCGCCAGTTTAAAATTATTGATGAGGTGCCGCTGTTTATCCAAGGCGATCCTATCTACACTTTCTTTTGGAACCTGTACATACATGACATACCATTTGCTATTGTAATAATTGGCTAAACGGGCAGTTTTCCGAATCACATTTTTAGCTGTTTTATCATTGGAACTGATGCAGGCCAGAAAACGTTCCTTTTTGACATTTCGATTGAGAACGACCTCAGTTTCGACTTTGCGTTGAACCTGTGCGGCGACTTCCTTCAATGCGAGTTCCCTTAATTGGAGGATATGTTCACTTTTAAAAAAATTACTTAGCGCCGACGCGATTTTCGAACTTTCATAAATTTTTCCTTCCTTCAACCTATTAATTAATTCCTCTGCTGTTAAGTCTATATTGACAACTTCATCTGCCTGTGCCACGACACTATCTGGAATCCGTTCTTGAACATCAACACCTGTGATATCACGAATCTCGTTATTAAGGCTTTCAATATGCTGAATATTGACGGCACTGATCACATTGATACCAGCATCAAGGATATCCATCACATCTTGCCATCTTTTTTCATTTTTACTTCCTTCTATGTTGGTATGAGCAAGCTCGTCAACAATTACAATCTCTGGACGAAGACTCAAAACTGCTTGCAGATCCAACTCCTCCAGCTCTTTACCTTTATAAAAAAGCCTTCTACGGGGAATCAAGGGCAGGCCCTCCAGTAATGCGTGTGTCTCTGCACGAAAATGCGTCTCAATATAACCAATTTTAACATCAATACCATTCCGTAATAGCGCATGGGCTTCCTGAAGCATACGAAACGTTTTCCCTACTCCTGCACTCATTCCGATATAGAGTTTAAATTTACCTCTCCGGGACTTCTCGATCAGATTCAAAAAATGTTCGGCACTCTTTCTTTCATCCATAATATATAATTACTATGTTTTATAAACTTACAAATTCCCCTTAGACAATTCGCTAAGGGGAACCACTAAAAATAGAGGGATAATTAAAAACGAACTGTCAATGCAGTAACCAATGAAGAATTATTTTTTTTCATTTGATTATCCCGTTGAGCAAATACAGCGTCTTTACTATTCAGATTTTTCAGTTCAGTTCGCCAGACCACATTCGGTAAAATCTGATAGTCGACATTGAGCGATGCACCAAATGTCTGAAAACCATTTTCCGTCTTCGTAGTGACAATGACCCCACTCTTATCCTTGTAATATTCACCCCTAGCGGCGATGCTCATCCTGTCAGTAGGGCTGTATTTCGCAATTAATGCCGGAGTGTACCATGTTGCATATTTATTGCTTCCTTTCTCTTTTTGCTGTGCTCCAATGTCAAATCCGGCAATCAGCGCAAATTGTCCACTGACCTGAAACTGTCCATACAGATTGTGGAAATAACGCATTCGTCGTTCACTCTCCGGAAAATCATTTCCGATAAAGGAGCTGCTATTTAAGGTCACCTTAGCCGAAGGACGGAAAGTCAGTTGATGTCCAAACGCAGGGGTAGTGTTTCCATCCACCCGCTGGATACGCTGCCATCCATTTAGTGCCAAAATCGCCATGGTCCATTTGCCATTCGCCGTACCATAGGACAATTTTGCTCCCGTTTCAAAATAAGGAGAATTATCGGCCATCATGCTCCTTGTCAATGTATAACAGTCCGCACCTATGGCGCTCTCAACACCAATATGTGAAGGTAAAATACCTGCATCTAACCACAGATTATGATTTTTGGAAAGCTTGACCCCTATGTTAGCTTCATAAATATTCTTTAAGACCCCCGGTTCGGCTATATAATTCGCGTTCATATATGAGCCTACACCGAAACCGAGATTCGCTCTTGTATATGGTGTTTCATAGGCTGCTTTGATCATACCCAAGTTTAAACTGACTTCATTATTTCTATTGTGGCTATAAACAAACCCTGGTCGAGTATTCGATTTAGGATTATTGAAATCCTGCTGATAATATAGCTCTGCGTAACCGCTGATCAGCAGACTTTTTTTTGATTCTTCCTGAGCCAATAGGCTTCCAGTTGCTCCCACCATCAGGGTAGAGAACATCACTATTTTTTTCATTTATTACAAATAATTTATCTAAAAAACTACCGGCTCTGATCAGCACGAAGACGAATTAGACAGAGCCAGATAGTTTCAAGGTTGGAGTTTTCTAATTCTGTTTTCCGATATTATCCAAGGCGATATTGAGTTTTAACACATTGATTTTCTCTGGGCCAAACATTCCCCACAATGGCTTTTCGGTATTGTCTTCAATCAGTTGATTTATTTTGTGCTCTTCGACACCTCGTATTGCTGCAATACGTTTGACCTGAATTTTCGCTGCTTGAATCGAGAAATTGGGGTCCAAGCCACTTCCACTAGCCGTAATCAGGTCCACTGGTATTTCCGATTTCTTGATGCCAGGGTTGTGCATTAAAAATGTATCAATGCGCGCCTCTACAAGTGTTAGGTATTCGGCATTTGAAGGTCCCTTGTTGCTCGCGCCCGAACCTGCTGCATTATAATTTACGGCCGAAGGTCTTGACCAAAAATAATTGTCAGCTGTGAAAGATTGTCCAATATTAGCATAGTACTTTTTGCCATGATTTTGGATAATTTTTCCTTTTCCAGCATTGGATGAAAATTGAGCTACCCCCCAGACAGCAAGTGGATAGATAACCGCAAAGAATACAATCATGACGAAGGTCAACATGAATGCAGATAGAATATTTTTTTTCATTTTTTTATATGTTATGGAGATAAAATCCGAAGGAAACTTGTCCTTTATGAAGTTTAAAATCCAGATGTATCTAATAATTAGAAGAAAACAGATATTAACATATCTATCACCTTAATACCTAAAAAAGGAACGGCAACCCCACCTAATCCAAATATGAGCAGATTTCGACGTAATAATGCACTTGCTCCAATTGGTTTATAGGCAACACCTTTCAGCGCCAATGGGATGAGCATCGGAATGATGATCGCATTGAAAATTACCGCCGATAGTATTGCACTTTCGGGACTGTGCAATTTCATGATATTCAGTCCTTGCAAAGCCGGGATGGCAGTTATAAATAAAGCCGGGATAATGGCAAAATATTTAGCCACATCATTGGCGATACTAAACGTTGTTAATGTTCCCCGCGTCATCAAAAGTTGCTTACCAATTTCAACCACCTCAATCAATTTTGTCGGATCGTTATCTAGGTCGACCATATTCCCCGCCTCTTTTGCCGCCTGTGTACCCGAATTCATCGCTACTCCCACGTCGGCCTGAGCTAAAGCAGGAGCATCATTTGTTCCATCGCCCATCATTGCGACCAAACGCCCTTCAGATTGCTCCTTTTTGATATAGTTCATTTTGTCCTCAGGCTTAGCTTCAGCGATGTAATCATCCACACCTGCTTTATCGGCAATAAATTTTGCTGTTAAGGGGTTGTCACCGGTTACCATCACGGTTTTGATCCCCATTTTGCGAAGGCGTTCAAACCGTTCATGAATACCCGGTTTGATCACATCCTGCAACTCAATTACGCCGAGTGCAACTTCATTTTCAGAAACGACTAAAGGCGTTCCTCCATTTTGGGAGATTGCTCTGACTCTCTCTTCAACTTCTTCCGGGAATGTATTGCCAGCTCTTGTAACAAGATTTTTAACCGCATCAGTTGCACCTTTTCGGATACGTATGTTTTCATAATCTATACCTGAACTTCGTGTTTCAGCTGTAAACTTGATGAATTCAGGGTTTTTCACATCATAACTCAACGGATTGATACCCGCCAGTTCTATAATGGATTTGCCCTCCGGTGTTTCATCCGCCATGGAGCTCAATACAGCTGCTTTTATTAATTTATTCTCATCAATACCATGCGCAGCATAAAAATGGGTTGCTCTGCGGTTACCAATTGTAATCGTGCCAGTCTTGTCCAATAGCAAGACATCAATATCGCCGGCGGTTTCCACAGCCTTACCACTTGTTGTAATAACATTCGCTCTCAAAGCGCGGTCCATGCCGGCAATACCTATCGCTGAAAGCAATCCACCAATAGTAGTTGGGATAAGGCAGACAAACAGCGAGATAAAGGAAGCAATTGTGATACCTACATTCGCATGGTCAGCAAATGGTTTTAGTGTGACACATACAATGATAAATACTAATGTAAAACCGGCCAACAAGATTGTTAGAGCAATTTCATTCGGTGTTTTTTGTCTTGAAGCACCTTCTACCAAGGCAATCATCTTATCGAGGAAGCTCTCGCCAGGCTGTGTTGTTACCTGAACAACAATTCTGTCGGAAAGAACCTTCGTTCCTCCTGTTACGGAGCTTTTGTCACCGCCCGCTTCCCGAATGACGGGTGCAGACTCCCCTGTGATTGCACTCTCATCAATGGTAGCAAGACCTTCAATAATTTCACCATCAGAGGGAATAACATCCCCAGCTTCACAGACAAAAATATCACCCTTTTTTAACTGAGCAGAAGAGATGGTATGGCCATTTTTAAGTTTAGCCGGAGTTTCTTCTCTTGTTTTGCGCAGGCTATCCGCCTGCGCTTTTCCCCTCGCTTCAGCGATAGCTTCGGCAAAGTTGGCAAACAACAGTGTGAGTAATAGGATAATGAATACGGCAAAGTTGTAACCAAAGCTACCCTGTCCCTTTGCCCCCGCCAATGTCCATAAGCTGACAATCAGCATAATCATTGTTCCGATCCATACAGTAAACATGACTGGATTACGAAACATTGTTTTCGGATTCAGTTTCACAAAAGACTGTTTCAGTGCTTCCTGTACCATATCTTTTTGAAACAGTGATGTATTATTGTTCATTTCTAATGTCTTTAATCAACGTTTAATAAAGTGAAAAGTATTCTGCGATGGGACCTAATGCCAGCGCTGGAAAAAAGGATAGCGCAGCAACAATGGCGATAACAGCAAAGACCATAAGTCCGAAAGTTGCTGTATCTGTTTTCAATGTTCCATCTCCCTCAGGAATAAATTTCTTTTCGGCCAATAAACCCGCGATAGCTACCGGTCCAATAATCGGCAAGAAGCGAGACAGAATGAGCACAAAACCTGTACTGACATTCCACCAGATGGTATTGTCTCCCAATCCTTCAAAACCACTACCGTTGTTTGCAGCCGATGAAGTGTATTCATAAAGCATTTCACCAAATCCGTGAAATCCGGGATTGTTCAATGTTGAAGCTGTGTATTGTGGCATTGCGGCCGCCAAAGCCGTACCGACCAAAATTAGAAAAGGGTGCAACAAGGCGATGATCATTGCTATTTTCATCTCCCGGGCTTCCACTTTTTTACCTAGAAACTCTGGAGTTCTCCCCACCATCAAGCCGCTGATAAATACTGCGAGAATGATGAAAATAAAAAAGTTTAAAATCCCAACACCACAACCACCATAAAAAGCATTAATCATCATAGCGAGCAGTTCATTCATTCCGGATAGTGGCATGGTACTATCATGCATTGCATTTACAGATCCTGTTGAAATCACTGTGGTTACGATACTCCAAAAACCAGACGCAGGCGCACCAAAGCGAACTTCTTTACCTTCCATCGCGCCAAGAGAATTATCAATCCCCATTGCAGCTATCGCTGGATTGCCTTTGGTCTCCATGATAATATTCGGAATAACAAGCAAAAGGAAGCCGACGGTCATCACGCCAAAAACCATCCAGGCGAATTTTTTCCGCTTGATAAATATGCCCATGGCAAATATCATGGCTAAAGGAATGATGAATTGCGCAACCATTTCGACCATATTGGAAAGGTAAGAAGGGTTTTCAAAGGGATGTGCAGAGTTTACTCCAAAAAAACCACCGCCGTTTGTACCAATATGTTTGATCGCTATAAATGCCGCTGCAGGCCCTCTAGAGACGGCAACGGTATCTCCCTGTAAAGAAATTATGGTATCCTTTCCTTCGAAAGTCATAGGTGTGCCCTCAAAAGCTAAGATGATAGCCACCACGAATGAAAGCGGAAGTAGGATACGTGTACAAGACTTAACAAAATAATTGTAGAAATTTCCCAATGTATTTGCTGTGCGGTCGCGGAATGCTCTGAAAACAATTACAGCAGCTGCCAAACCGATGCCAGCACTCACAAATTGTAAGAACATCAACCAATATTGCCCCAAGTAACTCAGCCCTGTTTCTCCCGAATAGTGTTGCAAATTACAGTTAACAACAAAAGAGATTACGGTATTGAACGCAAGGTCAGCAGACATACTCGGATTATTATCCGGATTCAAGGGTAGACTACCCTGCGTCATTAAAATGAGCATTCCAAGTAAAAACCAGATCAAATTAATCGTGACCATCGCCACCATCTGTTGTTTCCAGTTCATTTCAACCTGAGGATTGATACCACTAACCTTATAAAAGATCCTTTCCAGGGGATTAAATATGGGGTCAAGCAGTGTTTTTTCGCCAGCATATACTTTTGCAATGTACTTGCCCAACGGTATTGCTAGTAATACCGATACGACAAACATGACGATTATTCCTAAAATTTCTGTATTCATTTTTTATTGATATTATTTCAGTTTTTTCTTTTAAACTACCCGATGAAATCCTGTAAAATGAGGGCTTACCTCATCCACCTCCCATCGGTCATAGCTTTTTAAAATTTCTCTGGTTTTAGTAGTACATAGCAGATGTATACAAATACACCGATAGCTACCACAAATAATGCTGTCATATAAAAGATTTTTGAGTGATATAACTGTTGCTGTTCTGCAGCAGATATATTTGTTTAAGATTTTGCGGAATATGTTGGTACATGTAAATCCACTGTTCTGTCGTACATCTTCTTCTCATGCCTCGAAAAGAGCGTACAAATAGGTTTTCAATAATATCACGCACATGTTCATTTCCTCTTTTGTAGAGCCAACTCATGTATTTTAACCGAACACCTATTTTTTCAAGCTGTCCTTCTGAAACCAGTAGATTGAAGTGGTTTACAATAGCTTGAAATATTCCGGCGAAATTTCTCCGGGAAGACAATGTGTCGATTTGTTCCCTTATTTCACCATAGTGTTTGGCCAGATAGTGACTTGCCAATGTTTCATTTATTTCGTTCATTTTTCAAATTTTCTCAAAAAAGCCAATAGACTTGATGAATAGTCCGAAGCAGGCTATACCTGCGATAATTAATACAAACGTTATCATTTTCTTATTTTATTAAACTGCACTAAAATGTTTTATAATTGCACCGACATTCAATACCGCTAGCATGACAATCAGCATGAGGTGGTACGATTCTAGCCATTGGCGAAACGAAGGCGGCTCTTGTCTCTGTTCCCATTTAACATTTGTATTGTTCATTTTTACATTTCTTTAAATCCATTATGCCAAATTGTATTCCAACAACAAAACAAAACAAACAACAAGCTGAATAACAACATATTGAATATAAAAACAACACATAACGACTAAAAAAAACCTTATCATTTTGATAGCATTTTTCTCAAAATGATAGGACTTCCAATCCTATTGGAATGAATGAATCACACCATACCGGCCTTTAACATGAATAACATCTATCCAGTTAGAAAATTGAATGACAGAAAATAAATGGAATAGCTATATATCGTTGGTTACTATATGATAAATTGTTATGACCGATTAGCTGTCAATAAAAATATAGAAGTTGCTATTCGATTTCTGATCGATGCATATTGTTCAATTTCAAAGCAGCTGTAAGAAAGGAAAAACTTCAGACCGCCATTCCTCAAATTTGAATAATTGGTTCTAGCGAAAACATCATAATTCGTGCTGGCGTTTTCTACTTTAAAGTAAATCGCAGTCGTTTTTACTTTACCTTGACTTTACAGCGATACAGATCGACTAAAAAGTCTTACCTTTGTTTATGTGTTTAAACATATATTTTATTTCTTTTATCCTTAACTCTTTTTAGGGTATAAATCGATGTTGAAAATTGTTCTTTTAACATCCCGTTTAATATCATGCTAGGTTTTTCTTCCTATCATCATCGTTTACCAACGAAATTTTACAATGACAAAAACACTTACCTGGATTGCATTATCCACAATTTTTCTATTTTCCATTACAATTTCATCTGCTCAGGAATTGACATATTCAAAGCCAACGAAGCAGGATAGCGTAATAGTATTACAAGACAGTTTACATATTAAAAAAAATCTTTTCAAACGAATTACGAGTTATTTTGAAGAGGCAAAAAAAGACAAGTCACAAAGTAAATTTGACATCTCATTTATAGGTGGGCCAAACTATTCTGTTGATACAAAACTTGGCTTAGGCCTGATGGCCTCAGGACTTTACAGAATTGATAAACATGATTTAAGTCTCCCGCCCTCAGATGTTGCAGTATACGCCAATATTACCACAAGTGGCTTTTTCTCAATCGGTGTCCAGAATACAACAATTTTTCCCGAGAATAAATATCGCCTGAATTACGATATGAATTTTAAATACCTACCGACCAGATTCTATGGGATTGGCTATGAGGCCGGCGCATCAGGTCTATATTCGCGATATGATGAATACCACTTGGGACTAAAATTCGACTTACAGCGAAAAATACTTCGCAATACGTATGTTGGATTAATATTCTCGGCGCAGAATATTCGCAGCAAAAACTTTGAGGATATCTCCTTTAAGCCTGACCAAAATACGACGAATACGGCGATAGGCTGGGGTCTTCTAGCATCCTACGACAGTAGAGACTTTATTCCTAATGCAAGTAAAGGCTTATTTATTCAATATGAACAAACATTCTTCCCGGCTATTTTTGGAAACGGGAATTTCTTTAATGCAATAAAGTTCACGACAAGAGCATATCAAAATTTATGGACAAACGGCCTTATTGCCTTCGATTTTAACGGAGAATTTAACAGTAGGGAAACTCCTTGGACAATGATATCAAAACTAGGTGGACCGCGGCAGATGAGGGGTTATTTTTTAGGGCAATACCGTGATCGTAACCAGCTCAATAGCCAGGTGGAATTACGGCAAAAAATACATGGCCGTCATGGTGCCGCGTTATGGGGCGGAGCCGGAAACGTCTTCGAATCCATAAAAAAAATCGACTGGTCACATACCCTTCCTACCTATGGCCTAGGCTACCGATGGGAATTCAAAAACAGAGTAAACGTGCGCCTTGACTACGGCTTTGGTAGAGGACAAAACGGTTTCTATTTCAATATTTACGAAGCATTTTAATGAAGACAATTACAAAAAATCCAATTGTTCTATTCTGGTACTACATTTTAGTAAATATGGCTCCCAGTTTCTATTTTGCTATGACCCAACCCGTAGATGGATTAGGAAAGTTGACTATCTTATTCTTTCCGTTGGGACTGTACATGCTAATTTTTTCTGTGTTAAAAAATACGGGATTTAGCCTGCTGCTAACCTTTCCACTCCTATTTTTACATGCTTTTCAGATCGTACTTTTCTACCTGTATGGTGAGGACGGAATCGCGGTGGATATGTTCCTCAATGTAGCCTCCACCAATACTTCGGAGATCAATGAACTGCTCAGCAGCCTATTACCCTCAATCGCCTTAGTACTCGTGCTCTACGTCCCGGTTCTGGTTTTCGCTATACGCCAATGGATCCAAAAGAGCTATTTAAGCAATATCTTTAGAAGGAAGACTCAACTGTCAGCAACATTATTTTTAGTATTGGCTCTATTGTTATCCGCATTCAGTACACTAAAAAATAACGATCCTCTTATCTTCAAAAACGACATATATCCGATTAATGCGATAAACAATCTGGTTTTGGCTATTAGAAAGATAGATAAAATAAAACACTATCGGGAAACTTCAAATTTGTTTAAGTTCGATGCAAAAAGGGAATCATCAGATCTTTCAAAAAGACAGATTTATGTACTAGTCGTTGGCGAAACTGGCAGAGCCGACAATTGGTCGCTATATGGATATCATAGAGAAACGAACCCCTGCTTAAAGCGGCAAAGAAACTTGATCGTATTTAAAGATGCATTAACTCAGTCCAATACAACACATAAGAGTGTGTCGATCCTCTTATCGGATGTCAAAATCACTGATTATAATAGCATATACAAAAGAAAAGGTATTGTTGAAGCTTTTAATGAAACGGGCTTCACCACGATATCCCTGTCCAATCAAGCTGAAAATGGCTCTTTTATCGAATATTTTACCAAGAGTGCAAAAGTGTATAAAACGCTTCGCACGACGAACAAAAAAACCGGAGTCACTCAAAATCATTATGACGAAGAGCTTATCCCTTTAATGCAAAAGCAGATCCAGGAAAATAAAGGTGACTTATTTATTTTACTCCATACCTATGGATCGCATTTTAAATACATGGATCGCTATCCCGAACAGTTCAGAAAATACATGCCCGACCATATCAGTAATGTCAGCAGATCTGAACAGGACAGACTGGTCAACGCCTACGACAATACCATCTTGTATACTGATCACTTTTTATCATCAACCATTGATGCCTTGAACAAAACGGGTGCAAAAGTCGCCCTATTATACACCTCTGATCATGGTGAAGACTTGATGGATGATAATAGAAACAAATTTTTACATGCTTCACCGACGCCTACATATTATCAATTAAGAATTCCGTTTATTATGTGGTTTTCAGATTCCTATGTAGCCGACCATAAAAATGCCATACAGGCTGCAAGTATAAACAGTAAAAAACCGATTTCAAGCAATGCCGTCTTCCACACAATGCTGAATGCGGCCCAGCTGTACAGCCCTTATTTGGATACCACACTATCATTAATTCATAAAGATTTTAAGATTGCCCCGCGCCTCTATCTTAACGATCACGATATCGCTGTTCCTTATCGAAAGATGAACCTGAAGCAAATGGATATCGAAATGCTTGAAAAGAATGGTATTAAAAATTAACAAACAATTTGTAGCGTCAGTTTACCACTGCGAATAGTATTATCGAAAATTAAAAATATAATGAATATAAAATTACAATCATGGCTTTTAGTCCTAGCCTTACTTCCTGCTGCGACAAAAGCCCAAAACGAGAAAGTAGAGGCCCTACCCCTAGGTCATATGGACCAATGGCTAAAGCGGGAAGTGAAAGAATCATTTGTTATAGGCGGGAAGACACAATACCTCTATGAAATTACAGGTTCCAAAGAGAAGCTTCCGATCAATACGCCTTATCAAAATAAAAACTCACCATGGGCAACGTCGTCCGTATTGGCCACTGTTAGTGGGATCACCAAAGGTAGTGTGACAGTATTTCCGGAAATTCGGGACAAAGGCTATGCTGCTCGGCTCGAAACACGGATTGAGCGCGTAAAAGTATTTGGTGTTATAAACATTAATGTCTTAGCATCTGGAACCATTTTTTTAGGAGAGATGCTTGAACCCATAAAAAGTACAAAGAATCCTCAAAGTAAACTTATAACCGGTATTCCATTTTCAAAAAAACCAAAAGCCTTACAATTTGACTATAAAGTCATCACTGGAGGAGCTTCTAGATACGTCAACGGCATGGGGAACGGTTCGGATGCAAAAAGAACCGACAAAGCCGAAATACAGATTCTTCTACAGAAAAGATGGGAAGATAAAGATGGTAATGTGTATGCGAAACGCATTGCTACGGGATGGAAATTATTGGATAAAACCGTAAGCAACTGGATAAACCAATATCGTCTACTCGTGAATTATGGAGATATCAGTAAACAAGGCTATTATACATCAGATATGCGGCTAAGAGATAATTCAGATGCTTATTATACTAAAAATAGCAAAGGTGCTATCGTTCCAATCCATGAAGTAGGCTGGGGAACTAAAGATGACGCCGTAACTCATTTAATTGTACAGTTTTCTTCTAGTAATGGCGGTGCTTATATTGGAAATACCGAGAGCCGCCTTTGGATTGATAATGTTGGCCTGGTTTATGAGTAAAAGTGTAAAATTATAAATAGATTGTAAAAAGGATCAATACAGCTTAAAAATGCGAGTTCTAAGAATCTTAATTGGTGAATCCAAAAAAAAAAAATTGGCACAAACTCAGCGAGGCGCTGTATTCACCGCATAAATTTACATTACTAAATAATAAGAAAGACCATCAAATGATGGTCCTTCTTATTACAAATCCTTCTGTAATAACTTATGCTGCGAAGCGGTAAAAATATTCCGGAAGATTATATTGATTTCATGATCAATGGCGGCCCCCGAAATTCCGGTATGCGGATAGAGCCTTATTGTATTTGTCAAGATAGATTCCACAAAATCTCGACTTTGCACCCCTATCTGTTCATAAATCGCTGCATTATCATTGCCATCATGAAGATTTACCCAAGAAAGAGCGGCCAAATTCATTACTGCCTCCCTCCGATTAACATAATCTTGCTGAAAGTCATCGAGTACCCTAAACGCTTCTTTACTTTCAGTCTTCTCCCATTTGGATTGATTGCTTTTTAACACAAATAGTTTTTCGATTAAATCCAGAAAGCGCTTATACATTCCCGTAAAGTTGGCCAATAAGGTTAATTCCGCAAAAGGCATAAAGGGATATTGATACAACAGCTCGCTACGTGTACTTTTTGCCGCATCAATCTCAAAAGACTGCCTACCATCAACGAGTATGTCTTCCAGCGAAAAGGAATGCGAAGCCGTAGCCTCCAATCCAAATGTATCCCAGTCGTAATGCACCAGTACATGGTCACGATCCACAAAAAATGATTTTATCAGTGGTTCACCTTTTTCGTCCAAAACGGGTTTTCCTGCCTCCTGAATTGCAGCATTTAAGGTAAAATGGGTTAAATGAGGAGCTCCGGTAGCATATTTCCAAAAACCGCGGAGCCGATAATGTTCCCCTTCACGTGTAGCTGTACCTGATGCCTGCCCACTGCCGCCAAAACAAACCCGATCCGTTTTGAAAATCTGATCTCCTAAAACCGGATCAATAAAACCGACAAAGAGATTTGCTCCCGAGCATAACGTTACTGTCCAGGCTAATCCCCCATCCCAATAAGCCAGGTCAGCCAATAAATTGAACCCTTCAGGTAGACTTAATCCCAATCCACCCAATGCAGGTGGAACCCAGATCTTAAACCACTTTTTGCGATAAATGAGCTCGAGTTGTTCATCCGACAATGTTTTCTGCTTTATTCCTTTAACCTGATTATCCTTCAGTGCGGCGATATCCTCGCTACAGAGTTGCATATCTTTCTTCACTTATTATTCTCCTCCAATTAAAATATCCGCTAAATGCCATTACAAATAAAAACAAAGTCAAACCCGAATAAAGAAATAACCCTTTATGGATCAATAAAGGAATTGCCATCAGATTACTAATATTCAACAATATCCAATTTTCTATCTTCCGTTTTGCCAATAACCACATCCCTGCCCAAGCGGTACAGGAAACTGCAGAGTCCCAAAGCGGTACATCCGAATCCGTTAAATGTACCAATCCGAAATAAAACAACAGAAAAGCGAGAGCGCAGATTCCCCCTACTATCCACCATTCTTTCGGCTCACAATGCGTTATGGGAGCAGCAACATCACTACTATATTTCCAATAGATCCAGCCATAGATGCTCATGACCAAATAATAGAGATGTAGCAATATTTCTGCATATAGTTTCGCATGGAAGAGTACGTATACTGAAATTAAGATACCAATAATCCCAAAAATGTAATTGATCGATTTATTTTGACGGGAAAACCAAACCTGTAAAATACCAAAGGATACCCCTAACCATTCCGCGATGGTGGCCTGTTGGATCTGTTTTATAAAAGCTTCGAAAATTGTTTCAGAAGTCATCGCCTTGTTTATTATTTCGTGTAATTCATAATAAACCTATGGGAGAAAAACGGACGTTTTTATTGAAATTAAATCCCTACGCCAGCATTACCTGGATCAGGTATATAAAAGCGATTGTATAAGGAGTTACAATCGCTTTTATTGGGTATAATCTCAGCCGAGAATGACCATGGTCATTCCAAGCACCCCATAAGTATATTTTCTGTCGAATTGATTATTCTATATCAATCAATTTCAACGCTTTGTGCGTCCGCGTACGCGTTTCTTTACATAGTTGCGCATCATCGTTCAATGATTTCCCATGTGAAGGAATCATTTCACGTAGTTTTTTACGGTATTCATCTGACTTCGCACGTTCAGGGAAACATTTCTTCAACAGGCTGATCATGATAGCAACTGACGTCGAAGCACCAGGAGAAGCTCCTAATAGCGCAGCAATAGAACCATCTGCACTAGAAACAACCTCTGTACCAAATTCCAAAATTCCACCTTTCTTTTCATCTTTCTTGATGACCTGAACACGTTGTCCTGCTTTCTCGATAACCCAATCCTCCAATTTAGCTGTAGGCATAAATTGTTTTAAAGACTCTAGTTTATCTTTTGGTGACTTCATGACTTCAGTAATAAGATACTTCGTCAAAGGTAAGTTGTCAAGTCCGGCGGATAACATCGGGCGGATATTGGACAATTTGATGGAAGCAGGTAGATCGAAGTAAGACCCCTGTTTTAAGAATTTAGTCGAGAAACCTGCATATGGTCCAAACAATAACGCTTGTTTGCCATCAATATAACGTGTATCTAAGTGCGGTACAGACATTGGAGGAGCACCAACAGAAGCTTTTCCATACACTTTCGCATGATGTGTATTTATGATCTCTTCATTTACACAACGTAGCCATTGGCCCCCTACAGGAAATCCGCCATAGCCTTTCGCTTCTGGTATTCCAGATTTTTCCAACAACAACAACGAGTGGCCACCGGCCCCAATAAATACAAACTTTGCTTTGATTTCTCTCTTTGTTCCTGTCTTTAAATCTTTGACCTCCACTTCCCAACGGCCATCGTCTTCACGTTCGATGTCGATTACTTCATGGTTTAAGGAGATCGAAATATTTTCTTTATTTTCAAGGTTAGCGATCAAATCACGTGTCAACGACCCAAAATTAACATCGGTACCCAGATCCATTTTTGTCGCAGCAATTTTTTCATCGGCCTCGCGTCCTTCCATCATCAATGGAATCCACGATTTCAACAATGCCGTATCTTCGGTATACTCCATCCCTTTGAACAAGTTTTGGGTCGTCAATGTTTCCCATCTTGTCTTTAGGAATTTAGCATCTTTTTCACCAAAAACCGCACTCATGTGTGGAATACTACGGATAAAATTTTCAGGTTGGGCAATAATGCCTTTATCAACGAGGTAGGACCAAAATTGCTTAGACACTTCAAATTGCTCAGCAATTTTAACTGCTTTATCAATCTTTACAGAACCATCTTTCTGTTCGGGGGTATAATTTAACTCGCATAAGGCAGAGTGACCCGTGCCAGCATTATTCCAAGCGTCAGAACTTTCAGCAGCCACAACATCCAAACGCTCAAGAATTTCAATATTAACGTCTGGGCTTAATTCATTGATTAGAGTACCCAAAGTAGCACTCATAATACCGGCGCCGATCAGAACAACGTCAACTTCTTTATTTGATTTTTTGCTCATGTTTTTGTGATTGATGCAAATTTAATATAGTTTTTGGTAAACGTCCAAGTCTTTTGTCAAAAAACTGTACTTTTTAGAACCACTTATTCAAAAATACCATTGATTTATTAAAATAATCCTAAGTGAGTGATCGCTTACCGTAAAATTCTAAAATTGTTTCCGGAAAACACTCCCCCACTCCAAGATAAACACAAGGTCAGCACACAATGTTTTCCTATTTTAAACCGTTATTTATCGAAAGATTTTGTGTTATAATATAGTTTTAACATTTTTGCAGAACATCGAAAGGCAATAGTGTATACAATAGCTAAAAAACAAGATCATTTATTCGCTGATACGATGGTATCGAAAAAACACAAGCACTGTGGCATAACCAAGATAAACCAAATGGAAACGAGTTCATGTTTCGTATTGAATTCCAGTAACAGACAGGCTGTGAGAGAAAGACAGGGCGTTGAAAATGGACATAAATGCCTAAGTGTGAATAATTGAAGAACAAATAACTTATACAGATGAAAATACTTGAAGGAAAAATTGCTTTAGTAACAGGAGCATCAAAAGGAATCGGAAGGAAAATTGCAGAAGTGTTTGCACAACATGGTGCTAACGTCGCTTTTACATATCTTTCTTCTGTCGAAAAAGGACAGGCGCTGGAACAGGAGCTTCAGGCTTTCGGTACCAAAGTGATTGGTTATCGCTCTGACGCTTCAAAATTCGAAGAAGCAGAACAATTAATCAACGCGATCGTTGCCGATTTTGGAGGATTAGATATCGTTGTAAATAATGCCGGTATCACAAAAGACGGCTTGTTAATGCGCATGACCGAGGAGAATTGGGATGATGTATTAAATGTCAACTTAAAATCCGTCTTTAACGTTACAAAAGCCGCTTCGAAAATTATGATGAAAAACCGTAAAGGTTCATTTATCAATATGTCTTCAGTTGTGGGCGTTCAAGGAAATGCTGGTCAGGCAAATTATGCGGCATCAAAAGCCGGTATTATCGGGTTCACAAAATCTGTCGCAAAAGAGTTAGGTTCTCGTAATATCCGTGCAAACGTAGTTGCACCAGGTTTTATACGCACCGAAATGACAGATGTATTGGATCCTAAAGTTGTGGCTGGATGGGAAGCCGGGATTCCATTGAAACGTGCTGGAGATCCAGAAGACGTTGCCAATGCTTGTCTCTATTTAGCATCTGACTTATCGGCATACGTAACCGGACAGGTTCTACCTGTTGATGGTGGTATGTTATAAAAATTAACAATGTGAGGTCAAATTTTTTAAATTTGACCTCACATTGCCCCTTATTTATCTTTACTGCCCTACTCCGATCTATCCCTTAAACCTCAATATACTGAACACAGAGGGCTTTCCCTTTCCTTCTGATTACAGAATTTACAACCTCTGCATACCTGTATTGTTAGTACTAGCAAATAGCTTCAATAGATCTCCGATAAGAAGGAATCTATAAGTCCTCACAATATTTCCAAATTTTAGTTAATTTTGTCCATTAAATTTTTAAATGCCATGACGAACTGGAAGGATTTTTTTGAGATTAAAACCGAGGATGATTTTAATCAACATTGTTTAGATACCTACCAATTCCAAAGTCAGCATTGTAAGATTTACCGTGACTATATAAGGATCCTAGGAAAAGAAAAATCCCCGATACAGCACTATACCGAGATCCCCTTCTTGCCTATCGAATTTTTTAAAACCCAACAGGTTATCGCAGCTGGAATGGACGCCGAAATTGTGTTTTCGAGTTCGGGGACAACAGGTATGGTTACCTCAAAACATTTGGTCGCCGACCTCAATATTTACGAACGTACCTTTCGTCGGATTTTTGAAGATTTTTATGGTCCGCTGAGTAATATTGCAATTCTGGCACTTCTACCCTCTTACCTCGAAAGAAGCGGTTCTTCTCTAATCTATATGATTGATGATCTCATGAAGCAAAGTGAGCAACCAGAAAGTAACTATTTCCTCTATAACCATCAAGAACTATACGATACACTTGTTGAACTCAAAAATAAAGGAACAAAAACAATCCTCTTTGGAGTGACTTACGCGCTGCTCGACTTCATCGAACACTATGCCTTCAAATTCCCTGAATTGATTATCATGGAAACTGGAGGTATGAAAGGTAAGCGTAAGGAAATGGTCAAACAGAAAATTCATAAACTTCTGGAAGATGCATTTTCCGTAAAAGGAATTCATTCTGAATATGGTATGACAGAACTTCTATCACAGGGCTATTCTGTGGGACAAGGGATTTTTCAGCTACCGAAATGGATGAAGATATTAATACGCGACACAAATGATCCATTGAGTTTGATTCCTTTGAATAAAACCGGCGGAATTAATGTCATTGATCTCGCGAATCGTTATTCTTGCTCATTTATAGCAACACAAGATTTGGGCAAGGTTTATCAAGATGGTTCCTTTGAAATATTAGGGCGTTTTGACCAAAGTGACATCCGCGGTTGTAATCTATTGGTTCAATAACGATCTGTAATTATCAACCGAACCGGATTTATCCAATGAGTATCATTCCTCCGAGGAAAACTAAAATTAAAGTTTAGCCCTGTATTAGATTAGCTCCATATTAGATACGATTACATCACAATTGCCAATATCAAAAAAAAGACACCTGCTCAGACGTAATGACCAGGTGTCTTTTTTAGTATAAGAATATCCTCCTATTTCAAACTCGGATCCTCAAAGGTATTGCCCGATCGCATATCGCCCGAATCATATCCTTTTTTAAACCAGGCCATACGTTGTGCAGATGTACCATGTGTAAATGATTCAGGAACAGCATACCCTTGGGCCTCTGTTTGTAATTTATCATCCCCAACAGCTTCGGCAGCTTTCATACCATCCATAATATCATTATAATCAATTTTTATATCGGTTAAATCATTGATGTAATGCGCCCATACACCAGCATAAAAATCCGCTTGCAGCTCGGTCATAACGGAGATCCTGTTATTTTCACGCTCGCTCAGTTTCCCACGGGCTTGATTGGTCTTCGGCAATAATCCCACCAATTGTTGGATATGATGTCCGACTTCATGCGCAATTACATACGCCATGGCGAACTCTCCTTTTGCACCGAATTTATCCGAAAGTTCTCTACTAAAGCTCAGATCCAGGTAAATCTTTTGATCACCCGGACAATAAAAAGGTCCGTAAGAAGCCTGCCCCATACCACAACCATCCGTTTGTGTTCCCCCATCGTAAAATACAAGTGTTGTAGGGGTATAATTTTTCTGCATCTGCTCTTTAAAGAGCTTTGCCCAAACATCCTCGGTACTCTGAAGTACAGTTAACGAAAATTCAGTTAGTCTTTTTTCCTCAGGATTTAACTCACGCGGCTGTCCCGACTGTTCAGTTTGCGCCCCCATATTTTGGGCTTGCTGTAAGAGTTGCATCGGATCTCCACCCATCAAAAATCCAATGACCAAAACAATAATTCCACCAATTCCTCCTAAAGCAATTTTTCCTCCCCCCGACATTCCGCGACGGTCCTCAAAATTACCACTTTGCTTGCCTCCTTGCCATTTCATAGTATTCCTATATTACAGTTAATAATCTTTTCTAATGTTGGTTAAACACAAATTCGGTACCAATCTTCTACATGGAGTAAATTTATTTGAAGAAAAAATTTACTCCACTTTACCTCATAGCCCGCATCCTATAAATAAATTTACCAGCAAACAAATGAAAGCCATAAGCAAAAACAATGCTTTATAAGAGTAAAAACAGGAATTATTTCCCTAAGTCGTGATATTCGTCATTGTACATCAAAGCAAATTTGGCTAAGTTTGGGCTTTCAAAAAAACTGACATGAAATTAGAAGAACAATTACAAGCGAGAGCTGGCGGAAAATGTGAGCTGACAGGCGAAGATGCCACTTTAATTGCCTACACATTACCTCTGGAAATAACATCAAATTTGGACAATACTTTACTGATTTCAGAAACATTGGTCAATCAGCTCAACAAAACGGAACAATTAAATCCCGACGACTGGAAGTTTCTTCCTAATGCCATGTGGTCCGAAAACCCATCGGTACAAATTGTATGCTGGCGCATGTTAAATCGATTAAAAAATGAAGGCTGGGCTTCTGAAGCACTGGATATCCTCTATCTTGACGATGAAACACTATCGGAAGCGAAGAAAACTGGAGATCATGAAAATGATGGCTATGTTTCTTTTCATGAAGATAGCATCGGACAACGACTATTGGAGGGCGATACAGTTGTTCTGACAAAAACGCTTGACGTGAAAGGTTCCTCCTTAAAAGCGACTTTAGGCACCGTGGTTAAGAATATTCGACTGGTAGCAGACAATATCGAACAAATTGAAGGAAAGATTGAGGGTCAAACAATCGTTATACTGACCAAATATCTCCGTAAACAAAATTAAACTAGATTTTTCGTCTAAATAATAAAGGTTTAAACTGGGGTTCACTCCCGTTCAAGCCTTTATTATTTAGCGAGATAGCTCTCACTATTGCGGATAATTCCGTACAAATTCAAAACGATAGTTTGGATGTTGTTTAAGACTATCGATCAAATCCGATAAAAGACGCTGTCCTTTTTTCGTTTGATACATATTGTCATGTGTCAATAGCACAACATTATTTTTCGTATAAGATGTACCTTTACGAAGCAAATTCTTCATCTGGGTATACAATTGATTCACAGATAAATCCGGTTTCCCAGTTACCCCATTTATTTTCCACTCACAGTCCCAACCAATTACTTTATAACCGTTTTGATGTAATAACTCAGCCGTCGAAGCCCCACTTTTCAAATCCACCTTTTTACGGTCTCCAATATACCAAATATTTCGTCCTGGTAAACGTACGATTTTATGTTCCAAACCCAGTGATTGTTCAGCAAGTTCAAAATCCTCAAAAGCCGTCTGAGCGTTCGAATAAAAAGTAGTGTATTTGTTGTGCGCGTGCCAGTAACTATGGTTATAGCAATCCACTAGAGGATTATTCTTATAGCGTTCCGTAAAGCTGTGCAATTTTTTACTCATTTTATCATGATTACCAATCAGAAAAGCATTGATTTTAATGCCTTTCGCCGTCGCAATGGAATCAAGGTGTTGACTTCCATTCAGGGGACCATCGTCAAAGGTGAGATAAATATAACGAGGAGAAACAGTATCGGTCAATAAAACAGTCGTATCTTTAGCTCCCTTATAAGCCACATTTTCTTCCATTTTTGTAATGGTATCCTTACGGAGGGAATCGACTTTACTTATCGAATCTTGTACCACCAATAAACTGTCTTTTTTTGGTGGCATTGAATCGACAGCCCCTATAGTTTGCACCTTATTTGTTCCACTTTGGTTGCAGGAGTAAAATCCCAAAATAGATATACTCAACCCAACCCATACAACACCTGAATTAACCACTTTTCTCATCACAAAAATTAACTTTCACATTACAATTATTTCTCCAACACTTAAAATCGCAATAAATGAGCTGATTTTAATCACTTGTAGCGCAAAATTAATATATTTTTCATTAATCAGGCTGTTATGTTATTTAATTTATTGTGCATGCACAATAAAACTTCATGATCCGCTAGCACAATTAGCCATGAAAGTAGACTGAAAGTTATTTCCGACCAGTAACCGATCTCGACAAGCGCATTGATACCTAAAAGAAACACAAATCAGTAAAATAGAAAAAAGGAACCTATACGATATAGATTCCTTTTTGTTCATGTAATTCAAAATACCGGATCAATCTCTATGTCTTCCACCATGACCTTTACCGCGTCCATGACCATGATCGTTGCCACGACCATGACCATTCCCTCTATCATACCGACGGCTTTCACTCCATGAATGTTCGCGCCTTACACTACGTTCGCTGGCAAATGAATACCCGCTACCACCGTGGTGGTTGTCACGGATAGATACTTGTCTTCCACGGTAACCGCCATAACGGCTTCTATACCGATCATGGTGATGCCAAGGTGTGCGATCGTTAATAACCACTTTATGAGCCCGATAAAAATCGTAATGCCTGTATCTCCTCGGTAAACTTGCTCTTCTTACCCAGCCGCCATTATCATAATAAACGTAACATCTTGCAGGTACATCGTAATACATATTGTACTCAGGAATATAATAATAGCGGGCATAATCATAACCTGCTGGCCCCCAGCTTGGCTGACTCCCAATATTGACACTAATACTGACTTGCGCTTGTGCAGCTCCTGCCGTAAAAAGGCCTGCAATAATCGCCGCCGCGTAAAACAATTTTTTCATAAGTAGCTCCTCCCTCTAGTTTGTAATTTCTTCTTTACAATACGACAACAAACAGTGTGCAAAAGATTAATGCTCAAATGTTAATTTTTGTTAACACAGCAATAAGAGCTTCATTTTAAATAGGTTGAACATGATTATAGTAAACAATAAAACCGCAAACTTTTTAGTAGGATCAGTTGTTCAGATCATACAGACTTTAATGAACTAATCACAATGAGTATATATAACGTAGGAATATTGGTCGGTAGCTTACGAAAGGAATCTTACAACAAAAAAATTGCGCAGTTTATTCTTGAACAAGAGGAATCTAAATTTGGCTACCGCATAATTGATATCAGCGAACTTCCCTTATATAATCAGGATTTTGACGATGTAGGAAATCCTCCTCCGAGCTATGTACGATTTCGGAAAGAGGTCGCGTCCCTGGATGCAATACTTTTTATTACCGCAGAGTATAATCGTTCTATTCCTGCAGTTTTAAAAAATGCGATTGACGTAGGTTCAAGACCCTATGGAAAAAATAAATGGGATGGTAAACCTGGCGCAATAATTTCTTCATCAACGGGAGTTTACGGTGGCTTTGGCGCCAACCACCATTTACGTCAATCGCTGGTCTTCGTCAATATCTTAACCATGCAGCAACCCGAAGCTTATTTGGGCAATATAACAACATGTATTGGTCCCACTGGGGCTATTGAATCACAAAAAACCAAAGATTTTCTACGCAGCTTTAAAAATGCCTTTGAGCAATGGGCTGAGCGAATTATACATACAAAAGGTCAGGATTAAATCCTGACCTTTTGTATGTATAATCAAATTATTCTAGTCCTGTTCATCACTGACGTCATAGTTCCAATGTTGTAATTTTTCCTGCAAGATCCGCGATATCTTATTGAAATAGCGCTTTTGCTTATAGCCCATTACCCATTGTACACCCTGTACAGCATTGGTACAGAAAATCTCATCCGCCCGTTTCATGATTTCGGGGCTTATCTGTGCCTCAACCACCTCTATACCTTCATCCTGTGCCATGTCCATGACTACCCGGCGCATTATTCCTTCAATACATCCTTCGGATAGCGCTGGTGTATAAAGTACCTTTTCATAATAGACAAAGATATTTGAAATCAAGGATTCACATAGATAGCCTTCCTGATTTAGAATCAATACATCATCAAAAGCCATTTTCTTTTTATAGATGCCAGCTAACACGTAAATCTGCGCATTTAAAGATTTAATCTTGGAAAGATCGCTATACGGTTTTTTGAATTCATTGTAAAGTCCTACAATCAAACCGACCTTCTTATCGCGAAGATTAGGTTCTATGCGCTGCACCTGCAAAACAAAACCAGGTTTATTACTCGTTGGACTGTACAATCCGCCTCCAGATCTAAACACGATCAATCGGATACGAACCTGCTGCCCCAACATATTGTTTTTACGGATTAATTCTTCGGATCTCGAACGAATAAAAAATTCATCGAATAGATTCGCATCATCCAAATGAATCAACTCCATTCCTTTCTGTAAACGCTCGACATGAAAATTTAGAAAGCGGATATCACCATCCTTATACAGCATCGTTTCGAATAATCCATCCCCATAACGGAAACCTCTATTCTCAATGCTAAATATTTCCTGATCTTCCGGCACTACACTGCCATTGAAATTGATATAGTTTGTTGGCATCTTAATTTTGTTCTAAATTTTAATCATTTTCTATAGCCATTGAATTTGCCGCATATCCGCGCCACTTTTCTAAAGCTAAACGAAAATCTTCTGGAAATGGTACCTCAAAATACATATTTTCTTTTGTCGTAGGATGGATAAATCCCAATACCTGCGCATGAAGTGCTTGCCGCGGCAGTAATGAAAAACAGTTATCCACAAACTGCTTGTACTTTGAAAACACGGTACCTTTTAAAATCTTATCTCCACCATACATTGCATCATTAAATAGCGGATGACCAATAGACTGCATATGCGTACGAATTTGGTGTGTACGCCCTGTTTCTAACTGACATTCAATTAAAGTAACATAGCCCAATCGCTCCAAAACTCTGTAATGTGTCACCGACCAACGCCCTTTGTCTTCACTGTCATACATCGCCATGATGCGTCTGTCTTTTAGATGACGTCCAATATAACCTGTAATTGTTCCGTCCTCCTTTAAATCACCCCAAACTAATGCAATATACTTACGGGTAATGCTGTGATCGAAAAACTGTTTTGCCAAAAAGGCCATTGATTTTTCATTTTTAGCAATAACCAATAGTCCGGAAGTGTCTTTATCGATTCGATGCACCAACCCCGGGCGATCGGAGTTTCCTGGTAACTGCGGCAACTGCTGTATATGATACGTCAATGCATTTACCAAGGTTCCCGTATAATTATTATATCCTGGATGTACGACCATACCCGCTTCTTTATTCACAATCAGCACGTCGTCATCCTCGTATTTGATATCTAATGGAATGTTTTCTGGATAAACTTCGTTATCCCGTGGTGGGTCAGGTAGCACCAATGTAATCACATCATCAGGTCTAACCTTATAGCTCGCCTTGATCTCCTTACCGTTAACCATGACAGAACCTGCTTCAATAGCATGCTGAATTTTGCTCCGCGTCGCATTTTCCACTCTGTTCATCAAGTATTTATCAATGCGGAGTAATGCTTGTCCCTTATCCACTTCAATACGTAGATGCTCAAATAATTCTTGTTCTTCCTGATCTTGCGATCCTATTTGTTCTGTCATGCTACAAAAATAAACCAAATGAAACAATTTTCGTTAAATTTGTTTTCATTTAATGTTATGTTGCCCTTCAAAATCCATAGCCCCGAAACTGAATTGTGCCTCCCGGCTTGGGAGAAGAAGCATATTAAAGTAACACTTAAGCGCGATGACCTCATACATCCGTTTATTTCAGGCAATAAATGGCGAAAATTAAAATATAATCTGGAAGAAGCCCTGCAGCTTCAGAAAAATCATCTTGTTACATTTGGTGGCGCATGGAGCAACCATCTTATAGCTACCGCTTGCGCCGGAGCTACCTTTAAGTTTAAAACAACCGCTTTTGTTCGAGGTGAAGAAGGGGTTAACAACCCTGTTTTAGCGATGTGCCGCCTTTTTGGGATGCAGCTCATTTACGTCGACCGCGAATCTTACCGAGATAAAGAAAGTTTATACAACACCTATTTTGGTCAGGATCCAACGACGTTCTATATACACGAGGGTGGTTACGGCATACTGGGAGCAAAAGGTTGCTCTGAACTCGTTGATGAACTCCAACATGAATACCAGCATATTTTTACCGCCTGCGGCACAGGAACAACATTAGCTGGAATAGCCAATGCGATAGAAAAACGAGATCTATTTACCCGCGTACACGGCATACCTGTTTTAAAAAATGGAGGATTTATTCAGGAGGAAGTCGATCAGCTTTACCCCAACATCACTCCTCCTATTTTACATCTTGATTATCATTTTGGTGGTTATGCAAAATCCAATACCGACTTACTCGCCTTTGTTCAGCATTTTATAGCTGCGACAGGAATCATGATCGAACCCACCTATACCGGCAAATTACTTTATGCCGTAGATGATCTGATCAAAAAGGACTACTTTACCCCCGCAGATCAGGTACTCGTTATTCATACTGGCGGACTTACAGGCCTACTTGGTATGTACGAACGTTTCAATTTTATTGATCTACATCAATAAATACGCTAGAACGCCGTACAGAGACATTTGATTGACATTTATTCAGCAATTATATCGTAAGTTTGACCAGATTTTAAAAGAAAACAGGAGGAAATCATGATTTCCCAAAGGTAAAAACGAGGTAGGTATCATGTGGTTTCGCCCTTACCTAACACCTCAAAAATTAATGATATAAAGATGAAAATATTAGCATTTGCAGGAACAAGCAACAAAAACTCAATCAACAAAACATTCGTCACAAGTATATCCAAATACTACAAAGAAGCTGACGACACGATCGAATTGCTAGACTTAAACCATTTTGAAATGCCTATCTATTCTTACGACAAAGAAGTGGAGCAGGGTATTCCTCAATTAGCGCATGACTTTGCAGCTAAAATGGATGCAGCAGATTTCCTTTTGATCTCTTTAGCGGAACACAATGGTTCATATACCACAGCTTACAAAAATATCGTTGACTGGGTTTCGCGTATTCCTAACCGTAAATTATTCAATGGCAAGCCTGTTTTCTTATTGGCTACTGCACCGGGTCCAATGGGTGGTGCCACAGTATTGAACACCGCAGTAAACCGAATCACTTGGGATGGCGCCGATATATTAGACTCCTTCTCCCTCCCTGAATTCCACAAAAACTTTGAAGAAGGTAAAGGTATTATCGATCCCACTTTAAGAAGTCAATTAGAAGCTAAAGTGCGCAAAACAAAACGTGCACTGGCCGAAAAATTAGCCGTGCAAGGTTAACAAAAGATTAACAAATAATCATTGCGAATACCTCTTTTAATATGTAAATTGAAAACCTATTAAAAGAGGTTTTTTGATATGGCAAAAAAAATATTACTACTTGTAGGAGACTTTGTAGAAGATTACGAAGCAATGGTTCCATTTCAAGCAATGGGTTCAATAGGATTGACGGTAGATGCGATTGCTCCGGACCGCAAAAGCGGAGATGTAGTTCCAACTGCAGTTCATGATTTCACTGGTGACCAGACGTATAAAGAACTGCGTGGACATAATTTTGCAATCAATAAAGATTTCGATCAGGTCAATGTCGAAGATTATGATGGCCTATATATTGCTGGTGGCCGATCGGCAGAATATATTCGACTCAACAAACGTGTATTAGAGATTACAAGACATTTCTTTGAGCACAATAAGCCTGTTGCGGCAATATGTCATGGCATCCAAGTGTTGACAGCGGCAAAAGTACTTGAAGGACGTACATTGACAGCATATGTTGCTGTAGGCCCTGATATCGAATTAGCGGGCGGCACATGGAAAAACATCCCTGCGGATCAAGCGGTGGTAGACGGCAATTTGGTCACCTCTCCTGCATGGCCGGGACATCAGGCAATTTTAAAAGAGTTTTACAAATTATTAGGTATAACAATTACAATTTAAGTGTTTTTAATGAAGAAGAATAAAAGGCTATGGCTTTTGGTCATACCGATTTTAGTGCTGTTGGGTTTTATTTTAAAAGATAGCTTCAATCAGAAAAGTATTGAGGATCTACCGGGAGGTTTTAAGGAAGTCGCTTTCGTCAGAAATGAACAAAATAAAGGTGGTATCATACGCATTTATGCCGTTACTGTAGGCGACCTGTTGAATGCGGATTATTCTGCTTGTCTTGATTTAATGCCTGTTAATGATTACGGAAGTACAACAACCGTGTATTTCTTCGATCGAAGTGCTCCTTATCCGACAAACTTGTCAATTGACACGCCACATTTTGACACGACGAAATACAAAGCGATTCAAATTTCCAAAAAATACGGAAAGAAGAAATAGACGAAACCAAACATAATGACATATCCCTCAAAGTCTGAATAGACCTTTGGGGGATTTTTTTTGCCATGCAGTGCAACACCTTGTGGCGGTTATTTCCCAGGAAAAAGAGCAGTGGCAAAAATGCACCTTTAAAACTATGGTCTACACACATGAACAAAAAATAACTTAATAATTCTTTAACACAAAAAAGTTCGATTATCCCCTGTAGAGCTATAGTTTTGCTTTTTAAATTTACGTATATTTAGCTATGGCGAAAAAATTTATTCCTAGAGACGTTAGTTGGCTGAGCTTTAATGGAAGAGTACTTCAGGAAGCTGCGGACGAGACTGTCCCTTTACCCTTAAGAATCAAATTTTTAGGTATATTTTCCAATAACCTCGATGAATTTTTCCGTGTACGTGTTGCAGGTCTAAAACGGGCTATAGACCTGAAAGACAAAAGTGCCAACCAATCCTTCTACGAAGACCCACAACTCATATTGGAAGAGCTCAATATCCGGGTAATCAAGCAGCAAAAGAAATTTGACAATACGTGGAATCGTATCCAAAAAGATATGGCCAAACAGAATGTCTATATTAAGACCAGTGAGGAACTGAATCCCGAACAACAACAATTTGTGAGTGACTATTATCAGGATGAGGTGGAATCGAACGTCATTCCTTTGATATTGGACGATATACGACCTATGCCCTATATTCGGGATAAGAGCCTTTACTTGGGTATTGCGATGGGAAAACAGGAATGGCAGTATGAAACTAAATTTGCACTCATCGAAATCCCTACCAGTCAAAATGGACGCTTCGTACAATTACCTTCGCCAAAAGATGAAAAGCATATTATACTTTTGGAGGATGTTATCAAGTTTAATCTTCCATTAATATTTTCCTATTTCGGTTTTGATGTATTCAATGCACATGTCTTTAAAGTAACAAAAGACGCCGAATTTGACATTGACAATGACATCAACACGACGCTCGTTGAGAAGATAAGCAAAGGGGTAAAAAACAGAAGAAAAGGTAAACCTACCCGGTTTATTTTCGATCAAGAAATGGACCATAAATTGGTAGAATTCCTGATCAAGAAACTTAACCTTTCAAAAAAAGACAGCATCATTCCAGGACAAAAAATACACAACTTCAAACACTTCATGGATTTCCCCAATGTGTTTAAATCCTACAATCAGCCCTTGGAACGAACGTCTTTTCCACATCCTTATTTCAAAAACTACGAACGTGTAACGGATACCATATTAAAAAAAGATGTACTGCTCTCCTTTCCATATCATGAGTTTAGACCGATCATCGATTTACTTCGGGAAGCAGCAATGGATCCCGATGTAAAAACGATCCAGATTACAGCATATCGTTTAGCTTCCAATTCCAAAATTGCAAATGCCTTGATTAACGCAGCCCGCAATGGCAAGGAAGTCACTGTGATGCTTGAACTTCGTGCAAGATTTGATGAAGAAAACAATTTGGACTGGAAAGAGAAACTTGAACTCGAAGGCATTAAAGTACTTACCGGTATCCCAAATAAAAAGGTTCATGCAAAACTATGTGTGATAAAAAAACGTATTGGAATGAAAACGATCCAATATGGCTTTGTCAGCACAGGAAATATCAACGAGAAAACGGCTAAATTATACGGAGACTATTGCCTCTTAACGAGTAATAGGGATGTTATTGCCGATATAAATAAGGTTTTCAATTACCTAAGACGTCCCAAATCAAATCCGGCTGAAATTATCAAAAATTGCAAAAGTCTTTTGATATGCCCAACCGATATGCGTAGAGAACTTCTACACTACATCGACCAGGAAATTACCGAAGCAAAGGCTGGTCGAAAAGCATACATCATTGTCAAGGTAAATTCACTCAGCGATAAAGAGATGATTAAAAAGCTCTATGACGCAGCAACAGCTGGTGTCAAAATAGATCTTATTATCCGGGGAATCTACTGTGCAACAAATCAAAAAACGTTTAAACTGCAAATGAACGCCATTTCAATCGTAGATGAATATTTGGAGCATGCACGTGTGATGTATTTTTATAATGCTGGTCGAGAGCAACTATTTATTTCCTCAGCGGACTGGATGACAAGAAACTTGGATCATCGTATCGAAGCCGCAGTAAAAATAACAAGCAAAAAAATCAAGGAGGATTTAAAAGAAATGCTTCAAATCCAGCTCAAAGATAATGTCAAAGCGCGGATACTCAATAATTCTCTGAGCAATCATTACGTCGAGAATAAAGAGGCACCATGTCGTTCACAGATAGAAATATACAAATACCTGAAAAAAAAATTAGCTGATCATTAGCAGTCTGTCTATCAATAGGAGCGCAAATTGATCAATAAACCGAACTGGGTTTTATACCTATTGATACAGACGAGAATCACCGTTTTTATTATATTAATTAAGACACAAGTTGTATCTTCATTCCATGAAATTCAACTTGTGTCTTACATTTGGCTTCAGCCTTTTCACACTTTGCCTCCGTGGGCAGGAAAAGATCATGCCTTCAGATTTTGTATACGTCAAGGACATTATCCCCACGATAAGCTTAGAAGTGCGTTATTTCGGCAGTCACAACTTCACCGGAAGGCCGATTAAAGGTTATGAAAAACCAGTCGCTATTTTAACTAAACGTGCGGCGCTAGCACTACAGCAGGTCGAGAACCATTTAAATAAAAAAGGTCTTGGCTTGAAAATATTCGACGCCTACCGCCCGCAACGTGCTGTTGACAACTTTAAAACATGGTCTTTAAACACCAATGATACAATTGCAAAAAAGGAGTTCTACCCGCTTATCAATAAGAAGAATTTGTTCAATCTAGGCTTTATTGCCTCCAAATCGGGCCACAGCCGGGGCAGTACAGTAGATCTCACGCTCATTAGCTTAAAAGATCAAAAAGAGATTGACATGGGTGGACCTTTTGATTTTTTCGGCGCAGTCTCACATCATCAGTACGCGGATCTGACAGCCCAACAGAAAGAGAACCGAAAGATCTTAAAAGAAGCAATGGCTAAATTTGGCTTTAAAGCTTATGATAAGGAATGGTGGCATTACACCTTGCAAGATGAACCCTATCGTAAAACCTATTTTGATTTTATCGTAAAATAAACATGTCTGTAAAGGAAACTTCCATCGAACACAAGGGCTTTTATGTCTTTCATTTTAAAGGCAACAAATCAAAACCCGTCTTTAGTTCCGAGCAGCAGCACATTTTATCAAAAGGTGAGCTCTATTCGCTCTGTTTAATAAAAAAAGGTGAAACTTCCTTCATCATTAATAATGAACGGGTACAAGTTGCTCAAAATCACCTATTGTTGACCAATCCTTCTTCGCGAGTTAATGGCTCTTCGGTCGTCAAATCTTGGGATTGTGAGGTTTATTTGATTTTCTTTACGCTGGATTTTAGCTTCAAACTGGATTTCCAGGAGGATTTCTTCGAAGTCACCAAGAAGTCTCTGGCCTTAAATGACAGCTACATTTGGTCGCTATCGAGCCAAGATTCGACGAACTTATCCAACTTATTTAAACAGTTTATTCATTACGATCGACAAGGGCCTAGCTATCTTTTCAAAAATCAGATCATAAAGTCATTAACGGAAATATTATTTTGCGAAATAGCCCGTCTAGGAAGCCAAAATATGCGAAATACGCCAGCTATTCCCTCTCGAAAAAGAGAGATACTTGCCAATTTCCATTTGCTCCTAAAGAAGTCGTTTCATAAAGAACACATGGTGCAATTTTATGCGATGGAACTTGGTATCACAGCAAAACACCTATCCGTAATTACGAAAGAACTAACCGGAAAATCAGCAATAGAACTTATTCAGAACGTCTTAGTGGAGGAAGCAAAATCGTTACTTTGCCAGGGGCTTTCCATCGGAGAAATTGCGGTGAAATTGCATTTCTCGGATCAATCCTTTTTTGGTAAATTCTTTAAGCGAAATGTTGGAATCTCGCCTAAAGAATTTCGTCAGAATCTTTATTTAAACAAAGGCGATTAAATCAAAGATACTTGTAAATTGTTGGTCTGCAGCGGATGTATCTTGCAATTTATCCTCACCCCAAGTCTGTCCTTTCAACCATAAGGTCTGGCAGCCGACAGCTTTGGCAGGTACCATATCTTTACTATAGGAATCACCCACAACCAATACCTCTTGCGCAGGAAGACCTATTTTAGTCACACCTAAAGCATAAATTGCAGGATCAGGTTTGCGTACGCCGACTATGGCCGACTCCACAACAGACTGAAAATAAGGAAGGATACCAAAATCGTCAAGTACTGATTTCAAATTACCATAAAAATTGGACACCATGACAATTGGATATTTTGCATAAAGTGAATTTAACAGTGGTTTTACCTGCTCAACTGTATTTTTCGCCAGCGAATAACCGTCAAAGGCTATTTTATGCGCTAGTGACCGATCTAGGTCGTACCCTGCAGCAATAAGATAATCAAATTGTACATTGAGCTTTGCTTCAAGTACTTCTAAAAAATTGAACTGCGGTTTAATGATAGGCTGTAAAGCCATCTGACGTTCCGCATAGGTATAGGCCTCCTGAAAAGCGTTCAAATTTACAGGAACCTGATATTTTTCATAACCCGACCAGATAACAGCTCCCCAGTGGCCCCCGTTAGTGTCTAAGGTTCCACCATAATCAAAAATAATCCCTTTAATATTAAACTTATTCATGTTATTTCTTTTTTACTAAACTCATCCACCCCAAACCGATCATAATCCAGACAATTTCCCTAATTCGTGTCACAACACCCATAAAAATACCGACTTTCGCAGGTAATCCTATACTCATCACAGCCATTGCTAACCCACCTTCCCGCGTTCCCAATTGCATTGGAAAGAAAAAAACAAGATTGGCAAATAAGGAAGATCCCGAGCTAATGATCATGGCATCAATAAAATCAATATTGATATCTAAGGCTAAACCAATAAAATAAATCTCAAAACAGCCCACAACACGTGCTACAAATTCCCAAAACAGGGCTTTATAGAAACGATCGCGACGATTTTGAAAGAGATTTTTCACCTGCTGATCGACGTCATTCAACGTTTCAAACTTCGTCTCCAGTAAATGACCAACTTTCTTGCCTACCAAAGGTAGTTTAGACAAAGCCTTCAATAGTGAAACCGTAATTCCCTTCTTATAAAACTTCGTAAATAGCCAAGTACAAATGATAGCCATCACAAAAATCACAGCACAGGCCACATCAACCATTGTACTTGCCGGGACGAACCAAAGAATTAGAAAAACAGAGGCTACCCAAAATAAAATATGCGACAAAATGTGCATGACACCGTATAACAGCACGGAAGAGCCTGCCTTCGAACTACCGACATAGTTTTTAAGCTCCATAATACGATAAGGCTCACCACCTAACGCAACAAAGGGCGTTATATAATTAATGGCATACCCCGATATTGTCAACTGTAAGACCTTCCAAAAGGGTACGTCCGTCTGTGGCAATTCGGGTTCCTGAATAATTGCCTTAAATGCCATTGCGTTCATCCAGTAGAGTACTGCCCAGCTACCGAGGACGGGCAAAAACCACCAGCCAATTTTTTCGAGGTTGTTCCAAATCTCATCAATTCCCATTGCTTGAATCATATAGGCCAGTGTACCTATACCGATTAGCATAAAGAGTACTTTATAGATCTTACTACCCATAGGTTGGATCATTTGTTAATTTATCAACAAAATAACCACTCACCTTTTCTTGTCGGTTACACATGTATATCAATATCGGATTTAGGACAAACATGTCAAAGAAAAAGTAAATCCAAGGCTGACCGATAAACAACCAAACAAATAGGAAAATCACTCGTGTATTGAACTGTACAATATTTGTATACTTCATCAATGGTTTATTCTGAGCTCTAAAATCGACCATCAGTTGTTTCGGTAATTCATCTTTATACCGATTTTTAACAATATGCAGTAGTTTTTGCAATTTTGGAGAAAGCTTTTCCTGGTTACGTGTATAGCCCATGTAGCCATTCAACACAAATTTGCTAAAAAAATTCTTGCGCCAAGACAACGCATCATAGTCAACTTTCAAATCACGTGTATTGTCCAGCTCACTTCCAGCTTTACCTTTTATAAAATACAAATGTACATTACGATAATAATCAGCCATTGCCGACTGAAGCATATGCGATACACCTGCAAGTACACAGAATACCCATAGCCATTGTGGCCATCCTTCATTAATACTGCGTAAACAGATCGCAATATGAATAGAAGCAAACCAAAAATCTCCAGCAAAACCATCCAAAATACGACCGAAGCGACTTTTATTGTCCGTCATTCTTGCCAGCTGTCCATCAGCACTATCTAAAGAATTGGCAAAAACCAATAAAAGCATGCCAATCACATTAATCCATAATGCAGGGTAATAAAATAAAATACCCGCCGCAACGCCAAAGAAAATACTAATAATTGTCACAGCGTTGGGTGTAATACCGATTTTAGCACAGACTTGGGCGATGCGATACCCTATCGGTCGATAAAACCAAATATCAATTCGCTCTTCTGTATCATTAGATTTTAAAGATTGTTCGAATGCACTCAAATTATCTTCTTCGATTACATTAACTTGTTCTTTCTGCATTGTGGTTCTTTTCAGTAAATTTATGGTAAACCATTTGAGCAATGGCCTCAGCGGCCTCTGCCCGACATGGCGCAAAACTTGGCCAGTCATTTAAGTCAATAATATGGAAGTCTCCATTTGCATCAATAATCACATCGCCGCCGTAGATATGTACATCCAGGACCTCAGCAGCACGATTAGCAACTTCTTTTAGATTGTCGAGATCAAAAGGAAAATGTACGACTTCGTCATTAATTTGTTCATACAAATCATATTTGTGATGATTGTGTTCATATGGGTAGAAATAAAAGAAGAAATCCGTTCCCCGCACTGCATAAAACTTGAGTAAGTCTCCGGCAAGATGTTCAGAAATCACAGCCTCTTTAATCCCACGAAGTGCATATTCATTCAAGATATGTTGCGCTTCTTTCAGACTAGCAGCAAAGGTAACATCTTCCTTATGAATCGCATGAAAATCGCCACGCTTGATCCATACACCCTTTCCTTTCAGTTTTTCGAAAATAGATTGAATATCTGCAACGGTAGAGATCACGATACTCTTCGGATAAGGAACTCCACCTTCTAAAAGCTTAAGGGTCATGTTTTTCCGAAAGCAATTTTCAATTCCAAATCCTGAATTCAAAACATTGATCCCATTAGTTTGAAGAGATTGCAACTTTTTCACTAAAGTCTTCGTTCTCCCCATAGTCAGAATATGATCCTGCTTCACGGATGGTGAAGACAAAAATTCATCTTCATTACACACCTCCACCGAAGCACCTTTTTCAGTCAGTTTTAAAACTACTTCATTAAATATAGCGGCATCATTCCCCACATGGTTGGGTGAAAAGCGATTTTTTCGAGTTACGCCTAAAATAGAAATCATATCGCTCATTTTACTAACTAACCTCCTCACTCAAAAATTGTTCTGCGACGACACGATCTTTTAAATGATCAATATCGACTACCTTGTCAAATACAAATGCTTCTACTTGTAAATCGTTTTCCAATAAAGCACGCTGAAAATTACGCATTCTGGAATTACCTGCTTCAACGGAGCTTAATGCACAATTCATAGCTGCTTTTCGGAAGCAATAAATTCCGCCAGAAACATACTTCGTTTCTGCGGTCGCTGTATCCAAAAAAGCTTCCACCCGAAGCTGTGAATTTGTGTTCACATAGAGTGGACTCTCATCGTCGACAAAAGGCGTGACTGCCATAAAAGCATCTGCATGTTGATGTTGCTGAAATGCTTCCAAATAGGTATGAAATTCGTGTGGTCTAAAAACCGTATCTGTTGTTGTCAGACAACAGGACGACCAATCGGGGTTATTTTTGACAAGCAAGGCAAAACTATGCAATGAACTTGCAGTATCTTCCTCTATTAGCACAATAGGTAATTCAAACGTTGTTTTTTCCAAAAACAATTTCAGCTCCGGAGATTGTTTATTGATGATAACATGAACTCTTTGCGCCCCTTCTTTAACAAACACGCGAATCAATCGCTCAATTAATGGAACTCCATGTAATGGTAGCAAGGGTTTCGGTAAATTAAATCCCTCTTTTCGCAATCGAGAACCTTCTCCCGCCGCTATAATTGCAAATTCCATTTCTTTTAATTGCAAAATAAAATCATTTATAAAAAAGCAAAACCCCCGTCACTATCTCAGCGTTCGTAAGCGCAAAAGTCTACAGAGGGTTATATCACAAATCTTCAATATCGTAAAGATTTTGAAGAAAAAGGGGAAAAACTGTTTTTAAACAATTGTTTCCCCTCTCTTATTAAGGTAGTTTATTGAATACTATCTACTAGCTCCTGGTAATAATCCAATCCCAAATGTGTGATTAAATCTTCACCCATAATGTGACGCAATGTATTTTGCAATTTCATCAATTGTTTGAAGATATCGTGTTCAGGAGGTAATCCCGGAGCTGTTTGAGGAGATTTCAAGTAAAATGATAACCACTCTTGAATACCCGACATACCCGCACGTTGAGCCAAATCAATAAACAAAGCCAAATCCAACGCAACCGGAGCTGCTAAAATTGAATCGCGACACAAGAAATTGATCTTAATCTGCATTTTGTAACCCAACCAACCGAAGATATCGATGTTATCCCAAGATTCTTTATTATCGCCGTGTGGAGGATAATAGTTGATACGTACTTTATGGTAAAGATCACCGTATAACTCAGGGTTCTTTTTCGCATCCAGAATTTCTTCCAATACCGATAATTTAGAGACCTCTTTTGTTTTGAAATTTTCAGGATCATCTAATACTAATCCATCCCGGTTACCTAAGATATTCGTCGAAAACCAACCTTCAACACCCAAAGCTCTCGCTTGAAGACCAGGTGCAACAATTGTTTTCATCAATGTTTGACCTGTTTTAAAATCTTTACCTGCAATTGCCACACCGTTTTCATGCGCCAACTCAACAATAGCTGGAACGTCACATGTTAAATTTGGTGCACCATTTACATACGGAGCTCCCTCTTTCAATGCCGCATAACAATAGATCATGCTTGGTGGAATGCGTTGATCATCATTGTCTAATGCTTCCTCTAATTTAGCTAAAGTTGAAAAAGCTTCGTTTGTTTCAATATAACGCTCAGTAGATCCACACCATACCAATACAACACGATCTAATCCGTTTTTCTCTTTAAATTCACGAATATCACGTTGCACGGCATCTGCCAATTCACGGCGAGTTTTTTCAGATTTGATGTGCGTTCCGTCCAAATTTTTCACAAAATTACGGTCAAACACAGCTTTCATTGGTTGGATTGCCTCCAATTCGGCCTTAACAGCATCCAATTGGCCTTGCTCCAATACCTGTGCTTTTGATGCAGCCTCGTATACGTTATCCTCATATACGTCCCATCCACCAAAAACAACATCTTCCAATTTTGCTAAAGGGACGAAATCTTTAATTAATGGATTTCTGTTCTCAGTGCGTTTACCCAGACGGATTCTGCTCAATTGAGAAACAGATCCGATTGGTTTTGAAAAACCTTTGTTTATAGATGCCACACCAGCGATTAATGTTGTAGCCACAGCACCTAATCCCGGAATAAGAATACCCAATTTTCCATTGGCATCTTTCACTTGTTGTCCCATATTAATTCTATATACTTAAATTGTTATTTAATTGATGTATTATGATAAAATAATTCTTAAAATTAGCTTAAAAAAACATATTTCATACCACCGCCCACTTAATTTATAAAATCGTGACAAATACCAATACAAACCCCATTCGAAACCTAAAGAAATAATCTGAAAATGAATTATTATTTAGTGTTCTACTAATCCATCTGATTGAAATTTAACGTTTTTAGCTAAAGCTGTTAACCCAAAAAATAATTCTCCTTAATTTTACTCAATATATTAAGATTCGAAAACTAATCCAAATTCCATCCAAAAAAAGTTTTTCTTTCTTAAAAATTGGTCAATTTTTCTTTTTCTATTCGCTATAAATATGACAATAAAATTGGAAAATGGTTTTGGTAGCACTAACTTTAGCCTAAAATCTAAATACAGGCAATGAATCTATCGTTCAATTTATAAACGAACAGCTGTTGATCCGCTCATAGTAGCTGGAGAAATGGTCTGCCAAACGATAACGCGATGACAAATTTAACTGTATCGCATAGCGCCTAAGGTGCATAAGAGTATCCATAGCATTGCAAAAACTGAAACCAAGTGTAAAATTATAATTTACACCAAAGAATGTACTGAACAAATAATTATCTGAATGAAAAATACAATTTCGTGCCTAACTTTAGCGCTTTTAAGCGCAAGCCAGTTACATGCTCAAACAGCTGCCGACTCGGCTTATGTTAGAGATCATTATGAAAAGACCGAAGTAGCAATCCCCATGCGAGATGGGAAAAAATTATTTACTGCGATCTACAGTCCAAAAGACAAATCCAAGAAATATCCAGTTTTGCTCAATAGAACGCCCTACACGGTTTCTCCTTATGGACAGAACGAATACAAAAAAAGCTTGGGAAACTTTCCCCAAATGATGCATGATGGCTATATTTTCGTTTACCAGGATGTCCGTGGCAAGTGGATGAGCGAAGGTGATTTTGAAGATATACGTCCGACCACGTACAGCAAAGATAAAAAAGCAATCGATGAAAGTACGGATACCTATGATGCGCTTGAATGGTTACAAAAAAATCTCAAAAACTATAATGGCAAAGCCGGGCTCTATGGGATTTCCTATCCAGGATTCTATTCTACCGTCGGATTGGTCAAAACACACCCGAGCTTGAAGGCAGTCTCCCCACAGGCTCCCGTAACAGACTGGTATATCGGCGACGACTTCCACCATAATGGCGTATTGTTTCTTCAGGATGCATTTACATTCATGTCAACCTTTGGTGTCCCTCGTCCAAAACCCATTACACCGGATCAATTTAAGGGCAAAATTCAGATTAAAGAAGCCGATAAATATAACTTTTTTGCAGAAGCAGGAACAGCACGGGAACTCAAAGAAAAATACTTTGGTGACTCCGTACAATTTTGGAATGACCTGTTTAAACATCCCGACTATGATGATTTTTGGAAATCGCGTGTGATCACCAATTCTTTACAGGAGGTAAAACCAGCTGTGATGGTGGTTGGTGGTTTCTTTGACGCGGAAGATGCTTATGGAACATTTAAGACCTACCGATCGATTGAGGATAAAAGCAAAAAAAACAACTCGATTTTAGTCGCGGGACCTTGGTATCATGGCGGCTGGGTTCGTGCAGAAGGAAACTATTTAGGTGATATCCAATTTGAGAAAAAAACCAGTATTACTTATCAGGAACAATTTGAACAACCGTTTTTCAAATATTACCTAAAAGATGAAGGAAACTTCGCCCCTTCCGAAGCTAACATTTTTGTCTCAGGCAGCAACGAATGGAAACATTTCGAACAATGGCCACCAAAAAATGTAGAGACAAAAAAACTATACTTCCAACCTCAGGGGAAACTTGGATTTGACAAAGTTCAACGTACAGACTCCTGGGATGAATATGTAACAGACCCTAATAAACCTGTTCCGCATCAAGGTGGGTTAATTCAAAACCGAACACGGGAGTATATGGTAGATGATCAACGTTTCGCGGCTAGTCGCCCTGATGTCATGGTTTATGAAACAGAACCGTTGACCGAGGACCTGACGATAGTAGGCCCAATCAAAAACTTTCTCAAAGTCTCTTCAACAGGCACAGACGCGGACTATGTTGTCAAACTGATTGATGTATACCCGAACGATGCTGCAAGTTATCAAGGAAAAACAATGGCTGGATATCAAATGATGGTACGTGGTGAGATCATGGCGGGGAAATACCGAAATGGTTTCGATAAAGCGCAGGCCTTGACTCCAGGTATGGTCGAAAAGGTGAATTTTGAAATGCCAGACGTTGCGCATACCTTCAAAAAAGGACATCGCATTATGGTTCAGGTACAAAACTCATGGTTTCCGTTGGCAGAACGAAATCCACAGGTATTTTTACCGTCTTATACAGCCACCAAAGCTGATTTCCGTAAAGCTACCCAACGTATTTTTCACGATGTGAACAATGCCACATACATCGAATTTTCTGTCCTCAAAGATTAACAGGTAAATTCGAAAGCCAGCGCTTAAGAGCTAACTGAAAAAGGCTACATCAGCTAAACACCTATGCCTGATGTAGCCTTATCTTTAATCTTCCGCTACATACTTATCTTCGCCGGCCTTCCATCCTGCAAACAATAAAAGTACGATACTCCCCGCCAAAAAGTAGAACGAGTAATTCCAGGTAGCATCTATTTCGTGCAGCCTACCAAAGACCGGCGGACCAAAAGCCGCAATAAAATAGCCAACAGACTGCGCCATGCCCGATATTTTGATCGCATTTGCCGTTGATCTAGCTCGCAGGGTAAAGAAGAGAATAGACAAACTGAAAGACAGTCCATTGGAAAGTCCCAACAATATGGCGGCAACATAAATTCCCTGAAGCTTGTAATGCCAGAATATAAAGATACTTCCAAGCATGCCTATCGCAACAGCAGTTGCCATTAAACGTTGATCCTTCATCCGATGAGCCAAAATAGGTCCGATGAACATAATGGGAATCATGGCAATTTGGATCAAAAACAGCAACCAGCCCGTATCCTCCTTTGGCATACCATAATCGACCAATACTTTGGGCAACCAAGAAATCAAGCTGTAGTAAATCAGGGACTGAATACCCATGAATAGGCTGATATACCAGGCCAATCTAGACTTAAAGATATGCCCGATTCCACTTGCCGCTTGTCTATTTTCAGTAGTACCTTGAGCTTTCTTTCGGCCTAAACCATCAAAAAAAACAACAATAAGGGATAACAAGGCTAAGATCACCCAAACACCCAGTGAGCCTTGCCACCCAAGACCAGTCCATTCGCCCAATCGTAAACTAAAACCCGAAGCGAAAGCAGCAGTGAGATTCATTGCTACCGCAAAAATCCCTGTCATCAACCCAATTTGCTTTGGAAAACTGGTTTTTATGTAGCCAGGTGTAACGACATTGCCCACACAGATCCCAAGTCCAATTAAAAAAGATCCCACAAACAGCGTTGGCATATTGCCCCAGACCCGAAGCACAATCCCAACACTCAATAGCATTAAACCAAACAATAAAAAACGATGCATGCCCAGTTTATGCGAATATCGACTTACTGCGACAGAACAGCTCGCAAACATAAAAAGGGGAATTGCCGTCAATAGGCTGCTTTGAAAGCTATTTAATTGTAAATCTTCACTGATTTGCCCCAGTACAGGGCCAACGGCTGTAATTGGCGACCGCAGATTGGTTGAGACCATAACAACAACTAATATGGATAACCAGGTCCAAGAAATAGCTGTGGATACTTTTATATTTTCTTTCATAATAAAATCGCGCTATACATGTAATGATCGTTCGCAAAGATATACCTGAAATTTTAATTAAATTTGCCATTAATTTAATTTAAAACGACATGGATCAAACAAATCATACATTGACAATTGAACGCATTCAGAAATCAACCTTTGTCTGGTTTGAAGAAAACTGGATACACGACAACGAGCTGCACAGTCATCGCAAAGGCCAGTTGATTTATGTCGAACAGGGTTTCCAATACCTTACCGTCGCAGGAAAAATGTATTTACTCCCCCAAAATCACGTTGCCTGGATTCCCTCTGGTGCATTACACAAGACCAACACGCACTCTGAGCGCATCAAGCTTATGGTACTTTTTTTTGATACTCCACAATTTGACAGCGTACAAGACCAGTTGTTTTTCAGTCAGGTGCAGCTATTTTCTGCGCCTAAAGTATTACGGGAAATGATTTTGTATTGTGAAAAATGGTCGAAATTGATTGAAGAAGATAAACATGAAAAAGTTTTCTTGGGTGCTTTACTCCATGAACTCCCCTATTTCGCCGCACAATTGCTCCAACTTGGGATCACCCTTCCTCAGGAGAATAGACTTCAAGCCGTCTTAAATCACCTACATGACCATTACACAGAAGCCTGCACCTTAGACGAGATTGCCCTGTTGTCCAATCTTTCGCTCCGAACTATTGAGCGCCTTTTTAAAAAGGAAACCGGAATGACACTTGCAAAATATCAGCAGTTACTCCGCATTATCAAGAGTTTGGAACTTCTTAGCACAAAACAATTCACCATCTCCCAAATTGCATATAAAGTCGGTTATAAAAGCGTGCAAGCGTTCACCAATAGCTTTTATGCTGTAATGAAATATAGACCTTCGAGCTTCATGGTGGACTAGTTTCAGCACAGCTACAGGCAACTTGTAGCTGAACAGCCACAAAATCCAGAACGTTTTAAAAAAATAGTAATGAATAGTTGCACAGGTGTAATATTTACACTATCTTTGTATCATCATAATTTAGGTTTATAATTGGTTATTTAAGGTTTTCATTCTCCCCGTTTGAAAACCTTTTTTTTTTCACCGCCCCTCAAATCATTTCACCGCTCCACAAACGTAATAAATCCCCCCTACACCCAAACAAAAGCAGCAGATAGCATGTTCTAAAAAATAGCATTCAAATTAATTCTAAAAAATTAAAGAAATTCTTTAACAATACTGTATTTTTAACGAATATATTCAGATCAGAAAGGTCACACGAATAGAAAAGAGTTCAAATATTGAAAAAATAATCTAAACATATATGGCAGAACATGGGGATTTGCAAATCGCAATACTAATCGATGCGGATAATGTATCTTATCGAAAGATCGAAGAGATTTTGAATGAAGTCAAAAGATACGGAATTCCAACCATCAAACGCATCTACGGAGACTGGACCAACCATTATGTTGAAAAATGGAAGGACAAACTTCTTACCCACGCGATTACCCCCATACAACAATACAGTTATACCCAAGGCAAAAATTCTACTGATTCCGCATTAATTATTGACGCCATGGATATTCTGCATTCAGACAGAGTGGGTGGATTTTGTATTGTATCGAGCGACAGCGACTTCACCCGCTTGGCCACGCGCCTCCGGGAATCAGGCAAACTTGTAATCGGTATAGGTGAGAAAAAGACACCTAAACCCTTTATCGCCTCTTGTGACAAGTTTATCTATGTGGAAATTTTCGAAAAAAATCAAAAGAAAGAAACAGTCATAAAGAAAAAACAGCTAATTCAACCCAAATCTGCCCCGGTTGACAACCCGGCAAGTATAGCGGTACTGGATGAAGACACCCTAGAACTTTTAAAAGACACTGTCGATGATACAGCTGATGAAAATGGCTGGGCTTTCCTAGGTGAAATCGGAAGTCTTTTCAATAAAAGGAAACCTGATTTTGATGCGCGAAATTACGGATACGACAAGATGTCCCACCTTTTTAAAGCCTACAAGGAAGATTTTGAAATTGAAGAGCGGAACACCGACAAATCCCGCATAAAACACTATTATATCCGTAATATTATTAAACGTCCTTTATCGGCTGTCGCACCTACTCCGCCGATAGAAACTACGAACAAAATTATTCCGGCCGCGGCTGTAAATACAACTGAAAAACCAGCGAATCAAAACAACAGAAAAAAAGGAAGACAGGAGAAAAAACATCAAGATAAAACAGTCCCTCTAACAACAGAAAAAGAGGTTACGCAAAGCGCAGAGTCACAGGAACAAAAAACAGAAACGACAGCCCCAGCAGCAGCTATTTCACCAACAAGCATGCTGTTTCCTTCTGAAGGCAACAAGATTACTGCAGATGATGTAAAAAAGTCACAAATAAGAATCACAAAAGAATTCAAACCTTTATTTCCGACCAAATCCCAAAAATTAAGGATTATGATCAATGCTGGAGAATACGAATGTAATTTTACCTATCGGGGCAGAGGTTTTCACGTCCTCAAATTAGGAAAAGAAGCGGCCACCCAACTAGGACTCATCGAGGGGATCCAAATACAAATTGTCAGACTAAACGAGGTTAGCTTTAGTCTCCAGAATAAATCTGCATAGATTTCAGTTCGCAAATCCCCTTAACTACTTAGGCGATAGGACAACAACACATTTTCCTATCGCCTAATAAAAGAATAAAAACAGTACGCTTGACTAGCTTTCCAGACTTTGTAAGATCATCTTCCCCAACCGGATAAGATCTTTGGATTCAAATCAATTTGCCCACATCATGAGCGCATATCAAGCACCCTTTTCAAAAGACTTATTATATCCCCTACTTCTTCCCTGTAACAGTAATTAGTAGACAAACGCCAATTGCTCGTCTATTGTCCCTTCATTGAATCACAGATTCAAAAATCGTCTATAATCTGTACGCAAAAAAATGGAAAATCCAACTTCTTTGTGTATAGCACAAAGTATTACGATTTTATTATCATCTTATCTTTTAACAGGGGGATAACTAGGGGATAACAGGGGGTTAACAGGGGGTTAGCAGGGGTAAATCCCTGTTAACCCCCTGTTATTACCTTGCAAAAGTAGTGTAACAGCGTTATTAATGAGGAATCTGATAGGAGATTGGGAATAAGCTAAATTCCACCATTGAAAATAAAAGCGATAAAAAAACGGCCAGGAGTGCTTCCGTGGCCGTCATATTCGGTCTTCGTCATATTCGGTCTTATTTACCATAAGCTGCCTGCTTATCGTATTAGAATAACACGACAAGGGTTAGCGTCTTCCTGCAAATTCCATCGTAAAGTGGTAGTTCTCATCGATTGCCATTGGCTTGCGATCTACTTTACGAAAGTCGCGTGCTTCTTCAGTCCATAGAAAAGGATAAAACGAAAAAACTTGATTACCAGTCAAGGATTTGACGTCTTCACTCCAGTCTTTCCATTTAAATGTTTCATAAAACTGTCTGATATCCCCTTTCAAAGCCCAAAAAACAAAGTCCGAATAGCCACATTCCAAACTTTCCCATTGCAAGGTATCTTGAGCAAAATAATAGACCTGTCCAATAGCATCTCCCAGAGCGCCGGCATTGATGGCAAAATAACCACCCAAAACATCGTCAGCTATAAGAAGAAATCCTCCTTTTTCGCCTTCCTTGTCAAAACTCTTGCCCTTATTCCACTCCATAATTCCGCGGTTCAACTTTGGCGAACCGGAGCCTAAAATCCGCAGCCAGCCATCATCGATCAGTATACCACCGCTCCGATGAATAATGGCTCCCATCGGAGATTTTGTCGTAATTTGTGCCCTTAAAAGTTCCTCATCGGCCCGCTTAGGGTTTTGAGGAAGCACTTCATATGAATTTGTCGCTTCCTTCAACCAGCCCTCAACCAGCTTCCATCCCGAATTACTTGTATCAATCAGTTCTTTTAGACTTTTCATTTCTTGTGCTTTTATATGCCCTGGTCAACTATCCTCCAACCGACCGGGAGACTTCCTGTTTCTATCAATTTTGCCGAAATTACCACAATTCTTTATCGCATCCAAATTACAGCCTGCACAAGAACGTATCGAAAAAAAATATTCATCGAAAACATGAACATAAAGATTAGGAACCTTGCATCTATTTTAAGTAATTTTAGATTATGCAACATGAATTAGAAAAACTCAGATACCCCATAGGTCGTTTCGCGATACCCGATGTAATTGACAGCTCCCTGTTGAATGACTGGATCAAGACAATTGCAGATTTTCCGGCTCGGTTAAAATCCGAAGTCGGCGACCTTACGGACAGTGCGCTAGAGAAGCTTTACCGTCCTGACGGCTGGACGATACGTCAGGTCGTTCACCATTGTGCCGACAGCCATATGAATAGCTTTGTCCGCTTCAAATTGGCCCTAACGGAAGAAGATCCAACCATCAAATTATATGAAGAAAAATTGTGGGCCGAACTTCCCGACGCCAAAATAATTCCCATAGAAAGTTCGGTAAAATTGCTTGAAGGTCTACATGAACGTTGGGTCATACTGCTGAAAAGCCTTTCAGCTGAACAACTTGAAAGGGGTTTTATTCACCCCGTTACCAAAAGACTAATTTCTTTAAAGGTTAATATAGGCCTGTATGCATGGCATTGTAACCACCACCTCATGCATATTGTCAACGCCAAAAACCATTGATGGAATTACATAGCACAATGATCTTTTGACTGGCAGTCAAAAGATCATTGTGCTAAATTCACTTTATTGCCTTCACTTTACGACAATGACATCGCCCACAAAAAGGCCAGCAATCCTGCAATCAGGAGTCCAATAAGGCCCGACAGAAAAAACGACAGAAAATAATACCCCGCGGTTCGTGTTCTCTTCTTTACGATATGAACAATACCTACCGTTAACGTATAAATCGTTCCAAATCCAAAAAAAACAATCATGATCAAGTCGATCAGAATGCCACTAAAATCAATATTTGCTGATGATAACATGATTTAATTTTTCTTTTTAAATAGTTTACTAAAAAAGGAAGAACTTACATTTGAATCTTCGGACTGATTATCCCATTGCAATAAATCCTGTTCGATATCCAGTTCATTGGTTTTTGCAAAACCTAACCAATGGACAAATTTTTCCTGATTTCTAAATGTAGGATCATTCTTGTAATAATCCAATAAGCGCGCTGTGGCACTTTCGTAAACGCCGTAGTCATTGGCACGCTCAAAATAGTGGATCGCTTTTTTACTGTCCTTTTTAAATTTCAGTCCCCGATCATAGAGCAATCCATAATAGATATTGGAATAACTATTTTCCTTATCTCTTTTCAAGTAAACCAATAGACGATCATAATCTTCCAAACTGTAATAGATAGCGGCTATATTGCTGTTATTTTCAACTAATTTTAATTCCGCTTTCTGATAATAAGTGAGGGCTTTTTCCAGATCTTCTTCAACATAGGTCCCACTTGAATAAAAGTAACCTAAGTTGGACAAAGCATAGCCATTCCCCAATTCGGCTCCTTTCATGTAAGCATCAAATGACTTTTTCAAGTCTTTGTTATAGCCGATTCCATACTGAAAGAGGTAGCCAATTGCATTCCAGGCAGGGGCATATTCTTTTTGGGCGGCCTGTTCATAATATTGAATTCCCCTGTCCAAATCTAAAAAACGATTGTCTTCGCTATCGGTATCCGTAAAGATATTCCCAAGTTCATGCATGCTGCTTTCATTTCCCTGGTTGGCAGAAAAGGTAAAATAGCGCATCGCCTTTTCAACATCGCCCTGCCGGTAGCAGTCTAAGGCCATATGATACAAGGTATAACTATCATAGCTGGATTCAAAATTATCGCCCTTTGCACTCTTCCATCGTTCAAAAAAACGACTACATACATCAAAATCTTCCCCTGACAATTGATCCAGCTTCTTCAGAAATTGGCCATATTGTTCTTCTTGAATTACTTCCACACCATCGTAGCCTTTTTTATATAAGAGGTCACCTTGCAATAACATCAGATCCTGATAGTGATTGACGCTTGCACAGACATAATCATAGGCGGAGCTGAGGGCCCTTTGCACTGCGTCAAAATAGTAATATCTTCCCGAATGGTCTTTCAGAATAAAATAATCCATCACAGCAGCATATACAATTTTCACATAGTGCGTTGAGAGCGGGATCAGCCAGGCCTTTTCAGCAGCCTGATAGATCCCACTTCCGGCAGCTGTTTGGATGATATAGCAATCCCAGGCACCATTACCGAAATCAGTTCCCCCTTGAACGGATTGCATTACCAAGTCTTGCAGTACATAGGCACGGGCTTCCAGATCGTACAAACGAATGCTGCCGGAATCGGCAAAGAATAATGCACCGCGACCGTTTCCAGCATTGAGTATATCAACATCTTTGACCAGGATAGTTCCATCTGGAGACAAAACAGATTTTTTCTTTTTGTTATTCAAATTGACCGCATAAAAATCAAACAGCAGTTCGCTCAGTGCACCACTGGCAAAAGCACCAAGTAAAATACCACTGTTGGAATAATAATGACGCAGTTTATTTTCGGGAATATCTTGATAGATAAATCCATCATAATCTATGTCAAACGGTTTGTCTGCACCCACCACATTAAAGAACCGACCTTGGGCGTCGATAATGTAGTATTGCTGATCTTTCTTTCCCTGGTAATAACCGTAAGCAAAATCTTCGAGTTCATCATATTCAAGCGGTATGATTATTTCTCCATTTCCGATGTTGATCAATCCGTACTTTTTAGCTAAGCTCACCTTACCAACGGTTGATCCAGCCCCATATTGGGCTGGCGCTGCCGATGAATAAATACAGGGAATAGTTTCTTCGCCGCCCCTATTCAAATAACCGAACAGGTCATTTTTCTTTATGGCAGCGATCCCTTCATAGTCAAAATCACCAATTTCCTGATAGCTTGCTTCGACCTTCACCTCCCCTTTTGCATTGCGTATCCCCCAAAGCCCCTGGTCTTCAAAAAATTGATTATCGAGACTATCAATCGCTTCGCTATTCCACCAGCCCAAGCCATAGTTGCCCCATTCCAGCTCGAGCATCGCTAAAAAAGAGGTATAACCAGCGGGTATCAAAATAGATTCGAGCTCAGCTATGGATTGTTTTTCGATTGCTTTTTCATAGGGCAAATTCTTCTCATAGATTTCAAATGCAAAATCTTTTGCCTGTTGACTATGTTTAACATCGCTCATGTTAAATACATCACTCGCGTTTAGCTGGAAGTAATCAAAGGGCAAACCGTCCAAAAAATCGAACAGTTTCCCGATAGCAGCCATGGCCAACGCATCTGAATTTAACCTATATTCATGAATGAGCAAATCATAAAAAGCGCGAAGCTTACGGATTCCAGGCTCCTTTTCGGAATAAACCAAGGTACCTTTTGCCTTCGGATTAGCAGCAAATAAGGGTAAAAAAAGCGGCGGAATCACATAATTCCATTCCCCTAAATAATGCGGAAAGTAATCTTGATCCTTCTTATCTGTATTGTAAATATATATGCGATGAGCCATTTTCTATGGGATAATAATTCTCTTCCTATTGATCAATTTCAACAGTATTTTCTTTAGCAAAATTTAACCAAAACTCGTATTTATCCGCGTTTGCTGCAGCTCCATGCGCAGCATACAGCTGCAGCAAACGATTGACAGCATAGGCATACACGTTTTCTTCATTGGCTTGTTCATAGTAACGGATCGCTTTTGGCAAACTTTGTTTAACGCCCAGTCCTTCCTCATACAAAATCCCATAATAAATAGCAGCAAATTGATTTGTGGTATCCCTTTTTAAATAACGCAATAAGTTCGCGTAATCTTGTTTTTGATAATAGATTTCTGCCATTTGCGCATCGTTGGGGATACCCGCTTTTTCAGCTTGTTTAAAGTAATCTAAAGCTAAGGCATAGTCCTGCTCCACATAGGCTCCTTCGTAATACCAATTCCCTAAGTTGCTCATGGCTTGCGCCTCTCCAAGCGTAACAGCTTGTTGATACCCTTTTAAGGCCTTCGAAATATCCAATTCAACACCATGCGCTGTCGCATAGAGAAAGGCCCAGTTATTCCATGCCTGAGCGTGGTTCTGCGCCATTGCCTGTTCATAGAAGAACTTTCCCTTTGCGATATCCATCCCTTCGTAGCTTGTGTCGGTATAGATATTTCCAAGGAAATATTGGCAGTCTGCACTGCCCCGATCGGCCGCGATTTTGAGCAGCCGAATGGCTTCGGATACCTTCCCTTCAGCATCGAGCTTCTTCCCCTTTTCAAGAAGTGTGTCATTATCGAAATACTGTTCATATCCATCACCCTTGCGTTTCGTCCAGGCTTGGTAAAACTGCACAAAATAGCTTTGATCACGCCCCTGTAACTGATAACGTTCTGTATATAAATGCCCGAATGCTGTTTCGGGCATCTCTATCACATTCCGGTTTAGGTCGAGATGAAAGATCTTCTCGCCCTTAAAAAGCAACAGGAGTTCGCCTGAGATTGCCTCAAGCGCTGGATAATGAAAAGGCGAACAAATATAATCGTAAAGCTCACTGCAAAAGTTAAGCTTCGTATCGAAATAGCGCATTCCAGCAGCACAGTGTATGCGCATAAAATCCAAAAAGCAATGTTCGATTTTCTGACGGTCAATAGCAGGTTCAAGTAACCACTCCCCTCGAAGAGCATCATAAATCCCCAGTCCTTGAGCACAGCTCACGACAAAAATATCTTTACGGTATTGCTGTATGCTATCTACAGCTACTTTATCTATCAGGCTATCCATCAGTCGAAATACCCCCTGCTCAAGCGAGTAAATCTGCCATCTTTTATTTTTGAGATAGGCAATACTTCGATAGCCATCCAACACGATGATTCGGTCAATTCCTTCATCCAAGATATTACCATCGGGTTGAATGACGGCAATTTTTGGCTGTAGCTTATTGGGTTTAATCCAAAAATATCGATTGGCTAGCGGCTCCAGACTACCTTCCAGAAAAGTCCCTAAATACTGACCGTCCATTCGGTAATATTTCCTTTTTATCGTTCCTTTTTGCCGGTTATAGAACAGCTTGTTATAGTCATACATAAACGGCTCGGGTGCAGGATCTGAAATAATCAATCGTCCTTCAGCCGAAAGGAGAATGTGGCTATCTTCTTGTCTTGCGTTTATAAATCCATAGGCGATCCAGTCGAGTTCATCATAGATTGCAGGTATACTCAGCTGTTTGGCATCCAAATGCAGTACCCCACGTTTTCCTGCCACTTCCACTTCAGCGTAATTGTTCCCATTGATATGCCGGGCATCGAAAGCGTCACTATATAGACAGGACAGCAGTTCAGCGCCACTAGCATTGATATAGCCATATAGTCCATTTGATTCAACGACCGCAATCCCCTGGTCATTGAATTCAAATATCTCATCGTAAACCGCCTCAACCAAAATATCACCTTTGGCATTTTTTAATCCTTGTTTTCCTTCCACTTCGAAAACCTCTGCTCCTTTCTCCTGCACAAGCTCCTCTGCCCATAAGCCCAAGCCATAATCAATCCAATCGGTTTGAAGAGCATCTAAAAATGAAGTATAACCAGACTCTTTCACAAGCGGGGCCAGCAGATCTAAGGACTGTTCTTCGACCGCTTGTTCATACAAAGCGGCCTTCATTCTTATTTCCGACACCCAATCTTTGGCCTGCTCCGCGTCATTTTCTTCATTCATGGTAAAAACATCGCGTCCATCGATTTGAAAAGTATCGAAAGGCAAAGCCTCCAAAAAATCAAACATTCTGTTGACAGGCTCAAAATATATTTTTTTATAATGCAATTGATACCTATCAGCCAACAACGCATAAAAATAGCGCAGTCGTGCGATCCCATCTTCCTTGTTTGCATAAAGCTGGCTGCCTTTGGACCGGATATTGGCGGAAAATAAAGGTAGCATCAGGAAAGGAATTTCATAATTCCATTCGGCCAGATAAGAAGGATATGTTTCTTTGGTCTTGAGATTTACATTATAGATATAAATACGATGTGCCATGTGCTAATTTTTCTGTTTGTCGTTGTATCGCAGTAATCCATTCCATACGACAAGAATCATGCGAATGCTGTAAAAATACCGTATTTATCATTTTTTTTATTTAGCGGAAAACAGGGATTTTTTTCTCAGCCTATTTCAGGCAACTTTGGTTTGGATTTTGTAACGGAAAGAACAATGAATCATTTCAAATACAGTTATTATATCGGCGCATTGATACTTCTTTCATTGCAAATTGCCTGTCAGGAAAAATCAAAGCCACAGGAAGCACACCTAGCACCCGCAAAAACGACGGAAAGGCCAGTCAAAGATACTGTCTTAAAAGACACCGCATTGCCAAAACACGCCAAACTGGATAGTATTGACCATGCCAATGCGCAAAGTGTACTGGAATCTGATAAAGTCACCAAAGCTTACGTGAAGTTGACTGCTAAAGACAGTATTATACGCCTGCATTCCAATATACGTATAGATCATCGCTTCTTTGGTTACGAGCAAGCAGACACACAGGCTAAGAAGCTGCTTTTATTTTCCATCTTTACCAACGATGTGGCAGATAATCCTTACCAACTTAAACTGGGTGCATATTACGATACCTCTGGCTTAGACAGTAAGGGCTCAAAACTAAAATATGTGGACACAAAGGGTGATTTTGTGCAAGCTAAATTCATCGATTCGACAGATATACCGGTATGCACGATCTATTTTGAAAAAAAATGGGTCGATATCGAATAAAAAACAAGTATAACCTATTTCAAAAAAGTACAACTAACCTAAAACAACCATGAAGTTCACTATAAAAACTATTTTTCTACCCTGTATAGCATTGCTTTTTAGCTGCCAACAAAAGAATGAGGCTAAAAAAACAGCCATTGCAGTTAGTACTCCCGTCAGTATAGACACTTTACAGAAAAAGGAGGCGATGAAATCCACATCCAATGATGACCTGGCTCTTTTTAATCAGCTTTATCCGATTGCTATTCTTCAGCCGGAGAGCAAAAATAGTTTCAAGAAATATGGTATCGAATTTTCAGGAATATGTTATGCTTGTGATCTTGCAGAAATCAAAATAAATAAAAAACAGCTGCTTTTGGTCAATGTCTGTGATTCCAATGAAATCTATCAAATTAAAGATTTCACGTATAATGTTCGTGATAGCAGTCTCACGATTAAGACCAAAAATCAGGAGTTTTCCTTCAAGAAAATAGAGAAAGAGCCTATTTTCGAATTACAAATCAAAGGGAATTCGTTGTTGTTAAAGAATAAACGTATCGCAAAATACTACACCCAAAAATCTTTGATCGATCAATTTGAAGTACATGATTGTGGTGATTTTCAGGGTTAGCACCGGCTTGATTTCGTTGGTGTTCACGAATAGCAACAGATCAGGAGAATAAAACAATCCCGATTATTAATAGATTGACCTTATACGAATTAGACAGGATAAGAACAGGCAGTATTTCATTTCTGCCTGCTCCCCCTGTTCTACTTATACTTCAAAATAAAACTTATAATTCAAAATAAAACCCCGATTCAGTAAGTTCTTTATATTTTACCCTGTCAAAACTATAAATCTTCGCAGCCCTGGCACGCCGATCTTTCTGCTTATCACTGTGGTCGATCAATAAACCCATGCTGAGGATTTTTTTTCGAAAATTCCCACGGTCAATTGACCGTTGCAAAACAGTTTCATACAAATTGTGCAAATCGGGCAAGGTAAACTGTTCGGGCAGAAGCTCAAAACCGATCGGCTGATAACGTATTTTCCCTTTGAGCCTTTCGATGGCGGTATTCAAGATCTGTTTATGGTCAAAAGCGAGGTCTTTATTTTCATCAATGCCAAACCATTTTACAGCTTCAATATCCGCACCCGCTTCCAAGATATACGTTTCAGGCTTGACAAGCGCATAATAAGCAATACTGATCACTCTTCCGCGCGGATCACGTGTTAAGTCTGAAAATGTATAAAGCTGTTCAAGGAAAATATCCTCGAGACCGGCCTCCTCCTGCAGTTTACGAAGCGCACAGTCGTCGGCGCTTTCATCTTCCCGAATAAAACCTCCAGGAAACGCCCATTTTCCCAAGAAAGGTTCTATTGCACGTTTGGTCAATAATACCTTAAGCTGGTTTTTATCAAAGCCGAAGATCACACAGTCAACCGTTACCGCAGGTCTCGGATATTCATATACATATTTTTTTGCTGAGCTTGCCATGTACTACAAATTTACTTCGGTTGACAATTTGATCTGTATCCCATATTTTTCTTTTAAAGCGTCAAACTGCAGAAGGGTTTGCTCTTCAAATCCGGCAATCGGCGACATGCAGTCGATCAACAAGGTGATACGGGAGGTGATGGACCAATCATGTGCAAAATATTCCAAAATCTGCACCGCAGAAGCCAATACGCAATGGCTTGAGGCCTCTCCCGCAATATAAATGGCATCGTGTGCCCGTATTGCTTCAAGCACAGCATGGTTGACAAATTTATTACCATCATACTCGGCTTTAATAATACCATACATTTCCGTATTCGGATCCTGTCCTTTGTAAACCAAAACTGGTTTTACCTGACGCACAGCACTATGAAAATAGAGCATATTCGTAAATTGACTCTCAAGCTGTGCGCCAGAGGTCCCCTCCAAACAGTGGTATGGCCAGATACATAATTGTTTTTTTCCCTCAGCTTCCAAATGCTGAAGATAATCCAGCGCTAAGGCTGTATGACCATTCACAGCACGCCAGATACCGTCGCGGACATCAGCATAGCGAATGATGGTAAATGGCTCCGGATGATTTCCTTCCGTATCCAGCCACCAGTCGGCATGGAAAATCTGCATCATCGAATGGCAATCAAGACTGCACATCACTTGTGTCAGGGAGCCCAAATTACGATACATCCATTGTGTTAGACGCAGAACATCTGCTTTGGAACCATTGACCGCAAGACTCCCAATAGATTCCATAAAATCGTTCTGAACATCTATTGCCAAAAGCAGCGTCCGTTTCACGTCTAAAGCTGCAGGCCGGACCTGCTCCTTTTCTGCCAATGCCAGCATTGCCGGTATATTATCCCTTTTGCCGCTGGCAATATGCTGCACATCGACAATCTGATCAAATGGTGTTATCATGCTATTCATTTTATTTAATCAATATCTATTTCAACGCCGCATTTATTACGCAAAACGATGAAGCCATTAAACTTTTCTTCCAGTTAAAAATCATCTTCATTAAAACATTGTTTTTGTCTCCTGTTAGCTGCTATGGAGTGCTTGCGTCGATTGCCTTAACTAGTTAAAATTAACCCTTGAACGTAGGCACTGCTGCAAACTTGTGCGCAGATTGTTGTATACGTTTACGAATAAGTTCATCTATAACCGGGTCGCCCGATGTACCTTTCAAAATAAACCCATCGATTTGCGCATAAGTCATTCCCAGTTCATCTTCATCGGTCTGTCCTTCCCAAAGGCCGGCAGACGGACTTTTATACTGAATAGATTCGGGTACGCCCAGGTATTTTGCCAAGGTATATACTTCCTGTTTGGTCACCATTGCCAACGGATTCAGATCGTAGGCGCCGTCGCCCCATTTCGTAAAATAACCTACTGTAGCTTCGGCCATATTCCCCGTACCAATAACAAATCTACTGCCCAGTTGCGCAAATTGATACAAATATGTCATGCGCACACGTGGGCGAATATTTGCTAGGCTCAAGGCGCGGTTAGCGGCTGTGGCTCCGGCGACAAATTGTTCTTGGTGAATTGCCAAGGCATCCACAGCAGGCTGAATGTCAAACACATGAAACGGAAAATCAAACTTCTGAATAAGCTCCATCGCATGCTGATGGCTTTTACTATTATTCATATCGCTGCCATAGGGCATCATGATCAAGTGAACATCCACTTGTGCCAGACGGCATAAGCAGGCCACAACACTGCAGTCGATACCACCGCTCATTCCTAGTACAAGTCCCTGACGGCCGGCAGATTTCACTTGCTGAGCAATCCAGGATGCCATCAATTGTGCATACTGTGCAACGTTTTCATCCTGGATGAAAAACGGTTTGTTTACGCTATTTTCCATATACTCGAATTGTTTCAGTTTTCAATCTATTCCTTATTTCTTCAAAACGCGTTGTGTGTGTAAATTCACCGTCCAAATAACAGGTTTGGAGTAGGTTTCTACTTTCCAGTTCAGCTATAGTTTGTGGATTCAGGTTATCTATTAAACGAAATTCATCATTTTCAAATACCACAGCCACCATACCCTTTTGTGACTTCTTAAAGTTTCCCGTATCTGTAGCCGGACGTTTCTGAATTGCTTTAAATTCTCCATTGATAATTTCGGCAGTTCCTTTTAACGCAAAACCAAAAGTATCGCGTGTAACATATTGATAGGTATAAGAGCCTATTCCCAATATGGTATTGGTGGAAGCAAAGCCCTTATCGAGCAGACCTTGACATATTTTATCGGCTCTATCCACTGTAATGGAATCACCATAAACCACTCCGATATGTGGATCCAGCTCCTTAAATCCCTTGCTGTTGGTCGTACCGCCAAAAAGTTCAAATAAACGTTCGACAATACCTTTCTGAACAGTACTGCGATCAGATGCCACATCACCACAGATAATTTTTACAGGATCGCCACTATCGGGGCGAATAACAACTTTTCCTTCCCTAGCCATAATAACATCTTTCAGTTTCGGCAATACATTGTCAACTACATTCCAGAGGTCATACGTATCCGATACGATGGAAATATTTCCACTTGGGTATACCTTGGTAATCAGATGCCGAAATGCTTCCAATTCATCCTCACCGTAGGAACACATCACACTGTGCTCCGTAGACGGGGTGTACATCATCACATCACTTTCTGCATGATAGTAGGATTTCAGATACTCCCTAACGGAAAGCGTAGCTGAGACACCGAAGCTCAACAGATGCCCCCCAGCTGTACGATAAGCCGTTTCAGGAGAGCCCATGCCACGCATGGAAAAATCACCAGCTTGGGTAAAGACTTTATTGACGTCGCCCGTTTTCTCGGCAAAACCCGTCAATAATCTTTTATAGCGATCTGCAATTGTCGCTGCTGTCATCGGTGACCAGATATAGGCCGATAATTGTGTCTCCAGATAACCCGGAAGCCAGAAAAAATTGGGATGTGTATTTTCAATGGTAAACATTGGCACGCCAATAGGCACCAGGCTGCCTTCCGGCAAAGCATCTACTTTGATTGGAAGGTACCCCAGTCGATGTAGGTCGCGAATATGTTTCGATTCATGCATCGAGGCGAACTTTGCGTTTGTATTTTCAAAAACAGCTGCTATTGCCTCTTCGTAAGCCGCCACGACCTCTTCTTCCGGTTGAGCAAAAAAGTTTGCATCAAATGAATTCGTGATTTCGGCCAAGGCCCCCTGTAATCCAAAAAACACAACATGACTAATGCCTTCTATGCGTGACATGCGTGGCGTCCAAGTCTCATAAACCCATTGCGTATGTGCAGGGTATTGATCCTTATGGCACAATTTATAACCATCTGTCCAAAGTATTGGATTCATGCTCATTGATTTAAACATAACTTTCAGTCGTTAAGTTGATATAATTTATTTTGGGGTGCTCGGTATCCATCATGGAATTGGTGGTAAAGACATTGGTTATGGGTGAATCATCATCCAGCAGATTCCCTTTAAAAATTCGGGGTTCGCAATGTGTGACCAAAAGATAGACTGCACTGGCTCCCATTTCTTTCAATATTTTCCCGGCCCAAAGAAATGTTCCCCCTGCCGAACACAGATCATCGACAATAATACATTTTGCGCCGAGCGGAATATCTCCGGCTTTAAGTTCCATCCCTTCGATCCGGCCTGTTTGTGGATTCCGCTTTTTCTCAAAAACACAGCTATTTTCATAGCCGCTGTTGATGTAACGTGCCGCAGCTCCTTTATCCGGGAAAACAATCCGATCTGATTCCGAAAAATCAAGTTTTTCCATTAATTGTGGCAACCAGTCCAATGCCGGATAAATCCCAACACTGTTCGCCAGCAGCTCCAGCGTCACATTGGAATGCGGTTCGACAACAGATACTGCATCAAATTGCAAACTATTGATAAACTCCGACACATATTTCAATGTGAATAAATCACCTTCAATTTTGCGATCCATACGGCTATAAGGCATATAACGGATCAGTAACCGACAAGTTTCAGCTTCGGTTTCATCCAATCGCTTTTTGACAAAAAGCAAGCGGATTAAATCCCCGTCCTCCTGATAAGTAAATTCAATGAGATTGTTCTTTAAGATCAACTGATCAAAATCTTTCACTTTTGTCTCCCCATTTGGAAATTGCTCTGTGACTATCTGATGCTTATTTAATACAATCATAGTTTTTAATTTTGATTTTCACTATTGAGTACTTTTTACTCAACAAATATGAAGATTAAATTTAAGCTTGCAAAATATGTTGAGTACTTTTTACTCATAAAATCAAACAACAACACATATAACACTGTATATCAGTAAAATAATTTAAATAAAACAACGTAGCAAAAAATTCATCCCCCATTTCTAAATAGTGAACATGAAACTGATTTCCTGATTAGCATATAGCTAATCAGGATAAGTATTAAATCGAAACATACGGATACCAACTCATATCTAATAACAATTTTTAATCACTATTTAGACAGTCATTAGTCATTGATTATACAGTATATACTGAGCCATCACTGAACAAGCAATGAACAAACAATGTTAAAAGGTAAAATTTGATGCCGCTCTGATCCCTTTTTTTGCTACTACGGCTTTCCGCTCTTCGTTTGATAACGGGTCAAAAGAAAAACACGTACTACAAGACAGAAAAATGCGATGCAAATGTTGACTACACAGGCCTATAGGAAATGTTCAGATGATAAAAAACCGCTGAGAGACAGTTTCAATAAAAATTAGCTGATTATAGGGATTGAAATTTTGCGATAAAACATGATCTTTGTCTATACCAAAGTCACAAAATTCTTTGTCAGCCCACAAATGTGCTAGCAAAGAATTTGAATTACTTAAGCATAAAGCATGGAATTAGCCAATCTTATCAAACAGGATATTGAGTCAATCTTACAAATTGAATCTCAAGACATCAAACAATTGGTCGAGGACTATCGCGAAGACTTAATGGATGCGGATACCTATGACGCCATTGATGCGTACAATATGCTCTATTCGAATATTTACGAAATGTCCGAGGAAGAATACCTGGATGCTTTTCGTACGCTGGGAGAAGCCTATCCAAACTTTGGCAAGGCCGATGAAAATGACGTCAAAAAATCCATCGCTGAATTGGAACGATTAAAACATGCTTTTAATGAACTACAACTCCATACAACAGAAGGCAAACAGCTTCTAGCATTGCAATTAGCGGTTTTGGAACTGGACATTCAGGTCTATCAAAAACAAATCTTGTCGCCGACTACACTTGAGATACAAGCTGAGATCAACTTACTGGAAACCGAATCGTTTGGATTAACCAATCAGATCAATCAGTTTTTAGAACAATACCACGATTAGTCATGCGATCATTTTATCCAATGAATCGCTTAGGGTTAAAAAGAGGTCTTTGCCTTCTTTACTTACTAGCCGGCCTTGCAACATCGTTGTTTGCAGATCAAAACAAGATCGTTTTTCAGTCACAGCAGCAGCCAGGAAACAGTCTACCCTTTTACATTACGGACCAAGGGACGCTTTGTTATAATTTGCCTGTGGACACCATGGGCGTATACGCTATACAGATCAATCTCAACAGACTTTTCCCGACCGCAACTGCGGAGCATCTTCGTTCAAAATATTATAAACTATCAGACAGCACAATAACAATAATCAACTATGCCGAACCGGCTATCTCCATCAACTATAGGGTTACTGAAAACAACTTTGTAATACCAAAATCCTCCAATTGGCTCGCGGACTATCAACCTGAATTTCAATTCATCGCTTTGGACAGCCTCAGACACATGGAGAACTTATTCGACACGAACGATTTGAACGGCCTAATGCAGCTGGAAGCAACCAAGCTCCCTTTTGAAAATATACTTTTATTTTTTAGTCAGCTGCATGGATTTTCTACAGTGGAGGAGTTTAGCAGCAATGCCATTCATCGGATTTTAGAAAAGGATCAGTATGCTATTGCCAAACAATTTCATCACTTATTTCTGACCAGAAACAAACAAGTCGATGATTTCGAAGTACTGAAGGCGGCGATAGAAAAAAACGACATGGATTTTATCCGTAAAAGCTCTTTAAATAGTCTGAACCGTCTGGGTATAGATGAAGTTAAAGCCGATTATAGCTTCACACAATGTACACTACTAGGAAAAGCGATCTTAACGAAAAACAACATAGCCATAGCGTATCTTTTGCAGAAAGGTGCCGCTAAAGAGAAAGTATATCAGTATGGATCCGACGTATTATCTGCTTTTCAACTCGCCGAAAGGACCAAGTCGAAGAAAATCATTAAACTATTTCAGTAAATTCAGAAATAAAACAATGAAAAAGACACTTATTTACCTGATATCCCTTGTTCGTTATCTTGTGATCACCGCAGCGCTAACACTGCCAGTTCATGCGCAAAAAAAGCCAATGGGTCCTAAGCAATCGAAGGCTAACTCAAAACTACCCCAATTCAACGATGGCGATATGATCTTTCAGTCTTCTATTTCACCGCAATGCAAGGCCATCCAATTAGCAACGCGTTCTCTGTATTCCCATTGTGGGATTATTTTTTACGAGCAGGGCAAACCTTACGTACTGGAAGCCGTACAGCCCGTAACTGTTACGAAGTTAGAACACTGGATTCAGCGTGGCGAAAAGCAGCATTACGCGGTCAAGCGCCTCAAAAATGCAGACCAGCTACTGACCAATTCGAAACTGGCCAAAATGAAAGCAATCGGCAAAGATTTTATCGGCAAAAATTACGACGCGACATTCGAATGGTCAGACGATAAGATCTATTGCTCGGAATTGATCTGGAAAATATACCAGCGTGGAGCAGGCATCGAAGTCGGGAAACTTGAGAAACTGAAAGATTTTGATTTAAGCAGCCCCGAAGTGAAAGCTAAGCTGAAAGAGCGTTATGGTAACAGCGTTCCGCTGAATGAAACGGTCATATCACCCGCCTCAATTTTTAATAGTCCATTGTTGATTACGGTGACGAGTAATTATTAAGCAGGCTCGCCCCCTATTTTTGAAGTTGAACAACATTTCCGCCATTTAATTTACTTTCTTCGGCTGCATCTATAAATGCGCATATTGCCAGGGTTTCCTTTTCGTCAACCGGACTTACACCTGTTTCGAAAAACGGAAGGATCTTATCCAACAATGGGCCGTATCCCATAAATTGTCCCAAATGGACAATCTGATCTTTCAAAAAAACCGTTCCGCCAAAATCATCCTTTCCCTCGCGAATGCCCCGAAGTGAGGCAATTCTTCCATCCGCCCACTCCCCAACATAAAACGAGGTACCTTGTTCCTGAATCGTTTTTACCGAGCGGCATCCCGGTCCCATCAATGCAAATAACATTTCGACCCCATGGATACCATACCAATACAGATCCTTATGCGAAGGCTCCGTTACTGCCGGACAATAGACATCTGCGCCTATTACCTTAGTCCTATCCAACTCCTGAAGTCCGGTAATATAACGCAAGGAGCTTGATGAAAAAACAGGGCAACCGTAGTTTTTTGCCGCCTGAAAAATTTGGAAAGCGTCCCTATAGGAATTCGCTATTGGTTTATCGATAAATAAAGGTTTTTTAGCTTTGATTACTTGAAGTGCCTGCTCCAGATGAAGATTTCCATCATTTGTCTCCAAAAACACATAGTCTACTTTTTTCAATAGCTCGGCAATACTTGATACAATCGAAACACCGAGCTGTTGCACTTCAGCTGTAATTTTCGGAATACGCTCAATACTTAAGGGAATTGTTTTGCTTCCGTAGGGATAAGCCGCAACAACCCTGTATTTTCCGTAGGGATGGTTGCTAGCAGCCGTATTAATCGCTCTTGTAAAAGCAACAGCGTGTGTAATGTCTAGCCCAATGATCCCTATCTTTTTTACGTTATCATGCCCAGAGAACACCTTATTATTCGCATTAACGGCATAGGATAATCCAAATGCAAAGGAGGACATCAAGAATTTTTTTCTATTCATTTGATTCATTCAAAAGGGAAATAGCTGCATTGACTAAAACAGCGATTGATGTTTCGAAAGCCTTTTCATCCAGATTGAACTGTGGATTATGAAGACCATATTGTATGGTAGAATCGTCATTATTTGTACCTATCAACATAAACAGCGCGGGATAACGATAAGAATAATAAGCAAAATCCTCGGCTGCCATCCAGATTTCGAGATCTTGTGGCACACTATTCCCCATCGTCTCCGCAATAATTGTTTTGACTTTTTGCGTTAACGCGGGATCATTATAAAGCGCGGGATAACCATGCCGGACTTCAACTTCTACCTTTGCACCAAGCGATACAGGAAGCGTTGCCGCTATTTCAGCAACCATTTCCAGCGCCTCCTTGCGCCACACCTCATCCATTGTACGAAATGTTCCGGCTAATTTAACTTCCTCGGGAATAACATTGGCAGCACCATCTCCAATAAAACGACCAAAGGTCAATACAGACGGTACATCAGGGTTGGCTTTCCGACTGACAACTTGCTGTAATGTGGTGAGTAACTGCGCGCCGATCATAATGGGATCAACAGCCCGATGTGGCTCCGCAGCATGGCCACCACGTCCCTTAATGGTGAAATAGAACTCGTCGCTCGAGGCCATAAATCGCCCGGAACGTAAACCGACTTTTCCTACAGAAACACGGGGACTTACATGTAAACCCAGCACAGCTTTAATCGTTCCACCAAAAGATTCCAGAATCCCGGATTCCAAAACCTGAATCGCTCCGCCAGGAATCTTTTCCTCAGCAGGCTGAAATAGCAGAACAATTTTACCGGAAAACTCCGTTTTATAATCATTTAATATGGACGCCGCCCCCAATAGATTAGCCGTATGAAAATCATGGCCACAAGCATGCATGACACCACTATTCTTCGATTTATATCCCACATCATTTTGCTCGTCTATCGGTAAAGCATCAATATCTGCCCGTAATACCACAATATCATCACTCGCCGATTTTTGACCGGTTAGCACAGCTACAACACCTGTTTGAGCGACAATCTCAAATGGTATACCCAATTCCCCGAGTTGTTGCTGAATATAGGCGCTTGTCTCGTATTCTTGAAAGGACAATTCAGGATGCTGATGGATATGTCGGCGTATTGCAACGATTTTCGGAAAAATGGTCTCTATCTTGGTATTTAATTCTTTCAGTATTGGCTCGATCATCTGGATAAGTTTTAAAAGTTTAACACTTCAACAAGTTAAGCTAAAAATAACGTACATAAAAATAGAGCACCAATACCGTTATAATTATCCACCATACCGTCGGATTTCGAAATCCACGGTAAGCGGCTTTATCCTGAACCGGTACCTGAAAAGAATCGCCGGTCAACACAAGATTTTTTAACCTTGCTTCTGAGACCGCAGGTGTCAACAAACTGACTACTGCGCAAGCAATCATACAAGTCCAGAATACAATACCTGTCCTATTAAAAAACGGCATTTCAGGTAAGGCGTATTCCAAAAGTAAAGAAAGCGGAATTGTCAGTAAACCTGCTGTCAAAGCACCCTGCGATGTGGTTCTTCTCCAAAAAACCCCCATTAAAAACATTGTTGCAATGCCTGGCGTAAAAAGACCGTATAGATTCATCAAATAAAGGAAAACTGGTTTATCCGAATAACTGATCAGTACAACCGCACTTATGATTCCGAGCACGATAATAGCGACTCCGGCGCGCTTACCAAAACGGACTGCTTCGTAGTCACTTGCATTTTTATTAATATACTGGCTGTAGATATCGACGGTCAGAATGGTTGTACAGGAATTGATCGCTCCTGAAATATGGGACATGATGGCCGAAATTAACCCTGCCATCACCAAGCCAACCAGACCTTTGGGCAATAAGGTTTCAACGAGTGTCGCAAACAGTAAATCGGGCTGATCGAGATGCGGTAGGAATTTTGGAGCCACCAATGCCGGAATAGTAATAATCAAGGGAACCAAAAATTTAAGATAGTCACCAAAGATGACCCCCATGCGCCCATGCCATTCATTTTTTGCCGCCAATACGCGCTGCACAATAAATTGGTTCGTAGCACAATAAAACACGCTGATACACAACAGTCCACCTAAATACATGGTCCAGGGAAAGTCAGGATCAGATGCGGGATAAAACATTTTCCAATCCTTGGAGGATTCTACCACAGACTGAAAACCTCCTGCTGCATCGATGGTGGCAAAAGTTAATACTATTCCGCCCAGCACCAAAATGACAAGCTGTACCATCTCCGTCCATATCACCGCTTTTAGGCCGCCTAAAACGGTATATAAACCGGTCAAAATTGCCATTCCAAAAATACTGTATAAAATAGGAATGCCGAATAAAGCGTGCAGCGACAGACCGCCCAAATAAAGAACGGCGCCAATCTCCACAAAAACATAGGTAAACAGGATCAAAATAGCGTACAACACGCGGGTAGCGTTGCCGTATCTTTTTTCGAGGTACTCAGGAATCGTATAGAAACCGTTACGGATATAAAAAGGGAGAAATATCCATAACAATGCATTAAAACCGATAAGAATCGCTCCCCATTCCAGGGTGATCGCCACAAAACCGCGACTATAAGCAGCCCCCATGGCGCCAACGAGATGATGGCTGCTGATATTTGCCGCGATGATACTTCCGCCGATCATCCACCAGGGCAGCTTATCACCCGCAAGAAAATAATCCCGCTTCGAGGCGGAGTTTTTTTTCGAAGCATATAAGCCCAATACCACTATACCAATAATATATACGGCAAAAATAACGACATCAATCCAATCGAGTTTCATCGGTCAATAATGTTTGAATTCCTAATTTAGTTTGTTCAATAAGTATTTCAAGACCGCCGCTGGCATAGGGGCTTTGCCACACAGCATAAATATCCTTATCATAAAGCTCCTTCGGTGCGAGATACCCCACATAGCCATTCGCGATATTGATAAAAACGATCGTATGATCTGGAAATTGGGTTCTCACTTCGATTTGATAACAGGAATAGGCTTCGTTGGCCTGCGCCACCAACACGGCATCGCCCATTTTCCAGATCCACACCGGAATAATAGCTTCCTGTTGATCTCCAATGGATTTACGGGTATTATATTTCCGCCAAAGGCGATCTTTCATAACACGATCCGTACAGCGTTCGTATTCACTCAAAATTGCTTCGGGACTAGGCAGTTTTTTGTAAGGCACTTTAACAGCTAATACCCTTTGCTTAAAATCGATTGGAGCGGTCTGTTCCCGAAATCCCCAACAGGCCAGTGGAGCCCCCGAAATCAAGGATTCCTTAAAAACCCAATTTTTATGACTATGCTGTTCCTGGGCCAGCGTCGCGAGAACAGCATAACCCAACTGCTTTCCGTTAGCTTCGACCAGTGCTGGATCCTTTACATACTGTCTCCTTGGAGCTAAATCACCTGATGCGCCCTGTAAAAAAAGACAAGGCACGGATAACGAACGCTCTACAGTATTTCGCATTTCGCCCACAAAATCAGGCGAGAGCAGATCATTCTCGTGAGCAAAGCTGGTTGGGTGGCAGGCATAATTACAAATAACCGCTTTCAAGCTTTCAGTTTCATCATACAGCCGTCCGACCAACAAGGTTGTATCTGCTGCTTTCAATGGATTGTAACCAATCAGATAATGAGAATCTACTTCGAGATCGCGGTTGCTGGCCAAATCGCATACACCATAGTTCCAGGTTAAACTTCCCTTAAATAGCCCATTTTGTGCCATTTCAACACAAGATATCGCCTGTTGTTTGAGGAATTCAAGGTACGGCAAAATCAGTTCACCTCCAGGTTGCGCTGCATCTGTCGAACAGATACTAGGCCCCGCATGAGTATGCGATAGCGCAAAAATCAGCTGCGATTCAGCCAGATTGAAATGACTGAGCAATGCTAATCGTAAATTTTGTTCATCAGCGGCATTTTTCCACCAGCCTAAATCAGCGGTCAACAGAATTGCAGGCAAGCCATCGCAGGATTGCATATATAGACAATGCATCATCAAAGGCTGATGAACAGCCGTTGCCCGGTCAAATGCAGCCGCCCCCCAATTACGGGAATAGATGCCGATCGGAGGAGTAATATCACATTGGCTAAGTCCAAATCGTCCGTACAGACTACCCGTCGTTTCTTTCAAGAGGTCTTTCTGTTTCATACACTAAGGTCTAATCAAAGACAGTCCACCATCCATTACAATTGCGGTACCAGTCATATGTTTACAATTGTCCGAACAGATCCATAGCACCTGTTTAGCAACCTCTTCGGCTTCTATAATCTGACCAAGTGGCACCACAGCCTTTGCTTTCATTTGAAGTTCGGCGTTTGATGACCAAACCACTTTGCTCAACCCGGCATTGACATAACCTGGTGCAATCTCGTTGACACGAATTCCGTATGCTGCATATTCAAGAGCCATGGCCTGGCAAAGCATCCGCAGGCCCGCCTTAGAGACACTATAGGCCGGTAAATTTTGATGTACGGCATGTGCAGCCCAGCTACCCATAAAAATGATCGAGCCCGCAAGCTCAGTCTCCACAAATGACTTCGCACAGGCATTCGCCAGGAAGAATGAACCGTCGAGATTAACGGCCATTTCATTCTTCCATTCCTCGTTGCTTAACGTGCTGAAATCTTTAATAGTGACACATGCGGCATTCGCGATACAGATGGATATTGCACCCAACTCCTGCCTTATGCGTTTCACCCAGGCGTCCACCTGCCTGGCGTCTGCAACATCGACCTGATCATAAAACAAACGTGCTCCAGCATCATCCAACAAGGGCCACTGCGCTCTCGCCGCCTGTGGTTCAAACCGATCCGAGATGCATACAATTGCCTGCTGGGTCAAAAATGCTTCAGCCATAGCCCTTCCGATATCACCAAGTCCCCCACTGATCAATACGACTTTATTCTTATATTCCTCCATTATCGCTATTTTTAGACTACCAATCCCCTACACTACCGTCTTTATAGAAGGTTCGCTGCAATATTTCCTGTTGAAAAGGATGCTTCTTTACCTCTTCTTCATTGATTTCAATACCCAAACCGGCGCGCTTATTCGGCAGAACAATCCGCCCTTTCTCTTGAACTGTAAACCCTTCGGTAACCACGTCCTGGCGCCATTCAACGTCCTTATGCACACTTTCGCAAATAATATAGGATGGTGTTGCAAATCCCAGCTCAATGGAGGCGGCCGTACTCACAGGTCCCTGCGGGTTATGTGGCGCCATAGATACACGGTAAGCATCAGCCAAAGCTGCGATCTTACGCGCTTCAGAGAGACCGCCACAATGGGTAATATCAGGTTGAATCACACTCACTGCCCGCTTCTCGAGCATATCCCGAAATGCATGCACTCCGATCAAACGTTCGCCTGAAGCAATAGGTGTCGTCACTGCCCGTTGAATCAAGGCAATATCTTCCATGGTTTCTGGCCAACATGGCTCTTCAAAGAAATACAGGCCATATGGCTCCAATGCTTTCGCAAATTGCATCCCCATACGTGGGCTTGGCCGCGCATGGCAATCCACCATAATATCAATATCGTCGCCAACAGCGTCACGCATGGCCTTCACACAAGCTTCAGCATATTTAATTGGACGGAGACCTTCCAACGACATGGTCTCTGGGACAGCCATCGATTTAAAAGCGGTAAAACCCTCATCAACAGCTTTCAGCGCAAGATCACCAAACCGCTTGGCATCATCCGGAGCAGTCTCATAAAAATCCTCCATGCGACCTCCACCTAAATGACAATACAAACGGATATAATCACGCACACGGCCTCCCCACAGCTCGTGACAAGGGACATTGTGAATTTTACCTAGAATATCCCATAAGGCGATGTCAATACCACTGATGGCCGTGCCACGAACGATCCCGTTTCCATGCCAGAAGTGTTGTCTATACATCATCTGCCACAGGTATTCAATACGACGCGGATCTTCACCGATCAACAATTGAGAAATATCTTTGATTGCTCCGACCACACTTTGCGTATGCCATTCCAAGGTGGCTTCGCCCCAGCCCCAAAGTCCGGGCTGATCGGTAATAATTTTGACAAAAATCCAATTTCGCATGCGCGCATGGCACACAAAGGTTTCAATAGCGGTTATTTTCATAGTTAGGGTTTACAAACTTTTTATTACGCGTTCAGTTGCTTCTAAAGTCCGATCAATATCATCCTCCGTATGCGCAAAGGAGATACTGCCTTGTTTAATTGGTGCCGGGAAATTGAAAATCCCTTCTTTAATAAGCTTTTTACGATATTGGGTATCCAGTTCAAAGTTGTGGTTATCCAAAATATCATGAAAATTGACTGGCGCATGGTCCATAAAATATGTACAGAAGGCAGATCCTTGACGTGCGACATAAAATGGTACGCCTAATTTAGGAAATATTTCGTTATATCCCTGTTCCAAACGCGCACCAAGTGCTTCTACGTGCTCATAAACTCGATGCTCCGAGCTGCCTAATTTTTTCAATGTTGCAATTGCCGCGGCAGTCGTTAAAGGAAAAGCATTAAAAGTACCGGCAATCATCACCCGCTTCGACTTATCAGGATCTACAAAGTAATCCATGTATTTTTTCTTTCCTGCAATAACACCCAATGGGTAGCCGTTTGCAACCGCCTTTCCGAAAGTTGAAAGATCCGGCTGAATACCACAGATCGACTGATAGCCCCCCAGCGCATGTCTAAATCCAGTTTTCACTTCATCAAAGATCAACAGAAACCCATGCTCGTCCGCCATCTTGCGTAAGCCTTCCAGGTAACCTTCCTTTGGCTTTACAATACCGATATTCTGAAGAATAGGCTCCAACAAAATACAGGCAACATCATATTTTTGAACCACATACAGCACACTTTCCAAATCGTTATAGTTGACAATGTGGACTAAATCGCTGTGATTTTTGGGAACGCCAGCACTTAATGAATCGAATGGATATTCTCCCGGACTTTGATATGAGCCAACATCTGCACGTTGACTGATCACATTGCAGGCCACATCGTTATGCCAGCCATTGTAGCCCCCCTGCATAACAATCACATGATCACGCCCTGTTACTGCACGGGCAATACGGATCGCATGGTAAGTCGCTTCCGATCCTGTAGTTGTAATCTGCACACTCTCTACCGACGGAACAGACTGACAAAAAAGCTCCGCAAACTCACCTTCCAGTAACGTTGGCCCAGCCCCCATCAATACCTGCTGCTCCTGCAATGTCTGTAACACTGCGGCGTTCACATCAGGATCATTATGCCCCAAAAAGGATGCTGCAAATCCAGCCTGATAATCGATGTAGCTGTTCCCGTCAATATCTTCGACCAAACTACCATTCCCTTTGACGAAGCAGATATTCGGATCTGACTTCCGATTTAACGATACCACTCCACCAGGTATCCATCTTGCATTCTCCCGCAGTATCGCGGCTGATTTTTCATTTTCTTGCATGCCTATTAAAAGTTTTGCTATTTGTTATTGTTATAATTGGACGATCACCGCCACACATGTTGCAGTCATCAATAATTTGTATTTTAATACACCTTATTTTATGTATACCAAATTACAATATTTTTGTATACATTTAAAATAAATTTTAAAATTTTTAAAAATGAATATTCTCATTGAAGGACTTCTTTTTCCAGAAGGCCCCGCTTTCGACCGGGAGGGTGGTATATGGCTTGTGGAGAAAGAAGCAGGAAACTTGATCTATTACAAAGACAATCAGTATAGCAGAATAGCTGTGAATGGACATCCCAACGGAATTGCAATCGATAAAAACGGGATAATATGGTTTTGCGACTCACAACAAAACAGCATCCGTTGCTATGATCCCTTCGACAAAACCACGACGACAATAGTCAGGGAAATCGCAGGAAAGCCATTAAAAATGCCCAACGACTTATGTTTTGATACCGAAGGGAACCTACTATTCTCCTGTCCGGGAAGTGACCTCGAAGATGGCACAGGTTACATCTGCTGTCTACATAAACATGGTGCACTTACGAAGATCCACACAGGCCTTTTTTACCCAAACGGATTGGCCTTTGCAGCAGACAACTGCACACTTTTTGTCGCTGAAACAGGCACAAAATGGCTCTGGAAAATGCACTGGAACAGCTTGACACAACAGGTGGAAAACATCGAAAAATTCATAGAAACAGGCGGTAGTATCGGTCCGGACGGCATAGCTCTCACGCAGGACAATTATCTTTTTGCAGCGATTTATGGATCGCAACATATCCTATGCATTGATACCAAAAACAAGACGACCGAGAAAATACCTACGCCGGGGAAGAATCCAACAAATTGTGCTTTAGACCCAAAAGGCATTCAGGGACTTATGATTACAGAAGCTGAAAAAGGACAATTGTTGCAGTGGGACAGCACAAAAAAGGGTCTATTGTAAACAATAGACCCATTATAAAAATCCAAAAAAATATTAAACCAGTTCCAAGGCTTCTTGCTCACCCCGATCCAAATGATGAACCAAAGTGGTATAAGCTTTATTCCAGTCATCCGCTTTCAGCGCATCAACAATAGCTCGATGCTCCTTCTCCGTATCCAGATAATCTTCCATCTGCCCCATAATAGCCCCAAGCTTCATATGGAATAAGGGGATGTTACTATTCTTGTAAATAGCAATCAACCTTGAATTGCAAGTTCCCTCAATAATCCGCTCATGAAAACGAACATCCGCCTCGCAAGCCCCCCCATAATAACCTTTACTGACCATGTCAGAAAAATCGTTGCAGATCAGTTCCAAATCTTCGATAAGCTCTTTACTTTTCTTTGAAAACAGAATCTTTAATGCACCTATCTCCAACAGCTCACGCAGCTCACGAATATCCTTCACATCTTCGACCGTCATTTTCTTCACAAAACAGCCACCTTTTTCACCAAACTCAACCAGACTCTCCCCTGCTAAACGCATAAAAGCCTCACGAACAGCAACTCTACTCACCGCCATCTTATCCGCCCAAGCACTCTCCACCAATCTTGCCCCGCCAGCCAGCTGACTGGACAAAATTTTCTTACGTACTTCTAAATAAACTTTATAGGCAAGCGAATCCTCTTTCATATTGTATACAATTTTATGCAAAAATAAGAATACAAAATCATTAAAAAAATTTAAACAATGTATTCTTTAATTAATCGTTCCCTCTTGGGCTTCATACGGCCTTCCCGGCGACAAATAAATAGTTTCGGCTTTAGATTTCCAACTGGTGGTATGATTTCCTTTCAGGACATTTATATTAAAGCTACTATTTTTTAATGAACTTTTCATATTCCAGAAACCATCTTTCAAACCAACCACAACAACTTCATACTGTTGATCTCCCGGCACCACAAATTCAATGGGCTCATCAAGATATTGATTTGGTTTGGCCACCACCAGTAGACGATCAGCCACTCTTATGAGGTAATAATTCGCTTTTTCCTCCGAATACACCGGTAATTTTGAAGAGCCACTCTCTGTCATCTGAAAAACCGAAGCGTAACTGGCCTGATCACTTTCCTGCTTGGGTGAAACCATAATCCGTGTTCCCCTAGCCTCCGGCCAAGGAGACTTGACCTGATAAAGATCACCAAAAACAAAAGCAGTCGAATCACCCGAATACAATTTCACTGCACACTCTGTTAACTGTGGCTTCAGCAAATCAACATAAGTAGAACCGGCTGCGTTTTTAAATTTACTAGTTAACACAAAACCTGTTTCACTTCGTACCGGCTTTTCAAGCGTATTGATCTGCCAATAGGGTTCGAATTTCTTATCATTGGTCTTAAGCTCATCCAATAAGACAATGACAGCAGGCACATCCTTTCTCTTCAAATTCAAAAACAGGAAACTTTTTGCATAGGATTTTACTTTAGCCGTATATGCCGCCGTTAGATCCATATTGAAATAGCTATAGCTCGGCTGAATGGGATCGATACCAAATGCGGATGCCCTGATCTCTCCCGTATGGTACCAGGAATCATTTAACACCTCGTCAACCGTGCGCGGAAAACGCTGGCTAAACCGAGTCCCACCATCGTTTGTTTTGGTCCTGAATAAAAGCGGTTCCGCAGGATCACGCACCAACAGCATACTGTGTGCAACCGACCGTTTATTAAAGTTAAAATCATAAGGGGAACCATACGAAAGATACAGACCAAGATCACCAACCTGAATACCATGGTGATAAATCTGCAGTGCACCTGCATCGGCATGCTGATGATTGCCGAAATGATAACCGCCACCCTTAATTTCTGCAACCACATCGGAACTTCCGTTCTCTTCGCTCCAGCCTGTCCGGGCTACCATAGCCCCTAAAATAGGTCCAAAATCTTTCGTCAACGGCATTTTCTTGCGATCAAAATCAGGCTTCAATTTTGGATCATCCAAGAGGAGAAACAAGATTGGATTGTCGGGCAAACCGCCCTGTTTGACAAACTCAGCCTTAATTACCGGATTGCCTGAATAGGCATAACAAAGCAGCATGGTCTGTGGATTTTTCCAATAAAAATCAGCACTGCTGTTGTACTTTACATTGAACATATCGCCGTCGCGTAACATTTTTCCGTCAGGAGTACGCATATACAGCCAATAATAGGGCATATTCTTGATATTATCGTCAAAAACCGGATAACCGAGCATGCGATAATACAACCAGGCTCCATGCATTTCCCACCCAAAACGATAGCCACCGTAATCAACACCTTGATTATGGCGCGGAGACTGATACTCAAACTTGCGCATGGGCACCAACTCTTCCAAAATAGAATACGAAGTATACTTGTAAGGTACCGGATCCTCGTCATATAAAGCAATACTCATTGCCAGCAGATCGCGCGACACCTGCGCCTCATTCCCATGCCCATTGATAATACTTTCGATACCAAAAAAGGGAGGCCAGCCAATTTCCATATCTTGCGCCAGACGCATCATATTTTTATGCAGACTGGTCTTAACGTGCACATCCAATAATGCGTAGCACCAGTCATACACCAGTGCACCCGTATAAATTGCACGTCCCAACTCGCGTGTAATATCACCATAGGAAACATTCCCGAACTCCAACATCGTCAAGTATTGATCGGCCAGCCTGACCGCTTCCCTGCCTATTTTTTCGTCACCGGACATGAGGTAATAAAACGCTTTTGATTCAATAGCACGTTCGAGCTTTTCATCGTAAAACATTTCCTTATTCGAATCAAAAACAAATTGAACATGTTGTTGCGCAAGTGTTTTCACTTTCCCCCAAGCTTCCAGATGCTCCGCTTCTTCCAACCGCCCTTTAACGACGGGCAAAGACTCGTTGTTAACCCATAGTCTCGGGTGACCTGCGGGCGGAACAATCTTTGGTTTATAGTTTTCTGCTGCAGCTGGTGCAACCGGAGGCACAAAGGCATTAATCGAAACAGCTTTCATCTTAAAATAAGCGGGCAATCGCATGCCCACCGTCTGCTTCCCTTTCTCAAAATAAAATTTACCAAGATCTTGCTTCGCACCTTTAAAACTATCAAATACAATTCTTTTGGTCGATCGTGCAGCGCGAACATCAATACTCGCGTACAGCGTCATCATACCTGTTTTATCTGCAGCCTTAATTTTATCCAAATCGGTAACCTCACCTTCAGAAACCAAGGTATAGACACCTGCTGTCGGAACATCCACCTGCACCCGTAGGCGCTGTCCATTTCCTTTTATTGAAGTAACCTTTGCCTGTTGTCCATAGGAGGTTCCAAGGATCGCTATAAAAGCGACCCCCAGCATAGTACCTTTAACTTTTAGCCATATCCTTACACCCATATCCTTATTTTACTTGCAGCCTTTTTACACTGATCTTCATTTCTTTCGTGGTATTATTGACGCTATTTACATATACATAAGCATTGTATTTGCCATCAGCCGTTTGTACCCATATCCCGGATTCAGCTTTTAGATTAATCGCAAAATCTGGCGCATCAACAAACGATTTATCTTTCAAATCCACATCGTCCACAAATACACTGTATTGCAATCGTGCCAGTTGCTGGTCGCGCACCGTCCAAGCCTTCACAATTTTCGTTTTATTTGTCAACCCTACAGGTAAGGTGAAGCTCGGCAAATAGCCAGCATCCGTCGTGGGAGCAACCAAAGAATGTGCATAAGTCACCGTTGGCAATGCCCGGTACAAATAGACCAAATCAATCTTATCCGGGTTTGCTGCCGCTTCGGTAGCAGTATACCATTTTAGGTCGGCCACAGAAAAAAAGCAGGCCGCGCCGTCTTTTCCGATCAAGTCCAAAGCCATATCCATATTACGAATCGCATAAGCTTCGGTCTTCAACGCAATTTCCTGCCCATTACTGGACCTCGCCCTGAACGTAAAAGTAACCGATTTACCTTTTGCTGCTGCCGGTATTTTGTAGCTATAACGCAGCGTTGAAGCGGAGGTATCTTTTGTAAATTTCACCTCCATGCTATTCCCATTTACTGTAGCAGGGTCGCCAACAACAACACCCACATCTGCCCCCGTACTACTGGTGTAATACGATTTGTTTTCAAGTACAGTACCTTCATCGCCCGCAATACTGGCTTCTACAGAAATTGATGTAAGTTTCCCCTGATCCGGCAAAATCGCCGCAGCATAAGCAAAGTCCATGGTAGCCCCAACCACATTTGGTCCTAAAGAGCGCTTAATAATATCGTTTTGCAAACCATCTTTTGCTGTTGGAATTTCATAAGCCTCTTCTTTACAGGAACCGAACAACAAGAGCCCAAATCCGATGGACAACAGCCCTATTTTTAAATAATTTGTTTTCATCAGCTTACTTATTTTTGTACTGTCAAATAAACTTTATACGTCTTACGAACCTTTCTATTTCCAGACACGACAGTCCATTCACGTGGCGTATCCAAATTGGAAAAATCTTGTTTTCCTAAAATCTTAGGATCTAACACCGCATCGGTGACCAATGAAAATTGTGGGTATAGATTTTTCAAATCCGTACCAAAGAGCACCTCCACTTTTATGGTTTGCTCAACGGTATCCACCAACGCAGCTTTTGTACGTACCGTCTGAAAATCGGCGCCCAACAGTTCAAAACTACTGACATAACATTCCGACCTGGTCGTGATTAACAAACCATCCTCATCCATTGGATAATCATCCTTACAACCGGACAAGCTAACGAACAGCATACCGATTAAAAATAATGTATATTTCATTTTATTACAGTCAAGTGTTACCATATTATTTCCAAGGTATATTTTGTGTTAAATTCGGATTCCGCGAACGTTCTGTTTCCGGAATTTGATAGATATAACACTTTTGATAAGTCAATTCAGACTCATTGAAGAAAAAGCGTTCCCAATTATTTCCAAAACTATCCTGGAACCATTTTCCATCACCATAAGGTTTGCCAAACACTGTTTCCAGTTTACGCCATCTCCTCAAGTCAAATGCGCGCTGCCCTTCGCCAAACAACTCAACAATTCTTTCCTGCTCTATGGCATCGAAAAATGCATCACGAGACGAGGTTTTAGCTCCAGCAAGCGCAGGTAGGTTACCACGACGCCTAACCTTATTAACCAAATCAATTGCGTCCGCCTGTGGACCACCAATCTCATTGGTCGCTTCAGCATACATCAGGTATACGTCAGCAATGCGCATCAAAGGCCAATTGTAATTTCCATCACTACGTGCCACACCACCATAATTGCGCACAAATTTACGCGATTGCAATCCCGAGAGATTTGTGGTATTATCGGTAAAGGAAGTTTTGTAGGAGACACCGTTAACCGTCACCGCAGCTCCCCAAGTTTTGTAGATAAAGGGAATATAACCTGTGGTCTCCGTAGGGCTCATACTCATAATCAATTCGTAATCCCACAACAAAGTCGCTTTCATGCGATAATCGCGGTTACGGTACGACTCAGGGTTCACCGCTGAATTTGCCGTAGTACGTGCTGCAGGATTTTTCACCGGATCTAACTGAACCATCTTTGGCAAGAAATCTCCTGTAATGGTAGATTGGTAACGATCGGCCAATTCATAGCGCGGAATCGCCTGATTCTGTCCTAAAGACACCAATGGCCCCGTCCATACCCGCTGATATTCCTCACTTTGTTTTGTTCCCACACCGCCATGGGTAAGCACCATGACCATTTCCTCATCTTGGCTCAAGTTGCCGGTAGAAGGTATAAACATGTAGTAATAATTTGGGAGCACATCAGCCTTCCCCAATTCACCCCATTGACCTGGATCACCATTTCTAAACATTTTGATGCCAAAATCATTGATTACACGTTTAAAATCAGCAGCGGCCGCAGTATATGCCGTTTTAGCCTCTGTAGCAGATTGTACAAATCCATCCAATTCAGGCCATCCGTTTTTCTTCCACGAACCCCAATACAATTGAAACTTACCACGAAAGGCCAATGCAGCAGGCTTACCGGCACGACCAATTGCAGACCCCTTGTTGGGCAATTTGTCCACCGCATAGTTCAAATCAGCCATAATAGAATCTTTCAGCTGTGCAATAGGCATTCTCCGCACCGTATCAGCCTCTGCGGGAGCTGGTGCCGATTTATAAAAATAAGGCACATCACCCCATAGGGAAATCAATCTAAAGTATGCAATGGCGCGCAACAACTTGGCCTCCGCCACGATAGTTTCCAGGGTTTGTTTTACAGCATCAGTTTTTGCTACGGGCAACAAACGCGCATTGGTATTTTCGATCACAAAGTTAGAACTGAATATAGATCCATACAATGCTCTATACATTGCCGATGCACCGGAGCCATAATTCATCGGACTATTGACCGTTAATGAAATAGGCGCCGCACCAGTATTGTACATTTTAAGGAAATCTCCATGTCCATCGAAATGATAGTCGCGATCAAAACAAGGCCTAAATATGGAATAGTTCGCCATTAACGCAGCAAGCGCGTCATTTTCGTCCACCCAGAACGTTTCGGAGCTTGGCGTTGTTGTTGGATTCTGATTCAACAAATCTTTGCGACATGCGGACAAACCAAGAAGCAGCAAAGAAGAAATAAACAATATGTTATATATCGATTTCATAAGTTCAAATATTATAAGTCAACATTCAGTCCAACCACAAAACTCTTCGTCATCGGATAAGCATCATTGGTATAGGTACTTTTCTCCGGATCTAAGCCTTTAAAACTTGTCAATACCGCTAAATTATCGACCGAACCAAATACACGTAACTTCTGGATGCCCAGCTTCATCAGTAATTCTTTCTTAAAAGTATAGCCAAGCTGCAGATTTTTCACCCTTAAATAAGACATGTTTTGCAGCCAAAATGTGCTCAAATACGCATTTGGACTCGTTGATCCTAATGTACTTGGAAGCAACTTAGGATAATCAGCATCGCGATTGTCCAGGCTCCACATATTATTCCACTGGTCCTCAGTAATAGCCTGATTTGCCGTTCCTAAAAAGTTCGAATTCGCTTTGTTCATCCAAAATTCCTTTCTTCCTGTGGCGGCCTGCAACAGGAAAGAAAAATCAAAACCTTTGTAGTCCACCGAACCTCTAAATCCGTAATTCACCTTTGGTCTACCCAGTTGATAAGCTGGATATGCTACACGGTCATTCGCATCCAATTTGCCATCACCATTGACATCTTTCAACAAAATATCTCCCGGGGAAGCGCCCTGAGGAACAGCATTATAGACATCCTGCCAAGACTGAGCAATGCCCAACGATTCGAAAGCATAGATAAAATTATAAGGCATATCAATAAATACCGAACCTCTTTGCAACTGCTCATTCCAGGACAGCAGCTTGTTCTTGTTATACCCAACATTAAAGTTCAGCATGTAACCCACATCGCCCTTTCGGTCATTCCAGGTAACATTTGCTTCCAGCCCTTTATTCACCATATCACCAATATTACGTCGGGGGGCAGTGAATAAACCCGTCAGATGCATAGATACATCCGAAGGCCTGTTCATACCAATCGTCTTTCTTTCGTAATAATCCAGCTCCGCAGTCAGTTTATTTTTAAAGAATCCAAGATCCAAACCCAAATTAAACACACGTGTCTTTTCCCAGGTAAGGTCATAGTTGATCAGTTTCTTATTGATCAACCCTTTGACAACAGACCCTGTTCCTGTACTATTGTCAATCAAATAATAAGGACTAGAGACCAAAGATTGCTTCTGCTCATACAATCCGACACCACTATTATTCCCCAAAGAACCATAAGAAGCTCTAAATTTGGCCGAACTCATCCTGATCTTTTCCTTAAATGCCGACATAAATACCTCGTCTGAAATCCGCCAGCCCACTGCCGCTGATGGAAAAAAGCCATATTGATCACCCGGCAAGAAACGTGATGAACCATCTACCCGGAAGTTCCCTTCAAACATATACTTTCCGAAGGCCGTATAATTTAATCGTCCAATATAAGAACGCAAACCTTCTGCCGATGATGATCCCGACACATTTTGCACGTCTTCAGAAGCGCCATCAATTTCATGTAAACTAGGATGCAAACGATCTAAGCGACTACCTGCCAAAACACGATTGTTCCAATATTCTTCTGAGTACACGGCCAAAGCAGAGAAATCATGGTTAGCGCCAAACTTATGATCGTAACTCAATTTGAAGTTCAGCTGGGTTTTGTAATTGTTTCGGTCTGTATTATATATCCCATCATTTGTCGGCACAAGATCCCGGATAGACAATCCCGTCCGGATGTTATATAATTTTGTCGGCATATCTGCCTTCCATTGAAAACGCGTATCATAATTTAGGGCATAATCCACTTTAGCCTCAAATCCTTTAAATGGCTTCCAGTTTAAATAACCATTCACCAAAGCCTGCTTTTGATTCATGTGGTTTTGGTTGCGCGTCATGTAATCTGCATAAATATTATTGGCCTGCGGACTTTCATTGTAAGACATTGCACCGCCATAAAAACCGGTAATAGGATCATAAGGCAATATACCTGCTGGTGAGGTAAACAGATCCATCCCACTTGTCGAGTTGGCAGTCATACCGTCTTCGTAGTTATAACGGTAATCGGACCAGTTTCCGGAGAACCGCACTCCAGCACCGATGGTGTTGGTTACTTTGGTTTCGAAGTTAAATGCAGCATTATAACGTTTAAAATCATTATTGATCTGTATCCCCTTCTCATCCAGCATACCGACAGACAAATAGTAATTATTATTTTCAGTCCCCCCATTAATGGAAACATTATAATTCCCACTTTGACCATTGCGGAGAATAACATCCCACCAATCGGTACTTGGATATAATCTCGGGTCGATCATACTCAATGCCAACCATTCGTCGATGGTTCCATTCTTAAAATTGAATGCAGATGCGGCCGTATTATAGGCCTGTGCCCTTTGAGTAGCCGTCATCGCTTTTGCATAATTATTGACAAAATCAAAAGAGCGGGTAGGTTTCACCAGCGATTTGTTGGCACTAAAGGAAATAGCCGTCCTACTGTTTCTTTTACCAGACTTTGTCGTGATCAATACAACCCCATTGGCCGCTCTGGAACCGTATACTGCAGCCGAAGAAGCATCTTTTAGTACGGTCACACTTTCAATATCATTCACATTCACACGATTCATATTGACATCGGGCATTCCATCAACCACGATCAGCGGTCCAGCACTGTTGACCGTCCCCAATCCCCGAATCAAAAGATCCGCAGCATTATTTCCGGCCATTCCGGAGTTTTGACTTACGGCCAAACCAGGAATAACACCTTGCAATGCCTGCGAGGCATTGGAAAGACCCCGACTCGAGGTCGATTGATCAAAATTGACACTGGCCACAGCACCCGTCAAGTTGCCTTTTTTCTGCTTACCATACCCCACCACAACAACCTCATCCAGTGCATTTTCGCTCGCATCAAGCACCAAAGCCTGCACATCTTTCCCCGACACCACTTTTGTATTAAAACCGATTAACCGAAATTGAATCTGATCTGAAACGGACCCCGTTAATTTAAAACGACCTTCTTGATCCGTAACGGTAACAGTTGCATTTTTAAGGTTACGCACTTCTACACCGGACAGTGGCTGCCCTTTGGCGTCCAGCACCTGCCCGACAAGCTGCTGCTGAAATTTAGCTAAACCCGACGAAGGGTTTAAAACATCCGAGATCGGAATCTTTCCATTGTTAAGGGAAGAAGGTACATTTGCCAATGCAGCCATCGAAATAAAAGGTAGCCCCACCAAAAGGCAACTCCTGTTTATTACATCCCGGATTTTAATCTGCTTTAGTATCATGAATACTCAGGTTAAAGTGGTTAAATAAATGATTTATAAGCTCTTTAGTTTATTGGTATTTTTTCAGGAAACATAACGCTCGACCCTAATATGGTCTAAATTGTATTTCCATCGCTATCATAGTGAATACAATAATATATATTTTTTGTATACAATTCAATATTTTTTTTACTTTTTTACAAAAATAGGCTGGCTAACAAGTTCGTGACAATTCCACAACACCGCTCTTTTAGCTGTGTAATTATAAACTAAATCGTATTTAGCCTAGGCTGATAAAATATTTTTGTATACAATTTTACTTATTTTTTGTATATTTATTTTTATTCAACTACATTTGACTAACCAAATAAATCAAAGGAATAACCGTAGATCCTATATGAAAAAACAAACCTATATTTGGCTTGTATCGCTGATCCCGCTACTATCCTCCTGTTCTTCCGAGACGGAAAGAGAAAGTAAGCCAATAAATAACATCCAACTGGAGCACAGCATACTATCGCTATCAAAAGAAGCTACAAAACTCCATGTGCCATGGGATTTACAATATGACCGGATCAACGATGCCATTCTGTTTTCTGAAATCGGAGGAAGTATACGAAAACTGGATACTAAAACAAAAGCTGTTACTTTAGTGGACAGCCTCACCGACGTTTACCACCAGCGCACGTTGGGACTATTGGGAATGGCACTGTATCAACCCGAACAGCAACAGGCCTATCTTTACCTTTCTTACACCAGCAAAAAGGACAGTCTCATTTTCTCCAACTTATACCGCTACGATTATAGTCCGGTAGGCAAGTTGTCAGACCCAAAATTGCTTTTACAGATTCCTGGAAACACCGGACACAACGGTTCGAGGGTTATTGTTTCGACAGACAAAAAAGTCTATTGGGCTACAGGAGATGCAGCAAGTGATACCTTTGCGCAAGACAGCACCTCATTAAATGGCAAAATCTTACGCCTCAATCTCGACGGGAGCATCCCAAAAGACAATCCAATTGCAAACAGCTATGTCTATGCATGGGGATTTCGGAACATGCAGGGACTTACCCATGATGCAAAAGGCTTAATTTACACATCCGAACATGGCGATGCCATCGAGGATGAAATCAACCTGATCCAACCCCTAAAAAATTATGGCTGGCCGCAGATCGAAGGTATGATTGATACGGAAAAGGAAAAAACTATTGCCAAAAACTCCCCAAGACAGGAGCCTATTAAATCGTGGACTCCGGTCGTTGCACCATCCGGTATGGCGTATTACAGTTCCAATGTTATCCCTGAATGGCAACATAGTCTATTGCTCGCGACTTTAAAAAATCAGTCTTTACGTATCCTAAAATTATCCGCCGATGGTCAACAGATCATCGATGAGAAGATCCTATTCAAAGATCAACTTGGCCGGCTAAGATCCGTATTGACCTTACCCAATGGAGACATTTACTTCTGTTCAAGCAACCGTGACTGGAATCCGCAAAAGGGATTTCCAAAACCCGATGACGATGTGATCTATCGTCTCCGCATTACCGATAAAGCCTCTGCACCAATGATTAAACCCCTTGCAGCCAACACGGCCAACTCCCCTGCCAAAAGTGGTCAGGCATTATACGAAGCCTATTGCGCATCTTGTCATAAAGCAGATGGAAAGGGACTTACAAATACCTTTCCCCCGTTAGCCAATTCATCTCTTGTCAAAGGCGACCCAGCACCGCTATTGCAGGTTATCCTCCATGGACTGAAAGACAAAACAATAAACAACGTCAAATACGAAAGTGCAATGCCATCTTTTTCATTCCTGAAAAATGAAGAGGTCATTGAAATCACCAATTATATCCGCACACACTTTGGCAATTCTGCCCCTAAAATCAACCAACAGCATTTAACCTCATTACGATAAATTTCATGGAAAATAACCTCGAGCCAAAACCCTCTTTATTGAAAAGTTGGCTATCCATCTTGGGTCCCGGCATCATTACCGCCGCCCTGGTTTTCGGGCCCAGCAAAATGACCATCACATCAAAAATGGGTGCAGACTATGGCTTCTCTCTATTATGGGTTGTCGTCGTCGCCATCTTTTTTATGATGGTTTTCACCAATATGGCGGCACGTATCGGTATCGCGAGAGACGAATCTTTACTTGTTTTAATTCGCCAGAAATTTGGTAAAACAACATCCATCATCATTGGCCTCGGAATCTTCCTCGTTGCAACCTGTTTTCAATCGGGGAATGCGACAGGTGTCTCTATTTCCGTTTCGGAAGCCACGGGGACAAACCCCAAAATATGGATCATCGTTTTTAATGTCATCGGTATCCTACTGTTGTTCTTTAAGTCTTTCTACGCGCTATTGGAAAAGCTTATGCTTGGACTTATCATCCTGATGTTATTTGCTTTTCTTTCTACAGCCATTATGATAAAGACACCCGCACAGGACTTTTTCTTAGGTTTTATTCCCAGCATCCCACCTTCATCAGTAGGTTTGATCATCGCTTTTACGGCTTCTTGCTTTTCGATTGTGGGCGCATTTTATCAAAGTTATCTTGTTCAATCAAGAAGAAAATTATCGGCCAACAAACAGCGTACTGAACGACAGATAATCGGTAGCCGAATAGGTATTATTATTCTTGGCATCATGAGTGCAGCCGTTATGGTCTGTGCGGCAAATACGCTTCATCCCCAAGGGATCAAGTTAAATTCTGCCGCTGAGATGGGCCGTGCACTGGAACCGCTTTTGGGAACCTATGCTTCACACCTCTTTTTTATCGGTCTCTTCGGTGCCTCCTTTTCCTCCTTGATCGGCAATGCCGTATTAGGCGGATCCTTACTGGGCGACACCTTTGGCTTCGGCAACGATCTCAATCACCCTAAAGTGAAACTCTTTATTTCTTTGGTCATGATTTTTGGATCTGCCATCGCGCTTATCTTCGGAAACCTTCCCTTGGAGCTTATTGTTTTTGCGCAAAGCATCACCATTTTTTTAGTTCCCTTTATTGGTATCATCCTCTTTCTGATCGCGAACGACAAAGAAATTATGGGCACGCTCAGAAACAGCCCCTTAACGCGATTATGGGCTATACTCGGACTCATATTACTCGTTTTTCTTGCTTTTAGTAATCTCTATAATTTAATCAAATAATTCAGACATGGACCATAACAATTTAGCGGAATTGGAACAGCAGCTGCTTGCACCATCATTAGATCTAATTGAAGATATAAAAAAGATACAAGGTGATATCCTTTTCCTAGGTATTGGCGGAAAAATGGGGCCAAGCATGGCAAAACTAGCCATGCGGGCTATTCAAGCTGCAGGAATAGACAAAAAGGTCATTGGTGTTTCGCGTTTTTCAACCAAGGAACTTCAACAGGAACTGGAGGATCTAGGCATAAAGACAATCGCCTGTGACCTATTGAATGAGGAAGAACTCAAAAAGATCCCGCAGATTCCGAACGTCATTTACCTCGCAGGACATAAATTCGGCACCACAGGAAATGAAGATTTTACCTGGGCGATGAATACCTATCTTCCCGGAATGGTGGCTTCTCATTTTCAAGATTCCAACATTGTTGCTTTTTCTTCGGGTAACGTACTTCCATTTGTACCGATAAGCAATGGCGGCGTTTCTGAGGAAAGAACTCCGGAGCCTGTCGGCGAATACGCGCAATCCTGTTTGGGAAGAGAGCGTATATTCGAGTATTTTTCGAAGAAAAACGGTACACCTACCCTGATCTACCGATTGAATTATGCGGTGGATTTTCGCTACGGTGTGCTCGTAGAAATTGCCAAATCGGTCAAAGGGCAGCTCCCAATAGATTTGACAACCGAAAACGTCAACGTCATCTGGCAGGGAGATGCCAACGAAATTGCCTTAAGATCATTACTGCACTGTCAGTCTCCAGCCAAAATACTGAATGTCACGGGACCGGAAATCCTTTCTACACGATGGATCGCAGAGCGTTTTGCTGAGCATTTCAACACAAGGCCGATATTTGTAAATGAACCCGCCGGAACCGCTTTACTCAACAATGCGTCCGAATGCCATCGTTTATTTGGCTATCCGAAAACAACCATACGCGAAGCGATAGACATTACTGCCAAATGGTTGACCCAAGGCGGCGAACTATGGAATAAGGACACGCATTTTCAAGAACGAAAAGGAAAATTCTAATGAAAACTTTAGACAACAAATTACAACAGTTGCTTTGGGAAGGAACGGTTATTCCGGCACACCCCCTTGCCTTAAATGAGGACCGCAGCATTGACGAGACGCATCAACGGCTCCTGACGCAATATTACATAGCCAGTGGAGCCGGTGGAATCGCCGTAGCTGTACATTCAACCCAATTTGAAATCCGTGACCCCGAGATCAACCTTTTTGAAACCGTATTGAGATGGGCTAGCGAAGAAGTCGAGAAAGCGGCACTCCAACGACCATTTATCAAAATTGCGGGCATCTGCGGTGACACAGAACAAGCTGAACAGGAGGCAACGACTGCACTTAAATACGGTTATGATATTGGACTATTGAGTATGGGCGGCCTGCAGAGCTGGACTGAAAATGCCATATTAGATCGAGTCAGAGCAATAGCAGCCATTATTCCTGTCTTTGGATTCTATCTTCAACCCGCCGTTGGTGGCCGTATTTTCTCCTATTCCTTTTGGCAGCAGTTTGCCGAAATCGACAACGTTGTCGCTATCAAATGTGCGTCGTTCAACCGCTACCAAACATTAGACGTTATGCGTGCTATAGCCAACTCCAGCCGACGAGATCAAATTGCTATGTACACGGGCAATGATGACAATATTGTCAACGATCTGATGAGCGTGTATAATTTCCCCGTAGCGGGAGAAAACGTCGCCATAGAGTTTAAAGGTGGACTATTAGGCCACTGGGCTGTTTGGACGGCAAAAGCTGTTGAACTCCTTCAGGAAATAAAAACATACAAACAGGACCCCAATAACCTCCATGCGAGTCATCTCCTGAGCAAAGCGATTGCTGTAACAGACAGCAATGCAGCTTTTTTTGACCCAGCAAATGCATTCCATGGCTGTATACCAGGCTTACATGAGGTGCTCCGCAGACAAGGCCTGATGAAAGGGACCTGGTGCCTAAACCCCAACGAAAATCTATCCATCGGACAGCAAGAAGAAATTGATCGTGTATATAAAGACTACCCAGACTTAAACGACGATGAATTTGTCAAGGAATTTTTAAAATCGAGATCCTAATAATCGCTTCCTTATAGTCGCTTCCTTTTATAAGGTCTCATCACCCGGGCTAGTCATAGCTAACGACGTGATGGGACCTTTCTTTTTGTTCCAATTCATATTTTACGAATCAATGACCGATTAGGAGAAATAGCACAAGGCATGAAATGTTTGATTTTTATAACTTTGCATCATGACAACTTCCGAAAATATTATTGATTTCTATCAGCGGGTATTTCGAGAATCCAATTACCCATTTGGCTCCTCGCCCGAACAAATTTCTCATTTTAACATATTTTCACGTGAGCATTGTCCCTTAAAATCACCTTACAATAGAAAAGATTACTTCAAAATATCCCTCATGATCGGCCAGGGTCAATTGCATTATGGCGATCAATGGATCCCTATTGACCGTCCCGCACTTGTATTTTCAAGTCCGCTCGTTCCCTACTCTTGGGAAACAGACAATCCGGATCAGAAAGGATGGTTCTGTCTTTTTACGCAAAAATTCATTCAGGAAGACAAACATTATAACCATAACATTCTCGAAAGCCATTTTTTCAACCCTAGTGGTAGCCCAGTCTATTTCTTAACGAAAGAGCAGGTCGATCTTTTCGATCACATTTTTCAGCGTATGAATACCGAACTGCGCTCTGATTTTGCGTTCAAATATGAAATTATCCGGAATCAGTTACAGTTACTCGTTTTAGAAACGTTAAAACTAGCACCAAATGAGGGCATATCACCTTACCAAAATGCAAACCAGCGTATTTCCCACCTTTTCCTAGAACTCTTGGAACGCCAATTTCCGATTGACACCGAAAATTTACTTCGTTTTAAAAATGCAACGGATTACGCGCAACAGCTCAACATCCATGTCAATTCACTAAACAGGGCTTTGAAACAAAATACAGGAAAAACTACGCAAGAACTCATCGCACTGCGCATCACACAGGAAGCAAAGGCACTCCTTCAACATAGCAGCTGGAACATCAATGAAATCGCTTATGCCTTAGGTTTTGAAGAACCGGCGAACTTCAGTAATTATTTCAAAAAACATGCTGGTGTACCACCTTTAGCCTTTCGCAATAAGTCTGTTTGATTTTCACAATAATTTGTTTGAATTCTATAGCTTTCGAAACAGGCAATGATACTACTTTTGTCGACATCATATTTACCCAGCCAAAGAGAAAAAAGTGGCTGGCAGCATAAACGTCCATAGAGACGGGAAATTTAAAAAATTAGAGGATGGAAAAAAACACTAAACCACAGCAATCTTTTATCCCGACGATACTAGCATTTGCACTTGTTCCGATTACGGGACTTGCCACCGACATTTATCTTCCGTCAATGCCACAAATGGCCCAGGAGCTTGGCTTGAACGAAAGCAAAATCCAGTTAACACTTTCGCTTTTTCTAATCAGTTATGGTGTTGCACAGTTCTTTACAGGGGCACTGGTTGACGCTTGGGGAAGATATCGCATCAACCTCATATCGCTTTTCCTTTTCATTGTCAGCTTTTGGATCACAGCAAGCACACACGATATTTGGGTTATTTACCTGATGCGCATCCTTCAGGGAATCTTATCGGCATTTGTGGTCATATCAAAACGAGCCTACTTTGTGGATGTCTATGAAGGCGAGCAGCGCAAACACTACCTCAGCATTATGACCATCGTCTGGTCGATCGGGCCCATTGTCGCTCCTTTTATTGGTGGCTACCTCCAAACACAATTTGGTTGGCGTTCTAACTTTATGGTTCTGGCCGTTTACAGCGCCCTACTTTTTATCCTTGAACTGATCTTCTCTGGCGAAACAATCAAACAGAAAAAACCACTCCATATCAGCTACCTAATCGGCGAATTTAAAATGATGCTTAAAAGCAATGATTTCACCTTTGGAATAGTCATGTGTGGTATATCCTACGGTCTCGTTATGTTCTACAATCTCAGCGGCCCGTTTTTTATTGAACATCAACTGGGATATAGTGCGATTACAACCGGTTATACCTCACTTATTATGGGTTTGGCTTGGATGTGTGGTGGTTTTATTGGTAAAGCCCTTATTAAAAGAGCCTTGGTTCCAAAATTGAGAATCGCCAATTTTATTCAGATCAGCCTGATTGTATGTATGCTGATCGTCTCAACTTACCTGTCAAACTTATATACATTGACATTTTTCGCATTTGCCGTACATTGCACTGCAGGATTTATTTTTAACAATTATTTCAGCTACTGTTTGGGCAGGTTTCCACTGTCTGCAGGTATCGCCGGTGGATTGGTTGGCGGAATTACCTACCTCCTTACCTCTTCACTCAGTTACATCACCGTCAGCTTGGTAAACCCTTCTTCGCAGTTTCAGATTGGATTAGGTTATGGCATATTTGCGCTGTTGGGATTGACCACTTTATACGTTATTCGTAAGCTGGTCAAAAGCGTATAAGCTATGCGCTGGTTCTTCCAGCGACAGGGCAACAACAACCTGTAGCTGACCAACTACAAAACAGTTTTTAAAAGGTGAATTATTTTTAAAATAGTATTAAAAACAACTATATTTGTTGCATCATAATTTAGGTTTATAATTGGTTATTGAAGGTTTTCATTCTCCCCGTTTGAAAACCTTTTTTTTGCCTCCAAAAAAACCTTCGGTCTGCTTTTAGGGCTGCTGATGCTTACCCAATCGTGGAGACCTTTGCTTATTTTTTAATTGCTGCTTTCCTTGATACCGAATTTTTCAACATAGGTACGTGGACTCTCCTTATAGAATTTCTTAAATGTTTTGCTAAAATATTTTGGATCATTGAACCCGACCTGATAAGCCACCTCACTGATACTCAAACCAGTATCGTTCACTAAAATATAGGCTGCTTTCTTAAGACGTACCATATTAATAAATTCAACCAAATTCAGTCCCGTTTGCTGCTTAATCTTGCGGTACAAAACAGAGCGGCTCACGCCGATGGTTTTTGTAAGATCCTGCACTCCAAAATCTTCACAGCCCAGATTTTCTTCGACAACCTTCAATACCTGATCCAAGAAACGAGTTCTTTCGGGCAGATCTGTTCCTTGTGCTCCAAGAAGATAATTCTGTACAAACTTTTCCTCCAATCGTTTCCGCGTCTGTATGATGTTTGAAATTTTCTGAATGAGATGTGGCATACTGAAGGGCTTGGTAATGTAGTCATCTGTACCGATTTCAAACGCCTCTGTGATATAAGGATCAGCTGTACGGGCTGTCAAAAGAATCACAGGAATATGATTTGAACTACTATCCTTTTTAATCTGCTGCAAAAGTGTGATTCCATCACAGTTGGGCATCGTTACATCTGAAATGATAATGTCGGGCTGTCTTGCTTGTACCAATTCCAGCGCCTCAATACCATCATTAGCTTCTAAAACAATATATTTTTTCCGTAAGTTTTCACACAGAAAACAACGAAGCTCCACATTGTCCTCGGCAACAAGTATGATTGGCTTATCTTCATCCGCTGCAGAAGGCTCAATTTCTGTTTTTGTAGCATCCACATGTGGCATATCGGCATCCGCAGGGTCTGAGCATATCGTCGCTGCAGTACCGTCTAAAACCATAAGCTCTTCGACGAGGACATTACCTTGGGGCAGGCTGATCCGAAATACTGTATTGAAGTCTGCCGGCTCCTGTGCCATATTACTTTCAACAGTGAGTTTTCCGCCGTGCAGCTGTATGATCGAACGACAGAGTGCCAAACCTATTCCGCCATTGGTAGCCGATAGGCCTTTTGCATTGGCCTGATAAAATTGTTCAAATACAAAAGGTATATCTTTGGATGGGATTCCACGCCCCGAATCCCAAACGGAAACAAGCAGTTTCTCCAACTCGCCTTCTCCTTCTAGCTCAACCTGTATCTTTATTTTACCCCCCTTGTCCGTAAATTTAAACGCATTATAAATCAAATTGACAAGGACTTTTTCAAATTGCTCCGGATCAAAACCTCCAACATAATCAGGGCTTACCTTATTATCCAGGAAAAACTGAATATTATTTTTCTCGGCAATAAAGTGAAAATTCTGGCGAATGTTTTCCAAATACGTAGCAACATGAACCTTTTGGCAAAACAATTTCATCTTTCCGCCTTCATGTTTTCTGAAATCAAGCAGCTGATTAACCAGATTCATCAAGCGATTCGCATTTCTTGTTGCATAACCGAGATGCTCCTGTGCATATGCTGAAAGCGAGCGATCGTCTTTTAATTGATTTAACGGCCCAATAATTAATGACAATGGCGTACGGAATTCATGGGAGATATTGGTAAAGAAATTCAGTTTTGCTTCATGAAGCTCCTCCTGTTTTTCCGAATCTATTTTCCGAATCAAAAGGTCTTGTTTCAATTTGTTTCTACCGTGGAAAAATCGGATAACCAAAAAACTGACCGCAGCAAAAAGAAGAAAATAGCCGCTATAGGCCCACCATGTCCTCCATGGCGCGGGCAGCACTTTAATCTTCAAAACCGTTGCCTTTTCGTTCCATACCCCGTCGTTGTTGGCCCCTTTTACCCAAAGCTCGTAAGTACCGGGGTCTAAATTGGTATAAGTAGCCACGGGATTGCTCACATAATTCCAGTCTTGGTCAAAGCCTTTTAGATAATAAGCATATTGATTTTTCTCCGGATGAACATAATTCAATACACTGAATTCCAAACTAAAAACATTTTGATTGTGATCAAGAATTAATTCATCCATCATGGATATATCTTTAGGAATAACACCATCGAGGCCCGGGAGAACTGTTTTATTGAATAATTTCAACTCCGTAAACTGAATGGGGGGAATGTAATTATTGACACTTAAACTATCCGGATTAAATAGGGTGAAGCCAGAGAAACTTCCAAAGGCAAGTTTTCCGTCCCGCAACATTGCTGCTGCATTTTGAATATATTCGTTACCGGGAAGACCATCGATCTTCGTATAGGTTCGTACATGACCAGATAGGGGATCGAAACAAGAAATCCCCGTATTGGTGCTCAACCACAATTTGTTTTTCAGATCACTTAGAATAGCAAAAACATTGTTGATCGGCAATCCGTTTCGCTCATTAAACCTTTTGAACGCTTTCTTCTCTGGAAGATAAAGATTCAGCCCGCCCATGTACGTACCGATCCAAATATGTCCTTTCCGATCTTCATGGATACTCACAATATCATTTCCGCTAATTGAAAGGGAATCCTTCTTGTCATTTAGAAAGGAAACAAATTTATCGGTCCCTGCTAATTTTATATTTAAACCATTTGAAGTACCAATCCATAGATTACCTTTTGAATCCTCCAGTAAAGCGCGCACCATATTGGAACTCAACTGCTTTCTGGCAACGTTAAATGTCTGGAAAGTTCCTACTTTCTGGTTTTTACGAAGTACCTGTAGTCCTCCGCCGAAAGTGCCAATCCAAATATCGCCATTGCGATCCTCTAAGATCGCATACACATTATTATTTGCCAGGCCATTACTTACATTGGGGTCGAAACGAAAATGTTCATAGCCTTGCTGTCCCTTTCGTCTTAAATTCAACCCACCATCATAAGTACCTACCCATAAATTCCCTTCCTTATCTAAACAGATAGACTTCACATTATTATGACTTAGGCCATTCAGGTTATTTTTATCGTGACGTTCACTAAAAAAAGAATTCGTACGCCGATTAAAATAATTTAATCCTCCCCCCTCAGTTCCAATCACCAGTTCTCCCATAGCATTTTCAACAAATGCACTCACCACATTGTAACTTAAGCTATTGCGTTTAGATTGATGGGTGAAATTCTGAAAATTAGGAATATCCTTGTCATAAATATTAACCCCTCCAAAATAGGTTCCAATCCAAATAGACCCCCGCTTATCTTGAAATATAGGGCGAATGGAATTATTGCTTAAGCTATTGGGATTTCCATCGTCTGCCTGGATAAAAAGCAATTTTCCGTTTTGATAAACATATAGGCCATTGAATGTTCCAATCCAAATCTTTCCATCATCTGTTTTTTTTAAGGACCGCACATCTTGATTGGCCAAACCTGTATGATTTCCCTCTTCGGTTAACGAGGATATTTCGTCTGTATTCTCATTGATAATCCGAATACCATTATATTTTGTACCTACCCAAAATATACCTGGACTAACTTCCAAAACAGCCTGAAACCGTTGATTAACCTTATTATCTACCGATTTCTCTTTGAAGTAAGTCCGTAGCACCTTTAAGCTATTTCCATCTTTCGATGCGGCTTGCATGAGTACAATGGCATCATCGGTACAAAACCATAATCGCTTTCTGCGATCCTCATACATGGTGCGAAAATTACGATAGTATTCTTTTCCCTGGCTTCTTTCAACGGTAATCTCATTGAAGACCAATTCCGCTTCAGGATGCCGGCCCTCTTTGATCTTGTACAAGCCTATATTTGTCGCAATCCAAATCTTACCGTTGGAATCCTGAAAAATCTGGTGAACGTTGACATCCATTTTCCCACTGCTACTCTCTACCGTAGGTAATGGTATACGGCTAAAATTGTCTGATTCTCGATTGTATAAATTCAGACCTGTCATTGTCCCTATCCAAAGCCGCCTTTTGTTATCTTCCGTAATCGCTTGAATAAAGTTGTGCTCTAAGGAAAGGCTATCTTGCGGATTACTGCGATAAATTGTAAACTTTCGGGCGTCGTATTTATTTAAGCCATCACGGGTACCGATCCACATAAAACCCAAATGATCTTGGGCTATAGCGAAAACACTTCCTTGAGACAAACCTTCGTTGACATCCAAGTGTAAAAAACGATAGTTTTTTTCCTGCGCATGCAAAACAGAAATTAAAGCTAACGCACAGCAAAAACAGCGCATAAAAACACGTAATGGCATCATAAGGTATATAATTGAAATGGATGATAAAAATAATCATTCCATTGAATAAATACGAACAAGAATCACTTTAATCGATCTTTTAATTGTTGCTCATAAAGTGAGCCGATCGACATTATTCTGTTTTGATTTTCCCAGTAACCAGCATTTCTATTTTTCAATCTTCCAGCTACTTTTTCTCCCTTTACTCCTATGGCAAAATTTTGTCCGGAAGCCCAGGGCTGTTGTACGGTAGCACTTTTGACCGTACAATTCCATAAGACTTGTGTCACCCCAGCCCAGCCATGTCCACTTCCCCAGTTACCGCGGTCCTGAACATTAATTTCACCATCCGTTACGATTTGATCGTATAAGGTTCCAACAGCCCATCGATGATGTGGACCGATATCCGCATGTGTTCGCTCCGCGCTAGAAAGGCTAAAAACGTTTGGACCGAGGGTCCTAGCCCCTGTTACGTAATCATGGCGTCCTTCCGTGGTATAAAGTTCTTTAAATAAATTAAGCTGACCGTCATTATTGAATGAATACCTTCGGCCACCTGTAATTTGAGATTTTCCATCCAGGCACCGCGACTTCATTACTGTAATCTGTTTGGCAAAAGCGCCAAGACTCACCGCTGCATAACCAAAATAACGCGCGGTAATATTGCGCACCCAACCATTCGCTATTTTATCCATATCAATTGCAATCCAGCCGTGGTTTTCGTCTTCATCACTTACAAAATCGGATTCGAAACGTATATTTTCGATTCCAACTTCACTTATACGTCCGTCAAAGGTGTAAGGAATGACAGCCACTTTTCCATACCTCGGATCAATCGCCATCACCAAGGGATTATCAAAAAATACAGAGTCACCTTTAATGGCCAAAATAGTACGTTCAAAATTTAGCTTATATTCCCGCGCGGTCCACTGTTTCGTCCCTTCTCTCTTTTCAATTTGGTTCATTCGAAGCGCTTCGATCCAGGCGTCGTTCATCTCATACGAGAGCAGTACCTGCTCGCCCACTTTCCTTTCCTTCGCATGATCGATTAGGCCATATTTAGCCCCTACAGGTCCATATCCATTCTTAACAAACTGTTTTCTTGCCTGGTCCACTGAATAATTACCTGTACCTGAAATCTTCAATAAGCTCCGTTGGTGCTGTCCTGTAGCTTTAAGCAGGGTTTGCCCTATTGCATCGCCCTCCCCTCTCAACACGACACCGCTGGCGTGGATTTCCAAGCTTCCAGGTATATTGTACAGGCCTTTTTTCAACAAAATAGCCCCTCTATAACCATTTTTATCAAGTGGTTTTGCAGATACAGCATCGATAGCCTGCTGTATAATTTGTTGATCATCGCCATTCACACTGGGTTTTACAGTAATCACAACAGGTACATTGGGCAGCTTTTGATCACCTTGATGATAGCCCACATGGCTAAAGTCGGGGATTACATTTCCCTGTGCATCTGGAAAATAGATCAATTGTCCCGCTGGATTTTTCCGGACCAGATCCGATTGAACTTTTCCGGACTGTAGATCTTCTTGCCGATGCAGTGCTTCCAAAAAGTAATAATCGGCATAACTCAATGGTTTATCCACTTCAGTATTGGAAGGTTTCGATCCTGTACTGTGTAACAATATAAAACCTCTACTTTTATTTGGTGGCGACATGTAATTGTCTATCAGATTCGCCAATATGGTCTGTGCTTTTGCACGATAATCTTTCCCTTGGTTGCTATACGTGCTTAATTCCAACAGCCCCGACGCTATGACTGTCGCTGCCGACACATCCCGTGGTTCATTTGGAATATTCGGCGCATCGAAATCCCAGTAAGGGATCAAGTCTTTCGGCATATTGGGATGTGAAAACAGCCAATGCGCAACTTTTTCGGCTTGCTGCAGATATTTCGGATCTCCAGTTTCTCTGTAACACATCGTATAGCCATACAGTGCCCAGGCTTCACCCCGCGACCATGTCGATTCATCACTTAAGCCCTGATGGGTGTTTTTATGCTGCACAGCTCCTGTTTTCGGATTATAGTCTATTACATGGTATGTGCTGTAATCTGGCCTAAAATGATTTTTTAGCGTTGTATTGGCGTGGCTCACCGCAATATGATAATAAGTAGAATCTCCCGTAAGTTTGGTTGCTTCAAACAGCAATTCTAGATTGAGCATATTATCGATGATGACCGGAAAATCCCAGCGATGGCTATTGTGATCCCACGAACGTATACAGCCGACTGTGGGATTGAAGCGGGTTGCCAGCGTTTTGGCAGCCTGAACAAGCACCTCCCGGTACTGTGGATTTGCGGTTAACCGATAACCGTTTCCTACACTACAGTAGATCTTAAAGCCCATATCATGGGTCTTTCCATTAAATTGCTCCGCTTCGATCGAACGTGTCGTTTCTGAAGCAAGATCTCTCCACTTTTGTTTTCCCGATTTTTCGTAGAGATACCACAGGACGCCAGGAAAAAAGCCACTGGTCCAGTCCCCCCTTTTCACGGCGACCAGTTTGTTATCTGAGGAAAGCGTACGTGGCGATACCAAGGATGAATCACTTTTTTTCAAGAGCTGCAATTCTTTATAAAGTAGCTCAGCTTGTTGATCTGCAAGCCCCCAAGCTTTTTGCAGCTGCTTTGTGCTCTGTGCCTCAACATGTTGAAAAGCACACAAAATTCCAGTCAAAAAGAGTGCTTTGGCAATAGATGACCTTTTTAAATTTCGAAAGCGCAAAAAGAGGGTATATCTTCGCAAAGACGTCGCATTAACATTCATGTTATCTGTAGGTTTTTAAGGTGAAATGGTTAAATTATTTTATAAGGGGGCTAGGAAAATCAAAGCCATATAATTGGGTTGCGAATGGGTAAATTTCGAATAACCTCTTCTTGTTCGGGGGCATGGTCAAGCTTTTCCCAAAGCTGCAGATAGTCTTTATTCTGGAAAGCCGCTGCCGAAAAGACAAGTGCCGGATGTGCAATTGGCCATTGATCCCAATACATGACATCTTTCTGGTAAGGCCATTTTTCTTTAGCTGCAATATAGGGGACCATAAAATCAATTCCCGTTTTTATGTTCCGCCCATCAGACAATGTATACTGCCAAAGGGAGGTGTTGGTCTTGGACAAAATCTGGCAGATCATGGTCATCGCATCCAGATTAAACAACGCGTATCCATAAGGTTTTGTCCGCTGTAATTCCCTCGGGAAGCTACCATTAGCGTCCATTTGATTCGGCAGCAGCACATGCGCATAACGATCTGCACATGTATTGAGTAATACAGTGTCTTGCACTAAACTCGAAAATGCGGCTACCTGCATCACCCAACATGTACCATGGTTGTTGGCGGCATTCATTTCATCGATACCATATTGATGCGTTGTAATCCAGCGTAAATAGGCCGCAAACCAGCGATGTATGGCATCCTTGGCTGCCTGTGGAAAATTGGGGTCGTTTTCAAATATCTTTACGCCCTGTGCAACTTCCATCAGATGAATGGTATCAATAATGCCTATTCCTCGTCCTGTAAAACGCCCTTGTATAGCCTGCGCGTAAAGAAGATTCGGATTCATCATCGTTTCTGCATCAACGAACCAAGCCTTTAAATGACGAAGTGCCTGCTGTACATATTTTTTATCCGGATTCAAACGATAGGCTGAGGCCAGTGCGCCCACGATTCGGCTGAAGCGGATCATTGCTTTACGATGTTCAACGAAATTGGCCGGATTAGTCATCCCATCCCGTTGGATATAGGGTGCAGCTGGATCTTTGGGATCGGGCCACCAATAATCGCCTTCAGAATAAAAATCATGAATACCCCCGGCACTCCGGACCGCGCTATATGCTGTCACAGTCAATGGTTTCTGCTTCATCGCCCATTTGGACTGCTTTAGAATAACAGGACGCAGCGTCTGGATGATCTCCTGCTCAAAAACACCTTCCTTAATTTTTGCCTTCAAAAATAAGGGGGAAATTACGATCCCGAGAAGACAGCCCATGATGCTAACAATTGATTTAGATTTCATTTTTCCTGTATTTTGATTTATAGCGGAACAATACGATACCGTTTACCTTTTATGGTCTCAAATTGAACTTCGAATGCTTTCGCAGCTGCTAACGATGGCAATTTGGACGGATCAGCGATCGTATACGGTAGTTGTTCCGGTTTATATAATAGCGTATTGTCTGTGACAACTGCCTGATTTGATTCGATGCCGACAACTTTAACGGGTAAAGGTGTACGCAAACGACAAACACCTCCAATATTGGATATGATCATTGCTTCGGTCAATACGTTATTTTTCCAGGCAATGTCTACGGTAAAGTTTCCCCTGGCCTTAATTCCTTTAATCGTCCCAGCAGACCATTCATCAGGTAGAGCCGGCAATAAATGAACAGCACCATCGTGACTTTGCAGCAACATTTCAGTCATTCCGGCCGTAGCACCAAAATTACCGTCAATTTGAAAAGGTGGGTGTGCATCAAATAAATTCGGATAGGCTCCACCACCGCTCATCTGAGCACGATCCAATTTAGGATCGATAAAATTTAAGGCATCCTTGAGGATTTTATAGGCATGATTTCCATCCTGAAGCCTCGCCCACCAATTTGTCTTCCAGGCCATCGACCAGCCGGTACTGACATCGCCCCTTAAAAGCAATGAACGCTTGGCGGCCGCAGCCAAAGCCTTGTTTTCCGCAAGACTGATCTGATTGCCCGGGTATAAACCAAATAAGTGGGAAATATGCCGATGCTGATCTTTTGGATCATCCCAATCTTTAAACCACTCTTGTAATTGTCCATATTGGCCCACCTGATAGGGATAAAGCTTTTCCTTCGCTGCTTCTAGTGCAGTTTTAAATTCAGGATCAACACGCAATATCGTACATGAACGAATAACAGCGGTAAAAAGCTCACGAATGATCGCCATATCCATGGTAGAGGCCATGGTCAATTGATATTCTTTACCTGCTATTTTAATTGTATTTTCAGGTGAAGTGGAAGGATTGGTCACGAGATATTTACTTCCGGGATCTGCAATCAGCCATTGCAGCATAAATTGGGCCGCCCCTTTCATCAATGGGTAGGCCTTCTCCTTCAAGAAAGTTTTGTCACCCGTAAAGCGATAGTGTTCCCATAAATGTGTGCTCAACCAGGCACCTGCCATAGGCCATGCCGACCAGCGTGGCATTCCTTTGAGATCCCAATCATATCCGCCCGGAGGGGAAGTTTTAGCCCATAGATCGGAATTATGATGCACAACCCAGCCCTTATCGACATGATAATTTATCGATGCTGTTTTAGCCCCGTTGATCGCCAGCTCCTCCATAAAATCAAACAAAGGCTGATGACATTCTGCAAGATTGGTATTTTCCGCAAGCCAATAATTCATTTCTGTATTGATATTGGTCGTGTAATTACTTCCCCACGGTGGCTGCACATGATCATTCCAGATCCCCTGTAAATTTGCAGGCCTTCCTCCTTGCCTGGAACTGGCTATCAGCAAGTAGCGTCCAAAATGATAATACAGCGTCAGAAGCCCCAAATCGGCCGGTCCTTTGGAAAACTGCATGACACGCTGGTCTGTAGGTAATTTATCATGAGCAGAAGTACCGGTCAGCGCAAAGGCTACACGATTGAATAGCGTTTGATAATCCCTTTGATGGTTCGCAAGTAAGGTCTGAAAATTCTTTTTGGAGACCGTATTCATGCGGTTTTTTGCGAGCAGCGTGGCATCTTTACCTTCCTGACTCGGAGACTTATCAAAACCGTTAAAGCTTGTCGCTTCTGTCAAAAATAAAATCACCTCATCAGCGCCTATAATTTTAAGCTTATCCGGCTCTTTTTTCACCACACCACCGGTAGTTTTTACACTGACCTGCATCGCAAAGGTCATCCCTTTTCCGCCAACACTATCGTACACCACCTGTTGGGGTTCATAATCCCTATTGGCGACAAAACTCGGCGCCTTACCCTGAAGGGTCAGTTGATTATCCCCTTGGGTCGAAACGCTATATCGGAGCTTACTGGTCAAGGAAAGATCCAAGGTAATTGATTTTTTCTTGTCTGCTTTCAATCGAACCACCAATGCTTTATCCGGAAAGCTGACAAAACTTTCCCTTTGGTATCGAACACCTTGATACGAATAGCTCACCTGATTGATCGCTCGTTCAAGATCCAGCTCCCGTTTATAATCTTTGACCTTTTTTTCGTCCTGATGAAAGTCCAACCATAAATCGCCCATGGGTAGATACCGAGCAGAATAAGGTCCTTGCATTTTCTTCCAAAGAACTGCTGCCTCTTCATATTTTCCAGCAAAGATGGCTTGGCGCACTTGGGGTAAGACCTGCGGGCCGTTTTGATTATTGCCCGCATCGGGTTCACCCGACCACAGCGTATTATCGTTAATTTGAAACCTATCTTTACTTAGCCCTCCAAAGACCATCGCTCCTGTTGTGCCATTTCCAAGTGGCAGTGCCTCTTCCCACAGTGTGGCCGGTTGATTATACCAAAGCTTCAGCTGCGGCGAATTGCTTTGTGCACGGCATGGAGCAATCGTCCCCAGGAGGCCGAGCAGTAAAAAGAAGTTCAAATGATTCGTTGCTTTTAACATCTTGTGTTATTTTTCTATCGTTAACAAGGTACTCTTTGATCCTTCCATCCGGCCCGATATCACTGCGCTCCCCGAAGGCAGTCGAAGTTTAATTAATGCACGACCATTGTAGGCCTGTACTTTTTTCGACCCCGTAGAAGTGCCTTGATCGACGATCAACTGACCATCGCCTGTTGAACCAAAATAGATCCAATCCTTTGCATCGAGACAGGGGGTATTGGTATCGTCCACAATTTGGGCTTGCACAGTGATCACTTCGCCTTCCGCAGCAATCTGTTCGACAAGCAATTTGGCTGGTTTACCCCATTTTTTTGTCTGATATTGCTGTTCAATTTCATCCACTAGAATTTCCCGTCCGTTTTTCGCGACAGCTTTAATCTGATTGTTTCCTTCGTTCAGTTTCACCATCCAGCGCAAACCTGCCGCTGGAAAATCTTGGCTATTCCTTTTCTTTAATCCTTGACTTTCTCCATTGACAAAAAGCTCAACCTCACTGGCATTGGAATATACCTTTATCATTTTCAACTCCTCTTTTTCACCCCAACGGATCGGCCAAGTATGGCCATAAATATGCAGCATTGGTTTAGCGGTCCAATACGACTGGAATACGTAGTACGATTCTTTTTTGGTAAAATCCCGTTCAACAACACCCTTCTGATTAACATAAGGCACCGGATTGTCTGGCCGTACCGGAGTTGAAAAATCTTTAAATGGCCAATAGGCTGTTCCCGTGAGCCAAGGCATTGTTTCTTGTTCCTTTAAGTGCCAATCGATGAGATTACAGATGTAGCTTTCACTCCAATCGCCATCTTTAGAAACCCGTGCTGCACCACCAATGAGCGACGCATCGCCTGCCCGTTCATCTGTTGTGCCATCACCTTTGATTTTAGCTAAAGCGCGATCAGGGTCTTCTGCATGTCGTCTTGCATGACTATCCCCGCCCCACTCCACATGAAGGAAATGTTTTACCTTTTTCATTTCTTCTTCGGACGCTGTTTTATAGTCGGTATAAACACCTCTATACCAACCCGCCCAAATGGAGGGCGAATAAACATCAACAATATCTTTACAGAAATCACAACGTCGTATCGCTGTTTTCCGGCTCGGGTCCAATTGATGAGCTAAGCCATTGAGTTCACTCATATAAGCCCTTATCTTCGCCTGATCAAACTCCGTAAAATCACCGGGCCAATCATTTTCATTACCAAGCCCCCAGATAATGACCGATGGATGATTATAATGCTGTTCAATCATATTGGTTAACATCCGTTTTCCCTGAAGTTGGTAGACCTCACCACCTAATCCACCTCTGCACCATGGAATCTCTTCCCAAACCAAGATACCCAGACTATCACAGGCCTCAAGCACTTTACGACTCTGCTGATAATGTCCCAAGCGTATAAAGTTTACGCCCATCTCTTTCATCAGGGTCATCTCTTGTAGAATCTGATCGTCAGTCATTGCTGCAGCAACACCGGCATGGTCTTCATGACGATGGGTACCGCGAAGCAAAAGCCTTTTCCCGTTCAGCAGAAAAGGACCTTTTTCTTTAAACGCTACATGTCTAAAGCCAAAGATGCTCTCTTCTTTAAATACTTGTCCATTGCTTTTGATTGTCGTAACTAAGCGGTATAAAGCCGGTTGATCAGGACTCCAAAGCTGTGGCTTCTTAACCAGGAATTGTCCAAATTCAAAATTTAATGCTCCCTTATTAACTTTTGGTTGCTGGGTTTGCACGATTTTTCCAGCAGGGTCATAGAGCTGCGTTTCGACTTCAAAATTTGCCTGAGCCGAAAATGGCATCAGCCGTCCGCGGACGTTGACCACTCCCTGCTTACCATCGGCCCCTACCGACGCCTCAACAAATACACGCTCCAAAGCTGTCTGCGGAACATATTTGAGGTTTAGATGTCTGTAAATACCTCCATAGACGTTAAAATCAGACAGATCAGAAGGGATCATTTCGAGATCACGTGAATTATCCACACGAATTGAAAGCGGTATTTTGCCCTTAAACTGTTTTTTAAAAGCAGCTGTTTTTTTAAACTTTTCAACGGCATCTGTAATGTCCACAGTCCATTCGTCGTATCCGCCAACGTGCTCCCCAACTTTAATTGTATGGATATAAACAGCTGTCTTTTGTCCGGCTCCTTCAAAATGAAGAAGGGTGTGACCATTTAAATAGGGGTTATCGATCTCCAGCGATTTTCTGTACCAGCTTGGCCCCTGATAATAATTGATAGCTGGATCAACAGCGTCCAGCGCATTATAACAGTGCGGCAGATTTATCTGCTCCCAAAGTGGGACAGACTCGGGATTACCGGCTCCCACCGGTCTTACAGCTTCCCAGATCCCCCCCAGATCGCTCTTTAAGAAATCCCAGCCTTGATCAATCCGCTTAACTTCCTGAGCGTGGAGCTGAGCAACTCCAAAAGTCAGCAACAACGCAACTATTTTATTCAATCTACTTTTCTTCATTATGCTATTTTAGTATCTGCTTTTCATCTTCGGCCTTACTCGTCCAAAGCTCCAGTTTTCATGTTCTTTGCTCCGGGCCCTTTTTCGCGCTTAAATTTGCCAGCCACTTCGATCTTAATCACTGTAGCAACAGCATCAATGGCTTGCTCAGGCACGGCAATCTGAATACCATTGGCATTCGATTTTACCTTTAACACTTGATTATTGGCTAAAAGACGAGCTTTTAAAACTTTATTTTCAATCGGAAGTTCAACTATCCCATTTTTTGGCCAGTCAAATACAGAGACATACAAATAAGTCCGCTTTCCATCTTCCTTCATGGTACATCTCCCCCATTCAAATGGCTGTAAAGGACTACTCTTGGTCGCGTAGACTGCTTCACTATTGGCTTTCATCCATTGGCCAATTACAGCCAAACGTTCTATACTCTCCTTTGGAAAGGATCCATCGGGTTTTGGACCAACGTTCAACAGGTAGTTTCCACCTTTGGAAGCAATATCAACGAGATTGCGGATCAAGGTTTCGGCAGACTTCCATTTATGATCCGATGTGCGGTAGCCCCAAGTGCCATTCATGGTCATACAGGTTTCCCAATGTTTGCCTTCGAGTTCACTCCAATCTGGAATTTTTTGCTCCGGCGTTTTTGTATCGCCGGGAAAATTAGGCCGTTTCAATCGATCATTTGTGATAATATTGGGTTGTAATGCCAATTGGTTCTGAAGCATATTTGCGGCTTCGTCGGTCATGTTGGTTGGTGTATCCCACCATAGCACAGCAATATCCCCATAGTTACTCAACAATTCTTTGACCTGAGGTACAGATACATTTTTAATATAGTCACTAAAACTCGCTGTTTCTTGTTTGGGATCCCAATGGCCATGATGTGCTAGTGTGTAATCATCTATACGGGTTGAATCTGGATTAGGCCAGCCTTCTCGCATTAATTTACGGGCAGCCGATCCACCAGGGTTATTCCAATCCTGCGCCTGTGAGTAATAAAAGCCAAGTTTCAGGCCATATTTTCGGCAGGCTTCGGCCAAAGGTTTCAAAACATCTTTTCCGTAAGGCGTCGCATCCACCATATTCCACTTACTCGCTTTTGTTTCAAAGAGCGCAAAACCATCGTGGTGTTTGGCCGTGATAATCAAGTATTTCATCCCGGCATCTTTCGCCATGCGTACCCATTCGTCTGCATTATACTGCGTGGGGTTAAATTGCTTTGCCATCGCCTGATATTCATCAACCGGAATTTTAGAGCGGTTCATAATCCATTCTGCTCCACCACGTGCCTGTTCGTGCCCCTGATAAACACCGCCAAACTGCGCATATACTCCCCAATGGATAAACATGCCAAACCGGGCCTCCTCCCACCATTTCATACGTACACTATCGGGCAAGCGATTTACTTGCGCATACAATAATCCCTTACTCATTCCCATGATGAGGACAAGTGCCAGCAACATTTTATATAGAGCTTTCATACCTTAATTTTTCACAGTTCTTCATTTAGAAACCTGGTGTTTGTTTAAAATTGTCATTCCCTAAACTTTTGGCCATATCTACCTCAGATTGAGGTACTGGCCATAAAGTATCTCTGGCCATAAATAACCGCGAAGCTCCATCTGGATCCTTGGTTTTATCCATCACCTCTTTGATCATCCCCCAGCGTTTCAAGTCAAAATAACGTTGCCCTTCCAAAGCCAATTCAATCCTCCGTTCATGACGGATAATATCGCGGAATTCATTTTTTGTCAAGGAACCGCTAAACTGTACGAGCGGCATTTTCACATCAGCCCTGGATCTTACCTTATTCAATGCGTCTACGGCTGTCTGATCAGGCCCGGTACTTTCATTTTTCGCTTCTGCGTACATCAATAAAATATCTGCATAACGTAAGAATACCCAATCCTGATCGCTTTGTGTCGCGTAACTTGTTGGCCATTTCGATTCGTTGATATATTTTCTCGGTAAAAAACCACCCAAAACCCCTTCGGCAACCGGATCAAAAGCAGAAGATGCTGTGGTACCTCGCCACACACCGCGGTACATGATTGTCGACTTCAACCGTGGATCTCTATTTTCGTAAGGATTTTTAGCATCGTAAACCGTCGATTCTTTAATATCCTTTCCATCAATGGCGTAATAAGAATCCACCAGATACCTCAACGGTTGTATCGTCTTCAGATAAGAATACATCATATCTGCCGGGCTATACATATTGGGTGGTAAAAATCGAGCGGAGAACATGATTTCAGGATTGTTATTTTGTCCAGGTTTTCGGAACAGATCACGGTAACCACCCTGATAGATCGAAAACTTGTTTTCATCCATAACAATCTTCGCTGTTGCCGCTGCCTCGGCCCATTTTTTTGAAGTCAATAACACCTTTGTTTTGTAACCTAATGCAGATCCTCTCACCGCATGTCCCTTATAGCCTGTATTTGGCAGTTTTTCACTCGCGTAATCTAAATCTGCTAAAATCGCTTCGATAACGTTGGTTTTAGGTGTTCTACCCAGCCGAATACTCGCATCGTCCATACCTAGGGGTTCTAAAGTCAATGGCACATCACCGTACAGATTGGTCAACAAAAAGTAGTAATGGGCGCGGATAAAACGAGCCTCTGCTTTATATCGGTCACGGTCCTGCTGGCTCATGCTTGTAATGCGGTCAATATTGGCAATCAATTTATTACATGCCGCAATGGCCTGATACGAAATCTCATACCCCTCAGATTGCATTCCGCCGGTTGTTGAGGAGATTCCGGATCGCGAAATAATATTGAAGTTATTGGAGGTACTGGACACAAAGGCATCGTCTGAAAGCCCATCCCAAAACATACTTGCTCCCCCCCAACCACCGCGTGCATTCGATGAAGATGTCGAATTGTATCCCCGGCAAAGAAATTCATAACAGCCCGATAGTGCCAAATCAGCATCAGTCTGCGTTTTCCAAAAGGTTGATTCCGAAATTTTATCCGTTGGGTTTTTATTTAAAAAATCTTTTGTACAACTACCTAGTGAAGCTAGGGCAGCTAAGCTTAGGTATAGATATGTTTTTTTTACGCTATTTTTCATCTTTAATTTTTTTTAGTTACCACTAGATTAGAATGTGATGCTCGCTCCAAATGCGAATACTTTATTCTGAGGATGAGTCACATAACGCCCTGATGTTGCACCACCGCTTGATGAAACGCCGCGTTCGGGATCTAAACCGGGGAACTTGGAGAATGTGACCAGGTTATCCGCCGCAAAATAGATGCGAAGGCCAGAAATACCAGCTTTGGACAAGGTGCTCTGTGGAATAGAATAGCCTACCTGAATATTTTTAAGACGCAGGAACGATCCATCTTTTAAAAAGAAAGTCGACGCGGTCCGTACGTTATTTGCGGCAGGGGTATTTTCAGCACCAACGATTGGAAGCGATGCATTGGGGTTTTCTGGAGTCCAAGCGTCCATCCAGTCGCGGGTGAATGTACCACCTTGCCTGAAAGGGACTATTCCCCATTCACTTACAAATATTTTTTGCCCCTGAGAACCGAAGAAAAAGGCTGTAAAATCAAAATTCTTCCATACAGCCGTCGCATTAAAGGAATAATCGAAATCTGGATAAGCGCCCGGCACGACAATACGATCATTATTGTCCACAACTTTATCGCCATTTACATCGGCAAATTTCAGATAACCCGGTTGTGCTGGAATCTGTTGCACCGGAGAGGCTGCCACCTCTTCCTTAGATCGGAATATACCCGTGTTCTCCAAAAGATAAAAACTACCATAAGGTAAACCTTCCTGGATAATGGTATTGCCCGAGATACGTTCGGCTCCATATTTCATCACCTTATTGCGATTGGCCTGAATATTTCCATTGAGGGTCAGCGATACCGCTCCAATTTTATCACGGTACTGAAGACCGAGCTCTATACCTCTGTTACGCAATTCACCATAGTTTACGGTCGGTGCAGTCAGCCCAATATAAGAAGGGAAAGCCGTAGATGCGGATAAAATATCTGATGTTACTTTGTTATACCAATCGAAAGAAGCGGTCAATTTGTTGTTCCATAGTCCGAAGTCCACACCGAAATCCAGGACTTTGGTACTCTCCCATTTGATCCTGTCATTAGCCATGGCTACCTGACGAGCCCCTTGTTGGAGTGTTTCATCAAAAGGATAAGCAAAAGAAGAATTGTAAACAATCTGATAAGGATAGTTACCAATATTCTGATTACCCAGTGTTCCAATGGAGGCTCTTAATTTTAGTTCATTAACGACCGCCTTCAATTTCGGTCCATAAAAGGTTTCATCCGAAACTTTCCAACCTCCGGATAACGAAGGGAAAAATGCCCATTTTCTATTTTCAGGAAAACGTGAAGACGCGTCGTAACGCGCATTACCTTCGAGTAGATACTTACCTTTGTAGTCATAGTTTAATCGACCATAGTAAGACCTTAATGACCATTCATTGGTTACACCGCTATTAGACTGTTGGCCAGCTCCGCCACCATCAAGCTCAAGCAAATCATTGTTGGGAAATTGCAACCTACTTCCGAACAATTTTTGCGTTTTATTATATTCTGCCTGGGTTCCTGCCAGTACTTTCATGTTATGATTTCCAAAAGACTTATCGTAAGTCAGTTGTGTATAGCCCACCGGGTACACATTGTTGTCGTCCGTTACTTCTAGTCCTTGACCACCTACATCAAGCTGTCTGGCGGGTAGGTCATCGGGTTTGGCGAACCACATGTATTGATTAATTACAGGTTTGTTGGTATAGTTTTTTGTAAAGCCATACGTCAATCCGCCGCTAGTCTTCCAATCCAGTCCATCCAATATTTTCACATTTAAAAAAATATTGCCTTGCATAAAATAATTGTTCAGTCTTGTAAATGCATTTTCAGCAACTGCAACAGGGTTTTTATTTGGGGACTGAAAAGGATATGCCCTAGACGTATAACGACCACTACCATCTGGTAATACAGGTCCATAAAGTGGTGATTGACTAATGGTAGACAAAAACTGATCTTCACTACCATTTCTAGGGTATTTCCGATCGCCATAATTCAAGGTAATACTTGAACCAAAACTTATCCGTTCATTGATTTTAGAGCCTAGGTTAAGCTGTAGATTATACTTTTTAAAAGAAGTCCCGATCATAATATCAGGCTGATTGACGTAGCCCAGTATGACGTTGTAATTTGTTCCTCCGGCACCACCACTTAAGCTTAAATTGTGCGTTTGCACCGGGACAGTTCTAAAGACAGCATCTAGCCAATTAAAATCGGGATATAATTTTTTATCTGTTGTATTTTTGTAGGCATCAATCATCTCCTGGCTAAAGGAAGCATTTGGATTTGTGACACCGGAGTTTTTATTTGCCTGATTATACAGGTTCATATAATCAACGGAATTATACACGAGGTCTGGAAGAGCTGAGGCTTTGGTAATTCCGACATTATAATCGTAGCTCAGTTGTGTTTTTCCAGCTTTACCCTGTTTTGTCGTTACCAGAATAACCCCATTTGCTGCTCTTGCCCCATAGATAGCGGCTGAGGCAGCATCTTTCAATACGGTGATATTCTCAATTGCTTGAGGATTTAAATTTTCCAAACTCCCGGGAATACCATCTACGATAACCAATGGCGCAGACGAAGCCCCATACGACCCCAATCCGCGAACCTGGAGATTCACATTTTCATTCCCTGCTTCTCCTGATCCTTGCGTAACACGAAGTCCGGGCATGCGACCTTGAAGTAATTGCGTTGGATTTGTAGCGATACGTTTGTTAAGCACCTTTCCATCGACAGCAGCAACAGCACCGGTTAAATTACTTTTTTTCTGGGTACCATAGCCTACAACAACCACTTCGTCAATCAGACTACTGGACTCCTGGAGAACGAGATTAATGTGATCTTTCTTATTGACCTGGACTTCGGCCTTCTCTTTGCCTACCAGCGAAAATATCAGGACATCAATATCTCGCGCAAGAATCTGATAATTGCCGGCCCCGTCGGTTACAGTGCCGTTTTTCACCCCCTTTATCTGTACTGTAACCCCCGCAAGAGGCTCGCCTGTTGAGGAGCTTACTTTTCCGGATATCTTTATTTGCGACTGGGCAAGCACCACTGGTGCAGACATGCTCATCAACGAAAATAAAAGTAACCCCTTCCCTACCGTTTTGGTTATCGGTGTTATCATAGTTGTTTTGGTTTATTTGGTTATTTAACAAAGTAAATGAACTCAAATATCAAAAATCGTTCACAGCAAAAGGAGTATTTTTTGTTCAAATAGGTGGAATAAATAGCTTCATTCCTGATTTTCAACACAATTAAATGGTTCCATCGGTTCAGCTCCAAAATAAGATGGAGATCTGCCGGAGCTCCCAGCGCTCCGTACGACGAGGGAGATTATCAATTCTGCGATAAAATCGATATATTGTCCCCAAAATCAGTTTAAAGTGAGGGAGTCGATGACAACAAAAAAATATAGTAACGTCTATATCTTTTGGTTTTGCAGCATTTTATTTTTTTTAATGCACCCTGGCTATTGCCAGACAATCATACCTACAGGAACACCTTTTGTAAAACAATACAAAAAAGACCAATACAAGGCTGGAAATCAGAACTGGTCTTTGGCGGTCGATAAAGATGGTCGCATTTATAGTGCAAATACCGAGGGGCTGTTACAATTTGATGGACAATACTGGCGTATCTTTCCACTACCAAATCACTCAACAGTCCGAAGTGTTGCAATAGGTAAAGACGGAAAGATTTACACAGGTGGAAGAGGTGAATTTGGCTATTGGACTTCCAAACCTTTCGGAAACTTGACCTATCATAGTCTCTCTAAACTTGTGCAGGACAAAACCTATTTTCCAAACGAAGAAATCTGGAAAATCATTGTTGAGGGCCAACGGGTATTTTTTCATACATTTTCCAAATCCTATATTTGGGAAAACAATCGTATACGGCAGCTAACGGCTAAAGGTGAACCCTTTTTATTTCCGCATCAGCTCAATAACAAGCTATTTTTCGAACAGCTGCCAAGTGGTCTGCATGAATTTAAACAGGATAAACTTATCCCTGTAAAAGGAAAAGATGCCTTGAAAGACAAAAATGTACTTGCCATCTTACCTTTCGACGCAACGACCTCGCTTATTGCTACTTCGCGAAACGGCCTTTACCTGATGAAAGCCGATGGAACCATCCTACCCTGGTCTGTTCCGGCAAACCAGCTCTTGAGCCAATCACAAATAAACAATGGCTTATACCTCTATGACGGACAATATGCTTTTGGCACCATCCAAAATGGTGTTATTGTCATCAATAAAAATGGTCAGGTCATTCAGCATATCAATAAAAACAATGGTCTCCAAAACAATACCGTACTCAGTATTGTGAAGGACAATCAGAAGAATATATGGGTGGGACTGGATAATGGTATAGACCGCATTGAAATCAACTCGCCTTTATCATTTTACACAGATTTTGTCGGAAAAATTGGTACGGTTTATACATCAATTATCTATCAGGGAAAAATCTATCTTGGAACCAATAAGGGATTATTTTCAAGTGAATGGAAAGGATTGACCAATTACAATTCATTGAATTTCTCCCAGATTCCAAATTCTAATGGTCAGGTTTGGACATTAGCGCTATTTGGTGATGAGTTGATTTGTGGACATAATGATGGAACCTTCAAATTGGTTAATGGGCGACTCGAAAAGATTTCACAGATCACTGGCGGCTGGATATTCAAGCCTATATTTGGCACGAAAAACATCCTTCAAGGCAACTATACAGGTCTTTCGAAATTCACTTTCGATGGCATTAAACTCCAGTTCGTCCAGCAATTCGCAGGCGTTAAAGAACCGGTTCGGTTTTTAGCGCAAAAAGATAACCATACCTTTTGGATTGGCGATTGGGGCCAGATACAACTACTCGGATTTGATGGGAATTTCCAACAGGCAAACATTTTATTTTCTTCCAAACAGGACAGTATCGCTTCAAAAAGGCAATTTACGGGGATTTACACATTAGAAAATAATCTTGTATTTGCGACAGACAGCGGATTTCTCCAGTTCGACAATATTGTAAAAAGATTCAGCTATGCCGATGAATTAAACACAGCATTAGGCACCTATAAAAATTCAAATAAGGTCATACCGATCAATACAAACAGCTACTGGTTTATTCAGAAGACTAAAATTGCTAAAGTAGATTTTGACAGTAAGGGCAAACTTCATATTGACTCCAATCTGCTCAGTCCCTTACAGGATCGAATGATGAATAACTATGAAAACATCCTCCCTATTGAAAACCAATACTATCTCATCGGTTTAGATGATGGATTTGCGATCTATCGTCATTCCGATAAATCACAAAAATATCGGTTGCCACTTCCACAAATAGCACAACTTATCAACTTGACAACAGGACAGGTTATTATTCCAGATTCAGCGTTTAAACTATCATCATCGGACAATAATCTTAGAATTAGCTTTTCAAGTCCATATTATTCGTCTTCACCGATTCAATACCAATATTATCTCGAAGGTTACTCGGACAATTGGTCCGAATGGAGTGAGACTGCTTATCAAGATTTCACGAATCTACCTTATGGAAAATTTCAAATTAAAATAAGGGCGAGGGACAATATGGGCTTGGTTTCAGAAATCCAAACTTTTTCCTTTACTATTCGGTATCCATGGTACCTCTCCTGGTGGGCAAAGACATGCTATGTACTGGCTATGCTAGCGCTCATCTATTTAGCTTATCGACTTAATCTTCAGCGGGAGCGCAAGCGTCAGTTTCAAATACGGCGAAAATGGCTGGAAGAGAAAAAGATTGCCTTGGAACGCGAAACGGAGCAAAAAGAGAAGGCCTGGATCAAACTTAAAAATCAGCAATTAGAAGATCAGCTTCAATTAAAAAATAAAGAACTGGCCAATGCGGCACTCAATATCGTTTACAAAAATGAGATGTTGAACAATTTACACGACGAGCTAAAACAGCTTAAAGATGCTGATGGCAACAAACTGAGTTCAGATGAATTGAAAAAAATAAACAAGCTCATCGACGATGCCCATAATGACGATCGTGACTGGCATATTTTTGAAAGAAGCTTTAACGAATCACATGAGAATTTTTTCAAGAAACTGAAACAAGAATTTCCTGATCTAGTCCCCAATGATCTCAAATTATGCGCCTATTTAAGGCTCAATATGTCGAGTAAGGAAATTGCCTCATTACTTAACATTAGTACGCGCGGTGTCGAGATTAGACGCTATCGATTACGCAAAAAGCTGGGCATTCCCACAGACAAAAACCTCTCTGAATTCCTGATGGAACGTTAAATTCCCATCACAATCACTACATCATTACCACACACGAGCTTTAGTGTATAAAACACACTAAAGCTCGTATTATTTTGCATAAAAAAGCAACATAAAAAACTGACTATCAAAAATATAAAATACAAAAAAAGATAAACTGAGCAAGCTAAAATTTCATGTAGTAGTGATGTGAAAATGTTAAACTTTGGCAAAGTTGTACTACATCAACATATTTGCTTCAGGGAAATAACCAACGTATTTTAAACAAACACCAAAAATTAACGATATGAGGAATCTATCCGCATTATTTTTGACATCCATGGTCGTATCTGTTGCCTATGGACAAACTTCCATACAAGGAGTGGTCAAAGATGGCTCAAGCATGATCTCCATGCCAGGCGTCACCATCAGTATCAAAGGGAAAGCAGTAGCTACAAAAACCGACGCAACGGGGAAATTTCAGATCAACGCCTCTCCTACCGACTCATTGGTCTTTAACTTTCTGGGTTATCGCACACAAACCGTCTACATTGGCAATCAAACGCAACTCAATGTATTCTTAGAAAATCAAAACCAAGCACTGGAAGAGGTTGTGGTTATCGGTTACGGTACGCAAAAAAAAGCGGATCTGACCGGATCGATCAGCTCCTTGAAATCATCCGATATTACAAAGCAACCGGCCATGTCTGCTATGCAGTCCATACAGGGTAAAGCTGCCGGTATCAATATTATTGCCAACGAAGCTCCAGGCTCCTCACCCAACGTTATTGTCAGAGGTCTGGGAACAGCTCTAGGCGGAAGAAATCCACTCTATATCGTTGATGGTATCGCACAGACGGACATCAATAATATCAATCCATCCGATATCGAATCCATGGATGTTTTGAAAGATGCATCTTCGGCTTCAATTTATGGTCTTCGGGCCGCAAATGGTGTTATTATCGTTACGACGAAAAAAGGTAAAACCGGAACTCTTAGTATTAATTATGAAAGTTATGCTGGATTAAAGACCGTCCTGAATAAAGTAAAAATGGCGAATGCTTCTCAATTTTCGCAGTATGCAAATGAATACTGGGCTTCCACTGGGGAAAAATTTAGTTTAGCTCCCCAACAAACCTACGATACGGATTGGTACGACGAACTATTAAAAACGGGTTCGGTTTTCAACAATGCTGTAAATATTTCCGGCGGTACCGAAAAAATTGACTATTTCGTATCGGCCAACAATTTTACGGAAAACGGTATTTTAGATGGCTCGAAATATGTTCGAAATACCATACGAAACAATAATGTATACAAATTTCTAAATAACCGTCTGAAATTTAGTCAAAATCTAAATTTAACATTAACAAACTCTACACCAAAACCTTACAGTGCATTTAACACGGCATACCGACAAGCCCCTATAATGCCTATTCGTTATGACAATGGTAGATACGCAACGGGCTACTATAATCAAACTACGGGAGTAGGCGGTTTAACTGGCGCTCCTAACGATATTATGGCCAAATTAAATGATGAAGGCAATCCATTATACGAGGTTCTTCGCCAAAATGAAAAAATAAATACACTTCGTCTTCAAGGTAGCTTCGAAGGAGAATTTAAAATCACCGATTATCTAAAAGTGAATTCACGTATTGGTGGAAATAAATTTTATTCTAAACAACGTGTTTTTACAAATATAAAAGACCGTTGGTTAAATGCTAATCCACAGAAAACTGACCAAGACTTCGCGGCAAATAAGGCAGCATCTTCCGATGACATTCAGTTTGCCAACAACAGTTTGAATTACGTTGATCTAGAACAGTTCCGTTGGTCATGGGAAAACTTTTTAACATTTAACAAGAGTTTTGACAAACATCATATTGAAGCGGTATTAGGTATGTCCCGCGAAAAGTATGACATCAATAGTATGAGCAGTATGACGGGTTACGATGTTCCGGAAAAAGAGCAATATTGGAATATCAATCTCGCGAATAGTACCCAAGGTTCAGATTACGACCGGATTGCCCTTCAGACTTATTATACCCCGCGTGCATTGGCATCTTATTTCGGGCGTGTTCAATATAATTACGATAGTAAATACTATTTGACAGCAACATTACGCCGTGATGGTTCTAGTGTATTTCGTAATACAGGCAAATACTGGGGCACATTCCCCTCCGTAGGATTAGGCTGGACAGTAACCAACGAAGATTTTATGAAGGATGCCACTTGGATCAATCTCTTGAAAGTACGCGGAAACTGGGGAAAACTTGGTAACCAAGATATTCCACTCAATGTTTCCACAATTTTACAAAGCCCAGAAAGTTCCAACTACAATTATGTATTTGGCCCAGAACAAAACATGGTGTTTGGTAGTGCCTATGGGACCCCTGCTAAAAATTTAAGCTGGGAGGTCACAGAGGAAACTGGCGCCGGACTGGATTTTGCATTTTTTAACAACCAACTTTCAGGTTCCATAGACTATTATCATAAGATGAATACCAATGCGATCTTGTTGGTTACACCGACATATACTTCTGCTTATGAAGAAAAATTTTATGACCATGGAGCAAAAATCCTGAATCAGGGAGTTGAGCTTGCTTTAAACTGGAATAAATCAATCTCCCCAGATTTCAGCTATACCGTAGGTATAAATTATGCCTACAACAAAAATACTGTTAAGGAAGTAAAAGCTGCCTATGATGGCGATCAAGGTGGTAGTTTGAACAATGGCGAATTAACAAAACAGCTCCGGGTAGGTCAGCCTATTTATGGCTGGTGGATGTATGAAACAAACGGCGTATTCCAGGATGACAACGATGTAAAAAATTATCCATCAAACGGTCCCGCCAGGCCAGGATATCTGAAATTTAAAGATCAGAATGAGGATGGTATCATTGACACCCGTGATCGTGTTTTCTTTGGTTCATTCTTACCTTCTTCCACTTACGGGATTAATTTAGGGATCAACTATAAAGCGATAGATTTCAATTTATCTGGATATGGGGTTTCTGGCAACAAAGTATACAATGGATTAAAAAGTGCGCGCATGAACGCCGGTCAAAATGTTGACCTAGAGACTTTTGAAAACCGGTGGACACCAGAGAACCACACGAATGCACACCCCGGCGCAGATAGGTCATATCTACCTTCCAACTATTACTTAGAGTCAGGTAGTTATTTCCGTATCAACAATATAACTGTAGGTTATACATTTAATAATTTATATAGTTCAAAATCTAAATTGAGGTTGTATGTAACAGCTCAAAATCCTTTTATGTTTACGAAGTATAGTGGCTTCTCTCCTGAACTGGCCGGAGATGGAAGCCCCAATCTAACATCCGGGATAGAGCTCTCAGCTTATCCAACCACACGTAATTTCCTTTTTGGACTTAACATGCAATTTTAATCACCTTAGTTTTGAAGACAATGAAAATTAACAAACTTTATATAGCAATTCTTCTAAGTGGGGGCATTGCGATGCAGTCTTGTAAAGACAATAGTTTTCTTGATGTTCCGTCAAAAGAACGTGTAGAAGCCGAAGATAGCGAAACTGTAAATACACCCGAACAATTCGTTAACGGCGTCTATGGCATGTTTACCGATTGGGATTACGCTTTTTCTTTTTTAGGCATAACAGAAATGATTTCTGACAACGCTGATAAAGGTAGTTCAGCAACCGACGCAGGAGGAGACAAATTATTATTAGACAATCTGACCTACACATCTACTGCAGGTTCATTCAAATCGATGTGGATCCGCTGGTACAAATCAATTGGAAGAGCAACACAGGCAATTGAATATACCGAAAAATTTGGATTAACAGATGAAACTTATAAAAACAGATTGATCGCTGAAGCCCGATTTTTGCGTGCCCTGAATTATTTTTATCTTGTGCGCGGATGGGGTGATATTCCTATACAGGACCGTGATTTGATAAAGAGAGAACCCGTAGCTGAAGTATACGCCTATATTGAAGCTGATCTACAATTCGCTATTGATAACTTACCTGTGAAATCTGCTTATGCAGCAAAAGATTTGGGGAGGGCAACCAAAGGCGCTGCGCAAGGGCTGCTATCGAAGGTATATTTATACCAAAATAAATGGCAACAAGCTGCTGATATGGCAAAAGCTGTTATTAATTCTGGGGGCTATAGCCTAGAAACTGATTATGCAAAAATCTGGCGATTAGAAGGGGAAAATGGTCCTGAATCGCTCTTTGAATGGCAGGCCCGAGGTAGTTCAATTGCCCATGGTATTCAGCAATATAGTCAAGTGCAAGCGCCTCGTGGAGGAGCAGTCAATTTAGGCTGGGGTTTTAATATCCCAAGTCAAAACCTATTGGATGCATTTAATGCCGAAAAAGATAATATCCGCCGTGATGCAACAATTATTTTCAGGGGTGAAACACTGTACGATGGTCGTCTGATTGACAATGGTGTAGAAAATCCGATGTATAATGAAAAAGCGTATTCTTCTGCGAACGGCGGAGCAGGTGACACAGATAAAAACGTGCGCTATCTCCGTCTAGGTGAAATTTATCTTATCCTGGCCGAAGCCGCAAATGAGGTTGGCAATAGCAGCGAAGCACTGAATGCACTGAATACTGTCCGTGCACGGGTAAAATTAGCCAACGTAACGACAACAGACCAAGCGCAGCTCCGTCAATTGATCTGGAAGGAAAGACGCCTTGAATTAGCATTTGAGCATGATCGATGGTTCGATCTCATCCGCACAAAACAGGCAAAAACAGCCATGGCTGCCAATGGAAAAACGTTCCAGGATAAAATGATGCTTTTCCCAATTCCGGAAGATCAACGTATTCAAACACCAGAAATGCCGCAAAATACAGGTTGGTAACTATATAAGTAAAATAACTCCGTTCAAACGACCTATGGTCGTTTGAACATTTTTTCAAGAATTAAACAACATATCCATGAGAAAACGAATAGCATATCCAGCACTTAGCGGTATAGCTTTGGCGCTTATTCTCAGCAGTTCGTGCCAAAACGCTACTAATAGCAGTCCAGACAGTCCCTCAAAAATTGATTCAACCAGCGGAAGCAAGATCAATGAAGATTCGCTATTGACCAATATTCAGCAACATACATTTCAATATTTTTGGGAAGGTGCCGAACCTACTTCCGGTCTCGCCAGGGAACGCATCCATATGGATGGTGTTTACCCTCAAAATGACCGTAATGTCGTGACCATAGGTGGTAGTGGCTTCGGACTCATGGGTATGATTGTCGCGATGGAACGCGGGTTTATCAGCCAGGATCAAGGCGTTCAAAAGCTGGATCACATCATGGATTATCTAGGCAAAATCGAACGGTTTAAAGGAGCCTGGGCACACTGGTACGATGGAGAACTGGGGACAGCGAAACCCTTCAGTGAAAAAGATAATGGCGGTGACATTGTTGAAACTGCATTCTTAGCCCAAGGCCTAATCGCCATTCGGGAATATCTAAAAGATAAAGATGATTCTGCCCAACTAGTTGCCCAAAAAGCAGATAAACTATGGAAAGAAATCAATTGGAATCATTATACAAATGGGCAAAATGTTATCTATTGGCATTGGAGTCCTAAATTTAACTTCCAGCAAAATCATCCCGTCAGAGGATACGACGAATGTCTGATTACCTATATTTTAGCAGCCTCCTCTCCTACTTACCCTATTGCACCCCAAGTGTATCATGAGGGTTGGGCAAGATCTGGTGCAATTAAAAGCTCCGCTAAAAAATATGACATTCCACTCGTACTAAAGCACAATGCCAAAGAAGGTGAAGTGGGGCCGCTATTCTGGGAACATTACTCCTATTTAGGATTGAGTCCCAAAGGATTAAAAGACCAATATGCAGATTATTGGGAAGCGACAGGCAACCATGCTAAGATAAATTTGGCTTATGCAGATCTAAACCCAAAAGGCTATAAAGGCTACGGTTCGGATAAAGGCTGGGGCTGGACAGCCAGCTATTCCATTAACGGCTACGATGCACATCACCCAGACAACGACCCTGGGGTGATCTCGCCTACAGCAGCTTTGTCTTCCATGCCCTATACCCCACATGAAAGCATTCAGTTTGCGCAATACCTAGACAAACAACTCGGCAATAAAGTCTGGGGTAAATATGGCTACTATGATGCCTACAGTGAAACGGCAAATTGGTATCCACAACGTTATCTAGCCATCGATCAGGGGCCTATTATCGTCATGATCGAAAACTATAGAACAGGTAAAATCTGGGAGCTATTTATGCAGGCCCCAGAAATTCAACAAGGACTAAAGAAACTCGGTTTTACAAGTCCTTATTTAAAATAGTGGTCTGTGGAATCATTTTCAATCCGTCACACGTTGAGAATGGTTCCTTCCACGAAAACAACAGGACATCCCATCAAAGAGGTTCAAGAGTCATCTTGAACACTTTACATAAACTTACCATGTAGCGAAGGAAGCAAAATCCATGCGCACAAAAAAAATAATACGATGAAAAAAGTAGTAGGTACTTTCCTTCTTGCATTGCTCGCCTGGCATACCAGTCCGGCGCAATCCAATCAGAAAATGGACACGTTCATTGATCAGCTTATGGCTAAGATGACTGTTGACGAAAAGATTGGACAACTTAACTTGGTAACCGGTGGTGAAGCGACCACTGGAACCACAGTATCCACGGGTGTAGAAGCGAAAATTAAAAATGGTCAAATCGGCGGGATTTTCAGCATGAGTACACCAGCGAAAATCCGCAAAACACAGGAAATAGCGATCAAGCAATCCCGGTTAAAAATACCCATCATTTTTGGGATGGATGTTATTCACGGGTATCGTACGGTGTTCCCAATTCCTTTAGGTCTTGCCGCTACCTGGGACATGAACTTGATTCAACAATCTGCACGTATAGCAGCCGAAGAAGCGACCGCCGATGGAATTAATTGGGCATTTTCGCCCATGGTAGATATCTCGCGCGATCCACGCTGGGGCCGTATTTCCGAAGGTGCGGGTGAAGATACCTATCTAAGCTCTCGGGTTGCTGAAGCCATCGTCCATGGCTTCCAAGGGGATAACCTGGCAGCACACAACACCATGATGGCCTGCGTGAAACATTTTGCCTTATATGGTGCCGCTGAAGGTGGCCGTGATTACAATAGCACCGATATGAGCCTCCACCGCATGTACAATGAATACTTACCGCCATACAAAGCGGCTTTAGATGCCGGTGCAGGAAGTATCATGACATCCTTTAACGATATCAATGGTGTCCCTGCCTCGGCAAACAAATGGTTAATGACTGATGTCTTACGCAAGCAATGGGGCTTTAAAGGATTGGTCGTAACCGATTACACTGCGGTAAACGAATTAACGGCACACGGCCTCGGTGACCTCCAGCAGGTTTCTGCCTTAAGCCTCAATGCTGGGGTTGATATGGATATGGTCGGTGAAGGATTTCTGACGACGCTAAAAAAATCTTTGGATGCTGGAAAAGTCAAAATTGCGGATATTGACAGGGCTTGCCGTTTTGTTTTGGAAGCCAAGTATAAATTAGGCTTATTTGACGACCCTTATCGCTATTGTGACGAAAAACGTGCAAAAACTGTGATCGGATCGGCTGCCAATCATGCCAAAGCCAGAGAAATTGCAGCAAAGTCATTTGTTTTGTTGAAAAACGAAAACCAAACGCTTCCATTAAAAAAAACAGGAACAGTTGCTGTCATTGGCCCGTTAGCCAATTCAGGTCCAAATATGCCCGGAACCTGGAGTGTCAGTGCTGAATTGGACAAAACAGCCTCTTTAGTTGAGGGAATGAAGGCCGTGTTAGGCAATAAAGTAAATATACTCACCCATCTCGGAAGTAATCTGTTGGAAGATCCTATTTACCAAAACCACGCAACCATGTTCGGCCGTACCATCGCACGCGATTCCCGAAAAGAAGAAGAGATCATTGCAGATGCACTGAAAGTTGCCCAACAATCAGACGTCGTTGTGGCCGCGCTTGGTGAAGCGTCTGAAATGTCAGGTGAAAGCTCAAGTCGCTCAGAACTGGATATTCCGAAAAATCAACAAAATCTGTTAAAAGCACTATTAGCAACAGGAAAACCAGTTGTACTGGTATTATTTACAGGTAGACCGTTAACCCTTACCTGGGAAGATGCTCACGTGCCCGCAATATTAAACGTTTGGTTTGGTGGAACGGAAACAGGAAAAGCAGTTGCCGATGTTTTATTTGGGGACGTCGTTCCTTCAGGAAAGATTACGGCCACCTTCCCACGCAATGTCGGTCAGATTCCGATCTATTATGCGCACAAAAACACGGGCAGACCTTATGGAAACTCGGGTGATTTTGAAAAATTCAAATCAAATTACCTGGATGTAAGCAATTCCCCACTCTATCCTTTTGGTTATGGATTAAGTTATACAACTTTTACCTATAGTGACATCCGTCTTGACCGCAACACAATTGACGATAAAGGTACTCTTCAAGCAAGTATCGACATCAGAAATACCGGAAATTATGATGCGGAAGAAACCGTGCAACTCTATATCCAGGACTTAGTTGGCTCTGTCACTCGTCCCGTAAAAGAATTAAAAGGATTTCAAAAAATATTCCTCAAAAAAGGCGAACAAAAAACTGTAAACTTTAATATCAAAGTAGACGATCTTAAATTCTTCGACAACAACCTCAATTATGTTGCCGAACCAGGGAATTTCAAAGTCTATATTGGTTCGAACAGTCGCGATGTAAAAGAAAAAGAATTTGAATTGCTTTAAATCTATTGCATCTGTATAAAAAAACAAGGCGGCCTTTAGGAAATAAGGGCCGCCTTGTTTATGTTAGGTTGTCGTTATGTCTACCTATTTCATATTTCCATCAAAGCTTTCAAACAATACACGTAATTCCGCCGCTTTTTCGGGATAGTCCTTTAAAATATTGGTTCTTTCACTCGGATCCCAGGCAATGTTATGTAATTCTTCAATAGCATCATAGGGTTTGCCCGAAATCTGATTGACTCCGGCTGCTATCCGCCGATACTTCCAGTCGCCTGACCGAACAGCCTCAACATGTCCATAATTCACAAAAAATATCGGTCTATGTGCTGTTTTTAAGTCTTCCGATTTCCCGTTCAACAAAGAATCGATCGCTTGGCCATCAATGGATTTCTTCGGCAAGGATGCACCAGTCCATTTGGCTATCGTAGGCAATACATCCAAGTTGCTAATTGCCTGCCGAATAACTTTTCCTTCTTGTGCATAGCCTTTGCCATAAACAATGAAAGGTACACGGACACCACCTTCTGTTGTTTCGGCTTTCGAACCTTTGAAGACTCCAGCAGTACCCACATGCCAATTTTTTGTGGCATGATCGTCAGACATCCGCGATGGATAGGATATCCAGGGGCCATTATCACTTGAAAAAATCAAAATGGTGTTATCGGCGAGGCCTTTTCGCTCAACCGTTTTCCAGAGCTCCGAAAAATTATGATCCAACTCCTGCATCACCGCACCAAGTGGGCCAGCATTTTGCTGATCTGCAAATCGGTTCTTTTTATTGGCAAATGCCAAAGGAAGATGCGGAAAATTATGTGCATAGTATAAAAAGAATGGATGATCTTTATCTTGATCTTCTATAAACTTCACTGTTTCTTTGTGATAAAGTGAGCTCAGGTCCGAATCATCGGGCGCAACTACTTCGGGTTTCCGATTCCTGAAGATTTTAATGACAGAATCTGTCTTTACATAAGGATCGCGGTAGTCGTGGCTATACAGCATGCCATAAAAAGAATCGAAGCCTTGCTGATTAGGATGATGGTAAGTCTGTTTATCCCCTAAATGCCACTTCCCGATTAACGCAGTTCTATAGCCTACCTTTTTTAATAATTCAGCAATCGTTTCCTCGTCATCAGGCAAACCTAAATTGGAGCCCGGACCGATCGGTGCGGGAAGATTATAACGGGAAGCATATCTTCCTGTTAATAAAGAAGCTCTTGACGGTGTACAGGAGGGCGTAGAAACCATAAAGTTTGTTGCTCTCACGCCCTTACTGGCGATCGAATCCAAAAAAGGGGTTGAGATATTCGGACTTCCATAACAACCAATGTCGCTATAACCAAGATCATCGGTCAGAATCAAGATAATATTAGGCTTTTTTTGCTGGGCATTGGCAAAAGCCACCAGTAAAAATAAAGCCATAGAGGTCATAAGTTTAGTGTATCGCATCATATTTGCATGAGTTAATTGGATTCGTGCCACAAGATAACAATTTTTACCAATTTGGATTCTGTTTTAGATTCGGATTGAGGTTAATTTCCCGTTGAGGAATGGGCCAGAGATAATGCTTTTTAGAATCAAAAACACGGCTTTCGGAGGCTGCTTCAACGACAACTGCTTCGCCGTTATTATTTTGATACGTGATGCCATACACTTTACCAGGAACAACCTTTTCGGCCGTTTTCCATCGTCTTATATCCGCGAGATGCAATCCCTCAAATGCCAGTTCAACCGTACGCTCGCGACGAACCAACTGGCGGAGTTGCTCTTGATTTACTTGATTACTTATTATAGGAAGTTTTACATCAGTGCGTGAATTTCTAATTTGGTTGATGGCTTCGTAAACACTGCCATCAATTTCGCCAAGCTCAATCTTTGCTTCCGCATAGGTCAATAATATCTCAGCATAACGCAGTAGCATGATATTCAATCCACTTTTTGAAGGGTTTGCCAAATCTTTTTTATCGATATACTTCTTTATATTGAAACCTGTTGTGGAAGCAATATAGGTACTCCCCACAGCATCTGCAGTGACACTATTGGGTGCCGGATGAAAAATAGCTCCATTGGGAAGCGGATCGCCATCCAAAAAAATTGAAAAAGTAAGCCTCGGGTCGCGATTTTTATAGGGATTTTTGGGATCATAACCACTATTGGGATCCGTAATTACCAACCCACTGGAAGTCTCGTAACTATCTGTCAAGGCTTTGGTAGGCACATAGGTACTCTGCCCATTTTGCTGGCTATAGGGGGCTAAGAGGTTAAAAACACTTTGCGTGTATATATTTTCCAGAAATTGCTTATCCAACAGCACCTCTTTGTTATTTTCAGCCGCATACGTAAACAGATTTGCATACAAGGGGTAAAGCTCAAATCGTTTGCTATCGATAATCGTTTTTGCGGCTTTTGCTGCTGCTGCAAATCGTCCTGCATATAAATCTGACCGTGCTTTCAGGCCCAATGCGGCCCAACGGGTTATGCGCCCGATATCGTTACTGGAGTAGCTTTCAGGCAAACTTGCCGCAGCCAGTTCTAATTCGGTGTCAATAAAATCGTAAATTTCTTTAAGGTCAGCGCGTTGTACCGCCCTTCCCTCTTCCAAGGTCAGCGGTGCTTTTACCAAAGGTACCCCACCAAATAAATAGGCCAATTTGATATATTGATAGGCTCTTAACACACGAGCTTCGCCGATAAATCTGGCGATTAGTGCTTCATCCCGGCTGCCCTCGATTTTACCAATATTCGCTAAAAAGTAATTGGCCGCCCCGATTCCTTTATAGGCGCTACTCCAGGTATTGTACAATCGGGAGCTTGAAGCGTCATAAGTACCAAGCTCGATATACGCATCCACAGCGAAAGGCTGATTGACATGCGCTATATCCGTCAATGCATCCGAATAGAAGATTTCCGCTCCATCAAGATCATTGTAGAGCGCATTTACAGCAAGCTCCGCATCGGCTTGGCTCTTCCAAAATATATTTTCTGACAGACGGTCTGTTGGTACGGAATCCAACAGATTCTTATCACAGCCAATCAGCATAAGCAAAAACAGTCCGAAACTGAAAATCCAGTTTCCTTTTTGATATAGATATTTGTAAAAATTCATGAGTTTTCAATTAAATAGTATAGTAACATTCACACTACAGGGTCAAATTCACACCCAGTGTATAAAGTCCAGTTTGCGGATAATATACTGCCCGTCCAGATTCCGCTTCGGGATCCAAATTCCATTCGTTCAATTTTGAAATTGTCCATAAATTTGTCGCGGATAGGTATACCCGTAGTTTGTTGATTGCTGTCTTTCCGATTGCATTTAGGGGTATTGTATACCCAACCTGTATATTTTTCAGACGCAGATAAGAACCATTGACCACTAAACGGTCCGACGTTGCGACATTACGCAAATCATATTTGACCACGCGTGGAAAGCGTGCATCGGTATGTGTCGGTGTCCAATAATTGCCTGTGAATATTTCATGTGTAAACCCTTCCTGATTTCCCATCTCCGCCAAAGCACCTGACAAACGCGTATCGACTTTCGCTGCTCCTTGAAAAAGGAGATCAAGATCAAAATTTTTAAAACTGAAACTCCCATTAATTCCGAAGGTATATTTGGGAAAGGAATTTCCGATGGCGGCCATGTCATTTGCATTGATTATACCATCGCCATTCAAATCCACATATTTCACATCTCCGGGCTTCGTATTGGTGGCATACGTAGCACCATAAGCTTTAATTTCCTCCGCAGACTGGAAGATGCCGTCGGTCTTATATCCCCAAAGGGTATTGATCGGTAGCCCTTTGGCAATGATATACCTTGGGTCGATATCCGACCCTGCGATATAGGGTCCTGTACCTTTTAGATCTGTTACTTCATTATGGTTGATACTAAAATTTGCATTTAATTGGTAAGCAAAAGCCCCAGGAGCGCTTGGTCTTTTCTGATAATTTGCACTAAATTCCCAGCCACGATTCAGTACCGTTCCAGCATTTTGGGGCGAAGGTTTTAATCCCAAAACGGCAGGAATATCCAGATTCAGTAAAATATCGTCGGTAACCTTGTTATAATAATCCAAGGTAAACGTCAAGCGATTGTTTAGGAAAGCGGCATCCAAACCCAAGTCATACTGTGTCGTAGACTCCCAACCCAATTGCTGATTGGCATAACTGTCCAGCCGATAGCCCTGTACAGATTTACCCCCAAAATCATATCCTGCAGCGATCAAGGCCGAATAATAACTATACAAGTCGACAGATTGGTTTCCCGTCTTTCCCCAGGAAGCACGCAACTTAAATTCGTTCAACCAATTTCGGATAGGTTCCCAAAACCCTTCCTTTGATAAGAGCCATCCCGCTGATGCCGAAGGGAAAAAACCATATTGTTTGTCTCCCGTAAAACGGGATGAACCATCATAGCGACCATTCACTTCAAGCAGGTACTTGCCCTTCCAATCGTAGTTTACCCGACCAAAAAAAGAGCGCAAGCCATACTGCACATCATAGCCGCTATTATTTTTTGTAGCGTCGTCAGCGCCCTGCCCAATAGAGGTAATGTCATTGTTGTAGAATCGTTCGCGATAGGCCGTAAGATAATTTTGGTAATTGTGAATCTGTGAATACCCAGCTAATGCCTTGATATGATTTGGCCCAGCCGTCAACTGATAGGTCAACAGGTTGTTCCATGTATACTCGCTGCTATTATCACGAATTTCGGTTAATGAATTGATCGGAAAGCTCTTTACGATACCTGTATTTCGGTCTTTATTGTCAAAAGCGTTCAAAAAGGTTTTGCTGTTATTGAGGTTTACCCTAACACCAAATTGGGAAGTAAACAACAAGTTTTTCGCTAATTGAATGTCCGTTTTAACGATGGAGCTTAGGTAATTTTCATTTACCTTTTTAAAACCACTTTTTTCAATCAACATTAAAGGATTATTTCCTTGTGTACTTAATCCGTAGGTACCATCATCATATTTAGGCACCACCCACATCGAGCCATGGAGAAAGTTATTGATCGGATCACGTCCGGGCTCGGCGGCTTTGCTATATCGGTAGTTTATACTTCCCGTAAAATTAAGCCAAGAAGTTGCTTTGTAATCGTTGTTTAGCCGAATATCCGCCAATTCAGCCCCATAATGCTCAATAATACCATCCTGCTTGTTGTAACGAACCGCCAATCTAGAGCGCAGGATCTCATTTCCACCAGCGAATGACAAAGCGTGGTCTTGCTGAGGAGCCGTTTTCAACAACGTGTCAAACCATGTATTCGGTAAAGGATATTTTTCACGATCAGTTGCCGTTTGGTAAGCCGTAATGGATTCATCACTAAATCGTGCTGGTACCGTCAGTCCCGCATTGCGGTAAGCGTCCTGTTGCAGTTGGAGGTAGGATACGGCATCCATTTGCTTTGGCTTATTAATTGATTTCTGTAAAGCGTAATAACCATTATAATCAATCACAACATGTCCAGATTTTGCACTTTTGGTGGTTACAATAATGACACCATTGGTCGCGCGTGATCCATATATAGCCGTGGAAGCAGCATCCTTCAGGACTGAAATTGAGGCGATATCATTGGGGTTTAACTTGGACCAGGGTTGTTCGATTCCATCCACGATGACCAAAGCATTATTCTTGCTGAGATCATAGCCACTGGTGCTGCTCGAATTGGTATTAAATGTAGTCAGTCCTCTGATTCGAATATTGGCAGCTGATTGTCCTGGTTTTCCACCAAGGTCTTGTACAGTTACCCCCGGCAATAGGCCCTGTAAAGCTTGCTGCGTATTAGAAACCGGTCTTTTCGTCAGTTTATCACCATCAATACTGGCGATTGAATTGGTCAACGAGATTTTTTTCTGCGTTCCATAGCCAACGACGACCACTTCATCAAGGTCCTGTGTAACTGGATCCAATTCAATTTTCGTGGGAGATTCGGAAACTAACACGGTCTTTTTTTTGTAACCAATGCGCGAGAGTGTAATCGAAAAGGGTAATTTCTGTCCCGTTACAATTTGAAAAAAACCTTTTTGATCTGTTGTAACAACGTGAGTTACGGCTTCGAGTTGAATGGTTACGCCTTCAAGAGGTTGTTTAAGCTGGCCATCATATACATATCCCGATAAGGATGCATTGACAATCGGTCTAACATCTGTTTGCGCATATACCTGATGCCCAACGCCAGATAATAGTAAACATAGCGACAAGGTAGAATACCGGAGTACCCTAAGATTTTTCATAGATAAAGTATTAATGGTGAATACGAACAAGTGCCAACGCCAATCGAAAACTTGTTTTTATTTTGAAGACATGGGGGGAAGCGAGCGCTTCCCCTGCTGTCAGTTTGAGAAAAGATAAGGGAAATTATCCTATATGCACATTCGCATCTTTCTTACATCAGGGGATTTAGCCTTCAAAGACTTTACAGTAATACTTACGAAAAATGTGCTTTTACTAATATTGATATGTTCCATAATAATGTGTTAATTCGCCACGCTGAAAAGTAATACATGTTTTCAACCGCGACCTGTTATCTTCTCACAAATATAGAAGTAATTTCAATATAATCTACCAATTCTATAGATTTTATTAAAAGAAATAAATAGGATATGCAGCGAGGCTATAAAAGCGAGCTGGTAGGCTTAAAAGATTGTCGATTAGGGATAAGCAAGAAGCTTCTATTGTAGTGTTTTTAGATAGGTTTTAATCAGTAGTATTCCTTCCTCATGAAGTACAGTGGTTCCCTTTTGAGGCATATGCATCTCTCCCAATGTAGACATCCGTCCAATAATCTTAGCTTGTTTCAACCAAATTCCAGTTTCATTGAACGGACTTTCATACCTCAAATCCAGCATGGTCATATAAGCGGTTCCTTTAGGGTTATGACAATGGGCGCAATTGATCTCGAGATAAGCTCGGGCACGATTTGCAGTCGATTGTCCAATATCTTCATAACCGGGTAAACTATTGGAAACTTTCAACGATTTCAGATCGAGCGCTTCCATCTGGGTCAACCGGACCAGTTGTTGGATGCTGTCACGATCGTGAACGATTATCCGGTTTAGATTTCTGATCTTCGGACCTATCGGGAGCAGCTGATTTCCTTGTCGATGGCATGCCATACAATCCTTTCGCGAAGGAATAATATAATTTGTTTGTCGCTCGACACCTTTGTTGTCCAAAAACGAGACATGCATGGAAGCACTGTCCATCAACAGAAAAGCTTCATCTTGGGTCGCATTCCATTGATAGGTAGCTGCGTTCCACTGTCCGTCTTTATGAATCAAAAGACGCGTTTCAAGCAGCCGCTGTCTCGCATCGCCCACCGCATCTCTCGGGGGATAAAAAAAAGTTTTGGCAATGATGGTACCATCGGGGAAGCTGGGCAAACCATCGTCTGAGGCGATCATTTTTCCTCCCTTAGGAAGAAAGATGACACGCTTTTTATCGGTATAGTCTGTAAATAGGGCCGAAGCTAATTCATAAGAAACCCCCTGGTCATTTGGAACAAGATCAGCAATTTTGCCCTTGAATAAATTGTAATCAGATAATTTATCCCGAAACACAATATTATCTTTAGCGACTGTTCCCCGGCCCGTATTATTCAGTATAATAAAAAGTATGGGGATCAATAAAACACCCATCAAAATTAGCACTTTCTTCATTTCCCTAATGCTCTTATACCCCTCCACCGTTATCTTAAATTCGGACGAAGATAAGATAAAAAAGAGATTACAGCGGTGGATGCCTTGTTTTGATTTTCAGATTTTACACTTAGGACAGAAAACAATAAAAAACCAGTTATTTTATCAAAAAATAAAACAGTTTCATGGATATATACGCAAATAAAATGGCTATATTTAACTGTCTTTTAACCAAAACTTCGGCTACATGGAAGATATGATTCTCTATAATCGACTTCAGTTCGCATTTACAATTACATTCCATTATTTATTCCCTCAATTGACCATGGGTTTATCCTTAATGATCGTCTATTTCAAATGGAAATTTCTGCAAACAAAAAATGAAGACTACAACCATGCTTCCAAGTTTTGGATGAAAATCTTTGCGCTTAATTTCACCATGGGCGTTGTAACAGGCATTCCCATGGAATTTCAGTTTGGTACCAACTGGGCCAAATTTTCTGAACTTACGGGTGGTATTATCGGACAAACCTTAGCTATGGAAGGTATGTTTTCCTTTTTCCTGGAATCTTCATTTCTGGGGATGTTTCTTTTTGGAGAAAAGTTGCTGGGGCATAAGCTCCATTTTTTATCCGGACTCATGGTCTTTATTGGATCTTGGGCCAGTGGTTTCCTGATTATCGCCACGCATTCCTGGATGCAGCATCCTGTTGGGTACGAGATTCTCGAAAATGGCAAATTTGTACTGAACAATTTTAGTGCATTATTCAGTAATCCATGGTTATGGCCATCTTATCTACATAATCAAGCCGCTTCATTGGTGACCAGCTCGTTTTTCGTTGCTTCTATTGGAGCCTTCTATCTGTTAAGTGACAGGCATAGTAAGTTTGGAAAGATCTTCGTTAAAAGCGGTGTTATTTTTGGCGCTATTTCCTCCGTTATACTGGCGTTTCCTACCGGAGACCTTGCAGCCAAAAATGTAGTCAAATATCAGCCCGCAGCCTTTGCTGGCATGGAGGGAATTTTCAAAACTGAAAAAGGGGGATCAGAGATTATTCTGATCGGTCAACCGGACATGGAAAACAAAAAATTGGACAATAAGATAGCCGTGCCGAATGTATTGAGCTTCCTGACCTACCAGCGTTGGGATGCAGAAATTAAAGGATTAAATGAATTTGACCAATCTTTACATCCAACGAACGTGCCCGGACTGTATTACAGTTATCACATCATGGTAGGTTTGGGCACCATATTCATTGGCATTATGGTCCTCGGAGCGCTACTGCTTTGGCGGAACAGGTTGTATCAAACGAAATGGTTGTTGTGGATCATTATGTTTATGATTCCTTTCCCCTACATCGCGAATACTGCAGGCTGGTATACGGCGGAACTGGGACGACAACCTTGGCTAGTTTATAATCTCATGCGCATGGTAGACGGTGTATCCCCTACCGTATCTTCTGGAAATACATTATTTACCTTTCTCGGCTTCGTTGGTTTATACATTCTTTTGGGTTTGTTATTTCTGATGTTAGTCTTGAAGATCATTAGAAAAGGTCCTGAAACGACAGTTGCATTAACCTAATTAGCTATGGAAATATTCTGGTTTATCGTATTAACTTTCATGCTGGGAATTTATATCGTACTCGATGGGTACGATTTTGGGGCGGGAATTGTCCATCTATTCTTTGCTAAAACCGAACAGGAGAAAAAAGCTGTTACTAACGCGATTGGGCCGTTTTGGGATGCCAATGAAGTCTGGCTCATCGCTTCCGGCGGTGTCCTATTCTTTGCTTTCCCAACGCTTTATGCCTCCTCTTTCAGTGGATTTTACTTACCGCTCATGCTTGTATTATGGTTACTTATTTTTAGAGCGATAAGTCTTGAACTCAGGGGGCAGGTTCACCATCGGCTTTGGGAGGCTTTATGGGATAAAGCTTTTGGTCTAGCAAGCCTGTTGCTGGCACTTTTCTTTGGCGCTGCCCTAGGCAATGTCGTTCGCGGAGTAAACCTAGGTATGGTAGAAAATGGTGTATCGACCCAAGAGCCACATTATTTCTTCTTAGCACTTTGGAACCCGACATTTGACCCATTAGCCCAACATCAAGGCATTATAGACTGGTTCACCATCATATTAGGTTTAGTTGCCGTCGTTACATTAACAATCCACGGTGCAGGCTGGGTCATTCTGAAAACATCCAGCACACTAAATACTAGATTAAAGAATATTGTTTTTAAACTCAACTTTGTCTTGCTTATTCTCGTCCTACTATCGGCCTATGTATGGCATTATGTGAAACCCATCTCCTTAAACAATCTTCAAAATCATTATTGGCTGTGGATATTTCCTTTGATTGCTGCTGTTGGATTACTTGGACAATTTTGGATCAAGACCTTTAAGAAAGATGGTATTGGCTTCCTATTTTCATCCCTGTTTATACTGGGGAGCTTTGCCACGACCGTTGCTTCCATGTTCCCTATATTATTGCCTTCAACGAATGACGTAAATCCTTCCTTGACGATTCAAAATGCTGCAGCACATGAATATGGTCTTTCAGTTGGTTTAGGCTGGTTTATGTTTGCAGCAATTCTGGTGGTTGCTTATTTTATTATCCAATTTAGGGTCTTCAAAGGTAAGCTTGATGACGTCGGTTACGGTGACCACTAAGAGCGGTCTCTATTCGAGTCCCAACAATTTATGTTTCATCGCAAGCTGTACAAGTTCAATCATATTTTTAACTTTAAATTTAGTCAGGAGATTGCGCCGATGCGTTTCCACAGTAACTGGACTTAAAAATAACTGCTCGGCGATTTGGTTCGTGGTAAGTCCATTGGAGATCAACGTCAAAATCTCTTTTTCACGCTGTGTAAGCCTGGGGAGACTGCTGATCGTAGAAATTGCACCACGATAAAGTTCTTTTGCCCGATCACAAATTGCTTCTTTGCCGTCCAGGCCGAGCTGTACACAGCCCAGAAATTCTTCGTTGCTAACATCCTTTAAGATATAGCCATTTCCGCCAGCCTGCATAAACTGAAAAATAAGATTACCATCGGCCAAATTGCTCAATGCAACAATAGGAATCATAGGAAACAGCTTCCTCACCTGAGTACAGACATCTACTCCATTTGTCTGCAACAGTTGCATATCCATAAGTAGGAGATCCGCTTTCGTGACCTTTAAAAATTCAATTAACGCAATCTCTTCCAAAAAGGGATATACAAAATACCCATCCTGATTATTGAGAAAAGAGGCAACACCTTCCAACAATAAAGGATGATCGTCTAACACTGCAATTATCTTCATGACTCAGCCTATTTAAACAGTTACACCAATTTCGATTTGAGTTCCGGATCCGAGCTTACTCTGAATATCAATTGATCCATTGATCCATTTCACCCTATTGACCATATTATTCAAACCCAATCCATAATTTAACACAGCGGAATCAAAGCCTTTGCCATTATCCTCAACGAGGATATGCAGTACTTCGTCCGATTTACTTACCTGAACGATAATTGCATCTGCGTTTGCATACTTTAATGCATTTGAAATAGCCTCTTGAACAATTCGATATATGGCCAATCCTTTTTGAAAATCCACATTCAATTCAGGTTCATAGTTTTCAAATTGGATCGAAATATGACTATTTTTCATTGCTATACACAATTGCTCCAATGCTGCTATCAATCCAAACTGACGCAACGATTCGGGCATTAGATTATGGGATATGCGCCTTACTTCGCCTAAGATGTCGTTCAACTTCTTCGGCACTTCATCAGTCAAGAGCGTAGCTTTTCCTACATCACCAGCAATCTTAAATTTTAGACCTGTTAACATACCTCCTATGCTATCATGCAGATCTTGGGCTATACGCTGACGCTCCTGCTGCTCCCCCTTGAGCATAGATTCCGAAATTTGCAGCTGTTTTTCCTTTTCCAATTTGTCCAACACGATTTCGTGGTTGAGCTGAATCTGTGTATTGAGCTTCCGTTGTTTTCGATAGAAAAAAGCAACAAAAAGCACAATACAAAAAAGCAAAACGGCAATACCCAAAACGAGAAAAATCCGAAATTGGTTACGGTCCTTTTCTGCGCGTAAATTCAAAATTTCTTTTTCTTTTTCAACGGTCTTATATTTCGTCTCCATCTCATTCATTTTTTCCAGCAATTGGACCTTCTGAATGCTATCGGATAGTTTATTTGCCATATTGGACATCTTCAGCGCATCCTGATAATTACCCATCAGCTCATTCACACCCGCCAGTTGACTGTACACAATTTTACTGTTGTAGAGATCTCGCGTTAATAATCCATTTTTCACGATTTCCTCCAACTGCAGTTTAGCATCAGCATACTTTTTCTGCAAGAGATACACATTAAATTTTCTGAACCGCATCATCTGAAATAATTTCCAATTGTTCATTTTCACCGACCAATCCAAACCGATATCCAACAGGCGAAGGGCTTCATCAGTTTGTTGCTTTGTGGTAAAATAAAGCGCCTCATTGTAATAGTAGTTGGGTAATTGAGAAGAATTCGGGTAATCGTTCAGGAGCTGTTTGACTTTGTCCAACAGTACTCTTGCTTCTTTGGATTTCACCTGATAACAATAATTACTGACTGTATTGAGATAAGCCACCACAAGTGCAGCACTCGGCGGTTGCTGCTCGAGCTGTTTTATGGCCAATTGATGGTATTCATCGGCTTTTGCAAGCTGATTGGACGACATAAACGTCATGCCGATCATCGTATTTATACTACCTTCCATGATGGGATCATGTGCTTTCGCATAAGGCAGACACTTCCCGTTAAGGATATCCAGAAAATCAGCAAATCCTTTTTTAGGAAATCGAATTAAGCCCAGATTATACCAAGCTTTGGCCAAAAGCCCCTGCTGAAAAGGCTTTTGTGCATTTCCAAGGAGGTCTACACATCGTTGGGCTTCAACTCCTGCATTTTTACTATCCAGAAATTGCCCATAATAAAAGCTTTTGTAAAGTGCCCCCATCGCCTGTAAGCTCCGGAACGGTTTGGCTAACCGCTCCCCCTGTTGCATATGATCCCAAAATTTGCTCGTATCTCTAAATCTATAATAATCTGCCAAATAAAAATGCTGCATTGCTTTCACACTGTCCCCCGAGCTCGATAGCAATAATTTTTCCGCATCAGATCGATATTTATTTTCATCCAATGGCAAAAAACTCTGTGCAGCTACAGCATGTACAGTAAAATATACTATAAAAAATGCAATTATCTTCGTTAACTCTTTCAACTGAAACATCATTAATCCAATATCTTAATCATTTAAACAATTAAACTAAATGGGGCCTTTTCAGCCAATGGTTTCATAATATGTAATAAGAAAGTCTTACGGTGGTTAAAGACTTCTCTCTACCTCTAAATTTGCCGTCGATGAGGCTTCTTCAAAGTCGACAATAGAAAATATAGATCGGAAAACCGCGTAATCAAATGGCGGGTCCAAAAAACAAAGATATATCTCCGCGATGAATTGCTAAAGACATTCTTTTACTTTTTTGAAATTAATTGTCCAGATAGGGCTTGGCTAATCTATTTAAATATAGGCTAAAACATTTCTCGTTAATAAAAAAGCCTCTCGATAATTCGAGAGGCTTTTTTATTAACGATATTCGCTACTCTTTTTCGTAGCAATATCGATCAGCAAGTCCAGCTTACACTGGTAAGCCGAAGACAGCACATTTGGATTGTCGGACTCAAAAAGCGCAGATTTCATGATGGGCACACTAAAGGGCAATGTCCAGGCGCGGAGCGACTTCGCGATAGCATCCATTGCATTAATGCCCTGTAGTGCATGTACACCATCGGCCCAACAAACCAGTCCGATATGTTTATCCGTCAGGTAAGCCGGTTTATTTTTAGCACTGACTTCAAGCCAATCCAAACAGTTTTTCATGACACCGGGAATACTTCCATGATAAAGCGGAGACAACCAAAAATGTATATCTGCCTCAAGAAATAAGTTATTCATAATCTTGACCGCATTGGGTACCCGATTGAGGCTCAAATCAAATAAGGGTATTCCGCTATCAGCCAAATTAAAAATAGTATTTTCAACACCCCTTTGGTTCAGTTGGTCGGAAAAATAGTGTGACAATTTTCCCGATGTAGATTCTTGCCTTCTTTCCAAGGCGCCATTGAATATTAATGCTTTCATTATACTTTCCCTTTTTTAAAAATAACTTTTGGCATACCAACCTCACCATACATCAACGTCTGGACAATAGGAATCAAACGTTCTGTCGCCAACATATAAAGTGACGCCGGAATATTAGGGCGGGCCCTTATGACAACTTTTTGCTGCTGAAAATGCGAGAAATCCATCGCTTGCAAAGCCTGCATCCACAGGTCTATTTCCAAATCCTCCATCGCCTTAAAATCGTAATACGCTGCAACAGGATGAAGTTTTTCCGCCAGGGCCATATAGACCCAAGGCGGGATAATTGCGTCCACAGAACAGCTAATGGCAACCGCCTTATTTCGAAAAGCAGACCAGTCCACCGCCGCCAAAGCTTCTCTGAATTCTTTTTCTTTAACGATTGCTTCCTGATACAACAATGTTTTGATATCAAAACTTAGGATAGCAAGATTGGTCTTAAAATCAATTAGATCTAAAGCCAATATACCCGTGTTTTCAACTTTATTGATAAACATATCAAACCAAGCCTGCAATCACAGTATCGTATTTCTGTTCAACAACAGACCAATCCAAAAGCGACCAAAATGCATCCAAATAATCGGCTCTTTTATTTTGATATTTCAAATAATACGCATGCTCCCAAACATCGACCCCCAAAATAGGGAAACCTCTTCCGATCGATTGTGTATCCATCAGCGGATTATCCTGATTGGGAGTAGCTACGATAGCTAAGGCGCCGGAATGTTTTACATAGAGCCAAGACCAGCCCGAACCAAACTGCCCAAGTCCAGCATTTTTGATCTGGGCTTTGAGCTCTTCCAAAGAACCAAAGGCAGCGTTTATCTCATCGGCTAACTTCCCTGTGGGTACAGTTTTTGGATTGGGCGATAAAATTTCCCAAAATAGCATATGGTTAAAGTGACCGCCGCCGTTATTGCGTACTGCTGGGCTATATTTACTTACGCTTGTTAATATATCCAATAGATCGTCAGCTTCGCCTGCTGTTCCTTCCAATGCCTTATTTAGATTGTCAACATAAGCTTGATGATGCTTTTGGTGATGAATCGTCATGGTCTCGCGATCAAAATATGGTTCAAGCGCCGCATAGGCATATCCTAACTGGGGTAATTGAAATTTGTGCATAGTTTTATTGTTTTTATGATAAGTCAAAACTAGAGAATCAAACTTAATAAAACAACTAAATAGTTGTTTTATTAAAGTCATAAAAATAAATCAAAAAGGATAAACCTATGTTTGAAACACATTTTAGGACAAAAAATAAAAACACTATCTTTGCTGATGTTATATAAAACAACTTTTTTATTGTCAAATGCAGAAGAATCCAGCTGATCGAATATTAATGTTATTAAAAATGCGCCGAGAAGCCACTGCAGCTTTGATTGCAACAGAGTTGGCTATAACAAAAGAAGGAGCCCGTAAACATTTATTGAACCTCGCGAATCAAAACCTGATTGTCTCCAATGCCCGGAGCGAAGGTATAGGCCGCCCCTCAACTTATTACAGTCTGTCACCACAGGGCATGGCAAGATTTCCAGATAGTCACGCCGACATTACAGTACAACTGTTGCAGTCGATTAAACAAGTGCTTGGCGAGAATGCCTTGGATCTACTTATCAGTGATCGGGAGTCTAAAGTATATCAAAAATATACTGACGCGCTATCGGATATTGAATCCATCGAAAAAAAACTTGAAGTTATTGCCGCAAAAAGAACGGAAGAAGGCTATATGGCAGAATGGAAAAAAGAGGCCGACGATTATCTGCTCATTGAAAATCATTGCCCCATATGTGCAGCAGCAACAGAGTGTCAGGGTTTTTGCCGTTCAGAACTGAATAATTTTCAGCAACTTATCGGTCCGGCTTATCGTATCTGTAGAACAGAATACATCATCGAAAACGCCCCACGCTGTACCTATCGCATTTCAAAGGCGAAATAAATCCAATTTCTAAGGCATTTGCACAAATTATTAATATACCAAAAAGTATTTTTTATATTTGCATTAAAAGAACAGGAATAATCATGTCAAAAGCAGAACAGACACGACGATATATCATTGAGAAAACCGCGCCCATCTTTAATAAAAAAGGTTACTTTGCAACTTCTCTCTCGGACATCACTACCGCAACAGGCTTAACAAAAGGAAGTATTTATGGTAATTTCAAAGACAAAGATGACCTAGCCACCCATGTCTACACCTATCAGAGCAGAAAAATATCAGAAGCTGTTAATCAACAGATTACTCAACAAAAAACATCCTTAAAGAAGCTATTGTCTTTTTTTGATTTTTACAAAGATAATTTCAAAAACATCGCAGCTTCAGGAGGTTGTCCCATGATGAATGCGGCCGTCGAAGCTGATGATTCGCTGTCTTTTTTAACGCCTAAAGTCAGACGTTCCTTTGACCTTTGGAGACAGCGGCTAATCCTAATTCTTGAAGAAGGAGTTGCCAGCGGTGAATTTAAACAGCATATTTCTGCTGAAAATTATGCCATTACGTTTATGGCGATGGTCGAAGGCGGAATCTTGCTTTCCAAGATTTCCGGCCGAGGAAAAGATCTTGCCATTGTATTGGATAAAATGAAGGAAATGGTGGATCGGGAGATCAAGGCTTAATTTTTTTTACCAAAACAAATACCAATTGGTATATTTATAAGTTTATATTAAAATAAAAAGAGATGAAAAGAGTTGTAATAACTGGCATGGGAACAATTAACCCGCTGGGAGAAAACATAGACATATTTTGGGATAACATTTTGCGGGGCGAAAACCACACAACGCTTATTAGCCGTTTTGATGCTTCGTTGTTTCGAACACAGATTGCAAGTGAAATTAAACACTTTCAACCTGAAAAATACTTAGATAGAAATGAGATTAAACGGAGTGATCTCTTTACGCAATATGCTTTATACAGTGCAGCGCAGGCAATGGAAGATTCGGGACTAGATCTCGATGCCATAGATCCATTTGATATCGGTGTCATCTGGGGTGTTGGTCAGGGCGGCATGGAAACTTTCGAAAAAGAAGTAGAAGGCTACGTGACAGGAGATTACAAACCACGATTCAGCCCTTTCTTTGTTCCTAGACTTATCGTCAATATGGCTTCAGGCATGATTTCAATGAAGTATGGTTTAAAAGGAATCAATTACACGACCGTATCGGCTTGCGCCACATCCAATACGGCCTTTATGGATGCTTTTAATTACATTAGGCTCGGCAAAGCCAAAGTCTTTATAAGCGGCGGTTCCGAAGCCCCCATTACCCCGGCTTCCGTTGGCGGCTTTTCTGCCATGAAAGCCATGTCGAGCCGGCATGATAGCCCACAGACTGCAAGCAGACCCTTTGACCGGGATCGTGATGGTTTTGTTATGGGTGAGGGAGCTGGAGCACTCATCTTGGAAGAATACGAACATGCCAAGCAAAGAGGTGCAAAAATTTACGCAGAGCTTGTCGGAGCTTCAATGACGGCAGATGCTTACCATATGACCTCACCCCATCCAGAAGGGATAGCGGCAGCAAAAGCCATGTCTCTGGCTTTGGAGGAGGCTAAAATTAATACTAGTGGGCTCGACTATTTAAATCTTCACGCGACTTCAACCCCAGTTGGAGATATCGCCGAACTTAAAGCCGTACAACGAGCTTTTGGAAATCTAAATAATCTTTGGGTCAGTTCTACCAAATCAATGACAGGACATTTACTTGGGGCAGCCGGCGCTATCGAAGCAATCATTGCCATAAAATCCATCAACAATCATGTAATTCCGGCAACAATTAATATCGAAAATATCGATCCCGAGATTCCCGAGGGAATTCAAATTGTAATCAATCAGCCCTTAGAAAAACCTGTTCAGACTGCGATGAGCAATGCTTTTGGTTTCGGTGGGCACAATTCGAGTATCGTTTTCAAAAAGATTTAATTTTTTTTGAAATAACTCTTGACAAAGTGTAATAAACACACTATCTTTGTACTATCATAATTTAGGTTTATAATTGGTTATTTAAGGTTTTCATTCTCCCCGTTTGAAAACCTTTTTTTATGCCTTTTTTTTCACCAACTGTTATTTTTATATCTGCTTTTTTGGATCGCCATCCTTGTTAATGCCCAAATTACTTTAACCCTATTTCTGGAAGAGCCTAGGTTGACAATCAATTCCACATTTATTCAGTTAAGTTTGCTCGCGCCTTGAGAACAGCATGCTGGAGAGCACATTCTGTGGAATAAGAGATACCGCCCTTTTAACCATTGGCGCGGTCCTTTATAAATAATTAAGATAAACACTAAAGCAGTTACATAGGTATATCAACGTTTAACTAATCACAATTTTCAATCAATGTTTAAACAGTAATTAGTCACTAATTATTCAGTCCCTACTGAGTCATCACTGAGCAAGCACTGAACGAGCACTGAACGAACACTGAACAAGTATTGTCGAAAGAGATAAATTAGTACCTACTTGATCTCCATAGTTGCTTCGAAAAAATCGCATTACTTCCTATTCATTCTTGCATGCTACAGAATCCCTTTGGTATTACTAAGCTTGGTCGTGGAATTAGCCCGCATGGTTAGTTATCCGCAAAAGGTCTGCAGTGGATAGAACGGGATCCACTATTGGTCAGTATCAAAAAGAAGACATTCTAACTGATACACGCACATTTGAATTCAGAATGTAGTAAACAAAATATCGATTTACTGATGCGATTTAAGGGCTATAAAAAAAACAGCGAGACAACCGAAGTTGCCTCGCTGCATAAAAATAAACATATGAAACTAAAATTTTCCTGTTCGTTTATCCCACCACATCTGTTCACCCCACACATTGTCAACTACTTTTGCCGCCGCAACATCGGTATTCGCTTTGTTATATAAATATTCATTATTCGGGTAAGGCAATCGCCAAGGCTGATCATTGTGCTTCTTCCCAAATATAGAATTTAACGAAGGGTAATTTGTTGTTGGCACTCCAGTTCTCCGGTACAAACTCCAAGCTTCAAAATTTTCTTTAAACAACGCTACCCACATATCCCACCAGATACGTTCTTTTGTATTATTCCACTTTCCAGCTCCTGCTAAATACGCGTTTGTAGCTTCCGCAGAAACACCGTTATCAGCCATAGATAAATTCACAGCTTTCTCATAAGCTGTTTGAGCAGAAATACCTACGTTATACCCTAGCATTGCTGCCTCAGACAAAATATAGTAAGTTTCACAGGCTTTAAAAAAAGGTGTCGCACCAGCTGCATTGGTAATATAACGATCACCTATCCAAGAAACAGATGTAAGGCTCGAAGGACCTTGTTTTGCCCCGTTAGGGTAACCTCGATATTCACCGTCATTTGCTTTTAAAGCCACCGCAGCAATACGAGGATCCTTCGTATCAATTAAATGATCGATAAAAATATCAGACAGCGCCCAGTTATTTCTTCTATTTCCTATCATTCCAGAATTATACCACGGTTCATAATATGGTGGTGCTCCAGGGTAAGCTAGCTGACAACTTTCGCTATTGTCGGCTATAACGGGATACATATCTGGTTTACCTGCAATTTCTTCTATAGTGGATTTAGCTAAATCTGGTGCTACTCCAGAAATGCGCATAGCTATGCGAAGCCTCAAGGAATTACAGAACTTACGCCATTTCAACATCTCCGAGTCAAGATCTTTATTGCTTGAATCAAAATAAATTGCATCTGCTCCTTCCAATTCATCAGTTCCATAGCCTTGTGCCATCTCGTCAGCGATCTCTTTTAAACTTTTCAAAATGGCGGGATAAATATCCTCCTGCTTATCATACTTTGCTCTTAAAACCCCACCTTGCGCTTCAGTTCCCTGAAACGTCTCCGTAAAAGGGATGTTTCTCCAGCCATCCGTTAGATAGGACCACATGTAGTTTTGCCAGATCCTTGCTACAAAGCGAACATTCTTATAGCCTGCAGCAGTTTTTTCGGTATACTCCAACATATCTTTTAGCTGCGTATTGTTATAGTAACACGCATACCAACGATTGCCATAAGTATTATTTGTAGGCACCAATCCAGACATAAAATCCATGTATTGAATTTTAACAATATAGCCGGCAAACGTACCATAACCATCCACATCCCCCCCAAACTGCTCGCCCGTATTGCGGAGCACATTAACCAGCGTATTGTTTGGTGGACTATAAGGCAATGCATCTGGGTTCGTATTTATATCTTCGAAATTCTTAGTACATCCCGATAATAACAGAAGTGATAGCACCGAAGTCGCTAATCCTGTTTTCTTAATAATCTTATTCATACTCATTGTATTTGTTAAGAATAAAAATTCCTAAAATCTAGTTAAAAAGTAATACCTAGTTTCAATCCTATACTGCGCGAACTTGGAACTGATGCTTGCTCAAAACCAACCCCTCTACTATCACTCGATACACCACTGGTTTCTGGGTCAATGCGCATTGTATTGGATTTATCTACCCACAATAATGCTAGATTGGAGCCTATCAGTGACACATTTGCGCGTTTGATTCCTTTAATTTTACCATAGACATGCTGAGGAATAGTATAAGTAATATACCCTTCACGTAATTTCAGGAAAGATCCATCAAATACATACATTTCTGCTATTCCTCCTGATTCATACCAATCTTGCGTATTTACGGCAATCGTATTTTCTACCCAGCCTCCTTTACCATCAGGCATCGCAAATCGCTCATTTTTCATCACATCTTTTCCTGCAACAATAGCACGCTCACGCACGCCATTTTCAGCAGTGATAGCAGCAATCCCCGAACCATAAGCATGACTCATCGTTTGTGACCAAATGTCTCCACCTTTTCTAAAGTCCAGCATAAAACCTACGGTAAAGTCTTTATACTTAAATTCGTTTCTAAGACTCATCATATAGTTCGGTGTGACATGTCCAATGACTTCAGTAGATTTTGTATTATCAACAAATCCCTCCTCAGTCACTTTAATAGCTCCTTTCATTGGACCATCCTCAACGCGATTATATCCGGGACCAACCAAAGCTCCCCAAGATTCTCCCACCTTCGCCATGTTGGCAATTCCCCATGTCCAACCAATTTGATAGGTATCCAGATTCAATTGCGGATAGAGTTCCAAAATCTTATTCTTATCTTTTGCAAAATTGAACGATGCAGTCCAATTTACACCAGTCTCACTTTTCAGGATATCACCACGTAACTGGATTTCCACCCCTTTACTTTCAATATTACCCGCATTTAAGACCATACTGCTAAATCCAACAACATTTGAAGTTGTAACCGGTAGGATTTGCTTTTTCGCATTTTTGTGGTAATACGTAAAATCTGCATGTAATCGATCCTTAAAAAAACCAAGTTCGGTACCGACCTCCCAAGTCCGTATACTTTCCGGTTCCAAATTAGGACTTGGATAAGTCATACTTTTATAGATTTGGGCAACTCCATTAAACGAACTATTTTGCGCGTAATAATAACGTTTATTTCTATATGCTGAAGTTGCATTACCAATTTCAGCTAAGTTGAAGCGCAATTTCCAAAAGGAAAGCACATCACCTTTCAGACCTTCAAAAGTGGTTGTCGGCAACCAGCTTAAGTTGAACGAGGGGTAAAAAAATGATTTTGTAATGGTGGACGACCAATCATTTCTTGCCGTCACATCTACATATATCTGATCTTTCCAACCTAATGAAGCCAATCCATAGATAGAATTTGAACGGATATGACTATGATCCATTAGATTGATAGCATCCCCTACTCGATTAGAAATCGTATAAACCCCTGGCACCGTTAAGGCATCTGCCCCAACTGTACTATTTTCATTCTGTGCATCTCTATAATTTGCACCGGCACTCGCTAGCAAGTTAAAATCACCAAATTGTTTATTGAACGTAGCAATAAAATCTAAATTCAACTCTGTATTATTGGTTTTAAGATCTCGAAAACTACCATTCGGATTATCAAAGTTGAAATAATTAGACTGGAACATCTTCGCATTGTAATAATCTAATCCTACGCGTCCCTCAAATTTCAAAAATTCGTAAGGTTTATAATACAATGAAGACTTTCCAAAAACGCGATTTTTATTCAAAGAATTTGTTGTCTTGTTCATTGTGAAATACGGATTCACATGATAAGATGAGTTCCAGTTGTAATAGGTGTAGTTTCCTGTTTCAGGATCTCTTTGATCCCAATTATCTTTTAAACTTTGCATATTCACCTGCCGACCAAACCAAATAAAACCATTGATTGGATTGGCCCCATCATACCCTTGCATAATCAAATTGTCACTTTGGGTTCTTGAATAGTTCGCCATTACATCATAAGATATTTTATCTGATAACTGATAAAAATTATTGAGTTGCATGGAATATCTAGTCTGATCCGTATTAGGTACGGTTCCAATTTGATTTCTATAAGATAAAGCTGCTCTGGTAGAAGATTTTTCTCCTTTAGACAATAAAGAAAGATTATGGTTTTGTGAATGCCCTAATTGAAAAAAGTCTCGCACGTTGTTTTTATGCGAAATCCAAGGAGTCGCTTGTCTCTCCCCATTTACAACCGGACTGTCAAATTGTCGTAAGTTCAAGCCAATATCCAAACGCGGACCCCATGATTCATCAAAGCCATCATTTACACCATCATCTGATTCCCCAGTACCATCAACATAGTTAAAAGACTTTTGCTCTGCATATTGCTGATAAGTCAATCCTTTCCCATTTAGATTGTAATGATACTCATCTCCTCGCGATCCCTGTCCATATAAATTTTGGAATTTGGGTAAGGTCGCCACCTGATCGACGGTAAAATTCCCGTCATAAGACAAGCTTACTCCGTTTTGTGCTTTTTTACCAGATTTCGTAGTGATTTCAATAACTCCTCGCCCTGCACGCATACCATATAGCGCCGCTGAACCTCCTTTTAAAATACGGATATCCTCGATATCCTCTGGGTTGATATCATTTAGACCAGATCCGTAATCAACACCGCCATAAGTATTATCTCCGGAACGTTGCGTATTATTGGTAATTGGAACTCCATCCACAACTATCAAAGGTTGTTGATCCGCCTGTAGCGAAGAGTTTCCTCTTAGCGAAATCCTAGCCGATGCCCCAACGGCACCCCCAAACTGATTGACTTGAACCCCCGCAACTTTCCCCGATAAAGAACTCGTTACGCTCAATTGTCCAGCATCTGTCAAGTCTTTTGCCTTTACCTCCTGGATTGCATACCCCAACGACTTTTTATCTCTGGTAATTCCCATAGCCGTCACGATTACCTCATCCAAGCTCTGCTCATTAGATTGTAAAGTGACTTGAATTGTGGTCTGATTGGTCAAATTAACTTCTTTACGAGCATAGCCAATAGCCGAGACGCTTAATGCCCCCGCCTGCTTGTAATTGATTGTAAACTCACCATTTTGTCCTGATTGTGTTGCTGTTCCATCCCGAAGCGTGATTGTAACTCCGGGGATAGGTTTCCCGTCTTGGTCGACCACCTTCCCCTTTAAAACTGTTTGCGCATATACTGCCGAGCTTACCAAGACAGTAGCGGCTAGCATAGCAATGCTTTTTCTGTTCATAAGTTTAGTTTCAGATGTGTTAGTTTATAGTGCTTTTAATAAGAACTAAGTTATAAGTACAGACCTTTCATTGTTAACCGAATCTTGACCAGTATTGCCCAATATTTAACCCAAAATGTTAAATAATGAAATCAACATCCCAATCTCAACAAAAAGAAATTTTATATAAACCCATTTTCACAACAATAGCCTACCTATTCGCTTCCCATACACCGATTTGCAAGAAAAACCACAGAAACACACCAATCTAATTTATTTTATTATAATTTTTCGAGAATTTTATTAGCAAGAACTTGAAAAAACAAAAAAATAAATACCCGAAAAAGAGAATTACCCGAATTTTCTATAAGATACTTCAAAAAAAACTTAAGATAAATCGCTTTTAAAGAAGTTTAGGTAGATGAGGAAGAAAAAGATATATAAATAAAAAAAGAGCAAAATTCTGCTAAAAATAGCAATAACGCTCTCTTTTTAGCAGAATTTCAGCTCAGATACTATCTGTATTTCAAAGTTTAACCAATCGCGCCAGTACCGCAATTCATAAGAAATATAGACTTATTTAATCGCTACTAAATATTCACGATCTAAATCTCGACTGGAATTATTTGTCCTAAATGACAGAATACAATGTTTGTTTATACTGCTGCACATATTCCTTTGGATTACAGCCCACAATTTGCTTAAAAACCCGATTAAAATTAGTGATGCTATTAAACCCACAGTTGTAGGCAATAAAAGAAACGCTATCCAAGTGATCCTCATTTAACTGGTTACAAACTTCCTTCACTCTTATCCGGTTAAGATAAGTCACAAAAGTAACACCGCAATGCTTTTTAAAATATCGACAAAATGCCTGCGGAGTAAGATTTGCATGATCAGCAACATCTTCCAGCGTAATTTCGTCTTTATAGTGCTCCTTAATATAATTACAGATGAAATTAATGCGGTTTGATCCATGCATTGTATCAAAGGCCACTTCTACCCGCTCGTTACATAGCGCATCTGCCTCCCGTGAAATATTTGCCAATGCTCTTAGTAAATAAAAAAAGTGCATTAACTTCTCCATCTGATCAGCGGAATTCAATTGACAAACCCGTTCCGATATCTGCTCAAAATACCTCTCCGGTACCTTAAATCCTCTGGAGTTATTATAGATAAATTGATTCAGCGATTCAAATTCATCCAAAGAAAATAGTGATTTCAGCTTACCATTGGGATCAAAAAAGATAGAAACAGAACGTGATTCATTGGAAAGACCGTCTTGAGACGCTGACTTAAAAACGTGAGGTTGATTCGCACCTAAAAAGAATATATCATTTTCCTTAAAGGGATGTAGCGTATCTTCAACAATCAAAATTCCACTACCTTTTTTTATCCACATTAACTGAGCTTCCTGATGACGGTGAAAATAAGGATAGAAAGTTTCCAAAACATCTTCTTGAACAGTTAAACTTTGCCCTCGGGTTGTTGGCACGTTAAATTGAAGCGTTTTCATAGTTTATTTAGTTTTATGTTTACTGTTTAGTAATATAAATATAACAACTACAATGGAAGATTACTTCTTGCAAACAAAACATAAAAATACTATACCAAAATATGTTTAGAATTCGACAATATTTAATAATCCCTAAGAAATACGCAAACCAAAACAAAGAATTCACATTAAAAATTCACCAGCAGTAAAAAAATGGGTTAAAATACAATTAGACTTTGATAAATTGTGCAAATTATTATTCAACAGAAAGGCTGAACTTTATTTAATTTCGTTGTTTGACCTTTTTAGAGACAAAATGGCGAGCATATTCATTTGTAACAACAGCAAACACTACACTATCAAAGATAGACCTTTAAATAAATGATTTTGACATGCATAAATTTTACGATATTCGTATTAGACAATAACCCGCTAGGTAGACAATTCTACTTCAAGCCGAAGCAGATTACAAACAATTCATGATTCTAGCACAACAAAAACAGTACTTCCTTTAATTTCCAAACTTATGTTCAAAAAAGAAATATATCTTAATCGCCGAAATAATCTGTTATCAACGTTCACAACTGGCAAAATTCTTTTGTTAGGCAACATTGAAAATCCGATCAATTTTGAGCACAATACCTATCCCTTCCGTCAAGACAGTAGCTTTTTATATTATATCGGTGTCAAAAGTCCACGTTTGGCGGCTGTATTGGACACCGAAAAAAACGAGACCATCCTATTCGGCGATGAAATGACCATTGACGATATTGTGTGGATGGGGCAACAACAGACTTTAGCTGAAAAAGCAGATCTTTCTGGTATCAGCAAGGTCCTTCCTTTCAATCAACTCTTCGACTACCTTAGCAAAGGAAAACAGGAAGATATTCACTATCTTCCTCCTTATCAGTCGCATAATAAGTTATTACTTGAGCAGCTAACCGGCCGTCCCGCAAATCGGCTTCAGCCCTCTGTGGCTTTGATTAAAGCTGTCGTTGCGCAACGGAACATCAAATCGGCCGAAGAAATTATCGAATTAGAGAAAGCCGTAGATATTGCTGTTGATATGCACCGCATTGCTATGCGAATGACAAAACCTGATCGTTACGAATATCAGATCAGCAATGCCATGCAACATTTTGCGCAAGATCAGGGAACCTCCTTATCCTATCCTCCGATAGTCACAAAACGGGGTGAAATTTTGCACAATCATATGCAATTTCACCAACTTTATGAAGGAGATCTCCTACTCAATGATTCCGGCGTAGAGACCGCTATGGGCTATGCTTCGGACCTGACCAGAACTTTTCCCGTAGGAAAACGATTTACGGCTTTACAAGAGGAAGTTTACCAGATTGTCTTACATGCGTTTAAATCTGCAGAGCAGCTGCTGACATCCGGAATACGTTTTAAAGAAATACATTTAAAAGCCTGTGAAGCGCTTGTAGATGGACTTATACAAACTGGCTTCATGAAAGGCAACGCGCAAGATGCAGTCACGAATCACGCGCATGCGCTTTTCTTTCAATGTGGATTAGGCCATATGCTCGGTCTTGATGTGCATGATATGGAGGATCTTGGTGAACAATATGTAGGCTATACCGAAGCTGAGCCAAAAGATACCAAGACTTTTGGAATCAAATCGCTGCGGCTAGGTAAGAAATTGGAGGCTGGCAATGTGGTCACCGTTGAACCCGGCATCTATATTATTCCTGAATTAACGCAGCTTTGGGAACAGCAAAATTTACACAAGGACTTTATCAATTATGATTTCTTAAAAAAACATCTCGATTTCGGCGGGGTCCGTATTGAAGATAATTATCTTATTGAAACAGATGGATACCGTCGTTTAGGAAAATACCTTGAACGCGAGATTCAGGAGATCTATCAACTCAAAGACAATCCAATTGATTAATTAACGAACAACTAACATAATGATAAACCCAAAAAGTAAACTTAAATTCTTTTGGGGTCAACTCAAACAGATAAACAAATGAACAGCATTAAACAGTCGATCTTTATTATTCTAATACTGATTTTTCAGGTTCCAGCTTCCCTTTTTGCGCAGCGACTCTGGACAGATCATGGTGATCAATATTATGAATTTTCCGACAAGGGAATAGAAATGGTCAACCCTAAAAATGGGGTGCGCTCCATCTTCCTTTCACAGCAATCGCTTATTCCGAAAGGCGCAACGGTCGCCTTGAAAGTCGAAAATTTTTCCATTTCCAAAAACAAGGAGCTTATATTGATCTATACCAATAGTAAAAGAGTTTGGCGCGAGAATACAAGAGGCGATTATTGGGTTTACAACAAGAAGACCAATCAGTTGCAACAACTAGGCCAAAAATTCCCGACCTCACAACTGATGTTTGCGAAATTTAACCCACAAGCAGATAAAGTCGCCTACGTTAATAAAGCCGACCATAATGTTTACGTGGAAGATCTCGCTAATGGTAGCATCGTTTCCGTTACCAAAGATGGAACAGACCGTTTAATCAATGGTACTTTCGACTGGGTATACGAGGAAGAATTTGGCTGTAAAGATGGTTTCCGCTGGTCGCCGGACGGTGCTTCCATTGCTTATTGGAAGCTTGATGCCCGCAACATCCGTAATTTTCTGATGATCAACAATACGGATAGCCTCTACTCCTATACCATTCCCGTGGAGTATCCTAAAGTTGGACAATCGCCGAGTGCCTGTTCGATATGGACCTATGAAATCGCCACTGGAAAAAATACCATGCTGAATATCCCGGGAGATCCCAACCAGCACTATATTCCCCGCATGGAATGGTGTCTTGATAGCAAGCAGGTTATCCTAGAGCAGCTCAACAGAAAACAAAATGAGAGCAAAATCTATACCGTCGCTCTCTCCGATAATAAAGCGCAAAATATACACCAGGAGCAAAGCGACTCATGGATTGATATCAAAGCACGATGGAACAACAATGATCCTTCGGGATGGGACTGGGTTCAAGGTGGCAAGGCCTTCATCTGGGTCTCGGAAAAGGACGGCTGGCGCAAAATCTATCAGATTGATTTATCGGGCAACGAGAAGCTGGTTATGAAAGCGGACTATGATATGATCAATCTTGACTTTTTCGATCCGAAAAATGAAACGATTTATTTTACCGCCTCTCCAAACAATGCAACGCAGAAGTATCTGTATAGTGTATCAACGAAAGGCGGAATTCCAAAAAGACTGACCCCGGCCTCATACGAAGGCACCTGCGATTATGATATTTCAAAAGACGGTAAAATTGCCATCTTCAGCTTTAGCAACCGGGCAACCTTAAAACACAATGCCGTTATTGAGTTACCGACACACAAAATACTCGTAGACTTTGATTTTAAACGTGAAAAGAAAGTCAGCGATGGTATTGCCGAGTTTTTTAAAGTTAAAACAACGGACGGTATTGAGTTAGACGGCTGGATGGTAAAACCACTTGATTTCGATCCCAATAAAAAGTATCCTGTCGTCTTTATGGTCTACGGCGAACCAGCATCACAAACTGTATTAGACAATTTTGGTGCAGGTTATAACAGTTTATATAAAGGAAATATGGCGCAGGATGGCTACATTTATATTTCTTTGGATAATCGCGGAACTCCTGCTCCTAAAGGCAGCTTGTGGCGAAAAAGCATCTACCGCAATATCGGACAGCTCAATATTCGCGACCAGGCTTCGGCAACACAAGAAATTCTGAAATGGCCTTTTGTCGACAGTTCACGTGTGGCCGTCTGGGGCTGGAGCGGTGGCGGATCAAGCACGCTTAACCTACTGGGACAATATCCTCAAATCTATAAAACGGGTATTGCTATTGCAGCTGTAGCAAATCAGTTACTTTACGACAACGTATACCAAGAACGCTACATGGGCCTCCCTCAGGAAAATCTTGCAGACTTTGAAAACGGCTCGCCGCTGAAATATGCAAAAAACATCAAAGGTAACTTACTCTATATCCATGGAACCGGAGACGACAATGTGCATTATCAAAATGCAGAAGTCCTGATCAATGAACTGATCAAAAATAACGTGCAGTTCCAGTTGATGTCTTACCCCAACCGCAGCCATTCGATCAGCGAGGGACAAGGTACGCATGAGCATTTAAAAACATTATTTACAAACTATCTAAAATTACATTGCCCTCCGGGTGGAAGATAGACCGAATAGTTATCATTTACAGATGAAAAGAATACTATTATATGCACTGGGAACCTGTGGTCTACTGACCGCAGGTATACAGCAATCAGCAGCGCAGCTGATGAAAGAAAAAAATGACTTCACAAGAGCGGATTCACTGCGCGGATATCTGTCACCGCTGCGAACCTGCTACGATATCCAATACTACCATTTGGATGTTAAGGTAGATATAGACAATAAGTTTATTTCGGGTTCAAACCTTTTCCGTTTCAAGGCTACAACTGATTTTAATCGCCTGCAATTTGATCTTTTTGCAAATCTCAACGTAGACAAAGTCGTATATAAAGGGAAAGAACTTTCCTTTACCAGAGAACACAATGCTGTCTTTGTCGAATTTCCTGCAACTATTAAGAAAGGAATACAGGAAGAGTTTACGGTATATTACGAAGGCCATCCTACAGAAGCGGTCAAAGCTCCCTGGGACGGCGGCTTTGACTGGAAAAAAGATAGCAATGGAAAGCCATGGGTGGCAACGGCCTGCCAGGGTATGGGCGCGAGTGTCTGGTGGCCAAACAAAGACCATCAATCCGATGAAGTGGATAGTATGCTGATTTCCATCGCTGTCCCAAAAGAGGTGATGAATGTATCCAATGGACGTTTGGTCAAGGTGGAAAAGATGAAGGATGGTTACACCAAATACCACTGGAAAGTTGCCAATCCAATCAACAACTACAATGTCGCCATCAACATCGGCGACTACGTTCATTTTAAGGAAAAATACAAAGGTGAAAAAGGACCATTGGATATAGACTACTATATTTTGCGCGAAAACGATACGGCAGAAAAAAAAGCCCATCTTCAAAAAAACGCCAACCAGACCTTAGAAGCCTTTGAACATTGGTTTGGTCCATATCCCTTCTATGAAGATGGCTATAAACTTGTTGAAACCTACCATACCGGCATGGAACATCAGAGTGCCATCGCCTACGGTAACCATTACCAGAATGGCTATCGCGGCGGGGATGCGTCTGGAACCGGCTGGGGACATAAATGGGATTTTATTGTGGTCCACGAATCTGGTCATGAATGGTTTGGCAACAATATTACTTCAGCTGATCTGGCAGATATGTGGATCCACGAAAGCTTCACTAATTATTCCGAAGGCTTATTTATCGACTATTTCTATGGTAAGGAAGCCAGCCAGGCTTACGCCCATGGTATCCGGAGCGGGATCCAAAATGATAGCCCCATCCAGGGCCCCTACCACGTAAATAAAGAAGGATCTGGGGATATGTATCCCAAAGGCGGTGTTATGCTTAACATGATCCGTACGATGATCGACAATGATGAAAAGTGGCGGAATATTCTCAGGGGATTAAACAGCAAGTTTTATCACCAACAAGTCGATTATACTGATGTTGTCAACTACGTAAGCCAGAAGTCCGGTCTAGACCTGTTAAAAGTATTTGAACAGTATGTAAAACATACTGCCATTCCTACACTGGAGATCAAACAAGATCCTTCAGGCAGAATATTGGGTCGCTGGATCAGCGAAGTCAAAGGCTTCCATATGCCCATACATATTGGCGTAAAAGGTCAAAAAAGAGAACTTATCCAGTTGGACCAACGTTTCAGACCGATTAAAGTGGCCGGTTTAACAAAAGAGAATATCGATATTGATACGTTTAACTATTATGTCGGCGTATTGATCGAATAAAAACAGCTTCAACGTTACCAACATGAAATAAACACAGCGCCCCAGAAAGTTAGCTACTTTCCGGGGCGCTGTGTTTTTGAACCACTCTTATCGCTTCATACCTATTCCCAATTGAAATAAAACCTTCATGACTTCGCAGACTCTAACAGCAATAAAAGCATACCGAAGGTCCTTTCAATAAGATCCAGACTCGTTCAGGAAAAACAGGAAATAGGCCTGCATTAGCGGATTATTGTCCTGATGAAAGATCAATACTGATTCCAGGCAGGCGGATCTACACCAAGAAGACGTTTTACAAAATAGTCCCTTCTTTTTCGTTCACCATAATCTCCCCCTGAAGAATGCCCCATCCCAGGAACCATGATAAAATCATGATTCTTACGCGCTTTGATCAACGCATCAACCAATTGGAAAGTGGATGAAGGATCCACATTATCATCAAGTTCACCAACAATCAGCAAAAGATTTCCTTCCAGCTTAGCGGCATTTTCAATATTCGAGCTAGCCACATATTCAGGACCTACAGGCCAGCCCATCCATTGCTCGTTCCACCATATTTTATCCATTCGGTTATCGTGACAGCCACAGGAGGAAACGCCAACTTTGTAAAACTCGGGATGGAATAACAACGCGCCGGTTGAACTTTGCCCCCCAGCAGATGTGCCATAAATCCCTACCCTGCCGATATCCATGTATTTATATTGCTTTGACGCGGCCTGCATCCAGGCAATTCGATCCGGGAAGCCCGCATCTTTCAGATTTTTCCAACATACATCATGAAAAGCCTTTGAACGATTTGAGGTCCCCATGCCGTCGATCTGCACCACAATAAAGCCCAATTCGGCGAGTTCGTACATCCCGCTCGGGTTGCTGTAAAATGATTTTGGCACGAAAGAACTATGGGGTCCCGCATAAATGTATTCGATGACAGGGTAGCTTTTAGCGGGATCAAAATTCGTCGGCCGAATAATAATCCCCCAGATATCCGTTACGCCATCACGTCCCTTCGCTTTAAAAACCTCTGGTGCACGCCACCCTGTAGTTTCGAGCAGACTACTGTTTGTTTTCTCCAACTCCATGACAATACCGCCATTTTTGTCGCGCAATACTGAAATTGGCGGCTGATCGACCCGGGAATACGTATCCACAAACTGCGAATAGTCTTTATTGAAAAAAGCTTGATGATTTGCATTTTCTTCGGTCAGCAGTTTTAAGCCCTTTCCGTCTAAACCGATAGCGTAATAGTGGACCAAATAGGGATCTTCTGCGGCATTCATTCCGCTGCCTTCGAAAATAACCCTTCGTTTTACAGCATCAACATGCACAACTTTCCGAACAACCCAGTTTCCTTTCGTTATCTGGCTTTTTACTTTTCCAGTAATTCCGTCATAGAGATACAGGTGGTTCCATCCATCACGCTCAGAGGCCCATACAATCTCCTTTCCATCGGCCAGATCTTCCCGGTATTTCTTGCCGCTATAATCAATAAAGGTCTTATTCTGCTCTTGAATCAGAAAACTCGAGGTACCGCTATTTGCATCCATCTGCATGACGCCATAGACTTGATGCCCCCGTTTGTTATACTCGAAGGTAAATGCTCTGCTGTCATCGCGCCAGGAAAGATCCGAAAGGTAAAATTGATTTGGTATGAGCGCAGCATCAAACACCGACAGTCGGTCTTTTTCAAGATCATATAAAATAGGTAGTTTTTGCGCCAGCTCATCTCCGGGCTTCACGTAATCGCGTGTCTGAATTTTAGGCTGCAGCTGATCTTTAGGAGAAGATTCAATAAGCGTCAGTTGCCTGATCTCTATTTTTTGAGTTTTTACTGTAGCCAGTTTACGACTATCTGGTGCCCATTGAATATCATTGCTGTAATAATTTGCCGTGTTGCCATCAAAGGTAATTTGTCGCGCCTCGTTTGTATTTCCCTTTATTGCCAGGAATACATTATTATTGCGGATAAATGCCACATGTTTTTTATCTGGAGACTCAACTTCCCTATAGGCATTTTCCTGTTCACGCTGCCCCCAATAGCGCGTATTTCGATCTTTATTTCCACTTGCAGCACCCTGGCTCAATTGCGAGGAACGGCGGTTCCAGATCCACAGGTAGCCCGCGATATCGAGCGACACTTGATCCTCGTCCAGCAATTTTATCTGATCATTGGAAATAATACGATTTTCGATTTTCCGCCCCAGTTTTTCATCCACTAACGAAAATACTTTCGTCAGATCAAACAGCTGTTCTTTTGTTTTTGCCTGGGGATTGACCAAAATATACTCTTTTCCCTGCAACGTATTTCGATCATACCAAAAGAGATCCCCCTTATCATTCCAATAAAATTGGCCGGGCAGATTTTCAATTTTGTTGGTCAATTGTTTTTTTAAGTTTTGTGCACGTGTATAATCTGCCAAAGTTCCTTGACCAAACAGAAACTGTGCCGACAACAACAAAACCGCTGTACTAAGAAACTTCATACTTTCTTCGCTTAGGATTGATTAAATAATAGATCGGGATACCCAATAGTGCAATGATAATGCCTGGCCAGGTATAATTAGGTTTGAAAATGACCATCAACCCAATAAAAGCAAGTCCCATCAGAATATAAAGAACGGGAAGAAAAGGATAGCCAAATGCTTTATAGGGTCTGTTCAAATCTGGACGTGTGATACGGAGACGAATAATACCCGCAATCGCGAGTACATAAAATATGACTACCACACAGGTAATCATGTCCAATAAATCACCATATTTTCCGCTTAAACACCATATTGACGCAGCGACACATTGTATCCAGAGTGCCCAGGCAGGTACCGCATGCGCATTGAGCTTACCCGCCCTTTTAAAAAACAAACCGTCTTTGGCCATAGAATAATACACCCTCGCTCCTGCCAGGATAATCCCATTATTACAGCCAAAGGTGCTGATCATGATCATAATCGCTATAATAGTAATCCCAAAAGGGCCAAAAACTTCTTGAGCGACACTCATGGCTACACGGTCTTTTGGTGCATTGACCATAACTTCCAAAGGCAATATGCCAGTGTACATCAAATTAGTCAGGAGATAGATTACGGTAACCAGTAAAGTCCCTAATGCAAGACTCAACCCGATATTACGTTGTGGATTTTTAATTTCGCCAGCCACTGCGGAAGATGAGTGCCAGGAATCGCTGCTGAAGAGCGCACCGACCATAGCCGCAGAAAAAGCACCCATTGCTGAAAATCCATCATAAGATGCATACGTTCCATCCGTATTTAAACGACGCATTGACCAAAGAGATATATTGTCCCAGTTCCAAGTCCAAACTTCATGTTTCAAAGCCAGGAATCCAAAGAGCAACAAGAGCAACAGACTCCCGATCTTGATCAATGTGATGGATGTCTGTACGCGCTTTCCGCTATTTACGCCTCTTGAATTAATATAGGTTAATACAATAATGACGGCAATTGCCAGCAGCTGCGCTGCCGATACCCGATAATCTGACCATTCTAGCAGGTAAACATCTTCATCCATAGAAGGGAAGAGATAGGCTGTAAATTTCGCAAAAGCTACCCCCACAGCCGCTATAGTCGCAGTTTGTATAACGGCAAAAAATGTCCAGCCAAATACAAAACTTAACACTGGCCCATAAGCCTCCCGTAGGTAAATGTATTGTCCTCCTGCCTTTGGAAACATCGCACTCAATTCACCATAGCTCAACGCTGCAGTCAAAGTCATAAAACCACAAATCAGCCATACGACCATCATCCAGCCTGCAGACCCCGTGTTGCGCGCAATATCCGCAGATACAATAAAAATCCCAGAACCGATCATACTTCCAACCACCAGCATAGTGGCATCCAGTAACCCGAGAGACTTTTGAAAAGTTTGTTTCGACTCACTCATAAACACCTAGTTATTAAAATGATAAAACTTCCAGTTTGTCTCATAATCGGGGGTTAACTTCTCGCCCTTGATAATCGCTCTCAACATTTCCATCGGTAGATAATTTTCTTTGATCACACGGTCATGGAATGCAGCAAATGACATTTTCCCTTGATCTACGACCTCCTCTTTGATACGCATCAATTGCAAGCCGCCTACGAGATAGGCCAGCTGATATAGAGGATCATAGGAACCTTCAAACGATCTCTTTACTTCACCGTGCGCATTAGCCGACTCAAATCCCACGCGGTTTACGAGATAATCGATGCATTGCTGCGGCGTCCACTCCCCTAAATGAAATTTAATACTAAAGGTTATTCTTGCACAGCGATGCATGCGCCAAAATAACATCCCGATTCGCTCCTCCGGAGTTTTTGCAAATCCCTTGCTATACAGCAGCAATTCCCAGTACAATGTCCATCCTTCCGTCCAAAATGGTGTGTTAAATGCCTCTTCGCGGTAAGGCTTGTAACGCCTATTCATAAAATATTGAAGATGATGACCAGGAATCAATTCATGTTGGACTGTGCCACGGGAGAAATAAGGATTATTGCCACGCATACTCATCAGTTTCGCCTGCTGATCCATTGTGTTTGTCGGATAGGATATGCTAATTTCCCGTCCGCCTGTAAAAAAGGGGTTGACTCGTTGCCGTTCAGGTGTCATCATGATCATGCCCCAAGTCTCATCTGCCAGCTCAGGAATAGTCATGAGTTTATTTTGTTCAATAAATTGCTGTGCATCGTTATACAATCTCATGATGAGCTCCGGCTGTTCTCCAATGGGTACGTAGGAGTTTTTAACCTTTTCCTGTGCAGCCCGCCAGTCATCGCCGAACCCCATTTCACGGCTCGCTTTCAATAACTCGACCTCACACCATTTAAACTCTTGGTCAGCCAATTTTAAAAGATCGGCAGCTGTATAACTGATCATTTCTGCTTTGAGCCTTCGGTTTATCTCTTTTTCCCCAATAGGCCAACCAGCAATCTGACTACCGTCATCAAACACTTTCCAATCACTTTTTGCAGCCAATTTCTCCTTATAATCCGAGAGCTTGCCTTTCACCTGCTGAAATATAGCCGGTACCCACCAAGTAAATTCAGGGTCGTATCCATTATAAAAATCGAAGGTGCTGGTGATCCTTAAGTCCAGTGAATTTAATAAGGCAACCAGAAAGTTAACATCTGAATAAGGAATGTTGGTCTTTTCCTGAAGCGCAGCTATTGACCGATCGATTTCGCCGGCAACCAGCGTCAGCTCTTTCGCGACATCTTCTCCTGCCAGACGCTTCCCCCTACGGCGTTCCTTTTCAAGTGCAAAAATTCGCTGTGCGAAAGGTAAATACACGGATAATCGGTTGTAATTCGACTCATCTTCTTTCAATGAAAGGAGATCACTTTTTAGTTTGCGCTTCAGTAAGATAAAATCTACCTGCCCCGATGTTTCGAGTTCTTCATAGGGGAACTTGTCCAGCTTGTTCAAATATTCGTTATCCAAACGCTGAAGACGTGCTAACTGTTCGGGCGAAGCGGCAGCCCGCTGATTGCCCCAGCCTTTGGGCATAGGGCCATAAAAATAGTTTATCGCCTCAACATCATGCCCATATTGTACAATATAAGGCTCTATAGGAGTTGTATGGTCGTATAATTTCATCTTTTGTGCATGCATGGAGACCGGGAATAGAAAGAGCAGTCCATAAAACAATGTTTTGGGAGCTATAAAAGAAAAAGAACGATTCATAATTCGGGTGTTGGTTTACAGCATAATTTTATCAGTCGAAACGATCAGGTCTAAAACCAGCGATTTCAGACTCTATTTTCTGTCCTGCCAATAAATCTGCAACAACTTTCCCATAGGCAGGGCCCAAGCTCAAGCCCATCATACCACCCCCACCGGCAACTAGGACATTATCAAATTTTTTCAATCTTCCCAGATAGGGCAATCCATCAGGCGAGCAGGGTCTGTAACCATACCATATTTTTTCGCTTGGGTAATCGACCTTCAATTCCGGATAATATTTTGGAATGGATTCCACAATTCCGCGGACACGATTTTCATAAATTTTGTCATTTGCTGGTCCCAATTCCATCGTACCGCTGAATCGGATCTGGCCATTCATGGGTGTTACAGCAACACGAGCCTCCAGTAATAATGCCGCATGATTCAATGTATTCTCTTTCTCGGGTTGATACATAAAGGAATACCCTTTTCCCGGCATAAGCGGTGTATTTACGTGCAACTTTGATGTGAGCTGCGGCAAATAAGCGCCACCAGTCAAGACAAAAGCATCCGCCTGAAAACTCCCTTTGTTGCTGATCGCCTCTTTCACCTTATTTTCGGCTGTTATAAATTTACTGACCTCAGTTTCTTCGAAAAAAGCTACGCCTGCGGCTTTCAAATATTGAATCAATTGCCGCATTAACTTTGGTGGATATAATTTTCCGTCACAGCGATAAAGTATAGCACCTAAAACATCCAGCTTCAGATTAGGCTCCAGTTCTTGAACGGCATTCCCCTCCAGAATATCGACATCAAGTCCAAGATCCTGGGCACGATGGGCCAATTCAATTTCTTCATGCTGCATTTCCTTGGATTTATACATCATCAGGATCCCGTTCTGCTTCAGTTCAAAATCAAACCCCTCCTCCTGCGCCAATTCATCATATAATCTGCTGCTGTAGAGATTCAAATCACGTATTGCAGTCGCATGCTGTTCTACGTGTGAGCGATTAGCATGTTTTAAAAACTTCAATCCCCAATTGATCATTCGTGGATTTAGCGAAGGCCGTACATAAAAAGGGCTTTTACTATTGAACATCCACTTTATCCCCTGCGCTACAATACCGGGGGCAGCCAAGGGCGTAAAATGACTGGGGACAATCATGCCGGCATTGCCATAAGAACAGTTATTGTCCAAGGTATTTTTTTCGAGGATTTTCACATCCCATCCGTCTCTTACAAGGTAATAGGCGGAAGCAAGTCCTGCAATTCCTGCACCAACGACGACAACCGTACCTCTATTATTTTCTTTCACGTTGCTCTTGTCTTATTAATTTTTTAAATCACCTGAACTATTAAATCACCTGAAAACCGCCAAAATAAGGATCCTCATCATCCAAAAAAATGGTATTATAGCCTGTTATCCGTGCCCAGCCTTCGATGGATGGGACAATGGCCGGTTTGCCATCCACGGTTGTTTCAGCCTCAATTTTACCGGTAAATTGTGAACCGATATAACTTTCATGTATAAACTCCATCCCTTTCTTGAGTTTCCCTTTAGCATACCATTGCGCCATACGGGCTGATGTACCTGTACCACATGGTGAACGGTCCAATGCATTGTCGCCAACCAGTACTGCATTGCGTCCCGACGAGTTGGGTAGTTTAGGATCCCCTGTCCATTGGATGTGAGTCAATCCATGTATATTAGCATCTTCTTGATGAACAAAAGAATATTTTTCGTTCAGCAGCTGACGGATTATTTTTCCATAATGAATGAGCTGGCTGGCTGAATAGGAACTGATATCTTGAAAATTAGTCTGCGGATCAATAATGCCGTAGAAGTTTCCACCGTAGGCAACATCGACGCTGATGTTGCCTAGATCCGGGCAATCGACCGTTAAGGCTTCAGCATATAAAAAGGACTTGACGTTCGTAAGCTTTACACTTTTCACCTTAAGTCCCTCTTGGACGTAGTCGATATGTACAAGTCCAGCCGGAGTTTCCAGCCTTAATTTTCCGGGAACTTTAGGTTGAACGAGCCCTTCCTCAATGGCAATCGTCACCGTACCGATCGTTCCATGTCCACACATCGGCAGACAACCACTGGTTTCAATGTAAAGGACACCAATATCATTTTGCGGATCAAAGGGCGGATAAAGCATACTGCCGCTCATCATGTCATGCCCTCTTGGTTCAAACATCAATCCCATACGGATCCAATCGTACTCACGTATAAAATGCAACCTGCGCTCCATCATGGAATTCCCCTGTAATAATGGGGTTCCTCCTGCCACCAATCGCACGGGACAACCACAGGTATGCGAATCAATGCAAAAAAAAGTCTTCTTCATTTCTGATCACTTGTTTATATGGTCATTTGTTTCTATTATGCTTTAGTCCATTGCTGGTTGACCAAACGGTCAATTTGTAATGGGTTTCCGTCCTGTAGTTCTTTAGGCAAAAATTCATTTGGCCAATTTTGAAAACTAATGGGGCGAATAAAGCGCTTTACCGCATCGGGCCCGACAGAAGTAAAACGCGCATCTGTGGTTGCCGGATAAGGTCCGCCATGATGCATAGCATACTGTACTTCAACCCCAGTTGGCATACCCTGAAACAAAAGCCTTCCGCATTTGTCCTGTGCAATTGAAAAGAGTGCCTGGCATTCGTGAATGTCCTGCGCCGATGCCGCAAAAGTGATGGTTATCTGTCCTTCGAGCTGCTCCATTACATTTTTCATTTCATTGAGGTCCGCACAGGATATAATTAGCCCAAAAGGTCCAAAAACCTCTTCCAATAACTTAGGATTAGCCAAAACTTGGCTTGCTTCCGCCTCAGCAAGCAGGGCCTGCGCAAAATCTTGCGCTGTATTATCCTGCCCTTCTTCCAATATACTGACACCATCGTATTGAACCATTTCCCCTTTTAAACGGTTGTAGCTATCCAATATTCCTGCGTGCAGCATTTTGCCGGTAGCGGCAGCTTGAAGTTCCTTCTTCAACTCCGCTTTAAGTCGATCCAGCTGTTCGCCGCCGATACTTACTAAAACACCTGGATTGGTACAAAATTGACCAACACCTAAAAGCAATGAGGCAATATACTGCTTAGCAAAAGGTTCCAGATTATTCCCTAAGTAGTCCGGTAAAAGAAAAACCGGATTTACGCTCCCCATTTCGGCAAATACAGGAATAGGATCAGGTCTTGACTGGCCCAGGTCAAATAAAGCTTTCCCGCCACGGAAAGAACCTGTAAATGCGACTGCTTTTACGAATCTGTGGCGGACCAATTGTTGTCCAGCAGCAAATGAATCCGACAACACATGATTAAAAACGCCACTTGGGGCTCCTTGTTTTGAAATCGCCCGATCAATAGCGTCAGCCATTAATTGCGAAGTTTTAAGATGAGCGGGATGTGCTTTTACGATAACCGAACAGCCGGCACCAATGGCACTGGCTGTATCCCCACCTGCCGTTGAAAAAGCAAAAGGAAAGTTGCTTGCGCCAAAAACCACAACAGGACCAAGCCCTTTATTATACTTCCGTAAATCAAATTGACCATTTGGGTCACGATCTATCCGTGCTTCACTGTATAAACCAGTTCGCACAGCATCGGCATATCGACGCCATTGATTGACCGTTCTCGCTTTTTCACCTTGCAGTCTACCCAAAGGAAGGGCCGTTTCCAGATGGGCCGTTTCAATCAGGATGTCTCCCAATGCCTCAATTTCAGCGGCAATGGCATACATCAATTCCGCCCGTTCAATGACATCAGTTTTTTGAAGAAACTGAAATCCAGCCTCCGCCTGTTTTACGACGTAATCAATCTCATTTTCGTTTCTATCCATTCCTTTTGTTTTTATTGTAAGTATCTATCTTCAAAAATCAATAAAAACCTTCCTGATATCTTTATTCCTTGCGGCTTTAAATATAATAAGAAGGTCCTTTTCGCCTATTTTTACCCGGTCCTAAAAAAGAAATTTTCTGAACCTCCGTCCAGAAAGTTCAGAAGCATTCCTATAATTGTGGTCTAGTTGCGATTGAATCTGCAATAATTTTTTTAACACGTTGTTCTTCCTCGCCGATCAATGGCAATCTGGGAGCGCGTGTATAAGGTGTTGAAATTCCTTCTGCTGTCGCCGCCAATTTAATATATTGGACCAATTTAGGATGAATATCCAATTCCAATAAAGGCATAAACCAACGGTATATTTCTACAGCTTTACTGTACTCGCCAGCCTTTACAAGATCGTACATGGCCACAGTTTCTCTTGGAAATGCGTCGACCAGTCCAGCAACTAAACCATCAGCCCCTAACATCAAGGACTCAAGCCCCAACGTATCTACACCAGCCATAATCTTTAATCGATCACCAAAACGATTTTTCAAACGCGTGATATTTGTTAAATCTCGTGTAGACTCTTTCACTGCCTGAATATTTGGTTCCAATAAGAGTTCCTCAAACATATCAAGCGATACATAAGTACTATAGTCAACAGGGTTGTTATAGATTAAGATTGGCAATTTGGTGCTTTGCGCAACAGCACGAAAATAAGCGACCGCTTCTCTATCATCAGCTCTATAGCGCATCGGTGGCAATAACATCAAACCATCTGCGCCTAATTCTTCACTGGTCTGAGCTACTTTGATCGCTGCAGCAGTTGTATTTTCGGCAATATTTAGCAACACCGGTACACGTCCATTAACAAGTTTCAACGCATATGTCAATAAATCATACTTTTCTTCTGTACTCAAAACACTTGCTTCACCCAATGATCCAGCGATAATCAAACCGTGAACACCTCCATCCAATTGTGCTTCAATGTTTTTACCAAACATATCAAAATCCAAATTTCCATTTTCATCAAATGGTGATAACATTGCAGGATAAATTCCTTCCCATTTAAATTGTGCCATAGCGTATTATTTTAATATTTCTTTATCACAAATCTATTTGGAATAGCGAGGTCAATCTTCTTATGAATTAATCAACACTGACCTAATATTGACCTTTTCTAGTAAATACAACTCAAGAAAAAGCGGAAGAATGGCTTTCTAATTTTAAATACAGATTTATAACTTATTTCAGCAAAACTTCAGATTAGTGCTTTGTAATTTGAAATTTGATTTCAGTAACTTAAATGTAAGTTCAACATTTATAACAAGATTTACAAAAAATAGCATGTAAAAGATATATATACATGTTTATCGGCATAAAATTTTGACAACTATTATGGAATGTATAGCTGCAGATTAGAAATAACAAAGGTTGCACTGTCTGACAGGCAACCTTTGTATCGTATATAATAATTAAAAATGGGTAACTAATCGCGGCTCTCCTTTTTATAAGAGAAGTAAAAAACGATTGGCAGTACGGAAAACGATAGAATCATACAAATAATCAATCCGCCGACAATCATAATAGCCAAGGGTTTTTGGATTTCAGATCCCATTCCGTTTGAAAGTGCAGCCGGCAACAGTCCCATTGCCCCCATTAACGCAATCATTAGGATGGGTCTGATCCGGCTTTTTACAGCTTCATAAATAGCGGGTTTCAAGCTCATTTTATTCAACAGATTATCTTTCATTATCCCTATTAAAACAATGCCGTCAATCGTGGCTACGCCAAAGAGAATAATAAATCCGATACCCGCCGAAATTCCAAATGTTGTCCCAGTAACCCACAGCGATACAAAACCGCCTATAAAAGCAAATGCCAGTGTCAGCGAAGAGATCAACGTATCTTTGACGTTGCCAAAATTGGCATACAGCAAGAGTAAAATCAAAATAAGAGAAATTGGCACAACATTCATCAGCTGTTTTGTAGCCCGTTCTTTGCTTTCGAATTCTCCGGCCCACACGACCTTATAAGATTTGGGCAATTTAACATCTTTTTCTATTTGTTTTTTTGCATCTGTAATTGTACTTCCCAAATCCCGCCCTTCAATGTTGAAGCCAACACCGATATAACGGGAATTGCCCTCTCTGTAAATAAATGCCGGGCCGGTATGATAATCTATTGTTGCGATCTCACGTAGCGGCACTTTCTGATCATTCATCGTCGGAATGATGATATTTCCGATCTTCTCAGGATTGTCACGATACGATTTTTGGAAGCGGAGACGTACATCAAAGATGCGCTCATTTTCATAGAAATGTGTCACAGATTGCCCGCCAATAGTCATTTCGATCACAGATTGCACATCCTTGGTCGAAACACCATATTTGGCCATTTTTGAATCATGCAGCTGAATCCTTAGTTCAGGCAAACCGATATTTTTGAAAACATTGATGTCCGTAATACCGTTCACCTTTTTAAGTGATTCGGCAAACTTATTGGCTTTATTTTCTAAATCTTGTAAATTCTCACCAAAAATTTTGATGACCAGCGGACTTTTTACTCCGGCTACGTACTCCTCTACATTATCCTGGATCGGCTGGCTAAAACCAAAATTTATTCCCGGAAAAGTCTGTAGACTATCCCGCATCTGACCGATCAATTTCTCTTTTGACAGCTTTCTTTTCCACTCGCCTTCGGGTTTCAATTCAATATTGAATTCAATATTGAAAAAACCGGTTGGATCTGTACCATCATTGGGGCGGCCTGTTTGCGTCATGATAAAATCAATCTCGTCAAACTGCTTCATCAATTTTGCTTTCATGGTTTTGGTCAGCTTCACAGATTCCTCCAGGTTGACACTATTGGGTAAGGTTGCGCGGACATAAATTGCACCTTCATTCAGTTTCGGAAGAAACTCTGAGCCATAATGGCTAAACCGAAAAATACAGACGAGCAAAGCAGCAATAAAAATCGACAATGTCCATTTTGGATGGTCGAAAGCTTTCCTAAAACCTTTAAAAATGGCATTGCGGCTGACCTTGGTGATCTTATTCTCATCTTCTTTGATATTCTTTTTCAATAAGTATTTACACATCGCGGGCACATAGGTCAAACTCAGGATCAAGGAACCCAACAAGGCATAACCGAGCGTAAAAGCCAATGGTGAGAACATCTTTCCTTCCACCTTTTGAAAAGAGAAAATCGGCGTCAATGCGACAATCAAGATCAGTAGGGCAAAAAAGATATAGCCTGCTACAGAGCCGGCACTTTTCTTAATGATTCCTAGCTTGGAGATTTTATTAAAGCGTTCCGTCCCAAGCCGATGAGCCTCTTTTTCCAAAGAGACAAAAACAGTCTCCACGATGACCAGCGTTCCTTCGAGCAACAATCCAAAGTCCAATGCACCCATGGAAATCAAATTTGCAGGGAGCCCCTGTATTTTCAAACAAATAATCGCAAATAGGAAGGCCAATGGTATCACCGATGCAACGATAAAGGTTGTCTTCCAATTGTTTAAAAAGATAAAGACAATAATCGAAACCAGAAGAACCCCTTCTATCAGGTTTTTGGAAACCGTATGCACGGTATTATTTACCAGTTTTGTGCGATCAATAACGGGTTCAATCTTCACATTTGCAGGTAAAATACGTTCATTCAGCTCCGCTATTTTTTCTTTTAACTTTGTCACAACTGCAGATGGATTTTCTCCCCTGAGCATAATGACGATTCCCTGGACAAGATCATCTTCCTGGTTGAGTCCCACCTGCCCAAGTCGCGGTTTTGCCCCCAGTTCGATTTCGGCTACATGCTTGACTAAAATCGGTGTATTGCCGACCACCTTGATCAAAATATTACCGATATCATCAATCTTATCCAATAGGCCTACCCCACGCACAACATAGGCTTGATTTCCTTTCTGGATCACATCGCCCCCCACATTGATATTCGAACGCGAAACGGCTTCATAAACATCCAGTGGCGATAGGTTATAATTGGCCAATTCTGTTGGATTGATCTTTATTTCGTAGATCTTTTCCTCGCCCCCGAAACTGACGACATCCGCCACGCCGGGCACACCGACAAGCTCCCGTTCAATCACCCAATCCTGAATAGCGGAGACTTCCTTGATCGGAAGATTACTCTTGATAACATAACGAAAAATTTCTCCTGTCGCACCAGATGGTGGTTCGATGGAGCTTTCAGCACCTTCCGGTAAATCAATGGAGCGCATCTTATTACCCGCATATTGCTGCGCATAGAAATCCGCTACCCCATCCTCAAACTGAATTGTTACCACAGATAGACCAAACAAAGAGATAGATCTTACATCCGTCTTCTTTGGAATGGTATTCATTTCTTTTGTAACAGGCAGTGTAACGAACTTCTCTATTTCTTCAGCACTGCGTCCGGGCCACTGTGTGATAATCCTAACCCGTGTGTTGGTCACATCGGGGAAAGCCTCTATCGGCGTATGGAGGTAGGCATATATACCGCCGAACAATAATGCCAGCGTAAAAAACAGGACAACCAAGGAATGTTTCAATGAGAATGAAACAATATTTTGTACAACTTTCTTCATCCTATCTATTTATCAGTTCATCAAATACGATCAGCTCATTTTCGGTCAGCACCTGATCTCCCTCGGCCACACCAGATTTGACAAAAGCATATGTTTCATTCTCAGCGACAATATCAACTGCTTTAACCGACAAGTCGCAGTCATTTTTGTAGCGTACAACGAAATTCTGATTGTTATGGAGGATAATGGCATCTTTCGGAATTGCCAGCATACGCTCTTCCTGTCCCGAAACGGCCTTTTCGACCAGCACATCCACGCTCATGCCCGGCTTCAATCTCAGGTCTTTATTCAACAACTTTACGCGCGCTTTGACCACACGTTCTTCCGGATCAAAGAAGTTGGCTACCTGATCAATATAACCGTCAAAAGTTTCACCTTTATAAGCCAGTGTAGTGATCTTGACAGGAGCCCCGTTTTTGACAAAAGGTAAATTATTTGCATAGATATTGACCGAAACCCACACCTCATTCAGTTTACTGACCGACAACAAATCGGCGTCATCGCCAACAGTCATACCAGGACTCACCTTTTTATCTACGATATAGCCAGCTTTGGGTGCACGGATGTAAAACACACCATTTTCCGAGGAGCCATTCAGCAAACTCATGTTCGCTTTCACATGGCGGATTCCAATCTGCACGGCTTTCAATTCACTTTCCATCTCTTCCAGCTCCCGCTGGGAAGCCATACCATCTTTCAGCAGGCTACGCAGGCTAAGCAATTTACTCTCCGTCAGCCGCTTGCTATTTTCCAGTTCCCGCAGCTCCTTTCCTAAATCATTCACCGAGGTCCCTTTAAGCGATACCAGAACCTGTCCTTTTTCTACATAATCGCCCATCTTGACCGAAACAGACTGCACGATACCGGGTATAGGGCTCTTTAACGCAGCAAGTTCATCCTGATCGTATTGAATGACCCCATTTAAAGCGATCTGTTCAAATACCGTTCGCCTCTGTATTGAATCAATTTTGATTTGATTTTTAAAGTCGGCGCTAAGACAAAAGCCTTTAGCAGCAGGAATAGGCTGCTCTTCATTTTTCGCCGGCTGACAGCTCCACACTAAACAAATAGATAGCAGTGTCAATGGCGTTAAAAAATTACTTTTCATGAGATAATATCCTTTCCGATCAAGTACATCAGTTCCTCCTTATACTGAAGATATTTCGCCCTGCGTTCCAATATTGATTCTTTGTTTTCCATATAATTATTGATAAAATCTATAAATTCAACGATGGTCAGTCTGCGTTGTTGGAAATTGCGCACATAGCGTTCTAGCGCTACGTCCAATTTACCATCAAAGCCGATATCCGTTGTCTTCAAACTCGTTTCAAGGTTGCTGAGCCGCTCCGAAAGGAAGTCGATCTCCCGTTCGATGTCGATACGAAATTGCTCGATTTCCACTTTATTTTTCTCAAGCTCCAGTTTAGCGATTTTGATATTCCCCTGGTTTCGGTTAAACAGAGGAAGGTCCATAGCAACCCCAAGCCCTATAAAATCGCGCATGATATTTCCGCCACGGTCGTAATTCATGGAAACCTGCAAATCTGGTATACGTTCGGCCTTTTCTATTTTCAGCTGAGCATCACTTTTTTTCAATTCGTTATGGATGATTTTATAGTCGCTGCGATTGTCGAGGGCCATCATTTTCCACTCCTGTGTTTTTCTCTGGAGAAAATGCGGTATGCCGATCGTATCTGATATAGTGAGTGCGGTCCCCTTGTCTCCGAGATAGCGCGCAACCTCATTCATTTTTGTGATTTTTTCCTGTTGGATTTCATTCAGTTTGTTACCAAATGCGATAGACTCGCTTTGAATCCTGAGATAGTCCATCTCACTTACATTGCCTTCTTTCCACTGATTTTGGTATGATTTTGTCAACGTCTGAAAGATATCCACCTGACTATTGTATAACTTCTCCTTTTCCTGCAGGATCTGCAATTCGAGACATTGGCTCCGGAGATCATATTTTAGGTTCCGCAGCAATTCCTCAAATTGGAGCTGGGCATTTTCTTTTTCAAGAAGCTGCAATTGCACCCTTTTTTTTCGTTTGCCAGCCATTTCGATGGTCTGTTCCAGTTCGACCGCTACCTGCTGGTACTTACCGTAATTTCCGATCAGTGCCGGAAAGGATTCGCTGGAAGGGTTTTTCCAAAGATTGACTTCGGAGATGGAAATCGTTGGATTGGGCCACAACTTTGCCTGAAGCACGGCAGCTTCGGCTTGCTGCATATGAAAACGCTGTGCCATTAAGGTCAGGTTATGAGCAAGGAATACCTGCTCGATCTCCGCCTTTCGCAAACGGTTTTCAACCGCCGCCTGCGAAAATAGCTTGCTATTCAGGCCAAGAAGTAAAAATAATGTAATATGTAGTTTTCTCACTTAATTTTGAATTTCCACAAAACTAAATGACAGGGATTACAGGCAACTTTAGGTTAAATTAAAGTTTGATTAGAAGGGATTAGAAAATGATTAGAACTGGGGGAATAATAGGGATACCGTTGTACCTAGATCATTTGAACGAATATCAAAGTCTACCCCTTGATCCTTAAATACAATCTGCGCAAAAGAGAGACCTATGCCGCTGCCCTTAACTTTACCAACATTTGATCCTCGATAAAAAGTCTGTTTCACAGACTCCAGCTCGGCTTGTGGGATACCAATACCATGGTCTATGATTTGCAAAGACAGTCTGCCATTTACACCTGTCATTCGGACAAGAACTTCCTGCCCATTTGCATATTTCAGTGCATTTTCGATTAAATTGGAAATAGACAGGCTGACGAGCATCTTATTGCCGCGAAAATTAAAGTATTGTGGTTCTTCTACCTGTATATCGATTTTCAATGGCACGGCAAATGATCTCGAAAACTTAGGAACAAGATCCCATACGATCTCGTCTATGCGAAAGGTTTCCAGTGAACGTTTCAGGGCCTGATCTTCGGTCAGCAATAGAAAATTACCAATAAGCTGATTCAGAAAATTCACATGCTCAGTAATGGTTTCGGCCAATTCATGATATTCTGCTTCACTTCTGACCTTTGTACCGAAGACCTCCATTGAGCCCAAAATTCCCGCCAAAGGTGTTCGAAACTCGTGTGAAACATAACTGACAAAGTTCTTTCTAATAATCATGTTTTCACTGATCCGACGTAGGAGCGCATTATAACTTTCAATAAGATCTTGTAGTTCGTCCTTCGTTTTTATAGTCGTTAGAGGCTCCTGAATCGTGTTTAAATCCTTATGCTGAATTTCTTGGATCACTTTACGAATGGGTAGATAAGCATATTTACTCAACCAAACCGACAGCAAGGCAATACTGATCAATGCAACGAGAAAAACAAAGACAAGTGTAATGAGCAAACGATTCAACTGATGATCAAAGTCAGCACTAGATTCTTTGACAAACACAAAGAAATCGCCCTGATTATCTGGATAATACAAACCAAAATAAAAGCTATCTTCTGTTTTAAAATAAATCGTTTTGTCTGTTTTCAGCTGGTTCAGTAAATCCTTATTAATTCGACTATCAAAACGCATACCGCCATAACTTACTTTTCCTTCGGCATTATACACAGCTACCATCGCACGCTTGACCAAACTTTCATATTGATTTTTGGACTCCAGGTGCTTTAGAGGACTCTGCTCATCTGCCTCGAGGTAATAAATGCCGGCTATTTTTGCATTTTTTTCGAGGGAACTGATCAGATGTCGTTCCGAGGAATTATAAAATATCCAGTAGATGACTAGCGTTGCAAGCCCAAAAATAATGGTGAATACCAGCGTAGAAAAGAGTGTAAGCCTAATTTTTAAATTCATTGTCAGTCCGTTGTAAGCATATAACCGACTCCTTTCACCGTTTTGATAATGGAGGTATCGCTCCCCTCATCAACCTTACCTCTTAGATAAGAAACGTACACATCGACGACATTGGTGCTGTTATCAAAATCGATTCCCCAAACGGCCTGCAAGATTGCAGTCCGTGAAAGCGTTTTATTCCGATTTTCGATCAGATACTTAAATAGTTTAAACTCTTTGGGAGAGAGATCGACATTTTTACCATTCTTATGAACTTCATAACGTTCAAGATCCACTTTTAAATCACGAATTTCTACGCTGCTATCCTTTGGCACGTTTTTATAATTGTCCCGACGTACCAGGGCTTTTATACGGCTCACCAATTCCTTAAAGGAAAAAGGCTTGACGAGATAGTCATCGGCACCACTTTCCAAGGCCTCGACCTTATCTTCAATCTCCCCTAAGGCGCTCAAAATCAATATCGGAATATGGTTTTTTCGATACCTGACCATCTTCGTAAACTGGATACCATCTATTCCGGGCAGCATGATATCAAGTACAATAATATCCAAAGAATCTGCATTGATCCATTCACGTGCAGCTTCCGCAGATTCAACTAAAATGACTTGGTGCCCCATTTCTTCCAGACCTTTCACCACAAAGCTGCTAATCCGGCGATCGTCCTCTACTAAAAGTATCTGCATATTATACGCTGTTTATTTTTATGCGGGATTATAAAAATTGCGAATTCCTCCCGGAATTCTACAAGTATACGAATTTACAATTTAATCACTCAGTGCCCCATAGCGGTTTGGTTACGACATCACGACCAATGCCAACCCAATTCAGGTGTAAAATATTGCGCATCTTATAATTTGTTTATATTTAGCTTAACAATTCGGCGAGGAATCAATATGAACACAGTATCGCGCTCCAACAGGAAAAGAAGTCATGAGAGCAGCCTTGTTGACATATGGATTCACTGACTATAACTGCTCCAAAAAACTGAGATACTGCGAAACACTTTGCGCTATCCATTCTTTGGATGACTCTTTTTCTATTCCGTAAAAGACGAAAGGCTTTTGATAATTCGCTTTAACATAGTCAAAAGTAATTTCAAAAGGACTTGTTAATTGCTCCATACTATATTTATACTTACCCGTAACCCCATACTCCTGCTCGTCTATCCCAGCCGAAATCGCTAATGCGATTTTCTTTCCTTCCAGTTTATACCCACTTTTTTTACCGTAAGCCCATCCGTAGGTAAGCACCTCATCCAACCACTGCTTAAAAAAAGGCGGGCAGTTAAACCAATAAAAGGGGAATTGAAATACAATTTTATCATATTTCTCCATCATCTGCTGTTCAGCCACGACATCAATTTTACCGTCAGCATAGACTTGATGCAACTGATGGATATCATAACGATCGGATTGGTTTTGCAATGCCTCAACCCAACTTTTATTCACGAGGGAGGTCCCAAAATTAGGGTGAATAACGACTATTAATGTTTTCATATTTTTATTTATGTATCTATGCACAAGTCAGCAGGTCTAGCCAATTCATTGCGGCAATTTTAATAAACGACATGACTGTGATTTAAAAGTAGCGACATAATTCTTATTTTGCCCTATCTGTAACCCAATGTTAGGTACTATAAAAAATGTGCGTATGACTAAAATCAAGACGAGTTCCACTAACTTTTCAAATAAAAAGCAACTTGAGCATAATTGCCCCGAAGTCTTTGCCGCTAATGTGATTGGTGGTCAATGGGCGCTAGCCATTTGTTGTTATCTCATCAATGGCGCGCTACGGTATTCTGAAATCAAAAGATGTTTACCAGGTATCACTGAACGTATGCTCACCCTACAATTGCGAAAGCTGGAAGAGGATCACATTTTAAAACGTACTGTATATGCAGAGGTACCGGCACGCGTACTCTATGAGCTGACTGCGCTGGGTTATGAACTCAAACCAATTATTCAAGAACTTGGGAAATGGGGAGAAAAGTTACAACAAGTTCAAAAATCATAACCTCTAGCGGACAAAAATATAGTTTGTTTTTAATTGATACATCGTGCCGTTACCAGTAATTGGCCAACATGGCGCTGTGCATGCTCGGCAGCGTGGAACAACAAACCAATCAAGGTCGTAGGAATTCGTTTTCTACCCAAAAAACGCACTTCCGTCAAGGTTTCCGGATCAATTAACGCTAGTTTTTGCACAGATTGCTGAATCTGTCGGTGTAAGTTTTCTACAAGCGCTGTTACGCTCACATCGCTATTTTCTATACCTTCCCTATGGAGGTCGTCAAATTGCTCATCCGACAAGGATTTGTTTTCGGCATAAGTAAACATGCGATCGATTACCCCACGAATATGTTGCAGGTGAAAACCTATACTGGCATTACCCCCCGGTTTTGTCCAAAGTTGGGCTGAAGATAGTTGTGCAGTATACTTTAAAACATCTTCTTCAACCTGCAAGAGTGTATGAGCAACAGGTTGGAGAAGAGCAGGAACCCCTTCAATAGGTCCACGCATCCATACTTCTAAATTTTCCATGCTTCTAAAATAGCTAATTGTCTGCAACTGATGCTTTTTAAAATCCACGAAGCCAAAGCGTGCAAAAAGAATACAGCGGGCAGTCCGTTTTCGGTAAAAATACAGTTTACTCCTATAAAAATAGGTACTTCCAATAGCTTGTTTAAAGAAGATTAAATTATTTTTTAAAATAAATTTGCATAGTGTAGGAAATACACTTACCTTTGTATCATCATAATTTAGGTTTATAATTGGTTATTTAAGGTTTTCATTCTCCCCGTTTGAAAACCTTTTTTTATGACCAAAAAGTATAATCTTCCAGCACCATTTTTATCAACTTACCGAATTGAGAGAAACAGTCTCTCCATTGTCGCTATATCATAAAAGTCTTATTTAAACCATATACTGTCAAGCGCATAGAGGTCAGCAGATTCCAATACGGCTTCACCATTAAAAGTGACGAGTTCATAAGTTAAATTATTCCGATCAAAATTATAATTTATGGGCATGTAAACTTCTCCATTTTGTGCAAAAAGCTCGAGTCCTGTCCGATCTACAAGCAACTTCAATGCGAGTTTTTTATTTCGCAGCGGTACTTGAGCCCTTACATTATCAACAAGGAGCTCTTCCGTCGAAACGTTATAATTAATTGCCAGGCCCCGCACATTGATCTGAATATTTTTGGCTTGTTGTGGATCGATGACCAAATCCAATTCAGCAATTTCAGCGTTGAACTGCTGAAACAAACTTGAATCGTTCGAACTAATTTTCTTTCGGCTGATGCTGAGTTTTTCTTTTCTTAATTTTTGCAATTCTGTCACCGGCTCCCGAAAAAGGCGAATACCCTTTTCCGTACTTTTCAATTTGAGTTCCATTGGAATACTCATGGATTGATTAAAAGCGGAGTTCCCTTGATTGGTATGTGCGCGCCACCAGCCGATTTCAATGCGTCGCTTCTTCGGTTCATTGCTAAAAGTTTGCGCGGCATAATAATCACGACCATATTGACTAAACAGGCGTTCGATCTCAGGATGAAAAGATTTTCCATCAAACTCTCCGATCGCATATTGGCTATTAGCCCCCGTCAAAATCCATTTTTTATTGTTCGGGTTACCGTCTACCGCCAATTCAAAGAATTCGGGACACTCAAATAAATAACGGTCATTACCCCGCCCGCCTTTTATTTTGCTCGCAAATGTCCATATTTTTAAATCCTTTGAGGTAAAAATCTGCATCGTGTGTTGTTCCTGTTCCTCTTCAACATAAAGTACAAGAACCCATTGCTTTGAGGGGGCATGCCAAATTACTTTTGGATCTCGGTTTCCTGCTGTTATTTTATCCAAAATATGGTTTGGCATTTTCTCAAATTTCTGACCATCCAAGCTGTATGCCAATCCCTGTCCCCATGATTTCTCCGCAGCCGTATAAAACAGGATCATGGGGTTTGTTACCCCATTTTTTCCAAAACCAGCGGTATTGTTACTATCCACGACAGCTCCACCGCTAAACATGACGCCAGATTCGTCTGGATATAAAGCCTCTCCCAATTCCTTCCAATGCAACAGATCGGAGGACACGGCATGCCCCCAATGCATATTGCCCCAATTGGTTCCATAGGGATTATGTTGAAAAAACAGGTGATATTGTCCATTAAAAAAGACCAGACCATTCGGATCGTTCAACCAACCTCTCTTGGCCGAAAAATGAAATTGTCCCCTTCGATCTTCAGCATAGACCTTATCGTTATCATCGGTATCGCTCTGTGCAATAGGATTAAACAAAGGAATTTCTTTGTCTGATGTATTTGCTACCACCTTAAGCTGATGTCCCTTCCACTTCCCTATATCAAGATAGGCTATCCAATCATAGGTACTATCTGCCAGTTCGACATCAAACCACCTTACTTTATCGTTTCCCAGCCATACCTCAACATGACGTTTGGGAGCACCATTTTTAATTGGAATTTTAAGATACCGATGGGTTGCCTGAAAAGATTGGGTTGATAAATTTTGACCATTGGTATTAAGGACCAATGCTACAATGCTTATAAAGAGCAGGGATACTTTATACATGACGTTAAGGTTTAAAAATTGAATTGCTGCATCACAAATATACCTAAGGGAGGAGAATTACTTTCTACTAGGACTGATCAAAATAGCGCTGATTTGTCTCAATTTGCTTAGGATTATCAGCTTTTTTCGACTTTCCAGCTCTTTTATATAAAGAGCAGGCAAATCGTACATTTCAGGAAAGACTTTTCATTTCAAAAAAAAAGGGCAATGTTCACATTGCCCTTTACTTTCTATGCCCAGTTAATGGTCCATTACATCTTATAATACTGCTCCCAGCCTCTCGCAGGTGGAGGTCCAGCTAAGAGTGCATTGGCAAACTTATCATTCGTCACTTCTTTTGTCTGTGTATTCAAGATCAACTTGCTGTTTAAGCGTTGTGCAATTACACCCAAACAAAATACTTGGCTCAGAGGACCTGCAATTTCAAAAGCCGAGCGGGTCTTTTCTTCGCCTTTACAACCTTTTAAGAAATTAGCAAAGTGATTTGACGGTGATTTTGGCACTTCCGGTAACCGAGACTCCATTTCCTTAGCTTTCGCTTCGGGAATAATCTGCAAGGTACTGGCATGGGAACCACCTTTGAATATCAAATCCTTGCTATAGATAATTTTCCCAGGATTTAATTTGGCGGGTTCCAATTTCCCTGTACTTGGTGCAGGAATATTAGGATCCAGTCCGGATACACCGTAGCCTTCCGGTATAGGTGGCAAATTATCCAGTCCATCATACCAATTGATATCTACAGCTGGCATCTTTTTCCTTTTTGGGAAATGAAATTTCAAGGTCGAAGACATGGGGAAAAAATAGGAATTATACCCATCGAGCTTCACCGCGGACACTTCTGTCGGAAGCCCCAAATCTAAAAATTCATGCGCTGTATCCAATATATGTGCACCCCAATCGCCCAATGCACCCATTCCAAAATCATACCAACAGCGCCATTGACCATTCACAAAATCCTTATTATAATTATGGCCTATGGTCTGCATTTGCCAAAGATCCCAATCTAATGTTTCGGGCACCATTTCAGCGGCAGGAAAACCCTTCATATTCACATCCCAGCCATGCCATCTACGCGGCATATTCATGTGTGCATCAATGCGCGTCACATCCTTAATAATACCGGCATCTTTCCAGGCTTTAAACTGAAAGTAATTGGCTTCGGAGTGCCCCTGATTTCCCATTTGGGTAGCAAGTTTAGGGTTTTTCCGGGCTTTATTTGCCATCAGTTCAACTTCTAGGAATGTTCTCGCCATAGGTTTTTCCACGTAAACATGTTTACCCAAATCCAGTGCAAGCATTGTTATGGCAAAGTGCGAGAAGTCGGGAGTCCCGACACTTACAGCATCGATCTGATTTCCCATTTTGTCAAACATCACCCGAAAATCCTTAAACTTAGGTGCATCGGGAAACATTCCCAAAATTTCCTGCGTATGTTTCGCACCAAGATCAACATCACAGAGCGCAACAATATTACAAAGTCCTGTTTTATAGAGCTCTTTAATGATGTCGGCAGCCCTATTTCCCAAGCCTACACAGGCCAGATTGACACGCTCATTTGGCTTGGCCAAATTGACATTTCCCAAGACGCTATTAGACAACATCACAGCTCCTGCAGCGATAACAGACTGTTTAACAAAGCTTCTGCGCGATAAATAATGATTCATAAGAGATAAGCTTAATTCGGTGTATTGATTTTGATACTGCGAAATGACACACGATCACCGTGGTCCTGGAGAAGAATAAAACCTTCCTTCGCTTCGCCAAAGTTTTCCCAATCTTTATATTTGCTGATCTGAACCAAGTCTTTAAACGCTTTTGAGCCCCGCTCATAAGACAGCATCTTAATTCCATTTAAATAGTGTTCAACTTTGTTATCTGCTGTAACAACAACCCGACCTCTATTCCACTCACCGATCGGTCTACGTGCGCGATCATCACGATTGGACGTAATGAGATCATAAAGCGATGCCAACGTACGATTTCCATCGCGTCCCAACTTCGCGTCAGGGTGTAAAGCATCATCCAGCACCTGATATTCCAAACCAATAGCAGATCCTTTTGATTTTTCTTTTAAAGTCACAAAATACTTAACGCCACTATTTGCTCCCGGACTAAGCTTAAATTCAAATGAAAGATCAAACACAGCGTATTTATCTTTTGTGACGATATCACCACCATTGGTTGATTCTCCACCGTCGGATTTCAGAACAGTCATTTGTCCATCCTTAACTTCCCAGCCACGTTCCGGAAATTTATCGCCATGTATACTCCGCCAGCCCTTATTGGTTTTACCGTCAAACAAAAGCTTAACCCCCTTCTTCTTTTCAGCATCAGCCAAGTCATTTGGCTTCAAGTTCACGATATAAAGATCTTTTGGAAAACCTTTTGATTTGAGGTCGGTTGTTTTTATTTTAATATTCTTAAAGTACACTTTCTTTCCGTCCAGTTTAGGTGGAATACCATGCACCTGCAAGCCGATAAAACCAGACCTATCGATCGTATCAACGACATAAGCAACAGGAATATCATTGATCCAAGTGCGCAGTTCATCACCAATGGCTTCAATTCGAATATGATTGAATTCCTCTACTTTATAAGCTTTTTTAGCATTTTCATTTAAATCGAGTGGATAAATCCATCCACGACGCGCCTCATCATAGATTCCACCTGTCCATGCACGGGCAGAGGGGTCTATTTCTACTTGCCTTCCATATATACGTCCGCGCCCATCGTTAGCCTTTGGATCAAGATGGCTTCGGGTCTGAATACCTGAGTTTGTTTCATTACCCTCAAGTTTAACATCCAGCTCCAATATGAAATCACCATATTCTTTTTCCGTGATTAAAAAAGAATTGGGCGTACCTTTTGTCATTCGACCTACGATAGCATCTCCCTCTATAGAATAAGGAGCTTTTCCTCCAACAGATTTCCAACCATTTAGCGTTTTTCCATCAAAAAGGTTTGTCCAACCTTTCTCATTACTTTTATCTGCCTGAGCATACGACAAGACAGCATTGCTGACCATAGCTGCCATTAAAACAGATTTAAATAGTGCATTTCTTTTCATTGTAAAATTTAATCTTGGGTCTATCAACCCGGTTTATTTATTCATCATTGGTTCGTCAATCAGAACAAAATCGAGACCTCCTAAATTGAAAACCTGTAGACGGTGCTACGTGTAACTTTCAAGCCGGATAGGACTTTATTTACTTATTGGCTATTGATTCAATTGACTTAGTCAAACAATATATTAATTAATATAAGCGAAATGAATTAAATGATATGATTTATTTACGAAAACGTTTGAATCAGTATAACAAACAGATCATTTCATTCAAACATAGAGCGAGCACAGTCAAGCCCAATTATTTATGACCTGTCAAATAAGGGACACAACAATGTTCCGGATAAATTATGCAAAATAGGCCTCGGTTACTACCTATAATAGCGTATGGACAAATTAGGTTCAACACCCCTATGCTCCTACTATGTAAGTAATATGGATCCACAGTGAATGCACAGTTATAAAGTGGAATCACTGTGGACTCAACCTGCTTACAGTACGAATTTGATCATACCAAAGTAATGAGATGGTACCTAACTAATCCCCCATAAATATGGAGAGATGCTACAAACTTCAAATAAAATGCGATAATTCGTTCATTGAGGTACTTATACGAGCAATTTATATTATATTGGAAAAGCAAATAAAAACAATCAGTAAAAAATTTGGAGAATACGAAAATTATATACAACTTTAAAGCACAAACACCTGCTCTAAACAGGCTAAAAGTTAACAAAGGAAATTTTTTATTTTAAAACGAGGATTTTATCTTAGAATCGCTCATAGACAAAAGTCTAAATTAGTTTTTTTGCAGAAAAACTTACTTTTACTTAATGTACAAACAGTAGCATATAAAATATGACAACCAACCCCATTAAGGTATATACAGTAGTTTCAAAAGAAGTAAAAGAAGATCCAGATTTATTCACCAATCTGGAAGGTGTCTTCTCAACATATGAAAAAGCACAGGAATATATTGATCACTTTTTTGGTAATGCTAAATATGGTTATCGATCTATTGTTACGACCTATTTAGACCCCTTTCAAGAAGAAATCCAAAATAACGATTCTTATTATAGCATTTCATCTCAATTAATGGGGCCACATTTAGAAGTTGAGATCTGTAAGACTTCTTTTGCCGTCGTCCTCTCTGAAGTTGAGCAACTGCGCATCGATCCAGCAACCTCTGAGAAACCGCTGGAATTAAACCTGCATTGTTTTGCAGTTTCGGAAGAAAAGGCAATGGAAAAATTCGAGAAATTAGCTAAAGATTATGCTAACGAACACAACATTCAATTTCAAATTCAACCCTTCCGTATTGCAGATTCGGACCAATGCTATTAACCTGTAATTACAGTAAGATTTTAGCAGGTTTTTCAGAAGTTTATTTTTTTTCGGATTTCACTTAAATATTCTGGTGTGAACCCCAGGTATGAGGCAATGAGGTATTGCGGAACACGTTGGACAAATTGGGGATATTTACGGCGCATATCATGGTAAAATTCCTCTTTGGATAACGAAAATAGGTACTTAACCCGCATTTGTGCCGCAGCATATGCTCTTTGGTACACAAAGCGAAAATATCGTTCCATGACAGGAAATGCCGCGAGCAATTTTTCCTGATTTTCTTGGCTGATATAAACCACATCGGACTTTTCCACCGCCTGAATGTAAAACGAAGTGACAAGCTTATGTTCGAAAGCCATATTATCTGTCATCCACCAATTTTCTATAGCGAATTCAGTTGTTTGTTCAACACCTTTTTCATTGACAAAGAATTTACGTAAAACACCTTTCAATACAAAAAAATGATATTTGCAAACCTGACCTTCTTCCAGTATGTTTTCTTTTTTCGCGACCGATTTCATCTTAAAGTAACTCAATATTTCCTCTAATTCAATCGGATCGATATCGATAAATTTCTTCAAATGTTCTTTAAGTTCTTCCAACAGTCCATCAATTTATTGTACAAACAAAGCTACTCATTCATTTTATCAAAAAAAAGACACGCGGTACCATTTCAATTAAGCCAATACGGAAGGGATGACAAGATAAATTCAAGTAATACGAATAATCATTCAACAAGCACGATTCATAAATCGGAATAGTTTCAATGGCTTTTACCCCCTACCTTTATAACAGGTGCTCCAATAATATGATTAACAGATTGGAGCTATGATGAAAATGGCAGGCTCCATTTTTTGCAGAGTTTGTACTTTTTGAAAAAAGAGAAAGCAATGATCAAAATTAATTTTAGCAAAGGAAAAATTATCATTAGCATGCTGCTATGTTTTCTTCCAGCAGTCATTGGGTTATATGCCTGGTTATACTATGATTTTATTTTTAAACTAACCTCGACGATATGGGTACTCGTGGCCGCATCGATTTTTTATCTTAAACTACAACAGTTAAACCGCTATCGAAGAGGAGAGGCCGCACTCATTATAGATGAGCATATATTACTAAACAACAGCATATTGAAACCGAAGCAAATCCCATGGACGGATATCGATTATTTTGTTACTGGTTTATATCGGACAAATTCTATTTTTATAAAACTAAATGACCTTTCATCGCTAAAAAAAGAAAAAACAAGCCGTCTAATTCATTTATTAAGCTTTATTGACCGTAATCTATCAACAAAACCTGCATCTTTTTGGATCGATATAGATGTCATCGATATCAAAGAAAAGGAGCTTATGGCTCTGTTGCTACAGCGACTAAAAATGTAGCTGTACATCGGCGTTCCCCAAAAAAGGTAGTCTAAAAAAATCAGCCCCTTATCCATATAAGTGGGCTGATTCGCATTTATTATATCTAACACGGTTACATCAGAAAATATCCTTGCTATAAAAACGCAAAATTTTGAGATTTAGTACTTTATTTAATTCTTAAAATCAATTCAAAAATATTAGCGGTTCAACCGTAAAAAACCATCTACGCGGTAATATAGATAACCTCATGGGCTTCTGTTAACTGGGGAACTTCCAAATTATGAAGCATTTTATCCAAGACAGTTTCTGGTAGTGGGTACTCTCTATCGCTATTCTGCGCGCGCCAAATCTTATAGGGTTTTTCAACGTATAACAATTTCACATAAGCTTGATAGCTGACAAAAAGATCGATCAATTGTTTTCGCATCTGGGAAGTTATATTGGTGGCATTCCAGATAAAATCCTGTCCACAGCGTAAGTATTTTTTTGCCTGCTCTTTTGCTTCCTGTACAACCCATCCGTTTCTCTTTTTATCAGTAGGATCAATGCGATATTTGCGTCTGATGTCATCCAAACTAATAACAGGGAGGTCAGTATTCATCGCTAAAATCTGATAATCTTTTCCCATTCCCGGCAAACCTGAAAGTACAGTCACGGTGGATTTGAATGTATCAAAAGGCACATAATCAACATAGCTATTGTTTCCATTAAAATATGTAAATCGTGCATTTTCGGACAAAAAAGAACGTGTGGCATCCCAGCAGCCAATCTCTTTACTATACAGTTCGAACATATCCAATGCGTAGAGCAAAGCATCCAAATCGGCACAGTACCTTCCTTTAGCATCTGCTTCGGCCAACAACTTAAGTTGGCCCATATTGACACTCAATGACGCCTCCAAGGCGCTCTTCATTGGATCGACTTTTTCCATCAACCACAATGGCAATCCATGATAGCGTACCAATGCGACAATTTCCTCCCGTAATGCAAAAGGGGTCTCCACATCACGAAATAAAATCTCCCGTGCGGTCTGTGCTCCTCTTTTGGCATGATTTGGAGAGCTGATACGACCATCTGCAGCGACAATTGTCGTTGATCTCTTCTCGACATCATGCAATAAAGCGGAAGCCCAGAGGAGCTCCTGCTTTTGATAATCCAGATTCCGGTATTCAGGCAATCCTTCCAGCTGCTGTAATACCATTTGGGTATGAATCGCGACATTCCCTTCGGCATGATGTAAAGGGTCTTGTTGTACCTGTTCCATATCCCTGACCCAAGAAAATTGCTTCCCTAAAGCCGACCAATTCTTATTTACTGCTATTGTCCATTCCATTAGAAATCCCTCCTTTCCCAAATCATTTTTGTTCTTCGCCATGATTTTGTCCAATGTTCGTCGGTCTGCACATGTCCTTTTCTAACATATTTAAAAACATTGTGCTGAAATTCACTGACAGTATACGCATCAGCATTTCTGCAGACTAACCCTTCCATCGTACATGCTTCTCCAGTTTTAGGGTCAACCGATCCAAATTTAGAAGACTGCATGGCCAAATTTTCGACTGAACGCCGAAGTTCTAACTCAGTCAAATCCTTTACAATTTCGAGTTTTAAAACAGGCACAGTAGGCAAATCAAATAAACTGGCATAAAAAGTAACTTCTTCCCATGAAAGCCACTGATCTTTAATTCGAGCAGCAAAAACATAATAATAGTGCTCAAGTTGCACATATTCGATAGAATGCACAGCATAAAGATTTTCACCAAAAAACTCTAAATCATCCAGATCGTTTTTTAATCTAGACCAATGCTCCCGAAGCTGAGCCGTCCATGGCGACGTGGTCGGAGCTGCATGGGATCGTGCAAATACTCCACGCCGTGAAAGGCAATTATTTTCACCATCTAATTTTTCTGTAAATAACAGTTTATGGAAAGATTGTATATCCTTCCAATAATGTTGATTAAAACGATCGTCGCTGCTTGTCCCTGGCGAAAATGGGAAATGATAGGTACGACCATATTTTGTTGATTCCATTTTTAAAATTTAAATCCATATTAAAAAATTGAAGACATAGGTATAGGGTAAACAAATCGGGTACATCCCGTTGTTTACTTTCTTCCTAAATATCGACAATGCATTACATGACTTTAATTTTAAAAAATGACAACACAAATGATCTATTGCTGCAAAAGTATTAAATTTATTTTAAAAACATAAAACAGAAAAATGTGACGAATACCAGCAAAAATGTGATGAATCAAATGTTTCTTCATCTTTTAGCTGGGATTCTATTTTTATTTCTATAAAATAGAATTTGATTTTACTACTTTAAGCTGAAGAGTATCAAACCGGCTTTATTAACTTTATTCAAAAAAGACACTACATAATTAATCCATTATTTAACCATTCACGTCCGATTTTGCGGTGTTACGGCAAATAGCCAAGATTGCATACAACATTGGACTGTCAAATGATCATAAATACAGGGATTAAAAAATAATTGATCACATGGATACATATATCGTGTTAAAAAGGTTCTCTAGTTTAGAAGAAGCTCAAAAATGTCATAAACTACTTTCGGAAAAAGGTGTAACAACGCGGTTGGCAGATAATGTACCCCCTGTGGATATTACATTTTCTGGAAACACGGTTGGATTTCAATATGAGATTCAAATAGATCCTGCCAATTTTGCAAATGCAGAATCTATTTTAGAAGAGCAGGAAATGCAGTCTCTCCCCTTGGTTGAAGACGACCATTATCTGTATCAGTTTTCCGACCAAGAGCTCTTAGAAATTCTTCAAAAACCCGACGAATGGAACAAATTAGACTACGCACTGGCTAGAGAAATTCTATTAAAAAGAGGGAAAGAGATCGATCAGCAAAAGCTTGATCTTTTGAAACAGGAACGGCTCATGCAACTACGGGAACCGGAACCGCAGCAGAAGTATTGGGTTATTTTCGGCTATATTTCAGCTCTTCTAGGTGGACTTTTAGGAATTGTAATCGGCTATATGTTGTTTAGTTCCAGAAAGAGCCTACCGAATGGCGAACGGATATTTTCCTATTCAGATCATGACAGAAAACATGGGACAAACATATTCTATATCGGATTATTCGTATTCACAATATCCGTTCTCATCAAAATGCTCTGGGGATGATAACATACAATGAATACGATTTACATTTTTTAGCGGAATAGCTCAAGTGCAGCTTTGTAACTATGGTATTATGTATCATATCGCGATCTAATTAGTGCTAACGTCAACTGTAAATTTTTAATATTAAAAAAAATACCTATATTTAAGATGACATCTTTATTCTTGAATTATTTTTTGTAAACCTACAAACAAATTAACTTTATGAATAGTTTAAAGACCACAGCCACTCATTTCCGTTATAAAAAGCATCCAGGAGATCTATTCAGAAATACGTCTGTTCAATTATTACCGCATCCCTATAAAAATCAAGAAGACTTTTGGGTATGGTTTCATCCCTCCTACCACCGCAGTGAAGACATTTCAGATTTAGGCGACCTGTACAAGCAGCTTCACGATACACCTTGCCAAGAAACGATAACAACATCAAAAAATGAGCTATGTTACGCTGCAGTAGCGAAAGAACATCTCTTTGAAGAAATAAAATCATTGGAACAAAAGATCTATCAGGATTGTTTTGAAAACTTTTATTTATTGGTTATTGAAGGCCGCATCGAGCTGTTTGAAAGTCATCAGATTGAAAGTAAAGAATCTAGCTCCTAATGTTTATCTTTAAACCGTTATGCATTATTTGACTTGTGCGATCATAAGGAAGGACGATAAGGTACTCATTTGTCAGCGCCCGCCATCGGCGACGCATGCTTTAAAGTGGGAATTTCCTGGTCGCATAACCGAATCCCACCTGCCAACGAAAGCAAATTTATCGCTCAAAATCAGGGAAGAGCTAAGTATAGATGTTCTTGTCGGAAGGCCCTTAGAAATGACGCAACAAGGCCATAAAAATCTGGCACTATGCCGCTATCCTGTTCTCTGCACCTTTTCTTCTGGCGAAGTTGCCATGCTAGAATATGTCCAAGCAATTTGGGTCTCCTCTGTAGAACTATCGCATTTTGATTGGACCGATACCGATCGACCAATTGTAGAAGAGTATACCCGATACCTTGAGAACTCAAATCCTCCGTCCCGTATAAAGGAAGCTTTTTTAGAAATCCTAATTGGACTCATTGGTTTTACACTGGTCCATATGTTCTTCAACGTATATATAGGCTTATTGATAACTTTGATCTTAATCACTATTACTGGAATTTATAGTTATCACACCCGAAAAAATATTAGTAAAAGAATCTCATAAAACTTTCCTACATTTATAAAAACTAAATAACCCCTAATTTCATTTTAGCCATACTGAAGACTTAATCAGATGAAAGATTTCCCACAATTAGAGACAGAACGACTTATTCTTAACGCAATAGACCCGACTGATATTCCACAGATTGTAGACTATCTGCAAGATAAGGTCTATTCGGACTTCACATCGAACATCCCCTATCCCTACCGAAAGGAGGATGCTGAATACTGGCTTAAATTAGCGGAAGAAGCATTTGTCAATCGTAAAGGATTCACCTTTGCTATTCGAAATAAAGATAAAAAACTGATCGGAGCTATTGGTCTGCATGATGAAGGCTCGGATAAGGCTGAGTTGGGATACTGGATTGCTATTCCTTACTGGAATAAAGGTTATGTCACTGAAGCTGCAAAAGCAATCATTGATTTTGGGTTTAAAGAATTAAACTTTAACAAAATCTTTGCGACCTACTTCCCCCATAATCCAGCATCGGGAAAAGTCATGGAAAAAATAGGAATGAAAAAAGAGGCACTGTTAAAACAACATTTAAAGAAAGATGGCCGGTATTACGATATCCCATTATACGCTATTTTTAAATCGGAAAAATAAAACAGCAATTTCTCATGGATAAAAAGAATATCAAGTTGCGCTGTGATCATACATTTCCTATACTTATTCTTCTTTTTGGTTGTATTGCTATATTCCCAATAATAATTTCTAAGTATTCTATTTCTCTGTTAGGAATAATATGGGATACTTGCTGTGGGCTCATCATATTTACAGGCGTTTGGAGATTTGAGCACTTCGAAATATCTGGAGATACACTTACCAAAGTAAACTTAGGTGGATTATATCGAAAGGATTTAAATATGTGTCATATAACCAGATATACAAAAAAAGTGATTGATATGAATCACTTTTGGAATCCGTTTAATATCATAAAGTTATTTAGTAAGGAGAAAAAATATTTTAAATTCAGAACCATAAAACTTCAGGCAACAGATAATTTAATCATGATAATAAATGAACGAAATATGCATAGCGAGGACTTCAAAAAATTATACCATATAATCAAAACCTATCAGAAACGACAAGTCAAGTCTAAATCTCTAATTGTTTCGAGAAATTGACTAAATTTAAACAACTGATAATCATAAAGGATAAAACATGAAAATATTTGCATTCGCTGGGAGTAATTCTTCCACATCAATTAACAAACAATTGGTCAAATTTGTACTCAAAAGCTTCCAGGGGCACGAGATTAATTTGATCGACCTGAATGACTATAACATGCCTGTCTTTTCTGTAGACCTAGAAAAGAATGGATTCCCACAGGAAGCACAGCTTTTCCTAGATCATATAGCCTCCAGTGACATGATCATTTGCTCTCTCGCAGAGAACAATCGCTCCTATAGCGTAGCATTTAAAAATGTATTTGACTGGGCATCTAGAATAAATGTTAAAGTTTTCCAGGATAAACCCATGTTGCTTATGACAACTTCGCCAGGAGGTTATGGTGGTGGAAATGTGATGGCCGAAGCGCAGAAATTTTTCCCGCAGTTTGGAGCAATCATTAAAGAAACATTTTCGCTTCCCAAATTTTACGAAAATTTTGATCAGGATAATGGCGTAATCAGTCCTGAACACCTCAATAGTCTAAAGGAAAAAATAGCGGACTTTAAGCAACAAATTTCCTCCTAGCGGCATTCCGCTAAAAATCTATTTCCCTTTTGTGGGTTTTGCACAACTAATGTTATGTACTAGGTACATTTTACTTTGCATAGGATTGACTTTTTGCTTACCCTTTCTTTGCTTTGAAAGCAAAGAAACACCAATAAAACACCAATAAAACGACAAAGAAATAGCAAAGAATAAGCGAATCAGGCCCCTAGCAATCCCAAAGGAATAGCGAAGAAACAGCAGAGAAACACCAAAGAAACACCAAAGAAACACCAAAGAAACACCAAAGAAACACCAAAGAAATAGCAGAGAAATAGCAGAGAAATGGCGAATAAGCTGCAAGCCTTTGCCTTAGCCCCCCAAAGAGCAGCGCTATAACAGAAAACTGACCCCATAGCGATAACAGCTATCAAAGGTTCATAATTAAGGAGGGGGACTTGCCCCTCCTTAAATTTATTTAAGGAGCTCTTCGAGTTTTTCTATCAACTTTACTCCTTTTAAGTTAATTCCAACAATCTTACCTTCGGGAGAGATGAGGTAATTTTGCGGGATAGCCTGAATACCGTACAATTGAGCGGCTTGATTTTGCCAGCCATTCAAATCCGACACCTGGGGCCAGGTTAATCCATCTTGTTCAATCGCTTTCATCCAGTTATCTTTCTTCCCGGGTTTATCTAGTGAAACACCCAGTATCTCAAATCTTGATCCCTTAAACTTTTGATAAGCTTTAACCAAATTAGGGTTCTCAGCACGGCAAGGACCACACCATGACGCCCAAAAATCCAATAGCAGGTATTTACCTTTAAAATCTGAGAGTTTTAACTCTTTACCTTCAGGAGTTACTTGTGCAAAATCTAAAGCTGGCTGTCCAATTCCTAGCTTTTTTGCCAGTTGAATATCTGCTTCTAATTTTTTCCCGATTGCAGTCTGCCTTAATCTTGATGACAAATTGAAAAACAAAGGTTCAGTGGTAACCACATTATCATCGTAGCCAGCAACTTCCTGCAAGGCCAATAAACTGAAGTAATTGTCTGGATTATTGACTATAAAATTTCGTTGCGCCTTCTTACGCTGTGTTTCGATCTTATCTATTTCTAGCCCAATTTGGTTGAGTGCATTTTCATCACGATTTTTTGCTTGATACAGATCAGCTCTTTTAGATTGCTGAACCATGAGCTTCTTCTCATAGGTGCTTAGATAGTCTTGATACTGCTTATAGGCTACCTGCAGTTTCCCGCCTTGTACCTGTGAAGACCCGAAAGGACTTTGAACGGTGATTTGCGTATTGGGTTCCTGAGGGTCTACATAAAATGTGAGACGCTCCATCGGTCCACCTTTGCGATTAAAGAAGGAAGCTCCATCTTTGGAATAAAATAACATCACTTGCGTTGGTTCCATGATTTCCCCTTTATAGATAACATCATTGGGACCAAAATTAATAGAGTCAATTGTCAATTTTCTGTCCACGATGTAGCGAACAAATGCTTTAGATTTTGCGGGAAATTGTTTCCCCTTTATTGTTAATTGAAAACGCTGTCCTTGAGCGAATACTGTCCCAAGACAACTTAAAACCAAGAATAACGATGTAGCTATTTTTTTCATGTTGATAATTACAGTGCTTTAGCACGCGCCACAAGAGCATCGGCCAGTTTAATAATTTTTGAAGTTTCCAGTTCAGCCAAGCCACGTGCAGCTTCTGCCGCCTGAACGGCTTCTTTCTTTTTCTTTAATGCGATACAAATATCAGCCAATGTTCCTTGATTGGAATAACTTGATGGATTCAATACAACGGCCTGTTTAGCCAGCACATAGCATTGTTTTAGGATAACTGGATTTGCAACAGTTCCCTTCGCATTGGCATTGCGGCGGGCAATAAAACTCAGCCGTTCATCTTCATTCTTGAGCAGGCCTTTCCTCAATGTATTCGTAAGGACAACAAACTCCTTATCGGTTCCATGTGCTGCGGTCCACTCTACTTTATATAATGCTGCTTCAATTTTTTGTTCTGGATCTTTTAACCCTTCAAAGTAGGCTACTCCTGCGTTAAATTCATCTACTTTATGCTCTCTAATATAGCCATACATAGCATATCGTAGCAGCTGGGCCTCCTTTTTTGCAAAATCTGCAGGCGTCGCTATACTTTTAAAATAGGCTTTGTTCGACTCAAAAAATTTACCGTAGCGATCATCCAGGCTTTGTGCCATCATTTTTATGGTCTCCCATCCATTTGGGCTCTTCAAAAATTCATCGGTAGCTACACTGTCCAATGCCTTTTTTGCTCCATTTGCCGCTTGATTATCGGTTTGTTCCATCACTTTAATATAGCGGATCAGGAAATTCGATTCCCGCATACCCAAATCATACGATTTACGCAAATTGGGGATCTGAAAATTAGGGTCATTAGCTTGCTGTGCCTGTTTCAGGAACAAATCGGCTTCCATACGAGACTGGGTTCTATAGATTAATGTTCCCTGTCCATCTAAAAATAAATAAGTAGGAAAACTTCTGATTTGGTATAATTTAGCAATATCTACGCCCTCTCCTATCTCACAGTCAAATTTAGTATTGATAAACCTGCTGTTAAAATAACGAGCCACTTCAGGCTGTGAAAACACATTCCCTTCCATCCATTTACAAGGAGCACACCAGGAGGTAAATCCATCCAGGAAAATCAGCTTATTTTCCTGCTTGGCCAATTCCTTTGCCTGATCAAAAGTGATCTTCTGAAACTGTATATGTTCTTGTGCAAGCAATAGCATCGACTGTGAAAAAGCCAGTGCTGTCAATAATATCTTTTTCATTTTTTTTTATTAAGATCCTAATCAATTTCTATGATGATAGAAATTGATTAGGATGAGCGGTCTACATCTAATTTTGTTATCGTTCGTATTGAGGAATTCCGGGATTCAACGAAAGTACCTTGGGCGGAACTGGAAGTATCATCCGGGCATCCGTGGATTCCATTTCGAAAATTTTCCCTGCCAATGGATGTTGGATTGACTTTTTAAAATTGTCTGCTATTGCGAGTCGTTTCAAGTCAATCAGCCTATCGGATGCCATAAATGGCATTTCGCGACGTCTTTCGTCAAGTACCGTCTGTAAAACAACTTTTGGATCCGTTGAGGTTAACGCTTTATTATTCTCTATTCGACTATTTCGTAATGTATTCAAGAAACCTAGTGCCTCTGTTGTATTCCCCGTCCGAACAGCTGCTTCTGCAGCAATCAAAAACAATTCAGGTGTATTAAATCCAGTACTAAATTCGACGTATGGAGCAAAAAGAACCCGCCCTGGAAATTTTACAATAGTAGCGCCTAAAGAAGCCTGATCGCGACAGAAAAATAATTCATAACGTTTGTCCTTTGCACCTGCAGGCAAATCTTTTGCATAAGTGTCAATCAGCTCTTTAGAGGCATAAAATTCGGCATTCGGACTACCTAAGGAACTTGTTCCTAACCGAGACCATACGGCCTCCGTATTCGTTCTGGAGTCGGGAAATTGGACAGAATTATCTGTTTTTAGGCAAACCCGTCCCCAAGTTGTCTTATCCTTATTGGTATATAAACTATAATCGATGAGCGTTTTATTGACCGCAAGTGCTTGTTTTGCATTCTCAAGGGCCTCTTTGTATTTTCCCTGATAGAGGTAAACACGGCTTAGAAAAGAGAAGCCGACTGAACGCACTGCCTGAAATCTATTTGACTGCACTGTACTTAAATTTGGCAGCGCATCATTAAGATCGCTAATTACCTGATCATAGATCGCCTGAACAGACACACGCTCATATTTTTGATTGATATCCTCTTTCAGCACCAAAGGTACCCCTAGATCTTTTGTTGCACTTGCAGGATTATAATGCGCGGCATAGATATTCACTAGACTAAGGTACTCAAATGCACGACCGACCTTAGCCTCAGCCCAAACCCTTTTCTTTTCTGCCTCGGAGCCCTCTGTTGCTGCCAATACATTATTAATAACAACATTGTAAGTGAATATATGGCTATAAGCCGATTCCCAGTATGGATCATACTGGCCATCTTCAAATATAGCACCGTGGGCAAAGCTATAGAGTTGTTTTTTCACATAGTCATAATAGTCATAGCTTGCTGCTGATTGTACATCCTGAGGGTCTCCGGACTGTAAATTATCTACTAAATAGTTCGGATAAACAGCGGAAGCTCTTACTAAAGATTGATCGTTTAGCAGCAATTTGTAATCATTCAGATTCTCTGGAATTGTAAAACCTTTTGGTTTGATATCCAGATATTTACTACAGCTATTCAATGTCAATAACCCGAATAGCAATCCTATATATATTTTTCTCATGATATTTTCTTATTAAAATCCTACAGATACACCTAAATTGTAAATTATTGGTGCTTGTATACCTCTACTTGGACTCGTTACCGTACTATACCCAGCCCAAACCTCGGGATCGAGATTATCCTTGTTAGCGACCCAACGCCATGCATTCAATACCTGTCCTGTTAGACGCACATAAGAAAGTTTTGTCGGTGCAATCCATTGTGCAGGCAGGTTGTAGGATAATGAAATATCGCGCAATTTAATATAGTCAGCCTTCTGAACAAATTTATGTGCAGCATTGAAAATATCGGAAATATTGCCTGAAGCAGCAGAAACAAATGCAGGAGCAATATCAGGGTTACTTTCATCACCAGGGTTCTTCCAATAATTCAACCATAATTTGTCGAAGTTACTATTGTAGTTAAGCTCCGCGTATTTACTCAGGAACTCTGGATGAACTCCCCGCATCACATGACCACCATTGAAAATGAACATAAAGGAAAGCGTCAAATCTTTATATCGAAATCCATTTCTGAAAGAAACAGTGTAGGGAGGTACAGTCGTACCTTCATAGATTAAATCATCGACCGTCAATTTTTGTGTTGTCTCGACCAGACTACCGTCGGCCTTTCTTGCTAAAGGTCTCCCCTTATCATTTAATCCCGCATAGTCTATACTATACAAACTACCCATTGGAATTCCAACGCGATTTTGAGGAGCATAATAGTAATAGTACGGCGTGTTCTGTTCAACATAGAGATTCGTAATCTTATTTTTGTTGTAACTAAAATTCAATGTGCTGTTCCAACTGAAGTTTTCACGTTGAATCACCTTACCATTCAGCCCCAACTCGATCCCTCTATTCTGCATATCCGCATAATTAAGCAACACCATATCCCATCCCAAGGTTGGATCCAACGGCGTATTCCCCAATAAATCAGAAGTTTTCTTATTGTAAATATCAAGGGTAGCTGTAAGTCTATCTTTAAATAGTGAGAAATCAAAGCCAACATTGAATACTTTTGTTCGCTCCCATCGCAACAATGGATTAGGCGGAGAATCAATGTAGGCTTGCATTTCACCATTAAAGTAGTTCAGATTGTTATTCACCCTTGAAATTAAATATGGTCCGTTATCTTTTGGCACATTTCCGTTAACGCCATAGGTCATTCGCAAAGCCCAACGATCTAATGGTTCCCATTTGATTTTTGGCAAATGATACAAAGCACCGATTGACCAAAGAGGTTTGTATTGCGTTTTGATATCCGTACCAAATAAATTGGATTGATCTATTCGAATACTTCCACTCAGTGTTAACTTGCGATCATAGGTATAAGAGCCATTAGCATAGAAGGAAACAAATCTATCGACTAGATCCTTAAATCCAGTCTCTTTTTTCGAAATAGTATAGCTATTAAAAAGTGCCTGTGTATTTTGGATCTGAATACCAAAAAGCTCTTCATTAATCCCCTTATAGACTAAACTGCTTTCATCGTACCCGTATTTATAAATATTTGTATAACGATTGTTAATTTGCCTGCGCTCAGCACCTGCAATAGCTATAATTTCATGTTTATCCCGACTGTTATATTGATAATTGAATTGACCACGTAAGGTATAGCTGTTGACATCGTTACGTTGTTCGGCAAATTGTCCCCCCTGCGGAATATTGCGCTTGATTGACCCGTCCTTTCCAATTTGGGTCGCGTCATTGACCATACCTACAACGGACTGGGAATTTTTCCTATTTAAAGTTCCGTTGTACCCTTCTGTTCTTTCACTTTGATAGGATAGATCGAAGTCCAACCCTTTAAGTAGCTTAAAGTTGGCAGCAAAATTTAAATTGAGGTATTTATTATAAAATTTTTCATGAATCGCTGCTACGTGCTTTAAAGGAATATAAGTTTCATCTTCCAGTCCCATGGCATTCAAACGATCAATCTCAAATTGCGATTTTGAATTATACCATTGCGCCGGAGAACCGTTTTCATTCTCAAGAAGATAATAGGATGCCTTGCCCCCCATATAGTTATCGTAGAAATTAAAACCAATATCGCCTTCTCTATTTTGATTTTTCCCTAATACGTTTGCGCGTAAACTAAACCAATCGGTAAACTTAAAATTATTTTTCAGACTGAATCCCAGTTCCTTATTTGTTGCACGGCCTTTATTATAATCTCCTGGTTGGGTATAATTGAGGGAATAATGATAGGTATAACGATCGGAGCCTCCCGAAACAGCCAGGTTATGTTGCTGATCGAATCGAGTAGTGTTCAGAAACTTATCCATTTGACTGAAGCGGTCACGATTTCGGTATACATCCAGACGTTTTTCCATCTCTTCTTCCGAAATCACGCCACCTTTACGATCGTACAAAATCCGATACACATCATTCATTGCTTTTCTAGGATCAATAACAGCATAATCGCCCGAACGATAATTAAACATTTCTTTTTGAAAGTTGACCAGTTCAGCACTGCTCATCTGATTAAGATAGCTACGGCTTGGAAGTCCCCTAAAAGAAAGGGTATTGCTATAGTCGATCTTCGTTTTACCTGCGGAGCCTATTTTTGTTGTGATCACAATGACACCATTGGATGAACGTACGCCGTAGATAGAGGCTGCCGACGCATCTTTTAAAACGGTTATGGAAGCGATATCATTGGGATTGATTGCTGTTAAGTCGCCTTCAAAAGGCATACCGTCAACAACGATCAGAGGCGCAGCCTGCGCATTGATTGTAGATCGTCCGCGAACCTCGATACCCAGATTATTTTTATTATTCTGCGGACTTGAGGTATTTCGCACCAAATTTAGTCCTGGCAACAATCCATCGATCCGATCCAGCAAATTAGGCTGGAGCCGCCCTTCCATGTCTTTGGCAGTGACCTGCGCAATTGAACCTGCTGCTCTTTCTTTGCTTATTTTTTGGTATCCTGTATTGACCGTAATGTTCACTTCCTGCAACTGCTCATCCAAGGCTCTTAAGGTAATCCTATTCAAATCGGACTTAGCTGCAATCGTAAGCGGAGCAAATCCGACCATGGTAATGTCCAAAAAGCTATTTGAACTAACACCGTTAATTTCAAAATGTCCATTTTGATCTGTAACGGTCCCTTTTGGAACACCTTTAACACGAATGGTTGCACCTTGAAGCGGTCTGTTGTTATAATCGACAATAAAACCTTTGACCGTCATTAACTGATTAGCGATCGAACGTTGTGTTTGTTGAGATTTCTCATGTACGACAATAATCTTCCCCTTGATCTCAAAATCGAGATCCAAATCGTCCAATAACTTCCCAAGTGCATTTCCCAACGATTCTTTTTTAACAGTTAAGTTAACCTTTGTATCTGGATCGATGGTTGTCGCTGCCCATACATAAGAATAGCCGGTCTGCTTATTGATCTCTGAAAAAACCTTTCTCAATGAAACTGATTTCTCATGTATCGATATGTCCTGTCCATACGTTTTAGCTCCAACATGAAGCAGACAACAAGACATCATGATGGTTGTAAGCGATATGCGCATAATGTTTCCCCTCCATTGCGGCCTACCCCAAATATCTGGGCGATCGCTGTTTTTCATTTGTTGCGTTTGATCGTGTAGGGCACGACCAAGTTGTGCATAATTTTTATACATTTGTTTTAGGTTAAGAATTAAAATTCTGTTACAGTTAGAATTACTTGATCTGAAGCCCTAAATGTTGCAAGCGTTTAGGGTTTCTTCTTTTCATTTAGGTTGTTTTTTCTACATAAATGGTCTTTCCTTTAAATTTAAACTTAATTTTTCCTGTGCTCTCCAGTACGTTGATGATATCTTTCAGGCTGCTGTTACGCGACAACATCGCTTCAAATTTTTCCGATTTTATTTTGTTATCGAGATAGACGACATCTATGTTATACCAGGATGCCAACTCATCCATAATAACCCCTAAAGTCTCCGAATTGAACACAAAATATCCGTCTTTCAATGCATTACGCACGTCAAGATCAATTATTCGTCGTTCGATCTGCCCGAGTTTGATATAAGATTCTTCCCCTGGCAACAGTATAATTTGCCTGTCGCCCTGTCGAACCCGAACTTTACCTTCGTATAATGTCGTTCTAAAGTCTTCTAGATTCTTGGTTGATTTCACATAAAAATGTGTCCCTAATACGGAGATATTGATCTTCCCTGCTTGCACCACGAAAGGTTTCAGTTTTGGGACCTCACCTCCCCATGGCAAATGTTTCTTGGCAACTTCGAAGTAAGCCTCTCCCACTAGACGAACTTCCCGCATGCTATCTACTTCATAGTAATCTAACTGCGTTTTCGCATTCATCCACACTTTGGTTCCATCAGGTAATACCATGGTCATTTTACCCCCTTTGGGTGTTGCCGCGAATAAGCTATCCGTCTGGCTGAATTTATTTTTCGTGGGAGCAGCAAACGATAATAAAGTATCTCCGGGAACCATCGAAATTGAATGTCCATCTCTCAAACGAACTACCCCCGTCATTTGAGCGGGTTGAATATCTTTATCCGGAGTCTCCTGATATACCGTATCCGAAAGATTATGGATAAAAAATAACACCAATAATCCAATCAGTACTGCTGCAATACCGTAAGACCACATGCGTTTATAAAAAGGTTTAGTGTATGAGGTATTGAGGTAATCTTGTTCAAAGAGGGCAAATGATTCCTCCCAATCATAACGGGCTATCCCGTCTAAATCCGCTTGCATTTGAACTTTGTTGTCAATCAGATCACATAGCCCCTTATTTGCATCCGTTTCGGACCTCCATAAGTCCAACTGCAATTTTTCGTCATCGCGCAATCCTTCCAGCTTGGATTTGCTCAGTAAATAAATGATATGTTGGGGTAATTGCTCCATATTGCTCTATATACTTAAAACAATATTTTGATTTCGTTTCTCTAAAAAGAGGGTAGATATTTTCACAAAAACCTATGTATCAGAAGTATAAATTTTCTAATAATAGAGTAAAAGCAAAAGTAGGCAAAAAAACTGGTCAGGCTTGAGTCTTAATCTCAAAAGTTCAATTCCCCTTTTCTTTTGATTGTAGATCGTACTAGTGGTTAGTCCTAAGGAGATTGCTGCTTCCTGTGGGCTTAGATCTTCAACAATCAACTTACGCATCACTTGCTTACACTGCTCAGGCAGCGTATCAATGGCATCATGGATCGTTCGAAGCGTTTCCATATAGATCATTTGATGGCTGATCGGTAAATCGACCAGATCAACCTGTGACGTATAAAAACTGTTTTTTTGTTGAATCCGATTTTCTTGTTGAATCATGTTTAAAGCGGCGTTTCTACAGCTTGTGTAGAGAAAACCACGGATTGATTCAACATGATCAAAATCAATCCGGCGCTCCCAAAGCTTTAAAAATACATCCTGCACTATTTCTTCGATGGTACCTTTATCAAGATTCATCTTTTCTAAAAAATAGCACATTGGACTATAGAAAGTTTTGTACAGAAACTGTAAACCATCCCTTCTGCCCTCTCGAAAAGATTTTAAAAAATCTTGCTTGCTAAATTCTTGGTTTACCTTGTTTTTCACAATTCAATATTACTTAAATTTTAAATAAATATGAAAATTTCATTTATTGTGATCAACAATGCCGCGCTGGCAAGTGATAGAAAACGTACTAGCCAAACGGGTTGAGACGATACTATTGTATTCGGCAGCGATTAACGTAAATGCGAAGCAAGATCTATGTATTTAAATTAAAATTTCTACGCGATCAATTCTGTTGACGCAGGCTCTTGGTAGTAGGCTTCATTCCATTTTGCCAATTGGCACATAATAGGTATTAATGCCTTGCCTTTTTCTGTCAAAGAATACTCTACACGTGGTGGAAGCTCCCTGTACTCTTCTCTCAAAATTACACCATCCTCTTCCAATTCTTTTAATGAACTGGTCAGGACTTTCCGAGAAATGTTTTCGATAAGCGCATCCAATTGACCAAATCGGGCTTTTCGATCGCGCAAAGTATAGATAATCACAGGCTTCCATCGGGTACCTAAAATTGCCATAGAACGCTGCATGGCGCAGGAACAACTTTTAAATTCAGTCCTTTTCATTTGAATATATTCAAAATAGTTACGCAAAGGTAACTAGTTTATACCAATAATAGTTACAAATATACACTATTTAAAATATCTTTGTGAAGATTCACGATTTAAAACAAGAAAAATGAGCATACAAACACTTTTTAATCCATTTGAGTACAAAAACTTAACGCTCAAAAACCGTTTTGTAATGGCGCCAATGACGCGAGCATTTTCTAAGGATGGGGTTCCCGACAGCGCTGTAGCGGGTTATTACGAGCGTCGTGCCGCGGGGGATGTCGGTTTAATTTTGACGGAAGGTACAGTTATTGAAAGACCTTCATCAAAGAATTTAAAGGATATTCCAAACTTTTACGGTGACCAAGCATTGGACGGCTGGAAAAATATCGTCGACGCTGTGCACGAAAAAGGCGGAAAAATAGCCCCTCAACTATGGCATGTTGGCTATACCCCTATGCAATGGACTCCGCCTGCTGCGTTTGAAAGCCCAGATACAATGACATTAGCGGATATAGAGGCCACAATACAAGCTTATGCTGACGCTGCAAAATCTGCAAAAGACCTCGGTTTTGATGCTTTTGAAATCCACGGGGCCCATGGTTATCTGATTGACCAATTTTTCTGGGAAGGGATGAACCACAGAACAGACGAATTTGGTGGAAAAACAATTAAGGAGCGTTCTAAATTCGCTGTTGAGGTCGTAAAAGCAATGCGAAAAGCGGTCGGACCTGATTTTGTGATTATTCTACGTTTATCACAATGGAAACAGCAGGACTATACAGCCAAGCTTGCTCCTACCCCTGCAGCGATGGAAGATTGGATCCTACCATTGACCGATGCAGGTGTCGACATTTTTCATGGAAGCCAACGTCGTTATTGGGAGCCGGAATTTGAAGGCAGTGACTTAAATTTTGCTGGATGGCTCAAAAAGATTTCAGGACAGCCCACAATCACGGTTGGATCTGTAGGTCTTGACAAAGACTTTGGTGAAGTATTTACAAATTCTGAGTTCAGGTCCTCTCCCGCCTCACTGGACGAACTGGTTCGTCGTTATGAACGTGGCGATTTCGACCTTGTAGCAGTAGGCAGAGCCATCTTACAAGACCCCAATTGGGTGAAGAAAGTGCAAGCCGAAAAATACAACGAATTATCGACTTTTGAAGCTAAGAGCTTGGCGAGCTTATCTTAGTAAGCTCGCGCGATTAGGTGGATTAAAATTACGTTATTCAATATTATAAAACAGGGGCAAAAAATTGATTCGAAAATCAATTTTTTGCCCCTGTTTTAGAGCGATAATTCAGTAACTTGTCTCCAAAAATGGATACAAACACTTGCTTAAATGAAAATCACTGCAACCAAAGTATATGTCATCAGCGGTTTGGGTGTAGATCAACGTGTATTCAGCAAGATAGACTTTGGCTCGCTTGATATAACCTATCTGGATTGGATTACACCAAATCCTAATGAACCACTATCTATTTATGCAAAAAGAATATCTGCTAAAATTACCGCAGAGCAACCCATCCTTATTGGGCTTTCTTTCGGCGGAATGCTTGCAATGGAAATTGCCAAAATTATAACTGTTCAACGGGTTATTCTGCTAGCTTCGGCCAAAGGACGACATGAATTACCCATACTGTATCGATTAGCGGGTAGACTCAAGCTGAACGTGTTTGTCCCTAATTCATTGCTCAAGACCCATAGCTTTCTGTCGGATTATTTTTTTGGTATACGCCGCAAGGAAGATTCTTTACTGCTAAAACAAATCCTAAAGGATACAGATCCAATCTTTATGGCCTGGGCAATACATCAAATTCTACAATGGAAAAACAATTCGGTTCCGGACAATTTAATTCATATACACGGTAGTAGCGATCGTATTATCCCCATCAAAAATGTAAAGCCCAACTTTATCATCAAGGGTGCGGGACATTTTATGACGGTCACTCATGCCCAGGAAGTTGAAAAACTCTTGCAAGAAATTTGTTCGTAAATCACCAACTTTTAATCACCGAGACCTATCCCAACTTTTCTAGTCGCTCAGAAAATTAAATCCACGTGGATTCGTATCGGCATTAGTCGCACGACATGCTGATCAGTGTAAAAAATTATTATTTGGAGAAAAGGACAAACAATAATTGAGAATAGAAGGTTCTTCTATGAGAGCGCGGTCTCTATATGGAAGCTAAAAGTCTCACTTTATTACTTAGTGGGAACAGTCAAAAGCGATATAGTTAGGTTAAATAATAACAAGAGTATGCGAACACGGCTCATATTAAGTTTTTTATTCTGTCACATCTTTTTTCTCACTATGCTGGCACAAATCAATAATACTACAGCTTCGAAACTGGAGGTCGCAGCAGCCTTAGGTCCGTACCGTCCGATCGGTGTGAGCGTTACATCCAACAATCGATTATTTGTTTCCTTCCCAAAACAAGCGAAAAATTATCAGTATGCACTTACTGAAATCATCAATGGAAAACCTGTTCCTTATCCAAATGAAGAATGGAATTTAAAAGGAAAAGAGAGTTCCCACTTTGTAAATGTCCAGGATATATTTGTCGATACCGAGGACAATCTCTGGGTATTGGATTCTAAACCATCTTCTGCCGGATCAATTTTTGGAAAAGATGAAAAATCGACTCAAGGCCAATTTAAATTGTTAAAAATCGATACAAAAAAAAATAAAATTGAGCATATTTATCGTTTCGACGACCTTGATAAAACCAAATCAGGTCTAAATGATATGCGCATTGACCAGAAGCGAAATTTAGCCTATCTCTCCGATCCCGGCCAAGCGGCCATCATTATTTTAGACCTCAAAACTGGACAGACTAGAAAGGCTTTAACTGGAAGCCGTTTTACGCTGGCTGATCCTGATGTAATATTAAGCTATAATGGTATTGAAATGCGCAGTGAAAATGGAAAGCCTTTTTCTTCCAACGTGAATGGCATAGCATTGAGTCCCGATTTTAAATATTTATATTTCAAACCGATCAATCAAACCCATCTGTATTGTATTGCAACAGAATTTTTAGCAAATAAAAGGCTGACGGATCAAGAATTGGAGGCAAAAGTGGAAGACAAAGGAGAAGTGGGAATCACGCATGGCTTACTAGCAGACATTGATGGAAATATTTACCTAACATCGTCAATAGATTATAGTATTAAATATTTAAATCCTGATGGAAATGTGAATACCCTGGTACAGGACTCCCGAATACTTTGGCCCGATTCTATGGGCATCAGCGGAGATGGATACCTTTATTTCTCTTGTGCACAACTCTTTAAAGACCCACAATGGAATAAAGGAGTTGATAAGGTAGAGTTGCCATATTATGTCTTTAAAGTCAAATTACCGAAATTTTGAGAAGAATGTTACAACAAGTGAAGTTCTGAAGCATAAAACTCGCGCTAACACATCTACTTTTTACCTAGGTATTATCCCGTGCGCAGCCTTAACAAAATTCCCTTCGAATAGTTCCCCTTTCTATTTATCCACCCTTTCCACTTACAAGATAAGACACTGAAATTCAACGCCATAAAAACAATTAAATCGGAGTAAAAGCACAAATCACCAAGACATGCCTCCAATTATAAAAAACAAAGGCCTCTTAGATAAAGTATAAAATTTTTAGCAAAAAATTTGTAATACTAATATTTTTAGTATATTTGAATATCAGTTTTAGACAACGCTTTTTATGGAACACAGCGCAGCATATGACAATAAGGATTTACACGTAGGTGACATCGTTCGCTTTCATACCCCCTATCCCGATGAAGATCCGAATACGATTTTCATTGTACTGTGGTCATATTACGATCCCGCTGGAAAATCCTCACGAGCGGAACTAGTTAAATTTGACCAAAGTTCCAAACAAACGCCTGTTATTCAGAAGTGGTTTATACGAGATTTAGAAAGAGTTCCCGAAGTAAGTCCAGAATTGCTGAAACAAATTGAGCTATTTATGAAAAGTAAACTTGGTAATGCTATTATCAGTAAGCTAGTCATCTAACAAATTTTAGATCTTCAAATTCGACGTAAAATATGGAAAACAAATTCAAAGAGAAGCGAGGTATAGTGTCAGGTCCGATCTGGTCTGACTGGCGCGAACAACTTCGGGAAAGTGAATTAGTCGGCTTACATCAGAGACTCGAGAAATTAGAAAGAGAAATACTCCTTGATTGGCTGCAATGGCATGATCCAAAAGGAAACTATACAGATCGCAAATGTATTGAAAATGGCGTGCAGCAGCTTTCCAAATTAAAGGCTGTCGCGTATGTACATAAAGAAATCCTGCGAATCCACATGAAAAGAAGATATAATGACTTTTCGAATACGCACGCACAACTCATCTTTAACAACTAAAATTTCAAATTATGGAATCTCTTATTAAACAGATCATAGCGCATCAGCTTCCAAAAATTCTAGCCATGGAATCGCATCGCAAGGATTGGCGTTATCAGCTTATGAGCTTAAAAGATAAGACACTATTCGATAGATTAACGCTTATGAAGAGACAAGAATTACTTGCGTGGCTACAATGGTACGATAATGCCGGGACTTACGCTGATCACGACTGCATCCGGAGAGGTATTCCCTTATTTACGAAGGTTCAGGCATTGACCGCAGCTTATCAGCGGATTATGCGTGAACATGAAGGCTGGGACGGCTACATGGGAACTGAATATATCCGTGGCAGTACACTTTAAAAAAGACACTTTTTAAGCAGGAAATATTTTGCTCGCTGTGATATACTTGGCTAATGTATTCAGATTAGAAAGTGCCGCTCCGATTGTATTATTAAAATAAGTATAGACTTCTTTTCCCTCTGCAATCCAGTCGTTAATATAGGTGCTGTATTCAAACAATATGTTGTCCGTATAGCTTCCTTTATAGTCACCATTTGGGCCATGGAATCGCATATAGATTATGTTTGCATTTGCATCTGCGTATTGAAGACGCATACCTTGCATATTCTTATCATGAATAACCAGATTCATATTATAAGATTTTAACAGTTCAGAAGTTTCTTCCCTATACCAAACGGGATCCCTAAATTCTACACAGATCGACCACCCTTCACTTCTATTGTTCTGAGCAATACAATCCAGCAATTCAGCAAGCAATCCAATAGAAGCAAATTTAAAAAATGGTGGTAATTGTATGAGCAAACACCCTTTCTTTTGGCCGACAGCGTCAATAACGGATAGAAATCTGGCGACATCCTGTGGATCAAATTTGAGTTCTTTTTGATGTGTAATTCCTTTCCATAGTTTAAACGTAAAACGAAAATTATCGGTCGTTTCTTCGGACCATCTTCTGACGGTTTCTTCTCTGGGGATTTTATAAAAAGAGCTGTTTACTTCCAATGAATTAAATAATAAGCTATATACAGCCAATCGACTTTTATCCTGAAACTCCTCAGGATAGTAGCTTTTATTCTTGTAAGGCAAAAGGATACCGCTCGTTCCAGTAAAATATAATCTTTCCATACCTTTATAACAATCGGCTAGCATAGAATTGTTCATTTTTTTTTCAAAGACAAATTATCTTTTGTATTGATCAGCAATTGAATTGCATATAAAAAACAATTTATCTAAGTTTGAGAAACGAGTATTAGCAACAGCTATTTATAATCAACTCGTTTTCTAGTTTATTAGCGGATAATTAATCAATCACCCTCTATCAATGCACAAAAAATCTTACCTCATTTGTTTCGTTATTGGCACCATTTTGGGCAGTTGTACCGGAAATAAAAGTAACAATACAAATACAACTTCAAGCTCTCAGCCCGAATATGCCGATGAAAATCCGACATTTACCTTTGACAACATTAAACAGAGCTATTCGCAGGGCGAGGATCTGATCTTAAAGATGGACAGCGAAAAAACGCCGAAAATAGACTCTGTTATTTACACTATAAACGATAAAAAGATTGGTCAAGTAATCGGAAATGAACCTTTCCATTTTTCATTAAAACAGGAGAAATTTGGCAAGCAGATTATTAAAGCTGTCGTATTTAGTGATGGAAAACGAGAAGAAAATTCAGTCAACATCGATCTATTCGCGTCCACTCCTCCGCTTTTGCTAAGCTATAGCATTGTGAATATTTACCCCCATGATATCAAAGCTTTCACACAAGGATTGGAGTTTTATGGGGATAATTTGATCGAAAGTACCGGGAATGGGGTTGGTCCAAGCGGAAATAAGGGTAAATCGAGTGTTCGCATTGTTAATCCAAAAACGGGTCAGCCCATCAAAAAAATTGAATTGGATGATTCAATTTTTGGCGAAGGTGCCACCGTACTAAATGGAAAATTATATCAGTTGACTTATAAAAACAATCTAGCCTACCTATACGATATAAACAGCCTTTCTGTTATTAAGACACTTCCTTACTTTCAGCCAATGGAAGGCTGGGGTTTAACTTCTGACGGTAAAAACTTATACATGTCCAATGGTTCTGATTATATCTATACGCTTAATCCAAATGACTTCTCAAAAATGGACTATATCCGTGCAGCAACGAACACAGCCATGGTGGATCAAATCAATGAAATGGAATGGGTAAAAGGAAAAATCTATGCAAATTTCTTTATGGAGGATGTCATTGGACGGATCGACCCTAAAACTGGTACAGTGGAAGCTTTAGTCGATCTATCTAAATTACGTGAACATGTAACACAACATGTGGATTTAGATGTATTAAATGGTATCGCCTACAATAAAAGATCAAACACTTTCTTTGTTACCGGTAAAAACTGGGATAAAATGTTCGAGATAAAGCTAACAGAATAGCTTTATCTCCATCAAAAAAACAACATATTGTTCCAGAAACATCCAAATTGCGGTATCGCTAACTTTATGGTAATTCTTTCATTTTGTTAAAACCTTCGGTTACCATAGGTACAATTTGCGGTGTAAATAACTGTGGCATAAACGCCCCTGCCACCATATCTTTATTGACAATCCATTGCGCATATTTATCTACTAAAAATTGTATTCGCTGTGCTGAAGATAATCCTGGTAAGGTATAATAGATACTTTTTTCGCCTTCTTTCCCTTCCATCTGCACATACCTCCCTTTGGTCACATTCAGGTGACTGCGGTGTTCAAAATCACGTAGAAAGAGCTCATCTTTATCGACATTATCCCATTTGGGGTCACGTGGGCAACAAACCGATCCGTAACTTTCTCTTCGATAAACGGTAAGCATGCCTTTTGGGGAAATTGGTTTAACAAAATCGAACCTCGCGTTATCTTCGCCAGAAAGCCGGATGCTGTCGACTTTAACCCCACCATCCTCTCTTTTTATGGAATAATAAAAATTGGTCGTCGCAGGTTCTATACACATTCCGTTTTTCGAGGCTTCTTTGGCAACCTCATCATAATACCTCCAATCGGGGACAATCAGTACAAAATGCTGAAGATCGGGATAGAATTCAGTTGACCTCTTTAGTAACTCCACTGGAATTCTAGTACTCAAAAAGAAAACGTAAGTGGAATCTGGGACGATCTGCAAAGGAAGATCTATTAAATAACTGCCATTTTTCTGAGTCACAAAATCATTGTCGATCATCACAACCTGACCATAGTATTCGCGATACCAATCGGGTTTCACAGTATCAGCTAATGAATACGGGGGTATTGACTGATGCGCAGCTATTTTGCTCTTACAGGACAATGCCATCATGGGTAAAATGATAAGCAAATACCACTTATTTTTTAGTGTTAACATTGTTATAAAATTAAAATATATTTCAACTACTTTCCTGTTTGACTATCTACTTTTATTCCAGCTTGATTCATGAAGGCTATTTGATGTCCTAAACACGACTCAGCTAAGGCTGCAATTTTCTCTTTTTCATCAGTAATCTCCCGCAACAGACTTTTCCGACCCCCTTTTTTCTGTTCATCAATATATTTAATTAATAAAACACCATATCCATCAACGATCTCTGTCATGTAACCAACTGTAGCGATGTGAAAACTTTCGGCAGTTTTACTGTATTCCAATTGAGAGGCTTCACATTTTATTCCTTTTATGTAACTACTCAAAGCGCGTGCCTCATTCAATTTCATAGGATAAGAATAGTCTGATTTGTCGACATCATATTCACCTTCCAGCAATTTTCCATAGCTCTCATCCATTTTTTCTCGACAGCTATGCAATAGCTTAGCCATTTTCTCGTTGTACCCCGATTCCAAATTACCCCTACAGGAACACATGGTAAATATCATAAAGATTAAAGCTAGCATTCTCATTTCTTGATTTTTTTTTACAAATAACAGCTTTTTAAAACAGTCTTTCCGTTTCGTTTAATATTCGTGGTCTTTGTTTTAAGATTCGTTATTTTCCGCACAATCCACTTGCTCAAAACAATACGCTTATACCTACTTTGTACAAAATGTTCGTTACCCTGAAAGATGAAAAGGTTGCTCTTTTAAAAAACGGAATCCATAAAAATCACCTTATGCTGTGTTATTAAGAAAAAAGACCCTTCGAAACCGACTATTTTACCATTTAATTAACCCTTTTTTAAAAAAAACAAGAAAAAGACTATATTTAACAAGATTCACACATCATTTAACGCAGAAAACTTTGTTTCTTAAAAAGAATTACGGAACTTAGAGCGAATAAACCACCGAAATATGAATAATAGACCTTTAAACGGAATGACCAACGAAGAGCTTCAAACCAACAAAAAAAATGCTCAGGTAATTACTTGGATGCTCACAGCCATGCTCTTGATCTTATTAGGCATGGGAATCTACACCTCAATTAGCAAAGGATTCAGTGCATTAATGGCTATTCCTTTCGCCTTATCTCCCATTGTTATTCTGAATTTTAAAAGAATAAAAGAAATCAATGAAGAACTCAAAATAAGAGGAGCTCAATAGCGTCGTCATGAAGCACCTCTCATTATTCATATTCTTTATTCTCATCGCGGATATCGCATTTAGTCAAGAGATAAGTAAATCAACGACACAGACGATCACACAATCGGGTATTGGACTCGGTTCCGTAATTGCCGTTGTCACCTCATGGGATCGCAACAAATCTATACTTTGGGCTTTAATTCATGGAATACTAGGTTGGTTATACGTCATCTATTATGCCTTCACCCGCAACGAGTAACGATTATTAAATATAATTCTCACCAGAAGAGCCAAGCCGATCATGACCAAAATGTCTTTTCTTAATAACATCGCGATCAATTCCTTTTCTATATCTCGTCCCCAATCAAACACATGAGTTCCTCACCTATTTCCCATACAGATTTTGTCATTGAAGAAGTCAAAGAATCTAGCATTAACTTAATTTCCGAACTAGTAGACCTGACATTTAATATTGTCCAAGGAGGTGCCTCCGTAGGTTTTATGGAAGATCTAACAGTTGAGCAGGCAAGAAAATTTTGGACTGAGGTACTGAGCAAAGTCAAACTACAGAAAACAGTATTAATTGTCGCTAAAAATACTTTTACAAATCGAATCGCAGGCACTGTTCAACTGCAAATCGACCTCCCATCAAATCAGACACATCGTGCAGATGTAGCCAAAATGTTAGTCCATACTGAATTTCGAAGAATGGGTATTGCACAAAATTTACTTCAACACATTGAAAATATAGCCATTGATCTAAATAAGACACTACTGGTACTAGATACTGTAACCGATAGCCCGGCTTATATTATGTATCAAAAATGTGGCTGGACGATAGTCGGAGATATCCCAAATTATGCGCTCTTCCCGAATGGAACATGGTGTAGCACGACATACTTTTACAAAAGCTTAATTCTGCCGGCAAAATAAAAAAGCCTTTAAAATAATTAAATATTCATTTGGAGGCTTCTCTTAATTATTTGGGCGTTTCACATAAGAAACTCCATCTACCTATAGACCCTATCTATTTTTGTACCATACCGGTCCCGGTTTTTCGCCCATTTCTAGCACCAATGTCGCTCCGGACATAATTTGTTCATGTGTGATATAACTTGTTTCAAGAGGCTTACCATCGATCGTAATGGCTTGTATATAAATATTGGATTTACTGACATGCTTAGCTTTCACGGTAAATTTCTTTCCATTGGACAACTTCAATTCAGCTTTTTCAAATAAAGGTGTACCGATTTCGTATTTTCCACTTATGGGATCTACAGGATAAAATCCCAATGAGCTGAATACATACCAAGCCGACATCTGCCCGCAGTCATCATTTCCACTTAATCCAGAAGGTGTATTCAAGTAAAGCTTGTTCATTACCTCCGCTGCATATTGCTGCGTTTTCCAAGGCTGTCCAACCGCATTAAATAAATAGATTGCATGATGGCTTGGCTCGTTACCGTGTGCATATTGGCCAATCATTCCTGTACTAAAAATTGGTAGTTTGCTGGTGTCAGAAGGATGAAATGTAAACATGCTATCTAACTTCTGTCCAAAGCGCTCTTGTCCACCAACGAGTTTAATCAATCCAGGGATATCATGTTGTACAGACCAAAAATATTGCCATGCATTACTTTCACAGATATGCGCGCTATATTCCTCCGCATCAAATGGAGTAATAAACTTACCATGGCTATCTCGAGGTTGCATAAATGAAGTAGCCGGATTATACACATTTTTATAATTTTGAGCTCTTGCAAAGAATGTTCCCGCAATCTCTTTCTTTCCCATCTTATCGGCCATCATTGCGATGCAATGATCGTCATAGGCATATTCAAGTGTTCTTGATAGGGACCAGTTTTCGGCATTGTATTCATCTTTGACATCATAAGGCACATAGCCTAGCTTTTTATACAGACCTATACCCCGGTAATTGTCAATATTAGCTGTGGCAACACAGGCTTCTAACGCTTTTGATGCATCAAAATCACCAATTCCTTTTAAATATGCATCTACAATGACAGGAATGGCATGATTCCCAATCATCATATCCGTTTCACTCCCATAAATATTCCATACCGGTAATCGGCCGTGCTGTTCATAAAAGGCTATGAAGGACTTAATCATATCATTTACTCGGCTAGGGTCGATATAGGTAAATAACGGATGGGAAGCTCTATAAGTGTCCCAAAGTGAGAATGTGCTATAATTAGTCCAACCTTCGGCCTGATGTACCTTCCGGTCAGCCCCCATATACGCACCATCAACATCACCCAAAATCGTCGGTGCTAACATGGAATGATATAACGCTGTATAGAACTTAACCTGCTCCTCTTTGTCTTTGGTCTCGATCGATACCCTCCCCAATTCATGATTCCAATTTTGCTCGGCCTCCTTTAAATAATAATCAAAGTCATCTTTTGGAACTTCTGCCTTTAAGTTCTTGGAAGCGCCTTCCATACTTACTCCCGAAAGGGCCGTACTTAAAGTCACTTGTTCTCCAGCTGCTGTCTTGAAATCAAAACGTGCTTTGAATGCTGTACCAATTCGTTTTGCGCCTTTTGCCGTTGTATCAGCGCTGGATAATATTGCTGAACTATCGATATGAACGGCCATAAAAGGCTTAGAAAACCGAGTTTCAAAATAAACGCGTTGGCCTCTTGCCCAGCCCTCCGAAAAACGATAACCACGAATAGTGACAGAATCAACCACTTCGATGTGCGAATCCGTGGTAGCATCCCAATTCATTGCTTTCTTTAAGTCTAAAAATACAGCAGACTCGGCTTTTGGAAAGGTATAACGTTGAATACCACAGCGTGCCGTTGCTGTCAGCTCCACATTTATATCGTAATCAGTAAGTTTTACCTGATAGTATCCGGCGTGAGCCTTTTCGTCTTTATGCGAAAATTTGGAATGTATACCTAAGGGAGCAGCAGCTTCATGATATGGTAAGGTAACCGGCATGAAAGATATGTCGTACAAGTCGCCGGCACCAGTTCCACTTAGATGTGTATGGCTAAAGCCGGAAATCGTACTGTCGGGATAAAAGTATCCGGAAATACGGTCCCAGCCAGGTAGTCCATTATCTGGGCTGAGCTGCACCATCCCAAAAGGCGACTGTGCTCCAGGATATGTATTGCCCGTAAAATCCGTTCCGATAAAAGGATTTACATATTCTACATAAGAAGTCTCATTGGACTTTTTTATTGAAGCGCAACCAATTAAGGACAAAAGGCCTGCACAGACCGCATAATTAATATATTTCATCGTGTAGATCAGTTTTTCAATTTAGTTTGCCTAATTATCTATTTCCAGTAACGATTAGAATATCTTTACTGTTGACCAAAGTCTGATGGTTGATTTTAAATCCATTGAATGGTTTTCCATCGATAACGATCTTTTTGATATAATCACCAGCACCCGCTTTTTGACGTCTTATCGTCACTTTGTCGCCGTTTGGATAATATTTCTTATCGAGTTGGATGGTCACTTTGTCGAATACAGGTGTTACAACGGTATAATCTGGTCTACCTGGACAAAAAGGATAGATTCCAATCATGTTCATTAAAGCCCATGTAGACATTGTTCCCGTATCGTCATTTCCTGGTATACCTCCGGGACTGTTTGTAAAATGTTTCTCCAGAATTTCTTTAACCAGTTTTTGGGTACGCCACTCTTCTCCTTTGATTTCTGAAAACACATGTGGATACAGCATATCTGGTTCGTTGGTAACATCAAAATACCCTTTATCAAACGTTGCCTGCAGTCTATCCACAAATTTTTGCTTTCCACCTATCAATTTCACCAAACCAGGTATATCAAATGGTATGGCAAAACTATAGTTCCAAGCGTTACCTTCATGGAAACCATGATTAGGTTCAAAATTGGCGCCCATCAATGGGCTAAATGGACTTAAAAACTCGCCGTTAGGAAGAATAGGTCTGAAAGTCCCATACTCCGAAGAATAATAATGTTTATATCCCTGCGCTCGCTTAGCAAAAAGCTGGGCATCTTTGGTTTTCCCCAATGAACCGGCCAGTTGGGCTAAGTTCCAATCGGCAACATAATATTCTATGGCATGAGATACCGAATTATCGAATGAATCGCGCAGTGGAACATACCCATACTTCACATAGTCCGCATTGTCGGGTCTAATTTTATTCGTGGAGTCCGTAGTCGTTGCCGATTTCAGAAACGCTTCATAAGCTGTATTGATATCAAAATCCCGAATGCCTTTCATCCATGCATCAACGATCACTGGAACTGCCGGATCGCCATCCATGGTATAGCTTTCTCGGCTATACAACTCCCATTTGGGCATCCAACCACTTTCCTTATAAATATCGATCATGGAACGTATCATGCCCACCTGCTTATCGGGATAAACCAGTGACATTAAAGGCTGAACATTTCGGTACGTATCCCATAGCGAAAACACGGTGTAACGCTTGTGATCTGCAACAAGTGTTTTCCGACTTTCCATTGCCGGATATTCTCCGTTTACATCCTGCAAGATATTTGGATGAATCATAGCATGATATAAAGCCGTATAGAACACTGTTTTTTGGTCCTCTGTACCGCCTTCTACCTGTATCTTTGACAATGCATTGTTCCAAAGCGAAGCTGCGTGCTTTTGTGTTTTTTCAAAGCTAAAGTCTGCTTGTTCAGCATCTAGATTTTTACGCGCATTCTCAACGCTCACAAATGATACGGCAAGCTGTACTTCTAAGCTTTCATTTTCTTTGACATCAAAACTAAAATATGCGCCAAGATCATCGCCGGAAAGCTGATCGGTATAGTCCGTAAAAATTTTATATTTTCCGGCATCTTTATTCCAATCGTTTTCCCATTTTTCTCCGGCACGTTGGAATTTCCAATATCCTCTTTTTGACGGTTTTTTATTGACTCGCATAACAAAGAAGATCGGGTAAACAGCCTGATTGTTCGTGTAACAGAAAGAGCCCAACAACTTAGAACCTTCTATTTCGGTATCACTTACATAACGAACTGTTGCTCCCGTTTCATTTGTTAAACCTTCGCCCAAATTAAGCAGGATATTTGCCTGTCCTTTTGGAAAAGTAAATTTAGAAACACCTACACGGGTTGTCGCTGAAACTTCGGCCTTGATACCGTATTTCTTTAACACATTGCTGTAATACCCCGGATGGGCAACCTCCTGCGTATAGGTACTTCCATATTGATGATAATAAACCTCTAATTTACCTGAGGTTGGCATCAACAACAGACTTCCCATGTCTGGACATCCTACCCCACTTAAATTAACATGAGAAAAACCTGTAAAATAACTGTTGCTATGTTCATAGGGAGTAGACCACCATCTCGCATCCTTATCAAATGCATTAAGTGATGATCCCATTACATTAAACGGAGAAACATTCATCAAGCCGTTGGGAACCTGAGCACCCGGATTAGTTGTTCCATAATTGCTGGTACCGATAAACGGGTTGACATAGTCTGTAGGAAGCTTTTGGGCAGAAACATTCTCCCAAAGAAATAATCCTAAAAGTAAAAAACGAATAGATTTGATCATATAATCTTGATAGACGACATTGTTAATTGCTTTCATTCAAGCAAACACCATAGGCCGCTCATTTTAGCGTGTACCTACAATACTACAGATAATCGCAAAGATTTACAAATCTTACAACTGGTTATATCGATGATTTTACGTTTGTTAATAGGATTTAGCAAAACTATACATGTTAAGCAAAGAGATTTATGATGACCAATAACAACAAAAGCCTGAAGTGGGGAACTTCAGGCTTTTACTAACTAACCAATTATTAACCTAAATTATGAAACTACTGATATAACGTCATCAAAAACGAGTTTCTTATATCGGGCCGCTAAGTTTAACCAAATTTTAACAAATCATTGTTATCGTTCAACTCGCTCTATTTTAATCCAGCAGTAAACATGTTTTTTATTGATACAGTCCCCATTGTTTATTCGGTGTAGCGCCCATTTCTAAGACAAGCTCTCCTCCTTTTAGCAGTTCGGAAGCATCAAAATAAAAGGTATTGAGCGGTTTTCCATTTAACGTTGCGCGTTGTACATACATATTTTTCTTATTTGCATTTTTCGCTTTGATAATAAACTGTTCACCTCTTCCATATTTACCATCCAATCTAATCTTAACCTCCTCAAAGAGTGGGCTTCCTATTTCATAAATTGGTTTGACCCTTGTTCCGCCATCGATCTGAAATAAACCAATAGCATTCATGATATACCAAGCACTCATTTGCCCTTGGTCTTCATCGCCGAGATAAGCATTCGAAACCCCTTGGCCATAATAGCGTTCACCTATGGAGCGGCTCCATTTTTGTGTCAACCAGGGCTTATTCAACCAATTAAAAATATAGGCGAAATGCATTGATTGCTGATTTCCCTGAACAACAGGATAATCCCAATATTGATCATTAGGGCCATTATAACGCCATTTTTCACTTTCTGGAAATCCCCATTCCAATCGTTTTAAAAACACATCCTGGCCGATCATTTTAGCTAGTCCAGGAATATCCTGTGGCACAAAAAAGGTCAATTGCCATGCATTTCCTTCTACATAATGATGGTTAGCCCCCGATTTAAAAGGGTCAAAATCTTTATACCATTCTCCTTTTGAATCCTTCATCCGAGCATAGCCACTACTGACATCTATCGCATTTTTCCACCAGTTTGCGCGATCATTGAAATAGCGATATTCCTGTTCCTTTCCTAACGATTTTGCAAACTGCCCAACTGTCCAATCGTCAAAACTATATTCCATAGAATTGGAAAACCGCCCCAAATCATAAGGAACGTACTTATATTTTAAATAGACATCCAAATCCCTATTACCCGCAAAACCGCCTTCAAATTTCAATGGACTTGTTGTCTGCATTTTTTTAACAGCTTCAAATGCCTTTTCAGCATCGTAGTCTCTAATCCCCATCTGGTATGCCCCAACAATTAACGGTATTTCATGTTCAGCAACCATGACCGGAATATACTCCATTCCGGCCGGCCCTTTCGCCAGCCAGCCATTTGCGTCATACATCGCAAGTTGCGATCTAACCCATTTATTGGACCACTCCGGCGTAACCAAGTTCCAAAACTGATTTAAATTCCAAAAGGTATTCCAGAAAGCATCACAGCCTAAAGCGAGATCCCCTTTATGGGCTAAAGTTCGTATCACTTCATCCGAAGACCTCCATTGACCGTTCACATCACTAAATGTATTTCGGCTTGCCAAAGTGCGATACATATTGGTATAGAATTTCTCTTTTTCAAAATAGTCTGAAGACTTTATCGCCAATCTACTTAAAAGTTCATCCCAAACTTTATGCTGATTTTCCACGACCCGATCAATGGACCATCCGAATGGCTCCGAAAGTTCCGTTTTTAAATTCTCCTCTGCATTGGCTAAGCTCACATAAGAAATCCCAGTGCGCAGTTGTACAGCCTTATCTTTATGCACATCAAATTCCACGTACATTCCCGCAAATTGAGCGCTATCAGCAACCAAATCAGCCCGTTCAGTCAACCGATCATTATGCCATGTGCCATAGTTTATGATAGGTTTATCAAACTCCATCACAAAGTATACGACATAATCCTGTTTTGCATCCGTGGACCAAACGTTTTCAGATAATTGATTACTGTATCCCACAACCTTATAGTCAGAAACCTTTTTCAGCGAGAAATCTTTAATTTTATAATCATATTCTCCGTTAACCTTAAGATCAATCATGATACGTCCTGTATCCGACTTATGATAGGTATATTGTTGAAAACTGGAACGTGTACCAGCCGTCAATTTTACGTCGATATCGTGATCAAGGAGATGAACAGCATAATATCCCAATGGAGCCTTTTCGCTGGTTTTATCTATTGCAGATCGATATCCTGAATTTGTACTGTACTGATCTCCGACCCGAGTTTTCAATTGACCTGCTGTCGGAAATGTTCCCAATCCAGCCATTGTCCATTCGTGAATATGGCTAAAAGTACCAATAGATTCGATAGAAGGTTCATAACCTGCCTGCCAGCCAATATTTTGGTTATCTGGACTGATCTTTACCATGCCAAAAGGCATCCATGGTCCCGGGGCTATCATCCATCTGGAATGTGCTGCACCCATCATCGTGTTCACATAATCTGAAACTCCACCGAGTCTTTTTGGGCCCCGCTTGATTGTTGAAGACTGTATTAATTGCCCATTATTATAAATTTCATACTTACTCCAGATATCCTTAGCGACATAAGGCATTGGTATTTCCAATTTCGCTGCACCTTTTTCAAGTGTTTTCTCATAAATTTTCTTGCCATCCAAGACTACTTTCAACTGTTCATCATCTTTCAATTTCAAGAGATCAACCAGCATATTTTGGACGGGTTTTCCTGCATTTAGAATCTCAAAATCAGCTTGCTGTACATTTTTAACAATTACAGATCGATTAGCTATTAACTTTACTTGCTGTGGACCAAGCAGTTTAAAGGAATCAAATTCAACCCAACCTCCCTTTATGACAGTTAGGGTAATCTGATTTCCGCCTTTCTTAATGAGATCAGCTGATACCGGTATATTTATCGTAGAATTTCCAGATTTTAAAGGATTCTCTAGCGGCTCACCATTTCCTGCTCCCCGCTCCACCTCAAAATTATAGGGCTTGCCATTGATTACGATCTGTAGTGTAGGTTTATTTTTAGGGTCACTATTGGCCAATTTAACCTGAAGTGTGCACTGACCATTTTTTATACTATTGTTTAACACATAGTATAAATTCAAAAAATGTGTTCTCAGACCAGAGGTTCCTCCAGTCCCGCCCCATTCATTGGCTGGACCGGGCAATACATAGGGTAGATCCTTTGTTAAAGAAGATTGACCGATGATAAAGGCATTGTCTTCATAACCAAAATCATGTTCCAAAAATTTCTTATATCCATTCGGGGACAAGGCAAATTCGCTGCTTGAACCGTCTGAATTCCCCAATTGCCAAATTGCGTGCTCCTGGCCAACTACAGACTGTACACATAGAAGCAACAGACCGGCGGCAAAAGAAAGTGAGAAACGTAATTTCATAAGTATCAGATTTTATAATTTTTAATTACATCAGTTTCATTTTCCATAAATTGGTCAAAATTATTCGTTAGACTTATTCAATTGTACATACATAAAAGATCAACCAAAACCTATGATAAACAAAATAATAAACACAATATTACTACAAAAATCACAAATATCAAACGAATAAAACCAAATGTATATACATATAAAGTAAAAACAGAGGAAAATGATTTCGATATAAACACACAAATTTGAAGCGATGAAAGGTTTTGATTCTTAGAGAGAAGAGTTAGATCAATGGATAATTTCTTTCATATTGGATTTTTTCCTGAATTGGGAAACAAGTCTGGTTAACGTACAAAAGTGTTGCTGAAGGCTATTTAAGATAAACAAAGCTTTAATAAGAATGTACAAATTGAAATAATTTCCCGAAAGTTTAATATTCTTGCACTCTAACTTTGTCTAAAACTCAGGCAAAGCAATAATTACTATTGGCAATTTGGATTCAAAAAGGTATATTTATACAATTATTTGCTTTGAAACCATAAAGATAAGAGTATTATCTTTAGTATTATCATTATAAACAATATTCTACCCATTTGTGTAGAGCCTTATTTCATTGCTGGATAGAGATTTAATATTTTGAACAAGTTCAACTATTAGCTTTGACAATGATTACATTGTAAGGATAGGAACGTAAAAAAGCTTGTTTCTAGTGCATAAATTGACATTATGTGCTTATTTTTGTAACTTGCAAGCCAAGACAACATCGATTTTACGTGGTATTCAAAAGCAATTACGGATCATCTTTGTAATTTACACTATGAAAATTAAGATTGAAGATTTTTTCAAGCCGGTACAAGTTAAAGACGACTTTAGCAAAGATGATTATGAGATTGTCGAAGCCTTTATAAATTTCGCTAAATCGTTAAGCAGATTAACCTATCAAAGTATATATTTAATTGATTATTCAAAGAAAAGCTTTCTATTTGTTTCTGATAACCCAATCTTTTTATGTGGAAGTACCCCTACTGAAGTAATGCGTGAAGGTTATTATCATTATGTTAATAATGTCCCTGAGAACGATTTACATTTACTAAAAAAAATAAACGACGTTGGTTTTGACTTTTTTGGAAATTTAGATGCCGAAGATCGTCTAAAATTCTCTATATCTTATGATTTCCATTTAAAACAACCAGGGAATAAACCGCTTTTAGTAAACCATAAGCTAAAACCCCTGCTATTGGACAAGTTTTCCAATCCTTGGATCGCGCTCTGCCTGGTTTCTATTTCCTCGCATGCAAACTCAGGAAACATTAGATATAAATCGGATGAGGACGGAAAACAGTTTGAATATGATTTGGCTAAAGATATTTGGGTAGAAACCCCTCGTATTAAATTGAAACCCCGTGAAAAGGACATTCTTCTTTTTTCCGCACAAGGTCTTACCATGGATCAAATAGCAGATCAGCTTTATGTATCAATTGACACGGTTAAATTTCATAAAAAACAAATATTTTCAAAACTAAAAGTCAAAAGCATTACAGAAGCTACAGCACTAGCAATTGAACTATCTCTTTTCTAATGTTATTCACTATTTTTTGAACATAACAGCATTAACTTAGACATCTCAACAAATTTTTGAATATCGACCTGGTTTCCCATACTAAACTGAGAATATTTATTTTTCTCAATAAAAGTATCCAGCCATTCCGATTTGATATAGATCGGAAGTGTCTCAGAATAGAGGTATATAATTGGATCTCCAAGTTCAAAAGATTCGATTTCTAATTTCCGGAGCGTATTGACGACTTTTCGATCACATTCAGCGATGACTAATCCACTCCCAAGACTGTAGGGTCCATAAAATGCGTCAAAAAGCATTTTTTTCAGAATATTGATCCGATTACCAATTATCTTTCCTGAAATCACAAAACGCCCAATGTGCCAAAAGTTCTTTATATGCGGAATTAACAAGCTTTCTGTTTCAATATCAAATAATTTCTGAATCGGCAAACTTGTTTCCTTATCCCAAAATGTAATTCTAATAGAGGCCTGAATAGCACCATCAAGCTTACTTCGAAGGACATAATAAATGGAACGATCAAAAAAAATCTGATCCTCTCCTATTAATGACTCGAAATCAAACTTATACTCCTCTTCGGAATAGCTATCCAGTTTGTAGTGCTCTTGAGTCGTTACTAAATAAAAATGAATAAGTTCAGGAAGTTCGTTTTTATTAAGCTTGGTAAAATAATAGTTTTCAGGCGTCCAGTTCATGCAAATGTTATTCGATATGCAATTATAAAAATAAAGACTTTTCGTTTAAATTCCCACAGTAACAAATTTACTACATAAAAGTGTAATGGAAGGAATGTTTTTTCAGTTATATTTTGTTCAACTCATCATGGACAAATAATAGGAATCTGGAAAGAATTTCACTGGTTTTGTTGTTGCCAAATTAAACACAATATGACTTACCATCCCAGATAAGAGGTATAACCCTAAAGATAACTGTGGTGGAGGAGACGTTAACGCTATTTTACCATATTCTGCCAAAAACTCCTCAAGCCATTTCGTTTCTATACCCTTTGTTTTTAAACTGTCCACAATAAATTTACCGACATTTAATTCGAAGGTCTCGTGGGCTTTTTCCAATGAATGCAGATTGAGCCCCTCGGGCGGGAGGACCGTTAAAAACCCAGCCCAACCCAAATTATAGGGATGTACTACGGGTATATTTTTTTTTGCCATATATTGATCAAAAACAAAGGGAATATCGGAAGAAAAATCCAAAGCATTAATAGCAACCTTATGGTCGATACCAATATCGTACAGATTATCTTTGTTAATAAATTCCGGAAATACCGTTATTTTGGCTTCTGGATTAATTGTCCGTAAGCGATCCTGCAAAGCAAAGACTTTCTTTACACCGATATCTTTACTGGTATAATTTTGTCTATTTAGATTTGATAATTCGACAATATCCCCATCAGCAATTGTCAAATTTTCGAATCCCATGCGCAACAGGCATTCGGCAATGTAACTTCCTATTCCACATCCTCCTATCAACACGGGAAAATCCTTGATACGTTGTTGTTCTTCTTCTGTAATATGTATGTTATTCCGAATATACCTCAAATCCATGTAATAATATTTCAATAATTTTGTATCACATAAAGATAGAATTATAATTTATATTATTATTAAAGAAATTGCTAAGCACTTTTTCACATTCACCTCGGGTCAATTAACCATGATTTTCCTTATTATCAAATATAAGTTACCGCGCATGAAAAGTAAATTATTCAAAATAAACATTACAACTAGTAAAGAATCTAAAATCCACGATATTAGTCAGCTATCGCTTGTTTTTATTTTCGTTCAAAATGAATACCTTTAATGAAATTAACTTGTAAAATGGATAATACAAGAATATATCGTATGTCATTTGCTGGTGTGTACCCGCTTTATATACAAAAGGCTGAAAGAAAAGGACGTACAAAAGAGGAGGTCGACGCAATTATTTTTTGGCTAACTGGCTATAATCCGGTATCCTTACAACAAACAATTGACGATAAAATTGACTTTGAACATTTCTTTAAACAAGCACCTTGCTTAAACCCGAATGTTTCCAAGATCACAGGCGTAATCTGTGGTTATCGCATTGAGGATATTGAAGATCCGCTGGTTCAGAAAGTTCGTTATCTCGATAAATTAATTGATGAACTGGCCAAAGGTAGATCCATGGAAAAAATTTTAAGAAAGTAAGCCCTGCTACGATTTGTAAATAGCGCGTACTTGCTATTCCAACGCATAGATGGCTCCATCAGCGGAACCAAAATAAAGCCTATTATCTTCGATCCATAGCGTTGAAAAAACACTTCCCATCTGTAAATAATCTGCAAACAATCGCGTAATATCGTTTTTGTATTTTTGCTGCAGATCGGCATGGAGCATATTTTCACCATTGAGAAACAATTGTCTGTTCTTTTTACTCGACTCCGTTTGGAATATTGGTACAACTTCTCCTTTTTTTATATTCAATCTATAAATTACACCATCCAGTGTCCCAAAAAAAGCCGCATCGCCAGCAATTGTGGCACTACTAAATGTGTTTAAAGGCACCTTGGGTTCGGCTATTTTCATTCCGTCAATTCTATTTAAAACAAGTATACTATAGGAATCCGACATGGTTACAACAAGCTTATCGTCAAAAATACTAGGAACACTTGTCCAGCTTCCCGGTTGATGATATACCCAAAATCCACTTCCATTCGTGGTATTTAGCGCATATACATTAAAGTCACGCGCACCAAAATAGACTGTACTATCAGCAACAACTGCGTTGAATTGGATCTCACCTTTGGGAAAATAACGTTCGCCAATTGTTTTAAACCTCCAATCTAAGGTGCCATCTTTTTTCAAACAATAGAAATAACCATCAAAACTACCAATAAAAACATGCTCTCGTGTCAACGTTGGGGCTGCATGCACAATTCCTCCGGTCAGGAATTTCCAAATAAGTTTCCCAGATTTAGCACCTACAGCGTAAATATGATGATCTCCAGACCCAAAATACACGACGCCATCGACCACTGCAGGAGATGAAAGAAAATAATCCCATACATCATAGCTCTTCTCACCATTGGTTGAAAACTGCCATAATTTTCGTCCAGTTTGAGCATCCAGGGCATACAAGTAGCCATCAGCGCTTAAAAAATACACTATTCCAGCATCTACAGCAACAGTTGACCGAATTTCACCAGCAGTTTTATACGTCCAAAGTACATCTCCGCTAGTTTTGTTCAACGCATATAAATTACTGTCACAAGAACCCACAAAGACGACATCACCCCAAATGATGGGTGAAGAAAACAATTTTCCTTTTGTTTGGAATTTCCATTTCAATGATGGCTTTAAACCGACATTGGAGGACGCTGCATAATTTTGACGATCTAGGCTTCTAGCCAGAGCCAGATGCTGCCCTCTTAATTGATAAAAACATCCCACCGCAATAAATAGGATAATAATGGGGCGCCAATCATATTTTAGTCTAAACATCGATGTTTTTTTAAGGTTATAGGTTATGCTGTCGCGCTCAAAAAATAGCTGAGCTATCGACTATTATCTCTCGGTCGCTAAGTGTCCTTATCATATTATGGATAGATAAGGTATTTTTCCCTAACCTTTCTATAACTCTTTAATCCCGGTTCCCAGCTTTTTCGGATTTCTTCTTCCGAAACACCAGCTTCGATTTGCTTGCGAAATAAACCTACGCCCACGAGCCTTTCGATACTGCCAATCTGTTTCGAAAATGATTGATCAAAAAACTTGTCTTTTTCCGGAGAGTTCTGATAAAGTGCTATCATCCAGGATAAGTTTATTTTTTTATTATCTACAAGCTGCTTTAGATCATATTTACGCAGGTCTATTCCATAGCATTCTTCATTCATAAACAGTGGCGATTCACTCATCCCTTTTTTACTGACGGGGACAAATGAGAAATCATATATACCCTTATAGATTGGACTACCGATCACAACAAAGGGATAATCGGTGCCTCTGCCATGATTCACTTTCACACCTTCAAAGAGGCAGGTACTCGGATATAATAGTATGCTTTGTTCCGTATTTAAATTGGGTGAGGGATTGACTGGTAATTTATAAAGCATACTGTGGTCATAATTTGCTACAGGAATAATCTTCAATTTACATTTCTTTTTGGTATTCATCCAACCTTCTCCATTGATCATCTGGGCAAATTCAGCTGTAGTCATCCCATGTGCAATAGGAACAGGAAATTGCCCAATACCCGACTTATATTTTTCCTCCAAAATAGGGCCATCAATAAGATAGGCATTGGGATTGGGCCTGTCTAAGATCAAGAGCTCCTTATCATTTTCGGCGCAAGCTTCCATAATATCCCGAAGGGTATTAATGTTGGTATAAAATCTCACCCCCATATCCTGCACATCATAAATAAACAGATCGACATCTTTTAGATCCTTCGCTGTTGGCTTTTTCTTATTTCCGTATAAAGAGACAATAGGAATTTTGGTTATCGGATCGATTTCGTCCCCCACTTCAGTTCCATTACTTGCATTGCCTCGAAATCCGTGCTCAGGTCCAAAAATTCTCACAATCTGAACCCCGCGCGCGAGTAGACTATCAACAAGGTGTCTCCCTTTAATAACCGTAGATGGATTGCCCAATATACCAATGCGCTTATTCAATAAATAAGGTACATAACGCTCGGTCTGTTCGGCTCCTGTCCGTATACGATCATTACAATAATCCAAAAAGGTCTGCGCTTTCACATCGTTGAACAGGAATAGCGTTAATATAAAAATGAGCACTGGTTTCATATTCGTTCGGTTTATATTTAAAAAATACCCACTGAGCATCAGGCTATTCACACGATAACAAAAAACTAAACTAAGGATAAAGCTTTATTTTCACAAATCGTTTGTTAAAATTGACAAACAAGTTTTATCACACTACCTTTGGAATATTATTGAGCATGATTTCCAAATGAACAATGGATGGCATGAGGAAGCTTTAGCGTGCTAAATTTTTATAATTATTAATCATGGAAAATCAGGTAAATGCAGGTGAATTTGTAGATCGTTTTATGACAGGTAGTCTGGAGCATCTGCGTTATCAACAATCCCCGATCAAGATCTTCCAGCTCAGTGAAATCGCACCCTACATTAAATTTCCGACCCCACCTATTTTCCTAGGCTATAATCTTCTTGTTCACATCACGGAAGGTTATTTTAAACATCAGATTGGTGCCAAGGAATATGTTGTAACAGCTCCGGCAATTCTTATCAGCAACTACGGCAATATCTCAACAATAAAGTCGGTCGATAAATCCGCGAAAGGACATTGCGTTTTGATCAACGACAATGCGATGACTTCCATCTTCAGGGAACAGGAGATTTTGAATATTTTTAATATCTCGCCCTTACTAAACTTAACTGCGCGAGACAGCGGCGATCTTCAAGAACTTTTCAGATTACTTTATGATGAATTGCTTTCCGAATCACCTTATAAAGAACTATTTGAAAATTTATTAAAATCTGCAATTCTAAAAATTATCAAGCTATCTTCATCCAACCTTGCGCTCAATCGGAGACAGGAAATTGCAATGATGTTCAAACAGCTTGTGCACAAAAACTTCAAAAAGCAAAAAAATATTTCATTCTACGCGGATAAACTCGCGGTATCTACAAACTACCTTAATCGCTGCGTATTTTCTGTATTCAAGAAATCGTCGAAGGAACTCATTCTTGAAGTACTGATTATGCACAGTCAATTTCTATTGTTTGAATCCACTAAAAGCATTGCAGACATTTGTTATGAATTGGATTTTTCCGATCCTTCTTACTTCTCACGGCTTTTCAAAAAAATAGTTGGTGTTTCTCCTACTTCTTATCGAAACAGAGCAACTTAGATTTTCAACATGCACGATTTGTCCTATCTTTTATACTGAAGTACACAAGAGAATCAAATTGATTGGAGTTATTTTTGTGTAAGTGATTGAAGCAAAAGAGAATTTTTTGGTCAACGGGCAGTTCTTCTTCATGTTTCGATTTACATTGTTCCATCATTTAATCACATATTTAAAGATGCTTAAGGTTTCAGAACACAACAATATAACCCAAGATTTCGATTTGTTTATTGCGGATTTTAAAACTAGGCTATCAAGCTTATTTAATAAAGAGTATGATTACAACTCGCTCAGTTTAACGCGTGGGCTACCGCCTGAGTTTTTAGCTGAGATCATGAAAATGCAGCCCTTGTCGGTTGCTATCCCGGAACACCACGGTGGTCGGGGCCTTCATGTGAAAGAATGCTTGGGTGTACTGGCGGCAGCTTCTTATGAATCACTATCTTTATCGCTCATTTTCGGGATTAATATTGCGCTATTTTTGGAGCCCTTTGCCAAATACGGCGATACCTTACTTCAAGAGAAGATATTCCATCAATTTTTGGAAAACCAGGCAATGGGAGGATTAATGATTACCGAACAGGCTTACGGCAGTGACGCCCTCAATATGCGAACATCTTACGAACAAAAGGACGATAAGTACTATATAAAAGGTGAAAAACACTGGCAAGGTCTCACTGGAGCTGCTGACTTTTGGCTCGTGACAGCACGCAAGAAAAATGAAAACGGAGAACTGGTGCGGGATATAGATTTCTTTGTCACAGAGAACGCCGTCGAAGAACAAAAGATTACTGTTACAAAGAAATACAATAGCCTTGGTCTTTATGCAATTCCTTATGGAGTGAACGACATCGACATCAATGTTCCCATGGATCACAAACTAAATCCGGAAAGTACAGGAATTAAATTGATGTTAGACACCCTCCACCGCAGCAGATTACAATTCCCTGGAATGGGAATGGGTTTCATAAAACGGATGTTGGATGAGGCCATGACACATTGTTCCGAACGCCGTGTAGCGGGTATTAGTTTAAATGAATTAGACGCTGTTAAATTTCAGTTGTCGCGCATACAGGCTGCATTTACCTTATGTTCTGCAATGTGTTCATACAGTGTCTCGATCAGCTCTATCCATAATGACCTTTCGGCCTATGGTGTAGATGCCAATAGTGTGAAAGCATTTGTGACAGACTTAATGCATGAAGCCGCGCAAACATGTGTGCAATTATCCGGTGCAAATGGCTATAGGTTAGACCATGTTGCCGGTCGTGGCCTCGTAGACAGTAGACCTTTTCAAATCTTTGAGGGATCAAATGAAATGCTTTATTCTCAAGTTGCTGAAGCGATCGGTAAACTTATGCGCAAAACCAAAGAAAGTAACTTGTTGTCTTTCTTAAAAAAATATAGCTCAACTGAATTTGCAGCACCATTTTTCTCATCAATCTTGAATTTTGACTTTCCGCTACAGCCCAAACAACGTGAACTGGTTACACTTGGAAAGATAATCGCCCGCGTCATCTGTTTTCAGTATGTTTTACAAATTAACAACGCCGGGTTCAATGATAAGATGACAGAAATAACACGTCAACATGTGAGCATGGATATTTATATGTTGGTAGGCCAGTTATCAAATAACAATAATGCCGAACCACTTATGAACTACGACGAAAACACAGATTGGATGAAGTTCACTTCTTAATAAGGAGACATTACAGGAATCAATCTGGTCAGTAAGTTTCAATAAAAGCAAGAGGCTACTTCCTATGAAGTGGCCTCTTCCATTATATTGCTGAAATATCCCATTCCCACACACTATGATAGTGCCCTATCGACTCGGTATAGGCAATAAATTCTCGGTAAAACGGATGTGAACCTATTGTAGCACTATCTCCAATAACAACCAATTTCTTCTTAGCCCTAGTCATTGCCACATTCATCCGGCGAACATCAGACAAAAAACCAATCTGCTGTTCAGCGTTACTTCTGGTCAAACTGATATAAATAACATCCTTCTCCTGCCCTTGAAAACTGTCTATTGTCTGTATTTTAATCAAGTCGTTAAAAGGTCGTAGCACTTCTTCCCCATCCAATACCTCCTTCAATAAAGTGGCCTGCTTTCGATAAGGAGCAATCACCCCGACGCTCAGGCTTTCATCGAGGCTCAAAGACGCTGTCCAAGCTCCAATATGGTCGTTCAGATGAGCTTTAATAAAATGAGCTTCTCCTAGATTAAAGATTGCGCCGTCGCTTTCGGTTTCTTCAAACCCCGCTCCCGCTGTATCGATAAATAAGACCGGTTCGGTATCCACTGCTAAGCTCCACTGTGCCACTGTACTATCTGCTCTCAACAAACCATTATACAAGGCTGTGGACGGGTATTGCATAATTTGTTCATTCATGCGATACTGTACATCTAACAAAGAAACCAATTGCGGATTATGATCTACCAATTTTTCGAATAATGTATGGCTCAGGCCATGGTGAGGTACATTACTGGATTTTACAGTAGGAGGCAATTGATTGTGGTCTCCCGCCAAAATAACTCGATGTGCCTTTAATATCGGGATCCAGCAAGCAGGCTCCAATGCTTGTGCGGCCTCATCAATAATGACTGTTTCATAGCTGCGATTGCGAATAACCTCATGATTCGATCCAACCAAAGTTGCAGTAATTACCTGCGATTTATCCAAAACATCTGCACTGATAAAATCTTGAATCTTATCGACATCTTTTCTGATTCGATGAGCTTCATCAAACAACGCTTTTCTTTGCTCCCGCTCAGCTTTTCCAAAATTACGTTTATATTTTTGAGCCATCTCTGTATACGTCCGCACTTGCTTTTGAAGTGTTTTAATATCCTTATTTGCAGGATGTCGATCAATCTTTGCATCGAGTGTCAATTCCTGGAGATGCTCCGAAACCTTCACAGGGTTTCCTATTCTTGTTACTGCAATTCCAGCAGCATCTAGACGTTCAGTTAACAAATCAACGGCAGTATTGCTCGGTGCAACAACCAACACTTGCTTGTTGTATTGTTTTAGCAATGCCTTCACGGCCTGAACCAATGTTGTTGTTTTCCCCGTCCCCGGCGGCCCATGCAAAAGAGCTACAGTACTTGCTTCCAATAGCTGTTGGACCGCTTTATTTTGCCCCGTATTTAAGTTGGGATGCTCAAAGAATTCTGCAATAGATTCAGTTGGAATCAACTCTTCACCGATTAATCTTCTCACAAAACTACCTTGCTTTGCATCACGGCTCAATTCCTTTCCTTTCTCCAAGGCATTGAACATCTCCCGATAGGAATACTCATCAAATAACAAATCAACACCAAGCTTCCCTCTTCTGCTCCATTCTGGAAGTTCATCGACACGAAATGAAATTCGCATCCCATCCCTATTGATCGAAGATATGATGCCCTCTATTCGATCTCGGTCGGGATCGTGATTTGAGAACAGACAAACTGGCATACCAAAGCGAAACTTATGTTCGACCTCATAATAATTTGTTCGATTTAAATTAACGGATAAATAGTCTCCTCTCCCAAGCTCCGTATCTGTTATCTGAATCGGAAACCAGGTGACACCTTGCATTCTTCGTTCATTCAAACTACTTTTCAACAACAAATTTTCATGTTGTAATCGATCAAATTGGTGCTCCTGACGTAATAAAGTAATAAGCTCGTCGAAATAATTCATCGTGTAATATACAAATTGCTCAGGCGCAAAATAACTGTTTTTTTACTTATTTGGACCATTTGGTTTTTAATTCATCTCATATGTAGTCAAATTTTGTAAAGCAAATTGATATGTTCCAAAAGAAGCATTGGATCTAACCGTAAATTCATATTTTTTTACTATAATTGGAAAAGAGAGCGTTTTCCAATCGAAGCTCCATAAATCAACAATTAGATGAGCGAAATATTCTTACACGACAGCGAGCAGCAATGGACAGACCTGGGCGAAGGTGTTATGCGAAAAATACTCGTTTTTAATGATGAACTCATGCTCATGAAAGTTCGTTTTAAAAAAGGGGCTATCGGTGCACTTCATCAACACCCCCACACACAGATTTCTTATGTTAGTGCAGGAACATTCAGATACCATATTGATGGTGTTGATCGCATCTTAACCGCTGGCGATTCTTGTATCATCTATTCGCAATTGATTCATGGATGTGAATGTTTGGAGGAAGGAGAACTGATCGATTCGTTCACCCCATATCGTGAAGATTTTGTTCAATCTACCTAAAAAATGTATTAATCAGGTTTTGAAAAAATAATAATCATTTTGTTCTAACGTTAATGCAATAACATTCAAAAATATGATCTCACTTCTTTCTCCTTATATTCGCGCAACATTTGCTGCCGTATGCATGAGCATTGGTTTATTCGGTCTTTCTCCATCTCTACAAGCGCAAGAAAAACCTCTTTTAATAGAAAAGATAAATCCGCATCTGTACCTTTACACGACCTTTAACACCTTTGGAGGTGCCAAATATGCTGCTAATGCGGTATACCTAATTACAAAAAAAGGCGTTATCCTTTTTGATACACCATGGGATTCCACACAATATCAACCCTTATTGGACAGCATCAAACAGAAACATAATTTACCCGTCATTGCTGTTTACGCGACACACTGGCACGAAGATCGGGCAGGTGGCTTTGCTTATTACAACGGTATTGGAATTCCAACCTACGCAACAAAAATGACGAACGACCTGCTAAAGGTAAATCACAAAGCCCAGGCCACTCATCTTGTTTCCACCAATAAAACCTACACCGTCGGCGGACAATCTTTTGTTTTGAACTTTTTTGGTGCCGGACACTCCATGGACAATGTTGTTGTCTGGTTTCCCCAATATAAGATCCTAGACGGTGGTTGTTTTATAAAAAGCTCCGAAGCCCAAGATCTAGGATTTACGGCAGATGGGGATATAAAATCCTGGAAACCATCCCTAGCGAGGTTATTGGCAAAATATCCCGAAATTAATATGGTTATTCCTGGGCATGATGCCTGGAAAGATAAAGGTCAGATAAAGCGAACCGAAGCGCTGCTTACTGAGGGACACTAATACATTGTTCATGTCCTCCTTTACGCCGGTAAACTCTCTTGTTTTTCAACGAGATAAAAACACCTTAAGATATCCAAATAGAAAAATAGAGTGGTCAGCTCGAGCGTATTTGTGTATCAAAAAAAAAACGACTAGATGACATACATAGAAAAATATGTAGAAAAATAAAAAAGAGGCTTTGTTTATCCAAAAAAGTACTATCTTAGCGACACCAAATAAAGCAGGGGCATTAGCTCATTTGGCTAGAGCGCTTCGCTGGCAGCGAAGAGGTGATCAGTTCGAATCTGATATGCTCCACAAAAAAAAGGGTACTTAAGTACCCTTTTCTTATTTTTAATCGACCAATTTTGACAGCAAATTCTTATTTATAAGAGTTTACAGATTTAGAAATTTTCCAAGTTCCGTTTTCTTTAACAAGTGTGATCAGATCTGTTTTAGCAAAACCATCAAATTGCATCGTAACTTTCGCTATTGCATAATCAGGTAATTCTTCAACGATCTGTGTTGTTGTTTTGCAGTTCATCTTGATTCCTTTTTGTTTTTTCAAAAACTCAACCATCTCAAGACGGCTAAATTTCAAATCTTGTTTGCCACAAACTTTTTGGTTAAAATCAGCTGTAAAAAGCTTATCTAAATTAGCTACCTGACCTTCGGTCATTGCTCCAACGTATTCATCGATGGCTAAATCAGCAGTAATTAAATTGCGTTCTTCTGGTTTAACTGAAGCCATTGAGCAAGTAGAGATTGCAATCATTGCTGCTGCTACAAATGTTTTTACTAAAGTTTTCATATCTTTTTCAATTTTATAATGTATTAGTATATTTTCTTATTCTACTGTCGCGAACTATATAAATTTGTTGCGTACTTTTTTTATTTATTTTCTGATTCAAAGTTAAGACAACTCATATATTGATTTCATTACATTTAGATTAACATTACATTAAAATCGGTAAATGCTCTTTTTTTCTAGGCGAATGAAATTTCCAATCAATTCTCTTTATAGCCAAAACGTGACAGAATGAATAAATTATTGGTTTGAATATTGTTATTCTATCTATTTCCTGCTAGATTGCATTCTTTCATGACACACTACGATAGCGCATATATTTTTTATATTAAATGGTCTATTTTGATGGTTCTACTTGTACTTGGCGATACTGTATATGCACAACGTCCCGTCAATGAAATAGAAACCACCAAACATCTTGCTGATACAAGTAAACAACGTGATCTGATTGATATTGGAAAAGAAATATTAAATATCAAGCCACCCCAAACTGTCGATAGTACAGGAAAGAAAATCTATTTTTCCTTTTTACCCTTTTCGACAAATGTTCCCGGAGGGGGGCATGCTCTAATTACAAGTACAACCGCAGGATTTTATTTAGGAGATCGTTCCGACACCTATATGTCTAAAATGACATTTACGCCTTACACAAATTTTGGCAAACGATTTGGTCTGCCAATACGTTCTTACATCTGGTTAAAAGATAATACATGGGTGATTGATGGGGATATCCGTCTACTAAAATATCCGCACGAAACTTGGGGAATTGGCAAAGAGCATCATGGTGATCAGCAGATTAATTTAGATTACACCTACTTTCGTTTATACCAACATGCATTAAAAAGAATTCATGGAGGCCTTTTTATGGGCATTGGTTATGATCTGGATTATAGAATGAATATTAAGTCTACGAGCAATACCAAGCTCGAAGACTACACGTCCTACCCTTATGGAACAGATTTAAAAGACAATACCATGTCTTCAGGAGTCAGCTTCAATTTAATTTACGATACGCGCGCCAATTCGATCAATACCTGGTCGGGTAACTATGCCAATTTACAGTTCCGTGTAAATCCGATATTTTTAGGAAGCGATCAGAACTGGAAATCGCTATTTCTCGAAGTTAGACGATACCATAGGCTTACCCAAGACAGAAATCGCCAAAATATGATTGCCATAAGGAGTTTCTTCTGGACGGTATTTAATAGTAAAGCGCCCTATCTTGATCTTCCGAATTTAGGATGGGATCCATACAATAGTTCGGGAAGAGGCTTTCCAGTCAGTCGTTTTCGTGGTAAATCACTTTACTATTTAGAAACGGAATATCGTCGTGATATCACCCAAAATGGCTTATTTGGATTTGTTGCATTTATGAACTTTACGACATTAAACGGGCCAAAGAATTCCATGTTCGAAGACTGGAACGTCGGCACTGGTGCTGGTGCACGAATTAAGTTTAACAAAAACTCGGGCACCAACATTGGAATCGACTATGGTATCAGTAAGAATCACCGTGGCGTTAGACTCACCTTGGGTGAGGTCTTCTAGTTTCTAACTTAAATGATAGCGCTGGTTTTTAAACTCCATTGACGCATAGTACTGATATTTCCTATTGTCCAAGGGATAATCCCAACAGCCCATACGGTGGTAGATTTCACCACCAAATCCTGTTTTGAAACGATAAAGTCCATATAAAGGGTGTGACGGATCTGCCTGTGGCGATACTCCAAAGAAATCATATTCTGTACAGCCTTTTTCTTTCGCAAGCTGCATCGCACGCCATTGCAAAGCGTATGTCGCCATATAATTACGATTTTCGGAAGCAGAAGCTCCATATAGATAAGTCCCCCGATTTGCTGCAATTACCAAAAACATCGCGGCCAAAGGCTGGCTATCCACTTCGGCTACTAAAAGATATACATCTGCGGGAGACAATGTATCACTTGCCCTTGCAGAAAGAACGATCTTAAAATAGCTTATATCATGTAAGAAAAAGTTATTTCGAAGAGCTGTCTGCCGATAAAGCTCATACCAAACCGCCAAACTTTCAAGCCCCAGCGAACGCACACGTACTCCTTTTCGCTCTGCTAAATTGATATTATATCGAGTCTTAGATTTCATATTTCCAAGCAACATATCCTCCCCCTTTCTAAGATCCATAAAAATAGTATTTGAAGGAAGTATGTCCGTATTGGCTTTATGAAAGTTCCAGTTTTCTGTGTTAAAATTAAAGCGCATTTCCTGAATCCGTTTCTCCGGCACCCCTAGCCAATTACCATGAAGATCGTAACAATCATCCTCTTTAGCCCAATGTGATTCCCAAGATAAATCATAGCGTATCATTATACAATTTGGTGGCAGATGGGAACGTAAACTTTCCGATAACTGTTCTAAAAAATAGCCCTGGTTTTCATCTGAAGGTTCAATCTCAGGTCCATAAGGTACATAGGCTATGCTATGTTCCTGATCTATGGCTTGTATAATAATTAATAGATCACCGATAAAATAGGTATCGTCGTCGACTCCGACATACAGATCGGATTGTTTGGATTTAAAATTAAATGCCTTCGATTGTATACCTTGCATTTTTTTTACTGCAGACCAGTAAGCAGTTTGTTGAATAATACCTGTTTTATAAAGCCCACTGATTTCTTTGTCACTAATGTCTGCTATCATGATATTTTACTATTTAATAGGGTTGTTTTTATAAGATATTCACAAAATCGCTGCAATTTTAACACCCAAAAACGGCAAACATAGCCAAAATGTTTGGTTAAGCGCACATGCATTTGTCACTTTGTTGTTAATTTCAAGAAATAGAGAAAAACAGGCATTCAAAGTCGCTTTTTTACATTATTTAACGCTATAATATCCGCGTTTGAATTGTTATTTTGACCTAAAATTTAAGATATTTGTAGCTTAACAATTCAAATACGATGGACAATAAAGCGATCTCAAAAATTTTCAAATTATGTAGCCAATTGATGGAGCTTCACAACGAAAATCCTTTTCGAACAAAATCCATTGCAAGTGCCTCTTTTAAGTTGGACAAGCTACCTTTCCGTATTGAAGAGGCCAGTCTTGAAGAATTGAGTGCACAGCCTGGAATCGGAAAAAGCACGGCTGAAAAAGCCAAAGAAGTTGCCGCTACAGGAACTTTCAAAGAGCTTGGGGATCTTATTGAAAACACACCATCCGGTATTATTGAAATGTTAAATATTAAGGGCCTTGGCCCTAAAAAGATTCAAATTATCTGGAAAGAACTCGAGATTGAAAGTGTGGGCGAATTACTGTACGCCTGTAATGAAAACCGTCTCGTAGAAGCAAAAGGGTTTGGTCTTAAGACACAGGAAGACATCAAAAAATCCATTGAGTTTTCTATTTCCAACAAAGGATGGTTTTTATATGCAAAAGTACTTCCACTGGCAGAAAAATTTTTCAACGACTTGAAATTGCATTTTCCTTCTTCACTGCTGTCATATACAGGAGATTTCAGAAGAAAATGCGAGGTTTTGAGTACCGTAGATCTTTTAATATCGGAAAGTATAGACAATGTCGAAAAATTCCTTGATGGATTTACTTTAGTGGAAAAAACAGAAAACTCCATAGAACTGACCGATGAATTGGGGTTTACTTTCAAAGTATTCAGCAGTAATATCAATGATTTTTATCGCGACCTGATTCTTAGTACCGGATCCACTGCACATCTCGATCATCTATTTAATATTCTACCGGATCTCCCTTCACTTTCCAGTGAAGAGGCCATTTACCGTAACTTGGGTTTAGATTATATTGAACCCGAATTACGAGAGGGGTTGAATGAAATAGTGCAGGCTCAAACACATACACTGCCAAAGCTGATTCAATACAAAGACCTCAGGGGAACACTCCACAATCACTCCACCTATAGTGACGGCGTACATAGCCTCGAGCAAATGGCATTACATTGTAAAGATGTCCTGGGGCTAGAATATTTGGGTATATGCGATCACTCGCGAACTGCAGTCTATGCCAACGGCCTCTCCATTGAGCGATTGGAACAGCAGTGGAATGAGATTGCTACATTAAACGAAAAATTGGCTCCTTTCAAGATTTTCAGGGGAATTGAATCCGATATTCTAGGTGACGGTTCATTAGACTATCCCGATGAGGTATTGGCTAAGTTTGACTTCGTTGTCGCCTCCGTACACTCCAATCTGAAAATGGACGAAGACAAAGCCACAACAAGACTAATCAAAGCGATCGAAAATCCGTATACAACAATCTTAGGCCATCCGACAGGAAGACTATTATTAAGTAGGGCCGGATATCCCTTAGATTTTAAACGGGTAATCGATGCTTGTGCGGCAAATGGCGTTGTCATTGAGATAAATGCCAATCCTTTACGATTAGATCTGGATTGGAGATGGCACCGTTATGCAGTAGAGAAAGGAGTTTTGCTTTCCATCAATCCCGATGCCCATCGTACAGAGGGATTGCACGATATGCAATATGGTGTATTAGTGGCTCAAAAGGGTGGTCTGCAAGCAAGCAACTGCTTGAATGCATACGCGCTAGATGCCATAACGACCTATTTTAATAAGAAAAAACAAGGCTAGGGTATGTCGAGTAAAACAAATGCTGTTCGGCTGTTGGACACAGCAAAAATTAAGTATGAACTCAGAGCATACGAGGTAGACGAACAGGACGTCAGTGCTGAGCATGTCGCCGAAACCCTAGGTTTGTCACCCGAGACGCTTTATAAAACCCTGGTCTTAAAAGGCAACAAGGATCCTTATATTGTTGCCGTAATTCCCGGAAACGCACAGCTCGACCTTAAAAAAATAGCGAAGGCCTCTGGGAATAAAAACTGCGAAATGCTTCCAATGAAGGACCTTTTAGCGGTGACCGGCTATATTCGTGGTGGCTGTTCACCTATTGGCATGAAAAAACAGTTCCCAACCTTTATTGAAGAAGCCGCACAATTGGAATCAGCGATTTCCGTCAGCGCGGGAAAAAGAGGGCTTCAGATTATTTTAGACCCAGCGGACTTAGTCACAATTACAGATGCCAGTTGGTCGGACCTAATCGGCATGTAGATTACATTTTACGCCCGTATAATAAAATACGCTTGAAAGAATAGATCGCCGGAAATTTAGTGAACTGTTCTTTGATGCGTGTTTTATATTCAGTTACAAACACAGACTTCTTATCTTCCTCCAATTGTTCCATGTAAGGAATCAAAGCAGACCCAGCGATAAAATTGTAAAGCATTTCTGCATCAGCAGCAATGAGTGGATATACACGAAGAGAAAGGTTTAATTGATCCAGGCCATTATCAAATAGCAATTGCGCATAAGTATCCATATCCAATACCGAAGAAGGCCTATTCCAGCCCCCTAAATAGGTTCGATAGGGTTCTTCCGTCGCCAATTCAACTAAAATTTTATTGAGTATATTTTCGGGCTGATAAGGCATTTGTATCGCCAATTGTCCGCCAACATTAAGCTTAGAAATAATTTGAGGGAAAAGAACCTGATGATCTTCCAGCCATTGTAAAGCAGCATTACTGAATATAAGATCCCAGGTTTTTGGCTCTGCAAGGAAGGCCTCGACGGAACTTTGCCTAAATTTTAGACGCTCCGTTTCCAACTTATGGCTTTTAGAAAGCATTTCCGCAGAAGAATCTATCCCAAGAAAGGTCGCTTGAGAAAATTGTTCACTTAAGATAGCTGTCTGTTCACCTGTACCGCAACCTAAATCGACTGCATGCTCCATTTTATCGGCAGTAATTAGCTCAGATAAATCATAAAACGGTTTAAAACGGATATCTTTAAATTGATTGTATATAGCTGGATTCCAAGGCATATATTTATTAATTAACACCCATATCGGGCAATACTACATTTTCTAGTTAAACAAGGTAAGAATTTCTGCGGGTTCAACTTTACCAAAATACGTCGTCAAATCAATTGATTTCAGTAAGGCATCAATCGCTCCTACTTCATGCTTTTCACCAATCAATAAATTTTCAAGTTCATGAATTGATCGGGATGCAAAAAAATCACCGAAAATTTTAGCCCTTTCAATGTATCCTTTGTGTACATCCAAATGCAACTCGATGAATCCTGCAGGGATCTTAATTGCTTTTTTAAAGTTATAATTTGGTGAAAAACCGAAGTTCCAATCCCATGTTTCATACTTCTCTTCGACCAATTTTTCTATATTTTCAATGTCCGAAGCCGTAAAATCAATCATTTTGGCTGCCGGATTCTCACGTTTTATTTCTTCAATCAGCAATTCCTTAAAATCTCCAGTCGTAAAACCAGCAGGTAGATATTCAATTAAATTTGTGACACGTGCGCGATTCGATTTTACCGCCTTATCTACAAACTTCAATGGATTAACCTTTAAAGCATCACTTAATACCTGCATCTGCGAATCGATCAATATCGTACCATGTTGAATCATCTTCCCATTTTTTGCAAGCTTTGCATTTCCACTAAACTTCTTCCCATCTACCAGGAGGTCATTTCTTCCCTCTAATTTTGCAGGGATATCCAATTTGTTCAAAATATGTACAATCGGCTGGGTAAAGGTCGAAAAATCCATAAAATCATGATTTCCCAATAAGGTATGAAAAGAAAAATTTAAGTTTCCAGCATCATGATAAACAGCACCGCCGCCAGACATTCGTCGCACAACCTTAATCTGATGCTCGTTGACATAATCAAGATTGATTTCGGCCAAGGTATTCTGAAATTTACCCACGATAATTGAAGGGTCATTTACATAGAGTAAGAAAATATCCTCTTCCGGAAATTTACCCAACAAATACTCCTCTGAAGCGATGTTAAAATAGGCGTTGCGGGATGGAGAATCGATAATTAGCATATTTTTCTTTTTTCAAAAGTAACAAGAATTTAATTCCTGTAATTCATTTCAAATTCATAATTACCGCAAATCATTAGCTTAGCAATCCCGCAGCGATTTCAACAACATCAATTTTCATCGATACAACTGTCATCAACCTCGTTTTCTGAAAGCAACCTTCTCCGCTAATTTTTCAATAATAAGCGCCGAAAAATCCTCTTTTACAATTTCTTCCGTCTGGCATAATGCCCCCGGACTAAATACGTTGATTTCCATAATACGATCTCCTACCACATCCAAACCAACAAAATACATTCCGTCTTGAACTAATTTATTCCGGATTTTATCGACCATAAGCAATAACTCCGGTGAAATAATAGCTGCTTGGGTCTTTGCACCTTGATGCACATTGCTCCGAATCTCATCCCCTTGTTGCACGCGATGAACAGCAGCATATTTTCCATTGATCGAAATAGGCTCTCCATTTAGTAAAAAGAATCTTATATCACCGCGGGCAGCTTCCGGAAGATATTCCTGGCCAATTACATACCCATCTCGGGCAATAGCTTCTACCGTTTGCTTGAGGTTTTGCTGATTATCCTTATTGATTAAAAATACGTTTTTACCACCGGACCCCTTCAAGGGTTTCAAAATAATAAGCTTATTCTGTTGTTCAAAAAATTCAATGACATCGGCATAGTTTCGGGTTACAATTGTTTTAGGTCGAATAGATTCATCAAATCCCTCGAGATATAACTTATTACTGGCCCGACTAAGGCTATCGGGATCATTGATAACCAATACACCTTTTTCTTTTAGGAGAGCGGCAAATTGTAGAGCTGAAGCGGCAGCCCAAGGTCGGTTAACCATATCGAGGACTGGATCAAATCGTAGCCAGACCACATCCATTTCTTCCAACATCATCTTCGTTTTTTCTGTTGCGCGCAATACTTCCATGAGGCTATTGGTAGAAGTAAGCATCTGATCAGGGAGTACTTTTCGCACGTGGGCGGCGATATGGGCCGACTCATAGTAGAAATCGGCCAAGCCAATATAATAAATTTCATGTCCCATTTGATGGGCTTTCAATGCCAAAACAGTCGTCGTGAAACGAGCAGTTTCTTTATGGGTTTGGTTGATCACGAATGCTATCTTCATATAAAATATCTGATTACTGAATCATTTGAAATATTCCATTACTTTTTTTGAGGTGTAACAAGGCATCCTTGTATGGATCCATTAGATACCTTGGTGTCAGGACCGGAGCCTTCAAGACGCCCTTTAACATGAGTTCTTCAACGATTGGTATATAATCTTCGCGGATTTTGCCCATCGTCAACAGGGATAGATCTCGCCCACTCTTGATATAATTAGTCAATTCGATTAAACCACTCAAGTATAATGCATCTTTGGTAAGCCCACCACTTCGATAGACCCGCATCGTCATTTGAAAAGCTGTTTCGGTCAAAAATTGGTACTTATCTACCAATACTGAAAATGTATCAATAAATGAACTGCCCTGCTGCATGTGATGGACAGCGATAACTCTGCCTGCCAGAATACGTAGTCTATTATTTGTGAGGCCCCCCACCAAATACTCAGCAAGTACAGCGAGGCCTTCCTGAAGTTTTTCATAACCGGGAACCCCCAATCTAAAGAGACTGAACGGCTGTTGCTTCCCATTATAGTAAGTAACAATATGTGTACCGACCTCATGTTGAATCAATGCCTTTACCCTATTCCTTGGCAAACTATACTGCTTACTTATATTGAGTACGCCTTGATTTACCATCACGCCATAAATATCATCCCGTAGCCTCACTGTGGTGCCAAAGCTTGGATCTTGATTTTTCAGATAATCCAATTCTTCCTGGGCGAGCTTAGCGAACTCTTCGGCATAGACAATATCCTCTTCTTTCGTTCTCACTTCTCGATCCGTTGTCGTAATTGTCAAAATTGCCTGAGCCTTTTCCAACAATTTTTCATTGACAGTACCAAAAACCTGCATACTGCCCAACAAAAATCCTTCTTTTCCCCGCTCACTCAACATGGTCATCATCTGATCAAGCTCCTTGCGTTTATCACGAAACAAATAAGCAATGGAAGGATCAAATAAATCTTCGATATGCAAGTTATAGAGGTTTCTCTTGATAATATCTGGATCAATCGGCATGGGCCTATATCGAAAAACAGGAGTTTTTCGGTAATTTCCCTTTTTAAATTGCTGCCAGGCATCATAAGAATTTGTTGGTGTTACCAATAATAAAAAATCAAATCGTTGACTTTCCCGTGCTAATTTCTGATCAATCTCCCAAGCTAAAGGAATCATCTTTTTAGGCTGGCTTATTTTAAATGCCGTAGGTTTAGATAAGGTATGTATACGAATGAATTCGAAGAATGTTTTCGACAGACTCCTAGATATGGCTTCACGGAAATGACGCAGATCGATCGGTAAAATTTGCTGGTCTACCCCTAAAAGGTATTTCGGTTTTATCTCTAGCCCCATGTAAAATATATTGGTGTTCAGATTATCCAACTGTACACTCGAAGGGGATAAACTTTGCGTTGCATTTGTTTTGGAATCTGTCAGTATCTCCACTTTGGAAATCGATTCCTCTGTTGTCAGTTGCTTACCTAGATACTGAGCGATAGCCTGTACATTTTTCCGCGCAATATGAATTTGGATATCTTCCTCCTGTGCTGAATCTGATGCCCAAGCTTCAATAATCAAACAAGCACCAAACTCTTCGACAAGTTGATTGAGGATTGGAGCGATCCATTCAGAAACATTCATCTGCGGATCTCTTACCCTAAAATAAGCTGGTTCTGATTTAACCAACTCTGCCAGCATAGGGTCTTGACTAAAAAACTGTCTGTATAAAAACAGATAAGGAACAACTTGATTAAATACCAGTTTGTTTTTTGGCGGAATCTGTACGTGGAAAACCTCCTTATTTTTGATCATTTTTAAAATGCCAGCAAGTTGTTTCGCATTATCTTTCATAGGCAAAATAATTTTCCAGTGTTCCAATGCTATGCAAGAGAAGTTGTTTATACTCCTGAAGCTTTTGCGGATATACTTCCCCGGTCCATTCGTCCATAAAGTCTTTCCGAAATTCGATAGAAAAAATACAGCCTTTATCACCAAACTTATCATTCAAATACGCAGAAAGGAATCCGCCCTTAAACTTGACATTCTCACGTACGTCGTAAACTTGTCCATCTTTTCCAGTCTGTAGTGCTTCCAAAACCTGATCAGTCAGCGTTCGCCATTTTTTGTGATTATGTTGCGTACCAATATTGATCTGAGGGTCGGTTTCATTATTTAAACTAGTGTCAGCCCCACCGCGACGCATATTATAACTATGAATATCATACACGATAAAATAGCCATAACGATCAATCGTGCGCTGAATTGCTTGGCTTATTTCCTCATATATGCGATCATAGGCTGCATACAGCTGATCTTTTAGTTCATTGGGTAGATCCGTTCGCCATACCCGCATCCCCCAAGATTGCTCGGGTGTAAGATAAATAGCATCTTCTCGTTTTCGATTAAGATCCAGTTGAAACCTGGAAGTTCCCGATACAAATCGATTACAGGGTAATTCGGCCAAAATAGCCGTATAAGGATCCTCTTCGCGTAATCGTTCCTCGTCTGAAATATTTATGTAGGGCATCAAATGCGCATCGACCTGATGGCCATCATGAATGGCAAAAGCCCAAAATGGGCTATCGTAATTTTCAAATTGATAGCGATATGTTAAAGACATGTACCTTTTTTTAAACAGTTTACGTCAAATAGACAGCATTGATTGCTGACCTTTTTGTTTAGATAAACGCTTATGAGCAACAAAAGGTTTGAAAATTAACTGGATTGTCTTAGAATTAGGGGCTCCCCCTTCTTATCCGAAAAGAGGCTGTTAAAAATCGTTAAACAGCTAACGGGTTGAGTACATTGGCATCCTTCTTGAATATTATTTTGTAGTTTCATAAATTTAGGTTAATAATTTAGTTAGTTTATAAAAAACCTGTTAGTCCCCGCTAACAGGTTTTTTATTTCCCCTAAAAAGAAAACAAAATAAATAGTAGTATATTTTATTGGAAATCAATAGCAAATAGTCAAAAAATGTTAAAAAGTAAAAAAAACTCCAATCAGTTGAAACATTTCTTGAACTTACTACGTTATATAGGTACTTTTCATAAATTTAGGTTAATAATTGGTTAGGAAAACTCCTGTTGCTCCCCGCTTCAGGAGTTTCTGTTTATCAACATCTTAAAACTATAAAAAGACAAAATATTTCATCAAGAGGACCAGTATTTGAAAACTGCAGGATGAAATTTGTTTTTAGCCTATGCTGTTTTGATCTTTCAACAAAACTTCAAAAAAATCAAATTTCAGGCAGAAATTTTAATAACAAAAAAATGACAATATGTTCATGCTAAGAAAATAAGTTTTGGCATAGGTATTGCACTGTTTTAAGCATTCATAAATTTAGGTTAATAATTGGTTAGTTAAAACACTTGAAGTTCCCCGCTTCAAGTGTTTTTTTTATAGCATTATAGCAGAAGTAAATTAGCGTTTAGCCTCTTATTCTTCGTTACCGATTTCCACCAACTGTTTCAATGCAATTTCATATGCTCGCGATGATATATGTGTCTTTTTAGAAGAAACGGTCCTAATTTTCTTTAATGCTTCAAAAATCACACTGGAAACATCCGAAAAAATTGCGTCATCACTAATTTCGATATTACGTTGCATTAAATAAGCAAATACTCTCGCCATACCACAATTCGCAATAAAGTCAGGTATAACTGCAACATGCTGATCTGCGAATTCCATAACAGGCCCATAAAATATTTCTTGATCTGCAAATGGTACATTGGCACCTGAAGCGATCACCTCAAGCCCATGATTTATCATGTGTTGGATCTGATCTTTTGACACTAAGCGGGAGGCCGCAGCAGGCACAAAAATATCTGTTTCCAAACTCCATATTTCTTTTTGTATCTGATCAAAAGGAATCAGGTCCGGAGAACAAAGCTCATTGCCTTTGCGCTCTAAAAACAAACGGGTAATATCTTCCTCTCCAAATCCTTCCGGATTGATCAGTCCGCCAACTCGATCAATTATACCAACTATTTTTACACCAAGTTTAGACAGATAAAATGCCGCTGCGGCAGCAACATTACCCCAACCTTGAATTACCGCTCGCTTCCCAAAGCAATTTTCGCCAAAAAGTTCATAATAATGACGAATTGACTCTGACACGCCATATCCCGTGATCATATCTGCCACTTTGTACTTGCGCTTCAGATCCGGGCTGTAGGAGCTATCTTCCAATACTTTAGAAACCCCATAACGCAATTGTCCAATTTGATGAATACGATTGCTTTCATTCACCTTAAAGTGACCATTCAAAATGCCTTCTTGCGGATGCCATAGTCCATATTCTTCCGTCAACGGGATTACATCATGAATTTCATCGATATTCAAATCTCCACCTGTCCCGTAATAGTTTTTCAATAGTGGTGTGACAACTTTAAACCAACGTTCCAAGACTTCATTTTTCCTTGGGTCATGTGGGTCGAAATCAATTCCAGATTTTGCTCCTCCTATTGCAGGGCCAGATACCGTAAATTTGACCTCCATTGTTTTTGCCAAAGATTCTACCTCATGCCTATCCAATCCAGCCCGCATTCGGGTCCCCCCGCCAGCTGCACCTCCACGTAAGGAATTGATAACAATCCATCCCCTGGCATCAGTTTCACTATCTTTCCATTCGAAAACAATTTCCGGACTTTTGTGCTCAAAAGCCCGCAATAATTCCTTCATCCCTTCCATACTCCTATAAATTTCCTCGACGTTCTTGTTCACGTTCTATTGCTTCAAAAAGAGCCTTAAAATTTCCTGCTCCAAAACTTTGTGCCCCCTTACGTTGGATGATTTCATAAAATAAAGTTGGTCGATCCTCTACCGGTTTTGTAAAAATTTGCAGCAAATAACCTTCTTCATCACGATCAACTAGAATACCCAGTTCTTGGATGATCCGTATCTCTTCATCAATTTTTCCAACTCGTTCAGGCAACATATCGTAATATGCTTCGGGAGGAGCACCCAAAAATTCTACTCCCCTTGCTTTAAGTTCCCGCACGGTGGCCACAATATCTTTGGTTGCTAGAGCCGCATGCTGTACACCTTCACCCTCATAAAATTCAAGGTATTCTTCTATCTGCGATTTTTTCTTTCCTTCGGCAGGCTCATTAATTGGAAACTTAACAAAGCCATTTCCATTGCTCATCACTTTACTCATCAAAGCTGAATATTCTGTATTAATTTGCTTGTCATCAAAAGATAAAATATTGACAAACCCCATCACATCCTGATACCATTTTACAGTTTCATTCATCTTATTCCAGCCAACATTACCCACACAATGATCAACATAAAGCAGTCCAGTTTCCGTTGGATTGTAATCGCTTTCCCATTTTTCATATCCTGGCATAAACGGGCCAGAATAATTGCGGCGTTCAACAAACATGTGGACCGTTTCGCCATAGGTATAAATGCCTGCTGTCCAAACTTCTCCATTTTCATCCTTCAGCAGTTGTGGTTTCTGATAGACTTTCGCCCCTCTATTTGTTGTTTCTTCAAATGATTTTCGTGCATCGTCTACCCAAAGCGCCAATATTTTGACACCATCACCATGTTTTTTAACATGTTCTGTTATAGGGTGGTCAGAATTCAACGCTGTGGTAAGCACTAAACGTATTTTATTTTGTTTTAACACGTAAGATACCCGGTCTCGAACACCTGTCTCTGGTCCGGCATACGCATCCGACTGGAAACCAAAAGCTGTTTTGTAATAATGTGCGGCCTGTTTGGCATTGCCAACATAAAATTCAATATAATCTGTGCCATTAATAGGTAGAAAATCTTGCGCTTGGGCAATCTTTTCTGCAAATGTATTTGCCATAATTTATATAAAGGTTATTCTTTTATTTTTCCTAACTCATCCAAGATTTATAATAGTCTGGATCTTCTATATCGAGTGCTTCTTGGGTCAACATCAGTGGTCGAAAAGGATCGATCATCACGGCCAACTCCTCGGTTTTCACTTGCCCAATGCTTTTTTCCACCGTCCCTGGATGAGGTCCATGCGGTATACCACCTGGATGTAACGTTATCTCTCCCCTTTCCACGGATTTTCGACTCATAAAATCGCCATCCACATAATATAGGACTTCATCTGAATCTACATTACTATGGTTATATGGTGCCGGAATCGAATGCGGATGGTAATCATACATACGCGGGCAAAAACTGCATAATACAAAATTATCTGTTTCAAAGGTCTGGTGAACGGGTGGTGGTTGATGCAATTTACCTGTTATCGGCATGAAATCATGAATCGAAAATGCCCAGGGAAAATGATAGCCATCCCAACCCACAAAATCAAATGGATGGCTCCCATAAACATACGGATAAATCATCCCTTGCTTCTTGATCTTCACTTCAAAGTCACCCAGTTCATCAAAAGTTTCCAAATTTTGAGGTACCCGAATGTCCCGCTCAAAAAAGGGCGCGTGTTCCATCAATTGACCAAATTCATTGCGATAACGTTTAGGCGTACGTACTGGAGAGAATGATTCAACAATAAACAGTCGATTATCTTCCTGTTCAAATTCCATTTGATAAATCGTTCCTCGGGGGATTACCAAATAATCTCCATACTTGAAGGGGATACTCCCATATCCAGTCTTGAGTTTTCCCATCCCCTGATGGATGAAGACAATCTCATCTGCCTGGCTATTTTTATAAAAATAGTCACCCATCGACCGACGGGGAGCTGCTAAGGATATATGTAAGTCCTGATTAACCAACACAGGTGTCCTGCTTTCGAGGTAGTCATCTTTTGCCTGTACCTGAAATCCCTTTAGACTGGTATGTTTAAGATGTTTGTCGCGGGCAATCCGGGGAGACACATCATAAGGCGCTCTTATTTGTTTAACGAGTGTGGGTGGATGACAATGGTACACTAAGGAATAAAGACTGGAAAAACCATGTGTGGATACTAATTCCTCGGCATAAAGCGTGTTATCGGGCTTTCTAAAAACAGTATGTCGCTGCATTGGAATTTGCCCTTGTTTAACATAAAATGGCATAATTCTACGATTTAAACGGTTATAAAATTAAATGAATATCCAAATTGCCAATAGAACGATCGGCAAGTAGTAAAAGAGAAGATTAGTATTGTGCAAAAACGATATCAGCTATGATTGCTTTATTAAAAGCAACATAGGGCATGGAGGACGCAAAGCGATGTACACCACGATTGATCATTTTTTATAGTTTATAATGCTTTAATAAAGGTAAGAATATTTTTCTATTTTCAAGAGAAGAAATATTTTTTTCAAATCTTATACAATATATTTGTGTCGAATGCTAACAACATTGAATAACCCAATAGAACACTTCATATATGAGAATTGCCACTAGCACTAAAAATGGTCAACAAGAATTGGGCATTGTTATAGACGACCGCTTTTATAGTTGCTCAGTCATCGATCAAAACCTTCCCACAACGATGTCGGACTTCCTCAAAGGTGGCGAAGAGACCATGAATCAGCTACAAATCCTTGAAACAGCTTTGCGTCAAGGAGCTATGAACAGGCCCTATCGTCTACTAGACGATATCCAACTCATCGCCCCCGTGCCACAGCCAACATCTTTTCGTGATGCTTACGCTTTTCGACAGCATGTCGCAACCTCGAGAAGAAACCGCGGATTAGCTATGATCCCTGAATTTGATGAATTTCCCGTTTTCTATTTCTCCAACCATCAGTCCATACAGGGACCTGGTCCCGTTCAATGCATGCCCCTACATTTAAATCAACTGGATTTCGAACTAGAAATTGCAATAGTCATCAACAAACCAGGAATCAATATCCCCGCCGCTCAAGCGGATGAGTATATTGCTGGCTATATGATTATGAATGATTTTAGTGCCAGAAAACTTCAAATGGAGGAAATGAAATTGAGTTTGGGCCCTGCCAAGGGCAAAGATTTTGCAACAGCAATTGGACCTTACTTGGTGACAAAGGATGAATTGGAACCTTATAAAGTTCAACCTGCAGCAGGACATATTGGCGACTGTTATGAGCTCAATATGACTTGTAAAGTAAACGGCACGCAAGTCTCAGCGGGTAATTTTGCGAGTATGCACTGGACCTTTGCAGAAATTATTGAACGTGTTTCCTATGGTGTGCAAATTTTCCCTGGTGATATAATCGGTTCTGGGACAGTCGGAACAGGCTGCTTTCTTGAGCTCAATGGCACGGCACGCATAGCCGATCCTAATCATAAAGACCAATGGCTCGACTTTGGCGATGAGATTGAACTAGAAATCACAGCGCTCGGAAAACTTTCCAATTCTATTGTATTATACCATTCATAAATCTACGGATATGACCTCTTCCTTTGAAACCATCACCTTTGAATCTGTTAAAGACAAAGCTATTATAGACAATTTAATTAAGTATGCTGTTGCACCGCGGCCAATTTGCTTTGCAAGCACGATCGATAGCAATGGAAACATAAATTTAAGCCCCTTCAGCTATTTTAATCTAATGTCCCATCAGCCGCCAATCTGTGTTTTCTCTCCATTGCGGCGCATGCGTGATGGTAGTACCAAACATACATTGGATAATATACAGGAGGTTAATGAAGTTGTCATCAATATTGTTAACTACGATATGGTCCAGCAACAATCACTTGCCAGTACCGAATATGGCAAGGAAATAAATGAATTTGATAAGTCGGGTTTTACGCCCATTCCCTCTATTCGAGTTGCACCACCTCGTGTAGCCGAATCCCCAGTCCAGCTGGAATGTCGGGTCAGAGAGGTTGTCGCATTAAGCGATGAGCCAGGAGCTGGAAATCTCGTTATCGCCGAGATCCTCTATATGCATATCCATAAACACTTGTTGGGCAAAAACAATACCATTCAACAAAAAGATTTGGATCTGGTAGCCCGGCTCGGTGGTGATTGGTATTGTCGCGTAACCGACGAAAACTTATTTATTGTACCGAAGCCCCTCCGTAGCTTGGGAATTGGCATAGACCAACTTCCAGAAAAAATTAGATTTTCGAATGTATTAACCGGAAATCACCTGGGGTTGCTGGCTAATGTAGAAACACGACCAACATTAAAAGCCCCACAACAAGAAGATAAGTACTTCAACTATTTGAAGCTAAACTTTGAAGACAGCCCATCAAAGTTCACACAAAAAATTCACGAATATGCTGCCCAACTATTAGACGCGGGCAAACTTAATGAAGCCTGGCAAATTTTATTAAGGGGCTAGGTATTAAAGTATCTTAGCATTATAAATCTCTTTCACTTTCCTTGTGCTGCACTAAGTAAATGGAAAGTGAAAACTTAACCAGACCGTTAGCTTTGTAAAACAACGCGCACTTAGCTAAGATCGGCAATCAGCTGATCTACGGCATCTAAACCTTGATAAAAAGCTTCCTCGAAAATCGAAATACCGCTTAAATCGGAGTGTGCAAAGTATACTTTGCCCCCAATCGATTTTGCTAGTTCAGTACGCGCTTGTGAAGTCAAAAATCCCTTGACTGGGCTAATCATACCATGCCCATGTCTAAATATTTCCATACTAATAATCTCCTTCTCTATTCCATAGTGAGCTTTTTCAAGATCAGTCAAGATAAAGCTTTTCCATTGTTGATCCGTCCAAGCAAATAACTGCTTTCGATTTTGTTTTAAATCGCCATCTCCTAAACTGTGATAATAACTAATTACAAATGGACTATTGAATTGCTTTAGGCTTTGATGCTGATCGTAAACGTATCCTAATCCATGTCCCTTATAGATGATATTCTCCCAAGAAAGAGGTACACCATCAGCAAAAGGAAAGCGACGCAAGACAATAGTGGCTACAATCCAGGGCGCATAATGAAATTCCCTAGTTATTGAAGTTCTATTTGGTAACAAATACTGGTTGACGAATTGGGGACAGCAATTTATAATACGGTCTGCTTTAATAACTTTCGTAATTGCTTTAGCTACGTCATATACAGAAACTTCTACTTTCTCGGCTTTGAAGTCAATCCGAAAGGCCATATTTTTATTCAAGACTTTTCCTTTGACATATTTTTTGAGATGAGAGGCCAGCCGCCCATTTCCCTCTTGCCAAGTCAACACCAGATCCTGATAGTCGTCCCAATCGTGCTTGCGACTTGCAAAATAATGTATCCCTGCAAATGCAGAAGTACACTTTATTCCAGTACCATAGTCATCTCGGCAACAATAATTTACATATTCCAGAAGAGCTTCGGTATGATATCCCTGACTTTTCAGCCAAGATAGCATATCCTGCCCATCAAGAACCGTTCGATCATGGGTCTGTGAAGCATTACGCATGGGAATATCAAATACATATTTACCATCGGCACCTTTCAACTTTTTGAAATCTTGCATTTGCCGAAAGAACCGCGCAAGTTCTGCGGATTCAGCATCCGAAATCCCATAGCTGGGCACAATTCCTTCCTGCCATACATTATGAATAAACAGTCTTTCATGCGGCGCAAACGAAAGCTGTTCTTCATCAAAAATGGGCTTACCCGTGCTAGTCCATTCTTTTATAATTCCCGATTCTTCCAAAAATTGGAGCAGTTCCCTATTGGAGGCATTGGGAATAGGAAGATAATGTGCGCCCAAAGGATAAGCACTATGTGCATTCTGACCATTCCGGGCATTTCCTCCAACTTCATCTTCTAAATCCAAAAGGATGAAATCAGAATAGCCCTTCTGTTGTAGACGGTAAGCTGCTGAAAGCCCTGCTATGCCGCCACCCACAATCAGGATGGGTACTTCTATTACTTCGGTCGAAGCAGGGAAATCCGGAAATCGAAGCCGGTGACCCAAAATATGATTGGTTCCCGTTAGCTGCAGAAAAATATGGTTCACTTTCGTTCGACAGGCCTGTAAAAATTGAGCACCGAGCGCCAATAAAACTGTAGCTTTGAGAAATCCTCGCCTGGATTGATTAGATTTTACCCCATTCCTCATCAAAATACCGCACTAAAATTTGATTGTCCAATCGATTTATTTCTACCTTTTCCGTTGTACGCATATCAGCTGGAAAATTTGTCAATTCTTCAAACTTATAATTATAATAACGAACTTTATCTACACGGCGACGTAATTGAGTAAAGCGTTGCTGCATATTCATAGAGAATAAACAAAAACCCCATTCTCCAAATGACGGTACATAAGTATGGTATGCAATATTATTCGGAAAAACCGAACCGATGGTCTCATGTATACACCAATAAGATTTGGGAGCGAAATAGGGCGAAGTTGTCTGTACAGAGACCATGGTGTTATCTGTCATTAGAGCTGCCAACGTTTGATAGAAACTGTTGGTGAACAACTTCCCTAAACTATAATTAGAAGGATCTGGAAAATCAATAATCATGACATCATATTTATCCTTTGCCGACTTGGCCCATATAAAAGCATCCTGATTGATGACAGTTACCCGAGGATCGTTTAGCGAACCTTGATTATACCGAACCAACAGCTCATTCGTCTTAAATAATCTTGTCATTCCTTCATCTAAATCGACCAACGTTACCTTTTTTACTTCAGGATATTTTAAGATTTCCCTTACAGCAAGCCCATCCCCTCCGCCAAAAACTAAAACATTGGAAACATCTTTAGCCATAGACATGGCTGGATGCACCAATACTTCATGATAACGATATTCATCTTTCGTGTTAAATTGTAGATTATTGTTTAGGAACAACTGATAATCACCTCTATTTTCTGTCAAGACTATACGCTGATAGGGTGTAGAATGTTTGTAAATAATATTATTCCCATATAATTGGCTTTCGGAATACTTCAACAGGTCATCTGAATAAAAAAAAAATATGGATAGCAATACCAAACAAGAAACAGATTTCATCTTTATCCAGATTGGATTTTTCAATTTTTTTGAAAGGTAGAACGATAAAAATACACCAACTAAGATATTGATAATACCAAAAAATAACGATGTACCCATAACGCCAAGCTTTGGGATGAGCAGTATAGGAAATAAAACCGAAGCGATCAAAGCTCCAATGTAATCGAAGGCAAAAACATTGGAAACTAAATCTCTAAACTGTATTCTATCCTTCAAAATATTCATTAGCAGCGGGATTTCCATTCCACAGAGGCAGCCTGTCAGAAACACGAAGAAATAGAGCACAAACTGAAAATGTTCGATCTGCTGGAACATCAAAAACAAAACGACAGAACTGCAACCACCAATAAGTCCGATCATCAATTCAATATCGATAAATCGATCAAATAAATTTTTGGTAATATACTTTGCCAAAAACGATCCCACCCCCATTGAAAACAGGTATGTACCAATTATAAATGAAAACTGCTTAACAGAATCTCCCAGTAGATAGCTCGCCAATGCGCCAGCAACCAACTCATAGATCAGACCACAAGTAGCAATGATAAACACTGCCAATAAAAGAAATATGGGCAGATTATTTCTCTTACCCATGTATTGCTGCAGCTATAATTATGGATATCCCTAAAATAAATGCAGCAAAAACAATCGCCAAGGCCATATTTTTGTTCTGTACAATTTCCTGCCAGGATTTTTCCGGGGTTAAACGCTCAATAACCCAATAAGCCAACAACAATACAGCTATCCCTACAATTGAGTAGATTAATGAAGCTGCTACTCCTTTATAAAATAATTCGTAATTCATGTTTATATTGTTTTTATTTATGACCAGAACCGTCTTCATCATAGTATGATCGGTAATAATGTCCTCTAGAACCCGTATAGGTATGATCCTCCAATGTATTTGTGCTGATTGTTGTTTTACAACTGGTCGACGAATTAACCAGGACTGTTATCACAATAAATGCGGCAACAAAAATGAACAAAACAAACCCTAAACCTCTAAATTTTAAAATACTAAAAAGATTTACGTGATCAAGTCTTATAAAAAAATCTTTATTTTTTAATTCTGTGGACCAATAGCGGTAGACCCACAATAAAATAATCGCTCCTACCAAAAAGGAGATGAAAAGAAAATAACTTGTACCTCCATAGGTTAATTTATAATCCTCAGAGAGCTCAACATCAAGCGCCATATCTCGGGAAGCATTGGACAATGACGTTACAAAAACAAGATGATAGATACCAGGCCCCACACGACAAAAATCTACGGTCAATCCTCTCGCATAATTAATATCATTAGCTTCATGTACAAAAGAATTTGTTTGGATCACCGCATTTGTTTTTTCATTTACCAGCTTAATCTCCAGAAAAAGCGGATAATTTTTAGCTTCAGATATACCTTCAAGCAGCAATGTTTTTGAAACCTCTCCTTTTAGTTCAAAAGACGTCCCTATAAATTCGCTACTGGCTTTCTTTACCTTAAACGTTTCATCAAAAGTATAGACATCACTTCCGATCTGTTTAAAATTTAATGCAAGAAAGATGGATGCTATTAATAAGACCAAAATAACCCCAAGTTTCTCAAACTTTCGCCCTACAAGGTCACTTGTGAATTTATAATCTTTATAAAAATCAAATAGACTAAAGTAGGACTTCTCGTCAATATAAGAACCTTGATAGTATTCGATATCATCGTCTATAAACTCCTCTGAAATAAAACGATCTTCATCTATCGTTCGAATATAGGTCTTGACAGTAGATTCAGCATCTAAATCTTCAAACACAAAACCTTCGGCATAGATGACACGCTGTCGATCTGTATATGTTAAATCATAATTTCCTCTCTCGAATTTACAAACGCTATCGGGGGTAACGATCACCTTTTTCTTGGAAATAGCATGTAGAACACTTGTATAATCGACACCATCGGCTAAATAAATCGGATTTTTATTACCATTATTTAATCCTACATATTCATTGCCATAAGCCCCTGTTGCCGTAAGTCTAAGAATTTTGGTGATAATCCTATAATTCATCCGTTTAAATTGAATGGATTCATTCAATTTAGCCCATTGCAAGATTTTGGGAACTTCAAACTTTTTGACAAACGTCAGCGTCGCCAGTGTTGTACCTTTAAAATAACTATGGCAGTTGACACATACAAAACCAGAGAAATCAGATACATCCACAATAAATTTATGAACATGGCCGCAGTCAGCACAAATAACTTCCATATACTATCTATCTACGACTGTTTCGTTAATAACAATGGCATTAAAATAGTCCTTGAAAAGACTGCCTAATCGAAAGACTTTATCACTATTATCTTTCAGATAGTTGCACAAATAAATATCCAACGTGAGTTGTCCAAACTCAGGCCACGTATGGATACATATATGTGATTCCATTAAGCAAATTGCAGCTGTAAATCCTCCCCCCTGAAAAGTATGCGTCGAAGTGCCAACAATGTTTAAATGATTGACCTTAATCTGATCTTTCGTAAACTCCAAAAATGGATCCAAACTAGTTAATAACAATACGTCCTCAACTTGCAAAGTCAAAAGCAAGTGTCTCCCTGGAGTATACTTATCATTCATCAAAAATAATGCGGTTAATTTTGTTTCCGCAAATATAGAAAGTTTTACATGATTTACGATAATAATCCACGATCATCTAACCTAGTGGTTATTTAAATCTTCCTCCTTAGCAACACGTAATCCATCATCAATCAGTTTTTTCAAATTTGGATATAGGATAATAAATTCCAAGAGCCTCTGTTCAGCCTGAGCCGTTAATTCCGTTCCATCATTAGCCTGGGCAATTTCAAATAATTCAACCAAACCTAACCAATGATCGGCACTTTCCGGTCCCAATTGACTGAAAATCTCCAGCCAGACTTTTTGATCAAAACCGTTGTCCCGCAAATTCCGTATTGCAGCATGACAATTCACTAGTTTTACATCTTCCGTTTGGGTAGATATTGAAGATAGATCCTGATCCAAATGCCCTTCCAGCGCATCATAGGCATCTTTATCTGCAGCGCCCGCAAATACAGATACTATTTCTGCTCCGACAGCCATATCGTATGTTCCCCATTCAGGTTTAAAATACACCTCTTCCCTAGCGCTACGGTATACCTCACATCCTATAAATGAAATCAAAACAATCTTGCCAAATTGACGTACAATCTTTTGAACAATTCCCGATACAATAATCCCTGAAGCAAAGTTTAACGAACACTGCTGCCCTTCCACTATACCATATTGAATCAATGTTGCTTCATCAAAATCGGCTAAGTTACGATCTGCACCGCGCAAGTGTCCTACTGGAGAGCCAAACCCTTCGCTATGATAAATGATACCGTGGCCTTCAAGCTGTTTACCTGCTACCGCCAAAGCTGTAGGTCCTTGTGTTTGAATATAAGAGAGATCTTTATCCGCGTTGGCCAACTTAAAAACGCCCGACACCTGTAAACCGGAACTATATTCCACAGTGCAAACAGCTTTACAGTCTATTGCCTTGTCAAGGCTCTGTTTGCCCCCTACGCGAAAAGCCATGGTATCAGCAAATTTATCCAATACGAGCTTTAGGTGTTCAAAATCCGGTGTAACAAATAGCTGTGGTTGTGGTTTGGTAATATCATAAGGATATTCGATTGCATTTAAACCATACGCCAACTTAGGCACATCTTCCTGCATGCAGCTTGCGCTTTCTCCAATGGAAGACAGTAAACCAGCTCCATAAATTTTGGGGTTATGAAGATCTCCAATAAGTCCGTATTCCACAGTCCACCAATGCAACCTACTCAACAATGCCATCTCCGAAGGCTCGCCCATATTATCTTGAATGATTTGCAAATTTTTTTCTGCTTCCGCCAACTCCGCTGCCGTTGTTGTAGCGTGTTCTTTTAAAATAGATAGGTGGCGAATAGCTTCGTAGAGTTCAAAATCTTTGCCCGAAGAAAGTGCTTTCGTACCAACCTCCCCAAAGTACTGCAAATATGTAGCGTAATCTGGCTCACCGATTATAGGTGCATGTCCAGAAGATTCGTGAATAATATCTGGTGCCGGTGTATATTCGATATGTTCCAATTGACGTATGTCTGCAGCAATAACTAGTACGCGGTGCGCCTGAAATTCCATAAAAGCAGCCGGCGGAATAAATCCATCCACAGTCACAGCTCCCCAGCCAATTAATTTTAGACTATCGTTCATGTCCTGTAGGTTCGGGATGGTCGCGATGGATAATCCTGCTTTCTTCAATCCCGGAATATAAGGGTAATAGGCTACATCTTTCAAAAAAGAATAATTCTGACGCATGACATAACGCCACAATGCCTGATCCAGCGCGGTGTAACGTTCATATCGTTGGGCTACTACATAGCGTTTCAAATGTTTGGGCAACCGCTCCAAAACAATGTTATTATATGTTTCCATCTATAATTGGTATGAAAATAAAGTATGAGACTCCTATATGAAGGTAGAAATTATTTATGGTTTAAGAAAGAACCAAGATATTATTTTACCACTTTTAGCAAAATATTAAAAAAGTATACCCTCGCAAACCTTACTAGATAACTCTAAAATAAGCTCTTTTACCTAATTTAATTTTAAAACACGTATTTAAGTCAAGCATCAGATCCGGATTCAGCTGTTTTATTGAATCGATCTGCACTGCACCGCCTATAATCAATCTTCGCATCGCTGACTTTGTTGTCCCCTTTAGGAAATGACATAGATCGACCAGTTTAATCTGTTTACCAAACTGTTCGCGCAATATTTGACCCGACACCTCCTCAAAAGCCTTTTCTTCTAATTTCTTGCTCTGAAATTGCTTAACAAAAAAATCAACCGCACTGGTCGCAAACTCTTCGCCATGGTATTGAGCAACTAGATTATGTGCAATAAGTTTCTTAATTTCCATTGGATTTTCGCCCATTTCAATACGGGTCTTCATGCCAAGTTTGGTTTCCTGATTGAAATCAGTTGTCAAGTCAATATATTCTGGAATTAAGTGATCAGGAATAGACATGGTTTTACCAAACATTTCATTCGGTTCATCCAAAAGACCGATCGTATTGTTTAATGATTTGCTCATTTTTTCTTTTCCGTCCAGCCCGCGCAACAAGGGCATACACAGTACTATTTGTGGATCCTGTCCAAAAGATTCCTGTAGCTGCCGGCCCATCGCGCAATTAAACAGTTGGTCCGTTCCCCCCATTTCGATATCACTATTGACATGTACAGAGTCAAAGCCCTGCAATATCGGGTAAAGCAATTCATGCATGGCTATTGATTGGTTTTCGTTAAAACGCTTATTAAAATCATGCCGCTGCATCAATTGAGCGACGGTGACTTTCGATACCAGCTGGATAACTTCTGTAAAATTTAGTTGATCCAACCAGTCTCCATTAAAAACAACTTTCGCTTTTGAAACATCAATAATTTTAGACAACTGCGCAATGTAAGTTGCCGCATTGTGCGCTATCGCATCCTGGCACAAAGGTTTACGGGCTTTATTTTTTCCTGTAGGATCGCCGATCCGAGCTGTAAAACTACCAACGAGGATCACGACTTCGTGCCCCAGCTGCTGAAACTGCCGTAGTTTCTTTAACACTACAGCGTGCCCTAAATGAAGATCCGGCGCTGTTGGATCAAAACCAAGTTTTATAATCAATGGTCGGTTCTTCTCTTCAGCCTCCTTCAACTTCGATGCAAGCCCCTCCTTCGGTAAAATAATTTCGATATTTTCTTCTAACTCTTTTAACATGATGTTATATAAAATAAAAAAAGCCCGAACGTTATGTTCGGGCTTAGCTATAAATAATAATTTGAATTTCTTAATTTAATAGGCATAGGGGTCCCGAACGATTATCGGGCGATAATAATTAAAGAAAAATGGAAGACGTAATATGTTGTTCATTTTCTTCATTGCTTGACAAAGGTAGTGCTATATTTTTAAAATGCAAAAATATTGGCATCCATACTTGATTCGATATGCATTTTTAAATTATCCGCCGGTATTTTTGCTTATCAATTTTCCGGCTCCATTGTAAACATACTTTTCTGTATTCCCTTTATCCTTTTTCTCCACGACCTTATGCACCAACAATGAATTCTTAAAATACTCATGGTAAAAGCAGTTATTAAGGTTATATTTCCGCTCAACGAGATTATTATTCTGATACAGATCAGTGTAATCAATTTTAGCTTTCCGATAGGTATGTTTTAGTAATTGACCATTGGTATCAAATGACTTTGATTCCTGTATCTGCCCACCACAATTCAATTTGGCGCTATACATTAAGGTATTGTCTAATCGATAGTCAGCTCGGGTATGGTCAAAATCATTTTCAACCGTATAGTAATTATCAAAGAAGACTTTTGTCACTTTTTTACCACTATTTGCAGCTCGGTAGAATACCGTTTTTTCCTGACTGATTTTCCCATTCTTAAAATTACGCTGCACACTTGAACTATCCGTTATGGTGTATTGAAAGTCTGGCAATGCAGCAGATTTCACAGTCATTTGCTGTAATACACCATGTCTTACGATAACATCACCGGTACGCCCATCTTTTTCAATTTTAAAATCACCATCGACAATGCCATCCTGATTAATCGTTATAAATGCATTGGAAAGTCCCATAAATTGATTCTTCTGCAGAATATATTTACCCTGTTTCAACTTCGTTTCTTTACCTTTTTCAAGTACCCGGATTGTATCTTTTGGATATTCTGATAAATGCAATTGATAACGATCTTTGTCCAAGCGAACATACTCTTGCGCAACTCCCAACTGAACAGCTAAACACAAGCATAATAATAGGATAAAACGTGATTTCGACATAATGTAATAAAATTGTTGCAATTGTAATGATACAATTATTACACCAAAAATTAAAATACGGTTGATTTTCCAAATAATTCCCCAATACGATAGATGCTGTAGTACCTCCATATTACAGAACAGACAAGCTTAAGCGTGAAATGAAAAAAGGGGAGTTATTTATCCATAACTCCCCTTTTTTCAAAGCCAATTGGTACGGGTACCCATCATGCGAATAACATTCGAGAACTAAACAGACTCTAAATATTGTGCATAACAATACCCTTCTTCATTATCTTTGGTTCTCACCAACCACCATTGATCATTAGCCTTACTAATCAATGTGATGATTTCTCCTTTAGCTGCTTTTCCCACGATAGGCTGGTCTGTACCGGGGCCTTTTCGAATGTTCAAATTGCTATTTTCTGTTATAACTTTCACCTGGCTTCCGGGCACTTCCGTTGCAACATCTACATTTAAGACCACATCTCCGGTTTGGAAATTAGGATCTATATTACCGTATATTTCCCAGAGCTTATTTTTCACATCTGCTGTTGGTGCTGTACCACGAATTTGCAATACTCCATCCATTTCGGCATAGTTCAGGTCATTTACACCTGAAGATTGTGCCGTATCTAAAAGAACCTTATATTTTTCCTGCAATGACATAATTTCACTATTTTATTTTTTGACAACAATACCGCTTAGATCCACTTTTTTGGGATTTAAGTTATCCAAACCTTGTTTTAAGGTGATTATCTTAGGCTGCTCCAAAGTACCTGTAACAGCGATCACACCATCCTTTACACTTGCCTGTACCGTAGGAAAATCCTTCATAAACGTATTCACTGCTGCTCCAAGCACCGCATCATTATTGGATACCTCAATAGGAGCTGGAGTCGACGACACTGGGGCGCTAACGATAATATTGTTTTGAATAGACTTGATGTCCTTATCGCCTGCTGTTTTAGCAATAGACTCCACTTGTTGCTTTTCTTCTTCGGAAGCAACCGTGCCACTTAAGATAACTTCCCCTTTTTTAACGTCGACGTCCACGGTTTTACGACCGGTAAGTGCATTTTCGATCTTTTCTTCCAACTTCTCGTCAGATAAACCTGATTTGCAAGCCGTAAAGGAAAGCACAATTGTAGTTGCCAATAGACAAAATGTTAATTTGCTAAATTTCATAAGACCAATTTTAATTTATAATTCAACAATAATCCTAACAAACTCCATACGCAATTGTTTGTCCAATTATTTTTAAACTTAAATTCCCTTGCCGGATTATAATTATATAATTAAATTTAGGAACAGAGGTATTCATGATTGTTTCATTCGGATCATTTAATCCTCTGTGGTTATAAAAACATTTTAAGTAACAGATACGCACTTTGATGATTCAATCAAACAGCTATTAATTATGGGATTTTTGAACAATATTTTTGGTAAAAAAGAAAATAAAAAGGACAGTATAGGGGATTTTTGGGATTGGTTTACAAAAAACGAACACGCATTTTTTCAAATCGTCAAGACTGGAGAACAAATTGATCAGAATTTTTTCAGCAAACTTTCGCCGAAGATAGATGCTCTTCGCAAGGAACTGTATTTCTTAACGGGAATGTACGATGATGACACTGCAGAACTTGTCGTCACGCCAGATGGTGTCATCAAAAACATTGCGTTTGTAGAACATCTGATCGCTTCTGCTCCAGTATTAGCGCATTGGAAATTTACTGCATTAAAACCCGCTATTGCGGATATGGAAAAATTCAAAATCACGATGTATGGATTCACTTTTGACATCAAGGATATGTTTTTTTACCCCATTCAACATAAATACCATCCAGATGAAGTCGATATTGTTATTGTTCACCCCGATTTTACGGAAGAGAACAAAGCCAATATTTCTCATGGGATAGAAATATTTCTCGACAATTACATTGGGGAATTGAACTCGATCATAGCCATAGATAACTTGAATGTCACCTCAAAAGAGCTTGCAACGGAAGAGCTGATTCCTCTACTTAAATTAAAAGACTATTTGATCTGGCGGGAAAAGGAATTTGTGGAAAAATATACCGACGTTAGGCACCGGGCCGCAGATGACACATACACTGCTTTTGAGGGCATCCTGGAGAACGACTTACCTATCTTTGCTATCATCAATACGACGTTATTAGACTGGGATGGAAAAGCTTCTCACCCTTGGATAGTTACATTAAAGATTAATTATGACGGAACAGCAACCAATGGCATGCCCGATCAGGAGACTTACGATTTAATGGATAAATTTGAAGAAGAATTAATGGACAGTCTTCCAAATGATATTGGATTTCTTAATATCGGAAGAGAAACTGCCGATAACCTCAGGGAAATTTACTTGGCTTGTACAGAATTCCGAAAAGCCTCACGAACGATTGATCGATTAATCGAAGAATACAGGGACAATCTTCAAATTGATTATAGCATCTACAAAGATAAATACTGGAAAACCTTCGAACGATTTTATAAACAAATAGAATAGGTCTCTCGAACAGCAGACATAAGTTTCAATAAAAGTACTTTATGAAATATGCTTTATTTACATGAATAAAATCATTCTTTTGGTTATTATCCTTGGAATTAGCCTTATCACATACAAAACCATTCAAAAAAACACGCTTTTAGCCGTTGTTGATAAGGAAGAAAATGCTCCTTCAGACGCCTTTCGCTATACGATGGCAATAAAGAACGTAAAAAAACGCCTCATAAACAACAAAAAGTATAATAGTGACATATCCTTTCTCTTGGATATGAAAAGCCCCTCGGGAAGAAATCGTTTTTTTGTCGTAGATCTAAAAACAGATCGGATTCTAGATCAAGGGCTAGTGGCGCATGGATCCGGCTCCGAAACCGGAAAAAAGAATCTTTTGCAATTTAGCAATACAGATAACTCTCATGCGACATCGCTAGGTAGTTACGCTATCGGCAGCTCGTATAACGGTAAATTTGGAAAAGCATATAAATTATATGGCTTAGATAGCTCCAATAGCAATGCATATGCTAGAAACATCGTTCTACACAAATATGACCGCATGCCTTACGATGAACAAGTAGATCCAGTATGTCTCAGTGAAGGCTGTCCTATGGTAAACGTCGAATTCTACAAAAGACTACAGAACCTGATTGACTCTTCAAAGAAACAAATCGTCTTACATATTTATTATTGATCACCAGCTATTTTCTTTGATCAAGTTCAATAAAACCTGATACGGACTTTGAGAAACAGTAAGAGCTTTCAACCAAGCAATAAATCCCATGATAAATAAATCTTTATTTTCTTTGTCCTCCGCCATAGTTTGAACAGCTGCCCGAAAGGATTTCCCTTGAATAACTGCTGGATTTAAAAGATATTTCTCTACCAATTTGGCAAAATCAATCACTCTGTTTTCCTTGACATTCAGCAAGTATTTTTTATACCTACCGACAAAGCTTTTTAATTTCAAGGTTGCCAAATCGATGTGATCGAATTGAATATGGATCAAGATTTCAAGCAGACTCTTCCGAATCGTCCACAACATGCCCATTTTCTTCTCGTACCAAGCATCTGTTCGAATCAACTGTCGAAGCTCAATCAATGCTGTTTTATCTTCAAATTGCGTTAAAAACATCACCAAACACAACTGTAGATCCGCAAGATCAACCTCACTTGATTTTGGTGAAGCTTGTTTAATCCCCGCCCTTAACACGGAAAGACCTTTTACTCCATCGCCAAGGTAATGGAAATTCAATGCCATCAACAAATGGCACCGCAGCTGAAACTGGACTCGAAAAACCGCATTTCCTTGAGATAAAACTTCATTCAAGCGTTCTAAGTACCCGATGCTCTCATTAAAGAATCCGTTCCTCAAATTAAAATTGGCCAGATAATACAAAATATGAAGATAGTAAAATAGCTGATGCGCTGATTGTTCATCGTACTTCATCAAAAAATTATCTGCTGTTTTTAAAAAAGAACGAACCAGTGTATAGTTTTGATGTATTGCTGCATACTCATTTGCAATATACAGAAGTTGATAAAGTGATTTAAATGATAAGAGATCATCCAAAGAAATACTGTATTTACTCAGCACACTCAAAATCAACTTATTGATATCAATTATTTTTGCTTTCAAATGAATATCCTGCAATGCTGAACGCAATAGCGCATAAGCAATCTGAAATTTTGCTTCTTGTTGATGTTTTTGCTGATTTTCGGTAAAACGATCGATAAGTAATTCCAAATTGACATTGAGATCTAAATGTGCATATTGTAGTCTGATTTGCAAGATTTCGTTCAGCAGACTAAACTGTTCCAGAACAAGAGCCTTGTCCTCAGCCCGTTGAAGACATTTGAATCCAATCTTAATGAACTGACTTTCCAATAGAAAACGGCCCACAACAAATAATCTCAACGCTTCGTGGGCTTCACTGTTGTCTCGTTCAAAAACCTTATTTGAGAGAAAAAACAAAAGACTATCATGAAGCCTCTTCCTCAATGCGTGATAAGCATCCCGGTTTTTAATGGGATCATATAACTTTTTTAGCTTATTTATATCATCAGTTTCTATAATCTCAAGTAACTTGATATTCTTCACATCATTTCGCTTATTCTTTTGTTTCAAAAAGGTCTTAAAATCCCTAATATCATCTTTATTCAATAATAATAGGAGATCCGATATCGCGTCCGCCATAGCTTAAATTTAGAATTAAACAAATATATTAAACAAAATTATATCGTCAGTATTCTTATAAATTCAAGTTTTAAAATAATTAGTTCCTATCGATATTTGAATCATAAAACAACAACAAATTAAAACTAAAACAAGAAAATTATGGAACCGCTAAAAAACATGATCGAAGAAAAAAAGGCTGAAAGAAATTTAGACAAAAGAAACCCATTTAAACCAACAGGAGCATTTATTGGAGCCTCATGGACTGCATTATTGGTTGGCACCGTTGGCTATTGTGTAGGCTTATGGAATGCAACAATGGCATTAAATGAAAAAGGGTATTATTTTACAATTTTACTATTTGCGCTATTTGCGGTTATCTCCGTTCAAAAAAGTGTAAGAGATAAAGCAGAAGGACTAGCTGTTACCGAATTGTACTACGGTTTAAGCTGGTTTGCCACAATTGCTGCCGTCGTGCTATTAACTGTAGGCCTATGGAACGCGGACCTGCTGTTAAGTGAAAAAGGATTCTATGCAATGTCCTTCTCATTGAGTATTTTTTCAGCTATCGCAGTACAAAAAAATACACGTGATGCAAAACTTATCGATGACAATGAAATAAAACTTTAGCGGGTGCCGATCCTGCAGCCTCTGCGTAGCAAGCTGCAGGATCTTTCAATCCCAAACGAACCGAATACTGACGCAAAGAATTAATCATGTTGAGAAAACTAACAATCAAATTATTGGATTTTATATTCTTCGATTTTTCGATACAAAGTAGCCACACCGATTTCTAGCAGTCGAGCGGCCTCAGCTTTATTTCCATTCGTATGTTTCAATACACGTTGTATATGCTGTCTTTCCATGTTAGCCATCGAAAAGTTTGACAAGACACCCGAACCTTCCCTAACATCACGCTCACCGAAAGGAAGACTCTGAACATCCAGTACACCGCCCTCACTCAAAATCACACTGCGTTCAATTACATTTTTCAATTCGCGTATATTCCCTCGCCATGGGTTACTTTCCAATGCCTGCACAAACTCAGGGGTCATCTGCAGAGGTTTCAAGTTGGATTTTAAAGCAAAGATATCAGCGTAATATTGTGCCAAAGTCGCTATATCTTGAGTACGTTCGCGCAATGGCGGTAATTCAACCGTAAAAACAGACAACCTATAAAATAGGTCACTCCTAAAATGGTCAGAAGCAATTTCGGATTCGAGGTTTCTGTTGGTCGCGGCTATGATACGTACGTCCACTTTAGTTGGTTTGGAATCCCCTACTTTCAAAAACTCGCCCGTTTCCAAAACACGGAGAATTTTGGCCTGAAGTTCCAAAGCCATCTCTCCGACTTCATCCAGAAAAATAGTCCCCAAATGCGCTTCTTCAAACAAGCCCCGCTGATCTTTAGTAGCACCGGTAAAGGCTCCGGATTTATGGCCAAACAGCTCGTTTTCCAACAGATCTTTCGTAAATGCGGCACAGTTAATAGCCACAAAACCACGATCTCTTCGCGCACTTGCCTGATGGATCGCCTGCGCAAAAACCTCTTTGCCGGTCCCCGTCTCGCCTGTTAGTAAGACCGTTGTATTTGTAACAGCAACCTTTTGTGCCATGCCGATGGCGGCCTTTATTGCACTAGATTTTCCAATAATCTTATCGAAAGAAAGTCTATCTCCCAATCGCTTTTCTAACTGCTGTACCCTTCTTGCCAATGCAACCTTTTCACTGGCTTTATAAAGCAGGGGTATAATGCGATTATTGTCATCTCCTTTGGTAATATATTCAAAAGCACCATTTTTTATCGCCCGAACACCATCCGGGATATTCCCGTATGCCGTCAATAGAATAATCTCTACAATTGGATACCGTTCTTTAATTAATTTGGCCGTTTCTACCCCATTACCGTCAGGCAGTTTAACATCACAAAGTACAACGTCTACATCACTGACTTCAAGCTTTTTCAACCCCGATTTAATATCAGCTGCTTCAATCACATCAAAACCTTCCAGGCTAATAATTTTGGCCATCAATTTCCGAAGTTTCTCTTCGTCATCTATAAGGAGAATTCTATTCACAATATTCGTTTTTTCAAAAGTACAATTTGTCCGAAGCAAATAGTAGAAAAATAAACAATTTGACTATTTCTCAAAAACTTTCCCGTCATCAAAATAAAAACGCTATATTTGCTTCTCTCAACATCCTTAAAACTGCATGTAAGATTAAAATTCTTTAGAACGAAATAAATACCATCCATTGACAATACCTGTCCAAATGGTTTTTTCTAACATTTAAAGAATTTCAACATGCTTTCATTACAACAACTTTCTTATATACATCCGAATAAAGATTTATTGTTTGGGAACATAAATCTACACATCAATGCGCAAGAGAAAATAGCGCTCATCGGCCACAATGGTGTCGGTAAATCAACTTTATTGCGACTGATTACCAAAGAACTATCGCCTTCCAGTGGCAGCGTACAAGTCAGTACCAGCACCTATTATGTTCCTCAAGTTGTGGGACAATTTGAGGATAACACAGTCGCCGAAGCACTTGGCATTGCCCAAAAATTAGATGCACTCCACGCGATATTAGCTGGCGATGCGTCTGAAGAAAATTTCAATAGACTTCAAGATGATTGGACCTTGGAGGAACGATGCCAAGAAGCCTTCGCGCAATGGGATCTGCCCCACATCCAGTTGACACAGAAGATGTCTTCCCTTAGTGGTGGACAAAAAACAAAAGTCCTATTGGCCGGAATCCACATTCACCGATCCGAACTTATTCTTCTTGATGAACCCAGCAACCATTTGGATATGGATAGCAAAACGCTACTATACGATTGGATTCAATCAAGCAAAAACACAGTGATTATTGTTAGCCACGATAGAGCCCTGCTTAATTTATTGGATGACATGGCCGAAATGACCCCAAAAGGTATCAAGCGGTATGGGGGGAACTATGCCTTTTACGAAACTCAAAAAGAGACCGAGCGCCATGCGTTACAACAAGATATTCACCACAAGGAAAGGGCGATTAAAATTGCAAAGGAGAAAGAAAGAGAAACAATCGAACGCCAAAATAGATTAAACAACCGCGGTCAAAAAAAACAGGAAAAGGCAGGTGTAGCGCGTATTATGATGAATACACTGCGCAACAATGCTGAAAAAAGTACCGCCAAAATAAAAAGTGTGCATCAGGACAAAATTGGAGATATCAAATCCGATCTACAGGAACTCCGAGGTTCACAATCTGCACTGGACGAGATTAAAATAGATTTAGGAAACAGTGCTTTTCCAACCGGAAAGAGTATGGTCAAAGTCGAAAATGTCAATTTCAAGTATGACTCACAAGGACTCTGGCCAGCTAATATCAACTTTCAATTATTCAGTGGAGATCGTATCGCACTACAAGGACAGAATGGATCTGGTAAAACGACATTGGTCAGACTTCTACTCGGCCAATTGACACCTGTACAAGGAAAAATTGAACGTCAATCATTTCGTTCGATCTATTTAGATCAAACATACTCCATTTTGTCTTCGCATCTAAGTATTTATGAACAGGCCCAGCAATTCAATAGCGACGCACTACCTGAACATGAGATCAAAATTAGGCTCAATCGGTTCTTATTTGGAAAAGACGATTGGGACAAGCCTTGCCAATTGTTGAGTGGTGGTGAAAAAATGCGTCTGATATTATGTTGTCTCACCATTCAGCAACAGTCGCCGGATCTAATTATCCTTGATGAACCAACAAACAATTTAGATCTTCAAAATATCCGGATTCTAACCCGAGCGATTCAGCTTTATAAAGGTACGCTACTCGTCATTTCACATGATGCGGTCTTTCTACAGGAGATCCATATCAACAAAGTCATCAAACTAAAAGACCTGTAAATGACAACTGCGTTTATTTCGTTGCAACGGAATAAACGCAGTATTCAATGACTGCTTCCTATAAAATTTTAATAAAACACGGTATTTTTTGTAACAATCCCATATTCTTTATTTAAAATCTGCTAAATCGATAAATTAATTTAAAAAAAACGAATTTTTATCGATATATTCACGATGATTTTAAACATGAAACAATAACCATTAAATTAATTGAACCTTCTCATTTACATAGCAGCCTTAGGGCAGATGTATCGCACAGGCCTCTCAATTAATTACTTCATTTAATTATGTCAGATTATCAAATTAAAGAAAATCCCGAATTATTTGACGCCATCGTAGTTGGTTCCGGCGCAGGTGGTGGTATGGCAGGTTATATACTTGCACATGCGGGGCTTAAAGTATTGATGCTGGAAGCAGGTCCTTTTTATGACCCAGCAAAAGATTCGTTACAACTACGCTGGCCTTGGGAATCTCCAAGAAGAGGAGCCGGTACCACAAGACCATTCGGGGATTTTGACGCAGCCTTCGGTGGCTGGCAAATCGAAGGTGAACCCTACAGCAAGGTAGCGGGAACTGAATTTGAATGGTTTAGAGCACGTATGCTGGGCGGCAGAACCAACCACTGGGGTCGAATTTCATTACGTATGGGACCTGACGATTTCAAGCCAAAGGATGGAGTAACAGACGAATGGCCTATCACTTATGAAGAAGTTAAGCCATTTTATGACCGTGTCGATCGAATGATCGGAATATATGGCACGGCAGAAGGTATTCATAACGAACCCGATGGTATTTTTATGAAACCACCTAAGCCACGCTTAAACGAATTATATATTGCAAAAGGCGCCAAAAAAGCTGGAGTTCCAGTGATTCCTGGAAGAGGAGCCGTGCTAACCGAAGTATCAAAAGATATTAAAGATCGAGGTACCTGTTTCTACTGTGGCCAATGTGGTCGTGCATGTAAAGTTTATGGGGACTTTTCTTCTTCATCTTGTCTGGTTATTCCAGCGATGAAAACAGGTAACCTAAAGGTGATAGACAATGCAATGGTAAGGGAAGTCATTACAAATGATGAAGGAATTGCAGTTGGTGTTTCTTATGTAAACACCAAGGATTTGCAGGAATATACCGTTAAAGGGAAAACCGTTATTTTGGGTGCTAGTGCCTGTGAAAGCGCGCGGATCATGTTAAATTCCAAATCAAAATCGCATCCTGGGGGTGTTGGTAATAGCAGCGGTTTAGTCGGAAAATATCTCCACGATTCTACAGGGGCCAGTTTATCGGGCTTTTTACCACAACTACTTGACCGGAAGCGTTATAATGAGGATGGCGTTGGAAGTGTCCATATTTATTCACCATGGTGGGAAGATAATGCCAAGTTGAATTTCCCAAGAGGTTACCACATCGAATATGGCGGTGGTTTACATATGCCCTCTTATGGATTTTTGAATTGGGTACCGAAAGTAAATGACCTGGCAAAAAATTCGGATGGGAAGTCAAAAGCCAAAGGCGGCTATGGTACTGCATTAAAAGAAGATTTCCGTAGCTATTATGGTGCAAATGTAGGTATGGCAGGCCGGGGAACGGCATTGGCAAGAAAAGACAATTACTGTGAAATTGACCCCGATAAAGTCGACAAATTCGGAATTCCTGTGCTACGTTTCAACTACAAATGGGCTAATGAAGAAATAGCACAAGCCAAACATATGCAAGAGACATTTCAGTCTATTATGCACGAAATGGGCGCTGTAATTACTTCTAAAATACCAGGAGCAGATACATTGTATGGCCTGGAAGCTCCCGGAAAAATTATTCATGAAGGTGGTACCACAAGAATGGGAAATGACCCTAAAACCTCCGTTTTGAACAAATGGGGACAAGCGCACGATTGTAAAAATCTCTACGTCGTGGATGCGGGACCATTTGTACAACAAGGTGACAAAAATCTAACCTGGACAATACTCGCCTTATCAATGCGGACAGCAGAATATATACTTCAAGAAAAGAAAAAATTAAACGGTTAAAAGCATGAATAGAAGAGAATCTTTAAGAGCATTAGGATTAATTGCAGCTGGATCTGGTCTTTTAACCGCAGCTTGCAATTCAAAAGATGCTAAAAATGCAGTAGCAGACAATAGCAAAAAATTACCTGGAGTCCAGGATTTTGAATACGAACGCACGGAACAATTATATGCCGAAAAGTTTTTTGACGAACATGAAATGGCTACAATCACTGTTTTGGCAGATATTATTATTCCTAAGGATAACATTTCAGGAAGTGCTTCGGAAGCGGGAGTGCCCGATTTCATCGAATTTATCGTAAAAGATTTGCCTGATAATAAAATCCCTATGCGTGGCGGACTTCGTTGGCTTGACCTCCAATCCAAAAAGCGTTACGGAACAGTATTTATCAAATGCAGTGCAAAAGATCAACTTGCATTGGTAGATGATATTGCCTACCCTGATTTGGCAAAACCGGAAATGAAACAAGGTGCAGCCTTCTTTTCATTGATGCGCAACCTGACTTCCTCGGGATTTTACACGAGTGAAATGGGTGTGAAAGATATCGGCTATGCCGGAAATAAACCTGGAGTCTGGAATGGTGTACCAGATGATGTGTTGAAAGAGCACGGTTTTGACCCGACTAAATTCTTTGGATAATAAAAAAATCCTTTCCGAAAACGGAAAGGATTTTTTTATTTACCTCATTAAAATCTATTGTGCCGATGGTACCTCAGTAGCCTCCGGAGCCTTATCAATCAACTCCATAAATTGATCCAATTTAGGGGTGATAATAATCTGCGTTCTTCTATTCCGTTGCTTACCTAGAGCCGTTGTGTTATCTGCAATTGGATTATATTCTCCCCTACCACCTGCAGTTAAGCGTTTAGGATCCACACCATATTTATTTTGTAAAGCCTGTACCACAGAAGAAGCCCGTAATGTACTTAAATCCCAGTTATTCCGAATATTAGGTTTAGAAATTGGATCGGTATCGGTATTACCTTCAATCAATACTTCATAATCTCTGTAATCTTGGATAATTTTCGCAATTTTACTTAATGTCTGGTCGGCTCTATCATTAATTTCATAGCTGCCGGATTTGTAAAGCATATTATCAGCAAGTGAGATATAAACTACCCCTTTTAATACCTGTACATCAACTTCCTGCAATTCCTCACGGCTAAGCGATCTTGTCAAATTATTGGTCAATACCAGATTCAAGGAATCGGATTTGTTTTTCGTCTCAACGAGATGCTTAATATATTTATTTGAAGCGTTAATTTCATCAACCAACTTGGAAATATTAATATTTCCCTGTGAATTCTGATTAATACTGTTATCGAGCGATTTCTGCAAAGCAGCATAAGCCGATCGGAGATCCGCATTATTTTGCCGTTCAGAGGCCAACTGATCTTCTAAACTCTTGATCCGTGTCCGACCTTCAGCCAATTGAAGCTGTCCATCCTGATATTGTTTGGTCAATTGACTGTGCTCCGTTTGTAATTTACTATAGTCAGACTGTAAACCAGCATATTGCTTTTTGCTAACACCACATCCGATAACAAACAAACTGGCCGTTAATACAGTCATTGGAAAAACTAAATTCTTCATGATATACTCTTTTTGTAGATGTTGAATTAATTCATAGAACAAGATACGCAATATTCTCGCCAAAATGCCCCACAGCCTTGTCAAATTAACAACCTTTAACGTCCTATTGGGCTAGCTCCTTCAGCTCTGTGGCGCTAAATACTTGCGCACCTTTAAGATAGGGATTTGCGCCTTTGAGATAATTATAAATAATTGATTTAGCCTCTTCATTGGGTAATTTGTAAAGATTTTTAACAAGAAAATTTTTATCCTCAAGGATATTATTGTTATATCCCAAAAAAGAAGGCGCATGGACCTGTACGCTCCAACGTATAAACCGTGCTTCAATATGATTTGGATTTTCCTTAATCACTTCTTCCAAATGCTTTTTGCCCTCTTTGAACTGCCCAACTTTCTTAAAAGGATTGCCGATATGTTTCGCTAAAAGTATCTGATAGGCGGCCAGGTATACTTTCTCGGTCGGTGATTTGGCACCTTCCGTCAGCACCTCCAAATTATGTTCACATAGATCTTCGTCCTTCACGGCCTCCGCATATTCTTTTCGAATTTTATCAATATTCACCTGTTGGCCAAGCCCAACTTTTGTTAAAGTAAATAGAGCAATTGTCAATACTATTCGTGTTATCATAATTATAAATCAGGCTATTTCAACAATTTCATTTTCCGACTTAAATTACTAAAAAAATCGAATTCAACTATTAATTTTCAATTATCATACCACAAAGCCAAAAATTCATGTCATCGTATCGCCACAGCTAGCTTTAAATAAGAGAAAAGTCTTCATTCCAGGATATTTTTAAAGCAATTTTGCGACATGAAACTGATTTTAGCAACAAGCCCAGTCTGGTTAAAAGTGATTTTGTCGATTTTATTTGGCGTTATATTAGGCTGCTTCTTAGGAGAGATTGTTTTCACCTTATTACAAGCCTAAGTTCTTCATCATGATTGACATCCTGTCCTCTACCTAACGATCCGATGAATTTTATGCCTACAGATAATCCCGGATAATCCGCTATTGTAGCGCTTTTGAGTAGGCCAATAAGTTTCATTATCCTTGCCAAAAATCAAATTATTTTTGCTATATTGCTTATACCAATATAAATTTAAAGCGAGCTATGGAGACAAAAGCAGAGTATCAGATTTGGGACACTATTGTGAATAGCGCAAAAACTAAATTCGATTATAAGCATATTCGTGCTATGTTCAAAAAGGAAGATGACGAAATAACCGATAAGTTTCTATTCCATATTATTGCAGGATTTGCCTGTGGTGAAAATCATCAGACCATTTCGACCAATCTTTTCAATGAATTACAGAGCATCCATTTTGACTGTAATGAAGAGCAGATCGATAGGTTTATCGCCGATAAGCACGTAAAATTCAGTCCAGAGATCTACGCCACCTATCTCGCATTCTCTATGCTGGAAGATGGCGAAGATGTCGATACCATTACCGAGATCATCAATAATCTTTTGCAACTCGACAAATAATTATTCTGAAGTATCGTTTAATTTTGGCTAAAAACTTATATTCGTGAATTATTACACCTATAGTTATGCGCCAGTTTTTAACGCTATTTTTAATATTTTCTATTTATACAAATAGTATAGCCCAAACTTTTGATTTTGGTCAAGTTTCTATTTCGGATTTTTCACGAACAGATCTGGATAGTAACGCCAATGCTATCGTGCTCAATGAGTTTGGACGGAGTTCTGTTTTTGTTGATGATTACGATAATCGAATAAAACTTCAACATGAATACCATGTACTTATCCGGATCAATAACAAAGAAGGATTTAAAAAAGCTAATTTTGAAATTCCCTCGTATAAACGCGGAAGTTATATACGAGACTATTTTGACGAACTCAAGGCTGTTACCTATAACTTAGAAAATGGCAGGATCGAGAAAACGGAGCTTGAAAGTAAGAAAGTTTTCAGAGAAAATTATTCGGCCAATCTGGATCTAAATAAATTCACTCTTCCGAATATTAAAGAAGGATCTATTATAGAAGTGTCTTATCGGACGCTAGAGCAGGATTTATTTAACTTCAAGACATGGGAATTTCAGGATGATATTCCCAAAATACAAAGCCAATATGTTGCGATCATACCAGCTTCTTTCACCTACAATGTAGTCTTACGCGGCCCGTACAAGCTTACCGATCAAAAAGCAGAAGCATTGAGAGAATATATATTTCTGGATGGACTACGAATGGATTGTTCAAAATTGACCTATACAATGAAAAATATTCCAGCGTTTATTGAAGAGGACTACATGACTTCTCCCACTAATTTTAAATCTGCTATTTATTATGAGCTTGAATCCATCTTTTATCCAAGCACTGGTAGCAAGAAGACATTCAGCAAAACCTGGAAAGATGTAGACACAGACTTAATGAATGAAAAGGCTTTTGGTGGCCAATTAAAAAAAACAGACTTATTCAAAACCAGCTTAGCAGCAATTGTATCCCCTACTGACACCAAATTAGAAAAAGCAAAGAAGATCTATAACTATATCAACAAACAAATAAAATGGAATAAGTATTTAGGCAAATACGCAGAATCTGGCATTGAAAAAGCGTTGGAAAAACGGACCGGTAATATTGGCGACATCAATTTAGCGCTAGTAACCGCGCTATTAGCGGCAGATCTGGAGGCCTACCCTATTATTCTTTCAACACGACGGAATGGGACTCCCAATGCCTTATTTCCCGTATTATCTGACTTCGACTATGTCATCGCTTGCGTAGATGTAGATGGCGTAAAATATAAACTTGATGCCTCCAATTCATACTTACCTTTTGGGGAGCTGCCCTTACAATGTCTAAATGAACGGGGAAGAATTATTTACTCCAAAAAGAGCTCGGACTGGTTTCCCCTTACGGTAGAGGAATCTTCCGATGTGAACTACGTATTGGAAGGAGCTTTAGATGAACAAGCTAAAATTAAGGGAAAACTCACCATAAGTAGCAGGGGTAACAAAGCCTTTTTAAAACGCCAACATATCGCCAAATTCAATTCGCTGGAAGAATACTGGGAAAAACTGGACGAAGAAATGCCCAATGTAACTTTAACAAAATCAAGTATCCAAAACCTTGAAGAAATTGATCAAATATTGATAGAGGAGTTTGATGTTATCGTAGATGTTTCCAAACAGTTGGACCAAGACGTATTATTACTGGCACCCAATATTATTGACAGGATTTCCTACAATCCATTTAAAGCACAGGAAAGAACTTATCCCGTTGATATGGGGTTTAAATCCAAAACAATGTACGCCGTCAAATTGACCATCCCTGACCATTATGAAGTTGCCGAGAAGCCTCAGAATGCATCGTTAGCACTCCCGGAGTCAACTGCAAAATATAGATATGTAACGCAGGTCAATGGCAACCAACTTGAAATACTACAAAGCCTTGCGTTTAACAAACCCATCTTTTCCGTCGATGAATATTTTTCGCTCAAAGAATTGTATTCACGTATTATTCAACAACAAAAGCTAGACATAAAATTAATCGGTAAAAAATGAAAATCGTATTCATCAACTTACTATACTTCCTGCTTCCAATCCTCGCAATTGGACAAGATAACTACGACGTCGCCAATATTCCAAGTGCATTAAAGAGCAGAGCAGTAGCAACTGTACGCAATGATAAAACTGTGGTAGAAATGAAGTCTCCCGAACAGGTCATCACAACCATAACGTGTGCTATCACAGTTTACAATAAAAATGGGGACCGCTATGCTTCACTTCCGGTCTATTATAATAAATCTAGCGAAATCAAGAGCCTTAAGGGAGCCATCTATAACGAAATGGGGATATTACAAAAGAAAATTGCAACCAAAGATTTCAAAGATATAAGCGCTGTTGACAACAGTACGATGTTTGCCGATTCTCGGGTAAAATTATATGTTCCCGACTATCACAGCTATCCCTATACCGTCGAATACCAATACGAAGTTAGAAGTAAACAAAACTTGATCATTCCATCTTGGACTCCCGAAGTATCGAACAATGTATCTGTAGAGAAAAGCAGCTTTCAATTTATTGCACCAATTGGCACTGAATGCCGAATTGAAACAACGAACTATAAAGGAAGTATCAAGGAAGAGAAAAATGACAAGACTGAAAGTAAGACATGGAATACGGAACAGATCGCTGCAAAAAAGGATGAATCTTATAGCCCCAATCCTAACCTGAAAAGAATAAATGTACTCATCGTTCCCAAAAATTTTATTTATTATGGTAAGACTGGAAATTTCAGGGATTGGAAAGAATTTGGTCAATGGGTATCCAATAGCCTATTGAACAAAAAAGAAGATTTGACGGAAGCCTCTAAACAAAAGTTTATTGCATTAACAAAAGACGCAAGCTCAGATAAAGACAAAGCAAAAATTCTATACAATTATTTACAAAAAAACACACGTTACATCAGTATTCAGATCGGCATTGGAGGCTTAGAACCATTTCCGGCTTCTGAGGTTGACCGCTTGGGCTACGGAGATTGTAAAGCACTGGCGAATTACATGCGAAGCATGTTGTCGGCCGTCAATATCCCTTCCTATTACTGTATTGTCGAAGCAGGCAGACGCAAAGAAAGTTTTCGCAAAACCTTTGCAAATGCCCAGGACGGAAATCACGTCATTTTATGTATTCCATTTAAAAACGATACAACCTGGCTGGAATGCACCAGCCAAAACCTTCCATTTGGCTTTCTCAGCGACTTTACCGACGATCGAGATGTTGTCGCCTGCACGGAAAATGGTGGAGTTATTATGCATACACCGAAATACATTAACTCGACCAACCTTCAACTTCGCCATGCCGACCTAAAACTTTCGGAAGACGGAAGCATTCAGGGCACCCTAAACACCAAGTTCTATGGAACTCAATACGAGAACCATATGGACGTGCTTTTAGCCAGCAATAATGATAAGAATAAGCTTCTCACAGAATATTACAATATCGACAATATCAATTTCAATCAGGTAAACTATATTGAACACAAGGAGGAAAATCCATTTATTGAGGAGAACCTGAATATTTTTATCAAAAACTACGCTGTGAAAAATGGTAATAAACTTTTGATCCAGCCTAATTTATTCAACATACATTCCAATATTGCAGAAAGTAGAAATAGAACGGAAGATATTTTCATTGAAAGGGGTTACGCTGATATCGATAGCATTAGCATTGCCCTCCCGGAAAATATGCTCAAAAACATAACTCCTGAGAAGAAAATAATTGAGAAACCATTTGGAAAGTATGAATTTAGGTCAGAAATAAAAGACAATAAACTATTCACTTACAGAAAACTGGAACTATTTGAAGGCAGCTATCCTGCCAATACTTATGAAGACTTTTTCCAATTTCATAATGATGTAAGCAGCTGCGACAAGGGACGCTTTAACCTCAGCTTTCTCTAGTCGGAAGAAAATATTTACCAGAATATGAATGAGTAAAATCGATCAAATAAGGCAATTATTGTATATTAGCTCAATGACAGAATACGCAGCGATATTTGACATGGACGGTGTCATAAGCCACACCAACCCTTTCCATGCGGAAGCTTTTAGAGCTTTTTTTAAAAACCACAATGTACAACAGGCTACAGAAGAGGAATTTGAGCAGCATATGTATGGTAAGCATAATAGTTACATTATGCAGCATTTCTTTCAGCGTCCGATATCCCCTGAGGAACTGCGAACGCTTGAATTTGAAAAAGAGCAGCTTTTTAGAGTGATCTATAAAGAACACGTTGCCCCTATTAAGGGCTTAATTGAGTTTCTAACGGAATTAAAAAATAACGGTTTTAAGCTTGCTGTGGCGACATCTGCTCCCCGAGAGAATATGGACTTAATTTTGGATGAATTGAACATACGTCATTTATTCTCTTCCACGCTAAGCAGCGAAGATGTAAAACTACATAAGCCACATCCTGAGGTTTATCTAAAATCTGCAGAGAATCTGCAAATTCCTGTTGACCGCTGTATTGTTTTTGAAGATTCTTTTTCGGGTATTACCGCGGCGAAAAATGCTGAAATGAAAGTTGTTGCCGTACTTTCAACCCATAAAAAAGAAGAATTACCTGCAAGTAATGATTATATAAATAATTATACAGAAATATCAGTTGCCAATATAAAGGCCATTTTAAAAACACAAGAATTATAACCCGGTTGAGGGGTTGACGACGATAAAAAAAGAGATTCCTTAAGGAATCTCTTTTTTTATCGCTTTGTCCAAGCGAACTGCAATTTTCGCTCACAGCTACTAGACTAAAATTTCACTAAACGGTTAATCTCTTTTTAGACCGAACTTCTCTATTTTACTATACAGGTGACTACGTTGAATATCAAGATCATCGGCCGTCTTGGAGACGTTCCAATTATTCTTTTCCAATTTATATTTTATAAATTCTTTCTCCGCATGATCTTTATAATCTTGAAACGAATCAAAGGAGTCCATATCTAATCCGTAATTCGTTGCACTTTTTTCATGAGCTATACCATTCACAGGTTCGCGGGACGGGTTAGCAAAGGCAACAACATCTTTATCGGTAATCGACCTGTCGCTCAAAATGATTAAACGTTCAATCATATTGCGCAATTCCCGAATATTACCTGTCCAAGGAAGATGACTCAATTCCCGCATTGCAGCAGTAGTAATTTCCTTTACAGGTATCCCGTATTCCATACAGATCTCTTCACAGAAGTTTGTGGACAATAAAGGAATGTCATCGACACGATCAGTTAACGCTGGCACATGGATCAATATGACAGATAGACGGTGATACAAGTCCATTCTGAAATTACCATCTTCTATCTCTTTCAATAAATCCTTATTGGTCGCAGCTACTACCCTGACATTGACGTCAATTTCTTTGTCGCCCCCCACTCGCGTGATTTTATGCTCCTGTAATGCCCTTAGCACTTTAGCTTGCGCGGATAGACTCATATCTCCGATCTCATCCAAGAACAATGTTCCACCGCTAGCTTGTTCAAACTTCCCGATACGTTGTTTAATCGCCGACGTGAAGGATCCTTTTTCATGCCCGAATAATTCTGATTCGATTAATTCAGAAGGTATTGCGGCACAGTTCACTTCGATCAATGGGCCTTGTCCACGATTTGACTTTTCATGTAACCAGCGTGCAACCAATTCCTTTCCCGAGCCATTCGCCCCGGTAATCAATACACGGGCTTCTGTTGGTGCAACCCGGTCAATTGTTTCCTTAATACGTTTGATAGCCCCCGATTCACCCAGTATATCTTTTGTTTTCGAGCTGCTAACTTTTCGTTTCAGGACCTTGGTTTCTGTGACTAGAGAACTTTTATCCAGTGCATTACGAACCGTTATCAATAATCTATTCAGGTCCAGCGGTTTTTCTAAAAAGTCAAATGCTCCTTTTTTCGCTGCTTCAACAGCTGTTTCAATCGTACCATGTCCGGAGATCATAATAAACGGGATATCCGGGCTGCTTTGGTGTGCTTCCGCCAAAACTTCCATCCCATCCATCGTATTCATTTTGATATCACAAAGGACAAGATCTATTTTTTCCTTTTTTAAAATATCTAATCCATCCCGGCCATTGTCGACATCCAAAATCGTATAATCTTCATATTCCAAGATATCACGCAACGAACTTCTGATGGCGCGCTCATCATCAATGATTAAAATTGTACTCATAAATCGAGAGTTATGCTATTTTTTCAATTATGGGAATCAATATAAGTTTTTTTTGGCAATTAGCGAAAAAGAAGCAAACCTTGTAAGCCGGGTTCTGTAGACCACCGAAGTGGAATTTCTATCATTTATCTAGATTTGCCATCGCTGACAAACTCAATCAACCTACCCATTACGAATTCCAATAAATTGAAAGAAGACGAGCAGCCTTCGAATTTCGCAACCTATTTGGTCTTTCAACACACGAGGTTTACCGTAATATATGTCACCATACAAGACCGTAAGCTCTTACCTTACGTTTTCACCCTTACTCCGAAAAGCGGTATATTTTCTGTGGCACTTTCTGTCTGCTATTTTCATAGCAGCCTTCCCGTTAGGAAGCGTGTTGCTCTATGTTGCCCGGACTTTCCTCTCCTCCCCAAAAAGAGCAGCGATAGAACCAGTTTGCTTCTGCGCAAAAGTAGCTATTTTACTCGGATAAACCCGAATTTCTTTTCAATTTCGAAAAGATCATTCATTTTGCATCACTGGCATAAAAATCTACGCAATTACCTTGCGCAGATAAAGAAAGTTTTTGTATTTTCAATCTATCAAAAAAAAACATGGCACTCAATAAACTAGCTCTTATACGTTATAAAACGATTGATCATTGCCTTCGTTTACGACATCGGAAATGGACCTTGGAAGATCTTATGGAAAAGGTTTCCGATGCACTCTATGAATTTGAAGGAATCAAAAATGGGATAAGTAAACGCACCATACAAGGTGATATTCAACTCATGCGTAGCAATAAGCTCGGCTACAATGCGCCTATTGTCGTCTTGCACCGCAAATTCTACACCTATGAAGATCCCAACTATAGCATTAGCAATTCACCGATTTCTGTCGGTGACATGCAAAAAATGAAAGAGGCTGTAGAGGTACTTAAGCATGTGAGCGGTTTCTCCAGCTTTGATGAAATGAGCGATATTGTCGCACGACTTGAAGATAGCATCCACACAAAAAAGGACAATTCACCTTCTATTATACAAATGGAAAGCAACAATCTGCTAAAAGGCCTTTCTTTTATCAGTCCACTGCATCAAGCCATTCGTGAAAAAACACCACTCCTGATCAGCTACCAATCGTTCAAAGCAACACAACAGCAGGATATCGTTTTCTCGCCCTATCTCCTAAAAGAATATCGTAATCGATGGTTTCTAATTGGTCAGCATAAAAAGAGTGAAGGATTGATGACACTAGCGCTTGATCGGATCAATGCCATCGAGGAAATGGGCAAAAATTCATACAGGGAATATACAGGGGTCGATTTCGAACGTCACTTTTCAGATACCATAGGCGTAACGAAGACACAAAAGGACCGCGGTCACCGGGTGATATTGCAAGTCAATGCAAAAAATGCACCTTATGTAGCAACAAAACCCTTACATGCGTCACAGCAGATTTTAGACAAAAAGGAGGATGGTTCAATATTAATTCGTATCGATGTTGTACTTAACTTTGAACTGGAAAGAGAAATTTTAGGTTTTGGCGAATCCATTAAAGTACTCTCCCCAAAAAAATTGCAAACGAGAATAAAACAGCGCTTGGCTGCTGCCACACAACTCTATGCTGAGAAATCTGTCGATAAAACGTCAAATTCACAACATGAATAAGATTTCTATCGAATAATAGTTCTATCAATAATCCTGCTTAACCCATTTTTTCAGGATAGATTGCCCCTCTCGCTACCTCTCCAAAAACACTTAAATATCTTGGGCGATGGCATAACCGCTAGCCCAAGCCCATTGGAAATTATAACCGCCAAGCCATCCCGTAACATCAACAGTCTCCCCTCCAAAATAAAGGCCTTCAACTTTTTTAGACATTAAGGTCTTGGGGTGTAGTTCTTCCGTTGAAACTCCTCCACGCATGACCTCAGCTTTATCATACCCCTTATCTCCCGCAGGTTTTACCTTGAAGCGATGGATAGTATCGACAATCAATTTCGCATCAGCTTTACTAAGTGAGGCAATTTTGGTATCTAATGCTAGAAATTTTCCAAGAGCATCGACCAATTTTCTGCTGAAATAATCGTTTAGCAATTGTGAAACAAATCTTTTACCTCCATATTGCCGCTCCTGTTTAATCAGATTATCCAAATTAAAATTGGGCAGTAGATCAATCGTAATCTCCTGTCCGGGTCTCCAATAACTTGATATCTGAAGAATGGCAGGTCCGCTTAATCCCCAGTGTGTAAAGAGAATATTCTCTTCAAAAGACATTCCCGCAACAGACACTTTCGAGAACACCGAATTTCCAGCCAAAGAGCTATACCAATCGGCATCTTTTCCAGTTATTGTCAAAGGGACCAATGCAGGGGCTGTACCGACGACATGCAAACCAAATTGTTTGGCTAGGCGTAATCCAAAGTCCGAGGCGCCGAGTTTTTGGACCGGAAGCCCGCCAGAAGAAATAACAACTTTATGTGCATGATATCGGGACTCACCTTTTGCATTTTCGACCGTTACCACAAAGTCCTTATCGTTTTTTTCTACCGATTTCACCAAGGTATTCAATGCAATATCCTGCCCTGTCTCGTATAAAATTTTTGAAAATACAGCAACGATATCCTTTGCTTTATTGGTCTCTGGAAACAACTGGCCCAGTGTTTTTTCATGCCCTACAATACCATACTGTTCAAAAAATGTAATGGTATCGTCCACTGTCCATTGTTTGAATATACCATGTAAAAAATCTGGATTTTCAGAAATGAAATTAGCGGGACTATTACCGATATTTGTATAATTACAGCGTCCACCTCCGGAAATCAAGATCTTCGCGCCGACCTTATCGTTTCGTTCAAGCACCAAGGTCTTCTTTCCAATCAGCCCTGCTTGGGCTGCACACATCAAACCACAGGCTCCGCCCCCAATAATGATAGCATCGTATATTATACTCACAGCAACAATCTAATAAGCAATCAATGTATTTTCAACAGAAACAACTCTTCGTTCCAATTGACTCTGATATCCCAATTCAATAATTTTAATGACATCCCGTGCCTGCTCCGGCGATGCGATCAAGGTAGTTTTCCCCAATATACTATCCGCAACGTTCTGATAAAAATCAGGATAGGAACCTATTTCAGAAGGAACCGTTTCTTCAATGTCATTCCCTTGTTCAACGATATTGAGCTTGCCGTATAGACTTGGGTCTTCTTGTCCCCAGGTTGGATCCTCATCAGGAAATTTACCATCACGCAGTAAGGCTTCCTGTGGGTCGACACCATATTTTACAAAATTTCCGTTCATTCCGAAAACACGGTAACGTGCTGTAGGCTCCTTTGCAAGCATAGAACCTTTTAGGGAAACCCTCAAATTATCATAGTACAATAGGCAGTCGAAATTGTCAATGGTCTTCGCATGATCCCGTTGGACAGCCAAATCGGCAAAGACAGAATGCGGTTTTCCAAATAACTGTAAAGCCTGATCAATGAGATGTGGTCCCAGGTCATAAAATATACCCGAACCCGGCAGGTTTTCCTCGCGCCAGGCATTAGGTCGCAAGTAATTACGGAAACGATCAAACCTGGATTCCAAATTTACAATCCGTCCCAACCTTCCACTTTTGACCACTTTCTCCAGGGTCCGATAGTCTGAGTTGAACCTTAAATTATGGTAAGGTGCCAAGATCAGATTTTTCTCCTTAGCCAGAGCGATAAGCTCATCGGCCTGCTCGACGCTATTGGTAAAGGGTTTTTCTACGACAACGTGTTTTCCAGCTTCCAGTGCACGTTTTGCGAAAGGATAATGCATTTCATTGGAAGTTGCAACGACGACTAAATCAATGGTTGCATCATTAAAAATATCATCCGCAGACAAAGCTATTTCCGCCTGTGGATAACGTTCCTTTAATAAACTTTGCTGATCCGCTTTCCGTGCTGTCACTTTAACAAGATCCAGTTCAGCGATTGAACGCATCACGGGAGCGTGAAAAACCTGACCCGAAATTCCAAAGCCAATAAGTCCTACGCGAATTTTCTTCATAGCATTACATTCTTTCAGGTACCCGAATACCCAATAAGTTCATCCCTTTGGCAATAACCTTTGCCGCAGAAGCCGAAAGGTGCAATCTAAAGTTTTTCACATCATGATCTTCCGCTTTCAAGATGGTTTCTTCATGATAGAATTTATTATAAAACTTAGCGACCTCATAGATGTAATTTGCCAATTGTGCAGGACTGAACTCTTGCGCAGAAGCTTCAATAATCTCCGGAAATGCACCCAGCTGTTGAATTAAATCACGTTCGTAAGAGGAAATCGTCGCCGGTACAGACACAGCACTGTCAAAATCGAATTCAGCCTTACTCAAAACAGATTTGATACGGGCATGCGTGTATTGAATAAACGGTCCGGTATGGCCTTGAAAATCGACAGATTCATTTGGATCAAACAAGAGGCGTTTTTTAGGATCCACTTTCAACAGAAAATATTTCAGTGCGCCCATTCCAATCGTATCGTAAAGAACGGCTTTTGATTCCTCGTCCAATCCTTCAGTCTTGCCAAGTTCCTCAGTACGTTCCTGAGCGGTCTTAAGCATCTCAGCCATTAAATCATCCGCGTCAACAACTGTTCCCTCCCGTGATTTCATTTTACCTGAAGGAAGATCGACCATCCCATACGATAAATGGAACAATCCGTCAGCCCAAGCTTTACCAAGTTTTTTCAAGATTAAGAACAATACCTTGAAATGGTAATCCTGTTCGTTACCGACAACATAAATAGAATCATTCATCTTGAATTCATCATATTTCAGTTGTGCTGTTCCCAAATCTTGTGTAATATAGACAGAGGTACCGTCGCCACGAAGCACAAGCTTCTGATCCAGTCCTTCTGCAGTCAGATCAATCCATACAGAGTTATCCTCTTTTTTAAAGAAAACCCCTTTATCTAAACCTTCCTGGATAATATCTTTACCCAGCAAGTATGTATTGGATTCATAATAGTATTTATCGAAATCGACGCCTAATTGTTTGTAGGTCTTTTCAAACCCGGCGTACACCCAGCTGTTCATGGTTTTCCACAGTGAGATCACCTCTTCATTACCAGCTTCCCATTGTTGCAACATCGCTTGTGCTTCCTTCATCAAAGGTGCATTTTTCTTTGCCTCATCTTCGGTCTGCCCTTCAGCCTTCAATGCCTCGATTTCCTGTTTATATGCTTTGTCAAAGACAACGTAATATTTTCCGACAAGGTGGTCTCCTTTAAGGCCAGTAGACTCGGGAGTCTCACCGTTACCAAATTTTTGCCAAGCCAACATCGACTTACAAATATGGATACCGCGATCGTTCACCAAATTAGCCTTGATCACATCATAACCATAAGCTTTTAGGATTTCCGCAACCGAATAGCCTAATAAATTATTACGGATATGCCCCAAATGCAGCGGTTTATTGGTATTTGGAGAAGAATATTCAACCATCAGTTTCTTTCCATTCGCAGGAAATACACCAAAGTCCTTCGCCGTTATGGTCTGATTCAACAACGTGATCCAATACGCATCGGAAAGAACAATATTCAAAAAGCCTTTTATCACATTGAAATCCGATATTTCAGCAATATGCTGTTGCAAATATGCACCGATTTCCTTTCCGGTTTGTTCCGGAGAAGATTTCGAAAAGCGCGTTACGGGAAAAGTTACGATTGTAATTTGTCCTTCAAACTCCTTTCGGGTAGCTTGTAAAGCAATTTGATTTTCTAAAATATCTGCATTGTAAAGCTCTTTTACTGCCTGTACAGTGACTTCAACAAGTCGCTTTTGAATAGAATTTGCCATTTAATGATTTTGTAATTTTTACAACTTCCTGATAGTGAATTGGAAATAAATAACATTCCTTATTTAGGTATTCACCATTAAAGTATATCTTTGCAAAAATAATAAAAAATGCAGAGCTATCAGGAATTTCTTGACTTAAGTGTTGGTTTTCCGCAAGACGGATTCGAAATCATCGACGACGAATTGTATTTCCACGATTTGAATTTAATGGAAATGATAGAAACGTACGGTACGCCGTTACGTTTTACCTATTTGCCTATCGTCAGCAAAAAAATTCAGCAAGCGAAAATCCTCTTTCAGACCGCAATTCTGAAACACAACTATCGCGGATCTTACAAATATTGTTATTGTACCAAATCATCCCATTTCAAGCACATCGTAGAGGAAGCTTTGAAAAATGATATCCACCTGGAAACTTCATCTGCATTTGATATGCCGATGATCGATTCATTGGAAAGACAGGGCACAGTAACGAAAGACATTACAGTGATCTGTAATGGCTTCAAAACCTACCAGTACAAACAATATATTGTCGATATGATCCACGACGGATATAAAAACATTATACCGGTACTGGATAACAAAGAGGAGTTTAACCTTTATGATGATGAAATCGAATTGGATGAGCCTTGTGCTTTAGGTATCCGCGTTGCTTCCGAAGAGCAGCCTGATTCTCAATTCTATACATCTCGCCTAGGGATTCGCCAAGAAGACGTCGTTGAATTCTATAACAACAAGATCGCCGACAATCCAAACTTTAAAGTAAAGTTACTTCACTTTTTCATTAATTCAGGTATCTCGGACACCCCGTATTACTGGAACGAATTAGAGAAATACGTTACTTTATATTGTAAATTCAAGAAAGTAAACCCAGATTTAGATACCCTAGATATCGGTGGTGGCATGCCATTTAAGGATTCACTGGTACACGACTTTGATTACGAGTATATGGTCAATGAGATTGTCAATCGGATCAAACAAATCTGTGCGCACCATGAAGTCATGGAACCAGATATTATTACTGAATTTGGCAAATATACTGTTGCTGAAGCATCAGGTATTCTCTATAAAGTTTTGGGACGCAAGCAACAAAACGATCGCGAACGTTGGTTTATGATTGACGGCTCATTCATTACAAATTTACCAGATGTATGGGCATTGAATCAAAAATACATTCTACTGCCGATCAATAACTGGGATTCAGAATATGAACGAGTCAATTTAGGTGGAATCACATGCGATGGACAGGATTATTACAATCAGGAGGCGCACATGAACTCGGTATTTATGCCGAAGACCCGTAAGGTACAGTACTTGGGCTTCTTTCATACAGGAGCATATCAAGATGTATTAAGCGGATATGGTGGAATCCACCACTGCCTACTTCCTTCTCCTAAGCATGTACTTGTACGCCGCAATAGAGATGAAACATTCAACTACGAGGTGTTTGGTGAGGAGCAAAACTCCAAACAAGTCATGAAATTATTAGGCTATCAATAAGATATGCTACAGGAGCAAGACCTCTTTTTAACTGTTGGATTAATATATCCTTGTCGAAAAAAGAATGGTTTTAAGTCCATACAAAAAGGTCCCGATCGTACGATCGGGACCTTTTCATTTCCAGGCTATCCCCCATTATTTACAATCAGGCGTAAATTAAAGCCAAAACCACAGACAAAGACAACATCGTTAAGGATATTACGCAAACAATACTGAACATAGCCGCGACAGCTGGCTTTTATTCATATTGCGTTCGTACCTGCTTCGGAACACGTTCGGAGCTCAACAATTCGGCTACAGCTGTTGACCAAGTATTGTACAGACTTTTTCTGTTCGGAGACTGTTAAATAGCTGTGCAATATCTGTACAAGATCTGTTGATCGTGCGAAGCAGGTACGAATCTGGGGCGAAGCAGAGATACTAATCCTTCAGATTATGTTATATCGCCGTACAAGAAAGGAGTACGGTGTATTTCTTCTTTAGCGCAGCTAGAAATCCCAAAGTCGACAATTGCTATTTTGAGACCCAGGCTGTAAAGAAATTAAGTACTTTTTCTTCATCATACCCCTTCCCTTTTTCCAGGCTCCCACTCTCCTGTACATGCAATGTTTTTCCATTTCTATCCAAAACAATAAAAAATGGATAACCTAGTTTATTCCCTTCAGGAGCATACTTTTGAAATACAGCCTCATTTTTATTCTCTTTCGAATAATTGAGGTGATAATAGAGGAAATGACTCTTTAACAACTTGTCGACACTTGCTGTTTTATGGATATAATCATTAAACCTTAAACACCAGACACACCAATTCCCTCCAGCCTGAATGATGATATTTTTCTTTTCTCTCTTTGCCTGAACCAATAGTTGATCAATATCATTTTGCGCATTAGCATCTGGATTGTAGGGCTTTGAAAGCTCCTGAGTTGCTGTAGGCTGTTGCGAGAAGGCCTTGGACTGCACGAGTACCGATCCCAAAAATACAGCTACTCCACACAACAATAATCTTATATTTCTCATCATAAATAAATTAAATAGTGATCTAAAATTACAAAATCATTTTCCTAAACTAAAACATAAGCAGCATATAATGGTTAAACATTATATAGCTATTGACCATGAAAAAAAAACAGCCAGAATCACAATAGGCGGTATTTCAACAGATTATTAAAAATACGATCTGGCTGTACACATAGCCTTAGATGACCAAAACATAGTTATGCCTAGTAAGATCTCCGCTGATGAGCAATAAAGTAACAACCTATTGACAGACCATCGTGCACCAAACAGAAAGGCTTCTTTTTATGAAAATAAAAACAATAAACAACAAAACAAAACAAAAACAAACACCTTATCTTAACATAAATATTATTTAATTTCCTTTAAAATTCAATAAATATAGCATAACTTAGTATAAAGGAAGTAGGAAAGTACGCACAGAAGATTCACTACAAAAATCCAAAACGAAACAAAATGAAACACCAAGAATTCAAAAGGTCAAAACTGATAGAAAAAATAAGAGATACGAGCGCATGGGATGTGATCGTAATAGGTGGCGGTGCCAGCGGATTAGGTGTTGCATTAGATGCCTTAAGCCGAGGGTTCAAAACAATTTTGTTGGAGCAGGTTGATTTTGCAAAAGGCACTTCAAGCAAAGCAACGAAGCTTGTTCACGGTGGTGTACGCTATTTGGCCCAGGGCGATATCTCCCTGGTTAAAGAAGCGCTCCACGAAAGAGGTTTGCTTCAAAAAAACGCCCCACACCTTGTTAAAAACCAATCCTTTATCATCCCCAATTACAGCTGGTTCGATGGCCCATTCTATACCATTGGAATGAAAATATATGATCTTCTGGCGGGTAAATTAAGCTTGGGAAAATCCATTCATATCAATAAAGAAGAAACTCTTGAACGTATAAGTACTGTTAGACCTAAAGGCCTATATGGCGGGGTAGTCTATCAGGATGGACAATTTGACGACTCAAGACTTGCACTCAACGTTGCGCAAACCTGTATACAAATGGGCGGAGTTGCCCTAAATTACGTCAGAGTCAACAACCTCACCAAAGACAGCAATGGACGAATAAACGGCGTCATCGCCAATGATACCGAAACCGGCGAAGTCTTTACCATACAAGGAAAGGCTGTTATTAATGCAACGGGTATATTTGTCGATGATATTTTAAAAATGGACAGACCGGAAGCCAAACAAATGGTACGCCCAAGCCAAGGTGTTCACCTTGTTTTCGACAAATCTTTTCTTCCCGGAGACGATGCTATTATGATCCCAAAAACAGATGATGGGCGTGTCCTTTTCCTTGTACCTTGGCACAATAGAGTCATTGCAGGAACAACAGACACACCGATCGATGAGCACAGTCTTGAACCTATAGCGCTGGAACAGGAGATCGATTTTATTTTAAAAACTGCAGGACGCTACCTGACAAAACAACCAACAAGAGCCGATGCACTGGCCGTATTCGCCGGCCTCCGTCCGCTAGCAGCTCCTACAGGGAACTCCAACAAAACCAAAGAGATCTCCCGCAGTCACAAGGTAATCGTCAGCGACTCTAAATTACTCACTTTAACAGGCGGAAAGTGGACAACATTCCGTCGAATGGGACAAGATACCATCGATAAAGCAATAAAAATCGGCTGCTTGCCACAAAAAGAAAGCCGCTCCGCTACACAAAAGATTTATAGCGCCATTCCAACTTCAGACCGAAGCAATCATATGTACATTTATGGAGCCGACCAGGAAGCTATCCGTGCACTAGCGCAAGAAAATCGCGAATGGGACGAAAAACTAATCGCGCATCTTGAATTCAAAAAAGCAGAGGTTGTTTGGGCTGCGCGCAATGAGCTGGCCAGGACGGTGGAAGATGTGCTATCCCGTCGGGTACGGATGTTATTTCTTGACGCTAGGGCCGCGATTGAAGCTGCCCCGGAAGTTGCAAAAATACTCGCCCAGGAACTGGAAAAAGATGAAAATTGGCAAAAAGATCAAATAGAAAATTTTCAAAAAGTTGCAAAAAATTATATCTTAAAGTAATACAAAAAATAACCAGCAATACTCAATTATGGAACAGCAATACATCTTGGCAATGGATCAAGGTACTACCAGCTCCAGAGCTATCATTTTCGATAAAGACAGAAATATAGTCTCCATTGCCCAGAAGGAATTTACACAAATATTCCCACAACCGGGATGGGTCGAACATGACCCACATGAAATCTGGTCAACGCAGGCAGGTGTCACAGCAGAAGCAACTACAAAGGCAGGATTAAATGGCAAAAATATTGCCGCCATTGGCATTACCAATCAACGCGAAACGGTGGTCGTTTGGGACAAAGAAACCGGAAAGCCCATCTATAATGCCATCGTCTGGCAAGATAAACGCACAGCAGATTATTGCGACGAATTACGCAGCGCAGGAAAACATGAGCTAATCCAGGAAAAGACTGGCCTCATATTAGATCCATATTTTTCCGCCACCAAAATAAAATGGATTCTGGATAACGTGGAGGGTGCACGGGCAAAAGCACAAAACGGAGAATTAATCTGTGGAACTATTGACACCTGGCTCGTCTGGAACCTTACCCGCGGCGACGCTCACATCACCGATGTAACCAACGCTTCCCGCACCTTGCTCTTTAACATCCATAGCATGGAGTGGGACAAGGAATTACTGGAACTATTTGACATCCCCGCTGCTATGCTTCCGCAAGTAAAAGAAAGCAGTGAAATATATGGAGAATCCCGGACAACCATTTTTGCCCACAAAGTCAAGATTGCAGGCATTGCCGGCGATCAACAGGCAGCACTTTTCGGGCAGCAATGTATTGAAAAAGGAATGGTCAAAAACACCTATGGAACAGGATGTTTTATGTTAATGAACATCGGTGAGAAACCAATCCGTTCAAAGAACAACCTTTTAACAACTGTTGCCTGGAAAATCAACGGAAAAACAGAATATGCCCTGGAGGGAAGTATCTTTATCGGTGGCGCACTGGTCCAATGGCTACGCGACAATCTCAACATCATCTACAAATCGGCGGACGTAGAGCAATTAGCGCTTACAGAGAAGGATAACGGCGGCGTCACATTCATCCCCACCTTTGCTGGACTGGGAGCGCCGTACTGGAATGCTCGTGCACAAGGGACGCTATTTGGCCTGACGCGTGCAACCACCAATGGGCATATAGCACGCGCCTCACTGGAAGCAATCTCCCTCCAGACACGTGATGTGCTGCAAGCAATGGAAGCGGATAGTGGCATACCGATCAAAGAGCTACGTGTAGACGGCGGCGCAACGGCCAACAACCTACTCATGCAGATTCAGGCCAATGTGCTTAACAGCAAAGTTGTACGCCCTAAAATCACAGAAACGACAGCTTTGGGGGCAGCATACCTCGCAGGACTGGCCGTTGGATTCTGGAAAAATGAGGACGAGATATCAAAGTTTTGGGCTCAGGATCGTATATTTGAACCTGATGCAGAGCAAGAAGAGCAAACAAAAAAGATCATTAAGCTCTGGACCAAGGGTGTCAAAGCATTACAGTACTGGACCGAAAACTAACCAACAAGCATGAACCACTATTTAGCAGAATTTATCGGCACAACCCTTCTCCTTCTTTTAGGCAATGGGGTTGTGGCCAACGTTATCTTGAAAGGAACAAAGGGCGAAAATGGAGGATGGATTGTAATCACCACCGCATGGGCACTCGCGGTCTACGTAGGTGTTGTGTTTGCTGGCCCCTATACCGGAGCCCACCTCAATCCTGCGGTAACCATTGCCGTCGCTCTCAATCATGGTCTTCCTTGGATGGAAGTGCCTGGCTATATTCTCGCACAAATTGCCGGCGGTTTCTGTGGCGCCATGTTAACCTACATCATGCACAAAGACCATTTCGATGCAACAGCAGACCCAACCACCAAACTTGGTGTTTTCGCTACGATACCCAACATTCGTAATACATCAACAAATCTGGCAAGTGAAATTATTGGAACCTTTGTTTTGATTTTTGTTATTTTCTTCATAACAGGTCAAGATGTGACCATCGACGGAAAAACAGCTCCTATTGGCATGGGCTCTCTTGGTGCTATACCCGTTGCATTTCTAGTATGGGCGATTGGCCTCTCGCTGGGTGGAACTACAGGATATGCCATCAATCCTGCCCGGGATTTGGGGCCGCGCTTATTTCATGCCCTTTGGCCAATCAAAGAAAAAGGAAGCTCCGACTGGTCTTATGCCTGGATTCCAATCCTAGGACCTATCTTGGGCGCTATTTTAGCCTTTGCACTTTATGCTTGTATAAAACCGGCCTAATCAAGGTCGCTGTACCTACAAAAAAAAGGGGGATTCAATAATTGAATCCCCCTTTTTTTGTTATCCACGTGTCTCGTCCTGAAATATCGATACACAAAAAAAATCGTTATGGAAGAAGGAACAAATTATGTAAAGCGGACTCAGCGTGATTACACTTTAACATTGAAGCTGAATGTCGTTAAAGAGATTGAATCGGGGAAATTGACACTCTCCCAAGCACAAAAACAGTATGGCATCCAGGGAGATAGCACTATTCGCAATTGGTTAAAAAAATATGGTAACTTTGATTGGGAGAATCAAATACCATCCAATATGGCAAAGTCACCAGAACAGCGCATTTTAGAACTTGAAGCCAAAGTCAGACTGCTGGAGAAGCAAAAGGCTCAACTTGAGCATCAGAATCACATCGCTGATTCCAAAGCGATCATCTTTGACATGATGATCGATATTGCAGAAAAAGAATATAAAATCGACGTAAGAAAAAACTTGAAACCCGCGCAATCAATCGTTTCCGGCAAGAAAAACAAGAAAGCCTAAGTTTTACTTGTGGATTGTTCGGGTTAGACAGGCAGGTGTATTATCGAAGGATCAAACGTATAGCCAGGAGCCAGGGTATAGCCGGGAAAATTGTGGACTTAGTTCATGAAATACGCACTACCCAGCCAAGAATAGGCACACGGAAACTTTACCATATATTGGCAAGGGAGCTACGGGCATTAAAAGTGGGCAGAGACAAATTCTTTGATATTTTACGCGCCAACCATTTGTTAATTACACGTAAAAGAAGCTATCATACGACCACTATGTCACATCATAGATTTAGAAAATATCCGAATATTATTAAAGAAGTGACTGTTTGCCGTCCCAATCAGGTTTGGGTAAGTGATATCACTTACATAGGGAAGCGAGAAAGCCCCTGTTACCTGAGTTTGGTTACAGATGCCTATTCGAAAAAAATTGTTGGCTTTGAGGTCTCGCGGACCATGTGCACACCGCATGTTGTAAAAGCACTAAAAATGGCACAAAAACAAAGAAAAACAAACGAGCCGTTAATCCATCATTCCGACAGAGGGGTACAATATTGTGCAGAAGAATACCAATATTACCTAAACAAGTATCAGCTCAGTTGCAGTATGACAGAAAACTCTGATCCTTATGAAAATGCCATCGCTGAACGAATCAATGGTATACTCAAACAAGAGTTCATGATTGATACCTATCATTTAGATCTACATTTGATGAAGCAGATCGTAGCTGAAGCAATCGATATCTATAATAATGACAGACCACATTGGTCTAATCATATGCTAACTCCAAATCAGATGCACATGAAATCAAACATGAACTTCAGAACTTATAAAACAAAAAACAGTAGCAACCTATCGGCTACTACTGTTTAAATTATTTATTTTTAATCACTGAAAACCTGTATCGATTTTTCAGGACTAGTCAACGCTTGGGTTTTCTATGACCGTATTCACGATCCCGATCAAACGTATTCATGTGACGTTCCTTTTTCACAGGATACACGTCATCAATTACAATCAGTATACCTTTTTCTTCTACCGTACCAAATTCGTCATTACGCGCAGTGCCAAATGATTTCATCGTAGGCGATAGGTTCATATATGTATTTATCAACGGTGGAATATTCTCGCCCAATGCTCTCACATGACTATTTAACACCTTATATCCTTCTTTATAATCCAGTCCATCAAAAACCCCTACAAAACGGTCGTAATCATTTTTAATTTCCAATTCCGGAAGAGGAAGCACCAATTTATCATGATCAGGAAAATAGTAATCCATAAAATAAAGCAACATATCCCGTGCATCTTTATTGTAATGTGGATACATGGTCACTTTACCAAAGAGGTATTTAATTTCAGGGTTAAGCATCACTAAAGCCCCTAAACCGTCCCAAAGATTGTCCAATGAAAAAATTCCTTTTCTATTGTCGATGGCCGGTTGGTATTTAGGTTGTACAAACGATCTTCCCAATTCTATGGTGTAAGGTAGATATTCGTTCGTGAACAATTCGGAAAACTGAAAATAATGTGCTGTCGATAAATTGGGTATACCATTTACTTCACCAGCCTCAGCACATTTGATTACCCTATAACCAGCAACCACTTCTTCATCTTCGGGATTCCATGCGATCAACTGATCGTAACAATCTTCGCATGTATCATTTTCATCGATATCAATTGAAAGTCCTGTACCTCCCCCTGCTCCACGAAAAGTCAACTCTCGCAAACGCCCAATTTCACGCATGACATTTGGCGAATTATGATAATTGATTAAATATATCTCGTTATTTCCATTGTTGGTATATCGTAAGAAGACATCTTTATTCAATTCGATCTTCAATAATTCTCTATCAACTGGAGGTATAATTTCTTGCATAAATTCTATTTTTCTTGAGCCAATCCATAAACCCTTCTTTTCACTTCCTCAGCCCAAGTTTTTTCGTTTTTTGATTGATCAAACGCTGTATAAGGGATTCTTTCTCCTACTATAATATTGACGGTATGTCCGCGTTGGGCAAACATTTCATCAGGTAAATATAACATTTCAATGTTTACCTTGAGACCCAATTTCTGTCTAAGCCTTGCAAAATTATAAAAAAACTTAGAGTTTTTACCGTCAATCAACACCGGAATGACATCTTTTTTATATTTTTTTGATTTGCTAATAAAACTTTTTTTCCATTCTAGGTCTTCTATGCGGCCATCGTTTTGTTTTCTGGAAACCAAACCTGCAGGAAATACCAGTAGTGCATCGTCCGCTCCATAGGCCTCCTCAATCGCAGAGATCGCCTGTTTCCCTTGCCCCCCTAACTTATTGACACCGACAAACAAAGGCCTCAAATTACCTATATTTAAAAGAATATCATTAACCAAAAACTTCACATCGCGTCTATACTTACCTATAGCGTGCATAAATGCAATACCATCCAATCCTCCCAAAGGGTGATTGGACGCAAAAATAACCGGATCCGATACGGGAATATTTTCTGCCCCATACAAATTGACCTTGACATCCAGATCGTTGATCAATGCATCAACAAAATCCAAGCCTTGAAGATCTGCAAAGCGCGTCATAATATCATTTATCTCGTCTTCATGAATTGTCCTTTTTAAATAATTAAGTAAAAAAGACGGAATCCATTTAGCAAGCCCCGCATTTTTTTTGTGAATAACTTCACGTATATCAATAAACTTTTTACTCTCGCTTGTGGCCATCAATCCAATTTTTCCAATTAGAAATAGTATATCTTCATTAAGGCTCTCATTCAAGCCTTACTCTATTCGCTGACAAAAATAACAACAGAATGGTAATAAAAGTACAATTTTAAACTTTAAAATTGCACTTATTTGCAAATATGCAACCTGATCCTTTTAGATCCTATCTGAAGCACAACAGTGACTCAAAGAATTAGGTAGAAATCTGATCCTGGAAAATTTCATTTCACATAGTTTTTTTATTAAGTTTGGGTATGCTAATAAGTCAATTTCTTTCAAATGCGGATTTCAGTATTCAAAATGCTGATTCAATACAACAAGCGCTAGAAAAGCTGCAAGATTTGCTTTGTAAAGAATTAGTCGTTTTAAATGGTAACGACTATATTGGCCTGGTTAATGAAACCATCTTATTGGATGCGGAGGATGAAGATGCTCCCCTTTCTTCCCTAAAAATAAATACCGCTCCGACCCAATTGAAGTTCAATCAACATCCCTACGATGCGCTGGTGATGATGACCGTATATAACAGCACAATTGTTCCTATTTTGGATCAGGATAATAAGTATATCGGCGTGTGTACGCAATTAGATATTTTAAAGGCAATCAGTTTGATTCAATCGCAAAATGAATCGGGTGCCATTATTGTCCTCGCCATCGGACTGCACGATTTTTCCTTGTCGCAAATTGCCCATCTCGTGGAAAGTGATAATTGTAGAATTCTCAATTGCGCAACCAAAATAAATTTGGAAAGTGACAATATTGAAGTTACGCTGAAAATAGACAAATCAAATATTAATGCATTGCTCAATTCATTTCTGAGACACAACTATTTAATTCTGGAAACCCACAATACCATCGCAGCCTTCGATGACACTGCCGACCGCTATCAACAGCTTATGAATTACATCAACATTTAATTAGAATTAGTTTTTTTCTCATCTTTGCCCCATTAAAATCGAAAACAATATGAGAATCGCAATATATGGAAGAGAGTTTCAGCCCTCTGTTATAACACATGTGAAACACTTATTTGAATATCTTGTGGCTAAAAATATTGAAATTTGGGTATATGATCCATTTCATAAATTTCTGATCACACAGTTTGAATGTGACTTTAACTTTTCAACGTACAATTCCTATCAAGAAATTAAAGATCATATTGACATTATGTTGAGTCTGGGCGGAGATGGAACCATGTTATCTGCTGTTTCCCTGATTAAAGATTCCGGAATTCCAATTGCGGGGATAAACTTTGGACGCCTCGGTTTTTTAGCTTCCATCAATAAAAATGATTTTGAGGACGCCATCGACGATATACTGAACCAACGTTTTACGATACAGAAGCGCGTGTTGCTCTCTGTTGAATCTGAACAGGTTAATTTGTTTCAGGGCAACCATTACGCACTAAACGATATTACCGTATTTCGTTATGACAGCTCGGCCATGATTACTGTCAATGCACGCATCAATGGCGAACTGCTGAATTCATACTGGGCGGATGGACTGATTATCGCGACACCTACCGGATCCACAGCTTATTCATTGAGTTGCGGCGGACCTATTATTATGCCGGAAAGTGGCAATTTTGTCATTACCCCCATCTCTCCGCACAACCTCAATGTGAGACCCATTGTCATCTCAAATCAGTTTACCCTTGAATTGGAAATAGAGAGTAGAAGTAATCAGTACATCCTTAGCTGTGATTCCAAAAACGAGTCCATTGATACATCTGTAAAATTAACCATTAAACAGGCTCCATTTACGATTAATCTCATTAGGCTCCCCCATGAAAGCTTTTTCAGCACACTGCGGGAAAAATTACTTTGGGGCATTGATGTCAGAAACTACTAGTCCATTCCTAGCTTTCCCAAGCTTGCGTTGTATAAAAAAAGCCCAAAATCTGATGGATCAAAATATTTCAAACAATCTTTCTACATATTGTACTTCTGAATTTCCAATTAAAAATCGATATTTGGAAGAAATATAGGAAGATGAAATAAGAATATCCCTATTAACAGGCAATAATTAATCAATGAAAAGTACGTTAAACAAACAATCATCATTGATAGCAATACAGAAAACCAAAAATAGGTTTTGAAACGCCGAAATAGCATTTACGGCTAAGGTGTTAATTTTATTGAAAACAGCAAAAATGAGTTTTTTAGATCAGATAGATAATATTAAGCTGCCACAGCATATCGCCATTATCATGGATGGCAATGGCCGCTGGGCAAAACAGAAAGGGAAACTTCGTGTATTTGGGCATCAAAATGGTGTAAAAGCAGTACGAGAAGCATTAGAAGGGTGTGTAAAAGCCAATATTAAATTTCTGACACTTTATGCATTTTCTGCAGAAAACTGGAATCGACCTAAACTTGAGGTGATGGCACTGATGGAACTATTGGTTACTTCCCTTAAAAAAGAAATCAAAACTTTTCAGGAGAATGGCGTCCGCTTGAATGTTATTGGTGATATCACCAAATTACCCTCCAATGCACAAAGAAAGCTGCAGGAGACCATTGAAGCAACGAAAGAAAATACACACTGTACATTGACATTAGCTTTGAGCTACAGTTCCCGACAAGAAATTGTGGACGCCGCTCGTAATCTAGCCCAACAAGTAAAAGACGGAAAACTCAATGCAGACGAAATTAACGATGAATTATTCGCTGCAAACCTCTATACACAAAACCTACCCGATCCTGACCTTCTGATACGTACCAGCGGAGAATTGAGAATAAGCAACTTTCTGCTTTGGCAAATTGCCTATTCAGAATTATGCTTCCTAGATAAGATGTGGCCCGAGTTTACGAAAGAAGATTTATTTAAATCCATCGTCGATTACCAGCAACGCGAAAGAAGGTTTGGAAAAACAAGTGAACAGTTGTAAAGATTTTATTAAATTTGACCACTGATTTGAAAAAAAAACAAGCTGGTTAAAATTTTCTTAATTAACAAAAATTAACAAACGATTGGTGTACTTTAGCGCCAATAATTATAGATAAATGAAGCGTATACTACCCGTAATACTATTTTTTGGCCTCTCATCAATGCAGCTTGTCTACGGACAGGACAAAGGTGCGTTCAATTTAAATGACCCAGAAAAAATCAGCTATCTCAATCCTAAAAACTATGTAATTAGTGCTATTGATATAACTGGAACACAATTTTTAGATAAAAATGTATTAATTACGATCTCTAAATTGTCGGTAGGTCAATATTTGGAAGTTCCAAGTGAGGCGACTGCAAAAGTAGTGAAGGATATGATGGCTCAAGGCCTCTTTGATGATGTCGAATTATGGGCAGATAAAATTGAAGGTGAAAATATATTTTTGACCATCCGTGTAGTAGAACGTCCTCGTTTAACTCGTATTGACATCAATGGTTTAAGCAAAAGTCAAACCGAAGAAGTTCGCAAACGTTTAAATAGTAACACTGGTAAGATTGTCAACGAAAACTTGATGAACACCACACGTGCTACAATCCAACGGTTCTTAAAAGAAAAAGCTTTTTTATATCCGGAGATCACCTTAAAAACAGTGAAAGACTCGGCGCAGGCTAATAATGAAATACTTATTGCCGACGTGGATAAAAAACATAAGGTAAGAGTCAAAAAAATGACTTTTACAGGGAATGAGCATTTCTCTCAGAAAGATTTGAGAAAAATGGCCAAGCCAATCAAACAAAAAATGTGGTACCGTATATTTGGCCCAGGAAAGTTCAAGGAAGAAAAATACAAAGAGGGTAAAGAAAACCTGATCAAAAAAATGGCTGCCAAAGGTTATCGTGATGCGACGATCTTAAAAGATACCGTTATTCGTGAGGGTGAAAAAAATGTACTGGTCAACTTTGACATCTATGAAGGACCTAAATATTATGTAGGTAATATTGTATGGACAGGTAATGCCAAATATTCTGACACTTTGCTGAATAAAATTTTAGGTATCAAACATGGCGATGTTTTTTCGGAAGAGAAATTAACAGCAAAATTAATGGGACCTACAAAAAATAGTGATGACATTTCCTCGATCTATATGAACGATGGTTACCTTACTTTCTCCGTAGACCCCGAACAAACGCGTATTTATAACGATACCATTGATTTGAATTTACGCGTTTACGAAGGTGCTCAGTATACTATCAACAACGTTATTGTGAAAGGTAATGACGTTACCAACGACCGTGTTGTATTACGTTCTATTTATACAAAACCAGGTCAAAAATTCTCCAAAGAGCAAATTATGCGCAGTGTACGTGAAATTGCCCAGTTGGGAAATTTTGATGAACAAAAAACAAACCCTGTACCGACAAATTTAAATTATGCGGATGGTACAGTGGACATTGTTTATAATGTCACTGAAAAACCTTCGGATCAGGTAGAGCTTTCTGGTGGTTATGGAGCAGGTCAGATCATCGGTACATTAGGTTTAACATTCAACAACTTCTCTACCAGCAATTTCTTTGACAAAAGTTCCTGGAAACCGTTGCCACGTGGAGATGGACAGAAACTGAGTGTCCGTGGTCAAACTTCGGGTAAACGCTATCAATCCTATAGCTTCTCCTTTTCAGAACCTTGGTTGGGCGGAAAAAAACCAATTTACTTTGGTCTGAGTGCTTATACGTCGAGTTCATCGTATGGTGGATTTAATTACTATACCGGAGAGCAAATTGTAAAGGATTCCGAGTTGAATCGTATCTGGATGACCGGTATTACCGCAACTTTAGGTAAACGCCTACAATGGCCAGACAACTGGTTCCAGGCAAATACATCCTTATCATTCCAGCGTTATAAGCTACAGAACTATGGAAATTACTTCCTATTCGATAATGGTACAGCCTATAACATCAACTTGACTCAGGAGTTTAGCCGTAACTCGATCGATGCGCCGATCTACCCTACTTCGGGTTCAAACATCAAATTCTCGGTGCAATTGACGCCTCCATATTCATTGTTCAACAACATTGATTATAAAAATGGTTCGGCTCAGGAACGCTACCGTTGGACAGAATACCACAAATGGAAATTTGATTCGCAATGGTATGCCAAAATTGTTGGTAAACTTGTGTTCAAAGCACAAGCTCAATTTGGTTTCTTGGGTAAATACTCCAGCAAAACTGAAATATCAACGTTCGAGCGTTTCAAAGTCGGTGGGGATGGTATGCAAGGGTTTGATTACTTACAGGGATCTGAAATTGTCGCATTACGTGGTTATGCAAATGGTGTGATCATTCCTGAGGGAACACAAAATGTGAATGTGGCGCGAAACTCAGGTAGTCCAATCTACACCAAATATCAAATGGAACTACGTCACCCGGTAATGTTAAATGATCAGGCGACGGTATATGTATTGGCTTTCGCTGAAGCTGCAAATACCTGGAACAAGTTCACAGAATACAATCCATTTAAAGTACGTCGTTCTGCCGGTGTTGGTGCCCGTATTTTCTTACCTATCTTCGGTATGCTAGGCATAGATTATGGACATGCATTCGACCCTATCCCAGGTTTACCAAGCAGTACATGGAAACAAAACTTTACATTTAGTATCATGCAAAATATGGGCGGATTCTAATTTTTCTTGTCCCCTACTAGTTTGACATAAAAGTATAAAAAAGCTATCGCAAGAAATTGCAGATAGCTTTTTTTATTTTGAGACTATCCACCCGTAAATTATCCATTTTCATTCATTTACATCCGAGCGGATTAAATGTGAAATCACCCGAAATATCTTATAAATTTTCTTATATTGAGTGCGATTATGATCACGAAAAAAGAAAGCCATAGACAACACTCGGCGAACTTGTATTGGAGCATTCTTCAACAAGTTAAATAGTGTTAAACCGGAGAAATATCTGCTAGATTGCTTCTTTTTTCTTATTTTTGAGCCGTAAATTTACGTAGAGCGCTTTTCTCGAATTAAACTTTTGGGATTATCCGAAGTCATAAGGTAAATTAGTGTTAAATAATAAAAAGTATAGTCTATAAAAACTCACAGGAAATATGAAAAAAATATTGTTAGTTATAGCTTTTGTAGTCGTTAGTGCTACAGCGACATTTGCCCAACAACTTGCATATGCTGATTCAGAATATATCCTAAAACATATTCCTGAATATACGACTGCGCAGAAACAGTTAGATGATTTGTCTAAGCAATGGCAGGAAGAGGTGGATCAGAAGTATGCGGAGATCGAGAAGCTATATCAGGCTTATCAAAAGGACCAGGTTTTATTAAATGAAGATATGCGTCGTCGTCGTGAGGATGAAATCGTGACAAGGGAAAAAGAAGTTAAAGATTATCAGAAACAAAAGTTTGGATTTGAGGGTGACCTTTTTAAAAGACGCGCTCAATTAATGAAACCAATCCAAGATCGTGTAGCAAAAGCAATCCAAGACGTTGCATCTGCACAGGGAATTGATTTCATTATGGACAAGGGTAATGAGTCAACTTTTCTCTATGCCAATCCAAAATTGAATAAAAGTAATGATGTCATTACAAAATTAGGATATAAACCTAATCCGAGTCTTGCAAACTAAGCGGGAGTTTATTATCATTGTGGACACAAATAGTAATAGTAGTAATTAATTAGAAAACTAAAAGATTGCCATAAAGATGGCTCATTAGATTAAAATGAAAAGCATGAAAAATTTATTAAAGGGTGCGGTTGCTTTAGTGGCAGTATTTTTCTCAACTCAATTCGCAAATGCGCAGCAAAAAATTGGTCATATCAATTTTGCTGAAATTATTCAGTCTACAGCTGAATTTAAAGCAGCTGAAGGACAGTTGAAAACATTGAGCGATGGTAAAACCAAAGAAATTCAAGATATGGTTACCATCTATCAAACAAAACAAAAAGATGCAAACGATAAATTGCGTAACAGAAGTGAAGCAAATAAAGAAACTGTTGATCCAGAAATCAACAAAATAGGTCAAGAATTACAAGATATCCAAGCGCGTATTCAAACAGCACAACAAGCTGCTCAAGAAGACTTAAACAAAAAAGAAGAAGAATTAATTGCACCTATACACAGAAAAGTTGGTGAAGCTGTAAATGCTGTTTCTAAAGAAAAAGGCATGGCTTATGTATTTGATATTTCAAGCACAAATATTCCTTATTTCCAAGGTGGAGAAGACTTAACTGCTGCAGTAAAAACGAAATTAGGTATTTCAGCTACAGCTACTCCTGCTGCTCCAGCAAGAAAATAAGCTAGTATACAAGGCAATAAAAAAGGGATTATCGATAGCGATAATCCCTTTTTTATTGCCTATCTATTTTCCCAATGGCAAGTGAATCGCAATCAGCGTACAGCGCCGACAGCACCAAATACGCTCCGGTTCTACAGCCAAAAGAATAAGGTAAACTCAAAAGCTTATCGAATCAGTCAAATTATAGTGTAAATAAAAATCTGCTGCTTGATTTTCTTGCATTTACCAGCTAAATTGTAGATATTGGTTCGGAAAACAAACATATCTACCCTAATGAAAACTTCATGGTCCCAAATTTGTTCATTAACTGACGAATATAAGGTACCTAAGAACGCTTCGTCGTTAAAATGATTTTATTCGCATGAAAAAGAAAGTTATTGAGGATAATCCTAAAAAAGAAAGAAAGGTAACTTCCGGTCCTATTCGCGACAAGGAACGCACCAAGGCGCGAATGATCGCTGCTGTCGGAAAGGTAATTCAGAAAAAAGGATACCATGCATTGAATGGGCCTAATATTGCTTTGGAATGTGGACTGAACAAAGCATTAATATGGAATTATTTTGGCGGTCTCGATCAACTGGTAGAAGCTTACCTGACACAAAAAGATTTTTGGCAAATCGGAGACAAAGGTGTATTGGAGCAAATGATCACAAATCCGGGTTCCATCAGTATCTCCTTGATAGAAGAATTGCTTAAATCTCAATTTAATACCTTTTTGAAGGATAAAACGAAGCAAAAAGTCATTCATTGGGGCCTAGGCGAAAAGACGAAAGCGCTTAAAAATATAGCCGACAGAAGAGAATTGCTCGGCGAAGAACTATTTAAACATGTCGATTCAAAATTCGAAAACTCCGAAAACGACCTTAGAGCGACGTTGGCGATCCTAGTCAGTTCAATTTATTATTTGAGCCTTCAGGCAAAGTCCACGGGCAGTACCTTTTGCGGTATTGATGTAAACACCGAAGCGGGAAAAGAACGGATTCAGAAAACGATGCGTAAAATATTAGAACAGACATTTTCTGATGTTGAGCTGTAGTCTACTCAGATACAACTAGAGAAAACGTCCAAAAAGAAACAATTTCTTCTTGGACGTTTTTCATTACAGCCTTTATTCGCCATTATTACGGCCTATATGTGCCGTTAAAAATTTCCAATAAATTATCATCTTAGGTCTTCATTTATAATTTATTTTTACTATGTTAGCATAACAAAATAATATAGTATATTTGTTTATAACCAAGATCCAAGCATATGATAGGTCAACTAATATTTGCGGTTTGTTTCGCTGTAGCATTGTTTCTTTTCAGCAAAAATGCACAACAGATATATCGGAATATCAAGCTGGGCAGGCCGGCAGATCGTTCAGACAAACCTGCGGAGCGTTGGAAAATGATGCTCCTCGTCGCCTTTGGACAAAAGAAAATGTTCAAGCGAATTTTCCCCGCAGTCCTGCATTTATTTGTATACCTCGGATTTGTCATCATCAACATTGAAATGTTGGAAATTGTCATAGACGGGCTTTTTGGCACACATCGCATCTTTTCATTTCTAGGAAGTTTTTATAATTTTTTGATTGGTGCATTTGAATGGCTTGCTCTTGGTGTACTGGTATCCTGTGTTATCTTTTTAATTCGAAGAAATATTGCTAAAGTAGCTCGATTAAATAGTGTAGAATTGAAACATTGGCCAAAGACGGATGCTAATATTATTTTAATCACAGAGATTCTTTTAATGTCAGCTTTCCTGCTGATGAACGCTTCTGATCTTAAATTACAACTCTATGGCTTTGCACATTTTAAATCGGTAGGTTCCTTTCCTGTAAGCCACTATCTTCTTCCATACCTTCCAACTTCGACGGAGGCCTTATTTTTAATCGAGCGTTCCTGTTGGTGGTTTCATATCCTAGGTGTACTTGCTTTCTTGAACTACCTCCCCTATTCTAAGCATCTTCATATTATTTTGGCTTTTCCGAACACTTATTTTTCTAATCTGAACGCGAAAGGCAAACTATCGAATATGCCGGCTGTGACCAACGAGGTAAAGGCAATGCTTGATCCGAGTTTCAATCCACCTGCAGCAGATGCGAATGCGCGCTTTGGAGCCAAAGACGTCCAGGATTTAACCTGGAAGAGCCTATTGGATGCATATACCTGTACTGAATGTGGACGTTGTACATCCTCTTGCCCCGCAAATATAACGGGAAAGCTGCTGTCCCCACGAAAAATCATGATGGATACACGGGATCGACTCACTGAAGTCGGTACGAATATCAAAACAAATGGAAGCTTTCAGGATGACGGAAAATCTCTCATTGACACGTACATCAGTCGAGAAGAGTTGTGGGCCTGCACAAGCTGTAATGCATGTGTAGAACAATGCCCGGTTAATATTAATCCTTTGGATATTATTATTGAGCTACGCCGCTTTGCTGTTATGGAAGAATCACAAGCTCCTGCGAGTATTAACAATATGTTTGGAAATATTGAGAACAATGGCGCCCCATGGAAATATGCACAATTGGACCGCGCTAATTGGACTCAACAACAATAGTTTTATGATGGAAAATGAATTAAAAGTTCCCACAGTTGCAGAACTGTTGGCCAAAGGAGAAACTCCTGATATACTATTTTGGGTGGGTTGTGCAGGGAGTTTTGACGAACGTGCACAGAAAATTACGCGCGATATCTGCAGAATATTACAACATGTCGGTTTAAAATATGCCATCTTAGGTACAGAAGAAAGTTGTACGGGTGATCCTGCCAAAAGAAGTGGAAACGAATTCCTATTTCAAATGCAGGCCATGATGAACATCGAAGTACTCAATGGCTACGAAATCAAAAAAATAGTAACAGCTTGTCCACACTGTTTCAATACATTGAAAAATGAGTATCCAGCCCTAGGTGGCAACTATGAGGTCATTCATCATACACAATTGATCCAAAACCTGATCGATGAAGGAAAATTAAAACCAGCGGATAACAACGTATTCAAAGGAAAGAAGATAACGTATCATGATCCCTGTTATCTTGGTCGTGCAAATGAGGTCTATGAGGCACCGAGAAAAGTATTGGAAAGCTTGGATGCCCAGTTGATCGAACTGAAGCGTTGTAAGAGCAATGGACTTTGCTGCGGTGCTGGGGGCGGACAAATGTTCAAAGAACCAGAGCCTGGAGCAAAAGACATTAACATCGAACGTATCGAAGAAGTCATCGATGCACAGCCTCAAGTTGTCGCTGCAGCATGTCCTTTCTGTATGACGATGTTAAAAGATGGCGTGAAGATTAAGGAAAAAGAATCAGAGATAGAAGTACTCGATATTGCCGAAATCACTGCTCGGGCAAATCAGTTGTAAAAAGCATTATTGTACGACATAAAAGAGGCCCGATCATACGATCGGGCCTTTTTGTGTAAGGAGAAGAATATCTCCTGTCCACGTGTAAATTAGGGAATCCCAAAGCCGGTTAAAATATAGGGGATTCCCCCGAATCGAAGATCAGCGTTGAATTTATGCTGACCAAACGACTCTAACATCTAGCCATAACAAAGGTACCACCTCTACTTCAATTGATTGTTGTTCATTTCTTCCAAAATGTTGTTCAAAAATTATTTATTGAAAAAAAAATGATATTTATTTCTACCCATTCAACTATATAACAAACCTAAAAGCATCTTTCTAGTCGGCATAGATAGCACGTTCTTTATTTCATAAGTGGTCATTCGATCGCTCATTACAATAGATTTATAATTCTGTCTGCCTTTTCCTTGCCGTAAAGTCGATAAATCACTTCTACAACACGTTGTTTGTGTATAAGCATAATTGATCCCTTTTAATGGTTTTAACGATGAGCCATCTACCGCGGTTCCTGTTGGAGGAAGATAACTTTGATCGTGGAGAGTATAGAATGAGATATTTGGATCCACAGAATAGCTTAGCCCCAAACTTGGCGTTAAGTCCGTTCATATAGGCTTGGGTAGAAAAAATCGCGTAGCTGTTTGAATCATAGACCAGATGACGATCAAGAATATCTTTATCTTTCTTATTCGCTGCATTTACCCAAAACAACTTTCCATCATATCCACTACGGATATAGGCTAACTTGGCAGTCAAAAGCCAATTGTCTTCCAATCGATTCTGAAGGGTAAGAAAAGCATTATGATCATTTCCTACAACTGGGCGAGCGATAAGAATGCTATTAGTCAGGAATAAGAGCGGGTTTAAGATAGCATAAGAATTACTGAAGTCCTAAATTTCATTCTTCTCAATCCATTTTGGAACCAGTGGTGCTTCATATTGTTGCATCTTCTCGATCAGCTCTTCAATCCTATCAGCGACCAATAACATTGCTCGATTTTCCTGCTTAAGTAGCCCCTCTTCGACCATGTGATCAATAAATTGAATTAGATGATTATAATATCCATTGATGTTTAATAAGCCAACTGGCTTTTTATGTAAACCCAATTGAGCCCATGTAATCATTTCAAAAAGTTCTTCCAAGGTACCAAAACCGCCCGGCAGAGCAATAACCCCTTCGGCGTAATCGCTCATAATTCGTTTACGATCATGCATGGTATCTACAGTAATCAGCTTGGTTACACCCCTATGCTCTCTTTCTTTCGAATTCAAAAAATCGGGAATCACACCTATTACTTCACCTCCGTGTGCAAGAGCTCCATTCGCAACAGCCCCCATTAGGCCAACCCTTCCGCCACCATAAACCAAACGGATACCATATTCAGCCAAAACCTTTCCCACATAGGAGGCTTGCTCTTCATACACGGCCGAATTTCCTAAACTGGAAGCACAAAAAATAACAATACTTTTAACTTTATTCATATACAAGTATAGCTAAAAATAAACGGATCAACTCTTTTTTATTGCTATCCTATCAGCCAGCCAAGGTTTTATGCTCCTAAACACAAAAAAAAACAACACGCTAATTATCAGACAAATAAAATCTAAATCTATTCATTATTTTCTCTCATAAATATAAATGTAAAAAAAACACTTAAAATAAATAACACATTTAATATCTTTGATTTACCGATCTTTTTCATACATAACGGCTAACCAGACAAGCTCATCAGATCTTGTTAATAACAAATGATAATTTCAGTCCATATGATCTTTAAAAACAAATTTTTGCACAGTGCTCTCTTAAGCTTATTTAGTCTAGCGCTATCTGCTCAAACAACTCCTCAATTAAATTATTTCGATTTAAGCGAGGTAAGGTTATTACCTGGTATTTTTAAACATGCTGAAGATCTGGACATCAATTATTTATTGGAAATGGACCCGGACCGATTGCTGGCTCCATTTTTACGCGAAGCCAATTTACCACTTAAAAAAGACTCATATACCAATTGGGAAAATACAGGATTAGATGGTCATATCGGAGGTCATTATCTCTCAGCGCTTGCTCATATGTATGCCGCCACCGGAGACCTACGCATCAAGGAACGCCTAGACTATATGCTCAGCAACTTGAAACGTTGTCAGGATGCAAACGGAAATGGATACATTGGCGGAGTACCTGGGGGTAAAATTATTTGGACAGAGATTCAACAAGGCCGGATCAACGCCGGTAGCTTTAACTTGAATGGAAAATGGGTACCGCTATATAATATACACAAAACGTATGCTGGCCTGCGAGATGCCTACTTGTTGACAGGCAATGAATCTGCGAAAGACATGCTTATTCAGATGACTGATTGGGCGCTTAAGTTGGTTGGTCAACTTTCCGAAGCTCAAATACAGGAGATGTTACGAAGTGAACACGGTGGACTGAACGAAACATTTGCTGATGTCGCTGCAATTACCCAAAATCAGACTTATCTCGAGCTGGCTCGTAAATTCAGTCATCAATCCATACTTGAGCCCTTATTAGCACATCAAGACAATTTAACAGGATTGCACGCAAATACACAAATTCCAAAAGTTCTCGGTTTTAAACGCATCGCCGACCTTTCCCACAACGAAAAATGGGCTGAGGCTGTTCGGTACTTTTGGGATAATGTTGTCGAACATCGCTCGATTGCTATTGGTGGAAATAGTGTGAGTGAGCATTTTAACCCAACAGACGATTTTTCAAAAATGTTATACAGCATTGAGGGACCTGAAACCTGCAATACGTACAATATGTTACGGCTCACAAAAATGCTCTACCAAACCGATCCGCAAGGAAAATACCTCGATTTTTATGAACGTGCTCTTTATAACCACATCTTATCGACACAACATCCCGAACATGGTGGATTAGTTTATTTCACACAAATCCGTCCGGGGCATTATCGCGTTTATTCACAAACACAGACAAGTATGTGGTGCTGCGTTGGATCAGGGATGGAAAACCACGCCAAATATGGTGAAATGATCTATGCAAAACGCAACAATGACTTATTCGTCAATTTGTTTATTCCTTCACGCTTGGATTGGAAAGCGAAAAACACCGAAGTCATTCAAGAAACGAGCTTTCCGAAAGAAGCTAACACAAGCATTCAAATCAACCCAAAAAAACCGACTTCATTCAGCTTGTTTATTCGTAAACCCAACTGGCTGACCGCAGCTCCCCATGTATTGATCAATGGAAAGCCCTACCACAATTTCAGTTCAACAAATGAGCATATCCAAATCAAACGTACATGGCGAAAGGGTGATATCGTCAGTCTTGAATTGCCTATGGGGATACATACTGAGCAGTTGCCTGATAAAAGCAATTATTATAGTATTTTATATGGACCTCTTGTTTTGGGTGCCCGTACTGGACAGGAAGATCTTTTGGGACTTCAAGCCGATGACAGCCGAATGGGGCACATTGCATCGGGAAAACAAATCCCTTTAAGTGATCTCCCAATTCTTAAAGCTGAGCCGAACAATATTCCGGCACTTGTAAAACCAATAGCATCAAAGCCCTTACACTTTACGCTCTCAGACCTTTATTTGGGAAAAAAAGGTATTCAAATGGAACTAGAACCCTTTTTCGGTATTCATGATTCCCGTTATATGATTTATTGGCCTCAAGCAACAGAAAAGGAATTACAGGCGCTACAGGAAAAAATGAGCGCCGACGAAACGGAAAGCTTAGCGCTAGCTGCCAAAACAGTCGATAAGGTCGTCGCTGGAGAGCAACAGCCTGAATCAGATCACTTTTTTCGCGAGCAAAATAGCAATGCTGGGGCATTCGGCGATACACACTGGCGCGATACAAAAGACTGGTTTAGTTATGTGATGAAAATAACGCCAGAGACCCAACTGATAGCAATCAAATTGCTGGCAGACAACTCATCAAGGGTAACAGAGGTTATGGTCGATGGTAAAACCATCAGCACACTGGAAGACAAGGATGAGAAGTCAACCATTAAAACAATACGTATACAGCTTCCCAGTGATGGTACAGGTAAAACCAAAATAGAACTAAAAATTAAGGCCGGGGCAGGATCTACAAGCCACAAGATCCTAGAAATCCGAACTCTTCGTCCTGACTAATGGATCTATAAAGTAAACTCCATTAGTCAGGAGTCATTTCCTTCGCCTGGAGTAATTCAATTGATCAACACTGGGGCAGGATCTACAAGCCACAAGATCCTAGAAGTTCGAACACTTCGTCCTGACTAATGGAAGCTTTGAGAAAGTTTCCACTAGTCACAAGTGATTCACTTAGTCTTGATAACTGAATTAATCAAGAACAATTCAGTTAGTCAGAAGAGCGCAGTTGTTTTATTTTCCGATTAAAACAACTGCGCCATCCGGTTGTAATGTCAATTTGATGGTCTTTGTTTTGGAAAGTCGAATTTGTTTCTGTTTTGATTCCCGGGCGATATTATCGTCGATTAGTTGGACCGCATCCGTACTCAACATGGGCAAATTCACCGATACAATCTTTTCTTTGCCCTCGGCATTTATACCCGCTACATACCATGTATCGCCCTTTCTCCGGGCAAGTATGACATATTTACCAGGATAACCATCAATAAAAATTGTTTCGTCCCAAGTTGTAGGTACCTGTTTCATAAAATCAATCACATGGGTTGGCATTTCCTGTAAATTATTGGGTGTCAATCCAAAATTTTGCACTGGAGTCTGAAATAAAATCGCTGTTGCCAATTGAAATGTTTCTGTCGTTTTGCGAATAGTACCACCGTTATTCTCACGGTTATGACGTTTGTTCAGCAAAACTGGACCAAAATCCATTGCCGCCACGGCATTGCGAATAAATGGATGTAAAGTCGCATTAAAGGCCTCCGTATCATTTGCATGTTGTGTGAAAATCAAGTTTTCGGAGGCCAATACAGCTTCGCTACCCACGAAATTCGGATACATACGCTCCCAACCCCGCGGTAAAGTACATCCATGAAATATAACTGTTAATCCATAATCATTTGCGTCCGAAAGAATATCTTCGTAAAGCTTAAGTGTTTCCTGTTTATCACCTCCAAAAAAATCAACTTTGATTCCTTTAATGCCTACACCCTGCATCCATTGCATCTCGGCTTTACGTGCGATCGAAGTATTCATTTTATTTTTTGGTGTTTGTGGTGCGTCATTCCAGAATCCGTTCGAATTGTACCACAAGCAAATACCTACGCCCCGCTCCTTTCCATAAGCCACCAATTGTTCAATTTTTTCATGGCCGATCTTAGTATCCCACCAATTGTCGATCAATACAAATTCATAACCCATTGAAGCTGACAGATCAATAAACTTCTTTTGGTCTTCAAAATTAATACTGCCATCTTGCCATTCTAACCAGCTCCATGTCGATCGTCCGAATTCATATTTCTTCGACGCCGGATATTGCGGCTCAACAACATCAAAAGGAATGGTCGTCTCCACAATGGGTTTTAGACTGCTTCCGATAGTCAGTGTGCGCCAAGGTGTATAACCGGGTAATGACATTGTGGGCGCGGCACGTCCAATGCCATTGTTCTCCCCTTCTTCCGGGAAAGCAATACTATAAAGACCATCCTTGGTACCTTCGCTTAACTTGGATGCACAATAAGCACTTGATACACCAGTTTCCGAAACAAGTACCCATCCACGATCCCCAACACGAAAGAGCGCAGGAAAAGTATATCCAACACCATACTTCGAAGGTACCCCTAAGACCTGATCTGCCTGATATTCCTCTTCATAACTTGGCTTTGTTTTCATCCAGCCTATCATCGGGGAAGCTTGGGCCGTTAAAAATGTTGTTGTAATGAGTGGAAATTTAAAACCACTCTCCTCCTTTATTAAGGCAAAGTTCGCCGGCTCGCCCGCCTGAGGCACATAATATCGGAAGGCTATATTGTTGTTGCTAACGCGGAAAGTAACCTCAACCTGTTGCTTTGAAGCATTCTCCAACAAATAACGCAATTCATTCGCTTTATACGCTACCTGACTACGCTTGATTTTTGATTCGTTATAATTAGTCAAAATTTCAGCTCTTTTTTCTGCTATTGGATGCAAATTATCACTTAAATTTATCGTCTTACTTTGGAGCCCAAGCGGAGAAGCTTCCAGCATCGTTTTCCCTTCCAGTTCAACCTCATAAAATAGATTGCCGTTTTTCAGATCCAAATTAACGGTCAAAGTTCCATCAGGACTAGATACCGATGTCTGCTGCGCCACAGCAATTGTACCCAATAAAGACATGATACATACCAGAACATAAGGTTTTAATAGTAAACGTCTAAAATAGCGCGTATAATTGTGATTTAACATAGATTAATTCAAATAGTAGGTTAGTTTTTCTGTTAAAGATAAGGTTTTATTTTAATAAATGTATAAAAAACACTTATTAAACAATACGCCCCTTATCCAACAATTGATACCACTATCTAAGGAATAATTGCCTTCTGATCAGGGAGGCAGCCTCCCCGCCTTTTCTTGCCTTATGGAAAGATATAGAAAACAAAAATGTGTTATAATTGTAAAGAAGTAGTGACATTTATTTTTACGAATTTAACACGTATTAAACTATGAATCTAATTATGAACATGATAGCAATTGCAAGTATAGCAACGGCTTCCTTAGCTCCATCGTCAGCTAAATCACGATTATTGCTCGAGCAAAAGAACCAAAACATTGCGCTGATATTAAAAAAACAGAGCTTAAAACGTAATTATGTGGGAACCGACTCGCTATTACAATACTTTAACCAAACAACTGCTGACCTTGAAAAGCAGGTTGCGGGGTTAAGCGAAGCGCAGCTCCAATTTAAACCAGCGCCTGACAAATGGTCTATCAGTCAATGCCTTGAACATATCATTCGTTCAGAAAGAATGATATTTGACATGGCAAAAAAAGGTCTGGATCAAGATCCACAACCTGAAAGGCGGAAAGAGATCAAGATGACCGACGACAATCTCAAGAATGCACTCACAGACAGGAGTCACAAATATCAGGCACCCAAGGAACTCCAGCCGGAGGGAATTTATAAAAATGTGAAAACGGCACTCGCTGATTTCAATGCCGCGCGTCAGCCAGTACTTGATTATATCAAAAAAGCTGATGCAGAAGATCTTAGAAATCATGTCAGCGACTCCCCTACCGGCCCTATTGATGGTTATCAAGCCCTGATGTTTATCGCTGCACATTGTGCACGTCATACCAAACAGATCGCTGAAATAAAAGCCGATCCCAATTTTCCAAAACAATAGAAAGATGAAGAAATTGACCTATCAAATTAAGATTGATGCTCCTGTGTCGCGAGTTTTTAAAACAATGCTCGATAAAGAAACGTACAAACAATGGACCAGTGCGTTCAATCCGAGTTCTGATTTCGAAGGCGTTTGGGAAAAGGGACAAAGAATTCATTTTACCGGCGTCAATGAAAATGGTGAAAAAGGCGGGATGGTAGCAGAGATTGCTGAATATATTCCAAATTCATATGTATCTATTCGCCACCTTGGCATCTTAGATAAGGGCCAGGAAATTTTATCCGGACCAACTGTTGAAGATTGGGCAGGAGCGTTAGAAAACTATACTTTTTCAGACATCGGTGGACATACTGAATTGCAAGTAGATGTCGATACAAACGACGAGTACATCGATTATTTTAATGAAGCTTGGCCGGCGGCCTTGCAGCTTTTAAAAGACTTGAGTGAAACTAATAAGTTAAATTAGGGGCTTAATGATTAAGCCTCCTCAGACTGTTCAAAAACATATTGACTCAATAAAAAAGGGGATCTAAAAATCCCCTTTCTTATGTTTTTGCTTTATCCACTTAAGCAAACTTCATAAAGTCAACTGTCTTAAAATATGTCTTTTATATTTTAGTATTAGTTTACTTTCTTTTTGAAGTGAATATCAAAAATATTGTAATACTTTAACGTACTATAATCCTTGAGACTCATGAAGTCATAGGTAAGTGGATAATTAAAGATGTTTTCCGTCTGACTCACATAAAGAAGCATATCGCGGAGTGCCGTCCCAATGGCCTGGGCTCCTTTTGGATACTGAATAAAACTATTCTTTCCGCCACCACGATAGTAGATCAGCAGATTACTACAATCCAGAACTTTGGTATCTATATCATCCAGTGCTTTCTTTTCCAGTATTTTGTCTATGGCTGTATTGAGCCTTGCCCGTGTTGAATCAGTTTCTCCCATCAAAATCATATGAGTACCATACGTCACCGAAGCAAGTACATAGGGAGAATAGCCGGCTTTGGTCAAAACCGCAACCTCCGATTCGGGGTAGGCGTCAAAATATTCCGTGTGATCAACATAAATAGTTAGCCTATTGAGATTGCCTATCCGAAGGGTACTATTGGGTTTACTGATCGTCGTGGAATCGGCATGTCTTACAAGGGATAAGGCCTTCTTTACATCCTTCGAATTACCAAGAAATCCCTGTATTTCGGCATAATCTTCAAAAGTGCTGGAGGAGAAATTCATGCTGCTTGCCTGTTTCGATTTTTCAAACTTATTGGCATAAGCAAGGCCATTCGCATAGCTGGGTTCAAAAAAACCCATATCTACGGAGAAATCGTTATAAGATAAAAAATGAAATTTAACTTTTTTTGCTTTTGCTTCCAGGCTTTCTAGCCGCGGACCATCAAGGGTATCTTTGAGGCTCCAAAGTCCGCCCAGAAAAACCTTTTCATCAATATAGTCATCAGCGAACAGTTTATTCATCTGAAACTCTACTTTTCGAATTTCATACTTATCTGGCGGAACAGTTGGTTTATTTTTGGTTGTATCCGTGGGGACCACTTCCGGGGGCTCTATCGTTGGCTCGATGGGATCTTTTGTACAACTTAGCCATACCAGTGAGCTAAGAAGAAGTAAAAAATATCTAGTGTGCATATTAAAGTTCTTCGGTTTCAAATTTCGTTATCATCAAAAAGAGGGCTATTCGCACTTTTTTATCCGATAAATTAAATACAATAAGCTAAGATAATGTTTTTTTACATCAATCCAACACATTACACCTCTTATGGAAATTTTTATAATTTAAATCACCTTTTCAAACTCCACACTATACATTTCTATTAGCGTTTGGAATCAGAACACAATCAAAAGATTGAGCTTTATGACCTATAAAAAGGTAGCTTCAGCGAGATAAAAAAGACAAGAATGTAATGCAACACAAATAAAAAAGCGGAGCTTATACTCCGCTTAAATTTATTCCTTTATAATACGGAAGAACTACCGGAATTCATAAAGCTAGCTCAAATCAACCAGTTATCCGCGCCATATTAAACACCCCAAAATGCTCTACACGCTTTGAAAAACGATCCACAACCACCATTTGTATAGGTCTCGGAAGTATGCGTGCCTACCAATTGCGCGGTATCATAATCGTAAAAGCTCAACACAAAAATACAATGTGTCAATTGACCTTCGCTTTCTTTGATCTCTTCGGTGACCTTCACGAAAGTGTTTGTTTTGGGAAGACGATAAGTAGTTGTTTTAGCATTGACATTTTCTTTCGGTGCCTTTTCAGTTGTCTTTGCAGAAGCAGCAGTAGATAGCAGAGCGACCGCGATCAGGCTCATCATTAGTTTTTTCATTGTTTTTAGATTTTTTTGTTAAATCATAGCATACTTTTTCGGTATGTTTTCATCCTATGGAAGTAAAAATAAAAACAGATTTAACTAATTTTTTGGTTATTTATTATTCGTAATCTTTCACTCATTATCCGTGGCTGTTAGCTTATTATTCGCGAAAAACATTTTATGTGAAACAGCTTCTTATACAATTAGATCCCTCTGATTTCAAACCAATTTCAATGAAAAACAAGAGACATGGTATTGACTTAGCAGACATCCAAAACGACCGGGATTTGAGTTTTGTTGCTCAGAAGACTAACCAACATAAATTAGCGAGAACTATTAGTTATGACCTGATCTACTAAACTACACTGCCTTAACTAGGTAACCATACTAGAACTATACAGAAAGTAGAAATTTTCAACAGATTTATAGCACTATTCTTCTACATTTTTCCTTGACCTATTTTCTTACACTAGGTTTGCGTAAAAAGTGCTATATCTGTACTTTATATGTAAGATATAGTCCGGAAAAAATAAACCTATTTTTTCCGGACTTAAACGCTGGCAAAAGGCCATACGAACGCAGTGTACTTCATATTTTTAATGGCTTGCAGATATTGATCTACATTTTCCAAAAGCGGATTATTTTCTGCTATTTTTACCACTTTTGGTTCTTCATAAAAATAAAAGAATCGCTCCGGAACAAATTGTACTGGGGGAACTTGATAGTATTTAATTTAATCATACTAGGGTATTGGTAGTTTCGCGGCAAGACAGCGTAAGACAACAGTTGAAATAAAGGCAGACCATCAAATAATTATTAATGAAAATGTTAAGAAGGCTTCCACGGATAATTGTATCAGCCTAAAAGATCCAGAACTGATTTCATGGTTAAAGCATAAAAATTCGACATTTATTGATTTTTCATCCTTAACCATTATTTTGTTGATTTTATTGTTCATAAACCTATATTTGATAAGATCGTTCGTACACAATCTGAAATCAAAAAGAGCTGATAGATTCATTTGCTAACATGCGCCCATGCCGCACCAACAGAGGGATCTCAACTTGAGGAGCTTATTTTTTATTTGATAGGGAGAGTCGGTTAACCAGCCTTCCAATAAATTTTAATAGGAACCTGGACTGATAATGAATTTTGAAAGACGCTCCTCCTAATGGACTAAGGTTACTAGGACTTGGTTTTAGCCCCGAAGCGTCACAAAAAATGCAACTATTAGGCGTTTTTAGTCTGTCTAGAACTAATTTAATAAATTTGACCACTAACCCTCAAAATTGGAAGATAATAGGGCAAGCTGGATTAAATATTATTCGTTTACATAAAAATGCCATTGAAGAATACTATAATAAATATTTATGTCTTTTTTATTTTATATTGTTATTATCACGTTAATCCTATATTCAAAAGGGAAAATGCCAGTAAGGCAATCGAAAAAAGAGCAGTATAATACTTGGGTTATTGAACACGGTCATACTGTTTTTAAATATGCAGTTAGACTACTGATAATTTATACTATTGTTTTAATTTTCATGAAGATCAATTTATAGCCTAAAATAGATTTAAAGATTCTTTTAATATTTTTGAAGTTTTTTCTAAAATTAAAGGGCGCCAATTTGTATACTTTATCTGTTTTCTTGGTATAATTTTAACAAAATCGCTATCATATCTAAAAAGATATTTTTTCTTTGAGTTATGATGAGACATCTTAATGAAATGTCCCCAATAGGATGGATATCCTTTATATATATTTACCTGTAAATAGATATCGTTCGCCTGATTATTATCATCTAAATCCAGCTGAATTAGGGACTCCCTTTTTATTAAACTATCCAGCAAAAAAGAAATAAGGAAAACAAAAAGAAAAAACAGAAAATACATCAGGGGATTGAAATCAATGTTAATAGTTGTAACATTATTAACAAAGGATACGATTGCCGAGCCTCCTAATAACACCAACGTGAAGAGCAAGGAAATATTTTGAATAATTTTTATCCAAATAAACCAATAAGGCTTTATTATTATCAAATTTATCATATGCCTTGGATGTGATATATATTTTTGTTCATAAAAAAAGGAGACAACTATTAACTAGTGTCTCCTTAAGTGCCCAGGAGCAGATTCGAACTGCCACGCCCATGCGAGCGCCACCCCCTCAAGATGGTGCGTCTACCAATTTCGCCACCTGGGCTCATATTCACCTTTGGTATCACAAAAATAAAGATTTTTCGCTCTTTTACAAGTCGAAAATCGCTTTTTACAGCATTATTTTACTAAATTCCTATTGATCAAGGTTCTAATTACACCGTCGACAAGTCCAACCCGTGGAACAATGATTTGTTTTAGGCGGCCGTGCTTCATAATCGTCAGGAAAATCTCACTTGCTGGTATAATTACATCCGCACGATCTTCGTTCAAACCCAATAAAATAATACGCTCTTTCAAAGAAAAGGAAGATAAATGCTCATATACCGCTTTCAATTTGGCATAAGATAATGGTTTATCCAATTTTTCATTGGAAAGACGCGCAAGCTTATTAATATTTCCGCCAGTACCGATCCCAACCACTTGCTTATACATGTGGGTATTGCTTCGCACCCATTCTTTCAATTCATCCCAGGTTTCTGTCTTATCCTGATTGTCCAAAATACGGATCGTCCCTAAGTTGAAAGATCTAGAGTTTACCAAAACACCATTGGCGAATAACGACAATTCCGTACTACCACCACCAACATCAATGTAAAGATAAACTTTATCTTTCTCCATCTTATTATCCCAATGACTATTATAAATAATCTCAGCCTCTTTTGCCCCTTCGATAATATCGATGTTTATACCATTTTTCTTGACTTCCGCAACAATGTCGGCCCCATTTCGCGCATCACGCATGGCCGAAGTCGCACAGGCCATATAGTCCTCCACGTGATAAACATCCATCAACTCCCGAAAAGCCTTCATTGTTTTGATCAAACTCTCGGCTTTTCTTGGTGAAATTTCCTGATGAATAAATGCATCATCTCCCAAACGGAGTGGAACACGTAACAGTGTATTTTTCTTAAAATTATATTGATCTTTCTGTCCTATAATGTCAGCTATCAAAAGACGGACTGCATTGGAGCCTATATCTATTGCGGCGTATCTCACTTTATATACGATTTCATTAAATTACGCTAAAATAAACACAGTTATTAAAAACTATGTTATACAAATGTTAAGTTATCATTAATTTAACAAATAACAAACGATTATTACAGGGAATTCTTGCCAACACAATACCTAATATTGTCTTACAACAACTAAAATTCATGTTTGATCAAAAATATGACCTCATTTCCCGACAAAATTATCTCGCTGACAATCAACTGACTCAGGATCAGATAGCATATCCTGTCGAAACGCAGTACCTGGAACAAATCCATACAGAAAATCCATTATTGCCAGCAAAAAACTCATAAAAAAAGGAATATTCATTTTAATGAATACTCCTTTCCTTCTATTTACCTTATTTCTTAATGATGGTGTTCTTCAACTTTACCACCAGCTAATTTATAGATCTCTTCCACTTTTTTCAAAGACTCTTCCGAAAGATGAATAACGTCTTTGTTTGTATTGTGTTCTTCATGAGACAATCTTGTATTGATCTCACCTTGTTTTTCAACTACAAGTGCTAAAAATGCTTTATCGTTGAATGCAGCTGTACTGTCCGAACCAATTGAGGCAGGAACTTGAAATGCAGGCACACCACGTTGTGCATCGCCAACATGTAATTCTTTCGCTAAATTGTCCAATTCTGGCAATACTGTTGCGTAAGCTTCTTTAATCTTTGCAGCTACATTTTTCACCTCCGCTGAAGTAGACTGTTTTGCAGCTACATCGGCAAGGTTTACCAAGTAGTTTCCATTTTCGCCAACGAATTTAATCATTGCAAAGGCATCACCATCCGCCAAGGATGCATTAGAGTATTGACGCTGTCTATCTGCAGCTGTTTGACCACAAGATGCAAATAATGTACCCGCACAAGCCGCAACAATAAATAACTTATTAATCTTCATATCAATTTTGTTAACTATACAAAAGTAGATAAAATATATGTTCTCCGAAACCCTATCCGTGAAAAGAAAGAAAAATTACGCAACATTTCTTCCGGCATTCACCACGCCAAAGATTGTACGCGCGATTAACTTCGAATAATCTTCACGTTGTGCATCAGTCAGCTGATCCGAATTCAATGCACGAATCGCAAAATGTTGTATAACCAATAACGGTAATACAATTCCCTCCCGCGCTAAAATCGATTCACGATCCACCGGATAATTCTCCATCAATTTTGAGGTTCCGCTCAATTTTAACAAATATTCTTTTGTTATTTGGTACTCGGCATACAACGTTTTCCAAAAATCACCATAAATAGGATCATCTTTCATATATGCTGTAATATCAAAGTTTGACTTTGTCATCGACATCATACAGTTGTCGATCAATGTCTGGAAAAATCCAGATGAAACATATAATTGCTGTACATCCTTCCACAGGTTATTTTTTTCAGCCCATTGCAATGCTGTTCCAACACCATAAAACCCAGGGATATTTTGTTTCAGCTGGCTCCATGAGGTTACAAAACTAATCGCCCGCAAATCTTCCAATCGCAATTCACGGCCTGAATTACGTTTAACAGGCCTACTTGAAATATTGATTGACGACAATGCCTTCAATGGCGACATTGTCTCCAAATAAGGTAAAAACAATTCATTGGTTCGTAGATCCATAAACTTATGATGACTCAACTCCGCCAGTTTATCAATGATCTCCTGTTGATGCTTGGTTAAAGTATCGCCCACACGTTGTTTCAAATCTGAAATAATGCCGGCGTGCAAAAGTTGCTCAATATTAAATCGCGCCGTATCTAGGGAACCATACTGACTACTGATTGTTTGTCCCTGAATCGTCAACTGAATATGATCGTTGGCGATCTCTTTACCCATGGATGCGTAAAAACGTTGCGTTTTACCGCCACCACGTGCCGGAGGTCCGCCGCGGCCATCAAAAAATACCAGATCAACATCGTATTCGCGTGATATCGCCGTAAGTTCGATTTTCGCGCGATAGATCGACCAGTTCGCCATCAGGTACCCACCGTCTTTGGTACTATCTGAATAACCCAACATAATCGTCTGTTTGTTTCCTCTTCGTTTCAAATGTGCCTTGTACTCCTTATTACTGTACAAGGTTTTCATCACGTCCGCTGCTCTCGTCAAATCGTCGACAGTCTCAAACAAGGGCACAAAATCGATCGTTAAAGCATCCTTCTTCCATCCAGACCATAAAAATAATTGACGCAGTCCCAAAATATCACTTGCTTGCTGGCAATTACTGATGATAAAGCGTTGTGCAGCTCGCTCAGAACCCGAGCGTTGAATCTCCTTTAATAATTTTATTACGCCGGATGTATCCTTCGTCAATGGATCTGCATCCTCTCCCACCGTTAGGTCAAGCTCTTTGAATTTTAATGCTTTTTGCTTATCATTTTCACCAAGCGCCAGATAATCCAATGGCATTCCAGTCTTTTCCTGGTTGTGTTGAATCAGATAATTGGTAGCCTCACGTAAAATGCGGCTGTCTTGTCTGATATCCAATGTGGTAAAGAAACAACCAAAAGTCATCACTTTACGGAGTAGATCATCAACGATCTCTACAAAAAGTCCATTGTGATATTCCTCCAGAACATTTTTGATTGCTTTGAGATTGGTGATAATATTATCGGTTTCATCCGCTGGATGTTCGACTGGATTAAAACTGTTGTCGTAGAACAATGTTTGCAGATTTTCCATATACTCCTCCACTCCTCGAAATGTGATACGTCGTCTAACAATACGGAAATCTCTATAATAACATCTAAACAAGATAGTACGTAACAATGCGGCAACTTTCTTGGTGCTATCAACACTTACGTTAGGATTACCGTCTCGGTCACCCCCCGGCCAGAAGCCAAGCTCAATCAATTGTTTGACCTCTTCGGTATCGACATCCAATTCATCGTCAATGAAGGACTGAATTTCCGATGCCACCTTATAAAACACATTTTCCAAAAACCAAGCTAAGCTTGCAGCTTCATCAACTGGAGTAGGTTTATTTTTATTGATGAAAGGTGTTTTACCCAATTGCTGTAACAGTAGATGGATACTATGAATATCATTGGTCTTGATTGCATCAATAAGATCATTGATAATCCCTAATACCGGTCCCGGATAAAATTGAGTAGGATGTGCAGTCAATACAAGACGTACAGAAAAATCCTTCAATTTTGACACAATCTTACGACGCATATCGTCGCTACCTTCGGCATTTTTAATTAATGCCCCCAAGACGTTTTCATCGTCGCCGCGACCCACCATCTGAAATGACGAATCTTCGATCGCATCAAATAAAACAACCTGGCGCTCTATATATTGAACAAATCGAAACAACAAATCGATACGTTGTTCTTCCGAAGAAAATTCCTCATGTTGATCGAAGAAACTCTTTATGATTTCATCAGGAGTTAAATGCTGATCCACACCCTTTTCACATTGCTTTGCAAAAAATGGCAATAAAGTACCGGTATCTTTAACACGCTGAAATGGCAATGTTAAAAACAAACTTTTGAAAAGCTCAAAGCGTGTCAATACCTCGTCCTGAAAGACGGCTTCATTTTTACTTTGCTTCATATTTAAATCTTTGAAAGTGGTCAAGAGAGTTTAGGTGACTCTTGATATTCTGTAATGTCTCTGAAATTACCCTACGGAGCCAAATATAACAATATTATATTTAAACAAATAAAAAAATATAAATTAATCAAAAAAACTATTAAAATATTATAAACATACTAACAGAATTTAGTAATTTTTCATTTTTAACACATTAGTACTGCGTCGTATGGGAACAGAATTAGATCTTTACCCTTCGCTCATTCAGCCCCCATGCAAAAAGATCGTCTTTTGTGGGATAATATCCAACAAATGAACCTGCCATCATCAGCGCCGAAAAGAGTAAACATTGAAGAACAATTGTTTTTAATATGAAAAGCAATTTATCTAAGTTTGTACTATACACATTATGAAACAGACACAAGAAATAAAAAGTTTTTTCTATAGCCAATATTTTGCAGATGGACTCCGGATTACCATCGGATGTATCGTGCCTGTCCTAATCTTTGCAACCATCGGACAATTTACCAATGGAACGATTGTTTCTTTGGGAGCCCTTCTGGTGGGCCTATCGGATACACCCGGAGCGCCTAGCCATAGGAGAAAAGGAATGATTGCGGGAGCCATATTGACTACTTTAACTTTTATTCTGACTAATATCGTCAATCAAAATGTTTATCTATTAGCAATATTTATCGGCGCAGCATGCTTTATATTCGCGATGTTTGCTGTATTTAATGGTAGGGCTGCCAATGTCGGTCTCATGTGCATTCTGATGATGTTGATCCATGTGCAGATTCACTCCCCCTTTACTGAAGCCATCAACTATTTAGGTTTCTATACTTTAGGGGGGCTATGGTATATCGCCATTAGTCTCTCTATCACCCAGGTACGCCCCTACCGTTTGGCCGAACAGGAGCTATCTGAAACAATTCGTTATGTTGCTGATTATATTAGACTTAAAGCTAATTTCTATGATGCTAAAATTGATAATGACAAGAACTACCTTAAATTAATCGATAAACAGGTTGAAGTCAATCAGCATCAGGAAAACCTACGGGATGTATTGTTTCAAAGTAAACGATCGATAAAAGATACCACAAAGGTAGGCCGTTACTTAACCCTTGTTTTCAATGATATTGTCGATCTCTTTGAGCAAAGTATGGCGGCTCACTACGATTATAACACCATCAGTGAGCGCTTTGGTCCCACTGGCATCTTAGAAGATTTCAAAAATGTAATCTTAAAATACACCAATGAGCTGGATAATTTAGCATATCAACTCAATACAAATACACAGCCAAAACCATTATACGATTTCGATTCAGATCTCAGCCGCCTTCATGCCAAAATTGATCAGCTGGACAAAAACCAGCAATATAGCACTTTTGCTTTAAGAAAGGTATTGATCAATTTACGTGATCTGGTTCGTCGGATCAAAAATATCTATGGCTACTCGCATCTACAACCTGATGATGTCAAACGAAAAGAAATTGACGACGCGAAACGCTTTGTTCAAAGCTCTGCAATTGATTTTAAAAAGTTTCGGGAAAATCTTACCCTAAAATCCACCATATTTCGCCATGCCTGCCGTATGGCGATTGTCATGTCGGTTACTTATTATGTCTTCGAGGTCACCAATATCACAAACAATGTATACTGGATCCTGCTGACCATTATGGTCATCTTAAAACCTGGCTTTGGACTCACAAAAGAACGAAACATCCAGCGCCTCATCGGCACAACGATAGGTGGACTTATAGGTGCTCTTATTCTTTTAACCATCCATGACCCAACCATACTATTCGTTCTTTTGGTATTCTTTTTTTTGACAGCATATAGCTTATTCCGTGTCAATTATGTTATTGCAGTACTTTTTATGACACCGTATGTATTAATTATGCTGAGCTTTGTTAGCGCCAATACGCTGGATGTCACAAAAGAGCGCATACTGGACACCTTTATCGGCGGCATGATCGCTTTCCTATCCAGTTATATAATTTTTCCTAACTGGGAAAGCATGCAAGTCAAGGAATCCATGCGAAAACTGCTCATCGCCAACTATAATTATATCTTTCAGGCATTAAAAGAAATTGCAGGTCAAGCACCTTCTATCACGGATTACAAATTGACTCGCAAAGCTGTCTATGTTGAGACAGCCAATATGGGCTCCACATTCCAGCGTATGCTTACTGAACCCAAAAAGCGTCAAAAATATAGTAAGGAAGTCAATAAATTCGTCATATTCAACCATATTCTAGCCTCCTTTTCGGTGACATTGATGAACCATCTCGACGAAATGGACAACAATTATATTAATAAGGACCACGTAAGGGCAATCCGAAAAACATTGAGCTCCCTGGAGCAATCCATTCAGCTCCTACATTCCGAGGACAGCGTAAACGCGTTTGTTCCTTTAACAATCGAAATCCCCAACGATCAATTTGATAATACAGATATCAGTTCAGTCGATGGACAACTATTGACCGAACAGTTGGACTTTCTGAGTAAAATTGCACAGGACCTCCATAAAATAGTTCAAGATCTACACGCTAAAAGCACAGCAATGTCAGAAAATGAACTGCAAAAAGCTGTAAGCTGATTTATTCTTTAAAATTCTCGACATTTACACCATGAGCGATATGATAACACGGTACGACCTGATTATAGTTGGTGGCGGGCCAATTGGCTTAGCCTGTGCCTTAGAAGCTAAAGAAGCGAATTTAAGCTATCTTATTCTTGAAAAGGGCTGTTTGGTTAATTCACTATATAATTACCCGCAAAATATGACCTTCTTCTCCTCATCCGAAAGATTAGAAATTGGTGATATACCCTTTGTTACGACCAACCCTAAGCCAAAACGTATGGAGGCATTGGAATATTACAGGCGAATACAGCAAAAGTTCGCACTAGATACACACCTATTCGAAGAAGTACTTGAAATCAAGAATGAAGGCACTGAATTTATGGTCTACAGCAGCAAAAGCACATATTTGACCAAAAAAGTCATCATCGCTACAGGTTTTTATGACATCCCGATGTTGCTTAATATTCCAGGGGAAGAACTTCCTAAAGTTAGACACTACTACGATGATCCGCATTACTACAGCAGCCAAAACGTAATCGTTGTGGGCGCCAGCAATTCATCCATTGATGCTGCACTCGAAACTTATCGAAAAGGAGCCCGTGTTTCTTTGGTGATCCGTGGTAGTGAAATCAGCCGCCGGGTAAAATATTGGGTAAAACCTGATATTGAAAATCGAATAGCCGCTGGTGAAATCGATGTGTACTATAATAGCCACTTAACAGAAGTTACCGCAACTACTGCCCGTATCCAAACACCCAATGGCATGGTCGAACTTCAAAACGACTTTGTGCTAGCCCTAACCGGCTATCGCCCAAATTTTGATTTCTTGAAAAAGATCGGAATTGATATTCCCGAGGAGGCGCCTTGCATTCCTAGCCATAATGAAGAAACAATGGAGACAAATATTGCCGGAATATATTTAGCAGGGGTCGTTTGCGGGGGCTTAAATACCCACCTTTGGTTTATTGAAAATTCACGGATTCATGCCAAACAGATAATCGGCCACATTCGCTCGACACTTACTTAACGAGCTGAAAACGTAAACCATTTAAGAAGATTTTCATCATTTTCTTCTGTAAACTGAGAATATGATCGAATTCTTCTTTTGTTGGGAACAACATTTTTTTCATATCCTTTAATATGCCCATACGCATACCAAATAGTGAATACAGAAGGATCCGCGCAGTTTCATTGATATCTTCAACCCGTATCTCGCCAGCGTCAATACCAATCTGGAGAATCTTCTCGATAATTTCTACTTCCCGTAGATAGGATTCTTTAAATACCTGCTCCAACTCATCCGGAAGCTCTTTCACCATTTTCATGGTGTATTCGAATAAATTATAATACTGGTTGATAATCTTGACACGCATATCAATGGAATACATCATAATCTCCTCAAAATCCCCGCCTCTTCCAATGACTTCTTCAATGTCCTCGATCATTTTATCAATAACATATTCGAAAACAGCAGAATATAAACTATTCTTATCCGGAAAATAATAATACAGCAATGCTTTTGAAAAATTGAGATCTTTGGCTATTTCCGACATCGTTGTCTTAGCCATTCCAAAATGTGCAAAGCGCCTTGTCGCAGCTTCTAGAATTTTGATTCTTTTTACATCTGCATTACCCATTAAACATATATTTTTTATCGTTAAATAAACGGTTTATACTATCTTTACCGATTATCATGCTAAAGATAGCTGATTTTTTTGAATTTCTGAAAACTAAAGTCAATATGAAATTAAACATTCAATCGAATATATCTTTAAAACCGTTCAACACGTTTGGAATAGACGAAAAGACAAATTTTCTAATCGAAGTGAATGACAATGAAACATTGACCGAAATTTTTAAAAACAATATTTTTAAAGAGAACTTTTTCGTTCTTGGAGCTGGTAGCAATGTCCTTTTCACCAAAGCATTCGAAGGCTATATTATTCGAATGAACAGCAAGGGTATACAATCAAGAATAGATGGGGACGATGTCTATGTCACAGCGCAAGCTGGAGAGATCTGGAATGACTTCGTTTGGCATTGTATTGAACATAATTATGCTGGCATTGAAAACATGGCCCTAATTCCCGGCACTGTTGGTGCTTCTCCTGTGCAAAACATCGGTGCATACGGTACCGAGTTAATGTATGTTTTTCACGAATGCCAAGCTTTCGATACACATTCTGGCATTTTTGCGACATTCAAGAAAGAAGATTGCAATTTTTCCTATCGGGATAGCATTTTCAAAACGGAACACAAAGGAAGGTTTATTATTACACAGGTAACCTATAAACTGAGCAGAACCCCGCATATCAATACGACTTACGGTGCAATAGAAGCCGAACTTGCCAAAGAAAATATAACGAATCCAAGCATTGCAGATATCGCAACCATTGTATCTAAAATCCGTGTAGAAAAACTTCCTGACCCAAGTACAGTTGGTAATGCCGGGAGTTTCTTTAAAAACCCGGTCGTTACTGCATCCATTTTTGAGCCGCTTCAGAAAAAATATCCTATAATACCGCATTATCCTATGCCCAATAATGAAACAAAATTGGCTGCTGGATGGTTAATAGAACAATGCGGTTGGAAAGGAAAAGAATATGGACAAGCAGGTGTATGGAAAAATCAGGCACTTGTACTAATAAATAGACAAAACGCTACAGGACAGGAAATTTATAAGCTATCGGAACAAATTATAAGGGATGTAACCAACAAATTTGGCATAAAGCTAGAGCGTGAGGTTAATTTACTGTAAAGATTTAAAAAAAGTAAAAATACTTTTTTTAAATATGAAAGCAATATAAAAACAGCTCTCACCTTGGCTAATCATCACTTTGAGCTAATTTTATTTACTTAAAGTTAGTTTACGCACACGTTTGCCCTTCTTAAAATAATCTTAAAATTATATTAACAAATCGAATTTTACCATTTTTGGCGCATTATTTGCCTCATACTTAATGAACCGCATTTTATAAACGTACTGTTTTGTAAAAAGAACAGTTATAATTCATTAAGCTATGACAAAGAATGAATTTGACACCATGGTTATTGAGCAATCGGACTCATTAAAACTCTACGCCAGAAATTTTACCAGCGACTACGAAGATGCCAACGATCTCGTTCAGGATACCATCCTGAAAGCTGTAACCTATTTTAAAAATTTCAAAGAAGGAACCAATTTGAAAGGATGGCTTTACACCATCATGAAAAACACGTTTATTAATAACTATAGACGTATTGTGAAAACCAACTCTTTCATTACGAAAGACGAGGATATTTCTAATTCTAACCTCCTATTATCCGCTTCTTCCAATCAGGGCGAAAGCAAATTTGTCATGGAAGACATCCATGAAGCTTTATCCAGTCTTTCGGAAGAATATTACATCCCGTTTTCGCTATACTACGAGGGGTTTAAATACCACGAGATATCCGAACACTTAAACATTCCCATTGGAACGGTAAAAACGAGAATTCATGTCGCTCGAAAATTAATGAAAAGATCACTATCGGCATATAAAGTAGCCTAGTTTTCCTATCTTCGCCTTTTTACAATTACGAATGGCAGAAGAATTACCAGAATACAGCAAAAGCCAACTGGCTTTACGTAACGGTCAGGACAAACCACAGATTTGGGTCGCCTATAGCGGATTTATTTATGATGTCAGCGAAAGTAGACTGTGGAAAAACGGAATGCATTACGAGCATTGGGCCGGACAAAATCTAACTGAGGAGCTCCAAGAAGCCCCTCATTCAGCATCTGTATTTTCAAAATTTCAGATCGTCGGAAAACTGAAAGATCAATGATTATAAATTAAACTGAGATAGGGCAACAAAAGCGTTCAAACGCTTTTGTATGTCCTCTTGGGTCAGATCAACCAAACGATCTGTTCCAAATTTCTCTACACAGAACGAAGCTAGCGCAGAGCCAAAAATCAATGCATTCTTCATGTTTGTAAAGTTTATACTTTTTACTTTGGCAAGATAGCCGATAAAACCTCCCGCAAAAGAATCACCCGCACCGGTTGGATCAAACACATCCGCTAACGGTAGTGCCGGAGCAGAAAAAATCTGGTTCTCTCCGAAAAGAAGCGCGCCATGCTCTCCTTTTTTGATAATTAAATATTTAGGTCCCATTGCTAAAATGACTTTTGCAGCTTTAACCAGAGAATACTCCCCTGACAGTTGCCTTGCCTCAGAATCATTTATAGCCAATACATCAATTTTTAGAAGCACCTTCCTTAAATCGTCCATGGCAACATTCATCCAGTAGTTCATGGTATCCAGAACAACCAGCTTAGGTTTGTGCACCAAGCGCTCCAACGTTGTTAATTGTATTTGAGGTGTAAGATTACCCAAAAGAAGATATTCACAATCCTGGTAGCTCTCCGGGATAATTGGATCGAAATCAGCTAATACATTTAAGTCTGTCGCCAATGTATCACGACTATTCATGTCGTTATGATACCTTCCCGACCAAGAAAAAGTTTGTCCCCCGGTGATCACCTGAACACCCGTCACATCTATGCCGCGTTTCTTGATAAGATCAAGATTGTCGTCTCCAAAATCCTCCCCAACAACGCTGACCAACTTGATTTGATCACATAGATATGATGCCGCCAAACTAGCAAATGTACCGGCACCACCTAGAATTTTGTCAGTTTTACCGAACGGCGTTTCTATTGTATCGAAGGCCACCGTACCAATAATTACTAAACTCATAGTTTTTTAATAAGCATGGTAAACAAAAAAACCGGCGTAAAGCCGGTTTCAATATTGCTCCTGAAGCTGGGCTCGAACCAGCGACCCTCTGATTAACAGTCAGATGCTCTAACCTGCTGAGCTATTCAGGAATTTATTTTTCGAGAAATTCCTTTCTCATAGAGTGTACAAAAGTAGTACATTTTAATATTATTTGCAAATAAAATATTTGCATTGTTGCTCCTGAAGCTGGGCTCGAACCAGCGACCCTCTGATTAACAGTCAGATGCTCTAACCGGCTGAGCTATTCAGGAATGAAAAATTGAATATTTTAAAAACCCCGGTTATGTAAGTTATTAAATTGCTCCTGAAGCTGGGCTCGAACCAGCGACCCTCTGATTAACAGTCAGATGCTCTAACCTGCTGAGCTATTCAGGAGTGTTTTTCAATTTTCCCGGAGACCCTATCGCGTTTCCGTGATGCAAGTATCGGAAGATTATTAGAATACTACAAATTTTTTGAGCACATTTTTTACAACTTCCTAAATTCCAATTAGAATAATTTAATTTTATTTTTCTTCCACCTCCACAAAAACCGTTTTTGAGCGCCTAAACCAACATAATCCTTTTTTTTATATACAATGCCTATCATCTAACCAATCGACAATAGCCTAAAATCGATAGCTAAAGCAATACACCTTTCAAAATCAGCGTCGCGACACTAAAATAGATCAGCAAGCCTGTCACATCGACCAATGTCGACACAAAGGGCGCCGAAGAACTTGCAGGATCAGCCCCAAGCCGTTTCATCACAAAAGGCAACATAGAACCCATCAAAGATCCCCAGAGCACAACACCAACTAGGGATAAGGAAATCACCAATGCAACCAATACCCAGTATTCCCCATAGCTATGCGCGAAAGATTGCCAGGCCATAATCCGTATAAATCCCAGCGTTCCCAAAATAAGCCCCAATAACAAACCCGATATGATCTCCCTTCGCATCACCCGCCACCAGTCGCCTAGCGTAACTTCCCCCAAGGCCATCGCCTGAATAATCAATGTTGAAGCTTGCGAACCACTGTTACCGCCACTTGAAATAATAACAGGCATCAGCGCAAACAACATTATTGCACTCGCCATTTGCTCCTCAAAGTGTTCAATAACCGTCGCTGTCAAAAGTTGCCCGAGAAATAACACAATAAGCCAACCGGCTCTTTTTTTCACCAAGTTCTTAATCGACACATCCAGATAAGGCTCATCCAAAGCCTCCGTTCCCCCGATACGTTGCATATCTTCCGTGTACTCCTCGTTTGCTACCCAAAGAATATCATCGACAGTTACTATCCCCAACATTACCCCTTGCTCATCAACAACAGGCAGGGCCACCCGATTATTCATCCGAAAAATATTGATCGCTTCCTCTTGTGGGTCGTAAGCATTTAGCGATATCAGACGATGATCGATCAGTTCACCAACCACAGTATCTGGCTCAGCCATCAGCACATCTTTAATCCGAATATCGTCAACCAGCTTCCCGTTGCCATCAATCACATACAATACATCGATCGTCTCCGAATCCCTTCCGTAACGTCGGATATGTCCCAATATCCGTTCAATGCTCCAATGCTCTTTTACAGTAATATAATCAGGAGTCATCAGACGCCCAACACTGTCTTCTGGATAGCCCAACAACGCCAAGGCTTCAACACGATCTTTGGGCGGTAACAATAAAATTAAATGCTTTATATCGTCCTTCATTTCTGAAAAAAATGAGGTCCGATCGTCAGGTGGCAACTCGTTAATTAGAGCACTAATTTTCGCTTTAGAAAGCTTCTTAAAAATCCTGTTTTGAGTAGGAAAATCAAGGATACGAAAAACGTTGACTGCGCGATTCAAATTTAACGATTCTATAAATAGTGAACCATGTTCGGGCAACTCATCTATCAGCTCCTCAACTTCGGAAATATTTAATTCATTCAAAAATTCTTCCAGCCCATCAAGATCTCCACTTGCTATCAATTGCTCTATTTGATTCACCTGCATTTCCAGTTCTTCCATATCTCCTATCGATTTAAAAAGCCTACATCTACATAAAATTTATACGTTACAAAAATCGCTTTTTTAAAGTAAATTCTGCATAAAAAAATAAATAATAAAAACCTATTATCTATCACATCAATTGGAATAAACAAAGCACTTATCTTCCAATATCCAAAATTAAAACAAGACATTTTGTCATCAATAAAAAATAAAGAAAAAAAATGCCCCCGCATCATTACCTACAGTTCCAAACTCCGAAAAGAACGAGACTACTCATCACCTCCTTATCAATGCACTTTCTTAAAACAGATCAAACCTCTAATTGCTATTCCGTGAACATATCATCAAAATCAACCCTCCATAACGGCAAGATTTTTCTATAAAAAAAGCAAACATATTTTCCTGACATTATCCCTAGAATCGCCAATTATTTAAGTATATTCGTCGTATGCTTTAACCTGTTCAATCAAGGGCTCCAAATCAGACTTACCTGACATTTCAGATATCTTTTTGAATAAAAAAAAGCAATAAAAAGCGAGAAACAATAAATTCATAACAAATTGCTATTCAGTATTTAAAAAACATTTATAGAAACTTAAAGTTTACAAAAAAGACGTTAATAAAACTAAAAAAAATAGCAAACACTAAATATCCGGAAATTAATGAGACATAAAAACATAATTATCAACACATTATCATTATTGTCATTAATAATATATTCACAAAAAAGTTCCGCTCAATTTTTTGAAGACAGCCAAGCCCCTTTAAGCCAAAAATGGTATAAGATTGAAACGAAGAATTTTCAACTTATCTTCCCCGAAGAAATGAAGAGCAAGGCCCCTACCCTAGCTGACCAGGTTAACCGATCGCTGCGTACAACTTCTAGAAATTACAAAATAACACCGCGGAAAATTCCGTTCATTATCCATAACACGAATCTACAAACGAATGGTTTTGTCCAACTGTCTCCACGTAAGTCTGAACTGTACAGCACCGCCGGAGCAGAGCCAGACAATCAGACCTGGCTACCCAATTTGATCCTGCATGAGTCAAGACACGTAAGTCAATTTGACAAATTGACAGGCAAACTACGCGCCCCATTTTTTGAACAATTAGCCCTAGCCTACTATGGACTGACCGTCCCTTCTTGGTATTTCGAAGGGGATGCAACGCTAACTGAAACGATATATTCGGAAGGAGGAAGAGGGAGATTACCCGCTTTTGAAATGCCAATCAAAGCAAACTTTCAATCGAATCACAACTATAGTTTTAATAAATATTTACTGGGATCTTATAAAGATATTGTCCCGAGTTACTATACAATCGGCTATCTGATGACCTCCACTTTAAAATCAGAATTACCCTCGAATTATGAAGCCGACCTCTTTTCAGAGCTTAACAAAAAACCGCTATACCCCTATAATATCAATCGCGTTTTAAAGAAAAAAATAGGTGGAAATAGTACCTATTTATACAACAAAACAATAGCAAATTTAGATGCCATATGGACTAAAAAAACAAGCGATTATCAATACCAGAAGTACACAGAAATAAATAAAAAAAACAACAGTTATTACAACAGTAATTTATTGCCGAAACATAAGAATGGTCTGATCTATTTTATTAAACAGAATCCACAAAAGACCAATGCAATTTACACCTATGATACGGCAACAAACACAGAAAATAGGCTCGTCAAAACCGGCATACAGTTGACGCCACATTTTGACGTAAACAGCAATTACATCGTATGGGATGAGCTTCATAAAGATCCACGTTTCAACAAGAGAACATACAGCGTCATCAATATCATGAATCTCAAAACAGGGAAAATTAACCAGCTCAGCAAACAGACGAGATATTATTCACCTATTTTTAGCCCACTAGACGAAAACATCGCATGTGTTGAGGTAGATTTATCCAACGATAGCTATCTGACGCTTATAAGCCTTAAAAACAACAATGTCATCAAACGGATTAAAATAGGCAACGCTGAACAGCTCCAGCATCCGGCTTTCAACGCCGAAGGAGATAAAATAATTGGCATACGTTTGTCCCAATCTGGAACTGCCCTATGTGAAATTGACTTGAATAATAACAAAATCTCCAACCTAACACCATGGGGTAACCAACAATATGAAAGGCCACAATACCTTTCAGGTATGAAGATCATCACAAAAGCTAACTTCAATGGTATCGATAATATCTACACTATTGATCGCTTATCTGGTAAAAAACAGCTAGTGACAAAAGCACAGTTTGGCGCCTTCAACCCTTTTTACGACAAGGATACAAGGCAATTATTCTTTAACGATTACCAATACAATGGTTACAAAATCGCCCAAACATCCATAGACACAACATTTGATATCCGTCCCGAAACAGATTATTTTTCGCATTACTATAGCACAGCATTAACGAAAGACAGCATAAAAAACATTGCTTCCATCGCAGGAGACACAAGCCAACACTACCAAATTGTTCCTTATAGTGGGCTAGGTAGAACGTTCAATTTTCATAGCCTTTCGTTAAGCAGCAGTAATTTTGAAAGTTTCGACAATTTTAAACCCGGCGTCTTCTGGTTATCAAACAATATCTTAAACACCACACAAATTGCACTGGGATATGAATATGACACCGACATTCGAAAAGGAGTATACTCGGCAGAACTGACCTACAACAAGTACTTCCCAAAATTCTCATTACGTTATGAAAACAGAGGGCAAATCGCAGCAGCAAGCATCCCTAATAAACCAGACAGTAGCATCCGCTTCGACTGGCGCGAGCATTATATATCCTCACAGATCTCCATCCCACTCTCCTTTTACAGAAGAGACTACGTCTATTCCACTGGATTCAACCTCGCAACAGCTTATCTAAGGCGCTATGATCTTAGCCGAACAGATGTCAAAAACTTTAATTACGAGACTGCATTTCCATTAACATATCAGCTTTACCTCAATCGCAATGCGCGTATGGCCAGTATGGATCTCTACCCAAGATGGGGGCAAAATTTTAGCGTCACCTATCGGCATACCCCCTTCGAAAACAATGCAAAAGGTGAAATTTTATCAGCACGAACAGTATTTTATCTACCTGGATTCATGAGCAATCACGGCTTTCAAATCAGACTGAGTGCCCAAACAGGATCAGGAATTTATCAATATATCAACGATATCCCTTTAGTGAGTGGATTCAGCTACTACAAATATGAAAAAATAAAAAATACGGTATTGGTCAACTATCGTTTCCCCATAGCTTATCCCGACCTTGGTTTAGGATCCTTAGCTTATATTAAACGCGTAAAAGGTGGAATATTTGCCGATTATCAAAACATACACAAACACAGGGAGATTTCACCAAAAAGTTTTGGAGCCTATCTATCGCTTGATTTCAATGCATTCAGATACCCACTTCCAGATTTCGAATTCGTCGTCAAGGGCAGCTATATCAATGACAACACGGCAACGCAACGTGTTGTTCCAACATTCAGTTTAAACTACACTTATTAGGGATGAATAGCCCAGTTAAAATTCAGTGCCAAGGCATAATGATCCGACAGAGGCAGCCCTTTCATATTGGTGAATAGGTTATTTTCTATATTATAATCCCGGGCAGCAAGACTTAGGTGACTGCTGCTCCGGTAAAGAATCTTATCGATAGATTCGCTTTGATTACCGATAGACAACATATGTGGAGGCTTAAACTCATGTCGCACCTCTGGCACTAAACCTCCATTTTCGAGCTCAACCCAGCTGTCAACCAAAGCTGTGGAATCCATAAAATCATGCAGGTTATCATCACAAAAACTATAATGGGCATTAAAGTCACCCATGACAATAAGCGGCTTATCGCTCGAATGTTCCCCGATATAATCACGTAACTGATTGAGATTATCTCGACGTGCGCTTGAAGCTTTCCTGCTATTCTGCGCATTCGCATGAACGTTATAAACATCCAACCATACTTCAGGAACGATTTCTACCTGAACTAAGGTAAAGCCCTTCGGTGTTAGAAAATCTGCTCCCGTACGTTTCTTCCAGGGCACACGAACAACATCGGTCATTGGAAAATGAGACAAGGTATTGAGACCATCACCAAAGGGAACACGTCCCTTGGTTTTCGTGCGATAGGGATGTGAATTCCCACCCCAATATAAACTTCTATTATAATTGAAATCCTCCTGTACATTAACAATATCAAAAGGATTGATCTTCTTTCCAATTTCAGCAATACTTCTACTTCTACCTGTAATCGCAGAAGAAATAATCCCGGGCAAGCCCGCGACATTATACGTCAGTACCGAAAAAAAACCAGAACTACCTTTTTCTTTACTCTTATTAGCATCCATCAATATCTGCATATATAACCCATGTCATGATAAATTTAGCAAATACAATAAAAACTCACCAGTACTACACAAACATTTAACAGATAATTGATTTAATCTGACATTACATCAATAGTTTAGTACATAATACAGATCTTTTTAATAAAAAAGGGACAACATAACGTTGTCCCTTTTCTAAAAATTTGATTTATATTAATCTTCAAGTGCCTTCACACCCGGAAGAACTTTTCCTTCCATGTATTCCAAAAGCGCACCACCACCGGTACTGACGTAACTTACATCCTCAGACATACCAAATTTACTTACCGCAGCAGCAGAATCCCCCCCTCCTATTAAAGAGAATGCACCATTCTTCGTTGCTTCCACAACAGCATCAGCAACAGCTTTGGTACCCTTCGCAAAGGTATCAAATTCAAAAACACCCATCGGACCATTCCAAAGAACTGTCTTAGAATTTTTGATGATCGCTGCGAAATTTGCTGCAGACTCCTGCCCGATATCAAGACCTTGCAAATCTGCCGGAATTTGATCATTTGGTCCATCATATACATTGGCATCGTTTGAAAATGCATCTGCAATCTGAGCATCCGTAGGAATAACCAGGTTAACACCTTTTTCCTTCGCTTTTTTTACCAACTCATTCGCTAAATCAAGTTTATCGATCTCAACCAATGATTGACCAATTTCACCGCCTCTAGCTTTGATAAACGTATAAGCCATGCCTCCACCGATCAAAAGATTATCAACTTTATCCAATAAGGCCTCAATTAACTGAATTTTATCAGAAACTTTTGCGCCACCCATGATTGCTGTAAAAGGTCTAACCGGATTATTCAATACTTTCTCCGCATTTCCGACCTCAGCTGCCATCAGGTAACCGCTATATTTAGCCCCTGGGAAGAATTGTGCTACAATTGCTGTCGAAGCATGAGCTCTGTGCGCTGTACCGAAAGCATCGTTTACATAGACATCTCCCAATTTGGACAACTTCTCTGCAAACTCAACATCTCCCTTTTCTTCTTCTTTATAGAAGCGAAGGTTTTCTAGCAATAAAACCTGACCAGCTTGCAAAGCTGCAGCCTTTTCTACAGCCTCTGCACCGATACAATCATTGGCAAACTGAACATCAGTACCTAAAACCTGTGAAAGATGAGCAACAATATGTTTTAATGAATACTTATCAGTAGGACCATCTTTTGGCCTTCCTAAGTGGGACATCAATATCACGCTTCCACCATCATTCAAAATCTTCTTTATTGTAGGAGCCGCTCCCTGGATACGATTATCATCCGTAATATTGAAATTTTCATCCAAAGGCACGTTGAAATCCACACGTACCAAGGCTTTTTTACCTGCAAAATTTAAATCGTCTACTGTTTTCATTATGTAACTTTATTGATTTGGGATTAGGTCGTTTTGTCAAACGAACAGCTAAATATAAAAAAAAGCATTTGCTTTCATTGGAAATAATTATTTATTAATGGCAATTCTTACCTTGGATCGAACTACTCGTCACACAACGTAAGAATTACCTCCATCGTGATAAACCATAATAATCTACAACCATCCGACGATTGGACTCCCTTTGCGAATCAATTGCTAGTGAATCTCAACGCTATAAGGCAATCTCGCCTGCACACCCGTCTGTGCTGTAGCTTTTTTCATGACATCAAAATAACGATAGTATTCGCCCATTTGCTCTTTTGCAACCCAAACTTGGACTTTTTCTTTTGAATTATTCAATATTGAGGTAAAAGGATCCTCTTTCTCCGGATACTGGGACACCTTGTATTTGCTCAAGTTGGCCTTTTTAGCGGCAGCCTGAATAGCGGCATCCAAGTTTCCGAGACGGTCAACCAATTTATTATTCAATCCTTGCGCACCGGTCCAAACTCTTCCCTGCCCAATACTATCAACATCAGCAATGGATAATTTACGGCCGTCTGCAACAACTTTCGTAAATGTACCATATACTTTATCAACTTCCCGCTGGATGATATCCCTTTCTTCCGCTGTCAACGGGCGATCAAAAGAAGTCATCAAATCCGCAAACTTACCCGTTTTTACACCATCGTAATGTACTCCAATCTTATTGTTCATCAGATTTTGGAAATTAGGAATCACGCCAAATACGCCAATAGATCCTGTAATCGTAGTAGGTTCGGCAAATATCGAATCCGCTGCCGCTGAGATATAGTACCCTCCCGATGCAGCTAAATCTCCCATGGAAACGATGACAGGCTTCACTTTCTTGGTCAAGATAACTTCCCGCCAAATAATATCTGAAGCCAAAGCAGACCCTCCCGGTGAATTAACACGCAAAACAACAGCTTTGACTGCATCATCTTCTCTTAATTTTCGTAGTTCGCGGGAGAATTTATCACCGCCGATTTGGCCAGGTCCAGTACCCTCACCGTCAACAATTTCTCCAGCAGCATAAAGAACTGCGACTTCAGATCCACTCGCATCGTCTTTTACCTTTTTATTATAATCCAGTAGAGAAACAAACGATATTTCATCTTTTTCCGAAATTTTCAAACGTTTTCTCAAGTCTGACAAAAGTTCGTCTTTATACAGCTTGGCATCCGCAAGCTTATATTTAACCGCATCGTCCGCATCCCGAACGCGATAGTCATTTGCTATAGCCCGTAATGAATCGGCAGCAATATTTCTGCTCGCTGCTATTTCATTAATAAAAGTACTGTATATACTTCCCAAATATGATGTTACCTGCAAACGATTGGGATCACTCATTTTATTCAAAAAGTAAGGTTCAACAGCACTTTTAAATGTACCTACCTTCACAATCTGCATCTCTACTCCAACCTTATCCAAGAGGTCTTTATAGAACATCGTAGAACTTGCCAAGCCTCTGAAATCAATCGTTCCTTGTGGATTAACATATACTTTATCAGCGATGCTCGCTACATAATAGGCCTTTTGGTCATACCCGGCATTATAAGCAACAACAAATTTTCCGGTTTTCTTAAAGGCCAAAAGTTCGTCCCTGACTTCCTTTAAGCTCGCAAAACCAACTCCGATATGACTAGCATCTAAATAGATCCCTTTAATATTCCCATCCGTAGCTGCATACTTGATCCTCGCCAAAATATCGTCCAACCCAATATTTTTAGTAGAATAACCTGGAAGATTGAGACTACCCAAAGGATTCGCTTCACTTCGCTCTGTAATATCATAATCAAAAGATAGGTATAAAACCGAGTTGCTTTTAACAACAATCTCCTGATCAGAGGACGCCGAGCTGATAATCGCCCCAATTATCCCCATCAAAACAATAAACAACACAACAAAAGAGATCACAATCCCCGTAATTGTTGCCAGTACGTACTTAAAAAATGATTTCATATTTTGTAATTAAATCCGATCCATAAGATATCTTCCAAGAGAAAGACCTATTTTTCACTAAAGGTAAGGCAATATTTTTTATTCACCCAGTCTTTTATTTCATCTACACCACATTTTATTCGCGAAATTAAGGAGCCTAGCCTGAAAGAAATCTACCTATCCAAAGATCATCAATACCCTAAATCCAAAGAAATAGCCGAAATTCAAACAACTAAGTTCCCCAAAAGCTTAATTTAGCATTATGAATAAGATTTATATACTTTTGGGCACTAACCTCGGAGACCGTTTTCAACAGCTTGATCTAGCGAGAAAACAACTTGAAACACACGTTGGAGAAATTATTGAAGTTTCTTCGATTTATGAAACAGCGGCCTGGGGAGTTGAGGACCAACCAGCCTTTTTGAATCAGGTCGTTTTAGTAGCGTCCGAGTTACAGCCTTCGGCATGTTTAAATCTAACACAACATATCGAACAGGAATTAGGACGTATCCGCATAAAAAAATGGGGTGAAAGAGTAATTGACATCGATATACTCTACTTTAATCAGGAAATCATCGACTTGCCCGCACTGCAGATCCCACACCCTTATATCGCCGAACGGAAGTTCACACTCGAACCATTGGTAGAAATAGCTCCGGGCTATATCCATCCCGTTTACAAAAAAAATAACGTATATTTATTGGATAAATGCAAAGACGACTTACCCGTAAAGAAATTAGCGACGATGAACCATATCGACATTGAACTGATCCGCCAAAACATGTTTGACAACCACGAATTAATCAAACAATTTGTATCCATGTATCTTATCCAAACACCTGTGGATCTCGACAAGCTCCGACAAGCGGTAGCTGAAGGTGATCTTCAAAAGATTGGTGATACAGCCCATCATATCAAACCGACAATGGACTATATCGGTGCCTTTCACTTAAAAGAAAAATTTGAGGAATTAGAGACCAATGCAAAAAATGAAGAGTCTCTCGAGGGCCTTCAGGCCACCTTCGATATTATAGATATCGAAATGAAAGAGCTCCTGTTTGAATTGGAACAATATGAAAAAACGATCTAAACCAGATCGTTTTTTTTATTGAAATGCAATGCCGATAATAGGAAATATAAAACTAAAATAATCGGTAAAGCCATAAATTGACCAACAACAAACAAGATCAACGTCAAGATCAAAAATATAAAGCGAAACTTATTCGTTTTCCAGTCCATCGAACTAAATTTCATCGAAAACAACCTAATTTCACTCACCAATAGATAACTGGTTAGAAGAATACTAACGATTAATACAATCGGATTTAAAACCAATTGCGGGTACTTGTCTGCAATATAAGGCAGTGAAAGTACATAAAATGTATTCATTGGCGTATTCAAGCCAATGAAATCAGAAGTTTGACGCTCATCCAGGTTGAACTTTGCTAAACGTAAGGCCGAGAAAACAGTAATGATAAACCCTAGATAAGGCAACAGAGAGCCATCAGGAAACACCTTTGTCAATAGGGTAAACATAATTGTCCCGGGTAAAAAACCGAAACTGACCATATCGGCCAACGAATCAAGCTCTTTTCCGATTGGTGATTTAACATGAAGAAGCCGCGCCACCATCCCGTCAAAAAAATCGAATATCCCAGACGCAAAGACACAAATAGTAACCACTTGAATATTGCCTTGCAATGCCATCAATACAGCGATACAGCCACTAAATAAATTTAGGCAAGTCAGTAGATTTGGGATATGTTTTTTCATTTACAGGATCAATTTTATAAAAAAAGCCATCATTCGATTAAAAATGATGGCTAAAATATCAAAATTTGATGGGATTACCCATTCATACTGATCAAAAATTCTTCATTTGATTTAGTTCCACGCAATTGACCTTGTAAAAATTCCATGGCCTCTGTAGAATTCATATCAGATAAGTGATTACGAAGTACCCAAATACGTTGTAATGTTTCTTTGTCAGTCAATAGATCATCGCGACGTGTACTGGAAGCTGTGATATCGATCGCAGGGAAGATACGTTTGTTCGCCAACTTACGATCCAACTGTAATTCCATATTACCTGTACCTTTGAATTCTTCAAAGATAACTTCATCCATTTTAGAACCTGTATCTGTTAATGCTGTTGCTAAAATTGTCAATGAACCACCGTTTTCGATATTCCGTGCGGCACCAAAGAAACGTTTTGGCTTATGTAAAGCGTTAGCGTCCACACCACCTGACAAAATTTTACCTGACGCAGGCGCAACTGTGTTATATGCACGAGCCAATCTTGTGATTGAGTCTAACAAAATAACGACATCATGTCCACACTCTACCATACGTTTCGCTTTCTCAAGCACGATATTAGCGATTTTCACGTGGCGGTCAGCCGGCTCATCAAATGTTGAAGAAACAACTTCAGCACGCACGCTTCTCGCCATATCAGTAACCTCCTCAGGACGCTCATCAATTAATAAGATAATCAAATAAACTTCTGGGTGATTCTTTGCAATAGCATTTGCAACCTCTTTCAACAAGTTTGTTTTACCTGTTTTCGGTTGAGCAACGATTAACCCACGTTGACCTTTACCTATTGGCGTGAATAAATCCATGATACGTGTCGAATAGTTTCCAACACCCATATCCAAATTTAAACGCTCATCGGGGAACAATGGTGTCAAATAATCAAATGGCACACGATCCCGTACCTCAGCAGGATTTTGCCCATTGATAGCCTCAACCCTTACCAAAGGAAAGTATTTTTCACCCTCTTTAGGAGGACGAATACTACCACGTACCGTATCACCAGTTTTCAAACCAAATAATTTGATCTGAGATTGTGATACATAAATATCATCAGGAGAAGTCAAATAGTTGTAATCTGATGAACGTAAGAAGCCGTAACCATCAGGCATAATCTCCAATACACCCTCATTAACGATCACATTATCGAAATCTGTACTTGAAGAAGTGTTTTCTGCTTTAGGAGTTTGTGTTGCTTTTTCAGGTTGGGGACCTTTATCTGCTGATGGTACGTCTTCGGTTGCAACCGGGGTTTCGTCTTGCTCAGAAACTTCACGTTTTCTTACCGTGACAGGTTCCGCAGTCTTTACGGTCCGCACACGTTTACGTGTACGTTCAGCATGTTCCTGGTTATCTTCCTCTACTTTAGCTGCTTTTTCAGCTGGCGCTGGAGCTGCTTCCTCTTCCCCACCAGTATTGCTAATTCTTTCGATTAATTCTTGTTTACGCAATTTATCAGCATCTGCGATACCGATCAACTTAGCAATCTCGCGCAATTCCGATACGAGTTTAGCGTTTAATTCGTTAATATCCATTAATGTGTTGTGTATGATTTTTGGATTTTTTTTTGAGCTTTTTTCTGAATTCTGATTACACACTTAAACAAGTTTCCATGATTAAATGTGATGAAGAACTTAATGATTTCTTTTAAACCCGAAGTGGATTAAATATTGAGAACCTAGACAAAGAAAAAAACAAATTTTGTTATTTCAAAATATTTCAAAAAAAATATTTACTATTGTAGCTAGTAAAACGATTTAACAACATTTTTAGATTGAATTTTATATTTTTTTTCATAAGTTCGTACCTTTCAAAATTTAAGTTTTTAGATCCCTTATATGGAACAGCAACAAACTAAAACCAATTACCCCGCACTCTACACATTGATTATTGTGTTTTTCTTTTGGGGGTTCATTGCGGCAGGGAACAGTGTTTTTATACCGTTCTGCAAAAATTACTTTCATTTAGACCAGTTTCAATCCCAGTTAATAGACTTTGCTTTTTATACAGCCTATTATATTGGTGCATTGCTACTATTTATTTTCAGTTCAATCGGAGGAAAGGACCTGGTTGGAAAATGGGGATATAAAAAGAGTATCGTTTACGGTTTACTTTTCTCGGCCTTGGGTGCAGCAGCCATGATTGTTGCTGTCGAAGTAAACTTATATGTTGGTATGTTGTTGGGATTATTCGTTGTAGCCCTAGGTTTTTCATTACAACAGACTGCAGCAAATCCATTTGCCGTTTTATTGGGCGATCCGAAAACGGGTGCTTCCCGTGTGAACCTAGGTGGTGGTATCAACTCATTTGGTACAACAATAGGACCTCTTGTTATCGGATTTTCCTTATTCGGAACTTTTGAGCCTATTTCTGACTCCGAGATCGCTAACCTCCCTTTAAACAAGGTTGTTTATCTTTACATAGGTGTTGGTCTATTGTTCCTACTTGCTGCAGCATTATTTAATTTCAGTAAAAAAGTTCCTGCTGGCATTAGTGATGAACCAATGGAAAAGGCTAATAAAGCTTTACGTACATTGATCATTATGACCGTACTACTTTTTGGTATGTTCACACCGGTTTTTCTAAGCTATAAGAGCGATTTAGCCTTGCAGGTAGAGCAGTTGCATAAACAGGTTTCAAGTTTAACGGATCAGGTTCAGATTGACCAACTCAAATTGCACATCAAAGAAGTGGCCAAACCACTCGAAATGCAACGTATGCTATGGTTGGCCGGAGCATTGGTCGTTGTGATCGGCGGTTTATTATTCTCCAATAAGAGCGCACAAAAAAATCCAGAAGGCTGGGGTGCGATGAAATATCCACAATTGGCTTTGGGTATGCTCGCCCTATTTATCTATGTCGGTATCGAAGTTGCTATCGGTAGTAACCTCGGGGAATTATTGACATTGAAGGAATTTGGTCATTTACAATCATCGCAAATTACTCCTTATGTATCTATGTATTGGGGGAGTATGATGATTGGTCGTTGGGCCGGTGCCATTACAGCCTTTAACTTGAGTAAATCGACTAAAAATGGATTATTGATTATCGTTCCTCTGATTGCATTCTCCATTATCATCGGAGTAAATACGCTTGCAGGATTTGAAATGTCACATCTCTATTATTACGTAGTATGTATTCTTCTTCAAATTGTAGCATTCTATCTAAGTAAAGAAAAACCGGCTCGTACATTAATTATTTTCGGATTATTTGGAATCATAGCGATGTTAATTGGCCTATTCTCATCGGGCACTATTGCAATCTACGCTTTCTTATCAGGCGGTCTTGCTTGTTCAATTATGTGGTCCTCGATTTTCAGTTTATCGATTGTAGGTTTAGGTAAATATACCGCTCAAGGTTCGGCATTTCTTGTCATGATGATTCTTGGTGGTGGTGTTCTTCCTCCGATTCAAGGAAAATTAGCGGATATTATCGGCATCCATAACTCGTATATTCTACCATTAATCGGATTCTGTTATGTTGTTTTCTTTGCGATATTTGTTAAGGGAATATTAACAAAACAAGGAATCAATATTGACGAAATAGAGGCTGAAGGGGGCCATTAATACCCTTCACTAATTGTAAATAGTACACTATTTAAACAATTTTATTACACAGCTCAAAAACTGGCTTAACAACATCGTTAAGCCAGTTTTTTTATATAGTCACCAAAGTACAAAAATTTATTTTTTGAAAAATACGCGGATAAATTATGATATTTAAAATTAAAAAATGTATTTTCGGGGAATTGATTAATGAATTGATTACTCATTTTATAACGATAAACACAATTAAAACTACTCAATAATGATAATCATTGCTGACGGGGGATCAACAAAAACAAACTGGTGTTTGTTAGACGATTCGAATAAAAAAATCTACTTCAACACAGAAGGATATAACCCTTATTTTGTTGATAGTGAATACATTGTAAACTCCCTAAAAAAAGGACTACCGCAAGATTTACCTTTTGAAAAAATCTCAGAAGTAAACTATTATGGTGCAGGTGTTCATAACAAGGAAAAGGCACAAATTGTAGTTGATGCCTTAAAACAAGTATTTACTACAGCTGAAGTTGAAGTAGGACACGATCTTCTTGCAGCAGCAAGAGCATTATTAGGAACTCAAGCCGGATTTGCTGCGATCTTAGGAACAGGAACAAACTCTTGTCTCTATGATGGCAAAGAAATCACATTAAACATCGACTCAGGTGCTTACATTTTAGGTGATGAAGGTTCTGGTAGTTATATTGGTAAAAAATTATTGGCAGACTATGTTCGTAATTTGATGCCTAAAGATGTTAAAGAAGTATTCTATAACACGTATAAAATGACAAAAGACGAAATTATGGACGCGGTTTATACCAAACCTATGCCAAATCGTTTTTGTGCTAGCTTTAGCAAATTTGTCTATGACAACAACGTAAATATCGAATATACACGTAATATCGTTGATGAAGCTTTTGAAGCATTTTTCAGAAACCTTGTTAGCAAATACCCTAATTATCAAAGCTATACTTTCAACTGTATTGGTTCGGTAGGTTATAATTTCAGAAATGTTTTGGCTGAAAAAGCTGAGCAATATGGAATGAAAGTAGGCAAGATCTTACGTTCTCCTATCGACGATTTAGTACAATTCCACATCGATAGAGCGGCAGCAACTGCCAAATAAAAAAGAAAAATAATCTTTAACATAATGAAAGGTATTCAATAAAATTGGATACCTTTTTTTGTAGCTTTTCCCCCACGCTCTTGACCTTGTGGTCGTCTCCTCCATGAAAATCCCTTGCCAATATTAATTTCCAATAAACTAATTCATACCGTTTTACAAGACATTTTAATGATTTAATAACAGGAATTTCATCGGTACAAAATAAAAGTATCCTTTTTTTGTAAAAGAAGATAACAGATTTATTGAATGAAAAATCGTGGCATGCAATAATACAAAAAACGGTAAAACAGACCGCTCATGATCGATTCATTTCAGGCAAATCCGTCAAAGGTGAACTATAGTCCTCAACAGCGGGACAAACAACAAAATCAACAAAGGTTGAGACATCTTTGTAGACATAGATGAATAAACAAATTTATTGCAAATGAAAAGAAGCCTTGATATACTTGTAATCTCAGATTTACACCTAGGTACCTACGGTAGTAGAGCTAAAGAGCTTTTACTTTACCTAGAGTCCGTATCTCCCAAAATACTGATACTCAATGGAGACATCGTAGACATTTGGCAATTTAAAAAAAGTTATTTCCCACAGGAACATCTCAAAGTCATCAAAAAAATCATTGACATGAGCTCTTCGGGCACAGAAGTGCATTACATCACGGGCAACCACGATGAAATGCTGCGCAAATTTACCGATCTAAAATTAGGTAATATCAAGCTGAGCAATAAACTCCTTCTCTCACTCAATAATCAAAAAGTATGGATCTTTCATGGAGACGTTTTCGACGCATCCATTCATCATTCTAAATGGTTGGCCAAGCTGGGTGGATGGGGCTATGACAAACTTATACAGCTCAATAATATCATTAATTACTGCCTGGATAAAATGGGTAAGGAGAAATATTCTCTTTCTAAAAAGATCAAAAACTCTGTTAAAAAAGCCGTCAAGTATATATCGGATTTTGAACATACAGCTACTGAACTAGCGATTGAAAAAAATTATGATTTCGTTATCTGTGGACACATCCATCAACCTCAAATCAAAGAAGTTATAACACGAAAAGGAACCTGTACCTATATGAACTCAGGGGACTGGATTGAAAACCTCAGTAGTTTAGAATATAAAAATGGAGAATGGAAGCTGTTCTATTTTGAAGAAAACAAAGAACAAATCCTGAAGAATAAAATCATCGATATCCCTCTTTTCAGCCTGGAAGATCTTAAAAAGATTGTCATATCTTAATGAACACAACGCAGATCTGCATAAAATCAGGAAAACCATACAACAAAAAGCCGAGCTAGCTCGGCTTTTTGTTGTATGGTTTATAACTCAAATGTTGAACCGATTTCCGGCAATGACAATGAAATATCCTCATTTTGGAATTTATCCAAAGCTTGTTGTTTATCGATCGTTATTGGCGGAAATGAATCGTAATGGATACCAACTACCCGAGCACAATTCACAAATTCAGCGGCTTTAATTGCATCATCCACATCCATTGTATAATGCCCACCAATAGGCAAAAATGCCCAATCCAGCTTCATGTCTGCCAGCAATTTCATTTCCATGGTTAATGCAGTGTCTCCAGCAAAATAAATTCGCTTGCCTTTTACAGTAAAGACAAAACCGACAGGAAACCCACCGTATTGACCATCAGGTGTACTATTGGTATGTGCGGCATATACCATCTTTACCGAACCAAAAGGTAGTTGAACCGTTCCGCCCAAGTTAAACTCGATAACTTTATCATCAGGTACCCCCTGTCTTCTCACCCAGCCTGCCGTTTCAACAATCGCTAAAACAGTGGCACTGCTGTTTTTTTGAATCGTCGCCATATCTGCCACATGGTCCTGATGTCCATGACTTAAAAAGATATAATCCGGTTTAATTGTATTTACATCGATTTCTTTTGCAAGTGGATTATAGGTAACAAATGGATCTAAAAGAACCTTCGTTCCGTCAAAATCAAACTCCACACATGATTGTCCGTAATAAGTTGCTTTCATGATAATATCGCTATTGATTAAATAATCCGCCTAGTCCTCCTAGTCCACCCAACATATCCTTGCTTGCTGCCTGCATTTCTGCCTGGCTGATATTCTCAGCTTGAGCAATTGCCTTATTCAGAGCAACCACAAGTAACTCCTCCAATTCTTCCTTATCTGCGTTTGATAAAAATACAGGATCGATGGTAACCTCTTTTATCTCTTTGTTTGCTGTCGCTACCACACGGATTAAACCACCTTCCACTTCACCAGACACAGAAATTGAATCCAATCTTTTCTTGATTTCCTCCGCCTTTTGCTGGGCTTGAAATAATTTGTCAAACATATTTATATCATTTATTTCAGGCCAATTTACAAAAATCTGCGCATACCTACTATTGCTAATTTACTTTCGCCAATGCTTCCCTTTTTCTGAAAGTGTCTGATCTTATTGACCAGAAAGAACCTTCAGTTCGCTTTCATTGCGCTTGGTGTCCGCGAAGTCAGGAAGGTTTTGTATTTTTGCAACATGCAAAGCAATCAAGAAAAACTAGTCGCCCACATTTTGGACCAGTTGGACCTAAATCCGGCAGCTATTCCAGCTGAAACCTACGACACATTAGTTTCAGATCGCCCACAACTTGTCGACATCGATGATATGATTTCCTATGTCAAACGTATCGGGACTGCTCTCGATGCCATCGATAAAACAGTTGAACTGGTTGAAAAAATTGAAGACGAAACAAGTATTCTAATCCATAAACTTAAGTTTATTTCAGCTACAGACAGACCCAAAGTATTGGTGCTCGACCAAATACAGCCCCTTGAAATAAACCGTTCGGCCTATCTGCAGGAAGCCATAAAAATTGCAGGTGGTATTCCGGTTACGACAGAAAATGAAGCCGATAAAATCATTGTCATCGGCCATGGGGAACAGACATTTATCCAAATCCCGCAATTGTTGAATACGGCAGCTATCGCTTCATCCAAAGCTATCGAACTCGATCAGGTCTTTATTATGACCAGTGAACAATTTGCACAGATTCCCGGATACAATTATTTGAGCGAACTCGAATCCTTAGCCGAAATTCTTCAGCCAAAATATTTTGTATATGGTCATGAAGGAAACGATTGGTTACAATTTCAACTAAGCTAAAGAACCAAAAATATAGCCATAAAAAAACAGCTCCGGTAGAACGAGAGCTGTTTTTTATGTTTTATAATTCTAGTTATATCTTCTCCGTAGGACGTCGTATAATTTTTCAACGGTATGTGGCTTCTCGGCCCATTTATTTTTAATCGCATAATTTGTCTGCAAAAATGCATCCGCTTCCGCGTAGCTTGTAAACCTGTTCAATAATTCGACAGCCTCACTATACGCTAAACTATACCCATTAAACAAATCCTTAATAAATAAGAGTTTGTCATTTAAGCTTATCCCTGCTTTAATATCTGTGAGCTTATCGCTATTGCCGGATTGATTCACCTGATAAACACGATTCTGCACGCCGGCTTGTTTCTGTTGAGAGATAATTTCATTTAAGGTCAATGGTCTAGCCGGAGCTTCCTCAATGACCGTATTGATTTCCTCTTGAATAAAAACTTCTTGCGGCTGTTCAATAACGATTTCTTTTGGTTCTTCGATTACTTCTGTAACAAAGACAGTCGGTTCTTCGAATTGCGTAGTAGCTTCCTTTTCTGTCGGATAAGCTAATTCCTCCACTGGGGCAGCTGCAAAAACAGGGGGAATTGAAGCAACTGGAGCAACGACAGATTCAACAACTTCAGGACTAGACTCTTCCGATTGTATAGGTTCACTTTCAGAAACAAATGGAGTTTCTGGCTCTTCCGATTTTACAGGTTCACTTTCAAAGACAAATGGGGTTTCTTTTTCCTCCACGATCGCTTCTTCATTTCCACGGCTGAAATCTTCAACTGGTTGCGCGTCTTGAACCTCTTTTTGAGGCTGTTCAGCAACAACTTGCTGCGCTGATGTTCGAATGGTCGAAGGTGGGGTAAAATAATCGTTGAAAGCAATCTTCTTACTGTCCAAGGCTGCAGTACTTAAAGCATGCTGCGATTGACCTTCCTGAAGAACAGCCTTGGTCTTGAGTAAAGTTATGTATGCTGCCACAGCCTGTGCTTTCGCTTCCAGTGTTACTAATTCGTTAATTTCGGACAAACTCCCCTGCTCTGACAAGCTTAGATACTGTCCATTTAAATCCTGTAATAAATCGCCTATCTTATTAAAAATTTCCTCTTTAGTACCCATAGTTCTATTTGAAATCACCAATTAATCATTTATAATACTTATACCTTCAACCGACCGAAAAGTGGAAAACTCAATCCTTTGATTTAGAAATATTTGGATTTACCTTCACTTTTTTGCTACCCAAATTTAATATTTAATTCTGATATAATGCCGTTAAGTTACTGTACACAAACATTATAACAAGATTGAATACACTTCGTTGTAAATTATTTGTAAATCTTTCTACAAAACTTGACAGAAGTGCCCTGCCCTACTACCAAATATCCTAAATAAAATAAACTTTTTTTAATAACACTATTGTTATGTTGTAATATGTTTTTATATTTGCATTGTTATCATTTTGGTTATGTCACGTTATGTTGCTAATTCTGGATTACTTGACACTGATTTAGAATTGTTAGTGCTTACCAAACTGAGGAAGTTGGAGATTGGAGGAAAGCTGGTTGTTGCTGAGATTGCCAAGAAAGATCCTGAGGGATTTATCAAGGTCGTCCAAAGATTGATCAGCTGCGGATGGAGTGAATATGAATTTTCCAACGACTACAAAGAGGTTAAGCGCTTGGACTTGCCGGATTTTGCTCGTGATTGGTATCGCGAGCAATTAAGGGCGCTAAAGCTTAACGAAAATGAAACCAAATTTCACAGAGAGTAATCTGTCATCATTGGGATTCGATCCCAATGGAACATGGGGAGACAAGGGCCTTCCATTATGGTCTATCTATTTAGGACACGGCATGTCCATGCACGTGGTTGAATTTAATGAAGTATTTCTTGAGGTTGACGGGGCGATCAAACAGTTGCCAGGAGTTGGGAATGCGATTGCCTTGGCCAGTGGCTTGTTGCTGTTCGGTCGTTCGGTGGAGATATCCCGCGTATTGTCGGGGCTGAATGTAGACACTTTGGAAGTAGCAACTGGGGTTTATGACATCGCGCCGGAGCGTGAGGAAGTTTGTGAGGAGGTGTAGGCTATGAAAAGAGAAAAGGAAAAAGCCAAAAAGCAAGCAAAGGAACTTGTTGATTCATTTTATAGCACCTACAATGCTGAATTATTAGGATTAACACATGCCCGAAAGGATGCAGAAAAAAATTCACTCATAGCCGTAAACGAGATTATTAAAGCATTAGCCCCTGTTGCTGAGTTCCGCGCTCAATACTGGGCTTTGGTAAGAGAAGAACTTCAAAACCTATAACCATGAAAATGTACGGAAGTGAACCAATCGAAATAGCAACAGATGTTGTTGTCGATAACGATCAAATGTATTTCTATCAGTATCTGCCTCTAAAAATGAAAGGTGACTTAATTGATTTTACTTTACCTGATCAATTGAAACCTTTAGTGGATATTCTCGTAGAATGTTGTAATGACTTTTTTCATAATATATGTGAAGGATCATTGTCAATGTATGATGAACACTACATCTACCTTACAGCTAAATGTCTTTACACAAAAAGTGGTGAAAATCTCAATCGAATGGGGTGGCATTGCGATGGGTTTATGAGTGAAGACATAAATTACATTTGGTGCGATTGCATACCTACAGAATATGTGACAGGAAATTTTGAACTGATCCAAGATCACAGAGAAAGCATTGAGCAGATGAATAAATTATTCTACAAGTCTGAACCACTTAAATGCAAACCAAACAGCATTTATAGGCTTGACGAAACAGTCATTCACCGTTGTGATTACAATCATTCAAAAGATGCTGTATTAAGGCATTTTGTTAAAGTGTCATTTAGTAAAGAGAAGTACAATCTCAAAGGAAATTCCCATAACTACTTATTGAACTACAATTGGGAAATGAAAGACCGTGATTATAGTAGAAACCATCCAGTTAAATCTTAAAACAATGACTGCTAAAGAGCAACAAACAATAGATCAACTCTTAAAAACTGTATCAGATTTAAGAGAGGAAAACCGAATGTTCAGAAACGATATGACTGAACTAATTACCGCTATTAACGGTAAAGTAGAAAAGAAACATTCCCCTGTTAATTTAGAAGCTGACATTCTTTCAACCGTCCAATTGGCCATGAATGAAAGTATTAAGTCTGTCCTTTCTTCTTACAACAGCCCATTGACTAAGTTAGTTTCATCGGTTGTAGATGAACACTCTAAAACACTTAGGCAATTAATTAGCAATTCTTTCAACGAGGTCATCCAGCGAGAAGAGTTCGAAAAAAGCATTGTTTCTGCATTTGCCCATAAGGTAAGCCGTTCCATTATTTCCAACAATGACGGATTGTTCGATAAAGTATCAAATGAACTTAAACAAGATGCTGTATTCAAATCTAAAATGGCTTTGGCAGTAAGTAGTGTTGTTGAAGAAGTCCTAAAAGCAAGAAAGGAGGTTTCAGGTGAATAACGAAAAGAAAGCGCCAGTACGGCAAATAAAGTTCCGTGGCCTTCGGGTAGATGGTAAAGGATGGGCTATAGGTTGGCTTCAACCTCATACAAATGCAAATAAAATTGTAATACTTCAATTGTATAACGAGCACGATTGGTTGAGACACGAAGTTTTACCCGAAACAGTAGGTCAGTTTACTGGTGTTTATGATATAGATAAAAAGGAAATATTCGAACATGATGTTGTCACTTTCGGGAGAAGAGAGGGAAAGTATAATGTAGTGTACAAAGGTGATGGATTCATTGCTATTTCTCATGAAGGCGATGAATATGGTCCATATACGCACCGATTGAATCCTATTAACTCAACAAATATAGTTTTCATTCCAAAGATTCTAGGCAACATACACGAAGAAAGAGAGGTGATCAATGGATAGGTATATAGTTCAATCATGGGTTTGCGATTACGGTGTTTGGGATATTGACAATAGAAAGTTTATAGGCTATCCTATCGACTCATTTAGAGATGCAAATATCATTTGCTCCTGGTTCAATACTGTGAATTTCGAAGGAAAGGAGAGCAAAGGAAATGGATAACAATATCGAAGATTGTATTGCTGTAAAACAGATCGACAGCTATACTTATCATATCGGATATATTGAAAATAATGTATTCGATCCAGTGGCTAGCGAGAAATATTATGGTGATGCTGTGGATAAAGCAAGCCTTATGCAAGTGGTCAATCCTCATCTAAAAATCAAAGAAATAAAATGACAATACAACTAACATGGCATTTATTGTTGATGATAGTCATCAGCATTATTTTAATAATAAGAATATTCAAAGAATCTGAATTCGGTCTTGATCTATCTGGTTTTTTTTATGGTGCGATACTAGTTATCGCTTGGTCAATTTACGGAGGATTTTTCTTATGGTAACTATAAAGGAATTTAGGGAAAAGTGGGCAAAGCGTAAAGGTTTTGATGATTGGAGTGATGTTTTAAATACTGTTGCTGCGTCGACAATCCTTTTGACTAACATAATTGACGAAGTTGCAACTAAGTATGCTATTCTAGTTGGAAAGGAATCTTTGAAAAATGCGAATCTATCATTTGAGAAGCATTACTATTTCGAAAACTATGATCATCAATTTACAAAAGATAAGATAAAAGAATTGATCACACAAGATTCTAATATTCCTGTAAGTCTTGGTAAAATTAAAAAGGCATGAGTAGAAAAGTAACCATAACCGACGAACAGGCTGAAAGAATAATGTCTGCTAAATCCATATCGGATAAAGTAGCTGCATACGAATCAGTTGAAAAGGAACTAGGGATTTATATTAAGCTTGGCAAGTACTATGATAGTAAAACCAACTTAGATGTTACCGTCATCCCTTACAACAAGCCACGCCCACAACTAACACTATTTTAAAATGACACCCCAGGAAATAGGCGAACTAATCGAATTAATAATAGGCGATATCCTCACATTGGAAGAAGCAGCGTCGATAGAGTGTGTGAGTGCGGATGCTTTGAGAAAGACCATTGATCAAGTGATGACTTTTCGGTCTAGCCATTCTCGTAATAATTCGGTGGTTTGCCTTGAACTTGGAAGTTTAGAAAGGAGAAAGAAAAATGAAAAAGTACAGGCCTAGTAATGGAACAGAAGGAATGATCTTCACAGATACCTATTGTATGAATTGCATAAACTGTGATCCCGATCCAACAGGTAAGAAACAATGTGGTATTTTATTCCGAACACTCCTCCATAATGTCACCGATGAGGAATATCCCAATGAATGGACATACGATGAAAACGACAGGCCAATTTGCACCGCATGGGTAAAATGGGATTGGGACAACAACGGAGATCCTGACGACCGGGATAATCCTAACAAACCATTGCCTAATAATCCTAATCAATTGGTTTTGCCATTTTTTAATACAGAAGTTGAACAAATTCTAACAACAGAACAATATGAAAAAGTTTAAAAAGTACACAGGTCAACAGTTGACTATCGTAAAAATGAGTGCTTATGAAGGTGGAGACGATTGCGGATGCAATACCGGTAACTGCCACTCTGAAACATGCAATTGTTATTGCCATCGTTAACCTCCCACCCTAGTATAGTCTAGGGTGGTAAAGAATAAATAAAATGAAGACAGCAAAAACGATTTTAAGGCAATATTTCGACACTGATAATAGTGTCGATGAAAATGCTATCATACAAGCTATGAAACAACATCAAAAAGAAAATGAGCAATATATTAAAGACCTAAAAAAGCTTCTTGGCAAATACTCCGAATACCACGCTCTTACAATGGATGGTGTCAGCCCTGAAGAAGCAGATAGGACCGTTAAATTTTAAGGATATGAAAGAATTATTTGAAAACGAATTAAAAGTAGGTGATAAAATTATCTACAACGGTTTAGGCACCGATAGAAAAGCCACTATCATAAAAAGAAGTAAGAGAACTATCACTTTTAAATGTATTGCTTCTACTGTTAAATTGACGTTCATTAGTGGAGTTCCTGCAAAAGATCTTGGATTACGGAGGGATGTGGGATAATAAAAAGAGAGGGGGATTCGAACCCCCATGCCCCCCAGAGGGCACCTATTTGGCAAATAGGCGTGGCTACCAGTTACACCATCCCTGGATATAATTACAATTTCTTGTACTGCAAATATATTATTTACCTGATTAATTACAAAAAATATTTGAAACTCACCAAACAACAAAGAGAAGCGCTCCGACTAAAGTATTCGGGGCGCTGCGCTTATTGCGGATGCGAGTTAGGCCAAAGATGGGCCGCGGATCACATTGCACCGTTAGTTCGCGATTGGGTTAACGGTGGATGCCAGTACCCTGAGCGAGATTGTTTTGAAAACCTAACTCCTGCCTGTATGTCCTGCAATACGATAAAAGGCTCTTTGAGTCTGGAAGGCTTCCGTAAGGTCATTGGCGGTTTTATCCGTTCACTCAATAGAGACAGTACACAATACAAGTTTGCAAAGCGTTATGGATTAATCCAGGAAAATCAGGTGGAGGTTAGGTTTTACTTTGAGGAGGTTGGTTAGACTTTAAGAGAATACATTAGAAAATTTGTATTAACATGGTGTATCACGTCCAATGCATCATCTCGAAAAGATCTTAGATCTACACTCTTTTCAATTGATTTAAGATGTTTTTTACTCTCAATTTTAGAAAGTACAAAAGACATTTCTTTTCTCCAATTACCATTATCTGGCATATCATTAGGCCAAATAGATAAAACAAGTTTTTGGTAATTGCTAAATGCGTCGTACAGGTCTCCCCCTGTGACAGCATCGTTCTTGACGAAAAATTTAATGTCGTCAAGTTCTTCTAAGTAGTTATTTTTAATCATAATGGCAAATATCGGAAATAAAACAAAGTGATTTTTTGGGGGGGTACGTTGACACATCATATTTTATGATTTCACCACCGGATCTACCCAATAAATTTCATGATCGGTCAAATTCAGCACCTCCATCGGCGAAACATTACATTCGATAATATCCTCCAATCCATCCCCAAGTATTACAGCCAAATCTCCAGAAGGCACTACTGAACCTCGCAATATTGTACCCTCATCCAACACATACAGGTCGGAAGTTATCATATTGACCCGATTCTTAGTGATCCATTCGCGAAACTCTTCCTTAAACATCTTCTTAATTCGGCCTGCAAGGTCACGTGCGGCTTGTAGTTCATAACTAGCAACGTCTGGAAATTCAACATTTAAAAATGCTTCGTACATATCCCATTTTCCTGTGCGGATTGCTTCATTTCTTAAATAAAGCTTTCGGCCGTATTCTCCTACTTTATTATAGTATTGTTGTAATGTTTTCATAATCTATCGTTCTATAAATACACTTCCGTTTAGGTCTTCTTCACGAATGTTGCTCAATGCATCTTGGATTACCAAAATATTAGGCTCCTTAAATGGTACTGCCGTAATTCCCTCACAATCTAAAGCTACCAACCAATCCATAACATTAGGTACCGCGATAGCCTTCCATGTGACATTACTATTGTCCTCACAATCTGATGGCGCAATAAGGACATTAAATCCCTTTCGCTGCAGCTCCTTTAATACGCTATGGGTTACTTTTTCGAATCTCATTTAGTTTCTTCCTTTCAAGAACGACCCATCTAACCGCTTTGTCAAACTCTCCTGGCCAATCTTTTAATCCTTCTTCAAGTATACGTATTCCTGCTTCAATTCCAACGCCATCAGCAGCCAATAAAGCTGACTTTTTCATGTGATCAACATATCCAATCGGAGGTTTATTACTTAGTTTCATACTTAACAAATGTACAATTAGATTTGTTTATTTACTAAAAATGTTAGTAATTTTGTTTCATGAAACCTCTTGAAGTCTATTGCCGCAATCGTGTTATGTATGTCCAAATGAGCATACACGATAAGACAATGGGCATGAAAGATTATCATCTTTACAACAAAAATGGACTTGCTTTTTATGTTTTCAGGAAGTCTCAAGGGTTTTGGGAATTAGCGTACGGTGAACTTGCCGATGACATCAGGGAAGCTTGCATTGATGCTCTAATATTACGTTACGACAATGATGTACCTGAGTTATTTTATCACCAAGGTAAACGCCAAGTAGTCGAAGTTCGCGCGAAAAAATATAGCCTTTGGCATATCTACCTAAACAACTCCTATGTTGGCAGCATCGATTATGATAAGTATTCAAAGGCTTTCGATTATCATATTGAAGATAATAGCCTATTAACTGACGATCACGTTCAAAAGTATATAGGTATGATCCAACGGGGCGATCTAAAGTGGATAAAGGATGATATTCGATAATTTTGAGGTCGATGGTGAGCCACAGGTTTTGGAGGTTTGTCCACTTATGGGCGGCTATTTTCATGTGTACATCAATAGAAGGTTTGTAACTAGTATATCTTACACCACTGAGGGCTGGCGCGTCCATTTTAACAACAATTCTTGGCTCACCAAAGATGAAGCGGATATAATTATTGAATTGATCAAATCGGGTGAGATCCCTACACAATAAAAAAGGACTAATCTTTCGATTAGCCCCTTAACTAAATTATAGACAGATCCATTTAGGACCGGAATATACATTTGAAAAATGGCCAGGCCTTAAACCTGACCATACAATTAAAATCAACCGAAACGAAACTTCCTAAATTGAATCGATTGTCAATAAATGTACAAATGCTAAAATATATTGGTTTGAAAAAAATAAAAAAAAGCCTTGAGTGGGGAACCCAAGGCTTTAGCCATTATTAACCTATTTTTTTTATGAAAAGTACATGTAGTACAATATCAATAGCGCTTTAGTTTGATAAAAAACTAAAAAAGGCTGATCATAAGACCAACCTTTAAATCAACCATAAAAAATAAAATCTATTAATCGTGTCCTTCAGTCTTAACGATCTTATTGTAAATTCCTAATAATAAAAACGGTGCCGCCCATTGACCGACGAACAAAGCTGTATTATCATCTTTTTTGTTGCAACATTTTAATGCTGCTGAAATTCCCATTGCCGCAAGTGAAGCTGCTAAGAATAAAATCGAGGGAATTTTGGAAGTTTGCTGTTCAACTTCTTTAGTTACTTTGTCTTCATTTCCTGTTGTAAGTGCCATAATATTTATACTTTGGTTTATTATTGAACTACTTTCAAAATGAAATGGTTTAGTTTTATACAAAAAAAAGGCCGAGAACATGAATACTCGGCCTTAACACGTTACCTAATATTGATAAATGGAGGACTTAAATAACAAATATTATTTAGTATAGTTTTGTTAAATAAAAAAACCTTGAGTCTGGGAGGGATCTCAAGGTTTGTTAAATACTACCTACTTTGAAAAGTACTTATTATACAATATCGCATAACATTTGGTTTTAATAAAATAAAAAAAGGTCGAGTTACCAGGCTCGACCTTAACAAATGAAATGTATTTTACCTTTAATGGAGACTTTAATAACAACTAGTCTAATAATTTGTTTTAATAATGGTATTCATATCCATCCAACAGGGTATCAATTTTAATCAGCCCTTTATCAGCTATTTTCCTCAAAATATTCCTATATTTTTTTACATCTGAATTGTACTTTGTTGCCAATTCATTATATTTTTTATTCAAATCGTTATAATCATCAATATCCTTCTTATATTGTTCGGTAACTGATTTAAATTCTTTACCAGCTCTGTCTATAGTCCAAGTACTTTTATTGATTTTCACCAAACGATCTCTAAAACGAGGTAGCAGTAATAGTGCAGAATCAACTGTTTCACCTCCTTTAATTACTGTTTCGGTAATCGTTTGTTTTTCGTCGGTTGATTTTATTCGAGTAATCGCATAAATACCATAATATTGTTTTATTAAATCTAACCTATTATTTAGGATCTTAATAGAGTCTTTGAGGCCTTGATGCATTTTAATAAAACTATTCACGTCAAACTTTCCGTCTTCGGTCAGAGAAGTATTTTCAAACAACGAACTCAGTGATTTCAAAAGCTCATTTGTTTCTTCTTTACTTTTTAATTCTCGTTCTGTTTTAACTTTAATAAGGGAATCTCTAATGTAAACCTCCTTCTGTATGTCCGATATACTTCTGCTAAGAAATCCATTAGTTACCAACGAAACTATTGAGATGACAGTAAGGATAAATATTATTATTCTAGTTTTCATTTTTCTTTCTGTTTGTTGATGAGTCAATTGTCGACTTTACATTAGGATTTATAGATACCATAAATTTTGTAAGGTTGTTCATGGTTTCCTGGCAAGTCCTTTTCTCCCTAGAAATAACTGAGTCCATTTTAACATCATATTCTGATCTTATCTTGTTTAGTTCATCCCCTGAAGCGCTACTTATAAATGAAGTAACCCAAGCTCCTAAACCAACGAGAAAAACCACAGTCGACCATATTTCTTTCCAATAATAGGAATAAACATCGAACGCCTTTTGTTGTATTTCGGTGACTTTTAAAGGTTTAGTTTTTTTATTATCCATAAAACTGGCTATAATTTCGAGCATCAAAATTAGCCTATTTAAATGAAAATACATAATTTTTACTTACTCCTTAAAAACCAAATTAATCCGCAAATCAAAATAAGCAAACCTACTGCCCACCCTATCCAATTAGAAAGTATACCGGTAGCGCTTGGCCGCCTATCAACGTCTTTTGTTTCCCACTGCTTTTTATTAGTGCTATCTTTCTTCGCTGACGCTCCAAAATTCTGATGAAGGTTTTCCTTTATATCCTTCAATATTTCACGAGCCTGATCAGTCTTCCGTTTGGTAAATGAAACAATGCTGTCTGCCTTGAAGGTAACAGAGCCATCAGGATCAATTTTTACATCCGTTCCTGGTGTTGGATAGACCTTCACTTTATCGTCACTACTGGACGAGGTATTCAACGTCTCTTTGGACTTATCAACTTTACCTGAAGTGGTTTCCGTCGAAACCTTTACGTCACTGGAAACCGATACCGCGTCTAACTGTTTGTTAACTTTAGTCGTCTTTCGGAAAAGCCCGCACCCCGATAACAGGATGCAGACTATTGTTATAAGAAATATCCTCATGTCTATTGCATTTTGTTTGATAGATCCGTGAGCTTTCCGGCCAAACTATCCAGTTTCGGGACAAGTTCTTCAAGCGGCTCGGCAATATTCGTTTTTACCTCAACCTTCGGCCGTGCATCGGAATACGTAGCCCCTATCATTAGTATTAAAATGAACCATTTCATTTGACACCTCCTTTTTTATCTTTTTGCTGCTGGGCCACGCTATCTACCTTAACTGCAGCACTATCCACTTTCGTTGCTGCTTGGTTTACTTTATCCACTGCAGGAGTAACTTGCTTGCGAACTTCTTCAATCATTTGTTTGTAAAGGCGGTCTTGCATTTCAATCATTTTATCATTTTGACTATCTCCCCGATCAGTCACATAATACAATACCGTCCAAAAAACTGAAACCACCACCACTAGTGCATAGGTTACTGGATGCCGGACAATCTGTAAAAATGTTGGTTGTTGTTGTTGCTCTTTCTTTTCCTCTGCCATTATTTCCACAAACTAGCATAATAATTAATCTTAGCCCGACGGTCGTCAAGGCCGTTATATCCTCCATTCACAGCAAGGCATACTGCACGAATACTCGCTTGTGATAGATCCTTTGCTTTAGCCCAAATATTCTTCGCGTCAAACTCCTTTAAAGCTGTAGTAAAGTAGTATGCTGATTCTCCTATCAAATCGGGATTGTCGTATAATTCCTGACCACCATAGCGTTTGTAATCGAATCCTCCGGTACATTGCAGAGCGCCCCCACCTCGGTATTTCCAACCGTCGCCTGGGCGAGTATTTCCAAGCTCTTTAGCTTTTTTCGGATTACCAAAGCCATAAATACGTTCTGCCAAATCCCAAGGATTGCCAGCCAATCGTCCCGCTTCTGCAACGGTGACTTTTGCCGAATGCCTTCCGATCCCGAATATTTCCATGATGCGTGGAGCGGTATAATTCATATTCTCGCGAACGATTGTAAATCCTCCGCTTTCATGGTGGATATTGGCGAAGAAGTGAATTGTCTGCACACGAGTTCTACCGAATGTGGCTGCAAACTTTGTCAATGTCTCTCGACCGATAATACCGTCGGCACTCGCACCGACGGATTTCTGTAATTCCTTTATTCTCTCTTTAGCTGTCATCTCGTCCCGTCGTTGCTGTATAATAAACTGTATTTTACTTGCATGATTTAAAAATTTGCTACCCTTCCGCCTTCAAATATTTGTATCACTTCATTGTGAGTTAGTTCTTTATCAAAAAATCTAAAATCACTCATATAAAAGTCATTACTACCTCCTAAAATCCATTTACCTGCATTAGAAGGAGATGCATAACCAGTTAACTCAACAGTTCGATCCATCGTTTTATATGTATTTGTGTAACATGTCATAACTGGCGTTGAAGCATCGCTTATGGTTACTACCATCATCGCGTATTGTTGTGTCTGATGCCATTTAATGACATTGTTTAACAAAACTGTTGAATTGTTATATTTAGCATTTATCCTGGCATTTTGGGAAAATGTAAATGATATATAATCGTTTGCCAAAATTGCCATTTCGCCTGTTGCCCCAGTAGTCCTGACCCAAAAAGAGAAAGAAAATCCTTTCGTTTTCTTTATACGGGAAAGATCAGGTAACTGAATTGGGTTACTTAGGATTACTGCTCCATTATTCTCCATAGGCAATTTATGAGGATAAGTCTTGCCAAATCTTACAACACTTTTGCTCCAATCCCATTTTGAGTTGTTTAATTTATACGTGTTGTTCTCACTGTCCGCAATATAGTCCCCCAATTCATTAAGATAAATTCTGTAAGCTTCTGATGTTAGTTTTTGATCTGTAAAAACTTCAGCTGAAACGTCTTCTGCTAAATATCCATATCCTACTTTTATTGTTTTACCCGCAGCTGGAAGAAATCCTATTTTCACATAAAACATCGCTTGATAGTGGTCGCCACCCTCGTAGATTCTTATTGCTGGATAGTTGGCCCCCCTTGATGATGAGTATTGAAGCATTAACTGTTTAGTGTCACCGACAGGTGTTAAAGAAGTTTGCATTCCATAACGCCAAGATCCAGCCAAAGAATCTACATTCCTATAACCTGTATCCATTACAACGCTCCAGGTTTCCCCCTTATCAGCTGACCTAAAAATCTTCGAGTATTTGTATTGATCTACAGTCAGAACTGGTAAGTAAAGATTACCGTTAAGTTCCCTCATTCCACTTATATTAGATTGTTCGTCTAAAATTGTGGTAATTTTGTTGTTCTCCCTTTTGAACAACATAGGAGTAGGTTTTAATTGTGATTCACCACCGCCAAGAGTCTTTCCATTGGCCGACCAAACTACGCCGTAATCAGGCGAAAAAGTATTAAATACTAATTCGTTCCATGTTGCTCCCCGATCATAGGTAACGAAGGTTCCAGCAGATGTTGGCAGACCATGGTTATAAGCATCACCGTCAAAATTTGCATAAATAGCGTTTGGAATAACTGATCTATCGACGGCTAAAGAATGGCAATGTTGTTTCAAATTTTGATGAACAGTTACAAACGTTTCTCCATCATCTGTGGATTTGTAAACCCTACCATCCCAAAGGCCTTGATATGGCGCTATGTATAAATTGTTAAGGTCGTCCATAGCAAATGTCACCGGATTGAATAACTTCTCACCCTCTACCGCTTCGTTTCCTTGGAGAACAAGTCTTTCAATAGCAAAATTTTCTGACTTTTTGCGCTTGTAGACATTATTATTTTTATAATACAAAATATCACCAAGTCGGTTACAGCCACTGACTACACCGTCCAATGAAATATTTACCCAGGTAGCCAGGTTGTCTGTACTCATAAATAACCCGCCAGTGGGATCAGAACCGAAAATTGCGTCGGCAGAAGCACACATCTGCCACTTAATTCTATTGTCTGCAATTATCTCATAATTTCCGTAGGATTCCTTATGTATATCCAAAAGCGCCCCATTTTCATCAATGAATCTTATATCGGAAAAGTCTTTTTGACATAGCTGATTCATAAAATAATCATTCGTCAACTTTGCTGGAGCTGTTTGTGCCTTCCAGTGCAGGTGCACAATTGCAACGGCATCATTTACATCGATCCCGAGTCTATTTTGTATGGTTATAGGCAGTTCTCCTGCTGTAGATCCTTTGATTTTTCTTAGTGATTTTACAGTAGATTGTAACTGCTGGTTTTCACGCGTTAACTTTCGAGTATTAGTATCATACAAATGATAGTTCTGTGCAGCCGTGTTTTGTGTTGGCAATATCACCTCAGTTTCCAGCACATCGCCTTTAACAATTTTAAAGGTATTCCTGTAATTATCGACATTTTGGTTGCCGTCATAATTGTAGGCTATAACTCCATTAACTTTTGCCACACCGTTCGGTACAACCAGTCTATATTTATTTGTTCCTTTTAAATCAATGTCGGAAACAATAACATTGGCTGAATCGCGTAACTGTACTTTAATACCCGATGAAAGAGAAGTATCGCGCCTCATATATCCTGATAAATTCAAGACATCTCCGCTATTAACGTTTGTGTATTGAAAAGATAAGTAAGACAGAGAATTCACCGCAGAACCGGAAGTATTGTAATATCCGTTGAAAAGTGTTAATACAAGATTATCAGGAAATACAATAACGTCCTCAATATCTGATTTACTGATCTTTAAAGGCAATTCCTCTTCGATATCAGCAATTTTTGAATCTATTTCTGGTGTTAATAATTTTGTTTCCAGCACATCGCCTTTAACAATTTTAAAGGTATTCCTGTAATTATCGACATTTTGGTTGCCGTCATAATTGTAGGCTACGATGACTGTCATTTTAATATATCCAGCTGGTACTACCAGCCTATATGTATCCGTACCTTTTAAATCAATGTCTGTTTTTGTTGACGCTGTATGTAATTGTATTCTTATTCCAGAGGCCCCTGTCGTATCACGTCGCATATATCCTGACAAATTGTATATGTCCCCTTCACTAACATTGCCCATTTCAATTGATAGATAAGAAGCGGAATCAACTTTGGCCCCTGAAGCCTGATAATATCCATTGAAAAAAATTACCGCTAAATAATCTGCTAACTTAATAACATCCTTTACTGCTGTCTTACCAACGGAGTACTGAAAAACAGCTTTTGGTGTGGTTGCCTTATCTGTATCTTGGTTAACAATATTTGACAACGGGTTACTTGGCAATAATTGCACCTTACTAATGCTCCAAGTTTCCGTTGTGCCGTTCCAATAAAGGGTACCATCGTTTCCCTGGGGAATTCCATCTGTACCCAGTGGATTCTTCAGTACGACGTTATTATATTTCCAATAACCCCATGAAGCATCAAACCATCGGTTCTGCCCGGTTGGCCCTGCTGGCAGAGCAACTGCAGCGGCAGAAGTAGCTCCGCCTTGGATTGCCGGCATAGATTCTCCATTTACTTCAACAAGTTCGTTGAGCCGATCAAGCTCAAACTTCATAATAGGCTTAGACTTATTTCCGCACATCAAAAATTCAACGGTGGTTGGGTCTTCTACCTTTTCGGCCCCATCTGGCCAAAGGACTGCTTTTCCTTCTTCTTCTGCCATCTCTATATTATTTAGTTGCTCATTATTCATTTGTTTAGGATTCCCAAAAGCGGTTCACCAATAATCCTTTTTTGTAGGTCAGCCTAAGTGTACGGAAGTCACTAGCTTCTTCTTTCCATGCCAACACCTGTATAACAGTATCTTGACATAAATCGCCGTCTACTTGAATGTTTCCTTCGGAAATCCGTAAGGCAATATTATCGTCGCTATTTGGTGCGCCATATGCTCTCAGAGCAAGGGCTATATTAGGTGCTCTTGTTCCTGGATCTGTATTTTGTGATTGCGTCCCAATTTGCATTGCAACCTGTGACGTTGGAGTAACATTTACAATTAATTCCTTCTTAGATTTTACAGCTGTCGAACCCGCTTCATCTACCATATTTGTACGGTAGTAAAGGGATCTAGGAGTGAAATAAAGGTTCGCGTTTGTATCGTTAGGCGGGCCGAAGTAAATCGCGTTCTCCATTACATTAAAAGCTCCAATAATCCCTTTAAGAGCTTTCATTGATCCATCATCTAAAACCTGAAAAGGAGCATTATAGCGATCTTCCTCTGTTGCCCCAGCCCAAAATCTTTGCGATTGGTTCCCATTATCCGCAAGCCCCGAAATACCTGCATTTACAAAGCCATTACTTCCAACCGTCACCACCTGAGCAAACAGGCGATTGACATTGATTAGATATGCTGTAATTACATCGGTTTCGATATACCCACCTGATATAAGTGTGAAGCCTTTAGTCGGATGAAAAGATCGCTCACCCTCTATTACTGTAGATAAATACCCGAAATTGAAGTGCCAATAACCAGCTTCTCCCTCAGTTGGAATTTGCTCTGACGATAAAAACCACTCACCAGTGAGAGCCGTTTTACTACATTTTGCTGCCAAGTAATACCCCTGTGTCGGCGTAAGTCCCGATTGCGAGAATGCTGTTAAATTCCAGATATTCCCTAATCCTTCAATCTTGAATACTTTATGGATCAATCGTCCGGCAGTCATAGCAAAGCTGTTTGGATCACCACCGACATTCACAGTCATCAATACACCACCCAAATCATAATACATCGACTCGGTACCAAACCATCCGGCTATTGCCTGTTGCATGGCATTCTCCAAGTTTCCATCAGGATCAAATACTTTTGAACGGAATTCGGTCAATGCCTGGATATTTCGACGATCGCGCTCCCAAGACTGTTTGTTGTATTGAGTAACGACTTCCTTTTGTTCCTTGATATCGTTTTGAATCTTCTCAAAAAGAGTATAGGTCACCTCGTTTCCGATCACTGCATCGAAAGACATTCCATTTTCGATTACATCGGGATAAACGGCCGGATAGCTGACCTCAGTGATACGTATTTCTGCATCTATACCTTTTTCAGTATCTTTCAGTCGAACTATATCGCCTGCATCCAAATTGGTATTGAGTCGTTTAAGTTGGATATAGTCAATTTCCAATTCATACACTACGCGCGGAACGCTATTGCTGTCCAAATATTCTTGACGTTTGGTAGTCAATTCAGCTGCTGCAGCATCGATATAACTTTGCGGCATACGAATACCGATCAAAGTATATTTGTCGCCTATCTCCGCGTGTACCGTTTCAGTTGGGAACCAATTATCATTGCCTTCATCATTCGCTTTGAAACGTATCGTTTTTGTTGAAGCGTTGTAACTAGTGATCTCGAATTGATTACCTTCCAACAGGCCCGATTTGAAAACAATATAAGCTGTTTCACCTTCTATTTTTTGTCCGTTAAGGTCAAAGTCGATTGAACTATCGGAAATTGAAAAAAGCTTTTTGTCGATCTGCCCCACTGTGGTAACGGTACCGGTACGCTTTGGATATATCTCTTCGTCGATAAATTCCCCCTCACGTATTCCGAAGATGTCTGTGTTTTTCTCTACGTAACCAGGAATCGTAAAGTAATTAAAAGTTCCTTCGGGTAAGTTCTTATCACCTCCGCGAGCATAAGCCCGGGTAACGATCTTTTTATCCTGTAAGCTTTTCCTTGTGAGACTGTACAATCCTTTTCCTTTACCATATTCAAAAGTCAAAGCACGTGGTGTCCCCACAGTTTTCTTCAATGATATTACCTTTCCTTTGATTCCCCATTCAGCCTTAAAAGCTTGGGCAACCATAGTAAGAGCATCAAGAATGTACGTACTATCGAACTCGACTGTTACTCGGCCAAGATCTTCAAATTCACCGATCGACCATCCGCTTGTTTTCGAGTTAGCGCAATCGACGAATAAATGAAGCCATTCCTCAGCAGTACCTGAGAATGAAAACTTCCTTGCTCCGAGATGGACCAAAAACAAATTTGCCAAGGTGTGGCGCGATCCCTCAAATACAAAATCGAATGATGAAACAAAACGACTCATCTTCTTGAAGTCCTCAATCTGGTTTAATGTGTATTCCTCGCCTTTGTAGGTGAATGTATCGCCTACACGCAAACCCAAGGAAGCAACATTACCATAACTAAATGATAGCCCATGCTCAGCCATTACCTTGTTGCTGTATTTGGCAGCATTCAAGGGAAGCTTTATCGTATCTACACCGTTTCTTTTAACCTGGACTTCCATTAGAATAGTTGTTTTTGTTGTTCGAACTGGATAGGCTTATCAGGATATGACAGGATCAATCCGTTAACATCTGCCAAATAAAAATCGACTCCTACAGGTGCGAAGTTGTTTTCCAACACAAGAGTAAAAGCCGTGTATATAAATCCTATTGTCTTGCGTGGATTGAAAATGCTGAAATCGGGAGATTCGATATACCTTAGTGCAAATGATCTACCCAATGCATCCACACGAAAATTAAAACCTGCTGGCTTCATCAGAATTTCCAATAGCGCCTCCCTTTGGTTTTGCAGATCAGTGAGACTTGTTGATTGGAGATAACAACCTATTTTATACTGTAATGCTTCGAAATAGGTAGGTGAAACATCATCGTAATCCCTTCCGTGCTCATCGGCCCAATCATGAAACGCGCGCTCTTTAGGAGTTGGAAGTTTCAACAATTCGCTCCAAGTACCTCTTTGGAAATAAAGGTGAAACTCGGTAGCCGTATTTTTATTTTCTAGTTCAAAAGACATTAATAACGCCCTCCTATATTTTTGTTGATTGATTGGAGTTCACCAACTGCGTTTTTCAGTTCAGTCACAGTATTAGCTGTATTTGTTTGAATTGAGTTCAAGGCGGTCAAACTGTCGATGGCAACTTGAAGATGCTTACCAGCTGTTACCCCTTGATTTTTACTTTCATCAAACGTCCGCTTCAATAATTCTGTTTGAGATCTTAGCAAGCCATTATTCTCACTTTGGGTTTGCTCAGTTACTTCTCTCTTGATTGAACTCGACAAACCAGAACTGTTGTCAGATCCGATAATTTTACCAAGTTCATCAACTCGCTTCTGACCGTCCTGTTGAATTTTGTCCCAAGCCTTTTTAAGCGAATCGCGTTCAGTATCTGTAATACCGCCTTCCGCAAGTTCATCGAATAAATCATACCAATCCTGTGCTGCCTTTTCAAGATATTCACGGGAAAACTTTTGAATGGCATAATTCTTCATCACACTATCAAAGCCTTTCGACCAAGCATCAGCAGAATCCAAACCAGAATTGAAAAACAAATCACTAAGGTTGCTGAGAATCGAGCTGAAGGAATTACCAGTTGTTTCTTCTTTTAACTTATTTAGCGTTTCGGTATAAAGATCAATTTGATTTTGGAGCTGCTCGATAAGTTTTCCTGTATAATCATCCACATTGCCCAAATCAGCCTGATATTGAAGTTTAGCCAATTCTTCTTTGGCTTTATTCATATCTGTAGCAAGGTCAGCTATACTTGAGCTTTTGGCGAACTTGTCTAGATGTTCCAATACCTTCAACGCTTGCGCCCACTTTACTGCATCTTCCCTTGATAATTGCTTAGAAATATCTTTGGCGGATTCTCCGTTATTTAAACGAGTTAAAACTTCATCGAGAACTTTATCGCCTGTCATCAAATACCGACCATCCAATTGTTTATTGAGATCTTTATAATTATCCTCGATTTCCTTTAAAGTCTGTCCGTATTTCTCCAATCTTTCAGCACCATAAATCTTGTCCATCAGTTCCAATTGACGTTCAAGCATTTTAGTTATCGCTTCGGTAGATTTAAGTTGACGCTCGTTCTGGTAATCAATTTGCTCACGCATTCTTTTAAAGGATGCTTGCTGGGCTTCTTTCATTGATTGACTAATTCCCTGAAATACCGATACAGCAGCACCGAATATTCCAAAGTAGGAACTAATGTCTTGCATAGCTTTCTTTCCATTAGCATCCCCTTTTAAGCTAGCCAAAGTCGAAGCTAACTGTCCAGCAGTACTTACCATCTTCTGCAATGTCTCCATTCCATCTGCAAGACCAAATGCAAATTCAGTTGCTGACTTTGCTAGATCAGCGAAGCCTTGAGCAGCCTGAGAAATGTTTTGCAGATTTCCTAAATCTGCTTGCATGGCCCCGTCATCAAAGAATTTACCGAAAGTTTTACGCAACTCTGCCTTCTGTTCAGATGTAGCTCCTTTAATCCCATCGATTAAACTAAAAACAACATCTTTTCCATGGCGATAAGCAGCTCCAATCATTGACCCTAATGACTCATCAATATTATTCATTGCCTTTTGAAACTCTGGAGAAGAATCAATTTCATTTGCATATTTTTGAGTCATTTCACGACGCAACTGCATATCTTTCTCCTGAGTCAATTGGCCGGCATCCTTCAAAGCCTTCACCTTATCCTGGTAGTCCTTTTCAATATCTATCAATTTGTCACTTAGAAATTTTGCAGCGTTTATTGCTTCAAGTAATTGAGCAACTCTATCCTCGTTCATCTTTTTACCATGAGCAAGAAGCATTTTTTCAAGTTCCTGCATACGCTGTCTTTCCAAACCATTCAGCCCGGCCATACTTTGTTTAGCTCGCAAACCGGCATATTCCCCAGAAATCTTTTCAAAAGTAGATTTATATTGACCTAATTGTTCATCAGCCACCTTTGCGCCATATTGCTTTTTAAGGTCTTCGTATTTAATGAAGTTTTGGTAATCTTCTTGATAAGCCTTTAGTATATTGGCTGTCTGCTGTTTATATATAGTGTCATTAATCTCTCGCTTTTCGGAAGCAGGCAAACCGCTAGTATCTACCTTTAAGCCTTTGTTTTTAGGATCACTATTGAATTTTCTGACCTCTTCACGTATTCTTGCATACTTTTCTTTAATGGATAAAATCTCTTGCTGATCTCGGGTAAGATTTCGTTTTGAAGCGTTATCGTTGATCTTATCAATTTCTATTTGCAATGCTCTTTGGCGTTCAAAAGCTTGACGGGATCTTTCGGCCGCTCGTTCTGCATCTTTTTTAGTTTTATCAATCGCTTTCTGGTCAACAAGTTTATTTTCAGGCTTTACTTCCGGATTAACAAGAGATTTCATTTTTTCCAAATTGGCTCGAAGAGAAGGTTCGACCAGAGCCTTATTATATTTCTCTCGATCAGCGATTAATTTTTCTTGCCTAGCTATCTCCTCAAGCTGTTCTTTTCTTGTTAATGCTGCAAACGACTCAAAAAATGTTTTACGTTGTAAATCATCTTTATTTGAAACCGAATTAAGACCAGTAGCCCCAATATCCATAATCTGACCACCAACCCCTCCGGACAATGAACCTCCCAAACGAAGAAAGAACTCTTTCCAACTATCTGACTTAACTAATTTTCCAATTGTTGATGTAAGATCAGCCAAACCATCAGTGACAGTAGTAAAGAATCTTTGAGCACGGTCAGATTGCCATAGTTTTTCAAATTCGTTGGATAGCCTATTTATTGAAGCCTGCATTCCCTCAACACGCTCGGTTTTGTCTGACCCAAATGTTTTTTCTAATTCTGTCGCAAACTTCGGAAGGAAATCTTTTGAAACTACCTCTCCTTTTTCTAGCATCTTGTTGAGCTGTTGCTCTGTTACACCCATTGCTTTGGCTGCTAGTTGAAACGCGCCAGGTAAACGCTCTGCCAATTGCCCACGCAACTCTTCAGCTTGAACTTTACCTTTTGACATCATTTGCGATAGAGCAAGAAAGGTTCCTTGAACTTGATCGTTACTCAACTTCATCTTTGCTCCAGCAGTAGCGACCGATTCAAATATTCTCTTACTTTCTGATGCAGTGATATTAGAGAACTTTGCTGCCCCCTGCCATAGTTTAAAAGATTCCGCTGTAGAACTAAATTGAAGGCCGAGCCGATCGGAGGTTTTTCTTAGAAAATCCATAGTCTGCCCTGCCTGAACGCTCGAAGAGCTGACAGCATTAATTCCCTGCTTTAAAGGTTCTAATTCAAGGTTTGAAGTGAATGATTTCTTAACTCCCGCAACGACAGCACCTAGTAATCCCAATCGTCCTGCAAACTGACTAATTTGCGGCAATACCATTGAAATTGCATCACCATAGTTTCCCACATTTCTATAATGTTGTCCAACTGTGGTATCAATTGTTTTAATTTGCCGATCTAATATTTTAGTTTGACCAACAAGAGATCTACTCCTTGATTCTAATTGTTGATAAGCCGCACTATTTTTATACCCTTGACGCTCTAACTTAAACATTTCAGCAAGGAGGTTCTTACTCTCGTTTCGTAGTCGATTAAGTTCGGCAGTTAGTTTGCCATATTCGCTATTGGCTGAAAGTGCTTTCTTTAATTCTCTAGCTTGCCTTTCCTCTTCTTTGCGTGCAGCATTGAGTTTAGTTTGCTCATTTCTAAAAGTCTGTAAATCAATCTTACCTTGTGTATACTGGTTATTGAGATCTGCCTGTGATTTAAGTTGTTTCGCTAGTTCAATCCTAGCTTCTCTGAGAGCATCTAAATTAGCAAGCTGTGCATCACGTAAATTTTTATTGGCTTTTGACGCTTCATCCAAAGCGGTAGCGGCTTTCTTAGAATCATCAGTAATTCCAGATAAAGGAGATGACACACCACTTCCCTTAAGCAATTCGCTTATTTTGCGCTTTGCTTCATCATCATCAACTACTACTTTATACCGTAAATCAGCCATTGAACAAACTTACCAAAAACGATATGTTACGATAAGTTTTAGTAGTTGTCTAAGAAGGTAATGACAACGTAATAATTTACAATCAACCGAACATATCAAACATGTCTTTAGCTTCGTCTTTGGAGCCACTATCTTCACCAATAGGCGGCAAAACAAGACTGTACAACAGTAAATTTTGATAACTTACTTTATACTTTAGCTCATCCTCAGTCATCCAACCTTTGAAAGCAATTGCAGTATTAGCAACTATTGACCAAGGCGTTCCTTGCCCTGGGTAAGATTTATCACTAGGCTTCTTGCTAAAGTTAAAGAGCCGAAAAAAGGCTCGAGGTCTAACCTCCCGTAGACCAGCTTTAGCATTTCGTGAATTTGTCCATTTGTGAATTGGTATAGAATCGCTCGGGAAAGCTCATCGTATGGCTTATCAGTATCATTTTGAATAGCCATTGCAATTGCATCAGCCAAAGGTTTGGTATTATTCCCAAGCAAGGTTAGTATTTGATCAGAAGAAGGTAATCCATCTATATCCTTGGCCCCCATCATTTCCATCAAACGCAATGCGATGTCTTGGGAAACACCAGAGGATATGCCGCGAAGTTGTATGGCAACTATACGTTTGCGTTTAAAGAGCTTACCAAAGAAATCAGTTCTTGGCAACGTTACCTGCCCCAATTGTTCAGGATGGTCATTAAATGTTTTGACAATAAGGCGTTGGGCCTCAAGTGGAGTTAATTCTTGTTCTTGCATTTTGGAAAGGTAAATGGCGAAATGCCTTTAAAAATAACCCCTACTCGCCAACCTTTTCCACAAGAGTGGTTTTCGGGGTTTTATCATCACGTGTTAGGAGTTATGCCACAGCAACTTTTTCGTAATACCATGGTGAAACTATAGCTCCAGTGGCATCAACGACACCTAATGATTCTGCTGTAAATCCTAGCGCCAAGAAGTCTGCCCCTGATTTAGTTAAATTATTCTCAATTCTTGCTGAAATGCCGCCATTAAGGATTACAAACACCATTTTGAAACCGTTTCTTGGCTTAGAAGTTACCCTTAGTGCGAGATTAACTTCTAAAGTACCATCAACCGGAGCTTCAAATTTCGTTGTTGCAGTAGATGCAGTCTTACCATTAAACAACATATCTGCTTTCTTTGGCTCCAAGTCCAAAGATTTTGCTGTAACGGATGCTCCATCCCCCTCTTCTCCAACTATAGCCCAAGTCCCGGGCTTGTCTTCAACCTTTACTTTAGTATTGTTTTTCTCCGGAATATTAAATGATACTGAACCATCTTCAATATCTTCAAACTTTACCCAACCTGTAGTTGGTAAAGTGCCATCTGCACTTACTGGTGCAAATTCTATGGATTCTACTCCTTTTACTGCGAAAGCCATAATTTATTTCTTTGTTAGAGATCAAATCGGTTCCTTTGCCCTTCCCCGATTCGATAGTTAATATTCTATTTTTTACTAGCGTGTTTAAGTGATATCTGTACGAAGGAAATTATAGTTTACTTGAATATTGAAAAGCCAATCAGTATTGTATCCTTCCAATTCCCCAGGATTACGCAGAGAAAGAGAAAAATCAAAACCATGGTAATCATCAACAGCAGCAACAATCGCAGCGCCAATGGTTCGCATTTTAGCGACGTCAGGCTGAGTATTGTCTTTAGACGTTGGATTTTCAGCAGGTTGATTCTTTAGGTTTGGAACATGTACGTTTATATTGAAAATTCCGCCTTGCTTTTGCTCAGCGTCGTAAATCAAAGAATTGGTCACGATATCCTCCTTTGTGGATCCCGCACGACGTTGAGCGGTTCTCAGTTCGCCGGTAATCATTGATGGAATACCAGCAGCAATAAGTACACCTTGAATATCATCCATAGCATCAAATACACTCTTTATCCGCCTTTTCATACACTAATCCGATTAAATGCTTCCTCCAATGATTTTTCAACCTCAGATGCTGCGATGGTTAGTACGGTCAATCCTTTTGCTTCAACCCAACTCGCGTACTCCATGCCTGCAACTATCGTAATACCCCATCCTTTAGACTCACGTAATTCAGCAAATGCCTTTTCCTTCCCTTCTTTCAGTCCAGGGGCGCGATCGGTTCCGTATGGGCTAAGTTCAAAGTCTTCATGTAACACTTTACCATCACGATAGATAATTCCCCCAGTAGCCGAGCGTAATTGTCCAGTTTGATCATTGTAACCTCCATCAATTCGCATCTTAGCCCTCTGAATTTTCAAAGCTTCTGCTAAGACTAGTTTGAACTGATCCAACGTTTGAAGATCAACTTCATCAAACATTTCCTTTTGGACTTGCTCGATCTCCGTATGGGTCATATCTAAAACTAACTTAAACATACGCTACGCAATGAAATCTACCATGGTGGAACAAAGCAACAGAATCTTCCCAGACAATAACCTCACCTCGCTCGTCATAAGCTGTGACCAACTCACCAATAAGCAAACGTGGTGAATTTTCAGGCATTGCAATTGTGTGTTGTACACTCACCTCGACACCATCTTTAACTTTTTTAAGTCCCTGACTGCGTGAGTTTGGATAAAACCTACAAGGCAACCCCTGCTCCTTGGTTTCACCTTCTCTCACCAATATATCAGGATATTGTCCTTCGAAAATCATTCCTCTGCCTCCTTGATTAGTGAGTATTTGAAAGGTCAACAAATCCCGATGTAACTGGCGTTTCATCAATCCCCCAACGAAGCAACAACCGTCTACGTAAAGCTTCCAAAGCAGTAGCATCCTGTTGAGTAAGTTGATAATCCAATTCCTTGACAGATTTAGGCTGTGTTAAAAGGAAGTCAATCAACCCTGCCCGGGAAAGATCCAATGCTTTAGTCTGATCTTGATTTTGGGGCTCACGTTCCGCTACAGGATCCAACCCATTTTCCGCCAACATCATTTCAACGGTTGCATCAGGGAACTTAAACCCCATCGACGACACTAAGACTTCCTTTACACTTGCCATATTATCTAAATACGGGTAATTACCCTTTCTTTACCAAACCACGTTCAACACACAAATCCAAACGATCCTGCGGGAAATGAGACACGTCATCACCTTCAACCCATTTCTGGCTGAAATTGTCTTTATCAGCAAATGGAGCGATGACAGTGTATTTTTTCTTTGACGGTTTAGCAGCATCCTTCTCTGCTTTAGCTTTAGCAGCTGCAGCATCCTTCTGCGCACGTTCGTCAGCTTTGGCTTTAGCATCTTCTGGAATCTCTACCTCATCGCCAACTTTGATACCTCGTTTTTCAAGGTCAGGATTGTGCTTTAGATCCGATTCCGTGACGATATGCTTAACCAACTTTGGCCCACCTTGTGGATCAGTTGAAGGAGCACCCGATTGTGCCCCTGCTTTATTTTCTTGATCTGCCATTATGCTTGCACGGTTTTAGTGTCCAACAAATAGATTTCGTCGATTGCAGTTACCACCGGAACTACGCGAGCCTGAGCACGTGTAACTTCTTTCAAGGAAGGTGTAGTTGTACGGAATTTGCTCACAAGAATGTATTCGTTAGCTTTTTGGTACTCAACGCCTGCCTGTTTGTGGTTTTCTTCCGCCAAACGAGCGTAAACCAGTTCCCCAACCATTTGTGATGCAACAAAAACCATTGCTCCAGCAGCGAAAGGCTTAAACGATGTTCGTTTACCATCCTTTTCAACTTTGATAGTACGATCGACTTTAATAAAAGTAAAGCCATAACGTTTGCTAACCAAAGTATTCAACTGATCAAAGTCAAGGTTTGGAATTTGCTTGTTGCCAGTGCTGTTTTGGCTAAAAGAATAGTACTCTTTCGCTTGATCAGTGGCCGCAATAGCATTGATTGTTGCTGTGTCAGTATAAACTTGGGTGATTGTCACACCATCTGCTGTTGCTTTATCGATAACTCTCTGAAAATCATCAAAAGGTTTCGCATTGACTTTATCTGAATAAAGAGCAGCAACACCAAAAAGGTGATCAGCGCGATATTTATAATCGCAGCGAACGCCTACCCCAACATTTTCAGGATCATCAACCAAGGTGATACCTGTAGAGAATCCACGTAAGAAAATAGCTTCGTTACGTTCATAAATTGCCCCAATAGCACGAGGAGTATCTGCAAATAACTTAGCGATTACCTGACCGTTAGTCGCTCCGTTCGCAATCAAAGTGTCCAATTGAGTAAGCTCTGTTTCATTAAGAGCTAATTCAATACCCATTTTAGGAATGTCACCTGAAGCTTGTGAGATAGAATCCCTAGTCTTCAAAGGAAGGCTAGAATCCATTGCCACAACATCGGCCGCAACTAGGCTAAAAGAAGCAGATAGACTTTCCCATTTACCAGTTACCGAAAAAACTGGCTTTAACATTGTTGTGTGCAAGTAGACCAATGGCCTCTTTGTATCGTTCAATGTCTCGACTGTTCGTACAATAATTCCTGGGAAGAATTTTTGTACCCATTGAATAAATAGTGATTTTTCCATTAGTCTGCTCTAAAATCAATTAAAGGCTTTAATGCTTCCATTGCTTCCGCAGTTGGCTCAATGTAACATGCCTTATGGTTTACCGTTCCCCTCACTAATAATCCAGCAGCGGGTTTTGCTGTTAAGATCGAATTGATCAAAATGTGCGCATACTCGTAACCTGCTGGCAAAGCTGCGTAAGCAGTTCCATCAGTGTTAACCGGCATGGGCTTATAAATATTTCCTGTCGCTGTATCTTTGATGATGACATGCCCCGCATAAATGACTTTAGGTGTGTAACCAGTCACTTCAAGAGCACGACCACCACGAACAGACTGGAAATTGTCAACGATAATCACGGTGTCCCGTGAGGTATCGATGATTTGTTCGTCGTTGTTTAAATTTACTGTTGTTCCCATTTGAATAACTATTGTAATCCAATTTCGCTCATCACAGAATCCAACTCTTCCTTAGTTGCCTCTTTGACTTTGCCATCTTTACCTACACTTGAAAATGGACTATCCTTCCCCAATTTACTTTCAGCTTGCGTTTGCGTATGGTTAGCAAAGTCGGTTTCTACATCAGTCAGATAAGTAGTGAAGTCCTCATCAGTAGCAAAGCTCATACGACTGAAATCACGTAATACCTTTGCGCTGTAGTCTTTGTCTGCGTTAGCCAACTTACCCATGATGAGTGATTGGCGATCTGTAACAACCTTTTCACTTTTCAATCCTGCGACTGTATCGGTTAAGGCTTTCATTCCATCAGTGATAGCTTTAATATAAGCTGGCACTTCTTCGCTTGCCGCAGGTGCTGGAACAGGTTTCGGTTCAGGTGGCGTAGGTTGTGGTCCAGGAGCTGGTGTTTTTAATTTTTCCAATTCCGCTTGGACACTCCTAGCACGATCATCGTCCTTGGCCAAATCTGTAAATGGCAAGTATTCATTGATCGCTCCCATCTTAGCTTCCAGTTCCTCTTCTGTTGTAACTTTACCTTCAAATCGTTTTGCCAACTCATCTACACGAGCTGCTGAAAGTTGAGCGCCCCCAAACTTAGTTTGAAGTAATGCTCTAATTGCTTTTTTGATATCCATTTGTCTTTGTTTTTACCAGTGTCTACCCATATCGAATGGCCTTTCTAAACAGTTAGAACCCGATATAACAAAAGTACCTTGAAGGGTTGGTGGAGGGAAATAGTCGTGGTTGTCTTTGGGTAGTTGGACAACGTGGAGTTTGGTAGGTTGGAAATAATAAAGCCCTCTACTGTGAGGGCTTTAATTCTATTTTTTCAATTGCTTTATTATCTTTCCGGTATAAACGAGGATCGGAATCGTTTTTTCTAACTTTGTCCCATCCTGATCAAATACCAAAACAAGTTTGTCTTCTCTTGGCTTGCCGTTGTCTTTAAAATATTTATTAGCATCCTGGTAGTCCCAGAACATTCCTTTCTTAATTCCGATCCGTAAATCAGATTTAGTGGATGGAGCTATCTTGGTGTTTGATGAAACAGAATTAGCTTCTTTCACTGCTTGGCCAAAGGCAACTGCGCTTTCATTAGTATTATTGTTTATCTGAACCGTTTCTTCATTAATAATAAAGTAGCTTTCTGACCAATTGAAATAAATCGGGGAACTAGATACATTTTTTGCAGTAACAGTGATTTCAGACATACTCTCCTTTGGCACAGATAATTCGACTTGATTATCTGTATATTTGAAAGTCTTACCACTTTGACCATTATAAGTAACGCTAACACTTCCAAGGTTACGCCCATACTCCTGAGCCTTCACTGATCCCGCACATGCTAATGTAAACAATACGTAAATTAATCTTCTCATAAAATATCCATTTACCACCAAACTTAAGGAAAAGATTGGAGAAAGAAAAAAGCTCTAAAATTATCTATTAAATTGCAGTTAACCATAAATCATAAATATCGATTTTACTATATTTACAAATTAACTTATTATATATGGAAATTTTTATTGGTTGGATAATTTTATCTTTTGTTGCAGGGGCTATTGGTAATGAAAGAAGAATAGGTTTTGCTTCAGCTTTTTTTCTATCACTTTTTCTTTCACCTTTGGTAGGACTAATATGTGCTTTGGCTTCGAAATCAAAGAGCCAAATTCAATTTGAAAACGCTATCATTAATGAGACTAAACGCAGTGCATTAGAATTATCTAAAGTTGCCAAATCTTCATTTACAGATGAATTATTCAAATTAAAAACACTTTTGGATTCTGGTTTAATAACTATTGAGGAATTTGAAAATGAAAAAGAAAAAATTAAAACTAAAATAGAACCACCTAAGACTATTTTAGCACTTTATAACTCAATCGAAGGTAATAAGTCTAGCACACTCCAAGTAAAAATAGGAAGAGGTGAATTTTACGAAAATATTCCAGAAAAAAGAGAAGACTCTATAAAATACGAAGTGAATCCAGGTCAGGTTGAAATAACAATTTCACCAGCTAAATGGCCTATCAAGAAAACTGTTTTTCTTGAGGTTTTAGAAGGTACTACTGCTTATTATGATGTTGGCAAAATTTATGAAAAAGCTTAAAAAAATCCCCCAAACATCACGCGATGCTGGGGGATTTGCAATGCGCTGCGCACGCTATTTCTTAAACGACCTCCTAAGCGCTGAATACATTACTCTATTTTCCAGTTCGTGATCACGTTCAAAACCATTCTTCCAAATATTACCGCCCATTGGATTATAAGGATTATGGACAACAACGCATTTCCCCTTTGAACAAACTTCAATCAGGCCCCAATTATCTGGCAGCTCATCCACTTTCAATAAACCCTCGGGGCAACAATAAAAACGATACTTACCCATTGCTTTGCCTGAACGATGCGGCTTCTTAAAGTCACGGAGGAAGTCAGATCGTGAGATCTTCACCTCAATGACTATGCTTTCACCCGACCTAAATCCAATAACATCAGGAATCTCGCTCATAATAGACTTCATCTCCTTGTAAGCAACAGGAAAACGTTTTAATGCCCATTTATAGGCAATGTCTGTTATGGTGACGTGGGTTAGTTGCATTAGGAAAGTGGTGTGTGGCCTTTGAAAATCAAATTAAGATCCTTTGGAGAAATAAGAGATTCAGCTTCAAAAGTTATCAATGGCATACCCCAACTTCCTTCTTTCTTCATTTTCTTTTTCAACTTTCGAGGTGCTTTTAGCAAAGTAACCTTGGCTTGCTTCGACGGATCTAGGTATATCATTTTGCCCAAATCAACCGATGTCATTGTATTTTCCATAATCATGGTAATTTCTTTAATTTGTCCTCAGGAAGTTCTCCTATATTGTTTTGAGCTTCATGATAAGTGGCCCATCCGTATTTTGGAATGTAAATAAAAACGTTTCCATTTTCTTTATTTATGGCTTTTGGCGTATTACCATCATTTAGAAACACATATTTATCATTAGCAACCGACGTTTTACTATTAAATTTAAAAACAAACACAATAAATGTTAATAGTGCAGCAGTTGATATTACTTTATAGAACATATAGCTAATTATTGTTTACCAACCCAAATATACCTTATTTCCCTAAAAACTTATGCATCTCACCAACAACCCAGCCAGTCAAGTAAGCTTGTGGCTCATCATTCAGCGGATCTAACATCATACTGCCGTCGTTGTAAACATGATTGACAACATGCACTGCTTCATGAGCAATAATATTCGGCGATGGGTTACTTCGGAAGCATGCCACATACCTATCCCTTGGATCTTTATAAACGAAAGCATCTGTGTCATTGGACAATTCCAGATTCAACTTCCGCCCAAGCTTATCCCAATTATCCGTTTGAATGAGAATCATTATTCCGTGATAGATCGGTATTTTGATTTTTTTGGTTTTCATATCTAGTCTACTTCGTTAAATATTATCCTCTGCCCAACCAATCCAGTAACAGAAACACCCATGATCCGCGCGAGCTTGCATAGCATTTCAGGAGTTGGCATACATTCGCCTTTTTCGTAAGCTTTAAGCGCTGCCCTGGATAGTTGTAGCAGTTCGCAAGCCTGATTGGATCTAAGTCGCTTAGATCGCCTGAAATTGGCTAAGTTTTGGGGGAAGAAAGTTGGGGACAAGCTTATTTTATTATTCGGCATTTCCTTCAATTGGCATTTATCGCATTTAGTGAAGTTCTTAAATACTTCATCGTCTGTAAGTGGAGTACTACAACACTCACAACGAATATATTTTGGTGGAATATATTTTGCCATGACCTGATATAATTGATTTAATAATACTTCTATTTCCTTTCCGTACTGTCGGCCGTATTTGATAAAAAACCGTGAGGTGTTTGGGAGACAACCCCACGGTACAACCAATTATAAACCTAAATTATGAAAAGTATTTGTGGAGCGAGCAGGAATCGAACCTGCAAAACTCAGCTTTCGGCCTAGCGCTTACCATTCCGCCACCGCCCCAGTTTTCCAACGATTCAGTTTCACAACTGTAAGTTGAACACGCAATTTCTTGGATTTGCAGTTGAGGTGACAGGATTCGAACCTGTATCGTTACTATTTTATCCGGTAACTCGGTACTCCCGTAGGTTGCGTCTACCATTACGCCACACCTCAATTCTTTAAAAACAGTATCGCAGGAAAATAGGACGATGAATCAGGTGAATAACACAAAACCTTGTTGCGCCCCCGAGTAAGCATTTTTACTCCCTTTTTGCTTCATTATTTACTCACCCCAACCCGTGGGGAATACTGTTTTAAAACAACTGCCGCAGGTTAATTGGATGCTATGGACACCCGTCGACGAAGCTCTATCGCCCCTTTTTGGTTTTTGATTACCTCACCCCGAATGGAGCAGTTGTTAGTTGTACATTAGCCTCGCGCTGGAACAAATATAATACAATTTTTAAACAAAACAAACATTTATTAAACATTTTAAACAATTTTAATTTCTATCATAATTATCCACTTGGTTATGAAAAATGGAATTATAGTTTTATATTGGGTTCATTAAACCAAATTAACCAACATGGAAGAAAAGGATAAAAACAAAAATGGTCGTGAAAGTAATGAATCTAGTTACGAATCTCTAAAAAATAGAATTAAGCAACTTCAAGAAAGAAATGGCAAGATAAATTATAATATCGAGGATGGTGGCTATAGCTCCCTAATCGAGAAATATAAACATTATAGTGATATTAATAAGATCATATCAAATTCACAGAGCAAAATAGCAATTGATGAAGAGATAATAGAATTAAAGAGACAACTTATTGCTGCAAAAGGTGATAAAGAAAAGTCTCTAATTATGCTAAAGGAGATAGAAAATAAACAAAAGAGTTCCCATATTATTAATAGGATTCATGAAGAAGCTGTTTCGAAATATCTTAATTCAGGTGATTTTAGGGCTAATTTTGAACATGGTAATGAGACGTTTGCTGTTGTTGTATCAATAGATATAAGGCGTTCGACAGAGTTAATGCTTAAAGCTAAAACTCCGACTGATTATTCTAATTTTATCACAGAATTAAGTGATAGGCTTTCTAAAATAATAATTGGAAATTTCGGAATATTTGATAAATTCACTGGTGACGGAATCCTAGCATTTTTTCCACATTTTTATAGTGGTAAAGAAGCTATATTAAGAGCTTTAAAAGCTGCTGAAGAATGTCATTTAGCTTTTTACGAACATTATAAAAATTGTAGAAATAAATTCACGGTATTTATAAAAGATGTTGGTTTAGGTATTGGAATTGATTGTGGAATTGTAAGTGTAGCAAATACTTCTTCAGAACTAACTGTAGTTGGAATACCTGTAGTTTATGCATGCCGTTTTTCCGGAGCAAAGGCTGGTGACACACTTTTAAATATGGAGGCGTATCAAGAGGTGTTAGATCAAAAACATGCAATGATAAAGGATATTGAGGAAACTGAGATCCACATAAAAAATGAAGGTATAGCAATGGCATTTAAAGTAAAAATAGATAAAGATCAATTCTCTCAAAGTGACGCTTATCCTTGGGAGGTTTACGAAGATGATGTAACATCCGAAACAACCCCTGCTGCAGAAGAAGCAAAAACAGAAAATAAAAAGAAAAAAGGCGCCTAACCAGCGCCTTTCACTTTGACCTACAGATTTCTCTATTGTCAATTTGGGATTTACATTAAAGATTTAATCTTTTTTACCCAATCTTCATAATTAGTGATTTCGCCACTAGCGAGACGTACAGAGCCCAATTCCTTGAAAAGAACTTGTAAAGTTGGTTTTTTTACCATTTTTCTATTTTATTTTCAGAAGTAGTGATATTGCGATATATCATACTTTCTTTTATATAAATAGTCTGTTATTTTTAAAAGTGCGAAAAAATAAAGCACTTTTTTTTCTTTATAATTCTGATTAAAATAATATTAACCAAACAATGGAATATACTTGTAAAGATGCAATTGAAATGCTAGCTGACATAGCCACAGTTATTATTGCTGGCATTGCTTTATACTATGCATGGCGTACCTATGGGGTTGCAAAAGAAGCGAAAGATGAATGGAAGAATGAAAAGAACCTTGATATATTAGTCAGGTTTTCAAAGGTATTTCCAAGTTCGAGAGAAATGATCATTAGCCTTAGAAACCCTCTATCCTATAACAAAGAAGTTGAAGACGAAATTAAAAAATCCAATGAAAATGGAGAGCCACTTTCCGAAGATCATATAAAACATTTTAAAGCCTTAATCACTTTGCAATCTAGATATCGAATTTACGAATCTAAAATCAATGAGCTTATGGATCTCGAATATGAAACATTGTTCCTTTTAGGAGATGATAACATTGTATCTAATTATATACGTTTTATAAAAATAACCAAAGAAAACATTTTTCAATCAGCAAGAGAACTTGGCTACTATAGGTCTATCTCAAATTTTGAGCTAATGTCGAATGAAGAATTAGAAAAAAGAAAGAAAATTATTGCAAATAGTAATACTGTTGTTTTCAGTGTTGGTGATGACCAAATTTCAAACGATTTGCAAAAATACTATAAGTCCTGTGAATCCTTCTTAAAATCTCATCAGTCGAAATTCAAAATATCGTAAAAGGCGCCTACCCAGCGCCTTTCAACTTAACAACTGTCCCCTCGGCACCTACCGCGGCCCCCTCAGCCTTAATCTTCGCCATCTCATCCTGGACGTTGGTTACCAGCCCAGATATACCCATGGCAGTCTCTACCGATATCAGTCCCCCGCTATTAGCTTTAATCGCCAAATCAACGTCAGCATCCAAATCGTCAAGTTTGAATCGTGGTACCTCAACAGTAACAGCCAACTCTTGCATTGCACCAGTAAGTCCAGTATCCATACTAGCCAATAACGCCTTCTCCAAGTTCACACTACGCTGTAAAAGTTCGCCATATCCCCCATCAATCTCATTACTAGCAGCCAAATGGGCATCGATGAATACTCGATCGAAAGCAACTCCTGATAGATCGCCTAAAGCCTTCATTTCCTCAAAGCTGATATTTGGCGTTTGCGTGAGAGAGTATATGAAGTTGACTAGTGTATCAATCTCCAATTCCACAGCGGCAACTGACTGATCCCAAGTCACGTACTTAGCGTCAGCATTATCACCAGTCAGTAAGACAGCCTTACCATTCTCCCCTTTCTCCTGGGCTTCCGCTCCTGCCGCCCCCTTGAATACTAACGTAGGTGAAGCGTGATAGTCATTTGTATCAGCAAAGTTTGATATAACCGTTTCCAACCGTTCAATCAATGGCTGCACGTTGGCCCATATCGGGGTGTCTTTCGAGTAATAGATAATTGGAAGCTTTTTGTATGGTAAATCAATCGTGTCAACGAGTGTCCATCCACCTTCACCTCCACCACCGGATCCGCCAGCACCTCCCTGCTCAAACTTCAATAGCCGGTCCGCACTGTAGATGTCAAAGCATTTAACTGTCTTGTCGCCGCCACTGGTTTCGGCTGCCAATTCTTCCAACGACTTACGACGATCGTATTGTAAACCGAAGTATGTTAGATCACCAGTAGCATCGAAAACAGGAAGTAGTGTGTATCCTTTGCTCGGTGATAGTATTTGCATTTTAAAATCAACAGCAACCTTGCTCAGACCTCCCCAGTGACTCGCATCATCGGTAACCTTGGAATACCATAACTTAGCCACCTGCAATTCCTTATTCAACAGCTTAGCAATTTCTGATTCTTTATACCCGACTTTATTATTTTCACGCAGACGTTGCAATAGATTGAAAGCCCGCTCCTGGTCGTTCCCATCAGGCTCAGCATACAATCGTGCCTTGCCCAGGTTCATAAACGCCACCCTGCGAGTAACAATTATCTCCTGTAAAGCTAAAGGAAGGCGCGCAGGATCTACGTATGTAGAAGTGAGTGTAGGTGTTTTCCCATCCGCCTGCATGACTGGTTTGCCGTCGGCTCCGATCACCTTCTTCTTTATCTCTTTACGCTTCCTCAGCTGCTCATCATAGATATTATGCTCCTTGATATCGGTTTCCTTCTTCACCTCATAGGCAGGGGCTGACTCCTTGCCTAGTTCTTCAATTATCTTTGGATCAATGGCAGCTGATGCCACCTTAATTTCTTTTGCCATAACTTTATCTTTACTGTACACCGCAGTGTCTATCCAAACATTCCTATTATTGAGTCGTCAATATTGCTTTCCTTATTCACTCCGAAATTCTCTACCACACCTGTCAAACAATCAGGAGCATCATCGTGAGCGTTATTACCTTTCTTACTATATGTGGTTACATGCTTATAGAATTGGGGCCACATTTTATCCCAACCAACAGGCATGTGTATAATCATATTTACTTTTGCTGAGTTGGTAAAGATCCTAGAGTGCTTATTTTCCCCTTGATGGAACCATTCGACATTGCAATTGAAAGCCTTAAGAGTTACCAAATGAGACTCAACGTTACGAGCAAACCCACGCCCACCGTTGTTAGACTCAATTAAAGCATATTCCACCTGATGAATTGCTAATTGCCTTGCGGTGTCGGGCTCTGTTATTTCCATTGGATCCTGAGTATAGATCACGTCAAGAACAAAGCATCCTAAATCAGTTTCCAAATACGCTATGCTACATAGATAATCCTTACCAGTGTCCGCGGTATCGACGTATGCCTTACGATATGCTTTAATATAAGGCGGTATATTCAAATACTCCTTGAATGCCCTATACATCAACCCTTCCTTAGGTTGCGGATTTTGCATATACTGCCTGCCAAAGTTGATTGGGTTGATATCGTTCATTTTTAGGAGCTCATCAAGCGTATGCTTGAACTCCCACAAAGCGCGGCCATCCTTCAAATCCTGTCCATCCTCAACGATAATACAAGGAAGTGATAATACAGTCCATTCACCTGGATAATTAGCTAGTACATGACCGCATAAATCTTCCTCATGCAATCGCTGCATAATGATTATTATCGGAGTGTTACGAGAGTTTACACGGTTAATAATGGTTGAGTCAAAACGATTATTAACACGACCGCGAACAACATCGCTATCCGCATCATCAGGCTTAATCGGGTCATCAATGATCAATGCACCGCCGAAGGTGGTTACGCCAGTGTCGGCAGTAAGTTCGTCTAAGGCGGACTGGAATTCCTCCTCGTCTGCATCGCCTGCTTCTCCTGGTTCAATATCAACCTGCCCAGCACCAAAACCTGTAACCTGACCACCAGCTGCACGAGCATAAACGCCACCACCTTGGGTCGTATACCATTTATTTTTAGCCGTCGCGCCTTGTTTTAGTTGCACATCAGGAAATAGCGCCTGATAGTCTGGACTAGTTACCAAGTCTTTTACGGCTTCGGAATTATCCAAAGCAAGATCGTCCGAGTAGCTCAAGTGAATGAATTTTGAAGCAGGATTGATCGCAAGACCAGCGGAGATAAGGTTCTTAACTGCTAACTCCGTTTTTCCATATCTAGGGGCTATATTAATAATCAACCGCTTAAGACGGCCCATAAGGACATCATCAAGCGCAGCGGCTATTTTAGTATGATGCTCACCAACAACAAAACTCCTTCCATATTGCTTTTGGAAGAAGTACTTCGTGTAGTTCATTATGGATGACTTACACCAAAGGGCTATGATATCGCGTTTTGTGAATCCTGCTGTTGGTGTCATTGCTCTATAGTCCACATGCTATGTTGTTTGATATAATCTAAGGTGTAACCTCTTTTCAGATGATCTAATATGTAAAACATCTGATCCAAAGGGAGCTTTTGATAGTGCTCAAAATCATCATGAGTCACAGGATGGGCTATATGCCTGAATGCATATGATAAATCCTCTTTAGCGATTCTATCGGCTCTTTGTTCCTTAGTCTCTTTCAGGCTTTCCAATACGCTCGTATACATATCTTTAAACAAACTTTTGAATTGACTTAATAATGTGCTCATGTTTACCCCTCCTCTACATTAAAATTGCCACCAGAAAGCTGTTTCAATAATCGTTGTGCTTCCTCAGGCGATACTTTTTCGTTTAGTGATTGATCCTTGGTAGTGATATCCAATTTATCTTTGTACATGCCTTTAACACGCATTAATTTATCCATGGCTGCATCAGCCGGATAAAGTTCTACCTCCAATCCATTCTTACCGTATTTGAAAGATTTGATTATACCGCGCTCTTTATCTGCCAATAACTTTGGCATATCAACCTCGATATGTGGAACAAGTTCTGTTTCACCATTTACAAGACGTGTTGCGTTTGGATTATGCTTTAATTCGATGGAATATTTAAGAATCTTATCCTGGATAGGCTCCACCACTGTCCTTTGAAAATCATCATACTGTTCTTCTGTATATCCTTTCTCAGCGCAAAACTCTTCTTGAAGGATTAGATTGAATTCGAGTTCACTTATGATATCACGGAGACTTTTTCTTACTCGTGGTGTATACTCTATCATTCTAGTAGTCATATAGTTTGATAGATCACCCATTGCAATGTCAGCCATGCGTTTAGTCAACTGCTCAGCTGTAAGCGTCAATTCGTCCAGTCTAGCCTTAATAGCATTTGAAATCTCAACATTTTTCAACAGGCGTTGACCTTGAGATGCTGCTGTTTTATCGCTATATCCAGCTGTTAAAGCCGCTTGTGTTGCATTGTAACCATTGGAACAATATTCCTCAATAAAACGTTGCTGATTGATATTCAGCTTGCCTTCCTCCTTCTCACTCATCTCCCCTAACCTCCTCTAAAATTTCGTTTACTGTATCTTTCGCCCAGACAGTTTTGGTGTAGTAAAACCTACACTGTTCTAGCTTCTTCGCAATAGCTTGTTTACTTACCCCAAGAATATCCGCAATAGTCAATGCTACTCCTTTTCGGATCATTGTATCAGCATGAATAGATTCAGGTGAACAAAGCAAAAGAACTGCTGTTGTTGCTATCAGTCTGACTCTCCAAACTTCCTCACTTCTGAGATACGCGATATTCACCACGCGTTCAACCAATTCAGGTGTGCAAGGAATCGACTGTAGTTTATCTTTTACCTCCTGGTAAACATCTGGGTGATGTGATGAAAGGTATTTGGCAATATTATCTCCGGTGCGGTTACTCATGCTGCAAACTCCTTTCCTGGATTTAGGATGGCTAAGAATGCGGGTTGAAACTCTTCCAAGGATCTAACAACTTTCACTGAAATCCCATTGGCTTCCCAAATTGAATGAAGATCGGATTGTACTTTGCTTACTGTACCTGTTAGTGTCTTAACTTCAAATCCGTATGTCTGTCCATTCCAAATAAAAAGCAGATCAGGAACACCAGCAATAACACCAGAAGCTTTGAACTGCATTCCCTCTCTTGCAGAGCGATTGCCACCATTTGGAACATGGAAAAGCAAACGACGTGTTTGCGGATATGTATTCCATGCCCACTGAAACATTTCAGTTTGAATCTGAATTTCGGATTTATCCAAAGGTTGGGTGATATTGTTTGATATTCTACTCATAACTTTTTCTTTAGAAAAATAGGAGCCTTCACCCTTGACTGATCCGGCCCCCATTAACATACACAAAGTAAAAATACAACATAACATCAGATAACACAAATGATATGTAAATAAAAGTGAAAATAGTACGGGAAACCATAGAAATGGATAGTTTCTTACAAAACGCGAGGAGCGTCTTACAAAACGAAAAGGGTGAAAAACGATGAATGGAAGCTGTGAGAGGGGTTTTCCTATCGTCTTACAAAATAGACCCCTATTTTTGAATCTTTACTATAGAATATCATTTACATATACATCTTGTTTTTATGCAAACGTTTGCGTGTTATAACATATATATAGCAATTTTTAATAATTGTTTTTTTTAATAAAAAAAGGGTATTATTTTGTAAGACAGGTAAAAATAGGCCTTTGTGGTTGTGTAAAGGCTGTTTTTTCTTACAAAACGTTTTGTAATATACCTGTAAGAACCTGTAATATGGCGTAATATTTTGTAAGAAATGGCTAATTTCACTTTTTTTTGGTGGTGTCGCGGAAAAGTTGTATAGGAGCTGGAAGGGTTATAATAGGATCCTTTTTTTATCAGGTGTTAGGTAGTAAAAACTTCCTGCAATAGGTTGGGTAAGTCCGAGTGAATCGGCTCCTGGGTTGTAGCCAATGAGATGATCTGAGGCACCATGATTTGCAAAGCCTAGGGTTATATGTGGTGTGTATTCTTTATATTGATTTGCATAAGGAAATGAATGTCTAAGCGTGTGATTCAGCAACTCAACATCAATAGATTGAACCTTAATGTATACGATATCTGTATCGTTGTTGAAAATACCGATTTCTCCGAGTGTTATATCTAATGTTTTGCCGTGCACTATTTGGATTAGCTTTTCCAAATCAACAAGAGAATGATCTAAACCATAAACAATGGTTATTTGGGGATTACGTTCGATAGTGCAGCCGGGAATCAGCGACTGTACTTGTTCTTTCCATTGATCTTTGTCAACGTCAAGGTAATATATTAATGCTCCTAAATGTTCTGCCGGTTTATCCATACTCAAATATAAAAGAAAAGCCCCACCTTTTCAGAAGGGGCTGTATTGGGGAGTTATGAAGTTAGAAGACAGCTAGTCCTTTATCTTGCAGGATAATTCCCATGGATTTTTATAAGACAATAGGTGCTCAAATGATTCTTTATTGGATATTGAGTTCATTTGATCCCCTTTGTCAATCCAATAATCTAGATTGTTGCCCGAAAATTTGCATTTGTAGTACCTGAAAGTTATGTCATTTCGAACAAGTTTATATTCAATTGTTGTAATAAGTTCTTGTTTAGAAAAACCGAGTGATAATGCTTTTGACTCTTTCATCTATCTTATTTTAACAAGGCGGCTTTTACACCGCCCTTTTTGTTTAACCTTTAATTTTCTTGTAAAGAGCATTTATTGCTGTCCGATTTGTTTCGGGCTCACCTCTTTCTGAGGAAAGCCAGTATGCTTCCTGGAGAATCTTAGTTAGTAATTCTGTCTCAATCTCATCAAAATATAATGGCTCCTTATTATCCATAAGAGAAACCTCATACGTGTATTTTTTTCTTTTGCTGTGAACGACGGTTGTTTCACCAGTACCAAGTTGTTCAATTGTGACACTGGTAGGTTCCTTCGCTATGACAATAAATTCTTTACCCCAAATTTTTCCGTCAAAAGTGAACTTATGCCCTATTTGTAATTCGTAAAATTTCATATTCTAGTGTGTTTAAAAATGGCCCTCCAAATAGAGAGCCAAACCGGTTGTTAAATCCTAATCGCAAACTCAATAAATATCAATTTGCGTAGTTCTTCCAAAGATCACGGCGCTCTGGGAAGGCATACGACCTTTCTGTGGTACGCCATGTGTAACGATCCGTCAAGGTGGATCAGTTTAATTCCGTATTGTTGCTGTAAAGTGTGTATGTTCATTTTTAGATCGGGCAAAGCCCTGTGCTTTCGTGAATAAAAATTAATCAGGGAAGTATATTCCAAGTAAAAATCCGAGTATGGAACATAGCGTAAGTAATATTGCGAATATTGAAAACAGCCTACGTTCAGATTCCAATATCTCATTCCAACGCTCTTTCATTACTTCAGCCCGGAACATTGTCCTGCGCCAAATACCACGTATTCTACGCATCAAATATTCCATTCTTGTAGCTGGCTTAAACTTATTCTTTTGCCAGGCCTGTTGGAGTCGCGAAAGACGCTCGGCAACTTCATCATGATCAGTACGATCATTAGTTGCATCCCACAATGGTGGCTGGATCTGATCCAACCCACCATCAATCCTCTTTGTGCTCATGCCGTAACCTTTAACCAGGTTTCAAAATCAGGCCTTTCTAAGCAGCTTGCGGACAATTCCACTCTGCAGCAGGGGCACTCATTATGGGCTTCGGCTGGATCTTCCCAACTGCCATGCGAGTCGGTAACATACACCAGTTGGTCATCACTAACCACCGATTCACAAAACGGACAGATTGTTGTGTGGTTATCCATTTGGTAGTCTGCGTGCATTTGGATTGCTTCATCCAAACCAATGTCACCGACGATTTCCTTAGCGGATTTATGGATTTCGATTAAAAATTCTTTACTTTGCATCACGTTTAAATTCTTTGTTAGAGACTTTTTACTAGCGGTTAGTTAGGATTGCCCTCCTTCTAACCGCGCTTTTTTTGCAGTACATCAAGGCGACTGCGTTCGCCTTTTGTCAAACTTGGGTACCGTTGTTTCCGTTTGACTCTACAAACATATTAAACATTTTAAACAATTCAAACATTTTAAACAAATTGTTTGTAATACACTGTTTATCAGATATAAAAATTTTATCAATATTTGACATCAAAACGGAAATCCATCGTCTTCGACCACTTCCCCTTCATAAACACCCTCGAAAATATGCACCCTCTTGGTTCCTTGGTTGGGTATATACTTAGCTTTTGACTGCTCGAAATTCAAGACATGGCGTTCGCAAAATTCCTTCACAGCATTTGATAATGTTTTCTGAGATAGCTTATATTTCTCCTTCAATTCCCCGGCTACATACTCATCATATTGCCTTTGGAAAGTAGCTACCTCCACATAATCCAAACGCAACCACTGGCTGATATTATCCTTGAAAAACTCCAACGTCTTCTCCCCAAATTGATTTGAGAACTTCTTATCCCATCCAATATTTGAAAGTTCCACCAATTCAACTTTACCTCCTTGCTGCAAATGGTACTGAATAGAAGAGATGACAAAATCGTCAAACCCTTTCCAATCTTCTTTTGTGAATCCTGAAGGGAACATTTTATTGTGAACGGCATCAACACCCCCATGGCGTGTGTAATAATCTGTAAACTCCACCGGACGAATACGACGGCGTAAACCCCCATCTGTATCTTCATAAGAGAAATTGGTGTTGATTAAGATTTTTGGCATATCTTCTGGTCGGATCTCTTCCTCATTTTTGTAAAGCTTCTTAAGCAATCCATATCCAGTTGTTTGTTCTTTAAGGAATGACCAATCAATCTTTTTTGGGATATCGGCCATAAAAAAAACACGTTGACCATTCCAAGCCTGTAAGAACTTCTCATTAAATTGAACCATCGCACCAGGAACAGTACAAACCGTAGTCATCTCCCGAAGAATATTACCGAAGATATTCTTACCTGAACCTCCACCATTTTTGGGATCGGCCACCATTTCCTGAAGCACAATAATATATCCAGCTGATTCGGATTTAAAATCGTGGGACAGGTAACCAATAACGTTTCTAATGTAGTCTTTTACTTCGCCTTCTTCTTCTCCAGTTGCATTCTTAAGGTAAGTCTGAAACAATTGTGAAGGTTGTACATCATCACCAAGATAATTACGAGATAGCATTTTATCTGTCCATATAAGACCGTCAATGTCGGCATAATCTAATTTCGTGATAGCGTCAGACGTGATCCGTATAGCGACATTATTATAAAATTTATAACAAAAATCAGCAGTGTCGTAAATACAGTCACTATCGTCGAATCGCTCAAGACGATTATCCATAATAAACTTACCCGAGCTTTGGATAAACTTCTCATAAGCATTACAGATATCTTTGTAAACATCCGCTTCCTCCTCCTGGATATAATCCTTCATATTATCAAAGAAGGTCATCACGTCAATACGATCAACAAATTTTCCATTGATCTGAATTGCCGCTTGCTTGTACGATCGGAACCCAAGGTTCTTAGCAACATTAAGAAAATCCTCACGGCTTATTTGTATTTTATGGTTTTCATCATATTGCCAAAAAACACCATATGGATGCAGCTCCGCAAACTGCTCTTGCAATCGCTGAAACTCTTCCTTGGCTTCTTCTGAAAAATTTGGAGGGATGGCGGCCTGTCCATTGATTACAGCTTTCTTAACCAGCGATTGTTCGACGTTGCGCTTTACCTGACCGAATCCGCCTTGTACCAATTCACGAAAAGCCGCTTTCTTATCACCGTTATGCGTAAACTCGGCAAATAGAGTAGCAGGATTATACCCTCTCTTTTCGTCCAAATCCGTTGAGGTGGTGAAAATAAAAAACACTCGCTTTTCACGATTGAATGAAGCCGAAACACCATCCTCTTTACCCGGGCGTGTAAACCAAATAAACCTTGTGTTCTCACGAAGGAACTTCCACCCCTGAGACTCCATGAGTTGCACGGGATCACACTGATTATTGAAATCCTCAAATGGATTTGTCGTGTAGATAGAATCCTGCGTTTGTGTAAGCTTAGGCGATGGGGCCACCTTAGTGATCTCACAATAACTCTGACATAAATTGATCAATGAGCAACGTTCTTCCCAAGAAATTACCGGAATTGGGTTATTTTGGTGAACAGTGTATCCCAACGACGGTGGAAAAAGAAAATAACCACCTTCACCACGTGTTTCTAGGAAGTTCACAGTCTTGGTTGGTTTCCGTTTACCCGAAGCATAATCCGCCTGCAATTCTTCATCCGTCTTCATTCTGCCCGCAAGCTTTATGTTTCCCTGTGGCGAATGGTCTGCGATGCGGTATAAGATATGATAACCTCCTGAAGGTGTGCGGTGAATCCTAAGCCGAGCGTAAAGGTGTGGATAGAATTTTGCAATGTCACTAAGCAAAATTGCATCAATCCCAGGATAATACTTTGAGTCGATATCTATACACTCTAAATTACCAGATACAACCCCACAGACAGCAGCAATAGCGGTAGTGTTCTTCTGCTCCATGACATACCACAACTCCCCTTCTTCGGCTACACGCTGTTGAGCATCAGCCCACGATCCATAAGGAGTTTTTGCTGGACGGCTTGCGTCAGCTTCCTCACGTACTGGAATTAGTGATATCCCATCCTTCACCAACTCGGAAATCATTGGCCATATTTTCCCTAATTCAACCCCCATCTTATCGTAATTGTATGTCTGTAAATTCTATTGTATTTGCTCCTATCATTCTGGATTGAATATCTACCCAAGTAGACTTGTACCCCATAGCCGCTCCAAAAGCGGAAAGAAAACCCTTTTGGACCTGCTCCTTTGCCTTGGCAACACGGGTTGCGAAAACCTGCTTCTTCTTCATCTTGGCGTAAATAGCAAGTTCATTTGGAGATAGCTCGGAAATCTTTCGGCCAACTAGATTGCTGTAATGACTAGTTACCTCCACCAATTCCCCTTGCTCCAATTCCTTTTCGGTCAATGGCCGTTCGTGTCCACAAAATGGACATATACGTTGCGTTGTTGAAATGATGGACTCGCACGAAGGGCAAAGGGCTACTGGTGCAACACCTTCGCCTTTTTTTGAGCGTTTGGTTACCTCCCACATATTTTCCCAATCGCGATCCTCGAAGTACAAGCCATGACGCTCCCAGTTACCACCGTAATCCAGTACACGAAAGTGTGTTTTAAGAGGAGTTCCATCGGATGCCCAAACAGGTCTGCTACCGCGACCGATCATTTGTAGATAAAGAGGAAGTGAGGTTGTAGCGCGGTTTAGAATAACCAAATCAACAGCCGGAGCGTCGAAACCCTTTGTCAAACTCGCTACCGATACGCAAATATTTGCTATACCCAATTCAGTAAACTTGGCGAGCTCATAAGAACCATTTTCAAGTTGTGAATGGTACTCCACAGATGCAAATCCCTCTGCCTGCAAGCGTTCGTTCATTTCGCGGGCATGCTTGATCGATGAAACGAAAATCATACACTTTTTAAAAGTAGCGGAACGTAGGTCTTCGAAAATACCATCGTACACGGCTGCGGTTGAAAAGGCTGCAGTCTGAGATTGCTCGGTATATTCACCATTACGCATTTCAAGAATATCTGTATCCGCCTTTGTACGGGCCAAGTGCTGGTATGAACAAAGGAAACCTTGTTGGATCAGTTCATCGACCTGACAGCATACAACACAGGCATTGTAAAGCTCGGATAGGTGTCTAGCTACTCTACCATCGGGCGTTGCTGTAAACCCGAGGATATAAGGATTGCTCACTTCGATCAATCGGCGGATGATATTTGATGGTGTTCCAATATGGGCTTCATCTACAATAATAAGTGGTGGAAATTCCAATTGCGCCAATTGCTCCAGGATCAAAGGCCGACGCGTTAAAGTTTGGGCCATTGCGATATAAAGCTGCCCAGGTTTTATTTGGACATGCTTTTTACCATTGGCAATTTCAATTCCCCCTGCTTCACCAATAATCTGGTCGAAAATCTTAGTAGTCTCGCTGATGATTACTACGGCACGGCCATTGGCAATAGACTTATACGCAACGTCAATAAACATTTTGGTCTTGCCGGATCCTGTAGGAGCGCAGGCAATAACCCGTCGGTGATCTCTGAGGGCCACAGCTAAATTCTTTACAAATTCAGCTTGGTATGGTCGTAATGTTGGAAGCGTAACTTTCATGCCACTACCTCACTTTCTGGTAGCGCGCAAAAAATCAATACATGATCTGTCATGCGGATAAATTTTTGTTAGAGATTTTTTTAATGAAGCGGTGAAAGGGTTTGCCCTCCACAGTCACCGCTTTTAGTAACTTCTTACTCGGATTAGAATGGTAGATCGTCGTCGTCACTTCCTGAGGAGATATCCACAGGTGCCGGCGGCATATCTGTATATCCTGCTGATGGTGGAGCCGATGTTGTATTGCCCAGTTTAGTGACTCTCCAAGCCACAAGACTGTTGAAGTAGGTTGTCACACCATCTTTGTTAGTCCATGGGCGGCCACGGAGATTGAAAGACACTTCGACTTCTTGGCCAATAGCTAGGTTGTCGAAAATTGATGTTCGATCTTGTGTAGCTTCAAATCTGATATACTCCACAAATTGCGGATTCTCTGCATAGGCGACTATCATATCGCGTTTTTTGAATGATTCTGTCACTTGTTCTGTTGTTCCAACTTCGTGTACTTTACCTCTAATTTCCATTGTTATACTGCTTTTTGTAATTTATTTTGCTCTAATTTTCGATCCGTTTCCAGGTTATCCATGATATCCGAAATGGTTTCAGGTGCTAGTCGCGAAAAGAAGTCCATCGCTCGATATAGTTCCGCAGGCGCTTCGAACTGGACGGTATCATTGTCCCGTGGGCTGAAGTGTCTTCGGAACTCTTTGAGCAAGAATGCGGAACTTTCGCGTGCTTTCCGCAGATGATTATTCATTAACGGATTCCAAAATTTAATCGGTTCGAAGAAACATTTATCGACGTTTTCTGCGCACTGCAAGAAAAGGTAATACGCATTTATCTGATAATACATTTCCTCGGCTTGGTCTTGTGTTAAGTGGACTTGGTTCATGCTTTGGGGTCTCCTTTCAGACGAACCCAGCCGTATTCGACCAACTTTTCAACTGATACTCCCATAAACGGTAACGCATAACCTTTTGATCGCAAGAAGTCAATTGTAGTTACGTCACTGATATTTATCCCTCCAAGCTTACCATCCGTTACATCAAAGTCTTCCCAAGGAGCTGGGTTCATTATATTGCTGTCCAATATTTCATCATAGTCATTTTTGGTTAGAGAAGACAGTGGTTTTAATTCAATGAAATTATTGTCAATATTGAATCTATTATCACCTTCTTCGATCTCGTCCCAACTGTTATAGAAATATAAATCCACAGGGTATTTATTTTCCCATTGAGGACAAGTCCAAATATCTTGCCCCATATACAAAGCGAAGAAATGTCCTTGCGATACTGTTTGCTTATCCATTACGCTGCTCTCCTTTTACCAGTAACACGTGCCACAGCCTTGTATTTAGGCTCATAAACCACGTCCTTATGTTCAACCATTTCACCAGTAGATTTGGCCTGCTTTTCCGCAAACATGCGCATACTATCTAGTTTTACCTTTGCAAGATCTTCCGCAGTTGTGCCGCTGTTGGTAAGGTAGTAATCCACTATACCGCGCCACCCATCCACACTACCCACCACAACCGAATACGATTCAATAGTCTTTGGTGCTTCCTCCTGGCGATTTGCCTGCGCCACCATGACAGTAACATTTGCTTGTTGCTTTGCCTTGGCGGCTTCATCTGCCGCTCGCTTCTCTGCTGCCAACCGAGTTTCCTCGGCTTCCTGCTCCTGCTTTTGTTTTAGCTCCTCAGCCGCTTTATTGTCAGCGATACCTTTTTCTAATTCCGAAACGCGAGTAGGGAACATTTCCAAAATGTATTCTGCGTATTTGGTAACCTCGTTTGTAAAATGAGTTGAGGAATTTGCAAATCGCTCAGCTGTACGCACCTCTCCGATCAAATCCTCCGAGCCAACCAACGTAATAGTTTCCCACGCTTCATTTGAAAGCTTAGCATTGACGAAAGATTGGATAGCTGCTTTGGCTTCCTCAGCGTTTGCCAAATCGAAATTACTGTACACTTGTAGGATTGTACGCTTCGTTTCGCCAAGTAATGCCGCATACCCGTTTCTCAATTGCGTTTCCAGATTGGCAATGTCATCAATCCTCTTTTGCTTACGTTGGAGTTCCTCACGTTCTTTACGTGCAGCTTCAGCTGCTTCTTCTGCATGAATCTTTGCAGACTTGTCACGCAGTTTTTGGATAGGATCGTACAAGTCTTTTCCCAACTCATTTTCAATGGCTGTAAATGCTTTAATGAAAGCGTGTGCTTTTTCGGTAAACGGCTTGCGTTGTGCTTCGATGGAAGAAACGGCTTTTTTATTTGTGACTTGATATTGCATCAACTCGTCATCCAATTCTTTCGGAAGTTTATCACCATTGGCATTAGCCTTCGCAATAAGTGAATCAAATTTTGACTTCCTCTTTTCAAGGTATGCGATTGACGTTGTATAAACAGCACCTGCACTTTGCAGGTCTGTTTGGGACAGGTATATTGCTAGACCTGTAGTTTGATTTCCTTGTGTTTCCATGGTTAAAAAGGTAATGGATCAGAAACTGGTTCGTTAATAACAGTAGACTTCTTTGGAAGGGCTTCGATATTCTGAGCAGCCTTATAAGCTTTTTCAACGTAATTCTGAGTTTTATCACCGCCCTTCTGTATAGGCTCCATTGTCTCCTCCGCAACCCCAAACTTTCTTCCAACAAACTCACCAATACCCTCCCGACGGATAACCGAGGACAGCCCCTGCTCACGATCTGCAATACTGAACACACCACCAATAGTTGTGTAAACTTTAGATTCTGCCTTACTTGCATAACGAATATCTGCAAGGGTCATAACTGCTTCAACTTCCGCAGTGGTAATCTCCCCTGTCCAATCTTTGAGGTTGTAAGTTGGAGTTTCGCCACGCCACTCCTTTGGCGACCAATTATATGCAGCATCAAGTGGAAGATCCGGGAAGTTTTCTTCCCACAATTGGCGCTCGGCTTCAAGTTGTAAACCATTGCTGCGGTAAAAGCCGTGACGACCTGATTTAAAGTTTATGATCGCTCGGATCTCTTTAGCAACTTTGCATTCTCTTGGCTCACCTTTACGCGGACCGGACTTATATGGGTTTTCGTAATCCAGGCCATCAACTTCGATAGTCATATTGCAAACCAAGTCGATCAGTGTGCCGTAACCTCTTTCGCTCAACAGGACGTATTCTATGCCCAATGGCACCACTTGGTATTCCAAATAGAATTGAATGAAAGAACATAAGTCGTTGCGCAATTTCTCCGCCCATTCTTTTGTTTCGGGTTGGTAAAATGTGTTTTCGGACAGGTAGTTATCAACGACTTCCTCGATTTGTTCAAAGTCGTAGTTTTGGTTAATTAGGAATTTTCCGATTTCTAGGTGAAGGAGCGTGCCATAGTGCTGCGCAATCTCCAATAACCGCCCGGCTTCTTTGGTGCCATGCTTGCAATACCATTCCAATAATGGTTGCTCCATCGGACTGCACTGGTTGATAGCCGTGGTTAAGCTAGTGTACAACCTCAATGGCGATTCACACGGTTTGCAGTCTTGGTTAAGACGGATATATGATCGGCCAGCGCCGAAGTTAACTCTACCGACTTTGTAATCAGGTAAGCGTAATGCGGTTTCGTTGAACCAATCTGGTAATATAATTTCTACGTTCATAATGTATGTCTATGTGTTTTATTGGAAAGAATTGATGTTACAATATTTCGGCTTACACCTATTATATCAGCTATCGCCTGATGAGTTAATTTGTCTTCAGATCTCATTTTTCTGATTTGTAAAACTTGTTCATCTGATACTTTTGCCATATAGTGTTTCTCTCCATGAGAAGCTTTTATAAGGCCTGTTTGATATCCATGTGTGACATTTTCTTTTCCAGTAACCCACTCTAAATTGTCAGTGTAGTTATCCGTCTTCACTCCATTGATATGATTAACCTGTGGTTTATTATCGGGATTAGGAATAAACGCCATTGCTACCAGACGATGAACTTTTAAAAGTTTCTTTCCGAATTGGTTACTAATTTTTACAATTGGATATCCGTCCCTTGAAAATGATCCCTTCATTATTTTTTCATTTACAGCTGCAATCGATCCAGCTTTAGATTTCATAGTCCGTTGAAGAGTTTTCACTCTCCCTTGATTACTTACCTCATAATTAGGATAATTTGGAACTGGAAGCCATATTTCCTTTGAATCATTCATCTTTACCTCCTATCTCAATAGCTTCAGAGAACTCCTCATTACTCTTATATGACCCCGAACTTAACTGCAATAATGATCCGCTCGTAATCATATTAGTTGTAATTCTATTTAGGTCTGCACCACTTTCAACATAGGCACGAACGGCTTCAATTGTTTCTTCTGTGAAATTAGGCACTAGTTGAACTATCGGATAGTTCCTTGCAGCGCCCGGTGAATATGATTGCACTTTTTTTACCATAAGGCTAAATGGAAAGCCTACTATGCTGCCCGATCTTTCCATAACCATGTCAAAGGCTTTAACTATTGTTGGGATGGTAGTTTCTTTCGCCTTCGACTGAAAAGTCCAATGGCCTAGCACACCCTTCATTTCAAGCAACACAAATCGCAAAGTCAACGTGCGAGCAAATAGCTTACGAATAGCTTTAACACTTGGATCATCTGCTGGAAGTCCCTCAACATAGGCGCCTTTACCATCTTTGCCCCCTTGCGGATTCCAAACAGTGAATACTTCACCATTTCCCCATCCAAGGCGTTTACCTTTGTCCCATGCTTCGAATTGTTCATTACAAACCTCTTCGATATTGTTTGATACAAATGCCACCTTTAGTTCGGTTGGCTTATCTCCAAACAGACTTACAAATCTGTTTGCAAAATCTCCACTGGCGCGGAAATAATCTAATGATGTAGGTAAACCGCGTTCGGTTTTCATTCCTACTTTAATTCTACCGATTTCGGGTAGCGTTCTGCCTTGCTGAACTGTTCCCGTTGAAATACGTCCTTTCATTTTCTTTGTTAGAGTTTTTGCGGGCTCCTGCCCATTTTTTACTAGCGCTTTAGTTTGCCCTCTGCGGCGCCTGCTGTTTCCCAATCTTGTCTAATTACTGCAACTGTCTGTCGTAAATCACGAACCTCTACAAGTAACCCTTGCACCAGCTCTCTTAATAATTCAGTGTCCATTCTTTGTTGACGCTATGTATTGTACTAAATTCTGTGACGCGGCTACAGATGCAAGTTGTTTCCGGCATAACCTTACTTTGCTGTTGGGCGTGTCTTGCTTCTCAGTTATTACACCTTCTGCAATCCAATTATCCACTACCCCCCTTCCATACTTCCGATAAGCTTCCGCCTTTGAAAGATATGGTCGTAATTGTCCTACCTCAGTCAGCGCGGCTATACCGCCCAACTCTGCGGCCCCTTGTAGCATTCGGGCCAATTTTAAATCTAATGTTAATCCTTCTTTCAACATTATTTAACCCTCCAACATCTAAAGTTTTCCAAGTCTAACGGATCTCTTTTTGTCTTGAACCGTTTTTCACTTACTGGTTTACCATCATCTCCCTCTTTATGGAATAAATCCCATGCGATATAGCGAACCTCTTTCTCTTCTCCGTTGGGGACAGGAAATGAATGCCCTACATTCATTGTTTTCATTGCCGCCCGATATTTGGTAATGTTCTCAGGGATTGCAACTTTATCTGTTATCTCCACCATTTTAAAAAGTTTAATTTGTTTACATTGTTTGTTATTTCACTTTTTGGCACACACGTTGATGTTTTTTGCTAAATTTGTTTCTATGATTACTTGACAAAACAAAAATACTAAACAAATTAAACAAAACAAACAATTTACAATCATTACAAACAAAATAAACATTATATCATTGATTCTCAGTGTTATAATTTTATAACATACACACACGATGAATAAATTATTTTCTAAAGGCAACTACCTTAAACGTTTGATGAAGCGTAAAGGAGTTAGCCAGGTTACCCTGACAGACCGTGAAAGTCCTGACTACCTAGGTTATGGACGTAATACACTGTCCGCTTTGCTCAACCAAGACGACTATACTGATGGTATAGAGTCTGAGAGAGTCAAAGTGTTATTAAGCAAACTAGATCCTTCCAAAGAGGATATGGAATATATTTTTCCAACCAAAACAAAATCCAACGCAAAATCTATTGGAGAATATGAATTTGACGAAGATGGCGATGAGCAAGTACAACCGCTTGGGGACGGTTTATATGCGTTGACAGCCGAATTCGTACCAGTTAAAGCAAGAGCAGGATACCTATTGGGGTATGCGGATCCTGAATATCTTGAAACATTACCTAAATACACAGCCACAGTTACACACATGCCTAAAGGAAAGTATCGATATTTTGAAGCAGAAGGGGACAGTATGAACGACGGGACAATCGAGCATGCTATTTTAGATGGAACAGTTTTACAATGCCGAAAAATACTTCCACACCATTGGGCCGGAAAGCTTCACGCACATAACTGGTCTAGCTTTGTTTTCGTTCACCGCACTGAAGGAATAATCGTGAAGCAGGTTGCTGATCAAGATTTGGAAACCGGCGATGTTGTGTTGCGGTCGATCAATCCAGATAAATCAAAATATCCTGACTTCACCGTAAACCTTGACGATATCCGAGAGATCTATAACGTGGTGAAACGTATCTTATAACAATGACAGGCGGCTCGTTTAGGGAGATTGAACCAAAGAATGACACGCCAGTTGTTTGGAACGTCGTAAACTATATTCGCGAATGGTTGGTACCAGCGCCTAAATATGGGATCTCTCCAAAATACAAGCCCACGCCACGGCATTCAGATCGAATCGAGGTTAATTGCCTTCACGAAGACGAACGCCAAGCGCAATTAAATATTTGGTGTTACCCACCTGATTGGTTGCCTGCTGTAATGCTTATTCTTGACAATGCATTACTTCCAGACGGTAGCTATATTGAATATACTCCTAAATACAGCGAGTTAAAAGTGGGCCACTTTAAAATAACAGTACATAAACATACACACAATGGAAAAAAGTAGTTTCGAGGAAGAAGGTAAATTGGTTCGCGCATTCCGTGAGGAATTAGGAAAGACCGCAGTTGAATTTGCAAAGATGCTTGACACATCTGTAAATACACTCTCTAATATTGAGAACGGGAAACGCCGTCTTTCTGGACATATTATAAAGGGACTTTCAAAAGCAGGTATGTCATTAAATGATTTGACCTATTTAAATAGAAATACCGAAGAAGGTCAATCTTTCGCTTACCGCCTGGCGGAAGTTGAAAACAGATTGGTTACAATGGAATCTACATTAAAAAAGATATTGGCCCTATTAGATGAAAAGAGGTAGCTCATGCCACCTCTTTTTCTTCAAGTTCACTAAATACTCTTTCTATTACTGTCTTTTGAACATGGTGAATTATCTCCCAATTTGGCTCCGCATAAATATCAGTCACATCCAATCCAAACTTATGGTTTAGTGCAAAGGAAACATCATCCTTACTTATTCCACATAACTTCCTTGCAATAGTAGCGAAACTATGCCTGCCATAATACATTGATACGTTAAAGCCAAGTTTTGCTCGTATCCGTTTCCAACCATCACGAAAAATTGAATGTAAGCTTTCTATATTCCTGTAGTCTCTTTGAATGGTACCAGCATGCTTTTCAATTAAAGCCTGTGCACATTCCGGGATCAATACATTGGTAACACCTCCGTCAATAATTCTCCTATTTTTAATTTTTGTACGGGCATATTCAAAACCACCCGTCATTTTTGGGTTAGTCAAATAGGCAAACATGTCAACCGGGTTCATACCGCACAGATAGAATGAAAGTAGAAACAGATCCCTAGTTACCGTTTCCATCTTCCCTACTGGTTTATAGTTTAACAAATCCAGGATCATGCTAATCTCTAAAATTCTCCTCTTAGTCTTTACCGGCTTTATGCTATCGAAGTTTTCAAAAGGATTTGGAAAAGGAGTATGCCCGATTGATTGATTATTGTATCTTTTTCGTAGATCCTTTACCAAATTGCTTATGATACCGAAATATATGATTTGCGTATTAGCATTTATTCCGCGCCGTTCCTGCGGTTTGGTATATCCACCATTATTATTATTTCTGACAATAACCTTAGGCGATTCCAGGTAACGCTTGAACTCATATAAAAATCCCGTAGTAAGATGAGTGATATCAAACGACTGTTGACCAGTAAAATCACGTAGATGGTTGATCACTGATAATATATTTTTAGCTTGTCCCTCCCGTCCTTTGCTGCGGTATTCATCTATCCTTTCATCAAACTTTGCGAATAAATCGATAACATCATCTTTTGCATCTAAGTTCTTAAGGAAACCCTTAACATCTTCACAGGTCATAAATTTCACTTTGCTACCCAAAGCCGTAAGAGCATCGCGATACTCCGTTAGTTTAGTAGAAAAATGTTTATCAACAAATGCCTTCTTAAGCTTACCTTTTGAATCCAGGTAGGCCTTATCTACAAATGAAGATGTATCTATATATTTCGTCTGGGATTTGTGACTAACAGTGATCTTGACATTCCACGTCCCATCATCCTTTTTTTGATGAGGGACAATTTTTGCATTAACAGTTGCCATGCTCGTTGTAAATTATTTGTAAATCTTTTTTAACACAAACTGTCAAGTAATCGTGTAATTATGCACTAGCAAAAAGCGCCAAGAAGTTCAAATAATTTAAGTTTCACGCTTATAAGCCGATAGGCTTATGTTGGTAAAAACTGTTATCAAATTTAATATTTAATTCTGATATTAGCAGTGTCAAAAACAGAATATAATGGGAGGTCATTTTACAAAAATCACCTTATTTGCAGACCTTCCGGCAAAATTAAATGAATCAAATGCTTTTTTCCGAACATAATTTGGCTTTGCGCCCCGCTCAATATGGTAGCATTGAAATTGTCTGTGGCTCGATGTTCTCAGGCAAGACAGAAGAATTGATTCGCAGGCTAAAACGAGCACAATATGCACGTCTGAATGTCGAAATCTTTAAACCATCTGTTGACAAACGATACGATGAAAAGCTGGTCGTTTCTCACGATAGTAATAGCATCCCGTCGACACCTGTTGATCATTCTTCAGCGATCCTACTCTTAAGTTCATCTACCCAAGTTGTCGGAATCGATGAGGCACAATTTTTTGATGACGGTTTGACAGAGGTGTGTGTCAAATTGGCAAATAGTGGTATCCGGGTAATTGTTGCCGGACTCGATATGGATTTTCAAGGGCAACCATTTGGCCCAATCCCCAATCTAATGGCAGTAGCCGAACACGTTACGAAAGTACATGCGGTTTGCATGCAATGTGGCGCTCCAGCGAATTATTCCTACCGTCTGACCAAGGATACTGAAACCGTACTTTTAGGTGAAAAAGACGCTTATGAACCACGTTGTAGACCCTGTTATTTCCACTTGAACAAGTAGCCTGATCAAAAAGGTCAACTAAAAATCTGCCAAAAGTACTATAAAAACTATTTGGCATAGGATTTGAAATATATTTTATAAATAAGAAGATTAGCGCTTTGAATAGCGACAAAATACTTTTCATAATTTAGGTTTATAATTGGTTAGTTAGCACCTCCTTGCCCATCAAGGAGGTGTTTTTTTTAAAACAAAAAAAAGAACGCTGCTCTCTTTGACTGAGAACAGCGTTCTTTTTTTGATGAACTCCTATATACAAGTTTTAAGGCTGAACACCGTAGTTTATTACCTTACGGCCGATATTCCCGGTTTGATCCATTCCCTCGACGATTACCTTGTAATTTCCATTTCCGTCGGCATTATAAAACTGAATAGCCGCCTCCCCGGTCTCTGTGATCGAAACTTTCGGATTCCAGTAAATGGTCGTTCTCAAATCGTTTGCAGCCTTTCTTTCCGGCGTATCATATTTTGGAACATAGAATTTGCGTTCTTTAATATAGCCCAAAGGATACATATCGATTACATTTGATTTTGGCAACATGCTCTCAATTTCACTCAACGACATCCGTGGTTTCTTCGCTTCCACTTTCTTCGTATAGATTGACACGACACCATTATTTTGATACATTCTGGAGACTGTTCCCAATTCGTCACGTAAGAAGATTTCGATACCTTCGATATCCGCGACATTGATGCTATTTAATCCGGGCTCATCAATAGCCATACCGTTCAGAAAGAACTGGACAGGTGTACGCCCACCTGCATTATAATCACGAGAAACATAATACTTCAATGTCTGTGGATCATAGGTAATGCCCGTCAATACCGTTTGAAGACACATGGTCAACACGTTACAACCGGTCAAACGATCGGGTTCAATACGGTGTTCCGGCATGGACAGTCCCGAAATAGAAGGGAAATCTTTATTGGTGATTACTTTCTTCACTACCGCCGTCACTTCTACCTCATCCAAGAGAATCGATTTTCGATACTCTTTTCGGCTATTCGCCAAATAAGGAGCAAAAGCCTGGTCTATATTAGGTACAAAATAACTCTTATAGCCATTATTCTTATCGATCTCGGGGTAAAAGGTCTGGTCCATATTGATAACCAAGCTTCGGTAATTGTCATTCGATCGGGCATTAACCGTTACTTTGGACGAATCCGGGAACACAAGATCCTTAAAGGCGAAACGTCCATTTTGATCTGTATACACATCCTTCTTAATGTTACGGGAAGGTATCGTCAAAAGTAATCCACCGTTTGGATAAGGACGCCCGGTGTTCATCCGCAGGATACCTGACAATTCGATTCCCTGTTCAGGAAGAAAACTGATCTGCGGCAACTTCTCCGCTATGAGCGTCGGGTAGTCAAATCGGCGAAATCCCTGCGTCATTAATAAAGCATCCAAGGCTTTATCCCGATTGGGATTTTTTTCATCAAAATATGAATTTGGGTTCTCTACATTTCCTTTGAGGTCCGAAGTCAACAAAAAGTTGCTCACAATCGAAAGATCTGCCTGATCATTATAGGGAACTTTGGATTCGTCTATTACAGCTACTGAATAGCTTCCCGGGAACTTCTGCCCATTGTTGTCTACAGCAAGTTTAAGATTGACCAAGTCTTTAGCCTTATAACTTTGCTTATCGCTGGTAACCTGAATATTTAAAAGCTTTTCGCTTTGAACAAATGCCAAGCGCTCACTGATAGGCTTTCCGTCAGGACTCAATAAGGTTACCTGGACAATACCATTTGGTAAACGCTCTTTCGGAATATTGACCAATGCGGATGAAGATTTCAAATTCACCTGCGCGCCAAAACAGAGATGTCCATTCGACTGAACCAAAACATAATAGGATTGCCCTTGGTTTTTTGAAAAATTCTCTTCACTGGTTACCACGGCAAACTCAGCATTCGTAGCATCCTGTTTTACAAAAACAACATTTGCCTTGTCATTGACAACAGCCGGCAATTTGTATTTGCGTTCCTGTCCATTCTCAAACTTCACAACAGCTTGATAATTTTCTCCCGCGAGCGGCAGAAGAGAAAAATAGCCCATTCCAGTTCCGAAGTCCGCAAACTCCGCTACAGACTTGCCCTTTGAATCTAAAATACTTCCTTTTACCTTTAGCCCTTTCCCATCGGATCCGAGGGCTTTAAATGCCACTTTTTTTGCCAATCCGGCGATAATATCGCCTCCTTCAGGAAAGAATTGTACGTCTGCATCCCACAAGGCATTTTTGAGCAAGAAAGAACTAGACAAAGGTTTTTCATTTTTATTCTCCTGAATGCTAATCTTCAGTTGCCCTTTCTCCAAATTTGCTTTTTCCTTTGGAGACAAATTTATCGTTACTTTCCCTAGACCATCCGTCTCACCTTTACCCTTGTCGAACGTTTCCCATCCCGAGACAAACTCCCAATTGATTTTTGAATTGATCATCGGTTTTCCCGTACGATCGCGGAACTGTATGACAGCTTGGGTTTTATTACCACCAATGTTATTTTGAAATTCAATGTTTGTAATCAATTTCTTATTGATAACATCACCGATTGGCACCACTTTATTAAAGAAGTAGGCATTATCAAAGTTGGCCATCCATTTTGTGTAAGCTCTAAATCGATAATTGTCCTGAGACATAAATTGAGGATCAAGCACAATCTGCCCATTTCCTACCCCTTTATCCAATGGAATTTTAAGTGTCTGAATCAGGGAATCACGACTGTTCAGTACTTCCACATAAGCTATTTTACTCGGCTCATATTCGGCCAAATTGCGGGATAAATAGGTCGAAAACCAGAGGGTATCCCCCACCGCGTAATATGGCTTATCGAAATGTAAATGTACCTTTTCAACTGGGTAGACCTGAAAATATTTCTGAACTCGTTCTACGATCGTATTAATAGGCAACGTAGGTGTAGTCTGGGCATAAGTCGTCCCCATTCCTAACAGTCCTATCGATAAAGTCAATAGTTTTATGTGCTTCATTGAAAGTCTTAGAATAAAAAATGAATAGCTAAATATATTCAATTTTGAGCAAAGACCAACCCCATTGGGGTATTTTTAACATTTATTATACCTATTCGTAGGGGCAATACCGACTCTTTAAAGATTATTTAAAGCAAGGGAGCCAAAAGCCTACAGATGGAATCAACTCCTCTTTTCCAGCGGCTTCGTTGCATCCATTTTCGGATTGTAATCAGATCTGAGACTTCAATATCAGCCAAAAATTGCGCATTAAGACGGTCGCAAAGCGCTTTATCCGAGACAATTCCCGAGATTTCAAAATTGATGTAAAAACTTCTGATATCTAAGTTTGTCGTACCGATATAGGCAAGCTTCCCATCAATACAGATGGTTTTGGCATGTAGAAATCCCTTTGTATAAAGGTATACGTTGACTCCTCTTTCCAACAGTGGTTTTATAAACGAGAATGAGGCGTGCTGTACAAAAAACGAATCAGACTGGGCCGGTAACATCAGGTCCACACGAACACCTGAAGATACCGCGAGCATTAAAGCGGTCGTCAATTGATCGCTGGGAATAAAATAAGGTGTACACAACTGTACATATTCTTTTGCTTCGTTGATACCGGCAATAATTGCTTCCATATTGAAAGGCGCTGGCGATCCGGGATCACTGGCTGTAAATCCTACTCCACTCGCATCTTCATCGGTAAGGGGAAATCGGTTTAAATAACCTCGGCCCAATTCAAACGATTCCGCATCTGTCTGGTTCCAGCTGTTCCAAAACTGGATTTGCAACGTATTTACGGCCGCGCCGACAACCATCATAGCTGTATCCCGCCAATAAACCTCATTTTTTCCATTATTGATATATCGATCTGAAATATTGATTCCGCCGACAAAACCTATTTTCCCATCGATCACCGCTATCTTGCGGTGATTTCGGTAGTTGCTATTCGCCAAGGAACTAAAGGTTACTGGGAGAAAAGCTTGAAACACAAAATCGGGTTTATGCCTCCGTAAATATTTAATTACATCAGGAGCACCAAAACTATCCAATATCAGACGTACGGTGACCCCAGCTCTTGCTTTTTCTTCCAGAATATGTAAGATCTCCTGCCCTATTTCATCCATTTCCCAGATATAATATTCCATGTGAATGGAATGCTGCGCAGCTTTAAGACGATCAATAAGTACCGGAAACTTTTCTTCCCCATTGATAAACAGGGTTACATCGTTGTTGAGGGAGAAGGTAGAGATCTTCTGATTTTTAAGGTAGCGGTATACCATGGCCAAACTACCGATCCGCTCATTTAACGTATCAATATGTTCCTCCATAATTTCGGATTCCTTACGCCAGGCATCCAGTAGCTTTTTGGACTGCTCGCGGTACACGCGTTTCATCCTTTTGACCTTCTTAAACTTCTGACCAAAGAAATAGTAACTGAGCAAACCGACGACAGGTAAGAAAACAATGACCATAATCCAGGCAATGGTCTTGGAAGGATTACGGTTTTCGATCAAAATCGTTCCGATTACACCAATATAAAGAATGAGTAGGGGAATCCAATAATAGGTTAATGCAATCTGTAAAATATGATGAAGTACCTCCATATTGTGAGCTAAGGGTTTTACCAAATATAATACTTAGCATCGACATATTGTTTGTCGTTAAACACAGTTTATTGCACCATCGACATGAATGAATGGACTTAAATAGGGAATATCCAAATTGGCACCCCGGAGTATAAACCAAATTCCCAATAAGAAATAGAGAAAGGGAACCCATTTCGAAAATCCAATTTTGAAAGATCTGGAGAAATTTCCCAGAAAAGAAAATGCAAACAATAGCGGAATAGTTCCTAAGCCAAAGTACAACATAAAAAAGAAACTTTGCTGTGGGCTATCTGCATTTATGGACGACATGAGTGCCATGTAGACCATACCACAGGGCAATAAGCCATTCAGTACGCCGGCAATAAAACTCCCCCCCGATTTATAGAGCCATTTCGACAATAAGCGTACAATTGGCTGCACAGCCTTCGTCTGCCAGCTAGCGATTTTCCGATTATGCTTACCAATAAGCTGGAATAAAGCAATTCCGATCAGAATAATACCTGTGGCCCAGCTCAAACTTCGCTGCCAACCTTGAATCTGGGCAAATGTTCCGATCGTACCGAGTAAAAGTCCTAAACATCCATAAGTCAGTACTCTACCGGATTGATACAGTACTTTATTTAAAAAAACGTTCCAACCAAAACCCTGCCTTCCCTCAATAGCAAAAATTAATGGGCCACACATTACCGCACAATGTATGCTTCCAAACAATCCCATGAAAAATGCAAAATAGGTATAGCTCATTTCGTTAAACTAGAATAAAATATGCTCTTCAAATAAAAAATCTTTACCTACACTCTTCCAGTCAATATACAAATTCCACATTCCTTTATCGAACGTGGAAATGGGCAGTGTATATAAATTACTGGTTGTCTGAAATGGTAATTCTTTATCCAATCGATTATCCGAAGGTTTTCGAAACAGCAGTTTCCCTTTATTTTCTTTGGAAACAAAATGAATATACAAGGTATCTTGCCTGATTTCTATTGTTGGTGATTCCTTCATAATCAATACATTTTGCTTTTTTTCGTAAGCTTGATCATAATTCAGTCCCTGCTCGTAATAGTCATCTTCTTCCAGACTATCCGAATCGTGACTCACCATGTATATTCCTGCTCCGACTATACACAACATAAATACCGCCAAGGTTAAAAAAATCTTTGTACCCCAATTCATTGTTTTCATTTTAATTCATACCCGGAGGTGCTATAAAAGTGGTTTTTAAACTTTCCACTTTCTTATCTCCCGAATAGATAGCTAATTTTATATTACTTTTATAGGTCTCAACATCCTTATTCGCGATAATTAGAAAAAAGCTCAGTGTCGCATGCCCATCTTTACTCAATTTTTGAATAGGATTGACCAGTTGAATCTTTAAACGCGGATCATCACAGACCAATTTAAAAGGCATTTCTTTACCAGACTTATTAATCAATTCCAAAGAATACAGGTTGCTTATTGTCTTATCATCGCGAAGTTGGTAGGTGCTTCCTTTTGCCCGAAGCAATCTTCCATCCACCGGAGAACGATTGAACAACAGAAAACAAAAGACCGACATTAACGCAACCAACACGATAGAATAAGCAATCGCCCTCGTATTGCTTTTTTTCTTCAGTGTTCCTTCAATCTCACCCATTGGATAAAAGCCAATTAACTTTTTAGGCTTTCCAATTTTGTCCATGACAGCATCACAGGCATCTATACAGGCCGTACAGCTTACACATTCTAATTGCAGACCATTTCGAATATCAATTCCTGTGGGGCATACATGTACACAGAGTTTGCAGTCTACACAATCTCCCTGCGTCGCCGTTGCATCCTTTTGCTGTTTTCCTCTTGGCTCTCCACGTCTATGATCATATGCAACAGTGATACTTTGGTCATCGAGGAGTACGCCCTGCAATCTGCCATAAGGGCAAATTGCAATACATACAATCTCCCTGACGTACGCAAATACACCATAGAAAACCAATGTAAATATGATGATTGATATCAATCCACCGATATGTTGGTCCAATGGATCAGTGATGATCTTCATCAACGCATCAACACCGATGATATAAGACAAAAAGATATTTGAAATGAAAAATGATATGATCAGGAATATACCATGTTTCAAAAACTTTTTCAATTGTTTTTGATCCGTATTGGGTCCAGCATCCAATTTCTTTTGTTGTTGCCAATCACCTTCGATCCAATATTCAATTCGTCTAAATATTAATTCCAAAAAAATGGTCTGGGGGCAAGTCCATCCGCACCATACCCGTCCAAAGACAACAGTAAACAAAACCACACATACCATCACGATTAACATACCGAATACGAATATGTAGAGATCCTGTGGATAGAACAGATTTCCTAAGATGGAAAACTTCCGCTCAATAATGTTGAACATGAGAAACGGTTCACCATTTATTTTGATAAAAGGAACTACAAACAAGAACAGCAGTAGTGAATACCCAACCCACTGTCTCTTTTTGTAAAGCTCTCCCTGCGGTTTTTTGGCATAAATCCATTGTCTTTTTTTTGACTTAGATCCACCGTTATTGGCATTATTCACGACTACTGTACTCATTGCTATTTCAATTTATTACTCTGCTTTTTTTTCTGTTTCAGCCTTTTCTGCTTTGCTCTCATCCGCCGCCTTCTCTCCGCTTGCAGCCTGGCCACCGCCATAGGTTACCTCTTCACCTTGCGGAGCTTTTGGATTAGCAGGGTGTGTATCCCTTAAGGTAATAATATAACTGGCAACCTGTGCGATTTGTGCAGGACTTAAAGTTTGTTCCCATGGCACCATTCCTTTATCAGGAACACCATACTTAATGGTTTTGAAGATATCTTTAATCTCGCCACCATGAAGCCAAAACTTATCGGTCAAGTTAGGTCCGATGCCTCCCTCGCCACTACCACCGTGACAAGCGACACAGTTTGCGGTAAAGATCGCTTTTCCATCAGCTGCCATTTCCGGCTGAAACTCCACGCTACTTTCGTCTACATTGCTCGCAGAAGCAGTAAGATAAGCCTGACGCTCTTTCTCGGCAACGAACATCTCATGTTCATACTCCTGGTCTTGGTTCATTCCGATGCCCGACACCTGATAAACAAATAAGTAAACAAGGCCGAAAAAAATCGTTCCATAAAAAAGGAAATTAAACCAGATCGGAATCGGATTATCCAATTCGCGGATACCATCATACTCATGGTCTATGACAATATCCTTTTCTTCTGAAATCGGTCTGATCCCCATGATCTTGTTCCACGACCTTTTCATCCAGCCCTTATTCGCCGCCTTTTTGAGTTTTTCCTCCTTGGCCAATTCAGGCATGGTAATCTTAATGATGGATTTCATCGCGCGATTGACCATCAATGCCGAAGCGAGAAGAGCCAGCATCACAACGATCAATACAACAATTAAGATATCTGTGTATAAATTATCTGTACCGAATCCTATCGTAGATTGAACAACTTCTGCGGTAGCTGGTGCAGTATCCAATAATAAACTCATATATTATAGACTTTCAGGTGAATGATTCAGTTCCTTTTCTGTTTCATCTTCTTCCAAAGGCAATTCCTTCATATAAGTAACATAGTCTTTTTTCATTCGAAACAACATTATTGCTACTGAAATGAAGAACACCAAGAAGATCCAAAGTGATGCAATTAGATAAAGCTCACTGCCGTTTAGATTTGTTATTTGCTTAAACATGGCTTTATTGATTTGCGTTAACATTATCAGCTACTTTTGGAGCTGCTTTTATATCTGTTCCTAATCGCTGTAAGTATGCAATTACAGCTACAATCTCACGGTCAGCTAACACATTCACTTGATTTTGTTTTAGATCATCAGCAATTTTTTGTGCCTGTTTGGTAAGATCCTGCTCAGCATGTTCAATTTCCGCATCGGTATAGGGAATTCCCAATTTCCGTAATGCTTTCATTTTATCTTGCAGAATAGAATTATCCAGCTTCTGATCGATCAACCAAGGATATGTTGGCATAATACTTCCTGGCGAGGTAATCGTCGGATCTAACAGGTGATCAAAGTGCCATTTATTGGGGTATTTTCCACCGATGCGATGCAGATCCGGTCCCGTCCGCTTCGAACCCCATAAAAACGGTGTATCGTAAACAAACTCTCCCGCCTTGCTATACTCTCCGTAACGGGCGGTTTCGGATCTAAATGGACGAATAGTTTGTGTGTGACAGTTTACACAACCTTCTCTCACGTAGAGATCCCTTCCCTGCAGTTCCAATGCTGTATAAGGTTTTACACTCGCAATCGTTGGAACGTTTTTAGAAATTGTAAAAGTCGGCACCATCTCCACCATACCCCCGATGAGGATGGCAATAAGAGCGAGTACCATAAATAAAATTGGCTTACGTTCAAGGCGGCGGTGTTGAGACTGTTCGTTTACTTGAACCGGCAATAATGCAGGAGCTTCTGCAGGCTCATTGGCCAAAAGCTTCCCTTTTTGCATAGTTTTGATCAAGTTGAACGTCATCAGGAACACGCCCGATAGATAAAGTGCGCCACCTAGTGCACGCATCATGTGCATTGGCAAAATTTCCAATGTTGTCGCAAGGAAGTTTGGATATTTCAAGACTCCTTCCGGTGTAAATTCTTTCCACATCAAGCCTTGTACTACAGCTGCCCAATACATCGGGATCGCATAGAACAAAATACCTAAGGTACCTATCCAAAAGTGCGTTGATGCCAACTTTTTAGAATATAACTCCGTTTTATAAATACGTGGTATCAACCAGTACAGAATACCGAATGTCATAAAGCCGTTCCATCCCAATGCACCTACGTGTACGTGTGCTACGATCCAGTCGGTAAAGTGAGCAATTGCATTCACCTGTTTTAAAGATAGCATAGGGCCTTCGAAAGTCGCCATACCATAACAAGTAAGGGCCACGACCATGAATTTTAACATAGGCTCTGTCCGTACCTTATCCCAAGCACCCCGTAAGGTCAACAAGCCATTGATCATACCGCCCCAACTCGGAGCAATCAACATAATGGAGAATACAACCCCTAAAGACTGTACCCAACCCGGTAGCGCCGTATAGAGCAAATGGTGAGGACCTGCCCAGATATAAATAAAGATTAAAGACCAAAAGTGGAGAATACTTAACTTGTAAGAGTAAACTGGACGGTTGGCCATCTTAGGAAGGAAATAATACATCATTCCCAAATAAGGAGTTGTCAAGAAAAAAGCAACTGCATTGTGACCATACCACCATTGTACCAGCGCATCCTGTACGCCTTTGTAGACATAATAGCTTTTCCAGCCAGCTACAGGTAATTGGATGGAGTTAACAATATGCAATACGGCTACTGTAACAAATGTGGCAATATAGAACCAAACAGCGACATACATGTGACGTTCTCGTCGTTTGATAATAGTACCGAACATATTGACTCCGAATACGACCCAAATGAGGGTAATTGCGATATCAATAGGCCATTCCATTTCGGCATACTCATGGCTTGAAGTAAGACCGAGTGGTAGTGTAATAGCCGAGGCAACAATAATTAATTGCCAACCCCAAAAATGGAGCTTGCTCAAAGCATCACTGAACATTCTTGCTTTAAGCACCCGCTGTAAGGAGTAATAAACTCCCATAAAAATACCATTACCTACGAAAGCAAAAATCACCGCATTGGTGTGTACAGGACGTACACGGCCAAATGTTGTAAATTGCAATCCAAAGTTCATCTGGGGCCAAACAAGCTGCGTCGCCACAAGCAATCCTATGGTCATACCAACTATCCCCCAAATAATGGTAGCGATTCCGAAATTCCTGACAATCTTGTTGTCGTAATTAAATTGCTCTAACTGCATTACTTAAATTGTTGATTCTGATTCAAAAATAAGCAGCAATTTATGACAATCTAATGATGGACAATGCGTACAAAAGTGATGTGCGTCACTTTTTTATTACCCGATTAAAAGGTTTAGTTCGCAATTTCGACCATTGGTTGTAAATGACTTAGGGAAAATAGAGATCTTGAAAGATACTTTTTACAATTAGATCAGACATCAAAAGTGACCGTAGTCACATTTCTTACGGTTTAATACCTTGTTTTAATGGCAATATGGGTTAGAATCACTGTTACATATACACGAATTTATCCCGAAAACATCGGGACTATTGGCACGAAGTGAATTGTAGCTATAGTGCATCAAACCTCATCAGAATAGCAAACCTTAATCTGCAGACTCATTGCACTATTCGCCTATAGCAAGTGAACTAAAGACGCTTTGAAAAGAATCGGTAGTGGGATTAGCTTGAACTGGCTTCTGTGTACTGTTATAGCATAATTTAGTTAACCACTGTAGAAAAGCCCCTTATTAAAAGAATATGAGCTCAGCCTGAGTTTTGCAATGCCCCTTGGCTACGACAGTACAGCATAGCACAGCAGCACAGTGATGGCTGCATGACCGCATGACTACCTGCTATGACTGTGTACCATTACCTGCATGCTTCCCAACAGTCGGATAGCATATACAGTATTATAAGTAGCTACTGCAAGGCCAATTGATATGCAGCTATAGAATACTGCTAAAAAGTAATAGGATTTGATACGGTCAGTGAAGGCTGCAGGATAGCGGCAGTTGCGGAACAGCTACCGATGGACCGGGCTCACCGACGGTCCTGTGCTGCGATAACCGATAGGCGGAGGATAGGCAATAGCCTGTACATGGAAATATGGAAATACGGAAGTACTTAAACGAAAGAAGCCCTTGACTGTTTCCAGCAAGGGCTTCCGTGTAAAAAAAGGCACCGACCTACTCTCCCACCTGTTACGGCAATACCATCGGCTCTGGCGGGCTTGACTGCTCTGTTCGGAATGGGAAGAGGTAGACACCGCCGATATAGGCACCTAAAAATCTTTATTGGCTGATCTATGATATTCATATCATGTTATTCATGCCAACTGACATAGCTATTGAAAGAGGTTCGTTTCTGTTTGTTTCTTAAAAATTAAAGAGGAAGACAACAGTGTCTGTCTGCTTGAGAAAGCTTCGGGCTATTAGTACCACTTGGCTTTGGTCTCTCAACCTTTACACCTATGGCCTATCAACGTAGTCATCTTCTACGACCCTATAAGGAAGTCTCATCTCGTGGCTAGTTTCGCACTTAGATGCTTTCAGCGCTTATCTATTCCAGACGTAGCTACCCTGCCGTACACCTGGCGGCATAACAGGTTCACCAGAGGTCTGTCCAACCCGGTCCTCTCGTACTAAGGTCAGATCCACTCAAACTTCCAACGCCCACAACAGATAGGGACCGAACTGTCTCGCGACGTTCTGAACCCAGCTCGCGTGCCACTTTAATGGGCGAACAGCCCAACCCTTGGGACCTTCTCCAGCCCCAGGATGTGACGAGCCGACATCGAGGTGCCAAACCTCCCCGTCGATATGAGCTCTTGGGGGAGATCAGCCTGTTATCCCCAGCGTACCTTTTATCCTTTGAGCGATGGCCCTTCCATACAGAACCACCGGATCACTATGTCCGTCTTTCGACCCTGTTCGACTTGTCGGTCTCACAGTCAAGCAAGCTTATGCCATTGCACTCCACGTACGGTTACCAAGCGTACTGAGCTTACCTTTGAAAGCCTCCGTTACCTTTTTGGAGGCGACCACCCCAGTCAAACTACCCACCAAACAATGTCCTCGACATAGCCGAGTTAGAAACCGAATACAGAAAGGGCGGTATTTCAAGGTTGATTCCATGACTCCTGGCGAAGCCACTTCAACATCTCCCGCCTATCCTACACATCCTGTACCCAATCTCAATGTTAAGCTATAGTGAAGGTGCATGGGGTCTTTCCGTCCCGTTGCGGGTAATCGGCGTCTTCACCGATACCACAATTTCACCGAGCTCATGGCTGAGACAGCGCCCAGATCGTTACACCATTCGTGCAGGTCGGAACTTACCCGACAAGGAATTTCGCTACCTTAGGACCGTTATAGTTACGGCCGCCGTTTACTGGGGCTTCGATTCAATGCTTCTCTTGCGATGACATCCCCTCTTAACCTTCCAGCACCGGGCAGGTGTCAGGCCTTATACTTCATCTTGCGATTTTGCAAAGCCATATGTTTTTGTTAAACAGTCGCCTGGGCCTTTTCACTGCGGCTGCTCTTACGAGACAGCGCCCCTTCTCCCGAAGTTACAGGGCCATTTTGCCGAGTTCCTTAGCCATGACTCACTCGAGCACCTTAGGATTCTCTCCTCGACCACCTGTGTCGGTTTGCGGTACGGGTCTTCATAACCTGAAGCTTAGCGGGTTTTCTTGGAAGTCTGTTTACCTGCTCTATCAGCGCCACCGGAGCTTTGCTGTACTATTGGGGTTCAGCAGGGTCGGCGGATTTGCCTACCGTCCCTATACCTACGCCTTTCAACGAACTATTCCGTCAGTTCGCGGCAGTGTCACTACTCCGTCACCACATCGCAGTTATGAAGAGTACTGGAATATTAACCAGTTGTCCATCGGCTTGCCCCCTTCGGGTGCGCCTTAGGTCCCGACTGACCCTGATCCGATTAACGTTGATCAGGAAACCTTGGTCTTTCGGTGGGCGGGTTTCTCACCCGCCTTATCGTTACTTATGCCTACATTTGCTTTTCCATAACCTCCACAGTTCATTGCCAAACTGCTTCTCCGGCGATGGAATGCTCCCCTACCAGATGCACATCTTTCAGTACAAATCCATAGCTTCGGTACCGTTCTTGATGCCCGTTTATTATCCACGCCCGGCCGCTCGACTAGTGAGCTGTTACGCACTCTTTAAATGAATGGCTGCTTCCAAGCCAACATCCTAGCTGTCTGGGCAACCGGACCTCGTTAGTTCAACTTAGAACGGATTTGGGGACCTTAGCTGATGGTCTGGGTTCTTTCCCTCTCGGCCTTGGACCTTAGCACCCAAAGCCTCACTGCCGGCTATATTTGATAGCATTCGGAGTTCGTCTGGATTTGGTAGGATTTGACTCCCCCGCACCCAATCGGTAGCTCTACCTCTATCAAACTCTACGCCGACGCTGTTCCTAAAAACATTTCGGGGAGTACGAGCTATTTCCCAGTTTGATTGGCCTTTCACCCCTACCCTCAGGTCATCCGGAAACTTTTCAACGTTTATCGGTTCGGTCCTCCATTACATGTTACTGCAACTTCAACCTGCCCAAGGGTAGATCACAAGGTTTCGCGTCTACCTCATCTGACTATGCGCCCTATTAAGACTCGCTTTCGCTTCGGCTGCGTCCCTGAAGGACTTAACCTTGCCAGACAAGAGTAACTCGTAGGCTCATTATGCAAAAGGCACGCTGTCACAGGACCTGCCTGCTCCAACCGCTTGTAAGCACACGGTTTCAGGTTCTTTTCACTCCCCTGTTCGGGGTTCTTTTCACCTTTCCCTCACGGTACTGGTTCACTATCGGTCTCTCAGGAGTATTTAGCCTTACCAGATGGTGCTGGTGGATTCCCACAGGATTTCTCCGGTCCCGCGGTACTCAGGATACCACTATGTCAACATTCTTTACCTGTACGGGGCTCTCACCCTTGTCGCGCAGTTTCCCACCTGCTTCCAGTTCATAGCGCTGTACAATGTCGTGGTCCTACAACCCCGACCATGCCGTAACATGATCGGTTTGGGCTCTTTCCCGTTCGCTCGCCACTACTTGGGAAATCATTGTTATTTTCTTCTCCTACGCCTACTTAGATGTTTCAGTTCAGCGCGTTCGCGTTTTATACGACTATTCTTCAAATAGTCAGGTTGCCCCATTCGGAAATCTCTGGATCAAGTCGCATTTGCCAATCCCCAAAGCTTATCGCAGCTTATCACGTCCTTCTTCGCCTCTGAGAGCCTAGGCATCCCCCGTGTGCCCTTATTTACTTTCTTCACCGGCATAGCCTTTTGCTACTATGCGGCTGCTTTTGATATATATACATCTATGCTACGTAAAGATTCGTTCGGCCTTGACCGAGGGTCTCCTCTTTACATCAGACACATAAACGTATTGTCTCTATACTGTTGTCTTCTCTTGTAATTTTTTTTCTCTTTCAATATGTCAAAGAACTCTTTTTCCGGTATATATGAAGTATATCGCTATATACTTCCCCGGAGATGTGGAGAATAACGGATTCGAACCGTTGACCCCCTGCGTGCAAGGCAGGTGCTCTAGCCAGCTGAGCTAATTCCCCAAAACGTTTTCGTAGTCCCGAGCAGATTTGAACTGCTGACCCCTACATTATCAGTGTAGTGCTCTAACCAACTGAGCTACGGGACTAGCTTATCTTGTTCATCTCTTTCTCTCGGTCCTGCTCCCTTAGGGGCGGGCACTTTCTTCTGATGTTTTTTTCTTCTGCAATCATATGTAACGTGACGAGCACCGATCTTCGATACTCTAGAAAGGAGGTATTCCAGCCGCACCTTCCGGTACGGCTACCTTGTTACGACTTAGCCCCAATTATCGGTTTTACCCTAACACGCTCCTTGCGGTAACATGCTTTAGGTACCCCCAACTTTCATGGCTTGACGGGCGGTGTGTACAAGGCCCGGGAACGTATTCACCGCGTCATTGCTGATACGCGATTACTAGCGAATCCAACTTCATGGGGTCGAGTTGCAGACCCCAATCCGAACTGTGAATGGCTTTTAGAGATTAGCATCATATTGCTATGTAGCTGCCCGCTGTACCATCCATTGTAGCACGTGTGTAGCCCCGGACGTAAGGGCCATGATGACTTGACGTCGTCCCCACCTTCCTCTCTGTTTGCACAGGCAGTCTGTTTAGAGTCCCCACCATTACATGCTGGCAACTAAACATAGGGGTTGCGCTCGTTGCGGGACTTAACCCAACACCTCACGGCACGAGCTGACGACAGCCATGCAGCACCTAGTTTCGTGTCCCGAAGGACGAGTGCGTCTCTGCACTCTTCACTAACTTTCAAGCCCGGGTAAGGTTCCTCGCGTATCATCGAATTAAACCACATGCTCCTCCGCTTGTGCGGGCCCCCGTCAATTCCTTTGAGTTTCACCCTTGCGGGCGTACTCCCCAGGTGGATAACTTAACGCTTTCGCTTGGACGCTGGCTGTCTATCGCCAACATCGAGTTATCATCGTTTAGGGCGTGGACTACCAGGGTATCTAATCCTGTTCGATCCCCACGCTTTCGTGCATCAGCGTCAATACCAGCTTAGTGAGCTGCCTTCGCAATCGGAGTTCTAAGACATATCTATGCATTTCACCGCTACTTGTCTTATTCCGCCCACTTCAAATGGATTCAAGCCCATCAGTATCAAAGGCACTGCGATGGTTGAGCCACCGTATTTCACCCCTGACTTAATAGGCCGCCTACGCACCCTTTAAACCCAATAAATCCGGATAACGCTTGGATCCTCCGTATTACCGCGGCTGCTGGCACGGAGTTAGCCGATCCTTATTCTTCCAGTACATTCAGCTAGATACACGTATCTAGGTTTATTCCTGGACAAAAGCAGTTTACAACCCATAGGGCAGTCATCCTGCACGCGGCATGGCTGGTTCAGGCTTCCGCCCATTGACCAATATTCCTTACTGCTGCCTCCCGTAGGAGTCTGGTCCGTGTCTCAGTACCAGTGTGGGGGATTCTCCTCTCAGAGCCCCTAGACATCGTCGCCTTGGTAAGCCGTTACCCTACCAACTAGCTAATGTCACGCGAGCCCATCTCTATCCTATAAATATTTAATCAACCGAACATGCGAACTGTTGATGTTATGCGGTGTTAATCTCTCTTTCGAGAGGCTATCCCCCTGATAGAGGTAGGTTGCTCACGCGTTACGCACCCGTGCGCCACTCTCACCATCTTCGAGCAAGCTCTCCGATGGATCCCGTCCGACTTGCATGTATTAGGCCTGCCGCTAGCGTTCATCCTGAGCCAGGATCAAACTCTCCATTGTAAAATGAAGTTTTTGATTCCAACTATTTATAATAATCAGAATTCTTTTTTTATATCTCTGATCTTGGATCGAATTGAACGAATTACTTGAATTTGTTCATGACTTTCGTTTGTCTACTCGTCACGCTTACATGATTGTGTTTTCTTAAAGAACTTTGTCGCTTCAACTTCCGTATCCGCTTTATTCCGATGGGCATTGCGCCACTCTTTATCGTTTTGTTTTTCCCTTCGTTTCCGTTGGGACTGCAAAGGTAGAAATCTTTTCTGAACTTCCAAAAACTTTTTGAAGTTTTTTTTCTTTCCTCTTTTTTCGATTTCCGCGTTTAAAATAAACTGAACGGGATTTTAGATCCTGCCAGACTTCTCTTAAACCCTTCTTTTTTCAGGATTCCCTCTTTCGGGGTAACCGTCCCTCCCTTGCGGAGTGGTGCAAAGATAGGGAGTTTAGGAACAAACTTCCAAGCCTTTTGTTCTTATTATTTTCATTTTTCCCTTAACTGCCTGTAACGGTGCACGATTCTTTTTGTAAAACAGGTGATCGGAGGGCTGGAATGGCTGATCCGGCCGCCAGATTGGACCTTCGGAGAAACCCAGGTCATCCTATAGCGTATGGAGGGAGGCTTCGGACCGGATCTATTACCAATTTCGTTTAACTTTTATAGTTAACTAATAGGGGTATTACAGGGGGATAACAGGGGGTTAACAGGGGGTTAGCAGGGGTACAACCCCTATTAACCCCCTGTTAAATCGGTGCTATAGTGGTGGTAATAGTAAATCAGGATACAATTTGAGCCTAAGCGGGGTAACAACAGGCCTCCCCTTTTGTCAAAACTGCCGCTGAAACAAGCAAAATATCAATATGAAAAGCCAAATAATAGCAGCATTGGTCCACTTATCAAGATAAAAAACCTATTTATCTATTTTTTTATGTAGATTTATCTTCTTAAAATAACCACCAGAGCGATGAGCAGAACTACCCTGAAAGATATAGCGTTGGCACTCAATATTTCTGTTTCGACGGTTTCCAAAGCATTATCAGACAGCTACGAAATAAGTGAAGCGACTAAAAAGATGGTTCAGGAATATGCCAAAAAGCATAATTTCCACCCAAATAAGTTGGCACGGAGCTTAAAAATAGGAAAATCCAATACAATAGGGGTTATTGTATCCAACATTAGCAATACATTCGTTTCACAAATCCTCGATGGAATTCAAATAGCCTCTCAACAGACGGTCTATGACGTTATTTTCATGCAAAGCCGGGAAGACGAACGGATCGAAAAAAATTGTATTGACGTCTTACGCATGCGCGGTATTGATGGCTTAATGATATCTCCGGTTTCCTCCGATTCAAATATTGAAGAGCTAAAAGCATTGATAAAATCGCAGATTCCAGTCGTTATTTTTGACCGTATCAATCACCAGCTCGACACATTCAAGGTTGGTGTCAATAATTTCCAAGGTTCATATAATGCCACAAAGCATCTCATCGAACAAGGCAAAAAGAATATTTTGCATATCACCGGAAAGAACTTAGGTGTGGCAGCCGAACGATTAAATGGCTTCAGATCTGCTTTATCAGATGCGGGGATCCCTTTTGATAATAGACATTATATCGAATGTAGTTTTAATAATACCACCGATATAGACGAAACAATTCGGGAGATTTTGCGCAAAGAATATCTTGAACATAAACGTATAGATGCGATTTTCGGTGCTACGGATGTTATTACAACCCGAACACTGGGTATTTTGGCTGAGCTTCAGATTCAAGTCCCTTCCGAAGTGGCCGTTATTGGTTTTTCAAACACACAGATAGCAGCTTCCTTAAATCCGGCACTATCCACAGTTGTACAACCGGCAACAGAAATTGGGGAACTGGCGACAAATAAATTAATCGCCACCATTAACCAAACAAGACCAATACATGAATTTGAAACGATTGAGCTTCCAACACAGCTCATCATTCGCAAATCTTCCTTATAATTCTTTTGATTATAGTCTCGTCGACATACTTAAAACAAAACAGTCGGGAAATAAGAAATTAGCTCCCCTATTTCCCGACTGTCTTTATGCGAGACCTATATTACAGGTCATAATCTCTAATCTTCGCCCGAATTATGGGTATCATTCACCAACAATACCATACTCTAGGCCCCGCAATTCCGCAAGCCCTCTCAATCTTCCAATGGCAGAATACCCTGGATTTGTTACTTTATTTAGATCATCCAGCATCTGATGGCCGTGATCTGGCCGGAATGGGATCGCTGTAGATCTCAATTGATTTTCAGCAACCAGGATTTTCATGATTTTATACATATTGACATCCCCATCCAAATGGTCTGCCTCATAAAAGCTTCCGATCGCATCTTTCCTCACATTCCGTAAGTGAACAAAGTTTACCCGTCCTTTAATATTTTCTAAGATAGCCGGCAGATCGTTTGTCTGACTGGCCCCCAAAGACCCTGTACAAAAGCAGACACCATTAAATCGTTGTGGAACCGCATTCAAAAAATAATCGAAATCTGCACCATTACTGGCGATGCGGGGCAAACCTAAAATAGGATACGGTGGATCATCGGGATGAATGGTCATACATATACCGTTCTCCTCACAAGTTGCCGCAATTCCCTGAAGGAAATAAACCAAATTGTTGCGTAAACCACCTTTCCCAATATGTTTATAGGTATCAATGCTCGCCTTTAACGCATCCAATTCCACATTTTTCTCTCCGGGGATCCCCATTAAGACAACATTTGTCAATTCTTCTTTTTGCTGTTCGGAAATTTCATCAAATCGTAAAGTCGCACGTTTAACAACATCCTCTGGATACGCTGTCTGTGCCTCATCACGTTTCAATATAAAAATATCAAAAAGTGCCAGATCAATCCAGTCAAAATACAATGCTTTTGAACCATCCGCCATGGTTAAATCCAATTGTGTACGCGTCCAGTCCAGCACCGGCATAAAATTATAACAAATTGTTTTGATGCCGCATTGTGCAAGATTGGTTAAAGTCTCATTATATTTCTGGAGGTATTCATCGACCCTAGCACCTTTTGTCTTAATCTCCTCGTGTACTGTCACACTTTCCACAACAGACCAGGTAAGACCAGCATCTTCTATAATGCGTTTTCTTTCTTGAATATCGGCCAATGGCCATACCTCACCGTGTGGAATATGATGTAATGCCGTAACAATACCAGTAGCTCCAGCCTGTTTGATATCTTGTAAAGATACCGGGTCATTGGGACCATACCAACGCCAGGTTTGTTCTAATTTTCTCATCTTAAAGTTTAATTAAACGCCACACCATGCATTAAAACCACCATCGACAAAAACCGTCTCCCCTGTCACAAAGGCCGATGCATCGCTCAATAGATAGATTAAAGTTCCTTTTAACTCACGAGGGTCGCCCAAACGGTTATAGGGAGTTCCGTTAAGAATACGTTTGGTACGGTCGCTATACGTACCGTCTGGATTGATCAATAAGTTTTTGTTTTGTTTGGTTAAGAATACACCGGGAGCGATTGCATTGACACGAACTTGATCTCCGTAACGCTGTGCGAGTTCGGTGGCCATCCATTTTGTATACCCATCGATACCGTGTTTTGCTACTGTATAGCCCAAAACACGTGTAAAAGGACGACTGGCTGTAAGGGAAGATATATTGATGATGACACCTTTTCCGCTTTCAGCAATCACACGACCAATAATATGCGTAGGAATCATTGTACCATACAAATTAAGCTCTATTGCTTTAATAGTATCCTGAATATTGCTCGCAAATAAATCTTGATCGGCACCAATTGTTGCACCCGGAATGTTGCCTCCAACGGCATTTACTAAAGCGTCTATCCTACCCCACTTTTGCAAAACTTCATCTTTCGCCCGAGTGACATCCTGTTCGTTCATGATGTCAACTTCAACAAATATCGCTTCGCCACCAAGGGACTCTACCTGCTGGACACGCTCTGCTCCGATTTGTCCATTACGTCCAAGTATCGCGACTTTCGCTTCTGCCTCGGCCAAAGCCTCAACAAATGCTTCGCCTAAAATCCCTGTACCTCCCGTAATTACAACTACCTTATCTTTTAATGAAAATGGATTATTATGCATGTATTTTTATTTCAAATTGGTATTTATCCCCAATTTTATTGATAATAACCTTAATTACAAAAAAAAGTAATTGATTTAATTACGATAACGTTTTAGTTACGTCGCCTTCTTTATCCTCCCCTTCTGTCGTTTCATCATCAAACAGAATCCGTATAGAAGGTGTATAGGTATCGTTATGCTGACCGGTTTTATTTGCCCAGAAAAAAGCACATAGGAAAACCAAAGCCAACAAAACACTACAACCGATCAAAATATACATTATTTCCATAGCAACTAGAGTTTACGGCGTTTGGCATACCATCTCGTCATGAGACTTGTAAAGGAGATGATCGTTACCGTACTTATTGGCATTAGAATCGCGGCAAATAATGGCGACATAATACCTTGCACGGCAAAGCTCAACCCAATTACATTATATAAAAGAGATATACCAAAGCTCATATGTATTACTTTCACCGCATCTTTGCTAAAAGCAAAGAAATCCGGCATTTTCGAAAATGACTCCCCATCCAATATCGCATCACAGCCGGGAGAGAAGTTATTGATATCATCACTTACGGCGATGCCCAAGTCTGCTTTACGCAATGCCCCCGCATCATTAAGGCCATCACCAATCATGCAGACATGCTTTCCTGCTACCTGAAAATTTTGAATGGTTGCCAGTTTTTCCATTGGAGATTGATTAAAAAGCAAACTTGCATTCGAGGGAAAAATTAACTGTAGTGCATCCAGACGTCTATCGTTATCCCCTGAGATTAAATGAAGGTCGTATCCGACTTTAAAATCTTCAATCAAAGCCGAAAGACCATCGCGCCAGGATTGCTCCATGGTAAAATATCCTTTTAGCTCTTCACCTATACGAATAAAAACCACAGACCCGTCAGTTTTAATGTTACCGATATTCAAAAAATTAGCACTACCGATTTTAATTTCCTTGCCACTGACATTAGCCTGCATCCCCTTTCCCGGAAATTCCTTGAAATCCTGTATCGAAATAGCAGAAGAAACATTCAGCCACTTAACAATTTCACGGCTCAATGGATGGCTAGAGTTTCTACATACCGCATTCAGTAGCTTTTTGTCGGCTGCCGAAAGGCTACCTTCAAAATAAATTGAGGTTGCTTTAGGCGATGATATTGTACCGGTTTTATCGAATACGAGGGTATCAATCGTAGCCATTTGCTCAATAGCGGCCGTATTTTTCACATAAAACTTATTTCGATCAAAAATACTTAGCGCTGCAGAAAGGGTAAATGGAGAGCTCAACGCCAACGCACATGGACATGCGATAATCAATACCGCCGTAAAAGCTCCCCAAGCCCTACTTGCACTCCCATCAACAGCCCAAAATAAGGCAGCCAAAAGTGCAACAACCAATAAAACAACAGTAAAATATTTACTTATAAAGTTGACAAAAGTCTGAAAATGTTTGTCATAATCTTTATAGTTCTCATTATTCCATAATTTGGTCAAATAGGACTGTGAAATCGGTTTGACCACTTCAAGTTCTATCGCTTCCCCCGTCTGGCGTCCGCCGGCATAGATAATTTCGCCCAAGGTCTTACTGACCGGACTTGATTCTCCGGTTACAAAACTAAAATCTATCGCAGCATCACCTTTTAAAAGCATGGCATCGGCCGGTATAATTTCATTGTTGCGAACCAAGATACGGTCGCCTATATGAACGTCAGCTAATTGTACAGGTTTATCCCCCGATTCAGTCAATACTGTTACAGCCACCGGAAAATAACTCCGGTAATCCCGTTCAAATGAGATATGATAATAGGTACGTTGTTGTACCCATTTTCCGATCAATATAAAAAACACAAGACTACAGAGTGTATCCGTAAAACCAGCGCCTGTCTGTGTGATCACCTCAAACGCCGAACGCAAAAATAACACGAGGATTCCCAGAGCTAATGGCACATCCAGATTCAACCGCTTTTGTTTCAGACTCCAATAGGCCGATTTGAAATAATCCGACGCACAATACAATAAAACAGGGAGACCAAAGGCAAGGTTTATACAACCAAAGAAATTGGCATATTCCTTTTCAAAACTCCCCATTCCAAAATAATCAGGGAAACTGAATAACATAGAATTTCCAAAACAGAAACCGGCAACAGCAATTTTTGCAACCAAAGGATTTAGATTATTTCTATTCCCTTCCTTTACAACATCCTGCAAGGTGATTTTAGGGTCATAACCGATATTGACCAAAAGATAAACCAGGTCTTTCAATGGCAGCTCATTGTGATTGAATGTAATGCTCGCCTGTTTCTTCATAAAGTCCACGCGCGACTGCAGTACATTGGGATTGAGTTTATATAAATTTTCCAGCAACCAGATACAAGAGCTACAGTGAATAGCCGGAATATAAAAGGTGATGATGGTCATCTTATCATCTTTATAATCCACTAATTTACCGGCAATCTGTGGTTCATCCAGATAGGAAAAATCTTCTTGCTTGGATTTATTTGATTTACCCGGGTGCTGATTATAGCGATAATATTGCTGCATACCACTATCGTTCAGTACTTGGTAAACGGTCTGACACCCCAGACAGCAAAAATCATGATGATCAAGCTGATAGCCCGTTTCCTCAATTTTATCGCCGCAATGGAAACATTTTTCTGCAAGTTGTATTTCATCCCTTAGCTCTGCCATACCTTCGTGCTAAATTGCCTGACTAAATAATTGATTTTGTGCTTTTGAACGTAATAATCGCTGATCAAAGGCCATACAGATATTTCTTAAAAAAGAGCGTCCAATAGCAGTACATTGAATTAGGTCGCCGGTTATGGAGACTAAACCATCTGCAACAAGTTCAGACAATTCGTCGATAATCTGCTCATTCAACGGCGCACCTGTCGGCAACTGCACTTTACCTTTACACATCATATCGAGGATATAACGCCTTACAAGAAGATCCTCCTCGTTGAGTATATGTCCTTTTACAACGGGCAATACCCCAGCATCAATGAGTTTATGGTATTCTTCTACGGTCTTCACATTTTGAGCAAAAGCCCCCCAGGCATCGCTGATCGAAGAAACTCCGATACCGATTAACAAGGGACTAAATCGATCGGCATAGCCCATAAAATTGCGATGTAATCTTTCTTGTTGGAAAGCTACAAATAATTCGTCCTCTCTTTTCGCAAAATGATCCATACCGACATCTTCATAGCCATGAGCCAAAATCATTTTTTTCCCAAGGTTATATAAGGCGAGTTTGGCTGCGCCATGAGGTAGATCTGCTTCAGTATAATGCCGTTGACCGGGTTTTATCCAAGGCACGTGGGCATAGCTATAGAAAGAGATCCGGTCTGGACCGAGCAGCATCGCTTTTTGGATCGTATCTTCCACCGTAGCCAATGTCTGCTTAGGCAATCCATAGATCAAATCGAAGTTGATCGACTCAAATCCAATTTTCCGCGCATTCAGCATCACTTCTTTCACTTCCGCCGATGTTTGATGTCGGTTGATCACAAACTGCACAAGTGGATCAAAATCCTGTATTCCCAGGCTCAAGCGCCGAAACCCCAAGTCAAATAAGGTTTCTAAATGTGTGACGGTTGTATTAGCAGGGTGAGCTTCAAAAGAGAATGAACGATCAGGAGCCAGGTCTGCGTGTTTAAGGATCCCCTCAATCAGTACCTTCAAATTATCCGGATGGAAAAAGGTCGGAGTACCACCACCCAAATGTATTTCCGCCAATAAGGGTCTTTCTCCCTTAAATAAAGCGACATACATTTCCCATTCTTTCAAAAGAGCGGCAATATAAGGTTCTTCAACGCGATGGTTTTTTGTAATGCGCGTATTGCAACCACAATACGTACATAGGCTTTCACAAAAAGGAAGGTGTATATATAAGCTGATACCTTTTTCTTTCGACTGCTGGAAAGTTTGGTAGACTTGATTAGTCCAAGCTGCCCGGTAAAATGCTTCATTATCCCAAAAGGGAACAGTAGGATAGCTTGTATAGCGCGGTGCGGCAACATTATATTTTTGCACCAATTCTTCCATTGTAACCTGCGATGTAATCATTTTATTTTATTTTTTTAGCACAGTCGTTTAGACAACAACAAGCTTTACCCACACATTTTTCTAATCCCCATAAGTTGAGATTCCGGACGGTCTGCTCTGCCAGTCCTTTTGGACTCTGATCTTCAAATGGCGCATTGGCAATCTGAATATTCAGATCTCCAGCCTTTACCAGATCGATATGAGCAGTATCCTTACTGCGGGTCATAATCTTATTGATCCCTAACCCTTTTAAATTAAGTAGCATGCTCTCGTCCAACATATCGCTCACGGAAATAACTACCGCATCTTTTCCACGCGCGTAATTCTGTGTCTCCGCATTTAATCCATTTGAAATCAAAGTCAAATCATGTTGTTTGGCATTTGCCAATGCCCAAAACTCTTTTTCAAATGACCTTACATTATATACTACTACTTTCATTCTGATTCTACAATCACCAATTAAGGTTTATCCTAAGAACAAAAGTAAATCATGCATATGGGCAAAAAGATGATGTAGCACCACACCTTAAAATGATATTTATCACAATTCACAAAAACTTGCATGATTTCGCTAACATCAACAGCTGTAAAAGTCAACCGAAAGGTATTATATGGCCAATAATCGCGTACAACACGGTCACTGAAATCGAACTAGTTCAATAAAACGGCATAGCGAGCTCGCATTGATACTTTAATGAAAAGACACAAATCAGTAAACATAGACTATCAGAAAAAAGGCGTGTTCAGAAAAACTGAACACGCCTTTTTTATGTTGATTTTTAAATCTTCGCTACTGATCCCTACTGCTTCACATCCCGCAGGTTCTTGATAGAATTGATGTATATTTTTCCTTTTTCTTTCGAAATCAGTTTTTCTTCTTTAAAGTCGGAGAGCATACGGGAAACAGTTTCATTGGCTGTACCTGCAATTGAAGCCAGGCCGTCTCGTGTCACATCAATTGAGCATGCATCAGCCTCATTGATATTGACTCCACTTTTTTCAGCAACGCTAATCAATGCATTGGCGACACGCTTACGGACAGAATGATAGGCAAAACCCAGCAATTGCTCTTCTTTTTCACGTAAGTCGACAGAAAGGAGCTTAATAAATTTACTGGCTATTGCAGGCTTTTTCCATAACAGTTCCAAAAAACCATCCTTTGGAATCAACACAATTTCACTTTGTTCAACAGCTTCGGCGTAGTCTTCATAATTATCATTCAGCAAAATCGAGGCATAACCAAAGTAATTTCCTTTAATAAAAATCCCTGTAGACAGCTCACGTCCATCTTTATAGGACTTAAAGCTGCGTACCTGACCAGATTTTACAAAATAGACGTACGTTGGCGAATCATCTTTTTCATAAATGGACTGTTTTTTCTTCACTGTTTTCACACGTGAGTTGGCAATTAGCTCTTTTAGCAACAATACCTGCTCTTCTGCGCTCAAACTCAAATCTTCTTCCTGAGGAATATCTGCAGCCAGCTGTTCATGTCTTTTGAGACGAACATCTATTGCATTCATCAACTCGACATCATCAAAAGGTTTCGTCAAATAATCATCCGCTCCCATTTCCATTGCTTTACGCATGTCTGCGCGTTCCGCTTTGGCAGTCAGAAAAATGAACGGAATTTTGGCTGTACTCTCAATTTTGCTCAACATAAATAAGACCCCGTAACCATCCAATTCAGGCATCATGATATCACAGAGAATCAAATCAGGAATGTGTCTTGTCGCCAGGTCGACGCCAACGCGGCCATTTTCGGCTGTAATGACATCATACCTTCCTGTCAACTCCAATATTTCGGTAGTTCCTTCTCGGATATCGATATTATCTTCAATAATTAGAATTGTCTTTTTATTTCTCATCTGCAATTATTTATTCAGTTATGCGAATCTCCAAGTTCACCTTTATTTAAAGCTTACTCTGAATGAAGTTCCTTTATGTACTTCCGATTCAAATTCCATCTGCCCCGCCATCAATTCAATGTATCGTTTTACAATATTCAAACCCAATCCTGTACCAGGGATATTACCAGTATTATGTGCTCTAAAAAAAGGCTCAAACAAATGTACCTGATCTTCTTCGGGTATACCAATACCATTGTCTTTCACGGATATTAAGCAGCCTTCTTCATCGATACAGGTTGTGAATTCGATCAAGGTATCTTCCCCGGAATATTTGATCGCGTTGGAGATTAAGTTGACCAAAGCATTTTTCAACAAATTTGGATCTAAGGTGAAATGCCCGATTTCTCCGGTGTGTTGGTATACAATATGCTGATTTTTCTTACAGATCAATTGCATTTCTTCGGTGATCTCTTCTGCCAACTCAACGAGATTGATGTATTGCTTATTCATCACAACAATACCCGCTTCCAATTTTTCAAGTGACAGAAAGTCGTTCAGGATACTTGTGAGCAATTGAACTGCACTTTTAATTTTATTGGTGTGTTTAAGGATATTAGCCTTATCATCCGGTCGTTCGGAATACTTTTCAATCAGAGAAGCCGAAAGCTGAACCGAGCTTAAAGGTGTCCGGAACTCATGCGAGGCCATGGACACAAACCGTGATTTCAGCTGGTTAAGTTCAATTTCTTTTTCCAAAGACTTTGAGACTTCTGCTTTAGCTTTTTCAAGTTCAGATACCAGCGAGATCAGGTCGCGTGTACGCTCACTGACTTTATGTTCAAGTTCGGTTGCATGTTGCTTGAGCATATCCTCGGCAGCTTTCTCACGCGATAAATCGTGAATAAAGCCGGTAAAGATATTCTTATCTTTTAACCAAACTTCACTGACTGCCAAGCGGAATGGAAATGTTTCTCCATTTTTCTTTAAGCCCATCACTTCACGGCCGATTCCGATAATTTTCTTATGACCTGTGGTTTGGTAATTATGTAGATAACCATCGTGGTTGCCACGATCAGGTTCAGGCATTAACATGGAGATATTGTGTCCGATCACTTCCTCAGCCTGATAACCGAACAATTCCAAGGCAGCAGGGTTAATGCTTTCCACATTCCCCCTGTTGTCTATAGTAATTATTCCATCAATAGCGTGATCTATTATAGCAGCTAAAAGCCTTCCACCGTCCATGATTATTGCTTATTTTACCAGTTTCTTGTATTTAATACGGTGCGGTGTTACGTCACCAACGCGTTTTTTACGGTTTTCTTCATATTCAGTGTAGTTACCTTCAAAGAAATAAACCTGTGAATCCCCTTCAAAAGCAAGGATATGGGTACAGATACGATCCAGGAACCATCTATCATGGGAGATCACAACGGCACAACCACCGAAATTCTCCAAGCCTTCCTCCAGTGCCCGTAAGGTATTTACATCAATATCATTGGTCGGCTCATCGAGTAAGAGCACATTTGAGCCTTCTTTGAGTGTAATAGCCAAGTGAACACGGTTACGTTCTCCACCGGAAAGTACACCTACTTTCTTTTGTTGATCAGCACCGTTAAAATTAAATTTGGAAACGTAAGCTCTTGAGTTTACCGAGCGGTTACCCAGCATCATATTGTCGCTGCCACCCGTAATATTTTCCCAAACCGATTTTTCAGGATCGAGGTCGTGGTGCATTTGGTCTACGTAACCCAATTTTACTGTTTCTCCGACCTTGAACGAACCCGTGTCAGGTGTTTCCTGACCTGTAATCAGACGGAATAAGGTTGTTTTACCCGCACCGTTGGGGCCAATAATCCCTACGATACCCGCAGGCGGCAACATGAAACTCAAATTTTCAAACAAGATACGATCGCCATACGCTTTGGAAATATTCGTTGCCTCAATGACCGAATTACCTAAACGTGGTCCCGGTGGAATAAACAATTCCAATTTTTCTTCGCGTTCTTTCGTTTCCTCAGAAGCTAATTTTTCATAGTTATGCAAACGAGCTTTCGATTTGGCGTGGCGTGCTTTCGGTGCCATACGCACCCATTCCAGCTCACGTTCCAAGGTTTTTTGACGTTTGGTTTCCTGTTTCTCTTCCTGTGCCAAGCGTTTTGCTTTTTGATCTAACCAAGAAGAATAATTTCCCTTCCAAGGAATACCTTCGCCGCGGTCCAATTCAAGAATCCATCCGGCTACATTATCCAAGAAATAACGATCGTGGGTAACGGCAATAACGGTTCCTTTATATTGTTTTAAGTGTTGTTCTAACCAATCGATCGACTCGGCATCCAAGTGGTTGGTCGGTTCATCCAGAAGTAATACATCAGGTTCCTGCAACAATAAGCGACATAATGCTACACGTCTGCGCTCACCACCTGACAAATTGACAATCTTTGCATCTGGCTCGGGGCAACGTAAAGCATCCATTGCTCTTTCCAGTTTCGAATCGATTTCCCAAGCGTTAGTGGCATCAATGATATCCTGAAGTTCCCCTTGTCTTGCCAACAATTTGTCCATCTCATCGGCATTTTCATACACCTCCGGCAGGCCAAATTTTTCGTTGATTTCTTCGTATTCCTGTAAGATGGCTGTAATTTCAGCGACACCTTCCTGAACAACTTCAAGAACAGTCTTTTCAAGATCCAATTGAGGTTCTTGTGCTAAATAACCCACAGAGTAACCTGGGGAAAACACCACCTCGCCTTGGTAAGACTTATCCAATCCAGCGATAATTTTTAATAGGGAAGATTTACCTGATCCGTTTAAACCGATCACACCGATCTTCGCGCCATAGAAAAAAGATAAATAGATATTTTTTAACACTTGTTTTTGAGGCGGATAAATTTTGTTGACACCCGCCATCGAAAAAATGATCTTCTCGTCTGACATAAAATTTAAAAAAATTCGAAAACTCTTATTATATTAACATACAAATGTAATCTTTTATACTGACATTTTGGACGTATAACGGTCATGGCTTAATTGTTGATGACATTATTTAAAATAATTTTAAGGTTTGAAATGCAGAATTTACTACATTTATATATCCTTAATATAAAACAGAAAGGTATTCAATGGAAGCAAAATTTTCACCGCGCGTAAAGGATGTCATATCGTACAGTAGAGAGGAAGCTTTAAGATTGCGTCACGATTATATAGGAACAGAGCATTTATTGCTCGGATTGATTCGTGAAGGCGATGGAATGGCGATAAAGATCCTTAAAAACATAGGCATTGACACGACAGCCCTACGTCAATCTGTGGAGGACGCAGTGAAGGGGGCATCGGTTTCACGCGCTCCTATTGGCAATATGCCATTAACAAAACAGGCTGAAAAAGTTTTGAAGATCACTTATTTGGAAGCTAAAATATTCAAATCGGACATCATCGGAACGGAGCATTTATTATTGGCTATCTTACGAGATGAAGATAATATTGCTTCTCAGATTTTACAACAATACAATGTGACTTACGACATCTTCAAATCTGAAGTTGAGCAAAATAGAACGACCATCAAGGATGAGGCTCCGGGCTCTCCCACAGGCGACGATGATTTTGCGGAAGATGATCAATATATCCAACCTAAAAAAGTTTCGGATATCAAATCCAAAACTCCGGTATTGGACAACTTTGGCCGTGATTTGACCAAAGCTGCCGAAGAGGGTAAATTGGATCCTATTGTGGGTCGCGAAAAAGAAATTGAGCGTGTATCTCAAATTTTATCCCGACGCAAGAAGAACAATCCTTTGTTGATCGGTGAACCGGGAGTTGGTAAATCAGCTATTGCGGAGGGACTTGCTCTTCGTATTGTCCAACGCAAGGTCTCACGTGTACTATTCAATAAGCGTGTAGTCACATTGGATCTGGCTTCATTGGTTGCCGGTACAAAATACCGCGGTCAATTTGAAGAACGTATGAAAGCGGTCATGAATGAACTGGAGAAATCACCGGATGTCATCTTATTTATCGATGAGATTCACACCATCGTTGGTGCAGGTGGCGCTTCAGGATCGTTAGATGCTTCCAATATGTTCAAACCAGCCTTGGCAAGAGGAGAAATCCAATGTATTGGTGCAACCACATTAGACGAATATCGTCAATACATTGAAAAAGATGGTGCTTTGGACCGTCGTTTCCAACGTGTAACGATTGAGCCGGCAACACATGATGAAACGGTTGAGATATTAAATCGTATCAAGGAGAAATATGAGGATCACCACAATGTGACCTACACTCCCGAAGCGATTGAAGCCTGTGTGTCGTTAACAACACGTTATATTACAGACAGATTCTTACCAGATAAGGCTATTGATGCTTTGGATGAAGCAGGCTCTCGCGTGCACTTAAACAATATCCATGTACCGCAGTCCATTATTGACATTGAAAATAAAATTGAAGAGGTCAAATTGGAAAAGAACAAGGTCGTTCGTAGTCAAAAATACGAAGAGGCTGCCAAATTGCGTGATACGGAGAAAAAATTGATCGAAGAGCTCGAGAAAGAAAAAATCGCTTGGGAAGAAGAGACAAAGTCTAAACGCTATACTGTTTCAGAAGAAAATGTTGCTGAAGTAGTGGCCATGATGACAGGTATTCCAGTACAACGTGTTAGTCAAACTGACAGTCAAAAACTGTTGAATATGGCTGAGTTGATGAAGGGAAGAATCATTGGTCAAGATGACGCTGTAGGTAAATTGGTGAAAGCTATTCAACGTACACGTGCGGGCTTGAAGGATCCAAAAAAACCAATCGGGTCATTTATCTTCTTGGGTCCTACTGGGGTCGGTAAAACAGAGCTGGCTAAAGAATTAGCGCGATTCATGTTCGACACTGAAGATGCCTTGATCCAAATTGACATGAGTGAATACATGGAGAAATTTGCGGTATCTCGTTTGGTAGGAGCGCCTCCAGGATATGTTGGTTATGAAGAAGGTGGACAACTAACGGAGAAAGTACGTCGTAAACCTTACGCCGTTGTCTTATTGGATGAGATTGAGAAAGCGCATCCGGATGTATTCAATCTGTTGCTACAGGTATTGGACGAAGGTCAATTGACAGATAGTTTGGGACGTAAAGTAGATTTCCGAAATACCATTATCATTATGACTTCTAATATTGGCGCACGCCAATTGAAAGAATTTGGTCAAGGTGTTGGTTTCACCACAGCAGCAAAATCACAACAATCTGATGCGCATTCACGTGGAGTTATTGAAACCGCTTTGAAAAGAGCTTTTGCTCCAGAATTTTTGAATCGTATTGATGATGTAATCGTCTTCAATTCATTGACAAAAGAAAATATCTTCAAAATCATTGATATTGAATTGAAATCTTTGTTCAAGCGAATCGCAGATTTGGGATATACAATCAACTTGACGGATGAGGCAAAAGATTTCATTGCAGACAAAGGTTACGACAGTAATTTTGGTGCGCGTCCATTAAAACGAGCAATCCAGAAATATTTGGAAGATCCGATTGCAGAAGAAATTCTGAAGGGAAATGTGCAAACTGGTTCAGTTTTGACCGTGAGCATTAATCCTGAAACCAAAGATATTGAGGTTTCTAGCTCAGATCCGAAGTCTTCAAAAGACACAGCTGAGAAGTAAACATGAGCTGTATCCAAAAATAATTTTAATAAAATGCACCTTTATGGTGCATTTTTTGTTGTTAAGAAAGTTGACGTTAAACTTTCGCACTATTTTATCGTCCTATAATAAAAAAATATCACAAATAACACGCACAATATGAAAAGACTTTTATTAGCAGCATTAATTGGGACCGCAGCCCTGGTTTCATTTTCTTCTTGTAAGAAAGAATATATTACACAAGAAGTAAACGTCTTAGACGGCACAAGTTATGTATTTCCCGTAAAATCAACTGAATGGGTCAAAGAGGGTACAAATACTTATAGAAAAGATATCGCCATCAAAGATTTAGATAAACGTTATTATGAAGACGGTCATGTTAGCGTGGCCATCAACGTGGACGCTACTCCTGATAGATACGAAGCGATTCCTTCAGAACTATATGGATATCAGTTTTCGTACAACTATTCGATTGGCGTAGTACGTATTTACGCTAATGACGTAAGTGGAGGAGCTCCAGCTGCACCCGACAATATGATCGTTAAGGTCGTTTTAACGGATGCGAGTATAGGAAACTAGGAAACTATTTTCAAAACTATAATGCCTCAAAAGTTAAATGCTTTTGAGGCATTATAGTTTTCAACTACAAACATTATTACCGACAAACAAAAGCCGTGATTACCGAATGTTGTGGAAGTATCCTTGTGATGCGGCTATATACTCCATAAATTTAGATCTTATTAATATACTTATGTCTAGAGTCGAGCGCATGACAGGTTGGGCATTTCTTTTTGCGGGTATTGTGATACTCCTAATCGGAATCGCTATGTTTTTCGGGCAGGGAATCGTAGGCGGTGAAAGCATTGGTCGACTAGGGGGAACAATGGAAACGAGCTTTGGTCCTTATGGTTGTTTTGGAATAGCGACATTCCTTTTTATCATGGCTATAATTTTTCTTCGCAAACAATCCTCAAAATAGAACGAGTAAGGCGCTTACTTTGGCAGCGAAACTACAAGTTACCTCTCCCCTATAGATTCAAGCCATCAGCTGTACCATGGCCTCCTTTCCAATTTATCAGAACGGCCAAATGCTTTTTTAAATAATTAACCTGAATATTAAATAACATAAACAACAAATACTTAAAGGTAAAAAATACACAAAAAAAACAAACATCAACTAAGCAAAAGGTGTCAATTTTAAAAATGAAGTAATTTTTATGTTATTTCATATTTTTTTTATAGATTTAGTATATCCATTTATATTATCAATTATGAAGAAATTAAAACTTATCCTTTCGCTAGCAGGAGTGGCAGCGATTGCGGTTCATGCAAATGCACAGGACACCAATACGGATAGCCATACTATCGGTATAACAATTCCTGTAGTAACACTTGTCGATATTGAACCGGCTGCAAGTAAAAATCTTACGATGCCTTTCACCGCTCCTACGGAAGCAGGCTTACCATTAGCTCTTCCCTCAGCCAATAATACGCTCTGGCTTAATTATTCTTCCATCAAATCCACTACAACACAAATGCGACATGTTACGGTGAATTTGGATGCTGTTGTGCCGGGTGTAGACATCAAAGTTAATGCAGCAACAGCGACAGGAGCTGGGGATGGAACATTAGGAACACCTATTACCGGCCCATTAACATTAACAGCTTCAGCTCAAGCAATTATTGACAACATAGGCAGTGCCTACACAGGTAATGGTGCGAATAATGGTCATCAACTTACTTATACCGTATCTACTGGTACTGGTACTGCATATGGCGACTTGGTTGGTTCCGCTACGCCTGTTAGTGCAAAAGTTACGTATACCATTGCTGATAAATAATCCTAAGCAATTTAAACGATAGAATAAGGGAAAACTTGGGGATCACCTATCTTCCCTTATTTTTTATGCTATCATTCACTATTTATTATTTGCTAAACATATGGCCAAATATTTCCAACTTATTTGCCTATTCTTTGCTTTTATTGGAACCAATAAAGCAAGCATTGTTGTATTAAATGGCCTCACTCACATTTACAAAGTTGACAAGGGTGAAACTTATAAAGGAAAAATAGAAATTCAAAATACAGGAACCACCCCTCAAAGTGTCAAGATTTATCTACAGGACTTAAGTTACAAGGCTGATGGATCAATTTATTATTCACCGCCATTTACAAACAAAAAAACAAACGCGGGCTGGGTCAAATTCAATACGGATTTGCTTACCATCAAAGCAAAAGAAAAAACAGAGGTGTATTATGAGGTTACTATTCCTGATAGTATCGCACAGACCGGAAGCTATTGGAGCGCCATCATTGTTGAACCAGTATCAGAAATTATGCCCAACAGTAATCAAGCTGGGGTACATATTTCGTCTATCGTTCGTTATGCGATTCAGCTGATTACCGATTATCATAGCAGCGAGTTAAAACCCAACCTAAAATTTGAGAGTATCAAATTAGAAAAAGATGGCCAAAAACAATCGCTAAAAGTGGCACTCACCAACAATGGCGTGATTTACTGTAAATCGATTGTTTCTATTGAGCTTTATGATCAGAAAAGCGAAAAGAAAATTGGTGTTTTTTCAAGCCAAGCCATGAGTCTCTTGCCGAGTACTTCAAAATCTTTTCATATTGACCTAAATAATGTGCCTTCAGGAATATATAATGCAGTAGTGATGGCTACTGACGACGATGAAAATGCATTTGCCCTGCGCACTGAACTCAAAATTAAGAATGATTAAATGTTGGCTTTTATTATATCTCTTGCTACTCCCTGTATTGCTCTTTTCACAAAGCGAAAAGGGAAATTTATCTGATTCCATATACAATTTTAAACCAGGAAGTACCACTTCAGTTTCATTTCGGATCGAGAATAATAGCCCTAGCGAAAAAGTTTATGATCTCACAATAAAGAGTTCCACTCCTTCGATTCGCCCTATCATACCTACAGGACAGGAAAAATATCCCGCCCACAAAAAGACATTATATATCGTACCTTTATCTATTTCGGCAGAGACTCCTCCGGGCTATCATACCATATCGTTAATCATGACAGACAGCATAAATAAGAATCAAGTACTTCAGCATGTAAATGTACTGATCGCTACAACACGCGATCTGATTATAACCCCCTTAAGTTCTGTTAATTTTATCAAAGCAGGCGAACTATTCAGCAATTCTTTTGTTCTCAAAAATTGTGGTAATATTCCTGAGGAAGTTAACCTTGAAAGCAAAAATGGTCATATTGACGTCCCTAAAAATTTCATCTTATCACCCGGTGAAACGAAATTAATTACAGTAAATAGATCAACCAGTCCAGATTTACCGAAGAACACTACCCAATCACTCGACTTGACTGTCCATACCACCAATCCTGAACAACAACAGTTGATTGCATCAGGAGGTGTAAACGTTATAGCGATAAAACCACAGGACGATGATATCTACCTTCGTTTTCCAATCGCTGCCACCATCGCTTATATTGGCATGCGTGAACGAGAAAATTTTCAAGAAGGATTTCAGGGAGAATTATATGGTAAAGGCAGTCTAAATGAAAAAAATGATAGACTATTGGAGTTTCGCGCCCTAACAAAAAATCCGGTCCAATATACTGCTTTTACTCCTTATGAGGAATATTTTATCAATTACAAAACAACCAAGTTTTGGGGCCATTTGGGCGACAAAGTATATTCATCCTCATTTTTAACGGAATATGCACGTTATGGACGTGGGGCCGAACTTCGTTTTGATCTTGGCAAAATGAGTCTGGGAGGGTTTTACAATCGTCCGAGATTTTTCCAGGACATCAAAGATGAGTTTAATATATTTGCGAGATATAAATTTAATGGCAACTCAGAAATTACGACGGGTTATTTGTATAAAACTCCCGGGAAGTATCCGTCGAGTTCCACACGTTTTCATATCGACAACGAATCCCATCTTCCATATTTAATAGGAAGGACCAAACTGTTTGACAAAGTTAACTTATTGGGAGAGCTCTCTTATAGCCGAACAGCAAGATATAATGGGCTTGGCTACATGTTGCAAGCAGAGGGGAATTTTAAACGATTAAGTTCCGCTTTTAGTTACATAAAAACGAGTCCAACATATGCGGGATACTACAACAATGCATCCACCTTGAATGGGAATTTCAACTATAAGCTTACAAAAAATTTAGGGCTGCATGGAAATTACATACAGGATGCTCAAAACCTTCAACGGGACACCCTCCTATCGGCCGCTCCTTATCGCAAATACTACCGCTATGGTATAGATTTCCGCTACCTTGAAACAGGAACTCTTTTTGTCGAAAAAGGTCGCCAACGATACAATGATAGAATTGAACCACAACAATTTAATTATAATGAACAATTTATTAATATTAGAATTGACCAGCGCATCCAAAAATTTCAATTGAATCTAGAAAGCCAATTCGGTAAAACTAATAATTATATCTTAGGGTTTTCCGGAAACTCCAGTTACTATACGGCAAGTATTGGTTTTGAAAAATTCAACAGCTCTTTCACACTTTTTGGCAGCTATGCGCAAACCTCACGTTACCAGCTTAAAAATCAAAAACAAATCTATTACGGAGGGAGAATTATGAGCAGATTTTCGAAAAAAAATACAGTCCAGATTTTTTATCAAAATAATTATCTTCCAGAAGAATATTTTCAAGATAGAAACCTTTTTGAATTACTTTTTAAACGAGAAATTTCTTCCTTACACGCCATTGATCTGTCTGGGAGATATACTTTACAAAGAGAAGAAATGGGGAACAAAGATTTTATTATATCTTTACGTTATACAGCCCGTTTGAATATCCCAGTCAAAAAAATAGCCAATTATACTTCGTTAACTGGAAACATAAGCAATTTGGGCATAAATAAAACAGAAGGGATACGCTTGATTTTAGGAAATCACGCTACGATGACAGATAAAAATGGAAACTTTACATTCAAAAATATAGTGCCTGGAGATTACTACTTAGAAATTGACCGAACAACAGTAGATCTTGAAGATATTCCGGACATTGTATTTCCGGCAGCAGTCAACTTAAATTCTGAGAAAAAAATAAATACCTTTAATTTCGGGCTAACAAGTGCCGCAAAGATCAATGGTAATATTCATCTTCAAGGAACAAGTGATAAGGAAAACAATGCAATAATTACCAGTTCTCAAAAACAAGAATTTAAAGCGAAAAATAATTTGATCGTTGAAATTTCAAATGGTGAACAGGTATTTCGTAAAATATGTCAAATTGAGGCAAATTTTAATTTCACGTATCTCCGTCCTGGCACATGGACTTTAAAAGTATATAAAAACAAATTGGATCAGCGTTATAAGATTGCAGTAGATACATTTCACTTCACGTTGACCCCAAAGGATACAAAAGATATTACGATAGAGGTACTCAAGCGACAATCGGAAATTAAGTATCAACAGGAAACTATCAATGTAGGCTATCAAGAAACAAAAAAAACAAAATGAGCATGATAAAGCGTTTAATATATATATGTACATTATCGTTTCCATTTTCTTCAGCAGCTCAGCTTACTGGATCCAAAAATGTTATCTTAACTCTTCCTACAGTAGCACTACTAGATATAGAACCAGCAGGGCTTATTAATATGAATTTTACAGCACCAACCGAAGCAGGCAGTCCATTGGTAAATCCAACACCAAATACGAGTAAGTGGCTCAATTATACATCCGCTATTGCAGCTGCAGGAAGTAATCGCATCATTACCGCTTCCATCAGTAAGATTGTTCCGGGCATCGATATCAAGCTATCGACAGCAAGTGCTGCTATGGGTGGAGGCGGGGCGTTGGGGACTCCCAGCGGTCAGATTATCCTTACAACAATTGCTCAAACCATAGTCAGCGGTATTGGTGGCGCTTATACTGGTAATGGCGCAAACTTTGGGCATCAACTAACCCTTACAATAAGCCCCAATAATTATGCGACTCTATCTTCTGCAAATAGTACTTCAATTATTATTCGTTATACAATCAGTGATTAATGAAAAGAGACAAATACAGCGGTTTTATTTCCTATCAGCGTATACTTTCAATGCTATTTCTTATTTTAGGTATACACAGCGGACAAGCTCAAATAACAACAAGAACCTTGGCTGTAAACGGAACGGATTGGACGCTCAGCATTCCATCCATTACCGAGGCGGGAAGCAATTATGCAGGCACTTATGAGAGTCTTTCCAATCAAATTTTATTAAATGCGGGAGTACCTTTGTTGCTCGGGAGCGGCAAAGTTTCTGTCCATTATGAACCCAATCCTACTTGGCATAGTTCGCTCGCATTATCCATTAAACGCACCGGAAACGGTACAACAGCATGTGTGGGCTGCACGATAATTAACGGCACTAATTACCAGTCTATCACTACCATAGACACCGAATTATTTCATATCAATGCCATACTGGCGCTTGCATCTTATAGCAATATTCCTATTCAATTAAGTTTAACAGGTGTATCAGTCACAATCCCTGCGGCCACCTACCAAAGCAAAATCGTATTTACGATAGGTCCTCCCTAACCCTTACTCCAATAACAACTCGGCATGTTTAATAGCAGCTTCAGTTGGGTTGGATCCACTGAGCATCTGAGCAATTTCCTTGACTCTCCCCTCTTGATCTAATCGAACAATGTTAGATATTGTCCGATTAGCTTTATCTTCCTTATATACCTTATAATGGGCGGTACCTTTAGCGGCAATTTGCGGTAAATGGGAAATAGCAATGACCTGCATGTTCTCTGCAAGACTTTCCATCACCTCCCCTACACGTAGCGCAACCTCTCCAGAGATTCCTGTATCGATCTCATCAAAAATAATAGTAGGTAATGCAGACGTTTTAGCAACTAAAGATTTAATGGACAACATAACGCGAGAAAGCTCTCCTCCGGAGGCAACCTTATGAATCGATTGTAAAGCCTGCCCTTTATTGGCGGAAAATAAAAACTGAATAGCATCCATTCCTGACTCCCTCATATCACCGTCCCTCAATGGTTCCAGATTAATTTGAAGTTGTGCGTTAGGCATACCTACATTTGACAAGGTCGCTTGCACATCTTTTGCGATCATCTCCAGTACCTTTCTCCTGGCTGCTGATAGTTCCTTTGCGTTTTTCTGGGCAATGGCTAATTTAGCCACAACCTCTTTTTCCAATCGCTCCAATTGCTCATCCGAAGAATTAATCGCCATCAATTTGGACTCAAGCTCATCCCGCAGTTGGATAAGCTCCTCAACGGAGTCCACATGATGTTTTTTCTGCAATGAATAGAGTAAGCTCAAGCGTTCATTGATTTCCAATAAAGTACCTTCGTCGATTTGTGTATCTTCTTCAAGCACATTCAGTTCCGCTGCAACATCCTTCAGTTCAATCCATGTGCTCTTTAATCGTGCAGCCAAATCTGCAGCCTCAGGCAGAAATGAGGCAATGCCTTCTACCTGGCTCATCGTCTCTTTTAAACGGCTTAAAACTGCTGTATCTTCGTTTTCCAAAAGATGTGATGCCCCAGTTAGTGCACGCTTGATATCTTCTGCATTTTCCAACTGCCGCTGTTGTACTTCGAGTTGTCCCTGTTCATCCGCTACCAATCGGGCGGCGTCAAGTTCATCAAATTGAAACTGAAAATAATCCTGTTCTATTGCAGCCTTTTTTACCAGATCCTTAAATTCTTCGAGTTCCTTTTTTGCTTTCTTATAAGCGAAGAAGCTCTCTCGATAGCTTTGCTTCAGTCCGAAAGAGCCTGCTACACTATCGACCACGAGGAACTGAAAATCTTCCGTATTAATCTGCAATGTTGCATGTTGGGAATGCACATCAATCAACTGCTCGCCTAAAGCTTTAAGGATAGCCAGGGTGACAGGAGAATCATTAATAAATGCCCGGGATTTACCATCGGGAGATATCTCTCTTCGAATAATCGTGTGGTCCGCGTAATCGAGATCATTTTCTTCAAAAAAACTGAGTAATTGGTAGGAACCAATTTTAAACTCCCCTTCAATAACACATTTCTTTGTTGGATCAAAAAAATACTTTCCCTCCACCCTATTCCCCAAAATCAACGAAAGTGCTCCCATGATAATGGATTTACCCGCACCGGTCTCGCCGGTAATCATATTCAAGCCTTTATCAAATTGGATTTCCAATTCGTTAATGAGTGCATAATTTTTAATATGTAAGGTATCTAGCATATTCTTGAAGGTCTAATTACTGTTTAGAGGAAATACCGTTCCTCAATCGGATCCTATGTTTCATGAACCTTTCTGTAGGTAATTTACCTAAAACTCAGGCGATTTCAATATATTTTATTAAAAAAAAAGCTGCTTTGTTTTAATAACATGCCCACTTTTTATATTCCCAAGCACTAAATACTAAAAATAATATCATTTTTCCAAATTAAAAACTACTTTTTTTAGCAAATAGATTTTATTTTTGACAAAAGAATGTTCACATGGAGCTCCATCAACATGAATAAATCCCTATTTTTATGGCATGCAAGATTATAGTGCAACGCTTAAAAAATACATGCCCGAAGAAGCAGCTCCGATAATATCCAACTGGATTAATCATACGCGTTGCTTATTTAAGATATCTCGTTCAAGGAGTACCAAGCTGGGCGATTATCGTGCGCCATTTAGAGGGAGTCCGCACCGTATTTCGGTTAACCACGACTTAAATTCCTATTCATTTTTGATTACGACGATCCATGAATTTGCCCATTTACAAACCTGGAATAAACATCAGCATCGTGTCAAGCCACATGGCACCGAGTGGAAAAATAATTTTAAAGAACTAATGGAGCCTTTCCTTAAATTGAATATTTTTCCGATCGACATCAGCAGTGCTATTCATCGTTACATGGAAAACCCCGCGGCCTCAAGCTGCACAGACCTCCACCTGTTTCGGACCTTAAAATCATACGACACCGTCAAAACCAGTGCACTTACCGTGGAATCCCTGGAGGATGGCCACTTCTTTAGATTAAAAAATGGACGTTCATTTCAACGTATCGAAAAGATAAGAAAACGCTATAAATGCATGGAGTTGAGTAGCAAGCGTATGTACCTATTCAATCCAATAGCGGAGGTATTTCTGCTAGAACAATGATTTTTGACAAATACATTCATTATATTTTTATCTTTGCTAACTTAGGAAACAATTAAAGAGAGCTTTTATGTTACACTTACACTCGACTATAGCAATTGTATTATTGCTAGCCCTGGTGATATCGATCGTGATCACCCTATCAAACTATTTAGGCAACAAACCGTACAACCGTAAAATTGCTTTATTGGGTTTTATCGCATCGCATATTCAATTATTGGTGGGATTGATCTTATTCTTTTATTTGAAATATCCATCGATGATCTCTGGCGCCGTAATGAAAGATCCGACATTACGTTTTAAAATCATCGAACACCCTTTGACCATGATCATTGCAATTGTATTGATCACAATTGGTTACTCCAAAGCTAAAAAGATTGAAAATGCAAAAAAAGCAAACCAAACGGTTGTTATTTTCTATATCATCGGTTTGATTTTGATTCTTGCACGTATTCCTTGGTCTACTTGGTCACTTTTCGCGTAGTCTGCGATAATCATACAAAAAAAGGCCTCACGATCGTGAGGCCTTTTTTTGTACCTTGTAGATCGTGGAAGCATAACGGGACGGGATCGTCCACGATGAACTGAGTTCGAAAAAAGGATTAAAATAAAAAAGCCCCAGTAAACTGGGGCTTTCAAATATCTTAATTGACTTTTAATTAGTCACGGTTTTTTCCAAATCCCAAAATTCCGAAAACGGTTTTGAATGCGATAAGTGCACCTACGATCATGGAGATGTTAGCTATCGCGGAAAACAAAAATGTTTGTTGACCCATTGCTGCACATACATCCGGTACAAAACGGATAAATGTACCTATTAAACCTAAAGCGATCGCTACTACCAATGTTTTGTAGTAATGAGTTTGATTCGCATTATTATCAGTTGTCTTTGGACCTCTTGGTTGTACAGTTTCTGCCATTTCTATTTCGATTTTATTCGATACAAATGTACAAAATAATCTATGTTAGAAAAATAAAAATGAAAAAAGCGGAAACACAGAGCTTTCATCTCCCAATACTTATAAATTAACTCGGTTTAGCACGTTTAAAATTCTCTTAAATGGCGCCATATCAACACTTGAAAGTTCTACTCAGCGTCACTATTACCTACAAAACTATTCAACTCTTTATTCACCTCATCCAGCAACTGTTGCTCTGTCGGTAGATAAAGGTCGTATTGACTTGCAACAATCTGTTTTTGGTCTTCAGGAAGCGTAAATTTAACGACCGCGTCGTTTTTACTCGCACATAGCAAGATGCCAACCGTCGGATGTTCATGCGGAAGCTTTTCAATACGGTCATAGTAATTGACATACATCTGCAATTGACCAATGTCCTGATGCGTTAATTTATGGGTTTTAATTTCAATGATCACAAAACTTTGCAATAAACGGTTGTAAAAGACCAGATCAACAAAAAACTCATCGCCTTCGATATGAATACGTTTTTGTCTAGCGACAAATGAAAATCCATTCCCTAATTCTAATAAGAACTCTTGAAGATGGGCAATAATGGCGCCCTCAAGATCTTTCTCATAGTAAGCGCTTTCCCGTTTCAAACCCAAAAATTCCAGTACCATCGGATCTTTGATAATCTCCTTCGCATCGGAAGGCATCTTTTCCTTTTTCGCTACAGCCAACACACTTTCTTTATCGTTGCTAAGCAACAGGCGTTCGTATAAATTCGTATTGATCTGCCGCTCAAGCTGCCGGACTGTCCAGTTATTCTTAATGGTCTCGGCGATATAAAACTCACGTTGTTCTTCGCTCCTAAGACTTAAAAGTAGCTTGTATTGGCTCCAGCTCAATTGCGTCCACAGTGTAGACACAATTGGAAATGTGCGATAAAACCGACGGTACCAATTTAACTGTCTAGATGAAAAACCACTTCCAAACTCAGGCTGTAACTCTGCTGAAAGATATTTAATGATGTATTTTCCATAATCAGCTCGATCCTTGCCTTCCTGCTCCTGCTCGAAAATACGTTGGCCAATATACCAGTACATCAACGTTCGCTGATGATCGACAGCACGCACAGCATTTTCCTTGGACTGCACAATAATTGCCTTTATATCGGATACTAAAGTTTGATCGGACAACATAATTGTTTATTTTCTTGGTATTACTTCTGTAAATGAATAATACAAAGATAACTACAAATAATTTAAATACTAAATATTTTAGTAAATAATTCCCTGTCACATCAAATTTAATTACCCTCTTCAAGAATTATTAGCTAAAATGATTCTTTTCTATATTTTTAAATTTCAGTTCCTTTTTAAAATCAACAGAAAAGGAGATACGCGAGAATTTACTTTTATTCTATCATAAAGTTTGGCTAACTTCACTGACAAGAAGAAAAGTAAATGAAAATAGCTGACAATTATTTATCTGGTTTAAAGAAAGCATACTATGACAATGGTAACGAAGAAACCTGGAATCATTTTGAACAGATTAAACATGGTGCAAGCAAAACAGATATTAAGAAACTTCAAGAAGCTTTTCCAGCAATCCCCCAGGGACTGGTCGATTTGCTCGAATATGTCGATGGGACTTATTGGAGGACTTATGCCGATGAAGAAATTGCCTTTTTCTTTTTGGGGTCTGACTTAAATGAGTATCCTTATTATCTGCTATCATCTAAGGAAATGGTAGATAATCAACATATTGCGCACACCTATTATGCTGACTATATTGACCGAAAATACGATCATGTAGAGATCGACAACAAGATTACTGATAAATCAACGGACTTAAAATGGCTTCATTTTTCCGATTGTATGAATAACGGCGGGACTTCTCAATTATTTGTAGACTTCAGTCCCTCCGGAAAAGGTAAAAAAGGACAAATTGTACGTTTCGTGCATGACCCTGATGAGTTTCGTGTCATAGCGGATAGTTTCGATGCGTATCTCCAGCTACTGATCAATACTGGTTGCAATTTTATTGATGAAGAAAATATGTAATAGCATCGAAATAGTGGTTTTTCCCTAGTTTATAAATGCGATAAAGCTGATTTAAAAAATCTATTGGATGGATTAAAACGTATAAAAAAACCAATGAATGCCTTTAAATTAAGATATCCTATTATATTGATCCACGGTACCGCTGCTGGAGATAGTAGTTTGTTTTGGGGCAGGATTCCCAAGACTTTCAAAAAAAACAATATTTCATTTTTTTATGGTAAGACCGATAGATGGGGCACCGTTGCTAACAATGCACAGATGCTGGAAAGAAATCTGTCAGATCTTGCAGAAAAAACCGGTTTCACTAAATTTAATCTCATCGCGCATTCTAAAGGTGGGATCGACGCCCGCTATTTTATTTCAACGCTAAATGGACATCAAATGGTGGCCTCCTTAAGCACATTATCCACGCCACACTTAGGAACACCAATAGCAGATTATCTAATGGAAAAACATCTATCCGGGGATTCTGTTACAAAAAAAACTGATCCAACGCATTTCTTTCTTATTTGGTGGTCAATTTCCCGCCCCAATCGAATTAATCCGAAGAGGAAAAACATGAGGAAATACACATGCTAACCATTCGACATTTTGACGGCAAGTATATGTTTGCATAGCCCTCTTTTTCCCTGATGATTGGTAAACCAATTGCAGGTACATTGCTGCTTGTCGCCCTGTATAATGACGGTATGTTGCACACCTGATCCATCCACTCTAGCTTCAACATAATCCCTTGTATTCTTAACAAATTCTACACCTGCTGTCGCAACAAGTTTTTTAGCATTTTTTAGCCTTGGGTTCAATGCCAAGATACGTTCCATCTTAAACGGTAATCGTCTATAATAGTGCTGATGGCTATGCAAATCATAACCAAGCAACCCAATAGAAGACAATGATGCTGATAGCGTGTCCATCGTATCAAAGTCGACATCATGCTCAATTGAAAGCATTGTTGGATCAAATAACTCGTTGGATTTAAGTAATCCGTTGACCGCATGTATCCATTCATCCGGAACGGCCTTAATCATATTTTCCAATACATTACCTTCGCCCGAAAATCCGCGATAACTATCTGGTGACAACGCAAGAGTCAGTCTCATTTTACCAAAGTCGGCAACAAAAGCTGCACTTTCACCTCCTTTTTCCTGATAAACAAGCAACTTATCTGCGTAAGTCAGCAATCCCTCCAATAAACGCAACCGTTGTAAACCACCAATACGCACCGCATCACCTGTACTTATAGGGGAAAACACAAACCGGTTAGCCCTTTTCGTCAGATAAAATTCCCCCTTCACATTCCCTTTCGGAATGCCCTGAAATAATTGGATAAGCTGAATTTTATTTAATTCAAACTGTAACTCCATACCCGCCAAATATAATTGGACCGAAGTCAGTCCTTTGATCCAACGCGGGGGCAAAGTCACTTTCTTTTCGGTCACTTTAGCCTTATCAGTACTAATGGCAACCTCATTGCTTCCTACTCCCAACACCATCTTTTCGGTTTTCTTGACAGCATTTAACGCATTGAGCATCGGCTCATTGAAATCCACATTGGTTGTACCACTCGTAATAAACTCCCCATCAATAGCATCTTCCAATAAATCCAGGCGTGCATAAACACCATTACAGGAAGAAAAGCCCTCAAAACGAATCTGATTGGTACCAGCAGAAACGATAGGATCTCGTAAACTCGGAGGTACGGGACCAAAACTTGACCGCACTACTTTCGACAAGGTCAACAAACATTTGGATGTCAGTAAAGGATCCGTCAAACTCCCCCAAAAGAAACAAGGTACATTGGCGATTTCTGCCAATTCCGACTGATGTGCCAATACCAATTGCTGTATGCCCGATTGTTGGGTCAGTTGTGAATTTCTTGCATAGCTAATCGCTAAATCTTGCTCTGCCATATTGTTATTTTCTTATTTTTTTCAAAATGGGTTGTAAACTCTTATATATTTCCAGCTTCTCAAAAACCTGTTGAAGATCATCCGGAAAATAATATTGTTCCTTGTTCATCAAATCGTAATAATATTCGACGATTTTCTTAAAATTGGTCGGCATTTTTTCAGCAATGATGTAATGCGCAAAAGCCGCATCCAATAGCTGCAACAAAGCATTGTTATGCTTCGAAGATATATCGCGACATTGCTCCAACACTTCAATACAACGGCCAATCGGACCATACCCATTACTCAGCAACATTCCCAATTGTTCACCTAATACAGTGGTGTCCAATCTATTTTCGTTAACTGCAGCCAAGATGACTTCAACAGCCATCGCACGCACCTCCTTCTCTTTATTGAAGAGCGAAGTTGCCAGGTATAGGTTGGACTGTTGATCAAAACGGAAAAAATCGTACAGCATCTCTTGCAGATAGGCTGCCGAAGACTTTCCACCGATATCGCTTTTGCTATTCAGCCCCATCGTTAAAAACATAGAAAGACTTTCCGTATTCTGTGGCATCAAACTATGCATATAAGGGACATCTGCCCTATATAAATAATAAGACAATAAAACATCGTTCCCACGGTTGAAAATATCTTTGTGATACAAAAAGGTATCCGTTCCTAGCTTGTATGGGGGGAAATGATAGGTGAGCTTATCTCCGTTATATACCTGCTCGGATTTTCTAGTCGTATAGTTATAACCGTTATAATAGGTTGGTTCTATTTTCAAGACCGGACGGAATGGCTGTCCAGCGAAAGGAATATCCGCCAAAGGCTCTTTGTTAAATTCTTCAAAATAGTTATCACGATGATGCGTGCGCGCCACTGTAGCCCATACACCAATCCAATTGAACTGATCGGAATCTTTGGAAGACAATAAATTTTTAAGCCAAGATTGCTGCTGAACCTTCATCGGATTCAAACCTAGGGCATAGCTGATCACATCCTGTACCTGCTGTTCCTTTATTTGTTTTATCAGTACTTCAATTCCTTCCAGATCTTCACGGACAGTACGGCTCAGTGCTATAGACAAATCCAATAAATTGATTCTCACTCCTGCTTCCTGGTAAGCCAAAATACGCTTAACGAGAATCGTCGGCGCGATCCAAAATGGTCGATGTGTCGGCAGACTCAAAAGTGGCAGGCGGATACCATCAATCCGATAACGTTGCAATAGCTCCAATTGGCTGCCCATGAGACTGACCCATTTGGAGTAATTGTGATACCGATCCTTATCTTTATATACTACCGTGGGTTTATAATACATATTAATGAAGGTCCCTGAGAAATGATTGTACCAGGAAGATTCGCGATAAGCTCCTGTTAGCTGTTTTATATAAGGCTCCAGCTGGATCTGATAGTCTGAAGGAAAAACAGCTGTCTGTTGCACCCAGGCATTCATTAGGATCTCCACCTGAATGGGGTCGGAACCTCCGATTACCTCCCCTACCTTGAAAAATAACTCGTTCCAGGTCTGTGGATAGTCGTAAGCTTCGTTCAGGTAACGAACTTCTGTTGGCTGATAAATATATTGCTCTGAAGATTGACCATTCAGCTCTGCTAGGATTTCGGCTTCAGAATATCCATCCTCTTGCAAAAGATGCTTCAGGTCAACGGCCACTGAACCCATCATTTGGGCTTTATATAACTGAAGCTTACCGGAAAGTTCTTCTGAAGGCTCTGTCTGATTTTTTAAGATGAATTTACTTGCTCTTTCCTGTAACTGTAGGTCCGAAATCATAAATAGATCCGCAGCCAGGGAAACAAATCGCTCCCGCCATTCCGGTTTTTGTTTCAATAGCTTATCAAATTGAATCAAAAGAGTTTTAAGACTTGTCTTAATATCACTCCGCATAAAGATAGGTTCGGCCCAATCTAAAAATTCCTGTAACTGGAAATCACGATGCGCTAAGAATAGTTTTAGATACTCAACCACAAAATTGACCACAGCACTATGCTCAGCATGCAATAAAGGGAAAAACTGTTGCTGATATTCAATAACTGTATTCTCGGAAAGGTTCATCCGCTCAATAAGCTTTCTGAAATAGCTTTTTAGATTATTATTCCAATTTTTGGTTTGAGCTTCGAGCGCTCCAGTGATGATGAGTTCTGGATCGATTTTTCCGTTTTCCAACAGCGTATCAAACACCTTATCCCATAACAGTTCATTGACGGCGTTCTGATAGTTATAATTCCAATACGTGCTGTGAATGCCCGTTTCATATTCAAATACCAAAGGAATATCCCTTTGGATCGTCAATTCATCTGTTGTCAGCAGCTCAAAAAACTTTTTGGATTCATAATTATTAAACCCAGAAATTGAACTTGCATAAAGCTCCGGTTCAAACTCGATATGTCCCATTCTCTCCAAAAAACGGAGGTTGTCGTAATTAATCTGCTGCCACTCATTTTTACGAACTAACTGTAATAAATATCCGCCCAACCAATTGGGCTTCGCATAGTCAAGGATCTGTATCACATCCTTACTCCGAGCCTGGTTCAAAAGTTCATAAAAAATATCCCAATTGCCGGCATCGGAGCCGGAAAATGTAGCGAGAGCCAGTAATTTTACTGTACGCTGTTGCTCCTTCGTACCCCGTGTCCCCCAGTTGTACTGCGTCTTATTTTTAAATTCAGGATCTTTGGAGAGATCACTGTAGTCGACCCAATATCGCTTGGCTACACGAATTTCTTTTTTTAAAATTTCCAGGTTGCCACTGGAATATTCTTCCAGAAAAGGGATGATATCTTCCGTCCTTGCCTCTTTAATAAGCAACTTCAGTGCTGCTACCGCTTCTTCTTTTCGCTGACTGGCAGCCGTTGGCTGTCGAACAGCGGATCCTTTTTCCTTGCTATCTGCATCTACAGCACCATCTTCAGAATAGCCCTTTTTGGTCTTTTCTGCAATTAATTTATCTGCATCTTTAAGACAGGCTTCCTCGGAATCAAAGGTTTTACTTTTACTTTGTCCAGCGGTTCCGTTCCGTCCATAGGTGACTGTATGAGTTGCTCCCGCTGTTTGTATTTCCCAAAATTTATCCGATGTACCGTCTATGTATTTTAAGTGCTTAAACATTATTTATAACTGTAATATCAATTATTTCGCTTGCTGTTTAAATATAACGAAAGTAGAGAAAAAAACGTATATTGACATTAAATCACAGCCGCATGAAACGTTTATATATCCTATTTAGCTTTGCTTTGTTATTTTCGGCAACAATGATTGCGAAAGCTGGTCTTTCTCATCATAAAAACTATTCAAGACAATTGACTGACACGCTGTCTGACAATGTCAGAAAGTATATTACACAATTAGCTGTTTTGGATGGCTTTGATAAAAGCTCCATTAAAATAAAAATTGATAGCTGGGCTGAGGTAATTGTCACGGATAACTGGGGTAAAAATGCTAAATACAGCAAAAGTCATTGGGACGGATATACAAAAACGGACAACGATGGGCTTAAAACATCGGTAAAACAGGATTTTTTAGGTAATATCGTCGTAAAATATAACGACGGAAATGAAAAAACGGTCAGAAAAAACATAAGTGGCGATTTTGACATCCCTGATCAAGACAGAGCTCCATCCGCCGCTTCCATCAATATTCTCGATAATTTGAAAATCCGCGACGACCACGGTAACCTCACCACTATTTCAAAAAATATCTTCGGCGGTTTAGATATCCGTGATGCAAATGGCAACCAAACTACTGTATCTAAAAATGTTGTTGGCGACTTAGACATTCGTGACAGCCGAGGAAATAGCAGTCGCGTATCAAAGGATATTTTAGGAAATTTGACAATTGAAAGTAACACGGGTAAACGTACAACCATAAGAACCGACATATTGGGCGATAAAACAATTGAAGATAACAAAGGGACTCGTATTACGGTAAGAAAGGATATATTCGGAAATTATGAAGCGAGCGATAACAACGGAAACCGGGCGTCAATTAAAAAGGATATCTTTGGAACGGTAATGATTGACGATCCAAAAGGGATCTTGGAAACTGTAAAACTTCAACTGATCGAAGATTTATTGAGAAAATAAAAACTACCAGCTTGCGCAACATTTAGTGTATTAATCGAGTATTTTACCTATATAGACCGGAAATTTTCACAAAACCAGTAGGTATCACAGTCAAAAATACGTATACAGAAAGACTGAGAAAATTCAATTTTAAATTTTCAACAGATAAAGCGCAAATGGAAACTTATATATCCTCAAACTACGAATATGACATTAGAAGGTGGCAACTTCTTCCAACAAAGGTTGCCAATCAAAACCAAATGGTATACCGATTAGCTTCCCGCTCGGTGTTAGAATGTACTTACTTGGATAACCTTTGACTTGAAAGTTTTTTTCCACTTGGCCATCTGACATCAACACCGGTATTGTATAATTGTTGTTCGCCAAAAAGTTTCTCACTTTATCTGCTGTATCATAACATGCAATACTTATAAAACCAATCTTATCGCTTCTTGATTTGTCAGTCTTCAAGTGCGCGTAAAAACTGTTGAGTTTAGGAAGCTCTGCAACACATGGACCACACCAAGTTCCCCAAAAGTCAAGTAATGTCCATTTGCCTTTCAAATCAGCCTTTGCAATTTTGCTGTTCTCCAGATTTTCCAAAGCAAAATCTGGCACATCAGGTAATTGAGGAACCACCTTCTGCATAAAAAAATCGCTAAAATTCTGTTCCGGATAGTAATGCTGGTAAAAATCACGTAGCCCCTTATAGCCTGTCCCCTGAACGGTCAAGAACTCATCAATATATTTCTGTAAAGCGACATCTTTCTTACCACCGGCGGCCAATTCTGTCAGATAATCTTCTGCATAACTTTTCTTAGATTTCAAAAATATAATATCGTAAGACGAATTATAAGCGGTCTCCCCCTGATTTTTGGGTGAATACAGCGCAGCTTTCTCCAAATAATTCAAGGCTTCTTCCTTATTATGTTTATCCGTGATTTGGTACGCAAAATAGTTTGCTGTAGCAAGATGCGCACGAATTATATTCTTACGAACAGTGTTATCCGCATTATAAAGTGTTGTTAGTTTTGAAATAATATCCACTAGCAATTGCTGAGAATAGTTCTGATCAACAGGAGCCAAACGTTGATAGGTCATTAGCGCATATCTCCCAACGTTTCCATTGATCCAATAATCATCGTTAAGGTTCATCAGCTCATTAAGCAATTTTTTAGCTTGCAAAAGATCTTCTGCCTGTTGCATAATCCGTCGCCCGAGAATCATCGGATAGGTATATTGCCGTTCAATTTCGGAAAAATGATTTATTAATAAATCGGCCTGTTCATCAGAAGACAGCGTTCCAGTTGCAACGGGGTGTCCCAACTGTTGATATAAAGCATTCTGAATCCAATTATATCGCTTTTCGTTGTCTAATAACGGTATTACCGTCATAAACTTATCCCTTGACATAGCCCCATTGTAGAGAAAATTCGAAAGATGATATGTGCCCGAAAGCAAGTTGACCGGTACATCATTCAAGCTCAAATCATATAATTCATTGCTTTTTATCTGTTGAAATAGATCTAACTTTTTAATTACAAAGGTCTTATCATTTCGAAAAACAGGGGTATACTTATCGATATATTTCATTACTTTCACACTATCAATTAGCTCATTTGTATAAAGTGTCTTGCTAACAAAACTACCGAATAACAACATGTCTGCATAAGATTGATCATAAGTACTGGGTACATTCGTATCCAACAGTTGCATATGAGTAGTTTTGATAAATAAATGATTATCTTGGTTGTACTCATGCCGCCACGAAAGCATGATAGGCTGAAATGTCTTCTTATCGACGACAAACTCCCCTGCCGAACTACCCGACGTATCCCTAAAAGAGAGGTACAAATTTTTCTTATCGTTTTTAGTAATTTTATACAGTTTGCTTTTGATTAACATCGGTCCGGATTGAAGCCCCTTTAAGACATCTTTACCTAGATAACTGTAATTAAATCCGCTACAAAGCAACTTTGCTCCTACCGTAACATTGTTCCTTACCATCTCTGCGATATCGTCTGATAACTGCCAGTACCTAGCCTTTGACAGAATTTCTTTTCTAAGTGACGACGTGTCAACAAAGGTTTCTTGATGTTGGGCATTGAAGCGAATAGACTGTTGTAAGCTCATTAAAATATCAACCAGTATGCTGGAAGATAAAATATTTTGATTACTGTCGGGATGAAAACTTGAAAAGATAAATGGATTACGGGAATCCTTATATACAATATTATTAACCTTTATTTCTGATGGGAATTCTTTTTTTGACGCGGACTTGTTAGCAGACAATGTAAAATAGGTTGATTTGGAGTGTATAAGTTTTCCTTCGGACATGGATTCTTCCGTTATTTTATAATTAACGCTTTTTTGACCGAAACAGACTGAATTCAGCAAAAGAAATAGGAACAGTATTCTCTTCATCATCAAATAGGGTTACAGGGTTTTCTTTAAAATTAACAAAAATTTCGATCAAATACAGAATATACGCCAATTTAACAATTATATAAAACAGTAGAGGATTCAATTATCCTACAACTCTTCATGGTCTTTTCCACATTCGAAAAGCTCGCATGACACATTTACGGATCCTGCTTCTGACCGTATAGTGTCCGAGGAAATGCATCAATATCGACTTTTTGACATTGAGGTTTTCCATTAGATTCAGCCTTCAGACGATTTAATACTTTCAAAAGAAAATTAAAATCCCTAAAATTGCAGTCTCATTTCAAGGAAATCGGATTCAGTATATGAATGCTACCGATCTTCCAAACGATTTTGACACTGGGGAAATAAGCCCAAGACGGGTTATAGCGGAGTTGAATAAAAATAAAAGGATGAAAAAGATTATATTTTTTCTGTTACTGATACCTTGTTGGGCCGTTGCTCAAGAGCAAAATATCCAAAATTTCGTGGTGAAGGAAAATCTTTCCAAAAATGGAAAATTGGCTGTAGTTGCATTGGATTCATCGGGAAATACCAATGAGACCATCAATGGCAACTACCTATTTACAATCAATGGCTTCTCCCAGGCACTGCAATTTCGCGATGGGGTTGCGGTACCCAATCAAAAGATTGAGTCATCAACATTTGTTTTCTTTAGCCATAAAAATCAACAAACATCCAAAGGACGCCTATTTTACGTCTATAAGAGCGACAGCGGACTTTCTCCATTTGCCATCAGCGGATTGATGTTTTTGATTATCCCGGCCATTGTATTAGGAATAGCCTACATGTTTAAAAAAGTGATTATGACAGCGATCGCACTGGCTATAGTTTTCTTTTTATTCAACCATTCACAGGGTTTAGACTTGAGTAAAATTTTCGAATCTATATTTTCAAGCCTCAAAAATCTCATCGGTTGACAAGATGACCTATCTGATAGCATATTAATTGATGTGATCAAAGTAAATCATAACAAAACGATTGTACATTAGAACGGCATACCGATTCCAAAATTGTATTGAATAAAATTGTATCTGTCGGGTCTATGGGTTTCATAATATTGTGCCTTAAATTCCTTGGAATCAAAGAAGTGCTTGATAACCCATTGATCAGCACCTGAGAATTGTGGATCTTTTAGTTTAAGCCCGGCATCTAAGCGAATCACAAAATAGTCCGAATCAAAGCGTAGACCAAAACCGGTACCGATGGCGACTTGCCCAAGGAATTTATTGAATTTAAACTCCCCTCCCGGATTTAGTTCTTCATCCTTCTTCAGTCGCCAAACATTTCCCATATCCACAAATGTCGCTCCATTCATCTTTGCGCCCAGAAAGTTATTAAGTAATCTGAATCGATACTCCGCATTCGCTTCCAGCTTAATCTCCCCCAACTGATCCAAATTACGCAGGTTTAAACGCAAATCCTCACTAAGACTCTGCCGGTTATAGGCACCTGGCCCCAGGGTACGTGCCTGCCAGGCCCGAATGCCATTCATACCACCACTATAAAAACTCTTTTCAAAAATCAGCAGTTTGGAATTATTTCCATAAGGAATTGCTATCCCTGGATTGAATCGAAATACAAACTGTCTATTCCCTCCCAAATTGCGATACAGTCTATAGTCCATTTCTGTCTTAGCATATTGAAGGAAAGGCACACCAAATATTTTTTTCTCCCCATCGGCATTCTTCGGCAGTTTTGCTAAGCTGCTAATAAGGTCCAATACATTGCCGCTAACATCCAATGTACCTCTGAAATATTGAAAATCTTCTTTACTCGTCAACTTTTTCCCATTCAGAACAAAAGTATATTGTGTTCCTAAACCAAAATACTGACGGTCATTACTGCGCACATAGAGTTGATACCCTTCCTGCACGAGCTTATTCCGAAAATTCGAATCCAAACGCCCATCGCGGTACTCCAATACAATAGGTGTAAAACTATGATACTTATTTTCTGTTTCATACCAAGAGTAATTCAGCGATGTGATAAAGTAGCGGTTTGAATAGGTTTTGTCCTGGTCAAACAACTGCAATGTCATCGAGTAGGTCGTTTTGGGCAAGCCAAACTTCCCCCCTGGATTAATATGAAAAGGTACCATCAGACGAGGAATAACCAAATTTACGCCCGCCTGAAAATCATTATTGAATATCTTGCTTGACAGTCCACCTGCCAGACGGGGATCAAACAAAACGCCATAGCGCAATTTGACCTCCAGCTGCTCCGAGCCCCCAAAGATATTACGTTGCGAAAAGGTGTTTCCGATATTAAATCCACTCATGCCCGAACTAAAGGTATACTCACCTTCTATCTGGTTTCCCATCCGGGGTCTTGGAACAAAATCATAATGTACATCGAGTTTATTCGAATCTTTTTTCACAAACTGCATTTTCACAGACCGAAAACCGTTCATTTCATATAACCGGTCATAAGATTTATTTTCCTCTTGCAATGAGTAATATTGTCCTGACCGCAAATACATATAACGCTCTAACGGTTTCCATCGAAAACTATTTGTTTCATCAATGAATAGAAGGCGCTTTGCAGAATCTTGGATACGACGAGGCTTCTTCTTAGACATCGTACCATAATTCCTTATAGTCATATATACACTGTCAATTTGATACCTTTTGTGTATCGTAGAGTCCGATGGGTTTTCGACACTGATTTTGAGATCAATGAGAGCACCATCTATAGTCGAATCGATACCTGCACGCATATACTGACGTAAATAATCATAGTACCCATTGTTACGCATCGACACATAAAGTTTCTCTCTTTCGTCAAGTAATTTTGCCGCATCATATTGTGTGTTCGGTTTGACAGCAGTCTTCGCCAACACCTCACGTTCAAAGATGTCTTTTATATCGCCATTTTCAAATTTACGGTCTATACTTCTAATCTGATATGGAGTGCCTTCAGCCACTTTAAAATCTATATGTGCCCTCTTCTTCGAAACGGAAATTACCGGTTCTACTTTGGCTTTAAAATAACCTTTTGAAAACAAAAATCGTCGAATCTGATTGGCCGATAAATCCACCATTGCCGAATCTAACAAATGGGGTGGCTCACCGACATTCCGAATTTTCTTGGTTTTATAGCGTCCGTTTTTCGTATTGAATGTATTATAAATGAATAGATTGACCCGCGAATTAGGTCTTATTTGATTGGAAATATACGTTTCGGATGATTCTTTCAATGCAGGGGTGACACCAGAAATCTGTACTTTTGTAACCAGAGCTTGGTCATCGTCAAGATATTTTGAAGACCGGCATGATGCAAAAAATAACACTAAAAGCGTTATACTTGCAAATCCGATAAAACGAGTATACTTAATCATCAATAAAAATGTTGTCAAAAGCGCAAATCAGTCTAATAACGTCTCTACAAAATAAAAAGTATAGAAAACAACACGGCCTGTTTATCGTTGAGGGTATAAAATCCGTGATGGAATTTATTTCATCAAGTTATGAGGTTGAGTCTATTTTCTACACGGACGACGCCAACACAAAAGTGGGTAAAATCTCGCATAATATAAAATCCCATGAACTAACGGAAACCGAATTCCAAAAGATTAGCGCACTGAAATCGCCACAAGGTATACTCGCTTTGGTCAAACTTCCTTTACAGCAAAAAATTGCACCGAGTGATTTAAAAAATAAGTTTAGCCTCGTACTCGATGATGTGCAGGATCCAGGCAATCTAGGGACAATTATCCGCACGGCGGAGTGGTTTGGAATCGAACATATTATCTGTTCCATTGGCACTGTAGACGCTTACAATCCTAAAGTAGTGCAAGCAACTATGGGCTCATTGGCAAGACTGCAGATCCACTATACTGATTTAACTAATTTTATTCCGGCTACAGGATTGAAAGTGTATGGCGCCCTACTTGATGGTCAATCCATTTATCAGACTGTGTGGGCTGATGAGGGGCTGATTGTTATGGGTAACGAAGGAAATGGCATCAGTGACGAAATAATAGCTTTGATCGATCAAGCAGTCACTATACCACGCATAGGTCAAGCCGAATCATTGAATGTAGCCGTAGCAACAACGATCTTCTGTAGTGAGATTTCCAGACAAAAACTGACATAAAACAGATTCTATTTGATGCTTCGCTTACAGTTTTTGATGTAATCCAATCCTGTTTCCTTCCAAATCTTCAATCTCTGCCACGGCAAAGCCCAAGTCGGTATGAAAAGTGGCTGGATATAACTCTTTTCCCCCCAACGCTAGCGCTTTCCCGATTGTATCGATCACATTCTCCACATGAAAATAAATCAATACTCCAACTTGTGTGGGTTTATAAATTTCCCCCTTTGCTAAAGCTCCCGTAATTCCCGGAAGCATCTCCTGAAAAGGAAAATAAGCCATTTGATTTCCATCAAATTCCTCCCGTTCAAAGGAAAAGTTAAATGTTTGGCTGTAAAACCGAACCGCTCTTTCCATATCCGTTACAGGAATTTCAAAATATACTCCTGGATTTCTATACCCTTCCATATTTAAACACTGATCTTCATCAAAAATATCAATTTTAATAGAGAAAAAGCCCCGTCGCGACATTTTTCTATTCGTTCAAAAGTTTCGATTAATTTTTGTTAAAAGAAAAAGCTTAATCGCTCCAAAAACTGTACATTTGAACAGTTCAATTGAAAGACGGATCGATACCGCTATCCATGTTCTTTTTTGAATATTCACACACGATAAAATTACACCATGCCCGCTGAACAGAAATCCATCTATACGTTACAATTTATATTACTTTGCTTAAGCTCGCTCCTATTTTCTTCTAGCTTCAATATGATCATCCCCGAACTACCCCATTATCTGAGCAGTTTGGGGGGGGCGGAGTACAAAGGGCTAATCATAGCATTGTTTACTTTGACTGCTGGAATTTCGCGGCCTTTTAGTGGTAAATTGACCGATAAGTGGGGACGTGTACCTGTCATGGCCATTGGATCCATCGTCTGTTTCATCTGTGGTTTTCTTTATCCCATTTTAACATCAGTCGCGGGCTTCCTATTCTTACGATTGATACATGGTTTTTCCACAGGTTTTAAACCTACCTCAACTTCTGCGTATGTCGCCGATCTGGTTCCTCAAAAAAGATGGGGTGAAGCTCTTGGCATGCATGGACTCGCTTTTAGCGTCGGTACAGCTGTTGGCCCAGCAATTGGAAGTGCCATTTTCGAGGCCTTTGGTATCAATGTTATGTTTTATTGTTCTTCTTTCATGGCACTTCTCTCCATTCTTATCGTCATTAACATGAAAGAAACACTGGCGAAAAAAGAAAAATTCAATCTTTCCATGCTCAAAATAAACCGCAAGGATATTATTGAATGGCGTGCCCTTCCAGCTGGAATCGTCACGTTTTTATCTTATACCGCTTATGGAGTCATTTTAACTTTAATTCCCGATTGGAGTGAATACCTGGGACTTAAAAATAAAGGGCTATTTTTTCTGGCATTTACAATCGCATCGGTGCTGATACGTTTCGTATCCGGCAAAGTTTCGGACCGTTACGGGAGACCAAAAGTCATTGTTGTCGGAATAGTCATTATTGCTATTGCACTCGTTGCTATCGGTATGGGCAATAGTTTCATTGGAATGATGATCGGCGCAAGCATCTATGGCGTGGGCACTGGTATACTCTCCCCTGCCGTCAATACCTGGACGATCGACCTAAGCCTACCTGAACATCGGGGCAAGGCAGTAGCAACCATGTATATCTCACTTGAAGCTGGAATAGGTCTTGGGGCCTTGCTTGCTGGATTATATTATAGTGACGTTATCCTCCGGATTCCAGTCATTATGTATGCCAATGCAGTAGTTTTGCTACTGGCATTGACCTATATGCTGAGCTGGCATAGAAAGCACAAAGCCCACTAGCCTTTATTGCTTTTGCAAACTCATGCAGGACAAAACCCCATTTCCTCTTTAAATGTGTTTCTCAATGGATAGCGGAGAAATCAGTAAACTGCGCAGTAATCCGAGTACCGAGAAGAAAAGATAAGATCGAATACTTGCTTTTATATGCCACGCAATTATATTGCATATAAAAGGTAATTTATCTAAGTTTGATTTATCATGTTAAGCAATTATTTAAAGCTTCAGTATACTTTACTGTCTCGGCATATTCGGGCTACAGGACTGCCTGTTTGGCTCGCCTTTCTCCTGTTGTTTGGATTATGTTATTTTGCTTATTATGCTTTGGTTCAATACCCGCTTTTTGGTTGTTATGCACTACTGCTTTGCAATTTTCAAGCACTATTTTTGCTCACAGAAAAAAACAGAAATGATTTTCTCAAAAACACATACAGTAAACGAGATTTTCACAAGCTCAGAATAGTTGAGAATGGGCTATTAACGCTGCCGTCCTTCGTCATTCTTTTCCTCCACAGCCAATGGCACTATGCGTTGTTATTGGATACTTTGGCTGTTGTTTTTGCATTTTTGACATTTGGGGCTTTCGGAAAATCTATTCCGACACCTTTCGTAAAAAAACCTTTTGAATTTATCATCGGGTTCCGACGGAGCTACTTGCTTTTGCTTGTATTGTATCTATTGGCCGGAATCGGTTTTTATGTCGCCAATTCCAATCTTGTTTTATTTTGCGTCGTTTGCATTACGCTCACCTGCGTTTTCTATTATCAATTGCCGGAGCCTATTTTTTACCTCTGGAATCACCATCATACACCAACAGTCTTTCTGATGCGAAAGTTTAAAAGGGGAATTTTACAGTGTCTGCTCTTGGTACTGCCCCTTCTTTTTCTGTATGTTGTAATCTTTCCATCGGATTTATTTAATGCCTGTATTGTAATGGGCGGAATATTACTTTTACTTCCTTTTGCAATCACATTAAAATATGTCGCTTACCCACGGGAAATCAATTTTCCCGAAGTTTTTGCTTTGGTACTTTGTTTTAGTTTTTACCCTTTGATCCTAGCACTCCTACCTTTCTATTACATCAAAGCAATCAACAATCTAAAAAATCACTTATGATCGAGCTTACGAATCTCAGCAAGTCCTTTGGGCAGCATCAGGTACTTCATGAAATTACGTATACATTTGACAGCAGAAAAGTATATGGTATTGTTGGTGAAAATGGCGCTGGAAAGACAACGCTATTTCGTTGTATTGCTGGACTGGAGACGGCCACTGGAAGTATAAAGTCTACTATTGAACCTCTGAAAAACACGCTAGGTTACTTGACTTCGGATCCATATTTTCTGTCAAAGCTCACGGGCGAAGAGTATATTTATCTGCTGACCGATGCACGCGGTAAACAGATCAAAAACCTCAGTGAAAGAAATATTTTCGAGCTGCCCTTAAAGGAGTATGCGAGCGCCTATTCCACGGGAATGAAAAAAAAACTAGCCCTGACAGCTACGTTGCTTCAGGACAATAATTATTATATCCTTGACGAACCTTTTAATGGCATCGATCTTCAAAGCAGCATTATTCTTACGGAAATTATTCTTCGCTTAAAAGCAATGGGTAAGACGATCTTAATTTCATCGCATATCTTTTCGACGCTAAAAGATACCTGCGATGAAATCTTGGTACTCGAAAATGGCAGAATTAATAAATCTGTAAAAAAAGAGCAGTTCGGCGACTTTGAAAAGGAAATGAAAGAAAAAATACTACAAAAAGATATCGACAAATTATGGCTTTAGCATGCCGTAACACTTGAGATAAACAATATGGAAAAACACTTACCTATACTGGAAACTGAACGTTTAATTATCCGCCCAATACAGATGGAGGACGCAGCCTATTTTTTTGCAATGGATTCACAGCCGGAGGTCCATACCTTTTTGAATAACGAACCTGTTCAATCCAGTGAGGAAATGAAAAAAGTTATCGCGCATATTCTGCAACAATATGAAAAATACGGTATAGGTCGTCTAGGGGTCATTGAGAAATCAAGCAATCAATGGATAGGCTGGACGGGATTTAAATATATTGACGAATTGGAGAACGGGCGTATTGGATTTTTAGACCTTGGTTATCGTTTCAGAACGGAATCTTGGGGAAAAGGCTATGCAACAGAAGCCGCACAAGCATGTATGCAATATTACAAAGAACAGCTGACCCATTTTGAAGTACATGCCATCACACATACGGCAAACCTTGGATCAAGAAATGTCTTGGAAAAAGTAGGATTTCAGGTAACTGAGGAATTTCTTTTCGACCTATGGAATATTCCCTGTTATTGGTATGATCTGGCCATGCCTAACGAATAAACTAATTATATTAGTTTTAAAAACTAATTTTTTTAACTTTTCATAGTTTCACTGGGATAAAACAAAATGGTTTTGTATTTTTACACGTTCGAATAAAATACTATTTCGAACATATCTGTATTGTACAATTTAATCTATTGCTGAGTAAATGAGTGACGAAACGAACTTCCCAACGGAAGATAATCAAGAAGAACTGGGATCAGGAAAAACAGAAAGCGGAAGTCAGACGATACCTTTATCGGGACTATACGAAAACTGGTTTTTGGACTATGCTTCCTATGTTATCTTGGATAGAGCCGTACCACATATAAATGACGGCTTAAAGCCCGTACAGCGTCGTATTCTCCATTCCCTAAAGGAAATGGATGATGGAAGATATAATAAAGCTGCTAACGTCATTGGTAATACAATGAAATATCACCCACATGGTGACGCTTCTATTGGCGATGCCATGGTACAATTGGGACAAAAGGATCTCCTAATTGATTGTCAGGGGAATTGGGGTTTCCCAATTACTGGAGATTCTGCGGCTGCCCCACGTTATATCGAGGGAAGATTATCCAAATTTGCAAATGAAGTTGTCTTCAATCCTGAAACGACAGAGTGGCAATTGAGTTATGATGGACGGAATCGCGAACCTGTTACCTTACCCGTAAAATTTCCTTTATTATTGGCGCAAGGTGCCGAAGGAATTGCTGTAGGACTGGCGACAAAGATTATGCCGCACAATTTCATTGAGCTCATTGACGGTTCAATTCAGGTATTAAACGGCGAGCGTCCCAATTTATTTCCAGACTTCCCTACAGGTGGTATGGCCGACGTTTCAAATTATAATGAGGGCCAGCGTGGCGGTAAAATCCGTGTACGTGCAAAAATTGAAGAACGCGACAAAAAGACGCTCGCAATTACAGAAATCCCATTTGGAACAACGACTGGCGGTCTTATTGAAAGTGTGGTCACAGCCAATGATAAAGGGAAAATTAAGATTAAAAAAATCGAGGACAACACAGCAGGAAATGTGGAGATCATAGTGCATTTGGCGCCGGGGATATCTCCTGATGTAACCATTGATGCCCTATATGCCTTTACAGCCTGTGAAGTCTCCATTTCACCTAATACCTGTGTCATCAAGGATGAGAAACCTCACTTTATGAGCGTAAATGATATTCTCATCGAGAATACCATAAACACTAAAAACTTATTGAAAAGAGAGTTGGAGATCCGTTTGAACGATCTTCAGGAGAAAATCTTCTTCAGTAGTTTATTAAAAATATTTATCCAGGAAGGAATGTACAAACATCCGGATTATGAAAATGCAGGCGACTTCGAAATCGTGGTGCAGGTTCTAAATCGTTTGTTTGAACCTTTCTTCGATCAATTTTATCGCGAGATACGCCCCGAAGATTACAAAAAATTGATCGATAAACCAATGAGCAGTATTACACGTTTCGACGTTAAAAAAGCGGACGAAATGATGAAAACGCTCGAGAATGAGATCAAGGAAGTCAAGCGTCATTTACGTCAATTGACAGAATATGCCATAGCGTGGTTTGAAAAATTACGTGAGAAATATAGTAAAGACCGCGAGCGTAAAACCGAACTGCGCATATTCGATAAAGTAGAAGCGACCCAAGTTGCGCTAGCAAATGCCAAACTATATGTCAATCGCGAGGAAGGATTTATTGGCTCGGGTATGAAGAAAGATGAGTTTGTATGCGACTGTTCGGATATAGACGACATTATTGTATTCCGCGAGGATGGCAAGTATGTTGTCAGTAAAATCCAGGATAAAGTATTTGTCGGAAAAGGAATTATTCACGTTGCTGTTTTCAAAAAAGGTGATGAACGCACAATCTATAATGCAATCTACAAAGAAGGCGAAACTGGCACCAGTTACATCAAACGTTTCTCTGTGGTAGGTGTCACACGGGATAAGGAATATGATGTATCCAAAGGTTCCAAAGGATCTAAAATACTGTATTTCACAGCCAATCCAAACGGTGAAGCAGAAGTAGTCAACATACAGCTTAAACCGCACACAAAGTTGCGTAAGCTAAATTTTGACATGGACTTTGCCGAGATTGCAATCAAGGGCCGTGCTTCACAAGGAAATATTGTATCGAAATACCCCGTCAAAAAAATCAGTTTTAAAAGTTCTGGTGTCTCCACACTGGCAGGACGAAAAATATGGTATGACACCATCATGAAACGTTTGAACGCTGATGAGCGTGGCCAATACCTTGGTGAATTCGACGGTGATGATAAGATATTGGTGGTGCTTTCAGATGGTAGCTACGAATTATCAAACTTTGATCTAAGCAACCACTTTGACGAGAAAATGATTCGGATCGAGAAATACTACCCGGACCATATCTATACAGTTGTGCATCAGGACGGCAAGAGCGGAACGTACTTTGTCAAACGTTTTAAATTTGACGATCAACCTATTGGAAAACGCATTTCCTTTATTAATGAAGATGCGGGATCTAAATTGGTATTGATGAGTAATGCGGCTGAACCGATGGTCAAATTGGAGATTTTAAAAGGTAAATCCCAAACGGAAGAAACTCTTGATCAACCTTTGACTGAAATCATCGATGTAAAAGGAATAAAAGCACAAGGTAATCGCCTATCTTTCCATACCGTAAAGTCAGTTACGCTATTAACAGCTGATGAAGATTTAAGTCAAAAAGATAAAGAAAAAGAAGTGGAAGCTCCTGCAATTACAGCAGAACAAACTACTGACAGCCCTGTAGAAACAACTGCTACCACAACAGCCATCCCGCTTAAAGAAGAAGGTGATTCCGCAGATAAAAATGATGACATCAAGTTGGAAATAACCAATCCAAATGACATCCAAATTGACGATAAAGGACAGATGGAAATGTTCTAATTCATACGTCTATACACGAAAAAGGCTCGAAAATTTATTCGAGCCTTTTTTATGCTTAATCATCCTTCTATCCTTTATACTGTATGTATAGGTGTGACATATATCTGAAGACGTCTTTTACGCCATTTATTTCTACTTAAAGCTATTGTAGATAGGGTACTTTGATATCGCGTTTTATTATCCTTTGAATTCTTTAAGGAATTTTTGAAGTTTTGGTGCAATAACAACCGAACAGAATGGATTTTCAGGATGGTCGTTGAAATAATTATGATGATAGTCCTCAGCGAGCCAAAATGTCGCAGCAGGCTCAACTGTTGTAACGATAGGATCTTCATACACATCTTCATTATCCAATCCGTCGATAAAATTCTTCGCTAAGATCTCCTGTTCTTCATTATGAAAAAATACAACCGATCTATACTGCGTACCTACATCATTTCCCTGGCGGTTTAAAGTCGTTGGATTATGTGTCTTGAAGAATATTTTCAACAGGTCTTCATAGTTCACTAGCTCTTCATCATATTCGAGTTCGACAACCTCAACGTGGTCTGTCGTACCGGTACAAACCTGTTCATAAGTGGGATTATCAATGTTTCCGCCCATATATCCCGGTAATACGGATGTCACCCCTTCCGTGTTTTGGAAAATAACTTCTGTACACCAAAAACATCCTCCTCCAAATGTTGCTTTCATACTTTTTATAATCTTGCGTATTTTAAACTTACTTTTTTCAAACATTATAGCCGACTTAATAGTTACGGCGAAAAATGTTTAGACAAATATAATTATTAATCGGCAATGATATACCCTGCTATCATCACGAAAAATATCAGTTTACGTTCTACTCATCACCTGAGAATGAAGTACTCGCACCCCGCTCACCCTATTTTATTAATAGTAGTGTTTTCCTTTAATCAATAAATCTTGTTGTTTACTGTCACACACTGCATAGGAAAAACCTTGTTGCAGCGCATAAGCACCGTATTCACCTTTTTTATTTATTGCCAGGAATCCCACTTGAATTTCCTTTGCAATAGCAGGTTTCTTCTTCACGATACGCATAACAGCTTCCTTACAGGCATCTTCGGGTGAATACCCCTGACGCATCAATTCGACAACCAAAAAACTACCTACATTGCGTATAACCTCTTCTCCAACTCCGGTAGATGTAGCCCCTCCTACTTCATTATCAACATAAAGTCCGGCTCCAATAATAGGGCTATCTCCTACCCGACCATGCATCTTGAAAGCCATACCACTGGTTGTACAAGCTCCGGAAATATTTCCATTGGCATCCAATGCCAACATACCGATCGTATCGTGGTTATACTGGTTCCCTGGCAGACGTTCCGCTGCAAAGGATTGATTTTCAATATTGGCTACAGGTTTGTATTTTTTCTCCTTTAACCATTCTTTCCAAGCCTTTTCACCTTCTGGCGTTAAAAGATTCTCTTCTTTAAAACCATTTTCTAACGCAAATTGCAATGCACCTTCGCCTACCAGCATCACGTGGGGTGTTTTCTCCATGACCATCCGCGCTACTGATATTGGATGTCCAATTTTTTCCATTCCAGCAACAGCACCACAGTTACCATCCGCATCCATGATACAAGCATCAAGTGTGACGTGACCATCGCGATCTGGATAACCACCTTTACCAACTGTCATATTTTTGAGATCAGCCTCGGGTACACGTACGCCTTGTTCAACGGCATCCAATGCCTTACCACCTTTCGACAATATTTCCCAAGCGGCTTTATTTGCTGCAATCCCAAAGTCCCAAGTTGAAATTACAATAGGATATTTTTTAACACTGCCCTTTGCTGCAATCGTCAATCCTTTCGCATCAAATGCTGTCAATGTCCCCATTGCCGTCGCAGCAATCAAACCTTGCCTAATAAAATCACGTCTTGAACTCATTTCCTTATTAATATTATATAAAACTATCGCTATTGATTAATCCGGCAAAAAACAATCAAAAAAATTGCCTTCAGTCTACCGAATACAAAAAATTTCCATCATTGACTGCACAAAGGCATCGCTCTCTTTCTAGTGTATTGCACGACCTTACGTTACATCTGCCCCCAATCTACTTCATCGATATACGCCGGAAAATGCTATTCTACATTTTTACAGCTTCGTGTTAAACTGAAGAAGGATATTGACTTTACAATCAATAAGCAATATTACAAAATGGTTTTAGCAATTAGATAATTTAATTAAAATTAAACCCAAACATTCGTTTTTTAGCAACATAACATTAAAATCACTTAAAAATCGACAATAAAAATTGACTTATATTATGAATTAATCCTATCTTTAGAAACAAACTAATTCGCATGAAAAACACTCTTAAATTCGCTATTTTAGCTTATGCAAGCCTTATAGGTGTTGAAAGCAGTCAGGCGCAGCAGCTAGATTCCACGACTTATTTCAAGATCAAAGAGTTGCAAGAAAACGTAAAACGTGAATTCGCTCCCGATAAAAGAACCAAGATCGTAGCCATCCAAAAAGCGGATATAGCACAGAACCAATATGTACTTGAAACAACTGAAAAAGATGCTAAGTTCGTTTTAGAGCAAAAGGCAAAAGATATATCAGCCAATATTCAAGTACAGCTCTTGCCTGATGCAAGTGTAGGTGAAAAAACTACTGGAGTCATCAGGCTCTCCGTTGCAAATATGCGCACATTTCCAGATAATGCTGCGGAGCTAACCAGCCAGGTTTTATTGGGAACGCAAGTGGATCTTCTGCAAAAAAAGAGCGGCGACTATCGCGTGCGCACCCCCGATGGTTATATCGCATGGGTACCTACTTCGTCCATTGAAGCGATGGACAAAACCATGCTGGCCAATTGGCGACAAGCAGAAAAAGTTATCTATACAGCGGAGTTTGGAAAATCCTATTCTGAACCCAATGAAAAAAGCCAACGAGTGTCTGATCTCGTCTATGGCGACATCCTTCAGTTAAAAGGACAGAAAGGCAATTTTTATGAAATAGCATATCCGGACGGACGTTTAGGTTATATTAAAAAATCAGAAAGTCAAACCTTAAAAAATTGGTTTGAAACGCGCCAGCCTACAGCGGAAAATATTATCGCCAGTGCAAAAACAATGCTGGGCCTACCTTATTTGTGGGGGGGAACATCGGTAAAAGGTGTAGACTGCAGCGGTTTTACCAAAACAAGTTTTTTCATGAACGGCTTCGTAATTCCGAGAGATGCATCGCAACAAGTACTCGCAGGTGAAAAAATCGACATTTTAGATCAAGAAGGACATTTCGACCCTGAGAAAGCACTCAAAAATCTAAAACCGGCAGACTTACTGTTCTTTGCGGCAGGCAAAAACAGCAATCCTAATGCGCGTGTAACACATGTTGCACTCTATATCGGCAACGGAACTTTTATTCACGCTGCCGGATTGGTCCGGATCAACAGTATGCTTAAGGACGCTGCAAACTACGATGATTTCCAAACGCGGACTGTAGTTGCTGCCCGTCGTTACCTTGGCGCACGGGATAGCGCAATACAGAAGGTCGTTGAAAGCAATTATTACAACAATAAATAAACATAGTGATGAGCAATCAATCTGAATGGATTAGTAAAGATTTTGGAACCTTTAAATTGAGGTTTAGACCTTACACGCTAACTTTGCGCCATGTCTTCACTGTAGCTTCATTTAGTCGAAGCACAACACCGGTTGTATTGACCGAACTAGAGTATGACGGCATTGTCGGTTATGGTGAAGCGAGTATGCCACCCTATCTTGGCGAATCGCAGGAAAGTGTCTTATCATTCCTTAATCAGATCGATCTGACAGGCTTCAACTCTCCTTTTCAAACCGAGGAGATTCTCCATTATATCGATCAGCTTGCATTGAAAAATACCGCAGCAAAAGCCGCTATTGATATTGCATTACATGATATATTAGGGAAGATAATGAATCAACCTTATTATAAAATATGGGGATTAAATCCGGATCTTATCCCTCCGACATCCTATACTATTGGGATTGATACGGAAGAAATGATCCGTAAAAAGGTGGCGGAAGCGGATCAATTTAAAATTTTGAAAGTCAAGCTGGGTCTCGATACGGATAAAATGATCATCGATACTATCCGTCAGGTTACCGATCGACCATTATGTGCCGATGTCAATCAAGGTTGGAAAACACGTGAAGAGGCTCTCGAAATGGCACATTGGCTTGCAGAAAGAAATGTTTCTTTCTTGGAACAGCCGATGCCTAAGGAGCAGATAGACGACAATGCATGGCTTACTGAACATAGCCCTATCCCAACTATTGCCGACGAAGGATGTCAACGTCTTGTGGATGTCCCCGCATTAAAGGGTGTGTATTCGGGTATCAACATCAAATTGATGAAATGTACTGGCATGCGGGAAGCCAAACGTATGGCTGAGCTTGCGCGTTCTCTGGAAATGAAAGTTATGATCGGTTGCATGACCGAAACATCCTGTGCAATCAGTGCAGCAGCACAACTCGCTCCCCTAACAGACTGGGCTGATTTAGATGGTGCTTTATTGATCGGAAATGACATTTATGACGGTATGACCGTTGTCAATGGCAATTGCCTTCTTCCCGACCGTCCTGGAATTGGAATTTTAAGGAAATAACCCTATATTCAGTGCAATGTTTTTTTCTTAAAAAAAAGATTGCACTGAATTGCTTTCGCAAGTTTGACCAACATCCGACAGCACCAAAATATTAACAAACTAAATTAATCAATTCACACTTTTATGAAACAACATGTGCTCACAACGTTGTGTCTCATAGCCTGTAGTTCGATGCAGTCTTTATATGCGCAACAGATCCAAATTGCTGGTAAAATAACAGACAGCAACGGAAAACCAATTAGCGGAGTTACAATTAATGTAAAGGGCGCTAACCAAGGAACCTCAACAAACGAAAATGGCCTGTTTACGCTAAACGCAAACACCAACGCGATATTAAGTATCTCTGCAGTAGGTTATAGTCCACAAGAAATTCAGGTCAATGGCCGAAAAACCATTAGTATATCCCTTGTGAACAATCAACAGACTTTGGATGAAGTTATGGTCGTCGCCTATGGCACGACAAAAAAAAGCACGTATACAGGTTCCGCTGCTACCGTAAAAGCTAAAGACATCGACAATGTACCGGTCACTTCATTTGAAGGTGCACTCAGTGGACGTGTTGCCGGACTTACCGTATCCACCCCTTCTGGCCAAGCAGGATCTACACCAAGTATTCGTATTCGGGGTATTGGGTCAATGAATGCCTCCAATGAGCCCCTGTATGTCATTGACGGAGTACCAGCCAATTCCGGGTCGGGTGGACAAATGGGTGATTACATTTACACATCCAATAATGTTATGGGCAACTTAAATCCCGATGATATTGAAACAATTACGGTATTAAAGGACGCTGCGGCATCATCTTTATATGGTTCAAGGGCTGCAAATGGCGTTATCCTCATTACAACAAAAAAAGGAAAAACGGGAAAACCGACGGTAAACTTCAAGACTTCTCTTGGCTTTACCCCGACTTGGGCGACAGACAACTACGAAACTGCGTCGCCACAGGATCAAGTCAATATGTTGTATCAGATCTTTTATGACTACCGTACCTCAAACGGAAAAACTGAAACGGAAGCGAACACCTATGCTTTAACCCAACTGAATAATAAATTTAACAAACACGGTTATCGTTTCGAAACCAACAGTACTGGCCGATACGACAATGTGAACATCCTTGGAATGACCGATGGTATCGAAAATCGAGAAGGTAAATATTACGATTGGGATAAAGCCTTATTCCGTACGGGCATTTATCAAGATAACAATCTTTCGCTTTCGGGAGGAACTGACGCAACAAAGTATTTCTCATCTCTAGGTTATACGACAGATAAAAGCCGAATCAGAGTCAATGATTTCGAACGTATTTCAGGTCGTCTTAACCTAACACAAAAAATAGTGGACAATCTTGAGTTTGGCACCAATATTAACATTGGACACAACAAGAAAAAGGGATTTAATGACACTAGAAATACAGGTTCTAATTACTTCCTTCAATCCAGAAATCTTTTATGGCCTTTGTATTGGCCAACAAACTATAAAACTGGAGAAGAATGGACGGATAGATATGGTAGTTACGCTTATAATGCAGATTATTACGATAAACAATGGGACAACAGTTCCAAAACAAACAAACTGGGAGTTATCAGCAATTTAACCTGGAATATACTACCAAGTTTAACAGCTAAGACTGTATTCTCTTATGATTACACAGACATGAAGGACTACCTATATTATAGCGCCAAGCATTTTAACGGCGTCAGTGATGGCGGGGTCGTTCACCAGTTTAACACGAATATGTTAAAACTGGTTAGCTCCAATACGGTCAATTACAACAAATCCTTCGACAAGCATAACTTAAATTTATTAGCAGGTTTTGAAGTTGAGAAGAATAAGACGGATTTCATGCGCACAACAGGAAGAGGATTGGGATCTGCCGAACTTCCTTATATTTCGTCGGCGGGTAAATTTGAGGCAAATGCTTATAGCTGGGGTTATAATCTGATGTCATTTCTCGGAAAAGCTGAATATAACTACGACAACACCTATTTCCTAGCAGCCTCCTACCGTCGCGATGGTTCGTCTAAATTAGGACCTAAAAACCGATGGGGAGATTTTTGGTCTGTATCAGGCGCATATAGCTTAAAAAATCTACCTGCATTTAAAGAAAATGATGCGATCAGTACCTTACGTCTTAAAGCCTCATACGGTATCAATGGCACATTGCCCAGTGATAATTTTGGATGGAGAAGGCTTGTATCTTTCAACAACTTTAACTACAAAGGCCAGCCTGGTGGAAATCTGGTATCAAACCCTGACCCTGACATCACCTGGGAAACGTCCTATACAACCAATGCAGGGCTGGAATTTGGCTTCCTAAAAAATAGGATTACGGGATCGGTAGAATATTTTAACAGAACATCCAAAAACCTATTACAGGATGTTCCGACATCGCAGACGACAGGATTTAGTACTGTCTTAAGAAATGTAGGTCAGATCAACAACAAAGGATTAGAGATTGAATTGGCTGGCGATATCATAAAAAAAGAAGATTTCAGATGGAGTGCCAACATAAACGCCGCATTTATCACCTCTAAAGTCCAAAAACTTAACGATAATCAAGATATTATTTGGTACGATCCAACAGGATCAGTTGGTAACGACACCAAAGGAAGCGGAGATGCAAGAGCTCAATTTATCTATCGAGAAGGACAATCAACACTAGCTTTTTATGGCTACGAATGGGCTGGTGTAGATCAAAAAAATGGTAAAAATGTTTATTATACCAATAACAATCAGTCCGGTGCAGATATTTTCGATTACAATGGACGTAAAGCAACCTATGATTTTAATAAAGCAGACTATACGATCATTGGCAACGGTGTTCCAAAAGTGAGCGGTGGTCTAAATACAGATTTTGAGTATAAAAACTTCAATTTAGGCTTCAATTTCATTTACAAAATAGGCGGAAAGCTTTATGACGGTGCATTTAAGGATGTTGCGGATGATGGTTATTATTGGGAAAGAATTCGTTCCGAATACGCTTTTGAGCACATGTGGACCGACAACAATACAGGTGGGACACTCCCAAAATTGGATGGTAATGATTTAACAGATCCTCAAAAATATAGTTCAAGACAATTACATGATGCGTCTTTTCTGAGATTAAAAAATATCAACTTTGGCTATAGATTACCTAAGAGCGTATTAAATAAGATTGGATTCAGTAATGCGCGCGTTTATTTTAATGGGACTAACCTATTAACTGCATCCAAATATAAGATTGCGGACCCTGAAGTTGGTCAGTATTCAACTCGCGGATGGGAAACTCCAATTGGGAAAACTTACACATTTGGAATTGAACTAGGTTTTTAACACTTAATTTTTACACAATGAAAATATTTAAAATATCCATTATAGCAGCCACCCTACTGACGTCACTCAGTAGCTGCAAAGATTTTCTGGATGTCGAGCCAGGTAATTCAATCGACGCCAACACGGGATTCAATAATGCAAGCGATGCTAGAAACAGAATCAACGGCCTAAGTCGGCTTATAGCCTCGTCAAACTATTACGGTCGAAACTTCGAACTCTATGGTGAGGTTAAAGGTGGTGATCTAACGGTTTACTCGCAAGGGAGAGGTTTGGATCAATTATATTCTTTCAATCAAGATGCTGAAACCAACAACTTATCTGGATTCTGGTCTCAAATCTATTATTGTATTGCACAGACAAATGATGTTCTAGAAAAAATAGACAAAGTTGAAGCAACCTCCAAAGCTCAATATGCGAATGCACAAGGCCAATTATTGACTTTACGTGCACTGTTTTATTTTGACCTAGTCAGGTTATATGGCAAATCCTATACGCAGGATAAAACTTCCAAAGGTGTACCGATTGTTATCAATTCGGCCTCCTATGATAACAAACCTACCCGTGCTACCGTAGAGGAGGTATATACACAAATCTTAAAAGACCTGAAGGCTGGCCAAGAGTTGCTCAGCGCGAGTAAAAAGCCCGATAATGGCTATATCAACTACTATGCGAACCTAGCCATCCAAAGCAGAGTCTATTTAACCATGGCAGACTACGAAAATGCGTATCAGAAAGCAAACGAGATCATTACCGACAATGTATACAAATTGTATGAAAATGAAAAGTGGGCAAGCTCCTGGACAAGTATGTATGGTAGTGAATCTATCTATGAACTTGGTATTAACGAAGGTGAGGCGGACCTTGGAACAGCTAGCTTAGGCTATTACCTTATGCGGAGAACCGGAGGTCAAGGGGGAATGTTCTATGCCAGTGATTATTACCTGAATCGATTAAAGGAGGACAACAGTGATGTCCGCTGGGCAATTTTAGGTCGTGATGAAAGCTCAGCCACTCGTATGGGTGCCGTGTATAAAAACTTAGGTAGTGTTAATACCAATACATCGCTCCCTTTAAATTCCTTGGGTGATAAAGGAAATACAAACAACACCGCTGTAAATATTAAAGTCGTTAGACTGTCGGAAATTTATCTTATCGCGGCCGAAGCGGCCTTAAAGAAACCTGCCGCTGACCCAACGAAGGCCGCCAGCTTTTTAAATGCTATTAGCAAACGCTCTCCTAACCGTGCTGCGTTTACTGCTGTATCCATTAGTGAAGATGCTATTCTTAACGAAAAAAGCAAAGAACTCTTTGGCGAAGGACATCGCTATTGGGACATGATCCGTCTAAATAAAAAGATTACTTTCAATGACGATTTTCAGGGCTTAACAATCAAAACAAGGCCAAAAGAAATTGATCGTACGTTTGAGAAATGTATATTACCGATTCCTCAATCTGAGATAAATGCCAATCCAGCATTAAAAGATCAACAAAATCCGGGTTATTAATTTCCGAAGCAAAGAAGGTCATTCTAGCATGACCTTCTTTGCTTATTGAAGAGCAAAAAGCTAATAAATCCTGTTTTTATAATTTGGGTTACAATCAGAAACACGAAGATCTAGGACGTAACCATTGATGATGGCATACTTGATATTTTCGTCTGTGCCAATAAAAAAATTTGCCATAGAACCGAGTTCAGGTAATCCCTCAGACAGGAAACCTTCACGGGATACAATATTAATCGGAAACTGATGCAATTTCCCGGCAGCTTCGTCATCCTTAATATGAACCGTAGCTATCCCTTTGTGCAATAGGTCCTGAATAAGATTATGATCCAATTGCTCAATAAGAAGTATATTATCATATTTCTTAGCAGGGATAAACTTAAGTCCCGAAACATCCAGATCCTGATATCCATAAAAATCCTGTAAATCGCCGATATCTTCAACAATTCCTTCCATGTAATAGTCAGATCCTATCGTCTTTTCAATTTGCCGAATGGCAATATCAACAACAATTTGGCTTCCATGCTGCTCAATGGTCAAATTTCTCAGCAACACATCATGGAGCTTTTCATCATTGAAGGGAATTGTATCGTAGTCGGTAACCGAATACTGTTTAAAGGATTGGTCAGCAATCTCCTCAAATGCTTTTAACAATGCGACGAAATTACATTTTCGGACCAGCATTTTTTCGGTATCACCAACATAAGCTCCTGATTCAATTAAAATCGTCCTGGCGCCCCATTTTTGAAAATTATCACCGAAACCGCGCGGTGTATGTTCATCGTCATACCTTGCAACCGCCTTTGGAACAAATTCCTGAAGGACTTTATTTATTCCGACAATCACCCGCATCGCATCTCCCCGAGTTTCATTGATACTCCGCGCATAGTCATAGGCAGGTGCCAATAGGGAAATTGTCACTGGCATATTTGTTCCGGGAATATTGTAGTAATTGTTTTGGTTATGCAGGTTAAAGGCAAAATCAGGTTTTAGCAACATGGCTTGCGCCTTCAATAAGGCCCCTTCCACTGTTGCTGTTGCCCTTGCATCTCTGTTCATATCCACATCCATGGCTGTCCTACGCTGAAACCGTTCGGTTCCATCAGGATTTAGCATCGGAATAAAATACAAGGTCACTTTTGATGCTATGTCATCTCTATAGGCGTCAAAACCGTCATCTTTCCCGTTGAAAAAATTAAACAGATCAAACAAGGCCATTGTCGCCGTAGGTTCATCACCGTGCATTTGCGACCATAAAAGTATTTTAATTGGGCCATGTCCATATTGCAGCCGGAAGATCAAACGTTCTTCGGTGGACTTGCCAATTTCTACTACTTCAAAACGACCAGAGCTCCCGATATTTCCCAATAGTGGTATAATATCGGCATGTTTAAATCTTCTATGCATCAAAGCCTTTTCCTCATATAAAGAAAAGGCTTTGATGAAATCATCTTTTACTAATTTCATATTAATCTTTTAATGCAGGCTCCATTAAAGCAATCGTTCCTTGCGAAGCATCTACGCGGACTTTTGCTCCTACCGGCAAAATAAACTGTTCGGCAATATGTCCAACGACAGCGCCTGTGTAAGCGGGTATTTTTAACGGTTTGATATAATCGTTGAACAGTTGGTCAAGTGTTACGGATCCATAGCCGCCAGATGGTTTACAATTGGTGCACTTGCCAAAAATAAAACCCTTAATCGCACCCAATACACCAGCATTTTTCAATTGACAGAACATGCGGTCAACACGTTCCATATCTTCGTCGACCTCTTCGAGAAAAAGAATTTTATCTTTAAAATCTGGCAGATAAGGTGAACCACATAAGCCGGTCAACACGGTCATATTTCCACCCAGCAATACCCCATCTACTATACCCGGATGAATAGTGGCAATTCGGTCTTTGGTCTGCACAATGCTATCACCTTTAGACTTGGGGTTTTCAAATATTGCTGGCTGATTGGCTACAAACTGAGCATTGAAAGCCTCTGCAAGTTTCTTAGTCCAGGTACTGATACCCACTGCACCATGAAACGTTATAAGTCCTGTCTTGGCATATAATGCCAAAATTAATGCTGTTATATCTGAATATCCCAATAAAATTTTGGGGTTATTGGCGATCAGTCTGTAATCTAATCGATCTAAAAGACGTGATGTACCCGAACCTCCTCTGATGCAAACAATCGCTTTGACGGTCTTGTCTGCAAACATATCATGAATGTCTGCTATACGCTCCTGATCTGTACCGGCCAAATTACCGTAGCGGCTGCGTATATGTTTACCTTCTTTTACTTTAAAACCCAGTGTCTCAAATATCTCACGTGCAATGCTAATCGACTCTTCATCATCCAATACACCAGCAGGCGTTATTAAACCTATGGTATCCCCCAATTTTAACCTCGTTGCAAGCAAAGCAGCCTGACCGTAAAATTCGTCTCTATCTCCGGTTGGCTGCCCCATTCCAAGTACAGGAATAGACAACAGGCTTAAAGCAATCGATTTTAGAAAGGCTCTTTTTTCCATTGCTAAATACTATCGGTTAAACAACAGACGTTCACCAGCACCTTTCTCAATAAGTTGTCCATTGGAGAAAGCAAGTTTACCTGATACGAGAGTATGTTCAATCGTTGAACTAAACGTGTGTCCCTCAAATGGTGACCAGCCGCATTTCGACAGGATATTCGCTTTCGATACCGTATAAGGTTTATTCAGATCGACCAACACAAGATCCGCCCAATATCCCTCACGAATGTATCCTCTATCTTCGATTTGAAACAATGTAGCCGTATTGTGCGCAGATTTTTGCACTAATTGTTCCAGGGTCATTTTTCCTGCTTTGACCATATCTAACAAGGCTTGCAACGCATGCTGTACAAGAGGTCCTCCGCTTGGTGCTGAAACATAGGGCTGAGATTTTTCCTCAATTGTATGCGGAGCGTGATCTGTCGCTATCACATCGATATGTCCATCCAGAACAGCTTTTAAAATCTGATCGCGATCATTGGCAGTTTTTACCGCTGGGTTCCATTTTATAAAATTACCTTTTGAGGCATAATCCTGATCAGAAAACCAAAGGTGATGAATACAGGCTTCAGCCGTTATTTTTTTATCCTTTAGTGGAATATCATTAGTAAATAATGCAATTTCTTTGGCGGTTGAGATATGAAGGATATGCAGGCGTGTATGGTGTTTTTTTGCCAGTTCGACAGCTTTTGACGAGGATAAATAGCAAGCTTCTTCAGAACGAATCAAGGGATGCATCTCAATTTTTAATCCATCCTCACCATATTTTTCCTTAAATAGGGCCAGATTCGCCTTTATCGTTGCCTCATCTTCACAATGCGTAGCCACCAAAGTCGGAGCATTTGCAAAGATACCTTCCAACGCTTTTTCATTATCAACCAACATATTGCCAGTAGAGGAGCCCATAAAAACTTTTATACCACAGACATTTCTTGGATTAGTTTTAAGTACCTCCTCAAGATTATCATTAGCTGCCCCCATAAAGAATGAATAATTGGCTAGCGCATTTTTTGCCGCAATATCATATTTATCTTGAAGCAATTGCTGGGTCAACGTATTAGGAACAGTGTTAGGCATTTCCATGAAAGAGGTTGTCCCACCGGCCACTGCGGCGCGACTCTCATGCCATATATCCGCTTTATAGGTTAAACCGGGTTCTCTAAAGTGAACCTGGTCATCAATAAGTCCTGGAAGCAAGTGTAGCCCCTCAGCATTTATTTCCTGATCAGCAGGATGATTAATTTCCTGAGCAATCATTTCGATTCGACCATTGCTGATATATACGTCAGCAACCTCAACTTTACCTTCATTGACAAGTTGCGCAGATTTTATAAGAATAGATGACATGTTGAAATTTTTACTTTGCTTTAGGTCAAAAGTAAAGATTTGTTGTGGTGATATCAAGTTATCTCGATAAAGAGTTGCCTATATGGAGGACAAATTTTTCCTTAAATTCTCACCTTCCTCCTATGTCAAATTTGAAATATCCTACTCGTAATTTGTCTAGATTTGGCGCAGGACGAATCGCATTAAATATAAACTCCGGAAAGTTAGTCGCAAAAAAAGAGAGGCCAGGGCCTCTCTTTTTATTCTTTATCGAATTTGTATCCTACGCCCTTTACGGTGGTTACATAGTCGTCACCTATCTTTTCGCGCAGCTTACGGATATGGACGTCAATTGTACGATTGGTTACAACAACAGAATCTTCCCAAATACTCTTTAAGATCTGTTCGCGTGTAAACACCTTATTTGGTTTTGAAGCCAATAGATACAATAACTCAAACTCTTTCTTTGCAAGAACAATCTTTTGTTCCCCTTTGTATACCAGGAAAGAATCTCGATCAATGACCAAGTCGGCAATTTCTATTTTATCCTGAACAGAGGCATCTGACTCTTCGGAAGCATTTCTTCTTAAGATAGCATTGATGCGGCTCATTAAAGCACGCGGCTTAATTGGCTTTGCAATATAATCGTCTGCACCGACATGAAATCCTGCGATCTCCGAATACTCTTCGCTTCTAGCAGTCAAAAATACCATGAACGTACTTTTGAATTCAGGCATCGCGCGCATGATACGACAAGCTTCAATTCCATCCATCTTTGGCATCATCACATCCAAGATGATAAGGTCCGGATTTACTTGTTTAGCAACGTTGATTGCCTCTTCCCCATTTTGCGCTGTAGAGACCTGATAACCTTCACGATTTAAGTTGAATGCAATTAAATCCAAGATATCCTTTTCGTCATCAACAATTAAAATCTTTTGTTTCGAAGAACTCATTTGTCTATTTTTTTTGCTAAATTATAAACAAAATGATAACAATCAGTTAATCTAGTGTTACCAAATTATTAAGTAATATAATATTTAACAATAACACATTGATTACTTAATTGTTTTCTTCAAAAATGCCTCCAGCTCCTCTCCACGCAAGTTCTTTGCTATAATAATTCCGTTCGGATCGAGAACATATGAGGTAGGCAACGCTTTCACACGGAAATCAATGACAACCGGTGAGCTCCAAGCCTTCAAATCTGACACATGTGTCCAAGTTAACTTGTCATCTTCGATAGCACGCATCCAGGAACCAGGATTATCATCAAATGAAACGGAGAGTATGTCAAAGCCTTTACCATGATAGGTATTGTACAACCTAACGAGATTAGGATTTTCCTGGCGACAGGGCATACACCATGAAGCCCAAAAATCCACCAAAGTATATTTCCCTTTAAAACTCGATAATTTAACTTCTTTGTTTGATGGTGTAAACGAAGTCAACTCAGGAGCAGGTTGCCCAATTGCCATTTTTTTCAGTTTTTGGGTCTCCTCTTTAAACTGTGTCACGTATCTGTTCTCCGTAAATTCATTTTTTATTTTATCTGCATAGGTAATGATTTCATTTTCGGCTACTTCAGGATCTAAGGTCGAGATTGCATAAAAACCTGCAAGATCATTGTGCTTATTCGAGAAATCGACTGCTTTTTTTGTATATGTACGCAATTCTTCTGCAAACTTTGCTTTATATTCAGCACGAATCTTTTCGATCTCAGCTGCTGTCGAATTGGCCGTTAGCTTTGAAAACACCGTCTGCAATGAATCCTGTAGATAATCGCGATAATTTCGCTCTTTGGCAAAAGGCTGTATAGTCTTTGACAATTCAGAACCATCAACCTGGTAATCATTTACATCTTTATGCAAATCTGTCTTAAATGTAATTGTCTCCCCCGGAGAAGCAATTAAATCATACCGATTTTTACCGACACGCAAGGACAACAATCTGGATTGGCTAGCAGGTCGTACGAACTGAAATTTGTTATTATCGCCAAAGAACATAGAATCCAGCTTCGTATCGCCTTCATACAATGAAATAACTTTGATATTGCCAGGATTTTCGACATTTCCAGCGATGGTAAACTGTTCTTTATTTTGGCAACCCATCATCAATCCAACGATCCCTACTGCTAAAAAAACTGCCTTTTTCATCCGTTTATTTTTATTTGTTAAGTACCTATTCCCAATTACGCAAATGGCTTTGCTCTCTTTGATTCACGCTACATGTCACAGCTTAAAGAATCGTAAAAACGATCAGATTTATTCGGATCCTCAAAGGAAGAAGTCGAATAAATCTGATGGCTTCAATATTTAGGAAATAAAATCATCTATTTACATCCTAGTTTAGCTAAGTAGCCTGTTCAACTACCCCTAAAATTTATTTCAAGAAATCTATTGCTCGCTCAATGGCACCTTTTAATCCGGCGGCGTTCTTGCCTCCAGCTGTTGCGAAGAATGGCTGACCACCGCCACCACCTTGGATATCCTTAGCCAAATCACGCACAATATTACTTGCGTTCAACCCTTTTTCTTTGGCCAATTCGTCTGATATGACGACTGTTAAACTTGGCTTACCATCAAATTCAGCGCCGATAACCAGAAACAAGTTATTAACAGCCCCCTTTACCGCATAAGCCAAGGTTTTCACCGCCTCTGCACTCGGTAGATCGACGATTGTGGACAAGAAATTAATTTCGCCAACCTGTTGGATCTTTGCTTCCAGATCCGACTTTAACGCTAAGGATTTTTCCGTAATACTTTTCTCTACTTCTTTTTTCAAAGCGCCATTCTCATCGATGATTTTACCCAGTGCAGAAACAAAATCTTTCGGATTATTCATGAGCTCTTTCAGGTGGTGAACCAATTCGAAATGCTCACGGATAACAGCTGCAGAGCGAGTTCCAGTAATTGCTTCTATACGACGTACACCAGCTGCTACAGCAGATTCAGAAACAATTTTGAAAAAACCTATTTGCCCCGTTGCTTTAACATGTGTACCACCGCACAATTCTTTAGAATATTGATCTTCGAAGGTGATTACACGAACAAAATCGCCATACTTCTCACCAAATAGTGCTGTTACGCCCGAATCCAATGCTTGTTGATAAGGTACATTTCGTTCCTCCTTCAATGGAATATTTTCACGAATTTTGGCATTGACAATATCTTCCACCAGTTTGATCTCCTCTTCTGTCATTTTTGCAAAATGAGAGATATCAAAACGCAAAATATCTGCGTTGACCAACGATCCCTTTTGATTCACGTGACTTCCCAACACCTGCTTAAGGGCAGCATGCAGCAAATGGGTTGCGGAGTGATTGTTTTCAGTATCGATTCTTTTGGTTTTATCGACCTGTGCAACAAATGTTCCTTTTAATTCCAGCGGCAATTTGTTTGTAAAATGTACAAATAGACCGTTTTCCTTTTTCGTATCTGTGATATAAATCTTTTCTCCAGTTTCTTCGGAAACCAATTCTCCCGAGTCGCCTACCTGACCACCACCTTCGGCATAAAAAGGACTAACAGAAAGCACCAATTGGAATTGCTCTTTATTTTTCGCAACAACTTTACGGTATTTAATAACCTCAGTAACGGCAGTTAACGTATCATAACCTACAAATTCAAATCCTTCTTCATCATTTACAACAACCCAATCACCCGTATCTATAGCAGTGGCAGCACGAGAACGGTCTTTCTGAATTTGAAGTGCCTGGTTGAAACCTTCCATATCAACCGTTAAACCTTTTTCGCGCGCTAGCAATTCCGTCAAATCGATCGGGAATCCATACGTATCGTATAACTCGAAAGCAAAATCTCCATTGATTACGGTATGGTCCTCCACGTAATTTTCAAAACGTTGGACGCCCGTAGATAAGGTTCTTAAGAATGAAACTTCCTCCTCTAAAATCACTTTCTGCACAAAATCCTGCTGCTGGATCAATTCGTCAAATACTCCGGCGAACTGAGCTGCCAATACAGGTACAAGTTCATTGATAAAAGGAGCCTTAAAGCCTAAAAATGTATACGCATAGCGTACTGCACGACGTAAAATACGACGGATCACGTAGCCAGCTTTATTGTTGGATGGCAGTTGACCATCGGAAATTGCAAAACTAACCGCACGAATATGATCAGACACTACCCGCATGGCAATATCAGACTTTTCATCTATACCATATTTTATACCTGATTTCTCAGCAATAAAATCAATGGTAGGCGTAAATACATCTGTATCATAATTGGAAGTCTTACCCTGTATACATCGCACCAAACGCTCAAAGCCCATTCCCGTATCCACATGTTTAGCTGGTAGCGACTGAAGTGAACCATCTTTCAATCGATTAAATTGCATGAAGACAAGGTTCCAGATCTCAATTACTTGCGGGTGGTCTGCGTTGACCAAACTCTGCCCTGAAGTCTGTATGCGCTCTTCCGTACTACGCATATCGAAATGGATTTCGGAACAAGGGCCACAAGGTCCTGTCTCGCCCATTTCCCAGAAATTATCTTTTTTGTTACCCAGGAGAATTCTATCTTCACCAATCCATTCTTTCCAGAAATCGAAAGCTTCCATATCACGTTCTAAGCCTTCCTTTGTATCCCCCTCAAAAATAGTGACGTATAAACGATCTTTGTCTAATTTATATACTTCTGTCAACAGCTCCCAAGCCCAAGCAATAGCTTCTTTCTTAAAGTAATCACCAAAGCTCCAATTTCCCAACATCTCAAACAACGTATGGTGGTAGGTATCGATCCCTACTTCTTCCAAATCATTGTGCTTTCCGGAAACACGCAAACAGCGTTGGGTATCGGCAACACGCGGAAATTTGATGGGTGCTTCACCAAGAAACAAATCTTTGAATTGATTCATCCCCGCATTGGTAAACATTAATGTTGGGTCATTTTTTACAACTACTGGTGCTGAAGGTACTATCTGATGCCCTTTACTTTGAAAAAAGTCCAGAAAGGCTTGACGAATTTCTCTACTTGTCATTTAATTATCTAAAAATATGTGCAAACTTACTCAAAATTGGTAGGTTATGCAATGTAGAATTCCATATATTGACCTTGAAACGACTGTTTTTTCTAAACAACCAAAAATCAATATTGACTTTTCAAACAAAAAAATCAGGGGATAATATACAGACACACAGAGCCCACCCATTTTACAGGTGATAGAAATCACAAACTAACATTAAATACAACATTTTAAAAGTGTTATTCGTTATTCATATTTGTCTAAAGCTCGTCAAATTCTATACGTAATACAACAAAAACTATTTGACTTAAGGTCATTCACAATTACATTTGTTTTATTACATTTGATAGTAAAATAGGGAATCTAGAACACTTTCACGCACATTCCCTAAATGCAAAATAAATAAGATTAGATTTTGTAGATTAAATTCCTTCTAATGAAAAAAAACATTCTACTACCGGTAGATTTTTCGGCTCATTCTAATAATGCTGTAAATTACGCTGTGGACCTTGCTCTCGAAAAGGGGTATTCACTTCATCTTTACCACAATTATACCTCGGCTTCTGCTGTATTTGAGGACGAAAATGGCCGTAATGAGACTAATTCTCCAACATTCAAAGCTGATATCCTTATTAAAAATCTGGCAGAATCCATAAAATTACAACATCCTGCACTTGAAATAACAACCCAATGTGAGCGTGGTATGATTACAGAAACACTACCGGAACTTGCCACTCCTGATCGATTTGATTTTGTTATCATGGGGACTAAAGGTATCACCAATGACGATAGCCAACTCATTGGTAGCACGACCTATGTCATTAGCAAAAAAGCTAAAATACCTGTCTTAGCCATCCCAACAGAAGCGTCCTTTACACCTATTGACAAAGTTGGCTTACTGTCTAATTTTAAAGAAGAAGAGGTACAGACCGTACAAGATTTTGTCAACATCATCGGCAAAGACTTTGAACTAAAACTTATGCATGTTCACTACGATCATTCATCAGAAAACAGAATCGAAGACAAGCTTGAAGTATGGAAATATAAGATTAAAAAATATATTGGTGTGACCAATATTGCTATTGAAGTGGATTCAATACAAGGTGACATTGAGGACTTAGATACGGTTCCGGAAGTGATTAATGAGATGATCCATGAGGAAAAGATCAACATATTATTGGTGACACGGTCGAGGAAATCGTTCTTTGAACGTGTTTTTACGCGTTCCGTTGCAAAAGCATTATTTAGTCACCCCTTAGTTCCAATATTTTTTACTAAAGCATAACCTTATAGCCATGTCTAAACTATTAATACCAGTAGATTATTCCGAAAACGCACGAGTTGCCGCATTTTATGCAGCTCAAATTGCGACGACAACAAATGATGAGATTACACTCTTTCATTCGTTCACTTCGCATATCAACAAATTTGCAAATGCGAAGCATTTAGTAGACCCAACCGAGGGAGAAGCTCGCCGTCAGATGGAAAAACTTGTAGCCGAACTTCTACAGGAATATCCTTCGCTTAAAATTTCTACCTTATTTGCCAACGGTATTTTGGCTGAAACACTGGATAAACAAGAGATAAAAGAGGTCTATCAAACGGTGATTATGGGTACAAAAGGAGTGACCGGACTTGAATCTGTATTGATTGGAAGCAATACATATGATGTCATTAAAGAGTCAAAGATCCCTGTTCTAGCCATCCCAAAAAACGCGATAAAATTCAAAAATGACAACATCGCGCTATTGACAAATTTCAAACCCGGTGAACTTGAAGTGCTTAAACAAGCGATACCATTATATGGGAAAAATTTCCATTTACAACTCATACATATCAATAAAAACGAACTAGAAATCAACATATTAGGAGAAAAACTTGAAAACTGGATTGAACAGATTATTGCTGAAACTGGTATCGAGGATATTTCCTATATCATCAAGTCGCCAAGTTATTTTGCAGGTTCTCGAGAGAATATTGCTAACGGTATCCATACCATTATCCGGGATGAAGATATCGATGTTATTTTGATCACAAAAAGCAGAAAGACTTTTTTCCAAAACATTTTTACAGAAAATATTGTTAAGCATCTGGCTTTTGAAATTGAGGTGCCAAACTTTTTTGGGCGAGTAGAGTAACCAAATAATTTTTGGCAAATTTATTGCAAGAGTGTTCAGTGAGTTAATTTAACAACAGTATTATAGTAGATAATTTTACAAACACGCATTATGAAAATTAGCCTTAAAAAATCAGGATTACTTGTTGCGGCAGGAATTTTATCCACCGCATCCTTTGCGCAAAGCACAAAAGAAGCATCTATTGAAGGCACAACACCGTTTGGTTCAGCAACACAATATAGAACCTGGTCTATCGGTGTAGGAGCCGGCGTAACAAGCTTGCAAAATATCGCCAAATTTAACAACGGTGGTTATGATAAACTGGATTGGAATCTAGGGTATAGTGCTTATATCAAGAAACAGATCTCACCATCGTTCGGATTAAAAGCAACTTATTTTGGCGGAAAGACAGCTGGTTATGATAACAGTGACAAGCAAACTGGATTCGAAACCAAAACTCCTTGGTCAGTTGCCTTATCTGGTGAATTTTTAGCAGCCAACACGAATTGGAGATTTTTCAACAGTTTTATTAAACCTTATGCATCGATTGGTGTTGGGGTAATGAATGCTGAAACTGCTGCAATCGCTGGTGGTAACAAAGGTGAATATGGAGATTCTTATTCTAAAATCTTTGTACCGGCAGATTTTGGTTTTAAATTCGCTGTTGCCAAAGGCATCAACTTTGAACTGGGATATCAATTGAATTGGGCGAACCAACGATTTGACAATCGTTACAATACAACTCCGCCACAACAATACAAAAATGACTTATTTACTTACGCACATGCCGGCTTAGAATTCGCATTGGGCAGCAGCAGCAAGCCTGCATTGAATAATTCGAATCCTGTCGCAACCCTTGTGAATGACTATACCGTAAAATACGATGATCTGAAAGCTCAAAATGATGCATTGAATGCTAAAAACCAAGCTTTGCAAGGTCAATTAGATGGTCTAAACAATGATCTAAAAGATGACGACGGTGACGGTGTTGCCAACAAATATGATAAATGTCCGGGCACACCTTCAGGTGTTCAGGTGGACGGATCAGGTTGTCCAATTGTTGTGAAAAACGAAACCAAAGTTGTTGAAAAAGTTGTGGTTACTGACGCAGATCGAAAAGTTGTTGCTGAAGCGATCAAAAACTTAGAATTCGATTTAGGTAAAGCAACGATTCGCTCCACTTCGTATGCAACATTGAATAAAGTTGCTGCATTATTGATCGAGAAGAATTTTAGTTTAAAACTCGCAGGTCACACCGACAATACAGGTTCACGCGAATTAAATATGCGTTTATCTAAAGAGCGTGCAGAGTCTGTAAAAGCATATTTAGTATCTCAGGGTGCTAATGCGTCGCGTATTGAAGCAACTGGATATGGTCCAGACCAACCAATTGCATCCAATAAAAATGCAGCGGGCCGCCAACAGAATCGCCGTGTTGAATTTACACTTTACTAATAACTAACAAATTACACTAATAAAAAGGTGTTTTTTAAACAGAAACACCTTTTTATTTACCAAACGTCATATTTCAACTACAAACCTATCGTGAATTTAATTTTTAACTTATTACTTTTGCATCGGTTTATACAAACACAAATTATATGAAACTAAAATTACAATTAGTACTTGCTCTAGCATCAGCGGGCTTATTTGCCAATAATGCAATTGCTCAAAATGCAAAGGTATCATCCATTGAGGGAACAACTCCATTTGGACCAGCTACACAATACAGAACATGGTCTATTGGTGTCGGTGCCGGAGTGACAAACCAAACTAACATTGCTGGTTTTAATCGTGAAGGATACGATGACTTAGCATGGAACTTGGGGTATAGTGCTTATATTAAAAAGCAAATCTCTCCTTCTTTCGGCATTAAAGCGAGTTACTTTGGCGGTAAAACAGGTGGTGCATTTAAAGATGGATCACAATCTTTTGAGGCTAAAACACCATGGTCTGCTGCATTGTCAGGAGAATTCCAAGCGGCTAATACGAACTGGAGATTCTTCAACAGTTTTATCAAGCCTTATGCATCTATCGGTGTTGGGGTGATGAACAGCAAAACTACGTTGACAACAGGATCAACTTCCCAAGAAGCGGATGGTATTTCTAAAATTTACATACCATTGGACATGGGACTTAAATTTGCTGTTGCCAAAGGGATCAACTTCGAGTTGGGTTATCAGTTAAATTGGGTTAACCAAAACTTTGACGGTATTCAAGGTGGCCAATATAAGAATGACTTGTTTACTTACATCCATGGTGGCTTAGAATTTGCACTGGGTAATGGTAGCAAACCTGCTTTGAACAATTCAAATCCTGTCGCGACCTTAGTAAACGACTACACATTGAAATACGATGATCTTAAAGCACAAAATGATGCTTTAAATGCTAAAAACCAAGCACTACAAAATCAATTGGACGGGCTAAACAGTGACCTGAAAGATGATGATGGTGATGGTGTAGCTAACAAATATGACAAATGCCCAGGCACCCCTTCAGGTGTTCAGGTAGACGGTGCAGGATGTCCAATTGTTGTTAAAAACGAAACAAGAGTGGTTGAAAAGGTTGTTGTAACAGAGGCTGACCGAAAAGTTGTTGCTGACGCAATCAAAAACTTGGAGTTCGATTTAGGAAAAGCAACCATACGTCCTACGTCATACGCGACATTGAATAAAGTAGCTGAACTGTTAATCGAGAAAAACTTCAGTTTAAAATTAGCAGGTCATACGGACAATACAGGTTCTCGTGAATTGAACATGCGATTGTCAAAAGAGCGCGCTGAATCGGTGAAAGCCTATTTGGTATCTCAGGGTGCTAATGCATCGCGTATTGAAGCGACAGGTTATGGTCCTGACCAACCGATCGCATCAAACAAAACCGCTGATGGTCGTCAACAAAACCGTCGCGTAGAGTTCACGCTTTATTAATCGATATTCTTTGATTTATACAAGCCAAAGGCATCACTTCACGGTGATGCCTTTTTAATTACTCCTTTTCTTATCGAAATCTTATTCGTTGGTAAGGTAAACGTAAAAAGCTCTCCCTATTTAAAGTAAATAAACATTTGAGCAACAAAAAGATAACTTCCGAACAAACAACATAATACGTATTTTTAATAAAGCAAAATTAAAAAAATGCGTAGACCCCATGCTCTTGTGTTGACTTTCTTTTCGTTAATCTTTTCCTCTTGTGAAAAGGATCCACCACTGAAGGAACCAGGATCAAATGAAGCGATCAATGAATGGACAATGGCACAAATGCGGCACTATTATTACTGGAACGATCAAATCACACAAACAAATGATTACCAACAATCTCCAGACCTATTTTTCAAAAGCATCTTATTTCCAGATGACCATTATTCCAGGATATTACAGACATTTAACAGCGACACCTATGGCAATACCCTGACGAACACTTTTGGGTTCGATATGGTACAACTCCAAACAACCGGTAAAACCATCCAACTGATCACCCAGGTTGTTCCCTTCAGCGAAGGGGATTTAATGGGACTCAAACGGGGAGACAGCATAAGCCACATCAACAACGAGCCTTTCGACCACAGCAACCTGAAATCGCTACTAAGCAAATCTTTGCTTTTGCCGGCAGTGCATTTGACGCGAAACGATGGCAAAATATTTCATCTGCCTGCTTCTTATATTTCGCAGCCCGTCCTCTATACCGCTAAACTCATCTCCTCCTCCCCCACGGTAGGCTATATGTTTTTAAGTCAATTTGACTTTAGTGGGGCATATTCATTATTGGAAGCGGTCCAAAATTTCAAGTCCCAACAGATACAAGAACTTATTGTCGATTTACGTTATAACCCCGGTGGACAGGTTGCTTTCACCTCATTTTGCGCACTCTTATTGGCAGACATCAAGGAAAACGACATTTTTGCCAAATACCAAGGCAACAAAAATATCAAAAATAGAGAAGACAGCTTCGCAGCAGCACTGCAAGGTCAGCCCGATGGCTATTCATTTTCAGCAAAAGATGTTCTAAAACAAGGTTTACATTTAAAAAGAATTTATATCCTCACAGGGCCAAACACGGCCTCTGCGTCTGAAATGTTAATCAATGGATTGAAGCCTTATATAGATATCATTCAAGTCGGCGATAAAACCTATGGAAAAGATATGGCATCGACCACGCTATCTACACCTGAGGAAATTCATGGCACTGAACGTGCTTGGCATTTGATTCCCATGATCTATAAAATATACAATAAAATGGGACAAGGAGGTTATAGCAACGGAATTACTCCTTCTATCAAGATCGACGAGTTTGCCTTTTTACCGTTGCCCCCAATAGGTGACACCAGAGATCCATTGATCCGGGAAGTGTTACGAACAATTAGCGATAAAAACACCAGAGTCAAGGGCACTGTCAATACAACAGAAAAGACGAACATTTTATCCCCAAAATATAGAGGAAGTACGTATCAGGTAATACCCATCGAAGTAAGTACAGCGGATAAGACCGGAAAATAATTTTATCAGTGTGCACAAGAATTTAATGAGGTGATGATCATACGTAGATCGGCTCCAATCTGTCCATTTTTGGCTAATTTGCGAAGAGAAGGAGACAAAATTTTCGAACGAATGGTTCGTTCCTTCGATTCATAGTCCTGCACGATGTCTTCCAGCTGCTGCAACAGTTCCAAATATTGCCGATAAAGTTCATTCAGCTCCGCCATTTCATTCCGTAAGGCTAACAGCGCAGCCGCATCAACGGAACGATCTACATCTCCCTGAATTTTCAGGGAGATAGCAAATAAATTGCGATGTTTTATAGCATTGATGCCTTTCATAGTGACTATTTTTTTGAATTAATGGCTTACCATTGATATAAGTGTTGACGGGTATCTGTGCTTGTTTTGTAATGCGTTTTATTTCTGTAGCCAGATATTATCCAAACCATAGCCTATCCCTCCAATTTCTGAGAATGCATCAACATCAAAATATGCATCGGATTCTTTTTGAGGGAGATATACAATACCGATATCTACCGAAAAATTAAAAAACAAAAAGACTTTTTGTCCATCTTTAAGAATCGGTTTTAAATCCTTATCTAATACCTGCGCCTTTGGCACAAAAGTAGCGTCAATCGGTATTTTGATAAATTCTTCGGGAATTTTATCTGATATCAAGTCGGTAATCAGGATTGGATTTTCGTCATACTTGACCATATCCATTCCCCAACTTTCATCATAGACAGGCTTACCTTGATAAACCGCCAATCGAATTGGCTCACCATTAGGTGAAATTGTTTTATTATAATTTAAGATCTTTACTTGCCTCACACCCGGAATCGATTCGACATCATCTCCTAAGGGATTTGGCCCGACAACGAGTGACGGATCAATGGGACTTTTACTATGTACACCAAAGGTGTTTAATCCTGATTTGAGCGGAAGCCGTTGCTCCAGGACGACCTGATCATTACTATTATATGCAACGACCGATGAAGAATCGGCATCTTTATTTCGTAGAAAAATAAAATTAGCATCGCTTGGATTAGCAACTTTTCCATCTATCGTTACTCTTTTTACATCCACCGACGCAGTGCTATAGGATCTAAAAGCAATCCGGGCTAGTTCTTCAGTTTCTACAATAGGTTCACCTTTTTGACACGAAGACAATAGCGATCCAACCCAAAGGGCTATAAAACAGAGAAATAATTTTTTAATCATCTATAAAGGATAAAGAAGTGAGCCATTGCATGGCTCACTCAATTAAATAATCAATGTTAATAAGTTTTTGGAGCAAATTGAGTCCAGTTTGCAGTCCAAGGAGCAGTTGTCGGATGAAATGCACCTTTATAAGTTGTACTTCCATCACCATATGCAGGTGAAGTTGACAATGGTCTTAAAAAAGCAGGATTAAATGTAGATGTTGTTGGATAAAAAATATTTCCAGCTCCTGCTAAATTCAAATATGTCGTTGCATCTGTTGACACATTTGTTTGGTTTCCTGTTGGTGTTGCACCACTGAATGCCGCAGTATAAGCATGTACAACATTACCTGTAAAAGTACCTGTTGCACCATCCTGAAATGCTGCACCTGTTGCATAACCAGCGATAATCGAATTTTGAATATCATACTGTGAAGCTCTTCTCCAACGGTTACCAAATTTCAGTTTTGTACCAGCAACAGTAGCATCCTTAATTCCCAGGAATGTAAAATTTTTCAATACTGGGCGAGTCTTAGGTGTCGCTGCATATGGCGCTGTACCTTCGTTATCCGATTCCAAACCGTTTGAATCCGAGCTACCACTTGATGTGCTATTTGTTGAATTAGGATCCTTTAGTGATAAGGCATACTGAATTGTTCCGGTGTATCCATGATCGAAATCAAAGTCATCATCGTCATTCGATAAGGCTACCAGGTATTTCGCATTTACAGTACCGCCAAAGAACTCAAAACCATCATCTTTACCCCAAGATACCTGAATATTTTCCAAGGTGGTACCAGTACCAACACCACCTAAAGTTAGTCCGTTGATCTCATTGTCAGCAGTTAAGTTGTAACCTGCAAATTCAATACGTACATATTTCAATGAGCCTGAATTATCTGCAGCGTTTGTACCTCCATAAGTAACATCTACACCCACAGGTTGAGGAATCCCTTCGATTCTCCGTGTGGCAGCTTGATTAGTAGTTGCACTACCCAACAAGACGACACCTCCGAAATCACCAGGGTTACGAGATCCTGCCGCATTTGGAGAAGTGAATACGATTGGTGCTGAAGCAGTACCGTTAGCGATTAATTTCGCTGTTTTAGGTACAACCAAAACGCCTTTGATATTTTGAGTTATTCCGGTGATTTGGTCATTGTATGCTTTAGTTACACCAGAAGTAATGTAAGTACCCGCTTGAATCGTCAATGTCGCACCCGGTTTTACGAAAGCAACTCCATCAATTTTCCATACGGTATCTGCAGAAAGCGTAGTTTTAGTAATAATACCGGCAGCATCTGTTGGGATCGTTGCCTGAGGTTTGTTTGGCAAACCAGCATTCAAATCTGAATTAGGTCCTACGTTGTCTTTGTTACAAGAAGCTAATGCGATTGCGCATACGCTTGCTACTGTTAAGATTTTTTTCATTTTGTGTTAAATAATTACTAGTTTTGCCATCACAAGATCATTTTTTAGACTATGCATCCCTATGGGATAGCATTTCATAAGGTTGCATAGTTGTTTTCAATCACCCGTTTTCTGTATTTTTCTATTTTCCTTCCCTGTTGTGCGACTTGGACAAACCCGGAACTTATGTACATTATTGAGGGAGTGATATGAAACTGCCTCGCGCAGGTATTTTTTTTACTTTTAAATTCTTTTAATAAGTTTTTGGTGCGAATTGAGTCCAACCAACAGTCCACGGAGGTGTTGAAGGATGAAATGCACCTTTGTATGTAGTACTACCGTCACCGTACGCAGGTGAAGTTCATTTCTTTAATTGATTTAGAACTTATTTTTTAAAAATTATAGGTAACTGAAAGATTAAATCTTCTTCCATCTTTTTTACGATAGGTTATTATATCCCCATCCGCTTTATTATATTTATTATCTCCTTTTACTTTTGTGGTAACATAGTCACCTGTCTGCGGATCATTGGCAGTCGTAAATCCTTCAGTATTTTCATAATAGCGGGTCCAATCATCAAGCAGATTAGCCAAATTAAGTTTTACTTCCATTTTTTTATTTAAAAAACGCGCATAAAATTGTGCATCCAACTGCTTTGGTGCCAATTCATATTCAACTGCTGAAAGGTTAAAATTTCCGATATTTGTCCGGTACCCCCTATGGTTATAACTTGTCGTAATTCCGAAATAATTGCCCCAATAACCAAATCCTAGGTTTAACAACCATGGCGATTGTCCCATCAAAGGTCTATCTTGCCCCGGATAACGCGACTGGCGACGTTTAGGTCCATCGGGTGTGGCGCCATCAATAGTTTCCCAATGGGATAACACATTGACTTTAGATTTCAAAAGCGTGCCATTAGCTGATACAAATAGATCTTTTAGCCATTCCTGATCACCTATAAATGCAAAGTTTTTTCGAATTTCCAATTCTAGCCCTAAATTCTTTGCAGATTCCATATTTGCAAAAGTATAATTCCGCTTATCGTCTCCCCGATGTACTAGCTCTATTGGCTTGTCTAAATACTTATAATAGCCCGTTAGGGATATTATTTCACCTGAAGACGGGTACCATTCAAAACGCATATCCAAATTATCAATCAAAGTACTCTGCACTTGTTCGCCCGATACATAACCGTCTAATTCAAAATCATACATCGCAAACATACCTACCTCTCTAAAATCCGGACGAATTACTGTACGCGCATAACTTCCTCGAATATTGAATGTATTAGTTAAGTTAAACGTGGCATTAATAGATGGTAAAAACCGCCAGTTATTTTCTTTTACACCAAGTTCATAGGCTTCAGCACCATTTGTATCCCCCTTTTGATACTTTCTTTTATACAGCTCCTCCTGTCTACTATTAAGATTAAAATATTCAGCCCTTACACCGTACACCAACCGCAATTTTTGCCATAGCTTTTGATCAGCCATTAAGAAAAGTGCATGGGAACTCATTTTTCCATTATAATACCTACCGCCAAGACCTTCGGCATAATAGTATGCTTGCCCATCTCCATTTCCAATATTTTCGTTTGAAAATAGTCTATCATAACTCGACTCAATTGGAGGAGCAGGTACGCTAACATTGCCAACCAAGGTCGATCGTGTCATAGGTAAAAATTTAAACAAATCCAATGTTCTTTTTTTGACCCAAGCCTGATAACCTAATTTGACAAGAGTTGATACTCCTGTCCCGCGTTGAAATTTCCGAGAAAATGCAGCGCTCCAATTATAATCGGTCTCATCTATACTAGTCCACATTCGCCAATCAGTTACCGCCCCTTTATTAGAAAATCCAGCAGTTGTCAATAAATTAGGTGTTTGAAAATAGGGTTGATCATCTATCGTGGTCGTTATTCTATAGGAGAGCTTTCGTTCATCTAAAATTTGCTGTTTAATCTTATTGATGGTAAACATTCCCTCCGCTTTTACCTGCCAGGGCATCTGATACTCTCCGATCAACTGATGTTGCTGCAACGACATCGCTTCAGGTAATTGATACGTAAGCCTATTTGCTTTTTTATCAGGGTCAGTGTATACTTTTCGAATACTTTCATTGTAATTATTTGCATACGTACGTGCATACATATTTCGTAAAGAAACTTTAAATCCATCCGCTTGATACCCCATATTTGCAACCAATCCAGCGTTACTGTTAAAGCGATAAGAGGTGCCGGCACCGTTGTCTCCGATACCGGTACTATCTATATAGTGCGTTCCAATTAATGCAGACCCCCTCGTATTATTAAACGCTACAATATTCTGCTCGTTTCTAAAGTTTACCGAAGCAGCAAAGCCGAATCGATTTCCGTTATGTAACTGATACAAGCGACCAAGCGAAAAACGCATATTCTGATTAGGGAGAGCTTTATATTTATATTGCTTCATTGCGTCACTGTTAAAGCGTTTGGATTGTGCGATAGCGTCCAAATCGTTGTACTTCACGGCATCGCCAAATTCAGTTGGATTTAAAGGGGTATTATTTAATTCCTCGTCTGTCAAAATATAACCCGGAGGCGCATCTAATAGTAAAGACCTGCTATTCCATTGCCAGGTTTTTATTCCATCGGGCATTTTTGACGATTTGTCAAAGAAACCGAAATATTCACTTGTATGTCGTTTTCCAAGTCGGTAAAAATTTTTTCCCAAAGTTTGACTATTACTTCCTGATCCAATTTGTATTGTTGTAAAATTCTCTTCTGGAATATCTATCGTATTCACCGAAACCTGTCCGCCCGAAAATTCAGCGGATACATCCGGTGTTGCCGTTTTATTGACCACCACCGAGCTCACCATTTCTGTCGGTATAATATCAAAGGAAAAATCCCGTCTATTCTGCGAAGTACTCGGAATCACCACACCGTCCAACATGGCCTGATTGTAGCGGTCGGACATCCCCCGCACAATAACGTTCCGGTTATTAACAGTGGTCAATCCGGTAACACGTTTTAAAACCTGCCCCATATCATTGTCCGGTGTACGGGCGATCTGTTCGGCGGATATTCCGTCCGTCACCGACGCTGCGTTTTTTTGCGCCGCATAAAGACCGGCTACGGAAGCTTTTTTAAACGATACATTGACAACTGCCGTCTCTAGCGCATTTACCTGCGTCTTCATGGCAATGTTTAACCCTGTCCGTTGTCCGGCCTCTATTTTGACCCCTTCAACACGTTGGGTCTTGTAAGAGAGGTAACTGACTTCCAATATGTAGGTTCCCGGTTCAGCATTCAAAAGATAGCTCCCATCGATACCGCTCTGTGTTGATTTATTGGTACCGATCAGTTTGATGCTGGCATTAGCCAAAGGTTGACCGCGATCATCAATAACTTTACCTGAAATATACCCATTCTGCTGTACCGGTTTTTCGACTAATGTAATATAGACACTGTTGTCATGAGCCATCAGGTCAGTCTCCCTGAGCAGATAACGCATGACATCGCGGACACTATTACTTTTAAAAATTTTGGCATTTACCTTTTTCTCTGCCAGATTATATTTCGCTGCATCGAAAGCGATATGTATATTTTGGGATTCCAAACGTTCGAAAGCCGCCGGAATATTAGATTCACTAAAAGAAACTGTAATCTTTTTATCGAGTAACTGCCCGTATGCGCCCGAAGCTAAGAGCATTTCGGCCGACACGATTGAAAGAAATAGACCTACCAACGATGTCCTTATCATAAACTTAATATCGTTTTGCGTAACGTATTGCTTAAATTTCATAAATTTGTATGCGTATATAATATCTCTTAAGTTGTTGTATATGTTATTTATACCATCTCCAAATGGTACATGACGCAGAGTTGACGATGGCCGTCGTCAGCTCTCTTTTTTTTATCCCCGAATTAGTAAATATGCACTATCCTGCCCTCCTTCCTTGATTTGTTGTGATGAATTGCTTTGATACTTTCCAGGGTTGCCGTCCAGGACAGCTGCTTTGATATCGGCATACTATACCGTTGTTGAGCAATCCGCTGATCGTCAGTTTTAATATCCACATCATAGATACTTTTGACCGCCAGTGCCAATTCTGCAAAACTGCTTTGCTTAAGATAAACTCTTCCCTCAATCCAGCTATTCCGTGTCGTCAGATCAAAAGTCTCCTGATGACTATTGTGGTTATTTTTGGTATAACGGATCTGTTCACCGCGGGTCAGTACACCCAGCGGATTGCTATTGGCAGTAACCTGCACTTTACCTGTAAATACGGACACCGATATATCATCCAATTCCGCATAGTTTTTCACGGTAAAGGAGGTCCCCAGCACCCTTGTCTGTATTTGTCGGGCATTCACCACAAAAGCTTTTGAGGAATCTTTCTTAATCTCAAAATAGGCCTCTCCAGCCATAAGCTCCACAACTCGATCACGCCTATTGTAAGAGACGGTATCCAATTTAATTTTGGAATATGCGTTCATTACAACGGTTGATCCGTCGGCCAAAAATATCCGCTTACGTTGTAAGGCCCCTGTTTCAAAAATCCGGTAACCGGGTTTTAAACTCGCTTCTCTTTGGGAGAAATTCAGATCATGCTGCTTTGTCCAAAATAAAACGCCAACACATATCAGTAGACTTGCCGCAACCGCTCCGCTCCAGTAGATTATGCTCCGACCCACTGATTTTTTTGACCCAGTACTTCCAATACGTTGCTGTATATTATTCCATAATCGAACCTCATCTATCTCCCCTGCAGAAAGTTCTTCCCGATCAAGCGTATCATACCAGCGATCAATCAGGGATCTCTCAGCCTTGTTCCCATTATTATGCTGGTATCTATAGATTAAGGATTCAAAAATTTTTCTTTTCACTTTTTATGCCTGCTGTTTATATACAAGTCCGCAATAAAGCCCCAAAGTACTTCAAGAAATAGTTAATGTTGTATGAAAGAATTGTTAAAGGATCAAAGTTCAGAAAATAGGAATGTGGCAAGGTGGGTAAGCTACTTAGCGAGCTCGTCTATCATAAAGACCAAAAGAAGGCTAAAACTACCGTTTTGAACATGTTGATAGCCCAAAATAGCTTTCCGTAGTCGTTTGGATGCTTCCGTAAGATTATTTTTGACCGTTTGCTCAGACAGCCCCATACGCATGGCTATCTCTCGAATGGATAAATGTTCCCATTTTAATAAAAGCGCTTGCCGCATATTCTGTGGCATAATTTCCAGCTCTTCCTCCAACAACTTCTCAAGGGCTAAATACGTGTCGAGATCCTCTGGATGTTGCTGCACATAGTCGAATATATGTTTACTCCAGTGCTCCAACAATCTATCTTTGGCTTTGGTGGAATTAAAAAAGTCTATAATTTTATATTTGAGCATTCCTTTCAAATAGGCCTGGAGGTTCATTTGGATGTCGATTGTATGCCGCCTTTCCCAAAACTGCACAAACAGCTCCTGTAGAATATCCTCCACATCCTGTCGGTCTAGGATCCGACGGGCAGCGTGCTGATAAAGATCTTTCCAGCAATAGCGATACAATTCCTCATAAGCAGAAGTATCGTTAAACTCTTTAATAGCTTGTAGCCAACGCTGATGTACAACTGGTCCTTGATTCATGCTAATACCAAATTTAAGGTTGAAATATTAAGTTTCTATTAATAAATGAATAAAGAAACTGTAGGTATATAAAATAGTTTCACATTCGAAATAATACTTTTCAAAGTGAGCTAAATCCATATAACAGCGCTCAATTTATTATCACCTGGTATAAAAGAATCAGATTCCCTTAAAAATCAATTATTTAAATTATTTGTTTATTCCAATATTATTCTTATCTTTGCATCGCCTTAGGCAATAGTGCCTATTGTATAAAATATTTCATGAACCCATTTTTAGAACTGGGAATCCGTGAGGAAGTTGTTAATGCCATCTCAGAATTAGGTTTCGAAAAACCTTCTGAAATTCAGGAAAAAGCCATTCCTGTTTTATTGACTGGTAACGACGATTTTGTCGGATTAGCCCAAACTGGCACAGGAAAGACCGCGGCATTTGGTCTTCCATTATTAGAGCAATTAGACTTTTCTCAAAAACACCCACAGGCATTAATCCTTTGCCCTACTCGGGAATTATGTTTACAAATCTCAAAAGATTTAGAAAAATTTGCTAAATACGTTGACAACGTACATGTTGTTGCTGTATATGGAGGTGCAAATATCTCAGACCAGCTACGTCAAATTAGACGTGGAGTGCAAATTGTAGTAGCGACCCCAGGTCGTATGTTGGATATCATCGGCAGAAATGCGATTGATTTTTCAAATGTAAAATATGTTGTATTGGATGAAGCGGATGAGATGCTCAATATGGGCTTCAAAGAAGACATCAACAACATTTTGTCAGAAACTCCTGACGAGAAAAAAACTTGGTTATTTTCGGCGACAATGCCTTCTGAGGTACGTCGTATCGCAAAGAATTATATGACCGATCCAGTTGAGCTTACTGTAGGAACAAAAAACACCGGTAACGCCAACATTGAACACCACTATTATTTGATCAAAGCAAAAGATAAATATGCTGCGTTCAAACGTATTGTGGATTCAAACCCTGATATCTTTGGTATCGTATTTTGTCGTACAAAAATCGAAACACAGGATATCGCTGAAGCGTTGATCAAAGATGGTTACAATGCGGATTCACTGCATGGTGATTTGTCCCAACAACAACGTGATAAAGTAATGAAACGTTACCGTGACCGTAGTTTACAATTGTTGATCGCAACAGACGTAGCCGCTCGTGGTATTGATGTAAGTGATGTAACTCACGTTATCAACTTCTCTTTACCTGATGAAACAGAAAACTATACACACCGTTCAGGCCGTACAGCCCGTGCAGGTAAAACTGGTATTTCGCTTTCTTTGGTAAACGTAAAAGAGCTAAGCAAAATCCGTCATCTTGAAAAGATCATCGGTAAACCTTTTGAGAAAAAACAAGTACCTCAAGGTGCTGAAGTTTGCGAAAAACAATTATTTTCTATCGTTAAAAAGATTGAAAACGTTGAAGTAAACGATGAACAAATCAGCCCATTCTTGCCTGCAATTATGGAAAATTTGGAATCACTTTCAAAAGAAGATATCATCAAAAGATTCGCTTCTCTTGAGTTCAACCGTTTTTTGGATTATTACAAAAATGCGCCTGATTTAAATATCGAAGCGCGTGATGGTGGTCGTGAAGACCGCGGTGATAGACGTGATGGTCGTTCACGTGAAGGTTCAAAAGGCTACACGCGTTTATTTATGAACTTAGGTTCAGTAGATGAATTCTCTCGTGGAGATATGTTGGGCTTCATCTGTAACAATGCGAATATTTCAGGAAAATCAATCGGTAAAATTGATTTGAAAGGCGTGTTCACATTCTTCGAAGTTCAAGATGCAGAAGTAGAAAAAGTATTCCAAGGATTCCAAGGTGTAGATTACAACGGTCGTCAAGTACGTATCGAAGTATCTGGTGAAGCTAGAGGAGAAGGTCGTAGCGACCGTGGCGGAAGAAGCCGTGGTGGTGATCGTGGCGGAAGACGTGAAGGTGGATACCGTGGTGGTGATCGCGGTGGAAGACGTGAAGGTGGATATGGTGGCGGCGAACGCAGCGGAAGACGTGAAGGCGGATTCAGTGGTGAGCGTCGTGATCGTGGTGAGCGTAGCAGCAATGGCGGTGGCTTCCGTGATTTCTCTGGAAAACGTAAAGAATCAAAAAGCAAATACTAGTCATTAGTATTTAAAATAAGAGTTTAAAGACTCTGGTATAAAAGCACGTAGCTTGATTTACCAGAGTCTTTTCTTTTATATCCCCTTCTAACAGTACAGGCACTAATATCTCCTGCCAATATAATAGTCTCTATAAAAAAGCTTAAATTAGCTGTATTATACGAACTGGACTTCTAACATGCCAATAGTAGCAACAAGATTATTTGATTTAGCATACCTGCAATATAATATTGCTCCGGATTTCCCGATGTTTTCTTTCAAAAAAGGTAACGAATGGGTAAAAGTAAGCAATACTTATTTTATTGAACAGGTCAACGAGACATCTAAAGGTTTGATCGCATTAGGGGTTCAGCCGGGAGAGAAAGTAGCATTAATTAGTGAGAACCGCATCGAGTGGAATATCCTTGATTTTGCTATTCAACAAATTGGAGCTGTAGTAGTCGCCATTTACCCTAATATTTCGACCTTAGATTACACATATATCTTCAATCATGCCGAAATCAGGAAGTGTATTGTCAGTTCAAAGACACTATACACAAAGATATTAACGATACAAGATGATTGTCCGCAACTAAATGCTATTTACAGTCTAGACAAAGAGGATGGTTTAAACCATTGGCATGACTTCGTCTCCAACGGTGAGATCATTACAGATGAAACGCTAAACCAACTACGTGATGGTATAAAAACCGATACATTGGCATCCATCATTTACACCTCTGGCACAACAGGAAATCCCAAAGGTGTTATGTTGTCTCATAAAAATTTATTGGCAGATACGTTGAGTAGTGAATATTCCTTTCCTGTCGAACGAGGTGATCGTGCCCTCTCCTTTCTTCCGGTTTGTCATGCCTATGAACGCGTATTCCAATATGTATATATGTACAAAGGTTTGACAATCTTCTTTGCTCAATCGATGGATACGATAGGTGAAGATTTTAAATCCGTTAAACCGCATATTTTTTCCGCTGTACCTCGTGTATTGGAGAAAGTTTATGAAAAGATTATGGCTACAGGAGAGCAGCTAACAGGAGTCAAGCGTAAGCTATTCTTCTGGTCCTTGAGCATCGGCGAACAATACAAACTGGAGGGACGTACATGGTGGTATGACCTTCAACTGAACATTGCCCGTAAATTAGTTTTTTCAAAATGGCGCGAAGCATTAGGTGGCGACATCAAAGGGATTGCCTCCGGGAGTGCTGCTTTACAGGAAAGATTAATCCGTCTGTATATGGCAGCAGGAATTCCAATATATGAAGGTTATGGCCTCACTGAGGCAGGACCATGTATCGCTGTAAACTGCTATAAACGAGGTATGAAAATTGGTACTGTAGGCTTACCGTTAATTCATATCGAAATAAAGCTTGCTGACGATGGAGAAATATTGACTAAAGGCGAGAATAATATGATTGGCTATTATAAAAATCCAGAGGCGACAGCAGAAGCGATCAAAGATGGCTGGTTGTACACAGGAGATATTGGTGAATGGGTAGACGGTAAATTTCTCAAAATTATAGACCGAAAGAAAGAGATGTTCAAGACTTCTGGAGGAAAATATATCGTCCCGCAGCAGATCGAATCTAAACTGGTCGAATCTTCATTTATCGAACAGGCTATGGTACTTGGAGAAGGCCGTAAATTTCCTGCGGCGTTGATTGTTCCCAACTATAATAATCTTCTAGAATGGTCCAGAAGTGCTTTTCCCACCCTTGCCAATCTTTCTAGACTAGATTTTCTAAATAGCCCAGAACTGAAACAGAAAATAGAATCGGAACTCAACCGTATTAATCAAAATTTTGGCAGCTGGGAACAGGTCAAGAAGTTCATCCTAGTCCCCGACGAAATGACCGTTGAAACCGGTGAATTGACACCGACATTAAAAATGAAAAGAAAAGTTATCTTGCAAAAATACGAACAAGAGATTGAAGATATTTATCAAAACTAGTCTACAAAAAAGCCTTTGTTTTTGACAAAGGCTTTTTTGTAATCAACTAAATTATATTCTTTATTTTTTAACAATCCGTTGACGAATCGCTTCATAGATCACTACTGCGGCCGACACAGATACATTTAACGAACCTATTTCACCGTACATTGGTATCTTGGCCAGGTGGTCGGCAATACGAATTAGGTCATTGGAAACACCAACGTCCTCTGCACCCATAATCACACAGGTTGGAGCTGTATAATCCACATCGTAAATGCTCGAGGTTGTTTTTTCTGTACTGGCAACTAACTGCACACCTGAATCAATCAAAAATTTACCAACTTTGGACAAGCTATCATGGCGACAGACAGGGATTTTATAGAGTGCTCCAGCAGATGTTTTAATCGCATCAGGGTTGACCTCAGCCGACCCCTTTTTAGGGACAATGATGGCATGTACTCCAGAACATTCCGCTGTACGTGCAATAGCACCCAAATTGCGCACATCTGTCACTCCATCCAACATCAGAAGTAAAGGAGTTACACCTTTTTCATAAATCTGAGGGAGAAGTTCTTCTATATCATGATAGGTAATTGGAGAAATAACCGCAATTACACCTTGATGATTTTTACGTGTTATGCGGTTTAATTTTTCAATTGGCACCTGTTGAGAAGCGATATTATGTTCCTTTAACAAGGCTTTCAATTCTAGAATCAAACTGCCGCTCAAACCGCGTTGTATAAATAATGACTCGATCTCTTTACCACTATCGATTGCTTCGATGACAGCACGAATACCAAATACCATCTGATTCACTTCACGTCTTTCCCCGTGGTCGCGATCACGTCTCTGAAAATTTCCTTGCATAATAAATACTAAATATTTCCCTCTTCATGGAAGAGTTTGCAAATGTACAAAAATAAAAAACAACTAGCGTGCTTGAATTAGCTTAGTCCCAAGTTAAACTCCTTCCGCAAAGTATCTAAAAGCGGGTTTTTGTTGACCATCGCTTGATACTTCTCCTGGGAAGTATAGGGTTTGCGTGAAATCGTATGTTCCATCATTACCCCCTGCAGATCCAGCGAAAAATTCTGGAGTTTCACACGTAAGTAGTTCAGCACATCAACCTTTGCACTTTGCAATACATCCATCTGAACACCATTTTCGACATCAATTTCAATCAATACCCCATTTAACCGCGGTTGCATAGCCGTCATCATGGTATACAAGTTAATCTTGTTTTCTGCTTTCAGCTGTTCAGCATAACTATTCCAAACAGCAATAAATTGACCGAATGAAACATCACGTTGTTCGCTCCCACGTATCAATTCCGGTTCATCCCCTTCTTTGGCGACCGCGTTGTTATCGTATATGGTATTTAAATCCGGTAAAGATGGAATAATTGCCGAAGTGGAAGCCCCCCACCCTCCTTTTTTAACTTTGGGAGGGACATTAGAAACATTATCTTTTTTTTCTTCTTCCTTTGTCTCGGAAGCCTGATAATTTACGGGGTTAGCTTGCGAACGCGGTGTCACATGGTTTTCAACGACAGGAGCATTCGCTGGAGAAGTCGCTTGCGGAGTAGGGACTACCGAGGTTTGTTGCGCTTGTCCAACTATTGGCTCAGGAAGTTTTTTTTTTAGGCCCTCGGTTGCCGAAGGAATCTGCACGGATCCAAGCTGGCTCAATTTAATCGCACTCGCAATATGGCAGGTTTTGAGGAGTGAAAGTTCAACCTGTAAGCGCTGGTTTTTACTCGCCTTATAGTTGATTTCACACTGATTGGAAATATTCAATGCGGATAACAAAAATCCTGCAGAGGCTTTCTGAGACTGCTGTAGATACTTTTGACGAATACTATTGCTAACTTCCAATAATTTAAGCGTAGCTGGCTCTCTAGCAACCAGCAAATTTCTAAAATGAGCTGACAGACCGGCTATGAAATGACTTCCATCAAACCCGTGATTTAAAATCTCATTGAAAATCAATAAAGTTTGTGCTGCATCCTCAGTTAAAATAGCATCTGTTAGCTTAAAATAATAATCGTAATCCAAGATATTCAAATTATCGATTACAGCTTGATAGGTGACATTTTTATTGGAAAAACTGACGATCTGATCGAACATCGACAAGGCATCCCGAAGGCCACCATCGGCCTTTTGGGCAATGATATGCAATCCGTCCTGATCATAAGCAATACCTTCCCTGTCAGCGATACGGGCCAAATGACTAGCCATATCCTCCACTTTGATCCGGTTAAAATCAAAAATCTGACAGCGTGAAAGAATAGTAGGTAAAATCTTATGTTTTTCGGTAGTTGCTAAAATAAAAATTGCATAAGAAGGAGGTTCTTCCAATGTCTTCAAAAAGGCATTAAAAGCTGCTTGAGAAAGCATATGCACCTCATCTATGATATAGATTTTATATTTTCCAGCCTGAGGTGGTATACGTACTTGATCAATCAGGTTACGTATATCGTCTACGGAATTATTGGATGCCGCATCCAGCTCATGAATACTGAAAGAATTTCCATTTTGGAAAGACTTACAGCTATCACATGTGCCACAAGGTTCGGTGCCTGCTAAGATATTTTCACAATTTATTGTTTTAGCTAAAATACGTGCACAGGTAGTTTTCCCCACACCGCGGGGACCACAAAACAAAAATGCCTGCGCCAACTGATTGTTGTGTATCGCATTCTTTAAGGTACCAGTAATGTGTTGCTGACCTACAACCGAATCAAAGGTAATCGGGCGGTATTTACGTGCAGAAACAATAAAATTATCCATTGCACGAAGATACGGATTTTAAAAATGAAAAAGGAGAATCTAAAACCTAAAAATAGATTGTAATTTTTTAATAATAATTCCTTCAATGCACAAAAAAAGCAAATTTTATCGTTAATTTTATATTACTACAATGTTATCAAATTGTTAAGAATTGAAATTAAGGGAAATATATCGAATGTTTTTGACCACACTCATTTGGTTAACCTGTGCTTCACAGCAACTCTGGGCGCAACATCATGATTTCGATTTTTATGATGGTAAGGTGTCTATTGATGTCCCCGTCTCCTTTAATATTCCATTCAAAGACAGCTTAACGATAGCTCATGTACAAAAATTCTATCAAATAGCTGATCAAACCGATTACATACAACTTGTAAACAGTTTGCTCGAATACAAAGATGAACATCATTTGAATGATTGGGTGTATTATCAGCTGATTCGCCGCACCGCACAACAGATTGCCCCGAAAGCTGAAAATTATACACGCTATACTTTATATAAATGGTTTTTAATGTGTAAATCTGGTTATGATGCCCGCTTGGCCGTAGGTAATAATCAGATTGTATTTTTCATTCAGAACAAAGAAGATATCTCTGATATTCCCTTTTTTGAAATTGACGGAAAGAAATACACCTGTTTAAACTTCCATGACTATGGAAAGCTCTTTCAACGCGCAGACACCTATATTCCCGTTAAGATCAAAGTACCAGAAGCGATTGAAGATTTTAGTTATAAAATCACAAAATTACCTGATTTTGTACCAGCAAATTATAAAGAAAAGCAAATTGAGTTCAACTATGGACATAAAGCCTACCATTTTAATGTCAAGTTGAATGACGATATCAGTGATCTCTTTAAAAACTATCCTGGCGTAGATTTTGAAACTTATTTCAATATTCCACTTAGCAAAGAGACTTATCAATCACTGATTCCTGCGCTCAGAGAAAATTTAAAAGGAAAAAATCAGCAGGAAGGTGTCGATTATTTAATGCGATTTACACGATATGCATTCTTATACGAAAATGACGAAGAGAATTTCGGATCCGAAAAGCGCCTTTCTGCAGAACAAACGCTATTGAATAAATACAGTGACTGTGATGACCGTGTTGCCTTGTTTTTTTATCTGGTAAAGGAAATCTATAATCTACCCATGATTACCTTGCTCTATCCCACTCATGTAACGATGGCCGTCCAATTTGAACATCCTATAGGCGATGCTATTTTGTACAATGGAAAATATTATTCTGTCTGTGAACCTACACCACAAGCACAGAGTTTGGATATTGGTCAACTGTCAGAGCAACTTAAAAATCAATCTTATCAGATTGTTTATCACTATGAGCCGAGATAATACCACATCTTATCCCGAGATTTCATATTAGCTTCATATCGCAGAGTTTAGCTGAAAATTGTCATTCCGCAGAGTAATAAACAATCCTCTAAAAAGTATTTTTTTCTAAAGTTTGCTTATAAAATCAAGTACATCAGCATATTTACCATCGTTTCGGTGGGCTGCAAGTGTTACTGTGTTTTCTTTCTCTTTAGATATTACTTTAATTACGTAATCTGTTCCGTCCGTACAACGTGCGCACTCCTCGATTTTTGCATTCATTAGGTTATAGGCTTCGACATATGACGATAACTTTCTAAACGTTTCTGCGCTCGTTTTATAGCTTTTATCTTTTGCAGTCTGAGGACTACCAGTAGTTCCCACAGCATACTTTACTTCTGTCTTATCCTGATCGACACTGATATTTACAAATTCACCCCCGCCAGAAATTCCCTTTATTTCTACCTTAAGTCCAGCAGCAGAACGATCCGTAGAATCATCCGATTTTTTACATCCAAAAAGGAGGAAAACACTCATTAAAACTAAATAGATTTCTTTTTTCATATTTTAGAATTTATTTTATTTGACTATATAACGAATTATTTAATAAATATGCCACAAAAAATCCCGCCAAGGCGGGATTTCCCTTTATTTACTAAACTATAATTATTTTACTTGATTTGGAGTTGTATAAGGCAAAGACTGTGGATCAAAATGAGCCCAACCAGCTGTCCAATCCTCTGTTCCAAATGCACCTCGATAAGCTACTTTATCAAAGAAGCTACCTGAAACTTTAGCATTTGTAAAATTTGCTCCTGTTGCGGCGGCAGATCCAGTTAATAATGTAAAGTTCGGATTTGCAGGCGTACTGGAGAAGTCTTTTCCAAAATTGTAAGGAGCTGTAAACAAGTTATTCGCATACATTTTGCTCTCAAAGGTATTATTAGCTTTAATTAATGCCTCAACTTGACTTGCTATACTCGTTGTTGAAGTAGTCTTTATGCCCACTGGATTTCCGTAAAATAAATTATTGGCAAATACAGCTTTTCCATCCACAACATTCTTAGAAGTTGATTCAGCTGTAGTAACTTTAGTATCATCAACATAAATTCCAATAGGGAATCCTGAAATCACTGAATTAACAACGCTAATTGAAGAATTACGACGAAGTTGGATACCATGTTGAAAATTAGCATTCGGTGAAAATCCATCTTTGGAAATCGGACCTATGATAGATACATTTGAAAAAACAGCTGATGTCTTTGGTGTTTGATCAGTTCCACTACCGTTATTATCCGATTCAAAACCATTGGATTGAGAAACGTCTGCCGCTGCATTAGCACGTTGAGCAACTGCAAATTGAACGTTCCCTGAGTAACCAAAATCGGTATCAAAATCATCATCCCAAGTACCGATTGCCAACAAATGTTTTGCATTAACAGTACCGCCGAACCACTCAAAAGCATCATCTCCAGAACGATATACCTGAATATAATCCAATGTAGTTCCATTACCAACACCACCTAAAGTCAATCCGTTGATCTCATTATCTGGTGAGAAAGGAATTCCGCCAAATTCTATACGCACATATTTTAAAGTTCCAGAATTGTCAGCTGCATCAGTACCTCCATAGTAGATATAGTTCTTATCATCTTTGCCACTTGGAGCTGTCAAACCACCTTCAATTTTAACATCAGTTCCTTGGTTAACCGGCGCTTTACCAAGTATAATAACACCACCCCAGTCTCCGTGAGAGCGAGCTCCTGCTGCCAAACCTGATGTAAATACAATTGGCTTCTCAACTGTTCCAACAGCATTTATTTTAGCTCCACGTGTAATTGTCAATGTTCCTTTCGTTGCTTTGTCACCTTTGATGATAGTACCAGGCTGAATCGTCAACGTAGCGCCATTAGATACATACACAAATCCCTTTAACACATAAATCTTATCGGAAGTCCAAGTGGTATTACTTGTTATTTCTCCCGAAATTTCTACCACATTTTCACTTCCTGGATTAGTCGGAGTTTCTGTTCCACCACCATTATCTGTAATTGTAGTTTCTTTACATGCTCCTGCAAGTAACAATGCAGATAAGGATAAGAATAAAAATCTTTTTTTCATTTTTTAAGTTTTATATACTGTACAAATAAATTCAATTACTTTAACCTTGAAATTAAATTCCTGTTAATTTTATATTATAATCTAAAACGTATAATTCAGTGACAATGAATAGTTTGAACCCGGTTTATATTTAAAACTAGTTTCATTAGGTATATTTAACTGCTTATTATCATAGTAAACATTGATTGCATTATTTAGAATATCTCCTGCATTGAGTTTAACCTCTCCTTTGCCCTTCAAGACCTTATAACCAACTTGAAAATCCAATACATTCCGAGGTGCTTCCCAAGTACTTGCAAAACGAATACCACTGGCTTGAGTAATGCGCTTACCTATTCTATTATAAAGAATGTTGACGCTTAACTTATTATCGAGTGCTGAATGTTGTAATCCCGCATTTATCACATAAGGAGATTGTCCTACCATCGGTCTCGATTTATCAATATAATCCAAATCAGTAGGATTTTTCACTTTAGAATGTACCAAAGAAACATTCAAATAAGCGATTGTATTTTTAAAGAATTCCTGTTCGTTAATAAAGCTTAAATTTTTACGCGCTTCCACCTCAATGCCATATAGGTCTGCCTTAGGTGTATTGAAATAACTAATATCTGGTGTTGAATTCACATCGTAACGAAACGGTTCAATCGCATCAGTAAAACCTTTATAAAAAGCAGATACGGATAGAATTTCACCAGCAGAAGGATAATATTCGAAACGTAAATCTGCATTATTAATGGAGCTTCGCTTTAATTTCTCATTTCCAATAATCATTCCCATATTCTCAAAATCATAGAACGAAAATGGAGCCAACTCCCTAAATTCAGGTCGAGCCAACGTACGATAATATGACGCTCTGATATTGGTTTTAGGAGTCAAACTATAAGTCATATTAACTGACGGCAAGAAATCCAGCTTAGTGTCATCAACGCTTTCCTCAATTTTTCCTGAAAATATCCGCAAAGCATCTACCTTTACATTGTAATTTTCAACTCTTAAACCGTATACAATCCTAAACTTGTCCGCAAATTTTTGGTCCATCATTAAATAACCGAAGCTCGATAACGATTTCGCATTATAGATATCACCGTCCCCTTTCACCTCACCAAATTTATAAACGTTCTTATCAATCAGCGTTGGTGAAAAAATCTGATCGGGAGTCAATTGAAGGATACGTGTTTGTTCATCACCAGATATAGCTAAAGTATTTAACTCAAACCCTACAAACCTTGCGTCAAAATTACGTTTCCTAAATTGCGATCCTAGACCGGCTTTTAAAGTACTTGGTGCACTCAAGAAATTTAAAGGTGTAGAATAACTAGCTTCACCTGAAAAAATATTCTCATTCAGATCCGCAAATAGTCTTGAATTTGCTTTACCAACAGTAGTTAAATTTGCAAGATATGGAACAGAAGGATCATTCGCATAATCTTCATGTTTTTGATAATTTATTTTGGTTTGATTCGGTTGATTATTCCCTATATTACTCCAAGACGCCGTCCATTTAATCTTATCATTTTTATCACTCAATACATGCTCACCATCTAGAGTAGATTTAAACAGAGATTTTTGCATCAAGTCAAATGCATAAAACTTATTAATAGAAGATGAACTTCCATCTGTTCCAAATCGTTCAGTATACGTGTTATCATAAGTTCGATTGTACAAGTTTTTCCAAGTTATTTTATTCTTTCCAAATGTATAACCAAAATTCGCTAAAGCACCTAAATTAGTAGAGAACTTATATTGTTGGTCCCGATAATCATAGGTAAACCAATTACGTTCAATATTCGGAAGAATGTTCTGCGAATTCCGATAGTTCACAGAGAATAAGGCACCAAAACGACTATTATCTTCATATTGCTTTACGCGTCCCAAAGAAAACTGGTATGTTTGAGAAGGCAAAGCACTTTTTGTTTGAATACCAAAATCATTTGGAAGAGATTTTAGAGCTAGCCTTTGCCATTTTTGAGATAACTGTCCATCAACATCCGCTCGAGATGGAAAATTTTTAGCCAATTGACTTGATCCATCATCAAAACCTAAGTAATTCTGAACGTTCTTTTTAGTTTGCAAAAAATCTTTAAATGTCGACGCAGAATTATAACCATAGCCCAAGCCGAAAGAGACAAAATTTCGATCTGGAATATCTTTTGTAGAAATTTGAACTGCGCCCCCAGCAAAGTCTGCAGGAAGATCAGGTGTTGCAGTCTTCGAAATTGTAATTTTATCAATTAGGGCAGCTGGGATAATATCAAATGAAAAAGCGCGACGATTGGCTTCTGTACTTGGTAGTACCGAGCCGTCCATCATAGCAACATTATAGCGGTCACTTAAACCGCGAACGATGACAAACTTATTATCTTGAATTGTCGTACCACTGACACGACGTAGTGCTTCGGATGTATTTTTATCTGGCGATCTTCTAATCTGCTCACTTGAAATACCATCAGAAATCAATGCACTATTTTTTTGTTGCGAATATAATGCACCAATAGATTCTTTCTTAAAAGATCCCGTAACCACAACTTGATCTAACACCTGTCCTTCTGAATTATCAAGAACGATATCTAAATTGGTCAAATCATTCGCTTTAATCTCAACCTCGGTAACTTGCTTTGTCGAGTAACCAATATAAATATATTCTACAGTATATTTACCTGCCGGTAAAGCTGGAATACTGTACTTTCCGGATACATCAGAGCTTCCACCTCTTGATGTTCCTAAAATACGAACAGTTACTCCGGTGATTGTTTCACCAGTTTTACTGTTAGTAATAGTCCCCATTAACTTCCCACTACTCTGCGCATAAACTGTTGTAGATGCAGCTACTACAAGCGTCATGGCAGCAGCGATTCCTTTAAGTTGTAATTGTGGTTTCAATTTATTTGTTTTTTGTTTCTGCAAAGCTATTAGCAGAATATTAGATTAACATTAACAACAAATTACCATTACATCAATCAGTTGTTAATTTAATGTTACCCACCGCCTGTTTTTTGCGATTTTCAGTAAAAAAGAACATTTATCACCAGTTAGCGCAGTTTTTGAGCGACCTCATTAGTGACTATATTAATGAAGTGTAAGAAAATTATTAAGCATGTAATTTATTAACACAATTAGGCTACATTTATACTATATACCTCAATATGTGTCTTTACGTCGTACGTATTGAGATGGTATATACATATTGAGGTAGAACAGTAGGAAATACAAGAGACGAAAGGCCTTTCATTGATAATTCCTAGCTCTCCCCAGTAAATTGCTTTTTATATGCAATATAATTGCAATTATATTGCATATAAAAAGCAATTTATCTAAGTTTGAATATATTTTCAATTTCTGATCCTCATGAGCACTCCAATCGTATCGGCTACACAGTTATCATTTCAGTATCCTAATTCAACGCCAATTGAATTTCCAGATATTCACATCGAGAAAGGTCAGCATACGCTGTTATTAGGGGATTCGGGTTCTGGAAAAACAACATTACTTAATATATTAGGAGGTTTGTCCCGACCGGAGACAGGTCTGGTCAAAATAAATAACCAAGACCTATCCTTATTATCAAACAGCAAATTGGATCAGTTTCGTGCGCAATATATCGGATTTATATTCCAAGAAGCTCACCTCCTAAGAAATTTAACACTTTTGGAAAACATCAAGTTGGCACAGTCTTTAGCAGGAAAAAGAATAGACCTTAATGCAATACATTTCATATTGACGCAACTACAATTAGATCAAAAAAGTGCTGCGTACCCAAACGAATTGAGTCGCGGCCAATTACAACGTGCTGCTATAGCACGCAGCGTCATCAATAAACCAGCCCTACTTATTGCTGACGAACCAACTGCCGCTCTAGACGACAACAATACCTACAGGGTATTAGAACTGCTATTATCCATAGCTGACACTGCAGGATCGACTTTATTGATAACAACACACGACAAGAGAATAAAAGATCAGTTCTCCAAAATGTACCTTTTAAAATAATTGTTTTACTTTAATTTACGCGTCACCCTTAGTTTTTAGAATTTGTTATGAACACGATACAATTGGTTTGGAAAAATTTAAGTAGGCAGTTTGGCTCGGTCTTTCTAAGCATTCTGTTAACGGCGTTTGGAATTTCCATCCTTGCCGTGCTTTCAATTACCGGAGAAACTTTTGAAAAGCAGCTTGATAATAACAGTAAAAATATTGATTTGGTTGTTGGCGCCAAGGGAAGCCCCCTTCAATTGATCTTATCAAGTATTTATCATATTGACAATCCAACCGGCAATATCCCACTGGACGAACTGGAACCATTACGCCAAAATCCCCTTGTTCAGCTTGCAGTGCCCCTATCTTTAGGTGACAATTTCAAAAGCCATCGCATTGTTGGAACAGATTCATCTTTCTTAGCTATTTATGAAACAGCAATAACTGAAGGCCGTATCTGGCAAAATAATTTTGAAGTAGTCATTGGTGATCAAGTTGCAAAAAAACAACAACTCAAAATTGGCGATCAGATCCATAGTTCACATGGCTTGAGCAAAGATGGACATCATCATGACGAGCATCCGTTTACCATTGTTGGTATTCTAAAACATAACAATAACGTTACCGATAATTTAATACTGACCAATTTAGAAAGTGTTTGGGATGTACATGGCATTGCACATAAACATGAGCATCAAGAAACTGCAGTAGAGAAAGAATTACGCGAACGCCAAGAAGACCGGGAGGAAACCCTCAAAGCACATCTGCACCATCATGGTGAAGATATTGCAGAAAATTCATCTGCTCCAGCCGAAACGAACGAAAAAGGACATCAGGAGCAGGAAGACCATCATGAGCACGCAGAGGAAGGCATGTTTGTGAAGTCAATAGGTGCCGACATGGTAAAGCAGAATGGACTGGAAATAACCGCCATTCTACTAAAATATCAATCCCCTGCAGCAATCGGAATTTTGCCAAAATTGATTGATCAGCAAACAGACATGCAGGCCGCATCTCCCGCCATGGAAAGCACTCGTCTATTTTCGCTTTTAGGCGTAGGGATAGATTCTTTATCGATACTCGCTTATGTAATTATGTTTATTGCAGGTTTAAGCGTTTTTATCAATTTATATAACGCATTAAAGCAACGTAAATACGACCTTGCCATCATGCGTACGCTTGGAGCCTCCAAAGGAAAACTCTTTGCCATTGTGCTTCTTGAAGGACTAACCATTACGATTCTTGGTGGGTTAATCGGGCTTATAATGGCACATCTAGCGCTTTACTATATCAGTAATCAGACAAGTCAAAGCGCCGATTTTATAGAGGCCTTTACACTTCACCCGAAAGAACTCGTTTTCTTGTTTGTTGCTTGTTTAATAGGTATCTTAGCAGCACTTATTCCGGCGATCAAGGCCTACAGGACGAGTATTTCTGGAACACTATCAAATAAATAAATTTAACTAAGATCAGACAACGACAAAAAGATCGCAATAAGAAGAGTCGCTTATCCATTAGGCAGGAAAATGGAAAATTCAGACGAACAGCTTCTCGATACATAACAATAGCATAACACATGAAAAAAACACTGACAGTATTCTTATTTATAGTATTTTGTACCATACAATCCCAAGCCCAAATAGGTGGTAATCCGGATGTTCCCGATCATACACCTATGATGAACAAAACTTGGGAAGCAATTGATAAGATGGCTTATAAAGTAACTTATAATGGGGCAAAGAAAGTATATACTCCTTTCTATCCCAAAGAACTCAAAGCGCTTGAAAATAAAATTGTTGAATTACCTGGTTATATGGTTCCTCTTCATAGTGGTCGTAATCATAAGAACTTTATGATGTCTGTATTACCCGTGATGCAATGCCAATTCTGTGGATCCAACGGAATACCACCAATGGTTGAAGTAACATTAAAGGGCAATGCAATAAAATTCTCTGAGGATCCGATTAAATTAAAAGGAAAAATGATCTTTACCAAAGATCCGCTTAAGGGAAATGCTGAAATTCAGATTGTAGACGCAGAACCAATAAAATAAACTAGCGTCTATATTAAACCATTAAATGGGCTTTGCAGATCTCTCACAGCCCATTTACTGGGCCAGAGTCGTCTTTTATTCCCTATTATCTATTCAGTAGGGAAACTTCCATACAAGCTGCTAAAGCAGCTGTTTCCGTCCTTAAGCGCGCTTCTCCCAACGAAATCGGATGAAATCCCATCTGTAGTGCCAAATCAATTTCCTCTTCAGAGAAATCTCCTTCCGGACCAATGAGGATAATATAATGCTGGGCAGGCTCCAAAACCTGGTTTAAATACTTCTTTTCAGCGTCAACACAGTGTGCAATTGCTTTTTGAACACCTTCTTTTGGGATTTCTCTCAAAAACTGTTTAAACGATACGGCTGGATTTAGCTTGGGAAGATAGGCTTTCAACGATTGTTTCATCGCTGCAACAACCACCTTATTTAGACGATCTAATTTCACCTCTTTTCGCTCAGAATGCTCACAGATAACTGGCGTTATTTCTTGAATGCCAACCTCAGTCGCCTTCTCCAAAAACCATTCGATGCGATCAATATTCTTCGTTGGACCAACAGCAATATGCAAATGATATTTTGGCCGCTGAAATTCCTCCTCAACAGTTAAGATCGTAAGAACAGTCCGTTTGGGATGAGGGTCAATAATTTGAGCTTCGTACAAACCACCGCGACCGTCTATGAGATGTAGGCGATCACCAGTATCCATACGAAGCACACGAATAGCATGTTTACTTTCTTCTTCACTAAGGATAAAATTTTCTAATGAAGGGTTTAAATCCGGTGTAAAAAATAACTGCATGTGCTTTCGTTATTGTTTTATTCTTCTGTATCATCATCGGCCGATTCGACCAATTCCAATTTGACAAACTCTATGTTCTGCTGAGCCTTACGGATAATAGTGAATACGTAACCATATTCTTCTTTACGCTCACCGACTTCAGGAATCTTATCAAAGATTTCGCTCACCAGACCCGACATCGTATCGTAATCCTGACTCTCGGGTAATTCTATCGGGAGAAATTCATTCACATCATGAATACTAGCGCCTGCATCGACCATATATTCCGTTTCCGAGATACGTTCGACAACTGGAGTTTCCTCATCGTATTCATCCTGGATCTCACCAACAAGTTCCTCAACAATATCTTCAAGAGTAACCATACCCGCAGTCCCACCAAATTCATCCAGTACAATCGCTAACTGTAGACGCTTTTGCTGGAATTCAGCCATTAGATCATTGATCTTCTTCGTTTCAGGAATGAAATAAGGTTTGCGCATAATATTTCTCATGACAACCTCTTTTCCCTTAGCTAAGAGGGGTAAAATATCTTTCGTATGGACAATACCAACGATTTGATCAATATTATCCTCATAAATTGGCAGACGAGAGTACCCTTCTTCAGTCATGGTTTCTATCAGCTCAGAGGCGTCAGCCGTAACCTCCACAGCCACAATTTTGGTACGAGGTACCATAATATTCTTAACGATACGTTCGTTAAAATCAAATACATTTTTGATCAACTCGTGCTCAGAAATATCCAAAGCACCAGACTCTTTACCTTTATCCAAAAGATATTGCAACTCTTCAGAAGAGTGCGCAGATTCCCCTTTGGTAACTTCAAATCCCAAAATCTTCAACAGAAAATTAGCGAAACCATTTAAAATCCAAATAAATGGTCTAAAGATAAAGTAGAAAAATTGCAGTGGAACCGCAATTTTCATTGTTGTTGCAACAGGTTTTTGAATCGCAATTGATTTAGGAGCGAGCTCTCCAAATACAATGTGTAACACGGTAATAATCGTAAAAGCCAATACATGACCAGCATTCGTCGCGATTGTACCCGTTAATTCTACACCGAAAAACCCTAGTGCCCCCTGCACAATTTGGGTCATTACAGCCTCTCCTACCCAACCTAAGGCCAATGAAGAAAGTGTAATACCCAATTGTGTAGCGGCCAAATAACCATCCAAATGCTCCGTTATACTTTTGGCTATTGTAGCAACTTTGCTACCTGTTTTTGCCTGAACTTCAATTTGGGAGACTCGGACCTTGACAATAGCAAATTCTGCCGCGACAAAAAAGCCGTTGGCCAATACTAAAAACAATGTCCAAAATATATCGAGCGCCATGCTTGGGGTTATTTGTTAACAAATTCTTTTTTGTACAACTCAATAGCCTCGATCAAGATTCTTTGTGCTTCTTCACGTCCCTTTACACCTTCAACAATGACATGCTTCTTTTCAAGTGCTTTATAACTCTCAAAAAATTGTACAATCTCCTTCATGGTATGCGGAGGTAACTGATCAATATCTTTGATGTAATTAAAAACAGGATCGTTTTTAGCTACCGCAATAATTTTATCATCTTGTTCTCCACCATCAACCATATTCATCACACCAATAACCTGTGCTTCAACCAACGTTAATGGTAAAATATCCACTGAACAAATGACCAAAATATCCAAAGGATCTTTGTCGTCACAATAAGTCTGTGGGATAAAACCATAATTGGCAGGATATACGACAGATGAACTCATCACTCTGTCCAAAAGCAACAAACCAGTTTCTTTGTCTAATTCATACTTTCCTTTGGATCCGTTTGTAATCTCAATGATAGCATTTACGGCATTTGGAACATTCTCACCTGGAGAAACCATGTGCCAAGGGTTTTGTTTACTCATTTTTTAATTTACTGTATATTTTGTTTGTTTCTTTTATCCTTAATACGCTTTTTCAACAACGTTATTGCAATTGGTAAAAATGCGATCACAATCATACCAACGACAACATATTCTACGTAATGTATAATCCAAGGGAACTCAATACCAAGGAAATATCCAGACAGGGTCAACACTAATACCCAAATGGCAGCCCCTGCGACATTATACAGAACGAACTTCTTAAAATCTAATTTTACTACGCCTGCAAAGATAGGTGCAAAAGTACGAACAATTGGAACAAATCTTCCTATAATTAAAGCTGTTCCACCATATTTATGGTAAAATTCCTCGGCCATGACCACATATTTCCGCTTAAAGATAAAACTATCTTTTCGCTTAAATAGCATCGGTCCTGCTCGATACCCAAACCAATACCCTGTAAAATTCCCTAATACTCCCGCTATAAACAAGCCCAAACAGAGCGTGTATATATTAACGTCAATTTTATTTAATGCGCAAAATAATCCTGCAAGAAATAATAAATAATCACCAGGTAGAAAAAATCCAAAAAATAGGCCCGTCTCAGCAAATACAATTAAGATAACCAGATAAAACCCGCCTGAACTTAATAGCTCTTCCGGGTTTAATAATTGTTGAAATGACAACAAAAGTTCATGCATAACCTTTAGTAAAAATCAATGTTGCGTTCCTTTTTTAGAACAACTCCCACGCTTATCTCTGTACGAATTTGAAACAACAAAGTACAAATATAGCATTCTTCTAAAAAACGATCGTAAATCAAGTGTAATATAATCTTTCTAATTATTGATTTTGAGCAGTTATACTGACGATAGATTCGCGAATAGTTGTCGAAATCTGATGAAGTTCGTCCTCTGCCAAGCTCAATTTAGGTCCAGCAAAGTTTAAATCACTAATTTTATTAATCGGCACCAAATGTATATGTGCGTGCGCCACCTCCAAACCAACTACCGCTACACCGACTTTTACACAGGGAATTACCTTTTTAATGCCTTGAGCAACAATCTTAGCAAACACCCAAAGTGCCATATATTCATCATCTTCTATATCAAAAATGTAATCGGTCTCTTTCTTAGGAATCACAAGAACGTGCCCCTTAGCCAATGGACTGATATCCAAAAAAGCTAGAAAATCATTACTTTCTGCAACTTTGTAAGCTGGGATCTCGCCAGCAACGATTTTTGAAAAAATTGTCGACATATTATTCTAATCTTGGAATAAATCTTTTAAACAATAATCAGCAAACAACAGACTTTAAATTGCAAAGCCTCTGGTATGTCAGCAATTAAAGATTTAATTACCGATTTTTTCATACCCTGTTTTTGTACTGTCCAACAAATATAAACAAAAAAGGTCGCGATTGCTATATCACGACCTTCTTAATATAAAGTTAATTTGTGGATGTGCGGTTATGGCATACCGCACATAACCGACATATATTATCTTGAAATCTCTACGATCTCGAATTCAATTTTACCGGCAGGCACTTCAATAACAGCTGTATCACCTTTCGATTTTCCCAACAAACCCTGGGCAATAGGAGATTTAACTGAAATCTTGCCCGACTTCAAATCTGCTTCTGACTCCGCCACCAATTGATACGTCATTTCAGCACCATTCTTTTTGTTCTTGATCTTAACAATCGATAAGGCCAAAACTTTAGATGTATCCAATTTAGACTCATCAATTAAACGTGCTGTCGCCAATGTATTCTCCAAATTGGCAATTTTAGCTTCGTGAAGCCCCTGAGCTTCTTTAGCAGCATCATACTCTGCATTTTCTGACAAATCTCCTTTGTCTCTAGCCTCTGCAATAGCATTGGCAATTTTAGACCTTCCTTCCGTCTTCAGATAAGCCAATTCTTCTTTAAGCTTACGCAATCCTTCTTCCGTAAAATAAGTTACTTCTGCCATAATTTTATCTTTTTTCTTATTTTCTACTTTTTAAAAAAGAAACAAGACCATATTTCCCTCGTCAGGAAACATGGTCTTGCTTTGAATCTATACGAAGATAATAATTGTTTTCAACAAAACAAATTCTTACCCGTTAAATAAAATTAAATCTCTTCCTCATCAACAAATTTATATCCCAGCCCCCGAACTGTTTGTAAATAATGTGGCTTATCTGGATTTGTTTCGATCTTTTTCCTCAAACGAACCACATGCATATCCAACGTACGTGTGTTGACATTTGAGCTATAACCCCAAACAACCTCCATTAACTCCTCGCGTGTAATCTCCCGGCCTAGGTTTTGTAAAAAATGAAGCAAAATTCGGTTTTCCAAAATGGTCAACTCAACTTTCCTTCCATCACGTATTAAGGAATGAATATTCGGATGATGTTCCGTTTGGCCAAATTTATATACTTCGGGACTGTTCTTCGGTAAGAAAAATTTCACCTTATTATCGATCATAGCAATAAGCACATCCATGTTAAATGGCTTACTAATGTAATCAGTCACACCAAAGCTATAGGCTTCAATTTTGTCCACATCTTGAGATTTCGCTGTCATCATGATAATGATGTTCTCAAACCCGGCTTTACGGACATCTTCACAGATTTCGTTGCCTTCTTTTCCTGGAAGCATCCAATCCAACAAAACCACATCGGGTCTCTTTTCCAAGATCAAACTTTCCGCTTCATTCCCATTTCCACTTTGAATGACCTGATAGCCTTCGGATTCCAATCGATGTTTTACCAAGAACCGTAAGTTCTCATCATCTTCAATAACAGCAACAGTGATGTCTTTATTCATATTTAAATTTATTTTTTAAACCGGAAATACCAAGGTGAAGGTGGTCCCCTGTCCCAATTGACTTTTTACTGTAATATCACCGCCTATAAATTCGGTAATCTCTTTACAGAAAGCCAAGCCCAAACCGATACTTCCTTGCTGATTATATTGACTTTTTATTCTATAAAACTTTTTGAAGATGTTGTTAAACTCTGCCTTCTCAATACCTATTCCTTCATCCTTAAAAGTGATAACAAAATTCTTCTTGTTTTGTTGTATCGCAATATCTAAGATTTTATGCCCCGCTTTCGAATATTTATAGGCATTATCGATCATATTTTGAAACACACTACTTAACAGTACCGGATCCGCAAGCATTGATGTCCTTACATCAATTTTTGTGCTAATCTTGAAATCCGCATACTTTATTCTTGACGAAGCGACTAGATTTTCGGTAAATTCCTCCAAATCAACCTCTTCTTTATTTAATTTTATGGTTTTATTTTCGATCTGACTAAAAGACAACAGCTTATTCATCAAGTTATTTAATCGGTCCGCCTCCTGATCTAATATATTTCCATACATTTTCCGTTCTTCATCAGAGAGTACCTGTGCACTCTTAATATTATTGCCAGCAATTTTAATAACACTCACAGGCGTCTTAAACTCGTGGGTAAGATTATTGATGAAATCGTACTGCAATTTAAAAAGTCTTCCGTTAATTTCTAAATTTCTATAAATTAAATATAATATTGCAATCAAAATAATATAAATCAGGGATACCCCTCCCAATACCGGCCAAAAACTGCGATTTATCTCTTTTGACAGAAAACTTTTACTCGACCTAAAAAGAAGTTTGTAGTCTGCTAAGGCTCCAGGTAACGGCATCTCCGTTGAAATCTCGTCATTTTCCGGCGTGATCGGAGCACCAACCAGTGGGACTATTTCTACTTTCTCATAAAGATTTGAATAACTATTTTTTACTTCCAGATACATTGGATCAATCTGAAAATTGAACATATCCTGTTCATATCCGACAGTATGATCCAAATTACCTTCCATAATGGACTTATAAACTATTAAGTCATTGACCCTTGGAATATTCAGATAGGTAATCTGTCCAGGTCTTATGGTATAAAAAACCTTCAGAATATCCTTATCAGAAAGCTTGGCATTCGGTTGCAATTTATCGATATAAGTTGCCAGCTTCACACCAATATTATTAATCTCTTCGGAATGCAAGCCCATCTGTCCACGATCCCGAATCGTATTTTTATTCAGGCCAGACCTGGAAACGGTAAAAAAAGTGATGGTTTTCGGTTGAATTCTAAGGTTATTAACAATAAAACCATAATTCAAGTTATGATCATTATTAAATTGTAAATCAAAAAAACCAATTTCTCTAACGAACGGGTAGGAACTTAATATACTATATGCATATTTCCCAGCCTGAACTGAATCCAAAAAACCTTGATAAAAAGATACTTCAGGAATTCTATTCTGAAAAAAATCATTGAAAGGAACTAAGGTTTGATCAAATATCTCCGATTTCCGATTGGTAAATTCGTTCTTAATATGCGATTCTGTATAATTACGCGAAAGAAAAAGGGCAAATATATACAGACCACTAATCACGATGAAAAACATCAACAATAATCCGTAGTTTTTTCGATAGCTATATTTCTCTGCTTTCATAATCTCCCGTCCTTAGTCTATAAGATATTTAGCCAAAAATCGCTCCAACTCATTATAGTAACCAAAGACATTCTCGTCCCGTTTAAAAGTTCTATCCTCGTCCTCTTTTAGGATGTATTGTACGGGAATATTATTATTCTTTAATTTCTGTACAAATTGATTTGCATCTGTTACCGAACTAAACCGATCCTTTCCTCCCTGTACCAATAGCACCGGTATCTTTACTTTATCCGAATGAAATACAGGGGAAATATTTTTAAATAGCTCAGCCTCCCGAATTGGATTCCCAACTACTTGATACATTTTTTGCACATACGATTTAAAATATGGCGGTATATCTCTAAAGTAAGTGAACAGATTGGTATAACCGGAATAAGACACGGCACATTTATAAAGATCAGAATTAAAACAAGCAGCGTGTAGCGCCGAATAGCCTCCGAAACCTTTCCCTACAATAGCGACACGTTCCCGATCAGCAACTCCTTCTTTAATCAACCATTTCACCCCATCAGTAATATCATCCTGAATCTTCCCACCCCACTCCTTAAATCCCGCAGTCCAAAACTTCTTACCGAAACCGGTCGATCCCCTATAGTTCATCTGAAAAACCAAATAGCCCCTGTTCGCCAGAAACTGCGCTTCGTTATCGAATCCCCAAACCTCCCGTCCGTTAGGTCCATCATGAGGCAATACAACCATAGGCAGATTTTTGCGATTGGAATGAATGGGATAAGTTAAATAACCCGAAATCTGAATACCATCTCTCGCGGTATAAGTGATATACTCATTTGGAGAAAGTTCTTTATCTTTTAGATCGGAATTATTATCTGTTAACTTCGTTAATTTTTGAGTCGAAAAATCATAAAAATAAATCCCGCCCGGATTTACGTCCGTATAGGTTTTGATAATGACCTTGTTCCCCGAAACATCAGTATTCAATACCTGAAACTCAAAGCCATCAATCTGCTTCGACAATTGGTCATATTTCTTTTTGGTAGTCTCATCAAAAAAATGTCTGTTCTGTCTTGATGTGCTATAATTGACAAATAACAGCTTATTCTGTTCAGTGAAATACCCCCCAGGGCTCACGTCAACATCTTTATGACTATATAGCTCGCCCAGCTCTCTTTGATTTACTAAATCATAACTTACCAAGGCCAGTTTATCCCGGTCTATATTGGATAAAGCATAAATGATGGCATTTGAACTATCCTTATAACCCAGTGGAGTAAAACTACTTTCAACATCACATCGTATAATCTCTTTAAATGGTTCTTTTTCTGAGCTTCTATAGAGCACAGATTGCTGTACAGAATCGTTGGCCACAGCCAATCGTACCTGCCCATCATTAGATACAACCCAGGAGCTCATATTTCCCGGATTCTGTAAAACCAATTCCCGAGGCCTCCCATCTAAATAGATACGATAAAGGTCAAAAAAAGAAGAGTCTCTATCGTTGATCCCCGCTATAAAACTATCACCTCCGGTAGCCATAGCATGAATCCATCGAAACCGACCTCGTACCGGTTTAATCAATGGCCAAATCTTTTCTGTGTTGATGTCCACAGCATATAAACGTAAACTGTCCTGCGAAGATTGTTCCGTCAAAAAGGAAATTTTTGAATCATTGTTCCAAGCGAAGGATTTTACATTAATATCATTTTGATAAGTAAGCTGTTTGGAACTATCCTTATTGATCAAATCTATTAAATAGATATTTTTGCAATGATTATCCAAGCCAATGTAAGCGATAAATCGACCATTTGGAGAAATCTTAAAATTTGATTTTTCAGGTGTAGAAAAAAATTGATTTATTGGAATAAGATCAACACTATGGCGTTGACACCCCAACATGATCATGGCAGAAAAAAACAAACCTATCCAAAATTTCATCCTCATAATCCCAAATACATCCTTATCATTTATTCCAAATATTGCAATTAAATACGGAATTGCATGAAATGCAACCTTATTTTTACAAGATATAGTAATTAAATGTAATATTCAAACTTATCTCGGTTCTGTCCTTTAGAATCTTTTTTATCGCAGAAAAATAGCGTATTTTTGCATATGTTTTTATACAATGTCTCCGTTATAGCAGAAGAAACAATCCATCAAGAGGTCGTTTCATGGATTCAGGATAATATCGTGCAATCCCAAAAATTTCAAGTGCATTTTCTGGAAATGCTCCAGTCTCCACACGAAGGTATGACCTACTGCATTCAGGTTATACTCCCTACAGAAGACCATATAGCAGATTTTCAGCAAGTACATCTAATTCCATTACAACAACTCATTTCGGAAGTATATAAAGACAAGGTTTTCCTTTTCGACAGTACCATGAAGTATCTAAAAAAATAAAAGAGCTCTTTGGAGCTCTTTTATTTTTTTATTTCATTAATACCGTTACCATCTTCTTCAAGATTCTTATTATTCTTTTCACCTATCTCTGCCGCCAATTCATAGCGCGGATCATAACTGATTTTTGGCGTTAAAAAATGAAGTAAAATCAAACGGGCATATCTAAAATTAAAAGGTGCGAAGACCAAAATGGTTACAGCTAGACCAATCAGATAAGACCAAGGAGACTCGCTTCCTGTCAAAATTGCGATAGCAACAGATACAGTAACAATCTCAGCGACAGACAAAGCATAACTCACATACATGGCAGCATAGAAATACCCCGGCTCAACCTCGTACTTGACACCACAATAAGGGCAAGTATCATTCATATGCTGCTTGTGTAAACTGTATACCTTTCCTACAAATACATTACCAATATGACACTTCGGACATTTGGAATGTATCATTGCATGGAATTTCGATGTGGGCATTAAGAATCTATTTTATTTCGTTTAAAAATTTCTTTGTTACGGGATTCTTCTTACGGTATTTTTTATACCACAAATAACCAAGGCCCGCCGCGGCTAGATAAGGTATTACCAATAGAAACAAAATACCGTCATTCAGACCTCTTCCTTGCATATTTCCTTCCTTCGTAGAATTCTCAGCGTTCAATGTACACATCGCACACTGTCCGTACGAAACAGACACAGCCGAGCAGCTTAAGGTAAATATTAAGAGTAAATATTTAAACCATTTCATAACACAAAGGTACTGAAATTTTAACGATTAACGTGCCAAAGATTCAAATTTATCCCAGAAGCCATCTTTCGGCAAAGAAGCGATCAATTCCATCTTATCCTTTTTTATTGGATGTGTAAAGGCCAATGAACGAGAATGTAAACAAATACTGCCCAAAGAACTGCCTCTTGGATATCCATACTTATTATCACCAACAATAGGACAACCCATCGCTGCAAGTTGCGCGCGAATCTGATGTGTACGACCTGTTAAAGGTTCTACGCGCAGCAAATAGAATCCATTCAACTCACCCACCAATGTATAATCCAACTCGGCATAACTTCCGCCTTTCACTTCGCGTGGAAAGGCCTTTGTTACCCTTGTTTGTCTATTCCGAACCAACCAATTGATAAGTTTCCCCTCAGTTTTTCGCGGACGCTGTCTGACTATTGCCAAATAGGTCTTTTTCACATGTCTATCCTGAAAAAATTTATTCATTCGCTCTAGCGCCTTACTTGTTTTGGCGAACAAAATCATACCACTAACAGGTCTATCCAATCGATGAATAACACCAACAAATGCTTCATTTGGCTTATCATATTTCTTTTTCAAATATACCTTCACCATATCTTCCAAAGATAGGTCTCCTGTTTCATCCACCTGCACAATATCCCCCGCTTTCTTATTTATAGCTATAAGATGATTGTCTTCGTAAATGACGTCTTTATCGGTTATTTCGCTGTGATTCATTTCTTTCAAATCTAAAAGAGGTATCCAAATGCTATACAATACTTAAAGTTTGTTGACTTGGCTCCCCACAATTATGGTATTATTTATTAAAAAAGGCCCTACGCAAGCGTACAGCCTTTCCTTATCTTCTTTTTTAACACAACTTATTTTGCAGTGTCCGCTTTAAGCAACTCAGCTTTTTTCGCATCCTCCTTCATCTTCTTTTTAAAGAAACCACGCAACAAGAAATTATGCTGTAGCGCTTCCATATTCTCGTCCAGTTTGGATGTGCTCGAATTTAAATTATTGATTGCCGATTTAATTTGATTTGCCGATGCGGGGTCATTCAATAACACACCCACCGCATTATCTTTATCATTCAATCGACTTGAAGCATTATTCAAATTGTTGATCAATGCATTGGCAGTCTGGGAGACTCCTTGCAACTGCGCTGCAGACTGACGCAGGTTAGAGAATATAGCGGTATCAGTCGTTAAATCATGAATCAAGCCCTTATTGCTGTTTAAAGAGTTTGTCAAGGTAACCAAATTAGCAGATGCCTTGTTCGCATTATTCATTGCAGCACTGATTGACAATAACGTAGCACGCAATGTGTTAACCATAGAAGTATCGGTCAACATCGCTCCCACCATTCCTTTTCCATCCGCCAATCCACGTGATATTTCTACAAAGTCAGTAGTAATCTTTGCTAAGTTTTCATTATTTACCTGCAATGTTTCCATCATGGCTTCCATGTCCGCAGTCTTCGCCGAACGCAAGAAATCACCTGTCTCCACTGTTGGCGCATTTTGTGACCCTCCAGAAATCACTACGATCTTATTACCAATCAAACCGTCCGAGCCCAATTTTGTTACGGCATCTTTACGAATATATTCGGCAGATTTCTCCTCGATTGTCAATACCACCTCAACATCCTGCACACTTTTAAAATGTATATTCTTAATGATCCCTACCTTAACCCCAGAAAACCACACATTACTTCCCACTTTCAATCCAGCGACATCGGGAAATGAAGTCGTAATTTCGATATTTCTAGTAAATTTCTTTTGCTGGCTACCCAAAATAAAAATACCCGCTAAAAGAATCAATACGCCTAAAAAAACAAAAATACCGACAATGATTGCTCTTTTATTTTCTGCCTTACTCATGTATATTATAGAATAAAATTATAATTATAAAACGCTCTTACACGTGCGTCATCTGTATCAAAAATCTCTTCAAAAGACCCCTGTCTTTCAAACTTGCCATCCAACAACATTACAATACGGTCGCCCACCTCTTTCGCACAAGCCAAATCGTGGGTAATAATAATTGAAGCTGTTTTATACCTCTCCTGAACCTCATTAATCAATCCATTAATCTCCAAACAAGTGATCGGATCCAGTCCCGCTGTTGGCTCGTCGTACATCATGATTTCAGGTCTAAGAATCAGTGTACGCGCGATACCAATTCGCTTACGCTGTCCACCTGACAACTCCGATGGCATCTGATTGATCGCCTGCGAAAGCCCTACTCCATCCAAAACCTCTTCGACAGCGTGGTTGATCTCCGAACGTGTTAAATTACGTTTATTTCGAACCAATGGAAATTCTAAATTTTCGCGCACAGTCATACTGTCATAAAGTGCACTATTTTGAAAAGAAAACCCTATTTTCAAACGTAATTCACGCAGTTCACGATCATTTAATTCAAGAACTGACTCACCCAAAACATTGATCGTTCCTTCATCTGGTCTTAATAAGCCTGAAATCAATTTGATCAACACTGATTTCCCCGTTCCAGAACGCCCAAGCACAACGAGGTTTTCTTCTTTATATAAATCCAGGTTGACACCACGTAGGACGTGATTATCACCGAAAGATTTGCTAACATCCCTAATTTCAATGACCGGCTTCGAATGGTCGATGGTTGATTTAATCTTTTCCATAGCTCGCTATCCAAAGAACGATAAAACTTGAACAATAATTATTTCCTCAATAAATACAAGGAACATCGAAGCGACAACGGCCGCATTGGCTGCCTTACCCACACCTTCAGTCCCCTTTGAAGAAAAATAACCGCAATAACAACTTACTGCTCCAATGGTAAAACCAAATATAACCGCACGCAAAACCATAGCGCCCAAATCCTTAAACGCTATCGTCTCAAATACCTGCGTAAAAAAACTCAAAAAGCTTAAGTCGTCTTTACTCATCATACTTAGGTAACCGCCTAAAAGACCTATCCCTGCTACATAAAAACACAGTACAGGAATTCCAATAGTTGTAGCTAATATTCTACTTACAATAAGATACTTATATGGATTGGTTCCCGAAACTTCCATCGCATCGATTTGCTCCGTGACATTCATCGAACTTAGTTCCGCACCAATTTGCGAGCCCACTTTACCCGAAGCTATTAAAGCTGTCACCAGGGGTGCAAGAGCACGAACAATAGCAATCGAAATAAGCGAAGGCAACATCGAAGTCGCCCCAAATTCTTCCAAAGAAGGACGCGATTGTTTTGTAAAAACAAATCCAACAATAAACCCCGTTAAACTAATCAAAGGCAAAGATTTGTAGCCTATTTCATAGCACTGGCGGACAATTTCTTTAAATTCATATGGTGGAGTTACCAATTCGCGCCAAAACCGTAGCAAAAAACGGTGAATGTTTGCGAATTCTAGAAAAAAAGTCTGAAGTTTTTTAGCCATTTAAATGATGTCTATTTCAAATTAATGTGTCTTAAAACACGTCTTATGCTGAACAAACACGTAGCAATTCGAGCGGTAAAGGTAAATAAAAAATATGTATCTAAAATTGTCGTTTATGTAAAAAGATCATCAATTTGACTTTTATATAAAAAAAATCAGATTTCCAGTGTACCGATTAAACCATTTTATACGTTATGCTGTCATAATAACAAAGACAACACAATAGAGTTTTGTCATACTTTTAAATATTACGGAAATGAAAAATTTAGGCAACATAAAATATTGGGTACTTGGTTTTATCGGTATCGCTTCTTTTTCAAGTTGCGCTACTTCAATGGCCCAACGGGGCGGATATACTGGTTATAACAATTATAACAATGCTGGAGTTTCATTCCAGATGTTCTACGATCAACTCTCCCCTTATGGACAATGGGTCAATGACCCCAATTATGGCTATGTCTGGATTCCGGACGTCGGCCCGAACTTCCAGCCTTATGCTACCAATGGTTATTGGACAATGACCGACTATGGTAATACCTGGGTATCCAACTATGACTGGGGTTGGGCTCCATTTCACTACGGTCGCTGGAACTATAATGACCGCTATGGATGGGGATGGGTTCCTGACTATGAATGGGGACCTGCATGGGTAAATTGGCGTCAAAGTAACGACTATTACGGTTGGGCACCAATGGGCCCAGGCATGAGTATCAATGTATCCGTTAATATTCCAATGAACTTCTGGACATTTGTAGCGGTCAATCACTTTATGAGTAGGGATATGGATAGGTATTATGTTAATCGAAGAAATTACAATAATATCTATAACAGAACCACTATTATCAACAATACTACGATAATTAACAACAACTATTATGTTGGTGGCCCTCGAAGATCTGACATCGAACGTTCGACAGGAAGAAGTGTGACAGTTAATAGAATCGCAAATGCCGATCGACCTGGATCTGCCCGTAGTAGCAGCAATCGGAGTAATGAAATCAGTATGTACCGTCCAAATGTAGACCGTAATACACGATCTTCTGCACGTCCTACAAATGTAGTGGATGCTTCTACCCGAACACGTAATAACAATAGTGAGATTTCAGATCGTACCAATCGTGTTATCAGCAATCGGGACAACATCGATTCAAGATCAGGAAGTCGTGAGTTATATATCGATAACAGCGGAAATGCTTCTGTAAGGTCTCGTAATGATGCCAACAACAACGGCGGTTCAAGCCGTAGTTCAAATAATAATACCAGGACGAGCGAAAATGGAACTGTAAATCGAAATACGAACGGTATACAACCTAATTCGAATAACTATGATTTTAGAACGCGGTCAGGTCGGCAATCGGATGCTTCAAACAATAACAACCCTACATCTACCAGTAGAGATAGACAAAATGGCTCCGTTGATAATAATGGTGTTATAAACGGCAGAAGTACAGACTACAATAGAAACACAGATTATAATTCACGTTCGCGGTCAAATGCGAGCAGCTCTGACCAGACTGTGCCTCCACGAGTGGTTCAACCGACAACAACGCCGCAACGCAATGGAAATTATGATGGCAGCAGAACACGTTCAAGCCAACCTGTGTCACAGCCTGTCCAAAATAGAAATAACGATGCTGGCAGCAGGAGCCGTTCGAGCCAACCGGTATCGCAACCTGTAGCACAACCAACTCAAAATCGGAGCTACGAAAACACAAGAAGTAGATCAAATACAGACAATTCATCTTCCGTATCGCGATCAAGGTCTTCAGAAAGCTCCGGTGAACGTAGCTCTGGACGTTCTTCACAAGGATCAGAAAGATCTAGAACAAGATAATGACAGCCGAATAAAATAATAATTCATATCTGGCGGGTAAAATGAAAAATTTTACCCGCCTTTTATATGCATGTCTTTTTATATTTATCATGAACAATCCCTGCATTTTCACGTTAATTAGTAAATTTACCGCTTCAAACAAAAAACAGATCGATAAAGATGGCTTCAATTACCTCTATATTAGATAATGACTTTTACAAATTCACCATGCAGCATGCTGTGGTCAAGTTGTTTCCAAAGGCCAAGGCACGTTATCATTTTATTAACCGGGGACATCATAAATTTCCCGATGGTTTTGACGTGCTCCTGAAGGAAGCCGTCAATGAGATGGCTAATTTGAAGTTAACAAAAGCAGAAAAGGCATTTTTTGCCAGAACATGTCCTTATATAGACCCAACCTATTTTGACTTTCTTCAAGGGTATCGCTACGATCCCGAAGAGATAAAAATATTCCAGGATGGCCCCGACCTCGAAGTCATTATTGAAGGGTACTGGTACCGTACTATTCTTTGGGAAGTTCCGTTGATGTCGCTCATCTGTGAACTTTTTTATGAATCTCAAGGTTTACAACGTGCCTCGGATGCAGAAGTAATAGCCACGGCCAAAGATAAAATCGAAAAATATAAAAAACTCAATATCACGATTGCTGATTTTGGCACCCGCAGACGTCATTCTTATGAAGTCCATGATATGGTCGTTCGCACACTGAAGCAATATGGCGAAAAAACATTTATAGGTACCAGCAATGTTCATTTGGCAATGAAATATGAGACGAAACCAATTGGCACACACGCCCATGAATGGTTTATGTTTCACGCCGCCAAATACGGTTATAAAATGGCCAATCTACTTGGCCTTGAACATTGGTCTGATGTCTACCGGGGTGACCTCGGAATAGCACTGTCGGACACCTATACTACAGAAGTTTTCTTTCAGCAATTTGATAAAAAGTTAACCAAATTATTTGATGGAGTCCGTCACGATAGCGGCGACCCGCTTGAATTTACAGACAAGGTTATTGCACACTATAAGAAAAATGGAATCAATCCCCTCTCAAAGACAATCATATTCTCGGATGGCCTGGACTATGAGAAGGTCGAAAGAATCGCAAGCTACTGTGAGGGAAAAATCTTGCATTCCTTTGGCGTTGGCACCAATTTCACCAATGATGTGGGACTCAAACCCATGAATATCGTCATTAAGATGACTGACGCTTTACCAGAAGATGATCAATGGACTCCAGTTATCAAACTATCTGACGAACCGATGAAACATACAGGAGATGAGGACTCCATATATATAGCAAAAAAAGTATTAATGATTGATGATGACAATGCATAGAGATGTATACGGTGAGGCCTTAGATGATTACTTTGTACATCAAGAAGAAAAGTTCCCTTTAATACTCCATACAAGTTATGGCGACCAAGATGAAATGCCCGTCGAGATCTTCTTTCGGGAACCCGATGATTTTCCTGAACTGGAATTTATTGGACTATCCTTATGTGATGGACGTGTACTGGATGTTGGAGCCGGAGTTGGCAGCCATAGTCTGTATCTACAAGAAAAAGGTTTTGAAGTAGATGCACTGGAACTCTCGCAAACCGCCTGCCATATTATGCAACAACGCGGGGTACAACATATTATCTGCGAGGATTTCTATAAATTCGAAGGCCAAAAATATGATACGCTATTGCTTTTAATGAACGGAATAGGTCTTGCCGGTGACGTAGATGGTTTCCGAAAACTATTACAGCATAGTAAAGAGTTACTGACCGAAAATGGCCAACTGATTTTTGACTCTTCAGACATCAGTTATTTGTACAACGATTACAACATCAAAAAACCAGCGCATTATTTTGGGGAAATCCAATACCAGTATGAGTACAAAGGGACTCGGGGAAATCTTTTCAAATGGCTCTATTTAGACCAGGATTTATTGATCAAAATTTCGCACGAACTGGGTTGGGTTGTCCAAATTTTATATGAAGATGAGAATGATCAATACCTCGTCCGCATGGAACTAAAAAAATAGCCTGTTGTTTATAACAGGCTATTTTTTTATTATTTCTATGTTATTATATATATTATTTCTGTGTTCTTATATAGATATCTCCCATGGATGTTTTTAAGATAACATCCTGTCCTCCACCATTCATTTTGCCTTTCACGGCGTTACCCATAGGAGTTGATTTGGCTTCCTCGGCAGGTTTTTCGAATTGAAATTCGTCGGCAGCATAGATATTCCCCATAGCAGATTTTACATCCACATTAGCTCCGAAATTCTTTGGAAAGGCAACATCTACGGCGCCCATGGCAGCGACTAAAGAAATCGGTCCTTTGACAGGTTGAACAAATTTGGCTGTAACATCTCCCTGTGAAACCTTTACATTAATTGGCCCGGTAACATTCAATAAATTCACGTCGCCTATCGTACTAGCAACTTCAACCTCAGCCCGGATATCTTTTAATTCGATAACTCCTGCATTAAACATGGCCCCACGCCCTCCCTTGATCGTCACAGGTAAATCCATCGGTATCTTGATACGAATAGAATCCTCTAAGGGCATCCCCACCATGCTTATTTCCGTCACTCCACCTTCTGTCTTGATATTCATACCAAGTCCTGAATTATCCGATAATCCCGAGCCATTGATCACACGTAGGCCTTTTGCGCGGTCATTTTCTTCAGTCTCCTCCACCTTGGCTGTAATCAGCACATCTTTTCCTTTATAACCTTCAATATAAACATTATCCAGTTTTAGTAAAAGCTTGTTTCCCAAGTTGGGCACTTTAATTTCTTTCCAGTTTTTCGGCCCACTACTACGACCGAATCTAGCGGAACTAAAAGTGAAATTATTACTATTATTTACTATAACGCCTGAAACTGCTCTGGCCTTTTTAGGAGGATTAGGAGGTTTTGGCGCAGCCACACTTTCTACAGTTTCATTTACCTGGGCCTGCAATGCGCTTGCAAAGATCAGTGCGACCCCAATCATCATTATCCTTATCTTTTTCATTTCGTTTTAGTTTGTCTTCATTATTTGTCAAATAATGCATTTTAAGCTTTTTCATAGATTAACCTACACAATCTGACTTCTACCTTAATATATCCTATTATTGATTTAATAATACCGCATATGCCTGTTCTTTCACAAATTTTAGGGTAAACGGATCTTCCACAATTTCATTTAACTTTTCTTTTGTTGTTGCTTTCATCGTCGGATCCTCCTGTTGGGCCATCATCTGCATCAGTTCCATTTGTAAAGTGGGATCATTTTGCTCCACAAAAAAGTCCTGAACCTTTTGAGTACGTTCTTCCGGGCTTAGTCCACTTAATATGGTTTCTATTGCAGCCATGCGTACATTACTACTCTGATCTGATACAGCAGTCTTTTCCAAAGCTCCCATACTATTCCGATCTAACTTTCCCCCATCTTTCATCGCCAAGACAGCACTTAAACGTGTGCTCGCGGAACTCGAATCTTGAAGCATCTGCACATAATCCATCCCTTTTCCCATTTCATGTTGATCAGTTTCCAATACACTCTCCCTGAAAGATTGTTTTTCTTTACTTTTTATCCCCGCTATTGCCTTAACGGGAGCTGAAGCCTCTTGGCTACCAGTATGAATTCCCATCACCTCAGCATCAACTGCTTTTGCGTTGTCTTCTTTTTCCGGAACAGTAATAGGATGTACCGCAGCCACAGGCTTTTCTACTTCTATTTCTCGTTGTTGGTTAAAAGCAATAAAAGTTGCTGTCCCAACTAACAATGCTGCTGCCGCAATACTAGCCCACTTCCATAAAGGTTTAATCTTTCTTTCCTGAACAGGAGGAACTACTTGTGGTCTTATTTTATTCCATAAGTCAGCCGAAGGTTCCCTCTGATCAAATGCCTCCCGATTAGCGTTTACAAAATCTTTTAAATTATCCCGCATAATTATACCTTTCCTTCAATTGTTCGTATATTTTCTTTTTAGCACGATGATACTGGCTGCGTACCGCCACCGCCGTCATCCCTAATGTTTCCGCAACTTCATCATGGCTCATATTTTCAAACAGATAAAGGTTTACCACCATCTTAGGTACACCGGTCAGCTGATCGATTACAGCTTCTAAATCTGTCAAACGACATTCACGCCATTCTTTTTCCAGCAATTCGTCCTCACCATCATCCTGAATTTCCAAATCATCCACCGGCGTAAAATATTGCTTATTCTTCCGTAACAGTGAGATTGCCTTATTCACCCCCATCCTTCTCAACCAGGCTTCCACACTGAGAACTAAATGCCATTTATCTGATCTTGAAAAAAAGTCAACAAAGGTTTCCTGTAAAATATCTTCACTTTCTTCCTGATTGGACAAAATTCGATAAATAGAATTAAAAATCTTTTTTGCATACCGATGATAGAGCTGTGCAAATCCAGACTCATTGCCCGTTTGGCACATCGCTAATAAATCTTTATCGCTAAGCTGATTTTGCACGTTCTAAAATTAATACTGTTAATTCTTATGTTTCTACTATGTAGTCGGGGCTCTGCTGAAAATGTTGCAATATAATTTTATTTTTTTTCTAAAATCATTCTAAAAATGCACAAAAGCCCATTAAAAGGCCTCCTTTCAACAAAAAACACTCAAGAATGAACTTGAGTGTCTGCATTAATAAAATAAACTTAATAAGGATTTTAAAACTCCAGGTATAAGATTATCGATTATTTAACTTTTAAATAGGTCTCCACAATGGTATGTTTAACTCCCAATTCAGGTAAGTTTTCCTCACCGGTCTGAACCAATGTATCTCCTTTTAAAGTAAGTTGAAAATCAAACTTATTACTTTCCCAATCGCGCATTGAACAATATTGTAATCTTTCTTGATAGTTGACACCATCAAAAGAATAGGTACCACCGCCTGCGACAAACAGCGGTTCTTTACCTTTACCTTTTTCCTTATCGTGGTTAAAAAAGGAAAAATGGTCATCATTGAACATTTTAAACATTTCGGTTTTGCTCGTGTCCGTAAAAGCAGTTACCGTATCTTTCCCTTTGATTGTTTTGCTTTCAATAAGCTTATAGGTACCGGTCAAGGATTTGGCTTTTACTGCATCCGCATCTTTCTTTTCGGTATTATTTTTACATGAAAAGGCAAGACAGGAAATCGCAATCGCAAATAGCAGTTGATTTTTTAGGTTTATCATATTTTATAAAAGGTTTAAAGAGGCCAAACTACGAAAGTTCAGCCTCAATCAAAAACAAACCATTGTAATTATTTATCCCACCAAACTCGACCGGACAACTTATCTCCGCCAGGTACTGCAGCTGAAGCTGCTCTGTAGTTTTCGCCATTGATAGCCGCTTCAGTAGAAGGATAAGGGAATCTTCTTGGAATAGTCCCCGAAGTAGCATTTCCTGGATAATTCACAGGAGTTAACGCCGGATATCCGCTTCTGCGCCAGTTGCTCCAGGTTTCATAAAAATCGAGCATAGTTATCGTATGCGCCCAATATTGGGTATTGATCTGCTTCAAAGCGTTTGCTGCATCAAATGGATGAGCCGCTAGATACGTTTCTGCATCTGCGTCACTGATCGCTAATGAGCCATCATACTGATTCAGATAGGTAATACTTGCCTTCACACCTTTTTTATAATGATCGCTTGCACTACCACCTATTCCCCAACGTTGGGCTGCCTCAGCCAACAGCAACTCGGATTCGCCATAGGTCAAAATAAATGTCGCACCGGTCCGCTTGATCATATTAGGATTGGGCGAAGAATATTCTGCAAATGTCGTATAACTTGGGTCGCTACTAATGTTATACTGCGCGTTTGATCCCAAATCTTTTCCATTCGGCATCCCCTTTTGTTTGGTCGGATCAATTATATAACTACTATTCTGATCTTTACCTTTTTCCGATAAATACAGTTTTGTAACAGCAACTTTTTGCAATCTCGGATCATTATTGCTTTTTAAATAATCTATAAATGTTTTAGACCATTTTACATAATAATTTTCTTGCCCACCATCGCCCAATAAAACCTGGCTATTTCTATTTTGCGTCACTCTCGATCCTGATTCATCGTAGAGAATAAATGCGTTATCAGCATTGCTATCCATCGTCTTACCGACTACTTTTTGCGCATACTCTTTCGCCTTCCCTTCATCCACTTTCACTAGACGCATTGCCGTACGAAGTAATAAAGAATTTCCAAATTTCCGCCATTTCGCAATATCACCTTTATAGATAATATCACCTGTAACCTTATCACCATCTTCTTTTAATGCAGCAGTAGCCGTTTCAAGTTCCTTTAGCAAATCGTTATAGATGTCCTGTTGCTTGTCATACTTCGGTTTATAAATTTTGGTATAAAAGCCCAATCCCGCTTCTGAATAGGGTACATCGCCATACAAATCTGTCAAGCGGGCAAAGATTAAAGCTTTCCAAATACGGGCAACATTGTACAGATTTGCATATTTTGGTTTGTCTTTTGTAAACTCAACCACATCCACAATATTACGAACCTGCTCAATATAGGCCCCTACTGTCCCCGTACCCCAATAAGCCGCGGTATACAGTTCATTCAGCATATATTTATCGCCGGCCCAATAACTCACCACGGTCGATAAACCCTGCATCATTGTCGACGAATAAATCAGATTTCCGCGCCAGGTATCGTATGCAAAATCAAAACTTCCTGTGTAGAACAATTGTGCGGAGCTCAGTGTATAATTTGGATCCCAATTTTCTTTACCATAAGCAACGGGGTCTGTATTTATCTTATCAAAATCTTTTGTACAGCTACTTCCCATCCATAAAGTTGCTGCCATTAAACTAATAACTACCGGTTTAATATATCTTTTCATGATTGTTTGCAATTAGAATTTAACACTTAAATTAACACCGTAAGTACGTACTGCTGGTACACCTCCGAGCTCTAAGCCCGGGAAAGTTGCATTATAACTCGACTCTGGATCTATGTTATTTGTTTTCTTCATGATCGTCCAGAGATTGCGCGCTACAGCACTTACTGTAATCGACTTAACTTTGTTATTAAATAGATTGGATGGGAAAGTATAGCCCATAACGACCTGTCTCAATTTCACAAAATCAGCGCTGTTTACAAATATCTTAGATACATTATTTGCCGTATTGGTATAATAGGTAGAAGCTGTTCTGCCCAAACTTTCACGATCAGCTACGGTTTCCTGATGTAATCCAGAAATATAACCATAATAGTCCGTCCCGGAGAAAAGCTTTCCACCCCATTTTCCATCAATTAAGAAAGAGAAATTGAACCTTTTGTAGTTGAACTCATTGTTCCATCCAGCAAACCATTTATTCATTGCCGAACCATAGGGCGTTAATTCCCCTCGATCAGGAGAGCCATCGGCCAATTTCACAATCTCACCATTACTATCGTATTTATAATCGAAAGCCATGATCTGAAAAGCAGGCAGACCAACTTTATTCATTAAGTAACCTACCCCCGAACGTGAAGTCGCTACCGTCTGTTCGTCCATTCCTTCCGCCAATGAAATCACTTTATTGTCGTTGTAAGAACCATTTAATGAAGACACCCATTTAAAATTTTCCGTTTTGACAACAGTAGCGGAAATCAACGCTTCAAATCCTTTATTTTGCATTTTACCAGCATTGAGTACGGCACCGGCATAACCGCTTGCAGAAGGCGTTGTGATATAAGAAATTTCGTTTTTTGACTTCTTGTTATACCATGTTAAATCCAAATTTACACGATCATTAAAAAGACGGAGTTCAGTACCTATTTCCAATTCTGTTGCTGTGGAAGCTTTCAAGGAAGAGTTCGGAATATTCAGATTGTTAATAATCCCCAGAGGTTGTCCATTGAGGACTTCGCTTCTAAAATTATACGTTAGCAAAGTTTGATAAGGATCTGTTGCCTGTCCTACCTGAGCAAAACCGGCTCTCAACTTTCCAAAACTCAACCAGGATGGTTTTAGATATTCTGAAAAGATAAATGAACCCGAGATTGCGGGATAAACCGAGTTCAATTTATTATCCAATCCCGGTGTAGCCAAGGTAGAAAACCAGTCCGACCGTAAACTTCCTGTCAAGTAAGCAACATCTTTATAGGCAAATTCCAAGGTACCATAAGTAGACTGCGTCTCCGATTCACTTTCAAGATAACCGACAGATTTATTTTTCGCATTCAGAATATTGTAGACACCAAATATCGCAAAGTCAATTCCCGAATTTGTTGTTTGTCTGATTTTGGTATTTCTATAGCTGGCACCAAGGTTCGGCGTCAACGTATAGTCACCGAATGTGAATGCCTTTCCAACTAAAACATCAGCATTAATATCTTCAAACTTTGTTTCCTGTTCAGCTATCTTCCCTTTCTCATAGTAGCCTGTACCGGAAGGAACAACATTCTTATAATGATCGGTATAACCATCTCTTCCTGCCCTTCCCTGAACAAACAAACCATTACCCATGGTATACTTTGCTGTTACGGAAGCGATCGAACGATCCCGGTTCGTATTATTGATAAACTCATTTGCCGCAAACCAAGGGTTGGTTGCATACACATTACCAGAATTATAGAGGATCTCTTTTCCATTCTCGTCCTTCCAAGGCTTCAAATCATTGACATTGATGCTGGTCGGCAAGAACATAACGTTATAGTTGGCATTTCCGGCACCGTCAGAAACCATGGGACGATTTTTGACTTGCTCCAGAATCATATTATAGCGTGCGTCAATCGTCAAACCTTTAAGGGGTTCAAAAAGTCCAACCAAATTAAAGGATTGTCTTTTCAATCCTGAATTCGGAACAACAGATCTGTTATTGACATCTGTTCCTGACAGACGAATAGAGCCACCATCAAATGATTTATTTAATGCCAGCGTATTTGTCCATGTGGAACCAGTACGATAAAAGCGATCTAAATTCCCCTTTTGTAATGAATAAGGTCTTGATGCACCATCGAATTGTACAACGGGTGTTCCATCTAATTTAGCTCCCCAGCTTGAACCTCCCACTTGGGCTGCGCCTGCTTGGGTCGTTGGCTTCTCACCGTTTGCCCCCTGACCATAGACTGTTTGCCAATTCGTGTTGTCTATAATTTGCTCGGCAACAAGGTTACTATTAAAATCGATCGAATTGCCTTTTCCTGATTTTGTTGTAATAAGGATAACCCCTGCCTTCGCTCTTGAACCATATAATGCCGAGGCTGCAGCACCTTTCAGCACCGAAATGCTTTCGATATCATCGGGATTTATATTACTGATGGCGTCACCGAGATCGGGTGCATTATCCCATTGACTTCCGGAATTTCCTTTAGAGTTAGCATTTCCGATACCCACCGGCTTACTTTCCATAGGAATACCATTAATTACGTATAATGGTTGATTTGTCTGGTTCAAACTCGATACTCCGCGGATGGTCACATTGGACGCAGCTCCGGCACCGCCAGAGGTAGAACTAATATCCAACCCGGCCACCTTTCCGACGAGTGAATTCATCACATTATTTTCACGGGCTGTGGTTAGCGATTCACCAGCAACCTGCGTAACAGAATACCCCAATGAGCGCTTCTCTTTCTTCATACCCAATGCCGTCACAACGACCTCATTGAGCATCCGATTATCTTCCAATAAAACAATTTTCAGATCACCGTCTTTGGTTACGGCCACTTCTTGCGAAGTATAACCTGCAAAAGAAATAATTAAGGTATTTCCTGTTGCCGCATCGATCGTAAAACGTCCATTGATATCTGTCGCTCGTCCTACCGCGGTTCCCTTAACACGTACAGTAGCACCAGCTAAGGGATTGCCTTTATCGTCCGTGACGACACCTGCGACAGCCACCTGCTGCTGTTGACTGACAACCACAAGACCTTCCTTAGACACAGAATAAACCAATCCACTTTTATTGAAAAGCTTAGCCAATACATCCAATACCTTGGTATTATTCGCATTGACTGACACTTCTTTATTTAAATTTTCATTCGTCGAATTATAAACAAAGTAATAATCACTTTGCTCTTCGATCATTTTAAGTACCTTGCTCAGTTTTGTTTTTTGGACATCCAAGGAGACTTTTTGTTGGGAAAATACATTTGCCGAAACATTCATAACAGCACACGTAGTCATAATTAAGGCTAGTTTCATCCGGATAATGAATCTAAAATGCACAATATATCCATTGCGCATTTGCAATAAGCAATTTTTAATCATATTTTAGTGTTGGTTAAAATTAATATTAAGCAGCACGCCCCAATGTTGCTGCTTTTGGTTAATCATTTTTTCAATGAAGGATGGTGTTGGTCCACCATCCTTTTTACTTTTCTGATATAGTTACTTTTCTCCCATATACATTAAATTTAAAAGGTTCAACGCTCTGTAAAGCACTCAGTACCTGAGTAATATTCTCCCTACTAAAAGTTGCCGTAAAACGGTATTGTTTTAATTGATCATTTTGGATTTGGATATCCACATCATACCAGCGTTCCAATGTCCGGCGAAGCGATTCAAAATCTTGGTCCACGATTTCTAATCTATTTTCACGCCATGCAATATCTGGTATTTCAGCTGTATTGGATTCTATTGTAGGGATGTTCTCTATGGCAATCTCCTTAATCGGTAATTTGCTCGCGATTGGTTTATTGTTTTTACGAGCGACTGCTATTTCAGCTTGATTCTTAAAGATCGTGATTTTTTGATTCGGTTTGATAACAACAGAATTTTCACGCTGTCCTTTGCTCGTCATTTCAATCGAACCTTCTACAAGCAGTGCTTCTGCTGTGGGTTCATCGGAATAACTCTTCACATTAAATGTTGTTCCCAGGACCTTGATATCAAAATCAGATGCTTGTACCACAAAAGGTTTATCCTTATTCTTGGCCACCTGAAAATAACCTTCACCCGCAAGCCGCACCACACGCAATTCCTGATTGAAATCTGCCGATAACTCCAGTTTACTCGCGGAGTTTAACGTAACAGTACTTCCGTCACTTAATTCGAAGGTCTTTTTTTCACCATTTTTTGTTTGATAAACCTGGCCAATTGCGCTTATTGGTAATGTCGTATCAACTTTGCCCGGTTGAGCATAATACCAGATACCGCCCGATACCAAAGCGACAAATACAGCAGCAATGGCTGCCCATTTAGGCCAATTAAACCGATAGGACACGCGATGTTCTACTGGAGCATTCTGCAGATCTGTCTTCAATTTTTCCAATTGCTCATTCACAGGTCTACGGTTACCAACCAAGAGTTGAAATAGGCGTTTGGCTTTCAGAATCGTCTCAGCTTGTTCTGGATGATTCAGGCTATATTGTTGCCAGTATAGAATACAGTTTTTATCTTCTCCCGAACAATACTTTTGAAAAGTATCATCAATCAAAAAATCTTCTAACTGTTTATAATCTTTTTGGCTCATTCTTTTGGGTATTTACTCTATAGTGCCCTAAAGCCTGGCTTTTTCCTAAAGAAAATTTAAATTATTTTTCAAATAACTGAAAATCAATCAATTATTTTACACAATAAATACCAACACACCTACTTTTGCAAACATCGTACGCGCATGTTATTATTGAAAGCCTTAAAATAAAAAGCCAGACACAAAACTTAGATATCTTTCAATTCCTCCCTCAGAATCTTTAAAGCATCATAAAGCGTATTGTAGGCAGTTTTCACCGACATCTGCGTAGTTTCAGCTATTTTTTCATAGGAATAGCCCTCAAAAAACTTCAGATTCACCAGCTGTTTCTGACGAAAAGACAACTTCTCCAACGCCTCCTTCAAACGGATCTGTATAATTTCATTCGTCTGTACTTTGATGACAAACTCCTCATAGGGCATCTCCACCCAGTCATCTTCAGCTTTCACATTTTGAAGGGCTGTATTGATTTTATGTTGTTTCTCCAGTAGACGCAGAATACGTCTTTTTAAAAAAGTAATGAGATAGGACTGTACATTTTCTACCCGATCTAGCTGTTCTCTTTTTTCCCAAATTTTAACAAATACCTGATCGGTTGCTTCACTTGCCAAGTCACTGTCGCCACAAGTGCGTATTCCAAAATTGACAAGCTCTTGATAGAGCGCCGCATATAGATCAAAGAAGGCCGTTTCGTCTCCAGTACGAATACGTTCCCACAATAAGCGGTACCCCATTTTATTTCTCATAATAAAGCATATAATCCGAAAAAAGCCAATAATAAGTCCTCAGTTCCAAAAGTATAAACTTAATCGGTAAAAGGAGAAAGAAACGAAAAATTACATTGAAACGAAGAAGAAAGTCAATCGTTTGAATTGAATATTGTAATTTAGTTCCTGCATTAAGAATATACAAAGTAAAAACACAGCAGCAGTATACAGCTGTTGACTAGATTTAAACTCACATGAAAACTATTTTTGCCATTATAGGTAGTGCCAATACACATTCATCCAATCATCATATTGTAAGCCACCTCCAACAGGAGATTAACGCCGACATCAATTTCACCGTATTTGACCGTCTGAAAGAACTGCCTCATTTTGATCCTGAAGAGAGCCAGTCTCATCCACCTATTGAAATTATTGCACTTCGTCAGGTAATAAACGATGCCGATTTGGTATTGATCAGTAGCCCTGAATATATTTTCAGTGTGCCCAGTGGATTAAAAAATCTACTTGAGTGGTGTGCTGCAACCACGGTTTTCACCAATAAACCCGTTAGTATCATTACTGCTGCTGCGCAAGGCGAAACAGCGCATATCGAACTACAACGTATCCTGCAGGGACTGGGCGCTCAAATTGACGAAAAACGAAATCTGCTCATACAAGGAGTCAAAGGGAAACTGGATGCCACTGGGGCAATTTGGGACGAACAGCTCAATTTAGAACTAGAAAAGCTAGCCACACAACTTAAAGAATATTAATAATTTCTAGGTTCAGCTCCATTTTCATCCAAACCATAAAAATTAGCGCAATCCATTATTTGAAGATTATTATCTTTACGGCATGCAAGAACAAATTAATAATCCATTACACGGAAAAAGGCTCGACACCATCATTGAATATTTAGTGGAGTACTATGGTTGGGAAGAATTGGGACAACGCATATCCATTCGATGCTTCAATGACAACCCGAGCGTCAAATCTTCCCTAACTTTCTTAAGGAAAACACCTTGGGCTAGAGAGAAGGTCGAACAGCTCTATTTAAAAACCTTGTTGAAGAAATAAGTTTTTTTCATATTTCATAACGAATAATCTGATTATTAAGCATATCTTTGCCGCCATGAAAAAAATTGCCGACTACCGGAAGTTACTTAACGTAGAGAAATCTGTGGATCTTAAAACCCTGAAATCTACCTACCGGACAATCATGAAAGAATGTCATCCCGATAAATTTGTCAATGATGAAGAAGGTCGTTTGGCTGCAGAGCAAAAAAGTGTGGAAATGATTGAAGCCTACCATTTCCTGGTAAGCATCTGTCCAGAAACATTAGAGCAACAGTTGCCGATCTACACGGAAACAATTACCAATTCTGGTATTCAGGATATTGACTGGAAAGCACAAATATTGACAGTCACTTTTCACGACGGCAGTCAATATGAATATTTCGGTGTTCAGCGGAATGACTATATTAAATTTGTCAACGCAGATTCTTTAGGTCGATTTGCCCGTAGACACATCTTCCATTCTTATCCTTACCGCAATGTATTAAAGACTGCGACAGTTGCTTAAACACTGTCCTTTCTCAGCTATACAAAGATAAACGCCCGCTATCAGATTGATAGCGGGCGTTTACGTAAAATGTTAAATGTTTAAAAGCTATCTATAGAACAATGCTATTACCAAATAGTTTTTAGTTTTATAATTTTAGCATAAGACCTGCCATTCCACCACCATAAAACGTATTTCGGGTACGGTCTCTCCGCCAAGCTTTCCACAATGTACTACCACCATAAATTGAATTCTCGTCTCTTTCCGCATAGTTCAGGCTGGGAGCCACAAATATAGACATGCGCTCACTTAGTTTAAACGCTGGAATTACCCGCAGCGACGACTGATGATTATCCAGGCTTTTAAATTTCTCTGTCAGATAATTACGTGTAGCTATTTCCGTACGCAGACTAAACTTGGTCCTATTGATCAATATTGCCCCTAATCCTGCTTCAAAGGCATATTTATCCGGTCTATTGCCATCGAGTGCCCTATTGATCGATAATATACTGTAGAGTACACGACCACCTGAACGAAATTGTAGTCCGAGATAGCTATCCTCATTGACCGCTACTGAAAGACTCTGCTCACCATTTTTAATAAAATTAAGCAGACCAATGGGATAATCACTACTATCAGCAATATTAACGATACCTGCCAGCTGAACTCCCCTTACTTTTTTAGCTTTATTAGCGATGCCTGCTACTTGACTTCCAACAGTCGATTCACTATTGTTAAGTATGCTAGCAAGCTGTGTCGTCCCTGGAGCCTCATTAGCTAAATTTACAACACCAGCGATTTGAACACCTCTAACCGTATCTGCTTTGTTAAAAACACCAGCTACTTGCAGACCTTTCACTTCCCCGGAAACATGGTTTCCCACACCGGCGATCTGTACCCCACTTACATTTCCTCCCACACCATTGAAGACGCCTGCCATTTGCAAACCTTTCATTTCTCCGAACACACGGTTTCCTACACCGGCAAGTTGTACGCCATGCACACTTCCCCCAACGGCATTGAAAACACCGCCCATTTGCAAGCCTTGCATATCATATTGATTAATATTAAATACGCCACCAAGCTCAATACCTTTTACCCCCGCAGTAGATCCACCAATAATGTTTATGGAAAATTTATTCACAATTTGCGATTGTATAAAACCATGTGTACTTAATCCCGGTGTCATCGAAATTTGGTATGGGCTATACAAAAACATCCCGCCTAAATTCATACTTTGGATCTTTTGGGCAGGAGACAGAAATACCCGTCCCCAAAAAGATCGATAAAGACCATGATCTTCTTCATACCCTTCAAAATAGCCGTATTCACGCTTCTTCTTATCGCCAATTTGCGCTTCTATCGGAAAAATCACCATAACACTGGTGTCCCGAAAAGCCTCCTTACTAACGTTCACTGCAATGAGGTTACTTTTTTTCTTTACGTCCAACTCAAAGTAACCATTTTGGTCCGTCAACGTAGACAATAAAGCACTTCGATCAAAGATACTGGCATTGGAAATCGGATTATTAGTCCGAATATTTTTGATATACCCCGCTATAACAACTTTGTTTTTATGAGGTGTCTTCACTTCAAACTCCACCGACATCCGCTGAGGTGTATATTGAATAATAATATGCCTTCCAAGTTCTTTAAAACTATATTCCTTGCCCAAAATTCGATCCAGATAATCATACAAATTCCCTTTGAAGGCCTTAGTATGAATCACACTGTCTGTCTGTAGGATGTTTCCATTAAAGGAGAACAATACATCCTGCTGCTCCTTCAACAAGCGAAAAACTTCACCTACTGTAGTCTCTGGATAGGCTGGTATTTGAATCGCTGCAGCGAGCTTTTGCTGTGCCCTTCCCAAATGGAACGAACACAGCATTAAAATGAAGAGATAAAGCTCTACCCTCTTTATAAAAAATAGTATCATGTTGTTTTCTATACAATTTTGTTCTGAAAATATATCTATCTGTTGGCTCACCTCGTCAGATGAATCTCTCTGCCTTTCACATTTACTTTTAATCCAAATGTGCTAGAAATGACTTTCAAAATTTCAGTTAAACTATTTTGTTCGAATTTTGCTGTCAATAATAATTTCTGATCAGCAGGATGGTCAATAATAATCTTATATGCATAAGCTTGATTTAGCAACTCAACAACACGCTGCAATGGGGTGTTCTCAAAATCAAACAGACGATCCACATAATATTTATAAAATTGATCCTTGACAGGTTCCTTTCCTACTTTTATTGTATCACTATCCCGGATTGTAATCATTTGTTGTGGTCGCAAAAAGACTTCCTTATTTGCATAACCGACTTTAACCAATCCTGTAGCAACAATAACTTCCGTCGCATCTGATGTTCGGCGCACATTAAAGCTGGTGCCCAATACCGTAATTTTGGTTTTACCTGTCTCAATGACAAAGGGATGTTTTTTATCCTTGTGAACCTGAAAAAACACTTCTCCTCTCTTCAAAGCCACATTTCTATTTTTATTGGTCCATCTGCTTGAATAAGCCAGCTCCGTATTTTTATTTAAGGTAACTACCGAACCATCAGGTAAGGAATCTTGTCGTACTTGCTCCATACTCGAAAGAAACATTTCCTCACGATGAGATTGATCAAACACATAGAATCCTACAGCACAAAAGACCAAGATACTTGCTGCTAACCACCAGCTCCATTGAATTACAGAAGTCTTTTTTGGGGGGATTACCGCAGCTTCTGCCGCTCTTTTATCTCGCACAACTTTGAAGTCAGCCCAAGCCTTATCCACGTTCACATCAGGAACATCCAGGGGTTTGGGCAAACTATCCCACATTTTTTTCATTTTTATGTACTCCTCCTTATTGTTAGCGTCTTCTTCTAACCAATCGTGTATCATGCTATTCTCTATTTCATTGGTCTCACCAATGATATATCTTTCTAACAGTTCCTTATTCATAGCGTATAGATAAGAAAGCAAATAATCAATGTTAAATAATCCATAAGTTCGATACGCAAATGCTTCAGTGCCTTGCTCATATGTCCCTCAACAGTTTTTATCGACAGATCCAGGGTTACTGCGATATCCTTATATTTCATTTCCTGAAAACGGCTTAACTCAAAGACCGTTCGGCTTTTTTCAGGTAATTCCGCTAATGCGACCTGTAGCTTTTCGTTCAAATCCCGCGTACTTTCATCCACCGCAGGTACAAAATCCTGTCTATGCTGTTCGTGGGATTGATATTTTAGCTTACGTTGCTCCTTTTTCAGCACATTCATACTTTCATTATAAATAGCCCGATATAAATACGCTTTTAATGAAGTATGTATCTGCTCCTCCCAATCGCGTTCCCAAAGCCGCAAAAACACCTGTTGCACAACCTCTTCCGCTACATCACTATCGCCTAGATACCGGTAGGCATAACGATGTAACTCTTTGTAGTGCGCCCGAAAAAGCTGCTCAAAATTCTTTTCTTTATTTTCCGACATTGATCAAATCTGTCTTATTGTTTAAATAATCCACTTTATTAGTAAGACACCCCAATAGACTATTACCCTTACATATTTTTCACTTTTTTTTAATATCAACTTCGATACCGCCATATAATTTCAAATCCCTTATTTATCCCTATTCGTAATTCTTTTCGTATAGATGCTCAGGCGAGTATGTGGCATCCTCACATCGGTCAAATGATATTTACCCAAAAAACTTTATAAAAAGGCTTTTGTGACGACTAAAGGTAAGTCATCTATTTTATAAAATATTTTTTTTCTAAGGGTATATGGATTTTCCATTGTCATAAAGGAAAGAACAACATACAATTGATCACAAAAAATAATTTAACAATGAAAACAACATTCAAAGTAGCCCTGTTGGGATTGACATTATTAGGAATTGCAGGTACTACACAAGCGCAAGATATCACTTATGGTTTACAGGTCGGAAGCAACTATCATATGAGTTCCTTTGGTAACAAGTCTGTCAAAGATAATAATGGCAAAGTCGGCGTATCTGTAGCAGGATTTGCCCGTATAGGAGATCGCGTTTTCTTCCAGCCCGGAATCGGTGCCAGTCTGTTACGTAAAGAATATACCTTCGAAAATGTGCAGAAAACACCTAAATTCTATCAAATAAATCTACCACTACAGGTCGGTTATAAATTTTTGGAAAACGGCGACTTCAACCTCCGTGGGCTATTGGGACCGCAGTTAAACTATGATGTAAAAACAGTAAAGTCCAGCGCAACTACCGATTATAAGAAATTTTCATTTGATGGTAGAGTCGGGATCGGTGTAGATATCAGCCGCCTTACATTAGATGCTTATTACAGCCATGGTTTTACGAATATCGACAAGACCTTAGATGCAAAAAATAAAACAATCGGCATTATGGTCGGTTACAAGTTCTAATCAGCATCTATTAGTGAAGAAAAACGCCATTCTAAATAGAATGGCGTTTTTTCGTATTTACATTTTATTTTTTGTCAATAATTACTATTTTAGCCCTACAAAAAAATTATTCCGGCTAATCGTCCTATTTAAAATAAGACTTCTGATCAAATTGGAATAAACGGGATGTAGCGTAGCCCGGTATCGCGCCAGCATGGGGTGCTGGAGGTCGTCGGTTCAAATCCGGCCATCCCGACCAGAGAAGCTCTAACGACTGTTAGGGCTTTTTTTATCTAAGCCAGAACAGAACCTACTCCCGGCCCCGGGAGAGTTTGGTCTTTCGTTTATGCAGCTTTCGAATAAGTTGGACGAGCTGCCCAAAAGGAAAGAGGTGTATGCAACGGGTAAAGCAGGTACAGTTTATCTTTGCCATCCGTTTCTAGTCCATTCAGCTCAACCACACAGTGGAACTCTTCCTAAATTTATGGCACAACCGCCCTTGCTGTTGAGGGGAGAATTAGCGATAACGGATTCCACAGACGGATATACTCCAGTTGAACAAGCCATTCGTATAGGCTTAGATTAATCTGAAAATATCACATTAAAAAGTGGTCGCAAAAGCGACTACTTTTTAATGTGATTAACATATCCTTGCAACGTTAACACCGCATCAGAATAACCGTTGATCCTGTTCAAAATAGATATTTCGGATCAATACAGGCCAATAACTTGCAAGGGTTCCTTCTTTAATCCGCTTGAAAAGATCATGATCCGAAGGAATCATTCCTTTTAAATCATCCTTCTTCGCGGCAGATCCCTCCCCTTTCGACAGCTTTAATTGTTCTTCTGCAAGTTCACGAAGCATCAGTTCATACCTGTTTTTTGAAGGTTTACTCTGGGCAATTTTTTTCAAAAGATCTGGATTTCCCTGATTATTCCCTTGCTGCAAATGCAGTTCAAGCCAGTCGGCCAATATTTCATTTTTTTCATCGGCATAAGGCTCCCCAACACCCAAATTCATGGGCCATAATCTCGATTCCGCAATTTTCAACTTTGCCTCATTATATTTCTTTTCAAGGATAAATTGGTAGGCCAACATTAATTTGGTCTGTACATAATACCGATGGCCTTCAGTTGCACCTTCAAATGGAAGTATGGTCACCTCTTCCAATTCTTTCTCAGCCCGCATGTATTCTTTCCCCAATAACAATGTACGTACCTGTGCTAAGGTTAGTATATAATTCTTCGGAAATTTGCGATGATATGCTGTACTCACCTTAAGGGCTTCTTTATAAGACTGACTATTGTTTAGGAGCTCCACCAAATGTAGCCCATATCGCCATTCTTGTGGTTCCATCAAGGTTGCCTGCTGCATCATCTGTACCGCCAGATCTTTGCGGCTCGTATCTTGCAAACTTGATTTCAGCGCATAATAGGCCGCAAAATCTGTTGGCTCCTGCGTTACTGCCGACAAAATTTCTCTTGCTTTTTGGGGTTGATTTCTGAAACGATACAATAGTGCAGTCAGATAATCGATAGTCCAACTTTTACTGTTCTCTTTTTTTGCCCATTGGAATACTTGGTTACTTTCTTCTCGAAATGGGAAGACAAAAGCCGGCTTACTTTGCGTTGCCCGATTTAACCATTCCTGACTGATCGACTTATTCGATCGCGTCAGCCAAGCGAGCCAAATTAAAGCTTCCGTATTCTTCTGTCCCGAACGGAGTAGATCGGTGGCCGATTCAAACTCTCCAAGATCAGCATACCATATCGCCAGTTCCATCAGCTTTTCAGCGGCAAACTCTTGCCTGGATGAAAATGTCTTCTTTTCCTCAAATTGGAGAAAGGCATTAAACGGATCATATTGGAGAATTGTCTGATGGGAAAGACGATCTGTTACAGCTCCTCTTTTGCGCTGAACCAACACGTCCATCTGCAAGGCATCTATATTTAGCGGATTGGCCACCACAGCTTTTGTGATATAATCTCCTGCACGTTCATATTGTTTAATCCGATAGTAATATTTGGCCATTTGCACATAGGAAGCACTTCGCCAAGTTGGATTTAATGACGCGACTTCAAAACCATCTAAAGCATCGTTATCTTTTTTTAGCTTAATCGCTGCCAAACCATAGTAATAATTTGCCTGTGCATCATAAGTATCCATAGACAATGCTTGCCGGGCATAGGCATAACATTGCTGATATTCCATTTTAAACCAGGCCAGTTTGGCCATTTCAAGGTAGGTCTGCGAAGTAGCGCCATGCTGGATCAGCTCCTTTAATTTTACTTCCGCAAGCGTATATTGCCTGAAGCGAATGAGATCACGTATCTCCAATAATTTGGTCTGCCCCGTATCTGAGCTTACTTCCGCTGAAATTACAGTAGGTCTATTCAGTTTTGACCAAGATGTATCCGTTCTGAGATTAAAATAATCCTGCCCCAATTTCAGATAGCTAGGTCTTGAGTCGGTTGCTACCATCAAGGATAATCTGGTAGGTTCGCCCAATTGGGCTTCAATAAAACTTCGATTTAATACAGTACCTATGCTATCAAGCACATATATACTATCTTTTAAAGGTCGCTTTGGATCAAGATCCAAGAATAGCTTATTGTTCTCACGTTTTATCTGAATTGCTGCTGACAGTTGTATCTCCTTCGGTTTTCCTATCCCTGAAAATGGCATCCAGTATTCCGTCCAGCTGTCACTTTGATAAGGCGCAAATCCAAGTTGTTTAAAGGGGGTCTGGCTGCTGGAAGGAACATTTTGATTGAACAGACGTCCACTTTGGATTTCCACATATTGCCCACTCTGATCAGTCAATAAATTTTCCCAAATCTTGCCATCTCCAGCCTGCGACCAAAGAAATATCTTTTTCCCTAACTTATCTTCACGGAGGGCATAACGGGCCATTCCATAATTATGATCTGTATAGTAAACCCCAAAAGCATTACTATGCGCGCCCAATACATGATATGATTTAGAACTACCAAAAGCATTCTCGCTATAGTTAGAAAGATCACGTCCCTGGCTATCGATAGGCCAGGCATGCGCATCGCCATCATGACCGATATATTGATTTCCGGGATACAAAAACTTCAGATCTTGTCCCGCAGCAACACCCAGATTCATCCAGGTATAATAAGGTTGTTCAACCGCATTGGCATTATACCAAAAGGAGCGTGTAGAAAAATAACCTTTGTCTTTTTCTAATCGGATCTCCAAGGTCCAGTTACTACGGCTCAGCATATCATAAGCGTGGATAAAGCAACTTACGCTTCCATCCGCATTTTCCTGCGTAAGGTAATCGACCGGGGTAGAAGTATTGGGCGTGTGTCCAATAATACCATAATTCGCTTCGATACCACCACTCGTCCATGGTCCCCGCATGGCAATATCCCTAAATTTCACAACGCCATTATTGTAAATATAGTCCCGCTTATTGACCTTATCATAGGCCGACCAAATTTTCCCACCGATCTCTGGCATCACCTGTACCCGAATATAATCGTTTTCCAGGATAACGGTTTTCCAGTCCTTTTCAATAGCCGTATTTGTAAAACCGTCAAAGCGGAAATAAGGATACAACTTTTGAGCTGAAGCTATGGGATCCGGATCCGTAAAGGGATAGGTTACATAACGTTTCTTAAGCTCAGAAACCTTTGCCGGATGCTGTGCAAAAACTCCTGGCACACAGCTGCCCATTGCCCATAACATAATCCACTTTTTCATTGGCGTTTTAATTTAAAAATTTCACAATTTTAATGGCATTCCCCAAAGCGTTGATTTGTCCGATGTGATTAAATCCGTCATGTGAGCCATTTCTTCACCGAATTTCAACATAAATGAATCTATCATAGGCTATTTGTTTCCTTGGCATTGACAAAAAACCTATGATAGAATTTTCACTATAGGCATACATTGCTGCTATTCAATAATCAACAAAAGTCCTTTATTCTTTTCTACCGGAATCACATCGCCCAATTTATACTCCGCCCCCTTTTGAAAATTAGGGATGAGTGGTGCGGATAATTTTGCCTTTCCAGCATCAATCCCCAATTTTCCCCAGTCAATGGCCAATTTTACATCCACATCACCATCCGCCCAGCTAGCGATAGCTACCATCGCCTTGCCCGGACGGCTATAAACAGTTGTAAGAACCTTATCATGATCGGTTTTAACAGGAATATTTGGCGACCAATAACCTATCATTTTACTCCCTTTGATACCAAATTGATCCCACGCTCTCCATAGATCAGCAGGTGTCAATTTTTGGTAAGGCATCCTATTGGTCATGCCATAGAGCATACCCCGCCAAGGATTTCCACCATCCTGTAGCATTTCACCCATTAAACCAAACGGAATGCCGCTCACCTCGGTAAGGAAAAAATCAGGTTGGTTATTCTCGTAGTCAAAGTATTCACCAAACCATAATCTATTGATGTACGGAAAATGCTCCAGATACAGATTCGCACTATTATTGAATCCATCACTTTTATTATATTGATTTGCCGAATGCAAATCGATTAGACCAGGTTTGCCATTTTTTGTCAGCACACGTTTTATTCTTTTCATGGTTACCCGATCGAAGGCAACATCATCCAAATAAATCCCATCGATACCGATATGATCTACCAGCCAATTCATGCCTTCGACGTAATAATTGTGCCATCTATTCATTCCGCTATTGATAATAGCCGCGTCTTTAAATTGGGGAACATACCATGCAGCGATATAATTTTCACCCACATGCTCCTGCAACCAGGAATATCCGCCTCCTTTTCCAGGTGAAAACACCTCAGTGCCCAGGCTACGCAATGGATAGAGCTCATAAACCCGATTTGAAACCTCACGAACGGTATTGTAGATCTTGACCTTTAAGCCCTTATCATGTGCCTGATCGATATATTGCTTCATTTCTTTTGTCGCAATAAACGGATAATTGATATATGGATTTATTTCATTTCCATGATGGATATTGATGACATTAGATCCACTTGCAACAACAGAATCAACGGGTTTATAGGCATGGTAATACCGTTCATTCCATTGTGCTTCCGTATTGATCGGGTGAAAAGGGGTAATTAGCAGGTTAAAATTATAATAAAGCACATCGCCTTTTTTGAGATCACGGGCTCCGCTGTAACTATTGACCAAAACCGATTTTCCTTTCAGGCCAATATCAATTCCCCCTTTATTTTCATTACCCCAGGACTGTGGCAGCACAAGCGGCTTTTGAAGATAAAAATTCGTATTGAGCGGCCGAGAATAATGCTCGTCACGGAGTGAAAACTGGAGTCCGGCATCTACAGCACCTATCCAACCACCATCCTGATTTTTATGGGCTACATCCCATTTCCAGGTAAGCTGTTCGGGCCTCTTTCCTCCCTTTTGCCCGAGTCCCATAAAATAATCCGTCTTATCGGGCATCATCGGGATATGCATCGTGGCTTCTTTTAAAGACAGGTCCTTCAGCGCCGTGAGCTTGACCACATAATGCATATAGCCATCAAATTCCAATTTACCCTCTACTTCCATGGTCAGATCGGAAGACTCATTTTTGGCCGTCCAACTATATTCACCGTCACTTTTGGTTTCAAATCGGATCCCGCTTGGTTTAAGTTGAATTTCCTTTCCGTCTGAAGCACTATAAAAATGAAAATGAAGCGGTTCGAATAAGAGGTTATTCGCCTTGGACGATATTTCAGTCAATTCAGGTGTAAAAAACGTACTGATCTGTTTTGGAAAACCACTCGCATGTAGTTTCACCTCGCGGCCTAAAATATGCAAGGTAGAATCTGCTTTTAATTCAATAGCTGTATAAGGCGCAACCACTGTGTTTTTTTGGGCCAATGTCGAATTGAGCCATGGTAGTCGCGTCATTTTCCATGGTTGATCAACACTGGATATATCACCTGAAGCATCTGAAACCCTTATTTCCACATTGACCTGTTTCGCTGCCGCATTTTTTGGCTTTACGGTAACCACGCCATGGTAAGTTCCGCTTGCAGTAACCTCCGGAATCTGTATACCGCACCACAGGGCCTGAACTTTATCTTTTGGTATATCAACCTGGAGTGCCATTGCTTTGCCGGTATAATCCGTACCTTGGGTATTGATACAATTCAGGCTATTCGCGGGAATAATAGACCCATCACTTGCTTTAAAATCCGAGAATGAAATTTGGATTTCATGGAGGTCCTGCTTTGGAGACCATACCCCGAGTTGAAAGGCATAAAATTCACCTTTCTGCCCTGTGCCCTGCAACTTAGTCATGGCTTTACCTTTCATAAGCCAGCGTTGCGGAAGATTGCTTTCCATCTTAATCGGAAACTCCCGCAGTTCAGGAAAAAGATAATATGCGGCATTCGCATTCCTGCTCACAAAGCCTCGCACTTCTTCGGTACTCGCGATCAGTTCCATCGGATCGTTACTATTGTATTCATCTACGGCATCAAAGCGTGCAACAGTAACTCCTTTAGAGTTTCCAGCCACATGCTGCACTGCTTTCGCTGGAGCCGAAACCGCATTTTTAAGATAAATTGCATCCGGATAATTGCGGCTGCGCCCCCCCATCTGATAGGGCAAATAATAGACGTAGTATACGCCCTTTCCGGAAACTGGTTTAAACCGTATTCCACCAGATTCTGTATTCATCCAAAGATAAGCGCTCGGGGCAATCTGCTTATTGCTGGCACTGTCGACGATAATAACTTGCTGATTTGCCTCAACCCAGCGATTTCGCCACGGAATAGTAACCTGTACCTCCTTCTGATCTGTATTTACCTGCAGCACTGCTCGATGATTACCCAGCTGGTCCGCTTCCCACTTTTGTGTTTCCGGAGGATAGGTCAGTTGCGCCCGGGCCGAGTTTGCGCATAAGGATACGGCAAGGATAATTGCCAGCTTATAAGAGGCTGTTCTTTTTTTCATGCGAATAGTATTTATTCAAAATATTTTGTCTTTACCAAGCTTTTCCATAAGCCTGATACGATTTACAAGCTGCACTGTTTCCCCAACATGAGTCCGTAGTGCAGCTACTTTTATTGGTCAATAAGAGGACTAAAATTAAGTTTTATTCCTAACATCTTAACTTAGTTGTGCCTGTAATTATGCCAGGTTTCCTCAGGCACATAAATAGCGCGATACGGAATAAAATAAGCGTTTAATTCCCAAAGCACTTTTCCTGTTTTATCCGTCACCAATACACTACCTGTTTTTGAGCTAGTCTGCAGTAAATTACCATTATCCAGTTCATAGGCACTGCCCATTCTTGCTGTAAACTGCTTTTTAGGAATTGGGGCCGCATAAGCTACTGTTGCCGTTTTATTCTTTTGATCAAGCCTAAAAGCGATCGCCCGTGATTGCTTATTGGCTGTTGTACTGTCACGCGGAGAAAAATCACCATTGTCAAAAAGCAACAGCTCACCAGTTTTTGTGATATGCGGTGCATGCTGGAAATAAAACAGTTCCTGGTCCTTTAATTTATAATCGCCACCCTTTCCCAATTTCCAGAGAATATCACCAGTTTTGGCATCAATTTTCCAGACCTGATTTTCAATTGGTGAAGAAGTCAAATAATTGTTGTCACGATCGAAGGAAATGGTATTAAAATGAAATCGGTCATGCTTCAGGCTGTCTAATTTTTTATCCTGCTGAATATCCCATTTTTCCCAGGGAGACCATTTCTTCAAGATATTACCTTTCATATCCATCGTCAAAATCGCATCACCCCAAAGGGTATCTTTTGGATGGTTGGGCCGATCGTCGATCCTAAAATCCCGCACGATACCGACGATATTATTGTTGTGATCCATCTGCACGTCATGGTGCATGATGATCCCTTTTTTATCCAAATCGATACGTGCTATTTCTTTACCCGTAAGATCAATTTCAACAAGGACCGTCCCACCGACAAATCCGATACGGCCGCTTCTTAAATAATAACTTGCATTGGTCGATTTCTTGCTTGGCTGATTGGGTTTGTTGAATTCATCTTTACTCGCTGGAGCCAATAAAGCAAGGATAGTACCCCTTGGGGTCAAAGAAGCAAGACGCACGCCCAGCTTTTCGTCCTGCCAATACCAACGAATCGTCCCCTTACCATCCACCATGGCCATGTAGCCTGGAAATCCGCGATAACATAATAATACCATGCCATTACCTAGGGCCTTTTCATCATGAGGGTGGTCGGCCTTGATCCAGTCGTGCACCATCCATGGCGATTGCGCTCTTGTTTTAAAAGATTGTTCGCTCGATTTTATGGGAATAATCCGATCTATGATAACCCTAAATTTATAACTTGTATTTGGTTCAAGCGTCATTAACGGAATGTTATGCTGAACAGCAGCATTTGAAACAGTTGTTTTATAAGACTGTTTATCCCCCTCTTTCCAATACTCCACATACACGGCTTCTGCCTGATTTAGTTTCACCTGAATAGCAGCGTTGAGCGGCAAATTATTGGGTGAGCTCACCTCAATATTTTCAATGTCAACCTGATGTGCATAATAATAGTAAGCAGCAAATACTGCTATAGCCACCACAATCAGTGCAATAATTGCTTTAATTGGTTTCATCTGTAAATAATTTCAATTCCACTGGTCTATCAAACAAAGCGCATTACGGTATATAATGCGCTTTAATTCGGGTTATTTAGGCAATCGCGATGGATTGGCTGTCGTCATTTCTTGATGCAAACGTGCTTCTTCCAATGGATAAGGGAAATAGCGCATGGCTTCAGTGACATTTTCTTTCAGTCCGCGGCCTTTCAGATAAGCATTGCTCACTTTTTCATAGCGGCCCAGGCGGATCAGATCCTGACGTCTTTTGTATTCAAAGACAAGCTCAAAACCACGTTCGTCAACAAGCGCATCGATCATAGCCTCCTTACTTGCAGGACTGGGGAAATCAGGATGCTTACCATATTCAGGTGCTCCAGCTCTCTTCCGGACTTCATTGATATAAGGCAATGCTGCAGCGGGTCCGTTCAGTGCATTTTCAATCTCAGCCTTGCACAAAATAACATCCGCCAAACGGAGAACCTGAATCGTCCGCCCATCCAGATAGGAGTTATTGACCATATCATAAGAATACTTTTTCGTCGCAACATTTTGCAGGAATTTTACGGTATCACTTGGTGGAGTAGTCTGTCCTTTAGCAGGCAACATGTAAAAAAATCCATATTTTGTATTCTTGTCCCGCGCAGCCTTTCCGGTGTAGTTATAATAGAAAAACTTTTTACGCGGATCGAGATCACTATATTTTCGCCAAAAATCAAGGGAAACACCATAGTACTGCCATCTATCCGGTACTTCAGGATTGTCGGTCGGACCAAAGTGATTGGTAATCTCGCCTCCATTTAATGTAGGCTCATGCAAGATGCCAAATATCAGCCCCATATCCATTTTATTATTGTCGGACCATTCCTTCTTAAAATCCGGATTCAGCGTGTATACACCTTTATCACGTAACGCTAAAACCTGATCGATATACGTTTTTGCTTTTTCATAATTGTGCGAACGCATATACATCTTTCCCATTAAGGTCAACGCGGCACCTTTTGTAGCACGGCCAATGCCCAGTTCGTCCGACCATTTCTCTGGCAAGTTATCGATTGCATACTGACAATCTTCAGCAATCTGTGCATCAATTTTCTCTACAGCAACCAAGGGTTCATTGTAGCTTTCCGTCGGATTCTTGACTGTCGTTATCAGTGGTACCGGTCCCCAGGCATCTGTAAGATCCATATAAGATAATGACCGCAAGAACCTGGCCTGGGCGATAATTTTCTTTTTGCGATCGTCGGGAATAGTTACACTCTCAATACGATCAATCAACATATTGGCATTGCTGATCACCTGGTACATATTCTGATAATTAAATTTAAAATACCTATTATTATCATCATAGGTAAAGTTACTCATGCGTGTAGGATCACCTGCCGCTGTAGAAAAGCCCATATCCGTCGCGTAATCGGTGATCATCACCAGATAACCCGCATAGTATAAATAAGCATCCCCCGGATAAGGCGATAAACTCGTATAGACACCCGTCAGGGCAGCATTGATATCGCTCTCGGTTGAATAGGCATTTTTTGTCGTCAGATCACTGTATAATTTAGGGTCAAGCTTGGTACAGCTATTCAAGCTGAGGCCCAAAACAGCGGCCAAACCCGCCATACCCAAGATATATTTTATATTATTTTTAAACGTCTTCATGTCATTTCTGATTTAGATATTAGCTATTAAAATGTTGCACTTACACCAAAAGTAAACGAGCGCATCGAAGGATATGAATTAAAATCCAGACCTACCCCAGCATTGGCACTCTGATTATTTCCAGCTCTATTTTTAACCAGCGCATCATTTTCATATCCCTTGGTATCCACCTCAGGATCCCATCCAGAATAATTGCTAATCGTAAATAAGTTTTCCGCCATACCATATACGCGTATCGATTGAACCGCTCTTGTTTTCAATGGAATGGTATAACCCAGTGTCAGATTACGCAACCGCAAAAAAGAAGCATTTTCAATAAAATGGTCATTGATATAGCCACCATAGTTCATGTAGTAAAATCCGTTTCTTGGAATATCTGTATTGGTGTTTGTCGGTGTCCATCGATTTAAAGCTTCTGTGGTACGTTTCCACTCCAAATTCATGCGTGTCATATTGAGGAGATCGTTTCCGACATTTCCATAAATGAAGGCCGTCAGATCAAAGTTTTTATACGCGAATGTATTGGTCATACCAAAATTGAACTTCGGATAACCACGACCGATGATCGTCCGGTCCGCTGAATTGATTGTACCATCACCGTTCACATCCGCGAACTTCGGATCGCCGGGTTTAGAATTTGGCTGTGGTGCATAGTTTTCTCCTTGTTGAATAACCCCCAGGTATCTATAGCCAAATAAAGAGCCCAACGATTCCCCAACACGAATAACCGAATAAGCTTCTTCAGAAACATTACCCATTGGTTTTGACGAAGTCAACAACTGTTCCGGCTCTCCACCCAAGCTTGACACCTTATTGCGGTTCATCGCTAAATTCAATTTTGTCTCCCAGGTAAACGCTCCGGTCATATTCTTACTGGTTACAGAAAACTCCAACCCTTTGTTATTCATCGTACCTAGATTGCGCTGTCCAGAGGTATATCCTGTGTAATAAGGCAATATACTCTTAATCAAAAGATCATTGGTTTTCTTATAATAGGCATCTACGGTAAAGGCTAATCGATTCTTAAAAAATGAAAAATCAAGTCCGACGTTATATTGCGTCGTGGATTCCCATTTTAATTTATCGTTTTCAGGATAAGTTGGGTTTTGTTTAACGCCACCCGAATTGGTCACACCATCAAACGTATAGTGTCCATTATCCATCAATCCATAAGAAGCATAATCCGCGACGCGATCATTACCCGTCTGTCCGTAACCCAACCTAAATTTTAGATCCGAAAATAGCTGCTGCTCTTTCATGAAATCCTCATTGTTGACCTTCCATGCAAAAGCTGCTGAAGGAAAGGTTCCCCAACGATGGTTGGGACTAAAGCGCGATGATCCATCACGACGTAAGGTTGCAGTCAACAGGTACTTATCAGCATAGGCGTAATTTACCCGCCCGAAAAAAGAGATGACCAAATTCTCCGCCTTAGCAGAATTTACTCCCGTAATACTAGAGGCCATTCCTAAATTATTGTATTCCAGCAGATCCGTTGAAAAACCTTTCACATTGATCCCTTTATTGTTGCGCACATATTTCTCATACGAATAGCCTCCCATCACACTCAAATTGTGTTTCTCATTAAACACCTTTGCATAGGTGGCATAAAAATCAATCAGGTTATGGGTCTCATTATAATCGGCCTGACTTGCCACACCATCATCTATCCCACCCTGATAAGAGTCACGAGTCAGATAACTGCCCAATTGATCATGTGTTATTTCTGTTCCTGCATCCATGCGCAAGGTCAGTTCCTTGATCGGATTTACCTCAAGAAAAATATTTCCATTCAACTTGTCCCTTTGCACATCATTGATCCGTGACATCAGGTTGGCCAAGGGATTGTCACCCTGCCCCCCCGGAGGTCTTCCAAAACTTCCATCTGCATTGTAAACAGGTACCGTCGGATCATAGGTCAATATGCTATACAAAACATTTGAATTAAGGATATTTCCGTCATACACCTGCATATTTGATTTTTCCCGTTGCGCGGATAGGCTCGCCCCAGTGCGGATATAATCGTTTACCTTTTGATCCACGTTGATACGTCCCGAAATTCGATTAAAGTCTGTCGTCTTCAAAACACCCTTTTGATCAAAATAACCTATGCTCGTCAACACTTTGGTTTTCTCACCACCTCCGGAAAACTGTAAATTATGGTTTTGCAAAATGCCGTTCCGCATGGTCTCCTTTACCCAATCCGTGTTGACATCAGACTCGAGCTGTGATTTGGTATAGACTGCATATTCCTGATTTTCTTGCCCCTGAATCTCCTTATAAAGTGCATTGGCAAGATTCATATATTGCTTACCGTCGAGAAAAGTGAACGGTATAATCGGTTTCTGTGTTCCCACATAGCCACTATAGGTAATGTTGTTTTTATCCGTAAGACCACGTTTTGTAGTAATGATAATAACACCATTGGCACCTCTGGAACCGTAGATAGCCGTTGCCGAAGCATCCTTTAAGATATCCATGGAAGCAATATCATCAGGATTGATGTTGATACCATTATTTGTTGGAAATCCATCGATCACATAGAGTGGATCATTACTTCCACTGATGGAATTGGTTCCGCGAATCCGAATAGACGTGCTACCACCCGGCGCCTTTGAATTCTGGGTTACAACGACACCGGAAGCTTTACCCTGTAGGGCCTGCCCTACATTACTCACCGCTCCGCCTTTCGTTAGTTCGTTGCTGGAAAGCGATGCAATGGCACCTGTCAGATCGCTTTTCTTTTGTTTACCGTATCCGATCACGACAACATCTTCTAGCTGATTCACCTGATCCTCCAAAATAATGGAAAGAGTGGTGGCTCCATCAGCTGAAACCTGCACATTTCGTTCTACATAGCTTTGATACCCGATGTATGAAAAAGTCAGTTCATAACCCTTTCCATTCGGTACATCTGCAAAACGAAAACTCCCATCACTCGCACTGGAAGCTGCTGTTGAAAAACTGCTGCCGGGATTTTTCAAAAGTATACTTACCCCTGCCAGCCGTTGCCCCGACGAGTTTTTGATTACACCATTTATTGTTCCCGCTAGACATCGAAAAGATAACAATGTCAAGACAAGAAAAACAAAAAATGGTTTCTTGGTTAAGTTGAAATTTACCATGATTCTATTTTTTAGGTTTGAGTATATATGTATTATGTTGTTTTTCAAGAATAAACGGATTCACCTCAACAATCAACTGCAGAATAGACGCCGCAAGATCCGTTTTGTCTTTCAGGTCCATTGTTGGATTCTTGCTAAACCGCCCCTTTATCCGATAGTTTTTAACGATTAATGAATCATAAGATATAGGTACATCAAGCTCATGATTGATATATTGGATAATATCAGATACAGCGGTTTCTTCCAATTGGAGCCAATTGGCGCTCTGGTGAATTGTTGCCGGATTGCGGTACGGTTTTTCCGTTGCGGAAAGCATAAGCTGGGCCGGTAGACTTTCCCTCGCGCTCATTTTTGGCGTACCTTTGAAATTTGAAACAAGCATCTTGTTCGCCCCGCCAAAATAAATCTGTTGGCCAGGTTTCAAAATGTTTGTCTCTACTACGGACGGTTCTATCGATTCAACGCGAACTTTCCCCTCAAATAATCGGATCAGAACATGTTCAACTGCCGCATTATAATCCACGATGAATTCTGTTCCCAGCGCTGTGGTCATCAACGTGCCGCTTTCGACGATGAAAGGTTTTGAAGGATCCTTTGCTACTTTAAAATTGACTCTTCCACTGAATAGTTTAACCCGCCGAAAGTCAAGATCCGGTTTTATAACGAGCTGAATCAGTGCACCGGGTTCCAAGGTTAAAATTGAATTGTCTGCTGCAATAATTTCTTTAGGCTGAGCAGAAGGGTTGTAGTAAATTTCCTGAATGAAGCTTGCTGTTTGTAGAGGTTTATCGGTTGATATGCCCAAAAGATTGGATAAAACAAACAGGAAACCAAACAGGACGAATACAGTAATAATTCTCAACAGGCTATCGCCACCACGTTTTGACTTATTTTCCTGATTGATATAGGAAACCCAATCATCTTCCGAAATGAGATCGTCCAATAATGTCGGATCGTCATTCAGCCAGGTGAACACAAGTTTCGCTTCCTCAGCAGAACATTCATTCGCCAGGAATTTATTTAATAAGGATTTGCGATTCATAACAGTTTCTATCCTTTTAGCAGGATAGGTATATAACTGTTATACGAATAGTGATGGGCTTGTCCCCTAAGACAACTTAAAAAATTTTTTAATAAATTTCAGGCCAATGCTAACGTGATTTTCTACAGTCTTCGGGGAGATAGACAATTTGACGGCAATTTCTTTATAACTCAATTCCTCAATTTTATGGAGATAAAAGACCTGTTGCCGCATAAAAGGCATTTGTGTAATCAGCTCTTTTACGTATTCTAACTCTCCTTTATAGGCAATTTGTCGTTCAAGATCTTCATATTGGGTCAGTACAAATGGTTTCTCAAACGCTACATATTTTCTATTCAATGCACGCCGGCGCAATTCATCAATCAATTTTGTGCGCGCAATCTGGAAGAGCTGGGTACTGAATTGGATTTGCTGATTCGCATTATTTTTGCGTTCCCAAACAATTAAAAAAGTCTGTTGGACGACATCTTCGGCAAGATTCGAACATTGGGTCTTCTGATACAGAAAATAGTATAATTTCCTGTACCAATAACGATAAGCTAGAAAAAACTCTTTTTCGTTAGTAGGTGCCCGCTGTAGGATTTTATTAATCATAATCTACATTTAGATAATCTTGTTTCAATGCTGTTATCCTTTTCACAAAGAACATCGAAATTGGTATCTGACAGAATTCCAATTTGATCCATCAAAATGACCTATGCTTTTTGGCTAGTTATCCAGCTCTAAAGTGATTATTTTTTATCAAAAAAACAAGACAATATTTTCAATAGAGCAATTGCTTCTATCTCTATTTTAAGCACCTTCTTTCCTAAAAGCTTTTTGGTCTCACAAGAACCAACCGTCGTGAAAGTAAACTACGGGTTCTTTCTGGGCAAAAGAAACGAATTGTAAGAAACGCATTGTTTCAAAAAAAGAAGGTATTTAGCTGATAAGAGTAAGTTCCTATCCGCTAAATACCTTTCAAAATAAAACGAACTTCTTGAAGTTGCTTGTTTTACTGATGCATATATAGCAAATTAATAACCTGTATTTTGCTTCAAATTTGGATTGACAGCAATCTGTTGACTCGGGATTGGATAAACCAATGTTTTGGGATCGGCATCCGCAGCCTTTTCTTGCCAGGCCAATAAAAATTTACCAAAACGAATCAAATCCTGTCTTCTCCAGCCTTCCCAATATAACTCGCGAGCACGCTCATCCAATAAATTATCGAGCGTCAATGCCGTCAAGTTAGTAACACCACGGTTCGTCCGAATAGTATTGACCAAACCGAGTGCCTCTGTTGCTGTTCCTGTTCCACCTCTAAGAATAGCCTCTGCTTGCATCAGCAATACGTCGGCATAACGAAATACAACCCAGTCGTTGTTTCGTTGACCAGTGACGGCATAATCAAACGCATACTTCATTGGACGGATACCAGCTGTTTCCAAGGTTGCACCCGAGGTACGGATGGTGACTTCACGCGTAAAGACCAAAGGTGCATTCGCTGGGTTCCGCGCCATTAAGGGTTTGTTTGTACTCCAATTGTATTGCTGTCCAGCAAAAAAACCAACATTTTGACGTTTGAATTCTTTTGTTCTGTTAGAAGTCGTATCAGCTGGATAATTATAATAAATTCCCCTTCTTTCATCGGTATCCGAAAATTTATCGTAATAGTCTGATAAGGTACACCAGCCATTCCACCCCCCCGGATTCATATTATAGTGAGCAACGGTATTCCAGGTACGGTCCACATTTCCACCTCTATCTCCATTTTTATTGTATAAAGTGAAAATATTTTCGGTAGACTTCTCGTCGTTATCCGGCGCAAAATTATCAAAGTATTTGCCCTTCGCAGAAATAGTATAGAATCCCGAAGCGGTAATTTCTTTGGCTAAAGTCACTACCTTGTTCATATCGTCGGCAGCAAAAGAAGGAGCTTGTCTATTTAAAAATGTTCCCTTATTCAAATAAATCTTCATCAATAATGCTTTCGCCGCATTTTTATTAGCAACATATGCCGCTTTCGGCCCGTTTGCAGGCAAATTCGCTATAATTTCGTTGAGATCCTTCACCATATAGTCAATAGCCGCCTGTGGCTGTAACACCTCTGGTGCGATTCTAAAATCTTCAAAAGATGCTCCTTCCCGGACGGGTACTACGCCATAAAGATCCAACATATCAAACATGACCAACGCACGAATAAACTTCGCTTCAGCCCCTTGCTGCGCACTCGGATTATACCGCAACACATTGCCCGCATTATAGATGGCTGTACCCAAACTGACAAAAGTATTATTCATGTAGCCATTATCTGCATTCCAGGTATGTAAATGGATCGCACGATGCATACCATTATCATCCCAGTCGCCACCCCGTGTAGGGGCCATGGCTGCGTCCGTTGATATTTCCTGCATCACCCAGCGCTGTTCCTGCTGGTAAGGGGTGTTCAATGAATTATAAGCTGTGATCAACAAGCTTCCAGGATCCACATTGGATGTCCCCTCCTCCAATTCTCCTTTAAATTCCTCCTTTAGTTTAGTACAAGAAAATGTACTAGTTACAAGGGAGCCAATTATTCCGATATATAATAAAGTTCTTAATTTCATCTTTTTCATCCGTCTAAATTTGATTATTTATTCATCCATTTTGACTGTTAGGCATTCATACTGCCTTTGGTGTTTCATTCGTCATGAGGCGATCAGATTTATTCATTTTTATTGATTCACTAATACGTTTAAATCCATCTTGACGCTCTCCTCTTTTTATTATCTAATGATTTACAGTATACGCTTAAAGTGAGAAGTTAACCCCCAATAGGATATTTCTTGCCGGTGGATAGGGTAAATATTCGATACCCAACGAAGGAATACCATTTGTTGCACCATCGGTATTCACCTCAGGATCAAATCCTGTATACTTCGTGATGATGAAAAGATTCTGTCCAGTAAGGGATACATTTAAATTCTTAAGTGTTCTACCTACATTTCCAACACGATAGCTTAACGTAAGATTGGCCATTTTTAGATAATCACCTTTTTCAAGGAATCGCGTCGAAGGCGCAGCCGAATTGGAAGTAGACTCTTTTACAGCTGTATTAAAGAATGCTGAACCGATATTACGTGATGATAGATTACTCAATCCCAAAGTTGTCGCTGCCGTATTATTGAATAGATAATGTCCAAAAGCACCATTCATATTGGCGGCCAAAGAAAACTGTTTGTAATTTACGTTGGTAGAAATACCCAATAAAGTCGTCGGATTTGGACTGTGCATATAGAATTTATTAATTGCAGGGTCGTTGGCCGTACTGATACTACCATCCTGTCCGCGATACATGCTCATGCCTGTCTGCGGATCAATACCTTGATAATCGGCCAGGTACCAAACATTCAATGGTTGCCCATTTACCATACGTTGTCCCAATACACCTGAAAAACCTTGTCCACGCAATGCCCCTGTTTCGTAATAGCCCACTAGACCACTTACACTGTTTTTCAGGAAAGTTGCATTACCTGTCAAATCCCAAGTCCAATTGTCATTTTTAATAATTGTACCTGTCAACGCGACCTCTACCCCTTTATTGACAATCTCACCGTCCAAATTCACCCAGATACGCCCTGCTGGAGCTGGCTGTGCAAGAGTTTGCTCAAAAAGCGCATCTGTGGTCTTTTTATTGAAATAGTCAATGGATCCATACAGACGATTGCCCCAAATTCCAAAATCAATACCCGCATTAATCGTGGTCGAAGTCTCCCATTTCAAATCAGGATTACCATAGTTTGCCTGGCTTACACTTTGATTACCAAAAACCAGTCTATTTAACGATGCCCCAGATGGAAATTCTTGGTTACCTGTTTTTCCCCAACCTAACCTTACTTTCAACTGATCAAAAATACCGGTAGATTTCAAAAACTCTTCCTGATTCACATTCCATGCTACTGCCAATGAAGGGAACATGGCGTATTTGTTGTTTGAACCAAATTTCGTTGAGCCATCCCTTCTTACTGTTGCAGTCAATAAGTAGCGATCCAAGTAATTGAATCCGCCACGCAAGAAAAGTGATTGCAATTGGTTGGTTGGGCTTCTATACGACGATATTTCCCGCGTGGAAACAGGCGTATATTGTAGATAGTCAAAATAATCTAGTCCCATGTAACGAAATCCACCGCCAAAGGAAATGTTGTTGTTGTAGTTATAATCCAAATACTCGTAACCTGCTACCGCATTGACACTCCAATCTGAATTGATTTGTTTATTGTAAGAGAGCATATGCGTCATTTGCAAGTTGGTTTCTCCGTTATTGGAAATAAAGGCCTGCTCATTGTTCACAGCTGAAGGATCAATAAGTCCTGCGCGGTACATACCTTCACGGTTTCCAGTTTGTCGCATTGCACTATAGATAAAGCGATATTCCAAATCGTCTGTAATTTTATAGTATGGCGCCAAGTTGATTACCATCGTATTTGTTGTCGCCAAATCTTTAAAGGCGTCAATACTTGTCAATGGGTTTCGCGTAGTCGAACTGACAAAGGTTAAATTGCCTTGATCGTCCCGTAATGGTCGTGTCGGATTCCATTGTAAGGCTTGGGAGATCACATTTCCTTCCGAACCTACCATCGCATTGATCGGTGCGTATTTATTATCCATTTGCGTCAAAAAGACAGCAAAATCCAATCCCAATCGTTTGTTTTCCAGAAAACGGAAATTTCCGTTAAAATTGGCTGTGTATTTCTTCAGCTGTGATCCACGAATAATACCGTTTTGGTTTAAATATCCACCTGAAAGGCGATACTTACCATACTCGGTTCCGCCAGCTACATCAGCATAGTAATTTTGCGTGATCGCTTTTCTTGTAATCGCTTTAAAGGCATCCTCATTGCCACCAAAATCAGCATTTGCGACTTCAGATGGTGTATAATATTTCAACGCTTCTCTAAATCGAGCAGCATCTAATACATCAGGATATTCCCGCATGGTAGAAACACCTGCAGAGGCTCCTACAGAAACCTCGGGCTGCCCGACTTTACCTCTTTTCGTCGAAATAATGACAACGCCATTTGCCCCACGTGAACCATAAATTGCTGTAGCCGATGCATCTTTAAGAATGTCCATACTAGCAATGTCACCCGGATTCAAGTAAGTCAAAGGATTTCCTCTATCGGAAGAAAAGCCTCCTCTTCCTTCGGGCAGAGGTGAATTGCCCGACATAGGCACACCATCCAGCACAAATAACGGGTTGTTACTGGCCCGGATCGATGAGTTTCCACGGATACGTACTGTGGTTGATCCGCCAGGTTGCCCCGTATTGTTAATCACCATAACCCCTGGTGTCTTTCCTTGTATTAATTGATCGGGACTCGTCATGATCCCCTTATTGAAGTTTTTCGCTCCAATAGTGACCATAGACCCCGTTAGATCTTTTTTACGGGCGGTACCATAACCGATCACAACGACCTCATCTAGGCCCTGACCGGCACTAGGTTCCAGCGCTACGGTGATATCGTTTCCCACAATGGGTACTTCTTTTAAAGTGTATCCAATAAAGGATACTTCCAGCGTTTTCGCTTCACTGGGAACAGTAAATGTAAAGGAACCTTCCGTGTCTGTTGTTGTAGCAGCGGTTCCCCCTTTTACCTTAATTGTAGCTCCCGCCAATGGACCTTGAGTCTCATCTACAACCTTTCCCTTCAAGACTTTCGTCTGGGCAACTACAATAAAAGATACAAGCAAAAATGTAAGCGTCATTACGCATTGTGCAAGTAGTTTATTTTTCATACGCTTTTTGATTGGTGGTTTAATTGATTTTTATATCGTGCATCTAGGATACACAAATGATACTAAGTGATTTTTAATGATATTTTTTAGGTTCCAAAGCCCTTTTGAAATGCGTATAGTCTTCCCCAATAATGGCAAAGACGTAGCGCTGGGTATCAAGGCCTTTAAAGGCAAAATTCAAAACCAAAGCATCGTGAACATCATGTCTCACAGGTAAAAACAAAAACCTAACAAACTGAAAAACAAGGACACAGGACTTACCTGTCATAATTCTAGGGCGAAACATACGTTTATATTTGGTTATTATTGTTTTATAAAAATGCGGAAATCCTTGTAGCTAGTCCAATCAGAGCGTCTCAATTTTATATCAAAGCGTATCAGTAAAACTATTTTTTATCTTTTAATTGACTATTTTTAGTTCAACGTAATCAGTTTTGAAAAGAATAACCACCATACTCCTTTTATATATCTTGCTAGCATGTATTAACGTGCAGGCACAATCGATCTATTTTAAAAATTATCAAACCCACGACGGTCTCTCCAATAGCACAGTCAAATGTATTACACAGGATGTTCAGGGTTTTCTATGGTTAGGGACAAGGAATGGCCTCAATCGCTTTGACGGCAATCAATTTAAGATATTTAGACACAATGCTTCAGACTCTACAAGTATCGGAAGTTCGTCCATTTTAAGTATTCTCACAGACAGTAAAGGAGTGCTATGGGTGGGAACCACACGCGGTACCTATTGTTACGATCCTATTAAAGAAAATTTTACACCATTCAGGGGTGTACCAATCGGTGAAGTAAATGCCATACACGAATACGCCGGTTTTATCTGGTTACTTTCGAACGGAAAACTTTATCGCTATAATTCTTATACAACAGAAATAATTCCATTTGATCAGAACAAAAATACCATTGTAGCGATTACCAGTAGCAAAAAAGGCGGGTTGTGGACAACGGACAATAACAGTACCATACAACGGTATCAGGTTAATACGAGTAAATTTGTCGAAGTTGACCTTAAAAAAATCGATCGAAAAGCATTGGCAAATACTAAAACCGTTTACGCCATCAATGATTCCCTGTTGATGGTTGGAACAATCAATTCGGCTTATTTGTTTGATTTCAAAAATGGTCGGTTGAAAAATCTATTTGCAAGTCATTACCCTAATAAAGTTATCCAGGCAAACTGTATTATTCAACAAACGGAGTCGATATACTGGATTGGAACTGAAACTGGAATATATACCTATGATATTCACTCAGGTCAGAGCCAGCACATCAAAAAAGATCTGCTCAATCCATTTGCCATATCTGACAATGCTGTCCTGAATTTCTATCGGGACCGTGAAGACAACATCTGGTTTGGAACATTTTTCGGCGGCTTTAACCAATACAGCAACCAATTCGACAATTTCAAAAAGTATCTATCCGGATTTGGAAAATCGGCCCTATCGGGCAATATTGTACACGATATCAAAAAAGATCGCTATGGAAATTTCTGGATAGGAACAGAAGATGGCGGCCTGAACAAAATTGATGCGCAAACACAACAAATTCAGCATTTCCTTGCCAATGGGAAAAAGGGAAGTATAGCGCATAACAATGTTCATGGCCTGGCAACAATCGGCGACGATCTTTGGGTAGGCTCCACAACACATGGACTAGACGTTCTCGACGTAAAAACCGGAAAACTAAAAAAACACTATGACCGTATCGGCAAAGGCCCTCTACAAAGCAGCTTTGCCGTATGCCTCTATAAGTCTAAAGACAACAGCATGTTTGTCGGGACAGACCGCGCACTATACCGCTACAACAAAAATAGCGACAGTTTTGACCTCCTTCCTATTACCGCATGGATACAAGGCATTTATGAAGATGAATATGGTATACTTTGGATCAACACCTACGGTAGTGGGGTCTACCAATATAATCGCAGTTCGGGAGAAATTCAGCATCTGTTATCCGAACAAGGTAAACAAAATACACTCGTCAATAATTATGTCAACGGTCTATTTGAAGACAGCAAAAATAACTTGTGGTTTTGCACCGAAAGCGGCCTCTCAAAATACCGTCGTGATGGGCGCTTCACCAATTATCTGACCGAATCCGGTTTACCTTCCAATCAGGTATTCAAGGTCCTAGAAGACGACAACAGGAGCATCTGGATATCTACAGGTGGTGGACTGGTCAGACTGGACGAAGGTGTTCCGCGTAGGGTCATCTATACATCGAGAGACGGGCTTCCTGCAGATCAGTTTAATTATAATTCGGCTTACAAAGATAGCGACGGGACTTTATATTTCGGGACGATTAAAGGAATGGTTAGCTTCAACCCGACAAAATCCATTAAGAACAGCTTTATTCCTCCTATATTCATCAGCGGCATTCAGATTAACAATGTGAGCGTACCGGTTCGTGAAAATGGTATACTGAAAGAATCCATCTCCCTATCAGAAGAGATCCAACTGACCTACGACAATTCCAATATTAGCTTCAATATCGCCGCCTTGAGCTTTGTTTCCCCAAAGAGCAATCCTTATCGCTATATCATGGAAGGTTACGATAAAGAATGGACCGATATTACAGGCAATCAAAAAATCTATTACAATAAACTTCCTCCGGGCACCTATACGTTTAAGTTCAGAGGTGCAAATAACAACAGCGTATGGAATCCGAATGAAAAAAAACTGCTCATCATCGTTTCGCCACCCTGGTGGCAGTCAGGTTGGGCATACTTACTTTATTTTTTGAGCTTCGGCACCATTGCACTGCTCGTATTGCGGTATTACTTTCTCCTTATAAAGGCCAACAATGCCCAAAAGATGGATAGTTATGAACGAAAAAAAGAACAGGAAATATATAACCTCAAGCTGGAATTCTTCACCAACCTGGCCCACGAAATTCGTACGCCACTCACGCTGATCAAGATGCCCCTTGAGAAAATAATCAATAACCATAAATTTACCGATCGCGACACAGCCAAAGACCTTGCGTTGATTGAAAAAAACACAGCGCGATTAATTCGCCTCACCAACCAATTACTTGATTTTAGAAAAGCAGAAACCAACAATATGAGCCTTATTTTTACTAAAACGGATATTAATGCACTCCTATCCGAAGTATTTCACGATTTAAATTATTTTGCAAAAGATAAACAGCTGCACTATGACCTCAGTCTCCCGCGTATCAGTCTCACGGCTTACGTGGATGAAGAAGCCCTTCGAAAAATCTTTACCAACCTGATTCATAACGCCATCAAATATGCGGATCAAGAAGTCAACGTCAAACTCCTCCCTTTTAATAGCGATGATATTATGTTCAATATCGAGTTGAAGAATGATGGTGAGCTCATTCCTTTTGAGAAAAGAGAGAAAATATTTGAACCATTTTATCGCTTAAATGAATCCGATAAAGATACGGGGACGGGCATTGGTCTTCCTTTATCCCGCTCCTTGGTTGAATTGCACCAAGGAAACTTATCCCTTGTACATCTGGAAGAGAACCGCAATATATTTCTGCTATCGATCCCAATCTTTCAGGAACAATCGCTCGACATCAAATCTTTTCAGGAAGATAATGACGATCATGTATTGCATGATAGATCCGATGAACAGGAGGAAGAAAAGCCGGTGATTCTGCTCGTCGAGGATAATAAAGAAATATTGGCCTACCTCAATAAAGAATTGAAAACCAGCTACACTATTCTACGGGCAGGGAACGGTGCCGAGGCCCTCGAAATATTAGATCAAGAGAATGTACAACTTGTACTAACAGATATTATGATGCCCATTATGGATGGTCTGGCGCTATGCAAACGCATCAAAACAGATATTCTGTATAGCCATATTCCCGTTATTTTTCTAACGGCAAAAAATGCACTGGATTCAAAAATTCAGGGATTAAAAAATGGTGCTGATGCCTATATCGAAAAACCCTTTTCGCTTGAATTCCTTATGGTACAGATACGCAACATCCTCAAAAACCGTAAAATCATCAAGAATTACCTAACCAATTCTTCCAGCTCCAACTTAATGGATATTAACGTTTCAGCACCCGACAAAGATTTTATCAGTCAGCTGAATACGGTTATTTATGAGAATATTTCAACGATAGATCTCAATGTGGATGAACTGGCCAAATTGATGCATATGAGCCGTCCAACCCTTTACCGTAAAATCAAAGGACTATCCGACCTCACACCCAATGAATTGATCAATATTTCACGATTGAAAAAGGCGGCAGAACTACTCACCCAAAAAGAATATAACATCACCCAGGTATCAACGATGGTCGGTTATACCGTACAATCCAATTTTTCAAGGGACTTTCATAAGCACTATGGCATGTCGCCAAGCAGCTATATTCTTGAAAACCGCAAGTGATGAACACCAGTTCCAGTACCAGGAAGAATATTATTCCAATGGCGTAAAAACTGTTCCCGAGATGCCGAAAGAATATAGGCACTTGATAAAGAAAGAAATCGCCCCTAGATAAAGAAAGAATCGGGGACAAATACAAGGAGCTCGAAAATCTTATTGAAAGACGCTAGCGAAGTAAAAAGCCGTAGACGTAGAGATACCCCCTCTACGTCTACGATAATGGCATGCACTTAATTCTTACGCTTTGGAACAAAGAATGCCGCCAGTAACATAAATATGCCGGCCAATAGCAAGCCATAAATGGATTGGCCATGAAAAAAATATTTGATGATCATTCCGCCAAAAAATCCACAGACAATCTGAGGTAGGGTAATGAAAAAATTAAATAGCCCCATATAAACGCCCATTTTACCCGTAGGCAAATGATCGCTTAAAATTGCATAAGGCATTGCCAAAATGCTTCCCCAAGCGATACCAATACCGATCATAGGAAGAATCAGTAGATTGGCATCTTTGATCAGAAATAATGAAATTAACGAAAGCCCACCAATGGAAAGCCCAAGAGCATGCGTTTTTCCACGCCCAAAATGTTTAGCTATCCGCGGAATAAACAAGGCATACAAGGCCGATACTCCATTGTAAATACCAAAAAGTACACCTACCCAATTGGCAGCCTCCATATAGAGATCCTGCCGATTTCCTTCCCGCAGGTAAAAAACCGAATCAGCAATAGCTGGAGTGGTATACACCCACATCATAAAAAGGGCAAACCAGGAGAAAAACTGAACCCAGCCCAACTTGCGCATGATCAATGGCATCTTACCGATATCGCTAAAGATAGAACGCAAGCCAAACTTTGGTGCCGCATCCTGTTCAATAGCAACCGTATCCGGAAAAGTCTGAAGTTCTGTGGGCGAGTACTCTTTTGTTTTGAACACAGACCATAACACCGTTAGAAGCAGGACAAAACCGCCTACATAAAAGGAGTAGATAACATTGCTCGGTACCTGCCCGGCTTCAGAAGTACCTGCTACATGAAAATACTTCGTCAACATAAAGGGAAGTAGCGAGCCAAGGACAGCGCCAATCCCGATTAAAAAGGTCTGTACCGAGAAGCCCAGACTCCGCTGACTGCTTGGCAGATTATCACCGATCAACGCCCGAAAGGGCTCCATGGTCACATTGATGGAAGCATCCATAAACATCAACAAGCCGGCGCCGATCCAAAGTGGGGCCAATAATGTGGTCAATAATGCCGCATTGGGCATTAAAAATAAAGTCAGAGTAGTCAACAGTGCACCCACCAAAATATAGGGTCGCCGCCGCCCCAGTCTATTCCAGGTTCGATCGCTATAATGACCTATAATTGGCTGTACAATCATCCCCGTAATCGGAGCAGCAAGCCAAAAAAGTGAAAGATGCTCCACATCAGCACCAAATGTCTGGAGAATACGGGAGGCGTTGCCATTTTGCAGCGCAAAACCCATTTGTATCCCCAGAAATCCAAAACTCATATTGATGACCTGGCTAATGCTTAATTCAGGTTTATTTCCCATAATAGGCTATCAAAATTTAACACAAAATACAATTTAATTACCATTTAACCGTTATTTCAGCAGCATAAGATAGGTTCTTTCACTGCTGAAAACTGGGTTTTATCTCCGCTGAAATACCTGATTTTTGCTTTGCCCCGGGAGCACGAAACCTTCAGTTACCGTCTGGATATGAACTGCAGTATCACTTATATTTTCGATCGTATAGCCATCGGCATCTACTGTAATCAATAAAGTCGCTCCACGAAATAACACCCGGAATTTATAGCCTTCCCATTCTTTGGGCAACATCGGATCTAAATACAATTGTCCGTCCTTAATCCGCATTCCGGCAAAGCCCTCCACGATTGTCATCCAGGTACCCGCCATCGATGTAATATGTAAACCGTCTTCGGTATCGTTATTGTAATCGTCCAGATCCAAACGCGAGGTGCGCAGATAGAATTCATACGCTTTTTCCGGCTTGTTCAATTTAGCGGCCAATATCGCATGTACGCAGGGAGAAAGCGAACTTTCATGCACCGTAAAAGGCTCATAGAATTCATAATGTCGAGCTAGGGTGTCCAGGTCAAATTGATCCTCAAGGAAGTAAAAACCTTGCAATACATCGGCCTGTTTGATATAACAGGAACGCAGAATCCTATCCCAACTCCAATGCTGGTTAATAGGGCGTTGTGATGGATCAAGTTCTGCCACTGGAATCAGCTCTTTGTCCAAAAAGCCATCTTGCTGCAAATACACATTCCGTTGTGCATCAAACGGATAATACATGTTATCGACAATGTGCTGCCATTTTTGTTGTTCTTCTGATGTTACAGCCAGCTTCGCTTTCAGCACGTCAGCATGCCCGTTGGTCAGCTGCGCCAGCTTTTTTAAACAGTCAAGTGTATATTGAAGGCACCACGAAGCGATACGATTGGTATACCAATTATTGTTTACGTTGTTTTCATACTCGTTTGGTCCCGTCACGCCCAACATAACATATTGCTGGCGATCGCCACTCCAATTGACACGCTGTGCCCAGAAACGGCTTATCGCAACCAAAACTTCCAATCCATGTGACCAGATATAATCCTGATCTCCGGTATAACGGACATAGTTATAGATCGCAAATGCAATAGCTCCATTGCGATGAATTTCCTCAAATGTAATCTCCCATTCATTATGGCATTCCTCACCATTGATCGTCACCATGGGATAAAGTGCAGCTCCATTGATAAAGCCGAGTTTAGCCGCATTTTCGATTGCCTTTTCCAATTGCTGATGACGATAAATCAACAAATTACGGGCAATCTTTGGTGACTGTGTTGCGAGGTAAAATGGAATACAATATGCTTCGGTATCCCAATACGTGACACCACCATATTTTTCACCTGTGAAACCTTTAGGACCAATATTGAGGCGCTCATCTTCGCCGGTATAAGTCTGGTTAAGCTGGAAAATATTGTAGCGTATTGCCTGCTGTGCTGCGACATCACCACTAATTTCAATATCGCTTTCTGCCCAGATCGCTTGCCAGGCTACTGCCTGTTGAGCCTTTAACTGCTCATAACTCAGCACATTCAACTGGCGTAGATTAGCCGAAGCAGCCTCTTTTGACTGAGCTGGCGGGTGATTCTGCGAGGTGACAATAGCAACACGCTTCTCAACACGACAAATTTGCGATTCGGCAAGATCCGTCTGATAGATCTCCGTCATAGAACCCGGACTTGCGACGGTATCGTGCACTTCCACGACCGCTGTTGGACCTGCTACACTCGTTTTAAGCATGGCATAGACCTCAAAACCCGTTTTCTTGGTGCGCGCTACCACAAAGGTATTTTCACCATCCCTACCCTGCGCTGTACTTTCCCAAAATTGCTCGTCATAGTTACTATCACGGTTAACGACTTCAGCATTTAACCGTGACCTAATCTCCAATGCAATTGGACCAGAAAGCGCCTGGATGTTGTACTGCAATGAAGCTGTTTCGGAAGCAAACAGATGATACATCCGGCTTGCTTCCACCTTAAGCTGTGCTCCATCTGGCATTTCCACGACAAAACTGCGGTATAAAACGCCATGCTGCATATCCAGTCGGCGTTCAAAAGATTTAACCGTAACTTTATTCAGATCGAGCACCTGCCCATTGACCAGAATATGCAGGCCTATCCAATCGATGGAATTGATGACCTTGGCGAAATATTCCGGATACCCATTTTTCCACCAGCCTACGCGTGTTTTGTCCGGATAATAAATACCGGCCAAATACGACCCTTGCAAGGATTTCCCGCTGAATTCTTCTTCAAAATTAGCCCTCTGCCCCATCCGACCATTACCAATAGCGAAGATACTTTCCGAAAATTCATTGTGTTCGGGGCGAAATGTATCTTCGATAATTTGCCAAGGGTTATGTTTGATATATGTTTTCATCTTTTTATTGTTTTTCACTACATGATGGGAACCGAGGGCAAATAAATGATTGCCCTATTTACCAATACCATCTACATCATGCTTCCCGCTATTGAATTTCTCTTAAATTTTAAAATTTATCGACTAAGGTCCCTAAATCCGCGACGACCAAATCCGCTCCCTGAAGATGTTCCTCCAGGCCTACACCTATTACCTGCATACCGGCTGCCCTTGCTGCATCTATTCCAGCCTGAGCATCTTCCAGCACTAGGCAGTGGGCCGGCGCAATCTCCAGCACCGCAGCGCCCTTAAGGAAAACTTCCGGATTGGGTTTAGAAAGCTGCACGATATTCCCATCGATCAGCGCGTCGAAATAGGTTATAATTCCAGTTTTTACAAGGATACCCATTGCATTCTTGCTGGCCGAGCCAAGTCCAATCTTAATTCCCTTTTCCTGTAGCTTTTTTAAAAGTTCCAAACTACCGGAAAGCAGATCGTCAGGGCTCAGCTGTTCGATCAACTCCAGGTACCATTGGTTTTTAAGCACCAGTAAGTCCGCTTTTTCAGCTTCGGACTTTTCCAGCCCGGCCCATTTTAAAATAAGCTCCAGCGATTCAATCCGGCTGACACCTTTCAGCTGTTCGTTGTCAACAATGGAAAACGAATAGCCCAAGTTTTCGGCCAATCTATGCCAAGCTTGAAAATGGTAGATTGCCGTATCCACCAACACACCGTCCAAATCAAATATTACGGCTCTTACAGTAGTATAATTAATCATTGAGAAATGAATTCTATAGAATTTTAAATTATATTAAAACTTAAGCTCCAGCACTTTAGTCTCATAAGCTTCCAATTTCAAGGTATTGTCAGCTGGAGTGGTTTCCTTTTTTTGGATAATATCTACATAGGATTTCACCTTGCTGTTTCTCTCCTTAAAACGATCCAGTTTGATCTCTTTCGCCGAGTCGTTGCAATTCATTACGACCATAACCGTCTCTTGTTCATTGTAGCGGAAATACACATACACGCCATCTTCGGGCACATATTGCATCGTTTTACCAGTTTGTAATACAGCATGTTGTTTACGATAACTGGCTAGCGTTTGAACAAAAGTCCACATATCCTGCTCTGCCTTAGTCCTTCCGTCTGCGGTAAACTTATTCAGTTTGTCACCCGCGAAACCACCTTGAAAGTCTTCCCGTAGCAAGCCATCTGGATTGGAGAAATTCTTCATCAGAATTTCCGCTCCATAGTATAATTGTGGGATGCCCCTTGTTGTCATAAGCCAAGCCATTGCCGATTTATATTTCTGCACATTTTCACCGACAACGGAGAAAAAACGATCTTTATCGTGGTTATCCAAAAAAAGCACATTTTGCTCGGGATGTGGGTACAGAAAGTCTGAGGCTAGGGTTGAATACAATTTGTTCGCTCCGGCGGTCCACTCAGTCTTTTGGTTGAGTGCATCACCTATAGCATAATTAAGCTGAAAATCCGTGACGCCCATCAGCTTGGAATCCACCTCCTGACCAACTCGTTTTCCGCCCAGAAAATAGGCCTGGTTCCCCACACCATGTACCCATGTTTCACCAAAAAAGGTAAATTTTGGATACTCCTGCAGAATGCGATCTGTCCATTTGGCCATAAAATCCAGATCATTGTACGGATAGGTATCAATTCGGAATCCATCTATTGCTGCGGTCTCGATCCACCAGATATGGCTTTGGGTCAAATAATTTTGAACGTATGGGTTTTGTTCGTTCATATCGGGCATTGTGGGAACAAACCAGCCTTTGACCATTTTCTTTTTGTCGTCTGCAGAGGCATAAGGATCAAAAACTGTCTGGTCTTTGTAAGATGTCTGTGTATAGGTAGGCCATTCATTGAGCCAGTCGGCCATCGGCTTGTCTTTTACCGTCCAATGATAACTTCCGATATGATTGGGCACCACATCAAAAATCAATTTCATCTGACGTTTATGCAGCTGTTCACCCAATTGGACATAGGTATCGTTGCTACCAAAACGGGGATCAATATGATAGGTTTCGGTGTTGGCATAACCATGATATGAAGCCTGCGGCATGTCATTGGTCAACACAGGAGTCAACCACAATGATGTCACCCCAAGATCTTGTAGATAATCCAGCTTTCCGATAATACCTTCCAGATCACCGCCATGACGCAGATACATCGAGTCTCGGTTTAAACTCATATCCAACATGCCTTTCACCTGGTCATTTCCTTTGTTTCCATTGGCAAAACGATCGGGCATAATCAGGTAGATCAAATCAGCACTGTTCACACCCTGTGCTTTTATTTTTTGATCTCTCTGCTTCAACTCATAACGATAGGTTAATTTTTTCTTTCCCTGACTAAAGGTAAAAGTTGACCATCCTGGTTTGGCCGAAGCAGCCACCTTGACATCCAAAAACAGGTAGTTGGGATTTTCCACGCGATTGACCTTGATAAGTTCTATCCCTTTATCCTCCACCTTTACCTCGCTTTTCCCTATCTGAGGTCCATAGACAACAAGCTGCAAGGTCGGGTTTTCCATCCCTACCCACCAGTTTAAAGGTTCTACGCGTTGGATGGATTGCCCCATTAAGGGGCTCCATCCAAGCACCGTTAGTGCCACGAATACTGTGGTAATCTTTTTATTTCGCTTAAACATCGTTTTTTATTTCTTCGTCAACGTATAGGTATTTGCATTGAAATCCACGACGATATCATACGTACCGGCATTGGCAACGGCGATATTGGCCCCGCCGGCAATCAGACTGCCGTTAGCTCCGCCGAAATTTGTTCCCCAATCGTGGTTTTTACGGAATTTGATTTCGCCTGCAGTCAAGCTCACTGTGAGCTTCCATACCTGATTGGCATTGTCAAATTTCATATCCGTATCGGCGTCCCAGCCTTTCGGTGTGGCACTACCAATAATGCCCCAATTGTGATCTTTAAATGAAATGGTATTTGCGGTCGTATTGACTTCTATTTCCAGATTTCCTGCACGTGGCGCTTTTATATTTCCACCGCCATTAAAAGCGAGTTTACCATCTGCAGTTTGTCCATAGGAATTCGCCCAATTGCGCTCTGTCGTAATCTTAAATTCCGAATTCGCTTCCGGAAAGGAAATAATGCCCGTGTAGATGCCATTGCTTGTTGGTGAGACTATTGATTCAGCCGTGGCCGGATCCCATCCCTGATAAGCCCCAGGAACATACAAATAGCTGGTCGAAGCGTATGGAGTTGCCTTAAGACTTGCCAGAGCCGAAAATACAGCTGCTATTTTAGTGTTGATACTCGACTTAAGTCTAACATCGAAATCAGACGCCGTCCCTGTCGGTACACCAAGAGAAAGCAGGTAACCATTCAGTTCGTTGCCTGTAAATCCCAAGCTTGTCCGGCCGCTTGGGATCACTACTTCTTTTATTGTTTTAAAATTGTCTCCTTTAAGGCCAAACTGGAGTACATTGGTTACCGCAGCTTGAAAACCAAAGTCAGGCTGCAGCATATTGAGATGCAATACCGTATCCTTTGCGTTATCTTTTGACAAGGTTACATTCGTTTTATCGAGGCTTAAAGTCGCTGGCTTTATACCCTCCCCGCTAGCCAATATAGCGCGTGTCTCATCCTTTTTACAACTTTGGAACGCCACTATAAATAGCAGCATGATTCCGATATAGTGTCTAATTTTCATCTGTTTAATTTATATTTCAGAGTCTGTTGGCCTATCAATTGCACCGCATGTAATTCCATCAAGCCAAACAACTCCAATAGGATACTCAATTAATTATAACCTGGGTTTTGAACAAGATTTGGGTTAGCAATCAAATCTGCTGCGGGAATAGGAAATAACACTCGATAGCTTTCCACTGCCTGTCCAGCCAATACACCACCTTTAAAAGGCCATAAGTAATTATCACCTGTAAATTTGCCGTACCGGATTAAATCGGACCTTCTAAATCCTTCCCAGTACAATTCTTTCACACGCTCATTGAGAATATCATCCAAAGAAAGATTCGTTAAGTTCCCACTATTGTTGCCATAGGCACGGACACGTAATTTATTTACGTAATCAAGTGCCTTGGCCATCGTCCCCCCTGCTCCTCCACGTAGTGTCGCTTCGGCATAAATCAAATTCATCTCTGCCAGACGGATTAATGGAAAGTCTACTGAAGCTACAAAGCCTTCTGCGGCTGTTGGAGCCGACCCATCCTTGTTGACATTGCGGAATTTGGTCACGGCCAATCCCTGTTTATAAACAGCAATATCTTCAATCTTTACACTAGTATTCAGATGAAACATAGCTCGCTTATCCGTTGTACCGGAGTAATCACCAAAGATCGTCGCAATATTATCGCGTACGCGGTTACCTGCCCATCCACCACCGGGTACACCAAAAGAAGTCGGATTCATTGTTGCATCGATAGCAGCATTGATCAGGTAAGTCGTTCCACCTTTACTTTGTGTTTTGGTACCATCATAAGGTAGGTAAAAAATAAACTCAGGATTGTTGACATCATTATCTGCATAAAATAATTGACGGTAGCTTGTACCCAAACTATAACCCGAGTTCAGCGCCTTTTCCGCATAAGTAATGGCTTCGGCATATTTCTTATTGCCTGCTCCCAGATACACCTCAGCATTAAGATACAATCTTGCCAATAATCCCCATGCTGCGACCTGGTCGATACGTCCATAAACATTCTGCTTGGCACCTTTCAGTTGATTAACGACCTCCAAAAGTTCCTTTTCTACATATGCAAAAAGTTCAGCTCTCTTTATTTGTGGAGGTGGAACTTTCCCAACGGCAGTTTCTTCCGTCACAAAAGGTGGGTTTCCAAATAAATCAAGCAGTACCCAATAATTATAGGCACGCAAAAACCTCGCTTCAGCACGATAGTAAGCAATTTCGGTTTTATCCGCATCCGAGATCCCCCGGCTGCTCAGTTTTGCATCGGTGCTTTCCCTCAAAAATTCATTGACAAGTGTTGCACTATAGATACAGCGCGTGTATAAACCACGAAGCATGGGGTTGCTATCATCAAATTTCAGGTAATCCAAACCACTCACCCCGCCATCATTGAGCCAAGCACAAGCAGCCTCGTCTGTTGTCAGCTCCTGTGCATTCCAAAACAGACGTAAGAAATCCGACGTACCTGCATCCAGACCTCCGAGATCAGTATTGTTTGGTCCCGAAGTACTGGTTAGAGCCAAAGAGCCGTACAATCGTGCAAAAGCCATCGTATAGCCATTGAAATCTTTATAGGCCACGTCCGCGGTAACATCATTGGTCGGTTTAAGATCTAAATCTTTATGACAACTCGAAAGCGATAGCGCCATTAAACAGACCGTTATATATTTATTTAGTTTTTTCATGTTGTTTATGCTTTAAATCAAATTCTTTCAGTTTAAAAATTGACATTCACTCCGAGCACATAGGTACGTGGCCTAGGGTAAAAACGATCATCAATACCATTCGATATTTCAGGATCCACACCTTTGTACTTTGAGATTGTAAATACATTTTGAACAGTCGCTGAAATGGAAAGCATTGCTTTGCTGTTACGGATAAAATGACCAACCTGGTAAGCAACATTAACGTTGTCCATCTTTAAAAAAGATGCATTTTTGATGTAATAATCACTCAATAACTGCTTTTCTTTGAAATTGGTATTCAAAAAGTCTACAGGGGCATTGTTGATCACCAAAGATGCCTGGTCAATCACATTGTAACTGCTTCCAAAGTTGGACGAAACGTTATCGTAGACATAGTTATCCAAATTGGCTCTTAAGGTCGTACTTGCAGACCACTTCTTGTACGAATAGGCTGCCGAAAAACCGATCAGATATTTAGGCAAAGGAGATTTATACATATAGCGATCGCTATCACTAATGACACCATCACCATTACGATCCACATATAGTCCCTCTACTGGTTTTCCTGCGTCATCGTAAACCTGTTGATAAACCCGAAAACTATAAGGTGTATACCCAACCATATGAGCCTGAATATTATTGCCGGTACCACCACGGATACCACCTGTTTCGATCATAAAGTTAGGATCGTCCGATAGCGTCAAATTGGTTACTTTACTTCTGTTGTAGGTGAGGTTAATACCAAGGTCCAAGGTTGAATTTTCTGTTTTAATAGGCAACACATGGAGATTAAATTCAAGACCTTGATTTTCCATGTTACCGACGTTAGTCAGTAGAAAATTACTAAAGTTGGATCCCACCGCAATTGGAATAGTGCTCAAAAGATCCTTGGTTTTTTTCGAATAATAATCCAAACTACCATAAATACGATTATTATTAAAACCAAAATCGATTCCTGCATTATAGGTTGTCGTACTTTCCCAACGGATATCACCATCGTACACCACTGGTGAATACAAATAAAAATATTCATTGCCGAAACGGTACATGGACTGATCCCCGCTAATCGTATAATTAGGCATATAGGAATAATTGGCTATTCCATCCTGTTGTCCGGTTTTTCCATAGCTCAATCGAAGTTTCAGATCTGAAATTACGCTGTGATCCTTCAAAAATCCCTCGTTTTTCGCACGCCAGGTAAAACCTACCGATGGAAAATATCCCCAACGATTATCGGGGCTAAATCGGGAGGAACCATCGGCCCTTAACGTTCCAGATAGTACATAACGATTATCGTAGGTGTAGATCATCCGCCCATAATAGGAAATCAGCAGATTTTCAGGCCTATCAAAAGGGAGGTTCACCGAGGTTAAAATATCGCCGGCTTCATTGGTGCGAGCAAAATTGTAGGACTTCGTACTATTCTTATAATAACCATAGCCCAAAGTCGCATCGATATTACTTTTTATGGTAGGCAATTCCTTATCGTATTTCAGATAGAATTCCAACACTTTATTGTTAATATCTGTTTTATACTGTGTACGCTCACCACCTTCATTAAAATTACGCGCTGCAATAGCAGGTGTCAGGGTATTTCCCTTAGCGCGCGCTAAGTCATAACTTACATTCAGATTAGCATGGAGCTCGGGTAAGAAATGCATGCTGTAGTCTAACTTTGCATTTCCCGTACTCCGAAAGACATCGCCTATATCTTTGCGCAATTCCAGCAAAGCCAGTGGATTTCTGGGTGAATTTGGATTCGGTTTCCCCCCCTGTATCCATTCGTAATATCCTCCGAAGCTATTTTTATCATCAACATAAACCGGTTGAGTCGGATCAAACTGAATAGCAGAACCAATTGCATCCTGTGTTGCAAATTTGGATTTCGACCAGGTTGCGCGCGCATTTACCTCTACCTTCAAATGATTGTCAAAAAAATTGGGTGTCAAAGCCAGCGACGTTGCTGTCCTTCTCATGTTGTCATTTTTCAATACCCCATCCTGATTCATATATCCAACCGATACACGATAAGGCATCTCGGCAACTTTTGATGCAATATTGATATTATCATCTGTTGTAAATGCATTGCCATAAATCACATCCTGCCAATCGGTATTCGCTGTTCCCAATAGCTTCTTCATTGCGTCGGTTCCATTTGCATTGACATAATCACGAATCTGATCTGCAGACAATAGATCGACTTTTTTGGCGACTGTCGCCAATGAATTCTGTGTACTAAAATTCACCTGCGTACCGGAGCGGCTACCTTTTTTGGTCGTAATCATAATCACCCCGTTCGACGCTCGCGAACCATAGATAGCTGTTGCATTGGCATCTTTTAAAATTGTAAACGTCTCGATGTCATTCGGATTGATCATACTTAATGGGTTGGCTACGCCCGGCATACCACCACCAGCCAATGGAATTCCATCGACGACAATTAACGGATCATTGCTGGCGTTCAATGAAGCTCCGGTACGGATGCGGATTGTGCTTCCTGCGCCCGGCTGCCCCCCACTTGTTGTAATCTGTACGCCCGGAACTTTCCCCATAATGAGTTGCTCCGGCGAAGAGATCTGTCCTTTTTGAAAATCTTTTGCAGATACTGTGCTGATTGAACCCGTCAGGTCACTTTTCTTTTGTGTACCATAACCAATCACAACAACCTCTTCCAGTGTACTGCTATTGGATTTAAGGTAAAGGTTTAACGGATGCTGTCCATCGTTGACCTGGATCAAGGTATCCAAGGTCGCGTATCCGACCATACTTACTTTCAGACGTAATTTTCCTGTTTGTAGTCTATCCAAGCTAAAATCCCCATTCGCATTGGTAGACAGTGATTTTTGAATATCCTCGAAGCGCAGTGTAGCACCGACCAAGGAACTCCCCTTCTGGTCCATTACTCGCCCTTTTAGCGTTGCCTGTTGCGCAAATGCCGAAGCACTTACACCGAGTAGCATGCTCAGAGCCCAAAATGGACGTGATAGCTGTTTGTTCATAAAATAACTGTTTATTTATTTAGTTTTGTTTTGCTTATCAATTGGTACTGCCCAGGGAGGAGACTCAATTTTGACTGGCCAGACCAATTGAGCTCTTTTCCTGTAAAATTATCGACCCACTGCCCCTGCAACGCTGCTGGCAAGGCCAAGTCCACACTTTCTACCCCAAAATTGCCAAGTACCCCTACTTGTTGTCCCTCCTTTTCGAGAACAAAATATTTAACGGCATCTTTCATAGCCGAGGTTATAATTGTCCCGTTTTGGAAAATGCTATTTTTGGTTTTGAAACGCGTGAGTTTGGCGTAAGTCTCAAAGAGTTTTTTGCGATCATCTTGTTGTAGATAACTCCACAACAATGGTTTTTCGCCTGTGCGCCCATTTTCATCGATAGATACATCATAGCCGTATTCACCAAACTGCCAGATCATCTTAGGTCCGGGCGAAGCCAATAAAAACACGGCGGCCTGTTCCATACGCTTTAATGCCGTACTGAGGTTCCTGATGTTATAACTACCTGATGAATTGCCATAATTCAGGCATTTGAACAGCAACCGCTGTTCGTCATGGCTTTCCATATAAGACACAAAAGAAGGTTGGGACATGCCGTGGCCCGAAGGGAATAATCTGCCTAAATCCGAGCCGTTGTTGGCATTCCAGCCCATCGCCGCCTCATTGAAGACCGCATTCATGTTGTTCCATAGCAACATCCCGGATTGTGCAAGTTCGGCCTCTTCCTGATCTCCACCAAGATGTTCGAGAATAATATAACAGGAAGGATCGATGCTGCGAATATGCTGCTGGTAGTGCTTCAAGATCGCCACACGTGACGCATCGTAAGCATTCCATGCACTTAAATCACTTTCTGAAGTACCCGAATTTTTCTGTGTAAACCCTTTAGACAAGTCAAATCGAAACCCATCAATTTTATACTCCAGCATCCAATAGGTCAATACATCCTTAACAAAGGTCTGTGTGTAATTACTTTCGTGGTTAAAGTCAAAGCCAACATTGAACGGATGCTTGGCTACCGTATTGAACCAAGGACTATTGCTCGCAACGCTGCCCTGCTCAAAATAAAGCTGTACTAGCGGGGACTGACCAAAAGCATGATTAAAAACAACATCCAAAATCACGGCAATACCATTTTCGTGACAAGCGTCTACGTAGGCTTTCAAGTCGTTTTTCAAGCCATAGTATTTATCCAAAGCGCGGTGGAAAGAAGGATTATAACCCCAGGTCGAATTCCCCTCCGATTCCTGTACAGGCATAAGCTCGACCGCATTTACACCCAGCCTTTTTAAATAAGGCAAAGAATCTTTCAATGTGGTATATTGATGTTGTTTGACAAAATCACGGACCAAGAGTTCGTAAATAACTAAATCACCTTGAGCTGGCTTATTAAATAGCGTGGTTTTCCATGAATAAGACTTCGCGGGGAGATCCAATACCCCAACTACTCCCTGCGCCGCCGCGGGATAAGCGGGTACAGCCGCCGCGGTCAGTCCGAGTACGGCATCGTTTTGCGGATCAAGAATCAGCTCAGCATAGGGATCAGCGATATTCAGTTGACCGTCCACCAAAAACTGATAAGTATGTTTTTTAGAGAAATCCAGATTTGATACGGTAACCCACCAGGTTTTGCCATCCGGTGTTTGGCTCATCGCATAGGCTGGTAATGCTTTATAGTTGTTAAAATCGCCCAAGAGATACACACTCGTTTTTAATGGCGCCGTGAGCGCAAAACTGACCTCCCCTTTTTCCCTGTTTATCGTTGTTCCGTTTGGATTGATGCCGATCGGGAGTGCAGCGATGGCAGGTTTTGACTCCACAAATAACTGGGCTTTACTGGAATATATTTTACCCCCAGCTTCAAGACGTGCTTCAAGCTCGTGTAGGCCATTACTTTGTAGGCTGAGCGATTTTTCTAATGACAGTACCGCAGAAGATTCAGCAAGCAATAAGCCATTATCCCAGATACTGATTTTTCCGGACTGCGTTGCCTGTACTTTTAACTGCAGATTATCTCCAACAGTGTACATCTGCTCCAGGGTAATGGGATCTGTGGGTTGCAGCGTAGGTGAAACAAAACGAATGGCCTGTGTATTGCTCGTTACAAGAGGAAGAAATAGATCTGAATTATTTTTGTTTCGTTGGACCAGTGACCCATTACTATTGCGCACTAAAAGTGCGATCTGACCAAATTCTCCGCCATTTGTCAGGTTAAAAAATTTGGAGGGGTTAAATGTGAATGAATATAAACCAGCAGAAACAAATTTAAGTTTATAGGCATTGTCATTCTTAGACCAATCTGTCGCGACATGTTGCCAGCTACCCCCACTCACAGGAATCAATCCTGCGTGTAGGTACAGATCGGTAGTGCTACCTTTTAAAGCCGCGTTTCCTTTCGAAAGATCAAATTGCAAGGTGATTTCCTGATCCCAATAGATAAATGGGGCGGAAAGATTGAGCAAACCAGATCCCTGCTGTTCAACAACGGGAGCTTGCTCGACATCCACGATATCTTTCTTATTTGCACATGATGATAATAGGACAATCACCCAGAGATACCCTATTAAACGAGAGATATGCTTCCCCATCGATAATTAGCTTTACTTGGAATCTGAAATTGGGAACGTTCCCGAAATCAAGGTAAAAAGAAATCGCTTGTGGCGATTTGCTGGATTTCCCTATCCAATATTTTATACAAATTGATTATTTAAATACTTTCGGGAATGTTCCCGAAAGTATTCAAAGCTAAATAATGGGATTACAAAAAACAAATATTTTTTTTCTTATTTCAGGCTAGATTTTTGAAAAATAAGCTGGGAATCAAGGTAAACCGAATTAGCAAACTTACTATTTTCAGGATCTTCCATCTTATCCAATAGGTATTTTGTTACTAATTGGCCCATTTCATAGGCTGGTTGTTTCACTACGCTCAGTGCCGGGTCAATCAGATCGGCGATATCCAAACAAGAAAAACAAATGATTTTAAGATCTTCAGGAATCCGAATTGCAAGCTGCTTGGCAACCCGTATACTCGAAATAGCAAGACGCTCTACCGAAGCAAATATGGCATCGGGTTTCTCCTGCTCGATCAAGTCGGCAATATCTTTCATATTCTGATCAGCATCATTCACCGTATCCAAAATAAGCGCTGGTCTGATCGGAATCCCCACTTCCTGCAGCGCCTTTTCGTAGCCATCTTTACGCACCTTACCGATGGAGACATTCGGATTGATTGCAAGATAAGCGATCCGTTTACAGGCATTATCGATCAGGTGTTTGGTTGCCAGGTAAGCCGAATCAAAGTCATTACCCGTAATGTACCCCCCCTTCCAATCGTCATAAGCACGGTCAAAAAACATGACCGGTATTCCCCGTTCCGCCAAAAGTTGCAAATGCGAATGGTCTTTCCCCTCACCCGAAGCCGAAATAATAACGCCATCCACCCGCCCATTGGCCAGTGAACGTACGATTGAGGCTTCATTTTGCACCTGATGATCCGTCACATAAATCAAGGTATGATAACCCTTGGAGCGCGCCACAGCCTCTATTCCTTTGATGGCCTGCGAGAAAAACTTATTGCCAAATTCGGGAATAATAATCGCAATGGTCAGACTTTTATTTGCCTTTAGACTACTTGCATAAACATTCGGCGAAAAACCGATTTCTTCGGCCATAGCCAAAATCCGAGCTTTTGTCGCTGGATTAATGTCCACGTTATCCCGAAATGCACGGGAAACGGTCGATTTTGACAAGCCGAGTTTTTTGGCCAGATCTATTATTGTTAATTGCGACATATCAAGATTCCCTTTGCTGTTCGAATGTAATAATTGCTGGATACAAATAAAGCAATTATCTGTCCAGAATAGCAAATTTTCTTTTTTTAAGAAAATGCCGGAAACTTTATTTTCTTTTCAAGTTCTTCTCGCCACTCATCTTGATGTGCCATTGTTTCGTTGATCTTGTCACGATAATAGATCTGATACCAACTCTGTTTATGAAAACCTTTAATCGCCTTAAAAACACGTTCGGAATGAATCATCAACTTCTTAAAAAACTCCTCTTTCGGTTCGCGATGTTTGTTTAATATCTGACTTAACGACACAGGTGAAATATCCAAATCTTGTGCAAACTGTTGTTGTTTTTCGTATATGGTATTAATATAGATATTTAAAAATGACGTAAACTGATGTTCTATATCACTTTCACCGGAGTTCAAGTACTCATCAATCTGCAATTTTAGCTGCATTAATTTTGCGCGCATTATATCGTGCTCGGATGTTCTAGCTATCCTATCCCTTCTCGCCTGCATTAACAGTTGAGCATCCTTTTGTTTTTCCTCCTGCGAATTATACCTCGCGTCTACGCCATATTCGACCGTATCCAAGAGCTTTGTTTTTTTAGTTACCATGGTCATAAAATTCAATTAACTCAAAAATCTCCGGAATCTCCAAACTAAGTGTCATTCCGGTAATATTCATTTTATATTTGTCGATATAATGCTGTGCGATCTGGGTTTTGGGTCGTAATGAAATACATGCCCATTCGCCAAAATCGCGTACGGCAAGTTTGGCTACGTATGTCAACAAATTCCCAATAATCCTATCGTATATTTTAGCTGCCCCTACATTTTCTATTGATGCGGTTAATAACCTCACATGGATCCGCATCTCCTTTGGAATTCTTTCAAATGAAATCAAGCCCAATATATCGTCTTTCCCTTTAATTGTCAATTTGAATATTTCAAAGGCAGCTTCTTCATCCCAATTGAAGAAATACCTACCTGCTGGTAAGTTTTTGAAATCACTTGTCACAATGGGAGCAACTTCGATTAAATAGGATTGATTCGTAGCGACTTCAATAATATTGATAACACGAATATAGCCAAAAAAGTTTACATTATTTGTAAACTTTTATTCTAATATTGGATAAAAATAAATGGAGGCTAACTTAACAACTCACCTCTAAATGCTTTCTGCAATAATAACTGAAAAAGTTCCTCTGACTTTTCGGCCTTGGCCTGTTTGATCCGGTTGATAAGCTCTATTTTTTAGCGAAGGCTTCTGGGACCGATAATAGAGGAAAAATAAATAGGAACCTTTAAATTCACTCATAGCTGGAAGCAAGTGACATTCTTGATAATTGTGGTTGATATAACAACTTCGAATGCCAATTTTGACCTCTTCAAAATTGGCATTATTTAACATCTCTTTCGGACTTTGTTCGGTGCTTCTTCGGTACTTGTTCGGTACTTCTTCGGTGCTTCTTCGGTTGTAACCGAATAAATACCGACTAAACTCCGAGTAAAGTCCGTTTATAAAACGAGTAAATAGCGAAGGTGACTAAAAGAAAATAGGAGTTCAGACTTGTCAAGTAGGCAGTTCGATTTCCACACCCTTTTATTGCCAAAAACAGGGTCATTCGGGATTAAATTGTTGTAGATAGATTGATCAATAAACATACAGACCTGACAAAAAAATCTTGTCAGGTCTGTATCGAAAACTTGTCTTAAAGACTAGAACTTTCTAAAATCCCATTCCCCGCGATAAGGGCGACTGCGCATGAGATTAGCATAGTCATTGTCGAACTGTTCTTTTTGTGGATTCCATTTTAAATCCTTTTGAAGTTCATACGCAATATTGATGGCATTGCACACTGAGCTCGTCCGGTGACCTATTTCAACATCACAGATAGGCTTACTTCTTTTTTTGATCGCACCAACCCAGTCCTGATAGTGATTATCACTATAATACAAACGACGATCAGAAGATGTCAGCTTAAGATTTGCCAAATTTTCCGGGTTCGAACGGATAAATTCGCGGCTTACTTCAATCTTACCTTTTTCACCAATAAATTGGATCGCATTATGTACTCCCCACTGCACATGGTTTACACGAACGCCATTGGCATAGCTAAACGAGAGCCCGCTATTGCTGTTGGCCTCCTTGGGTGGATTAAACTGAACAGGGCCCGATTCATCCATGCCCAAGGCCCATTGTACGATGTCAAACATATGTGCTCCCCAATCGGTGATGTAACCGCCACCAAAATCACGGTAACCGCGCCACCAGGCCCATTTATCGTCTTCCAAAGGTGGGCTTAATATCGGATTATAACCCCGATATGGTGAAGGTCCTACCCACATATCCCAATCGAGATAATCGGGGGCTGGCATGGAGGGAAGGTCACATTGTTTGACCGGTTCGCCCACAGAAACATTGATTTCCTTTATTTTGCCGATATAGCCATTGAGAACCAGTTCTGCTGCCTGTCTAAAATTATAGGAAGAACGCTGCATGCTGCCCGTCTGAAATACACGTTTATATTTTCGGGTTGCATCGACCATGGCACGACCTTCGGCAATGGTCAATGCAAGGGGTTTCTCACAATAAATATCTTTGCCAGCTTTAGCCGCATCAACTGCAATCTGCGCATGCCAATGATCGGGTGTAGCAATGACAACAGCATCAATATCTTTCCGATCCAATAGTTCCCGATAATGATGATAGGCCTTGATCTCGGTCTGTGCTTTTGACAATTCCGTCTGTTTTTTCGTTGTCGCTGCAATAAATGCAGCTAATTTTTTTCGGTCTACATCGCAGGCAGCCAGACTTGCGATTTCCTTGCAGCGATTGAGGCCATTCATCAAGGTATAGGATTGTTTTCCGACACCAATAAACCCAAGATTGATTCGATCACTTGGCGCAAGAAATCCATTGCCTCCCAACACAACGCGCGGGACAATTGTAAAAGCCAAAGAGGATACAATTCCCTTGGCTATAAATTCTCTTCTTTTCATTCTTTATGGATAGTTTATTCTTCTGCACGTCCCTATAGTACTTCTTCAGTCCTTGACGGCAAAATGGTTTATGTTTGGATGATTTGTTCAGGTTTTCTTAAAGATAGTTTATTCTTGTATAGGAACCAAAGTAATCGAAGCAATCTCTGGCAAAGTATCGCCTTCGATGGCTGTAGCCTGCAAAATCACCTTCGTACTGGGCTCACCAATTACTTGCTGGGATACCTCAATGGTTCCCATGACCACTTCCTTAAATTTAGCTTCTTTTTCAGTGACAAACGTCCATGGGAGCTGCTGTCCGAGCATCGAGAGCACAATTTTACCGTGCTGATTGCTATTCGCCAGATAATTGACGAGCACACGATACTTCCCTGGTTTTTGAATTTTGATATCCCAAAAAACTTTATCCGCAAGGTCTTTCCATTGACCAATGGCGTTCGGGCGGTTTGGATCATGGGTATGTGCACCAATAATTTTTAATCCCTTTCCTTCCTGTAATTTTGCATTATTTGCGTTCATCACGATACGTCCATCTGCCTGTGTCTGGGTCAGGCTTTCCTCAACAATTGGTTTTCCCTGGATTTCGACAACAATAACCTTCGGTCCTTTCTTACTATCGAAGATATCGACAGGAATTGCTGGTTTTCCGTTTTCTAAAGTAGATTTTAACTTCATGTTAGGTGAAGCTAGGGCGTAGACAGCCGTCACTTTATTTTTGATGGGCAGATTTATTTTTCCATCGGCCGGGCGATCAAAAACATGCAGATATAGCTTTCCATTTTTTTGGGTACAATACCCCCAATCCAAGGCTTGGAAAGGACTCGCGGTGGTACCGTAAATAGATTCGCCATTGACCTTCATCCATTCCCCGATTTGCTCCATAATCCGCACCGCAGGTTCAGGAATGGCACCATCACCATCAGGTCCGACATTTAACAGGAAATTCCCCCCTTTACTCACCGTTTCCACAAATAATTGCATGATCTTGGGAAAACTTTTCCAATTTTGATCATGGGCGCTATAACCATAACTTTCATTCATGGTATGGCTCACCTCCCAGTACATACCCGGCAAACCTGTTGGTGGAATATATTTTTCGGGAGTTCCGATATCACCATTCTTATTTTCGAGACCGTTCCAAAATCGATTATTGATAATAATATTGGGCTGCCATTTGATCAGGTCTGTCAAAATATGCTTTGTCCCCCAGGCTTCGCCCTCATGCTGTTTGCTGCTGAAATCGGGCCACAGCATGTCCAGCCGCCCATAGTTTTGTGCAAGTTCCTTGATCTGCCCATATAGATAGGCTTTGTAACGTTCATGATCTGGCTGATGCTTATTCACATTCGGGTTCAGCTGAAAAGCTTCATAAGAATCGGGATGCTGCCAATCCAGGAGCGAATAATAAGCTCCTACTTTCATTCCCTCCTGACGGAAAGCATCCATAATTTCGCGGTAAAGATCTCTTCCTTTCGGCGATAAATTTGCCGTACCCGTAACATCATTTTTCAAGGCATAAGGTTGCTGGCTATTGAACAGGCTAAAGCCTTCGTGGTGTCGGGAGGTCAGTACCATATACTTCATTCCCGTTTTTTTCGCAAGGCGTGCCCAGGACTTTGGGTCAAAAGAACCTAAAGTAAATTTTGGTTTCAGTACTTCGGCATACTGCTTACTGGGAATTTTCCCCCAGGTTTGTATCCATTCGGCATAATGTTGTGGATATTGTTTCCCTTCAAATGAACCACCTGCAGCACTGTACAATCCCCAATGGATAAATAACCCAAAACGGGCCTCTTTAAACCATTCCATACGTTTATCTTGCGTCTCCTGCCAACCTGCAACACCTTCATACGGTGGCGATTTGGTCTGTGAAATAGCAACATCGGTCATACACAGCAACATTCCCACAGCTGCTGCACACTTCCATTTAAAAAAATTGATTTTCATCATGATATAGATTTATACATAAAAGTTCATTTATTCGGATTGCAAGCTATCGCCGATCAGAAACCCAACGCTTTAATTTCATCCTGAATAACAGCATATGCTTTGCTAGCATCTTCTATTGGAATTCCCTTGGATAGTCCGGGTCGTTTATGACCTGTATAGGTCAGCCATGCGTCTTTCATCATCGTCTGCCTTTTCAAAACAAGCGTATATAACTGGCGAAGTTTTGGTTGATTCTGCAAATTGTCATCCCATGTGCTTTCAATCGGGAAATCAGGCATCAGGTGCTGTACTATTTCCTTAGCCATTAGCCAATGCCCCAACTCTCCGGGGTGCACCCCATCTGCGGCCAGTTTAAACTGAGCGTCTTTCTCGATCTTAGCTTCCAAGTAACGACGCATGGGAAAATGCAGGTCTATGATTTCCCAGGAATGCATTTTGGCATAGCCGATAAGCCATTCGGCATAGCGATCCAATACTTTATTGTAGCCATTGAGCCGAAGCTGCGGATCATCATGTACCGGCGGGGTCATCCATAGGATGCGCTTGACGCCCCGATCGACCAAACGTTTGTGCAGACGGATAATTCCATTTTTATAGGCTTCAAAACGGATAGCATCAAAAGGGAGATAAATGCCGTCATTCATACCGTAACAAACAAAAACAACCTCAGGTTTTATTTTATCGAGCACATTGTCCAGTCGATCAAATAGACAGGGGCGTGGAAATTTTCCATCGGCATGATTCGGTTCACTGAGTCCAGAAACGGTCTCACTTGGTAAGCCCGAATTAATAAACTGAGGTTTCCTTTTCGGGTGACTGCTCAGGAATAGACTTTCTGTCATAGCGACATATTGCCCCGCGTAAGTAATACTATTGCCTAAAAAAAGTACTTTCTGTGCATCCCCCCAGCCAAAACTATCCGTTTTTTTCTGCCCAATAGCTTGTCCATACCATATACTAAAGCAGAGGAAAATTGGCAAAAAGCGTATTTTTTTTGTTTTTAATAATAGATTCAACATCGTTATAATTGATAAAGCTAATAGCTGGATTAGCCTAGTTTTATTTTTAGCGCATAGCCCAAGCTGCTGTTTTGTATCTTCTTGGGTAATTTCAATTGCAATCCATGGTTATCCTGCTGGAAATCGATTTGACCAAACCCTAGAATTTCCACTGATTTCACTTTAGCCTTATTCTGGTTCAAGGACTGTACCTTGACGATTCCATCTTTGGGTACTACAAGAGCCATCGCATATACAAAATCATTCTTCTGAGTAAACCAAAAATCCAAGGCTGTCAATGATACTTTAAATCCTTCCCTTTCCCGTTGCTCGGTATCTGTTATCCGTACTGTTGTTGGTCCCTCATGCGAAATGGTCCAGGGCGATGTCCCATAAACCGCTTCGGCATTGAGCCGCAACCATTTCCCTAAGATAGCAAGATTTTTCTTTACCGGTGTGGCTACATTTCCTTGTGCATCTGGACCAATATTAAGCATATAATTTCCTCCTTTACTGACAATTTCAAGGAGCCAATACCTTAATTCATCCACATTTTTCCAATCGTGGTCATAAGATTTATAGCCCCAGGAATGGTTGAATGTTCCAATGGCTTCCCAAGGTCTGGTAAAACGCTCAGAAGAGTCAGGAATCCGATTATCTCCCGGAATGGCATAATCGCCCATACCATTGCCAATTCGCTCGGAGACAATTACACGTGGATTACAATCATACACGGTTTTATAGAATCGAAAGCTCTGTTCTGCAGTCATCAATCCCGGCATATCAAACCAGATATATTTCAACTGTTTAAACCGCGTCAAAATTTCCTTTACCTGAGGAATTGCTTTTTCGTTGAGATACGAAGCGAAAGAATTTTCGCTGGGATCCCAGAGATTGGCACCAAAAGCATCGGTTTTGGCATGAACAAGATCATGCTGTGCCTTTGTTACCGCATATTGCGCGTCGCTACCATCCCGCCAGTCGATATTCTGTGAATAATAGATACCAAAATCGAGTTTGTGCCGAAGACAAGCATCATAAAGTTCCTGAATGATATCGCGTTTAAAGGGCGTAGCCTGCTTGCTATTGAATGAACTAACCGCTGAACCATAGAGGGCAAATCCGTCGTGATGTTTGCTCGTCACAACAAGATACTTCATCCCTGCGTCCTTGGCCATTTTAACAATTTTTTCGGCATCAAAAGATTGCGGGGAGAATTGATCCGCCAATTTTGCATAAGTAGACCGAGGAATTTTTGCAACCAGTTGAATCCATTCAGCAACACTCGGGCTACCCAAATCTTCCATTTTTTGCCCATTCCATATCCCTGCCGGAATAGCATACAGCCCCCAATGGATAAATAGACCAAATTTCTGCTGCTGAAAATCTTTTAATGCCTTTGCCTTCTGTCTATTCATCTCCCCCCATTCGTTCATCAATTGTGTAAGCTGATGGTTTCGCTTGTTCCAGCGCATTAATGCTTCTAGATAATAATAATCTGCATACACTAGCGGGACGTCAATCTCCCCTTGATGCGGAATACTGCCTACACTATGCTTCAGCACAAACAAACCGTTTGCTCCAACCGCACTGGAGTACTGCGGTGAACCCAATGAGCGCAAGATCGCTTCGGCGACATCCAAATATTCCTGTTGTTGTCCAGTTCCTATGTAGTCAACCAGTTCCAGCAATGCCGAAGCAGTAACCGCTGCTGCCGACGCATCCCGTGGAATAGTCTCAAAATCTGCTTTGCGATAATTCCAGTTTGGGACATATCCAGCTTGATTTACATCGAAGTCCCATTGTGGCACCTTATCTTGAGGCAGGCGCGGATGCTTTATATAAAACTCAGCCATTTTTAGCGCAGCCTGTAAAAACTTAGGATCCTTCGTTTCACGGTACATCACAACAAACCCATACAATCCCCAGGCCTGCCCTCTAGCCCAAGCGGAATTGTCCGAAAAACCCTGTGCCGTTTCGCGGCTCAATACAGCACCGGTATTGGGGTCATAGGTAACCACATGATAAGAACTGTAATCTGCGCGATATTGATTTTTCAGCGTCGTTTCGGCGTGTCGAATAGCGGCATTACGATAAACAGAATCCCCGGATAATTTGGAAGCTAAAAAAAGAAGTTCCAAATTCATCATGTTGTCGATAATGACAGGGAATTCATACGTATGTTTACCATCCCAAGAGGAAAAGGTATCCCAAGACTTAATTGCACCAACCTTCGGATTGAAACGTGTCAATAGCGATTTGGCGCTCTGGATTAAAATTGATTTGAATGTAGTATCACCAGTTAACCGATAGGCATTTCCATAACTGCAGTTCATCACGAAACCAATATCATGGTGCTGCGTATTATATTGATTTTGGCGTAATGAATTCGTCCATTTTAGTGCAGCGTCCCGCCATTGATCCTTGCCGGTATACTCAAAGACATACCAAAGGCAGCCTGGCCAAAAACCACCCGTCCAGTCCCGGATATCTGTAAAAGTTGTTTTTCCCGTCGGATCTGCCGATCGTGGATACTTACGCAGATCGCTATGATCGTCATACAACAAAGCGTACTGCCGCTGGGCCAAATCAAATCCCTTTTTTACCATATCGCTTGTATCCGCACGTAGAAAAAAAGGATAAAAAAAACTCAAAAAATAAATAAAGTATAGGCTATATCTAAAAAAAATCATGTTTAGGTTTATTTTATATCCATAAAACTAATCGATCCACCCCGGGTTCTGCACCAGGTTCACGTTCATCTGTATTTCTGAGGTCGGGATAGGCCATACGTTCAGGAAGTCACCCTTATAGCTATAATTCCCAACATTTGTCCCCCAAACCTGCTTACGTCCATTGCCCGCTTGAAATACTTTCTCTTTCCAGGTTCCCCAACGCAATTCGTCAAAGTAATTGATCCCTTCATTCGGGAACTCAACCCGACGTTCATTACGAATACGTAGGCGTAAGTCCTCCTTCCCGCCAACGGTAGTTGCAGCATTGGAATTTAAAAGTGCTACTCCCGCACGCTGACGAACTTCGTTAACTTTTGCTATTGCTTCATTTAATTTACCTTCTTCATTCAACGCTTCGGCCCACATCAATAAAATATCAGCATAGCGGAAAATCGGAAAATCGATAGGACCATAATTGCGATCCACAATCTCATTGACTCCTTCAGCGACAAATTTTCGATAGAAATAGAAGAAATTGATCTGTGTATCACTCTGAATATCGCCGTCTACCTGTGCCTGCCCGCGAAATGGCCAGCGCATAAATTGAAGACTTTCAACATTCGTAAAATTATAGGCACCCCTAAAAGTCGAATAAGGCGTCACGACATTGGCCTGCAAACGGGGATCACGATTTTCATAGGCCTTTTTTATACGCTCCTCATTGCCTTGCGGTAGATAGAGACTCATCTTTGCACCTCTCAACGCTGCTGCAGCTTTCTCGGCCTCCGTGAGATTGTTGCGCAGAAAAAACACCTCCCTTTCATTTTCGGTTAGACTGCTGTATCCGGGAATAATTTTATCCCATTCAAACTTAGAACCATCGTTATTTTCATAGAGATCGACCAAATGTGGCGAAGGCATGTAATAATTCCAGCCACGCGAATAAACCGAGGGCCAACCACAAAACAATTGCATATTATTTCCATAGCCTGACTCACTCCGATGCTGAATAGAAAAAATCATCTCAGGACACTGTTCATTAGCTTCTTTAAACAAAGCTTTATAATCTCCAAAAAGTGTGTGGCCAGCATCTTTTACTTTTTGAAAATCTGCCGAAGCCTTTGCCCAATCTTTTCGATAGAGATAAACTTTACCCCGTAAGGCATAAGCTGCCGCCTTTGTTGCATGTCCATAATTCGCATTCCCTGCAGGATAACGATCCGGAAAATTAGTTTCTGCGATACAATCGTTCAAGTCTGCCAGGATTTGATTCCAGACATCATCTTCCGAACTACGTCCTTTGATGGCCTCGGCTGCAGTAAACGGCTCAAGGTAGATGGGAACCCCTTTGTAGAGCTGATTGAGCCGAAAATAAAAGTAAGCACGTAGAAATTTAGCTTCCGCAATATATTTCGCTTTTTTTTCCGCTGTAGAAGGCGATTTTAGGGGAAGATTCTTTAAGGCATCGTTTGCACGTTGGATACCTTCATATTGAATCTTCCAAACATTCACAAATAAGGGATCACCGGCGGTGATGGTACCGGTCAATAAGGGTTCATCAAAACGTGCCTGCCCAGTATAGGAGAAACGGTCAAACTGATAAAGTTCATAAGGTGAGATCAGTCCGCTATGCCCCATTAAGAGTCGAAAGGAACTATAGATCCCCGCAATCCCTAAATCAGTTAAATTGTCGGTTGTCCACATCGTTGCGGTGGAGACCGATGAATAGGGGGAAGTATCCAAAAGATCTTTTTTGCAACCCAATATACTTGTTAGCAATACAATTGCTATTATTTTTTTCATCATTTTCATTGTCATTCGGATTAAAAAGTAAGATTCAAACCCAGTGAATATTGCCGCATGGAAGGGTAATTTGTTGTTGAACCTATCTCAGGATCTAAACCAGGATATTTCGTAAATGTCAGCAAGTTTTCACCCGCTAAATAGATCCGTAATTTTGCAATTGATAGACGGTTTGCCAAGCTTTCTGGAAGCGAATAACCCAATTGTAGGTTACGTAGCTTCACAAAAGAAGCGTTATACAAATAATAATCGCTGGTACGTCCATTCTGTGCATCTGTCACTCCTTTTAAGCGTGGATAATAACCAGTTAGCCGGTTGTTGGGATCGGAAGGATTTGCGGCATTATAATAGTAATGATCGTTGGCAACCAATGCCGGCACCGATTTTCCCTGCGCAACGATGGAAGAATTGAGATAGAGTTCATTCCAGTAATACGCCATACCTGAAGAAGCAGACCAAATCATGGATGCATCAAATCCTTTATAGGCCATGTTGATACTGAGGCCGTAATTGAATGCAGGAGTTTCTCTTTTGCCCATAAACTTTTGGTCATAGACGTTCCCGTAGATACCATCACCGTTCATATCCGAATAGATCAAGTCACCATACCATATCTTGGTAGGGTCTATGCCATCGGCAGGCTGAAATGAGTAACCTGCAGCGACCATAGCCTTCAACCATTCCATATCCTGTTCCGTCCGGATCATACCGTCGCGCGGTCCTCCATTTTTATCGACAGAACCATCTGCTAAAAAATGGCTTCCCGAACCTCGGTATACATTGTACAAGTAAAATTCATTGATTTCGTGTCCTTCTAAAATACGCTGGTTGACACCGGTAGAAACCATACCGATGTTGGACTGGTAAACACGATTACCGGCCGCATCCGTTACATAGCCCTCCGACAATGCCCCTTTATATTTTTCTACCCGATTGGTATTATAGGCGAAGTTGGCCGATATTCCATAGTTAAAACCGTTGATTTTATCTTGGTATCCCAGCGTCAATTCAATCCCCCGCTTGCTAACTTCGGCAATATTCATCGTTGCCGCTGTAGCGGTTCCAGTTGTGGCTGGAATGGTCGGAACATATAGGATTCCATCGGTATAAGCACGGTAGGCATCAAAATCGACTGTTAATTTATTTTTCAATGCCGTGGCTGTAAAACCTACATTTGTTGTTGTGGTCGTTTCCCAGTGTAAAAGATCGTTTCCTAGTTTAGTCTGTGCCAATCCTCGAACAGCCTGATTATTGAAAGAATAGTTGACCGTACCATACGAGGGAAGATGATCGTAATTACCCGGAGAGGCATTATTTCCGGTTTTCCCCCAAGAGGCCCTTACTCGCAAATCATTCACAAAAGATTTGAGTGGGCTCATAAAAGATTCTTCCGAAATACGCCATCCCACAGAGAAGGCGGGAAAGAACCCCCAACGTTTGGCATTTCCAAATCGAGATGATCCATCGTACCGTACCACCGCTTCCGCAAGGTATTTATTAGCGTAAGCATAATTTGCGCGACCAAAAAAGGACCGTAACCCGTAGTCAAGCTCATCCCCCGTAATGGAACTCATTGTCGTCGCCGAATTAAATGTTGTCAGGTCTGGATGCACAAGTCCAAGTTTGGCCGCTCCGATATTATACTGGTTAAAGTACTGTTCATTATATCCCAAGATACCGCCCACATCGTGTTTGCCAAAAGATCCTGAATAACGCAATACATTATCAAGAATCACATTGTAGCTCTTGGTTAACCCATACTGGGTAGTTATTTGTCCTGCAGACAGCGCTGCCGTACTTAATTTGTTGGTTGCAAAATTCCATTTTTCATAAGGCACCTGATGAGAATTCGTTTCGGTATAGGCATGATTATAATTTATCCTTGATTCAAACTCCAAGCCTTTCATGAGATTTAACTTCGCAAATATTGTGGTATTGAATCGATTGACCTGATTCTTTCCACCCATCCCGTTTAGAAAAGCCAAGGCATTGTTTGCGGTAGCCGATTCTTCGGCAGCAGCCGGGAAACCATAGACCCCGTTATAGAAAGGATATACTCCAGGTACAGTTTGGGTCAGATAAGAATATGCTGTGACCACATCGGCGACGCTCAAATTCTGCATATCGCCAAAGGTCTGGGTACCCACAGTTAAAAACTTGGCAACTTTAGACTGTAAGTTAATACGCAGACGTATCTTGTCTGCTCCTGTTTCGGGCATCGTCCCCGGATTGTTGAAATAGCCCACTGAAAAGAGGTATTGCGTCTGTTCGCTGCCGCCATTTAGAGAAAGATTATGATTTTGTAAAAGCTTGCGTTGTCCAAAAAGCACATCACCCCAATTGGTATTTGGATATGCGACTTCATTTGGAATACCAAATTCTGTTAACCCTGTTGGATTTTTCTTCGCTTCTTCCCAGAGGTTGATTGTTGCATCAGTATAAACAGCCGCTTGCCCTAAATTTTTGAAGCCTTCATTAACAAGGCGCATATGTTGTGCGTAATCGGTAATAAATTCGGGTACATTATTGGGGCGCAACATCGAAACCATGCCCGTATAAGACACATTATTTTTTCCCTTGGCTCCCTTTTTTGTCGTAATTAAAATAACGCCATTCGACCCCAAGGATCCATAGATCGCTGCTGTTGCCGCATCTTTTAAAATCGAAATTGACTCCACATCGTTGGGATTAACGGCATCCATAGATCCGACAATACCATCGATCACAACCAAGGGGGACGTATTGTTTAAAGTTCCCTTTCCACGAATCAGTATACTAGCACCGTCTGCACCTGGTTTTCCCGTTGTGGCCTGTACGTTAACGCCCGCCGCGAGTCCAGCCAGTGAAGAACTAAGTGTGGAGGTTGACCTATTCTCTACCGAACTTCCGTTCACGGTTGACACCGCACCAATTACATTTGCGCGTTTCTGGCTTCCATACCCCACGACGACCACCTCATCCAGACCACTTACCTCTTCCTGAAGTACAATGGTTAATTCATCATTTCCAGTGACACTTTTTTCCAAACGTTGATAGCCTACGTTTGAAAATACCAAAGTGCCATTTGCCGTTGATAACTGAATCGTAAACCTTCCATCCTGGTCCGTGACCGTGGAAATATTAGCTCCCTTCACTGTAATGGTTGTTCCTACCAGGGCTTGTCCTTTGCCATTAACAACTTTACCAGCAATGCTCCGCTGCAGGACTTCTTTGCGTTCGGTATTTGGCGGATTTCTTTTGGGTTTTATCACGATCACCTCATCTTTTTTGATCCACTCCAGATCCAAAGGTGCTACGATAGCATTTAATGCATCTTCCAATTTGGCATGCTGTATATTGACTGACAAACGTGCCTGAGCCAATGACTTGCCAGTTAAGAAAAAATTAACACCACTCTGTTTTTGGATATCGCGCATCACCTCATTTAAGGTGACGTGCTTAGCGGTTAAGTTTATGGTCTGCGCATTTCCCTCTGCAAACAGCTGCATCGCGGTCAGTAAAGAAATGAGTACGATCAATTTCATAATCAGTATACTTCGTAAAGTTAAACTCCACGGGTGTAGCCTAACAAATGGATAAAAAATCATATGTTTGTACGGTTTGTATGTTATTTATAAATGGTTATCAAAAATTTGCCTTTGGGCAACACTTGTAAGTATATGCATCCAATTCAAGGCAGTGCCCCCCAGCACTGCCCTTTTTGTTTTGCTTATACCCTTTTCCGGATTAAGTGGAATCCATGATCATTTCTTTTTTCATCTTTATTTAGGGTTTTAATTACAACGGTCTAACATATAGGATATTCTTTTCATCGCTTTTGCTCAGCTCAAAACGCAATCCACCTTCTTCCAATACGTCAAGTACGTCGCGAAGTGGCTTGCTTCGTTTTATACGACCATAGAAATGTGTTTGCGGTACCTCGCCCTTATACTTCACTTCGACATTATACCAGCGACCGATCTGCTGCAGTGCATCCGAAAGCGGTGTTTCGTCAAAATAAAACAAACCTTCTTTCCAGGCGGTAAAGGGTGCTGTATCCACATTTGCGAGCTGTATTTTTCCGTCATTGGTATTGGTCGATTGCTGGCCCGGTAGCAGGTATATTGCTTCTGAATATCGATTATTGTTCGATAATTTAACCTTTCCCTTGACTAAAGTCGTCTTAATCGTTGTATTATCGGGATAAGCATTGACGTTAAAGGCAGTCCCGAGCACCTCAATTTCCTGTCCTTTACTCAGCACTCTGAAAGGTCGTGCGCTATCTTTCGTCACTTCAAAAAAGGCCTCGCCTTCCAAACGAACTCTTCGTTCATTTTTAGCAAAGCTCATCGGATATTTTAGCGAAGAGCCCGCATTGAGCCATACTTTTGTCCCGTCGGGTAAAGTAATCTGGTATATGCCTCCTAACGGAGTGGCTAACTCCAATATAAGCTTACTTGGATCTGCCGCCATCGCCTGTTTATCTAATGCCGCAGCAGCGATAGACTTTCCATTTTCGTAGGTAATACTTTCTCCCATCACAATTCCCGATGCCTGTTTATCGAGTTCTAAAAGTGTGCCGTTCGCTAAACGCAGGGTAGCACTGTTTCCGCCAGGATTTACAACATCACCCGTTGTATCTTGCATCCTCACGAGGTTAATGTCTGCCTGAACAGGACTCGTCTGTTGCTGCCAGAATAGCATTGTAAAAATAAAGAGCAGTAGGCAAGCCGCCGCAGCCCAATAGGGCCATCCGATTGAAAACTTAGGTTTATCGCGCTCCTGTGTGCCTTGCTGAATTTGCTTTTTGATATTTCCGAGCACTATTTTTTGCCTGGATTCACTCATTTTTCCTGCAGCAGAAGGCTGGAGTAAACTAGTGACTATAGCCTGATCGATGGCATCCTGATCCCCGATGTCGGTAGCAGAAAGCGCATGCTGTAGCCATTCGATCTCTTCAAGCGAACAGTTCCCTTCTTTATATTTTTGAAGTAATTGGTCTATTTTAGATTTATTGGTCTCCACTGAGCTGTATTTTTACTAGTAAATACACACTTCGTAGCATAAAGGTCTGCTCTAGAAAAAAAAATTAATTTGCAGCATGTAAAAGCAGAATCATTAGGAGGGCCGAGAAGCCATTGTCCTGCAATGCACCATGTCGGATAAATTTATTGGCTTTAACAATATGGTCACGAACAGTAGCAATCGAAATATCCATTTCTTCGGCAATCTCCTTATAGCTTTTACCTTCAAGCTTAGATAACCTAAATATTTTTTGGCGTTGTTTGGGCAATCTACTCAACAAGTTTTCTACCAAGACCATGGCCTCCTTGGAATCGAGCACTTTATCAATGGTATTTTCAGATTCCAATGCGCCATAGGCGAGCTGGACTTCAGATTCCATCTCCAATTTCAAGCGTCGCTTGAAATTAAATGTGATGTTACGCGAACAGGTAAATAGAAATGCTGCAAAAGATTGTTCAGGATCTATTTTTGACCTATTTTCCCAGATACGTAGAAAAACATCCTGAAGTAAATCTTCGGCACTAGTTTCATTTTTCAGAAACTTAAGGATATTGGCATAGATAATCTGGCTATAACGATGGTACAAGATATCAAAAGCCTGTATATCTCCATGATGGAGTTGGCACAAGAGTTCCTTCTCAGGCAGATTTTGATTGATGTCCATAATTGATTATTCTAGGCATGAAGTTAATTACTTCGCTGCAATAATTCAAATGAAATTTCTGAACACCAGTAAACTTATGTTATTTTTTTCTTAATTTGCAGTAGCTAATCCCCCCATAGCGACGAAACCGATCGATAAACGTATCCATTTAGAACCATGCAAAATTTCATATATTTATTTTCTGGCCTACAGGACCAAACCACTCAATTTTTAAAAATAGGATTGACCTTGTTGATAGTCTGTCTATTTATTTGGCCTTCACATGGTCATGGGCAATCCTTAATGCACCCCATTACCCAGATCAATTATGTTAAATTACAAATCAACAAAAAATCCGAACCGGTATATGCGGCATACAAGCAGTTGGTTACGCTGGCCGATTCTCTTTTATTAACTGACCATCATGCAGTTGAAGATTTTAGTGTACCCGGCTTTTATAACGATAAAGAAGGCCAACGTGCTATGGCAAAAAAGCTCCATGCGGATGCTTTCGCTGCCTATTGTACGGCCTTGGCGTATACCTTAAACGGTGAGCAAAAGTATGCATCCAAGGCCTTATATTTCATTAACTCCTGGGCCACAATCAATAAAAAATACAGTCAGTTTGACGGACCAGTTGTGCTTTCTTATGCGGGAGCCGGATTAATGATTGCTGCCGAATTACTTAAAAACGATCCCCTTTGGGCGAAGAAAGATCGCGATCATTTTAAGGTCTGGGCCATCGATGTCTATCAAAAAGCGACACATTTCTTACGCGAAAGATCCAATAATATTGCGGATTGGGCGAGGTTTGCGAATCTACTTTCGGCAAACTTTCTTGATGACCAAAAAGAGCTTTCTTTTACAATAGACTTGATCAAGGCTGATCTTTTCGAAAAGATCGCAGCTGATGGTCATCTTATTGAGGAAGTAAAACGGGGTGAGAAAGGTTTATGGTACACCTACTTTTCATTAGCACCATTGACAGCCTCCATGTGGTGTATACACAATGCCACGGGAGAAAACCTATTTACCGCCACGAAGGATGGAAAATCGGTCAGGCAGGCCCTTGACTATTTATATTATTACAATCAACATCCAACTGAATGGCCTTGGTTTAAAAATCCGGACGTTGACATGCTAGACAGGACAGCAGGAGTTTGGCCCTCCAATCTCTTTGAGGCCATGAAGGATATTTATAATACATCGAAATTTGATCCGTATCTTTCCATGTACCGTCCAATAGTTTACAAAAAAAATCATTTTGCGTGGACTTTCCCCACACTAATGCCAGCACACTTGCACCTCGAAAATAAGACCAAGTAGCGAAGTATAAAGCGATCCTTGTCTTATCAAGGATCGCTTTAATGGCAAAAATCCAGCTCTTATCTCTTAAATGCAGAAATACCGATTTCCTGAAACTCCAGCTTTTTATCGCCCACGATACGCAGCTTGGTTATCGGCGTTTTTGGAAAAAATAAACTGGTCATTACCGTTAGCCCCTCGTCTGCAAAAAGTTCCACAGAGCTCACATCAACATACAAACTGAAAGAAAGTGCTCCCTTATTTTGCAGCCGTTGTGACAAAGCTGTCTTTGAGAAATCTCCATTAAAAGACACTTCACCGGACTTAGAACGATCGATATAATAGGTATTTTGGTCTTCACGATAACCAATAACCAATTCGTCGCCAGATTCATTTGATAAGATGACTTTAAAAGCCTGCTGCTTCAAATTTTTGAGGTCCAAACGGTACGCTTGTGGGAGATGTTGGCCGAACGAAACTTCCTTCGTTCCACCGCCATGGTATTTTTTTAGTGGACGAAATGCGGTTTCAATTTCTTTGGGAACAGTACTCGAAACGTAGAACGACTGTCCAACTTTTCCTAAAGATAAAACACGAGGTATGGTTGAGGAGGAACGCCATTTTGTGGTAGGAACCACATTGGCATATTGCCAGTTGCTCATCCAGCCAATCATCAGGTGCCTATCCCCTAGGTTACTCCAGGTTACGCCGGCATAGTTATCGGGTCCCCAATCCAACCACTTTATTTTAGTATCCGCTGTTCGGAACTGATGCCCATCAAAGTCACCCACAAAATATTGTGTCACCGAGCCACCGTTGGGTCCACCTGGATTGATGCTCACCAGCAAAACCCATTTTGTAGCTCCTTTGTAATCCATGGGGATAAGATCAGGGCATTCCCAGACACCGCCATGGGCCCCCACCTCTTTGCCAAACTCACTTTCCTTCTGCCATGTTTTCAAATCTTTGGAAGAATAGAAAGTAATACAATCTTTTGTAGCCAAGGTCATAATCCAACGTTGGCTATGCACATGCCACATCACCTTTGGATCTCTGAAATCCCATATACCCGGGTTTGGCAATACCGGATTGCCTTTATACTTTGTCCAGGTAAGGCCCTTATCCAAACTATAAGCCAAACTTTGATTTTGATGCAATCCTGTTTTTCGGTCCTCTTCCTGATGATTGTGATGGGTAAAAATAGCGACCATAGCACCTTTTCCAAAACCTGCCGTGTTATCTTTATCGATTACAGCGCTACCGGAGAAAATAGTCCCCAAACTATCGGGATACAATGCGATCTTCTGCTCGTCCCAATGGATTAAATCTTTACTGATCGCATGGCCCCAGTGCATAGGCCCCCAAACGGGGTTTTCAGGATTATGCTGAAAAAAAAGATGATAATTACCGTTCAGATAAACCAGTCCATTGGGGTCGTTCATCCAGCCCTGCTGTGGGGTAAAATGGTAAAGTGGGCGATACTTCTCTTCGGGATCCCCTTGTTTATGCTGTCCTTTCTGTGCCAGACTCGTACCAAAAACACTTAGCAGGAGCATTAAAACACTGTATTTCTTTAATCTTATCATTTTTCTTTTGTTTACATTTCTAATTAGGTTATTGTTCGCTTCAATAGGCAAATATTGCCTCAATTGTCAGGAAGATTTTTCGATTTTCAACCCATTCACTTTTACTGTTCCTTGATCCGCGAAAATAGTCCAAGGGTTTTGATCCATTTTATAGATCCGGTTGGTAAAAGCAACACGATCATTCACATATACGATACCAATCGATTTTTCGATAATAATTTTCACGTTAAAAAGCCGGTTGGTCGGTACTGTAAGTGGCGTAAAATTGAGTTCTGTTTTGCTTCCGCTGCCATTGCGTGCCTCTTTGTTCATAAACAGTGCGGGCATATTCCAGCGATTGGATGAAGTCAGATCAAAAGCAATGCTATATACTTCGGTCGGATCATCACATGCGCCAAATGAAAAACCAAATTTGCTGGATTGGGAAGCATCAATCGTCATTGTCACTTTCACGGATGAAGTGTTCCGGTTAAATTGTGCATAACTTCTTCCGCCAGATTGCGCTGTCAAACTATAGGTTTTATTCGATTCGGAAACTTGACCAACATTGCTCAGTTTTTCAAAGGCGACTTCCGTCTTGAATTTACTGTTTAGGGCCTCCGGAATTTTAGGATATAAACGTCCTGAAGCTCCCTGAACCAACTGATGTGAAATTAAATTTCCAGCCCAGGGCAGTTCGTTGTTATTATTTACTGTTTGCCCGGTCGAACACCAGCCCGAAAGATAACGTGTTGTACCGTCGCTAGCCGTCTTCCCCGCATAGAGATAAAGTCCATCAAAGGTTTCATGATGACCTTCGGCATCCCGACAGATCGTCCAGGGGCCATCCGGAGAATCCGCAACACGATAAAATGTCTTGCGGTGTTCATCCCGGTTGATCCGCGAAAACAAGAGATACCATTTATTGCCCATTTTAAATAAATCCGGGCATTCCAATAGTTCTGCATCTGTTTCGATTCCATATTTCTCTACTGTACCTGTGGTCGCAACGAGCGGTTCAATCATAGACCAACTGCTTAAATCTGTCGACTGATAACGTGCCAGCGTTCCTTTTCCGTCTTTTCGTGTCGTGACCAGCATGACGTAGGCATTGCGGCCTTCATCCCAATAAACCTGTGGATCACGAAAATTATTTCGATCATAGCCCGGGGCAGCCTGCAGCGCCATCGCTGGTTGCTTGGTCCAATTCATCAAATCAGTTGACGTAGCCAACATAATCTTTTCCGCAGGCGTAAAAATATTGTTATGCCCCGTATAGAAACAGTAATACAATGTTCCTTTTTTAATAAAACTTCCTGTTCCGATCCATTCATCCTGACTCCCTACAGCACCCGACGACAATACTTCGGTATACCCCTCAAATGTTCCGTAATCACTTGTCCGTGTGCTATAGATAGGATGCCTGTTGGCATTTTCATAGAGATAAAACAAGTAGAACTTGTTATCGTTGGCATTGTAGTACGGCATTGGATCGCCCACAAACCCCTGCTGGGGTCTGTAGAACCTTTGATAGGGTCCCACCTCCTGTCCCGAAATACAAGCCGTAGAGCTGTCCACAGGCAGTATTTCCATGCGCCTATCCAGCCCTGTCGAACTCTCGTCCCCATTCTTGCAACTTGTCAACAAGCTTAGCAAGAATACTGTCGGAAACAAATACATCTTTGGTCTCATGATTTAAATCTTTCTATTAATCCCTGATTAGCTATCATTTTTGTTTTTATAATAACTTGTTTTGTTTGTACTCGATTACTCTTTGGGTAATGCCTTCAATTCGTCCCAATACATCCGTTGGGTAGGAAATGCCACGGGCTGCCCATTAGGATGCTCATGTGGCATTACCAGTATATTGTTAATGATAGCCTTTCTTCCAGCAGGAATCTGAAAAACCAATTCTTGCCACTCACCGACATGATCTTTCGAATAATTGGCACGCAACCAATCTTTATTCTGTTCGCCATCCGATTGAATTTCCAATTGCACATCACCAGCAACATCTTTCAATACCATCATCGAGAAACGCCCGTATTCTGCCGGATTGATCGTCACTTTATTTGCATTCCAGAGTGCTCCACCGTGCCAGCCTTCACCAGTTTTATTGTCCCGCACAAAAGACGCACAGAAAGGTGTTGCATTAATTCCAGTGGTTTTCGGATTGGGATAAGGTGAATCTACCGTACTCACCCCTAACCCGTCGAAATGTGGAACGCTGGTTTCGCCATTATAAATCATAAGGATTTGTTTGGGTTCTGTACCCAATAGGGCAGTTACCGTGTATTGGAAAACTTGCCCCATATAGGCAAGGCTGTATTTTATGGGGGAACTTAAATCCACGGGCCCACTCTGATTGGGCGTTATGCTCGCTCCGGCTGTAAATTCTATCGCCGGTGATAGGTTCTTTAGGTCTGTCCCCAGGGGTAGGTAAATTTTAATACTTTTATTTTTCTGATCGATGATTCCCGCTTTTTCTCCGATGCGGAATGCCGTTATTTCTGCCTTGATTTCTTTGACGGTTACCTGGTAGGTGTTAAATAGATTACCATTAAACACGCGGTAAGTAATCGGTGTTGTGCCAGAAAATGAAAAGTTCTGAGCGATGCCTGAAGCTGGAGAAACCTTGGCATTGCTTGACAATTCAATTGTCGGAGCCACCGCCGAAAGATCTGTACCTTCAGGAACCATAACAAGAATGGTACCTTTTGCCTGATCTACTTTCCCAATGGTATTGCCGACCTTGAAAGAAACTACATCTACATCTGCACTCAAATTGAGTGTACTATCGGCATCACGCTTGCAGGCAGCGAGAAGGCCGATAAACAGGATGGTAATTCCTACTTTTATATAATTGTTTAATGTGTTCATTGGAATAATTGGTTATGCTAATCGTTCAACAATAAGTGCCTGTTTAATAGCCTGGATTTTGTTTGTACAGATACTTACTTAATCTGATCTGTGCTTCGGGAATCGGCAGATATTCATTCCTATCTGCTGTAAAATGTGCCGAGGAATAATAAGAGCGACGTGACTTTTCTACATCATAATAGGCATTCATGGCCTGGTCTGCAATTCCCCAACGTACCAGATCAAAGAATCTTCCATTTTCCATCGCGAGCTCCAAACGTCTTTCCCAACGTAACGCCTTCCGGGCATTATCTTCGGTCCACACAATATTATCACCATTTTTGTAGGTTTCGATCAGCGTTTTATCATTTGCATAGCCCGTAAGTGAGGTGCTATTTTTTGCCCGCGTACGCACTTGATTGATCAATGGCAGTGCTTCAGCCGATCGATGCAGCTCGATAAGCGCCTCTGCCCGCATCAACAGCACATCGGCAAAGCGCAATACAATTCGATTCTTTGTATTCGCATAGAAGGGTACCATCGGAACGAAACAATCACAGTCGGGATCAACATTTTCTTTTAACGAGGCATAAACAGCATACTCCGCGGGATTACGATTCCAGCTTTCTTCGTATGTTCTTTTGCTACTATACTTGTACGGTAAGCCCGGAATTGCAACTGTATGGAATAACCTCGGGTCATACTTCTCGGAGGTATTAAAGCTATTCAACGCATTATAATTATCCAGTGGTAGACCTTTACCCGTTGTGCGAAACGCATTGACAAGGCTTTGACTCGGTTTATTGAAATCACAACAGCCCACCCCCATAGGTACAGATAGTACATCAGAAAAGTTAACACGCCCAAATTTTGTCCCGTCATCTTTTGAAAACTGAACTGAAAACAGCGCCTCTGTTCCATTTTCATATTTGCCCGGCAAGAAGTTAAATGCAAAGTCGGTTTCCAACGTATGGTTCGATGAAAGCACAATATCCGTATTTTGTACAACCTTTTCCAAATCTCCCGCATCGATACCCGTCACCATATTACGTTCGGCATTGTCCTGACGGTATCCCTTATACAGGTAAGCTTTGGCGAGATAAGCGGCGGCGGCGATACGATTGGCCCGACCGACCTCCGTTTGCACAGCAGGAAGATGATCTACCGCATACTGAAAATCCGCTACAATCTTTTGCCATAGTGCATCGTTGCTTAGGGCTCTATTCGATACGGTTTCATAGCTGTCTACCGGTACATTTTCATCGATATAAGGCACATATTTGAAAAGGATCTTGAGCATAAAGTAAAAATGCCCCCGCAGAAAACGTGCTTCACCAAGTTTTTCTTCCTTCCCATCGAAATTGTCCATTTCCTGTATGGTCTTGATTGTCGTATTGGCACGCGAAATCGCAACGTACAACTGAAACCATAATTTATCCAACTCCGCAAAATTGGTTGTAATGTTATTTGAGACCTCAAGAAAATGAAAGGTCTGGATATCCTGTGGTCCCGATCCGCCTTTATAAGCATCGTCCGACCGAACCGTACCATAGGGCCATAAGCTAAAAGGGACATCATAATGATCGTTGCCCAAAGCAGCATAGGTCGCTGTCAATAATCGTTCTGGCTCTTTAACCTGATCGGAGCTCAGTACACCATTGGGTGTTTGATCCAAAAATTTGGTACATCCCGGAAGTAGTCCAGCAAGAACCATAAGTATCGCTATTTTGGTGGTTATTTTTTTCATCCGTATAAATTATTTATAAGTGTATAGCCTTATTTCTCCCCTTTTTAAAATCCAATATTTACCCCGGCTGTCCAGGTCGTTGGAATTGGATACCCCCAACCTACATTTTCAGGATCTACACCTGTAAAATTCTTTGACTTAACGGTAAATAGGTTCTGACCGGTCACATAGATCCTTAGCCGGCTCATACGCAGGCGTGAGGCTGTTGCTGTTGGCAAGGTATAGCCCAGAGACAGATTCCGGAGTTTCATATAAGATCCATTCTCAATAAAGTAATTTGACAGGCGGCCCTCGTCATTGTTGTTTGTCGTTTGTAAGGCCGGAATCGTCGACGTTGGATTTTGTGGTGTCCATGCATTCAGCAACCGAAGGCCTTTATTGGAATTGACGTCATCCACGCTCCAGAAGTCTGTTTGCTTTTTCAGCCAGTTTTCGACATCTATCCCCTGTACCCCCTGAAAGTATGCCGATAGGTCAAACCCTTTATATTTCAGCACAATATTGAGACTATAGGAAAAATCAGGATGTGGACTACCGATCCAGGTACGGTCCATATCCGTAATCTGCTTGTCCGCATCATAGACGTTGACGTAACGTAAACGCCCTATCCCCTTACCGGTCTGATTGACGTGCGCATCCACTTCGTCCTGATTCTGAAAAATACCGTCGGTGACATAACCATAGAATGATCCCAGCGGCCGGCCGATAATATTATCCCCCTGACGACCTCCATAGGAGTTTTCTACCGCTTCGGGCAAATGTGTCACCTTGTTTTTATAGGTAGAGAACACAGCCATCACATCATAATCCAGTCCAAACGATGTTTTATTGCGATATCCAGCCGATACGTCCAAACCTTTATTTTCCATGGAGGCACCATTCGCCCAACGGTAACCGCCCTCTCCGACCACACCGATATAGGCTGGATTGATCAACATATCTTTAGTTGCTTTGACATACCAGTCAATCGAACCATAGAGACTTTGCTTAAACAATGAAAAGTCCAAACCGATATTCGTCTGCGTTGTGGTTTCCCATTTCAGGTCATTGTTTTCTGTTTGGATTTTGCGATATCCCGACGGTAATTTTCCCGTTCCTGCGCCCGAGAGGTCGTATGCTGTGCCATCCACGATGTTCCATGTGGGATCAGCAACACCATATTCGGGGACGAACAGCGCATAGGTAGCCAGATTACCTATCCCTTGGTTACCTGTCTGCCCCCATCCAACACGCAGCTTGAGGTCCGAAATATAGTTTTTCGTACTTGCCATAAAACGCTCGGACGAAATCCGCCACCCCGCTGTTACCGCCGGGAAAGTGGCAAAGCGGTTATTTTTACCGAAGCGGGAAGAGCCATCGTGCCGCACGGTGAAGGAAGCCAGATAGCGGTCATCATAGGAATAATTGGCCTTTCCAAAATAGGATAACAGCGAGAATCCCGTAGAGCCACCGCCTACTGCCGCTGTGCCCGTACTCACACCCGGCCACATATACTCCGGTGTCTCTATGGCAAAGGCGCCATCTCCGGCAGTATAGGCATTAAAATTGATATCATTCTGACGGTTCATTTCCATACCGGCAAGCACATCTAAGGTATGTTTATCAATCTCTTTCCGATAAGTTGCCGTATTGGACCAAGTCCACTTCATCCCATGGGACTGTTCCATATTAACCCCACTCCGGCTGCTGTTCATGAATCCCGAACGATAGGATACTTCCAAATTACGTTTGTAAAAATTACTATAATCCAAACCGTAACTGGTGCGGACATGCAGACCTTTTATGACCTGTAGATCGGCATAGGTATTTCCAAACAACCGCCAATAATTATATTTATTGTTCCGGTTGTCATAAAGTACACGCATGGGATTATGGCGGTCGTTCATCCCCAATGCTGGCCCACCCCATCCTATTCCATCTACTGTATGGACAGGAATAATGGGCAATGCTTTTAACGAAAGGTCAAGCACATCGCCCGGTACCTGCACTTCACCGGTATTGTTTACCGTAAAATTCTCGCCCACCACCAAGCGTCCATCGAATAATTTATAATCGGCATTCATCCGGGCTGATATCCGCTGGAAATCCGTGTAACGGAGTGTCCCATTGTTGTGCAAATAACCTAAGGAGAAAAAGGAACTGGACTTTTCTGTACCGGAGCTTAATGTCGCATTGTAAGATTGCTGTAATCCCGGTTTTGAAACTTCCTTAAACCAATCGGTATCGGAAGCGTACATGGTATGTTCACGGTCGATATACTTGGAAACAAAAACAGTATTGAGCTGAGGTACGCCATTTGCGTCGTTATTCCATTCAAACTGATAACCAATATTATTTCCGTTAGGGTTTCCACCATTATTGATGGTGGCCTGCCACAATGCACGACCATATTGTTGGGCATCCAGCACTTTCATGCGATTATTAAAATGCGTACTGGTGGCATAGGCGTCTACCGTAAGTTTAGGGGCACCTATCTTTCCTTTTTTTGTTGTGATGACAATAACACCATTCGCTGCGCGCGAGCCATAGATACTCGCCGAAGAAGCGTCCTTTAAAACCTGAATACTTTCGATATCATTCGAATTGAGCTCGTGCATTCCTCCCTGTGTGGGGGTTCCATCAATGACATACAAGGGATCCTGACTACTATTGATGGAACTGATTCCGCGCATACGCACTGTTGCCGCTCCACTCGGACTACCATCCGAAGTTACGGTCATACCAGCGACCCGTCCTTGCAGCGCTTTCATCGGGTTATTTTCCGGAGCCTTCATCATCTCAGTAACATTAACGACACTCACTGCACCCGTCAAATCCTTCTTCCGTTCTGTTTGATATCCCGTAACAACCACTTCGTCGAGCCCTTTTTCGGTAGGCGTAAGCTGAATATCGAGGAACTTTCTTCCTGCTACAGCAATCGCCTGGGAGGCATAGCCGACATAGCTTATTTCCAATGTACCCTGATTGCCCGAAGTCTGAAGGACAAATTCTCCCTTTTCATTTGTCTTGGTGGCTATTGTGGTTCCCTTCACCACTAAAGATGCCCCTACTATAGGTGCTGCTGTCCCGCCATCCGTAATTCTTCCCCGGATTTCAGTCTGTTGCGCAAATGCGACAACAGAAAAAAGTGCCAAAGACGGGAGCAGCATTGCTTTCTGTCTTGTAAACATAATTGGTTATAAGTAAATGGTTAATGATTTAGATTGATTATTTGATTATGATAACGGGTAAACTGCTTCGTAAAGAAGCAGTTCACCTACTGTTGCTTCTGAGCTCCATTGAAGATCGGATGCAACCATTGGAATCGATTGATGACCTCATCGTTATATTCAGGACAAGCCCCCCGGCTCTGTGTCACAAATCCACTTAAAGTCGCCGCAAATTCCAGTACTTCCTCCAGCTGAACACCTTCCTGCATCTGAAACCTTTTGGTCAGGAAAGCCGCCAAAAAAGAATCACCACTTCCGATGGTATCTTCTACCTGAACTTTCAAGGCTGGAAAATGATAACTGATATTGTCTTTTTTATAATGATATACCGCTCCATCTGCACCATAGGTTACAATTGCCTCCTGAATTGCAAAACGCTCCATGATCAGGTCTACACGCTGCTGATCGGTATAGGCATCCGTCGTGCCATTCCAGTCTGAAATAACATGCAGTTCCTCGGCATTCATTTTCACAAAATCAGCGTATCCCAACAGTGTATGTATTTTTTCCGGACCAAAATAAGGTGTACGCAGGTTGACATCCATCACCCGGAAGCGGGCTTTTTCCAGCAATAATAGCAAACTTTGAAAACTTACATCATCCCGACAGGCCAGACTGCCATACACCAAAAAATCCACCGCCGCAACTGCCTCAAGAACAACATTGTCCACCGCTATTCTATCCCAAGCTACAGGATAAACGATATCGTAATGCACGTCGCGTTTTGCATCGATCGAAACCTCTACTGTTGAAGTTGGTAACAAGTCATCGTACTGGAAGAAATCGGTCGGGATACCCAGATCTTCACATACAATACGCAGTTCGTAACCATTATCGTCACGCCCTATGCGCGTTAGCATACGCGTTGTAACCCCCAATTTATTGAGGTGATAAGCCACATTCAAAGGCGCACCGCCTAATTTTTTACCTGTAGGAAGATTGTCCCAAAGAACCTCGCCAAAACAAATACCCTGTATTGATTTATCTCCGTTTTTCATATTTTCTCCTTTTTATACAAAGCTTCGGCCGAGCGCCAAAAACCAAGTAACAAATTGATTATTATATTTCCCTTTAAATTCAATGTTGACAATAGATACACACAACATGTTATCACATTGTCTTTGATTAAATAACTTTCGACAGGCGCCGGTCGCGTCATGGCTACTCCGACACCTATTGCTGTAGTCCAGCTAAAGACTAATGTAGATTGATGGTATGCCCAAGATCTTCCAATGATTTCCCTTTTGTCTCCGGCATAAACTTAAGCACATAAACAAGCTGCAGCACCATAAATAGAGCAAAGATCAAGAAGGTACCGCCGCCGCCGAGCATTTCCGTCAAGGCTGGAAAACAAAAAGTGATAATCGCCGCCATCACCCAATGTGTCAAGCTACCAAATGTCTGCCCTTTGGCACGTACGTCGTTCGGAAAAATTTCCGAAATAAACACCCAAATCACCGCACCTTGCGAGAATGCGAAAAAGGCAATGAAACTCATCAGATAGATTGTGATCGCAAAACCCGTCGTTTGGTTGGTATAAAAAGCATGGGAAACGAGTGCCAATGAAACAATCAGCCCGATCGAGCCCACCAACATTAATTTTCTTCTGCCCACCTTATCGATGAAATTGATCGCCAACAACGTAAAAATAAAATTGACAACCCCTATACCAACTGTCGAAAGTAATGAACTCTGTGAGCCCAAGCCAGCCATTTCAAATACACGGGGCGCATAATATATAATCGCGTTGATACCTGAAACTTGATTGAACAGCGCAAAACAAAAGGCTAATAAAATAGGTTTGGCATTTTCGCGAACGAAGAGCTTGCCTTCTCCTGTGGAATTGTTTTTGGACTCCTGAATTTTTGAAATCTCCAGCTCGTAACCATCCGAATTAATTTTTTTCATAATCCGTGTTGCCTCGGCCAAATTCCCCCTGTGCAGCAGCAGCCATCTCGGACTTTCCGGAATGAGGAAGATCAAACAGAAGAATAACAACGACGGAAAGCACTGTACCCCCAGCATCCAGCGCCAGGACTCTTCGCCAACCTGACCGATAAAATAATTGGACAAATAGGCTATCAAAATACCTAATACAACGTTGAATTGAAAAAGCCCTACCAACTTACCCCGCGATGCTGCCGGGGAGATTTCTGATATATAGATTGGTGCCGTTACCGAAGAGACGCCAACTCCTATGCCACCCAAAAAGCGGAATAAAATAAATATAGTCCAGTCATTCGCCAGTGCACTACCAATCGCTGAAATAAAGTAAAGGGCTGCAACAGCAAATAAGGTATTTTTACGGCCCAATTTATCGGAAGGCAGTGCACCTAATGCTGCGCCGACAACTGTCCCTATCAAGGCGATGGCCATTGTCAGTCCATGCTGAAACTCACTCAAATGCCAGTGCTCCTGAACGGCCTTTTCTGCTCCCGAAATAACCGCTGTATCAAATCCAAATAAAAATCCGCCTAAAGCCACTACAAAGGACCAAGCTAATACCGTGTTTTTGTTCATGTGATGATCTATAATTGATTAATCCAAATTTAACACGTGCTTCATCTTAACTTAAATTTGGACTTCGCAAAAACATTTATTTATGTAACATTTTTTTAAAAACGCTAAAACATTAAAAATCTGACAGTTAAACTAAGTCTGTTTTTTAAAACTTTCACTTTTTAAACAGAAATTTTAGAAAATGATACATTTTTGAAGGTTCCTATTTTAGTGTAAAATATACACTAACACTATCCCTGTTATCCTAAAAAATCTAAATAATGTATATTCGGATATTTAAGGGGAAAAATCATGGGAAAATATTTCATTTTTAGTGGCATATTGACCTTGCTTCTTTTTTGTGGATGTCAACCAATGGTCCGAAAGAAAAAGCAGGTGATCGCTTTTTCGCAGTGTATCGGAAACGATGCCTGGCGACAAACGATGCTCGAGGAAATGAAAAGGGAACTTTCCTTCAATCCTGATATTGACTTTCTTTATCGCGACGCACATGGCGACAATAATGTACAGATCAATCAAATTCGCGAATTAGTCAAACAGGATATCGATCTTCTGATTGTATCCCCAAATGAGGCCGAGCCACTCACGCCAATTGTGGATTCTGTATTCCAACGCAATATACCTGTCATCGTAACAGACCGTAAGACGTCATCCGGCCAATATAATGCTTATGTGGGCGCCGACAATATCGCCATCGGGAAACTGGCCGGTCAATATAGCCGCACGATTTTGCAAGGAAAGGGTTCGGTCGGATTAGTCACAGGACTATCGGGCACCTCGGCTTCAATAGAGCGTGAAAAAGGCTTTATGCAGCAAATTGGAGATGCCACAGCGGTTCGGGTGAGCGGCGTCATTCACGGCGGCTGGGAGAAAAATAAAGCCTATCTGGAAATGCGTAAGCATATAAACGTCATGAGCCAGAGTGATATCATCTTTACATTCAATGATCAGATGGCCATGGGGGTAAAAAAAGCATTGGACGAAGCCCAGATCAAAAAGGATATTAAGATAATTGGTGTTGATGCTCTTCCTGGTCCCGGAAATGGCCTTGAACAGATCATACAGGGCAAAATGTTTGCTTCCATACTCTATCCCACTGGCGGGGCCGAAGCCATTCGAACGGCCTTGGCTATCATCAACCACCAAAACTACCGCCGCGAGAATATACTCGCAACCTCTGTTATCGATAAAACCAACGCGGAGTTGCTTGCCCTGCAGTCGGATAAAATAAAACAACAGCAGCTCGATATTGACAAAAGACAGGAGTTCATTACGGAACAGAATAAGATTTACCAAAGCCAAAAGTCCGTTCTTAATGTATTGGTCGTTAGCTTGGTGCTAGCTGTTGTCTTTGGGGGAATTTCTATTATCGTGATCAGAAGCAACTGGGAAAAGAACAAACATCTGGAAATCCAGAATAGCGAGATTCTTGCGCAACAAAAACAGATCGTCGAAATGAACAGTCAGATTCAGCAAGCGGCAGAAATCAAAAATAATTTCTTCACCAATATCTCGCATGAATTTAAAACCCCGCTAACCCTTATCATCGCGCCTATCGAGGACCTTGAATTACGAAAAGATCTTACCGAAGAGGTCAGAGAACAGCTGTCACGCATCAAACGGAATGCAAAAAAACTACAACGTTTGGTCAGCGACCTCATTGATATCCATCGCATCAGTAAATCGAAGATTAAGCTACATGCGACCATCGTTTACATTGACCCATTTATTCAGCAGGTAATAGGTAGTTTCAAGCCCTTATTTAAGAAAAACAGGATCTCCGTCAGTTATGTCAACAAAACAAGCTTGAAAGAGGTTTGGATGGACGAATACCTGATGGAACAGGTCTTATCCAATTTATTGTCCAACGCGATCAAACATACGGCGGCAAGTGGCAGAATTGAAATTATATTGGAAGAAAACAATTTCAAAGACTATTTCTATCTACGGGTATTGGATAATGGCCTGGGGATTGCCCCAAGTGATATTGAGCACATTTTTGATCCTTTTTATCAGGGCGCCAGTAGCCGTAATGGCTCCGGAATCGGCCTCGCCTACACCAAACAGATCATCGAACTGCATCATGGCCAAATCACTGTGAGTAGCAAACCCGGCCATGGGTCGATATTCACCCTACGTATGCCAATTGGAAATAGTCACTACGAGCCTGCTGAACTGGCCGATTTTGACAAGGGAGAAAAGCCGCTGTTTCAACAAGACGACATAGTGGACGCCACACGAAAGATGGTAGACAACAATCTTTCTTTTCGATCCAACAGATCAAAAAGTATTATGGTCGTTGAAGATAATGATGAGATCAGAGATTATCTCCGCTCCCTCTTAGAAAGGGATTACAATCTTTTCCTGGCAAAAGATGTGCAACAAGCCAATGGAATGTTGAAGACACATTTTCCAGATCTAGTCATTACGGATATTATGCTTCCCGATGGTAGCGGTCTGGATATTCTAAAGGACATCAAAGCATTTTATCAGACCGCACATATTCCCGTCATCTTACTGAGTGCGCTCGCCAACGAAGATACGATGCTCGAAGGAAGTAAATTGATGGCTGATGACTACATTACTAAGCCATTCAACGCCGAATTACTGCGGACACGGATTTCAAACATCCTACAGTCACGCCATCAGCTTAAAGAAAAATACAGCAGCAATGTGGAACAGTTTGATAGCGCTCAAGCGGAGCAGGTCAATGATAACGATAGACGTTTTCTGAACAATTTCTCAGCGATTGTCGAATCCAAATTATCAGACCCGCGATTGAGTGTCGATGGCATTGCCAACGAGCTTCATCTCTCCCGCGTGCAGCTCTACCGTAAAGTCAAACAGTTACTTGACTGCAGCGTCAATGATTACATTATCGAGCGAAGATTAAAGAAAGCCAAAAGCCTCATGGCTGAAGGACTAAACATCAACGAAATATTTAGCAGTGTCGGTTTTTCCTCAGCATCCTATTTCGCTTCGGCCTTTAAAAAGAAATATGGCCAGTCCCCAAGTACTTATAAAAAAGAACTTGATAAAAAATAGCCGATCAGGTGTGCCTACAAATTAAAACTGTCCTTTCCGCTTGAATAAGCAAAAACTGATCAATAGAAATATGACGAGCATCAGCATGTTGCTATAGTCTAGCCGTGCAAAGGAATCATTCTCGGACAGGATATTCATTACCGCATCATAAGCCCCAGTATAAGGGATAAAATTCGAAAAACTTTTCTGTGCGACAAGCACGGAAAAGACCAACATAAACATGCCTATTCCAATTGGGTAGATCATTTAAGATGATCAATTTTTCCTACTCCACAAAAAATTACACAAAAAAAATAGAAATATAACATGCCAATAAAAGGCGGTAAATCTTTATATTCAACTGCGGTAAAATTAGCTATTCACAGCGTATTAATACTTTATTAATGGACTATTAATTGAGTTAATCGATATTTAGCAGAATAACTTAATTATAAATCGATATGATAGCTAAAACGCTTAAATTCCATCTTCTTGGCATCTGTCAACTTTTTTCGGTAGGCTTACTATTCGCACAAAAACAATACGACTCGTATAGCGGCCTTGTTATGGCCGGCTACCAAGGCTGGTTCAATAGTCCTACGGATGGTGCAGACCGCGGATGGTACCATTACCGTGGAAAAAACGGATTCCAACCTGGTTCTACAAATATCGATTTTTGGCCCGACGTCAGCGCCTATCAAATAACCTATGACAGTCCTTTTATGACAAAAGATGGAAAGCCCGCTAAACTCTATAGCGCACATGACTATTCTTCCGTCAACCTTCATTTTAAATGGATGCAACAATACGGAATCGACGGTGTATTTATGCAACGATTCGTGGGTGAGATTGCTAACCCCAGTGGTCGCAACCACTTCAATACAGTGTTGACTTCGGCTATTCGTTCAGCCAATGAATTTGACCGCGCAATCTGCGTCATGTACGACCTTAGTGGCATTAAAGATGGTGACGACAAAATCTTAATGGACGATGTAGCCGCCCTTGAAAAAGAATGGAACCTCAAAAAGCGTGATCGCGCCAAAACCTATCTTTTTCATCATGGCAAACCACTGATTGCCGTTTGGGGTATCGGATTTAACGACGGTCGCAAATATAATCTCAAAACAGCCGAACGGATTGTCAATTACCTCAAACAAAACGGCTATAGCGTGCTTCTTGGCGTACCGACTTATTGGCGTGAATTGCGTCAGGATACCGAATCTGATCCATTTTTGCATGAACTCATCAAAAAATCAGATATCATTATGCCTTGGTTTGTTGGTCGATATAATCAGGCCGGATTCGATCAGTTCAAATCCCTGATCAAAGATGATATGGACTGGTGCAAACAACATCAAATCGATTATGCTCCACTTTGCTTCCCGGGATTCTCCTGGACGAACATGACCGGTAGCTCCCGTGCTTTTGTCCCACGTGATTCCGGAAATTTCTTATGGAAACAATTACAATATAACCTTTCAATTGGTGCCCAAATGCTCTACATCGCCATGTTTGATGAAGTCGATGAAGGCACCGCCATATTCAAGACACTGCATCAAAAAGATGTCCCACTCAATGGAACAGGCTCATTTGTCGGTATTGAAGATAATCTTCCAAATGATCATTATCTTTGGTTAACCGGACAGGCAAGCAAATACCTAAAAACCAAAACCTCAGTCCCCGTAAAACAACCAAAAAGAAACTAAAAGATGAAAATAAAAACGTTCCTATACTGCGCACTGCTACTGATGGGCAACACTACAATTAAGGCACAGCAGTCCACTAAAATAATAGATGCCCCAGCTAGTCAGCGGCAACATAAGATCACGCAATTCTGGACAGACCGCACACAGATTCAATCGGCTGCAAGTCTCTCCGCAGGCCCTTTAACGTTATCCTATGCACGTCCCGCAGGAGTTTGGGAGGAAGCTCTACCGCTCGGTAACGGTCAGCTCGGTGCCATGGTTTTTGGTGGTGTCGCCGATGAACGCGTCCAACTGAACGAAAGTACGCTTTGGGCCGGTCATCCGCAGGATCCCAATAATCCCAAGGGGAAAATGTATCTGCCCCGGATACAGCAACTTCTTTTTGAAGGTAAAAATAAAGAAGCAATCGACCTTGCAGACACAACGTTGATGGGCTTACCCAAAAACATCAAACCCTATCAGTCGCTTGGCGAACTATGGTTTGATATGCCCCATCTTAAAGCTGAACAGTATATGCGCTCGCTTGATCTTGAGCGTGCATTGCAACAAACAAGCTACGTGTATAATGGTGTCAAGTTCTTTCGCGAGTCATTCATTTCAGCTCCTGCCAACGCGATGGTCATGCATTATACAGCAAACAAGAAACAGGCACTCGATTTAAACTTTACCTGGAAAAGAGCCCAGGATTTCAGTTGCACCGCTGATCCGACAGATCCCACACAATTGCTACTTCAGGGGCAGATTGGCCAATCTGCTCATGCCCATGAGCGTGGAACAAAGTTTGCCGCAATTGCAAAAGTAATCCTTAAAGGCGGTAAACTTATCAATGCAGACGGCCGCATAGCGATTACCGGAGCAGATGAGATTACCATCATCGTCACCGCTGCTACGGATTATCCCGGATTGAAGCATATCGCCTATCCACAAACCCCGGTGGATATTGATCCACTTGCAAGCTGCCGCAAGGTAATCAGTAGCCTGAACAAACAGCATTATCAACAGTTAAAACAAGCTCATATAGAAGATTATCAACAGTATTTTAATCGGGTCAAGTTGAATCTTCCAGATCCAGAACAAGATAAACTCGCGAAACTACCCACTGATTCACTCATTCGGCTGACAAAAGAATTGCAAAAGGTACCTAATACCTTAGTCAACAAATTCTTTCAGTTTGGTCGTTACCTTTTAATCAGCAGTTCACGTCCAGGACATATGCCGGCAAATTTGCAGGGCTTATGGGCTTGGCAGATGGATCCACCTTGGAATGCTGATTTTCATACCAATATTAATTTGCAAATGAACTATTGGCCTGCCGAGGTAACCAATCTTTCTGAATTGCATAAGCCCCTATTTGACCTCACAAAGGCATTAATTCCTTTTGGTGAGCGTACCGCAAGCAAGCTCTATGGAGCCAAAGGCTGGGTGGTACATCATCTCACCGATGCCTGGGGCTACACAGCTCCAGCCGATGGCGTACAGGGCATTTGGCCCATGGGATCGGCCTGGATGGCGCAGCACCCCTGGGAACATTATAACTATACTGGCGACCGAGAATTTTTAAAAGTCCAGGCTTATCCTATTATGAAAGGAGCGGCTGAATTTATTTTGGATTTTATGGTCAAAATCCCCCAAGGTAAATCATTTGCCGGTTATTGGACCACCAACCCTTCGCATTCCCCTGAGAATAGTTTTATCCTACCATCGGGTGAAGTTTCCAGTTTTACCTACGGTGCCACCATGGATACACAGATTATCCGCGACCTCCTGCAAAATTGTGTTGAAGCCACAAAGCTCTTAGATTGCGATCCTGATTTCAGACAACGCTGTCAAGCTGCCTTAACCAAACTTATTCCAACACAAATCAGCAAAGAAACAGGTCGCATTATGGAATGGATCGAAGATTATAAAGAGACTGAGGTAAATCACAGGCATACGTCACATTTATTTGGTTTGCATCCGAGCAACCAGATTTCAATCGTTAATACGCCCGAACTAGCCGAAGCTGCAAAAAAGACGCTATTAAGTCGGGGCGATCATGGCACAGGTTGGAGTCTGGCCTGGAAAATCAATATGTGGAATAGATTGCATGACGGAGAACATGCCTACCGCTTATTGTATAACCTGATCAGTGATAAGACACTGCCCAATCTGTTCGATAATCACCCACCCTTCCAGATTGACGGGAACTTTGGCGCAACCGCAGCGATTGCCGAAATGCTGCTGCAAAGTCAGGTCAGGGACAAAAACAACAATTACCTCATCGAGCTGCTACCCGCTTTAAGCCACAACATGGATCAGGGAAGCGTAACCGGACTTAAAGCAAGAGGTAATCGTACGGTGAATATACAGTGGGAAAACGGTAAGCTTAAGAAAGCCGAAATCCTTCCCAGCAGTAATGGTCCAGTCTGTATCAGTTATGCAGGTAAACAGATCGAACGGAATGGAACAAAAGGTACAGCAGTCTTGATTACCCCCGATATGTTTCAATAAGAGAGTGTTCATCCAAATTTGAGCTGCTTACCATAATTTTGGTTATTCAGTTTAAAGCAAGGTGAACATCTTATCGCAAATAGCTAATGGAAAACAGCTATCTATAAACAAAAGCGCTGTTGATCGTTGATCAACAGCGCTTTTTATTTTTTTACTTTCTGGCATACACATGCTGGTAAGCAGGCTTTGTTAGTTCCCCCAATTTCGATTTGCGCTATCCCCCATCACAAATTCCAATGTACCACCTTTCAGCACATCGGCATGGGTCAATTGTGGAACGTTCAGCGGCTGCCCATTTAATTTCGCCGATTGAATGTATTTGTTTTTTGCAGATGCATTCTTGCCGATAATGACAAAAGACTTGCCATTAGGAAGCTGTATGCTCACTTTCTGAAAAAATGGAGATCCGATGCTGTAGGAAGTCAGCCCTGGTGTTACGGGATAGAAGCCCATTTGGGAAAAGACCACAAAAGCAGACATCCCGCCACCGTCTTCATCGCCAGGTACCCCCATTAGATCGTTTCGAAACCACTCACCGATCAGTTTATGGATCCGTTTCTGTGTCATCCAAGGTTGTCCGGCATAATTATAGAGATAAGGAATATGCAAAGCCGGCTCGTTCGCCATGGAAAATTGTCCAACATTACCTGTATGATCGGGAAGCTGCGCATAAAAATCAAATTTCGACCGACCCAAAGGCTGCTGAAACATCTCATCGAGGTACTTGACAAACAATTCATTTCCCCCCATCAATTTGATCAGATCCGGAATATTGTGCTGTACATCCCAGCGATAGATCCAGGCATTGTTTTCACCATAATACTCGCGTGCTCCCTGTCCGCCAGAAAACACATAATCAAAAGGCATGATAAAATTTCCCTTGTCATCTTTGGGATGGAAAAATTTGGTCTGTTCGTTGAAAAGATTTCTATAATTGAAAGATTGCTTCATAAAGAGATCATAATCAGCCTGGATACCCAATTCTTGAGCAAGCTGTGCCAAACACCATAAGTCATAAGAAGTGCCCAAGGTTACAGCGACAGGTTGTCTCCGTTCAAAACCGTTTACTTCTGGTATCGTTTCTTTTTCACCTGGGTACAATGCTGGAATATAGCCTTTCTCCTTAAAAAATTCGTCTAATTTCCCCGCGGCTTTACCCGACCAAGGAGCCAGCGTCTTTTCTGTAATCGCACCTTTTGCTGCCAGATAGGCTTTCTTGATATCAAAATTACGCACGCCTTTGCGGTATGCATCCAACAAAGTTGCTACACCATGGTTGGAATTCATCCTTCGACTATCACCGGTAATCTCAGGGAAAGTAGGCAGCCAAGGCTGCTCCATTTGTTCAGACATCCGGACAAAAGAATTGAGGATCAAGGATTCTGTGCCAGGCTCCAACAATACCCGTAATGGATGATGTGCACGGTAGGAGTCCCAGATCCAGTCATCGGTAAAAAAAGGTTTGCCCTCGTCCTGATGTACCTTACCATCGAACGCACTATAATAACGGCCATCCTCAGAAATATTGACTGGGCGTTCATAGGTGCGGTATAAGGAGGTATAAAACACATGTTTATTAGACTCATTGTCGCCTTCCACAGCTATTTTACCTAAAGCGTCGTTCCATATTTTACGCCCTTTTTCAGCGAGCTTCTTTTGATCAAAGTCGCTGATTTCACGCTTTAAATTGGCTTTTGCCTGTGCGACATCGATAAATGAAACGCCATATTTCATGCGCAGGCTAGTCCCTGCCTGATTAAACTCCAATACCATACAGGAACTCTTACCAACAGCTTCTGTTGCATTTTCCAGTTGTTGCCCCTGCAGTCGCTTTACCGCAACAGGCTTGGATTCGGGAATAGCATAAATATACACGTGCGTACCATTACCAATATCCTGTGTACCCGAAAGTCCCTGTCCGTCCCATTGAAGTTTCCCTTCCTGTGAGTTGAACTGAAGGTATTTCGTCGAAGTTGTCGGAAACGTAAAGGTATACATCCCCGACTGATGCGACAGCGCATAGTCTACCTGAATATTCTCTTGATCCAATAGCACCGAATAGGCATACGGATGTATTTCCTCCTGATCGTAACTATACAGTTGTACCGGTTTCAAACTGCCTGGCAATTTCACCATGGGACTAAGATTGAAAGCCGATTTTCCACGATGACTGGTAACGATAAGCGGCAGACCAAACAGACGGTCTGACGTATAGTCTCCCCGCTCAGGATAAACGCGCAAAAGGCTGTTTGGCAAGTGAACCGTTGGATAGGTTGGTACCAATAAATGGCTGATGTTTCCCATATAAGGATTGACATAATCAACATAATCTTTCGTCATTTTAGCTTGGGAAAAACCTTTTAGCATACTGACCGAAAGAAGAGAACAGCAACATAGTGTGCGTAACAATGTATTGGTTTTACGTTTGATATTCTTCGTTAGCATTTTAAACAATTAAGTGTTCGATGGTTTAAGGGCGAAACAGTTGTTCCGCCCTTAAAGTTAATTTTTTTTGGCAACATATCGTCTTCGTGCCCATCGATTATTTGGGGCCTGTCAATAAGCCCGTCTGCTTTACCTTCTTGATACTACCGTCCTTATTGTACTCCAAGCGGTCTACGCAGATGGAACGAAGCCAATCGTTGAATTCGCCATTTTTTTGTGACAATTCACTGTTATGGTAAAAAGCGTACCATTTACCTTTAAACTTGACAATGGAGCCATGGTTTGTATAGCTATTCGTCGGATCCATATAGATGCCCATTGATTTCCATGGTCCCATTGGGTTATCACTTACCGCATAGCGCATGCGGTTATCTCCTTTTACTCCATCTTTCCAGTTCTCATCGTGGTTGTCAGAATAGGACAGATAATATTTTCCATTATACTTGTGTACCCATGAAGCTTCGTGAAAATCTTCCAAACCTTCCATCTTTTGCAATTCACCATCAATCTCCATCATATTGTCTTTGAGCTTACCCGCTTTACAGACGCCACCGCCCCCCTGATAAAAATAGGCCTGTCCATTATCATCGATAAAGATATGTGGATCAATAAGTGCTTCGGCGCCTTTTACATAGCCCCGTACCACAAAATCTTTTGCTGGTGATTTACTCGTAGCTACACCAATTTTCCAGGTATTATTCCACTCCGTACCACTTGGGTGTGGAAAATAAAAATAATAAGTACCATTTTTATAGACACAATCCGGAGCCCACATAAATCCACCTTCTTTTCTGCCCCAAGGGACTTGTGAGGCGCGCAATATTTCGCCATGATCGGTCCATGTTTTCATATCCGCCGTCGAAAACACATGATACTGATCCATCAGATCGCAACCTTGAGGCGGAGCAATATCATGTGAAGCGTACACATACAGGCGGCCATCGGCCCATACCCGTGCCGAAGGGTCTGCGGTATACATATGTTTGATAAATGGGTTATCTTGCGCCTGCAAGTGTGTGGCAAAAAATAATGTCATGCCCAATAGGCATCTGGAACCTGCTTTAATAAATTGTTTCATCCGAATAATTATTTAGTATTGAGTAGTAGTAGCGGGCACCAAGTCCCGCTCATTGTTTAGATTCTTTCCTTAAGGTACTTTAATAACCTCCACTTCCGAATAATTGAATTTTTCGTAGGTGTCGCGCACCTTTGCGCCCATCCGTACATAATAGGTATACCCTGATTTCAATGGAATATCCTTGATCGTGTAGGTTTCCTTCCCTTCTCCGGTCTGCATATTGCCGATATTTTCCCAGTTTTGATTGATCAATGCGCGATATTCATCCTTATAATACGCATCAATACGGTTGCCAGCCCCACAGTATGGTGTCAGACTCAGGAATGGGCGAACCTCAATCACTTGCGGCAATCCACCCGTAATAGGTGCGGCAAGCGTACAGGAGATTTCCAGTTTATTTTCCGCTTTTAAGGTCCACTTCACATTTTTGATCTGTAGGTAGGGCGTCACCTCAAAGTTTTGCTCTGCATTAGCCCCCAGTTGGTAACCTTCGATCTTTTGTGCTGGCCAAAATGCACCACCATAGGGCTGGAGGGTATAGGTCGCCTGAAAGAGTTTTGTATGATTATACGATCCGTCCTGCTTGACGGCAATATCCTGCGGTGCGGGATTGTCGCTCCAACTGGTTTCTAGCAGACGGATGCTAAATTCGCCCTGTCCGGTCAGGAAGGGTTTATTCGTTACCTTGTCTATGACCTGCCCTTTCATAGTGGCATTCGGACCATCGTAATTATCTGTTTTCGAACAGGCATTTAAAAATAACAAGCCTGTCAATGCTGTAAATAAATATATCGTTCTCATTTCCGCTCAATTAGTAAATAGGGTTCTGTGGATATAGATTAGGGTTTTTGTTCAGTTCTCCACCCGGAATAGGTTCATAATACCATTTCTTTTCAAAGTTGAACGTCTTATTCCAAGGCTCTTTTTCGCGAATAAAAATAAAGGAGTTGATCCGTTCACCGCCCGGAGTATATTTCAGTTCATCCAATACAAGGTAAGGCATCAGCGAATTGGGCACAAAGTTATTGAGCTCCACATCTGCAATGCGCCATCTCCGCATATCCCACCAATGGTGATTTTCAAAGCAAAGTTCACGTTCGCGCTCCTCGCGTATAAACTGCAGATTTCCATCCAGGGGATAACCATATTTACCGGAGAGGTTTGCCGAAGCAGCTGTATAGAGATAAGGCTTGGCACCAGCACGATTACGGATCTGCGCGATGTATTGGAATGCTTCCTGTTTAAGCGTTTCATCATTTTTGATCAGGCCGAGTTCATAAGCAGCTTCAGCCTTATTCAAAAGTATCTCCGCGAGCCTAAAGACCTTCCAGGGTTGTGTACTGTTATACAACTTCACATCCTTGGTAGACATTTTATAGTTAATGTATTTACGGATGTAAAATCCAGTTCGGGTGTTGTTGGCATGTCCATCTTTCCACATGCCATGCTCGCCTGTTATATTGATCTTCGTACCATTGTAGTCAAACAGGCTATTTTTGGGGCCAGCCAGGATTCGATTTGACTCGCTATTTATCGCCGCAGTACCCGCGCCCATCTGTGCATCAGCAGCCTTACCGGGAAAGGTTTTATAGAGTCCACGCTGAATATCAAAACTACGTCTTTCGGCACCTTCACGCAATTCCATTCCCGAGAAGTAAAATGTGGCCCGCTGACGAGGTTCCAAATCGGCATACAGCTGTTTACGGTCCGTGTAACGTACTGGTTTCCCTCCGGCATCAGTGATTGGAAGTTCACCGAATAACTCCACGACATTCAATACGGGGTATGCCGCAGACTCATTGTCACTCGAAAAGGTCGGATTGGGTAAATGCGTAGCGTCATAGCTATGTTTGAGACGGTTGTTGTGCGGTGCGGTCAGACTATACTCCTTGATCAGAATATCCTCAGGACTGTCTAAGTCCAAAAACAAATTTACGTAGTTGAGTTCCTTATCCTGTGCATTTTTATTGTACAGGCTGTACGGTCCTGCCAGCACGGTTGTTGCAGCATCATAAGCCTGTTTGAAGAACCATTCTGCTTCTTCCTTTTTGATACCGACCAACTGCATGTCTGTTGCATCACCAGAGAGATTGCTGTACGAACTATATTTAGCAATACTACCGGCATACAACATGGCGCGGGAAAGTAGAGCTGCTGCCACATATTTGTTTGCGCGGCCGCGTTCGCTGCTTCCAGACATCATTGAAATAGCCACCTGCAAGTCTTCATTGATAAAATGATAAACCTCAGATTCTTTATTTCTGCTGACTAAGAGCTGTTCTTTATCAGCTGTTGGATCCTGCACGTCCTTTATAATAGGTACCCCACCGTAGCGTTTAACCAAAGCAAAATAATAGAAAGCACGCAGGAAATGGGCTTCCCCAAAGATCTGGTTGTACCCCTGCTCGGTGTAATTGGCTTTGTATTTGGGTAGGCCTGCAATCAGGGTATTGACATTCCGGATGCGATCATATGGCCAGTAACCAAAACCCTGTGCTCCAGCTACCCCCCAAAATTGTCCGGTCATCTCGCCGCTCATGGCCGCAAGTGTTTCCGAATTTTGCCAATAATTGTCCCATCTAAATCCTCTTTCAGGATGATATACAAAGTCTTCTATGGGCAGATAGCTGTACATTCCAGCGACATATTTACGTGCTCCAGCCTCATTTCCAAAAAGCGCATCTTCACCCAATACCCCTAATGGATCCAGATCCATTTTTTTACAGGATTGCATGCCCGAGCACAGAAAAAGGCCAATGATTGCTATAGCGATTGATTTTTTCATGTTTTGTTCGTTTTGAGATTAAAATTTAATGGATGCTCCAATGTTGTAGGTTTTATTGATGGGATATTTGTACACATCAATATCACCCGATGAAGAACCTCCGGCAGATCCTGGGTGCTCGGGATCGGTATATTTGAGACCTGTCCATGTCAACAGGTTATAAGCACTCGCATAGATCCTGAGATTCTTTATTTTTAGTGTCTTCAACCATTGTTGCGGGAGAGAATACCCCAGTTCTAAGGTTTTCAGACGCAGATAGGAGGCATTTTGAACTGCCCGGGTTCCTTCGGCCATGGCAGAGCCCGTAGAAGGATAATATCCAGCAAGCCATTGGGTACTTGGGTTAAATAGATCGGCACCGGCATCAACTGGTCTCCAGCGATCCAAAAACTGCGTCAAAGCACCGCCGTCAAACTGCAATGGCCCTGCCAGTACCTCACTATACTGTACATACACTTTTGCTGCACCCTGAAAATTCATCGTCAGATCCAGACCGCGCCACGATCCTCCTAAGGTAAAACCATAGTTGATCAAAGGCATATTATACGTTGCAATAGGATGATTGTCGGCATCGTTGATCACTCCATCGCCATTCCAGTCCTGATAGTAATAATCACCAGGCAATGTACCGCTACTTACCAATGTTGGGTGGTTATAAATCTGCTCATACGATCCAAACTGTCCGGCATATTCCTTGCCCCACCAGATATCCTTATTACGATTAGAGTAGCGGTTACGCCAGTTGTCGTACGAATTACCTGCTTTTGATTCTACGCGGTTTACAAATTGACTTTTCGTAGAAGAGACCTGCGCATTAATATAATAATTGAAATCATTGATCTTATTGCGATGTGTCAAAGAGAGCTCATAACCGAAGGTGCGATCGCTTTCCAGATTTTCCTGCGGTAGGTTGGCACCAACAGTACCGGGGATCAAGTCAAGGCTTGTCGCTAGAAGGCCTGAGCGATTACGGTTAAAATAATCAAAAGTCAAGCCCAGCTTGCCGTTCCATAGATCCATATCCAAACCCACGTCAGCAGTTTTGGACGTATACCAGGTGAGATTAGGGTTGGGAATTGCTGTCGGCAGGGCCCCATTCACGAGGTTTCCACCAAAGATCCATCCCGTTTCATTGGGTTCCAGTGCATAACCAACGATGGTTGAAGGGTAATTACCTGCCGAACGGTCATCCCCAAGCTTACCATAGGATGCCCTTATTTTTAAGTTATTGATAAAACTGTAGTTGTTTTTAATAAACCCTTCTTCGCTGATACGCCAGCCCACCGAGGCCGCCGGGAAAAATCCCCAGCGTGATTCTTTTGGAAATTTAGAGGAGCCATCATAACGAAAACTAAATTCGGCGATGTATTTACCCAAATAATCGTAATTGAACTTACCGACCAAACCTCGCGCTGTACGTTCGCCAATACCTTCCATATTTGCCAATTGGTTCTTGTCCTCACCAGCAAATAGATATTCCGAATTGACCATGATCTCCCGCTGTGCATAGAAGCTATCCCATTTGTTATATTCTTCGACGAAAAGCAACAAACCGGAGACCTGGTGTTTTTCGGCAAAACGACGGTTATAATTCAACGAGAACTGCATCAGGGAATGCGTATCCGGATAGGAACTCCGCCTCACGGTCGTAGGGGCATTTTTCTCATGTGCATTATACTTTTCAGGGGTTATAATCTGGCCATTACCATCATAGACAGGTGGTGTATAGCTATATAAAAAATAGGACTTTTTGAAATCCGTATTGTCACTGTACTTGAAGTCATAATTATAGGTTGCCTTCGCATTTAATCCTTCCACAAAGGGCACTTTATAGTCTAAAGCGATAATACCGTTGAATTGCTTACGCAAAAATTTACGATAGCCCGTCTGTTTGGAATCCGTTACCACGACCGGATTTTCGTTATCGATCATCTCGAAATTCGGATAAAGGGGATTGTCGTTGACATAGATCGGAACAATAGGTCTTTGTCTCCAGGCCTGTTTGTAGACGGCCCAGATATCCGTACGTGGTTGGTTGGTCTCATCGGCATACCCGCCCACATCCAAAGACGCTTTCAGACGATCTGTGATCTGCGCATCGATGTTGGAGCGAAAATTCCAGCGATTATAGTTGAGGCTCTTGCTTTTGTAAGCGCCCATCTGATCCATATGGCCCAGGTTGAAGAAATAATTAACTTTCTTGCCGCCACCGTTGATGGAAAGATTGTGCTGGTATTGCGGCGATACTTTGTCGAATGCTGCATCCACATAATTGGATGTCTTTTTTGTGCCGTTCTGATACGCTTCAAAATCTGCCGGCCCAAAAATATGAGGCATCTTCGCCGGATAATTGCTATTAAAATCGCGACCTATCTGTTCGTTTTTAAGCTGCATATAGGCAAGGGCATCCACCGTATTGGGAACATAAAGAAACTTTTGCCAGGCACGATTATACGAATAGTTTATTTCAAAGTTTCCATCTTCATTGCTTCCCCGGCGTGTGGTCACCAAAAGAACACCATTCGCCGAGCGCACACCGTAAACAGCTGCTGAAGCATCCTTTAATACGGATACACTTTCGATTTCATTGGCATCCATGCGTGACAGATAATCTTTATCACGGGGGATTCCGTCAACCACAATCAGGGGCTCACCCATTCCGCGGATGTCGATATTTGATTCAAACGATCCCGGTTGGCTCGACTGTTGGCTGATACGCACACCGGGCATCTTACCGGCTAACATATTGACCACATTTTCATTTTTTGTTACTGTGATTTCTTTATTGTTCACCGATGATATCGCCCCTGTTAACGAAGCCTTTTTCTGCGTGCCATATCCCACAACCACGACCTCTTCCAAGCTTGTATTATCTTCGTTGAGCAACACATCCATGAGGCGTTGTTGCCCAACGATCATTTCAGTCTTGCGGTAACCGACAAAAGTGATCACGAGTTTATCTCCCGGCGATGCGCTAATCTTGAAGCGTCCCTGACCATCAGACGATGTGGTCTGCCCGGTACGGAGGTCTGTAATGGAAGCCCCAGCGATCGGCTTATCCTTTGAAGTCTGCACCTTACCTTCGATCTGCTGTTGCTGCGCGATGGTTGCCATTGGAGACAATAGCAGCAGCGAGGACAATGCCCACTGCCAAGGGTAACTACGGAGCTTGTTCCACGGCAGTGGCCTTTCATTAAAAATGAAGTTTGTTTTCATGTATTGTTTTAAATTGGTTATTGAATTATGTATTAGGTTTATGTATTTAGGGAGGACCTGTTTGCTACAAACAGTCCATTACCGCTATTCCCTAGGGAAGAGTTGAAGATAATTTTTCGCTTTCATTTGATTGGTTATTAAGTATGAAAACGAATATATTGGCGAGGGGTATAATAGAAGATTAACAGAAGATTAACAGGCATCCAAAAACACCATTAACAACTGTATATCAACACATTAAAATTTTAAATATTTTTTCTTAATCTAGACAGTCTTTAAAACTTTTGGGGTAAGCTTCACCATATAAACGAGCGTAGATCTGACAGAAATTCTCATAGCACTGTAAGGCCAGGCTGTGATAGCCCAGCTGTAACAAGGAACGACATTTATGAATCATCGCCTCCTCATTGATTTCATCAAAATAGAATATCTTATTGCAGATCTCAATAATCAGTTCAGCATTATCCTGCACATTCAGATTTTCAATAAAATTGCCCAACGTTGTGAGCACCAGAATAGACATTTCACTTTTAAAATTATCGAGCCACTCATAGTCCACTTCGAAAAGGAAGCCACCTTTGTCAATTATATCGAGTAATTCTCTAATTTCAGTTTCTGTAAAATATTTTTTATTGGATACCATCCTGCTGAAGCGGAGGTAATCGATATATACTGTATCCATTGGCTCAATGCACCAGTAACCACTTTTTTTGGTCACCCTAAAATCACCCAATTGCTCGAGTAAACTATTGAGCTTGGCGATGTTCACTGACCGATTATTGCGTGCACTGGACTGGCTCTTATCGGACCAAAATAGCTCAGTCAGCTTCTCTGAGCTAATTCCCCGCTCCCATCGTACGGTATAGAGAATAAAAATCAGCAGCATTTCTTTAAGCAATGGCGAAAACTTCTTTGTGATTTCTTTTCCAGCAAGATCCACAATCTGTAAGTCGCCGCCGAAAAGGTATATTCCGGCGCCATGTCGGGTTTCAAATCCCTTGGCCACTTTCTTGGGTTGCGGAAGATCTACCAATTGCCCGCTCTTATCTTGTTCAGTCTCCTTCAAGGGAGCTGCTTGTAGGTGCGGCTCTCCTATTTTATCGGTTTCTATGACGGAAATCGTTTGTTTTTTTTGCTTGCTTCTTTTTCGATACCACCAGATCAAGAGCGATAATCCCATTACAGCGAGGGCATAAAGGCTGTATTTAAGCAGCGCAGGCTTAGCCAAAGGCATTATACCCTGTTCAGAAGGTAAAGGGGGAGCCAGCAAAGTATAAATCGTTGCCTTAGTCAAATCGGTCTTATCATCATAAAACAAGGTAACTGCAACGAAGGACTTAGATTTCGGCGCATAATAGAGATCGGCAAAAGAACGGATGTCATGAAAATCGAAGGGTATACTGCTCCCCAGAAACTGGTATTGTGTCCCTTTGAGGCTGCCTGCCACCAGTTGTAAATGTGTTTTGAATTTATTGTTCGGAAAAATCAATCCATAAAACAGTCCACTACTATCTTCAACGACCAGACTATTGGCCCATACCATATCGGCGAATGCAGATGAAAATTCGTAAACTTTTAGAGACTTGTGGTTTTTAAAATCAAGCTTAAGAAAATCATTTGAAATGCGGGGATTCAACATTTGATCTCCTGTGGAACTGCCGTAACCACCGGCCAGGTATACCCCATCCTTTCCCTGCCCCATTCCCGCAAGATAATGCGGAAAAATTTCATCACCTGTAAAAGGAATGCTATCCCAAGATTGTGTGGGCAGATGATAACGCAATACGCCCGCTTTGTATTTAAAATGTCCATAGCCCCCGATCATATAGATACTCGTGTCGGACGAATTAAAATATTTGTTGAACAGCCAATAGTTTGTGCCTACAGCAGGAAAATCAAATTGTTTATTCCATGTTCGACTGGTGGAATCATAAGCAGCAACGATTTTTTGGTCGATGGAGATATTCAGGACGTTCTTTTTGATCGGATCAAAAAGCGATTGGCTACCATTGACAAGCAAAAGCTTACCATCCGCATATTCCTGCGAACGTAAGTCACTACCACCAATTTTACTGATCATTAAACGCTTATTTCCAACAAAAAACAGTGTTTCTTCATTTTTGTCAAAGGCCACACTAGCTTGCCCTTCCAGTGTAAAAGAAGACTGTGTTTTCCATTCACTACGTTGCCGTTTGATCCAGATCGGATTACCGATTTCTGCTGTGCTCTTTTTTTGTTCATCTAAACTCTTGGTCCCTGAAGACTCATCCAATGGCCAATAGTATTTAAGTTTACCATTATCAGCAATTCGAATATCCTTTAAGCGCATGGGGGGAACATCCATCGTTTGGAAGTTTTTCATCATATTTGCACCAAAAACGAGCTTAAACTGAGGCGCAAACTGTTTATTGAGCCGATAGGAATACCGGGCCGTTCCAACCTGAAAATAAAGCTCCTTTTTATCCATATCGAGCTCGAGGCGCATTGGCGTCCAGTTATAATACAACTGTAAGGCTGTGATATTGAAAGATACCGGTGTAAAGTCCTCCCCCACTACCAATTTAAAATGTTTGTCCTGATCAAGCCGCCGATCGTATATCAAATCGATATTGACACCATCATCCGAAATCAGTCGAAAGATATAACCAAAATAATCCTGTTGGAGTGGCAAAAAGGAAAGATCGAACGAAACAGACAGTTTATGTTGAAAAGAAACCGATTCCTTGGCACCAATCTGCAGGCTAGTCCGCTTATCGGCCTCCATGTTGTGACTGGCAAATTCTAACCCATATTGCGCCGATCCAATCTGACAGATCAGTACGAACCATAAAACCAGAAAAAGATGTCTTGATTTTTTCTTCACAATTTAGATTAAGCCTGATCTCAAAAATATAAAATTTTAAATAGAAATCTAAAATTTCTGCAACTATTACCGCAGTGGGTGTAGCGATCTTTTGCCTAGCAACAAATTTCTTCTTCATCGTGTATTTTGCTTCCATTTATGAGTAAAACCATGTTTTCACATGCGTAAAAAAAACGCTACGCTTCACGACTTAATTTGGATGTTGAACGATTATCCCTATATTCGACAAGCTAAATCCCATAGGGAAATTGTGCGATATAAACCAATTTATCAAAGCAGGACATCATGAACATCCTAAAACCTTATTTGCTTATCCTTCTCCTATCATTCATGTATTTTGACAGCCTTGCGCAGTCCGCAGCAAAGATTATCGATCTTTCCACCTATGGTGTTGTTCCCAACACGGGCAACAATAGTACCGCATTGATCAATAAAGCTATTCAATCCGTCTTCAGCAAGATTGGCAAGAAAGAACCTATTATTTTAAAATTCAAAAAGGGACGTTATGACTTTCATCCAGAAGGGGCACTAATCCGCGAATACTACATCTCCAATCACGATCAGGACAACCCCAAGACCGTAGGTATGGCATTTGAAAATTGCGACAACATCACAATTGATGGACAAGGATCAGACTTTATCTATCATGGCCGCATGTTACCAATTGCATTGATCGAGAATAAAAACCTCACGTTGAAAAATATCCACATCGATTTTGAGCGTCCCCAGATCTGCCAGGTCAAGATTTTACAAAACGATACAATCAACGGTACAATTACTTATCAAACTGCACCTTGGGTAACCTATACGATTAAAGACAGTATATTTTACAATACCGGTGAAGGTTGGCAACTGAAACCGACATCGGGGATTGCCTTTGAAGAAAAAACCAAACGCATTGTCTATAATACAAGCGATATTCGCGTGGGCACAACCAAAGTGAAAGAGCTCTCTCCGGGTATTATTCAAGCGCAGCAATGGAAGAACAGCAAGCTTATACCAGGTACCGTCGTTGCCATGCGCGCTGGATTTCGTCCCAACCCGGGCGTATTTGTGCATAAAGGAAAAAATATACGACTTGAAAATATCGCCGTCCATTACGCCGAAGGCATGGGTTTGTTAGCTCAATTAACGGACAACATCACATTGGAAGGTTTCCGAATTGCGCTTCGCAGCGATCAGGATCCCCGTTATTTTACGGCTCAGGCCGACGCAACACATTTTTCGGGTTGCAAGGGCATCATTGTATCGAAGAATGGACTTTATGAAAATATGATGGATGATGCCATCAATATCCATGGTACCTACCTGAAGATCACCAAACGAATAGATGACAAAACATTGATCGGTCGTTATATGCACGATCAATCCTACGGATTTGACTGGGGTTACCAGGGGGATACGGTCCAATTTATCCGATCCAGTACAATGGAACTCTGGGACAAAAAAAATAAGATCCAATCCATTAGCGTTTTACGCGAGAAAGCCTCAGATCCAATCCGCGAATTCAAGATTACTTTAAGTAATGCTTTGGACCCTGCTATTGACCCAACAAAAATGGATATTGGCATCGAAAACCTTACGTGGACCCCACGTGTACTATTTAGTGGCAATACCGTACGCCACAATAGAGCACGAGGTGCTTTATTCAGTACACCCAAAAAGACCCTGATAGAAAACAACCTCTTTGATCATACTTCAGGTACAGCTATTCTCCTGTGTGGCGATGCCAATGGTTGGTATGAAACTGGCAGCTGTCACGATATTCGCATCCGGAACAATACTTTCATCAATGCCTTGACCAATATGTTCCAATTTACCAATGCGATTATATCGATCTATCCAGAAATTCCGGATTTAAAAAATCAGCAGAAATACTTCCATAGCCATATCGTCATCGAAGACAACCGCTTTGAAACCTTCGATAAGCCTATTCTTTATGCCAAATCAGTCAATGGATTGGTCTTTCGCAACAACCAAATCAAGACCAATAAGGAATACCCTGCTTTTCATTGGAATAAAAAGCCCTTATTTTTTGAACGTGTCGCAAATAGCAGTATTTCAAACAATACGGTAAATGGCAAACAAAGTGATTTACAAAGTTTAGATCAATAGCAAATCCCGATATTCAAACTATAAACTGTCCCTATGTTATTTCGCAAAAACAATTTATCATTCACCCTTGTGGTATTATTTATGGGTATGTATGTAGGAGGTCATGCGCAAACTGTCAACCGAACTAAAGTTAAGCAGAAGCACCAATCGGTATCCACAACAGAACGCCCCAATATTGTCGTGTTTTTTGTGGATGACCTCGGTTGGCAGGACATGTCCGAACCATTTTACAAGGTCAAAACGCCGATCAACGAAAAGTTTCATACCCCCTATCTGGAAACATTGGCCAAAGAAGCCATTAAATTTACCAATGCGTATGCAACACCGGTGTGCACACCTTCCCGAGTGAGCTTTCTGACCGGCTTAAATGCTGCTCATCATCGTGTCACCAATTGGACCCATCCCAAGGCTGACACCCCGACCGATAGCAAAGATGAATTGTTGAATCCACCGGATTGGAATATCAACGGACTAAGCCCTGTGCCCAATATACCACATACGATATATGCTACCCCATTTCCAAGCATCCTTAAAGCGAATGGTTACTATACCATTCATGTAGGTAAAGCACATTGGGGATCTGCCGGAACACCTGGTGCCAGTCCTTTAAATTTGGGCTTTATGGTCAATATTGCAGGACACTCCGCCGGGCACCCACAAAACTACTATGGCGAGCAGAATTACGGTAACCTTCCTGGCAAAGCAGGTTATCAGGCGGTTCCCGATCTTATGGAATATCATGGCACATCCACATTTTTAACGGAAGCCTTAACCCAGGAGGCGCTGAAGGCACTGGAGGAGCCGATACGCCGTAAGGAGCCTTTTTTCCTTAATTTTTCCAACTATGCGGTGCATGTCCCGATCCAACCCGATCCACGTTTTGTACAAAAATACCTCGACCGCGGCTTAGATTCCACTGAAGCAGCTTATGCTTCACTGGTCGAAGGTTATGACAAAAGTATGGGTGATATCGTTCAATTTCTTAAAGACAAAAACCTATACGATAACACCGTCATTATTTTCCTTAGCGACAATGGCGGACTAAGCCTCAGCCCAATGCGCTCCGGACCAAGTCATACACAGAACCTACCATTAAAAGCTGGGAAAGGGTCGGTTTACGAAGGTGGAATCCGGGTTCCTCTGTTGATCAAACAGGCCAAACAGCACCCTGCAAGCACAGATGCTACCCCTGTTATGGTCGAAGATCTCTTTCCAACGATTCTCAGTTTAGCCAAAATAGATCGCTATCAGCTCGTACAGGAAAAACCAGATGGAAAAAATCTTTTGCCCTTAATGGAAGGTAATAGGTCCGACAATTGGAACAGCCGGCCATTGGTATGGAATATCCCCAACAAGTGGACAGTGCCAGATGGCCCTGGAATCAACTTTTTCTCGGCAATAAGACAAGGAGATTATAAGTTGCTTTACGACATGAAAAATGGGAAGCTTGAACTTTATAACCTGCAGCAAGATATCGGTGAACTCAACAACCTTGCCCCAAAAATGAAAGGAAAAACCAGCGAGCTCAGCAAATTACTTTCTGATCAGCTCCGGACTTGGAAGGCTCAGTTGCCGACCTACAAAGCTACGGGACAGCAGATCCCCTATCCTGATCAAATTAAGCCGATGGATTAAGGGGCCTGCTTGGATGACTTATACAGCGAAGCCCCGATACAACGAAGCCCCGAAAGTACATATCGGGGCTTCGCTGGTTTATCCTCTCCTTCGAAGATACGATTTAGCAAAATCTGTTGCTATCCTGACAACTATCCTTTTTTTTCTTTTTTTGCAGATTCAATCAGTTCACGCATTTCTAATTTAATGAACATTAGGGGTCTTTTATTAATTTAAAATATTATTAAACCTTGACAATAAAAACCGAATTTTTTATGGCTCTGCAAGCATAAAACAAGATAAATTTCAGTACTCATCCAAAAACAAATGTACTTTTGACTATTTATTCGAAAAATTAAAAGTGAATTCTATTTTAATTTTATTCAACCTAATTTTGAGTTAATTACGGCTCAAAAACCAATTTCTTATGAATATAAGCCCAAATGATGATGTCAAATGTTTAATGAATTTCAAAAGATTAAACACAAAAAATAAAAAATACGTACAGATCTTGACCTTATTTAATAAAATCTGTAATATTGAAAAAAAGTTACATTCCTCAACCCTACCAATCTAAGGAATTCAACTTCACACTATCATATCATGAAAAACGATAAAGATCCAGCTCATAATGATGCAAGCTTGTTAGCTAGGCTCCGAGAAGGCGATTTAGAGGCTTTCAATATTTTGTATGATAAATATTGGTCTTTACTTTTAGATGAATCTTACAAAAGACTCGAAGATTTAGCTTCCTGTGAAGAGATTGTTCAGGATGTATTTATTGAACTTTGGGAACACTGTCCCAGTAGAGAGATTCACAACCTGAAATCCTACCTCATTGCATGCATGAAATACAAAGTCTTTGAAACCTATAAGAAAAACAAACGCAGAAATATCCTTATCGAAGAAAATCATCACCTTTATCTAAGTTATGAAATTCTGGAAGTAGATCAGTATGCCGAAAAGGATTTAAAATCTTTAATTGAACAATGGGTAGCCCATCTCCCACAAAAAAGAAAAGAAATCTTTAAAATGAGATACTTAGATGGACTTACCACAAAAGAAATTAGTGATTTGACAGAAACTTCCCAAAATACAGTTCAAAATCACCTCGGAGTATCAATTCAAAAATTAAAAAAACTTGTTATCCAACATTTTTTGACGCTACTCATAATTTTATACAACTGTAAATAAGTAAATTACAAATAAACACCAATTTAGACTAGTACATTTTTTCCTTTTAGGGGCACTATTTAAGTGAACATTGTACTAATCATATGCAATATCCTAACCAAGAGCTCGAAAAGCTAATTGACAAATACTTAAAAGGCGAAGCCAATTCGGAAGAAATGGACGTCGTGGAACGTTTTTTCGATTCATTTTCATCCCGACCGAATTTAATCAAAACACTACCCGATCATGTACAGAAAGCACTCAAAGCACGCATTCATGGCAGAATTATAAAGAAACTGACTCGGAGGAATCAGAAAACATTCAATTTCCCTAGAATTGCAGCAGCTGCAGCTATCCTCTGTATCGCTTTTACAGCTCTTTATCTTTACAAAATTGCGCAACCAAACAATCGAGAAATTACGCTAACAAACGGACAACAGCAGCGAATTGTTCTAGAAGATGGTACAAAAGTTACACTTAATGCTTCGAGCAAAATAATCTATCCCGCCTCATTCAAAGATTCCAGCACACGTGAAGTTACTTTGATTGGGGAAGCATTTTTCGATGTCGCCAAAAATCCATCCAAGCCCTTCCTTATTCATACACCAAGAATGGAAATTAGCGTACTGGGAACCGCTTTCAATGTGCGCGATTATGCCGAAGAAAATAATGCCCAAACAGCTTTGGTACGTGGCAAAGTATCCATCTGGAAAAAAGGAACTGACAATCAGAAATTTATATTAAAGCCCAAAGAAAAGTTTGTGATCAGAAAGGTATATGGAGTTGAAAAGGAATTCCCATCTACAACTACTAAAACCGCATCGACTCCTATGGCAATAGCTATTCAGCCATTTTCCATCTCTGAAAAAGACGGATCCGCTTTAGAAACCGAATGGTTATTAAATCGGATTACCATTCAAGATGATAGATTACTGGATATCGCCTTAAAACTAGAACGCATGTATGGCGTGGAAATTAAAATTACAAACAAAGCAGTTGCTAACCAACGCTATTCAGCAACATTCGAAAACGAACAACTAGAAAATATCCTAAAAGCATTACAAACTGTCAATTACTTTCAAATTAAAAAAACGGGGAAAAATCAAATACAACTACTCTAAAAACAATCAACCTATATAACTCACATGAACAAAACAAAACCCAAATTTAGAAAAGAGTCGAGATTGGCTTTACTGCTCATTTGTCTTAGCGCCATGCATATACAGAGCTTCGCCTATTCTCAAACTGAAAAAATTGATGTCTCCGTCCAGGGAGGAAAACTCGAAGATGTATTTCAAACAATCAATGACAAGAGCAAATACAAAATGTTCTTTAGCAAATCGACTCTCCCAAACTCGACAATCAATATTGTTGGAAAGAAAATCAGTGTAAAAGATCTTCTTTCCCAGTCTCTGGCCGGGAGCAACCTAACATGGGAAGTATTGGACAATGACATTATCGCTATAAAAGAAAAAAAAGAGAATCAGCAACACATTGCGGGCCAAGTAGTCAATGAAAATGGAACGCCTTTGGCAGGAGTATCTGTTATCATAAAGGACTGGCAAAAAGCAGAATACCGCAATATGCAAACGAGTACCGCAACGGATGTCAATGGACAATGGGGACTGCGTATTCCAAATGACGATGTCATTATTACTTTTTCTTTTATTGGTTATCAGAAGGTTGATATCACTGCAAAGCAGCTTATTGCCAATTCTACTCCTATTAAACTGAAACCGGAAGAAGGAAGCTTAGAAGAAGTGGTTGTTATTGGCTACGGTACGACAACACGTAGACTGAATACGGGATCAGTTGCTTCGATCACAGCGAAGGACATTACCTCTCAACCTGTAAGTAATCCCCTTGCCGCACTATCGGGAAGAATGTCCGGTGTATTGATCGCCCAAAACAATGGTGTGCCCGGAAGTGCTGTTCAGATTCAGATTAGGAATCAAGCGTCATTAAGTGGAACAACCTCTGGTTCAATACCGCTATACGTGGTTGATGGAGTTCCATTTACTAATTTTAACGGCGGACAACCTGCAACAGATAACCTCAATTCATTTGGTATCTCAGCTTCTTCAGGCGGCTTAAGTCCCTTCAGCATGATTAATCCAGCGGATATTGAACGTATCGATGTCTTGAAAGATGCCGACGCTACAGCGATCTATGGTAGCCGGGGCGCAAATGGTGTCGTATTGATCACCACAAAAAAAGGATCTGCAGGTCGTACTCGCATTGGTGTAAACTTTAACACCGGATTTACCGAGGTCAACCACTTTATCCCTATGTTGAATCTAGAACAATATCTCACGCTAAGAAAAGAGGCTTTTGCTAATGCTGGAGTTACACCTACAGCCGATAACGCTCCAGATCTTATGTTATGGGATCAGAACAAATCGACAGATTGGCAGAAAATGCTGATTGGAAACAAAGGACATATTACCGACGTTCAAGCGAATATGTCTGGTGGAAACGAATCTACCCGTTTTTTCTTTAATTCGGGATATAGACGCGAGAGTACTGTTTTTTATGGAGATAGCAAAAACAGTCGCTTTACCTCACGGTTAAACTTGGATCACACCTCCTCTGACAAAAAATTCAATGCCGCTTTATCAGTTAGCTATGCCAACGACAATTCCGATATGCCTTCCTCTGATGTCACATCTCTCTACAATTTGCCCCCCAATTATCCAATCTATGGTGACAATGGAAAATACTATTGGTTACCGTCATCAGCTTTTATTGACAACCCAATCGCCTTGCTCGAACGGAAATACTTTGGTAATACCAATAATCTGATCTCGAACGCCAATCTGAGTTACAAAATTCTACCTGGACTGACAGCAAAAGCAAATTTTGGCTATACCATCACACAGTTGAACCAAAATAATCAACGCCCAATTACTTCCTTAAATAACACCGTCTCCAACCCGCTTGGATCTTCCAGTTTCTCTAATACAAAGGCCGAAAATTGGATTATTGAACCGACATTGGATTATGTAAAAAGTATCGGCGAAGGTAAATTTACGGCATTAATTGGAACAAGTTTTCAGCAAAATTCATCCCGTTCACAGACAACCAATGGTTCTAATTATTCAAACGATGCGCTTTTAGGTTCGCTCAGTGCCGCAGGATTATTCACTGCCAGCAATAACCTCGTATATTACAAATACAATGCACTATTCGGAAAAGTAAATTACGACTGGAAAGAGAAATATTTGTTTAATGGAACTTTTAGAAGAGATGGCTCATCTCGTTTTGGACCTAAAAACCGATTCGGAAATTTTGGAGCAATAGGGCTAGGATGGGTCTTTGGAAAAGAGGATTTTATACAAGATAATCTAACGTTTTTAAGTTTTGGTAAATTGAGAGCGAGCTATGGAACTACAGGTAATGATCAAATTTCAAATTACCTTTATCTTCCACTCTACTCTTCAACAACCGCGTATCTAAATAATCCTTCCATGAATATTGGAACACTTCCAAATGAATATATCAAGTGGGAAACAACCAAAAAACTGGAGTTTGCTTTAGATCTAGGTTTCTTGAAAGATCGAATTTTGTTTACGGGAAACTTTTTCAGAAATCGTTCTTCTGACCAGATAACTGATTTAGTTTTAAGTACTCAAACGGGCTACAACAGTTACAAAGAAAACCTACCGGCATTGATCCAAAATACAGGCTTGGAATTGGAGTTGAATACCACCAATATTACAAATGAAAATTTTACATGGAAAACATCTGCTAATTTCACGTTTTATAAAAACAAACTTGTCGAATTTCCTGGAATTGAAAACACATTTTATTCAAGTAGCTTTCTAGTTGGTGAGCCGCTCAATATGGTCCGTTTGTATCACTATCAAGGTGTAGACCCCACAACAGGAAGAGCGTTATACGAAGACCGCAATGGCGATGGGGCTATAACGGGCGATGACCGATACGTTGCTAACTTAGGTACACCTTTCTATGGTGGATTTAACAATACTTTTTCCTACAAAGGCTTCGAGCTCGGCGTATTTTTTCAATTTAACCACCGCTTTGGAGTAACTAAAATCCTCAACACGAGACCGGGTACTATGCTCAACCAAAATGATTACTGGTTGGACAGATGGACACCAAATAACAGCAATACCAATATCCCGGGAGCAATTATCCCGACAGTACCGGCATCTTCAGCTGATGGAGTTGCATTAAGCAACTCTTATAATCAATATACCAGCTCTGATGCTGTCTATGGGGATGCTTCCTATATTAAATTGAGGTCTGTCAATTTATCTTACAACCTGCCCAAAAGCTGGACTTCGAGATTAAAAATGTCTAATTGTAATGTATTTATGCAAGGGCAAAATCTCTTTACTTGGGCCAAGAACAAATATGTCCTGGATACCGAAACGACCGTGCAAGGCGGTCCATCTGGTTTAGGAACTGGAACGATTGCCCAGGTATTGCCTCCATTGCGGACGATTGTATTTGGATTTAACTGTCAATTTTAAAACTAGAGATCATGAAATTAAACATCAATAAAAATATACTATTATTAGCAATTACCAGTGGAACTCTTTTGACCAGCTCCTGCGAAAAATTTGTGGAATTGGGCGCTCCACCGACACAAGTTGTAGCTGGCGAAGCATTCTCTACAGATGCTTCTGCAAATAGTGTCATACGCGGATTGTATACCACAACATTAAGCATCAATCTCGCCGGGACTTCAACCTTTTATACAGGAATCGCTGCAGACGACCTTCAATACAATGCGGCTGATGCAAATACCTCGGAATTCGCCAGCAATAACCTGCTGAACACAAATGGGAATGTCGCTAATTTCTGGTCAAATTGCTACCAACTTATCAAGAATGCAAACAATGCGATATCGGGTCTCGACGCATCCACCAGCCTTACCCCTAGTGTAAAAGATCAGCTCCTGGGCGAAGCGAAATTTTTTAGGGCTTATACCTATTTCTATCTCGTCAACCTCTATGGTGATGTGCCATTGCAATTACGTGATGACCTCCACGCTTTTGAAGATGCAATTCTTCCGCGAACTTCTGCACAGCAAGTATATGATCAGATTATTGCTGATCTAAAAGATGCGGAAAGTAAGATGGCGACGGCCTATGATGCAACGGCAAGCCCGAGAGGAAGAGCTAACAAAACTGCTGCAAGCGCACTATTGGCAAGAGTTTATCTCTACCAAAAGGATTATCAAAATGCCGAATCTTATGCGACCAAAGTATTACAGTCATCTGATTATGGCATGCCGACACCAGATAAAAATTTTGTAAACTCAAGTAATGAGGTTATTCTTCAACTTGGCAATCAAACGGGAGTAACGACATTTGGCTCCAATTATATTACCGCGGCTACAGCTACACCCGGCTACACTCTACCGGACGCTGTGTATAATAGCTTTGAGACATCTCCGACGGTTGACTTAAGAAAAACAAATTGGACAAGTTCAAAAACGGTCTCCAACAAAATCTATTATGCCATAACCAAATATAAAATATCCTCGGGAACAGGTTCCGAATACCATATTATGCTTCGCTTAGCCGAGCAGTATCTTATTCGCGCGGAAGCGAGGGCTAAACTGGGAAAACTTGCCGAAGCCCGAACAGATGTGGATGCTGTCCGTTCTCGCGCTGGACTTGCAGGACTTAATTCAAGCTTAAACCAAACACAATTACTATCTGCAATAGAAATGGAACGCCTGCACGAATTTTTCGGTGAGTTCGGCCATCGTTGGCTCGACCTCAAGCGGACCGATCGTGCTACCGCTGTATTGTCTCCAATCAAATCAAACTGGCAGGCCACGGATGTCTTGTATCCTATTCCACAAGCCCAGATTTTGATCAACAATAAACTGACACAGAATCCAGGATACGAAGATTAATGAATTTAAAAAATCATACAGACAAAAAATGAAAACAAAAATCTTAACGGCTGCGTTGGTGTTTTCGCTAACAGCATCTTTTGCACAACAACCAGCAAAAAACAAATACCAACAGTATCTGCCCATTATAGAAAAAGGTACGTTGGTACAAAAGGATTCGCTTGCTAATGTATTAATGAGCGAATTAAAGACGTATAAATCGGAAGAAGACTACCGTACTACAATCAACATTTTGCGTTCTTTAGGGAAAGAAGATCTGCAGGCATCTGCAGAAGTACTGGCTAAGAAAAAATATCCAAAAGGATCACTAACCCGTGATGCCTTTATCACAGATGTTTTTTACAATGCAAGTACGCCAGTACAAAAAGAAAAAGCGTATAACGACCTTATCAAAAAATGGCCAGTTAAAAACTTCAAGGAAGAACCACTGACTTATGATTATGTATTGGCTAATTTAGCACAAAGTTTCGCGAACGATGGAAATGCACAAAAAGCAATATATTATCTAGGAGAAATGAAAGAACGATTCTGGCGCGGAAATGGATATATCCCTGTTGGTCAAATCCTCCTGAGGACAGGTGATACGACTACTGCAGCACCACTCTTAAAAACTGCTATGGATGATAGTTATTACTATTTAACCCTTCCAGAGGATCAAAAAGACAATAAGGCTCGGTTTGCGGCCATGGGATATGCAAGCTCCATGTCAGCTTATGTCAATATACTCGTTTCACAGAAAAAATTTACTGAAGCGCTAGGTTATATAGAAAATGCATTAAATGCAGCACCAGAGCAAGCGGATGGTCTAGCGATGGTATACTACAAATCTTTAATGGGCACAGGAAGAAAGCTTGAGGCATATAATATTCTCACCAAGTTATATGCTAAAGGACAATTTGCGGTCGAAAATGATCTTAAGAAATTATATACTGAATTGAATGGATCTGTTCAAGGTTACGAGAATTTTAATGCATCCTTAAAAATAGAGTTAACGCAAAACATTCGCAACCATATCAAAGAAATGGCAACTTTTAAACCTGCACCTAATTTTGAATTACTCAATCTTAAAGGTGAAAAAGTATCCCTAGCCAGTTTAAAGGGAAAAGTTGTGGTTTTGGATTTTTGGGCAACTTGGTGTCAGCCATGTATCCGTTCATTTCCAGGAATGAAGGCAGCACAGGACTCTTATGCAGATGATAAGGATGTACAATTCTTATTCATGAATACCTGGGAGCGTGATAAGAACTATAAGGAAAATGTGATATCCTTTATCACCAAGAATAATTATCCTTTTGAAGTGCTCTATGACGATCAAAAAGATCCACAAACCGGAGAAGTTATGGCCGCGAAATTCGGAGTCAAAGGAATTCCAGCAAAATTTGTTATTGATAAGGAAGGAAATATACGTTATTTTCTTACGGGATCTACCCCAAATGTAGATTACATTAAATTAGAAATGAAAGAGCTCATCGAAGCCGCTAAAAAACCTTACAAAGGGTAAAAAAAGGGGGCGTCCAAAAAGATCGGACAGCCCCCTTTTTTTTAATATCCAGCCAACTATAATCCAACCAACTCCCGAGCGTAAAAGAAGAATTTTTATGGGCTTTAAGACTTTCTTTATATTGTGGATCGGATGAGTCCGCCGAAATGAGCCATACAGCACATAAATTTGAGCTATCAGCAAAAATAGATCAATCTCAGCAGTCTTATCTTTGTTGTTATACAATATGCAGATGGCAACAAGAAACAACAGCAATAAGTGGCTTCGGTTTTTGAAAAGAACAATCTTAGGACTGACTGTTCTCATCGCTCTTATCGGACTATATATGATGCATCCACAATTCGGCAAAAGACCCTCGGGTGAAAGACTTCAACGCATACAGCTATCGAAACAGTTTAAAGACGGAAAATTCCAGAATAGCAGCCCTACACCACAGCTCACGCAGCCCTGGACCGTAGCCCTATACGATTATTTTTTTAAGCGCTCGAACGAAACAAGTCCCAAATACACTATACCAACAGTGGATATCGACTGGGAAAAGTTGTTAAGTCAGCCTCATGGGCTTGTTTGGTTTGGTCACTCCTCTTATTTCCTTCGTCTCGATGGTAAGAACATACTCGTCGATCCTGTCCTTAGTGGCAGTGCTTCCCCTATTCCAGGAAGTGTAAAAGCGTTTAAAGGAGCCGATGTCTCTACCGTATCTGCTCTACCGCCGATTGACTATCTATTTATATCACATGACCATTATGATCACATGGATTATAAGACGTTAAAGGCACTACAACCCCGGGTTGGAAAAGTCATTGTTGGCCTTGGTGTTGGCTCCCATCTTGAATATTGGGGATATCGTCCTGAGCAGATCATCGAAAAAGATTGGTGGGACGAAATCAACTTGGATGATGGTTTCAGTGTAACAGTTGCGCCCGCTAGACATTTTTCAGGCCGCAGTATATTTACTGCCAACACATTATGGGCATCCTATGCGCTCCAGACACCTTCCATGCGGCTCTATTTAGGCGGGGACAGCGGCTACGATAACCACTTCAAAGAGATAGGTAATCAATTGGGCCCTTTTGACCTGGCTATATTGGAGAATGGCCAATACGACCTCAGTTGGAAACACATACACATGATGCCGGAGGAGGTTGTCCAAGCGGCACATGATCTCAAAGCTTCCTTACTGTTTCCGGTTCATTCGTCCAAGTTTGTATTGGCCAATCATGCCTGGAATGAACCTCTAGAACGTATTTCCAAGGAAGCAATACGACAACAACAGCCTATGCTTACCCCCATGATCGGCCAGGTCATTGACCTCGATCAGCCCCCTTTAACACCTAGTTACTGGTGGCGGAAATAATGTTAAGCAACGGAATTGATAGTCGCTGGTGTTATGCCAAACTTCTCCTTGAAAGAAGCATAAAAATGAGAAAGGTTTTCAAAACCCAGATCAAGATAAAAATCAGCAGGTTTTTGCCGCTTATTTTCAATTAGATAATAAGCCTCAGAAAGACGTCTCTCTTGCAGCCATTTTCGGGGCGATGTCTGAAATATTTTCTCAAAATCACGTTTAAAGCTTGCTAAACTCCGCCCTGTTAGTTTCGCAAAGTTTTCTAAAGGCACATTGTACCGATAGTTTTTAACCATAAACTGCTCGAGATCAATTTTATGCGGCTCTGAAAAGTCAAAAAGCAGGTCTTTTAACTGTGGATAACTTTCCAACAACAAGGTGATCAACTCGTAGATCTTTATATTTTCCATCTGCGGACTTACTCGGTCGATGGCTTCCGCATAGGGGGTCAGCGACTCAAAATAACTTTTTATAAACAGGTTACTTTCCAGTACAACATTGGACTCGCCCTGATACTTTTTGTCCGAATTAAGGTGATGGTCCATCGCATATTGCTTCAGCCGATCCGCTTGCAACAAAACGGAAACAGATTTATAGACATTATTTTCTGCGGGATATTTAAAAGCTTTCGCCAGTTGGTTTCTACGGGCAACTACAATCTGACCTTCTGTCGCCACCAATTTTCCTTTCTGATGGTCCAGATGTGTTTCACCAGATAGCTGAAAAAAAACGACATGTTCGGGAATGAACTGTTCGTGCCCAAATGCTTTCTCGACATAACAGGAATATAAAAAAGCTTTTCCAAAATCTTTTTCCTCGATGCTCATTGCTATCTTTTACCAATTTATATGACAATATTTACCAATTTCTCAAAATCAATAAACAGAATTTAAAGATAACAAATATCCATTATCTTCCCGAACATTTATTTGGTATACAGCTCAAATGTGATACATTCAAAAGCTCAAATTTGCAACAACAACAACAACAACAACAACAACAACAACAACAACAACAACAATCAACCTTATAGATCAATTTTCAATGTAAGCGCATTATAGAAGGTGCTTGCACTTTCGCCTGTTTGTTTTATAAACTGTCCGGCCGCAAAAAAATAGGTCTCGGAAGAAAGCAGTAGATTAGATGCAAATCGATATTCTAACTTTACTCCAGGCTGCCAGCCGATGTAGCGTGCATTTGTCTGGTCGCCGCGTCGCAATAGCGCTCGGGACGAAGAATACAATCCGTCATCGAGCTGCGCCCGCCAATAAAAATCGGCCTCCAAGATCGTTTTAAACTTATCTCTGAAGACGAATTCGACCGAAGGATGAACATCGAACATATTCATGGCCGCAATTTGGTTGATCAAACCAAAATATGCAGGATTGTTAAACATCGGATTAAAAGTCCCCAAATGGTTATCATCGACTTTACTATCGCCCGAAATATAATCCAACTTGATACCATAGTCCATTGCAGTTTCTTGCAATTTCTTGATATAATGCCAATCCCCTTCGATTGAAAATGCTCGAATACGTTTATCCGCAAAACTACCAAACTGATAGTTTACCTCGGAATTATATCGAAAACGATTGGCAATTACCCCCGAACGACGAAAGCCAATGGTATTCCTTGTTTCATGGCCGCCGCCTGCATTGTATTTATTGTCGGCTTTATAACCGAAATAATAAAAATCTGTAGATCCCCCAACAAGTTCACTTGATTTTAATACATTATAAACTCCCCAGGTATACGCTCCATGTGCGGAAGAGTTGTCAAATATTCCTGTAGGCACCCTTACCTCACGGCCGTACCAGGCTTGACTCGAAAATTTCTTTTCCTCATACATAATGCGCTCCATATCAAAACTCCGACGTATATTGAGTCCTTCGCGGGTTGCCATTAACCTGCCTGTCCCCAAGAAGACTTCCTGTCGCCCAGTTCGTATGGTCAATAAGGTGGTAGGTTTGACGTTGAATGTCAAATCGACAAAAGCCTGATTCAAGTCCAATTTATCACTTTGTGTGTAAACCGGTTCCTTTCTTGAGATCAAGCCATGCTGCAACTGCCCATAAAAACGGAGGTGTTTTTTTAAGTGTACATCTGCATAAAATTGAATTCGCTGGGAGTAATAGTTTTCATTTGCTTCAGAGGATCTACTCCAATTGGCATGGCGGGTCGTTTCCATCCGCGGTCGAAATTGCCCACCAAAACTTAAGTAACTATCTCTTTCCTTATTCAGCGGAATATTTTTTATCCGTTCCAGCAGCCAATCTCCCAGTGTGTCTTTTGGGACAGGCCCCATATCCGCTGAGAAAACTTCAGATCTTTCAAAATAAGATCGATTTTCGGCATTAAGTTTCATATAGAATAAACTTAATAGCACACATATACCTAAACTTTTTCGCATTTCTTGTTGCACTTACATAGTAGATTTCCACTTCCTCAAAGGAAGCCCCAATAGGTCAATTATCTTGTTTCCACTCGATTTTTTTGACGATTATAAAAGTAGGTCAATACATGCCGATCCTCCAATAACAAATATTAAGTATTTGTCTTAATGAAGTTTAAGGAAAAGCAATAAAAAAGGGTAGCTACCTATAAGGCAGACTACCCTTCTCTATTTATTTTTTACCTCTATTTCTTTTTTTGCATTTGAAACATCATCTTGCTAAAGAATTCAGGTGTGACACCAATGAATGAAGCGATATACTTCTGCGGCAGCTGCATTACCAGGGAGGGATAGAGCTTACAGAAACTTTCGTAACGCTCTCGCGCCGTGAATCCCATACTATTGACATACAATTGTTGGTAGGCCGCAAGTGAATTTTCGGCGAGAATACGAAAAAAGCGTTCAAATTTGGGATGAACATCATATAGCTGATCTAAATCGACCTTTGAAATTTGACACACCTCGCTATCTTCGATTGCTTCTATGTTTAATTCGCCAGGATTTTGACGCATAAAACTCTTCACATCCGCTATCCACCAGCCCGGAGGGGCAAACTGGAGATTGTGTTCGAAGCCTTTACTGTCTCGTAAAAAAATACGAAGAATACCAGACGTTACAAAATTGATATATTTATTGATTTCCGTTTCCTCAACGAGTAGCTGTCTTTTTCGGACTTTTTTATAGTGCAACATAGAAAGGAATCGTTGTTCTTCTTCTGTTGTAAGGTCGATGTATTTTGAAATATTGTCTAATAAAAGTTTTGTATCCATTTTAAATTGTTCCTATCAAAATAAAAAGCACATATACGTTGTACGTTAATACACAAAAATGTTAAAAATGTTTGTAACCAGCTATTTTTAACTCTTTCAGATCTAAAGAAGATTCTGCTTTCCGAATTTCTTCTTCACTGTACAGCTTTTGCTTTCTCATATTAACAAGTGCTTTTCGTTGTAATTTGAAAATATCCGCCAAAATACCATGATATTCATTAAGTTCCTTTTGTTTTTGATCGTGCAATTCTGTCGCTGTCAAATGCAACTGTTCTATGGCCAGGTTATCGTTCAGTCTTTGATTCAAGTTTCTCAAGAAACTGTTCTGTTCAATCTGCAATGCATCGTTGCGTTCCAGCTCATCCTTGGCGACCTGATCCAAGATTTTCTGTATCCCCATTTGTTGTTCATGTGACGACGATACAGGATCTATTTCGTCTATTTTTATCCATTTGATAAGTAAGGGTAAGGTTAATCCCTGAAATACCAGTGTAATAAAGATGACAATAAAGGTGATAAATATGATTAAATTCCTAAAAGGAAATGCCATTTGCGCATAGACTACTGTAGGAATTGATAGAGCGGTCGCCAAGGAGACCACACCACGCATGCCAGCCCATCCGATGATAAGCGGATTTTTCCAACCCGGACTTACATCTTTTCTAGCCGCTGAGCTTACCCAACGGGGCACGTGAGCCAAAGGATATACCCACAAAATTCGGACTACAATAACAATCAGACTGATGATGAGTCCGTACTGAATACCCTGCACGATAGAGGTTTCACCTAGTCCGCGAATGACTTCGGGTAACTCAAGGCCAATCATGATAAACAACAGGGCATTCATCGTGAATATAAGTGTTTCCCAGACACCTACCATATTCACGCGTGTCATACCTGTTTTAAAAATTTCATGGGAGCGGAAAGACATAAAAAGGCCTCCACTCACCACAGCCATAACCCCAGAAAAATGGAAATGTTCCGCTGTCAGATACAATACATACGGTGTTATGATGGTGAAGGTAGCATCAATTGCTGGTGTTGTGGGCAGAAAACGATGGATCACGTAAAATAAGTGAGCCAGCAGGATTCCGACTACAATTCCCATTCCGGCCACAACAAAGAATTGTCCCACTGCTGCCTGAATAGAAAATGTTCCCGTAAATATCGTTAGCAGTGCAAAGCGAAATACGATAAGTGAGGAGGCATCGTTCACGAGACTCTCTCCTTCCAAAATTGTACCGGTCCGTCTTGGAACTTTCATCCCCTTCAGCACGGTCGTTGCAGCTATCGCGTCGGGTGGAGAAATGATGCCCCCCAGTAAAAAGCCCAAGGCCAACGTAAATCCAGGAATCAAAACCGTTGAAGCATAGGCGACCACCGAAGAAGTAACCAGCACCAAGCCCAGTGCTAAAAATGCTATTGGGCGTTTCCATTTCCAAAAGTCGTTCCAGGAAGTATACCAGGCGGCCTCATAAAGAATAGGAGGAAGAAAGAACAGGAAAATGACCTCAGGATCCAGCTTAACTTCCGGAACCCCAGGAATAAAACTTATCCCCAAACCCGCTATCACAAGAAAAATTGGATATGCAATCCGTATACGTTGGGCTACCATGACCAATAACATCACGATCATCAGTAAACCTAATATTAAAAGTAAATCTTTTTGCATTAGTTTCTTTGGCTACTTTTATATAGTATATGAACTCAAAGTTACCATCTCGACCAAGTACACACAAATAACCTTTATTAAGTTTGAAACTTAATAAAGGTTAAGCTTGAAACCTTTGAGATAGCCCGAGTCTTGTTTTTTTCCAGGCCTAACTGGAAAGAAAATTTATTCTCAATATATTATGAGTTCGTGTATTCGATAGAAAGCGCCCCAGTAGGACAGCGCTTTACTTGTTCAATCAAAGCCGCTGTGTCTGCACCATTCACATTAATCCATGGACGTTCCTTTAAATTAAACACAGCTGGTAACTGTGTCACGCAGCGGGCTGAATGTTTACACAACTCGGGCTTCCATACGACCGTCAGATTTTCATTGCTATAGTGCATTTTCTTTTCAACGTCTTCGTCATGATATAAGAAGGTCCTAATTTTTGTATCGCCCTCCAATAGTTTTGAAATAGGGCAATGCTGTGCAATTTCCAACAAACGGTCCTTTTGTTCGGAAGACAATATACTTTCCGGAAAGGAGATATCCCGATCGATCACATAAGTTGTCTTTCCGCCTGAGGTAGTCTGAAATAAATTGGATTTGACAACAATTTTCGCTACATCCCAGCCTTTATTATCAATGTACATCCGTAGCGTGATAATTGTACAGGATGTAAGTGAACTCAATAATAGCGTAAACGGGTCTGGTCCTAAATCACGACCACCATTTTTTACTGGCTCATCAACGATAAAGCGGCCGTTACGCCATTTCATTTCGCATTGATACTTTGTCGTCCCGCCAGTTCCAATAATTGGTTCTTCAAATTTATAGCGCATTGAATAGCTTATTTTAATAATAAAATATGTTTATTTATTTTTTGAGGTTCAAGTTTAACTAAGGTGAAGAATAAACTTACTGTTGCCCCAATTTGCTTTATTACCATAAAAGATAGGCTTATAGGGGTAATCCCAAAAAAAATGCGACAGCGGACCTATATAAAAGCCCACTGTCACAAAAAATGTTAAAACAGAAAATGAGTATTCAAAATCAACATTTCTGTCTATCCCATCTTACTTGTGCAGGTGGGAATAGAAAGAAAGACCTGCTGTACCACCAGTTTCAATAAATAGGTTCATGAATCCTGCTGCAGTTTCAGACCGGTTCCAGTCACGTTGCATTTCACAGAACAACATTGGTGTGGTTACCGGAATAGCACCTGCCTGTTCGATACGACGTAAACCTGCATCATGGGCAACTTTTGTTACACCACCTACAGCGTCTACCACAGGATAAACTTCAAAACCTTCTTTTAGCGCATCAAGTGCCGGGAATGCAAGACATACTTCAGTCCAGAGTGCTGCCATAATTAACTTCTTACGACCAGTTGCCTTTACAGCTGCAACAAATTCTTTATCTTCCCAAGCGTTGATGGAAGTACGGTCGATTGAGGTTACACCATCCAAAACTTCTCGTAATTGACCGATGGTATCTTCGTTTAAGCCAGTAGATACATTCACTGTCGTTAACACAATTGGCAAATTATATAACTTCGCCATTTTAGCAGTACCAACAATGTTGTTCACCAACAATTGTCTGTCCATCGAATTAATCGAATTCACTTGAACTGGTTGAAAATCGATAATAACCAATGCTGAATTTTCAGGGGTTAAAAGATGATCATTTTTTTGATCACGAATTGGAAAACTTGCCATTTCTCTTACTTTTTAATTAATTACTATATAAAAAAAAACATTCTGTGATCATCCAAAGTCATAGAAACAAACACTAGCTCCTGGTAATACTTAAGAGCTCGATCAACAGCTGGCAAACAAATACTTACCAACACATCCCGCTTAATCTCAAGCATCAATCTATAGGTTTAGCCAGTGTCTGTTTAAATCATTTCCAGATGACTTTACAAAGCTACTATGTGTGCTGCTCCCCCTCCAATAACATTTATTAAGATGTTTTCTTAACTTTTATTAAGTTATTTTAACCCAGATAAGCAGCTCGAAATAAAAATAGGATGATAAAAATGATGAACTAAAAAGTAGGATATAGTTATTTTTTCGTGGCAAGTCTTTTACGAATAATGCTCACAAATTCAGGTGATACCCCCAAATAAGAAGCAATATAATATTGTGGTATCCGTTGGGAGATTGTCGGATACAAAGCGATAAATTCCAGGTAGCGATCTGCAGCGGGTTTGGCCATCGTGTGGATGAGTCTATTCTGCAGAACGGTTAGTCTACGTTGCACGAGCATCCGAAATACGCGTTCAAATTTGGGAACATCGACCAAAAGTGTTTCTTTAGTTTCCGGAGTTAACACCAGTAGTTCACTATCTTCCAGCGTTTCCATATATAAACTTGATGGCGTATGGTAATGAAACGATGCAATATCACTAATCCACCAATCCTCGACAGCAAAGGCAAGGGTCACTTCAAAACCATTCTCATCAAGATAGTAAATCCTGACACAGCCTTTTTGGAGATATCCCTCAAATTGGCAAACCTCCCCTTCTTGCAACAGTAGTGTTTTCTTGGGCACCTTGCGTACCGTTAACAATCCCGTAAAAATTTGGATTTCCTCTTCCGTCAAGGTAATACACTTTGACACATTCTTAAGAATATTTTCGTATAGCATAAACGTTCCAGTAAAATATTTTTGATGTTTTTTTAAACGTCTTGAACAGTTTTATTTTCGTGCAATATATACCCTACTCCATAGATACTTTCAATATGAAGGCTATCATCCCGCTGCAAAGCTTTACGTAAGCGGGAAATGAAAACTTCCAAACTTTTGCCATTAAAAAAATCCGTATTGCCCCAAAACTGAAGTAGAAGCTCTTTTTTATTGACAAGTAGATTTTTGTTCCGGATAAGATGCCCCAACAATTCAGCTTCCCGAACCGTTAATTTCTGGCCACCGCCCCTTCCATCGCTCAAGCTGTATTGCTCCATGTTGAGGGATAGTTCTCCAATCTTCAGCTCGGTTTCTGATAGGATTCCCGATTCGGTCACATTCGCAACGGTCAATAGATTACGGATTTTTAACAGGATCTCCTCCATGTCAAAGGGTTTGGCAATATAATCAACAGCACCCAAACTAAGCCCTTTAAGCCGCGATGTACGTTCATGAAGTGCTGTTAAAAAGAAAATAGGTTGCCCAGGATTAAATTGTATCATTCGCTCCGCCAGATCAAAACCATTGCCGTCAGGTAACTGCACATCAATAATAAGTAATTTGACCGTATAAGCCTGAAAATCCGCCCAGCCTCCTTGCGCTGTACTTTCCCAGCGTACCGTAAAGCCCTTGTATCGCAAATAACGTGAGAAAACTTCGCCCAAATCAGGTTCATCTTCGATCAAAAGGATATCAATCTTGTCTTTTGTCATTGAATACTTCGTTACCCATGTAAATATAAAAAATAGTGCCGGAACCAGACTTACCCGCCTCGATATGAATCCTCCAACCCAACCTATCCAAGTAAGATTTAACATAATAAAGTCCAAGCCCCAGTCCAGGTTTATTGCCTGCTAATTTCCCTCTATAAAATGCTGTAAATATAGCTCTCTGATCTGCAGTAGCGATCCCAATCCCGTTATCCGCTATTCTGAGACTATATTGATGATCCCGCTGTTTCCAGGTAAACCGGATCATCTTGTTATGATTATTGTTAAATTTTATCGCATTGGATACCAGATTATCTAAGATTGAAAAATAATAATCTTCATCAAGGTTTATCTTCACATCAGCAACAAGCGTCTCATATTGAATTTCAATTTCTCCTCGGTAGCGCAACTGAAGTTCATCCAATATTTGCTGTGTCAACCGATCAATAGAAACGGATACGATTTTAGTCTGTTGTTCCTGTAACGCTACAGCTCCCATGACCTGTTCAAAATAAGCTTTGAGCCGCTTGGCTTGTCTTTCCACGATGCGCCCAAGTTGTGTCACCTCCATATCGTCTTTTCCTGTCTCACGGTCGATCAAACTATGTGCACTGATCAAAATCGTCGTCAGTGGTGTATTAAATTCATGGCGCATATGATTCAGAAAACTCGTTTTCAGATCTGCAAGTTTGCGTTGGTTGATCCAATTGCTATAGGTTCGATAACTCAATAATACGATCACAACAATACAAGCTAAGGAGAGTAAAAACACGGGCACCATACGTTGTACAATACGCCAGTCTCTATTTTCGTAATCAACGTAGAGGCTATACGTAAAACGATAAGGAATCGGATTTTTGTCACTGACAGACAGTTGAAATACCCTATTATTGTCCGTCCCGCGTTTGAGCGTACCACTGATTAAACCTGTACGATCATTACTTGCGGCCTCATAAAAAGTCTTCCAGACACGATCTTTTGACTTATATACTTCCAATTTATCAAAATGAAATAGGTAAGCAAGTGTCGTATCAAGCCGTTGCGCATGTACAATCTGACGAAAGATACTGTCTAACGACTGCTGCCTTCGCATTCGATCCAAAAAGTCATTCATACAACGGCTACCGTACTCGTCTGCATCTGCAGAGTCATTTATTTTTTTTTCATACCATATCGGCAAACAGGGCACTAATGTGGTTTGGAATATGGCATCCCCGCCAGGGAATATCTTATCGTCCATAATAGCAGCTCCATATGCATTCTGAATCCGGTTGAGCTGTCCAATCTGATAATTCTTATCTTCGAGTTTATAGGTGTTGAAGATAAGAAAACCGATCAAAACCGTCAGGATCAGGAAGCTTGTTCCAAATGCCCAGGGATATATATTTTTGCCGGTACTCTTCATGGTTTAAAAATAACATCAATTTGTCGAATCCAGATATTCATTAGGCTTTTATTAGGCTTTCGTTAGGTTTCCATTAGGCTAAAATAGTACATACATACCTTACCTTTACGGTATAACAACTTTGTAAATTATGTCCAAAATTTCACAGCTTCTACTTTATTGCCTATCTTTTCTTTTACTGGGCAACACGCTAATGGCACAATCCGGTTTTTCAAAGAAGGTTCTTGAACAGAGGCAGCTCGACTTTGTCAATCTTGGGTTCGGGATGTTTATCCATTATGGCATGCCGACCTTTATGGAACAAGACTGGTCAGACCCCAATGCCGCACTTAAACTCTTCAAATCGCCAAAACTCGATGCAGATCAATGGGCTAAAGCCGCCAAATCGGCCAACATGACCTATGGTTGCCTTACCACCAAACACCATAGTGGTTTCCCTATCTGGAATACCAAAACAACAGATTATAATGTGATGAATACACCTTTACATCGCGATGTTGTCAAAGAGTTTACGGATGCTTTCCGCAAAAATGGTTTACGTGTCATGCTGTATTATTCCATTCTGGATATGCATCAAGGCATACGTCCACACACCATTACGAAAGCACATATCCAATTGATCAAAGATCAGCTGACCGAATTACTGACCCAATATGGCGAAATCGACGCCTTGGTCATCGATGGATGGGACGCCCCTTGGTCGCGAATTTCGTATGATGACGTTCCTTTTGATGATATCTACTATCTTGTCAAATCGCTCCAACCGAAATGTTTGTTGATGGATCTCAATTCGGCAAAATACCCAGGTGATGCATTGTTTTACACCGATATCAAATCGTACGAACAAGGCGCGGGTCAATTTATCTCCAAGGAGCATAACAAATTGCCGGCAATGGCCTGTCTTCCCTTACAGCAAAATTGGTTCTGGAAAACTTCGTTTCCGAACACCCCAGTTAAAAACGTCAATGAATTGGTCGAAAAGTTTGTAATTCCGTACAACAACGCGTATTGCAACTTTATGCTCAATGTAGCACCAAATAGTGATGGTCTGATGGATCAAAATGCACTTGACGCACTGAAGACAATCGGTACATTATACAAAAATAAACCCAACTACAGTGCATTACCAAGTTACCAGGCACCTATAGTCGATCACAATATGGCCAAACAAGTGCCTTCATACAGTAGCTGGAGTGATGACATGAACATTATGGATTTTGCCAACGACGATAACTTCGGTAGTGCCTGGGTCTCCAATCCGGCAGTCAAAGGTGAAGTATGGTATGAATTGGATTTTGAACGTAGTAAAGCCTTCAATAGTGTTGTTATTACGGAGGGAAAAGACAATCCTTCACAGTATAACTTATCCTATCTGAAAGATGGTAAATGGCATCCTATCGCGGTTACAGCGGTACAACAGGGCCGCATCAAGATCTTTCGCTTTGAGGAAGTACTGGGACAAAAATTACGTTTCAGCATTAAACCTGAAAAAGGCCATGCGGTCGTAAACGAAATTGGCGTTTATCAAGAAAGAAGATAGCAGCCATACCCAAAGTAGCACTCAACGAGAGCTTAGTCTTCTCTTATAAAAGTTCCTCCAAGGCACTTTTATAAGAGAAGATTATTTTTATGGTTTATCTAGATATTCCTCCAAGACCTTTCCATTTTTATTAAATCTCACGTAATAACCATGCATAAGGACCTGAATACGTTTTGTCTCACCCTCTCTTTTTCCAAAAGTACCAACAGCGCTCCTATCGGGTGCTCCAAAATCAAAATCCATATCAAGCAATAACGGATATTTCATTGTATTGACCAGCCCCACGCGATTACTACCTTTAATCCAACGGGTCAAATCATCATCTCGATCATTATAATAGGTCCCCAGCCTCAACAAATAAATTTCTTCATTCCTATCCAAGCTTAGATAAACCCTTTCCTTTTCGTTCTTAAATCGGTACTTGCCCACTTGTTGAGCCAGCAATTTCTCAATCGAATCTGGAAACACATACAAAATCTCTTGAGCAGACACAATTGAAGTGACATAGCAGACGATTAATAACAATAAACAAGTCTTTAATGGTAATACTTTCATCACATTTTTTTGAGGGACTATACTTTCTGTAAAATCAGAGGAACAGATTCCATTTCCAAAGAATTTATTTCATCCAAATGGACATGTGCACCTATCGGCACATCATCCTGTGCCAATATCAAAAGCTGTTTGGCCAGTGATATAAGTCCTTGCCGGTTTGCAGTAATTACAATTTCATCAGCTATTATTTTAGTCGCAATTTCAAACCCTTCTTCCCAAGAAGACTGCAGTCCCAAGGCGTCTGCATAATCAGGTAAGTTAATTTCTATATTCATTGGCAATAACTGTATACGTATAAACTTACTCAAAATCGGATAGACTTAAGCGAATACGATCAAAAATTTCATCATAGCAATAAATATATCCCTTCAAAAACGACTTAGTATCATCCTCTTAGCCTATAGCTTGTAGAGCAAAATCAATTGTTCCTATGAAATTTCACCTTTTTCCATTTCTTAAACTAGTTCAACGTGCAATAACATATAGCCCCCTAACTTTGATTGCATGCGATATTCCTATGGGAATGATCCATGACAAACTGAAAAGATGTCGCATTAAATAACAATAAAATACATATTTATGAAACCATCACCTGCACTATTATCTCCGACCAATCATGCCTTGGTCCTCATTGACTTCGAAGGTCAAATGGCTTTTGCCACAAAGAGTATCACCATGGAAGAGTTGCGAACAAACGTCGCTATTCTCTGTGGAGCTTCCAAAATTTTCAGCGTTCCTACCATTGTTACAACGGTTGCCGAAGAAAGTTTCTCAGGTCCGGTATTTCCGGAAATTGAGGAAGTCTATCCGCAGGCAAGCAATACCTATATTGACCGTACGAGCATGAATACCTGGGAAGACGAAGGTGCTTATCGTACCATCACCGGCACTGGAAAACAGAAGCTGGTTTTAGCTGGCTTATGGACAAGTGTCTGTATCGTTGGTCCGGCACTCTCTGCATTGGCCGAACATTACGAAGTATACGTCATCACGGATGCCTGTGGGGATATCAGTCACGAAGCCCACGAACGTGCCATCCAACGCATGATTCAGGCTGGTGTGCATCCCATTACTTCCATTCAATACCTTTTGGAGCTACAACGGGATTGGGCACGTGAAGAAACCTATGTTGCAGTAACAGATCTAATGAAAAAACATGGTGGCAGCTATGGCTTAGGAATTCATTACGCCCATAATATGTTAAAACACGGCTAATTCAACGGCAAAAAATCATTCAAATCATAACTCGTGCAAAAGCAACAGACCATATTCAACTACATCCGTCAGGCGGCCGTCGTATTGTCGATAATCAGCCTATTTCCGTATTTTTCCAAGGCGCAGACCTATAAATTAATGCGTTTTGAGGAAGACTACAGCTACCTCGCGGACAGTACACGACATGGTTATCAAAAGCTTAAATATAGCCCATTAACCAAGAACGGTAAATTATGGCTTTCGATGGGTGGCGAGGCACGGTTGGAATACGTCGATTTTAACAATGAAGACTGGGGACGCATACAACTTGGGCATAACAACTTTCTACTGCAACGTTATAGCATGCACGCCGATCTACATTTCGGAACGCGTCTCCGTCTTTTCACCCAGCTTCGCTCGGCCCTACAGCATGGTCGTAAAAACGGTTCACGCCAGATTGATGAAGATCGATTAAATGTTCAAAATCTATTTATAGATGCTACGTTATTCAAACAAACTGACAGGTCAATCTTATTACGTCTTGGCAGGCAGGAGCTTGACTATGGCTCCGGCCGATTAATCTCCGTCGGTGAAGGCCCAAATGCCAGAAGATATTTCACTGGAGCAAAACTAGCTTACAACAGCAGCAAAGTGAATATTGAAGCATTTGCCATGATGGCAGATACCATTAGACCGGGTGTATTTGACAATAAACCTTCCAAACAGGTGAACTTGTGGGGAGCATACGGTAAATTTATTATTCCTCAACAGGCCAATCTCGATTTATATTACATCGGCATCTATCGCGATCGTTCGGTTTTCGAGGAAGGTATAGCACAGGAGATCCGTCATACCCTAGGAGCCCGGGTATGGAAATATGGCGGCGGATTTATTTATAACCTTGAAGGGGCTTATCAATTTGGATCTTTTGGCCAAGGTAAGATAGCAGCATGGACCGCTTCCGTCGATATCGGTTACCTCTTTGAAAATACGATGCTCAGACCATCCATAAATCTACGTACCGACTATATTTCGGGAGACAAAAAGGCTGGAGATGGAAATCTACAAACTTTTAATCCAATATATCCAAAAGGAGGCTATTTTGGCTTCAGCCCACAAGTAGGCCCTGTTAATCTGATTGATATCCATCCCTACGCCACTTTCGATCTCCTTTCCAAACTCAAGATGCAGGTTGACGTCGTTTTCAACTGGCGGCATACCCTACAGGATGGTGTATACAGGCCAAGCGGATCATTCAATCTGGTTGGATCTGTTTCGCGTAAACGCTATATCGGCACGGCTTATCTGGCCAATTTCACCTACGCTGCCAGCAAGCAACTGTCGCTCGTAACAGGTATTCAATATTTCAAAACCGGCGCTTTCATTGAAGACATCATTAGCACACCAAAAAATGGCATTTTCTTCAATAGCAGAATCGCCTTTAAATTCTAAAAACATGAAAACAACAAAGAGACTCTTTCAAAAGAAAGCATTTCAATGGGCACTAATCGCGTTGTTTGGCCCCCTTGCAGTCACTCCCATACAGTCCTTTGCACAAGCAAAGGCAGCGGTTCCCAACAAAACGACAGCGATAGGAACAAGTACCATCTGGGGTGATGTCGATGGGCTCACTATTGAAGGCCTCGTTCAAGGTCCTTCGGCAGCAGCAAGTGATCTACAGGTTGCCTGTATATTTGAATATACCGAAGGAGATATCTTCATCTCCCCTCCAGCATTGCCTGCCGCATTGAATGGACTTGTACATTTAGATGAAGCCTTACATGGCGCACTCACTGAAATACGTAAAACAGGAAAATTTAAGGGACATGCACTCGAAACGCTGCTCTTAACTCCGAGCCAACAGGGCACACTTGCAAGTAAAAAGCTGTTGTTAATCGGACTAGGCAAACGGAAAGACTTTAGGCCTGAACTCATGAAGGATATCGCTCATGTGGCGATGCGTGAAGCGTTACGACTTGGTGTCAGTGATTTCAGTTTTGCCAGCGACCTCAAAGATGCCGGAATAGATTCCCCGACAGCATTAGTAGCCGAAAATGTTGTACTTGGTAGCATCGAAGCTTTCAGAGCTCAAACTTGGCTTGTTAAAAAACAGCTCGACGAATCACCTTCTTTACGTAAAATCATCTTACTGGCCGGACCTGCATTCTTCGAAACCGCTGGCGAAGGTATCAAAAAAGCTATTTCTTCTCTACACAACTAAATAATAAAATCATGAAAACAGATCTTATCTTATATAATGGAAAAATAACCCATTTTGGTAGTGCACAACAACAAGTAACAGCGGTTGCAGTTCATAAAGGCAAGTTTGTCGCGGTAGGATCGGACAAAGATGTTTTGCCCTTCGCCAGCAAAGGTACCAAATTAATTGATCTCGGTGGCAAGCGGGTTGTACCTGGTATCAACGACTCCCATATCCACCTCATTCGTGGTGGACTCAATTACAATCTTGAATTACGCTGGGACGGTGTCCCTTCGTTAGCCGATGCATTACGGATGCTTAAAGAGCAAGTTGACCGTACGCCATATCCCCAATGGGTTCGCGTGGTGGGTGGCTGGTCCGAGTTTCAATTTGCCGAACGTCGTATGCCAACCTTAGCAGAAATCAACGCCATTGCACCCGATACTCCGGTCTTCATCCTTCATCTATACGATCGCGCACTCTTAAATGCGGCTGCCTTACGTGCTGTGGGGTATACGAAAGATACGCCTGCTCCTCCCGGAGGAACCATCGAACGCGATCCACAAGGTAATCCTACAGGTTTACTTATCGCTTCTCCGAATGCCATGCTCCTCTATTCTACCCTGGCTAAAGGGCCGGCATTACCTTACGAAGAACAGCTCAATTCGACACGTCATTTCATGAAAGAGCTCAATCGATTTGGAATTACAAGTGTCATTGATGCGGGCGGTGGTTTTCAGAATTATCCCGAGCATTATCAGGTCATTAGCGACCTGCATCGCGATGAGCAACTTACTGTTCGTATTGCTTACAATCTATTTACACAAAAGCCCAAACAGGAATATGAAGATTATCAGCAATGGATCGAAAGTATTCCCGTCTACCAGGGAGATGATATGTACCGACACAACGGTGCTGGCGAAATGCTCGTATTCTCGGCTGCAGATTTTGAAGACTTCCTTCAACCCAGGCCTGAACTTGCGGAAAATATGGAAGCCGAACTCGAAAAAGTCGTCCGTCTACTCGTAAGTAATCGATGGCCATTTCGTTTACACGCTACTTACAATGAGAGCATAAGCCGTTTTTTGGATGTATTTGAAAAAGTAAATCGCGATATTCCATTCGATGGACTTGCCTGGGTATTTGATCATGCCGAAACCATTGATGAGCGCAACATTGAACGTACCAAAGCTTTGGGCGGCAGTATAGCGATCCAAAGCCGCATGGCCTACCAAGGTGAATATTTTGCCGAACGTTATGGAAAAGCTGCCGCAGAACATACGCCACCCATCAAAAAAATGCTAGCAATGGAAGTTCCCGTTGGAGGTGGATCTGATGCAACACGTGTGAGCAGTTATAATCCCTGGGTATCGATGTACTGGCTTACTTCAGGTAAAACAATAGGTGGCCTCCAGCTGTATAATGATAGCCGGCTCGATCGTCTTACAGCCTTACAGTTGTATACGAAGGGAAGCGCCTGGTTTTCACAGGAACAGCAGAAAAAAGGAGACATCGCAGTCGGTATGCTCGCCGACCTCACTGTACTTAACAATGACTATTTCGCCGTACCTGATGAAGATATTAAAGCCATAGAATCCGAGCTAACTATTGTAGGCGGCAAGATTGTATACGCCGCAGGAGATTTTAATTCTTTCTCTCCCCCGCCTATCCCTGTATTACCGGATTGGTCCCCAACCAAAACTTATGGTGGCTATTACAGCCTTGCAAAAGCTGGGCAAAGTAACCAATTCAAGTCCGATGCAACACCAAGTGCTGTCCTGAACACAGTTCACCTCTGCAGCGGCAGCTGCCAGGTACATGGACACGAACACAACCATGCCCGGACCAGCAACATAGCCCTTAACAATTATACTGCATTCTGGGGCGCCCTAGGTTGCTCTTGCTTTGCTTTTTAACACAGAAAACAATAATGGAACTTATTCAAAAACTTTTGTATACCGACTTAGGTAATATGGTTAATAATTCAGCCATCCTTGTATTCCGTATACTATTGGCCTGGGAGCTGCTAACCGTTCATGGCCTCAAAAAGGTCCGTACCGGAGGTGCTGGAGGGCAAGCAGAGGAAGTCGCGAACCCTTTAAATTTACCGGAGAAACTCAATACCCTAATCGCGCAATTTGCGGACAGTACCGTTCCCTTTTTTATTGCTCTGGGCTTATTTGGCCGCCTTGTTATCCTACCGACCATTGGCGTCACTGTAATCGGTTATTTCGTTGTTCATCGCCGCGATTCACGCGAGGTACGCGACGTACCCTTTATGTACAGCATCTGTCTCCTTTTGCTCCTATTTACTGGGCCTGGAACCTACTCCTTAGACTACTATATTTTCCAACTTCTAACAAATCAATAAAACTTATGGGAAGTTCAAACCACACGCAACTAACAACACTGGTTCTAACGCTGGTAGGAGGCTACTGCGACACCGTTACCTTTGTTGCTGCCGACAAAATATTTTCGGCCCACGTTACAGGCAACTTTGTCGTCTTTGCTTACCAATTGATTAATGGTGGCGATGCGATGGCCTGGATCAAATTGGCCACCTTTCCGGTGTTTATTTTATCGGTCATGGCTGGCGGTTGGCTTAGTGCACGGTCACACAAAAAAAATACCGTTCTTTTTGTTGAAGCCATCCTGCTGTTCGTTGCCGGATTGCTAGCGATCGTGCTGCCCATTCAAAGTTCACAAACATGGATGTATAGTATCGTCATGCTTATTGTCTTTGCGCTGGGGATGCAAAATGCGTTCGGTAAACTATTTGCTAAAGAGACCTATGGTCCTACGACCATCATGACCGGCAATGTTACTCAGGCGTCCTTGGATTTATGTGTGCTGATCGCCAACAAATTCAAAAAAACGGATAACCCAATCAGCCTAGGAAAACAGCTTATCACGTTATCTGGCTTTTTTATTGGCTGTCTTTCGGGTGCTTTTCTCGGCAAGCAGCTGGGATTAAGCTCCGTTGTATTTGCGGGAATACTGATGCTAATCTGCTATTTTTTATCTAAAAACAACGATCAGTAAAATACGGTATGCAAATATAAAACAGCAAAAAGGTGCTACTCGAACAAGAGAGTCAGCACCTTTTTGGTTTAATTGCGGCAATAGACCTATTAAGCTTCGATAAAAGCGAGGATATCTTTATTGATGGTGTCTGCTTCCGTCGTAGGCATTCCATGTGGAAAACCAGGATAGGTAATTAAAGTACCATTTTGGACTAACTTAGCCGCTCTTCTGCCCGTTATATCAATCGGTACGATCTGATCATCTTCACCATGCAATACTAAGACAGGAATCTCGACTTTTTTAAGTTCTTCCGTAAAATCAGTTTCAGAGAAAGCTTTGATACAATCATAGTGAGCCTTAATACCGCCCATCATTCCTTGCCGCCACCAGTTGTCCATTACGCCTTGTTGTACATTTGCTCCATCGCGGTTATAGCCATAAAAAGCAAGGGTAAAATCCTGAAAATATTGTTGTCTACGCGTAGCAGTATTCAATCTTATTTCGTCAAAGACCTCCATAGGTACACCATCTGGATTTGTAGCACTCTTGGCCATGGTCGGGGTAACTGCACTGATCAATACAGCTTTTGAAACCCGAGAAGTACCATGATTGGTTATGTAGCGAACGACCTCGCCACCGCCTGTTGAGTGACCAATATGGATGGCATCTTTTAAATCCAATGCTTCTACCAATTGTGCAATATCCGACGCATAGGTATCCATCTCATTTCCTGTCGCCGTCTGTGTCGAGCGACCATGACCCCGGCGATCGTGTGCGATCACACGGTACCCTTTTTCGAGGAAGTACATCAACTGCGCGTCCCAATCGTCGCTGGATAAAGGCCAACCATGATGAAATACGATCGGTTGTCCTGTTCCCCAGTCTTTGTAATAAATTTCTGTTCCGTCTTGAACTTTAAATGTTGCCATGATGAATAATTTAATAGTTTTCAGTATTTGATGGTGGAATTGCAATCTGCAATCCAAAAAAATTTAATCCAGGTCTTTTGAATTGGGTTACAAATAAGCTGAACGAGTAAAACAACGATATATCCTTATTTATACAGTCGGTTCATCCGTTTTTTTCGATAGGTTCTATTTTCCTGCAAAAGACTTCTGGTCGTGTGCTCACCTGTGTTTAAATAGTATTTATATATTCAGTTTTCACCTAATATTTGAACCAGATCTTCCGCGCCACCGTCAAATTTCTGTCCGTTGACAAAAAATGTCGGTGTCCCGTTAACGCCACTCAACATACCACTTTCAAAATCGCCATCCACACGGTCCTGTAACGCCTCGTCCTGCAAATCAGATTTAAACTTTGGCATGTCCAAATCCAGTTGCTCGGCGATATCCAACAGCAATCTCGCACTCAGCAAGTTCTGGTTTTCGAAAATAGCGTCATGCATCTCCCAAAATTTTCCCTGTAGTGCTGCCGCTTCCGCCGCCAATGCTGCGGGTTTTGCATAAGGATGCATTTCCGACAGTGGAAAATTGCGGAATACAAATCTGATCTGGCTTCCCAGTTCGGCCATCATTTCTTTTATTATGGGATGAGCTGCACCGCAATGTGGACATTGATAATCCCCATATTCAACAATGGTCAGATCGGCCTGGCCATTTCCCAATATATGGTCAGCATTGCTGACCTTCGGTTTCAATGACATAATTATTTTGATTTAAGATTCTCCAATGCTTCGATAATACCGTCTGCCCCTGGATTGACGGCGGTCGGAGACAGATAACTCCAAGCAATAACCCCTTCCTTATCAATCACAAAGAGTGCGCGCTTGCACTCACCTTCTTCTTCATCGTAAACACCATATTTTTTGGCGACCTCCCCCTTAGCTTCAAAATCGGCCAGTAGCGGGAAATGTAGTTTTCGGGACTGGGCGAACGCCAAATGACACCATTTGCTGTCAACGGAAATACCCATAATTTCGGCATCATATTTCTTAAAATACTTGAGCATTTCATTATATAGTGCCATCTGATCGCTACATACCGGACTCCAATCTGCAGGGTAAAATGCCAAGATCACATTATGTCCCTTGAATTCTGATAAGCTAATTTTTTGATCGGGGGTCGCATACAAGGTGAAATCAGGGGCAACATCATTTTTTTGTAACATACTAATATCTTTAAAGTGTAAGTAATATTGGCATTCCAGCCTGCCTGTTTATATATTTATAACTAGATCTATGCCACCATAGTATAAAGGTGTGAACAGTTAAATTTGTTTTATTTAGTTTCAGGTTTGATAAAGATCTGACTTTCCGGAAGTCCTTTAAGGAATGAGTTTTCGATCCAAAAATCATTTTGAACTGTCTCTCTCATACATCATAAATTATTTAGATTCAGAATTCCTTGAAAAGGCAGAAATTATCGTTCAACACAGCCAACCTTAGACTATTTATTTAGCCATTTACGGATCAGCTTTGTATATTTTGGCATGACAACATAGACCATCAAAAACACAATCGTACCAGAGATTAAGAATGTATCCGAAAAGTGATATAAGGATAAATTTAAAGCGCGCAATAATGGCACGAGTAACATGGGTATACAAATGGATAATGGATAAATAGCAGACCAAGTGACAAGAAATTGTTTCCAGCGAGGAGGGATTTTTGCAGTATTCGCTGGGACTTCAAAAAGAAAATCCAAACCCGACTGGATCTGATAGTGATCGTGGCGACGAAATAGTGGCTCAACCTTTTCAATCCAGCGCTTCCGCTCCGTCGATTCTAGCCACATTTTGAGATGGTCGACTGTGTCAAAACGAATAATGATCGTATATACAAAAGTCAATTGAGGAATAGGCCTTACGATCTGAAGATCAATAAAGCCCTTTGCATGTCTAGTTAATGGCATAATCTCTTCAAGCCATTTTTCATATTCATAGATTTTATCATCCAGAATATGATGTGTGATTACAGCGGAAGCGCCTTGGTTTTCCATAGGATCAGATAAAATTAAAATGCAGGTTGGTATTGCCAGGGTATTGCACTATACTGTTGCATAGGCGATACCACAATTCTGTTCTTTAAGGTAAGATCGCCTAGTCTTATTGTTGAAAAAAAATTCATACTATTAGTTTTTTGGGTTCTTTTGCTCATAACTGATCTACTATTTTTTCAAAATTATAGTTGTTAAGCAGGAAACTTTACCATTCATCAAGGCGGTCGATTCTTTTTTCTGGGCCATCAGGCTATTGGTTTTCATAACATATTGATTTAATGAAAAAGCGCTATTAGTCATCCTTCATTTAAAATTACCCAATTTTTTCTTTTTGCTGTATAGATTTTGTCGAACCGGCAAATTCAGCCGTTGAAAGGATGATAATCCACGATCTGACTACAAGATCCGTTGATCTGCCTACATCCAAAATCGGTGGATTGGCCATCTTTGTATCATCAATTTATTTAAAACAGAAACACATGAAATCACAAAAAGTATGGTTCGTCACTGGTGCCTCCAAAGGGCTTGGTCTCAACCTCGTTAAAGAGCTGCTCGCCCAAGATTATTCTGTGGTTGCCACATCACGAACAAAACAGGCGCTGGAAGATGAAATCGGCGATCAGGAAAATTTTCTGCCGCTTGAAGTCGACATTACCGATGACAGCGACGTTGCCCGCGCTGTACTCTCGGCCATTGATTATTTTGGACGAATTGATGTACTGGTCAACAATGCCGGATATGGCCAAACTGGAACCCTAGAGGAGCTCAGTGACCTGGAAGCACGTCGGAACTTCGAAGTGAATGTCTTTGGATCCCTAAATGCCATCCGGCATATCGCCCCCCATATGCGACGCCAACAATCGGGACATATTTTCAATATCGCATCTATCGGTGGACTTGCAGGAAATTACCCAGCCTTTGGTGTTTATTGCTCCACCAAATTTGCTGTTGCAGGCTTTACTGAAGCTCTCGCTGTCGAAATGGAACCTTTTGGTGTACACACGACATTGGTGTATCCGGGTTACTTCAGAACTGATTTTTTATCTGAAGGATCCCTACATACCGCAGCTAATCCGATTGCAGCTTATGTAACTGCCCGAGAAAACGAAGCCACCCATCTGCATCAGATCCACGGGAATCAGGCAAACGATCCACAGAAAGCAGCAACCTTATTAATCGAACTGAGTACGCTGGAGCAGCCTCCAGTCCATTTTTTAATGGGCGAAGATGCCTATGAGCTGGCGAAAAATAAGATCAATATGCTGACCGCTGAAATCGAAAAATGGAAGAGCTATACGGTATCAACCGGTTTTGAGCAATCCGTATAATAGCTTAATTCAGTGTAAGGAGCTTCCAAGGATATTTCACAACAATTAAATTAGAAATTCAGTAAATTTACAACATGGAGAATACATTTCGCTTTCATTCCCTTTCGGAATTCCACAGCTTTTGCGGACTACCTAAGCCCGAACATCCATTGATCAGCTTGGTTGATTATAGTCAAGTACATTATCCCATTAATGACAGCAAATTGAATTGGATACAACATTTTTATTCGATCGGTTTAAAGCGAAATGTAAATGCCCGGTTCAATTATGGACAGCAGCATTATGACTTCGATTCAGGTATACTCACCTTTATATCGCCCCTACAATTTCTAAAAGTGGAGATCAATCAGGAAGTGCAGGCGCAGCCCAGCGGCTGGATCCTGTTGATCCATCCCGATTTTCTTTGGAACAGCGAACTGGCAAAACATATTCATTCCTACGATTTTTTCCAATATCAGGTCAATGAAGCGCTTTTTCTTTCGGACAAAGAAGAAGCCATCATTGTCGATATTCTGAAGAATATCGAAAAAGAGTATCAGTCCAATATCGATAAATTTAGCCGAGAACTTATTCTCAAACAGATTGAGCGTTTGCTGATTTACGCGGAACGATTTTACGAGCGTCAATTTATCACCCGCAAACGCTCGACACAGGAGCTGGTGACCAAGTTTGAACAGTTACTGTCAGCACAGTTTCAGCAACAGACACTTATGGAGCATGGCGTACCGACAGTCAGCTTTCTGGCGCAGCAGCTCAATTTATCACCAAACTACTTGGGCAGTTTGCTGCGTATCTACACACAACAAAACACCCAGCAGCATATTCAGCATAAAATGATCGAGTATGCCAAATTAAGATTAAGCACGAGCTCCCTCTCCATCAGCGAGATCGCGTATGAACTAGGCTTCGAACATCCACAGTCGTTCAGTAAGATCTTCAAAAGGAATACCCAACAGAGTCCCGTGGAATTTAGGCAACTCTTTCAGTAGGTTATTTATCTTTACTCCGCGTAATATCCCGCTACTCCAATGCCAATCGTCCAAAAGAACTTTGACTTTTTAAGGTCCTCCAGCAGCATATCCGCATTGTCTTCATATTCGCCATCGGCTTTGATTTCCTCAATCTCCTCCTGAACATCCTCTTCAGTAATCTGTCTCCAGACACCAACAGAGCTATTTAAAAATGTATAGCAATATCCCGCTTCGGCATCATCAACCTCACCCGCATTTTTATCACTCAGGATGCTTAAAAGTTCAGACGCTTCGACCTGAAACGGATTAACACCATAGATACTGATTTCAGTTTTTTCTGGATAGGGTCCATTGATGCTTTCTATAAATTCCAATGTTCCCTGATCATTAAAATCAAGTCTCAATTCGAGTTCATCATAATAATATTGGTCGTCCAGCGCATCTGAAGGAGCACCAAGTACACGTTGAACTTCAGCACGGCCCGCACCGAGATTAACCTGACCAATACCTTCAATTTGAATCCCAACAAGTGGGATTAGTTCGATCTTTTTCATGCGTATTCAGTAAATTACAAAAAGGATACCTGCATCAATAACACTTGAACATCTGCTATCGTTTTATTCAATGATGAACATAGCTACAGCTTTATGCTAACATAAATTTACACTAATTCCCATTAAATAGTTACTTAATGACTATTATGCCCATACACCTAAAGAAAAATTCGATGATTTTTTTAGCCTAGATGCCACAGGCGAATACCCCAAACGGTTTAAGGTAGACTAACAGAAACTCATCGCCCGCATTATTTTCTCTCGATGAGTTTTTGAATGCGCAATTCCTCTAATGCCACTTTTAAAACCGTATCCTCATTTTTCCAAAGGTCAGCCAAAGTCTGCTCGCACTGGATATCAGGTTGGACACCTTTTCCAATGAACTCAGATTCATCTGCTAGTAAATCGCGTTTGGAGCATATTCTGGCAGTGATATTACCGACCAAATCAATCATCAGCGGCTGTCCCGAACTTCCTCCAGTCGCTTCACCTATGATCTTACCCCGCGAAAGCACCCGAAAAGCTGCCGCAAAATCTTCTGCTGCAGAAAAAGTGCGTGCACTTGTCAGCACGACTACCGGCTTACCGTAATGATGTTCAGGATCTGCTTTTAAGTAGCCTCTTCCCAACTCAACTGGCTGATTATAACCCCAAGCTCGAAAGGAAGGTTTGTAGGTACGGGTATAGGCAGCATTCCCCCATTGTCCCTGACTGATCAAGCTACCCAATATTGACCAACCGTACCCCGTACTTCCGCCACCATTATTACGTACATCAAAGATAATAGCATCCGCTTTGGCTATCTGGTCAAAATATTGTCTGAAACCTTTCACCACTTCATCTGAACCGAAACTATTCAGAATCACATGGGCAATATTCCCTGGAAGCATCTTAAATTCAAAAGGTAAATAATTGACTTTTGCAGATCGTTCACTGGCTTTCACCCGATCAATAATGCGTTCATACTTCTTACCTTTACGGTCGCTCAGCAGTAAGCGGATAGGTTCATCCACTTTACCCCGAAACAATGCATATTCATAGCCCCGCACCAGCCGGTCCTGTTTTGTTGAACAGCTTTGGTATGGGATAATCGCTTTTTCAGCATAATCCTTCACAGGCATACCGTTTACCTGCAGTATTTCATCCCCTACAACAATACCTGCCTGAGTCAACTTGTTGTCATATACCCCTACAACAATCACCTTATCTTCGATCATACGGCTACGAAGTAATGGCCGTGCATAAATAGAATCAATGAGTTCCTGCGGAGCATTTACGTTAGTATGTGCGTCATGCAATTGTGCGACCATCTCTTCTAATAAAAACACATACTGCAGCGTAGAAGTAGCCTGCTCAACTTTAGGAAGATAAGTCCGATACAACGAATCAATATGCACAGGAACCGATAGATCAAAATTGGCAAAGTTATATTTGAGCTCGGACCACAATTTGGAGAGCCCTATGATCTTCTCTTCTTGGGATAGATTCGCTCGAAAGGGCGATTTCAAAAATTTACTATCCCAGAACCCTTTATCATTAAAAAAGAGCTTATTGAAACGTTGGTTTCTTTCAGCATTCCGCTTGACCCGACCGATAAGATCCTCCCAGGCCACATGTTTGTGCAGGCTGACGAGATCACTATCTTCGGAGATGGTTTTGACATTATCAAAATTATCATTATCTATTGCTGCCTCCAGGTATTTAAGCGCAATCTCACCATCACCTTTCACGGCAAACAGACATGCCGTATTATAATTAGATGGTTGATATTGCCCCTTCTCGATCTGTTTATAAACAGTGTCAAGGCGGTTCGTATTATTTTGTCCAAAAGACGACAAAGCGGTACATAACCCAACAGTAATACTAAATAAATGTCTTTTTCTCATAATTTATTGTCTACATTTATAATATAGTCATAAAAAACAAGAATTTGTTGCATTCACCTTCCCTATTCACTGGATTTGCAACCTTGAATCGCTTTAAATTATTCAGCACTATACTTCTTGACAGATTTATCTATCACATTAAAATATTAACCACATATGGTAACCCAAATGATTATTCATTGAATTCTACTACAGTACAAGGTCAAAACGGTCGGGTTGACTAAACAATCTGCAGATCCATATTTCTAAATAGATTCAATTCGGGATCATTTGAGTCCAGGTCGGTGATTAATGCCGTGAGCGAATCTATTGGACACACCCTAAACAGTTCACCTTGATAAAGCTTATTCTGGCTGGCTAATGCTATTGTTTTCTTTGCACATTGAACCATCATCTTTTTGGTTTCGCCATCTGCAGCTGAGGCTGCCGAAACGCCGAGCTCAGGATCTACAGCACAAGTTCCCATGATAAAGATATCGGCATTATACTTAGCAACTTCCATACAGGTCGTGATGCCTGAAGTTACTGCCAGATCGGATTCAAAATTACCACCCAAAAAAATAAGTTCTACATTTTTCAACTTCTCGAGCAGTGGCACAATGGAAAAATTATTTGTAACTACCCGAATCCGGATATCCAATGGCATCGCATTCACTACGGCCCATGTCGTGGTGCCACCATCCACAAAAAGGGTCATGCCATCTTTCAGAAATGGCTGTACTTTTAATGCAATAATGTCTTTTTCTTTGGTCAGAAACGATTGCCTATCCTGGAAAGTGAGCGGATCTTTTTCTCGCAGTATCGCACCACCCCTGGTCTTGGAAAGTAACCCGTTCCGATAGAGAAGTTCTATGTCGCGACGGACAGTATCTTCCGATACCGCCAACAACAGCGCCAGCTCTTCAAATTTAACCTTCCTCCGGCTCTCTAATTCACGGAGGATTACCTCAAAGCGTTCTTCTTTTAACATGTTGTTACTTCCTGATTTTATAGATAAGGGCTACCACTAGAAAAAGCAAAGCTATTGTTTCGAAAGCAATGATCAAAGAAAAATGCTGTGCAATAGCCCCCAAAAGCGCCGGCCCCGCCAGCTGACCGGCATAACCCATCGTTGAAATTACCGGAATAGCTACCGTCGGCGAAAGTCCTTCAATCCGTCCACCCTCGCTAAAAAATACAGGGACAATATTAGCGGCTCCCAATCCCAAAAGGACAAATCCAATAAGCGTCAGCGATAACCAAGGACTAAACACTACGATCAAAATACCAAACGATGCCAACAAGCTACCACCTATCACCACAACTTTACTATTCAGTTTACTTACTAATCGGTCTCCCTGCAATCTCATGACCGCCATCGCAACGGAGAAGGCCGCATATCCAATTCCCGTAAACTCAGGAGATACTCCTTTGTGATCCCGCAAGAAAATCGCACTCCAATCCAGCATTGCTCCTTCCGAAAGAAAGGCAATGAAACACATCAATCCAAGTATCAACACACTCCACCTGAGCCACTGAAATTTTCTGTTGGAAACCTGAGTCTCATCAATATGGGAAAACTTGACAATGATCTCCTTTTCCTTGTGATAATCCAGCAGCTTTCGATATTGTACGATCAGTAGCAGTATTAATAGAATAGCTATGGTAACTGCTGCATAAATAGGAATTAACCCCATCTTTATCAAAAAGCCCAAGCCGATCGATCCAAATAGCCCCCCTACGCTGAACAGTCCATGTAGAGATGACATTATCGGTTTACCCATTGCATTTTGTACCTGCACACCATGTGCATTCATGGCCACATCTATACCACCTATACTACAGCCAAATATAAAAAGGACACAGGCCATCAAGTAGCTATTGGTGACCATCAACAGTACAGGGAGCACTACGGCAGCTATCAAACCTGAAATCAAAATCACCTGTCTGCTCCCAACTTTACCGATAAAAAAACCAGAAAGCGGCATCGTTAATAGCGCGCCACCACCCAAGCACAGCAGTAAAAGCCCCAGTTCGCCGTCATTAAGACCAAGACGGTCCTTGGCGAAGGGTACCATCGGTGCCCAGCTTGATAATGCGAGACCACATACCAAAAACATAACCTGTGTCGCTACCTTAGCCTTAATTATCGATTCGTTCAACATATCTCATAAATTTTATATTGCAATACTATGCAAATTTGCATAATATTGCAATATAATTAAACAAAAAGATTTGCCATGCGAATAGAACACCTTGCCCTATGGGTTGATGACCTTGAGAAAACACGTGCTTTTTACGCCAAATACTTTGGTACGGTAAGCGGAGAAAAGTATCATAACCCGAAGAAAGGGTTTTCATCTTACTTCCTAACATTTGGCGAGACTGGAGCACGTCTCGAGATTATGAATCGCGTTGATATTACTACTGCCGCGGCTGATAGAAGTCTGAGTAAAGGATATACCCATCTGGCCGTTAGCGTCGGCGGAAAGGATGTTGTCGATCGTTTGACCGAGCAATTACGGTCGGATGGTTATACGGTCGCAAGCGAGCCCCGTACTACGGGCGATGGTTATTATGAAAGCCTCGTGCTCGATCCGGAGGGAAATCCGATAGAAATTGTGGCTTAAACAGTTCAAAAAATAAAGCATCACGAACACGATCGAGATGCTTTCCCTTGTTCCGCATAAAAAGTGAGCCTAAAAGGCTCTCATAAGAGCTTCTGTTAGGATTTTCTTATGACAGGATCGATCCAGTAATAGTCATGGTTGGTATGAGCGAAATACTCCATCGGCGTAACATGGCAATCAATGGTATCGCTGAGTCCGTCGTCGGTATAAGTGACTACATCTTCGGATGGCATCAGCATCCCACTCATAATGGTTCCATAATCTAGGCAATGGAGATCCGAAACCAGCACATTGACCATATTGGACTGCACCCATTTTTCCATTTCTTCCTTGCTAACACGTTGCACACGCTCGGCTAAAAACCGTGCTTCCTCCAGCTCTTTTTCGACACTGTCCGGAAAAAAAAGCAACAGGAATGCCTCATATTTATCGAATTCTTTATTTCGGATTGCTTCGTTTCGCAGAAATAACTTCTCGCCCATCTGTCCATACTGATCGGCATATTTTTTCAGTTCCATTTCGGCTAGTTCCTTATCCGACCATTGCTGCAATTCTGAAAGTGCATGGACCTCGGTACCATGGCCATCACAGTGATTGAGATACGCCCAAATATCGCCCTGTACGACTTTGGGCTTCCTGTGCTCCAGCACATTGTATCCTTGCGCTACCCATGCTTCTATTTGTTCCCTTCTCATCTTAAGCTGTTTTTTAAAAATAAACAACAGCGCAGCTACAATGGTTTTCTTTTTTCTATTTGAGATTTCTGGCTTTCAGTTGCGCATCCACCGCTTTTTCATTCTTTCCAAAATATTTAAAGAATAAAACGGCCAATATCAATGGGAAAATTGTCGGCCAGGTTATACCGGCCACAAATAGACTGTAGGCAGCGATGCCTAGACAAAAGCCAATGATGGATGCATTGATTATTTTCGTGGGTTTCGCTTTCTTCTTGAGAACCAACAACTCTTCATCGCTCAGTTCATTTAATTTCTTTTCTTCCATCTGGTCTGTACTTTTGTAGGTTAGTTATTTTATCTGTTTGATGCGAATATAATTATTTAAACGGACAGGAAGAAAATGAAAAATAAAAGTGATCAACCCGTAACCAAATTACTACCTATTACGGCATTTGTTCAGTGCTTGTTCAGTTATTGTTCAGTGCTCGTTCAGTGCTTGTTCAGTGCTCACTCAGTACAAACTGAATAAGCAGTGACTGATTACTGTCTAAATACTGATCAAATATTGTGAGTAGATACAATTTGATCGTAACAATAAACCTGCTTCTTCCTAGGCCATCCATCGGGTCAATCGTTTAGGTTTGACGCCTTACAAAATCAGTTTGTTTCCATCAGTTTTCATCCGATCAACTTTTGCTTGTACTTTTCAATGCCCATGCAACCAATATGGGCTGAAAAAATAAACGGGCGAGCCGCTTTCCGTCCGTATCCAATCCAAAGCCGTCGCGACGGTCTTTATATTGCGCAATATTTCCGGGAAACACGGCTGTAAAAAACGCTGCTGCGATTTTTCCAACGTTCGACCGCTGTTTAGCAGGTGTCAAAATCAAGGCAGCACCCAAAGCAATTTCAGCAAAACCCGAGTACAGCACCGTATCATCTTTGGGGATTGGAACCCAGTCCGGCACCTGTGCCTGGAATTCCTTGCGGGCGAAGGACAGATGTCCAATACCGGCAACAACCAAAAAGGCTCCTAATCCAACTCGTGCAATCTTCTGCATAGGTGATTTATCCATAACTTTTTTACTTAAAGTACATCATTCGATGAGAAATAGTTTGTTCAACGCTGAAGATGATCCAGCCGCAATGGAAATTAAACAAGATATCATAAGAAATCTCAAAATTTCCCACCAATCCAGGTTCTTAAAAATAGATTCTGCAAAAGATGTTCTTATTGTAAGTGATTTTATTCCGGGGTATACAAAATCAGATAAATTTCCGGAGCACGCCTATCAATTGGATCTTTTTTACAAAATTGTGGTTGATATTAAGGATCATAAGTTTAGAGTCCATCTACCAACGATCACCATTGCCTCGAATCAGAAATATGAATATGACGGATTAAATAAAAGAATTCAATTTTCGATAAACATGGCAATACGTGGTAAACGGGAGGCAGGAAGCAATATTGAAAAGCAACTGTTTATTTTTAATGAAAAAGATAAGCTAATTGAGAAAATCACAAAAGAAAAACTTGAACAGGACTTATCAGCGATTGTCCGCCTTATCATTGACCAATCGGAAGCTCCATATTGGGATTGATACATAAAGCCGCTCATCGAAAGTGAAACAAGATTATTTCACCAAAAAAATATATATTTGATCAAATGAAATTAATCCTATGCATTATTATTCCTTAAAAATATATAAATACATTATTCTTCTTGTTTTTACAGGCCTTTTGATGCCGTCAAAAGCCCAGGAGACAATCGTCAGCTACATTAAGAAAAATGGTGGTTTTACTGCAATCAAAGATTCGGCAGCTTACACGAGCATTATTCGGTTAACAGCAAATGAATTGGGGCTTCACGAATTAAACGATTACTATCCTAATGGCAATTTAAAAAGACATGGATGGACCAAAGTAGCCGACCCACGAAGATTATTTCTGGAAGGTACTATTGAAAGCTATCACAATAATGGCAACCTCGCGGTATCAGCCGGATATAAAGACAATAAACTGAGCGATACCGTAAAAAGATACTACGAAAATGGCCTTTTACGAGAAATTAGATTTTTCTCCAGTTCTGAAGCCAGTCCAAATGAATTTCTTTTTCAGGAGCAGCATAGCCGTCTACTCTATTATGCCGATTCTACAGGTCGCCAACAGATTGTGAATGGGAACGGCATGTTCGAATTTAAAGACAGCATAAATAGTGAAAAAGGGCAATATGCCGATGGTTTACGCCAAGGACATTGGGAAGGTACTTTAAAAAAGGGTAAGAGCAGGTTTGAAGAATGGTATGCAAAAGGTGTATTAAGCAAGGGCATTTGTACAGATAGTATGGATAACGTTCACCCTTATACACAACGGGATGTCAAACCGGAATACCCTGGCGGTGTAAAAAACCTGATGATCTTTATTGCACGTAATTACAAATATCCCAATGAAGCTTTAAAGGCAAAAGTATCCGGACAGCTCCTCATCAGTTTTGTCATTGAAAAAGACGGCACTGCAAATGAATTTAAAGTAATTAATGACCTCGGCTATGGAACTGCCGCAAGTGGCATAGAGGTACTTAAGAAAGCCGAAAAATGGACTCCGGGTTATCAATATGGCATGCCGGTGCGCGTGCAGTTTACTATTCCAATCCGCCTACATACAGGCCCGGCTCCAAATTAGCCTTGATCATAATCGTCTGGACTGTATCTGCTTCAAAACGGCCTGCATTTTTTCCTGATAGCGCTTATTTGACTTCGCTAATTTCACAGCTTTTTGTTGTTCTTCTTCTGCCTGCGCATAAAAACCGACCCGATACAACAATAAAGCCATCGTATAGCGGAATGCGGGCACATCAGGTTTGAGATCTATTGTTTTCTTTTGCCAACGGATCGCATCAAATATAACCTCAGCGTTATTTTTTTCAAAAGCCAGGATCTGCTGCGCACCGTAATTTAAATTAGTAGCCTGGTCATCCTGATAATATTTACGTCCCTTTCCTACGAGGGCTTTGAATTCTGCATTTTGTGCACTGTCCAATAAAAGCCGGTTTCGCGAAAACTTGATCTGTCGATCTTGTGCAAAGTCTACGCGTGACAACGAATCGGGATCGACCCGATAAAATGATTGATTGTAATAGTTTCGCGCCAACTGTACGTAAGCCACACTATCTTTCATAAGCCTTTTATATTCGAGGGGATAAAAAGCTTGCGAATTAGAAGCCCGTAAATGATTAGGCGTCCATGTCGTATAGGCAAAATAACCCACTTCTTGAGCCAAGGAGAAGTTTTTGCTGTCAAGCGATTCCCGAAATGTCCGTTGTATAATCCTGTTGTTTATCTTTTTACGAACTGGTAACGGCAAAGAGGAATACAGGCTATCCACCATTGTGCTATTGGTACGTGCGAGTAGATAAGATTTGCTATTATAGACTGGGCCACAGCTCAATAAAAATATAACCGTCTCAAAATTATTCAATTGCTCTATTGTCAGCTGCGCTATATAGTCACTTAATAGCTGCTGGTCTGTATATTGGTCAAATGTTTGATTGTAGCGGAGTATTTTGTGCAACAAAGACTGCTGACGCATTCCCTTTCGATATTGTGCAGTAAGAACACCGAGCGTTTCAGCTTTCGCAAGCGTATTTGCCGAGTCGAGGAGCCTTTCCAGCTCATCTCCCCCATCAACCGCCTTGTCTACTCGTAAAATAGGAATCCCATCTTTATCGGTAACGAGGTACATCGGTTTGTTCAAATAGAAAGCTCGTTGCAACGGATGGTCAAATTCATCCCGATCCACCTGAACGATTCCCGACACAAACTGCGTACTGAGCATATCTTTTGCTTTTTTTGAAACAGCGCCTCTAAAAGGAATAATCTGATCGCTCCGCTGATGAACGACCAAGAACATTGGCTTATTTTCCTTTGCTGCGCGTTCCATAAGCTGCAAATAATCTTCCTCTTGCGGAAATAGCTGTTTCTGTGCTACCGCAGGGTAAACAAACATCCAACACAAAAATATGAATACAGCAGATTGTAATTTGAATTGACTCATTATTTAATTAAAATTAACTAGCAATACGTTCGCATATCATTTACAGAATCGGATAAAGGACTCGGATTCTTCTATTAAAAAAGTGAACAGCAAATTAAGATGTTCAACGACGAATAAAATAGCAAGAATGAATGCATAAAGCTAATCAAATATCAATAAAAATCCACAACAAAATTAACGCTGTACATAAAAAATTAATAACGAAAAGAAAGCACAGCAATAAGCAGTCTGGATTTGTTCAACTGCAAACTGACAAAAGCTGAACATCGACCGTTTCAAAATCGTTTCACTTACTTTTTATTATTTTTTATCATACGGCGATAATAGACGACCTTACCTGTCTCCGTCAGCCCCTGGATTGTTATCCAAACCCCTTTATTGCGACTGTTGTTGTAGAATACAAATTCTTTAGACTGCTCGGCCTGATTAAAATCAAAAAACGGATCCCAGTACAAGGTCAAGCGAGTATCCAACCCAGAAGACAGACGCATTGCCGTCGACGAATAAACCTTATTAGTATACGCTTTTAAAGGCATATAACCTGCTATAGTTTCATGATATTCATCAGATCCCAAATCCCGATTTACCTCTGCCGGACTATATTCAAAGACAAGCAGCACATTTGTACCGGAATACACCGGAGAGCTATAGGTACGGTAAAACTTCAGATAAGGATAGTTAGACACATCCTCATCCAAAAACGATAATTGGTACTGCCGATTCAATTCTTCTAATTTGTCGGGATCAGTTTTTGTTTTTTTTACGACGTTGGACAGTCCACTGCCGTCCGCAGCTGCTTTCGCAACGTCGCCGGTTCCCCCGGCTAACTTTCCATTAAGAATAATCGAAACACTTTGCGCGGGGACTTTAGTAGCAATATACTCACGTAGAGACTGACTCATTCTAATAACCGAGCTGTCCATCAATGGAAGCAAGATTAAATCTGGTTGGTGGACAGTCTGAGGTTCTATCGTTCTGAAACGAAATTGCAAACGATCAATTTCCCGTTGCCTGCGCGTCCGCGTTACCTGCACTGTCTGCAGCACCCGATTTCCGTGCGCATCCATTGTAAAATAGTCTGAGTGAAGTCCCTTTAAATTATCCAACTCTCTTCTACTTGCATTAGCGGCCTGTACAGGTATTAGGATGGGATAGCGATAATTTTTGGGATCTGCAAATTTATACTGAACAGTAAAAGGGGTAAATTTCAGCTTTCGATAGATCTGTATAACCCTGGTTTCTAACGAATCAAATATAATCGAATTGGGCACCGCAAAATTTCCATTTTTGTCAAACATCAACTCAGTATATTGCATGCGTGGTATTTCGGGATACTGATAGCCAAAAGAAATCCCCCTTGCAGGTAAATTTCTTTTTTTTCCTTTGTTTACTTCATCCAGATAATCGGAATAGAATTTAGCCCATGATCCCTTTTTCAGGCGGATCTGGCCTTGTATCTTTATTGGAGGATCCACCACCGTTAATTCGCTACTGGGACAATAGCTATCATCCCAAGTTTGCCCCTGGATAAAAAGATTCTTATTTTCTGTACGTTCCCACAACAGCTGCGGATTAACTAAAGGCTGTTGGCTTAAAGGCTGAAAGTAAATATCCGTCAACATACTTTGCGTGGTATCTACGGCGACTTCGGCATCAACTACCGAAACCGACAGACGTGCCATCTTCTCGCCCTTAGGCAAGGTCACTGTAACTATACCTTCCGATTTTTCCTGAAAAGTACTGCTGACTGAGACAATAGGGCTTACTTCAATCTGTTCGTCGTCAATAAGCAAGCTTGTCCGCGATACGACCTGCTGTTTATCCCGTACGACAGCCTGCAAAATACCATATTCAAGATCCGCTTTCTTTAACGGAATATTCGTCTTTTTTCCTTCTTTGAGGTTGAACTCTTGATCAAAAAGGGCTCTTTTTCCTATTCCTACAGTGACATGAACAAGCTGGCTAGGCAGGTTGGTCTGCAATTGAACAAGTACCAGTGAATCCTGTTTTACCAAAGCAACCTTAGCACCCTGTACCACTGGTTGAATTTTGTCTTTATGCAGTATACCCAGCGGATCTGCCCATTGGAGCATATAACTCCGATCTGGCTCAAAAATCGTCCGCAGCGTAGCAAAGCCAGCCGAGTCTGTCCTAAACTCCGCGATTTCACCGGCCTTTTCATCCACCATTTTTCCCTTAACAAAAGCTGGATATCCCCTACTGTCCAATGTTTGGATCAGCAGGGTATTTTCCAGTCCAGAAAGTAAGATCCCCCCCTCAGGCTGTTGCACAAGCTTGAACTCCGGTACTTTTTCAAGGGTAGATGTAGGATTTTCATGAGAAAGCTGCAGAATGCCCAATTTTTTAAAATAGGGCCTACTATTGACGCAGGAGTCCAAAAGAGTATTGGCATTGATAAAAATCTCTTGACCAGGATAGCCTGCAGGTATGGTAAAATAGCTCGCTGTGACACCATCTTTGATTAAGGCCACTGATTGCCATATCTCCTTTCCCCCCTCGTCGATCAGTTTCATGTACATATTGTGGAGATCTCGAGCGATAGCTCCATCCTTTACAAAATAGCCCTTAAACCAGACCGTGTCTCCAGGCAAATAATAGTCTCGATCAGTATGTAAGTAAAGTTGGCTCGTCTGGCCGTAGGTCGATTGAAAAAAAAACATCAGCAATAGGATGTGCAGCAAAAGTCTAACGATGTATTTCATCATTCGGTTTGATTTATTGGATTAAATAGGATAATAGGGCTACGGCTAAAAGTGCAACAGTAAGGGCTATCATCTATTTATTGAAAAGAAATAGATTCAATAGTTTATCGTTTATTGCAATTGGTTTCTATCTGAAAATTGAAAAGAAAAATTGAATAAAAAAAATATAATTTCGAAACAATCGATTGCGTATTTTTTAATCGAGCGGATAAACAAATATTAAATCGTGACCTTCATCTCATTTTGATGGGTTACTCATGAACTTTAAGCTCAATCGTTTTCGAAGAAATAAAATCACCAGCACCTGCTCTCACGCTAAAAGCTGAGCATATTTCCCTATCTTTATACCGTGCTCTTAAAGCATCTGTTATGTCAATTTCTTTATACATGATCAAACAAGTTGGAAAATTTGCAGATAGATTTACCTTACACTATTGAATCTCTTTTTCAGCAATACTACCGACTGCTTTGTCTCTTTGCAAACAATATCCTCCACGACGAAGCTTTAGCTGAAGACGTTGTTCAGAGCTTTTTCGCAGGACTCTGCGAGGACCGCAATACCTTACCCGATGATGAAAATGCGCGCCGGGGCTATCTCTTCATTTCCATCCGCAACAATTGCCTCAAACATATCCGCCGTGAAAAAATAAAAAGTAAATACGTCGACCAGCTTGACAAGGATATGATCGAAGAACAGACGGTCATGGATGCCATGATACAGGCCGAAGTCATCGACCAGCTCATGGAAGCGGTTAATCAACTGCCCCAGGGCTGCAGACAAGTATTACACATGGCCATCTTCGACAAACTCTCCAACGAAGAAATTGCGGGCAACCTGACCATTTCCATCAATACCGTCAAAAGCCAGAAAAAAAGAGCCATACAGCTTCTCAGATCACGTTTAGATGCACATGCACTCCTCCTTTTGTTATTTTTACTAACTGATTAACAATCATTTAAAACTTTATTTTTTTTTCTTTCCATCCTTTTGCGTCCCCTGTGGCTCTTCTCCTTAAACAGCCAATTGAACATCATGATGGATCACCAATTTATACTCGTCGATTTCTTAGTCAAGCACTTTAGCGGGACATTGAGCCAAGCTGATATGCAGGCTCTCCAAAAAATCTTTGAAGATGATCCGACCCTACGCGAACAATGGGAACGATATACCAGTCAGGGGCTCAGATCTAGCGATGCAGAGTTCTGGGATAGACTGGACCTGGATCAGGCTCGAACGAAAATTTTACACTACGCTTCGGCCAAACCGGTAAAACGACCATTACAGATCGGCAATATGCGCCAGCTAATGATCTATGCAGGTCTTGCAGCCAGCCTGCTCATCTTTTTAGGTGTCGCATGGTTTTTAAACGCTACTCCTCAGGACAAACAAATTGTCGCCGATCACGTCTATCAGTATAACAACGATGTATTACCCGGTGGACAGAAAGCCACCCTCACGCTCTCCAATGGTAAAACTGTTGCACTCTCTGAGCAGCCGACAATTGTACAGGAAACGCATGGCGAACAGCTGCAGATCATAGATGGCCAACTGCACTACAAACCAAGCAGTGGGCAGACCGAACTTGCAAACCTAAAAAACACGTTGAAAGTACCCGAATCGGGCTTCTACCGGATGGTATTGCCGGACGGCACCAAAGTCTGGATCAATTCAGCTTCTGAGCTAAGCTATCCTTTGGCCTTTGGTAAATACACCCGCAATGTAGAACTACGGGGTGAGGCTTATTTTGAAGTAGCTCACGAAAAAAACCGGCCCTTCATCGTCAGCACGGTCCACGGTGATATTAAGGTACTGGGGACCGCCTTTAATCTGACGGCTTATAGTAATGCAACTTCCAATGTCACATTGGTCAACGGCAGTATCCAGCTGACCAACAAGAATAAAACGAGCAAGCAAATTGTACCCGGGCAAAAAGTCGAATTCGATGGCAGCACCATGCGCGTCTCTCAGGCAAATATCGAAAAGGAAACCGCCTGGCAACATGGCTATTTCTATTTCGAACACGACCAGATTCAGGACATCATGGAACAACTGGCACGCTGGTATGACATCCAGGTTATCTACAAAGGCCCGATCAGTAAGAAAAAGTTTGGCGGCAGCATGAGCCGAAGTGTAAGCCTCGCTGAAGCCTTGGAACTCATTAAACGCGGAGCCGGCCTTGAATTTGAAATTGATGGAAAAACCGTCACCGTAAAGACCAAAAACTAAAAAGATAAACCAATTATTGAAGGAGGACGGATTATGATATAAAAATTTACAAAAAGACTAACGGTACCCAGTCCAGAGGTGCCCTCCGCAGGTGTGAACCTGCCGCAATGAAAACCTAAAAAACTAACCCTTTTGCTGAAAAATATGAATTACTTTATCAAATGTAAAAATTACCTATTCGGGAACAGAATGATCGAACCGAGTTTTTCGCCTCTTATCACGAAAAAAATGAAAGCAAGCTTATTTCTGGGTTTACTATTTACCTATGGAGTATATGGTAAAACCGAAGCCCAGCAGGTCACCTTGAATATCAATAAAGGAAACCTCAAAACCGTCTTTCAGGAAATCAAGAAACAGACCGGTTATCATTTCTTTTATGATGAAAGCCTATTTAATGGCCTAAACATGGTCACAGTGCATGCAAACAACCAAAAGCTGGAGAATGTGCTCAAAGAGCTTTCGGACGAATTGCCAATGACGTTTGAAATTCACAGGCAGCACATTATCGTCCTGCCAAGTTCGACCAAAATTGAACAACAGGCACAACAACAATATACCATCAGTGGCCGTTTGCTTGCTACCAAAGACGGCGCTCCTATTGAAAATGCGACGATCAGACTAAACGGCAGCAATAGCCGTACGTCGTCGGATGCTAAGGGTAACTTTACCCTTAAATCAACACAGTCAGAAGGAAGCCTGACTATTTCGCACCTGTCTTTCAAACAGCAGACAGTCCGTTTTAACAGTGCCAATGCAAACGCCCTAACAATCTCACTGGAAGAAAATGACAGTGCACTCGAAGAAGCCGTTGTTGTCGGTTATGGTACGCAAAAGCGTATCAACCTAACGGGTGCCGTAGACAATGTCAGCGGTGATGTATTAAAAAACAGACCGATCAACAATGTAGCCCAAGGTTTACAAGGCGCGATCCCCAACCTCACCATAACTCCGTCAAGTGGTAACCCTGCGAGCAATCCGGGCATCAATATCCGCGGTACCACCTCGATCAATGGTGGTGGTCCACTTGTACTGGTGGATGGTGTGGAGATGAATATGAACCTGGTTAATCCAAATGACATCGCCAATGTTACGGTTCTCAAAGACGCCTCCTCGGCTGCGATATACGGTGTGCGTGGTGCCTTTGGTGTCATCCTGATCACCACCAAAAGCGCAGCCAATGTGGATAAGACAACGGTATCTTACAACAATAATTTCGGTTTCTCGCAACCCAGCATTTTTCCGGAGATTGTCAAGAAGAATTACGAGCATGCTGAATATATCAATCAGGCCATGCTCAACGCGGGTCTCGCACCGATGTACGATGATGCCACAGTCGCCGGGATGAAGGCCTGGACAGCCGATCCAGCCAATAATCCGGTTTATGAAGTCGTTGGCGGCAGTTATCGTTTTTATGGGTACAACGACTGGCAAAAGATGCTGATGAAAGACTTCGCATTCTCTCAAAGGCACAATATCTCGTTATCTGGAGGTACCGAAAAAACGAAGTTCTTCAGCTCCGTGGGCTACAATAATCAGACTGGCCTCCTCAAGATCAACAGCGATCAGTTCAAACGGCTCAATACCCGCCTAAGTGTCGAAAACCAGACCACAGACTGGTTAAAGCTAGGTTTGCGTGCCCTCTATAATCATACGGACAACGACGAACCTTACAATTATGGTAACTCTATCTGGCACCAGTTTGTCTTTACCAGTCCGGTACGTCCTTATCAGTGGAACGGCGATCCCGCCTATCCGCAATATGACAAATACAATGGCATGTATTTCGACGATCAAAACCCTATCCCACTGTTGGAAAAAGGTGGACGCAACCATTCCATGAATGAAGATATCTGGACCTCTTTCAATGCCGACCTCAAATTCATGCCAGGCTGGACAGGGCATGTCGATTTCAATTACAACCTGAATATCGACAAAAACACCTCCCAGCGCAAGAAAGTGGATATGATCAAATCCAATTTTGTTCCGACGGAAGGAAATTCAACCAACAACTCCTACAGTGTCGAAGACAATCGCAGAGATTACTACTCATTCAATGCCTATACACAGTATGAGAAAACGTTGGCCAAACATTATTTCAAGGGAATGGTGGGGTATAATCAGGAACTGACCAAATACGGTTCCAACAAAGGAACACGTCTAGGCATCCTCAATCAGGAGCAACCAACCCTCACACTGGGTTCTGGCGAACAGCGAGTGGAGCAAACTGGCTATGAATGGGCCCTACGTGGAGGTTTTTTCCGATTAAATTATATCTACGACGACAGATATCTACTTGAGGTCAATGGCCGTTATGATGGCACCTCGCGTTTTCCAAAAGACAACCGTTTTGTATTCCTGCCTTCGGTTTCGGCCGGATGGCGCATCTCTGAGGAAAACTTTATGCGCTGGTCACGCAAAACCCTCTCGAATCTAAAACTACGCGGCTCCTATGGCGAACTGGGCAATCAGCTCCTCACCTCGAGCAGTTGGTCGGGTAATACCCGCTATTACCCCTTTGTGCCTTTTATGTCAGCAGGTATCTCCAGTAACTATATTTTCGGCAATCAGACGCAGGTGATCGTCAATCCACCGACACTGGTTTCTAATAGTCTGACCTGGGAGAAGGTGGCTACATTCAACTTAGGAGCCGATCTTGCGTTCTTTAATAACAAGCTCGACGCTTCTTTCGACTGGTACCGCCGCACCACCTCCGATATGCTCACCAGTGTTGTCTATCCTGAACTGCTGGGAGCGACCTCTCCTGTAGAAAATAAAGCCGAGCTCCGCACTAAAGGCTGGGAACTATCACTGAGCTGGAAGGACAAAGTCAACGAAAAGCTCTCTTATTCCCTGGGGTTCAACCTCGGCGATTCACAGGCCGAAATCACCAAATTTGACAATCCTACCCGTTCACTGACCAACTACTATGTGGGCCAGAAAATAGGCGAAATATGGGGCTATACTACGGAAGGCTTTTTTGTCGATGCCGATGACGTGGCCAACCATTCCGATCAATCTCGCCTGGGAAGCAACTGGGCAGCTGGTGATATCAAATACCTCGAACGTGACAATGTTCAGAAGAACGGTAAAAATGAAATTTCTCCGGGCGACAATACCGTGGACAATCCAGGCGACCGTTCAATCATCGGAAATACCACACCGCGTTACACCTACGGTTTTAATGGTGGCATCAACTATGCAAATTTCTCTCTAGACCTCTTTATTCAGGGTGTTGGCAAACGTGATTTCTGGCCGTCAGGACAGGCATTCTGGCCTGTAGCGACCCAGTACTTCGCTACCCAACAATGGTGGATAGACGATACCTGGTCACCGACCAATACCGATGCATACTTCCCACGGGCGGTAGCGCGCAGTACAAAAAATCAGCAGACGCAGACCAAATACCTGCAAGATGCATCTTACCTGCGCCTCAAAAATGTGACGCTGGGCTATTCCTTCCAGCCGAATATCTTACGTAAATTAAAACTATCCAATGCGCAGGTATTCCTCAGCGGCGAAAATCTATTTTTCTTTTCACCGATCAAAGGAAGTTATGACCCTGAGGCAGCTGCTGGCGGCGGGGCCATGATCTATCCGTTCTCAAGGACCTATTCATTTGGAATCACTTTAACGTATTAAACCTACAGCAATGAAAAAATATTCTATTCCTATCCTTTTCTCCCTAGCCATCGCCTTCCAGTCCTGCAACGACAGTTTTTTGGATCGGCTACCGACAACAGATTTAAATGATGGCCTTTATTGGAACTCCGAAGATGACCTGAAAGCCTATGCCAATGGCATCTATAATCAGGCGGGAAACAATGCCGACTATATGTTTTTCCTCGGTTTCACCAATACTGCCTTTGGCAGTGCAACACATGCCGTTGTACCGATTGAGTCACAGACGGACAACCATGGTTCGCGCGCTTCCGAACACGAGACATTTATCCGTCGTGCGGCAGGTCAGCAGACGGTACCGAGTGATGCGGGCCAAGGTGGCTGGTTGTGGCCATTTCTACGCGTTTGTAATGTCATGCTAGCCAACTATCAACATGTCCCTATTGCCGAATCGATTAAAAATCAATACGCCGGCGAGGCCCTCTTTTTCCGCGCCTGGTTCTATCTCGATAAAGTACAAAACTATGGCGACGTACCTTATGTCTCCACACCGCTGAATACCGATTCACCACAGCTTTTCGACAAACGTACACCCCGCAAGCAGGTGATGGATTCTGTCTTACGTGATATCAATCTGGCTATCGAATATCTACCGACAAGCTGGACCAATGGTGCCGGCCGCATTACCAAGTATACCGCATTGGCCCTCAAGTCGAGACTGGCACTTTACGAAGGGACCTATCGCAAATACCATGGGCTGGGTGATGCCGAAAACTACCTACGCGAATCACTCGATGCCTCCGAGAAGTTGATGGCAAGCAATGTTTACAAAATCTACAACACAGGTAAACCAAAAGCCGATTACCGTTCGCTCTTTATCAATTCGGAGCTGGCAAGCAATCCCGAAATCATTATGGCCCGCAATTATGTCAAGGGCATTTTGACTCACAATATGAGCGGTTATGTACAGACACTGAATGCGGGCCCTACACGTGATTTTGTCGAGGACTTCCTTTGCATCGAATCCGATGGCAGCGCAAAACCCATCGGCTTAAGCAGCATATACAACGATGCGACTATCGAAAACGTATTTAACAACCGCGATGCACGCCTTGCACAGATCGTCCTCGACCCCCGCGAGGAGCAGGCGATATTCCGTTCCAATGTGGGCTATCCACGGCTATTGGGTATGGGGGGCGACATCAGTGCAACAGGTTATCACCTGATCAAATATTTCGATTATGACCAACGGCAGCTGGCAACCAATTCAGATACCGACGCCCCTATTTTCAGGTATGCAGAGATTCTGCTAAATTACGCCGAAGCAAAGGCTGAGCTGGGAAGCTTATCGCAAACAGACCTCGATCGCTCCATCAATCTGCTGCGCGACAGAGCCGGAATGCCAAAGCTGCAGCTTAATCCACCAATGGACCCGAAATACGCTGGCGAGGGCATCTCATCCAATTTGGTGGAGATCCGTAGGGAGCGCCGGATCGAGCTTTGCTATGAGCAGACCCGTTTTCAGGATCTCATGCGCTGGAAAAAGGGTTCCTATCTGGCAAAAAAAGTACTGGGTATCCGATTTGAAGATAGCGACCGCAACAGTCCACGCTTTGCCAAAGTATCGAGCAGTGTCAAAACCGTCGACGTAGGTGGCAAGAAATACATCGACGTATATGCAGGTTCAGATTTTGTCAATCGCGTGTTCGACGAAGACAAACATTACCTCATGCCACTTCCGATCAATGTATTATCAAAAAATCCAGCCTTAGGGCAAAATCCAAAATGGTAAAAAAGGCCAATGAACAAACGACAAAATCAGCTTAAAGGGATTGTCCAAAAGATCCTCATAAGTACCCTTATGCTAATTAGCGGGCAGGCCATGAGCCAGCCCGCTCCTTGGTTTACCGACAGTAAATTCGGTTTGTTTCTGCACTGGGGGCTCTATTCCCAGACCGCGGGCGACTGGAATGGACATCCCACCAAAGGCGGTGAGCATTTTATGCTTTACGAACGCATACCCGTCAAGACCTATGCAAAGATCGCCGATCAGTTTAATCCAACGGGCTTCGATGCCGACCACTGGGCACAGATGGCCCACGATGCCGGCATGAAATACCTGGTGATCACGGCCAAGCACCATGATGGGTTTGCGATGTACAATTCAGCCGTCAGCGACTATAATATCGTCAAGCGCAGCCCTTGGGCAAAAGATCCGATGAAGGAGCTTGCTGCAGCCTGTAAGAAATATGGTCTCAAGCTCTGCTTCTATTATTCACTGGGGCGCGACTGGGAGAACCCCGATGTGCCCACCAACTGGCCTACCAAAGCCGGGCGCAGCAATACCTGGGATTATCCCGACGAAGATGCCAAAGACCTCAACAAATACGTCGAAAACAAGGTCAAACCGCAGCTGCGCGAATTGCTGACACAGTATGGTCCTATCGGTATTATCTGGTTTGATACTCCCGAGCTGATCACCAAAAAACAAAGTCAGGAAATCAAAGATCTGATCCATTCCATCCAGCCCGACTGTATCATCAACAGCCGGATAGGCAATGGACTTGGCGACTATGCCGTTGTTGAGCAGTCGCTGGTTTCTACTGCCCGGAAGAACTGGGAAGCCTGCATCACGATGAGTGAAAACTGGGGTTACAATAGACATGACACAAAATGGAAAAGCCCCGAGCTGCTGGCCCGCAACCTTATTGAAGTCGTGAGCAAGGGGGGCAACCTGCTGCTCAATGTCGGCCCCAAAGGCGATGGTACCTGGCCAGTTGAAAGCCAGGAAAATCTTCGCATCATTGGACACTGGATGAAGACCAATGGTGAAGCGATTTACGGTACGACGGTCTGGAACAGAGCCAAACAAGCAATACATACCGTGCAGTCGGACAATAAAGCAACCGAAAAGGATAAAGCCAGTATGAAAGATGCTGTGAATGATGCAACGTCGAAAGAAATCGTATCAGACTACCGCTTTACGCAGAAAGGGAAAAATGTTTATCTTTTTGTGCGTAGCCCTTCAACCGCTACGATCGACATCCCGGAGCTTGCAAAAAGTAGCCTCGAGATCAAAAGTTTAGCGCTTCTGGGCAGTTCCTCAAAGGTCAAATGGACACAAGGGAGAGATGCGCTACAGCTGTCTTTACCCACTGTCAAAGACCCAGAAATCCCGATTTACGTTTACAAGATCGAAACGAAATAGTCCAGCGCCTATTTCACCAATCGCCTTACTCCCTTTAACAATAAGCTCCCTGATCATTAAATTATCAGGGAGCTTTTACGATTAACAAAGAACCTCAAACCATTATTCATCCAGGTGCAACGAATCGTAAGCCAAAGCGATCGGATATAAATCCACAGAAAAGAGCAGTCTTAAAATGTGCATCTTTGCTTCAACGACAAAAGACAAAGCACACACATGAAAAAATATATTATCGTATTCAGTCTATCCATACTTACGTTAAGCGTATCAGCGCAGAAGAAAAAGAAAAAACAGGGCCCGCCACCCGTGGTGAAACCCATCCCCGAGCCACCAAAAGTGATCGAACAGGCAGGTACTTCGGAAAGCATGCCTGTTATGATATCCATGCCCATGCGAGCAGCAGATCAGGTGCGCATCAAAAAGACGGATGGACAAGAACTCAATCTGGAGAAACTGGAGGAATTGCTAAGCACAGACCTAGCTCAGGTAAAAACCTTATCCCTGGGTTCTTCCATCTCCGGAAAGAAGCTCAGCAGCGAAATCCTGCAAAAGATTATGGACGAAGGCAATCAAATGGAGTCACTGGAAATTAGCAATCTAGACATCAGCACATTTCCTGAAATCACAGCCGCCCATCCTAAACTTAAAAAGATCGCGTTAAGCAGAAATAATCTCAGTGTACTTCCCGCAAGCATTTCCAATCTGACAGCGTTGGAAGAATTTGACTGCAATAATCCCTTGACAGGTTTGCCTTCAACCTTTGCACAACTCAAAAACTTAAAACAGCTCGGGCTCAACGGGAATCTGTTCAGCACTTTTCCCAAAGAAATTTTTAGTTTGAACAAGCTGTCATTCCTATACCTTTCGGGCAATTACAAAGGTGAGACCAAGTTAACAGATCTGCCCGATCTATTTGAGCAGTTGCCCGAATTAAAAGAACTCGGCGTAGAACATGCGGGGCTATCGACACTGCCAAAATCAATTGCTGCATTAAAGAAACTAGAAAAGGCCAATTTTTCTTTCAATCAATTTACAAGTTTCCCCGCCGCATTGTACACTAATCCCAAACTGGTGTTTGTACCATTTACAAATAATCCCCTGCAATGGGAACCGTTTTTGGCTTCTGTCAAAAAAATAAAATGGAGCGGTCTCTTCTTTTTGAACGATACGGGGCTTAGCAAAAAACAGTACGAACAGGTACAGCAGATTCTCAGCAAGACAGACGTCTATTATGATGAGATGAATGATTAAATCTTATAGTTAGCCCAAAAGATAATTTTTGGGCTAAATGAAGTTCGTTTAGAAATTTCTTTTTCGTCATCAATTCAAGTAATCTAAAACCTGTTGTTAATTTATCAATTGCAATCAAACCTTGTCAAAACCGATTGACTAAATGTCGTTCTTTTCATACCCAGTCTCTCACCCCTAAGAACTATATCATCAATTAAATTGAAGTAAATAGACGCCTTAGTGCTGTAAATTTTTATTTTCAAAATTTCATTCTCGCTATCATAATTGAGCCAATTATCATAAAAAAGAAACTCGCGATTAAAGTGAAAAGAGCAATTGTTCTTTTTACATAGACCTGCGATTTACTTAGACTTTTATAGTATTTCTCAAATACAGGATTTCTCACGGTTTGTTCAACGGGTGAACGGCCAATTAAAATGACTAATAGACTATAGATCATAATACCAAATGCCATAAAGATAGGCTCTTTAACACCTATTAATTTTAAAAACAAAAAGACAAACACTTCCCCTATATAAATTACTTTACTTAAGAATAAATAAGTTAACCCAGGAACTACATTTTCTGTCTTTCTCTTTCCTGCAAACCATTTTGATAACACAAAATCCAATTTCAGCATCTTTTTTACCACATGACAAAGTACGTACTTCTTCTTTAAATTCTAATAAACTTAAGCGGCTTTCAATATACTTTTCCAAGATTTAAAAGAGCACCTTCGCATGGAGGCTTTGTGTCTCTTTCTTAGCATAGTCGGAAATTTCTATCGTATCATTTAGAAATAATATGTTGGCTCTAGCGTTGAAGTACCAGTCTTCTTTAACTTTTCTTCTATCGACAATAGATCATATACCCGTTCGAGTCCCAATCCTGGAGCTGAAAAGTAGTAGAAACCAGGGGCCTGACTGTTTTCTAAATACTTCTTTTCATCCTGTTTATTCTTTGCAATGACCTTTAAAGTATCCTGGTCTATCTTATAAATTCCATAGGGTTTTCCCTTTGCAATTTTATCGAAATATTTAAGATTTGGGCAGTCTGGCAAAATGCTATCCCCAGTAACAAACACACTATCAATTATTCTACTATGATCTTTTGTTGTGCAATACCATCCTTTCTTCCCGCCCGGCATTCCGATCGCTCTATCGTATATGTACAATTTATTATTTTGAACAATATAGTTACCGTTATCGGTATCTTTCAAAAGATAATATACCGCATCCTTTCCCGTGGAATACCTCAATACCAACAATATATTATAATCTTGTAAAAACGGGCCATTATTAATCATGGGGATTAATGTTAGCGAGCTATCAGCATTAGTCCAAACAACGTGGTTATTATTTTCATATCTATTAAGATCGGTCGCTGTAACCCTCCGAAAAGAATCTTGACGACAACCTATTGTTAAACTCAAAAAACCAATAATCATCAGTTTCCATAATACTTTCTTTAAAATCATATTTCTCTGTTAATGATACTTCAAATTAAAAGTAAACCTTGTTCATCGCGTTACCTATGTTTGTACCGCAATCCCAGATTAGGCTTTACTTTAACGTTATAACCCCGACCATGTTGTGTTTATCAGTACCCATTTTCCAGTTGCACACTGATACTCAAATACTACGGTAGCGCCTCCTGTATTGGCAAAATGATAATTATGATTCTTATAACTAACACGGAAATCAACGATATTAACGGTCAATCTACTACCATTTAGAATTGGTAAAATCTTCCAAGCATGAATACCTTTTTTTAAACGGCTTTTATTTTTTTTATCATATACATCTATCGAGCTGAATTTATTCTTTTTATTATCCGACGAAAGATAATATGCTCGATCACTGGTATCAATCAAATAAACATCTTCATTATATGGATTTTGATCAAGATACTTTGTTTGTAATATAACTGCTGTATCAACCATGCTCTTATATTCGTCCTTACTTTGGCCATATACTATAAAGCAGACAAAAAAACTTAAAATTACTAGCACAATTTTCTTCATCTTTTACCGCGTTAATGTAGATAAATCATTATTAAACATAAATACCTTCTTTTTTTACAGGGCCACCTGAAGTAAATAACAAAACCCATCTAGCAGCATTGCGCCTTGTTTCATTAGTTTCATTCAATAAATTGCTCCTTTATCTCCGATACTACATCCGAAAAATCTTTCCACTCCAAATGCGAATAAATATCCTTGACCACACCTATCTTATTGAAAACTGAGTTAAAATAGCCCTCATTTAATACAGCTTGGAGCGCTGCATGAATCCCCTGATAAGAGAGCTCTTTTACAATAAGCATATCTGTAGACCAAAAATAAATTTCACGATTTTTCTCCATCAGTTTATCGATATTAGTCAACGTAAACAATGTTCCAAAATAAACCTCATCATTCTCCAAAATAATATTGACATCAAGGTTATCATCATATACATCGACAACTTGATAAGGAGCAGTAAATCGAACTTTAAATTTCATAAGCTTCTTACTTTTTATAAACTGTCAACCAAACTCCATCTGTCTTGTCACCTTTTTTACCACTATCTAAAGATATCTAGCGTCCCGAAATTGCACCAGCAGCTTTTTATCCATGCCTAATAGGGCGATATGCGAATGATCAAATACTTTTAAAACGAACTGCAGTTCGCACGGTGAAATATCAATATTCGAAGAATACGAGCAGTCTTCCTTAAAATACTTAAAAAGATCCCTGTACAATTATACTCTTAAGCATTCCTATGGTAAGCTTTTTCTTCTGACCCACGTCCCTTTTCAAAAACAATAAGTTAAAAATATCAAAAGACGGCTCTGGATGAAAAAAAACATTAAATAATCACCACAAGTTAACATAAAGTATTATAAGATGTTAAAGTTTTATGAGCACTTACTCATATTTTACATCGACTTCATAATAAACCTCAGGTGGACTTGGTGGATTTTTTATCGCCTCATATTTATGTTTATCCAAAAATGCTGAATTTCCGGATAAATAGATCCGGTCGATCTTCTCAAAATAATTGTAGTAGTCAATCAGCGATCTAATTTTATCCCCAAAATCCTTATCCCGAAACTTAACGATGCCGTTTTCGCTCTTATAAAAAATATCGTTATCATTATTAATCAATAAGATATCGTCTTTAGAAGTAATCAGGTAAATTTTATAGTCGCCATAGGGATACATTTTATTGTCATCGTAATTAACGGTATCTCCCTGGGTTTGATATTTATTTACTATCGTTTTATACAACTTGTTCCATTCGGCACTATCTAATAGTTTATCATGGACCTTTGCTACAGCATCGTAATCAAATATATTTCGTTGAAAAGTTGAAAAGCTAAATTTATCATCTTGGATAAGTCCATTTTCAAAGATAACTTTTATATAAGCATTGTCTGTCCTAGATGCGCTGTCTATCTTTTTATTTTCAACAACAGGTCCATTGCAGCTTGATATAAGCAACAGGCAACTTATTATGCTGGCGAACAACCAATGTAGAATCTGTTTCGTTTTTTTCATTTCAGATTGCCCATTTTTAAACATATTTTCATAATGCTATGTTACGGAAGTTTATTTCTTACGATGTTTATTGTGCTGACTTTCCATAATTGTGCTTGGATTAATGCCTTTACAAATTCCATCCAATCGGTTTATCTTCCAGATCTGTGATGTCAAGCCCATTGATTAGTGTAAAAAGTGGCTCTTCAGGAAAATTATTCATCCGCAATAGAATGAGCTTGTCGTATTCTTCATTGTAATAGTAATACCCAATTTCCGGATGTTTTTTCCAAAAAATAGTTGACGAAATTAATTCTTCATTGTTCATAAAACCTTTATTTAGTAAACCTTGTTCATCGCGTTACCTGTATATTTATTCAGAACGATAAGAATCTATTTCGATCCAATTGCTTGACGTTATAATTCTCCCATTTCCCTTATTTTTTAGATATAGGTGCAATTTCACCTTCCTATCTGCGGTCGAAACTCTCAATTCATCCCTTCCTACAGTAAATCGATATGAAATAATACTGTCCTTTTTCAATTCCAATTTGAATTCCTCTAAAAATGCGCAGTTTGGCAGTACAGCCGGTACATCCATTCCTTCTGGAAAAAACTGTCCTGACAATAACCTGATTTTATTGTCTGTATTTTCAACAATAATTTGGTTATGTTTTAGCGCACTTGGATTCTTCGTTTTATAAAATACGGTCGCGTCTTCCCAATAATCAGGACAGCCAGTAGCAAACATTCGCTGATCTAACTTTAATATTGTATCCATTTTTGATTTGAACTCCAACCGTACAAGATAATCATTCCCCGTTTTTCTAATCGCTGTTTTTAAACATATTGAATCTTCGCATTTTTCATCAGATTGACATGAAGATAAAACACCTAATAAGGCAATATTTAAAAGTAGAAATATTTTCATAATGCTATGTTACGGAAGTTTATTTCTTACGATGTTTATTGTGCTGACTTTCCATATTTAAAATTGACTTGGTCTAAAATAAATTGCGGTACTTTCTTATCCATGCTATTTCCATAAACTGTCCATACTCATTAATATTTTTCAATCGTTCGGGCAGATCCTATAAGGAAGTTCCTCTATAGGGCTTTAATAGAAAAGAATCCGACTTGTTTTCAGAGACAACTTTGCGCAGCAGCTTTTCATCCGTACTTAATAAATCGATATTCAGATGATCCAATACTTTTATCACGAAAGGCAAATCACGATGTGAGATATCAATATTCGAATAGAACAAGCCCTCTTCCTTAAACAATCCATAGGGATAAGAGATCAAGTCTTTTGATAGCTCCATCAAAAGATCTTCGCTACAAATCAATGCACCTCTAAAATTAGCTTCAACGGGAATGATACGATTTATTCAGCTTATTGCCATAACTTTCTTCAAATTCATTCCACTGCTTTATCGTTTTTCCGTTTATGAAATAATCAATACAATTTAATTCTATATCAATCCGAGTAGTATCGAACATTTTTTTTGTTTTATGGACTTCGATAATGGGAACGCCCTTCTGTTTAACAATGGTATCACCTACATCACAAAAAGGTTTAATATTGTAAAACCACCTACCGGGCAGCAATTGTACTGTATCTCTCTTAGTAGTTGGATCAACTCCAACCAAGATAAAATCCTGATACTTGATCTTAGGTTCTTTTAAAAGAACAACATTAGCCTCGAAACTTTCAGCATATTGTTTAGTTTCTTCACATCCATTGGGATTATTACATCCAAAAGTTAATAATAGTAGTATGCTATAAATTGCTTTCATTTTTAATTTGTTTGAAATAACTCTTCCCTGTTAATGATACCTCAAAATAAAAAATGCAACGGTTTTTATGGCTCTTTTGCTTAACCAAATTTATAAATTTATTGACAGAGAAAATTATAAATACGCATCATTATTTGGAAATCAATGGCGGGTGATAACTAGACAATGCTATTCACCGAACTCCATGTAAGTGTAGCTTATTAAATTTGCGCATACCAATTTTTTAGGTTCGGTATTGTATATAAAATAAATGGACTGACAAAAGTAGCTACTACCAAATCATAGAAAAAAGAAAAGGCAAATACAGACCCCAGTGAAAAAATCAACGTAAAAATAAAAGAAAGAAGTATATATAAACCAGCGTTAATTAAAGCCAGCTTTATCAATGTATTTTTAAAAGCTATTTTATTATATAGATAAAATATAATAAAACACCACAATGGATAGTAAAATATTAAACGTAGCGAATTCACCTCGTTAGCTCCTCTTATTGCGTGCTCAAGGTTTAGTTGACTATCATGCCTAAAATAAGGCTCAATATAAAATAAAAGGACACAAATGATATATTCAATGATTAATAATAAAAACCCAAACGATACAATTCGCACACCTCTTTTCATATTTTGTTAAGCTAGTCTACTATAAATTACTTTCATACTTGTTCCTCTCTCAGAAATCATACTCACATTAAATGATCCAGAATTAAAGAATGAAGTGTTTTTTTTGGCCTTTTTTTTTCTATAGCAAATTTATAACTTTATTTACTTGGAAACTTAAAAAATGTAATCATTTACTGAATATCTAACGCAATTCACCAACAAATAATGATACTCTCTAAATCGATTATAACATACCAGATAACCGCATCAGCAGATTGGAATATTGATATAGCTAAATTAGCGATAAACACATGAAAAATTTCGAAAGAAACGGAAATGAATACAAAATGAAACCCCAGTTGGGCACCTATGTTCCTTTGGTCACTATATTTGCCATAATGGCAATTGTAGGTTTTGTCAAAATGCCGGAGTCCTCTTTTAAATGGTGGATGCTTGGTATTGTGGTCATCCTGATGATTTCCCTGCTGAGAGCTTATTTTATTATTGATATGGGCAGACGGGAAATGCGGGTACGCAAAGGGCTGTTTGGCAAAGAGGTAACTGTTCCGCTGGAAAGCCTACAGGGATTTACAATCCATAAACTCAAACAGTACGGCCTCATCACCGTGAGTGTATCGCTTCTGGCACGCTATCGAAATGAAGACGGTAAAGAAAAAAAGGTGCAGCTCGCACAGCACTATTTCACAAAACCTATACAGCGGATATGCAATGAGATCGACGAAATCATTGCCGAAGATCATAATCGATAAATGAAAAGCAGTATTCTGACGCGTCGCCTATCATTGAGTTTCGTCTAAACCCCATTTCTTCTGATATATACGAGTTTATTGCTTTTAGGGATATAAAACATAAAATAGCTTCCTCCAGAATCAGCATAGATATAGGCATAAAAATTTCCAGGCTGGTTGAGCTTTCTATTCAATTCCTGAAAACAGCTATTTTCGAAATTAGCACTATCCAGTTCCAGTGAAAATAACGCTTTGGTTTCATCGTCAATAGGGCACTCTTTCCACTGACCAATTTTTGCATCGCCGGCAATAGTTCTATTTCCCCATTTTGAAATGGGTTTTATATCTTTCTTTAATAGAATATTTTCGGCCTTATATTGTATTACATCAAAAAATTCACCCCGCATGCTAAATCCTATAAGATCTACTGCACATTCCTGTTTTAAGGTTGGTAGCTGATCAAACACGGCCAATTGATCACTTTTTTTCAAGAAATCAACGGACTGATTTTTAATCATAAAAAAGATCAGTAGGCAAATCAGCACGGCACCAATTAATTTCCAAGCATTCATACTTTTTCTATTTTAAAGGTGTTGTTATGGACTTAATGAAGGTATTTTATGAAAAATACATATTTCAAACTTGGGCATTCTTTAGGATATAAAGAACAACATCGCTATAGTTAAGTCGTTAAAGGACCTGCTAAACTACTTTAAGTTTTGAACCAAATATCTTCGTCAATGTTTTTTGTATTTCCTTGATCTTTTTTCTTTCCAAAAATTTAGAAAAATAAAATGGAAGCGCCAAAACATATCCGTCTATATTTCCTTTTTCAGAATAAAAATAAAGTCGTAGAAAGCCGTCGGCAACCTTAAGGTTGACATGCTTTACTGAATTTAGTTCTATGTTTTGAACAAAATCTGTTTTTTCATCCTGAATAGCGATTACAGCATTTTGTTTCACAATCTTAAACTTGCGTAATAAAAACAGCGCAATCAAATTGGAGCTGAGGTTCATGACATATAAGAACAATACAATCTCAACCATCAGCAACAACATTCCAAAAGTTACGCTGAACAAATTATCTCCAAATAGTGAATACATGTTAAATTCTCCACTTGGAAGTGTATACCAATAATACATGCCCGAAATCATAATCAAACAAACCAACACTTCTATCACTAGATATGTTCTTAATCTGTATAGCCTCAGCGTAAATTCTTCCATCTTAACGTTTAAATATTTGGGCCAAAAATAAGGATAAAATGGACTTCTACTAGACCTTTGGAAAAGAAAATACGCGTATCATCTGGCTCAATATTCTTTGCTGAATAAGACGTACGCACTCAACTGCAATTTAAGATCGATGTCATCACGTCCTCCCTTAAATTTCGGGCGATCGGAATTTTGTATTCCCCCACATGTAACTGATTCCCTTCTATGATTGCTATCCTATTCCTATTGACAAGATAGGATCGATGGCAGGCGATAAACTGGTGTGCTGGCAGCGTACTCATCATCTGCTGTAGGCTGCAATAGGTCACTTCCTGCGAATCTATCGTCTGCACGATCACATAGTTTCCCATACTCTGCACGAATAGGATATCGTGCAGAAAAATCTTCTTTAACTGTTTGTCCACCTTCAGAAAAATATGCGCATCTGGAGAAGCTGCCAACAGACCTGCAGATGGAGCAGCGCTGCTGAGCACATCAAATGCCCGATTGGCCGCCTTAAAGAAGCGTTCGAAGGGCACCGGTTTTAACAGATAATCGACAACGTCCAGCTCATACCCCCGCAATGCATATTTTTCATAGGCCGAGACGACGATTATCTTGGGCGGATTGCTCAGGCTCGCTATGTAATCCAAGCCTGATATCTCGGGCATCTCAATATCAAGAAAGATAAGGTCAAGGGGATGCAAACGCAGATACTGGCTCAACTCGATCGCATCTTCGCATTCAGCAACAAGCTTCAAAAAATCTATTTTCTCGATGTAGGATGCGATTCCTTTGCGCGCAAAAGGTTCATCGTCCACTATAGCACATCTGATCTCTCTCATAAACAGTTATAAATCTAGTATTAACTCAGCAAAAAAATGCGTTGTATCGGCATGCGTATTCAAGGTATGCCGCTGCGGATAGCGCAATGCCAATCTCTTTTTCAGATTGGTAAGTCCCGCCCCCGACTCCGCTACCTCAGCCCGGGGAATTGCCGCCTCAACTGCCGCGGCCCCGGATAGGCTATTGGAAATGCTGAAGCATATGTTAGTAGGATGACGCTTGAGACAGATTGCGATCTCGTACTGCCCGCGCACATATTTAAAAGCATTTTCTATTAAAGGCTGAAAAAGCAAAGGAAAGATGCTGATGTCTGCCCAATCCCCGTCAATGTCTGTGCGCACGGTCAATCTTGCTGTCAACCGCTGCTGCTGAAACGCTATATAAGATTTTAAATATGCAAGTTCCTGCTCCATCGATACCTTTTCATCCACCGTATAAATCTGATAACGTAACAGTTCCGAAAGCTGTTCGACACTTTTTTTTGCCAATGTATTGGATTCATCAATTTGAAAATAGACCGTATTAAGCGCATTAAAGAGAAAATGTGGGTGGTACTGACTTTTCAATAACTGCAATTCGGTATTTAGCTTGTCCGCTTTGATCTGTTCCACATAGATGCGATTGTCGGCCATATTTCTGTCGCTGCGCTCGTTCCGCAAAAACATGTAGTAAAGCAGAAATAAGGGAACATAAATCGCATTAACCAAGATGTAATCAATATAACCATCCCCCATATAGATCCAGCCCAGGCGTTCGGACACGAAGACCGTTGGATTCAATATCCCCATGATTTGTACAACAGCAACGATATACTCTACTGCGACATTTGGTTTGATGGTGGGCTTTGCAGCAAAGATCCTCGCCAGTCTCCGACGCCAAAGCAGTGTTATGACGTAACAAAAAACCACCGAGATAAGCAGTCCAACCGAATGGATCCTAATTCCGCCAGACCAAAATTCATCTTTCTTGGTTATATCTGTCACGACACGAAGAATATTGAAAGAAGCGATTCCCCAGAGTGCCGGACCTAGATAGTGTATGGGGTTTCCGCTTAATTTTGCTATGTTCGCTCTCATGATATCAGTAATTAATCCGGCTATTTTCTTCCAATCGGTCATTGGCACGATCGCTTTTTAGGTTACCTTTCATTCCGCGATGTAATCGGTAGGAAAGGTTGATCCCAATAACTCTACTGTCGTACAACTCCCTGTACTTCCCTTCCATAGCATCACTGCTAAAAGTTATTTTAGGCCTGTTGGTCCTGAAAAGGTCATTGGCATAAATATACAAAGTTAATTTGTCTTGCAAGATGGTTTTGCGTACGGCAGTATTCATAGACCAGAGGGAAGCCATGGTAGCTTGCCCCTCGGCAGTAGACCCATTCCAGAAGCCATTGAGCTCGAGACTGAGTTTAAAAGGCAGACTTACCGTATTTTGTACCTGTAAAGAAGGTACCAGCCGCCTGTTGCGATGCACATCAGTTGCCGTCCGCCATTCAAAAGAGGTATAGTTTAGGTTCCCGTTCAGCTGTATGTTCCACTTTTTCAGGGGGGAAATACTCGCTGCATTAAACCGCAACCCCACATTGGATGCGTGCTCCAGATTCATCGGCATAACGACAGTCCGCCTTTGCTCGTCCAGGTTGTAGCTCTTGCTGATCGCATTTTGCCGCAGGTTATAGCGCAGCTGCAACGAATAGCTGTTTTTGAACAACCAGGTCAGTTCCATCGTATGGACAAACTCGGGCTTCAATGCTGCGTTTCCCTTCTCGTACAAATAGGGGTCGTTGACCTCCACAAAAGGGCTCAGGTCTTTGAAATTTGGACGATTGACCCGCCTGTGGTAATTGAGCGAAAGCTTTTGTTCCGCATCCATTGCATAGGTCGCGGTCAGGTTCGGAAACAAATTTTTATAGGACCTCAGCATGGTAAAATCTGTATCCTTATCAATGGCGGTCCTGCTCTTAAATGCAGCATCCTCAAATCGTAGCCCCACATCGATTTGGAAGAGGTCCGAAGGGCTAAACCGCGTCTGCATAAATAGCGCTTTCAGCTGCTCCGCATGACCGAATGTATTGGTCAGGTCGGCGCGCTCCTGCCAGCTGTTGTCATGAGTTTGCTGATAAAATGAATTGGTACGCATATTAACCTGCGTCAATTTTCCACCAAAAGAGGCCGTCATATTTGGACGGATGTCGAGCATATATTTCGATTGTACCGTTGTAATAGTAACCTTTCCTCCCGTCTCACCGCGGAGTTTTTGCTGCAAGGCCGTTACTGAACCATCAGCACCAAATTTGTCCAGCAGTTGATCTTGGGTTTCGGATTGGTTAAACTGTTGCCGATCAAGATAATTTTCCCATTTGGAGCCAGCGCCAAACTGAACCGTCAAATGAGCTCCGGTACTAAAGTTCCTAAAGGTATGCCCCAACACATTTCCTGTTGCTATGCTGGAGTCCACTTGTGAAGAGCTGTTAAAGAAATTAGAACGAACAGCTTCCTGTTTGGTCCGCTCATGATTGTTGATTAATACATAAGTCCCCATTTTCACGTGATCATTTGGTGCATAATCGAGCGTGCCGTTGTAATAATGATTGCGATAATTTCTCTTTCTAACGGCGTCCATATCCAATCGCAATGCATTGCCCCCCCTATCCCCCTCCTTGCTGATATACCTGGTCGAATTAACATCAATTAATTCCGTCCCCTCTCCATAAGAATAGGTATGCGACATCGCCAACTTAGCGGTATTGGCGGCCACGGCGATATTTTGGAAGGTTCTGCTGTACTTTCCTTGTTCGGCATTGGTCGATAAAGAAACACTGAGGCCCGGGGCGGTCCTGTTGATCCGTTTCAAATTGATAAAGCGGGCATCACCATTGGCATCCATTGTAGCATCTGGCTGCGTAATAAGTTCGACAACATCGAGCGATGCGGCTGGCATGGAGGCCAAAAAATTGATCAGATTTTCACCATCCATAAAATTTGTATTGCCGTCGACCAGCAGTTGAATGCCCGCTTGCCCGTTTAAACTGATCTTACCATTTGCTAAAATGCTCACACCAGGCATTTTACGCAGCAGCTCCAGGGCGCTACCCGAAGAACCGGCGCTGCCTTTAGCGACCTGATAAGTCAGCCTGCCGGGAGCAATTTTAAGGGGATTTAAACGTCCAGACACATGTACCTCATTCAAGCGTATCGGTTTAATGGTGGTGGTATCCTGCAACGAACAGCCTGTCTCCCCATAAGCGGTACGGCAAGCAAACAGCATTGTGGCCAACTCTAGATAGATTAATTTTAGGATCATTATTCGTATTCTTTAATTTGATACGAATGTATGGGCCTAACAGCGGTTGCCTAAATAATTTATTCGAACGGTATGATTTTCGGGATGAATGGACACAGCTAAGCGCAGAGCCCAGAGGCATCGATACAATAGCAACAATAAAAAAAACAAAAAGCCACATCTCCCGACGTGGCTTAAACTAAACATAAACATATGAACCACCACCTCATCTTGTGGTTTTAACATACTCTTATTTGATATTCACATTAAATGTGAACGTCGCCTGCACAGTTTTCGTTCCTTCGTACGTATACAGCAGTGCCTGCTTGATGGTGTATTTCTTTCCAGTGGCCAAAGCCCCCGGATATTGACCGATGGAGAACGTTATCGTACTGGCGTTAAATTCTGAAAACAGGCCCGCACTGGCGCCCCAATTGGTGACAGCCCCAGCTGCAGTAAACCAATGCCCATAACCTGTGGCCGTATTGTTGGGATTTAAACTTCCATTCGGCTCCACGGCATAGAACTTAATTTTTCCGCTGCTCATCAAACCCGCAAGGTCTGCCGAAGATATGGCCAAAGCCTCCCCTAGCTGAGCGGCATTGACGCTTACCTGCGCACCCGAATACCCTGTGGCATCTGCCGGGAAGCTCAGGTCATAATTCAACGCGATATCTTTGGGCTGACTGCTCACCTCATTGTATCCTGTAGCCGTTGTACCCTGAATTTTGATTTCGTAAGGCCACTGCTCATCATTGCTGTCGTCATCATCCCAGGCATGTGGCTGGTAAACAGATGGGGCGCCTGTGACAACAAACCAGAGGTTGCTGCAATTGGCCGGAACAGTAAACGCTACCGTATTCTCCGAGCCCTCCGCCCTGTCACCATATACCCGCGTGCCATCTTTCAACAAAGCCACATAGCCATAGCGCCATCCGGCACGGCTGGCATCCACCGGATTGAATCCGGCAGCATTTGGTAAGCCTTTAAAAGCCACCGAAACCTTGGTTCCAGCAGCCGGCAGGTCCAGCGGAATCACATTGTAACCTGTAGTACCCGGACAACGATCATAGGCAACGCGAAGACTACCGTTGGATTGCCGCGTAAATTTGGTCGTCAGCTTACCGATATAATTCTTTCCATAATCCCTGATGCTGTTCAGGTCCCAGGTCACAAAGTGGGTCGCCGCATCATAGATCTCATTATTGAACTGTTTCACATCGATACCCGTTATACGCATATAGGCCTGCACCGGATCTTCAGGTTTTAACGCTTCGCGCCAGATGCGGCCAATCATATCGATCCCATGTTTACTTGTCCAATACCAATGGATGAAATAGCTGGCATAACGATATTTCTCGTGATGAATATGGCGATGATAATTTTCGGTATAGACGGGAAAATCGGAGCCCGAAAATGCCTGTGCGGGATAGGTTTGGTAGGCCTGCCATTGCGCGGTCTGCTCCCAGAACCCGTTGCCGCTCGTTCCGCCGTAGCCGTAACGAAATCCATGTCCACCTTTCAGATCGGCAAATACCTGATATTGAAAACTATGCCCGATCTCGTGGGCAATCACTGCACCCACCGGCTTACAAGTAGCCGGATTAACCCACAGTGCCCCGATTGTATCGTCGTAACCACCACCATACGCCATCCATTCTGTCGTATAATGAACAAAAATCATCATTTTGTATTTATCCAGATTGGATCGGTTTACTTTGCGTTCTGCAAACTTCAGCGTGCCGACGTTCAATGCGTAAAACTGTTCGGCCTTGGCCAAAAGATCATCAATATCGACGCGGTATTCTTCGGGTACAGCGTCCGAATTGGGGTCATTCTTCCCATAGCTTGCCCCCCAGAACACGATAAAATGCTCCGACTGACGGCTGCGCGAATAGGACCATTTGCTCCCTTTATCGTTATAATCCATCCCTTCAAATTCCTTGGGCTTATAAATCTTCAAAGAATCTGTCCCCACAGTTACGGGCGGCGTGGTGACCTCTTCCTCTACAGGAACTTCCACTTTTTTGCTGCATCCCTGCGAAACCAAAACAAGTGCTGAAACCAGTGTCAGCAGAACTTTATGCAATACTATACTTTTCATCATTTGCGCTTTTAATAGGTAGAGATCAGCTATGTGTGACAGTCAAAAAACGGAAGCGAACGGTATAGGTACCACTTCGGTAGAATTTGATGGTCGATACCGGGTTAAGATTACGTCCCAGCGTAGTCGCCGTACCAACTATACGGTAATAAGAAATGGGATCGCCCGACCAAAATTCTGTGCCTACATAAGTACCGTTCATGATCGGATACACCAGCCCCGAAACATCTGGATAGCGATACACCAACCCCGTATCGGTAACTTCCTCCGGATAGTAAGGCGACCAATTTTTGAATGTCGGCCGGTCGCCACGCTTGATGACCTCGCCTTTTTTAGGATTGAAGGGCTTGCCGTTTTTATCTTCCCATTGATATACAATTTTGTTTTCTCCTTCCGGCTGATGTTCCACAACAATCTCATAGTCTGTATACGGTAGAAAATTGGATTCGGCACCGTAGTCCGAACTCGTGCACGACTTAAATAAAATATCTTCCTTCTTGGCACCGATAACATTAAAATCGAGGATGTTCTTAAATTTTTTCTGTCCGGCGATATTGCTCACCTCCACATCGATGGTGTACTGCCCCGGGGTCACAAATTGCGTCGCCTGTGTAAAACCCACGCGGCCACCGGTCGCATTGACCATCATCGGCGGATATTTCGCCTTGCCGATTTTGGCCTTCAACAGCTCCAGGGTTGTATCCCGCCAGGTGACTTCAGCCAGGTAGGTCGATATTTCATGTTCTTTTGAAAATTCTGTTGAGAGCTCGCCGGTTTCCTTGTTCCGTACCGCAACCAGATTGACGGTCAGCGGGGTTGTGCTTCCATTGGCAACAATGGCATCCGTGTACACCACCGTCCCCTGGTTGACTTGCAGATTCTCCACATTATAGCGTAAATTTTCACTTAAATAACCTATTTGGTCACTCTTGCAGGAATCCAATAGTCCTAGGGATAAACCTGCTAAGCCGATTATAAAACTTCGTTTTTTCATCTGTTTTATTTTTTCATTTGTAATGAAGCTATCCGGTTGATTCGGTATTGCAACCGAATCAATCCCGCTAGTTTCATAATTTATTTGATCTTAACATTGAACACAAAAACAGCATTCAAATCACCCTTTGTCTTTGATTTGTATACGAGCGATTGTCGAACAGTATAGGTACTACCCACCGTCGTTTGCCCTGGATATTGCAAAATATTGAAGGTCATCGTTGAAGTTGCCAGCTCAGATACAATGCGTGCATCGGCACCCCATGAACAGGTCTGTCCTTTGGTATCGAACCAGTGCCCGGGAGCGTTGGCAGTACTGTTTGCATTTAAACTGCCATCGGGCTGTACCGCGTAGTAAGTGATATCCTTACCCACCAGCGCCGGTATTGCACCGCTCTCCACGCCATAAAAGCGGGCTAAACGCGGAAGCATGACGTCTACGGTCGTGCCCGTATATCCCGCTGCATCATATTTAATGCTCAGGTCGTAGGTAAAGGTAAGCGTAGAACCGTTTTCCACGATTTTAGGCCCCGTCAGGAGGCGCGGCACAAAATCCCCTATAAACGTATGTGTATTGGCCAATACATTTAGCATGGTTCCTGAGGCCGTTTTGATCCCCGTCGTCTGACAATAGATGCGCATGTCGGCCTGATCATCTTCTTTGACGGTCACAATACCATCGGGGCTGATCTGATCGGCCTCGCCACGCACTTTCACATAATATAGATAATAAACGGGCTGCGAGGACCAGGCTGCTTTGGGCTGCTTTTGTCTATGGTAAACAAATCCACCCACATTGGCCGCATTGCTGATCGTCGTATACGCTGTGCTGGCTGTTTCCAAATTGTAAGCTGCATCATTATAGATGTATGCCCTCACCGAATCTACGGGTATTTCGTTCAGAAACTGGTCAAAAGAATACTGCGCATTTTCATCCACATATTTCACCGAGTCTACCTTCTGTTTATAATAGCGGTTGACCGAATAATCCGACGGTGCCCAAAAGGTTTTCGCCTTGTTAATTTCATCTTTGAGTTTAAAATGGTCAATCACCAGCAGCAAGGTGTCAAACATCCCATTGGGATGAGCCGCCAGATAATCGTAAGTAGACAGATTGACTTCGGCTACATGGAGGCCGTCATCCGTCAGATAAGCCGCTTTCTTGCAACCGATCACGGTAAGTCCAAAAGCCAGCAGCAACGCAAATCGATATAAGGTTTTCATTTTTTTCAGGTTTAGTGGTTTACATATTGACGGTTCCCCAGTATGGTGTCTGATTCAGCAGCGGATTGGTTGACAACAACGATGGGTCAAATGGCCAAAGGTATTTCTTCGCATTAAATTGCGACTGGTTCATTTTGCCTTCCGGAAATTTATAGACATTGAAGTGTTTATACAACCGCACGAGATCGTAATAGCGATGGCCTTCCAGAAAAAGCTCGCGCGCTCTTTCGCTAAAGATGGCCTCGATGAGCGGTTCCTCATTTGTGTAGGCAGGCAGTCCAGCTTGCGTGCGGATTTCATTTAAGATGGTTTCTGCGGAGCTATTTTTACCTGTTGCGGCCAATCCCTCTGCCATAAGCAGCTTAATATCAGAATAGCGAAAGATGATGATGTTATTTTTAAATATCGCATTGGCATTTGACGCATTACTCGAAAACTTAACATTCGCATATTTCGTACACAGCGCATAGTTACCGTTATAAACTATATCAAACACACTTTTAAATCGTTTGTCGTTACTGTCTTTAAAGAGCGTTTTAATATAATCCTGACTGATTCTTAGAATCGGATCTGTTAAAGTCCGAAAATAAGGCCCGGCTAGCGAGAAGTACCCTATCCCCGAGTTTGTACCTTCGTTTTCCCCATTTTGGGAAATCTCAAAAATACCTTCATTGGATTTTCCCTGATAAATACTGCGGTAATTCAGACTGTCCCTTCCCACAAAAGAATATTCGCCGCTTTCCAATACCGATTTAGCCGCCTCGATGCAGTCCGCATATTCGCCGCGCCATGCACTCAGGTGCGCCTGCAGGGCAAGCGCTGCTCCGGTATTTGCACGCAGGGCAAAATCATCTTGGTCAATATTGCTCCATTTCAGTAAAGTCAAAGCTTTAGTTAAATCGGCCTGGCTCTGATCCAGCACATCACTCTCTTTACTTGCCGGGAGATTTACAGCATTGATGGGCACCACAGATTCTGTGATAATCGGCACTGTTCCCCATACCCTCGCCATATAGAAATAGGCAAATGCACGCACAAAGTAAGCTTCGCCGATATAGTAATCCCTGGTCGATACATTGTCAAAGGCATTTTCATCCATCTTAGGGAGCTTTTGGATCACGCGGTTGGCCTGGTCTATGGCCTGATAGAAGACATCATAGCGCCGCAGCTGATACGCGGGCCGCCAGGTTTCCGAAGCCGCTACAGCCGTATTGAGCTGCATATTGACAATCGGATTAAAGTCTGCGTTGGTCGAAGAAGTAATTTCGTCCGTTAGCAAATCGCCATAGGCATAGTAGGCCATCCCATTGCCTTGATTTAGGGCCTTGCGCAGCAGCGCATACATGGCGTTGGTTGCGCTATTGGCATCTTCCTGCGTTTTCCAGAAGTTCTCGTCGGTTGCCGAACTGACAGGCTCAATGTCCAGAAACTTGGAGCAGCCTGAAGCGAGATACATGAAAGCACTCAGCATTAAAAACAATATTTTTCTTTTCATCTCTAACTAATTTTAAGCCACCGTTATCCGATGGAACTGACATGATTAAAAGGTAACATCCAAGCCTATTGTCCATTTCTTCGGGATCGGATATCCGTTGCCCGTTGAATAACCATTGGCTTCCACTGCTTCAGGGTCCGGCACAGAAGACCAGGACTTAACAGCCACATTATCCACGACCCCATAAATGCGGAGCATTTTCAACTTAAGTTTCTTAATCATGGCCTGCGGGAATGTGTAGCTCAGCTGAATATTTTTCAGGCGTACAAAACTGGCATTTTCCACGAAAGTACTATTAGCGATGTGCCAATTGTCTACCGTATTGCGAAACAAAGTAGGGTATTTGGTCTGATCGCCGTCTTTCATCCAGAAGTCGCTGGGTTTAAAATCGCCTGCAATAGCCGAATTGGTACCCCAGGTCGAATAAAGGGCAGATGAACCGGCATCCTGTAATTTATCCGACAGGTAACCATTCCACAAAGAGCGTCCGAAAACAAAGCTCACGAGTGTGGATAGGCTAAAATTCTTGTAAGAAAATTGGTTGATAAAACCGCCCACGAAGTCGGGATTTGGATTTCCCATATCAATTTTATCGTTATAGTCGATCACATAATCCCCATTGACATCCCTTCTGCGCGGATCGCCAGCCTGATAAAGGACCGATCGATTAAAGTGCGCTATTCTTCTTCCCGTCAATGGATCGACAGGCACGTCAGCATTGGTCGCATATACGCCATCCACATCCCATACTTTGAATGGAAAAATAGGCTGGCCTACATTCAGGGCGCGTTGCATCCAGGGTGGTCCCACTTGTATTTCCTTTCCACCGTCAGGCAGGCTGGTCACATAATTTTTATTATAAGCCATATTGAAATTTGTAGTCCACTGGAAAGCAGATCCAGGGGCCATATTTCGGGAGATAATCGTCATTTCCACACCACTGTTTCTCACACTGATAAAATTGTTGGAGACCGTGCTGTATCCCGAAGTAGCGGGCATCGTCAGATCGTATACCAACTCTTTGGAGTCGCGCACATAAAAATCAGCAGTTACCGTAACCCGGTCGTGCAGCAGGTTCATATCGAACCCGGCATTAAACTGCGGTGAACGCTCCCATCGGATCGTCGGTGATGTTGCCGCCGCCGCATAATTAGGAGATACTGTCGGCTTACCGTTATACGAGAGTACCGAACCAGCAATGCCATTTTCCAGCACCGCCCCTGGATAAGATGCGTCAAAAGTCAGTCCTGTGTAGCGCGCATAGTACGAGCCCGGATCACGACCCGTAATACCATAGCTACCCCTTATTTTGAAAAAGGATATCGCGTTTTTGACTCCCTGGAAAAACGGTTCTTCCGAAAGCACCCAGCCTGCAGATATGGATGGGAAAATACCCCAGCGGTTATCCTTGCTGTATCGCGACGATGCGTCCATCCTATAGCTTGCAGAAAGCAGGTATTTGTCCTTATAATCATAGCCAAAACGACCGAATACCGATACGCGCGAGCGCTCATTGATGGAAGTCGTTGCATAGAGATCAGGCCCGGAAGGGATACCGGTTACGGTTTTCACATAATTTCCATTGTCGTTGTAGCCATACATATAATTTTCATTGGACGTATTGCGTTCAATACCAGTACCCAAAACGGCACTAAAATTATGGGTATTGCGAATGCTCTTGATGTAGTTAAAATAGGTTTCCCATTCCCAGCGCTTATTTTGGTTCACCCAATTCTGTGCAAAGTTTCTATAGCCCGTAAGCAGTTTGGGGCGAAAAAGATCGCGTGTATTATTATTGACATTAAACGAAAACTGCGAGCGCAGGGTCAGCCCATTGATCAGAAATTTCTTCAGTGTCCCCGCGAAGTTTCCATTCAGGCTGAAGGAGTTATCGCGATCCATCAAACCATCGTAGCGCCCCGTATAGATCTGCTGGTCTACATCCGTAAGCTGATAGAAAGAAGAAGGAAATCCCCAGGTGCTAAAGGGATATTTTGTATCGTCACCCGAACCATGTTTCGCTTTAGTAAAACCTGCGAACAAATTTGTTTCAAATTGGAAATTGTCCGTCGGGTTAGCCTGTAACATCAGGCGCGGCGTTAGGTTTTCATTTTCAAAGCCCATCATTACGCCCTGCTCATAATAACGCTGTGCCGAGAAACGGTATAAAAATTTCTCCATGGTGGCACCGATACTCACATTGACATTGTTGATGTTGGCCGACTGCAGAAAAAGCCCCTGCCAATCGGTATTGTTGTTAAAGGCCGGATTTAAACTATCTGTTAACATGGGGCTAATGGATCCATTATTGAACCAGTCGTACGATCCACCCTGATAGAGCAAGTTCATTTTCAGCCTGCGCTCGGCTGCACCAACGGTGATGGGCTTCATTGCCGGACGGCTGGAAACTCCGTTGTAAGCCGAGATCCGTATTTCGGGTTTACCCTGCGCCGGACGTTTGGTTTTGATGATAATGACCCCATTTGCAGCACGGGCACCATAAATAGCCGATGCCGAAGCATCTTTCAGGATATCAACCGATTCGATGTCGTTGGGATTAATGGCCTGCAGAGGACTTGCATTACCGTAAGCCGACCGGATATCACTCACGTCGTAAATAATATTGTCGATCACATATAAGGGCGCCTGCAGTTGGTTGTCTGCTAGCCCCAGGTTGCTCGTTCCACGGATGTTGACAATGTTATTGGTACCGGGTTCGCCCGAAGTACTCAACACCGTCAGACCAGCCACGCGTCCCTGCAGCATGGCATCGAAGGTTGCATAGGGTGTATTTTCAAAATCTTTCCCCTTTACGGTAGCAATAGCTCCTGTCGTCTTCCGCCGCTGCACATCCTGATAGCCCATTACGACCACCTCATCAAGCCCCGTTCCATCTTCCTTCATCGTTATCTGAAGTGTATTTTCGCCGGCACGCAGCTGTTTCTCCTGCCGTACATAACCGACGTAACTAAAAATCAAGGTCGGATTTGCCGATTTAAGCGGTAGGCTGAATTTTCCATCCGCATCTGTTTTGGTGGCATTGCGGATGCCTTTCTCTAAAATACTCAGATCAGACAAAGGTATGCCTTTTTCGTCTTTAACGATCCCCGTGACCGTTCTCTGTTGTTGCGCATATAGCTGTTGACAGACCAACAGCAGCAACATAAAAATACCCGTTAAGCATTTTTTTGGAAGATTTTCATACATAGTCATAATTTCGTTAAGCAGGTGTTCAGTTTAGCATACTGTCAATGACACATCTATCCCTGGGATAAATGAATTCCTTTTGCAAAAAAGGCTGTAACAGCATGTTAAAAAATTGATTAGTTCTTCTTTCTGTAACAAAATTAGTACTTCGGAGTAGCGGTTTTCGGTCAGATCTTACCCACTCATTCTAGCATTTTAACAAAAGAAAAAGAGGCCTATTGGCGAGCTGTAGGATTGCAGCATAGTGCATAAAACAGCAATTCCGTCCAATCCTATCGGGAATATTTTCCCCGTTATGGTTAGACGGAATTGAATCAGAGCCGAAATCGCGCAGGAAATTGAGCGACCTTCTGCCAGATGGGATCAAATAGCCTAAAGTGATTAAAAAGTTTGTTAATCGTATAGATAATTTCGGTAGTTGCGCACATATATTTTGGGCGATATCCCCAATATACTTCGAAACACACGGTTGAAATTGGTGATGCTATTAAAGCCGGCATCATAGGCGATTAAAGAGATCGAGTCGTGCCTACCCAAACCCAATAATTTACAGGCTTCACGGATACGCAGTTCATTTAAATAGGCGACAAAAGTTTTTCCGGTGCAATTCTTAAAATAGCGGCAAAAGGCATGCGGCGTAAGGTTTGCCTTTTCGGCTATTTCATCCAAACTGATATCCACTTTAAAGTGCTCTTCCAAAAATTTACATAATTTTTCGATTCTGAAAGGTTTGGAGATTTCCCTTTTGGCCAGTTGAACACCAGAAAGCGGCTCCAATTCGGCGAATACTTTGCTGAGTGATTTTAACAGATAAAAGAAATTGACGAGCTGATCCAGAAAGTCGGACTTTTGCAGGATTTCAATATAATAGCATACCTGTCCCTGATGTTTCGGCGGAACCTTAAATCCCCGCTGGCATTTATGCACAAAATCAAGCAGATTACGAAGTTCGGGCATGGTGGCCATGGTAGACAGTGCTCCTTTCGGGCTAAAAAATAGTGAGACAGACCGCACAGATACTCCTGCGATGAAACTTTTAAACACATGGGCCTGGTTTGTTCCCAATAGAAAAATGTCGCCGGGCTGAAACTCATGTACATTATCGTCCACGAGTAGCTGGCCGATACCTTCTTTAATCCAGATTAATTGATATTCCTCATGACGATGCATATACGGATAGAATTTATCCAGTACATCTTCTTGAATATAGATAGATTTATCCTGAGGGGCAGGAACTTTAAATTGAACTGGCTTCATAACAATTTAGATTTAAATAAATGTCAATATGACATTAAATATACAATAGCCAGTTTAGTATTACAAAGCTTAACTAAAAGAGGTTAAAATAAGGTGATAGTTGGTTATAATTTGCACATGAATGCAGCCACTACTAGCTGTTAGCCAGCCCCCAGCTCTTCAGCCAGCGCTTGTAAGCCTTGATTAGCTTCTTCAAATCGTTTGAGTTCGACCGCATAAGATTCCGTAACCGTTTCGAGCAAGGCACTTCCCGCGGTAAAGTCAACATAGGCCATCACCGTATCACCACCCCACATCCAGTCAAAAATCAGGGCATACCCCTCCAAAACAAAGCCCTCCAGTTGTTTTAAAAGAGCCAGCATCGGCAATATTTCAAGATAGTTTTCACTAAAGTTCAGTACGGCGAATGTCCAGTGTTGCTTTTCCTCATCGTAATACTCCTTTGCACCATAAAATCGATCCTTGAGCAGATTATCGAAGACTTCACGAATGCGCGCCTGTGAATAACTAGGAATAATTTCCAAAGTTGTTTTGCTGTACATCTGCCGGCTCTCCCACCACTGCGACCAATTATCATCTTTGTTCGGGGAAATTGGTTTAGAAGCAAAAAACTCATTCAATCTCGATTTTTCTATTCGAATACTAATATAAAGGCTATCCAGTTCCATAAGATCGTTCTAAAGATATTCTTAACTTCTTTTTTAACGTTACCAGCTCGACAGTTTGATCTTACCATCGCTATCAAAATCCGTATTATCGGTCACCCTTTTGAGGTTCAGCTGCTTTAATGATAGGCCTTCTTTTAGGGGCAAATCGGCAGCTTTCATCCTAAATAATGGATAGGATAATGGCTTTTCGCTCCATTCCAGCACAAAATGATAGCCATCTACGATCTTTTGCTGGTCATCTGTTTTGATGATCAAGATATTGTGGAAGGTTTGCTCCGGCTTGGCCATATCGCTATCTGGTGAGATACCCCTTGCTTTATAGGTGGCGATAAACTTATAATAATGGTACTTGCCATTTATGGGATTAAATACTAATTCGCGGCTGTTGTTTTCTTTGATCAAAGCTGAAAAAGACTGCTCAAAATCATCCAGTAACTTGTAATTAAAATCGGTATTGATCTTATTAGCGACCAATATATAGGTCTTTTCATCTTTACCGGCACTATTTCCCTTCGCTTGGTTTTGTGCAGCGACCGAATAACAAGTGAACCAGCCTAACAATAGGACTATTAAATATCTCATCCTACTAATTTATTAAAATTCAAAGAATATTCCTTAGCTGGCCAGCAATCATTTCATTTTTCGATTTCTAGGTGACACAAGCGGAAAACTTTTACACTGCTCCAATAAATTTTCCAATCGCTTATCATGTATTGGTCAATCGGGAGCCATTATTCTCGCAAATGCCCAATCACTTGTAACCAAATTGCAGCTTTTAGTATCCGGGGTTAGCTATTAACTTATATTTATTAAATTTGTAGCATTACGCATATTATTTCCGTTGGCAATAGTATAGTATCAAAATAAATTATGAAAAGACCTATTTTAACGAAATGCGCAGTTTTATTGATTTTCCTTTAATACGTCTTACTGACCTATTCTATATTATTATGCTGAACATATTTCAAAAAGTAAATAAAGGGCAATGGTTGCTCTTTATCCTACCATTCTTTCTATTTGGGTGCGAAAAAGATGAGCGCGATGGCACAACCTGTGCGCAGAATTGTATTGTACTATCGGGAGTTGTTGTGGATACTCCTGCGAACAAATTATTATCTGATGTAGAAATAGGGATTTCTTTCCAATATTACAGTTCGTTCCTTAAACCATCTATAAGTTTGGGGAAAACAAAGACAGATACCAAAGGCAAATATAGTTTTCGATTTGATGCCAGCAAATACCTATCCCGAGAAGGCTTTTTTATAGTTGGCGTCAAAAAGAATGGTTATTATCTTAATGCATACCATCCAGATTCCTATCAAAGCGTAGCTTATTATGACTTGGACGAGCTCAAATATGATACGCCAACCGATGAACGAATAATGCTTTTTAAAAGGGGTGAAATGGAGTTGCATCTCAAAAATGTCAAGAAGCTCGATTTGAAGATGCTTTCGGTTAGCTATGGTCCAGAGAAATCCAATACTGGTTTTTCTATCGCTCCTGTCCCTCATGATTTGGATACCATCGTTAGGATAACGATTCCTGCCGATATGGAATCTGTATTAAAATGGCAAGGCTATAATGGACCGAACCCCTTACAATTCGACAAGGCCGCCACTGTTAATTCAGAAAAAGGAAGCTTTACACGTTATCAGTTAGATTTCTAGTGAGAATTAGCGCCAATTAAAAAGAGAAAACAATTATAAAATCTATCATCATACATTCAATATGCTTAACAAATTACTTTCCAGGATATTTCTTTCCGTTTTAACTTTATTAGCAACCGGCCTCTATGCGCAGCAAAACAATAGTGGCAGTTATGACATCGAACTTTCTATTACTCCCCTAGCTGAGAGTACTATTGGACCTCGGAAAAGCCTTATGGGAGCCGGTAGCGACGACAGTAAGAATTATATCGCTGGATTGCTCCGCGTAGGCTATCACTATAATGAAACATGGTCTTTTGGTGCAGGTGTGGGCTATTCCCATCAGAACATCACGACAACATCGGCAATAGTCGATCCATCGGTGGAGCGGATGCAATATTCCTCGGAACTTTCTATTTGGGAATTCCCTTTAGATGCCAGGGTAAAATTTTTGAAATATCTCTACGCAAATGCGGGACCGATGTTACACTTCCAGCAGAACGCAAATAGTTATGTAGACAAGCAGCATGGCATAGGTTTCCATATTGGACTAGGCGCAAAGGTTCCATTATCCCAACAGTTTGCTGTCTTGCTGTCGCCTAATTACAAAATGTACTCCCTCATCCCTTTCCAATCGGGAAGAAATTATGATCGCGTGCAGGCTTTGGGAATTACGGTTGGGGTAAATTATAGGATTGTCAAATAATAATCGCTTATGCTTGACGAAACATGCCAGGTCATGACCGTTTTTTTATAACGCTCAAAATCATCCCTTTTCCATTTGGTGATATGGTATCCTTTACAGAGCCTGCAATAGTAGGCTCTGCGGCAAGCCGGTTTTCCCATCCGGTGTTTGATGCGTTTACCATTGGTGACATTTTTGACACGCGAACGTAATTTAAAACAGAACATCGCATACTGTGCCTCTATCCGGGACGGAAATGCCACCTTTCCAGTGGCCCGGCATTTCCAAGTATTGCTTTTCATGCTTTCCATAATCGATCTGTTAAAGGTTATTATTTATTGTATTCTCTTTTTCAATAGGTACCTGCAGCATGACCCAGTCTTTTATCCTGCGGGAAATGGTCGACGAAACCACAAAACTGTCGATAGCACCAAACGGTACATGCAAAATGATCCGAAGCCGCCCGCCCTTTATTTGATAGCAGGCCTTGATCATGTCCAATGGAATCGCGTGATGCCGGTCAATTTTCTGCACAAAGCCCTGGGTATCGCGCACAATTTCGTTCAGGCTACGCTGTTCACAGCCTTTGCTATCTTCCATATCTTCTTTTAGGTATAGCTTAACGATAGGCGTATTATTGGTCTTCTCAAATAGAAATATCCCCAGCTCCGTGTACATAATCTTTTTTGTGAGGTATTTGTTGTTGATCACAAACTCCTCCAGTGCCGGATTTATCGATTTGAGCAGCGTCAGATCGATTTCCTCCACAGCATCTGTTTCCTTGATGGTCTCATCAGCCGATGCCGGATCTATAGTATCATACAAATCAAAAGTTTGTGCTTCAATTTGCGCATCCGCATTGACAGCTATGCTATTCTGCCTTTGTAAAGTACGTTCCAAGCGGATCAGGTACCGTTCCCTTTTCCGATAAATACTCCAATAAAAAAAGGTGATATAGAGCATATTAAAAAGCAGTATACAGACAAAAATCACCAATAAAGGCAGCCATATCCATTCACTTTTAGGTGCTGCAACAGGCTTGAGGATACCAAATAGGGCTACGGTTGGCAGCAGTACACAGAAAAAGAACTGTGTGCCCAGCCGATCGCCCATGTGCAGCAGCCAGCTTTTCTTTTTGTCCAACAGCTTGATCCCCCATCTTATATAAAAGAGTGTCAATGCCGCGATAATTACATTAAATAGATAACTTACAATCAGTGGTCTGCTATCAAACCAACCTGACAGCGCTGTTACCGCACCGATATACCAACAGATGCCGCCAAAAAGAAACGAAGCGATCCACACCCAGATGAAATCTGGATAATATACGTGCATCTCCGTATCTTTAGCATACTTGACCTGTTGGTTACTTTCCATAATGTACTGTTAATTTCAACGATTAACCTTGAACTGATCGATAGATAAATGCAGGCGAGGCTAATGCTTTCCAAAAATCTCCTATTAAAAAAATTTCTATATACTAAATTTAGCCATTAATTCTTTTAAACAGTACCATCAGATCGATAAACCACCCTTTTGTGTCCTGCCAAATACGCAGAAACACACCTTTTTAGCTAATAAACACGTTCTTTATTGTATAAAATGAATGCTTCGTTACAGAAAAAGGGAGTTCGATGCGAAAAACATACGCTTATTGAAATAAAGATAATATTCAAACCAAATAGCATGCGTTATAGGTAATTTTAATTTGATATCAAATCATTGATTTAACAGCCCTGCGTATGAGACCTCCCATGCATTTTTTCAGACGGATCAGCCGAAATCACATCCTGATTTTTATCGCGATCGTGGTGACTGTATATGGATCCTTTTTAGCGTCGGCATTTTACCTAAAGGTTTATAGTATCGGTGTCCTAGTCCTGCTGATTCCTTTTTTGGAAATCCGTAGCCACCATGTGGTGCTCCAGCTTTTTGCTCTATTTTTTATTTGTATTCAGATCTGCAGTATAGCGGTGTATGACCGCTTACCCTATGAACTGCTGCTCAGCTCGCAGCCGCTGAAGCCAGCATTTAAACATGCCTTCCCTATCGCTCTTGGCAGCTGTGCGGTAGCCCATTTAATTTTCTTTAAACGTGCCAACCTGATTACGCTGTACGCCCTCCAATTTCCACTGATGCTCCTTGCCTGTACCTGGTATATCCGGATGAACCTTATTATGAACAATTGCAAACATGTCGATAGCCCCAAAGCAGTCTATATTCAGGCCGAAGTGGTACAGAAATGCCCAGTCTGCTGCGACATACATGAATTATTGGTGTCATTTACGTATGAAGATGAGAAATACCAATTTCCGGTCGAGGTACATCCAAAGACTTTTGAGCAGGCAAAAGAGGGCGGCAAGCTGAACATGACGCTGCATCCGGGTGTATATGGCTGGCCATGGTATCACAAAGAAATGAAAAGGAGGTACAAATGATCACAAGCTTATATCCCCTGATGCTTTTAATAGAGACCTTTGCCCATATCAGCCCTTCCAGCCGAACCAAACAACTGGAAGCCATTGCTTCTGCCTGTACCGAACATTTGAACGACGCCCTGGCCCTCCATCGGCAATATACCCATGCCGATCAGGCGATCCGCGGCATACAGCTCTACCATACGCAGTTACTTCGCCTGCATGAAGTATTATACACCTGCTGCGATCGGTCCATTTCTGAGGAACTCAATGCGCTTCATCGGGTGGAGGAACTACTGGAAAGTGTAGAATTTTTATTTAAGAAAGATATCAATCCTCTGACACCGCTACCGCAGCATCATGAAAAACGCATCAGGCAATATATAGATCTTCACCTCGAAGACAGCTTAGAGAGGTTAAGGCTTAAACAGATTCCCCAAGCTTATCTGGATGAAGTGCATTCCGCCATTGAGAGCCTTTTCCAGCGGGGCAAAATACCCTACCTGCAATATCATCATCAGCACTACCTTGTTCAGCTGATTGATGCACTCAGGCAACTGGCTCAGGACGAGCGTCAGCATAAAAACTGGCCTTCCCGCTTTTTGATCTTGATGATCAATTTTAATTTTAACCATATCGGCTTTTTAAATCGCTGGAAGGAGTTCTACGAAGCTGACCCGGCCGCTACCGACAATCTATTGCGGTATCCGCAGCATTTTTCCGCCATCCCGGGCTTTGCCTATGATCCCAACCGCAGCACGCTGCTCATGCTGATGTGCCAGTATATTGAAATGGAAACGGCAGATGATAAGTCATCCAGTGCTGTTCCCTATCGGTTTATCCATAGCAATCTGAATGGCAAGGAGCTCAAACTCTGGCTACATTTATGTGTGAAGGCCAAAGTCATGCGCTCGTCCGAGAAAAAGGAAGCTGCGGAAGAATTTTCAAAACTCGTTAAAACCAAGGAAGGCATACTGCTTTCGATACACAGCCTCACAAAGATGGATAGAGGCAGCGAATTTCCCGCTGCTGTCCATCTACGCAAAGTATTGAAAACGATGCTGAATGAATTGCACGAAAAATTCCCCGAATTAAATGGATAAAAATACATCCAAATTTTAAAAAGCAGGGGTATTCCCACGTTACCCCTGCGCTAAAAGAATTGATCAGGTTTTAAATCTTGTTTAAAATCATTTCTGTCGGCTATTTTGCTCCGCCATGCCCATAGCAGTTATTTCGTCTCTAATTCCCCGCCCCCATTCATACAGCTATTTAGAAGGGTATTCGCTGGCTCAATATGCCCCATCTACTACCCCTGCAGTCGGCTAAAATCCGATCTATCTTTGTTTTGAAGCGTACGAAAGGTAGAAGTTGACGCTGTAGCAGGCCGCTGTACCCGAGCAGGGCGCACAGGTATGGCGCCCTGTTTTTGGAAAGAAAAAAACAGCGGAGAAAATAATAAGTGACGCTGTACAAATAATTAAAACTATGGAAGCGAGCAAAACCAATACAACGATTTATAAAGTCCTTCGGGCGGTGATGATCCTCTTTTGGGTTTATGTGGGTATTGAAAAACTCTGGCAGCTCAGTGCATTTCATATTGCACTGCAGCAACAACCGGTCATTAGCATCCTTGCGCCAATACTTTTTTGGCTGCTTCCGCTGCTGGAAATTAGCATCGGAGCTTTGCTTGGATTGCCTGCACGCCGCCTACAGCATTGGGGCTGGATAGCATCGACTATCATGATCACCTTATTTTCGATTTATATTGCCCTTGGCGTCCTGGATGTATATGACAAGAAACCGTGTATGTGTACCAGCTTTCTCAGTCATATCTCCTGGACAGCGCATCTGATCTTTAATCTCGTTATTCTTGGTCTATCGCTAGCAGGATTAGTACTCAACCGTAAGGTTTTGCTACACGAGCAAAGCAATTTAAGCAACAAGACTTCTGTCGGCCTCTTTCTCACGGTTATTCTAGCAACAGGAATTGTAAACTATAAAAACGCAGCAATTAAACCAACACATGAAATCTGGTATATGCCAGACAGCATAGACCATGCTCCAGTATATGACAGCGTCAGTAGGCCTATAGTAGGCAGCCTGGCATACAGATACGATCGGTACACAGAACCTTACCGACAACAATTATTTACCAAAAGTTTGCAGGCCAACAACTTTACTCATCAATTATTGGCTTGCAATACAGAAAGGAGGGTAGCATTATGCTAACCAAATTTTTAAACAATTATGGCTACATGATATTAGGCGGAGCCATGATTATCGGATTCTCAGCATTTAAAGGTGCTGAAGCTTATACAGGAAAAAGTTTAGCTCCTGTAACTGTTTATTTTCATGGGACTCCAACAGATCCCACACAGGTAGAAGATTTGTCGCAATGGAGCACATCTCCTAATGGCAAAAGTTGTAATAACCAAGATGAGCTCGCTTGTGCAGTTCAGGTTGATCCAACAGACCTTAACAGTTCTGGAACATCTTTCGACTCGAGCAAAATAGCGATCGAAGCGACATCTACCAGCTCTGGATACATTCCATCGCTGGAGCCGGGGTCTAACCCTATGCAGTTTAATCCGATTAATCGAAATTAGAGATTCGACTTGCATTAATTTAATAGCGGCCCTATACAGGGCCGCTATTATCGTAAATTAACGTGGATTTTGAGGAATTCCTGCTATCCTCACAATATCTGCCGGCAGAGGTAATGCATACCGGTTTTCGTTGGGCACAAGCCTATATTCTTTCCCATCGACTACTCTTTTTAAAACAATCTCCTGCCCTTCCAGATTTAATCGTTTGATATCTATCCACCTCAGCCCTCGATAGACCAGCTCTTTCCGTCTTTCGCTTAATATCACTTTCAGCACCTCCCCCGCCTCCGTCAAAAGATAAGGTTTATAGGTTCCTGCTTTATATCGCGTCGCCAAAAGTTTATTAAGATCTGCTTGCGCTTCTATCAACTCGCCCGCTCGCGCCAGACACTCCGCCCGGATCAGGTATATTTCATCTGTAGCCACGCCGCCAAATAAAAGCGTACTTCCTGAATACTGCCCTTTAAAATTGATTACATTATTTAACACTTTAAAATACGCTTGCTTCCGCAGGTCATTGGAATCATAAGAGCGATAGAGTGCAGAATCGATATTTGAATACGCATTACTCAATATCGTTGCCTTCAGTTCCATATAAAATGTAGTCTCTTTATTGAATAAACTAAAGGGAAAAGAGGCCGTCAACTTCACTTCATTGCTGTTATTATAATCAAGTAGCTCGTTTCGCCCTTGCAAATACAGCTCAACATATTTTAATGCCAGATCATATTGACGCATCGAAAGGTAAGCTCTTGCCAAAACCCCATATACAGCTGGCTTACTTGGCTGTACCACATGATCCGATTCCAATGGCAAAAGTGAAATCGAAGCTTCTAGATCTGTGATCACCTTTCTATAGCTATCATCCACGGAGGCCCGTACGGATTTCACATTAAAATCCGATGTTTCCCGAAGAACAATACCTAGATCCGTCTCAGCGGTATTCTGCTCATAGGCCTTGGCATAGGTCCATAACAAACTGAGATAACTATTGGCACGAAAAAATAGGGCAGCGCCTTTAATACCGTCCCATTTTGCAGCATTCTGTTCATTTCTATCAATTTTATCAAGACGCTCCAGTACGAGATTAGCTATATATACAACATTGTACATGCTCGACCAATCGTTGGAAAAATTATATTGGGAGTCCTCCCAGATATAATCCAGCTTCTCCACATCATTCAATGCTTTGTAATTGCTCTCAGGAATAAAATAATCGTCACAGGCCTTTTCACCACGTGAACAAAAATTATTGTTCATTACACGTACATTGTCCAGAAGTTTCTGTAAGTCATCCAGTTCTTTGGGTACAACCAATTTATTATTGGATTGTACATCTAAATATTTATCACAAGCCCCGAAAATTAGTGTAGCAAAGCCCAGGGTTATACTTATAATTATTGTTTTCATCTCTTAATAATCTATTTGAATTCCCAATGAAAATGTTTTTGGTGGTGTTAGACGATAGGCAAATTCAGGATCAATATGTTTCCTATTGGTCCTCCAGATTACACCTAGGTTAGCAATATTCCCATACAGCCTAAATTTCATTTCGTTCTTACCGGGTAGCCTATGTTCCCAGGCGGCATTAATATATTCCAAGCGGATATGGTCTCCTTTGAGTACATGAATTTCCGATTGGGTATAAAATGTACTGAGATTATCATTTATCGGATATTCCATTTTAGGCATGCTGGTCTGCTTTTCATCGCCAGGCTTCATCCAGCGATTTTCAAAATCGGGATAAGCCACGCCCTGCTCGAAGAGTGAGTAGTAAGACGTGGACGGCTTTTGAAAATAATAATCAGCTTTAAAGCTCATGTTAAAAGACATCGAAAATGCTTTCCACGCAAAGGTATTGATGAGATTGCCAAACAGCTGAGGTTTGGAAGAGCCGATAAAGACAATACTTTCTGAATCCGAAGCGCTCTGTAGGGACGCATTTCTGATCTTGAGATATTCTGTACTGACTTCACCGTTCAGGTATCCCTGCGGCTGCCCCTGTTCATTCAGTCCAGCCCATCGATAAGCCGCTATTGCATTTAAAGGTCTTCCTACTATCGGCGTGATGCCATTCCCATTGCCGAGAAAATTGCCGAGCCCTTGGTTCACGCTTCTATAATATGCGGTCGTTTTGTTTTTATTCAGGCTTAATACCAGACTCGTACTCCATTTAAGGCTATTGATTGTATTGATACTATTCAAAGCGAGGTCGAGTCCATGACCACACATGGCGCCGACATTTTTGACCACTGTTGCCTGTGCTCCCCAGGTTGTATAATCATAATCTGTGGTACCATACAGGTCTTTCCCATTTTTTACATAATAGTCAACACTGCCCGATATCCGGTTTTTAAATAAAGCATAATCCAGCCCTAGATTGAAAGTTCCGACCTTCTCCCATCGGAGCGAAGGATCATTTAGGTTTCGGATATTCAACATGGGATAATTCGTATAACGGGCGGTCTCAATATTTGCAATGGGTTCGGGCGTCCTGGTCAGATCAACGTTACCACTGTAACCAAATGTAGCTCTGAGCTTGAGATTATCCAACCAAGGCAGCTCCATAAACTGCTCTTTGCCGAGATCCCAAAAACCACCCACAGACCATAGGGGTGACCATTTATCATTTGTATTGGCTCCAAATATATTGGCTCCATCCTGCCTAAAACTGAAAGAAATGGCATATTTCTCCTTCCATATATCAGAAAAATTGATGTATGTCGAAACAAACCTATTGACCGTTTTTGTGAAATCCGGACTTCCCCCTATTGTCTGTAATAGTGCATCGGGACTGGTGCGGTAAAGGTTTATAAAGTCTACAGCCTGCGACGTCAGGGGGATGCTGTTGTATCCATACACAGTATAGGCTGTTCCGCTCTGTGTATTCTGCCGCATCTCAGCACCAAAGATGCCGATTAAGTGATGCGCACTCAATCGTTTATCTAAATTGAGCTGACTACGCACAGTGTACGACTGCCCCTCACTTTCACCAATTTTATTAATTCCCGCACGCGGCACCGGATAGCTTACTTTTCCAGTAACCGGATCCACCTGTGTAAATTTATTGATCAACAGTCGAGCACTATAACTTTCCATTTCACTTAAAAAGTCACTCTTGGAAGCCTGCTTTTGATATTGTCCTGAAGCGGTTAACTTGAGGTAGGGCAAGATCTGATAAGATATACCGGCCGATGCAAAGAGCTCAGTCAAGTTTTTGGTAGTCTTCGAATAGTTATATTCCGATAGCGGATAGTAAGACCAGTCTAAATAATTAGCACCAAAATTCTGGTCGAGATACGACCTTCTAAAATCCCCGTCAAACGATATTTCCTTACCGTCATTATCAAAGAACTGCATATAGGGAACCGATTTGCTACCATAGCTCAGGCTGGAATAATCAGGTCTCCCCGATTGATCCCTATGATCGGTATAGTTCACATTCAGATCTACCTGCAAGTTTGCAATCGGACGATAACTATTTGAAAATAGCAGATTCCATTTTCTATTTCGGCTATCTAATTCAGTTGTTGTTTTCGTGTAGCCTAATCCTAGCCCATAACTGTTTTTTGCATTGCCACCGGCGATATGCAAGTTATACTGCATCGACATCGGTGATCTATAAAAAGCGTCTGAATAATTCTTCAAACCGTCCTGCGCCAAGAGGTTATTGATTGCCTCTGCGGAATCCAATGACGAAATCTTTCCATTTTTTGTACGGTCCAAAATATCAATTACGGGGGTCATTGCTACATAAGGAAATGATTGTAGAAAAACATCATAATGTCCTCCATCGAACAGCATCTTTTCAATAGCTATAAAATCAGCATTCGGAACCTGATACAGCTGCGACAGATTTGGGCGATCTTTAAAGATCATCGTACTTCCAAACGTAATTTTATTGCGGGTATTTGTCCCTATCATACCCTTCTTGGTGGTCAGTACAATTACACCGTTTCCCGCCCGGGCTCCCCATATTGCACTCGCCGCGGCATCTTTTAAAACTGTAGCCGACTCAATCATCGCAGGGTCTATGTTGGTAATATCACCCTCATAGATAAACCCGTCCAGCACAATTAAAGGATCGAGATTACCGTTAATGGTACTTAGTCCCCGAACAGAAACATTTAGCTTCTGCTGCATAGCATTTTTGATCGGCTGATTGTCAAAGCGAATAGCGGGATCGACATTGTTAAGACGCTGCAGGATATTGGTCCCTACCTGCTGATCCAACATTTTTCGGGAAATTACATTTATAGCCCCCGTGACTTCGTTTGCCCGAAGCGTCTGATAGCCGGTATTTACCTGTACCTCCTGCAAATAGTTTTCTTCCTTTTGAAGCAATATCACTGCATTATCTCTAAAATAACCTCCGGCCACGGTGCGGCTGTGATATCCCACCGAACTGACTGCCAACGAGTCCCTATCGACAACACCAATTAAAGCAAACTGCCCCTTGCCATCAGTACGCGTTACCTGCTGTTTATTCATCACGCGAATATTGGCATTTGGCACAGGAGATCTATCCGTACTATTTAGTACGCGTCCTTTAACCTCCATCCGTTGCATCTGCTGAGCCTTGCCCAGCAAGATGCTTACGCTGCATAGCAGCGTTAATAATCCTACTTTCATTACTTCGGACTAGTAGATTGGATAAACTAAAGGATAACTTCTGTATTCTTTCACAGCACTAAACACTATCCCTCTTTCGTTCAGAAAAGTTAACTTTTCTTGTTCTGTCCACCGGACAAAGCCAGCAGGTATGGTGATATCGATATTAAAATTTTCCTTCTCCTTTAGTTCAGTCGGAAGATCAAAAGCATAAAAGAGATTCTGCAGAAACAGACCGATAGGGATATTCTGATAGAAAGCCTCTTCACCTATCCCTTGAAACCGTGCAATTGAAGCCTTTCCACTGGTAAGAATGGTTTTGATCTTATCGGAGAATCGTATTTTATACAGTTCGATGCTGTCGCTTTTACGCGCGACAGCAATTTTAAAATAGTTCTGAAATTCTCGACAAAAAATATCCGCAAATTGTGGGCGGGATACCGAGTCATCGGTGTAAAACTGATACCAATACTTATTTTGGGTGCTATTTACATTCAACAACTTTTCTTTGAACTGTCTGCCGAGACGAGCATCTATGACCAGATCATTTTGTCGGAATCCTTTGAGCGCCTGCCCATAGGCTTGAAAGAGCATAAACTGTAGACTCTGATTGCCCATTTGAAGGAACGTTGTCCCATTCTTATGATTCAGATTCGGGTAAACAGGCAAATAATGGTTTCTATATCCCCCAAATGCAGAAATGTAATGCACCCCCACAGTATCCAATAGCGGTTCAGCAGCACTTCGAGTGAGGTTTTTATAATTGCCTTCGTTCTTTAACACGGCATTTCCATCCAACAAAGCCTGAATATTTTTGTCCGTCAAAGAATGCGAGCTGGTCATGGCAATAAAGACACCATATGTATCAACTACCGCCAATGCAGGTAGGGTATTATGCGCAAACAATGCGGTAAATATGGTATCATCTAATACTGTGGGTAGAGAAGGCGTAAAATTAAAATCAGCTTTAAATTTCTCAAATCTTGTCTTTATCCGTTTTGCTGTATCTTTATTCCGCTTACTATTGACCATTATGATCTGTATGTTACCCGTAAAACGCTGCTGTATCCATTCCATTTTGGGAATTCCTTCAATGCAGCTTGGGCAGCCAGTGGACCAAAAATCCAGCAGGATCAGCTTCCCTTTCAGATCAGCGAATTTGATTGTTTTCTTTTTCCCATTGAAATAATTGAGTTCAAGCGGCTGGTTCCATACCGCATCCGGGATCTTATCGCCCGGTTTTAGCGCAGCGAGACTGGATAGCCCATCGGCCCCGCTGTCCTTGCGGGGCGTCTGAGCTGGTAAACTAAACATAGAAACTAAACATAAAAACAAGCATGTCAAAATCATAAGATAGGCACGCTTATAATCTGCAACGAATAAAAAGTATTTTAAAGCCCGCTGAACAACTGGACCTAGTAATCCAAGCAAAGTATTGGCTTGAAACACCAAAGCCTTACAGATCGACTTAAAGAACCTTAAAACAGATCGTTCAGATTCTACTCCATAAGTCAATCTAGCATCTCCCACCTGCTGAAAATCTTCGACCATCTTTTGAGCAATTCCTGTCGAATTTTTACATTTCATCGGATTTTCATCGAGTCCGCATCGCGTTTTGATCGGTGTGGCCCGATGAGATCCCGATGAAAACTCAAGGCCGACTGCATGAAAGGCAGAAGTTGGGGCGAAGTTGGTCAGGCAAAAGTCCGAAGAAGGTGATGCCTTTCCCCCTCTTCGGCTGGCCTTCGACTCAGCTTCGAGACTTCTTCGGGACATGTTCGAGACAGGCTTGGCACCCTTTCGGCTGGGCTTCGGCAGGGCTTCGAGTACGCTTCGACTCCTACCCGAAGCGCAGTCGAACAACAGTCGAGGCGTTCCCGAAGATGAGGCGACGCTGGTACGACGCAGTGTCGAAGGACACTCAAAAAAAAGCCGAAGGCTGCCCGAAGAATCTGCTTTTTCTAGAAGATTTTGAGCGCTAATCTCACAGCGCTTTTTTAGCAGGATCGAAGTACCTTTGAAGTACGTTTTTCCTTGTCTAATTTTCTTACGCAAATTTTGCGTAATTAGTACTATATCTGTGCTTAAGTAGTGCTTCACAGGTACTTGAAATATATAGGTTATATAGCCCCTTAAAAAGGCTAAAAATTTCAGGATATTCATTATTTAGTTTGTTGGAGGTTATTTCGATAACCTACTGAAAAACTCAGCGACTTTCTTGCTCAATTCTAGCTCTTTTCCGATGCGCTCTTCAGCTTCTGCTGACAGCTGCATTTTACGTAGGTCTATATTGCGATAATTGGCGACATTGTAGGCGATCAACACCCGATACAATGCGGTTGCAAATTCTTGCATTTCCTCATCTTTTAGAAGCCTATTTTCTCCTAAGCCACCATCAAGATATGTGCTCAAAAGCTGGAGTATATTAGCAGATACAGTCTCTAGTGCATAGTGATTCCAAAATGCTTCAATCTCGTTTATAGGGCTGTAATCAACCTTATGGACTTCATAAATAAACCAATCAAAAGCAAATTGCATCGCTAAAATCCTTTTCATTTTTCAGTCTGTAATCTTTAACCGAAAGTACATAGCATCCCCTCTCCGATCGAAATCAGCTTTTTATTGGGAGCCTGATGTTACTCAGTTCACATTAGTAATAATTAATTCATTCTGGGAGCCAGAGCGCGTTTGAATGAGGGGTCACACAGGTGTATAATATTGGCGTTACGCGGTCCATGGCAAAGAGAAGCCAAATCTAATTTGGCCACACCAGCCGAGCTACTCGGGGGCAGTGATGATGCTTTTTGATTGTTGTTTTTTGTTCATAACTCGTTTGTTTATAAAAACGAGTCCCTTAGCAGGTATCAGAAATGGCAATGGCGCGACATCCAACCTACCGTCTGTGCGGCCGTGAGAAGCCGATGGAACGAGTAAGCGGACGCCGCGCCATTGCTGACGGGCGTTTTGATCCACTTATCGCCTTGCTCCATTTGAAATTTCTCACGTTTCACAGACAAGACTCATAAGTGCAGCCACCTAAGATGGTGCAAATGTATTGTTTTAATCTACTAAAGACAAATAATTCACTTTAAAAGTGCCTTTAGACTATGTATAAAGCTCATTTTATCGACAAATAATCGTATCTTTATATCAAAGGTAAGGAACCAATTATTTAGAGCAAAATGGTAAAATACCGGTAAATTACCGAACTTATTAAAATCTATAAAAAATGGGCGTTGCATTTCAAGAAGAGAAAATACACGAAGGAAAAAATCTAAAGAGAATTCGTGAAATCATGGGTATAAAACAGGAGGCTTTAGGACAAAAATGCGAAAGCAAATTTGACCAACGACGCATTTCTGAGTTTGAAAACTCCTGGACTATTTCAGAACCAGCCTTAAAGGAGTTGGCTGACGCTTTAGGGGTAACTGTCGAATTTATTCGTGCCTTCAATGAAGAAAAGGCTATTTATTATATACAACATAACCAAGATTCATCTAAGCAAAACAGTCTTAATCACTTCCCTAAAATTACTTATGAATCTGACAATAAATTGGAGGCACTTTTAGAGAAACTCGTTCAGGACGATGAGGTTAAGACACAAGCGATTCTGGATTTAACGAAGGTAGTTGCTGATTTGGCGGATGAGGTTAGGAAGTTGAAGGGAAAATAATTAGAAAAACACTAAGTAATGAAAAAACACTACTTGAAACCCCAGTATACAGTTAATAACAACTCCATTTAATGAAATTGACAAAAGAGTAAATATAATTTTTCATTGACTTTGTAATAAAAAATTAGGCTAAATAGAAGCTATATGGCAATACAATTAAAACAGTTGAGGGTGCACGGGTTTCGAGGATTGGACAATATTGAGATTGACTTTGAGCCAACAACGGTGCTTGTAGGAACAAATAATGCGGGAAAAACAACTCTATTAAAGTCTTTGCAATTAGCTTTATCAAATACATTGCAGATTACTGATGATGATTTCCATTTCTCTGATGCAGTGATCAGAAACAAAATTATAGTTGACGTATTATTCATAAGTAACAATGATGATGGGGAACATATTGCAGAATTTGAAGATAAATGGGCTACTGTTTTCACAACAGACAGAATTGGAATTGACGAAAATGGTTACCAGTTTCTTGCTTTTAGAACGGTAATTGAAGAAAATCTGATTAGGAAAACCTACAAGAAAAAGCAGTGTATTATTGATGAATGGGTACCATTTTGCGATGAGGCAGACGAATATTGGTATATGAAAGAATATCCCAATGAATTGAGTTTTTATTTCGATGAAATTCCTTTTTTTTATTTAGATGCAAACCGAGACATTCTCGATGATTTAAAAAATAAAACGTCTTTCCTAGGTAAGATTTTGTCTTCAATTACATACAATAATGACGATAAAAATTTGATTGAAACTCTCATTAGAGACCTCAATAAAGAGACCATCGAACGAAGTGAAGTTCTAACAAACCTTCACACAACATTAACAGAATTGGACACAGCGATGGATAATCCTCAAAATACTGTGGATATAGCTCCATTCACGAAGAAAATCAGAGATTTAAACAAAGGAGTTAAGATAAATTACTCTCAGTTTTCAATGGAATATCATGGGATGGGAACTCGTAGTTGGTCTTCACTTTTAATTTTAAAAGCATTTATTCTGCAAAACAAAAAATTAGCAGATGACAACGAAGTAGCATATTATCCAATTATCGCAATTGAGGAGCCTGAGTCTCATTTGCATCCAAATGCTCAGAAGAAGTTATACTCACAGATTAATGACATAGTTGGTCAGAAAATAATTTCAACTCATTCTGCTTATATTGCAGGAAGTGCCAAATTGAAAGAGGTTAGGAGTGTAATAAAATCTGCGACCATTACGAAAATTGGTAAAATAGATGAAGCGGAATTGACCTCAGAAGAAATAAGAAAGATTTATCGTCAAGTAATTAATACTCGCGGAGAGCTTTACTTTTCAAAAGTAGTAATATTATGCGAAGGTGAAACTGAAGAACAGACTCTTCCCCTTTTGATAAAAAAACACTTTAGAAAAAGTACAATTGAACTAGGTATTGATATTGTTGGCATTGATGGTGGAGGGAATTATTTTCCATTTATCCACTTTGCCGAGAAACACAATTTAAAATGGTTTATTTTAAGTGACGGTGAAGCTAACATAATAAAAAAGTTAAAAAAAGATTATAAAAAATTATCTGGCTCAGGAGCTAATATTAATGATATTATTTTGCCATCTAATATAATTCACTTTGATGACGAAAATGATTTTGAATCATATTTAACTAATAATGGATTCGTTGAAGAAATTGAAAATTGCTTAAAAAAAATCCTTGATATCGAAGACCTAGAAGAACTTATTGCTAACAGAAATGGGACTTCAAAAGGCCGAGTAAAAACGGAAGATATATGTGAAACATGTAGTCAAAATATTTTTCAAGAAGAGTTGAGAGACTATGATGGAGATGAGGGATACTTAAGAGCTTTAAATGATTTACTGTCTCAAAATAAGACTAAATATCCGGACTCATTATCAGAATTAATATATAATTCAGAGAAATCTTTACCGACAAAAATTGCTGATCTTTTCGAGAGAGTTAATGTAATTTTAAATTCTAATATAGATGCTTCAGATTAATTTATCGCCAAAACAACAGGAAATCGTCGAATTGAATGAAGGTGCATTTCTTATTTTAGCTAGTGCTGGTAGTGGAAAAACCAGGGTATTGACAGAAAGAATCAAACGTCTTTCTGATTCATCTTACGGAAAAATATTAGCTATAACCTTTACAAATCAGGCTGCTGCTGAAATCAGGGAGAGACTAGGCACAAGTGACATAATAAAGAAAAATGTGTTTGTAGGTACTTTTCATAATTTCTGTCAATCAATCCTTGAGTTAAGATTTAAACTTTTAGGTTATTCAAAAATGCCACACATTTTTGAAGATGACGCAGATCGTATTGAATTAATAAAACAGGCAATAAAATCTGTTCCCTATTTTGACTCAATTTATAATGATTTAGACCCTAAAAAAAAGAATGAATATACGTATAACGCCCTCCAGTTTATTTCAACTGTAAAACGAGAAATATTATCTGCGGAGGAGTTGGCGGAAAACTCAGAAAATAATGAATATCAATATTTGTATGAAACTTATCAAGACATTTTGAAATCAAACAATGCAATTGATTTTGACGATATAATTAGGTTGGTGTATGAATTATTTACGAACAATGAGTCAGTCGCAAATCTTTACAGGAAATCCTACTCTCATATTTGTATCGATGAATGTCAGGATCTTAATAAGTTGCAATACTTTCTCCTAAAATCTTTATGTGGTAACATGATAAAAAACATAATGATGGTTGGAGATCCTAATCAGTCAATTTACGGCTTTAACGGTTCTTCATCTTCATTCATGCAGAAGGATTTCGTTAATGAATTTCAAGCGATTAAGATTGTACTAGATGAGAATTATAGATGTTCCAAGTCGGTAATTGAGGCATCGAACATTCTTATGAATCTTAAAATTGAAGCTGTCAATTATGTTATACCAGGAGTGTTTGAGATATATCAAGCTTCCTCTGAGCATGATGAAGCTAAATTTGTACTCACAAAAATAAACGAGCTTCTTGATCTTAAATCACATCGAGATATTGAGGGAAATATTGATGTTGACAAAATTTCAATACTTGGTAGGAATAAGTTTGTATTCAAACATATTGAAGAACTATTAACTAACGAGGGCCTCCCGTTTTATTATAAGTCTAGTAATACTGGTATTAAATTTAGTTCTAACGCTATGAAGATATTCGACTTGTTTTTTAGAATTAAAATTAATCCGTTGGACAAATTGCACCAAAAGCGTTTGGAAGACATTTTAAAAGTTAGAGATGTAAATAATATCGAGGAGTTAAAGTCTTCCAATTTTCCAATAGCGTCAAACATTAAAAATATTCTCGACTCAATCGTAATGGACAATATTCATCTGAAAATTGGCGAATTGAGAAATATATTTCAAGAAGCTAACTTGGAAGATGATGAGAAGAAAAGGACAATTGATGAATTAGTGGATTTTTCCAATCAACTAACTCAATACAAAAAGCAAAACCTCAAACCAACACTTGAAGGCTTTAAATCTGCTTTAGCCTTGGGATTGATGAATATTTCTACAAACAAAGAAATTGGGATTTGTTTAAGCACAGTTCACACAATGAAGGGACAAGAAAGTGAAATTGTATTCTTAATTGGGGTTGACGATGGCACATTTCCGGATTACCGATCCGTTAACAAGGGGGGCGAAGAGTTACAGCAAGAAAAAAACAACACTTACGTTGCTTTCACAAGAGCAAAACGGTTTCTATATGTCAGTTATCCTAAGAAACGGTTAATGCCTTGGGGAGATACTAAAGTTAGAACAATATCTAGGTTTTTAAGAAATCTTGTAAATTAGGATAAAAAAGGCAAGGCCCTATGACAAAAAATGATATTTAATAAATGTTATCTAAAACTATCCTTATATAGTATCTCTTGTTTGAAATTATAGAAATGCGAATGGAAAGATAAGGATAGATGGAATAAATAATAGAGAATCTTAAAATGAATTATAATCTCGAAGTATTAAATGATAAAGAATTTGAGAGCATGTCGAAGGATCTGCTTGAAAAGATATTAGGAGTTCGACTTCAAAATTTTAAAACAGGAAAAGATGATGGAATAGATTTAAGATATTCTACCTATAATATTAATGAGATCATCATTCAAGCCAAGGCCTATACGAAATCGACCTATTCTAATTTAAAATCAACATTAAAAAAGGAGAAAGAAAAAATGTCTATGCTTTCTCCGCAACCTCAAAGATATATCTTAACAACAACCTGCCATCTATCACCCAAACAAGTCGATGACATTATCAACATAATGCATCCATTTATTAAATCAGCTCAAGATATTTATGGGCGAGATAGAATAGAATCGCTGATTAGTGATCATCATGATATTGAAAAAAAATATTATAAGCTTTGGCTTACCAGTACAAATGTTTTAAAGGCTATACTTCATAACGGACAGCGGTCGCAGTCAGATTTTCACCAAACTAAAATATTAAAGAATGCCAGTCTTTATGTACCTACGAAAAACCTACAAAATGCTATAGACAAATTAAATGAGAATAAATTTGTAATAATTTCAGGAGAACCCGGGGTTGGAAAAACAACGCTAGCTTATATCTTAATTTGTGACTTACTTGGAAAGGGGTATGAACTAATCAATATTGATGAGAAAATCAGCGACGCATTACATTTATTGTCCGAAGATCCTGAAACTAAACAGGTTCTTTTTTTTGATGATTTTTTGGGAGCAAACATTAATGCGATACTTAATCCGAAAAATACAGAGAATAAAATTATAAGCCTTATTGAACAAATAGAATCATCAAAAAACAAATTTCTTATCTTAACTTCAAGAACTACTATCCTTAATCAAGCTAAAGATAATTATGAGCATTTTGCACGCCAAAAATTTGATAAAAGATCTAAATATGAACTTGTATTAAACAATTACACTCTTTTAGATAAAGCTAAAATTGTATACAACCACCTTTACTTTAACAATATGGGTGATGAATATAAGATTCACTTTTTTGAAAACAAAAGTTATTTAAAAATTATTGAGCATAAAAATTATTTCCCAAGGTTAATTGAATTCATTACTGACCAAAAGAATTATGATCATGAATATTATACCACAGTGGATGAATTTATCTTTAAAAATTTGGACAATCCCCGCGAAATATGGAAAGTTGCGTTCGAACGGCAACTTGAGGATGAAGACAGATTTTTATTATTATCACTTTTTTCTTTTGCAAAAACTCGCGTACGTCATGATGAACTAGAGCATGCGTTCAACTGTCGATATAACTACGAAATTCGGGAAAATGGAATACATAAAAAATTAGATCCTTTTAATAGATCCTTAAAAAAATTATTAGGAAGTTTTGCCTCATCTATAAAAACAAAAGATGGAACTAACGAATATCAACTTTTGAATCCATCAATCGCTGATTTTTTAATAAACTATCTAAAAAAAAGCAAAGAGGAAAGAAATAGAGTCATATTTTCGATAAGTTCGCCCAATCAACTTCTAGGTTATTTCGACAGAACAAGAAAAGATAAGATAATTCTCGATGATTATTTTATAAAAGAATACTATCCAACGTTCGTTAATTGTTTAAATAACGTAATGAACAAACATTACGGCCATGTAATTTTTGACATAATATATTGCCTAGATCAATTCTTTAGCCCTAAAACAATTAATGACACAAATATTTTCATAAAATATTTCAACGACCTATTAAACTTAGGATACGAGGCTTATGTCTTCTCCCCACGGCTAATTACTATTCTTAAAAGTGTTAAATCCTGTTATCCCGAAAATATAATAAAAATAGTCACTGATAACTGGAATCTTTTAATGTTTTTAGTAATAAAAAATGCATATGAATCAGATCATCTCTCAGAGGTTAGAGAACTTCATGAACTTTATGAAATTGATTTATTCAAAACAATAAGTGTTCAAGAAATAAAGGAGGAGCTGACCCTTAAAATCAACAGCTTGTTCGATGAATATGTCAAAGATTATGAATTAGTAGTATCTGACAATGATGTGCTAAAGACATATCACGATACAGATGAAACCTATACAAGATCTTATATTAACGATAAGTATTGGGAATCATATGACTCTTTCTTCAGTGATTGTGGACTTATAGATTTCTATGAAAATTTCAATCATGATTTAGATATTGACTCTTACAGTTTATTACATAAAATTTTAGATCGTTATAGCTATGAAGAAGACGATTATAGCTCGGAAATTACACATGATATAGACTATAGTCGTAATGAAGAAATTCAAATGATTGAAGACTTATTTGAAAAATAAATACAACAATATAGCAGGTATCTCCATATTATATTTCAACAAATGATTAAAAAAGGTTTAGAATTTGAATTAATAGCATTAGAATTCCTAGAAAGAATTTTTATAGAACTTGGATATACAATTACCAGAAGGAGAAATCAGAAAACTGGAACACAAGACGGATATGATTTACTGATAGAAATTGTAACAAGTAAATATAAAAGCTACACTGTTTATGCAGAATGTAAAGACTATAATAGCAATTTAAGTTACACGCTGGCGCTTGAAAAAATTCCTCATATAATTTCTACCCATAAGACAATAGACCTTCTATTATTCGTTTCACCTTTTGAAGATTTTAAAAACCCGAACGAACCTTCCAAACTTGAAAAGTTTTATGATAAAATAGCACCTGAATGTCCAGTTCAATTCCTTACGCCTGAATACCATATAAAAGAATTTTTTAGCTTGTATCCTGATTTGTTTAAAAAAGTTTACGATGGAGATATAGGACAAGTTATCGAAAAAGAACGGCAATTATTACTAAATAAATTCGATAAACTTATATTTTCTGATAGGAATCTCGCTAAAATAATAATCGAAGAAACGGATAGGCATATTTATATAAGTTCAATTCAACAACAACCTTTTCATATGGAAAGGTCTTTTAGAACAGCTCCTCTACGGGATCCATATTTATGGAGTAATCCAGAGAATACTCTAGAAATAGATACATTAATATCGAGTAGTCAGAATGGTGTTGTAATATTAGGAAATCCCGGTTCAGGAAAAACAACGGAATTAAATTTTATGGCTGTCTCACTATGGGATGAACGTAATAGCAACGAAATCATACCTTATTTTAAATCACTCAAAAATTTTAATTCTAATTCTACAATCTCTGAGATATTACCCAATCGTTATGAGAAAATCCCCTTCCTACTTGTGGTTTTAGATGGACTCGACGAAGTCTATGACGTTACAGACTTTAGCAATAAGTTGCGATCATTTATCGATAGTAAGAAAGTTTCGCCGAGGAAAAACAACATTAAATTTATCATCAGTTGCCGGACTTCTATTTACAATAAAATAGTCAAAAACTTAGATGGATTTACCGAAGCATATCTTAACCCAATTGTGGATGGACAAGCGATAAGATTCTTAAGGGATAAATTTGGGATAGACTTTATTAACGAGCATCGAAAATTCAATTTTTGGAAATATGCAGATCTCTTAGAAACACCCTTCTATCTTGAACTTATAGGTGAAAACTATTTAAAAACTGGGGTTATCGAAATATCACGTTCTAAATTGATATCGCAATACATCAAAAATAGGCTCGATCATGATGAAAAAGACAAATTCAGAAATACAAATTATAGCGAAGGTCTTCATTTAGAACAAGCAAGAAAGCTTGCTTTTGCAATGGAAACAATGCAAATAACGTCTATTGAGGATTCTAAGGCACGGGCTATATTGGGAGAAATAGATACTCTAGCTAAAAATCCATTTATCGAACAGTCTATAGATAAGAAATGGAGCTTTGAACTGAAAAGCGTACAAGAATATTTCGTAGCGCAAATATTGACCCAAATGGATATTGACCAACTTCTTGATCTAATAAAAATAGATGATAAAATCTGTAAAGTGCATCCTGCATGGTATAACGTAGTAACACTTTTATTAAATATGGAGTTTGAGCAAGTAAACGCTTATGAAAAGCTTATTAATTGGCTTATCAAAAACGACATCGAAATGGTATTCCAAGCAGATACCGAATTAGTGTCCGATGAAATTCGAAATACAGTATTGCAAAAGTATTTCCAAGATCACTGTATAGAAAAAACACTATGGGTCAGCGATGATGGCACACTTGGAACATTTAGCGATACGTTACCAAATATTGAGTATTTATTTGATAAGGCGATGAGTAAAGAACTAAATTTACGGACACGCCAGTCTGCTATTATTTTACTCAATCATATGTCATTGTCTAATAAAGATAATGCTACAAAGCTAGAATCCCTTTTGTTCCAAATAATGAATGAGTTTCAGGACAACGAGGTTGATTTTCTTCAAATTATGGAGAGAACCATAGCGCTTATAAAACGAGTTGATAACGATAAAAAAGAGAAACTAATAGAACAGATCAAAAGCTTTGTTTCTATTTATGATTATAAGGAATTTGTCAATCAAGTAATCAATCTAACTAACGAAAACAACTTTGACCGTCATCAAGATTTTATTCTTCATATTCTAAAAAAATCCATCAATGAAATATCATGGAACAAAAAATCAAAATATGGATCAGTAATTTCCACAAAAGAAAAAATATTTACACTTTTTAGCCAAATCAAAGACAATGAAGCTCTCATTTATTTATTGGAATTTATTCTCAAACGTATAGGCAACCACAAACTAAGAGAAAAATATGTAGCAAAATTTATTAAACACTGTTCTTCGATAATTCGTCCAGCAACAAAAAGCTATGGAGAAAAATTAACTGAAATAATTTGTGATGTTATAACCACTGACAGAATTTATCATTTAGAACAAGACCTTTTGGCATCCCTAGCAAAAGACTGTTTAGTTGATGAAGGACTATTTAAGAAATTAATAGCTTTAGAAACAGAAAATAATAGTAATATTTATTTTCTGGAGACGATATTAAAGGCAGAATATTATGCTCATATTGTTGACGTTTATAAAAATGGTGTTTTAGAGGACCTTTTTCTAATCAAAGTTCGCAATACAATGCAATACGACTGTTTAGAAAAAGCAATACAGTTTGAAAAATTTATTGAAGACAATACAAGATTTATATTTCCAGATCGGATCGAACAGTCTACTGTTCAAGACGAAATTGCTTTTAATAGAAGTTCAATTCAAAGAGAATTTGATGTAAAATTTGACTTGCCACTGCTAAAAAAGCAAATGGAAAATATCTTTCTACACTATAATACATCCTCTCTTTCTTTTGAGGAAGTTGACAGATTCTGGGATGAGTATTACGATATTATTGAATTGAAAAAGAATATAAGTGAATACGCCAAACACTTCCTTTGGAAAATTCTCAGAGAAGACTATAGGGCGGATCAAAAACTAAAAATTGAAGATCTTGACAAAGTTCTTGAAAATAGAAGACTAGATCGTTTCGAAGATATTTATCAAACTCTATCAGAAAATAACGAATTGTCTATTGTCGTTCAAGATTTTCAAAAAAAACATATTGAATCCTGGATAATAGACATTAAGCCAATGATAGAGTGCTTTTTAGATAACCCCGAATCCAGGATAACTTCTAATGAGTTAAGAACTATTAATTCATTTCTCAACTTTGTCCGTTATTTAAAATTTTCGGGATTTGAAGAGAGTTTTTTACTTCAGTTGATTGATTTTTCAAAATATACATTGTTTGATTTTGATTTTATTGATGAAATATTAGGAACAGAGAAAGTTGTATTAAAAGTATTAGAAGAGTTGAAATCAATCTCCGATCTTGAGATAAAGCTTCCTTTTCTAGCTTATCTAAGATCAAAAGAAATTTCTTTTGATAAAGATGAATATGGAATTGAAGAAGATCTAAAAAACAGTATTCTTGGAAAGAATTACGATTGTGCAAGGAAAGTTGTTGAGCTTTGTTATATAGATAATCCACCTATCTTAAAATCGGTAGCCAACTTATATCTTGAGAAAGATGAAGATTATTACTTTCTCCCCTTTATCTTAAATACATTATCAGATCTACGGGAATATGATTTTATTAGAAATTTTATAACAGACAACTATCAATTACTCATTGACAAAAAACTACTAGATGAGCCTACCGCTGTTAGACATCTTGTGAAAACAAATGGAGAATTTGCCTTTATAAAACTGAAGGCATACATTATAGCTAAAACAAAAAATGCTGGCGACACCTACTATGATCTAGAATATCAAAATTATTCAAATCCTAATTCTATACGGACGTTATTGGAAATTATAAAACATTGCCTTTCGTTACCCGACCTTGATAATATCTTCAACGGCTGGTTTAAGCCAATCACAAAAATCTCCGAGGTATTTGTATGTATTGGAAAAAAAAATGGACTGGAAACTAGCAAATATATTCTCAAAGGTCTTGAGGATATTGTGCCTTTTGATGATCCTAAAAATAACAACCGGTTTTATCATGAACGTTTGAAAAATGATATCACTGACGTTATTTATAAACTTACTTCTACTCCATACACGTTTCAACGCGCCATGCAGTTTAATAGAGAGCATGAATATATTTTTTTTAACTGATAATATTAATATCAATACAAATCTTGAAACCTAAAATTACGGAGATCAATATCTTAATGATAGCAGAACTCCGTAATTTATAATCTAAAAATTTAAATATTATTTTTTATCTGTCTTTGGCCTTACTGGATATTCCTCAGATTTTTCTCTTCGCACCGGCGGCGGCGGTGGTAAACTTGGCTTTGGGTTTTTACTCATATCAATTAACTTTTAAATAGAATACTAAAAACATCAATAAAACTCCTAAAATTATTATAATTGAAAATAACATTTTAAAAGTATGGAACGCGTTAGCTCGTCTGTCATTCGTACGCGTATTATTCTCATTGCAATCTGAATACCATTTAATTGTGTCTTCTTTCAAAGAAGAAGTTATAAAAGAATTATCCTCTTTATGTTTTGCAGAGTATGCCTTAATCTCTTGATACCTCTCTAGGATTGCTTTACTTTCTGGAAATGTACAATATTCTCTTTTAAAACCAAAAAAGACATACACAAGTGATAATATAGCACCTATAATAATTATTAACATTGATCCGATCATGCCTATAAAAGTAGCTTTTGAGCACGGAGATAACGTGTCTGAATAAACCTCATTGATTACATAAAATAACCCAGCGATAATTAAGCCTAACACTGTGACCGGCAGTGATAAATTATCTTCGAATTTATCTCTTCTACCAAGTTCATAATGATACTTTTCTTTTAATAATTCTATCAAATATTCCTTACTTTCCATTAACATATGATACTATTACATATTCCGATTCTTTCCCTTTAATCATATTCCCCAACTTCTCCTAATTCTTTTCTTAATCTTTCTCCAAGCTCTTCTACTTATCTTTTTCCTAGTTCTTCTCCTAATCTTTCTACTTGCTCTTCTACTTATCTTTCTAATTCTCTTTCTACTTGCTCTTCTACTTATCTTTCTACTTGCTCTTCTACTTATCTTTCTACTTGCTCTTCTACTTATCTTTCTACTTGCTCTTCTACTTATCTTTCTACTTGCTCTTCTACTTATCTTTCTACTTGCTCTTCTACTTATCTTTCTACTTGCTCTTCTACTTATCTTTCTACTTGTTCTTCTCCTAATCTTTCTACTTGTTCTTCTCCTAATCTTTCTACTGCGATCAATTCGCTAACTCCCACATAGAATATTTGAAAGTGCCTTTATTGACAATTTTATTATGATTTTTAAGTTTAGTTATTAAATTGTTGACTTTCCTTTTCCGCTGCTCATCCGTCATCCAGTCCGGCAATTTATTCCATAACAATTCATCTATTTCCGAACGTGACATACTATGATGCTGCGATATTGCTTTTAAGATAAGATCTCTGTAATATTGATTGTCAAAGGCCTTATTTTTCGTATAGCCTACTTTATCACCAGATTTCTGAGCGACATGTAAGCCAATAAAATAATTAGGTTTTCGCCCCTCAATCAGTTTTTTACGCCTTAACTCACTCTCCTCGTAGTTACTTAAAGGCTTTTTCTTCTGCACCTTATCCAGTGCCATAATATCTTCCAGGGAGAGATCTTTATGCTGCGCTAATAAACGGGCATAGTCCAAATTCAAGACTTTACCTGAGATAGTGACCTTAACTTTGTCATCCGACAGATCATAGTCGGGCAGAGGAAAGTAGCGTTCCCGTTGAAAATTAAAGATCTTTTTGATCCCCCCTCCCGCAGTATCGACCATCTTAAGATTGAACATAGCGGTGGCTAAAAACTTATTTCGATAGAATTCTTCTGGTGCATCTTCAATGACAACCTTTTCTACACTACCAGGAATAAAATTACCATAGTTGGTAAAAACCAACTGATCCTCCATTTCGACAACATTAACGCGTGCTCCTTTTGTGTAATCTTGATGGGCTATACAATTGTTTATAGCCTCGCGAATGGAAAAAGGCTCATACTTAGAAACCTCGGCAGGGAAAATCGTCCCCTCTTGCATATAGCGATATTTAATGTTTCGTATCTTGGCAAATACTTTTTCTACCGAAAGAATGAGTGGAAGGCCAAATATATCGTAATCAATATCGTTATTTTCCGTATCCACTAACTTCCAACGTATCTTGACATCCGCTGGATTTAAGAAATGCTCAGACTCGTCTTTACCCAACAGGATAACAGCAGTCCGAGTGACTTTCCCCTTGACGGTTACTTTAGCTTTGTTGAGAAAGGTGATATCATCCCATTTGTCCATTTCCTCCGCTTTGTCCGGAAACTTACTCTTATAGTTTCTTCTTGCTAAAGCTATCGCTTCTTCATCAAGATCTTCTATCGTAGCATCTGGAATTACCGCTGCGCTCCAGTCATGTTGAGTCGCCTGTGCTCTAATTCGTTCTATCTTTTCAAGATTAAGAGGCACCAATTCTTCGCCATCTCGAGCATAATAATGCCCATCAAAACTTACAGGAATACCACGTGGCGCTGCTGGTATCTGAAACATGAGCACACGTCCTCCTCCTTTAATAACCTCATGGATCTCGATAAAGGTAATCCGATTGGTGGTTTTGCTTGCTATTTCTCCCTTAAGCTTATCTAGATCGGAGCGCCCTATCCGATAATTGGTACCAACAACAGTATGCTTCTTATCCTCAACACCAAAAACTAACCATCCAAATGGTTTACCACAAAGATTAGCTTCATTGCTGATAGCAGAGAAGTATTTTCCCAGTTTAGTGAAGTCATAGTTATTTTTGGCTTCCTTAAACTCAACGACCTCATTCTCCGAGGATAAACTTAAGAGTGTTTCAAGTACGTGGGTATTCATTAAAGTGAATTATTTACAATTGGCATGTACCGATATCTTTACATCGATTAATCATACAAATTTAAGGAAATACTTCCAATTGTTATTGATTAATGAAGCAACTTTACTATAGCACCTGTCTAAATACGCCGATCACCTGGAGATCTACAGCCTCCTCATCTTTCAATACAATGGGACTGTATGAGTCGTCTGAAGATTTGGGTAAGAGGATAATTTCCTGATGTTGCCAGCCCTCTTCCGTAATGGTCTTCTTACTCGAATATTCTTTAATGGTATAGTTTGCTCCAAAATCGCGATCTTCAAAACTACGGGATTCAACCAGACAGATCAGACCATTTCTGGAACCACCTTGATAGCGCTCGAATAAACAGATCGAACCATTGGGAATAATCTTATTCATGGATTCCCCAATCACTTTACAGGCAAAATAACGTTTTGGATCCTGATAGCGTCCTTCAACTTCAATATACTGCAAAGTCTCACTTTGCTGCAATTCGGAAAAATTGCCTGCTGCAATCTCAAGATCATAATACGGTATAGAACTCGCTGTAGGTTCATAACTAATAGGACGTGAAGGAATAACTTTTGACTCGTTTCCGCTATTTCCTGTCACAACCTCCATATGTTGACTTAAATAGGCTTTAAGATTCGAATTGCACACATAAACATATACTCCACGAATCCCCCTAAACATCAATGTTTTGTATATATTTTTAACATAGAATAATAAATCCAGGTCATCGGTGCTATTCTTCCCATTCGTATCTTTATATTCATCCCGATACACCACGATAGTTTTAGCAATAGGATCATAGTCGATCTCTCTACCAAAAACAATGGCGATATAATTTAGGTCATTGCCAAATACGGTGTGTATACTTCCTACTTCATTTATCGCATTTTTTGAATTGATCCAATCTTTAGCTGTCGAATTCCAACGAAGATCTATCCCCTCAATGGTCATATCATACAGATGCCTGTTTTTTTTATCCTTGGTCTTATATTCCCAACTAAAGCCCGCAACCAATCTCGACAATCCCGTCTCTGCTTCTTTGTGGAAAACCTGGTCTCGCATCGCTACAAAACTGTCAAACAGCTTAAGCTCAAAATCATTCGATTCAAATCTTTCGTTAGGCAACATTTCCAAGTCAAACAACCGATGGACGAAATCAGTGAACAGGTCACCACCTTCAGAGCGAATCTGCGTCTGCAAGCGTACACTATCATATGCCTTAGAGTTCTTTAAAACTTCAAACCTTGAAGGAGGTAAATCAGTCGTACGGATAGATTGGTTGTTGTCATAAAAGAAAATCTGATTTTCCGACTGCTTCAAAACCCAATCCAACTCTGTTCCTTCGTTGATATCAAATCCAAGACGCATATTACTCTTATCAAAATCTCCATAACCAGATATATTTTTGCGTCTGCGCAAACGATGGGCCTCATCCACTAAAACCACCTTGTATGTTCGTTTTGAAATATCTGTTGGCGATATAACCATACTCGAACTGAGCTGATCAATGTCTTTAAACACCTTCTGCAAGGTACTGCGCAAGGAGGTCATCGATACGACAAGAGCGACTTGATCTTTAAGATCTTTTTCATTTTCTACTGTAATACCATGTTTGTCTCGATATGCATTAAGCAACCCGAATGCTTCCATAGAGAATTCATCCTTCATCTCAAACTGTTCAAAATAGCGTATGGGCGTAACAAGCAATTTAAGCACATAAATCGCAATGATAGTCTTACCAGTACCTGCATTCCCATGTATAAAGATACCTTTTTTGTCGTCCACGAGCATTTTCAAACAGGCCAGAACTGCCTGCTGCTGATCTAGGTTCAAACTCTTGTAGGGTGAGTACTTAAAAACGTTGCTGTTAATGATCTCTTCGAAAGAAGTGCGTGCTATTTTAAGTTCTTCAAGTTGTTTCCAGATCTGTGGAAACAATACTTCATATTCTTTCTTCTGGTGATAGTAGTGCCCGTTATTGCCAAGGTTGGCATTGATCAGTTTCAGGCCTTTTTCTGCTGAGAAAAGGTTGATCAGGAATGCTTCTAAATGTAGGGTAACGGATTTGTTGAACAAATGCGAATATATCGCATGTCGGATTAATAGGTCTTTCTTGCTGTCGTGTCTATTATGGCTTGAAAAGCGGTTCTTGATATCGATAGATTCACCGATATAGATTGACCTTTTATCGTTGAGCAGATAAACCAGTGCGCTGTTATAAAAATCTAGTTTGCTATCTGTATCCTTAACCTCTCCTGTGCTACCGACGGGAACAATATGAACTTCTTTAATATCCAATTCTGACATGCGTTATTAATTACAGTTCATTATACTTTTTAGCAGTTCCTTTGGCTTTTTCGACTGGATATTTTTCATTGTTGAGTTTCATCTTGTCCTCCACGATCTGCTTAACATCAAGCCCTTGCTTATCGGCAAGCAATAGCGCATACATCAGTACATCTGCAAGCTCATTTTTCAACTTGTCAGGATTGGCATCTTCATTTCCTTTCCACAAAAAAAGCTCCAGAAGCTCAGACGCTTCAATGCTCAATGCAACTGCGAGGTCCTTAGAATTGTGAAACTGTTCCCAATCTCTCGCATCTCTGAATGCTCTCATCTGTGCTATTAACTGCTGAATATCCGACATGATAAATCTTTTAACTAAAAACTGGTCTTTGTCCAAATATCCGAAATATTGTTTAGGAATGAAAGGAAAAAGCCACATCTCACGATATGGCTCTACAACATATATATTTATTTGAGATGGCTCTTATTTATAAGAATTGATCGATTTGGATAATTTCCAGTCATTGCCCACACGCTCCAAGGTAACTAAATCTGTTTTGGTGAAGTTTTCAAATTTCAACGTTACTTTAGCCACCATATAGTCTGCCGATTCCTCCATGATATCGGTGCTTACTGTACAGTTTAGCTTTTCGCCTTTTTGTTTTTTCAAGGATTTAACCACTTCGCTACGGCTGTTATTTTGTGCATTGGAAGCTTGGATCTTTTGATTAAAATCAGCTGCAAATAACTGCTCTACACCTGCTGATTCTCCTTCAGTCGTTACCGCAACATAGTGCTCTAAAGCGAAATCTGCTGTAGAAAGGTTAATATTAGCTTTTGTTGCTTTTGCTCCCGGTCCTTCAGCTGCCATAGCGAAAGTTGATACTGCGATTAAGGCTGCTGCTGCGAATGTTTTTACCAAAGTTTTCATAATGTCTTTTTTTATAGTGTTAGTTTTGTTGTTCTTATTTGTTGACTCAAAACTACAACACAATAGGCCCCTAGCCTATTGACTTTAGACTAACAATCGGGAAAACTCGGTAAATGACGGAAATAGGGAGGTGAATTTATTCTTCAAGAAATCATTCTCGTTCCAATAGGCTCTTTCCCTCTTCGCTGATCCGATCGGGAGTCCAAATAGGATCCCAAACGAGCTCGATAATTATTGCCCGCTGTGGAAATTGCTGTTGCAATGTTTTTTCAACGCCATGAACGATAGAGTCGCCCATCGGGCAATAGGATGAAGATAACGTCATGGTAACAACAATACGACTGGGATCGGTTAAATTAATATCATAAATTAAGCCCATATCTACGATGTTGATCCCCAATTCGGGATCCATCACAAGCATCAATACCTGAACAGCTTTTAACTGATCGGAAGCCTCCGGTTTTGTTAGATCAATTTTCATGGTATCTTTCATTAAATATATAGGCGAGGTGCGTAGTTTATTTACTTTTTCTTTGATGAAAAACTACTTTTCCGACATTGACAACATAAACAGCAGCAAGTGCTGCCCAAAGCCAGGCTGCACAGTATAATGCCCACCTGAATCGACCGGCTACAGCAACCGCCATGACGACAAGCGCCACTAGGTAAAGATAATATTGTATAGAAAGTAATCGCTGACTATAAAGTTCCTTGGGCAAAGGTATTTTTTTGATGCCATTGAGATCTTTATAGCGCCAATTCCAGATCATAAAAGGCAGGGTCTTATAGGTCATCCCTAAAATAATACCCGTTAACCATCCAAAAAACACCCATACGGCATATAAATTCACCCAATTACCAGACTCCTGCCGGACAACCATAGGTAAGGTGAGAAACGCGAACAATAAACTCAAAAAGGAAATGAAACTATGTTTCATCGGAATATCCAGTACCTTACGCGCCCGGTGCACAAAACAATCCACGACAAAAACGGCCCAGCAAACTACTCCCAATAGCACTATTGCTCCAAAGGTAAGAGATCTTAATCCCACAGGATGGCTGTATCCGTCCAATAAAAAAAGTACCAATCCAAGGTTTATCAAAATGACCGAAACATAAAGCCACTTTGTTTTGGTGGATTGTCCCAAGAGAAACATCGGCAGCATCTTCGCTCCCGCTCCCAGGATCAACTGCAAAAACCAACCAACAATACCGACGTGGGCGTGTAGCTTTAGGATATCGACGTGACTTTTTGTTAGAAAACCATGGGCTAAATTAATGGCAAGCAAAAGGCCTAAGGTGGTTGTAAAACAAAGCCAGAAGGCCGAGAACGTAAAATAAAGGCGTAGTTCAAATAGATGCTCCACATCTTTAGTCGTCATCCACAGCAAGTAGAAGTACAGGTAGGAGCTGAGCGTAATCAATAGCCCTCCAACGCACATGAGTAAACCGATCTTGAAATACCAGAAACTATAAATCAACACACAGGTTCCCGATGTCAATAGGATATAACTGAAAAATGCCAATTTGGAAGAGCGAAGTGAACGTTCAAAAATAACCGGCACCAGCTGATACGCCGCTCCATAAATCACCATCGTGCCCCAACCTAGTGCTAGGCTATGGACGATTGCCAGCACTTTTGGTTGAAAATGGTGCCCAAAGAGCTGCCCCCCGCTAAAAACCAAGAGGAAGCTGAACAGTAGAAAAAAAATGCCCGCAGTGATAAAAAACGGCAATACAGCATACGCTTCTGGGCTCTTATGAATAGCAATATGTGCCATTTTATTTAACGGGGTAAATTAACAGATGGACATCTCCAGGATGTTGTTCATGGATGAAAATCCGATAAGAAAAATGATCCAGTTCTTCTAGTAAATGGAGCGGAACCTTCCGATGTTTTACATAGACAACCTCATCGGCTTTCAGTTGAGCAAGGGCCTCAAGAATTGATTCCATGGGCTGCGGCATAGGCAATGTCCTGACATCCAATGTAACAAGTTGAAGCGCGGAAAGTCGCGCTAATTTCTGCTCAAAAAGTCGTTTCGGCACAAATGAAATATGATCGCCCTCAGCAGGCTGAACGGACAGCACTGTATCTTTTTTATAAAAGTAACTTCTGAATTCACCCTCCGCCCATTCGTGGCTATAGCTTGGCACTCCACGCTCCTCCATACGCCTAATTAATGGAATGGGGACAAATGAATTGCTGATGCAAAGAATCCCTCCTGCGACGAGTGAGCGATACAACTGAAAAATATCTTTTAATGGATCTTGCCCCATTTCCAATAGGGGTCTCACATCGAATACAACCGTCACTGCTGCATCATCCATCCAACTTGGCCGCTCTGCTGCATCGAATGGATCATTGACTTTCTCAGCTCCATCTGACATCCAAATAAAGCCGAGCGGTACCAGCGCAGCACGAAAATCTGCAACCGAACATCCGCCAATTTTTGCTGCTTCGCCTATGGAGACCCGAGGGGCCAGTATCCGACGCAACACCGGGATCCGGATCTTACGCAAGGGTTTGGCAATAGCTGCAATGGCTTCAATGCTTAAGTCATTATAGCTGATCAGTTCTGAAATCTTGGTATGCTGGTTTATCCGCATGGCTTTTCTAGTTTTTAATTCATTTGAACACCGTAGCTCGCGAGCAACTTTGGAAATAAAATATTATTCTCCAGGTGGATATGCTGCAAAAGATCGGATTCGAAAGATTCGATCTGTGAAAATAATGACGTGTAGGAATTGCAGGCATTGGCTGGCAATGTGTAATTTTGGGTAATTTTGCGCAACTGCTGAAGTTCCTTTCCTGAATCTTCGTGTTCGGAAATCAAAAATTGAATGAGCTGCTCTACCTGTTTGCTGGTCAATTCTTGTTCATTCTTGGTTGCCGGAAAGAGCTGCTTCTCCTCTTTATCCAAATGATGGTAAAGGTCATCAAGAAAGGCATCGAGTTCTTTGGACAAGTTGACCAGCTCGGGATGCTGCTGTGCATGCACATCGGCCACTTTATGTGCAAGTTCCTGAATAATCGGTCCTTTTTCCCGGACATACCGATGATGAACATTCTTAATATAATCACTTAAAAAATCGATATCCCAATCTTTAAAATTTAGCGGTGGGCCGGCTATAGGAAGCTCTTCGGATTGGTTTAACCGTCTGCGCAATTCAATTTCATCGAGACCAACACTATGAGCGGCCTCCTTAAGCGTCTGCTTACCACCGCAACAAAAATCTACCCCAAGCTGTTTTAAAACTTCGGCCTTGCGGATATCCTTGGCAGCAATATGGCCAACGGTTTCCAGTGTTTCGCTTTCGAGCGGTTTGCCAAGGCGAACCTGCCAGTATTCGGGCCCCGATTCAAGATAATTCCAAATGAGATCCTTTCCACGTTCACCCAGCAACTGATAATAGAGCGGTTTAGGATCATGATCGTTTTTGATAATAAATGACTCGCCCGAATCCAGGGCATCGAAGTGATCAAATATGGTCGGGTGTTTAAGTCGAGGTTCTATATTGAAAACCTCCAATAACGGTGATTTAATCATGATAATAGTATTAAATGGTCAATAAATTATTATAAATCCTTTTTCTTAAAATAGCGAATAGATAGCCCTAGAGGAATGAGGCACCAGAGCAACATGACCAACAGGGTGATCGCAATGCCGAATGTATTACCGAAGAAATCCCGAAATATCGCCCCTGTATAGCCCATCATCGCGGATAGATCGACCTGTAATAAAATAAGGATGCGACAGATATCGATGGGATTGAGCATGGACAGTGCAACCATTCCATGTTCGATGGGATAATCCGCAAACTGAAATAGGATGAAAAGCACCAGTGCGTCAAAAAGCAGCGTGAAATAAAGCCAAAGCAAAATTGCCAATCCTATCCCCTTCGACTTATCTCTGATCAATACAGATGTCCACATCGCGATCGAAACGAAAATCAAAGAAAGTAACAGTCCGCAACCGACCAAAGTAATTCCCGAAGAGCTAAATGCATAGATAAAAGTTGGTATGCCAACGCCAATAAAAAAAGCTAAACTAAGTGCACCTGCCAGACCCACATACAGGCTGCCCCAAATGCTTTGCCGTTGCAAAGGCTGACTGACAAGGCAATTGATAAACTCGGAACTCTGGTAGATATAGATGCCTGAAAAAATGATACTCATCAGCGGAACTACAAACAACACAATATTCAGTAGACTGAGTAATCCCTTTTCATAGTTGTCCTCCATGCTATAGACCGTCATGGAAAGTACAAAGAGTAATATGGTGTAGCATAAAATGGTCTTGTTGCGCAAGAGATCCACAAAAACGTAGCGTATAATTTTATTCATCTTTTCTCTAATTAGACAGGTCGCGGTTCTGCATCAAATAAGCGATTGCTTTAGATAGCTTTTCAGTACCTGTATCTTCTTTTAATTGCTGCAAACTCTTATGAAACTTCAGCTCTCCTTCCTGCAGAAAGACAATCTGCGATACAAATTCATCGAGATCACTAAGCACATGGGAACTGATGATGATCAGTTTACCGCGTCCGATTTCTTTTTTGATTTTATCCTTGAGAATTTCGGTAGACAGAGGATCCAGTCCTGCTGTAGGTTCATCCAGGATGAGTACTTTGGGGTCAAACATAAATGCGATACAGGCACTTACTTTTTGTCTTGTGCCACCGGAAAGCGTTGCCATCCGTTTTTCCAACAGCTTGTCCACGCCAAAAGCCTGATAAAGATCCGAATCCGTCTGGGGCTGTTTACGGATATCTTTGATCATATCCAGGACCTGTTTGATGGACATATTCTCAGGATATTGACCGATCTGCGGCATATAGCCGATATGGTTCCGATAAGCCCATTGCTGTCCAATGTCCTGTCCTTCAAAAGTGATCCGTCCGGCACTCGGCATGACCATACCTAGGACAGACTTGATCAAAGTAGTCTTACCACTGCCATTGGGGCCAATTAAGGCAACGCATTCGCCGCCATTCAAGGTCAGATCAATGCCCTTTAATGCATTGAATTTTCCAAAGCTTTTCGTTAACTGCTGGATACTAATCATACTTTTATTGATTTCATGCGAGGCTTATCGTCTTTAAGCCCCTCGGGTGTCAGACTTGGTAATAGCTTTTCAGTCCGGTCGAACAACATGGCCATAAAACTTCGAAAAAGTAACATCGCCGAAGGATAGCGCTCAACCATCATCGAGAATAGGCTTACGGGACGAAAAGGGATATCCCCAAATCCGTCTTTGTCCAGATCGTATCCCTCGTATTTGTCCCAATAGTTATGCACAAAGCTGTTGAGTGTAAGGGTACCATTGGTGGCAACATCAAAGGTATTCTGAAGAAAATTATTGTCTTTAAGCACATTGTCCATACAGCTCGACTGAATCTTGAGCCCCCATCCGTTGCTCTTAAAATTGTTATGTTCAATATGGATACGATTCGATCCTTCCATAAAAATACCCGTGGTATTGCGGCTAAACTGATTGTTGATGATCTGACTATCGGAAATATCTTTGAGCAACAATCCATAGGCGGCATCGCCCCAATTCTCTTCGAAATTATTGTTTTCCATATGGACATGCTTGGTATACATAACAGCTACACCTGCACCATTGCTGCGAAAGGTGTTTGAGATGTAACTGTTCTCATGGGAAAACATAAAATGGAGACCATAGCGCAGATTTTTTTCAGAAAGATTGCCCTGTACTCGAGTATGGGTCACAAACTCAAGATAAATACCGTCCCTATGTCCAGACACTTCATTATTTTCAACACTTAAACTATCTGATTTCCAAGCATGAATACCATTACCAATCAGCTGCTCCGCTGTACCAAAAGCTTTGAGGATATTGCCCCGTATTTCAACGTTTGTAGCATTCTGCGCATAAATCCCGAAAAAATTGTCCACGAGCTCATTGTCAAAAATTTTGATATGCGCTGTATTGTAAATTTTAATACCGGCAATATCATTCATGGAAGAATGTCCCGAATGCTGTATTAAAAAGCCTTGAACAGTAACCTGCGGTGATTTGATCGAGAGCGGTTCATATTTTTTCTCGCCGTCCAGCACAGGTTTTCCCAGGCCTTTCAGGAAAATTGCCTTATCAATAACAATATTCCCCTCCTTATACACACCCGCCGCTACTAAAACGGTATCACCTGATTTCGCTTGTGCTAAGCCAGCCTTTATTGTTCTGACCGACTGCCCCTTTCCTACCTGGATGGTTGTCGCCGATACAGGCACGTTTACGAGCCAAAGACAAGCCATTGCACAGTACAACGCTAAAGCTAGATTCTTCATTGTTATTCATTTATTTCCACAGATCATTCCAGGTCATCACCGTGCCACCGATCTCTGCTTTGACCTTATCCAGTTCCACCCGTTTTTCAAATACAGCAACATTGCCTCGCATTGGGCTTTTCAAGGCTTCACTTTTGAGATAATATGCACCTTCAGCCGGTACGAGCTTATGGCTAACATAATCCGGCAGGTAATAAACGGCAATCTCTTCTTTTTTGACCGAGTTCCCTTTGACAAAGGCGATCATACATTGTACGTCATCAAAATTAAAGACCCGTCCCTTTTTTGTCTGCAGCTGCGTACCAAAACGCGCGTCCGTTATTGTCATCTTACAGTGGGCACATTGCTCGCTACCGTATTTAATAGGCTTGGGTTTATTGTTGCCCTGACAGGCCTGCAAACTACATAGAACCAGCAATATACTACTACAGATCAACGCAAATAATTTATAGTTTCTCATATGATTTTAGTTTTAGGGTTTTATTATTTTGCCACTCCCGCACTGTACAAAAGGCCAAGATAATTCCACAGAGTATAAAGATCCATCCCCCGATATCAGGTATAGAATAGGCGCCAAAATTTAAAAGCTGTTTGTATCCGATCAGTGGTGGCTGATAAGACATTCCGGGAACTTTTATCGGTGCAGATGGATCGAGCTGATGCCCATAGTTGTATTCCCAGATATAAAAGTCAACCAGGGCTGCGACTCCAAAAAGCAGAAAACAAAAGAATAAGCCATAGAGCAGTTTTCTATTCTGCACGAAACCGGTAAGCAAAAAAGCAAGCGCAAAAAATAAGATGATATAGGGCAAGACCTTAAATTCTATGAAATCTTCCGCATGTAGCGTTTTCATCCCGATATAGTGGTTCAGTCCATTGATAATATCAACTTGTCCGGCCAACTTGTTGCTATAGATCTGTAGTTCTAGCCCTTCTGGGTATTGTGCTGCGTCGAGCTCAATACGCCAGATGGGTAGGAAGATGACCGCTACCAGGGCCAGGCCACTCAGGATCAAAAGAATCCGATGTACTGCTGACAGGTGACTTGTAGTTTTCATCATTGTAGGTTATATTAATTGGTCTTCTCTTGCGGTTGATTGGTTCCCAGACTATAAATCAACGGAACATTGTTTCCTTTTTTTGAGATACGGATATACCCCTGCATCTCTTGGTGTAACGCGCTACAAAAATCCGTACAGTAGAACGGGAATACACCTACTCTATCTGGAACCCATTTCAATGTCTGTGTCTCTCCCGGCATAATGAGCAATTCTCCATTCTTTGCGCCTTTGACAGCAAAGCCATGCGGCATATCCCAGTCCTGCTCAATATTGGTCACATGGAAATAGACTTCATCGCCTAGTTGTACACCCTCGATATTGTCCGGAGTGAAGTGTGAACGGATGGATGTCAGGTATACATGTACCTGGTTACCTTTACGTTCAACGCGTGCATCTTTGTCTCCTTTGGCAACAAATGGGCTGGTATTTTCTTCAATTTTAAAAATCTTCACACTTTTGTCTTTCACTTTCTCCGCTTTGATAGCTTGCGCATAATGTGGCTCACCAATGGTCGGAAAGTCTAACAACAATTGCATTTTGTCTCCCGAGATATCAAACAATTGGGCACTCTGAGCCAACTCCGGTCCTGTAGGGAGAAAGCGGTCTTTCGTAATCTTATTATAGGCGATGACATATTTGCCTTCTGGATTTTTGGTATCTCCACCAGGTATCATTAAATGGCCTGTTGAGTAAAATGTTGGTGTACGGTCGAGCACCTTTAAATCCTTAATATTCCATTTCACCAATTCGGAAGACACAAAGAATGACGTGATTGCATTTCCTCTGCCATCAAATTCTGTATGCAGTGGGCCCAAGCCAGGTTTTTGGACTTCGCCGTACAGCGCAGATTCGTATTTGATAATTGGGATACCACCGAATTTTCCTTCGAATTGTTTTTCCTGGATTGCTTTCTGCATCTTAGCGAACGAGAATACAGGTATGACCGCAGCCAGTTTACCCGACCCTACAATATATTCGCCTGTAGGATCAACGTCGACACCGTGCGGAGATTTTGGGCAAGGGATATAGTAGCATAGCCCCTCCAGCTCCTCTGCCTTCAATACGATCGTTTCTGTATTAAAAGATGTTTTTGCGGTATGTGATTTCTCGTCGTAAGTGTTATGGGCATACTTCAACCCGGTAACCTTTTTCCCTTTTCCGGCTTTCAAATACTCTTCGGCTTTTTTCCAGTTGACGGCCAATATAAAGTCTTTGTCATTTTTGGATGCATTGACCTCCAGCAATGTATTTGCCTGTTCGGTATTGTAGGTGGAGAAGAAGAACCAACCATGAGAAGTCCCTTTACCGGCTCGGCTCAGGTCATAGTTTACACCGGGTGTCTCAATCTGAAAAGCCAATTCCATGTTGCCATTATCCTTATTGACGCTGACAAAGCTCAATGTTCCGCGAAAATTCTTTTTAAAGGTATTGATAGGTACATCGCCCGACTCACCGTCCAGCGGAACCGAAAATCGCGTTCCTGCAACAACATATTCGGTATTTTCAGTAATGTACGGCGAAGAGTGGTTTCCACCGCTGTTGGGGAGTTCGAGTACTTCAGCCGTACGAAAAGTTGTCAGATCCACCCGGGCAATACGGGGGGTATTGTTGGCATTGACAAATACCCAGCGGCCGTCGTAGTTTCCATCGGTTTTCGAAAGCTGCACGTGGTGTAAATCATCCCAAGGTACATTGCCATGGGACGTTTCGAGCATCGGTTTAGTTTCTTCACTAAAACCCCAGCCCTTTTCGGGATCTAGTGAAAAAACGGGTATTACACGCAATAATCTGCCGGATGGAAGTCCATAAACGGAGAGCTGCCCACTAAATCCCCCGGATACGAAATTGTAGAATTCATCGTATTTCCCTGGGGCAACATATACCTTCTCAGCGGCATCACCACTCACGGCGGCTCCCGCTCCTTTGGGTTTACAGGCATGGAAAGTCGATAACATCGCGCTCGCCATTAGGCTCGTCAATATGTATTTTGTTAAAGTCATTCTATTCTTATTTTAAGGTTAATACCTATGCAGCTTTGTTGATTCTTATTCAGCTTTTATTATTTTACACCATCATTTTGTCGCATAAACTCCAATACCTTTCGGGCTTCCTCGTCCGTTAGATTTTGGTTAGGCATCCGGACCATGCATAGTTCAAGTTGCGCCTGTAATTCCGGATCCTTATCGATCATCGGATCAGGATTAGTGATAAAATTCATGATCCACTGTGGTTTTCTCCGTTGTGTCACACCTTTCCATCCTGGCCCGACTAGTTTCTCGTTGGTTAGCTTGTGGCAGGAAGCACATTTCAGGTCAACAATCAATTTTCCGGCTGCGGCCATTGGTGCATCCAAATGGTCAGCGATTTCCACTTTGTCAAATTTTCCCTCACCGCGGTGAGGATCATATCCACTGGCGTCATTTGCCGAAGCCCCAGATTCATTAACACTGTTGGCAACGGTCTTTTTCTCGCCATTGTTTGAGGAACAGGAATAGATAAATAATCCCATCAAACAACATACAATTAGCTTTCTCATCTTATTTTGGTTTTGTGTTCAAACTTGATTGTGTTTTACTTAATCCAAAGGTATTATCGAAGCGTGTAGCCATTTTATGAGGCAAATCATAAAATGATTCCGGTGAGAACAAACCATCAATCAAAAACAATAAAACACTATATATAAGCACATTAACACCATATTGATTTTCATCACTCATTCCCGTGATCAACATCAAGATCTATTTTGTGACACTACTATATCTTTACGCTGTGTAGTAAAAACTAACTTATATCGAACGATGATTCCAACCGCAATACTTCTCGAAAAGGGAGCGAGCAGCCTACATGCCGATATTGGTGAAATACTTTTTCATGAGGATAGCATGGCCACATTTTATTATCAGTTGTTAAGCGGGCGAGTTCGTCTTTCTAATTTCTTATCAGACGGTAGGGAGGTCCTCCACAATGTTATCTGTGCCAATGAGGGCTTTGGAGAAGTAGCGATATTGGACAATGGCGTTTATACAGTGACGGCAATTACCGACAGTTCATGTACATTACTGAAGATCAGTTCGAAAAAATTCATCGAAATCATATATGAATATGGCAACCTACATCGTTTGGTATCACAAAAGATGGCGCGCGAACTACACTTTAAACTCTTTATGATCAAATTAATTTACAATCGTTCACCGGAGGAGATCCTCTCCAATCTGATCCAAAAGTTAAATGAAAGCAAGAGACTCGTTTGTCAGGAATGCAACCGACTTATGCTTACGCGCCAACAATTGGCTAATATGACCGGGTTAAGAGTAGAAACAATCATCCGGACAATGAAGCAAATGGACAAGGAAGATAAATTGAACATTATCCGCGGAAAAGTTTTTGTTCCGGCCGATGGTATTGATTGAAGCTTGAAACAACGATGTTTCAGCTATCGGAAAGAAATCAACGTATGAATAAAATCAGTAGCTATTTAAGTATCAGGAAATGGATCGTCATCACCCTATTCAATTTACTTATTGTAGGTATTTTCGGGTTGATTATGCGCTTAAAATTTTTATTTCCCATTCCTTGGATCGACCAGAAAAACCTCATGCATGCGCATTCGCATTTTGCTTTTTCCGCCTGGGTATCCCAAGCTCTTATGATTTTTCTCATAATGACCGTTCTGGGAATAAAAACCAATCAGATTTTGTGCAGGAAATATCAGCATATCCTATGGGCTAATTGGACGGTTTCGATAGGCATGCTTATTTCCTTTTCAGCTGCTGGCTATAACCTATGTTCGATTATATTATCCTTTTTATCGATACTTGTCTCTTATTGGTTCTGCTTTCAATTAGTGCGGGATCTTAAATCATCGACGCTTCCTCCGGCCATTTCGATCTTAATTAAGTCGGCACTATTTTTCAATATATTTAGTTCACTAGGGACCTATTTTCTGGCATATCTCAAAGTGAGCCACCAACTGGATCCATTAAAACAGCTTGCATCAGTCTATTTTTATCTTCATTTTCAGTATAATGGCTGGTTTTTCTTTGGCTGTATTGCTCTGTTTGCCAGTTGGCTGTATAAACGTACTGGTAAAATACCAATAAGTCCGCGTTTTTCGCTCGTGTATGTCATGACTGTTATACCAACCTATTTCTTATCTGTTCTATGGTGGAAGGGTTTACCCCTGTGGCTATATATTATTATAGTCATTACAGTCGGATTGCAATTTGTCCTGTGGGGAACATTAGCACAACGAGTCGTCCGACTGGTCCGAAGCAATATTTCACTCCGCTTAAGCCCCGATACATCTAAACTTTGGTTATGTGTCCTGTTTGCCATTTTTCTCAAACTGATATTGCAAGGCATATCGGTCATACCTGCTCTGAGCCAACAAGCTTATGGATTTCGACCAATTGTTATTGCTTATCTTCACCTCGTCCTTTTGGTGGTAATATCACTCTTTTTAATTGGGTATGCTTTTCAGATTTGTATGTTAAAAATCGAAAAAGGCATTCACTATGGCGTTTATGGCTTACTTGTTGGAATCTTTTTGAATGAATTTGTGTTAATGTTGCAGGGGCTCGGTGGATTTATACATTATTCTATCAGGGGAACACATCATGTGCTGACGGTCGCTGCAGCTATTATTGTTGTCAGCCTCTACAGGATAACGCAAACCCAATTACGCAAATGATGCTATTAGCATAAGCCATGAGAGATGATCGATCATGAAATAGCTAGAAAATAAGCCACATCTCTCGACATGGCTCTACAACATTTATATATTTATTTGAGATGGCTCTTATTTATACGAATTGATCGATTTAGATACTTTCCAGTCATTACCTTCACGTACAAGAGTCACTAGGTCTGTTTTGGTAAAGTTTTCAAACGTCAACGTCACTTTGGCTACCATATAATCCGCCGACTCCTCAAGGATTTCGGTGCTTACCGTACAGTTTAGCTTTTCACCTTTTTGTTTTTTCAAGGATTTAACAATAGCGTTACGGCTGTGACTCTGTGCATTGGAAGCTTGGATTTTTTGGTTGAAATCCTCGGAGAACAATTGTTCTACACCTGCAGATTCTCCTTCGGTAGTTACCGCGACATAGTGCTCTAAAGCGAAATCTGCTGTAGAAAGGTTAACGTTTGTTTTTGTTGCTTTTGCTCCTGGCCCTTCAGCTGCCATAGCGAATGTAGATACTGCGATTAGGGCTGCTGCTGCGAATGTTTTTACTAGCGTTTTTTATCGAAATTATTTGTTTTTTATTTGATGATAAAGCTATCATGAGTGCATTTTGAATACACTCATGATGGTTCATAATGTCTTTATTTTATAGTGTTAGTTCTGTTGTTCTTATTTGATGACTCAAGACTACAACACAATAGGCTCCTAGCCTACGGGCTTTAGACTAACGGACTGGAAAACTCGGTGAATGGCGGGAATAACTAGGTAAAATCAATCAGTCCAAGAATATCCTTTCCCAAATTCTTATTCAAACTCCCCCCCTCATCCAAAATAGACAACAGGCCAATCTGCGCAACATACGCCTTGCCATGATAGGTAGCGCAAAGTTCGTCCTTCTTTAAAGTTTCGGTATGTGGATAAAGCAACATACCACCTACCGCATCCCAATAGTCTGCATACACATAGATCTGACGCAGATCCTGTGAGGAAATCGTATCGTAGCTATAATTCTTCCACTTGGTATCAATAACAAACTGCTTACCACTAGTGCGATGTCTAAGCAGAATATCGGGGCGCAGGGTTTTGTCACGCCAAAACCGTTTGCTCTCCTGTCCCCATATCGTCCAGTCTTTCGAATAATTTAGCAGCTGCGTAAGCACATACTGCTCCCAGAGCTCATTCATATTAAAAAGCAGGGCCAGCATATTTTCTTGTCCTGCTTTGACATTGGGGGCGTAATTTAGGATAATCAATCTTGCTAATTCAATTGCAGTGCGATAAGATTCTGTCTTACGGCTATAGGAAAGTCGTTCGAAGAGTTGTTCATCCGCCCGGATCTCCCTGACCTCTGGAAAATTTAATTGGGCCGTCTTACAACGTCCATAACGGTAGGTTCCACGCGATAAGCGTGCGACAACTTCCAATCCCAGATGAAGAATCTGGTGGAACCGATGATCTGTCCCATAAACTTGATGGGTATTGTAAAAACGCTCTTGATGAATGAGATTACGTTGTAGATGCCCGACAAACTCGAGCTTCCCTTTGAGCGCTAGAGTATCTTTAGTTTCCTGATAATATTGTTTGACCAGTCCCCCGTGCAGCAGTTCTTCGACCTCGGTCAAAAACCAATCAAAGTATATATCCAACAGATGGATCTGCTGTTTATCTACAAAAGCCTCGCCGACCTCGGTAATTTTTAATCGATCGGTCTCGCGAAGCATCTCAATCAATACATCACGCCAGTTGACCGTCGTTGGTGTCCGCTGGATCTTGGGCAGGATTTCGATAACCAGATCGTCCACCTGAAGAATACCGACATAGCTCTTAAAGCGGATTCCCTGGTAGACCGGTGCAAAGTATTTGCCCTGGTGCAGCTCGTTGTATTTGAGCAGGACATTGAAATAAAGTTCTGCAAAACGCAAATTGTCTCCGGTTACAGTTGTATAAGACTGATTAAGATATAGCGTATCATGCTCATATACTTGAAGGACATACTGCATACTAGCCTATTATCTGGTTTACTACATCGATAATACGATCTTCGGAAACTTCTAGGATACGGATCTTTGGCTTCGACTGTGGCTTGCGGAGATTGAAGACATCAGGGAACAGATCGCCACCCATTGTTTCATTTTCAATCGCGACAAAGCCTGCCCCCAAAACCAACGCTATTTTCTCCTCATCACGATAGAAGTATTCTTTTAATAAAGGGATAATACAATTGTTGAACGTATGGACCAGATCTTTGGCCGACTTCACGTTCACCAAGTAGGAATGTCCGATCTGATGATCCTTGTCCAATAGCACCTTAATACGTTCGTTGATCCGTGTCAGGATGTGCTGGAGATTGATATTTTCGATAAGGATATCTGCCAGTAGTTCGGCTCGGGGCATCATCTCCACAAAGGCAAATCGGCGGCGTAGGGCGGTATCCAGTGCTTCAACGGAACGGTCGGCAGTATTCATGGTTCCCACGATATACAAATTGGATGGAACGGAAAACTTCTGTTTGCTATAGGGCAGGATAACTTCAAGTGCTTCGTCCCGGCCTGCGCGTTTGGATTCTTCGATCAGAGTAATCAATTCTCCAAAAATGGCGGACACATTTCCCCGATTGATCTCGTCGATAATTAAAACAACGGGCTTTGCCTTGAGCGTTGGATCGGCCATGGCCTTTTGGAACACACCTGAATTAAACTTGTTGACCAATTCGGTACTTGCCGGAATCTCATCGCTGGAATGCTGCTCTTCGGCAGTCTCTGCTAGTGACTTGAGGTGATCATGTTCGTATTGTTTGATCCCGCCAAATATGGCATAGAATTCTGTCGTCCGCGGTACTACGCCAACGACTTCCCTGACCTCGGCCAGTGATTTTATCTCGGAGATATCTGCATAGCGGTCATAGAGCTTCTGCAAATTTTCTTTTGTCAAAGGTGCTGGTGCACGACTGCCTGAGGATTTTTTGGATAGTGCATGGATTGAACCATTTCGATTGATCTTGACAATACTGGTTTCCTTACCGCTCAGGCTTTTATAGGTCGGCCGCTCGCCATTATCTAGGCTTTCCTGTGCATAGTCAATAAAGCTCGTATATAGATCATCAAAGGTGTAAAGCCGCTTTTGCTGACTATTATCCTGGGCCGCCTGATATTTGTGATATGCCGCATGGGCACAGGCGATTTTAAAAAGCCCGCTTTCCACTTCATAGATAAGCTGCTTGCTGCCATCCTCGGATTCGTCAAAACGGGGTTTTATCCCTTCGACAAAATCCTCATAGCTCATACTTTGATGAAAAGTGGTAAACAGGATCTGTCCGCGGTCTACATATTGCTGAAAGCGCGCTTTGAGTGTTGCCCGGTCTTCTTGCGCAAGTTCTTCATCTTGCTTACCTTCTATAATGGACAATGCATAATTGATACTATTGTAGGTTTTCCCTGTACCTGGGGGGCCGTACAAAATCTGATTGAGTGGCATAGTGGTGGAATTTATTGCTTTTTCAGTGTCAACCGATGTTTCCGCAGCTGCGATTTCCTTAACGATATTGCGATGCTTTTCGATGCGTTGATTTAGCCTATTAATCAGACTGACAAATTCCTGTGGTGTAACGCGATGGGCTGTAAACCGTTGCATAGATTGCTTGACGCTCAAAATTCCTTGGTCTACGATGGCGATTATATCGAACAACTGGGCATCGATATCCTGACACATATCTTCGAGGGAAGCATAGTTTTCTTTTAAACCTGCAATACGAACCGTATACATTTTGGCATTTTCATTGATCTTACGCGCCAGTTTATACTTTTCGACCAAAGGGTTTTTGATGGTCTTGATCAGTTCAAGTACGGCTCGGTTTTGATCGTCTTTGGGATCTTGGGTCTGCGTAAATTCAAAATAGTATGCGTATGCAGACTCGCCCAATACAAAAATTAAGCTGATGGCATCGCCCGAAGAACCGGGAAAATTGACCGGGATGGACCAAAAGGTGGTTGCAAAATAGCCCGAACGTTTGGTCCCGATAAAATAGTCGGTCTCGGAATCTCTGGTGGCACTTTGCCTTACTGTAAACGTAAAATTGGTATCTGCCTGATGTTTGGCCATGAGCCAATCAAAAACACCCTTCTCGTATGCTTCGTAACTTAACATATTTAATACTGGCTTGCTATTTCGATATTGCTACCATGCTGAATAATAATGGTAATTAAAGTGACCGCTGTAAACACAGCGCTTGGGATTGAACACTTGTCCGTGGGATAAAGATACAATTAATACCCATTTTGTTTCTTAATCATAAACAGTAAACTGGCATTAATGTATTTCTTACCGTTTTAAATGGTAGACCACTGACGTGGTCTACCAAAAACACTAAGCGTAACGGATCAATTCCCACGTTACACCTTTCCCATCGTAAGGTGGCATCGTATTGCCTTTTGCGATAGGCGCAGTCGTTGAAGGCGTTCCGACAACCTTCCATACGCCAGATTCGGGGCAAGTATGTCCTGTACTCACCTTTGTTCCAATTGGACTTTTTGACATAATATATGATTTATTTGTACCTAACAAACATAGTTATGTCTGATTTTTAAATCTTATGGGAAACCGTATAGCTAAAATATACTTTCAATATATTTATAACTGTTTTTACCTCCTTCTTCCCGAGCTTCGGGTATGAGGCCTCACATAGGTACCGTTTTTTCGATAGTAGCCTTTGACATGAACACTTCCACCACTTGATGTCGATGAACTCGGTGTAAAGCGACTTGATCCAGATGAATAGGAACTGCCATTTACAACTGCCTTCGAAGAGTCAGAAACCGGTACATAAGAATAGGCCAAATGAGCTGTCCAACCTTTATATTTTTTCCATTTTATCTTTGAGTAATTACGTGGACCATCGGTATAAGAGATCTTTGTTCCTTTTGGGATGACGGTATAGATTGTACTTGTGGTATCTTTCTTATGGTAGATCGGTGTATCTTCTTTGAGATACACCGAGTAATAATTTGTTGTACAGGAAGCAAATAGAAATAATAGCGAAAATAGACAATAGAATCTTATCATAACACACCTGATTAATAGTTAATGACGGTTTCCACGATCTGCTCTGAATATTTGTAGATATCATCCAATGAATCTAGATCATATTTAGCCTCCTTTTTGTCTTTGTCAAACAATCCGATGCGTAAGCGATTGGGCGTAAAATAGAATCGACAGATCGGTTTGCGATTGTTATCATCTAGTAAGATGCCGCAGTAGGACTGATTATCACGCATAAATACACGTCCCACTTCGATATCCTTCCGTAAGATGGATTTAATGATCAAGTACCCCTCGATCTCTTCCTCGGTAGTAACAACCAAGGCATCGGGTTCTGTCGGTGCAATTGCAGCATTCTTTTCTTCGACTTCAGTTTCCTTTTTGAGCGCACTTTTAAGTCGCTCTGCAATCTGATCATTGACAATCTGTGTAAACACGCGCTTTACCAATGGCGTAAACTGTTCCAAAACCTTTGCTGTAACAACACTCGGATAGGCTTGCTTCGCAAAAAAACGAACGAAATCATCACTCGGATTCTGCATTTCTGCCATCGCTAAAATCGTCAGCTCATTAAAGTATTTTAATTCGCTCGCAACGCTGGAAATGCTTTCAAGATCAAATTCTGTCTTATGGAATTTGCGCAATTCGGATACCTCATTGTCTTTGATGTCCATAATCTTGAACTCGAAAAATGGTTTCTCGTCCATCTTATTCGGTGTAACCAGATCGGTGTAAAACCGGTATTCTACGCCGTTTGTCAGCAAACCAAATTTAGCTTCTGTGGTATGGAAATAACGGAATAATTGTGAATTGTGTGGATCAAGCCCGTCCGCATAATGTTTGCATTCGATTAAGATAACAGGTTTGTCTTCACGCAATATCGCATAATCAACTTTCTCTCCTTTTTTGATACCAATATCGGCTATAAATTCTGGCTGCACTTCGAAGGGATCAAATACGTCATATCCCAATATTTTCAAAAATGGCATTACTAAGGATGTCTTTGTAGCCTCTTCTGTTTTGATCTGTGGTAAAAGTCGGTCAACGCGCTTGGCAAATTGACGAATCTCATCTTTAAAATCCATGATTATATTTGTCTTTTTATTATTTTTCGCTACATTCTGGCTAATACCTGGTCTTTTTTAACATCATACTCTTCCTGACTGATCAATGAAGCATCGACCATGCGTTTCAATTTGGAGAGTGTCTCCATTGGATCTTCTATTGGTGTTTGAGAAACCGGGGAACTTACAGGTTGACTAACTGGAGTATTGATAACTATACCGCCCCCGGCTAACGCTCGCTTATCTTCAAGATCACGTTGTCTACGTTCATCCTTCTTCATTTCTTCCATTTCCTGGGCAAAACGATAAAGTTTGCGCGCCTGAGCCTTAGGAATATTTTCCATCTTATCCATCCGACCATTGATTGTCTTGATCGTAATATCAGCAGCAAATACACCTTCACGGAGATGTACATCTGCTACCTGTATCCAGGAGTAATCTGCAAATTCTAGCGTAAAACCAAAAGACTTTGGACGTATCAAGATGATACGACGGTCGGTAAGTACGATGCAATCCGGGGAAAAATTTATGCCAATGGTTTTCTTCTGGACAGCAATATATTTGATTTCTTCGTTGGCCGTACAAAACTCCCGTACTTTAGGCAATACTTTTTCAATGACTTTAGGGTCCTGTTCTTCTGAAACTAATTCTTGTAATGAAATCATGATAAATAGGTTAAAAATATCTTTTCGAAAAACTTACCCTACTTTTCCTGAGAAGTGTATTGCTTTCCGATTCTTCAAAAGTAGCTACTCACTCTGAGGGCTTTTTACGGGAAACCATAAATCCAGGAAAATGTAAATCCTAATTTTGAGCCATATAATTCATCCTATTATTCACCTTTAAATAATTAAAACATGTATGATCCATGCGCATGGTGCAACAAAGAAATTAAGTCTGGAAAAGAAAAAAAGAGTTATAAAGGAAAGGTTTCGCTATGAAGGTACTTACGTTTATGTTCGGCAAATCTTATTGCTCTGAAAGATGCCGCAATTCGGCAGAAAAAAGAAAAGGAAAAAGAAGGTAAATAAAAACGTCCTATGAAAAGTACTTATCGAAAATGGAGCTTTGTAGTCTGCTCTCTTCTCCTGATATCAACTCCCCTGGTCGGCTGCCATTCAAAATCAGAAGATTACAAACAGAAAATGTTAGGGTTCTCATCCAGTGGAATCACGGACAATAAAAGTCTCCCAGATGACATATACCGTGTCACAAAGGTATCTGACGGGGATACTTTTTGGTGCAAAAACGACAGGGAGCAACGAATCAAAATACGGCTCATCGGAATAGATGCACCGGAGCCCCGCAATTACTTTCGCAAAAAAGAGCAGGCTTTCGGAAAAGAAGCATCCCGGTACGCCACAGATCTACTGTTGCATAAAACCATCAGACTGGAATTTGATGTAGATTCGCTCGACCAATATGGAAGAACCTTGGCTTATGCCTATCTAATAGATGGTACTTTTATCAATGAAAAAATCGTCAAAGATGGCTATGCCATCCTGATGACGATTGCTCCTAATGTAAAATATGAACAGCGCTTTCAGGAGGCTCAACATTATGCGCGGGAAAAAGGTCTGGGACTCTGGTCTAAAAATATCACTGAATGAATCTGAAATCACTAAAAATTGCCTTGATCTGCGGCCTCATATTGGCCCTCTTACCCTTACCATATGGTTACTTTACCATTCTTCGCATATTTGGTTGCTTGGTTTTTATCCTACAGCTTATCAATATCCCCAAAACCAAGCGACATTCCCGAAACAGTGAATTTATAATCTGCATCATACTGATTATTTTGTTTCAACCGATCCTTCGGTTACCATTGGGAAGATTAATCTGGAACATCGTTGATGTCGCTACGGCAATATGGCTATTGCTCAACTTAAATCGACGGACGAGAAAGAGTAAAAAAATAGCTTAAGTGTTTACTTAAGCTATTTTTTTTGAAAGTTTTTAGAGGTTTCGATTAGATATTTTTGGTACGATCTGAATAATAAAGCGTTGGTTATTATCCTCATTAGCTTGATCCCGCCCCACTCCGCCCCAGCCATTTCCGGACAACTGGAGATCAATCAATTCACCGTAAGCTTGCTCCTCAAAATCTATTCCCTGGGCTTTCCAGAATTTAGACAGTGCATAGGCCCGATTATAGCTCAGCTCATACTCTTTTTTCCGTCCCAGAGGCGAGGTATCCGCATTGTACAATTTGGAGGCGTAACCGGAAATTATAACAAGGTAAGATACCTTCTCTCCATCGACACGGTTCTGCGCCTTCGCGGATCTGACGACCGCATCAAGTACTTCCTTAAGCTTTTTACCGGCATCAATGACTTTCGCGCGGGTGACCGCGTAGTTTTCCAAATTGCCCTCCTGAATCTCGAAAGCAGAGGGCTTGAATTTAACTTCAAAATTGAGCAGGAATCGCTTGTACTTATCCTCATACCGAAATGAACTGTTATTTTTCAACGGCATTAGTGAATCCTCGACTTCTTTGTATACCTGTAACTGTTCATCCTGGGCAATAATTGTATTGCGGTTGTTTACATAAGTTACAACAAATAGAACCAGTACAATAAAAAACAGACTCGTCATCAGATCGGAAAAACTGACCCAGAAAATATTGTTTCCTTCTTTTTTTGCCATGACCTATTTTTTTCCGAAAATGCGTTTAAAAATACTCTCGTTGCTTTTCTCGACTTCTTCTTTCAATTTACTGAGCACATTCGATATGGTATTCAACTTGTTTATCTCATCCCGCCGGTCCGTTGCTTCCGAAACTTTAGCATTAACTTCTTTCAGCGTTTTTTCGATTGTACTGATCTGTTCCTTATTGATCTTTACTTCTGCTCCAAGTTTGCTGACGGTATTGATATGATTGATCTGTTCTGACCGCATGTCCGATTGATGCTTATCAAAACCAGATTTGATTGCTTGCAAGACAGTCAGATTTTCAAGCAGGTCCAATTTATCGAACTTGGTCACGTTTTCAGTATAGGCCTTTTCCAGGAGATCATGCTGCTCAGTAATCAGATTGGTCAGTCCTTCCCGTTTCATGATCACATGATTTTCAAAAACCTTGAGTGTCTCGTCCAGGTTATCGTCCACACGGAGGATCATCTCTTTATATCTTGAAGACATATCGTCCAGACTTGAAAACTGTTGTTTCAGGAATGAGATAATCGCGTTAGTATCATCTACCCGGGCATCGATCTTGTGTGCAATACTATCAAAATTATTTGCGCGGTCAAGTAACTTCGCTATACTATCGCTCAGTACACGTGTTTCTGAAAGCCTGCTATTGAGACTTTCCATAAAAACGTTAAACTTGTCAAAACTATTGGTTGCTTTTTCAAGACGCAGCAATACATTAGCGTTCATCTTAACGAAATCATTGGCATTCAATTGTTCTAGCCGACCCAAAACTGTATCCTGAACTTTTAAGGTATCATAATTCTTCTGAAACAGATGGTTCAGGGTATTGATATTAGCTGTAAATTCCAGGTTGAATGAGTTCATGGTATTAGTCAATTTGGTGATGGATGAACCAAAGTCCTGGCTTACTACGGGTAGCAAATCCGTCTGTACGAAATTGTAAAATTCATTTTTATTCTGCTCCACTGCCCGCTTTGCTTTCTTAAAAGAATTTAATCCGATAAACGAAGTAATAAATAATCCCAGAAAACTGGAAACCATGGCAATACACACTGCCAAAAGGAAATCATTCAGGTCAAGCTGTTTGACCAAATCTGAAGTCGCTGAATTATCCGTGTTCCAAAGCTTAATCAACATGGCAAATAGTCCAAAAATAATCCCGACGATGGTTGCCATAAGCCCCAGATAAAGGGGCTTATTGATAGTTTCCTTAATCTCATCTTCTTCCACATTCACATTACGTTCGACGAGATCTTTAACAATATTAAAATCGGCTATACCACCATTGTTTTTTAGTAAATAGATATTCAGTGACTCAATAATGCGGTCAAAGTAGGTCCCCGACTTATCCCTTGGATTGATGAGTGTAACCTTTACCGAACCTTTTTGGGGTATCGAATCGGTACGTTCATCGGTTTTTATTGTTTCGAAAATTTCGGCGACCCGGCCTTCTTGTAAAAGTGTCTTGGAAACCGTGATGCTTTGGGTATTAAAATAATCTTTGTATGGAATAAAACGACCAAATTGAACGATGGCAGCTCGAAGCTGAATCCCTGTCTTAACTTGCTGCGAAATAAAATAACCAACAACCGCTAATTCTAAAATAATATGTATCCAGTCCATCTGTTATTAACTATATCTGATCTTTATTTTTTCTACTACTTGCAGCTTGTCTTCCACAAGTTGGAGTTTACCGAGTTTAGATTCCTGTGTAAAGGATTTTGCTCCAGGAAAATAATTATTCAGGGATTCACAGAAGCCATCTATATAACTGTTTCGATATTGGATTGCAGTTGTTATCGCATCCAAATTAGACTCATCCAAACGGAAATAGTATTCATTTTCCCGTTTTGAAATAATATAAGGCGTATGTCTACTCTTTTTGCTTATCGGAAGCAGTTCTTGAAAGGCACCCGCTGTCATACAATTTGAAACAAATTCTTGTTGCTGAGGGATCGAAAGTGTTATCGGTTCCGATAGGGTATCCTGATCTTGCGGAACGACTGCTTCCAAAACCAGATCAGCAGATTGGATTTCATCAGCATTACGTTTATCCAGAGAGTTTATCTGCATAGATTTTGTTTGGTTTGCATCGACCTTTTTATTCAATTCCTCTAGCTTTCGCGTCAGTTCATTAAGCTGATTTTTCAATTTTTCGTCCGCCACTTCGTTATATCGAGGTAAACTCGAGGATACCTGGGGTCTTAGCTGCATCTGGTTTTCGCTATTTTGTAAATTTACAATTACGTCAATCCTTCTATTTAATCTAGAAATTGCCTTGTTCTTGCCTATTCCCTGAAAGATTAACATCATCAAAATAACAAATACTGTTATTAACAATACGATCACGATCCACTGTAGAGTCGAGTCGGATACAAATGTTGTTCGCCCCTGTGCACCGGCCTGTTGGGCAATGACCATACATGGCGCCATAATCAATGGAAATCCTAGTATGATTAAACTTTTATATATTTTACCAGTTTTCATCTTCTTGTAATTTATTTAACATTTCACCAAGCATGCCTCTCACTATATAGAAAGACAAATTGTCCGATACGATATCTGTGGCTGAAACTTGCTTTGTACGCTGCGCTAAACCTGCTTCTAAGAATTCTATTGCGACCTTCTTGTCTAACAGGATGCTTTCGAATTTCCGTTTAAGATCATAATCGATACCGAAATCATTTTTATAATTAATTCCCGGTAGCTGAAAGAATAAAGACACAAATTCTGAATATGCTTGATATACACTTTCATTGAACTGGCTTCCCAAATCCTCATAGGTCAATCGATTATCATTCGAAATTATAGTTTGCTCTTTGTCTCCTAGATAGCTCCTAAACTTTTCATCCAAACTATTGATAGAAAGTCCTGCAAGCACCTCTTCTCCTTCTTCGAGAACATTTATTGCTCCTTTAGAAGTAAGTTCTTTGGGACTATCTGGGACGAGTACTTTCACTCTCATTTTTTCAGAAGAATCTTGCAATCCGTATACTGCATTAATAATTGCCGTCGCATAGATCACGATGCTTTCTTTTGAACTTGATTTATCAATAATAGACAGGAACTTCGATCCTGTACCCGAAAAAGTCAAGTAGCTAGGCGCAGATATGCCTGCAATTTTCATAGCAGTAACACTGTTATAAATTATTGTCGCAAGATAAAACAGGAATACAGCTCGTTCATTGGCATGCATCGCCAAGAAAGCATTGAAGCTTTTATTATTTACATTTTGCAGCTCTTTCTTTTTATCGAGAGAAAAATAATAAGCGATGATATCATCAATCTTTCCACTCTGTTCAATTGTCTCCCCTATTTCTTTCAAATTATGATAGCTATTGACATTTGATAATCCCGTAAAAAACTTCGACCCAAGTCTATAAAACCCATTGGATCTTAGATCAGTAGTATAGCCTGCAGAATAAAGGTAATTAGCCCCAAATAGGACGGATGAAATAGTAATAACTTTACGATTCTGATAAACAACGCTATCAATAGTTCCTCCTCCTATATCTAACGATAGGATGGTATTTGAAGTTCCCAAAATCTTACCTGTACTTGCGATGGAATAGAATGGAGCAATAGATTCCGAAAGCTTAATGCACTCTATCCCTGGACCAAAATGCTGTTCGGCAAGCTCCTCCATTAAGCCAGCCATCAAATTGATTTTATACTGTCCGTAACTTAATGGATATGTCCAGGTAAATCTGGTTTTAGAGATATCTCCCCGCTCTACGAGTACCTTGGTTTTACACATGATGATAAGTTGTTCCAAAAAAGAACGCATTCTAGCTTCACCTTCTATATCCTCAATTCCATTTACCCATTTTAAATTAGTGATAGCCTTTACATTATTGAGGCTCGGCATACTAGTTTTTTCATAAGTAAAACCGATGTTATAATCCAGAATTGTCTGGAAATTGGTCGGATCAAAATTATTATAGTCTAATATTACGGTGCGTATCGGAAAATTGTAATTCGACTCGCTCGAAATATTTTCAACAATGAATTCAATATCCTTGTGATTTTGGATCTCATGTAAACTACTAATGCTGGTGTCAAGTTTATTAAATGATGTTGCGAAACCGTTCTTATCTGATGGGAGATTTAAAGGCGAAGGGGCACTATTATTAACTGAATACTCTACATGTGTATTCGATGTTCCAAAGTCAAGTGCAAAGGTGTACGCCCCTCCTGTATGACGTTCATTCCGCCATAGCGGTATAAGATAATTAGCATTATCACTATCTTCTTCCTTGAAAGAAATGGCATTAAAGTCCTTTTTACATCTGAAATAGTAGGTATTATAAAATGATCCATTACGACTATCACGCTTTGCTTTCATACTTCGAAAATCGGCCTGTCTCCCATCAAAAGCAAGTTGAAAGGAATGACTATAATCATTCAACCCCTCATCAACCACCTGCATGTAGTAATTGGGATTAACATTTGCTCTTTGAATTGGAAATAGTTGAAAATACTTAGCACAAGGTATAATCTTCCCTTTTTGAGGATTGGTATCAGTTTCCTCATATTTCTTCTCCAATTCCACCACATGTCGACCTCCGTCAATGGGGATTCGAAGTTTAACATTGACTGTGCTCTTCTTTTTAATGATCTCAATCATTTTCTTTCCTGAATAGCTACGTTTGATCAAGTCCTCTTCCGTAAAATAGGTAAAGAAAGTACTTTTCAAAGGTAACAGATAACCAATCTCCTGATGATCGGATTCATTTATGAAGTTTCCATCAAAGAAAACATCTTTATTAATCTCATAAGGTGTTTCATAAATCTCCGGTTCCAGAAAATCATCGACAGTCAAATAAGGATATTTGACATCTTTTCCCGGCAGGATCCGCACATCCAAAATTTGATCTACAGGATGCTGAACTTTGGTATTGACATCCCATTTGACGCCCTGATACAAATAATCCAGCATCCCTAAATTCCCGTTCGTCGCGAGTACCATGGGAGGAAGTCCCGACACTGTTTTAGAAGCATGGATTAAAAACTGTGATTCTCGACCGATACGCTCCTGAATGTTTTTTACACTTTTGGTCCGAAACGGTACATTAAATACTTCAACTACATAATCATTTCCATCAATCGTCGTCTTATTTTCCAAAAATTGAACATCCAGCGCATTTATTGCAGTCATAAAAGTCTTATCCTGTTCCATCTTCTCCTTGACATTACGTTTGACGTAATCGTAAAACGTTGGCATATATCTGCTCAACGACAAATTTTCTTTGAAAAGAGCCATCAAATAGAAAATAAAATCTTCATCTCTATTCTTGAGCGATGCTGGTTCAGTGAATAGTTTACGGTCATGCAAAGTAACCTGTGCGAAACTCAGATCATTAGCAGATGTGAACACCATTGTCTTAGGCGATGTCGCACCGATAATCTTATGATTGAAGTAAAAAATATAGATGCGATGCAGCTGATTGAAATTGAATGCTTCATCATCTTGCTTAAGAAATAGGTCCAAAGTACGGCCAAGTAATTGGTGACGGGAATAGCTGGAATCAGTTAATTTAGCCAAATCACGCTGTTTGTCCCACACCTTAATTGTCAACTCTCCGTTGATGGAATCCTTATTATAAAGTAGTTCAAGCAAATCAAGGCAGTCGCTGACCAATTTATGGTTATTCGTATAGCCATCAAGCCTATTATTTGCATCGTTAAAGTAACGAAAAGCAGTATTAAATAAATCTAGACGAGCAAACGGCGAAGGTATCGAAGTAGGCAATATCGAACTTTGATCTCCATCGGGACTAATGATCTTTTCGATAATAACACTGCTGTAGTCGGTGCTGCGAGATTGCCAATGCGTCATTGGCGTATCGTCAAAAAGTCTAAAAACTTTTGCCATGTTGATTAGAATAAATATTTGGTTATAATTTCTGCAGTCGCATCATGCGATTGAACCATCAGTTTGTTTTCTACGGTAGGGTATTTTTTCTTACGATGTTCATTTAACGCCGCAGTCATCAGGTCATAGCTTTTCTCCTTGAATAATTTGAATATGCTACTCCGCTGGGCAAAACCAGAAACAAGCTGCATTAAATCTGCATTTTGAGGGGTCACTCCGACAATAGCGCCCTGATTGTCGATTAACTCGGCGATGTTATAAGGTGAAAAGCTGATCTTATTGCGTTTCATCTCTCCAAGCCAGATACGGTATTGATCTAAGAAGCGCAACAACCTTCCATAAAATACCGAGCTCAAAAAGTTCTGGTCAATAACTGGTGCAGTCTCTTTGGCAAAAGGAGCGCTCAATTTATCTTTTAGTTCACTCTCCAGATAAAGAGAGAAAAATAGGAGCTGTGTCAAATTGAGCTGTATCTGATTTTGGGTTTCATGGGAAAGATCCTTAAACGTAATCACCGGATTTGACGCCGAGAGATCGTTGACACCAAATTCCTTGTATTTAGGATTCTGGGCATTCGCCTCATGTGTGCTTAAAGAACCATCATTTGCAAAGTCTACGATCGCTAAAGCAGCGGCAAGCTCGACAAAATGACTATCATTTTTTTGTCCTGTACCACCGACAACATTTTTGTACACATTGTTATTATCATCGGCGATATAATATAGGGCGTTGATATCTTTGCTCTCACTAATATTTTTGTGATAGTAGTGCAGCGCCGCTTTGGTCTTAGAATAAAACGTCGAACTTTGAATGTTATCAGTATTGTCCCCATCCAGCTTAAAATAAGGCATAACCGTAATAGCACCAACGACCGCATTACGGAGATGATCATAATGCTTCCCATTGACCAGCCCATGGCGGATATTTTTTAATATCAAAGGGAATCCAGCGGCTCCCGTTCCCCCAAATATGGAAGATATAATAAAAATTCGGTCGTTATTACTGAAACTATTTGCAAAGAGGTTGAACTCTTCCGATTCGGTAAATTTATTGAGCACAACAGATCCGATATTCGGATTACCCTGAAAACCGACTTCTAAATCAAGATTCAAGTTGGATTCGGAGAAAAGTACATCAACGAGAGCTTGATTACTACCACCATCTTCCAATAAATTATAGTCGATAAAATCTTTGAACTTTCCGCCATTAAGCCCTTCAATTCCCAAACGAAATTCATTAAATAATGCATTTGCACCCACAGCACCTATCACCTCGCCCAAAGATTCAATTTTATTCTTAAAAAACACCTTTTCATTATTAGGTGCTACAGCTTTATGAATACTCCGGTACTCATTGAGCAAATGTTCGGTTTTAGCGACATCAGCCGCAGAAGAATCTGGATCTAAGATGATCGGGACAACTTCGTATCCTGTTGAAACTCCAGAAGCCAATAACATGGTCAATGACTTGACTACACGGGACCCCGTCCCGCCAATAGCAAATACGTATAATTTTGGCATAACTAAAATGGTGTCCTAGAAAGGTTTTTAGATAGTTTTCTGAGAAATAATGAGAGGATAAAGAATACGAATAAGGTAAGCACAAAACTTCCAATCGCTACCCCAAAATAGGCTTCACTGGAGAAAACAAGATTATCCCGCTCCATGATTGACTTAGAGTCATTATACAAGTATCCCGCACTTACAAATGATGCGACCGTAAGGAGAATAAACCACAGTCCAATTTTAGCGAAGCGAGGTCTATCCAATAAAAAATAAAAGACCAGTGAAAATATCGCCGCGCTTATTATGGCTATAATGGCATACTTTTGATAGAGGAACCTATCAAACATTTCTAGAGAGAAGTCTGTCTCGTAATAAAACTTCTCATAAAATAGGGCAAATAAATCGTTCATGATTACTTAATTGCTAGATTATATTTAATTTGAAATAATATGTCTTGATTGTTGTTATGCGTTTTGTAAGCCTCAGTGACTCCGTGAATTAGATTTCGCAATCCAAAAGTCTGTTGTGTGGTTTGGCTGATAGCTGAATCGTCTGTATTGGAAGAGCTTTCCACCCAGGAGGGTATGGTATTTTTATAAGCAATAGTCAGTTCATCAGGAAATTTCTTTTGATTGACTTTTACTGTGATCAGGTGGGTGAATTCATTGTCTTTAATACGCTGCCAATCGTTTTGGTGGATTAAAGTAGACTGGTTATTGACTGGAATTTCTTGGACATTGACCAATGTCGCCCCTGGACTTAAGACATAATTGCGATTTTCAAGGATAGACTTTCTATCAGGGAAAGAACTCATATCTGCGGCAATGCTGTATTGAAATACACCATTCGCAAATTGAATATCCTTGATATCCTTAGGCTCCTGAGAGCGATATACTGCTCGTCCAATTCTATTTGTACCTGATAGATACTGAGTGGAGGGCTCCGTGCCATGATTCCCTTTTAGGAAATAGCTATTTTGATAGCCTTTCATGTCAGTAAATCGAACTTTGCTGAGAAGATTCTGAACGCTATTGTCAGCTCCTATGATCCAGATATAATAAGGACGCTCGGCCTGCTGCAATTTGGTCTTTTGATTATTATAGTCGTAATATGTGCCATTAAAACCGGAGGTAAACTGAAGGATGCACGTTGAAAGATCCGATTGTTTCAAACGTTGCATAAATGCACTTTTGGTCATATTTTCCTCTAAAATTAATCCTTGTTGTGTAGATCGTCCTTTTCCTAAAGAATAAATACAATCGGAGACGAAAATGGATACATCATTATCCTTTGTCTCCGACAACACCTTTTCAAAACATTGATTTAATTCGGATACAAATTGATTTCCCACTTTAAAAGGAGGTTTACCTGGCTCAAGTGAACTAAAGAATGTGTTGACATCCGTTACTTCGGTTGGATATATTTCTGAGTTGATAAAATTGAACTTGATGTTATTCTTATCATAATGATAATTTAAGCCTATCAGAATATCCGACAAGACAGATTCGAAATTGGAAACACCATTGACATAACCATCCATACTTGCTGAATTTTCTAAATAAATGGCGAAAGTGGGTGCTGTTTTGACTTCTCCACATTGATCAATATTTAGTTTAGCTTTATTCGCATTTTTGCGCATATAGTTTTGGATCGCTATTTTATCAGCTTGACCATTCTTGATTAATTTTTTAAAAGAGCGGTCTTCTTTATTCTGCTGAACATACATTGTTAATTGCTCCAAATCTTGGCAATCCAGCGTACCATCCGCACTTAGTTCTTCCAACTTTTCAATCAATTTTGATTTTGGGGCACAGCTGTAAAAGAGGAGACCCAATGAAAGAGCCAGCGATGCCATTATTCCGTATTTGCTTATATTCATATTAGATTAATTTTATACGATCAGTCTACGTTGACAGCAAATCTAGCGGATGCTTACGGGTTAATTCTACGGTTTCCCGTAAAGACACCTCATGAGGTACATCAGATAAAAAAATCTTTAAAACTTAAGGTAATCGAGATAAGAAGGAGAGAATTTCTTGAAAATTTTGATACCTTTAAAAAAATAAAAACCAACAATATATTCATCGGTATGAGCGCAAATGTTCCTATTGTTCGGCAAGTATCCCAGTCTGCTATACTAATCATCATCTTGGTATGGGCTGTTTTTATAGCATTTTTTACTATTCTATTCCAAAAACATGGAATTTTCATAGGTGTGGTTTTATTTTCTGGGTTATTTATTTTGTTGCAACAGCTTATTCCCTCAAGCCATAACAAAGGAATGAAGGCTATCAAACAGAAGGATTTCAAAGCGGCTTTAGAACATTTTGAGCTGAGTCTTGATTTTTTTACTAGAAACGCATGGGTAGACAAGTATCGTGCAGTGACGATGTTGAGTGCGTCAAAAATGTGTTATCGGGAAATGGCGCTCTGTAATATTGCATTCTGCTATGTGCAGGCCGGGCAAGCCGAAAAAGCAAAAGCGCTCTACGAAGAAATTCTGAAACAATATCCTAACAATGGAATCGCTTACTATGCACTAAACTCAATAAATACCTTTTCAAATCCGGCTGATTAAAAGTATTGCATTCAGATAGGCCGCTTATAAGCCTAGCCTTCACATATAATCATGAAACAAATAAAGGCTATCCTACGATAGCCTTTTCTCATCATCTTATTGGTTAAAATATGGCATTAAATATCTTGAATGCAGTAGATATCGTTTTCAGCAAATATTCCTACCTCGTTATTTATCTTGCTTTCACAAAGGTAGCACGATACCCCCAAGAGTCTTTACGGAAAACCGTAATGGAAAAAGTTATATCAGCTCAGCATCTCTACAGTGTGCAATTAGCTGGGCATTGTTGGTGAAACCATAAGATTCTTTCATCAGATTAAGGCGCTTCTCGATTGTGCTCAGGCTGGAAGCTTTAGCACCTAACTGTTTGAGTATTTCAGGCATCTGATATTGTGGAATACCTTGATATAATAAATTAACGATCTGTAAGTCAAGCTGGGAGAATTCAAATGCATTTAGATCTTGGACAGCTTTCTTATTATCTGCAGATTGATATGTTCTACCTTGATACACCATCTGGAGGGCTTCCTTTAGATGCTCTCTTCCGCGGCGTGCCTTCAAAACATAACCATCAATTTGTTTTTCTTTGAACATTTCATGGACTACTGTCGTGATCTCTTGCACGGTCATTACAACAACTTTAATATCCTGCTGAATAGATTTAACTGCTTTAATCAGCGAAAGTCCATCCTGAATCTCCTGATCAGAACCATCATCCTTAAAATTAATATCGGTAATAAGTAGGTCATATGGTTCTCCGGCACGGATAGCATTCTTGATCCAAGCGAGGGCATGATCACAATAATAAACATATTCGGGATCAACTACTCCCAAGTCACGCAGTGTTACTTGTACTGCAAAATTTTCTGTATCGTGGTCTTCGGCAATAAGTACTTTTTTAAACATACAACAATCATCTTTATATTAATGGGATATTGACAGTAATGCTGAGCCCTTCTCCCGGTTCACTGACAAAGATAATTCCGCCACCTAGACTTTCAATACGGGAAACCGTATTCGCCATACCTTTTCCCTGAGGTCTTTCTGCTGGTAGGCCAACACCATTATCTTTATAAAAAATTTTAAGCTGTTGGTCTGATTTTTCAATGCGCACGACGACCCGCTCGGCCCTACTATGCTTCTTCATATTGACCATCAGTTCCTGTAGTACATATTTTATTTCTTCTTTAATGCGCTTACTAACATCAACCCATTGTTCGGCGTCAATTCCAACGATCGATATACGACGATCGCTTGTACCATAGGGTTTAAGCAATGTAGAAATTTGCTCATTATATGGAACTTCAACGGTAGATCGTTGCTCGACATTATGTGAGATGTCCCGCGATTGGTTGTAAATAATTTCTAATTTATCAAGAAGCACTTCACGATCTAGATCATCTCGATATTCAACTTCCGTCATCACATGATAAATATCGTTTGCTACAACATCATGTACCTTCTTCGAAAGATGAAGTTGCGTTTCTTTAACCTTGTTCTCGGCTTCGAGTTCAAGACGCTGCTTGCGTCGTTTGTACCAGAGGGTTCCCCCACCAACAGCCAACAGCAGTAAAAAGATACTTGCTCCAGTAATGGCTCGTTGTCTGACAAGACGGTTTTGCTTTTCGGAATTTTCTTTTTCTAGCCGCAGGTTATCGGCCTTGTTTTTTTCGACTTCATAGCGGATAAGGGCGAATTGGTTTTTGGCAGCGGCGCGGGCATCTTGAATACTATCGTTAAGATACTTAAATCGTGTAAAATAATGCTTCGATTGTTCAGAAGGACTTAGCAGAACTAATCTATATAATGCTCTAATTTCGTCATTCGCATTGTGCAATTTTTTCGTAACATCGTATTGTTTCTGAGCATAATATAAAGCTGAATCAGGTTTATCCCGAGTGTAATAATCCGTTAGATGTGCTAGACTCGCATTCTGTCCCCAAAGATCACCGCTCCTTTGCCGAATCTTCAACGATGTCAAATATTCGGGGGCCGCAACATATGAACTATCCTTCAGCCATTTAGCCTTTGCAAAATTGGATATCACTCGCGCATATTCGTTTGGATTATTTTTGGTCTGCTTAAGTAAAGTATGATACAATTTAAAAGCCTCTTCATAACGATGAAGGTATTGATATGTCAATGCCAAATTATTTTTTATAGCTATTATTGTAGCTGTATCTGTTGAAAACTCTAATGCTTTTTCATAAAATCCGATTGCTTTTTGATATTCCTTCAAATTATAAGTAGCAGTAGCCAAACTATTGTAATTTGCCCCCAAATAAATATGATGGTTTAGATTATTTTCATTAAGATAGTCCATAGCCGTCAAAGAAGATTCTTGTGCGCCAAAATTATCGCCTTGATCTTTCTCAACAATTGCCATTACAATGAAGCAATTGGCTACATTTAAGCTATCATTTACTTCAACAAATACATCTTTGGCCTTATTAAAATAAAAAAAAGCGCTATCATATATTCCCTTGTCAAGAAAATTATATGCTTCGTCATAATAAGGATTTTTAAATACCGAACGTTCTTTAGCTTCCTTTTTGGAACAAGAAAGAAAAAGAATAAGAAGAAATATATGTAAAGGTCTCAAGATGGCTTCTTTTTCCCGAATTTACTGAAATTAGAAGGTAAATCAAAGAATTGGCAATAAAAGAGAAGACAGTTTATACTGTCTTCTCACTATTACAAACTTAAATTAAGATTTTGGTGGACGAGGTGGGATCGGTGTACTGGTTTCCCCTCCATCGCCATCATTACCGTCGTCATTAGTAGTTTGTACTGTTGGCTGCTGCGGATTTGGTTGAGAATTCGACGGTTGACCGATTCCGAACAAAAGGTATAATAATAAGCTGAACATAACTCAAAAAATTTAAAAGTCAAAAACCTGGTAGGCCCCGTGCACCATGCACGGGATTGCTACAAATGTTTTCAGAAGGCCTTCTGAATTTTTTGGGAAGTAAGAGTGTCAATCGCGGGAGGCAGAAGCTGCTTCCCAAACCGGCTAAAGACTACCGCGAGATCTTCTCATTGTGAAATCAGATTAGTATCTTAGTTTATATTTTAATCGATCTATCATCTGACTTCGAGAACAAAGTTATAGCCGTTAAAACCCTTTTTATCAAACGCTTCCAATGCTTCACAACATTTCATGATATTTCATGATGTTTCAAAAACTCTGGAAGGTCTTCCAAATTTTTCCAAACGGTCGAGATGATTTATAGCGCTATCAAGCGTACGGTTTCCCGTATTTTCATTATTGAATAGATATTAATTTTGGAATCATGTTTGAGAATTTTCAAAAAGCTGTAAGAGACAGCTACCTAGATTTAAAGAAAAACAGACAGCTTGATTTCTCCCGCGAATGGCCTTCAGCAGGGGACCTTAAGAATTGGTGTATTCAATGTTTTGAGAAGGGACTCTCTGAAGCGGATGAAGTTGTATTCACTGATTATTTCAGAGAAAAAAATGAAAAGAAATTACAAAAGCAGCTTGGTAAGTCACTAAGGGAAATAATTAAAGATTCGGATACCGATAAATTCAGGGCTTTAAGAAATTTTATCATTGGAGATACAAAACGCAGCCCAGACAGAGACGTCGTGAAATTTCTCGCTGTACTAATTAATTTTCAACCGCGACCCTACGACTTTAATTATGGGAACGAAGCCCAAACAGATGGTGCAGCACCAGTTGATGATGCGGTCATTCACGATAATACTTTCCCACCTTCTAACCAAGACAACGAAGATGAATTAGTTTACGACAAAAATTCGGACCACTTAGGAGTTGACGTCAATGATATAAATGAGCTAGCCTCTGACATACCACTCGATCATTCGCAAGGACCTCTATGTCCTGAAGACACTTGTAGCGTGAGTATTTTTGAACATATACCCGATATCATTCCGACAAAATCGGAAGATCAAATCGAAGACATTATTGATTCAAGTGAGAGTAAAAATGAAAACAGTGGAAATTCAGAAACAGAAGAAATTCGACCTGTAAGTGATATAATTAATACGGATGAGATAATTTTAGATAACAGCAATAAAGGAAATGCGAGTCAACAAAATGATCCACGATCATTTTTCTATAAAAATAAACTTGTATTGAGGTTTTCTGCTGTGGCACTTTTGGTATTGGCAATATTAACTATCGTGCATTTTCTGACGCCTGAAGATTGCATGTGCTGGAATGGAGAAAAATATATTGAGGTAGATTGTCAGAGTAAGACACAGCCCTATCAAGTGATAGGCTTAGATAAAAACAAACTCGAGGGATTTGTGAAAATAACGAGACCAGATACCCTAGGTTCCAAGGATGTAGGAAGAGTATGGTATTCAAAAATCAATCATGAGGTGGAATTTTTTACTGGACCGGGTTATCATCCCACGGAATTCGGACGTTCCCTAAAAGCGGCTACCATACGAATTTTAAATAGCTATGCGGGAGCAAACGCCAAAGGTGATCAAAACAAGAAATATGGAATTATGCAAAAACAATAACCGTTATTTAATTCCAAATTTCCAAACGTAAAAAAGCCTCATCTTACGATGTGGCCTTAATAAACATATGATTCACTAGTGGTTTGTCTTTTATTACTGGCAAACCACCAGTTATTGGATACTACTTATACGAATTGATCGATTTGGATACTTTCCAGTCATTGCCCACACGCTCCAAAGTAACCAGATCAGTCTTGGTGAAGTTTTCAAATTTCAAAGTTACTTTAGCGACCATATAGTCTGCCGACTCCTCGATGATATCTGTGCTTACTGTACAGTTTAGCTTTTCGCCTTTTTGTTTTTTCAGGGATTTAACCACTTCGCTGCGGCTGTTGCTTTGTGCATTGGATGCTTGGATCTTTTGATTAAAATCAGCTGCAAATAACTGCTCTACACCTGCTGATTCTCCCTCCGTAGTTACCGCTACATAGTGATCCAAAGCGAAATCTGCTGTGGAAAGGTTAACGTTTGCTTTTGTTGCTTTCGCTCCAGGTCCTTCAGCTGCCATAGCGAATGTAGATACTACGATTAAAGCTGCTGCTGTGAATGTTTTTACTAGCGTTTTCATAATGTCTTTATTTTATAGTGTTAGTTCTGTTGTTCTTATTTGATGACTCAAAACTACAACACAATACGCCCTTAGCCTATCGCCTTTAGACTAACGCTCGGGAAAACTCGGTGAATGGCGGAAATAGGGAGGTGAATATTTTTTATTATATTGATATGAATCAACGATCAAATTATTTATGAATATACAGTCTAATACAGCTGCTAATCAAGCGAAAAATAAAATGTATGGAGCATTGTTTGGCATTGCGGTTGGTGATGCATTGGGTGTACCATTTGAATTCAGGTCGAAAGAAGAAATGCTAAAAAATCCAGCTACCGAAATGATCGGATTTGGCAGCCATAATCAACCTAGGGGTACCTGGTCAGATGATACATCTTTAACCTTGTGTCTTGCAGACTCGCTGTTAGCTGGATATGATTTGGTAGATATCTCCAAAAAATTTATAGCTTGGAGGGAAGGTAAGCTATGGACAGCAAGAGGAGAAGTCTTTGATATCGGTATCACCACGGCTAAATCGATTGGTGAGCTTAAAGATATTATCGGATCCGGGCAAATCGGAGAGCTACATTTGCTAAAATATCGGGCGAGAGAACAAGACAACGGCAATGGTTCGTTAATGAGAATATTACCCCTTTTATTTGAGATCAAGGGACTTAGTCCGTCGGAACAATTCGAGAAAATTTGGGAAATTTCCGCCCTAACGCATAAGCACATACGCGCTGCAATGGCATGTTTTATCTATCTTAAATTAGCCGAACTCATTTTGCTAGGTTTGGCCAAGGAGCAGGCTTATGCTGAAATGCGGAATCAAGTTTCAAAGTTCTGGACGGACATCAATTTCCCTGAGTCGGAAATAACTCATTTTAATAGCACCATTTTGCATGACATCCGATCTAAGACACATAATCAATTAAGGTCCAGCGGTTATGTGATCGATAGTCTAGAATCAAGCCTATGGCTTTTTATGGAAAAAGACAACTATAAAGACACGGTATTATCTATTGTAAACCTTGGTGAAGATACAGACACCGGGGCTGCGATTGCGGGAGGATTAGCTGGTTTGTACTATGGGCTGGAAAGTATACCTGAAGATTGGCTTTTGAGCATCGCCCGCTATGATGATATCAAATTGCTAATAGAAAAAACAGCGAAGAGATATTTAAATTAGAAATTCGATAATAATGTCTAACGAGTAAGAGCTTATTTCAAAAATGTCAATTTAAAACATCGAAACATTTATTTTTAAAACTATTTTAAATCGACAGCTGTTCTTATAATACAAAACGGCTACAAGCTACCTTTCGAAAGAAGGGTTCAACATAAAAATTGGCGTCGTACAGTGAAAATCCAATAGTCTTTAAAAACATTGGATGACGAAACAAAAAAGAGGAAACGATAGGAAACATAAAAATTGCTGTACAAATAAACGCTAAGAGAAAGGGTCTGATGAGAATCAGGCCCTTTTGACGTAAAAAAGCCACATCTCTCGACCTGGCCTTAAATAAACATATGATTCACTAGTGGTTTGTCTTTTGTTAACGGCAAACCACTAGTTATTAGATACTATTTATACGAATTGATTGATTTGGATACTTTCCAGTCATTGCCCACACGCTCCAAAGTAACTAAATCTGTTTTGGTGAAGTTTTCAAATTTCAACGTTACTTTAGCCACCATATAATCTGCAGATTCCTCGATGATAGCTGTGCTTACTGTACAGTTTAGCTTTTCGCCTTTTTGTTTTTTCAAGGATTTAACCACTTCGCTACGGCTATTAGACTGTACATTGGTAGCTTGGATCTTTTGATTAAAATCTTCTGCAAATAACTGCTCTAGGCCTGCTGATTCGCCCTCCGTGATTACCGCAACATAGTGCTCTAAAGCGAAATCTGCTGTAGAAAGGTTGATGTTAGCTTTTGTTGCTTTTGCTCCAGGTCCTTCAGCTGCCATAGCGAAAGTTGATACTGCGATTAAGGCTGCTGCGGCGAATGTTTTTACTAGTGTTCTCATAATGTCTTTATTTTATTGTGTTAGTTCTGTTGTTCTTATTTGTTGACTCAAAACTACAACACAATAGGCCCTTAGCCTACGGGCTTTAGACTAACGATCGGGAAAACTCGGTGAATGGCGGGAATGGGGAGGTGAATGTTTACGAATTACTGATTACGGAGAATTATATTCATAATTAAAGAAATATAAGGGCAATCGACACAAAAACTAAAATTAAATAATAAATAAAGAGAATTAATAGTCAATATTTATTTAATTTGCACTCGATTTCACTACAAATACAAAAACTTATTTGGTAACACAAATAAGTCTATATATACCACAAAAATCAATTGAATTATAACATATAAATGCTTCATTCATTCAAAATCTCCTCGTACTTACTTTTACTGTGCTTTTTATTTAATTCATGCAAAAAAAATGAAGAGACTATCATTCCAGAACCTGTAAGAATTGTCATTAAACCAGATGAAGTTTACTTAAAACGTGAAATACAATTTTTAGGGGCCAGGCTGTCAACTGAAATACAGAATCTGCCGGTAGGTGACTCAGATGAAATAAACTGGACAGTCGAGAACACAAGAATTGCAAGTTTAACACAAAATCCAGAAACAAAAGAAGCTTCAGTATGGCCTGAAGGAGCTGGCGAAACATATGCAATAGCAACCCTCGCGAATGGCAAGGCAACAGCAAAAGTAAAAATCATTGTAACAGATGCCAATGACTACAAGTTTAGGTTAGTACTAAAGGACAAAGGGACATCTTCTCATACGTTGAATAATCCTGAAACATTCTTATCAGAGAAGGCTATCCAGCGGCGGCAGAAACGAAACATCGCAATCGACAATTCCGATCTTCCGATTTCGGAGGACTATTTAAATCAAATTGAAAAGATAGGATGTAAAATTGTCTCTAAAAGTAAATGGCTAAATACCGTCACGGTACATTGTGTAGATTATTTCCTTATTGACAACTATAAAAATCTCCCCTTTGTGCACTCCGCAGAAAAAGTATGGGAAGGGCCTAGGGAAAACTTGACCGAGAAAGGAAAGTATAAAGATATCCCGCAAAGGGTATCCAACAATACCTCCAATAATAAATTGGACTATGGCGGAGCTGCCTCCAATATAAACATCAATAATGGCCAGGTGCTTCATGAGAATGGTTTTAAAGGAGCAGGCATCGATATTGCTGTCATCGATGCCGGTTTTTTGAATCTTAAGAATAACCCAGCTTTTAAAAATGTGAATATCAAAGGTGCTAAATCTTTTGTCTATGAAAACGATGATCCATATGCGGTCGATATGCACGGAGTTTGGGTAAGTTCCTGTATGGCTGTCAACCAACCTGGAACATATGTGGGTACCGCACCGGAGGCAAACTACTGGCTGCTGCGCTCTGAAGATCAATCATCTGAACAGCATGTTGAAGAGGACTACTGGGCCAGCGCTGCTGAATTTGCGGACAGTGTTGGTGTAGATATCATTAATTCGTCACTTTATTATGGTCCAGAAAGTTTCTACAATCCTGCTTATAAATTTGAAGAGATGGATGGAAAGACCACATTTGCCACAAGGGCTGCTAACATTGCAGCCAGTAAAGGTATCTTAATTGTCAATTGTGCGGGCAATGACAGAAGCTGGGTAGGGAGTCCGGCCGACTCTCCTCATGTACTTACAGTAGGTGCAGTATATGATAATCGTAGGGTAGCATATTTTACATCTTGGGGAGTGACAGTAGATGGCAGAATGAAACCGGATGTTATGGCCCTAGGTGGAGGAGCATGGGTAATCGGGGAATCAGGCGTAGGTGAAACACGTAGCGGAACCTCCTATTCGAGTCCTATACTTTGTGGCTTAGCCGCCTGTTTATGGCAAGCTTATCCGCAATTGAGCAATAAAGAGCTAATGGATGTAATACGCAAATCAGGAGATCGAATGAATACTCCGGTTATCCCTTATGGTTATGGTATTCCTGACATGAAGAAAGCAATGGAAATAGCAAAAGAGATCAAAAAATCAAGAAAGCTTTAATAGAGATATTAAAGCTACGCGCAGGAATGGCTCAAAAAAGCCAGGTCTCAAGACCTGGCTTCTAAACTAAACTTAAACATATGATTCACTAGTGGTCTGTAGCCTGCCTGAGCTGACAGACCACTAGTTGTTAAATTCTATTTATATGAATTAATTGATTTGGATACTTTCCAATCATTACCTACACGTTCCAAGGTAACTAGGTCCGTTTTGGTGAAATTCTCAAATTTCAAAGTCACTTTAGCCACCATATAGTCTGCCGATTCCTCGATGATAGCTGTGCTTACTGTGCAGTTTAGCTTTTCGCCTTTTTGTTTTTTCAGGGATTTAACCACTTCGCTACGGCTATTAGACTGTACATTGGCAGCTTGGATCTTTTGATTAAAATCAGCTGCAAATAACTGCTCAACTCCTGCTGATTCTCCTTCAGTCGTTACCGCAACATAGTGCTCTAAAGCGAAGTCCGCTGTGGAAAGGTTAATGTTAGCTTTTGCTGCTTTTGCTTCAGGTCCTTCAGCTGCCATAGCGAAAGTAGATACTGCGATTAAAGCTGCTGCGGCGAATGTTTTTACTAGCGTTTTCATAATGTCTTTATTTTATTGTGTTAGTTTTTAGTTCTTATTTGTTGACTCAAAACTACAACACAATAGCCCCCTAGCCTATCGGCTTTAGACTAACGATCGGGAAAACTCGGTGAATGGCGGGAATGGGCAGGTAAGAAATTACTATGCTTATGAACTTTGACTCTATTATTATTCAAAGAAGGTATATTTCAAATTAAATCGCTTTATTTCTTCATGTAATTGTTCATGCTATCTTCAATTCCTTTGATGCTTTTAAGAAGATCCGCCCATGTTAGACTTTCTCCTACTATCATATTTTCACGCATGGTTTTATAATCCGCCTCCCACTCTTTTATTATCTCTTCAGGCGGAAGGATACTTAAACTCCCTTTTCGATGGTTGGAATAGTCAATCCCCCGAAGTGATGTGACTGTTTTTCGATGCTGGACTATTGTGTTAAATAATTCTTCGTCTTTAATGGCCTCTGTTCCAAAATCAGTATTCATAATCTTATCTATATCATAGAAATGCCTAGTTAGCCTATCTGTCCTGATTTTGTCAATCGGCTTAGAGAACTCTTCATGTAATAAGAGAACCTTTTCTATAAAAGTCCGTGTAGGAATTACAACTTTAACATTAAAAGCTGCTTGAGCAAACCCGGAATCTTTATAATTATCATCTATAAAAGAAAGGACCGGTTGTGTCTCGAACGGTTCAGTTAGCGATCTGGCCCCCATTTCCAACAGTACTCTTTGCTTGATATATGCGTGACCGACTGGCGCTATCGGTTGGTAATAAATTTCCAGCGTATTAGGATCGCTAGTATCGTCAACATAAGTATTATAACGAATTTCATAGAAATCCTTAGGAACTCCCAATTTTTCCAATTGAAGAATCAATTCCTCTCTAAACTCATTGATAATAAAACCTCCGGAGGCCTTTCTCAGTTTTTTAATCTGGGATTTTGAATCTAATTCGTCGAAACCTAATAGGTGTCGGTCGATTATTAAATCAATGTCTTCTGAAAAGCGGTCTATCAGTTGATATGCCTTGCTTAGTGATGTACCGCCTTTAAAAATAATAGACGCAGCATATTTCGTTGCAAACACAGCCCTCAGAACAATACAAACCCACCAGTCTTTTTCAATAACAAAAGCTGGTAATCCCATCATACTGCTTAGTTGGTCTAGGACAAGATTCTTTTGTTTCGTGTTAAGATTTAGCCACATAATTTTAAGATCAGTGAAGATTTTCGATTGCTTTTTGAATCCATACTGGCGCATATTTCAATTGGGAATCAATGACTTGCTTATCAACTTTTTTAACGGAAGTTTTTATGGTATCTAAGAATTCTTTGGTAATATTTCTTTGCCCCTTTTCCTTAAATGCCTGCACAATCAGATGTAATAATTCATCTTTTATGGCAAAGCTTTTTGGAACTGTCCTTTTAAATTTTATACTGCGATTACCAATCTTGACTTCACGCTGTGAACCATCGGTAAGATAAACTGCTTTTAATGGTACTTGAGTAGTCAGTCCTAATAAATAAGAGGCCATCACACCTGTAGCAGAGATGCGAGCTTTGTCCCGTTTTGCGATTTCCTTAGCAATTTCTTCGATATTGGGATAAATAATTCCTAACAAAGGGTCCCGGTTAGGTTTTAAATAAATACCCTGCGCTAATCGAACTAATAGATTATCTTTCTCCAATCGCGACAGTACTTTACGGACATTATCCGATGAACCAAATTGAGAAAAATCTTCAGCGAAAAAAAAAGCTCCTCTATATGACTTTAAAACCTTCGTTCTAATTTGATTAACAACACTTTCCAACACTATAAAGAATTTAATTTGTCACAAATTTAGTCAAAATTTGTGACAAAAAGATTTATTATCAAAAGGCATCATATAGATTGACTTAGGTAAGAGAAAAATCTAGCTTGCTATCTGTATCCTTAACCTCATCTGTATTCCCGACGGGAACAATATGGACTTCATTAATATCTAATTCTGACATACGCTATTAATTACAATTCATTATACTTTCTAGCAATACCTTTGGCTTTTTCGACCGGATATCATCCGAAAAAACATCCATATCCATCATGATCGATTTCATCCAACAATAATTGCAGATTAGTACACTCGGGTTTCGGTTCATAAGCCTCCCATTTGCCCGATCCTCGCATCCAATAGAGTTTCCAAATTTTAGCTGCTTTCACAAAGCGAAGCTTTGCAAACGGTAATTCTACAATATTCGTTGGGTCATTCCATTGTGGTCTAATTTCAAACAGTAAAGCCGTTTTCCCATCCCACGAATAACCAAAATCCAATTTTTTGCGCACTTCTGCATCTTTTGGTCTTTTGGAATCTATAAAGCTTTTCAACTGAATTTCAATCATTGAAATAAGTTCTTTTTTATCCATAATAATTACAAATTTAAATTTATCGGCTTATTTTTCCATCTCATACCAATGATCTAACACACTTTGCTGAACTAAAATTTTTATTTGCGCTTATTTATAGTTCTTTTTTGTAAACAAACGGCTGATACTCCGATACAATTTTATCGATTAACTCATCAGTACACGATGGATTGATGAGATCAAAATTAGCATAGCGTTTCCCTAAAATTTTTTGATAATCTTCGGCACACTTGTTTTCTTTAACTATTCCCATACTGAAACCAGCCCTTTCATTACATACTTTACTTCATCTGGTCTCCTGCAGTATACAACCATTTTCAAAGTTATCATTATCGCCGAATCGAAATACAATGATACCTAAAAAGCCAGATCGCCCCGCATCGCCTTAATATATAGATGTTTCACGAGATCAGCCTTGGTAAAAACTTCAAATTTCAACATTACTTTTGATTCGAGGTTATTATCCTCAAATTCTTTATTAGGGAAAAAAGTACAATACATATCCACCATTATCCATTCCATTCAAACCAAGCTGATTATACCTTTGTATCATAACTTTTAAACAATTTAAACATTAAAAAAATGAAAACAATTATTGCAACAATCAGCTTAGTGATGACTTTATTGAGCACTTCTATTTTTGCTCAAGGGAAAAGAGTACCAGCTTCTGCCGGAAGAGCAGAATACATCGAAGTAGAAAAGGGAGTAAAGCTCCATGTAACCGACCTTGGCGAAGGTAAACCTATCGTATTGATTCACGGTTGGCCATTGAGCGATGAAATGTACGAATACCAATACCAATATCTATCCCGCAGAGGATTCAGAGTGATTGGAATTACACTTCGTGGTTTTGGAAAATCAGATAAACCTTACGGAAAATATGATTTTGATGTTTTTTCCGATGATATAAAAGTGGTTCTGGAAAAACTGGACATACAAAATGCTACGCTTGGAGGGTTTTCGCTCGGTGGCGCAGTGGTGCTGCATTATGTAACAAAATATAACTCCGCCCATATAAGCAAGCTAGCGCTGTTTGGGGCGGCAGCACCATCGTGGAAACAGCGGGAAGGTTTTCCTGACGGATTGCCGAATGAAGTGGTACAAGGATTGATAAACGCAACCAAAACACAAAGAGAGGATCTAATCGCAAGTTTCGGTGCAGGCTTCGTGGCGAAAGAGGGCAATATCTCTAAAAACGTAGAAAAATGGTTGGAGAATATCAATTTGCAGGCCTCTCCTTATGCCATGACAGAATCGATCACCGCACTCCGCGATTTGGACCTACGCCCCCAGCTTTCAAAAATCAATATTCCTGTGACCATCTTTCAGGGAGTGTATGATAAAAACTGTCCGCTTGTTTGGGCCGAACAATTACAGAAAGGCATAAAAAATGCAACGCTTATCCGCTTTGAAAACAGCGGTCATGCCTTGTTCGTCGAAGAAATGGAAAAATTCAATACTGAGCTGGAGAAATTTGCAAAATCATGATGAATTGCAAAACAGGAGAGCAAGAATATTATGTTCTCCTGTTTCTATTTGAACTGAGATTTGTATTTTTAACTCCATTAGTTTACCAATATGGCAAGTGAAAAAGTATTTCGAAACGACCTAAAAACCATAGGACTTATATCGTTGCATGAAGAAAATGTCGACTCCATTAATAGCGCGGGTTATAAACAATACATAAAAGTACTGCTTCTTTCAAAGGGAACTGAGTTACAGGTTGATCTTGCTGAATATTCCGTAAAACAGCTTTCCCTGTTCTTTGTAAGCCCCAATCAGCATCTGCATATAAAGAAGCTCGGAAAAGAAGAGGGACACTTCATCTTTTACAACCGCAACTTTTATTGTATCCAGATACATGATGAGGAAGTAGCCTGTAACGGATTGCTGTTCAGCAACATCTACAATATGCCGATGGTGGAATTGGACAATGGCGAAATCCCTTTCTTTAGCTATATTTTCGGACAGATGACGGATGAGTTCGGATTGAACGATACCTCGCTGGAAGAGATGCTTCGTACCTATCTCAAACAATTGTTCATCAAATCTGCACGATTGTGGAAAAAGCAAAATCTCGATAAAGAACTTACTGAACAGAACAACGACCTGGAGTTTTTCAGGAAGTTTACCTTGTTGGTTGACGAACATTATAAAGAAAAGCACCATGTTGCCGATTATGCCGAGCTGCTGTTTATGGCTCCAAAAACGATTAGCCATAAATTTAAAAGGCTCAATCTGCCACAGCCTAATGATGTGATAAAGAACAGAATTCTGTTAGAAGCAAAACGGCTGCTGGTACATACCAATCTGACGGCAAAAGAGGTTGGCTATGAACTGGGATATGAAGATCCAGCATACTTCAGCAGGCTATTTGTGCAGAAATCAGGTGAAACGCCATCAGCATTCCGGGCAAAATTTCTTGCCATAAATTAAATTCAGTCTTTTTTGTAAATTCAGTCTTTTTTGCTCCAAAACAAAATTCAATATGATAAGCAGATTTTTTACTTACTTATTTTTTTCTCTTATTATCCCGATGGCTCTACGCGCACAAAGTCCAGAAAGCCGGTCCTTATCAGCATTGGCGGAACGAATAAAACCGGCACCGGACGAAGTTTTCAACAAATTTCGCGAAGCAGGTTTGCAGCCAGTGGATCATGTACTGACAGCCAAAGAAAAAGACAAGGTCGCAAAGGCTTTTAACATGCTGTCGCCGCTACATAGTAAAATTCTGAAACAACATCTGCACAGTATAAGTTTCATGGATAATATGCCCAATACAGCACTTACATCCCCGGTTGAAACAGCCGATTCAACCCAAAAATTCAACATCACTTTTCGCGCAGAGATTATTAATGAAACTGTTTCCCAATGGGCCACATGGAAGGAGAATTCGTACTACACATTTCCTGAAGACAGCGGACTGAAGGTAACGATAGATGCCGGCGAGCTGGACGCTATGGTGTACGTATTGCTTCACGAGGCAACGCATGTAGTGGATGCGGTGCTGGCTCTTACACCTCACTCCTTCGAAAGTGATACAGTTGCGGCACCTACAGCATTTACCCGGGGTATCTGGCATGCCGCGAATGTGCCCGAGAAAGCGTTCATTAGCCCTTTGCTGGCAACCACACGCTTCCGGAGCGGAAAGCAGGTGTCAGTTTCTGATGCAACTAAAATTTACAAAGAGCTTCAAAAAACACCCTTCGCGTCACTTTACAGTACAGCTGCATGGTTTGAAGACCTCGCTGAGCTAGTGGCTATCTATCATTTGACAGCAAAGCTAAACCAGCCGTTTCGGGTATCCGTAAAACAGAACAGCAAAGAAATCATGAGTTTTGAACCGATGAAAAGTAAGCTGGTAAAAAAGAGGCTGGAGCAGCTGAAGGTATTTTATGATTAGCGGTCCTTCATGATTAATCGCGAGTTGTAAGCTCTGGTTGATAATCAAAGGATGTTGCAAATGTTTACTAGTACAACCAGTACTTCACTAAGAGCGTAAGCTTTTTGAATTAAAACTGCAGTTAGTAAAAAATTATAAAACTATTTTATATCGACAGCTGTTCTTATAATACAAAACGGCTACAAGCTACCTTTCGAAAGAAAGGTTCAACATAAAAATTGGCGTCGTACAGTGAAAATCCAATAGTCTTTAAAAACATTGGATGACGAAACAAAAAAGAGGAAACGATAGGAAACATAAAAATTACTGTACAAATAAACGCTAAGAGAAAGGGTCTGATGAGAATCAGGCCCTTTTGACGTAAAAAAGCCAGATCTCGCGACCTGGCCTTTAAACTAAACTTAAACATATGATTCACTAGTGCTCTACCTATAGCTTCGCAGAGCACTAGTTCTTGAGATTTATTTATATGAATTAATTGATTTGGATACTTTCCAGTCATTAGCCACACGCTCCAAGGTAACTAAGTCCGTTTTGGTGAAATTTTCAAATTTTAGAGTCACTTTAGCGACCATATAATCTGCAGATTCTTCTAAAATATCAGTGCTAACTGTGCAGTTCAGTTTCTCTCCTTTTTGCTTTTTCAATAGTTTAACTACGGCACTACGGCTGTTAGACTGCGCATTGGTAGCTTGGATCTTTTGATTAAAATCTTCGGCGAATAACTGCTCTACACCTGCTGATTCTCCCGCCGTGGTTACCGCAACATAGTGTTCTAAAGCGAAATCTGCTGTGGAAAGGTTAACGTTTGTTTTTGTTGCTTTGGCTCCAGGTCCTTCAGCTGCCATAGCAAATGTTGATACGGCGATTAAAGCTGCTGCTGTGAATGTTTTTACTAGCGTTTTCATAATGTCTTTATTTTATTGTGTTAGTTTTTTATCTGTTCTTATTTGTTGACTCAAAACTACGACACAATAGGCCCCTAGCCTATGGGCTTTAGACCAACGATTGGGAAAACTCGGTGAATGGCGGGAATGGAACGGCGAGGAAAGTGAAATTATTTTTACTATCTTTTAACAACAATTAAAAAATACGATTCGCCAAGGTCGATGTTGTAATTGATTTTAGCGAAGCGGAGAAAAAAAAGTTATTAACCATAGCGAAAGAAAAGATGGAACAACATCTAATTAAACTATTCAGATTTTTACTTTTATTGTCATTTATATTTGTCAATGTTAGTTTATTTAGCCGACCAAAATATTTTGTTATGCCGGATAAGCCGGAGAACTATTCAATTGATCAGTACAAATTATCAACAGAAAAATTATACGGTATAGAAAAGAATGTAGAGTTATTTACACTCACATTCCATAATGGACCAGACCCAATAAGTAAAGATAAAATTAATGCCAACACGCAGCTTAATATAATACTTATTGCTGTCCTCCCCGATTTGTTAGGGAGCACAGATTGGAAAGAAATTAATCTCGATACTATTAAAGACGACATTATTACTACTTCGGTATTAAATAGATTATTCCGAATAAATACTCTTTCAGGTTTAGATGACCCTTATGGTCCAAAAACTAAATATTTTGACGAATATCAAATTATCCGGAAAATTGGCAACAAATACTTTGCCTCTAAACATTGTTTAATTCAATTTTTTGCCGTCAGAAATAGGCCTTCCATTTTTCAGCATGTGTTTGGGACAATAAATATTGAGCAAGAACCGCTCAAGATTACAGAAATGGAAACTATTTTTAAAAAGAGATACCCCGGCACTAACTTTCCACCATATACGATCGGCGACACACCTTATTCCTACAGTAGCGCTATTGATTATTTAAGAGATCGAAAAGAATATTTGTCAAAAACTATCAAGTTCCAAAATAACGAAATTGGTTATCAGTTTTGGACCTATACCAACTGGCATACGCATGATCATGAGTTGGAGGTAGATAGAGGTATAGACAGATTTGTATACGTACCAGGAAAAGGGATCGTGGGTGGTTCATTTGACTTCTACTTTTATTTTTATCGTAAAAAATTACCTATAAAATTCAGCGATTTCCTGAATAACGTAAAAGAGGAAAAAGTGATGATTGCGCCAGAATTTAAAGTTTGATGATCGCTCATCATTAAAAAATGCTATTCACCAAAGTCGGTTCATTAAATGATTTTAGCGGGAGTGAGAAGAATAATGTTATTAAACATAGCGAAGGAAAAGATGGAAAAACATGTAATTAAACGGTTCAGATTATGGCTTTTGATGCCACTATTAATTGTTTCGCTCAGTTTATCTGCCAACGTCAAATATATCTTATTAGCCGATCAGCCACAGGGCTGTATCTTAGATAATTACAAATTATCTACAGATAACTTGTATGGTATCAAGAAGAGCGTTGAGCTATTTTCACTGACGTTCATCGATGGTATAGCTATAGATCGAAATAAATTGGACCAGCAAAAAGACCTTAATCTAATTCTTATTGCCGTTCTTCCAGATTTGGAAGGGAACCGTGATTGGACTGAAATTCATCTGGATAGTATCAAAAATGATACGATACCCCACCAATACCTTAAAAGGCTATTAGGAGCCCATACATACGCTGATTTTGATAAAACATACGGTGCAAAAACTAAATATTTCGACGAATATCAAATTATCCGGAAAATTGGCAACAAATACTATTCGTCCAAACACTGTCTAATACAATTTTTTGCGATAAGAAATAGGCCTTCCATTTTTCAAAATATGTTTGGAACAATAAATATTGAGCAAGAGCCCCTTAAAATTACTGAAATGGAAGCTATTTTTAAAAAGAGATATCCGCATGAAGAATTTCCTGTTTACACTATCGGCAATACCCCTTACGACTATCCCACTTTCGATTATCTAAGAGACCGAAGAGAATATTTATCTAAGGTCGTCAAGTTTAAAAATGGTAAAATGGGTTATCAATTTTGGACTTATACAGACTGGCATACGCATGACCATGAGTTGGAGGTAGATAGAGGTATAGACAGATTTGTATACGTACCAGGAAAAGGGATCGTGGGCGGTTCATTTGACTTCTACTTTTATTTTCATCGTAAGAAATTGCCCATAAAGTATAGCGGTTTCCTGAATAATGTGAAAGAGGAAAAAGTAATGATTGCGCCAGAATTTAAAGTTTGATAATCGTTCATCAACTATTGACACACATTGGATAACAAAACAAAAAAGAGGAAACGATAGGAAACATAAAAATTACTGTACAGATAAACGCTAAGAGAAAGGGTCTGATGAGAATCAGGTCCTTTTGACATAAAAAAGCCAGATTCATAAAATCTTAATATTTTTCACAAAAAATAATTCGTCATTTTTTTAGCATCGATTTTATCATCATGCAAATATTGGAAAAAGCAAAAGGGAAAACCATTGCCCAAAAATCTCTATTATTATGATACTTCTGAACAAATACAAACAGATCCCCGCCATTTATCTGCCCAAGCAGGAGCATTAAAAAGATATAGGCAATCAGAAAAGATAGTATATAGCTAACATATTCTTTCAGCGAGCGTGCCAGCCTGTTAAATAAAAAGACAAACGATATCATGATAAAAAACGTAGCTCCCTGAAGAATAAAATATTGAAAAAAAGATTAACTTAATATGCTTTAACTAGATTTTGATGGTAATATAATTTCTCCTATTTAATCCGATATCTTCTTTAATCCGATATCTTCCAATCAGCCTTTTCATAAAAAAAATCACAGGTATCATCCAAAACAATATTGATCTTATTTCCAACTTTTTTTATTTCTAGCTCATTTGAGACAGTCCCACCTGAATTGCTTAAAACTAATACTGTTCTAAAAAACTCATATTCTATACGATATTCCCCATTTCCCCAGTAAGAACTTCTATATTTATTTTCATCAAGCAAAGTAAGCATATCATCCCTATTCGGTAAATCCCCCATAGCAGTACATTCGTGATATTTAAAATAATATTTCCCTATAATCATCGAATGAGTAATTAACCGTGAATATACAATTGCCAAAACCAATAAAAATACAATAAATAAGAACGGCCAATTTTTAGTCTTTTTCACTCTTAAACCGACATTATACTGATGATCATTATTGAGTTGTATAAATTAAAACATGTTAATATGGTCGATTATTGCTCACAGTACCTATAGGTTTTTTGATCAGAAAGCCTATTTAGATATAACCTTCTTTCGCCATAATAGCTATCAATCCGGTTAATCACAGCGATTGGGGAGTCAATAACCAGCCTGCTATAGATGGTATCATTCCGTACGAAATTACTCGTATCATTAAACACAAGGATATCCTGTAGGTCACTATTATCGCCACAATTTTTCCAAATGGAATTTGTTAAACTCTTGTTTTTGCAAGAAAAAAGCAAAAAGCTTGGCCCCAAAATAACAAGGAGAAATTTTAGTCTCATCGTAAAACTACTTTGCATAATATGTACGCTAGCAATAATACATAATTTTCTAAACTATTTCAGCCTCCAATTTTGCAGAGAAGTCTTCTACTTACCTCAGACTTGAAAACAACATAAAATAGAAAAAGCCACACCTCACGACATGGCTTCACAACTTATCTATTTGTAAGGGATGGCTCCTAATTTATACGAACTGATCGATTTGGAGACTTTCCAGTCATTACCTTCGCGCTCCAAGGTAACTATGCGCTACGCCTGCTGATTCTCCCTCGGTCTTTACCGCAACATGGTGTTCGAAGGCAAATTCAGCGGTGGAAACCAATTTCTAACAGATTAATTTTGAAAGCAGGATTCAAACTAATATATTAGTTATAAAACTAAAAAACTAGTTATGAAGATATTTTTCACGCTATTCCTACTTATAATTAGCGACTTGGTCTCAGGACAAATCACAACGCAAAAATTATTTGATCTCAATGACCAACTTTTTAAAAAGCATCCAGAAAACTACCAGATAGCTATCCAGGAATTCAACAAGCTAACAGTGGATAGCATGGATGCAAGAACGAAATCTCTTTTTTATCAACTCCAATCTACCTATCATTCTTTTATCGGCAACTATGATAGCTCCAGATTTTATTGGGATCAGCAATATGTCCACGCGCTCAAAAACGATGAAATAAAATATGATAGCAAATTTTATAAGCAGCACGACTTTGTCGATGCCAGAAAGTTCATCCTAAAAAAGGCCAAAAATGAAAAAGTAGTCATGATCAACGAAGCTCATAATATTCCCTATCATCGCACATTTGCAGCTCAATTATTAAATGGGTTTCGCAAATTAGGTTTTAAATATTTAGCTATTGAAGACCTTGCTGATCAAAACATTAACACGACACGAACCGTTACAGATACAACAGGCTATTATAGCCATGAGCCCCTTTTCGCAGAAATGATCAGGGAAGCATTGCGACAAAATTTTGTATTGATAAATTATGACGCCAACAATACAAATAGTAATCGCATGCGCGACTCATTACAAGCCGTCAACCTAGCAAAATTGCTAAAAACTGATCCTGATGCGAAACTGCTTGTGTATGCAGGATATGACCATATCCATGAAAATACACGAACCAACTGGAAAAAAATGGCTCAGTTCTTTAAAGAAATGACCAATATCGACCCCTTAACAATATCACAAACTCGACATATTGAACGATATTATTCCCAATTTGAAACGGACGAATTCCTTACCGTAAACAAGTTTGTTTCGTTTAGCTTTAGCAAACCTGTCGTCGCTTTAAAAGACGGTACAGCCTGGCATGATGACTTCGTGGATATTTCACTTTTTTACCCTCGCTATCTAACTACAAATAGTCGCCCTGAATACTTGTCAGATAATAACCTTACAAAGTCAATACAGCTAGATACGCACGGACAAAAAGGGATTTTTGTTCAAGCTTATTATGCAGACGAAAAACAAGGACATCGAATACCAGCAGACCAGCTTTTCATCAAAAACACAAAGGAATTTCTATATTTAAGGCCTGGCAACTATATTCTTGAATTTAAAAACACAAATGATCAGATTGTAAATACAAAAAGATTAAGTGTTCGTAAATAACAATCAAAAAGCCAGATTTCACGACCTGGCTTCTAAACTAAAATTAAATAGATGATCCACTAGTGGTTTGTCTTTTGTTACTGGCAAACCACAAGTTGTAAAGTTCTATTTATACGAATTGATTGATTTGGACACTGTCCAGTCATTACCCATACGCTCCAAGGTAACTAAATCTGTTTTGGTGAAGTTCTCAAATTTCAAGGTCACTTTAGCGACCATATAGTCTGCCGATTCTTCTAAAATGTCTGTGCTTACTGTACAGTTCAGCTTCCCTCCTTTTTGCTTTTTCAATAGTTTAACTACGGCACTACGGTTGTTAGACTGTGCATTGGAGGCCTGGATCTTTTGATTGAAATCTTCTGCGAATAACTCCTCTACTCCTGCTGATTCGCCCTTTGTAGTTACCGCAACATAGTGATCGAGTGCCAAGTCTGCTGTGGAAAGGTTAACGTTTGCTTTTGTTGCTTTTGCTCCAGGTCCTTCAGTTGCCATAGCGAAAGTAGATACTGCGATTAGAGCTGCTGCTGCGAATGTTTTTACTAAAGTTTTTTCTCGAAATTATTTGTTTTTTATTTGATGATAAAGCTATCATGAGTGTCCTTTGAATACACTCATGATGGTTCATAATGTCTTTTTTTATTGTGTTAGTTCTGTTGTTCTTATTTGTTGACTCAAAACTACGACACAATACGCCTCTAGCCTACTTGCTTTAGACCAACAATCCGGAAAACTCGGTAAATGGCGGAAATGGTGAGGTGAAGGTTAGCAGTAGGTTTTTATTTAAAAATAATATTAAATTTAGATCTTTACTGATAAAGCATTCAATCTTAAATTCTTCTCAAAATATGGTTAATAAAAATGTTATTAGTAAACTATCAGATAGAGAACTCGAAAAATATATAGAACCAGATAGTCGATCTGTTTCAGATGCTGTAAAATATGCCTACGAGATTCTACAGGAACGTGGGCGAACTTTTACTCCTTCCGAAACAGCACGAATCGAAGCTTTAATTGCCAAAAAAAAACGATAGTGAAAAAGTAGTGGACAAAGGATGGGACAAAGGGCTCACAGAGGACGTAAACGCTATTGAACTATATACAAATACACTTATTTGGATGCTTTCCGTAATATTTGGTGTCTTTTTTGGTGGTGTACTTCAAGTGCTAAATTTCATAAAAATAAAAAATATAAAAGGAGCTGTTATTACTACTTTTTATAGTATTATTTATATAGGCATTCAACTAATTATTATAAATTATATTCGAAATAATTATCCTGAAATGAGCCAGAATATATTTTATGTTAACTTCATCCTCTCGGGCATAGGTGCAACTGGTCTATTTTTTATCAGACAACAAATGTTTCCTAATGATCTACAGTATAGAGCCAAATCTTCCATTGTACCATTAATTGCATCACTAGGAATTTCTATTGCGCTATTCTATTTATCTTAAAATAATAAGTGCCATATCTTCTAACAAATTGACTTAATGGGGCGAAGTTTAAGGCTCGATATATTCATGGTAGCATTTTTTGATGTACAGGATAATATCATAGTCGGACATGTATTTAGCGGCGTCAATATTCGGACGGTACAACTGCATGAAAGTTTGTAGAGAATCACCTTTAAGGCCCGTCAAATTTTGAACCTTACGCTTCGAAAAGGTATTATCAAGATACTGTTCTTCTTCTTCCTTTATCAATTTCTGTTGGAGCTTGGATTGAGGGGTCCTATTTTTCCCTAACATAGAAATAACAGAAAGCACATCAATACTAATCAGCGAGGCGGTACTATTGCTAGCTTGATTAGGGTGTCTCGGGACATTTGAAGAATAATTTTTGCTGATGAAAATGTCTTTAAATTTGGGTTTGCTATAATTGAAAGTCTTGGCAAATTCTTCCCGAAACTTTAAGGAATCAGCCTTATAATTTCCTAAAGAATTGATCTTGACTTCATCCAACAATATCGTTGTTTGCTTCATATATATGACCAAATTATCAAGATTGCTATTATCAACTATATATTTTTCCTCGCGATATCCTATTGAAGAAAAGGTAATTGTATCTCCAAGCTTAATGCCTGGCAATATAAATTTGCCATAGCTATCGGAATAGGTGCTGCGTGAAGCTACTTTGATCGAAACACCTATAAGAATATCACCCGAATACTTATCTTTAATCGTGCCTTTCAGATCTTGTGCAGAAGATAAGTTTGCGATAAAGAGCAATAGCAACAACAACTGCAGTCTACTCATTTTCAATTAGTTTTACAATAAAAATATTATAAAACCAAACATCTAGCAATGTTATTAACTCTTTTTAACGCGCGACGCTTAGAGGAAGGAGTAAACGATAGCGACACCACTCGGATTTGTACACTTAAAGACATCCCTATCCTGACGTATCATGGAACGGATAACGAAATCGCCATACACGAAACAGAACGTATAGCCGAATCTCTAAAGAAGTGCAATGTAAATATGATCTTTCACCGCATCGCAGGTGAAGGTCACGGCACCCAATACCTTTATGAAACTGAGCCCTGGATTTATGAGTGGTTGCTGATACAAAGGAAGACGTCGAATAATAACACGCCCATCAAGAAAATTTCAAATAATTGAATTTATCGTATTGTTTTAAATAGCGTAGTTCATTATTTTTATGGAGATACAAAATTTAACAAAGGCCATATAAATGAGATATCAAGACATGGGTATCAGAAAAACACTTTAACCTTTAAATTATACCATGGGAATGACACAAAGCTATCTACGTGTAGATAACGAAACACTTAATAACTTTATCGCAGATAGTAGACGTTTAGAAGATATTGCATTCAAACAAAATAATATTGATAGCGAAAACTTTCTGTATTTAGATAAAGCTTGGGAAGGTATTTTTTTCCTAATTACTGGACAAAGCTTGGCAGAAGCAGTTGAAGAAGAAGCACCGCTTTTAGGTATACTTATGGGGCCTACAGAAATTGACCCCGATCAAGATATGGGTTATGGCCCGGCAACATATAGTACAGCTGAACAAACCAAAGAAATATATAGCGCGATAAAAGATCTTACAAAGGAAGAGCTTTCAGCAAACTATAATCCGAATAAGATGATAGAAGAAGGTATCTACCCTGACATCTGGAAAGATGATGAAAATGCCTTGGAATATCTTCTCGATTACTTCGATGATCTCAAAATCTTCTATAAAAAAGCTGCGGAGAATGGAGATGCTATGGTGATGTATTTGAGTTAAAAATAATTAGGTTTTATTCAAAACTTAGAAATAACTTATATTGACAACAACTCATGTGAATTAATCAACATGAAACAATTAATATTTACTGTCCTTTTCGCATCATTATTTTCGTTAGGTTATGCCCAGACTACAGTGCAGCTCTCAAAGACATCAAAAGGAACACCTATTATGTTGATAGCGTACAGATAAGAAAGAGAACTGTTTGAGAAGTTTTTGAGGTGAGAAATATTCTTGAAAAAATGAAGTTAACAAAAGCAAAATTAATCACTAAAGTCAAGGCTCCTTTAGCGACATTGGGGTACCTCTATTTTAAAGACTCTATATCTAGCGCACAAGGTTTTTTTTCAAAAAAGCTAGAAAACGGCTTTTATTTATCCTTAGGACTAACAATTGACAGGTATATGGAAAGTGAGTTTACTGGATCTTTTTATTATTCCAAAACAACCCGATGGGCTTCCGTTTGGGGTGATATTCCAACAGAAAGTTATGAACGTCCAGGCTTCTTAATGTCAACAGAAGAACGGAGGATTTATTTTGACACTGAAAATGAACAATTCTGTGATTATTGGTGGGATGGTTCTGATGATTCGTCGGTCGCTTCTTTTATTGAAGTCATCAAGCTCACCGAATTGAGATTGTATGAGGACCGATTGTTGACAAAAAGGATTGAAGATAGCCTCAGCGTGTCACAACTGAGAAATTACGCCGATGAAGTAAAGAAATTGGTCTCCGACATCGAAAAACTGAATTTCACTTATTCTTATTTACCAGACAAAGAAATAGATGGAATACCGATGCAGTGGTTTAAAGCTAGTGAATATATCTTAAAAGAACAGAATGGTATACTCAATAAGAATACGGTTAAAAATTTAGCGTCTGATGCTTTTATTCAACGTACAATCGACAATCTGTCAGCGATAGGAACCCGCTAGCCATTATAAGCGTTAACTTGCGGAATATGGGCGAACAAGAATGACATTAGAATAACCAAGATGTTCATACAGTTTAAATAAGTCAACCCAATTTATAAAAAAAAATCACTCCGATAAAACTATTTGGAAATGGCAGTTGTTCTTACAATACAAAACGGCTACAAGCTACCTTTCGAAAGAAAGGTTCAACATAAAAATTGGCGTCGTACAGTGAAAATCCAATAGTCTTTAAAAACATTGGATGACGAAACAAAAAAGAGGAAACGATAGGAAACATAAAGATTACTGTACAAATAAACGCTAAGAGAAAGGGTCTGATTTAACATCAGGCCCTTTTGACGTAAAAAAGCCACATCTCCCGACGTGGCTCTACAATATATATATTTATTTGAAATCGCTCCTATTTATAAGAATTAATCGATTTGGATACTTTCCAGTCATTACCCACACGCTCCAAGGTAACTAAATCTGTTTTGGTAAAATCTTCAAAACAAAAAAAGACCTTGATCATAGGTCCTTTAAGTCTTTTAAGGAGAAATTTTGAAAAACACAATCCCAATCGTTAGAACCATAAACGAATAGTTCCAAATTAACTAATTTAAAATTTTCAATATTTCCAATGAACCCAATCCCGATTTCCAATCCTTCTGTTATTATGATTTTATCGACTGAGAGAATATCTTCGGAAATTGGGAGAACATCATTTTCATCATAATATTTTAAGAATACGTATTGCCCCATACCGGTACATTCTCTTTCACCTACATATATTTTATCAATATGAGTATACAAAACCGGGTATTTCTCTGCTAAGGCAAAAAGCAGAGCCATTTCAAAAACTGTCAATTTGTTCATTACAATCCTTTTTTACTAAAAGCTGATATTTCTATGTGTAAAGTCTCCTAATTATCAAGCCTGAAAACAATCAATTTGATATATATATTTATCAAATTCGAATTCAATGTCTACATATTTTTTTAGAATTTCAGATTCCGCTATATTAATATCATAAGGATTGTACATTAAAGGATCTTCAATCGGAGGTCTAAAAGTCTCCTTCAAAAGATCTAAAGGTATAAAGTCTATATTAAATTCACCAATAAGCCTCTCATCTCTTCTATCAAACCAACTAATAATACGCCCTATTTTCATAAAAAATCAATTATTTCGCAATTTCAAAGTTCTTGTACATGAGTAAAATCTCGCTCTATAAGTCTAAATTTTGAATTATCTAGCTTGTATATGGAGTGTTTATAATCCGTTGGTGATGGAAAATCTATTAGCTCTTTATTTTTGTTTAACTTCCTCCGCTTTATAAATATCTTCGAAGCTAAAGCTACTTCCGGTTTTATATCTAATAATTTCTCAGCACTTTTATGTATTCCAATAATCCTACCTTTTATTTGAATTCCGAGGATCTCTTTTGAATTGCCCAACAGATAATCGTATAATAAATCCCTTCCCATGTAGAAGATATTTAAAGTAGAATCAGCTTTCTCAAAAGAGACAACCGCATCCAAATTGAAGATACTCGAATTTACTTCAGTTATTTCTTTAAAAAAAACTTTGTCAAGTTGATCATTGTTGTGCTCAATTACTGGAAAAATAACATTGGATTGAGATTTCACCATAAAGCATGAAAAGCAAAGCAAAACTAAGATGTGGATTTTAAGGGTATATTTTATCTTTATCATATTGCGCATAAACTTGGTTATAAACTCTGAATAATTTTAAAATGGTTCGTGGAAAATATCTGCTCATTGCTTTAGAATAAACTCCTCAATTTATTGCAAAAATGACAGAATTTGAAATACTATTTTGACTTTTCTGGATATTAATATTTCCTATATTTCAACAATAAGGGAAAGCTCAAGGAAACACATTTTTTTGCAATAAGAAATAGGCCTTCCATTTTTCGGAACCTGTTTGGGACAGTAAATATTGAACAAGATACTCTTAAAATTACTGAAATGGAAGCTATATTTAAATAGGAAATTACGGAAGGCAATGCAGCATAACATTAAAACTTATGCTGGGGACGGGTTTTTATTTATACAAAAGTTATTAAGTTCATTCGGTTATAAAGCCAGAAGTCCAGTTATCCTTATCTATTTTATATTCTGATATCTCAAAACCCGCTGTATGATCCCGGAAACCTTCTACTTTGGACATTCTTACTAACGCATTTTCAGCAAGTTCCTTGGTACTGTAAACTCCTATCAATTTCACGTCTTCTCCTCCATCTAATGATTCGTCAAAGTGGGTGTGCCATAGCAAAAATACATTCTCCATATCATTGATTATTTATTTTCATCATCATTTTTATTAACTCCAATGCTCATTTTGGCAACAATCCTCTAGATTACTTACAATATCAAAAAGAAAATCTTTACTATAGAAATTATAGCCTGTACTTCCCTTGTTTTATTTCCCTTTCAAATATTTTCAAATTTGCTTTTGCAATAATTGACCCGAGTTCAGCCCCTCTTTTATATAATGCGTAACTCATCTTTAAATCTTGCTGAATCCCTTCGCCTCTTTCATAAAAATCCGCTAGGTTATTATAAGCCTCTGCATAACCACCATTGGCCGCCTTTGTATACCAATAGATACATTTCTTTGGATTGTATAATGGATTATTAACACCTAAAAAATTAATTGAATCAAACTGTTGCGCATAATCATATTGACCTTCCGGATTACCGCTATAAGCACTTTTTTTTATGTGATCAAATGCCAGCCAATATAATTTGTACTTTTCTTCGGAAGAGAGAGAAGAAGGATATTCTTGTATCTTCCGACTAATTTCCTTCGCAATTTCAAAGTTCTTGTCCTTTCTCAAAATCTATGGTTTATTTCTTATTTCCCAATGGGCTCCCTCTGGATTATCAATAAGGGGATTCCTAATTTTAGGCCAACACAATTTATAAAAAAAATCACTTTGATAAAACTATTTCAAATTGGCTATCGTTCTTACAATACAAAACGGCTACAAGCTACCTTTCAAATGAAAGGTTCAACATAAAAATTGGCGTCGTACAGTGAAAATCCAATAGTCTTTAAAAACATTGGATGACGAAACAAAAAAGAGGAAACGATAGGAAAAAAGAAAAATTACTGGCAATGTTGTGCCACAGGTCAGACTGCGGCACAACATAAATGTTAGTTATTTTTTGTTACGAAAAGATCATCAGCCCCCTCATTGATAGGGATATACAATCTTTCCCAGCTTTTTGAATGAACCATTTCCCAGCTATGCCCAGTACCTTTCAAATCTTCAGCCAAAAGAATCGTTCCAGGTTCAATTAAAAAAGTTGAACCATCGCTGACTTTAAATTTGATTTTACCTTTCAGCGTAACCACGTATTGTCTTCTTGGAGCTGGATGAGCGTTTTTCTCCCATTCTTCTGTTTTATTGCTTGTCCAAAATGTACTCGTATTGGCGTGTTTCAATGTTGGAATAAAGCCTTTTTGAAACGAGCAGGTTCCATCCGGATTGTTGATCAATCGCACTGCAGGCATTTTACCTTCGGCTTCCACGTTGACCTCCTTAATTTTTCCATGACCTTCTTGCGCTTTCACAGCGGTTAAGCTTGATGCTGCCAATACGCAAGCAATAGTTAGTTTGGATATCATTTTCATTTTGTAATGTTTGAAATTATTATTTTGTTGTTTTAATTTTAGAATTCATAAACCGTATCGTGCACCATCATCCGTTCAAAATAAGGTTTGTATTTAGCGACAAGGGCGAGGTGCCCCGGCAGTTTACCATAAGCCTCTAGTTCCTCCAATGTCGCAAATTCCATGGACGCATTGTAGGTAAACGAGTTGTCCAATACCGCTCTTGGGGAAGAAGCAGCTGGCTTGCCATAACGTACATTTTTGACATAGGGAAGCTTTTTAAGACCTTCAAAAAACTGTTTAAACTCTTCTACCTGTTCAGCAGACAAATCAGGTTTTAGCCAAAAAAGCAAATAGTGGAAATACACTTTTTTTGTTTTCGCTTTTTTCTCTTTTGCCATCAGTGAGGTGGCCGCAAAGCTCATTACGCCAGCAGTACCTAGTGTAAGGATAAAATCTTTTCTTTTCATGTTATTGCTATTTAATTAAAATCAATTCTATATTTAAGCACAAATGCCCACTTGTGATCTGTTACCACAGCTTGATCCGCAGCATTTAAATTATAGATCGGACGATTTTGCGCATCAAAAGTCAGCCGGCTGCTATTACCGTGCATCAGTAGCGAGATACCTGCATCATAAATTAGACTTTTGTCTTTCAATGCCTTGTAGTCCCCTACTTGTACAGAAACCGCTGGCTGCAGCTGTAAATTATGTTTGGATGGATTGAAATAAGGGAGTGTACCGCCGACCTGTGCGTAAAATGTATTTCCCGTGCCAGTATTTGGCAAGCTATTTCCCGCACCATTCAGGCTTGCATTGGCCGCATCGATACCTGTCGCGGGGTTGTTTGTCCCTGCAAAGCGGAGATAGTTAGGACCATAATCGCTGTGCATGGCCATACCATAGGCACTAATCGAAGTTCCTTTCTCTTTGTCGATGGGCGCGTCATAGATGATATCCGCTGCAAAATTGCGCATATCGTCATTTTGGGTCATCTGCCGTTCATCCAGATGCCAAAGGGCATTGTGCATATACTCAAATCCAGCCCCTATGCTGAGCACATCTTTTTTACCGAGGTATGTACCCGAATTGAATGGCGTTTCGTTACTCTCTTTATCGTGAAATGCGTAGCGGAAGTAGCCTGACACATCTTTTTGTGCTTCATTTTTGCTGAAGGTGGCTTTATTTAATTTTGGATCAGCACTGGCGGCTGAATATGGATCAGCCAGTACCACCCGATAGTCAAATTTTCCAAACTGCCCTTTTGCATAGATGCTCATTTCACGTACGACCATATCAGTCGCCCCAGTATTGGATGTCGCATACAGAGGCAAGTCGTAAAGCAGCGTATTGAGCGGTCCTGTTGTAAAACGGGAAAGACCGCGCCAAGTCGAACGGCCGCCACCGATCGCAATTTTGGGACTGAAACTATATTCTGCATAGGCATCCAAGAGATCCATATACGTATTAGTTTTGCTGTTGACGTTTACGTTGGTAGGCCCCATCTGTAATACAAACAGTAAATTTTCGGTAGGCTTGTAAGTCATCTTTGCCCTAATACGCCGCAAAGAAAGATCAGATACATTCGAAACGGACTCGTTGTTTACCAAACTCCCCGGATTGAGCTGGCTATATCTCGCCCACAGCTCAGCGTACCCGCTGAAGCTGATATAACGTGTATGCTCCTTATTTAAGAAATGAGTAAGTTTTGGATTTCCAAAATCATTGGTTTGCGCCTCGGCGAGCTCTGCGCTACCTAGTCCCAAACTGAGGAACAACGCCAAGGTAAGCTGTTTTTTATTCATGATTCAACCTAATTTTGTTTTTTTGATAAGTCAAAATTAGGCTGAATATGGAGGTGATATTATTAGAAAACCATTAGAATTTTTAGCTTATTCAAGCCCTTTTGGATAGGCCAGTTTAAGTTTGACTGAAAACACAGTCCCTACATGGAGAGTTGAATTAACCGCTACGGTACCCTGATGCATCTCAATAATCCGCTGAACAATTGAGAGACCGATGCCATGTCCCTCTTTTGAAGGCGTACCCGCCACACGGTAAAACAAGTCAAAGATATGCGGAATATCCTTGCTGTCTATTCCGATACCATGATCTTTTACCTGCACCTGCGCTACGGTTTTATTTCTGGAGAGCAGTACCTGGGCATGCCGATCTGCACTATATTTACAGGCATTCTCGATCAGATTAGCAAAGGCTACTTTCAAGAGGTAGGCATTTGCAGATACCAAGATTTCCTCTTCGTCGATTGCAGCATTAGCATCAAAAGAGATGCTTACCCGATAGTCTTTATTTTTCTCTAAGACCACCAACTTTGCTTCAAGCAGTATTTCATCCAGTCTGATTTCTTCAAAATTTACCTGCGAACTATCGTAGTTTGCTCGGGCAAAATCCAGCAAGGCTGTCGAAAGTACCGTAGCCTCCTTCGCATCGAGCAATGCCCTATCAATAGAGTTAAAATACTCATCCACATTGGTATTCAGCTGCTGCGCCAATTCCAGTTCGGCGATCATAGCTGCCAAAGGTGTTCTAAACTCGTGTGAAATAATGGATACAAAATGGCGCTGGTTGTTGAAAGATTTTTCCAACCGATTGAACGTATTGTTGAATGTTTCGATAAGTTCTGAGAGCTCATCTTTTGCATTACTATAGGAGACACGTGTGCTCAAGTTATGTTCGGACACATCCTTTATCTGATGTATAATGTAATTGATTGGCTTAAGAATATAACGTGCAAATAGAAATGAAGAGAAAAAAATAAAAAATAGGGCAACGATATAAATCGTTATCAAAATATTTTTCAGCCGTTCCATATGTGCAAAACCCGTTACATCGTACGCATGTCCGATCAAGAAAAAAGGCTTACCCTCAAATTGATAGTTTAAGCCCATATACAGTTCTTTGCCTTGCTCCCATGTAAAAAAATTAGACGTTTTGAAAGATTCCAATTTAACATCGGGATACGTCGGTTCGCCTATATCGGAAAAAACAACCCTATTCTGCTGATCGAAAACAGTAATCTGGGCTTCGTTGATCAGCTTTTTATTTTGTTCATGAATTCTTCTTATCTGATGTTCCTGCACCTGTGCATCAAAAATAAATTCTGCGCGCCAGATGATCTTATAGCGCAGCCGATCCACAAATTCTTCCTGCCGATTTAATTCCGAAAAGAAATAAACCGCATAGGCGAATAGAAACAAGATGATAGCCGAAGAGAGCGTAAATACCCAGGAAGTTCTATTGACAATCTTCATTCTTTATTGGATAAAATAAATCCATGTCCGGATTTCGTATGAATCAATTTAGGTGAAAAATCCCGGTCTATTTTTTTACGCAAATAATTGATATATACATCAATATAGTTTGTTCCGGTATCAAAGTTTTTGCTCCATACATTACGTGCGATTTCATCCTTGCTGAGCATGGTCTCCCTATGCTTCAAAAAGAAGTGAAGGAGATCAAACTCTTTGGGAGTCAACTTAATAAGTTGTCCCTGACTATGAACCTGCTTACTCCGGAGATCAATACTGATACGATCATAAGTCAGCAGCCCCTGAATCTCTTCTTCACTGATTTCCCTGTGCCGCTTGAGCAAGACAGCGATACGTGCAAAAAGTTCGCGTATTTCAAAAGGTTTCACCATATAATCATCGGCTCCCGCATCAAAACCAGATATTTTTTCATCGATACTGCCCAATGCTGTGAGCATGATGATTGGAATCCTGGGGTAAGCCGCACGCATCTGTTTACTGAGCTCAATCCCATTCATTCTTGGTAACATGATGTCTATGAGAAGTAAATCATAGTCAACAGATTTGGCTTCTTTGATCGCTGATTCCGCATCACCAAAAACATTGACCAGGTAGCCCTGACTTGCTAATCCTTTTTTCACACTCGAAGCAACGCGTTCATTGTCTTCTACGACCATTATTTTCACCATTCTAGCATGCTTGTATGTATCTACTAATACTGCAGGACAAAGTTAGTTATTTTTCAAAAAGGCTGGCGCAGCCTCCATGAACTTTAGACAACGGTCAGGAAAACTCAGTAAATTTACCGTTATCGCTATTGCTAAAATGGCATTGTTACCACCTTTGCATGATATGTACCTTTTTTAATCTCAAATAAAACTGCATACCCACCAGCTCCATCGCCATTAACAGCAGTAATGTATAAACTATCATTTGAGTCATCATAGTAGCATGTTGCAAACTCGTTGTTTACATTAAATAGGCTTTCAATTTCCTTTTCCGGGATCTGGATAAATCTTCCCTTTATAGTTGCTTCAATGGAGGTATAATGGCTTGTAGGGATTTCGCCATCTGTTCCCCAGACCTGCTGCTCTCTAAATTTGTCTACAACGGTATAGCCATCATATTGAGTCGATGAAAAATCACCTTTATTTTTTTCATAATCGAAACTATCTGAATTTATTTGCACGGTTATATCTTTTGCCATAAATTTTGCTGTGCCTTCATCAGAAAATACAGTAGGGATTTGCTTATAGGATTCGATATATTTAATTCTTGAATGGTGTACATAGCCAGTGATACTCTTGTTGCTTTTGTCTGTATAATCTACAATTACCCAATCGCCGAACTTTTCATCAGGAAATGCATAAACAATTTCATCAGCAGCAATTTTTGAAACAACCGCACTATTCACTGTAGCTTGTTTCCTCACATTTACATAGCCGTCTTTATCAATGATTTTTGCAAATTGGGCCGAGGCCAATTGGCATACTGTGAGAAAAAGTAGTACTAAAAGATATCTGTGATTCATTTGGTATAAAGTTATTACTAATAATATTTTGCCCTCAGCTTAATAAGGTCTTCGATCATTTTATCTTCTTTAATTGAGGTACTGTATACAAATTTAAACTGAAAGCTGATAATTTCGTTACTTTTATTTCATTTGCTACTTTTTAATTACTCAGCTCATAGCGATAAATTTCCCTAAACTTATTACATTCAAAACCCAGCGCAGCATTACATATTATTTCACTGGCAGAAGAATTGATTTCAAAAAGTTTTGAAATAACCGTAAATTCATTTTAAAATAATAATGTTGAATTAGAATGATGAGATACTTTATATTGACAATCGCTTTTTGTGCATTCGTGTTTGTATGCTGCAGTAATGAAAAAAATGGTAAAAGTGACATTAAAAAAAATGACCAAACCGACACGGAGGGAAAACTTCCTATGAAATCTTATATGCTCAATCACGAAATAAGAAATATAGACTATGAAATATATTTAAATGATTTTCTTATTGCCCATTCACAGGAGAACAATGGTATCCCTGGCCCTTACAAGTTGAATCAGTACATTTTTTCCAGTGGAATACAGGAGGTGAAAATCAGGATCTCGTCAAATAAGAGCCAAAAATCGATAACTTCTGATATGCTCAATGAAATAAGTAGAAACACAGGGATCTACCTGCTTGAAAATAAAGATTATGGTAATATCAAGGAGATCAAAAAACTTGAATTTCCAGCGCTTGAAAAACCGCTAGATGCTTATACGCATACCTGGGATTTTGAAGCAGAAGCGCCAACTTCGGTCACAAGTCTGAACAATTCCCAGGATCTTTCAGAAATGAATCAAAATAAGCTACAGGTGGAAGTATTAGCAAAATATGATCAACTACGTAAATTTTTGCTGTCAGGACATGCGGATGAGTTTCTGAGAGAAATCGCAAACGCGAAAAGTAATCTCTTTATATCCGAAGGTTTTTCGGAGGCCGAGCAGGAAGCATACAATGACAAACTTAAAAAGTACCTGTCTGCGCATAGCGATCTACTTCCCGACCTTAAGGAATCTGCAATAAAATTATTCGGGCACGGAAAAGCCGTTGCACTTGAGCAAAACCTCACACTGTCATCTGGAGAAAACAAAAAGAATGACGAGCAAAATTCTAATTATATAATTTTCCACAAACCTCATGGATCTGATTCATTTGAAGTGTTTCGCTACTTTATAGCTTATTCAGGTGGAAGGTAGGTGTGGCATGCTGAAGCGGTGACAAGAAATTGTTCGATTTGACTGAAAACAAATTTTCCAACTTCCTGATTATGCTTAGCTGTATGCCCCCAAAAGAAGAGAAATTTGAAGCTATCTCCATTTTCAAATCTATCGGTTAGCCACTTGATAGTATATTTTACCATATGCTCAATTCAAAATTGATCGCCTATTATCCATCGACATACAATGATACGCAAAAAATTGAAGCCACATCTCTCGATGTGACTTCACAACTTATATATTTGTTAGGGATGGCTCTTATTTATACGAATTGATTGATTTGGTTACTTTCCAGTCATTACCCACACGCTCCAAAGTGACAAGATCAGTCTTGGTGAAATCCTCAAATTTCAAAGTCACTTTAGCAATCATATAATCTGCGGATTCTTCTAAAATATCTGTGCTTACGGTACAGTTCAGCTTTTCGCCTTTTTGTTTTTTGAAGGATTTAACCACTTCGCTACGGCTGTTAGACAACGCATTGGTAGTTTGGATCTTTTGATTAAAATCAGCTGCAAATAACTGCTCTACGCCTGCTGATTCGCCCGCAGTCGTTACTGCAACATAGTGCTCTAAAGCGAAATCAGCGGTGGAAAGGTTAACGTTTGCTTTTGTTACTTTTGCTCCAGGTCCTTCAGCTGCCATAGCGAAAGTAGATACTGCGATTAAAGCTGCTGCTGCGAATGTTTTTACTAGCGTTTTTTATCGAAATTATTTGTTTTTTATTTGATGATAAAGCTATCATGAGTGTCCTTTGAATACACTCATGATGGTTCATAATGTCTTTTTTTATAGTGTTAGTTCTGTTGTTCTTATTTGTTGACTCAAAACTACGACACAATAGGCCCCTAGCCTATCGGCTTTAGACTAACGATTAGGAAAACTCGGTGAATAGCGGAAATGGGAAGGTGAATTTTAATTATGTGATGTAGGTCACGTTAAATTACGATATGAAATCGAGAGATTTGTTCCAACAAAAAGAAAATCTCAACGATATGAAAGCAAAACAACTCTTTATACAAATAGGACTATTTTTGGCTTTATTCACCCTAATAGTACCCCATTGCTATGCAACAAATCGAAAACCGAAAATTCTATTTGTAGTAACTAGTCACGATACAAAAGGTAATACAGGCGAGAAAACAGGTTATTATCTCGGGGAAGTCTCACATCCCTGGGAGGTTTTAACAGCGGCTGGATATGAGATTGATTTCCTTAGTCCACAGGGAGGGAATCCACCTGTGGATGGATTTGACCTGACTGATCCTGTTAACAAAAAATTCTGGGAGGATAAATACTACCACAGTAAAATCACCCATTCCCTTAAACCTTCTCAGGTAAAACCGGAAGATTATAAAGCCATTTTCTATGCCGGAGGACATGGTGCGATGTGGGATCTATCCTTCGATTCGACAATCGCAAAGATTGCAAGCAAGATATACGAAGCAAACGGCGTTGTCGCAGCTGTGTGTCATGGTCCTGCTGGCTTGATCAATATCAAACTGAAATCCGGTGAATATTTGATAAAAGGAAAAAAAGTCAATGGCTTTAGCAATGAAGAAGAAGAGCTTGTAAAGCTCAGCAATGTTGTTCCCTTTCTACTAGAAGATAAACTAAAAGCTATAGGTGGGATTTATGAAAAATCAGAGCCTTGGCAGTCGCATGTCACCATTGACGGCAGATTGATCACTGGCCAAAATCCTCAATCAGCCAAGGCCATAGGCATGGCCATCGTCAAGGCATTAAGTAAGTAGTAAGGTATACTTCTCAAGATAACAACATTGGCCTTTGAAAAACCATAGGGTCTTTCAATATTATTGCGGAGAATCAACTCAAGAATATTATGATACGTAATATAATTAAACCAACAACAACTAAACAGATCATAAGTGGAGCAATGATGCTTCTCTTCTTATATTTTATTCCTTTCAAATATTGATCCCAAAACCCAAACTGCAATATGGCGGCACCTATTCCATACAACAAAATACCAGTGAATCTACTCTGATCAAAATAATCTTTAAATTCATTGTATACTAAAATTAACGCTAGGGTATAACCAAATCCAAATAGGAGTGTTGCCCATGCTTCTTTTTTCTTGGATAATGTGAATAAGTTAATCGCTAACAATATAGCGCCTGTAAATAATCCGAATAGTATACTAAAATACCATATTGCTTTTTGAGAATAGAAACTGACGGAAGCTTTTTCAGCATCTTCATCAATATCCCATGTGTTAAGGGATTTGTAATCAGGTTCCTCTTTTTTCCTTGATGCTATAAGTTGATTTATCTTAACAATTTCTGTTTCGGAAAAAAAATAGCCCCTTTTTTTGAGAATGTCGAAAGCCATTTCTATAGCTTCAGGGACTGATCGGGTATCTTCTGAAGTATACCGCAACAGGTCCTTATTGGATAGTTTTTCTAAGACTGATCTTTTTACCATAAACCTAATATAACCAAACTACCAATTACAGTTATCACACTTTTAAAATAAGGGTACTAAAATATTATTATCTGAAAACAAATGTTTCCTAATCATCTCGCAGTTTAGATCTAATATTCCATTGTAGCAGTAATTTCATCAAAGAAGTAAAATAACTGACAGGTGTATTAAGTTAATTTCATATAACATTGCAATAGCGATACAAAAATTAAGATATTACTGGCAATAAAACAATATACTAACCACTTAATTTTAAAGCCATAATAGAATAATCCCAATATCCATGGATTCCCAAAAAGATATATTCTAAAAATTTGAAAGCCATCAAATTTTTGCCCTAAATGAAAAAAATCAGCCAATAACTGACTAAAACATCCTTTAATTGCCTGGTGCTCTATCGCAATAAAATTCATCACGATCAAACAAACATAGGTCAGAATATAAATAGTTGGAACAACTTTTTTATTAATTTTCACTTCTTAAACATTTATTGATTTGTACGTTGTATAACTTAAAAACAGATCCATCTACCACCTCACTGGAAGATATGAATTAGCTAAATTATCAAAGGTCATTTGAGAGCCTTAAGTTAACAAATTCTTTGGGAGTTAAAAACTAGATTTTAAATCGCATTGCAATCAGAAACTGTCTTGGCCTGAGTTCGAAATAACTCTGTATAAGCTCATAATCTGAGGAAAATTGCTGCAGATAGTTTTTATTATCCAAGATATTGGTTGCTGTCAGCTCTAAATCGGTACGCCAATGGCTTAGCCTGAACCGATAAGTTGCGTCCATAAAATACTGACTTTTTTGTGCCTTGACATTATTTGCATATAATGAATTGGACAAGGTGATCAAATGTCGATCATGGGGCGAAATTACCAGATTAAAAAAATGATTGTTATATAACAGCTCATTGCGCTGCCCAGCAGCCAATCTATTGTGGGTCCGCCCCATGGCAACCCGGTAATCTCCAGAAATTAACGCTGAAGACGAATTGATAAGCTCAAGTGTGAACGACTGACTGTTTACATGTTGCTTCACCAACTGCTCATTCAGCAAATAATCTGAATTACTCCAACTGAAATTACCGTTTAACTTTGCTACAGTTTTGATACGGACAAATAGTTTGGAAAGTCCACCACTGATCCCATGCGATAAACTCTGTGCATTTTGATTAATAATACTGGTCGAGCTACGTCCCATACTGTCCAATACTGTACTGAACATATAGTCGCGCCAACTTTTTCTAAAATTATAACTCAGATTGGCAAAGCTTGCCTTCAAGGTGTTTTTATACGCATAATGTATTCCTGTACGCAGCTCTTCATTCTTGAGTAAGCGTGCATCATACTTTTGGATACTGCGATACTGACTAATGATGTAACCATTGTAGAAATTGTCGAGTCCACCAAAATTTCGACCTACACTCAGATTTGTACTGATCGTATTTTTCCCGTTAAACAGATAGCTCATCGAAGCAGAGGGATTCCAACTGCTCCGCAATTCATTTTTCAGACGCTGTTTGCCTTGCTGTTTGACATTATAGTAATATTGACTGAACGGTAGATTGAAACTGTATTTAAACTTGCGCACTTCTTTCCCAATTTGGAGCGCCATCCGCAGCTGCATCTGCGCGCTATTCATAGCATTGAAATAACCAGTATCCAGGACGCGAATATCATGCTGATCATGCAGCTCGATATAGCTGTTTAACGTACCGCTGTTGTAATTCAGGTTGATGCTAGGTGAAAAAGTCCATGTTTTGATCTTGCGCGATAAACTCAGGCCATTTTCAAAATTAAAGCTCTTAAAACGAACGATCTGTCCCATCTGATCATAGGGCATCCCGCCGTTGAGCAACGATTCAAACTGACCGGGATTGACCGTAAGACGTTGAGGTGTACTGTGCCACTCTAAAGTAGACGTGATCTTGACCAACTGCTTGCCTATAAAACGGCCGAGTGAAAAGGAATTGAGAAAGGCTTCGTCTGAGAACTTTTTGTCCTGCTGTATAGGGATGTCTTCATTAAAAAGAATATTACCGGCACTGTTGTTCCAATGTTTACGATAATTGGTACTGTTACTAAAAAAAACGTTTGACTCGTTCTTTTCGACCAGCATCCCAATATTCAACTCATCGATACCATAGCGATTGTCCACCACCTCCTGGTTGTGGATCACTTCGTTGTTTGTAAAATATTGTGTCGACGTTGTTCCTTGCAGTTTTCGATTATCGTGGAAATAAGAAAAATTACCTTTGACTTCCAAACCGTTCTTTAACTTTTGAATCATATTGCTACTCATTAAAAAGATCTGGTTGTTCAACCATTTTTTCTGATCGAAACCCGGAGTGGCTACCTCCCGAATGGAGAGATAGGACGATCCATCTGAAAAGCGAGATCGCGCTGTAAAATAACCAGTACCTGAATAGAATGGTTTTAACTGCTGTGACACGTCATCGCCTACATTGTTCGTCTGAAATGAATTGAGCATTTGAAAGGTCTTGGCAAATGTCATTGGCGTAATATTAGCATCCCAAAGCGCAGGAGCTGCTCCAAGACCTAGTTTACCGGTACCTGTTGTGGTAAATTTCTTAAGCTGTAAATTAAGGGTGGCGCGGTTGGAAAAGACCAACTTATCCAACATTTTGATGGGTTGATGATTTTCAAGGATCTGGACTTTCATAACCGCATCTGCTGGAAGATTTTGATTGATAAGCCCGTAACGTCCGCCCATCATGTCCAATCCATTGACCCGATACTGTTGAATAGGTTCGCCTTGGTAAAAGATCTGACCGTTACGCATCTCTACGCCCGGAAGCTTCTTGATGATATCACCTATTACACGATCTTGCGCTCCTGTAAAAGAAGCTACATTATAATTGATCGTATCTTTTTGCTTGTACACTGGCACATCCGACACCTTTACCTCTTGTATTTTCCGCACCTCACTTTTTAAAATATAAGCATAGTTTGCAGTCGCATTGGCAACATGTACGCTACGTTTGGCATAACTGAGATGATTAAAATCCAACTGTAGTGAATCTACATCGCTAACTTTAACAGTAAGTCTGAAGGCTCCACTAGCGTCACTTTTTGAAAAGTTCAACAAGGCTGCAGAACCGATTTTTTTATAAGACACAGTGACATTGGCGATCGGTTTTTGATTTTCGTCGAGTAATTTGCCTGTAATAATGGTTTGCGCAAAGGAATGGCCACCTATCCAGATAAATATGATGGTGAAAAAAAGTTTAGCTAGCATAGCGTCTATTTGCACATCTCATTAATGCCGCTCGATAGGGTTATTATCTGTTTTCATTTCTGCACGGATATTTATTTTACTTTCGTCAGATAATATAGCTCCGGTCAACAGCGCATATTCAATCATATTATCCCTTAATTTTTGCCTTTCCTTATAAAAATTAGCTTTTGTTGTCTTTTGGATAATAAGGTCTGGACGTAATTGATCGAAAGTGGCCGATACACTGTTTACTTTGCTTATGGAGGCCATATCGAATGTGAAATATTTATCCTGATCTGATATGGACAACACTAAACCGGGTAGTCCACAAAATTTATACGGACCATCTGAAATCGGTATATCCATGGTAAACCACGCGATCCATTTTCGCCCGCCCCAGTCCGTCGTCGCTTTTTGACAAACAAAATGGTTAATATGAGCAGTGTCAGGGCGTATTTCCCATTGCATATCCGCCTTATTTTCCTCATAGTAGGACAACTCATTATTTCCACTAAACCCCACGCCGTTTATAGGATCGTAAGTGGAAATGACATCTCCCCGTTTTACAATTAAAAAGTTATTGGGTACTATACGACCATAACTGTAGAAAAGCATATTACTGCCATGTTCGAGTGCCAATGCTGAATCAGCTCTAAATTTTGATAGGGTCTGAAAATGACTTTCTTGCTCACCGATCGTCAATTGTGTAAAAATACTTTTCCGCGAAGCACTGGACGTACTATCGTTCTGATAAGTAAACTTATACATGATCTTCATATCGAATGCCACCGGTTTGACCTGAGCATGAACGGTAAATTGAAATATTAAAAAAAACAGTGGGTAAAATAGTATTTTCATAATTAAAAACGGATTCACTTGAAGAGGATTATAACAGTTTTGATAGGCCGTTCTTATTTGGTCCGATGTAGGGTTAACATTTAATTTAGCATACGTTACCTTAATAGGATCTAGCAAAAATGCAGAAGTATAATTTAGATCACTATTTTTACCTTTAAAAAGAGCAGATTTACCCATAAATTAAGCGTTTCGTTTGGTTAAAAAATTACAAATCATACTAACTAGCGTCACCAGAATGCACATTTACACTTCAAGTTATATATACATTACCGAATATTAAAATATTAAATCAAATCAATCGATTGCGTTATTTTAAACGGAAAATAATTTACGAAAACCCATTCCTGGCGAGCTATTTTAGTGATCTTCTTTCTTTTCGATGTTGCAATAGTCTCCATATCTTTTACGATGCATCGTTTCGATATGACAAAAGAAAAAAAGCCACATTTCCCAAAGTGGCCTTAATAGATAATTCACGAGTGGTTTGTCCATTTACGACAGGCAAACCACCAGTTATTATGCTACACTTAGATGCACTATTGTTGATGGAGAAGATAACAGGAGTATTGCTAAAAAAGTTGCTTCCAGCAAAATAGCAAAGACCTCTCCAGAAGAAGGTTATACCGACTGTGTAAATAGAGTCTAGCAGATGACATAAAAAGCTTGTGAATCAGATCCAACATGTGATACTCTTTTCGATTTGACACCTGAATGCCACACGAGTATGTTAGCAGCGGCTACATACACTTGCTTATAATTAAATTTTTGATTACTTTTAATTATAAAAAATTTTAAAAATGAAATTTTCTTTGATATTAATAGCTTTATTTTGGCTTATTAGTTATATAGTAGTGGTCGTTCAAATAGCTAAATCAAAAGGGAGAATACCTTTTTTGAGTATTATACTAATGTTTTTATTTCCTTTTTTATGGGTGTTTTTTGCACAACAACTGTCTCGTATCGAAGAAGTATCTAAGGCTAAGACAAAGAAATATATCTAATTGTTATAGCTTCTACAACCTAATAGAACATTAGGTTGTAGAAGTTTTTTAGTTCCCTCTACTTTCCCATATGTCGAATTGCCATAGAACGAGTTCTTCTGTGATGAACTACTTGATGGATCGCTTAACGTTAGCATCGATGGCATTGTACAGTAATAATCTTTTTTATAACGATCTACATTCACTGATAGGAAACCCACGCAATATTCAAATAATGTAAAATCAAAACGAAAAGGAATAGATTCTTCAAAAAAACTTTAAAATCTTCATATAACGGTTGCTCTATGAAATACGATTTTGGGAGGTAAAAGCCAAACAAGAGTAATTTTACGATTATTGCTATTGCTAAAATGGCATTGTTACCACGCGTGCTTTATATTTACCTTTTTTAATCTCAAATAAAACTGCATACCCACCAGCTCCATCGCCATTAACAGCAGTAATGTATAAAATATCATTCGAGTCATCATAGTAGCATGTTGCAAACTCGTTGTTTACATTAAATAAGTTTTCGATTTCCTTTGCTGGGATCTGAATAAATCTTCCCTTTATAGTAGCTTGAATAGAGGTGTAATGGTTTGTAGGGATTTCGCCATCTGTTCCCCAAACCTGCTGCCCTCTAAATTTGTCTACAACGCTATAGCCATCATATTGAGTCGATGAAAAATCACCTTTATTTTTTTCATAATCGAAACGATCGGAATTTATTTGCACGGTTATATCTTTTGCCATAAATTTTGCGCTGCCTTCATCAGCAAATACTATAGGGATCTGCTTATAGGATTCGATATATTTAATTCTTGAATGGTGTACATACCCAGTGAAGCTCTTGTTATGGTTGTCGGTATAATCAACAATTACCCAATCGCCGAACTTTTCATCAGGAAATGCATAAACAATTTTATCAGCAGCAATTTTTGAAACAACCGCACTATTCACTGTAGCTTGTTTCCTCACATTTACATAGCCGTCTTTGTCAATGATTTTTGCAAATTGGGCCGAGGCCAACTGGCATACTGTGAGAAAAAGTAGTACTAAAAAATATCTCTGATTCATTTGGTATAAAGTTATTACTGATAATATTTTGCCCCCGACTAATAAGATCTTGGACCATATGATCTTCCTTACGAGGACTCATATTTACGAATTTAATTGAAAGATAACAATCTCGCTACCTTTATATCACTTGTTGGTTAAAAAAAGTTTAAAATATATGCTCGGACTAGCTATTTATGCATTTATATAATGAAAATCCTTTTACCCGTTTTCTGCTGAAAAATCGCTAGGTTTAATTACTTTTTGTAGATAAATTTCATCACTAAACTATTCTAAATGTTCTTGCAGCAATCTTTATGTCGCTAGAAGTGGAAGCTGTTTTAATAGCAGGACAGTATTACCTATTATTAACTCATTCCATGAGATTTGAAATCATATTCCTCCTCCGTAATGGATTATTAATGATTTCCTGAATGAATAATCCCCAGTCCTGTTCCAAATCATTTAGATGGTCAAATGGCGCAGGATAGTTGAATTTTCAAACTCTTTGCCAGATTCTAAATCAAACAGTATATCGTTTAATTCAAAATTTCGTAGTAGTTTCATAGCTATCTATTTTTTAGAAAAATTGGTATTTTTGACTACTAAATCCCGAGATATTATTTCATTCAAACCAACGTGTCCCTGAATGGATCTAAATAATTTAATCCTCGTTCTTCAAATATTTCCTCAAGCTTTTCGGCACCATTTCCCTTTTTAAAAGCTACTTCCTCCTCGGTGATAGGCAGTAACCAATAGAAATGGACTGATTTATTGTTATCAAAGGTAAGAATTTCAAGTTTGGGTCCGTCGAGATAAGGCAGCGCAATAAGGCCATAAGAACAGGGAGAATCCATGCGCCATCCTCTTCCCCAGTTTATGGTATGCCAATGTCCCAAACTTGCGCCAAATCTATGATAATGTGCTACGACTATTAATGATTCAACTAATGTTTCATCTTGCTCACCAGAAAAAATGTGCAGTTCGAGGGCAAATTCATCATGCAAGCCAGACATACCTATAGTAGCATAAGCCCACATGTTCCGTTCGGTTGTAGGCGGAAATTCCAGCACCCTAAAGTGATCGCCTAGATCCTTATAGGGGCCTTTTGACCAAGTCAAGACGTTATATTCCTGCCCCCAATTACAGGTATAGTGTTCTAAAAGCTTTTGATGATATAAGACTGTATCCATTTTTTTTTCAATTTATCAAAAAATAATTTACTTCAATAAAACTATTTGGAAACGACTATTGTTCTTACTATACAAGACGGCTACAAGCTACCTTTCAAATGGAAGGTTCAACATAAAAATTGGCGTCGTACAGTGAAAATCCAATAGTCTTTAAAAACATTGGATGACGAAACAAAAAAGAGGAAACGATAGGAAACACAAAAATTACTGTACAAATAAACGCTAAGAGAAAGGGTCTGATGAGAATCAGGCCCTTTTGACATAAAACGGCCAATCTCACAACATAGCCTCAACAAGTAGGCGCAACATTAGGGATAAATGAAAATCCTAAAAATACCAATGCAAACAATGTTGCCAAAAGGCTAGCTTTGTTATTTAGATCGAATAAGTGTTACATCATCAATATGGCAATAAGCATTCGCCTTTCCACTAGCCATAAAACCTATTTCAACGCGCCCATTTTTTATGGATATATTCGCTAAAGTAATATTACCCCAATGCTGATCCGCTTTGCTCAGTTTCTGTTTATACGTTTTACCATTACTTAAGGCATACATATATAAATCCTCAAATCCGCTGCCACGTTTAAATTTTGCAGATAAAGTATATTTTCCATCCGCTAGTTTCACATGCTGGCTAGACTGAATAATCTGAGAGACCTTACGCTTAAAATCTATTTTATCGTTAATCTGCAAACTCTTTTCTCCAATTACCTGCTTTCTATCCTCGGCAGTATTGAAATAATTAAGCACAGGCGATAAAGAATCGCTTACAGAGAGTATATTTCCTTTAATGATCGTGGTTTGCCATCCTAATAACTGTTCCTGAACAGGCTTTACCGGACTTGGTATATGTCTTCTATCGGCCTCGAAACTCCCGTTCTTAACATAATTATTGTCACCGTTCACCTGCCATTCTCCTGTTGTTGGATGAAGACTCCATGAACTTAACGAATTAAAAATAGGCTTTTGGCCATCAAAGGAAAGGGGACACCACTGGTTATATCCTAGACCATTGCCCGCAAAATTAGCCCATCTGTCGCCACAATAGATAACCGTCTGCTTTTTGGCCCCTTTTAGCGTCACAAAAAATCCGGTTTGCGTAACATGGGCATAATCTGCCTCTGAACCTTCCATGATCAGCATTTCATTCGTTGGCGTATATGGACCATAAATATGATCTGAAACGGAGTAATAGGCAAAAGAGGAATCCCAGCCATATAAGTTGGAGGCAAATAAATAGTATTTTCCATTATATTTGAACATACAATTCCCCTCTCTTCCCTCCCCTTTAAATATCATATTACAATCCAATAGCCCTACCTTACCGTCCTTGACACCAATTTCTGAGATGTAAATCTTGTTTCTTCCTCTTCCATAGGAATACACCAGGTAAGACTTTCCGGTATCCTCATCGGTGAATACCGTTTGATCTCCGGTGTTGCTTGTGCCTATCATACCCGTCATATTGATACGCTGGTGCCATTTAAATGGGCCATTGGGACGGTCTGATAAGGTAACCAATAATTGATCATTGTGCTGGATGAACAACGCATACTTGGCTATTTCCTTGATGTATGCAACACCTAGACGTCCTGCCCAGCGCGTCTGGATAGAATTTTTATTAAGTTCATCAAGAGTCAGTACATCTCCCTGAGAGGTCCAGTTTACGAGATCCTTAGACACATAACACGTTACAGAAACAAAATTGTCGCGTTCAGGAGTAACACTGGGATCATTTCGGTATTTTTCAGATTCTTGATATTTTGCTCCATACCAAAAATATTTAGTCTGCCCATCTTCAGGATCTCTGAAAGAAAAAATACCTCCTCCTTGGCTATATATAGGCTGTCCATCTTGGGTATCCCAAAAAATATCATTTTTAATTTTCAAAAATCCTGTTGTAGGATCTGACTGGCCTTGCAACTGTGAAAATAACAGGCAAAGTATAAAAGAAAATAAGATGTGTTTAGATAAGGTGATCATAGTTTTGGTCCAATGGAAAAATCCAAGATAAAGCAATAATTCTTAAAAGCCATCATGCGCCAACCTGTACTTCCCTAATTTATTTTACACAATACCCCCCGGCTTATCGGCTTTAGACCGATGATCAAGAAAATCCGGTGAATGGAAGGTAGAGAAAGCTGCGTCTGATTCGTACCAGATTCGCCCCCTGTTCGGATCAACAACAGATAATCTACAGCTATTCACCAGACATTAACCAGTCCCTGAACAGAAAATATCTGGATAAAGACTGTACAATATTCGATCCGTATCTGTTACGATCCGAAGGTGGTACGAAGCAGGTACGAACACAACCCCTATAAAAGTTTTAAATTCATCCCCGAATAACAGATTTTCAGACGTGATAAAATCAGAATTTTATATTTTACAACATTGACAAACCTAAGCTGCTCACTGTAATATTCATACCTAACGATTCGCCAAACGCGGTTTACGATAAAACTGAAAATAATAGTTGTAGGGTAAATTCTCCAAAGAATCATGAAAATTTAGGTACTTTTAAAGATATGTTAAATCATAAAAAATAGCATGCGCAACATAACAATCTTATTTACTTTCTTAGCCGTATCAGTCTTCCAACTTATCGGTAGCTGCTTTGCTCAAACCAAGTATGTTATCTTTGATCAAGACAAACTAACCGATTCATTGAATGGCCATTTATTCTGCAAAAGAACATATGCAGAAATCGAATCTGACAGTACCGATTTTCCAGATTTGACTATTTATAATTTTCTGTTCAAAAAAAGCATCCTTACTGATGATTCAAATCAAAAAGTATTTCAGAATTTTATAAGCTTTGAGCGTGATGGAAAAAATTTGCCCGTTGATATCTTAGTTACAATAACGCCGCTGACAAGAACTAAATTTGAGTTAAAAAACATCTCGAAAGCCGTTGCTAACAGGGAGATTAACGTAATTTCTTTGGATAGCCTGTTGCGAACCTCAGCAAAAGATATATTTTATGCCAGGTATGCACCTTTAGGTGTTTTTTCAGACACGCCATCACTCAATTTGAAAAGGACCGATTATAAAATCGTGGTAAAACGAAAAAATGAATATTTTCTAGTCGACAACGAGACCTTAACGGAGTCCTATTTTATTGGTCATGGTTATATGGAGCCTTATAGAACCAATGCAGCAGGAATATATCCGCAGAGTAAGAATTTTTCAAAACAAAATTATCTCGCCCCTGAAAAGTCAAATATGCTAAAAGGGGGAATAATAAAAGATACTACCATAAATTTAAATAATCAGGGCCGAACGATAGTAATCGATAGATTTTGGACAAATGAACCATACATTCCTTTTACAAAAAGTGCAGGTTTAAATAAAGGTAACGATTGGTATGCAGTAGAAGGAATTGGAGATTTTGAGTTCTATTGGGACAATGGTATAGTAAACGGTAATTTTTTGGACTATTTCAAAAAAGCCAAATTAAACTATATGCCCGATAAACAGCTCAATAGAAAACTGAACCTTTGGTATAAAACAAAGAAAATAAATGGAATACCACTCAAAGATTTTTTTAAGAACAAAGGTTTGGACAACACAAATTTGAAATCGATAATATAGCTAGCAATACCCATTATTTCATTGACGTTACACCTTGGAAATTCAATTGTACTTTAAAACATTGCATAACGGAATATAAAAGTGGAAACGTAAAAAAGCCACATCTCACGACGTGGCTTTAAAATATACAAATTACAGGCTCCTTTTGACGAAATCAAAAGAGAATCACATAGTAATTTTCCTTGATGCGCTTACCTTTACATTCCGAGTCTTTCTTTTAACGTTTTGTTCCCATCGTTTTCTAAACTTTTACTTTTTGACTTAGCCCCCGCAGAAAAATTGTATTTAAAACTAAGGGTAACTTTTCTCGTATCTCTTTTGAGATAACTCTGAGATATCGCTGGCAGGTCTTCTGTCTTTACTTTTACATTAGCATCATAGAAAAGGTCTGACACAGATAATTTAATAAATGCCTTTTTGCCAAAAAGAGATTTTCGAACCCCCAAAGTCGTGTTTGAAAAAGCACCTATGGTATAAAGTCCATCCAAGAAAGCAGTACTTCCAAAAAATACAGCCTCAACATTCCACCCTTTAGCTACCGCAAAACTATTATAGAAACTTAAATTCCCATAATACTTCGACTTACTTTTGATTTCCCCGCTCTGCAGTCCAGGGTAATTGAACTTTAGATGATTACCTTCTAAATAGAGATTGGAATTCCAAAATTTCACAAAATTGAAAGAACGAGAGAGACTCAATGTCCATTGATATTTATTATAGAAATTGTCTGTGGTAAGGGTATATTTATAGGTTTCAGGATTATATAGATAATAATCGTTCAAACTATTATTTGTAATGATATAGTTTAATGTAAGATTAGTTTCCTTTATACTGGCATTTATAAAAAGCTCATGATTAACTTCCGGAATTAATTTTGAATTTCCACGACTAACCGTATAATTGTCTATGATAAATTCATATGGTATCAATTTGGCGTATGAAGGTCTATTTATATTTCTTGCATAACCCGCAGAGAAAGTATAACTTTCATTGAGCAAATAATCAAATCTTACTTTAGGTAAAAGATGGAAGTAGTTTCTTTTGAGTTCCTGCTGAAGAGAAAGCTGATAGTCTGTATTTTCACCCCTTAATCCTAAACTAAGATTGACCTTGTCTGAAAATTTATATTCACCAGAAAGATAAAGGGCAAAAATGGATTCATTAAAACGACTTTCCAAGCTATCAGTTTTACTTACCTGATTAAACAACTGTGTATTATCACTCTGCGTGTGAACATATTTGGTTCCGACACTATACTTAAGTTTTTTATAGTTCTTGTCAAAATCTATGGCAAATGTCTTTGCATTAAACTTGGAATATGTATTATTAAAGGTATATTGAGTCTCGCCTTCGATAATTTCTTTCAGTTTTTGATTTTTTTCATTTTCATATATTAAGACATCTCCAGAAAACTGAATCCGTGAATCCAAGGTATCTAGCGTTCGACTATAATTGGTACCAAACGTATAATTGTTGATATCATATCTGATATCATTTTTGCTATCTATTTTTGACAAATTACCATTTTCGCTTTTAGTAATGAAAACATTCCCTAGACCATCGTATTTATTGTAATTTCTTCTAAAAGTAAGCGCCAATTTATCATTATCAGTTGGCTGATATCCCATACCAGCTGAATATGATCCGGAATTATAGTTATTATCTGAAAAGTCTATATCTTGATTTAACACTCCGATTTCTTTCGAATCCTTTATAAGTGATCTATTTTGATAACCTTTTTCGATCATTTTTTTGGTATTATGATTTGCATCGGCTTCAAAATAAATTTTCCCAAGATTTATACTGGCCGTTAAACCACCACTTCCCCCAGCTTTTATACCTTTAAATAAACTTCCTTCTATTGAACCAATAATACCTTTCGTTTTTTTCTTTTTGGTATAGATTTCAATAACAGCCGAAGTATTTCCATCATATTTAGATGAAGGTGCCGTGATAATTTCTATTCGCTCAATTTTGTCACCTGACAACGTAGACAATACCATTTGCAAAGAAGTTTCTGGTATACGTTGCTTATCAAGAAAAACAGCGATATTGGTTTTACCTTGAACTTTAATTTGATTATTGGCAACCTGTACATAGGGGCTCATGCCTAATATAGCCATAACATCATTGCCCTGAGCTATATCAGCCCCGTCCAGATTCAGTACCACACGATCCGTTTTATAATTTAATAATTTTTTTGTCCCAGTCACCTGGACCTCATCAAGGATGAGCTCATTTTTAACTAGAAAAGTCGTGTCAACTTTAGAGGAGATGTTGGGAATAACAATTTCACGCACAGAACTTTTGTACCCGATCGCAGTTAGTATCATTTTATACCCTCCAGCATGAATATCTTTGAGCACAAATGAACCATCACGAGCAGACATCAACACTTTACTTGACTGATCGTCGACAGGGCCGATAATCTTTATAGATACCCCTTCTAAACCTTGTAATGATTGTTGATCTACAATAGTACCAGAATATAGGTTTTGGCTTTTAGCATGTAGTGATATAAAGAAAATAGTTAGCAGCAACAGTGTCCTCATTGTTATACGTGTTAATTTCAACAAAAAAAAGACTTGAAATTTAAATCAAGTCTTTTTTTACACCAAACCCTATTTTTGGAGGACGAATACTAAATTTCGAGAACTTTCATCAGGTGTTCTTTATAGGATTCCCCGATAGGGAACAGGCGATCTGATCCTTCCAATTTCAGATGCCCGCCATTGAATGTTGCTATCTTTGAGATTGAAACAATAAAGGAACGATGAATTCTGATAAAACCTGAATTCATTAAAGTAAGCTCGAGATCTTTCATATTCATTAATGTTGTCAATTTGTTATTCAAAAAGGATATTGACACATAATTTTTTAATCCCTCTATATAAAGCACCTCATTGAGCTTTACTTTTAGATACTTGCCCTTCTGATCGCCTTTGACAAACAAAAAGTCCTTAACGAGTTTTGGCGTACTTGTACTGCCGACATTATTCCTTCTATTGAATTTACCCACAGCAGTCATAAATCTTTCAAAGGTAACCGGCTTCAGCAAGTAATCCACGATATCATTTTCAAATCCTTGAACCGCATACTCTTCAAATGCAGTGACCATAATAAATTTATGCTGTCCATTCTTTATCCTGACAAACTCGAGCCCCGAGAGCTCCTCCATATTGATATCTATAAAGACCAAATCTATATCTTCATTTTTATCCAGATATTCCAGAGCCTGCAAAGGATTATTAAAGGTTTTCTTCAGTTCAAGATGGGCCGTCTTATTGACATAACCAGCTAGTAATTCAACAATATGATGTTCATCATCAATTATAATACAAGTATTCATTATCAAATCCTTAATAATACTTCAAAAATATACCTGTCCCCCTCTACATAATTTTTATGCTCAAACCTGTCTTTGTAATATATAGTAAGTCTTCGAATTGTATTCTTTAATCCTATTCCCGAACTTTCATTATATTTTCTAGGTGTAACCGGAACATGGTTAATGCAAGTGAAATATAAATAATTTTCTTCTATTTTAAAAGATATAGCAATAGGTTTGTTTGGATCATGCAGTATACCATACTTAAAAGCATTTTCTATTACAGTAATGAAAATTAAAGGAATAACTTCAACATCTTTTAATAATGGGTCATAACTCAATTTTACATAAATCTGGTTGTTGAATCTGATTTTATAAATTTTAATTAAATTTTCGATATGTTCAAGTTCCTTTGATAACCGTACATAATGATTTTCCCCTTCAGTTGTTGATAACGAATAACGCATGATATTAGAAAGCAAATAAATTGCCTCAGCAAGCTCAGGCGAGTTGTTGACCGATTTACCATATAGGAAGCTTAACGTATTATAAAGAAAATGTGGATTAATTTGGGCTTTAAGAAAATCCAGTTCCATCCTTGCCGTTAGAATCTCTTTACTCTGCTTTTCAATGAGAATTTCACTTTTTTCTTTTTCTACTTTTTGTAGTATGCTGGCACTTCTTTTAATAGTCCAGTACCCAAATGAGACGAGATATAACTGAAAATACAGATATCCTGATTCGATAATAAATAGTTTTAATTGAAATCCCTGTTTTATACCATATAAAAAATTAATAAAAGGGATTTTAATTAGATAACGCAAGATGAGATATAACGCTAAACAGGCAATAGATAGATAAACAGTTTTGAATAAATTTACTTTACAATATTTAAGTACATAAGCAGAATTTATATAGAAAAACAATGCCAGCAGTACATGAGATAGAAAAAAATCAATAAAATAAAAATCACTCGCAAGAATATATAATAACACTAATTTCAATAAAAAATATAAAGTCCAAAGAATAAGTTGGACTTTGATCGGTTCAAATTGTTTTTTCATTAGAAATTTATCAATACTCATCAAATATAATCGTTTTTTTATTTGAGAATTGAGTAAGATTGTTGTTTTGCGGAATTATGCATAGGACACTATCATTAAGCTGCAGAATTTTCACGGGGTATCCTTTGATGTGGGCACGATCGGGGAGTCGGCTCTCTGATATATTCTTCCCATTTGCATGACTGATAATTATAAATCCAAATTCCCGATTAACATATTCAATTTTGAACCTATCCATTTTGGATACGCTATCCTTTCTATTATATAGCATGCCGTACACCAGACCACTCATAACAAATACGACAATAAGTACGATAATTAAAGGAACTAAGGGGACCCTACCTAGACTTTTATCTAATTCTTTTTTTTCCATTATGCACCTAGTTCTAATTGATTTTTTACTAATTGAAAATATTCAGTCTTTTGTTTTGTAAGTTCCTGGTGGGTGCCAGTTTCTACGATCTGGCCGTCCTTCATCACAATAATCTGATCAGCGTTTTTTACTGTACTTAACCTATGTGCAATAACAAGAACTGTCTTCCCTTCGAAATAATTATCCAAGTTTTCGGTGATCTTTTTCTCATTATTAGCATCAAGAGCACTTGTTGCCTCATCAAAAAAAAGATAGTCCGGGTTTTTATAAACAGCTCTCGCAATTAGAATACGCTGTTTCTGTCCTGTGCTGATCCCGATTCCATTTGTCCCCAATATTGTCTCGTACCCCATTGGTAATGAATGGATAAAATCATGGATATTAGCAATTTTCACAGCATCTTCCAATCTTTGGTAATCTATCTCCGCTTCATGGACCACGATATTATTTCTAATGCTATCTGTAAAAATAAACCCTTCCTGCATCACAGTTCCACATATTTTCCGCCATGAATGATTTGAAATAGAATTGATATTTAGGTCTTCAATCATGATTGTGCCCATCGTGGGCTTATAGAATTTCAACAGCAGTTTTAACAGCGTTGTTTTCCCACTCCCACTGGTACCAACGATCGCAGTAATCTTATTTGAAGGTATGGTTAGATTTATCTTATTCAATACGTTTTTTTTGCCATCATAAGAGAATGAGACATCTTTAAGGATGATATCATTCGCTTTTGCTATGTCGACATTATCGGATTCCAATTGGCTTTCATCCTCGTAATGATGTATATCATTAATCCTATCCATACTCATTTTCGCTTCCTGATACGTTTGGATAAACTCTACGATCTGTACAACCGCCCCATTTAATTGACCTATAATAAAAGAAATTGAAAGCATCATTCCCAAGGTCAATTCCTGATTCAAAACCAATCGGGCAGCCATAAACGTAATAAAGATATTTTTAAGCTCATTGATCAGGGCGGCGCCGGTAATCTGATGCTGTTTGAGCTCTATGCTAGTCAAATTAATTTTGAATAATTCAACCTGCAATTTCTGCCACTGAGAAATCTTGCAGTTTTCGGCATTGTGAAGCTTAATTTCCTGCATTCCATAAATCAGCTCAATATTTTTATCCTGATTTGTTGATAGCTGGTTAAATCTTTTATAATCTATTAATGCGCGTTTTTTAATAAAAAGACTGATCCATGAAAAATGCAAGATGCTTCCAACAAGAAAAATTAGAAATATAAAAGGATTATAGTAAAACAGAACTCCTCCAAAAATAAAAAAGGCTAAAAATGTAAATACAATATTTAGTAATCCACTCGTAATAAAACTATCAACCCTTTGATGATCCAATATTCGTTGAAGAATATCACCCGCTAATTTCGAATCGAAAAACTTGAGCGGTAATTTCGTCAATTTGTAAAAAAAGGCCGAAATAAGATTTAGATTGACTCGTGTACTGAGATGAATAAGTACCCTGGTTCGTATGACTTCAATGAGGGTCTTGCCGAAGAATAGAAAAATCTGTCCCAGAAGCATCAAGTAAATAAAAGAAAAAGACTTCCCAATGATCCCAATATCGATTATTTTTTGATTGATAAAAGGCAAGGTCATTTGCATCAAACTTGTAAGTACCAGCGCCAAAATCAATACAAATATTGTTTTCTTATACTGAAAAAGGGTATCAAATACATGGTCGAAACTTACAGAACTTCTGGTTTCAATCCCTTCGATAAAATCTTTAAAGTTCTCATTCGGTTCTAATAAGAGTAAGATTCCTTCGCCTTCATCGCTGAAATATCTTTTAAATTCGGCATGTTTATACCTGATCAGGCCCGCTGCAGGATCTGATATATACATATATTTTGAAGTGATCTTATATAGCACGACAAAATGCTTTTGTTGCCAATATATAATACAGGGTCCTAAATCTTCTGTTATTAGATCCTGGAAGCTGATTTTAATGGCATCAGACTCAAAACCGATTTTAATGGCAGCATTCCTTAATCCACCGATTGTACTCCCCATACGATTGGTCCCGGAGACATCTCTCAAGTAATTGATGTCCATCTTCTTTCCATAGAAACAAGCGATGATTTTTAGACATGTTGGACCACAATCCATCACATCTTTCTGAATAAAATGGGGGAACTGCCTAAACAACATAATTATTTATTTTTATTAAGGATGTATAGCCTTTTTTCAACAAATAGTAAATCATATATTCTTTAGTCCTATCGAACTTAGCAAGATACCTGTTTACCGTCATATGAATAATCGAACGCATTAAGTTTTCAAATACAGTAGGAGCATTACTTTCTTTTAGCATCCTGGAATGGATGGAAAACATCCTGTCTTCCTCCGAATTTAAGTGTAATGAACGAATTAGATCCTTACCTAAGTCCCTAAAGATCAAATCCCCATTAACACGATTTTCCTTTTTACCAAAATATCCAATGTCATGTATCAACCGCTCAAAAAATTCAAATTTTTCTTCCCAAGCATAAGCAAAAGAATCCATAATGGTGTTAACACGAATAGCGACGGCTTTTAGCTCATCATTTAATTCATCACTGTAATCTTTATTCTTATGATCTAAAAAATGAAGACTGTCTTCATAAAAGATATTCTCTATTGATTCGATATTGTGCTCACCATACCTTTCTATTTCACGGTCATATTCTTCGATAGACAGGCGCAGAATTTCTTCACTGGAAAGTTTCTCAGCAATCATGTAACGACATTTCCATGCTTCATCTAAGCTTTTTAGGCAAATTCGTAACCTGATATGGGTATCTGAATCTTCATATTTAATGAAGAAGAATTTCTCTAACATTCCGTTTTTTCGTAGTTCAGAGATGATAGGCTTCACTATTTTCACCAAATAAGTATCAAAATTACTTTCAGACATGTAAATTTTATAATATAGCCACTCCGAACTTAGCTCAAACTTTCTTTTTACATTTCCGTTTTCACTGAACCTTTCGTTTCTTGGTATTTTTCTAATCTTTGAATTTTCAACTTTCAGTACATATTGATTTGATGCAGGGACGAGTATTCCATTATTTGATTGAGAAATTACATTCAGTTCAGGCAACAGATGCTCCCTTAGTATTACTTTTTCCATTTTCTTTATCGATTCTTTAAGGATCGCAATGGAAATTTCATTATTTAAGTCAATAACAAGGTCATTGTCATTCTCTTTCAATTCGATGAACCGGGGCAATAGGTATTTCTCCCGTAGGAAATGGACATCCTGATCGTTTGACAATCCCAAAATCTCCCGAGTAGATAAATTCCAGGTAGCTGGGAAAATAATTACATTTTTTAAAACCACCCTCGGAAGAAACTCGAAGTTCTTTGAAAATTTCCCCCAGTAGAAGTATGCTCCCAAATTATTGTGTTGCGTCTGTACATCAACTAGAAATTCATATAATTTAAGTGTATTATAACTGGTGTTGTGGGCAGAAATAATTTTAGGACTTAGAAATCGACCTATTTTTTTACTCCTTAAATAAACAAAATCATCAATAACAGAAACCATAATATCATCTAATGGAATCGTATGCTCCGGGTTCTTATAGGAGTTTGATAAAAATGGAATCTCATAATCCAAGGAAAAATCTCTATTTAAAATGTTAGCGACCCGATTGTCAGGAAGATGTGAAAGATCGCAAAACAGTAGGTCAGGATTTCTCTCTTTTTCATAATCTGCAATATTTTTAAGTTCCTCTTTGAATTGACTTCCTAAATGCGAAAACCGTCCTAGGATGTTCCCTGAACTCATCCCTCCAAAACTCTCAATAAGAAGATCTTTACCGTCATGGTTTAATGTCTTAACTACTAAAGTTGAGGTAGATGGATATGCATACTTATGAAGTGGAAAATCGTTGATATCACTTTCCTTTAGCGCTATTTCATACGTGTTATTTATATGAGCATCAACTAACTTTTTTAATAGAAAATCTTCGATCAAACATTCTGTTTCATCGGAAATGCTATTTTCAAAATGATATCCAATTCCGAGTTCTGGGTCCAACACTTCCAATAGAGGCACCTCTCTTGTTTCAAATTTTTGGAAAAACTTTCTGGCAAATAATTGCATTTTTCCCCGATAGATAGGCTTAGATAATCGACAGAAAAGAGGTAGAATCTTTTCTATTTCTTCGATAGTCTTTGCGGCCAATCCACCGGATTCCAACTCACGGTAGCTATCGACCTGAAACAATTTCTTTTTGGTCAGATCAAGTCCAAGTTCGATAAGAATTGTTTCTACTTCCTTATATTTTGAAATATTATCCGGTCTGTTTTCACGATCTATATCTTCTATTATCCGAATGATTCGGGTCAGAGAGGAATTAATAATCGTTAATGTGGATTTTAATGCCTCCTTCTTGCTGAGGATGTCTAGCAGATCGTACAGAAAATTTCCTCCAATTATTCTTGGCTCAAGTTCACTTACAATAATTTGTGAAGAAATTAGACTATTTATATATTCATCAGTTTCCTCGACTGAAAACCCAAAATTTTGGATAGTTGCCCTAATTTCAACATAGTCAACAAAAGTATTTTTACAAAGATTATATACCGCTTTCAGATATTCGTCGAGTTCGACAGATGAAATATTAAATTTCTTCCTAAACCCAGCTATCTTTCCTTCATAGTATCGTAAACTACCTCTTAATATATAAGATGTCGAATTTAAAGTGAACCTTAGATTTTCTCTGACGCCATCCTTCGATAATATCAGTTCTTTTAGTTCACAAAGAACATCCATATCCAGTCTCGTTTTCTGTTTTAACTCGCCTAAAACTATTTTTTCTGATTCATTTGGCAAATTTGGCCCTAACGTTACCGAAGAGAATTTTCCGAATGGCGTTGATCTGGTGGATGCCCTAAGTATATATTTAGCTAATTTTTGTACTAATCTTTTATTTCGCTTAATAGCTTCAGGGTCAAACTCTAGTTTTTCTAGCTCGCTATATAGATCTGCAGAGGCTAGATAAAGGCTTTCAAGAAACTGTCTGTCATTTATGAATGTAGATAAATCATCTTCGGTTAATGAATTGATGTATGTAAAAGAAGGAGTTCTGACTAACAGGCTATCTTTTTGTACTTGATAATCTTTCATAAAAAAAATAATTTTAAAAAATCATTATGGGGTTCTCTCTCTATCATAGCTAAAGTAAGACAAACGCCTGTGCCCCCATTGAGAAGAGATTTTTGATTCAGTTCTGCATTGTTGTTGCTACCTAAAAAATCTTCCACTGGAATGCTATAAGATTGCCCCAGACTAACTGTATGAATATTTGAATTGACGTTCTTCAGGGCTTGACGGAGAAGGAATTTGGACGATAAACCATGACATAGGAAAATATCTTTTTGGTCCTTAACCAGTGGTCTTTCTGCAATTGATTGAATCGTATTTTTCAAATTCGGATAAATAGGGTTTAGAGCTGTCAAGGTTGAACATTTTAAAACAAAATTCACGATGCCAAGGTCCCCATAACACCAGCCACTGATTGCTGAATAAGCATAGCTTCCTGTTTCCATATCATACTTTATTGGAAAAATATTTGCCCCCTCCTCTGCAAGATTTAATGGCTGATCCTCAAAAACCTTTAAAATATTAACTAAACTAGTAGTAATCAAGTCGGTTAATACCCCTTTTTCTAGTAAATTGAATAAAATATTACCCAAACCGGCATATCCGTGAGCAATACCAAAATCAACCGTATGCTTGCCTATCAATGGATTTACAATGAAATCATTTGTTTCTTGCTTTTTGGTTCTTTCGTTTAATTCAATCAATACGCTTTCGAGCACTTTGGTATCTACCGGACCCACAGAAAAAGCTGCAAGGATTCCTCCTGCACCATATAAATTATCCCAAATATTTTTATTTACTAAATATAACAGCTCTTCGCCCAGTGCATCATTTGCATCGTCAAAATCAGGAAATTGAAGAAATGAGAGTTCTTTTTTACTTGACAAATACCCATAAATTGCATATACTCCAGCCAGACCATCTATATAATTCAGAACTAAGGGATTTTTTTCTTGTATACTGTCGATCAGAGAGTTGTTCAGAGAAATTAGATCTTCCTTTTTGATAAAAGAATAACTTTTCAAGTATAGAATACAGCATAATAGAAAGTATCCTCCTTCGCCATCCAGTCCAATATTTTCTGATTGCCTTCTATCTAATCCTCTAAACAATTTCTCTAACAACATATTAGTAGTTTTTTGTCATGTCCTGCTCTAGTGCTGTAGTCAACATTGTTGGAATAGTACCAAAGTCATTCATTTTTGAATTCCCTGCCGCTACAAATTGAGATTCGTTTTCACGAAGTATTGGGTATTTTCTGATAAGAAGTTGGATTTTTTTCATAATTTTTTACTTTGGTAAAGCACCTCGGTATGAGGTGCTTTATTGGTCTATTAAACGATTGCATTCCCTGGAGTTGGAGAAATTTTGATGAAGTATTCCGCTCCTGTTACTCCTCTTAGTGTTCAAGGATTGGTCCATTGCACTTCGTTTTAAACTGTGATTTAAGAAATCAGTGTCTTTGCATTTTTTAGTACAATACTAGGAAAGAGTTTCTTTTTCCTTAATTGTACACGATGACGATTTGAATACACAGACATCACCTGCCGCAGCTTTTCCGCCCTGAATTTGGTCTAAGATACTTTCGTTCAACTTCGCTACATTTTTCTTGTTGATTTTTAATTTTTTTGAATTCATGATAATTTGATTTATAAATTTGTCCCTACTCTAACTGCTTTTCGGGTCCCGCCTATTTTTCTTCCTTTTTTGAATCAGTTTCCTGACGTTTTTTTATACTAGGAAAGAGTTTCTTCTTCTTTAATTGTGCATGATGATGTTTTGAATACACAGACATCACCTGCCGCAGCTTTTCCGCCCTGAATTTGGTCTAAAACATTTTCGTTCAGCTTCGCTACATTTTTCTTGTTGATTTTTAATTTTTTTGAGTTCATAATAATTTGATTTATAAATTTGTCCCTACTCTAACTGCTTTTCGGGTCCCGCAATAATTTTGATATACGAATGTAGCAGCTAAAAAAAATTGCACATTATTTTTTACACTAAACCCGAATATCCACTGATAAAACCAGCGTTTGAAGAAATTAAAATCTTTAAGAAAGAATTCATTAGTCGTATTTGGGAACACAATAAGCTCCTTTAGACCAACGATCTGAAAAGTTCAATCGGTAGCTGTTCTCATTATATAAAACGACAACAAGCTTACTTTCGAAAGAAAGGCTCAACATAAAAATTGGTTGGCGTCTTACAATGAAAATTCAATTGTCTTTTAAAACATTGGATGACGAAACACAAAAGAGGAAACGTAAAAAAAAGCCACATGGTATGATGTGGCTTTTAAACTAAATTTAAACTATCGGCTGTAGTCCAACGATCAGGAAAACGCGATAAATGGTGGAAATGGGAAGATGGCTAATTGTTATTGAAAGTATTCAATGACATGATAAGTACCATCTTGATATTTATCGAGTAGTTCTTTTAAATAATATTTGTGTTGTACTCCGGTCAAGACAACTATTTTTTTCCCACTATGCTTGTTAGCGTGTCTGATGATATTAATAGCCATTGTATTATTTCTTAGATCCCAAAAATTACACCAAAGCTGATAGCCATCCCGGTAAGAGATCTTTTCACCATTTGGTTTCACAATATATTTCTCTCCAAAAATTACTTCGGAATGAGCTATTTTGGGCATCTCATGATGCTGAAGAGTTTGTCTATATCTGTTCAAAGTTTCAAAAGCGACGGAATTCAATGTTTTTATATCTGTTTTTGAAAAGTTAAACAGCGCTTTATTCGCTTCTTTATATTTCTCATAGATCGCTTTATTAGATTCACTTAACTTACCGACTTGATACAAGCTATCAATAAGCTGTACTGTAAGGTAATCCGCCGGTACCATACCCCTATCTTTTCTATACTGATTTCTACCCTCAAATTCGAATGGTAAATTGAGTGTTTCAGGATATTTTTTAAGATATCTTAATGTAGCAGTCTGCTCGTTTGACGTTAGACGGATTTCCTTCGCATAATCTTTAATCTGTTCGCTATCATTTTCTTGCAAGAGTATATCTGGTCCGATCTTATCTAAAATTTCAAATAGCATATCTGGACTCAATATGGCTGAGGAGTCATGCACCGTGCCAATGATATAGAGCTCTGTCTTAATCGAGGTCTGAGCTTGCGTCAAGTTTAAAAATAAAACTGATAGACTTACAAAAAGGTATTTCATTATAAAATTGATATTTAGGTATTGTTAAAAGTGATACTTCCAAATATAAGAAAATCAGTAGTTAGGCGAAAATTCTTATCCATTTGAACCGATTTCATCGATATATCAAAAAAGATTTTTCATAATACTATTTCAGATTTGCCATTGTTCTACTGATATAAATGCATCAAGCTAGCCTTTTTAGAAGAAATGCTCAACATAAAAATTGGCTGGCGTCTTACAATGAAAATCCAATTGTCTTTTAAAACATTGAATGACGAAACAAAAGAGGAAACGTAAAAAAAGCCACATGGTATGATGTGGCTTTTAAACTAAATTTGAATGGTTTACTCGTGATCTGCCTTTATACTCATCTAGGCAGATCACGCGTTATAGAGATACTTATTTATACAAATTGATCGATTTGGATACTTACTCATACCAATAATCGAGTGGTACATATTGATATTTAGTCTTCACCGTTGTCTTATTGTTGTACATATCGTAAATACGCTGATGAACAATATAAAATTTCCCATCAGACGAAGTCGCCCGTATTTCATAGGGTTTTGTTGCATGATCTCTATAGGCAGCTGAATAAATTCCTTCATATCCTTTATAAACAGTGACATTTAAAATATTACCGGAATCATAATACTCAATAATCAACGTATTTCCCCCATTCGGATCAACTTCTCGATATCTAGCCTTACGGCCAAATACACGATCAACTACCGGTTTATTTGCCTTGGGTGTAAATCCGGCAGGAAACAGCTCAAATGTATACCCCAATCGATGTTTGTACGACCTAAATTTGGCTTTAACAGCTGTCTTTGACGGAAGACTAGCAATAGCTCGATTGAACTCAAGTTCTTTTTGGCTTTCAATAATGCTATCCTGTCGTTGCTTTGCCTGCATAGCCATCAGGGTCTGAACAATAAATTCGATTTTATCAATGTCATTTATATCGCCTACCGATAACACATCAGCTTCAAACTCCTTATCTGTATTCTTATATCCGATCACTCTATACTTCTGCTTTAACTCAGTTTTCCTATTCCTCAGATCGTACTAACCTTTGGAGAAATTCAAAACTTTACATTTATAGATGTGGATAAAGCCATTTCTACTGCCTTATTAGCGCATAAAGATGGACTATACGTTGTATTTGTCAATGGTACCGAAATCAAGCAGCTTACAGATCCTGTTGAGATCGATGAAAAATCTGAGATAGCCATCATTAGATTAACATTTCTGGCCGGAAGAATGACGTAAAAAAAAGCACATCTCCCGATGTGGCTTTAATAGACATATAGCCCAGTAGTGGTCTGCCCTCCCCATTACCGGGCAGACCATTCCCAAAATTCGCACAAAGTCGGCGGTAAATAACATGTATTCAACAGCAACTTCCCAAACGTCACCCCATAGTGATAACGCCAAGAATTGATTGGCATATTGACCATTTCACCCCCTTTTTTTGCTGTAAATCCCCTCGAATTATCCAATTCATTGTAACGATAATTGTACCTAACATAACTCAATTTATAACCAAAATTCTTATTAATGAAAAGATGGAAGAAGATTAAATCTCGTCTAGGAATTTTTATATTTCTAATGACGGCAACTTGTTGTGCAGCTATGGCGCAACAGGTTCGTGTACAAGGAAAAGTCTCCTCGGAAAATGACGGCACAGCGGTATCAGGCGTCACAGTAAGTGTCTTGGGGGGCACTATGCGCGTATCTACGGATGGAAATGGAAACTATGTACTTAATACCAACAAAACTGCGACATTAGTATTTAGTAGTGTCGGCTACGCACGTCAGGAAATTTCCCTGACCGGAAAAAAAACAGATGCCAACAATACCATCACCTTAGACATCCAAATTAAACTAAACGAAAATGTTATCGACGATGTCGTTGTCACGGGTTTTGGTCAACGCGAAAAAAGAGCTTCCGTAGTTGGCTCCGTAACCACGATTAATCCGAAAGAATTAAAAGGCCCGACGAGCAACCTAACCACTATGCTCGCTGGAAGGGTTGCCGGTATGATTGCCTTTCAACGCAGTGGTGAACCTGGATCTGATAATGCGAATTTCTTTATTCGGGGACTTGGAAGTTTTGGTACCGGAAAACAGGACCCATTGATTCTCATCGATAACATCGAATCTTCACCGACCGATATGGCCCGCTTACAGCCCGATGATATTGCGAGCTTTTCTGTCCTTCGCGATGCCAATGCGGCCGCCATGTATGGTGCCCGGGGTGCAAACGGCGTCGTTCTGATCACCACAAAACTGGGTAAAGAAGGGGCTACAAAATTTGAATTCCGTACAGAAAGTAATGTTTCTACCAATACCCGAAATTTTAAATTTGCAGACAACATCCGCTACATGGAAATGGCCAACGAGGCCTACCTGACAAGACCTGCTGACGCGGCCAGTGGACAGGGGCTTCCGTATTGGCAGACCAAAATTGACCATACAAGAGCCGGAGACAATCCGCTGCTCTACCCGAATAATAATTGGATTGACCAGCTTATAAAAGACTATACCATAAACCAACGCAATAACCTAAATATCAGCGGCGGTGGAGCAAAAGCAAAGTACTACCTATCCGGTACATATAACATCGACAATGGTATTTTGAAGATGAACGGAATCAACAATTTCAATAACAATATCAAGTTAAAAAATTACTCCGTCCGTTCAAATGTTGATATCAACTTTACCCCTACAACGACGGGTATCGTACGTGTATATGCCCAGTTTGACGATTACAATGGACCGATCGGCAGCACAGACGAAAATGGAAGCCGTATCAATGGTGGAGCTGCGACCTTCAGACGCGCCATCTGGTCGAATCCTGTGATGTTCCCGGCGATCTATCCGTCTTCGTATATGCCATACATGAATCACCCTTTATTTGGTAATGCACTAAATAGGAATGGTGGTTTATTTGTAAACCCTTACGCCGAAATGGTACGTGGTTACCAAGAATTTAATACCTCGACGATCATGCCACAGATTCAGATTAACCAAAATCTGAATGCATTGATCCCTGGGCTGAGCCTTACGGCAATGACCTATCTAAAACGTTATGCTTATTTTGAAGTAAGCCGCAAATATAATCCTTTCTATTACACGGCATCTGCTGATGCTTCTGGCGATCTAAGCCTCCGGGTCATGAACGATGGTTCACTGGGATCGATCGGAACTGTTGGTACCGAATACCTCGATTATTCGGAGTCTGCAAAAGAAGTGAATTCGATGTTTTATGCACATGCGATTGCCAGCTATAATCATGCTTTTGGTAAGCATAATGTAGGAGCCACAGTGATCGGTTTAGTTCAGAATTCATTGAGTGGGAATGCCGGAAACTTGCAATTGTCGCTGCCTTCGCGCAATATCGGTCTTTCTGGTCGCTTTTCGTACAATTTTGATGACCGTTATATCGCCGAGTTTAACTTTGGTTACAATGGTTCGGAACGCTTTGCCAAAAATCGTCGCTTAGGTTTTTTTCCTTCTTTTGGGCTTAGCTACAATATTTCCAATGAATCATTTTTCGAACCTGTCAAAGATGTCATTTCAAAACTAAAAATCCGTGCCACCCATGGTTTTGCCGGGAACGATCAGATCGGCCGTTCGCAAGATCGCTTTTTCTATTTATCTGATGTAGACATGAATGCCTTTCAGATTGGATTTGGTGAGCTTTCGGGATATACCAGACCAACCATCGCCATACGTCGTTATGCCAATGAGGATATCACATGGGAGCGATCGCGCCAGACAAACTTTGGGCTCGAACTCGGCCTCTTTAAAGACCTCGAGTTAAATGTAGATGTATACAAACAGATCCGGAGCAATATTCTCACCGGCCGATCATATATACCGAGTACAATGGGCCTTCGCGCCGCGATCGTCGCCAATACGAATAAAGCCGAAAGTAAAGGGGTAGATGTGACGCTAAATTATAACAAAAACTTTGGCGACAGCTGGTACATTCAGGGACGTGGAACGATGACTTATGCCGTGAGCAAGAAACTGATTGTAGATGAACCCGCATACAAAGAAGCCAGTCGCTATACAGTAGGTACTTCGGCGTCCCAAGAGTTTGGTTATATCGCTGAACGACTCTTTGTGGACGATCAGGAGGTACTGAATTCTCCGGTTCAATTCGGAAAACCGGGCTTAGATTATCTGGGTGGAGACATCAAATACCGTGACGTAAATGGCGATGGACAGATTACAGATTTAGACCGCGTCGCGATCGGATACCCCACCACGCCAGAAATGATCTATGGCTTTGGCGGTACTGTGGGTGGAAAAGGCTTAGATTTTAGCTTTTACTTTCAGGGATCTGCACGCTCTTCCTTTTTCATTAATCCCGAAAATATTTCGCCCTTCTATTTAAATGGTGGTTCGCAAAACGGCCTTCTACAGGTCATAGCCGATAGTTATTGGAGTGAAGAAAATCGAAATCTATACGCCTTTTGGCCCCGTCTAAGTGAAAACATTATAGCGAATAATAACCAAAGAAGTACCTGGTGGATGCGTAGTGGTGCTTTCCTTCGATTGAAAACAGTGGAAGTAGGTTACACGTTTAAGGAAAGTTTGATGAAACGCCTCAAAGCAAAAAACCTTCGGGTATACGCCAATGGAATGAATTTATTTGCCTTAAGCTCTTTTAAAATGTGGGATGTCGAGATGGGTGGAAAAGGAATAGGCTATCCGATTCAGGCCGTATATAACATAGGCTTACAACTGAGCTTTTAATGTGAACTACAATTAAGAAATCATGAAAAATAAAAATATGAAAAAGACAGCAACCTATATCGCATGCCTCTTGTTTAGTGCTTTTGGAGTTTCTGCCTGTAAAGATTATATCGATGTCGTTCCGGACAACGTGGCGACAATTGACAATGCCTTTTCCTTACGAAATGAAGCTGAGAAATTTCTCTTCACCTGCTACTCGTGGTTACCAAATAATTCGGATGCCCAAAGCAATATTGGATTTCTTGCCGGCGATGAGGTATGGCTACCTGTTGCCCAGCGGGAAATCTATCCGGCGAATAACTGGCGTATCGCCCGCGGCGGACAGAATGTCAATCAACCACTTGTAGACTCCTGGAGAAGTGGTTTATGGATCGCTATCCGAGATTGCAATATCTTTTTAGAAAATGTTTCTGATCTGTCCAAGGTACCTGATCTCTCAATCGATGATCGTTCACGATGGATTGGAGAAGTATTGTTTCTAAAAGCTTATTACCACTATTTGTTATTTCGCCAATATGGACCAATTCCCGTTGTCGAAAAAAACATCTCACTTGACGCAGATCAGTCTGCTGTACGGGTAGAACAGCGTCCTGTCGATGAGGTGGTCAATTACATTGTTTCTTTGCTGGACTCTGCTGCACAAAAATCTGTTCCTTTAATTATCCCCAATAAGGCCGCGGAACTTGGACGGGTGACCAAACCCATCATTCAGGCCGTAAAGGCTGAGGTATTGCTGACTGCCGCAAGTCCCCTATTCAATGGAAATACAGATTATCAGGCCATGCGCAATAGCAAAGGCGAACAGCTGTTTAATCCAACTTATGAGGCCTCAAAATGGACGAAGGCCGCGGAGGCTGCAAAAGCGGCAATTGAATCTGCCGATGCTGCGGGCATCCGCTTCTTCCCTTTCAATAAGGCCGAATATGGACAGTTTAAAATGAGCGATGCAACCGCACAGGTGCTGGGCATCAACCTGGGCTTCAATGAGCGTTGGTCTGCTGAACACATCTGGGCAAACCCCAATTACCAGGCATGGAATATACAGCGGGATGCGATGCCCCTCTTAACCCCGGAAGCAGTGGTCGGTACGGCAAGACAACACCTCAGCGCACCGCTGAAAATTGCAGAAATGTTTTACACAAAAAATGGTGTCCCCATCAATGAGGATAAAACCCTCGATTTTAACGACAAGTCGAGTCTACGCGCGGCTACCGCTGCAGATCGGTATTATATCAAAGAAGGGTATACTACAGCGCGTCTAAACTTCGACCGCGAGCCCCGATTTTATGCTGACCTGGGTTTTGACGGCGGCATCTGGTTCAAGTTTGATACCAAAAGCCTATCGGATGAGGATACGTATTATGTACAGGCGAAGCTAAATCAGCCTGCTGGTGCCAATAACCATGGGTGGATCAATGAAACTGGATACTTCCTTAAAAAATTAGTGAATTGGGAACAAGCTTTCAGTAGCAATGGTGTCAGTTATAAATCCTACCCTTGGCCAGATATGCGCCTAAGCGATATTTATCTGATGTATGCTGAGGCGTTGAATGAAGCCAATGGTCCTTCAGCTGATGTTTACGCGTATTTAGACCGCATACGCGAACGTGCTGGAATCCCCGGTGTCCTAACGTCTTGGAGCCAGTATTCGTCAAACCCAGACAAACCTACCACCAAAGAAGGTCTTCGCGAAATTATTCAACGTGAACGAATGATCGAATTGGCCTTTGAAGGAAAACGCTATTGGGATCTTAGGCGCTGGAAACTGGCCGTTAAATATTTCAATCAGAACATTACCGGATGGAGCGTAAATCAGGAGATCAGTGCAGATTATTACCAGATAAGAACATTGTTTCAGCAGACATTTGTGGCCCCTAGAGATTATTTCTGGCCAATTGCCCAAGGTGAATTAACGGTAAATCCTTCGTTGACACAAAATTTAGGCTGGTAGTCCTTTCAATTTTATCCTTAAAGTCATAAAGAAATGAACATAAACAGAAAATTGATACAGACCATATTTTTGTTCTGCATCTTATTCCAAAACTGCAAAGAAGAAATTCAAGTTGCTCCTGTTGTCAACAGTACTGCACCGGGGCAAGTTAGTAATGTGAAGGTAGAAAACCTGGCCGGGGCCGCACGTATTACCTATACCTTACCAAAAGATCAGGATCTATTGTATGTCAAAGCCGTCTATCAATTAAAATCAGGTAAAGAAATGGAGGTGAAATCCTCCTACTATAACAACACACTTCTCGTGGAAGGTTTTGCAGATACAAATCCGCATTCGATCAAGCTCTATGCCGTAAATAGAAGTGAAATCAGTTCGGCGCCTATCGAAGTCTCCGTAACGCCTTTAGAAAATCCCATCTGGAATACCTTTCGGAGTCTGGAGGCCATTCCAGCTTTTGGTGGCATTCGGATCACTGCCGAAAACGAGACTGAGAAAAATCTCACCGTGATGGTGATGGTCGATTCGTTGGGTGAATGGGTACCTTCTGTAGACAACATCTATACTTCCGCTAAACAGATTTCACGTACCATCCGTGGGTTTGCACCAAATCCCAAACAGTTTGCGATTACCGTGAGAGACAAATACATGAATTTTACCGATACGCTTGTGACGACTTTGACCCCGCTGTTTGAACAGGCACTTCCCAAATCAAGGTATACTGCGGTTACATTACCCACCGACGCCAAACAACAATATACTTCTACCGGGTTATCCAAGATGTGGGACGGAGACAATTGGAACTGGCCCAATATATCTTTGACTGACGTCACTGTCAATGGCCCACAATGGGTCACCTTTGATACCGGTAAGTTGGCCAAAATGAGCCGGATTGTGATCTGGGACTATCCAGAATACACCAACAGTGGCCGTATGTATTATTATGGTGGGAACGTGCGATTTTTTGAAATATGGGGTTCGGACAACCCGCCTTCAGACGGGAGCTGGAACAACTGGACACGCTTAGGTACCTTCGAAAGCAAAAAGCCTTCTGGACTACCCATGGGGCAGCAAACAGATGAGGACTATCAACTTGCCAATTCGGGTTTAAGCTTTGACTTTGATATCAGTGCACCGAAGGTCCGCTATCTACGCATCAAAACCATTAAAAATTGGCAGGGATCGTCCTTTATGTCCATCGCCGAATTACAGGTTTATGGCGATCCACGTTAATACAACTTGTTTATTATCAATTAGACTATTATGAAAGTAGCACCTATTAAAACATTCTTTATCATGTCTTTGCTTAGCATGGCCATGCTTTCTTTCCTTTGCTGTTCAAAAAGTGATGATTATAAAAAGTACCTGGAAGGCGGTGAAATTTCCTACACCGGAAAAATTGATTCCGTCAAGGTCTTCTCGGGTAAAGAGCGCGTCTATATTACTGGATTATTTATGGCCGACCCCAAGGTAGATCGCCTCAAAATATACTGGGATAATCGGCAAGATTCGACTGAGTTAAAAATCAATCGTACGGCTGGCGTAGACACCTTAAAAATTTCGCTGAAAATAAGTGAAGGAGTACATAATTTTGAACTTATCACCTACGATGCCCAAGGCAATAAGTCGCTAAGCGTTTTTAAAACTGGCGTATCTTATGGCGAACGGTTCAGCTCGGGACTTATCAACAGACCAATGTATGCTGTTGACTACTTTGCTGGCGATCAAAAAACCACCGTCAATTGGGGGGGAATCGATCTGACAAGTGGTGCTCAGTTTACAGAAGTTGAGTATACCAATACGTCAGGTAAATTAGTTGTTCAAAGAGACTCTATCAAGTTAGGTAAAAGTATTCTATCGGATTTTCTCCCTGGCAAACCACTCCGCTATCGTACATTATTTGTCCCGGATTCTTTAAGTATAGATACATTCTACACGAACTATTCCGCAAATATATCGCCCAAGGAGGTTTATCTAAAAAACATGAACTTTCCTTTCGAGACTTCTGCCATGGGCGGTGATCGCTGGGGCACTCCGGCGGTGTGGCTTGTCAATGATGCGGCAAAGAACTTCAAGACAGCAGACGGAAAATATTATGGCGGAATTGAGATTCGGGATAAAAAAGCCTGTTTATCTTTGGAAGCAGGTTGGTGGCAATGGGCCTCACCCTCACCCAACTTAGCGCCAATTGTAAATGGTAAGATTTATCAAACAACCAACCTACAGCCCGGAAAATATCGTTTTACAGTCTCAAAGATTGACAAAGGCAGCGCCGGTGTCGTTCACCTCATCGCCGCAAAAGGCAATGCCTTGCCCGATCAATCAGCCTTGAATACAGCCTTAGGCTTTCAAACCCTATCTGGAAGCAGTGCAATATTCGAATTTACCGTAACAGAAGCGGGTCCTGTAACCTTGGGTTTTCTCGGAAACATGAATGGAACGGCATCAGACGGCTCTTATTTTAAAGTCTCTGGCAATATGATCTTTGAAAAATTATAACCAAAATAGATGAATAGATTAGTTTTTTATGTCTTTTTTACAGCCTGCACTTTAGCAGGCTGTAAAAAGGCTACTCCCGAAAGCAGTATAGTAACGCCTACAGAAAAAACAGATGATATCGCACTTGCTACGCTTGGTAAATTAGCTTTTTCCAATATCACGACTACAGGTGCTATGATTACAGGAAAAGTGCTAAACAAAGGTGGTGCACTTGTTACCAGTCGTGGCATCTGCTGGAACAAAGACCCGAATCCGACAATCGACAACAATCCGATGGAAGCAACTTCCAGTAAAGGTTCTGGTGAATTTACTGTGGCACTAACAGCCCTTGCCCCCTCACAAACCTATTACATTAGACCTTACGCCAAAAATAAGGGCGGAATTGCTTATGGCGAACAACAGGTATTGACCACTGCCGATATCCAATCGGTTACATTCGGTACTAATCCCATCTTTATTGTAGGATCATCAATTGCTTACTACGATGTCAATATTATCAGCAGTGGTGGTGGCGCTGTGACTGAACGAGGGCTATGCTGGGGCCTACAGGAAAAACCGACGGTCACTGATCATAAGGTTATGAATGCTGCAACAGGCACGGGCAAATTTCGAATCGGCATGCTCAATCTTACCCCGAGTACAAATTATCATTTACGCGCTTATGCGATCAATGAAACAGGCGTAAGCTACGGACCCGACATTTCCTTCCATACAATCGCCAAGGGCAAAGTAACCTATACATTCAATAAAGTCGACAATCCAACAGCGCAACAACTTGCTGCATACCAACGATTGCAAGTGGCTCTGGACAGTGCGGTCTGGTATGCCAATAATTATACTTCGGCCACCAAACATGTTTACCTCAACTATGACCCCGGGGTTCCGACAGCCGACGCGAATAACGAAGGCTGGATGCGATTTGGTGCCAGCGAGGGCTACCAAAATATCCGTACCATGTTGCATGAGATGAACCATACCCTCGGTACCGGGACGACAAGCTGGTGGTCACAAGCGATTATCAATGGCAAATATAGTCTGGCAAATGCCAACAATATGTTAAAAATGATCAACTCGGACGAATCAGCCGCTATAAATGGCGATAGCATGCACTGGTGGCCCTATGGTTTAAATCAAAATTCAGAAGTCGGTTCAAGCTGGGATTACGTATACAATTGCCTGATCATAGAAGCTATGCGGAAAGACGGCATGACCAGTCACAGTGGCGCTTACTAGCGGATAACTGAGCCACAAAAAAAGAGAAGAAAAACAGCAGTATGTTAAATAGCTACCGTTCTTCTTCTCTTTTGCATTTTAAGTGCCTCAGGTGATTAACCGATACTAGTAGGTAAGCTTCCCAGATGGCTGTAGCGCTTGCGGTATTCTGAGGGCGAACAACCAAAAATTTTGGAAAAATGCTGCCTAAAATGTTTGATATCTTTGAAACCAACTTGATAAGCGGTTTCATTAATGTTAGTCTTGTTTTCTATAAGTAATTGCGCAGCCCGACGCATCCGAATAGATCGGATAAATTCGTTGGCAGATTTGCCTGAGATAGATTTTATCCGCCTATACATATTGGAATGACTCATCCCGAGCTCTTCGGCAAGCATCTTTACCGTAAAATTTTCATTCAACAAGTGCTTTTCAACCACGGCTATTGCCCGTTGCAAAAAATCTTTAAAAGCTGCCGGAACTTTATGGTCTTTGGACTGCAAGGTAATTTCACTATAAAAATAGGTATGTAATCTATTTTTATTTTCAATTAGACTTTCTACACGTGCCACGAGTAGCTCCCTGTCAAAAGGTTTGACGATATAGTCATCTGCACCAACTTCTATGCCTTTTAATTTGACATCAAAAGACGCACTTGCTGTTAACAAGATAATAGGTATATGACTTAGCTTTATGCTACTCTTCATCTGTTTGCAGAGATCAATGCCAGAAGTTCCGCTCATCATTACATCACTAATGACAATACTTGGGTCTAATTTTTCTAAAATGGCTGATGCCGTTTCAGCACTATTTGCTTTGACAACCTGATATTTGTCGGAAAAAATACGAGCAATATAATTTAGCATATCTTCACTGTCGTCGACGATCAATATTTTCTCCTGCAAATCATTTTCATACAATTCATCAAGTGCCTGGCTTTTCACGGGATAAGTTGAAGCTGAAGGTTCGGGCTGCTCTCCTGCTACGGCACTACGATATCCAGTCGCTGTTTGTTGTAATTCGACGCGGCCCACAACAGCTGATGAACTGGCCTGGGTAATCGGTAATGTAATTGAAAAAGTTGCTCCAGCATGCGGATTCGCAAAATATTCCAATCTACCTTGATGTAGACTAATGAATTTTTTTACAAAAAACAGTCCGATTCCAAAACCATCAGCACTGTGATTAAATAAACTAAAATTGCGTTTAAAAGGTTTAAAGATTTCTTCCGTTAGCTGAGTTGGATAGCCCTGTCCCGAATCAATGATATCACACCTTAGTTCCTGGTTTATACGACTCACTTTAATACAGACAGATCCGCCATTTTTCGTATATTTAAGTGCATTTTGAAGTAGATTGATAAAACAAATCTCCAATTTTTCATAATCTGCATTTAAGATTAGTCTTTCAATATCAGTCTCAAGTGCGTAACTGATATTTCGAGAATTGGCCAATTGCCTAAAAGAATCAAACGTCTCCCGCAAAACCTGTATGATATCAAATACTGTATAAGCAAGCTCATCAAAATTTCCATCGGATTTTCTAAACAAAAGAAGTTTATCTGCAAGATTTAACAATCGCTTGGAATGATTGTAAACAGACAGCAGTTCCTCTGACTCGCCCATATTTTTTTTTGATTTGTTGACAATGTCTTTGATGGGATTTACAATGAGTGTCAGTGGTGTCCTAATTTCATGGACGATATGGGTAAAAAATGTCAGCTTATCTTCGATTAACTCGTGCTCTTTTTCCCGTTCAAATTCGGCCGTCTTTAATTTAAAAAGCAATAGATCCTTATTCTCCCGATACCTATTGTAAAGATAGATGACCGCAACAAGCAGCAAAAGATACCCGATATATGCCCATATACTTCGATACCAAGGGGGTAAAACTTCCACGTCAATAACACGTTCTGCTTGATTCCATTGGCCATTTGCGTTACTCGATCGGATATGCAATTTATACTTGCCTTCCCTGAGATTCGAATAATAAGCAGTCCGCTGTTTATTGACGTAATTCCAATCTTTGTCCCAACCTTCTAAATAATAGGCGTAGTCGATCCTATCCGAAAAACTATAATCCAATGCTGCAAAAGAAAAGGATAAAATGGCCTTATCATATGGTATTTTTAAGCTTTGAACAGCGTTCAAAGAGATTTGCTTATACGCTTCACTTTGCCCATATGGCACATTACCAATGCTCAATTGGGTCAATTTTAATGCGGGAAACCTGGTCTTAAAAAATATATCCTGCGGTCTGAATAAATTGAACCCACGGATACCACCAAAAATCAACAGATCGTCCCGTAATTTAATGGCAGCGTTGTAATTAAATTGATTGCTCTGGAGACCGTCTGACTGATAGAAGTTTTGAAATGTTTTTTTTTGTACATCCATTTTGGAGAGTCCATCAAGTGAGGACATCCACATATTACCCTGTGCATCCTGTAAGCCATTCAACAACGTATTGCTAACAAGGCCATCCCTTTCGGTATAGCGTCTATAGTTCATCGAGCTTAGATTCAGATGTAAAAGTCCACCACCCTCTGTGCCAAGCCAAAGAAAACCGCTTTCTGTTTGTTGGATAAAACGAATTGGGCTTCCAATGTGATAGCTATTGTATTTCATCGTACGCAAGTCTAGTCGGAATAAGGCACTCCACGATCCCATCCACAAAACAGTATCCTTGTCTTCAAAAAAAGTTAACACATCGTTTATCGGCAAATTGAGGTGTTTAAACTGATCTGCGATGGTATCCAAGTAATAGACATTTCCACTGGCGAGTGTTGAAGCCCAAAGCGTACCCCTACTGTCTTTAAATAAACGCCATACAGCATTATTGACATATTGAGAATTAGGATAATAGCAGGTATAATGTTTTACCTGCCCAGTTTTGGGACTTAATTTGACGATTCCCATATCATAACTTCCAATCCACAACTGGTCATTTTGATGTTGGATTAATGAGGTTATAAAAGCGGGTTTAACATCCTTATGCGCTGAATAGGGATAATGGACCAAGCTACCTTTTGATATACTCCATTTGTATAATCCATCCCCATCAGTTCCGATCCATATATGATTTTGATCGGCTTGCTCGAACGATAAAATAAAGTCGGCAGTATTTACCTGTTGGCTATTGGGATTAATTTTAAATGTATGGAACCTTCTTTTTGCAGGATCCACAATATTAACCCCACCTCTCAATGTACCGATCCATAGCCGGTCGTCCGCATCTTCCAGTACGGCAAAAACAGATCGACTGGTTAACTGCTGTTGGTCAAATCCGATATCATGCTCAAACGTTCGCGTCATGCTATTAAATTTCTGTATGCCGCTGCCGTCTGTACATATCCATAGCTTTTTGTCCTTTCCAAAATAAAGGTTAACGACCGCTTTTCTATAGGTATCGTAATTATAGTTCGTAAAAGTGCCTGTTTTTATATGATAACAGATAATTTTTTGGTTGCTGGCAAACCAAATATCTCCTGTAGGTGCTACAGCCATCGTTGTCGACTGGAAATCAACTGTTTTTACGATTGAAAAAAGGTGTTTTTTGCTATCGTAATAAGCCAAACCAACATGGTCTATGAATGCCCATACTCCCGCATCCACTGCTTTGCAAATTGCAGAAACGCGATAATAGGGCAGCTGTTGGCCAGCGTAGTGTAAGGGTATCTTTTGGGCGACACTTCCCGTTTTTGTTTCTTCAATTTTAAACAGTCCTTCAGATCCACCATGTACAAACAATTGGCCGAGAATATCTTTCTCTATCTGATGAATCGGAAAATTTAGGGGCCTATTTCCTTTAGGTGAGGTCACCAAAACTTGCTCACACTGTGTGCGATTGGGATCTATCACTGCTAGTCCACCTTTGGTCGCAACATATAACTGTGCCGAAGGACTTTCGGCGACAGCTGTCACCCGGTTGTCAGGCAGTGTATTTTTAGACAGTGGATCGTTTTTAAAAACTTTAAATTCGTACCCATCGTAACGGTTCAAGCCATTTGATGTTCCAAACCACATAAATCCTTCCCCATCCTGAAAGATCGCAGTAACAAAATCATTGGAAAGCCCTTTATCAAGGCCTAAATAGACGATAGACGACTGACACCATACGACATGAATAGGCCAAAATAATCCCAAAAGAATCAAGTAGAGATTTTTCATAAATAGTTTATAACTGTGTTTGTGACACTTAAATTACGAAAAGCCTCTTGATCAACAAACTGAAATGCAATATTTATTATCCAACGAAAGTATCCTTCCCGTGATTATTGCAGTTATTTGCTTTAGAAGTGTTATTACTACATTTCAGGGAGCATTAACCGAAGAGAATTTAATATCATAAATAGGTAAGCCAAAAGGAAAAAAAGTGTACATCAAACCGTTTACTCCATGGAGACTACAAATGTATTTTCGGCGTATTATATAAAAATTATTTTATGCGGCAGAACTATGAGCTCTAAAATAACAGAATAGAAAAATTCGGCAAATGGATGGAACGACGAGGGGAAATCAGCGATCCATTGATTGCTATAGGCTGACAGCTGGTGTAAGTAAACTAAATATCAACCAAGTAAGCGCGAATATTAGTTCAACTCTAACGAATACGAATCGCTGAGCCCAGTCAAATTTCTTGTGATTATTTTAGTATTAGAGAATTAAAACATGTCCAAAAGGCATGCATTATTTAACAAATAAAACTTAAAAACAATGAAAAAGTTATTGATGAGTTTGGTAGCCGTAGCTGCGCTATCGACAGCGGCTTTTGCAGGAACTGACACAAAAGTATCCAAAGAAAATGCAGAAGTAAAAACAAGTACTTCGGCAGTAGCCGAAAACACCAACAAAGTGGAAGTTGCCGAATCAACAAAAGAAAGCAATGCAAAGTTTCTAAGAAAGTGTGTTTACACGCTAACAGTCTACAATAGTAGTGGCGAAGTGATTGATACCTTCACTTCGCAAACCTATGTTGAAAATTCCTGTTCAGGCTTCTTCGACAACTGCAGAACGATTTACAGACATATGCTTGCCCATGGTGAATTGGGAATATAGTCTGCAAATTATATTTCATTCGAATTATAATTACAAAAATTTTAGTGGGGCTTAGGCCCCGCTTTGCATAATACCTAAATCATTTCCTACAAATTCAAAAGTTGCCCCGCATGAATATTGTTAAAGGTTCCAGCCAATTACATTGTTTTATTTTGCTTCATTGAGGACCAAAACGACTTCAAATCGGCTGTTGTTCTTACTATACACAATGGCTGCAAGCTACCTTTCTTTTATAAAGAAAGGATCAACATAAAAATTGGCGCCGTACAGTGAAAATCCAATAGTCTTTAAAAACATCGGATGATGAAACAAAAAAGAGGAAACGATAAGAAACATAAAAATTACTATGCAGATAAACACTAAAACAAAGGGTTTGGTTGAACATCAGGCCCTTTTGACGTAAAAAAGCAACCAAGACTTAAGCCAGGATGACTAAAGCTCGAAGAACAGCGAAAACGAGCGTTAAAAATAATACCGTACTAAGCAATAAAAATACTATTGCCATTGATTAACTTTAGTGAATATTAACAAATTCAAAAATGAATTACTATTTTACATTATTATTTTTAGTTGCTTTGCAGTACGTTAACGCACAGGAATCCTTTGTCTTTAAATACCTTCCTCAACCACAATTAAAGTACGAGACAACGGGTATATATCAAACCAAAGCAGCAGGCAAATTGGAGGGACTATTCCCCTTTACAATGAATCTGGAAGGAAATAATAAGGTCCAATCGACCACCTCTACAGGCGCAGAAGTCAAGCAGATAATTCCCTATAAGACAGAAATACTTTTTGTAGAGACTAGCATGAAATTTAACGAGCAAATAACTCCATTAAAGGCTCCGCTAAGTGGCTCTACGATATATGGCTATTACGATGAAAATGGCAAAACAAAGATTGATTCGATCGTAAACAACACGCTAGATTCCCTGGAAAAACAACATTTAAAAACCGAAATGGAACAGAATCAGTTTGAAGATAAAACGCCAAATAAACCAATGAAAGTTGGTGATTCAGTTGAAAAAACAGAAACAGTGGCATTTCCAGTCTTAGGAGCAGATCAACAGGAATTTTTGGTAAAAACCAAATACACCCTACAAAAAATTGAAAATGGGACTGGCTATTTAGATGCTACGCAAACATTTCAATTAAAAAGTCCAAATGAGCAGATCGAAGTCCTACCCAACAGCAATGGTTCAGGAAAAGTCGAATTTAATATCAAACACACTTACGTAAGCAAAAAAGTAACAAGCGCTAATCTGTACCTCAAAGTCAAACAGGATGGATATGTCATGTCCTGTATAATTTCGTCAAATAACTCTGATATCACAACCGCCTCTTCACTGATACGATAGCCGGTCTAAATCATCTCGCAAACTAGATCAAAGTTTAATCGCTATTGTTTTTGTCAGCATTTAAAATTGGATCATAAAACTAAAAGATGACGAAAAGGATCATAAAAATTACTGTGCTAGTTAACGCAAAAACAAAGGGCCTGATCAATTATCAGGCCCTTTTGACATAAAAAACATCCGATGATTTCGCTTTTGATCGAGAGTCATCAAGAAATTTATTGTACTTGTACTTTCAATAGTTTTAACCATCCAGAATCAGTTATATCGCCATTTACGGCAAGCCTTATTCCCGGCTGATTTTCATTTGTTGTATCTACGATGGCAACGGCCCAGGTATAGTTTCCGGCAGGTACATCAACATTAGCTTTCAACTCGTATGCGACTGGATTATTCTTAAGCCAGGTGGAGGGCTCTCCTTTGTCATCAACAAATACTTTTTTCACTCTGTTTTCTTCATCCAGGAGTGCAAAAGCTACTTTATATTTATAATTCCACTGGGGAATATTGTTCGGAAAATATCCCCAGCCCATGTTCCGCCAGCGGTGGTTAATTGTCGTTTCTGTCCCCGAATTGACTTTCTCCGGTAAATAAACACGATCGGGATATAAACGATAGCCACCTTCAGAAATAAAACGCTGGCATAAGGTAAAAGATTTGGTGAACCAGCTTTCAATTTCACCGATACGGAAATCCATCATGTTTACAGCAGCTTCCAAGGAGCTGTCAAATTCGCCCTGCCGAACATCTTCGGGATGGTTTTGCCTATATTTACCGCTTGGATCAGTCCAGTAACGATGTGTACCAGTCGTAATCCAACCACCTTCCATAATAATCGGACGTTTAAAATTCCAGACCTTGGCAAAATTCTTCTCCCAGCTTTGATAATAATCGGTCATTCCAAAGGCATCCTGACGCAGGCTGTACCCTTTGTTGATCATCTTATTCAACAGCTTCTCTGAATTAGGATTGGGAGCTCCATTGCCCGCTGGGTCGCCAACTACGCGATGATAATTGATCAGCAAGGGCACTTTTGTAAAGTTTTTCGAATACACGTCCGAAATCCAATCAACGACTTCTTCTTTGATCACCTCAATGTTTTGGCCGGATGGATTATTAGGATCTTCGTAAATGACACTATGCCCTTCACCCCACAAGCCTAGTCCGTAGGCATCGACAAAGGAGGTTTTATTTAAATCATTAAAATCCTTCGCCAACTCTTCGATCAGCTTGCTATAATATTTCCTAAAAACAGGATCTTGCAGCACAGGTGTTTTTCTATCCGGAAAAGAAGCATTGGCAACATAATACTTGGCGCCTGCATCGAACACAAACTGCGGCGTATTTGCCCCTTGATCGCGGCCATCGACCACGATACGAAAGGCGATTGGCAATCCTTTATCTTGTGCCCCTTTGATCATTTTATAGATTGCCGTGCTGGGATCCCTCCAGGCATATACGCCATCTACAGGATTAAAAGTCCGCCAGCTGGTACGGATATAACAGGCAGATGCATAGTCAATTGCTTTGACCGTTTTACCTAAGTCAGGTACATAGAATTGGGTGTCCCAATAGGAAGGAGTCCCCGAAGCTGAAGCATACATAACCCAGCCGTTTAAAGGGTTACGAAACATGGAACTGCGGTTGTAGCTGGGTTTCACCAAGGTACCAGATAGTGCACTTTCACTATCGGCACCATCTTTCTTACATGAAACTGCTAGAAAGCAAAGCATAACAGCAATTGCTTTGAGGCAGGCTTTTTTATAGTTTGTATTGTTTTTCACTTTCAGAAATGTTAAAGTTAATTTATGCGCTTTTATACGACGGCTTACCGTTTTAACGCCAGAATTGTCATGTTCCTTAAATCAAAAATCAGCACATTGGTCGTCGCCGGAATGGTGAAATAAGAATTGCGGTTGGCGCCGACGGTACCGCCGCCCAATTCTGCTACTTTTCCTAAGGTAAGCGTCAGGGTCTGAGCCACACCTGCAGTTGTAGGCGGAGCACTAAAAGCATAAGCCAGATTTTTGTTATTACTGTTATCTCCGGTTACGATAAACTTCGTGGTCCCGACTTTACCGCCGGTATAGACTAAAACCTGCGGATCCGCCAAACTTACCTGACAATCCATCTTCACCGGAGTTCCCCAGCCATTAATGCTTCCGTGCATCCATAAATCGGTTACGGTAGTCGTATAAAGCTGGTCTCCTGTCCATGTCACGATTTTAGGAGCAAGTGCTTTCGCTGGCGAATAAATGGTTGCGGTCGCTTTTTGCATATTAACCACAACGCGATACTCGCCCGCAGTTGCTATTTTCCAGGAGAACACATTTTCTCTCATTTTAATGCCAACGGCATTTCCATCGTTTAGCTCACCGCTTCCATCGGCGGTTACGACATAATTGGTTTCACCGTTAAATTCGACCGGGATTTCGAGTTCACCAGGCTGTAAATTCAATACATAAGCATACTGATCCAGATTTTCCAATGTTTTTGGCATCTCCACCTTGCTCCCGCCAACGGCACTTCCGCTTAAAAACACTCTATCGGCATCAAAAACAACCGTTTTGATGGGGTTTACTGTAATTCTTACGGTCCGTACTTCGGGTGCCTCAAAAGTAGCGCCCCCCTCCCATTGTGCAACGACTCTAAATTCCAGTGTAAAGCTCTTATTTGCGGGTATGCCCCACTTTTCATTTGCCCAATTTTGTAATTGCTCAGAGGTAAAGCTTCTACTAAATACGTTATCGTCTTCATAGTTGAATATCGCTGTACCAGTACCAAAATTGTTTCCCACCACATCCAGCATCGTACTGTAGCTGACCAAATGATCATCTGATTGTACCCTAGCCGGCTTCCAGTTAAATGTGACAATATCTTTGGTCAAATTGATCTCGTCCAGCGTAATGTTTTCCGACGAAGGCTGAAGCTCCATCGTTTCATTGACTTTGGGTATATCCTGAATTTCCTGTTTGCAGGATAACTGGCAAAGCACCATGCATAAGAGAAATAAGGTTTTGTATAAATAATTGATAATTTTCATTGATTTATATTTTTGCTAATATTTTGGATAGAATCATACGTTTGACTCGCACAACTACTTTTTTCATCAGGTGGAAAGCTGCCGAAAATACGATCAGGATTCGGACAGCCTCCCATAAACATTAATTATAACCCGGATTCTGCGGGAACGGTGCACCTGTATTGGCATCCCTGATTACCTGTGGAATAGGCCACAGGATATTGTTGTCCGTGATTTTATCCTTTATCGCATTATTATATTTTTTGACCCGCTCCACCAAAGTATTGGTACGCACGAGGGTAAACCTTCTGCTTTCTTCACCAACTAATTCGCGGATACGCTCATCGAGCAGGAAATCCATATTCATCTGAGCGCCCGTAATTTCGGACGCTCCTGCCCTTTTCCGCACCTCATTGACGGCTTGGGCAGCTTTATCCGGCATATTTTGTCCCAGATAGGCTTCCGCAAGCAACAGATAAGTTTCGGCTAAACGGAATTTCATACGGTCTTTATAACTACCGGTCAAACTTAAATTTTCGGTACGCCCGTAAAAGAATTTTGTAATCGCCGGAAATAAGCTTTTTGTCGTAAACCAGGTCTGCTCGGTAATATTAGCTTTTTTGCCATATAGTGAAGCCTCGTTCGCATTGTTGTAATACCAGTTGCGTTTAATGTTATATCCTGAATTACGGATATCATTTACTTCGAAAATACCAGCGACATTGCCTGTAGCATTGGTACCTGTGGTACCTACCCACCACTTCATAGGCACTAATTGGGCAATACCACGACCACCCAATGTGTCGGCCAAAACAAATCCCGTAATCGTCGAATAGTTCGGTATCCAAGCCCTACGGGTCCAGTCATCCGAATTGGTACCGCCGCCAATGGTATTAAACTGGAACTGCAATACCCAGATACTTTCTTTATTGCCACTTTTTCTATTTTGGTTATTTTCCAGAAATAAATCGCTAAATACATCGCCCGGTTTGCTGCCATTTACGCCGTATCTGTTTTTCATCAGGTTATAATAACCACTATTGATGACCGCCAATGCTGCCTTTTCTGCTTCGGCATGATTGCCCTGCAACAGGTAGATTTCGCTCAGCAAATGACTTGCGGCCCATTTGGTCAACTTCCCTTCTTTGACGTCGTCCGGATTTGTAGGCAGGTTATCCACCGCAAACTTCAGGTCGTCTACCATGTGGCCGATGACTTCGGCCTTTGGTGTACGGGTAAAATTAAGCTGAAAATCATACAGAATAGTTTCCACATAGGGTACATCGCCATAGAGATAAACCAGAGTACGGTAAGCATAAGCCCGAAAAAAACGGGCTTCGGCCTGGAAGCGTGCTTTATCTTCCGGCGTGTCCCAATTGGTGTTTTTTTCGGAATAAACCAACATGAGGTTTGCCGATGAAATAAGATTATAAGCCCAGTTCCAGTAGGTTCCTACAAAACGCTCGGAGGCAGTCAATGTCAGATTGGCAAAAGCAGTCAATGAGCCATCGCTATTAATGGCATCGGCAATATCCGTAGATACCTGTAAGGCTTCGTATGGGCAGGCACCATTATGGATGAAGGCGCCCCCTTCGCCATAAGTATTGTATTCTGAACGTGTGAGTGCATACAAACCAGCACTCCCCACCTCGAAACCGTAGGTGCTGGTATAGGTATTTGAGGGGGCCAGCTCAGTTTTCAGTTCTTCCTCCAGAAACTTCTTACAGCCTCCTAAGGTAAACAATACGATAAGTCCCAAACTTGTTGTGATAATATTTTTCATTTTCATGTCCATTCGATTAGAAGTTTACATTTAAGCCAAACATGTACGAACGTGCCGTCGGATAGGAGGCCATCCAGGTGTTGTCGTAATTGAGTACCTCTCTGATATTAGAAATAGTATTCAGATTGTTCACGCTAGCGTTTATATCAATACCATTTACACCTACCTTTTTAGCAATTTTGTGTGGTAATTTATAGCCAAAAGTGATGTTCTTCACCTGCACGTAGCTCACCTTTTTATAGTACCCGTGCCCTAATGGATTGAGATAACCGGGTGAAACAATCGTCGCATTGGGATTCTCCGGTGTCCAATAATTGGCATCGTGTACATAGTTGGTAATCCCGAAAGTCCAGGCCCCAAGATTGGCCATATGATCATCGCGCCATACATCAAAAACCCCGGTAACCAACGCAGATGCATAAAAATTTTTGTAAGAAAACCGATTGGCTAAAGATGCTGTATAGCGTGGATTTTTAGATCCGATGACCACCCTGTCACTCGCTTCTATCTTGCCGTTATCATCGCGGTCGTACAGCTTGGCAGCTCCGGGTGCTGCCCCATCCACAGTAATGGTTTCCCCATTTTGCCATACACCGATCATTTTATAATCGTAGAATACTCGTAATGGCTTACCAATAAACCAGTTGTTGGCAATATCATCGATACCGTCCCCTCTCAACTCGACAATTTTGTCTCGGTTTAAGGAAAACACAGCGGTCGTATTCCATTGAAAATTTTCTCCTTTCACGTTCGTCGAGTTTAAGGTGACTTCAATACCTTTATTTTGGGTGGCGCCGATATTGTCCCAAATCCGGTTATACCCGTTCATGATAGGTACAGTGCGGGTCATCAGTAAATCTTTCGTTTTAGAGAGATAGGCATCGATAGTTCCTCCCAATCTGTTATTAAATAACTGAAAGTCCAGCCCCAGGTTGGTCGAATAGGTGGTTTCCCATTTCAGATTAGGGTTCCCCACACCATCACCGGCCAAATAGGCTGTCGTAACGGCAGTACCATCATCGCCCCAGATATATTTTACATTGGAGTATAAGCGGTCTAACGTGCGGTATGGTGTAATCGCCTGGTTACCGTTGGCACCATAAGAAAGGCGGATTTTCAGCATATCCAGCCATGTTACATGATCTTTTAAGAAGCTTTCCTCCCCGATTTGCCACGCCGCCGCTGCGACAGGAAAAAATGCGTATTTATTGTTGACACCAAATACAGACGCTCCATCTGTACGTCCTGTCAGGGTCAATAGATACTTGCCTTTGTAGGCATAATTTATTCTGCCCATGTATGACAGCATCGCAGATTCCGATAAGGAAGCGCTGTTGGAAACAAGACGGCTGGCCGAACCGATCATAAAGTATTCGGTATCGTCGGTTACAAAACCTGCACCGCTCTGGGCTGTTGACCAGCTTTTCGTTTTTTGCATACTGAATAAACCCGTCACATCAAAACGATGATCGCCGATCTGCCGCTCGTATTTGAGCAGGTTCTCCCAGGTATAATCGTTATAATTGGAATTGTTAATGGAAGCACTACCTCCGGCCTGCGTACCCTGATCCCTGCCTTCAAAAGTATTGCGCCCGTAATAGGTTCCGGTAAATCCGTTCCGATAATTATAACCAAAATTTGATCGTAAGGAAAGACCCTCTACCGGCAGCAAAATATTGGCATAGCCAGAAAGAAAGAAGTTGTTATTATACCTATCCTGAATCGCATTGACGTTACGCATCGGATTGACAATCAATGAATACTCCATGGGCTCGGGCACATACTTCCCCGATTCGTCTTTATAGCTCCCATAAGGACTTTGTTTTATGGCATGTTCCAAATTTGGCGTAATACCACCGTCGCTTTTCCGGGTATATTGCAGGCCAACACCCGTGGTTAACCATTTATTAAAAGTCTGATCCACATTTGTGGTAATATTTAAACGGGACAACTTAGAATTGTATACCACACCCTCTTGGTCCAAAGCTGCAAGGGCAGCCATATATTTTGTATTCTCTGTACCACCGGAAATGCTCAGCTGATGATCCATGGTCATGGCTTTTCGAAAGACGTAATCCTGCCAATTGTTCGTAATACCTTTCGCATAATTACCGCGCTCTGTTACGCTAATAATATCCCCGGCGATAGGATCTAATAGAGCTCCAGTATAGCCCTGCCTAATTCGGGCAATATCTTGTTGAAAGCGGATATACTCATTTGGTCCCATAACATTGATGCGTTGCATAGGCTCGGCCATACCGATCAAACCTTTATAGTTTACCTGAGCTCTACCCAGCGCCCCCCTTTTGGTTTGTATCAGAATAACCCCATTGGCCGCACGCGAGCCGTAGATGGCCGAAGCTGAAGCATCTTTTAAGATCGAAAGGTTTTCGACGTTGTTGGGATCGATATCTGCCAGGGATCCGCTGTAGGGAATACCATCCAAAATAATCAATGGACTATTGTTGGCCGATATCGAATTTTCACCCCGTATCAACAGGGTCTGTGATGCTCCCGGCGCAGCCTCGCCGGTCGTAATAGAGAAACCGGCAACCTGTCCCACCAAGCGATCCATCAGGTTTGAGGTAGATACCATGCTTAACTGCTCTTTTCCAACCACGGCCAAACCTCCCGTTAAATCTTTCTTCTTGGCTGTACCATACCCTACAACCACAACCTGATCCAGTACATTATTTCCTGACATCTTCACATTGATGATTCCTGATGGATTGACTTTTAATTCCTGGTTATTGAAACCGATGTAGGTAAAAAGTAGCGTAGCCGTGCGTGGCGCCAGAATGGTATAACGGCCATTTGCATCTGTCTGAACACCGGTTTTCGCCCCTTTAATCATGACTGAAACACCCTTAAGTCCTTCTCCTGCATCATTGGTGACCTGACCTTTGACATTTAGTTGATCTGTTGCTTGCGAATAAGCATAATTAGTCGCCACTACCGATAGGGTAGCACTCATTATCCAGCTCCTGAGCCAGATATGTATCTTTTGTATCATTGATTTATAATGGTTAGTTTAAAATTTACTTGCGTTCTTTACTTTCCCTTTCTCGTAAAGAATATGAGTTTAAAATAGGTCTGCTTCAATAGGCTTGGATTTTAATTTAAATTTTGTGATACATAATATCTCATTGCTGCAAATGCATGCGCAATGCCGAGGGCAAGACTTCGTTTTCGTTCTTATTGACGAAACCTAAAATTCCGTTGCGCCTTGCTATCGATTTTTGTAAAGTTCGGATTACCCTGCGTGAGCCTAATCACCTGGTCGGGAGGAATTTTCATACACATATTTTGCTTTTTTAAAATTGGTTAAGACAAAACTATAATCATCACCAATTCGTAGGGTTCGTTTTTGTACGAAAATGGTTTGATTTTGTACAAAAGGCAAAAACATGTGTTTTTCGCTGTAAAATGGAGGTTAGGAGCGCTTTATTATTCGTTTTTTATACGCATTATTTGATCTAAGATAACAGTATCGCTTGGTTGCACATCGATAGCTTCACCCCGACCTTTATAAATGATATCGCGGAAACTGGCCTGGGAGATACCTTTGGCTTTTATAGGTTGATGACTGATTAAATTTCGTACAAATAAACCCTGCACATGCTCGCCATACTCGACCACCAAACCTTGTTGTGCTAGCGGACTGATGACCATATTCTCGATAAAAACATGACTTATACGGAGTTTACCTACAGGCATAATCCGTATGGATCGGTGTGAAATTGAATAGAAGTCCTGCCAGTTCTGGAGATAAATAGTTGAGATGTTGTCGATTTCGCCCCTATAAATCGAACCACTTACCACATTTACATTTTCTTCACCCGCTCCCACTCCGGTATCTGTCAACCCGATATTAATAAAGTCGTCACCGCTTTTACCTTTGCAATTCGCAATAATAATATTTTTACAGCCAAAACGTATGCCCATGCCGTCTTGGTTCAAAATCTGTTTGTCTACTCCATCAACGGTTACTGCCTGCCTTACGTTAAAAGTAATATCGCTTACCTTACCGTTTGTACAGCGCTCCAATACCAGGCCGTGTCCATGATAATCCTTTAATGTTATGCCGCTAACCTCAAACACATCAATGTAAGCCAATATAATGGCGTGGTTACGCCATCCACCTTTCTGGTTCTCTCCGGGCTTACCTGCATCGGTACCATAAGATTGTCCAAATCCGCGGGGATTTAAGGACAAGATTTTATTATGGTCACCGGTAGCTCTGGGATGATCAGCTCCTTCTAAAAAAACATTTCCTTTTCCAATAATCCGGATATTCTTTGCGGGTGCTATATCTTTAATTGCCAGCCCTGAATTTGCCGAACGAATAAAATTATCCCGGCATTTATCCGATAGCTTAATGGTACAGTTATTCAATTCAAGTTCAAAATCGCCGGGAAGCAAAATGGCCTGATCAATGAGCCAGACACTTTTTTTCGTTACCGCATCGTATTTAGGGATCACAACTTTCCCAGTCGACTTTTTTGCTTCATTTATGGCTTTTTGTATACGTTCTGACTGGGAACCACTTTTGTATTTATTGGGGCTGATAGAAGTCTCATCTACCTTTTGGGCGACAGCCGCTGTCAGAAAAATCACGTTAAACAAGCAAAAGCAATATGTAAGCAGAAGCGTTTTTATAAAAATTGTCATTTTCATGATCATTAGGATTTCAAAAATATAGAATTGCCTTTCACCTATCTGAAAGGGTATATCGGTCAACTATTGGCTGTATTCTTATTTCTTTCCACTGGAAACCTTTTTCTTAAACTCTGAAGGGCTCAGTTCAAACTGTTTTTTGAAACAGACGCTAAAGTATTTGGCATTGTTAAACCCGGTTTGGTAAGCAACTTCCGCTATCGTCAAATCCGATTTTTCTAATAGATAAGCACTTCTTTTCAGCCGCATATTCAAAATAAATTCTTTGATGGACATTCCCACAATATCATGTATTTTTTGATAAAGGATGGTTCTGCCGACGTTCATATCAGCCACAAAATCTTCCACGGAATAACTGGCATTGTCAATATTTTCTTCAATGACCTGAATGGCCTTAATCAGCAGTTCCTCGTCCATGGAGGTGACGGTTACATTGGAGGGATCTACCTGAACGTGTTTGCTGTATTTTTCTTTTAGTTCCCGCTGATTTCTTAGAATGGTTTCCGTCTGTTGCAACAAATAGTCGACATGAAACGGCTTATCAATAAACACATTGGCGCCATATTCCAATGCTTTTATTTTATGCTGGTTGTCATCTCCCGTACCCGAAATCATAATAATAGGAATATGGCTAGTTTTAAAATTTTGTCTAAGGCTACGGCATACTTCCAAGCCATTGCGATTTGGCATGATCAAATCGGTAATAATAAGTTGCGGATAAATTTTTTCGGCTTTAATTAAGCCCTCTTCCCCGTCACTCGCCGTGTACACATTATATTTTTCGGCCAGACGCTGCTCCAGATAGACTCGCAGCTGTTGGTCATCTTCAATGAGCAGGATATTATCTGTCTTTTTTATAGGGATCGATCCTGTTTCTGGGGCTGCAGTATCCTGCGTGATAATATCGTCGATTTCAGAAACGGTGTAATCATACACATTAGGCTGCATGTCGCCTGCCCCGGCCTGTTTCCTTAACGGTAGTGAAATGGTAAATGAAATTTTATCGGTCTTATTGACCATCCATATTTTACCCTCAAGCACATCTACCAGTTCTTTCACAATAGCAAGTCCAAGTCCTGAACTTTCTTCAAAAGTTGGCCTATGAGAAGATAAGCGGTTAAAAGAAGTGTAAAGCGTCGCGATCTGTTCTTCAGAAAAACAATCACCGGTATTTATAACTTCAATGGAGATGTATTCGACTTCCGTCGGATTTAACGAAAGAAACCGTTCTTTTTCTTCTGCTGTTGCACTATAGATACGTACGCCCACATACCCATTATCTGGTGTATATTTTAGGGCATTGGAGAACAGATTAGTCAATATTTTTTCGATAACATCGTAATCAAAGGCAACATATAAATTGTCCTTGTATGCGGAAATATTGGTTTCAACACCTTTTTTATTGGCATAGAGCTCAAACAGGCCAAATATATCCCTAACAAAATTGATAAAATCACCAACCTGCGGATTGAGCGTAATTTTTTGGCTTTCTATTTCGCGAAAGCGCAGCAATTGGCTAATCATCCGCTGTATTCTGGATACATTTTTCTCTATTAAATCCATGTATACCAAAGCAGTATCGTTGGATACAATAGTATCTTTGAGTTGCTTAAGCGGCTGTAAAACCAAGGTTAGCGGTGTTTTTAAATCGTGTGAGATATTGGTAAAGAAGTCGGTACGCGCCTGGTTCAGCTCTTGCATATTCTGTTCTTTTAAACGCTCGAGTGCTAATCGCTCTTTAAACACTCTTTTATTGCTGTAATATCTCATTATGAAAAAGAGCAGAGCAGAAAAAAGTGCTGCATAGCAGCAATATGCCCACCAGGACAAGAAAAATGGTGGATCGACATGGATATATAATCGTGATATTTGATCGCCCCATAGCCCATCATTATTGGAAGCCTTGATTTCGAAGGTATAATCTCCGCCCGGAAGGTTGAGAAACTGTACAGATTTCTGATTGGCATGACTGATTTGCCAGTCTTCACCAAGCCCCAACATCCGGTAAGCGAACTGGTTCTTCTCTGCGGATAAATAACTATTTGCAGAAAACTTAATTTCTACATTAGACTGGCTACTGGAGAGCCTTATCTTGTCTTCTTTTCGATTGGAAAGACTACCAATGTCTTTCGTTAAAACTGATGAGCCATCCGCTGGTTTCACGAGTTTATTGTTGACCAGAAATCCTGTAAAAAAAACTTTCGGTTTTTGAAGATTTTTATTGAGGTACGCTGGATCGAAAAGTAGAAATCCATTGGTACCACCAAACAGCATTTCACCCCTGGAAGTTTTGTAAGCGGCATGAATATAAAATGAACCAATGTTATTTTCCTGATAAAATCTCGCTTTCTCAAATTTACTGGATTTCCAATTGAAACAAAAAAGACCATCACTGGTACTTAACCAGATATTTTTCGTGGCAACATCTTCTAATATGCCAAATACCATTTTTGCCGGGAATCCGTTTCTTACACTATAGTTGACATATGTCCCATCTCTTTTGAGTACATTTACGCCTTTACCCAATGTTCCCAACCATACTTCGCCATTTGAAGTCACTGTATAACTACACAGGTAATTTGCTGAATAGGAAGCATCTTTGAGCACGTAGTGCTTCAATATCTTTAACGTATGGGGATTTACAACAAAAAATCCTTGATGGCTAATTAAACAGAGCTGATCTTGGTTATTCACATACAATGCTTCGACTTCGAGGTTCAATTTTTTGCCCTGCGCATCAAGTATGCTCACCATCTCTATAGGACCTAGGGGCTTCTTTCGATATAAAAATGATTTATCGGGGTCTGTCATCCACCAGGTGCCTTCCTTATCGTTTACAAAATCATAAACGGTGAGTGGTTGCTGGCTCTCCGGAGAGCGGAAATTGAAACTGCTGAAATGCTGATTGTCCACATCATAACTGCCGATACCGCCGTTATAGGCTGAAATCAACAGTTTTTTGCTCATTCGATCAAATTTCAGGCGTTTAATCATATGGGGACTCGACGAACTACCCTGCGAATTTTCTGGAGGGTTAAACTGATCTCTTTTTCTATTCCAGTAATTCAGGCTCCCCCCCTCGGTACCGATCCATATATTTTCCAGATGATCTTCCTGAAAACTACTGACTATGGGGTGATTGAGCCCCCCTGGACTGGGCTTGAAGTAACGTACTCGGGAATCGTAAAGCGAGCAATAAGCTATTTTACCCCCGTAAGTACCTATCCAGGCCCCTTGGTCCGGGTCTGGATAAATTGTCCATATCGAGTTATTCGGTAATGAATAAGCATCGTTCAAGTTCATTTGCAAGGTGCTGCTGCTTTCATTGGATGGATCATAAAGATACAGTCCAGCTTGCGTAGCCACCCAGATCACCCCGGTTTGGTCCAAATATAATTTTTTGGTTAACACGGATGAATTTCCCATAACGCTTACTGGTATCTTCTGTTTTAAGGTACCTGTTAAATCTGTTACATGGATTCCCCCTCGTTGTGTTAAAAAGTAATATACCCCCCTGTACGCGATCGCATCGTTCACCTGATTTGTCGTACTACCAAAATCCGCAAACTGTATTAGGCGTTTTTTTGCCATTTCAACTTGATACACGACAGCGCCTTGGCTTAGAAACACCTGATCTTTAGCACTCAATATATTTTGGAAATACTTGTTTTTCGGCAATAAAAAGCTTTCTGTCTGTTTATTTTGCGGATTATAGCGTAGTATGCTATTGTTTGATAGCATGTAAACCTGACCATCGCTATGTACACAAAGCGAACGGATCATTCCGGGAACCACGACATGAAAAGAAAACCGTTCGTAATCGAATTTTAATAAGCCTTGCCCCGAAGCTAGAAACAGATTTCCATTTTTATCCCGAATTAAAGAACCATAGCCCCATTTTTGCGCTGGTTTGATCGAAGAGACGATATCATTTAACTGATAAAAACTATTGCCATCGTACATGAAGAGCGCATCGGGTCCTGTGTACCAAATACGCCCTAAACTATCTTTTGCGATGCTTTGTATACCGCCATAATAGGAAGTTTCGGGCATCAAATGAAACCTATATCTCGAAAGATCGATGCCGAGAACACATTGTCCCAAAAAAAAGACGAAGCAAATTATCAGACTGTATTTATTCATTTACCGATGCTACTAAAGCTGTTTAAATTTCTATCCAAGATTTACGCTTGCCAGTTACGATCAAAATATCCTGCTACTAATTGTTGATCAGTGGTTCTATAAACTTCGATTATCATACTATTAGGCAATGAGCTTCGTCGAAATTCTGGCCTTAGCGCTTTTTCAGCTGTTCAGATCCATTTGAAGCCCACAGTACCAATTTACTTAAAAACAGGCGTTGGGGACAAACTTATCTTCTTTTGCTGATTATTTTTGAGTTCGAAGATTACAAGTTCATTTTTTCCGGGTATTAAATCCTCCGAAGGAATTAACATCGACTGCTGTTTTTCTTCCTCCCAGTAAGATCCCAAATATTTTTGATTTAACCAGACCTCGCCCATTCCCCATCCTGTCATATTAAGATACTTGTTTCCGGACAGATTGAGTTCGAACTGACCTTTGTAAAAACCGGGGCTGTCATTAGCTGATCTTTGTTCAAAAACCAAATCCTTCAGTGGATAATTACGCACCGTTAAGGGGATCATTTCCCAGTCTTGAAGGTCGTTTCCGTCTAAAGTAATGGTGCCAAACAGCCCTTTTGAATTATCTGTAATTTCTGGTCCGTAAGTGATCCGACCAATATTCTCGACATAAAATTGAAGCAAGTGTTTGCCTGGATTTGCTTTGATGGCTAGTTTTTTACTCTTATCTGTCAGGCTACCCTGTACCTTACCATCGACATAGACCACGGCATAATCGCGTACGTTTTCCAATTCCAGCTCTTCGCTTTCCGCATCAGTGTTTATCTCGGTCTGATAAAGTACATAACCCGATTCGATGTCCAAATCATTAAAGGATAATACATTTTCCGCCTCGATAGCCTTATTATAAACCTGGTTTACAGACGCTTTCTCTTCCAACCTAATTTCCTGTGCCATGAGGGGCTGACCAAAAAAAACAGTCATCATAGATAATATCATTGTTCTTACCATTGTGTAAATCTTTCTTATTTCTCTAAAAATGATTGAATAAAAGTTTCGTCCACAGCCACTTGCGGCGAGAATTTCTCACTTTTTACATAATTATCGATACTGTACAACAATTGTTGGGTAGCGGGACGGTTATCCATATCATTTTTGGTATCCAATGCCAGTACCAGCAATTTCCCGCCGTGCAGTTTGGCTTCAAAACCAATACCCAATTTCTGGTTGTTGTCGTAGCTGTCGATGACCTGTATAAAGGGACGCAGTTGTTGTGGTGCATGTTGCATTTCAATTACTTTTGCATGGTTCAGGATATCCCACCACTGCCAATCGGTATGGTATGAAGTAAGAAAATCATTAAACATGGCCTGCTTATGATGAACCAGGTTGCCGATGGTCATCGGTGCCCATGCAAACATAATGGGGTTCCAAAAATGATTGTGAAACAGTGACTTTCGACCTTTCATCTGGTCTGGAGAAGGATAAAGAACCACGGTTTTACCCTGGGCCAACTGCCTTTTTGCAGCATCATCGTAGACATCGGTGTACAATACATTAGCTGTAGACTGCATCAGATGTTGATGCTTTGGATATACCCAAATGTCCCAGCTATTCTTAATGCTATCGTTTACCGCAAGATGAACCGTAACTTTTTGGGTGCTGATATTTTTTAGGGAAATCTCAAATTCACCTACCGGCGATACATTTTCGTTGGCAATGGTTTGCCTTTTCAGCGTTCCCTTTTTCAATACGCTGCCAGCGGTATCGGTCAACCACCATTTAATTTTCGCATTTTCAAGTGCAGAATTGCTAAAGTTATATACCTCGGCTTTACCCCGAAATGTTTCTGTGTTGAAAAAACTGCTTTTATCGTAGCGCAGTAGAGCGACCGTTGGCGCACAAAACTCGCTGAATTTTTCTGCTGTTACCAATCCTTTCGAATCCCAGAAAGGATCGAAGATCCCCACGGGCGCATACCCTTGTCCCGGAAAGTCATTCATCGACAAAAGCTGAAAACCGGCCGATTTACCTGATCGCAACAGGGCTTCGATCACGGCTTTGTACTCCAGCACGGTCAACGCACCAGATGCTCTGAAGAAATCCTTTGCTTGGTCCAACATGCCATTTTTTTGTAATAGATCGCTAAATACTTCAAAATTGCGGGCCTCTACGGGACTGTTGGCATATTTCTTTATTTCATCAAAATTTGGATAAATACAACGTTGCCCTGACTCGTGTGAAATGACGGGCACATCGACATCAGATTCCAAATTCTTGTCCCAATCGGTACCGGGCAGACCTTCGTACACCTTCACCGGCCCTTTATTGGTTTGCTGGGAAACGTAATATTGATCTGATTTAACCCGTGTTCTTGCCGTAGAACCGCTGTAAAGATGGCGGGGATCAGCTTTTCTGCCTTCGGCAGTCAGCTCCTCGATAAAGTCGAAATTCCCGGTAATTTCATTTCCGTTGCAGTACAGAACAAAAGAAGGATGGTTGCCATATTCTTTTAAAATAGCTTTAATTTCCCTACGGAAGAAGTTATATCTAGACTCGTCGGGTTCGGCATCTTTGCCCCACATAGGCATTTCCACTTCAAAATATATTCCATGTTTGTCTGCCATGCGAAAGGCCGCCGCCGGCGGGCACCATGAATGGAATCGTAAATGGTTCATGCCATACGTCTTCATCAGCACCATGATTCGTTCCCAAGAGGCATCGTCGAGCGGAGCATGGCCTGTTTTTGGAAACACTGCATTTTCTACATTGCCTCTTAGATGGATGGGACGATTATTGAGCAGTACATGGTTTTTTCCTTGTTTTACTTCACGCATACCAAAGGTGGTAGCCTTTTCATGCCGATAGCTGTTTTTGCCGTCAGAGGTATTCAGTTGACAATTTATACGATAGAGGTTTGGGTTAAACTCATCCCACAATTTGATATGCTTACCTAATGGAATAGTGGTCTCTACGAAGTTCACCGAATCGGTACTTACCAGTGCAACTTCATCCTTAAGGCTGTAGTTTGTTCCCTCGATGACGAAAGACACTTTGCCCTTTACCTGTTTTTTGGTCGCATTATTTACCCGTAATTTTACTTTTATGGACTGATCGGCTATAGTTGGATATACCTGAAGATCTTCCAGATAAACTGGGTCTATGGCCAGCAGTTTTATTTCTCCTAGAATACCGTTCCAGTTAATCTGTGTAAATTCAGTATGCGCATGATCCCATTTGTGTGTATTATATTGAAACCGGTTATCGATACAAATGGTCATGCGATGCTTCTTTCCGGGCTTTACAAATGAGCTCAGATCGTGGTTGTGGGGTACACTTACATAATCGATACTGCTGACTTCCTTGGTATCTATAAAAACTGAACTCAACCAGTGGGTACGCTCAAAGTATAGGAATATTTTTTTCCCTTTCCATTCGGCAGGGATTTCAATATCACGTTGGTACCATGCCGGTCCCATGTATTCGTATTTTCGGGTCAGACGGTCGATATATTTATAGGGATTTTTATAGCCTATCTGATAATCATCGGTAATACCGGGAAGCTTAATTGTTTCTTGCAAAAGATGATTATAGCGGGGGGACAGCGAGCCTCTACGGAAATCCATCACATCCGTCTGGAACCCCCAAGTGCCTGATAAATCGATAGCATCTTGAGCCTTTAACAAGGCTACCTGCAGCAAAAGCCCCATTAGACACATCATTTTAAAGTATTTATAAATGCTTATCCTGTATTTATCCATTTTGTGTTTCGATAGTTTAGGTGCTTTCATTCTTTTCAGTATATTATTTTTGTAGGCATCGAAAAAATTGTGTCACTGTGGTACTCCTCTTTAAGCTCGGTTTCGTAATTGAAGTCTTATTTATTATCATAATAATGTTTCATCAGAAACCAGGCTTTCTTTCGGTAGCCTTGGTCTGAGATCAATCCTTTGCGGTTCCAGCCATCTTGGTTGGTCGGATGAAAACGGAACGGCGAACGGAAATCAAATAGCAGCCAAGGTGAAGTTCCGCGCAGGTTTGGAATATGCTTAAACATTTCGAGGTTGTTTTTGTACAAAGTCGCTTGGTAATCTTCACTCCAGGAACTGACGACATCCTTTTCGCCCGTTTTGCCATACAGCGCCTCGCCTCCAAATTCAGAAATAATTAAAGGCTGGCCTTTTGCCACATCCCATACTGCTTTATCAGGAGAAACTGGCCAGGAGTGGTACCAGCCTAAATATTTGTTAACAGCTACGACGTCCAATTCTTTCGTAAAAGGATCATCCATAACAAAGGTTTCCTTCTCCTTATTGAAACGAACAAGATCAAAAGCAGCGGTTATAAGCCTGGTCGTGTCAATGCCTCTGCATGTAGCAATCAAATGCCTGATAAAAGCATTTCTAGGCTCGGATGGTTGGGTTTCATTGGCTACTCCCCAAAAAGCTAGTGCGCAACGATTTTTGTCTCGAGCAACCATTTCCCGCATCATTTTACCGGCTTTCTCTTTGGTCGATTCATTTTCAAAATCGATGCCTTGCCAAATGGGAATTTCTTCCCACAACAAGAAACCCATTTTTTCGGCCATTCTCACGATATATTCATTTTGTGGATAATGCGCCAAACGAATCATATTACAGCCCAAAGCTTTCGCTTCTGAAAGCAGCATCACTGCATCTGCCTGTGAAAAAGCACGACCTTTGCGCTGAGGTATTTCCTCATGAAATGAAATGGACTTGAGAAAAATAGCTTCGCCATTCAGGAAGATATCTTCCCCTTTTACCCAAATATTGCGAAAACCTATTTCCTCTTCTATTTGATCGTCGCGCGTTGAAATCTTCACGTTATACAGTTTGGGTGCAGTAGGCGACCAACGTTTGATTTTTCTCGATAGGAATGAAGTTTTTACTTCCCCCTGAGCATCTGTTTTAAGCGTTTGTTTTAGTTGTAGTTCCGGTATTTCGATAGTTACCGAGGAATTGGCCATCGTTTCCGAAAGTTTGACCTTCGCATTGATTTTATCGGCTTTGGTTTTGTCCAATTGCACAAAATAATCATCGATAAAAACTTTTGGCGTGCTTACCAAAAAGACATCTCGGGTAATACCGCCATAGTTCCACCAATCAAAGGCCATTGCCGGAATGGCATCAACCTGCCGGCTATTATTTACCTCAACTGCCAAAAAATTATCGTTTTCTTTAGCTGCATCTGTTATTTCAATCTGAAAGGGGGTAAAACCACCTTCATGTTGTGCAATCTCTTGTCCATTGAGATATATGCGACAACGGTAACTTACCGCAGCGAAATACAAGAACAACCTTTCGTTATTTTCTTTCACTACATCGAACTTACGCCCATACCAGATGGTACCTTCGTAATATTTAAGTTCAGGCATTTGACTGTTCCAATCTGAAGGTACATTTAAACGGAGCCCATTCTCGAAAGCGTATTCATAAAAATCAGTCTTGTTTTCGGCTTTTTTATTCAGATAGATTTGGTTTTTTCTTCCCTGGTCGTATAAGTCTACAATAGCGTCCCACTTTCCATTTAAGGATTGAGCTCGCCTACCATACACATTGGCCATATTTTGCTGTGCAACAAGGTTGGAGGTTATCAGGCTAAAAAAAAGGGACAATATCAAAGATAGATTGATCAGCTTTATCATAATAGGTGTTAGTTGTTAATAAAATTTTCTATTTTACCTGCAATGCCGAAAGCTTTGTCCAACCCTGAGCCGTCAAATCTCCATCAAGGGCAAGTTGAATTGCCGGCTTATTTTCCTTGGTCGTATCAACAATGGCGACTGCCCAGCTATATATCCCTGAAGGTAGATCTACTTTTGCAATTAATTTATAACTCGCAGCAGTACCTTTCAACCAAGCAGACGGTTCACTCTGACGATCTACAAAAATCTTTTTAACATTCCCATTGGCATCTAACAGTGCAAAAGCAACTTTATATTTGTAGTTCCATTGTGGAATATTATTAGGTAAATAGCCCCAGCCCATATTCTGCCAACGATGGGCGATTTGCGCTATCTTTCCCGACTTGATATCTTGAGGGAGGTTGATTTGGTCTGGATATACACGGTAGCCACCTTCTGTAATAAACCGTTGAACCAAATCAAAGGACTTAAACCAGGATTCAGTTTCTCCCCCCGCTCTAAAGTCCATCATATTGACATGGGCTTCGGCCGACAGGTCGAACTCACCTTTCCTCACATCCTCGTCATGACCTTCTCTATATTTTCCACTGGGGTCTGTCCAATAACGGTGCTTACCTGGGGCAATAATCCAGCCTCCTTCCATAATGATAGGACGCTTAAAATTCCATTTCTTGGCAAAATCCTTTTCCCAATTCTGGTAATAGCCAGTCATGCCAAAAGCATCTTGGCGAAGGCTATACCCCTTATCAATAGCTTTATCCAATAAGCGTTCACTATTCGGGTTGACTGCGCCCCAACTTTCGGGATGACCGACCAGACGATGGTAGTTGATAACCAAAGGAACTTTTGTAAATGTGTTAGCATATAAGCTGGTCACCCAGTCCAGGGTTTCTTCCTTTATTTTTTCAGTACTTTCGGGTGTCGCCATTTTGGGGTCTTCATAAACAACATAATGTGCTTCGCCCCATTTCCCCAAGCCATAGGCATCAATAAAAGAGGTCTTTTCAGGATCATTAAATTCCTTGGCCAAAGCTGTGATAAATTTGGTATAGTATTTTCTAAATACCGCATCCTGAGGATAAGGTGTTTGCCTATCGGGATGATTTTCATTTTCCAAATAATATTTGGCTCCGAGGTCGAACACAAATTTGGGTGTATTTTGACCTTGGTCGCGACCATCTACCACAATACGGAGCGCTATGGGCAACCCTCTCGTTTGTGCGCCTTTAAGGAGCTTTCCTATTTTAGAGTTTGGATCTTCCCAGGCATAAACACCGTCACTGGGATTCAGCGAAGACCAGCTCGTGCGTACATAACATGCCGAAGCATAATCAATGACCTTTACCTTTTTACCCAATGCTGGCACAAAATATTCGATATCCCAATACGTATCATCGGCATTACGGGGAGCATACATTACCCAACCATTTAAAGGATTGCGCAAGACTGAATGACCATCGTATTTTGGCTTTAATAAAATATACCCGGTGTTGCCCGAACCGCTTTTCCCTTTATTTTTTTGAGAAAAACCAAGCAATCCAGAAGTGCACAATAAAAGCGTTAAAAAAAAATTTATTATCCAATTTGAGAATAGCTGTTTGTTTATCATTTCGTTTTTGAACATATTTTCAAGTCTATTGGTTATTGGTTATTGTATTCTATACTATATTGGTCTTATTTAAATCAAATTGATCTAATGGGACGACACAAAAATAGCCACAGCAGATTTCCGCTAGGGTATTGATTTGTTCAAAAAAGGTTCGTTTTTGTACAAAATTGGGACAGGAGCATAGTTTTTTATATTTGATGGAGCGATTTTGGATCTTCCATCCTTGCTCATGATGGCAACTGTTCTTATTTGATGACTAAGGACTGTGTCACACTAAATTTCTCTTCTAGGAGCTTTAAACTAGCAAAATGAAAAATTTGCTGAATAGCGAAGATAAATGGCAGAAATGAGAAACATTACTTTTCTCTTTTATAAAATCTGATTAGCAAAAAAGCTATTGTAATCGTCTGATCGTTTAATAATCTCTTTCTAGTTCAGTGATAAATAAATTAGGATTGTCAACGGCATACCTTAACCATATAGAGTCTCTTTCGTGTATATTATTAGGATTAATAGACCATTCAAAAAAGACCTCCTACGATAAGACTCACAAAAAAATATTACATAAAACCAATTTAAATTTGTCCATTACAATTAAATACCTTTGGCTTTTAAAAGCTCAAGTGCCTTATTAACAAATACTGGTTTTTGTTCTTTTATAAAATGATAACGTTCTTTAAAAGTGTTGATTTTTTCAGGGTAAACTACATCAATCAGGATATCCGGATCAATGCCTTCGCCAACAGCATAAGATTTCCCTTTTCGATCATGAAGCAATGCTGTCATTAAATTAACAGAATAACCTTTGTTTATATAGTAAAGCTCATTAGCTGAAGTTAAACCACAGGTTTTTGTTCCGATGACAGTGACGTTCTTTTGCCCCAAGAAATGACTCGCAGTGATCTCACCGGAACTTGCTGTAAGTTCTGAAACCAAAACGATAATTGGTATTTTATTATTTTTAAGCTGCTGCCCCTGCACTGTATCAAATTTACAGTATTTGGCTTCTATGCTATTGTCTATATATAAACCATTTTGAGGAATTTGAAATTTATCTACCAGAATCTCATTACCATCTTTATCCCGCGTCCCATCAAAATAAGAAAAAGTCTGGCTGGTGTCAATTAAACTATGGAAAGGAATAACCATGGGCACAAAACTACCGCCGTCATTTTCAGTTAAATCAATAATCCAGGCCTTGGGTTGTTTATCATCCAGTTCACGCATTTGTTTCTGTAGGGTATTGAGGTAACGTCTGTGTTCTAGTAGTACTCCAGGAACATTAATGTATGCATACTTACCTTCGATCATGTGATGCTGAAAATTGAGCGGGGACATACCTTCTTGTTCATATGTTGTATTAGCGATCATTTTGATCAATGCTAATTCATCGGTCGTATCTTCGACGCGCATGGCTCGAGAGTGATGATCTTCTAATTCGGAAACTACATTTTTAAATGTCGGCAATAACGAATCGATTTTATCAATAGCAACTGCTTTTAACTTCGTCTCTCTACGTAATTTATCGAAATCAACTTTGCTACGCATAAAAGAATGGGTTGCCAAGGTATCGATAAATTGATCAACCAAGTTGTTCACTTCTTTATTTTGAGCACGACAAATACTGAAAACGAAAAAACAGGTAAAAAAGAAAATGAGTCTGTACATGGATTAAAGATTAATTAGTTTTTAAAACTAACAAATATCAGCCATTATAGATCGATTAAAATAAAACTATTTAACCGCATTGAAAAAAAAGAAATCCTCAAAATAATAAAGATCCCGAATTCAAGACGGGGTATTACTTCAATTTCTGCAAGCGTTCTTTCGCTGATGGGACGATATCATCATTTTTTTCGTAGTTATCAATAATACTTTTCAATGTACTCTTCGCCTGAAAGGCATTGCCTTTGCGCGCATAGGCATCGGCAAGTAATAAGAAGCTCTTGGCTACCCAGTATTCTTGTGCTGCCCTATTGTTGATTACATCAAAAGCTGTTTCCAGCGCTTTATCGTATTCCTTGTTATCATACTGTAATTGTCCCACACGGTAACGGGCCTCCGCGCCGATCGCCGATTGGCTTTTCAGCGCAGCCAGGCTGAACTCTTTCGTAGCAGACGCTACATTCTTTTCTTTCAATAAAGCTTTTCCACTGTATAAATGTGCCTTAGCAATTTCCTCCTGTGTTGCACCAGGATAATTCTTAATCAGGCTCGCATACTTGGCCATTTGCTCCATATCGCCGAGTTCGAAGTAACACACCATCAGGTTCGTTACCGCGTAGCCATAGTTCTTTTTATATTCCTCATTGAGTTCCAATTTTTTAAGATGCACAATAGCCTCATTGTATTCTTTAAGATCCAGATAGAGCGCAGCCACTGTCAGCAAGGTATTCTCTGAATACTTGCTCGTCCAGTCGTTCAGAATAATATTTAGATCGTGTAATGCTTCCTGTGGGTGCCCCGTACGGTACGAACTCACCCCACGGATATAACGGGCAAATTTTTCTTGTCTGGGTTTTGGAAATTTATCAAAATAGGCATTAATCGCTTCTACAGCCGCTCCGTATTCGCCTCGGGCGAATAGCGACTGAGCCGCCTGGAAAGCCATGTTATCTAGCTCTGCAGGACTCAGATTACTGACATTGGTACCGACAGCGTAACGTATATAACTCGAAGCATCCCCCTGATCAAGGTAGATATTTTCAATAAAACGCATTGCCTGCTCGGCTTCAGCAGTTCTGGTGTATTTCTCTACTACTTTTTGGAAGGTGGCCTTCGCCGCTTCAGGTTCATCGTTATTGTACTGCACGAGCCCAATCGTCATTAAGGCACGCGGAATATAACTACTGCGAGGGTACTTTTCAACCATTGCCTGTAGTCCTTCGATCGCACGGCCATAATCACCCATCGTGAAATAAGTGTAAGGAATTTCAAAGGCTGCATCATCCGCGTAGTTCGAAGATGGAAATTGCTTCAGAACGGACCGCAGCGTACTGAGCTTGGTTTCGTTGTTACCTTGCAGACCAAATAAGATACCGCGCTGGAATAAGGCATAATCCTGATTGGGTGCTTTGCTGTTGATCAGCTGATCATAGTATCTGTTGGCCCGCCCATAGTTGCGAAGGCACAGATACGAATCACCTAGGCGAGCAATGACATCATACCGTATATTCTGATCCACTGTGGTTCCGCCAGCGGTCAGAAAGCGTTCAAAATAATCGGCCGCCAGCTCAAAACGGTTGTTTCGGTAGGCCGCATAAGCCAATCCATAATTGGCATAATTATACAGGTTGCTATTCCGCGCATCGGGCAGGCTTAGGAACTGAGAGAAGTTTTCTACCGCTTCGCCAAATTTGCGCACCTCATACATTGCCTCTGCTTTCCAATAGGTTGCAAGAGCGGCCATTTCGGCATTGATAGGAAACTTTTCCGATCGCATAAACATGGATATGCTATTCTCGAAAGCGCGTTCGTTATAAAACTCCAGACCGCGGTAGTAAGTTACCTTTTGATAGATCGCATTGACTTCCCGCCCCCGCTCCCTTAGCGATTCCAGCATACTAACGCCGGCATGGAAGTTGGTCGTTCCACGTAGAATTTCAGCGGATAGTGTTTCGGCACTTTCCTTTCTTTTTGAACCCGGATCGACAGGTTTCACTTCTTGGGCGATATATTTTTCGAGGACTTTTTGTGCAGCCTGGGTGGAGTCCATTGCAAGCAAGATTTTAGCATAGTTAAACAGCGCATCGGCTTTCACTTGCTGGTCTAAATCCAGTTTTGTCGCTTTGACAAAAGCATTTCGTGCCGTTTGCTTGTCGCCAGTCTCCAGAGCGATATGGCCTAATGTCATGATCGCCCCCTGATAAAAGGCATCCGAAGGTTTTATGGCCTCCAACATACCACTTGCTCTTTTGTATTCGCCGGCGCCGTAAGCCAGATAGCTGATGCGATAATTATCGATATTACTTTGCGAAGCGTCTGGGTGCCGTTTCATCAATTCGTGATAATAGGCCTGTTTGTATTTTTGTTGTGCTAAATAGGTAGCTGTGGCAATCTGGCGTAGCTCCGTCTCGATAGCATCGCGGTTGATATGCGTCATATCCGGACTGCGGCGCACCTTAACCGCATCGGCCAGCATAGGCCGGTAGTCGCGTACGACATCAATGGAATCCATAGTCTGAACCTCTCCGCCGCCACCTTGCACACTGTTTTGCTGTTGCTGTTGTTTCTCTTTCTTTTCTTTCTGCTGTTTCCCCACTTCCTGTGCATAGCCTGTTACCAATAAAGCCGAAAGCGTCCCAGTAAAAAGGTATTTCAGGTAATTGTGACCGATTCTTTCTTTCAATATCATTATTCGTCCGTATTTCTGAATTTTTCCAAACGTTCCTTTGCCGAGGAGACAATAGGGTTATCCCTAACTAGTGTATTCAAAACTAAAGAATTCCAAGCACATTCGGTAATTTCCGTCTCATACTTGCTTCGTTTCGACTATTTAAAACAAAACACACTATTTCATTGCTCTACCGGCAACTGAATTTATACAATAATGGAGCCAAGAAGAAAAAATAAAAACCTAGCTCTTATTGATAAGAATGGACTGACTTGGACACCTGCCAACCGCCATTCTCATAAACTAAAGTCACCAGATCAGTCATACTGAAACCATCAAATTTCAATACAATCTTTGCAATCATATAATCTGCGGATTTTTCAACGATCTTGATATGCGTTTTACAATTTAAAATTTCACCCTGTTGTTTCTTCAACGATTTAATCAAAGTCTGGCGTCCATAGGTCTGCGTCTTGAAAGCCTGGATTTTTTGGATAAAATCTTCCGCAAACAACTGCGCTAGACCAACAGTTTCTCCAGCTGTCGTTACAGCAACATAATGCTGCAAAGCGAAATCTGCTGTAGAAAGATTAACACTAACTTTTTCTGGTTTTTCAGCTGCTATGACAACTGACGAAAAGGCGATTAAAGCTGCTGCTGTGAATGTTTTTACAATTGTTTTCATATTATCTTTTTGTTCTATTGTGTTAGTTTATATACCCTTTGTTGATGCAAAACTGGCGGTCAATATGCCGCTAGCCTATGGAATTTAGACCAACAATCTACGAATCCCGGTGACTGGCAGAACCCTTATTTGTTGTTTTTTGCTTGCTATTTCTTTGGTGATTCTTTGGTGATTAATTGCTGTTTCATTGGTCTTTGTTCGGGCCTTCTTTGGACTTGGTTTGGGCTTTGTTTGCCGATTCTTTGGTGATTCTTTGGTGATTCTTTGGTGTTTAGTTGCTGTTTCATTGGTAAAAAAGCAAAGAAACAGCAAGAAAACACGTAATTATAAGATAACTTGGTTCCAAGCATAAGTAAGCATATGTCCCAAAAAAAGCAATACTGACTAGTATATTCACGAAATATTCACGAATAACTAGACGGCTTTTTAGATCGCATTTCATACGTGAAAGCCAAAAAAATATACTGTTCGCAATAGCATAAAAAAACCACATCTTGCAATGTGGCTCTACAACCTATATATTGAATTAGAATGACTTCTATTTATACGAATTGATCGATTTAGATACTTTCCAGTCGTTTCCTTCACGGACAAAAGTCACTAGATCAGTCTTTGTAAAATCCTCAAATTTCAAGGTCACTCTAGCCACCATATAATCTGCGGATTCTTCAAGGACGTCTGTACCCACTGTACAGTTTAGCTTCTCGCCTTTTTGTTTTTTCAAGGACTTAATCACTTCACTGCGGCTATTTGACGTCAAGTTTGCCGTTTGGATTTTTTGGTTAAAATCTTCGGCAAACAGTTGCTCTACACCAGCCGACTCACCTTCAGTCATTACCGCAACATAGTGCGCTAAAGCAAAGTCTGCTGTTGATAAGTTAACGTTTGTTTTTGCTGATTTTGATCCGGGGCCTTCAGCTGCCATAGTAAATGTGGAAACTGCGATTAAGGCTGCTGCTGCGATTGTTTTTACTAGCGTTTTCATAATATCTTAATTTTATTGTTTTAGTTCATGAGCATTTCCATCGATACTCATGATGGTTTTTGTTCTTATTTGTTGATTCAAAATTACTACTCTAGATGCTTCTTGCTCACAGACTTTAGATCAACAACGGGTAAAACTCGGTGAATGACTGAAATGAAAAGGTGAATTTCAAAATGCATAAAGAACTTAAGATCAATTTTATTAGCTCCGTGCCAAATACCATACCAGTTGGCCTGTGAGTTCAATAACGGCTTCTATGACTTTTTAAAGGATATTCCATATCTTTTTCAGAAAAAGTAGCTGTACGCAAGCGAACAGTTTATAGCGATATTGTTCACATGCGTACACCCTATTAAATGCCGACAAAAAGATGAACTGAAGTCATAAGAAGTGACAGGTAAGCGATGTAATCGTCTTCCCGTTCATTAGCGAACAATATTGTTCACAATCGAACAGTGATTTTCGCATATAAACAAAGTTTATAATAACTATGTCCCCGATTATTCTTTAGAATACACCTTTTTAGATAAGACCTTTGGACATCAATACAATTCAGAAATAAAACAGGGTCAAATTCTTTTAATTTTTGCCTTGTTGTCTATCGCTATTGCTTGTTTAGGGCTGTTCGGTGTAATCACATTCGCTATTCAATTGCGGATAAAAGAAATTGGTATACGCAAAACATTAGGCGCAACATTAAGCAACCTCGTTTATCTGCTGTGCTCTGATATGGTTAAATTGGTCGGTATAGCTCTGTTGATTGCACTGCCACTGGGATGGCTATTGATGAATCAGTGGCTGCAAGAGTTCGCTTATCGCATTTCGGTCAGCTGGTGGATACTTGTAAGCGCAGGGGTCATCGCACTGGTTATTGCTATCCTAACCCTATGTACCAGAGCAATCGCCGCTGCAAAAGCTAATCCGGTCGAGAGCTTAAAAGTAGAGTAGCTTTGGATTTAAAATTCTTTGTTCTTAGACCTTTGAAGGGATTGGCTTGTTTGTCCTTTGAAGTCTATCGACTTTCCCTTCGGGACATTATTGAGCTTTTCTTTGAACACCCGGTAGTTAGTGAGCTTAGTGCTTGCCATAAGTGAACGCGCAGCTCAAACTCAGCAGCTTTTTGATAGTGTATCTGTAACTGCTCTTTTATCATAGTATTTATCCATTTTACTACGCTACTAAAGATAGGGTAAGGAATAATGGCTTTGATTTAACGATTAAAAACAAGATAAGTAAGAATGACTAACTTTTCGTTTTCTTGATTTCTTTAAATAAAGACATTATTGCTCTTTGAATTTACGATTAAAGTAAGCATCAACTACATGTTGATCCTGCGGAAAATTAAAAACTTCTTTTATCTTATTATCTTCAATTTTCCAAAGCAAGCAGGACATATTGTTTAAGCCCTCACCATCTTCATCGTTGCTCCAATTACGGTGGCAATCAATGACATGCTCTTCACTAACGCCCATAACGATGCCCTCAGCCTGAAAGTTATATTTCCCCAATTTAGCCAAATAATCAACGATTCCCGTCACTCCTACCTTTGTGCCACTTAACGGGTGTGCACCCGGGATATGCCATTTTACATCAGGATGAAAAACTTCGCTAAGCTCCGCGACATTATTATTTGCATAGGCATCAAAGAAACGATGTATCAATATTAAATTTGGATGATTGCTATTACTCATTGTTGTTTAGATTATAGGTTAGGCCTTTGCAAACCAGCAAGGGCAATTCGATTCCTGATTCATTTTAAGGACAATTTAGCGTTAAAACTTAAAAAAACAAATGCACGATCATAAAAATTTGTGATCATACAAAAAAGCCGCGTCTCGCGACGTGGCTTCTAATCTAAATTTATAAACATGTGATTCACTAGCGGTCAGCTTTCGCCATCACTAAGCTAGCCCCAAATTATCAGCTTCTATTTATAGGAATTGATCGATTTGGATACTCTCCAATCTTTACCTTCACGCACTAAGGTAACAAGATCGGTTTTGGTGAAATTTTCAAATTTCAACGTAACCCTAGCCACCATATAATCTGTAGACTGTTCAACTACATCTGTGCTAACCGCACAATTCAGGTGGATATTTTTTTGCTTTTTCAAGGATTTAACTACAGCTTCGCGGCTATATGACTTTAAGGTTCCCGTTTGGACCTTTAGATTAAAATCCTCAGCAAACAGCTGCTCTATTCCAGCCGACTCACCTTCCGTGATCACGGCAACATAGTGCTCTAGCGCAAAGTCTGCGGTTGATAGGTTAACGATGACCGGGCTTGATTTTGCCCCTGGTCCTTCAGCTGCCATAGCAAATGTTGATACGACCATTAAAGCTGCTACTGTGAATGTTTTTACGAGAGTTTTCATACTATCTCTTTTTTGTGTTTTTTTTACCTTGCTTATCTGTTGACTCAAAACGATCGTTTCAAATGCTTGTTGCCCACGGATTTTAGATCAATAACCAGCAAAAATCGCTGAATGACTGAAATGAAAAAGTAAACTTCAAAATGCATAAAGAACATACGATCAATTTTAATAGCTCCGTGCCAAAGACCATACCAGTTGGCCCCAAGGTTCATTTATGCCTTTTAAAGCTCATTATGGGCGATCTAAGCTCTTCTTCAAAAAAACGAAATGTACGTATGCGAACAGTTATTAACCGAATTGTTCGCATACGTACAGGACATTAAAATGAAATAGAAGTCTAATTTTCTGTGCATTTTGAAGTGAATGACGATATACGGTAAAAAAGAAACGTACTTATTTGCCTGATCAGAAAGCGTACTTATTTGCCTGATCAGACAGATCAGGCACCAATTTTTTTCGCGGGGGACAAACAGGCTAGTAACAGGGTACAAGCTCGCTAAACATAGGTTTAACTGTTCATCATCGATGGAATATATCGGAATTACAAGCTCATTCCCAAGGTAAAAGCCACCCCTTTAGATTCCAGGTCCACATTTCCGTAGCCTATCCCTGTCAATGGCATTTTAACAAAAGGTTTTACACCGATGTTAATTTTATCATTGATTTTCTTCTCAATAGAGATCGAAAAATCGGCAACACCGAAGATATGCTGGTTCTCTCCATTCACTTCATAGACGGCACTTTTCTGAGATCCGCCGTAACTACCTCCGTTTTCATAATCAAAAGTGTATTTTTCCTTTAGCATAAAATAGCTCGAAAGTCCAGCGCTAACATTAAACTTTACTTTTTTACTTTTCAATACCGTATAACTTGCAGTCAATGGTACATCAATAACATCACATACCGCACTCACATTGCTCGGCAATTGCGTCATTTCGGGTGGATTTGATGGCGCATAAAATTTATAAGCTGACTTATAATTCTTTTTAGCATAGGTGGCTCCCACAGACACACTTAATCCTTTTGTAAGGGGATGAGAATAGGCCAAACCGATATTCTCACTAAGTGAGGATTTGCCTGCTCCACGCACGCTTGTGAGATCTGGTCCCGCCAAGAAACTTACAACCGAACGTTCTTTTTCCTTTCCTTGGGATCCGATACCTTCTTTAGGCTGATAGATGGCTGCCAGACGCTCCCCTAGCCCTTCAATCGGTTCTTCTCTTAAGTTGAAATGAGGCAATCTCTGATTGTTATAGTCCATGCGTGGAATTGTCACTAGCGTGTTCAGCTTTCTTTCTTGCACCCATATCGGATTTACTTCAGCGATCTTTGTTAAACCAATATCCTGCAGTACCACGGTTGCATTCGGTATCAGATGTGGATTGTCCGCGCGTTTACTCGGTTCAAATACAATCCCGCCATGATTCCGTATGGTTTCGTCTAGCGAATTCTCCCCGGGTTGAACAGTTTTGCTCTCCGGAAGCTCTTTTTTCGGCAAAATACTGGCCTCATTTATTTCACTTTGTAAATTATTCGATTTAAATAACGCGCTATTCCAAATAAAAAAGATAGTTAAAACCGCAGCGAGCGTGGCTGCCAGGGTCATTAAAACGACTATCTTGTGTCTCTTTGAACGTCTTTCACTGTCTAACCGCGATTCTATATCTTGCCAATGTGATTCATCAAAGTCAAAGTTAGTATCACTTAGGCCCTCCTTAAATAGCTCGTCAATCTTGTTCTTATCCTTTTCCATCATCTTTTCTCTTCAGTTTTACCAAATTTTACACCTTGAACTTCCACCATTTCTGCCAGTCGGCCGCGTGCCTTATGCAGATTAGATTTTGATGTTCCAATGGCAATACCCAACATGCCACTAATTTCTTCGTGTCCATAACCATCGATCGCATAGAGATTGAATACTGTCCTGTAGGCAGGTGGAAGCTGCTGTACCATGGCCAATAAATCTTCATAGTTTAACTTTTGACTGATGCTATCATCTTCAACAATGGTATGCTCATACATGGATACATCGACCAAAATGCCCTGTTTAATCTTTGCTCGATAAAAATCAATTGCGGTATTTGTCATGATTTTTTTGATCCATATGGAAAAAGGTTTCTGGAAATCATATTTACTGATATTTTTAAAAACCTTGAAAAAGCCTTCATTTAAAATACTTATGGCATCCTCTCTGTGATTCGCGTAGCGCAGACATATCCCTAAAGACATAGCGTAGTAGATGGTATAAAGATCTTTCTGGGCCCTGCGGTCCTCATCAATACATCCTTTAATAATATGGATAGATTTTTCGTCAACTTCTGTTATCGCCACTCGCTATTGCTTCTTTCTTTTGATAAATATAGTATTAAGTCTAATACGAGTAGATAATCAGAAAGGTTGCCTCCAAAAAATATATTTTTTCAACGCGATTTTGAAGCAACCATTCCTCTTAGGTCAACGTAATATCAAGACAATATTCTAAAAACATACAGTTATGAAATCAAACAAAAAACAAGTCAAATCAACCTTTATAGCTGGTCTATTGACCTTAGCGATGTTTTCTGCATGTTCAAAAAGCGATGGTGAGCCTGGCAATGTCGAACATAAAAACAAGGGCGTGCAAATGTCTGCCAATACACAGTTTGGCAATATTCTGACCGATGCCAACGGCAAAACACTCTATTTTTTTTCGAATGATACAAAAGGAACTTCAACCTGCAGCGGTAATTGTATAGCCACCTGGCCGGTTTATTACAGCAGCGAAACAAGTACAGACCTGAAAATTGACAAAAGCCTGCTCGGTGAAATAACACGTGAAGATGGTTCCAAACAAAGCACATATAAAGGCTGGCCTCTTTACTACTATGCAGGCGATAGTCAATCTGGTCAGGTGAAAGGAGATGCTGTCAATAAAATATGGTACGTGGCCAAACCAGATTATTTACTCATGGTGGCCAATGCACAACTTATTGGACACGATACTAAAAACTATTTAGGTGACTACACCGAAGGAACCGGAAAAACAATTTATCTGACAGATGATAAGGGCAGAACCTTGTATGCCTTTAAACCTGACAAATACAACAAAAACAATTATACTGCTGCAGATTTCAGTAATGATGCGACCTGGCCTATCTTTCAAAAAGAGACGGGAGCTCTGCCTTCCCTTGTTCGTACAGCTGACATTGCTGTCATTACCGTCTATGGAAAGAAACAATTAACCTTCAAAGGATGGCCCTTATATTACTTCGGCCAGGATATACAACGCGGAGACAACAAAGGAATAAGTTTCCCACGCGTGGGTGTTTGGCCAATCGTAAATGAGAACACAGCCGTTGCTCCTGCTAACTAAGTCAAGACTAACTATTCAAACTTATGGAACAAAATCTAAAAACGACAGATCCTTGCCTCGGCGCACATCGTTACTTTGTTATTTCACTTTTGACCTTAACGGTTCTCTCGTTCTCGGCCTGTACCAAAAAGCAAGCACAAGAACTTACGACCAATCCAGATAACGGAACTGAAACGGTGACAGTCCAGAATGTGTCCTATACGAATTTTTCTAAAGCACTCTTTGAAACGAAATGTAGTTCATGCCACGCAGCAGGACGTTCGGCCAGTGGACGATGGACGTTCAGTGGTTATACCTCTGTCAAAGATAATATTGCACAGATCAACAATGCAGTACTGGTGGCCAAATCCATGCCACTGGGCGGCTCACTCACAGCAAAAGAAATAGAACTGCTGGATGCATGGATTAAGAGAAATTCACCTGAAAATTAATGTTATACCTATGAACAAAATCAACATTTATATAGCGCTCTTTATGCTGCTTATTAATATGAAGACATTTGCGCAACAAAAGGCTTCTCTTGTTTCAAAAGAGACCAGCATCAGCTTTTTCAGTAATGCACCATTGGAGGATATCGAAGCCAAAAGTATCTTGGGCGCTTCGGCTATGAACCTCCAAAGCGGAGATATCATCTTTCGGGTAAAAAATACATCTTTTCAATTTGACAAAAAGCTCATGCAAGAGCATTTCAATGAAAATTACATGGAAAGTGATCGATACCCCCTATCAGAATTTAAAGGTAAAGTAGAAAATGCAGAGAAATTGACAAAGGACGGCAACTATACGCTGAACGTAACGGGCACACTTCTGATCCATGGGGTTACCAAACCTTACAGCACCAAGGCTGCATTTATTGTTAAAGATGGGACATTAAAAGCTGTTGCAAGTTTTCAGGTAAAACTCGCCGATCACAAAATTTCTATTCCTTCCATTGTCGGAAAAAAAATTGCTGAAGTAGTAAAAATAACCGTTGATGCGACCTACAAACCATAATTACTCGAATTCATTGCAAATGAGAAAAACGCCATTTATACTCCTGTGCTTTATTTCCACAAAGTTATTTGCTCAGGAAGACCTTGATAAATTAATCCATATCGATGGGGTTAAAAATGAAAAAGTCACTGCAACCTTTAAATCCGGTAACCTGATCAACCTCAAAACAACAGAAACAATTCACCGACGTGAAATGGACTTTAGAGTAGATCACCGTTTTGGCGATATCGCAGGCAGCGCCGGTGGAGGGAAGAATTTCTTCGGTCTCGATAATTCGACCGACATCCGAATCGGTTTTGATTACGGTCTATTAGATAATCTAAACATTGGAATCGCTCGCGCGAAGGGTGCAACAGAGGTCAGACAACTCTTTGAGGGGAATGTGAAATACCGATTTATCGAACAGACGGTCGACAATAATGTACCTGTTTCCGTTGCTTTTTTTGGAAGTACAACCCTATCTGCCATGGAAGCCAGCCCGGATAAATCTTCGGCAGCAAGCTTTGAAGACTTCAATGACCGATTGAGTTATGTGACGCAGCTCATCATTGCCCGTAAATTTAGCTCAAATCTATCGCTTGTTGTAGTCCCAACCTATCTTCACCGAAACTATACAGCTTATAGCGATCAGAATGATGTATTCGCTCTTGGTATTGGTGGGCGGGCCAAGGTCAGCAATAGGATCGCATTAGTAGCAGACTATACATTACCTTTCCGAAAGTCGGCGAACAAAAAATACCGTGAAGATGTAAGCGGACAGCATTACTATAATGCATTAGGTGTCGGTTTGGAAATGGATACCGGAGGCCATATCTTCCATCTCAACTTTACCAATGCCACCGCAATACAAGAATCTCAGTTTATTAGCGAAACAAATAGCTCTTGGGGTAAGGGACAATTCCGTTGGGGATTTAGCATTGCTCGCCGTTTCAATTTTAACAAAAAGAAACCTATTGGATAAAAAGCTATTCAAAGCAAAAAATAAAATGCTCAATCGGGGACTTGGAAAGAAAAGAATCTATCCAAAACAATAGGAATTCAAAATGCTTAAAAGCCTCGAGAGTGATATGGCCTTAAATAAAAAAAGCGGATAACAATACTGTTATCCGCTTTCTTATCACACAATACTAAACCTACAAATCATTTAACCACTTATTTACCTCATCTTGTGTTTTACCGGTCTTCTTTTGAAGTTTACCAACCAACTCGTCTTCTTTACCCTCGGCATACAATAAATCATCATCAGTAAGATCTGCATATTGTTGTTTTACCTTACCTTTGATTTCGTTCCAACGGCCTTTCCATGTTAATTCGCTCATAATTATTTTCCTTTTATTGTTTATTAATAGAACAGTATCGTACAGCTAATCGTTTAAAAAATAATGTTATAAAATGTTAATGCTATAACATTCACTTGATAAACAGGCACTTTCTATTCTTCGTAGTATTATTTCCGGTTACAATTGGCCGTCCATACCTTGCTGTCTTTTGTATAACCAATTGTCAATTTACCGGCATCAATACGGATAACTCCTGTACCTGCCGAACCAATGTTGACCAAGACGTTATCCTTTTTTTCAAAGTCTACGCCGTTGAGATTTGGAATGCCATTACCAAAAGCGAAATTATAGGTATCGCCAACTTTTGTTACGGTAACTGTCCCTTCTGCAGCGGCAACATCATTGTCATTGTTATTTATATCATCATACGAGATCGTGCCTTCATATTTACCAACAAAAAGATCGTTGTCGGCCGGATCATCGTCTTTGCTACATGATGTAAAACCTACTAATACCGTTAAAATAAGCATACCTAGTCCCAGTGTTTGAATTAATTTTTTCATACGTCGATGTGTTAATGTGAAAACTCTATTTTATTACAGCTGGGTAAAATTCAAACTTTATGCCAGTCCAAATTCAGTCTTACAAACACCCGTATCAAACACCCAAGAAGGGGTATAAATACAGTATAATAGTATAAATACAATCCGATCAAGGAACTAATATCAAATTGAGAGTCTATAACCACACGTCGAAGATCATTCAGAAAACAAATCTCATCCACTAAGAAAGGAGGCAAAATATTTTTTAAAAAACTTGGAGTGAAAGCGCATTATCGCTAAATTCATTTATTCCAAGCCTACACTATGGAAATCAATTATGCGCTTATCGTTCGAAGATTCGAGGAATATTTTGACCTATGGAGTTCCAAAGTATACCAATATGCAATCCATAAAACCAAATCTTCTTACCTAGCCGAAGAAACTGTACAGCGTGTATTTATCAAACTCTGGAAAAATATGCGTGACAAAAATATCGATGCCACCGTAGAATCCCAGATTTTCTGTATCACCCGAACTGTGGTGATCGATCTGGTCAAGGCGGAGTATAATCGAAAGAAACTTCTGGATCACGATCAGACATTTGTCTTGCGCCATAGTCCTCAGGATGATTTTTATGCCAAACAACTTACATCCACACTTCATGAAATTGTCGATAAACTACCGGAGAAACGCAAGGAGATTTTTATGCTAAGCCGGTTTTCTAATCTTTCACATAAGGAGATTGCGGACAAGCTGGCCATATCGACGAAAACTGTGGAGAACCAATTGACACTAGCACTAAAAACCATTCGAAAGGCTTTACTGTTCAGTATGCTGGTGCAAATTATTTTTTAATTTCTTTGGGGGGTACCTCATTTTCAATCGTAATCTTTATACATGAAGATTACAAAAACACTCATCGACAAATACCTAAGCGGTAAAGCCAGTGCGGAAGAAATTGCCGCAGTAGAAAATGCGCTGGCCAATAACGAGTTTTATTGGGAGGATTTTATGCCGGAAACGGAATGGCAAGCATATGAGGTGGATTCGGATTTTAAAAACCAAAAGGAAATAAAAGCGCATATTTTCAAACAAATAGGGCAAAAAAATAAAGATCGTTTCAGCTGGTTAAAATATGCGGCGATTATCTTCTTCATTGGAATAGGAGCCTGGCTGGGATTAAACCAAATCGATTCTCCTAAACATACCACCGCATATCGTAACCCTAAGAAAGTCCAGCCAACACTGCAGGAGCAACCAAGTAATTTATATTATATCAATTCAGGTAATACCATTCAACAAATTGCAGTTCCAGACGGTTCTACGATCGACCTATACCCCAATTCTGAAGTAAAATTCAGTTCAGATTTCACAACGATTAGCGCGCGAGAAATCCAATTAAAAGGTAAAGCCAAATTTACGGTAGCAAAGGATAAAACAAAGCCTTTTCGCGTTCATACGGCAGATTTGACAACAACCGCACTTGGCACTGTTTTCAGTGTGGAAGAAGGTGGCAGTGCGGTTACCAAAATAAAACTCTATGAAGGCCGTATTGAAGTCAAAAGCAATCAGCATCCTGAAAATAAACAGACCTTAAATCTACAGTTTCAACCCAACGAAGAAATCAGCATTGATCGCAAGCTACAACAGATCATTGCCGAAACCCGAGTCAATACTTCTCAATCCAGCAAAAGGGGGTCTTACTTAAAAACTAGCGGACAGCTGATCTTTAAAAACCTCCCATTGCAAGATGTACTTCACATCATCAGTCATAATTATGGCCTTAAACTAAGCTTTGAACCTAAAGATATACAAGATAAATACTATAGTGGAACGTATAAAAATACAGCATTAGCATACGTCAACATGCTCGCTGATATCCAAGCACTCCATAAAATAACCATTCATGTACAAACCGAATAAAATTCACTCACATAACCCACAAATTATGCACAATTATTTACCTTCCAAGCATAGTATCCTAACTATGCTATTGTTGAGATCCAACATTCGAGCCGACGTAAACTGGGCACTGCGTCTTGGCCTCATGGGGCTTTTGTCAACAAGCTATCTTCTTGCTAATGCCCAACAAAATGCGTCCATTAACGGAGTAATCAAAGATGAAACAGGAAAGCCCATCCCCTCGGCGACGGTTACCATACGTAATGCGACGAGCGGAATGAAAAAAACAACAACCAGCAGACCTGACGGAACTTTTTCACTCGACCAGATTCCCGCTGGACAGGGCTACCAGATCAGCGTATCGTCTATCGGTTTTAAAAGCAGAGACCTATTGGACTACACCATTACCGACAGAGACAAGCTAGCGATCAATATCAGTTTGGAATCGAGTGCGCAAAACCTACAGGAGGTCGTCGTTACAGCGCTTGGTATCAAACGCGAAAAAAAAGCGCTCGGTTATACGGTCGCTGAACTCAAAGGCGACGAACTGACGCAGGGTAAGGAAACCAATGTGGCGAATGCCTTATCGGGTAAAGTTGCCGGCGTGCAGGTGAGCCGCGCTGCATCCGGTGCCGGAGGTTCATCCAAGGTCGTGATACGTGGTAACAACTCACTTATCGGTAATAGCCAGCCGCTCTATGTTGTTGATGGAGTACCGATTGATAATCAAAACATTTCATCTCCAAACCAATCTGGGGGAACCGATTATGGCGACGGAATCGGAAACATCAATCCCGAAGACATCGAAACGATGTCGGTATTAAAAGGCCCAAATGCAGCCGCACTTTATGGACAAAGAGGAAGTAACGGCGTCATCTTGATCACAACTAAAGCTGGTAAAGCTGGAAAGACCCGTTTTAGCTATGGTACAGATTTTTCATTGGGCAACGGGCTGGTCTTACCAGATTTTCAAAATGTCTATGGACAAGGATTGAACGGAACATTTACACATTTCAGAAAAGATGACGGCACCATCGTTTCCATGAGTGAAGCGCTGAAAAATGGTTACAGTGGTATGCCTAAAATGAGTGCCGGACGTGACCGTACGACACGGGCAAGCTGGGGTGCAAAAATGGAAGGCCAGACTTATGAAGATGCTTATGGCAACATCTTACAGTTAACACCAAAACCAGATACCTACTCGTCGTTTTTTCAAACGGAGAAACAGTTTGTCAACAACCTTAGTATCGATGGCGGAACCGACAGAGTAAACTACCGTTTTTCATTTGCCAATACAGATGTAAAGGGTTATATCCCAACCAATACGCTGAAGAGAAACAATTTCGGTCTGCGCACGCAAGCCAAAATAACCGATAAATTTCATATCGACATCAAGGCGAACTATATTGCACAAAAGGGACAAAACCGACCTACGTTGGCCGATGCGGCAGACAATCCTGCCTACCTATTTATCAGCCAGCCGCGAAGCCTGGGCAACGACATCATGGCACAGTATAAATGGACCGCGCAGGAGATAAGCAGACAGCTTGGATTTTCGGGATTGACGGAAGGATTGGAGAAAACATATGCCACCAATAGTTCCACAGCCAACCCCTTTTGGACCATTCATGAAAACCACAATGAAGATCGTCGGGACCGCATCATAGGGTTACTCCGTCTGAGTTACGACTTTGCTCCCTGGCTTAAGGTCACAGCGACCGGGGGTACGGACTTCTATACCGATCAACGGTTTCGTTACCGTCCAATAAACACCTACCAAAGCTTGAACCGAAAGGGTGATATTCGCGAAGAGGTCATCAGAGCCCGCGAAGACAATTTTGACGTCCTCGCTAGCTCCAACTTCAAATTGACCGATTACATTAAACTCAGTGCTAACTTAGGAGCCAGCCATCAAAGCCGGTATTTGCGTATGACAGGAAATTCAGGTAATCAATTTATTGTTCCGAATCTCTTTGTAATCAATAACACCACGACAAATAGTTACATATTTGACCTAATCGAGTCCAAGATTAATTCGGCTTATCTATCGGGCCAGTTCAGTTACAAAGACTATTGGTTTGTTGATTTCTCTGCCCGTAACGACTGGTCTTCGACCCTGTCAAAGGAAAACAATTCGTTTTTCTACCCGAGTGTAAGTTCCAGTTTGGTCTTATCGGATGCTTTCAAATGGCAATCTGACGTACTGTCTTTCGCCAAAATCAGAGCTTCATGGGCCCAGGCCGGTAGTTCAGGAAACCCATATCAGCTGACAGGAGCATATAGTCTCAACCAGTATACCCATGGTGGCGTACCGATGGCTTCCTATACAGAAATTATTCCAGATCCGAATTTGAAAAACGAGTTAACCACGTCGATCGAAGCTGGGGCAGATCTGAGATTCCTAAAAAACAGACTTTCTTTCTCCTTCACCTACTATCAGGCCAAGACAAAGAATCAGATTTTGGACGTACCAATCGCCCCTTCCAGTCTCTATGTAAAAAACAGGATCAACGCTGGAGAAATTAGCAACAGAGGTATTGAATTTGTATTGGGAGCAACACCGATCAAAAGCGAATCGGGTTTTGAATGGAATACAACCTTCAATTACAACCGCAACAGAAATAAAGTTGAATCACTCTATCCCGGTGTAGAAAGCTTTTTACTCGCTACAGACCGCGGGATAAATGTGGTTGCGGAGGTCGGAAAACCATTTGGCCAACTCATTGGGACTCAGTTTGCATGGATCAAAGATGATCAGGGAAATAGGTTGATCGACCCGACTACTGGGCTCCCCTTACGTACCGCAGGACGTGTAGAAACCGATCTTGGAAATGCGCAACCCGACTGGCTGGGTGGTTTTGCCAATACCTTTAAATATAAAGGTTTCAACCTCTATGCACTTGTCGATATCCGTCAGGGCGGCGTGATCTTCTCCCAATCCAATCGTGAACAGATCATTTATGGTACTTCTAAAAAGACCTTGGAAGGCCGTGATGGCACCTACGTTGCCGAAGGGATGGTCGGACAAAAAGATGGGTCAGGGAACTGGATAAGTACAGGAACAAAAAACAGCAAGCAGGTTGCCGCACAAGATTACTGGAACATGGTAGCGAGTGACAAAGAAGTCATGGTATCCGAAGAAATGATCAATGATATGAGTTATATTGCCATGCGCGAAATCAGTCTCTCCTATTCTTTCCCTAAAAAGCTGATGCCACATAAACTTGTTAACTCCCTAAAATTGGGCGTCTATGGACGTAACCTATTTTATTTTCAACGGAAAACTGATGGATTTTCACCAGAAGCTTCTGCTTTCAATGTAAACAATAGCTCGATTGGTATTGAATCAACTTCACTTCCAATGATGCGCACATTCGGTATTAATCTCACTGTTGGTCTGTAAACCCTTTATCATGAAAAAGAAACTATTTAAAAATACATTCATCGTCGGACTTATTTCTGTGGCAGGATTAGGTTCATGTACCAAAGATTTCGAACGGATCAATACACCGCCGACATCGGTCACCACTGTAGACCCTTCCTTACTTATAGCCCGCATTCTACGTGATGGTACTTTTCAGGAATCTGGGGAACTACCCAACAACAAGTTTGGCTCTTGGATCCAACATTGGGCCGGGGGACCGGTAGTGCCTGTTTCTCGATATTTTGAAGGACCCGAAAATCTTATTTGGTCGCAGCACTACACCTTGCTCCGCAATATCGTTCAGATCAAACAGGAATTAAGCGGCAAGGAAGACAATGCAGAAGGAAGAAGTAAACTGGCTATCGCCGAACTTTATGAAGCGTACCTCTATCAGCGCCTTACAGATTTGTTTGGTGACATCCCCTACTCTGAGATCACAAAATCCAATAAGGAAATTAACCGTACGCCAAAATTTGACAAACAAGAAGAGATCTATCCGGCACTGGTTCAAAAGGTCGATGCAGCTATGGCAAAGCTTACAAGCGGCGACCTGTCCTACGGCTCTTCAGATTTCTTTTACAAAGGCAGTATCGATAAATGGAAAAAATTTGGCAATTCGCTCAAATTAAAGCTCGGTATGCGCATGCGGTACGCCAATCCTTCTTTGGCCCAGAAAACGGTTACCGAAGCCATGACTTCTGCAATAGGTCTGTTCTCCAGCAACAGTGATAATGCCGCAGTACCGACCTACAACGATGCTCAGGCTGAAAACCAGAACCCGATTTTACGTCAAATGACTACCGGAAGTGCCGATCTACGTTATTTGGCTAATACCCTGGTTGACAAGCTTAAAGAATACAATGATCCAAGGCTTCCTTTACTTGCCGAACCGGTCATTAGCAATGGAGTTCCAACCTATCAAGGTATTGGGGTTTCGTTGACCGATAACCAGCTATCACAACTGATTCGTGCCAACTATTCAACGGCGAATAAGTCTACTTGGTTCAGCCTTTCATTTGCACCGATCCCAAGCTATGCGTTTACGTATTCGGATATCTGTTTTTACAAAGCTGAAGCTGCACTTCTTGGCTGGGGTGCTACACCTGCCAATGCCCAAACGTTCTTTACAGAAGGGGTCAAAGCTGCGCTGGCACTTCCGCCATATAATATGACAGCAATCCCCTCTGCATACGAACCAGTGCTCAATCTAAGCGGCTTGACTGACGAACAGAAAATGGAGAAAATAGCGACACAAAAATGGATTCACCTATTTGGCCGGGACATGGAAGCCTTTGCCGAATGGCGACGTACAGGATATCCTCGATTAACCCCCGGTCCTAACCCAGGCTCCACCAACGGACAAATACCGCGTAGAGCTATTTATTCCAGTGAAGAGACTGAGTTAAACGCAGCAAATTTAAAAGAGGCTGCAGCACGCATGACAAATGGTGACTCGTTCCTATCCAAAGTCTGGTGGGACAAGAAGTAACTGCACTTTTTTAGCCGAGATTATAGACAGACAAAGCTGTTCACAATCATTCAAAGAAGTGCTAATAAGTAGGGCCCTGATATTAATATCAGGGCCCTACTTGTTTCTTCTCATCTCCAATTCGCGTGGTTGTCAGGTCTTACCAATACAATATAAGTCAAACGATACTATCGGATCCTCTTAAATATTTCCGTTTTATTGTGCTGTATAATTTTCAACTCATTACCGCTGATGGAAAATTTTCCGGAGTAATAAATTAAGCTGTCTTTCCCCAAGTCATCATTCCCCTTTGGAGGGTAAAACAACAATGAGTCCGCTGAAGTAAAGAGTAAGACTTTACCTACAATAGTCAAAAATTACGTCAATTCCAAATCGTCAAGGCTAATTTTCTCTTTCTTTAGTTCAGTAATTTCCTTTTCTAATTTTTTTAAGTTTTCATCAATCAATGCTATACTACCTTCAGGAAGAACTGTCTCCCGGTCATTCGATTTGATCGATTGCGTCGTCACAACTAATTCCAGATCATAATCTGTCAGATTGATTCCTTTGACGGGATAGCGAGGAAAGCTCCAGAGTTTAGGATAATCTTTTTTTTGCTGATTGAAGACTATCGTATTGACACGAGACTCACCTGGCTGGAGCACACTGTCAGATTCGCCAAAAACAGCCTGCTCATTGCTGATAATAGTTTGTGAAGAACGTTTTTTCAGCACATACGAAAAGCCCTGGCTTCCGTTCAGTGGCTTTTTACCTATATACTTCATAGTCACTATAATTCTGGGAACAGGTTCGCCAAAGAAATCTTCGAGTCCAAGTTCAATAGGTTCCAACTGAAAAACAGCCAGCTCTTTCTTTACCTGTTCAAATTCAGTTTTATGTTTTTGTAGACTATCGATCTCATTTTGAAGATGAGCTATCTTCCTTTCCTGTTGTTTTTGAAGGATGTCGTCGGCCAGGTCCAATACTGCACCATAAGATTTTCCATCGATCATACCCAACGAAATACGATTTATTGATTCCTCATTATATTTTTGAGGTTCGTTCATTTTGAGCCACATCGCTTCGGATAGTGCCACTCGCAAGGCCTTTTCCAAGTTCGCTTTTTCTTTGTCATTCAGCTTCGCTTCTACCTTTTTACGGGAACTGTCAAAAGACGACTCGTCCTTTCCACTTAGTCTTTCGCTACAGGAGCTTATAGATAATGTCAAGAATAGTCCGATCAGTGCGATTTTTATGCATTGTTTCATTTTAAATAGTTTTAGTATATAAGATATCGGCAAAGTTTGTATAGAGCTAATGTTTAGATAATGCTGTTTTTATTATAGATCAATTGAATGTCCGCTTACTGCTTATTCCTTAATATCGTTCAAGCAGAACATAAGAACACAGAATTTAACATTCAGTTTTTTTATGAGCTGTTAAAAATATACAAAAAACGTTATCTTAAAAATTAATTCAACACAAAAAGCTACATTTCACAAGATAGCCCCCAACTGACACTTTCCAACTGTCGCTATTAATAACAGCCCGCTGACTCAGCGATAATTTGTACTAGGTATTTTGGTCCAACACCTTAGAACAATCTGAAAATAAAGGAATTCGAAAGGTGAAATTTTATTTTCTCCTGAGTAAAAGATGCAATTTATCGTAATCTTCCCAATCACCGAAACCTCCAAAATTTGGTTTGTCGCTCCATGAAACCATAGCCTTACAATCAAAACAGATCTTAGCGATCCCAATGCATTGCTTATTTTTATAGAACACAAGGATATCTCGAAATTCATAAATACAAGAGGTGTCGAGATGATCTGTTCTTGTTTTTAAGAAAAATAGTGAGTCGACAGCACGATAGAGAGATTGATCCAGTGAGCTCCTAACATAGCCTATATTCTTCAAATGAGATAAAAGGGAAAGATCCAACTTATCATCTTCTAATACTGATAACAAAAGACGCTCCTTCTCAGATTTATTCTTTTTGTCCTCCAATTCACCTATTTTAAATAAATCAATATCCATAGAATAATACTCCAGTGAATCAAAATTAGATGGTATCGGGACCGAGGATTCTTTTCCCCGCTGTTCTATGGTACCTCCACTATTTATGAAACCTTGCAGATAAATAGCACTGAAAAGTAGGCATCCAACGGTAAAACATATTATTCTTTGCATACAAATAATTTACAGGCTTTTGAATGGTTTAACTATTTTCAAAATTATCAATTTCATTTCATAATCTAGTCGAAGAGAAAACCACATTTCTTAAGCACCCCATTACACAGCTGAAAGGGAGCTGTTGCGAGCGTTACAGATGCTAAACTTAGTTGAACATGCAATGGGAAAATTTGTGTTCAGCCGAAGTTTATACAACATAAAATGTAGTAGTAAAACAACTACAGCTTTATAAAAATTAACCGCAACAAAACTTAACTACAAGATTTTTGGTTTACTTTTGCGATAGATATATAATATTATGAAACAGAAATTTTACCTACCACTTTTAGCATTGAGTTTGACCACTATTATTAGCTGTAACAAAAATAATGATACCATTGATGACCCTAAAAATAATCAGTCTGTTGTTATCGACAATAATGCGAGCCAACTGAATGCACGTTTAGATCATCAAAATGCTGGTTTATTGCCGTTATCTAATCTTTTAGCATCCGGTAAGCGAGCAGCCAATGGTTCGACAGTCACTGCCACTCAAAACCCAGACTTTTCATTAGCATTGGTCGCACAAGTAGCGCCTCCGGATTATGAAGGCAATAAACTTCGTGCAACCCATGTTGCTGTTTCGGGCAACTACGCTTATGTAAGTTACAATACCGAAGGCGATCGCTATCTTGGTGGTGTCGATGTCATCGACATTTCAGATATTAATAACCCACGTCTTATCGTAAATGCTAAATTGCCGAACATCGACATTAGCTCCTTGGCAGTTGATGGCAATAGTCTACTCTTAGCTGGAGCAGCAGATGAAGGTGCATTGGCAAAAATGACCTCCCCTGCAGTTCTTATTGTTCTACCGCTTCAGAATGGACTACCTACCGATGCTTATCGTTATACAGGGCTACCAAGTTATGTGGCAACAGATGTTACTTTTAACAACGAAAGCCAGTATGCTGTTTCAGGTAATGCGGGCGCTATTTCTAAAATCAATAAATCTTCGGGCGCTATCGAAAAATCGGTAACTATCCCGGATCTTCTATGTGTAAGAACATACCAAAATCAAGTGTATGTACTTTCAGGAACACAGGGGATAAAAGTTGTATCCAATAATTTTGAATCAGTTAAAACAATCAATGTGAGTCAAAATCCAAGTTCGGCAAAACGTACTATCGATTTTTACAGCAATTATCTTTTAGCTTCTGAAGGCGCTCAGGGCTTGGGTATTTATAATATAAATACAGGAGCTCTGGATAAACGCATTAGTATTCCAGTAAGTCCTGATGACAGCAACATGGATCCGGAAGATATTGTGACCAATGCTGTATCCACAAACGACAAACGTGTATTTGTTGCCAACGGTGGTGCTGGTATCGCAGCCTATCAATTTGATACACAAAATAACTTTAACTATATCGGTAGTGCAAGCTTCAATGCCATTGACAACAGTTCAAGTAATTTTGTGATCAGTAGAGATAACTATGTTTTTGTGGCAACGGGAAAAGGTGGCTTAAAAATTCTTAAACTCATCGATCTGAAACCAACAACTCCAAGCTGTAATGGTACTTATCCAGCTTTTACAGGTAATACACAAGCAGACCTGAATGTCAATAATGAAGCGAGCTACTCGGATACAAAAACATTTGCTTCAAACGTTAATATCAACCGGAATTTTAACTGGTGTGGCACACTTAATATCAATGGAAATTCCGTTAACATCAACAGCGGTGTATTCAATATGTATGGTTCAATCGCTTTGAAGCAAAACATTAACGTCAATTCAACAATGAATTTGGTGGGCTCAGGTGTTATTGGTGGAACCTTTACCGTAAACGGAAGTGGCATATTGAGCGTAACAGGCTCACTTTCTCAGGGAACTGTCGGATCCAAATCCACTTCATTTATCAATGGTAGGATGATTATTGACGGTGAAGTTGTCGTATACGGTAACTTGACTATTAATGGTAGCGGAAAGGTAGAATTCGCCAACAGTAAGTCTAAATTAATTGTTTATGGAAGTCTTACAAATTGGGGAAGCGTAACTAACGGAACAATTACACAAGTCAAATAAGACATTGTATAGCCATTAAGCAGAACACAAAAAAAGCCACATCGCCTGATGTGGCTTTTATATTTACTGAGAATTACAAAAAGGTCATTATATTGTTGTTATGCTTAAAACCTCATAAACAATCTTATTCCAAAATAGTCCGTGGGGTCAGCGGAACCTTTTGCTTCCAGATACCCTTCACTTGGAATTCGTGTCCAGATGTTTTATTCTTGATCGTGAAGATATAATTGCAAGTTCTTTCGAGGTATTTGAATTCACCTCTCGCAGTTATCCGGGCATTGGGTTTGAGCAGCAATTCTTGTTTATCTCCAGATTTAATATAATTTTCAAAAGTTTTGCCTTTGCTGTAAGGAACTTTACCTTGCCAGCGAACTCCACCATTTACCATTAATTCATCCATGAAGATCGTTGAGTCTGTTTTATTGAGCCAGTCAAAAGCGCCGTAGCTGTCACTTATGAATTCGGAACTATACTTTACGTCCTTAAAAATGGCAGTGATATCGACATTTCGCTCCCGATTTGAGCTATTTACCAGTGTCATCGCAGTACACCCTTCGGTACTGACAAAGATTTTCCGGCTTTCTTTCACTTCTTTGATTTCTTTTTTGACCAACTCATATCCATCAGCCCTAGTTTGAATGAAATTCACTTCATCCATTTTATCCGCTGACAATATGCCAATGGCAAAATTCCTGGGCTGATCACTAAAATTTTCCAATAAGGTCAATTTAAGCTCATTATTAATTGTTTTTTCCAACTGTAGCCACCCGCCGTCAACCCCAATCGAGCCCGTACGCTCCAACTTGAGCTTTTTCCCAGTAGAATCTTTCAATATTTCTCCTGTAAGGGCATCTTTTACATAGGACACATACCATAAATCCGCTTTGATCGGAATTACATTTTCCTTGATTCCGGTTTGTAAGTTGACAGCTTTAAAACCGGGATCTATTAGACCTCCTTGTGAATTAAGTCCCTCTTTAGAACAGGATGTTAGTATAAGCAGACAAAACGGCCATACCAGATAGGAAAAGGAAAACGTTCGCTTCAATGGATTTTTCATGAAATCGATTATTTGTACAACACAATTGACCAAACAAAATCTATCTTGTAAGTTAAAAAAAACAATAGACCTTTTCCCATCAATCCTGAAAAAAATACGCTTAAGCCAGAAATCTTGACAAACAAATAGAAATCTTGACAGATTAATCATCCCTATATTAACCTTCGTCACTACAAAAATGCCGTTCGTCAAACTCTTTTTGCCAAGGAATTGATCCTTTGTTCTTTTGGACAAATTAAAACAATATAAAATGAATAAAAACGCAATTTTATCATGCATCGTATTATTTGCCATGATGTTTAGCAAAACACTGTTTGCTCAGGAGCAACCTTTCATTCAATTGGGTATTAAAGGGGGAAGTAGTCTCAACAAACTCAATACCGAATTAGCAGATTTAGATGACAAATATGCCATAGGGTTACACGTAGGGGGTATGGCAAGAGTTAATCTTGGAAGAGCCTATATCCAGGGTGAAGCTCTTTTCAATAAACGTAAAGCAGCACTTAAACCGCAAGGGCAAACCGAAAGCAAACTCAAATGGAATGCGATTGATATCCCCGTTGTTGCAGGCTACAAAATCTACCAAAATCAGGACATCAATTTCCGAGTATTAGCTGGTGCAATTTACAGCTATACGTTAAACGACAATTTGCCACCTCTCAAAGCAATACAACAAGGAATCAAACATTTTGACAAATCAAACTTACAAGTTACCGGCGGTCTGGGAGTCGATATTCAGCGATTTACACTCGATGTTCGTTATGAACGCGGTTTTTCTGACCTTAATAAATCTTTTAAATCCAAACCACAGGCATTTTCTATTGGATTGGGTTACTTTATCTTCTAAAACAATGAATAAGTTTTACCTTTGGAGCTACCTAGGAATCAGGCTCCAAAGGTATTTTTTTTAAATCGTCATATGTTCAAAAAAAACTATTTAAATAAACATCTTTTTCTCATTTCTTTTTGGTTCGTTCTTGGGTTTGCTGTATGGATTCAAATAAAAGGCGAGTTCGATTCGCTCCAGGCTTTACTGCACACCTCGCTAATCATGGCTTCTTCGATTATTGTATCGCAGTGGCTGAGCGACCGGGTTCTACCGCGAGCGATCAAGGCTCAACAAATGAAACCTTTTGTACTAAAAGCAGTGCTTTTTGTAGTTATTTTAGCTATTTTAATTGGAAGTATAGATTTCTATTTCATTCTCACCAAAGAAGGAATAGCTAACCATGAACGGACAGAGCTAATACTCACTCATTTCTATCAAGCAATTCCATCTTCCCTACTGATCAATGGTACGGCCTGCGGAATTAGATTTTATCAGGAACATGCAGATATTCAACGTATCCATGGTCAATTGCAGCAGAATTTTCTTGAAAGTCAGGTAAAATTTTTACAGGATCAGGTCAATCCTCATTTTATGTTTAATGTCTTGAACCATATTCACATCCTCATGAAAAAGAATGTGGAAATGGCCGATTATTTGCTTCTGAAATTTTCTGACATTCTGAGGTATCAGCTCTATGAGTGCAACCAACCGCTCGTACTTTTAACACGCGAACTGCAATATTTACAGGATTTTATAGCCATAGAAAAAATGCGGTGGGGTAACGAACTGGATGTAAGCTGTTCATGGAATCAATCTTCAAAGGATTTATATATTGCACCATTGATGCTTATCTGTTTTGTCGAAAACGCATTTAAACACGTAAACCGCCTTCCAAATCAAAAAGGGAGCATAGCGCTATCCTGTGCTGAGGAAAAAGGAAAACTTCAATTCAACATCAGTAATAGTTATCAGGACTATCCGCAATTAGCTTCGACAGGACACTCGGGCATAGGGCTGGAAAATGTAAAAAAAAGACTGGAACTGCAATATGAAAACAACTATTCGTTAACAATCCATAAACTTGACGACAGTTTTACTATACAACTGACCATCGATCTTAACAGCTAACTATTGACAATGGAAGAAATTAAAATGAAATGTATCATCGTAGACGATGAACCTATGCTGCGCCAACATATTGCCGAAATGACCGAGCAGATCGATTTTTTGGATTTAGTGGAAACATTTCCTTCAGCACTAGCTGCAACTTCGAGGTTACAGCAGGGCGATATAGATCTTATTTTTTTAGATATTAATATGCCCTATCTCAATGGTATAGACTTTTTAGACTCCCTTGAAAACCCGCCTTTATGTATCTTCATCACAGCTTATTCAGAATATGCGTTGGAAGGATTCAGACTTCAAGCTGTTGATTACCTGCTCAAACCTATAATTTTCCAGCGTTTCTATCAGGCCAGCACCAAAGCTTATCAGCTTTTTGTACAGCGGAACAAACCCTTACAGGAAAGTAGTCCGAATGACAATATGTTATTTGTAAGACAGGGGGATGCTTTTGTTAAAATCTCCTGGACAGATATTCTGTACGCGGAAAGTATGCAAAATTATACAAAACTTCACTTTAAAGAACGTACAATTACAATCCATCAAACCATGTTAGCTTTGGAAGAGGCATTACCCGGCAACCATTTTTTTCGTATTCACAAATCCTACCTAGTCAATGTAAACCACATTGATATTATTACTGGAGGGAGAGTATATATACAGGAACAAGAATTACCGATATCGCGTACAAAAAGAGAGGAGCTTCTCCAAAATGTTGTTTTTAAGAAGCTCCTCAGCAGATGATTAAGGCATATTCCATTTAAGTGCTACGGAAGTATAGAAGGTTGGAGAAAACCGGGGGTCCGCCTGACTTTTGTTCTTGAATAAACTTTTCAGCGACCTATCATTTTCTACATACAATCTAGCAAGTGTGCTTCCGCCGGTCAGCTGGAGCTTCAGGCTCTTGCCCAAATTGAACTGAGGCTGAAGCCCAGCTGTCAATAACATAAAACCGGCCAAAGTAGATTTCCCATTTTTTTCTCGCTCTGCAGTCATACCATCTAGATTAACGACAGCACGAAGATCAACCATTTCATTGAGGTGATAGGATGCGGAAAGACCCTGTGGGAAATTCACATTGAACTTCACTTTTCCATTTGTTTTCCAGTCAAAATACAAGCCAGGTAAGATCATTGGCACGCCAAAACTATTGCTCAACACAGGGCCAAAACCAAAAGCTAAATTCGGTCTAAATTTTTTGATAAAAAGCACTCCCCCCTGCCCCAGTACATCCTTACCATTTACTTTAACGAGGTCTGAATAAATCCCAACGGAGGCGAAAGTCAATAGAGACCAATTTTTCCTTAATGAGGTCAGGTATTGAAGTCCCATTTCTGCATTGAGCATTTCAGTCGGGAATAAGGGTTCTTCATACCCTCTATTTTCCATCTTTGCATAAGCTGCCCCTATCTTCCAGGACCAGCGTTTTATATTGCCAGAAGAGTCTATTTTGGTGGATAGTGGAACTTCCAGGTTAAACTGTATCCGCCTAAAATCGCTCTTTGAACCTGTCTTAACACTATCTTCAGGGCGAATATAATTTGATAGTGGGACATAATCCACAGCAACCTGTCCCGATACTGCATTTTGAGCATGTGCAGCCAGCGTAGTAAAACCGCTGAGTATAACTGCACCTAATACTTGTTTCCTCATGTTTTTTCAACAAAGGAAGCTTTTGGACGGCTCAAGCACCAATCTTTTTGATATAGTGCATGTATACGTTGACCAAATGCAAATTTATCGCGATGTCAAAAAATTTATAACGGCAAGAAGTGCGGATCAAAAGCAATGTTATAGATTAATATCACACATTGCCGGCATATTAATTTCCTTTACACAACTTGCCGCCGAAGTAGAGATAATAAATCGTAATGCCTGGATTACATCTTGCAGGGGAATAAGATTACCTTGTGTTTGTACAATAACGTTTTCTATTGTTTCACTATGATCAAATTCTGTCGCTAAATAGCCCAAATTTAATATGGAAACACCTATTTTATCTTTTCTAAGGTTTTCTCGTAAGGAATGGACAACACCACGTAATGCAAACTTTGTCGCAGAGAATGCAACTTCTTTTCCACTGTGGTTATCTAAACCCCAAGTAGAACCAATCAATATAATCTTAGCGTTGGACGATTGTCTTAAATTATCTATTACCGACTGTACATTTAAAATGCAAGACGTAATATTCGTATTGATTAAGTTTATTATTTCGGAGGCGCTGCTATCTGCAAAATTATACGCTTCCGTAAATGCATCTTTTTCCCATATCCCAACATTATAGATAAAATAATCAATCCGCTGATTTCCTATTATCGCTTTTATCGTTTCCGAAGATTCTTTCGGTTGGGATAGGTCGGTAGCAATCCATCGGATCTCTGAATTGGCTCTTAAATAATCTGGCTCATTCCTGGAAATACCAAATATTAGATCGTTCTCATTTGGCAAATTCAACGCTATAGCTCTGCCTAATCCCCTACTTACTCCAAAAATCAAATATGTCTTGCCACCTGTTTTCAATATCTCTACTGTTTTGTTGTGCTCGGATGCCATTTTTTTCTTAGTTTTAAATAACCACTAAGATAAGATTTATTTTATAGCCTCCATTTTGAATCCCTTTTCTCGGAGTAAGGTAATCAGCCCCTGATCACCGGCCAAATGCCCTGCGCCAACGGCAATAAAACAGGATTCTTCATTGATCATAGGAGGTATCAGGTTACTCCAATTCAAATTCCTCCCAATTAACAATTTTTCTTTTTGTTCTTTCGTCATCCAGACTGGATCTTGGAGCAATTTTGTCAACTCTTCCAAATTCTCTGATTTATAAGCTTGAACCATCTTGACGGTCAATGCAGGGTATTCGTCCAACTGAAAAACAGATTCCATGAACAATTTGGGTGTAATGAGATCCTTCAGCAAATTAAATTGAAAATCAGGTGTCTCCAACTCTCCTATTGCCTTTCCTTGGCTGGTCGCAAGTGCTGAGAGCTCAACCTCATAAGACTTCATCTTTGTCGGATCCGGGCAATTAAATCCTTTCATCGAAAACAAGGAGATAACCGCAACAGGTGATACATAATCCAACAATTTGATTGAAAGTTGCTGTGCCATCAACACGCTGTCCATCTTTTTGATATCGTCCTCAGAAAATGACTTTATAAAATTCGGATCCGAAACCATAAATGCCTGTAGAGATTTTGCATTTTCGGGTTTAGAAAGATCGACCTCAAATACTACCTTTTTACTAGCATTAAGCGCATCTAAATTCTTTTGCTTGATTACAAAATCATCTGGGCACAACATATGAATTGTACCGAACAAATAAGAATCTTGTTTCAGCCCATTACCAGAAATTTTCCACAACATGGAACTGTCCTGGGCAAAGCTATTAAGAACGATGCAAATTAGCAGTACCAATAGAGATAATGTCTTTTTCATCTGATCGTACAAATTGACGTATTTTATAAAAAACACAGATTTTACTTTTTTTCGAAATGTTACCTACTTTTCAAAGTGTTATATGTTAGTTCCCGAAAATTCTTGTTGCTGTCTGCCACTTTTAATATCTTCGATATTCTTTTCGATTAACCATGATCTAAAATGTTCTGGATCTTGCGGTGTAAAATGAATTACTTTACCACACTTTAAAAGTAGGGAAAATATCCCGCTAGCGGCAGCGAATTTTACGATTTCATTAGAATGGTGTCCAAGTTGGCGAAAATATTCCATTGTTTTTATTCAATTCTAGAAATACTTATCTTACAAATCGATACAGGTCTTATAGGCCAGCAGTCGTTCAGAAAGCATGTTAATTTTTATTTTCTTGCAGTTTTATAATTCACTCAAATATCGTAAATAATTTTAAATATTTCATTAATCAGATTATTAATTTAATTGTTGTTTTCATAAATTAATCAAACAATTAACAAAGCTTCTACCAGAAATTATAGCTATTCTAGTTCTATTGAATTCAGATCCAATCAATTTTTCCACAGTGAGGCGGTTTTATTTCGACCGTGTCATTCGACACGACATCAGGCGTAAAACTAAAGATGAGCAGGGATCCAATGGATATGTGATAGACAGCTTCAAATCAAGCCTATGGTATCTTTGGAGAAAGAAAAATTATAGCGGTAATGATTTAGGGATCATTAATCTCGAAGGAGAAACAGATACTGGAGCCCCCAGGGGCAGGCTCACAGTTATATATTTATTATGGTAAAAAATCCATTCCGGAAACCTGGTTGTCACATCCAGCCCACTACGAATAGAGTAATACCTTAACAGAAACTATATTTGCTAGCAAGGATCAATTCGAAAAAGGCTGTCCTTTACCTGTTTCAATATATGCTTCTAAACTTTTCACAAATTGTCGCCATCCATCTGTACAAATAGCATAACATTCGATTTCAGGGGATAAGCCAATATGTTCAAGTTGCAACACAATTCCGTTTTCTTTTTCAGTGATGTCCCAAACGATCGTTGTGCCAATCCATTCTTTTTGATTTTTCAATTCGGGAAGGGCTATCAATGAATCTTCGACATGCCAAACAACTTTTGTATTTTCATTTAACTCTTTCACTTGCATCACTTTGTAAATAAGATCGCCAAAGCGAATTGTAAATCTATCGTCCTTCTTATTGGAAGAGCCCTCAAACATGGTTGTCCACCAAAATGGTATTTCATCGGTTAGTGCTTTAAAGACCCGGTCCTTTGTTACCCCCAACTGGATACTTTGACTATAATTTCCCATTGTCAATTTTTATTTTTTGAATATTAAACGCGGCCTTGATTTTCCGTTATTATTAACGAATTTATAGATAGTTTTTCCAATCGATCTTAGCATAAGACAAGTTTTTCTTTAGTATCAGGATAGTACATGACGCTTATATAAAATTTATTGCCGATAATAGTTATAATACTTTTATACTCCAAACAACAGATTACTAATCAAATATAAAACCATCGATGAAGACTATGCTTCAAAAATTAGGAATATTAGGATTTCTGATCGTACTTAATCTCTCCACTTTCGCTCAAAAATTAGCGGTAATCGACCTAAAGGTAGAGCATCTGAGCAATCCATTGGCCATTGAAACCGAGATTCCGAGATTGAGCTGGAAAATAACCTCAACCGAGAAAAACACACAACAGGCGGAATATGAAGTCCGGGTGGGGACAAATCAAATTTCCTTAAATAAGGATAAAGATCTCGTTTGGAAACATCGAGCTTCTACAGACCAATCTGTGTTAATTGACTACGCGGGATCTCCCCTTCAGTCAAAGAAAAAATATTTTTGGCAAGTCCGGGTAAAAGACAATCATGGCAATACATCTGCCTGGTCCACAATTGGATTCTTTCAAATGGGAATCTCACCCTCTGATTGGTCTGCACAATGGATCACTGTCTCAGGAAAGGACACTTCAGCCCGCAATCCACTTTTCAGAAAAGAATTCAGCCTGAAAAAAAAGATAAAATCAGCGATGGCCTATATTACGGCAAAAGGCCTATACGAAGCCAAGCTTAATGGCGCTCGTATAAGTGACACATATTTTGCTCCGGGATGGACCAGCTACAAGAACCAGTTGCAATACCAAGTTTACGATGTTACAGCATTGCTTAGGGTCGGTTCGAATGTACTGGGCGCAAGTCTTGGCAATGGCTGGTATAAAGGCCGTATTGGATTTGGAAACCAGCATAATTTCTATGGCGATACACGGGGACTGCTTTTACAACTTGAGGTCGAATATACCGACGGTACAAAGGAAACAATAAATACGGATGAGCACTGGAAGTATACTTATGGGCCAATTATGGCGTCTGATATCTATGATGGAGAGATTTACGACGCCAGAATGGAGATCACCGGATGGGATAATATTGATTTTAAAGAAGATAGCAATTGGAAGAAAGTAAATATAATGAACAAAGGAACGGAAAAGCTTATCGCGATGAGTGGCCCTCCTGTTAGGAAACATGAGCAGTTTAAAGCGCTCAGAATTTTTAAAACCCCAAAAGGGGAAACTGTGGTAGATTTTGGACAAAATTTGGTGGGATGGGTGATGTTGAAGGCACAGGGCCCCACTGGAACAAAGATTACACTAAGTCATGCTGAAGTACTTACTAAAGAAGGTAATTTTTATACAACAAATCTACGATCCGCTAAGGCTCAGGACAGCTATATTTTAAAAGGCGGGGCCGAACAAGTCTTTGAACCGCATTTTACGTTTCAGGGTTTTAGGTATGTAAAAGTTGAGGGTTATCCCGGAGAATTAAAACCCGATGATCTAACGGCCGTGGCTCTCTATTCTGATATGGCGACAACGGGTATATTTACGACTTCCAATCCCCTAATCAATCAATTGCAGCACAATATTCAATGGGGACAAAAAGGAAATTTCGTAGATGTACCTACCGACTGTCCACAACGCGACGAACGCTTAGGTTGGACAGGCGATGCACAAGCTTTCGCGAACACCGCGGCTTACAACATGGATGTAGCAGGATTCTTTACGAAATGGCTAAAGGATGTCAAAACTGACCAACAACCCAGCGGACTCATTCCACATGTCGTACCAAATGTACTCGGTGTCAATGATGGTGCGTCAGCTGGTTGGGCCGATGTAGCCACAATTATTCCTTGGGATATGTACCGCGCTTATGGAGATCGCAGAATATTGGAAACACAATACGAAAGTATGCAAAAATGGGTGGGCTATATTACTTCTGTTGCGAAAAATAATCTCTGGAATTCAGGTTTTCATTTTGGTGACTGGCTTTTTTACCGTCCGAATGATGATAATGATGGAAGAGCCGCTGTAACCGATAAATATCTAATCGCACAGACTTTTTATGCTCATTCGACACAACTACTGATTAACGCAGCGGAGGTCTTAGGCAAAAAGGAAGACATCGCCAAATACACGGCATTACTTTCTAACATCAAAGCAGCCTTTGTAAAGGAGTATATGACTCCAACAGGTCGCCTCGTATCTGGTACACAGACTGCATATGTACTGGCACTGCAATTTGACATGTTGCCTGAAGAGCTACGATCTGCTTGTGCCGACCGCCTTGTTGCCAACATCCGCGATTATGGTAACCACCTCACTACAGGTTTCTTGGGCACCCCTTATATATGCCATGTCTTGACTCGATTTGGGCACAATGATGTTGCATACGACCTATTGATGCAAGAGAGTTATCCCTCGTGGCTCTACCCCGTGAAAATGGGCGCTACCACCATCTGGGAACGATGGGATGGTATTAAACCGGATGGATCTTTTCAAACGCCAGACATGAATTCCTACAACCATTACGCCTATGGCGCCATTGGTGACTGGATGTATCGAACAATAGCTGGAATTAACTCAGCAACAGATGCTCCGGGTTATAAATCTATCGTGATTGCTCCAAAACCGGGCGGCAAACTAACACAAGCAGCTGCAGAACTTGAAACGGCATATGGTACGGTAAAATCGGCCTGGGTGTTGGAGAATAATCTATTGAAACTAGATGTGACTATCCCCGCCAATACACGAGCAACAATTATGCTCGCTGATTCTAGCCACGATGTAGGTTCGGGTACTTATCATTTCGAAAGTAGCATCAAATAAACATAAACGCCACGTCTCACGACGTGGCATTAAACTAAACATATGAAACAATTGCATTTTCAGTATCAACAGCTGGAAGATTTTTTAACTCTTTACCCTAAATATTTGATATCTCTGTAATAACTTTTGTGCAGTAAGTACTTTGATAAGCGAGTACCACGACCTCTTCAATAATACGTAGTGTTTCGACCAAGGTGACGGTTATTTTGCCTCCTTTTAGTTTAACAAGAGTGTTACATTATGATTGATAGCCTTTTCACACATTTTTATATCTTTAAATTGAAAAAAAATCATTTACGGAGGAACATCAATTATAGACCCTGGCACTAAAATGACGAAACTAAAATGTATCATCCTATTGTTGTTCTTCAATTGCTTTATCGCAATTGGTCAAGAGGCGATCAAAATAAATCACTTACCTTTCATTCAAGGTTTGACAGAGCAATCTGTTTCTATAATTTGGACAACAGACAAGCCAGCTACTGGCTGGGTTGAGCTGGCTCCAGATGACTCCAGTCACTTTTACTTTAAGGAAAGACCAAAATATTATGCGGCTGCCTATGGTTTTAAAAAAGTGGGGATGCTGCATCAAGTAACATTGACCAACTTAAAACCCGGCACACGTTACCGGTATCGAGTATATAGCCAGGAAGTCCTCAAACATGTTGGTGTCAATGTACATTATGGAAAGGTAGTGGCCACTGATGTCTATCAAAAAGCCCCCCTATTTTTCCAAACCTTTGGCAAGGCCACTTCTACCCATTTCACAGTTCTCAATGATATTCATGAACGCAACGAGATTCTCGACAAGCTGTTAGATGTTGGCGATCTAAAGACAAGTGATTTTGTGGTCTTTAATGGTGACATGGTAAATAACCTACTAACTGAAGCACAGATGTATGAGGGGTTTATGGATACAGCTATTAAAAGATTCGCCAGTGAAAAGCCAATGTTTTATTCAAGAGGAAATCACGAAACACGAGGTCCCTTTGCCATTGAGTATCCCAAATATTTCCCAACGCCAACGGGTAAATTATATTATCAGTTTAGACATGGAGATACGGGCTTCATTGTATTAGATTGCGGTGAAGATAAACCCGATACCGACATTGAATATAGTGGTATTGTGGATATGGATAATTATAGAAACGAACAAGCGGCCTGGTTAGCTCAAGCTGTTGAAGACCCGTCATTTAAAGATGCCAAATATAAGATCGTAATCTGTCATATGCCCCCGTTTGGTGGCTGGCATGGGGAACAAGAGATTCTGGAGAAATTTGTTCCTATCCTTAACAAAGCAGGAACACAGATCATGCTATCAGGTCATTTACATAAACACATCATCCAAAATGCGACAAATACGATACAATTTCCAATTATTGTAAACTCCAACAATAATATACTACGCGTAGATTTAAACGATGAAAAAGGGACGTTTAAAATTATCGATCAGCAAGGAAAAATGGTCGATCAGGTGGTCATCAAACCGTTAAAATAAACCATTTAGACTCGTTAGTCATTTAATGCAATATATGTTAAATGATGGTCAACTTAAAACCACTCGCTCTTGAAGATGTCTCACCATTTTATGAATGGTTCAATGACGATTTATCTATTAAATATTCCCGCTCTCTTTTTCAGTCACTCCAATCAAAGGATCATATAGACAATTGGTTTCTATCCGTTGTCAACGATTCTAAAAATTTTAATCGTGGAATTTTCTTAAACGATTCGAATAAACTGATTGGGTATGCCGGCATCTGTAATATTTCTATACCAAACAGATCCGGGGAGTATTTTATCTTTATAGGAGATCGCCAAGAATGGGGGAAAGGGATAGGCTCTTTAGTTACCAAATTAATCCTAGATATAGGGTTTGGAAATCTAGGGCTCAATAGAATTATGCTTACCGTATCTGAACCAAATTATGCCGCAGTAAGAGCGTATGAAAACGCCGGATTTAAACTGGAGGGGCGAATGCGTAAAGCCTGCTTTAGGGATAATCAATTTCACGACAAGCTATTGATGTCAATTCTGGAAGATGAATGGCACGATAGAAGAAACCTAGGTATAAAATAAAATTAATCGCTACATATTCCCGCACTATTTTGAATAGAATGTTTTTGGATACAACTTCTTAAAAGCGTTGTAGACCGCTTGATGTATTACAGTGGAATGCAATTCATCAGGCATGTAATCAAATACAAAATGAATTTTTTTATTGTTATTAAGTATATCAGATAACGCTATGGCCTCATCATACATTCTCACATCTTCTTCTTTATTGGGCACACCAAGATAAACCTTTGTATTTTTTCTCAAATTGCGTTGTAGAAACTCCTCTGCATTCTTCAATAAAGACTCCTCGCCCCACCACAAACTTGGACTTATAATAATATAATCATCAAATAACTCGGGTTGTTTGAATAGTATTTCTACTGATAGAAGCCCAGCCAGTGATTCCCCTATTAAAGTCTGTTTTCCATTCGATTTATAATTACCACTTATATAGGGAATCAATTCATTTTTTATGAATGTCCTATATTTTTCAGAACCACCATACGAAGGAAAACTAGCTTTCTGAAAACCTTCCCTTTCTATAAAATCAGTATTTTCTACAGGAAAGGTAAAATCTCTTCTTCGCGTGTTTCCACCAATTCCAACGACAATACTCTGAGGGAATCTGTCGATCCAGGGTTGTGTACTGAAACGTACAATACCTGTAATATGAAAAAAATCTTCATCCATACCTCCATCAAGAACGTATACGATCGGATATCGAACAGAATCATTTGGATTATAATTATCGGGAAGATAAATATTGATCGTCCTATCTTCATTCAAAACCTTTGAATGCAATATTTCTGACCTACCTATCGATAATGGTATTCCTTTTTGTGCAAAACAAGCTGTATTAAAAATAAACAGTATCAAGAAAAGGAGCATTCTATTACCTATCATATTCGACATATTACACTTACTATCAATGGATTTTAATTAATCTAATAACCGAAACCGTCCGCTTTCCAACTTCACAAGTCCAAGACTTTTGAATAAGGGCATCCGCCAATTACTAGTGCAATTTACAATGAAAAATAAATATAAGCGTAGTTTTTTAGCGTATGATTAAATGATCCTTTCACAACGATAGCCCCATTCAAACATCTTTCCAACGATACTGTTAACCTCGATTTCTAATTGTGAAGATTCAATTCTTAAAATACGTTCTTCATCGTCAAGATCGAAGTTAATTTTATAAGAGGAAAATAAGCTGACAAGCGTTGCAACGATTTGCTGTGCATCTTTTAATCGATAGACATTTGTTTTAAATATTTCGACTCGTTTCATTAGATCTGATTAGATTTTATCCAAAAAATACAATATTAATCCTATTCCGTTTACTTATTCTAAACTACAATATGGATCGTGCAACAGCTACATGGCTTCGATAAATACAATAAAAAACTCGGTAAGTATGGGGAATTAGACGGTAAATGCCTGTTTGCTATTTAATAACAGCATGATAACCGTTCATAAATCCCTGAATAAGTTCAGGTAGATTCAATAACAGAAATACGCAAATAACAATAGCAATAATAGCATAAAAAAACCACGATGAACTTTTCTTTTTCATAACAAGCTATTTAAGAGTAATCAATTTAAAAATATGGACTTCACAACGATAGAAATTACACTAGATTTCTGCACAAAAGAACAAATAACATAGCATACCCTCCTGATAACTCAAGATATTAAAATTAATCTATATAACAATAAAATAATTTTAAAAATATATTTTTCAAAATCACAACTAATAGCTTTAATTAGGAAAGTTCTTATCACAAAATAGAACCTTTGTAATCCATATGAGATTGAACTTTATCTTGTTGCATATTTTTAGGGCTATTGATTTTCATTGTTCGATTGATTGAAGATTCATATTCAATTGTGGTATCCACAATATTCACCCGGTGCTCTTGAGTTTTCTCGCCGGCAGCGAGGGTAATCATTCCCACTACGGTTAAAATTGCTAATGAATTAAAGAAGTGTATCATAAATAAAGATTGAATAGTTTATCGATCTAAATTCAAGCAATTATATTAAAAAAACTACATCTTTTCGGTGAAAGAACAATTTAAGTCGGTAAACAACAGACTTTTATCTATTAACCGAACTATTATGACTATTAATGATCGGATAAAAGAGTGCTATATTAAGTTTTCTTTAATTTTGAAGCTTCCTATTTAGTCTGACTATTCAATTTCGTAAATATGTCCCATGAAAAGAATAGGAACATTTATTTTGACAACGTGTATGTTTGCAACCTCACAACTCACATTCAGTCAAAACAATATACAAAATAGGATTAGTTCAATTTTGGAAAGCAATAAAGTTGGACTACCAAATGGTTGGACACTAACCCCTGTTGGAAAACAAATAGAGCTCGGCGATCTACCACTGAACTTAGTTATCAGCCACAATAAAAAGCTTGCAGCGGTTAGCAATAATGGACAAAGTACACAAACCATCGATCTGATCGATCTATCTCTACAACGAAAAATCGATAGCATTGAAATCCCAAAATCTTGGTATGGATTAGCTTTCTCTAGCGATGACAACACATTATACGCTTCCGGAGGACATGATAATTTGATTAGGATATATAAAATCAAAGACGGAAGAATGACATCAAAAGATTCTATCGTTCTTGGCAAACCATGGCCCAATAAAATAGGTATAGCAGGATTGGCTATTGATGATAAAAATAAACAGCAATTATACACCGTCACCCGAGAAGATAAAAAACTATATGTGATAGATTTAAAAACCAAAGCGACAAAAGCAAGCTATGATCTTGGAGCCGAAGGATATACCTGTCAGCTAAGCCCTGATACAAAACAACTTTACATCAGTGTTTGGGGCGGAGAAAAAATTTTAGTGTGGGATGTAACACAGCAAAAGATAACCAAAGAAATCACCGTAGGAAACCATCCTAATGAAATTACTTTGAGTAAGAATGGCAAATGGCTTTTCGTCGCCAACGCAAATGACAACTCGGTATCCATAATCGACACCAAAACAGGCGCAGTGGTAGAAACATTGAACGCAGCATTGTATCCTAATGCTCCAAGTGGATCGACCAGTAATGCTGTTGCCTTGTCTCCAGACAGTAAAACGCTTTATATTGCAAATGCAGACAACAATTGCCTGGCAGTTTTTGACGTCAGTAGTCCTGGTCGATCTATTTCGAAAGGATTTATTCCAGTAGGCTGGTATCCAACTAATGTAAAAGTGGTAGGTAAAACAATTTTGGTTTCAAATGGCAAAGGCCTATCATCCAAAGCTAATCCACAAGGCCCCAATCCGACAGACCAAAAGGAAAAAGTCGACCGTCATGCCGGTGACCTCAATAAACCAAAAGAGATACAATATATCGCTGGTCTTTTCAAAGGAACCCTTAGTTTTATCTCTACCCCTAAACCAGAAGAACTGGCCCTCTATTCTCAGGCAGTATATCATAACACACCTTATTCGAAAGAAAAAGAACTACAAACAGAAGGAGAATTCGGAAACCCTATCCCGATGAAAGTCGGCGCTCCCTCCCCGATCAAATACGTATTTTATGTTATTAAAGAAAATCGTACATACGATCAAGTTCTAGGTGATGTCAAACAAGGAAATGGGGATGCCTCACTTTGTTTATTTGGCGAAAAAATCACGCCCAATCAACACAAAATTGTCAATGAATTTGTGCTTTTAGACAATTTCTATGTCGATGCGGAAGTTAGCGCGGATGGCCATAATTGGAGTATGGGTGCTTATGCCACAGACTACCTCGAGAAAACCTGGCCGTCAAGTTACGGCGGTCGCGGTGGTACTTATGGAGGAGAAGGGGAACGGGAAATAGCCAACAATAAAGGCGGCTTTATTTGGGATAATGCCAAGCGGCACCAGGTATCCTATCGTACCTATGGTGAATTTGCAGACAAAGGAAAGCCTAACGTAAAATCTTTGGAAGGCCATGTTGCTACAGGATATACAAGCTATGACCTCAGCGTGGCTGATACCACACGTATAAGACAATGGAAAGCCGATTTTGACCAACTCATACAGAAAGGGGAAATGCCACAACTCACCACGATACGAATCAGCAACGACCACACAGAAGGAATGCGCGCAGGCAAGAAATCACCCTATGCACATGTAGCGGATAATGACCTCGCAGTAGGGATGTTTGTGGATCATATCAGCAAGAGTCCAATATGGAAAGAATCGGCAATATTTATACTGGAAGATGATGCCCAGAATGGTCCTGATCATGTGGACGCGCACCGTAGTCCTGCTTACTTAATCAGTCCATATGTAAAAAGAAGAGCTGTAGATCACACGATGTATTCGACCTCAGGAATGATCAGAACCATAGAGCTGATTTTAGGGATGAAGCCAATGACACAATACGATGCTGCAGCAACACCTATGTGGCGATCATTCAGCAATATTCCCGATTATACTCCGTTTGACCATGTTGATGCAAATGTAAACCTCAACGAGCGAAACCCCAGTAAGGGAAAACTGGCAATATGGAGTGACAAATATGATTGGTCGAAGGAAGACGCTGTGCCCGATTTAGTATTCAATGAAATTCTATGGCAGGGACTTAAAGGAGAGTCTGCTCCGGCTCCTAAAAGAGCAGCATTCTTAAAAGTAAACGAAAAGAAGGAGGACGATGACGATTAAAATCAATGTATAAAATAACAATGGCCAGCACGGATATGAAGTTGAAGTGCTGGTCGTTGATGATCAGAATCCATTAAAAAAAATGGGATCTTGCGCTTGCGCTAATTTCTGTTTTAATCTATGAGCCATCTAAAGAATCCAATAGGCTAATCCTTTTTTAGAATCCCTTGAGTAACTCCCGCATCAATCAACTTTTCAGCATATGCCCATAATAGTGCCGAGCCATCTTTGATGACAGATTTTTTGGCATGGACCTTTTGATAATTTACACCAGGCTCATTCCAAGTTCCTCCGTTATTGGAGCTATTTTGCAAAAGCGGTTCCAAACGATCCATTGCTCGAGCAAACTGGGCTTCCTGCGTCTGCCCTGCTTCAAACTCTTCCCATATTGCAATGAGATCTTCCGCCTGCTCCTCAGGTAAAATTCCGAAGATCCGTTGCGCTGCTAAACGTTCTGCATCGGTATTGGTGTGATTCTTTTCTGTATCATAGATAAAGGTATCCCCAGCATCAATTTCTACAATATCGTGTATCAACACCATTTTGACAACTTTCAATAAGTCCACTGATTTATTTGCGTGCTCTAAAAGAACGATGGCCATTAATGCAAGGTGCCAACTATGCTCTGCATCATTCTCAGGACGGTCACTGTGGAAGAGCTTTGTTTTGCGTTGGATGTATTTAATCTTATCAATTTCTTTAATAAACTCGATTTGTTTTAATAATCTATCTGAAAGTTCCATTCTTAATCCGCTATAGTATTGAATAATACGCAAATTTACTCTTTTTAGGGTGTAGCTTAATTGTCATTTGACAATTCCATTCAAATCGCATATTATTTACACCCATCGGACAATCCATACGACTTAAATAACGGCAACATTTATTAAATTTGATAGACAACAAATCCTACTGTGATTTATGAAAAAAATAGGCTTTCTATCTTTTGGCCATTGGTCCAAACATCCTGCATATAGTACGCAGACGGCAAGTGACACATTACTGCAGTCAATCGATCTAGCGGTAGCCGCGGAGGAAATAGGCATTGATGGCGCATATTTCCGCGTGCACCATTTTGCTAATCAGCTGGCATCTCCCTTTCCTTTGTTATCGGCTATTGGAGCAAAAACCTCTAAAATTGAAATCGGTACCGGTGTAATCGACATGCGCTATGAAAACCCTCTTTATATGGTGGAAGATGCCGGAGCTGCAGATTTAATCTCAGAAGGCAGATTACAGCTTGGTATCAGCCGAGGTTCTCCCGAACAAGTAATTGATGGCTGGCGCTATTTTGGTTACAATCTAGCGGAAGGTGAAACCGACGCAGATATGGGAAGGCATAAAGCTTTGGAGTTTTTGGAAAGGCTTCAAGGTATTGGTTTCGCCGAACCAAATCCCTACCCGATGTTTCCAAACCCACCAGGGTTATTAAGACTCGAACCGCATTCGGAAGGTCTACGTGACCGCATTTGGTGGGGAGCAGCGTCCAATGCAACAGCCGTATGGGCGGCCCAAAATAGAATGCACCTCCAAAGTTCTACCTTAAAATATGATGAAAATGGTAAACCTTTTCACATTCAGCAGGCCGAACAAATACGTCTATATAAACAAGCCTGGAAGGAAGCGGGGCATGCTGGCGAGCCTCGCGTATCTGTCAGCCGATCCATTTTTGCTTTGGTCGATGATTTAGATCGTTATTACTTCGGGCAAGAAGCTGACAAAACAGATAAAATTGGAGTGATCGAATCGGACAAAAGAACAATTTTTGGACGGAGTTATGCAGCTGAACCAGATCAACTCGTAAAAGAGTTAGCGCAGGATGAAGCAATCCAAGAAGCTGACACCCTACTCTTGACCATTCCAAACACTTTAGGGGTAGACTATAACATTCATATTCTTTCCGCTATTTTGGAACACGTGGCCCCCGAGCTCGGTTGGCGTTAACTCTTCTGAACTGATGATTAATAATATTCGCTATAAAACAAAAATTGCCGTCATAGGCGCTGGACAAGCGGGACTTTCCGCTGCTTATCATTTGAAGAAACTCGGCCTTAAAATCGGGCCAGATTTCATCATCTTGGATGAAGCTTCCAGGCCTGGAGGAGCTTGGCAATTTCGCTGGGATTCGCTCACTTTAAGCACTGTCAATAAAATACACGATTTACCGGGCATGTCGTTTGAAGAAACTTTGTCTACAACGGATACGGAGGTGCAGGCCAATACCGCAGTTCCCCATTATTTTGAACTTTATGAGAAGAAATTTGGACTTCAAGTATATCGGCCAGCCAAAGTAGAAAAAGTCTATCCATACCAGGATCGTTTTCACATCGACACGGCAAACACACTTTTCTCCGCTCTCGGCATTATAAACGCTACGGGAACATGGGAAAACCCATACATTCCTGATTATCCCGGTGCGGAGCTATTCCAGGGCGAACAACTACATACAAAAGATTTTAGAACCGCAGATTATTTCCGAGGCAAGCATGTTATTGTTGTTGGAGGCGGCATCTCTGCAATTCAATTATTGGACCAAATCTCCCAGGTAACGACAACAACCTGGGTTACACGTCGCCCACCTTTATTTAGAGATGGGCCCTTCGATGACATGGCGGGTCATAATGCTGTTGCGATGGTAGAAGAACGGGTACGACTCGGACTTCCGCCTTTGTCTGTTGTATCCGTCACTGGCCTCCCCTACTCTACCGAAATCCAGGAGATGGAAAAACGTGGTGTCCTTAAACGTTTTCCGATGTTTAAAGAAATAACGAAAAAGGGAATCAAATGGGAGGACGGAACCGAACAAAAAGCGGATGTTATACTTTGGAATACAGGCTTCAAAAGTTCATTGAGTCATTTGGATGCCGTACTACCAAAAGAAGAACAGGGCGGTATCCAAATGGCAGGTCGACTGGCTACCATGGTGGCCAAGGAACCGCGAATTCATCTCGTAGGCTACGGCCCATCGGCATCCACTATTGGAGCAAACCGCGCTGGAGGTGCTGCCGCCAGAGAACTTCTAAAAACCCTTTCAACAGTCTACCTGAATACAAATACATTTAGCGGAAGCCAACTGTAATTATAGTTTTAATTTCGAGCACAGTAATAAAAGGTCAATTTATTTTGTACGCTATTTAAAAACACTGCGAATCTTAAAATTAAAACCATTATTGCCTACTTTTCACTGAAACAAAGGTATTATTGCAGACGATCAATACGAGGCACCGATACAGTTCAATTGATATGGAATATTTCAAACAACAACTCCGCACAAAAATAATAAATCAGCGCTGGGAATTGTTATTGGGACTATTGGCAATAACATTTTATAGCTGCAATTCTCAAAACGATAATACGCATACAACTAATTCTTTTTTAGTCTACCAAAAAATCGATAGCCTAAAAATCGGAGATTATAACCTTGTAGAACAGGACTGTTCCCTTATAGCCGACAAGCACTATAAATTTTCTATTTTTAAGAACGACACAAGTTGTTTCTTTCAGGTAGAAAAGTTACAGGATAATCATTGGCACCTCATTATGCGAGATTTGGATTATGGGACCAATAATTCAGGATTATCTTTTAGCGATCAAAATAAAGACGGTTTTGACGATATTGTATGGAACAAAAAGTGGCAAGAACATGCCTATTTGTTTAATCCAAAGGTTGAGAACTTTATTGAGATAGGTGAATACCACGATAGCAAACCACTTAAGATCAATGGGAAAACCATGCTCTATAAGCATAGTTTTCCTATTCAGTACTTTTGGAATGAAGAGAAATCTATGAACTCAGTTTGCGGAGAAATCATCGAAACACATTCAGAACTCTTTGCTATCGATGAAAATTATCAAAAAATTAGCATAGCAACATTGGATAATTTCGACAGTTATGATTATCCCACAGGTGACAGCTGCGTGCAGACTATCAAATGTTATACGCCGCCCTACAGGGGACGTTACAGCAAAATAAGCATTTGGAATATTGGACCAGCGGTGGATTCAGTTGTTTTAAGAAGTGATCTGAGTCATTACAATCCTTCATTGGATTCGAATTGGATTGCCAATTACTGGCGAAATAATTATGTTAAATTACTGCAACATGCACAATTATTTCAGGTGAGAAGAAAAAAACCGCTCTACTATTTCAAATAAATTGAATCAGCAAGACTGAATTCAAATTCTACACATCACAGCAGATCCATTAATTAAATCCCGACGATTATTCTTATTTGATATATCTGTATATTTATGATTATAAAAAGTCATAACGCAAAGCCAAACAGTTCATAGATGCATCCTCAGATTATCAGTCCAGACAAATCCATTGCATTATTTGTAAAGGAGATCCTGATATATGAATGTCACGAAAATTATTGCATAAACTTACCTTTTTATGCCGACGGTTACCCTGGCTTGTTATTTCAACGATCCGGCAGCGATTTTATCATCAGGCCACATAACAAAAAAATGTCTCCTATTTTTCTTTATGGCCAAACGATTAAACCAATTTCAATTGATACAACGGGTCCTCTTCAAATTATTGTTTTTCAATTTTATCCGTTTGTATTACGCTCATTTTGGAATATTTCTCCAGAAAGTATAAATGACGATTGCTATGATTTAGACAATAACGAAAATACAATTTTCCAACAGCTAGCTCGTAAATTAACTACGGCTTGCAGCCCTGAAAACAGCATCCATTTACTAACACAAGTGCTCGCCAGCTTTTTTGACAGCAAAAAGAAGAACCTAGATTTTTCTATTAGGCAAGCGATCCTAAGTATCATCGAAAATAGGGGCCAAGTTACTATTAGGCAAATCGCCGAAAGAGAAGCGTTAAACATACGGACTTTGGAAAGAAGATTTCTTAAAGAAACAGGGATATCCGCCAAACAATTCGCTAAAATAGTGCAGTTTCAGAATGCTCTTAAACAACTCAACAACAAAGATTTCCAAAAACTAACGGATATTGTTTACGAAAATGGATTCGCAGACCAATCACATTTTATTCGTGTATTTAAAGCCTTTACAGGCAAAACTCCTACATTTTTCAACAAAATATAGTTGATTGTCGTTTTTATTCTATTTTGAGAAACAGCTTATCACAACTTTTGTATTGTACAAGGGCTAGGTAAACGTCCAGTATTTAAAATAGTCTAAACTTATCTTCAAGAGGAATAATGCAAATTAAACTCTTTGATTGTTTCTACGACTACTTCATGAGGTTCAATAAAACAATTGTATAACAAAAAAATACAGCTATGAAATCACAAGACATCATTTTAGCACTGGCAACTATATTTTCGGCAATTATATCGGGACTATTTTTCTCATATACTTTTTCAGTCAATTTAGGCTTACATAAACTCAACGATAAAGCCTATTTGATGGCTATGCAAAATATAAATAGAGAAATACTAAACCCTGCTTTCTACTGTTGTTTTCTCGGGGCACCGATTTTACTGGCCATTGCTTCCGTATTATTTTTTGATATACATTCACCAAAATTCTATTTAATCCTAACGGCTTGTCTGAGCTATATCATTGGCGTATTTATGATTACAGGCACGCAAAATGTTCCCTTAAACAATCAATTAAGCTCGATTGACCTTTCGATATCTTCGGAAACATCCCTGAGACTTGTGCGTGATACCTTTGAAAAACCCTGGGTATTTTGGAATAATGTCCGGACATACTGCTCCTTACTTACACTTATTCTTCTAATTATTAATCTAGTTGTATTTAAATCAAAAAACTAATCCTGGCACCATTAGTACAAGATCAGGTATTTAGCGAAAAACAATTCAATGGATACGAATTTAAATTCATTCTCAACGAATTTAAATCATGCACTAAAACCAACTGATCAACACATTACTTTTACAAAAAGATAATCGTTCTTTATTGAACAAAAGCTAAAGTCATCATGAACATACGTCCATGATCAAAAAAACAAGTGGCTTTCAAACAACGCAAAGGAGCGTAGCGTTATTAAATATGACCAACACCAAATAAGAAGACATATATAATTATAATTAAAGAATCTTTTCCATGAAAACAAAACATTCCATCTCAGCATTATTTCTGGCATTTTTTGTCCTTACATTGTTTACCTCTTGCAATGGAGACTCTGTCGATACGGTAAAAGCTATCGAATCAAACTATGAAAACCACGATAAGACCATCGAATTAATAGGTGAATTTGATGCACCTTCTTTCACTTTTTCTTCTGGCAAATCGAAAACCATGGCCATGAATTTTGTGGTTAAATCTCACGCTTTCAGCTCAGAAAAATTCACTGCTTTCAGTGTGATTTTACCCGTAGGAACAGGAAAGAACAATGTATTATTTAACGTACCTGCTGATCAAAAAAATTATACACTCAAGAATTTCGATGTATTTGATGACAATGGAGAAAAAATAAACCTTGATTCGCATACAACATTCAAAATGAAGGGAAAAGTACATTACAGTGAAATGGAAAAACCTGAAAATGAACGCGAAAAAGATAACTTTTCGTATAAAATAACCGATGTAAGTTTTGTGAAAGATTAAAATTGGAGATCGCCATCTTCAAAAAAATAAACATTTTATCCATCTAAAATGTGCTATAAGAAGGCAACTGGGGGAGCAGTATACGATTTCAATTGAACGCTACGAACACGCTTGAATAATGAGCAACCTATATTCTTGCTGCGTTAATAACTATTTAAGCTTATTATATATACTAGGCATACCGAAATAGCAGGCAACAACATGTTCGTACACGTTCAATTTAGGATCAAAAATAGAAATAAAAACTAACATAATTAGTTTTTATTTCTATTTATTTTAGCAAAAAAAAAAAAAAACAGAATACTTCCTGTTTAAAAGAGCATTATTAAGGTATTGCTCCTATAATGAACGACTAATATCTACAACATTAAAAATTTGGTCAACGTCATCCAAACTTACTTCAAAATCAGGATATCTTGTTTTATCAACATTAAGCGAACGGAGGGTAAGAATTCCGTTGTTTACGTCATGTTTTGCAATTTCCTTAATAATAACGCCCTCATATTTATGCACAATAACCCAATAACGATATTTATGGGTATGAAATTTTGATTGCCATAACTCCCGCTTAATCAAACGTCCTGTTACAATATCACCATCCAATACGCTTGCATCTGTCCCATCCGTCATACTTTCACCGCTAACTTCAAAGGAACGATAAGCCCCTTTGTGGAATTCATTCACTGTAATAAAATGTGCCGGCAAATCATCCATATATTCGGTATCGGAAAAACCAGATAAATAGCCCGCTTTTGCTTTCTCAGTAACAAGTTTAGTTTGCATCAAATATCGTCCCGGAGAAACTTCAAAGAATATATTATTCTTGTTTTCATCAATAAACTTGACATCTTCCGAAAAGTATCCTATAGATTTACCGTTTCCCATGTTAAGCATCGCTATCGTGTCGGGTTGAACTGAAGGAACAGTCCATTCTCTTTCCCCTTTTCCATACAAGAGCCAGTCATACTGAATATGCGGGAAGGCTTTTTGAATACGTGTTTTCATTGTAAGTCCAATAGGATACTCCCCTTTTTTAATGCGCGAGTATACCTGCTCGCGTACGCCTAGCAAGGCCGCAAATTCACGATTTGTAACACGCATTTCCAAGCGTAAAACTTCAAAATTATTATTTGGATAAGTTTCCATAGTTGACAGAGCATTTAACAAATGTTACACAGATAGATAACAATCTGACACTAAGTTACACAACTTATTAAACCTAAACAAATAGACAACCTTTAAAAAATAAAAAACCATTGATTTTCAAACAGTTAAAGTTAAACAAATAAGTTTATTATTTTATAAAAAACCTAAAAATACCGTAAAAATAGTCTTGACAAATTAACAAATTTGTTTAACTTTGTTTAACAAAAAAAGAATAAAAATAGCGAATCCATAGAATAGACAAACGGGTTGAAGAACGGGCTATTTACAGGATTTCCCATTTACGAGACGAAAAATCAGTTCATACTTAATTGCATAAAAATGGAACAGCTCATTAAACACAATCCTAGGCAGCCAGCGGTTTATCCCGGGGAGCCCAATCAATCACACAATCAAAATAATATTTTAAGAATAGAGGAAACAATACGATTAACAGGTAAAAACAGCTCACAACGTATGAACACGTTATATCATTCATTTATCATGAGTTTCTTAAAGGAAAATCATCCCGAAATACTAAAATCTATTGATAAGATATACGAATCTGACCTTTCTAAAATCAACAAAGTGATCGATTGCTATTGCCAATTTGTGGGTATCCCCCCACAACAGATCATGGGAGAATATATCAATTATAAGGATATTCAGCATCGTTATAAAGCGATAGCGGTTGTTTTGCGCATTTTTCAACCTGAAAAGTTGGATAATCAGAAAACAAAAGTAAAAAGCAGCATATATAAAGAACTAGGGCCCTATTTAAAAATAAATAATGACACAATACAGAAATCCATCATATGCGCCTGCAACCAATTTGACCTATACCGAGACTTCAAACGAGAGATCAAGCAAATTGCAAATTATTACCTTATTGATACCCGTTTCAATAACGACCAGTGATCCTTTACCAGAAAACACTAATTTTTCCGACAAATCCGGTTATTGTTACTATAAACGAATAAATAGTCCTTGAAAAATGATTACTCAAGGACTATCTTTTAGGCTCCAAATTTATCCTCCCTACTATTACCAGGGCATGGCAACTTTACGTTTTTTTATCCAATATACAACTATCGTGATCAGCACTCCTAACCCTATTAAAAAATAGAGCATGCTTGCCACAGCTGGTTTTGTCGTCAATTTTGATTGTTCCTCCTGACCTGCTATTTTATTTTTATTCTGTTTGTCGTTCTTCACTTTTTGACTTTTCCAGTCTGTATGAAGTTGCTCCTTCATCAGTACCCCCTTTGAATAGTGGCCTTGCTTTTGATAGATTTTCCCTTTATGGAGCCGGATAATACCATCTCTGGTGATTTGAACCCCTTCTCCTTCAATTCGAAGAATTTCCTCATCGCCTGTTAAATTTGCGGCATGTGACTGCGCGATTTGTACATTTCCTGAATCAAGTTCAACACGCAAATTTTCACGTGTTTTTTCTATAACCTGCAATTCTTTCGATTCCTTAACCTTGAACCTCTTCTTAAACAGACCGCAACTGCTAACCAGCAGCAGTATTGCGATCACCTGTAGTGCATTTTTCATTTTGTATTCGTTTCAATTCAATTTGTAGTCTGTTATAAAGTTTCATTAGGTCATCAAATTTTACTTGCAGGTCTGTTGAGGTCTTTAAGCAGGCTATACGTTCGTCGTTTGCCAAATGCAGTGCTTCATTAAGATCTTCAATGACGCCGCGCTGTTGTTCGATATCTTTTGCTAACCTATTTGAATATCCTTCCCATTTTTCAATTACTTTCCCTGCATTCTCAACGTTTGTCGCTTCCACTTCGGCTTGCTGTTTAGGCTTTCCGACTAGATATCCGCCGATTGCGGTCACTACGGGAATAATCAATTTCTCTAAAATTTCAAGTAACTCCATCATAATTTTCTTTTATTAACGGTTTAAATCTTTCCCAGGGAAACTGTTTACCTGGATCCTCTTTTCTTCCTGGCGCGATGTCAGAATGCCCCAGAATATCCCGAATCGAATATTTACCAATAATAGTCTGGCATACGGCAATCGCCGCGCTGATCTGCTTTTCGGTATAAATCTCCCTGCCCTCATTTTGTAATTCGATACCGATGCTAAACGTATTCAGATCTTTCTGTCCGGCCCATGAACTGACACCTGCATGCCAACATCTGATATTAAATGGAGCCAATTGCGTTACAACACCATCACGACTTATATGAAGGTGGGCTGAAACCTTACTTCGGGAATCTGTCATCCAATCGATTGCACTTGTCGCATTGGACGCTTCATCATAATGCATGATAATATAAATGGGCTCAATAATTCCACCTTTATTAGGTGTTTCTCTATATCTTACACCTAATAACTTGTTTTCTTTAATTTCCATAATACCTTTTTCTTTTATAAATTAATCAGATAGTTAACCGCTGCTTTTAATATAAACCCGAACTTCTACTGGTATCCAAAAGGAAGCACCTAAACAATACCTAATTGGCTTTATCTCAATACAAAGTTAAGAGACGTATGCTGGCTGAAAACGGAATAACAAGTGTATGTAGGCGGTATATTGAACTTACCGAATATTCAGGAAAAATGCTCTAAATAAGATATTCGATTAAAAATCTACGGGTATTTAGCAAGCCCTTCTTCACAATACTTTTAATGAAAATGAATAGTTGACTCAGGTCCTTGGCGAGTTGATCTGCACATATATTCCAGGTAGACGTATACTTTTTCTACTCTTTAAATCTGAGTACATTAAATCTGAAGATAGCGTCTATTTTTGGAGGCTATTGGTTTATAACAATTTAACAACATGAAATTATGAATGATCCGAAATTCGAAGAAGCATAATAAATTGAAAAAAAATAAATATTTTAAAACTATATATTAATTTAGCACAAAAGACATTTTACTATGCCAATGACTAAAAATGCCGTATATTTTGACAAAAGTGAAGATTACATTCGGTTTGTTATCAAAATGGTACACCCAAAGTTATATGTATCTATCTTTGCCTTTCTGTGTATCCTGTCAATCCTCGGCACATTGTCTCTCATTGTCATATTCAATATATTCGCAGCATTGGGACCATCTTCCCTACTCGTATTGGCATTAGGGCTACTCGTATCATTTGGATTTTTTAAAATTTACAGATGGCACCATAACGGTGAAGAATTTTTTATATTAACGAAAGATAATTTTAGTTATCAAATTAACAATGGCATAAAATTATCGGGATTAAAAACATTTACCGAAAAAGATTACAGGATCGGTTTCCATACAACTAACACCTATGAATCAAGCCCCTGTGGTAAAATTTATTTTTACAAAACTGATCCAGACACCAAATTGACGACAATTATTTTAGATAGCACACTGGAAATTGCTTTAGACGAGTACACACTTCTTGAAGAAAATTATCTTCAAATGACACAAAAGCCACTACCGTTTTTTGATTTCAACTTGAATTAATTAAAGAACGGGTGAATGAGAAGTATATGTGATATGTTTCGTAAGTAATACCAAAGAGGCCTTTTAAAATTGACGATCTTACTCTCTTATAAAACTTTTCCCTAGCTCTTTTGTTAATTGTTCGTTATAGCATCGAATGAGTTATACCGTGAAGGCTAGGAAGTTGGTTCGCCTAGCCTTTTTTGGCGAATATTCCGCAATATGCATAGCATTTAAAATATCATACCATAGCACCTATTTTATAGCTAGATAAATTTAAGGAATTTCATTTCACATTTATTCACTGAATCAAATCGTTTCGTTTTTCCATCAAAACCTAGTACGCCTAGTTCCTGACAGGATATAGGGAGAATACATTTTTTTTTGTAAGTTAGCCCTATGGACAATCCTCATTTTTTAAATTGCGATCAAGAACCTATTCATCTCTGTGGTCACGTACAAAACTTTGGTTGTCTTATCGTGTTTGACAAATTCCACAACTGTATTGGTTGGAGTGAAAATTGCCAGGAAATAGGCTTTCCAAGGGAATGCTTGCACAATGGCTTGCATCTATCAACATTCATTAGCAATCTTAATTTATCTCATCCCATTGATTTAGATCGGGTATTACTGGATAACGTAGAAATCTTCAAACACAGATACGTATCAGATATTCATTTGCAAAATGGAACCTATTATCTTAGCATCTATCCTTTTGACGACAAGATATTTATTGAAATAGAAAAGCACCAGTCGCAATCACATCAATTCAAGAACATCTACCATTATGCCCAACATATCAACAATGGTAAAGACATCTGGAAAGCATTGGCAGACAATATTTATACAGTCACGGGATATGACCGTGTAATGATCTACAAATTTTCAAAAAATGGAGATGGCAAAGTCATTGCCGAGCATGTGTCTGAAGGCCTCGAACCTCTTTTGGGATATCACTATCCAGAATTTGATATTCCTCAACAAGCACGTTTGCTCTACACAAAAATTTTTGCACGAGTAACTCCGGATGTAGATGCTAAACCAATTCCTGTTCTCGGTATTAACCCGGAGATGCTTGACCTTTCCATGACAGGCATACGTGCAATGTCTCCGATTCATCTTCAATATCTTCGTAATGCACAGGTTCGTGCTAGCGGAAGTTTTTCTATTATCATTAATGGTAAGTTGTGGGGATTAGTCGCCTGTCAAAATACCATACCCAAAACTATTGATTTAGCGCAAAGACATCTCTCCGTTTTTATAGTTCAATACGCCGTAAACAGCTTTTTGGCTAATAAGCAGATTGCAGAAAACAACTTTAAACTTAAAATTAAAAGCATAGAATTTGAAATCAGACAGAGCCTTTTTTCAAAGCAGGATCTCCATGGGGTCATCGGATCCCTTAGCCCCCGCTTAATGGACATTCTAAGAGCAGATGGAATCGCATTCAAATACCATGACAAATGGCATATAACAGGCAGTACACCACATTTGAACAGTATTCAAGCGATAGAAAACAGTTTGATTACTAATAACGCAAACGAATTATTTTGGCAATCTGATTTTAAATGGCCCGACAACGATATTAAGGATTTATCTCACTTTTCCGGTATAGCTAAAATAGACTTGGAATATAAACTGGATTTTAAGATCTATTTTTTTCGAGAAGAAGTAAAAATTGAAGAAATTTGGGCCGGACAACCGAAAAAAGAATTTATTTATGACCCTAACAAACCGATAAATTTCCCATCTCCACGCACATCATTTGAGGCATGGAAAAGGACAGTATGCGGAACTGCGCCAAAATGGACTGAATGGGAAATTGACTTCTTAAAAAAACTAAGCATTATACTACAGGAAGCCTGTGTAAAAAAAATAACGGAGATTCAAGCACTTAATGAAAAATTGGTTGAGATCAACAATATCCTTGAAACATTTAGTTATACGCTCAGCCACGATTTAAAAAATCCACTGGCTGCCCTACAGATGACAGCACAAATGATCCGCGACCGTCCTGGATTAAGTCAGGAGTTTTTGGGAAAAGCCGGTAAAAACATGATGGAAGCAATTCAGTTAATGAATAACATGCTGGATAAAACCGTTGATTTCGCTCGTACAAAAAGCTATGATTTCGAATATGAACCTGTTTACCCCGAGCGCTTTATCCAAAATATTATTGATGATTGTAAAGTCAGATATAATATAGGAAAACTGCAATTTCAAAAAGGTAAGACGCTGCCTATTGACGGTGAAAAAACATTGATCTATCAATTGTTTTTGAACCTTTTGGGCAATGCAATAAAATATAGCAGCAATAAGGGAACTCCAATTATTGGTGTAGATAGTGTTGATTATGGAAATACGATCGTCTATAAAGTCTGGGACAATGGTATCGGAATCTCCGCAGAAGAAACTGAACGGATTTTCGAGATTTTCCATCGTCTGCCTAACGCGATACAATTTGATGGTTCCGGGGTAGGGTTATCCATTGTCAAAAGAATCGTGGAGCGGCTTAATGCAAAAATCACGGTGGAAAGTACATTGAACGAGGGAACAACCTTTAATATTCATTTCCCTAAGAAAAATAAAGATTTAAAATCTACCTTACCGACAAATCCATACCAGAACGAAGCAACATAAGCCTTTCAGCATTTTATTTATTAAATTAGCATAGCGAACCTACACGCAACAGGTTAATCAAACAAAACCAAATATACGATTGTTTGGCATCGTCATAATGCCTGACAGGATTGACGCTTGATTTATATGACAATGAAAAAGTTGACTTTATTAGTTGGAAACGACATCAATAATATTTCACCAGGGATCAGCTGGAGTGATCTACTACACAATATCAAAGAAAAATATAAGGTTAGTTCATTAGAAAATGGACAAAAGCCCTTCCCTATGTTGTATGAAGAAATATTCCTTCATGCGATAAAAGAAAAACATATCAATGAGAGAGAGCTTAAAACCTATATCGCTGATTGTGTTTCTCAGATCAACCAAAACGAAATACACCAATTAATCCGGGATTTCCCGACCGAAAACATCATTACTACGAATTATGAATTTAGTTTGGAAGGGAAAATCACAACCACTAATACGGGACTAATTCGCGAAACGACGTACAGTATATTTCGTAAACACGAAAACGAGAACAAAAACTATTGGCATATACATGGTGACTGTCTAAACCCGTCGTCCATTAATCTCGGCTATGAGCATTATTGTGGACAATTGCAAAAAATGAGAGATTATGTCGTTAATGGAACAAATTACAGTTCGGAAACTGTTTATAAGCATGCTCTGATTAAACGATTAAGTCAGAATAAGGATACCAAGCTCCAATCGTGGATTGATCTATTTTTTACTCAAGATATCCACATCTTGGGTCTTTCTCTTGATTTTGTCGAAATAGATCTTTGGTGGCTTTTAACTTATCGTGCACGACATAAATATTATAGACGAAGTAGCTTTATTAAAAATCAATTATTTTATTACACAACAAAAAAGTGGTATGGGCTTTCCAAAGATAAAATGCAGTTACTTCAGGCAAACGATGTTGAAATCATTGTAATTGACGAGTCTGATAAGACTAGGTATTACAAAAAGGTACTGGATGCAATAAAAAAGATATGAGTTTTCCAACAAAGCATAACTGGGAAGTGGACCCATTAGCAAATTCTCAAGAGTAAAACCTCTAAAATAGCTCACTTTTGAAGAAAACAAAATTCATAATCAGCAAGCCTTTTTCGGGCAATCCATAAAGACTAATCTTTTATGGATTGCCCGAAAAAGGCCAACATAGTCGACAAAGCGTTTGTCGAGTGCATTCTATCACTATTTTCCAAGGTTTCTTGTGTTGCTTCAGCACCACGTCTTATCATATCTTTTTCAAAATATCCTATTGCGTCCAACAAAGTTTCGTGTTTCCCATTTGTTAAACATTCAGTTAACTCAAATGCATCTTGCATCGCTACATTTGCTCCTTCGCCAGCAAATGGCGGCATACGATGGGCTGCATCCCCTATTATTGTAAGATTAGTCTGCGTTTCCCAATTTTGATCAAGTGGAAAATAATATTGGGGACGAGGGATAAACTGAACACTGTCATTCGTAAAGAACTCATACCAACTCGAGTCCCATCCTGAGAAATAATTCTTAAACCAATGCAACACTTGCTTTTTATCCCGAAAATCAACAGCAATCTTCTCCAGTTCGTTTTCCGGCATTTTTGTACTCGCCACAAACATCACTGAACCATCTTCTTTTGTACCGTATCCAATAAATTGCCCTTCACCGAAAGCCATCACTTTTCCTCCTTTTGTTAATTCAAAAAGATTTGGCACATTTTTTTTTGCCTCATAAATATTACCCTCAATTAAGGTAATTCCAGCATACATAGCTTTTACATCGCTTAAATAGGGGCGAACCTTTGAGTTGGCTCCATCCGCACCTATTACAAGATCTGCATAGGCATCCTGCTTATTCTTAAAGGACAATAGCCAGACTTCTCCATGGCTACGAATTGGCTATCCCAGATCACAGTCCTTTCTTCCAGGGAATTTAGCAAGATATCTCGCAATGGTGCACGATCAATTTCTGGTCGATTTTCAGCTGCCGATACATGGTCATCGTGGTCATCAAATTTTACAACGAGCCCCTTATCGACAATGCGTAGCTTACTAGCTGTTGGACGATGATATTTATAGAATTCCGCTAGAAGTCCTGCGCGTTTCATTGCTTCGAGCCCAGTTCCTTCATGGAGATCCAATGTAGAACCCTGGACACGAATATTCCGGTTTAAATCCCGTTCATAAACAGATACATCAGCCCCATGTAACTGTAATAAGCGAGCCAAGGTTAGCCCTCCCATTCCACCGCCAACTATTGCTATTTTCTTATTTTGTGTTAACATCCTATTTGTTTAAAATTTATAAAAACAAAGCTAATGAGATGTCAAAGACGATAATAGTATAAATCGGTCGTTTTTATTTTTCAACAATTCTTTGGGGACAACTCCCGAAAAACGTTTAATCTCTTTGATAAAATGAGTCTGATCGAAAAAATGCTCACCCGGGCTGAGCTTTCCTTTTACAATATGATCTAATGAGGACCTAAAACGTAGGATATTACAATATGCCTTTAGGGAAAGTCCAAATCGCTGATTAAAATAACGGTTGATCTGCCTACTGTTCCAAAAAACCTTTTCGGAGAGTTCAGCGATGGGAATTGTTCCATTACTCTTGTAAATTAGATCAAATAATTTACGCTTTCGTTCATCAATATCATTTGGAATCAGTGATTTAATTTTATTTACTGCTTTATCTACAAATTGGTCAAAGCTCACTAAATCCTGTTCTGAAAATCCCCAAAAATCCTGTACTAAAAACTTACCTGAATTGATAATATCCACAATATTTTCACGCAAAAGATATTCTACGGCAAGCAATTTAAAGCTGATACAAAATAATTGTCCATCTACAGGAATAGTCGCCTCTTCATGGGGCTGTGTTCCCAACCCCAATAAAATAATCCGAAATTCATCTATTGCCGATTTAAAAAGAAACAAATCGACACGTCCATCTGGTAAACCGATCGTTTCTTTCTTTACCCCGGTTTCATTGCGCAAGCACCAAAAGCTATCCACAAAGCATGCAAGTTCTTCACTAGGTGCAATCAATGTATAAAGTAGACCATCTTCCATGTTCAATTGTAATTAACAGATTATTTTATAGAATATTTAATTCAATAACTTAAAATTAACGATTATATCTTAAGATTGTCCTCAGGGAATTCAAAAAACACAAGTCAAAAAAACACTTATAAACCAGAAAAACAAATATTTATAACATATAAAATATTTTTAAAAATCGATTTTGAGAAATAAAAAAAATAAATCATTTTTGCTATCATTTAGCTGAGATTAACAGGAAAAGTAAGACCATAACAAATTACCTTTCGAATTTTATTTTTATTGATTCTCTATGTCATATCAAAGAATTGCCTATTTCTTTTTGGGCGTAATATTGTGTATTAGTTGTAAAAGAGATATTCACCCCGGAGCTGTGCCGCCCGATCCAGAAATCATCGAAAAGGATAAATTACCTATCCCAGCAGGCTTTACCAATGATCTTGGTACCATAAAAATTAATGCTATTGCCAATGCAAATCAACCGGGTGAAGAGCAACCTTTTTTGATACGAGATATTTCCGGAAATAATGCGAGTTATTGCCATCCCGATGTGGAATATTTTCCAACAGGTTTCAATGGATACAAATATTGGATGGTATTCACCCCTTATTTTGGAATAATAGGAGCTGACCGAACAGCATCATTGTATGAGAATCCCACAGTGGTGGTGTCGAACGATGTGAAAGAATGGATTACTCCAGCTGGGCTGGCGAACCCTATTCAGAGACGTCCGGCGTTGGAAGACTCATTCATACAAAAAGATGGTAGCCCTAACCAGGGATATTGGTCTGATGTAGACTGGAACTTTAACGGAAAAGAATTCGAACTATATTATAGAGGTTGCTTTTTCTCGAGCAAAATTTTAAAAAAATGGGGCGCCAAAAGCGCAAACAACACTAGAAAATTAAATGAAGAAGCGGAACGTGTTATTGTAAGACAAACATCAAAAAATGGGATTGACTGGACACCCCTCGAACTCGTGTATAATAGTAATGAACCTACTTCTTTCCAAGACAACCACATCCTTTCACCGACATTTGTGAGAAATTCGAAAAACCTAACGATGAGTTACGAAGTGGATTTCATGCCAAGCTACAAAGCTCCAATTATGACCAATATCCTATCGCGTATTTCTACAAATAGCTTAGATTTTACCGCCTATCGCGACAGTAAGAAAGTTGAATTTATGAATAAACCTTGGCTAGAATTCAGCAAGGGATATTCGACTTGGCATCTGCAAGGCTCGTATATTGATGGGTATTACTTTCTATGTCTGGCAATTGGAAACGTAGATCGATTTACCTCAGATATGAATTATCTAGCCTATTCAAAGGATGGTCTACACTTTCGCGTCTTCGAAAAACCTTTAGCCGCGGCCAATGTATACCGCTCTTCTGTATTCCCAAAAACCTCTTCCTCAAAAAGCATTGAATTTGGTGCTGTAATTGGTTACAAGTCCGGAGCCTTTGGCTACCGTGAATTCACCATCAACAAACAGGTACTGGAAGATGGTTTAAAATAAAACACCTATATTTAGGTTCAAAATCATTTCGATGGAGTTATTTCCGACAATAGATATTCAAGAATTTAGAAAAGACCAGCTTGCAGGTAATCAAGGATATTTATACTCGGAATTACGTGGTGAACATCATATAGCGCGTCCACATCAGCATCACTTTTTTTTATTGGTACTTTTTGACCAAGCAGAAGGTGTTCATACGATTGATTTTAAAGATTATCACATTGATCGTCATCAAATCCATATCCTGTTTCCAAAGCAAGTTCATAGCTGGAAATTAGGGGCCAATACCACTGGCTTCCAATTGATGGTCGACAGAGAATACTTCGAGAAATTTTCGCCCAATTTCCATTTTTCATTTGCTTACTATCAGCGTAATCCTGTTATCTCACTCTCCAACGAAACATTTGCGCTACTTTATTATGAATTTAATGCAATAAGAAAAGAACTTGAGGACCACGATTGCGTTCCGGCTATTATCTATTCTCGCACAGCTGTAATCGCATCGATACTAAGCAAAGAGGTACAAAAAGTAGTACAAAATGAACAAAATAATGAATCCAATCCACGTCTCTTAAAGCTACAGGAGTTAATTGATATCCATTTTCGACATGAGAAGTCGGTATCTTTCTATGCGAAAGAACTTAATATATCCACCCCGCACCTTACTAAAATCTGTCGTCAAAAGCTCGAAGTATCTCCAAGCCAGCTCATTCAACAACGGACTATCTTGGAAGCAAAACGATTGCTACAGGCAACCGACCTATCTATCAAAGAAATTTCGTTCAAACTTGGTTTCGTCGATTCTGCTTACTTCTCCAATTTCTTCAAACAACATACTGGTATGAATCCAAAGCAATTTAGAGCGGACTGAGATTCACCAATACCTCGCATACATTAAATTTTGACCAATATTTCTTCCTTAAAAATAAACAGCAAGTCCATTTGCGGAACAAAACTTGTTATTTTCACATCAAAATACCATTATCAATGATATCTGAATTTATTAACCTTGTAGTGGACACAACTCTTTTCATCTTTGGCCAAGGTTCCGGTAACGAACGGCCACAGAAAAAAAAATAATTTCAAATTTGTGTCTCTCTTTGACGCTAGCTCTTGCTTTGGTTGTTACGCTACTTCGCCACAATCGGATTGCACCAATTGATTTATTTTGGATTATACCTGTTAGTTTATTAACGGGTTTCATCCTACTTTTTATCCCGCTTCGACTACGCTGGATAGCACCATGGCCAATCGCGACGCACATTAAAGCTTCTCTTAGTTTTTCCTGCTTAGTTTGGATTGCAATTCTTATTTTTATCTTTTGACTTTAACGCGCTAAAAATGGCAATAAAAGATATTAAAATTGTAAAAACTGAAATTCTATCAGACAACTGGTACACTTTAAAAAAAGTGACTTATCAATACAGCAAACCAGATGGCACGTTACAACAACAAAGCCGAGAAGCTTATGATCGTGGCAATGGAGCTGTCATTTTACTCTATAATACCAGTACTCAAACAGTCATCTTAACAAGACAATTTCGGATACCTACCTACATCAACGGGAATGAGTCAGGAATGCTTATCGAAGCTTGTGCAGGTCTTCTTGATCAAGATTCTCCCCACGACTGTATACGGAGGGAAACAGAAGAAGAAACAGGCTATCAGATCAAGGAAGCAAAAAAGATATTTGAAGCTTATATGTCCCCAGGTTCTGTAACTGAAATTCTACATTTTTTTATAGCAGAATACACCAATAACATGAAAGTTGGCGATGGCGGTGGTTTAGAAGAAGAGGAAGAGCATATTGAAATTCTAGAAATCAATATCGAAGAAGCACTACATATGATTGATTCAGGTGAAATCAAAGATGGCAAAACCATTATGCTACTACAATATATTCGATTAAAAAATATACTATAGATGCCTAATTTAGATGATTGGAACTAGTGATTAACTTTCTCAAAGATAAACCTCGGGTCCTGGAAATTGACGGTTGAGGGTATATAATGTGGAATTCCCAAATATACTTGCTCCGTACCTGTACCTAAAATATATAGAGACCCTTTTTTTAATAAAACAAAGGGTCTTCTTTTTTTCTGTCCCCAGCCAAATGCCGTATAATAATAGTCTCCAAGCAATGTGTCTTTTTGGATATTACCGCTAATATCTCCAGAATCGACCTCACCTCCAGGTCTATAAAAGAACAATTTACCATGAAAACGGCGCTCAAAAAGATTAAGTTCTAATCGTGCACTATCCCGTTTACTATAAGCCATATAACTTAAGACATCCGCATCCTGCCTTCGCTCTTCACAACTTATCAACGACAGGCCCAAAATAACAAAATAAAAAACTAAAGAAAATAAACGCATCTTTCTTTTGATCTATAATACCTAATACCGCCCAAGATAAATACAAAATCTAGCAAGGCAAAGTCACATAGAGTAAGATACTTTTTATCGCTCTATTTCGAATCCTATGGTGCGATAGAACGTCTGCTCTATTTTTAGGTCTTCCCACAAATAAAATCATAGATCACCGTAGTGTTCTTTTAGCTGATCACTTTGTAGCTGCAACTATTTTCAATCCGTATACAGTCCCTTTGTTATTTCAGTATGACAAAAATACTAATGTCCATTAGCGTTATTGACTATTTTATCTGCTAAAGATTTAAGCTGAACCATATCCGCATAATCGAGCTTGAGGGCTTCAAAAATCTGCATGGGAACACAGCTCGCCTTTTCCTTTAATTGCAATCCTTGCTTTGTAAGTTTGATTTTGACTACCCTCTCGTCAGTTTTACTTCGTGTTCGTGTAAGCAAAGCTTTAGTCTCCAAGCGCTTCAATAGTGGCGTAAGCGTTCCATTATCCAGAAATAACTTAGCTCCTAATTGATTTACTGTTTGCTCATCATTCTCCCATAAAGCCATCATGGTGATATACTGTGGATAGGTCAAGTCAATCTCTTCAAGAATAGTTCGATACTGCTGCATAATTTCCCTATGTAGCACATACACTGAAAAGCAAAGCTGTTTATCTAATTTTAATAAATCATCCATCTTGCAAAGTTATTGAGTTTTCGAGGGATTGAAAGAGAATGATCAACTATTTATACTCAACGACAAACTCTTCCTTGGGTACTCGAACCTTTTTCATTGACGAAATCCAATCTCTCGAAGAGTCCGCCACACCAATATACATCAATGAAACGCTTTTAAGTCCATGTTTTTCTAATTGTAAAACCTCATCCACGACGCGGTTATCGAAGCCCTCGGCAGGCGTGGAATCAACGCGGAGTTCCGCTGCTTGAGCCAAAGCCAAACCTAAAGCAATGTAAGTCTGTCTTGCCGTGTGCGCAAAATTTCTTTCTGCAGCTTCATTCAGATAAATAGATTTTAACTTGTCTGTATAGGAGCCAAAGCGTCCCCTTGGCAAATCCCGTTCATCTGTAGTAAAATCATAAACTTTATCAATACGTTCTTCTGTATAACGATCCCATGCAGCGAAAACAAGCACATGTGAGCATTCACGCATACAGTCTGGATTTAGTGCTCCTTTTGCCAATTCTTCTTTCAATGCCTGATTTTCAACAATCAATATTTTAAATGGCTGTAAGCCCGAGGAAGTCGGTGCAAAGCGCGCTGCTTCAACGATTTTATCTATATTTTCTTGACTAACTTTTTTTGTCGGATCGTATGCTTTCACAGCATGACGCCATTGTAAATCTTCTATTAATGACATATAATTATATTTTTATTTTACGAGTATAACGGATAACAACGCCAACAATGCAGGAACTCCTTGTACAAAAAATATCTTTTTGCTCGCTGTAATTCCACCAAAAATACCGGCAACAAGGACACATCCTAAAAAGAACAGGCGTACATTGTGACTCCAGATGGGGTCATTGATTAAAAAAGACCAGGCTAAACCTGCAACGAGAAAGCCATTGTAGAGCCCTTGATTTGCAGCAAGCCCCTTCGTTGGCTTAAATAATTCTGCCGGGAGAGCCTTTCCAAAACTACGTTTTCCTGCAGTTTCCCAAGCAAACATTTCCATCCATACAATGTATACATGTTCTAAAAGTACGAGTGCTGTAAGCACGTTGGCAATATAATTCATATATTATTCGTTAGTTGATACCGTCAATTTGACATCCATATTAGCCCTAGTTGCATTTGAATAAGGGCACACTTGATGTGCTTTTTCAATTAATTGTTGTGCTAACTCTAAGCTTACGCCAGGTATATTTGCATGTAATTCTGCAGCCAATCCAAAACCACCATTATCCAATTGTCCAATACTCACATGTGCAGTTACCGAAGTCTCTCCAGTTTTTACTTTTTCTGACCTAATGACCAAATTCAAGGCACTATCAAAACACGCAGCGTAACCTGCAGCAAAAAGCATCTCTGGATTGGCATAATCATCATTCGCACCTCCTAGTCCTTTTGGCATACGAACAGCTAAATCCAGTACACCATTTTCACTTCTTACCTGACCGTTTCGTCCTCCTTTGGCTGTCGCGCCGATGTTATATAACGTTTTCATATTTCAATTTGTTTTGTTTGTACAAATGTATGGTAAGAAATTATATTGTGCAAAATATAATATTGCAATTTACATTAAGATGAGAATAGCAATATCTTGAAAACATGACTGCGTGTATCGAATGTAATCTAAAACCAGTACATTTGATTATTGCAAATCGGGTTTAAATGAAAACAACTTCCATTGAACAGTTTTATCAGGAGATCAATGCGAGCATCCCACAGGAGATCGCAAGAGAGATTGGTCATTTTAATGTATTCAGCTTTGAGGAGCTTGCAGCTACATTAAAAGATAAACCGATCATGCCCTACAATAAGCGTACCTACTACAAAATAAGCTTAATCACAGGGAAAAACACGGCTGAATATGCCGACAAAGTGATCGAAATTGATGAATCCGCACTTGTATTTGCTACCCCAAAAGTTCCTTACCATTGGATACCGAAAGATGAGCATCAGAAGGGTTATTTCTGCGTTTTCACCGATGAATTTCTAACCCGAAATAAAAGTGGTGTTAACATAGATGATCTCCCTATCTTTCAACCGGGCGGCCTTCCGATTTTTCAATTAGCAGAAGAACAACGTATTGAAATAGAGGAAATCTTCGTAAAAATAAATAAAGAGCTTTCTTCAGAGTACGTCTTTAAATACGATCTGCTGCGAAATTATGTTCTTGAGATCATTCATTATGGGCAAAAGCTGCAACCCAAAAGTATAACAAATCCCACACATAATGCCTCTAATAGAATAACCTCATTATTTATAGAATTGCTAGAAAGACAATTTCCCATTGAATCTCCAATGCAACGTTTACAATTACGGACAGCTAATGATTTTGCGGAACGACTTGCCATACATGTCAATCACCTGAATAAAATTTTAAAGGAAAATACGGGAAAAACAACCAGCCATGTCATTGCAGCCAGAGTCACACAGGAGGCAAAAATTTTACTGCGACAAACCGATTGGAATGTCTCTGAGATTGCTTATTCACTTGGCTTTGAGGAGATCGCTCATTTTTCCAATTTTTTCAAGAAGCAAACCGGCTTTGCCCCAAACATTTTTCGTTCTCAATCGTTATAATTTGAATTTCGCAAATATCCATTTGTATTTCGCAAGGAAAAGTGTAACTTTTCGGAGGATCTTTGTGCTGTTGGATCTTTAAAACAAATTAAAATGGCTACAAATAAAATAGCATTGGTAACAGGCGGAAGCCGTGGTTTAGGTAGAAACATGGCTGTTAGCCTTGCAAAAAAAGGAATCGATGTCATTCTAACCTACAATAGCAATCAGGAGGAAGCAGATCATGTAGTTGCTACGATACAATCTTTAGGTCAGCATGCAGCTGCATTCCAATTGGATGCAGGTAATGTGCAGTCTTTTGATCTCTTCATCGAACGAGTTACACAGCATATAAAACAAGAAACTGGGCAATCAAACTTCGATTTCCTAATCAATAATGCAGGAACCGCCTTATATGCCCCCTTTATAGAAACCACAGAAGAACAATTTGATACAGCTTATAACATCCATTATAAAGGGGTATTTTTTCTCACGCAGAAAGCTCTTCCCTATTTGAATGATGGTGGACGTATTATCAATATTTCCTCTGGTCTCGCACGTTTTGCATTTCCGGGATCATCTGCCTATGGCTCGATGAAAGGAGCAATCGAGGTACTGACGAGGTATCTTGCCAAAGAACTCGGTCCTCGAGGTATTGCAGCAAACGTTGTTGCTCCTGGCGCGATCGAGACTGATTTTGGTGGCGGGCATGTGCGGGATAACAAAGAAACAAATGCGCATATTGCAGCTGTTACAGCTTTAGGACGGGCTGGTGTACCTGACGATATCGGCGGTGTGGTTGCCTTCCTCTGTACCGAAGACGCAAGATGGATCAACGGACAACGTATTGAGGTATCCGGTGGAATGAATCTTTAGTAACGTACCACCTAAATAAGCACATATCTGAGGCTATTAGCTATGTGCTTATTTTAAAGTATTTCTTCACCAATTTCAACCAATTACTCACTTTTAGCACAAAAATTATAATGCTATTATCATTTTCTTCCTTACCTCGTAAATTGTAGGTTGACTGATTACCCGAATGATTATGTTTGTAGCATAAGAATATGATACAACTTGCCATAATAAGTGATATTCATGCCAATTTAATTGCATTGGATGCGGTATTAACAGATATCAAAGATAGAGGATTAACACAAATCTACTGCTTAGGTGATCTTGTTGATTTCGCTCCCTGGGGGAATGAAGTCATTGACAGAATACAAGAAAAAAACATTCCATGTTTACTGGGAAACCATGACCAAAGAATTGCTTTTGACGAAGCCATTATCCCTTTACCACACCATGATGGAATAGAGACTTCAAATCGAGAAATCGCCATCAACATAAGCAAGAAGGAGATATCGGCACCTCATAAAAAGTGGTTAGCAACATTACCCTACAACATTGAACTAACCTTCAAGCTTGGAACGAGTTTTAGGAAAATCCTTCTTGTCCATGCCAGTCTCCAAAGCAATGACGAATACATCCATGAATCAACTCCAAAGCATGCTCTATCGACCCTATTAAAGCAAAGAGCAATCGATATTCTGGTGATGGGACATACACACCATTCTTATATTCAACAGGATGGAGACGTCTTTTTTATCAATTGTGGTTCGGTGGGCCGAAGTAAGGAAAAAGACAGAAAAGCAACTTACACAATAATCACCTTATCTGAAAAACAAATTAATGCCGAGATCGTTAAAGTAGACTACCCAATATCAGCTGTCGCAAATGCAATTTACGACAGCAATATCCCCGATTTCTACGGAGACTTCTTACTTGCGAATAATACACTTTAATCATTGTCAATTTGCCACAATAGCTAAAGCTGTCGTTTCATTATTAACATAAAAATCCCCGACACATACTCCGCATTATTTTTAAAGAGAGGAGCTCCTAAAAAACAATACGATTGCATCGGGGATTTATGTACAATTGTTATTTCAAAAACAGTTTCCGAATAGCTTTATTACTAACATCCAGAAGATAGATATTACCATCTTTATCTACTACCACATCTTTTATCAGACCAAACCGTGCTGTCGATAAAGTCCCATCCGCATATCCATTCGTTCCCTTTATCAGGGTAGTTACTTCTCGTGTCGACATATTGACCATTCTAATTGCATAGTTATTATTGTCGGCAACAATCAATCTGTTATTTAATCCTGCTGTGATACCGCCTATTCCGTTGAAATATGTGTTCGTTCCAATCCCATCTTGATAGCCCGCATCCGAACCTCCAACCCAACGTTCCCCACGTGCATCACCCGATCTTACAATTTCGATCCCGTTATTGCTGCTCGTGTTCTGATCCGAATAATACAAAACTCCTTGACTATCCACAAAGGGCTTAGCCATTACCCAACTAGGTCCGGGTACCTTCGTATAACCTCCAGCCAGGTTGACTTTGTTTATTCCCTGCGCAAAACCAGCTACTGCCACATATAAATTCCCTGATAGATCTAAACACATTGCACCCGGAGAAAATCCTTTTGCATGTACAGTACGTTTGCCCGCAGGTGTAATTTTAAAAATCTGATTTGCTCGCTGATCGCTGACATAAATATTATTTTGTGGGTCAACAACTATTCCTGTAGGATAGTCGAATACAGCATTGGCACCATCTACCTGCAAAATAGATACACTTCCAGTCGGGGACACCTTTTTAACTTGTTTATTCTCCGGATCTGCGACATATAAATTTCCCTGCGCATCTATCGCCAATCCAGCTAGGTTATTGCCGAAAACCGTACTTCCTGGCCCCCCTACGAATGTCATTACACCTGCACGACGGAACGGTTGCGGTGCTAAAGCATCCTGACCGCCAACGATTACCTTTACCTCGCCTGTTGCAACACCCTGTGGTGCCTCCATAACCAACTTATTCTCACTAGCACTTGTCACAGGGGTCAAAACACCATTAAAATAAACCCTATTTTCGGCAGCATTTGTACTAAATCCAGTTCCCAATAAAGTTACACTTGTTCCCGCCAAACCATTGTCTGGACTTATAGAACGAATACCAAGCGTCTGATCCTTAAACTGTGGTCCTTCCACGGATTGATCGTTGACTACAACCCTTACCTTTCCAGATCCAGTTCCACCAGGAATGATCAACTTAAGCTGATTTTCACTACTTGAAGAAATAGCAACTTGCTTTCCATTTATAAAAACCTGATTTTCATCAAGTTCTTTACTAAATAATAGCCCATTTATTATCATTTCAGCCCCTTTTGGGCCACTCAAAGGAGAGACTGCGCCGATTTCAGGCTTGCCTACAACCGTAAATTTCGGACCCGAAATCTTCTGTTCATTGATATTCACGGATAGAGGTCCGGTACTGACACCAGCTGGAGCCACTACGACAATTTTTTCAGGACTAGACTCCAATACGACCGCGATCTTTCCATTGAAATCAACGATATTCCCCGAATTGACTTTTTCGAAGCCTTCACCCATTAGGGTAACTTTGGTTCCCGCCCCACCTGTTAATGGTTTAATACTGCGGACGACCTGATAAGTAAAATTCTGTCCTTGCGACTTTTTACCATCCACACGAACTTCTACAGCACCATACCCCGCATCTTCGGGAATTTCTGCAACGATTAATTTATCTGTAACACTCACAACCAAAGCTTTTTTGCCATTAACATAGACTTCTGCAGGTTTATCTGTACTACCAAACCCCTCCCCATCGATCCGTAGTTGGGTGCCGCCTGTACCATTTGTCGGAAAAATTTTTGAGACTGAAAGATCTTGATAGGTATACGTACCAACATCAAAACTATTACTTCCATACTTCAAGACAATTCCGCCACTTTTGTCACCTTTTGGCACACGTAAAACAACCGATGTTGGAGTAGCGCTAATCACCTCTGCCGAACTCCCTGCAACTGTTGCAGAAAATTCTGTAATTGCCCCGCTGAAGCCTTGTCCTTCAATCGTAACTAGTGTGCCAGCTTTACCAGAATTAGGGTAATAACTATCCACTTTAGCCGGAATTTTATCGACCAATTCTTCCTTTTTACTGCAACCGATCGTCGCAATAGCCATCCATATAGATATGATGACTAGATTAATTGTATTTTTCATTGGAATAAATTCTTATAACTATATATCCGCTATCCTTTTAGGTTTTTCCCAAATGACCAAACTAGAATGTATATCGAACCCCACCTTGTATTTGTGCTCTTGAGTTAAAATAATCGATGCTATAAGGCTGCCCAGGATCACTAAAGGTAAATACGGGCCAGCTATCAGCATTTTGCCTCGGCGGAAATAATGATGGGGTAAGGCCCACACTACTCGTCGAATTAAATGTATTGGGCGAAAAATATTGAATACCCCATTTCTTGGAGATTAGATTAGTCAAGTTCATAACATCCACCGAAAATGTTATAAATTGTTTCTTTGACTTCCGAAGAAAGAGATCATGTGCAATTCGAAGATCTGCCTGTACATTCCATGGTGTACGTCCCATATTACGCGCTGTAAAATCACCCCTACGGGAGCTCAGATAATCATTACCATCAATGAACCGATTAAAAGCATCTGCTTGCTGCTGAGCAGAAAGACCATTTGCAAGATCTTTAAAGTAATGAATTGTTTCCGTCTGTCTTGGAATATAAACCAAACTTACTTGTTGTGGCAAGCCTTGTATGCTGTTATTGACGATACCATAGGTAAATGGACTTCCAGATTGCGCACTGACATACAAAGTAAAATTCGTACGTCCTGCATTACGCCAAGTTTGTTCGTAATTTATACTCGAAACGATACGGTGACGGATATCGAAATTGCTGTAAGCTAACTTTGGATTATTAGGGACAAGTGACTGATTCAGTTGCCAGTTACTTTCCATAGAATTACGTACGCCATTACTTAAATCCTTTGATTCTCCATAGGTATAGCTCAGTGTGGCATTCAATTTTTCTTTGATCGTTTTCCCAATGGTCCCTGTTATACTGTAGCGGTAACCTTGATTGGTATTACTCAGAAGATATACATTCGAGAAACGATTATCCACAGTACCGCTATAAACAGGTTGTTGTTTATTGAGGTCATACCCATACCATAATGGGTTATCCTTGTTGTTCAGCTGCTGAAATAGAACATCTTTAATATTCTTTGTATAAATACCTTCAACCGTAAATTTCCAGCTTTCAACCTTGTAATCTATACCCAAGCTGGACCGCAACACCTGTGGCAGCACAAAATTGTTATCGACCAGATCAACCTGCGTTTTTCCGGTACTTGGATCATTTATGACAGCGCCATTCTGCGCTATAAACTCACCTATTCCATTCGGACTTGGCTTTATAGGGTCAGACCCAGGTGCAAATGGTTTCTGGTCTGCTTTTTGATCGAAAGCACCATAACTGTTACCCGTATTATAGTATGCATAAGCCAACCAGGCAAACGGTATACGTCCTGTAAACAAACCGGCGCCACCCCGGACAGTCAGTTGCTTATTGTCCATTGCCTCCCATCGAAAGCCAATTCTCGGAGACAACTGTATTCTATTTAGAAACTCATTTCTTAACCGATTTGGTGGCGTATAGGTGTAGGTTGTGCCAAAAGTGGGGTCAGAACACATGTCATTGACTTTATCACTTCGTGTCGGCATTGTTGGCAATGCTGCCAAATCCGCACGGAGTCCAGGTATGATTTGGAAACGATCATTTATAAGGATTTCATCCTGAATGTAGAGACTATACATATCAACAGAGAAGTTAGCCGCGGGATGATCCAAAATGTAAGAACGTGAATTATCCTTATAGTTGTAACTTCCTCTCACGCGATACGGAACATTCGCGACGAAATCCGCAATACTATTGTAATCAACCCGACCATTCCAACTGTTAACAAACCCATACCGAATGCGATAAAGCTCATTATGTGTTCCAAATAACAATTTATGCCTACCTTTTGTCCAATTTAGATTGGCCGTAATCTCCCAGGTACCTTGTCGCATATTAAATATACTAGCTTCACGATCAGTTCCAAGATAAATTGTTGTGCCCGGTGTACGCCCCTGTATCTGTACCTGAGGTAAGGAAGGATCACTCAAAGGGTCACGCCGATCATTTACCTGTGTATATCCCAACACAATATTGGAAGAAAGATTATTACTGAATCTACTTTTCAATTCTGCAACGGTACTTGTTTGGTTGTTCTCTTGTTCAAAGGCCATACTACTGAACCGAAAATCCTGTTGATCCCGATCCATATGAGTTGCTTTACTAAAGATTGTATTGTTACGGATTGCCAACTGATGTTTGGCATTTATATTCCAGTCTAAACGATTGAAAAACTTGGTTGACCGGGACCAATTTGTATAATTACCTGCGGTTCCAATATTAAAAATATCACCATAGCGAGAACGAGCGGCTTCGGCTATTGCTTCTACATCTCGCTGCTCCAGAATATGAGCTGTTTCAATAGTTCCAACACGCAACTGCGTAGGATCTTGGCGCCTGGTAAACTCCTCATTACTGAAAAAGAATAATTTATCTTTTATTAAAGGAAATCCTATTCGGAAACCTGTTTGATAATCATAAAAATCTCTATTCATTTTCCCCAAAGTTCCCACACGGTCCTTACCCGTTAACGCAGCATTCCGTCCATAGGCGTAAACCGAACCTTCAACTTGGTTTGTACCACTTCGAGTGACAGCATTGACCGAGCCGCCTGTAAAATTTCCGATCTTGACATCGTAGGGAGCCAAATATACTTGCATATCCTGAATGGCATCTATTGATATGGGGTTTGTTCTTGTACTGCTCCCCGCCATTCCTGAGGTCCCCGTTTGTCCGCCAAGAGAGGGGCTAAAACCTATTGCATCATTATTGATGGCACCGTCTATCGTGACATTATTATACCTAAAGTTTGTACCACCGAAACTATTATCGCGACTTCCTTGAGGTGTAAGCCGGGTTACATCGGTAATCGAACGGTTGACTGTAGGCATATTCCTGACTTGCTCACCACTGAAATGATTTCCGGTCCCTACTGTCCCTGCCCTTGTATCAGCTCTTCGGCCAGTCACAACAACCTCACTAAGTGTTTCATTACGCTGTTGCATAATAAAATCAGTCTGCAAGGTTTCTCCCAAACGCACAAATATATTTTCTTTACGTTCTGTTTGTAATCCAATGCTACTTACATCAACTGTATATGGACCGCCAATACGAATATTATTTAAAGTAAAACGTCCATCTTTATCGGTCGATTGCACATAACGGGTTCCCGTTGGTGTGTGTATCACAGTAACGGTCGCCTTCTCCACAAGAGTTCCACTGCTACTTTGCACCTTTCCGTTAATTGTACCCGAAGTTTCCTGCGCAAAAGAATTGATTGCTTGCAAAAGAAACAAAAAGAGTAAAATTAGCTTTAGTATTGACATTATAGGATAGAAAGTCATGGTTAATCTTCCTATGCATATACTGTCATTTTGATATCTATTCATTGCTATGTTTCATTAATTCGTTAGATAAATCTTCTTATTACTGTGTTAGCCGTAGACCCTGATCAACAATATGTAGTACCCCATCTCCGGTAAGGATATCCTGTTTCTGTAATAAGACCTCATTTGTATTTCCCAAACCCCGAAGTGTTATACCGCTAAAAGAGCCCGGAGAACTGGTATTTGGAACCAACTTAATCTCTACACTGTTACCATCTAGCATGGTTTGCTTAGACATATTTGTATTACCCGTACTCAAGATATAGTCATACACAAAACGACGGTCATGGAGAATATGATAGCGGACTATTTTTTTCAGATCGTCTAAATTGGCCAGCTCCACATCCTGCACGGATTGAAATCCCAGCAGAGTCATTGCAGCATTATTTGGTGCAAAAACTGTATAGGCTCCCTGATTTGTCTTATCGGATAAAATGCCGGTCCTTTTTATAGCACGAGCAAATATGCTGATACTCGCATCTGCGTTGATAGCATCGACAATCTTATCATGTACATAGGGAGTCATAACGCGGTCGAGCACTTGAATCAGTCCATTAGATGCAGGCAAATTTTGTGTCAATATACGTGCTCCATTCAGTGTCAGTACTGTATCAGCTCCTTTTACCCAATGTGTGGCATAGATCTTACCGCGACGTGTTTTCAATTCTTGATTGAACAGGAAAGGAAGCTTATCTAGCTCATATTTCCCATCCAGTATATGATAATTAGCGATATTAGAAACTATTGCTGCGCGTTCAGACAGTATGCTCACCACAGTTGGATAACCCGCCTTTCCAAAGGCATTGTCAGATGGAGCAAGCAAAGTATAGGGACCTTCGCCCTTTTGCAACTCTTTATCCATGTTACTGACGCGCAATGCAGCATTAAATACCGATAAATTAAAATTATCAGCAACCACCAAGTTGACCTTATTATTGTCAAAATTCGTCGTGTTTTCTTCCTTTTTACAAGCAAATAATAGATTGATCGTCAGCAAAAATAGGCTACACTTGCTATAACTAAAATTATGTCGTCTCATCTTTTATTTAAGTTTAAATCCTTTGGGAAGCAGTAGGTTATCAACAACGTGGATCGGCCCATTGACCGTATTGATATCTGTCTCAATAATATTGATCGGTGCTTGCTCAGCTTCTTTGATTTTCATTTGGATCTGGTTTACATTTTTAGAAAAAGCTAACGGCATTTTATAAGCGTATTGAACCTGACTATTCCCCCCGATATTCACATAGTAATCGTTTAACAAGGCAGGATCCAGATCATTACTATAAAAGACGGTATTATTAGATAGCGCTATGCCATAAGCAGGATCCTCAGTTGCAAACACTCTGCCCCAATTGCGATGAAAACTGAATAAAGTATCTGTCGGATATGCTCCACGTGGTTCAAAATACATGTCGTCGTATCTTACATCTCCCCTTTTAGCATTAAAAGCCAAAATATCGGCCACGCTTTTAAACCCTGCTTTTCGAAAGGCATCATCTGTTGGTGCAAAGGTGGCTGTCAGGTTAATATTAGGTATCTCATTGAAAAATGGATCCCTATCTATATCCCAGCCTCGTTGATAGGGAACTCTGGCCTCTGGATAATAGCTCAAAAATTCCTCTTTACTCATACGATATCCCCATAGAGGTTCAATATCATCCAACATTTTTTCATAAAACATTTCCTCGGACAAACGTTGGGATTCCACAAAAAAAGTAAACCTTCCGTCGGCTATGAGCGCCTCCAATATGGTCATAGTAGGCTTTTCGATCACTTTTTCCAACAAATAGATACCGCCATTTGTCGCGGGCTCATAAGCTAATTTTCCTTTAGACTTACCATTGACTAGCAAATCGCCATCTTTCACAGCGAGATAATGACGATAAGCATAAATGTCGTAACGTCTGCCAACTGGCTCGGTATTATCATAAAAAGGTACTCGATAATTTTGATTTTTTAACATCGAGCGAACCATGAGACTATATTTACCAAGTTTAATTTGGTTAAGATCTCCTAAAAAACTGTAAAATTGGACGAAATCGGCAGCTTCCTCAGTAGTCATTTTTTGAACAGTCTCTAGTGTTATTCCAACTTGCTTCAACGCATTATCGGCTGGCACCAATACGGTCACCTTTGTATTGACTCCAGCAGCCTTGATCAGTGCTACAATGTTACTTTTCTGCCATGCTGCTAAAAAAACTTTTGCTTCGTTATGCGTTGTCAATAGTTGCGTAACATCCTGTGAAGCTTCGTTTTTATAGGGAACTTCCTCCCCCACAAGCTCCGGCATGAACTCAGTTTTTTGGCAAGATAGCAGTACAGACACAGCAGTAGTACATAACAACAGCATATACCAAACGGCATTTATTGATTTATTTTTCATCTTTTCCTTTTTTTATCGCTTGATCTGGGCTCACCAGCCCTCGATCTAAATCATGTACCAGACCATTACTACACAAATAGTCCATTTTAGCGCCGACATCATAAGTTACATCAGCGAGTATAATCGAATAGAAAGTATCATTGTCCCGGAGTCTCATATTATAACTCAATTTCCAGGTCGGATAAACTTCACTGGCAAAATATTCCATATAATGTACTTTATCTTTCAAGTGGTATTTGTAATTACCGTTCGAATTAATGATCGTAAAAACCTGTGAATCCGATATAAAAAAATGTTTATCGTACATGATGTAGGCACCAAACAATACCTCAGCGACGTAATTCTTTGGAACAGCACTATCCAAAAATTCCATCGTAACGCCTCTCTTTTCTAGGGCCTCATTTGTTGGTGCAAATACTGTAAAAGGGCCTTTTCCAGCAAACTGATCCCATAGACCAAATTTCTTCAGTCCAGCCACAAAAACGGTATAGTCTTTCTTGTCACTGAGCCAATCCTGAATATTTTTTTCAAATTGTGGTTTCATGACCTTATCCAGCACATGCAAAACCCCATTGGATAAAACCACGTCTTTGCGGATCGCTTTCGCTCCGCTAAAAAACAGCATATTCACGGGATTAGTAGCCCCAGGTGATATAGAACCGATTGAGGCGTACAATTCGGAACCTTCGAGTGTTGCATACCTAAAATCCACCGAGTTGCTCGGAATATCGCTCACATATAGGCGCCTCGGGAGAATATGATAAGAAATCAGTCTCCGCAAGCTATCCTTATTCATTCGATCAAAATCGGTTGGACGAAACACACCGATCTCATTAAAAGCGAGATCGTTTGGCACGAGAACTGTAAATGGACCTTTGCCATTTAGTTCGACATTCAGACCCGTTTTCTCCAGCGCCGCATCAAAGAGGCGCATTTCATAATTATTACGAATAAAATCGGCCGCCGGTCGTATATTTTCATTAGGTTGGGGCACCGTGAGATTATCATGTTTGCAGCCTTGTAGCAGCAACATAAATAAGCACGCAGAAAACCAGCCCATGGCATGAAGCAGTGAAACCTTCTGTTCTATTTTGCTATTATATTGAATCATTTCTGCTAATTTTAGTAAATAGGTGGAGCATATTTTCGTTGTATGGTAGTTAGGTAGACGCGACCATTGACAATTTCGATCGTATTGACCGTTGCGAAAGTGCGTGGGTTATCCTTTCCCGAATGTACATTGACCAACAAATTTGGAAGCAGTGTTCCGTTTTCATTACTGGTCAACCCTACTTTTCCGTTCAGGATACAATTAAGTACAGCCCAGTTGCTACCTGTATTTCTCTCACTATCATAAAATGGATTCGTGACGGGATCCATTCCAGGTGTAAAAAAGTCAAATCGTTGCCAAATAGCTGTGCGGATACCGTTGGATTTACTACTCGCCCATAACGGAAAACTTGCATAGGCGTTCACTTCGTTTGAACTTGTATTACGTTTAACGGTCGTCAAAAAACGTCCTTGGTAACCATTTACTTTCGCAGCATAATGGCTGAGCTCTTCCTGACTTTCATAAAGTGACAAAAACACATTCATTTCATCTTTGACGCCATTTTTGAAGCTTTTCAATCGATAATCATCATCTTTTAAGCTTGCATCAGCTTCCCAGAAGCCTTTTGCACTCATATTGTAAAAGTTTACGTACACCAATGAATCTGATAATGGAAGCTTATAGAAATTTTCATGTCTCAATAAGATTCCATGATCCTTCTTTATAAAATCCCTTTGCAAAAGATGGAGTGTATAAACTTCTTTGCTTTGAAGATTGATCACCGTGTCAATCAGAATGTCATTTTTCAAACGATCTTCCAATTCAAAGAAGGGTACCGTATTTTTTGGACGATACGCAAATACGACCCTTATCTCGCCTGAGGGTACCTGAGCCCAGCTACTTAAGTCAAATCCGTTTAAAATAGGACCGACTAGAACATTTTCCTTTCCTGGATATTCGGGATTGCTTGGGTCTGTACTGTTCCCGATGTGCGAAGGATATGGGGGAGCATAAGGATCTCTTTTATCCAAGAAATCACCTACAATTTCCGCTCCTGTAAATTTTCCATCAGATCCTATTTTTGGATTGATAAGCATGCAGAAATAGGGTACTTTATCATCCTTGCTCCCCATAGTCTGTACGTAATTGACATTATTAAAAACACGTAGATAAGCCGGCTCGGCAATCTGTGTATATTCAATTTTCGTACAGGAACCAAGCAATAGTATAAAAATGGCCACTAGCCAAATACGATTTGATATATTTTGCTTTTTCATTATTTATTATGTTTGATAATGATCATTCGCGCTTTTTCTTTATCGGACAATCCCGAACCACTTTTTCCAATCAACGCTACAGTATAAATTCCTGGCTCAAATGCTGGCAGAGGCCTTCCAATGGTTGTATACAGCGATTTATTTGCTATAAACTCCGTCGATTGCAATACCTCAATATCGTCGGCCCAGACACCTGGTATTACGTCCGGTTTAGAACGATAAGCCATTATTGCATAGGGATTCGTCATAATATTTACATTGGTATAAGGCATATTAACCGAAGGAATCCCAGGTTGCAGATTTACATTGCCACTGTTCCCCAAGGGCTGTCCGTTAGGCAATGTAAAAGTGATATAAGGATTGCTTGCCGACAGATTTAAAAAGCGATTAAAGAAGAAGAATTTAAAAGCTAGCCGGCTGTATGTCCCATCGTCTTCAGCAGGTAAAGGCATAGTACCACTCAAATCATTGGAAATGAGAAGCAACTGAGCCTTTCCATTTCGGTCAGGATAGAGCCATAACGTATAATTTTGATTGCTCCGCAATTCCTGCTTTATTGTAGCGAGTACGTTTCCAGCTGCATCTATAGCCTCTATATCATATTGCTTCTGGGTAAACACACTGTAATTGCTTCCCTTTCCAAATCCGATACCGCTGGCAATAACCTTTCCATCGACCCGAAACCCTATCGATTGATCCTTATATGCATTTACACCTTGTATCCTCAAATAACTTTGATTCGTTGGCGCAGCAATATCTGTCATGATCTGAAACGAATTTTGATAGACTGAAACTGTCTCATTCAGCTCATTGGAAAAATAATTAAATCGCTGTGGGCTGACTACGATCGTATAAACACCACCAGGTTGAAAATCCTGAATCGGAGCATAAGTAAAATTAGTAGACTTCGCATAATCTTTTGGAATGGTGGAAGTCGGTAAATCAATGAGCCCGTATTCAAACCGACCTGAGCCCAAAGAAGGGAGGGGTCTGCCATCTGCTAGCAATATCTTGAATTGATAGGTTCCATAAGGCAACTCGATGTATTCAGAACTAATCTGAGAAGCTGCTATTGCACTAGTTTTTTGATCCACCAATGTACCATCGGCATAGGCTAAAGAAATTGGACCAACGAGATTTTCTTGCGGACCATTCATTCCAATAGCTGGATTTTTAATTGTCCCACTGAGATTAACAATGCGGATTTTAAAATGGTCTGGCTTAGTGGGACTAGTCATAGCACGCGTTAGTGCAACAACTTCCGGTTGACCATTCATGAATAAGGAAGGAAGCAAAAAATAATCACTAGGTTGTTCATAACTATTTTTCACCTTGACTTTTAAATCATGGTTCAAACCAAAACCCTGATAAAAGCGAGCTGCAAACGTAAGATCGGCCTCTTCTTTCTGGTCAAAAAGATCTTGTGGCACTGTCCATATCTTTGTCAAACGCCCGTCTGTTGGGAAATATGAGGTTCCAGGATATTTATGATTCCCCGGATTTAACGGATGCAACACAACAAAACTTGTCAAGCTGTCGCCATTAGCAATAACCTGATTAAAGTCAGATAGATTAACAATTCTAGTATTTGAATTTGGCCGGTTTTCAGTTACAGGACGATTGTCATTAATCACATCCAGTTTTTCCTTTTTACAAGAAACAAAGGATAAAAAACATAAAGCTGTAACACAAAAAAACCGACAACTCACACGTTTAAACATACTGATTTTCATTAGATTAAAATAAGTTATAGGTAAAACCGATCATAATTTCTGCACCCCGCTTATAACTTCTGTTGATATACTCATTTCCATACCACTTTCCTCCGGTTTGCGGATTAGCATAAACAGTTTTAATAGCAGGATTCATTATATTTTTGGCATAGCCTTTAAACAAGATCCGTTTATTGAGCTTTTGGGAAAAAACAAAATCAAGGTAAGGCACGGGCTGTGTATACAGATCCGGTTCCCCTGTCAGATTAATTTGGACTAAGCGTTCCCCAACCATATTAAAGGTCACAGTGAGATCGGTTCCTGATTTGTCGTTATCATAGTTTAACCAAGCATTAATCGAATAAGGAGCCTGTTCAAACAACGGACTATTTTTTGGGGTATATCTATCCAGTGAACGATTTGCTTCATAACGCTCCTCAGATTTTTTAATTTCACTTTGTGCCAATAAAAGATTGGTACCCAAAAACAAGTTTTTTAAAGGATCATATAAGGTTCCCAAATTCTTGACAACTTCAAATTCCAATCCCCATACCTTACCAATATTACCGTCATTCTGAAATTGGATGGTTGGAAATTCCGGATAAGTAGCAGCTAGCCCCTGAGTTTTTAGATTAAAGACCTTAACCAATTGATTTTCTATACGCTTTCCAAAAGCCGACACGGCAATAACCTCCCCTTTAGCAGGAAACCATTCCCAACGAAAATCCGCATTTTGGGTATATTGGTTTTTCAAATTGGGATTACCAACAACTAAGCCCATTTGAAAGGCATCAAATTCAAATACATTGGTAATCTCACGCAATTCGGGTCTCGCCAGAGTCGTGTTGAAGGCCCCACGAAAATTCATATTGTCATTCAACGTATAGGTTGCATTGACAGAATAGAATGGTTTATATTTTGTTTTATAGACAGAATTGGGATTAATCGGATCCAGTGGAATACGTGTACCATCTGGAGATGTTGCGGTCAGTGCAGGGTCTAAAAATACATTCGCAGTATCCACTGCCGAACCAATATTTGTCATCTCAAACCGAACTCCTCCAGCCATGCGGAATCGTTCAGCGATCTTGAGATCCAGCATACCATATAATGCATTGGTTTCAAAATAACCCTTGTAGTTATTTGGCGATTTTTGGCTATTGTATAGAAATCCACCTACTGGCATCATACCTTCACCCTGCCCCGCTTTTGGTAATACAACACCTACAATTTCATTGCTTACCAAACGGTCTAAATTGCCTTGGACGTCATATAAAGGAATGGCCTTATTGCCCGTAAAATTTGAACCTGGCAGAAACAGCTGGTTTTCTGTAAATTTACGATCCCTAAATAAATAATTGAACCCCGTTTTAAACAACTGCTTTTCGCCCAATAGCCTGAAAGGAAAACTCAGATCAGCTTTTGCATTAAAATTATCTTCGTTCAAATTTCGCCATCTCCGACCATTAGGTTCAGCTTGAATAATGCCATAATTTCCAAATCCGTTTACATAGCCCGATGTAAGTGCATAGAGATGTTCAGCATATACATAGTCATCAAAATGAGCCTGCTCACCTATAATGGGACGTCGATACCATCCCCCACCCCGAGGTTTGTAGTCTACAAGACTTGCAAATCTAAAATCCGGATCATTCTGCGTGGACTTTGACGTTGCAACATTATAACTCAAACGAGGCGAGAGCTCATTTTTCAAAAACTTATGTTCGCCCTGTAGGTTAAAGGTATTCAGATTACGGAAAGTCTGTTTAAGCGAATGAATAGTACTTCTGACTTCGCCAGGCAAACCCGAATACTCATAGCGTCCATTTAAATTTGTTGCGATAGACTCTCCTCCCCAGCTTCCCAAATATTGCATACTGACCTCATGCTGTGGATTAAAGCGGTAGGTGACCCCTACAAGTGTACCATAGTTTAGTGTTTCGGTTCCTGTATTTTCACGATAAGTTTGATACTTCCCCATAAAAAGACTATTCGGTGTAATATAATTGGGAATATTCCTAAAACTATAAATATCAGGGTTACCGGTTACCACTCCTTGATAGATGCTATACTGGGTCAGTTCGCCCTGATAAATATCAGCGGTTCTTCTATAATAATTTCCTCCGACGACAAGTCCCAGTTTGTGTTTTCCAAAAACATCATAACTGTTACCGAATGTTGCCGAGTAAAGTTGATTTATGGGCGCGCGACGGTATCGAGTCGTCATAACGGGATCGAACCCTTTCATAATCGTATTAACCCGGTTTACTTCTTGGTATCCTGAGGGACTATAGTTGCTATTGGCGATCATATCCTGGATAGAACTTAACCCATTGGGATATTGCGTTGCAAGATTTAGAAAATCCGAGGAAAGGTCTTTTTTATTGATTCGTGTCCCCAATAATCCCATCTCACTGTTCCAAAAGCTGTTATAATTTCCCCCCAAACCAATGTTCGAATTGAGCCCGGTTTGAGCGATAAGCTCAAATGTCATTTTCTCAGGTACAGATTTCGTTTTGAGCTCAACAATACCCGACGCAGCATCGGCAGGTTTGTCTGGTGTTACTGTTTTATAAACGGTAATATTATCCAATAAGGAAGCCGGAACGAGATCCAATGGGATGGCACTACGGTCAGGATCAGAAGAAGCCAATCGTACGCCGTTCAACTGACCGATCACAGATCGATCACCTAGCCCTCTGACCGCAACATATTTATCATCAGTCACCGTAACACCAGTAACGCGCTGTAATGCCTGTGTAGTCGTGATACTGGCCGTACGCTCAATCAATTCGGCCGAAATAGCATCCTGTACAATAGAAGCACGTTTACGTTCTTCCAGCACAGCCGTTTCAGTGTTCATTTTACGCCTTGCCTGAACGGTGACCTCTTCCAATGCTGTAGCAAGAGGGCTCAAACCAATGACAAGGTTTTCCTTCACATCATTAATTTCAATTTCCTTGGTCTGATAGCCCAGATAGGAAAGAACGAGAACAGTGGGGATTTTAGAAATCGATAACGAAAAATTTCCATTTGCATCAGAATTCGTTCCTCCAGATGTCCCTTTAACACGGATTGAAACACTGGCCAATGTCCTTTTTGTCTGTTGATCAATAACTCGACCAACCAAGCGCTGCTGCAATACATCGGCGGGCTTTTCCAGCACAGTCCGAAGCGCCGTAACAACAACCAGTTTATTTTTCACAACATAACCGAACGGTTGTCCTGCAAAACATATATTCAATGCTTCTTCAACAGTTGCATTGTTTAGATTGACATTAACGGGTTTTGCTCGATTAAAGAGCCCATTATCGTAAAAAAAATCATAACCGCTCTGCTGCCTTATCTCTTTTAATATAGCTGGGATATGACTATTTTGTTTGTTAAGTGTAATACGTTGACCGTAAGTAAACGCACTAACTTTCACCAACAAACAAGTTAAAAATACCATGGTGATTTTCATAACACGCATGCATTGATAAAAACTCATATATTTGTTGTTGTTAATATTATTTGATGATCATTGAATCGCAACATGATCGATAAGCTTAACACATTGACCAAAGGTGTTACCAGCACCTTTGGTTGTTTTTATCCGGCTTATCGTAAAAATTAGATAGGTCAATCTATCACAATAAGCCTCCTTCCATTTAGCGTTAATTTTACTTTTCCTGTTGTTTGCAACATATCAATAATGGTAGATAGCGGTTGAGAACGCGACACCATACCATCAAATTTCAACTTCTCAAGTCGTTCCGGACATGCTACATCCACGTTGTACCATCTTGAAACTTTACGCAGCAGACTTACCAATTCCTCTCCTTTAAAAACAAAGTCACCATTTATCCAAGCTACTTCCTGAGAAATATCGACATTTTCTACACGGAGGGCTTCACTTAACAAAGCCCGCTGTCCTGGTTTTAAGAGCACCGATTCATTTCTTTTTTTCGAACTAACGCGCACACTTCCCTCCAATAACGTTGTTGTTGTATAAGGTTCGTCATCATATGCGTTGACATTGAAATGCGTACCAAGAACTTCTATTTTTTGATTTGCTGTCTCCACGTAAAAAGGAATTCGTTTTCCCATTCCAGTCTCAATTTTTGCAATTTCAAAGTAAACCTCTCCGGTCATATGGACATGCCGTTCGTTTTCATTAAATTTCAAAGGATATGTCAGGGTTGAATTTGCATTGAGAAAAGCTTTCGATCCATCTGGCAATATAATTTGATATTGATTTCCCTTATTCGTCGCAATTTTATTCATTGCTGTACTGGCGATCCGCTCCTTTTCAACAGCCTTATACACCAATTCACCAGCGTTGTTCTTTTGAATTTCTACCCCGCCCTGAAGTGCAACAACACTTCCATTCTTTATATCAGCTAAGGAAACAACGGAGCCATCTTTTAGTGTTAATAAGGCATCATCCTTTCCCGGAGCACCAATATGCTGTACATTTTTTGGCTGTTCTTCAGCAAGCTGTTGTTTAAATAAAAACAGTGAGATAGCGCCAACAACGACTAGGAGCGCCGCAATTTTTAACCAGACAGCCGTACCAATTTCTGTAAAGCTGCGCTGGTTAGCGCGCTTTTTTATTTGAGACTGCAAACGCTCATAGTTTGTTTGAACGGATAGTTCACCCGCATAATGTCCCATTGCCACAATGGTTTCCTGCAACTCCGCTATGGATGCTTTATGTTCAGGATATTTTTGTAACCATTTTTCCCATTTTTCGATATCCTCTTTATTTGTTCCCTTACAATAGTTCACAAAAGATTCGTCCAATAATAACGCTTGCAAATTAAGTTCGTTCATACTACTCTAATCGTAATTTATACAATAGAGTGAGCTGGGTCATTTTTTCACTACTCGTTTTTAAGAAAAAATCAACAAAAATGAAGAAAGTAGCCCTACGGCAACTTTAAGGAAGATTTCTTGTTCACTAGAAAGATTATTTTTTATTTTTTCTAGGGATTTATAGATGGTATTATAGATCGTATGGATCGAAACCTGATTGGCAGCAGCGATTTCCTGATAAGAAAGATCCAAAAAAAATCGTTGGTAAATCACCAGTCGTTGTTTTGTCCCTAATTGCTCCATATGCTCCTCAACCAACTGTGTTACGGTATTTGTTGTTACCGCACGGATATGTTGGTCTTCAACAGAGTGATGGATTGACGGATCATGGATTTCTTCCACAAAATCCAAATCTGTCAGCTGCAATGATTCCTTGCGGAAAAGTTTTTGAAAGAAAACCGTAATAATGTAATTATGATGATTACGTATCTGACAATTACTGGACTTTTTCTCCCATAGATGTAGAAACACATCATTCACGCTATCCTGAACACGCTGTACCGACATTTTCTTTTTTAGCCCCAAATAAGAAAGATAGTGGTAATAATGTTTATATAACGTATAAAATGATTTTTCACACTCCTCTTTCACAAATTGGTCCCAAACATTTCTTAGATCTTTTCCGGTTAGTGCAAACATGATATCTTGGTAACAATGACTTTATACAAAAAAAGGAAAGTCTTATTAACAAGAGATTAACCAAAGATGAAGAATAGGAAAATTGTATGTAAATTGGACTTAGAAAACCAATATCAATTCTTCCTATAGCTGTAACGTGTAAATAATGGCAAAAAGGCAGGAAAAAACTAATCATTGGAAAATTTTAACACAAAATGGAAAGACGTATATTTCTTGCAGACAGACTTCGCGAAGTTTTTTTGAATGGACGTTGGATTGCCAATACCAACTATCAGGAACAATTATTGAACACGACCTGGGAACAAGCCATAATCAAAATAAATGATCTGAATTCTATCGCTGCCCTAACCTATCATATCAATTATTATCTCGAGGGATTACTTATGGCATTTGAGCATGGAAAATTGGAAATCAGCGATAAATACAGCTTTGATATCCCGCCTATCCGATCCAAAGCTGATTGGAATGCGCTAGTAGATCGATTCCTAAAAAACGCAGCAACATTTGCCGACAACATTGCCCAATTTGAAGAAAACCTCTTCGATCAGCCATTTATTGATAAGAAGTATGGATCTTACCTCAGAAATATCGAAGGTGTAATCGAACATAGCTATTATCACCTTGGTCAGATTTCACTGATCAAAAAGTTAATTCTTCAATCGGAATAAATTGTTATTTCGCTAGTACAGCGAGTTCCTGTTTCACTTTCTCTCGGTATTCCAAACCCCAACTGACCAAAGATTCGGTGACGGGGAACACACTTTTACCATAGGCTGTAATTTTATAAAACACTTTTACGGGGTCTTCACTTGGCTGACGGGCTACTAACAAGTTTAGTTCAAGGTCTCGAAGTTCTTTCGTCAACACTTTTGCAGAAATTCCCTGAATCTCCCGTTCCATTTTTTTGAAATGGATTTCCTGCGACTCCCGATTAGCCAAATAACGTAATATCATCAATTTCCATTTTCCGCCCAAAATATCCAGCGCGTCACGCATAGCGCGCAATTCTTCTGTACAACTCGCCTCCCGCATTTGAATTCCGTCCAAAACTTGTCCCATATTGATTTCTAACGACTAGTTACCACTTGTTAACTACCAACAAATATATAGCAAACGAAAGGTAGATTTGTCATAACAACTATATAAGATGTAAAATCTATGGATGCCGTGTAAATTATTTCCAATTTGATTTTTCATCCCTTAAAATAGATAGAGTTATGAACGCCGTTATATTAGATCAAGACAATCAATTGATAAATGCCAACGTTGACCTTCCTCAAGTGAAGCCCAACGAGGTGAAAATTAAAATAATAGCTTCCGCAATCAATCCCATAGACTACCAAATGCGTGAAAATGAATTTGAACGACGTTATTTATATTCCCGCATACTTGGTAGAGAAGGGGCAGGAATTATTACAGATAAAGGGTCAGAAGTAAGTGAATATGCAATTGGAGATGAAGTGTTTTTTGCCTGTGGTAGCATGGGCAGCAACGGGACCTATGCAGCATACATTCATTTACCAGCCGGTCTCGTTGCCCCTAAGCCAAAAAATATTTCTTTTGAGCAAGCAGCAGCACTTCCTACCGCTGGCATCACCGCATTACAGGTTTTCGACAGAGCAACAATGAATCCGCAAGACCATATTTTCCTAACCGGCGCGTCCGGGGGCGTGGGTCTTTTTGTATTAAAGTTACTCCTGGCTAACGGTATTAAAAATATCATGGCAACTGCAGGAAGTATGAATAGTATTGAAAAACTACACCAACTAGGACTGCAAAAAGACAGTATCATCAATTATCGAAAAGAGAATTTAACGGAAATAATCATGCGTAGAAGTAATCAGCAGGGTATTGATGTCGCTATCGATGCGGTGGGTCAGCAGCTCTCGGAAGTTGCCGCCGCAGTATTAAAGCCCTATGGAACTTATATCGACATCACACATTTTACGACCGCGGCAGCAAGAGACCAACTATTTAGTTCAGCCGCACAGATCATCAATATATCCAACTTTATCCACGCGCAAAAACTAAATTATCCCTATTTCAAAAATGGGCTGGATCGGATCAGACACAATATTGAGCAAGAAATTATTCAACCCGCCCCTATTTATCTTATTGGTAAACTGAGCCCAGAAACAATAGAAAAAGGGCATCTAATGTTGAAAAACAACCAGACTCAAGGCAATAAATTAATTATACAAAATCAATGAGAACTATACCTAGACGAATCGTGACAGGCATACGTGCCGGCAAATCCTTTATCGAAGCGGATGCATTGGTCGATAATGTATCGGAGCACTATCCCAATCTCGTTATTTCCGATATCTGGCAAACCAGTCAAATGCCGGCCAAGTTTGAGAAAGAGCATCCCATAGAAAACAATGCTATACCCCAAGTCATCAAAAATGGCACCTACTTCCGCTATGTACAGATCCCGCCCGATCGGGAACTTGGTATAGAAACAGCGATTGGCACCACTCATCCCCTCATGCATCAAACGGCAAGCTTAGATTACATCGTTATTCTTTCAGGAGAGATTTACTTGATTACAGACACAGAAGAAACGCTTTTACAGGCCGGCGATATTGTGATCCAACGTGGCACCAATCATGCTTGGAGCAATCGCTCCGATCAAATGTGTCTACAGTTGGCAATTCTAATCGATGCGAATTAAAAATCTACCTATTACTCAATCGGCAAACTAAACTCGGAAAAATACACATAGCATCGATTGAAGCACATCGAATTTATGTTGCAGGAACACCACAATTTTTCTAAGTTTGGACTTCATGATAGCAGCATATTTTCGGTCTTTGCGTCTGTTTGAGGAAGAAGAGATCAATCAGATTGTTCAGCTTTTTGAATACAGAAAGCTGAACAAAAACGACTTTTTTGTTAAGGAGAATCAACCTTGTCATGAGGTTGCATTTATACAATCAGGGATATTTCGTTCTTATTATAGCAGCGCAAACAAGGAAGATATTACCTATTGTTTTCGCTTTCCCAATACCTGGATAGCGGCCTACTCCTCCTTTATTACAGGCGGGCCGAGTACGGAGACCATGCAGGCCATCACCCCTGCCGAACTATGGACGATCAAAAAAAACACCATTGATACACTCGCCACGAATAGCTTAAAATGGACAAAGTACCTTAAAATGATTGCCGAGGAACAATATCTAGAGCTTGAAAAACGCGTCTTTCAACTGCAAAAAGAAACCGCATCACAACGTTATGCCAATTTACTCAAAGATCATCCTGAGTTTATCCAACAGCTTCCCTTACAATATCTTTCTTCCTATTTAGGCATCACACAACGTCATTTAAGTCGTATTCGCAGCGAAATTTCTTTTTAGACATTTGTCCTATAAAGACGGTGGCTCTATCGGTATTTTTGTAATGTAATACGACATCATGCAGAAAAAAATACTGATTATCAATGGTCACCCGAATCGGGAATCCTTCAATTTTGGCATTGCAAATGCTTATCAAGAAGCTGCGGTAGCGTCCGGAGCTACAGTACGAACAATCCATATTATTGACCTGGACTTCAATCCAAACCTTGAATTTGGTTATCGTAAACGGACAGAACTGGAACAGGACCTACTTCTTGCCTGGGAAGACATATTATGGGCGGATCATTTGGTCTGGATACATCCCGTTTGGTGGGGCGGTCTTCCTGCCTTGATGAAGGGCTTTATCGATAGATTATTTTTACCTGGACGGGCCTTTCAATACCGCGAAAATTCTCTTTTTTGGGACAAATTGCTAAAAGGAAAATCTGCCCGGATCATTACAACACTCGATCAACCAAGTTGGTATTATGCATTAGTTTACGGCAGACCAAGTGTTAATCAACTCAAAAGATCCACCCTTCAATTTTGTGGAATATCGCCGGTTAAAGTCACCTATATCGGAATTATCAAAACTTCCGATCCTATTAAACGAAATAAATGGCTACAAAAAGTACAACGGTTGGGACACAAACAAGCTTAAGCGCAATCCAAACGCATTAAGACTGCTGGCCAAATGATAATGAGGAGCACTTTTTGCCAAATGGCAATTGTCCTCCGCTTTGCAAGCCCTAGCTTTGACCATAAATTCAAGACAAACGCAACATGGACATTCTAATTGGGCTCCAATGGGGAGACGAGGGTAAAGGAAAATTCATTGATCTGATCGGAAGCGACTATGACATTATCGCTCGATTTAATGGCGGCGCGAATGCCGGACATAGTATCTATTATCAAGGTAACAAGGTTACACTAAAACTACTTCCATCAGGCATCTTTTCGTCGCATGTCAAAAACATTATCGGCACCGATGTGGTGGTTGACCCATTAGCATTCAAAGCGGAAATCGAAGAACTAGCGCACATTATGCCAGATCAAGATCTCATTGATAGAATTCTGATATCCCAAAAAGCGCATCTCGTATTACCGACCCATCGCTATTGGGATATCTATATGGAACAGTCCCCATTGTATCGGACGATAGGAACGACCAAAAATGGAATTGCACCAAGCTATTCCAATAAAATACTAAGACAGAACCTTCGTGTTGGTGATATTCACTCGGATAGTTTTAATACGGACGTATATCAAATTTTAAATCGTCAATACAATGAACTACAGCTTTTGGAACAAGAAATGCCTGCATTCGAAGAGCTTTACCACGATTTTATTCAGGGATGCGCTTCCTTAAAACAAGTACCAATTATAGATACTGAAATCTTTCTGAACAAGGCAATCCGAGATGGCAAGAAGGTATTGGCGGAAGGCGCGCAGGCAACCCTACTTGACATCGACCATGGAAGTTATCCTTATGTGACCTCATCAAATACGATTGCCTCCGCAGCCTGTGTAAGCTTGGGTGTGTCGCCTAAACTGGTGGACAAAATTTATGGCGTTACAAAAGCCTATTGCACCCGTGTGGGTAATGGCATTTTCCCAACGGAGATCACAGGACAAGCTGCCAATGATTTACGGGAAAAAGGAGCTGAATTCGGTTCCAATACCAAGCGTCCCCGTCGTGTCGGCTGGCTGGATCTTCCAGCATTAAAATATGCCATCATGTTAAATGGAGTCACTCAGCTTGTTCTTACGAAAGCTGACATCTTGAAAGAAATGGCTGAGATCCCCGTCTGTACACATTATGAAATAGATGAACAAAAAATTTCCTTAGCATTTCCCCAATCCGCTGAACAAGAAATTAAACCGATCTGGAAATATTTAAAAGGTTGGAATACCGATTTCTCTAATATCAAGCAGGCAAACTTGCTTCCAGAAACCTTGGGTGCATTTATCTCCTTTTTAGAAGACGAGTTACAAGTTCCCATAACGTATCTTTCAACAGGACCTCAACGTGAAGAATTGATTAACTTAGCGAAGTAATATAAAGGTAACATGGAGCAATTACTGGAATACATCCGAAAATTTGGACAGCTCGATTTGCGAGAAGAGAACTTAATTCGACAGGCATTCGAAAAAAAAAGTATTCCAAAGTCAAGCTATTTTGTCGCTTGCGGTAAAATAAACAATAGCATTGCTTTTGTGGAATCGGGGGTATTCCGTTCGCTCTATTACAACAGTAAAGGCGATGATTTTACGCGTTATTTCATCTATGAAGGCCGCTTTATTGGAGATCTTCAGAGCTTCTTGGATCGAACACCCTCCAATGACTACATTGAATCATTGACGGATGCTGAAATCTGGAGCCTTGATTTTGACAATTTTACGCTCCTTGAAAAGGAAATTAAAGTTTGGCCATTGTTAATGGCCAAACTTTATGGTTTTGTGGTGGAAAGTAAGCTAAAAACGGCAAATACCATGATGAATCTCGATGCCAAAGAACGCTATCTACTATTCTTGAAGCTTTACCCTGGTTTGGCAAATCGTGTTCCATTAGCCATGTTAGCATCCTATTTAGGGATTACCGCATCATCCCTGAGCCGGATTCGGAAAAATATCTAACATTTTCTTTGCCGCTGAATCAAAGCTAGAAAAGGCCTTTTGGCAAATTTCACTAGTTCAACTCTGGTCCTTTCGGCTCCCTTGTCTATCTCATAGAACAGTGATCGTTGCCGACTTACCAGCGATAAAGCAGCCTTGTAGTGAAGACATTATCTTTCAGATCAGCCGAAAAGTTTGGTAAACTTGTCGTTTCGTTCGTCACATGCTCATTATATACGGTCAATTTTATCCTATTGTTAATCTGATATGCAAGACCATAGCCCAGCGTACTAAACTTAACATCACCATCGGCCGTAAAATTATCAGGTATGCCGATTGTCATGCCACTTGCTTTAGTATTTGGATCATAGACGTCATATGCTAACAGCGCAGTTATACCGGTCTTAGCAATCTCTTGCGTAAACCAAAGATAATATCCGTTAAATTTTCGTTGATAAAGGTCTGTTGTCGGTTGGGTCGTGAAACTCCTACTGGCATAAGGGCCTTTGATATCGGTACCACCTGCCACCCCTGGCTGATCACCGGCGACATATTCTGTTTTAAAACTGGACTTTCCCAAGCTGCTATCAAACTCGACCTGTAAGTTAGCTCCATAGTAATTTCTGCCGATGGCTTTACCTTCATTATCATCGCTGGTATGCGCTGTATACCCATTGCTATTGGGTGTATAGTAGGTTTTGGTATCGTTACGAACCGAACCCTTATAGAACGAGCCACCAAACCCCAAATGGAGTTTTTTATCTGCTAGGCTATCAAATTTAAAAGCAAGATTACCGATCAGATCTTTTTTGGAATCATAATCTTTAGCCGAATGGCCGCTACCATTCACCAAGGCTAAATCTAAGTTTAAGAATTTAGCTTTACCGCCAGGGTGATAGCTTACCATCCCTCCAAGATCACGTTCGCGTGGCATCAACGTCTGGAATACACGTGCCCGTTCCGGAAAATCACGATAGCCTGATGAGTACACAATGGAATATCCAAAAGGTCTATTGAAAAGACCCGCCGTTAAACTTAGACCTTTTTGGCTTGGGTGGCGCAATTGAATAAAAGCATCCATCAGTTGTACACCGTCCTGGGTTGCATCCAACTGAAAGACAATACTGGAGTACGTATCCACGCGGTCAATTTTAAGACGTCCCCTGCGGATCATAAACCTGTTATCCGAATTCTTTGAAAAATCACCACCCGAAAATGAAGTAATTCCGGGAGATTGCGCTTTCTGAAACTGTGTCTGAAGGTACCCCGTAATCTTGATATCATGTGGATCATAGCTGGAGGGCGCATTATTATTTTGCGCAAGCGCTACGACAGGACCTATCAGGGCTAAGAGTAAAAGTGCTTTTTTCATGAGAATTTTAAATAAATTATCTTTTTCGCTTGTGATGATATGATACGAGTAGAATCATTTTTCCATCTTCTATTCCATCATCTTTCAACGGCGTAAAAATAGATTCTCAATATTAAGTTAATATTAATAAATTGTTAGTCTATTAATTTATATACATAAAATTAACGATTTAGTAATATGAATAATAACAGATAAATTTTCGGGAGGGAGATACTAACCGTTTTTCGTTTCTATGATTTGAAAATTAGTTATTAAGGTCTTGAAATAAGGAACAATTTTCAAATAATTAAAGCACATTGATATTATAATTTTACTAAGTTCACCATAGAATACCATATGTACTAGCCAAGGATCCCGTAGAATTGTAGATGATATGCTTATTTAATTCCGATTTGTAAAAACTGCACTTCAACATTTATTAAGTGGACAGGAAGTATTAAAGCCTAATTAAAAAAAAAGCTTGGTCGGGAATCCGACCAAGCTTCTATTCAACTAAATGGAAGAAATTACTTCTATTTTTGATCCTCAGGCCATTGAGTACGTCTATGACCTTTTACGATATAAGTCTTTCCGTTTACTCCTGTTTTATATTTAACATAAATACTGTCTGCCACAGCTTTGCTAGGTTGCGTAGAGGCGTTGAGCATAATCTTGCCTTCTATTAATGTTATCGCAGTACTATTTGCTGGTACAGGTAATGTATTGATGTATTGTCCTGCAACAAATGTTTTGTTGGGAACGTCGACATTTACTTTCGCTAAAACACCAAACGGTTGCGCTACGTTGCTTAATTTGAACCAAGCAACATTTGATAAATTATCAGAAGTATTATAAGTGCTTAATGCAAATAAACTTGCGCTTGCAGAAGAGCCATCTTCGTTAAAGACGTGCGTGTGCCATTCTCCCGATATTGGGAAAATAGGAGAATATTCTACAGCTGGTTGATCCTGTTTACATGCAACAAAACCTAGCACTAGAAACCCTAAAAAATATTTAAATATATGTTTCATTTCTATAATATTAAAAGTCCAGTCTTATTTCTTATGCCACCACATTTTTGTATTTATAGCGACGGCTTTAGGGGTATAAGGATTATTGTCTGAAGACACTTTTGGATATGGCAATCTTCTCGGAATTTCACTTCCACTTAAAGAAGTATTTACAGATACCGTATATTGTCCCGGAATGTAATTAGCATCATTTCCAGCCACAGTACTCACTACTGGATATCCAGTACGGTTTTGGTCATAGAACGCATCCCAAGCTTGGCATCGAGTTGAAGCTATCCATTTTTGTGTAATAATTTGCTCTACCAAACTTTCCACTGTTCCTGTTTTAAATGCATACGCTCCACCGACAGCAATAAACGAGCTTGCGTCTTTCCCCCACCGAGAAAAGGCCAATTTTACAGCCGATTCGTAGTGGCTTTTTGCCTTGGTGACATCATTTAGTCTAGCCCAACCTTCCGCTTGCAAAAATTCCACCTCAGCATTGGACATAAAATAAACAGGGTCAGTCGCTGCTAACTTGGCTCTCGAAGTACTTCCAACCGGATATTCTGCGCTGGTAGCATTAAAATTACCTTGCGGATAAGCGGTATATTGACCGTTAATATCATTTACTTCATAAAAATCCGAAATCCTTGGATCATTATTTTTCAACAAATAAGATAGCAATGTTTTACTTGCACGGATATTCGCACCTGTATTTAAAGCCCTTCTATCGGATTCGAACAATGGGTTTGATTTGTCCTTGATATCTTCAAACGCAGTCATTTTTGCATCCGATACTAATAGATCCCCTTCATCAAGCAAAGCCTTAATAGCTGCAGAGTTTGCAGAAAAATCGCGCATCAAAATCTTAAGTTTTAAAGATTTAGCAAATTTACGCCATTTATCTGTATCACCTGAAAAAACGAAATCCTGGCCTGCCATTGATGGTAGAGATTTAGCCTCCGTTGCCTTAGCTATAGCTTCATCCAGTTGTTTTAATATCAACGCATTTGCAGCCTTTCCTTCATCCCATTTCGGAGTATATAACCCCTTATCTCCTTGCAACCCCTCTGTAATTGGCAAATCGCCATACAAATCTACTAGTACATGATAGTCAAAAGCTAACATGACAGATGACGCTATATAATAATTCCAAAGACCCGCTATTTGAGCTTTGTCTTTCGCAATATACAGATCCTTCATCCCACCACCAAATAGGTTCGACCAAATTCCATTATAGGATGATATAGTCATAGTGTATGCATCAAGATCTTTATATTGATTAGAACTATTATTCTGGGTATAGTGTTGTGCCCAAAAACCACCAATCAATTCTAAATCACCACCAATTTTAGCGGCACTGTAAGCAACTCCCGAAGGAAATAGCAAGTCCGGTGTGGCATCTGTTTCTGACGGCAAATATGGGTCTTTATTGATATCTAAAGCTTTATTACAAGAACCAAAAGTTAATGTACTAGCTATTAATATGTATCCAAATGTTTTTAATTTTTTCATAATGCTAAAAATAATTAGAATCGAACTTTAACGCTACCGCCAAAACTCTTAAATGTTGGGCCAGCTGCAAATTCACCAAAGTTAGAGGTAATATCGTTACCGTAGTTACTTGATTCAGGGTCTACAAAATTATTATTCTTCGGAGTCCAAATGAATAAATTTCTTCCAATTAAACTAAAATCAACTCCTTTTATTTTAGAGCCTAATACACTTTTTGGTAATGAATAGGTAAGTACAACTTCTCTTAATTTAACAAAGTCACGTTTTAATACCGCTTGTTCGTAAATTGAATTGTTAGTAGCAGGATTCCAGTAAGTATTTTGATTATTAACTGAAATTTGAGTATCATTTTCCACATATGTATTGCCAGACTGCTTAACAGAATTTGGGACCAACCAAGGCTGTCTCTCATTAAACGTTGTGTTTGTCGCGTTTCCAACAAAATAATTCAGTTGAGCTGTGTAGGAATAAAAGAAACCACCTTTCCGCCAATCTAAAACTCCACCTAAACTCCAATCTTTATATGTAAACTTAGTATTAAATCCCATCACAAAATCGGGTTCGTACTTTCCGATTCTCCGTTTTGTATTTGGATCCGTCAAAGGCACGCCGTTTGCTCCTACGACAACCCTACCTGCGTACTCACCATCTTTAACAGTCATCACTTGAGGAACTTTAAAAACACCAAGGGGTTGGCCAATTTCTGCGACAAAATCAACTAAATAAGCATTGTAAATATTGAATTCTTTCACTTCATCCCATAGCTTTTCGACCTTGCTATTATTTTTCGTGAAATTAATTCCGAAATCCCATTGGAAATCTTTCAATTTTAACGGAGTCGTATTTAAACCGATCTCGACACCTTTATTTCTAATATCTCCAATATTTCGAGTTCTTGTCGTAAAACCTGATTCTGGAGGCAGGGCTGATGAATAGATTTGATCCACAGTTTTTCTGTTGTAGTAAGATGCATCTAAGCTCACTCTATTGTTAAATAGTTTCATTTCAGCACCAAATTCAAGTTCTGTCGTAATCTCAGGTTTTAAATCATCGTTACCTAGCAACTTACCATGTTGGAGACCAGCTGTTCCTTTTAATGGTAAAATAATATTACCAAACCCTAAACCTAATTGAGAACTAGCATAAGTGTTTTGAACTCTATAAGGAGATGCATCGTTACCTGTTTTACCCCACGCAGCCCTTAATTTTAAATAATTAAAGTTATCAGACTTTAAGTCTTGGAATGCATCTGTTAAAATTAATGATGTATTAATCCCTCCATACATATAATTGTTATTCTTGACTGGAAGAGTAGACGACCAATCAGAACGGAAAGATCCATTGACGAACCAATAATTTTTATAATTGAATGTAGCATCGGCAAATAAGCCCATTAAGCGTTGTCGAACAAATACATTCTCCACCACTGGCGCTCCGCTAGTATTCTTCAAACTATACCAACCCGGTATATTCAAACCACTAATGTAGGAATCAAGGTAACTGTATCCACGTTGGTTAAAGTTATATCCTAAATTTCCAGATAAGCTAATATCGTCATTGATTGGTTTATCGACCTGAAACATGAATGTTGCATCAATCTGATTCGTCTTTCTATAGTTTTCACCATATCTACCTGTCGTTATCGCTTTCTTATAAACAGCTGAATTAGAACCAGCTGTATAAGTAATTCGTTGAGAAAAATCCTTGGTATTGATATTACCAAAATCTCCACCTAACTTACCTAACGCAGTTAACCAAGGGAGGACTTTATAGGAAAGATCGATATTTCCATAAAAACGATCTTCCTGAAGTTTTGTCCCATTATCTAATAATGCTTTATAAGGGTTTGAAGAATATGGCGTAAAATAATTATCATAATTGTAATACGGATTATTATAATCCTTCATTGAAGAGAGATCAATATCTACGGGTGTCTGGATTAGCTCTTGAAAAGTTGTTTTACCACCATCAGCAGATCCTTGTCCCTGGAATATTGCGTTAAGATCACGCCTAACATAATTTACTCCATAATTAAATGTAAATTTATCTAAATTGGTATTACCTCTAAAGGAAAAATTATTACGCTTCAATTTATCTGGATGTCCAGGCAATACCCCTTGTTGATAAAAATTACCATATGAAAACATATAGGAAGATTTATCGCCACCACCGGAAATAGATAACGCATTCGTCGCATCAAGCCCAGAGACATAAAAGTTCTTAATGTTATCTTTAACGTAAGAATATGGCTTCGTTTGACGAACACCGTTTACTTCTGAGCCCCAAGGTCTTGTTATTCCGTCTAACTTAGGACCCCACGAACCATTTTCAGCATAGTCATAATCAGGCCATCCTTGTCCAAAAACATTTTGGGTTTGAGGAACTTTAAGAACGTTACTAACATTTATAGCCCCATTATAAGTAATCGCCAAATTTTGTCCCAATTTTCCTTTTTTCGTCGTGATCATAATGACACCATGCGCGGCACGAGAACCGTACAATGCTGTTGCTGAAGCACCCTTTAAAATTGTCATTGATTCAATGTCATCTGGATTTATATCGTTTGCCGCATTTCCTAAATCGACAGATCGAGTAGAACCAATTGAAGCTTGATATCCATTATTAATTGGCACTCCATCAACAACATATAGAGGGTTGTTGGCAGAAAAAGAAGATACCCCGCGAATAATTACCTTTGTAGACCCTCCAGTTGTCCCAGAATTGGAAATGCTCACCCCAGCCACTTTTCCTTGTAAGCCAGTCATTGCATTCATATTATTTGCAGCAGTAATTTCATCAGACTTAACTGTTGTAGCTGCATAACCAAGCGCCTTACTTTGCTTAGATACGCCCATGGCCGTAACCACGACCTCCTCCAAAGCGTTGTCCCTATCCTCCAAAGTAACATTAAATGCAGATTGACCTTCTTTAACAATCAAGGTTTTATCAGCAAATCCAACTGATCGGAAAACAACTATTTTCCCTATTGGTACAGAAAGCGAATAATTACCATTCGAATCTGTTTGTGTAGCTACATTTGATCCTTGTACAGCAATCGTTACACCTGCCAATGGTTTGCCATCTGCACCAGTAACACGACCGCTGACCTTTCTTTCCTGCGCGAACGCAACAGAAGTCAGAATCATACCACCCACGAAAAAGCTGAGTAATTTGTGTTTCATATGTTTACGTTTATTAAAAAATGTTTATTCTTGATAAAATACTTCGGTTAGCAATATACCTTCCAATAAATTATATATGCGTTATAGTTAGTAACATTTTTTTATTGTGTTGTTGCCACATGTTAAAAAATGTTAAAGGCAAAATTATAACTTTTTTTAACTTTTGCAATGCAAGCATAACTTTGTGGTAACATTTAATTCATAAATACACATAAAAAACTGAAAATAAGGTATTTATTTTTTTATAAAAAAATTAAACAAGTAACATTATACACCTAATATCTAAGAGAAGTAGCTTCATAATAGAAAACACCAGTTATATAAACTGAGAAAATCAAAAAATTCATTGAACATTAAAAGCGCAAAATGCAGATCAAAAAACACAGTAAACTAATTACAAACACCATATAACAATTACATATTAATAAAAGCACAAGGATTTGTATGATCTGAAAATAGATAACGTATAGATTACACGGATTTAAGATAGTTTTCCCCTGCTGACTTGGAAAAATATTAGAGGAGATCGAGTAGAGAGTAACATATTAATGATTAACATTGGTTAATGTACACAATCTTGAGAAACCCATTAAGCTCATTAAAACATAAAAATAAAGGGAACAAAAGATTGTTCCCTTTATTAATTCAAACCTATTGAGAATTAGTTATCATTAGCAAATCCAGTATAACGATAACCTGTAATTCTATAACGATCAAAGCCATTACTAACCGGATCATCGTCATCAAATTTAACTTCAAAAACCACACTATCTGCTTTCATTCCACTTGGTGTAGTTGCGCCAGCCTTTAGAATTTTACCGGCGGTAATTGTAAATTTAGAATCCGATTTAACATTTTGTACATTCTCACCGTAGAAAGTTAATGCATTCACATCTCCATTGATGACACCTTTAAAATCCCAAAAATTTTCCCTATCATCTATCCAAATTTTCGCGATATCATTACTTTCTGTATTATAGGTCGCAATCATGAAATGTCCTAATCCATAAACATCTTTCGCAAAGAGCGAACCATCGGCTTTCAGCGCATCCGCCGTAACATACCATTCGCCAGCTAATTTTTGCGTGGCCGTACCTTGAACTTCATCCTTCTTACATGACTGGAAAGAGATGAAGAGAAGGCTAATTATATAAAAGATCTTTTTCATACTTACTACTTCAAAATTACGTTAAAATTAAAACCTGCATAAGCAGAAGTAAATGTAATAGTATTGGTTGCCGGGTCGAATTTGCCATTATTTAGCGCAGACAAACTATCTTTCCAACCAGCTACATAACTTTCTACAAGGGATAGTGTATTATTATTATTTATTTCAAAAGTACCAACAGCAGCGTAAGCAGGTCCATAAGCCGCTCTTACATCGTAATACCCTCCCAAAAAGTCTGAGATCGCAAAAACTCCAGGAGAACTTTGATAGACTGCAACTGAATAACCGCTATAGGCAACAGTGCCATTTCGATTTGTACCTGCTTGCACTTGATAAATTTTCGAAGGCATAATGTTAGGTGTTGTATCATACACATAAACATTTCTACTCAATTCAGCCTTATAGCCCTCCTCATTACTTATAATATAAGTAATTGTATATTGCCCTGGCTTGTTTGCATTAAGAGTGGATTTCACAACCACGCTTTTTGACACATCAACACCATCAATAGTAGCCTCAAATCCAGGTTCTTGATAGGTCCCTCCCAAAGGTAGGACAACCTTTGAACCTCCCTTTATACTTAATAATGGAAATGTCGTCACATGCGTATATCCACCTGTTGTTTCTTTCTTACAACCTGAAAAAACAAACAGTGAAATAAAAAGAATCAATATTGTTTTTAAAATATTTTTCATCATCTTCAGTTTTTAAATAACACTACTTAGCCCAAAATACTGGTTCTCCATCAGGTCGAACTGCTGGTGCATTCGAATTTGAATTCGTGGAGCTTTGCGCATATCTAATTCGTTGTAAAACTTTATTTGGACCCAACTCTGTGTTATATTTAATAGGAGTGTACAGTGTCCCTGGAACGTATAGTTCAGGTTTAAATGTATCATTTGACTCGTTATAAATATTTGCACCAGTAATTGTACCAAAAGTCGGATATTTCAAACGCCTTAACTCACACCAAGCTTCAAAATTATTAGTTCCACTTAAAGCAATCCATTTCTGAATCCCAATTAGTTTTTCATATTTTGCATTATCGTATGCATATTTTCCTTGAAAGACTTTTGCAGCATCTGCTTGGGTTAGCCCAGCAGATAAAAAAGATTGCGTTATAGCAGTTTCATAATGGGATTTTGCCTGTCCTGAAGAACCATATTTGGCATAATATTCTGCCAAGAAAAATTCTATTTCTGCTTTTGTAATTAAATACACCGGAGAGTCATAACTCATTTTTGGTCTATTGAAATAACTCGCCGTGTATACATTTGAAATACTAAAGTTTGTTCCTGACACGCCCCCTTTATATAGCCCACTGCTATTTTTGTCAAAAAAAACAGAAAGTCTCGCATCACTATCATCTTCCAAAGTCGCTGAAAGTGCTAAATTTAAAATTACATTTTCTTGGGTTGAACCAAAATAAGAAGCGAATTCTTCTTGATAAAAAGGATTTGCTTTGCCCGTTTCATTCACCCACATATTCGCATATGCAACATCTTTTAAAGGAAACATATTTGCGTTAACCAAATTAGCTAGTTCATTTTTTACATCTTGGACTTTACTCATTCGCATCAAGAGCTTTAATTTTAATGCGTTTGCAAACCGTATCCAATCGGTTGTCGTAGGATCCTGGCCTCCTACCTTTGGATACAAAAAAGTTGCCATTATAGGACCATCCGCTTCTACTTTAGAAAGTGCCTCATTCAACTCTGCTAAAATTCCTGTATAGACATCTTTACCATCGTCATATTTTGGCGATAAAATATCGTCTTTCAAAGCTTCTGAATATGGCGTTTCACCATAAGCGTCAACCAGTGATTGAATTGCAAAAACACGCAATGTTTTCGCAATCAAATAAGTACTCCAATCACTCGAAGCTTTAGCTTTTTCTATCACTGTGTTCGCATTTTTAAGAACTCGAGTATTTAATTGCGTATAAGTGCCCGCAGATCTCGTCTGTGAAGCAAAAAATTGCGAATAATCCAAATAATTACTTGTTCCGAATGTTTGACTATAGTGTTCCGCGTAATATCCTCCGATTATTCTAAAATAATTTCCATAGCTCGCAGCCAGATTCATCTCAATCCCTGGCACAATTAAGGAATTTGAAATATTTTCTTCTTTTGGGGAATTTGGACTATCATTGATATCCAAGAACTTTTTACATGAACTAACCCCTATACTAATAGCCAATAAAGGCAATATTATCTTTTTCATAATAACATTAAATATTAAAATTTAAGACTTACGTTAAATCCATAGATGCGGGTTGCCGGATTAATATACAACTCCCCAAACTGGCCTTGCAAATCACTTCCGATAGAAGATCCTTCCGGATCTATGAATTTATTGCTTTTGGGTGTCCATACAAATGGATTATTAACAAATGCTGTGATGGCAACATCGCTCAATTTAGCTGAACTTACCCAAGATTTCGGCAAAGCATAAGTTAACGATATGTTACGTATTTTTCTAAATGAACGATCCATCAAATAGTATTTACCAGCTTCTTTCGATCCATGCAAATTGAAATAGTCTTGATACCCACTATTTGATAAAAATATTGCTGTATTATTATCTTGATATCCTTTAAAATTCCCCTGTTTATCGAACACCGACTCTACTGAATTAGGAATAATGAACGGATTACGATCATTATAGAGTGTCTCTATCCCGTTGCCAGTAAATTGCATTAAATTTTTTGTCCTGGAAAACATATAACCACCTTCGCGAACATCTAAAGTAGCTCCTAAAGTAAACCCATAAGCACTAAAAGATGTATTTACACCACCAGTCCATTTAGGTTGAATATTTAAACCCGTACTTGCAATATCTTTGGTTTGACGTGGTTGGCCAGTTTCATCAACAATTAGCTTTCCATAATAAGGACTATTTACATCTTCAACATAGGTAGGTAAGTAGGTGTAGAAGGTACCAAGAGGTTTCCCAACCTCCGCGTACATACTCACATTATCATCTCCCGCCGAAAAGTTGTAAATTTCAAATTTATCCCCAATCCGCTCATCCAAAGAGATCACTTTATTTCTATTTACCGTAAGATTGAAATTGAGATCCCATCTGAATTTTTCAGTTTTAATAGGAGTTGTCGAGAGCAAAAGTTCAATACCTCTATTTCTTACTTCCCCAACATTGGTTACCATTGTTGCAAAACCACTCGCAGGATCTACTGATAAAGGAAATATTTGATCAGTTGTTGTTCTGTTATAAAATGCAGCGTCTAAGCCAATACGGTTATTAAAGAATTTCAAATCAACTCCTGCCTCAAATTCTGTCGTCATCTCTGGCTGCAATTGATCACTTCCTTTTTGTGTACTCAATAAAAAGGAATTCGCATTATTCAATGGAAATTTAATAATATCTGATCCGTAATATCCATTGGCAAATCCTTGTATATAGCGAGCGGTAGTTTGATAAACTCCCGCATCATTACCTGTACGTCCATAGGCTAAACGCGCTTTACCAAAAGTAAGTATATTATTCTTAGGTAGGTTATTCGTAAACAACCAACTCAAAGTTGCGCCAGGATAAAAATAATTATTATTATTGATAGGTAGAGTCGATGACCAATCATTCCGTGCAGTTAAGTTCAAAAACACAGTTTCATCATACCCTAAAGTGACATCTCCAAATAGCCCTACCAGCCTTCGTTTATTTTGAACTTCACTTAACTCTGATCTCACGGACCCATTACTTAAATCCCAAAAACCAGTATATACAGAGAGACCGTCCGTCTGACCTTGCATATAAGTAGAATATCTTTCATTGATATTCATACCAAGCATTGCAGTAAGTGATAACTTATCAAATCTGTTATCATAAGTAGCCAAGAAATCATGATTTAATTCATAAGAACTACCATATCTCGAAAAAACATTTCCAGCTTGATTCATTTTTGACGGCGGATATCCCTTGTCATCCGTGATTAATTTGTCATCCAATTTGATCTCCGGTACTCCAATTTTTTGGTCATAGTTTAAATGGTCAAAACCAAATCTATAGGTCAATGTTAATTCCTTCATTGGGTTAATATCTGCTTGAATTTTCCCATTAAACTGTTTCGAATTTAATTGGTTATAATTGTTGGCAAGTGCCCAATACGGATTAGTTATACCATAAGGCGTAAAATAAGCTTCTGGTGTATTGAAGGGACTCGATAAGTCTTTTTTGTCTATAATGGATATATCTCTTGGCAATTCCAGCAAACCGTCAATTACTGATGTGCCCTGAAATGTCCCGACCACGTTGGTCTTATTTGTCGTAAAATTCAGATTTGACGAAACTTTTAACCAATCAGTACCTTTATAGGTACTCCTATAAGCGAGCGTATTCCTCTTATAAGAATCCGCATCTGTTGGCATAATTCCATCATCTTTAGTATTCGAATAAGACAAATAATAAGTCAGCTTGTTGTCTTCTGAAGCACCATTAAAAGCTATACTATTATTAAAGGATTTACCAACATCCAAAAAATCCTTAACATTATTTTTTCGGGCTGAATATTCATGGTACAGCTGTTTATTATTCCAAATAGGTCCAAACAATTGAAGTGATCCGTCTAAACGTGGTCCCCAAGAGCCATTCTCAATAAAAGTTTGCTTTCCATTCCAGCCTTGCCCAAATTCATTTTGCATTATAGGAAAAACAGACATCTCCCTAAATTGCATACCTCCATTATAAGATAACGAAAAGTTTCTCCCATTACCTTTTCTTCCCGATTTAGTGGTAATAACTATAACTCCATTTGAAGCTCGAGATCCATACAACGCAGTAGCAGCCGCCCCCTTCAATACAGTCATTGATTCAATATCGTCCGAAGAGATGCTGGAGATCCCTCCAGCCGCAATTGTCGTGCCGTCAGTTTGAAAATTACTTGTCTGTAATGGAACTCCATCCACAACATACAATGCCTGATTGGAACCATTAATTGAACTGAAACCACGGATTACAACCGATGATACAGAGCCTGGCGCGGCACCTGATGAATTAACCTGAACTCCAGCAACTTTACCCGCCAATGCATTTGCGACATTCGTATTTCGTGATGCTGCTAATTCGGCGCCACCAATTTTTGTCGCAGAGTAACCCAAAGATTTTTCCGAACGGGTAATACCCATTGCAGTTACAACAACCTCATCCAGAGCATTAGCTGAATTATCTAATGTAACGTTAAAAGCAGATTGTCCTTCTTTAACAATCAACGTTTTATCTGCAAAACCTATAGAGCGAAATACTAAAATTTTACCATTAGGCACTGATAATGAATAGTTACCATTTGCATCTGTTTGTGTAGCAACATTTGATCCTTGGATTGCGATAGTTACACCTGCCAATGGCTTCCCATCTGCTCCTGTAACATGACCGCTAACCTTTCTCTCCTGCGCGAATGCAACAGAAGTTAGAATCATACTACCCACGAATAAACTGAGTAATTTGTGTTTCATATGTTTACGTTTATAAAAATGTTATTTTTGGAAGAAAATACTATGGTTAGTATTAATATACTTTTTTTATAATCTAAATATGTTCCAGTTATCACCTGTTTTTTTTAACACATTATAAATCTATTAAAAAATGTTAAACACAAAATTATAATTTTTTTAAAATCCTACAATGTAAGCATAATTTACAAACAACAATTAACGCACAAATTAACACAAAACACTGATTAACAATAATTTATTTTTCAAAACGAATTCATTTCAAAGTAACATTGTTTTACTCAGAATCAAAAAATAATAAAAAACATTGCTAACTCATCAGCGCAGCACATATATTTTACAAGAAAATATGTTGGCTTTATAAAAATATATCGATACCAAACACCGCACCGAAATAGTATAATTTTGGCAATACGAATGCAAGCACACGTAACATACAACCCCCTATTCTTCAAGTCAATTATATTGAAAAAAATAATCTTATATTTTTTGTGTGGCTCTCTTTCATTACAAAATTGATAAAAACTTGCTTTGGTAAAATAGAGAAGAGAACTCGCAACTCTATTCTTGATTACCTGGCTCATTTCCTCCAAAAGTATTCACCAAAACAATAAATATTTAACTTTTCGTGTAATACAACATCCAAAACCTTTTCTCAGATCAAGCAACACCGATAAATGTTTTTTGAGACCGAGTTATAAACTTGCGAATGGATCGAAATTTTTCATCTATACCTGTCTATTTTTCTTTTTATTAATGGGGGTTAAAACAATGATGATGACGAATTACCGCGACTATATTGCCCTTCATTGTTGAAAGTCAGAAGGCAGTTTTAAAATATTTACACCCACTATCTGGCTACCGATAAAACATATTATACTCACTATGGGATTAATACAACAACTATACGAAAACCATAGTTTAGCGACGCTCTTTTGACATATTAGAATTTCTCAGGGAATGCCTCTTTCATCAAATCATTCGCTTACAAGCATCTAAGAAAGCATCTTGGGTACCTGTTTGAATTGACCACCCCTTTCTGGGAATTAGGCAAAAGTCAGCATATAATTACAATCGTATCGGAATGGTATAGTTTATTGCCACAGGCTCTCCTTGCAAGCTCCCTGGTTTCCAAGGACCAACACGTTGAATAGCAGTTGTTATTTCTCTTTTAATTTCAAAAGGAATATCACCATCATATTTAAAATTACTGAGCCTACCATCCTTGTTGACTACAAATTGCACGTTTATAATATTGCTTAATTGAGTATGTGAATCACGAGGAATGTTTATGTTTTTATAAACTTCCTTTATAAATTGGTCCATTTTAAGAGATGGAACAGGAGCCAATTCCCTTGTCTCAGCATCGTATGAAACCACCTCTCCATTGGCACGGAATCGTTTCCCACTTTGGAGAACGCCAGCTGAATATTGCTCTTCATAATGACTCTCCATATTCCAGCCTACCCATTTTCCTTCTCTTTCATTATCTTTTAGTTCCCCTTCAATATAGTTACCATTATCATAATCGAGGCGAAGAAATCCATTTCCCCGCTTCAAAAGATAATTTCCGAGAGAATCCAAATACAAGAGGTAATATGGTTTGTTTATAGGAGTGCCAGTAAATGGATTTTGACCTGATTGCACTTGGGTAACCAACATTTTCAGCTTGCCCGTAGGGTAATAATAATAAGATGAGTCAATTGCTAACCCATGGGGATCGAATTTTTCCAAGCTTTTCAACTGTCCATTCGGGTAGTAGGTAGTCGATTCCCCGACATATTTCCACCCGAGAACCCCAGCTTTGCTATCAGGACTATAAGCGAAAGATTTCATAGAATCGGTATCTGTATAATAACTAACAATATTAAAAAATCTATCCGAATCGTTTCCAATGGGGACAATAAGTTGATAAGATTGAGATTCCGCTTTCGTTGCTACTGGATTACCCGACCTATCGAAATAATTAACTACTGTATCGATACGACACTTGGTATAAGCTTTCTCAAAACAAAATACCTGCACCTTCGGCCCAAAAAGAATAAGTATAAATAAAAACAAAATCGATCTTTTCATAAAATATAGCTGTATTAATAAGGACGAAAATACAGCTTTTCCAGCAATATATTTCAAAAAACAAAAGCGGCAATTTCCAAAGAAATTGCCGCTTTCATAAGTATATAATCTAAAAGATTACTTAACATCCCACCAAACTGGTACTGTAATCGCTTTTGTACCTGGATAGTTTAAGTTAGTTGTCAACTCAGTATTTGGATACAACAAACGTTGTGGCATTTCACCATTCGCTAAAATTGACGCTTTTGATTGAACCAAGAATGTAGGGTAACCTGTTCTTCTATATTCAGTCCATGCTTCAAAGTTTTGGAAACCGTTCATTGCATAGTATTTCTGTGTAATAATTGCTTCCAATTGTTTAGATGCATCAGTTGGAAATTTACCAGCAGCAGCTAAATAGTCAGTCACACCTGCCGTCCCTAGGTAGGAAAATGAAGCTGTAACACCTTCATTGTACAATGTTGAAACAGCACCTGTTCCCCATCCTTTCAAAGCAGCTTCAGCTTGTAAGAATTTGCTTTCAGCAACAGAGAATAATTTTACAGGAGCTGTTGCAGACGCTGTATTTTTCGCATTTGCACCAGTTATTGGAGAAGGAGCAGAAACTTTTTTCGTGTTTTGTCCTCTAAAGTCTCCCTGTTCTAAGTATGCTACTGTATCCTGCAATGTTACATTATCTGCTTTAAACAATCTGCTGTATAACGCAAATGATCTTTTATCATTGTTTGCAGCATAAGCTTTAACAGCTGTTCCACTTGCAACTACATTCTGAACATATTTTAAACCAACCATCTCTGTATAGAAAGGGTTTTGGTTACCACCTGTCGTCGTAAATGTGATGGATACATCTTCATTTAAGAATGTTGGATTTGTAGCATATAATGCTTTGATACCTGCTTGAGCAGTAGCAGCATCTACGTTAGAAATACGCAAATACGCTCTCAATTTCAAGGTATTTGCGAACGCAATCCAAGAAGCCTTATCACCACCAAACAACATATCTTGTTCACCTGGTGTGGTACCAAGGCTACCTTTCAATAATTCAACACCTTTATCGATATTTTCAAAAATACTATTGTAGATCTCTTTTTGAGTTTGATACTTTGGACTCAAATTAGTTGCTCCTTGCAAAGCTTCATCCAAGGGAATATCTCCAAAAGCATCAGTAGCTAGCTGCAATGTATATGCTTTCAATAAATAAGCCATACCAATTGTATAGTTGTTGGCCCCCCGCTCTGATTTGATGATTATTTCAGCATTGTTTAGCGCACTTCTATAAATTGTTGACCAAATACGATCCGTAGCAGTATTTTTGATATTATACTGATCAATGGTCTGATACTGTGAGGACGATGGAGCCTGTGTCCAATATTGGGCCCATAAACCACCATACACTTGAAGTTGATTACCTACGATCTGACTTACCGAAGCTTCAACTGTCGGCAACAACAGATTTGGCTCTACTTTTTCCGGGTTATTTGGATTTTCGTTAACATCCAAATATTTATTACAACTTGTAAATGCTACTGATCCAACCAATGCAGCAAAAACAAACTTTTTAATATTCTTGTTCATTCTATTATTCTTTATAGTTTAGAAGGATACCTTCACATTGATACCATAGTTACGCAAAGACGGCTGAGCAGTATAGTCAAAGCCTTGTGCATTTCCAGCACCAGCAGAGTTTACTTCAGGATCTGCATATTTGTTTTCGCTTGGAGTCCAAATAAACAGGTTGTTTCCAAACACACCCACAGTCACATCTCCAAATGGCGTATTTTTAAGCATATCTTTCTTGAATTTATAAGAAATAGCCAAGTTGCGCAACTTCACATAAGAAGCATCAATAACATTCATCCCCGCTTCCAAATATGGATAATAATCCACTTTGTCATAAGTCGCTGTTGTATTTACAACAGAATTACCATTTGCATCTAAGTAAACTGAGTTAGGGAAGATTTGACCAAAACGCTCGCCTCCTGTTTCAGCAGATGTACCTGTGAATGCCATGATATCTTTAGTCCGTGAATAGAATACACCTCCATGTTTCATGTCAAACAATGCTGTTAATGACCAGCTTTTGTAATTTACAGTCGTTCCTAATGATGCTTGGAATTTAGGATTATAACTTCCTAAATACTTTGCTTCTGAAGTAGGTACTGGTAAACCTGTTTCTTGGTCAACGATAGTTCTGCCTTCCGCATCAGTTGCATTGGTTACTGCATAAAATTCTCCGTAAGGGTGACCCTTTGCCGCAACGATAGACATACCTGAGAAACCACCTAGAGAAACTTGGTCAATACCATCCATCAACTCAACAACTTTACTGTTGTTTTTAGTGAAAGTACCCATCAATTCCCAGCTAAAGTTTTCAGTTTTCACTGGCGTTCCACGCAATGCAAGTTCAACACCCGAGTTTTTAATTTTACCCGCATTAACAACATTGAATCCGTAACCTGTAGAATTTGCAATAGGAATGGCTAAGATTTGATTTTTAGAATTGTTATTGTAGTAACTAAAATCAACAGTTAAACGATTTCTAAAAAACCCTAATTCTGCACCTACTTCAGCTGATGTAGTGATTTCTGGTTTCAACTCTGCATTTCCTAAAGTGGATCCCGACATGAATGCGGAAACATTACCAAATGGGAAAGTTGTCGTTCCAAATCCACCATTGATCTCGCCTCTAGAGAAGGTTGTCAACAATTGGTATGGATCTGTATCCGAACCAACTTTGGCGTAGTTGGCACGCAATTTACCGTAAGAAAGAATTCTCTTAGCATCTTGGCTCAACAACTCGGAGAATACAAAGGAACCACTTACACTCGGGTAAAAGAATGAATTGTTTTTCTTAGGAAGAGTAGACGACCAATCGTTACGTGCTGTCGCTTGTAAGTATAGGAAGTTTTTGTACGACAAGTTCAAATCTGCATAAAGTCCAACCAACCGGCGTTTTGACCATGAATCTTGAATCAAGTTCAATGGACCATTGGAGTTTGCTAGATTGTAATAACCCGGCTGTACCAAACCTCCACTTTCATTTGTCGCAGTACTTAGATTAGAAACATTACGTTGACGGATATTATTACCCAACATTAATGATCCTTTAAAATCTTGATTAAACTCATGGGTAGCAGTAACCATGAAATCATGAATGATCTCTGTTACATTGTATTGATCGATACGATACTCTCCATTGTCAATAAGATCATTAGCAGTCGAATAATTACCTGAAGTTTTATCGATCGGCGTAAAATTATATTTTGGAGATTCTGAACGTCTGCGGTCGGTGTAGTGATCCACCCCTACGCGCTCTTTGAAATCCAACCATTCAAATGGCTTATAACCGACGTTAAAATTACCCATAATGCGGTTTACATTATTGTAATTGTTGTAATTTGCCAATGTCCAATATGGATTCATAGAATATGCTCCATAATAACCATACTCATTACTATGGTTTAAACCATTTGCATCGATATAACCATACCCATTATATGGGTTGCTTAAATCTTTCATGTCAGCAACAGGAATATCGCGGGGAGTTTGCAACAAGTTATTATAAACAGAACCACCGCCTTGGCCACCACCTACATTGTTCGAGTTGATCTGACTATAGTTCGCTGAAATTCCTGCATAAAATTTATTGGAGAATTCAGTTTGACCATTGAAACGAACACCATATTTATTGTAGTTGTCCTTGCTTCCAGGATAAACACCATTTGAGTTCAAAGAATTCAGCCCCAAATAGAAGGAAGATTTTTCACTACCACCTGAGAAGCCTAGGTTATTGTCTGTTGCAAACCCAGTATTAAAAAAGTCTCTAACATTGTCTTTTACGGCAGAATACGGTTTTGTTTGTCTTACACCGTTTACAGCTTGCCCCCATTCCTGTGTTTTTCCTGTAAAAGGAGCTCCCCAGGACCAGTTTTCTTTTGGATCATTGACAAAAACCAGATCTCCATTTTTAGTATAGCCAGAGTAACCTTGACCATATTCATTTTGGAACTCGGGCAATTTCAAAATAGAAGAAAAAGTATTTGTAGTATTGAAAGTAATATCTGTTTTACCCCCACCTTTTTTACCGGTCTTAGTTGTAATGATCAAAGCTCCATTAGATGCCCTCGATCCATACAATGCAGCTGCAGCAGGACCTTTTAATATAGTCATTGATGCGATATCATCAGGATTGATATCATTACCACGGTTACCAAAATCAACACTGGATAGCGATGAGGCGCCACCAATCACACTTGAATTGTCAATAGGAACACCGTCAACAACAATTAATGCTTGGTTATTTCCTGAAATCGACGAACCACCACGTAATACCACACGAGATGAACTACCTGGCGAATTCGAGGTTGATGTAATATTCACACCAGCAACCTTACCAGCCAATGCATTGATAGCACTCGAATTTTGACCTGAGCGTAATTCTTCATTATTCAATGTCGGTGCAGAGTAACCTAACGTTCTTTTTTCACGTTTGATCGCATTTGCTGTAACAACAACCTCTTCCAAAGCATTGTCATGATTTACCAAAGAAACATTGAATACCGTACTATTGTTGTTTACAATAATAGTTTTATCGTCAAAACCAACGGAACGGAATACGACAACCTTACCTGCCGGTACATTCAATGAATAATTACCATCAGTATCAGTCTGTGTAGCTTGATTAGTACCTTGTACAACTACTGTCACCCCTGGTATTGCTTTACCGTCAGCAGATGTAACACGACCACTAATCTTCTTTTCTTGAGCGAATGCAACCGAAGTCAAGATCATACCGCCAACAAGAAAACTTAGTAATGTTTGTTTCATGTTTTAGTTAGTTAATTTTATTATTTTTTCTAATCCTATATATTGATATAAATTATATCCATTACCATAACCGTCTAAACATAAATTGCCTAGACAATAAACAACAAAAGACATAACATGCTCTTGCAGCCCAGTTAATAACAGTTGAAAATATTTGTGAAAAAGTCGGCCCTAGGTAGATGTAGAGTCAGTCCTTAGATAAATATCCAGCTGTAAATTTGCTCTTTTCAGCATTTACAGTAAATAATAGTTAGTGCGATTTTTATTAGCGGTGTCAAATATATAAAGCCAAAGTTGCTTTTACAAGTTTTTTAACATAATCTCCAGAAAACAAGAAATACCGCAATAATAAGTTCACAATTTTACAAATTGTTACAAAAGAAGCATTTTAGAATAAAAACTCATCAAACAATTTTCAAACAGAATTTTATACGGAATGAACCATAATTAACAAAACATTAACAATGTTATAAGAAAACGTTAACATGTTATACTATTATTTTTTTGTATTAAAACTACATGTAATTTATAATGATTCTAAACATATTAAAATCGAGTTATAACAAAAAAAAGACGCTCTACCTTCTCAGGCTGAGCGTCTTTCATATGCATATTAAATAAGTCTAAAGACGACTTATTTATTGTTATTTAATCGATGTATTCAAATTTGGTATAAGGCACCAAAACTGCAGGTATTTTAATTCCTTTTTCTGTTTGATTATTCTCCAATATCGCTGCCACAATACGTGGCAAAGCCAATGCCGAACCGTTCAATGTATGAGCCAACTGCATCTTTCCATCGGCATTTTTAAAACGGACTTTCAAACGATTCGCCTGATAAGTTTCAAAATTGGAAACGGAAGATACCTCTAACCAGCGTTTCTGAGCAGAACTATACACTTCCATGTCATAGGTCAATGCAGAAGTAAAACTCATATCTCCACCGCAAAGGCGCAATACACGGTAAGGAAGCTCTAATTTCTGCAAAAGACGCTGTACGTATAAACTCATTTCTTCTAGCACTTCATAAGACTTTTCAGGATGTACAATCTGTACCGTCTCCACTTTGTCAAATTGGTGCAGTCGGTTTAATCCACGTACATGTGCGCCATAAGAACCTGCTTCACGACGGAAACATGGTGTATAAGCACAATGTTTGATTGGAAACTGCCCTTCTTTTACAATCTCGTCTCTATAAATGTTGGTGACGGGAACTTCGGCTGTAGGGATCAAATACAGATTGTCGTTACCCACATAGTACATCTGTCCTTCTTTATCCGGTAATTGTCCCGTAGCAAATGCAGAATCTTCATTGACCAAAATGGGCACCTGTACTTCTTCGTATCCTTCTTCTGCTGCCTGATCCAAAAAGAAATTGATCAGTGCGCGTTGCAATTTAGCGCCTTTACCTTTATAAATAGGAAAACCCGCACCGGCAACTTTTACACCAAGCTCTAAATCAACAATATCATATTTGTTCAACAATTCCCAATGCGGCAATGCATCCTCCGACAAAGCCGGGATTTCGCCATGGTTCAAAACTACTTCGTTGTCCTCAGCACTTACACCTGCTGGAACGGATTGATGCGGTAAATTAGGTAATTGTACGATCTTCTCATTCAATTCGGCTTCAATGGTACCCAATTGTTCCAAAAGTTGCTTCACTTGCTCCTTATATCCCGAGGATTTGGATTTAACGGTTTCAGCTTCTTCTTTTTTTCCTTGGCGCATCAGATCTCCAATCTGTTTTGCCGCCGCATTAGCCTCTGCCGAAAGTGCGTCAGATTCCGATTGGATCTTACGACGATCTTCATCTAAACTGATGATTTCGTCGACCAATCCAATTTCCTTGAAATGCTTGACAGCCAATCTTTCGATTACCGTATCCCTGTTCTCACGGATATAATTTAATTGCAACATAATATAAATGTGTTATTTAAAATAGTGAACAAACTTAGATAAATTTGCCTTTATTTACAAGCAATTTTATTCCTAAAGCACCATCCAAAAGGCTTTTTGACTGCTTTACGGCGCTCTATTTCCATCACACCGCATCGGCTAACATCCAGCAGGCTATGGAAGACTAGTCCTCCATGGTATCGATTTTTACAACCCATGATCCATAAAAAGAGCGTATCCATTAGGCACCTAATCGATACGCTCTACAATTCGATCTATACGACAACCTTGTCGTTGGATTCAACCTGACGAACTCATTGTGATGTACATTTGCTAAGCAATGCTTACTTCATCGCATAAATAAACATCCTGAATAGCATGTAATAATGCGACGCCTTCATTCATTGGCTTTTGGAAAGCCTTACGGCCAGATATCAACCCGGTGCCGCCTGCACGCTTGTTGATAACCGCAGTTTTTACAGCTTCCTGGATATCATTCTGTCCCGAGGCCCCACCAGAATTGATTAAGCCAGCCCGACCGGCAAAGCAATTAAGTACCTGGTAGCGGCACAAATCAATAGGATGATCGGAAGAAAGCTGCGTATACATGCGTTCATCCAGCTTTCCATAACTGCTTTTACCCATATTCAATGCTTTAAAGCCACCGTTCAATTCGGGTAGTTTTTGCTTGATAATATCCGCTTTGATCGTTACGCCCAAATGATTGGCCTGTCCGGTAAGATCCGCCGCTAAATGGTAATCTTTATCACCGACTTTAAAAGCCGAGTTGCGCAGATAACACCATAATACGGTCGCCATCCCCAGAGAATGTGCTTCTTCAAATGCTTTGGCAACTTCGATAATCTGACGGTCTGATTCCTCAGATCCAAAATATATGGTCGCCCCTACCGCGACGGCTCCCATATTCCAGGCTTCACGAATCGTTCCGTACAGGATCTGGTCGGCTCGATTGGGATAGGTCAATAGTTCATTATGATTGATTTTAACCAGAAACGGAATCTTGTGTGCATACTTTCGGGCAACAGCTCCTAAAACACCAAAGGTAGATGCCACGGCATTGCAATTTCCTTCCAAAGCTAGCTTGACAATATTTTCCGGATCAAAATACTGAGGATTTGGTGCAAAAGAGGCCCCTGCACTGTGTTCGATTCCCTGATCCACAGGCAATATCGAAAGATAGCCAGTATTGGCTAACCGTCCCGTTCCAAAAAGTTGCCCCAAACTCCGCAAGACCTGCGGGCTGCGATCACTCGAAGTATAGACCTGATCGATAAAACTTGCCGCCGGCAGGTGAAGCATTGATTTGGAAACTGCGGGTCGATCGAATTCTAACAAATAACTCGCTTCAGCACCTAAGTGTGCTTGAATTTTTTCAATGTATTGCATAATGTATTCTTAGCATTTATTATAAATAGAACTTCAAAAAGCACAGAATGTTTTAACATTGAATATAGCAAAAAAAACTTAACTTTGACCATGTTATATTTAGTTCCAACACCTATTGGCAATCTGGAGGACATGACGTTCCGTGCGATCAATGTCCTGAAAGAAGTGGACCTCATCTTAGCAGAGGATACAAGGACCAGCGCTCCGCTTTTAAAGCATTTTGGAATCGACAAAAAAGTATTTGCGCATCATCAGCACAATGAACATAAAGCGGTATCTGAAATCATTAAATTCCTGAAAGAAGGGCAAAACATTGCTTTGATTTCGGATGCAGGGACACCGGCGATCTCAGATCCGGGATTTTTGCTGGTACGTGAGGCCATCAAAGAAGGGCTCGAAGTGCAATGCTTACCAGGAGCAACAGCTTTTGTACCTGCCCTTGTCAATTCGGGGCTTCCCAATGACCGTTTTTGCTTTGAAGGTTTTCTACCCGTAAAAAAAGGAAGGCAAACGCGCTTAAAAGCTTTGGCAGAGGAAAAAAGAACGATGATCTTCTACGAGTCGCCACATCGTATTCTCAAAACCATCGAAGAATTTATCACAGTTTTTGGCGCAGAAAGACAAGCTTCGATATCGCGCGAACTAAGCAAACTCTATGAAGAAAATGTTCGCGGAACATTAACTGATTTAAAATTACACTTTGAAAACAATCCGATTAAAGGAGAATTTGTATTTTGTGTAGCAGGATTGGAATAAATTTTGACAATCTTTAGGTATTAAAAAGTATTTGACATGAACATGGAACAATTTGCACAGGACGGGCAGGACATAAAAATCATTGAAAAATTGGTTACTAAAGTCCAAGATATGCTTACTCCAGGGGAAAAAATAGATTATATTGCAGTTCAAAAAAAACCTGCAGTTACTATTTTACCAGATAGTATCACCATCAGTAATAAGCGCATATTTATGTGCGAATTTACTAAACTGGGTCTGGCTACTGATTTTGAAATCTTCGGTTGGCAAGATATCAAGGATATTGCCTTCAAGGAAGAAATATTCGGTTCAAAAGTTACGGTTATTCCATTTACGGGCGAAAATTTAAGCATAGACTATATCCCTAAAGTTCAGGCTAGGAAATTGTATCAATATATTAAAGCCGCCCTTGAAAACTATAAAAAAGCGGAATTGGCGGCCGAAAAAGAGAAAATAGTCATTGCTCCAACAGTTGCGAAGGAAGTGATTATCGAACGACCAGAAAATAATGCACCGCTTCAGCCAGCAGTTACGGCTCCGGCGGCACCTCAACCTGTTGTATCGGCACCAGTAACTCCGCCAGCGCCAACGGTACCAAACATCCCGCCCGCTCCACCCGTTAAAGAAGAGGAAGATGATGAAATTACCTTAAAGCTCAAAAAATTAAAAACACTCTTCGACAAACAATTGATTACCCAAGAGGAATACGAGAGTAAAAAGAGAGAAGTTTTATCCAGTTTATAATCATAAATGGGAGAAAATATAGCGTGAAAAACAACTATTTACTGGCACTTTTAAGTGCCTTTTTATTGTGGTTGGGCTGGCCACCAATCCCCTATTCCAGTCCATTGTTATTTATTGGGTTTGTGCCTTTGCTGATTGCTGTAGAAAACATTATCCGCAGTGAAACATTCAAAAGAAAAGGCCGTAAAGTATTTCTTACGGCGGGACTCACGGCTGTTGTTTGGAACACGGCTTCTATTTACTGGGTATACAACTCCATTTCAGCAGTTATGCCGCCTTTTGCAGCTGTTGTCATCAGTCTGATCCCTTTTTGTCTTGGAGCCGCTTTAATGGCACTGGCTTTCAGGCTATATGGGCAATTACGACGCAAAACGAACATCCTATTATCCCTTTTCGGATTAATGGGATTCTGGATAAGCTATGAATTTCTACACGAATCCTGGGATTTAGCCTTCCCGTGGATGACTTTAGGCAATGGTTTCGCAAGTTTCCACCAATTGATCCAATGGTACGACATCACAGGGGTCTATGGCGGAACAATATGGATCTGGCTCGTCAATATCTTGGTATTTACACTTTACCTCAATGGAAAAGGACTTTATCCCATCAAACATAAGATTGTCCCGATTGCCTCTTTGGCGACTATATTGTTGGTTCCCAGCACCTACTCGTTGATACGTTACTTCAACTACGAAGAACATCAGAATCCTGCACAGATTGTTGTTGTTCAACCGAATATTGACCCTTATATTAAATTCAATTTAAGTCCCGAGGAACAATTAAACACCTTATTCGCCTTATCAAATTCAGTCGCCAAACCCAATACGGAGTTTTTCATCTGGCCTGAAACTGCACTTTCACAGAACGGCGATTTTGACGAGGAAAACTTTAGGGAAACCTTTTCTTACCAGCGCATTTTAAAATTTTTAGATCAATATAAAAATGGGAATGTACTTTCAGGTATTGAAAGCTATCAGTTGTACAACTATGCAAAAACACCTACTGCGCGTGAAATAGCTCCTAATGTATACCAGGATAATTTCAATGCTGCAACATTAATCGATTATTCCTCCAAACTTCAGTTTTACCATAAGTCCAAACTCGTGCCTGGCGTAGAGCAAATGCCTTTTGGTGCAGCGATGAATTTCCTGAAACCACTATTCAAGGCATTCGGCGGTACGACAGGTGGCTATGGAAAACAGGCTGAACCTTCGGTATTCTATGCCCAAAGCGGTATTGGTGCCGCACCCGTAATCTGTTATGAATCCATCTGGGGCAATTATGTTTCCAAATACGTCAAAAAAGGCGCTCAGTTTATTGCGATCATCACCAACGATGGCTGGTGGGGCAATACTTCGGGTAAAGACCAGCATTTACAGTATGCCAAACTGCGTGCGATTGAAAACAGGCGCTGGGTTGCCCGATCGGCAAATACGGGGATTTCAGGCTTTATCAATCAACGTGGCGATATTGTACAACAGACTAAATGGTGGCAGCCTGCAGCCCTAAATCAGGAAATTAATTTAAATGAAGAAATTACTGTCTACACGCAAGCAGGTGATATTGCAGCCTATTTGGGCTTGGCGCTCGCAATGGGCGGACTTGTGATACTCATCGTGGTCCGACGAAAAAAAGAACTTATCTAAATTGAAAAGTAGCGCCAAACTGAAATAGTAATTTGGCGCTATTTTTTCTGTATCAGAATGGGAAAGCACTAATCCTATACCTTCCTCGGCAAAAAGAACCTAATTCTGATGAGACCCCGGCACGCCAACGCCTATCAGCTATAATTAGGAAAATAAAATGATAAAAATAAGTCATTTAATACCTTTAATTTACTTTGGAGATTTGTAATTTTGCAGCATGCAAGTATATTTTGATAATGCAGCGACTACAGCCTTAGATCCTGAAGTAATAAAAGTAATGGTGGATGTGATGAACAATAACTTTGGAAATCCATCTTCTATCCATAGTCACGGACGACAAGTAAAAACAATTGTAGAAAAAGCACGTAAAACGATTGCCAATCTACTTCATGTATCTCCAGCAGAGATCTTCTTTACATCGGGTGGAACCGAGGCCGACAATATGGCCATCGTTAGGTCAATCGCCGACTTTGGGATAACCCATGCCATCACCTCACCTATTGAGCACCATGCCGTATTACATACCTTAGAGGAGCTAGAAAAAGCCGGCAAAGTGCAACTAGATTTGTTGGAAGTTGACGAAAAAGGTAATTTAAATCTCAACCAACTGGAAGAACTTTTAAGTACCAATCCGCGTACGTTTGTTTCCATTATGCATGCCAATAATGAGATCGGAAATCTCAACGATATTCAACGTATCTCCGAGTTATGCCAAAAGTATAATGCGATATTCCATTCGGACACTGTACAGACCATGGGGCATTATCCACATAACCTTGGTAACCTTAAAATAGATTTTATAACAGGAGCTGCCCATAAATTCCATGGTCCAAAAGGAGTTGGTTTTCTTTACATCAATGCGAATAACAAGATTAAACCGTTAATCTATGGTGGAGCACAAGAGCGCAACATGCGTGGTGGAACAGAAAATGTCTATGGAATAGCGGGTCTTGCCAAAGCTTTAGAACTTGCCTATGAGCACATGGAAGAACACCAAGCTTATATTCAAGGACTCAAATCTTACATGATCGACGAGTTGCAGAAAGCAATCCCCGAGATTGATTTTAATGGTGTTATTGAACCGGAAAAATCACTGTATACCGTACTGAATGTTTCTTTCCCTTGCAGTGACCTTGCCGACATGCTTTTATTCAACCTGGATATTGCGGGTATATCCTGCTCTGGTGGCAGCGCTTGCAGTTCAGGAACAGATATAGGCTCGCATGTATTGGGCGCAATAAAATCCAGCTCGGAACGACCTTCAGTTCGTTTTTCATTCTGCAAGCATAACACCAAAGAAGAAGTTGACTTCGTCGTAGCAACGTTAAAAGAACTTTGCTCTAAAAACAACTAATATTTTAATAGTTGACAGTCGACAACGAATAAAATCGCTCAATGTAGCGCTAATTAAAAATTCAAGCAAGAATTCTTAATTAGCGCTACATTGAATTAGATAAGTTTAATCTTGCTCCAGCGCGCTATCAGAGCCGCAAGCTAGAGTGAGGGGACTTCCTCATCCAACAGTAAGTTACACGGCATATTTGTCTTCGCTGAACTGTTCTGGATACGTACGCCACCCATTTTCGACAATTACCATAATTACCTGAACCTATACTTCCTGAACTTATACGGCATCCTACCAACTTAAACCTAAGAACAATTTTCAATCAGTTTTTAGACAGTAATTAGTCACTCCTTATTCAGTTTATACTGAGCAAGCACTGAACGAGCACTGAACGATCACTGAACAAGCACTGAACAAGCACTGTTAAAATAGCCTATTTGATCCTAACTTGCTACGATTAAAAATTAAAAAGAAGAAGGGAAGAAAACTTTCAGTATAATCCCAATTTAAAGATTGTACTACAGAGAAAAGTGAATAATTTCAAAAAAATAAAAAAGCCGAAAATAGATTCGGCTTTTTCATTCTTCATACATTTTTATGCTAGATTCAATTTTTTGTCAAAACATAATATTTGGAAATATCTCCCGTAATGTCATTTCCGGAAAGATCCAACTGACTGAGTATCCGATTTCCTAATTTGAACTTATAGTCAACGCCGTCCAGTGTAATGATGTTACCATCCAATTTCCATTTTCCTTCACGCATAAACACATCATCACTTTTATTAAGGTATTTAGATGAATATTGGTAGGTGTTGTCAGCATGCAATGAAATAAGTGTTTCTATACCATCACAATCCGCACAAGGCATGACACCTTTGTATTCACCAATCACTACTTCCGCCTTATCCCTACCTTTTAGGTCCTGTAAATTATCTTTATAGACCGCAACACTTTGTTTGGGATTATCACATCCCACCATTCCAATTGTCAACAACAAACCCACAATCCAAATAAACCTTTTCATCTCATTCCAAATTCAAAAAAATCAGCATCTAACAGTTACACCAATAAATTCATAACAAATTAAATACCAAAAATTTAGAAAAGATTAAAAATCATCTTCATCCTCATCTGTCAAGAAGGACAATGCACCTTGTAACTCGCCCAAAGCATGGAAATTACGCGTCTTGCGAGCGATCTCAATTCCGGATCTATAGGTATCAATCGCGGACTCCTGTTTATTTAATTTTTCGTACAATTTACCCAAATGATAATACGTTCCTACATAATCCGGATTCGTATGTACTAAATTCTCGAATCTCAACATAGCCTCTTGTTCATCTTCCTGCTTGAGATATTCAGCTGCAATTGCATATTTTAAAAAAGGATCTTCGGGGCTCTCCTTCAAAAATTCATTCAGTTGATCCAATCGTGTCGACATATCTTTTTTCTTTCAAACTTAGACAAATTGCATTTTATATGCAATTTAATTGTATATCCCCTTAAATAATCCCCCTTCTCTCCATGCCGTACAAAAGCCTTTTATAAACAGGTCCCCCGAATGCGCTGCGATGCTTTCTAAAATTACTATGCTGGCATATAAAATGACAATTTACTGACGCAATAAATCCAATGTCAAAAACCGGCTATTTAAAATAAAAAATTACAAAAAAGACAACAAAACACCTAAATATCATATCACATCAAAAAAATACATATAAATAACTAATAAAATTAAAAATTCATCAAAATCACAAGTCCACTCTTTAACAGAATTTAAAACGCCTTAGCGCTTTTTAATTGAAAGAAAATATGGTAAGTTTGAGTAAAACCAATCGTATATGAAAATATTAGTTTGTATAAGTAATGTCCCTGACACTACATCCAAAATCACTTTTACAAATGACAACACTGCATTTAATACAGCTGGTGTACAATTCATTATAAACCCTTATGATGAAATTGCTTTATCCAAAGCAGTTGAGTTGGCTGAAGGTGGAAAAGGAACCGTAACTGTCATCAATGTGGGCGATGCATCGACAGATGCAACCATTCGAAAAGCATTGGCAATTGGCGCAGACAACGCTGTACGGATTAACGCCGCTCCACGCGATGCTTGGTTTGTTGCTAATCAGATAGCAAAGTATGCCAAAGATAATGCATTTGACTTAATTTTAACTGGCCGCGAATCCATTGACTATAACGGTGCTCAAGTGGGGGCAATCGTTGGAGAGCTGCTGCATATCCCTTCTGTTTCCATTGCCAAAAAAGTCGACATTGCGGGCGACGCAGTCACAGTTGAGCGCGAGATTGAAGGTGGAAAAGAAGTATTGACAGCAAAGCTGCCAATCGTCATTGGTACAGCAGAAGGTGTTGCCGAGCCAAAAATACCTAATATGCGTGGTATTATGAGTGCGCGGACCAAACCATTGGATGTGCTGGAACCTTCCGCTATAGACGTTCTTGAACACATTGTCAGCTATGAGACACCAGCTCCGCGCGGTACGGTCAAACTTGTTGACGCTGCCGAGGTAGAAAAATTAGTTTCTCTTCTTCACGACGAAGCTAAAGTTATTTAATCTTTAAACGCTAAAACACCATGTCTATACTCGTATATGTAGAAAATACCGATGGAAAATTCAAAAAATCTGCTTTTGAAGTTGTTTCTTATGCAAAATCCATCGCCGATAACATACAGACTGATCTTGTTGCGATTTCAATTGGAAATGTCGCCGGAGACGAACTTGCCAGCTTGGGCAAGTACGGTGCTTCCAAAGTATTAAATGTCGACAATGAGCGACTCGCTTCTTTTGTAAACCAAGCGTATGCAAGCATCATTGCTGAGGCCGTAAAAAGTACCGGTTCAAAAATACTTGTGCTGTCCAACTCATTCTCAGGTAAGGGACTCGCACCACGTATTGCAGCCAAATTAGAGGCTGGTCTGGCCGATGGCGCACTCGAATTGCCGAAAATCAATGGCGACAGACTGACTGTCAAAAAAACAGCGTTCTCCAATAAAGCGTTCGCTACACTCGAACTATCCTCGGATATAAAGGTCATCGCACTAAGTCCAAATGCATATGAAACAAAAGAGACCGGTGGTAGCGCAACTGTCGAAACTTTTGCTCCGAATATTGACCAAACAGATTTCACAACGATGGTCAAAGAGATTGTTCGAGCAACAGACAAAGTTTCCCTGCCGGAAGCTGAAATCGTGGTCTCCGCAGGCCGTGGTTTAAAAGGACCTGAAAACTGGGGTATGGTGGAAGAACTTGCAGACGTCCTCGGTGCCGCTACAGCATGTTCAAAACCCGTATCCGATGCAGGCTGGCGCCCGCACTCGGAGCACGTGGGCCAGACAGGTATTGTTGTTAGCCCCAATCTATACATTGCTATCGGTATATCCGGAGCAATACAGCATTTGGCGGGAGTAAGCTCTTCTAAAACAATCGTTGTCATCAATAAAGATCCAGAAGCACCCTTTTTCAAAGTGGCCGATTATGGAATTGTAGGCGATGCTTTCGACGTTGTTCCGAAATTAACGCAGGCATTGAAGGCTTACAAAGGTATTTAAAGCTTTCATCCGATATATTCTCCCCATTTATCCAAAATGAATGGGGAGTTTTTATTTGTTATAATTGCATATAAAAGCAAATTTATCTAAGTTTGTAGACCGCTTTGGAATTAAAATGAAGAAAATCAGATTAGATATCGTTGGTTTATCCTATAGTCAAACGCAATCTGGGGCTTATGCTCTTGTATTGGGAGAAGTGGAGGGCAACAGAAGATTGCCCATCATTATCGGCAGCCACGAGGCTCAAGCTATTGCTATTCGGATAGAGAAAATGATTCCTAGTCGTCCGCTGACACACGACCTATTTCAATCTTTTGCAGATTCTTTTGGTATTAAACTCATTGAAGTACTGATCTATAATCTGATTGAAGGGATATTTTATGCTAAAATTATCTGTTCCGACGGCAACAAGATTGTCGAGATTGATGCCCGCACATCCGATGCCGTTGCACTGGCTGTACGGTTTGAAGCTCCGATCTATGCCTACGAATTTATTATGTCCTCTGCTGGAATTATCATTGAGGGACATGAGTTTGCATTTTTGGAAAACCTAGACAAATCCAATAAAGTTCAGGATCCAAGTGTTGTTGAGGTCGAAGAAAAAACACCTTCAAAATCCCCACAAAATCCTTTCTCCTCGTTGACAGATGAGCAACTGGAGCAAGCACTTAATCAGGCATTGACCGAAGAAAACTACGAGCAGGCTGCATTGATTAGGGATGAGATTTCCAAAAGAAAATAACTCCTTTCATTAAAGCGAAACAAAAATTTTAAATAACATCGATTTATGTCTATTAAATTAAGATTGACCATTATGAGCTTCTTTCAGTTTTTTGTCTGGGGAGCATGGTTGATTACAATAGCAAACTATTGGTTTGGCACAAAACAATGGGATGGTACACAATTTGGAGCTATTTTTGCAACTATGGGGATCGCTTCTTTATTTATGCCTACCCTGATGGGAATTATCGCCGATCGTTGGATAAATGCCGAAAGATTATATTTTATTCTTCACTTATGTTATGCGGGTGTTTTATTCTATTTACCTCAGGTAAATGATCCAAACACCTTTTTTTATGCGATGCTTGCGGCAATGTGTTTTTATATGCCGACTTTGGCCCTATCCAACTCCATTGCATATACGGCATTAAATGAAAATAACTACGATTTGGTCAAGGCATTCCCGCCTATCCGGGTTTTCGGAACGATAGGCTTTATCGTTGCCATGTGGATCACCAATTTAACTGGCAACAAGGCCACAGCTTATCAATTTTATATCGCCGGAACCGCAGCTTTGGCTTTAAGTCTCTATGCTTTTACATTACCTAAATGTCCACCGAAGAAGTTACAACAGGAAGATGCTTCCTGGACACAACTATTAGGCTTGGAAGCATTTAAACTTTTTGGAAATTATAAAATGGCTTTATTCTTTATTTTTTCCATGTTCCTAGGAGCCGCACTCCAATTGACCAATGCCTACGGTGATGTGTTTTTGGATGAATTTAAATTCTACCCTAAATTTTCAGAATCTTTCGTTGTGAAATATTCGACCATCATTATGTCGATTTCGCAGATATCCGAAACACTTTTTATTCTTGCTATTCCATTTTTCCTCAAAAGATTCGGTATAAAAAAGGTCATGCTGATTTCGATGTTTGCCTGGGTATTACGTTTTGGATTATTCTCATTTGGTGACCCAGCAGGCGGCCTTTGGATGATTGTATTATCCTGCATCGTCTATGGTATGGCATTTGACTTCTTTAATATCTCAGGTTCTTTATTTGTTGAAACCTCAACAACATCAAGCATACGCAGCTCGGCACAAGGCTTATTTATGATGATGACAAATGGTTTCGGTGCCGTTGTAGGCAGTTTTGCATCGGGTTGGATCATTGACCATTACTTTACCAAAAGTTTTCAAAACAGCAAGGATCTCGCACACTATCTGGATACAACAATCGATAATACCCATTTTCTACATTTCCTGCAGGAAAAGAGTATTTCCATATTACCTGACGGCATGTTAAGTGGTAATCTCATGCTAAAAGACTGGCATGATATCTGGCTTGCATTTGCCATCTATACCTTGGTTATAGCAATCTTCTTTGCTGTATTCTTTAGACATAAACACGAACGTGAACCGCTAAACTCAAAATAACCGAAAGCCGCTAATTGCGGCTTTTTGTATATTTGTAACATGCAAAGCACAGCAACGGAATTATTCAAAGATTCCCAATCCTACATCTATAACTGGACATTTCAATGGATTAAACAACTTGGTCTTGATAATCAGGGAAGCCACTTTGTTAACTCGATCCTTTTACTCTTACTGGTTATCCTGTTTTTGATCGTCATTGACTATTTCACCAAAAGAACGTTACTCCTGTTAACAATCAAAGCCATCAGGCGAAGCACAAATCGCTTTGATGATCTATTGATCCGCAATAAAACCCTGAAACTTATTGCTCATTTTGTTCCGATATTAGTGGCACAATATATCATGCCCATTATCTTCATGGGTTTTCCAACCTGGAAAGAAAATAGCAATAAAGTACTTGACATAGCAACGACCGTAGTCAGTTTACTGATTATTCATTCGCTTCTGAAAAGTTTACGGGACATGCTGCGCATGAAAAAATCTTTTGCCGACAAGCCCCTGGAAAGTTATTTACAGGTCTGCCAGATTATCCTATTATTTATCGGTTGGACGATCTGCTTTTCGATATTGACAGGAAAATCCCCTTGGTCCTTCTTATTATCCTTAGGTGCCGCGTCAGCAATCTTGATGTTGGTATTCAAAGACACGATATTGGGATTTGTTGCCAGTATACAAGTTTCGGCCAATGACTCCATCCGTGTAGGCGATTGGATAGAAATGCCTAAATATGGCGCCGATGGAACTGTCAAAGAGATTAACCTCAATAATGTGAAAGTACAGAACTTTGATAAGACCATTACGACGATACCAACGCATACGCTCTTATCGGATTCTTTCAAAAATTACAGGGGCATGCAGCAATCGGGCGGGCGGCGCTTAAAGCGGGCCATAAATATCAAAATTTCCACGATCCGTTTTTTGGAAAATGAAGAAATTGAAAGGCTCAAAAATATACAGATTCTGCGGCCTTATATCGAGGAGCGTGCCAAGACAATTGACCAATTCAACACGGAACAGCAGATAGATCAATCAAGTCCCATAAACGGTCGCAAAATGACCAATTTAGGGATGTTCAGAGCTTATACACTCACCTATCTACGTCAAAATCCCAATATTCACAAGACCATGCCCTTGATGGTACGTCAGCTTGCATCAACCGAACACGGTGTTCCGGTCGAACTTTATTTCTTTGTAAATGATATCCGCTGGGAATATTACGAAGGAATTGTTTCAGATATATTCGACCACTTATTTGCTGCAACAAAATACTTCGACCTGGAGATCTTTGAAAATCCGGCATCAGATGATTTCCGGCAGGTTATCCGACAAAAAAAACATCATGACTTCGCAGACCAACAGCAATAAAAGCGAACTGAAAGTTCTGTCTGACCAATATCATCAGACACTCTAAAAAAAACGCTACGAAACTAACATTCATATATCAGGTTAACTACCCAACAAAGCTTGTGGCTGTAAACCGTATAAAGAGTACAAACAGATCATAGTAGTAGGATTTAAATTTTGGCAACATCATTTAAAGTGAAAGGTCTAAAAACAGTGAAAGGTAATCTGGGGAGATTACCTTCACTTTAAAAACAAACTAAATTTTCAGACGTGTTTCACAACAGATCTACACATTAACCCTAACTCTTTATGAATCAAAAATTACTCTACACAAATATAGGATGGTTATGTTAAGTGCATCTTAAGCTATCTTTAAACTTAAAACAACTCTACAACCGGTTATTTATCTCACCTCAATAGTCTTCGTTGCCAGGTGTACTCTATTGAAAAGATCAACAGCCTGAACCTCAATCTGATATTTACCAGCTTTTAATTTGGGCAAATTAGCCGTCCACAGATGACTGGATTTTTCAGGGTTTGAAGGTCTACGCGTATTCTTTAATTCAGTTGCTGTATCGTAGTTAGCCAAAGAATTTAGAAACGCTGGATCGTTTTCATTGACAAAATCCATTTCCTTCCATTCGCCCTGATTGATTCTATACCTTACCTTGTCACCTTCCCTTCCAATAAAAAAATTAGCGTATATCGGATATCTCTTTGTGTATTTTTCTGGAACGACCGAAGCTCCATATAAATCGATCTGATACGTTGCCGGCTTACCGACAACCTTATAATCAAAACTGTATTGGTTGCCCTCGATTTTTAAAATGGCATAGCCTTTTGGTGTACCGTCCCGCATCGTAGAAACAGGAATTCCTTTTTCATTCAACTCGCCCGAATACCAGTCGCCCGATGTTGTACCTACATTATATTCGTGATGTGGCTTTTCTTGCTTCCACCCGTCCTTTTGTCCATAAAAATATTGGCGCTGAAAGTGTGTATGCGCGGACAAAGACAAGGTATGCTTAAATGGAGCCAAAATATCGAACAGACGTTGTCTATCTTCATTACGAAAGACATCCGAGTTTTGATGATATAAAGGAATATGAAATGCCAATACAATCAATTTATCTTTAGCTACGTTTTTTAAGTCATTTTCCACAAAATCAAGCTGATCTTTACGGAATCCACCCAAATAACCTTTTCCTGTCCGTGGATTCGGATAAATGATATTATCAAGAATGATAAAATGTGTATTCCCATAGTTGAACGCAAAGTTATTGGGACCAAAAGTCTGCTCGAACGATTCATCGGAGAGGCTATCCTCTTTGGCATCATAGTTCATATCGTGGTTTCCCATCACATTATACCACGGCAGCCCCATCGTTGAAATTACCGATTTATACTTTGGCTGTAGTAAAAGATCGTCTCCCACTAAGTCACCTAAGCTGATACCGAATTTCGCAATTGTCTTATCCGAAATCTCATTGATCACACCATTTTTGAAATAGGCTAGTTCTTCCTCCGTATAGGCTTGTGGATCACCAAAGACAAAAGCTGAAAAGTTAGGATCTTCATCTTGTTGGTACAATGCAAAATTTACAGCAGCCGGTATTTTTCCTGTAGCAGCAACAGCCGGGTATTTTGAAGCTGGACTACCGTTTAACTTATGGATATAATAAAATTTTGGATGGTTATATTCATCCAAAGGCAAAGCGTAGCCTGAAGGTTTAACCACGAAAATGATGTTGTCATTTCCAACAGGCAACTGATAATTACCATCTTTATCGGTTGTCGTCACCTCACGCCCGTTACTAACAGCAACGGAGGCAACGCCTCTTTCGTTTTTATCCAATTTTCCGTTTTTGTTTACGTCAAGATAAACTTTTCCTTTCGCAAAATCTTGGGCCTGCACCGCGTTTACGAATGCCCAGGAAATTGCTAATGCCAAAAATGCTTTCATATGAAATTTTGTTTTGGCGCTAAAGTATTCGATTCACGTTAAGGGAATATAAAGAGAACATCAAGAATTTATCAAAAAACAGAAAGAACGATTTACCATCAATGTAGTAATTAACCCATATTTAAAGTATACCGACAGGGATATCGCACATCCTTCCTATGGTTTCATCCAAATGAGCCCCCTTCAGGTCCCTATTAACTCCCTATTCCCTCCTATTAGTATGTATATGTTGTTCGCTGATAAATCCATCTTCTTACCCTTGCTCCCAGACGAATATTGGGCACAAAAAAAGAGAAACCAATTGCTTGATTTCTCTCTTTACCCTTAGGGTTTATTTCTTAACTATCGGGCTTGCGCGGTAGCCAACATACGGTTGACTTCATCGATCATTGATTTTGCTGCGTCGTGCATACGCGGGTTGCCTGCAAAATCTGCATCTAAAGTAATATGCTTGGACTTATCTTTATAGTTGAACTCTAAATAAAAACGGGGAACTTTAGAATGTGTTGAATCCTGCTGCCATTCAGGACCAGTCATATCGGTATCCAAGTTCCAAAAGCCGAGCTCCATTGCTTTGCGGTGCAGGTACAACAAATCGTCTTTTGTAAATTTTACAGTATCGGTAATTAAAGAATCTTTTTTGTCTAAATACTTATAGATGCGTGTTTTTGAATTGTATTCGTTGACCATGTGATTCGGTTCGCCGTATTTGAATTCAATGGATTCAAAATCAGCAAAACGAAAAGGGGCATTTTTGATCATGTTACTATAGTAATAAACACAATACATCAAAAACGGCACAATAATACAAAGGCCCAAAAAAATCTTCTTACTCTTTATTGTCATTTCTATAAAATTTTGACAAAAATAAGGATTTATATAGGGTATAAAAGTTTATATCAAGATATGACATAAAACCTACATGAAATTCACGCATTTAGATATTCGGAGAGCCCGCGTCAACAAAGGTCTTAGCATACCAGCTGTCGGAAAGATCAGAGATGATAACACCTTTCCGTGTCGAAACATGAACAAACTTATTATTATGCAGGTATACACCTACATGATCTATACCATTTCGTCCGAAAGAAAAAAACACCAGATCTCCTTCTTCAAGTTTATCGACCTTTTTTCTTTTTACTATTCCTTCCATGTCACGTGAGGTACGCGGCAAATTCCCTTTGTATACTTCAATATAGAGCAAATTAACAAATCCCGAGCAATCTACCCCAGATTTGGTCTGTCCACCCATACGATGCGGTATGCCCATCCAATCGTCAATAAATGAATAAAGGTGTGGATTTAGTTTTTTTGTACTCACATTGAGTAAGTCTGCATAATTGTCAAGTCGGGATCCGGAAAAGGTTTTTCCGCGCGCTGAGCTCGCATCTGTCAAAACCGCGCCATTGGAAGAATGTGTGTTGGAGCTAAGTACCTTTTTCTTCGTTGAACAACTGCTCAAAAATAGAACTGCACCTAAAAAGAAGATAAAATAAGATCTGACACTCATGCTGTTCGATTTACGTTCTTGCTTAACAAACTCACTTGCCTAACAAACTTAATTAAATTGCTGTTTATATCCAATAAATTTGCCCACTGCTAAAAAACAATTTACTCCTAGGACCACTGCTATAAAGCCGTCCCCGCAACATGTTACGACGAACAGCAATGTTTCCAGTCAATGAATTCCACCTGTTGGATGCATTTACTCCTTACTGTAAAGCTTGTCGCCGAAGATTGCTTTTCTTGATAAGAACGTCAGATAAGAAAAAGAATTGTTCAGAAATCGTAACTTTGACGCCTAATTTATTTGAGAATGGAAAAATTAAAAGGTGCATTAGCTGTCTTTTTAGGTGCGAGTAGTTTTGGGATACTATCAACGTTTGTTAAAAAAGCCTATGGTAAAGGGTTGACTTTAGGAGAGGTAACGGGAATTCAGGTATTGTTTGGCATGCTTATCCTGTGGCTTATCTATATTGTCATCAAACTCTTTTCTGCAAAGTCATTTCACTCTTCAAGCAAGAAATCTTCATGGATCAAGATATTAATCAGTGGTACCTCTACCGGTTTGGTGAGTATCCTCTATTACAAATGTGTGCAGCTTGTTCCGGCTTCGTTGGCCATTGTGCTGTTGATGCAGTATATCTGGATCGGTGTCCTGATTGAATTTATCTTTTTCAAGGCAAAACCTTCAAAAAACAACTTGATTGGCATCGGCATTGTACTCATTGCAACATTATTAGCGACTGGACTTATTGAAAAAGGCTTACAACACCTCAACTTAACAGGTGTCTTATTTGGTCTTTTAGCGGCGACCGCCTATTCGGTCTTCATGATCGTGAATGGCCGTGTCGGCAATGATTATCACCCCATTCAAAAAAGTGCTATTATGGTAACGGGGGCCTGTATCATGGTCTTTACCTTATTTCCGCCTGCTTATTTATTGAATGGTCAATTTGATGGTAACTTTCTCTATTTCGGTTTGATCCTTTCTCTATTTGGCACAGTCATCCCGCCTTTACTATTTGCCTACGGCTTACCTAAAACGGGCTTTTCCTTAGGGGGAATATTGAGTTCGGCGGAGTTACCAGTAGCCACCTGTATGTCATTTTTTATACTTCATGAAAGTGTATCCACGATACAATGGCTCGGGGTACTTATGATCTTGGGTACCGTCATCTGGTTGAACGCAGCAAAGAGCAGTGCTCATTAGGGGGCAATCAATAGGAAAATTAGGAAATCCCTTTAACGAAAAAAGGCAATCTTACTAGAGAAGATTGCCTTTTTTGTATGTTATAAATCTTAATATGATATCCTTAAAAAAATTAATGTGTCAGTGTCTCCGGAATTTCTTCTACCTCCACTTCACAGGAATCCGTTACGTCCATAAATTTAACCGGCACAACCTCATTCACCAATAATGGATCGTATAAGGTCCGTACTTTAACATAGTTTTTAGAAAAACCATGCATATATCCATCTTTTTCATCGGCCTCAAACAAGACATCACCAGTCTCGCCAAGCTGTGACTCATAAAAAGCACGGCGCTTCTTCTCCGAAAGGATATGCAACATTTTGCTACGGTCACTACGTTGAGCTCCCGGCACAGCACCGTCCATTTGAGCTGCAATCGTATTCTCTCTTTCTGAATAGGTAAAGACATGCAGATAAGAAATATCCAAATCATTCAAGAAATTGTACGTGTCGATAAAGTCTTCACGTGTTTCTCCCGGAAATCCGACAATAACGTCAACACCAATACAGCAATTAGGCATCAATGACTTGATAAATGCGACGCGCTCTGTGTAAAGTTCTCTTTTGTACCTTCTGCGCATTAAACCCAGAATTTTATTGCTTCCAGACTGCAGTGGCATATGGAAATGTGGAACAAAACGTTTTGATTGTGCCACAAACTCAATAATATCGTTGGAAAGAAGATTAGGTTCTATCGAAGAAATCCGAATCCTGTCGATACCTTCGACTTCATCCAAAGCCTTTACCAAATCCAAGAATCGATCTTCACGCTTACCATCCCGAATACCAAAATCACCAATATTAACTCCCGTTAACACAATTTCTTTTACGCCTGAAGCTGCAATTTCTTCCGCTTGACGCACAATATCTTCGATCTTACCCGAGCGGCTTCCGCCACGTGCCAGAGGAATCGTACAAAATGTACATGAATAATCGCACCCGTCCTGTACTTTTAGGAAGGTACGCGTACGATCGCCAATCGAATAAGCCGAGACAAATTGATTGGTCTCATCGATTGGACCATTATAAACGATCGTTTTCTCCTGTTTCGTCAAATCATTGATATGCTCAATAATATTAAACTTTTCAGCTGCACCTAAGACCATATCCACTCCGGGAATCTCTGCTATCTCTTTTGGTTTTAGCTGCGCATAACAGCCAACAATCGTAATATAGGCGTTGGGAGAGTGCTTTAATGCTTCCTTCACTACTTTTCTACACTTCTTGTCAGCATTATCCGTTACCGAACATGTATTGATTACATAAACGTCTGCACGGCTATTGAACGCTGTGGTATCATAGCCCGCATCTTTAAATAAACGACCAATGGATGATGTCTCCGAATAATTCAGTTTACATCCAAGTGTATAAAAAGCTACTTTTTTATTCTCCATAATATTTTGCAAAATTACATTTTTTTTCAGTAACCGCTCTTATCATTTTAAGTTTTGACTTTCTCGTTATAAGGATTTTCCTTAGTTTTGACTATCTTGAAAGGCTGAATGCACCGGCGGCTTATTACAGGCAAACGAAATTAGTCCGGACATGATGTATTCAAATATTCCCCGATTGAGAATCAGACACATAAAATAGCGCTATTCGTCCCTATCCAGTTCGATTATAGCATTGATATTTAGTATTTAATAATTACTTTTTTACAGATGAAACAATATTTAGATTTACTCAGACATGTATATACGAATGGTGTTGTAAAGACAGATCGTACTGGCACAGGTACCAAAAGTGTCTTTGGATATCAGATGCGTTTCAACCTTCAGGAAGGTTTCCCTTTGGTAACGACAAAGAAATTACACCTGCGATCCATTATTCATGAGCTGATCTGGTTCCTTAAAGGTGAAACCAATATTCAGTATCTCAAAGAAAATGGCGTAAGCATTTGGGACGAGTGGGCTGACGAACAAGGAAATTTAGGGCCTGTATACGGATCACAATGGCGCTCCTGGCCAACACCTGATGGCCGCCATATCGACCAGATCACACAGGTGATCAACCAGCTGAAAAATTCACCGGATTCACGCCGCATTATAGTATCGGCATGGAATGTTGCCGAAATAGAGCATATGGCACTCCCTCCTTGCCATGCTTTTTTCCAATTTTATGTGGCGCCAGCACAGCCCGAAAAAGGCATCATGAAACCACAATTGTCCTGTCAACTGTATCAACGTAGTGCGGATATATTCCTTGGCGTACCTTTCAACATTGCCTCTTATGCTTTGTTAACGATGATGGTCGCACAGGTTTGCGACATGGAAGCCGCAGAGTTTATCCATACCCTGGGCGATGCACATATCTACAGTAACCACTTCGAGCAAACGGAGCTCCAATTGAGCCGCGAGCCAAAAGCGCTACCGCAGATGAAAATAAACCCTGAAGTAAACGATATCTTTGAGTTCAAGTTTGAAGATTTTGAATTGTTAAACTACGAATCACATCCACATATCAAAGCTCCGGTTGCCGTTTAACAATGAAGGCACCTAATTTTGTAACAACATTATTTTAGCGGACGAATAATCACATTATATCAAAAATGAGCAACCCAACGATCACATTAATCGTAGCTGCGTCGGAAAACAATGCCATCGGAATCGACAACCAGATGCCTTGGCATTTACCCAACGACTTTAAATATTTTAAGAAAAATACCATTGCGCATTCTGTCCTAATGGGCAGAAAGACTTTTGAGGCCATAGGCAAAGCTTTACCGGACAGAAGGAATATTGTCATCACGCGTAATGCGAATTTCCAAGGAGAAGATATTGATGTAGCCAATAGTATTCAAGAGGCACTTTTATATTGCCGAGATGAACGCGAAGTGTTTATCATTGGTGGCGCAAACATTTATCAGCAAGCGCTACCCTTGGCAAACAAAGTGCTTTTGACACGGGTACATACAACCCTAAAAGGAGATGCTTTCTTCCCTGAATTACCTTCCGAAGAATGGGAATTAATTTCCTCAGATTCGCATCAGGCAGATGAGAAACATGCATTTGCTTATACCTTTGAAGTTTATTCGAGAAAATAATCCCATGTTTACGAATATCAAAACGCAATATCATGGGGCAAAAAGCTCCATGATCTTATTGACATTAAATTTCAGTTTTTTTCTACTGGGTACCTCGACCCAAGCTCTCGCACAATTTCGCCCGCCTACCACAATACGAACTCCTGGCGGGAACGTTACTTTTCCAGGGTTGTATACCCCTCCACTCTATTCTTTCAATAGCGAACCGATAAGCAGTAGGTATAAATTTTATATTGTTTTGAAAAATGACAGCACTGTTGTTGCAAAAACAAAAATAAAATTGAGAACCGCAACAGCACCAAGTGAAATATCCTGGCGGGAAAAAGGCAAGAAATATACAGTAACACCCGATCAGACGAAAGAAATCTATCGGATAGATTATTGGAACAAGAAAATAAAAGGCATTCCACAGGACAGCTGCTGGTTATTTTTGGTCGACACTGTCAGTTATGAAAAGCGAATCCGCCGCTATAGCATGACCGCTGATATCAATCAGCCTGCCATATCGCATTTCAAGATGGAAAAGGCGAAGGAAATTTTACCACTGAAAAAAGAAACCTTGGAGCCTTATGTAGAGGGAAATGAAAAAGCAAAAAAACTCCTGTCAAAAAACAAATTGTTAAAAGCTATAGAAGAGCTTAATCTACAGAACTAAACAAGCGCAACACTTTGATCTAAAGCACATGCATAAATACCTCATCTTAATTTTCACTCTATTCATGTCAGACGCATACGCTCAGCAGACAGATACTGTTTACCTGGAAAAATTACTTCAAAGTCATCCTGATCTATTTCAAAACATATTAAGTCATCCGACGAAAAATGAAGTGCAGATTCTTTATACGCAAATTGATCGTGACAAATCCAATAGGCCACATTTCAGGTCCTATAGCTATCGACTGAATCCGAACTGGTATTTTTATCCCGCAAGTACCGTGAAGTTGCCGACAGCAATTCTGGCCTTAGAAAAAATCAACGACCTCCATCTAGCCGGTTTAACCAAAGATACTCCCCTCCGTATTGATTCTGCATTTGAAAAGCAGACTAAGGTTCTTGTGGACGAGTCGGCAGCCAATGGTCTTCCCTCTGTTGCACAATACGTAAAAAAAATACTGTTGACCAGCGACAATGATGCACAAAATAGACTGTTTGAATTTATTGGCCGTGCTGAACTGAATGCAAAACTAAAAAAATACGGCACCAAATACAGCCGTATCGTCAACCGTCTTGCCATTGGCGACAAAGGAATATGGGCCAAACATACCAATCCCATTACCTTTTACAATGGAAAAGATGTCATCTACCAACAAGCGGCCCAATTCGACCCAAAAGACTATCCCCTAGAGCTGGCCAATACACTTCAGGGAAAAGGTTACATGAACGATAAAGATGAACTTATTCATGAGCCATGGAGTTTTGAGGGGCTTAATGTCTACGCACTCGAAGATCAACAGTTCATATTGAAGAAATTACTATTTCCGGAAGCATTTCAGCCTAAAGAACGATTTAATCTAAAAAAGGAGGATTATGCCCTACTCTATGACTACATGTCGCGCTATCCCTTTGAATCAGATTTCCCGAAATATGATCCGACTGAATTCTGGCCAACGTATAGCAAGCTCCTTTTTTATGGCCGTGAAAAAAATGCGACCTTAAATCCCAACATCCGGATCTTCAACAAGTATGGAGATTCTTATGGCTATAATATTGATAATGCTTATATCGTCGACTTTGAGCATGGGGTAGAATTTATGCTCGCCGTTGTTGTGCAGTCCAATGAAAATGGCATCTACAACGATGGACGCTATGAATACGACACAGTAACCTACCCCTTTTTAAAGAATATCGGGCAGGTAATTTATCAGGAGGAATTGAAAAGGGTTAAAAAGTTTAAACCCGATCTATCCAAATTTGATTTCAGAAAATAAAACACAAAAAACGGCTTTCATAGATTGAAAGCCGTTTTTTTATCGCTATTGCGGCATATTTTTATCCGCTTTGGCCAGAAGGCTGCTTGCTTCACGGCATTTCTGAAATAGAACTATTTCGATTGTAAGGCTGTTTCGATCAACTCACCGTAAAAATCCCCCTCCTTCATTCCAAAAGCCCGTACCTGCTGCGGAATAAAGCTTTGTGGAGTTTGCCCGGGAATGGTATTGATTTCGATAAAATAAAATTTATCGGTATCGTTTTCCAAAAAGAAGTCTACCCGAACCATACCTTTACAGTTCAATCTCACATAGATTTCTCTTAAAATACGCGCAGCACGCTCCTGCTGTTCGATCGTCAGGTCCGCCGGCGTAATCTCCTCAGTTAATCCAGGTACATACTTGGCTTCATAATCAAAAAATTCGCGTGTAGTTCGAACTTCTGTGGCAGGCAAAACAACAAGCTCGCCTTTTGAATTCCGAAAAATTCCCTCGGAAAATTCGCGTCCAGTCACAAATTCTTCAACAATAACCTGTTTTCCTGTATTTTCCGCATCAAAAGCTTTGTCAATCGCTTCCTGCAGTTGTGCCGATTCCTTTACTTTGGTCATTCCGATACTACTTCCTCCGGCATTAGGTTTCACAAAATAAGGGAGTGAAAGATTACTTTCGACGATTTTGAGTGCCTCCGAGCGTTGCGATTCAAACAGTAGGACCGATTTTGCCAAATGCAACTCGGGAATATCCGATAAGATCGCTTTTGTATACCCTTTATTCATGGTTAATGCAGATGTCAAAGCATCACATGACGTATAAGGAATATCCAATAAATCAAAATAGCTCTGAAGTCTTCCATCTTCTCCAGGCACACCATGCACCATAATAAAAGCTAAGTCAAAAGTCAAGATATCCCCATGCAATGAAAGGGTAAAATCAGCTTTTGAAATCGGATGACGCTTACCGTCTAAATCTTCATAGTACCATGCTTCTTTGGTCACTGTAATCAAATATATATCGTATTTGTCGTGATCAAGTTGAGAATTGACGAAGGCAGAACTTTTAAAAGAAACTTCAGCTTCTCCTGTATAACCTCCAGTTATTAATGCTATTTTTGCTTTCATAAATTTTAGCGATTCGAATAGCAAATATAATTTGCTATACACGGAAAAACGAATAATTTTGTGAGGAATAATTTTATTTAATCATTCTGCAAACTTGGCTTTAATATTGCGGTTCTATGCAGAATTAATTTTTATCAAACAGAGAAATGTCCAAAGTCGTACAATATCTTCAGACCCCCACTTTTAGGAAAAATCTTATTGCCGCTGTTATCGCGATAGTATGTCTATTCCTTTTCGTTTATATTGGACTGAAAATATATACCAAACATGATGAATCTATCGCCGTTCCTAAAGTGAAAGGCCTTCATATCAGTGCTGCCATCCAAGCTTTGGAGGACGCCGGGCTGGAATATCAAATTGACTCCGTTTATCAGATGGATGCCAAGCCTGGCATGGTCATAGAGCAGGATCCCGAACAAGGATTTCATGTAAAGTCGGGTCGGACTATTTATTTGACCATTATCACACAGGTTGCACCTGAAGTTGCTTTTCCGAATATAAAAGATAAAACATTGATTGAAGCAACAGCCATCTTGAAAAACCATAACCTTCGAATCGGTGACACTTCTTATGTCGCAGACATCGCCAGGGATATCGTATTGGATGCTCAATTTGCTGAACAATCTATCCGCAACGGACGCATGATTCCTAAAGGTTCACGTATAGATCTAGTTTTGGGAAATGGACTGGGAGCAAATGAAGTGGAGATACCTAATTTAGTTGGGCTTCCATTAAACGAAGCAAAGTTCGCCTTGTCCGGAGCTGGCTTAGGTCTAGGTACTGTAACCTACGATCCAAGCGTAACGGATACAGCCACTGCAGTAATCAGTGTACAATCACCAGGAATAGAAAAGGGCCTGACCAGTTTAGGGGCTAAAATTGACGTAACACTCTCACTCACGGCACCAACAGCAACGACAGGTGCTCCAGCTGGAGGTACGACAACACCTAAACCACAGGCAAACCAAACACAGGTGACTCCGCCAGCGGCAAAACCTCCGGTTCAGTCAAAGCCTGCTGCTCAAGCAAAAAGTAACACAACAAATAGCCCTGCAGCTAAACCGACAACGACAAATCCTGCAGCAGGGCAAAAAAAGGAAAAGGAAAATAAAGGGAATAGTTTAGGCTTTTAAGTTTATTGACTCAAAAATGAAGCTGCGTCGAATGATCGCCATCATAATGGATTAAAGTTCTTGGCAGACACAGGATATAAAATATAAAGATGGGAAACGCTATAATACGCGAGATTTCATCAACCATTGACCGCTAAAGGCTATATAACGGCTATAAATAGCGAACAACAGATGAATAAAAAATTTTAGAATGGAAAATAAAAAAAGAATACCAAGTTGGTTAAAAATCATTGCGTTAATCGTTATCGTTGTTGGAGGTTATTTTGCCTGGACATTTTATAGAGCATTTTATGCTTCGAATGTATCGGGAGAGAAAAAGTACCTGTATATACACGAGGGTGAAAAATATGAGGATGTATTGAAATCAATCAAGGATTCAAATCTAGTGGATGATATCGCTTCCTTTGAGCGTGCTGCACAATATAAAAAATATGAGCAAAGTATAAAACCCGGACGTTATCTGTTAACCCCAGGGATGAACAATAGACGCTTAGTTGGCAATTTAATTGGCGGTTACCAAGAACCAGTAAAATTCAGGTTTTCCAATGTAAGACTGAAAGAAAATATGGCCGCACTCCTTGGAAAAAGTTTTGAGGCAGATTCTGCTCAATTTATTGCTGTATTGAATGATGAGGCTACCGCACAGAAGTATGGATTTACGAAAGAAAATCTGATTTCTATGTTCATCCCTAATACATACGAAATTTATTGGAACACCAATCCGGAAAAAGTAATTGCTCGTTTTGATGATGAATGGAAAAAGTTTTGGAATGCGGATCGTACGGCAAAAGCAAAAGCGCTTAATCTGACACCACAACAGGTGAGCACATTGGCATCGATTGTGAAAGGTGAAGCCTTGCACCAGGATGAAATGCCCATGATAGCCGGCTTATATTTAAATCGTCTCAAAAAAGGTATGTTATTGCAAGCAGATCCTACGGTGATCTTTGCTAATAATGACTTTACCATTAGAAGGGTATTGAATAAGCACCTCAGAACAGACAATCCTTACAATACTTACATCTATAGAGGATTGCCTCCAGGCCCTATATCAATTCCAAGTATCGCTGCAATTGATGCGGTCTTAAACTTTAAGCAACATGATTATATTTACATGTGTGCCAAAGATGATTTTTCGGGTTACCATAATTTTGCAAAAACAGAGGCTGAGCATTTGATCAATGCACGTAAATTCCAACAGGCTCTGGACGCTAGAAATATTAAAAAATAATGTTTGTATTTGACCATCAGATTCGCGTCCGCTACGCAGAAACAGACCAAATGGGCTATGTCTATTATGGAAACTATGCTGCGTTTTATGAAATAGCGAGAACTGAAATGCTGCGGAGCACGGGGATATCGTATAAGGAGCTGGAAGAAATGGGTGTCATGCTCCCCGTTACGGAGATGAAGACCAAATATCTGAAACCAGGCAAATACGATGACTTGATCACGATACGGGTAACAATCCGCAAGAAACCTGCCGTACGTATCATTTTCGAATATGAGCTTTTCAATGAAAGTGGGGAACTACTCAACCAGGGAGAGACAACCTTGGTCTTTGTCAATATGGAGAAAAATAGACCTTGTATGCCGCCACAGGTTTTCCTGGATAAGATGAGTAAATATTTTAATTGATATGGGGAAAATCCACCAATGGCTATTAAATTTTGAACCTTATTTTAGATTAATCGAATGGAGTAAACGTGTCGTACTACCTGGCTTTGGCTCACTACCACTTTATACTGTGGCGGTATTTTTCTTTCAGGAGCTTTCCAGAGATTCCATCGTCAGCAAGGCTTCTTCCCTTTCCTATAGCTTTCTATTGGCCATTTTTCCAGGAATCATTTTTCTATTTACATTAATCCCTTATATTCCGATTAATAATTTTCAGGAACAGTTGTTGGATTTCCTTGCGGTAGTAATTCCTAAAAATGCATTTCTCGTTGTTGAAACGACATTGGAGGATATTATCAAAAACCAAAATGGTGGATTGCTGTCTTTTGGTTTTGTGTTCGCGGCCTATTTTGCGACCAATGGCATGGCCTCCCTCATGAATGCCTTCAATAAGGCTTCCCTGATGACGGAGAGAAGACCTTGGATCAGAAAACGACTGCTTGCCTTAGCCTTGGCTTTTCTGATTATTTTTGCTTTAACAGCGGGGATGACGATATTTACCATAGCTGGCATTACGATAGACTACCTCAAGGAAACGACAGGTATTAAATCCAGCTTCTGGGCTATTCTACTTAAAGTAGCCCGATGGTTGATCATATTTGCTATTTACTTTTTCACCGTAAGTTGTATTTACAAATTTGGTCCCTCCAACTCCAATAAATGGAAACTCTTCAGTCCAGGAGCTTCTATGGCTACCATTTTAGCGATATTGACGTTTTCGATATTTACCTTTTATATTAATCATTTTGGTGCATATAACAAACTGTATGGATCCATTGGGACATTGATCGTCATTATGCTATGGATTTACCTGAATACGCTTATTTTATTATTGGGATATGAGCTTAATGCGGCAATAGCGCTGTCCAAACAAACCATTGTTATTGCCAAGCCACGCATTTTCAACTCTTTTAAGCGAGAAGACTAAGTCGTCTTCAGCCACTTAAAATCTATTTTATCGGAAAAGGATTTCCGCAAATAAAGTCGAGAATTAGCAATAGTACAATTCAAATACCATCCCCTACGGGGCTGGCATGTAAAAAGTCCCCTATAACTGAAAGTCTTTCAATAAAATAAGAAAAATAAAATTTTGCATTTAAAGTTTTTTTGTACCTTTGCAACTCCTACAAAGTAGGAAAAAGGAGAAAATTAATTAATGGCAAAAAAACAAGAAGCAGAAAAAGAATTAGCAGCGAAAAACGCAGAGCTACAAGGTGCTGACACTAAAGTAGTGAAAGACACTGAAAAAATTGAATCAGAAGCTGATTCAAACTTAATCGACGAAATCAAATCAAACACTTGGATCACACCAGAAGGTGAATTTGACTGGGATGCAAATGATAAAGGTTTCGGAAATTATAGCGATGCTGAACGCGCTAAACTTGAAGCACAATACGCAGATACTTTCAACCAAGTTAACCAAGGTGAAATTATTGAAGGTACTGTAGTTTCTATCAACAACAAAGACGTAGTCTTAAATGTTGGTTTCAAATCTGACGGTTTAGTTTCTTTATCAGAATTCCGTGACTTACCAGAATTAAAAGTTGGTGACAAAGTTGACGTATTCGTTGAATCTCAAGAAGATGCTAACGGTCAATTAGTACTTTCTCGCAAACGTGCTAAAACTCAAAAATCTTGGGAAGCTATCAATGAGGCATTGGAAAATGATGCAATCATTACTGGTTTCGTTAAGAGCCGTACTAAAGGTGGTCTTATCGTTGATATCAAAGGTGTTGAAGCATTCTTACCTGGATCTCAAATCGATATCAAACCTATCCGTGACTACGATGTATACGTAGGTAAAACAATGGAATTCAAAGTTGTGAAAATCAACCACGAATTCAAAAACGTTGTCGTATCACACAAAGTATTAATTGAAAACGACTTAGAAAACCAAAAATCTGAAATCGTTGCTAAATTAGAAAAAGGTCAAGTATTAGAAGGAACAGTTAAAAATATCACTGACTTCGGTGTGTTCATCGACTTAGGTGGTGTTGACGGTTTATTGCATATCACAGATATCTCTTGGGGTCGTATCGAGCATCCAAAAGAAGTTTTATCGCTAGATCAAACAATCAACGTTGTTGTATTAGACTTTGATGATGAGAAAAAACGTATCGCTTTAGGCTTGAAACAATTATCTGAGCATCCTTGGGAATCTTTAGATACTGCATTAGAAGTTGGTTCTAAAGTTAAAGGTAAAATCGTAACAGTTGCTGATTACGGTGCTTTCTTAGAAATCATCCCTGGTGTTGAAGGTTTGATCCACGTTTCTGAAATGTCTTGGTCACAAAACTTACGTTCTCCACAAGAGTTCTTGAAAGTTGGTGATGAGATCGAAGCGCAAATCTTAACCTTAGATCGCGATGAGCGTAAAATGAGCTTAGGTATCAAACAATTGACTCCAGATCCTTGGAAAAACATCACTGAGCGTTACCCTGTAGGTTCTAAACAAACAGCTGTTGTTAAAAACATGACTAACTTCGGTGTATTTGTTGAGTTAGAAGAAGGTATCGACGGTTTGATCCACATCTCTGATTTATCTTGGTCTAAAAAAATCAACCACCCTAACGAATTCACTAAAGTTGGTGAAACATTAGACGTAGTTGTTTTAGAATTAGATGAAGAAAATCGTAAATTATCTTTAGGTCACAAACAATTGGAAGAAAACCCTTGGGATACTTTCGAAACGATCTTTACTGAAGGTTCTATCCACGAAGGTACTGTGATCAAAGTTGGTGACAAAGGTGATATCGTAGCTTTACAATACGGTGTTGAAGGTTTCTGTCCTTCTAAACACTCTGTTAAAGAAGACGGTTCTTCATTGAAAGTTGATGAAGTTACTTCATTCAAAATCATCGAGTTCAACAAAGAGAACAAACGTTTGGTAATTTCTCACTCTCGTATCTGGGAAGAAGAGAAAGAAGAAGCTCGCAAAGAAGAGTCTAACAACCGTAAAAAAGACGCTAAAGCTGAGTCTTCAGCTGTGAAAAAAGTAAAAGATTCTGTTGAAAAATCTACTTTAGGCGACTTAGACGTATTAGCTCAATTGAAAGAGCAAATGGAAAATGATAAAAACGCTAAGTAATTAGCAATTTCAATCCATAAAAAGCGGCTGTTCCAAAAGGACAGCCGCTTTGTTTTTATAGGGATGCTTTTGTAATTTTGTAACAATAAACGTTATTGTTATGTCATTCAAATCAGCCTTAATTAACCCCACAGAACTTCAGGAATCACTGGGACAGCATACAGACATTGTCCTCCTCGATTGCACCATCGACAAAGTTGGTCAATCCATCAAGGATACCAAGTTCGAAGTACTTCCCCATTCTCAATTTTTTGACATCGAAGGGAAACTTTCGGATGCTACTTCCAAATTACCGCATACCCTCGTTTCTGCAGCGGTATTCGAAAGGGAAATGCAAAGTTTGGGAATAAATCAGGATAGTACGGTCGTATTATATGACAGATGGGGCGTTTATTCAAGCCCAAGGGCCTGGTGGATGTTTAAAGTGATGGGATTTGAACAGGTCTATATTTTAAATGGTGGTGTTCCCGCTTGGAAAAACAGCAATCTGCCAGTCGTAGACCAGTATACAACCGCTGCAAAAGCCGGCAACTTTAAAGCGCAATTTCAAGCAAATCTGTATGCCGATAAAGAGTACGTCTTAACCCACTATCGGGATGCTCAAGTGAATATTTTTGACGCCAGAAGTAAAGGTCGATTCAGCGGCTTAGTAGCTGAACCCCGGAAAGGCCTTCATGGTGGGCATATCCCCCATTCCAAAAACCTACCCTTCGAAGAATTATTTGATGGAATCGTTTATAAACCCGTTGATGAATTGAAACAGCAATTTGATCATTTTAACGCGACCGGAAATGAATACATTTTCTCCTGTGGATCGGGAATCACGGCCTCAATCTTAGCATTTGCCGCTCACCTTGCCGGGCACGAGCAAATCCGTGTATACGATGGCTCCTGGTCAGAATGGGGACGTGAAGAGCTCAATCTTCCCGTCGAAAAATAGCTTAAAACAAGGTATTCCAAGAATAGAGATTATCCTCCAAGCGGATTTTTTCCGCGTCCAGGAGATCACGGATGATCTCTATTCTTTTCTTTTCTGTACCTATCGTCAGACTCGCCACCAAATCGTGAATATTTTTAGCTCCAGCAAGTAAACTGCTTTTGATTTCTGCTTTTATTTTTGCCCGCTGCTTTTCCTGATGATTGCGGATCAAACATAAATCGCATACTTCACAGAATCCCGCATTTTTCTCTCCAAAATATAACAACAGCGACTGACTGCGGCAATTGCTCTGTTCAATATAAGCGATCATGCCATTGACTTCCTCTTCCTTCACCTGATGGCGATCGCGAATAAAAATATGATCGATATGCAGGTGTTTGTAATCGACTCGGTTCTGCAAAAAGGTCAATTGTGGCGCATCTGTAGAAGGCAGATAGCTCGCTATTTCCAGTGTCTCCAACGACTTCAACAGCTCGACAACACGAGCATAAGGCAGACCTAACTTACGTGCAAATTCATATTCATTGATGAGGATATAGTTTTCAAATACACCACCATAGCTGCGCAAAATAGCCTTAATAAGCTTATCATATTTGACATACTGCACCTGAACTTTATACAATTCGGCGCTATCAATTTCAAACTTAAAGCGTGAAGGTATTGTGACAGCTTCTGACAAAACCAACCAAGTGTCCCGCTCCAGAAACTTCAGCGCATTCATAACAGGAACCAACGGCAGCTGATATTTTTTTGCAAATGCAACAACATCAAAATCTACAGTCACTCCTTCTCCAGAACCATAGGGAATCTGAAAATGATTACAAAGGTAATGATAGGTCTGTTGAATAAATGGAATATCAGGAAAGCTCGCTTGCAAATTATCGACAAGTTTCCGCTCATCTGCCTTTTGATAAAGAATAACGGGATAGGCCTTCTTGCCATCTCTTCCTGCCCTACCGGCTTCTTGATAATAGGCCTCCAGCGAATCAGGCAAATCGAGATGAATGACAAACCGTACATCGGGTTTATCAATTCCCATCCCAAATGCATTTGTGGCTACAATAACGCGAACAACATTTGTCATCCACCCTTGCTGTTTCTGATCGCGTTCCTGCCCCGTGAGCCCGGCATGGTAATAATCTGCCGAAATGCCATTATTGACCAAAATACGGGCTATCTCCTGCGTTTCCCGCCGGTTTCTGACATAGACAATACCGGATCCACCCAACTTGTGTATGATGCGGACTATACGTCCCATCTTATCCTCTTCCTCAATGGCCATATAAGCCAAATTGTCGCGGAGAAAGCTTTTGACAAATACGTTTTCTTTCGGAAAATTCAGTTTTTGTTGTATATCGCTAATGACACGCTCAGTTGCAGTCGCTGTAAGGGCCAGAAAAGGAACCTTGGGGTGCAGTTCCCGTAACTTAGCGAGTTCTAAATAGGGTGGTCTGAAATCATACCCCCACTGAGAAATACAATGTGCTTCGTCTATCGCAAAAAGATTTACATTCATAAATCGTATGCGCTCCCTCACGATATCATTGTACAATCTTTCAGGAGAAAGATAGAGAAATTTTATTTGACCATAGACGCAATTGTCCAATGTTATATCCACCTCCCTCTTCCGCATTCCAGCATAAATCGCGACCGCTTGAATTCCATTTTTTCTCAAATGCTCAACCTGATCTTTCATCAATGCTATGAGCGGTGTAACGACAATACAAATCCCTTCCCGCATCAAGGCAGGTACTTGAAAACAAATCGACTTTCCGCCACCAGTCGGCAATAAAGCCAGTGTATCTTTACCTGAAATGACCGATTGAATAATTTCTTCCTGCAGGGGTCTAAATGAATCGAATCCCCAGTATTGCCTTAAGATTGATATACTATCTTGCGTCATAAGTTCTCCTTATCCCAAACATACGCAAAATTATCTTTCATGAGATAATTCTGTATCCCCAAACTATCCAACATACGTTTTGTATGCTTGGATTTCTCCATTGAATTGGATCCATCCAGTATAACAAGTTTTGGTCTAATTTGCTTCAATAAACGCGGTAAACCATTTAGTAAATTTTTTCTGACAATGACAAGGTCGGCATGCGTCATTGTTCCCCCTGCATGCGATAAAATGGCAATTCTACCTAAAGGTAGCGTAACAAGGTAGTTTTTCCGCTCCCGACCATTCAAAGCTACAAACTGAACTTTTTCCCGCGTCAATAATTGGATTTCTCTTCCACATGCATATTGCAAGCCTGGAGATTGCACAGAATCAAATGTGCTGTAAACGATACCGCGCCCATCGTTGAAATACCCGATCGTCAACTCATGTTTCGTATTATAGACCCGAAACCGTTCTACATCTTTATTTTCTAAATATTCTTGCGCAGTGATCAATAGTATTCCAATTGCACAGCATCCCCCTAGCCAAACGTATTTTTTATCTTTCCATTGAAAAGCATATAAAAAAGAAAATAGTGCAAAATAGGTCAAGAATAGCAGCTCCAGTCCCATAGGTGCAACTTTTATTGTTGAGAAAGCCAAATGTTCGATAAATTTCAAACAGGATAAGATGAAAGCAATGAGGTGTTCCAATAGGAAACCCAATAAATCGTTAAGCACCTGTATTGGGTTGATTGTCATGATAAAACCAAGATACATCACTAAGGTTGAAGGCAAATCGACTAATACATTGGCTATCAGAAAATACGTCGGAAATTGCCCAAAATAATAAAGGCTCAGTGGTGTAGTCAATAGCTGCGCAGCAATAGAAACAGCCAAAACATCTCTCAAAAGCCGTGATATCGGTCTTTTGACCGGAAGGAATTCTTCGACAAGCGGCGAACATATCGTCATACCCAAAACGGCTAGAAAGGACAGCTGAAACCCCACATCGACGACAGCTCGTGGAACCACAAGCAGAATCAATAATGCGGCAATAATAAGCGAATTCAGTGTTGAAAAGCTTCGTTTAAAATGCTGTGCACATAGCACAAAGCTAATCATAATAGCCGCCCGTGTAATGGGTGGATCAAGACCGGCAATAAAAGCATATATCCAGATCATACTCCATAACAAAATTAGTGGCAGCCATCTAAGATAGGAAGGCCAGGCAATGCGCTTGAAAATAAGGGATAAAAAACCGAATAAAACAGCAACATGCATTCCCGATACACTTAACACATGTATTGTTCCCGTATTGGTAAAAGCCTGGATGCTTTCGGCACTGATATCGCTCCGGGAGCCATATAATAAGGCTGACGCTATAGCAAAGTGTTCCTCCCTTTTGATATGAGGACGAAGCTTGACCAAAAAAAACCGCCTTATTTGTAAGGCAAGCCCAGTCAAGGAAAAAGCCATTGTTTCTCTCCTACTGATCAGCTTATACCGACCAAAGACTGCGAAAGCTTCATGATAGATATGCCGCCTTTTCAAATATTCCTTATAATCAAATTCCATTGGATTGAATGGCGGAGCTATTTCCTTTACTTGACCTTTTAACCACAATAGATCACCAAACTGCAATGGGTTCTTCTGACTGGATTTTAAAGATAACATTAGTCTACCTGTAGTTTCAACAAATTCACCTTTTTGGTAAGCCCCTATTACTTCTGCCGAACAACGAATAAAATCCCCCTTCACCTTGGGCTCTTCAATAATTTTGACAACGTAGCTATCCGTCATGATATGGGAGAAATGACTGGTTGTGACCAAAGGGTCCTCACGCCAAAATTGAAAAATCCCAAATAATACAACAGACACATAATACCCGCAGGTGTAACCATATTGACGAATTCTTCCCTTTAATAAATAACAACAACACGTTATCAAAACCAGCACAACTAATAGCTGTTGAACCCATTGGAAAATATGGAGCGACATAGGCAATCGAGGTGCCAGAAGAAGCGTCACAAGATATGGGACAGCAAGCTTAAGCGTAGGAAGTCGCTCCAACCTTTGCTGAAAACTCAACTCTTTCATAACTGCCACCGCAACTGTACCTTAATCTCTGACTTTCTATTCCCCTCAATTTGGTCCAATCCAGTCCCGATATTCTCCCGCCCCGGATAATAATAGACCGCATATTTGGCCCATACCTGAAGATGGCGATTTAACCGATACTGCAGGTTGAAATACATTCTCCATCCCTTTGTATTGTACATTCCAAAACCCGAGGCGTATAACACATCCTGCTCATAGGCATAAATCCGATTATCATAACTTGCCGCATCGAAAAAGGCAACGCGCATATTCGACTGGAATTTTCCAGCGCTAGACTTCCAGAACACATCTTGATAAAGCATATAACCAAAACTATTCTCCTGATACTCTTTTTGGAATAGATTGGCTTCAACACGGGAGCGAATCGTCCATATTGAACTTAGACGGTAATGAAATTCTACCCTGAACTGCTGTTTGCTGGTATTCACAAGCCCATGCTCGGTTTGTCCCGCTCCCTGGTAATTAACTTGTTTCAATCGGTTGCGATAGCGCAATGAAAGTTGGCCTCTTTTGTACCACATATAACTCAGCTGGCTAAAAAAATCAGCGCCTGTAGATAGCGTATCAGCCTGATACTTGGCTCCCGGAAAACGAAATATATCCGCATAATTGGACCAGAGCAATTTTCTACCCAATTGATACGTTAATCCCAAATAAGCCCCCTGCTCGTTGGAGCTGTTATCCGATTCACCAAATCCCTGTCCATAAAAAGTATGAAAATTTTGCTTATAGTCCCGAAGCAATATAACTGATGATAAACGTGGATGTAAACTTATGATAGATCCTACTAACAGTGCTGAACCGCCATCTATGCTGTTTGCGTACTCACCAAATAAATAAGCATTCCGAATCGTATAGTTTGCATATAGACTTATATTGCGCAAAAAATCACCCTCAAAGTCCGCTTTTTGTCGTATACCGTTGCCTTTTGTTTTAAAGACATTCAACTGTGTCTGATTGAATTGAACACCCATTTTGAACCGTTTATAGCGCCACAATAGATTCAATCCATAGGCTAGCTGCGATGCTGCGTGACGGTATTGCTGTTCGGTTGCAGTCCGATGCAGGCCTGAGCTTGCGATCGTTGAAATCGTAGGCGGAGAAGTTGCACGATTAACTTTTCCATCAATGGAATGGTAGGAGAAATAAGGTGTAATTTCAATGTGCCTAATTTGTAATGTCCCGGCAATGCCACGCATAAAATTAGCCTCATTTAATGACGTATATGACTTTACGCCCATCCCTTGTCTGGCAGTATGCTGTACCAATCCCCCTTTTCCAAAATTCAAACCATTCCACATACTGAGTCCCTGGCCAAATTGCAAAACATAGTCACCGATCACGATATTTCTGAAACGGCCTAAAGACTTTATCGATATACTTAGGCTATAGAAATCAAATCCCATTTTTTGTCTGTCTCTAAAAAATGGCTCCCCCGCATCTTTCTCCATATTAACCGCGAGATGAAACCCATCGTTTAACTGGGCTCTATACCGAAAAGCATAGCGATTGGCATCGCCAAGATAATGGGATTTCGTCGAATCGACTATACGGTAGCCCTTTGCTTTTTCGAGTATCCGGGCGTACCGTATTAAAAATTCCTGTTTAAAATTTCTCGATTTCAAGGTTTCAACGGGAGATTCCGGACCTACCCTTACGAAAGGTAACAGCAAACTGATTATTCGTTCATTAAACCCTTCAATGGCCTGTAATTCGAGTAGGTCTATAAAATCTCCTGAAATGGCCCTATGGTCCAGTAGGTGTTCGATTAATAAAGGATCCAAAAACTGTAATTCAGTGAGTTCTCTGCCATCAGTTTTGTTTAGATCGATCGGGTGTTTGAGATAATGATACCACTTTTCAGTGAATTCACTCAGATCAGCATCCTCAGGAAGCTCTTCCGATAAGCTTTCAAATAAGTCTTGGAGATCGATTTTTTCATTTGTTTGCGCCGTACAGGTTAGTCCAATAAAACAACCTATAAAGAGCAAAATCTTGCTACAATATTTCATAATAGGTTTTAATTAATATTGGCTAAATGCTAGGCGATGAACCTTTTATCCCGGCAGAAAAACGGTTCACTAGTATGAAATTAGGAAATATAAAAGAATAAAAAAAGCCTGATGAAAAATTTCATCAGGCTTTTTTATTCTTTTACGATCAAATCAATTATATATCAATTTTAGCATAGCGTGCATTTTTCTCAATAAATTCACGACGTGGAGCAACTTCGTCCCCCATCAACATCGAGAAGATACGGTCACATTCCGCCGCATTTTCAATTGTCACCTGTCTTAAAGTACGCGTTTCAGGATTCATGGTTGTATCCCATAACTGTTCAGCATTCATCTCTCCAAGACCTTTATACCGTTGTACGTGTACACTATCCTCTTTACCACTTCCTTTCAAACGTTGAATCGCATTGATACGTTGATCTTCATTCCAAGCGTACTCATGCTCTTTCCCTTTTTTCACCAAGTATAGCGGCGGTGTAGCGATATATACATATCCTCTTTCGATCAATTCCTTCATGTATCTGAAATAGAACGTGAGGATCAATGTTGTAATGTGGGACCCATCCACATCGGCATCGGTCATGATGATGATGCGGTGATAACGTAATTTTTCAAGATTCAGTGCCTTAGCATCTTCGGCAGTACCTACACTCACCCCCAAAGCTGTAAACATATTTTTGATCTCCTCATTTTCGTAGATCTTATGTTCCATTGCTTTTTCTACGTTCAGGATCTTACCACGTAAAGGCATGATCGCCTGATGCTTTCTATCACGACCAGACTTGGCAGTACCACCCGCAGAATCCCCCTCGACAAAATAGATCTCACATTTCGTAGGATCGTTGTCTTGACAGTCGGCTAATTTACCCGGAAGTCCAGAGCCCCCCATAACGGTTTTACGTTGAACCAAATCACGGGCTTTACGTGCAGCAGCACGTGCTTGAGCTGCAATAACAACCTTTTGAACAATAGATTTTGCCTCACGTGGATTCTCTTCCAGATAAACACCTAAGATCTCACCAACAGCAACATCTACAGCCCCCATCACCTCGGAGTTACCTAATTTTGTTTTGGTTTGCCCTTCAAATTGAGGTTCTGCAACCTTTACTGAAATTACAGCTGTCAATCCCTCGCGGAAGTCATCACCGGTAATTTCCACCTTTAAATTTTTAAGCAAACCTGACTTGTCCGCATATGCTTTCAAGGTACGTGTCAAACCACGACGGAAACCTGCAACGTGAGAACCGCCTTCAATCGTATTGATGTTATTCACATAAGAATGGACATTCTCTGAATACGTATCGTTATATTGTAAAGCCAGTTCAACAGGGATACCTTGTTTCACACCTTCAACATAAATTGGCTCAGGAATCAACGACTGACGGTTACCATCCAAAAATTTCACAAACTCTTTCAGACCGCCCTCTGAATAGAATGTTTCTTTCTTTTCAGAACCGTCTTCATTAGTCTCACGCTCATCATTCAACGTCAAGCTCACACCTTTATTTAAAAATGCAAGCTCACGAAGACGGTTGGCCAATGTATCGTAATTATAAACAGTAGTCTGCGTGAAAATTGTCGCATCCGGGTGGAACGTTACAATCGTACCCGTCTTATCCGAAACACCAACTTCTTTCACATCATACAAGGGTTTACCAATTTGGTACTCCTGCTGGAAAATCTTTCCATCGCGATGAACCTCTGCCTTCAAAAGGGTAGAGAGCGCATTCACACAGGAAACCCCTACACCATGCAGACCACCAGAAACCTTGTATGTATCTTTATCAAATTTACCTCCGGCGTGCAATACTGTCATTACAAGCTCTAGGGCTGATTTATTCTCTTTTTTGTTGATCCCTGTAGGAATACCCCGCCCGTTATCCCGGACAGAAATCGAGTTATCTTTATGGATAGTAACAAAGATATCTGTACAATATCCTGCTACAGCTTCATCGATTGAATTATCAACAACCTCGTATACCAAATGGTGCAATCCTTTCACACCGGTGTCACCAATATACATGGATGGACGCTTACGAACCGCTTCTAAACCCTCTAATACCTGAATATTATCGGCCGAATAGGTGGATGCATTCTTATTTTCTTCGCTCATTGAAAACCTCTTAAATGTAATATTCAAAAATACGAAATTTTGGCCGATTTATCAAGTCCGTGAACAAGTATTGAACCTATATTCCGAATTATAATACACAGGATAATTTTACTTTTTTATTACTAAAAACTAGAATTTCGATTTTTTTATGTTAGGTTTGTTTTCAGTAATAATTTGCAAATAACAAAAAAATGAACACTATATTTTCAATTGTATCGAAAGTTTCCTTTGGCCTTTTATTGGTTGGAACTATTGCATCATGTAACCAAGGTGCAAAAACAGCAAACGAACCTGCAAAAAATGATTCCAATACGGTAAGCAAGGAGAGCCAGGGAAGTAACAAAGATAAAATCGTCTATTTAAACTCGGATTCACTTTCTGAAAAATATCAATATTTTAAGGACATTAAATCAAAGCTTGAAAACAAAGTAAAGAAAGCACAAACGGATCTGCAATCTAAAAGCACTGCATTCCAACGAGAAGTTGCCGAATATCAAAAAAATGCAGCGACAATGTCTGCACCTGATAGACAAGCTACTGAACAAAAACTAGCACGTAAACAAGATGAGCTTGCACGTTTAGACCAAACAGCTTCTTCCTCTATTGCAAAAGACGAATCTGAAGAGTTCAACAATGTTTATAATAAAATTACCGAATTCCTGAAAAAACATGCTGCAGAAAATGGCTACAAACTGGTATTGACCTATTCGAAAACCAATCCGACAGTATTGTATGCTGATCCATCGTTGGAAATCACGAATGAAGTAATCAAACAGTTAAACGAAGAATATAAATCTTCAAACAAATAGAAGATCATAATAATTTAGGAAAGCCATCAACTGAGTTGATGGCTTTTTTTATTTTCTTTCTTATCTTGTCCTTACTAAAATTAGATTTATGGTCAGAACGATTGTTGAAAAGGAAATCGCAAACTACGAATGGATAGATATAGCTGAGCCAACCTCAGAAGACTTCACCTTCATCAAAGAGCGCTTCAATTTGAATGAAGCCTCGATCAAGGATTCCAAAGAACCAGAACATCTACCGAAAATTGAAGAATTTGAGAATTATACCTTTGTTATTCTCCGTGTCATGTCGGACAATTTCAAAGAAAATTCAGACAGTATCGGAGAAGTCACCGACCGCCTGACCATCTTCTACGGAAGCGATTTTGTGATTACTGTCCACAAACGTCGCATCGAATTTTTAGAAAAACTCAAGAACATTGAATTTACGTCCATCAAGACAAAAAACAGCCGTAAACTGGCTGTATTTATCACGACTGCGGCTGTATTCACCTTTAGTCAAACTTTAGAGCAACTTTCAACACGCATCGATGCATACGAAGAATTGATATTCCTCAAACGCATGAAACAACAGCCCATACTGAAAAACCTCTATTTTATCAAAAGGCAGATTGATGTTGCACGAAAGGTCATCTTTCTCTACAGAGAGGTCGTTGAGCATTTTCATTCCTCGTCCAAAAAAGATGTGTACACCCGCGATTTAAAAGATCTCCAGGTCCGGACATCAACCTTGTACGAAAACTTATCGGAAAATGTAGCACAACTACTGAATGTGTATTTCAATATCTCGTCTAATCACACCAATGAGATTATGCGCATCCTAACGATTTTTTCCGTATTTTTTATGCCAATCACTTTTGTGGCAGGAATTTATGGAATGAATTTCAAAAATATGCCCGAATTAGAATGGTACTATGGATATCCAGTGGCCATCGGGATCATGGTCGCCATATCCCTTGCGATTTATTTGTGGTTCAAAAGAAAAGGTTGGCTATAATAGGCCAACCTTTTTCTTTGCAGGGGTAATCACAAAATCTTTAAGATAGAATGGCTCGAAATAAGCAACATCCTCAAACTCTTTCCGCTGAAATTTATCAAAGGCCAACGGCGATAGAAAAGCCGCCGAAACTTTAAATCCGCTCAGCACATCCACGCGATCTGTTGCACTGAACAAATCCTGGAATTTATCGGCTCCCGAACCAAATAAATGGACACGATGGTAGTTCAGCAATAATTCATTGAAATAATCAACATCGATGATTTCCGCAGATGTCGCTCTCTCCAACGTAGCATCATGATTATAAACTGCTGAATACACTTCCATACGACGGGCATCGAGCATAGGAAGGTAAGCTTCATCTTTTTTTAAACCAAATTGCCCCTTATACCCTAAAAACAACGCTTCTAACGTGTTAATAGCAATCAAAGGTATATCTAACGCATAACAGAGACCTTTGGCCGTAGACACACCGATCCGCAAGCCTGTATACGAACCTGGTCCCATACTCACCGCGACAGCATTTAAATCCTGCATCTTTCGGCTTGTCTGTTTAAGAATTTCCTCAATCAAAATCGTCAATTTAGCCGCATGCGCATTTGGTTCATCGAGATCGATAACTTGTAGCGTTTGACCATTTTCACTCAAGGCAACCGAACATACAGCGGTTGATGTATCAATTTGTAAAATTAAATTATTCATCATCGTTATAGAAATCAAGGTAGAGGATCATGCCCATGGCCACCCCAGGGGTTGCAACGCGCAATTCGTTTCAAAGCCATCCAGCCACCTTTAAAAGGACCATATTTGAGAATAGCTTCCTTACCGTACTGAGAGCAGGTAGGTGTATATCTACAATTGGCGCCTAAAAATGGTGAGATAAAAACTTGGTAGAAACGAATAATAGCCAAGAAAATAAAACTAAATAAGGGTTTAATCCCCTTTTTCCAAATAAGCTTCAGCACATTCATCCTGCAATTTTTTCAGCATTTTATTCATTGCAGTGCTAAACACATCATACGCTAAGATCTGCTTGCCTACATATTGAATAGCTAAATACAAAGTTACATTATGTTTCAACAAAAATGGAATCAAATCATTCGATTTTTGTAAACGGTAACTCTCACGCATCATTCGCTTAATCGAATTGCGATCAACTGCTCTTTTGAACCTACGTTTGGATACGGAAATGATAGACTGACTGGAGGGAATATCGTCAGTCAAGTTGTTTTTCTCGAAGATAAAAACAACCCTAAATGGATACAAAACAAAAGAAGAACCGCTTTTAAAAAGCGCATCAATACGCCTTTTCGCACATAACCGTTCTTCTTTTGTAAATGTATTTTTCATACGATGACTTGATCTTATTAGAAAATGCTCTTATAAGCGGCCACCGATCCTTGTCAAAGATTAACCTTTGTGACGGTATTCGTCAGACACTGTAAGACGTTTTCTACCTTTAGCTCTACGTGAAGCTAATACTCTTCTACCGTTTGCAGAGCTCATACGCTCTCTAAAACCGTGTTTGTTTCTTCTTTTTCTTTGCGATGGCTGAAATGTTCTTTTCATGACGCTATTATGCTAATTTGTTCTTACTTCAATTAATACAAAACTCCCCAAGAGGAATGCAAAAGTAAAGTTTATTTTAGACAAAAACAAACAATATTACGAACATTTAAAGTTAATATGAAGCAGACAAGCTAATTTATTCAGCCACAGCTTTAAAAATCAATTTTTCTCTTGCCACAAAATAAAAAACAGCACCGTTTGCCGCTGCTGTTTTTTACAGATGAGGTATATATTTTATACTATTTATTTTTTAGAATATCTCTGATCTCAGTCAACAGGGTTTCTTCTTTTGTCGGTGCTGCAGGTGCAGCAGGCGCTGCCTCTTCTTTACGTTTTAATGAATTCAAAGCTTTGATAACACAGAAAATACAGAACGCTACAATTAAAAACTGAATAACTACATTAATAAAGTTTCCATAATTAATAGATACTTCAGCTTGCTTAGTAGCTTCATCTGCGGCTTTTAAAATCAATTTTTTGGATGAAAAATCAACACCGCCTGTTAAATAACCAATGGGCGGCATGATAATATCGTCAACCAATGAAGTGACAATTTTACCAAAGGCTCCACCGATAACAACACCGACAGCCAGATCGACCACGCTGCCGCGCATTGCAAACTCTTTAAACTCTTTTAAAAATCCCATATTTAAATTTTTTAGTCCATAAATTATGACAAAACTAGTAATTGTCACATAAATCTAATTAAAATATGCCAATTTTTTATCGTTAAACTCATATTGTGCTATATTTTCTAGCCTATGTCCTATTTATATAAAAAGATACGCAACTCGCCCCGCCCCAATTTTTATTAACTTAATTTCTTATATTTGCGCGTTAACTAGTAAAATATCAAGATATATTGTATATTGTTAGTACTTTATTTCATACGGTAATTAAAGCCCAGCATCAGATAGCATATCTATGAAAAAGATTCTTATAGCAGACGACCACGGTATTGTACGGTTAGGAGCCTCCGTTATTATTAAAGAAACTCTTCAAAAGGCAGAAATATTCCAAGCTGAAACCTTTGACGAGGTTCTTGAAAAAATAAAGGTAGAGGATTTCGACCTGTTATTGTTGGACATTAATATGCCGGGAGGAAATAATATACGTGTCGTTGAGGAGATCCTTCAAATCCGACCAAGCATCAAAATTTTGATTTTCTCCTCTTATGACGAATCACTATATGCTCTGCGCTATATCGAAGCTGGAGCGGTAGGCTACCTCAACAAAACAACAGCAATGGCTGAACTTTCCAATGCTATTCTGGCTATTCAGGATAGAGGGAAGTATATGTCGAGCACTGTCCAGGATCTATACATCCAGAAATTGACACAGAGCAAGTCTGAATTGACGAAACTAAATCCGTTGGCACGTTTGTCAAATAGAGAGGTGGACGTTGCTAAACAATTGATAAAGGGACTGGGGATTATTGAAGTATCTAGCTTGTTGGAGTTAAGCCCTTCAACAGTGAGCACGTATAAAAGCAGAATCTTTGAAAAACTCAATGTTTCTAATATTCCTGAACTTATTGAACTTTTCAGAATACACTCCAACAATTAGTCATTTTGTTGGAGTGTATTTCGTATTCTAGCTTAACTCATCCATCGTAACAACTGGAACATCTTTTACGTTCAGGTCTTTTAAAGGTTGAGATTTCTTATAAGAATACCCCACCTCTGCTTCTAAATCCCATAACATCGGTGCTAAAAAGTTGAGGCAGGTCGTAAATCCTTGAACCGTTGCAGAAAAATCACCTGTATCTTTCGAATTCTTCGCTTCATTTTCGATCTCAAAAGGCCCACTAAAGCCGCGTTCTTGTAATAAGTCAACGAAACCGCGCCAATCCATACTGTCGGATCCGCCAAAGCCAGGCAGCATTGCTTCGTAGTGATGTCTATCCCAGTCATGCCCCGGAATACTCACATTGGCCTTTTTAGCCAATTCAGCGTCAACATGTTGCATTGGATACATTCCCCCCCAATCAATACGTGCAGCAGTCTGTAAATTACGTGTAGTCTTCACATGTATACGCTGTAAACGGCTGATATCTGTATTACGAATGACCTCAATTGGATTTGTATTTTGCCAAACATCATGTGAAGGGTCATAGATCTCGCCATGCGCTTTACTCGGAATCATCGCATACATTAATTTACGAGCGGCCAGCACGGCGGGAAGATTGTTATAGGTAGAGCTATAACGTGAGGAGCGCCATCCTTCCATTGGGCAGTTTTCATAAAGTATGGTTACGCCTAAACTTTCTGCATAATTAACAATTGGGGCAAATACGCGTTTGTATTCTTCGAGATTTTTTTGAAATCCATCAATTTGATTGCCCAATTCGTGGTTATAGCCTACAAATGTCCCTACCTTGACGTTATTTTCATCGCCACCAAGCAAATGTGCAATACGGATCAATTTTAGTAAATGATTTTGGTTCTTCACGCGTTGTTCAGGGTCGCCTCCAATCATATTTTCAAAAGCACCAAGCGAAAGTTTTAAATCAACCTGATTGAATAACTCAATAATTTCCCTTGCTTTTGCAGGCGTAAAATCGTCATAGTCTAAATGCGTTGCAGTATGATCTTCACGGGTACCGTCTTTTCTAAACACACAAAGGTCTATCCCCCCAGCGCCGATCCTTTTGGTCGTCTGGATCAACTCCGGTAAGGATAATTTATCAAATGCAGAACTCATTACCCATACAGGGTTATTTAATTTTGTCGTCATAGCTTGTATAATTGTCTTATTTCGGTATTTAAAGATACTAAAAAAGCCATCCGATTGGATGGCTTTTTATTATTTTATGGTGAATCAACTAGTCTACATTGTCATGTAGAAAAGAGTTGTTCGGTCTGATTTCAGTATTTCCATCTTCAAACGAAAGTGTAAAACGAGACACCTGAGATTGTGAAGAATGTGGTGTATCTTCCAATGACATTTGTTTTCTTTTGTAAGCAGGCTCATTCTCAAGCTCGTGTAAACCATTTGAAGATTTTAGTTTCATGCTTAATTCCTTCAACCGTAGAATACGTTCTTTCGTACGAACCAATTGATCTTCAAATGAAACTTGCTCTTCCTCAACCTGTGGAACCTCCACTTGTTCATTTGTTGTACTGGATGAAAAGGTTGGTTTTTCTTCATACGCCGACGCGGAAGGGGCAGTATACGAATCAAAAACTGTTGGCATCTGAAACTGAAACACAGACGGTGAAGTTTTCAATTGAAAATCACTATCTCCTGAAAATGAAGTTTCTTCTTCATAACCACCATCAAAACCTAAATCATGACGTATAACCTGAGGTTCCTCAACAGCCACCTGTTGTTGTACAACATTTCTCGGTGAGGTGAACAAATCAGATTGCAGATTATTTGGCGTTGAGGTATTGGAAGAAGGGGCCGGTGTATCCACACGTTGAACCGGAGTTACGAAACTATTCGTAGCTGGAACTTCTCTTGGTGCTACCTGTGAAACAGGTTTGATAAAAGAATTAGCCGGTTCAGCAGTTAAGGGCATAGACACTTTTGTATTTTCGCGTTCTTTATCGCGTTCTTCAGATGTTTGAAAACCAGTAGCAATAATTGTTACTGACAACTCATCTTCAAAGTTCTCGTCAATACAGTTACCCCAGATCAAATCAGCTGACAAACCGGCTTTTTCCTGAATGTAATCCGTAATGATTGCCACCTCATCCATGGTTACTTCTTTTGTTCCAGAAGTAATGTTCAATAAAATATAGCGAGCGCCTTCAATCTCATTGTCTTTTAATAAAGGCGAAGCCAAGGCTCCCTCTACAGCACGTAATGCACGATCTTCACCTTCGGCAACAGCATTCCCCATGATGGCAACACCACTGTCGTTCATTACTGTACGCACATCTTTAAAATCGACGTTAACATAACCAGGGATCGTTATAATTTCCGCAATACCTTTTGCTGCTGTCGTCAAGATATCATCCGCTTTTGCGAACGCCGCGGTCATCGTTAGATTTCCGAAAATCTCCCGAAGACGATCATTTGAGATGACCAAATAAGAATCTACATATTTGCGTAACTCAGACAACCCCTCCTCCGCTTGAGAGCGACGGCGTTTGCCCTCAAACGTAAATGGTGTAGTGACAATAGCAACAGTTAAAATACCCAATTCTTTGGCAGCTTTCGCCAATACAGGACTAGCACCAGTACCGGTACCACCACCCATACCAGCGGTAATAAACAACATCTTGGTATTGGTACCCAACATACGCTTGATATCTTCAATACTCTCGATCGCTGAATTTTCACCCACATCAGGATCTGCTCCTGCTCCCATACCTTCGGTTAGACTTATTCCCAATTGAACTTTATTCGGGATCGGGCTTAACTCCAATGCTTGCGCATCAGTATTACACACGATAAAATCTACCCCACTAATTCCTTGTTTATACATGTGGTTTACGGCATTGCCGCCACCACCACCAACCCCAATAACCTTGATTATTGAAGATTGTTCTTTTAACATTTCAAACTGTATTGACATAACTTATCCCTATTTAACTTACAATGAAGATGATATCAAAACGAATCAAACCCACTATATGTAATGTAATAATAATATAATTTCAACAAAAGTTTTCCACATTTGTTAAATTGTGGAAAACTTCAACTATTGTGGAAAACTTACTTCTTATCTAAAAAACTAGCGTCATCGATTTCGTTACCGTCTTTGATAAAACGTTTGAACCATGACAATAATCCTTGCTCTTTTTGTTGTTGTTCAGAAACCTCTTTCGTTGTCACCGTAGCTGCCTGCACTTTTTTCGATGGGGTGTGCATTTCTCTACGGCTATCTTCTTCTTCCTCATGCGATTGAATCCCTTTAATCAACAAGCCAATACTTGTTGCATACAAAGGACTTTTCAATTCTTCAAACAACGGTTTTGGTAAAACCTCATTCTTAGAAAGATATTCATTCGGAAATCCGATACGACAATCTATTCCAGTAATATACTCAACAAGTTGTACCAAATGTTTTAATTGAGCACCACCACCGGTAATAACAATACCGCCGATCAGCTTATTTTCATATCCAGAAGATTTGATTTCATAGTACACGTGCTCAATGATTTCCTCCATTCTAGCTTGAATAATATAAGCCAAATTTTTAACGGAAATTTCTTTCGGTTCACGGCCTTTCAAGCCTGGCACACAAATCACTTCGTTTTCTTTATTTTCATCAGCTAATGCTGATCCAAAACGAGTTTTCAACAATTCAGCCTGAGAACGCAAAACAGAACATCCCTGACGGATATCTTCCGTTACAATATTACCGCCTAAAGGAATCACAGCAGTGTGACGAATAATTCCTTCATGGAAGATGGCAACATCTGTGGTTCCACCACCGATATCTACTAATACAACACCAGCATTTTTTTCGTCTTCATCCAATACAGCTTCAGAAGACGCTAAAGGCTCGAGAATCAACTCAGCAACTTCCAGATTGGAATTATCAATACATTTCTTGATATTTTTAATATCCGTTACACGTCCCGATATAATATGGAAATTTGCTTCAATACGACGACCAGCCATACCGATTGGTTCGCGAATACCCGGTTCGTTATCTACCGTAAACTCCTGTGGTAACACATGTATAATTTCTTCTCCTGGAGGCAGTACCAGTTTATACATATCCGAAATCAGTCGTTCGATATCGCGTCGAATGATTTCATCATCACCATCAGTTTTGGTAAATATTCCACGGTGTTGAATACTTTTGATGTGTTGGCCAGCAATTCCCACATTCACCACTTTAATATCCACATTAGACTGTGCTTCGGCTATCTCGACAGCCTCTAAAATACTTCCCACAGTTTTCTGGATATTAGCAACCACACCCCTGCTTACACCTGCAGAGTCAGCTTTGCCCACACCTAATAATTCAATTTTGTTTCCTGAGCTACGTCTCCCAACCGTAACACAAATTTTGGTAGTACCAATATCGAGTCCCACGATAATTGGGTTTTCTCTTTCAATTTCTGCTGCCTTTGAGTTCATAATTTCCTGTATTGTTGCTGTATTACTATAATGTATTATTTGCTACTTTTTTTGTTTGATCATCTGAAAAACTCCAGTTTCCCCGCTTTTCACAGATAATCTGACCTCCATATTTTACGTTGACAACACCATAAGCATTTATACCCACTTTTGGCATGATCTGCGTATAAAAGGTCTTTAATAATTCAAATTTTTGTTCCAATGAATCTGCCGATCCAACAATCAACTGCTGTGTCCCAATACGAGGCACAAGTTCAATATCCTTATCCCCGTTGACGTAGATCTGCACAACCTGATTACTCCATAATTCATCGTTTTTGATAAACTCTATAACCTTTACCAAATCTTTCACCAAGGGCGTTGATATGGTATCCAGTGCTTCATTATATCCTTCGGCGATGTTACCCGTTGCAACCATGATATGCGGTATATACTTCAACGTTGTCGGTATCTTCAACCCATTAGGGTCCACATAAAATTCCTTTCCATTTTTGTTGATGACCCGCATGACAGCCTCGCGCTGACTAATATTAATTCTGATCGTACCATCCATATCAGCATGTATACTGGCATCGGAAACATAAGGTAATTTGCGCAAGGTTTTTTCAACCTTTTGAAAGGGAATTCCATTGACTTTCTTTCCCGCAAAACTACCATAGTTTTGTTCGATCAGTTTGGAGATATCAGCCTGATCAATAAAAGCTTCTGTGCCTTCAATGACAATTTTAATATCTTTACAAACCTGCTGCTCATCACGTTTCCCCACAATAGTCATAATCACGACGACAACTATTACGCCGATAAAAAACAGCGTAAAGTAGAGTACACGATTCCATTGTATGTTACGTAATTTTTTAAGCATGCCCTAAAATTTCCTGTAACGGTTTAACCAATTTATCAATATCACCTGCCCCAACTGTAACAATCAGTTCCGGCTTTTCATCGCGTGCGAATTCCAAGACTTCTTCTGCAGTTACAAGCTGTTTTTTCTCTGCCGTAATTTTATCCAATAACCAACTCGAATTGATCCCTTCGATAGGAAGCTCCCTTGCTGGATAAATTTCCATTAACAACAGATTGTCTGCCATGGACAACACCTCTGCGAAACCATCCACAAAATCCCGAGTACGGGTAAATAAATGCGGCTGAAAGACCACATTTAATTTTTTTGTGGGATACAATTTACGCATCGAAGTTAAAAATGCACGCAGTTCCTCTGGATGGTGCGCATAGTCATCGATATACACCGTTCCAGGTTTACGGACAATATATTCAAACCTTCTTTTTACTCCTTTGAATGTTGTCAATGCCTTCTTGATCGCTTCATTTTCAATCCCAAGTAAACGGGCTACTGCAATCGCGGCTACCGCATTTTCAACATTGTGGGTACCAGGAATACCTAAATGGATATCATCTATCCGCCCGTTGGTATCTTGGTAGTCAAAAAAGAACTCTCCGTCGCGTACATGCACATTGGAAGCATATGCATCAGCGATTTCATGGCCTGAATAATTTATCTGCCCAGCAAACTCGAGGCCTTTTTTTATAATACGTGTACCTCCTTCAACTACTTTATCCAAGAACAATTGGAATGATTCTAGCAGATGGCTGCGATCTCCATAAATGTCCAAATGATCCGCATCCGAAGAAGTTACTATTGCGATATTAGGGTGAAGCGTCAGAAATGACCGATCAAACTCATCAGCCTCCACCACAACTGTATTATTATTTCCATAAAGCACATTGGTACCGTAATTAGAACTGATTCCACCCAAAAAGGCAGAACAGTCGTAACCCGAATCTTTCAATACATGTGCCACCATTGTAGAAGTTGTCGTTTTACCATGTGTACCGGCAACAGCGACCGTAAATCTACTCTCACTAATGATCCCCAAAACCTGCGATCTCTTATATAGTATATGTCCTTGAGATTCCAAAAAAGCTTTAATCTTCGAATCTTTAGGAATGGCTGGTGTAAAAATGACTAATGTCCCCGCTGTAGGTACGTGAAAAATAGCATCAATCGTATTGATATCATCCTGATATGAGATCGCGATTCCTTCCTTGACTAAGGTTTTAGTCAGCTCAGTTTCTGTACGGTCATATCCATTCACCTCACAGCCCAAATGCTTAAAATAGCGCGCAAGACCACTCATGCCTATACCTCCTATTCCGATCAAGTAAACTTGTTTTATTGCATCTAGATTCATACTTCGTCTATTTTTTATTAACCAATTTATACACCTCCTCGGCAATCTGCACGTCAGCATCCAACTTACCGAGTTTTTTAATATTTTCACTTAATTGTGCGATATGAGCTGCATCTTTTAATAAATTTAAAGCAGCAGGTATCAAGTCTTTTTTTGCATCACTATCCTTAACCAATAACGCAGCATCTTTATTAACCAATGCCATTGCATTTTTGGTCTGATGGTCTTCGGCCACATTGGGCGAAGGCACAAGGATTACAGGTTTACCGACTACACAGAGCTCGGAAATTGTACCAGCTCCAGCACGGCTAATAATTAAATCTGCCACAGCATAAGCATAATCCATACGCTGTAGAAAAGCCAACATCTTAATATTCTGCGGCAATTTCCCCGCTAACTCTTCCTGCAACTTGTCAACGTAGAAACTACCGCATTGCCAAATCAACTGTACGTCCTCTCCCTTTAGATCATTCAGATAAGCAAGCACACTCTCGTTTAATGTTTTAGCTCCCAAACTTCCACCGAGCAGCAAAATTGTCTTTTTGTGTGGATCTAAACCAAAGAACGTTAAAGCTTCTTCTCTTTTCCCTGCTATCGCAATGGACTCGCGTCTTATTGGGTTCCCAGTGAGTAATACTTTCTCCGCAGGAAAAAATTGCTCCATCCCCTCATAGGCGACACATATCTTTGCTGCCTTTGCCCCAACTTTTTTATTGGTCACACCTGCATAAGAATTTTGTTCCTGCACAACAGTTGGCACACCCAATTTATTAGCCATCATTAACAAAGGTCCGGAGGCAAAACCACCTACACCTACAGCCACATCCGGTCTAAAATCCTTAATTACACTTTTCGCCATATTCAAGCTTTTCATAAGCTTAAATGGCAAGAAGATATTTTTCCACAGCTGTTTTCTATTTATCCCCTGTATATCAAGTCCAATAATTTGATAACCGGCAGCTGGCACTTTATCCATTTCCATCCGGCCATTGGCACCCACAAATAGAATTTCATTTGCAGGATCCATTGCCTTCAGTGCATTTGCAATTGAAATCGCCGGAAAGATATGTCCTCCGGTTCCACCACCACTAATAATTACACGAATTGCCATGCTCAATTTTTTATTATGCTGGAATTGATCCTATCACCACTTTTTTCGGTTTAGGCTTTTCATCCAGCTCCTCTTTACCTTTTAATTCTTCAATATTTCTGCTCACACTCAGGATAATTCCCAAGGCGACACTCGTAAATAAAATCGATGTTCCTCCCATACTCACCAGTGGAAGCGGAACCCCCGTAACTGGTCCCAAGCCTACTGCAACAGCCATATTTGCTAGGGCCTGGATCGTCAAACTGAACCCCAAACCCGCTGCCAGAAAAGTACCGAAAGCTTTGGGACTCATCGTGACAATACGTATACAACGATACATAAAGGCCAGATATAGAAATAGTAGGATTACCCCACCGACTGTCCCGTACTCCTCAATAATAATAGCATATATAAAATCTGAGTAAGGATGCGGCAACACATTACGCTGCACGCTATTTCCGGGTCCTTTTCCAAAAAGCCCACCAGTTGCTATCGCAATTTTCGCATTGTTCGCCTGATAGTTTTTATCATCCTGGAAGGATACCGTTTTATCAACTTTTTCAGTATGAAAAAAAGATTTTACCCGACTGATATAGGTTGCCCTACGTGGACCAAAAAAGATAACCATCATCAGAAGAATACCACCACCACAGCAGACAATAGCAATTTGTTTAAAACTAATCCGACCGATCAACAGCAATAAAACACTCACTCCAAATAGCATTAATGCTGTAGATAAGTTGGCCAAGGCAATCAAAATAAATACACCGCACACCGATCCCATAATAGGTAAGAACGATTTTTTAACATCCTTGATCTCTTCCTGTTTCCGGGATAACATCCGCGCAAGAAAGACAATGAGTGACAACTTTGCCAAATCCGATGTTTGAAACGTTAAACCGATACCGGGTATGGTCAACCAACGACTTGCCTCATTAACTTTACTACCAAACAATAAGGTAAATAGCAATAAGGGGATTGTAATGCCCATCATAATTTTGGATATACCAGCGTAATACCGATAATCCAACTTATGAGAAAGATACATGAGGATAAACCCAACGGCAATAATAGAAAAGTGTTTTAACAAATACATTTCTGTTCCCTTCCCTTCTTTGTACGCCAATGTACCCACCGAACTGTATACAGCTAAAAGTGACCATCCCGATAAGATAATCACAATGATCCATATCCATCGATCACCCTTCAATTTAGACATTATGTTCTGTAGCATATCCTTCCTCCTCTTACTGGGTTATACCATTTATAATTCCATTACAGCTGCTTTAAATTTATCGCCACGGTCTTCATAGTTCTTAAACCAATCAAAACTGGCACATGCAGGGGACAACAATACGGTATCACCTTTTTGCGCCAGGTGCGAAGCCAATACCACGGCATCTTGCATCGAAGTGCTATTGACGATAATCTCCACATCTTGTTCAAATGCCGTATGAATCGCAGCGGTGTCTTTTCCCAAACAAACAATAGCACGCACTTTGTCTTTGACCAAATCAGCAAGCATACTGTAATCATTTCCCTTATCTACACCACCTAATAACAATACGATTGGTGTAGAAAAACTCTCCAAAGCATACCATACCGAATTTACATTCGTCGCCTTTGAATCGTTAATGTAGTTTACACCGCCAATACAGGCTACATGTTCCAGGCGATGTGGAATATTCACATACGACCCCATGCTCTCTTTCATCACTTGATTTCTCAATTCCTGCACTTTCGCAATTAACCCAGAAGCCATGCTATTATAAATATTATGCTTCCCCTGCAATGACAATTCCTCAGCTCTCATAGTGAATGTATCGTTATTTGGTGTATTAATAATTATTGTCTTATTGGCATTCAAATAAGCGCCCAATTCAACAAGTTGTTCCTGTGTAAAAGGCAAATAAGTCCCTTTACTATGATGTCTTTCCAATCCTTTAATTGTTTCTGGATCGTCCAGGCAGTATATAAAATAATCGTTCTCCGTTTGATTCTGAATCATCCTAAATTTTGAATCCACATAATTTTCCATTTTATGGTCGTAGCGATCCAAATGATCAGGCGTGATATTCAATATAACAGCAACATCCGCTCTAAAATGGTACATATCGTCCAGCATAAAGCTTGATATTTCCAAGACATAGCAATCAAACTGTTCTCTAGCTACCTGAAGCGCAAAGCTCTTTCCAATATTACCGGCCAACCCGACATTGAGACCGCCATGCTTAAGCATCTCATAGGTCAACATGGTTGTTGTAGATTTCCCATTTGATCCTGTAATACAGATCAACTTTGCATCAGTATACTGTGCCGCAAATTCAATTTCTGCAATCACGGGTATATTCTTTGCTTTCAGAGCGACCACCAAAGGCGCTGTCTCTGGAATACCGGGGCTCTTCACAACCAAAGCAGCATTCAAAATCCGTTCTTCATTGTGATTACCTTCTTCAAAAGCTATTCCCTCGACTTTCAATTTTTCCTTATAGTGGTCCGCAATCAGTCCCTTATCTGATACAAATACATCAAATCCCTTTTCTTTTCCAAGAATAGCCGTTCCGACACCGCTTTCGCCGGCGCCTAAAATGACCAAACTTCCAGATTGAGGATAATATGTTGTTGCAATGTTTGACATCATTATCTAATTTTCAATGTTACAATAGTAAGAATGGCCAATATGATTCCTACAATAACAAAACGTGTTACAATTTTCGCTTCGTGATACCCCTTCTTCTGAAAATGGTGATGTAATGGCGACATCAAAAAGATCCGTCTACCCTCACCATATTTCTTCTTCGTGTATTTGAAATACGACACTTGAAGAATAACAGAAAGGTTTTCCAACAGAAATACACCACATAAAATCGGAATCAACAATTCTTTCCGGATCAGGATAGCAAAAGCAGCAATTATACCGCCTATTGCCAAACTTCCCGTATCACCCATAAAAACTTGGGCAGGATACGTGTTATACCATAAGAAACCTACGCAGGCTCCCACAAATGCTCCGGCGAAAATCACAAGCTCTCCCGAATTAGGGATATACATGATATTGAGGTAATCCGAAAAAATTACGTTACCCGACACATACGCTAAAATTGCTAAAGTGACACCGATGATAGCAGAAGTACTCGTGGCCAAACCATCGATACCGTCCGTAATATTTGCGCCGTTTGAAACTGCCGTAACGATAAAAATAACGACAACTAAAAAGACGACGAAAGTCAGATAGTCGCTCTGTAATCCGAATATTTTAAACACCTTAGCATAATCAAACTCGTTATTTTTATAAAACGGAATATTTGTCTTAGATGATTTTACGTTTTCAGCATAGGTTTTCTCCCCTGTACCTTCATTGATAACCACTTCAACGGGCTTGGTAGAGGTAGGCTTATCCACCCCTTTTCGAACAACGATATCTGGATGAAAGTACATTGTACAAGCAATTATGGCACCCAAACCAACTTGTCCAACAACTTTAAATTTACCAGCTAAGCCCTCTTTATTATGTTTAAAAACCTTTATATAATCATCCAAAAATCCAATTGCGCCCATCCAAAGTGTTGTCACAATCATGATAATCACATAGATATTCGTCAATTTTGCAAATAACAAGGTCGGGATAAGGATACCTGCAATGATGATGATCCCACCCATCGTAGGCGTACCAGCTTTCTTTTTTTCTCCTTCTAGTCCCAAATCACGAATTGTCTCGCCAACTTGCTTATTATGCAAGAATTGAATCAATTTTCCCCCAAAAACCGTGGTAATAATCAATGAAGCGATTACAGCCATAGATGTCCGAAAGGAGATGTATTGAAACAACCCCCCTCCAGGTATATGAATATATTCGCTAAGCCACGTAAAAAGATGGTACAACATATTTCTATTGTTCGTTAAATGTATTCTCTAAAACTTCTTTATCATCAAAATGATGCTTCACACCGTTTATATCCTGATATTTCTCATGCCCTTTTCCTGCCACTAGGATAATATCCCCCGGATTAGCCAGCTGATATGCCGTGCGTATAGCCTCCTTACGATCCGCTATGGAAAGCGTCTTCGCTTTTTGGTCTGCTGCCACACCAGCTTCAATATCTTTAATAATCTGATAAGGATCTTCCGTCCGCGGATTATCAGATGTAATTAAAAAACGGTCACTATAACGCAGCGCCGCCTCTGCCATTTCAGGTCTTTTGGTTTTATCCCGATCGCCGCCGCATCCTAACACCGTAATGATTTTTTGCTCTGGACGTCGCAATGAACTTATAGTCTTCAACACATTTTCAACCGCATCAGGTGTATGTGCGTAGTCTACGATTCCAAAAACACCTGAAGCCGATTTCATCGTTTCAAACCGTCCTTCTGCACCTTTCAAGGTACTGAGTGCGGTCAACACTTTCACCGTTTCCTGCTCCAGTAAGATAGCGGCAGCATAAACTGCCAAAAGGTTATATGCATTGAAATCGCCGATCAATTTCACCCATACTTCCTGTCCGTCAACACTCATCAACATCCCGTCGAAATGGCTTTCGATCACCTTTGCTTTAAAATCTGCACCAGAACGCAAGCCATAACTTTTCCGGTGTGCCACTGTATTTTGAAGCATGACCTGACCATTTCTATCATCAGCATTCGTCAACGCAAAAGCATTTGCATCCAAATCGTCAAAAAACTTCTTTTTCGCTTTAATATAGTTATCAAAGGTTTTATGGAAATCCAGGTGATCGTGCGTAATATTCGTGAATATTGCGCCCGCAAACACCAAGCCTGCTATACGTTCCTGAACGACAGCATGTGAACTAACCTCCATAAATGCATAGTCACAGCCATCATCAACCATATCCCTTAACAATTTATTCAATTGAATAGGGTCTGGTGTTGTATGTGTTGCCGGTATAATCTTCGTTCCAATCTGGTTTTGCACTGTAGATAATAAGCCCACATGGTAGCCCAACTCGGTAAACAGCTGAAACAACAACGTAGCTACGGTCGTTTTACCATTTGTGCCGGTCACACCGACCAATTTCAACTGTTCCGAAGGATTTCCGTAAAAATTAGCGGCAGCCACTCCCAAAGCATAAGCCGAATCGGCTACTAAAATGTAGGCAACAGAGTCTAATGTCTCTTTTGGCAACTCCTCTACAATAACCGCTCTTGCACCAGAAGTAATTGCCTTGTCTACAAACAAATGACCATCTGTTTGAACACCTCGCACAGCGATAAACAAACTTCCCAACTCCACTTTTCTGGAATCAAAGCACAAAGAGTGCACATCGACCTCTTCAAGGTTCCCTACAACCTGCTGTACAGGAATAGCATGCAATACTTTTTTTAAATCCATCATTACTTAAGTTCTAAATTTATCGCCGTTCCAAAAGGCAGTTTTTGCCCTGCAGCTAAAGACTGCATTCCCACTCTTCCTTTCCCTGTCACGTGCGCTTTAAATCCGGCATTCTCCACAACATATAAAGCGTCCATCAATCCCATTCCGATCACATTCGGAACGATTCCTTCTTTATATTTTAAATCCATGAATGGTACACCTCGTGTCGAGGTATCCACTTCTCCCCGCGCAATCGTATCCCAATTCACGGTATGAATCCCCAACCTATCGTACACTTTTTTACTAGCTTCCTTCGACCCCTGCAAAGTCAATGGCATTCTTCCGCCCACGTTGACTGCTTTAAATGTCTTTTTCCCCTCCATCTCCATATCGTTTGCATATACCATATCTGCAAGCTCTTTAAATACGGGCCCCGCAATCGATGCACCGTAATAGCCATTTCTTGGGTTACGAATCACCACAATAATGGAATATTTTGGATCTTCAGCTGGAAAATACCCAGCGAATGAAGATTGATATCGTCTAGCACCGTACCCTCTCGAGCCATCAGCCATCTGTGCTGTTCCTGTTTTACCGCCAGAGCTATACAATGGACTAGCAACACTTCTACCTGTACCTTCAGTCATAACACCTTCCATCATTCCCCGCACCTCTGCTAAAGCATGATCCGAGGCAATCTTCTCGTTAATGACTTTCGCTTGAAACGTTTGAATTGTATTTCCTAGATGCCGAATTTCTTTAACAAATAGCGGCGCTATCAACTTACCGTTATTTGCGACAGCATTATAAAATGTCAACGTTTGCAATGGCGTAATTTTCATTTCATAGCCGTAAGCCATCTGCACCAGCGACAACCCACTCCAGCTTTTACTTTTTGATGTTTTCACCAAGGGGACCCCTTCGCCCGGAATCTGCAGATCTAGCGTTTTTCCAAAACCAAAAGAATGCAGTTTTGATGTAAACTGATCTGGGTTATCTTTATAAGCCTGATAAACAAATTTAGTTACACCCACATTCGATGATTCCTCAAAGGCCCTTTTCGCAGAGATTATAGACTTCTTAGGTGCATGTGAATCACGAATGGTATGCTTGTAAATTGGCCAATTACCATTACCAATGTTCACTGTTGTACTCGAGTCTATTTTCTTATCATCAATCAAAGCCAAATAAGAAGCCAACTTAAATGTTGAACCCGGATCTGCACTTTGCGCGATGGCAAGGTTGAACTTTTCACGATAGACCCCATCTTTATCTCGCATAAAGTTGGCCACCGCACGTACCTCACCTGTTTTCACTTCCATCATCACCACACAGCCCTCATCCGCATTACTCGTAATCATCTGCTTTTCGAGCGCCCTTTGTGCCATATCCTGCATATTCACATCAATGGTCGAAATAATATCAGAGCCATCAACCGGAGCAACCTCAATATCTTTGTTCACAGGAATCCATACCCCCCCGGCAATACGCTGCATCAACCTTTTCCCACTCTTTCCGTCGATATATTCTCCATACGCACCTTCCAGTCCAACATGAATATTTTCTTTCACATTTTTATAACCGATAGTTCTCGCCGCGAGATTGACAAAAGGCAAAATACGTTTGTTCTGTCTATCCGTAATCAAACAACTTGGGTAACGCTCCTTATTGACACGTGCAGATTTAAGTAAGGGAAATTGTTTTACCCGTTTTAAATCCTGATGTGACACATTTCGCTTGAGCAACAAGTAGCGCTGTTTTTTATTGCGTGCCTGTTTTAATAATGTCAAATACTGCCGCGATGATTTATCTTTAAAAAAATCAGCAAGTTTAATAGCCAAGGAGTCAACTTTCAAATTAAAATACTCTTCACCCTCTTCCGGAATAGCCATTGCATCAAAACGGAGCTCATATTCAGGCACTGAAGTAGCCAACAAGCTTCCGTCATTTGAATAGATATTACCACGAGCAGCTTCCACCTCTCGTTCCTGAATAGAAAGGCTATCCGCTAAAGCTTTCCAATGCTCCCCATCGACATATTGCAACTTTGTCATTTTTCCAAAGACCAAAAACGCAAGTAGTACGATAAGCCCAAAAGCAAAGTAGACACGAACAAGAATCGTATTTCTGATACTCATAACTCTTCCTATTTATCTTCCTTATTCTCTATAACTTCAACTTTGATCGGCGGTTCCACACGCTCTTTCAATCCCAGAGAATCTACACGTTTGGCAATTTCTGTCTGTGTAGACATTTTCATTAGTTCTGCAGAGAGCGATTTATGATCCCAGCCCAGTTCTTTCACCTCTTTACTCACTTTATCGATACTCCGAATAGTTCGCTCTGCAAAATGACGATTGGAAATATACAATAACATCAGAAAAGCGATAAAGGCTCCAAACGGCAGATACTGCAAAATTTTGTTTAACGAAAGGTCTCCAACGGTAAAAAGCGTTTTAATAAACGCTTCTGTTTGTTCCGCCTTTTCTTCGACAGTTTCTTGTAGTTCCTCCTGAACTTCTTCACTCAATTCTTTCTGTCTTATCGTATTTCTGCTCATCCTCTCGCTCCATTTTTAAGACAAATCCAACTTTTCAGCAATACGCAGTTTCGCACTGCGCGATCTATTATTTACCGCCAACTCTTGCGCAGATGCCGTAATTGCTTTACGGCTCAACACATGAAATGGTTTAATTTCATTTCCAAAAAAATCCTTTTCAACCTCTCCTTTAAACTTTCCTTTGGCCATAAAATTTTTGACCAAACGATCCTCCAGAGAGTGATAGGACATCACCGCCAATCGACCTTCAACATGTAGCACATCAACTGTTTGCAATAAAAACTCCTGTAAGGCTTCCAGCTCGCGATTCACTTCTATACGAAGCGCCTGAAACACCTGCGCATGATACTTATGTTCTTTACCTTTCGGAACCATCCGTTGAATCACCTCTTTCAATTCGGCAACAGTCTGGATTGGCTGTGCCAAACGCGCAGTAACAATTGTTTTCGCAAGCGACTTGGCATTCATGATTTCACCATACATCCCAAAAATGCGGTGAAGATCCTCCTCCGAATAAGTCGCCAAAAGCGACTTCGCATCTAAATCACCAACTTGATCCATACGCATATCCAGATCCGCGTCAAAGCGAATAGAAAACCCACGATCAGCCGCATCAAATTGATGCGAGGAAACCCCTAAATCTGCCAAAATACCATCTACAGAACGTACTCCTTCCAACCGAAGGGTATTCTTTAAAAACCTAAAGTTTTGATGTATCAATGTAAAACGAGGATCGTCAATTGCATTCTCCAATGCATCCGGATCCTGATCAAAAGCAAACAGCCTCCCTTTTGGCCCCAATCTCTTCAAAATCTCCCGAGAATGACCACCACCACCAAAAGTTACATCCACATAGACACCATCTGGCTTAATAGCCAAAGCATCCATGCATTCTTGCAACATTACCGGAACATGATATACATTCTCCATACACTTATAGTCCAAAATTAATATCTCCCATTACCTCTGCCGCCAAAGATGATATATCCTCTACTCCGCCGTCGCCCATCAACTCCTCATACCCTTCTTTTGACCATACCTCAATCTTATTAAACTGACAAGCCAAAACCAATTCCGTGCTTATACCCGCAAATTCCAACAAACTTTTGGGTAACAAAACACGCCCCGCAGCATCCAAGGTCAATTCCGTAGCGCCGCGCGTAAAAGCACGAACAAACGCCCGCACTTTAGGATCGAATTGATTCAATTTAGCCAGCTTAGCCGTCATCAAATCCCACTCTTCTCTTGGATAAAATACCAGATGTTTCTCAAAACCGCGATTCACCACAAGGCCATCCCGCTCTACATGAGGCATTTGCCTCTTGAGCGCAGCTGGCAACACCATCCTTCCTTTGGCGTCTAGCTTGCATTCGAATTCTCCGATCAACTGAGTCATGTCGTCAATTATCCTATTCTAATTTAAATGTAAAAGTATACACTTTCTCCCACTTTCCCCCACTTTATCACATAAAAAAGTTTTCCACATCGAAAAATAGCTACAACAAACGGAAGTCGTCTTTAAATGAAACATACATAAAACCTTATTTACAAGCAGTTAAACCCCAATTTCCCAACAAAACGAGTTATTATACAAGACACGATTTTTCGCTCTTTTTTTTATCAAAATCAGAAATGAATTGTAAAAATTTCCTGTTTAGAAATTTAATTTTACCCCATTTTTATCCAAAAAGGGGACAAAGTGGGAGAACTAAAAAACCGAAACAAAACATGTGGAAGAAAGTGGGAGAACGCTACTCAAATAACCTGAACAGAATTCGTTATTGTCGAGTAAAACCAATAATTTTGCGTCAAATATAATTTTCATAACGATATGCACAGAACACACACTTGTGGAGAATTAACACTAGCTGACTTAGGGAAAACGGTTACCCTAAGTGGATGGGTTCAAAAATCGCGCGATTTGGGCGGTATGACTTTCATCGATGTTAGAGACCGATATGGTATCACACAATTAACGTTCAATGCAGATGATGATGCTTCCTTGCGCGCAAGTGCCCGTGAACTCGGAAGAGAATATGTCATCAAGGTAACCGGAGAAGTTATCGAACGCTCTAATAAAAATGCTAAAATCTCCACTGGAGACATTGAAATCAAGGTTTCAAATCTTGAAATATTAAATGCCGCTAAATTACCACCTTTTACAATAGAAGATGAAACAGATGGTGGTGATGACATCAGAATGAAGTTCAGATACCTGGATTTGCGTCGTAACCCCGTACGTGAAAACCTTATTTTACGCCATAAGACCTCACAAGAGGTACGCCGTTATCTTGACTCTCAAAACTTCCTGGAAGTAGAAACCCCCTATCTGATTAAATCAACTCCAGAAGGAGCACGCGACTTTGTCGTACCTTCCCGTATGAATCCTGGAGAATTTTATGCGTTACCACAATCCCCACAAACCTTCAAACAATTATTGATGGTTTCAGGATTTGATCGCTATTTTCAAATTGTAAAATGTTTTCGTGATGAAGATCTGCGTGCAGACCGTCAACCAGAGTTCACGCAAATAGACTGTGAAATGTCTTTTGTAGAACAGGAAGATGTGTTAAATATCTTTGAAGGACTTGCAAAACATATCTTCAAAACAATCAAAGGTATCGACTTAGGTACTGTTCCGCGTATGACTTACGCAGATGCAATGCGCCTTTACGGATCAGACAAACCAGATATCCGTTTCGGAATGCAGTTTGTTGAACTAAACGAGGTTGCCAAAGGAAAAGGTTTCCCTGTATTTGATGCAGCAGAGTTAGTGGTTGGTATCAATGCGGAAAATTGTGCACATTATACCAGAAAACAACTGGATGCATTGACCGATTTTATCAAACGTCCACAGATTGGTGCAACGGGCTTGGTATATGCGCGCGTGAATGAAGACGGTTCAGTGAAGTCGTCCGTTGATAAATTTTTCACGCCAGAACAACTGTTGGCCATAGCAGAAGCGTTCCACGCGAAACCTGGCGACTTATTGTTAATTATGGCTGGTGGAACAGACAAAGTTCGCAAACAACTCAATGAATTACGCCTTGAAGTTGCGTCACAACTTGGTTTCCGCAACAAAGAAACCTTTGCTCCACTATGGGTCGTTGATTTCCCACTATTGGAATGGGACGAAGAAAGTGGCCGTTTCCATGCAATGCACCATCCATTCACTTCACCAAAACCGGAAGATATTCCACTTTTAGATACCAATCCCGGAGAAGTAAGGGCAAATGCCTATGACTTTGTTTTAAACGGTGTAGAAGTAGGTGGTGGATCAATCCGTATTCATGACAGAGAGCTTCAATCACTCATGTTCAAACATTTAGGATTCAGTCCTGAAGAAGCAAAAAAACAATTTGGATTCCTGATGGAGGCCTTTACCTTCGGAGCTCCCCCACATGGCGGATTGGCTTTTGGTTTTGACCGACTCGTATCCTTATTGGCAGGTTTAGATTCTATCCGCGACGTCATTGCCTTCCCAAAAAATAACTCGGGAAGAGATGTAATGATTGATGCACCGTCAACCATTCACCAGGAGCAACTGGACGAGCTAAGCTTAAATATTGCGATAAAAGCATAAATTATTTAACTCGATTTTCGAGAAACAATTTATTAACAGTATATTTAAAAGTTGGTAATTTTTACCAACTTTTTTTGTGAAAAATTAGCAGATTAGATGGCAGAGAGTACCGCTAATACGTTTATTAAGGAAAGTGCGCAAAAAGCATTTGACACCAAACACCGCGATATCATCAATTACAATATCGACAAATACAGCACGGCTTTCGAAAAAGGCAAGAGCAAATTTGCGGACCTTGAAAATAGCAAAATAAAAGCGAACCTGATCAAATGGAAAGTCATGGAAAATCTCGATCGCTATTTGTTGCAATTTGAAGCAAACTTCACGGCTCGAGGCGGAAAAGTAATCTGGGCGAATGATGCTACGGAAGCCTTGGACGAAATCTATTCGATCATTGCGCGTAAAAAAGCAAAATCTGTCGTAAAGTCAAAATCAATGGCGACAGAAGAGATCGAGCTTAATCATTTTCTGGCCTCCAAAAATATTGAAGCCATAGAAACTGATCTTGGCGAGTATATCATTCAGCTGCTGGATCAAAAACCTTATCATTTTGTTACGCCGGCCATGCATTTGAGCCTGGAAGATATTGCCAAGCTTTTTCACGAGAAATTTGACACACCGCTAGATGCATCTGCGGAGCAACTGACAATGAAGGCCCGTGAATTACTTCGAGATCGCTACCTATCGGCAGAAATTGGGATTACCGGAGCCAATTTCTTAATTGCCGAAACCGGAAGTATAGCAATTACTGAAAATGAAGGAAACGCCCGATTGACATCGACCTTCCCCAAAACACATATTGCCGTCGTTGGAATAGAAAAAATCATTCCCAATGTACAAGATTTAGAAGTCTTTTGGCCACTCCTATCCACACATGGCACGGGCCAAAATCTAACGGTATACAATACACTACTCACTGGGCCGAAACAGCCTTATGAATCAGATGGTCCAGAAGAAATGTATGTCGTACTGCTTGACAATGGCCGCAGCAAGCTCTTAGCGCAAAAAGAACAACGTCAGGGTTTGTACTGCATCCGTTGTGGCGCCTGTCTGAATGTATGTCCAATCTATCAGAACATCGGTGGGCATACCTATGAAACGACTTATCAGGGCCCAATTGGATCACTCATATCGCCACATTTAAATGGCATGAAGGAATTTAAACACCTAAGCTACGCTTCCACACTCTGTGGAAAATGTACTGAGGTCTGCCCCGTTGGTATTGACATACAGCGTATGCTTCTCGTCAACAGAAAAGATTCAGTCGATCAGGGTCTGGCAACAAAAACGGAACAGAAAGTATGGCAGTGGTTCACCTATGGGATAATGCGAAGAAAACTAATCGATTTTTTTGGTGGGAAATTCAAAAATTTCTTCCTCAAAAAACTCTTTCAGAAAACCTGGGGAGATCAACGGGAACTACCCAAATTGGCAGACAAATCTTTCTCTAAACAATGGAAAGAACATCAAAAAAATAAAGAATAACAAAAAAGTGGCATTAGACGATCAAACGAATGCCACTTTTTTTGTTAGCTTCGCTCCCAAACCTCATTACAAATGACTTCTGATAATACAAAAGCTTATCTTCCCTGGATTGATTTCTTACGCATTCTTGCCTGCTTTATGGTGCTCATATCCCATAGCTGCGACGCCTTTGTCGGAACATTTGACAACAGCAGCACCTTCCACCAAGGTGTGTTCTGGGGAAGTATTGTTCGCGCCTGTGTCCCCTTATTTGCGATGATGTCAGGTATACTCCTATTTCCAGTTAAAACCGATCTGGCTACCTTTTATAAAAAGAGAATCGGAAGAATAATTGTCCCACTTATCTTTTGGTCAATTGTATTGCCAATAGCTTTTTTTGTATACCTGAACTTTATTAAAAGTAGCGCCAGTGCTTTGATCGATATGAATAATTTTACGATGCAAGCAACGATTACAAAAATTTATACAGCAATCTTTAATTTTAACTACGACACTACCCCCCTTTGGTACATGTACATGTTGATTGGTCTATACCTTATTATACCTATCATCGGCAGCTGGTTGAATCAGGCAACAAAAAAAGACATTCACTATTTTCTTGCATTCTGGATGGTCACACTCCTCATTCCATACATAAAAATGATTGCTCCAACATTGGGCTATGCGGGCAACTATGAGCAGATGGGGATCTGGGGAGTCTGTAACTGGAATGAATTTGGCACCTTCTATTATTTTTCAGGTTTTCTGGGCTACATTGTGTTGGCTTATTATCTGGTCAACTATCCTTTTCAATGGTCTATTACCAAGACCATAGCGATTGCCATACCTTTATTTATCGTTGGATTTTTAGCCACATTTTTCGGCTTCTTGGCGACCCAAAAGTACTATCCAGGAAATTACGCCAATCTCGAGGTTATCTGGTATTTCTGTAATATCAACGTAGCGTTCATGACCATCGCTATTTTTCTTGTCGTTCAAAAGCTGAAGATACCCGAATCTAAATGGATAAAACACCTTTCGTCAGCCACGTTTGGTATTTACTTAGCGCATTTTATCATTGTTCAAGCACTGACAGACATCTTCTTGCCTATTCCTCATCTTCCAGCCACATTGAAAATTTTCTCCATAGCGATTTTAGGTTTTAGCTTAAGTTTTCTGATCACCAAACTGATGGATAGTAATTCAATAACAAGAAGGTTTATCAAATAAGCGCATTCTGATGGAAATATCGAAGCATTTTGCAGTCGTGTAACTTTTGAGCCAGACAAAACACGTCGAACAAATCATGAGCTTAGGTATTAAGCATGAGCTTACATAATAAGAAAGAGGGAACCAATGGTTCCCTCCTCTACTAACACTCACCAATATTTAATATGAAAACTATCCTTGTTTAATGTTTATGATGCTTTTACGTCTGCATCATTTGTTTTAGTTACTTCACCTTTTTTAAAGTCTTTTCTTTTTAGCTGTCTGTCTTTCTTCCAATGTTCTTTGTGCATTTTGCGATTTTCAGCGTAGGAATCCTTTAACGTTTTTTGTTGCTCTGGCGTTAACATTCCCATCATTTTTTCATGTTCTGCCACGCGTTGCTTTTTCATTTTTGCACGATGTTCCTGACGTTCAGCAGCCATTTTTTGATGGTCTTTTGCTCGCTTCAAATTAAAGGCATAGATATCTTTACGCTGTTTATCTGTAAATTTTAATTTTTGATCCATGCGATCAGTTTTCATCTTAGCGACTTCCTCTGGCGTTTTATTTTTAAAACCATCGTGCATTCTTCCCATTTTATGTTTATGCACGGAAGTTTGCATTTCTTTCATTTCTGGTTTAACATCTTTTTTTTCTTGAGCGAAACCGGCTAACATCAATCCAGATAAGGCCAAACTTAACATCAACTTTTTCATGTCTTTATTTTTTATAAAACCAACAATCATTCTTTTTAATAAGTACTCTTTTTCAACTTATTTATCAGTAAGAGTCTTCTTGGCTATCGAAAGTTTAATTGATGATCTGTTAAATAAAGTTAAGAAGCACTTATTGAGACTCAGCACTTAAACGGATCGGTAAAGTATACGCTACACGCACTTTAAGTCCATTTTGTACCCCTGGTTTCCATTTTTTCGCTTTCTTCAATAAGTTTATAGCAGCATCTCCTGTACCAAATTTCATATCACGTTTAACAGCAATATCTGTTAGTGATCCATCTTTTTCAACGACAAAAGAAACCTCTATAACACCAGACACCCCTTGCTCCAAAGCCTGCTGTGGAAAGTTATAATTCTCTGCAATCCATTTCATAAAGGCTGGTAGTCCCCCTACCGGCGTTGGCATAATTTCTACCGATGTAAATGTATCGTTTGAAGTCTCATCAGTTCCACCTCCAGATATCGAACCAACCCTGGCGCCGGTAATATCACCATCTCTTTTCGAAGAACCAAATTCACCGCGCGCAATATACGTTCCTGATGGACTTGCTTTCAATGTGATCCTTGAAGTCATTGTATTCGGATTTTTCAACTCCTCCTGACTCACAAGTTCTTCCGTAACTTGATTTGCTTTGGCCACTTTAATATCAGGCATTCTAACCAGATCAAATTTGGATACATCTTGGGCAACCTGCTGCGGAGCTTTCTCCTGCATCATGACCGGTTCTTCAGGAACCTCTTCTTTCTCCTCTACCTTCTTTTGAATTTCTTCCAGCATGTCGGGCCCAATATCTTGTACGGTATAAATCACGGCCGGAACAGTTTGCTTAAAATATTTATTATATGCATAAGATCCTGAGATCAACAAAACGGCAAAAGAAACAACAATTCCTAAACCTACATTTGTTGCTTTATCAGAGAGATTTCGCAACTCGTAAGCACCATACATTTTGTTACGTCCAGCAAAAATAACGTCCAGCCATTCTTTGCGGTAGATATTCAATTTAGAGTTCATCATAACATTAAAGTTTAAATCTTTTCATTATGATGAGCGAAAGCCTTATATTTCACAAAAAAATTCAAAATACTTATGAAGTCACTTTTTTCAGCTATTTTTCTACTTACATTGTATGCTTGTGGTAACAATCAAAATCAATCCAAAACAGCAATCAAGCACGAAAGCAAGGAAAAGACTATTTCGCCATATTTTGGTTTTTTAAACCAACAAAAGGACTCCCTAATCGCTTTACCTATGGACCAAGCGATGGAAGGTCCCGAAAAATACAACTATGTCATTGTGGAAAATCAGGTCAGCCCGCTTGAATTTGTGCAAAATAAAACGGACAATAAAGAGAGTAATGGAAGACAGACCGCGCAGAACTTTGCAAATAGTGAGGGCTCATTATTTAAGATTAGCGATCCAATTAAATCTGGCGAATTTGGTATGCTTGTCAATAAAGCTTTTATAAATCAATACAAAATTGAGAAGTTTACAAAAGTTCAAAAAGAAACATCAGCAGAAATTAAAGAGCAACTTGAAAAAAAATACAACAGAAAGATTAACAAAAGTACGACTGTTGCCATCCTCGATGATGAGTCCGAGTTTAATCTTACAGTCTTCGAAAATCAACAAGACTCTGCTTTAGCTGTATTTTCCTATGCAAAAGATGAACAGCTGATCAATTTGGATTTTCCGGCTTTATACGATGATATCAGCACTTGGCGTGTTGATGATGGCGGTCAGTTTGACAACGAGGCTTTTCAGATACTGACCGTATTGCGTTCTGCGCAAGGAATTAGTTTTATCAGTATCTTTTGGGGTGCTGAGGGTTATGAACTGAACTTCTACCAGCCGAAGAAAAACTTATTTACCTCTACGGCACAGGCCTATGGGTATAGTTCCCCTTTATAAAATAAAGAATTTTAAGTTTCCCCAGTACAAAAGGACAGTGCCCGGGGAAACTCAAAATTCCAATAGTTGCTACAGGTGCATTCTAGCCATAGGAGCAACGTCCTGACCGACAAAATCTTTCTTTAGAAATTTATGATAGCCCGCAATGGCAATCATCGCTGCATTATCCGTACAGTATTCAAATTTTGGGATGAAGACCCGCCATTTGTATTTCTCCCCCATTTCAATTAAGCTCTTTCTAAGGCCAGAATTAGCCGAAACGCCGCCTGCAATGGCAATATCCTTTACCCCTGTCTCCTTTGCCGCTTTCTTTAATTTATTCAGCAGGATCGATACAATACGCGATTGCACGCTAGCACATAAGTCGGCCATATTGTGGGTCAGAAAATCCGGGTTCTGCTTCAATTGATCTTGGACCAAATATAATATCGCGGTTTTCAATCCTGAAAAACTGAAATTTAAGCCAGGGATCTGCGGCTCAGGAAGCCGATAGGCAGACGGGTTGCCATCTTTTGCAAATTTATCGATGAGTGGTCCACCGGGATAAGGAAGATTCAGGATTTTAGCTGTTTTATCAAAAGCCTCTCCTGCCGCGTCATCCAATGTTTCTCCCAAAAGTTCCATTTCAAAATAATCTTTCACCAACACAATTTGCGTATGACCACCCGAAACAGTAAGACATAAAAACGGAAAACTAGGCTTCGGATCCTCAATAAAATGAGCCAGGATATGCGCCTGCATATGGTTTATATCAATTAAAGGGATATTCTGTGCAAGTGCAAATGATTTAGCAAAAGAGGTTCCCACCAAAAGTGCACCTAATAATCCAGGTCCACGCGTAAAACTCACTGCATCTATTTGATTTTTGCTTACTTTTGCTTGGCGAATGGCTTCTTCCACCGTTGGAATAATATTTTGTTGATGAGCACGTGAAGCAAGCTCGGGAATCACGCCACCATATTTTGCGTGGATTGCCTGAGTTGCAATAACATTTGAATGAATTTCACCGTTAATACAGATAGAAGCGGAGGTTTCATCACAAGAGGATTCAATCCCTAAAATAATAGCCATAGCTTGAGGTAGTAAATTTTAATACAAAAGTATCAAAAAAATAATTAAAATAGTGTCAATAGTCCTAGGTAGTATATTCATTATACTGCTTGCATTGACGTTATCCCTACAGTTGAAACCGGTACAAAATTATGTTGCCCAAAAAGCTGTCGACTATTTATCCAACGAACTAAACACCAAAATAAGCCTCAAAAGTATCTATTTCAAACCTTTTAAATCGATTGTAGTAGAAGATTTTCAACTCTATAGTCCAGAGGGAAAAGAAATATTAAAATCAGGAAGGTTAGAAGCCAACGTTAACCTTTCTCAGTTCATTGAACTGAACAAGATTGTGATCAACAAACTAACCATTGAGGATACCCAAGCGACTTTTGAGCAATTTCAGGACAGCTCAAACATCTCATTTTTAATTCGTTATTTTAACCCACCTAAGAAAGAAAAAAAGAAAAGTTCAAAAAAAATCATCTTCGATATAAAGGAACTTGTTATTACGAACAATGCGTTTAACTATGTTAACCATAAACGTAAACATTACAACAAAGTGGTCGATTTTGGAGATTTAGGGATTTCCAAACTTAACGCCCATTTTGATCACATAAAAATTGATTCCAATCAGATTTCAGCGAACATCAAGACGTTCAATCTTCGCGAAAAGAAAGGATTGGTTATTAAAGGCCTTCTTGCACGGACGACAATAAGCAACACAGCTATTGAACTCAGTGACCTTATGTTGGCGACCAACCGATCTACATTCAAAAATTACATCAAACTTAGCTACAACAGCTTTGACGATTTTTCGGACTTCATCAATAAAGTCCATGTAAAACTTCGTGCGCGGGACTCCCGTATTCACTCCGAGGATATCGCTTTCTTTTCTTCGCCTATGCACCAAGTCAAATTTGACGTCAATATCAAGCGGGCAAATCTAGAAGGAACTGTATCTTCCATCAACGCATCACAGGTCGATTTAACAATCGGAAAAAAAACGAGTTTAGCAGGCAACCTTCAGATCGTCGGTCTACCAGATATCGACAAAACTAAATTTATTGTTCCCAGTATAGCAATTTATTCTGAGCACAAAGACTTAAATGCAGTTATTACCGATCTCGGCAATCTAAAAAATTTTAAACTCCCTGAAATTGTTCAGATCTTCGACAAATTTTCGTTCAAAGGCAGCGTAAATGGATTATACAATAAATTTAAGACAAAGGGAATTTTCACGACTGCAATCGGTAATATTGAAGCTGATGCCTTATTGGATATACAGAAGGAAATAAAATACGCGGGAAATTTTCAATCTAAAAAGTTCGATGTAGGTACGATAACAAAATTAAAAGATCTGGGAGCAACAGGCTTCAATCTACAGGTTGACGGAACAGGTACCGATCCTAAGAAAATGAGCTTAAAGATAAAGGGAGATCTTAGTAATTTCAATTTCAAGAATTACAGCTATCAACAGATACAAATTGAAGGAAATACAGAGAAACAGTTGATTCTTGCTTCAGGGCAAATATATGATCCTAATTTAAAACTACAGTTTACCACAGATATCGATTGGTCTGTCAAGCCCAACTATCATCTGGACGCTGATATCCAACAAGCGAATCTAAAAAAACTCAACTTCTTTCAGGGCGATTCCATCAACATTATTAACACGAAATTCCACACCAGTTTAATTGGGGACAACATCAATAATATTACCGGTGAATTTAAATCAGATAGTGTCAATTTCACTTCCTCTAAGGGTCAATTCGTCATCCGCAACATCAATTTCCTTGCCGAAGGCGATGAAAATGCACGCTCCCTAACCTTGCAGTCGGCTATCGGACACATCGATCTCAAAGGAAGAATAGACCTCAATACAATTGTTCCTTATTTCAAAGCTTTAGCCATGCGCTACGCTCCCGCAATCGGGTTTGAAAACAACATTTTTAATCGCCAGGACTTTGACCTGAATATTAATATAACTTCTTTTAAGCCGATCGCAACATTCTTTCGAAAGGACATTGCATTAGACAGTGGAGCAACCCTCAATGCAAAATTTGAAAGTGAAAAACAAACGGCTAGTTTTAATTTTTACGCACCCGAATTCAAATACAATGGCATTCGACTAACGCACCTGATTGTCGACCAAAATGCCAATTTGAAGAATATGGAATTGCAGACCTCCATCGATCGCATAAATTTTACCGACAGTACCTATATTAAAAACGTCAATATTTCAAACACCTTGGCAAACGACAGTTTACAATTTAACATCAAAATGTCGGAACTTGAAGCAAGCAATAGTCTGGATCTTAATGGCGTCATACGCTTTGCCCATGCCAAACCTGCCTATATCAATTTCTATCCATCGAATATCTTAATCAACAGAGAGCGATGGCTTGTCAATAATGATGCACAATTGAAAATATCGAAAGGAAAATGGTACTTTGAAAAACTGACACTGAGCCATGACGAACAAAAAGTCCACATCGATGGCATCCTGTCAAACGAAGTCAGTGATCAGATCAATCTCAAATTTCAGGACTTTAATCTAACATCTTTAAATGGTATTACCAAGCCCCATGGCATCAATCTCTCCGGCAATTTAAACGGAAATATTGAAGTTAATTCTGTATTCAAAGCACCCTTTATTGTCGCTAATATAAAAACATCACCTATCCTGTATAACAATATTCCGATCGGCTCATTAGCACTGAGTGCCAACTACGACCCCGAGAATCAACTGGTAAAACTAGACAGCAAGATAGAGGAAGGAAATAAATTAATTCAGTTACAAGGTTCCTATAACCATTTAAGTGAAAACAATAAGCTTAATCTCAAAGCTAAACTCGTAAACACAGATGTATTTGTTTTCCAGCCCTTTTTACGAAGCCTGGTATCCAATATTCAGGGCAAGGTCAATGCGGACCTCGATATCGAAGGCGATATCCTGAACCCCAAAATTACAGGTTCCGGAAAATTGGATAATGCTTCGATGGTCATCAATTACCTCAAAACACCCTACCGACTTTCTGACGAAATTGCGGTTACCAATAACCGAATTTTTCTGACAGGGCTAAAAGTATACGATCCCAAAAACAATGTAGCAACCATTGATGGCGTTGTAGATCTCAACAAATTGAGTGATCCCGATATCGATGTAACTGCAGAAACGAAGAATTTCATGGTATTAAATACCACGGTAAAGGACAATAACGTCTACTACGGAACCGCTTACGCTTCGGGAACCTTCCAGTTTAAAGGACTAACGTCGGCCATGAACATCAATATACGTGCTAAATCCGAAGAAAATACTGTTATCAATATCCCTTTCAATAGCGCCAGTACGATCTCAGATACCGACTTTATCTACTTTATTGAGAAGGATTCGACCAAAATGAAGAAAAACACAAAAAAACGAGATTTCAACGGTCTGACGATGAATATGGACCTCTTGATAAACCCGAATGCCGAAATAAATCTATTCTCCAGTATGGGCGAATTATCAGGAAGGGGAAACAGCAATCTCAATATGCGGATATCTTCATTGGGAGATTTTGAAATGTTTGGGGATTTTATCATCAACAGTGGAAAATTCAATTTCACTGCCCAAGATTACATCAACAAGATTTTTGATCTCAAAGAGGGCGGTACCGTACGATGGGCAGGAAACCCAACCGAAGCGAATATTAATATCAATGCCATCTACCAACAAAGAACAAGTTTAGCGCCTTTGTACAATGCCGCAGGCCGGGAAGAAAACCCCGAGCGTGTATTGGCACAGGCCGACATGATCCTAAAAGGGCAGTTAAGTCAGCCGGAAATCACGTTTGATATCAACTTTCCACAAAACCCCGGGGTTAAAGATGAACTACAAGGATACTTTTCAGATGCCAACAATGTCAATCAACAAGCGCTTAGCCTAATCGTGAGACGTAGTTTTACACCTGGTACACAAACAGACTTCGGTAAAGAAGTAAACAATACCTTGTTATCTGCGGGAACTGAAATAGCGTTCAACCAGATCAACAACATCATAGCCCAATCGCTTAACATCAATTTCTTTGATATTAATATCAAATCTTTAAATGATGCATCTGCCTCACTGCGTCTATTCAACGACAGGCTTGTTTTGACAGGCGGTATTTCCGACCGTAGAAGTCAGGCTCTAACGGATCTGAATGTATTTTCAGATCGGGTCTCAACCGATGCCGAGGCTATGTTTTATTTAAGAAAAGACGGCCGTTTGGTCCTACGTGCCTCCAATCGCCTAAATACACGCAACTTTCTTCTTAGCCCCAACGACGGCGAGTATATAAGTGCTTTCGGATTACTCTATCGGCAGGAATTTAACAGCTTCTCAGAGTTCTTGAAAAGGCTATTCCCTTTTGGCAAGAAGACGATTACGACAGCTCCTACTGAAACAAAGAAAAGCAAGGTTAATTAACCTTTCCGAATAGTCCCTTGGCTATTTCAACAGGTCTCTTCCAATTCCAGCAGACCTCTTTCAGCTCACTCAAGCTGAGCTCGTTCAACTCAAGCAGACCTCTTTCAAGTCAGGCTGAGCTTGCTCAACTCCAGCAGACCTCTTTCAACTCCAGCAGCCCAACTCTTATCCCAAACGCTTTATCCCTATTTTGATAGTCCGTCTCTATTCCATCAGCAGAACTTTTGTATTTCAGCGCCATATAACAGCCTAAACAAACAATCTTTAGATGATCTGAACAACAATAAACGAATAGTGTCTAAGCTGCCAACACGCGACGCGCTGTATTGAAAATAAAAAAGTCCCTCCAAATAGATCGGAGGGACTTTCTTTTTATTTTAAAAATCGCTTATGCCAATTTCTCGAATTCTTTGTATTCAATTTCACTAGCATTCAATTTCACTAAACCTTTCAAGTGATCAAATACTTTTAAAGCTTTAGCTTCTTCGAACAAACGATTACCTTGTTCTCTATCTTGCAACAATTGAATTGCAAATTGGTTCAACTGCTCATCAGAAGGCTCTTCGTTGATGTTGTACATCTTAATTTGCGCGTAGATACGTTCTTTTGCTAAATTGATAACTTCATCATATTTAACTTCAAGACCATTTTCAGTAACAACACGATTTTCGATGATTGTCCATTTCAAGTTATTCAAGAAGTCAGCAAAACCTTCGTTCAATTCTTCTTCAGAAATGCTAGGGTTAGTTGCTTTCAACCATCTTTTCAGGAACTCTTCAGGGAAAGATACATCAACCTTCTCCATACCAAAAGTATACATATCATTACGTAATCTTTGATCTGAATTTTGTTTGAATAAATTCTCAACTTCTTCTTTCACTTTTTCTGTGAATTGAGCTTCTTCTGTTACTTCACCTTCCGCGAATAATTTATCGAAAAATTCTTGGTTAAGATCAGCTTCTTCTAAGCGGTTGATATTCTTAACAGTCAATTCAAATTTAGTGACGTCTAAAGCAGTTGCTTCTTCCTCAGTTATACCTAAGATACGTGCTAAATCTTCAGTTTTGAATGCTTTTTTAACATCAATCTTAACAACATCGTCTTTTTTAAGACCAACTAATGATTTTTTGATCTTAGCATCTTCTACGATATCTGTACGGATAGAAGTTGTTTTTTCTAGACCTTCTTCTTTATCTTGTTTCAATGTTGCATACAATACATCACCTTCTTCAGATACTTCTGGATTAGTCATTTTTCCATAGCTACGACGCAAGTTCTTGATACGATCTGCCAATGTCTCTTCATCAGCTTTGATTTCGTACGAAGTAAATTCAGTCTCAGCAGTAAAAGGTAATTCAAAAGCAGGAGCAAGACCAATTTCATATTTGAAGTTGAAATTGTCTTTATAATCCCAGCTGTACTGTGCATCATCTTCCAAAGGAAGTGGTTGACCTAAAACTTCTAATTTATTTTCAGCAATATAATTAGTGATTTTCTCATTCACTAATTTATTGATCTCATCAAATAAAATAGATTTACCATAAGTACGTCTGATATGTCCCACTGGAACTTGACCTGGACGGAACCCTGGTAATTTTGCTTTTTTAGCTTGCGCTTTAATCTCTTTGTCGACTTGAGGATTATAATCTTCAGGTGCTAATGCGACGTTGACTACCGCATTGATTGCATCTACATTCTCGTGTGAAATATTCATACTCTTTTTAGCTATATCGCATTCATAAAAAAATCCTCCCGAGGTTTTAAGTTCGGGAGGACATCAAGTGCGGAAGAAGGGACTCGAACCCCCACGCCTTGCGGCGCCAGATCCTAAGTCTGGTGCGGCTACCAATTACGCCACTTCCGCATTAGGATTTCTTTTGATGCCACAAAGATAGAAACCAAACCTATATCCTGCAAGTATTTTCTACTCTTTTTTTTATTTTTTTTCAATATTCTCCCAACCCCTTGCATAATTCATTATTATTCATTCACTTTGAATATCAAAGTACTTTTATGGAACAGAAAGATTTATTTAGAGAACTTGGGCAGATCAGATCATTAATGGAAAAATCGTCCAAATTTGTTTCAATAAGCGGATTATCAGGTGTACTCATGGGCTGTTATGCGTTGGTGGGAACGCTATTGGGATACTATATTATACACCAACCCGAAAGTACCGCTCTACTCTTGGGCCAAAATCTGAATAGGCCCCTACTGTTTTTAATGATTGCGCTCATCGTCCTCTTATCATCCCTGGTGACCGGCTGGCTAATGGCACGTAAAAAGGCGAGAAAAAATAAGCAGTCGATTTGGAACATTACAAGCAAATCTCTTTTATTTGCAGTTTCAATCCCCTTACTAACGGGTGGCGTGATATCCTTGTTGTTTTTTGTCCAAGGCTACTACCAGCTGATTGCGGCCATGCTGCTGATCTTTTATGGACTGGCACTGACCGCTGGAAGTATCTATACCTTTGCCGAAGCAAAAGGCCTGGGTATACTGGAAATCTGTCTGGGTTTGATTGGTATATGTTTCCCGGACAATGGGTTATTATTATGGGGATTAGGATTTGGTGTACTACACATCATCTATGGTTTTATCGTTTACAAAAAGTACGAATCGTGAAATTAGATCTTTCCTTATATGACAAAATATTTGAAAACAGAGTTCGCCTCCAAATTATGAGTGTTCTCGCTGCCAATGAAGAATATGATTTTAATTCATTGAAAGAATTGTTGGACGTAACCGATGGTAACCTTGCCTCGAACCTAAAAACTTTGGAAAAAGAAGAATACATTATTGTCGAAAAGAGCTTTGTCGACCGGAAGCCGAACACCAGATACAAAAGAACAACAAAAGGACTTAAAGCCTTTGAAAATCATCTTATTGCACTTGAAAATTTAATAAAACAGCAATACAAATAATTTTTTTATTCATTTACTTTGAAAACCAAAGTACTTTTAAAACGTAATTAAATGAAAGGAATTAGACTGAAACTGATGCTGCATCTCTACAATTGGTCCTCCAAAGTATATGCAAACATCTTTAAATGGAACAAAAAAGCCTGGGGAATCTCTAAAGCAGATTTCATGACCTACCCCATTGGAAGCATCGGCTATAATTTGGGCCTCTTTTATGAAAGTAAAGGTTTCGATGTCATGCCCAAACTGGAAAATCACGATGTCTTTCATATCCTGACTGAAACCGGAACAGAGATACAAGATGAAATTGCCATGCAATTCCTTTTGCTTGGTAATGGAAAGATGAGTCTGTATCTCATGGCAATGATTTTTATTGGCGGTACCTTATTTCCTGAATACTTCGGTTATTACAAAAAACATTTTCAAAAGGGGCGATCGCTCCAGAGCTTTCATCATTTAGAATTTAAAGAAATCCTTCATTGGCAATTAACGGAGCTTCAAATTGCCTTATACAGCAAAAACATTCAACTTAACTTAAACCGCTAAAATCATGGACTACAACAATTCATCTCCGACAGAGCAAACCTCAATTTTTGAGAAAATCAGTAATTCTACTGTACTAAAGCTATTTGTCATTTTCTTTCTTTCCCTCATACTACTTATTCCGCTAGCCTTAATCAGCGACTTGATTGAAGAGCGGAAAAACCGCGAACAGGAAGTATCGGACGGAATTACATTAAATTGGGGAAAGGACCAGGTTGTCTCAAGCCCTGTACTCGCCATCCCCTATCGCGAGACTATCCCACTTTCTGCCGAAAAAGCCGAGAAATCTAACCTTAGAGAAGAGCTGAAATGGATATTTGTCTTACCCAAAACTTCCAATATCGCAACAGATATAACGCCACAACATCTAGCTAGAGGTATTTATAATACCGTAGTTTACAACAGCAACATCACATTAGAAGGTTCCTTTGACAAAATATCCCTAGAAAAACTCGAGGTCCCTCATGAGCAAATTGACTGGAAAGGCAGCAAGCTTATTTTCGGTATCCAGGATTTTAAAGGCTTAGGCAAGCGCCCATCCTTGAATTGGGATGGTAACGAGTTAACTTTCGATCCAGACTTTAATAATCTCAAATTATTCACTCAAAATTTAGTCTGTCCGGTATCTTTGGATCCGCAGAAAACGGACAATCGTTTCAAGATTAAGCTAAACTTAAAAGGATCCAAATCATTGAATTTCCTCCCTCTTAGTGATCAGACAAATATCCAGGCTAAGGGTAACTGGGCTAATCCAAGTTTCACTGGTGCATTTTTACCGAGCAAACGTAATACCGAAACATCCAATTTTTCGGCTTCATGGGAAATCCCATCTTTCAGTCGGAAGCTACCCCAACAATGGACTGGCGATGCCCGTCCAATCTATCAGTTCGATAACAAGCTCGAAAATGGAAATGAGGACAACGAACAAAAAGCAGCACAAACTGCCACCACTACACTTGCCTCTGCAAATAACCTATTGGATAACACGGACATGATTACAATTAACTTCTTACCAGATATCAACAACTATCAAAAAACAACGCGGGTTGCCAAATATGGTATTTTAGTCATCATTCTGACTTTTACTTCCCTCCTATTCACCGAGGTGATCAAGAAAAAACGGATCCATATCATCCAATATATTCTAATTGGAGCAGCAATGGTTCTTTTTTACACCTTACTACTCGCACTTTCCGAGCATATTGGATTTAATCTAGCTTATTTAACCGCTTCCGTGGCGACAGTTATGCTGATTGGCAGTTTCATTAAATCAATTACCAAAGACCAGAAATCGGCGCTGTTGCTGAGTTCAATTCTGGCTTTATTTTATCTCTTTATCTATATCCTGATGCAACTTCGGGATTATTCCCTTATCGCTGGAACAATTGGCATCTTTATCATTTTGGCGATTTTGATGCGCGTTTCAACAAAAATAAACTGGTATCAATTTGACAATAGCCATGTGGATCAATAGACAACATCTGAAACTTTACTGGGTCTTGATTCAGATATTACTTAAAAAATAGGGATTTATAATTCTCATAAGCCATTTCTACATGAAAGAGATGGCTATTTTTTTACTTGCCTTAGCATTTATGACCAAATTCTGTAACTTGCGAAGAAATTTTTCAGCGGCATAGATATGTTTAAACAGATGAAAAAACTTACAATACTTACATTAGCGATTATAGCGTGCAACCTAAGCAATGCGCAAGAAAGCAAAGGTGGAAAAAGCAATTTTAAATTAGTGTCGGAATCGCCACAACCGATCAACCCAAGTACACTTTGGGATCTTGGTCGTGTTTCGGCCGAAGGACTTTCTGCAGATGGCAAAACATTGGTATATGGTGTTTCCAATTATAATTTGGAAAGCAATTCAAGTGAAAAAAATCTATATACGATTTCTCTGATCAATGGTACCAACCAGCAGTTCACCGATCAGAAAGGCGGTGAAACAGTCGTAAAGATCGAACCAAATGGCGACGTAATTTATTTGTTAAAGGGGCAGTTATGGAAGAAGAACCTATCTAAGGGTGAAGCACTTCAATTGACAAATGGCGATATCGCCTTAGAAAATGTCAAATTTTCTCCTGATGGTAAGCAAATACTCTTCAGCCAGAGCGTTCTTGTAAAAAAATACCACAGCACGGATAAATATCCCGAACTACCAAAGTCAGACGCTTATATCTATGACAACTTAGATTATAGACATTGGGATACCTTCAATGATGGTAAGTTCAGTCATCCTTTTGTGGCGAGTTTTATTGATGGTAAAGTTGGTGAGCCAGTAGACCTATTGAAGGACCAAGCCTTCTATAGCCCTCAGGCACCATTTGGTGGCGCCGAAGATTTTGCCTGGTCTCCAGATAGCAAAGCCGTGCTGTATGTCTGTAAAAAGAAATTCGGAACAGACTATGCCGTCAGTACCAATACCGATATTTATCGCTATGATATCGCTACCGGAACGACTTCCAACCTAACGGAAGGAATGAATGGGTATGATACTGCTCCAACCTATTCTCCCGATGGAAAAAGCCTAACCTGGCTCAGCATGAAGACCGATGGTTATGAATCGGACAAAAATGATATCATGCTATTTGACAAAAACAGCTCAATTCGTTTAAATCTAACAGCACATTGGGATGGTACGGTCAATAGTTTTATCTGGAGCAGTGACAATCGAAAAATCTATTTTACAGCTGCTACGAAAGGTACCGTTCAACTATTTGAACTTGAAGTACCGACCAATATCAAAGCTAAAAGCTTACCAAAAATACAGCAAATTTCAGAAGGAGACTTTGACATCACCGGGATTGTAGGCCAAGTAGCTGACAAATTAATCGTTAGCTCCACAAAGTTTACCCGTGCAACAGAAATCTTCAGCTTTGACCTAAAAACCAAAGCATTAACTCCGGTCACCAAAGTCAACGATGCAAAATATGCAAGCATCAGCGAAAACAAAATTGAGAAGCGTATTACAAAGGCCTCCGATGGTGCGGATCTTTTTTCATGGGTAATCTATCCGCCAAACTTTGACCCTGCAAAAAAATATCCAACCATACTTTACTGTGAAGGCGGCCCTCAATCCGCACTGACGCAATTTTATTCGTTCCGTTGGAATTTACAATTGATTGCGTCACAAGGTTATATTGTTATCGCTCCAAACCGTAGGGGTATGCCTGGCTGGGGTGTTAAATGGAATGAAGCCATTTCTCAGGACTGGGGCGGTCAGCCAATCCGTGATTATTTAACAGCTATAGACGATATCTCCAAAGAATCTTATGTCGATACAACACGTCGCGCGGCGATTGGAGCGAGTTATGGTGGCTACTCTGTTTATCAACTAGCTGGCGTGCATCAAAACCGTTTCAAAACGTTCATTGCACACAACGGTTTATTCGACATGAGAAGCTGGTATGGTACCACAGAAGAACTCTTTTTCGCCAACCACGAACTGGGCGGAGCGTACTGGGATAGCAAAAATGAGCAATCCTATACCGCGTTCAACCCGATTGAAAAAGCAAATAATTGGCATACACCGATCTTAATCTTTCAGGGTGGAAAAGATTATCGTGTTCCAATCGGACAAGGACTGGCAGCATTCCAATTGGCTCAACTCAAAAAGATTAAGAGCCGTCTGGTCTACCTACCGGATGAAAATCACTGGGTCCTGTCCGGACAAAACGCACAAGTTTGGCAAAGAGAATTCTTTACCTGGCTTAAAGAAACCTTATAGACAGTTCCATACTATCGGATTGTAAGACCAGCTACTTTCACGATCAATAAAATCGCGAGTCTGGTTTTCAGTTTTAGCGGAATAGAAACGCCACTCAATGAGTGGCGTTTCTATTTCAATTCGATACCGACCATACCATACCATACCATACCATACCATACCATACCATACCATACCATACCATACCATACCATACCATACCATACCATACCATACCATACCATACCATACCATACCATACCATACCATACCATACCATACCATACCATACCATACCATACCATACCATACCATACCATACCATACCATACCATACCATACCATACCATACCATACCATACCATACTATACTATACCATACTCTTGTTAACCATTGATTAATACCAACTTTCGATTTAACTGGGGTTTTACAGGGGGTTAACAGGGGTATAACAGGGGGTTAACAGGGGTCTACCCCTATTAACCCGGTGTTAACCCGCTGTAACAAGGTAATAAAAACTCTGTTAATATAAAACAAGAGATAAGCTTAGCAATAGGAAAGTGCCGATCGGTAAAGCATAAATCGGGGAGGCCAATTTATGGGATTGGAGCGAGTACAGATTTAAACGTCAAAAGGGCAGCCCCTGAAAACAAAAAAGCCTGCTGTAGGCAGGCTTTTCTTGTATATTATCTATTTGATCGCTTAAATCTACTTTTCACCTTTTTTTCCAAAGATGGAAAGTTTGATATATTTCCCAGGCTTCTCTTTAACGTCCTTCATCAAATTATCCATTTCCTTTGAAGCATTATTGAGATTATTGTATAAAGCTTCATCATTGAGCAATAAACCGATAGATCCCTTCCCACTGTTAATTTTTCCAGTGATCTCCTGAAAATCATTCACTGCAGCATTTACTTTGTTCATGGTGTGTTCAAAATCCAATCGGGCGGCCTTATCGGTAATATTATTCAGATTAGACATAATCGCATTGATTTTCTCACCATTTTGTGAAAAATTGGAAGTGATTGATTCCAGATTGGCCATGATTCTATTCAGTCTTCCCTTTTCATCCCCTACCAGACCTTCGACATCTTTAGTAATTCCCTCCACATTTTTTAAAGAAGTGGAAATACTGTGAATGCTTCTTTTAAAGTCGTCCTGAAACTGCTTGTCTAAGACAGTATTGACAACCGATAACGTTGAATCCAGCTTAATGGTAATTGTTTCGATCCTTTTTTGAATGGGTTCAACCTTATCCATAATATTCGGTTGAACACCTGAAGTTAAAAAATCGCCATCCTTTGCCAATTCCTTACTGTTGCCCATTTCGAAGACAATTGCTTTACTTCCCAACAAATCTGTGCTTGAAATTCTCGCTACTGTATTTTTTGGTATATCGTAATGAGAATGGATCTTGAACTCGGTTTTGATCTTCCCATCTGCTTGTAAAATCATTTTTGAAACACGCCCAATCTGATAGCCGTTAACCAGGACAGGTTTGGAGGGAGTTAAACCATCTACAGTCGTATAGGTCGTGTAAAAAGTATTATCGCTACTAAAAACGTCATTTCCTTTTAGAAAGCTATATCCAATAAATAATAAAACTATTGCAACTGTTGCTAATATGCCGACTTTTGTCTCGTTTGATATTTTCACAAATAATCTATTTAGTAATGATCATTAATTTAAGTTTAAAACAGCATAAAAGCAAATCTGTTTAGCGTTCTACAGAATTTTTATAAATTTTCAGAGCCGAAACCAAATTATCAACAATCTCCTGCTGCCCTTCATCAGACAAGAGATAGCTCTCTTCTTCTCTATTACTAATAAAGCCAATTTCTGTCAGCACAGCAGGCATACCAGCTTCCGCCAGTACAGCTAATCCTTTCTCCCAGAACCCTCTACTGTAGCGACCTGCTTTCACATACTCCCCTTCGATCATCTGCGCCAGACGTATACTTTTTTCGCGGAATCGGTTTTTCATTAACGAGAAGATGATCGCACTTTCAGGGTCTTTCGGGTCAAATCCCTGGTAATTTTCTTTATAGTTTGACTCCAATAACAGGGAAGCATTCTCTCGAACAGCAGCATCCTGCTGTCCCAACCGATGCGAGCCTGAAACCAGCGTTTCGGTACCATGTGCACTCGCACCACTGGAATTACAGTGGATCGAAATAAATAAATCTGCTTTATTGGCATTGGCCAAACGGATACGTTTATAAAGTTCAACAAATTCATCCGTCGTTCTTGTGTAGATGATCTTGATACCTGGAATATCTTTCTGAATCTGTTTTCCTAATTTTAACGCAACTTCAAGGGCTACATTTTTCTCCAAAGATCGCCGTCCAGCCGCTCCTGTATCTTTTCCACCATGGCCCGCATCAATCACAATTGTCCTTATTTGATAATCAGGAAGCCCGGACTGTCCATTGTTTAATTTGAAAGAATTCAATAAAAAAAATCCCAAAGTAGCCAACACAACGCTACACCATTTTCTAATTCTTAATTCTGATTTCATTGAATAATTATTTGCTCTACTATAAACGAATCAAAATGAGTCTATATTATTTCTTTAATAGATAACGATATTTAACATATTTTCTATTGCTTTTTTGACTAATTTTGTCTCTCGAAGTTTAACATTATTTCACAAAAATAACATTTGTCTTTAATTTTGAAGTCGTTAATCAACATTTTAACACTATTTATCATTCTTGCAATGAGCAATTCTAGCGTTGCTCAAAGTAATATTCCATTAAAACAGAACGGACTTCAAGGTAAAGATCCTATTTCGGCGACCAATAAACTGCAGGATACCAGTAAAAATAAAACTGCGGATACAACCAAATCTGTTACTGATACAACCAAGAAAAAAGGAAGTGGCTTGCAGGCGGAAGTGAGTATCATTGCTGTTGACTCTCAGAAATCTGAAGTCGCAAAAAATATCAGCCACCTCTATCGCGGGGCAAAGGTAAAATACCAAGATTTTGAGCTTTCTGCCGACTATATCCGTCTTGACCGAAACAAGAAAAAGATTTTTGCCTCGGGGATCTACGATAAAACGGGTAAGTATGTCGGCCGCCCTATCGTCATTATGGGAAATGGTGAATCTCCAAAAACAGTAGATTCGCTCTATTACGATTATGAAAAACAGGAAGGGAATACCTACGGCATTATGACGGAAGTCGATGGAGGGTATATCCAGGCCAATATTGTAAGAAAGAATATCTACGACGAAATGTCGATATATAAAGGATTATACAGTACCTGTAATCTCCCCTATCCACATACCCATTTTGGTATCCATATTTCCAAAGGTATTGTCACTAAAAACCAGATTATTTCGGGTCCGGCTTACCTTGTGGTAATGGGAGTACCTATGCCGGTCGCATTTCCCTTCGCTTTCTTTCCAAAACCGGATAAAAGGGCTTCGGGCTTTCTCTTCCCTTCTTTTGGGGAAGATTACACCAGAGGATTTTCGATGCGCGATATCGGTTGGTATCTGGCCTTCAACGATTATTGGGACAGTGAGGTGAGAGCTTCCTTGTATTCAAAAGGTTCGTGGGAAGCATCCATAAACACGCGCTATACCGTCAACTATAAATTTAATGGCGGTTTTAATATCCGCTATGCCAATAACAAAACAGGTATTGAAGGAACCAGAAATTATGGCTCCAATAAGGATTTTAACGTTACTTGGAACCATACCCAGCGTCAGGAAGCCAATCCAGGAACTTCTTTCTCCGCAAGTGTAAACTTCGGTACGGCAACATTCTATAACCGTACCGGTACAAGTAGTAACCAAACAACTTATCAGAACTTGGCGCAAAACAGAATGGGTTCCTCCATTAGCTATGGGAAAGTATTTGCCGATGGTAAGGTAAACCTAACGGCCAGTTTAACACACAATCAGAATATAGCTGAAAGAACTATACAGCTGACTTTGCCAAATATCAGCTTAAACGTATCTTCTTTCAATCCATTCGATAGCAAAGACCGTGTCGGTGAACAAAAATGGTATCAACGCATCAATGTGGGTTACAGCTTCCAGGCACAAAACTCGGTAAGTACCACGGATACTATGTTATTTAAACCAGGAGGCTTCAAAAAATTCCAAAATGGTTTTCAACACAATATTCCAGTCAGTTTATCACTAAATGCCTTTAAATATTTTCAGTTCAATACCAGTGTCAATTACACCGAGCGCTGGTATCTACAAAGTACCAGACAACGCCTAGACAATACAGCAGCAGGTTATGTACAACGTCTTGACACCGTTCAGGGCTTCAGGCGGGCATACGATTATTCGATTTCAACAGGACTTTCGACCAAAATTTATGGTATGTATCCTAAAATCGGTAAAATTCAGGCGATAAGACACGTTGTTACCCCCTCAATCAATCTGAGTTATAGACCTGATTTTTCGGACCCCAAATATGGCTTCTATCAACATTATAACGATCAATATGGAAACAGAAATGTATACTCGATCTTTAATCAAGGCCTCTATGGATCACCTTCATCGGGTAGATCGGCAAGGATAGGATACTCCATCGACAATAATATTGAGGCAAAGATTAAAAGTAAATCCGATACCACAGATGGTGGTTTTAAGAAAATCCCTATTCTCCAAGGTCTGACATTTAGTGGAGATTACAACTTTGTTGCCGATTCCCTAAAGTTGTCCCCAATTACGTTCTCCGGCCGTACGGCTTTTTTCGACCAAAAGATGAATGTAAACTTCAACGGTGCATTTGATCCCTATTCGGTCAATGAAAACGGCGTCCGCGTCAATCGCTATGCCATTAAAGACGGTAGTCTCGCTCGACTGACAAACTTTGGTCTTTCCTTTGACTATAGTCTGAATCCTAAGGCTGCAAAATCGCGTAATAACAATATCGATTCTTTAAGAAAAGAAATGGCAGGTGCAGGTATGACGCCCGAACAGGCACAGGCCTTAGCGCGCATCAGCTCGGATCCTAACGCCTTTGTGGACTTTAACATTCCATGGAACCTTGCTGCATCTTTCAGTTTCAATATGTCCAAATCGTTCAACTCCAGCACGCGAAAGATGGAGAGTCAAATCACGAGCACCTTAAACTTGCATGGCGATTTCAGTGTTACGCCAAAATGGAAGGTAACCTTTCAATCGGGATATGACTTCAAACAGAAGCAAGTAGTCATGACTTCTTTCAATATTTATCGGGATCTGCATTGTTGGGATATGTCATTTGGCTGGTTGCCCTTTGGGCAGTACCGGAGTTATAATGTGACTATCCGGGCCAAGGCCTCAATCTTACAAGACCTTAAGCTCACAAAAAGAGCTAGTTCAGGAAGCGGTTATTTTTAAAATAACCGCTTTTTTTAAAAGCTATACCCTGATCGGTCAGAAAGAACCTGCAGTTCATTTTCAGAAAATACCTTCCATCAAATACATATTAATCATTTCGTTGAGCCGCAATTTTATGTAAGTTTATATCCTGAATCGTCCACTGTTAAATTTTCATTTTTAGGATGTAGTACATGAATAGTTTAATTCTGGAAGATTAAGAAAATAGAACGATTTACCCCTATGTCCATTTTCAGAATAGACATGTGATCGCTTAATTATTTTAAAGATGAAAGCAGAGATTATTACCATAGGCGATGAAATCCTCATCGGCCAGATTATTGATACCAATTCGGGTTGGATCGCCAAGCAACTCCTCCGGTTCGAAGTCGATATCGTTCAGATGACATCGATCCCCGATACCGAAGAAGCAATTTCAACAACGCTGAAAGACGCCGCATCCCGGGCAGATCTTATTCTGATCACCGGAGGTCTGGGGCCAACAAAAGATGATGTCACAAAAAAAACAGCTGCAAAATATTTTGGGACTACCTTAATCCGCGATGCGAATGTACTTCAACATGTGACCAACATATTTGAATCGCGCAATCTAAAAATGCTCGATATCAACCTTCAACAGGCCGATGTCCTCGCTAATTGTGAGGTTTTATTTAACGACTATGGCACCGCCCCCGGCATGCTGGTCCGTCAGGACCAAAAGCAGTTTATTTTTATGCCCGGAGTACCCTTTGAGATGAAATTTCTGATGGAGAAACATGTACTCCCCCTATTAGCGAAACAGGATCCGGATCTATTTATCTGCCATGAAACAATCTTGGTCGGTGGCATTGGTGAATCTTATTTAGCAGAAGAAATAAAAGATATCGAAGCAGAGCTCCCGCCGAGCATAAAATTGGCCTATCTGCCCACATTGGCTTTTATCCGTTTAAGGCTCTCTGGCAAAAGTAGGAACAAGTCAGACATTATGCTCCAAGTTGCCCTTTTTAAAACAAAACTTCTTCACCGCTTACAGCACTACGTGATAGCAGACTATGATACCAGCATAGAGCCGCATCTGATAAAAGAGCTTGCCCGCCGAGGTGCAACATTGACAACAGCAGAAAGCTGTACCGGTGGTAGCCTTGCCGCTTCCATAACCGCAGTAGCGGGAAGCAGCACGATATTCCTTGGTGGTACTATCCCCTACTCCAACGCATTAAAACAACAATTGTTGAACGTCAAAGAAGAAACACTGATCCAATATGGCGCAGTAAGTGAGCAGACGGCGATCGAGATGGCTTCCGGTTCAAAAAAGGCTTTTTCTTCGGAGTATGCTATTGCAACAACTGGAATAGCCGGGCCGGGTGGTGGAACAGCTGAAAAGCCCGTCGGAACGATTTGGGTGGCTGTTGCCGGAAAAAAAGAAATTTTAACCAAGCAGTTCCAATTTAATAACGACAGACTTGTCAACATCGAACGTACGCGTATGAATGCTTTATTACTTCTATGGAAGTTGCTTGTAAAAGAAAAAGAACAAGACACCGAATAAGATAAAATAATATTTCAAAAAACATGTTATTTCAGGAATAATATTTTAAATTGTTGAAAGTAAACCACAATTTATTTAACTTCGTTTTTCTATAACGAGATTGCTAAAAAATATGGCTTTATATAAACTCTTGCTCCCAAAAATGGGAGAAAGTGTATCCGAGGCGACAATCACCAAATGGTTAAAACAACCGGGTGACCTGATTGAGGAAGATGACACTTTACTGGAAATCGCAACGGACAAAGTTGATTCAGAGGTACCTTCCCCTGTAAAAGGTGTTTTAAAAGAGCAGTGCTATACCGTAGACCAGACTGTCCAAGTTGGTGAGGTCGTTGCAATTATAGAAATTGAAGGCGAAAGTGAAGAATCTGCGATTCAAACGCAAGAAAATACAGTCCCTTCAGCGGTAATTCCCGAAGACATCAAAACAATGAATATCCCGGGTGTAGACCAGCTACCCAATGTAGCGGCTGAAACTTCATCTGCTCCATATGAGAATACGCTACGTTTCTATTCGCCTCTCGTAAAAAATATCGCACGTCACGAAGGCTTGTCTCAAGATGAACTTGACCGTATTCAGGGTACAGGGGCAGAAGGGCGAGTGACCAAGGAAGATATTTTAACTTATGTCGCGCATAGGGATTTCTCGTCAAAACCAGAAAAACCAATTCAGGTGGATCCGGCAAGCACAAACTTGGAGTCTCCCAAAGTAGTCTCCACAGCAGCGTCTCATGTTCACACCGTTACCAATGGCATTGATGAAATCATCGAGATGGATCGCATGCGAAAATTGATCGCGGATCATATGGTCAAAAGTGTACAGATCTCTCCACATGTATGTTCCTTTGTTGAGGCAGATGTTACCAACTTGGTTTTGTGGCGCAATAAAGTCAAAGATGCCTATAAAAAACGTGAAGGAGAAAATATCACTTTTACTCCTTTGTTTATCGAGGCTATTAGCAAAGCACTCAAAGATTTTCCATTGGTCAATATCTCGATCGACGGTTACAATATCATCAAGAAGAAAAATATCAATATCGGTATGGCGGCAGCATTGCCGAATGGTAATCTCATCGTGCCGGTTATCAAAAATGCAGATCAGTTGAGCTTGGTCGGATTAAGTAAAAGTGTCAATGACCTTGCACAACGATCACGAGCGAATAAATTAAAACCAGACGACACGCAAGACGGCACATTCACATTCACCAATATTGGCGCTTTTGGTAATATTATGGGAACTCCCATCATTAATCAACCGCAAGCTGCAATCTTAGCTGTTGGTACCATCACGAAAAAACCGGCGGTAATAGAAACGGAATATGGTGATATGATCGGTATTAGACATATGATGTATCTTTCACTTTCTTATGACCACCGTGCAATCGATGGTGCTCTCGGAGGTACCTTCTTAAAACGCGTTGCGGACTACCTGGAAAACTGGGATAGCAATAGAGTGATCTAACGATTCTAATCAATCAACATAAAAAAGGCTCTTAATAGACATGCCCCAAAAAGTTAGACACTTATTTGGGGCATTTTTATTATCTAAAATATATTTTTTGTTACTTAAACATACTTTGCTCGAACTGTATTTTCTTCTTCTTGATCACCAATTGAAACCGCAGATAAAGTAATAGCGAAGAAGTCAACAAGCCTAAAGTAAGTCCGTACCAGATTCCCTTGATACCCCAGTTAAATACCACCCCCATGAGGTAGCCGCTTGGTAGCCCTATAATCCAATAAGCAATAAATGTGATAATGGTTGGAATATTGACATCCCCCATACCACGTAACACCCCCAGACCGACAACTTGCGTACCATCAAACAATTGGAAAAGTCCTGCTATAATCAGCAGTTGGGAGGCAATAATAACCACGGCATGATCTGAAGTAAAAATATAGGGCAAATAATTGTTCAGTAAGGCGAACAAAGATGCTGTAATCACCATAAAGATCAACACCAATTGATACGAAGTAAGTGCAAATCTTTCGAGACGAAAAAGGTTTCTATTACCATAACTATTCCCCACCTTGATTGTTGCAGCGGCAGCAATACCACTCGCCATCATATAGGTCATGGCAGCCAACTGAATGGCCACTTGATGGGAGGCTTGCGCTGTAGCACTTATTGTCCCCGCCAATAGCGATGCTCCGGCAAAGGCGCCAATTTCAAAGACATATTGCATAGCAACAGGCGCCCCGATACGTACTATTTTAAGCAATCGTTGCCGATCTACCAATGTCACCTTAAAGTATTGAATATACCCCCTAAATTTCTTTGATCGCAATACATAAGTCATCATCACGGACATCATTAGCACGCGGTCGATCAGTGTACTATACCCAACCCCTTTAACCCCCATGGGACTGATGCCAAACATTCCTTTAACAAAGATTATAGCTAATATAATGTTCAGCACGTTTCCCCAAATAGTCACGTTCATGGCTTGCTTGGTAAAGCCCAAGCCTTCTGCAAATTGTTTGAAAGTACTAAATACCATCAACGGAAGCATGGATAAGCTTAGAATAAACAAATAAGGCTTCGCTTCTTTCACCACAGCCGGATCTTGGTTCAGGTGATCGATAGCCAACATCGAACCAAAGTAAACTAAAGCAAACAACAAGAGCCCTGCGATAATATTTAACCAGAAGCTATTGGACAGCAATATGGCACATTCTTTCTTATTATCACGTCCATTCTCCTGCGCAATCAACGGCGTGATGCCATAAGCAACTCCCAACCCGATGACCATGACAACCATAAAAACTGCATGTACCAACGAAACTGCTGCCAACGGAATGGTTCCAGCAAAATGTCCAACAATTACACTATCTGCGGTATGCACCAGTGTATGTCCCAATTGTGAGATCACCACCGGCCCCGCCAATACCATCGTACTTTTGTAATACGGTTTAAATGTTTTAAAATTTCCCAACATAATCGATTTCCCTAAAAAATAGGCACAAAAATACGAAGATATTGCTACCCTATCGTCATATTAAAAAATATTTAGCAAAAATATAACAATTTACACCCATCAAATAACCGCACTTTGTTAAGTAATTTTTATGTTTCAAATACCTTAAAATTATCTTAAATTTACTTTTGGGTCTAAGAACTATAGAAATATAAATGTACCTTAGCATCTAGTTAGTAATCAAAAGAAGAGGAAAAAAGTATGTACAATCCAGTAATAGCATTTCTAAACATCGGAACACAAGAGATGATCTTAATTGTGTTTGCAATCTTGTTACTTTTTGGAGGCAAAAAACTTCCTGAATTGGCGAGAGGTTTAGGAAGAGGAATACGTGAATTTAAAGATGCATCAGAAGGTATCAAGCGTGAAATTTCAGATCAAATCAATAATTTCGAGAAAGACATAGACGTTAAAACAGAAGTCAAAGAAGAAACTGTCCCTAATGATGTACGTGTAGCTGAAGAGAAAGCTCAAGCAGCACACGAAGAAGAGGTGAAACCACAGGAAACCACAGAAGGATCAGAAACAGAACAACCAAAGAAAAAATATGAGTTTACAACACCAGCCGGTGTTGTCGAACATAATCCACATAAACAACCGGATTATGGTGAAGAGCCATCCCACATCACGTACGGGTATAACGATCATTTTGCTGAAACTAAAAACAACGAGGTAGAAGATAAAAAAGTTCCTGAGCAGGACAATACCAATAAACCTGCTTAATTTTACTACTTTAGTTTATAATTAGATATACTTAGAGCTGTTGAATGGTGATTCAACAGCTCTACTTTTTAAGATTAAACCGACAATGAGCTTATCAACACACGAAATTACTATTGCTAACGAGCTTTCTATTAGCGAAAAACAGGTTCGCACGACTATAGCACTATTAGACGAAGGTGCTACGGTTCCCTTTATCTCGCGCTACCGTAAGGAAATGACCGGTAGTTTGGACGAAGTTCAAATCACCGCTATCAGAGATCGTTTCCAGCAGCTCCGCGACTTAGATAAACGTAAAGAAGCTGTTCTGAAATCCATAACCGATCAAGGAAAACTAACGCCAGAACTTGAGCAACAGGTATTGGCTGCCGAAACCATGGCCAGTCTTGAAGATATCTACCTGCCTTTCAAACCTAAGCGTAAAACTCGCGCCAGTGTGGCACGTGAAAAAGGCCTGCAACCTTTAGCGGATCTTATTTTGGCGCAAGAAACGGACGATTTCCTCGCCCTTGCGGATAGTTTGGTCGATGAAGAAAAAGGCGTAAAAAATACGGAGGAAGCATTGGCAGGTGCCCGCGATATTATTGCAGAAATCATTGCGGAAGATGCCACAGTAAGGGCCAAGTCGAGAGCGATATTTCTGGAAAAAGGCTTATTTGTATCGAGGGTAGTTCCTGGAAAGGAAGAAGCTGCCCTAAAATATAAAGACTATTACGAGTGGTCTGAATCATTGAAAGATGCACCCTCACACCGCGTCTTGGCAATGCGCCGCGGTGAAAAAGAAGAGTTGCTCTATTTAGATATCGATATCAATGAAGAAGAAATTGTACCCCGTATCGAAGCAATCTATGTGAAAGGAGCCAATGCTGCTGCTGCTCAGGTGAAACTTGCCTTGATAGACAGTTATAAACGCTTGCTAAAGCCTTCGATGGAGACGGAAATCCGTGTATTGACAAGGCAAAAGGCCGATGAAGAGGCCATCAAAGTTTTTGCCGACAATGTTCGTCAATTACTTCTAGCCGCTCCACTAGGGCAGAAAAGACTGCTTGCCATCGACCCGGGATTCCGGACAGGCTGTAAAACAGTGGTGCTGGATGAACAAGGACAACTCAAAGAAAATACAGCCATCTTTCCGCATACAGGTGCCAATGGACTGGCAGAAGCAAAAAAAACAATTCAATATTTAGTCTCGAAATACGATATCCAAGCCATCGCAATCGGTAATGGAACCGCCGGCCGCGAAACAGAAGAATTTGTACGGAAACTCGGATTAAATAACGTTATCATCGTTATGGTCAATGAAAGCGGCGCCTCCATTTATTCGGCTTCAGAAACGGCACGTGAAGAATTTCCAGATCAAGATGTTACGGTACGCGGTGCCGTATCTATTGGCAGACGGTTGATGGATCCACTTGCTGAACTTGTTAAGATCGATCCAAAATCGATCGGTGTCGGACAATATCAACATGATGTAGATCAGAATAAACTTCAAACATCACTGGACGATACGGTTATCAGCTGTGTAAATGCAGTGGGTGTTGAACTGAATACAGCATCCAAACAAATTTTATCCTATGTTTCAGGTCTGGGTCCATCGTTGGCCCAACAGATCATCAAATACAGAAATGAGAATGGCCCTTTTGCTTCAAGACGTGAGCTGAAGAAAGTCCCCCGCCTTGGCGATAAAGCTTTTGAACAAGCAGCTGGATTTCTTCGTATTCGCCATGCGGTAAATCCTTTGGATTCCTCGGCGGTACACCCCGAGCGTTATGCATTAGTAGAACAAATGGCCAAAGACTTGGGAAAAAAAGTGGAGGACCTATTGACAGATGCTGACCTGAGAAAATCCATTCCTTTAAAAAACTACATTTCGGATGAAGTAGGACTACCGACACTAAACGATATTCTAAATGAATTAGCGAAACCCGGATTAGATCCGAGGGAAAAATTCGAAGCATTTTCATTCACGGATGGGGTCAACAGCATTGGGGATTTACGTGTCGGTATGAAGTTACCAGGTATCGTCACCAACATCACGAATTTTGGTGCTTTTGTTGATATCGGTGTTCACCAAGACGGTTTAGTACATCTAAGTCAATTATCCAATCGCTATGTCTCAGATCCACAAGAGGTCGTGAAAGTACAGCAGCATGTTATGGTGACAGTGACAGAAGTGGATGAAAAACGTAATCGCATTGCATTATCCATGAAGACAGATGAAAAGCCTGCGTTACCAAAAAACAGGAAAAATGACAACAAAAAACAGGTCGAACCACAAACGGATATGGCCAGTAAGCTAGCTGCACTGGCTAGTAAGTTCAAATAGATACATTTTTCTTCAAACCAAAAAAGCTGACCGTGCGCCAGACCACCTCCAATAAGTTTGTCACTTCTTGAGGCAGCGCGCTAGCCGGTCAGCTTTTTTTGATGCAATGAAATCCTACGCTCATCATTCGTGGCGACATTTTTATTTTGTATCTTTAACGGAAACAAGTTTAAACCCGTTATGAAAAATTGTACCCTACTATTTTTCCTGTTTTTTGGAATCTATTTTTCTAAAACCCAGGCACAGCAGCAACTTCACAACGGGGCCTACCTGTACCAGGATGGCATCAATAAACATTTAATGCTCGTTAAAGACCATTATATTTCATTTATAAGTTACGATGACGTCAGAAAACGTTTTCAGCATACCTGGGGCGGCGCACTTGATAAGCAGCATAATCTGATCACTATCGCTATCGAGTATAACTCACAGGATTCGGCAGCCATTGGCAAAGAAACCCAATTGTCTTACCGGATTGAAGCAGACTCCCTTCGCCTAAAAACAGCCAATAGCTACCATCTCTATATCAAACAGAAAAAAATTCCGCAAGACCTTGATGCGCTTTGGCGAATCACCAGCAGACAACAAGAGGGTAAAATGCATGCTATTCCCAAAGCAGATCGTAAAACAATCAAAATATTGGTTGATGGCTATTTTCAATGGGTAGCGATTAATCCCGCTCAAAAGGGTTTCTATGGTACAGGCGGAGGCGACTATCAGTACAATAATAATCGGTACTCCGAAAAAATACAGTTCTTTTCGAGAGATAATAACAGAGTCGGGCAAGAGCTCGCCTTTGATGGTGAAATCATAAATGGCGCATGGCATCATAAAGGAAAGAGTTCGAAAGGAGACGATATATATGAAATCTGGAGTAAAGAAATAACAGAATAAAATATGACAATAGAAGAATTTCAATCTTTTGAAAGCCCAGTTCAGCACTGGACAGCGGTACAAAAGTCACTTTGGTATGATCGAAAAGGAAATTGGAAAACTGCCCATGACCTCATCGATCAATTGGGTGGAGCCGATGCAGCACATGTTCATGCTTATTTACACCGCAAAGAGGGCGATCAATGGAATGCTGAATACTGGTATCAGCGTGCCAAACAGGATGTATATAAAGGAAACTTGGAAGATGAGTGGAAAGACCTATTCAAACGTTACGTTCAGTACTAAAAATATTTCCATTTTCGGACGGCAACTGTTTTCTTTTTTATACACAAAAGGACAATTTGAGTAATAAAGTAGTCACAAATAGTATAGAAAATTAACTCAGGTTCTTTTTAACCTGGTCAATATCTTTAAAAACATAAAAATATTACCAAATAAGATATAATACTAACTATATTAGGGCATATTACGTAACAAAAATAACACAAACAAAAATATTATAAGACTAACAATTAAAAATGGCATAGATATTGAACGTAGTATACTATACTTGAGAAAGTATACTTTTCATAAATTTAGGTTAATAATTGGTTAGGTTAAACACTTGAAGTTCCCCGCTTCAAGTGTTTTTTTTTAATCCCTGTTGTCTTAAATCTGCTTATCCTGCTCTATTTTTAATAGGATATAATGCTCCGTAAAGAGTAGCATAAAAAATTCAGAACAGACACCTTGTATTACTATGTATTTTGTTCTATATTTACTTACATGAACAAAGAATTTATTGACAAGTGGGTTTCACAGCTAAAAAAAGGAAGTCTTTCTTTCGTTGTATTAGGCATTCTTGCCTACGATCAAGAATACTATGGCTACGATCTTATCCAGGAGGTCAAGAAGAAAACAGCGATTGATATTGCCGAAGGAACTTTATATCCTTTATTGATCCGTTTAAAAAACGAAGGATTGGTAGAATCGAACTGGGTTCCACAAGCGACAGGAATTCCAAGAAAATATTACAAAATAACAAAGGAAGGTCAAAGTACCTTCGCAGCGATGAGAACGTACTGGACAAGCTTAAACCAACATATAACCACTTTGACCCATGCATTATAACCAGATAGACTTTACAAATAAATCTTCAGCTCAGCTTTATCAAGACTATATGTCAACAGCAACGGCCCTTGTCAAAAAATTAGCGCTGGCGCAAAGACAGGATATCTTATGTGAAATCAATAGCCACATATTTGAGGCATTGCAACAGCAGCTTCCCCCACAGTTAATCCATGACGCCATGCCTAGTCAGCTCAAAGAAATCTTAGATAAACTCGGGTTACCAGAGACTTTTATCAAGGAAATGATTTTGTCAACGTCCATTGCCCCGTCAATAGAATCTCCTCGTAAATCCCTATCCTTATTACGGGTACCTATCATGCTCACACAAGGGATCGTAAACATGATTTATTATATCATCTATACCCTGATGCTCATCGCCGTATTTCTCGTCGTGGCCAAGTTTATTGATCCTCAGGGAGTCGGATTCTTCTATGCGCCCAACAAGTTTTTCATATTCGGCAAACTTATTTTACAGCACGAAGAAGCCCTGCGTTACGAACAATTGGGCAATTATTTCATTCCGGCCTTTCTATTTATCATCAGTGGACTTTACTATTCCTCCACGTTAATTTTGAAACTCAAAAAATCTATTCCCCATAAATTATGAAAAGAACCACAGTGTTATTGTTCCTCTTAGGAACCCTATCAAGCCCCATTCTCAAAGCCCAGGAATTCACACCTGTTCGCATGGACAGCCTGATGGCCGTTATGGATAAAAATAATGTCTGGATGGGCAGTATTGCGATCAGCAAAGGCGATCAATTACTCTATCAAAAGGCAATTGGATATGCAGACCTGGCGCAGAAAAAGAAAGCCGACATACATACGCGTTATGGAATAGGTTCAATCTCCAAAACTTTCACCGCAACACTTGTACTAAAAACAGTTGAGCTCGGAAAACTCCAGTTAAATCAGACATTAGCAACCTACTTTAAAAGCATTCCCAACGCCGAAAAGATAACCGTCAGTCAATTGTTAAATCATAGCAGCGGGGTTCATAGCGTCACGGACGACAAAGATTATTTGACATGGAACACTAAACCTCAAACAGAGCAGGAACTTGTTGAACGCATTATCAAAGGCGGAGCTGAATTTGCCCCCGGAAGCAAACATGAATACAGTAATTCAAACTACATTCTACTTACTTACATCCTTGAAAAAGTATGGAAAAAAGACTATGCCTCTTTGTTGAATGCGTATATCTGCCGACCATTAAAGTTGGAACATACCACATTCGGCCGGCCGCAAAGCAATAGCAGTGATCTGAGTGAATCCTATCGGTACACGAAAGAATGGTCTCTTGAACCACACACAGACAATTCTGTTCCTCTTGGCGCCGGAGCTGTTTGGTCAACTCCCACAGATCTGGTCAAATTTTTCAATGGTTTATTTCATCATAAAATAATCAGTGCTGCGAGCCTGGAAGAGATGAAAAAAATAGATCAGGGCTACGGACTGGGTTTATTCCAATTGCCATTCTATGAACATATAGGGTTCGGCCACACAGGTGGTATAGACGGGTACTCCTCGGTAGCCAGCCATTTTGATGATGATAATTACACCGTCGCACTTATTAGTAATGCCAACAATTATAATAATAATGAAATTCTAAAGTTCAGCCTTGGCGAGCTTTATAAAAAACCTTTTCCACTTCCTGATCTTGCGGAAATTCAATTGACAGAGGAAGAAATTTCAAGCCTTGTTGGCGAATATAAAAGCGAGCAACCTCCTATTCAGATAAATATTACGAGAGAGGGCAACAAGGTGTTTGGACAGGTCGTTGGTCAACCTTCATTTCAGCTGAAACCCAAGGATAGAAACACGCTGGTTCAACCCCAATTTGGTGTAAAAATAGTTTTCGAACGTAGCGACAACAAAATGACACTCTATCAAAATGGACATACGCTTGTTTTAAAGAAATAAGGGAATACTGCGGTTAACTAATGTAAGGATTCACGGCCTTTATTCGGCACCATTTTGCATTTGTCCTGCGGTAGTGATATCGACATCCTCAATGCGGACCGATGCCTTCGTCATCACGCGCACCTCGAAAAGAGCAGCGGTTGAACTAAACCGCTGCTCTTTCAACTATGGCATTTTACAGTTTTTCCAAATAGAAATCATCACCGTACACGGTACCGCTCAAGGGTTTATAGAAATAGACGGTAGCTGTGGTATTATTGGCTCCAGTTGTAAAAGTAACCGAATTACTGGAATAGCTGGTCGTACCTATAGTCGCATTGACTGCAGTTCCACCGTAATTTTTGACACCGATACTGACCGACTGGCCTGCTGCAGACACTTTGGCGTAGCCACCAAAACGATAGGTCGTATTTGGCGTTAAACCGGTTAGGTATTGTTCAATGGAAGTCTCTCCGCCTGTTTCGCGGATGCATCTGCTTCCTGTCCGGGCATCGGTAGAAACGACCGATGATCCACCGCCCCATGTTGTCCAAGGATAGATGACACTGCTTTCGAAATCGCCATTGCTAAATAAAGGAAGTTTATACACACGTACATAATCCACCTGCATACTAAAGGGTAAGTCAGCATTTGTGATCGCCCCCGGCCATCCCGCTCCACCGGCCTGATTTAGAATCAGATAAAAAGGAACATCAAATGGCCATTGCTGCGTCCCCCCACCGGAAACTCTTGCGTAGGTATACTGCAATACATTGTTGACGTAAAATCGAATGTCGTTTGGACTCCAGATCATCGTATATATATTGTAATCTGTGGTATTATAGGTAGCAGATTTCGATGCTGTGCTCCCACCATTTGCATTGGTAACTGAGCTATTATGGATCGTATGGTACATTACGCTTTCGTTGTTAACATGCTCCATAATATCAATTTCACCACAGGCTGGCCAGCCACCATACGCTGTAGCCGGTTCGGGCATCATCCAAATAGCGGGCCATGAACCTCTTCCTTGCGTAAATTTAGCCCTCACTTCAACTTTTCCATAAGTCATACTAAATTTCCCCATCGACTTAACTCCTCCCGCATGATAGGCAACAGGATCTCCGGCTACAACAGCATTATCCATACGCAATACGAGATTGCTCCCATCTTGGGATGCATAAGCCGGCAAAGAGGTCATATACTTATTCCATGCGACAGTGCCCCTGTCAGCATAAGACCATTTTGTGGAATCAAAGCTCCCGTTGCTATTAAACTCATCCGACCAGACCAATTCGTAATCAGTTGTCGCTACGTTAGTCGCATTTAATAGCTTAGTCGAGGCCTTCGCCTTACTTACTTCCGGAATCGGAGTTTTTGTTGCTGTCGAGTCTTTTTTGCAGGCAAAAATAGACAGGCTGGTTGCGATTAGGCTCAGCACCAGCCAAAATTTGGTTTTTCTCATTTAGTTTTTGATTATTGGTTTTATTAAGTTTATATCGTTATTTAACAGCCTGTGGAGCAAGCTGCCATATAATCGAAGATTCATTTTTATCTTTCATTCCTTCCTGTTTAACTAAAAGGAAGAAATGAAAGAAATTAGGTATTATATCGATAATACGCTGTGCCCGATTATTGAGTATCTATGGGCAAAAAGACAATTTTGCTGTAATTCTCTTTTTCAAATAGAACGCCCAATTTGTTTTTGCTTAAAAGGACCAGGTCGGAGTAAGCAGCATAATCACCCTTTATACCTTCGGGTGCTTTAGCAACTACCTGATTAAAATACCATGTTTTGCCCTGATCTTTGCTCAATCTAACGGTTAGATTGTCTCTTCTATTGGTTGATGCAGCATTACACACAGCCAATACATATTTTCCTTTCTTTTGCCAGGAAAGCACTGAACCCTGGTTGACCGGATCGGATAAGTTTTTATCATAATAGGTTGTATCCCAAGTAACTCCACCATCATTTGAATAAGACACAATTCTCGATTTGACATTACCTTGCTGATTACGGGAATTCATATACAGCCCTGTATGCGATATCTGCGCGGCCATTGTTTCATTTGATCCTTCAAATTTCACACTTTCCCCTATCTTGAATGTCTTTCCATGATCGTCCGAGTAGTATGAATGTGCAAAATAATCTTTGCCATTTTCTTTCGGATTTCCTTCAGAATGGTTAGCAGGAATATAAATACGTCCTTTAAACTTACCAGAATCAAATTGTAAAGCATGTCCGGGCGTATTTGCGTAAGTCCGCCAGTCTTCCTTAAAAATATATTGTGCATTTACGGATGGTTGATTGGGACGATGCGTCTGTAGCGTGATGTTTTCTGGATTAGACCAGGTCTTACCACCGTCGGTCGAACTAATTGACCAACATTCTCGCAAACCATTTCCTTTGCGGACTTCTCCCTCATGATTATTACCCGTATTATAAAAAAGAAACAGGCGTCCTTTCGGATATGCCGGATCCAATAGATCCACTACCGGAGCTGGATTTCCGACCTGCAGATTATCATTGTCAACAGCAACTTGCAATGGCCCCCATGTTTTTCCATTATCCTGACTGGTTTTATAAACAATATCCACATTACCAAAATCGCCAGCATGATCCACCCTACCTTCTGCAAAAGCAATTAACTGTCCGCTTTTATCCTTTACAATAGCAGGTATGCGGTAGCTTTTATAGCCATCTTCTCCTGAAACAAATACATTCACTTCCTGAGCGTGACAAATTCCTGCCAACAGTGCAAATACCAACATTGTCCCTAATTTCTTCATATCTATATAAGTTTTATTGTTACTTCTATTTAAAAAATTCATCTGTGTTAACGCAATGAGATCTGTTATTTATTACTCCCTTTCAATCGGTAGGCAGGTAAACATCCATTTTAGTGGATTTTGCCAATCTTTCCCATTTAATTTTCCCACAGGAAGTTTCACCACAACTGTATTCCAGCCTTTCTCCAACAGAACAATGCTTGGACTTCGGTAGCTGTAACCTTCATCAACCAATGGGAGCTCCAAATTTCCTTTTTGGCCAGCATGTTGCCATTTCGGTGGAAGCACTTCACGCCCGTTCACCCAAATTTTGCTCATTCTATCGTCCCAGGTCCCCAAATTTGGTGAATCACTAGCATATGAACGGGAGAGGTCGTTAAAACCAATCCAAAAACTTTGGTCTCCCCCTTTTTCACTCCATACTTTGCTCACAGCATATACGGTGCTATTTTCAAGCGGCCGATCAAGAGCTCCTTTTACCACATCAGCCCACCAATGGCGTAATACGATAGTTCCACCATAAAACTCACCGATCTTCTTTAAAGCGGTAAATTTTCCTGTCGCTTCATTTTTTAAGACCATGCTCAGATCACCTTTATTTTCCACAGGGCCATACAATATCCATTTTTGCCCACTTTGCGCATAATATGGAAAAATAAGATCCTTAAAATACAATCTTTTATGTTGGAGCAAACGCTTTTCAAATTCAGCAAATTGCGTTAATCCCTTTATATCCGTTTTGATATTACTCCGCCATTCAAAATCTCCTCCTCCTCGCCAGCTTCGTTCCGCAAAAGTTAGCAAAGCCGGGTAAACTGCGTTCTGATGGAATACATCGCGCTCATGATGGACTGCACGATCGGGCCAGGAACACAAGGTCGCACCCATTAACTTTTCATTTTCTGAGGACTGTCCTCCCAACTGTCTATAAAACAAGGTAGTCACGGTCTCCAAAGGATCCATATGATTGATATACAAATGCTTTGAGTCAATCACTTCAAAAGGAGAGTCATTGGTAATAGCCTGTGCCCCACCCATCCAAAGCTGACGGATTGTGTGTGGCAGCAAATTCCCTCCAGGCTCCCAACCGATGGTTTTTAGCCCCAAGTCCTCCGTCCATTTTGTCATCATCGGCAAAAATGCTTGATTGTAAATTTTCACCTCATCCCCCCCAATATGCAGGTAAGGTAGTCCGGGATAGGTGATCGCAAATTCCTTCACCAGTTCCTTGATGATCGCTACACCGCTATCGCTCTGCATATCCGTTTTAAAATAACGGCGAAATGCGGCAGAATGCCCCGGCATATCAATTTCGGGTACGAGCTCAATATGGCGATCACGACAATACCGGATCAGCTGCTGCATATCGTCGACTGTATAATACTTTCCCTTCCAACGCTCCATATTTGCCGAGTCGGTCAAACCGGGATATTTTTTACTGATCAGTCGCCACGCAATATCTTCGGTGAAATGAAAGTGAAAAATATTGAGTTTATACCGCGCCATCATATCGATCTGCTCCTTCAGCACCTTTATCGACTGAAAATTTCTTCCCACGTCTACCAAGTAGCCACGCCAGCGAAAAGATGGATAATCTGTAATGTTGCAATACGGCAACTTACCATCGCTCCCCCCCAGTTGACGCAGCGTTTGCAGCGCATAGAAAACCCCTTTCCCCGCCCGGGCTTCAATGTTTACGCCCCTTTTGTCTATGACGATGCGATAGCCTTCTAAAGAAGGCGAGGGAAGTTTTATTTTTTTATTGCAACTAATCGTTATAGCTATATTTTCTTTGCTATCGAAGTCTGTCCGCCTTCCATTCCAATCACTTAGCAATGCTGTCAACGTCTGTCTATCTGTAGTTGACACGTCTCCTTTGGTGCGTACACACACAATATGTTTGACCTGGTAATACCCGGTTTTCCAGGTAACAGACTGCGGCATGGGAAGCAAAGGTCTGATAGTTTCACACATACTATATAGCGGAGAGATCATCATGATAATCATCATCAGCCTTTGGAGGAACTTAGTTGTTGCTACAGTTTGTCGCATCATGTTACCCTTTAATCGTGTTAAATTCCTTTAGTATTTGCATGCAGTACCACTCTTGACGAGGGAGGTGGAAAGGTCCTTTAAATAAATTACCTTTTGCCGTTTGCGCAATCTTTCCATCACGATGCAGATAACCATACCACTCACCATTGATTTTATCATGAAAATGATCATAGGCATACTGATTGATCTGCTGATGCCAACTTTTATATTTCTCATTTCCCGTCATTAGGTAAGCGAGTAATGTTGCTATAATCGTTTCATTCTGTGGCCACCAAAACTTCATATCCTGCCAGTATTCTTGTACCGGCTTTCCATAGACATCTCGAAAATATAGTATACCACCATATTCTGTATCCCAGCCGCGCTCCCACATATAATCGAGCATACGACAACCAAGATCAATCAGATGCGGATCGTTCGCCCGATATTTCGCTTCATGCAAGATAAACCAAGCTCCTTCTATGGCATGTCCGGGATTGAGTGTGCGCCCGTCAATATGATCAACAATTTCACCTTCGGGACCAACTTGTTCCATCACACAACGTATGTCATCTTTTACAAAATCACGTTCAATCTGCGCGATAAAATCACTGATAACGGAATCACACCTTGGATCTCCAATGGTTTCGCGAATTTGCTGTGCTGTATTGATCATAATCATCGGCACACCGATCCCTTTCATTGGTCTGGTCTGTTCGTATTTTGGTTCCACCAATCTTTCTCCCTGTGCATAAGCCAGACAAATTCCAAACAGCTCACGTGCTTCCGCAGCAATACCGTCATCTCCCGTCGCTTTTGCATAGGCAGCAAAAGCGATTGCCGCGAAAGTCTCCGAAAAGAAATAACGACGCATACGAATAGGGTTACCTGTGCGATCTACATGAAAATACATTTTGCCGTTTGCGTCAAAACAATGTTTCTTCAAAAACTCATAGCCTATCCGGGCCCCTTCCAGCCATTCCTCTTTTTGCTCAACTGTATTGTAAAGTGTGGCCAGCAACCAGCATGCCCTTCCCTGTATCCATACGGCCTTATCTGTATCAATCAACGTCCCATCATGATCACGCATAAATAAGTAGCCGCCACATTCATGGTCAATCGATCGTGGAAACCAAAATGGTACCGTGTCTTTTAAAAGCTGATCACGATAAAAAGCTTCCAACTCCTTCAAGTAATCAGTGTCAATTATATTTGCGGTATCTTTTATACTTATCTGTTTCATCTTTTCTAGTTTTTGAATCAATTCATTTCTGTTTAGTTGATCGTTAAATCAAAAGTGGACACTGGCGTTCCAATTTCATTTTGAAGATTTGCCCTGCTAAAAGGTTCATATCCATACAGGATTCTGCTGATTCCGAAACTTGGCTTAACGATTTCAACGACATTGCCCGATAGGATATTTGCGTTTACATCATAAATTTCCCCCTTATTGTCCATTACCTGAAAACCTTTCACAGCCAAATTCCCTTGGGTTACTAATTTTATACAATGGTCAAATGTCAATAACAGCTTATCATCGCGAAGCGCATAGCTGACCGGTTCAGGATGATCTGCATTCAATTCAACGCCATACACATGTTGACGCACTAAATCTGCCAAACGCCGACCTACCACTATCTTCTCACGGGGATGTACATCCAAAGAATCACCCACATCGATCGTTACGGCCATGTGTGTACCAGCAATGGCTTTCTCCAGTAAGCGTTGTGAGTTTCTAAAATCGCCCCATGAAGGTCTATCTATACTGGTAAGCTGAACAAAGAAAAAAGGAAGCTCTTGGTGAAAACTCTTCCGCCAGGAAGAAACCAATGTTTTAAAAAGACGTTCGTGAAGTTCTATATTATGGGCATTGCTTTCGCCTTGATACCATAATATACCTTTCAATCCTGTCCCCAACCATTTACTGACCCCTGCTTCAAAATTGTAAGCAGGTTGATACGGATGGCGTTGATTTTTCACCTTCGAAACAGCCAGATTCTGACCGGCACGTTCACGGCAGAAATCCTGCAGAAAATCTGACTTTTGCCAATTGTGGATATAAGAGGCCAGCAGATCGTCGTTTTCCAGTGATTTTCGATCAATCCAAGATTCAGTATTAGAGCCACCTACCGAAAGATCAATAATACCAATGGGAATATGTTGCTCGTTGGCGATCTGCTGGGCAAATGAATAAGCAACAGCTGAGAACTGAGCGGCCTCTTCTCCGGTAGCTTGCCGCCAGGCGCCGCTGAAAAAGGCCAAATCGTTTACTTTCCTTAAGGTAGCGGTATCCCATGCAACAGCATTGGTTTCCACTAGGTTGCGGCATTTAAAAAGCCGCATGTTCTTTATGTGCAGTGCATTGTTAATCAGCTCTTCGCCCTTTGCAGCTCCACGAAGTTGAAACGCCATATTTGATTGCCCCGAAGCAAGGTATACATCGCCAAAAAGAATATTTTTCAATACTATTTTCTCCCTGCCCGAACGCACGGCTATTTCATAGGGTCCTCCGGCTTCCATTTTAGGCAATTTAATTTCCCAGAAACCATCGGAATTGACTTGGGTCCTATAATTTTTCTTGTTAAAGACAACAGTGATCTCATCGGCGGCTGTCCCTTTACCATAGATGCTATTTTCCCAATTACGCTGGAGCACCATATCTGAACCGATTGTTTCGCCCACTTGTAGTTTTTGGCTAAGGGGTACCAGTGCATTAGCCACCTGTCTCGCGATGAATTTTGCTCCTTGTTTATTCGGATGCAAGTAATCGTCGAAAAGATCAATTCGAGCATGAAGTGGACTATTGAGATCAATCAAACCAACCTGATTACTTTCAGCAATACGCGGAATCAGTTGCTGGATCTGATCGTACCAGTCACGGGTACCGGACAGGAAGCGGGCATGACCACTAAAAATAGGAGTCAATCGACAGATGTAAATTTTTACTTTGGGATTAACGGATCGTATGGAGTCAATCAAGGTTGCGTAATCTGCTGCGAAAGAATTCTTATAATTCGGCCAATTTCGTGGATCAGTATCATTGAGTCCCAGGTGTATAATGGCAATATTCGGCTTAAAGGCCAATGCATTTCTGTATTCTTCTGTTTTATCATAAGGTCTATGCCCCTTACGTAAAAGCGTGGCCCCTGAATGGCCAAAATTCCTTACTTCAAACCGCTGACCCAGCAACGCTTGAAGCTGGCTCGGATAGGAATTCTGACTTGGGCTGGCAAGGCCATAGCCAAAAGTTACGGAGTTACCGATGCAAGCTACTTTTGTTCGGGGTTGTCCCACGGAAATGGAGATGGAGACAATCAAACCTAAAAGTAGACCTCCTTTTTTTGACATATAGGTATGCAGCGTGCTGATCAAGTATTTCATTTTCATCATCTATTCATTCAGGATATAAAAGCGATATAGGCGGCGGTTTTTCATTAATTTACTAATATGCTTACTTCGCCGTAGCTTTGGGTTTGAGAAACAGGAGTTGCAAGAGTAACGCCAACAGTACCGCGCCTCCCAATAATGCAAAGCCTAGCCCAAAATGCCCTTCGTCCTTAAATTTCCCTAACCATTGCGTAATAACGGCTCCAGCGAACACCCCAACCATATTCATAAAACCGTAAGCGGTTGCGCGCAAATTTTTAGGAACAACCTGACATAGGATAGGCATATTGTTGGCATCGAATATGCCAAAACCAATTCCAAAACAGACCGCCGCTCCGACCACCGCAGGTAAGGTCTGGCCTAATCCCAAAAACAATAAAGCTGGTATGGTCAGTCCAAGCCCAATTGCACTGGTATAAATGCGGCCACGGATATTTTTTTGTACCCATCGATCACTGAGTATGCCGCCGACGATAACTCCAATAAAGGATGAGATCGCGATTGTGATAGTCGACAATGGACCAGCTTTGGCCATTGGAATATTCAGGCTATCGGCAAACAAGGTTGGCAACCAATTTTTTATGGCCCAGCCGGGTAAGCTTGGAGCCGCAAAATAAAATAATAGGATCCAGAATGCCACATTGGAAAATAGCAACAGTAAACTTTTGGGAAGAGACAATCGCCCTTCCGAAGCAGGCTCCTCAAGGGATGGCTCATGTTTTTTCTCCACAAGCAAGATCGCTAATAGGACCGCATAACATATTCCGATAATTCCAAACCAATGAAAAGCGGTATGCCATCCTTTTGAAGCGGCCAATGTGGCACCAAAACCGCCCAAGGCCTGACCTGTATAAAGTCCTGTCATATGTAACCCAATGGCTAACGATCGATTTTTTCCGGTATGGTAATCGGCGATCAGCGAAAGAGCTGTCGGGATATACAATGCTTCACTAAATCCCATAATTGCCCGTAAAACCAATAGCGTTGCATAATCGTGCGCCATCCCCATGCCATAGGTTACGGCCGACCACACAAAAAGACTGCCTACGATCAGCCATTTTCTATTGCTGCGATCGGCAACGATACCGGCTATCGGACTCATGACACCATAGATGTAAAGAAAAACGGCCATCAATACACCAAAAGTCTCGGCTCGCTGCAATTGCGGAATATCAACCTGCATGGCTTCACGCATAGTAGATAGCATCTGTCGATCCATATAATTCAGCAGGGCTACTCCCCAAAGGAGGGCTACAACGAGCCATGGGTAAAAAGATTTATGTCGTAAAGAAGAGATCATTTCAATTTTTATCAGGTTTATATTGAGTTTTTTATATCTTATTTTTTCAATCCCATTTCTTAGAAAATGTGGCCACTAAAATCTCAGGCGTACGAACGCCGGCCTTAATTTCTCCACTAGGCAAGATAATCATGTTGCCCCAAACAACAGCTGTCGTGGTTACAGGTCCATCCGACGGCAGATCCCCCATCCGCTTCCATTTCGCCGATTTCAGATCATAACGCCATACCTCCTTGCCGAAACCGGGATGATTGATTTGCAATTTATTCTTGGCATCAATAAGTTTCTGTCTCTTCGAGAGGTTCGCTTCCTTTTTAGCGTCAAAGATTAGCGCTTCCACCTGATGGAAGGTATTGCCCCGATCTGCACTCAACAACCATATTCCTTGGTCGGGCAATACACAAGCAGTTCCCGCCGCGGCAGGGAAAGGAATGTCCGTCCGTTTGGACCAAGTACTACCACCATCGGTTGAGCACCATAGTTCATGATATAACGTTGAAGGGCTCTCTGGATGAGCCTTTCTTCCACCAAGTAGATACAGCCCATGTTGACTATCAGACAACAATTGCAAATGGGAGACAGCATAGGGCAATCTTCCCACACAAACCCATCCTTTTTCAAGATGTGCTAGATCCAATTGCAACACTTGATCTGATACAGCATCAGACATTTCTCCACCGGCAATGAAAAGTTTATTTCCATGAATTACCGCTCCCATATTAGCTAATGGAAACGGTAGGTTCGGGAAGTCAGACACCGTAATTTTCTTGGTAGAGCCATCGTATTTAATCAGTCTACAAATGGCTGTTTTTCCTTCCGGAGTCTCTCCACCGATAACCAACAATCCATCGGGTAGACTCAAGCTAGCTGCGTAAGAAACTGCCGCAGGAAGACTATCATGGGCTATTAAGCGCAGTCCTTCCCTTTCTTTTCCGTAAATAAAAACATCTTTTTGGATCTCTTTCGCCCCACCTTCCCAAGGTGGTAAATGTGGAAAATTCGCTCCGCCGGCAACCAGAAAACAATCGCCTGTGACACCGGCTATTGGTCCTGCCATACCAATATGCACCTTTCCATCTTGCATAGCTGGCAACGTAATGCCTTTATGCCATTCCAATTGACCAACCTGTGCTTGAACAGCACCTGTAACCAGTATTCCCACGATAACTCCCATCCAATGTTGTTTTGTCATATCTATTTATTCTCGAACCTACAGTCTACCTTGTAATCTCCCTCTCGATGTAAGCACACATGATGCTCATCGCGAGAGGGAGATCTTTTTTACTGTGCACAAAACGTCTGAAAATTAAGTTTGTTCACATCATTCTTAAAGAGCTCAAATTGCGCTGTCGACATATTGTTCACAGGTAGTCTAAATGCTCCGCAGTCAAGGTCAATTAATTTCATATAAGCTTTCCCGACCGAAATACCGCCATACTTTCCTAGTAATGTGATCATATCGATAGACTTTTGCTGTAAAGCATTCGCTTTTTCTATATCTCCGCTGTCATAAGCATCTATGAGCGCAAGATACAAAGGTGCTGCGTAGTTATAGGTACTTCCAACGGCTCCTTTATTACCCAATACTAAAGCGGACAGCATATTCTCATCTCTTCCCCATAACATATCATACTTGCGATCTGCATAATTCATGCAACTTAAAAAATCCATAAAGTCTTCGTGCGTATATTTGATTCCCTTAAAATTGGGTATTACGCCATCAATCTGCTTCAACAGGTCGATCATCGGGAAGTTTCCACCGGTCAATACCGGGATATGGTAATAATAGAAAGCCGTATTCGGCGCAGCACTTGCAATTTCGACACAACATTTTGCCAATTGATCCACATTAGCAGGTTTGAAATAAGATGGTGAAGTAAATGAAACAACATCTACCCCTGCATGCTCGGCCAGCCTAGCCAATTGTTGGCATTCTTTGATATTCGTTCCGCCCAGAAGCATCATGAGTGTAAATGCATTATCCTCTTTCGTTAATCTGGCCCAAGCTGTCATGACCGCAACTTTTTCCTCAAAAGTCAACGACACCCCTTCTCCGGTAGAGCCACAAATAAAGGCACCCGTTACCCGATTGCGCTTTAACATCGCATAGTATTGCGGAATCAGCTCAAGATTCAATTCTCCGTTTTCATCGAAAGGAGTAAATGGCGCTGCAATTAATCCTGAGATTTTTTGATTTAGCATGATATGTGTATTTAATATTGTATTATTTTTTAAAATGTAACTAAAACGATGTATAACCTTTCGTTTGAACCAAGAGCCGGTTATTTGTCAGCGCATCCCTATTAATTGGCCATAAAAGGCGAAATGATTCTGCTACGGGCAATGATGTATACTTATAAACAAAGCTATCGCCCATTCTTCTCAAATCATACCAATATTTCCCCTCGCCAATAAATTCCAATTTGCGTTCTTTCAAAATTGCTTCCATGGGATCACTGTCTATCTTCTGATTTGGAAAACCAAAAGTACCTTCGTTATAATTACTTCCAAAAGCTCTTGCTCGAACCAAATTGATTTCCTCTTTGGGGCTTTCACCCAGTAGCACTTTGGCTTCAGCTAACAGCAAGAGTAAATCTGCATAACGATAGATTGGAAAATCATTCGTAAATGCGCGAGATCCAGCATTTTGTTCACCTTGATATTTTTTTAGGAAGCAACCGGCCAAATTGAACTTTCCTGTCGCATCTTTTGAATAGGCCGCTTGGATGGATGTGTTTTTACGTTGATCCAAATCGTTATAGTCCCGGTACGAACGGATACGGGTTGGTGCACGTAGTATTCCACCATAGTTTTCAGCTGTTACGGTGAATTTTCTGTTGGAAAGCGAATCATAATAATTTGCGATAAGACCCGATTGTGGAACGAAATCGGATATAAAGCCTAAAGTCGCTTCATTTAATTGATGACGCACCACAAAAATCATTTCACCATTACCGCGATTGCCTGAAGAAAATAGGCCCGAAAAATCTGATTGCAGAGACAAAGTTAGATTTGATTTTATTTCCGATAAAGCATTTTTGGCTGTTAAGGCAGCATCTTTGCCGCCGCCTCGATGTGCATTCCAAAGATTCACTTCTGCTTTAAGCATTAATGTTGCAGCTTTTGACCAATACGATTTTGTATTCTTCACGGAATAGTCTGTTCCAAAAGAAGTCAAAGAGCTTTCTAAATCCGAAGTAACAAGCCCTAAAACATCCGAAGCTGGAGAAGCAGCTTTAGCAAGGTTGGTGATATCGATATTGCCGACAGGCTCTGTTTGCAGGACAACATCTCCCCAGGAACGATACAACTGAAAATAGTAAAATGCACGCATTCCATAAGCAATTCCTAAATAGTAACCTTTATTCTGCGCGGTCACAATATCAGTCGTGTTAAGTTTACTGATCAACAAATTTATCTGATTGATATTTTCGTAAAAAGCCCCGAAATTGCTCACCCCTGGATTATCAAGATCTAAATTATGATTCCACATTCTTTCCAGCCCTTGCGGAGCTTCCCCTGTAAAAGACGATGTCGTTCCGGGATCATTGCCAAAGACCTCCCCCTGGTATTCACCCAGAAGTACAAATGCGCGCTCATGATTCCGAAATCTTGCGTGTAGACCACTCACAAACGAATCAAATTGATCGGCTGTCTTCCAGTAATTCCCATCGCTAATTGTACTTACAGGATTTAATTCTAGATTTTTATTGCAAGAACTTAATAGGCCTAGTCCCAATACCGTTGCCAAGCTTAAGGTTTTTATATTGATTTTCATCGTTTTCAATTTTTAAGATTAAAAGGATAGTTGAACACCGAGGACATACGATCTTGGTGTAGGATAAGTACCTAGGTATATACCTGTAACCAAATTATTCGCATCTACTGGAGGCTCAGGTGATGGACCCGAGAATTTTGTGATGTAAAAAAGATTAGATCCGGTAAAATAAATTCGTGCATGCGAAAATACCCGCGATTTTTCGAGCAATGATTTGGGCATGTCGTAGGAAAGAGTGAGCTCACGAAGTGCCAAATAATCTCCTTTTTCATAAAACCTCGAATTGTTGCTATTCAACACCGCATTCGCATTGTTTCCACGTGTATAATTCTGTTTGGAACCACCAACCTGATCCGCAAAATAAACCTTTGGAATGTCTGTTATAGTGTTGGTTGGTGACCAAGCTTGCTTTTGCAGCTCAATATAATTGAATGTGCCCTGATAATTCCCCAATGTTCTTGCGACAAGATCATTGTAAATCTTATGTCCCAGCGCAAACTCCCAGTTTGAAAAAAGGCTCAGATTCTTATAACTTAAATTCGTTGTAAATCCACCCGTCCATTTTGGATTAATATTGCCGATATACACTTGATCACGTGAATCGATAATATCATTTCCATCGACATCCAGCCAATTGACATCTCCAGGAGTAATTCTTCCATTTTTTCCAACAGGGAGATTAGGCCCAGTAATTCCTGCAATATTATCCGTGCGGTTTCCGGCAATTGAACTTACCTCAGCATCATCTTTAAATATTGATACTTGTTTATATGCGTAGATATCGCCCAGCGATTGCCCCTCCTGATATCCACCTACCCATTTAACTTGACCCGATGTTGGATCATAGATCTGTAAACCACCTTGACGATTATTTTCGTTTCCATTATTCGGCAGCTCCAGTATTTTATTTTTAACAAATGCGGCATTGGCGCCAATATTCAAATTAATACCATCGGGATTTCTAAGCACGCGAGCCTGTAACCCAAACTCCAGGCCTTTATTTTGTAAAGTCCCTAAGTTGGTATTTATAGACGAGAAGCCGATATAACTAGGCAGAGTCAGATCTGTTAAAAGGTTTTTAGTTTTTCTATTGTAATAATCGAATAGTAAAGTTACGCGGTCTTTCCATAAACCTAAATCTAAACCTACACCTGTCGTTTTACTCGTTTCCCAAACTAAATTTCCATTTACCGGCTGTGTATTGAGGTATCCAGCGGTTCCATTATAATTGGTTTGCAAGGAATAGGTTCCCTGAACTTCATATCTGCCTAATCCGTTTATATTTCCATTTTCTCCGTAACTCAGTCTAGGCTTCAAAGTTGAAATATAATCTGTTAATTTGGTATTCTTAAAAAATGTTTCTTGATGAACATTCCAGCCTGCAGAAAGACCTGGGAAAAAGCCCCAACGATGGCCATCTGCTAAACTCGAAACCCCATCCAAACGATATACGGCATTCAACAAATATTTCCCATCATAATCATAAGCCAAACGTCCCATGGACGAAATAATTCGATATTCAGATTTTGAGGATGTGTTATTTCCAGCCACAAAAACAGTCGAAGCATTGACGGTCGGTATATCATCAGTAGGCGCATTCTTCCCATACACCTGCATAAAATCAGTTTTCGTATTAAAATATTCTGCACCAAGCATAGCGTTCAGATTATGCTTCTCACCAAATGTTTTGGTATAATTTAAAATACCGTTAAACTGTGTTTGGAAATCTCGATTTATATTGCGATAAGCATCTCTTGACGTACTGCCTATTGTTTCGGGGTTAGAAAACACATTAGCATAGGTCTGGGTCGATTTTTGAAAGAACTCATTCAATAACTCTTTCATATAGGCATTTCCGGAGACCTTGAGGTATAGACCAGGAATAATATCCCATTTTAGAGAACCATTTACGACAATGCGATTCGTTTCATTATTTCTCTCCATACGGCTCAACCAATACAATGGATTCCCATCATTGATGCCGTTGCCTGGATTGGGTCTCGTCTTCGCCTCATCAACCCAAGGATTAAATGTTGGCCAAATAGCCAAATTCCGATATAATGCACTTACTTCCGATCCGCCAACGCCATATTGAGAAGCAGTTGACAAATTGACCGAGGTTGCTACCTCCAGATTCGGTTTCAGCTTATATGAACCATTTAGATCTGCAGTATATCTTTTATAGTTGGAGCCTACAATGATTCCATTCTCATCATATGCATCAAATGCAGCGAAATATTTTCCTCGATCGTTACCGCCCGATACATTTACATAATGATCCTTTGTATAGGTATTTCGAAATAAGATATCCTCAACTTCACCCGAATGATCTTTATAAATTATCTGACCACCATACGGATCATCTACAAGTTGCCACCCTTTCGCTAGCAATGGATCCAAGTCAGCTGTGTAACGACGAATATCAAACGAAGATAAATTTGCATTATCAGTCAATAATCCCAAACCCCTGGAGCCATTAGCTGTCTCAATCGTCTTACCGGCATTTAAATACCCCAAGCGCGTATAATAAATGTAATCCCCAGCATTCATGTAACGATACCCCTCACGACGTTGGTTAAAGCCTCCTGTGAATTTATAAGATATAGTTGACTGTCCCGATTTACCAGTTTTCGTTGTGATCAAAACTACGCCATTATTTGCACGAGCACCATATATTGCCGTTGCAGAAGCATCTTTTAAAAGTTCGATGGATTCGATATTATCCGAACTCACATCATTCATTTCACGAATGACACCATCTATTACAACTAAAGGGGGACTAGAACTTTTAATTGATGCTCCACCGCGCAATTTTAACATAGGCGCCGCCCCGGGTGTACCCGATTTGTTTACCACCTGTAATCCAGGTACAGTTCCCTGCAATGCTGTAGCAACATTAGAACGGGGCGTATTTTGCAAAACAGTTTTATCTACTTTGGCGATGGAACCAGTTACACTTCTCCTGTTTTGTGTTCCATATCCCACCACCACCACTTCATCCATTTGCTCAACCTTGGATTCAAGTTTGATATCCAATTGATTTAATTGCCCAACTTTTACTTCAAATGGTCTATACCCCGTAGACGTGATGACTAAAATAGTATTGGGATTGGTACTGATTGAGAAAGTCCCATCAGCATTTGTCTGCAAAGATTGGTTGGATCCCTTGACTTTTACAGTCACATTGCTTAGCAGCTCTCCTGTCTTTGCATCGGTAATTTTTCCCCGCACCGCATGGTCTTGTGCCTGCGCTAAAAGCAAATTGCCCATCAAAACAGACAGCGTGAGAAGGGTTCGTAATTTTAGGTTTGAATACATATTGGTTTGTATTAAGTATTACATATATGCAAATATATAAATAACAAAATATAAAAAACAAATTTTAATTAAATTATGTATAACATATTAATCACTTTTATTAATTATCTTTGTCTTAATGCGCCTAATGCGCTATATGTAATATATATGGAACCGAATTCTTCGTTGATCGAACATCTGAATACAATTGATACCTCTTCACTAGTAGACCGTGCTGAAAAAGAAATCATCAATCTTTTTGTCAATCAAGGCTTAAAGGTTGGAGATGCTTTACCTAAAGAAATTGAATTGGCCGAAACCCTTGGTGTAAGTCGTACAGTAGTTCGCGAAGCTATGTTGCGGTTACGTATGGTCGGATTGATCGAATCGAAAAAACATCGTGGTGCCGTTCTAACAAGTCCAGATCTTATAAAACCGCTGCGCAAATCACTTTATCCAACCATCATGGAAAATAAGACCTTACAGGATCTTTTTGAAATGCGCATGGTGCTGGAGGTGGGTATGGCGGATATTCTTTTTGAGCATATACAGGAAAAAGACATTGAGGAGCTGGAAGCGATCGTTGCCAAGGAACCTATAAATGCAGATAATACAATTTTCGACATTGAAACAGAAATAGCCTTTCACGGTAAGCTTTATGAAATCACTGGAAATACGATTCTAAAAGACTTCCAGAACATGCTATTACCTGTTTTTCAATATGTCCATAGCAGCGGTTTACTGACCAGTCCTAGTCCATCGAAAAGCTTCATCTCACACCGAGGCTTAGTTGATATATTGAAGGTCGGCAATGCTGAAGTTTTTCGAAATGCCATGCGCAAGCATCTTGACAATCATTATCAAAGACTTTTTTTATATAAAAAATCTGTTGGATAATCTCTTTTACGAGATCGATTCACAACACGACAAAAAAGCCCAATCATATGATTGGGCTTTTTCTTTAAACTATTTCTACTTGATTCTTCCGTCTGGCTATTACATAAGTTGGCACTTTGTTATTCAGACAGCAACAGTACAATTATTCCATGCGGAGGAAGAATGAACTTTCTATTCTGACCAAGGTTGCCTTCATCGCGATGAAGCTATAAATCTCTGACGCGATTTTTTGGAGATAAATTCAGCACTTTAGTATCTAATTTAAACATCGTCTCGTTGTCTGATCTATTAAGTATTGCAAGTGCTTTACGCTTTGGATCTGCCAGGTCTTTTTTCCATACTTCTACCTCACCCGCTTTAAACACAGCTTGTGCTTGCTTAAAAGCCTTATCCTGATTAAGCGCGATCATTTCTTTGTTCGTCAATATAGCGAGTGTCTCTTTTGAAATTTTACGTAGATCATTTCCGGCCATCAAAGGTGAATTTAACATACACCACATTGAAAAATGCGTTTTATCTTCTTCATGAGTCATTCCATTTCCCACTTGAAGCATATCCATATCGTTATAGTGACCTGGAGAGCTATATGGATAAAGATTACGATTGAGATCAATAATATGTAGCACAGAAGCAAAATTTGGTTGTATATCTTGCGAGATGCGCCAGGAATCTACGTGTTTAATGGCCCATTCCCCTGGAAATTGCCAACGGCAAAGATTAAAACCTACATCTGGGCGAACAGCCTGCACTGCGGTTATTATCTTTGTATATTGCTCGCGATCATCGAGCTTCATTTCCAATCCACCACACCAATCCACTTTGATGAAATCAAAATTCCATTCTTTAAAAAATAACTGCGCATCTTGGTCTTCATGACCATACATTCCTACCCCAATACCTTTTGGATCTTTGTCCCAGATAGAACCACAGGTATTTTTTCCTCCCTCCGAATACAATCCCGCTTTTAATCCCATGGAATGAATATAATCGGATAGAGCCCGCATTCCACCGGGAAATTTTGACCGATCTTCGTAAAGATTTCCCAGTTCGTCCCTCCCCCCGAAATACCCGTCATCGACATTAATATATCTGTATCCTGCATCATGTAAACCAGTCGCAACCATGGCATCGGCCTGTTCTCGGATCAACTTTTCATCAATATGAATCCGAAAACTATTCCAACTGCTCCACCCCATAATGGGCGCCTTGACTTCCTGACCAATTGCACTAAAGCTATTCTTAACTAGTAAACTTGCTAAAATGAAGCTTTTAAATAATATGTTAGAATTCATAAAGTTATTTTGGATGTGAAAATCATCATACAAATATCGTAGGATCCCCCCATAAAAAACGAGTTGTATTTCTCTGCTCCTTCGAGCTCGTAGTGCTTTGCTAATAAAAATACCATAATGCCAACAATATGAAAAAGTAAATTCAATAAAACAAATAATTTTATGTAATACATAATATTTATTACCTTAGCCCCAATTGATAACCTTCAAACATCTATTATGGACTGAATTGAAAGTATTCATACAGAAATTTGATACTCACAACAGCTAACTAAAACCCGAAATTTAGCAGGTATACAGCTTGAGGAGTTTAACGAAGATTGTCATGATGACTATTCAATTTTTAATATCGTTTCCGACTTGGAAAAATATAAGGAATGTAGTGACGAACAACTTTTCGAGCTGATAAAGCTGAATAATGCTGAGGCGTATAAAGTTTTATACGACCGCTTGTTCTATATACTATTTTCTCATGCTTTGCATAAATTGAGATCAAAAGAGGATGCTCAGGACCTTACTCAAGATCTTTTTATGAATATCTGGAACAAACGCGAACAAATCAATATCAATGGACAAGTAATCAACTTTCTTTTCGCTTCGCTTCGCAATAGTATTATTAATTACTATATCAAGACAAAAAAACAAAATGAACGTGAGGAGCTGTATCATTATTTCAAAACCCATTTTGAAGCAACAACTGAACGCACGATTCATAAAAACGAACTCGAGAAAATTATTCAAAATGAAATAGATGCGCTACCGCTTAAGATGAAACAGATTTACCTGCTCAGTAGGAATCAGGAACTCTCACATAAGGAAATTGCAGACCTCATGGCTATTTCGGAGTTAACTGTAAAAAAACAGGTGGCCAATGCTCTCAAAATACTTAAGAAGAAGGTTAATTACGTACTTTTTACTTTTTTTTAAATTTCTCTACTCCCATCGATCAACAGTCTTGTCCTGTTTATAAAAGCCCATTTAAACGGTGATGACGGAAAAAGAAATTATAGCCCTTTTAAAGCGATACACGAATCAACAATGCACAGAAGATGAAATCATCTTTGTCGAATCCTGGTATAGTAACCTAGACTTTAAGCATCCTGTACAGGTTGAAGAATTTGAATCAATAAAATTACAGACTTGGAAGACCATCGCTCCACAACAAAAAACAAAGAAAACACTTCTTCGCTATGCGGCCGCCATATGGGGTATTTTACTCTTGTCTACTGCGACGTATTTTTTAGTTCAAAAAACTAAAAAGGATATCGAAAACACGTCCACCAAAATTCAGCCTGTGGGATATCGAGCAATGTTATTTATGGGGTCAAAAGACTCAGTAAACCTCAATACCCTACGAATAGGGGAAACGATAAATGCCAATGGCATCAAACTTAAAAAACTTGATAACGCAACGATTTCCTATGAAGTACAAGCTGACAACAAAACCGGAGGAGAATTAAATAAATTGATTGTACCTCGCGGAGGTCAGTTCAAAATTAGGCTAGCAGATAGTTCACTAGTGGTCGTCAATTCAGAATCTGAACTCGAATTCCCATCTCAATTTGAAGGCAATGAACGTCGAATAAAAATGATTGGCGAGGGTTATTTTGAAGTTGCCAAAAATAAGCACAAACCATTTATTGTAGGGTCCAAAGATCAGCAGCTCACCGTATTAGGCACCAAGTTTAATATACATGCCTATCGCGATGAAAAAAACATAACCACCACACTGTTGGAGGGGAAAGTTCAGATCTCAACGCCTAAAGGACAGGCAATCCTTCTCCCGGGGGATCAGGCACTATATAACGGTCAGCGGGTACTGGTTTCAAAGACGAAAACAACATCTGTCACAACATGGAAGGAAGATATCTTTCTATTTGACAGTGAACCTTTGGGCGATATCATGCAGCAATTGTCCAGATGGTACAATGTCCAAGTTAGGTTCGAGACGAAAGACATCGCTCAAATACGCTTTACTGGAAGTATATCAAAATATCAACATGTCGACCAGGCCCTCCGTCTACTTTCAATAACCGGAAAAGTAAAATTTATTGTTGACAACCAGACAATTTATGTAAAAGCAAACTAACAAACACTAAAGTTTATGAATATTAAGTATTTTAATCATGTAAGATTTTATCTTACATTGTTACTTCTTACTGCTTTTTTTACGGACTTTTCTGTAGCCGCCTATGCGCAGAAAATCACCCTACAGACACATGAAAGCAATTTAAAAACAATTATAAAAAGGCTTGAGAACCAGAGCTCTTACCGTTTCCTGTATGCCGATGATATGTTAGAAAACACCTATCCGGTAACCTTGTCTGTCAAGGATAAAAATCTCAAGGATGTACTGATAGATATTTTCCAAGGACAGCCCCTGACCTTTCAGATTGAAAATAAAACTATTATTATAAAAAACAAGCAGCAACAACTAGGCACCATATCCGGTACAATCAAGCGCATTGATGACAATACAGCCCTACCAGGCGTAACGATCAAAATCGTCGGAGAAGGACTCGACCTTCTTACTGTCTCTGACCCAAAAGGAAATTACACCTTTGCCGATGTCCCTTACGGTACCTATCAGCTCTCCTACAGTTATATCGGTTATCTGACAACCGCATCCATGATTCATTTAAATACAGCAAAACTTAATCAAAATATGACGATGCGACTCGCTGACGCCAGATTGGATCAGGTTGTTGTTATCGGTTATGGAGCCAAACAACAAAAGGATCTGACAAGTTCCATTTCTTCCATTAATCAGGAAAAATTAGCAGACTTCAGTAATAATGCCGCTACTTTTGAATCTATTCTAGGTGGCGCAGCAAAAGGTGTTCTGGTAACACAGAATTCCGGTGCGCCCGGATCAACTGCAAAGCTCAATATTCGGGGGATTACATCTCCCTTATCGGGCAGCACCAATGAACCTTTATATGTGATCGACGGAGTACCATTTTTTATCGAGGGTTATTCTGATATTCCAACGATAAATCCGCTTTCAAATATACCCATTTCAGAAATCGAAAGTATTGACATCCTTAAAGATGCCGCTGCAACAGCTATTTACGGATCGCGTGGGGCAAATGGTGTCGTCATTGTCAAGACAAATCGCGGAAAAAAAAATAAACCCTTTACAATTTCAGCAGACTATACACATTCCGTCAATAACCCGACACACATGTATAAGCCTTTATCTGCAGAACAATTTAAGGACGCACAGCATAGCATTATCCAAAACACGATAGATGGAATCAATGACGGTAAAATTGATCCTTACGAGGCCTACTATAACCAAATCCCCGCTATACAACAAATTGCCTTCGTAAGCCCATTAGCAGATGACGGATATGGCACTCCCTTGAAATACCGTTATGATGGATTGAACAACGAGGCCTTTGGCAAAGCAAATACCGATTGGACACAAATAATTCGCAAAAAAAATGCCCGTACTTCGCAATTTAACCTCTCTCTAAATGGCGGCTCGGATAACAGTAACCTAGCGTTCAACTTTAATGCATTTGATCAAGAAGGATTATATATCAACAACGGTCTTAAACGTTACAGTAGTCGTCTATCGTTCGATAGTAACGTTACAGATCATCTTACTGCTGGAGCATCTTTGTCTTACGCTTACAATACATTAAAATATGGACAGCAATTGTTCGCTGAAGGTAATACGAAGCCTTGGCTCGTAAGACCTGATTTAGAGGCATACGATGCCGATGGAAAATTCAATCGTATTGACGGCACGTTGATGTATGGCGCTCCGGTGATGTTATCCAGTCCGTTGGCTCAGCTCAGCAATCGTGGCATAAACAATATGCAGCAATTTTTGGGAGCTGCTTATGCTGAATACGAAGTATTTCAGCATTTTAAATTGCGCGGCGACATTAGCATTGCATCTTACAATGGCACAGCTCATATTTTTGCACCGACCTATACACAGGATGACTATACTGCCTTCGGTACCAATTTATATGCGACGTTGAATACCAACACCTCCAACAACAGCAATACAAGTCTCAATTTCAGGGCTGACTACGATTGGAAAAAGAACGGGCATCAATTATATGCCATGGCTGGTTTTGGATTTGATCGTTCCAAAAATTCGGGTGATTCAAACAGCTACGAGGAATTCCCTGACGATGAAATTCTAACAGACCCCGGATCAGCGGCGCGAAATACATTTTTCACTTACTTCCGAACTGACCAAGGGTTAAATTCGATTTACAGTCGCTTAAGCTACAAATACAAAGATCGATATCTAGCTGAAGCCAACTTCCGCTCAGATGAATCCTCCAAATTTGGTCCAGGCAATAAACGTGCATATTTTCCATCCTTGTCCATGGGTTGGCGCATCAATAACGAACAGTTTCTGCAAACTGTGGATTGGATCAGCGACCTAAAACTACGTCTGAGCTGGGGCAATACGGGGTCAACCAATATCAGTAACTTTTTATACCGTCAGTTTTTTGTACGCAGTTCCAATGACCTCTGGGCAGGTAAACCGGCAATTGTATTAGATCTGAATGTTCCTAACCGTGATGTGAAATGGGAAAAAACGCGTGAGTATAACACGGGTTTGGATTTCGCATTCTTCAATAATCGGTTCACAGGTAGTGTTGATCTTTACGATCGCTATACGACTGGTGCATTGGCACCGGCTCCAATTTCCTTGGAAGCAGGATCCAGTACCTATTCCGCAAATATCATCGATATGAGCAATAAAGGGTTTGAGATCGAATTAGCCTATGACCTGATCAAAAAACGGGATTTCACCTGGAACCTATCTTTCAATATCGCCCGCAACCGAAATAAAATCGAACACTTAAACGGAGCAAATATTAACACCTATTCCTTAGATAGTTACATAGAGGGTTATCCTGCTGGTACCAGAAAAGGCTATTTGGTCGAAAAAATCTTTGACTCACAGGCAGAAATTGATGAACTGAACAGTAGTTCACCGACAGGGTATTATCAAAATATGGCCACAGGGATTGGCGACTACAAATATAGGGATCTCAATGGCGACGGTGTCATCAATACAAACGACCGTCAGGTTATCGCTACTGCGCAACCAAAATATTTCGGCGGTTTTTATAACCGTATGCATTATAAAAATTTTAATTTTTCTTTCATATTTCAATATTCCAAAGGAGCAGCAGCAGTAATGGATGACTTTCAGACAAGCCTCTTTGGCATGTTAGGTCAGAGCCTTCAACAGGAAATCTATGATGATATGTGGTCACCTACGAAACCTGATGCCCATTTCGCCAAAATAACCTATTATGACCCGGCATCAAATTCAAGAACTTCTGACCGTTTGGTATATGAGACATCCTTTCTACGCCTTAAAAACATCAATGTAAGTTATGCACTCCCGACAGCGTTGACAGAAAAATGGTCTATCAAACAAATATCGGTATTTGCTTCAGCGTCCAATTTATGGACCATCACCAAATGGCCGGGTTTAGATCCTGAGTTTACCGGGACATACATTACAACAAGTACATCCAGCAACGACGCTTATCCGATGTCAAAAACATTTTCTCTAGGTATTAAAGCAGCATTTTAATTTACGATCAATATGAAGATAAAATATTTGGGAATAGTACTGGCAGGAACATTGACCATGAATTCCTGCTCCATGGTAGGTGATATCGATGATATCAAACCTTATTATAAAATGGAAGAAGACAATGTCGTCTATAATCTAGCATCGGCAGAATCGGTTTTACGTGGGGTATACAAAAGCTGGCGGACATTTAACGTATCCTCATTTAGGCTTTATATGTCCATTCTTTCAGGAAACGCAGTAAGTAAAGGTGGCGGCCTGACCGGAGGTCAGGAATTTGTCACCAACAGCGTACAAGCCAGCAATGTTGCTCTCGTCAATATCTATCAAGGTTCCTACCTAACAATCAACACAGCAAATAATTTGATTAAGCTGATGGAAAGAGGGGACGCAAAAGGTGCGCCCGAACAACGTGTCCAAGAAATTATTGCCGAATGTAAGCTCCAACGGGCCCTCGCCCATTTTCAGGTACTCCGTCATTTTGGTTATTTCTTTGATCTATTGTCTCCTTATGGTATTGTGTTGAGAAATTCACCTTTTACAGGGACGGAAACCGCAGCACGAGCAACCGTACAGGAAAGCTATGATTTTATACTGGCAGATCTGAACGAAGCGATTGCCCACGCCCCGCAAAGCAATGAATTCCATTATTACGCCACAAAAGCGACTGCAAAAGCCCTGAAAGCAAAAGTGCTTTTACATATGGGTAAATACAATGAAGCTGAAAATATTGCTAAAGAAGCTATTGACTTCGCTAAGGGTAATGGCTACCAACTAGAGAAGTCCTTTAGAAGCATCTTCATCAATGGATACGATTCGCCTGAAGCACTTTTTGCGACCTATACCGAAGGTCCGATGGAATCCGCATCCGATCAAATTGCCCGCACAACCTATAGCGAAAATACGAAACGTGTGGCTGATATGCTGATTGGCGGAGGCAATGATGGCAATCTCAATACAGGTGAGGGTTATGACCAACGGTTTTACCTCATGTTTAATCCGACACTAGCAGGCGCTCAGGGTAATGGTAAGCATCCTTATTCGCTGAATGGCACCGGTAAACACAACACACAAATGATACTACGTCTAGGTGAAATCTATTTCATCCATGCCGAAGCGTCTGCTAGAAACGGTCATTATGATACAGCCCGTCAAAGTTTTCAAACGATGGCGTCTCGTGTTGGCTACCCCACAGATTATGCCATGAGCATCAGTAACAAAATACTACTCAACACTATCTTTCAACATAAAATGCTGGAATTACTTACCGAAAATGGCGAAGATTGGTTTGATTTTGTCCGTTACTATCACGCAGGAAATGTGGATTTAAATGCAATCAAGTCGACGATCAAATCGAACGCTCAACTGGTTTTACCATTACCCCAAGCTGCATTAGCAGGAAACAAGCAATTGCAACAAAATCCACTTTAAAACATTGCGCCTCTGCCCATACAAATCGGCACAGACATTTAAGCAGACAAACTATATAAGAACCGCTGAGCATTCAGCAAAATTGATAACGAATGAAAAAACTACTTTTAACGCTTACTTTCGGTGCGTTTACGCTACTCACACATGCACAAATTACGTACACGCTTGCCGGCAAAATCGATGGAAAAAAAGCAAACGGACAGATCGTTGGTCTTTGGGCCAACAATGGGCAAAATAAAATTGGAAGTGCCGTCATCAAAAATAATAAGTTTCAAATCAAAGGATCTATTTCTGCTCCCGAACTGGTTAGAATCATTATTGCTCCCACAGAAGGTTCAGAGCAGAAACTTTGGAAAGCAAGCGTATTCTACTTAGACAAGGGAAGTGTCCAGCTGACCGGCCACATCGATAGCCTTCCATCTTATTATTATAATCCGAATTTGCCAAACCAAAAACCTATCATTGAAGGCTCTCAAGCGCAAAGCTTGGCGGATCAATTAAATCGAAGCATCGTTCAGCAAAAAACTGCGTTAAGCAAACTAGACAAGGACTATATGCAGGAGTATCACCTGCCGGCAATCGATGGAAAATTCAATACAGATCGGGGAATTTCCATTCTTAAAGAAATGGCGCCGTATAAGAAAACGGTTTTCGAAAAAAAATGGGCGTTTATTAAAAGCAACCCAACAGCTCGGGTTGCTTTGGATGAAGCCTCTTACATGGTCATGGGCTATGGCGAAGAAAGCCTCTCCAAAGCACAAATGGATGAACTGCTCAAAATTTTTGAATCATCATGGACAGGTAAAACAGCCTATATTGAATTACAGGCTGCAATAACAAAGGCCAAAGCAACAGCTATTGGTTCAAAAATATTAGATGGCCCTATCTTGGATAAAGAAGGGAACAGGGTACAGTTAACATCAATATTCCCAAAAGACAAAAAATATATTTTACTTGAATTTTGGGCTTCATGGTGTGGCCCTTGTAGAGGTGAAATTCCCCATCTAAGACATACTTATGCCACATGGAAAGACAAAGGTTTTGACATCGTAAGCATTTCACTTGATGAAAAAGAAGCTGACTGGAAAAAAGCCATGAGCGAAGAACTTATGGTTTGGAACCAATACAATGCCCGTGAAGGTTTCAACAGTAAGATTGCGCAAAGTTACGACATCCAGGGTATTCCCTACGCCCTCCTGATCGACTCAGATGGCACCATCATTAAACATGGTATGCGGGGAGCAAGCCTAGACCAGGCGCTGGAGGAACTCTCAAAATAACAGGCCTTATTGTGCGGACTTTTCGCTTCGGTCCGCACCATAAAACCGTCATATAAAAAATACATTTTTTCGTTCAATAAATCTGCAATCCTATTTTATGTAATACATAATAATTACTATCTTAGTGGAGCATGAGAAACCTGTTTATAGCTACGCGCTATCCGGCATAGTTATAAACGAGGTATACTATTCAATTTAAACCGACAGAACAATGAAAATCAGGATCTTTTTATTTGCCCTACTGACATCCATCTTTTACAAAACCTCATCTGCACAGAAAAGACCAAATATCGTCATTATTATTTCGGATGATCACGCTTACCAAACCATTGGTGCCTATGGATCAAAATATGGAAAGACCCCCCAGATAGACCGCATCGCTGATCAAGGAGCTCTATTTAAAAATGCATTTGTTAATAACTCCATTTGCGGCCCATCTCGCGCAACATTGTTAACCGGGAAATACAGCCATAAAAATGGATTCAAGGATAATGAAACCTCTGAATTCGACTTTAGTCAGGATCTTTTTGTCAAGCAGTTGCAAAATGTGGGGTACAACACCGCCTGGGTGGGCAAGATTCATTTGGGTGACAAATTGCAAGGCTTCAATTATTATGATATTCTAGTTGGTCAGGGCACCTATTTTAATCCAGATTTTATCAGTAAACAAGGCCTTAAACGTGCAGAAGGCTATGTATCTGATATCGTGACCGAAAAAGCGATCGACTGGCTCGATACCGTAGATGCTGATAAGCCATTTTGTCTGGTCATTGGTCACAAAGCCACACACCGTACCTGGATGCCAGATCCAAAGGACTTTGGCAGCTATGATACTGCAACCTTTAACTTACCAACCACTTTTTACGATAATTACCAAAGTAGACCTGCGGCCGCATTGCAGGAAATGTCCATTGACAAGGACATGAAAATGGGCTACGATCTCAAAATGTTTAATTCGTTGGAAGACATGATGGCCGACGGTAACTTCAAGCGGATGAACCAAGTTCAAAAGGATAGCTATATCGCCTATTACCGGCCCATTTATGAACAACTAAAGCAAGGTAATTTGACAGGCAAGCAACTTGCAGAATGGAAGTTCAGACGTTATATGATTGATTATCTCAATACGGCTCAATCTATGGACCGCAATATTGGGAAAGTACTAGATTATTTGGATCAAAAATCACTCCGTGAAAATACAATTGTGATCTATCTTTCAGACCAAGGTTTTTATATGGGTGAGCATGGTTGGTTCGACAAACGTTGGATGTATGAGGAATCTTTTCGTACACCAATGGTCATGCGGTACCCAGCGCTATTACACGCAAATTCAATTATAAATGCTAAAATTGTCAACGCTGATATCGCTCCCACGTTATTGGAGCTAGCTGCTATCAAAAAACCGAAAGACATGCAAGGTGAATCTTTTGTGCATGTCCTGAAAAATAACAAAGAGGAACATCGCAAAGATCTGTTCTATCATTATTTTGAAAATGGAGAACATGCCGTGAGCCCCCATTTTGGCGTTCGTGATGACCGTTATAAATTGATCCGCTATTATAAACGAATCGAAAATTGGGAACTCTTTGATCTTCAAAAGGATCCCAATGAACTCCATAATGTCTACAAGGATCCTGCCTATCAAAGCGTCGTCAAACTGATGAAAAAGAAACTGATCACACAAATGCGCCAATTTGATGACAAAGAAGCAGAAGCTATATACAAAATCAACATCGACTAATTACGCCATCAGGGTATCCGATCTATTGGATACCCTTTTTTTATTGCTATACGTTTCTTCAAAGCATGTCAATGTATGGTCTATATACTTAAACCAATGCGCTCATAGCAAAATGAGTATTCTCCTTAGAACTGATAATCTAAAAAATTGAAACAGATCGAATCCGCAATCGATTGTATTAAAAATAAATTTTCTTTTATAGTATAATTTTCATTTATTTAATGTATTATTAAAATGATTTACATAAAATCATCTTAACCACCAATATAGCCAAGATACACGTACTTAATTTTATGAGAATTTACTTGTTTTTAATTTTATTACTCACTACAAATATAGTTATAGGTCAATCGAAGGGCAAAGTACTCGGAACTGTTTTTGCTCAAAATGCTGAACCATTAGAAAAAGCGACTGTAACGATTTTCAATTCAAAAGACTCTTCCGTGGTTTCCTACCTACTAACAGATACAAAAGGTAAGTTTGAATTTGTCAAAATTCCCACAGGGACCGCATTAACACTTTTTATTTCACATGTCAATGCAAATCCATTCCGTAAGGAATTTAGTATTCCTAACGGAGAAAATTATGATTTCGCTCAATTAAAGCTCGATTCCAAAAGTCTCGATGAAGTAGTCGTCAATATTGTTCCCCCCGTACGGATGAATAAAGATACGTTAGAATATAACACCAACTTTTTCAAAACCCGCCCCAACGCCAATGTAGAAGAATTGCTCAAAGAACTGCCCGGTCTTCAGGTTAATATGGATGGATCTATTTATTATCAAGGAAAAGAGGTTTCAAAAGTAAGAGTAAACGACAAGGATTTCTTTTCGAGTGATGTACGTATTGCTACACGAAATTTGGATGCTTCTCTTATAAAAACAGTACAGGTGTACCGTGATAAGGGCGAAACAAAAAAAGATAATGAAGACGAAGATAAACTGCCGATTACGATTAACCTAAAATTTAAGAAAGATTTCCTCAAGGCCAGTTTTGGTAAACTTTATGGTAGTGCAGGTACACGCAGCAGGTATGAGGCCGGTGGTTTATTCAATTCATTTAAAGACACACTACAGCTGAGTTTCTTAGGTTTCGGAAATAACATTAACCGCCAGAGTTTTGATTACAATGAATTGAACCAAGAAGCTGGACTTGGACGTGCCGAAAACTATGGATTTGAAAATTTTGGAGGTAGGAACTATTCGGGTAAAGCCAACGATATTGGCTTGGGCTTTAATCTCAACAATGACTGGGGAAAGAAGACCAAGCTGAACATTATGTACATGCTGAAATATAATAAAGCCGAAAATCAAAATACCGGCAATCAAATCTCTTTATACGATCAGGAAAAACAATATTCAGCATCCGATTACCAGCGACAGGAGAAATCTGTAGGGCATAATCTCAAAACCCTGCTTCGACATCGTATGGATACAACAGCCTACTTTGAATTTACGCCTAATTTGGGTATCAATTCAAAAAACAATTCAACCTTCGGAATGAACCGTTCCTATACGGATCTCAAAAAACTTAATGACGCAACAGGTACGGGCGGGAATAAGGAAAATACCCTGAACTATTCACATGGATTCTATATCGAAAAACAACTTAATAAAAATCATATCGTATCGTTTAGAAATACAATTTCCATCAATACAAATGAAAAGACCGATACGTCTTTTCAGAATACCAATATATATGATACAGCTAAGCCGCGGACTAGTTTATGGTATAAAAACCGAACACAAAATAATTCCAACAACCTATACTTCAGTGCAGCCTATTATAATAAAATAATTAAAAAACTAAACTTTGACTACTACTTCACCTATGTGACAAACCGACAGGGACCACAGGAAAGTGTATATATCAAACGCGACAGCACTGGAGAAATGCATGCAGCTCCTTATGAAAATAGCTATCGTTATAAATACCAGGATTATATTACCGGTATTATATTTTACTGGAGACCCACCAAAGATTTTAACGTAAAGTTTGGAACAGCCTATCAAGTAAAGGTAAATCATTTTGATTTACTTAAAATCAACTCTGTTGAGAAATCATCTTTAGGCTACTGGCTGCCCAATATTAATATCCGTTATAAAGATCTAAACCTCGGCTGGTATAAAGATCTCGAGTCTCCCGAACTCTACGGAATTCAGCAACTCGTCATGGATCTAAATCCATTGTATACACGAAAGACATCCTTTATATTCAACAATATCGAAAAACAGAATGTCAGTATATCATACTATAAGTATACCTCGAAATTGCAGTTTAATGTAAATGGAAATATCAATTATGTCAATAACAGCATCGGGTCCCGTAGCTGGCGAAACAACAATACAGGACAAATGACCACCCAGATGTTTCTCGCTGGCTCAAAATATAACTATAGTACCTATACTTACCTGAGATACAACCTAAAAGCCAGCAAAAATTGGTCATTCTATCTATCGCAAAACAACAGTATCTATACCTATGAAAATTATAGTTCCGTCAATGATGTTGATAATAAAGGGACCAATATAGGGATCAATGCCAGCCAACAATTTTCCGCGACGTGGAAAAACCTAGTGACGATATCACCACAGTATACCTATTCTTGGAACAAGAACATAAATTCGGTAAAAGATAACCCCGACTTTATTGAATCAACTTATTCAATCCGTAAAATTGGTGCAGGATTGAATATTAATCCAATCCACGGATTTTCGCTGGAATCAACATACTCCTTAGATAACCGGGCCAGCGGATTGAGTGGCAGAAAAAACTACCATATCTTAAATGCGTCAGTCTATTATACCTTTAAAAATAATTCGCAGCTAAAATTGACCGGCTTTGATATATTGAATCAGAATACCCAAAATTATTGGGGCAGTCAAGGCAACGTAACATATTTTGGAAATTCACTTACATTGAAACAATATTTTATGTTGGGCTATATCCATAAATTTAATATTATAAAAACAAAGATGTAGATCAGGTAAAGTGCTGAACCTTGCTTATAGCAACAATAAAAATAATCATTATAATCTTTCAATATTCGATATCTTACTTTTCATTTCTTCAAGTTCGGCACGCGATAAGCCTTGCTTTTCAGAATAGCTATCTGCATGTTGCTCGCGCAATTTGCGCAGGCCCTTTCGGCTATCCGCTTCATAATCGTTTAGGTCAAAGGTAACAGAGTCTGGCGTTAAATTGGCGATACGATAAAGCGTACGCATTGTTTTTCCATCTTTTGTATAGGAAACCTCATACACATCACCAACCTTTGGATCTTTCAGATACTTTTCCTTCTTTTTGGCACCGTAAATTCCGGCTATAACAATAGCAGATACAAAAAGCCCAATCAGAACTAAGCCCGAAAAATATCGAAAAGGTGTTTTACGGATAGCTCCCGAAGATATGGCCTGAAGTGTTTGTGGGTTGATTTCACGTTGATAACTCAACTTTTTGCAATGATTGCAAATAGTAATGACCGCCGAACTATAGGGAAATATGGGTATCCAAAAAACATGAAAATATTTAATTTGCCTGTATGCAAAAAGGGATTGAACTGTGCCACAATAATCGCAGTTTCCGATTGCCGATTGCGATTTATTAGCTAAAACTTTTGTTCTTGTGCCAAAAATAATCATCGTGTTAACGTTTTAATTCACGATCATGGAGACACAAGAACATTGCCCTTTCTTATTCGAAAATAGGAGGATTTACAATACGTGCGTTGCCGCTTACGATTCGCAGCTACTAATCAATATTCTGACAGGCAACATATTGCAAAAGAACACAAGAAGTTGTTCCGAAAAAAAAAAAAACTTGATGCCCCAGCACTCCTCACTTATAAAGACCTCCTCTTATCATTCTGACTCAAAAATTACAAAAAACAAAAAAACAAAGTATAGTTATCAGGTAGATTTTATATATTTGCATTAACATTTTTTAACACATGAAACAGCATACAGATAATATCCTAAAAAAACGAATGTCCTAAGGGGATGTTTTTACAGGTAAATTTCAAATATCTCCTATAACCCAACTCAAACAATAAACTCACTATTATAATTAGTATGGCAAAAAACAACATAAATTTTGTCGTAATGGCCGCGCTTTGTCTTAGTACTGGCGCACTATACGCACAAACCACTATAAAAGGAAAGGTAGTCGACAACAATAACAATCCTATTCAGGGGGCTACAGTTACCGAAACAAACAGTAAAAAACAGGTTCAAACAGATGCAAATGGACTATTTGAATTCCCTTCGACCGGAAGCTCACTTAACATCAGCATTCAATATATTGGCTTTGAAACTAAGACTGTTCAAACCAATACTACAGGTTTCACTACCGTTCAACTCCTGCCTGCGACTTCTCAACTGGACGAAGTTGTTGTAACGGCATTAGGTATTTCACGTGAGAAAAAGTCACTGGGTTATGCCGTACAGGAAGTTAAATCTGTAGAACTTCAAACGCGGCCTACCAATGCCCTCAGTGCCTTGTCCGGAAAAGTTGCAGGACTTCAAGTAACGACCTCAGGCGGAAACATGGGTGGGTCTTCCCATGTTTTGCTGAGAGGTATTAACTCAATCGCGGGAAATAATCAACCTTTATATGTCATTGATGGTACCCCTATTGATAATACCGATTTGAACTCTTCTTCTACTATCAACGGAAGTGCCGGAAAAGATGTTGGTAATATGATACAAGATATCAACCCCGATGATATTGACAACATTTCGGTATTAAAAGGGCCATCTGCTGCTGCTCTTTATGGTTCTAGAGCAGCCAACGGGGTTATACTGATTACGACCAAACGTGCATCAAAGGGTGAAAAAGTAGATATTTCCTTAAATACCGGGGTTGATTTTGAAAATATTGTTCGATTACCCAAAAGACAACATCTCTATGGTCAAGGGTATTCTACAAGCTTCCAAACCCAAAATATCAATGGAACAGACTACAAAATAGTCGATTATGCCGCAGATGAAAGCTGGGGACCAAAACTCGACGGCACGCCAGTGCTTCAATGGTATAATCTGAACCCTGAAGATGAGGCCAACTATTTAAATCCGTCGCCGTGGATTTATCCCAAAAATGATGTTAGTTATTTCTTTCGGACAGGTGTATCCAACACCAACAATTTTGCCATAGCTGGCAATAGCGGAAATACAAATTATCGCTTTTCCTACACTAATAAAAATGTAACGGGAACAACACCTAACTCCAGTTTGGGACGTAATACATTTAACTTCTCAGGAGGTACACAATTAGGTAAATTGAAGATTAATTCGAATTTTAACTATATCCGTAATGCATCAGTAGGCCGTCCATGGACTGGTGCTTCCAATAGAAATATTATTCTTGAAGCGTTCCAATGGGGAGCTGTACAAGTCGATTACAAAATATTGGAAAACTACAAACGTGAAGACGGAACTCCGTTAGCCTGGAACAGAACGGGATGGCAAAATACGCCTGCCGCCGAGGCGACCCGTTTTATTGATAATCCTTATTGGTCCGCCTATGAGTCGTACATGGAGGACAATAGAGATCGTTTCTACGGTAATATCGGTTTACAATATGACTTAAACAATTGGCTGACTTTAGGGGCTAAAGTCCATGGAGATATTTATTCATTCCAATCCCAAGATCGAATTGCGGTATACTCGCGAAGCACTTCTCAATACGAGGAAGCCAACAATAAACTAAATGAATACAACTACGAGTTTTTAGCTACCGCCAAGAAAAACTGGGATAAATTCTCCCTTATCGGAAACATAGGCGCCAATCTTCGTGACCAACAGCGGAAGCAAGACTATGCGATTACACAGGGCGGTTTGATTATTCCTAATTACTATAATCTGAAAAATGCCAATGCAGTTAAAATTGACAACTTCCGATACCATAGACGCATTGCATCAATCTATGGTAGCTTCTCTTTGGGATACAACGATTTTCTGTATTTAGATGGAACGGTACGTAATGACTGGTCATCTACATTGCCGACCAACAACAATTCATTTATATATCCGTCCCTGACAGGTAGTTTTGTTTTTAGCCAACTGGAAGCATTTAAAAAATTGGATTGGCTTAGTTTTGGTAAAATCCGCTTGGGATGGGCTCAAGTCGGAAATGATACAGATCCTTATCAATTGTATAAAGTCTACGAACCCGAGCAATCCTTTGACGGACAAGCGTCCTATGGGCTTCCAAGCACTAAACCAAATGCTAATCTAAAACCTGAAATTACCAGCTCTTGGGAAACAGGCCTAAATATACAATTATTCAAAAATCGACTAGGATTTGATGTAACCTATTACAACAACAATTCGAAGAATCAAATCCTGCCAGTCCCTGTTTCTTCATCATTCGGGTATGCGGGAAAAGTATTCAATGCTGGAAAAATCAATAACCAAGGAATTGAAGTCGTCTTAAATGGCACCCCTATCAAACACGAAAATTTCACTTGGGACGCGACAATCAACTGGGCTAAGAATAAAAACAAAGTCATTAAATTGGATGATCAGGTCAACACATTGAGCTTAAGCAATTCCTTGGTCGAGCTCGTTGCGCGTGAAGGAGAATCCTATGGTCAATTTTTGGGTTACGACTTTGTCTATGCTCCGGACGGACAACGCGTTGTCCAGGCAGATGGCACCTACATGAAAACATCGCAGTTGGTTCCTTTAGGGTCAGTACTGCCCGATTTTACCTTCGGTATCCAAAATACCTTCCGTTACAAAAACTTTAGTCTAGGCTTCTTAGTCTCGGGTCGTGTGGGTGGAAAATTCTTCTCACAAACCTATAAAGTTGGTATGTATTCTGGTATTTTGGATAAGACAGCTGCAAATAATATTCGTGAAACGGGTGTCGTCCTGAATGGAGTTAAGGGAGATGTTGCATTCCATAGTGATGGTTCGTATGATGTGAGTAACATCCAACAGAATACCACTAATATTACTGCACAACAATGGGCGCGCAATGAATATAATGGTCCAACAACATTTTCAATCTTTGATGCAACGTATGTTAAATTAAGGGAAGTTACTCTGGGTTACAATTTCAGATTGACTAATCCCAAAATTATCAAAAACATTGGCGTGAATGTATACGGACGTAATCTTTGGAACATTTATACCAAGAGTAAGTATATTGATCCAGAGTTCACATCTAGCGGTGGAAATGTTCAGGGTATTGAAGGTGGAAATATACCTCTTCCGGTTACTTATGGTTTTAATGTTAATCTTAAATTCTAGAAGATGAAACTCATCATGATTTACTCCATAATGTTAGACCGGATAAATCTGATCGTTCATCAGCTTTAAAAGATAAACCAAGTGCAACAGATTCATCGATAATCAGAACAAGCACTTATAAATAAATATACACAGATGAAAATATCAAACATACTACATACTTCATTCATCGGCCTATCGCTTATTGCTACTTCGTGCTCGAAATCCACATTTAGCGATATCAATACAGATCCGAATCGACCTGCTTCTGTTACAACGCCAACAATTCTAGTGACCGCCGAAAAACAGCTAGTCAATGCATTACGAAGTGAAGAGGTAAGCCTACGAGGTGCTCAATTATTTGCACAGTATTTCAGTCAGAACATTTATACGGACCAATCTCGTTATCAAATACCAACAAGCTATTCAGACAACTATTGGACTGCGACCTATAAATCGCTTAATAATTTAAATGAAATTATTAAGCTTAATACCAATGAAACCACGAAAGCGATTGCCGCAGCGGGAACAGCTGGTACAAATACCAATCAGATTGCGATAGCAAGAATACTTAAAGCCTACGCTTTCCAATCGCTAACAGATGTTTTTGGTGATATCCCCTATGAATCCTATGGCAATAAAGATGCAGATTTTGAAGCGCTACAGCAGGATCCGGATAACCTGACGCCAAAATATGCAAGTCAAGAGAAAATCTACAAAGACATTCTCAATGAATTACAGCAGGCAGCTGATACGCTAGCAAAGTATCCAACAGCCACGACTTTCGGAACAGCTGATATTATTTATAAAGGATCAAATAGTAGCTGGGCAAAATTCGCCAATTCGTTACGTCTCCGTGTTGCGAATCGGATCAAAGGCAAAGACGCCGCTTTGGCAACGACACATATCGCCGATGCTATCAAAAAAGGTGTATTCACATCTAACAATGATAATGCGGTATTTAAATACTCCAAAACATCACCAAATGAAGCACCATTGTTTAGAGCAACGGTAACTGCCAATCGAAAAGACTTTGCAATTTCTAATGTGATTATTGAAACTTTACAAGGCAATCGTGGCCCTTTTAAAATTGCAGATCCACGTCTATCAAAATTTGCTAAACCGACAAGCTCAGGAAATGTTTACTACGGCCAACCCTATGGTCTCCCCCTAGCAGCGGGCAATCTATTTCCTGTAGACAAAATATCATTGCCGAGTGACATTATCAACGCTGCAGATTACGGGGAGGTACTTATAGAATATTCGGAAGTTGCCTTCATTTTAGCTGAAAACAACAACTGGGATCAATCTAATTACGAAAAGGGTGTTCGGGCTTCTCTTGAAAAATGGTCTGTGCCTTCTGATGAGGTAGCAACCTATCTGAGTAAACTTCCCGCTGCGAATAAGGAAAATGTACTTTCTCAAAAGTACTTAGCACTTTTCAACCAAAGTATCGAATCTTGGTCCGAAATCAGAAGAACAGGGTATCCGTTATTCCTAATCAAGAAAGGTGATATTACATGGACCGGAACAGTAGAAGGCAAACCTGTTACATATACTTTCACGCCTGAGGTAGGCAACACAATCCCAAGCCGTTTGGTGTACCCATTAAAAGAACAAAGTACCAATAAGACGAATTATCAAAGTGCACTTTCACGACAAGGAGATGATGTGATAAGCACCAAATTATGGTGGAATAAATAAACTTAGGTATTTCAATCAGCTCACACCTGAGGCTTAAGCCTCAGGTGTTTTTTATTAATATATTTCTTATCTTCGTATAGCACTCTAAAGAATAAAATGTTATGGACGATCAAACATTAGACAGAATAGACGAACTTAGCGAGGAAGGAAACATCCAATGTGATGAAGGCAACTATCAGGCGGCGATCCGGGTGTGGACTGAAGCACTTGATCTAGTCCCTAGTCCACAACATGTGCATGCGGAAAGTCTCTGGCTCGAAGCTTCCATAGGAGATGCCTTTTTCTTACTGGACGATTTTGGCAATGCCCTCTCCCATTTTGAAAAGGCAAAACAGAACATTATCGAAAATGCTTACGAAAACCCTTTTATCATGCTGCGCTTAGGACAGTGCTATCTGGAAGACAATAATAGCGAGTCTGCCCAAGAATATCTTCTTCGCGCCTATATGATGGAAGGAAGAGATATTTTCGAAGATGAATCACCTAAGTATCTTAAGTTTTTAGATGACAATATCGATTTGGATTGATAATTATCCGTCAAAACGAACCGATTACTTCACCAACTTCCATAGGGAGATCCGACTCAAGAATGGAAGCTCCTTCCGCAAATATGGCCCTATATTTTTCGGCGCGTTCTGCTTTTGTCTTCAACTTATCGTAGGTAGACGCCGCTGAAATCATGCACATCACACCTTTGTTATTGAAGAATTGATACATCGCCTGATTGGAATCCTTTAGTTCTGGCCCAATATAGACAATCATACGGTCGTAGGGTAATCCAGAAGATTTAAATTTTTCCAATGCAGCCTGATCTTTAATATGCATGGACATATACTGTTCTGGATTCTGCGCCAAATAAAACGCTGCCTGTTCAGTATTATGTACCGTAACCCATACCCAACTGTAGGCATTGTATTTTTTTAGTATTGCTGCTGTAGCCGTCAATGGTAAGTCTTTTTTATCTAAGTTGAGGATGGTTTTACCCTTTGCCCATTGAATGACTTCCTCAAGTGTATTAATGCCGTAGCGGGTAATGTTTCCGGCTTGATCTTTCAATTTCAGCTTACGCAATTCATCCCAAGTATAGTCAGATACTTTTCCTTTTCCATTTGTGGTTCTATCCAATGTCGAATCGTGCATCAAAATAGCAACACTATCCTTGGTGTAACACGGATCGATTTCAAAAATAGCCGGTGTTTTTCGCAATACAGCTTCAAATGCCGCAATCGAATTTTCAGGAAGTCCAGCCTCAATCGTTCCCCGATGACCGCTTACAATTCTTTTCCCTTTAGCATAAGTAAAATAATCACGCATCGCTTGAGGAGATTCAAACTGTAGGGAATGGATTTTTTGCCCAAAAACTACTGAGTAGAAGGACAAACAAAGAAATAAAAATAAAAATGTTCTTCTCATTAATTTATCATTATAGCTGAATTGATCAACCGAAACTATCAAAAAATATAGGACTAAATTAACTATCCAAAATCAATAAATCTTTAACAAGCTGTTCAATTAATGTAAACAGCCAATCCATCGGATAATGGCCCCCCTATCGATAAAAAACACCTAATCTAGTTTCATATTAGCCAGCAGTTAAATAATATACCAAATCAGCTTGAAAATCATACGATAACAACTAAAAAAAATGAAAAAATAACCTATAGCTGTTGGCACAACTATAAAATAAACTATATTTGCGCATTAATTTATATTTGATCTAAATAAATTACCATGAAAAACAGAACACGATATATGATGTTCAGCAGTGGAATTCTTTTGCTATTAAGTGCTCAGCTACATGCACAAGAATTATCCCTTATCGTAAAAGACAGAGACAATAAACCATTAAGCCAAGCGAATATCAAAGTTGACGGAAAAAGCGTCGGCTATTCTAATCAACTCGGACAATTCATTTTTGCCAAAAGACCTGCGACTAATCCTATTCAATTGCGGGTATCATACACAGGCTTTTCAACGGTTGAAAAAATGGTCAATTTAGATACCGTTCAACGCCCATTGTCAATTCAGCTTAATTCTACCCAAGTATTAGATGAGATTATCGTAACAGCAGGACGTAAGGCGGAAAGCATCTCCACTGTCCCTTCTTCAGTAACGATCTTGACCACAAAAGAAATTGAGGCCCAAAGCCAAATCAGCACCAATCTTTCAACAATTTTAGGGAATACTGTTCCCGGTCTTGGAACATCGACCAATAAAGCGACAAACTCCGGACAAACACTTCGTGGGAGATCTGTGCTTGTTTTGATCGACGGTATTCCGCAATCTACGCCTTTGATGAATGGACAACGTGATCTTCGGACCATTGACCCGAGTGTCATCGAACGGGTTGAGGTTATCAAAGGTGCTACATCCATCTATGGAAATGGCTCCGCAGGCGGTATTATCAACTACATTACACGCAATCCATCGAAAGACGCAGCTCCGATACAAGGGATCACAAGTGTTAGAACTACATTCAATCCAGTTCATAGCGCCGGCACAATGGGCTATCGCATAGGACAAACCTTATACGGACAAAAAAATAGATGGAATTATACCGTCAGTGGATCCGCCGATTACGTTGGCCTGCAACGCGATGGTGACGGGGTTCCCCTTGGTCAGACAGACGGCCTTTCGAACACCTATCAATACAATGCGTTTCTAAAAGCCGGGTACCGTATCGATAGCAGTTCCAATATTACGGCAGTATACAACTTCTACAGAAGTAACCAACACAACAGATACATCAGCCAAACAGGTGTATATGGTCAAACGCCAACGATAGGCGTGAAAGGCGAAGATCCAGGTAAGCCTGCTGGAACTCCGTATAACCATAATGCCATGTTGACCTATACTAAAAGTAATCTATTCGCCTCGACATCTTTAACCGCTTCTGCATACTACAATACATTTCGATCCATGAACCGTTATGTTGAGAAAGCTTCTGCATGGTATGGTCCGGGACAAACACAGATCAATTCGGAGAAAAAAGGCTTACGCGTCAACCTAAACACACCTTTTCAGGTATTGGGTTCAAATGCAGATATCACCTACGGTGTAGATTTACTAAATGATGTAACAGATCAAAATCTGACCGACGGCAGGGTCTATATTCCCTATATGAACATGTTAAACGTTGCTCCATACGCCCAGGTAAAAATTGATTTCCTAGAAAATTTAATCTTTAAAGGCGGTGTACGTTATGAAAATGCAACAGTCAAAATAAAGGATTTCAATACCATCGCTACAGGTCCCAACAACGAAGGAAGTATTGCCGTGAAAGGAGGCAATATCCCCTACAAAGGAGCGACCTTCAATGCAGGTTTGCGTTACAACAAATTCGCGATCTTTAATCCCTTCGTGAGTTTCTCACAAGGTTTCGCAATCAATGAGCTCGGCCGTATTGTACGTCGGGCAACAGATAATGATTTAGATAGCCTAAAAACCGACCCTATTATCACCAATAATTACGAAATCGGATTCTCAAGTAATTACAGCATTTTCCAGTTATCGGCATCTTATTACTACAGCACTTCAAAAATGGGCGTTGAACTGGTGGACATTGGCGGTTACCTGATGCCACAACGCCTTCCGGAAGATGTGTATGGGTACGAAATTGCATTAAGCGCTAATATTTCACCTCAATTGACCATCGGTGGAACCTATGCCTATGTGGAAGGAAAATCAAAAAAAGACGATGGATCAAAATCCTACCTCAATGGCTCACGTATCTCGCCAGACAAAGCAACGGGATACATCTACTATACTCCGATCAAACCCTTAACCTTTCAGCTTTTTTGGGTGCATACCGGATCCCGGGATCGCTTTGTTCCAAACGATAAAGGCGTATACAAAAACAGCGAAGGCCCCGTTAAGGCCGTTGACCTATTTAACTTAAACGGAAACTACCAAGTAAACAAACAATGGTCTATCGGTATGGGTGTAGAAAACTTATTCAATAAAAACTATTACCCTGTTGTCAGTCAATATCGCGCCTTAAATGAAGAATACGTCAAAGGACAAGGTATGCTGGCCTCATTTAACATCAACTACAAATTCTAATATGTTTAAAACTGTCGTTCTTTGGTTGCATAAATGGCTCGGAATCATCACCGGAGTTGTGGTATTCATCCTAAGCCTGACGGGTAGCATATACACCTTTCAGGATGAGCTCAAGCTCTGGGCTTATCCTGAAAAATATTTTATCTCCGACACAACCAACCACTCCAAAACTCCGCTACCTTTAAGCACACTTCTTTACAACGCACAGAAAAGCCTCGAAAAAAATCAAAAAATCACGCGGGTTGATCTCTATCCTTCGAAAAATCGTACTTGGGTATTTCGTGCCATAAAAACGGACGAAAAAGCATTTGGCCATTGGAATTATTACCGCTATTACAAACGCGTTTTCGTCAATCCATATACTGGTCAAGTACAGCAAGTAGAAAATTCAAAAACAGAATTCTTTCAACTGGTGCTTCAGCTTCACCTAAACCTCCTCTTGGGCAAGCAATATGGCCATCCTATCGTCGCCTGGTCAACGACCATTTTTGTCCTTATCTTACTTAGCGGCATCGTTCTTTGGTGGCCAAAAAAATGGAAGGGCAAGAATCTCAAGCGCAGTTTTTGGTTAGATACCAAAGTAAAATGGAAACGACTGAACCACGACCTCCACAATGTCATCGGATTTTACAGTTTATTTATCGGATTGATTTTTGCCATTACGGGGCTCGCTTTTGCTTTTCCGGATTTCAAAAAGACCTATATCGCAACATTCAATTTATTGCAGTCGCCAACAGCTTCTTCCACACACAGTTCCCCTATACCCTTGCCCGCTGTGGAAAAGAAATTTCAGGACAATGCGCTGCGGTATGCCTTAACAAATTATCCGGATGCTGAAATGATGTCGATCCGACTAAAAAAAGAAACCGAAACAGCAATGGATATACAGGTGAGACATCATGAAAAACGAAGTGGTGTATTTGACTGGCTTTATTATAATAAAAAAGACAGCAGTCTCACAGCAGTCAAATCCAGCAACGAATTGCAGTATGGGGATAAGCTCGGTGCACTTAACTATGATATTCATACCGGTGGCATCGGTGGGCTCACAACAAAAATTATCGCTTGCCTCGCCAGTCTCTTTTGTGCTTCCTTGCCCATCACAGGATATATCATCTGGATGAACAAAAGCAAAAAGAAGAAAAAGAAAGGTTATCAACATAATGTTAATAAGTACTGTTAATAACTGTATTTTTCTTTTAAACAGGTTTTCAACAGCGTTATTAACATAATGTGGAAAACTAACCCTTACCCTACTTACCGGCACCATCTCTTGTGTAATTTATAGGAATGCGATAAACCATCTGAAAAATACTACATACAAGACTAAAAGACGACAACCTTAAAACGAGAAGATCCAAACACGAAGCTGTGCGAACAGCGCAAATACTAAAAAAGGAAGCATTCTTCAACAGAAGGAAGCAAAGCACACAACCAAAAAAGAAAGTCGCGCGAGAAAAAAAAATCCGATACACAGAAGTGTACCGGATTTCTTCAATAACAAACCAACAAAAACATACTAAAGATTCGGATTTCGAACCGTCTCTTCGTATGGTATAGCAAATAAATAATAAGGACTGTTTTCAACAAAATTAGAACCATTAGGAAATTTAGTAACCCGGTGCCCTTGACCATTAACAAGCTTAGGCTTACCGTCTGCACCTACAATTTCTACTTGAATTGGTTTTCCCTCCGCATCAAGATAGGACTTACGCACAACCTTTCCCTGAGTCCGGAGAATATCCGACAAAGCAAATCCTTCACCCCAAAGTTCCTTGCGTCTTTCAATAAGAATGGAAGCAATTAATTGTCCATTATCATTTCCTGAAAACAGTTTAGCGTTTCTAGCGGCCCGTAATTTATTCAGCGCTGCTACTGCTTTATCGTTTTCACCAGCTCTTGCATAACCTTCAGCCGCTATCAAAACCATTTCAGAAGCACGCATGTATACAATATCTCCAATTAAATTGGACTTAAACTTAAACTTCTTATACCGTAGGAAACCTTCCCGACCGGGTAAATTATCCCATTCAAATAAAGCGTAACGCACATCACTGGTATCGAATAAATCTTTAAAATAAGGATCGGCCATAAAACTATAGTAATAAGATCCAGCTGACGACACATCCAAATAATGAAATGTATAACTTGCCACATTTTGCTCGTTAGTCTGCTGATGTCCCCAAATCCACTCACTATTTCCAAGATCATTAAAACCGGCCTGATAATCTGACGGAGTCATTAAATTATACTTCTGCGCTGCTTTTTCGGCATATTCAGCGGCTAACTTCCATTCGCCTACTTGCAAATAGGTCCTCGCAAGCAGACCGTACACAACATTAATATTTATTTCATATTTTTCACGTATAACAGCCGAGGCTAATAATCCTTCACTGTCTTTGAGATCTTTCAATATAAGCTCATACACTTCTGCCTGTGTGGACCTTGGTTTTCCTTCAGTCGACAATGTACTTGGTTCCGTATAAATTGGAACCGATTTCGCATTTTTATCCTTTAAATAGCTAAATTGATAAAAGGTTGCCAAATTCAAATAGGAAAAAGCGCGCAAAGCTTTTGCTTTTCCTTTCAATACATTCTTAGATTCAACAGCCCCTTCAGCACCATCCACTTTCGCGATCACGTTATTCATATTATCGATCACTTTATAAAACATAATCCAAAAAGAATTGACACGATTAGACCGATTGTTTGTTAATTCGGTAAATGCATACGCATCGCGATAACCGTATTTGGTCGTCACCGCAACATCACTTCCCATCGCATCACTTGTACGCATTACTGCCGTATAGCCTGGATTGGCATAAGTAAAATAGGTATCATTTAAGTACTTCCAGGTACCGTTGATCACCGTAGCAACATTGTCGGTATTTTTAAATACTTCACCTTCGGGCACAGAAGTGGTCGGATCCAATTCAAGCGCATCCTTACACGATGCATTCATTAAGGAGAGCGCCAATATGATATATACAATTTTTAGTTTCATGATTTTCATTTAAATTCTCAGATTAACAATAAGGCATTAAAAAACAAGCTGAATACCACCGGATATTGTTCGCATTGCCGGATAGCGAAAATAGGTCGCCCCATTCACCGTCTGTTCTGGATCCATTCCTTGATGACCATAAAATGTCAATAGATTTTCGGCAGTTGCAAAGACACGAAGTTTTTCTACACCTATCCGCTTCAATAAATCCGAAGGTAATCTATAGCCCAAACTCACATTTTTAAGGCGTGCATAAGTGCCACTGTAAAGAAAACGTGTGGACGAAGAGGTCCAATTCAAATTATCAGTTGTCAATTTGGGCACATCGGTTTGCGTATGCTCAGGCGTCCAGCGCTCGAGGATCTCCTTGGACCAAGCACGTCCCGGATTATTACCACTATGCATAAGCTGAATATAATCGTTATCTAATATCTGTCCACCCAAACTAAAACTCAACAAAGCAGACAAATCAAAATTTTTGTAGGCGAAACTGTTTTGAATCCCACCGACAAGATCTGGCAATGAAGTCCCGGCAATAAAATTACCGGCCTTGCTGTATTCCGAAGTTTTTTCACCAGTTTTATTACCATCCTTATCAGCAGTATACCATTGCGGCAGACCGTTCTCTGGATTTACTCCAGCCCATTCCGGCAGATAAAAATCATAGATACTTCCGCCTACACGCAAAAGTTTATTCCCTGTAATGATCGGCTTGTTATCCTTCGGCAACGCTGTAATCTTGTTTTTGTAATGCGAAAGATTGACGTCTAAATTCCATTTAAAATTTTCATTTCGAACCGGGACAGTACGAATATCCACGTCGACACCCGTATTTTTCAGCGCACCAATATTTGCATCATAGCCCGTATACCCTGTTGAATAAGCCATTGGCATAGTAAACAGCAAATCCTTACTCCGACGGTTAAAGTACTCCACACTCAATGAAACGCGGTTATCAAATGCAGAGACATCGACACCTACGTTCAAATTGAGGTTCGACTCCCATTTTAGATCTGGTGTAGCCAACCGACCGGTATACGTTCCGCCTTTACCCAAACTATTTGCAATGGTATAAAGTCCTTTATAAGCATAATAGGTACCTAAATTATCGTTTCCTTGTCCGCCATAACTTGCTCTTACCGTCAACTGATTAATCGTTGTGTTATCCTTCAAAAATTCTTCCTGTTTCAGCTTCCATGATCCTCCCACAGACCAGAATGTTCCCCAACGTTTTGCTGGCGAAAAGCGCGACGAACCATCGGTACGCAACGAAGTTGATAAATAATACTTATTGTCATAGTTATATTCCGCTCTTCCCAAAAAACTCAACAACCTATAATCAACACTAGATCCTGTAAAATTATTGAGTTGTGAAGCAGCAACAGGTTCATCGAAGTAAGGGAGCACAAATTGCTGTCTGCTACCATTGATGTTACTACTGTTAAAATCATAGTATTCCTGACCGGCCAAAACATTGAGGTAATGCAAACCAAATTGCTTCTCGTAAGTCAATAAATTATTCCAGGTCTGCGCTACTGTACGAACATTTGAACGATAGACATATCCACCGGTATTCACACCATCTCCCAACAAAGGATTGGTATAGTCGTGTGTATTCCCATTGATATAATCAACATTATATGTCGACTTAAATTTTAAATTTTTGGAAAACAACACTTCGAGATAAGTTCGTGCAGATAGATTTTCCCGACGGATATCATTCCTATCCAAAGGAAGAGAGGCTGCTAGGTTACTACGTGGTGTGGCACCACTTGGCCGATATTCTCCAAAATCATAAATCTTATTTCCAGCTCCATCAAGCACATATGAACCATCCGCATTACGCTCGTAGTATGGATAAAAAGATGGCACCAGTCTCGTAAAATTTATGATGTTAGCCGTATTGCTGTCTTCAGACTGCGGATATTTTTGTTGTGTACTGCTACCACCTATATTGAGACCGACATTTAACCAGGATTTCACCTTACTGTCGATATTTGCGCGTAGATTGTACCGCTTAAATCCAGATTCGATCGCTATACCCTGATCGTTCAGATAACCACCTGAAATATAATAGGTGCTTTTGGCACTACCTCCGCTAAATCCTAGGTCTGCTTGTGTACGCACTCCAGTACGTTGCAATACGTCGGTCCATGGGTCATCCCATAGTGTCTTCGCACCAGCAACCAACTTACCATCTACTCCGACCGGCTGCGGGTATTGACTGCCATACGGATTGATATTTAAATCTGTCAATACGGTCTTGCTTGCGTTGGAGGCCGCTAGCTCTGCTGTAAGGCCATCTGACAGGTTTTTGTTTCTCAAAGCTTCCCAATAGAGCTGAAAATATTCATCGGTCGATACCTGATCATAGTCACGGACTGCACGGGTTGAATAGCCCTGTGTAAAATTGAGATTAATCTTGGTGTTGTCGGAAGACACACCGGACTTAGTTGTAATAATAATCACACCATTCGCCCCTCTGGAGCCGTAAAGTGCACTTGATGCTGCATCTTTTAAAACGGAGATAGACTGAATGTCATTCGGATTGATGGAGTTGATATCCCCGGCATAAGGACTACCATCCAACACGATCAGAGGTGAACTAGAGGCATTAATGGAGCCGATACCCCTAATACGGATGGCTGCTTCAGTACCTGGCTGTCCCGAGGACGCTACGGACTGTAAGCCCGGTACCTGTCCCTCCAAGGCCTTCGTAATATTTGATACCTGTCTATTTTCAATAGCTTTGCTGCTCACCGTACTGACCGATCCAGTTATGTTTGTACGTTTGGCAGTACCGTAAGCCACCACCACCACCTCTTCCAAATCTGTACTGGAGGGTTTCAAGGACAATGTTAAGTTTGTACTTGTTGCTTTCAGCTGTTGAGATTCATAACCTACAAAAGAAAATTCCAATACAGGTAATGCGTCACCTGTGACATTGATTGTAAACTCTCCTTTTGAATTCGTTAAGGTTCCTTGATTTTGCCCCGAAATGCGAACATTTACTCCAGGAAGTAGGTGACCGGTATTGGCATCAACAACTTTTCCTTGTATAGCCCGCTGCTGAGCATACAACCTGTTCATAGTAATACCTGATAATGCTATCGCAGCAATAGGAATGTATTTAAGTTTTGCGTACATCGTAAGAATGCTTTACTAAATAAGTTAAGTGTGATTAAATACAAAAAACACAGTGGCTCCTTGCATTCCAACAAAATCTACCGAATAAGTAGTTTTTATTGGAATGCAAATATATAACAAAATCTATTGAATTAATAGATTTTGTTATATAAAAACACAAAACACTGTAAATGAAATATTTAAAATTAAAAACTAAGCTTTCAAAAGTTATTTAGTAAGCTAACTCACTATTATTGATCAAGCCATTTTTGAAACTTCGGAGATCGTTCCTCACTAACAATGACTACAATTCCCGGTGGAGTTGAGGGTATTAACTCTAATTTAATTCTATTCCGGCTAATTTTTAACATGGATTGAATCGCATCTATTCGGACAAGAAATTTACGATTGATCTGAAAAAAAACTGTTGGATCTACCTGTGTAACGAGATGAGTGATGGTATCTTCAATAATATATGCAATTCCAGATCCTTTTTCTACAGCATACAGCTCTTTGTCTTCCGCCATAAAATAAGCAATATCAGCAATGGCCAGCGACTTTAAAAAATTACCATATTTCACTAGAAAACGCTGTTTGAGCCGAGGTTCTACTTTGGGCAGTAGCGGTTCGATACGTTTCATAACCTCAGTCAACTCATCGCTGTCGAAAGGTTTTAACAGATAGGCATAACCCTTATTTTGAAAGGCCTCCAACGCATATTGTTCGTAAGCAGTCGTAAAAATCAACGGCACATCGATAGATACCTGCTTAAAAATTTCAAAGCTCAGCCCATCCATCAGGTGGATATCCATAAAAATCAGATCGAATTGATTTCTATTGATTGTCACCACCGCTTCCTGCACCTCTTTTGCATTGGTAAAGATCAGTTCGCTTTCTCCATAGAGTGCAGTCAACATCTCCTTTAAGCCTACAAAAGCCCAGTCTTCGTCTTCGACAATCAGTATTTTCCATCCCATGGGTTGAATGTAATAAAAAATCCATTTCCTAAAAAGAAAATGGATTAATATATATAGGATTTAAAAAAAATCGATTATTTCAACAGATCGGGATTATTATTGATTGCTTCCTGTGGATAGCGTATCACATAACGAGGATCGTTCTGTTGCAGGGTTACCGTTCTGCCGAAACTACTGTGCGTGATCGCAGGACGTGTCGTCCGTTTTAGATCATACCAACGTAATCCCTCTAGCGCCAGTTCACGCTTACGCTCCAGTAAAACCGCATCTAGCAACTGTGCTGTTGACAAACTTGCGTCAGCCTTAGTTTCTTTGGCATAGGCATCTGCTGTGAATCTATTTTTCTTTAAAGCAGATAGGTATTTCAACGCTTCTGCAGTATTCCCCAACCGTACATAACATTCTGCTAAAGTCAAATAAAGATCAGCATTTCTAAAACTCACGTTAAAACGGTTGTCTCCACCTTTGAGAGATACAAAATCGCCACCACTTTTTTGGAAGTAACGACCTTTCCTCAAGTCACCATCCGAATATGCAGACAATAAGGAAGACGAAATAAATGAGCTCGAGCGAACTTCAGGAACAGACACTTTTTCCAGGGCCATAATCATCTCGGCAGATTCAAAATCATTCGGAAGTTGACTTCCCCCAACATTCAAGTCAACCAATTTATCGTTTATAGTGAGTGCCTTTTTTGCCGCATCAACCGCTGCTTGCCATTCTCCACGATATAAACGAACACGTGCGGCCATTGCATAAGCGGCACGTTTGCTAAAGCGATAATTAGCACCTTTAACCTGATCATCCACTGTTAATAAACTAGTCCCCTTCTCCATATCAGTTAGGATCTGCGCATAAGACTCTCCAATGGTCGCAGGCACAAAACGCTGCTCCAAATCAATTTTCGTTGACAAAGAGACACCGCGAAGCCCTGCATTATTAGCCGAATAGACCTCACTGTAAAGATTTAATAACTCAAAATGTGCATAGGCGCGCATCAGATAGGCTTCCCCTTTAATCTGATCCACCGTCGGATTGCTAGCCAACTTTTCATCAATAGTACTGATGACCTGATTGGTATAAAAAATACTGCTATAAAATGTCAAGTAAGGATAAGGAATCGTTGTCGGATCAGGGTTTTGATCATTCCAAAGATAGATATCTTTGGTTCTAGCAGCATCGGTCGAACTTTCATCTAACACTAACTCATCCGTACGTAGGGATAGATAAGACTTGTGTGCAGGAAAGTTTGCATAGCTACTTGTCATTAACCCCCTAAAATCACTTTCTGAAGCAGGAATGACAGTGCCTACCGGTTTTATATCTAAATATTTATCACAGGATGTCAATGCACTAGCGGCCATGATCATTCCAAAATAAATTATTTTTTTCATGTTATTATCAATTAAAAAAATTAAAAACTTGCTGACAGACCAAAGGCAAAAGATTTACTGATCGGTTGCGCATAATAGTTACCATAGGTCTCTGGATCAAAATACCCGTCGTAATTAGCACCGATAACAAAAAGGTTACGTCCTTCTACATTCACACGCAAATTGCCTGCGCCAATTTTTTTGCTTAGTGCGGCCGGTAAGGTGTAACCTAAACGTATACTATTGATGCGGACATAACTCATTTTCTTGGCCCAGATATCATATAGGTTGAATGATTTGATCGGATCGTTGCTTTCCATCCAACCAAAGGCCATCCAGCGATTATTTAATTCAGAACTTATACTTCCCAATGCGGGCATATTTCCGTCCTTTTGAACCGCCTTCAACAGATCTACAGTGTAATTCTGCCCCCGATCTACCAAAGCCGGGTTATAGGTGGGTGTACGGGTCACCCAACGTTCCAAATTAAATACCGCAGAGATCGCAAGATCAAAGTTAGCATAACGGAAACGGTTGGTCATACCGCCAACAAACTTAGGATCTTTACTGCCTTTATATTTAAATTTAGCGCGGTATTCTGCAGCTGTCATATCGGTTTGTGAAATATACCCTGGCAGGAACTCTGCCCAAGGATCATATAATCCATAGAACTCCTCAAAGCTTGAAACCGTTCCATCTTGATTTCTAAATTGCATCACCCCATCTTTATCCAATCCGGCTGTTTCCAACACATATAAACCATTAATTGGGCGTCCTACCTGTGTTTCAAGGGAATAAGCTTTTGGATTAGCCAGCACCTTTAATAGTTTGTTGTTATTATGTGCAATATTAAAATCTGTTGACCAAGAAAATTTATCAGTTTGGATTTGACGGCTTGAGATAGTCAATTCAACACCTTGATTTCTTGCGGAAGCCCAATTAACTTTTACATTTTGGAAACCATTTTCTAATGGAATTGCGCTATAGTCGATCAAGTCTGTGCTTTTTCTGTTATAATAATCAACAGTGATATTTAATCTATTTTTCCATAAGCCCAAATCAATTCCGGCATTATATGACTGTGTCTTTTCCCAGCGAAGTTTATCATTGGCAGGCATATCGACAAATACTGTTCCTTCATTACTACCTGGTAACATGGTAATGTTATTATAGTATCCAACAATAAAAGGATAGGTATTGCGATCAATATTTCCTTGCGTACCATAAGAGGCCCGCACTCGGAGATCAGACAAGGCTGTTTTTCCTTTTATAAACTCTTCTTCCAATACATTCCATGATCCAGAAATAGACCAAATCGGAAGAAAGCGGTATTTAGGATCTACACCAAACATATTCGAACCGTCTTGTCGAATACTTGCATATAGGTTGTATTTCCGATCAAATGTATAGGTTGCATTCCCATAGAACGAGGCATAAGAACTTTCCACAAATCCTTTTCTATATTGCACGAACCTTGAATCATTTTGGTATGTACTGTTTGGAAAGATAAGCGTTTGCGTCGTCAATGTGGCCGGGTTGTATCCAAAGCCTTTAGTCGTTACAATCTCACTCTTGCTCCGTCTCAGTTCTGTTCCGCCCATTACTTCCAGTTCGTGGCGATCGTTCCAAGTTTTATTGTATTTTAAGTACGTTTTCCAATTGTATTGAAACACGCTATTATTGGAATTCTCGATCGTTCCACCTACAGGTAAGAAATACTTATTTGTCTTACTAGCGGCATCATAGTAACGTGTAGCAGCGCGCAATTTGCGGGTATTATAGCTTTCCTGATCAGCAAATTTTTCTGTTTTATTTTCATCAAATTGCAAACCAAGCTCTGTTCTCAAGGATAACTGTGGTAAAATAGCGTATTCTAAATAACTGATTGCTTTTAACGCCTTATTCGTCAATGTATATTTGGTATTCTCACGTTCCTCTATTGCATTAAAAGGAATATAGGTATCTTTTTCAAAACCCTCGATATCTGGGTCATAGTTAAATTTCCCAGATTGATCATAAATAGAAAGATATGGGTTGACTGAACGCACATAATAACTTGGGTTCGTAAAAGCATCCCGATCTTGAATTGGATTTTGTCTATTCGAGACCGAGCCCAATAAATTAATACCGGCTTTAAATCGATCGTTGATTGTAAAGTCATTATTTAGCGTGAGGGAATAACGACGGAGATCTACCGCTTTTGTCGCTCCTTTTTCATCATAAAAACCACTGGACAAATAGTAGCGATGTCCATCATTACCACCAGAGATGGATGCCGAATATTGTTGATTAATTGCCTGACGGTACAATTCTTTCCCCCAGTCTGTTTGTTGTGTGCGCAATTGATTGATTGACTGTTGTACTTCCGGCGACAGAGCTGCTAAACCACCAGAACGATAAGCATCCAATGCATTTGCTTTGTTTAATATCCGCATAACAGCCCCCTTATCTGTACGATAATTTAAATCGGTACGGTCGGCCATCAAAAGTTCGAAATCTATTTTTTCACTGGCATCCATCAGATTAAGTTTACCAAAGTCTGGACGCTGTGTTACAAAGGTGTTGGCCGAAACCTGTAATTTTGCAGGTCCAGGTTTACCCCTTTTTGTGGTAATTACAATCACCCCATTTGCTGCCCTCGCACCATAGATTGAAGTCGCTGCAGCATCTTTCAAAACGGTAATATCGGCAATATCATCGGGGTTGATGCCTGCAATAGGAAGATTTGTCAAACTATTAAGATCGTCTTTATCTATTCGGTTTGGCATTGCAGTGCCTTCGATAGGCAAGCCATCAATCACCCATAAGGGATCCTGTGTACCATTCAGCGATACCGTACCACGGATACGGATCTGTGGTGCACTATTTGGTCCACCGTTAAAATTGCTCAACTGCAAACCCGCTACCTGACCAGCAAGCATTTCATCGATCGATGCAACCCCCGTCTGTTTGATGTCTGCTACATTGATTTTATTGTAAGCCGTCGTATTCTTACGTTTTTTGATATCCGTATAACCTGTTACGATCACCTCATCCAAGGATTCACCACTTGGCTGCAGCAAGATTGTTTTATGATCCTGGAATACCGGCACCTGAATACGCTGGTACCCGACATAGCTAATCGTTACATATTTTAAATTACTAGGCACTTTTAAGCGAAATTCACCAGCCGCATCGGTCAATGAACCCAAGGCCGACTGCTGCACCTGATTAGGTACACCGATATCTTCTGCTACTGCCGAACTTTCAACGACAACCGTCGCCCCAACGACCGGTTTTAACGTGACCGCATCCAGAACCTTTCCTTTCAGTTCCCTGGATTCCTGCGCATGCGCAACATGCACACACATGAAGGTCAACGGTATTAAAAACTTATTCATTTTGGTAGATGTTAATATATTAGTTTAATTCTAAGGTATTTGCAATACGTAGTAAAAGATCCATGTAATGCGATTTTGTAGTCGCGTCACCTGTCCGCTGCTTTTGTTTCAGCAACTGGTAAATCTCATATAGTTCAGCACGTTTATAGGTCAACATATCGGAAGTGCGTATCATGCCAGTGACATGTACATTCCGAAGTCCCGTTTGTGAAGAGGATGCATGTTGTGGATGTAAACATAGATCAGGTTTTGTCGCTTCAACCAGTTGCTCAATGCCTGCCAGTTTCTTCGCATTTAATTTCTCCATGGATTTATTGGTAGATACCATCAGAACATCCACATAGTTTTGTTGTAGCATCCGTGTCTTAAGATCCAACGATTGTCCACTGATGGTTTTAGCAAAGATCGTCTGACGTACAGAAGTTAGAAACTCAGGTGCACTCCATGCTTTTCTACTTCCAAAAAGATTTTCCATCTCAACCATACGCAGCAAACGTTCATCATTGACCAGTTTATACAACATAGCGTATTGAAATTCACGCTGTAAGTTATAAGGAGCATACTCAAATGGTCCTATTGGAGAATCTTTCAATGGAAAAGTTTTCGCCATCAGCTCTGGGACGAACAACCACTCGGGCATGTAAAAGACATTCTTCTTGAGATATTCCAAAGCACGCACTTGTTTGTCTTTTGGTACTGGGCTATAGGCATCTTTTTGATCACCCAAAACAGCATTTTCCAGGTATATACCCCCGATATTATTTAAGACATGGTCTGCATACGCGTACCATTGACCGACGACCCCCATATATAATTTTCCGGCACGGTAGTAATCATCACCTACATTAGTGGTCCAGTTAATAATATTAGGCATCATACGGCGCAGATTCAGCATGCCATATTCACCAGCTTTCATCGCGTCGTCACCAAGATCTTCCGATTGAGCCCGCGGATCGACGATATTTTTAGAATCTTGCTGTTCACCGTAATGGTAAATAGGATCATGTACATGGCTGTCAATTTCCTTTCTCAACAAAGGAATTTCATCCCATGGTTGCGTTTTACCATACCAACGGTAAGCCCAGCCAATGGCATACTTGTCGTAAGCACCGATCACAGGAGTGATCTGTTCCACACCATCTTCGGGTTGTGCCACATAATTGAAACGAGCGTAATCCATAATTGAAGGAGCAGTCCCCCCCATTTTGGCGGTGAAGCTTTTGCTACGCAATGAATCAACAGGAAAACTTGCCGAGGAGCCCATGTTATGCATAAGACCCAAGGTATGGCCAATTTCATGGGAAGAAACAAAGCGAATGGCATGTGCCATTTTTTCATCCGAAAACACATTGGATCGTACGGATGTATCTACTATACCTGTTTGTATACGCATCCAGCTATTTAAAATCGTCATGACGTTGTGCCACCAGATCACATCGGCTTCAAGGATCTCCCCCGAGCGCGGATCGACCACAGAAGGTCCCATGGCATTAGCCTGAGCAGATGCGGCATAAACGATCGAGGAAACATTGGCATCATCGGGATCAAATTTGACACTATCCGGCTGTTGTTTGGCCAGAATTGCATTTTTGAAACCAGCTGCTTCAAAGGCAACCTGCCAATCATGAACTCCATCGATGATGGCTTGTCGCCACTGTTTTGGTGTCGCCGGATCTAAATAAAAGACAATCGGTTTCTTTGGTTCGACCAACTCCCCTTTCAGATATCGCGCTTTATCTTCGTCACGCGGTTCTAAACGCCAGCGATTGACCAGATTTTTCTTATCCAGTTCCTGTTGTTTATCATTAAAATACCACCGTGGTGAAGTAAAGAAACCTACTCTTGGATCTGCAAACCGCGCAACCATAGGATTTTCAGGCAATTCGTAAAGGTTACTTGTAATTTCTAAAGAAACCGGTACAGATTCATTACCTTCAGTAACCTTGGTAGAGAATACAGACTTCACAACGATATTATTCGCATAGGATTTAATGTCTTCAACGGTAGATATACTCGTTTTAGGTGAAGTTCCCAAACCCAAAGACGTAAACACATCCGTAAAGCTTTTTTCTGAACCATCAAATACTTTGTTGACTTTGATCACCACGGCACTTGAATCTTTTGAATAGCTTTCAATTTTAAAAGATTCAATATAAGAAGGGCGATAATTATCATATACCGAAGCGGCTATTGCGTCACCTTTAGGGACTTCAACCTGCGGCTTAATCTCCGAAACCCATACCTCTTTCTTCTCTTTGCGAAGTGTAAACCGGATGACCTTATTTTCATAATTCATCCCTTTGTTTACCCCAGCCTCATTCAAGGCCAACGGTACAGAAGATAGCTTTTGGATCAACAATATATCTTGCCCCATCTTTTTCAATGGAATTTCAAAGAAGTAGTTGTTTTCTTTACGGATCACAGTAAACATTCCACTATCCACACGCGCATCTTTCAACAATTTGTCGTATGCAGCTGTAGAATCTTTCTTTGCCGTAGAATCTTTGGCAGAAGTAACCGTCTCTTTTTTTCTTAAACCTACTGTTTGCAATATAGAACAAGATTGCATTAGACCCGCCGAAAATAAAAGACCAATGGCTAGCTTAGTATAAGTGTTTTTCATCAAATAATTATTTTTGAGCTCGCTTTCAAAGGCATAAATGAGCTCGTGGCATTCTATTTGTTTTTCACTGGTGACGACGTAACATCAACCGAAAATCCATTGTTGATCCTAAGCCTGTTTTAGCTTCGGATTTTGTAACAGAAAGTAATTGCATCTATTCCATGGAGGTCAATCATAAGTTGCACTTTATAAAGACCTTGGCATTTTATGGGATAAGATTAGGCTAATCACAAACTAAAACCGCTGGATTAAGAGCCAAATTTGTTAAAAATATTGTACAGAATAACACATAAAGGGATGAACACGTCGTTCAGAGTGATGAACACGCACTATAAAAACATGAATACGCAGACACCTCCAATTTCATTATTCATATACAGCATTATGCGAGTGGTAATCGCACAATAAATTGCCCCGACGCTATCCCAAAATGAAAACCTGCCATGGCATAGTAACTATAGATGGATGACAAATAATTGAGCCCGTACCCCTCACCTTCAAGCTCTGCTCCCTGTCTTGGCTGCCAGTTGTTGCTAACCTCCAGCAGGTTGGTTTCGGGTATATAGATTAAACGAATAGTAAGCGGATTCTCTTTCGAAATACGTGTATGCTTTATCGCATTCTCAATCAGCATTTGCAAACCCAAACGTGGAATTTTCTGTTCTAATAATTCTCTTGGAATATTTATATCCATATCCTGCAATGCCGCGCCGAACCGCACCTGCTGCAAAAAGAAATAGGCTTTGGCCAATTCCAGTTCCTCCCTTAGCGTAGACCATTCTGCCTCATCTGTACGCAACATTTTACGATAAACCTTGGTCATCTTTCCAATAAAAGACTTGGCCAGTTCATCGTCTTTTCCGATCAGGTACTGAAGCGACCCAAATGTATTGAATAGAAAATGTGGATTGATCTGTTGTCGCAATTGTACGAGACGCATCTGCGTATATTCATTTTCCTGCTTCAAGGCCAGCAATTTCAATTGTTGAATCTTGCGTCGCTCCATAACATTAAAATAGATCAATACCATCGCCACCAACATTAACCCCACACCGAGCAAGATACTATAGGTCAACAGTTCCTGGATTTCTTCTTCAATGCTCAACAAGAGAACATACACCTTGATTTCACCACCAACAAACAGAATGTTACAGGGATACGAATTAACCATCACGTCCAGCTGCAGAAAATCTGACTTGACAATTTGTCCCTGTTTTGACACAGCGGAAGTATTTCTCTTTCCCCATGTTCGATTATCAGGAGAATAAACACAGATGCCGCGGTCATCATAGATCTCAAAATAAGCCCGCCTTCCGAAATTGAGCTTTGCAAAATAAGCATTCAGCTTTTCAATATCCATATAGATATGATATAACCGATGATTTATTGTTCGTGTCCGTAACAATGTTAGCATCCTATGGCTCATATAATCAGGTTGGCCGACCGGGATAATGACCAATAAGGAATCACCACTTTCCTTTGGATCAAACGTGGGTTGTTCCAATATTTTTTTCTCAGAAAGGTACAGATCCTGCTGTAGCAATTCCAATTGCTTTTTGACAAGAAACATATTCTCATCCGAAAAATCGATCAATATTCTTTTCTTAAGACGATCAACTTTATGATGGATAACACCGAGCAATCCCCCTCCTACCAGCAGCAGCAACAACAAACAGACAATCAGGATAATACTATTTTTCTGTTCGGCATTTTTAAATCGAAATTTCACGGCGCAAAAATACATCAAAATTTTCAAAGCTTTAGCAAACAAGTTCATAAGAAAGCTCTAACCCAGCCTTTTGTCAATGAAAAACGACATATTCCAAGAGCTAACCAAAATAAATGGCGCATTTAATAAAGATTAATAATAATTTTCTGATTTTTGTAACCACAAAAAATTACAAAGTGTCAAAAGCAACATTTATAAAAGTTGTGAAACGTATCGCTATCGTTTTTACAAGCATCGTCGTACTACTCGTTATCAGCATATTATCTATTCCCTATATATTCGAAAATGAAGTAAATAGCAAGGTCAAATCACTCGTAAACGAGCATATTACTGGTGAGTTAAATTATTCAAAAGTAAGATTAACCTTCTTTGATCAATTCCCTTTGCTTACTGCATCGATGGATGATGTCTTACTAAAAGGGGCAGAGCCTTTTAAATACGATACGCTGCTCGCCGCGAAAAAAGTCAGTTTTGGTGTGGACCTTATGAGTCTTCTCAAATCTAAAATTGTCATCGATAAATTTATCGTGAACAGCGGAAAGATCAACATCTTGGTTGATTCTATGGGAAATGCCAATTATTCTATTTATAAATCCACCCCGTCAGATTCAACAAAAACACAAGATAATGCAGAAAGTAGCGCTTTGGCTTTTCAATTAATTAAACTTGAAAAAACAAATCTCCATTATGAGGACCGCTCCATTCCGCTTCAAATAGAGGCAAAAGATCTCGAATATGAGGGTAAGGGAGATCTGATGTCAAATATTTTTGACTTGAACACACGTGCAAAAATTGAATCCTTTTCATTTTCCTTTGACAATGAATTATATGTGGACAAAAAGTCGATCGATGCCAATTTGCTAACACGGATCAATACCAATACGTTATCCTTCGTCTTCGAACGAAATGATATTAAAATAAATCAATTACCAGTTCGTTTCCGTGGATTGTTGTCTTTTATTTCCCATGGTTATCACCTAGATTTTAAATTAAAATCACAGGAAAGCACCTTGGCCGAATTACTTTCATTAGTCCCAAATAGCTATGCTTCTTGGATCAATGACCTCTCCGTGAAAGGTACATCTGAGGTTTTTGTTAACCTAGAAGGTGATTATATTGTCGACAACAACAAAATGCCTAATCTTTCACTTGGGCTCATGGTCAACAATGGCTTTCTCGCGTATAAACAATCCACCAATCCGCTAACAGACTGGAATGCAAAATTACGGATAGACTTGCCGGCACTGAATCCAGACTCACTACAAATTGATCTTAAACAATTTGACTTTAAAGTTGCTTCAGGCTATTTCAATGCACAGGGCAACATTGCGGGTTTACACCCTGTAACCGTGCATGCCAACATAAAAAGTGATCTTAATCTCGATAAACTCCATGCCTCGCTACAGTTTCCCGATTTTTCTTTCGGTGGAAAGTGGAATCTTGACGCAAAAATCGACGGCACATACGCCAAAGCTGTTCGTAAGATAGGGCTCCAAAAGCGCAAACAGGAATACGTCGCATCCATTCCTACTTTTGATATCAAAAATACACTCGTAGATGGTAAATTCAAATTGGCTAAGCTCCCACAGGGATTGGACAAAATTGCCTATCGTCTAGAAGCAAAGGATCCCGATGGCCAGTTAAAAAGTGCATCAATAGCAATCCATGACATTTCTGTTCAGGCACTTAACAACTATATAAAAGGATTTATTTCAATAACAGATTTTAATAAAATTGCAGTCAATTCGGATTTAAAGGCATCATTTAATTTAGCAGATATCAAAAATTTCTACCCAATTAAACAAGTCGAATTGGCCGGATTGGTGGATGTCAACCTGATAGCAAAAGGTTATGTGGATCTCAAACGAAACATTTTTCCCGAAACCAATACTTCCATCGTGATGAAGAATGGGTTAATCAAGTCAAATGATTATCCTATCCCGATGGAAAATATTCAGGTCGAAGCTTTTGTCAATAGCGAAAAAGGTTCACTTCGAGATCTGAATGTCAAAATTCTACCGGTATCATTTACATTTGCTGGTGAACCTTTTTTCTTGAATGCAGACCTCAAGAACTTCAATAACATCAAATACAACATACAGTCCAAGGGTAAGCTCAATCTCGGCCCTATTTATAAACTCTTTGCATTGGATGGTACCAATGTCGATGGCTTTATCTATACGGATTTCAGTTTAAAAGGCTTACAGAGCGATGCCACCAATGGTCATTATAACCGACTCCAAAATAGCGGTCGGTTAAGTATTGGAAATATCCAAGTTCAGTCCGACATGCTTCCACAGCCTATTGCAATTAGAAGTGGGAACTTCAGTTTCAATCAGGAGAAAATGAATTTCGATAAATTCCTGGTTGCCTATGCTAAGAATGATATTTCCATCAAAGGATATCTCAACAATATTATTAATTATGCAACAAGTAGTCAAGCACCGTTAAAAGGTCAATTTACACTCAGCAGCAAGAAAATCAATGTGGATGATTTCATGGTTTTTGCCAGCCCTAGTTCGTCTACAACAGCAAGCTCCTCCGAAAGCGGTGTGGTTCTTCTCCCCAAAAATTTGGACGTTCAGGTCTTAGGGCTTGTCAACGCCATATCATATAACAAAATGAATATCAAAGATTTCAAAGGAGACCTACAGGTAAAAGAAGGTAAGATGACACTGAATAAAACAAACTTTGAACTCGCGGGACTAAAAGTAGATATGAACGGAAGTTATCGTCCCATAAATCCACGTAGAGCAAGTTTCGATTATGCGGTGAAAGCCGACAGCTTTGATATTCAACGCGCTTACAAAGAGATACCGATGTTCAGAGAAATGGTTAGCTCTGCCAAAAATGCTTATGGTCTTGTTTCATTGGATTACAAATTGGGTGGTCTATTGAATGGCAATATGCAACCTATAATGCCTTCTATCGTCGGCGAGGGATCCTTAACACTAAATCAGATTAAGTTCAGAGGCTTCAAACTACTCAATGGAATTAGTCAATCTACTTCCAAAGAAAAATTGAAGGATGGCGAAGTAAAAAAAGTTGTTATTAAATCCCATATCAAAAATAATGTGATGACCATCGAACGCACGAAAATGAAAATGATGGGATTCAGGCCCCGCTTTGAAGGTCAAGTAACCTTAGACGGACGGATGAACCTGGGTTTTAGACTGGGCTTACCTCCTTTTGGAATCTTTGGGATACCTATGCGAATTACGGGCACTCCAGATAACTTTCACTTAAAAATGGGAAAATACAAAGAAGAGGATCTCGATATGGACATGGATGACGAGGACAGTAAAGTATATAAAGAATCTCAAAAAGTGCAAGAAACACAGACTAAGTAAACGCGTAATTAGTTTTTTAGTAAATCCAGTCGACACAATAGTGCTCAATTAAAAACGTTATTAAGTTAACAGAAAGATTTGTTAACTTAATAACGTTTTTAATTGATGAAAACTATGAGATACATACTAATTATACCCCTTGCGGTTCTATCCATCTGCAGTTGGTCCAGTTTCAATACCGTTAACGATCAGAAAAATCCCTTATATGGGAAAGTATTCCGTGAGATCAACGAAATTGCTGAATTAAAATCTTATACCTACACAACTGGCGCACTTATTGAAACCGACAAGAATGCACAGGGCGATTATCGCTTTGCTGCCGGCTATTTTACAAATGCCAAAAATGGTGTTTGTATTTTAGAGGAATTATTACCCGATGATAGCAAAGGTAAAGTCAAATACAAGATTTTGGATACCATCAATATCCAAAAACTGAAGTCCAACGAGCAGCTTAGCTTATGCAACTGCAAGCAAGGTGACAAACCAAACATTGAAATTATAGCCATTAGCCGGGTCGATGAAAGCAAAGAATATTTCGACAAAATCGTCAAGGCATGGCGCATGGATACCAAAAGCCAGAAAATTATTCCTTTAAAAGACACAAAAGGTATAAGCTGTCTCAATGAAGGCTACGGCATCTAGAAGCGACAGGGTTTTTCAAATCAATCCGTCAGCCTTCAACTTGTCAAACACATGCAAAACGCCAATGACCTGGATCGGTTCTTCCAGGTACTCTTGGTGTGAAAAATAACGAACGGCGCCAATCTCATTACTGGGTTCGATCTGTTCTGTTAATGGATACAAAAAACAATCTTGTTCCATGATAACCTCTGGCACAAGCCCATATGCCGGGGCTGTAACATGGCAATAATAGGATATTTTATCCGGATCCAGATTGATATTTAGCTCCTCCAAAATCTCACGACGAAGGGACTGCAGAGCTTCCTCCCCCGCATCAATCTTTCCCCCCGGCAGATACCATGCCTTTCTATTGTTGCTATACGCTAATAATAATTTATCCTCCTTAATACTCACTAAACCCGCTGTAGGCAAACATTTTGTTGTTGTCATGAAATGTATTATAAGCTATTACTGATTAAATACGCTAGATGTGAAATTACTTCTTTTACGACATTTATCAAAGCGCGACAGCTAATTTGGAGAATCCTTCATTAAAACTTTGCACAAAATCAATAGAGAGGCTAATCAATATCCCGAAACAGCATGGGCTAGTTTATCTTTGAGCACAAGCTTCCGTAGACTCTTCAAAAAAGTCTCCGCATGATGCATGGTAAAACACAGCGGCGGTAATAAACGGAGCGTATAGCGTCCTGCATATCCTGTAAAAATCTTTTCAGAAAACAGCAATTCTTTCCGCAGATGTCGAATATCGTTTTCAAACTCTACGCCAATCATCAAACCTTGCCCCCTAACTTCACTCACGCCATGAATTTTTCTTAATTCTGTCAACAAAAATTCACCTACAGCTGCGGCATTATCAATCAATTGCTCCTTTTGAATTACTTCAAGTACAGCCAGAGCCGCCGCGCAGACCGCATGACTGCCGCCAAAAGTAGTCCCCAATTGTCCTATGACCGGCTTTATTTTAGGCGAAATAATTGTCGCCGCCATTGGCAGCCCATTTGCAATCCCTTTGGCCACAGTAATTAGATCGGCTTCTATCCCAGCATGCTGATGTGCAAAGAAAAGTCCCGTGCGCCCATAACCGCATTGAATTTCATCCAAAATAAGCATAGTCCCAGTTTTCGTGCAGATTGCTCTTACTTCCTGTAAGAAACTAGGACTTGCCCGATGAATTCCCCCTACTCCTTGAATAGGTTCAATAATGACCGCACAATATTCTTCCGTTTCCAATTGTTTTTTCAAACTGGAGATCTCATTGAAAGGTGTAAAGACAAATTGTTCACTTTCGTTTATTGGTGCACGAATTGACTGGATATCCGTTGCCGCAACCGCAGCTGAAGTTCTCCCATGAAACGCATTGGACATCGCCAATACTTTCCTCCTTCCCGTATGGAACGAAGCTAACTTCAGTGCATTTTCATTTGCTTCAGCTCCCGAATTACTGTAAAAAATAGCATAGGTCGGATAGCCACAGGCATTACCTAAGCGTTGGGCCAAACGATCCTGAAGATCGTTTGTAACTGCATTTGAATAAAATCCTATTTTGTTCATCTGTTGTATAGTTTGCTCAACAACATGCGGATGGCTATGCCCAACAGAAATAACGGCATGACCACCATAGAGATCTAGATAGGCCTGTTGCTGTTTATCATAGACAAAGCAACCAAGGGCTCGTTCGATCGCAATATCAACTTTCTCAAAAACGGGAAATGGTTTCATGAATGACTTAGAATTAGTAAAACTCAAAAATCCACTTAAATCCCCTTCCATTCCTAGTCCAAGATGGTTATTTATTCCTAGTCCAGCCGACACAGGCAATAAACAAAATAACTCATCTTAAATAGAATAGCGCAGCACTGCTCATGCACCATCTATCAAATGTATTTTAATCCTGCAGAACAATTGTATATTTGAACAATTACCGGATACAACAGGCTCATGCTTAGACCTTGGAATTTAACGATAGATATTGACAGATCCTCTTCAAAAGCGATTTACATCCAAATAGCGGATAACATTGCTGCTGATATTCAATCAGGTAGATTGCCGAAGGGAACGGCCTTACCGAGTAGCAGATCTCTTGCAGCCCAACTAAAATTAAACCGAAACACGGTAATTGACGCCATACAGTTGCTGTTGAGCGAAGGCTGGCTGGTTAGTCAAGCACGTAGAGGTATATTTGTAGCGGCCCAATTACCTTATGGCTCGAACCTATATGTTGCACAAAAGATCGAATTATCTGATCATCAGCCTCCCACACGCATAATATTCGATGACGGTAATCCAGACAGTAAGATTGCCCCGGTAGAACAGCTCGGACGGGCCTATCGCCAAATTTTTAAACGCAGCGCACGTTGGAAAATGATGGGATATGCCGATCCCCGAGGTCATCTAGATTTTCGTGAAGAAATCGCCAATATGCTCAACATCGAACGCAACATGCACATCGATAAAAATAAGCTATGTATCAGCCGTGGAAGCCAAATGGCCATGTACTTGGTCGCTCAATGCCTATTGAAGCACGATGATTATATCTTTGTAGAGTCCCCTGGATACCATTCAGCCTGGAAGATCTTTGAAAAAGCCGGTGCGAAATTGATTCCTATTCCCGTGGATACCGATGGTCTTATCGTTGAAGAATTGCTACCTCATTTATTGAAAAAGAGCAATATTAAGGCGCTATACCTTACCCCACATCGACAATATCCAACCACTGTCACATTAAACAAAGAACGGAGATCACAATTAATAGCATTATCCAACCAATATAACTTTACGATCATTGAGGATGATTACGACTACGAATTTCATTTTGAACAAGTTCCCTATTATCCGCTCGCTTCACAGCAGGAGCTGATCAATACAGTATACATTGGTACGCTGAGCAAAGTTGTCGCACGAGCACTCCGTATCGGTTATCTTGCAACGAGAAACGAGCAGTTGCTCCAGCAGATTACCGAACTTCGCTACATCATCGATATCCAAGGTGACAATATTATGGAGCAAGCTGTACTGGAACTCATTCAGGATGGAACAATTCGTAGACATATCCGAAAGGCAACACAGCTTTACAAAAGGAAACGTGATTTTATGATCGCCCAATTGGACAAACATCTGCAGGATCATGTGAACTACACTTCTCCACAAGGGGGATTGGCGGTTTGGCTATCTTTTAAACATCAAATCGACTGGGCATTTTTATTCCAAAAATTAAAGGAAAAATCAGTACATATACCGCATCCCGAAAACTACAGCAGAGAAAATGCTTTTGGCGGAATACGGCTAGGCTACGGATCCTTATCAGAGGAATTAATCGAAGAAGGAATAGTCATTTTGGCTGAACTTTTGGAACAGGCAAAACTCTCCACGTAATGGTTTGAAACACAAAAAGCAACTAGACTATTTTCCAATTTGGACGAACTTCTTTAGATTAAAATTTCGAAAAAACAAGCACATTCAATATTTAATTCCGCCCCATAAAGACCGATTAAAAGATTAGTATAGGCAATACGTAAAAAACAGTTAAAAATGCTGATAAACGTAATTATTTTGTCAAAAATCAATTTTTTCACTTATTAATCGCATAAATTAACCGTAGTTTTACGGCGCAAAAAACACACGAGTAATTCCTAATAGGATAGCTATATAAAGAGAGAGAATAGAGTACATTAATTTATGACTGAGAGAATACCCAGCAGGCCATATGCAGCAATAACTGGTATTGGCGGATATATTCCACCGAATAAAAGATCGAATACAGATTTAGAGCAGTTTTGCGATACATCCGATGAGTGGATTATCAAACGCACAGGTATTAAGGAGCGGAGAATTTTAGATGAAAATCTTGCCACATCAGACATGGCTGTAAAAGCTATACAAGATTTGGCAACACAATATCATAAAAATCTGAACGATGTGGATGCCTTAATTGTGGCGACTTCGACACCTGATATGCCGATGCCGGCAACAGCAAATATCATTTTAGAAAAATTAGGTCTTACCAATGTTTGGGCTTTTGATGTCAATGCTGCTTGCTCTGGATTTTTATATGCCTTAGATATGGCTTCTGCTCTCGTTGAGACTGGACGTTATAAAAATGTACTCGTAGTCGGAGCCGATAACATCAGTACTTATGTCGATTTAAAAGACCGTTCAACCAATATTCTTTTCGGTGATGGCGCTGGTGTGATATGGCTTGAGCCATCTTTAGAAGGTGGAATTATGGATGCCTATCTATGTAGCAATGGAGCGGGAAAAGAATTTTTAAAAATTGAAGCCGGCGGTTCTTTGTATCCAATCGACAGCAATCTTCCTGTTAACGACAACAGATTCCTGAAACAAGATGGTAAAACTGTATTTAAACATGCTGTGCAGTCTATGAGCGATGCCTGCAATACGGTTTTGCAACGCAACAACCTACAGATTGAAGATATCAATTGGTTAATCCCACATCAGGCTAATCAGCGCATCATTGATGCCGTTGGGCGTAGTCTTAATATACCAGAAGATAGAGCGTTAAGTAATATCGAATACCTAGGAAATACCATTGCTGCCACGATCCCACTATGTATCTGGCAAAATATTAAAAAATTAAATACCGGTGATTTAGTCATGTTAACCGCCTTTGGTGCAGGTTTCTCTTGGGGAGCCAGCATATTTAAATGGATGATTTAAGCGATCAAAAACTTTAGTCGTCATAAATTCACACTAAAATGAAACCCCAGGAATCAATGATTTCTGGGGTTTTTCTTTAATTCCCGCTACCAAAAACAGCTTCGCCATTGCGCAAGAAGAATCGAAGCTATCCTCTTTTTACAGGCAGCACTGTGAAGAAGAAAGTAACAAATAATGGGGAGTTTATAGGGAGCTTATAGGGAGCTTATAGGGACCTCATTCGGATAAAAGCGTCTAAAGTCCGATTTAATTTCCAATAAAGTCCCCATAAAGTTTGTATCATTTAAGAAGATTTCCTCCATCTATCCTATCTTTTAATGGCAAAAGAAAAGGGGGCTTTGCATTGCAAAGCCCCCTAACTCAAATAAGATCTACGCTTTAATAATTTAATGACAAGCCTACACCAAAGCCCATATCACTATCATAATGCGTTCTAAACGCCATATTTTTCGTGATGACATAATTTAGTCCCGCCATATATTCAAGGTCCGAGTTGACCATAAAATCACCACGGATTCTTCTAGCGATCGGAATATCTTCTCGCATCAGCTGCAATCTGACAATACCATCGTGATACACCTCCGCCTGAAAATTGACCAACATAGGTAAAGTATACATAAAACCTAGACTCAAAGCTTTGCGACTATCTTTTTTATTGGCCTGCCCAAAGATATTTTTCTCATGTTCATCCTGCCCCATACGGCGATAACGATAATCAAAACCTACAAATGGCATAAACCATTGCATCTTCCCAAAGTATCTTCCCAGGTGGGTTTCCACCTCATAGCCATGCATATCGTTATACCCTAATCGCCATTCGGAACCGAGCTGCCAACGCGCATTCTGAAACATGGCCTGACCGTCATTTCCATTGGTCGCAAAATCATTTTGTGCCATAAAATGGGTCATATTACTTTCCATTTGCAATTCCTTGTAGGCTTTGGCTTTGTCTGGAAGATTTGGATTTTTATAATCATCCACAGCAAATACGCGATTCATCCCAGCCATCATATGATACAGGATGTGGCAATGAAAAAACCAGTCACCTTCTTCATTTGCTAAGAATTCGATCGTATCCGTCTCCATTGGCATGATATCCACCACATTTTTCAATGGCGCTTTTGATCCTTTTCCATTCAACAGTCTAAAGTCAAAGCCATGCAGATGTATTGGATGACGCATCATCGAATTATTATAGATGGAAATGCGCAATACCTCGCCCTTTTTTACAGGTATCTTATCCGTTTCAGAGAGAATTTTATTGTCCATGCTCCATACATAACGGCTCATATTTCCCGTAAGCGTAAATTTAAGATCTCGTATCGGCGCTTCTTTAGGCAGTTCTGTCGCTTGAGGAGATTCCAACATCGCATAGTTTAGCGTTACAATATCGCCCAATGCATTGGCATTATAACGATTGGGATCTTCTTCCATCTTCATTTGTCCATGATCCATACCGCTATGTTTACTGTGATCTTCTTTTTTCTTTCCATCACCTGTAATTTCGGGATACATCACCACATTCATATCCATCTGATTCAGACTCATCTTCATACCCATATCATTGAGATCCCCATTCATCTTCATCATATCGTTCATCATCTTCATGCCTTCAAAATATTTAAGGCGGGGAAGTGGAGAAATCAACTGTTTGATGCCATTTCCGACAAAATAACTCGCAGATTGCGTTCGATCTTCTGTTGTTGCCATGAATTCGTAAGCTGTACCTTCATTTGGTATTGTTACAACGACATCATAAGTCTCCGATACGGCAATCATTAATCGATCGACCTCCACCGGTACCACATCATTCCCATCATTGGCAACAACGGTAATTTTGCCACCGGCATAGCGCAGCCAAAAATAAGACGAAGCACCTCCGTTGGAAATTCGTAAACGCACTTTATCTCCTGCTTTCAAAGCTTTACCATTCACCGATTTTAAATCCGTGGAATGAGCCCCGTTCATCAGGACCTTATCATAATACACATCACTGACATCCATTGCCAGCTGACGTTTCCATTCATTCGTGACTTTCGTCTTAAACTTCCCTTCTTTAATAGCTTCAACGTACGATTGCGTAGCGCCTTTTTTTATCGCGGCCCAATCGTTGGCCGTGTGTAACATCCGCTGAATGTTATTGGGATTATAATTTGTCCATTCACTCAATATGACCGGAATCGTGGGTAAATCATCAATTCCTTTGCGGAAAGTCTTATCATCTGCACGCTTGTTGAGAATAAGACTACCATACATACCGATCTGTTCCTGTAGGCCGGAATGCGAATGATACCAGTGTGTACCGTGCTGGATTATCGGAAAGCGATAGGTATAAGTCGAATTCGGCTTTATAGGTTCCTGCGTCAGGTGTGGCACTCCGTCTTCTTTGTTCGGCAGAAAAATACCATGCCAATGTAGCGACGTACTCTCCTTTAACTCATTGTGAACAACAATTTCCGCCGTATCTCCTTCAGTAAAAGTCAGGGTAGGCATCGGAATCTGTCCGTTTACAGCGATTGCCCGTTTTGATTTGCCGGCATAATTGACAATGGTATCCCGTACATAAAGGTCATGACGAACCACTTTCTGGGCCAGCACTGTCAGTTGTGTCATCAATAATAAAACAACCGTTAATATATTACTCTTTTTACGCATGTTCATTCATTTAATTGATTAGTATTCCATTTCCCATCGGCCCTACGCCATATTGATAGACCAGTCTAGCCCCGTGATGTCCTGTGATAAATAGTGTCACCGATAAACTTATCAACAAAATCAATATCAAATAGTTTATCCAGGCACCTGTATCTTTCCGCAAACTAACAAAATGCAGGACTGTTGTACTACTTGCAAGCCAAAAGCTGATCCAGTCAAAACGTTGGTGGATCTCAAAAACCGCAAAGGCACCTTCATCGGCATCGCCTGAAATATGGATTGCGGTCTGAATTGCAGCAAGCGCTCCAAGTGTTCCCAATAACAACAATCCAAAAGTCAGCACAGTGAAAGGACGTCGATGTTTTTTTAACAATAAGGCACCAATATGACTAATCAACGCCATCAACAAGAGTACAATCGGAAAATGCACCAATAGCGGATGTAAACTGGGCAGTCCTTCGAATAAGCTTTTCATTGTTTTATTGTATTGTTTCTACGATAGATCCACAGGTGGGCATTGATTGACCTAGATAAGGATTTTCAATTTTCTTTTGTGTGCTCAACCAATTGGCTCCTTTTCCATCACGATACATAGGACAGTGTTGATAATAGACCGTAACTTCAGGTTTGACAGATTTCATCAACACATACATATTTTTGGAAAGGGTCACAAAGTGCTCCCGCTGATGTTCATTTTCCTTAATTCCAGCGATATGTTCTGTATCGAAAGCCAATTTTCGTTGATATTCCTTCCAAAGCTTTCCTTGAACAGCATCCAATTGTTCGCTATTAACTTTTTCAATGGCGGCCTGGATTCCTTTCGCAGTTGCCTGTGCAGCCGCTCCATTATCCTTAACCAATGCATCTTTCAGTTCGAAATAGGCACTGTATAAGCCTGCAAAAGGATTGCTAGCTGTTTTTAGATTAACTTTCTCAGTGGATGATTCTATTTTTGCAGCCGTATTACTTACGCCGGCCGCCTCTTCTTTAGTCAAAGCGGTATCGCCTTTACCATTGTCTACAGCAATCGTCGCGGTATCCTCGGCAACAGCGACCATATGATCTGCATGTGTTTTTTTCGATCTTGAATTGTTGCATGCAACGAATATCAAAGCTGTCGCCACAATTGGCATAAACTTTTTCATAATATAAGTGTATTTAGAGGTTTAAATTTTTAATGTAATTTCGATAGTTTGCTTCGTTTTCAAAATAGGAAACTTCACCCTGATCACCGGTAATTGCGATGGAAGCCGTCGCCTTATCCACTTCTTTTTTTGAAAAAGGATCAATGGCTACACGTACCGCAGCTTCTTGGGGTATACGCTTTTTACACATTTCACAGCAGCCATAATAATCCTTCCCCTCGTGTCTGACCAGCAATTGTTTTTTCCCCATAAAAGCATCATTCACCATACAAACTTGTGCTGTAGGCACAAGATCGCCTACCTTGTATTGAACGGACTGTACGGGCAAATTGATAGCAGGATCAGTCAAAACTATTCGATCTTCAGCTTGGGCATTCGTTTGTGAACCACCACAGGCCGTTAAAGACAACACAACAACCGATAGGATAGCTAGGAAATAATTCATAACGTAGCCGATTAGTTTAACGTTTCTACTGTACTTCCACAACTGATCATTTGTGCACCAAAGAATGGGTTTTTCACGGCATTCTCCTTACTTAACCAATGCGCTCCCTTGCCTTCATTAAACATGGGGCAATGCTGATAATAAATAGGTCCATCCACTTTACTCACCTTCAGAAGTTCATACAACGTATTTGAAAGAGATGCAAAAGCCACACGTTGCCTAGCCACATCTTTATTTTTAGTTATACCTGCCGCATCAGTTGCCAGCTTACCCATAACCTTCATCCATACCGTGTGTTCATCATGGCTAAGTTTATTCATATCGACAGCTTTGATTGCTGCTTGAAATGCCTCTGCCTGAGCTGCAGCTGCCACCGCATCTGTCTTCACCAAAGCATCCTTTAGCGCAAAATAAGGATTTGTCAACAGCGCAAACGCGGTCTTTTCATCGGCTGATTTTGTATTCGCCGAAGGTTGAATTATTGTATGTACGCCCTGGCTATGATTCGTATGATCGACCTGATGTTCAGTACCATTTTTTAATGCGGGTTTTAAGATTCGTTCATATTGTTCAGCTTTTGCCAATTGAATATAAGCATCATCTGGAGCCAGAAATTTTTCATTGTCGAACCCCGCCAATGCAATACGCTTAAGGACTTCATCCGCGCTTGTTTTTGAAGAGTCGTAGGTAACAACCGCTAGCTTGGTTGTCTGATTCCAGTCAACTTTAGCAAATTGTCCGTCCTTACCTTCTTTTTCAATGATCGTTTTAACAGCCGGTGTATTTCCAAAAACCTTTACAGTCGCTGTCTTTGCATTTTTAATTTGTGCATGTGTATGTTGGGTGGATAGTAATACTGGGATTACCAAACCAAGTAATGAAATTAATCTCATGATTATGATATGTAGTATATAAAAGAATACTGACGAAAAACCCTTCTACAGCGATTTACTGTAACTGCGTATTGAATCCGATAGATTCAAAGGGATTTTCATAAGCTAAATAAACGGGGTTTTGGATAGAGAAACCGATCCAAAAAGACATAGCATGGGCTATCAGTCTAACTTTAAGCGATCTGAGGAGGTTGCCAAATGGAAAAATAGGCATCTGCGCAATAAGGTTGTTTATAACGCGCATAAGCGTTTAATGCATCAGCATGCAAGGGTAAAATAAGCTGAGCTTCGATTACTGAAACAATAGGATTACATTGCAGGGAGGTACGGCATGATTTTTCGCTACAATGTTTACCACAGTCATCCCCATGGTGATCTGATTTTGGCGATTCAGCTCTTTCATCTTTACAACAATCTTCTGTTCCGACGTCTTTTACATGTTGTCTTTCATCAAGACAACATGATTTTTCTTCCTGTTTTGGCTTTTCGGACGATTCGTGGCAGGCAAATAACCTATGGGGTGCTAAAAAAAGCCCCAGCATACAGATTATAAATACGATATTGCGTTTTGCCCACATAACGGATTAAATTTGATAAGTAGAGATGTGCTACTTTGGAGGTGAATTTCGGTAGAATTTACGAATGTACAATTGTAATATTTCCTATTTTGTTTATAATATTTTGATTTGCTGTATTTCCGATTCTCGGCCTGACCACATAAAAACTATTTTTCGAGTCCTTTGATCCAGTTAAGCATCAACAGACAGCCGGGTGCATACACTCCTCCATGATCAAAACCCTGCAGTTGGTACAACGAGGTTTTGGTATGTCCAACCTGTTTTAAGATCGCCGCCAAATGTGCGTTTTCCTCAAACCGTGCGGCCATTTCCAATTGTTGATCGCCAGTGATCAGGAGAATTGGCGGTGCATCCTTCCGTGCAAAAGAAAGTGGTGCAAACTGATCAATCTGAGGGATCACCATAGATTGACCACGTTCCTTTTTAATTGTATAATGCGTATTTGTTTGCCCACTAATCGGCGCCAGCCCTTTTATATTATTTGCATCAACACCAAATTTTTGAAGGTAATGCTTATCCAAACCAACCATTAAAGCCAGGTATCCGCCTGCAGAATGCCCCGACACATAAATTTTTGAGGGATCTCCACCATAGCTGGCAATATGTGAAAATGTCCATGCAACAGCCTCAGCAGCATCTTCAATATAGCTCGGCGATTTCGCTTTGGGGCTTAGCCGATAATTTACCGCTACAACCGCTACACCTTTCTCTTTAAGTTCAAGTGGAATAAATTTATTTCCCTCCTCTAGTCCACCGCCATGAAACCATACAATGGTAGCAAAATTTTTACGATCAGTCGGGATATAGATATCCAATTTACAACGTTCTTTCTTATAAGAATCTGGTTCATCAGGTTTACAATAGGCAACATCGGTTGTCGTTTTATATTGCTGCGCAAAAATTAAACTCGGTGAAAACAGAAAAAAGAAGATAAAAAGCAATTTGGAGGACATATAAATCGTATTAAAGTGTTAAATAGCTTAAAGTTAACAAAACTCAATCAAAACCATTTGGTTGCACCAAAATAAGTTTCAACTTTACACTTTTTATTATATATTGATAATTATCTGACAACAGATATAACAAAACCCAAATTTTCCTGTTATTAACTTAGAAAACATCATACATTATATGGAACAGATAAAGATTGAAACCCATATCAACGTACGCGTAGAAACGATCTGGAATGCATATAACTCAGCCGAGGATATCATGCAATGGAACCATGCTTCAGACGATTGGCACTGTACAAGTTCAATCAATGATTTACGCATTGGCGGAAAGTTCAAAAACCGCATGGAGGCAAAAGACGGATCTATGGGCTTTGATTTTGAAGGCAGCTATACCGCACTTGAACCCTTTAAAAAAATAGCCTACGTTATGCCAGATGGCCGTCATGTAGAAGTCAACTTCAATGCAAAAAAGTCTGCTACAGATATCACGATAATTTTTGATGCAGAAACGGAAAATCCAATTGATATGCAGCGTAATGGATGGCAGGCCATACTCGAAAATTTCAGGTCCTACGTTGAAAACACCTATGCAACAACACAACTCGGGTAATCGAATGAATGACGAACGAACTTAGCTTGTCTTTTCATGCGATCATCTTTTAAATAAAGGATATGCTTAGGATTCTTAAAAGTATAGTTATATTTAGCCACTAATTCATCTTCCCTTCTCCATTAAAAGCAGGGAACGATACCAACAAAACGCGATAAAAAGATTACATATGACAATAATTAACAATTATGAAGAGTACAAAGCCTTTGAAGGAAAATCATTAGGCGAATCCCAATGGCATGTTATTGATCAAAAACAAATTAATCAATTTGCGGATGCAACACTTGACCACCAATGGATTCATTTAGATAGCGAAAAGGCCAAAACGGATAGTCCTTTCAAATCAACTATTGCCCATGGCTATCTGACCTTGTCCCTCATTCCTTATTTATGGAAACAAATTGCTGAAGTAAGAAATGTCAAAATGGAAATCAATTATGGGATTGAAAACCTACGTTTTGCACAACCCGTTTTGGTTGACAATGCTGTACAGCTACATACACAAGTAAAATCGGTGGTCAATTTGAGAGGGGTTGTTAAAGTTACCATTGAAGCTACATTGAAAATTAAAGACAGTGGTAAACCGGCTTACATGGGTGATGTTATCTTTTTATATCATTTCAATTAATTCCAACATTAGACTATAGGCCATTAGCGAATTCTTATACATGCGCAATAGCTTTCAAATAAAACTTATTACAAATCATAAGGATTATCCTTATGATTTGTTGCTTTTAGCAGACGAAACCATTCATGCAATCGACAAATACCTCTACGAATCGATGGTTTATGTTGTCTATGAAATGGTAAAACCTATCGCTGTTTTCTGTTTATATCCGGTCAATACGGAAACATTAGAAATTAAAAACATCGCCGTATCACCAGAGTTTCAAGGCATGGGCCTCGGAAGTCAACTACTTGATTTTATCAAGGAGAACTACCAGCAATACCCTAACCTGATTGTGGGTACCGCAGATTGTGGTCTGGCTCAAATTCGTTTTTATGAACGAAATGGCTTTGTTAAATACGCTATCCGTAAAGATTTTTTCATCGAAAATTATGAGCTGCCTATTTATGAAAATGGTCAACTGTTGAAAGATATGATTATGCTGAAGTATACGTTAAATGCCTAAAGACAAAAATAAATATAGACAAGTACCGGTATTGATAATCCCAACCACAGTACTACTCCTTGTAGTATTGCTTTAAAACCTACTGCCAACAAAACCTCCCTAGACAAACTTGCTCCAATTAAAAACAAAGTTAAGGTAAGCCCCATCTTTGAAATAGGAACGACATAGCCTCCTATATGCCGAAAAAAAGGGATATAACTTGTTAAGATAACCGCCAATACAAATAGACCAATAAAATATGGTATTTTAATGCTCGTCCCTTTGGTCTTGAATGCTACAGCACTTAAACAGGCGATCGGAATAATCCATAAAGCTCTAGTTAATTTTACGGTTGTCGCGACCTGTAGTGCTTCATTACCATACTTACTTGCTGCACCAACGACAGAACTGGTATCCTGTATAGCAACCGCACACCATAAGCCAAATTGCGTCTGGCTGAGATCAAGCAAATGACCGACAACAGGAAATACAAATAAAGCAATGGCATTCAGTACAAATATGGTCCCTAGCGCCACACTTACTTGCTTCTCATTGGCTTTTATAGTCGGTGAAACCGCCGCAATAGCACTTCCACCACAAATGGCAGTGCCGACAGAAATCAAATAAGCGGTTATCTTTTCCAACTTGAGCAATCTACCCAATAGATAGCCCAACGATAATGTTCCGAGAATAGAAATAACGGTTAACACAAACCCTTGCTTACCCGTTTGGATAGCCGTATCGATATTCATTCCAAAGCCAAGTCCAACGACAGAAATCTGTAACAAAATCTGTGTTGCCCTGTGATTGACTGCCAAAAAGGGATGACCGATCCATTGTGCCACAATAATACCCAAAAGTAAGGCAAGCGGGGCTGAAACAAATGGGGTAAGACATAATACAAATAAGAGGATAAAAATGATTTCCCGAACGGAGATCTTTCGATTGAGCAGCTGCTTATAACGAATTGTCGTATTTATTTTTTTGTCCATGACAATGATACATTGATTTGGCACAAAATTGAATAACTCTCAATTATTTTAAAAGACACAATTATAAATAAGTCATAACAATTAGTTATAATAAACAACTACATTTTAGTCAAAATAGCTAAAGAATACGTTATAAAAATGAAATAATCCTCATTGGTAGAACGTTAAAATATTGCGATAAATGATTATATTTCAAATGGGTTACTAAACATTTGGATTAAACTCAACTTAATAATTATATTCCGATGAAACTGACAGCCGTTCATCCCAAACTGCCTATGCGCAGCAAAACCATCACAAAGGATTTTTATCTACATAAACTTGGATTTTCATTATGTGGACCAGTCGATTACGACGGTTACCTGATGCTAAAAAAGGACCATATTGAAATTCATTTTTTTGAATTCCAAGAACTTCCACCCGAAGAAAATTATGGTATGATTTATATACGCACAGACGATATTGATTGTCTGTATCAATCTTTTCAAGAAAATAACGTTGAGATTCATCCGAATGGTAAACTTGAGATGAAGCCTTGGGGTCAGCGTGAGTTTTCGATTTTAGATCCCGACAGTAATCTACTAACTTTTGGCGCCGATGCTTAGACATCGAAAAGCCCACTAAAGATTGCTAAAACTCAGCGAAGATCCGTAGTGGGCTTGGTATTTTTTGTATGGGTACTTAGCCGAAAAGGTCTGAACTCAAATAACGATCACCTCGGTCACAGGCAATAAAGACAATAAGGCCTGCTTCGATTTCATTTGCAATTTTAAGTGCTCCGGCAAAAGCTCCGCCGGTACTCATTCCGGCAAAAACACCTTCGCGCTTGACAAGCTCGCGCGCAAACTCTGTTGCTTCCTGTTGGGATATATCGATGACACGATCTACCCTGCTCGGATCAAAAATCTTGGGCAGATACGCTTCGGGCCAACGCCGTATACCTGGTATCGAGGATTCCGGAGTAGGCTGGCAACCTACAATCTGAATAGCTGCATTTTTCTCCTTCAGATAGATGGAGTTTCCCATAATTGTACCTGTAGTGCCCATAGCGCTTACAAAATGTGTAATCTTTCCGTCTGTATCACGCCAGATCTCAGGTCCCGTTGTCTTGATATGCGCTTCGTAATTATCCGGATTTGCAAATTGATTCAATATAAAATAACCTTCTTTTTCGGCCTTTTCTTCTGCATAATCGCGGCATATTTCCATGGATTCCAATAAGGTAACTTTAGCACCATAAGCCTCCATCGTAAGTGTTCGCTCCCGTGTTGATGAAGCCGGCATCACAAGCTCAAGGTTAAGTCCATATATACCTGCAATCATAGCCAGTGCGATTCCGGTATTTCCACTCGTTGCCTCAATCAATTTGCTATCTTTTGTAATGTCACCGCGTTCCATCGCCGAGCGGATCATATTTAGTGCCGCACGATCTTTCACTGAACCAGCAGGATTATTCCCCTCCATTTTCGCAAATATCCGCACCTTGGGATTTGTATGAAATTGTGTTATCTCGACTAAAGGCGTATTTCCTATGGTATCTATGATATTTCCCATGGTATCTATATTATTGGTTTCGAATCTATAAATTTTGATGTGGCCTGATGATATACGGTGGTGTAAGGCTCTACAGAACTTGTCAACCAAACATTCCCGCCAATGACCGAATGATGGCCGATGTGTGTTTCACCACCGAGGATTGTGGCCCCCGAATAGATAATGACATGATCACCGATTGTCGGGTGGCGTTTTACATTGGAAAACACCTTATCAACACTCAGTGCGCCCAAGGTTACACCCTGATAAAGCTTCACGTAATTACCAATGGTGCAGGTTTCACCGATGACTAATCCGGTGCCATGATCAATATGCAGATGATGGCCTATCGTTGCTCCGGGATGGATATCAATACCTGTTTTGGAATGGGCATGTTCCGTCAATATGCGCGGTATCAAAGGAACACCCAAGCGATGCAGTTCATTGGCCATCCGGAAGATACAGATGGCAAAGAAACCGGGATAAGTACGTACGACTTCTCTTTTATTCTGTGCTGCCGGATCCCCATCCATCAAGGCATCCGCATCCCAGCACATCAATTCATAAAGCTGTGGAATCCGTTCAAAAAATTTGTGCGCTACTTCCGAATGATTACAACTTTGACAAGCTTTGGATTTGCTCAGGAGCTGCTCCAGTTCTAATTCAAATTGTTCAAAAGCGAGCTTCACATCATCGACCGATTTCATCTCGCTAGAATTTCGTTCGGGGAAGAGCACATCCACAATTCGGATAGCCCAGCCGCAGATCTTCTTGTTAGAAGGCATTTCTAGAACAGCAAGTTGCTGTTCATAGATATGTTGATAAAAATCATGCATCTTCACTAGTTTATTACAACAAATATACTATACAATATTGATAGATTAAGCCTTATTATCAAAACTTAGCCCCTTTGACCATCACGTATTGTCCCCTGATCAAGGAAGCACATCTTTTAATTTACAGAACCAGACGCTCAAACAGCTCCTTCAATGTTGCTTCGGGGTCTTCACATAATCCGGGATGTGATGCCGAACATTGAATCAGGGTACTCCGCTTCGCGGTCAACCATCGAAAGCGTTCGGTGATATCCAGCGCAGCAAGTTTGCCGGCATCTTTTTCGCCGTGGCAGATTCGTTGGAAAGATGAAAGATGATTTTCGATCAATTCCAATTCGATATCCGGACACAGCAACCGTACCTTCTGTTCATTGACAAGATAAACCATCTTCGCAAAACGATACTTACGACAATAAAGAGCTACGCCTACATTGATAAATTCCTCTCGCTCCACCCGTGGTATCAAACGTACCACAGCATACTCATATACGGTCTTTTCTGGCATCTTCTATTTGTTTTACAAAAATGGATGAATTGGCTACACGCCGTTTCAGGAAAGAAACATACACTTCGCGCGCATCGGCTGCAGAGAGCTCACGTTCGGCATCTTCCAGCCATTCATCGGGTACCACCGCCAATATTCCGCGAAATACCGCCTCCGTAAAAACGGAACGGTATTCCTGATCTATTTTCTCCACCATACTTGCATTTTTGAGCAGTACGTGATCTTTAATCTGAACAAATGGTTTTAGGGATTGTTCTTCCCAATTATCCCAACTGTGATGAAAATATAAAGAAGCACCGTGGTCTATCAACCAAAGTTCTTTATGCCATATCAGCATATTTGTATTCCGCACGGTACGGTCTACATTCATCAAGAGTGAATCCAACCAAACAATTTTCGATGCTTCTTCCGCGCCGATAGCATCGACATTCGCGTCAAATGTGATGGCTCCACTCAGAAAATGAAGTCCCAGGTTTTTGCCCACACTAAATTTGAGCAGATCCTGAATTTCTTCATCGGGTTCTGTACGGCCAAAGGATTCGTCCAACTCCGCAAATACAATTTCGGGCACTCTTAATTTGAGCAATCTTGCCAGCTCTCCCCCGATCAATTCCGCGATCAATGCTTTTCGTCCCTGACCTGCCCCTCTAAATTTTATAACATAACTAAAGCCGTCATCGGCATCGACTAATGCGGGTAAAGACCCTCCTTCCCGAAATGGCTGAACATATCGGATGATCTCTACTTCTCTAATAACAGGTTGTTGAAAATCCATGAATTTATAGTTTTACTATCTTCAAAGTTGGCAAGACACCTTGCAAACTGATCAAACTTATCTAAAGTTACCCATATTTAAACGTTTGGGGATATAGGAAACGAGAAATTCACGCCATGCACTTGCACGATGCTGTTGCCCCCTAGCCCCTGCGAACTTTTAATTGTGGTAATATCCAAAATTATTGTTTAAATTTTAGCAATAAAGCACAAATTGTACATTCATTTGACCGTTGGAAGTATTATTTTCTAATTATATTTGTAGTGTAATCACAACTTGTCTCATCAAGTTTCTTCAATCAACGATATGGATACCATTCAGGAATATAACAGTGTTATCAAACATTGTCAGGATTTATTTATTAAAAAAACAAAAGATTATGGAACGGCATGGCGGATCATGCGCCTATCTTCCATTACGGATCAGATTTACATTAAAGCACAACGTATACGCACGCTAGAAATCAAAAAGGTTTCCAAAGTGGGTGAAGGAATTGTTGACGAATATATCGGTATTATCAATTACTGTGTCATGGCCATGATTCAGATTGATTTGGGTGAAGATGGTGAAGAAAATTTGGATCCAACCTTTGTGAATCAGAAATATACAGAAAAGGTTACCGAGACCAGAGATCTCATGCTTGCCAAAAACCACGATTACGGTGAGGCATGGCGCGATATGCGTGTTTCTTCCATGACAGATCTGATCTTAATGAAAATACATCGCGTCAAACAAATTGAGGATAACGATGGACAAACCCTGGTCTCTGAAGGCATCCATGCCAACTATCAGGATATGCTCAATTACGCAGTTTTTGCATTAATTAAATTAGGAATCGCACAACAATAATCGGATTATGACAGCTATACAGCAGCAGCGTACCAAAACAAATTATCTTTTAGGATTTTGCCGGATTTTTACGGGACTTCTTTTCATATTCTCAGGTTTTATTAAAGCAAATGACCCGACAGGGTTTGGCTATAAGCTTCAGGAATACTTTGAGGTCTTTCATCTCACAGCTTTTAATGAATACGCTATTGCCATCGCTGTGGTAATCTGTGGTTTTGAAATTTTGTTAGGAGCATTGTTATTACTGGGGGTCTATGCGAATACCGTTGCCTGGGGCCTGCTTCTACTGATTCTATTTTTCACTTTTCTAACCTTCTATTCGGCATTTTTTGAGGTTGTGACCTCTTGTGGCTGTTTTGGGGATGCCATCCCACTTACACCTTGGCAATCATTTTCTAAAGATCTGGTGCTCTTGGCGTTGATCCTTATTATATTTTTTAACCGAAAGCAATTACGATCAATTATCAAAGGATCAGGCAATCAATTCGTTGCTACTGTGATTACAGCGATTATCTCTTTAGGTATTGGTATCTATACCGTAAACTACCTCCCGTTTATTGATTTCTTACCCTACAAAGTTGGTAACAACTTACCTTCATTAATGGTGCTTCCTGAAGGCAAACAAGGCGATTTGTTTGAGCAAATCTATACCATGAAAAACAAAAAGACGGGTGAAACAAAAAAGGTCAATGACAAGGTCTATATGGCTGACAAGCTATGGGAAGATGAATCGTGGGAAATTATAGGTGAACCCGAGAGTAAATTGGTCAAAAAGGGATATGATATTCCTATTCCTGATCTATTGATTACGGATGCCGACGGAGCAGACCATACGCAAGAAATCATTGCTAATCCGTATTACAATCTTGTTATCGTTGCAAAGGATCTTTCTTCGGCCAATATTGATGCTATCCAAAAGATCAATCAGACAGCCATCCAATTAACAAAAGATTATAATGGGCTTCGGGTTGTGCTATTGACTGCTTCGGCATCCAAAGATGCCCAATATCTGAGCGATAAAATGCAATTAATTGCGGAGATATTCTATGCCGATCTCATTCCTCTAAAAAGCATGGTCAGGGCAAATCCTGGTGTATTGCTCCTAAAAGGAGGTAACGTCGTCGGAAAATGGCACTATAATAACTTTCCGGATGCCAAAACCATTGAAGATAAATTTCTAAGTAAAGACAAATAGTACCTATGCCTAAACCTATATTTTTGATTGGTTATATGGGAAGTGGAAAAACTACCCTGGGTAAGAAACTTGCCACTAAACTCGAACTCCCTTTTATCGACACAGATGAGGAGATCGTAAAACAAATTGGCATGAGCATTACCGAATATTTTAGTCAACATGGTGAAGACGCATTCCGGGCATTAGAACGCGAGCAATTGCGTAAATTTTCTGAGAATGCTGCTGTCATATCTACCGGTGGTGGTGCCCCCTGTTTCTTTGACAACATGGAATGGATCAGGGCGAATGGATATGCCGTCTATTTACAGATGTCACCCAAAGCACTTTTTGACCGTCTTTCTCAATCTAAACTACACAAAAGGCCCATTCTAATCGGGAAATCACCTGAGGAACTACGGCTATTTATCGAAGAGAAGTTGATCGAAAGAGAACCTTATTATACGCAGGCGCATCTGACAATCGACCAATTAAATACCAGTGTCGAGGCACTAGCCGATCTGATTAATCAGCACAATAGATAGACAATGAATATACGTATACGCCACTACTTCCTTTTATTGATCTGCTTTATCGTAAGCAGTTGCTTTCGTAACGGAGCCAATACGGATGGCTTGCCAGTGGGTAAACGTATACAGCTCCAAAATGTGGAGGAATTATATCAGTTTTTGACCTATGACGATAATCGTTATCCATTGGTCAGTTTGCATCGTGGTGGCCCCGCATCTGGATACCCCGAGAATGCAATCGAAACGTTTTCCTATAACGCGAGCTTGCAGCCAGTCCTTGTTGAATGTGATGTTCGCATCAGTAAAGACTCAGCGCTGATATTAATGCATGACAATACGCTAAACCGAACAACCACCGGCAGAGGGCCTGTGAACTCCAGCAGTTTGACTGAACTCAAAAAGCTTCGTCTATTGGACAATAACAAAAAGATAACGCCCTATAGGATCCCCACGCTAGAAGAAGCACTTTCTTGGGGAAAAGGAAAGGTAATCTTCACCTTAGACATTAAAAATGATGTCCCTTATGAAGCCGTTATCAATGCTATTCGTAAACAAAGGGCAGAATCTAGCGTAGTCATCATCACGTATAGTGCCAACCAGGCTGCCAAAGTGCACAGTCTGGCTAGCGACATCATGATTTCGGCCTCAGTCAATAATCTGGATGACCTTGCTCGTCTAAATGAAAAAGATATCCCCGACAATCGCTTGTTAGCCTTCGTCGGAACCCGTGAAGCAGACCCAGCATTGACCAAAGTACTACATGACCATGGAATCATGTGCATATTGGGTACACTGGGAAACTTAGACAGACAGGCCGACAAAAAAGGCTTTCAAGTTTATGCCGGATTTATTGATCGCGGTGCAGATATATTAAGTACAGATCGACCTACAGAGACAGGGCGAGCGCTGAATTTCTACATCAAGAAAAGAGGAATTACTTCGAAATTTATTCAGTAAGATTCCTGGACCTGTGCCTAATTCTATTCGTTTAATGCTTGGATTATCTCCATCTAGTCCCTTCAAACTTTTTTAGCACGTACAATTCTCCCGATCAATTTATAGACCTCAAACCATAACACGGATGCTGCAGCCACGGAGAGCGCTATCCCCAATTCATATCCGCTCAGGGCTGCTACAGCAAAAAATTGGGCGACCGGAGCAACATATAATATCACGGCTAAAAATAGAAGTACAGCGATCGAAATACCCACGAGCAGCAAGTTTCGGTTTTTAAAACTTTCAAGGATACTATAGTGAAAAGATCGGTTGGCATAACTCAACAAAATATTGGCAAAGATTAAAGTAGTGAAAACCATAGCCCTCGTTTTTTCCTCAGTTCCCCCCTGCTGAACAGTAAACTGATAAACAAATAGAATCCCTATAGTGATTATCAGACCTTGAACAATGCTTATTCCGAGCTCATCTATACTTAAAAAAGTGTCGCTCATAGCTCTAGGAGGTCGCTTCATCGTATCCTTTTCAATAGGTTCATTTTCATATACGATCGAGCAGGTGGGCCCCATGACCAATTCGAGGAAGATCACATGCACAGGGCTAAAAATCTGCGGAAATACCCAGCCTAAAAACAAAGGTAGTGATACGGTCAAAATAATGGGGATATGAATAGAAATGATGTATTGAACCGCCTTCTTGATGTTTGCGTAAATCCTTCTTCCGGCCGCTATACCAATGATTAACTTTTGTAGATCGTCATTTGTGATAATCAATGCCGCGGCTGATTTTGCTATTTCAGTACCTTTATTGCCCATAGCAACGCCAATGTGGGCTGCTTTTAAGGCTGGACCATCATTTACTCCATCACCAAGCATCGCCACAACCTCGCCTTTCTTTTTAAGGGCATTTACAACGGCTAATTTAGCATCCGGAAACATTCTGGTAAATAAAGTTGTTTGCTCCGCTATCGCCATAATTTCAGCCTCGGATCTATTTACGATTTCACTGCCATTGATCGGCGGAGTCAAAATACGAATTCCGGCCTGAGCCGCTATTGCTTTAGTCGTATCGGCATTGTCGCCAGTAATTACTTTGACTTTAATCCCGGCATCATAAATATCTTGAAATACTTCCTGAATACCTTTTTTAGGAGGATCATAAAATACGGTCAACCCTAAAAATTGGAACTCAAAATCCTGTTGCTTCGCGGGGAAATTATTGCCTTCGAATTTCGCTTTCCCCACACCCAATAGACGAAAGCCCTGCTCTCCATAGGATTTAACAATAGCCCTAATTTTATCTTTCTCACTATCGGGCAGCTTCGATACGCTAAGTATAGCCTCCGGTGCCCCTTTGGCAGCAATAATCCGATCCTTTCCTGTATTTTCGAAAAGATGGGTCATCATCGGCGGTTTACCATCTAAAGGATATTCATGAAATAATGCATATTCCTTTCTGAGGTCCTGATTTTGCGTTTTTTCATATATTTTATGCAACGTAATTTCCATTGGGTCAAAAGGCACAGGCTCGCTGCTCCACATCGCATATTCGATAAGCTCTCTTAAATCGGACTCATCAAACCTTTCCTGATCATAAGATGAATCCGTAGCATAATTATAGAGGTATTTCAATTGCATGGAATTCTCTGTAATGGTCCCGGTCTTATCTGTGCAAATCACCGTTGTACTACCCAAAGTTTCAACAATACTGCTTCTTTTGATTATAATCCCTTCCCGCATGAGTTTCCATGCGCCAAGCGCCATAAAAGTCGTAAACGCAACAGGAATCTCTTCCGGCAATACAGACATGGCCAAAGTAAGTCCATTGAGCAAGCTCGCCACTAAATTACCACTGTCAATAAAACTGTATACACATACGATTAAAAAAATTAGGATACCGACAATGGCCATTGCTTTTACAAACTTTTGGATTTGCACCTGCAATGGTGAAATTTCTTCCTTGATATTTTTTATCGATTCACCTATTTTTCCAACACGGGTCTCTTTACCGATTTCAGTTACTTCAAACACAGCCAGGCCTGAGACCGTAACCGTCCCGCCGTAGACCAGATTATCTTCAGATTTACTGTCCTTAAAGACGGAAAAACTCTCCCCCGTCAACGAAGATTCATTGACAGAAAAATCGTTACTATGTAGAATACGACCATCAGCGTTTATAATTCGACCTTCCTCAGTAATACAGAGATCCCCCACAACAATCTCATGTGTTGGAATTTCACTGACCTTCCCATCTCGAATCACGGTGCTTAATGGTTCATTCAGCTTTTCCAATTCCTCCAGCGCTTTTTTGCTACGATTATCCTGATAAAAAGAAATTGCCGTAACAGCAACAATAGCGACAAACATAAATACAGCCTCTCCGTAATTCCCCACAAAAACATAAATCATCGAGATGATAATCAACAGAATCAGCATAGGCTCCTTCAAAATATCCACAAGCAGTTCAAACCAGGTATTCTTGTGATTATCGCTCAATTGATTCCAACCATATTTAGCGCGAGAGGCATTAACCTCAGCAGCGGAAAGACCTTTCAGATTATCGGGAATATTATATGACATATCGAATGAACTAGGTTACCTAAATATAATGAATAATTCTTGTATTCAGGAGTTAAAATCATCTGTCAACGATCATCTCCTTCGCACGTAACATCATGTTACAATCTCTTATTTGCAGTTTTTATTTTTTGCAAAAAAGAAAGGCTACATAACTTATAAACAATATATTAGCATAAAATTTACCTGCTAATACTTTTCTTCTATTGAATATTTCTATTACAATCCTATATTTGCGCAGAAATTCATTTGGGACTTTGAATTTCATATTAGCCAAAAGCAATTTTACGATCATTTTTCCAATAATGCCAAGACAGCTTCTTGCGATTGAAGTCCTTCTTTGCTACCTATGTTTTCAGATCATGTAAAACAGAAGCTGAAAACTAAACATATTGTAAAATATTTCTGTACCTATCGTTAGATATGGAATAGCATCTAAACTTGTTATGGTCTTTATAGTAGTATATTAATAATAAAAATAAGATGGTCATCTTAATTGCAGAAGATAATGAGTTGATATTACGGACAGTTCAATACAAACTGATCAAGGCAGGTCACGAGGTTATCACTACCACCAATGGAAAAGATGCAATTGAAAAGCTCAATACAATGGATCTCGATCTGATCATTACCGATATTATGATGCCATTTGCTTCGGGGATAGAAGTCCTTACTTCCATAAAAAAACTCGAGAAAAAAATTCCCGTTATTGTACTTTCCAACATGGGACAAGAGGAAGTCGTCATTGAAGCTTTTGATCTTGGTGCGTCAGATTTTATGGTGAAGCCGTTTAGTCCGGAAGAGCTCCTGTTGCGGGTCAAACGACTGACGATCAATAATCGCAACTAAATCTTTCAGGGATAGCCTATACGAAAGGACGTGTAGCTGTCTTTATTGAAACACTGTCTTTATTGACTAAATCCATTTCTTCAATAATTTAAAAACTTTGCTCTTTTTAGCATAGGGTGGATAAATCAACGTAGAAACTGAAAATTTAGATTGAAACATGACAGCCCTTTCATGTGAAAATGCCTTAAAGCCAAACTGCCCATGACAACTGCCCATGCCACTGCCATTGACACCACCAAAAGGCAAATGCGGATTGGAAACGTGAATCAAAACATCATTCACACAAGCCCCTCCAGAGGATACCTGTTTGAGGATATATTGAATATTAGATTTGTTATTGCTAAATACATACAAAGCTAAAGGTTTTTCAGCACGATTAATGAGTGCTAGCGCCTCTTCTTGCTCTTCATAGGTTACTACGGGAAGTATGGGACCAAATATTTCTTCCTGCATAATTGGATTGTCAGCCTTTACATCGATCAACAATGCCGGACTTAATGTCAGGTCATTGGCCAACAGTCCCCCTTCAAGTAGTTTTGCTCCGCATGCTGTTGCCTTGGCGATTAATGAAACAAGACGATTAGCGTGCTTTTCGTTAATGATCTTCGCGTAAACTGTTCCATCCAGCTGTCTATCCTCGGTGAAAAACATACGTTTAACCGCCTTTAGATAATAGTTTACAAATTCATCCTGCTTATCTTTAGGCAAAAGAACATAATCTGGCGCAATGCAGGTTTGCCCTGCATTGATTAATTTTCCCCAAGCAACTTTATGGGCAGTCATCTCCATATCTGCAGTCGCATCTAATATAACGGGCGATTTTCCACCAAGCTCCAAAGTTACAGAACTGAGATTACGGGAGGCAGCCTGCATAACCAGTTTACCTACCGCCGGACTCCCGGTGAAGAATATATGATCAAAGGGAAGCGCCAATAGTGCCTCGGAAACACGCTGTTCACCTTCAATACAGGCCACTTCCCGTTGGTCAAATCCTTTGGTCAAAATCTCGCCAATAACTGCAGACGTGAATGGACTATGTTCTGAGGGCTTTAAAATCACACAATTGCCTGCCGCAATAGCTGAAATCAATGGGCTCATTGTGAGCTGAAAAGGGTAGTTCCAAGGCGATATAATGAGTGCCGTACCTTTAGGCTGGTAGGTAATTGTGCTCTTAGCAAGAAAATTGGTTATCGAACGGCCAACCTGTCTAGGCTTCATCCATTTTCGTAAATGTCGTATTGCAAATGCTATTTCACCGTAAATAAATAATACTTCGCTTATAGCGGCTTCACTTCGTGACTTCCGTAAATCTTTTTCGAGCGCCGCATAGATTAAATCTTCATGACTCTCAATAAGCGCTCTTAACTTGTAAAGTTTCTTTATACGTTCCTCTGCACTGCTAGACCGTAATTCATATTTAAAAAGCTGCTGCTGTTCAAATATTAAACCTATCTGATCCGTTAACTTCTCTTTGTTCATACCAATTGAAGATCAATATTACTATTTTTTTGATGGCATATTATCGATCCATTGGCGAATCAGATCCACACCTTCTTTATGTATTATACTTCTGGCCAACTCCGGCATCGCTGTACCGGGTTCCACACTGTTCATCCGATAAAGCAGGATAGAATGCTTGGCATCTCCTGGAATTACATCAAAATCCAAGCCACCTGCTCCACCTCCAGCTGAAACAGGAGCTTTATCAATACCAAGGTGGGAAGGAATTTTCACATCATAATCCAGGAAAAGCCCTGTATTGTAAGCGTCTCCCCCTTTGGTATGGCAATGCGCACAGTTCACATCTAAATAGGCTCTTGCCCGTTGTTCCAAACTGAATCTGTTTTCATCGGTCCATATAGGCAATTGCGGTACTTTCTTTAGCTCAGGCATATTGGACACCCGGCCAAGGGAAAGCCATTTGGCTAGTTGGTTGATCGAATCACCTAATCGCACAAAATTGAGGTTTCGGGCCTTTGGACCTATGGGCATCAGCTTGGAGCTATTGTTATGACAGCGCTTGCAATCGTTGGTGTTGGGTACCATATAGTTTGTCCTATGCTTATTGCCCGCATTATCTATCAATGTAATCGGTAGTTTAGCACCACGAATATGTTTAATCGCATCGGTCTGCCCATCATTCCACAGATAATTCATCACTTTCCAGGCATGATCAGCTGGATCCTTCACCAGCAAGCGCGTCTCTATCAACACTTTTTGCCTTTTTTCATTTATGTATGAGAAATTCTTTATAATAATGGTTGAGTCGGGAAAATCTAACGGACCATGTTCTGTATAGCCTATTTTCCCTCCTTTTGGCAAGACAATAAAGCGGTCTTTAACGGCATAATCAGAAAATAGAGGCGTGCTTAGGTCGTAGCCCAAGATATCAGCTCTTGCTACTAATTGATTTATTTTTCCAGTAAAAAAGCCGTATTCGGACAATCGTTCTTTAAATTCAAAAGATACAACCCCATGGTCTGATGATTTATTTTGCCCCTGCCGACAGCTCTGTTGCAGCATAAGCAGGATCACACTCAATATTCCGGTACAGACGAAGGTAAATTTTGTTGGTTTCACAGCTATTTGCATTGAAAAGGTTGTACATTACTTGAGGGTTTCCACATCGTTGGTTGACCTGCGTGACTAAAATCTGCCGCTACAAACATATTCTCACCAGGCTGATTGATACAGATAGAATCCGGGTTTTGAGTATGACCGTTCGTGATCACATTACTGGTAATACCGTCATACAATATGGCAGGAATCCGCTTATTTTTCCGATCCGGCTCAACACTATTTAACTGGGCTTCGGTAGCAATAATCAATTGACCGATACGATGCTCATAAGCTGCCTGCGGGAATTTATCCCCCATCTTAATGGTATTTTTATAAATTTTAACATGTGTGGGTATGGGGGAGTAATTTGCATTGATGCGTTCTCCAGCTTTTTCATCGACAGCAAAACCTGAAGCGATCGTAATCGCAGACGTGTTATTTTGTTCGATAACATTATCGTAAATTTCAATATTTGATGTAGAAAGAATAATGATACCACTTCCCGGTGATGCATTTCCTACTCCCCAAAAAGTTCCGAAACTCCCACCTTTGGCAAAATTTTTAAAATTATTAGCATAGATTTTATTGCGATATGCCTTTACCCTTCCACCGCGCTGTGAAAGTTCAGGCAGATCAAAAATCAGAAATCCGGCTGTATTTCCATAAAATTCATTATCGTAAACTTCAGCATCTGTTGTATTTTCAATTTCACAACCAGCCACATTTTTCGCCGCTTTGCATTTCCGTACAATGACACCCTTTGTCTGTCCTACATAGATACCTGCATCTGAAGCCCCTTCGGCATAACAATTCTCAACAAGCACATTTTTACAGAGCACAGGATAAATCCCATATCCGCCACTTGTAGAATCGGCCGAGCTCCATATACTATGAAGATTTGAGATGATAACGTCTTGGCTATTGTTTATCTTCAATAGATCTCCTTTTGAATCACGAATGGTCATATTCCCAATCGCTAAACCTTTCACATCAGTAACCCGGATTCCCTCTCCTCCCTGTGTCTGACTGGAAAAATCAATAATTGTCTTATCATAGCCCTCGCCTTCAATCTTAATATGATTTACTTGCGCAATACTCAGATTATCGAAGGAGTATTTTCCAGCTTTTAGCACGATATTGGTGCTATCTTTAATGGAAAGGAAAGCTTCTTCAATAGCCTCTTCTTGTCCAGGAGTAAACGTAAGGACTTTGTAACTGTCTTTCGATTGGTCGGCACAGCTGTACAGGAAGGAAGCTGTAACCGCAATACCAATCAATTGTTTTAAATATCTTTTCATGGTCTGATTTGTTTAATTTTTGATTAGAAAATATTATAAGCATAAGTGACATAATACACCGCCCCTATACGTGGATTAGCAATTCCTGTAGAATAATACTTGTTTGTGATATTGGTTCCCCCAATACGAATTCCGGATCGAGCCTTAACAAATTTATAGCTCACTTGCGCATCGATTACCGCTGAGCTTGGCACTTGACCTGCGGCAAGTCCTCCAGACACGACATAATAGTACCCCGGTTTATAACGTAAGGAAGTACTAAAAGACCAAACCTGTTTTTTTCCAAAGCCACTATTCGCGAATTCAAGATTAAAGTGATAATGTGGTGTATTGAAATTGTTAATTTGACTATTGTTCTTATTTTTTAGGTAGTCAGAATAATAATTGGCCTTGGTCACAAAATTCCGGCCTAGATCCAAACTAATACTCGCGGCGTATCCGTAGGTATTTACGGTCTCTCCGCCATTAAAAGCGATATTATACTGAACATAGGTCGAATGATCTTTTAAAGCATTGTAATCGTCGCTTCCAGGAGTATTGGCAACATTGGCATAGCCAATAAAATTCTTCCAGGTTGAAAAATACCCCAACACATCGATCATCACCCGCTTGCCCAACATAGCTGCATAGCCCAGTTCGAAAGCATTAACCGACTGCGGCTTAATATCATCAAATTTAAATTTCTGAAGTACGGTTGGATCGTTCGATTGCTGAAATTTCTGCACGCTTTCCAAGGTGTAAGGCGGATAGCGATCAAATTGATAATTATCGATCAACAACAGCGATGAACCGCCGGAGGAATAGCTATTGTAGCCATTTAAAGTATTTTGTAAGGCTTGTATATTAGAGGGGAAGCTATACGCATTCTGATAAGAAAGGCGAAGGTAGTTCTGATGAAACAGATCAAACACCAGTGATGCACGCGAAGTTAACTTTGGTTGAGCAAACAACGTATTCTTATCGTAACGGAATGAAGTGGCAATATTAAGGCGATCGTCAAATACTTTTTTGGCGAGTTGCAGGTAAGCACTGTACTCTTTTACATGAATCGGCTTATCCTTATCCGGGAATAGTGTATTTTTTGAATTTAGATTGTACAAACGCCAATTGACACCTGCAATCACCTGCATAAATTTTACAAGATCTGAGAAATTATATTGCGCTTCGGCATTGTATAATTTGCTGCGGTCCAAAAACAGCGTTCCACCCTGCGATATGGGTGTATTGCTGATACTATCTTTTAGTCTATTGAACAGCGGTGTTCCAAGTTCGGCGCGCCCTTGATCGGCTAACGTGCGCGCCGCTAGATGAGCATCTGCGAGCGAAGTACCTGAAGCAAGTGCATTTAAGAGACCAGCAGTATATTCAGGATACCAACCACCTGTCTCGCCATCGTAGCTTGTTTTCCAAGATTCATTGATATATTGTGCTGTCGGCCCTGCAACCAGTGTCCTCCCCGAATTTTCTTGGGTCGTATAGGTTCTGAAAAACCATTTATCCCCACGAAGCTCCAGCCGATATTGCCCTACTTTAAATCCTTTCAGCTGATAACGCGTATCGTTGGTATAAACAATATTACCCGTACCAAAAGTGGCTGAAGCTATGGCTTCAATAGTGTTGGAAACCTTGTAACGGAATTCACCATTGATTTTAAAGAGCTTGGCTCTATTATCGAGATAGCCATATTCCGGGTATCCAGTCCGGGCAACATAATTTGGATTTTTCAGTAGGGGCTCGATTAGGGGAGCCAATTCCGGATTTCCCTGAAGTGCACCTTCCAAAAAGGGATTAATATCTGTCGAAGTCGCTCCTCCATACAGGTTAACCCCATTATAGTTTGGATCTGTAAGCGCTGTCCCAGGACCGTTTTTGTTGGTTTCATCGTTCGCTACCCAATCTTTTGCCTGTGTATACTGACCATTGATCTTGAAAGCAATTTTATTCCCCATTTGTTTTGCATAGCGTATAGCCCAATCATAATAGGGTGAAGTAGGCACAGGATCATTGTTCTTTTTATGATTGATATGGTTGACACCTTGAGTCACCAACACGCTTAATCCTTGATATTTAAACGGATTTTTACCTGTGGCAACCATCGTACCATTCAATCCCCTCGACCCATACAAGGCTGAAGATGCTCCAGACAGCACCTCTATATTATCGACATCAAGTTGGGTCAGCCCGATGACCGATCCGAGCGGGAAATTCAGTCCAGGCGCCTGATTATCCATCCCGTCTACGATCTGAGTAAAGTTGGTGTTCCCACTGGTATTGAACCCACGCGTTGTAACACTGGTAAAACCAATACTGGATACGGTAACATCGACTCCTCTCAAGCCTTGAAGCATATCCATGTAATTTAATTGTGCTGCATTACGAATGTCTTTGCTGCTCATTTGCTCAATTGTTACTGGCGCGGATAGTTTACTCTGTACGGTTCTACTTGCAGAAACAACAACCTCCTGTCCCAAAATGGGGGATAAATTCAAAGAAATATGCAATGGAGATGACAGGTTATTCACCAAAACTTCTTTCGATTCATACCCGATAGCAGAAATATACAGTGTAATGGGTAGTGGTCTATTTGTTTTCAGCTGAAAACGCCCTCGATCATCCGTGAAAGTACCTTCCTTTCCGTTTTTTAACTGGATCGAAACTGCATAGGCGGGCTCGGATGTCGAGCTATTGCTGACCTGCCCATTGATGATCTGTTGTGCAGACAAGCTAAATGGCACACAGATACAGAGAATCTGGATTAATAAGGCAATTTTTTTCATGTTTATATTGGTTAGCGTATTATTATCGCTTCAATGCTTCACCTTACCCGCCCTGATTCTCCAAAATGGACAATCGAGAATTATATTCTGAGCCCTCTAAAAATTAGGCTGACTAGAAATTTGGTATCCCGAAGACTTTGTACATAGTCAATTTCAACCTGCCGCTTCAGTATTGCCTGCTGTTCTGTACTATGTTTCAATGCATTAGCAAAATTTATAAGTACAGAAGCTATATTTTCAGGATCTGTTAGATCCAATTTTTCATGTGCAATGGCCTGTGTAAGGAGCTTAGTAAGAAAAGCTTTCTCTTGCACCATCATTGCATCATATAGTTCAAAAAAACGAGGTAAAATCTTATCAAGTGATTCGACAGACACCCTATTCATATTGAGCACATTGGTATAATAGTTCAATCTCGATTCTAAATAAAAAGAAATCTGATTCTCTACTCCCTTCTTTTTCAATGTACTTTTTTGTAATGTATCAATAAAAGATTGTCCTTCTCGTATTGCTACTTCAATAAAAATATCCTCTTTGTTCTTGTAATAATAATAAAGAGACGTTTTGTTCAATCCCACAGTTTTAGCAATGTCTTCCAAGGTTGTTTTTTCTAATCCATAACGCTCGAAACACTCCATAGCCGCCTGTCCAATTCTTTCTTTGACCTGTTCCTTTTTGTTCATCTAAAATAAAGTTAGTAATATATTTTTCAATTTTCAAACATTTAAATAAAATGTTCGAAAATTGAAAAATAGATCAAGATGTAAACCTAACACTGTTAAAAGTCAAATACATACAGACTTAACATGTTACACCAAACATAGATAAATTGATTTTTAAATAAAAGAAGTATGCAATCTTATTCAGGTTTATTCGCTATAAAATTGTCTTTACTGCATTTTTAAGAAGCCCAGTTTTCTTCTCATTACTATCGCTCATTTTGGGATTTCGAGAACATATTGTTACAATTAAATTAACGCAGGAACTGTAAATTTCGCTACTACACACAGTAAGGATACCTTATAACGATAAATTATCCTTTTTCTATTCGAAGGGCCTTTTTACTTTTTTTCAATCTGTATGGGGAGACTTTTAATATAACTACGGAATATTACCAGACATCACGATTCGATGCCCGAAGACTTTCCCGAGCATAATTCGCTACTTCATCATTTTCGTCTCCAGTTTTTAAACGTACCTGTAAATTTTCTAGCCAGTCGGCTAAAGCCTCTAAAGCCGTTTCGCCGTTTCCGAAAATGCCTTGATGCGGATCGGGTCCTAGTAAACACCAATAGGACGTTTCTTCTCTAAATACAACGGGACGTAGTTCACGAATTTCAAAAGGTAATTCTTCTGAATCAAAATCCAATGGTACAATTTTATCTTCAGCTATTTTCATCTGTTCCATAACCCATTTCTACTTTTTTTAAATCTTCCTCTGGCCAGGTAAGCAGCTCCTTCAACAGATATGTTTTTGGTCCCCCATCTGCTGTATCATCAGCAAACTGTTTTAAAAATTCCTGTAGATCGCCTTCGATTTTTATTAATTTTCCATCTTGAAGAACATCATAGCCCGCTGCAATCCATTCTTCAATCCTTTCCTTATTAATTTGTAGTTTCTCCATCTGCTGTATTTTGTAGTATTTTAAATGCTGCCTCGTATAACATTTAATAAGATCGCATCGATTAAAATTATAATAGCCATCCATAAAAAATAGCCTGAGCACTATCAAACCTTAAAAAAGCAGCTCTCTATAATAAGAACAATGCTTTAATATATATAGTTGATTTTTTTTTAGATTATCCATAAAAAAAATCTATTAAAAAAGAGGTAGTTACATATCATTTATTGTTTATCAAAATGTTAAAAAAATCTTTGGCAAACTATTTGTTTCAACAGCGAAAGTTTTCTAATCGGAAACACACAACTTATATTTTTTTAAATTATCATGAAAAAAGTAATTCTACCTTTTCTAACACTTTTTACGCTACTATTTGCTGCTCATCAGCAAGCAAACGCACAAACTCCTTATCGCACAGCCATTGGTCTTGGCATAGATGTAGGTGATGGTCAAACCCTATTCGGTCCACAGATAAAACACAATTTTGGTGGAAATGATGCTGGAAATGCACAAGTATTATTTGGAGACAATATTACTGTTATCGGCGTAGATTATTCATACAACAAACGTATTCCTGGATCGCGTGGTCTTTCATGGTATATTGGAGTTGGTCCACAAGTATCATTTATTGATTATGGTAAATGGCACGACGACTGGTATGACGATTACCATTGGAAAGATGGAAAAACACATACTGATTTTGCAATCCGTCCAGCCTTGGGCCTAGAGTTCAAAATTCCGTCTGCACCATTAGCCATGCATTTCGACTGGAAACCATGGTGGAATCTTTCTCATGGCTCCAATTTCGAGCCATCGCGTTTTTCGTTAGGATTTAAATTCGTTTTGAAATAGCATAACGCAAGTACAAAAACAAGAATCCTGCTCATCATCCATATGGCAGGATTTTTTGTTTTCAAAACTGCGATTTCACCAATTCTCGATTACTTAGGCTAGACCTGAAATCAGTATAGCGCTTATCCTTCAATTTGATACGTGATCGGTTGCCCGGTAGCAATCTCCCTTTCCAATATCTGTTCCGGAGAAAGATTTTCCAAAAACATGATCAGTGCCCTTAGGCTATTGCCATGCGCAACAATAAGTACATTTTTACCTTCTTTCAGTTTGGGTAGTATAAAACCTTCGTAATATGGAATAACACGTTCGTATGTATCTTTTAGGCTTTCACCCCCAGGCGGAGGAACATCAAAAGATCTTCGCCAGATATGCACTTGTTCAGCGCCATATTTTTCCGCCGTTTCGGCTTTGTTCAATCCTTCCAGCTTTCCATAACCACGCTCATTTAAAGCAGCATTGATAACAATGGGAATGTGAGGATTACCCATTTCATGCAAAATAATCTCTAACGTATGCTGCGCTCTGATTAGCGTCGATGTATATGCTATATCAATCGGCTCATTTGCCAGCGCCAAGCCCGCCTGCCGAGCTTCCTGTTGTCCCAATTCGGTAATATCGATATCCTGCCAGCCCGTAAAGCGATTTTCTAAATTCCATTGTGACTGTCCATGTCGGACCAAAAAAAGTTTTGCCATTAGTTATTCAAAGTTTACCCAAACTGTTTAGCTTTATTTATCTAAATGTTTAATACAATATACTCAATTTTGTTTTATTAATGCCATTTCCATTGCCGTGCTCCTGAAATATCTATTGCTATACCGCAAATTCTTATCTTATATACACACTGAAAACCAACCAATTAGTCTTCTATTTATTGTTTACATGGCATAAAAACACCTTTTTCATTCTTTCAAAAAATTTACGTTCCCAAAAGACATCTATTAGCGGCAGATTATTGATGCAAAACCAAACAATCGCCAGCAAAAAAAATATTTTTTATTATCTTAGATAAATAAATCGAGCAAGAAAACAACTTGTTTTTTCATTAACTATAGTTCACATATATGAAATTATATGCCTTTGTTTTGGGAGTAGGCCTACTTCCAGCCGTAGGATTATGTCAAAAGACCGTCAGCCCGGGTAGCAGCGATATCAATACCAACTATATAAAACCAGAAAAATCACTGTATACAGTCTATTATGTCAAAGATAACACTTGGGACAAACAAGGATCATTGACCTACGATATTGTAGCGGCCAACAATCAGCTGACTTTAACCAATACTTATGTTCCGAAAGACAATGCCTGGACTTCGATCCGCACCACTGTCGCTGACGCAAAAACACTTCGGTCTATCAGCTATTCCAGCGATGGCAAAGAAACAAAAGTAAGCCTCAACTTTGGGGAAACAATTACAGGTAATTATTATTCGAAGAAAACTAAAAAGGAAAAAAAGATCAACTTACAGCCAACTAGACCTTTTGTAGATTTTAACTGGACAGATCATCTGATTTCAACTTTACCTTTAGATCTAGGGTATAAAGCGCGCATCCCGCAATTTTATTACAATAGTGATTCCGACATTTTTGTCGAAGACTATACCATCAAGGAAGTAAAAAGCTACAGTTATGGTTCCCCAAAAACGGGCAAACACGACAGTTGGCTGGTTACACTTTTAGAAGAAAGTACCGGAGCCATCTACAACTATGTCATCGATAAGAAAGATCGCCGATTATGGCAAAGGGAAATGTCCATGGGAAACGGAAAGTGGGAAATTACCGTAAACGAAGAACTGGACTATCAACCTATTAAAAATAGATTCAACAAAGAACAGTCTGCCCAACAGATTTCTCAAGGGAACAGTGTTATTATCGGGACGGCTTACGCACGATCTAGCTCCGGAAAAAAACTTGGCGGGCTCGTGAATACTGCCAAAAAGCAATATGCTCCAAAAGGAACAGAAATTACGCTGTTTGCCAACTCTGCTTATTATGAAGAATGGCTGGAAGTCAATAAAAAGATCCGAAAACAAAAAAAGGTCCAGGAGGTTCCATTAGATCCTGATTTTGGCTATGCGGTTAAAAAAGCAAAAGTGTATGATGATGAGGGACATTTCGAGTTTGCAGATCTCATGCCAGGCGCATACGTGATCATGGCCAGCTTCGATTTCACCAATTCATACAACTACTCCTATGTGTCGGGCTACACCAATTATTATAACTATTGGGGGTATACAGGTTCAACGACAAATTATGGTACCGCAAAATCATCTTATGTCGACAAAGCTAATATTGAAAAACATGTCACCATTGACAAAGACGGTGAGAAGAAAGAGGTAAATTTAAAAGAAATGTAATCAAAAAAATGCTGTTAAACCGCTTTGCTTAACGGCATTTTTTGTGCTTTTTGAAACATATTGCTAAGACGAGAAAATCTTCGCCCCTTCATTTACCGATTCCTCTACTTTTTACGAAGTTCGATATAACGATCTATGCTTATAGGAAAGTTATCAGCTGTACGGAGTAAAAAACAAGCAGCCGCTCCTACCCAGACCGAATAATCAAACGTCGATTTAATTCCTAACGATAAGGTCATCACCATCGCAAAGCTAATCAGTAAAATCCCGGCAATTAATGCGCTAAAACGCAGCTTATAGCCGATCAACAACAGGATAGCTAAGATAACCTCCAATAATGTCGCACCGATAGCAAGTATATTACCGAAGGATACTGGCACAAAAAAATTGAGGGTATTTGAATAGGCTACAAAATTGGCCCAATTTCCCCAAGAAACATGTGATGCGCCCGGCGCCCCCCATAGACCCAAACGATCTGCAACAGCAGACAAAAATGCTGTTGATACAGCTATACGTGCAAAAAGTTGATTATACATGGTGTAAATTATATAAATATGGTATAAACGATATGAATCAAATTTAAGCGAACAAAAACAGTCCAAACTTAAACCAGTTTAAGAAATTTTGTACAGCCAGCCCATATTGACTCCGCATCGCCCTATCTATGGTTATGTCTTTATAGCGATACATCATCATTCACCAAACCGTCACTTCCATTCAGCATTATTCTAACTAGCTAATTCCATTCCATGGGAAATCAATAAGGCTGCCAACACATGGGTGCTGTACAGCCTTATACATCAATTAATACGAATAAGAATTTAATATCAGGTGTCTACTTCATTATGTGATAACACACTGTTATAATGACGACCAAGATGCGCAATAGTCCTAATGGAAATAAAAATTATAAACAAAAACTAAGTATCGTCATAAGATGACCGATCTATCAAAACTGCCTTGTTTTACTGCTAAATCCCCACAATAGTGATATCGCGTGTCAACAAGCCAAAGTACAATACTATATTTCAATCTTCCTATAGAAAATTTGCTCCAGCTGCAGGGTTAATTCCTGCTGCTGTTGGTTTCTAAAAATTAACACCTTCGGCTGGTCTGCGTGTACATGCTTTTTAATCGCTTGTTGCAAGTCTGTTAATTGATCTATTTTCTCGCCCTGGTAATTCAGCACAACATCACCGACACGCAAACCGCTTTTATAAAGATTGCCTTTTTCATCCAACTGAAGTAGCAGCACGCCGTTTATCGCGGGTAGGCCCGCTGCTGACTGCTCTCCCAAAGTCTCCACTGATTTAAATACCCCCGACTTCCAGGCCCATCTGCTCCCCTGCTCCTTTGCTTCGGATTGGATCAACTGAGGTATTTCAGGTCTAGCAGCAAGAGTTTTAAGCCTTTTACTCGTAACTCCGAAATGCAACATGTCAAAATTTTTAAAATCCTGATCTTTCCAGTTCTTCAATCGGAAATCGCCACCGGCAGGATTCATAAAGTTCAATTGAATAACACGACCATGTTTTTCGATACCTTTCGCCCGATCTTTGTCTAGGTCATCCTGCCTTCTGTAGATATTATGGTCTACCTCTTGCCCCCAATACCTGACCTGTATATCCTGATGGGATTCCATCACGATATTATTACGGAAAACATCGTGACTATTCTGAAACCAGACATGTGGATGAAAACCATTGTTGATCATCACATTGTTATACACGTTACGATAAAATCCTTCTCTTAGTTTTAGTCCCCCACTTAAACATAGATTGTTGTAAATTTCATAGTTGGAAGATCCGTCGTCCAAATCAATATCCCAACCGTGATCACAGCGAAATCTATTATCATGAATTTTAGTTGTTTTGACTGCATCCAACACTATTAAATTGGGATGCTTCCCCGTCAGTTCATCCATCTCCTTTCGATTGGGATGCCAAAATCGGTCGCGCCCCCATGAGTTGAAGGCTCCATGATCGCTGGTTTCCAGGACTGTATTAAAAACATCATTGTAAGCTATCTCATGTCCGCCCCAGGTACCATCACCTACATTAATACCTGCTCGAGGCACATTGTAAATGGTATTGTGCAAAATTCGTAAAGATTCAGCCATAGAGACCTGTACACCTGCTACTTGTTTTTCGATCAATCCAATGTCATGAATCAGATTGTCACTCGCCTCACAGTCCATGGGATAATTATCGGTTTTTGGCCCTTTGATGGTATCCATTTGGTCAAACGGAACAAATTTTTCATATCGAAATTCCGGTGAGCGAACCGCCGCTGGATCTCCTACAAAATTGATCGCTCCGGCACCGATCTGTTCAATCCGGTTGCCTTCAATTTTGACCCCGCGATTGTAATTATTAACAAATATTGCATTGCCGCCCAAAGCGATAAAATCATTCGCGCGGAAGATACAGTTTTCCGCACCTTCAATCTTTACGGCTCCCTGTCGATAGATCGTCCAATCACTACGTAAGAGTGGTTCGCTTGTTTTCATAAAGGTAGGAGCAGCATACATGAAGCGAAGGCCACTAACCTCAATATCATGCACTGGTCTGGAAGATGAACCTGAAAGATAGATTAGATTTTCCAATTGTGGTGCTACAAACTTCAGCTGGTTGGGATCAACTCCTTTAGCAGGCATATAATATAACAGTGCCTTCTCCTCATCCAAATACCACTCCTGAAAGGTATCGAGTTCTTCAAAGATATTTTCTACAAAGCGATAGGTCTCGTGCATTTTGCTGGGACGATTATTTTGCTGTCCACCTTCAAGTGTAACTGTTGATAAGCCATCTTTTCCGGTAATCTTATAATGGAATCCTCCCCAGCTACCAGCATGCAAAGCATGTACAATTCCCCCCTTAGGGTTTTTCCAGGTTGCGACACGTTCGGGACTTAATGCATCTGCAGCATAGCCTTGAAATGGCAAGACTGTGGGATCGTAGTTTGGATAACGTGCCCGGACAAGATGCTTATCATTAGCATATAGACTTTGGAAGTTTACTCCTCTTGTGACCTTAGCCTCCCAAATACCATGATCGCCCTGTTTCCATTTAAGGTTAAGCGATTTGGCCCCACTCAGCGTAACTTGTGCTCCATCCTCGGCCTTAATCCGCAAGGGTTGCCTTCTTGTACCGGATATCCCAGCAGACAATTCAATCGGTTTATCCAGCTGATAGGTGCCTGCCATAAAGATGATTTCGATGCCCGGTGTATTTTTCCCTTGTTTCTGTTTTTCTACCGATCGCAATGCGGCTTCAGCTGTGGCATAAGGGCTTCCTATGGTCCCTCGATTTCGGTCATTTCCTTTTGTGCTTATATAAATACGTTTGACAGTACCGGCCTCTTGTCCATGAACGCTAAGCGAAGTAACACAGGACAGGCCGGTAAATATTAATGTTGGAAATAGCATAAGAAATTTCTTCATAATTTTAATCGTTCATAGTAGTTTTTGCTAGAGCCTATATCGAGGTTAAAACCATTTATGTAGGCTCGATAAGTGAATAAAAATAAAGTCGTTTGCTACGCACAAACGACTTTTTTAGTTCGTGTTTCAATAGATTTCGTGTTTCAATAGATCATATCGTATTCCACCTAATACTAGCATTTCGCCTAATTAGCGAACGGTCTATTGAATCACTTCACTGATCTGTACCGCTGGCGTAATATTCGTGTACTTTGGAAAATCTTCGGCAAACTTTTTCCCATTTCCCTTCAAAGGATCCTGATAGGCAGCAACAGAATCAAAATACAAATGGCAAATGGCCAAATACGTCGGGCCTTCTGCTGAGCTACGTCCCGAAAGTCCTTTATCAATGGTTATACCTTTCAATGCTTTACCGTAAACTTTTTTGACAAGCGCAATATGTTTTGGAAGATAATAGCCCCAATCAAATGTCTTTCCAGGCCCATTTGGATAAAAGACCGTCACCTTGATCATCCCTTTTTTATGAAAAGGTGGATCTGCCTTTACATGGTGCTGAAATCCCAAAAGCATGGTTATTAGCACTAGGAATAAAATGAATTTTGTCTTCATATTTGTTGATAAGTAAGATCAAATAACACTCTTTTTTCAAAAATATTTATCATGAGTCAATAATCAGCGAATATTGCTTAGATTAGTCCTTTTTTCGTTCTGCCGCCGCTTTCAACAAAATTTCCTTACTCGCAAGCGGCACGTTGCCGTTTCCATCAGGTCCAATATTGAGCAACAAATTCCCCCATTCGGCATATCCTTTGGTTGAATTTCCCTTTATACATCCCTCCAAGTTGACTATAAAGCCCAAAATGAATAAACATTCCATATTTTGCTTCCATAAACCAATGCATCCGTTCATCAAATTCCTTTTTGGATTCCTGTAAATTATTAACTTGGGCGTTTCCCATGTTCATAAACAACATGGCTAGTAGAGAAAGAATACAATGCGTTGCTTTTATCATATTTATTACAATTGGTTAATCCAACAAGCTCAAGCGGCTGTCAAATCTTCTATTGGTATCTTGCGCATTCGACAAATGCTAAACCATTCTGCTATTGCAAAATAAATATAAAAAATATGAACAACACTTTTTATTTATTGCAAAGAAGTTACGCTTAGCGTACAGGGCTATACCTGCCTCAATTTTACAAAAATGAAAACTTTCAAAGCAGCTTATCAAACAGCCTATCTGCTATGAAATTTAATATAAATTCTTTCCAAAAAGGATTTATATTTAGTAAATATTTCATTAAAAACCATCCTATAGATTGAAATTATGAGTTTAAAGACCTTAATCACAAAAAGTGTCGAGTATAACGACTGGGTTGTCAATAAATACATCAATTGGCTGGCTGATAAATCGGACGACCAACTTAACCAGGAGGTACCTTCAAGCTTCCCGACCATTTTGAAAACCTTAAACCACATCTTGCAGACACAGGAATATTGGTGGAGCCACATTGCAGAAAGCAATGATTTTGATTTTGAAAAAAAGCGAACCACAAAAGAAGAAATATTTGAAGCACTAAGAAGAAATTCAGTTCAACTTGTGGGTTATGTACACAAGCTATCTGAGTTGGATCTTGAAAAAAATATCAAAGTGGAATCACCATGGTTTCAATGCGATTTCACGAAGTATGAATACATACAACAGCTGATCCTCCACGGAACATATCATAGGGGACAGATCGTTACAATGGGGCGCGCTATTGGAATAACGGATGCCCCAATGACAGACTTTAATTATTGGAATATTTATAAAGATCAAGAATAGGGATTCGAGCAGCGCTATGGACCAAATTACCAGTAAAGTACAGATCCGAGAAATTGTCGCAGCGGCGAAACAGCAAGGACAGCAATCCGGTATTGAATGCCTTATATTAAGCTTACAAGAGTGTTTACTGAATAAGAAAGTTCGATTTCCACTTCTGGAGTTTGCGGCCAGGGAAATTATGCTATTCATGCCTGAGGCCGAACAGTTACACTTTACAGATCGTCTCATTGCCACAACAGAAATGGGAAGTTATGTTTTAACGGGAATAATTCTTCAGCAACGTCTCCCCGAACACTTTGAAGAATCCATCCATAAAGCCTGCACCTATATAACCATGGGCAATCAATGGTACGTCTGTGATATCATCGGCGAACGCGTACTTGGCCATGCGCTGTTGACTTCACCTAAAAAAGCTATACCATTATTAGAAGAATTAGCGCATCATCCTGATAAATGGATTGTTCGTACCATTGGTGTAGCTACGCACTATGCTGTAAAAAAGGGACTGCCAGCCACATACGTAGACATTTTGTTAAAGCTGCTCATTTCATTATCAAACACGACAGATTTCCATGTGAAGAAAGGAATCGGCTGGGGGGCCAAAACAATCGCAAAGTTTCACCCTAAGGTAGTTGCTTGCTACAGTAAAGAAATTGAATCGCCAGAAAGCAAACAATGGTTTCGGACAAAAATTACGATTGGTCTCAATCGCCACAAATCGGGGGCTAAACAGACTCGGCAGGAGGCTACAATGGCTCATCGTAACCAATAAAATGAATGCGTGATTTTCTTTGCGATAGTTATACATCAAGAAAGGCGAAGTCTACCATTAAACCTCGCCTTTCTTTTATGACTAGTGCATGAGTAACTTTACTTACTCTCGATTACTTATCTTTTTTCATTGTTCCGTTTTCACGAAGGTTAATATGCCAACTAAAAGCCTCCTCTAACAGATGTGGTGTATGCCCTCCCCTTTCGCAAGCGCGGTTATAATAATCTAAAAGCTGCTCTTTATAATCTGGATGTACGCAGTTCTCAATAATTACTTTTGCTCGCTCACGAGGCGCTAAACCTCGTAAATCTGCCAAGCCATAATCTGTTACCAAAATATCGACATCATGTTCGGTATGATCTACGTGAGAAACCATAGGAACAATGTGAGAAATTGCATCCCCTTTAGAGGCTGCCTGTGTAACAAAGATGCTCAAGTAAGCATTACGTGCAAAGTCACCCGATCCACCGATACCGTTCATGATATTTGTTCCCGAAGTATGGGTAGAATTTACGTTTCCATAAATATCAAACTCTATGGCTGTATTAATTGCTATAATCCCCAAACGTTTGATCAGTCCAGGTGTATTGGAAATGTTCTGTGGGCGCAATACAATTTTATCGCGGTATCGATCCAAATGATCGAACACTCTTGAATAACACTCTTCCGAAACAGTAATTGAAGAAGCAGAAGCAAAATCCAGTTTTCCAGCATCGATAAGGTCAAAGGTGCTATCTTGCAACACTTCAGAAAACATCGTTAGATTACGGAACTTACTATGTATAAATCCGGTCAGAACAGCGTTAGCTACTTTTCCAATACCCGCTTGGAGCGGCATCAAGCTTTCTGACAAATGACCTAGCTCTACTTCATTTTCGAAAAACTGTAAAATATGCTTCGCTATCGCTGTAGTTTTGGTATCCGGTTCAGCAATATCGGCTGGGCTATCAAGCTCATTCGTAAACACAATTCCCACCACCTTGCTTGCGTCCAAAGGAATAGTTTTACGCCCAATTTTATTTTCAGGAGCTACAATTGGAATAACATTACGGCGAGGGTAATCTTCTGCTTGGTAAATATCATGTATGCCTTTAATCGTCATCGGTATCGCAGTATTGACCTCCAAAATAACCTGCTTAGCCAATGCAGCAAAAGTAGCCGAATTTCCCACAGAAGTCGTTGGAACAATACTTCCGTCTGATTCTATTGCTGCTACTTCCAAAACAGCAATATCAACCTGAGGCAAATTCTTATTGTGCAGCAATTCGGCTGTTTCGCTTAGATGCTGATCAATAAACAGCACATCCCCGGCATTAATTTTATTACGTAAAATACGATCTACCTGAAAAGGCATCCGCTTGGATAGTGCCCCCGCTTCCGCCAATTTGCCGTCTGTTCCATGTCCCAACGAAGCCCCAGTAATCAGGGTTATTTTTAATGGATCCGCTTTTGCACGTTCAGCCAATGCAGGTAACACAACCTTACTGTCTCCAGCCTTAGTAAAACCACTCGATCCAACGACCATTCCATTTTGAAATAGCTTAGCAGCTTCTTCCGCTGTAATCACTTTATCATGTAAGCTTTGAACTTTTATTCTTTCGTAAGCCATATTGTTATAGTTTGATTTTATTCCATTATTGTAAACTTAAGAAATTGAAACCTATATATTTCCCTTATTTGTAAAGTTCTTTGTTATATTTTCCAACCGCTTAACCAAACAATTTTAGCATTTTTTTCAACTGCATATTTATTACCATTCGACACAAAATTATCCAAACGAGACTAAAAAGCCACAACTTACTACAAATCAAAAATATACAACAAATCATAATAAAAAAATATTTTATATCACACGGATCGATAATATATATCACACTGATAACAAACAACTTACAATAATAAAGGTAAAACTAAAGTAAGTAAAGACTAACTCTCCGGTCGATTAATTACCATTTTAACGTAAGCATACACTCACTTTCAAGAAGTAAAGGTGGGGTCTAGTAAAAAAGTCTTACCTTTGTGACATCGTATTATAGGTTAAAATGAATACACAAGATATAACGACAGATGCTAAATATGTCAACCGTTATTATATGACGGAAGTAGACTCATTTGAAGATAGCATTTACTGTCACCACGCTATTATTGCAGAGAATCATATTTCCGAACATTGCCACGAAAAGGACCAATTTTTATATACAGAAGGCGGTGTCGTATTTGTTAAGACAGAGGAAAAATCATATTTTTTACCTGCCCGACATTATTTGTGGATTCCTGCTGGCATAAAACATAGTATTCATCCAAGTACCCCGGAGGTCGTTATGCGTAATTTGTACTTTCCCAAAACCAATAATGACGCACCCTTCTACAGCAAAATGGGAATCTATCCAGTAAATGATCTTTTGATAGAACTGATTATGTTTACCAACCGCTGGAATGGCAATATATTTCCGGTCGAAGAACCTAAATATAGTATCGCTACAGCATTTAAACTTATCCTGCCGGAATTATCGCTGCATGAGCTTCCTTTAGCCTTGCCCTATCCTAATCATCAGAAATTAAAGGATATCGTCACTTACCTCGAAGAGAATATAGAGGAAAATGTCAGCTTTAAAAAACTTGCCGGATTATTTAACATTAGTGAACGTACATTAGCCAGACTATTTCAAAAAGAATTAAATATGTCTTTTATCCAGTACTACACGATTCTCAGAATGCTGACTGCTCTTAAGCTCCTTTTAGACGAAAAACTAAGTGTAAATGAAGTTGCTCTCAAAGTTGGATACAATAGCCTCCCCACGTTTAGTAACACATTCAATAAGGTCGTCGGTATCCGTCCAAGCGAATATGTCAAACAAAAAGAATTGCTTATTTAAAAATGTTTACCTAATTTAGGTCAATAAACCTAATTCAGGATGAAATTCAAACATATCATTTATAGTGCTGGAATTTTATTGCTCAGCACTTCTTTATTTGCCAAATCTCAAGATAAGAAACCCAAACCCATTCAGTTATTTAATGGGAAAGATTTGAAGAACTGGACCCCAAAAATCAGAAACCACAAAGTTGGGGATAATTATAAAAATACGTTTCGTGTAGAAGACGGTTTACTCAAAGTAAGATATGATGGTTATGATAATTTCAATTTTCAGTATGGCCATCTATTCTACAATAAAGAATTCTCAGCTTATTTATTGCGCGTCACTTACAGATTTGTTGGTGAACAGGTAAATGGTGGAGAAGGTTGGGCTTGGCGTAATAGCGGAGCCATGCTACATGGACAGGATCCAAATACCATGGGTGTTGATCAAGACTTTCCAATATCGATCGAAGGGCAACTGCTGGGTGGAAATGGCAAGGACGAACGGACTACAAGTAACCTTTGTACACCAGGCACAAACGTTGTGATCGACAATAAACTATTTACACCACATTGCATCAGCTCAACATCAAAAACCTATGCTGGAGATCAATGGGTAACTGCTGATTTCTTGGTATTGGGAGACTCACTTGTGCAACATATCCTTGAAAACAAGGTCGTATTACAGTATAATAAACCCCAAATTGGTGGCGGCAATGTAAGTGGTTTCGATCCTAAAGTGAAAAAGGATGGTCAGCTTTTAAGTAAGGGGACTATTTCACTGCAGAGCGAGAGTCATCCTATTGATTTCAAAAAGGTGGAACTTTACGATTTGGAACCTTACATGAAAGATCCCAACAAATTGAAAAAGGTCATCGCAGAGTTACTTCCAAATTTGCAACAATAAAAAACACTGCAAGTCAGTTTTAAAATAAAAAAGCATCGAATATCGATGCTTTTTTATTTACCATTCGCTTGGAAAGAGAAATCCAAAGTATATAACATAAAGAAAAGGGATACAGCGAGCTGTACCCCTCTATATCTATACGAAAAGCTTACGCTAAACCGTTAACAAATTTTGTTAACTTAGATTTGTTGTTAGAAGCTTTTTTCTTGTGGATCACATTTTTCTTTGCCAAACGATCAAGCATAGAAATTACGCGTGGTAACAATGTTTTTGCTTCTTCTGCAGAAGTAGTGTGACGTAATTTTTTGATTGCGTTACGTGTAGTTTTTGCTTGGTAACGGTTTCTTAAACGTTTAGTAGCGTTTGCTCTAATTCTTTTGATCGCTGATTTATGATTTGCCATTTTTTTTAGCTAATTTTTATTCAATTTTTTCTTGTAATTCGGACTGCAAAAATAACACCTTATTTTCAATATTCAAAATCTATTTTATTTTTTAGGTTTAGTATATTTGCGACATGCAAAAATTATCGATGGATGAACTTCAACGTACAGATGTTGAATCGTTTAAAAAACAAGAAAAAACTCCTATCACAATCGTTATGGACAATGTACGGAGCATGCATAATGTGGGCTCAGCCTTCCGTACTGCCGACGGATTTGCTATTGAAAAAATATACTTGTGTGGCATTACGGGCACACCTCCCCATCGCGAAATCGAAAAGACCGCCCTCGGGGCTACTCAATCAGTTGCTTGGGAATACCACAAAGATACCACAGCTGTTGTTGATCAGCTTCGGTCAGAAGGGTATGTCATTATTGCCATCGAGCAAGCAGATGATAGCGTTATGTTGCATCAGTTTAAACCAGAAAATGACAAAAAGTATGCATTGATTTTTGGAAATGAGGTCAATGGAGTAGATGAAGATGTCATGGAAAAAATTGATACCTGCATCGAAATCCCCCAATACGGAACCAAACATTCCTTAAATGTATCTGTCGCAATTGGCATTATTCTTTGGGATTTTATCCAAAAACGCAATTTCAATTAAAAATTTATCAATAAAGGTCACATTCCTATTCACATTGCTTCCATTTTAGAAAGCAAAATAGTAGATTTGTGTGCAAAATTTAAAGAAGAAATGAGTGTATTAGTTAATAAAGATTCAAAAGTAATCGTTCAAGGTTTCACTGGCAACGAAGGTACTTACCATGCTACTCAAATGATTGAGTACGGAACAAATGTAGTTGGTGGTGTTACTCCTGGTAAAGGTGGTCAACAACACTTAGACCGTCCTGTATTCAATACTGTGCAAGATGCAGTTGACACTACAGGAGCTAATGTTTCTATTATTTTTGTACCTCCAGCATTTGCTGCAGATGCGATCATGGAAGCTGCCGCTGCTGGTATCGAAGTGATTGTTTGTATTACAGAAGGTATCCCAACAAAAGATATGATCCAAGTAAAATCTTACTTGAGCGACAAAAACTCTCGTTTGATCGGTCCTAACTGCCCAGGTATCATCACTGCAGGCGAAGCTAAAATCGGCATCATGCCAGGATTTATCTTCAAAAAAGGTAATGTAGGTGTTGTTTCTAAATCAGGAACTTTAACTTACGAAGCCGTAGATCAAACTGTAAAAGCAGGATTAGGTATCACAACAGCAATTGGAATTGGTGGTGACCCTATCATTGGTACAACAACCAAAGAAGCTGTTGAATTATTAATGAATGACCCTGAAACAGAAGCGATCATCATGATCGGTGAGATCGGTGGTGGAATGGAAGCTGAAGCTGCTCGTTGGATCAAAGAACACGGTACTAAACCTGTTGTTGGATTTATCGCAGGTCAAACAGCGCCTCCAGGACGTCGTATGGGACACGCTGGTGCAATTGTTGGCGGTGCAGACGACACTGCTGCTGCAAAAATGAAAATCATGCGCGAGTGTGGTATTCGTGTTGTTGAATCTCCAGCTGAAATTGGAAAAGCAATCGCAGAAGAATTGGCTAAATAATTAGACCATCGAGCATATAAAAAAAGGGAATCAAATTTGATTCCCTTTTTTTATATGTTTGATCAAATACATCTTTTGGTATTGCCTGATGTCCCCAGTTGTGTAGTCCGACCACGCGAGAAGCCAATTCGTCTGGACTCATTGATTTATCGTGCGGGTGCCAATCTAATTATTTATCGTCTGGTAAAGTTCGAGCATACGTCTCGTATTTTTCGTCTCATGATCCAATTCGATCAAATAGCTCTTTTTGATGTGCATATAAATATTAATTCATTAATTGATAGCTATTCAATGCTGTAACGACATAAGGAGCTTCCACCGCCTTATGTGCTGCCATCCGCGCAATTTCTCCCTCTACATAGGTTACCTTCAGCGGTAAAAATGTATTGTTCAGTACATTTTCATGGAATAACGCCTCATACCAGGTACATGCAGCAACAAAACGTCCGTAATCCAAATTTAGATGATAGCCATCGCGCGTCAAATGATCTCCAAGAAAGCTGGTACGTGCGTTCTGAACCGCCGTCCCCGACGGAACCAATAAATCAAAATTACCCCAATTAAAGACTTCCTGCGAAGTACGAGCAATAGCGTTATACATTTTATCCTGGCTACGGTTATAAAGGACAAAGCCTTCATGAGACGCACCATTTTGATAGGCCCAAGTCTGATGTAAAATATACTTCGTTTCAGGAAATGCAACATGCTTCGTTACGTAATCATATAAAGGAGGGAGATCTTTCGCATATGAATCATAATCTCCTGACAGTGGGCTTGCTTGTTGAAAACTGATATAATCCCATGCTTCGTCTATCAGCGCCTCAGATAGCCGCGCATTAGTCTTTTCAGACATTTGCCCGTCAGTATTGATTTTGCGATAGCGATAAGCGGCTTTGTCTTCCTTCCCGTTACTTACATGTAAACTTAAAGGGGCTCCACCAATATAGAGATTACCGATCACAATCTTCTTCTTCCCAGCTTTCGCCAGGTCATATAAATTCTGTTCAATAGCATCTTCAGAGAAACTATTACCAATAGCCAAAATACGCAACACGCCATCGTCTAAAGATTTACTTTGTGCATATAAACGGTTATTCTTCAAAAAGAACAAGACTAAAAAGCCGAATACCAATACCTGTTTTACTTTCATCATAATACAATGCAATAACAACTAAATTAGCTAATATCTCGTAGAAATACGAATGATAGTAGAAAGAAAGGAAGTGTAGTGGCGGAAGTGTTATGGCCATGGAAGTATCCAAACGAAAGAAGCCCTTGACTGTTTCCAGCAAGGGCTTCCGTGTAAAAAAAGGCACCGACCTACTCTCCCACCTGTTACGGCAATACCATCGGCTCTGGCGGGCTTGACTGCTCTGTTCGGAATGGGAAGAGGTAGACACCGCCGATATAGGCACCTAAAAATCTTTATTGGATGATCTATGATATTCATATCATGTTTTTCATGCCAACTGACATATGTATTGAAAGAGGTTCGTTTCCTGTATGTTTCAAAAATTAAAGAGGAAGACAACAGTGTCTGTCTGCTTGAGAAAGCTTCGGGCTATTAGTACCACTTGGCTTTGGTCTCTCAACCTTTACACCTATGGCCTATCAACGTAGTCATCTTCTACGACCCTATAAGGAAGTCTCATCTCGTGGCTAGTTTCGCACTTAGATGCTTTCAGCGCTTATCTATTCCAGACGTAGCTACCCTGCCGTACACCTGGCGGCATAACAGGTTCACCAGAGGTCTGTCCAACCCGGTCCTCTCGTACTAAGGTCAGATCCACTCAAACTTCCAACGCCCACAACAGATAGGGACCGAACTGTCTCGCGACGTTCTGAACCCAGCTCGCGTGCCACTTTAATGGGCGAACAGCCCAACCCTTGGGACCTTCTCCAGCCCCAGGATGTGACGAGCCGACATCGAGGTGCCAAACCTCCCCGTCGATATGAGCTCTTGGGGGAGATCAGCCTGTTATCCCCAGCGTACCTTTTATCCTTTGAGCGATGGCCCTTCCATACAGAACCACCGGATCACTATGTCCGTCTTTCGACCCTGTTCGACTTGTCGGTCTCACAGTCAAGCAAGCTTATGCCATTGCACTCCACGTACGGTTACCAAGCGTACTGAGCTTACCTTTGAAAGCCTCCGTTACCTTTTTGGAGGCGACCACCCCAGTCAAACTACCCACCAAACAATGTCCTCCCCATAAGGGAGTTAGAAACCGAATACAGAAAGGGCGGTATTTCAAGGTTGATTCCATGACTCCTGGCGAAGCCACTTCAACATCTCCCGCCTATCCTACACATCCTGTACCCAATCTCAATGTTAAGCTATAGTGAAGGTGCATGGGGTCTTTCCGTCCCGTTGCGGGTAATCGGCGTCTTCACCGATACCACAATTTCACCGAGCTCATGGCTGAGACAGCGCCCAGATCGTTACACCATTCGTGCAGGTCGGAACTTACCCGACAAGGAATTTCGCTACCTTAGGACCGTTATAGTTACGGCCGCCGTTTACTGGGGCTTCGATTCAATGCTTCTCTTGCGATGACATCCCCTCTTAACCTTCCAGCACCGGGCAGGTGTCAGGCCTTATACTTCATCTTGCGATTTTGCAAAGCCATATGTTTTTGTTAAACAGTCGCCTGGGCCTTTTCACTGCGGCTGCTCTTACGAGACAGCGCCCCTTCTCCCGAAGTTACAGGGCCATTTTGCCGAGTTCCTTAGCCATGACTCACTCGAGCACCTTAGGATTCTCTCCTCGACCACCTGTGTCGGTTTGCGGTACGGGTCTTCATAACCTGAAGCTTAGCGGGTTTTCTTGGAAGTCTGTTTACCTGCTCTATCAGCGCCACCGAAGCTTTGCTGTACTATTGGGGTTCAGCAGGGTCGGCGGATTTGCCTACCGTCCCTATACCTACGCCTTTCAACGAACTATTCCGTCAGTTCGCGGCAGTGTCACTACTCCGTCACCACATCGCAGTTATGAAGAGTACTGGAATATTAACCAGTTGTCCATCGGCTTGCCCCCTTCGGGTGCGCCTTAGGTCCCGACTGACCCTGATCCGATTAACGTTGATCAGGAAACCTTGGTCTTTCGGTGGGCGGGTTTCTCACCCGCCTTATCGTTACTTATGCCTACATTTGCTTTTCCATAACCTCCACAGTTCATTGCCAAACTGCTTCTCCGGCGATGGAATGCTCCCCTACCAGATGTACATCTTTCAGTACAAATCCATAGCTTCGGTACCGTTCTTGATGCCCGTTTATTATCCACGCCCGGCCGCTCGACTAGTGAGCTGTTACGCACTCTTTAAATGAATGGCTGCTTCCAAGCCAACATCCTAGCTGTCTGGGCAACCGGACCTCGTTAGTTCAACTTAGAACGAATTTGGGGACCTTAGCTGATGGTCTGGGTTCTTTCCCTCTCGGCCTTGGACCTTAGCACCCAAAGCCTCACTGCCGGCTATATTTGATAGCATTCGGAGTTCGTCTGGATTTGGTAGGATTTGACTCCCCCGCACCCAATCGGTAGCTCTACCTCTATCAAACTCTACGCCGACGCTGTTCCTAAAAACATTTCGGGGAGTACGAGCTATTTCCCAGTTTGATTGGCCTTTCACCCCTACCCTCAGGTCATCCGGAAACTTTTCAACGTTTATCGGTTCGGTCCTCCATTACATGTTACTGCAACTTCAACCTGCCCAAGGGTAGATCACAAGGTTTCGCGTCTACCTCATCTGACTATGCGCCCTATTAAGACTCGCTTTCGCTTCGGCTGCGTCCCTGAAGGACTTAACCTTGCCAGACAAGAGTAACTCGTAGGCTCATTATGCAAAAGGCACGCTGTCACAGGACCTGCCTGCTCCAACCGCTTGTAAGCACACGGTTTCAGGTTCTTTTCACTCCCCTGTTCGGGGTTCTTTTCACCTTTCCCTCACGGTACTGGTTCACTATCGGTCTCTCAGGAGTATTTAGCCTTACCAGATGGTGCTGGTGGATTCCCACAGGATTTCTCCGGTCCCGCGGTACTCAGGATACCACTATGTCAACATTCTTTACCTGTACGGGGCTCTCACCCTTGTCGCGCAGTTTCCCACCTGCTTCCAGTTCATAGCGCTGTACAATGTCGTGGTCCTACAACCCCGACCATGCCGTAACATGATCGGTTTGGGCTCTTTCCCGTTCGCTCGCCACTACTTGGGAAATCATTGTTATTTTCTTCTCCTACGCCTACTTAGATGTTTCAGTTCAGCGCGTTCGCGTTTTATACGACTATTCTTCAAATAGTCAGGTTGCCCCATTCGGAAATCTCTGGATCAAGTCGCATTTGCCAATCCCCAAAGCTTATCGCAGCTTATCACGTCCTTCTTCGCCTCTGAGAGCCTAGGCATCCCCCGTGTGCCCTTATTTACTTTCTTCACCGGCATAGCCTTTTGCTACTATGCGGCTGCTTTTGATATATATACACCTATGCTACGTAAAGATTCGTCCGGCCTTGACCGAGGGTCTCCTCTTTACATCAGACACATACACGTATTGTCTCTATACTGTTGTCTTCTCTTGTAATTTTTTTTCTCTTTCAATATGTCAAAGAACTCTTTTTCCGGTATATATGAAGTATATCGCTATACACTTCCCCGGAGATGTGGAGAATAACGGATTCGAACCGTTGACCCCCTGCGTGCAAGGCAGGTGCTCTAGCCAGCTGAGCTAATTCCCCAAACGTTTTCGTAGTCCCGAGCAGATTTGAACTGCTGACCCCTACATTATCAGTGTAGTGCTCTAACCAACTGAGCTACGGGACTAGCTTATCTTGTTCATCTCTTTCTCTCGGTCCTGCTCCCTTAGGGGCGGGCACTTTCTTCTGATGTTTTTTCTTCTGCAATCATATGTAACGTGACGAGCACCGATCTTCGATACTCTAGAAAGGAGGTATTCCAGCCGCACCTTCCGGTACGGCTACCTTGTTACGACTTAGCCCCAATTATCGGTTTTACCCTAACACGCTCCTTGCGGTAACATGCTTTAGGTACCCCCAACTTTCATGGCTTGACGGGCGGTGTGTACAAGGCCCGGGAACGTATTCACCGCGTCATTGCTGATACGCGATTACTAGCGAATCCAACTTCATGGGGTCGAGTTGCAGACCCCAATCCGAACTGTGAATGGCTTTTAGAGATTAGCATCATATTGCTATGTAGCTGCCCGCTGTACCATCCATTGTAGCACGTGTGTAGCCCCGGACGTAAGGGCCATGATGACTTGACGTCGTCCCCACCTTCCTCTCTGTTTGCACAGGCAGTCTGTTTAGAGTCCCCACCACTACATGCTGGCAACTAAACATAGGGGTTGCGCTCGTTGCGGGACTTAACCCAACACCTCACGGCACGAGCTGACGACAGCCATGCAGCACCTAGTTTCGTGTCCCGAAGGACGAGTGCGTCTCTGCACTCTTCACTAACTTTCAAGCCCGGGTAAGGTTCCTCGCGTATCATCGAATTAAACCACATGCTCCTCCGCTTGTGCGGGCCCCCGTCAATTCCTTTGAGTTTCACCCTTGCGGGCGTACTCCCCAGGTGGATAACTTAACGCTTTCGCTTGGACGCTGGCTGTCTATCGCCAACATCGAGTTATCATCGTTTAGGGCGTGGACTACCAGGGTATCTAATCCTGTTCGATCCCCACGCTTTCGTGCATCAGCGTCAATACCAGCTTAGTGAGCTGCCTTCGCAATCGGAGTTCTAAGACATATCTATGCATTTCACCGCTACTTGTCTTATTCCGCCCACTTCAAATGGATTCAAGCCCATCAGTATCAAAGGCACTGCGATGGTTGAGCCACCGTATTTCACCCCTGACTTAATAGGCCGCCTACGCACCCTTTAAACCCAATAAATCCGGATAACGCTCGGATCCTCCGTATTACCGCGGCTGCTGGCACGGAGTTAGCCGATCCTTATTCTTCCAGTACATTCAGCTAGATACACGTATCTAGGTTTATTCCTGGACAAAAGCAGTTTACAACCCATAGGGCAGTCATCCTGCACGCGGCATGGCTGGTTCAGGCTTCCGCCCATTGACCAATATTCCTTACTGCTGCCTCCCGTAGGAGTCTGGTCCGTGTCTCAGTACCAGTGTGGGGGATTCTCCTCTCAGAGCCCCTAGACATCGTCGCCTTGGTAAGCCGTTACCCTACCAACTAGCTAATGTCACGCGAGCCCATCTCTATCCTATAAATATTTAATCAACTGAACATGCGAACTGTTGATGTTATGCGGTGTTAATCTCTCTTTCGAGAGGCTATCCCCCTGATAGAGGTAGGTTGCTCACGCGTTACGCACCCGTGCGCCACTCTCACCATCTTCGAGCAAGCTCTCCGATGGATCCCGTCCGACTTGCATGTATTAGGCCTGCCGCTAGCGTTCATCCTGAGCCAGGATCAAACTCTCCATTGTAAAATGAAGTTTTTGATTCCAACTATTTATAATAATCAGAATTCTTTTTTATATCTCTGATCTTGGATCGAATTGAACGAATTACTTGAATTTGTTCATGACTTTCGTTTGTCTACTCGTCACGCTTACATGATTGTGTTTTCTTAAAGAACTTTGTCGCTTCAACTTCCGTATCCGCTTTATTCCGATGGGCATTGCGCCACTCTTTATCGTTTTGTTTTTCCCTCCGTTTCCGTTGGGACTGCAAAGGTAGAAATCTTTTCTGAACTTCCAAAAACTTTTTTAAGTTTTTTTTCTTTCCCCTTTTTTCGATTTCCGCGTTTAAAATAAACTGAACGGGATTCTAGATCCTGCCAGACTTCTCTTAAACCCTTCTTTTTTTAGGATTCCCTCTTTCGGGGTAACCGTCCCTCCCTTGCGGAGTGGTGCAAAGATAGGGAGTTTAGGAACAAACTTCCAAGCCTTTTGTTCTTATTATTTTCATTTTTCCCTTAACTACCTGTAACATTGAGAGATTATTTCAGGAAAAGCCTACCGAAGAAAGGCATATAAGGGCAACGAAGACAAAATCCACAATCAATAACGACTTACATTTCCCACCAATTAGCGGATACCGATAAGGGAAATTACCTCCGCTATAAAGCATTTCGGCAGTATAAATTTCCATAATGATAAGAAAATACAACCCATTCCCTTTTCTGATCCCTAAAGATTAGGAGAAAATATACTGTAATCCGGAGGTACATAAAAACGAAAAAAGGTCCAAGTATACACTTGGACCTTTATATAAAATAATCGAGTAACGATTAATCTTCTTCTTTCGAAGCCAACAATTGATCGTATTCCTCGCGAGAACCTACGATTAAGTTGCTGTATTGACGGATACCTGTACCTGAAGGGATCAAGTGACCAACGATTACGTTTTCTTTCAAACCTAATAAGTTATCACGTTTACCTGCGATAGCAGCCTCGTTCAACACTTTAGTAGTTTCTTGGAAAGAAGCTGCTGAGATGAACGATTTTGTACCCAATGAAGCTCTGGTGATACCTTGCAACAATGGACTTGAAGTCGCTGGAATTGCTTCACGAACTTCTACAAGTTTTAAGTCACGGCGTTTCAGACTAGAGTTCTCTTCTCTTAATTTACGTAAAGAAACAATTTGTCCCGGACGTAAACTATTAGAGTCTCCTGCGTCAACAACGACTTTCTTGTCAAACAAGGAATCATTTTCCTCCATGAAATCCCATTTGTTTACAGCTTCTTTTTCTAAGAAACGAGTATCTCCTGGATCTTCAATGTTAACTTTTTGCATCATTTGGTGAACGATCGTTTCGAAGTGTTTATCGTTGATCTTCACACCTTGCAGACGGTATACCTCTTGGATACCATTTACAATGTAATGTTGCACAGCTGATGGACCTTTGATCGACAAGATATCCGCTGGAGAGATCGAACCATCTGATAATGGCATACCAGCTTTCACAAAGTCATTATCCTGAACAAGGATATGTTTAGAAAGTGGCACCAAGTATTTCTTGATTTGACCATCACGAGACTCGATAGACATCTCACGGTTACCGCGTTTCACACCGCCTAATGTTACCACACCGTCGATTTCTGTTACTACAGCAGGGTTAGAAGGGTTACGTGCTTCGAATAACTCGGTTACACGCGGTAAACCACCCGTGATATCTCGCGTTTTACCAGTAGAACGAGGGATCTTAACTAAGATACCACCTTCTTTCACGGTCACACCATTGGCAACAGCAACGTGCGCTCCCACTGGAATATTGTATGTACGGATAACTTCTCCAGATTTATCTAAAATCTTAATGGATGGGTTTTTCGTTTTATCACGTGTCTCGATAATCACTTTTTCTTTGTGACCAGTTTGCTCATCTGATTCTTCACGGAAGGTAACACCTTCAATAATTGCATCAAACTCCACCTTACCAGCAAATTCAGAAATAATTACCGCGTTATAAGGATCCCATTCTACCAATTTATCACCTTTAGACACGGAGCTGCCATCTTCAACGAATAACTGCGAACCGTAAGGGATATTTTGTTGGAAAACAATTTTATTATGTGCATCGATGATTTTAACCTCACCAGAACGTCCTAAGACTACCTGATGTGTGCCATTATCGTTCGTTTGCGAAACTGTACGTACGTTTTCAAATTCGATCTTACCATCGTATTTAGAAATGATACTTGAATCAGCAGCAATGTTCGATGCCGTACCACCCACGTGGAATGTACGAAGTGTCAACTGTGTACCTGGCTCACCAATTGATTGAGCGGCGATAACACCCACAGCTTCCCCTAACTGAACACGCTTACCTGACGCCAAGTTACGTCCGTAACAACAAGCACAAACACCACGCTTAGACTCACAAGTTAATACCGTACGGATCTCAATTCCTTCGATACCTGCTTTTTCGATAGTTTCGGCAATTTCCTCAGTGATATCCTCATTTGCAGAAACGATCAATTCGTCAGTATCCGGATGAAGAACATCATGCAATGGTGTACGACCCAAAATACGATCGAACAATGGCTCAACAACATCATCATTATCTTTCAATGCTGTTGTATAAATACCACGTAAACCACCACAATCTTGCTCCACAACGATCATATCTTGCGCTACGTCATGTAAACGACGAGTCAAGTAACCCGCATCCGCTGTTTTCAATGCCGTATCGGCAAGACCTTTACGCGCACCGTGGGTAGAGATAAAGTACTCCAATACAGACAAACCTTCTTTAAAGTTTGACAAGATCGGGTTTTCGATAATCTCACCACCAGAAGTACCTGATTTTTGAGGTTTCGCCATCAAACCACGCATACCACATAACTGACGGATCTGCTCTTTCGAACCACGGGCCCCAGAATCCAACATCATGTAAACGGAGTTGAAACCTTGGTTATCATTCGAAAGAATATCCATAACGTGTGCCGTCAATCTGTTGTTGATACGCGTCCAGATATCGATGATTTGGTTGTAACGTTCGTTGTTTGTAATGAAACCCATGTTATAGTTATTCATTACTTCTTCAACCTCGTTAGTTGCTTGTTGAATCAATTCAGCTTTCGCAGCAGGAATGTTCAAATCTTCCAAGTTGAACGAAAGACCACCTTTGAAGGCTGTTTGATATCCCAATTCTTTCATATCATCCAAGAACTGTGCTGCACGGGCCATACCCGTAGTCTTCACAATTTCACCGATGATATTACGCAAAGATTTTTTCGTAAGCAATTCATTGACAAATCCCATTTCGTCAGGAACAACTTGGTTGAAGATCACACGACCTACAGTTGTTTCTAATAAGGTATCAACGATGCTACCATCTTTTTGTCTAACTTTTGTTTTTACTTTAATCCAAGCGTGAAGGTCAATTTGCTTCTCATTTAAAGCGATGATAACCTCTTCAGCCGAATAGAAAGTCATATCTTGACCTCTTACGATGTGATCGCCAGCAGTTCTACGGCCTTTAGTAATATAGTAAAGACCCAATACCATGTCTTGAGATGGTACTGTGATTGGAGAACCATTCGCAGGGTTTAAGATATTGTGCGCGCCTAACATTAAGATTTGGGCTTCCAAAACTGCAGCATTACCAAGCGGTAAGTGGACTGCCATCTGGTCACCGTCAAAATCGGCGTTGAACGCTGTACACACTAATGGGTGTAATTGAATAGCTTTACCCTCTACTAAGGTAGGTTGGAAAGCCTGAATACCCAAACGGTGAAGCGTAGGTGCACGGTTTAGCAATACAGGGTGACCTTTCAATACATTTTCAAGGATATCCCATACCACAGGATCTTTACGATCAACGATTTTCTTAGCTGATTTTACTGTTTTTACAATACCACGCTCGATCATCTTACGGATGATAAACGGTTTGTAAAGTTCTGCAGCCATATCTTTAGGAAGACCACACTCGTGTAATTTCAAGTGCGGACCTACAACAATTACCGAACGAGCCGAATAATCCACACGCTTACCTAACAAGTTTTGACGGAAACGACCTTGTTTACCTTTCAAAATATCAGATAAAGACTTCAATGCACGGTTACCTTCTGTCTTCACAGCGTTCACTTTACGTGAGTTGTCAAACAAAGAGTCTACCGCTTCTTGAAGCATACGTTTTTCGTTACGTAAGATTACTTCAGGAGCTTTGATTTCGATCAAACGTTTTAGACGGTTGTTACGGATAATCACACGACGGTATAAGTCATTCAAATCCGAAGTCGCAAAACGACCACCATCCAAAGGCACTAAAGGACGCAACTCAGGTGGAATGATTGGAACGATTTTCACAATCATCCATTCTGGACGATTCTCGATATTTTCACGTGAACTACGGAAAGCCTCAACCACATGAAGACGTTTTAACGCTTCATTTTTACGTTGTTGAGAAGTTTCGTTAGCAGCTTGGTGACGTAAATCGTATGACAATTGATCCAAATCAATACGTTTCAACAAATCTTCTAACGCCTCAGCACCCATCTTGGCAACGAATTTTTGAGGATCGTTATCGTCTAAATATTGATTTTCTTTTGGTAAGGTATCTAAAATATCTAAATATTCTTCTTCAGTCAAGAAGTCCATAAAGTTGATACCATCTTCTTCCTTAATACCAGCTTGGATAACCACATAACGTTCGTAGTAAATGATCATATCCAATTTCTTGGTAGGAAGTCCCAATAAATAACCAATTTTATTAGGAAGAGAACGGAAGTACCAAATGTGTGCAACAGGAACCACCAAATTGATGTGTCCCATACGCTCACGACGTACTTTTTTCTCAGTTACTTCAACACCACAACGGTCACATACGATACCTTTATAACGGATACGTTTGTATTTACCACAGTGACATTCGTAGTCCTTCACAGGACCAAAAATGCGCTCACAGAATAAACCGTCACGTTCTGGTTTGTAGGTACGATAGTTAATCGTTTCCGGTTTTGTAACTTCACCACTTGAGCGTTCCAAAATAGTTTCTGGAGAAGCCAAGCTTATCGTAATCGAAGTGAAGTTGCTTTTAATTTTATTATCTTTTTTGTAAGACATACTTATTCAAAAGTTAAAGCTTTATAAAGAAGCTTTGAAGGACTGGAGCCCTTCAAAGCCCTATTTGCTTAATTAATCCAATGTGATATCTAGACCCAATCCACGTAACTCGTGTACCAATACGTTGAACGATTCTGGTACCGATGGTGTCGGAAGGTTGTTACCTTTTACGATTGCCTCGTAAGTTTTGGCACGACCAACCACGTCATCCGATTTCACAGTCAAGATTTCTTGAAGGATGTTAGACGCACCGAATGCTTCCAATGCCCAAACCTCCATCTCACCGAAACGTTGACCACCGAATTGCGCTTTACCACCCAAAGGTTGTTGCGTGATCAATGAGTACGGACCGATTGAACGTGCGTGCATTTTATCATCAACCATGTGACCTAATTTCAACATGTAGATTACACCCACTGTCGTCGGTTGATCGAAACGGTCACCTGTCAATCCGTTGTACAAGTATGTACGTCCAGATTTTGGTAGGCCAGCTTTCGCAACCCAATCTTGTACCTGATCCATTTCAGCACCATCAAAGATAGGTGTAGCAAATTTCACACCCAATTTTTGACCTGCCCAACCCAATACGGTTTCGTAGATCTGTCCCAAGTTCATCCGTGAAGGTACCCCTAGTGGGTTCAACACGATATCAACCGGTGTTCCATCTTCTAAGAATGGCATATCCTCGTCACGTACGATACGTGCAACGATACCTTTGTTACCGTGACGACCGGCCATCTTATCCCCTACTTTCAACTTACGTTTTTTAGCAACGTAAACTTTAGCCATCTGCACAATTCCTGATGGAAGTTCATCACCGACAGATACTGCGAATTTATCACGTTTGAACGAACCTAGCTCTTCATTAATTTTGATGTTGTAATTATGAAGGGCCATTTTGATCAACTCGTTTTTATCTTCGTCAGTTGTCCATCCCATTGGGTTGATGTTGTTGTAATCTAATTCAGCTAAGATTTTTTGTGTAAACTTAGCACCTTTAGCAACCAACAACTCTTTATATACATTGTAGACACCTTGGCTAGTTTTACCATTCACTACAGTGAATAATTTTTCAACCAAACGCTCTTTCAATGATTTAACAGCTCTATCGTGAGCAACCTCTAGTTTTTCTAAAGTTTTACGTTCAACCTCTTTAGACATTTTCTTCGCACGCGAGAATAACTTCGTATCGATAACAACACCTTTTAATGACGGTGGAGTTTTCAATGAAGCATCTTTCACGTCACCAGCTTTATCACCGAAGATTGCACGCAATAATTTCTCTTCTGGAGAAGGATCTGACTCACCTTTAGGTGTGATTTTACCAATTAAGATATCACCACCACCAACTTCAGCACCGATACGGATAATACCGTTTTCGTCTAAGTCTTTTGTCGCTTCTTCAGATACGTTAGGAATATCAGCCGTTAACTCTTCTTCACCACGTTTTGTATCACGAACTTCAAGTTCGAATTCTTCAATGTGAAGAGAAGTAAACCAGTCTTCTTTCGCTACACGCTCAGAAATTACAATCGCATCCTCAAAGTTATATCCTTGCCAAGGCATGAACGCTACTTTCAAGTTACGACCTAATGCCAATTCACCATTTTCAGTTGCATAACCTTCACATAATACCTGTCCTGGTTCAACTCGTTGACCTTTCTTAACGATAGGCTTCAAGTTCATACATGTATTTTGGTTGGTTTTCTTGAATTTGATCAATTTATACGTTTTGACATCATCATCGAATGATACAAGACGATCATCGTCGTTTCTGTCGTAACGGATTTTGATTTCATCAGCATCTACATATTCAACTACACCATGACCTTCCGCATTGATCAATGTACGTGAATCTTTCGCTACACGACCTTCAAGACCAGTACCTACGATAGGAGCTTGTGGACGCAATACAGGCACGGCCTGACGTTGCATGTTCGATCCCATCAATGCACGGTTGGCATCATCGTGTTCCAAGAAAGGAATCAATGAAGCTGCAATAGATGTAATTTGGTTTGGAGCAACGTCCATATAATCAAGCATATTAGGCTCGATAATTGGGAAGTCACCCTCATATCTGGCTTTCACTTTCGCATCTTCGAAATTACCTTTGTCATCATACAAAGCATTCGCTTGTGCGATTGTTTTACCATCTTCATCCTCAGCAGATAAATATACGACTGGCTCGTCGACCACAACAACCCCATCTTTCACCTTACGGTAAGGCGTTTCGATAAATCCTAAGTGGTTAATTTTCGCATGTACAGCCAATGAGGAGATCAAACCGATGTTTGGACCCTCTGGAGTTTCAATTGTACAAAGACGACCGTAGTGTGTATAGTGAACGTCACGAACCTCGAAACCTGCACGCTCACGAGAAAGACCACCTGGACCTAAAGCTGACAAACGACGCTTGTGCGTAATTTCAGCAAGAGGGTTAGTTTGGTCCATAAACTGAGACAACTGGTTCGTACCGAAGAACGAATTGATTACCGACGAAAGTGTACGTGCGTTAATCAAATCTGTAGGCGTAAATACCTCATTATCGCGGATGTTCATACGCTCACGGATTGTACGGGCCATACGAGATAAACCGACACCAAATTGAGCATATAATTGTTCACCTACAGTACGTACACGACGGTTTGACAAGTGGTCAATATCATCTACTTCAGCTTTAGAGTTGATCAAATTGATCAAATACTTCACAATCGCAATGATATCCTCACGGGTTAATACTTTCGTATCATCCGGAGTTCCCAACTTCAACTTACGATTGATACGGTAACGACCTACATCACCTAAATCGTAACGTTTGTCAGAGAAGAATAAACGATCGATGATACCACGAGCGGTTTCCTCATCTGGTGGTTCAGCGTTACGCAATTGACGATAGATATGTTCTACCGCTTCTTTTTCTGAGTTGGACGTATCTTTTTGTAAAGTGTTATATATAATAGAATAGTCCGCATTGTTTGACTCATCGTCTTTCGCTAAGATAATAGACTTAACACCAGCTTCGATGATTAAATCAATGTGATCATCTTCTAGAACAGTTTCACGTTCAAGGATAATTTCGTTACGGTCGATAGATACAACTTCACCCGTATCCTCATCCACGAAATCTTCCACCCATTTTTTCAATACCCTAGCCGCAAGACGACGACCAACATATTTTTTAAGACCAGATTTACTAACTTTTACTTCATCCGCTAAGTCGAACAATTCTAAGATATCTTTATCCGAATCGTAACCGATAGCACGCAATAAGGTCGTAACTGGGAATTTCTTTTTACGGTCGATGTACGCATACATGACGTTATTTACGTCAGTTGCAAATTCGATCCAAGATCCTTTGAAAGGAATTACCCTTGCAGAATAAAGTTTAGTACCATTTGTGTGTCTACTTTGACCAAAGAAAACGCCTGGTGAACGGTGTAATTGCGATACGATGACACGCTCTGCACCATTTACCACGAAAGTACCTTTAGGAGTCATATAAGGGATAGTCCCTAAATATACGTCCTGAACAATAGTTTCGAAATCTTCGTGTTCTTCATCATTACAAGATAACTTTAACTTAGCCTTTAAAGGAACGCTATAAGTCAAGCCGCGCTCGATACACTCTTGGATATCATAACGTGGTGGATCAATGAAATAATCCAAAAACTCTAGCACAAAAATGTTTCTTGAATCAGAAATAGGGAAGTTTTCCGAGAATACCTTGAACAGCCCTTCCTGATGGCGGTTGTCAGAAGTAGTTTCTAATTGAAAAAACTCCTTGAAAGATTCCAATTGCACATCTAAGAAATCTGGATATTCCAATACTTTCTTACTTGTCGCAAAGTTTATTCTTTCTTGTTGAATATTATTGTTTGCCAAGGGAATATGAATTTTAGTTTTAAAAAAACTGCGCTTACACTTATGCTGTAAACCACCTTTCCACTGTGCCCAGCATATACACAGCATAGTGGCGTATTGATATAAATAGGAATAGACTCTGACGAAAAATCGTCAGAGTCTAAACCTTTTCGGGCTAATTAGTTGAGATTATTTAATCTCAACAACAGCACCAGCTTCTTCTAATTGTTTTTTCAAAGCTTCTGCTTCGTCTTTAGATACACCAGCTTTTAATTCTTTAGGTGCTCCGTCAACTAAATCTTTAGCTTCTTTCAAGCCTAATCCAGCTAAATCTTTAACCAATTTAACTACAGCTAATTTTTGACCACCAGCTTCTTTCAAGATAACGTCAAATGAAGTTTTCTCTTCTGCAGCAGCAGCACCACCTTCAGCTGGAGCAGCAGCTACAGCAACAGCAGCAGCAGCAGGCTCGATGCCATACTCGTCTTTTAAGATATCAGCTAATTCTTTAACTTCTTTTACTGTTAAGTTAACTAACTGTTCAGCAAGTTGTTTTAAATCTGCCATTTTATTTTGAATTTTTGAATGTACTTTATAAAAATTGTTAATTAAATTGTAACGAATGTTTCTGTTCTAGAGGATTCGTTAACCTCTTTCTTCTAAAGCTTTTACTAAACCTGCAACAGTATTTCCTCCTGATTGAAGAGCTGAAATAACATTTTTCGCAGGAGATTCCAAGGCTGCGATAACGTCCGCAATAAGTTCGTTTTTAGATTTAAGATTAACTAATGCAGTTAATTGATTATCTCCAACGAATGCAGTTGCTTCAATGAAAGCCGCTTTTAACAACGGTTTTTCACCTGATTTACGCAATTCTTTGATTAATTTCGCAGGCGCATTAGCGACTTCTGAAAACATCATTGTAGACGCTCCTTTAAGCGTTCCAAAGATTTCTTCTTCATCAACACCAGCTTCGATTAATGCTTTCTTGATTAAAGTGTTTTTCACAGCTTTAATCTCGATGCCTTGTTCAAAACATTTACGACGAATGTTATTCACTTTTTCAACTGACAACTCAGCAGTATCGGTAATGTAGAAGTTACCGTAAGATTTAATCTGTTCGGCCAAAGCTAGAACAATTTCTTGTTTTTCTTCTTTTCTCATGATTAAATACCTGCTACTGATTTAGTCTCAATATGAATACCAGGACTCATAGTTGAGGAAATGTGAATACTTTTAAAGTAAGTTCCTTTAGCTGCAGATGGTTTCAAACGAGCTAGAGTTTGTAATACCTCTAGTGCGTTATCATATATCTTATCTGCATCGAACGACGCTTTACCAATAGAAGTATGGATGATACCGGTTTTGTCAACTTTGAAATCGATCTTACCACCTTTTACATCTGTTACAGCTTTACCAACTTCTGTTGTAACTGTACCAGTTTTAGGGTTAGGCATCAAGTTTCTTGGACCTAAAATACGACCCAATTTACCAACTTTAGCCATAACACTAGGCATAGTAATAATGATATCAACGTCAGTCCAACCACCTTCAATTTTGCTGATGTAATCATCTAAACCTACGTAGTCTGCACCTGCCGCTTTAGCTTCTTCTTCCTTATCAGGAGTACATAAAACTAAAACACGAACAGTTTTACCAGTACCGTGAGGTAATGTTGCAATACCACGAACCATTTGATTTGCTTTACGAGGATCTACGCCCAAACGAACGTCGATATCCACAGAAGCATCAAATTTGGTCAATGAGATTTCTTTAACTAAAGCCGAAGCTTCTTTCAAAGAGTATGCTTTACCAGCTTCAATTTTGGATAGTGCCGCTTTTTGATTTTTTGTTAATCTAGCCACTTTTCTTAAATTGATTTCTTAATTAATTGTTCCAAGGAGCATTACCTGATACAGTAATACCCATACTACGTGCTGTACCAGCTACCATTTTCATAGCAGCCTCTACAGTAAATGCATTTAAATCAGGCATTTTATCTTTAGCGATTGTCTCAACTTGTTCCCAAGTGATAGCCGCAACTTTTTTACGGTTAGGCTCGCCAGACCCACTTTTTAATTTAGCAGCGTCTTTCAACTGAACTGCTACCGGTGGAGTCTTGATGATAAAATCAAATGATTTATCAGCGTAAACTGTAATGACAACAGGCAATACTTGACCTGGTTTGTCTTGCGTACGAGCGTTAAACTGCTTACAGAAATCCATGATATTCACACCTTTAGCACCTAATGCAGGTCCTACTGGAGGTGAAGGATTCGCAGCTCCGCCCTTAACTTGTAATTTTACTAACGCACTGACTTCTTTTGCCATTTTGTTTTGAATTTAATTTTGTTAAATGTCTGTTAGTAAGTTGGAAGCAAATAACGTAACATTCATCGGCCAGGACGTAACACCCCAACCGAGGTGCAAAGTTAATAAGAAGATTTGAATCCTGCAAGTATCTAACTTTTAATTTTTCAGGAATTTATACTTTTTTTAAAAAGCTGGCATCCATTCGTTTATTTTTCAAATATATCACCGACCGCCCTATTCACCCCGAGCATAAAAGCCATCAAAACTATTTACCAATACAATAAAAAAAAACACTAATAACCAACATATATAGCATGTATTTCATCGGGTTAGGTTTCAATTTTTGATAATTCGACCGTAAGCCCCGATAAGGCTACTCTCTAATTTTTAAAATATTTCCCAATTGATCTTTAATCCCTTTAGGCAAAGCGGGAATTCCGTAGCTATCGAGATCATCCCAATAAGTGTTCCGATAATTACTGCTTCCTTTCAGAAATATACTTTTTGCAAATTGCTTTTTGTATTCAGTAAATTGGTCTTTGGTGATATATTCCTTTTCAAGCACATAAAATTCATCATATGACTCTATCGGAGTATATTCAGCTTGGCTCTTTTTCTTAACGCTAGCAACAGCTGACCTAACGACACTGACCAAATGATCCATTGTTAAATTATCCAGATTTACATTCGCATACGTTTCTATCGTTACGCCACTATGTTGACGCCCCTGTATTTTAAATATCCTCTGATCTATTACAGTCCCCGGCGCTACCCGATTAAGATACACCTGCCCTTTTCTCTCCTTCGAAACTTGTACAAAACCCATGTTTGTACTCCCCTGTTTTATAAACCGCCGACCATTATCCACCTCCAACCGAAACCCTTTCGGCAACTGATAGGCGATCGAAGTACTTTTTAAATTGATCACGCTTGGGTTATAGGAAAAAAAAGTTCCCATCTTGTCTGCGAGGTCCTGCGTAGCAACTTTATTTTCAAAAATCCGGTACTCTTTCAAAATAAACCGGACCTTTTCTTTCTTATTCTTTAGTGGAATATAATACGCTATTATACCATCGACAAAATATCCCATCTTATTATTAAGTGAAGCAAGGTTCCGAAAATACCCTTTTAAAACAACATAGTCAGTCTTGGTCCGATCACCTATCGCGACTTCATCAATCTTAATTGAGCGGGAAACCATTTTGATCTTGCCCATCGTCTTTACTTCCGAAAAAGGCACCATCAAACTACTATAGGCAACATGCTGAAAAGTTAGATTAACGGTCTTTTCCTGTTTCAACGAATCCAACACAACTTCTCCGGCTATATTTGTTGCACCAAGTAAGCTACCGTTATCCGCATACAGATTGACACCACTTATAGGTTCCTGTGTTAGGCTATCAATGACTTTAATTTGTGCATTGGTCAAAACAGAAATCATCATTAGTATCCCGATAATAAACCCTATTCTTATTTCATATTTCATTTCAGTCCTTTTTATTTGTCTTTTATTAATTAGGGATTAACAGTATCCGATAATCTTCTATAATTCTACTTATTTATTTCTAGTTCTATTATACCCTTCATTAAATGCTTCAATAAGAGCGCTACTATTCATGATAACATAAATAATGAAAGTAAGCACCGCTACTACCGCTACAAATTTTAAAAGCTTCTTAATTTCCATAATTATTTAGATTTAAGTACTGTTCCAAAAATAGACATTATGAAATAGTTGTACCACAACCTGTGGTTATATAGCGACAAATTTAACGCGAACTATCAATTAATCAATTGGAGGTTTTCACCAAGTTGTTTTGCCAGTCCATCGTTGATCGCTGGAATATGATAGTCTTCCAACTTCTCCCAAAATCGTATCTTATAATTGCTTTTTTGGGGCGTTGTGTAAATACTCTTCGTCAAGCCCTTTTGATTGGATTTATATTCCTCTTCCGTTATATACTCATTCTCCATGACATAAAATTCATTAAGTATCTCACAAGGGATATGGCCGTATTCCTTTTTGCGTTTTAAAGACGCAACAATATTTTGGTAAAGGGCTGTTAAATTGAAAGGTGTAATACTGTTTAATTCTGTTGCATTATAATTTTCGACTGTAACCTCGTGAAATGTCTTCGCCTCGAGGTTAAAAAGTTTTTCATTTACTACAGTATCTGGCAACACCTTATCCAAATACAATTGAACATTACTTCGATCAGCATCTGTCGTCAGGTACCCCACCTCATTCCCTTTTTTCAACAAGCGAATACGGCTAGACCTATCGTTTTCCTTAACGAGATCATTCAGTCGATCCGCTAATTTTCTATTATCTATTTCCGTAATCCTAGGAATCTGGAAGAAAGATCTCATTTTTGCATTATAATCTTTAGCGACAATAGAATCTACAAACACACGATAATCAACCAATCTATATTTAGGTTTACCCTTCTTTAACGGAATATAAAACTCTACAATTCCGTCCGAAAAATACTTAAACTGATGATCAAATGTCTCCAGCGAGCGGAAATACCCTTTCAAAACCACGACTTCTTTTGGCTTTGCCGTAACAGTGACTTCTTTTAAGACTTGAGGTCTTGGCTCCAAAAAATATAGTTGTTTACCGTCCAGCGATACCAACGAAAAGGTTTTGGTTTCATAGGAGATATGTTGCACCGTAATTACTAAAGGGAGTTTTTGCCTCTTTACTCCATTATCGAGAAACTGAGTTACACCAGTTTTATCTGTAAATCCAATCAATGTCCCCTTTTCATTGTAAATATTTAATGAGGGAATTGGCAACTTATTCTGAACGCCGACAAACTGTATCTGTGCCTTGCATAATAGTCCAGCAAACAAACAGATTAGAACAACTATAAATTTTATCTTCATATACATTAATGTATTCCTTAAGTCAACCTACTAAAAAGCTACTATATTGGCCATTCCTGTTGCGCAACTAATAATTCCTATACCTATATTTTCATGAGAACGGCTATAAAGTTCACCAATATATGTAAGCCCAATCCATAGATAAAGCCATGTTTTAACCTTAGAAAAACTATTAAGTACCCTAAAACTACCTGAGGAAGCACATATATTGGATAGAGAAACCAAATAGTCGTATTGATAGGCGCAAAGTTTGCAATATGTACAAGTCCAAATAAAATAGCACTTATTGACCCCATAACTCTAATGGGAATAAACCTATCAAGATACTCTTTCGGATGCTTATCTCTCAGAACTCGATAAGCTACCAGGCTAATAACTATAAAAGATAAGATGATAGTTATAGCCTTCAAATTTACGTGAAATAAGTCCTTAAGGCCGAAAGCCAGATAGGTTAAAATAGCAGAAAAAGATATTGCTATATGCTTTGGGTCAAAAGACAACCAAAGGCGAAACATTGTTTCTTCAACTGTCGGTGCAAAAAAAGCAGCTATAAACATAATATAGAAGCCATTATCGGTCAATGCCTTAATAGACTTTAGTACATCATGATTTAATAGGCTCGGGATTTTATAATAATCGACGACTAAAAATGTATCGATAGCCCCAATAATCGTCGCAAGCACAAGTCCAATTCCGATAAATAGAAGATACGAATACCCAATAGCCTTTATTTTATCTTTTGTAAACATACTTCAAATCAATATAACTCATATAGGCGGCTACCACTGTTTAAAAACGAACGTTAGATGTAGGCACTCAAAAAGGACAGCACATTTGCTAAGGCGTGTAATGCAATTACCAATAGAATTTTGTTCCATTTACCTTGCGACCTCAAAGCCATATAATAATAGGCAAATACAAATACTGAGATAATAGTTGCTAGGAAATACCAAATATTATAACAACGAAATACGCCAAAAATGATAGCAGCAATCAAGACGCTCATTGAAGCTGAAATCTTCAGCTTGTGCAGCAGCTCTAAAACTAGCACTTGGACCAATAGCGTTTCCAAAATTGGCGCTATCACTACCAATGACACAAAAGCAAATCCCAGTCCCTGTTGCTGATATTCTTCAATATCAGCAAAACCTAGAGATAGACAACCAAAAATATAATATGCGACCCAATTTGTTATTCCTTCGATCAAAAAGAATATAAACAGAAAATATAAGTTCCTACTTCTCGGTATTTCTATTATTTTAAAAATATCTCTCATTTTACACAACTAACACAATTTAATCCCCACCTATCAAGGTACTATACTTCCTTTACCTCAAAAAATAACAATCCTAATCAATTGCCGTCAAGCTATAACCTTTTGCTCTAAGTAACGAGATCAAGCCCTTTTCACCAGACAGGTGTCCAGCTCCCACAGCAATAAAGCAACCCTGGTCTTTGATCAAATTCGGAATAATCGTTGTCCAGTTTATATTCCGCCCTGTCAAGAGCTTTTCTTTCTGTTCGACAGACATCCATGTAGGATCCTCAATCAATGCAGTTAATTCTTTGAGGTTTTCATTTTTATAGGCATTGACCATTTTGGCCGTTAGAGCGGGATATTTATCCAACTGCAATACCCAGTCCATAAATAACTTTGGCGTAATCAAGTCTTTCAATAACCCGAATTGATAATCAGCTGTTTCAAGTTCGCCAATTGTTTTACCCTGAGCGGAGGCCAGAGCCGATAGTTCAATTTCATATGATTTCAACTTTGTTGGATCAGGACAATTAAAGCCTTTCATTGAAAATAAGGAAGCCATTGTTACCGGTGAAACATGATCCAATAATTTAATTGAAAGCTGCTGTGCCAACAAGACGCTATCCATTTTACGCACTTCGCTATCGGTAAAGTTTTTAATAAAACTAGGGTCAGGTACGGCAAATGCCTGTAGGACCTCCATATTTTCAGGTTTTGACAGATCCACTTCAAATACGACTTTCTGGCTCGAATTAAGCGCGTCCAGACATTTTTGTTTGATCTCAAAATCGTCAGGACACAACATGTGGATCGTACCAAACAAATAGGAATCTTGTTTAAGTCCATTTCCCGAGATTTTCCACAGCATCGAATTCCCCTGCGCAAAACCACTAAAAGTGATTATAAAAAAGAGTAATAGAAGAATAAAATGTTTTTTCATCCGTTTAAATTTAAGGTTTTTATTTATTTCTGGTCGCATTAAAACCATCTTCAAATCCTCGAATAAGTTCGCCGACATTAGACAGCAGATAGACACAAAATGCCAGAATAGCTATTATTACCACAAATTTTAAAATTGTTTTAGTTTCCATAATGATTTAGATTTTTGTTACCGTCCCAAAAATAGACATTAAGATATATCTACACCACAACCTGTGGTTGTATTTCAATAAATTTTCTATGGAAAAAAGAGCAACAAAACAGCTTATTACATAAGTAATGAAGAAAACCAAGAGTCTTCTATTACAATGGTGGGGCTAAAGGAATTAGAAGGAAGTTAAGAATTTATCACACAAGTATTTAGGCTAGACTCTCAGATCAAATATCGTTTTATAATCACAAATCCAGAATAATCTATTATTTCATTCATTAATTTTCTCACATTATTCTCATCAACTACTCTTCAATTACCCATAGTACAAGTCAAAACACCATTACTTTCTTTAAACTAGGATAGAAAAAGTAATAGTGTCTTCAAATTATATTTATAGAAGATGCTTTTCTCCTATAAATTTATACCGTAGTTTATTTTTATAGTCTGCGATTCACCATTATTTAATGGTGCTAATTTGTATACGAGCTTTATTTTTTTGATTATGTGCAACCATTGCGCCGATAAGCAACGAAATTAGAAAAATTCCCAAGCCAAATATAATAATCAATTTACGACTTTTTACTAACAACATAATTTCAATATCTTAATTTAAAGCTCAATCCAATGGAATAATTCCTATATTCACAACTTTTTAATAATTCCAATTTCATGTTACACTCCCTTTTTTAAACTTATTTTGAACCATAACGCACGTGTGCATTTCTTTCATATCTGGAAACTGTAAATAAGATAACGCCAAACAAGATACTCCTAATCAGAAGACTTGCAAACCCTCCTTCTATCCCATAATTTCCTCCCAACCAATAATCATTGGTTGGCAAAATAAGACTATACAAACCACTTTTTGTTGTTCCACTCATTGGAAGTGAAAATAACCATTGAATATAATTCCAACCAAAGTGTAATCCAACAGGATAATATATAGATTTTGTATGAATATAAGCATATGCATAAATTATACCACCTAGAAAATGGGAAACAAATGCTGTGGTCGTAAAATGAGAATTTCCTAGATGACATGCAGCAAATAAGACAGCTGAAATTAGTACTGATTTTTTCTTATCAAAAAATCTACGCAACCCGCGAATCAAATAATACCGAAAGACAATCTCTTCAAAAAAAGCTGTACAGATACAAATTAAAAAAATATTAAATTGATCAGACATGGTAATAGTATTGGAGGCTATATCCAAGCCAAACAATAGAAAAAACACAATCAAAATAATACTTGATTGTAAAGTACCAAATATTAAAAGTTCTATTTTCTGTTTCAATAAATCAAAATTAAGACGAACCTAAGTAGCAAAGTACTTAGGTTCTTACGTAAAATAGTTTTTATTTTCAAAGCACTAAATTACCCATGAATTGCTGTAGGGCCACCAATGGATCCATCTAGATCTCTCTGTTGAGCCTGAAAAAATCGACCTAAAACCCAAAAAAAAGCTTCTGTCATACCATCTCCACCGTTTACTTCAATAATCTCAGAATTAGTCAATTCTGTTAGTTCTATTTTGTTCATAAATTTACAAGTTTATAAAGCTTCACCATTTATTCCTCTTTCAAATGCAGCAACGTTTTGTCTCCAATCAGCAACGACATTATATAAAAATGTCCCCAAAGCAGCTTGCCACCATCCCCCATCAACTACTTCCATTTCTTTCGCATCCATTTCCTGAACACCGAAACCTTTTAAATCTAATGTATTCATTTTTTTGATTTATAAAAAATTACTTCCTACTCTATTCTTAGCCTTTTCGGATTCCTGCTTTATTGATCAACACTACTAAATTACTTTTGCTCAATGCACAAAAAAAGCATTCAGAAAATGATTTGAAATAAAATTATCACCCGCATTTGCTTGCCTCATCTGATTTAAATCCAGCAAATGAATATTTTCCTGCTGAACCTCTACCTTGATTTGGATTGAATAGTCTTTTTCATAGTAATACGTATTAAGCGATCTATCAAAAGTAATTGGAGCACCAATATCTCTAAGATATTCAATAATACGGGCCAATCGTGACACAGAAAGCCCGAGGCGGACTGCTAGTTCTGACTGTGTTCCCGTCCGTCTCTGGCGGATCAACTTGTCCAACAAATTAATCCGGTCTATATATTGGAATAGCTTCATAATGATTTTAATTTATCGATCCATAAATCTGATAGCGCAGCATGAGCTGATTGAACACTACAGTATATTTGCTGCGGATCGTTTCCGACTCCGCTTTAATCAAATTACTTTTACTCGTATTGACATCATAGATCGATGCCTTGCCCGCTTCAAAACTCCGCAGGGTGTAACCTAGAGATTGCGCTGTTGCCGTGCTCGCTTCTACCGCAATACCATATTGCTTTCTGTTCTCCTCCAGTTCAAGCAATAGCCTATCTAAGATCTGCTGCTGAGCAAACTTTTCATTATCAATCGCCAATTGTATATTTTGCTGGTTCAAGTCGATCTGCTTCAACTGACGTTTAGTCTTGCTTTTGTTGAAGATGGGCACCGAAACCGTCACAGCGAGCTGCTGGGCAAAGTTGTCTTTACTCTGTACAAAAAAAGATCGCGTATTGTCCGCTTTAAAAGCATTGAAATAGGTGCTCCCCAAACCAGCGGATCCTTTTACCGTCGGAAATAACGCTGCTTTAACCAACTTGGACTCGACCTCAAGTCCAACAGCTTGACTTCGAAGCTTAGCAAATACCGGATTATGCACAAAAGCTTCTTCCCGCAGGCTTGATGAATCCGAAAAAGCATGCCCTTGCAGGAGATCATTCTCCACTACTGGGACAGCCAGTTCTAAGTTACTATAGTCCGGATAGTTCATCAGCTGGGCTAACTTAAGCAAGGACTGTCGCCGATCTTTGTGATACTGTTGGTATTGCTGTTTCTCTCGCGCCAGATTGGCTTTTGCTTCGGCAACTACCGACACAGCTGTTGCCCCTACCGCCGTACTTTTCTCGGCTTTATCCAGTAACTGCTGTGAAAATTGCATGGCCGAATCCTGTGAGACCAATAGTGCCTGAGCCAGCAATGTCTGCAGATAGGCTTCCATCAGCTGAACAGTAAGATTCCTTTTCAATATCTCCTTTTCGACACGTTCCTGTTCCGCTTCAGAAGCCGCTTTCTTGGCTTGGTTTCGAAAATAGTTATATTGATATAGGGTCAGTTCCGCATTGATCCCCATGTTGCTATTCAGATTGTCATTGCGCCGAATCGTACCAAACACATCCTGTGATGATCCAAAAGTGGTATACCCATTTGCATAGCCATTCACACTTGGCAAGCGTTCCCGCAATGCCATTTGCTGATCCAGCACTTTTATCTCAGCCTTGATATCCTGCTGTTTTATCGGTAGATTATGAGTCACTGCATAATCAATACAATCCCGTAAAGTCCAGGCTCGTTGCGCCAGTACATTCGTAGATAACAGTACCGCTAAATAAATAAACCAGCACTTTATCCTACATCTTTGATAATTTTTCATCATTGAATAAAAAACAACAGTTAGTTTAACACGATCGATTGCTTTTTCCACATATCCTTATAAGCAGACTCTTGGGTTAATAATTCCTCATGTTCGCCCTGTTCGATAAGTACTCCATCTTTAAGCACCATAATGGTATCGGCCTCAGCGATCGTACTCAGCCGATGTGCAATCACAATCATTGTCTTACCCGAATCTTTAAAGCGACGGAATGCTCGCTGGATTACCTGTTCTGTTGAAGTATCCAAAGCCGAAGTCGCTTCGTCTAAAATGAGAATATCCGGATTGCGGTATAATGCTCGTGCAATGGCAATTCGTTGTCGCTGTCCACCGGATAGCATGGATCCATTTTCACCAAGCTGGGTTTCAAAACCAGCTGGAAGCTTTTCAATAAAAGACATCATGTCCAATTCATTGACTACCTGCAACAGCCGCTGAAAATTGGGAACATCCTCTCCGACGGCAATATTACTAACGACGTTACCCGAAAAAAGATCAATCTGCTGGGGCACAATGGCAATGCGTTCCCGAAGGGAACTCTTCGAAATATAGTTCAAATCGTATTGACCGATAGAAATCTTGCCCTCCTGTAGTCGATACAACTGCTGAATAAGCGCTCCTAGCGTAGTCTTCCCGCTTCCACTCTCCCCGATCACGGCCGTCATCTTGCCTTGTTGTATCCGGCAACTAAAATTTCGGAATACCTCTACCCGTGATCCGTAAGAAAAACGTATATTATCAAAGACGATATCCCCAACCAGATCCGAAGTAAGCTGTAATTTCTCTTCTGATTCTTCACGCTCCAGATCCATAATTTCAAACAAGCGATCTGCTGCAATCAATGCATTTTGCAGTGTCTTATTCATGCCGATCAATTGTGTCACCGGCCCAGTAAAATAACCGATCAAGGCGTAAAATGAGAGTAGTTCTCCCGGCGTGATCGTACGTTCGATCACATAGTATGAACCGGCCCATAAGAGGATAATGGTAAATAACCGCGACAATAACTCGCCAGAGGTGCTGGAAAACAAGCCATTCATCACCGAAGCATAAATGGTTTTCAATAAATGCGAAAACCGATTGTCTGTACCGCTATTAAAATAAGTTTCAATCCCAAACTGCTTGATGGTCTTGACCGAATTGAGCGATTCGACCAGATGAGATTCCAGTTCGGCCCCTTCTTCCATCATCCGGCGCTCTACTTTTTTGTTCAGTTTATTGGAAAGCCAATAGACCCCTAGATAAAAAGGGATAACGAGCAGTATGATCAAGGCCAGTTTCCAGAAATAGGTAAACATAAGCGCGAAGGAAAAGATCACAATCAGCAAATTGACGACAGCCTGTATAGCTATATCATTAATAAAAGCACGAATTTTGACTGCATCGTTAACCCGCGATATAATCTCGCCCACTTTCATTGTATCAAAGAAGTGTTGCGGGAGACTCAGCAAATGTTTATAATAACCTAAAATCAGATATTTATCAATCCTTTGCCCCGTTTGCAAGACCATGACACTTTTCAATGTACCAATGAGCAACTGAAAAATCAGAATGACCAACATACCGATCGAAAGAAGGTTCAATAAGCGCACATTGCCATCGACCAGTACATAATCGGTAATTTTCTCAATGTAAAACGATGTTGAAAGCCCCAGTAGCGTATACACAGCAGCTCCCACCAATGCCTGAACGATCACCGAGCGATGGGGCCGGATCAGATTCCAGAATCGCTTGTAAACAGCGATCTTCTCATTTTTCTGTTCAAAATATTCATTGGGTTCCATTAAGATCAACACCCCAGTCCAAATCTTCTGAAAGGCCTCAAAGGTATATTTTTCCACTTTTCCGAAGCCAGGATCCATCACCGTGATTTTATCCTTTTCCACCTGATAGATTACCACATAGTGTTGGAGCTGCTCTTTGAGCACAACATGGGCAATTGCTGGTAAAGGTATCTGCGGAATGGCATCTATAGCGCCCTTGACACCTTTGGCATTAAAACCCATTTGTTGCAGTCCTTGAACCATACCTAATACATTGGTACCACGCGTATCGGTGTGACAGAATTGTCTGATCTTGGCAATAGGAATATGTGTACCATAATAGCCCGCAATAGATGCCAGACAGGCCGCCCCACAGTCACGGATATCGTGCTGCTTAATGCAAACAGGAGATTTTTTCATTACAAATTTACTGTTGTCAGATAATAAAGAAGTTTTATAATGCGCTCGTCTTAGCGCCAAGATTTGGATTGAACAGATCGTCGGCCCGATCGAACAGGAGCTGCCATAACGTACGGTCTAAGAGGTAAAACCGCGCGTTGAATGTATTTCCCTTTCCTACAAAGGCCTGATTCCCATTGGGAAGACTCAGAAAGTTTTTATCGAGGTGACATCTGACCCTAAAATAAGATCCTTTTTGTTGGTCGCTTACCAGATTGTAGTCAATATCATGCACTGTCCCAGAAAGAAATCCCCATTGGTTATAATTATACGTATCCATCTGGAATTTGACCGATTGATCCTTTTTGATATAGCCGATGGATTTGGCTGGCACCAAACATTCGGCTATAAGCTGATCCTCCGGTGAAATTTCCAGAATATCCTGTCCTTGTACGAGCTGTCCCCCTTTTTAATACCCTTTAAAATTGACCACCGTCCCAGTTATAGGCGCACGAACAATATAGTTTTGACCATCAATCAAGATTGACTTCTTCTCGGAGGACAATGATTGAGATTTCTGTCGCAGTTCGACCAACTTAGCGCTCCATTGCGCCATCTGCTGCTTGCGTATCGTCAAAAACTGATTTTCAAGTTGCTCAAAAGCATATTGTGTTTTATCGAGTTCCGCTTGGGACACCACCCCTTGGCTGAATAGCTGATTATTTCGGTCCAGTTCACGACGTGCTAAGGTAAGCTGCGACTGTATTTCGGACATACGTTGTTCCATGGACAGATATTCCAGTTGATATTGTCCACCTTGCAGACTTTTTGCCCTACCATCAAGAATAAGTTTTAGATCAGCGATTTGTCTCGCATAGTCATCTGTTAAACCCTTATTCAGGGACAGTTTATTTTCCAGATCTTCGGAAACAACGATCAGTAGTGTATCCCCCTGTTTTACCTGCTGATTGTTCCCCACAACACGGTTGTCAATAATACGGCCACTGACCAAGGATAGCATCTTTGTGTTCTCCATTGCAGGCCTGACAATTCCCTGTGCCGAAATTGAAATAGGCACTTTGATAAACGGTAATAATATCAACCCTATAATTATAGCCACTATCAGCAGTAAGTATATGATATTTGTTCTTTTCATCTTGGTTTTTAATCAATATCCAAAAATGTATATTACATTTTTGATCCACCACAACCTGAGGTTGTATTTTAAAATTTATTAATTAACTTACAACGCAAATTAATAGTGGTTAATGAAATTTTTCGACATATTCCCAACTTTCGCCGAAGCCCCCTATTCCTATATTGTCGTACCGATTATATTGATATGCAGCATAATTGGATTTTATAACAAATCGTTTTTCCACGCGCTGATCCTGCACCCCTACGAAATAGCAAGAGGTAAGCGTATTCATACTTTGCTTACCTCTGCATTAATTCACCGGAATTGGATTCATTTGCTGTTTAATTGTATTGTGATTTTTGGATTGGGATATGATACATTTGGTAATTTAAAGCAAGAATCTGGGATTACCATCGCATCGCTAGTCACCCCATTGCTATTTATCATGATGATTATACTTCCAAATTTATTCCAATATCTACAAGAAAAAGGCAATTTCATCCACACGTCTATCGGCGCATCTAACCTCACATTTGGCTTATTTGGATTCAGTTTTTTGTATTTTCCTTTACAACCAACACATAGTTTCATTATTCCTTTTATTAACAATAGTGCTCAGTACTGGCTGGCTGTTTTGCTTTTATTATTTTTTTTATTAAAAATTCCTAAAAGTAAAATCAACAAAAGATTACACCTTTTAGCCTATCTGACCGGATCACTTTTAGCAATAATCGTTCGGCCTCAATCCTTTCTTGAAATTCAAACTGTTTTCAAAATTTTCCTTTAACCTAATAGACCTGTTTTTAGCCATTCCCAAAAATTAGTTCTCTTCTCATCCTTCCTTTCCGACCCCCCACCTCCAATTTCTAACACTTCATTTGCATCTAACTCGCTTACATTAATTTCTCCCAATTTTTTTTCCATAATATTTTGATTTTTATTTCCTCAAAATTCATGGAAAAGTGGCTTAGCCACCACAACCTAGGGTTATAGACTATAACTAGAAGTTTTAACATCAAAAAACTTCACAACTATAAGTTATATTTATTAAATTAGGATTTCTAAATTTTGGTATTGAAAAGAATGGCAAGAGAGGAAATCGGAACAATTATTAGACAGAAAAGAGAAAGTCTCAAGATATCGCAAGAAGCCGTTGCATTCGTTTTGGAGATATCACAGGCTGCCTATTCAAAAATAGAACGCAATGAGACGAAGCTAAAGGTAGAGCAGGTTTACAAGATTGCCGAATATTTTGGTATTACCATCTATGAGCTTTTACCACCTGCTTTAGCCAGTGACATAACAGGAGAAAATATCTTTGGCCTAATCTATCATTATAGCAAACTTCTTGCAAAGAAAATAATTGCCTTATTTCAAGGGAAACGATCTCAAGGTGAAGTCTAATCCTTAATTACACTTCGCCTTATTTTTTAATAGACTTCAACACCTTATCCAATACTGGATCTTTCCCCTTGACAACATCATCAACACTCCGTACGACAGGAACATCCGGCATGACACCCCTTCCCTCTTCTGATACTTGATAATAAGGTTTGACATCCATTAAGCCAAAACGCCAACGCAGATGGGAGTTTGGAAGTTTCAGCACAGGAAGAGATCCGGCAACTGTTCCATTGGCAGCCCCACCAGTTTCCTCCCCCACAAAAACAGCCCGCTTCCCAACTTTTAGATTTGTAGCAATTAAACTCGCTGCAGAAAAAGTCCCGCCATCAATCAGTACAAATAAATCACCGCGATAGCGACTGCCTTTTGATTTTTCGACTTTACTTCCTGTAAGATGGGTATAATTTATCCCATCTTTGGAAAAGCTCTTTGTCCAGGATACTACAGCACTTGGTATAATAAATGGTGATAAAATGGGATAAGACCAGCCCGGCAATCCTTTTATCTGATAGAACGGCAACTTGAATTTTGAATTGATTACTGCTGGCTGAACAAATTGGAATTTATCCTCCTCTACCAGATAACTATACAGCTCCTTCACATCGAATAAGCGTCCGCCCAAATTGCCACGAAGATCCAAGATCAGGTATTGTACCGAATTAAGCTCCAGCCGACCAAAAATCCTTCTGTAAGCTTCCTTTGGACGCCCGTACGAAAAATCAACCACCTTCAGTAAAGCAACGCTGCTATCGCCTTTGACAGGAAAAGAGAGCTGTTTACTCATCCTTTTTAGATTGGCATTATACCCAAAGATTTTACGCTGCTTTTTTAGATCACTTTTCTTCTGATCAGGTTGGCCCACTTTTTTCACAGCCTTGGTCGTTACCCCCGATTTAGCCTTTGTATCGACACTGTCAAACCTTCTGACCACAGTCCGCTGATATGTACTATCGGCGCAAGAAAACAAAACCGAAATAGAATCTTTATACCCCAGTTCCAATTGGTAATACCGCGGTAATAAACGCTCAAAAGCCTGATCTATAAATGTCGTATTATAGCCGTCCGACGTAAAGGTTGGACGATATTTTGTGTACAGATTTTGTGGTTGTATACCCTCAATAGAAAGAATTTTAGAGCCTGCTACCAAACTTGAATCTAACGTTCCATTTTTTGAGAGATAGAGTGTATTTTCCTGCCAATGAAAGCCCAGTTGTGAAAAGGGACCTTTACTTTTTTGATAACGGACTTTATCCTTACCTTTTGGATCAAATTTAGAAATAAGGGGACTCAGCGTCATATGTCCCTGCCGAACCTGGGCCAGTACAGATGCTAATGCCAGCTGAAACTGATTGGGCAATAAGGGTTGGCGGATCGCCCTACGAAGGCTGTCGAACTTAACCTTTAACTGATCTTCCCGCACATACAGAAACAGGTCTGGATGCATTTTCCATATGTTATGCTCGACATAGTTGATATCTTGCTGCATAGCTTCCACCGCCAGGGGAGTTTCGATAAATCGATTGTACTTCTCGACATTTGCACAGCTCAGCAATGTCAGCACATACACCAATACGAATAGATAAATAGTTGGCCTTTTCATTTGCAGTAAGATACAAAAAAAGCCTTCCAATTTTCATGAAAAGCTTTTCTCTATCGTTAATTACTAATCTTACTCTTTTTCTACTTGCATGTAGTTTAATTCAAGTGGCGTCTTACGACCGAAGACTTTCACCATCACGATTAATTTCTTTTTATCTTCGTGGACTTCTTCGATCTCTCCAGTAAATCCGTTGAAAGGACCATCGTTTACTTTCACTGTTTCACCCACATAGTAAGGAACGTTTATGGTTTCACCTTGTTCGGCCATTTCATCCACTTTACCTAAGATACGATTCACTTCTGCTTGGCGCAAAGGGACAGCATTACCAGCTTTATCTCCCAAGAAACCAATGACGCTATTGATATTTTTGATGATGTGCTCCAACTCACCGTCAAGAGCTGCTTCCAATAAAACATAACCAGGGTAGTAGTTACGTTCTTTAGCAACTTTCTTACCATCGCGCATCAAGTAGTATTTTTCCATTGGAATCAACACTTGAGGAATCAAGTGTTCAATACCTAAACGGCTAACTTCGGCATCAATATATTGCTTTACTTTCTTTTCTTTACCACTTACAGCACGAACTACGTACCACTTTAAACCTTGATCTGCCATAAATAAATACGATTGAAAAATTAAGAAGCAATACCGTACAAGAATTCTAACCCTACACTTGAAGCTTTATCCATTACAAAGACAACCAATGCAATAAGAAGAGAAGCAACAAGCACAATAACAGCTGAACTTTGTAACTGAGACCATGTAGGCCAAGTCACTTTCTCAGTGATCTCTACATAAGAGTCTTTAAAAAAATCAAGTACTTTTGCCATTTTAGTTTATCTGTTTTTATAAGCACGGGCACCAGGACTCGAACCCAGACCAAAGGTTTTGGAGACCTTCGTTCTACCTTTAAACTATGCCCGTGTATTTCTTATTTTGTGATGCAAATATAGTGTTTTAAACCACTTTCTGCAAATCTTTTTTCACTTTTTTTTATTCTATTCCGATAAATCGCTTATCGAAAAAATAAGCTAATCAACCTCAGTCGATTAGCTTATTCTATGTGATTCTAAATCTTTATTAAAGACTAGATAATTTCAGTTACCTGACCAGCACCTACTGTACGACCACCCTCACGGATAGCGAAACGTAGACCTTTTTCCATTGCAATAGCAGAAATTAATTTCACGCTGATTGTAACGTTATCACCTGGCATAACCATTTCAGTACCTTCTGGTAAAGAGATCTCTCCAGTTACGTCAGTTGTACGGAAATAGAATTGAGGACGGTATTTGTTGAAGAATGGAGTGTGACGACCACCTTCAGCTTTTGACAATACGTAAACCTCAGCTTTGAAATGATCGTGAGGAGTTACTGAACCTGGTTTACAGATAACCATACCACGTTTGATATCAGTTTTCTCAATACCACGTAACAATAAACCTACGTTATCACCAGCCTCACCGTAATCTAAGATTTTACGGAACATCTCAACACCTGTTACTGTAGATTTCAAGTTCTCAGCACCCATACCTAAGATCTCAACTGGATCACCAGAGTTGATTACACCTCTTTCGATACGACCTGTAGCAACTGTACCACGACCTGTGATCGAGAATACGTCTTCTACTGGCATCAAGAAAGGTAAGTCAGTCAAACGTGGAGGAATTGGAATGTAGTTATCTACAGCATCCATTAATTCCATGATTTTCTCAACCCACTCAGGCTCACCGTTCAATGCACCTAAAGCAGAACCTTTGATTACAGGGATATCATCACCAGGGAATTCGTAGAATGATAATAACTCACGAACTTCCATTTCAACTAAGTCTAACAACTCAGGGTCATCAACTAAGTCAGTTTTGTTCATGAATACTACTAACGCAGGAACACCTACTTGGCGAGCCAACAAGATGTGCTCACGAGTTTGAGGCATAGGACCATCAGTCGCAGCAACTACGATGATAGCACCGTCCATTTGAGCAGCACCAGTTACCATGTTCTTAACGTAGTCAGCGTGACCTGGACAGTCAACGTGTGCATAGTGACGGTTAGCTGTAGAATATTCTACGTGTGCAGTATTGATTGTGATACCACGCTCTTTTTCTTCAGGAGCAGAGTCAATTGAATCAAATGAACGAGCTTCTGACAAACCTTTATCAGCCAATACTTTAGTGATAGCAGCTGTAGTTGTAGTTTTACCGTGGTCAACGTGACCGATAGTACCAATGTTTAAGTGTGGTTTACTACGGTCAAATTTCTCTTTTGCCATGTTTATGCGAATTAGTAATTATAAATTATTTCTATTTGTTATATACTCTTGCTTAACTTTTACACAAGTACGAGCCAAAGATGGGATTTGAACCCACGACCTCTTCCTTACCAAGGAAGTGCTCTACCCCTGAGCTACTTCGGCTTACTAAAAAACCTTATTTACGTATTAATGCCCCCACCTTTAGATACATTATTATCAAAGAAGATAGAGACTAAATTTAATACTTGAAAAATTTGAGCGGAAGACGAGGTTCGAACTCGCGACCTATAGCTTGGAAGGCTATCGCTCTACCAACTGAGCTACTTCCGCTTAATAATTAGAAACTAGAGTAAATCTAACACCCTAATTAAAATAAAGTGTGGAGGGAGAAGGATTCGAACCTTCGAAGCCGAAGCAACGGATTTACAGTCCGTCCCATTTGACCGCTCTGGAACCCCTCCAGACCTGTAACTTTCGTTACATTTAGAGCCTCTTATCGGAATCGAACCAATGACCTACTGATTACAAGTCAGTTGCTCTACCAGCTGAGCTAAAGAGGCTTCTAATATCTTTATTTAAACTTACATTCTATCAACGTCTGACCAAGTATCTCTACCTTTTCAGCGAGTGCAAATATCGAATTTACTTTTGATTTCTGCAAGTTTATTTTTTATTTTTTTCATTTAAAGAACTAAGCAAACTTTCGTTGTTTTGAACCGTTGTTCCCTTGTTTGCTGATGCAAAGATAGACACAAAACTCACTTTACAAAAATATTTATCAAAAAAAAACGACAGTTTTTGGCAATTATACTGATATGCAGCACAATAATTTTTGATTGCATATTTACCTGTTTTGGTTATTTGGCTAATATACTATCTTTGGGCATGCAAATTTTACCGCAATCACTTTCAAAACTTACCCGATACTCTGTACTATTTACGGTACTTTTAATGGGATCGGCCGAATTGAAAGCTCAAAATATTATTCAAAAATTGAGTAAAAAATTTCTTTCTTCCGAAAGGGATTCTACACGTTCCGGTAGTTTTATGGTTTTACCGGCCGTTGGTTATGCGCAGGAAACGGGTGTAGAATACGGCCTGGCCAGCGCGTATAACTTTTATCTGGACAAATCTGATCCCAAAATCCGCACCTCCACCGTCATGGCCATGGGAACCTTTACATCCAATAGCCAGTCCAACTTCAAACTACAGACCGATCTCTGGACTAAAAACAACGACTACCATCTAATAAGTGAAATACGCTACCGTAATTGGCCCTTCAACTATTATGGCATCGGTATGGACACCTGGAAAGCGGATGAGGAACGCGTTGATCAAAAATTATTTCGCGTCAAACTCGAAGCTGAGAAAAAAATCAGCAACTTCCTTTATTCGGGTGTCAACATTCAATACGATAACTTCACCATTCGAAGCGATAGTGCCGATCGCATTTTCAACCATTCCGATCTGATTGGAAAGCGTGGCGGACAACAGCTACTCGTAGGTCTTTCGCAATTGTTTGACAATAGGGACAACGTTTCTTATACAACAAAGGGGTATTATGCAAAATTGCGGCTGGCCTATGCCCCAAAGTTATGGACAAGTACTGATTTTACGGGGGCAAACCTCGATGTGGATCTCCGTGGCTTTATTCCCCTGCACAACCAAGTCACATTGGCCCTGCAAGGAATCTTTCGTTCCACATTTGGAAAAACTGTCCCATTTTACAATTACCGTGAGCTCGGTGGAGACATGATGATGCGCGGTTATTACCTCGGACGTTATCGAGACAAGAATTATCTTGCCTCACAGGCTGAACTGCGCTATCGCTTTCATCCACGCTTTGGTATCGTTGGATTTTCAGGACTCGGATCCACCTTTTCCAAGGAAAATAGCAGCCGATATGTCGCAAGTTACGGTGGTGGTTTACGTTACTTCTTTAGCCTCGAACACAATAGCAGCATACGCTTTGATTATTCTTTTGGTGAACAAAGACCCGGAGAAAAACGGCAGTCGGGTTTTTATCTGTCCTTAAGTGAAGCTTTTTAACGAACAAGAGCATCCATAAATTTATGGGTGCTCTTGTTTATTCTCGTCTAATGAGATCCACCTGTTCCTTTTTCCCTCCTTATCCAATATTGCAAGCATTAAATAATATTTTAGGTCTAAAAGGCGCAGTGGCTGGATGTCTGATCGCTCACCAAGCATTAGCAACAACAGCAGCCTAAAACCGAATCAGAAAATTCTCTTTTCGCTGTTCTTTCCTAAAGAAAACCAGACCAACGCGATATAAATCGATCGTAACCACCACGCGATCATCTTTTTTAATCTTATCCCAATAGGCCTCCCTCTTCTCCGACTGATGAGGTTCGTTTATGATGAATAGATCTCTATCGCCAACATTTCCCAAAAAATTCAGGTCAAGATCTTCCCGATCAATATAATAAATATGTCGATAGGCATAACTTCCACATTGCTGCTGCAGGAGATTAGCATAGCTTTCCTGAGGCCGATCGGCCCAATAGTTAAAATTGTCGTAAGCAAATGTTCTTAATAATCGATCCATTAATGCGTACTTTTTTTGTTCTACCTTGCTTTTGTTTTGAATAGTTGCTGGTAACTCTGAAGCGCTCGCTTTGGATGTCTTTTGATAGATCACTTCGTCTACCAATTTATAAACAAAAGGAGAATGGGTCCCATGGCGACTATGGGATACAAAATAATGCCGCCAATACTTAAGCATGTAGTTCATTTCGCTGCAAACATCGCTAAATTTTATGATTTTTCACATGGAACATCACGCTTTATTTGCTCGACCGACGTGATTACTAAAACAAGAAAGAAGTTTTGTTACCGGACAAAAAAATGTTAAAACTGGAGGACAAAAACACTCCCCTGCCCTTCGGTACTGTTAAGAAAAATGGTCCCTTTGTGCAAGAGCATAATTTGCTTACTTAAAGTCAATCCCACACCTGTCCCCGTTTTCTTCGTTGTAAAAAATGGTGTAAAGATCTGCTCCTGAAGATCAGCAGGAATTCCTGCCCCATTATCTTCAATCCGAATCTGCACCCTACCATCTATCTCTAGCGCAGATAAGCTAATGTAAGCCTCTTCCCTATGTTTAACCGCATCGATGGCATTCAACATTAAGTTAATAATAACCTGTTCGATCAAGTTAACATCCGCAGACAGCACTAATCGGGTATTTTTCAGAATAATATCAACATCAATATTTTTTTGGATCAGTGTAGGCTCAAGCAATTGATAGATATGCTCAAACAGCGGTGCAATCTGAATGGGTGCAAGCTGAGGTTGATCCACTTTATTTATCATGCGATAACTTTTGGCAAAATGCAATAGCCCCTCACTTCGGCGCTTGATGGTAGAAATACCAATTTTCAGATCTTCTATATCCTCATGTCCTTTAAAGTGATCCAAACGTCCATTCAAAGTTTCGGCAAGTGAACTGATAGGCGCAATGGAATTCATAATTTCATGTGTAAGCACGCGCAACAATTTGTGCCAGGCCTTTGTCTCCGTTTCATCGATTGCTTCGTTGATATTTTGGTAAACAACAATCCTAAATACAGCATCCTGGGTCTCAAAGCTTGAACTTTGGATCAATAATTTAATTTTCCCTTTACTCGACTGAACCGACTCCATTTGCTGCTGTCCATTTTCAAGTAGCATGGTCTTTTCATATAGATCGCTGTTTTTTTTCTTTAACCCAGCTATATTCCCGAGATGCGGTAGATGGAAAAGCTGTTTAAATGCATCGTTCACCCACATGACCTTGCCGCTATCTCTTTCGTAAAATATGATAGCAGAATTCAGCATATTGATCACACGATCCAGGTATTGATGTTGAATTTCCTGTTTGATACTGATCTCCTTATAGGTTTCGTTGATTTGATTAAAGGCAAGGAAAAGCTTTCCCTCTACTGATTTGGTATTTTTCACTAAAAACCGCCTCGTAAAATCGCGGTATTTGACCGCCTCGGAAAATTCTATCAATTGCCTCGTTAAAAAATTATATTGTGCATATAAATTAAAACCGAGATAAAGCATGACACAGAAGATCAAAGCCGCCTGTACGTATTCACGTCTTAATAGCAAGTAAGCACTCACAAAAGCTGCTACCAACAGTAAGATAATTTTGATTCCGTTTAGGATTTTTCCGTGTCTCATGGACTAAATATCATATTTCTCCAAACGTCTATAAAGTGCTGCCCGCGTGAGCCCCAATTCTTTTGCTGCTTTACTGATATTTCCATTGTAACGCTCAATCGCTGATTTGATCGCTTTACGTTCCAATTCTTCCAAATTTTGACTGCTGGGGCTAGATTCGGTGACGCGGTTATCGACTTGCTGCTCAATTGGTGAGAAAAAGAGGTCATTTCCGGCAATACTAAGCTGATCAGCCATAATAACTGCGCGCTCGATGCTGTATTGGAGTTCCCGCACGTTACCAGGGAAATGATAGGCAAACATTTTTTTTACTGCATCCGACTCAAAACCTTCTATCCGTTTATTATATTTTTTCGAATAGATATCGAGAAAATGTTCAGCCAAAAGTTTGATATCCTCCCCGCGTTCACGCAAGGGCGGTACTTGAATCTCCACGGTATTGATTCGATAAATTAAGTCTTTTCGAAAACGGCTTTCATCTGCAAGCTGCTTTAACGGCACATTGGTCGCCGAGATTAAGCGTATATCCACCGGGATAGGTTGATAGGACCCCAACGGTGTAACCTGTCTATTCTGCAATACGGTTAACAACTTGGCTTGTTGCTGCAGGGAGATATTGCCAATTTCATCTAAGAACAGTGTCCCTCCGTTTGCCGCTTCGAATCGCCCCTGACGATCTTCACGCGCATCTGTAAATGCGCCCTTTTTATAGCCAAAAAGTTCACTTTCAAACAATGTTTCTGTCAATGCTCCCACGTCAACCTTGACATAAGTCCGGTCCGAACGTAGCGATCTTCGCTGAATGGCTTGAGCAATCAGATCTTTACCGGTTCCATTTTCTCCTAATATTAATATATTGGCATCTGTAGGGGCAATTTTCTCCAATTTATATTGCAGTTCATCCATCACGATGGAATTACCAATCATATCAGGACTGTGTGTACTGCTGAGCAAGGAGCTTTTACTTTTCTTTTCTTTATTTTTTGATTCCGCGAGGGCGCTTTCGATCGTTGCAAGCAACTGCTCATTTTCCCAAGGCTTCACCACAAAATCCGAAGCTCCCTGCTTCAATGATTTTACGGCCAGATCAACAGCTCCATAAGCTGTTATCATAATAACATGTACCTGTGGGAACTTTTCTTTAATTCGAGACAACCAATACAAGCCCTCATTACCCGTATTAATCGTACTTTTAAAATTCATATCTAAAAGCACTAGATCATAGGCGGTCTTCTCCAGATGTGCAATAAGATTCTCTGGATTAGGTTCAACTTGAATATGACTAACTTTAGGTTTAAGCAAGATTCTTGCCGCAGTTAATAAATCCTGGTCATCATCAACGACTAAAATAGATGCTTTTTTCATACTTCCTGACTTCATTGAAGATACTAAGATAACTATAAATTCAACGAGCCTGCGTAATAATCATTGATATATTTTTGCAGCAGCCATTCGTATTGTTTTACCAACAATTGAATCTGGCTGTTATCGTATTTATTTTTCGCGGTCAAAAATATAACTGAATTACTATTTCCTAATTCGAAAACGACTTTGGCAATACGAAAAGATTCGGCGTAATTTTCATTTTGACTACGCAATTGTGTAATCATATTGCTTGCGTTCTGTAAGTTAAAAACGGCATTGGACGTCGCAGCTCGTAAAATATTTTGTTGAATCTCTTTTTGAAATTTAGCAGCTTGTAGATCTAATTTTGCCAGGCGGACGTTGTTGTATACCTGCAAATGATTAAAAATGGGAATTGAGAGATTTAAAGAAATAGACTTTCCGACGTTATTACGCATTTGGGACCAATACGTTCCTTGAATACCCAATTTAGAATAATTGGATCCTAAACCAGCTCTCAGACTCAAAGACGGATAATAGTATGACTTTGCGATCTTGATATCGCGTTCCGCCACTTTGATTCGATAATCCAACGCCTGTATATCCGGCAATTGACCAACAGCCATTTCATACAACTGTTTTGCATCCAACCGCTGCCCGCTCTCTTTTATTCCCAGATTATCCAATTCGCCCAATTGATTTTCATCCATATTTAATAGGACCGCGAGTTTCACTCGGCTATTGTATAATAACTGCCTATTATTTTCAATCGTATTGATATCATTTGCCAGTTGTCCTTTCAAATCGAAGTAATCTCCGGGATTAATCGCGCCTTCCTTATGCATACTCTCCGCTCGGCGAACCTGTTCTCGGGTTACCTCAGTCTGCATTTCGGACTGCCGCAATATATCCTGAGCAGTCAAACTTTGGATATAAGCAGTAATAACATCCAGTTTTAAGGCATTAATCTGCGTATCAAAAGTCAATTTACCTGCGGTCTTTGCGTCGGCACGCATCCGTATCTCGTGAAATAAGCGAAACCCTCTAAATATTGGCAGACTTGCGTCCAAAGAAAAATTCCCAGTTGAATTGTTTGATGAAATATATTGAAGGGTAGAATTATCCTGAGATCTTCTTGATGTCAGACTATGCTGTAGGCTTGCATCTACATCGGGCAATCTATTCGCTTTAGCCTGGGCTAAATTCACCTCCGCACGCTTCACATCGAGTTCATTCTGCAATAAGGTTGGATTGGCCTTTATTGCCAACTGGATACACTCAGCTAAGCTCCGCTTGGCAATTTGCTTATCGTCGGTTCTTGTTACTGTTGTTTGCGCCACTTTTTCCGGTAGCCGCTGCTCCATCTGCTGCGCCTCCGTCTTGGCATAACTCAATAAAAAGCATAATGTCGTATATATATAGACTCTCTTCATATCCATTTTTTATTTTCTTGCTGACCATCGCCATGCCAAACAACAAAAACATTAAATATCAGATAGATACAAAAACCATATTTTCAAAAATGTTCGTTAATGAACAGTCGGTGTGCGTAGTTGGACAATTAAAATCTACAAGTGTATAAATAGGAACATGATGAAGATCAAGTTCACCATTTATTCGTTTATTCTATGGATATTCCTCGGTGTTTCTTCGGTATTTCTTCGCTTACAACCGAAGAAGTACCGAAGAAGCACCGAACAAGCTCCGAACAAGCACCGAGTAATCTACGAATACAATAGCTATTAATTAGTTAAAAATGGCGGTATACATCGCTTTGTCCTATACTTAAATAGATCAAAATCCTGACTTTTGAACAAACTGTTTTTGCCAATCTTTGGGATCAATCGGGTAAATAGTGACATTATTTCTACCTGTTGTTAAGTAGACAGAATAACGTTTGCTCCACCGGAACTAATGTGCCTCACCACAACTGAGATTATATTTGATCAAAGCGCTTCAGTTGCTGCACTAAACAGTGAAAAAACTTCAGTTGTACGCCTTCGTACAAGAAGTGTCCGCTATCGAACACCAAACAAGAGACAATACAAAATAAACAACTACAAATCAGCCTATTAAATTATTGGCACAGCTTTCATAGTTACATATAAAATTGATATTAAATTATGGACAGACCTTTAGAAAAGAAGAAGTGGAATAGCAAACGTATCATGACTATTGTAGGGGTTGCTGGCTTAGTTGGATTAATCAGCGCCAGCTTTTATTTTACCTCCGGCAAAAGCAAACTGAATGTTGAAGCTGACCGCATCTCTATTGTCGAAATAAAAAATGGAAACTTTCAAGAATTTATCCCGATAAACGGCACCGTGCTTCCTATTAGCAGCATATACCTCGATGCTTCTGTTGGCGGACGCGTGGAAGAAAAGTTCGTAGAAGATGGGGCTATCTTAAAAAAGGGAGATGCAATTATGCGTCTATCCAATACCGATCAGGAGCTTACTTTAGTACAACAAGAAACGCAAGTTCTGAACTTATTAACCCAGTCTCAAATTGCGCAGACCAATGCACAACAAGCATCTATTAACAACCGTAACCAAATGGCTGATGTAGAACAGGCCTACCGGGAAGCAGAGCGGATCTATAATCTAAACAGAAAATTACTTGCTGAAAAAGCCATTGGCACACAAGAGTTCGAAAAATCAAAGAACGAATATAACTATCAAAAAGAGCGAGTCAACTTGACCAAACAGATCCTAAAACAGGACGAGATCTCCAATGCACAAAAAACTAATCAGGACAAGCAAACTTACCAACGTACACAGAGCGCATTGGAACTAATGAAAAGAAAAATTGGTGATCTGATCGTTAGAGCACCTGTTGACGGACAATTGACAGCCTTCGATGCAGAAATCGGTCAAAACAAAAATGCCGGAGAACGATTGGGACAAATCGACGTCTTGACAGGATTCAAAGTGCGTGCTGATATTGACGAACATTATATCAACCGTATTTTCCCAGATCTACAAGGTGAATTTTCTATTGGTGAAAAAACCTATAAACTCCGTATCAAGAAAGTGTATACCCAAGTTACCAATGGTCGATTCCAGGTTGATATGGAATTTATCAATGATGTTCCAAAGGGGATCCGTCGTGGTCAAACTTTACAGATACGTTTAGCCTTAAGTGACGAAACGAAAGCATTACTACTTGCAAAAGGAGGATTCTATCAACAGACCGGTGGTAACTGGATCTTCAAATTGGATAAAAATGGAAGCACAGCATACCGTGTGGATATCCAACTAGGAAGACAGAATCCGGAATATTATGAGGTCATCAAAGGTCTACAACCGGGAGATAAAGTTATTGTATCAAGCTATGAGACCTACGATAAGGTTCAAGAACTGAATATTAAAAAGTAACATCATATAGCGGTTATCGATAACATCAGGTCTGTCGATAACCGCCTTTATCATACGACCATAATTATGATTAAAAACTTTATTAAAACCGCTCTCCGCAACCTTTGGAAAACCAAAGGTTACAGCTTTCTCAATATTTTTGGGCTGGCGATCGGGATTGCTGCGGCATCGTTGATTTTTTTATGGGTTGAAAACCAGTTGAGCTACAACGATAATTTCGCCAACAAAAAGGATATCTATATTGTCAAATCAAAACAGACATACGATGGTGCCACCTATGTTTTTCAATCTACTCCAGGACCATTTGCCCAAAGCGTAGCGAAAGAGATTCCAGGTATTAAACATGCAGTCCGTATGACTTGGGATACGCCCATGCTCTTTTCTGTCGGCGACAATAATTTATTCCAGACCGGACTATATGCTGATGCTTCCATTGCCGACGTACTGTCCTTAGAATTTTTAGAAGGTGATCGTAAAAGCGCATTCGACCAAGTGAATAATATTATCCTATCGGAGACAGGTGCAAAAAAATTGTTTGGGGACCGCCCGGCATTGGGAAAGACCGTCAAAACGAATAATAAAGAACCGTTTATCGTGACAGCAGTCATCAAGGATTTACCCAAAAACAGTAGTTTTAGTTTTCAATGGCTCATCCCTTTTAAGAAATATGAAGCTGGACAGGATTGGCTGGAAACTTGGGGGAACAATGGCTTACAAACGCTTGTTCAGGTTGATGAAAACGCCAATGTAGACCAGATCAACAAACAGATGCTGGATTTTGTCAAAAAGAAAACCAATGGTGAAGTCACTTTTTCGCAGAACTACCTTTATCCAATGGATCGTTGGATTACTTATAATCAGTTTGACAACAGCGGAAATGAAAAAGAAGGTGGTATTAAGAATATTCGCTTATTTACTTTTATTGCTTGGATCGTACTATTGATTGCCTGCATCAACTTTATGAATCTGGCAACTGCCCGATCCGAAAAAAGAGCAAAGGAAGTGGGCATGCGCAAAGTTGTTGGGGCTAGCCGCCAATCCCTGATTGCACAATTCTTGGGAGAGTCGCTCGTATTAGCAACAATCTCGTCACTGATGGCGATTCTATTGATTTATATCTTTATCCGGCCGTTCAATACCATGATCGGTCAGGATCTACAGGTCAATATTTTCGAACCTTTACACATCGGTTTTTTACTTGCTGTGACGATCTTGTGCGGTCTGTTTGCAGGTAGCTACCCAGCATTTTTTCTATCCGCATTTAAACCGCTTTCGAGCATTAAAGGTGCAAAGCAAAAAACAGGCAGCGGTAGTCTAATACGAAAAGGACTGGTTGTCGTTCAATACTCTGCTTCGGTCGTATTGATAATCAGCACCATTATTATTTACCAACAGATTCAGCACAACAAAAACAGGGATCTCGGATTCGATAAGAGTCAAGTATTGACAACAGCACTTCAAGGTGATATGGCAAAACATCTGCCCTTAATTAAAAATCAACTGCTGGCAACAGGAGTTGTCCAAGAAGTGGGTGTCAGTGATATGAGTATCCTTAATATTTATTCCAACAGTTCGGGCTTCAGCTGGGATGGAAAAGATCCAAATGCCAGTATTTTGATTGGTATGTTACGTGCTGATGAGGGGCTTATTCCAGCTCTGGATTTAAAGCTTTCTGACGGTAGAAACTTCCATCAAAATTTTGTAGGTGATAGTACCTCGGTTGTCATCAACGAAGCGTTTGCAAAATTGATCAAAAAAGATGGTCTTGTTACAGGTAACATTATCAGTTACGGTGAGGAAAAACTCACCATTGCCGGGGTCGTCAAAAACTTCGTTTATAACAATGTGTATGCCGATCCTGAGCCGATGCTGTTTCTGCCAATGAACAGAGATAATGGCATCATGACCATCAAAACAAAAGCGGGAATAGATTTACCAAATGCAATCCAGCAAATCGAAAAGGTGATCGTGAAAAATAATCCAGGCTTCCCTTTCGACTATAAATTTTTAGATGATAGCTTCAACACTAAATTTCAAGCCGAGCTTTTTGTACAGCGACTTTCTAGCGTATTTGCTATTATGTCCATTATTATATCCTGCCTCGGACTGTTTGGCCTCGCCGCATTTGCAACAGAGCAGCGTGCTAAAGAAATCAGTATCCGCAAAGTACTGGGGGCTTCGGTATCAGGACTTATCCAGATGCTCAATCGGGAATTTGTCATTCTTGTGGCAATATCATGTATTATTGCCTTTCCAATTGCCTGGATCATTATGAGCAAATGGTTAACCAACTATGTACATCATGTGCAGATTTCCTGGACTATTTTTGTGATCAGCGCCTTGGCGGCAATTGTCGTTGCCTTATTGACCATTAGTTCACAAGCATTTAAAGCGGCAATAGCAAACCCGACCAAAACATTAAGAGATCAATAAAATTTAAACGAGTTTAATAATAAAACAGTAACCGTCCAAAGCAATTTCGCTAAGGATACAAAAACATAAAAACCATGAGCACAAAAAATATGATCAAGATCACAAACCTTCAAAAGTATTATCGCACTGAAGAAGTGGAAACCATTGCATTAAACAACCTAAACATTCATGTTAAAGAAGGGGAATTTGTTGCTGTAATGGGACCTTCCGGCTGTGGGAAATCGACTTTACTCAACATCATCGGATTGCTGGATGATTTGGATGAAGGAAGCTATCTGTTCAATGAGATCGAAGTTGCCAAATTCAAGGAACGTGGTCGTTCAGATCTTCGCAAACATAATATCGGTTTTGTGTTCCAGAGCTTCAATTTGATCGATGAGCTAACTGTATTTGAAAACGTGGAACTTCCGCTGGTTTATACCAATGTTCCAGCTGCAGAGCGCAAAAAACGTGTAGAAGAAGTTTTGGAAAAAGTGCAGATCATGCACCGTCGCAATCACTTCCCACAACAGCTATCCGGTGGTCAACAGCAACGTGTAGCTGTCGCCCGCGCCGTGGTCAACAATCCCAAACTGATCCTTGCCGATGAGCCTACGGGTAACCTCGATTCCAATAATGGTAACGAAGTCATGCAGCTCCTTACTGAATTGAATGAAGCTGGTACAACGATCGTCATGGTAACACACAGTGAACACGATGCTAAATTTTCTGACCGTGTGATCCGCATGTTGGATGGACAAGTAATTATGGAAACAACTTCGGTATAAAATAACTTCTATGTAACAAAGATATTAATCCAAATAACCTATAGATGATGAGCACGATTAAATTAATTTTCAGACAACTTTGGCGCAACCGTCTTTTCACATTTTTAAATGTATTTGGGCTTGCCATCGGAATAAGTGCCTGTTGGCTTATTTTCCGAATTGTCAATTATGAATTTAGTTTTGACCAGCATCATCCGGAAAGTGAGCAGATTTACAAGGTCCATACCTCCTATGAGGAAAAGGATAAATTAGATCATTTCGATGGTGTTCCCGCACCATTACCGGCATATATCAAGGAAAACTTTGTCAATGTTGAACTGACAGTACCCATCTTTAAACAATACTTCGAGCGTGTCAGTAATAATGGCAGAGCGCAGAAAATAGAGTTTGAAGATCAGCCCGAAATCATCGGTACCACGGGAGACTATTTCAAAATGACACCTTATGTTTGGTTAGCTGGTGACCAAAGGAATATATTAAAAAACAGCCATGAAGTCGTCCTGACGGAATCGCGGGCTAGATTATATTTCCCAAACACGTCAATAGACCAAATCATAGGACAGACCTTATCCTATGATAGTACATTGTACAATGTAACTGGTATTGTAAAAGACCTCGCGCATCCAAGCAGCTTTTTGGGAAAAGAATTTATCCGGATTCCAGAACAGGAATGGAACAGTACAAACTGGAGTAATTCAAATTCAAATTGGCAGCTCTTTATTAAGGTAAAATCATCAGCTTCCCTTCCTAACCTCATAAAGACAGCCGACAAAAAGGCCTATGAGATGACACATGCCGAATTTGATAAGTTTGGATTTAAAATGCATGTAAATACAATTCCTTTAAAAGATTTACATTTTACTTCTTACGCGCAAAATAATGTTGATCAGAAAATAATGTACGGTCTTATCGGCATAGGTATATTTTTGCTCTTACTCGCCTGTGTCAATTACATCAATCTCGCTACCGCCCAAATCCCACAACGCGCCAAGGAAATTGGTATCAGAAAGACATTGGGAGAAAGCCAGAAAAGAATTACAAAGTCCTTTCTGCTAGAAACATTCTGCATTACGGCTTTTTCGGTGCTTTTATCTTGGCCTTTACTTATTCTCATTCAATCCGTTTTAGCCGCATATATTCCCGATCAGCTCAAGCTATATCCAGATCCCTGGGGTGTATCGCTATTTTTAGCAACACTTACAATTACGATTACCTTAATTTCCTCAGGTTATCCGATTTTATTAACAAACAAAGTCAAGATTGTTGAAGTCATTAAAATCTCGAATGCGCAAACGATCAAATTTGGCAATCTTTCTTTTCGAAAAATGCTCATTGTTTTTCAATTTTTGATTGCCCAGCTATTTGTTATTTCAACTTGCATCATTGGTCTACAATTGAAACATGCACTACAGAATAACTACGGCTTCGATAAGGATGCGATCATTACCCTACGTTTCCCGAGTAAAAGCTATCAGGACAGTAATGTCGATCCCTTTGTTTTCAAACAGGCGATTAAGCACATCGCAGGTGTAGAGCAGGCTTCCTTGGGGCATCTGCCCATGAGTAACGACCATTGGGGAAATGCACTGTTTGCAAAAAGTGATACAGGACAAGTACAAGCAGATGTGCAAATGAAATTTGTCGATCAGGATAACTTTAAGCTCTATAATTTTAAAATGCTTGCTGGCCGCCCGCTGCAGTTGGCCGATACGAGCACAGGCATCGTGTTAAACTTAGCCAGCGTTCAAAAATTAGGTTTTAAATCTGCTGAAAACGCTGTAGGGAGCTTTGTTACGTATACCGACAAACAGCGTCAGATTGTGGGGGTAACCGACAATTTTCACACAAAAAATCTCCATGCAGCCATTCAGCCTGTCGTTATGCTAAGTTCCATTAAAAAATGGGAATTAAACAGACTAAGTGTCAAACTTAACAATAATTCAGCTACCTGGCCCGAAACATTAAAACAGATTGAAAAAGAATGGCAAAAATATTATCCAAAAGCCCCATTCAAATATGATTTCTATGACCAGCAAATCAAAGAACTTTATAGCAGTGATCTAAAATTCTCGAAGATCATCAATCTATTTACATCGACGACAATTCTCATCAGCTGCCTGGGATTGGTCGGACTGGTTACCATCACCACGGTACAGCGTACAAAAGAAATTGGTATTCTAAAAGTGTTGGGAAGTACCGTACTGGGGATTATTGGATTATTATCAAAAGATTATATCAAACTTATACTCATTTCTATTTTGATCGCTACCCCAATTGCTTGGTGGGCGATGCACAAATGGTTGGATGATTTTGCTTATAAAATAGATCTATCCTGGTGGATGTTTATCATACCGGCAGCCGCAACCCTACTTATTGCATTTTTTACAATGAGCTACCAATCCATAAAAGCGGCACGTGCAAACCCCGTAAATAGTTTAAGAGATGAATAGAACAGAAAAGAAGCTCAATAGTGATCAAGGAGAATGATGGGAATCAGCAATGATCCCATCACAATCCTTGTTTTGAATAATGCACTGCAAAGAATGACTAAACAATAGAATTAATCAAAAAAAGCCTATCACCATGATAAAGAATTATTTAATAACTGCCATTAGAGAATTAAGGAAACGGAAATTCTATACTGCTATCAATATATTAGGTCTGTCGGTCAGTCTTACGGCAGCGATATTAATTATTTTCTGGGTACAGGATGAAAAGAGCTTTGATAAATTCCATCCAGATTTTGAACAGATTTACAAGGTCAATTCCCATTTGGATCCCGAGCACAACGGTTCGATATGGGGGACATCTCCCGGCCCTATAGGAAATTATGCACAAAATGTACCGGAGGTAGATTACGCAACGCGGGTTTCACAGGATTACAATACCACATTGGTCAATGACAAACTGAAACGTCCGGTAACTGATATGAACATCTATTATGTAGATGGTAATTTTTTCAAGATGTTTCATTTTCCATTACGAGAGGGCTCGCTTGCAGGTTTTCAGGAAAATTATAAACAGGCGCTTATTACCGTATCGACTGCCGAAAAACTTTTTAGTACGCAAAAAGCCATTGGAAAAACTTTCCGTTACCAGAAAGATCTCTTCACCGTAGCCGGTATCCTAAACGATATTCCACAAAACTCCTCAATGCAATTCGATGTCGTTATCCCACTGGGTTATCATGCACAGCGGTTTACAAACTGGGGCGGTAACGGTAAATGGAAAACAATAGATGAAGATATGGGTAACTACAGTTTTTCGACTTATATTAAAGTCAAACCTCATGCTTCTGCCGCACTTATCGGAAAATCGGTCACAGATACTTATACCAAAGCCCGCGACGGTGAAAACTCGACTATATTTGTTTTAGACCCTCTTAAAACCATGCATTTGATCGCTCCTGATGGAAATAAATCGACGCTTCGCATGGTTCAGATTTTTGGGATCATTGCGATATTGCTCCTGGTGATCGGTGCGGTAAATTATGTCAATCTAAGTACTGCAAGAGCATTGGATCGGGCGAAAGATGTTGGTATCCGCAAAATAATCGGCGCCAACCGTCTCCATTTATTCCTACAATTTATCACCGAAACTGTTGTTGTATTTCTTTGTTCACTACTGATTGCTTTCATCCTCATCGTGATTCTTCATACAGGCTATAATCAGATCGCGCAGAAATCAATCAGTCTTTCTTTCCATAATACGACGATATGGCTGTATATTGGGGCAGCAATTATAGGCACATTGGGACTATCCAGTATATATCCTGCGATACAGCTTTCCTCATTCAATCCCATTCATTCATTAAAAGGAAAATCAGTAAGAGGTGTTTCCTCAAATACCATGCGTAAAATATTGGTGGTTTTCCAGTTTACGCTCTCCGTGACCCTTATTGTATGTACGTTGGTGATCCGAAACCAATTGGCGTTTATCCAGAAGATCAACCTCGGCTATGACAGAGACCATGTCCTGACCCTCGGCCTTCCAGAGGAAGCCTACAAACACATGGACGCGATACGTGCCGAACTCAAAAGCAACAATGCCATACAGGCAGTCTCTCTATCCGGTGTTTACAACATGACGGATTTCGGAAATGCCACGGGCGATATCGATTGGCCAGGCAAGTCCAAAGACAACAAACTCATTGTTGCTCAAGCGACCATCGATAAGGATTTTATTCCCTTAATGAACATGCAATTCCTCGAAGGAAAAAACTTTAGCGGCATGCCGGTTGATTCGTCCGGCTATATCATCAACGAGACTTTGGCCAAACAGATGGGATTAAAACCGCCCTATGTCGGATCCAATATGAGTTTCCACGATTTCCCTGGACAAATTATCGGTGTTGTGAAAGACTTCCACTTCAAATCCATCAAAGATAAGATCGGTCCGATGGTCTTCTGGACGCGCTGGGGATCGGGCACGCTGTATGTTAAAACCAGCACGACAAAGGCTTCTGAAGCCATTAAAGCTTTAGAAAAGATCTATAACCGCTATCCATCAGATGCTCCTTTTAACTACACCTTTATTGATCAGCAATTTGATAATCTATATAAATCCGAGCAGCGCACAGGTTTGTTGTTCAATATTTTTGCCGGCATCGCCATTTTTATATCTGCTTTAGGTCTGTTTGCCCTGGCAACTCACGAAGCGCAAATGCGTGTAAAGGAAATCGGTATCCGTAAAGTTCTTGGTGCAAGCACCTTTGGAGTTGTCCGGCTTTTGGGGAAAAATTTCGTGATACTCGTCTCCATTTCCATTCTGATTGCCTGCCCTATTGCAGTTTACCTAATGAAACAATGGTTGAGCAATTTTGCCTATAAAACAGATCTAGAGGTACAAACATTTGTCTTCGGTGGTATCCTGGCCTTGCTGATCGCCATTATTACCGTCAGCTACCAGGCCGTTCGGGCAGCATTATCCAATCCCGTAGATAGTTTACGAGATGAATAATTTTCAATATAAAAGTAAGGAAAAAAACATCCATCTGGATTTTAATGAGAGGTCAATAACTGATAATACCAAATTATAAGATACAATGACAAAAACATACATTAAAATAGCCTACCGTAACTTAGTAAAGAATAAAATGCTGAGCGGCATTCATATTTTAGGATTGGCCGTGGCTATAATGACCGCAACCTTACTTTATCTCACATCAATGCATGAGTTGTCATACGACAAATCTATAAAGGATTATGAACGAGTAGGATTGATTTATTTTCAGACACACCCCGAAAAGGGTGTCAACAATAATGCTACAGTGGCAGCCCCAATGCGTGACATTCTAAAATCGGAAATATCAGAAATTAAATATCTGAGTCGTTATCTTCATAGTGTGCTGCAGCTTCGCAATGGCCAAAAACAACTAACGACGAACAACAAATTTGTAGATGCGGATTTCCTCCCTATTTTCAGCTTACCAATGTTATCAGGAAGCAATAAAGCACTTGATGATTTAAACAATATTGTCCTTGACGAACAGACTGCAAAGCACCTCTTTAACAGCAGTGATATAATCGGTCAACAAGTGGAAGTCAATTTAAATGGACAATGGGAACCTAAGACCATTAGTGCTGTCTTGAAAGCTTTACCAAGTAATTCAAGTCTTAACTTCAACACCCTGCTACGCTTTGAAAGAAATCCCAATTATCAGTCTTTTAAAGATAGTTGGGACCAACAGGATCACGTTCTATTTGCCAAAGTGAATTCAGAAAAAGTAGATGATTACATATTCAGTCAAGCAACTCAATCATTTATGCAACAGCATTTAAAATCGAGCAATGACAAATTAAAACGTAGCGGAGCATCTCCCGATGAAAAGGGAGACTACATCTCCCTTCATATTCTACCTATTTCCAAATATCACCTAAATTCACTCGGATTGGGGAACGGAGGATCACCAACTTTTCCTTGGATGTTGTTCTTGATCGCTGGATTGATTTTATTTGTTGCGAGTTCTAATTTTGTCAATCTCTCACTAGCAAATTCGTTAATCCGCAACCGCGAAATTGGTACACGAAAAACTTTAGGTGGTACTGTTGGTCAATTAATACAGCAATTGTGGACTGAAGCTTTACTCCTATGTGTTGTAGCGCTTAGCTTAGGGATAGGTTTGGCCTTTTTAATACTGCCTGAGTATAACGCGATGACTAATTATAAGCTAAGTTTTGCTCAACTATTTACTCTACGTAATTTGATCATCTTTATTTTGGTCTTCATCATGCTGACATTGTTTGCTGGTGGATATCCAGCGTGGCGCATAGCGCGTACAAACATTATCCAGAACCTCAAAGGCACAGCGAGAGTTAAAGCTGGGCGGTTGCGCAATAGCCTTACAGTACTACAATTCAGCATCTCCATGGCACTGATTGTCGCAACCATAGTTGTGGGCAGCCAATTGCATTATATTGCTAATCGTCCATTAGGTTTTGATAAGACTGAAGTAATAAGTATTCCGATAGGTAGCAGTATAGATCCAGAAAAAGCAGTCCAGCGGATGCGCATCGAACTGGCCTCGCGACCGTGGGTAAAGAGCGTGAGTGCATCAGATATGAATATCGGTAAAGGCAGAGATGGAAGTACGGGAACCAGTATGATCGGATTCGAACATAATGGAAAGCAAATTCATACGAATTTCATGTGTATAGATTACGATTACTTACAGACTTTAGGAATACAGTTGATTGCTGGACGTGACTTTAATCGCGCTTTTGGTACAGATACCACAGCTGTGCTTATCAATAAGCAGATGGCTGAGCTCTTAGGCGGGGTAGATAAAGTCCTTAATAAAAGCATCGACATGAACGGGAAACCTACGGTTATTGGTGTAGTCGACAACTTCCATTTTCAGGACCTATACAAAAGAGTAGACCCTTTGACCCTTATCATTAATCCCCGTGGTTTCCCTGTAGAATATATTTTTGTACGTATACAGACTGATAACTTATCCAAAAGCATTGCCGATATTGAACAAATTTGGAAAAAGATTAATCCCAAAGCCAACGTTTCTCCTTCTTATCTGGATGAGAATACAGAAAATATGTATAGCACAGAAAAGCGTTTTTCTCGTATCATAATTGCTGGAGCAACAACTGCAGTTATGATTGCCTGTTTGGGACTATTCGCTCTAACACTGCTGATTATCAATCGCCGCATAAAAGAAATAGGTATTCGAAAAATATTGGGATCTTCAGTATCTGCAATTGTCTTATTGATATCCCAAGATTTTGTAAAACTACTTTTCATAGCTTTTGCTCTAGCGACACCTTTAGCATGGTGGATGCTAAATAAATGGCTTGAAAACTTTGCTTACCATGTGGAACCAAGCTGGTGGATGTTTGCTCTTGCTGGCACAACAACAATAGGTCTTGCTCTTTGCACAATTGGCTTACAGGTCGTCAAAGCAGCTCGCGCTAATCCCGTCGATAGTTTACGAGATGAATAAAAAGAAAAATAAAGTAAAAGTGATTAAACATATTGATACACTAAAACTAAAGAAAAAAGCAATGATCAAGAACTATATAAAAATAGCCTGGCGCAATATCTCGAAAAATAAAGGGTATTCGACCATAAACATAATTGGCTTGGCAATAGGTTTGGCCTGTTGCCTACTAATAGCAATTTATGTGCAAAATGAATTGTCATACGACAAATATCATGTGAATAAAGATCGAATTTACCGCATCGTCCATGACTATAAAGATGTAAGCAGCACAGAGCAGCATCAAATCTGGGGCAATGCACCCATCGGAGATGCCATCAAAGCAGATTTCCCTGAAATCGAGAAGGTCGTTCAGTTTTCAGGACAAACGTCTATCCTGCTCAAACAAGGCGATAAAAGATTCCAGGAAGAAAATGTATTTTTTATGGATTCTACTGCATTTGACGTCTTCAGTTGGAAGATTTTGGCCGGCGATCCGCATACAGCTTTAAAAAACGCTTATTCTGTTGTATTAACAGAGAGTACAGCCAAAAAATATTTCGGCGATCAAAATCCCATTGGTAAGACGCTTGAGGGAGGTTTAGCCGCCGGCCGTGCCAACTCTGGTTTATACACGGTAACAGCAGTAATGGCCGATGTACCCTCTAATTCACACTTTACGTTCGATGCACTACTCTCGATGAGTACATTCCGCAACGCTAGGCCCGATGTTTTTGACAAAGAAGGTTGGGATTATGTAGACTTCTACACCTACTTTCTCGCTTCAAAAGACTTTGATCCTGTAAAGTTCAACCAAAAAATACCAAAGTTTATCAAGCGGCATCTCCCAACAAATGAAAATGCAAACGCAAAATACAATTTCCATATCGAGCCACTTCTCCAGGCTTACATGCATTCGTCGGCAGATCGTCAGCCTGGCACCAATGGAAGCTATCAGAATTTATACATATTCAGCATTATTGGCGGATTCATATTACTGATTGCCTGTGTGAACTTTATGAATCTGGCGACATCTAGGTCAATGGAAAGAGCAAAGGAAGTCGGGGTCCGAAAAACCATAGGCGCCAGCAAAAGCAACCTGATCTTTCAATTTATGTCGGAGTCTTTGGTTCTTGTATTCGTCAGTAGCATTTTAGCCATACTGCTCGTTCTCGCCTTCCTTCCTTTTTTGGAAGCATTCTCGGGCAAACACCTCAATTATTCGTCCTTGCAAAATGGAACGACCTGGGCAATATTCCTATTCACTACCGTTTTTACCGGGCTACTTGCAGCTAGCTATCCAGCCTTGATTCTAGCAAATTTCAAACCCATAACAGTACTTAAAGGAAACTATAGCAGCAGTAAGGGTGGCACCTGGTTACGTCGCATATTGGTTGTTTTTCAATTTTGCCTTTCCATTGCGCTCATTGCGGGTACTGTCGTCGTCTTTTCTCAACTAGATCAATTACAGCACCGCGATCTTGGATTTCAAAAAGATCAACGGCTTGTCATTGATTATAATTTCGATGATAAGGTAAACAATAACCTGGAAGCGATAAAATCGACACTTGCAAAAGATAAAGATGTGCTGTCTGTCACTGCATCACGTACGGTACCGGGAACATTTTTTCCAAATGCAGGGACCGAAATCATGTCAGCCAACGGAACAATGACTTCATTTGCTCCTTTTTTATATGAAGTCGATGTCGACTTCATTCCTAATATCGGTTTACAAATGGCCGCAGGACGCGCCTATTCCAGAGATTTCCCTGCCGACACAGCTCATTCACTTGTTATCAATGAATCTGCTGCAAAACAATGGGGATACTCCAATCCACAAGATATTATTGGCAAGCAATTTCGTCAATGGGGAAGAGAAGGAACCGTTATTGGTGTGGTGAAAGATTTCAACTATCTTTCTTTACACCGTAAGATTGAGCCTTTAGCGCTGCGACTTGAACCAACCAGCAGCCGGTATTTAACCTTGAATATCCAACATGTAAACCAGCCTGAGACCGTTACGAGAATCGGCAAACTATGGAACGAACTTGTACCAAACCGTCCATTTTTATATAGCTTTCTTGACGACAATTTCAATCGACAATATGAAGCGGATTTTAATTTTAGAAGACTTTTCACAGCCTTCTCTGGGCTGGCGCTTTTTATTGCCTGTTTAGGTTTATTGGGGCTTGTGACTTATACAGCCCAACAGCGGACCAAAGAAATCGGCGTACGCAAAGTTCTCGGTGCATCCATCTATCATTTAATCCTCCTGCTCTCTTCTGACTTCATTAAACTATTGGCTGTAGCACTCCTCATTGCCACTCCCCTATCTTGGATAGCGATGAAAAAATGGCTGGACAACTTTGCTTATCACATTGAACCACAATGGTGGATGTTTGCCTTTGCCGGTGTCGCCGCCATTATGATCGCGCTAATAACCGTAAGCTATCAAACGCTTAAAGCAGCGAGAACAAACCCTGTAGACAGCTTAAGAGATGAATAATCAGCTATCATTTTATTCAATCACTATACTTCTGCTATGAACAATCTTTTATTAGAACAGGTCATCAGATAACTTTGAAAAACACACGATCATGATAAAGAACTATATAAAGACAGCTTGGCGAACGATCAGGGCAAACCGATTTTTCAGTATCCTTAATATCAGTGGACTGGCCATAGGTATCTGTGTATCGCTATTGTTATTCGCTTTTATCCGACAGGAACTAAGTTTTGATACTATGTATCCTAAAGCTGAGCATATCTACCGCGTCTACATGAAACTATCCGCAGAATATAATCAGGAAAAAATGCTCTCGCTCCCTAATGCGGTAGGCCCAGCTTTAAAATCAGACATTACGCAGGTAGATAATATGGTACGTCTGGTAAAAGACGGTTATGGTGCAACGGCTTCTATCCGCAGCGGGAATGATAATTTCTCTGAAAAACAATTATACTTAGCAGATTCGACGCTGTTCTCGATATTTGATTTTCAATTTATTGAAGGGAATGCGCGTACTGCTTTTTCAAATAAAAAAAGCATCGTCCTATCCCAATCGTCCAAAGAAAAACTATTTGGAAAACAGGAAGCAGTCGGCAGAATAATCAGCATCAATCAACGGGATACCGTACAGGTAACCGGTGTCTTCAAAGATCTTCCTGCCAATAGCACATTAGATTGTAATATGGTCATGAATATTATGGATTCATGGATGGGTCAAAATGTACACTGGAGCAATGCGAGTTACGAAACTTATATCCTATTAAAAAAAGGTTCAGACCCAGCAGCCATTGCGCACGAAGCGAGCAAATTAATTGATAAGTACGTCAAAAAAGACAATCAATATTATACACAATTTTTCCTACAACCGTTATCAGCAGTACACCTCTATTCAGCAGATTTAACAAGTGGAGTTACTACACGTTCTGTAAATATAACCATCATTAGAACATTATCAGTCCTTGCCCTTCTCGTGATTATAATTGCATGCATCAATTATATGAATCTTGCGACAGCCAAATCACAGAAAAATGCAAAACAGGTAGGGGTCAATAAAGTACTTGGCGCTACCCGTCGGCAGCTCATTATCCGCTTTTTTGTAGAAACGGCAACAATTAGTCTTTCCGCTATGCTTATTGGGCTCGTCCTTGCCATAATACTCATTCCTGCGTTCAATTTGGTCGGTAAGACCGATATGACTATTCAGCATCTGCTGAATCGGAATATGCTAGGAATATTGGCTATAGCATGGCTAATCATTACGCTGGTTGCAGGTAGCTATCCAGCATTATTCCTTTCAGGCATTAAATCAATATCTTTAATGAACAAAGGATACAATAAACAGGGTAAAACAATATTAATTAGACAAATATTGGTTGTGTGCCAGTTTTCTATTTCGATCGTACTGATTATTGGTATCAGTATTATGCTGACTCAAATGAGCTTTATCCGCAATAAGGATTTAGGATATCAACCTGAAAATGTTGTGTCTATTTCAATTCGTTCTTTAAAAAATCAAGAAAAGTTAAATACCCTTGGCCAACAAGTTCAAAACCTGACCAATACGGTAGCTACGACTTTCGCACAATCGATACCTGGATTCAATGAAAGTGGTAAATCAACTTATAAATTAACGACCGACAAACAAGGCTTACCCACACTGAGCTGCGTTACCTATGGCAAGACAATCAATACTTTAGGACTAAAATTACTTGCGGGGACAGATTTACCAAATGTGATCGGGCGTACAGACTCAACCTGTTATGTATTGATCAACGAAAAAGTAATGAAGTTTTTAGGTTATAAAACACCCGAAGAAGCTATAGGGAAACATATCGTTACAGAAATGAGTGCGACTAATTCCATTATATCAGGTGTTGTTCGAGATTTTAATTATGCCAACCTAAAATCTGAGATCGGTGGATATACCTACTATACAATGAATGCTCCTTCTGAGTCTCCTCGGAATTTATTGATCCGCTATAAAACAGCAGATCTTCAGACGTATATTGAGGAAATAAAAAAGATCTATACAGCTATTGCTCCCGATGCTGCATTTGATTTTTCTTTTTTAGACCAGCATGTACAGGATCAATATAACAATGAAATTCGTTCATCCAATGTCATGACTTTGTTTTCATTTTTGACACTATTTATTGCCTGTCTGGGTTTACTAGGGCTAGCTGCCTATACAGCTGAATCAAAAAGTAAAGAGATCGGCATACGTAAAGTTCTAGGTGCAAGTGTCAGTAGTATTATTCATTTGCTGTCCGCAAACTACATCAAATTAATCTGTATAGCATTTCTGATTGCAGGACCAATAGCATATTACTTATTTAATAGTTGGTTAAATGATTTTGTTTATCACATCGATATGCCGTGGTGGGCATATGTAGTCGCTGTCCTGACAGTGACAATTGTCGCATTTATTACAATTGGATTCCAAACTTTTAAAGCTGCATTACTAAATCCTGTCAATAGTTTGCGGGACGAATAGCAACACGCGCATATCAAATTGGAGGATTAACAAAAAACGAAATAACAATGATTGTAAATTCACTTAAAACAGCCTATCGTTTTTTAAAAAAACATAAGTTGATCACGTTTATCAATATCACAAGTCTTGCGATTGGTATTACAGCGACGCTAGTTATTTTCCTGATGATCCAATACGACTACAGTTTTGACAAACATGTTCCCAATCGACAACAGGTCTATCGTGTTGTCAATAACGGAGAGTTCAAAAATGCCGGCGTCTACGTACCGCTGGTACGCACCATGCAAGCAGAGTTGCCCAACTTGGAGGCCGTAGCCCCGATTTATCGAAGCCATGTCCAAAAACTGAAAGTTTCTCTGGCAACAGACAAATTCCAGACTTTTCCAAAAGAACAGAAGATGGTATTCACGAACAGTCAATATTTCGATATTTTCCCTTCAAAATGGTTGGCTGGTAGTGCTAAGGCTTTGAATTCATCCGGAAATATTATCCTTACAGAGAAAACATTAGAAAAGTTTTATGGAAAAGAACCGCCTGCAAATGTGATTGGCAAAACCATCATCTATGCAGATAGTATCCCACTTCAGGTCGCTGGTGTAATAGAAAATCCGCAGCATAATTCGGATTTCAATTTTGAAAGCTTCATCGCTGAGTCGACGATCCCTCGGGACAACAATTTAAAAAACATGTATACGTGGGAAGCTTGGAACAGCATATCGGATTCACATCAGGTACTCATCAAGACAAAAGCACAAAGCAATCCGCGTCTTCTGGAACGCAATATTGCTAATCTCCTTAAAAAATATAAATACAAAGAAGGTGAAAAAATCAACGATAAGCTTGAATTACAAGCATTGGCAGATGTACATTTTGATACAAGATTTAATTATGACGCGACCCATCCGGAAGCGCTTCGCAACCTTATTTTACTTGCAGTCTTCCTCTTAGCTCTGGGGGCCGTAAATTTTATCAATTTATCCACGGCTCAGTCTATTGAAAGAGCCAAAGAAGTGGGTATTCGTAAGACGTTGGGTAGTTCTAAAACTACATTGATCAAACAGTTTTTGATCGAAACCTTTCTGATAACTTTGACTGCAACAGTACTTGCAGTCTTATTATTACCATTGTTCTTACATGTCTTTGAAGGATTTATTCCGAAAAACCTAAGCGTAGAAGGCCTAGACAAAACTGTTATTGTTTTCTTTCTATTTGGACAGTTGATCTTAGTAACCTTACTTGCCGGATTTTATCCTGCCTGGGTACTCACAGGATATGCTCCGGTGCTAGCGCTCAAAAATCAGCTTGGAAAGAATACCAATCTTTCCCGAAGTGCATGGATACGCAAAGCACTGACCATCTTCCAGTTTGTCATGGCCCAGGCTTTCCTGATCTGCGTGCTTATCGTCGTTCGCCAAATAAATTATGTTACGCATAAAGATATGGGCTTCCAGAAAGATGCTATAGTCAATCTATATATTCCTGGAGCGTTCCAAAATTCCGCCAAAGGTGTAGTTCTTAAAAATGAACTCAAAAAGCTAAAAGATATCAAGGCCATAAGTTTTGGGAATATCGCTCCTGCAATGAATGGCTGGATGACTACCGCAATCGCTTACGATCAATCGCCAAATAAGGAATCCTTGACTTTTGATAGCCGATCGGGTGATGAAAACTATTTAGATGTCTATCAGATTCCGCTTTTAGCAGGAAGAAATATCCGTTTATTGGATTCAACAAGTGAAATGTTGATCAATAGAAAAGGACTTGAACTACTGCATATCAAAAACCCGCAGGATGCCATTGGTAAAACCTTCGAAAATGGACAGAACATCATCGTTGGTGTGATGGAAGATTTTGATTTGGCTTCAGCACGACAAGGGGTTAAGCCAGTTCTTTATACAGGCAGTAAAGAAGGATATGTACTCCATATTGCCTTGGATCAATCGCATCCCGAAAACTGGAAAAACGCCATTGATAAAATAACATCAAGCTACAAATCGGTGTTCCCCGATGATGAATTGGACCTACGGTTTGTAGACGAGGTCATCCAGAACTTCTATACGCAAGAGAAGCAGCTGTCTAAGCTCCTTTCTTGGGCAGTAGGACTCTCTGTGCTAATTGCTGGATTAGGCTTATTTGGACTTGCCATATTTACTGCAAATCAGCGCACAAAGGAAATTGGAATTCGCAAAGTATTGGGGGCCTCTGTGTTCCAGATCACCTTTTTATTACTTCGGAATTTGCTGTCGTTGGTTGCAATAGCCTGTATAGTAGCTTTTCCAATTGCTTATTATTTTATGCATAGCTGGCTGAACGACTTTGTTTACCGAACCACAATAAGTCCTTGGATTTTCGGGCTGTCAGCCGTAGGGTTGATCGCCTTTGCCAGTCTTGTACTTTCAACCAAAAGTGTCTTTGCAGCAAAAGCAAATCCAATAAATAGTTTACGGGACGAATAGATCAGTTGATAAAACAATAGAGCGATCATTTTGACATGAATTAAGAATTTAAACCCTACAGCGATGATAAAGAACTTCATAAAAACCGCATGGCGAAGTATTTTTTCGAATAAATTCTACAGTGCCATTAATATTTTAGGATTAACCGCAGGAATGGTTGTGGGGATATTCCTATTGCTATGGATACAAGATGAGCTGTCCTTTGACCGATTCCACAAACATCAGCGCTCCATTTACAAAATTGGAATAGAAGGAGGAACGGGGATATCAAAACGAATCTTTGGATCCATCATTGCTCCGGTTGGAAATTTTGCAAAAAAGGAAATTCCTGAAGTCCAAGATGCAGTCCGTATTTTTAAGATTGGAGATGCCGCGCTTAAATACAAAGAGAAAAGGTTTAATGAAAAGAATTTTGCGTTTGTAGACCCCAGTTATTTTACTATTTTCGATTTTCCATTACTTCAGGGCAATTCAAGTCAACCTTTTCGTGATAACAATTCAATTGTCATCACCCAGCGTACCGCACACCGTTATTTTGGCGATGAAAATCCAATTGGAAAAACCGTAACGTTGGGTATTGAGGATCTTTGTGTTGTCTCAGGTGTGATTGCCGATTATCCTGAAAACTCAACCTTTCAATTTCAGGTATTGCTTCCTATTTCAAGGTTTAACGAACAGGCCTACATTAAAAATAAAACGACCTATGATAATAAGACCTTTCTATCTTCCATGGATGAAGATTGGTCCAATTTTTCATTCGAAACCTATCTGCAGCTGAGGCCTGACGCAAATCTTGCCACAGTTTCAAAAAAGCTACAGGCGATACACGAAAGGAACAAACCTGAGGATGCCCCTGTCCCATACGTTACACAAGCACTCGCAAAGGTGCATCTCTACCAAATGGATGGGAGTGATGCAGGAATTGACAATGTTCGAGTTTTTATAGGTGTAGCGATTATGATTCTTGTAATTGCAAGTATTAACTATATCAATCTTTCTACTGCACGGTCGTTGTCGCGCGCCAAAGAAGTAGGGATACGTAAAGTTATCGGCGCAGGTAAAAAGGAACTTTTTTTCCAATTTATATTGGAAACAACCATACTATTTGTCATTGCATCAGCATTGGCACTTGCCTTCGTATTTATTGGTCTCCCCTTATTTAATAATTTCTCGGGGAAGCAGATTTCCATACAACTCTTGAATCCTACACTATGGATAAGCGTGCTGATCATGCTTGTGGGAACACTTGCACTTACAAGTATATACCCTGCCCTGCTTTTATCGAAATTTGATCCGATTAAAGTACTTAAAGGCCGATTTACCATAAAAAATTCCAGTGCACGAAAAATATTGGTTGTGTTACAGTTCACAGTTTCGATCATCCTTATTACGCTAACAATTGTTATTGGCCGTCAATTGGATTTTATAAAACATCAAAATTTAGGCTACGAAAAGGATCATATTATTTCAGTTGCTATGGCACCAAAAATGTCCAATCATTTTGATGCTGTCAAAACCGAACTTCTAAAAAACAAGGATATTGATGATGTTATCCGTCTTGGCCGGGATATGGTTTATGGTGGTGTTTCAACTGGGGACAACGATTGGGAAGGAAAACCCAGCAAATCAAATCTTTGGTTCAATATGACATACGCCGATCAATCTGCACTTAACTTTTTTAAGATAAAACTTACGCAAGGTCGTAATTTTACGGGCTCCATAGCAGATTCAACACATTTCATAATCAATGAATCGGCAGCGCGGGAAATGGGGCTAAAAGATCCGATTGGCACGCGCTTACGCATTCGAACAGTTACGGGAACTATTATTGGGGTTGTAAAAGATTTCAATTATGCGAGCGCTAGACAAAAGATTGAGCCTATGGTATTCCAATATAGCCCGAAAGATTGCTGGCAACTATACCTTAAAACAACAACTTCTGGTACAAAATCCGCATTAAACTCCTTGCAACAGATCTGGAAAAGTTATTATGATGATATGCCGATGAATTACAGCTTCCTGGACGAAAGCTATCAAAAGCAATATACGAATGAGCAGAAACAAGGCTCCTTATTCAATTTTTTTGCCCTGATCGCCATCGTCATCTCCTGCTTAGGACTCTTAGGACTATGCACCTATACAGCGCAGGTTAGAACCAAAGAAATTGGTATCAGAAAGGTCCTTGGCGCTACGGTATTCGGTATTATACGATTGTTAAACAAAGAATTTTTACTGTTAGTCATTTTAGCCAACGTCATTGCGGTACCAATCGCTGTATATTTCAGCATAAACTGGCTCAATGGCTTTGCCTTCAGAACGACTCTCCCATTTACCATATTTCTATATGCGGCGGGGATAACCATTGCTATTGCATTATTTACGGTGAGTTTCCAGTCCATCAAGGCGGCATACGCCAATCCTGTAAAAAGCTTGCACGATGAATAGTTTATATTTGAGAACCAATACAACACCATAAGATGATTCGATTATTCCTAAAAACAGCGTTGAGAAATTTGAAGCGCAGTCCCTTAAATACGACAATTAATATTTTGGGATTAGCACTAGGGTTTACTGTTGCTCTGATAAGTACATTATGGGTACTGAAACAATTTTCTTTTGATAAGCATTATAGCAATTATCAGCATATTTATCAGGTCATGATGACTGGGACTTTCAATGATGAGAAATCTACTGATCGCTCCACCCCTATTCCCTTGGTCAAAACGATCGCGTCTGATTTCAAAAATGAAATGCAAGATGCAGCACTGGTCACGAATATGGAAAGCAATAATCTTAAGGTAGGTGATAAGAAGCTTAATGCACCGGGGTTTTACGCCATGGGAAAATTTGCCGAATTATTTTCTCTCGAATCTGTACAAGGAAATAGTACCACACCGAGCAATCCATCGACCATCATAATTTCAGAATCCTTAGCAAAACGACTGTTCGATAAGGTAGATATCATCGGGAAAACACTTCAATTAAATGGCAAAGAACAATATACTGTTCAAGGTGTTTATAAAGATATTCCCGAAAACAATACTTTTTATGGCTTAGATTATATATTGCCCTTTGTCGATTATCTTGCAAAAGACCAAGGTATTGAAGAAAGCTGGTCCAGCTGCTATTTCAGCACTTTCGCCAAGATAGACAATGATGCCTTTGTTCCTGCTTTGGAAAATAAACTAACAAATATCATCAACAAAAAACTGACGGATATAAAACCTGAGATCCTGTTACATCCGATGTCCAAATGGCATTTATATGATTCGTTCAAGAATGGAAAGAACGTTGGCGGACAGATTCAATATGTATGGATGTTTGTTTGGATAAGCGTATTCATCATTTTATTGGCCAGTATCAATTTCATTAACCTGAGTACGGCAAGAAGCCTAAAAAGAGGAAAAGAAATCGGGGTTTTAAAGTCTGTTGGCGTCAATCGCCGGCAGCTTATTGCAGGCTTTCTTGTTGAGTCAATCCTCGCTGTAGCCTGCGCATTTTTGTTAGCTGTTCTATTCGCTACATTGCTTTTGCCTTGGGTCAAAACGATTACACATACGACACTGCATATCCCTTTTGCCGATATTCGTTTCTATGGCTACTCCCTAGTAGGAATAGGCGTTATAGGTCTTTTAGCAGGTATGTACCCAGCTTTATTTTTATCGGCATTTAATCCTATTCTTGCACTTAAAGGTAAAATCAACAGCCGAAAAGGCGGATCAAGAAGTAGAAAGGCAATGGTCATCGTGCAATTTGCTATTTCTATTTTCCTGATGATATCCACTTATCTGGTGATTCAGCAACTGCATTACACAAAGGATCGTCCAATAGGTTATAAAAGTTCAAATTTGATAAACATTACTTCATCCAATTCAACTATCGTCAAAAACTTTGATGTACTTCGAAAAGAGCTGATCGGTCAGCGTCTTGTGGCAGATGCAGCCCTTTCTTCCAACTTTGTGAACCACCTATCCTTAACAGGTGGTGGCTTTAATTGGCAAGGTAATGATTCCAAAGACGGTGCGATCATGGGGATCTTCACCGTAGATGAAAACTTCGCGAATACTGTACAGTGGAATTTTATAAAAGGGCGCAATTTTTCAAAAGATTTCAAAACAGATTCAACGGCTGTTATTCTAAACGAAGCGGCGGCCAAATTTATGGGAGTTACCGATCTAAACAGCAAACAGCTTTCACGTGCCGGTATCAATTACCACATCTTGGGTATTATTCAAAATACGCTTTCCGAATCTCCTTTCAAATCCATTACACCGACGGCTTATTTTCTAAAATTTTTACCAAAGAATAAAATAACGCTTCAACTGGATGAAAATCAAGATCCCAAACAAAACCTAAAAGCGATTTCCACAGCGTTCAATCGCATAGATCCTGATCTCATTTTTGATTATACCTTTACGGATCAGGAATATGCCAAAGAGTTCCAACATATGGAAATGATCAAGAGCTTAACCAGTTTATTTACAGGGTTGGCCATACTCATTTCATGTCTTGGTCTCTACGCGCTTGTTTCCTTTCTTACGGAGCAACGAGAAAAAGAAATCGGTATTCGTAAAGTATTGGGTGCATCAGAACTTGGCTTGTGGCGACTACTTTCCACAGAATACATTTGGCTCACAGGCATTGGCTTTTTACTCGCAGCCCCTTTAGCTTACCTCTTGATGGAATCTTGGCTTGAAAACTATGTCTACCGCATATCTATTACTTGGACGGTCTTTGCTATCACAGGCTTAACCGCACTAATCATCACCTTATTAACCGTTAGTTACCAAGCGATTAAAGCAACATTAGCAAATCCTGTAAAAACCTTAAGAAGCGAATAAGACCAATTTGTTCGGGGACGGACACTATACTGTCCGTTTCCGAACATTTAAAACCGCCATAAAAACACACCAAAAACTTAAAAATCAATACATTATATTTATGGCAAACGAATTGAACTACTTGGCTTTGCTATTTTTCGAATAACGGAGTCTTCTACTAAAGCGAGCTAAGTGACAAGAATATAGCCTAATTAACAGTCTAAATGCTCATAACCATGTTAAAGAACTATTTTAAAATTGCTTGGCGGAATATCAGAAAAAACAAAGGATTTTCTCTTTTAAATATGTTTGGCCTCAGCATCGGAATAACATGTTTCCTATTGTTGGCAGCGTATATATACCATGAATCCAGTTATGAGCGTTTCCTTCCCAATGCAGACCGTCTTGCTTATCTTAGTCTTACCTATAAATCGCCGAATAGCACAGAAGAAGTAAATTCCTCGGTTACACCGACCGGTTTAGCTCCGGCTTTACAAGCTGAATTTCCAGATGTAGAGCAGGCAACCAGATTCTACAGCTATTCCAAAGGCGGTAAAATAGAATCCAAAGAGGCACTAATAACTGAAAAAGACCTACTTTATGCTGACCAAAATGTTTTTAAAACTTTAGGTTATACCTTTATTGAGGGGGATTCGAAAGTAGCATTAGCAGCGCCCAATCAGATTGTATTGACAAAGAAATTAGCAGAAAAATATTTCCCGAATCAATCGGCTGTTGGTCAAATCCTATCCATCGATAATGTCAACTGGAAAGTAACTGGCGTCATAGAAGACCTACCAACCAATACACAAATGAATTTTTCTGCGCTCCTGTCCAACAAAGGATTGGAACGTTATAAAGAAATGGCCTGGTCCTCTGCCAATGATGTTACCATCGCTCTTCTAAAAAATAAAGATCAGCTCAATATCGTCCAACAGAAATTGGATCAAATGACAAAATCCAAATTTGCAGAAGCGACAAAACAGGGTTATCAATTTCGATTCGTAGCTGAAAAATTGACTGATATCCACCTACATTCCAAAGCAGCCGGGTCCGGAAACATTACCTATATCTATATTTTAATAGCATTAGGTGCTGCGCTCATTGTGTTAACTTGCATCAATTTTACAAATTTGGTTCTAGCACATGCACTTGAACGAAAGAAAGAAATTGGTGTCAAGAAAGTTTTAGGTGCCGCAAGGAAAACGATATTCTTTCAGTTCTTTTTTGAATGTAGCATCATGGTCTTTCTAGCGGTTGCTTTTAGTCTTCTGACTACAGTACTTTTATTACCCGTATTCGGTTCATTTATGGGTACCGAAATGAAATTAACCGTATGGACTGACCCTCGGTTTTATACGATTTTACTTGTTTTCATAGCCTTGTTGACGCTGCTGTCAGGTGGCTGGCCAGCCTATTCAATAGCAAGCTCAAAACCTATTTCCATTTTTAAGCGAAAATTGACCGAAAGACAAAGTGGTATATCTTTGAGCAAGATACTCGTTACTTTTCAATTCAGTATCTCTATATTTTTTATTATCTGCACCTTATTTGCGAGTAGACAGATGGATTTTATCCAGTCTAAAAACACTGGATTGGATCGCTCTGATATGTTGGTCATTGATGGCCGAGGATGGCAAGATAAAGAAAGGCAGCTATTAAAAGAAAAGTTAATACAACTTAATAGTGTTCAAGGTGTAACGGCTTCCTATGATAATCCCGTGAATATCCATGGGGGGTACACTGTTGGCGAAGTAGAAGGCCAGCCTAGCGATTTTGAGATGAATGTTACTGCAATCCCAATCGAAAAAGATTTCGTCTCCGTGTTTCACATTCAGTCTGTTGCCGGCGAACCGCTTTCAGATACCGACATCTTACGTGCACGGGATAGCATATCACCTGAATATAGTTTCGTTGTAAATACACTAGCGGCATCTGCCATGGGCTTTACTCCTCAACAAGCTATCGGAAAGAAAATCAACTTAAACGGACGTAAAGGAAGCATCAAACAGGTCGTAGCCAGTTTCAACTTTGCTTCATTACACAACGAAGTCAAACCGATCGTACTCTTTCCCGAGTATTATTATTTTGGCAACATCTTTATTCGGCTCAATCCAGATACACCAATTAAAGATGCATTAGCTCAAATTAAGTCTGTCATCAAAGATATTGACTTAAAAAATAACTTCGAGTATCATTTTCTCAATGATGACTACAACAAGCTGTATCTAAAGGATCAACAAACAACACGGGTCATGCAGCTATTTTCCATCATTACAATTGCTATTGCCTGCATGGGATTATTTGCATTATCTGCATATGCCGTACAACAACGCTTCAAGGAAATAGGTATACGTAAAGTACTCGGTGCCTCAACGACCAAGATTGTCAAGATATTAAGCATTGATTTTATGGTTTTAGTCTGCTCTGCCTTGCTGATTAGTATACCATTGGGATGGTTTGCTATGCATCGCTGGATAGAAAATTTTGCCTATCACATTACGTTGGACTGGTGGGTATTTATCCTAGCTGGAATCAGCGCATTACTGGTATCATTTATAACCATCAGTTTTCAAACTGTAAAAGCAGCAACCACCAATCCCGTGGATAGTTTAAGGGATGAATAATTGTAGAAGTAGTTATTAAAAATAAAGACATCTGATAAATAACAAGCTGGGCCTTTAAAATTCAAGTTTTTTCTATTTATCGATAAAAATACGACAGATATGCTTAAAAATTACATCAAAATAGCATGGCGGAGCCTGATGAAAAACAAATCCTTCTCCTTGATTAACATCATTGGATTGGCGATCGGTATGGCCGGAGCATTACTTATAGCACTTTGGTTGCAGAACATGTTAACCATGGACCGCTTTCATGAAAAGGGTGATCGCCTGCACGTATTGAGCAATCGTGACGAATTTCAAGGCGAAAAATCAGCCTGGGCCTATACACCTAAAATATTAGCACCCTCATTGGCTGCAGATTTTCCAGATATCGAAGCTTTTACCAGATATAATGAGGGGTCTCAATTTTTAACAACATTTAAAGAAAAGAAATTAATTGCAAACACGGTTTTTGTAGATCCTGGTTTTTTCAAGATGTTCTCGCTTCCTTTTGTGAAAGGTGAACAGAATATTAAGTTTGATAACCCAAAGGGTCTTGTCCTTACAGAAAGTTATGCAAAAGCTCTATTTGGCGGCGAAGATCCTATCGGAAAATCCGTTAAAATAGATTCGGTTAATCAGGTCTCCGTGCAAGCGGTACTCAAAGATCTTCCGAGCAATTCAAGTTTCAAATTTGACATCCTCCTCCCATTTGAATATGCAAAAATAATCGGTTATGTAGACGACAACTGGAGCAATAATTCAATAACTACTTATGTCCTGTTAAAAGAAGGTACTTCAGTCAACGCATTTAACGACAAAATCAGAACCTATCTGAGAGATCATATCAATACGAGTAATAAAGCTGCCGGTTATACTTCTGCAAGAAATACGGGTGAGATTTTTGCCTTCCCCTATCCAGATTCTTTCCTTTACAATAGCGGAAAAGGAGGAAATTATACTTCCGGACGTATCGATATCGTCAAGCTATTTGCTTGGATCGGTGTATTTATTTTATTGGTGGCAAGCATCAATTTTATGAATTTGAGTACGGCACGTTCCGAACGCCGTGCGAAAGAAGTCGGTGTCCGCAAAGTAATCGGGGCAAATAAGACAAGCCTAATGGCGCAGTTCCTGGTTGAAAGCATATTAATTAGCCTGATCGGCATGGTACTAGCTACGTTACTTGTTTTTATTGTCCTGCCATTTTTTAACGAGCTGGTGGGAAAACAGCTAAGCCTATCGTTATTAAACTTATCAACCTGGCTTTTTTTAATTGGTTTTGCCTTATTTACGGGTGTGTTAGCGGGTACCTACCCGGCCTTTTTCCTTTCTTCATTTCAGCCTATCAAGACCTTGAAAGGGAAATTTGTTTCTAAAACAAGAGGCCTTAGTATTCGCTCACTTTTAGTCGTCATTCAATTTAGTCTCGCTATTATATTGATTATCGCAACAGTCATTGTCGCGAAACAAATCCAATATACCAAACAGCGCGACCGAGGTTACAATGAAAATGGGCTACTTTATAGCAGTATTCAAGGAGACTTGGAAAAGAATTATAAAATCCTGCGGGATGAGTTATTAGCCAGCAATGCGGTTGTTTCTGTATCAAAGAACATGTCGCCTGTAACAGACTTTTATAGCAATGGCTGGGGATTTACTACCGGCACACCTACCGAAGAAGACAAACGGGTTTCTTACAACCGCTTTAGTACCGATGCCGATGCTGTAAAGAACCTAGGCCTAACACTTATACAGGGGCGGGATATCGATATTTACAAGTTTGCGACAGACAGTACTGCCTTGATTTTAAATGAATCCGCGGTAAAAAGTTTGCACCTCAAAAACCCGGTCAATAGCATTGTGGATGGCGATGGCACCAAATGGACGGTGGTTGGTGTAGTCAAAGATTTTATCATTGGATCACCTTTTGGAGACAAAAAGCCTATGGTGATATTAGGACCGCAAGCCTGGTTTACAACGATTCACTACCGTTTAAATCCAAACAACGCAATAGCGGACAACTTAAAGACGATTGAGTCAATCTTTAAGAAATTTAATCCAGACTATCCTTTTGAATATCAATTCATCGATAAAACCTACGAAGAGAAATTTAAGGAAACTAAAGCAATAGGTACCCTTGCGATGGTTTTTGCTGGATTGACGATTTTTATTTCCTGTCTAGGATTACTTGCGCTGATCGCTTATATGGCCGAAACACGCATGAAGGAAATTGCGGTTCGCAAAGTTCTTGGCGCAAGTGTCACCCAGGTAACCTCTTTGCTTTCGATCGATTTTATCAAACTTGTTGTAGTGGCTATTTTTATTGCGACACCTATTGCTTGGTGGGCCATGGATAAATGGTTACAAGATTACAGTTATCGAATTGAGATACAGTGGTATTATTTTGTCATTGCTGGACTATTGGCTATTCTGATCAGTATGGCCACGATAAGCTATCAAGCAATTAAGGCTGCGTTAGGCAACCCTGTTGACAGTTTACGCGATGAGTAGCCCAAAGTTTAACAACTTTGTTTCGTATAGTTTTAAACCATCAAGAAAGGCATGAATTCATTCAAACTTACTTTTCGCAGCCTCATTAGCAACCGACAATATACCTGGATCAATATCTTGGGCTTAAGTATTGGTTTTTCCTTGTGCCTTCTCGTATTTGCTCTTGTCATTGAAGAAAACTCGTATGACAAAAGCTGGAAAAATGCGGATCATCTCTTTCGGATTGTGACCATAGATTCAACTGCTGGCCTTGAACACCAAATGTCCAGAACATTCGTTAATTTAAGTACGGAACTCAAACAAGTATTCCCGGAGATTCAAAATGAGGCTCGGATAGAATCCAGAAAATATTATTTAAAACCGCATGCAAGCTCAGCACAGCCCATAGGCATACAGGTTTTGGAGTCGGAAATAAATATCTTGGATATGTTGAGCATCAAGGTTCTCGAAGGCAATCCCAAACAGCTGGTCCAAGGAAAAACAAACTTGCTCATCGGCAAAGAATTCAAAGAAAAGTACTTTAAGAACGAAGATGTCATCGGCAAAGTCATCCAAAGTGCCGACCCCTATACCGATCAGCCATCCGATTATATCATTACGGGTGTTATGGATAATCTTCCTTATAATTCAACGCTCAGAGCTTCCGCCATTGCTTTAGTGCCTAAAATATCGATGGAATTAAGCAAAGATGGCTCGGGGTACTACACCGAACAATTTGTACAACTAAAACCCGGAACACCAAGAATAGATCTCGAGCAGAAACTAAATCATTGGTATAAAGGATACCTCAGTCCAAACACAAAACAGGTGACTTCCTTTCGCCTGCAGCCTATTCAGGATATATATATGGAGCCATTAGGCAGTGTAGATATCAGCGGCAACCAAAAAACAACAAACATATTTGTGGGTGTTGCCGTTTTGGTCTTTATTATTTCCTGTATCAATTTTATTAATATTTACGCTGTAAGAACAGTTAAAAAATTAAGGACACTTCATATACATAAAGTATTGGGGGCCAGCCGAACCCAAATGATCAGACGGATGCTATTGGAAACAATCCTACTGTTTTTTATTTCTGCATTATGCAGTTTGGTACTCTTTAAACTTGGATTGTCCCAGCTGGAGCACTTTATAGGCTATGATCTCGCTTATATTAAATCCATACAGCTCCCGTTGCTATTGGCATTTATGATGACTGCAATTGCCCTTGGCCTGCTAATTGGTTTTTATCCAGCATGGCTGATCTCCGGTATTAAGAGTTCAGATGCCTTAAAAAATAAGCTATCAAAAATTCCCAATGCAGAAGTCCTTATCAAAAAAATGCTTATCACAACACAGTTTAGCATTGCCATTATCGTCATCATTGGCCTTATAACAATCAAGTCCCAACTCAGCTATATGCAAGCAGCTCCCTTGGGAATGGAAGTCAAAAATGTGCTGAACATCGATTATTTTAACAAGGGTACACAAAATACAAATATAAAAGATCGAATTGGTCAACTTACCGGGGTTGAATCGGTCAGCGTCGCTGCCTGGACGCCGACAATCGGGTCGGGCTACCTTGCCAAGACAATCGTCGACAAGGACGATCCAGGGAAAAATATCCAAGTCAGTTTCATCGGTGGCGATGTCGATTTGTCCAAGACTTTGGGAATCCAGTTGGTTAAAGGTCGATTATTGACTCCTGAAGATTATACGCCTGTAGAAATGGATCTGGGAGAAGACGATGGTATCAATAATGCCCTTGTGACGGAAAGTACGGCAAAAAAGCTTGGGATAGACAAACTCGGTATCCTGTATAAGGACCTTCAAATTATCCCCGTTGGAATCATTAAAGATTTCCATAGTGAGTCTTTTCGTAGCAAAATAGTACCAACAGTGATTTTGGCAAAAGATTTCAACGGAAACGGCAATATTCTGATAAAAGTAGGGAAAGGACAAGAACAACAAATCTTTCGATCGGTATCTCATATTATACAAAATACCTATCCTGATAAACACGTTTCCTTCAATTGGATAGATGATTTGATTGCAAAACAATATGAAAAAGAGAGCAAGCAAGTGCAATTATTTATCCTATTCAGTGCATTGACATTGTTGATCTCCGCCTTAGGAATCACAGGATTGATTATGCAAAATCTCGAACAGCGCACCAAAGAAATTGGCATACGCAAAGTCCTAGGCGCAACAGTGCTCGACATATCACGTCTCTTTTCAAAAGATTATCTCATCTTATCCACCTTGGCTATTTTTATTGCCAGTCCAATAGCGGGGTATTTTTCAAAAAAATGGTTCGAAGATTATGCGTACAATGTGGGCGTACAATGGTGGTTCTTTATTCTTGCCGCGCTTGCCATCTTTTTGATCAGCATCATTACTGTCAATTTCCAAACAATACGTGCCGCACTAAACAATCCAGTAGATAGCTTACGAAACGAGTAAATATTCATTTATAGTAATAAAAGGGGCCTCAATATGATCAAGAACAATTTAAAAATAGCATGGCGAAATTTAATACGCAATTTCTCCACTTCGTTTATCAACATTGCTGGGTTAGCCGTTGGAATTGCGACCTGCTTATTGATCAGCTTATATGTAATCGATGAGTTTAGTTTTGATCGTTACAACGAGCATGCAGACCGTATTGTACGTGTTGTTTTCAGAGGAACTGTCAAGGGCGGAACGATCAATGAGGCACATGTGATGCCACCCGTAGCTTCGACTATGAAGTCAGAGCTGCCCGAAGTTGAAGAAACTGCACGACTAAGAATCGGTGGATCGCCTCTATTTGTCGTCAATAATAAAGTGTTTCACGAAGAAAAAATGGCTTTCGTGGATGCTTCTTTCTTCAAAATTTTCACGCTCCCTTTTATTAAAGGGAATTTGTCTACAGCTATTTCTTCCCCAAATTCTGCAGTGATTTCCGAATCCACTGCCTTAAAATACTTCGGCACAAACGATGTTGTCGGTCGAGACCTCATCATCAAAGACAGTCCAAATATCCTCAAAATCACTGGAGTAATCAAAGATGTCCCTCAAAACTCCCATTTTCATTTTGATGTATTTACCTCTTTGGATGCACTGGAAGATTCACGATCAGATTCGTGGATGACTTCCGAATATTATACTTATGCGTTGCTTTCGAAGAATGCTTCACGTGAAAAGCTCGAAAAAAACTTAGCCACACTATTCGACAAACATGTTGCCACACAATTTATGGCAGGTTTTGGTATGAGTTACCAAGAATACAAGAAAACGGGAAATAAGATCGGACTTTACCTACAGCCGCTCACAGATATCCATCTACATTCGAATTTCAACTACGACCTCAGCGCTCCGGGGGATATACGTTACGTTTATATTTTTAGTGCTATTGCACTCTTTATGCTATTGATTGCTACAATTAATTTCATGAATCTATCTACAGCCAGTGGCTTTAGGCGGTGTAAAGAAGTAGGAGTACGAAAAGTACTGGGTGCCGACAAACAAAACCTGATGCGACAATTTATGCTGGAGGGCATCCTCCTGACTTATATTTCCTTGGGAATAGCTTTGGGAATTGTTTTACTTGCCCTTCCTCTATTTAATCAGATTTCAGGCAAAGAGATTGAAATCCAAAAACTTGACGCTTTTAAAATTATCCCCTTCCTGCTGACTTTTGGTTTAGTCGTCGGTCTATTTTCCAGCAGCTATCCCGCGTTATATCTGTCCTCATTTAATCCGCTCCGTGTATTAAAAGGGAAAATAAGTCGTTCGACTAAAGGCCTTAATTTACGCAGTGGGCTTGTTGTATTTCAATTCATCATTTCCGTCGGACTTATCTTTGGAACCGTGGTCGTTGTTCAGCAGCTGGATTATATGCGTCATATTAAACTTGGATACAACAAGGATAATGTCCTTATTATACCGAGCTGGCCTTTAGGGAAAAACGAAAAGACATATTATAATTTATTGATGCAAGATAGCAGAATCAAGCATGTCTCCCATTCGTCCTATCTCCCCGCCGGAGAAAGTAACAACAACAATTTTTTCATCTATCCAGATGGCAATACTGATCAATGGGTCAAAACGATTCGTTACGATATAGATGAAGAATATATTCCAGTTATGGGTATGCAGCTTAAAGAAGGACGAAATTTCACAAAAACATTTGGTAATGATAGCCTTTCTGTCATCATCAATGAAACCGCAGCAAAAGATCTCGGTTGGAACGATCATAGCCTTGGCAAAATATTGACCAATAAAGACAACAAAAGCTATCGTGTTATTGGTGTCGTTAAGGATTTCCATTTTCGCTCTTTACATGAGCAGATCTCTCCGCTTGTGATGGTTCTTAGCGATCAAGCCGGGAGTTTGATTCTCAAAACCCAAACAGCCGATATGGAGAAGCTCATTCAAAAATTAGCATCTCTCTATCGTTCCTTTCCAACAGACATTCCATTCAGCTATTCCTTTCTGGATGACCGATACGCACAAACTTACCAAGCAGAGGTGAAAACGGGTAAATTACTGAGCATCTTTGCGGGACTGACAATTTTTGTGGCCTGCCTTGGTTTATTCGGCTTGGCTATTTTCACCGCCAATCAACGCAGAAAAGAAATAGGGATCCGAAAAGTTGTTGGAGCTACAATTCCCGACATCACGCGTATGCTTTCCACGGAGTTCGTCAAACTCGTGCTAATAGCCATTATCATTTCTTCTCCCCTAGCTTGGTGGATGATGCACAAATGGTTAGAGAATTTTGCGTACCATATTGAGATGCAATGGTGGATGTTTGTGCTAGCAGGAGCGCTAGCCGTTTTTATTGCTTTAATTACTGTAAGTTCACAAGCGATACGCGCAGCCCTAACAAAGCCTGTTGACAGTCTACGTGATGAATAAAAAATGTTTATAATTATCGATACAATAACCTCAAACAATGATTCAGCTATATTTTAAATCAGCTTTAAGACAATTATTTAAACATGGCTACTATACAATGCTGACGATTTGCGGGCTAGGGTTAGCCATGGCCTGTAGTTTGTTTATCTACATCTACAATAGTTTCCAATTGAGCTTTGATCAGTTTCACGTCGATAAAGATCGAACCTTTTTAGTCGTACAAGATTTAAAATTGGACAAGATAGAACACAGCAAAGGGGGCGCTTATGCCATGTATGACGCCATATCTCGTGAAATTCCCCAAGTAGAAAAAACAGCATTATATATCGATAATAAAAATCTTACGCTACGTATAGAGGATCAATTATATCAGACAGCAGGCAAAGCGTCATTTACTTCCTCCAGCTATTTCAACATATTAAATTTTCATTGGATACAAGGCAAACCGGAGGAACTGGATCAACCCAATACGGTAGCCTTGACTAAAAGTATTTCAAAAATTTATTTTAAAGATGAAAACCCGATCGGAAAAATAATTTTAGTAGATGGCAAATTCCCCATAAAGGTCATCGGTATCATCGATGACAGCAAGAGAAATTCCGATTTTCGTTCGGATATCTATATATCGTTAAATTCACTGACAAATTTATGGCAGATTCCCAAAGATGATGGATTCTTTCTCAATTGGGGCTATACTAATTCAAGTAACAACATCATATTAAAACTAAAACATACATCCGATCAGGCTGCTGTGGAAAAAAGTATACAAAAGCTAATCACGAAATATTGGGACAAGGATGTACTTCAATATTTTCATTATAAGCTACTGCCACTACCCCATTTTCATTTTGACGCGGATTATGGCAAAGGGACCCAACGAACCTTATTGAACATCTTAGTTGTTATCGCCGTGGGCATCGGTGTTATGGCATTTATCAACTATAGTAATATCGTATTTGCCCAACAAATGAACCGGAGCGTAGAAATGGGGGTCAGAAAAATACTAGGGAGTTCCAAGCAGCAACTGTATTACCAGTTTCTGACCGAAACCTTGCTGTTGACAGCGTGCTCAGTCTTATTTGCGTTATTACTATTGAGTCTTTCCATCTCCTGGGCCAATCAATACCTATTTGAAGATGAGCCCTTGCAAATTATCAACCTGTATTCATTTTTGGGTACAATTGGAATCCTCTGGACATCTACCGCACTAGTCACCTCCGTTTACCCGCTGATCTTTGTAAATCGAATGAAAATCCAGCAAGCATTAAAAAAGTTGACCATAGGCCCATGGAGCTTAACCAGAAAATCTTTTATTGTCGTACAGAATATAATCGCCATGATTCTTCTGATTGCCACGTTCGTTATTGTCTTACAGGTAAACCATCTCAAGCAGACCGATATTGGCTTTAATCGTGAACAAGTGGTTCTCTTTCCCATGACGAATAACATGCTGAAATCAAAAGAGAAAATTGCACATTTCCTTCGTGATCGAACGGAAGTGCAATCATTTACTTTCTGTGACAATCCGCCATCATACGAAAAAGTATGGGGTGGAACTTTTCAATTTGATAACAGATCAGAATGGGAAAAATGGCCTGCTAGGTATGCAATCGGCGATTCAACCTATATTAGGACCTTTCACATCAAATTATTGGCCGGACGGAATTTTGATGACAATCCACAAAATCCAGAATTTTTAGTCAATCAGCAGATGGCTACTACATTGGGATTTAAAAACCCCAATGATATCCTTGGCCGAAATTTGAATGCTGGCGGGCTCAATGAAGAGCACATCGGAAAAATTGTAGGTGTAGTTGCAGATTTTAGCACCAATTCGCTCAACGAGCCTATATCCCCTACCGTAATTGGCTACAATGAAAGCCGATTAAAAAATCTGGCCGTTAAGTTTAAGGGACATAAGCAAGATATATTATTGAAAACGCTAGCGCTACAATGGAAAAACTGGTATCCTGATGAAGTTTTCCAATATAAGTTTTACGATCAGCAAATTGCTAACCTTTACAAAAAAGAAGCGTTGGTTGAAAAACTTATCTGGATTGCGGCTATTGTATCGCTATGTATCAGCTCACTTGGTTTTTTAGGTTTGCTGTCCATCAATATCCTCAAACGCACAAAAGAAATTGGCATACGAAAAGTACTTGGCGCTTCCGTTTCAGGTATTGTCATTTTGCTATCTCAGGACTTTTTCAAGTGGATGGCTATTGCCTTCACTATTGCCACTCCTGTAGCATATTATCTCATGGAGCACTGGTTAACTAATTTCCCATTCCGAATAGAAATTAGCTGGTGGATCTTTTCCCTTGCTTTCTGCACTGGATTAATCTTGACGTTATTGGTCGTTGCACTACAATCCATCAAGGCTGCAATAGCAAATCCGGTCCATAGTTTACGGAACGAATGATTGACTGCTGCGACATGGAACAGGATCTCCAGCTACAGGCATCCGCCGAGCTGGAGGTTGAATGCTGTACAATATTGAACGGCAAACTGTCCGATATCGAACAGCATTCAGCAGCACAACAGCAATAAAAAACTAACTATCAACAATATATACACTTGGCCAAACATTTGTATTTTTATTTTTCTATGTCGAGGCCCCATTATACTAACAGCTTCACGAACGGAATAAATTCTTATTACAAAGACAATGAACTTTACAAACTTTAAGATTGCTTGGCGAAATATTCGAAAGAAAAAAGTGCAAAATCTGATCAATCTAATTGGATTGACCTGCGGTATTACTTTTCTACTACTTGTAGGCGCCTATGTCTGGGATGTACACCAAGTGAATAGCAATATCAAAAATATTGATCGGCAATTTTTGTTGCAAAGCAAGTATAAGAAAGAAGGATTTGGTATTAACTTAACCACTTTAGGGGCGCTCCCCAAAGCCTTACATGAGGAGTATCCTAATCTTGTCTCTAATTATTATCGGATTGATGGATTGACAGGTATCGTAGCAAACGGAGCAACAATCCATGAGGAAGGGATGTCTCTCGGAGATCCTAGTCTATTGACGATGTTCGGATTCGATATTTTAGCGGGCAATCCCAATACGGCTTTGAATAATCCCTTTTCAGTTGTTATCAGTGAAAAAGCTGCTATAAAATATTTCGGACAAGTGGACGTACTTGGAAGGTCGCTACAAATAAAAAATTTCAAGGGTGAAAAACACGATTTTGAAATTACAGCAATCATCAAATCCGACGTCCAAAATGCCATTATGGATCTCACAAAGAATATGCATGCCGACATATTTTTACCGATCATCAACGAGCAATTCTTTGGCCGATCTATAGACAATTGGAATAATCCATATATTGCTGGTTACATTGAATTGAAGCCAGGTATCAGTTTGGAACAGGTAGACGCTGCCATAGAGACACTGGTAAGCAAAAATACAGATAAGGAATTTTCCAGCCAATATAGCCCTAGTTTAAAACCATTGAAAACCTATTATTTGGACGACAACCAGGGGGCTGTTCGCAAAATGATACGGACATTGGTCTTGACGGCTATTTTTATCTTGATCATGGCCATTATAAATTTCATTAATTTTAGTATCGCTCAGCATATTACGCGATTAAAGGAAATGGGTGTTCGCAAGATGATGGGATCGTCTCGGGTGCAACTTATTAAACAACTGATGACCGAATATATCCTGATCGTGGCCATAGCAACATTCATCAGTCTGCCAATCTATATCGTGACAAGCCCAATCTTCGAACATATCTTGATGCGCAAGCTGCCTACGTTAATGGAATTGCCGATTTATTTTTTTGGTCTACTGGGTATAATGACCTTATTAATTGGTTTGCTGGCGGGTCTATATCCTGCAATCAAGCTTTCCAATATAGCGGTACTTCCGGCAGTCAAAAATCAGTTTTCGACGCTGGGAGGCAAACAGCTGGTACGAAAAATTCTTTTGTTTTTTCAATTTGGGGTAGCCTTGCTCCTGCTTGTCTGCACACTAATTATTTCCAAACAAGTGGATCTATTTCTCCATAGCAATCTAGGTTACAACAAGGACTACTTATTAACCGTTCAAGTACCTAGAGATTGGTCCGAAAATGGTGTTCGCAAAATGGAGACTTTACAACATGAACTCAGCCAGCAACCAGAAGTAAAATCTGTAAGCTTATCTTATGAAACACCGGGATTACTGGGATTCAATATGCAATCTGCATTCGGTACGGTTGAAAACAAAGAAATCCAGGTACAACGGATTACAAGTGATAGTCACTTTTTGGGAACCTATGAAATACCACTAATTGCGGGAACTTTTCTTCCTGAAAACTATGCTACTCATTCGGATAATAGACCAGTTGTCATCAACAGGAAAGCTATGGATGATTTTGGCTTTAAAAATGCCGAGCAGGCGATTGGTCAGCAAATAGCAATAAATGATCCTAGTTATAAAATGACTATTGTGGGCGTTGCTGAAAATTTTGTAGCCAACACACTTCATCAGGCATCCCCGCCAATTATCTGGATAGATGTACATGAGAGCCTTCAATACCGATACCTCAGTATTCGCTTACAAAAAGGCTCTCTTTCCAATACAATACAACAACTAGAAAAAAAATGGAAAACCTTGCTGCCTGATGCACCATTCGAGTATCAATTTATGGATGAACGTATCAAAAGTTTATATGAAACTGAGTTGCAGCTGCATCGCGCTTCCCAGATTGCTACGGTTGTTTCGCTACTGATCGTGGCTTTGGGACTTACTGGATTAATATCGCTTTCCATCCATCTTCGCAATAAAGAAGTAGGCATTCGTAAAGTACTTGGAGCTTCACTAGCACATTTGATGTTACTCTTTTCAAAAGAGTACTACGGAATCTTCCTATTTGCTGCATTTACGACAGTTCCACTGAGTTATCTATTGATGCAATACTGGCTGCAAAATTACATTATCCGAGTAGAAATCAATGCATTTACTTACTTGTTACCATTGGGGACTTTAATTGGTTTGCTGAGTTTATTGGTGGGCATTATTGTATTTCGATCAACCCGGTTTAATCCAGTTGAAAAATTAAGAGATGAATAAGAAAAATAAGCCGTAGAGTGTGCGAAAATTATTATCAAGCTGAATTGGGTGTAGTAGTTTATAATTGATTCCCTACGGCTCAGTATCTTTATACTCTTCCAGTAGCTATTCGTTGCGAACAGCTACTGGAAGGGTAACTCTTTATTCCTTTAACCAGCATAGCTTTTCGATAGATAAACAAATCCATATTTTGATTCTTTCCGAATAAGTTTAAGCTCATCAGACCGATTGAGCAAATCTTCAAGTATCTTCATCAGGCTTTTAGGTTTTACATATGTACCGAGTATTATACAAACCAATTTATGTATTTCATAAGGACTCCTATTTTTATTAAAATACCCTGTGCCAACCTGCGCTTCGATAATTCTCTTGACTTTCCGAAGCTCATTCAATGTAGAAGGTTTATTTGGATCAAAATTATGGCGGATGTCCATTATCTTAAATTCGATCTCCTGTACCCCTTCTTCAATGGGTAATCTATATAAGTGATAAATAACCTCATCATCCAATGTTTTGACATGCAACTCATAAGCATACTTTTGCTTGGATAAATTCATTCCTAAAGGCATCATGGCATATATACTCCCCACTTCTAACACACGACAAAAAATATAGTAATCAATAGCAAGAATCGTTTTAATTTTGAAAGACTCAACTTTACTTATAAAATCCAGTGCTTTTCCCATTAAAAAAGATACTTCTTCGGGTGAGAGACCATTTGAAATACGCTGTAATAGCATCCGATAAAAGAACTGCATTTCCAACGGTTGACAACGATGCTTATATACCCGTTTGAACACTTTAAAATTATTTCCAATCATAGTTCATATAGTTATTCCATACAAAGGAATAGAAATCTTTTAAAATTTTAAAACATTTGTATAAATAAAAATAACATTTTGTATATTTATCTATACAAAACAAGAGCATACTAAATCATAACTATGACAAAACTAGGTGAATTTTTAGAGAAGAAATCCGTTAATAAATCGCGAATTGCGCGCAAAACAGGTTTAAGTAAGGCAAGAATCAATGAGTTAACGATGACCGAAACGGCTAAATTGCGTTTGGATGAAATGTACCTGATCGCATTGGCTATTGATACAGATCCAGCTAAAATGATGTTCGAGTTATGTGATCATCTCCAGCTGAAAGAGATTGAAGACTAAGCAATTCGCTATTTATCGCCAGCACCTAGCTCATCTGTGCGATACTGAACGCCAGACTGTTCGATATCGTACAGACGAGCTTTTTAAATTAAAGACAACAAACTAATTATCAGCATATTAACAAAATGGCAACGCAATTGATTTCAGCTTAAACGTCTGTTTTGATTATAACTACCAGTCATTCAGGCGTTAAAAATCTCTGCTATGATAGGAAATAATCTCAAAATAGCTTGGCGGAATATGGCAAAAAACAAGCTATATTCATTCATCAAGATTGGAGGCTTTGCCTTTAGTATTGCGATCTGTATTCTTATTGTTTTATATCTAAAACATGAGACGAGCTACAATAAGTTTTATCCAGCTATGGATAGAATTTACCGTCTGGTCGTCCAGTTACCCATTGAGAATAAGATCGAGCGCTGGGTTTCACTTTCTGCCCCCGTAGCGCCAACCCTAAAAGCAGAAATACCCTCCATTGAGCAAACAGGGCGCATCCTACCTAATCCGTTATTCGGTGCGGGCAGCAACCAATTGTCATTAAATAACAGCCCGGATAGCCATTACGATGATGGATTTGTCTATATCGACCAGTCCATTCTCGACATGTTTCCTATGCCAATGGTTTCGGGCCAGCTGTCCCATGCACTCGATAAGCCCAACACATTGGTTATCACCAAAAGCAAAGCCGAAAAATATTTTAAAAATGATCCAATTGGACAAACGATCTATCTCAACAACAATAAATCGAAGGCCTATACCATCACTGGGGTCATTGAAGATATGCCCAACAATTCGACCCTTGCCGGTTATAGTTTTTTTATGTCGCTCGCTGGAGAACCTTTTTATCAAGGCGAACAGACTGCTTGGCTCAATAACAATTATACGGTCTATGTCAAATTAAAACCCAACGCCGATGCTGCATTGGCAGAAAAAGAAATTTCAAAGAATTATTTAGAAATACATTATCTTCCTGAATATCTAAAATCAGGACGTAAACTTAATCCGCTTTTCAAGCAGGCAAAAATAACTTTACAGAATGCACTCGACATGCATTTAAAATCTGCGGATATAAGCGACGATAAAGTTAGTACATTGAACAGAGGCGATATTCGCCTGGTTTGGACCTTCGCAACAATAGCTTTATTTATTTTGTTCATTGCCTGTATTAACTTCATCAACTTGTCGACAGCAAATGCAGCAACTAGAGCAAAAGAAATTGGTATCCGTAAGACTATTGGCTCCCCCAGGAAGCTGCTTGTTGTGCAATTCCTTGTTGAAGCAATTTGCTATAGTGTATTGTCACTGATTATTGGGCTCTTTCTAAGCTGGCTACTACTACCCGTATTCAACCAACTAGCCAACAAATCCTTGACCATTCCTTGGATAGCAGCCTACTTCTTTCCTTCTCTTTTGGTGGCCATATTGGTGATCGGTGGTCTTGCCGGAATCTACCCAGCACTGTATTTATCCAAATTTAAACCAATCACCGCACTCAAAAACAATGTCATTGGGGCTAAATCTTCACTATTTAGAAATAGTTTGGTTGTCTTTCAATTTGCCACCTCAATTATCCTTATCGTTGGAGCACTGGTAACCAATAAACAGATAAACTACATATTGGACAAAGATCTGGGATTTGACAAGGAACAAGTCGTTGTGCTTCGCGGCATTGGAACATTATCGAAACAGCTTCCAAGTTTAAAAAATGAACTAAAGAGCCTCCCCAATGTTGCTTCAGTTTCCATGGGTGATTTTCTTCCAGTCCCCATCGATGGCGCCAAACGAAATGGCAATCCGTTCTGGGTCGATGGCAGAAAAGATCTTGATATGGCTACACAGGGCCAATTTTGGGAAATCGATCAGGATTATCTGAGCACATTCGGTCTTCATTTAAATAAAGGACGAAATTTTGATCCCACCAGAGCCACCGATAGCAGCTCGGCTATTATCAATCAGAAATTAGCCGAAGAGCTTCACTTAAAGAATCCCATTGGTGCAAAAATCACCAATGGCAATACATGGACGGTCATTGGCGTAGTCGATGATTTTATTTTTGAGTCATTAAAGGAGAAGGGGTATGCAGGGCTTTGTATGACATTACAAGGCAATCCCACCCTTCTCTCTATTAAGGTAAAACCGCAACATCTCAAAGAGACGCTCGCTGATATCACAGGAGTATGGGACAAATTTGCCCCAAATCAACAGATTAACTACAGCTTTTTGGACGAAGGTTTTGAGGCCCTTTATCAAGACGTGGAACGGACCAAGAATATATTCACTTGTTTCGCTCTTGTTGCCATTTTTGTTGCTGCGCTCGGGCTTTTCGGTCTAGCAACTTATGTGACTCAACAACGGACCAAAGAAATTGGTGTACGTAAGGTACTTGGAGCCAATGCGATTGGATTACTCCGATTATTGTCTGGAGATTTTATAAAATTGGTGTTTGTAGCCTTGGTCATTGCCACACCTGTTGCGTGGTGGGCAATGAACCAATGGCTTACAGATTTTAACTATCGGATCGAAATAAATTGGCTATACTTCATTCTTGCAGGAATGAGTGCCATTTTAATTGCTTTAGGCACAATCAGCTATCAGACCTGGAAAGCCATTCGCGCCAATCCTGTGGATAGCCTGCGCGATGAATAAATACAAAACCGTAAAAGACTTTTATTATGATAGGAAATAATTTAAAGATCGCTTGGCGAAATATGGTCAACAACAAACTGTACTCGATCATCAAGATCGGCGGGTTCGCTTTCAGCATCGCGATTTGCATTCTTATTATGCTGTACATTCGACATGAAACCAGTTATGATAAAATGTATCCCAACATGAACCGTGTTTTCCGTCTTATCGTTTCGGCACCCGATGGTGATAAAGTGAGGCAAACCTTTGCCTTTCCTGCTCCAGCAGCTAAAACCTTACAAGCGGAAATCCCAAGTGTTGAATTAGCCGGTCGCATTTTACCCAATACCTTATTTGGTGCCGGAAGCAATCTGTTTACTGTAAATGGCCGTGCGGAGAACTATCTTGATAAAGGTTTTGTATATGTTGATCAGTCCATTTTGGAAATTTTTCCGCTTCCGGTCGTACAAGGACAGTTATCACATGCGCTGGACAAACCCAATGCGATAGTCATTACCAAAAGTAGGGCCCAGAAATATTTCAAAGGAAATGCGGTAGGACAAACGATCTATCTGAACAATAATAAAAATGTCTTATACAACATAACGGCTGTGATCGATGATGTCCCGAGCAATTCCAGTCTCTATGGCTATGATTATTTTATTTCCCTTGCAGGCGAACCATTTTATCCGGGTGAACAAAACAATTGGGGCGCGACAAATTACATTACCTATGTAAAACTAAAGGAAAATACAGATATTGCAAACGCACAGCGTAGCATTTCAAAAAACTATATTCAGGACCATTATATTTTGCTCAACAAAAAAAATGGAAAGAAAATATCCCCCGAAATGATGCAGTCAACGGTATTACTTCAAAACGCCCTTGATATGCACCTGCACTCGAAGAATATTTCGGAGTATGGAATGGCGACACAATATCAAGGTGACATTAAGATGGTCTGGATATTTGCGGGCATTGCATTTTTTATATTATTGATTGCTTGTATAAACTTCATCAACTTATCAACGGCAAATGCAGCAACGCGAGCCAAAGAAATCGGGATTCGAAAAACCATTGGATCAAATCGACGGACACTGATTATCCAATTTATGACCGAAGCGATATGTTACAGTCTTATTTCACTCCTGATAGGGTTATTATTAGCCTTCCTGTTATTACCGCTATTTAACAATCTAGCCAACAAAGCGCTGTTTATACCCTGGACAGTGTGGTACTTTGTCCCCTCGCTGATCTTAAGTATGTTGTTTATTGGCATCCTTGCCGGTTTATACCCAGCGCTCTATTTATCAGGATTTCAACCTATAAACGCATTAAAAAGCAAATCGGTCACCAATCCTAAATCGTCGTTGTTACGCAATGGACTGGTTATTTTCCAGTTCGCAACATCTATAATACTGATGATCAGTGCCCTTATTGCGAATCAGCAAATCAGTTTTATGCTCAATAAAAATATTGGCTTCGATAAGGATCAGGTAATCGTACTCCGCGGTATAACGGGTATTGCTTCCCAGGCAAAAGAATTAAAAAATGAACTGAAAGCCATTCCGACAGTGCGAGATGTCTCCGTAGGCGACTACATACCTGTTCAATTGGATGGCGTAAAAAGAAATGGAAATCTTTTTTGGTCCAAAGGAAAAGAAGATCTTGAATTGGGAGAAGCTGGACAATTCTGGAATATAGACGAAAGTTACCTCACTACATTTGGACTGAAACTTATAGCCGGCCGAAACTTCGATCCGCATATCGCATCGGATAGTACTGGTGCTATTGTTAACAAAAGAATGATTGCAGATTTGGGCATTAAAGGAAATCCCATTGGTGTAAAAATTACCAATGGCATGACATGGACGATTATCGGTGTCGTCGACGATTTTATCTTTGAATCGATGAAAGATGAGGGCTACTATCCCGTCTGCATGACCCTAGCTAATAGCCCTTCCATGCTTTCCATTAAAACCAAATCAACGGACATGTCCGAAACACTAACGAACATTACTGCCGTTTGGAACAAGTTTTCACCAAATCAAAAAATCGATTACAATTTCCTCGATGCCGGCTTCGCCGATCTCTATCAAGATGTCCAACGGACTAAAAATATCTTCAGCTGCTTCGCTTTTGTAGCCATTTTTGTTGCTGCTCTTGGACTTTTCGGACTGGCAACCTATGTGACCCAGCAACGAACCAAGGAAATCGGTGTCCGCAAGGTTCTCGGCGCAAGTTCCATCCGATTACTCCGAATACTTTCCGGAGATTTTATAAAATTGGTGTTTGTAGCCTTGGTCATTGCCACACCTGTTGCATGGTGGGCAATGAATCAATGGTTGAGAGATTTCAACTATCGCATAGAAATCAATTGGTTCTACTTTATTCTAGCGGGTCTCAGTGCAATCCTGGTTGCATTTGGAACCATTAGTTATCAAACCTGGAAAGTCGTCCGTGCCAATCCGGTCGAAAGTTTAAGGGATGAATAAAGTCAGAAAATCTTAAAATTTGGGGTTTGTTGCCTTGGTAATTGCCTTGCCTGTTGCGTTGTGGGCAATGAACCAAGGGCTTAGGAGATGGATGTTCGATTCTGGACGTAAACTGTCCGAAATCGGACATCCAAAAACAAAAAAAAACAACATAAAATACTTATAACAAAACAATTACAACAATGGCAAGAGGATTGTAATTTTAATTGAGTGAATTGGTTCGCATTAGTTTAAACATAATATCCTCCAAAAAATGGCAAAAAATGATTTCAAACTAGCTTGGCGCAAACTTTTAAAAAATAAAGGTTTTACTTTCTTAAATATTGTTGGTCTGACCCTGGGTTTTACGGGTTTTATCCTTTCCTATCAATACATTAATCGCGAAACGAGTTACGATAAATGGAACCCACATTTTAAGGATATCTACCAAATTGGCCTTGAATCGGAAGGTGCATTTACGGACGAAACTTCACCTTCATTGGCTCCATTGCTAAAACAGAGTTTACCTGATATTGTATATGCAGGAAGAAAAATAGTCTATAACTACGGTAGTTACCCTCTTTTCGGAGAGAAGACGGTGCTTATTAAAAATGCAGCACTGATTGACTCCTCAGCCGCACGAATCTTTCAAATCGAAAATGCGACCGGACCGCTCTACAAAAACAAGGACCAAAAGGATGCGACCATGGTCAAAAGCCATATTGCCGAACAACTATTCAAAAAAGAAGACTTAAATTTTGACAGTCCCCATTCGATTCCAGCTCTAAGTCTACAAATTGGAATGAAGGAAACAATCTACGGTACCATCAAAAAGCAAGGTCTGTCCATGATTGATTACGATCTCCTTTTTATCCGCGAACCGCAGGATCTCTTCGCCGATAATAATCCTTTTTTGTATCAAACTTATATTCAGGTTCGCCCCGGTACGGATATCACAAAGTTGACCAATCGCATCAATACGCTTTACCAGAAAGAAATTGCACCAAAAGATAAAATACGTTCTTCTAGTTATGCCAAGGGAAAAATCTATTTGGATCCATTAGCCAATCTTCATCTAAGGCCAAAAACAGGTACTAACACAGCTTATATCATTACGTGGATTATTGGTATTCTCTCCGTTTTGATCCTCTTACTTGCCGCTGCCAATTTTGCCAATATGATTATGGCACGGGCGGATCAACGCATTAAGGAACTCGCGCTTAAAAAAATATTGGGCAGCTCACGCTGGGCTATCGTCAGGCAATTGGTACTGGAAGTATTTATTCTGACTTTCAGTGCTGCAATCTTAAGTTTTGTCACTTTGGCTCTCACAGGAAATATTCTACAAAAATGGTTCAACGATGATCTTAAGGGGTATATTTTGAGCTCGGAGACAATCGCCCAACTTGCTATTGCCGTACTATTGACAACAATTCTATCGGCAATATACCCAGCTATCGTACTCTCTGGCTTCAAATCCGTTAATCTCCTTAAAGGCGGACTAACATCAGTACTCAAAAAAGGAACTTTCCGCAATGCCTTATTAACCTTTCAAATCAGCATGGCGATTTTGTTTATCTCGGGTATGTTAATCATCCGGGGCCAACTTCAGTACATGCAGCAGGCGGATAAAGGGTTTGAGCCAGCGCAGGTTATCAATTTCAAGGGAGTAGGTATGTATTACAATAAAAACAACTACGAACAATTAAAGAGGCGATTAGAAAATGATCCGAGTATTGCATCCACCGCATCGGCGACCAATATTCCGGGAGAAGGTGAGCAGCCTCCCAAAATGGATTTTTCCTATGCCCAAAAAAACATTTCATTTGCACATGTCGGCATTGATCCTGGATACTTCAAGACGTTAAACATCTCCAGTATACAGGGGAATACCAATATTTCATTGGACCAATTGCTTCGCGATTCCTTAGCCCACTATGCTATTATAAACGAATCTGCAGCCAAAAATTTAGGACTTTCAAACCCTATGGGTGCAAAAATTAAGGGCTGTGATGTAAACTTTGAAATTGTCGGTTTAGTCAAAGACAGTAAAGCTTATGGCTTTGAGAATGTAGTTCAACCGACCATCTATTCATTTAAAAATGAATGTGGCACTATGCGTTTTCAGACGACACTTATGGTCAAAACAAAACAAGGAATGGTCGATCAGGCAATTCAAACAGTCAAAGCAGAGTGGGCGAAAAACCCAACCGCAAAAGACCTCCCCCTTGATTATTCCTTTATGGATGAGCAATATGCTTTACAGCACAAAAAACAGCAAGAATTGCAGACGGCTTTTAATAGTTTCACTAGCCTCTCTGTGATCATCGCGGCCTTAGGGCTGTTCAGTATGGCGGCATATCAGGCGGCATTACGAAAAAAGGAAATGAGCATCAGAAAAGTACTGGGAGCATCGGTACAATTGCTCTTTGTTCAACTGAACAAGCCATTTTTCAAACTCTTTTTGATCGGTATTTGCATAGCCCTTCCACTAGCCTATATGCTCATGAATAAATGGCTTTCTAATTTCGCCTATCACATTCAGCTTTCCTGGTGGTCGTTTTTGATTCCAATATTTTGCATATTTATCCTCATATTGGTTTCCATCAGTTTCCAATCTCTCAAAGTCGCAAAAACCAATCCAATAGATAGTCTGCGCGATGAATAAAAGATAATATGAGCAGTGATGGCCTTAACCCAGAGTCGAACAATAATTATGGTTACCGGTAAAAATATAAATACGAATATCTAAGATCTCAATACTAAAAAATGATACAATTAAAAAATTTATTCAAGTGGTATAATGTAGGTGGTACACGCTCATTCGTCCTTAAAGATGTAAGTCTCGATATCGCTGAAGGCGATTTTATATCCATCATGGGTCCATCAGGGTCTGGAAAATCGACCCTGTTGAATATTATCGGCATGCTTGATGAACCTGACGAGGGTGAGTACTTTTTTATGGGCGAGAATGTATTGGAAATGAAAGCAAAAAAAAGAATGCAGCTTTACCAATCCCATATTGGCTATGTGTTTCAAGCTTATCATCTCCTGGATGAATTGACTGTATACGAAAATATCGAAACACCCTTGATCTATAAAGACATTTCGACCAAAGAAAGAAAAGCCATTGTGGCCGATATGCTCGATCGCTTTGGCATTGTCGGGAAGAAGGACCTCTTCCCAGCCCAGCTATCTGGTGGTCAACAACAAATCGTAGGTATAGCGCGCGCATTAGCGGGATCCCCCAAGCTATTGCTGGCTGATGAGCCTACGGGTAATTTAAACTCCAAACAGGGAGAAGAAATCATGGATCTATTCAAACAGCTGAACGATGATGGTGTTACAATTATACAAGTAACCCATTCTGAAAAGAATGCTGAATACGGTAAAAGAATTGTCAACATGCTGGATGGTCAGCTCAAATAATTGTATACCAATTTAACCTGAATAATCCCTACCTAGTAAGTAAATTACTGTAGGGATTTTTTTATATCATTTGTCGAATCAATTTTTTAACTTCGTTAGGATGAATAAGAGAGAGTTGAAATCGCTAATATCACTGTTGGATGATACCGACCAACAGATTATTCAGGAAGTGGAACATCAGTTAAAAAGCCAAGGTCCTGAGATTGTACCCTATTTGGAAAAATATTGGGAATCAAGCTTCGATCCCAACGTCCAAGGGCGATTAGAGAATATCATTCACGAAATTCAATTTGATCAGACCAAAAACGAGTTACAGATCTGGAATCTGAGTAACTCATTCAATCTGCTGGAAGGATTAATCATCCTCAATAATTATCAATATCCTTCTTATGAAGACCACAAGATTGTTTTGGCGATAGAAGACCTCAAGACTGAGGTGTGGCGCGGTCTCCATTACGACATGAGCCCGTTGGAAAAAGTGAACCTGATAAATCATGTTCTTTTTGGTTCCTTCGGCCTAGCAGGAAATACAAAGGATTACCATCACCCACAGAATTCCTATATTGGTCAAGTGCTCGATACCAAACAGGGGAATCCCTTAACGCTATCCTGCATTTATAGTATCATTGCACAAAAACTGGACATTCCAATCTACGGGATTAATTTACCCAAGCATTTTGTATTGGCGTATATGGATTCAGATGAAGAAGGGAATGAAAATGTGTTGTTTTACATCAACGCCTTTAATCGTGGGCAGGTTATGCAAAAAAGCGATGTAAATTCATTTTTGAAGCAACTGAACCTCAATCCCGATAGAGAATTTACCTATCCCTGCGATAATGTGACCATCATTAAACGCGCTTTGCGGAATTTGATGTCAGCCTACGAGGAACATGAAAGTTTAAGCAAGCAACAGGAAATCAGAGCGCTTTTCGAATTGCTTGGCTGAACTATTATGCTTTCAACTAAAATTGGGGAGTTGATCTCCCGTCCAAAAAGATATAATTAGGAGTAAGTGTACCATATTTTTTAGCAGTTATTTTGGGTGAAGCATTGCCCTGATCCGTTAATAGAAACCTCGATATGGTTTTATTTGTTAAATCTGACACATAGAAGAATTTCCCTTCATTGAGGCGGTCGTCTATTGCTATTCCCCAAGGCTCTTCCAACCCTGTATTTGTACCTCCAACAACATAATCAGGCGAAATTTCTTTATCACCTGCTCCACTAAAGATCTCATCCGGATTTTTAAAGAATAACACTTCTTTTCCGGCAGTTACCGCTAATAATTTTTTATTGATCGCATAACATACAGGCCCCAATCCTGTTTTTCCTTTAATGTATACTTTCATCACAGGACGAAAGTTGTCGGAGATCACAATCGTATCTTTGGCACGGTCAATTAATTCTGTTTTAAGTCCGGTATAAACAGCGAAACCACTTCCTTTGTTTGTTCCATCATTATTAAATCCTACCAAAACGGCTTTCTCGTTACCGCTTCCAATTAGTGTTAAGGAGCTCGGAACAACTTTCCCTAGATTAATCTGCTTATCGATAATTCTAGCGCCGCCGTTAGAACCTTTTCCACTGGGGTTTGCAATTGCATAAAGCATCGATCTATCCGTGTCTTTATCTGATACCGCAAGGAGGAAGGGTATAGTTGATGATCCAGAAGTACCATTCTGCTGGGCATAAGTATAAAATCCTACCCCTTTCACATTTGTGAACCCTGTATAGCCAATGCCAACTGAAGGACCAGGAATACCATAAATATCATTGTTAAAAGGAATATACCTAATAAATGTGTCTTGGGTCGCGGCTCCAGTTGCGCTCGCCTGGAAAACAGCCTTCGCATCGGGACTAAAAATAATTGGTCCTCCTCCCTTTGCCGGAGACAGATATTGGTAGATATTATCCAAATTGTTGGTATCGGCCGGATCGACAATTATCATATTTTTAAGCGAAGAATTACTTGCCTGATAATCTGAGAAAGAGATATATAATCTTGATATCTGCGTGACACGTCCAATATTGCTTGGTTCATCATCCAATTTCTTACAGGCAGTGAAACCTATTATACTGGCAAAGAATAGAATAATACAGGATTGAAACGAAAATTTCATATATTTTTTATTAAAAATAGCGTATTGCGTTAAACATACAAATCTACGAATATATGCAGAATATCAATGCATTTATATGATTCTTTTAAGGGAAAACCCTACGAAGTAAAAACGGAAATATTTGTCAATTCGCTACTTTTTGATTAAAATTGCCTTTGTTTTTGTTAGCATATACGATTATGGAAAATAAGGAATTTGTAAGGGAGAGGTTGACATTACCGGGAGACGGCAAGAAATTACTTTTACACTCCTGCTGTGCTCCTTGTTCTGGAGAAGTGATGGAAGCACTGATTGCTTCGGATATCGATTTTACGATTTATTTTTACAATCCCAATATTCATCCCCGCAAAGAATATGATTTACGCAAAGACGAGAACATCCGATTTGCGGAAAAACACAATATTCCTTTTATTGATGCCGATTACGATGTTGACCATTGGTTTGATTTGGCTAAGGGAATGGAGCAAGAGCCCGAAAGAGGCATCCGTTGTACCATGTGTTTTGATATGCGTTTTGAAAAAACAGCGGAATATGCAGCTGCCAATGGTTTTGATGTGATTTCAAGTTCACTGGGTATATCACGCTGGAAAAACATGGAGCAGATCAATGACTGTGGTTTACGTGCGGCCTCTCGCCATGAAGGGATGGAATATTGGACATTCAACTGGCGCAAGAAAGGTGGTTCTGCCCGTATGCTGGAGGTCTCTAAAAAGGAGAAATTCTATATGCAGGAATATTGCGGCTGTGCTTATTCACTACGCGACACCAACAAGTGGCGTATGGCAAATGGGCGCGAAAAGATAGAGTTAGGCAAAAATTATTATGAATAAGCCCTGTTACCGGTGTATATAAAGCTTTGCTTCGGAATATTTAAAAAAATATTTCTATCCTAATGATTTTATACATACCTTTGCAGGCTCAAATGCAAGATTGTGAAACATCTAAAACAATACAGAATTCCCTTTTCGGGGCTCAACGCTGGAAAGCACAATTTTGAGTTTGACATTAATAAAAAGTTCTTTGACTGCTACGAACATTCGATTGTAAAAGACGGCAATCTAAAAGCAGAGGTTGAATTGCAAAAACAGGAAAATCTTTTGATTTTGCATTTTGATATCCAAGGTGAAATTCAATTGACTTGTGATACCTGCTTAAAAGAGTTTATGTCGCCGATTTCAATTCAAGAACGAATATTAGTCAAATTCACGGATGAAGATTGGACAGATAATACCGAAGAGGTGTTGATTTTATCCAAAAGCGACCATGAGTTGGATATAGCTGAATTATTCTATGAATACATTAATTTAGCTGTTCCCTATATCGTAAAATGTGAAGAGCAGGGACAGGGCATACAATGTGATCCTGAGATGCTCGCATTATTCACAAGCGAGCCAGATTCAGAGGAACAAAAAGAAGAAGAAATTATCGACCCACGTTGGGAAGCATTGAGAAATATTAAAAATAACTAAAACAAAAATACGAGATGGCACATCCAAAACGTAAAACTTCTAAATCAAGAAGAGACAAAAGAAGAACACATTATAAAGCTGAAGCTCCAAGCTTGACAGTATGTAAAGAAACTGGCGCAGTTCATTTACCTCACCGTGCATATACTGTAGACGGAAACTTGTACTACAACGGTAAATTGATCATTGAAAATACAGCTGTTGTCTAAGGTAAACCTTTCATAACACCAAAACATCCCAGACAAGCACTATTTTAGAAATTTGCTTTACTTTGGGATGTTTTTTGCGTATTATTGATTTACTAAATAATAACGGATGAAGATTGGTTTAGATATTTTAGGAGGAGATTATGCTCCTAAAGCAACGATAACAGGTGCTATTGAAGCACAAAAACAGCTTACTGGAGACCAAAAGATAGTCCTTTTTGGTAATACTGAAGAGACTAAACAATTAATCAATCAAGCCGGAGGAAATTCATCTGACTTTGAATATGTAGAGGCTCCAGAAGTCATTGCAATGGGTGAACATCCAACCAAAGCAATAACTCAAAAACCCAACTCAAGTATTGCGAAGGGATTTGAATATTTAAAAAACAAAGAAATTGACTCATTCGCTTCTGCTGGTAATACCGGTGCCATGCTTGTGGGCTCAATGTTCAGTGTTAAAGCTATCCCAGGCGTATTGCGTCCTGCTATAGCATCCATTGTTCCCAAATTAAAATCAGGCTTCGGAATCTTACTGGACGTCGGCGCAAATGCAGACTGTAAACCAGAGATGTTGAACCAATTTGCAATCTTGGGAAGTGTCTTTGCCGAACATGTGTTTAATGTATCCAATCCTAAAGTTGGATTATTGAATATCGGAGAAGAAGAAGAAAAAGGAAACATCCTAACAACCTCTACCTACCCCCTACTAAAAGCCAACGACAAGATTAACTTTATCGGAAATGCAGAAGGCCGCGACCTATTTAGTGACCATGCCGACGTTTACGTCTGTGATGGGTTTACAGGTAATGTCGTCTTGAAACTTGCAGAATCATTTTATGTAGTAACGTTGAAAAAAGGTTTTAAAGATGATTTCTTCGACCGATTCAACTACGAGCAGTACGGCGGTAGCCCCATTTTGGGAGTTAATGCTCCTGTCATTATTGGCCATGGTATTTCGACACCTGAGGCCATTAAAAATATGGTTTTATTTTCAAGAGATATGATCGAGTCTAAGTTCATTGACAGCATCAGGTCTATTTTCAATTAGAATATTTATGTCAAAGATTCACGCCGCAATCACGGCTGTAAATGGTTACGTTCCGGATTACATCCTTACTAACAAAGAATTGGAAACAATGGTCGATACCAACGACGAATGGATTGTTTCCAGAACGGGGATCAAAGAGCGTCGCATCTTAAAAGGTGAAGGGCTTGCTACTTCAGATCTTGCTGTACCTGCTGTTCAAGGTTTATTGAAAAAAAGAGGTATAGCTGCTACAGATATTGACCTCATCATCTTTTGTACGAGTACCCCAGATATGCTGTTCCCCGCCACGGCTAATATTTTGGCCGATAAAATCGGAGCGACCAATGCATGGGGATTTGATCTTCAGGCCGCTTGCTCAGGTTTCTTGTTCGGTCTGAATACAGGAACACAGTTTATCACTGCGGGCACACATAAAAAAGTCCTTGTTATCGGTGCAGATAAAATGTCTTCGGTAATCAATTACCAAGACCGTAATACCTGTATCCTCTTTGGCGATGGATGTGGATGTGTACTATTGGAACCAAATGAAGAAGGTTTAGGTATACAAGATGCTATTTTAAAAACCGATGGTTCCGGAGGCCAATTTTTGAATATCAAAGGTGGGGGTTCACTTAATCCGGCCTCACATGCAACTGTAGATGCAGGATTACACTATGCCTACCAAGAAGGCCGTACAGTGTTCAAATTTGCGGTAACCAATATGGCAGATGTTGCGCACGAAGTTATGGTCAAGAATAACTTGAAATCAGAGGATATTGCTTGGTTGGTACCGCATCAGGCCAACAAACGTATCATTGATGCGACAGCAGAACGCGTGGGATTGCCAGAAGAGAAGGTTATGGTGAACATTCAAAAATATGGTAATACGACGAGTGGAACAATCCCTTTGTGTTTATGGGAATGGGAATCGCAATTGAAAAAAGGGGATAATCTTATCCTTGCTGCTTTCGGCGGTGGTTTTACCTGGGGATCCATCTATTTAAAATGGGCGTATTAATTGTCCATTTTATGGTATAATTTATTACTTTTGACAGTTAGAATTTTTTAGAAACAAACAAAACCTAGAATACTATGGGTATGGATATCAAACAAATTCAGGACTTGATTAAATTCGTTTCAAAATCAGGTGTGAATGAAGTCTCAATTGAAGAGCAAGATTTTAAAATTACAATAAAAACAAATCAAGAGCCTACGTATGTGACAGCTACTGTTCCCGCTGTTGCTCCTATCGCTGCTCCTCAAGTTGCGCAAGCAGCGGCACCAGCTCCTGTGGCTAGCCCTGCAGCACCAGCGGCAAACGCTGACGCAAACTTGATAACAATCAAATCACCAATGATCGGTACATTCTACCGTTCGGCAGGACCTGGTAAACCATCTTTCGTTAATGTTGGTGATGATATCAATACCGGTTCTGTATTATGTATCGTTGAAGCAATGAAATTATTCAACGAAATTGAATCTGAAGTTTCAGGTAAAATCGTTAAGATTTTGGTAGAAGATGCTCAACCTGTTGAGTTTGACCAACCATTATTCTTAGTTGAGCCTAAGTAATTTACAACTACGTAAATGAATACATGTAGCCTCCAAAGGGCTACATTTTTTGCAAACTTCATAATTCAAGACAATGTTCAAAAAAATATTAATTGCAAATAGAGGCGAGATTGCCCTGCGCATTATCCGTACCTGTCGTGAAATGGGTATTAAGAGTGTTGCAGTATATTCGACTGCTGACAGAGACAGCTTACACGTGAGATTTGCGGACGAAGCCGTTTGTATTGGTCCTCCGCCAAGTAGAGATTCTTACTTAAACATTCCGAATATTATTTCTGCTGCTGAATTGACAAACGCAGATGCAATTCACCCGGGATATGGTTTCCTATCCGAAAATGCGCGCTTTTCAGCAATCTGTGCGGAGTATGGTATCAAATTTATTGGTGCTACTGCAGAACAGATCGAAAAAATGGGTGATAAATCCCGTGCTAAGGACACCATGAAAAAAGCTGGTGTTCCTACCGTTCCAGGATCGGATGGTTTGATTTCAAACGTAAAAGAAGGTATTACATTAGCGAATGAAATCGGCTACCCAGTAATCATCAAAGCAACTGCCGGTGGTGGTGGTCGTGGTATGCGTATCATTTGGAAAGACGAAGAGTTCGAACCAGCTTGGGATTCTGCACGTGTTGAATCTGCTGCAGCATTCGGTAACGATGGTATCTACCTTGAAAAATATGTAGAAGAACCGCGTCACATCGAATTCCAAATTGTGGGCGATCAGTTCGGTACAGTATGTCACTTATCGGAACGTGACTGTTCTATTCAACGAAGACACCAAAAATTGATTGAAGAATCTCCATCACCTTTTATGACTCCCGAATTGAGAGCTGAAATGGGAGAGGCTGCTGTCAAAGGTGCCAAAGCTGTAAACTATGAAGGTGCTGGTACAATCGAATTCTTGGTTGACAAACACCGCAACTTCTACTTTATGGAAATGAACACTCGTATCCAAGTAGAACACCCTGTAACGGAAGAGGTAATCAACTTTGATTTGATCAAAGAACAGATAAAAGTGGCCGCAGGAATTCCGATCTCTGGTAAAAACTATGAACCAGGAATGCATGCAATTGAATGTCGTATCAATGCGGAGGACCCTTTTAACAATTTCCGCCCTTCACCAGGCAAAATCACCAACTTCCACTCACCAGGTGGACATGGTGTACGTGTAGATACACATGTTTATTCAGGTTATTCAATTCCGCCGAACTATGATTCTATGATTGCTAAATTGATCACTGTTGCACAAACACGTGAGGAAGCAATTTGTACCATGGAACGTGCGTTAAGCGAATTTGTCATTGAAGGGATCAAAACAACCATTCCTTTACATTTGAGATTGATGCGCGACCCTAACTTTAGAGCCGGCAATTTCACGACAAAGTTTATGGAAACTTTCGACCTAACGGAATATCCAGCAGAAGATTAAATAAAATTATCTTTACATACATAAAAAATACCATTCTTTACAATAAGAATGGTATTTTTGTTTCCAAACAATTTTTATGAGTACACCTAATTCGAAAGATCTTATACAAGCTATTAAAGATAAAGGGAAGAATTTAGAAGCAGAAATGTCCTTTTTCGACCACCTTGAGGTTTTAAGATGGCATCTAGTGCGTTCAGCAATTGCGATCTGTATCTTTGCAGGTATTGCCTTTACATTCTACGATTTCGTATTCAACGATATCATCATGGGCCCAAAGAATCTAAATTTTTGGACGTATCGTATGATGTGTAAGGCTGCAGATGCTTTCAATTTGGCAGATTTCTGTGTGAAGAAAATTCCTTTTAATATCATCAATACTGAACTAGCAGGTCAGTTTATGCTTCAGATAAACTCCTGTTTATTGATGGCTTTGATGATGGGATTTCCCTACCTTCTTTTTGAAATCTGGTTATTTGTAAAACCAGCATTGACAGATGTAGAAAGACGCTCAGCACGTGGGTTTGTATTTTACTCGTCTTTATTGTTTATTTTAGGAGCGCTATTCGGATATTACATCGTTGTGCCATTATCCATCAACTTTCTGGCAAATGTATCCCTAAGTGATGAAATCGTCAACCAGATCACTATTGATAATTACCTTTCTACGATAGCAACATTAACATTGGGTTGTGGGATTGTTTTCCTACTTCCAATATTGGTATTTATTCTCTCTAAAATAGGCATTATGACACCTGAATTTATGCGGGCCAGCCGTCGTTATGCAACTGTAATTATTTTAGTGATAGCCGCTGTCATTACACCTTCTGCAGATATTATCACGATGTTGACCGTTGCAGCGCCAATGTTCTTATTATATGAAATCAGTATCATGGTTTCTGCGGATGTCAAAAGAAAAAAATTAGCACAAGAAAAATAAAATAACAATAAAATGAGCAGCGTAAAGAGAATTGCGATTGGAAGCGACCATGCCGGTTTTGAATATAAAACAGCTTTGGTAAGTTTTTTGAATGAACTGGGTTATGAAGTAACAGACTTTGGTACAAACTCTCCAGATTCAGTTGACTATCCAGATTTCGCACACCCAGTAGCATCAGCAGTAGAAAATAAAGAAGCTGATGCCGGAGTCTTAATTTGTGGAAGTGCAAATGGAGTTGCGATCACAGCAAATAAACACCAAAATATCCGTGCTGCTATCTGTTGGTTGGAAGAAATATCTGCTTTGGCCCGTCAGCACAACGATGCTAACGTGGTCTGTATCCCAGCACGTTTTATTGATCTTGACCTTGCTAAAAAGATCGTCAATACATTTATGAATACGGAATTCGAGGGTGGCCGTCACGCCAACCGCGTTAACAAAATAGCTTGTAGCTGTTAATAAATTAACATATTTTAAGAAGCGGATGAAAGGTAAATAACACTTTTCATCCGCTTTTTTTTATATCTTGTACAGATACCGACACCTATTAGACGAATTAGACAGTTGGCACCCGTCTGATTGGGTCGATTAAAATGATAAAATAAAGCGCTGAAAGTCGCACTAGTAAAAATAAACAATGAAGAAAATATACAACCTGCTTTGGATCGCATGCTCCCTGATGAGCTGTGCACAAGCACAGGACGTAAACAGTAAATATGCGGAGGAAATCACCGTAGAATCTACCCAAAAGCATCTACGCACTTTAGCCTCTGTCGATTTCGAAGGCAGAGGAACTGGACAAAAAGGTGGTCGCTTGGCAGCTGAATATATTGCCAATGAATTTAAAAAATATGGTCTCAGTGCGCCCGTCAATGGATCCTATTTCCAACCCCTGCAGCTTATTCGTAACAGCTTTAAGGTAAAGCAATTTAGTATTAACGATAGACCCTTCCAACATGGTAAGGACATTTTTGTCATTGGTAACAATGAGAACAAGTTCTTCGAAAGCAATGAAATTGTGTTTATTGGCTATGGGATAGATGATCCCAAGTATTCGGATATCTCAGGCATGGATCTCCATAATAAGATCGTTATGCTGATCAATGAGAATGAGCCAACAGATGAGAAAGGGAATTCATGGATTACCAGCAAAAAGACTGCTTCGGACTGGGCAACAACCCGAAATAAAAAAGTCAAGGAAATCCTTAAACACAGTCCCAAAATGGTACTAGCCATTAATAGTCAGCTGTCTCAACTTTTGGAGGATGCAGGAGACCGTGCTATTGAGGGCCGTTATAATTTGACGGTGGATCAACCTGCGCCGGAAAAGTCACCCATGATCCCTGTGGTCAATATTACAGACCATGCAGCAAATTATATTCTAAACCTGGCGAGAACCAATCTTGCTACTGTGGTTGCAAAAATTAATCGTACGGGACAACCAAATTCCTTTGCTATTTCAACAAATTTTAAAGCTGAGTTTGGCACCAATGCGGCTCCATTAGCCGATCCTAATATTCTTGGCTACCTGGAAGGAACAGATAAAAAAGACGAAATCGTTGTGATCGGAGGCCACTATGACCACGATGGAATGGATTCCAAAGGAAATATCTTCTTTGGGGCCGATGACAATGCCTCGGGCACAACAGCCGTCCTTGAATTGGCACGCGCTTTTTCTAAAGCCAAATCGACCGGAAATGGTCCACGACGCAGTATTTTGTTCATCACCTATGCGGCAGAAGAAAAAGGTTTACTGGGTTCCAAATTCTATACAGAAAATCCCATATTTCCATTGAAAAACACCGTTGCCTGCATTAATATTGATATGATTGGCCGTGTTGACGACAAACATCTCAAAGGTAATCACGATTATATCCATGCGATCGGTTCAGATAAATTGAGCTCGGAGTTATATCAGATCAATAAAAATGAGAATGAAAAACATACGAAACTGGAGATTGACTATATGTATGACAATCCAAAGGATCCTATGCGCCTCTACTATCGCTCCGATCATTATAACTTCGCCAAGAAAGGTATACCATCTGTATTTTACTTTTCGGGCTTGCATCCGGACTATCACACACCTGCGGATACCTATGACAAGATCGACTTTCCATTGATGGTTAAACGTGAAAAGCTCGCATTTTACACCGCATGGCAAATAGCCAATCGGGAAAATCGCCTGGTGGTTGACAATAATAAAGAGTAAGGTCAAATTATCGCTTGTAAAAAGGATTACTTTATACTATATAAAAAAGCAAGTAAATGATTGTTTACTTGCTTTTTTATGTATTAAAATGACCTTTAGCATAAACCTTTTATCCACAATTATTGTTATCTTTAATACAAAACAAGTATAATTTATGGCTTTTGTAGATTACTATAAAGTGCTTGGCATTGATAAAACAGCTTCAGCTGATGAGATCAAAAAAGCATATCGAAAACTAGCCCGTAAATACCACCCTGATGTCAACCCCAATGACAATGAGGCCAAACAACGATTTCAGGAGATTAATGAGGCAAATGAAGTATTATCCGATCCCGAAAAGCGCAAAAAATATGACCAATACGGTGAACATTGGCAACATGGAGAGGAGTATGAAAAAGCGCAACAACAATACCGTCAGTCCCAATCCACCGGAGGAAACCCATTCGGAGCTGGGGGAAATCCATTTGGTAGCGGCGGCTCCCACGAGTACACCGGAAACTTTGATGATGGGCAATTCTCGGATTTCTTCGAACAGATGTTTGGCAGCAGACGCGGGGGAGGTCGCCAAAGTACATTTCGTGGACAGGACTTTAATGCCGAGCTCAGCTTAACTTTACAAGAAGCTTACACGACACATCAACAGACCTTCAATATCAATGGAAAAAGTATCCGCATCACGATTCATGCTGGAGTGGAGGATGGTCAGAAAATCAAACTGAAAGGATATGGCAGTGAGGGCATCAACGGGGGGCCAAAGGGAGATCTCTATATCACAATTAATATCATACCAGATGCCCGTTTTAAACGCCAGGGGAATGACTTATACACTACACTTGATGTAGACCTCTATACAGCTATTTTAGGCGGCGAAGTGACCTTAGATACGTTCGGTGGAAAAGTTAAACTGAAAATTAAAGCCGAAAGTCAAAATGGCGCAAAAATGCGACTTAAAGGAAAAGGATTCCCCTTATACCGCAAGGAAGGTGAATTTGGCGACCTTTATGTCACATTGAATATCCAAATGCCCAATAATCTATCTGCCGAAGAAAAGGCATTGTTCCAACAGTTGAAGGATTTAAAACAATAATCTTATGGAAACGACACTCATTAAAGTCATCGACTTCTGCCAGTCCAGAAAGGTTGAAACAACGTTTCTGCAAACCATGGAGGAATATGGGCTCATACACATCGTAATTCAACAGGAAGAACAATATATCGATGAAGAAGAACTCCAAAAGTTGGAACGCTTTTCGAATCTCTATTATGACCTTGAAGTAAATCCTGCTGGAATTCAGGTGGCCAGCCATCTATTGGAGAAAGTCGAACAGCTCCAAAATGAAATTTTGCATTTAAAGAATAAATTGAAAGCCCTGGATTATTGATCCAAGGCTTTCAATTTATTCTTTAGAATTCGACATCCCGCTCTGTATTCACCTTAGTCTGCCAAACAATTTTGTCTTGCAATGTGGTATACAGAATTTCATAATCTCCTTTGCAGGTCACAAAGGACCCATAAAAATCACCGGGCTTCATCACGCGGTAAACAACCAGTTTTCGTTCTCCGTCAACTTCACCATAAGCTTTCATTAACATATAGCCTGTTTTATTCACCTTTTCTTCAGGGATTTTATAATCCAAATGCGAACGGCTACTACCATCATCAGGGCATAAAATCTCTGTGCGGCTCGGGGTAAATTTATAACGATCGCGATACATAGCAACATTCGACATGACTACATCCTTTGCCCACGCAATGTCGGTAAAATCCTCGGGTACGAGAAAGATAAGAGACACCATTTTCTCCTGCCAAAGTCGTCCATTAAAAGGAATTACAAAATGAAGCAGCTTTTGTCCCTTAAAAGTTGTAGTCGTATAAAAATATCGTCCTTCTTTATTCTGCTCCCGTTGAAAAGAACTTAGATCAAGTAAATGGTTTTTCTTTCCTTTTATATTTGGCGAGTTGTTCACTACAGCAAGCATATCATACTGATATTTTCCTTCCAGATGTCCAGAAAACAACACTTGATAAGCTGTATCTGAATAACGTAAATAACGCAATACACGACGAAATCGAAGGTCAACCTGATGTGCATTAATCGGACTCGAATTGCCCTGCCAATTTTTGCTTTCCATAATATCATCCCCGAGGAATACCGTGAGCTCTTTGTTTATATTAACAAAATACTCATCTCCTTGTACTGCAAAACCGTTGGGAACTACTTTATAGGACTTACAGGAAGAAAGCATGGCCACAACCACAATAAAATAGAAAATTTGAATGAATCTGCTCTGCATATTTATGATCTAATCTTTACTTCTTTAAATTTAAACGAATCGGCAATGTGTAAGCCACGCGTACCGGTTTACCGTTGACTAATCCCGGTTTCCATTTTTTCGCACCTTTTAGGAGCTCCAATGCCGCCTCTTTGGTTCCATAACCAAGATCTTTTTTTACATCAACATGGGATAAACTACCATCCTTTTCGACAATAAAAGCCACTTCAACAATACCAATAACCTCCCGTTTAATTGCTGCTTCAGGAAAAACAAAATTATCGCCTACCCAAATCATAAAAGATCGCATTCCCCCAATAGGTGTTGGTTGCACCTCAACTTTATCAAAAGTTACTAAATCGGACTGAAAATCCAACGAAAGATTCCAGCGGTCGCGCTCATCTTCTGTCCTTATCGATTTTACTTCCTTGAGTTGTTTTTCTGTGTCTTCACCAGGTTCAGCACCTGGGAATGAATGAGATGACATCCGAGCCTTTCTGCCCAATGTGTCGGTTTCCTCCCAAAAATAAGTTGTTTTTCCGCCAACGGTAACGGGCAAGGAAAGCAGCGATCGAACGACCTTTCCATTGACGATTGCAGGTTTCCATTTCCCACTTGCTTTTACAGCATTTTCCACAGCTGATGCCAGGCCATAGCCCAAATCATTCTTAGCCTTTATATGACTCAAATCACCGTTTTTCTCCACGATGGCTGTGATAACAATTACCCCGATCACATTATTCTTGATTGCTTCATCACTCACCTGGATTCTACTGGCCAATCCCATGACATACTTTTTCATTCCTCCAACTGGAATAGCCAATACCTCCGGATCTTTGTAGACCTTCCTGTCTTCATTTACCTGTTCGTTTTTTAACTCCTCAGGTTGTTTCGATAATGTCTGCTCATCAATCACAGTTAACCTATTGACGCTTTCTTCAACATCTGCTACCATATCCTTGGCCCTACTCGTATTAAAGACCAACGTAGACCCCGATACCACCAATAGCATGGGCAACACAATCACATATAACAAGCGTTGTCTCTGTACAGATTTAACTTTAAATAACATCGTGATGCGCTGCTTTAAAAAAGAATGGTTGGAAAACTCATGTGAAAAAGCCAATTGATCTGTACGTAATGCATGAGCAACCAGCATTTCTGCATAAGCCACTTTATCGGTCGAGCAAATTTCATCTACAATATACTCGTGTTGAAACCTGATTTCTTTTTGAAAGAAATACACAACAGGATTGAACCAATTAAAAATTTTCAGCAGCTCAATCAACACCAAATCGTAGGAATGCCCCTGCGCAGTATGGACCTGCTCATGCCATGCAATATTCTCCTTGTTTTTAATCGATTTTCCAATCACGATCCTATTAAAAAAAGAAAAACTCAGGTATTCAGGAGAAGAGCGCAATACTCGAACAAGTTGCCTGATGCGCACCACCAGGAAAAAAAAGGCGACGCCCACTCCTATCCAATAGATCTTGGTAAGAATATCCAATAGAAAAAGAGGTTTTTCTTCGATCGGGCTCCCGATTTCGACATCCATATATGTTCCTAAATCGACCTGTGGAATATGATTGGAAATCATCTCTGTCTTGGGCAATTCAATAAAAATACCCACGGGAGCTAATAAAGAGAATGCAACCATTCCAATCAGATAGATCCGATTCCACTGAAAAAAAGTAAGTTTTCTAAAAATCAGTTTGTAGAGCACAAAACTGATAATCAATGAAATATTGACAATCAATAAGTAAATCATAATCAAAAGTTTATAAAAGAGGATTGGTTGTTATTTATTACGTTCGATGATGGACAAGATGTCATCAAGTTCTTTGATGTCCAATCTGTTCTCTTCCAAAAAATAAGAGAGCATACTTTTGGGCGAATTATCAAAATAATTGGTTAATAACTTACCTGTAATACCTTTCTTATATTCCTCTTTTGAAATCTTTGGTAAATATCGATGACTTTTCCCAAAAGATTCATGCGTTACAAAGCCCTTTGTTTCAAGAATACGAACGATGGTCGAGACCGTATTGTAAGCCGGTTTCGGTTCCGAAAGTCGATCAATAATCTCTTTGACAAAGCCACGGCCCATCTCCCAGAGCTCTTGCATAATCTGCTCCTCAGCTTTCGTTAACTCTTTAAAATCCTCCATAACTCCTCAAGAATAAAATAAATACCTGAATAATAAATCAATAGACAAGTTATAACTAAAAACATAGTTTAACAACTAATAAATTAGTTTAATAATCAATAAACTGATAATCAGTGTATTATTTTTTTTCAATACGAAATATTGTCATATTTATTCATCGAAATTCTTTTTCCTTGAAGCTTTCAATTGCGACTGTTGTTTCTTTCGATCCAGCCTTTTGAGAACACTCGAATACGGAGTTTTGGTTTTCTTACGAGGTTTTGCTGGCACAAGTGCGGCCGTCAATATACGCGTAAAGCGATCGATTGCGATTTCTTTATTGCGGATCTGCGACCGGTCAATATCGCATTCCAGTTGCAGTATTCCTTCTTTATTTATACGGTTTGTCAACACGGTGAAAATCATCGCTTTTTCTTCGACAGAAACAGCTGTCGAAAGCGCTACATCCCACTGCAGCAATACTTTGGATGACACCTTGTTTACATGTTGTCCCCCTGCTCCGCCCGACCTGGAAAACTTAAACGTAAGTTCTCCTATTACACTTTCTAAATTCATTTATCTTTAAATGCTTCTTCTATTTTTTCCATCTTTTTTAATAGGAACCCCAATTTCTCCACTTGATCCCGCTGTACCTCAACCAGTTCCTGTTCTTTGCGAATAATAAGATGATCTATTTTCTCATGCAATTCCCTAATTTCGAGTTCAGCCTTCAAATTGACGACATAATCGTTTCGAGCACGCTCACGGTCTTTGTCTTCTTGCCGATTTTGACTCATCATGATAACGGGAGCCTGTAAAGCAGCTACACAGGACAAAATAAGATTAAGCAAAATAAAAGGGTAAGGATCAAATCCTTTATTGTTCAACCAATAGATATTCGCTGCAATCCAAACGACTAAAAACAGCATAAAGGAAATAATAAAGGTCCAGCTTCCGCCAAACTCAGCTACTTTGTCTGCAACCCGTTCTCCCAGGGTTAAACATTCTTTGTTATCACCATCCAAACTTGCGCTGATTACTCTATTTTCCCTAAAACTATCGATCACTTGCTGATCCAATTGGCTTAATTGCCCGAATTCATCTTTTAGAAATTCGGCTATATAAGCTTCTTTATATTTCATCAACTCCGTAGCTGCAATATATTTATCCTTACTAAAACTTGGATATTCCTTTTTGATCAGCTTAAAAATGGGCTGTCGAATCGAAGCACCCAAAATACGTTGTTCTACAGGAAATTCTTGTCCTGAAATAGCACTGACGAAGTTCTCCATATACTGATTAAATATGTATTTAAAGATAATGTTTTTTAAGCATTCAAAAAATTCACAAAACTATGGCAATTGGTTTTTGTTATTTTACGCATAAATAGTCGAAATTTGCAACACAAAATTCAGGAGTAAGTATCCTAATTTTCATGTTATCATCTTAAGAAGACAATTGTTAAGCTAAATAACATCGTCCGTGCTTCACGAGCACGATAGCTTATATGCGATAGGCATCAGATGTCTTAGACGACAACACACAGAATACTAACACGAGGTTCCTGGAAACCTTTAAACAAAATTAAACAGCGCTTCTTACGGGATGCCATTAAAAATATACGCTCAGACATAATTACGCAGATGAAAATAGGAATTGTTTGTTATCCCACCTTTGGTGGAAGTGGTGTAGTTGCAACCGAACTAGGAAAGGCTTTGGCCGCTAATGGACATGAGATCCATTTTATCACCTACCGACAACCCGCACGTCTGGATTTCTTCTCTGAAAACCTATACTACCATGAGGTAGCTGTTTCACAGTACCCCCTTTTTGATTTTCTACCCTATGAATCTGCATTAGCCAGCAAATTGGTTGATGTAGTTCGTTTCGAAAAGTTGGATTTGATCCATGTGCACTATGCCATTCCACACGCATCAGCGGCATTTATGGCAAAACAAATTTTACTCACTACGTATGGCATTAATATTCCCGTAGTGACCACCTTACATGGTACAGATATTACACTGGTTGGTAAAGACAAGAGTTTTAGTCCTGTTGTTACATTCTCCATCAATCAATCCGATGGCGTAACTGCGGTATCACAGAATCTGAAAGATCAAACGCTCCAATACTTTGACATTACCCGAGACATCAAAGTGATCCCAAACTTTATTGATCTGGATAGGTTCAGCAATAAAGATCGGTCACATTTCAAAAAAGCCATTGCACCGGGCAATGAACGTATATTGGTTCATACCTCCAACTTTAGAAAAGTTAAGAATACGGAAGATGTTATTCGTATTTTTAAGAAAGTACATGATGTAATCCCTTCCAAATTATTAATGGTAGGTGATGGTCCCGAGCGTCGAAATGCAGAGGAGCTATCCAGAGAACTTGATGTATGCAAAGACGTCCGTTTCTTGGGGAAACAAGACGCAGTGGAAGAAATATTGTCTGTATCAGATCTCTTTCTGATGCCTTCTAGCTCGGAAAGCTTCGGTCTTGCAGCCCTAGAAGCCATGGCCTGTCAAGTTCCGGTCATCTCTTCCAATACCGGAGGTTTACCTGAACTGAATGAAAACGGTGTCACTGGATTTCTGAGTGCGGTGGGTGATGTTGATGATATGGCAAAAAACTCGATTTATATCCTGGAAGATGGAGAGCGCTTAGAGAAATTTAAAGAAGCAGCATTAAATCATGCAAAAAAATTCCAATTGTCTAATATTATGCCTTTGTATGAGCAGTATTATCAAGAAGTCATCAATCAAACAATAAAAGCACAATAAATATCACTTTAAGGCTTAAGGGATAAAAAAAATATTTTATCTTTGACCTTTGGAAAATTTCCAAAAAAACAATTATGAAATACAAACGTATCTTATTAAAACTTAGCGGTGAATCCTTAATGGGTGACCAAAGCTATGGTATCGATATTAACCGTGTATCACAATACGCTAATGATATCAAAGAAATTCACGATCGAGGTTTAGAAATTGCAATTGTTATCGGTGGCGGTAATATATACCGTGGTCTAAGCGCTGAAAAATCAGGCATGGACCGTGTTCAAGCAGACTATATGGGCATGCTTGCCACAGTCATCAACAGCATGGCTCTTCAAGATGCGCTTGAGAAAGTTGGGAAAAAGACACGTTTGCTTACTGCGATCAAAATGGAGCAAATTTGTGAACCTTTTATTCGTAGAAGAGCCGTTCGCCACCTGGAAAAAGGCCGTATTGTTATTTTCGGAGCTGGTACTGGAAATCCATATTTCACCACAGATACTGCAGCATCCTTGCGTGCAATTGAGATCAATGCCGATGCGGTATTGAAAGGAACACGTGTAGATGGTATCTATACTGCAGATCCTGAAAAAGATCCTAGTGCAACAAAATTTGAAGAAATATCATTCACAGAGGTTTATGAGAAAGGATTAAATGTCATGGATATGACTGCCTTTACCCTTTGTCAAGAAAACAAATTACCGATCATCGTATTTGATATGAACAAACCAGGCAATTTATTAAAACTTGCCAATGGTGAACATGTCGGAACTGTGGTTAAATAATTTTAAATCTGTAAAAAACGTAATCTTATATGAACGAACTAATTTCAATTGAATTGGACGATTGTAAAGACAAGATGTCCAAAGCAGTTGCTCACACCGAATCCGAATTAACTAAAATTCGTGCGGGTAAAGCTTCTCCATCTATGTTAGATGGAATTTCAGTAGACTATTATGGCAGCGCCACTCCGCTTTCACAAGTGGCCAACATCAATACAACTGATGCACGGACTATTGTTATCCAACCTTGGGAAAAATCGCTCATCAACGCAATTGAAAAAGCTATCACAGACGCTAACCTAGGAATTAACCCACAGAATGACGGCATCGTTATTCGTCTGAATATCCCTCCTTTGACAGAAGAAAGAAGACGTGATTTGGTTAAGAAAGTAAAAGAAGAAACTGAAAGAGGCCGTATTGGTATTCGTAATATCCGTAAAGATACAAACGAATCCATCAAAAAATTAAAAAATGACGGCGCTTCTGAAGATGAGATCAAAACTGCTGAAGGTGAGGTTCAAAAATTAACGGATGCATTCATTGTAAAAGTTGATAAATTGGCTGAACTGAAAGAAAAAGATATCATGACTGTTTAAGTTTTCCTACTTGAATAGAAAAAAGGTCTGAAAAATATTCAGACCTTTTTTTGGTATAAAGACCTCCCTACTCCCCTTAAAACGGGCACTTACCGACATACAATAGCTTGGCTCTCCGAAGATTTTATCGTTAATAAAATCAACATACTCTTCAAAAATATTCCTTGTTACACCATTGATTTCTGAACAAATAATTGTACATTGTACACTAACAAGTAATCAATTATATGATGAACAATTCTCGCCGTCAATTTTTAAAGCAAGCTGGAATAGGTCTTTCGGCAGCTTATCTGGTGCCCAACTTTATATCTTGTCAAAATAAAGCCGGAGCAATCAGCGACAATCCATTACAGAATATAGGCGTGCAGCTCTATTCCATTCGTGATTTAATGGATAAAGATCCGAAAGGATCTCTGGAACAAATTGCCAAAATTGGGTATAAACATGTTGAGCTCTATGGCATAGACGCCACAGCCAAACAGTTCTGGAAATTACCCTACAAAGAGTTGAAGAAAATATTGGATGATAACGGTCTAAAAACACATTCAGGCCATTATGATATGTCCAAATACCTTAGTAAAGCTCATACCGACAAAGAGGATCTTGCGGTTTATTTTGATGCAGCAAAAGAACTTGGTCAAGAATATGTAATTGCTCCTGTAACACCGATGTTTGATCTGAATGCATTGAAAAAAGACGATTATCTCTATGCTGCAGAGCAATTGAATAAGGCTGGTGAACAGGCTAAAAAATTAGGTTTAAAAGTTGCTTATCACAACCATTTCTGGGAATTTAGGGATCTAGGCAATAATACGACGGGTGAAGAGGTTATGTTAGCATTCACCGAACCCGACTTGGTCGATTTTGAATTAGACCTTTTCTGGGCAGAAAAAGCGGGTAAAAACCCGATAGCTTTGTTTGAAAAATTCCCCAACCGCTTTAAACTTTGGCACGTTAAAGATATGGATAAAACAAAATCCAATCCTATTGAATGGCCTAAAGATGGAAAATTGCCTATCGAACAAATCTTCAACGATATCAAATATACCGAAGTGGGAACCGGAAGCATCAATTTCCCTGAAATTGTTAAAGAAAAGAGCAAATCAGGACTTAAATATGCTTTTGTTGAACAAGATAATATTTATATGCCCAATAAGATGGAAAGTCTTAAAAAGAGCTACGATTATGTTCAGACAAATCTTACAAAATAAAAAAGGGAGCAATGCTCCCTTTTTTATTTTGTGAGATTGTCAACTTAAAATTCGGTATCTTCTACCTCCACTGCGGTCTCGATTACTTTTCTCGCCAACTCTTCTTTAAATTCGATGATATTCTTGCTGATTGTTTCATCATGTGTACCAAGAATCTGAGCAGCCAATATACCTGCATTCTTCGCCGCATTTAAAGCGACAGTTGCTACAGGAATACCATTGGGCATCTGAAGAATAGAAAGTACCGAGTCCCATCCATCAATGGAATTTGATGATTTTACAGGCACGCCTATTACAGGTAAATGTGTAATAGAAGCGACCATTCCTGGCAAATGCGCCGCACCACCAGCTCCAGCAATAATAACTTTCAAACCACGAAATGCTGCATTTTTCGCATAATCAAACATACGTTGTGGTGTACGATGTGCTGAGACGATCGTTACCTCAAATTCCACTCCAAGGGCTTTGAGCACATCTATAGCATCCTGCATAACAGGAAGGTCTGATTTGCTTCCCATGATAATGCCTACCTGGGCCTTATTATTGACTGACATAGTATTGTTTAAGCTTTAACTTTTAATATTTCTTGTACTTTTCTTGCGTTGGAGATCGCTTTCTCCCGATCATCATTGATGATACAAACATGGCCCATTTTGCGGAATGGCTTTGTATATTTCTTACCATACAGATGGATATATACACCTTCCATAGCCAGCACCTCTTCAACCCCCTCATACTTAGCCAACCCTTCATAACCGGCTTCCCCCAAAAGGTTAATCATAACGGCATTCGTTCTGCATCTGGTATCACCTAACGGTAGATTGAATATAGCCCTTAAGTGTTGAGCAAATTGCGACACATAGTTACCCTCTATTGTCTGATGACCACTATTATGCGGGCGCGGAGCCAATTCGTTGACCAGAATATCACCATTTTTCGTTAGGAACATCTCTACAGCCAATATACCTACGATCTGCAAATCATCGGCAATCTTTTTTGCTATCGCCTCCGCGCGTTGTTGAATCTCTACACCATACAAAGACGGCGCAATCAAAAATTCCACCAAGTTAGCCTGAGGATTAAATTCCATCTCCACCATTGGAAATGTAGACACCTCACCCTTATCATTCCGGGCAACAATGACCGCAATTTCCTTTTCAAAATCTACCCATTCTTCAATTAAGCTAGCTTCTTCGAACGCCTCTTGTATATCCTGTTGGGTAACAATCTTCTTCACCCCTTTTCCATCATATCCATCCTTACGTAATTTCTGGATATACGGTAAGTTTAACGAGGCATTTACTAAATTATCCTTATTGGATATCAATTGAAACGCCGACGTTGGTATATCGTTTTGTTTAAAAAATTGCTTTTGTAGACCTTTATCTTGAATCAGACGAATGATACGTGATTGCGGGTACACGATTACTCCCTCGCCTTCCAGTTTCTCCAAAGCATCTACATTCACCTTCTCGATCTCGATCGTGATCATGTCCAAATCCTTACCGAAATTATAGACCGTTTCAAAATCGCCCAATGAACCACATTCAAATTTATTGCACAACTTACGACAAGGAGCATTCTTATCCGGGTCCAATACATGAACATTTACATTGTAATTAATGGCTTCCTGGATGAGCATTCTTCCCAGTTGACCACCGCCAAGAATACCCAATTGCAATTCACCATAAAAATCTTTTGCCATAATTGATTTAAAATCTTATAAAATTTATTTTTTAAGCTTTTCCGTTGAACAATTGCTCACCTAACAAGCTTTCTTTGTCTATCTTTTTTTGCAATTCAATAAAAGCACCAATTAGTGCCTCTGGACGTGGTGGACATCCCTGGACATAAACATCCACAGGGATAACGCGATCTACCCCCTTGACCACATGATAGCCATGCTGCCAATAGGGACCACCACAGTTGGAACAAGAGCCCATCGAAATAACATATTTAGGATCGGGCATCTGTTCATATAGTTTCTTGATACGATCGGCCATCTTAAAGGTAACCGTTCCAGCAATGATGATCACATCGGATTGCCTTGGAGAAGGCCTTGGAAATACGCCCATCCGATCTAAATCGTAAGTTGAAGCCATTGCCCCCATCATTTCAATGGCACAGCAAGCAATACCAAAGCTCATAGGCCACATCGAAGATAATCTTGCCCAATTCAGCAAATCATCTAATTTGGCAACAATAACACCATTATTCTGCAATTGACTATCTAAACTCATGCTTACTCAGGTTTTTTAAATCGAGGTTTAAAGGCTGGTTTCGGCGTCGACACCTGTTCATCTACCGTTGTTTTGTGCGCGACAGTTTCATCTACAACCAGTGCATAATCACGCACCTGATAAATCTTGCTATTCAGGCTTGCATAGGCGCTATCCGGGATAGGTACAGGAACTTTAGGTAAGGACACATTCGGTTTAACCCATTCTAGATCACCCTTTTTCCAGACAAAAACCAATCCTAGAATTAAAATACCAATGAACATAGCCATTTCTATCATGGTAAACCACCCCCATCTTCCATCTGCTGCAATATATTCGGACTGTCCAAATACAGTGGCCCATGGAAAAATAAAAATAAGCTCCACATCAAAAAGTAAAAATACGAGGGCGATCACATAAAACCGTGGATTAAACTGAACCCAAGAAGAACCAATGGGATCCTCTCCACATTCGTAGGTACCAGATTTGATGGGATTATTCTTTTTCGGAGAGATTAAACGTGCAAGAAAAATGGTCGCACAGACTAACAGCGCCCCTATCAGAAGAATGATAAGGATTTTGCCGTATTCCGATAATTGCGCGGGGTCATCCATAATAATTACAAATTTAACAAATATTTCGTTCACTCGGGTGCGGAACTTGAAATTACAAATTATTTCTTTAAAAACAGTTCGAATTTACGGAATCAACCACCAGTATCCTGTCCGCAAGAAACCTAGATTCATCATCCACAGCGCATAGTAGAACCGAAAAAATTAATCAAAAAGGCAATGCAATGATCAAAACCTGCATGGCTTCTTAGACACCAAAAACAATGAAAGCCGACTGAAGGTTCTTTCTGGCCAATAAGACCAGACACTTTCAGAAAAAAAAATAGGGCATCGTATAAAACGATGCCCTTCTTATGATGTAACTATTCTCTAAAAATTACATTTTTCCTGGCATTTTGGGCATATTACGCATCAATTTAGCTGCCATAGCTGGATTAGACATCTGCTTCATGACTTTGCGCATATCACCAAATTGTTTCAATAACTTATTCACTTCGTTAATATCAGTACCTGATCCTTTCGCAATACGTAAACGACGTTTTTGATCAATAACATCCGGATTTTCGCGTTCAAAAGGTGTCATGGAATCGATAATCGCTTCAATGGGTTTGAAAGCATTGTCATCTACTTCAATATCTTTCATTGCTTTACCAACACCAGGGATCATTCCCATGAGGTCTTTCATATTACCCATTTTCTTGATTTGTTGAATCTGGGATTTAAAATCGTTGAAATCGAATTTATTCTTACGGATTTTCTTTTGGAGCTCTGCAGCTTGCTTCTCGTCAAACTGTTGCTGCGCACGTTCTACTAAGGATACGACGTCACCCATACCCAAAATACGGGATGCCATCCGATCGGGGTGGAATACATCCAATGCATCCATCTTTTCACCTGTACCAATAAACTTAATGGGCTTATTAACGACAGATTTAATCGATAATGCAGCACCACCGCGTGTATCACCATCCAACTTAGTCAATACTACACCTGTAAAGTCCAGACGGTCGTTGAACGTTTTAGCTGTATTCACGGCATCTTGACCAGTCATTGAATCCACAACAAATAGGATTTCGTCTGGTTTTGTCGCTTCTTTAACGGCTGTAATCTCTACCATTAAAGGCTCATCGATCGCCAAACGACCAGCTGTATCGATGATTACGACGTTATTTCCATTACGTTTTGCTTCTTCCACACCGGCTTTGGCAATCGCAATAGGATCGTTAGATTCACGATTCACATACACTGGTACGCCCACTTGTTCCGCGAGCACTTCCAATTGATCGATCGCTGCAGGACGATAAACGTCACCAGCCACCAATAATGGTTTTTTATTCTTTTTATCTTTAAGGTACAAGGCCAACTTACCTGAGAAGGTTGTTTTACCAGCACCATTCAAACCCGCAATTAAAATGACTGTCGGATTTTTTCCAGTCTCAAGCTCTGTAACAGATCCGCCCATCAAAGCCGTCAACTCATCATTCATGATCTTCGTCAACAATTGGCCCGGGGAAATACTTGTCAGTACATTTTCGCCTAAAGCTTTTTGTTTAACATCGTCGGTAAAAGTTTTGGCAGTTTTATAATTCACATCGGCATCCAACAACGCTTTGCGAATTTCTTTCATCGTTTCTGCAACGTTGATCTCGGTAATACTACCTTGTCCTTTTAATACTTTAAAGGCCCTATCTAACTTATCTTGAAGATTTGAAAACATAAAATCTGAATCTTATTCTATATAAACAGCAAAGTTAAAAAAATTGTCTATAGTAACCTCATTAACACACCATAAAAAATGCGACTATAAAAAATAATCGCATTTTTGTAGGATAAAGTTACAATACCCGTATTTAATCACTTCTACGGCCACCGAATAAAATCGATGCATAGTATAAAAGTGTTACCAACGCACTTAACGCTGCTACAACATACGTCATCGCTGCCCATTTCAAAGCATCTTTTGCACCGTCATGCTCCTCACCATTATAGGTTACACCAGCATGGTTTAACCATTCCAGCGCACGGTTAGACGCATCAAACTCGACAGGCAAGGTGATAAAAGAAAATAAGGTCGTTATAGCCAGCGCCCCAACTCCAACAGCTAAAAGCCATGGATTACCACCTTTAGAAAAAGCAAACAGCATAACGCCCAGCATCAATACCCATGATGTCAATTTGGAAGCCGCATTCACCATCGGTACCATTGCCGAACGGAATCCCAACCATTTATAGGCTTTAGCATGCTGCACAGCATGACCACATTCGTGCGCCGCTACCGCTGCCGCTGCAACACTGCGACCACTGTAAACTTCAGGACTTAAATTAACGGTTTTATCTGACGGATTATAATGATCTCCCAAACGATCTGGGATAGACAATACCTTTACATCATATATACCGTTATCATTTAACATTTTTTGCGCAATCTCAGCTCCAGACATCCCGTTGCTCAAAGGCATCTCGGAGTATTTCTTAAATTTGTTTTTGAATCTTGTTTGGACAATTAGGCTTACCACCATTATTCCAATAAATAAAATCAAGTACATAGCTATTCAATCGTTTTATAGTTATAATATGACTATCAAACCTTATTCCAATCGTTGAAAAAAGGCGTATGCATAAATTTCTAAGATAAAAAAAGTCTTCGACCTGACAAAAAGAACAGGTTCTTCTGATCTCCACATGACATAATTACCATAATAATTGGACAAATAACCTTGCTTTTGGCTACGATGCAACGAAACACTTACACTGATTAACAAGAATTCAAACTGATTAACAAGAATTCAATACGTATACCCACCGGTCATTTCTGAAGGCGCGCAGTTATTTTAAGTTCGATCAGGGAGATTATTTAAAGAAATGGCTTTTGAATATAGGATGCGCAAAGAATTGTAGCATTGCCTTGTTATAAACACAGGGTGGCAAAATACAAAAACAGCGAAACTCCCTGTGATCCCATTTGAATATAAATAAAAATGGGCGTTTTGTAACGCCCATTTTTATTATAAATAGCCCATTTGCAGGGTAAGATCGGTACCTTCAATCATCTTACGTAAATTGCTCAATGCGTAGCGCATTCTCCCCAGAGCAGTATTAATACTTACTTCGGTTATTTCCGCAATATCTTTAAAACTCATATCACAAAAGTGCCGCATAATGAGCACCTCTTTTTGATCGTCCGGAAGTTTTTGGATCATTTTCTTAAGATCAACATCAACCTGTTGTTTGAGCATTTTTGACTCTGCGCTTTCATCACTAAATTCGAGCACCTCAAAAATATCAAAGCCATCCGCATTCACAATATTTGGAGCACGTTTTGCTTTCCTAAAAAAGTCAACAATCATATTGTGTGCTATACGAATAGCCCAAGGTAAAAACTTACCCTCTTCATTATATTTACCGGATTTTAATGTGTTGATGATTTTAATGAAAGTCTCCTGGAAAATATCTTCAGCAAGATATTCATCTTTTACTTTCATATATATGGAAGTATATATTTTCGATTTATATCGATTCAACAATGCCTCTAGACCGGACTCTTGGCCACCGACATACATTTGGATCAACTCTTGATCGCTTTTACCTTTTAGAAGTCTCATACGTCACTTACTTTTTTAGCAGTTCGCAAATAAATTATCAGTTCTGTGTTAAAATGTAAATGTTTGCCGTATAAACTATCCTTTCTTATTGTAAAACAATCAATTAATCTAAAACCAAATTACCGCAAAATAAATGAGTAATCAAATTATTACAATTTATTTTAAGGTTTTTTAACATTTAAAAATAAGTTATCTGCCTCACATTTCCAAACCGAGCTCTTAAGGCAATTCTCCTAATCCCTCCGAAACAAGCTGGAACCAGCAGTTGTACATGAGAAAGACAACACGCCAATGAGGCATTATTTAATCCGAACTTTATAGGGAGTTAATAGGGACCTCATAGGGACCTCATTCGGATGAGCCCCTATTTAAACCGTATAAAATACGGATCAGGTTCTTATATAATTCCCGTGACAAGTTAAATTGGTACGGACGTATACCATACATGTTACGCTGAAAATAGCTGTAAATAAAAAAGCGGAACCACCGCATCGGTGATTCCGCTTTTTTTTATTCCTAGGGGAATTCCTTATTTATACAATGGGAACTCAGCCATCATTGCTTTTACTTTACCATGGATCAAATCCAGTTGAGCATCGTTAGATGCATTTTTCAATGCCTCATCGATCAATTCGCCGATTTGTATAATTTCATTCTCTTTAATACCACGTGTTGTAATTGCAGCAGTACCAAAACGTACACCTGAAGTCACAAAAGGAGAACGTGTGTCGAAAGGAACCATGTTTTTATTTGTTGTGATACCGGCTTTACCTAATACAGCTTCCGCTTCTTTACCAGAAATATCTTTGTTGCGAAGATCCACCAACATCAAGTGATTGTCTGTACCACCCGAGATGATCTTGTAATCTCTTTCTACAAAGAATTGTGCCAATGCAGCTGCATTTTTCTTTACCTGAACGATATATTCCATATACTCATCGGATAAAGCCTCACCGTAAGCGATTGCTTTCGCTGCAATTGTATGCTCCAAAGGACCACCTTGTGTACCTGGGAATACAGCTAAATCCAATAATTGCGTGATTGTACGGATTTCACCTTTAGGTGTTTTGATACCCCATGGATTTTCAAAATCTTTACCGACCATAATCATACCACCACGTGGACCACGAAGCGTTTTGTGTGTCGTTGTCGTAACGATATGGCAATGTGGAAGTGGATCATTCAATAAACCACGAGCGATTAAACCTGCAGGGTGAGAAATATCAGCCATTACGATAGCACCAATTTCGTCAGCAACTTTACGAATGCGCGCGTAATCCCAATCGCGAGAATAAGCCGAAGCACCACAGATGATCATCTTTGGTTTTTCACGAAGCGCTGTTTCTTCCAATTGCTCGTAGTCAATTAGGCCTGTATCTTCTTTTACACCATAAAATAATGGTTGATAGATCTTACCAGATAAGTTCGCTGGTGAACCGTGTGTCAAGTGACCACCGTGAGATAAATCAAGACCTAAAATTTTGTCGCCAGGTTTGATTGTCGCCAAAAAAACAGCCGCATTTGCTTGAGCACCAGAGTGAGGCTGAACATTTACCCATTCTGCGCCAAATAATTGTTTTGCACGATCAATTGCGATGGTTTCAATCTCATCCACAACTTCACAACCTCCATAGTAACGTTTTCCTGGGAGGCCTTCTGCATATTTATTTGTCAACACTGAACCAGCAGCTTCCATCACTTGTTTTGAAACAAAGTTTTCTGAAGCAATTAATTCAATACCTTCTTCTTGGCGTTTAAGCTCATCAGCTATTAAATTAAAAATGGCTTGATCTCTTTCCATTGTTTTTAAATGTTGTAAAGTAAATTTTGTAGTTTATTTTAATGCCTCAAAGATAGCATATTCCATAAAGAATATCGACAAAAAGTCCTATTTAATTAAATGTTCTTAGAAAAACAGCCTTATTTATGCGAATTACCTAATTAGGCCAAGATCATTTTATGGTGCTATCGGACCGAATAAGCGTACGAAGAATTGAATGTTTCGAAAATGTCAAAAAATCCCGGTCAAGCAATTTGCCATTAAAAAAATGTATTTTTGTATTGGATTGGCTAAAACACTATTACAATGAGTACAGAACATACAGCAGTTGCTCCTGTTTCTTTAACAGAAGGGGCAATCAAAGAACTAAATAAATTAAAGGATCAACAAGAAATCTCTGATGATTTTGGTTTACGTGTCGGTGTTGAAGGCGGTGGTTGTTCCGGTATGAGTTATATCTTGGGCTTTGACCAGAAAAAGGACGGCGATAACGAATACGAAATTCAAGGAATTCGCATCTTTATGAACAAAGCACATGGCCTCTATCTTGCCGGTATGGAAATCGACTTCAAATCGGGACTCGATGCAAGGGGCTTCACATTCAATAATCCCAATGCAACAAGTACCTGCGGTTGCGGAAGCAGTTTTTCAGCATAACTGAATTTCAGCACGAATGAAATAACAAAGGGACTGCCATAGGTAGTCCCTTTGTCGTAGCAGATGCTTCCATCATTTTCGCCAGTTGATCGAGTGAAGATTTCAAAAAGTTCAACCTCGATTTAATGATATAAGCACAACAAAGCCCTCTTTCATTTTCCATCATAAATCACTAAATTAGCGACCTTTAGAAAAGAAGCATACAACAGTCTGATGTACAAAGAATATAAGCAGTTAAATTTACCCGAGATAGGTAAAGAGATTTTGACCCGTTGGGAACAGGAAAAAATATTCGAAAAAAGTATCAATAATCGTCCTGAAAGCAAGACCTATACATTTTTTGAAGGTCCGCCTTCTGCAAATGGAATGCCTGGAATTCACCACGTGATGGCACGTACGATTAAGGATATTTTCTGTCGTTACAAGACTTTGAAAGGTTACCAAGTGAAACGAAAAGGCGGCTGGGATACCCATGGTCTGCCCATTGAACTTGCTGTCGAAAAAGCTCTTGGAATCACAAAAGAGGATATCGGCAAAAAGATTACCGTAGAACAATATAATGACGCTTGTCGCAAGGAGGTAATGAAATATACCGATGTATGGAATGACCTAACCACCAAAATGGGCTATTGGGTTGACCTTGAACATCCTTATATTACTTACAAGAATGAATACATCGAAACCTTATGGTATTTATTGAAAGAACTTTACAAAAAAGGTCTTTTGTACAAGGGTTATACGATACAACCTTACTCTCCGGCAGCAGGTACAGGATTGAGTTCGCATGAACTTAACCAGCCCGGCACCTATAAAGATGTTAAAGATACCACCATCGTTGCAGAATTTAGACTGATCAAAAGTCAGCTTCACCCAGCTATAGAAAAATTAGTTGACGACGATGCGGAGGATGTAGCATTCATTGCCTGGACGACCACGCCATGGACTTTGCCGTCCAACACAGCCTTGGTTGTAGGCAAGAAAATAAATTATGTTAAGATCCGAACTTTCAATAAATATACCGGTGCTCCTGTATCTGTCGTATTAGCGAAAGATTTGATCAGCAAACATTTTAAAGCGGAAGGAGAAAATGCATCCTTCCAAGACTATAAATTGGGCGACAAAGTAATTCCCTGGGAGCTGGCAGCAGAATTTGTAGGCGAAGAGCTTGTTGGCTTGCGCTATGAGCAATTGTTACCCTATATCACCAACGAGGACTTACAAGAAAATGCTTTCCGCGTTATTCCAGGCGACTTTGTTACGACTGAAGACGGTACCGGTATCGTCCACGCTGCTCCTACTTATGGTGCGGATGACTTTCGTGTAGCAAAAGAACATGGTGTACCGGGCATCTTGGTGAAAGATGAAAATGGAAAAGAGGTACCTACTGTTGACCGTACTGGACGTTTTGTAAGTGAAATCACAGATTTTGCCGGAAGATTTGTCAAAGAGGAATATTACAGCGCTGAGGAACGTTCAAAAGAAGACTTCAAACCCACAGACGTGTTGATCTCTATCAAACTAAAAGAGGACAACAAAGCTTTCGATGTCAAAAAATATGAGCATACCTATCCACATTGTTGGCGTACCGACAAACCTGTTCTATACTATCCATTAGATAGCTGGTTTATCCGCACGACAGCAGTGAAGGAAGATTTGGTTGCATTAAATAAAACCATCAACTGGAAACCTGAAGCAACCGGTACCGGCCGCTTTGGAAACTGGTTAGAAAACTTAGTAGACTGGAACCTTTCGCGTTCGCGTTACTGGGGAACTCCACTTCCTATCTGGCGTTCAGAAGACGAAAATGAAGAGGTTTGTATCGGTTCCTTACCTGAATTAAAGTCTTTATTGGAAGCTTCTTTGACCTCTGATGTTTTGTCTGACGATGAAAAAGCGAAGAATAAAGCTTACTTGGATAAATTCGACACCGAGCAACTGGATCTTCACCGTCCATATGTGGACGATATCGTTCTTGTTTCTGATGCCGGACAAAAATTATTCCGCGAACCTGATCTGATCGACGTCTGGTTTGATTCGGGGGCAATGCCTTATGCGCAATGGGGATTGGATCACGAAAAATTAGCCAAAGGCGAAGAGTTTCCTTTTAAAGCTGGATTCGATCATGCATACCCGGCAGATTTTATCGCTGAAGGAGTTGATCAAACACGGGGTTGGTTTTTCACCTTGCATGCGATTTCTACGATGATGTATAAATCGGTTTCCTTCAAAAACGTGGTTTCCAATGGCTTGGTGTTGGATAAAAATGGAAATAAGATGTCCAAACGCCTAGGCAATGGTGTTGATCCATTCTCAACGATCGATCAATACAGTGCCGATGCAACACGCTGGTACATGATCAGTAATGCCGCACCATGGGACAACCTTAAATTCAATATGGAAGGGTTGGATGAAGTCCGTCGTAAATTCTTTGGTACTTTATATAATACCTACGCTTTTTTTGCATTGTATGCCAATATCGATAAGTTCTCGTATTCAGAACCAGATATTGCTTTGGAAAAACGTCCTGAAATTGACCGCTGGATTATCTCCTTGTTAAATTCGTTGACCAAGGAAGTAGATGAATACTTAGCGGATTACGAGCCTACAAAGGCCGCGCGCGCTATTCAAAACTTTGTTGATGAACATCTCAGCAACTGGTATGTCCGTCTTTGCCGTCGTCGTTTCTGGAAAGGAGATTATACAGAAGATAAAATTTCGGCCTATCAAACACTTTATACCTGTCTTGATACGATTGCGAAATTAATGTCGCCAATATCACCTTTCTTCTCGGATAGATTATTCCTGGATTTGAATTCAGCCACGAACAAGGAACAAGTTGAATCTGTTCACCTGGCGAATTTCCCGGTTTATAATGAAAGTCTAGTCGATAAAGATCTGGAAGAACGCATGGCTTTAGCGCAGGATATCTCATCGCTGACACTTTCTTTACGGAAGAAAACTTCCATCAATGTACGTCAACCATTAAACAAAATTTTGGTTCCGGTACTGGATAGTGCTTTCCAAGAAAAGGTAGAGAAAGTAAAAGATCTGATACTTTCTGAAACCAATATCAAAGATATCGAGTTCATTACAGATACCACTGGTATTATTAAGAAAAAAATAAAACCAAATTTCAAAGCTCTTGGCGCGAAAGTTGGTAAGGATATGAAGTTAGTTTCTTCGTCTATCCAATCGTTGACTATAGATCAAATCAGCACGTTGGAATCAACAGGCGAATTGGCCCTAGCAGGCACGCCATATACGATTTTACTGAGCGATGTAGAAATTATAGCAGAAGACGTTGAAGGATGGCAGGTAGCAAATCTAGGTAAATTGACCGTAGCATTAGATGTACATATCACCGAAGAATTGAAAAAAGAAGGTTTGTCAAGAGAATTGATCAACCGCCTACAAAATCTAAGGAAGGATAAAGGATTAGAAGTCACTGATAGAATTAACGTAAAGTTAACAGCTGCTTCAGAAGTGGTCAATGCTGCCAACGAAAATTTATCGTATATTTGCACCGAAATTCTGGCCGATTCATTGGTATTTGAAGATTCACTAACTGAAGGAGAGACCATCGAGATCGATGGCAAAGAACTTAAGGCATTAATCCAAAAAAATTAAATTATGGCAAACAACAACGAGAAAACACGCTATAGCGATTCAGAATTACAAGAATTCAAAGATATTATCTTGGACAAGCTTAGAATAGCAAAAGAAGAGCTTTCCTCGTTGACCGCAACGCTCAATAACAGTAATGCTAATGGTACCGACGATACTGCTGGAACGTACAAGACATTGGAAGACGGTTCAGCTACTTTAGAGAAAGAGCAAACAAATCAATTGGCTGCTCGTCAAAAGAAATTTATCGACAACCTAGAAGCGGCGTTGGTGCGCATCGAGAACAAAACGTATGGTATCTGTAGAGAGACCGGAAAACTGATTCAAAAAGAACGTTTGAAAGCTGTTCCACATACAACGTTGAGCATCGAAGCGAAAAACAAACAATATTAATTTTAGGCATTAAATATATGGTCTTTGCTTAGGCAAAGACCATTTTTATAACACAATGAAGGGTTATACGAAACCGATCGCGCTCATTATAGCGATACTTTTAATAGATCAATTGTCAAAAATATGGGTTAAGCTCACAATGACAATTGGACAAAGCCACCATGTATTGGGCAAATTTTTCCAGATTCATTTTATTGAAAACAATGGAATGGCCTATGGAATGGAATTTGGCGGTGATTATGGAAAATTATTTTTGACGGTATTTCGTATTTTAGCCGTAGCTGGTATTGGATACGGCCTACATTACATGATCAAAAATAAATATAACCGTGGTTTCATCCTAAATGTTGCCCTAATTCTTGCCGGTGCCTTAGGAAATATCATCGATTCTGCTTTTTACGGTGTCATCTTTAGTGAAAGTACCTGGTATGATAAAGCGAGTTTATTCCCCGCAGGTGGTGGTTATTCTTCCTTCCTGCACGGAAAAGTAGTCGATATGCTTTATTTCCCATTAATTCAAGGCAACTTCCCTTCTTGGGTACCCTTTTGGGGCGGTGAAGAGTTTCTCTTCTTCCGACCCGTATTCAACATTGCCGACTCGGCAATTTCTGTTGGGGTGGTTTTGATCCTGTTATTTCAAAAACGGTATTTCAAAACAGAAAAAGAAGAGAAATCCAGCATCCACAGTGAAATCGTTGAAGATTAACGAAATATCCCTAAAAGCCTTGTTAATCTCAAGGCTTTTATTTTTTTGTACATATAACCCAATACAACTATCTAAACTCTACTATTAGCATGAAAAACATTAGCCTACTTCTGACATTTTGCTGCCTACTAGGAATCCAAATAGCACAGGCACAGCAGATCGAAGTTTCCAACTTAAAGAAACATATTTATTACCTCGCTGACGACAAAATGCAGGGACGGGGAACGGGCAGTAAGGAAGTATTTAAAGCTGCAGATTATATTGAAAAGGAATTCAAAAAATACAAACTTGAGCCTAAAGGTGAAAAAGGGTACCGCCAATCCTTCAAGGCCAAAGTCTGGAAAGTAAAAGTTGCAGACAGCATTCGCAATACCGATAATATCATTGGATTTATTGACAATGGTGCAGATTTAACAGTTGTTATAGGCGCACATTACGATCACTTGGGAACAGGTCGTCAAGGAAGCTCAAAAGATTCCTTAGGAGTAGGCAAAATCCACAATGGAGCCGACGATAATGCCTCCGGTACAGCTGGTTTATTGGAGCTCGCACGTTACTTTAGCAGCAACAATGAAAAAGAACCCTACAACTTGTTGTTTATTGCTTTCGGAGCGGAAGAATTGGGATTAGTTGGTTCCAAATATTTTACGGAACACCCTACCCTACCATTGGAGAAAATCACAGCCATGCTCAATATGGATATGATCGGCCGCTATAATCCCAGCAATGGCCTTGCTGTAATCGGCTATGGAACAAGTAGTCAATGGCCAGCTATATTCAAAGATGTTCAGGCACCTATAAAATTTAATCTTAGCAAGGATGGCAACGGCGGATCTGACCAAACTTCATTCTACAAAAAGAATATACCGGTGTTGTTTTTCCATACTGGTGGACACCCAGACTACCATATGCCGACCGATGATGCCGATAAAATTGATTATAACGCTTTAAAGTCCATTTTGGACCTAGAAAAAACAGTAGTTGAAAATATCATGAAACAATCCAGTAAAATGGATTTTATATGGACCAACTAAAACAAAAAAGGCGGGTTTGTGTCTAACTGCATATGATAATCTAGCTTTTTATATGCTCAAATGCTATAACAGCGATTAGTAAATTAGTTTGTAGACAGACACGAATAAACTAAACAGCGCACTTAAGACCCCGCAAACGAGTCTTTATAAACAAGTGCCTGAATACCATTTAATTATTGTTGATGAAAAAAATTCTAGTGACAGGATCCAATGGATTCCTTGGCCAAAAAGTCGTTGATTTACTTGCTAAAAATGACCAATATGATGTTGTTGCCATTTCAAAGGGTCCAAATCGCAACCCGAATCAAGTGAATTATGCTTTCTTTCAGGTAGACCTATCGGATCGGGAAAAATTGACAGATTTTTTATCTGCACAAACTTTTGATGCAATTGTACATACAGCAGCGATGACCAGTGTGGAAGCCTGTGAAGCAGATCAAGCAGCATGTCAATTGCTTAACGTCGATCTCGTCGCCTATTTGGCTTCCTATTGTACTGCACATCAGACCCAACTGATCCACTTATCTACGGACTTTGTATTTGATGGCAAAAAAAATGCGCCTTATGATGAAACAGATCTCCCCAATCCACAGAGTGAATATGGGAAAAGTAAATACGCTTCCGAACAAGTGCTTGTACAATCCAACTGCAATTATGCCATCCTTCGCACGATTTTAGTATATGGGATCAATGCTGACCCCAATCGTTCAAATCTAGTGTTATGGGCTAAAAGTAAGTTGTCGCAAAATGAACCCATAAAAGTAGTCAATGACCAATGGAGAATGCCTACCTTTGTGGATGATTTAGCTTATGCATGCCAACTCGCGATTGACCGAAAAGCACAGGGAATATTTCATATTTCAGGAGCAGAATTAATGTCGATCAGTGAGGCTGTCTACAAAATTGCGGACTATTGGCAGCTAGACAAAGGATTGATTTCGGAGATCAGTGCTGCCAACATTGGACAGGCGGAAAACAGGCCACGGCAGACAGGCTTTGATCTGACTAAATCTAACGCTGAATTGGGTTATGTGCCGACGTCATTTATGGATTCTTTGGCAATTATAGATAATCAATTCAAAATGTTTGGACGATAATGACAAATAATGATATGATAGAGAAATTTGCGCGAGAGTCATACACTGAGATGAACGAATTGGTATTACCCAACGACACAAATACTTTTGGGAATTTGATGGGTGGCCGTTTATTGTACTGGATGGATATTTGTTCGGCTATTGCTGCCCAAAAACACTGCAGCAATGTCGTCGTAACAGTATCAGTCGACAATGTATCTTTTAAGCGCTCCATTAAACTTGGTGAGGTCGTCACGATACAAGCTCAGGTAACGCGTGCGTTTAATAGTTCTTTGGAGGTACGCATGGAAATTTTCGCGTCTAATTTACCGGAAGGTACCCGTGTAAAAACCAACGAAGCCTATTATACCTTTGTTGCTGTTGATGCGGATAACAACCCCAAAGCGGTGCCTGTTTTAATTCCGGAAACAGAGTCAGAACACAAAGCATACGAAGATGCATTACAACGAAGAGAATTACGTCTTATTCTCGCGGGGAAATTAAAACCTGAAAATGCAAAAAAATTAAAAGCGCTGGTCAGTCTTTTTAGCCAAAAGAACTAATGCTTGATGTTCATGACTTACATACCGTGTAAATAATCAAAAAGGGAAAACGAACGTTTTCCCTTTTTGATTTATATCCCCATACACTGGGTTGATTTATTCGCGATAGCTTACGCGTTGCCAAGCGCTAAAATCCGATCGAATTCTTCTGGCTTCAAAGGCATGACAGACAAACGTCCTTGTCTGACCAAAGCGATATCCTGCAACTGCTCATCAGCCTTAATGGTTTCCAACGTAACGGATTTCTTCAGCGTCTCAACAGGTGCCAGATCCACAACGACCCAACGCTCATCATCTGTTGTCGGATCTTGATAAAATTCCTTGACGACTTTCGCCACCCCCACAACTTCTTTTCCTTCATTGCTATGGTAGAACAGGACCAGATCCCCTTCTTTCATAGCTTTGATATTATTCCTAGCTTGATAATTACGAACGCCATCCCAAAATGTACGGCCATCTTTATTAAATTGTTCCCAGCTATATTTAAATGGTTCAGATTTTACTAAGAAGTATTGCATGGTCAAATTTCTGTTAAGCGTTAAAACTATTGTTGTGGCATTAAAACTTCCATTTTATCTGCAAAATGCGCACAGTAATCACGCAAGTCGCCAATAACTTTTTCCGCCATCGGATCACCGCCTGAAGAACGGATAAAAGAGTCGCCCAATGTTTGTAGCGTTTCATAGAAAAAACGTTTCATCTCATCGTAGGGCATATCTTTAGTCCAAAGGTCGATACGCATGGAATTTTTATAATGTGAATCCCATAGGGCTAAAAACATCGCTTTTGCAGGTAATTCCTCCGCATTATTTCCATCTGTAGAAGACCACATGATATTTTCAGGTACGTTGTTTTCATCTAACTCTACCTGTAATTTTATTTCAGCTTTTTTCATTTTAATATTATTGAGCTATTTATATTGAGCTATGTTTTTTGAAACAGGAACTATATTTGCCATCGATTCACAACCTAACTCGTCTTTATTTTTAATTTTACCGCTTAGCCAAAGGTTACTTTGACAATTAAACTGGTGACACAAACGACGACCAAAAATGCCAACTGCAATAACCACATTTTTTTATTTGGCTTTACAAAGACCCTAAATACAATATCAATGACGGTCAATATCAACAACAATAGGATAAATGCGCCCCAAGTAAATAAGGCCTTTTCGTCACTGGGGTTTTCCATAACAAACCAGGCAACAAGGCATGCACTAGCGATATTTAGTGGTGTAAAGCGCACAATAAATTAACGTTTTTTAAAATTACGATTTGTTCCTCCCGATTTTCCGCCTGCAGACTTACTTTTACTTTTTGCTTTTGGTTTAAATCCGGAAGCTCGTTGTGCCTCCCGCACTTCTTTCTGTTTGATAACGTATTTTTTCTCGTGAAAAGCACCTTGAAAATCAGGATCATCTTTCCGCTTTTGATTATCAATCTCGCGCGCAATATCCTGTTTTTCATGAAAGGGTGTTTTCTCTATAAAAACATCCTCTGGTAGTGCATGGACAGGGATACTTTGCTTGATCAATTTTTCGATTTTGCGAACATAATATTTCTCGGCATCATTACAGAACGTGATAGCATCCCCTTCATTGAAGGCTCGCCCGGTACGTCCAATGCGATGCACATAATCTTCTATCACAATAGGTACTTCAAAGTTAATCACATGGCTTACATTAGAAACGTCAAGCCCTCGCGCCGCCACATCCGTTGCGACCAGAATACGAATATTCCCTTCCTTAAACGCATTGATGGAGTTGATACGTGTATTCTGACCTTTATTGGCATGAATAACACGAACCTCATCTTTCCCGTATTTACGTTCCAAAAAGTGGAAAACATTATCTGCTACCTGCTTTGTTTTACAGAAAACAATCAGTCGACTAAACGCTTCATCATCTTTCAAGAGGTGTTGAAGTAAATTCAATTTTGTCTTTTGGTTGGGAACGACATATAGCGCCTGACTTACCGTCTTTGCTGGTGTAGCTTGTTCGGACACCTCAATAATGGTTGGAAACGCCAAGAAATCACCTGCAATTTTGCGAACAAGCTCACTCATTGTTGCTGAGAACAATAAGTTCTGACGTTTGCGTGGCACAATTTCAAGTACACGATGGATCTTACTAATAAAACCCATATCCATCATCTTATCGGCCTCATCCAAGACCAAAAATTTGAGTGATTTGACAACAATGTGCCCTTCCAGGTACAAGTCCAAAAATCGACCTGGTGTTGCAACGATAATATCCACTCCTTTTTCGAGTGCTTCTATTTGAGTTTTTGGTCCTAATCCACCATAAAGTACCACTGAACGCAAATCAAGATAAGTAGAAAACAGTTTAATATTTTCTTCGATCTGCATGGCCAATTCTCTCGTTGGTGTCAAAATCAACGCACGCGCATCATTCCCCTGAGCATATTTTAGCTTCATCAGCATCGGCAAAACGAATGCCGCTGTTTTTCCTGTTCCAGTCTGAGCGATTCCCATCACATCCTGCCCGGCCAATATTGGAGTAATTGCCTTTTCTTGGATCTCTGTCGGTTGTTGATACCCCGCCTCCGCTATCGCATTTAAGATCTGTTTATTGAATTTAAAATTTTCAAATGATTGCTGCATCTTGCAAAGATAAGGAAAAGAGTCCATTTGACTTTCCTTGACAACCAATACGGTACACATTTACTTTCAATTGACATAAAAATTGGTAAAAAGCATATTATAAAGTCTAATATTTTGGTTTTTAAGAGAATTAAAGCATTTTTGTAGGGTATAAACAAACTTTTTATCAGGTTGATATGAAAAAATTATGGATGTGTTTGTTGTTTATCACAACAAGCTTTGCTGCATTTGCCGATGAGGGAATGTGGTTTTTAATGTATCTAAAGCGTCTGAATGAGTCAGATATGCAGAAAAAAGGACTTCGTTTAAGTGCCGAAGAAATCTACAGCATTAACCACTCTAGCTTAAAAGATGCAATCGTACAATTCAACGGTGGCTGTACTGCTGAGATCGTTTCGGATCAAGGCTTGGTATTCACCAACCATCACTGTGGATATGGTGCTATTGCTGAACTTTCTACACCAGAAAATGATCATTTAACAAATGGTTTCTGGGCCAAATCCAAAAATGAAGAGTTAAAGCCTAAATCTTTGTCGGTTCGCTTTTTCGTACGCATGGATGATGTTTCAAAAAGAATCTTAGGTTTGGTCAACAACAAAATGGCTGAAGATGAACGAAAAAAAATCATTGCTGCTGAAATTGCCAAAATTCAAAAAGAGAATAGCGAAAATGGTAAGTATGTGGTTGAAGTAAAATCATTCTACCAAGGCAATGAGTACTATTATTTTGTATACCAAGATTACAATGATGTCCGTTTGGTGGGAACACCGCCAAATAGCATTGGAAAATTTGGCGGTGATACAGATAACTGGGAATGGCCACGTCATACCGGCGATTTCTCAATTTTCCGCGTTTACGCCGATAAAAATGGTAATCCAGCAGAGTATGCACAAGACAATGTGCCTTTGAAACCTAAACATTTCCTACCTGTCAGCTTAAAAGGTGTTCAAGAAGGAGATTTCGCGATGATCTTAGGCTATCCAGGTCGTACCAATCGTTGGATGCCTTCTGGAGGAATCAATCAGAATGTTAAATTCGCTTATCCAGCTTGGGTAGAAGCTTCTAAAACAGGTATGGATGCCATGAAAAAATTCATGGATCAAGATCAGGCTGTAAAATTGAATTACGCTTCGAAATACTCTCAGGTAGCTAATTACTGGAAAAACCGTCAAGGGATGATTGATGCGTTGACATTACATAAAACTGCGGAATCTAAAGCAAAAGATGAAGCTAAATTTGACAAATGGGCAAATAAAGGTGCCAACAAAGCAGAATACGGTGATGTCATCAAAACAATCAACGAATTTTATGCTTCGACAAACGAGAAAGCTAGACATGACAACTATTTAATGGGTATGTTGCGTTCTAGTGCAATTGCAGCTTTACCGAACACAATTGGATCAGGTTTAGAAATATATACTGCTGGAGATGAAGCCAGAAGAAATGCCATTCTTCCGCGGTTAAAATCAGCCATCGATGCCGGTTATGAAAAAATGTACATGCCGCTGGAAGAGCAAGTATTGATTGACGAATTGAATCTTTATGCTAAAAAAGCAGGAAATATTGCCCCTTATGTTGCAGAATTGGCGGCTAAAAATAATGGTGACTTTACGGCTTATGTAAAAGAATCTGTAAAGAACAGCATCTTCGCTTCTGCTGAACGTTTGAACAATTATCTGGAGAACCCTAACGCTGAAATTTTAGCCAATGACCCATTGTATAAACTTTCTTCAGCTTTGCTTAACAGATACCGCCAAGTAGATCCTAGCTGGAAAATACAAGACGACAAATTTGAAGGTGCTTATCGTAAATATGTCGCTGGGGTATTAGCTTCGAATCCAAAAGGTAAATTCTATCCAGATGCGAACAGTACGTTACGTTTAACCTACGGCTCGATCAAAGGCCTACCACAAGACCCACGTAATGATGCGGACAAGAACTTTTACACGACATTGAAAGGCACTATTGCGAAGTACAAAAAAGGCGACGAAGAGTTTGATTTACCACAGCGTTTGATGGATCTGTATAATAATAAGGACTATGGTCGTTATGCAGACAAAAAAGGATATTTACCTGTAAACTTCCTAAGTGACAATGACATAACAGGCGGAAACTCGGGGTCACCAGTAATAAATGGCAACGGTGAATTAATTGGCCTAGCTTTTGATGGGAATATTGAAGCTATGGCTGGTGATGTGATCTTCGACCACAAGCTACAACGTACAATTTCGGTTGATATCCGTTATGTATTATTTATCATCGATAAATTTGCTGGAGCAACTAACATTATTGACGAACTTAAGATTGTTGAATAGTTTTTTTTAAGCTTTTTCGATAAAAAAAAACGAAATTTATTTTCTATTTGATTCGTTTTTGTATATTTAAGGAGTGTTTAGGAAAAACCATAAAAACTAAAATTATAATTATAAAAAAATGGAAAACTACGTAAAATTAAAAGAGTTAGTAGCTTCTATCGAAGCTGATGCAGACAAGTTCTTCAACAATGGTAATTCTGCAGCTGGTACACGTGTACGTAAAGGATTACAAGAAATCAAAACTTTAGCACAAGAAATTCGTAACGAAGTTACTGCTAAGAAAAACGACGGAAAATAGTCTTTTCGGAGTTAACATAAAAAAGGCCTTTCAGATGAAAGGCCTTTTTTTATGTCCTTTATAGAAAGGTACAGGCCATCACCAAATTGTAAATCTTAATACCCAGGTAGTCACCGAAAGAGGCCTTGAGTTTATCATAAACCTGCTTCCTGGTCAAGGGTTTATCTTTCTTCTTTAACAATATTGCCGATGAAGGGTTTACGGCTCCCAACTCCACCTTCGTTGCAAACATATTGTAATGCAGCTCTGGAACCGCCAAACCGAGAATCATTCCCGGCAGACCATTAAAGGCCGAGGGACCTCCTGTAACGGGGATTTGATCCGTATAAAAGGCGACAGCATAAATGGAATCCAGAACAAGTCCATTGGCCCTGCGGCAGGGGTAACCTGCGATTTCACGGTATTCATTCGTGATTTTCCACTTGATCTTTAATGTCGAATCTGCCACGACAACCCGCTCCCCGCCCAACTCAAAAACAGAATTAAATGCTTTACTTTTCAGATTCTGATAGCCGCTTATACCCGACTCAAAAATTCCAGACCGCATCAGCCCACTAACAACATCCGGATACTCTTCAGCAATATGCTCATAGAGGACCTCATCATTGGAAAATGTCAGTTTCTTTTTCAATACCTGATTTTCGGGAATCTGCCCGATCATTTCTTTGATGGAGTTGCGTGTATCCTCGTCTTTTGCATAGGTGGCATAGCGCTTGAGCAGGTTTCTAAGAAACACGGTCTTATCATAGGTAATTGTGCCTTGCGTAGGAAAATAAGCATATTGTCCAAATGCTGTGGCTCCCCAGAAAAAGGCAAACAATAGGACGAGTAAATTTTTGATATCTTTCATTTTATTTCGATTTTACGAGCATTTTATTGATTTCCCAAGTGAGCTTAACCATATAATATCTGCTGATTGTATTATACCGACGTTCGGTCAGCAATGTTCCGTTTTGAGTTCTGTCAAAACCTACATTCTGTTTGAAAAGGTCATTAACCATAATGGTCATTTCCAGCTTTTCATCCTTTCTGAATTTTTTTGAGAGTGCTGGACTCAACACAAATCGTTCAAATTTTTCACTATAGACGGCTGTGGGAGCCTGATAACTATAGCTAAAATCTGCTCGCACAATAAATTTAGCTGGCAAAAAATACTTTAGATTCCCCTCAGATGAAAACGTGAATCCCTTACTATCTTCCATAGCCCCTATAGAATTATCTTGGATAAGATATCCTGGAGATAACTCGACACCAAAGTCCAAACCTTTCGTTGTCGATCGCTGTAGACTATAATTCATCCCATAACGCTGCACTTTAGCATTCGCCAAAACAGTATTGACATAGTTATAACTGTTACTAAAAGATACCGAGGGCCCTCCACCATGTCTGAGTTGAAACTTTTTCCACAACTTACCATAATACATTGGATTGATGCCAATTTGATTGTTGCTATTATGATTCAAATTTCCCCACACAAATGTCGTCTTACCCAGTGAATCAATCGTTGTATTTTGCACCAAAGCATTGTTTGTACGTGATGCACTTAAAAATATACCTATAAACTTATCTTCCAATACCGAATAGGTTCTATAGCTTAGATTCAAATTATTGGTGTAGGACGGTTTCAGATTTTCATTCCCTAAATACTCGTTCAAAGGATCCAAATTAGATCGTAAAGGTTGGATCTGGTTTAAGGAAGGTAAACCATTTGTACCCTGATATCTCAAATTGATTGATTTATTTTTTTGAATCTCATAAGTGACATCGACGGCTGGATTATAGACAAAAAATGAACGTGAAAGTTTCGAATTTTCCATCCGATTTAATTGCGACAGATTACTATTTTCGAATTTATTCGAGGCATTGACGACGAGCTTTTCCAGGGGCTTGTAATTAATTGCAAAATTATACGTGTTTTTTATCGTTTTATATAAGAAGTCATTGCTATACAAACTATCTAATCTATCAAAAGTACCGGTATTCTGATTTTTATCGAAAGACCTAACTGCGTTGTTATCCCTGTTAAGATTCAACCCATATTCAAAAGAAAAGATAATCTTTTTTGAAATCGGTTCGGAATACGCAATTTCACCACCTGTAGAAAATGAGCTATTTTTCACAAACTTCTTCTGGTTGAGAATTGAATCTCTTTCAGCATTCCCTTCTTTGTAAAATGTAAGTTTAGAAAATAAATCTTGCTCACCATCCTGTTTATTGCCCGATGTAAAATAGTTGAATGATAACGAACGGCCTTTCTTTTTAAAACGTCTTACATAGAGTGCAGAGGCATTATACTGTTCTGATCTAGAATCATTCTTAAACTTTCGCATGTTATCGTTGATCTTTTGATCAAATTGATTTACAGTCGTTGATTGGGTCTCCGAAGAATTGTTATCCTGTCTTTTGTTTGCACCTGCCCAAACTGTTAAATCCGACATCGAATCGACCTTAAATTCGTATTTCAAACCGATATTATGCTTTCTGTTTTCGTTTGATGCCAATGTGCTGCTATTGCTTGTCAATATCGTATCGCGTGCTGCATTGCGCGTGAACACGCTGCGATTTAGATCAACATCGGATCGGATATGCTTATAGTCGATCCGCCAAGCATGTTTTTTGTTTGCCGTTTTATCCGAATATAAAAATCCTGTATTCAGGGATTTGGGAATACCTTCGCCATTAAAATTATCACCTCCATCGTAATCTCCCCCCATACTATTCACCTCATCATAGCTGAGCCCGTTCTTCCCGGTATTGCTTGCAATAAAATAAGCTGAAGCTTTAAACGACTGATTAAAATAGTTCAAAAAACCCTGTCCAGCATAAAACTTATCAGTCCCTCCACCAACATCTACTTTCCCGAATATTCCGCGTCTAGCTTCCTCTTTTAGCTTCACATTGATTGTCTGCGTACGTTCACCATCATCAATTCCTGTTTTCTCAGCCTTATCAGACTTCTTTTCATAGACCTGAATTTTGTCGACCATGTCAGAGCGAATATTCCGGCTTACTAAAATGGGATCATCACCAAAGAACTCCTCCCCGTCAACAAGCATTTTCTTCACTATTTTTCCTTGGGCGGTAATTTTACCCGAGGCATCGACGGTAATCCCGGGTAAGACTTTTAACAAGTCTTCCACTTTGGCATTTTTTTCCACCTTAAAGCTTCCGGCATCATATTCCGTTGTATCACCCTTGATACTAATGGGCACGCGTCCCGTAACAATGACTTCCTCCAACAAGGTTGTGCTACTGGTCATTCCAATGGACATGTTATTGTAACGCTTCCCTGGCAGGATCTCCGCGTAATATTCTCCGTACTTCGGATAGGTTACAATAATAAAATAGTGTCCAGTATCAGGCCGCTCAAGAGAGAACTTGCCATTTTCATCTGAACGGGTAAAATTGGTCAAAATGGAATCTTTTGCTGTTAACAACATAATAGTTGCATTGTGCAACTTAAGTTGATCTTTTACGTCACTGATTTTTCCTTCAATTCGGGATTGAGCATGAACTATTCCGCATAAACAGAATAAAATAAGTAAAAGTAGTTGCCCAACTCTTTTCATAATATGGTTTTGGATAATATATAATTATATAAATAATAAAATTCGTGCACAAAACTAATATTTTGTTTCAGTTAATCTTAGTGTATCTCAAAAAAAATACAAGCCATAAAAAGCCACTAAAAACAAAACAAAAAAATTGATTAACAACACAATACAGGCGAAAAACCATAAAAAAAGCCCCTCAAAAGAAGAGCTTTTTTATCTAAACAGTTATAAATAAACAACAAATTGTATCAACAGCATCCTGTGATCTTTATAAATTGCCAAGTTCCATAATAAATTGAACAGTTTCTTTATTCATGTGCTGAGACAGTACACTTGTAATCTGATCTGTCATGGCCTTTCTCGTCATTCGTTTGACCTTGGTATTTTCAAATTTCTTTTTGTCCATCACAACGGTATTGCTGAGTTCGACTTTTGTTGCAAAATAGGAAACGTGCTGACTAGGGACAACTAAGCCTAAAATCATTCCCGGAAGACCATTGATGGACTCTGGGCCGCCGCTGATAGGAATTTCATTGCAATAGTATCCAATAACATAAATGGAGTCCGGAGTAATACCATTGGCTCTCCTGCAATTGTAGCCAGCGATCTCACGGTATTCATCTGTGATTTTCCATTTAATACGCTTCATGGAATCCTGAACGATAATTTTTTCACCTACAATATCATTGTATCTCAAAAAAGATCGGTTGGACATATTTGAAAGTGTTGCTGCATCAAAGTCTAGCGCAAGCATCATAATATACTGCTTAATCTCGGCGTCCAGGCTCTCGTCTTTTACCGACTCGAACAAAGTCTCCGTGGTATTGAATTTCATTGATTTCTTTAATACGGCACTTTCTGGTAATCTCGGTATTATACGCTCAAAAAACTGTTTAGAGTTATCATCGGCCTTAGCGATGAATTTTTTACTTACGATATTCTTCATATACATCGTCTTATCGTAGGAAATAGTTCCCGATCGACCAAACAACGTATACTGTGCTTTAAGACCTAAGGCTGAACAACAGAAGAAGAGAAAAAAGATATATTTTAACATTGTATTTCGCTTAATATTTTATAAAAACATTTTTGTAAAATCCCATGATAGTTTAAGCATATAATATCTGCGTATCGTATCATATCGACGTTGTGTAAAGACAGAAGTTGATGCCGAACGACTAAAGCCCTTGTTTTGGTTAAGAACATCGTTGATCATAAAATCCAACACCAACGACTCATTTTTCAGGAATTTCTTGCTTACACCCGGATGCAGCAAAAACTGCTCAAACTTCTCATCAAAAGCTTTGGTGGCTGCCTCGTAGGAGTAGGTATAATTGGTATAAACCTTAAATGTTTTGTTGAAGAAATACTCCACACTTCCGTTTGAAGCGAAAACAAAACCATTACTGTTGGTATTGCGTTCCAAACTTGATTTCATCAAACGATATTGTGGACTAAAGTTCAGGTCAAAATTTAAACCTGTCTTGGTATCTCTTTTGAAATTATACGTAAAATTAAAGTTCGTTGTATTTACTTTATTCAATTGGTGATTGAACATATTATAATTATCACTCATATTCACATAAAACTGTGGTGAGTTGGACAGGCCAAGTTTTTTGCTCAGCTTGAAATAAACGCCAGACCATACGTTCAGGGAAGTATTTGTCTTACCATCAACATTATTCCAAGTATATGTATTGATCCCTTTTAGGGTATCAATATTCTGCGTAATCGGGTTCTTTTCTGTAGAAATATTACCACCGACATAGACATAGTTTCCGGTCAACACACGGAAGGAATTATAGTTCAGATTTAGTGAGTTCCTAAACGATGGTTTTAAATTTTCATTTCCCAAATAGCGATTAATCTGGTCTGAGTTATCTAAGATCGGTTGGATTTGACTTAATGAAGGCAATTGATTTTTACCGGTATAATTCATCCATAACCCCTTGGTTTTTGTAAAGGAATAGCCAGCACTTACATTTGGATTGTACGTAAAGTAACTTCTTGTAATACCTTCACTTGTATAATTATTAAACTGTTTCAGTTTGTCATTATTGAAATTATTGGCCACAGTGAACTTAAATTTTTCAGTTGTATGAACTACAGCCAATTTGTACCTATTGCTGCTTCTATCGAAATCATAGTTATTACTGAAGCGACGATCTAATTGCGTATAATTTCCGGCTCCATCAATATTGAAAGACTCCACGATGGAACTACTATTACTTTGCTCAATTCCCGTTCCCACAACAAGGTTCCAAATTTTGGATAAAGGTTCGGTATAGGAAATTGAAGCGCTTAGCACGTCACTGGTATTGTTACGCACCTTACTTTGATCTGTAGTTGAATCTGTTTTTAAGCTATAATTTCTCAGGTCCGACTTTAAATGACCAGTGCCTTTCATCTCATTTCTTTTCCATTGACCATCGAATGTAAAAGAACGTCCTTTTTTCTTGAATTTGTGCGTAAAATAAGTGCTAAAATTAAATTCGTTGATATTATTTTTCACCAATTCACGCGTATTCTCAGCAATAGTTGTATCTGCATTTTGGCCAAACTGATAAGCTTCACGCTTGTTATCTGACCAAAGGTTCTTTCTTGATGCCCCGCCCCGTATGGTCAGGAGATTTAACGAATCTAATTTCAGGTCATATTTCAGATTAGCACGATGCTGGTCATTTTCAGAATCTACATTCTTCACAGATTTGTTATCGATCAAGCCGGTCGTAATCGTTTCATCATTTCCATCGCTGCTCAATCTTCCATATTTATAGTTAATGTTGACTGTATGTTTATCCTTATCAAATTTATCCGAGAAGTTAACGCCCGAATTTATGGCCTTAGGTACACCAATAACTCCTTGTCCAGAAAAAGGATCCGTAAAATTAGACCAGCTCATCGATCCGTCATCACCATAGGACACACCTGAATCACCACCATACTTTTGTGCATCCTGCCAGTTCATGCTTGTAGTACCATTATTACCGAAAAGCCCATAAACTGATATTTTCTGCGATCCCTTAAACTTGTTCAACATCAATTGCCCCATATAGTAGTCGTCGGTTCCACCGCCAAGAAGCGCTTTTCCGAACATGCCATTTTTAGAACCTTCTTTTAGCTTTACATTGATCGTTTGCTCACGCTGACCGTCATCCACTCCTGTTCGCTCTGCCTGCTCGGATTTTTTCTCGTAAACCTGAACTTTATCCACCATATCCGATCGGATATTTCGTGTCACCAGTGTCGGATCATCACCAAAAAATTCTTCTCCGTCTACCAATACTTTTTTGACTGTTTTACCTTGTGCAGTAATCTTTCCAGATGCATCAACCGTGATGCCAGGCAAAGCTTTCAACAGGTCCTCAACCTTGGCATTCTTTTCAACTTTAAAACTGCCGGCATCATATTCTGTGGTATCACCTTTAATGGTGATTGGGATACGTCCAGTGACGATGACTTCTTGTAATAATGTGGCTGTATTGGTTAGGCCAATAGCCAATTTGGAGTAATCCACTCCAGATTGAATCTCCGTATAAAAATCGCCATACTTGGGATAGCTCACAATCAGTACATAATTTCCAGTATCAGGTCTGGCTAAGGAAAACAGACCATTTTCGTCCGATCGCGTAAAGCCTGTTAGTATGGAATCTTTAGCTGTCAACAGCATGACTGTTGCGTCTGATAACTTTAGTTGGTCCTTTACATCACTTATTTTCCCAGCAATCTTGGATTGTCCCGAAGCCAAACCAGGAATAGAAAGAATGAAAAATAAGAGAATTTGTAAAACTCTTTTCATAAAATTGTTGGATAGTAAATTAATATCAATATATCATTAGTAGATAAAACCAATGTTTTGTTACAGTAAATTTAATTTTATTTCTTAAAAAAGAATTTTAACACCTAAGCCCCTCTTACAAGCAAAATAAGAGGCTCCTTTTGAGAAGCCCATTTCCTACACATGTATATAGAAAAATTCACTATGCTTGATAATGCCTCTTCTGTTGCATATTGATCAAACGCCACAACTGAAGACAGAAAAAGCATATCAAAACAGCAAAAGATAATTGGCCCCCAATTGCACTGTAATTTTTAAGATCCGGGGCTATGTCTGCAACTTGAATTTTGGCCATCAGATAATTATTGAACATCATGCCGCATACAGTCCCCAGAAGAAAAAATGTAATCGCATACTTTTTATTTACCAGGGCTTTCTCTTTATCTTTCTCGAGCGCAGCGATACCGTTCATGATACGTTGTTCAAAATCGTCAAATGGTATTTCTATTTTACTCATTTGCATAATTTTTTTGAATCTTTCCTGTTCCTTATCCATAATACTCCGCTTTTTTAATTAACTGACTTAAAATGATCTGCATATTTTTACGGGCCCGGTGCAAGATCACTTTCGTATTCGCTAATGTCCAGCCCATAATTTCTTTAATTTCATCCATCGACTGTTCTTCGAGATAGAACAGGCGTAATGCAACAGACTCGCGAGCGGGCAAAATAGTGAGTGCATCGTTTATCATTTCTTTTCTTTCGTGGTCTATTATTTCATCCAATACAGAATCTTCATGCGACATGTCATGATGGGATAGATCAAAATTGACCAGCTCCAGTTTCTTATGACGAATAGCATTAAAAGCAACATGCACAACAATTCGGTAAAACCAGGTACTAAATTTCGATTTCCCTTTAAAGGAAGACAGCGATTGATAGCATTTTATAAATGCATCCTGAACGACATCTTCTGCCAAATGCTCTTCCTTCACAATGGAAAGAGCGACAGAAAATGCCATATCCTTATACGTTTTTATAAAATAACGATAGGATTCCACATCGCCTGATAGAACTTTTCGAATATAGATTTCATCCATTGGCGGGTTAAATATCGCGTTTTTTATCCAATCGGTTAGCAATTATCATTGCAACACCCGCAGAAATAATCAAAATTGCGACGGCAAGTGAATCGGGCAAATCAGTATTCATGTAGTTGTCCAAAATTCCCACAATGAACAATCCTATTCCTATACCAAGCACCAAAATCCCGGGCTTTTGCCAATCTAGCGACTCTCTTTTCTTATGTTCACCCGGAATCTGAACAGCGACACTCCGATACCGCATAATAAAATAAACACATAAGGTGATACATGTAAATAGTCCGATTCCTAAAATGGCTCCTACTGTTTGCTTTTCCATAATGATTTGAATTAGTTTTCACATTAGTCGCAGCCATTTCCGAAAAGGTTACAACAAATTGAGTTAAATGTATCGATTTGTGTAAATTTGTTTCAAACACAAACAATATGCAAAACATTAAAGAATATGTAGAAGCAAACAAGCAACGTTTTTTGGATGAGTTGTTTGATTTATTGCGTTTACCATCAGTAAGTGCCGATCCTAAATTTAAAGGAGATGTTGAAAAGACTGCTGAATTTGTTGCTCAGAAATTGCGTGAAGCCGGAGCCGACAATGTAGAAGTTTGTCCTACCGCTGGTAATCCAATCGTTTATGGAGAAAAAATCATCGATCCGGCACTTCCTACAGTGTTGACATATGGTCATTACGACGTACAACCTGCTGATCCATATGAGTTGTGGGATACCCCTCCTTTCGAACCGACAGTCCGTGATGGCAAAATCTATGCACGTGGGTCTGCCGATGATAAAGGTCAGTTTTATATGCATGTAAAAGCCTTCGAATACATGATTAAAAATGATGCATTAGCATGCAACATCAAATTTATGATTGAAGGAGAAGAGGAAGTGGGCTCGGTCAATTTGGGTACCTTCGTAAAAGAAAATACTGAAAGACTGAAAGCCGATGTTATTGTGATTTCTGATACATCGATGATCAGCATGGCCCAACCATCGTTAGAAACTGGCTTACGTGGACTTTCTTATGTTGAAGTTGAAGTCACGGGGCCTAATAGAGATTTACACTCCGGCGTATATGGTGGAGCAGTAGCCAATCCGGCGACGATATTGGCAAAACTGATTGCATCATTACATGACGAAAACAATCATATCGCTATCCCTGGATTTTATGATGATGTTGTCGAATTGACGGCTGAAGAACGTAAAGCATTAAATGAAGCACCTTTTGACATTGAAGAATACAAAACCGACCTGGGTATCCAAAATATCTGGGGAGAAAAAGGTTACACGACATTGGAACGCACCGGTATTCGACCAACCTTAGAAGTAAATGGCATTTGGGGTGGTTATATCGGTGAAGGCGCCAAAACGGTATTACCTTCAAAAGCGAATGCAAAAATTTCAATGCGTCTTGTACCTAACCAAAACTCGCACCGTATTACGGAGCTTTTCAAAAAACATTTTGAATCTATTGCACCAGATTATGTGAAAGTAGAGGTTAAACCTCATCATGGTGGTGAGCCTGTCGTCACACCGACCGACAGTGTTGCTTACAAAGCGGCAGAAAAAGCCCTACATGACACCTTTGGTGTTAAACCTATTCCAACGCGCGGTGGTGGTTCGATCCCAATCGTCGCTCTTTTTGAAGAAGTATTGGGTTTAAAGACTGTACTCTTGGGCTTCGGACTAGATAGTGACAACCTACATTCTCCAAATGAAAAGTATGGTATTGAAAATTACCTTATGGGCATATCAACAATTCCTTTATTTCATAAATATTACGCGGAACTAAGCAAATAATTTAGTTTTTCATTAGATAAAGGGTTATTTTTAAATTTTAGAAATAACCCTTTATCGTTTTATGGATTTTGATTTTCGTTTAATTGTATTTTACACTGCGGCTCAGCACCTTAATTTCACCAAAACGGCTTCAGCCCTTTTCATCTCACAACCAGCCGTAAGCAAAAACATCCAAGAACTAGAGAAGAAACTTGGCGTACCACTCTTCGAAAGAAAGGGCAACAATCTTAATTTAACCGATTCAGGTCAAATTCTCTATAAATATGCCCAACAGATTATCAATCTGTATAACCAGGCGGGCCAGGAAATACAGGAGTTGCAGGAAGGGCGAAAAGGAAATCTGGTCTTAGGAGCCAGCACAACCATCTCCCAATATGTTTTACCTGCTCTGCTTGCCGATTTTCTATCCCAATATCCCAACAACCGTATCCAGTCTTTTCAATCCAATAGCCGCAGTATTGAGGAACAGCTTATCGACAAAACATTGGATTTAGGTATCACGGAGGGGTCTACCGACAACCGGGCGCTGAAATACATTCCTTTTATGAAGGATGAGCTAGTTCTGGTCACAAATAGCCAAAACCCACGATTAGCTCAATTAAAAAATCCAATACTATCCGATATCACGCGCTTACCTTTGGTACTACGCGAGCAGGGCTCGGGTACACGAACAATTATTGAGAATGCACTAAAAGATAAAAGCATTAATCTATCCGAAGTACAGATAGAAATGATCTTGCCTTCAACAGAGAGTATCAAAGGCTACCTTGCACGTCGCAACAGCTTTGCTTTTTTATCGATTCATACAGTGCAAAAAGAAGTGTTAAATAATCTATTGACCATTGTTGATATTCCACAATTGACAATAGAACGTTATTTCTATTTTACCCATTTATATGGAGGACTTGCCGGTGCGCCCAACCAGTTTCTACAATTCTGTCTGCGGCAAAACTTCAAGTTATAACCAAATGTTATATCTCATAAACAAACTTCGTTTTAATTCCAGATTTGAGGCGGCTAGATTTGTACAAATGAATTAGCGTAATGGAATATAAAAAACTAACAGATTATTTAAAGGCACTCAGCTGGATCATTGTAGCATTGGTTATTACATGTACGACCTTATGTATATTTCCACTAAAACATGATGAAAACAAAAAGCAAACAGATTCTCTTGAATTGCGCAACGACTCGCTTATTACGCACGTTTCCCAATTTAAGGAAATCTCATTCAAAGATAATCCTGAAGGTAAAATGGCCAGTTATGGTGAAAAGCTAATTAAAAATACCTACGATTATTTCTATGATGGGGAGGTCAAAATCGGAAACAAGCTTGCCTGCAGCAGCTGCCATCTCAATGGAGGCACAAAGGCTTTTGCTGCCCCTTATGTCGGGCTCACCAATGTCTTTCCAACTTATATTGGACGAGAAAATAAGGTTGAATCACTTGAAGAGCGTATCAACGGTTGCTTTGAGAGAAGCATGAACGGCCGAGCCATTCCTGAAAATAGCAAGGAAATGAGAGCCATTATCACCTATATCAAAAACATCAGCATAAATACAGTTAATAAAGGTCGGTTGGCAGGCCAAGGATTTATAAAAATGGATATCCCCAACCGTGCCGCGGACTTGAAACATGGTCAATTGGTCTTTGAGAATAAATGTACAAGTTGTCATGGAAAAGATGGTCAGGGGCTACCACAAACAGCGGGAAAAGGATATCAATACCCACCCTTATGGGGAAAAGACAGCTACAATGATGGTGCTGGTATGGCACGATTGCTTACCGCAGCTCGTTTTATCAAAGCTAATATGCCTTTAGGCGCAACTTATGATGCACCTCTGTTGAAAGATGACGAGGCCTATGATGTCGCAGCATATATCAATTCTTTCGATAGACCTCAAAAAACAAACAAGCAATTGGACTATCCTAATCTAAGCAAAAAACCCAAAGATAGCCCCTACCCACCTTATGCCGATAACGTTAGTTTAGAACAACATAAACTCGGACCTTTTAATTTTTAAACATAAATACCCCATTAAATCAATAATAAATATGAAAAAACAATTTACAATCGCTTGCATTTTAGTAGCGATAACGACTATTCAAGCGAAAGCACAGGACAATAAATTGTTGCTCAATAACCATCAATACAGCGGTGCCGTTGCTAAGAAAAAAGCGTATAAAGCCATTTATCAGCTGGACAGCAATGATCCAAAAACAATTGAAAAAGCAATCCGTAATATTAACAATGTCTTGAAAGACCCACGGTTAAAAGGACACTTACAGATTGAATTGGTTGCATTTTCCGGTGGTACCGAAGCTTACCTAAAAAAGAACAGCCAATACGAGAAACCATTGAAAGACCTCGTCGAGAAAGGCGTTATCGTAGCACAGTGCCTGAATACGTTGGAAGAGAAACATATTGCCAAAGAAGAACTATTTGATTTTATAGGCTATGTTCCTAGCGGAAATGGTGAATTAATCTTAAGAGCAAATGAAGGTTGGGTTATCGTTAAACCATAAGTATAATGAAAAATTTTCTACTGCTTGGTCTAACAATAGCATTATTGGGAGCCCAGGAAATTAAGGCACAAGAACATCGTTTTGATCCCCCCTGGAATAATCCACCAGAATCGGCTCTAAATTTTACGGTCCCCGGGATAGACAATATTCCAGATTTATATGGTGATATCGAGAATCCGCAGCTTACTGTCTTTTTCGCGGGCAATCAATTTATGGTTGTCGATGATCTACTTGCATCATTCAAAAAAGAATATCCACAATACGAACGTATTTTTGTTGAAACCCTGCCGCCGGGCATTTTAGCTAAACAGATTAAAGGCGGATCAATCACGATAGGCAATCTACGCATTACGCATAAGCCCGATATTTATACAGCGAGCAAACGAGCGATCAACGAGATGGCAGATTACTTCAGCCATACACAGGTTTATTGCTACAACAATATCTGTTTGATGATCCCAAAAGGTAATCCCGCTAATATCAGAACCTTGAATGATCTGGGGAATGACAAAGTTCGTATCAGCATGCCTAACCCCCAATGGGAAGGAATTGGCGAGCAGATCAAAGCATCTTATAAAAAAGCCGGGGGCGAACAACTTGTCAAGAAAATCATGGATGATAAGGTCAAAGATGGCAGCACTTATCTGACCAAGATCCATCATAGGGAAAGCCCCATGCGTGTATTGTATGGACTGGCCGATGCGGCTCCCGTTTGGACTTCTGAAGTCGTTTACCAAAAACTAATTGGCCATCCAATTGAAGGGATCACCATTCCTGATGCGCAAAATACTACGGCAACTTACGTTGCTGCAAAGCTTAAAAACGCACCCCATACGCAGGCAGCAGATGACTTTTTAAAATTCATGGATTCGCCAACAGCCAAGAATATTTACAAGAAATTTGGTTTCACAGTAGACTAAAAAAGAAAATGGATAATTAATTATCCATTTTCTTTCTTTACTTTAGGTCAAAATTAGTTGACTTGTATGATCCTATTGCTCAAAAAACTCCATCGGTATTGGTATTTTATCAGCGTTCTACTTGTTTTTCTTCTGTTTTTCCCTTACATCTATTTTCTAGCACGACGTCCCGAAAAAAACTATGTTCGAATCGCCCGTATGCGACGCTGGGTATCAGTTGGTGGTTCGGCCCTAGCTGGTGTATTTTTTAAGGTGAGCCATGAATCAAAAATAGATTGGAACCGTTCCATGGTATTGTGTCCCAATCATACTTCGGTCTTGGATATAACAGCCCTCACCTATTTGTGCCCAGCTCCTTTTTCATTTATCGGAAAAGCTTCATTGCTTAAAAATCCGGTTACACGTATTTTTTTCAAAACAATAGATATCCCGGTCACAAGAAGAAGTAAAGTATCTTCTTTCAAGGCCTTCCAACGTGCCAATGAACTCGTCAGAAATGGCAGAAGTGTGGTCATCTTTCCAGAAGGAAAAATCGACGATAGTTTTCCGCCACAGATTCACGCATTTAAATCCGGAGCCTTTCGAATCGCTATTCAAAATGACGTTCCCGCAGTACCCATTATCATAGAAAATGCCTGGGATATCTTTTTCGATGACGGTTCGAAAAGAGGATCTCGGCCGGGAATAGTTAAAATACATGTATTCAACCCCATAGAGACAAAAGATTTTAACGATGATAATGCATCAGAACTAGAAAAAGTTGTATATGACAAAATGCATTCCTATTGGATTATGAAGAATAAATCGTATTTTCATGACCTAGAGAACCTCCAAAAAATATGTCAGGAAAGATCTTAATCGAAATCAAGGATATTGCCAGAGAATACCAAATTGGTGCGGAAACAATTCATGCCTTAAGCTCTGTTACACTCAACATCCACAAAGGAGAATTTGTTGCCTTAATGGGACCTTCAGGATCGGGCAAATCCACGTTAATGAATATTCTCGGTTGTTTGGACACGCCTAGCCGAGGAGAATACATCCTCAACGGGATTAATGTCAGTGACATGACGGAGGATGAACTCGCCGAAGTAAGGAACAAAGAAATTGGTTTTGTTTTTCAAACTTTTAACCTACTACCAAAAAATACAGCACTTGAGAACGTTGCTCTGCCCTTAATTTATGCAGGTTATGGTAAGGTTAAACGGGAGGAAAAAGCCACAGCGGCATTGGAAAGTGTTGGCCTAGGACATCGTATGGATCATAGGCCTAACGAGCTCTCAGGAGGACAACGACAACGTGTTGCTGTTGCTAGGGCATTGATCAACGATCCTTCCATTATACTTGCCGATGAGCCGACAGGAAACCTTGACACCAAAACCTCCATTGAAATTATGGGCCTACTGGAAGAAATTCACTCCAAAGGCAATACCATTATTCTAGTGACACATGAAGAGGATATCGCATTACATGCACATCGCATTGTACGCATGCGAGATGGCTTGATCGAAAATGATTATCCAAACCCCGACATCAAATCCGTGTCACCAAGACTGAATGCGTTAAACGAAAAGGGAAGTGACTTTGAGAATATCTAAAAATATTATAACTCTAGCAATCAACTACTTACATTAATACAGCAAAAATAACACGTGATTTACTTGCTTAAGTTAAATTAAATGATAGTTTTGCGAAAATAGAGAACTTAAATTGTTTTTATATGTATTGGACATTAGAATTAGCTTCGCATCTAGAAGATGCACCATGGCCAGCAACAAAAGATGAATTAATCGATTACGCTATTCGTTCGGGTGCACCTGTTGAGGTGATTGAAAACTTACAATCTCTTGAGGACGATGGTGAGCCATATGAAAATATCGAAGAAATTTGGCCCGACTATCCAACAAAAGACGATTTCTTCTTCAATGAAGATGAATACTAAAAAATAAAAAACGCCTTTATTCAAAAGGCGTTTTTTATTAAAGGCATCCCCCTCTTTGCGGAAACAACTCAGTACGGTTTATATCCATAAGCTCACGAAGGTTTTTATTCCAGAGTTTTAATCCATTTTGATGAAGACAAGTCTTACAGGTATGAAAATTAAATTAAAGTTAGTGTTGCTCATGTTTATTGGCTGTTTAGTCAGCCAAGGCCTATTTGCTCAGGAACAACAAACTCCCAATGACTATGTTGTTGTTTTAAAAAGATTTGTTCAACGTTTACATGATCCAGATCTAGCTACTGATATAATTCTAAGTCAAGACCTCATAACATCAAAAAAATTGGACGAAGATCTACAGGACTACTTATTGGCTAGCATCGATGAAATCAGGATAAATGTACAGAGCAAGGATATCAACCAACTGGAATATCTTAGCTTTGCTCAAGCTGGAAGAAAAGAAACCAGTGATATCGATCTCGAAGGTATCGATCCACAACAAGTCTACTTTGTCAAATACCTCAAGCGTTTTGTATTTGCGGCAGTCATTCGTGATAAGAAAATTGCATCTTTTACATTAGTCTCCAAAGGCAACAATAAAGCGCATTTTGTATTCTATTAGTTTTCATCGCCCCTATTTTATCAGACGCTTGCTCTTAGAATCCCTAAATATCACGCTTAGTCTTAAATAAATGCACGCTTATCAGGTTTTATTTTACGGTATATTTGTGAGCAATATTAAGCCAATGATGCTTTCTTAAAAATTTTTCAATAAAAACACTTGCATTTTATAATTCTATCAACCATATTTGTATTAATAAAAATAACAATGATAACAACTGTATCAAATAAAGCTTGGTGGTGGCACAACGAATAACGTTGTGGCAAACTCCTATTGCATTATTTGATTAATACGTCAAGATATGATGGGCTTGCCTAAATAAGGTAAGCCCTTTTTTTATTTAAATTACCATGAAAGAAATTTTAGCGCATTTATTTGAATACAAGACATTTTCTCGGCAAGAGGCCTACGAGATTCTAACCAACATTGCCATGGGCAAATATGACAGTCACCAAATTGCGGCATTTATGACGGCTTATGGTATGCGCAGTATTCGCGTTGAAGAGCTTGGCGGGTTTAGAGATGCGATGTATGATTTATGCCTCAAGCTGGATTTTAACGGTTATGATTTAATTGACCTTTGCGGTACAGGTGGGGATGGTAAAAATACCTTCAATATCTCGACAATAGCATCCTTTGTCACCGCTGGAGCTGGTTATCATGTCGCCAAACACGGTAATATCGGGGTATCTTCGAGCTGTGGTTCATCCAATGTCATGGAATATTTAGGCTATCAGTTCAGCAACGACAAGTCGGAACTACAACGCCAGCTTGATGAAGCCAATATCTGTTTCCTACATGCACCATTGTTTCACCCTGCCATGAAAACCGTTGCCCCGATACGTCGTGCATTGGGTGTTAAGACTTTCTTTAACATGCTGGGACCATTGACAAATCCTTCCAATCCCAGATTTCAGTCCGTTGGTGTATTTAGTTTAGAATTAGCGCGACTGTATGGTTATCTATATCAAAACACCAACAAACAATATTCCATTATTCATGCCTTAGACGGTTATGATGAAATATCCATGACCGGTGATTTTAAAGTAATCAACAACCAAGGAGAGAATTACTACAACATGGAAGAACTTGGTTTTACCCCAGTCTCAGCTCAGGAGTTGACGGGAGGTGAAACGATAGCAGATGCGGCCCAGACATTCTTATCTATATTGAACAATCAGGGTACAGATGTGCAGAACAATGTTGTTTTGACCAACGCCGCATTTGCAATTAAGACCTTTAACCCCGAAAAAACTTTTGGCGACTGTTTTTATGAAGCAGAAAGTTCATTGATGGGAGGTAAAGCTTTGCGCAGTTTCCAAAAACTAATCAAAAAATAAAATGGCGATCAAAGTAAAAGTTTGTGGCATGAAATATCCCGACAATATAACCGCTGTAGCCTCCCTGGGCATCGATTATATGGGATTTATATTTTATGATCAATCCAAACGTTATGTTGGTCAAAGCTCCTCCGCATATATTAAGGATCTTGACAGCCTAAGTAAGGTCGGAGTTTTCGTTAATGCCAGCCTTTCAGAAATTCTAGATAAAATAACTGAATTCCAATTAAATGCAATTCAACTGCATGGAAATGAATCTGCAGAATTCTGTCTTGAATTGAAAGAAAAATCAGCAGTTAGCATCGTGAAAGCCTTCGGAGTCGATCAAAACTTTGACTGGATACAGCTGGATCTTTACGCTAAAATTGTAGACTACTTTTTATTTGATACAAAAAGTAGTTCCTATGGTGGTACAGGAGTGCAATTTGACTGGTCCCTATTGGACCAATACAAACTTACCACCCCCTATTTTCTCAGCGGCGGTTTAGATCCCGAAAATATCAAAACAGCGCTAGAAAGAAATGATCCACGGCTATATGCACTGGATTTAAATTCAAAATTTGAAGTAGAACCCGGCTTAAAAGATATTGAGCTATTAAGCCAAAGTATAAATACTATTAGAAAATGAGTATATATCAAGTCAATGAAAAAGGATACTATGGTCCCTTTGGAGGAGCCTATATCCCTGAGATGCTCTATCCAAATGTGAAAGAGCTACGTGAAGAATATCTCAAAATTATCGAAGAAGAGAGCTTTCAGGAGGAATTTAACCAACTGCTCAGCGATTATGTCGGACGTCCTTCTCCATTATATCATGCCAAGCGTCTTTCTGAAAAATATGGAACTACGATTTACTTAAAACGGGAGGACCTTAACCATACCGGAGCGCATAAAATCAACAATACCATTGGCCAAATTCTATTGGCGGAACGCTTGGGTAAAAAGCGCATCATTGCGGAGACAGGCGCAGGACAGCATGGCGTTGCCACAGCTACCGTTTGTGCGCTGAAAGGTATTCAATGTGCAGTGTACATGGGAGAAGTTGATATTCAACGTCAAGCTCCAAATGTAGCACGGATGAAAATGATGGGTGCCGAAGTTATTCCTGCGACATCGGGCTCCAAAACGCTAAAGGATGCCACCAATGAAGCTTTGCGAGATTGGATCAACAACCCTGTCGACACCCATTATATCATTGGGTCTGTTGTGGGACCACACCCTTATCCCGATATGGTTGCTCGCTTTCAGTCGATTATTTCTGAAGAAACGAAAAAACAGCTTTTGGCAAAAACAGGAAGAGAAAATCCAGATATCGTATTGGCTTGTGTCGGAGGAGGCTCCAATGCGGCAGGTATGTTCTATCATTACTTAGATGAAGAATCGGTTCAATTGTATGCCGTAGAGGCTGCAGGCCACGGTGTTGATTCAGGCGAATCCGCTGCGACAACAGCATTAGGAAAAGAGGGGGTTTTACATGGAAGCCGATCTATACTGATGCAAACAGCGGATGGCCAGGTCATAGAACCTTACTCCATATCAGCAGGACTTGACTACCCCGGTATTGGCCCCCAACATGCTTGGTTATTCAAATCTGGCAGAGGTAACTATGTCAGTGTGACCGACCACGAAGCGATGCAGGCCGGTCTTGAGCTTACGCGACTAGAAGGTATCATACCAGCTATTGAAAGTTCTCACGCACTGGCTTATTTGGAAAAAATACCTTTTAAAGGTGATGAGACTGTCGTTGTCTGTCTTTCTGGACGTGGTGACAAGGATCTAGATAATTATATGAAATACTTTGATTTTTAAGGCATGAATACAATTGAAAAAAAAGAAGGTACTCCCCTTTTATCGATATATTTTACCGCTGGATATCCAACATTGGACAGCACAATAAGTATTGCAAAGAAATTGGAAGAAGCTGGCGCGGATTTTTTGGAAATCGGGTTTCCTTATTCCGACCCAGTGGCGGATGGACCTGTCATTCAGCACAGTTCAGAAGTTTCTTTGGCGAATGGCATGACCGTAGAAAAACTGTTTGATCAATTGATTGACCTCCGCAAACATGTCAGCATCCCCGTATTTTTGATGGGCTACTTTAATCCAGTACTCCAATTTGGTGTTGAAAGATTCTGTGAAGCATGTAAGAATGTAGGCGTGAACGGTGTCATTATACCTGACCTACCCATGGATGAATACGAAGAACTTTACAAAGAGACGTTCGAGAAAAATGGGATTGCAAATATATTCATTGTAACACCACAGACTTCTGAAGAACGAATCAGAAAAATAGACAGCCTTTCAAGAAGCTTTATTTATTTACTTTCTTCCAATGCAACGACGGGTAAAACACTTGATGTTGGAGACAATACAGCAGCTTACTTCAAGCGGATACATGATCTTCAATTAAAAAACCCATTGATCGTTGGTTTCGGTATCTCCGATAAACCTACCTTTCAAAAAGCAAGTAAGCATACGGCCGGTGCCATTATCGGTACAGCATTTGTCAAACGGCTAAAAGAACCGGATTATCTTGCACAGATTCCAGCATTTATTGCGTCTATCAAAGCTTAATATGTAGGCTAGAAATTAGCAAAGCGTTAATTTTTTAATAAGAGTTCGGTCTAAAGTCTTTTTTCTTGGATCGAACTCTTATTTTTAAGACAGTTTTCGAAAATATGATTTTTCGAAGAGACTTTGTTGCCTTGATCAACCAAGCAATAGGCAGCCAATCAAATCAATACTGATATAACCATGGATACGCGAAGAGATTTTTTAAAGAAAGCAGCTATGCTTGCTGGGGGAGCTTCTATCTCCCATGTTATTCCATCCGCCATTGCGAAAGCGATGGCTATTAATCCAGCATTGGGCAGCACGTTTTATGATGCCGAACACGTTGTTTTATTAATGCAGGAAAACCGTTCATTTGATCATGCCTTTGGAACATTACGTGGTGTAAGAGGCTTTAATGATCCTAGAGCTATCCGTCAACCCAATCGGAATAAAGTCTGGTTTCAGACGCAAAAATCCGGCGAAACATTTGCTCCCTTCCGATTGGATATCAAAGATTCGAAAGTCACCTGGATGGGTTGTCTTCCCCACAACTGGACCGATCAAACAGATGCACGCAATAAAGGCAAGATGAACAAATGGCTGGATGTAAAACACTCCGGATTTAAAGAATTTTCGAATCTACCGTTGACCATGGGGCATTATAGCCGCGAAGATATTCCATTTTACTATTCTCTCGCGGACTCTTTCACAATCTGTGACCAACACTTTTGTTCGAGCATCACCGGCACGAATCCGAATAGGCTTTATTTCTGGACCGCCAATATACGGGAAAATCTTACAGGAAAGGCCTTAGTTTGGAATGGTGACTCCGAGTTTAGCGGGAAAGCAACATGGACGACTTTCCCCGAACGCCTTTCGGAATTAGGCGTAGACTGGAAAATCTATCAAAATGAAATTTCTTCAAGCAGCGCTGGCTATAGTGGTGAAGCAAACAGCTGGCTCGCCAATTTTGGTTGTAATCCGATGGAATACTTCCCCCAATATCAAGTCAAATACCATCCACGCTATCGTCAGCTCCTGACATTAAAAAAAGAAGACCTCGAACGTAAAATTAGCGAAACAACAACTGGCGAAGCACTTGAAAATTTAAAGAAAAATCTCAAACATACGCTAGAAGAATTACAGCTATATACTGCCGAGAACTTTGAAAAGCTCGATGAGCGGACAAAAGATATTCATCGCCGTGCTTTTGTTAACAACAGTGCACAGCCTGATTATATGGAATTGGAAACAATGCATTATCAAGAAGGGGGGCAACAGCGCGAGTTACAGATCCCTAAAGGAGATGTCCTGTATCAATTCCGAAAAGATGTCGCGGAAGGTAAACTTCCAACCGTATCATGGTTGGCTCCACCGCAGCTTTTTTCTGACCATCCCGATTCTCCTTGGTTTGGCGCATGGTATGTTAGCGAAATCATAGACATTCTTACCCAAAATCCAGAAGTTTGGAAAAAAACAATTTTTATACTTACCTATGATGAGAATGATGGGTATTTTGATCACTTTGCACCCTTTACGGCGCCGAATCCTGATGATACAGAAAGCGGAAAAGTATCAGCGGGAATCAACCCTGGATTAGAATTTGTCCGCCGCGATGAGCAATATTATCCTGAAAGCGGAAGAGAAGGCAATATCGGTCTTGGCTATCGTGTACCGATGATCATTGCCTCTCCATGGACCAGAGGGGGTTGGGTCAATTCGCAAGTATTTGACCATACCTCCAGTTTACAATTTCTGGAGAAGTTTATTAATCACAAAACCAATAAAAATATAAAAGAAACCAACATCAGCAGTTGGCGACGTACCGTATGTGGTGACTTAACTTCGGCATTTAGGCCCTATCATGGCGAAACCATAAACAAACCTATGGTACTAGAACGGGAACCTTTTATCCAAGAGATTCACCAAGCCAAGTTCAAAGGCCTTCCCATGGGCTTCAAAGCGCTCAGCGAAATGGAGATCAAACAAATAGAGAAAGACCCCAGCAGTTCACCCTATTTCCCAAAACAAGAAAAAGGGCTCCGGGATTCATGTATCCTTCCCTATGAACTTTATGTGCATGGCGAATACCAATCCAAAGGGGATTACTTGGTCACATTTGAAGCTTCAAATAAAATTTTTGGCAAACACGCTGCGGGCTCACCTTTTACAGTCTACCATGCTGCTAGCTACAAAGGAGAAGTTGGAACCTCAAGAAATTATGCTATTTCTCCCGGAGATCGTGTAACGGACCAATGGTCGCTAGACGCCTTCGATAAAAAAATGTACCACCTCGAGATCTATGGCCCAAATGGATTTTATCGAGCGTTTAAAGGTGACACAAACAACCCAGAGTTAAAGATCCGCTGTACCTATGAAAAAAGTAAAAATGAATCAGCGTTTACCGGGCGTTTGTCTTTTTCATGTACAAACAATGGGAAAACAACCCAGCAACTTGTTTTTGAGGACGCCAGCTATGGAAAAGAAAAAAAGAATCTGCAACTTAAGGGGGGACAATCCATTAAGATACATTTTGATTTGGCTAAGCAAAATTTTTGGTATGATTTCCGCCTCACCTGCGCTGGTTTCTCAAACTTCGAGGAACAATATGCGGGGCGTATAGAGATTGGAAATGCAGGAAAAAGTGATCCCTTATTAAGCCGATAAACAAAGTAAATGGGAGTGTCTAAATAAATACTCCCATTCTTATCATGTCTTACCTGAATAGTTAAAATTCAATGAATAATCCTTACATGCTGCTATCTTAGAAGAAACAGCACATATTCAAGCTACTAACAGTATCCGGGAATAAGGTCTAATATATTGTTTTATTCCTGTATACGACGAGCGAGATGGTAGAATCCTTTGTACAATAAAACTGCCCCGACAATCAAAAGGATAGCTAATAAATAGGAGCTGACGGGATTAATAAATAATAAATACATAACTCTGGTAATTTTTGGTTTTTCATTTGTTACTACAAGTTATAACATTTATCCAAAATATTACAAAAAAAAATTACATATTTTCTCTATTTTTGCTTCAATGAAGAAAATCGCACTATTTATCGGCTTATTTTTCTATTTGCTCGCTGCAAGTGGTGCCTCACTGCATCTTCATTTTTGCCAAGGAGAAACAAAAAGTGTATCGTTATCGGAAAGCCATAATATGGCCTGCCCTCTTTGTGCCAAGTCTGCAAAAAAACAGCAGAACCACTGTCATGAAACAGGAAGCTGTAAAGATGTTAAGATCGAAGCACAAAAAGTCGATCACTTCAGCCGAGTAACACAAAATCTTGATTTTAACACTTTTTCTCCCGCAATAATTACGCGTCATTGGATACTTAATTATTATCATTTCTCTGAGGAGGAAGACGATTTTTCTAAACTAAAGTATACCGTTTTTGCGAGCGATAATAGACAGAACCCACCTGTTTTTATTCTCAATCAAAATTTTAGGATTTAATATCACCTCTTTTCACCGAACACAGTTCAATTTCTTGAATTGACAGAAGTCCAGTATAATTTTTATATTTCGTAAGAATGGCAGACTGTCATTCCCAACATTGATCTTTCCGTCGCTTGTCACGGAACTAAAAACAGTGGATTTTAAATCATTCAGCAAAAATAGTAGTAGAACTGAAAAAATAGATCCGTTACCCATAAATGCGGTCGCGCGATATCATGAAAGTAAAAATTAAATGCTAGTTGAAGCGAATACTCTTAATTAAAACGATGAATCAAATTTTCAAAAAAATATATACGACAACCATTCTATCCTTATTTTTTCTGGCATTTGTACAGGCACAGACCGACAGTACGAGGACGCTTACAGTGGCCGGAAATTGTGCCATGTGTAAAAAACGTATTGAAACTGCCGCGAAAATGAATGGTGTAGAAATGGCTGTTTGGAATGCCAGCGACAACCTGTTACAGATCAAATATAATCCTCAGAAAGTACAACTGGAGTCTATTAAGAAAAACATTGCGCATGTTGGTCACGATGTAGACAACCTGGTTGCCGATGAAGAATCCTATGCTAAACTTCACGAATGTTGTATGTATCCACGCTTGGAAAATGGCAAAATCCCCGAAAAGAAAATTGTAACAACCGATAGCCATGACCATCCACATACTGTTACCGGTGTTGTCGTTGAAGAAAACGAAAAGGGGGATCTTAAGCCGATTATTGGCGCCAATCTACACTGGGCCAACCTTCCAACCAAAAACACAAGAACAAACGAAAATGGTGTTTTTAAATTGGACCATAAAGAAGGATTCAACAAATTGGTGGTAAGTTACGTTGGAATGAAACCTGACACCATCACCATCAAAGATCTCCATGAAGTCATCATGATTACAGCAAAGGGAAATGTGTTGATGGAAGTCGAGGTTAAAGGAACACGACGCTCAAATTACATCGACCGTATGACACCTGCACGACTGGAAGTTCTTACAGGAAAAGAGTTATTCAAAGCCGCTTGCTGTGATTTAAGCGAGAGCTTTGAAACCAATGCCTCCGTCGATGTCGTCAGTGCTGATGCGGTAACAGGCAGCAAACAGATTCAAATGCTGGGTCTTAGTGGTATTTATACCCAATTAACCGTTGAAAATTTACCCGGACCTCGTGGGCTCGCTTCTCCTTTAGGTTTAAATTCTATTGCAGGAACATGGATTGAATCAATTCAAATCGCGAAAGGTATCGGTTCCGTAGCCAACGGTTTCGAAAACATGGCCGGACAGATCAACGTCGAATTGAAAAAACCGCAAAATTCAGAAAGATTGTTTTTTAATGCCTATGCTAACAACATGGGACGCACAGATGTCAACTTAAATCTTTCACAAAAAATTGGTCAGCATTGGTCCACCGCAGTTCTGTTGCACGACAATTTCATGTACAATAAATCCATGAACTTTAGTCACAACGGATTTAGAGATGTACCTGTTGGCAATCTATTCTCTGGTGTCAACCGTTGGTTTTATGAAAACGGAAAAGGACTTATGGTACAATTTGGGGTAAAATATCTCAATGACGACCGTACAGGTGGGCAGATTGATTTTAACGAAAAAACAGATAAGGGTACAACGAATCGCTATGGTTTAGGGTTTGATATTGAACGTGTAGAAGGTTTCGCTAAAATTGGTTACGTGTTCCCCGAAAATAAGCACCGCAGCATAGGTCTCCAGCTTGCAGGATCAAATTACAATCAAAAAAGCTATTTTGGGCTCAATAACTACAATTCGGACCAACAAAATGGATATGCTAACCTCTTATTTCAAGATATTATCGGTACAGTCGCTCACAAGTATCGCGTTGGTGCCTCCATTAATTATGACAATTACAATGAGTGGTATTTAAAAGATCAAAACTTCAAAAGGAAAGAAGTGATTTCGGGAGCATTTGCAGAATATACCTATAGTCCATCAGAAAAATTTGATGCCATTATCGGTCTCCGCCAAGACTATAATTCCCTGTATGGTTGGTTTACAACGCCACGCATCCATTTACGTTATGCACCGATTGCGGGAACAACGGTTCGAGCTAGCTCAGGAAGAGGCCAACGTACAGCAAATATATTTGCAGAGAATACGGCCGTCTTGGCAAGTAGTAGAAAATTGGTTATTCAATCGCCTAATATATACGATAAAGCTTATGGCCTACAACCTGAAGTCTCCTGGAATAGCGGAATAGCGATAGACCAAAGTATGCGAATCTTTGGACGTGAGGCTTCGGCATCCGTTGAATTTTTCCATAACAGCTTCTCTAATCAGGTCGTGGTCGATTACGAAAACCCCCGAGAGATCAATTTTTACAATTTGAATGGGAAGTCTTTCTCCAATAGCTTACAAACAGAATTTCGCTTTATGCCAGCACCACATTTTGAAACGAGATTGGCCTATCGCTTACTTGATGTCCAAACTGATTTTGAAAGTGGCAGAAAGACCAAACCGCTATTGGCCAAACACCGTGGCTTTGTCAACCTAGCATATAATCACCATTCTGGCTGGAGTGTAGACTATACGCTGAATGTAGTTGGACAAAAACGCATTCCATCAACAGCAGAGAACCCCGTTGAATATCAAATGCCTACAGCATCAAAAGCTTATGCGACCATGAATGCGCAGATTAGCAAAACTTTTGGGAAAGACAAAAACTTCACTGTATATGTGGGCGGAGAAAATCTGTCTAATTATTTCCAAAATATGCCAATACTTGCAGCGGATCAACCCTTTGGAAACTATTTTGACACTTCGATGCTTTGGGGACCATTAACAGGACGCATGTTCTACACTGGGGTTCGTTATTTCATCAAATAACAGCTCAACTAAAAAATCAGGGGATAAAAAAAAAGCGGCTTTTGCCGCTTTTTTTTACATTAACTTTTTCAATTCTTGATAAAGCTTTGCCGTTGGTAATCCGACCACATTATTATATTCTCCCTCAATTTTTTTTACGGCGATTAAGCCGATCCATTCCTGTATTCCATAAGAACCGGCTTTATCTAATGGTGAAAATTTAGTAACATAATGATCGATTTCATCCGCATCTAATTCGTAAAAATAAACAGTTGTCGTTTCGACGAAAGTACTAATCTTACCCTCCCATAAGATCGCTACGGCAGTCAATACCAAATGTTTCTTACCAGCCAAGTTTGTTAAAGTTGTCCTGGCTTCCTGTTCATCTTTGGGTTTACCTAAAATTTCGCCCTTATCCGATACGACAATAGTATCGGCACAGATAACCAAACAATCGTCTTTATCTCTAAATGCCTCCGCTTTACGAATAGCGATTTGGCGAACCACCTCTGCAGCCGATAAATTCGGATCCACGTATTCATCCGTCTCCCGAACGTCGACTTCAAATGTCAGCCCAAGCCCTGCTAACAGCTGTTTTCTCCGTGGAGATTGAGACCCTAATATAATTGTTCTATTTTTTAGATTTTTCAACATCCTTATATACTTTTCACTGTTTCATCCTCATACCAATTGCCTTGTACTTTCATGACCTTTTCAATCAATTCACGCACAACTCCCTTTCCACCACAAAAACCAGACACATAATGCGAAATTTTCTTGATCTCTTCTACTGCATCTGCCGGAGAAACCGCTACGCCAACAGACTTCATGCAGCTAAAATCAGGGATATCGTCACCGATGTACATCAACTGATTTAATTCAAGCTTATAATCATAAGCAAGTTCTTTCATTTTAGAAAGCTTGTCAGTAACTTTTGAATACACTTCTTTGATTCCCAAACCTTTCATCCGCTGCTCGACCCCCTTCGAACCTCCACCTGTGATGATAAAAATAGGATAGCCTTTCTTGATCGCCAACTGCATCGCATAGCCATCTTTTATATTAAATGTACGTAATTGATGCCCTTCTTCATTAACTTGTACAGTACCATCAGTCAATACACCATCTACATCCAATACAAATGCTCTTATCGCTTTAAATTCGGTCAATACCATAAAAATATATTTTTGTAAAAGTAAGGCATTTCGAGTAATTATTCGCGCAGCGATACCGATCTAATTGACGAGGCTGTCAGATAATTATTCAGATAAGCCAAAATATCATTTGTGTGTCACAACATAGTTGTATTAGCAACTTATTCGAAAAAATATTTGGATACTACTGTATATTTACCGTATCTTTGTTGAAGATAATTAAAGGTTATCTCACTATGAAACACTAACAATATGCAGTCAGAGAAGTTATTTGCTCGAAACGTGCATAAGATTTAAAAAACAATCATTTTTAGTTTTCATGGAATAACACGGCAACTAATTTAGTTTAGAAGCCCTTAAAGAGTCTTTTCATAATTTAGGTTTATAATTGGTTAGTAACGAACCCTGGTGCCCATCATCAGGGTTTTGTTTTTATATGTATTTTTTCATCTTCTATTAAATAAACCTGACTGAACCATCTCCCTACCAATACGTAGCTAATAACAATATTCAATCAATTTTTAGACAGTGATTAGTCACTGATTATTCAGTCTATACTGAGTGATCACTGAACAATCACTGAACGAGCACTGAACAAGTACTGTTAAAAGACCCAATTTGATCATTACTTGATCCCAATTTATCCAGACTAAGAAATAAAGGACACACATGCCATAAGCTGCACTTACATTAACAAAAACTCGCTATTACACGCTAATCGATTATTTTGGGATACCTCCTGACTGTTTATAGGTTTGTTTCTATGCTGACTTTTGATTATTTTAGGAATAGCAAGTTTTTTTGTTATTTTACATATATCTTTTTCCCCAGGTACCATCGAAATACAATACCTACAGAAAAGTAAACGATAAACTCATTCTAACATGGATCGAAAAAATTATAGAAAGCAAATTACCATAGGAGTGATAATTTCTTTTTCGCTTATCTTCCTTTCAGCCCTATATTTTTTCATATCGCTGCATCATAACTTAAATAACGAGCGAAGTATTGTTCGTGTTGCCGAAAATAGATTCAATATCATTAATGAAATTAAATCAAGTGTCGACGAGGTAAATGATATCAAACTGGATTACCTGAATAAGAAAGACGCTTCTCTATTTATTCCTTATAAAATGGAATTAAAAAAAATGGACGAACTGTTGCGATCTTTAAGTCTGAAAGATGATTTCTATCATGTTCAACCAAACAGCACCGAAAACATCCGCAAAGATATTGTTGCATTTTATAACTTTGAGCAGGATATCGATCACACAAAGGAAACTCAATCCATATCCCATAATATTCACGAACGAAAGGCCTCGATATTAAATCAGATCGATCTCATGTCGAGAGATCTATTAGACCAACGGGCAAGACTCTTAGAAAAATCTAGAAATGAATTGCAACTGGCCCAGTACATTACTTACCTTTTCATCGCTATTGGCTTAAGTGGGTTCTTCTATATTCTCGCTAAAATTTCCTCGATCTCTAGATTTCTGAGGTCTACAGTGAAAAGTCAACAAGAATCCAATAAAAGTCTCCAACGATTGCAAGAACAGACCAACAGTGATAACTGGATTTTGAATGCGATTAATGGCATCGACGAACAGTTACGCGGTGACTATACAGACAAGAAAATTGCCGAAATAAGCCTACATGCTATTGCTTCCACGACAAAAGCATTAGGTGGAACGATTTACATTTTCGATGATAACTATCAGGAGTATCAGCTTTGCCACAAAATTGGTATTTCCTCCACACAGTATATCAAACGAACGTTTAAAGAAAACGATGGCATTTTGGGCGAAGTCGCAAACAATCATGAAGTCGTTAAAATAAAAGACGTCGACCACAAGCATCTTATCTTAGAAACCTCGTTATCCGATCGCTTAGACGCTGAGATCTATATTGTTCCCTTCTCTTATGAAAGCCATTGTGTCGGTGTCATGGAAATCTGTTGCCCCATTGTCAATGAGAAAGACGAGCAACTACGATTTAACTTCCTGGATAAAGCAAAAGATAACATTGCCGTTATCATCAAAGTAGCCCAAACTCATGGAAAGCTTGCCGATCTTTATGAGGAACTTCAACAACAGACCGAGGAATTAGAGACGCAACAGGAAGAATTGAGAACAACAAATGAGGAGTTAATCCATAAGACACATTTGTTGGAAGCTTCTGAGGAAGAGCTTAGAGTACAGCAGGAAGAACTTATCCAAACCAATAACGAGCTGGACGAGAAGGCCAAATTGCTCTTTGCACAAAATGAAGATCTGGAAAAAGCCCGTCAGGCCATAGCGCAAAAAATAGAGGAAGTAGAGCTGTCCAGCAAATATAAATCTGAATTTATGGCCAATATGAGCCATGAACTGCGGACACCACTTAATAGTATTCTCATTCTTGCCAAATTACTTCAGGATAATAAAAAGAAAAACCTCAGTGAGGACCAAATAAAGTATGCTTCTGTTATTCACAGTGCCGGTTCAGATCTCCTCCATTTAATTAACGAATTGTTGGATCTGGCAAAAATTGAATCCGGTAAAGTTGAAGTCCAAAAAGAACGTATCAACACAAACTACCTTGTCAATTATATTAAAGATTTTTTCAATGATACCGCAGCGTCGAAAAATATTGACTTCCTACTCGATGTCAATGTAAATGCACCGCAGGAATTCATCGGTGATGAACATCGTATACAACAAGTCCTCAAGAATTTATTATCCAATGCGTTCAAGTTCACAGGTGAAAAGGGCGAAGTCTCTTTAGCGATAGAAGCTGAAGCTGAAAATCTTCTTTTTACGGTTAAAGATAGCGGTATTGGCATTGCTCCTGAAAAACAAGAGCTAATCTTCGATGCTTTTAAACAGGAAGATGGCTCAACGAGTCGTAAATATGGTGGCACTGGTTTAGGCTTATCGATATGCCGCGAAATTGCTAGCTTATTAAAAGGGAAAATAAGCTTATCCAGTAAGGTTGGTGAAGGCAGTATCTTTACCTTCAGTATCCCGCTGGAGCAGGAAATTCCAGTCCCGAAAGTAACATCAATCGAAAAAGAAATTGATCCGCCGTCACAAATGCCGAAGGAAAATCCCATAGTCGAAAAAACGAAGTCGATCGACAACGATGGAAAACACAATAAACTTCTGATTATTGAGGATGATTTTATTTTTGCAGATATTCTAAAAGACTACGCCGAACAAAACGGCTACGATGTATACATTAGCTATGATGGGCAAGATGGGTTACAAAAAGCACAAAATTTACGACCTGCCGCAATTATCTTAGATATTATGTTGCCTAAAATGGATGGTTGGGAAGTTCTTCGTAACCTCAAAAAAATTGACAGCACCAAGGAGATTCCCGTACACATGATGTCGGCAGGAACATTTTTACATGATGAACCTATTTCTGCCGGAGCCATCGGATTTATGGCTAAACCTGTTTCAGAAGAATCTTTGGCTGAAACATTCTTAAAAATAAAAGCGTCGACTAGTCATCCATTGAAAAAAATTCTGCTGGTGGAAGATCAGGAAATCCAAAGCGATTTTATCAAACAATCTTTAGAAGAACAGCATATTCAGATATTTCAGGCCTTCAATGCGAAACAAGCCCTCGATCTATTAGATCAAGAGAAATTGTTTGACTGCATCATTATGGACCTGAATCTCCCCGATAAATCAGGCATTGAACTCCTAAATGAGATCAAATCGAACACTCAATTTAAGGATTTACCCATTATCATCAATACGGCAATGGAACTCACTACAGAGCAGACTTCCGAAATTCTGCATCATAGCCAGGCGATGGTCCTTAAATCAGCTAAATCAAATAATCGTCTGATTGATGAAGTTAATTTATTCTTAAATAAAATCCGCAGCAATAAGCACGAATACACGATGTTCAATCATTCCGGAGCCTCTGTAATTGCGGAAAACAATTTAGCTTCCAAAACCGTACTACTGGCAGATGACGATATGCGGAATATTTTTGCCCTGAGCACGGCGTTTGAAAGCTATGATATGAACATTGAAATCGCTAACAATGGTCAGGAAGCGTTGGATATTCTTGAACGAAATAAACAGATTGACCTTGTCTTAATGGATATCATGATGCCCGTTATGGATGGTTATGAGGCTATTGAAAAAATTAGGGCAAACAAGAAATTTGCAAACCTTCCTATTATTGCTGTGACAGCGAAAGCAATGAAAGGGGATAGAGAAAAAACAATTGCTGTCGGAGCAAACGATTACATTAGCAAACCGGTTGATGTCGACAAATTAATATCCCTAATGCGCGTATGGCTGAGTTAACCGATAAAAGAGTAGTAATGATAAGTTTTGAAGAGTTGGAAGAAGTTATTGATATAGTCAAAAATCTACACGGCTATGATGTATCCGGTTATACAAGAGCTTCTTTAAAAAGACGGGTGACTAGAATAATGGAACTTAACAAGCTCAATCTACAGGAGCTAAAATCCAATTTAATCAATCAACCCGGATTCAGCACCTATTTCCTGCAGGAAATTACAGTTAATGTGACTGAGATGTTTAGGGATCCCGATTTTTATAAAGCTGTAAAAACAGATGTATTTCCCTATCTCGCAACTTATCCGCATATAAAACTGTGGAGTGCCGGTTGTTCTACTGGCGAAGAAGTTTATTCGCTGGCCATCTTGTTAGAAGAAGCAAATCTTTACCCACGTGCGTTTATTTATGGCACCGACATTAACGGCAAAGTGTTAGAAAAGGCAAAACGTGGTATCTATTCTCTTGCAAAAGTGAAAGAATACTCGGAAAATTTTATTAAAACGGAGCCAAAAAACTCATTGTCGGATTATTATACAGCAATGTACAACGCCGCTACCATTAATAATAGTCTTAAAAAAAATGTCCTTTTCTCCATGCATAGCTTGGTATCCGATGGCGTTTTTAATGAATTTCAACTGATTACCTGCCGTAATGTATTGATCTATTTCGACACCGAATTGCAAAATAAAGTCCTGGATCTATTCTATCATTCACTTTGCCATTTGGGCTTTTTATGCTTGGGAGCGAAAGAATCTTTAATCAACTACAAAGACGCTGCTAAATTTAAGATCGTAAACAAGAAACAGAATATTTACCAAAAAATTGGGTAATACGTGATGGAAAGAAAAATTCTTTTGTTAGCGGGGTCTGCAGGTGGATTTAGTGTCATTCTAAATATCTTGAAGTCATTGGAACGGCCAATCCTTATACCCGTTATTGTCATTGTACATCGAAACCCCAAATATGCTTCTAGTATTGAGGACACGCTTTCCAAAGCACTTGTTCAAAAAGTAAAAACTGCAGATGATAAGGAAGCGATAGCAAATGGGACTATTTATTTTGCCCCTGCTGGTTATCACCTTTTAGTTGAACCAGATTATAGCTTTTCTTTGGATATCTCAGAACCTGTTCAATACTCAAGACCATCAATTGATGTGACTTTCGAATCCGTGGCCGAAATATATAAAGAAAATTGTACAGCTATCTTATTCTCTGGAGCGAATCAGGATGGTGCACAGGGATTATTAATGATAAAACGATACGGCGGGACGACTTTTGTACAAGACCCTGCCACGGCTGAAGTTCCCATCATGCCCGAAGCAGCTATTCAACTCGATGCACAGGAACGCATTTTGACCATTCAAGAAATAAAAGATTACATCAAGCAATTGACTTAAAATTGTATTTAGATTTGCTATAATGAAGAAGATAAATATATTGATTGTCGATGATAAAATTGAAAATATTATCAGTCTTACAGCACTGCTGGAGGATATCGAAAATATAAATATAGTGACGAGCACAGATCCCAACGAAGCTTTAAAAATCTGCTGGAAAGAGGATATTGATTTGGCGCTCGTTGACGTGCAGATGCCAGAGATCAATGGTTTTGAATTTGTTTCCTTCCTAAAGAAGAATCCGAAAACAAACCATATCATCCCCATTATGGTAACAGCGATTTCAAAAGAAGACAAATACCTCATTCAGGGACTTAATAGCGGCGCTGTGGATTATCTATATAAACCGCTTAACCCTGAAGCAACCATCGCGAAAGTAAAATCTTTTGTGCAGCAATTACTGATACAGCAGGAAATTAAAGAAAAAAACATTGCCTTAGAAGAATCAAAACAGGCTATTCTCAAAGCGAAAGAAGAGGCCGATCTTGCTCGAAAATCCAAGGAAACCTTTTTAGCCAATATGAGTCATGAGATCCGTACACCTATTAACGGTATTATGGGCATTACACAGATGCTAAAAAATTCTCAACTGACGCTAGAACAAGAAAACTGGATTAACAAGCTGGATTCTGCCTCGCAAAATCTGCTCACTATTATCAACGATATATTGGACCTATCGAAAGTCGACTCAGGTATGATGAAACTTAACATGGAGTCAACATCAGTGCACGATATTACCGATGATCTAAACAACCTCTTTATTGATAAAGCCATCTACAAAGGGCTGAATTTTTCCATTGATGTGGACGATCGGATCACAAGTTATTTTCTGACAGATCCACTACGGTTGAAACAAATATTGACCAACTTTATATCAAATAGTTTCAAATTCACCTCGGAAGGTTCTGTTGTATTAAAAATTCAGCTCCTAACTGAAGATAACCATAGCATCTGTTTACGATTTCAGGTGATAGACACAGGAATCGGCATCGTAGAAGATGCCCTGGAAAAAATATTTATTGCGTTTGAACAAGGAGAAGATAGTATAACCAAAAAATTTGGCGGTACTGGATTGGGCCTCGCAATTGTAAAACGTATTGCAGCGCTGCTCAACGGTCGGGTTTTTGCATCGAGTGAATATGGTAAAGGGAGTATTTTCTCTTTTGAATGTACTTTCGACAAAATCAAAGATAAACCCGTAGAAAAAGAAACGCAGATACTCTATACGGAATTGCCCAAGTTCAACTTCCCGATGGTGCTCATTGCTGAGGACAATGAATTAAACAGCTTTATGCTCGCGAATATCCTCAAAAGCTGGAATTGCGAAATTACTTTGGCGACGAATGGACTCATCGCACTAGAAGAAATCAATAAGAAAAAAATCGACCTGGTGTTTATGGATGCCCATATGCCGCTCATGAGTGGTTTTGAAGCGATCAAGGAAATACGTCGAAACGCGAATCCGATAATCGCAAACATGCCGATTATTTCCATTTCAGCCTCTGTGCTCCAAGCCGAACAACAGGAAGCGCTCGATGCTGGAGCCAATGAAGTTGTCGGAAAACCATTCGATCCTATCAAATTGTATAAAACAATTGATACTTTATTGTCAAAATTGAAATGATAGTTTCAATTTAGCAATGAAATCATTAATTTTAGAACATAATCAAGATGTTTGATGTTATTTCTCATGAACGTGCATCCAAAAAGGAATTACGTTCGTCATAACTTCATCACTAAACCGCTAAAGGCTGCGGAAATGCCTACAATAAATAAAAGATAAACAAACAATCATTCTAATGAAAAAACTTTTTATGATACCAGCAGTTGCAGTTGCTTTATCAATTGCGTCTTGTGGTGGAAACAGTGACAAGTCTGAAAAATCAACTAGTACAGAAGCGACAACTTCAACAGAAAGCCAAGCAACAGAAACAGTGCCTGGTATTGAAAACGTAGCTATTTCCAACAGCTTATCTTTAGAAGGTAACGATCAAATGAAATATAATAAGGATCTATTCCGTGTAAAAGCGGGTGAGCCAGTAGAATTATCTTTCAAAAATGCAGGTACTATGCCAAAAGAGTCCATGGGACATAACGTAGTTATCCTAAAACCAGGTGTTGACCTTCCAACTTTTGGTGCTGAGGCTGCTGCAGCTGCTGCAGACGAATATATTCCAAAATCAGCTTTATCTTCAATTGTTTCCCACACAAAATTATTGGGACCTGGAGAAACTGATAAAATCACTTTTACACTTGAAAAAGGAGTTTATACGTTTATTTGTAGCTTCCCTGGTCACTATGGTGTCATGCAAGGAAAAATTGTTGCAGAATAATATGACTAGTCCTGAAAAATCGATACAGGTTTTCAGTGATTAAAAATAAATAATTTAAACAGTAGTAGCCGATAGGTTGCTACTGTTTTTTGTTTTATAAGTTCTGAAGTTCATGTTTGATTTCATGTGCATCTGATTTGGAGTTAGCATATGATTAGACCAATGTGGTCTGTCATTATTATAGATATCGATTGCTTCAGCTACGATCTGCTTCATCAAATGTAGATCTAAATGATAGGTATCAATCATGAACTCTTGTTTGAGTATACCATTGATTCGTTCAGCGATGGCATTTTCATAAGGATCAGAGTTTTCTGTCATACTGCAACTGAGCTGGTACTTGCTTAGGTAATATTGGTATTCTTCTGCACAATATTGTACTCCTCTGTCGGAATGATGGATTAACGGCTCGTTTGTTTTTCTTTGTTTTTGTGCCATTTTTAGTGCTTTTACAACATGCGGTGTGCACATGGTCTGTGAGACCTCAAAGCCAACAATTTTCTTCGAATAGGCATCTGTAACCAAACTCAGGTAACAGGGGTTTTCTCGCTTTCCTATATAAGTGATATCACTTACCCAAACCTGATTGGGACGGCAAACAGCCACTTCTTTAATAATATTCGGATATTTTCTAAATCTATGATGTGACATAGTGGTCGTATGATAGCTTCTTTTACGTGTAATTAACAAATGGTTGGCGCGTAAAATATCAAAGAATTTGTCTCTACCCACCTTTAATGCCCGTAGCTCCCTTGCCAACATATGGTAAAGTTTCCGTGTACCTATTCTTGGCTGGGTAGTGCGTATTTCATGAACTAAGTCCACAATTTTCCCGGCTATACCCTGGCTCCTGGCTATACGTTTGATCCTTCGATAATACACCTGCCTGTCTAACCCGAACAATCCACAAGTAAAACTTAGGCTTTCTTGTTTTTCTTGCCGGAAACGATTGATTGCGCGGGTTTCAAGTTTTTTCTTACGTCGATTTTATATTCTTTTTCTGCAATATCGATCATCATGTCAAAGATGATCGCTTTGGAATCAGCGATGTGATTCTGATGCTCAAGTTGAGCCTTTTGCTTCTCCAGCAGTCTGACTTTGGCTTCAAGTTCTAAAATGCGCTGTTCTGGTGACTTTGCCATATTGGATGGTATTTGATTCTCCCAATCAAAGTTACCATATTTTTTTAACCAATTGCGAATAGTGCTATCTCCCTGGATGCCATACTGTTTTTGTGCTTGGGAGAGTGTCAATTTCCCCGATTCAATCTCTTTAACGACATTCAGCTTCAATGTTAAAGTGTAATCACGCTGAGTCCGCTTTACATAATTTGTTCCTTCTTCCATAACGATTTTTTTTGTGTATCGATATTTCAGGACGAGACAATAATCAAATAAAAAAGGATATTCAAAATATGAATATCCTTTTTTGATTTATACCCAGGCAGGCATCACTACATTTCTCCCTACGGTGCATAATTTCCCTTCTTTTATCAAAAAAATGTAAAGTAAGGGCCTTTGGCCACAAATCGTAAGTTTTGATTTCCTATCCCATTAATAATCATTAAATTTGTGGTACAAAAAAATAAAACGTAATCAATGCAATACGACGTAATTGTAATCGGAAGTGGTCCAGGCGGATATGTAGGAGCTATCCGTTGCGCCCAATTAGGATTAAAAACAGCTGTTATTGAAAAATATAGCACATTTGGTGGTACTTGTCTTAACGTTGGATGTATTCCTTCAAAAGCGCTTTTAGATTCTTCGGAGCATTACCACAATGCTGCGCATAATTTTGATGCATTTGGCATCAACTTAAAAGACCTGAAAGTAGACATGGCAAAGATGATTGCTCGTAAAGACGATGTCATTGCCCAAAATACTGCCGGTATCACCTTCTTATTCAAGAAGAATAAAATTGACAGTTTTCAGGGTGTGGGTTCATTTGTGGACAAAAACACCATCAAAATAACGAAAGCAGATGGTTCGACAGAGCAGATCACTGGTAAAAATGTAATTATCGCAACGGGATCGAAACCGACTTCATTGCCTTTCCTACCTGTAGATAAAAAAAGAATCATTACCTCAACCGAAGCACTTAACCTAAAAGAGATTCCAAAACACCTTATTGTCATTGGTGGTGGTGTGATAGGTTTGGAACTAGGTTCTGTTTATGCTCGTTTGGGTTCAAAAGTTTCTGTTGTTGAATTTGCAAAATCTATCATCGGTACAATGGATGGTGGCTTAGGAAAAGAACTACAACGTGTTTTGAAAAAATCATTGGGCATGGAGTTCTATTTAGGCCATAAAGTGACCGGAGCTTCCGCAAAAGGTAAAGTCGTAAAAGTAACTGCTGAAGATCCAAAAGGACAAGAAGTCACTTTAGAAGGCGACTATTGTATCGTAGCCGTTGGTCGTACCGCATATTCTGAAGGCTTAGGATTAGAAAATATCGGCATCACAGTAGAAGAAAGAGGTAAGAAAATCCCTGTTAATGCCCATCTGGAAACAGCTGTACAAGGAGTCTTCGCAATTGGTGATGTGATCACTGGAGCAATGTTGGCACACAAAGCTGAGGACGAAGGTGTCTATGTTGCAGAATATATTGCAGGTCAAAAACCACATATTGATTATAATTTGATTCCAGGTGTTGTTTATACTTGGCCTGAAGTTGCTTCTGTTGGAAAGACTGAAGAGCAACTTAAAGAGGCCGGTGTAAAATACAAAGCTGGATCATTCTCGTTCAAAGCTTCTGGTCGTGCAAAAGCATCGGGTGACACAGATGGTTTTGTGAAAGTCCTAGCTGACGCTACTACTGATGAGGTATTAGGCGTACATATGATTGGACCACGTGCGGCAGATATGATTGGTGAGGCTACTGTAGCTATGGAATACCGCGCATCTGCAGAGGATATCGCTCGTATTTGCCATGCACACCCAACCTATACTGAAGCAATCAAAGAAGCAGCACTTGCAGCAACCGCGAACAGAGCAATACACGCTTAGGTGATAAATATCGAATACTCAAGGGGAAAAGGAAACTTTTCCCCTTTGTCATAAATACCTATACACGATGAATTTTTATACAAGAAAATGGGTCAAACCCGAAGACCTAAATCCCAATGGAACATTATTTGGTGGAACTTTATTACGATGGATTGATGAAGAAGCGGTCATCTATGCTATCGTTCAATTAGGAAATCCCAAAGTGGTTACGAAATTTATTTCAGAAATAAACTTTGTAAGCTCAGCCAAGCAAGGCGATATTCTCGAACTGGGTATTGAAGCGATCAATTTTGGAACAACATCGTTAACGATGCGCTGCGAGGTACGTAATAAAATATCCAGGAAAACAATTCTATCGATCGATAAATTGGTCTTTGTCAACCTGGATGAAGATGGCAATCCAGCTCCTCATGGAAAAGATAGCATTACCTATGCGTATATGGGGATTGAGAAGACAGGTAGAGATGATTAAACATCTCCCCTGTCTTTATTAATTTGGTGTATCTCTCCCCTACCTAACCCTTTGCAAAAATTTATGCATTTGCGTTTTTTCAACAAACTATGATTTCTGTCTCTTTCCTTCAATTTCTTTTTTAAGATCCAATTCTACCCAAAAGCCAAAAATAGGGATCAAAGAAGCCAAGAAATATTTCACGGCCTTTAATATAGGCCACTTGTATTCTACAGTTGACATGATCAGCATAACGACGAAGATAACGACAAAGAAGCCATGAATGGAACCGGCTATTTTGACTGCTTCGGGGATTCCCGCGAAATATTTCAACGGCATGGCAATAAAAAACAAGCAAATGGTGGAGATTGCTTCCCACAGGGCGATCTGTCTGAATATTCTTAACATAATGATAAACTGTGTATTGTGAACTTCAAAAATAAGACTCTAAAAACGCTTTAACTATTATTTTTCCCCCTTTGACCAGGATGTGACATTCAGCTAGAAACAGCGACAGTGTTTTATCAGAAACCGCCAATTTTACAATAAATAGTTCATATTCATCAGAAAAAATGCGTACTTTTGAATGAATATATGCTTCACAGATTTTGTCATTTGAAGCTATAACACTCAACTACAGAATATTTATTTATATGAATTACGACATCATTGTAATCGGTAGTGGTCCAGGCGGGTATGTTGCTGCCATTAGAGCCGCTCAGTTAGGGTTCAAAACAGCGATTATTGAACGCGAATCATTAGGCGGAATCTGTCTAAACTGGGGCTGTATCCCTACAAAAGCATTATTGAAAAGTGCTCAGGTATTTGAATATTTAAACCATGCCGCTGATTACGGCATCAATGTTCAAGGTGGTGAGGCTGATTTTGACGCTATTGTCAAAAGAAGTCGCGGGGTTGCTGAAGGAATGAGTAAAGGTATTCAGTTCTTGATGAAAAAGAATAAAATCGACGTCATCAATGGAACTGCAAAAATTAAAAAAGGTGGTAAAATCGATGTAAAAGGTGCAGACGGTTCTACTAAAGAATATTCGGCAACACATACCATCCTAGCGACTGGTGCACGTTCACGTGAATTGCCTAATTTACCTCAAGATGGTAAAAAAATCATCGGCTACCGTCAGGCAATGACTCTTCCTAAACAACCAAAATCTTTAGTTGTAGTTGGCTCAGGTGCTATCGGTGTTGAGTTCGCTTATTTCTATAATGCAATCGGAACAAAAGTAACTATCGTAGAGTTTATGGATAGAATCGTTCCTGTTGAAGATGAAGAAATTTCAAAACAATTAGAGAAAAGCTTAAAGAAACAAGGTATCACCATCTTAACGAAATCTGAAGTTCAATCCGTTGACACAACAGGTGAGTTGAGCAAAGTTTCTATCAAAACTGAAAAAGGTATTGAAGTTATCGAAGCAGAGATTGTATTATCGGCTGTTGGTATCGCTCCAAATATCGAAAATATCGGCTTGGAAGAGGTTGGTGTAATAACTGATCGCGGCCGTGTTGTTGTAGATGATTTCTACAAAACAAACATCGAAGGTGTATATGCGATCGGTGACATTGTTAAAGGCCAAGCCTTGGCTCACGTTGCCTCAGCAGAAGGGATCACTTGTGTGGAAAAAATCAAAGGTCTACATGTTGAACCTATCGACTACAATAATATCCCAGGCTGTACATATTGCTCCCCAGAAATTGCTTCTGTAGGTTATACCGAAAAAGCGGCGAAAGAAGCTGGCTATGAAATTAAAGTTGGTAAATTCCCATTCTCAGCTTCTGGAAAAGCGTCAGCTGCTGGTGCGAAAGATGGCTTTGTTAAAGTTATCTTTGATGCTAAATATGGTGAGTTCCTAGGCGCACACCTTATCGGAGCCAATGTTACAGAAATGATTGCAGAAGTTGTTGTTGCCCGCAAACTGGAAACAACAGGTCATGAAATGATTAAAACGATCCATCCTCACCCAACAATGAGTGAAGCGATTATGGAAGCTTGTGCTGATGCTTATGGTGAAGTCATTCACTTATAGTATTAAAACAAATAAAACTAAAAAGGGGAAAATCTAACGATTTTCCCCTTTTTAGTTTTATGACCGATTAGCAATGGCGACTACATAACCAACCTTGACTTAAAGACGATCTGTTGATCGACAATTTCGGTGTTGTCAATCCGTTCAAATAAAATTTCAGCCGCTTTACGCGCTTGCATTCCCGGAAATTGCTCGATGCGTCCCATTGGCGGATTTTCCATATATTGCCATAACGGATAGTTGGCATAACTAATAAAGAAAATATCTTGATTTAAGACAAGCCCCTTTTGTCTGGCCGCTTTCATCAAATCAAGTGTAACGAAATCATTAAAAGATATAATTGCAGAAGGTCGCTCAGACATCGCAAATATACTATCCATAGCCTTTTCATTTCCTTCCGTACTCAGGTCTGTTTCGATGATATTCTTTTCTAGAATATCCATACCATTCCTTTTCATGGCGGATAGATAAGCTACTTTTCGATCTTCACTAGCCGGCAAGGTTTTGGGCCCATTTACAAGTGCAATAACTTTATGTCCACGCGCGACAAAAGCATCCACAGCTTCGTTCATACCCGTAGAAAGATCGCTTTGTACTTTATTGATATTGGGTAAGCTAGGTACACAGTCAAAGAAGACAATCGGTATACCAGACGCTTCCAATTTCTCAATGAATTCTAAATTGGTCGTCTTCTTCCCTATAGACATCAAAATCCCATCGACACGATGGTTTTTAAATGTTTTCAAGATCTGTTCTTCTCGATCAGGATCGTCCAATGATTGTCCCATCAAAACAGTATATCGGTGTTCTGACGCAACATTTTCAATTTCACTGATCGCAAAAGAAAAAAATGGTTCAGACAAACTCGGTAAGATAACAGCAATCGTAAAAGTTTTACGCTGCTTGAAGAATATAGCCGTTTGATTGGGTTCATAATTCAATTCTTCGGCCATTTTTTTTACGCGCATTGTTGTTACCAATCCAATACTAGGATGATCATTCAATGCTCTAGAAACCGTCGAAGGACTGATTTTCAGCTTCTTGGCAATTTCTTTAATCGTGGCAGGCTTGTTCACTTTATTCATAAATCCAAGGGCTTTATATAAAAATAGGGCTTTTATATCCCTAATCATAATTTTTTCTCAACAATATCGAAAACGACTTTAATAACAATTATTGTTGGTAGATTCAACAAAGATACTGACTGTAAAGTTAGTCTACAAATTGAATTGCGGTCGTGTCTACCGTAAACTCATCGGCGAGGAACTCCAATGGATCAATTCCCCTAAAAACAAGTTCATCCTTAAAGTAAACTTTTATATCATCCCCATATTCACCCCAATCCACAAATTTGACTTTATTGAGTTGTTCTAGCGGATTTCCTTTCGTCAAAATACAAACATGTTTATCTGCGGCTTTTAACTGCCTAAACAGCGTATGAATATGATCAAACAAATGTAACCGTAGCGGCAAAATTGCATTGACATGAAGCCGCTCAAAATTCTCCTTATATTTTTGATCAAATCCAAAAGTTTGCTGCGCATGTTCGAACAATAAATTCTCACCTTGATGCTCGAGGTGATTTTTCATAAATTGAACCAAATCTGCTTGAGCCGGAACAGTCTCTGTAAATTCTATAAAATTAGCAAAAAGATAATATACTTGAAGTAAGTAATCCTTTTTAGGAAAAACAACGTCATCTAATTCAAAAACATATACCTTTTTTTCTTCTGGGAACATCATGATATGTAAAAGCTTAAAATTAAGGGCTGTGTCGACAGGGTTAAAACCTTAATGACACTAACCACAAAAATAAGATTCTATTTGGACACACAAATTAATGCTAAATCCTCCCCGGAATCCGAAGCAACAAACAATCCATCCAGTGATCTTTCGAAAGTCGCTGAGTTCAATAAATCGTTGCCCTTGGACAGAAGTCTATAAGGCAAATCAGCTGGTGGATTTTCCATAACAGGAATAGCTTCAAGCAGATCCTTATCGGGGACAAGAACTGAAATCTGATATTCCTCAAATAAAACTTTGGCTGCAGCCAATGGTTCCAGTTCAAAACCACCTAAAGGCAGCACATAATCAACCTGTTGGTCTAAGCTTAATTTGAGTACCTCGTGTGCAAAAGTTGGAAGAAGGCCTTTCGGAATTTTCGCATATTTCCCCGATGCTAAAAGCAATTCGGGAATATCTTCTGAACTTGCATATACTATTTCGAAATCAGCACCAAGTCTTTTCGCGATACGCATCGCCAAAGGTCTGGTTCCGAAAGTTATGAGTATTTTCTTCATTAAAAATATAGTTATAATCCGGATTACTGTTACACGACTAACCCATCGCGCATATGAATCGTTCGATCCGAAATTCGGGCAAGCTCCTCATTATGGGTAACGATAATAAATGTCTGCTGAAATTTATGTCTAAGATCAAAAAACAATTGATGTAAAGCGGCAGCATTTTCCGAATCGAGATTACCTGAAGGTTCATCTGCCAAAATAATGGAAGGATCATTGATCAAGGCACGGGCCACAGAAACACGTTGTTGTTCACCACCCGACATTTCAGCCGGTTTATGGTCAATACGGTGAGAAACCCCCAACAATTCCAACAATTCCTTTGCTTTAGCTTCTGCCTCAGATCTTCCTTTTCCTTGGATAAAAGCAGGAATACAGACATTTTCCAATGCGGTAAATTCGGGCAACAAATGGTGAAATTGAAAAACAAAGCCAATATGTTCATTTCGGAAGGCGCTCAGCTTTTTAGCACTCAATTTTTGAACATCAACACCATTTATGAATACCGACCCCTGATCGGCTTTATCCAATGTACCAATGATGTGTAACAGCGTACTTTTACCAGCTCCTGAGGCACCAACGATACTGACAATTTCCCCTTTTTCAACAGCGATATCAACACCTTTTAAAATTGGTAATGACCCATAAGCTTTGTGAATTCCTTTGGCATGTAACATCATAGGACAAAGATAAATAAATTTACGATACCACGCGTTTGAATAAATAAGCTGTTATTTCTCTATTCCAGCCATTTTATTTTGCCTAAATGTCAAAAAATAGATAAAAGAGCAACTTATCCCTTGTCTTATCCCCCAAAAAATTATATTTTTACGCCAAATATTTTTGCAAATGAACATTCACGAATATCAAGGAAAGCAAATACTAAAGAGCTTTGGTGTGCGCGTACAGGAAGGTATCGTAGCAGATACTCCAGAGCAAGCTGTGGAAGCGGCCAAAAAAATGAAAGAAGACTACAATTCTGATTGGGTTGTTGTTAAAGCTCAAATTCACGCTGGTGGCCGTGGTAAAGGTGGTGGTGTCAAGTTGGCTAAGAACTTAGATGAAGTCAAACAAAGAGCAACTGACATCATTGGCATGCAATTAGTTACGCCTCAAACTGGACCTGAAGGTAAAAAAGTAAACAAAGTTTTGATAGCTCAAGACGTTTATTATCCTGGCGAGAGCGAAACAAAAGAATTCTACATGTCTGTATTATTAGACCGTGCTAAAGGACGTAACATTGTTATGTACTCTACAGAGGGTGGTATGGATATCGAAGAAGTTGCAGAAAAAACACCACACTTGATTTTCAAAGAAGAAATCGATCCAAAAGTAGGCTTACAAGGATTCCAAGCACGTAAAATTGCTTTCAATCTTGGTCTTTCTGGTGCTGCGCATAAAGAAATGGTGAAATTTGTTGCCGCTCTTTACAAAGCATACGATTCTACAGACTCTTCTATGTTTGAGATCAATCCGGTATTAAAAACTTCAGACGACAAGATCTTAGCAGTTGATGCGAAAGTAAATCTTGATGAGAACGCCTTATACCGTCACCCAGATTACGCTGCTATGCGTGACGTAACGGAGGAAGATCCAACAGAAGTTGAAGCTGGTGAATCAAACCTAAACTACGTTAAATTAGATGGTAACGTAGGTTGTATGGTAAATGGTGCTGGTTTAGCAATGGCTACAATGGATATCATCAAATTAGCTGGTGGTGAACCTGCAAATTTCTTGGACGTAGGTGGTACTGCAAATGCTGAAACTGTAAAAGCTGGTTTCAATATCATTTTAAAGGATCCTAACGTAAAAGCGATCTTGATTAATATCTTCGGTGGTATTGTTCGTTGTGACCGTGTTGCTCAAGGTGTAATTGATGCTTACAGCGAAATCGGTAACATCCCTGTTCCAATCATCGTTCGCCTTCAAGGTACAAATGCTGAAGAAGCGAAAAAATTAATTGATGAGTCCGGTTTACAAGTTTATTCTGCAATCTTATTGAAAGAAGCTGCTGAATTGGTAACGAAAGTATTGAAAGGTTAATTCCTTTAATCATCATAACAAAAAACGCGGACTATAACTAGTCCGCGTTTTTTGTTTCTAATCTTCGTATCGTTCGCGACACAAACAAAAAGTTCTCTTCTTAGCAAACCTATATTCCATAGCAAAACGAGCTGTGTGCCATTTCCCAATGTTTGAGTTTTCACCTGTCTTTATTTCAAAATATATTTTCCTTATGAGGTTAACGAACCTTCATAAAGTGAATTAAATCAACATTTATAGCCAATAAACCAACAGAATAGCTTATTTTTGTATTGCTTTTTTAACAAAGCATCTTTTACAAGTCAATCTCCAAAAATTAAGATGGAACACACAAGAATAAAGGAACTATTGAATGCCACAGAATTTGGCAAAGAGGTCGTTGTTAAAGGTTGGGTAAGAACTTTCCGCAACAATCAGTTTATAGCAATCAATGACGGTTCGTCAATCAATAATATTCAAGCAGTTGTCGATTTTGAAAATACACCTGAAGATATCTTAAAACGTATCACCACTGGAGCAGCAGTCCGCGTAAAAGGTCAATTGATAGAATCATTGGGTAAAGGGCAAAAAGTTGAAGTTAAAGCTACCGAGGTAAGCATTATTGGCGACTCTGACCCCGAAAAATATCCATTACAGCCTAAAAAGCATAGCTTAGAATTTTTACGTGAAATTGCGCATTTGCGTTTCCGTACCGGAACATTCAATGCGGTATTCAAGGTGCGTAATGCTTTAGCATTTGCGGTACATAAGTTTTTTCAGGAAAACGACTTTGTCTACATGCATACACCAATCATCACAGGTTCGGATGCGGAAGGTGCTGGAGAAATGTTTCAGGTTACAACCCTGGATTTAAAAAACCCGCCACGCAAAGAAAATGGAGATATCGATTTCAAGGAAGACTTCTTTGGAAAATCGACGAACCTTACGGTATCGGGACAACTGGAAGGTGAGCTTGGTGCCATGGCATTTGGAAACATCTATACGTTCGGTCCGACATTTAGAGCGGAAAACTCAAATACAACACGTCACTTAGCCGAATTTTGGATGATCGAACCCGAAATGGCTTTCTATGAATTAGAAGACAATATGGACTTGGCCGAAGCTTTGCTGAAATATGTCATCAAATACGCTTTGGAAACTTGTCCAGAAGAAATCGAGTTCCTCAAAAATCGTTTGTTGGAAGAAGAAAAATCCAAGCCCGCTGCAGAACGCTCAGAATTAAACCTTGTTGAGAAATTAAATTTCGTATTAACAAACGATTTTGAACGCGTTACCTATACCGATGCTGTTGAAATATTAAAGCGTAGCAAACCAAACCAAAAGAAACAATTCAAATATTTAATTGATGATTGGGGGGCAGATTTACAATCGGAACACGAACGCTATTTGGTTGAAAAACACTTCAAGAAACCTGTTATCTTAACAGACTATCCACGCGAAATCAAGTCCTTCTATATGAAGCAAAATGAGCCGGATGCGCAAGGAAGAAACACCGTACGTGCCATGGATATTCTTTTCCCAGGTATTGGTGAAATGGTCGGTGGTTCGCAGCGTGAAGAAAATCTTGATCGTTTACTTGATCGTATGGCTGAAGTTGGTATTCCCGCAGAAGAAATGGAGTGGTTCTTGGATACACGCCGTTTTGGATCGGTACCACATTCTGGATTTGGCGTAGGTTTTGAACGCCTCGTTTTATTCACGACAGGAATGACCAATATCCGCGATGTCATTCCGTTCCCACGCACACCGAAAAACGCAGAATTTTAATATAAAGAACAACAGCCAAAACAAAATATTTTGGCTGTTGTTCTTTTAGATATAGCGTATCTGAAGACAGATAGTAACCATTGCCCAATTGGCATCCTTCAATAGGGCTTGAGATCAAACCTAATTCAGGTACTTAACAACAATAGAAAATGCTTATTAAGATATATAACGACAACCCCAACCCCAAGGCAATAGAACAGGCGGTTGATATTCTTCGACGTGGTGGTGTAATCATCTACCCTACCGATACCGTATATGGTATTGGCTGTGATATCACGCAACAAAAAGCCATAGAACGAGTATGTGAAATTAGAGGGCTAAAGCCTGAAAAAGCAAATCTATCATTTATATGTTATGATTTAACAGATATTTCGCAATACACAAAATCCTTCGATACCTCCGTTTTCCGCGTATTAAAAAAAGCCTTACCTGGACCTTTTACTTTTATTTTTAATGCAACAACTAAAGTCCCTAAGCTCCTAAGTTCCAAAAAGAAGACTGTGGGTATCCGTGTCCCAGACAATAATATTGTTCGTGAAATAGTCAAACAATTAGGCAACCCTATTGTGACAGCCTCCATTCACGATGAAGATGAAATTATTGAGTATTCTACTGATCCTGAATTAATTCACGAAAAATACGAAGATCTAGTTGATGCTGTTATAGATGGCGGTTATGGCGATAATGTCGCATCTACCGTGGTCGATGTTACCGAAGGAACTTTTGATGTTATTCGTGAAGGAAAAGGTGATTTGGAGCAATTCCTATAAAAAAACCAACTTTCAATAGAAACTCCCCTTATTAACTATTTGCAAAATTCCCAGCAGCAGCATTGTTGGTAATTTGTGCATAAACTACTCCATCAACATACTTATCAACAAAATAGACTACTTATTAACACAAGAAATGTTAATAAGCAGTCTGTTGACATGGACATATTAACACAAAATGTGTATAACCGACCACTTATCAACATCGAATTGTTAATAACGCAAACCGAAAGGATTCAAAAAAGTAACAAAATGTGTAAAACTAGGGGGTTATACACATAAAAATGTGTATAAGATAACATTCATCGACAAATTCGCTAAATATCGTGTTTATAAATAAACTATACTAACAGATCTCTGTGGAAAGTTAAGAACGATACTCCACCCGCCTTTTTATCGCTATGTTGAAAAGTTCAAATCCGCGCTTTGTTTCTATCAGTAGTTTTCCCAGAAAAGGAACCAGCAATCCAGAAAAAAATTCACCTTGGACAAATCTAACTTGTGAAGCTCCCACTTGTTCTAACCTAAAATAATGCTCGCCATCAAAAATACCTGGAAAGAATAAATCTCCTTTCCAGCGCAGCTCGCTATGCTGTTCAATAGACAGGAATTTTGGATTCATTTTGATCTTGAATCCGTTTGGTTGTTCTAAAAGGACTTTGCAGCGTTTTCCGACTACCGGTTGCTTTTCAAACTGTTTGATTGTTGGGCTCCATTGGGAATAAGCCTTAAATTCAATTAATACCTGCCAAACCTCTTCTGCTGTTGCATCAATGAGAATACTCGTTTCAATCTTTTTCATTTTGTTTTTTTATTGCTGAAATGACAAAATAGCTCAAGCTTCTTCACCTGTCTTCAAATAACGATAAAGCACATGTGATGCTATTCTAGTTTTATCTTAATTTCAATTATTACAACTGCAAACAAACTACTCCAAGCTTAATATGAACCATATAAATGTATAAATACACAAAATTTTGGTTACGTGTTCGATTAAGCAGGCTGTTCGTTAACAGCTACAAGACAAAACTAGAAAAAGGCAGGCAGCTCGCTCTTGACTTTTATCAAGAACTTATTTTTGTTCGAATACGACTCAAGGTTTCTGGGCTCATACCCAACACGGAGGCGATATATTGAAGGGGAACTTGTTGAAATAATAATTTATGTTGTTCAAAGTATTGGACATATCTTTCTTCCGCTGTTAGACAAATAAAATCTGAGATTCGCTGCTCCATAGTACAAAAGCATTTTGCCAAAAAAGCCTTCTCAAATTTATTCCATTCCACAATTTCGGATTCCATTCGCTGGTAATCGGACTTTGACAAACGGTATACCGTACAATCGCTAACGCATTGGAAATTCCATATGGAAGCCTTGTCAAAAATGAAAGAAGCAAGATCTGTCACAAAATGATTCCTTGTACCTATCCATTGCGTAAACTCTCCTTTTTTTGACCAAGCATATTGACGGATTAATCCGGATTCTATCACAAACAGATTGGAAGAATAATCGCCCACCTTGATCAGATATTCCCCTCGTTTTAATTCAATACGCTCGAAGTTTGAGAAAAGTTTTAAGGAACTAGCCTCAGAAATAGGAAAAAAATCTTGAAAGAGCTGATCTAACATGAAAGGAGGTTTTATAAAATCACGACTTCTTCAATAATGACGTGACCTACATATTCATTTACCCTTCCTAGAATTTGTCTTCGCATAAGCGCCAATTCATTCTTAATAACAGCAGACTCTACACGTACGAACAGTTTTTTATCACGAACATATAGCTGCTGTGTGCGATTAGCAATAGCTTTACCAATCAATTGAGGCCAAACAGATGCGATCGAAGTTTCATCAAATTTTCTTCGTAGTTTATAAGCCTCAAGAAGACGCTCAACCCCCTCCTTAATTGTCATATCGTCGCTTGACCGAATGAATTCTAGGCTTTTTTTAGTTTGCTTCTTATACATTGACTTGTCCTCCTTCAATATCAAATATACGAACAGGTCGGCTGATTTCGTCAAAGATTCGCTGAATTCTCACGGAATCCGTATCTGTCAGGAAAATCTGTCCAAAATCATCTTCTGAAACCATCTGCATCAATTTGTGTGTACGGCGATCATCAAGTTTATCAAAGATGTCATCCAAAAGAAGTAAGGGCTTAAAACCCTTTTTCTGCTGGAGATAAGAATATTGTGCAAGCTTCAAAGCAATTAGAAAAGATTTTTGTTGGCCCTGAGAACCAAACTTCTTTAAGGGCATTCCACCGTGAATGGTAAAGATCAGATCATCTTTATGTATTCCTTGCGTTGTGCGTTCCAGCATACGGTCACGTTCCAAATTCTTCTCCAAAATATTTAGAAACGAATCTGTCATTAAAGGCGATTCATAGTGTAATTGAACAGACTCTGCATCCTCGGTGAGGAACCGATAGTGTCGGTCAAACTCCGGCTGAAACTCCTCCATAAAAGACCTTCTTTTTTGAAAAATAATATTTCCAACTTCTTCAAGTTGAAAATTGAGAATTTCGATTAGGCCAAGATCCAATACACTGGTTTGACGTGCTTGTTTAAGGAGACTGTTACGTTGGGCTAAAAACTTATTATAAATAATCAGGGTATCTAAATATTTATTATCTGTTTGGGAAATCACATTATCCACAAACTTTCTACGCTCTTCACTCCCATCTGTGACAATGATGCTATCGTTTGGGGATACCATGACCAAAGGAAATAAGCCGATATGATCAGCCAGTCGGGGATAATCCTTTTTATTTTTTTTAAATTGCTTTTTCTGATTTTTTTTAAGGCTACAAGAAATGAAATCACTATTGGATTCTTTATCAAATTCACCCTGTACCATAAACCAGTCATTGCCTGATTTGATATGCTGCGAATCAATTGGATTGAAATAACTTTTACAGAGTGATAAATAGTGAATCGCATCCAAAAGATTGGTTTTACCAACACCATTATTCCCTGTAAACGCATTTACCTCGGGGAGAAATTCCAAAGATGATTCCGAGTAATTCTTGAAATTTAGAACAGAAAGTTGCTTCAGCCACATAGCACAAAGATACGCTATTTGGATTGCTAAAAATTATTTTATTTCCTCAAAATCCACAAACTCACCAGCGGTTTCAGTTCCTTTACGTTCAGGGCTTTCTTTGGGTGGAATGTAATCGACATGTACTTTACCTTCGGGCTGAGACCTTTTACTTTCCTGTTGCCCTTGACCATTAAATTCATAATAAAAGGTACCGCCTGATCCTTGGCTACCGTATGCTCCACCCTGCTGTTGCGCTTTTTTCATCAACTTTTCAGCTGCTTTACGCATTGCAAACGGTAAAAATAATCTAAATAAGAATCTTACTACAAAGTAAACAGCGAATGTAATAAGTATAAATTTTAAAAATGCCATAGTTAATTCGTTGCTATTTTCTCAAATTTAACCAATAACTCGATAAACTGTTGTCTTTAAAATGTCAGATAAGAATTTATTAACAAATTTTAAGACTTTCCTAATCGCGCTTTTGTTTCCATAATAATTCGATAAAGCTCTTCCTGGCGCTGTGTACCCAACACATAAGTAAGACCATCTTTATCCGTTAAAAAAACTGCATTTTTGCCGCCAGCAAAGAATTTAATCTTTCCCTTTGTATGCAGATTATAAACTGGATTATTGAAAAAAAATGTGCTATATGGCGCCTTCTCTATTTTTTTAATAGAAGCAAGATCGATTTTGACGACTCGAGTAGACCATAGTCCACTAATAAGTATATGGTCTTGAAATACTTCCGTACGGAATAATACCATATACATCATGACAATAGACGTGATGATAATACCTACTCCTACAATAAAGAACAATTGGCTCGATATCAAATGGTCTAAATTCAAATAAAATGCCGTAAAGCAAAAAAGTACGAGCACTAAACGCACACTGATCCAAACGCGGTCACGACCTAAATATTGATTTTCCGAATAGAGTACACCTTCTTTCATTTACTTAAGATTTAGCTATTAATTTGGAGACTTCGCACCATTGTCTCTTATTATTTGAACTCCTCATTAGTATCATTTTTGCTTCAATAGATTTTATATCATTCAGGATCATTCCATCATTTTTAGCAGCAACAATTTTTCTTGTTAATCAGTTCTGCAAACTAAAGTAAGGACTTTTTTTGTATTGGCGGTAATTTTATAACGATTGTCCATGCGATAATTGGCTACCCAAAGGATATCTCCATTTCCATTCACCACGATCGGAATATTTTCCTTTTCAAATAAGCTGATCTTTTTATTGATAAAAAAATCACTCAACTTCTTGCGCCCTTCCATACCTAAAGGATAAAAGCTATCGCCAACTTTCCACGAACGAATCGTAAGCGGAAAAACCAATACATCATAATCCAGCTTTGCAACCCCACTCGCTTTGACAATAGCTAGATCCGCAGAAACATTGGCATGAAAACAATAGTGCTTCCACTCCACAGTTGAAGTTTCAGAGGTGATCAAAGCCTCATCGGGTGAAATAAATTCCTTTTCACGAATAAAAAGTTCATTTCTATCCAGGAGCATATGGTAGGCATCGGATTGAAAAATACGCCCCGATTCTCTTGACCAAGCTTGCTGAAGATCACTTAGCACCGGCTTTGAGAAATTAAAAGCCGAAAACAGCTCATAGAGCAAAGGCAAATTATCCATATAGGGTTCCAGATCTTCTTTCCGAACTCCCCAACCCTCATCTATAGGGTAAAACAGTTTTCTCCGAATGGGCTCCACAAATTGCTGCAACAGCTGGTAAGATTCCTTAAAATGATTGATATTCTGCTCGAAGACCATTTCAAAATCTGGCTGAAGTTTTTTAAAATGTGGGATGATATCAATCCTTATTTTATTACGTGCATATTTTGTTGAAAAGTTGGATTGATCGTCTCGATAAGCAATCCCATACATATTCACAAAATGTTCAATTTCGCTTGCCTTCAGAAAAAGCAGTGGTCGGATGATACGCTCTCTGATAGGGAAAATACCCTGGAGTCCTTGGAGACCGGTTCCACGTGAAAGGTTTAGGAGTACCGTTTCGATATGATCGTTCAGATGCTGAGCTACTGCAATTCGGTCGAACTGCAGCTCATGTCGCAATTTCTCAAACCAAGCATAACGAAGTTCCCGTGCCGCCATTTGAATCGAAATCTGATGGTCCTTTGCGTAAGCTTGTGTATTAAAGTGCTTCACGTATATTGGAACATTATTTTCCACTGCAAATTTTCTGACTAGAGCTTCATCCGCTTCCGATTCCGCCCCCCTTAATTGAAAATTGCAATGTGCAATAGCAATCGTATACCCTGCTTTTGCAAATAAATGTGCCATTAACATCGAGTCCTTCCCCCCACTCACCGTAAGCAATATTTTATCATGAGGCATCAACAAATGCTCCTTTTCAATATAGCCCATTAGTCTTTCCAGCACATTCATATAACAAAGTTACGGTATATTTTGTCCGAATGATAAATTCAAGTCTTAAAATTTGTGAAATCCAGTGAAGTAGCAATTAAAATCCATATTTTTGCCCTTGTGAAACAATACATTTATACACTTATTGTATTTATTTTAACTGGCTTGTCGGTCCAAGCGCAGAAACAGGATGAACTAAAGCTTCTTTCATCATCCCATATTATTACTGGAAAAGACGGCAATATCCTCTTTTACCGCCCAGTCTATGAACATGTAGGCTCAACACTATCATCAGATAGTGGCTATTTACACAAAGACAACATTGGTAGACAATTTTTTGAAGCCTTTGGAAATGTAATCATTACTCAACCCGACGGTACGCAGATATTTTCCAATAAATTACACTATGAAGCGGCCATGCAGCTCGCTACACTTACGGGCGCTGTACGAATGGTCAGCACCAGTGGCTCTATACTGACAACTGATCACCTTGTCTATAATATGCGAAGTAAAATCGGTAATTATTACAGTGGCGGGCGTATTCTATCCGGAAGCGATACAATTACAAGCCAGCGAGCTACTTATTTCGAAAATACAGGGGAATCTTATTTCAATCAAAAAGTTGTGGTCCGATCAACCAATGTAAAAGTCTACACGGACTCCATGAAATATAATGGTAATACACGTATTACTGATTTCTATGGGCCTACCAATATCAAGGGAAATAAAGGGGAAAATCTGTATACTGAAAAAGGCCGATACCATATGGCAACGGGCCAGGCTTATTTCTCTAAAAACAACCTTTATACAGAAGGGACAAAGTTTCTTAAGGGTGACAGCCTATTCTACGATAGACAAGTGGGAATCGGTAAAGCCGTAAAAAATGTGGTCTTTGTTGATACTTTAGACAAATTTTACGCCTATGGTGGATTTGGTTTGTACAACGGGAGGAATGAATCCATTACGATGACAGACAAACCACTGATCATTTCGGTTGTTAAAAAAGATTCAACACAAAAAGATTCTGTATCTTCTTTGTCTCCTGTCCAACAAAAGTCGGAGAAAGAGCTAAAAAATGAAGCTAAAGAATTAAAGAAGATTGAAAAAGAACAACGCAAAGATGACCTCAAATCAAATAAAACCACATCACAAGTTGCTCTAGAAGAAAAGGAACATCCAGGTAAAAATATCAAAAGCGGCAATAATAAACCACTTAAGGCTGACGCACAGGTAGATTCTGTTTTTATGACAGCCGACACGCTCTTCTCACAGATGATATTTCGCCGAGATTATATTGCAAAAGATTTTAAATTGAATCGTGAAGGCGGGGCTATTGAGGACGACAATGAGGTCGATTATGGTGACCAGGATTCCAGCTCAACAACAGTTGATTCCACGGGTACATTAGAAAATATAAAAGATAACCTTCACAAGGGAATCGACAGTTTGCCTAAAAAAGACAACGGCAAACCGGTTCTTGAAAAGAGCATTAAAAAAGTACAAGATACCCTGACAAATAAGAAACCGATTGCAGCAAAGAAAACACCAGCTATTGTCGGTGATCAAAACAAGATAGAAATTGAAAAAAACCTTAAGGCTGATAGTGTATTGCGTAAAAAAGCGATCATCCCGAAAGGCGGTGAATCCGATAAACTGATGGGCGCAGCTTTAAAAAATGCCCAACAGGGTAATCGGGATTCTCTCGCCCAGGATACGGCCAAAACACGGATTATAAAGGCATATTATAATGCCCGATTATTTAAATCGGACCTGCAAGCTGTAGCAGATTCTATGTATTATGGTATGCAAGATTCCATGTTCAGACTAATGGGAAAACCAATGATGTGGGCCGAAAACTCACAAATCTCTGGAGATACCATATTCCTACAGGTAAAGAATCAAAAATTGGACAATTCACTACTAGTCGGTAACGCTTTCATGGTAAACGCAACAAGCGACTCATTAAAATTCAATCAGATTAAAGGTCGGAAGATTACCAGCTTTTTCACCAATAACCGTATGGAACGTCTGTTTGTTGATGGCAACGCAGAAAATATCTTCTACAATATTGATGAAAAGACCAATGTAACCACTGAGCTTATCCATGATCGAAGCAGCCGTTTTAAGATCTTGATGGAAGATAATAAGCTGAAGGAATATGTATCTATTCGGAAAGTGGATGGCAAAGTATATCCTATTGCTGAAGTCACGGCCGACAAGGAGTTTCTTCCGAATTTCATCTGGCGCCCCGAAGATCGACCTAAATCAAAAGATGATTTATTAAATCGAAAAAGAGATCTTTCAAAAGCATCATTTACGGTTCCGGCGGCACCAGAAGGTGAAGAATCTGGAACAATGAAGTCTATTAAGAAAGGTGATAAAACAACTACCCCTCAAAAAGGTGCCACCAATAAAGCTGGTGCGAACGAAACGCCCGAGAAAGAAAAAGAGGTAGACGCTACAAACAATAAAACAAGCGCTGCTACCAAAACAGCTAAACCATCTGAAACAACGACTAAAGCCAACGCTACAAAAACAAATGTAAAGACCGCAACCGACAAAGTTGCTGCAAAGTCCGACTCAAAAACTAATAAATCGGCGATAATACCTGCACAAGATAGTACACAGACAAAAGTAAAAGCTAAATAACCGGCCAATACTGAGTCGCACAAAAAAGCAGCGCAAAACAAATTGTTTTGCGCTGCTTTTTTGTATTTAAGGCTATCTGCTGATCCTATTAGATGTGCTCATTCCCTACCTCAGATAAATGGAAATTTCTATTTTACAACTCAAATGAGTACCTTAATATAACCTATTTTGTTTTTAGGTATTCAGCAAGTTTACCGACAGCAATCGCGCGATGGCTTATGCTGTTTTTTTCCAGGGCAGTCATCTCCGCAAAAGTTTTATCATAGCCATTCGGAATAAAAATGGGATCATAACCAAAACCATCAATACCCCTACGCACTTCAATAATTTTCCCCTCTATACTTCCTTCAAAAAAGTGCTGCTGCTCATTCAAATATAGTGAAATAACTGTTTTGAATCGCGCTGTACGATTGGGGTTATCGCCTAAATTTTTCAGGACAAGATCAATATTCTTTTCCATATCCCTCGATCCGGAATAACGTGCTGAATAAACTCCAGGCTCGCCATTTAATGCATCAATTTCCAAGCCTGAATCATCTCCAAAACAGTAAAGACCATATTTGTTCACCAAATAGTCCGTTTTCTGCTGGGCATTTTCTTCAAAGGTCACTCCCGTCTCTGGAATATCATCGTTACAGTCAATATCATTTAAGCTCTTAATGATAAAAGCACTCCCCACGATCGCTTGGACCTCTTCTAGTTTATGGGTATTATTGGTTGCAAACACTAGTTCTAGCATCTTCTTGAAATTTAGTTTTTGTTTGTTATTTCGCTTTATCGACCGTGCTCCTCACTCTGCAGTGGGCTACGATTTTTCCATGAAGTTACACCTCAAAAATAAGCATTACGATATATATATTCTGTAATAAAACTTATATTTGGCAACTATTAACCCAATAAAAATAATGAAAAAGTTTTCTTTAGCAGTTTATCTACTGCTGACCTTAGTGATGGTGTCGCCATGCAGTACATTTGCACAAAAAATGAAAGTTCTTTCTGGAGATTTTGATTTCGTCGGGATACCCAATACTAATGACAGAATAGCCGAGGGTTACGCTAAAACTGCAAAGTCCCTTGCCAAATTAATAACAAAGAAGATTAAATAATAGATGGGGTTTAGGAGCTCACATTCCCTCTTAAATCCCAATTTTATTCATAACAAGTTTCTGATAAAAAAATCAAGAAACAATAAAGGTCTTAAATTCATTCCAGAACAGCTTCTTTTTATTCACATCAACAAACATCTCTTCAAAACTGAACGTATTAAAAACCGTCGCAATACGGCCTTTCATGTAGGAATTATGTTCAATAAATGGAAGTTTCAAAGACGCGGGTTCCACACCCAACAATATAATCTTAGTTGGTTGGAAAAACTGCATAATACGCTTAAAATCATTCGGGTTATGGGGATTTGCCAAATTGAGTACCGCAACGGTCTCTTTGGTCAATTTCAAAGCACCAATTGTTTTTTCAAAAGCGTCTAATGCGGCGGGAGAAAAGTAAGGGTATTGCTCGTAACGCAAAATAAAAAGTACTCCTTGATCCTTATTTCCCTGATATATAAACTCACCGCCCAATACCTCCAGATGGTTAACAGTATCGCCGCCCCTGCCGGACTCAATCGCTTCAGCGGCTTTCTCTGCACCTAAGCCCACGGCCACATACGAGGTATCCTTCATTTCCGATGATGCTTGTACAACAGCTACTTGCGCATGAGCACCGTTCTCCTCCTGCATAGGATGTGGAGACAGATCTGCTTGAAAATCAAAACCATTTCCAAAGATTGTTTCATCCATTAAGGTCTGAAGTGCAACGGGATTTTCTGTTGTAAGATTGCTCATCGGGAAAAGAAATATTAGACAGTAAAGATAAAGAAGAAAAGGGAAAAGAAAAAGGAGCGAAGAATCGCTCCTTTCTGTATGTCAAAAAGATTAATGACCTAAGATATACGAGAAGATTAATGGCGCAACGATCGTCGCATCAGATTCTACGATAAATTTAGGCGTATCAATATCTAATTTGCCCCAAGTGATTTTCTCGTTTGGAACAGCACCAGAATAAGAACCATACGAAGTTGTTGAATCCGAAATTTGACAGAAATAAGCCCAGAAAGGTACTTCTTCCCATTCAAGATCTTGATACATCATCGGAACTACACAGATTGGGAAGTCACCAGAAATACCACCTGCGATTTGGAAAAATCCAACACCTTTACCTGCTGAGTTGTTACGGTACCACTCTGTCAAGTAAATCATGTACTCAATACCAGATTTAACCGTACTCGCTTTCAATTTTCCTTTGATCACATTGGAAGCAAAGATATTACCCGTCGTTGAATCTTCCCATCCTGGACATACAATCGGTAAATTTTTCTCAGCAGCAGCAACAATCCAAGAATCTTTTGGGTCGATTTCATAATATTGCTCTAACACACCAGAGTTAACAACCTGATAAAGAAACTCATGTGGTAAGTAACGCTCACCTTTAGCCTCAGCAGCATGCCAAACATCTTCAAGATGTTTCTGCAAACGACGGAAAGCTTCCTCTTCCGGAATACAAGTATCTGTAACACGATTATAGTGGTTATCCAATAACTCTCTTTCTTGCTCAGCTGTCAAATCTCTATAATTCGGGATTCTTTTGTAATGTGAGTGTGCCACAAGGTTCATCACATCCTCTTCCAAATTAGCACCAGTACAAGAAATAAAGTGTACTTTATCTTGACGGATCATTTCTGCCAAAGAAACACCCAATTCAGCAGTAGACATTGCACCTCCCAAAGAGATCAACATTTTTCCACCATCCAATAGATGTTCCTCGTAACCTTTTGCAGCATCTACTAATGCAGCTGCGTTAAAGTGACGGTAATTATGCTCAATAAATTGAGAAATAGGTCCTTTTTGAGTACTCATGATATTTTCTAACTTTTATAAAATAATAAGTATCGCAAAGGTACTGAATATAATCTATTTTCGTCCCAATAGAGATTCAAAACGCGTATAGACCAGATTTTTTTTAACAAATGTAAAAAAAATGGTATTCCTAGGCTGCGATTATAAACGTGACGCTTCTCCCTCGATCGAAGTCTGTTTGATCTTTTGCTTTTTATAAAGGCCAAATGTATAATTAAAATTTAGATCTGTTTTATTAGTGCTTAGTATTCGAAACTTTGATCTATAGCGTGGGCTAGTTTATTGACAAAGTCAGGTTTCACATTTTTATCAATGGCATTGATGTTATCTAGCTCAAGAAGAAGTGCCGGTATTTTAGCACCACGTAAAATCGCTAGTTTTGTATTTATCGCCGGAGCACTTGCTGCCAGTCCATTCTGTTGCAATCTTTGTCCTAAACTAAATGCAAATTTGCGGTTAAGCTCTTCTAGCATCGTATGATTAACCCCCGACTGATATAATATTCGAATAGGAAGAGATTGTTTGTCCTTTACATTGTCGAAATGGATCGATAGCAATAAATCCCCTTCAAAGTTCGATCGGTCTCTGAGTAATTTATATTCATCAGCAGCCCTTGACAACACTACTTTGTACCCCTTGCGCTCCAGCTCCTGTTTCAAAAGCAAACAGGTTTCCCAGGTCAATGATTTTTCTTCCACTCCGAAAGATGAAATCCCCCCCGTGTCTTTCCCACCGTGTCCGGGGTCAAGGATGATCGTTTTAGACGGATTCTTTTTCCCATTTAAAGATGCGGAAAACCAAACGCTCTTGGGTGGATTAATAAAAGAGTAAAATAGCAGTAAAAGGCCTAATAAAGGAACGGTCAATACGTATTGCCATCTTTTCTTTTTAGAGGAAGGTTTTGCCATCATAGCCTGAACCCGTTCAACCAGCTCATGCCTATTGTTAAATAAACTGCTCTGCAATCCAGCAGGACAGGACTGCTGTGTTAAAGTCAGTAGAAAACGGGCATAGCCGCTGTTACCATATCGATTGGCCAATACCTCGTCAACCTGATATTCATGCACCAAATACAGCTGTCTACGCATCCAATAAACAAATGGATTTAGCCAAAAAAGGCAACGAAAAACTTCTATAAGCAATTTATCCCGGCGATGGTTAAAAACAATATGCTGGCTCTCATGTTCAAAAATTAATTTCCCATCGGCCGTATCAAGCTGATCTTCTTCCATAACAATTACATGCTGAACTGAACAATTTGCATAATGTCCAAAGGGAACAACCATCGTAAATCCTTCAAATTTATACTGACTCAGCTGTCCAATACGACGGCCTAAGCGGATATAGCGTAACGCAAATCGGCATAACAAAACAAAAGATACAAGCAGATAACCATAAGCAATGCCATATCCAATCGAAAAGGAATGCCAGAATGAATCGACCATTTCTGTTTCAGATACGAGATCACCCGAAGCTCCTATCGAATGAGCAACTGTGTTCGATTGTTCAAAAGCGAGCACTGGACTTGTTGGCGAAAGAAATAGTTCGCCCAAACGTACAGTTCCAAATGGCAGAAGCAGACTCAACAAACATAAACCCAGGATAAAATAACGGTTCCATTGAAAAAATGAAAGCTGTCTGAATACCAGAAAATAAAGAACTGCCCCGATTATCAGACTGCAGTTAACTTCAAATAAATAATAAAGTAAGCTATTCATGATCTTCGTGTTTTTTGATGAGTTGTTCTATTTTCTGAATATCCTCCGCCGAAAGCTTCTTTTCTTTTACCATAAAAGACAGTAAATTCTCAACCGAATCATCAAAATAATGATCGAGCACTCTTGAGAATGATAACTTTCGGTATTGCATCTTCGAAATCAAAGGATAATACTGATAAGTCTTTCCGAAGGCTCTATAACCTACATACCCTTTCTTTTCCAATATTCTTACAATCGAGGAGATTGTATTATAGGGTATGGAACTACTTGGATCCAGATACTCAATAATATCTTTGACAAAGACCTCGTTGAGCTTCCAGATCACCTGCATGACTTCCTCTTCTTTTTTTGTTAATTCTTCCATAATTTGATACGTTGTTTATACTAACATAAAGTTATAACTTATTTTTCAGTTTTACAACTGAAAAATAAGTTATAAAACTGAAAAACAAGTTCACAGAAGATATTCAATCAAAAAAAAGAATCTAAAACCTATTTTTTCAACAACTTAGAGAAAAACAAATAGGCCGCTATCAAAAAGATAACGATAATAATCAGGACAATAATCTCTTGTGTCCCTATTCCCCAGTTCATACTATTCATAATTTTTTTCCCAATTTAAATGATCCATTTCTCGCATTGATCTAAAAAAGTTTGGTCTATATCTGCCCCGATTCCAATTTGGTCTGAGATATGTATTTTGTATCCGTCATATTGAATACCACCGATAACAGGATCCTCCAGATGGCCAACCATACATGTGTCTAGATCAAAAAACTTGACATTTGGGGCAGCATACGCGAAATGTACCTTAGCAGCCAAAGCCAAGCGAGATTCCAGCATTCCTCCTATCATACAAGTAATGCCGTATTCCGCGGCAATATGATTAATTTTTAAGGCCTCTTGAATACCTCCTGATTTCGAAAATTTAATATTGATATAATCGCAAGCATCAGCTTTACAGAGACGCTCTGCGTCATGGTGAGAATAAACAGATTCATCTGCCATCACGGGAACAATAGTTTCTGTGCGCAATTGGGGTAAATATTCGTCATCCCAGGTACGCATTGGTTGTTCACAAAATTGTATCTTAAAAGGTTCCAGCCCCTGCAAAGCTTCTATTGCCCCCGCATAAGACCAGCCTTGATTTGCATCCACGCGAATAGGCATTTCGAATCCAACAGCCTTACGTATTTCACGGATACGCGCAATATCCGTTTTTGGATCCTTCCCCAGTTTAACTTTCAACATAACCGCACCTTCGTCCTGTAAACGCTTTGCCTTCAGCGCCATCTCTTCCGGAGATGCAATTCCTAAAGTGATATCTGTCGTAATCTCTCGTTTCGTTCCCTTTAGAAACTGATAAAGCGGTAGACCAGCATGCTTGGCGGCCAAATCATACAAGGCCATATCAAAAGCCGATTTGATCGTTTTGTTACCGGCAATATACAAATCCAGTTCAGCCAAACGCTCTTCTATGGCCAAAGGATCGCGCCCCTTCCAGATCTTTGCAAAATCTCTTGCCAGAACTAAGCAAGTATCCTGTGTTTCTCCAACGATCATCGGAAAGGCAGAACATTCGCCCACACCATATATATTAGCATCGGTATATATACGTATAAAAGTATTTTGCGCATAGTCCATTGTCCCTGTCGCAATGACAAAAGGTTCCATAGGAATGCTTAATCGATAAATTTCAATTTCAGTTATTTTCATCTCATTCTCTTTAGTTAAGTCATGTCGATACAGCATAAAAGGATATGCAATACTTTGCCTAATTTATATATATTCTCGCATTCTTGGGATGCTTTTTCCATATTCCACAAAAAATATTGCCAAATGATGCATTATTCAGCTACGCATCAAACTGTATTAACAGCCACGAATACCAAATACAATATCAGCAACAAAACCTGTTAAAAGAAATGATAAAATCAAATTAAATACATTTTCATTATAATATTTATAATATTTACGATTTTTATTCCTATATTAGCAATCATAATTATTTGAAAAGGAAAGATGATCGAACAGAGACCGAAAACGGAGGGCCTTTACGACCCTAATTTTGAGCATGACGCCTGTGGGGTAGGCTTTGTCGCCCATATCAAAGGAAATAAATCACACGCACAAGTCAAGGATGCATTGACCATGTTGGAAAATATGGAACACCGCGGTGCTTGTGGCTGTGACCCAGAAAGCGGTGACGGAGCAGGTATCATGATCCAGCTTCCCCATGAATTTTTATGGGAAGAATGTATCAACTTGGGTATACAACTGGAGGAGCCAGGTTATTATGGCACAGGTATGGTCTTTCTTCCTAAAGAAGAAGACATGAACAAAATATGTCGGGACTTGATTGAGGAAGCGGCAGCAGAAAGGGGTATGAAATTCCTTGGCTACCGTCCAGTACCAGTCAATCGTGAAGGTATTGGACCAACAGCGCTCAGTGCAGAACCTGAAATTGTCCAATTTTTTGTCAGCAGACCGGACGGCGTTTCAAACACTGAAGAATTTGAACGCAAACTTTTTGTACTACGTCGCCTGATCATTCAAAAAGTTAAACAACAACAAGAATATCCTCTCCCGCTTTACTTTGCATCGCTTTCTTGCAAAACAATTATTTACAAAGGTCAATTAACAACATACCAGGTCGGAACTTATTATCTTGACTTACGCGATCCTCGTGTGGTATCTGCTTTTGGCTTAGTTCACTCGCGCTTTTCCACCAATACCTTCCCTTCATGGTCCCTCGCACAGCCATTCCGCATGCTGGCACACAATGGCGAGATCAACACGTTGACAGGTAACCTGAATTGGTTTTATGCAGGTATGCGCGCTTTATCATCGCCCTATTTTACGGAAGAAGAGATGGAAATCTTACTTCCAATCGTTGACCGTGGTCAGTCCGATTCGGCCTGCCTCGACAATGTAGCGGAACTTCTTTTACACAGTGGTCGTAGCCTCACCCATGTTATGTTGATGTTGGTCCCTGAAGCTTGGGATGGCAATACACAAATGGATCCTTTAAAACGTGCTTTCTACGAATACCACGCGACGTTGATGGAGCCTTGGGATGGTCCTGCAGCACTCTGCTTCACCGATGGTAAGCATATTGGTGCTACACTAGACCGCAACGGTTTACGTCCTCTTCGTTATGCCGTAACCTCAGACGACCGCGTCGTTGTTGCTTCTGAAGCGGGAGCGCTTCCGATCGAGGAGTCTACCATCATCAAAAAAGGCCGCCAACAAGCAGGCAAGATTTTTCTTGTCGACATGGAACAGGGACGTATTCTTACCGATAAAGAAGTAAAAGATCAGCTGATCAACCAGCAGCCCTACAGCGATTGGTTGGACAATTACAAAATCAAACTGGAAGAACTGGAAGAACCTCGTGTAACCTACACCTATCTTTCCAAAGATTCCGTTTTCAAATATCAAAAGACATTTGGTTTCTCCCGCGAGGATTTGGAAACCATCCTGACCCCAATGGCATTGACAGGGTACGAACCGACAGGCTCAATGGGCTCCGATGTTCCGCTGGCCATTCTTTCCGATCAACCACAACATATCTCAAGTTACTTTAAGCAATTTTTTGCCCAAGTAACCAACCCACCAATCGATCCGATTCGTGAACGCTTGGTCATGAGTTTAGCAACATTCATCGGTAATGCAGGCAATATCCTGATCGAAGACAAGAAATTCTGTCACTGTGTGACTTTGCCGCATCCAATCTTGACCTCCAAAGAACTGGAGAAATTGCGTTCGATCGATACAGGATTATTCCAAGCAAAAACCATTCAGTCTTATTTCCGCTCGGATGGTAAACCTGGATCATTGGAAGCAGGTCTGGAACGCCTGTGCCGCTATGCGGATGATGCCGTACGTGATGGTTTTGAAGTCTTAATTCTTTCAGATCGTGCGATTGACTCTAAACATGCAGCTATACCATCGTTACTTGCTGTTTCGGCCGTCCATCACCACTTGATCAAAACAGGTAACCGTGGTGCTGTAGGTCTAGTGGTCGAAGCAGGTGATGCTTGGGAAGTACACCATTTTGCCTGCCTATTGGCATTCGGTGCCACTGCGATCAACCCGTATATGGCATTGGCGAGTATCCGTACGATGAAGGAACAAAATACCTTAGATACAGAGCTCACTTGGCCAGAATTATCGAAAAACTACGTCAAGGCCGTCAATAATGGCTTGTTGAAAATTTTCTCCAAAATGGGGATCTCCACATTACAATCCTACCACGGAGCACAGATCTTCGAGGTACTTGGCATCGACAAATCTGTCGTCGATAAATTTTTCTGCGGAGCAGTCTCACGTATCGGTGGCATGACATTAGATGATCTTGCCAAAGAAGCCCTCTCAAAACACTGGCGTGGATTTGAAAAAAGCCGTACACCCCAAAATCTATTGCCAGAAGGCGGTATTTACCAATGGAAACGCCGCGGTGAAGGCCACCTTTGGAATCCAGACACGATTCACCTATTGCAACAGGCCTGTCGCACAGGAGACTACGCAACCTATAAAAAATATGCACAGAAAATCAACGAGCAGAAGGAACATATGTTTACCCTTCGTGGATTGTTGGACTTTGCAAAACATCGCAACTCTATTCCGTTGGAGCAAGTAGAACCTGCTAGTGAAATTCTAAAACGTTTCGCAACCGGGGCGATGTCCTTTGGGTCAATTTCCCACGAAGCGCATAGTACCCTTGCCATCGCTATGAACCGCATCGGTGCAAAATCGAACACCGGTGAAGGTGGAGAAGATGAATTGCGTTATCAACCGCTTCCAAATGGAGATTCGATGCGCTCGGCAATTAAACAGGTTGCCTCGGCCCGTTTTGGTGTCACGTCCAATTATCTGACACAAGCGGACGAACTACAAATAAAAATGGCCCAAGGTGCCAAACCGGGAGAAGGAGGTCAATTACCGGGTCCCAAAGTGGATGCCTGGATTGCAAAAACCAGACACTCGACACCGGGTGTCGGTCTGATTTCACCACCACCCCATCACGATATTTACTCCATCGAAGATTTAGCCCAGCTGATCTTTGACCTAAAAAATGCTAACCGTCAAGCAAGAATCAACGTAAAATTGGTCTCTAAAGCTGGTGTTGGTACCATTGCTGCAGGAGTTGCAAAAGCCCATGCCGACGTCATTCTTATTGCAGGTTTTGATGGTGGTACAGGTGCATCTCCAATCAGTTCAATTAAGCATGCTGGACTACCTTGGGAATTAGGCCTTGCAGAAGCGCATCAGACACTTGTTAAAAACAAATTGCGCAGCCGCGTCGTATTACAAGCGGACGGCCAGGTAAAAACAGGTCGCGACATCATCATCGCTACACTATTGGGTGCTGAGGAATGGGGCGTATCGACAGCAGCATTGGTTGCCGGCGGCTGTATCATGATGCGTAAATGCCATCTTAATACATGTCCTGTAGGTGTTGCAACCCAAGATCCAGAACTGCGTAAATTATTCTCTGGAAAACCAGAAGATATTGTCAACTTATTTACCTTCCTCGCAGAGGAAGTCCGTGAAACAATGGCTTATCTAGGCTTCCGTACCATCAACGAAATGGTGGGAAGAGCTCAATTCTTGAAAAAACGCGAAAATATAGATCATTGGAAAGCAAAGAAAATTGACTTTACCGACATCTTGCACGTGGAACGCAACGAGCCTGGGCAATCGTTATACAATACCGAAGAGCAGGATCACGGTATGGCCATGATCTTGGATTGGGGCTTATTAAAACAGTCTAAATTAGCTCTTGAGAGCAAAACTCCTGTGTTTGGCACATTTAAGGTCAAAAATACAGACCGTACGATCGGAACAATGTTATCCAATGAAATTTCAAAACTCTACGGTTCTGAAGGCCTACCTGATAATACCATCAATTTCAAATTTGAAGGTTCGGCCGGACAAAGTTTCGGTGCATTTTCAACAAAGGGTCTTTCATTTGAATTACAAGGTGAAGCCAATGATTATGTTGGAAAAGGGCTATCAGGAGCTCAGCTAGCAATCTATCCAGTTGCAGAAAGTGCTCTCGTACCGGAAGATAATATCATTATCGGCAACGTTGCACTATTTGGAGCAACATCCGGCCATCTATTCGTCAACGGACAGGCCGGCGAACGCTTCGCTGTACGTAACTCAGGTGCAACAGCTGTAGTTGAGGGTGTTGGTGACCATGGCTGTGAGTACATGACTGGAGGTCGTGCACTGATCTTAGGGGCAACGGGTCGTAACTTTGCTGCCGGAATGAGCGGTGGTATCGCATGGATCTACGACATTAACGAAGATTTCCGCGAAAACTGTAATCAGGAAATGGTTGATCTGGATCCATTGGAAAGTGAAGACGAAACCGCAATTATCGCTTTGCTGAAACGTCATATTTTGCTTACCAATAGCCGCAGAGCAGATTTCATCCTGCAAAACTGGTCAAGAGAAAAAAATAAATTCATTAAGGTATTCCCTAGAGAATACAAAAATGTCATTCGTCAAAAATTAGTGGAAGCATAATATAGGAAGCACAGATCATGGGAAAAATTACAGGTTTTAAAGAATTTGAGCGCGTGCTTCCGACAAAAGAAGCTGTGGAAGGTCGCGTAAAGCACTTTAAGGAATTCAATAAAGGATATTCAGAGAATGAGCTCAATAAGCAAGCTGCACGCTGTATGGATTGCGGCATTCCATTTTGCCATTCAGGTTGCCCACTGGGCAATGTTATCCCTGAATTTAACGATGCCGTATACGATGGAAAATGGGAAGAGGCCTATCAGATTTTGTCCTCCACCAATAACTTCCCCGAATTTACAGGCAGGATATGTCCGGCACCTTGCGAATCGGCATGTGTATTAGGTATACATAGCAGTCCGATTACTATTGAAGAGATTGAGAAACATATTATTGAGATCGCTTTCAAAAAAGGCTATGTCAAAGCACATAAAAGCTATTTAAAAACAGGCAAACGCGTCGCTGTCGTGGGCTCTGGTCCAGCAGGACTAGCGGCTGCCGCTCAGCTCAATAAGGCTGGACACGATGTTATCGTCTTCGAACGTGATGACCAGGTTGGAGGTTTACTCCGCTACGGTATTCCGGATTTTAAATTAGAAAAATCGGTGATCGATCGCCGTGTCAATCTCATGAAAGAATCGGGAATAGAATTCAAGGTCAATACAGAAGTTGGCAAAGACATCAGCTTTTATGAATTAAAAGCTTATGATGCAGTTATATTGGCCACCGGCTCAACCGTTCCTTGGCATATGCAATTGCCGGGACATGAAGCTAAAGGCATACATTTCGCTATGGACTTTTTGACCCAACAGAATAAAGAAGTAAGCGGAATAGCTATCGAACAAGACCGCATCTTGGCAACAGACAAACATGTTGTTGTCATCGGTGACGGTGATACCGGATCAGACTGTATTGGTACATCCAATCGTCATCGTGCAAAAAGTATCACACAGATTGCCCGCAAACCTACACCATCTACACATCGCCTAAAGAACAATCCTTGGCCGATGGACAAGCTCACATTCGGAACCTCCTCTTCCCAAGAAGAAGGCTGTGAAAGACTTTGGGCTACAGAAACCCAGGAATTTGTCCAAGACGAAAATGGTCATATTAAGGGAGTAAAAATCAAGGAAGTTCAATACGAAGTTGATGAATTTGGAAAAAGAACCCGCTTAGGAGAATCCGAGATCCGTGAAATACCGGCAGACCTCGTATTACTGGCTATTGGTTATCAACATACTGAACATACGCTCTTAGAACAGTTAGGTGTTCGTGTAGATGAAAAAGGAAATATCCTCGCAAATGACAAAGACTACCAAACGACAATTGATAACATCTTCACTGCCGGAGACTGCCGTAAAGGCCAATCGCTTGTTGTTTGGGCCATTTCCGAAGGACGCGAATGTGCTCGAAAAGTCGATGAATACCTAATGGGTTATTCAGAGCTTGAAAGCAAAGACTTCCTGACCACAATAAATGCTTAAAAGTAGGCCGCGCTCAACAGAGAGGTCATACAAGTGGTACACCAAGCCACCGTATAATCTTTAGCGATAAGAGCAAAAGCGTGAACAGTATAAAATTATAAAAAGGTCCGTTGAATTCTCAACGGACCTTTTTATAATCAGTTATTAGTCCCTATTTCAATGGGTCCTTAAGCTTAACAAAATAAATGCTATTCTTATCTACAGTCTTTATGTAAGGCAATATTTTCGACTCATAGAAACCTTTTCCGGTTACCCCAAAATCATCATCATTACATACCGCAATCAGGGATGGATTAATAACAGCCAAGCCTTCTGCTTTATCATGCGGATACAATTCCTTGATGTCAGTCATTAAATCGGCAACCAACGTTTTATTGACTGGTTTAATATTATATTTAGCCAATGTAGCCGCGTCTTTGAGTTCCTCGACAGTTTTACCGTCAAATAATTTCCCGTTTGCGGTATTATTCGCATCTGAGATATCTGTTGCGCCAGAAAGATCTATTTTATAAATTCTCTTAAATACAGTAGAACGAGTTGCTTCTGTCGCGTATTCCCCATCACGTTCCAAGACAATAAATGTTGAATTGCTCACGGCAGCGATTTCACTCACAGCCTGCAAATCGGTACGCTCCATCATATAGACATATTGTTTCGTGGCGCCGCTCGCAATATCCAGCGTAACAATACGGATTGCCAACGAATTTTTAATCGCATCTTTAGATGGATTATACAGTGGAAATTGCATGATTCCGACCAGTGTTTTACCGTCTGGTGTAAGCGTCAATCCTTCCATTCCGCGATTAGGACGACGTTTGGCAAATACCAAAGGCAACTTTTTGCCCGTAGACCAAGGATTAATCCGTTCGATTTCTTTTCCCGAAACGTCAAAGTGAACAATATGTGGTCCATATTCGTCACTGACCCACCAAGTACCATCCGCAGCCCTTGCTAGTCCCTCGGAATCGATTCCATCCTCACTTTTCCCTAGATCTTTACCATCAACCCCCAATGCTTTTTCCCCAGAACCACCCTTTCCTTCAGGATTTGGCAGACCATTCAATTTCACGCCATCTTTATTTTTTAATTCGATAACAGACTCCAATGTCAGCGTATTATCCTTTAACCTAAATTTACCGATCTGTGGCGCAAATGCTGGAGTAGCAAATACTTTGCTATCACTTTCAGTTCCATCAATATTCGGTCCCCGATCAGTTAAAAGATAAAATATGGATTTATCAGTAGGATCTTGGACCATCGATGACCCATAGCCTCCATTATACACTTTTACACCATTAATATCACTTAATACTTTTGGGTCTGTTGCTATTGCCTTTTGGGGATAGGTCAATTCCACAATCGGGTCAATAATCTGCGACACATCATCTTTACTACATGAAGCACACAATAGGGCCATCCCCAGTACACTGTATATTTTTTTCATCTGTTCAAATTTTTAAATAATGCTTACTGCTGTTCAGGTTTATTCCAATAACCAAATTCTATTTCTGTTGCCTAGCATATCTGATAAAACAGTAATGTTAGTCTAAATAATCTAGGCTTGACCGGCTGTCCGAATACTGATGCAAACATAATTGCTAGATATTAGCCAATCATTAACATAAGTTTAAATAAACTGCATCTATCGCAAAAAGCACCCTATAAAAATTAAATACCCGCGGTTATGGAATTTTGAATTTTCGTGCATCACTAGAAAAATAACAGCTAATTGTGCCGCGAACCATCGATGTATTCACGGACCTCACCTACTAAACATAGAAAGATGAAAAAGATCATAATTGCCCTTTTCATAATTTTGGTATTTTCCAATGTGGATACGAAATCTCAGATCAGAACTACACGCGAAATACCCAGCTTAAAAATTAAAAATGACAATGGCCAGCAAAACAAGGTGATGTTGGCAGATCTCAAAGTAGATGTCGTCATCTTTGGAAATATTGCCAAAACGACGATGACAATGATCTTCGACAATAAGACCAATCGCGATCTCGAGGGCGAACTGACATTCCCTATGCCGGAAGACGTCTCCGTGAGCGGCTACGCCCTAGATATCAACGGTAAATTACGCCAGGCAGTTCCAGTCGATAAAAATAAAGGTACCGAAGTATTTGAAAGTATAGAAACACGTAGGGTCGATCCAGGACTATTGGAAAAAGTCGAGGGAAATAATTTTCGAACTCGAATTTACCCACTACCAGCGAATGGGAAGCGCACCATTCAGATCAGCTATTCGGAAAATCTGACAACAGCATCCGATCAGGCTCGTTACTACCATCTACCCTTAAACTATACGTCCCCCATGGAAAATTTCGCCTTGGATATTCATGTCTTTCAGGATACACATAAGCCAGATTTCACAGAAAAACCAGATGGTTCTTTGGCATTCTCACAACAAAATAAAAATTATACAGCTTCTTTACATAAACAACAGTTTAAATCCCAGCGAAATTTAGTCATTCAACTGCCGACAGACAACAGGGAAACATCAGGTCTATTTCAGGCAAATAATGACAATACCTTTTATTTTCTTGCCAATGCAAACGTCAACTCCGTAAAACCTGCTCAGAAAAAATGGGGGCACAGCATTGGAATTATATGGGACCGTTCGCTCAGCAGTAAAAATAGAGATATCGAAAAGGAACTCGCGCTATTAGATCTCTTCTTTAAAGAAAACCCCAATATGACTGTTGATCTGGGCTTATTGAACATCCGCTTTGTAAAAGGGCATACGTTTCAGGTAAGTCAAGGTAATTGGAATGATCTCAAAAACTACATCAAAGGAATTGATTACGATGGCGGTACAGATTATAGCCAAATAAAGGCCGGTGTAATACAGGCCAGCAATTACCTGCTGTTTAGCGACGGACTTTCTACATTCGGTCAAAGTAAAATGAGCCTTGACAATCCAGTCTATTGCATTACTTCATCCAGTGGATCGGACTATGGTGTCCTAAAACAAATCGCCCAGAAACATATTGGAAAGATGATCAATTTAGTCAATACCTCAATAACTGAAGCGTATCATAATCTAAATACAATAGACCTTATTTACCTTGGGATAAAAGAAAAAAATGATTTTGAGGAAGTTTATCCTCAAAAAGGCGCCCCGATACAAACCAATTTTTCTATCGCAGGCATAGGGAAACGTCCAGGACTGAAGCAGCTCACAGTACTTGTAGGAGATGGGCAGCAAGCACCACAAGAAATTAGTATAGCGCTGCAACCTGACCATGGTGAAATTGATCTACAGCAAATCTGGGCACAAAAGAAAATTGAAGCGCTGGATCTTCAGTACGAAGACAATCGTGAAGAAATTGAAACCCTTGGTAAACAGTTCGGTATTGTTACCCGAAATACCAGCTTAATTGTACTGGAAACTGCAGAAGATTACATACGTTATGCAATAACTCCACCTGCCGAATTGCTTTCCGAATTTAATCGGCTCATAAAAGAAGAACGTATAGCAAAGGAAGAACGTGTAGCAGACTTGTTGGATCAGGCTCAAGACATTACCAAACAGCTTCGGTCCTGGTGGAATACCGATTTTCAGCAAAAAAAGAAATATCCAGAGCGTAAAAAATTGATTCGAATTCCAGAACCTGCCGTTGCTGAAGAGATGGCTACCGGTGTTGCTCCAGTTACACCCAGTCCGTCGCGTCCCGCAGCTAGTCCTGCAGCTCCTACACTAGTCTTAGAATCGCGTTCATCTGACGGAACCTCAGCGAAAAGCATCTCGGCAACCGGCAATGCAAGCACTGCCCATGCAACAACCGGCGAACTGGCGAGGGCGGCCGCATCTGAGGACGTTCTTCAGGAATTCGCTGTTGTTCAATCCTTAGAAGGACGTGTAGCTGGCATACAAACTGCCAACGCCACCGCTAACATACGCGGAAAAATCAGCATCCCCGAAATTAAAGAAGACCAAGCCTATTTACAGGGCCTTATTCAATCCAAAGATCCTTACAAAAGCTATCTCCAACTTCGGAATCAGTATATGGGAACGCCAACTTTTTATTTTGATGTCGCAAACTTCTTTTTCAAAAGAGGAGATCGAGACAAAGCCTTACTCATCTTAAGTGCACTCGCAGACTTACAAATTGAAAATGCAGATCTCTACAAAACCATCTCCTATAAGTTACGGGAATGGGGAGATTACGACAATGCACTGTTCATTACGGCTAAGGTATTAAAATGGCGTCCAATGGATCCACAAAGCCACCGTGATTATGCCCTTGTCTTACAGGACAAAGGTATGTTCAAGGAAGCACTAGAACAATTATATGGGATTTTGACCCAGAGCTACTCCCCGGAAGCTGCCGACCGCGATGACGGTATTGAAGAAACATTGGTTATGGAAATCAATAATCTCATTAAGGCAAACAAATCGGCAGGCTCTACCCTAGGAGTGGACAAAAAATTGATTGCAGACCTACCGGTTGACATTCGAGTTGTCATCAACTGGAATTCACAAAACACGGATATCGACCTTTGGGTAACTGATCCAAATCAAGAAAAATGCTTTTATAGTAATCCTGCCACAGCCATTGGAGGAAGGCTCAGCAATGACTTTACTGGCGGCTATGGCCCTGAACAGTTTTTATTGAAAAAAGCATTGAAGGGAAAATACAAAATTGAAGTTGATTTCTTTAACGATGGTTCCCTGACCCTTGCAGGTCCAGCAGCGGTCATGGCTGAAATCTATACCTACTATAGCAGTGGAAAGCAGGAACGAAAAATTGTTACGATCTATCTGGACCGCAATAAAGAACGCAGTGTAGGGATTGGCGAGTTTTCATTTCAATAACCTATAGTCAACAAAATAGGCAAGCCAGTCATTTGACTTGCCTATTTTGTTTAATGTAATTTCCGGACGATAAGATCTTTTTGTCTATTTTCCAATTTGGTCTTTACATAAGGGTAAGTGAATACAGCCCCCAGAACAATACAGGCTCCAAGATAAAAGCCGCCGCTCATGGTCTCCTTCTGTCCAAAGATCAACATCGCCAATAGAATACCGTAAACAGGCTCCAGGTTGGTTGTCAGCGCAACGGTAAAGGCTGACAACTCCTTCATGACGGCAACGCCCATGACATAGGCCACAGCAGTACAAACAACCCCTAACAACAAAAGATAGATTAAATCTTGCTGTCCCAAGCGCATTTCAGCATTGAACTCTCCTGTAAACAACATCAATATACTGATCCAGAAGCATGCTCCCATCATCTCATAGAACGTAATCAGGGTTGGGCTCGATTTTTTAACCATGCGCGCGTTGGCGATTGAAAATATACTCGCGCAAAACGCACACCCAAGTCCCGCCAACAGACCAATGAGGTAATGTGTTTCAAAAGAAAAGATGGTATAAATACCGATAATAATTACCATACCAACAACAATATCCAACAGCGCAATGCGCTTTTTATTCACAATAGGCTCCAATATTGCCGTAAATAAAGTCACAGAGGATAGCGTAACCAATGTCACTGATACCGTAGATACTTTGATCGAATAAAAAAATAATACCCAATGCAGTCCAACAACAGCCCCTACCATAAAAAATTGGAGAAATTGTTTCCGCGAAACTACGATAGACTGTTTGGTTAGCAAGAAATAGATCAACAGCGCGATAGACGCTATTGCAACACGATACCACACTAAATGAAGAGCAGATACGGAAATCAGACTACCCAAAATTCCGGTAAATCCCCAAATAAGTATTGTTAAATGCAGAATTAGAATATTCCGATTTAATTTAATTTTAGTCATATTCGCTAGAATAGATGTATATAGAAATGATGAGCAATACCTATTATTTCCCTTTATAAGGCAAGCTCACTGATTTATTGAAAACTGAACAAAAAATTATTTTGGCGCTTTTATCGCCAGGTATATTGCTACGATTAAGAAGGTAACATTCGGAATTAATACGGCTATCAACGGTGGCAGTCCCCCTTTCAAAGAAAACATGTTTGCAAACTGTATAAAGACGATGTACGTAAAACTTAGCGCGATACCGATACCAAGACTCAATCCTATTCCCCCACGCACTTTCTTGGATGACAGAGCCACGCCCATCAAGGTCAGTACAAAAGCTGAAAATGGATACACATAACGTTTGTATTTCTCAAGTAATAAATCGTTCATGACTCCGGTTCCTCTGATCTCCTCCTTATGGATACGAATATTTAATTCGCGTGTATCCATGGCTGTAAACATATTATCACGTACCTCAAAATCCGAAGGTTTCATATCCAAGGTTGTGTCTTTAACGGCACCTTTGTCCATGCGTTCATGTAGTCCATTGATAATACGATTGGTATACCCTTCGATCTTCCACTTTGTGGCCACCGAGTCCCAGGTAATACGGTCGGCCATCATTTTTTCCTTGAGGGTATCCCCTTTAAAAATTTCAAGGACAAAGCCGTATCCAGTTTTGGTTGTATTATCAAAATTATCTATATAAACATAGCTGTTTTTGTCCAACTGCATGTGGGTAGAAACCCTCGAGTTGTCTTTGGGTGGTTTTACATAGATATTTTCAAAATCAACCTTCATCTTATTGGTATTTGGAATAATAAAAATATTGAATACCAGAGAAACGATAAAGATTAAAGTTGCAGCGATCATGTAAGGACGAAGCAGACGGTTGAAGCTATATCCTGCGCTTAGAATCGGGACAATTTCAGTTTGGTCCGCCATCTTCGATGTAAAGAAAATAACCGCAATAAAGTTGATCAGCGGACAAAGAAAATTTAGGTAAAAAGGAATAAATCCAGCATAATACTCAAAAATAATCTTATCGAGAGGAGCATGATATTTTAAAAAATCATCCAATCGTTCGGACACGTCAAAAACCACCATGACGACAGTAAATATGGCCATAGTGAATAAAAAAGTACTTAGATACTTTTTGATAATGTAACGATCGATTAACGACAGCATTTTTTAGTTGAGCTTTAGTTCTACAAACGTTGATCCAATATTTTCACCATTTTGTTTTTCCAATCGTAGAACGTTCCATCAATGATTCGCTCCCTAGCCTGATTAACCAACCAAAGGTAAAAATGTAAATTATGTAAAGAAGCAATTTGTGCCCCAAGAATTTCCTGCGACTTAATCAAATGCCTTAGATAAGCCTTCGAATAAAATTGATCCGCATGCAGATCACTCTCCGCTTCTATTGGTGAAAAATCGTCTTTCCACTTTTCATTTTTGATATTGATAATACCATTTTGTGTGAAAAGCATGCCATTTCTAGCATTACGGGTTGGCATAACGCAATCGAACATATCCACCCCTAAGGCAATATTTTCAAGAATATTTACCGGTGTTCCCACCCCCATGAGATAACGTGGCTTGTCATGCGGTAAAATATCACAGACAACTTCGGTCATAGCATACATTTCTTCCGCAGGTTCACCTACCGACAATCCACCGATCGCATTTCCTTCGCGGTTAAACGAAGCAATAGTCTCCGCAGATTTTATCCTTAAATCTTTGTAAACAGATCCTTGAACGATCGGAAACAAAGTCTGATCATATCCATATAGCGGATCTGTGCTATCAAAACGATCCACACAACGTTTCAGCCAACGATGGGTCATATCCAAAGAACGACGTGCATACCCATAATCACATGGATAAGGCGTACACTCATCAAATGCCATAATGATGTCCGCACCGATAATACGCTGCGTATCCATTACATTTTCTGGTGTAAATAGGTGTTTTGATCCATCGATATGGGAACGAAAGGTAACCCCTTCTTCTTTGATCTTACGTACTTCCGTCAACGAATACACCTGATAACCACCAGAATCCGTTAAAATAGGTCGATCCCAACCATTAAATTTATGCAATCCGCCGGCTTTATTCAATACATTCAACCCTGGACGTAAATAGAGGTGGTACGTATTACCCAGAATAATCTGTGCTTCAATATCGTTCTTCAATTCATGTTGATGAATTGCTTTCACTGTACCTGCCGTACCAACAGGCATAAAAATAGGTGTTTGAATGGGACCGTGTGCAGTTTCGACAACACCTGCACGTGCTTTTGACAACTTATCTTGTGCTTGTAGCGTAAATTTCATTAATATTTTTCCTCTGAGACTATTTCTATTTTAAAGGATGATTCGCCATGGATATGGCGCTATCGGCAATTTGAGTAAAAAAAATTAAAAACTCATTTTCAACTAGTTGAAACTTAAAAAGTCGCTATAGCTTTCCTAATTTCCACCCAAGCTCGGATTCATCCCTAGAATACGTTGCAAAAATACTATAAAAAGATTTGCAAACAGGATGTTTCAAAAATAAATTATCATTTTTCCCCTATAAAAAAGTTGCGGAAAGCACTTATCTTTGTGAGCTATGCTTGACCTTCACGTATTTTTGGCCAATCTTCCATATATTGCTTTCGGAGTATTGGGTCTTTTCCTATTGATACAATTGTACTACATCTTATTTGTATATAGTAAATTGACTAGTTATCAACTTGAACCTGTACAAGAAGGAACTGAATTCCCACCGCTATCCGTTATTATTTGTGCACACAATGAACAGGATAATATTCCTGAATTCCTCCCAAGTATACTGAATCAAGACTATCCCAATTTTGAAGTAATTGTTGTCAATGACTTCTCGACAGACAATACGCCTTGGATATTGCATGAGTTTGAAGCAAAATATCCCCATTTAAAAATTGTGGATATCAAAGAGCATATTCGCTTGAAACATGGTAAAAAGTTTGCAGTCAGTATGGGGATCAAAGCATCAAAGCACCAGACACTGGTGTTTACCGATGCGGATTGTGCGCCACAATCTGATCAATGGCTCAAAGAAATTGCAGCAGCTTTCAGACCAGAAACAGAAATTGTATTAGGTTATTCTCCGTATTTTAAGAAAAAAAGCTTACTAAATCTATTGATTCGATTTGAAACCAGCCATACCGCCATGAGTTACTTCTCCTATGCATTAAAGGGAGATGCCTATATGGGAGTAGGGCGTAACATGGCTTACAAAAAAGACCTTTTCTTTCGTAACAAAGGATTCGCTGCCCATATGCATATTAAATCGGGCGATGATGATCTTTTTGTCAACCAAAATGCAAATCCGACCAACGTTAATATTGCACTGGCAGCCGAATCCATTGTCTATTCAGAACCCAAAGCGACCTGGAAGAGCTATTACAAGCAAAAAGCAAGACACTCAGGCGCCTCTACTATTTACAAAAAGCGACATCAGCGCATGCTGGGCACCCAGCTGGTATCGGCAGTCTGCTTTTACATAGCACTTATCGCAACAGCAATTGCCTTTCCAATGTACTGGTATGTTCCTGTTACAGCCTACCTCCTAAGGCTAATTGCACAATGGATAATATTTGCCAACATCTATAAAAAACTAGAAGTAAAGGAACTGATTTGGTGGCTGCCTTTGGTAGACTTCATCTACTATTTCTATATTTGCATCAATGGCATCTTCAGCAGAAAAAAGAAAAAAATAAGCTGGAAATAATTCACTTTTAAAATACGAAGCTTTGAATCCAACAGTTGATATCATCTATAACTATTTTCCAAAATTAACGGATATTCAAAAAGAACAGTTTGCAAAACTTGCCGACCTCTATACATTTTGGAATAGCCAAATCAATGTCATTTCGCGTAAAGACATCGATAGCCTCTACCTGCACCATGTGTTACACTCGCTAGGTATTGCCAAATTTGTCCAAGAGCTCGCGCCAGGAACACAAATTTTGGATGTGGGGACCGGAGGAGGCTTTCCAGGTATCCCAATGGCCATTATGTTTCCTGAAGTCAAATTCCATTTGGTCGATTCTATCGGCAAAAAAATTAAAGTCGTACGTGAAGTTGCCGCTGGCCTCGGTCTCCAGAATGTTGAAGCAGATCATATTCGCGCAGAACAACTCGACGACAAATATGATTTTGTCATATCACGTGCCGTGACAAGACTTGGCGAATTTACGCCGTGGATACAGAATAAATTCGCAAAAAAAGATAAAAACGGGATTCCTAATGGAATTCTTTACTTGAAAGGCGGAGATCTCACCGAAGAGATCAAAGAATCTAAGCTCAAAGCAGAATTACACCCGCTTTCAGGCTACTTTAAAGAAGACTTCTTTGAAACAAAATATCTGGTCTACGTACCGATGTAGTTAAAGTTTGGCATTACCCATAGGAAACTGAAGTCGCCTATGGATAATGTCTACAGAATCGAGGTAGTTTGTTAAACACTTATGGATATAAGCAATCTTCTCGTAGCGATCATTCTCTCGAAGCCATTTTAAGGAAGGCTCATAATATATCCTAAATTTACGCAACGAATCTCCCGACAACTTACTGTATTCCTGTGTCAATGGATACCATTCCTCGCGAATCAGATCCTGCTGATATTCTTTTTCAAACTGACGCTGAAGCTTTCTCGAATTCCGTCCCTTTCGACTAAATTTATTGTAAAGCTTGTTCAGATTGACAGCAATTCCCCCCTGGTGAGGCAAGGTCACCATATTTTTCGTATCGCCCCAGAAAAAGATCGACTTATACTCCTCCTTTTTTTCTTCCCATTTATCCCCCGCTGATTTGCGTTTGATCGAAACAGTATCCAAACGTAAAGTATCTTTTGGACTTCCTTTTTTCCCAATGGTATCCTCATGGTAATATTCCGCTGGATAGGCAAAAACTCCCGGCCGATATAATGAAAAGTAAATACAGAAAAACAATAAAGATAGAAAGCCAATACGTACCATATTTATAATTGATAAACTAAAATAACCAACTATAAATAAAGTTAAAAGGGCTTTAACTATCTTTAACTAAAACAAACTAAAGACCCAACTCTTTTTTAATTTCTAGGCCAATTAGATTAATTTCCTCATCCATACCGAACATAGGAAGCTCCGTTTCTGGATTCAGTTTCAGCCAGTTTGTATCATTGTCTTTAATAATCTTTACGTATTCTACGCCATCTTTAAAAATAACATATGTATCTTCTTCCTCAGGGAAAACAGAATAAACTACATCCCCCAATTCGATATCAAAAGGTTCCTTCATTTCCATAGTCAAAATATCATTAATCAATCAAAGTTACCAATTCCTCCTCTTTCTTTCTAAAATAGGCCAACATTTCGTCTCATAGTGTATCATCCAGGCCATAGGAATTCTGCTGGGTTCAACAGCAATACATAAGCTTTTCAACAAAGAGCATATATCTGCTCAATGGGGTTGGCTGATTCCATTAAAACTACAGCGTCCGAGAGCAATTCTAACAAAAAGTACGACAGCTAGTTATATTTTTCTTATCTTTAAATAAACCCAATTATGAAACTAATTTATCCCATAGCTTTGACAAAAATCAAGGGCATTGGCCCTAGAACAGCGCGTAACATCCTTGAAAAAGGTTACAAGTTAGCAGACTTGTTCACCTATTCAAAAAAAGATTTGATGCAAGTCCTTGGGATACGAGAGTCGATAGCAGAAGCAATATCCAATAAAAGTTATATGCCAGCCTGCGAAAAAGAACTCGCCTTTATAGAAAAACACCAAATACAAGCACTGTTTTTGGAAGACGAAAATTATCCCCATCGGCTTCGGCAATGTGAAGATGCCCCTATCGTTTTATATTATAAGGGAAATCAGCCCCTTAACAAAACAAAGGTAATTAGTATCGTTGGCACAAGGCATGCCACCCACTATGGTCAGAAAATATGTGAAGATTTGCTGGAGGCGATGCATGAATCCAAAGACACCTTAATCGTTAGTGGTCTCGCATATGGAATTGACGCACTAGCACATCGCAATGCGCTAAAAAATAATCTGTCTACCGTTGCCGTACTTGGACATGGCTTAGATCGAATCTATCCAAATTCCCATCGTGAGCTTGCCGCAAAAATGGTAGACCATGGCGGTCTACTGACGGAGTTCACATCCAACACTTTACCCGAACGCAGTAACTTCCCTATGCGCAATCGCATCATTGCAGGAATGGCAGATGTCACCATTGTCGTGGAGGCAGCCATTAAAGGTGGTGCTTTAATTACTGCAGAAATAGCCAACAGCTACAACCGTGATGTATGTGCCTTCCCCGGCTCCATTTATGAAAAAAGTTCCGAAGGCACCAACTACCTCATCAAAACCAACCGTGCTCATATGATTCGAGGGCTTCAGGATCTCGAATACCTCATGAATTGGGAAATCAGCACAAAAACCGTTGACCAACAGCTTAGCCTTCCGTTAACGCTGACGAAAGACCAGCAACTCCTTTTCACACTCATTCAGCAAAAAGGACAATTAGAAATAGACCACATGATTGAACTTACAAAATGGCCACAAAGTAAATTGGCACTGATCCTATTGGAGCTCGAAATGCAGTCATTCATTCACGCCCTGCCCGGTAAACGATATAGAACAGTCGGACTGGCCGAAGTTCAAAAAAATTAAATCTTGTCAAAGGACCAAGGCCCCTCGCATTCTAATGGCCCCTCTGTGGTAAAATAGCATATGCTACCTCTAAAATAAGTGAACTAAACCATAAACCAACAACAAAAACCAACAATTAATGAACGAAAACAATACAAAAAGTATCTGGAAAGTCATCGGAGCATCCTCCATGGGAACACTGATTGAATGGTACGACTTTTTTATCTTTGGCAGCCTTTCCATTGTCATCTCCACTAAGTTTTTTCCTGCAGACAATCCAACTGCGGCTTTTCTTTCCACCTTAGCTACATTTGCCGCAGGATTTGTTGTCCGGCCATTTGGCGCCTATTTTTTGGGCGACTAGGTGATATTATCGGTCGAAAATATACATTTATGGTTACTTTAATGCTCATGGGCGGAGCAACATTTCTCATAGGTTGTATCCCCAGCTATGCGAGTATTGGGTTTTGGGCCCCGCTGCTGGTGCTGATCCTTCGTCTCTTGCAAGGTCTTGCCCTAGGAGGAGAATATGGCGGTGCGGCAACTTACGTCGCCGAACATGCCCCATTGGGCCAGCGGGGCTATTGGACATCATGGATACAAACCACTGCTACTTTTGGCCTTTTTATATCACTCGTTGTCATCCTCCTGACCAAAGGATTTCTCAGCGAATCACAATTTGATTCTTGGGGATGGCGGGTTCCCTTCCTCCTATCTTTAGTCATGGTATACGTTTCCTATCTTATTCGTAAGAAGATGAAGGAATCACCCGAATTTAGCAAGGCCAAAGCGGAAGGAAAAACAAGTGCAAATCCACTAAAAGAAAGCTTTGGTAACCGCTATAACCTCAAATTTGTCCTGCTCGCACTTTTTGGCGCAGCCATGGGACAGGGGGTTGTTTGGTATACCGGACAGTTTTACTCGATGAGTTTCATGAAGACGGTCATGCATCTTCAATCTGACCAGGCCGATACGATTCTTGGTATCGCATTACTTTTGGGAACTCCTTTTTTTGTCGTATTTGGGTGGCTTAGTGACAAAGTTGGACGAAAATGGATCATGCTCGGTGGGATGTTACTTGCCGTATTGACTTATCGACCTATATACGAATCCATGTACCAACTGTCCAATGCAGAACAGAAAGTCAAGGTGAACGAAACAACGGAGGCCCCCAGCGGGCCGCAATCAACGGAAACTATTTCGATCACCAAGACTCAATATGAGGACCAGACAGAAGTTACAAGAACCAGCATGATACATCAGTCAGGAAAACTCAAGGGACAGCCAATGACCAAAACCACAGTCCATCTTGCAGGGAAGAACTATATGCTGCTCGTCCTGCTGATCTTTATACAAGTGATTTATATTACAATGGTGTACGGGCCCATTGCGGCATTTCTTGTTGAACTATTTCCTGTAAAGATCCGCTACACCTCCATGTCCTTGCCCTATCATGTTGGAAATGGAATATTCGGCGGGCTCCTACCAGCTGTATCGACGTACTTAACGACAAATGCCGAAGCATCCGCTACTCCGCAATTCTATCTTGCAGGTTTATGGTACCCTATTATCATTGCCATTGTATGTTTTATCATTGGCAGTATCTATATCAACAACAAATCAACTCCCCCAACACATGAATAATCTCAAAAAATTCCTCGGCATAATTTGGATCGTTTTAGCATTGTTTACTGCCTATTTCTCCATTTTTGAACTGGCCCTGCCAAAGATTTCAACGGGACATCAGGAAGATCTGGTATTTGGCATCATTATCCTGTGCATTTTAACTCCCATAATCTCCATAGGACTCGGCTTATTTGGCTATTATTCCCTATTGGGCGAATACAATCAAGAAAAAATGTAGTCCAAAAAATGAGATCGATTTTGAATAAGGGAAACTAGACTATTCAGCCTATTCAAAGTCGATCTCCTATAAACTAGATTATACTACTTCCGACGTTTTCAAAAGAACAATTACAACCAATGGACTTCGTCAAGCACTTATTTTACACCATTTTTAGCGGATTTACACGGATACCCACTATTTTCCATCATAAAAAAGCGCTAAGAGCAGCTCCTAAATATAATTTATTGCAATGATAATCAGCAGCATAAGATAAAATAGCATTTTTTCTTTCCTAAAACTGTTTTTTTTTCTACTTTTGTGGCGGGTAAGTCTTCTACGACCAGCTCCCATTGACTCCCCCAGGTTGGGAACAAAGCAAGGGTATTTGGTTGAGCGGTGCGATAGGAGTAGCTTACCCTTTTTTTATGCCCATTTTTTTGACTAATCCTCCGGTCCAAAATTCAATTCTAACCTAATAATCAGCTAAATATCTTATATATCCCAATTGTTACCCGCATTTCCCCTATTTATAGAAGCCCTGCTACACAAGGAGTTTTAATCGCTTGGCATGTACATTCAACACAATTATAATTGTATATAAAAGCAAATTTATATAAGTTTGTAATCGAATAAGAACTATCGTATGAGTTGGTTTAAAAGAGAAAAAGCTGGTATTAGCACAGCTACCGCTAATAAAAAAGAAGCACCTGATGGTATGTGGAACAAATGTCCCACATGTAAAAAACCATTGTTGCATCTTGAACAAGTAGAAAACGACTATGTTTGTCAATATTGTGGCCACCACTTAAGAATTGGCTCCAAAGAATATTTTTCAATTTTATTTGACAATAACGAATTTACAGAACTATTCCCTAATCTAAATTCTGGTGATCCATTAGAATTTTTCGATTCAAAGCCATACCCTGAACGTTTAAAGGAAAGTCAAGCCAAAACAGGCCTGAAAGATGCTTTACGTTCTGGCCATGGAAAAATGAATGGTCAAGACATTGTTATTGCTTGTATGGACTTTAGTTTCATCGGCGGATCAATGGGATCTGTCGTTGGTGAAAAAATCGCACGTTCAATAGATTACTGTATTGAGCATAAAATTCCATTTATGCTAATCTCCAAATCAGGAGGTGCACGTATGATGGAAGCCGCATTTTCATTGATGCAAATGGCTAAAACTTCGGCTAAATTAGCATTATTGGCAAAGGCAGGACTTCCTTACGTTTGTTTATTGACAGACCCTACCACAGGAGGAGTTACAGCATCTTACGCGATGTTAGGTGATGTAAATATTGCAGAACCGGGAGCATTAATCGGATTTGCAGGACCACGTGTCATTAAAGAAACAATCAAAAAGGATCTTCCAAAAGGATTCCAGACTTCAGAATTCGTTCTTGAGCATGGATTTTTGGATTTCATTGTCGACCGTAGACAGTTAAAAAACAAAGTAGCTACTTATCTTAAATTAGTGGGATAATCATCCTCAAAATAAAAAAGAAAGCGGTGCCAAGAATACTCTTGGCACCGCTTTCTTTTCTGAAGGTATCTCTTTTATCCGCTAGAAAGCGGCTTCAATTCAGCTCATAACTGTTGAGCCTGTGACCTTATGAGGCTTTTATGGCAGGGTTGAATAGACCATCCTTTTAAAGATATCGCCAAAAAGCCCATATTTTTCTTTTGGACAAATAATCTGTTTCGCCCTCCCTGTCATACGCCTCCCGCTCGAAAGAAATACGCCGGTAAGCTTTATCAAAATCTCTAAATTGAATAAAATGAACGGCAAATTCTATGAGATACCATACATAGAAAAAGAGAATACCTAATTCAAGCGCCTGTCGCAAATGTATACGCTCATGACGAATCAAGTCGTCCTGCTGTTTAAAAAAGGTACTTTTCAGAAAGATAAAAGGATAAATAGTAATTGCATTGGCTTTTCCAAAAGAGAAGAAATTCGTCCAAAATTTGCTAACTATAATCATATAGGATGTCAAGACCGTTTTCAAACTAGTCAAACTTAGAAAAATTTACCTTTATACACAATTATTATTGGCTTCTCAGAATTGTACGATACCCCTCCCGGTCAGTACCTGATCAGATAAGAGATCGCAAAAATTTCTTTTTGAATTGGAATTTTTATTAAGTTTGCTATAGATTAATCGTGAAGATATGCCGTACAAAGAGCGTGAAATAAATAAATTGTATTATACAATGGGAGAAGTTACAGAAATGTTTGATGTAAATGCGTCCCAAATACGTTTTTATGAGCGTGAATTTGACATTCTACAACCTAAGAAAAACAAAAAAGGCAATCGCTTATTTACGCAAGAAGATATTGCCAATTTAAAGATCATCTTCAATTTGGTTAAAGATAAAGGTTATACACTACAGGGTGCACGTGATTACCTGCGTGACAACAAATCTGAGGCAAAAGAAAATCAACGTGTTGTAGATTCATTGGAGCGGTTGAAGAACTTTCTGCTTGAAGTTCGTGATTCACTATAGTACCTGTGAACTTGTTTTTAAAACTCCTGCAATAGGAAACTTTCCATCGTTTTGACCAACTTCTTCCCGTCTATCCGAGAGGGAAATTCGTTCGATTATAGAACAAATAAGATAACGAGCTGACACATTTTACAGCTGAAAATCATATATTTATTTTAATATCAGTAATAGCGTTATTTTATAAATATAGCCATGAAAGCCCCCCCATCACCATCCATACCCACGCCCTGATCTTACAGACCTATTTACAGGACCTTTATCAACAATATATTAGCAACAACAGATAATAGCAAAACGACCATGCAGACAGCATCTATTTTTCAAAACGTCACATTTCAGGACAAAAAACCCAAAATGGACCTCCTGCTAGAAACAAATGGCAGCAAAGAATATCGCTTGGCTTTTGCAGAAGGGCAATATCTAAAGGAGCATAAAACAGCTGCATCAATTATTGTAGAAATTGTCGAAGGCAATATTGATTTTGGCGTTAACGGAAGCAAAATCAGTCTAACAAAAGGCATGTTAGTAACATTAGAGCCGAATGTACCGCACGATCTCTTTGCCATTACCCAAAGTATCGTCCGGCTGTCTATTCATAAAAAAGACTAAAGAAGAGTCTGGGTGACTTAACGATCTTTGAGTTCAATAACCTCCAGGTTCTCAATTTTATCTTTATTGATCTCAAACCGCATTAATGTCCTTACTTTGTGCCAGCCCTGCTTACCTGCTGCCCCAGGGTTGAGATGGAGACAATGGATCTTGGGGTCGAAGATAACCTTTAGGATATGTGAATGTCCAGTGATAAATAATTTAGGTGGATTTTTCATCAATTCCCCTTTTATGCGTGCGGCATATTTCCCTGGATAACCACCAATATGTGTCATAAAGACGTCCACTTCCTCACACCTAAACCTCAAATCTTCTGGAAATTGTAAACGAATTTCTTGACCATCAATGTTTCCGTATACTCCGCGAAGTGGTTTAAAAGCTGCTAACCGATCCGCAACATCAGGATCACCAAAATCGCCCACATGCCATATCTCGTCGCAGGCTGCAAAATGAGTAAATACAGCTTCATCTAAAAAAGAATGTGTATCTGAGAGTAATCCGATCTTTGTCATCACTTAAAAAGCTAAAAAATAAGGTGCCAAGGCATTTCGATAAGCTTCTGAATAAATACCCTTGGCGGCATAAATAACAAACGTACGTTGAGCGAGCCGTTCAACACATAAGCGTTCAAAGGTAACGATTTTCCGAATGGCCGATTCCCCTTCAAAAGAGCTTATTTGCACTTCACTGGAACAATATAATCCCCTTTCCGCCGAAATTTTAGTCAACGTTTCCGCTAATGCTGTTGGAACGATCAGCACTAATTTTCCCCGATCCGATAAGCGTAGAGCAGCGAAATCCAGCAATTCAGCAAAAAAATCCAGATCGGTATGACGCGCCAGCTTCTTGCGTTCATCCGGGTTATGTAAGGAATCTGTATAAAAGGGTGGATTTGACACGATCAGATCGTAATGCCCTTGTACATCCATTTGTTGAAAGGAGGAAGCATGCAGCACTAAACGTTCCTGGAAAATGGAATTACGGAAGTTTCTGTTAGCCATCGCAGCAGCCAAAGGGTCAATTTCGACAGCCTCTACCCTGCTGTCTACGAGCCGTTGAGCCAACATCAATGCAATGACTCCCGTACCTGTACCTACGTCCAGTACACGATCCACAGCTTCTACTTCCAGCAAGGAAGCCAGCAGTACGCCATCTGTGTTAATTTTCATTGCACAGTCAGACTGATCAACCTCAAACTGTTTAAACCGAAATATCGACGCCATACGTCAAAGATAAAACTTTTAGAACCTTTGGTACAAACAAACCAGTGTATCCTGCAATTTATTTGCTAATTTAGTCAGCAACAAATCTATATAAGCCATGAATATCCGTCAGCTTGCTCTAATAATATTGATCATCATTGGTGTGCTTCCTACAAAACTATTGCATGCACAAGAGAATTGTGACCGGCATACAGCTGAAATACTTCCCTTATTGACAAAAACATTGAACAACAATGACTTTGACAAAATTGATCCTTTACTCAATAGTATACAAGCTAGCTGTGGTACCAACGAGTTTGTACAGCGTTTACGTATTCTTATATACATCATTGAAAAAAAGAATACCACAACAGAGATCAAACATTATATAGACAATCAATTCGATAAAAATTTTCTACAAAGACTGGATGCGGCAGACCAGGACGATTTTTCAACACAGTACGAACAGCATAAGGAAAAATACAATTTCGTGCCATTAAGGCATCCCCTGGACGGCTTGATAAAAGTAAGAGCCAAAGCCCTGCTTGCTTCCGATAGTTATACGTTAACCGATCAGGAAAAAGATATTTTACAGCTTTTTTCAGATACTGAAGTTGCCAGTGCCGTACAAGACCGACAAGCTAACGAACAAGATAATCAACAGCGGTTTCCAACCCCCAAAGTGTACAGAGATAGACAGAAAGCCAAAATGGGCTATGTTCCTTCAATCGGCGTAGTCACCCCGCTAGGCGGAGCCAACAAAATTTTCGGAACCAACATAAACTTTGGATTTATGCTGATGAGCTCGCTGGAAAGAAAATTTATTTTCGAAGGTGGCTTCAAGGTACGCATCAACTCAAACGACCGCAATATTGATTACAATTACGAGGGCTCCAATGTTTCGGTCAATTCTTCAGCGACCGCATTTATGGGCGGTACTGTAGGTTACAAAGTTTTTGACAACGACAAATTTATACTGATTCCAAAAGGTATCCTTGGCATAGATATTACAGATACCGGCATCACAGAAAGCGCTTATTCTTCCGGTTATTATGATCCGGATGGTTATTATTATGATGGTGGATACACCGATCGTATGGTAACCATCAATAATGTGCACTTAGGACTTGGTCTCGCATCCCTATTTCGCATGAAAAACCAAAAGTACATCGGTTTCGAACTCGGCTATCATTACACGCCTTATGATGCAAGCAGTAAGGTATTGATCCCGATACAGGCAAATTACGGAAGCTTGGAGCTATTCTTCAGGTTTTAAGCAAATGGCCTTCAAAAACCTGATGACTTCGCAGGCACCAATAGGAATAAAAGCGAGCTGAAGGTTCTTTCCGGCCAATAAGATCGGACACTTTCAGAAAAAAAATACGCCAGATGATGTTTGTATTAAAAAACATCATCTGGCGTATGTAAATCGAAAAAACAAATTCCGCTTGAGAGCAAGTGTCCAAGCCCAAAGGAAGATTTAATTCTTTAAAAGGCGTTGTATCTCATCCAATTTCATTAATGCTTCAACCGGAGTAAGCGAATTAACATCCAGATTATTCAGCATATCCCTGATCTTATTCAAGACAGGATCATCAATAGAAAACATCTGCAATTGGTAGGCCTGTTTTTGGATTTTGCGCATGCTATCTTTAATCTGCTCACCACCTGTGCGCTCCTGCTCCAGCCTTTTCAAGATTTGGTTAGCCCGATTAAGCAACTTTTGCGGCATTCCAGCGAGCTTTGCCACATGGATTCCGAAACTATGCTCTGATCCTCCTGGAACAAGTTTACGCAAGAAAATAACTTTGTTATTAACCTCCTTCACCGTTACATTATAGTTTTTTATACGATCCAGCGAAGTAGTCAGCTCGTTTAATTCATGGTAATGCGTGGCAAACAAGGTTTTTGCCTTAGCAGCAGGATGATTATGTAAAAACTCGGCAATAGCCCAAGCAATAGAAATACCGTCATAAGTGCTTGTACCACGACCGATTTCATCCAAAAGAATAAGACTGCGGTCCGATAGATTATTCATGATGCTCGCGGTTTCATTCATCTCCACCATAAACGTAGATTCACCTGAAGAAAGATTGTCCGAAGCACCTACACGGGTGAAAATTTTGTCAACCAGGCCAATCTTAGCCTCTTTTGCTGGAACGAAGCAACCAATTTGCGCCATTAGCACGATCAATCCAGTCTGACGGAGCAACGCCGATTTACCCGCCATGTTAGGGCCCGTAATAATAATAATCTGCTGTGTTTTCGGATCTAAAAAAGTATCATTGGTAATATAATCCTCACCTATTGGCAGGTTTCTTTCAATGACAGGGTGTCTTCCACCTTTAATATCCAAAATCTTGCTCTCGCTGACTTCGGGTTTTACATAATAGTTTTTCTCCGCTACAACAGCAAAGTTAAGCAGTACATCCAACTTAGCTATGAGCTGGGCGTTGAGCTGAATAGGTTTAATGTATTCTGCAATGGCAACCAATAGCTCAGCATATAATCTATTCTCAAGCGCTTGGATCTTCTCCTCAGCACCGAGAATCTGTTCTTCATATTCTTTAAGTTCCTCCGTAATGTAACGTTCTGCATTCACCAGTGTCTGTTTACGGATCCACGTCGTCGGAACCTTATCTTTGTGTGTATTAGTGACCTCCAGATAATAACCGAAAACATTATTGAACGCTATTTTTAAAGAAGGAATCCCTGTTAGCTCCGCTTCCCTTTTTTGGATCTCAAGCAGATAATCTTTGCCACCAAAAGCGATCTTGCGCAATCGATCCAATTCAGGGTCCACCCCTTCCGCGATTACACTCCCTTTATTGATTGCGACAGGAGGTTCCGCCTGAACCTGTTGCTCTATTTTTTCACGTATAACAGCACAAGCATCTAACTGATCTGAGATTGTCCGAAGAGCATCAGCATCTTTACGATCTGTAAGTTCCTTCAATTTCTCAATAGCATATAATGCGCGCTTCAATTGCACAATTTCCCGCGGATTTGCTTTTTGCAGTCCGATCTTGGAAATTAAACGTTCCAGATCGCCCACCTGTTTGATCTGAAAAATCAGTTCATCCCGTAAGTCACGGTTAGTGAAAAAGAAATCGACCACATTCAATCGCTCCTGAATACTCTTTCTGTCTTTGAGCGGCATCACGATCCAGCGCTTGAGCAGACGTGCTCCCATTGGACTGGATGTATGATCCAGTACATCGGATAGCGTAACCGCATTTTCATTCAACGACCCGATTAATTCCAAATTGCGAATCGTAAAACGATCCAGCCACATAAAACGGTCCTCTTCAATACGGGAAAGCGTAGAAATGTGCTGCAGGTTACGATGCTCGGTTTCATTGAGGTAATGCAATGCTACACCAGCAGCAACAACCCCTACGGTCATGCGATCCACGCCAAATCCTTTCATCGACGAGACTTCAAAATGCTTTAATAACGTTTCAGTAGCATAGTCTCCCGTATAAGGCCATTCGTCAAGAAAATAGGTATAATAATGTGATCCGAATTGTTCGATAAAATCCTTACTCTGTTTTTTGGAAAGAATAATTTCTCTCGGTTTAAAGCCTTGAAGCAATTTATCAATATAGGCCACACTACCTTGAGCAACCAGAAATTCGCCTGTTGAAATATCGAGGAAAGAAATACCGATCCGCTCCTTTTCGATAAAAATTGATGCTAAATAATTATTCGATTTCTGTTGAACAATATTGTCACTGTAGGAGACTCCAGGGGTCACCAGCTCGGTCACACCGCGCTTAACGATTGTTTTTGTCGTCTTCGGGTCCTCCAACTGATCACAGATCGCCACCCGTTGGCCAGCACGCACCAGTTTCGGAAGATAGGTTTCCAAGGAATGATGGGGAAAACCAGCCAATGCAGTCTCCGATTCCGAGCCATTGCCACGCTTTGTCAAAACGATGCCCAAAATCTGGGCAGCTTTGATCGCATCCTCACCAAAGGTCTCGTAAAAATCGCCAACACGGAACAACAACAACGCTCCAGGATACTTAATCTTGATCGCATTGTACTGTTGCATCAATGGGGTTACTTTCTTTTCTTTTGCCAACTTTTAAAATCAATTTTTATGAAGCGTAAAAATAGGATAATATCGTCGCTTTGGCAAACGATACACTCAACTTCTCGACAAAATCATTTCCATTAAACAAGAATATAAGCTAAGTTTGTATCCGAAAAAAATTAGTCATGGCCATCAAAAGATCTGGTAAACAAAATACGTCCAGCAAACAACAAAATACCTTCAAAAAAAAATCCTTCAACCCATTGAAGTCCATAAAATCCCCTATCCTGCGCATTGTGACACGGGTAGTCCTTTATTTTATTGGTATTTCACTCTTTTGGGTCATTAGCCTGCGGTTTATTAACCCTCCCATCACTTGGTTGATGATTCAACGTGGGTTTGAGCTAAAAGAACAGGGCAAGGGATTTAAACTGGAAAAAAACTGGCTGGATTACGATGAACTTTCGGACAACCTAAAGTTAGCAGCCATTGCAGGAGAAGATGCTCACTTTATGACACACTGGGGATTCGACATGCAAGGCATTCAGAATGCCATTAAAAAAAATGCACAGGGAAAGAAATTACGCGGCGGAAGTACTATCAGTCAGCAGGTCGCCAAAAATGTCTTTCTATGGCCGGGGCGCTCCTGGTTAAGAAAAGGCTTCGAGACCTACTTTACTATTCTTATCGAAACATTCTGGAGCAAGAAACGCATCCTTGAAGTTTATCTCAATGTGATTGAAATGGGACAGGGAGTTTATGGTGCTGATGCGGCAGCTTCCTATTATTTTAGCAAAACAGGCAGCAATCTTTCCAAAAAACAAGCCGCATTGATTATAGCCATATTACCTAACCCCAGAGAATGGGATGCACGTAACCCATCTGCTTATGTCAATAGACGCGCAAATGCGATAGCAAAATATATGCATCATTACACTATTCCTGAATAAGCGAAACTAAAATATCGCTATTCGACGGATGGATCTGAAGAGAAGCAATACAGATCTATAGATCAAAAAGAAAGGCCATATTAACATATGGCCTTTCTTATATAACTTGTTTTACAACTTACCTAAAAAGTCGTTTATGCCAGCTTTTATGGAAGGGTATTACCCAAGCGTCTTCCATTTGATGCTCATGGGTAATGGTATTATCAAATACTAAGGTATTATCGTTGATGGTACCGTCTGCCAGTAGCTTCTCAAATCCGTCACGGTTAACCACGCCTATGCCCTGATCCGCTTTATAAGCAAATTGCATGCGATCAAATAGCTGAATACCGTACTTGGATTCAAGTCCTTTTAAAAATCGAACCGAACTATCAATAGAACATCCCGATGCAGCGGCAACTTCCTCGTCCACTTTAAGAATAATAAAAAGATTATCCCGCAATTCTGCAGAAGCCGAAAGTGGTTTTCCATGTACTTTCCACTGTTCAGCAAAAGCTTCCAGGTCAGTAACAATCTCCTGCCCCTCTGTCGCCGTTAACAGGCGATTTGCCTGATAAATCCAGATACGCTTCATATGCAAATGATTTTTTACAGATATCTAGCCGATACGAATCGGCTGATTAATCCCTATACTATTTATACTCCCGAATACATGGAATATCGCGCCCATCGCATCCGATTTCATTTAAATATTAAACCAGATTCAACAACTCGAATCCGGCGTGCCATTGTATTTCATCACAATACCTTGACCCTCAACTCTTACCACTAACCAATATAATACGGAGAGATCATTAAGTAAACGATCACCCCAGTAACTGCAACATAAAGCCACATAGGGTAAGTTATGCGGGCAAGCTTTTTATGACGCTCATAAGAACCCGATATACCTCTAACAAATGTAAAGAGTACAAAAGGGATAATGATAATGGAAAGCAAAATATGCGTGATCAGGATAAAGAAATAGATCGGTCTCAAAATTCCCTCGCCGCCATATTTCGTTTCGATTGAAGTCATGTGATAAGCGACATACATCGCCAGAAAAGCTAAGGAGCAAGCAATACACATTTTGATCAAACGCTCGTGCAAGGGCTTATTGCCCTTTTTTATAGCAGCCACTGCCCAAAAAAGCAGTATAGCCGTAATCCCATTGATAGCCGCGTAGATGGGAGGCAAAAATGTTAGCGGTTTTACATCATAACCCAGCTTTTGTAAATTCACTGTGAAAAGGATAGCAACCACTATCGGGATAGCAATAGATAGCACCCAAATCCATTTACTATACTTTTTCTCCTTGTTAAGACTCTCTTCCATGATATAATTATCTCTTTTGTTCTATTGTAGCTGGATGGTTTCGGACTTCCTCGACCAATAATAATTTGATTTCATCCTCAAGGCGGTCAACATCCGTTTTGACATTAATGTCATAAATACCTCTTATACGTCCTTTTGTATCGAGTAAAAGATAATTAGACCCAATAATAAATGGCTTGCTGCCCTCCTTATTGACAAGTGCATCCTGCAGCAAACTTTCCTTGGCAAATTTAAAGATATCAACAGAAGGATCTGTCACAAAAAACCAAGATTTGGTCCAAGGTTTGTAAACTTTTGCGTATTTAGCTAACACTTCTGGTGTATCGTATGCCGTATCAACTGTAATTGAATACAAACGAACCTTCTTATTCTGAATAAATCGATTAGCGATTTGATCTAAACGCTTAATCATCGTCCGCGATAATGAAGCATCTCTAGAGTACATCAGATGGACGACAGAAAGTGTTGTATCATTATCCAATAGATGCACTTTCTTGCCATCAAAATTCACAAAATCAACCGGGGGTACAGTATGATAGATGGTATCTGGAATATCACGTCCCCATTTACGATGGGTAGTTCCCGGAACCTCCTTCTTCCCAAAAATTGGCAAAGAAGCGTAGCTATTCGAGCCACTTTTATTTAGTATAAAATATAAAAATCCTGGCAGTAAAAGAATTACAGCCAGGATCAATATAGTTTTAATACCTTTCTTTTGTCCAGTATTATTATCCATTCACTTTATCTATTTATTTGGAAATATTTGATGTTCTTGGAATGCAGAAGCCAAATGGCCTCCTTCAACTAGCATCAAAACAATAAAATAAATAATAAAAATAAAGACGATTCCTACAGTGACAATGAAGCTCGATTTCTCGAATTTCAAGTGCATAAAGAATGCAATGATATAATAAGCTTTAACTAAAGTAAGTATAATGTAAATTGAATTAACCAATACCCCTTTAGACAGAATTTGCCAGTGGTGAACGAAGCCTAATGCGATTAAGAACTCTAGGCAAGTAAGGGCCAAAAGTACTCCAAACACTCTCCAGATGGCTTTTTTATCCAACCCACCTTCGTGAGCGTGCTCTCCGTGAGCGATATTATCTTGATATTGTGACATAGCTTTTGTAATTAAATTGTTTTACTAAACAAGGTAGAAAAGTGTAAACACGAATACCCACACTAAATCCACAAAGTGCCAATATAGACCTACTTTTTCAATCATTAAATAGGATCCTCTTTTTTCAAAAGTATTATTTAAAGTCATGAACAAAATAATGATGTTCAAAATAATACCAACAGTTACGTGGAAACCGTGGAAACCAGTAATTGTAAAGAATAGGTTTGCAAACTGAAGTGCTGATGTATACGATACATCTCCCGTAAAGAAATGGCTCAATTTTTCAACAACATTTCCGCCTTCCATATGTGTAGCAATATCAGTAGCAGGATTACGTCCGAACCAAAAGCCTTCGTGGTGCAAATGCGTCCACTCTAATGCCTGACAACCAACGAAACAAAGACCACCTAAGATTGTCCATAACATCCATTTAACAACCTCATGCTTCGAATTACGATGTCCAGCTTCAACCGCCAACACCATAGTTACTGAAGACATAATCAAAATAAACGTCATCAAACCGACAAATACTAAGGGTTGTCCCCCGTCAGTAATTCCTGGAATAGATTGAAAAACCTTATCAGGATCCGGCCATACAGCGTGTGAAAATCGTTGCGCGCCATAATAAACCAAAAATGCAGAAAATGTGAAGGCATCCCCTACCAAGAAAAACCACATCATGATTTTTCCATACTCTAAGTTCCAAGGTGATTTTCCACCATTCCATGGACCAGTTTTTACCTTATCCAATTGCGATACTGTTGTACTCATTGTTTACTATTATTGATTCAAAAGTAAGAAAACATATATATAAATCCATAAAAGATCGAGAAAATGCCAAAAAATACTGGCAAGATCCATGCGGAAAAGATTGCCGTCTTTAGGAAGTTTGTTAATTCCTATAATCGCGCCAATCAAAACGATCAACCCCGCAATAATATGCGCCAAGTGCATCCATATAAAAACGTAAATAAAAGATTGCGATGCATTGTTATTCACAAAATAAACACCCCTATCGATCAATACATTCCAAGCATGAACTTGCAAGGCAAAAAATACAACTCCCAAAATAAAAGTTGCTATCAAAAACAACCGCTGTTTGGAAGACTCGCCATTTTTAGCCGCTTTATGGGCTAAAAACATCGTTAGACTACTAACCACAATCACCAAGGTACTATATAAAAGTGCATTTGGCAATAGGGTCTTAATCCCTTTGTCCACACCGCTCGCTGTATATACAATGAAACCACTGGATAACGCCGCAAACATCATGAACATCCCCAACATACCCAACCATAGGTTGAACTTTTGGGCTTTTCTCTGTACTAACTTCTCGTCAGTTTGTGCCTGTATATCTAACATTATTTCAACGGAATAAAGTTAAGCAATAATACGAGTTGTGTCACAGGCAAATAGATAAATGAGGTAAACATCACTTTCTTTGCTGAAGGAATATCACAATTCTTAAACAGCAAATAACCGTAATAACCAAACATTATTCCTCCGACCACAGATACAATCGTAAACCAAATTCCACCAAAGCCAAAATGATAAGGTATAAAACCTGCAGGTATCATAAACAAACCTGAAATGAATACCATAAATGCAGATATCTTATCACGTTTTGTCGTCGGCAATAAGCGAAAACCCGCTAACTTATAGTCATCATCCACAACCCAGGCAATTGCCCAGAAATGCGGAAACTGCCATAAAAACTGAATAGCAAACAACACAAAGGGAATAATAATAATTGCCGCTTCATTATGTCCACTATAGTAGGCTAAATCGTCCTGCGAAAAGGCTGCATAATATCCAATTAATGGCGGAAATGCACCCGGAAACGCGCCGACAAACACTGCTATTGGTGATTTTCTCTTTAATGGTGTATAGATAAAGGCGTAAAGAAGGATACAGAAAACCGACAGCAGACCAGCGACAAAATTTAAACGAACAAGCACCAAGGTTCCTAAGATGCCCATAAAGACACTCAATACCAAAGCCTGTCCTGTTGTCATGCGGCCTGATGGCAACGGTCTGTCCTCCGTACGTTTCATCAGTTTATCCAAATCCTTTTCAATGATCTCATTAAAACCATTAGCAGAACCTGTCACCAGAAAACCACCTATAGTCAACAATAACCAATTGAACCAGAATATATCACCCTGTTGTTTTGATCCTATCAGAAAAGCAATTGACGCAGAAAATACAACCGTCAACGTAAGTCTCAACTTAACAAGCTTTTTGAAATCTGAAATAAATTCTTTCATAACTAAAAGAGACCTCCTACTATCAGTGTAATTAAACACGTACTTTTAAACATAAACATCCCGAATTCCAAGATTAGTGCCTTTGCTTGTTTAACAATAACAACAGGTAGAACTGCGCGCCAAATAACAGCGTAGCTACCACCAAATGCGTTGTCTGTGCAAATGCAGGTATTGCAAATCGAGCTAAGATAATTCCTGATAGCATTTGGATACCCACTAGAATCAATGCGATTAAAGCAAATTTATATTGCTTAGAACCCGTATTAAAACTTGTGCGGACCAAAAAGAATAATACAATAACTAAAATCAAAGAACAATATGCCAACCAGCGATGTAACTCAAACTGTTGGCCAATAGTTGTTATAAAATCAGTCCGGGCTATCGTTGAACCGGTTAATAAATCAACCTCCTCGCGAACTCCCGTTCCGACAATTACCTGTGTTAGCATCAATAAAATTGAAGCAATAGCAAGTCCTTTTAATATACCCAAAGAACGATTGACCAGTAATGTCTTGTTTCGCAAAGTAACTGCTTTGAAATATGTATAAATACTAATACAAACAATTACAATGGCTAAGAGCATATGTACCGTAATAATCCAGGGCATCAGATTTGTCGATACAACGATCGATCCCAACCAGGCCTGAAGTACGACAACAAAAAGATTAATCACTGACCAAACAACGATCGAGCTTTTTGATTTTAAATAAGTGAAAGAATAAATAGCTGTAAATAACAAACAGAATCCGGAAACAACGCCTACCAACCGATTGATATATTCCGTCCAAGTTTTCGCAACATTAAACTCTTCATGCTGCAAAATACTCTTATCGGTACGGAGCTTGTAAGCCATTTCCTTATCGCCGAAAAATTCTACAATTTTCGCGAAACGTTCGTTCTTCTTTGCCCTTCCTTCAATATAATGCTGTTCATATCCTTGCGGTAATTGGGAGATATCTGTTGGAGGAATAATACGGTTAAAACATCTTGGCCAATCTGGGCATCCCATTCCTGACCCTGTACTCCGAACAACTCCGCCAGCAATAATGACCAAAAACAACACTATGATCGTTATAAAATTGGTCTTTATAAATCGCTTCTCAGCTGCTGGAAACATAATACTACCCCTACCTCTTAAAATACAAACTTCTATAAAATAGAGTAGGAATCCCTACTCTATTTTATAAGATTTTATTAGTCTTTTCTACCATTTTGAGCATTCCATTCTGCCTGGATACGCTCAGCTTCCTCGTCTCCTTCGAAATCATGAGGCAAATTAGAGCTCATTGTTTCAGAGAAAGGAACACTTTGAGGAATAAAATCCTCACCGTGACCTGGCTTACTGTAATCGTAAGGCCAACGGTGTACAGTTGGAATTTCTCCTGGCCAGTTACCATGGATATGCTCTACCGGAGTAGTCCATTCCAATGTGTTTGACTGCCAAGGGTTTTGTGGTGCTTTTTTACCGAAGAAAATCGATGTAAAGAAGTTCCACAAGAAAGCTACCTGACCTAAAGCAGCGATGATTGCAGCCCAAGTTACCAATTTGTTTACAGAAACCCATTTCGCCATGAAAGCAAACTCTGTAAATGCATAGTAACGGCGAGGCACACCATCGATACCCATAAAGTGCATTGGGAAGAATACCATGTAAGCACCAATGAAAGTCAACCAGAAGTGTAAATAACCCAATTTTGTGTTCATCATACGACCGAACATCTTAGGATACCAGTGGTAAACACCACAAAGCATACCGAAGATTGACGCCGATCCCATTACCAAGTGGAAGTGGGCAACAACAAAATACGTATCGTGTAAGTTGATATCTAACGCTGCATTACCTAGGAACAATCCTGTCAAACCACCAGAGATAAAGAACGATACCAAACCGATCGCAAACATCATCGCTGGAGTGAAACGGATATTACCTTTCCACAACGTTGCAAGATAGTTAAACGCTTTTACCGCTGAAGGAACCGCGATAATCAATGTTGTAATCATAAATACACCACCCAAGAACGGGTTCATACCTGTTACAAACATGTGGTGACCCCATACGATAAACGATAATACAGTGATACCGATCAACGAATAAACCATCGCATGGTAACCAAAGATTGGTTTACGTGAGTTGGTTGCAATAACCTCAGAAGTTAAACCTAAAGCCGGCATAACAACGATATATACCTCAGGGTGACCTAAGAACCAGAACAAGTGTTGGAACAAAATTGGTGAACCACCTTCGTTCGGTAAAATTTGTCCTTGAACAACAAGATCCGACAAATAGAATGACGTACCAGCAGCACGGTCAAAAATCAACAGAACAACCGCCGAAACCAATACTGGGAATGACAACATACCTACGATAGCAGTTAAGAAGAACGCCCAGATTGTCAAAGGCATTTTCCATAAGTCCATTCCTTTTGTACGCATGTTCAAAATTGTACTTACATAGTTAATACCACCGATCAACTGTGAAGCTACAAATAGAACCATACTCACCAACCACAAAGTCATACCAGTTGCAGATCCTGCGATTGCAGTAGGAACAGCCGATAGTGGCGGGTAGATTGTCCAACCAGCAGAAGCAGGTCCACTTTCTACGAAGAACGATGCAACCATAATAACTGATGCTACAAAGAACAACCAGTAAGACAACATGTTCATAAAAGGAGATGCCATATCGCGTGCTCCGATTTGATATGGAATCAATAAGTTACTAAAAGTACCCGATAGACCAGCCGTTAACACGAAGAATACCATAACGGTACCGTGAATGGTTACCAAGGAAAGGAAAAACTCCGGTTTTATACGACCGCCTTCAGCCCATTTACCCAAGAATACTTCTAATATAGGGAACTCTTTATCCGGCCATGCTAATTGGATACGGAATAATACTGATAAAAGCATCGCAAAAACTGCCATGATGATACCAGTGATCAAGAATTGCTTAGCAATCATCTTGTGGTCACCCGAGAAGATATACTTTCTGATGAACGACTCCTCGTGATGATGGCCGTGCGAATCGTGATGTTCAGCGCTATGCGATATTACTGTACTTGACATATTCGATTTTATATTCAAAAATTCTTAATTAGTTCAAAGATGCTGTAACTTGTACGCTATCCTTTTTCACGTTAGCTGTTTTACCACTGAACTCTTTTTGCAAATCCTCAGTAAAATATTTATTTTGTTTAGCTAACCACTCTTTATATTTCTCTTCAGTTACGACAACCACTTTCTTTTGCATGTTGTAGTGACCAGATCCACAGATCTTGTTACACAACATCACGAAGTCATAGTTATAATCACCCAAACGATCACGCATTTCTTCTGTTGTTACAGTAGGTGTGAATTGGAAATAGTTGGTCATCCCTGGTACCGCATTGATTTGAACACGGAAATCAGGAATATAGAAAGAGTGAATAATATCTTTTGAAACGATATGGAAACGAACAGGTTTGTTTACAGGCAACCAAATTTCAGATCCCTGAATATCATCCCAGGAATTTTTATCATTAAAGTCAATACCGTAAGGGTTGGTTGGTGTCGTCATTTTATAATTACGTTTACCAATAATCCCATCTGAACCAGCATAACGGACATTCCATTGGAATTGCTCGCCTAATACCTCAACTTGTAATGCTGATTTTTGAAGATCTTCAGGAATATTTGTGATCGATCTCCATGTAAAGAAACCGAACAATACCAATACTGTCAAAACAACAGCTGGAACAATTGTCCACAATTTCTCGATTGCATTGTTATGAGGATAATAATAAGCCTGACGTTTTGCACGCATGCGGTACAAGAATGTAAATGTCATCAACAAGATGTGTGTGATAACCAATACAAATGTTGTAATTGCTGTCGTAATGATAAACATCGTATCAATACGCTCACCGTGCTCAGTTACTGCCGATCTCCAATAAGCAGCTCCCCAGTGTACATATGACCAATATACACCATAAAGGAATACAACCAAGAAAATGAATAACAATGCCGATTGAAATGTGTTATTCGCAAACGGATTGTATTTACCGTTCATCTTTCTTGTCAATTCATAGATCGAAAGTACTTTACCGATAACGGCAACAACTGTACATATAACCAAGAATAACAAGACATAATATGTGAAGTTTTTATAAACCTGAGGGTCTATTTGCTTCACTTCTTCAACAGCAGGAGCAGCAGCACTAGCTTCTGTAGAAGAACTAGCAGATGCAACAGCAGCAGTACCTGCTGCCGCTGTTGTATCTTTTGCAACCGAATCCGTTGCTGCAGGGGCAGCTACTGCTGTAGTTGCCGCTTTAGCAGAATCAGATGCTACTGTATCTTGTTGACTTGCTAGGATAGGAGTCGCAAAAAGCAATCCTAGTGCAAGCACAAAACCCGAGATGGATTTGAATCTATTATTTAATTTAAAGCTCATTTCTTTTATAACGTTTTTACGTAACCTTCCTTTAAAAGTGAAACTATATCTGGTGATGCAAACTCTCATCCAAGAAAGGATGATTTTTAGGCACCAATGCTTGTTTACTCAATTTACTCATCACTAAGAAGATGAACAAACCTAAGAAACCAAGTGCAGTTCCGATTTCAATGATACCAAATCCTCTATGTTCAGCAACAGTACCAGGCATGATCATGATATAATAATCTAGCCAGTGACCAGCCAATAATAGAATCGCTACGAACAACATTACATTTTGTTTACGTTTAGCATCGCGATCCACTAATAGTAACAATGGTGCCACAAAGTTAATGATAATACTCAACCAAAACCAAGGTTTGTATTCAGGTTCCCAACGTTTGTAGAAATAAACTGTTTCCTCTGGCATGTTTGAATACCAAATCAACATGAATTGTGCAAACCAAACGTAAGTCCAGAAGATCGAGAAACCGAACATCAATTTACCCAAATCGTGTAAATGATTTTCGTTTACCCAGTTCATATAACCAGCTTTCTTCAATACAACAACGATGATCGTGATACATGAAATACCGCTAACCCACATTGCTGCAAAGTTATACCAACCGAACATTGTCGAAAACCAGTGTGCCTCTAAAGACATTACTGTATCGAAAGACCAGATAGGTGTAGTAAAACCGAAGATAACTAAGAAGATTGCCGACAATTTGAATGACTTTTTATAAGAAGCCAATCCGCCTTCCAAATCTTCTTTATAAGAAAGTTTCGCAAAAATAACAGCAAAAATGCTATATGTTCCCAAAAATACCACCTGACGGATCAAGAAGAATGGAACATTTAAATAAGCAGATTTACCTGCGATAATAGGGTCAAAATTTGTACTATGCGGATCAGTGATACCATCTGCATTCCAGTGGTGATATAAGTTATGTGTGGTTAAACCTAAACCTACAATAACTAATAAAACTAATGATGCAATTGGTAAAACACTCGCCATAGCCTGAGGTATACGTACCAAACCTGCAGACCATGCAGATTGCGTTACATATTGCAAGGCAACAAAGAATGTTCCAGCTGCGCATACACATGTAAAGTAATAACCCATCAATAACAAGTTGGCATAAGTACGCTCTACAGTAACGTGATCGCCCGAAAGCAACCCGAAAGCTACAGCAGCTACGCCTAGTACAACAGCGACAATACTGAACATTTTAGCTTTGCCAGCAAACTCGTATCGCTCGTTGAAATTATAATCGTGATGATGACTGTGAGTTCCCATTTATATATCTGATGTTAGATTATTTCTTTTGTAATTCGTGAACATACATAACAACTTTCCATCGCTCCTCTGGAGACAATTGAGATGCATGTGATCCCATGGAGTTGTGTCCGTAATAAATTGTATGGTAAATTTTACCATCAGTCAAGTCAGCCATCAAACCACCCCGTGAAGAGCTCGCCGCATCTGTTCTGTGATAAGATGGTGGCGGAGGAAAGTTCTCTAATTGACGAGTACCTCTTGAATCAGTCACGCTACGGTCTTTTGTGATAGGACCATCACCTTTACCTTCTACTCCATGACATATCGAGCAGTAAGTAGTGAACAAAGCTTTACCTTTTTCAAGATTTTCGGCATTTACGACCAAAGGACTTTTTACTTCTCTTCCTGCACGTTCATAATCCTCTAATGTATTGGCGTATTCAAAACGAGTGAAACCAATTGGATCTGTACCTTTAGGAGGTGTTTGTGCTGTTTTTCCATCAGCAAAATTCGCATTAGGTTGATCCGGATTGAAAGCAAGCGGATCGTACATGTTACGAGAAAACTCTAAACCTGTACTACGAGTTGTTTTGTCACCACAAGAAGAAACAAGTGCTGTCAATGCCACAGCTGCGCATAGCGTTCCAAGTAAATTCTTCTTATTCATAGCTAACATATTTTCTATCATTGTACTTAACTTCAACAGCTCCAGCTTCTTTCAATAAGCTATCGATCAAAGCGTGATCTGTATTTTCATTGGCATCTACTGCAAGGATGAAACGATCATCTGTTGCTCTCAAGTCCATTACACGAGGTGCACGTCCCGGAAATAAGTGGTTACGGAAGAAAAACGTGGCAACCATACCCAAGGCACACAATAAGATCGTAACCTCAAATGTAACTGGAACAAAGTTTGGCATACCAAAAGATGGTTTACCACCGATATTCATCGGCCAATCATAAGCCATTGTATAATACAACAAACTAAAACCTAATGTCGTTCCTAATGCTCCAAAGCAAAATGCTGCGATAGGCAAGCGAGAAGGTTTCACACCCAGCTTTGCTTCGATGCCGTGAATAGGCATCGGAGTAAAGCAGTCGTAAATACTTATATTGTTTGCTTGCAATTTGTCGATCCCATGCATCATTTCATCGGGATCCGCAAAACTACCTAATATATATTTTGTATTGCTCATTGCTGATTATTTTCTAACTGATAATTCTTTAATCTCTTCTTCTGTCACTGAATCATATTTCTCTAATGACTCTTGGAAGTACTTCACTTGTTCCTCAGGGAATGCGCCTTCTTGAGCCAATTTAGTTTTATGTTGTAATGAAGATGATTTCAACAACAATTTCACTTCGGCGATAGCGATACCTGGTAAGAAACGTAAGAACAACAAGAATAATGTAAAGAATAATCCGATTGAACCTACAAAGATACCTACGTCTGTCCAAGTTGGGTAGAACATTGCCCAAGATGAAGGCAAGTAATCACGGTGCAATGAAGTCACGATAATTACAAAACGCTCAAACCACATACCGATATTTACAACAATCGATAAGATCCATGAGATAGGAATACTTGTACGGATTTTTTTGAACCAGAATAACTGTGGAGAAATTACGTTACAAGTCATCATTGACCAGTAAGCCCAAGCGTATGGACCCAACATACGGTTCTCGAAAGCATACATTTCGTATTCTGAACGAGAGTACATTGCGATAAACAACTCAGTCAAGTAAGCCACACCCACGATAGAACCAGTTGTCATGATGATGATATTCATCGACTCAATGTGGAACATCGTGATGTAGTTCTCAAAGTTCATTACTTTACGTAAGATCAACAATAACGTCTGTACCATCGCGAAACCAGAGAAGATCGCACCCGCCACGAAGTATGGAGGGAAGATCGTTGTATGCCATCCAGGGATAACCGAAGTGGCAAAGTCCATGGATACGATCGTGTGTACAGAAAGTACAAGCGGCGTAGAGATACCTGCCAAGATCAATGACACGATTTCAAAACGTTGCCAAGTCTTAACTGAACCATTCCATCCGAATGATAATACAGAATAGATTTTTTGTTTTAATCCAGTAGCACGGTCACGAATTGTTGCAATATCCGGCAACAAACCACAGTACCAGAATACCAAGGATACTGTAAAGTAAGTCGAGATCGCAAACGCATCCCATACCAAAGGAGAGTTGAAGTTTACCCAAAGTGATCCAAATTGATTTGGAAGTGGGAAAATCCAATAAGCCAACCAAGGACGACCCATGTGAGCTACAACGTATGTAGCCGCACAGATTACCGCAAAGATCGTCATCGCCTCTGCAGAACGGTTGATTGAATTACGCCAGTTCTGGCGGAAGATTAATAATACAGCTGAAATCAACGTACCCGCGTGACCGATACCTACCCACCATACGAAGTCGGTGATATCCCAAGCCCAGCCTACAGTTTTATTCAGACCCCAAGCGCCGATACCTGTCCAAAAGGTATAACTAACGCTAACTACCCATAATAAAGCACCTAATACAGCAACGGTAAAACCAATCCACCATGCTTTATTCGGTTTATTTTCAACCGGTAGTAAGATATCATCCGTAATTTTTGCATACGTAATGTCCTTACCGGTCATTAATGGTTCTCTTAATATTGATTCGTTATGCGATGACATAGTATTTTTATTTCAAATATTGTACAAGATTACGCCTCAAAAGTGTTTCTAACTTTTGTCATATAACCGATACCCGGTTGAACATTGATTTCCTCAAGTACGTAATAAACACGCTCGTTGCGTAATGCTTTAGATACTTCTGATTCTGGATCATTTGCATCACCAAAGATAATTGCATTTGCAGAACATGCTTGTTGACAAGCCATTTGGATATCGCCATCTTTAACTTTGCGATTTTGAATCTTAGCTTGTAATTTACCTGCTTGAATACGTTGGATACACATTGAACATTTCTCCATTACCCCACGTGAACGAGTAACAACATCTGGATTCAATACCAATTGTGTGAACTCATTGTTCAAGTAGTTGTCAAAACGTGAATCATTCCAGTATGCAAACCAGTTGAAACGACGAACTTTGAAAGGACAGTTGTTCGCACAGTAACGTGTACCAAAACAACGGTTATATGCCATATGGTTCAAACCTTCTGAAGAGTGTACTGTTGCCAATACCGGACAAACCGTTTCACAAGGTGCGTGACCACAGTGTTGACACAACATCGGTTGGTGAACAACAGTGATATCTTCGAAATCTAAATCAGCCGAAGCTCTCGCAATTTCTTTCTCTTTTGTAAGATCTTGATCTTTTCCTTCGATTGTATAGTAACGGTCAATACGTAACCAGTGCATTTCACGACGACGACGAACCTCATCACGGCCTACAACAGGAATATTATTTTCAACGTTACAAGCAACGATACAAGCACCACAACCCGTACATGCGTTCAAGTCGATCGCCATCACCCATTTGTGACCAGGTTGCTCATATTTGTTCCACAAATCGTATGTTTTGTGATTATCGGTAAAGCGGCCTGCCTCAGAGTTAGGATCTTTCAGATATTTCGCAAATGTCGTTTCACGAATAACGTTACGACCTTCGATCGTGTGGTGTGTTTGTGTTTGTGCCAATTGGTAAGTACCAGACGCTTTCGCTACAGTTGCTTTAGCAACACCTTGTACTGTACCATTGATGATAGAAGCAAAAGGGAATGCGTTTTTACCAACTTCATTACCTGCTTTACCAACTTTTGTACGGCCATAACCTACAGCAACTGAAACTGTTCCTTGTGCTTGACCTGGTTGTTGTACAACTGGCAATTCCAATTCAACACCATTTGCTTTTACAGTTACTTTACCATCTTCACCCAAACCTAATTTCTCAGCATCTTTCGGGTTAAGAGCAGCGTAGTTATCCCAAGTTACTTTAGAAACCGGATCAGGCAATTCTTGTAAATAAGCGTTGTTTGCGTAGCGACCGTCACGAAGACCAGCAGGCTCATAAAGTTTCAATTCAAACTCACCTGTAATCGCTTTGCTTGATGCCTCAATTGCCGAAGCTGCTGCTGCAGCATTTCCTGTAAATGCAGGAGCTGTTGCCGCTTTAGCACCTTTATATTCAAAACCAGTTTGCAATACAGCATCCCAGTTTTTCGTAGAACCTGCTAAAATTTGTGTAGACCACAAGTTCTTAACGAAGTTGTACATATCGGTATCATTTCCTGCCCAAGTCAATAAGCTTTGCTCAGCTTGACGTGTTTTGAAAACAGGATTGATTGTTGGTTGAACGATAGAGAACAAACCTTCTTTTGGATTCGCATCACCCCAAGATTCCAAGAACGTACTTGCTGGAGCAATCGCTGTCAATTCAGAAGCTGTTTCATCCGCACGTTGCGAAAATGATAAGGTGAAAGGAATTTGCTTCAACGCTGCTTTTACATCATCTGCTTTGAAGTAGTCATACACCGGGTTGCTATTCAAGAAGAACGCAACACCAACTTGACCTGATTTCGCTGCTGCTAAGAAAGCTTGGAACGAAGAATCCGAACCTTGGTATTGTTTAGAATAGTTATCCAAATCGATGATTGTACCGTAAGCACCTAAAGCAACGTTGATTGCATTCACTAATACTTGTACATTGACATCGTTAGATCCAGCAACAACAACTGCTGCGCCTTTGCTGTTCACCAATTCTTTCGCCGCTAGAGCGACACCTTTTTGTGCTTTTTTGTTTGCAGTAGCACCAGCCAGAGACTGACCAGTGATTGCATTATATAAAGCAACCAATGTAGCACCTTCTTCCGAAGGTTTGATTGCGATACGTGCATCCGCATTTGTACCCGTCATGGAAAGACCAGACTCAAATTGCACGTGACGTGACATTTTGCCGTTTTTCAACGATTTATAATCACGGTTTTTAGCGTATTGTTGTGTATGCTCCTCACCTGCCAACCAAGTTCCTAAGAAATCAGCTGCAACAGAAACAATCACATTTGCCTTTTCAAAATTGTATGAAGGAACAACAGCTTTACCAAATGAAGCTTTATTCGCCTCGATAATACCGCTGTAAGAAACAGCATCGTATTGTACATGGTTAACTGTTGGGAATTTCGTTGCGAAAGCAGCGATAGCCGCCAACGTTGAAGGGCTGTTTACGGTGTTAGAAACGATCGTAATTTGTTTACCAGAAGATGCTGCTGCATTCAAAGCTTTAACAACTTCCCCATCCAATTTAGACCACTCAACATCTTGACCTTTCAATTGCGCCTGTTTCAATTTGGACTCATCATATAAATCCAATACAGAAGCAGCAGTCGTTGAATCCAAACCTTGGTTCAAACCAATTGCATTCGGGTTAGGCTCAACATTGATCGGACGACCTTCACGAGTTTTAACCAAGATGCTTTGACCGTTGAACGTCGAAGCATAATAGTTAGGGATACCTGGAGTTACCTCTTCAGGTTTAATCAAATAAGGAACTGCCTTATGCACAGGAGTACGGTTACAAGCCGCTAAAGAAACAGCACCCAAACCAAATCCTAATGCTTTCAAGAAGTCACGGCGAGGAGTTTTAGTGCTCAAGCCAGCTTCGTTTAATACATCTTCTACAGGAATAGATTCGGCAAACTCACCCTTGCTTCCTTCAACGAAAGCAGGAGTTTGATTTAACTCTTCCAAACCTTTCCAATATTTTTTATTGCTATCCATTTAAGCTGTATATAAGATTGCGTATTTCAAATAATTATTAATAGTGACACTTACCACACTCAAGACCACCGATCATGGCTGCAGTCATTTTCTCACCTTTCTTAATTCTTTCGTGTGCTTTAATCAAATCTTCATAGTATTTGTTATCCGATTTGATATCTGTCTTTTTGTGACAATCAACACACCATTTCATCGTCAATGGAGAGTATTGGTATACTTCTTCCATATTTTGGATTGGACCGTGACAAGTTTGACACTCAACACCAGCTACCACAACGTGTTGTGAGTGGTTGAAGTAAGCAAAGTCAGGTAAGTTGTGGATACGAACCCATTGAATTGGTTTCGGATTGTTACCGTAAGTACGCGTATCAGGATTCCAATCCAATGCACGATAGATTTTAGCAATTTCCGGAGAAATCTCACCATCATAATGCTCTGAAGCAGTGATTGTATTGTGACAGTTCATACATACGTTGGCCGATGGAATAGACGCATTTTTAGATTTAAATGCTCCACCGTGACAGTATTGACACTCAATTTTGTTAACACCAGCGTGGATTTGGTGCGAGAACTTAATTGGTTGAACCGGCTGATAGCCTTGGTGAACACCAACGTTCCACATTGTTTTCCAACCACCTACAGCTAATAATGCAACTAACATCAAGACGGTAAAGCCTACCAACTTCTTGTTTTTAACGAATGCTTTCGCAAACTTCACAAAGCGTTGGCTATCTTCTGGCTCTTGTTGCGCAGCAATAGCTTCTTGGTTTTTAGCAATTACATTTTCTAAGGTACGGATCACACGATTCAACACCACGATAACCACTACAGCCAAAACAACAACTGCGATCAAGCCCAAAATCATGAACATGGACGCGTTATCATCTTTAGCTCCAGCACCACCAGGAGTTTCAGTTTTCGGTTTCTCCTTAGAAGCATCTGTGATATACGCTAATACCGACTTGATCTGATCGTCAGATAAATCAGTAAAAGAAGTCATCACAAGCTTGTTGTTCTCTTCGAAGATTTTAACTGCATCAGCATCGCCAGACGCAATTAAAGCCTGAGAGTTCTTGATCCACTTGATTAACCAAGCTTCGTCTTTCGTCTCTGGAATCCCCTTTAAAGCAGGACCAACCACTTTTCTGTCAATGGCGTGACAGGATGTACACTTAGATTTGAAGATTTTTTCACCTTCCTTGACATCTTGCGCATGCAACGTCGTAACGGCAAATAATAGCATCAAACTCGTTGACACCACCCTCGCAAGGCTTCCCAAAACGGATGAGATAGTTCTCATATTTAGCACTTTATACTATTTATTTGTGAATGTAAAAAATTAACTCCCATGGTTAAAGGAGCCACTACCCCCCTAACAATGCCACAAAAGTATGATTTATTAACAAATCGCTGACAATTTTGTGACCTTTAATATCAATTTATAATCATTCTAAACAAATGCGTTTAAACAAGGATAAAAACAGCATTAAGCTATTAAAGTGGTTCCATCGCTACAACTTTTCATTTGGATAGCCACTCAAATATAAGACAATTCCATGACAATTTAAAATACTCAAAACAGTGGATCGCAGAAGACACAAAAAGTTTTTTTTCGTCCTAATTTCCGTACCTTTATAAGACGAATCGAGAACTTTATCAAGATGAATGGAGATCTGGTCAGGGTCAGGTCCCGAGCTAACAATAAAAAAATCTGGATGATGTCTTTATATAGAAGGAATAGCTCATTATATCGAAAGAATAACGCATTCCTATTGGGTAGTTCCTAGTAAAGCCAGCTTCAACACTAAACACACAACAACAATGGAAACAAACAAAAAATACAACCCGTTAAGTAAAGAAGAGGAATACATTATTATACATAAGGGAACTGAACGGCCTTTTACCGGCGAACTTTTAGACAATAAGCTCAAAGGAACGTATATCTGCCGTCGTTGTGACAGCCCACTATACCGCTCGGAGTCAAAATTTGAATCTGGCTGTGGCTGGCCAAGTTTTGATGATGAAATTCCTGGGGCAATTACAAGGATCACCGATGCAGATGGCCGCCGCACTGAAATCCTGTGTAGTAACTGTGGCGCGCATTTAGGCCACGTATTCCTCGGAGAAGGCTTTACGACAAAAAACACGCGTCACTGCGTTAATTCTATTTCAATGAAATTTGTAGCCGATACTACGAAGTAACTTTCACTTTAGTCGACTCACGAACTTTCAGTTCACAAGGCAACACCATTCTACGTGTTGCTTTTATTTTGCCCTGAAGACGCAGCAACAAAATATTGATCAGGTTCTCCGCAATGTCCTTGATCGGCTGCGATACAACCGTGATAGAAGGTTCCACTAATTTAAAAACCGTATGGTCGTCAAAAGCAATCACCGCCGGCATCGTAAAATCAAATTTTTTGGAAGCCTTCAAGCCTGAAATCGCCAAATAGTTTGTTGAGAACAAAACGGCATCCAGCCTGTTTTCACAGATAAATTCCCGCAATAGTTCCATTGCTTCCTCATCCGAAGCATCCATCTGAATCTTTTGAATAAAACTTTGTTGCTTATTATTATCCATGGCCTTCATATAGCCATCTGAACGCTCTTTCATTTGGGTCTGATCCGAATAGAGCGATACAAATCCGATACGTCTATAACCTTGTTGACACAAATGGTTACTGGCATCAAAGGCCCCCTGAAAATTGTCTGCACCAACATAGTCTGTTTCAAGCCCCGGAAAATAACGGTCAAAGAGCACAACCGGAATATTATTCTGCTGCAACTGTTTTACGGTATCTTCCAAACCATCGGAAGGCGTAATAATAAAACCATCTACCTGACGATCGTAAAACATCTGGATTAACTCTTTCGCTTTTTCTACATCATTGTTGGTACTACAATAAATAATACGATAGCCCTGCTCGTAGACCTTACTTTCGATCAGACGAGCAATATTCCCAAAAAAGGGATTGGAAATATCTTCGATAATTAAACCCAAAATCTTTGTCTTCCCTGTGCGCAGACTTTTCGCCAATTCGTTGGGCTTATAGCCGACCTTTTTGACATAGTCCAAAACCCGCTTAGTCAAAGCCTCACTAATACGCTTTTCTTTTGCCTTATCATTCAAAATAAAGGACACAGTAGTTACAGAAATCCCCAACGCCTTTGCGATATCACTGATCAGAATACGTTTCTTCATGTAGTAGTAGTAGGTTTGTTAAGTTTTTTATTACGAAGCTTACTAAAGTAAAAAATTTAACGACAATTTACTAAAATAATAATAAAATTGCGCTAAAAGGTTTTATTTACTAATTTTAAGCAGTTTTCAAATACCCGAACAAAACCTATGACAGGAAATAAACTACTCAAAACAGTGTTGGGCACACTAATTTTGCCATTTTGTGCGCAAGCCCAGCAAAATCTTACACAATATGTCAACCCCTTTATTGGTTCCGCGGATCATGGCCACGTGTTTGTTGGTGCCAATGTACCTTTAGGTGCAGTACAATTGGGGCCTACCCAAATTCCACAGATTTGGGACAAGTTCAACGGATGGGATTGGTGCAGTGGATACAATTACAAAAGCCAGGAAATTTTGGGTTTTACCCATACCCATCTGAGCGGAACAGGTATCGGTGACCTCAACGACCTCATGATCGTTCCAGCCAACGGAAAATTACAATTAACGCCAGCGGAATTCAATAAAATGAATACAGGTTATGGCTCTTCCTTCAAAAAGGAAAATGAGGTTGCCAAACCCGGATTCTATAGCGCTTATTTAGATGACTATCAGGTACAGGCCAACCTGACAGCAACCGAACGTGTTGGCTATCATCAATATCGCTATGAAAAAACAGACAATGCGCATATTTTGGTCGACTTAGGTTACCATATCAATTGGGATAAACCGACAGACACCTACATTAAACAGGTGAACGACTCGACCTTTGTTGGTTACCGCTTTTCAACAGGATGGGCAACTGACCAAAAATTGTATTTTGCGATCAGAACTTCCCAGCCGATACAAAAAGTAAGATTTTTCGACGGTAAAGAAGAAAAATTAGGCCAAACAACATTTAAAGGACAGGCAATCAAAGCGGCTTTATTCTTTGATGCTGTTAAAAACAAAACCATCGAGCTTAAAGTCGGTATTTCTCCCGTAAGCTCGACCAATGCCCTGAATAATATCAATGCAGAGATCCCGGGCTGGAATTTTGAAAAAGTAAAACAAGAAGCCGATCAGCGTTGGAATAAAACCTTAAATAAGATTCAATTTGAAGCCGACAAAGATACGAAGACAATCTTCTATACGGCATTATACCATACCTACTTCGCTCCTACCATCTTCAACGATGCCAATGGCGATTATTTAGGAACTGACAAACAAGTATACGAGAAACAGGATTTTGTCAACCATACGGTATTTTCGCTTTGGGATACTTACCGTGGCCTTCATCCTTTGATGACGATTTTGGAGGACCGTAAAATCAACCAGGATTTTATCAAAACCATGTTGGCGATCTATCAACAACAAGGTAAATTGCCAATGTGGCACTTACAAGGTAATGAAACCAATACAATGGTTGGATTACCTGCGATTCCAGTCATTGCCGATGCCTTCTTAAAAGGGATCATTGACGAGAAAGATTATCCATTGGTCTGGGAGGCTGTTAAGACAACAGCCATGGGCAACGATCATGGTCTGAAATATGCACGTGAACTGACTTACATTCCGATCGACAGCATGCCGAATGAGTCTGTAGCATGGGCATTAGAGTATGCGATTGCCGACTTTGGTGCGTATAAAATTGCTGAAAAGCTAGGTAAAACAGAAGACGCTGCCTATTTCAAAAAACGCTACAAACTTTACGAGCAGTATTTTGACAAAGAAGTAGGTCATTTCGTCGGTAAAAAAGCCAATGGCGAGTTCCGCAGACCTTTCGACCCATTGATGGCCAAACACCGTGAGAATGATTATTGCGAAGGAAATGCATGGCAATATACCTGGTTAGTACCTCAAGATGTCAAAGGTCTGATCAATCTTTTCGGTGGCGAGGAGAAATTTTTGAAAAAACTAGATTATTTTACGACCATGTCATCGGATCTTGGTGGTGAAGCTTCTCCGGATATTTCAGGACTAATCGGCCAATATGCGCAAGGGAACGAACCAAATCACCACATCCCTTACTTATATGCTTACGCTGGACAACCTTGGAAAGGTGCAGCCTTAGCCCGTAAAGCGATGACGGAGTTTTACACAAACAGTCCAGCTGGTCTATGTGGCAATGATGACGTCGGACAAATGAGTGCCTGGTATGTGTTCTCAGCGATGGGCTTCTATCCACTGAATGCAATGAGTGGTGTTTATGTCTTCGGATCACCGATGATGCAACATGCAAACATCAATTTACCAAATGGCAAAACGTTAGCGATCGATGTTAAAAATCAAGGTAAATCAAATCAATATATTAAATCGATCAAATTGAACGGTAAACCTTATGCTAAGTCGTTCATTACACATGCACAGCTTTTAGAAGGCGGACAGATGGAAATCGAGATGAGTGCCACGCCAAACAAAAACTTTGGTAAAAACAAAGCCGATTGGCCTTCAAGTATTGACAATAATTAACTGAAAAATTGTCAGTAAAACATTACTGGATTAATATTTGTTAATACCCTAGTAACATATTTAAGGAGAAATAAAACATGGCAGATTACAAAAACATCAATATACAAGATATCCCTGACGGAGGTGATAATCCAAAAGACTTCTATGAAACTTTCAAAGAGCGCTTAGAAGACTTAGAAACATTTCCAAAGGATTATACGTATAAATTTATCTTACCAAAAGATCAGGACCACTTCAATCAGATCCAGAGCGTATTTGATGACACAGGTGCTCAATTTGACTTCAAGGACTCCAAAACAGGTAAGTATACTTCAATTACGGTAAACTTGAACGTAAAAGACACCGATCAGGTCATCTACTACTACAAAGAAGTAGCGAAGATAAAAGGTGTTATCATGTTATAAAAGAACAAATCAGGCTGTCGAATTGACAGCCTGATTTGTTTTATACCCCTTTCAAGATGAATTCAAACTCTATTATACAAATATTTACTTTTTAGAATAGAGAGACTCTCTAAGAATTATTTCTACAGTTCTCCCCTCAATACAGATCTTTATCTTCAAAAAATCACGCCGATTGTTCAAGCCACTATGATATAAATCATCGGCTTCTTGTAAAAGATCAACCTAGAAGTATTATATGCTTGGCCCCCTAATAAACTGTATATAACCGATTCTCTTTATCTTATTCAATTAACTTTAATAAAAAATTTGTGAAACGCCCACAAAGCAGTATATTTATCCTCTTAGTTTATTATATTTTATGAAAAGAATTTTATCGGCTATCCTATTATTGGGAGCAGCTCGAATTGCCTATGCGCAGACCTCACTTGACAAAGACATCGAAGGCGTTAAATCTAGAAAAGGTAGTTTTGTTACTGAATTGAACTTCAATCCATTTAAAGGAAATCTGAGCTTAAACAATGCTCTAAATCAGATCAAAGGGCGGTATTTTGTTCAGGATGACCTTGCTTTACGTTTGGGAATTGGAATCAATGTACTCGATTCTGCAGCAAATTATGGATATCCCTACGGCACAAATGGTTATTTTAACTCCAATACCAAAAAGAGTACAGGATTTGATCTCAATATTGGTATTGAAAAACATTTTAAAGGAAGCTCCAGACTGTCTCCTTACATTGGATTTGACCTCTCCATCGGCTCTAAAAGTAGTAAACAGGAACTATCTACCAGCGCATATACGATGAATCTAAAGAATGCCTGGATGGAAGTTATCTATCAGCAGACCAACAATGGCTATTATTCGTCCATGCAATTAGTCCCAAATGCTTATACAAGATTTGGTGCCTATGCCGTTGCCGGATTTGACTTTTATGTTTCCAAAGGCCTGTTTGTTGGCTATGAGTTTAATTTAGGTTATTTACAGACAAAGTATAAAAAACCTGATATCACAGTAACGGGAACTGACCCTGGTTATGGCTCTTATATCTCGGAAAACAAAACCAAGACGTTTAAGAGCTCATTGGTGAATGGTCTGAGAGTAGGATACGCATTTTAAAAACAATAAACTTATTGATCATTATGAAAGGGATTAAAATACTGTGTATTGTTTTTATTTCATTATTTGGACTATTTTCATCGTGTAAGAAGGATGACTTTACGCCACCAGCAATTCAGACACTGTCAGTTAAAGCTCAATCGTCGACTTCATTTGAAGTTGTTGGTAATATCGCTAAAAGGGGGAGTGAAGGGATAGAGGATTATGGATTTATTTATAATACTAGCCAGGAAATAGGAGAAAATAAGGGCATAAAAGTTTCCTTGGGAAAAGATGCTAAGGAAGGAGAGTTTCGTAAACAGATTAGGGTTGACGGGACATTACCGTACTCCTACAACAATACGGTTTGGGTACGCTCCTACTTACGGGACTCCAGGGGCACTGTTTTTGGCACAATGCTTAGTGTCAACCTTCCTAGTCCTTCTATGGGAGACATTACACCAAAAATGGCCATGTCGGGCGAAGTCGTAAAAATCACAGGTACTTTTTTCGATGCGACAGCAAACAATACCGTTGTTACAATTGGTAATATCAAAGCAAAGACTGTTTCAGTAAGTCCAACTGAAATAAGTGCAGAGGTACCAAGTGGTATACAAGCCAGCCATGGAAATTCTGTCAATGTTTCTATTCAGATCGGATCTACTCCAGCCGGCAATAGTTCTTTCCAGATACTCGCGAATTTTAAGGATTTTTCTCCTAAATCCGGGACTGTGGGCTCAGAATTAAAATTCACTGGCGATAACTTACCTGATTATTTTGGCAGTTCAAATATCCAGGTTGAAATGGGAAATCAACTCATTAATCCTTCGTACTATTACGGAACCATAAATGTCCCCTTCACAGCCAAGGAAAGTTCAGATCTTGCGATAACCATTAATGGAAAGAAAAAAGTGCTGGGAACGTTTAAAGTAACTCCGCCGGTAATCAGCGAAATATCACCCGAATCCGTTTATCCAGGACAATCTATCATGCTTCGTGGGACGAACTTCCCGCCGATTAATGATGGCGGTGAGGGCCGCCCTTTAGTGAAATTAGGTACAGGAAGCTATGGTGATGCATATTTCTATGATAAAGGAACATACACTTACAATGTTCCGGATAATATAGCAGAAGGAGATTATTCCCTTTACCTAAAGGTTGGGCCACATGAAGTACAAGCTCCTAAAAAGTTGAAAATTTTGGGCTATTCAGCCTCGAATTTTTCTCCTAAGTCTGGAAGTTCGCTTCAGCTGATCAATATCTCCGGAAATTTTATTGCCGGAAATTGGTATACGGTTTATTTTGGTTCCGTACAAGGCGGTGGAACTGCAACTTCGCCGACGAATCTACAGGTAACCGTTCCTTATGGAATGAGCGAAGGTAATGTTAAGATTAGCGTTGAATTCCCAAATAAAAAAGTAACCATTCCCGGCGACTTTGAGGTCGTTGGCCCTTCGTTTACGTCCTTTAGTCCGACATCTGCGGTACCGGGAACAGTGTTAACGATCAAAGGTTCAGGCTTTGTTCAAGGTTACGACACTATCGTGAAATTCGGTTCAATTGCCGTAGCTCCTAATAGCGTAACGTCGAATACAATCTTAGTTACCGTACCTTCAAATGTATCTCCAGGTGCAATGAAGCTAACGGTAGTGACAGCAGGGCAATCTGTTGCACATAAAGATAATTTTACGCTATTGGACAAATAGCATTCGATTTAGGACTTCCCTCCTATTAACTCGGATCATTCTAAAAACATCAAATTTAATTTAGGTTACAAAAAAAGCCCGCTTTACGCGGGCTTTTCGTATCATTTGAAAGATAACCTTATTCTTGGCCAGCGCCAGCTACAGGAGCTTCGCCAGCAGGTTTATCCTGCTTTGGTTTGTCTTCTTTCGGAGGACGAGGCAATAACGCTTTACGCGAAAGCTTCATTTTACCTTGTTTGTCGATATCCAACAATTTAACCGTTACTTTATCACCTTCTTTGAAGATACCGTCCATTGTTTCAAGACGTTTCCAGTCGATTTCAGAGATGTGCAATAAACCATCTTTACCAGGCATGATTTCAACGAAAGCACCGAATGGCATAATTGATTTCACTTTACCTTCGTAAGTTTCACCAATTTCAGGTTTAGAAGCGATTGCTTTAATACGACCTACGGCATCATCGATAGCGGCTTTATTATCTGCGAATACTTGAACAACACCTTTGTTATCAACTTCTTCGATCGAAATTGTAGCACCGGTCTCACGTTGCATCTCTTGGATAATTTTACCACCTGGTCCGATTACAGCACCAATAAATTCTTTATCGATCAACAATTGAACGATACGAGGTGCATGTGGTTTGTAGTCTTCACGTGGAGCAGAAATTGTTTTCTTCATTTCACCTAAGATGTGTAAACGCGCTTCTTTTGCTTGATCCAAAGCTTGCGTCAACACTTCCCATTTCAAACCATTGATTTTTAAGTCCATTTGACAAGCAACGATACCTTTTTCTGTACCAGTTACTTTAAAGTCCATATCACCTAAATGATCTTCATCACCTAAGATATCCGATAAGATCGCGTATTTACCAGTTTTCTCATCAGAAATCAATCCCATGGCAATACCTGAAACTGGCGCTTTCAATTTCACACCGGCATCCAAAAGTGCCAATGTACCAGCACATACCGTAGCCATTGAAGAAGATCCATTTGATTCCAGGATATCAGAAACAACACGGATCGTATATGGATTTTCACTGTCGGCAGGAAGTACCTGTTTCAATGAACGCATAGCCAAGTTACCGTGACCAACTTCACGACGGCCAGGACCTCTATTAGGTCTTACCTCACCTGTAGAGAATGCAGGGAAGTTGTAGTGAAGAATAAATTTATTATAACCGTTAATAAAAGCACCATCGATCATTTGCTCATCGTCTTTAGCACCTAAAGTAACCGAAGTCAATGATTGTGTTTCACCACGTGTGAATACAGCCGAACCGTGTGCAGCAGGCAAGTAATCTACTTCAGACCAGATCGGACGTACAGTACGTACATCACGGCCATCTAAACGTATACCTTCATCCAAAACTAGGTTACGGACAGCATCATACTGAACATCGTGGAAATATTTTTTAAATAAGAATGCGGTATCATCATCCAATTCCTCAGGCATTGTCGCTCTGTACTCTTCCGCGATTTTTGCGAAGTTCTCAGAACGGTCATGTTTGGCAGAAGCAGATTTTGCAATAGCGTAAACTTTATCGTAAGTAGCTGCAAAAATAGCATCTCTCAATTCAAGGTTTTCAGGCTCGTGTTTATACTCACGCTTCACAGTTTTACCAACTAAGTTAGCCAGTTCTACCTGAGCAGCAACTTGTTTTTTGATAGCTTCATGAGCAAAAGCAATTGCTTCTACCATTTCAGCTTCAGAAATTTCTTTCGCTTCACCTTCAACCATACCGATATCCTGTGCCGAACCAGCAACAATAAACTCTAAAGTTGCATTTTCAAGCTCAGACAATTTTGGGTTGATCACCAACTGACCGTCAATTTTCGCAACACGAACTTCAGAAATTGGTCCATTGAAAGGAATATCAGAAACAGCAATAGCTGCAGAAGCTGCCAAGCCCGCTAAAGCGTCAGGCATAATATCTTTATCTGCCGAAATCAAGCTGATTGCAACTTGTGTATCTGCGTGATAATTTTCAGGGAACAAAGGACGTAATGCACGGTCTACCAAACGTGAGATCAATACCTCATAATCCGATAATCTAGCTTCACGACGTAAGAAACCTCCTGGAATACGGCCAGTTGCCGCATATTTTTCTTGATAATCTACAGAAAGGGGTAAAAAATCAACGCCAGATTTCGCTTCTTTAGCTGAAACAACTGTTGCAAGCAACATCGTATCACCTTGTTTTAATACTACAGCCCCATCAGCCTGTTTTGCCAATTTCCCTGTAGACAATTCGATCTGGGTGCCATTACCCATATCGATGGTCGTTTTAATTTCGTTGTAATTCATTTAATCTTGTTTGCGACATGCTTTTCATCTTGTTGGCAGCATGCCAATATTTTAAATACATTAGATTTCAGCACAAAGGTAAATTAAAATATTAAGATTAATGCAATTCACAGCAGGCTAAATCATCAAACCCTCGGAATACGGTAGCAATTGCCCCAGTCTGTCAGCCAATGAATCGATTGAAGTCTTCTCAAGTTCTCTTATTTCTCGAAAAGGCTTCCAAAGGCTTATCAATTATAACGAGGAATCTAGCCTATTGCGCAGTATAAGACAACATGTAAACTTTTCTCAGGATGGGGTACTATGTAAACCTATTTCAGTATAAGACACTATTTCAGTATAAGACATGGCTATCATCTTCGGAGATTCTTCGGTGCTTCTTCGGTACTTGTTCGGAGCTTGTTCGGTACTTCTTCGGTTGGAAGCGAAGAAACAACGAACAAGCTCCGAGGAAAAAGCGATGAAATAACGACTAAATAGCGAAACTGAAGTAAAGGACAAGTAGGCCAATCTCGTCCGCTAATCTCAGGACGTCTTGAACAACTGCAAAAGCCACGACGAACAGAAAACAACCATGCTGACGCGAAAAGTCCTATAAAAATTCGGTCACGATAAGCACAATAAAAAAAGCCATCCAAAAATTGGATGGCTTTCTTAACACCTTTGTATTAAAGCTTATTTGATAATATCACGTAAACCTAGACCTTTAATGATCGCACGGTAACGGTTGATATCTTTTTTGTAAAGATAAGCTAATAATGAACGACGTTTACCTACTAACATTTGTAGGGCACGTTGTGTACCGAAATCTTTTCTGTTTTTTTTCAAGTGCTCAGTTAAGTGAGCAATTCTCTTAGTGAATAAAGCAACTTGACCTTCAGTAGATCCTGTGTTTGTAGCTGATCCAGCAAATTCTGCGAAGATATCAGCTTTGTACTCTTTACTTAAATACATTTCCTGAATAATATTAAAGCGTTAAAAATTTTATTAATTGCCTGCAAAGATAGCAAAAATCTTTGAGTGCCAAAATAATTTAACAAGCAAAGGTTCAGCTACGACTAAACCTTTACGTAGATTTTCTTCTTGTCCAACCAATAGCAGATTACCCACATCAACGTTAAGAAACATAGTGAATAGACAAAAGAACCAACTTCTGGTATCCCAGGCACTTTCGCGCACACATATTTATAAAACCAGGCAAAAGCGTCGAGGTATTTTTGTGTACCATCTTCTTTTACACCATCAGGAATACGGAACAATCCTAAGAAGCGTGGTAGAATACCGCTCAATACAAAGATGAATAACGGATTTTTACCAAAAACATCAAAAAACTGTGTCAATTTATTTTTGACGCCCTGCACTTCAATAAACCAGATCATACCACCGAGTGTCATGGTTGCCAAACCTGTTGTATAGAGCACATAGGAACTCGTCCATATTTTTTTATTGATCGGAAAACCCAAGGCCCATATCCAAGCCAGTACGACCAAAATAAATCCGGTCACAAACATTCCCGCCAGCAATTTAAAATGAGGTTCACTTGAGGCCGGTACTTTGGACCACAGCCAATCCACCTGACCTTGCTTTTTAATAAATACACCAACTAAATAGCCAAAGACGACCTGAACAATTGTCGGCAAGGTACTCATCAGCCCTTCAGGATCAAATGGCACCCCCTCCCCTTTGTAAACATGCGGCAAACCCAGGATTGCTATATCATATTGTGTACCGAACCAGCCTTCTAAGCTATAGGGATCTGCTCCTCCGGCTATTGCACAAATTGCCCAATACAACAACAGTATGATTGCCGAGATCCAGATAATCATTTTTTCTTTAAAATAATAAGCGAGAATCGACGCAAAGCAGTAGGCCACAGCAATACGTTGCAGTACACCAAAAATACGAATACCCCGGCTCGGATCCGTTCCGTCCACCCATTGCTTAAACACCAATGCTGCACCATCCCATTTCACAAAAGGCCACCAATTGATGAAAAGTCCAATCGCAAAAATGAGGACCGTCCGTTTGATTACCTTTTGCCAAAATACTGCCGGTCCCGCCTCTTGCAAACGAGGTATAACAAAAGACATGGCATTACCTACTGCGAAAAGAAAAAAAGGAAAAACCAGGTCTGTAGGCGAGCATCCATGCCATTCTGCATGTTTTAGCGGTGCAAACATATGAGCCCATGTCCCCGGATTATTCACCATAATCATCAGTGCCACAGTAGCTCCACGAAAGACATCCAAGGAGTAATAGCGTTGTTTCATAATCAGATTGTATAATTAAAAGGTAAATATAAGCTATTTGGTATTCATTTTTATGCCTAATCTACAATTTAATGGCATAAACAGGAAAGTCAAATCATAACATTGTTACAATAACAAACGTTTGCATGCATTTAATGACTAAGAATCAAATACTTTTTAAAAATATTTAAAAAGTATTTGGAACTTAACAGTAATTGACTAATTTTAGCCAACAACTTTTATACTAACCATATTTTGTTGTTTAAATGACAGCTTCAGAAATAACCGTCTGATCAGTAAAAAAATTATTAACGAAAGTACCTTAGATTAACAGAAAACTAGTTTAAATCCCCACACAAGGATTTAAACTAGCACTAAACAACTTTATTAACCTTAAATAATAGAAAATGAATTTATTAAAAAATACAAGCAAAAAGGCAAGTGAGGCCGCTTAGTACAATTTCCAAGAAATCACAACGAACTTTATTAAAATTCAGCGAGAGAGGCAAGCACGCTATTGAATCTATCGGTTTCCTGAAATGAAGTAAATCCTATTTTTAAGTTACCCACAAGATGCAATAGAAATCATTTAAATCATCTTAAACTGTAAAGAAAAGCTTAAAAAATTATCAAATCAAACTGACAGTCAATATCTTTTCGACGAACTCTCGAATGAAATTGAAGAAGGCTATAAAGTAAATCGTACAACTTTAGCCTAAGGGTGAATGGAAATATAAGAGACTTAAAATTAGCGATAAATTATTTTAGTAGCCATACATATCAACCGTTAACAGTAACGGTAACGAATAAGAGACCATAGAACAAACTTAAACAACGTTAGAAGTTGTAAATAAAAACTAATCATTATTAATACTAAATATTATAAGCATGAGTCTATTTTACAAAAGATCTGCAGGATTGGCGATATGTACTCTTTTTAGTGCATCGGCTCTCTATGCGCAGCAGACTATTACCGGAACGGTAAAGGATGCCAATGGACCAATTTCTGGGGTAACAATTACTGTAAAAGGTACTACTAGAGCCACACAAACCACCGTAAATGGGTCCTTCAATATCCAAGCGGCGCAGGGCGAAACGATTCGTATAACACGAGTTGGCTACACTCCACAAGAAATCGCAGTCGGTACCAATACAAAAATTAGTATCACATTATCAGAAAATGCATCCGCTTTAGATGAAGTTGTTGTAACTGGCTTAGGTGAATCCAGAGAGCGTCGACAACTGGGATATGCAATGACACAAATCAGTGGAGAAGACATAGCAAAAACAAATGCTATCAATCCAATTGCTGCTTTACAGGGAATGGTACCCGGCATGCAAGTTAACGTTGGTACCGGTGGCCCTCAATCGACTCCGCGTTTTCTTATTCGGGGGGCAAGCTCGCTCGATCCTTTCGGTAATACCCCTTTAATTGTCGTAGACGGTATCATTATGGACGATGATGTCGTCATACCAAATCGCGGTGGAGAACAAGATTTCGGCAACATCCTTAAAAATTTCAACTTGGATGATATCGAATCTATATCTGTTTTAAATGGAGGATCTGTTACAGCTCTATATGGCAGTAGAGCAAGTAATGGGGTGATATTAATTACGACCAAAAAAGGTTATTCTCAACGTGGACTGGGAGTTTCTTTTACGCACACACAAGGGTTCGACGATCCTTATGCAACAGTAGACTTTCAAGATAAATACGGTACCGGAATATTACCGAACTATGTTTATCCCAAAGGTAATGATGGTTTAGAACAGATTCCGCCTAATTATTTTGGCTATAGTTTTGGACCTGCCTTTGACGGACGCACGCTGAAAGATCCTGCCGGGCACGAAATGAAATTTCAGCCAAACAACAACATCCTTGATCTGTATCAGACAGGCCAATACAGAAACTCTAATTTAGCGCTTTCAGGTGGCAACGAACAAACTACATTTCGTATCTCCTATTCAAATTCATACGCTAAAGGGGTAGTTCCACAAAATAAATTTGATAGAAATAGTATTGCGTTAAGAGCCACTCATCGCATTAGAAAAGCTGTCGTAATAGATGCCGGCGCAACCTATGTTGGGAGCAACAGTTTTAACCCAAATCGTTCTTCTGGAGGAAACAATTTAATGTATGGTCTCACATGGGGAATGCCTAGAGAGTACGACCTCATGTATTGGAAAGATCAATATCTCAACCCTATTAATGGGGGGGTTAGTGATCAAGATCCTACTTCATCACAAGGCGTATTTTTCACGCTGTACGAACAAAAACAACTTCAAAAAGAAGAAAACTTCCGTGGTAATATCAATGCAAAGATTAACTTCACAGATTGGCTACAAATGGAAAATATCTTCAGCGTAAATCTATTCAATGCTAATAACGAACAGAGAAACAGGGGACAAGAATCTAATTTTAACGGAGGTAGCTATCGTACAAACCAGTATCGAGTAATCCAAACAAGATATCATAGTAATATTAACTATAGAAAAACTTTCGATGACTTTGAAGTCACTGCATTAGGAGGAGCTGAAGTAAATCGCTCCGAACGCAAGGGTTTAGAAGCCTGGACCAATGGTATGCGTATCCCAGACATATTCCGTCTTTCCAATTCAACAAATGCTATAGGCTATTCTGAAAGCAAACCTTATATTAGTCAAAGTTTTTCCTTGTTATTTCAAGGTGCAGTCACCTATAAAAAATGGCTCACATTAAATCTTTACGGACGTAACGACTGGGATTCATCTCTTCTATATCCTGACCAGACTGGCACATATTCCTATTTTTACCCAGGAATGGATCTTGCCTGGACATTCCATGAAGCGTTGAAGTTACCTTCCACTATATTCAGCTTCTCCAAATTAAGATTTTCTTACAATATCGTAGGAAAAGGAACTGATCCATACAGAGCGATGACTGGATACTATCTCCCCACTAGTAATTATGTGAGCGCGGAAAACGGTGAAATAACACGTTATTATTTCGACTCAGATAATTTAGGAAACAGGCATCTTGTCCCAGAAAAAAGTTCCACCTGGGAAACAGGTACTGATCTAAGATTTTTAAATAATCGTTTGGGAATTGATTTTACATATTACCAAAAAAACACTAAAAATCAGATTATCAACCTTCCTGTTTCACAAGAATCAGGCGTACGCAATGCGCTTATCAACAGTGGTCATATCCGAAACCAAGGAATCGAGGCTAAGATATATGGTACTCCCATTAAAAAAGAAAATTTTTCTTGGGACGTAGCTTTTAATTATACGCGTAATAGAAGCAAAATTATTGCATTGGCGCCAGGTGTACCACTCTCATCACTAGAAGGAGATGATGGCATTAGGGCTATCGCTGAAGTAGGAGGAGAATATGGCGTTATGGTTGCCTCGTATGGTCTAGCTCGTTTCCAAGCAAGAGATGCTTCAGGAAATCCAATAGATCATCCCAGCAATGGTAGATATGTTATGTCGCCAACAACAACAGGAGCATCGTACGTACGTTCGCAAAACTATGCGCAAGGATTAGAGAAAGAAGTTAAAATTGGATCCACTCAACCCAAATTCCTCGGAAGCATAATTAATACAGTGAATTACAAAGCCCTATCATTAAGTGTAATGCTCGATTCTAAATTTGGTGGATATGTATATTCTCCAACATACAATTATGGTTCTCAAACTGGACAAATAGCGAGTACATTATACGGTCGAAAAGGAGAAGCTGGAGGAATAGAATTCAAGGATGCAAATGGAAATGAAGCTTGGGGACTTATTCCCGATGGAGTTTTTGCCCAAGGAACTATATTAGGCGGTAAAGATGTTGGAGGTATGAGCTATCAGGAAGCAGTAGACCAGGGATTAAAAAATCCTATGCTCACCTATGCATACTACAATAACACCTACGGTTGGGGTGCTGGTATCCGCGAAAAATCTGCGTTCGAATCCTCATGGGTGATGGTAAGAGACGTCTCTGTAAGCTACGACTTGCCTCGTACAACAGCATCAAGATTCAAACTTAACAATTTGCGCATGACACTATCTGGCAGGAATTTAGGATATCTTTACAATAGTTTACCAGACAATATCAATCCAGAAGATTATCGTACTACTGGAGCTGCATCTGCATTTTTAGGTGGAGGAACGCCACTCATAAGAAGCTTCTCTGTCACGTTAAACACCAATTTTTAAGTTAAAAAGTTTGATCATGAAAATATTATCAAGACACTTAAATAGAATTACTATTCTATCTATATTTATCACTACACTAAGTGCGTGTAGCAAAAAAGATTTTGCAGAATATAACACGGATCCTGATGCGGTTATTAATATCTCTTTACCTCCACTATTCGCGCAAGCAATCACTTCTGCCCACAACAATGATTTCGAAGCTTTTTATGATAATTACAATTTCATTCCAAGATGGTCTCGTGCTTTTCTATCAAGAACGGGAAATGGTATAACTGTTTCAGAAAATGCGGCCAATACAAACAATCGCTACGGAAGATTTTATATTGGTGTTGGAAATGTCCTTGTTGATATCCAAAAAACTGTCGATAAAATGAGTGACGACGAAAAGGCCAGATATGTCTATATGCGCACTATTCCAACAATACTAAAAGTGTATAACGCATGGTATGTTTCTGATGTCAACGGCAGTTTAGCTTATACCGAGGCATTTGGAGCGAGATACGGCGGCACTTTAACCCCTAAGTACGAAACACAAAGCGAATTATACGCAACCTTTGATCAAGAATTAAAGGCAGCAGTAGAAATTCTAAAAAAAGAACAACCCGTTGAACAATTTAGTTATGGCAACAGTGATCTTTATTTCAAAGGCGATGTGTCTCGATGGATTAAGGCAGCTAATTCGCTTCGTTTAAAGATTGCATTACGCTTATCAAAACGCGACCCACAACGTATGGCAACGATTGTTAAAGAAGTACTTGCCAATAATAGTAATGTAATTAACAGTGCAGATGAAGAATGGGTATTTTATCCAGGAGCTCAGTTTACTGGCGGTGGCAATTGGAATATTACAGGCAACGGAAGAGCTTTTGTAGGAGATCACGATGTGATTGATTATATGTGGAATAATCAAGATCCGCGCTTACGCTTCTTCTTCGTGAAAAATATGTGGAGTGAAGATAATTTCGCGTTAGCTAAAGCACAAGGCAAAATTCCGTCTACATCCGTTTTTGATACAAGGCGTTATTATGGTCAGTACTCTAGTCCTTCGTCTCCAAACGATCCAAAAAAATCAAGATTCTTTACGCCAATTCAAATAAAAAATGGACAAAGTACGATTACATTAGATACTGTTTCCAGAATTCAAGATAGATTATTCCAGCCCGAAAATAATGGCGGCACAGGATTAGGCACAATGCCATTGATAACGTATGCTGACGTATGCTTTATGCGCGCTGAACTAGCCCAACGTGGAACAACCAGCGAAAGTGCGGAAGAATGGTACTATAAAGGAGTTGAAGCCTCTTTAAAGTTTTATGATAAGGCAGCAAAAAAAGCGCTGATCTATGACTACTCTCCTTTGACAGATGCTGAAATAGCAACCTTTAAACAACAGCCAGACATTAAATTCAAAGCAAGTAAAGGATTAGAACAAATTGTATTGCAAGCTTATTTAAATTTCTTCAAAAATTATAATGAAGCGTGGGCAATAGTAAAAAGAACTAATATGCCTAATAATAATACGGCAATTGCTTTTGAACCTTGGTTCGTTGAAGGTCAAGCAATAAAAATGCCACGGAGATTCGTAATAAACTATCCATTAGCAGGCGATTACAATTACCAAAATCGTTTCGATGCAATCGAAGAAATGAGAAAAGATCCTGATTTCGGAGAGCCAACGAGCATATTGGGACGTGTCTGGTGGGACAAAAGTGAATAATACAACACAACGCAACTTACCTGACCCTTTATTGGATCAGGTAAGTTCTTTATTTTAATAAGCTGGAAAATGTTATGCCCATAATAAGAATCCAAAGATTACCTGAAAAAGGACTCATGATGAGCCTTCTATTGATGTTATTCTTTCCTTCGAAAGCATTCTTGCAAACCGTAAATAAAGAAATCTTTAGGTTGACAGACATCAATAAAAATTCAGACATTTCATTTATGCCTCCTGAATTGGCTACAGTCTATATCTTTTTATCTCCTGAATGCCCATTGTGTCAAAATTATACAAAAGACATAAATACCTTGGCAAAGCAGTATGGTGATAAAATAGCATTTATTGGTATTTTTCCTGGAGAATTATATGAGTCTTCCGAAATTCAGGCTTTTGCCACGAAATACAAACTTAATATTCCATTATTCCGAGACACTAACTTAAATCTAACCAATTCTCTTCATGTTAAAATCACTCCCACAGTTACGTTCGTCGAAAACGAAAAAGTAATTTATTTTGGAGCTATTGATAATTGGGCAGTTGATTTGGGCAAAAAAAGAACGGTGACAACAGCACACTATTTAGCAGATGCTTTACGACAACACCTGTCAAAACAAGCGATTACTATAAAAAAGACAGAACCTATCGGGTGTATCATTAACTGATATTGACTCGCTCATTTAATATTGCCATGAACAAAACAGCTATTTATAAAGTTATATCAAGTATATTAAAAACAATATTTATAGTGGTGGGCTTTGTAGATACAAATTCTTATGCTCAATCCTATTATCAAGATGTCGAACCTATTATTTTATCAAAATGTGCACCCTGTCATCGCCCCGGTGAAGCAGCTCCTTTTCCACTTTTGACCTACAACGACATTTCTAAACGAAGTAATTTCATAAAAAAAGTAATCACTTCAGGATACATGCCTCCTTGGACTGCAGATAATAATTATGTCCATTTTTCTAACGATAGGTCACTGACTAAAAAAGAAATCGAAACAGTCGTCAACTGGATCGATAACGGAGTAAAAAAAGGCAAAAAATCAACTACTGAAATAAGTGAACTGTATAGTATCACTGGATATGGACGAACTCCAGATTTGACACTGACAGCTTTAGATACATTTACCGTCAAAGGAAATAACAAAGAACGTTTCGTAGAATTCAAGATACCTTTTGAATTGGATCAAGAACAAGCTATAGAAGGGGTAGAATTCTTTAGCAACAATAAACGCTTAATCCACCATGCGAACTATTCAGTACAGGTTATTTCAGATCCGGCAATAGATATTTATCAACAACCAAAATTTGCCAATCATACCGACGGCAATACTATTTATACAGATCCATACAGAATTTTCAAGCGTGATATGGCATACTATGGAGGATGGATCCCAGGCTCGTCAGCTGAATCTTATCCCGAAGGAATAGGATGGACAATGCCTAAGCGTGGTATAATATTGCTATCTATCCATTTTTCTCCTACACCTATTGATGAGCAGTCCGTTAATGGTATACATTTATTTTTCACCAAAAAACCGATAAAAAGAAAAGTAACTGTTGTAAGCTTTGGTTCTGGCGGTTTAGGAGAAAAGGATATTAGGCCTTCTTTTTTTATGATCCCAGCTAATCAAGTTAGGGATTATACATTGAAATTTACAAATCCCGCCGAAGATCTTTCTTTGCTTTATATATGGCCACACATGCACTATATCGGGAAATCGTTCAAGGCATACTACACCAATAATCTGGGAGATACTATTCCACTCGTAAATATTCCAAAATGGGATTATAGATGGCAAGAGATGTATCGCTATAAAAAATTTATGAAGATACCCCGCGGCTCTACTATACATATGGAATGTACGTATGATAATACCGAAAAAAACCCTTTCAATCCGTTCAATCCACCACAAAATATATATTCTTACTCCAATATGCAATCCGACCAAGAGATGATGACAATGCTGCTGATTTATGTACCATACAAGGAAGATGACGAAAAGCTCAGTACTTCGCCTGACTAACAATATTTGTTATTAAACTCGATAATAATTAACAACTTTTAGAAGAATCAAAATGATGATACAAAAAATCTTCTCCTGCGCAGTTAGTAAATTAATTATAATACCTTTCGCTTTTTTACATTTTGGCTTACTTGCCCAAAACAAATATCGTTTTGAAAAAGGACTATACTTACAAATTACGCATTCCTATGGCAGAGAAGCAGTCTATTCAGACGAATTTCTTTGGAACTATTACAATGGGACATTTATTGAGCCCAAAGAAGGCAAAAGCATAAATGGAAAGCAGGTTGATCAAGCAAAGTGGACCTTTATCCAGACTGACACCTCTGGTTTTTTTAGACCGTCGCCCGGGATGGGGGGGAACCTACGAAATCCCAATAATCCTGCTGGCCCGGGAAGAATAGAAAAGATAGCTAATTCTACCACTACACAACAAAACGCTAACCCACGACGTGGATTAGGTCCTACCTATTTGTATCTGACTTATAACGCAAAGAAAGCGCAAGCTGCTATTCTTAATATCAAAGGCAACAGTGCTGTTTTGATCAACGGCGAACTCCATTCCGGTGATCCCTATCGCATGGGCTGGTTAAACATTCCTGTACAATTAAAGAAAGGATTGAATGAATTTTATGTACGTGGCATATTGGTACAGGCTGAGTTATCATTTCCTACTCAGCAAGCGATATTGGACATTAACGACGCTACACTTCCTGATATCGTTTTGGGTAAAAATAACAGTAAATTACTGGCGGGTGTTGTTGTGATCAATAATACATCCAAGAACATGTACGATCTTAATATAGAGAATACTATTGAAGGATTTACAAGTACAACAGCTGTTCCAGTTATCCCGGCACATAGTACGAGAAAAATTAGCGTGCAGATAGATGCGTCAAAAATTGTAGCCATCGGTTCGCCCACAGTAAAGCTCGGTTTGTTCAAAAAAGGAAAACTGATCGATCAGAAGAATATCAACCTACGTAGCGTATCTGCAAGCAGTCCATACCGCCATACTTTTACCAGTGAAATAGACGGTAGTCTACAGTATTTTGCAGTGAATCCCGCGACCGGCGGTGAAAAATCAGGCGATGCTTTATTCTTCTCCGTACACGGTGCGGGCGTGGAAGCATTAGGGCAGGCCCAGGCCTATCACGCAAAAGACTGGGGAACATTAATAGCTCCAACAAACCGTAGGCCTCGTGGATTCAACTGGGAGGATTGGGGACGCTTAGATGCGCTAGAAGTACTTGCTTTAGCAAAACAGACATTAAAACCGGACACACAGCGTGTATATTTAACCGGACATTCTATGGGTGGACATGGAACTTGGTTCTTGGGGGCTACTTATCCCGATAAATGGGCTGCAATTGCTCCCTGCGCCGGCTACCCGACACTTAAAGGCTACGGCTCGGCAGACGGACTAATTCCCGAAAAAGGTCGCAATGAAATGGAGAATATTTTACTCCGTTCGAGTAACCAAAGTGACGTCATCGCCTACGCATCAAACTACAAGCCACTGGGAATTTACGTCTTGCACGGCGATGCCGACCGCACCGTACCGATAAGCTATGCACGTCAAATGCGCAACATTCTTGGTGAATTCCATCCTGATTTCAGTTATTACGAATATCCCGGTGGATCGCACTGGTATAGTAATGAAAGTGTAGATTGGAAACCCATGTTTGATTATTTCAAATGGCATAAACGTAAAGTCGATAAGGATGTCAATAAGATTGATTTTAAAACAGCAAATCCAGGCATATCGGCTTCTTACTATTGGGCCACAATTTATCAACAGGAAGAAGCGCTATCCTATTCACACATCCAGCTCACTCGTAACCTAGAAAACAATACGATCCAAGGCCGAACAGACAATGTAAAAACCCTGGCCTTAAACCTGGACGCCTTTCCTGAAGGTCAACATATTAATATCATGTTGGATTCGCTATCACAGATTAGCTGCCAAAGATCAGCAAAAGATGCGATGATCTATTTAAGGAAGTCGAAACAGGGATGGCAGATCATCGAAAAGCCCTCGCCTGCCGAAAAGGGGCCACACCGAAACGGAATGTTCAAAGAGGCCTTTAACCATAACATGGTATACGTTTATGGAACGAAAGGTACACCCGAGGAAAATAAATGGGCATTTGAAAAAGCGAAATACGACGCTGAATCATGGTATTACCGTGGTAATGGCTCATTTGACATCATCGCCGACACTGAATTTGACACCACAGCATATGCCAATAGAAATATTATTCTTATCGGCAATAGCCAGACCAACTGCGCTTGGAACGTACTCTTGACAGACTGTCCTATTTCCGTAACATCTTCAACAATAAAATTGGGAATGCATAAATATGAAGGTAGTGATTTAGGTGGTTACTTTATCTGGAAAAAACAGGGAAGTAATATCCATACGATCGGCATTATTACCGGAACTGGAATCAAAGGTATGAAAGCCGCCACTGCAAACCAGTACTTTGCTGGTGCAAGTGGTTTCCCGGATTATATGTTTTTCAAATTGGATATGTTGAAATATGGTCCAAATTCACTTATTGATGCTGGCTTTTATACAAATGATTGGCGTGTAGAGTAAGCTCTGCATTAAAATGAAGGTGCTGACAAATTGCAGTGGCACAAAAAACATTTTTTATGTACCACTGCAATTCATACTTTCGCTCCAAAAAATTTCACAATTTATATTGCCTATGAACGCATTCAATGATGCGATTGCTATTAAAATATCCGACTAAAATCCAGGACTATAAATTTAATAGAAAATTTGATGTTAAGAAATCTTCATGAGCAAGATACGTTATAGGATTAGCCAAGAATAACCATATTTAGAAAATAGTTTTTATAAATAAAATTCCTACAATTTTACCTTTAAAATGCGAATAGAGAAATATAAGTTATTACTTCGATCTTACGATCAGTAACTCTGTTACAACATGCAACTTATTGTTTTTAAATAATCATAACTTTTTAAAGTTTTTTAAAAAGTATTTTGAACTTACAATAAAAATTATTTATCTTTATAATACAATTATAACCATTTCTTTCACAAGCCAATTATACCGACGATGAAAGCTGACATATTACGATTATTATATTATAATGAGATGCAATCTATTGCTGAAATCTCAAAAAATCTTTCCAAAAGCACCCCAATTGTTACAAAAACGATTAACGAGCTTGTTAAAGAAGGCCTTATCCTTGACAACGGTCTTGGAGAATCCACAGGAGGAAGACGAGCGTCACAATATGGTTTAAATAAGCAGCTCCCGCATTTAATTGCAAGTATTGCAATTGACCAGTACTATAGTTCCTTCACGATATCCGACCTGAGCCACAATATCATCGCGCAACACAAAGATGTCGCTATCAACCTGAAAGAACAGAATGCCGGAGAATTGATTCTCCAACATTTAGAGCAGCTCATAGCAACAAATCAAATCGACGTAAAACATATCATCGGTGTAGGCATCAGCATGCCCGGGTTCGTGAATCCTGAAGAAAAAATAAACGACTCCTATCCAAAAAATTCTTCACTCCATCATCTTTACAAACAGATTGAAGAAAGGCTAAATATCACCACCGTCATTGATAACGATTCACGGTGTATCGCGTGGGCCGAAAAAGAATTTGGACATGGTGTTGATATTGCACATACACTGGTCATCAATCTCAACTGGGGTGTCGGTCTTGGGATCATCATAAATGGTGAAATTTTTAAAGGAGCAACTGGTTTTGCCGGCGAATTCAGCCACATCCCGCTTTCAGACAAAAACACCCTATGTTCCTGTGGAAAACGAGGCTGTTTGGAAGTTGAAGCCTCGCTAAATGCAGCTATACAAAATACAGAATCTGATATCGAAAATGGGGAGTATTCCATCTACTCCACTTTCGCAAAAGCAGGTCAAAATAAATCTGATGCTTTAATTGAAGCTGCAAAACTTGGGGATCAAATTGCCATCAATAACCTCGGAAAAATAGGTTACATGTTAGGCAAAGGGATTTCAACATTATTGCATATCCTCAATCCGAACAAAATAATAATCAGTGGACGCGGTGCTGAAGTGGGAGATATCATAGCGCCTCAAATACAGGTTGCCATTAACGAATTCAGTATCCCAAAAATAGCGAAGATGACAACCATTGAAATATCTTCACTTCATAAAGATGCACAGCAAATGGGAACTGCGGCGCTGGTTGCGGATCATCTGATCGATAACATTATAAACTAAATCAATTTCATATAACACCTATTCTATGAGTCTATTTCAAAAAAAAGCTGCAGGAATAGCACTGTACACTGTCTTTAGTGTTACATCGCTATACGCACAGCAATCTCTCACCGGTACGGTAAGGGATGCAAACGGACCTATCGCTGGAGTCTCTGTTTCAGTAAAGGGATCAAACCGGGCAACACAAACCAGCGATAACGGAACTTTCTCCATCCGAGCTAGTCAAGGTGAAACGTTACGGATCTCAATTGTAGGCTATAAACCACAGGAAATCCAGGTAACAAACACGACAAATTATGATGTCATCCTCTCCAACGATGACTCTACCCTGGATGAAGTTGTTGTTACCGCACTGGGAATCAAACGCGAAGCCAAATCGCTCGGCTATTCCGTCCAAAAAGTCGGTGGAAAAGAACTGACACAAACCAATGCACCTACCGTGGCTACTGGACTCATGGGAAAAGTATCCGGTATGAACATCAGTTTGTCAAATGGGGTTGAGGGTGGATCACAACGTGTTGTGATACGCGGTGCAGCTTCGCTTACAGGAGCAAACCAACCGTTATACGTTATTGACGGAATGCCGATAGATAACAATCAAATTACTAGCAAAGGAAATGATATCACCAAAGCAAATGGTTCTTATCAGGATTGGGGATCCATACTAAACTTCATAAATGCAGATGATATTGATGAAGTCAGTGTCCTTAAAGGGCCTACTGCCGCTGCTTTATATGGTGCACGTGGTGGTAATGGTGTAGTCCTGATCACGACAAAGAAAGGAAAGCTAAAAGAGGGGCTCGGAATTGATTATAACTATTCCTTCCGTTCGAATGATCCTTATCGCTACCAAGACATGCAGAATAAATATGGTTACGGCGGCGCAATTGCACTCTATTCAGCCGTACCTACTCTGCCAGTGGATGCTAAAGGCCAAGTGAGATATCCAGGCGCAGACCCTTGGTCGGGCACCAATATTACGGATCAAAAATGGTTAAGCCATGGTGCGGTACCCGGTGGTAAAAACACCTGGGATTATTTTAGCTGGTATGGTACAGGCGCCTCCTGGGGAGCTGAAATGAAAGGTCAAGAAATCCTATGGTGGGATGGAACAAAACGGAACTATTCTCCTCAGCCCGATAATATCAAATCATTTTACCGGTCAGGAAATACCCAAACCCATAATGTTGCCTTCAGTGGTGCGAATGACCTCGGAAGTGTCCGTCTATCCTACACCCGCCAAAATAACACCTCCATTATTCCCAATAGTAACTTTAATAACAACACCTTCAACTTAGGAACCAACGTCAAAATATCTAAAAAAGTTACCGCGGATGTTTCTGCTAGTTACATTAATTACTACCGCCTGAATTCTCCAGATGTAGGGAATAGCAACAACTCATGGGGTAAATTTTCGACATACGGTATGTCTAGAGATTATAAAAATCTTGAAAAGGATATTTACCGCAATGCTGACGGCAGCAAGAACTTATTGGATGGATCAGTTTACAATATGGGATACCCCTATGGCGGCTATGGAAAAGATTTATACTGGAATATCTTCATGAATAATACAGAGTTAAATCGCGACCAGCTCTTAGGAACCGTCAAGTTAAATGCAGAATTAACAGACTGGCTGACCTTAATGGGTAGAGCTTCCGGAAATTTCTCTTCGGATGAATTTGACAAGAAATACTATCCTACCGATAAAGAAGGACTGCAAGGGCAATATGGACATGAACTCTATAAATCCACTGATCGTAACCTCGATTTCCTAGCGACGGCACATAAAGATAATTTAAATGGATCTAAATTCAGTGGAAGTATTTCGGCAGGTGCCAGTTCATGGAAATCAAATTACCGCGGAATACAGGGATTCAACGCAGGCCCATTCAATGATCCGTTTTTATTTTATCTTGCCAATATAAACAAAACGGGTTCCGTATCCGGATTTATCCCTGTTGAGGAGCGAATGGAACAACAGATTAACTCTCTCTTCGGTATTGCCAACATATCGTATGACAACTTCCTCTTCTTCGAAGGAACATTTAGAAATGACTGGGCTTCAACGTTACCGAGCAAAACAAGGAGTTATAACTACCCGGCAGCTTCATTGAGTTATGTCTTCACAGAGAAGTGGAACAACAAACCCAGCTGGTTAGATTATGGTAAATTGCGTGCTGCATTCGCAAAAAGTGCAATCGGAACCAAACCTTATCAAACATCCTATATCTACGCAACCGGAACATTCAATGGTCAAGCCCTGAGAAAAATTTCCAACAATCTACTTCCTGTAGATCTATTGAAACCCCAACGCTCTACATCCTATGAGATCGGAACAGACCTGAGCTTCTTGAAAAACCGTTTGGGATTAACATTTACCTATTACAAAGTTAATTCAACCGATCAGATTATCGACCTAAATGTCGCTCCATCATCCGGTGTGACAGGGGTACGGACAAATTCTGGAGAGCTTCAAAACCAAGGTTATGAATTTACATTAAGAGCCACTCCGATCAAAACACAGGATTTCTCCTGGGATTTAACGCTTAACGGTGCACATAACAGAAATAAACTCGTTAAGTTGGCTCCAGGTATTGACGAATACTACTTAGATGAAATGTTCGGAAATGAGGGTGTTACGATGAAAGTTAAAGTTGGAGACAATTTTGGAACTATCTATGGAACAGACTTTGCATACCATGAGAAAACTGGTCAGCCAATTGTTGAGCGTGTGTTGGACGGACAGGGTAACCCTACGGGTACGCGCTACAAAGTGACGACCAATCAAGTACCCATTGGAAATGCGAATCCAAAATTAACGGGCGGGTTAGGCACAAACCTTCGTTACAAAGATTTCTCACTCTATGCACTTGTTGACTTCAAATGGGGTGGAGATATCTGGAGTGGAAGCTATTCCACTGCGATGGGTAATGGATTAGCTCCGGAAACCTTATTGGAAAGAGATGGCGGTGGTTTAGCATATACTTATCCCGACGGAACCAAAGCAAATCATGGTGTTATTCTTAATGGTGTTTTTGAAGATGGTTCCGAGAACAAGGATGTTGTCCACTACATGTGGAAATACGCCGGTTCTTATGCAGCATGGTCTAATATACCGATGCCACGTAGTCTGGCTGTGTTAGAAAACTCATGGGCCAAATTACGTGAGGTTAGATTGACCTATCAAATTCCAAAATCGGTCGTTCAAAAAACAAAATTCTTCCAAGGAATGTCCGCCTCGTTGATCGGTCGCGATTTATTCTATCTATACACCAGCCTACCGGATAATTTAAATCCAGAAGCTGTCAATGGTATTGGTAATGCGCAAGGTATTGAATTTGGCGCTCTTCCAGGAGTCCGTTCTTTAGGATTTAGCATAAGTGCATCATTTTAACATTCGGAAATCATGAAAAGAAATTATTTTAAATCAATCGTATATAGTTCATTAATCCTTGGAACGGCAATGGTATCGTCATGTACCAAAGACTTCGACGAAATGAACGCACCATGGAAGGATGCACAGACAGCAGATGTCAAAAGTCTCTTTAACGGTGTGGTAGCCAGCATCGAGCTTGGTGCACAAGAGCAGGCAACAGCCAATACCTGGATCTATCCGGTAACACAACTGGGCACAACGGTAGGTAATTCGGGCTATTCCATGCAAAATGCCTCGAACGAATTGTGGGAAAATTACTATAGAGCATTGATCTCGATTCGTCTGACCGATCGTATGATTAATGAATCCCCTGACAAATCGAAATATCAAAATGTACAAGCTATGTTAACAATTTTGAAGGCTTATAAGACTTTCAAAATGACTGATATATTTGGTGACATCCCCTACTCAGAAGCCGGCATGGCAGATCAAGGCCCAACAAATTACAGACCCGTTTTTGATAGCCAAAAAAGCATTTATGAAAATTTGTTGAATGACTTAAAAACTGCAGTAGCCACACTAAGTACTTCCGCCGATCAAATTAATATTGGCTCCTCAGAGTCCATGCTCAACAACGATATTGCACTTTGGAAAAAGTTTGGTAACTCCCTACGCTTACGCTATGCGCTCCGTATGAATGATGCCAATGCTACAGTGGCAGCAACGCATATCAAAGAAGCGCTGACATTACCTCTCCTGGAAAACACAGAGAACATAGGCTTGACCCCCGCTGTCCAAAATTTTACCGGCGAATGGCGCGAGTGGTCATTCCATGCCGGGATCTATTTACGTATGGGTAGTACCGCCTGGAATATGCTTAGCGACAATAATAATGTAAATGGTTCTGGCATTTTTGACCCACGTGCAAAAATCTATTTTGAAACAAATGCAAAAAATGAGTGGGTGGCCAAACCACAAAATCAAGCAATGTCAGACGGAGGTGAGCCATACAATAGAAGAAGAGATGATGATTGGTCAAATAAGGGAGCCGGGAACCTGATTTCTAACTTCAATTATTATTTCGGCCGTGATAAAAATATCCCAGAATTGATTATCACAGCTGCCGAAGTTTATTTCCTAAAAGCCGAAGCGGCAGTAAAAGGTATCGGCAACGCGAACGGCATGGCCGCAGCCAAAACAGAATACGAAAATGGTGTTAAATCATCAATCAATTTCTGGACCTCAATGGCCATGAAAAGCGTAGTATGGAAAGAAAATAAACCTACTTCCCTACCGACTAACGCGCAGCTAAATACTATTCTGTCGAATCCAAAAGTAGCATTTTCAGCAAGTTTAAGCAGTACAAATGCATTGAAATTAATTTATGCACAACGGTGGTTAGATAATTTTAGGCAACCTTACGAAGCTTGGGCACTTGCACGACAAACAGATGCAACGCCAAAATCTACAGTTGACAACAATTTTTATGAAAATGAATTCGGTTATATTCACAGACTTAATTATGCAGATAAAGAGTATCAATACAACCGAGATAATACATTAGAGGCTACCAAAGGGCAAACGTTCGCCAAAGAATGGCAAACTACAAAAATGTGGTGGGATGTCAATTAATTGATAAAATTTTCGCTTAAAAGCGCTCCCGATTAATGGGGGCGCTTTTTTTTTGCTTCCAGCAATGAAAACTATTTAAAAACACTTATTAAAAACATTAAACTTTTTAAAAATTTTAAAAAGTTATTTTTTCTTAATCTAAAAATAACATATCTTTAGCACACTCTAAGGGAGTCTCACTAACAAACACTCATTATTATATGGAATTAAGGGAGAAAATCCTGATCTGTCTGTATTATTTAAAAGAACAGTCCATTGCTGGCTTATCCAAAAGTCTCGCAAAAAGCACACCTATTGTTACAAAGGCTATCAATGAATTACTGGAACAAAATATCATTGTTGACAGGGGACTAGCAGCCTCAACGGGAGGGCGACGGGCGGCATTATATTCCCTAAATGACGACTTGGACAATTTCATTGTTAGCATTTCGATCGACCAATTCTATACATCGATCTTTCTAAGTAATTTACAGCAAGAGATTCTACAGGAAGAGATTGATATTCAACTGGATCTTGTTGATCCACTAGCCGGAATCAACATTCTCACACAGTTAAAGAGTTTTATTGAAAAACATCATATCGATAGTAAAAAGATTATAGGTATTGGTATCAGCATGCCAGGATTTGTGAATATGAATACAGGTGTTAACAATTCATATGCCGAAGAAAACCCACTCCACTACCTCAAAAAAACTATTGAGACAGCACTAGAAATACCTACCGTTATTGATAATGATTCGCGAAGCGTCGCTTGGGCTGAAAAAGAATTCGGCGGTGGAATTGATAGTACGCATACCTTGGTGATCAACCTCAATTGGGGAGTAGGATTGGGTATTATTATCAATGGCGAAATATTTACAGGAGCAACGGGTTTCGCCGGTGAATTTAGCCATATCCCATTATCCAATACAAATAGTTTGTGCTCCTGCGGCAAAAGAGGATGCCTTGAAGTCGAAGCCTCTTTAAAATCGGCTATCGATCAAACTGAAATTGCGATCCAACAAGGTGAATACTCAATTTATAGCACGTTGATAAAAACAATGAGCAATAAGAGTGACGCCTTGATAGAAGCTGCAAAGATTGGTGATCAATTAGTTATTTACCAAATTGGGAAAATCGGATTTATGATTGGAAAGGGAATATCTACTTTATTACATATACTCAATCCAAACAAGATCATTATAAGCGGAAGAGGAGCTGAGATCGGAAATATATTAATGCCACAGATCCAAAACGCAGTTAATGAGTTCAGCATTCCAAGGATTGCCAGGATGACCAAAATCGAAATCTCAACGCTACATAAGACAGCTCAACAACGAGGAACAACGGCCTTGGTTGTTGAACATCACATCAATCGCTTATTAGATACTATTTAACTACCTGAAAAAGATGCCAGCGCTAAAATAACCATATAATCTGCTATAGGAACAATCTCTGGTTTATTCAGTAAAAACTGAGTTTTAATCATATTCTTTGTTACAATTAACATTGATATTAAAAAAGATATACCAACATTATAGCTAAAAATAAATATCTGAGTAATACTTTTTAAAAAATTTAAAAAGAATTTTGAACTTAACAGAAAGACTACATATCTTTAACATCATAAACGCTAATACTGAATCACATTAAGAAAAGTACCTTCATGAAAATTCAGGAGAAAAACATACTAACGATGATATTATAACATATCATTAAAAATACCGAGGAATAACTTTTTAATGCAATCATAAGATATTATACAAAGAATAAATACACGAAATGCGCAACCGATTGCGAAACATAAATTATATAAACTTTTACATCTATTAAAAATAAACACGTCAAGTTTAAAGCACACTGCATTAAGCCATGATAAATTAATAAACAGTACAATTAACTGACACATTTACACAAATACCTAAAACATGAGTCTATTTTACAAAAGAACTGCAGGATTAGCGTTATGTACACTCTTTAGTGCTACATCACTCTACGCGCAGCAAAGCATTACTGGAAAAGTTTCAGATGCCAATGGACCTATTTCTGGCGCAACCGTTACTGTAAAAGGAACAACAAGAGGTACTCAGACAGGAACTAACGGATCATTTACTATCCAGGCCGCACAAGGTGAAACTCTACGGATTTCTATCGTAGGTTACAAACCACAGGAAATTGTAGTTGGTCAAACTAAAACGATTAATGTATCCTTATCTCCAGACGCTTCTGCCTTGGAAGAAGTTGTCGTAACCGCAATGGGTATTAAGCGTGAATCAAAAGCACTCGGATACGCTGTGAGTACGATTAAAGCTGATGAGATTACAAAAGCTGGAAATACAAACTTTGGATCTGCATTATATGGTAAAGCTTCTGGGGTAAAGATAACAACTGCTCCAGGAGGATCCTCTAGTGCTGTGAATGTTCAAATACGCGGAATTAACTCACTTAATTATCAGCGTCAGCCATTGTATGTCGTTGACGGTGTAATTATCCGGAATGATGAACAATATGGAAGCAAGGGTTCCAATAACAACAACTATTGGGATGATCAACGTATACGTGGTAATGGTATGTTAGATATCAACCCGGCCGACATTGAAAGTATGTCAATATTAAAAGGATCTGCGGCTAGTGCACTTTATGGCTCTGACGCGGCTAGTGGAGTTATAGTAATCACTACTAAAAAAGGAATTAAAGGTAGAGGCTTAGGAGTCGATTTCAATTATACTGGATCTTTGGAGCGCGCAGCTTTCTTACCTAAATTTCAAAACATTTATGGCCCCGGTTATGATGCCGCAACCAATTTAGCAAATGGTGCCACTGAAGAAGGCTGGATTGCGGATGCGAATTCTCCATCGGGAAGACGTCCATACTTTCGTTCATACGGTAACTTTGGTCCAAAATTTACTGGCGAAGAGGTAAGCTGGTGGGATGGTTCAACTAAAAAATACGAAGCACGCGAAAACAACTATAGAGATATTTTTGATACTGGTTACAATTCTAATATCAACTTTGCGATTTCCAATCAAACCGAAAAAGTGAACTATCGTTTGAGCGGCACAAGGATGGACTATAAAAGCACAAGCCCCGGTTCGAAGCAAAATAGAAATACCTTTAACCTAAATAGCTCTGTAAAAATGCACGATAACCTCTCATTGGATGTCGTAGCAAATTACACCAATACCAATACACATAATCGTTCACAATTATTGGGACAGGTATTAGGTAATTTTGGGGGATTTTTCAGCCGCACTGAAGACATGTCTGTCCTTAAGGAGAAATACCAAACAACAGATGGATATAAGTATTCCGCATTCGGAACGGGACGTGATGAGGATTTTAAATATACGATTCGTCCATACAATTTGCTGGATTATTTCTGGTCTCAATACAAAAATAGTTACGACGAAACAGAAAATCGTTTGTTGACTAGTGCAACCCTGAATTGGAATATTGTTGATCATTTGAAACTTAGAGGTAGAATAGGAAACGATTTTACATCCGCGGCGATTACGAACAAAAAATATAACGAATATGCTACTCGTTATAACTCCTCAGGCAGTAGTTCCGGAGGATTTGAGACATCAAAAGGGAACTATTCTATATTGTACGGTGATATCTTGATGACCTATGCAAATAAGATTAACACCGATTGGGATTATAGTGTGAGTGCCGGATTTCAATCTCGACAAGAGAATTACGACGACCAATCTTCAGCCACTGCTGGTGGTTTAGTTACAGAAAACTGGTTCAGTCTAAATAATAGCTATGGACAATTAACAACCTCGAACGAGCGAAAAGAGAAATTAAAGTACGCTTACTTTGGAATGGCCAATATCGGCTATAAAGGCTTTGCTTACCTTGACGGAACATTTAGGTCCGAATATTCTTCAACTTTACCAACAGCTAACAACAACTATCAATATGGGTCTGTTAGTGGAAGTTTTATTTTCAGCGACGCTTTCGGCTTAAAGTCTGAAAAATTCAATTTTGGAAAACTAAGGGCTTCATATGGAATAGTAGGTAATGATGCACCTATTTATGCCGCTAATATTGCAAACTCCCAATCTGCCATTGCATCAATTAATGGATCCGTTCCTTCCTTAACTTATGGTGCTGCCTACGGTAACTTGGGATTAATGCCAGAAACTAAATATGAATGGGAGTTCGGATTGGAGCTCAAATTTCTAAAAAATAGATTAGGGTTAGATATCAGTTATTACGACAATTACATCAAAAACCAAATCCTAGGGTTAACAACACCAGCCTCTACCGGTGCGACAACACAAATCGTTAACGTCGGTCGTGTAGCCAATAATGGTTTAGAGGTATCGCTTACAGGAACACCTATTCAACGTGAAAACTTCACTTGGAATACACGATTAAATTACTCGTTCAACAAATCTGTTTTAGAGAAATTGACACCTGGAGTTAATGAACTTACTTTCTACAGTGCTGACGAAAATTCACTACGAATTGTTGCTAAAGAAGGAGAAAAATTAGGCAATATTTACGTTTATGATATTGCAAAAGATGAGCATGGCAACAACCTAATTTCCAACGAAGGTTACTACGTTATTGATAAAACAAAGTACAAACAAGTCGGCAATATATTACCGAAAGCGATTGGCGGTATGACCAATACCTTTAATTATAAAAATTGGGCTTTAGATTTCACAGTCGATTATCGTTTCGGTGGAAAAATGGTTTCTGAAAACCAAAAATATGCAATGGGAACTGGTGCCTATGAAAACACGCTTGACTATAGAGAAACAGGAATTACCTTGGATGGAGTAAACCAAAATACAGGAGCAAAAAATGATGTTCATCTAAGCGCAGCAGAGTACTATATGAATACCTTTGCTTGGGGAGCAGATTCGTGGACAGAGAAGGGCGCTGTATATGACAATTCATACATAAAAATGCGTGAACTATCAGTTAGCTACCGTATTCCGTCTTCAGTCACTCAAAAACTTAAACTGAATAACGTAAGAGTGTCATTGTTGGGCAGAAACTTATTTTACTTCTACAGAACCCTTGAAAATATAGATCCAGAATCTCCAGTTGGAAACCAATGGTGGTCACAGGGCGTAGACGTTGGATCGAATGCAGCAACAAGAAGTTTTGGTATTTCACTGAACGCTAATTTTTAATTGTTATTAATCATGAATAAATCACTTTATATACTATTATTCTTAACGCTTTCTACTTTGGGTTTTACAGGATGTAAATCCCAATTAGAGAATGCTTTTGAAAATCCGGATCAAACAACAGAGGCAAGTATTCCTGGTTTTTTTACCGACATACTAAATAATGATCGAGTTAGACCATCATATTGGCATTATAGGACTTTTCTGCTATCAAGGCAGTCTATATATACGCAAACCTCTTCTTTTATTCCTTCAAATAACATGTATCAGCCTAATGATAGCTATTCATACGATTATTGGAAAGATTTTTATTCACCAGGCGTATTAGGTGTTTATAGAAAAATGGAAGTCGCATATACTGCATTACCTGCTACTGAAAAAGCTAATCAAGAAATTTTTCTACAAGCGGCAAAAGTAGTCCTCTATGATGAGGCATCCAAATTAATCGATAATTTTGGTGATATTCCATTCTCAGAAGCAGGTAGCCTTCCCACAAATGGGACCATTAAAAAAGCTAAGTTTGATGATCAAAAAGAACTTTACTACGCCTTTATCCAAGATTTAAAAGCAATAAACACCTATTTTTCCACTGCGAAAACTACGTCCTATTTTGGTAAGTATGACATCTTAAGTAAAGGTTCTACAGATAAATGGAGACGCTACGCAAACTCTTTACGCTTACGCCTATTAATGCGAATTTCTAATGTGGATGAAAGTAAAGCAAAAACAGAGGTTTTAGAAATGCTTAACGACCCAAAGAATTACCCGTTAGTGGATGGCGATAATAATGCTAATTACAGTGCAGTAAATTCAGACATTCTTCTACAGCCTCTTACAACAAATACAACAACATTAAGAGACGCGCTGACAGAAGGTAATAATCAATATGCAACTGATTACATGTTGAATAAGGTGATGAAACCTGCCAACGATCCTAGAATCCCTGTATTCTATGATAAGTTCGGTGTAACAAAAGATAAAGTATTTACACCAAACAAGGAGTACAATGCAATGCCAATCACATTTACAGAAAATGAGATCTTGACAAATTATCAGAAATATGCTGTCTTGGATTCTGCTACATTTTTCGACAACAAGTTTCTTCCAGGTATCGTGATGACAGCTTCAGAAACAAATTTCAACAAAGCGGAAGCTTACCTGCGGTGGGGAAATGATGCGACTGCGCAAGATGCTTACAAAATCGCTATTAAACAATCTGTATCATTTTATTACTATCTGAATAATTTAATGGCAAATGAGGGGTTGAAAGCTGAAACGAAACCAACTGATGCGGTAATCAATAACTTTGTTGAAACTTCCACAATTAAATATACGGGAACTTCTACGGCTAAACTGGAATTGATTCTCACACAGAAATGGCTGCATTACGGATTTTTACAAGCCCAACATGCTTGGTCAGAATATAGAAGAACTGGTTATCCTAAAATTACGGTGTTAACTGCTGGCCTAGCTAATTACGCAACACCTCCGTTAAGATTCTTATATCCAACAGGTGAAATTTCGAACAACTCCGAAAACTACGAAGCTGTTCGCTCAAAAGACACCAGAACAACAAAAATCTTCTGGGATGTTAATTAACGCATAAACTACATCTATCTTTAAGAAGGCCACCTTAGGTGGCCTTCTTTTTGTCATTTTCATTATCTTTATCTATGCAAAAACTAAAAACCATTATATCCTCCGCATTGATCGTATCAAGCGCAACACTTGCGTTCGGCCAGGCACACAACGTATCCGCTGGCTATCATAAACCGACTGATCCCTTAGTGATTGAAAATCTTGAACAATGGCAAGATATGAAGTTTGGTCTTTTCATGCACTGGGGTACCTATAGTCAATGGGGAATCGTCGAAAGCTGGAGTATCTGTCCCGAAGATGAAGGCTGGACCCAACGTAAACCCGAACATGGTAAAACCTATTTTGAATACCTCCAGAACTACGAAAATCTACAGACCACCTTTAATCCTACGGACTTCAATCCACAAAAATGGGCCAATGCCGCAAAAGCTGCCGGCATGAAATATGTCGTCTTTACAACAAAACATCACGATGGATTTGCCATGTTCGATACCAAAGAGTCGGATTATAAAATCACTTCTTCCAAAACGCCATTTTCCACAAACCCAAAGGCAAATGTGACCAAAGAAATCTTCAATACCTTCCGCAATGACGGTTTTAAAATTGGTGCTTACTTCTCCAAACCGGACTGGCACTCGGATTACTACTGGTGGTCCTACTTTCCACCAAAAGACAGAAATGTAAATTATGACCCTAAAAAATATCCGGACCGTTGGCAAAAATTCAAAGATTTCACCTACAATCAAATCAACGAACTGACCTCAGAATACGGAAAAGTTGATATCCTTTGGCTGGATGGTGGCCAGGTACGCCCTTTAGAAACTGTCGATAAATCTGTTGACTGGCAACAGACGATCAAAATGGATCAGAATATTGACATGGACCGCATTGGTGGCATGGCAAGAAAAAATCAACCTGGCATTATCGTTGTCGACCGTACAGTACCTGGAAACTGGGAAAATTATGTCACACCCGAACAAGCCATTCCTGAACATCCCTTGGATATTCCATGGGAAAGTTGCATCACTATGGGAAATTCGTTCAGCTATGTGCCCAACGACCAATACAAACCGACCAAAAAGATTGTTGAAACATTGGTAAAAATTATTTCCCGCGGTGGAAACTACCTTTTAAACATAGCCCCTGGTCCTACAGGAGATTACGATCAGGCAGCATACGATCGCTTGAACGAACTGGCAGCCTGGATGAAAATCAATCAAACTGCTGTGTTTGCAACACGTACGATTGCTCCATATCACCAAGGTGACTATTACTACACTAGAAGCAAAGACAGTAAAGTGGTCAATGTATTCCATCTTTCTGAAGGCGATACTTACCAACAGCCCAATGAATACGTCTTTCAAGTACCTGATAATTTTAGCGTAAAGAAAATCGCTATTTTGGGTCATAAAGGTAAATTGGACTGGTCTCAACGTGGTAACCAAATTACCTTGAGAAGCCCTAGTACACGATTTAGTTATGCGACTGCAATTCAATTGCAAAGCAAATAATATAAAATTCCGTTGGATATAATCCAACGGAATTTTATCAGTTAACAAGGTCATTGTTTACCGATCACAGCCTGAACATCTCAATATTCCCAAAGCCTCTGCTCAGGAATAAGAAAATAAGTCATCAACAAACTATGGGGTTTTTAGAACCTTAAATTCCAATGAAAAAAATCAACCTATTTCCACTATTTATCCTTCTTTTCCTATCCTCATGTACAACGTATAAACCTCAGATCCTGGTATCGGAGCAAATTTTTAAAACAGGTCAGGTTCCATTCCAACAATGCCATGCTTCCACGATTCAAGTCATCGGAAAAGACAGTTTATTGGCGGCCTGGTTTGGTGGTACACATGAATCTAACCCCGATGTTGTTATTTGGAGCTCACTGTATAGCAACGGCCAGTGGCAGCGTCCTGTACAGATTGCAGATGGCATCCTTGCTGACAACCGCTTTCCTACATGGAATCCTGTCTTCTATCAATACCCGCACAGTGACACCTTATCTTTGTATTATAAAATAGGGCCCAACCCCAGAGAATGGAAAGGCTATGTCAAACATTCGCTGGATAAAGGAACGAGCTGGTCTGCACCGCAGCGATTGCCTGAAGGTATATTGGGGCCTATCAAGAATAAACCGCTCACCTTGACAAACGGACTGCTCCTCTCCCCTTCCAGCACAGAGTCCAAGGAAGAAATCTGGAAAGCACACCTGGAAATCAGTCACGATCATGGTCGTTCCTGGTCCATCAGTACGATACGTCCCGATACCAGTATTCAGGTTATTCAGCCAAGTGTGATCCAACATGCGGATGGACGCATTCAGGTGCTCTGTCGAAGTAAAGAAAATAAGGTGATGGCCGCATTCTCAGCAGATGAAGGCCTCACCTGGGGCCCCTGGCAAGCCACAAACCTGCTTAATCCCAATTCAGCCACCGACGCCATCCGCTTAAATAATGGTTTATTTATGATCGTCTTCAATCCGGCCATCGCTGGCAACGACTGGTGGGAAGGACGCACAAAACTGCATGTCGCCATCTCAAAGGATGGCTTACAATGGAAAGATGTCCTAACTCTTGAAGATGGGGTAAAGAACGATGAGTATTCTTATCCGACAATTATTCAGGACACAAACGGTCTTATCCACATCACCTATACCTGGAATAGGAAAAGTATCAAGCATATTGTGCTCAAATAAGTATGCTAGTTGTAACAAAAATGGCAGTAACTTCGTTGTATGCTAAAAACCAAGTTATGAGATCAATGTCAAAAATATTAACATCATTAGCATGTATCGTATGCGTAGGTTGCTCAAAGGAAGCTGCTAATCAAAACCTGTATCTCGAGGGAAGTTATTCCGGAAAATTTATAGTCAACTATAAAAATCAGGACCAAACCTTTACTGGAGACGTAACTGTACGGTTTAAAGCGGACAGTTTCTTTTGTACAGCAAACAAAAACAGATTTCCCGCAGGTGGCTCAGGTACATATGAGATTAATGGCAACCAAATTATTTTCAAAGATAAAAATTTTTGGACAGCAGATTTTGACTGGGCTTTAATATTGAATCACAATTACACCTATTTAGTGGATGGAAACGATCTAACTTTAACAAAAGCTCCCTATCAAAATAACAGCTATATCTATAAATTAACGAAGGATTAATTAATAATCCTTCGTTAATTCCAATGCTCCCTTCAACCGGATATCATCGGAAGATGCGCCGACCAAAAGTTTAAACCTGCCTTTTTCTGTCTTCCATTCATTACCTGCATTCCAAAGTTTGAGGTCCTCCTTGGTCAATTGAAAAGAATAACGTTCTTTCTTTCCTGCGGCAATGTTTTTACGCTCAAACCGCTTCAACTGCATAACAGGTGTCACGACAGAACTTACTTCATCCACAACATACAACTGAGCGACTTCATCGCCCGCCAATTTGCCATTATTTGCCACGTCGAAGGACACCGTACACGCAAAATCATTGCCAGCTTCCTTCAATGAGACCTGTAAATTGGAGTAATCAAAACTACTGTAGCTCAACCCATAACCAAAAGCATACAATGGTTTGGCCGACATTTCCACATAATCGTGATGCTTAGGTTTTGTATGGTTGTAATGTACAGGAAGCTGGCCGACCGAACGAGGTACCGAAATCGGTAATCTTCCAGCCGGATTATAGTCACCGAACAATACATCGGCAATAGCCAAGCCGCCCTCCTGTCCCGGATACCAGGCATTCACGATCGCAGGAACATGTTCAGCTGCCCAATTTAAGTTCAATGGCCTTCCCATAATCGTAACAAGTACAATTGGTTTTTCGGTTGCCTGTATCGCTTTCAGCAACTTGATCTGATCGCCCATCATATCCAGAGAAACGCGATCAAATCCTTCTCCGCTCTCCATATCACTTACCGTATTGGGATCCACATTGGCCGCTCCAGTTGCTTGATACGACGTTTTAAAATCACGTGCACTCGAACCACCCAGGACTAAAACCACCGCATCGGCCTGCTTTGCAGCTGCGACGGCGGCAGCAATATCGGAATTGCTTGTATCACGGATCGCACAACCTTTCACATAATCGACCTTGGTACTGTTACCAACTGCCGCCCGTATTCCCGTCAAGAGGGTCTGAACTTTTCCTTCAGCCTGTGGAGCAGTATAATCGCCCAGCTGATTATAGGCATTGTCGGCATTCGGTCCTATAACGGCTATTCGTTTCAACGATTTGCTTAAGGGTAAGATATGCTGATCGTTTTTAAGCAAAACAATCGACTCGCGTGCCACTTGTCTTGCCACCGTCTTATTTTGTACCGTAGCGACTTTTTGGGCTACCAACTTTTCATCCACATAGGGATGATCAAAAAGCCCCAGATTGAACTTCATTCGCAGTACACGGGCCACTGCTGTATCGAGAACAGCAGGTTCAACGAGCCCCTGTTGGACAGCCTTAAGCAAATTTGAACCATAACCAGTCCCGCTTAGATCGACATCCAATCCGGCATGTATACTTTGTGAAGCCGCTTCTTCTGCAGTCGCTGCTGTTGCATGCCCTCCATTGAGCCCCGATATACTCAGTAGATCCGATACGACAAACCCCGTAAATCCCCAGTCTTTACGTAGAATGTCTTTTAGCAACCAAGGGTTGGCTGAACAAGGAATGCCATCAATGCTATTGTATGCCGTCATAACCGACCCTGCTCCTGATTTTACAGCACGCTCAAAAGGTGGCAGAAAATATTGTCTGAGGCTTCGTTCTCCAAACGATACGGACTCACCATTGTGACCGCCATCTGGAGCAGCATAGGCTACAAAATGCTTTAAAGTTCCTATTATTTTATCACGCTCACCTAGCTTCTCACCCTGAAAACCACGGATCATTGCAGTTCCCATCTGACCGATCAGATAGGGATCCTCCCCATAGGTCTCTTCAGTGCGCGACCAACGTGGATCTCGTGCTAAATCTAATACAGGACCGTAGCCGTTTTTACCACCCACAGCATAAGTCTCCATGGCGATTGTTGATGCCATATCCTGAATCAACCGTGGGTTCCATGTACTCGCCTGTCCGATCGCGGTAGGGAACACTGTTGCACCAATCGCCATATGTCCATGTGGCGCCTCCTCAGACAACAACAATGGAATCCCTAGTCGAGTACTATCCACCATATAACGTTGGATCGCATTTGTAGCGCGCGCAGCTTCTACAGGGCTCAGGCCATTCAGCAAGGTTTTCTGTGTCCAAGGATCGGCACGTAAGGTTGCCCATAATAATCCGATATGCTGTTCTTTTACTGCCTTCCGCAATTTATTGCTGATTGTAACCTGCTTTCCGTTTTTGCTATACATTTCCCAGCCCAGCAATTTACTCAATTGCCCGACTTTCTCTTCCACAGTCATCCTTCCCAATAGATCACTTACCCGTTTTTCAATTGGTAACGTACTGTTCTTATAGGGCAATTGCTGGGCTTGAAGTTGTGGGCAGAGCAATGTCGCCATTGCCGCCATAAGTAATATACGGACTTTCATAAGTGGATTATTATTTATCTAGTTTTCTTCATTAATTGGATCCGGTTTTATTATTTCACATTACCTATGCAACCGGTTTCCAAACCACTAAATTAACGATTTAGCCTAAATAATCAAGTTAAATTTTGATTCCTAATTCTTTTAATAATCATAGGGCGGCAGCATTGGTTTGAACAGCGTTCATCTAAGCAACCTAACATAGGTTCTACTTTATGTACTGAAGTAGAGGAGAGCAAATGGCAAACATCCACGAAATTCATTCTTGCACGTTGGGCAACAACAAAACAGGTAGACAAAGAAAAATTAATGTGAAATATTCAATTGCAACTTCATCAAAATAGAATTGAAAAAAAAATAAAGACGGCAAGCCGTCTTTATTTTGAGTGTTAAAGGAAATATACTACTTATTTTGTTGAAGCAACTCGCTTACCTTGGAAATAGTATTCAACTGGTGCCGCGTATGCTGCAGGATTATTATTGCGCGAAATTAATATGAGCAGATCACCATCAAGCTGTACCTCATAACTTTGGTAAGGATCACTATCAGCAAACTTGATACTTTTCTTCCCTTTATCATAGGTAAATGCGCGATGCTGTCCTTCAGCAAAAATCGAACGTTCAAATGTCAACTTATCATCCCCACATAGTTCTTTACCACGATTGACAGTGAACTTATTCGCTGATTCAGCAAATGTAAATGTATACACATTATCCTTTTCACAATCTTTCGGTTTGTGCTTCAATTGCTCGTTTGTCGTCCCTTTCGCAGACACGATAGGGCTCCATTCAAAACTTTCCAGCTGTTTTTGAAAATTCATAGGTACAGTCACTTCATTTTCTTTACTACAGCTCGTCAGTAAAAAGAGGATAGCAAAACTTCCAGTAAATAATTTATTCATTACGGTTTCCATTAGTTATATCTTGATGACGATCATTTTACCAATATTGCTACAATAAAATCAAGCATTTTTAACTAAACAGATAAAAATAGACTATGAGCCGGAGAGCACTTCGCGCCACAAACTAGGATGATCTGTTTGAATAAGACGTACAAAAGGATATTTCTCCAAAAAAGATCGATAAGCTTTCTTTCCCTCCTGTTCTGTTTTGTCGTCATATTCCCCCAAACTATTCATCCAAAAATAAATGCCCTTTTGGCGCAATGCATTAAGTTTTTCGGTATCAATAAATGATTCATCAAGATGGACAATTGAGGTTAATTTCATCTTTAGTATGGCCGCTAAATCTTTCATGCTGCGTGCCCTCGGAAAAAGTGTAATCGTTGGATTGAGTTTGTAAATCTTGGGCATGTCTTTGTAATCGTAAAGAAAAAATAGTACCTGGTCTTCCATCCCCTCCTGTTCAACAAGCGCATAGGTTTTCTTAATAAACTCTTTGCGATCTTCTTTAAAATCGAGGTCAACAAGGATTTTTCCCTTTGCAACGCGCAAAGCTTCCGATAGGGTTGGTATAACATGATCCGAAGCTTCACCATTCGCCTTTTTGCGTAAGTGAAGCTGTTGAAGCTCGGCATAGGTCTGTTTGGCGACCTCTCCTTGCCCCGTTGTCGTCCGATTGACTGTTTTATCGTGCATCAGCACAAGTACACCATCTTTGGTTGCCCTTACATCTACCTCTACCACGGAAGCCCCCTGCCGAATGGCCTCCTCGATAGCAGCAATTGAGTTTTCAGGTTGCTCCAGATGAGCGCCCCGGTGTGCGGCAATGTGTAAACTTTTTTGATCTAATTTTTTTATTAAATCGTTCGACTGCGCATATAAGTGGGTTGTAGAACTTACTATCATACTCAACAAGATAGTAGAAAATATAATCTTTTTCATTGCTGTATAGCTATCTTTTTGCAATCTCTATTTGTTATACCTTTGAAACTGGCGATCTCGCCACAGTTACATCTCAATCGCATCATGGATTGAATCCTGCACCTATATTGACGGAAAGTAATCCGGTTTGAATGGATTACCTTCCGTCTATGTCGTTCTACTTTTTCGATAACTCGAATGAATCAAGTTAATTTTTCGGGAAGCTTTGCACTCCGCCTGGCATTTGTAAAAAAACGCCCCAAGAATTGTTAATAAACATGTTAACTTTCTAGTATAGAGCAGATCTTTTGTTAAAAACGTAGCGGACTTCCTATTTTTTCAAAATTAGGCATTTTGGCCAAAAACAGTTCAGCTAAAATGTTAATAACAATGTTAATTAACTTGTAATCAACAACCTTTATGTTAACAACTACTTATCAGCAAAACCTATAAAATTTCATGTAATGACATGTGAACTTAAGTTGAATCATGCATATTCGCGGCGTGAAAAACAAAAAATTAGGTAAAAGCTAAGGGTAAATTGAAAGTCGGCTGTCATAAAGATAAAAACTAATCTTTTATGAAACTATCGCCAATCTTACTTATTGGATTATCGCTTCAAGCAGGGCTTACATTCGCCCAGCAACCAGCATCGCCAAAGCAAAAAAATCAGGTTGTGACCGAAACTGTCAAAGGAACCGTGATAGATAAAAATACCAGATTACCACTTACAGGTGCCACAATTGTTATTTCATCCAGTGATGGGACAAAGTCTGTAGGTACAGACGCACAGGGCATATTTCGGCTGCAGCAAGTTCCGGTTGGGCGTCAACAGCTTCAAGTTCGCATGGCCGGATATAAACCAGAAGAATTTACGGAATTACTGATCACCAGTGGACGGGAGAATATGGTCAATGTGGAAATGGAGCCGCAAATAAATGCATTAACCGAAGCTGTCGTCTATGCCAATGCCGGAAAACAACCGCTCAACCAGATGGCAATGACGAGTGGACGCTCTTTTTCGCCGGAAGAGACCAATCGCTATGCTGGCGCCTTTTTTGATCCCGCCCGTATGGCACAGAGTTTCCCGGGTGTTGCTGCCGGCGGCGATGACAATGAAATTATTGTTCGCGGAAATTCCCCCAAAAGCTTGCAATGGCGGCTTGAAGGTATCGAAATTGTAAATCCCAATCATTTTGGAGCCGAAGGCGCTGCAGGTGGCGGAATCAGTATGCTCAATACCATGGTATTGGGAAAATCTGATTTCTATACCGGTGGACTTGCCGCGGAATACAGCAATGCAACAGCAGGTGTTTTTGATCTTAGGTTCCGTAAAGGCAATACCGACAAACGCGAATACACATTCAACGTCGGAGTCCTGGGCGTAGGAGCAACGTTAGAAGGGCCTTTCAAAAAAGGAAGTGACGCTTCCTATTTGATTAGTTACCGGTATTCTTCATTGAGTCTACTGGAAAAAGTAGGTGTAAAAGTTTCAGACACTGGCGTCCCAAAATATCAGGACCTTTCTTTTAATTTTGTATTTCCCACAAAAAAAGCCGGAACCTTTTCCTTATTCGGTATAGGCGGCTTGGGGAAACTTCAACAAACTGCCGAGCGTAATTACGAAAAATGGGAAGAACGAACAGACGCCCAGGATCTAAACTTAAAGTTCAACGCGGGGAGTGCTGGACTAAAACATCAATACATTGCAAACGACAGATTATATTTCACCAATATTGTTTCCATGTCCCTTAGCCGCAATTCGAATAGCACCGATACATTAACACGGGACTATATTTCCAGTCTCTATCACAAGGACAAATTTACAAATACGGCTCTTCGCTATGCGGGTACGCTAAACTATCGCGCCAACAGTAAAAATACAATTAGAGCGGGCTTAAATGCAAGTCTATTACGCTACGACCTCTATGCGCTGTCCTACGACACCGAGCTAACGGCATTAAAAGAGCGTATTAATGAGACTGGGAATACAAGTACTTATGATGCTTTTGCACAGTTAAAAACAGTTTTGAACGACAAACTAACGCTAAATACAGGAGTACATGCAAATTACTTCGCCTTGAGCAAGAGCTGGTCTATCGAGCCAAGACTTGGCCTAAACTGGCGTGTAGCCGCAGATCAAACGATATCCTTTGGGACTGGTCTATATAACCGACTGGAGCCCTTGGTCTACTATTTTGCCAAAAGTAGCGATCAAACAAGCCTTGAGCCAAACAAGCCTCTTTCGCCAACGAAATCTGCTCAGGCTGTTATTGGCTATGAAAAGAACCTAAGCAGAACACTCCGGTTTAAGACAGAAATCTATTATCAGCATCTGTATGATGTCCCGGTATCTACCGATTCCGACATCAACTTCTCCTTACTCAATGTATCGGATATTGCAGCCATTGGTACATCAAACTACCGTCAGCTTATCAATAAAGGAACCGGCAAAAATTACGGCATTGAGCTAACGCTTGAGAAGTCGTTAAGTAAGGGGTATTACTTCATGGCAACGACCTCCTTCTTCGATTCAAAGTTCAAAGCACGCAATGGCAAAGAATACAATACCACATTCAATACACGTTACGTAGGAAATTTATTGATGGGGAAAGAATGGACCGTGGGAAAGAGTAAAAATAATCTGTTCGGTCTTAATGCCAAATTAATTTATGCCGGCGGAAGAAAGTACGCTCCTGTTCTGGAAGAAGAATCGCTTCGTTTAGACGAAGAAGTTATAGACCAAGATCGCATCAATACCCTGACTGCCGATCCCTACGTCCGTGTTGATTTCTCATCAAGCTATCGGGTTAACCGCAAAAAAGTAAGCCATCTATTTATTTTGGATATTCAGAATCTCCTGAATAGAGAAAACACTGTGGGTATGCACTATAATTTCAGCAAACGCATCATTGAACCTCAAAAATGGACCGGGATTATTCCGACCATTAACTACCGGATTGAATTCTAATACCTAATAGCAACACATAGGACTTAAAGGTCTGTCTCCATTCGTATGTCTCCAAAACCCAAATTTGGAGACATACGATGCTATTCCCTTAAAATAGCTCATTCGTTTACTTGTGAATATGCAGCTAAAATCTATAGCTGACAGAAATATCCAAGAAGAGGCACTACATAATCTAATATTATCCTTTCTAAACAAATATTATCCAAAAATCTTTCGGTTTTTAGTCGGGCTGTTACGAAAACGATTGCGAAAAAACGCCGTTATTGTTCTCTTTCAATACTGTAAATTCACTTCACAGAAAATTCATTTTTCAGACCAATTAAATCTAAAAGCCTATGATCAAGATCAAGAACACATCCGTTTCGACGAATCGTTGGATGTACCCGGCAATACCATTATCCTGCTTGTTGCTCGTATCCAATCTGGCAACACAAGCTACTCCCTTTACCTTCGCAATAACCAACAGCAAGCTTTCACTGGCCATGCAGCAGACAACCATTCGGGGTAAGGTTGTAGACAAAGATGGCAAAGGCATCGCCAATGTCACCGTTCAGATTAAAGGAACCAATCTAGCAACATCGACCAATGCAAGTGGTTCATTCGAAATCAAAAGTCAACAGAACGACGCAACATTGGTTTTCACGAGCATCGGTTATAAAAGTATCGAAACGAAGGCACAAGCTGGCAGCCCGCTTACGATCACCTTGGAGAATGAGTCCAAGGGACTCGACGAGGTTGTTGTTGTCGGTTTTGGTACACAGAAAAAAGAAAATGTAACCGGTTCGGTCTCTTCCATCCAGATGTCCGAGGTTGTGGAAAGCAGACCTGTAACCTCCTTGTCGGCCGGTCTAGCTGGACAGGCGCCGGGATTATATGTTAATCAGGGCTCAGGCAGACCGGGCAGTGATGGGGGAACACTACGTGTTCGTGGACAGGGAACGCTCAATAATGCCAATCCACTTGTCGTGATCGACGGTGTTATTGGCGACATGAATCTGATCAACCCGCAAGATGTTGAAAGCATATCGGTTTTAAAAGATGCTGCTTCAGCGTCAATTTATGGTTCAAGAGCCGCAAATGGCGTTATCCTCATTACAACGAAAAAGGGTAAATCGGAGCAGTTTAAAGTTATTTACAACAATTATTTCTCGAGTCAAAAACCATCCAATACCATTGGAATGGTTTCCAACTATGCCAACTATATGGAGCTGATCAATGAAGGTTATCGCAATGGCGATCCAAATGCTAAGCCCATATTTTCACAGGAAAAAATCGACCTTTGGCGCCAGGACGCTGGACAGGATCCATTGAAATATCCCAATACGGACTGGGTTTCGGACCTTTTCCAGAACAAAATCAGCCAAAACCACAACCTTTCCTTTACCGGAGGTAGTGACAAAATCAAATTCTTTGGCTCCTATGGTCTCCTCAACAACCCTGGGATCATCGAACAGGCAACCTATAAACGTCATACCGGACGTATCAATCTAGAAGCTGATGTAAAACCCTGGTTAACGTTGGGAGCCAATATCAATGGTGTCGTTTCCAAAACAGATATTGGTACCAACATCATCGATGATGTCTTTACTTTTGCCGCAGCAAGTACTCCGGGCATGGTACTGCGTGCGCCAGATGGAAGATTTGGTTCGCCAAACAATCCGGAAGATGACCCGCAGTCTAACAACGTGCTACATCGCCTTTATGCGCAGAAAGGTAACATCAACAAAAACCGCTTCGTGTCGCGCTTCTACGGAAAACTGAAACCCATCGAGGGACTTTCCATCGAAGGATCATACACCTATACCTATGACGATGATTTCGTGTACTCTCAACCCGTGTTCAATGACCGTTGGAACTTTTTGACAAATACAATTGCCTCAGCGGGTACAGGCCGTTCGTCGGTAACCAACGAATCGATCAAATCCTACCGCTATTACATGGATGGAATTGCCAAATACAAAAACAAGCTCTTTGAGAAACTGAACTATGAAGTCATGGTAGGTGCCAGCCAGGAGTATTTTAAAGATGGCTGGTTTGCGGCATCCAAACTCGATCTTGTAGATCCGTCCCTGACCGTTCTGAATGCGGCGACTATGGATGCCTCAGCTTCCGGCAATATCACCGATTGGGCTATGCGTTCATTTTTTGGTCGAATCAACCTATCCTGGGATGACAAATATTTGTTGGAAGCCAATCTACGGACGGACGGTTCATCACGCTTTATGAGCGGAAAAAGTAGATGGGGTACTTTTCCTTCAGCTTCCTTTGGCTGGAAAGTTTCCTCAGAAGACTTTTATGACATCAAATGGATGCCTAGCCTGAAATTCCGTGCATCGTATGGCGCCTTGGGTAACAATGGAACAACCGATGAGTCTTTCCGCAAAAACGCCAACATTAACAATTATGAATATCAAGCGCTTTATAATCCGACAAACTATGTGTTAAACAACCAGCTATATGTAGGTTTTGCACAGACCGTATTGAGTAATGCGCTTCTGACTTGGGAAAACACATATATCCTGAATGCTGGTTTAGATTTTGACCTTTTCAATTACAAACTAGGGGGCTCGATCGATGTCTTCAACAAAGTAACAGACAACATCTTAATCAACCTACCCGCTCCTCTGGTTGTCGGAAATGCGACAATACCACGCACCAATGCAGCGAAAGTACGTAATAATGGTGTCGAGCTGAATTTGACTTACCGCGATAAAATTGGCGATAATTTTAAATTCAACATTGGCGGTAACTTTACCTTTATTGATAATAAAGTGGTCAAATTTAAAGGCAATGACAAGTCTATCAGCGGTTCCAATTTACTTCAGGAAGGTTATGCCATCAATACCCAATATATCCTGTTGACAGACCGCATATTACAGACAGATGCTGATATGCAGCTCGTGCAACAGATGATCGATAATGCGCCAATCGATCCAAACACCAATCAAAAAGTCAATCCATTCGCATCCTATGGTACACCTAAAAAAGGAGATCTCTTGTATAAAGACACCAATGGTGACGGCGTCATCAACGACAATGACCGGGTACCGGTAGGTCATGGTACAGCGCCACGGATGACCTATGGCTTTAACATGGGATTCGATTATAAAGGATTTGATTTCTCGGTCTTCTTGCAAGGTAATGCAGGCAACAAAGTCGTCTGGACGGATGGTTATTACACACCTACTGTTCGCTGGGGCTATCAAATCAATCAGGAAATTGCTGATGGCCGATGGACAGAAGGTGCAACAGATGCAAAATTTCCGCGATTGTTGCCTTATACCGATACAAGAAACACCAAAAACAGTGATTTCTGGTTACAGAACAAGGCATTTATCCGCGTAAAAAATATCCAGCTGGGCTATACAATTCCGAACGATATCACCAAGCGGATACAGGTGCAAAATCTACGCGTATTTGCATCGCTGGAAAATTTCTGGACCATTACCAAATATAAAGGTTTCGATCCGGAGATCAGCGGTACCAACTATCCAACAATGAAACAGGCCGTTTTTGGTGTTAGTTTATCCTTTTAAGAAGAAGGGTATGCAACAGGGAATGTGTTCCCTGCCTGAAACGTAAATTATGAACAAAAGTTGAGGAGGTGATTTAACACCTTTGAACATAAAACATATCATGAATAATTAATTAAACCTCATGAAAAAGATTTCACTACTCATAGCCGGATGCATTGCTTTATCATCTTGTTATAAGCTTGATACCAACCCCTACAGTCAGGTAAGTGCTAGCACATTCTGGCAGAATGAAGACCAGGCCTTAGCTGGCGTACTGGGCTGTTATAACGACTTAAAAAAAGAAGCCACCTTTGGCTTGCAATTTTCTTACGATGGACTTACCGATATTGGTCTGGGCTATGATCCTCCGGGTTTGGGCGAAGTGATCAGCGGTACTTTTACGGACCGTTCGCCCATTATTGTGGATAGATGGCAGGCAGGTTACGATCTTATCCAACGTTGTAATCATGCAATCGCGCATATCCAGCCCATGACCATAGACAAGGCCAAACAGGAGGGTTTTATTGCGGAAGCGAAGTTCTTACGTGCGCTCATGTACTTCCAGCTCACCAATCTATATGGCGCCTTGCCGATATACGATGAAACGGTCGACTTGAATAAAGATTTTGCTGATCTTAAAAATAGTCGGTCTTCGGTAGAAGATGTCAATAAGTTTATCCTCAATGACCTGAACTATGCGATTGAGAAATTGCCGGTAAGCTATGATGCAAAGTATTATGGCCGGGTCACCAAAGGAGCTGCGTATGCTTTGAGAGGGAAAGTAGCCCTTTACAATAAAGATTGGGCTGGAGCAATCCGGGATTTTGAAGAGATTGTTTACAACAAGACCAACACGTATGGCTATAGTTTAAACACAAGCTACTCGGCCTTATTCACCATGGATGGCGATCAATCGCCGGAGATGATTTTTGCCATTCAGAATATGGGTGGTACCGGATTCCCTTATGGTATGCCGATGGCCTTCTATATGGGAACGCGCTCAACCTTTGGTAGTGACTGGAACAACTGTATGCCGAGCACACGTCTTGCTGATCGCTACGAAAACCGCGATGGCAGTCCATTCAACTGGAATGATTATTTCCCCAACTATACAACCGATAATGCGGTCAAAAAACAGGCGATGGAGTCTACGCAATCTGGCGGAACGCTTACCAAAGTACCAGATACAGCAAAACTACGTCAGATCTATGCCAATCGCGATCCTCGGATGAATCAAACCTTGATCGTACCTTATTCGCATTATTTAGGATGGAATGCCAACAAAGAAAGAGATATGCAGCTGATATTGGCAACCGGTGTAAACGAAAACTTTGGTCAGATCCGCAACAATCGGGGCTGGTACACCTATCTATGGCGAAAATTTGTTCCTGAAGGGAACCTAAAAGGCGCCATTACCGATCGTGCACATACACCGATCAATTTCCCTATCATACGTTTGGGCGATGTACTGTTGATGCTTTCCGAAGCGTACAACGAGTCCAATCAATTGGACAAAGCGATTACTGAGCTTAACAAAGTGCGTACACGCTCTAAAATGCCGGCACTAAATAGTGGCAGTTCATTTTTAGTTGTCGGTAGCAAAGCGGATATGAGCAAACGTATTCAGCACGAACGCGCCGTAGAACTAGCAGGTGAAGGATGGCGTTATTTTGATCTTAAGCGCTGGAACCTTTTGGAAAGCGTCTCCAAAGACTACATCGAAAAAAGTATTACCGGAGACAATCTCGTAACCCGGGGTTACCAAAGCCGTCATAAGCTTTGGCCAATACCAGGGCAAGAGATTGAAATGAACCCGGCATTACTACCACAAAATCAAGATTGGTAATTATGAGAATTTATTTAATCTTACTATTTTTCCTTAGCAGTTTTTCTTTCCAAAGACTGCTAGGGAAAGATTTGAACCTGCTAACAGGAGCTTTTAAACAGGAGAACCTGAAAGCCAGCTTAGGTAAGGACAAATCTTGGGTTCCCTACCCGGCTTATTCCGACCGTTTAGCCTGGGATAAGCTGATGGCTCCCTTTAAAGAGCGTATTATAGAAAAGGGAAACGAGGCCCTGAACTACCAATGGCAGGTCGTCAAAGCAACCGACTACCTTGAATATGAGCGTTCAGGCAACCGCAGCATAATGGAAAAGCCAATGAACGAAAATTGTACTGCGCTGACCAACCTACTGTTGGCGGAGCTTGCAGAAGGACAGGGGCGCTTTGTTGACCAAATCCTAAACGGCAGTTGGCAATTGACGGAAATGGCAACATGGTCTCTCTCGGCACACCTGGGGGCCTTTCAGTCCAGTAAGCGATCATTGCCGCAACAGCGCATACAAGTAGTCGATCTGATGGCCGGTGATGTAGGCTCGCTGCTCTCCTGGGTTCATTATTTCTTCAGCGATACATTCAATACAATAAACCCCGAAATCAGTACCCGTCTAAAACAACAGATCCAACAACGCATTATACAGCCCTATTTGGATCGTAACGACATGTGGTGGCAGGCATTTGAACTCAAGGAAACACAGGTCGTCAATAACTGGAATCCATGGTGTAACTTTAATGTTCTTACGGCCTTGCTTTTGGTTGAGGACAATCCCGATATACAACTGGCGGGAATTTATAAGACAATGTCTTCCGTGGATCGCTTTATCAATTATGTCAAAACAGACGGTGCCTGCGAAGAGGGTCCCTCCTATTGGGGCCATGCTGCGGGCAAACTGTACGATTATCTAAAAATACTTGCGCTGGCCACCAAGGGCAAGATCAATATTTTTGATAAACCTGTAATTCGCGATATGGGTGAGTACATTGCACAATCCTATATTGGCGGAGATAAATGGGTCGTTAATTTTGCCGATGCTTCGGCAAAAGGTGGCGGCGATCCACTATTGATCTACCGTTATGGACAGGATGTCAATAGTAGCGAGATGATGCAATTTGCCCGATATATGGAAAATACCGGCGACAAAACTGCAAATTTCAAACCTTCAAGGGATATTTTTCGCGCCTTCGAAGACCTGAGATGCTATCCACAACTAGAGCGTGTTACCGCTGCACTCCCTCAAAATAATGCGAAGTGGTATCCGGAAACACAATTTATATACCTAAAAAAGGGTCCGTTTTTCTTCGCTGCCAAAGGTGGTTTCAATAATGAAAGTCACAACCATAACGATGTCGGGAGTTTTATCTTATACGAGGATCAACAACCACTGTTCATTGACGCCGGTGTCGGCACCTATACCAAAAAGACCTTTAGCGATGACAGATACAGTATCTGGACGATGCAGAGTGCTTACCATAATGTTCCGATGATCAATGGAGCCGACCAATCTTTTGGAAAGGAATATAAAGCTGAAAATGTAGCATTTCTGCCTGCACAAAATAGATTCCAACTTGATATTGGAAAAGCATATCCGAAGTCGGCGAATGTTGAACACTGGAATAGAAGTTACACCCTCGTACAAAATGGGCTGGACATTCAGGATGAGTTTAAAATCACAGGTCCTAAGCAGGCCAATATCATCCATTTTCTGGTTGCTCAGGAACCAAAAATTGGCAAAGGAGAAATCCGCCTCAATAATGGGCATGCAACCTTGTACTTTGATACCGGACAGTTCACAGCGAGCTACGATGTCATTCCTCAGGACGACTCCCGTTTGAGTCAGGTATGGGGTAAGGAACTCTATCGTATCAAACTCACCGCTAAAAGCATCAAATCCGCTGGAAAATACACCTTCACGATTCGCAAAGAGGCTATAAAATAAAAAGAATCGAGATTATTATGTAACTTACTAAGAATATAAGCCGTTATGAAAAAAAGAAAACCTGGTCTAAAAGCACTTTTTGTGATCACATCCAGTCTGATTGCACTGAGTTTTACAGATCAAAAACCAAGCTTTATTGACACAAGTTTTAAAGCTGCAGAAAAACAATATCAATTTTTAGAACAAGCAGCAGAAAAGCAGCACAAATTTCCACGCACATTGAGTCCTGCAGGAAAACTGGTAGGGACAGACGAATGGGATTGGACCGGCGGTTTCTTCCCAGGCTCACTGTGGTATATCTACAACCATACCCATAATAAAGAGACCGAAGCTGCGGCGATCAAATGGACAGAGGCGCTTGAAAAAGCCAAAGACCTGGATCAACATCATGATATTGGTTTTGTGATGTATTGTTCCTATGGCAATGCCATTAAATACCTCAAAGATCCCAAAAAGGTTGCCGCTTACAAGGATATCCTCATCCACTCGGCCAATACTGCGCTTAAACGTTATAATCCGCAGGTGGGCGTCATCAAATCATGGAACGAGAAGAAGTCCTGGGACGGCAAGACCCTATGGAAATATCCAGTTATTATCGACAACATGATGAACCTGGAAATGCTGTGTTATGTGTCCGACTTGACTGGAGATACCAAATATAAGGATGTGGCCATCAGTCATGCCACCCAAACCATGAAAAACCATTTTCGTAAAGACTACAGTACTTACCATGTTGTCGATTACGATGGCAATGGCCATGCTATCCACCAACAAACGAACCAAGGCTATGCCGACAATTCAACCTGGGCACGCGGTCAAGCCTGGGCTATTTATGGATTTACCATGATGTACCGGGAGACCAAAAAACCAGAATTTCTTAAAACGGCAAAAGCGGCGGCAAAGTTTTACATGACCCATCCGAATCTTCCAAAAGATAAAATTCCGTATTGGGATTTTAATGCCGGAAAGCCGGGGTATAAATCGGATGCTGATTTTTCTTCCTTGAAATTAAATTTTGTACCGCGCGATGCCTCAGCTGCAGCCATTGTTGCTTCTGCACTGATTGAACTCTCAACAATGACCACTGGCACCGAAAGCAAATCCTATTTGACATTTGCTCAAGAAAGTCTGCAAACACTATCAGGAAGTAGCTATTTTGCCAAATATGCAAGCAATGGCGGTTTCTTACTGCAGCATAGTGTCGGTAGCTTACCCCATCATTCGGAAATCGATGTTCCGCTGACCTATGCAGATTATTATTATCTGGAAGGCTTGACACGGTTGGAGCAGCTCAAAAAATAAAAATGCAAAGGGGAGATATTAAATATCTCCCCTTTGCATTTTTAAAAGTTTTCAAATTGTATTCGGGTTATTTCTTCCCGATCGTGACTGGGTAACTTACGGTACTCCCGGCGTATTCGCCCTGTGGAAGCGAAACCTCCAGCGATTGATTTACACGAAGCCGTTTATTGACGAGCTGAACCTTCACTGTTTTGGCTCTTTGCAGCGGATCTGCCACATCAAGCTGCATGCTCGTTGCTTCTCGTAGGTTCAATTGCATGATAGCAGGTTGATCGAGCTTTATAGACCAATCGCCCACTTGGTAGGTTCCTGCTTGATAACAAACAATTTGTAGAATCCGGCTCCCTTTATGCTCCACGGCCTGTATATCCGATGTATTCTGCCAAATTTTTAGCTGCTGCATTGCTTTTGTATCAACAGTTTTGGTACCAGGCACAACAATATACGCATAGCTCGCATTGTTTGGAGCAACAGCATGATCAAACCAAAGCTTGAAGACCTTTCCATGTACAACATCTTTGGAACGGGAACGGTTGATCCGGTACCAGGAACCAACCTGATCTTTGGTTGTCAATCCAACATTCATAGCTGCTGGAAAATAATACAGAACATTGTTATGGGTTATAAAATCGCCTACTTTGACAGATCTCTGTACTGAATCGAGTGCAGGCATTTCCTTTCCATTCCAGACAACGGGTCCATTCAGCCAGGTTTGGTTTAAGGTTGTTACCACAGCTTCTGGCGCAGCACAATGAATCCCAGCACCCAAACAAACAATTTCCCGATCGAAAAAGAACCAGGCTTTTTGAGCCCTGACCCCGTCGTACTGGACCGACATAGCTGAAGCCCCTGTCTTATCGTTGCTTACGCCGCCCGCAAAGTTATTTGCAGCAAGTGCTCCCCATTGTTCTTTCAATTCCAGGTCGCCCGGATAATCGCGTGTTGTCGTTCCAGGAATTTTATCCCATTCCCATACGGGCATAATATTATAATATTCGGGTCCAAATACCTGAATATTGGTCACACCATCAGACATATTGCGACCAAGAACGTTTTCTCCATTTCCAGACTCCGATTTATTGGTACGGCTACTGGCCAACCGAACATTAAAATGGAATTGCTTACGCAGATGAGTCGTGTAGTCTCCTTTCCAATAATGGCGGTGAGCCTCGATATGCTCAGCGTCAAAAGGCTGGAGGCTATCTAGTTTTGCTAGCGCTTTATTCCAAATAGTATCTTTGGCGGGATCAATCAACTTCATTTGTTGTAATATGGCGGTTTCCTGTGTTTTTCCCAAGATATTGGGGCGTGAGATCCCGCGACCATGTACATTAAAATCGATATAGCGCGAACGAATAATTGGCAGGTAGGTTTCTGTAAGAAAATGTTCAAAAAGGCCGAGTCTCTTCATGTCTACAGCATAAGGTGTCTCGCGCACATAGGCCATAACTTTTGAGATCCCCTTCAGAAATTCCTCCCCATAGCCTGCAATATATAATTGAGGGCCATGTTGTAAGTAAGAGAAATCGTATTGCAGTCCTTCCTTGCCATTCACGAGCTGTATTGGAAAAAGCAGCTGCTCCATAGCAGCAGCTAAAAGATTTTCATCTTCCAAGATCAATGCACGATAAAAATAGTGCATGGCAATATCACTTTTATTCGCCCCTGTTTTTGTGTAAGGATCGCCATGCTTCATCAGCTCAACAAGTGGAGTCTCTAGTGTAGTAGGAATTTTTTCCTTTCCAAATTTCATCAGGATAAGACAGACACCGATGGCTTTTGGCGAAGCGATCTCGTTATGCCACCAATTTGAAGACTCAAAACGATTATTTGCCCAATATTGTGCGGCAAGCAGGATTTTATCGTAAAGTGATTTTTGCTGATAAGATGCACTTTGTGGGGACACATAGGCAACAATAAGTGTCCTTAACCGATCCAAGTGTTCTCCCGGAGGCCAAAGCGATATTGACTTACTGCTGTAATCGATATCTGCCCAAGTACCGTCAGCACGCAGTTGATTACATAGACTTAACGTTTTATCTGCATCTGGCAATGGGCCACTTAACTCATCATCGTATACATGCTTTTTAATACGCACAAACGTATCGCTGTTCTGCGCCTTTGCCGTAACCAAGGCAAAGGACAATAAAAATAGGATTAGTCCTTTCATCTTTTTTTAGTATTCTTTACTTAAGGATATTGTCGTTCTGCGGCTCGTCCGACGACATCCATCCGGTGTTTCATCAGTTGATTTTGATCATTGTCCAATACAGAACTTAGCCATTTTGGATTCTCCAGTCCCTTTTCCCATTCCGTCAGTTTATGCAGCATCTCCCTTACACGCTCAGGATACTTCGTGGCCAGATTGTGTTGTTCACGAAGGTCATCCTTAAGATTGAACAATAATATTGGATCATCTTTAACCACAATCAGTTTCCACTCTCTGTGTCGCACAGCACGTGCAATCCCTCTACGCCAGAATAAATAGTCGTGTCCATTTTTCACATCCTTATAGGAAGAGAGCAAACTGATGCCATCGATTTGCTGACCCTGGATTTTCTTCCCTTTTATAGCGTCGATGCTGGTGGGTAAAATATCCATTCCCGATACCATGGCATCTGATGTTATCCCTTTCGGTAGCTTGGCAGGCCATTGCATGATAAGGGGAACCCGAATTCCACCCTCCCATTTCGATCCCTTTAAACCACGCAATTGCCCATTGTCTGCGCCATTATTTGTTGCCGCTCCATTATCATTCATAAAAATAATTAAGGTGTTTTCATAAAGTCCTTCTTGCTTTAAATGTTCGATCAGACGTCCAATATTTTCATCCATATTATCCAGCATAGCCAAGTAAGCACGTCGCAAAGGATCCGCTACATCTTTATACTTATCAATGGTCTTCAGGGGCGCTTCGACGGGTGTATGCACAGCATTGAAAGCTAAATACATAAAAAAAGGCTGGCTTCGATACTGTTGAATATACGCAATTGCTTTATTGGTCAATGTTTCAGTCAAATAATGAATAGAGTCTTCAGGGACGACACGTCGATCGTCATAAAGCAGCTGCGTTGGCTTCACGGCTCCATGGATTGGGAAGTAAGGCCGGTCACCACCAATAAAACCATAGAAATGGTCAAACCCACGTTTCAATGGATTAAATTGTGGACCATCCCCCTGATGCCATTTGCCAATCGCTACAGTTTTATAGCCGTTATACTTCATGAAGTCAGCAATGGTGGCTACCTGCGTATCCATTCCGATATCTTCCGGTGCGACACCCGCAGTCGGGCGTTTCGAAATATTATGTTCAAAACCAAAGCGCTGCTGGTAGCGGCCAGAAAGTAAGCCCGCCCGGGAAGGAGCGCATACTGAAGCTGAGGCATAGGCCGACTGAAAACGCACGCCATTTTTCGCAAGTGCATCAATATTTGGAGTGTAGACCTCCCTACCGCCGTAACAACCAAAATCATCATAACCTCCATCGTCGCTCAGGATGACAATAACGTTAGGATGTTGCTGTCCGAATACAGGAATCCCAAACCTAAAGAGTATATTCACAAGAGTTAATATACTATAGCAAGTAAATCGGTAGATCATAACATTAGATTTATCCTTAAATGTATCGTTAAATGTATAGGATTTTTTGTTAAAAAACCGCAAACGATTTCGTTAGGCTATTTTTAGACAATTAAAAATAAAGGTCAGAGATGAAAACAGATGAAAAAAAATTGGTCGGTACACTTGCTCATTTTTTGGTCAGTGATTCGGATGGCACTGCATTAAGGTCATTTTTGTATTCATTGACCTATCAGCCCAGTACCATTAGAACCGAACTCGTTCAATTGTTGAACAAATGGCAAAACAAAGCTACTGAAACAGTATTTCCTGGGGAGGACCTCTGGACGGATTTTAAACAACTTGTGGAGAGCAATCCCGATCTCGGCGTGGCTATGATTGATGGCTGTAGCATCAACGATATTGCAAGTTTTTACGAAGAAATCAATGCCGTCTACATGTCCAGCGAAAGCTGGAAGATAGGAAGCCTAGACGGCTTTGACGATTTGCTTTACGGTGGATTTGGGACCTTCAAAGACGCCAATTCACATTGTATTGTTTGGAAGGATATTGCACACAGCAGGGCATCATTGGGCGTTGAAACAACTTTGGCCTATTATTGGGGGAAACTTGGAGCAGAATCACCGTTCAATCAAACGCATTTTCAAAAGAAATTCGATGAGCTAAAAGCTGGTCGTGGAGAAACCTATTTTGACATTGTTGCCGATATCATCCAATCGCACCGCAAAGTAACCTGGATTTACAACGGGTATCCTCAGCACAAATCGGTATATTTATACTAACTAAACTTAACATATGAAGCATCTTATCCGCCTAGTTTTCCTGCTCCTATTCTTCCAACAAGTTGCACTGGCCAGTGAGCGACTTAAAGTTGCTGTTGCAGGGCTCAACCATGACCACGTATTCTTGCTTTTAAATTTATATAAGGATAAAAAAGTCGATATTATCGGTATTGCCGAACCGAATCAAACCTTATCAAACAAAATACGGTCACAGTATAATTTACCTGACGCAATCTTCTACCATGACTTACCCAGCTTATTGAAACAGGTCAAGCCGGATGCGGTACTGGCCTACAATCCAACCAATGAGCATATCGACGTCGCAGAGACCTGTCTCCCGCTTAAGATCCCAGTAATGGTAGAGAAACCTCTTGCGACGACTCTTTCTGACGCAAAACGTATTGCATTTTTGTCCAAACAGTTCGAAACACCCTTTTTGGTAAATTACGAAACGACCTGGTATAAAAGCAATCAACAACTGAAGCAGCTGGTCGACCAGGGTGAAATTGGAAAAATCACACGTATACTTGTAAAAGACGGGCACGAAGGACCTAAAGAAATTGGCTGTAGCAATTACTTCCTCGACTGGCTTACTGATCCGAAAAAAAATGGGGGCGGTGCAGTGATGGATTTTGGCTGTTATGGCGCCAATCTGATGACCTGGCTCAAAAATGGAGAAAGGCCAATTTCAGTGACAGCCTTTACACAACAGCTCAAGCCTGAGGTTTATCCAAAAGTCGATGACAACGCTACAATCATACTAAGCTACCGTGACGGCAGCACGGGCATTATTCAAGCTTCTTGGGCTTGGCCATACAGTGTTAAAGATCTGCAGGTTTTTGGCACAAAAGCTCAGCTCTACGCTAAAAACGATAAAGAGCTTCTAAAATACAAACAGCAGAATGATCCACCTACACCTGTACCGACTACGATCCCCTATTTTGAGAACCATATTGCCTATCTGGAACAGGTTCTGAAAGATGCCATGCCACCAGAAAATGATCTCGGATCGATCAATAATAATATCACTGTGGTCGAAATCCTTGAAGCGGCAAAACGCTCGGCTAAAGAAGGAAAATCCATTGTTTTAAAATAAAAAGGTCCGTAGCTTGCAATGCTGCGGACCTTTTTCATGCCCTCCCATAAGCCATAGACAAAGCCGATCTGCTCAGTTAATAGATTAGCAATCGGCCTAGTTAGTTGGCTAAGGGTCTAAGGGTTCATCAGGATCGATCGTATAGGCCTCTTCTTTTGCCTTGAACTCGATGATCACATCTGAAATTCGTTTACCCAATATATAGGGAATATACCCCAATTCACGCATACAACGATCGCCCATCTTTTCCACCGCATCAATATGCACTTTACTACTGTTAACGATGGCGTATTTATCTTTCGGAAAACCATAATTTAACAGGATACGTGCTGTATTACGCAAATTTGTGGTCGTATGTCGCGCATGTGGATCAATCAATATTGCCGCTTCAGGTACTCCCATAACCTCGATCAGATACTTTTTCATTTCTATTGCCTCAATAAAGTGAGTCTTATAGGGATGTACTTTACCGCCAGACAACACAATAAAAGGGGCCAATTTTTCAAAGTAGCTTCGGGCTGCCATCCGCGCACGTAACATTCCACCTGGACTAATAGGCTGTCCATACACCTCGGGGCCTGCACCTAAGGTCAGCAACAGACTATAGGGATAGCTTGCGAAATCGGTATTTTTGACCGCTTCGTAAGCTTTCTTGTTTTCGAGTTCAATCAGCGGCTCTAGTTGTGCCGCGTCCCATCGCTCATTAATTTCCAACAAGCGTACCGCAGTCATCATGGTCAAAAAAAATGCCGTTTTATGTGTTGGAATATCCTTGCGTATGTCTTGGCGAACATCGTCCAAAAGATGAAGGTAGGCCGCACGTTTTACATCGAAAGAGATCGAATCTATTTTGGGGTAATTGGGACTTTTACCTCCTCCATAGACGTCCACCACATAATTCATTGCCTTTAAATCCTGTTTCAAGGCTTTCGTAAAATAGGCCTTTGCCGTCTCATGATGCAACACACCATAGGTCATTGATGGAATAAGATTAGCCTGAACAAGCTGGTCCAATTTCTTGTTATGACCAATTTGCTCCGCCAATTGTTCTGCCAACAGGTCAATTTCGTTATCCTGCCATTTGAAGGCATTCAAATAGCACATGAGATCAGGACAACTGGCGCTGTTGTTAAAACGTTCGAACCGTTTTTCCAACACCTGTGCGATCGGCTTGGAGTTCACGAGCTCCTGTATAAGGACTGGATCTTTTAAGAGCAAATAGGATGCATAATAATTCTTCTTGATCAGCCAATCCTGTGGACCAACAGGCATATTGTTTACTTGACCTTTGGAAATATGCAGGCAGCATATTCCCAAGGTAAGTAACAAGATCTTTCTGATATTTTTTATCATAGCTATTCAATTGCAGATTAATATCCAGGGTTTTGATACATACGTGCCGGATCCAGCTTATATTCATCAAAAGGAATTGGATAGTATCGATCTTTTGTCGAGATATTGGAGATTTTAGCATTTCCATAATCAGCCTGGCTCTTCGTTTTGAAATAAGTTACCAGTTCTTGTGCATTATAATTACGGATCAAATCAAACCAACGTTGGTTTTCAAATGCCAGTTCTACACGGCGTTCATGCAATATGGCCTCCTTTAAGGTTGGATATTTACTACGATAAGCCGTATTCAACATGGAAGTAGCATACGAAGGCAATCCTGCACGTTCACGTACCTGATCCAAAAGCGCAATAGCTTCCCCATCTTTGCCCAAGTGATATTTTGCTTCTGCCAACAACAGCATCACATCGGCGTAACGGATCAATATCCAGTCGTTTCCGCCCCAACCATTGGTACCGGCAGCGTCACTATTATCTCTAAATTTGGTTACAAACCAATCGTTAACTTGGGTATTCGCTGCAAACTTTACCGAAAAGCCTTTTCGGATATCGTCTTGCTCATAATCTTTAATCAGATCTAGTTTTGCTACCTCACCAGCACCTGTAGAGTTATAGCGTGAGTTGATGGTCTCTCCTCTCGCCTGGTAATTACGGGCAATACTCGAGCTATAGTTTTGGTCACCTTGTTTGTACTGAATCTGAAAAACAAGTTCTTTACAGCTATTTTTCTTGGTCACATCGAAAACATCCGCATAGGGGATTTCGTTCAGTTTGCCAAAAGTTCGCATTTGGTAGGCCGCATTGAGGTACTGTTCTGCCTTCGCAAAATTTTCTGCACTCCCCGACGTCTGCGTCGCTCCCAACGTTAAGTATACTTGTCCCAAAATTGCATTAATAGCCGATTTAGATGCTCTGCCAATGACGTAATCTTTCTGTGTATTGGGAAGATTGCTGGACAATGCCTCTGTCAAATCCTTAATGATCTGTTCGTACACAACCGACTCTTTTTGCCGAAAAGCCAATTCATTTGCTTGCTCTTTACTGGTCACCTGTACCGTAGATAATGGAATATCTCCGAATTTACGTACCATATGGAAATATAACAATGCACGAACGAATTTCGCTTCCGAAATATAACGGCCTTTTAATTCTGCACTTGTAAAGCTCACATCGTCGACATGTGACAGAACCACATTACAGCGGCTGATTGCCGCATACATAGCCGACCAATGAGTCTTTAGATAGGTATTGCTTGGCAGCAACGAAAAGTCATTGAATTGGAATGGCTCCCCGGCGTTGGATTGGTTATCATTACGTCCACTATTATCCGAACGTTCCTCATTATACAATGTACTGGATTCACCGATCGTACTTCCCGAACGAAGGGACTGGTAAAGACCGTTAACCGCCAAGAGCACATCATTTTCTGACTTGAAGTAATCATCGATCGTAACGGCATTGGGATTTTTCTGATTTAAAAAATCTTTGGTACATGAAGACAATGCCAACAAAACAAAGGGTAATATATATCTTTTTTTCATCCTGTTATTTTTTTATTTTTCATCAGCCCACGAAACTGCAAAGAGCAGTCTGTAGGACTATTTTTACAATACTGGAGCTATTAACACGGGGCTGTCCTTGATATTCCTACGCACAACAGCTCCTCGATCCTGCTATTAAAACGTTACTTTCACACCAAGGTTATATGATCTCACCAATGGATAAAGCCCATAATCCACCCCTGGAGTCAGGTTGCCGCGTTGATTATAATCCGGTTCCGGATTGTAGCCTTTGTATTTAGAAATCGTAAATGGATTGTCCACGGTCGCGTAGACCCTTACACCAGAAAGTGTTAGTTTTTCTGCTAGACTTTTGGGAAGATTGTAACCCAAAGCAATATTTGTCATACGCAAGAATGAACCGTCCTGCAGATAAAAATCGGAAAGACGTGTACTGTTACTTTGCGTACCGCCACGCGATGCACGGTAGACTTTACCATTTCCCGGATTTTGAGCCGAACGGTAGCGTTGTGCGACATCCGCATATTGGTTACCGGAACCTTCCATATTGTAGAGGTAATAATCATAGCCATCCAGCACTTTATTCCCTTGGGAGCCATTAAATGATGCCCGTAGATCAAATGCCTTATAGCGTGCATTGACGGCAAAGCCATAGGTGAAATTAGGATGCGGATTGCCGATCACACGTTTATCGGCATCATTGACGATACCATTGCCGTCAACATCTTCAAAATAAAGATCTCCAGGTTGTAGCGGAGTTGTTGAAGCCGCAGAAGGTGCGACAGTTTTATAGTTTTCCTCTGTTGCAACACCCAGAACTTTGAAACCATAGAACATACCAATTGGACTTCCTTCTTGTGTAATATGCGTTAAGTAGGAGCGTTCAGCACCATTTGTCAAGATGGTAGAGGCCCCACCAAGATCGAGCACTTTATTTCTGTTGACATTGATATTTCCACTGAATCCTAATTCAAATTCATTTTTGCGAATCAGTGTGGCATCAACCTGCACATCAAAACCTTTGTTCTGCACCTTCGAATTTGGCAGATTGGTCAAGATCGTTGTTGATCCAGATACAGCGGAGAGTGGCTGATTGAATAATAAATTGAAGGAACGGCTCAGGTAGAAGTTGGTCATAATGTTGAGGCGGCCTTTTAACAAACCGAGATCAAGACCGGCGTTGTATTGCGAAGTTGATTCCCAACCCAATTTTGGATCGAACAGATCACCTGCAGTATAGGAAGTCTCCACTTTATCACCAAGAATAACTCCTGCTGGTGAGTTGATAACGGATAATGCGCGATAATCACCAATATTATTATTTCCACTACGTCCCCAGCTCGCTCTTAGTTTGACCGTTGACTGTTGTCCTAACCAATCCGTATAAAACTCCTCCTTGGAGAGGGTCCAACCACCTGAAACCGATGGGAAGGTTCCCCATTTATTATTTGGCCCGAAACGTGATGATCCATCGGTACGAATGGAAGCTGAAAGGAAATATTTGGAATCAAAGCTATAGCTTACACGGCTAAAATATGACTGGAGCGTTGTAATGCGTTTGAACGTATCGTCTTTTAGCAATTGGAAATTAGAAGGATCGGCTCCTTTATCTGTAATTTCCCCAATTGCATTATTATTAAAACCGTTGGCTCTCACACCTTGATAATCGTAATCTGTTCGTTGAGCCGAATAGCCCAATAAAGCGGATACCTGATGTTTACCACCAAAAGTCTTGTTATAGTTTAACGTTGCTTCCAGCAATTTGTCCAATTCATTTTTTGTCTTGGCATCTGCATAGGCTGCAGATACCGCTTGCGGTGAAAACGGTTTGTTATTCCCATCAGAAAGACTTGTAGGACGGAAATAATCATACTTCTCGTCGTAAGTAGACAATCCACCGTTTATTTTCAGATTTAGGCCATCCATAATGGAAAAATCAGCAAAGGCATTGTATACCCCCCTTTTTCCACGACGGTTGTTTTTAATCTCAGTGACATAAGCCAGTGGATTTTCAGGGTTCTGGATACCGTAATTGTTCGCCGAAAGATCAGCCATCAGGTATTTGGCATAGGTTCCATCTTCGTTAAAAACAGGGAGGGTAGGCAAATAAATTAACGCGGCCATTGATGGGCTTCTGTCGTAACGGCCTGTCGTCACCTCGTTGTTGTCATTATATGTAAATGAAACATTTGCACCAACGGTCAATCTCTTGCTGACTTTGCTATCGATATTGGCGCGGAAATTAAAGACCTTTTGATCCGTCCCGAGCATGATCCCTTGTTGATTCTGATAAGATCCACTTAGGAAATAGCGGTTTTTTTCGTTACCGCCATAGGTTGATAGATTATGACGTTGGAAAGGAGCATTACGGTATAAGGCATCTTGCCAATCCGTATCATATTTCGCTTTTTTTGCCGTACCGGACGCAAAGTCATAGTAGTCTTCAGGAATACTTACTGAACCGGCATTTCCGACATTGGCGATACGCGTTTTATTATCATCAAAGCGTCTACTATCGCTCCAAGCAATCCCTTTCGTAGCCAGCAGGTCTTTATAGGAATTGTTACGACCATCAATCAAGAGATCAATAAACTGTTCCGAATTTAAAACATCGATTTTCTTGGAAAGCTGACCAAAGCCCCCCAATACTTCGTAGTCCACATTACTCTTACCTTCCTTGCCACGCTTGGTTGTAATCAATACAACACCGCCAGCACCACGAGATCCATAGATCGCTGCAGAAGCGGCATCCTTTAACACATCGATAGACTCAATATCATTGGGGTTGATATTTAAATTGTTTCCTGCTGGATATCCATCGATAACGTACAATGGATCCGAACCAGCATTGATCGATCCCATTCCGCGGACGCGCATTTTGGTACCATCGTATGGAGCGCCACTTGTCTGCATCACCTGTACACCTGCTACTTTACCAACCAATGCCTGGGATAATTTTGGTGCGCTCAGATTGAGTTCCTCGGCCTTAACGCTAGCGATTGCGCCAGTGACATCCGACTTTCTGATCCGCTGATAACCGATAGAGATGGTCACTTCTTCCAATGTGTTTTCATCGGTCTTTAGAGAAAAGATCTGCCCATTGGATTGGGTAATAGCTTGCACAAGTCTGCTATACCCAATAAAAGAAATACTCAGGTTATCACCCATTTCGGCTTCGATCTGAAAATTTCCTTTTTCGTCAGACTGAACAGATTTTTTACTTTTCAAATTTTGAACGGTTGCTCCTGCGACAGCATTTCCTTGGGCGTCGACGACACGGCCTTTAACGATCCCCTGTGCATACGTAAATTGTGACGTGGTTAGTGTGAGCGATTTGGCTTGAACAGCGGGTGAGCTCGCTGCAATGGCACATAACAACCAAAAGACATTGTTGGCTTTAAATTTCATAAGTAGCGCATTTGATTTATGGGTACAAGATTACAAATGCTATATGAAGGCAGGGTCAATAAAACATTAACAGTTTTTAACTAAACCGAGTTAGCAAGCTACGAAAGCTTAACAAAAAGGTAATACTAAAAAGGCGACTGTGTACTCAGCCGCCGTCCTTTTAATGGATTATAAGATTTTATTTTTTTGCCAGGTAATTAGATCCCCTGTTCAAACCCTCTCTTCACATTAATTTGAATTCGACTAACCATGTGCAATGTAACATCACAAGAAATTATTAAAGCCGTTAAAGAGCGTAGGAAATATCTCAAGATATCACAACGGGCAATGGCTGAACAGCTATATATTTCCTTAAAAGCCTACCAGAACTTCGAGATTGGAACGACGAAGATAGACATTGAACGTCTACAGCAAATTGCGGATATATTACAAACGGATATGAATAGTTTGATCAATCCTCCGACAGCTCAGATAAAGGGAGAAAAATTACCCTTATCAAATGAAAAGCAGCTTTTGCGGGACAAAGAAAGTTATATTTCTTATTTGGAGGAAAGTTTACAGTTTTACAGAAACCTCATTAAGGAGAATAATCTGATGTAGCCAAAGAGCTTCAAATTAGTATACATACACTAATTACTAGCTGGTTCAAAATGCAGATCGGAAAAACTACGTTTGGTAAGATTTATCCCTAATTCACCATAAGCTCCTTCAAAGGCCGATCTCAATGAAATTGATGACCGATAAATCGTTGGTCGAAAATAGAAATCTTTGTCAAGATCTTTATCAGGAAATAGATACACAATAATCCATACACTATCGGCATTCGCATAAACGTTCAATTGTTTTCCATATGCTTGATTTCCAAGAGATGACTTTAAACGTACTAGTTGAGATGTCAGCGCTGAATCTATAAACAACAGGTCGTTTTGTTTAATTTCATAAGTTTGATCCGAAATAGAGTCTTTTGGACCGTCAAAAATTGCGTAATCAGAAAAACGTGACTTATTATAATATTGCGGAATGGGAATACTTGCCTGCTCTATTAATAACCTTCGTACAAAGTTACTGTCTACATAAAGATCCAAGTAACCATTTCTTAATACGGCCATATTAAAATTTTTACAGGCAGCATCAAAGAATAAAACATTTTCCTTGATTTTCACAGGGCCATGCAATGCCTCTCTCTCCAACTGTCTTGGATTTTTTTTAGGATCTATTAATGTAAGATTAATTGTATCTATGACCATTGAATAATCTATTATCCGATAAGTTGAATCACTGAACACCTCAATTGAATAATCACTCGCTCCATACATATCATTATTTACAGTAATCGCCTTTACGATTAAATTCTTGTTATTTTTTTGCTCACATGCATTAACAATAATTAGCACAACGATAAAACCCAAGGCTCGTTGAGCTATTAGAAAATTCATATAGACACTTTTGTTTATCATATATACTTTTTGTTTTTGCTACATTTTGATCGACGTAATACATTACGTCGATCAAATTTAACATAAAATTATACTGTATCCTCCCCTTCATCTTCTTTCATAATACTATGAATACGATCCTCTAAAACCTTTTTGTGCCAGGCATCCAACAGTAGTCTTGTATTTCCGATCAGATCATCTCCACCAGTATCCATCATTTTCACCCACTCTTCTGCAAATTCCCTATATTCAACAATACTGTTTTCGGACTGTGTATATTGGATCAAATATTCCATCGCAAATAGATTAGCCCAGCGATCGGGTTGCATTGGATCACACATATACTCTGCAATGTCAATTTTATCAATAAATTCCTGTACAACTTCTTCCGGTGTGAAATTGAACAGATCGCAGAACTGTTTAAATGCTGTTATCAATTTAATATTTTCGAATGTTTCCATTATTTATTTAATTTAAGAAGTCATCATTTTTTCACCCTAGTTACCTCTATTTAACCGTTCTAAGATTACGCCATCTTCATCAAAAGACAGGTTGTTTCCCAAACTTTCCAAAGGTTGTTTATAACTCAAATTCGTCCTCCTTAGTTTCCAAAAGATTATCTAGCCAGACGTGATAAAGTGCAACTCTTTGATCAAGATCCCGATAGAAAAAATAGCGTTTATTAAGCTCCTGCAAATCCATTATAAATCGTTTAAAAAAAGATGTATTACGATATTCCCAATCAATAAGGCCGCCGTAACCGTCAAGGACACGATGAATAAATCCCAAAACAGGATTATAAATAGCTTTATCGAGGTGCATTGCTGCTAAAAAATCAGGTGTTGATGCCTGCAGCATCATGGTATTGATATAATGCGATGGATGAACGGAATTCATAATGCAAGTCAGCAGAAAATCCTTACTCAATTTAAAGTATATGTTTTCATCTAAATAGATTCGATCTTTAAGCATTACCTTTTTAGCAAAAAGATCATAAAGCTGCGCAGTAATAATACGTCCTCTATTTCTGCGTTCGCCGGTACTATAATTTCTATTGACTGCTAATTTTACCTGACGTCGCAATAATTTTATCCCCACATCCCTGTCATTATCTTTGAATTCGATCTTCAAACGATTATGGTCTTTAGGAATTTTATCGTTGATAAAACGTATGGCCCTGGTCGCAATATTATAGCTCGAATTATCTTTAAAATTCTGATCTATAAAAGAGTAATGATCCAAAAACAATTGGATAAAGGCTGGTACAGCGATACCAAAAAGCTCACATATTAACCGAAAATTTCGTGGTACCTCTAAAGGTACGCCTATTATATCTTCCATATTTTTAATATCTTTTATTTATGTGCGATATAGCGGAAGCCAAAACTCTTGGCTTTAGTTTTCCGCAGCGGTGCACTCCCTTTCTTTCCTACGAACACGCCAATTTCATGCATCAAGCTTTTTATGCAAATTTTTTCCCCCAGATACTTTTCCGCATAACGCCATAGTTCAAGCGGTGTTCTATATTTCTTAAAATAATCCATATCGATAAGCTTACCCAAAACGATTTCCACTACCATGCAATCGCATGCGAACTGTTCAGCTTGGTCTGAATCTTCTACCCTGATTTCCTCCATTAATCGAAAAAAAGTCATGGTTTCAACGGAATTGATAAAATATTCCATTTGATAGTATCGAATAGCCTTTTCTTCCCAAATCGTCAACTCAAACTGATAGCTAGATTTATTGTCAAATCTACTGATATCTATAGCCCTACGATTAAATACCCAACTGAGATGCACCATAACTTCAAGATTTCCGGCCGGTATTTTAAGTTCTTCCATTTCCTTAATATAGGTTTGCTCTTGTCCCATTAAGAAAGCCATTTCTTCACGGGTAAAACCGAAGCTGATCCGATTTAATATCAGGAGATAAACAATACCCGCATAATACATGGAAAATTCTGCGCGAAATCTCTCTCGGCCAATATCATTAATTAAATTTTGCATGCTCCTCCTTTCTATCAACCGTGTAAAAAGAATACCTTCCTTCCACATTTCTGGCGAACAACCTATTTTGCTGAATGAGTCCATACAGCACATTTTTCAAATGCCTTGGATAAATCTGGAGATGAACCTGCCCCGTTTCCTCAACTTTCCGAAACAATTGCCAAGGAGCTGTGCCACCAGTTACAAACTTCAGATTCGATAGTCCGCCAATCTTTTGTTGCACATGCAATCTGGCATAAGTGTACCCAAGCTGAAAGTCGTGCGAAAACATCATTCCCCCATAGGATGCTTTTGGTGTAGATACTTTTTTGATCATTATAGTGTACAATTGGTTATTCAAATAATTTAAGCAGTTCATCTTTACTGATCGATTTCATTAGATTGGCCTCATCTAAAATCAGTCCTTCGGATATTCGTTTTTTACGTTCTTGAAGGGCTAAGATGTGCTCCTCTACGGAGTTCCGACAAACAATCTTATAAGCCATCACATGCTTTTCCTGTCCTATTCGATAACAACGATCTATTGCCTGTGCTTCGGCAGCAGGATTCCACCAGGGATCCAAAATATAGACATAGTCGGCAGCCGTTAGATTTAATCCTGTTCCTCCCGCTTTAAGGCTGATGAGAAATACACGGCATTCGTCCTCGTTCTGAAATCTTTCGACCGCATTTTGCCGCTGATCTTGATTCATCTTACCATCAAGGTAGGCATAAGCTATTCCCTTATTTTCGATTCGTTGAGCCACCAGCTTAAGCATGGAAGTATACGCCGAAAAGAAAAGAATCTTATGATTTGGAGCGACTTCATCCATAATTTCATCAATAAAATCCAATTTAATAGATTCTTGACCGAAGCCGCCATCTTTCATCAGAATGGGCGAGTTGCAAAGCTGCCGTAGTTTTTGCAGCGCCTCGATCGCCAAAAATTTGGATTTCGTGGAGTCAGCGCTATTCAGATTATTTTCAATCTCTCCCTTGAATATTTTTCTGACCTTATCGTATATTTTTCTTTGCTCCGGAAGCATATCCATATACAGTATTGTTTCGGTCTTTTCAGGAAGGTCCAAAGCAACCTGTTTTTTTGTACGTCGAAGAATAAAAGGTTGGATCATCTTTTGGAGGCCAAGGACAGTTTCTTGCGCTGTATTTTCATCTTTGATCCCCTTATAGGCCTTGTTAAAATTTCGATAATCCCCAAAGAAACCAGGATTAACTAAAGACATTTGAGCATAAATATCTTGGATACCGTTTTCAACTGGCGTTCCTGTCACCGCTACACGGTAATCGGCCTTAACCATTGACAGCACTTCAAAACGCTTCGAATTACGGTTCTTGACGGCTTGGGATTCGTCCATAATCAGATAGCTAAAGTCTAAACTGGTTAAATACGCCGCATCAGTCAACATCGTTCCATATGTCGTAAGAACTACAGTGCCTTCCTCTTCAAAAATAAATGCTTCCCGGTGTTTCCCATAATAGATTTCTATTTTTCGATAGGGGGCGAACTTTTTATATTCATTTTCCCAATTGAACAAAAGAGAGTTCGGGACAACCACTAAAGCAGATTTTCCTGTAGAATGCTGTTGATAAAAGTATTCCAGCACTGTTATAATCTGCAATGTTTTCCCTAAACCCATATCATCAGCCAAAAGGCCACCCCACTGAAATTCATTCAAAAAAGTGAGCCAGCTGAAACCTACCTGCTGATAAGGTCGTAATTGCGCTTTTAAGCTTCTAGGGATTTCCAAAAGAGGGATTTCATCCAAAGCTGCGAGTTTTTCACGACGTTCCCGAATACTGTCCTGAATAATTTTTTTATCTATTTTATCCAAAACCTTCTGCATAGACACAAGTTGAATTGTATTTAAAACAAAACAATCTTCTTCTCTTCTTCCTCCTAAAAACAGTGGCCTGAAGATTTCTCGGTCAGCGCGGCGTATAACGCCAAAAGTCCCATCAGTAAGAGTAAAAACTTTATCTGTTCCCATAATCAAATCCTCAAATTCATCCATTGAAATTGTTTGTCTTCCAAATTTCGGCCCCAGTAGAATTGAACATAAATTATTTTCCAGACGGATGTTACGTACAGTACAATTTAGAGGGAAAGGATAGTATGCGCTACCTTGCTGAAGATGGTCAATTTCTAACGAAATTTCATTGAGAGAACAGCTGTCCATGAAATCAAATAGCCAAGTGGTATTTTCAATTTCTTTCAAAGGAATCAACCAGTTATTTTCTAATGTTGTCTCCTTAAGAATCGGATGTTGTGTTTTAACAAATTCCTGAAAAACCTGTTCTTCGAGCTTATTCCTTTCAAAATACGCCAATTGATTCTGTCTCTCCTCTAAAATCAAATTGCTACTGGAGTTCAACAAAAACCTACCCTCTTTCTCATATTCGACAAAAGCCTCTATACAAAGGAATTGGTCAATTACAGAAATAGTAGCTATTTTTTTAAACGGCTTAAAGACTTGAGGAATTGTCATATTTTCCCCTAGCCTGTTTAAGATGACAAGCTCCGCTATTTTTGATAGGGGTATCAGATAATCGTTCAAGAAGGTATGATAATTCTCTTTAAAGACAGTCAATCTATATTTCCATTGTTTAAACTTTTGCAATACTCCAGCCTGGGTCGGGTTATCAATAAATAAAATTTCCTCGTTAGATATTTTCAGAAAGAAACAATTTTCATCCCCCAAAAACTCAGGACAATCTATTAGCTGGTTTCTGTAATAGAGACAAATTCGCATTTTCAGATATTGATCCTGATCATCAATTTCGACTTTGAGCTGCAAATTCCCCTGTGCTTTATTTAATGTCGCGGCACCCAGCACGCTCGAATTTTTCAAATTAATCTGATGTGCAAATCGATAGCGTTTAAATGTTTCGGCAAAACGTAATTTAACTGGAAACGGAGGATCCTCCAGTAAATCACGCCATATCTGTATAATTTCCCATTGTTTCCGCTCGAAGTAGTTGATATCTTCACTGATTAGATCCTTCTTCTCTTCCCGAAGTATTTTATCTTCATTAAGGAGGGCGGCAAATCGACGACTGAACAATTCCAGATACTGATCATAAGAATTTAAAGACATTTTCAAGTTACTTTCGTCCAATAGATAAGAGTGCGAAAAGGAACGAGAGCGTTTAAATTTATAATGAAAAGGGAAAAAAACAGGCAGACCAAAAGCGGAAAAATTTATTGTAACAAAAAAATACACTTCATCGTTTCGCTGTAAATCGAGATATCCTTCCAAGTTACGTGCAGGCAGACGAAGTCCACTCTCATAATCATTAGGAGCTAAACGATAAAATCGTCCATATTCATTATTCATTTCTACAGTTAACTCCGCATAAGAATAATTCTCACAGACCTTAAATGGCACGATCTTTTTCTTCCATGGTGGCAAATTATTGATTTCAGCCCGATATAGGCCCTTTAAATAATTGGGGTAACTATCCAGTAATTTATTCGATAGCAGGGTTGCTTCGTGTACGCAAAGCCCTGTTACATCGTCGCTACAAGAACAATTAATGCCGAGGTGTTCCGTAGTCAGCTCGATTTTAACCGTAGTACCCGAGAACTTTTTTAACTTAAGTTCATATTTCGGTGGATACGGTCGGACCTGAATAACAATATTCTCTCGTTCCATAAATGGAATCTCATCATCAGCATAATATTTGCTCAGGTAGCGCGGAGTCATTCTCCCTATAAATCCATCTTCCCAAGGAATTACAAGAGGTTCACTAGAATTTCTTTTTGGAAGTATTTTTTCGACTGAATGGATCTTAGCATCCGTCGTAATGCAGTTAAAGCCAATTCCTATCATATCACTTCGTTTAATTTAACCTCCGATTTCAGCTCCATATACCGTATGCTCTGATCACAGAGATCGACAAAGAAATCTGTAATTTCTCTCGCTTTTGACCTGAAGTAGTCCATATCAAGCTGAGCTAATTGTGAAGGAAGCTCATAGACCCGCCCTTTCATCTGTTTTAATAACTCTGCATTCAATATTTCCTCTACATCACCTCTGGTTGTAAAAAACTCCTGCACCTTTTTATCACAGATACAGGTCCAGTCCACAAGATTGGCTATAGTCACATTCATTGGGGCATAACCGATCCGTAGGTAGAGGTAACTGTATAGTCCAATTGAAGTCAATTGATTTAAAAATAATACAGCCAATTGCGGACTAGCAAGTCCTTCAAAAGCGAATACACCTAGCAGATCCTGCATGAGTTTTGAATTGCGTGTCCATGAAATGGATGTCTTAAACAATGTATCATGCCAATTGATCGGAGAAACGGAATACGTCGGTTTATAACTCGGACGACGGTAAACAACAACAGATTCATTCCAGATCGTATGGGAGAAACGGCTGCCCATATCCAATTTTGTTGCCAGGAAATCTGTGCTCATAAAAGCTACAACTGCAGTAACTCGACCATAAACGATTTTTCGAAAGTGACAGTGACCTATTTTCTTTTTTATTACGACAAGGTAGATTTCTGCCTTTTCATTTTCCACTGCAGGAAAATGAAAAAGTCCTTTTCCATGCGCATCGCTGACGTAATAATTGAGCAGCATCATTTGTTCGGGATTATTCTCCTGACGAATCTGAGCCAGCACATGAAGTATATCTTCCTCATACCGTTCCGGCCAAGGAAATGCACGAAACTGCGAGGCCGCGGCATTCGATAATGTAGTCTCCTTCGCCACCAGATTACTTGCTGCAACTTCGACGTTTTTATTTGCGACTTTTTGTTCCGCTATTACCAACAATTTTTCATAGCCCGCTTTAAGGCCTTCCATAAAACTCAAGTACAGCTGTTCAATCGTATGAAGAACAAACTTGCAATGCTCATAAAGCCAGGAGGCATCAAAGGCGGAGATTTCGAGGTCCTTGTTTTGTTTCACCGCATCAAAGGCACTGTCCAATAATCTAAAACGTTTCTTTTCTTCCTCATCCTTTCCGACAAGAGATTCTCTTAACATTGAAAAATGTTCATTGAGGCTTTTAATTCTGTTGCTAACATGATGTACGTTATTGGCTTTTCCGTCAATCATTAGCTGTAAAAAACGCAAATGATTTTCCATACTTTGATGTAACATAAATACAGCCCTTTGATAGTTCCCCTGCTGACCAAATGTTTCAGCCCCCTGTAGGAATCCCGCTGAAATAGGCAAGAGCTTCTGGTAATATTCATCAGCGATTTCTAGGACACTTTTTAGTTCTTTCGCTTGAAGGGGTGGGTTCTTTTTGCTACTAGCCTGATGAACGGTATTTTCAGGTAGGGAGGCATAGGAATAATACAGGCTGCCCACTTTGACTTTACTGAGCATTTCAGCAATTGGCACCAGCTCAAAGGAAATATTCTTCTGGTCCATTAAACATAATTCCGCAATAGGTTTTAATACCTTCGCTGAAAGCCCGCTCACATGCTTGAGCGCAAGAAGCAAATGATAATGCTCCTGACCGAGAAACTGATATTTAAAAAGATAGGCACGATCGAGATCCATACGCTGAGAAAGCCGATCGATAATTAATTGGCTATTGATTTCCATACTAAATGATTTAAGATTAAAAATTTGGCACAATAAATTAACCCCAAACAGATCAGACCGTTACAGTTTATTATTGTAAATAATAAATACTTTATTGTAAAAAAACAGTATTACAACCAAGGAGACTAAAGAGGGTTAACACATTACTACATATAGACGTTCGCCCCTTGGCTTTTCAGGAAATACCAGCATTTAAATCAACATGTATTCAAATCATTCATTTAGCGAAAAAGTGTTTCACCGTCGCTGGCAATAAAGACGGAGAAAACACTTTGTTTTTCGATTATAAGAAAAACAAAATAGAATACATTAATATAGTTTATACATACAAATATATAAATAAACAAAACCAAATCAAAATATTATTTATCATTAAAGTTTTAAATGAAGGATGCCGGCCTGTACATAAACAGATGACTATTTATTTCTGGCTTTTACAAATTATAAATATATGCTACGAATTGTAAACACCTCACGAAACAATTCTATATTTCTACTATTTTTAGGCTATTCAATTTTTAAGCTATCAGAAAATACGCTATTTCTTAAATTGCATTAATTTTAACAACCATATCCATGACCAATACCAAATTATTCCTCATCTTTTGTCTTGTTTTCTTTGTTCGACCAATATATGGTCAAACCACCTGCAACTGCTCACAGGCACTTAAGCAATTAATTGTAAAAATAGAGAGCGAGTACCCTGGTTTTCCAGAAAAAACCAAGCAGAATAAGGACCTGTATCAAGCTAAAAAAAATATATTGACGAAGAAAAGCTTGCTGGTTTCAAATGGGACCTGTATGCAACTTTTGCAGGAATATCTTGACTTCTTCCACGATGAACACATTGTCTTAGATGATCTTTCCAAAAGGAAAAATGCTCCACAGACAAGTACCGAAACCCCAAAGGCAGAACCAGAAGAGGAAATAAGTTCAAAATCGATCAGTCCCGATATATTTTATATTAAGATCTCAAGCTTCGGGTACGAAAACATAGCCCCTTTCAAAGAGCTGATTGAAAAAAACAAAGAAAAGATCGAAAGCAGTAAAGGACTTATTATAGATGTACGAAACAACGGTGGTGGGACGGACGATGTATACCAGCCGCTGTTGCCTTACATCTTAACTAATCCCATCCGGATTATGAGTGTTGAGTTTTTTGCGACACAAACCTTAGTCGATGGGTTGCGTGATTATGCCATCAAAAATATCAAGCAGGATTCACTGAATGAAGTAAAAAGAATTGACGAAGATCTTCGGGAATACAGGGAGAATATCGGAAAATTTGTATTGTATGGTGACAAGAAGGTGATCATAGATACGATTGCTATTAATAAAAAAAGTCCGCAACAGGTCATTATCCTAGCCAATAGAAATGTAGCCAGTGCTGCCGAGAATTTTTTATTCAGTTCCCGCCAGAGCAAAAAAGTAAAAATCATGGGAACGCCGAGTATGGGCGCCCTTGACTATGGCTCTATACGTGAGTTCAAATTTGGTTGCGACAACTACCAGCTCCTTTTGCCAACCTATCGATCTACTCGACTACCACAATATCCGATTGACAATATAGGGATACAGCCCGATATCTACCTGGATGAATCCATTACAGACTGGATCGATTTTGCGGTACGTTACATCAATGAATAATCAATAATTGCGATAAGGTATATCGTTGGCGAGTATGAAAAATATCTTAAAAATGGGAATAATAAGTGCTTTGATAGGTCTGCTCTTTTCCTGCAAAGAGCAAGTGAGTCCTTTGTCTGAAGATTACTACAAAAAGAGCGGTGCGATTTATTTTATACCGAGCGGAAACGGTTTTGAACGAGGTTCGAGAAAGATGGTTGCCGATGTGGCAAGTTTTGCTGTGATCAAAGAGGTCTATGCCCGCGATAAAGATCACGTCTATTTTATGGGATGCCCGCAAGAGCTGGTCGATATAAAGACCTTTCAACTGAAAAACAACATTCCAATCGATCAGGAGCATGTATTCAAGTTTGAAGGTTTTGCGTCGGCTACTTCATCGTGTAGCCAAAATCAGCTCACCATTATCGAAGGTGCCGATCCTGCGACTTATACAACGTTATATCATCAACTTCCAGCACTAGCTAAAGATAAAGCACATTACTTTTATCGGTATCGACCGCTGAACGTCGACTATGCTTCATTCAACGTAGTTAACAGTAATTTTGTAAAAGATAAAAATCAGCTTTTCGTAGTAACAGACAAAGCGATTCTTCCGCTCCACTATAAAACAGAGAACGTTAAGGCCCTCAATATAGCCTATCTACTACTGAATGACCGAATACTGCTCTACTACGAGCCTTATCAAAACATCGGTATCCTGGAGATCGAACTTCCTTCGTCAAACAACATAAAATTCCTTAATGATAAGACAGTAATCATTGACCAATTGGTGATTATCTCGGGTAAGCAATTTGAATATGCAGCGGTCGATGCCGAAAGTTTCGAGCTATTGGAAGGGGCAAATGGAAAAGTTCTTTGGTCGCGCGACAAAAATCATGTCTATTACGAGCAACGATTATTTGCTGAAGCAGATCCGAAAACCTTCGAGGTTCTCAAGTTCGCTGTAGCAAAAGACGCGAACCACATTTTCATTGGAAACAAAATATTCAATGGCCCTGATGTAAAAAGCTTCAGAAAGGTTGATAAGCCGCGGGTAAACCATGATTTCGAAGATGACCTGGGCAACAAATACTGGTATCAAACCAACAAAGGGGAGGTTATTTTGGTTCCGGTTACTAAAAAGTGATCACACTAATCGGCTCAACAATAAGCAAAATTTGAGCCGATTAACCAATTTAATCGGCTCAACTCCAAAATTAGCGCTGCTCCTTCCTGATATCATCTGTCCAATCAACGGTTAATATTACACGCCAACAGGCTATAACTTACAATATACGGTATTGAAATATCCTTAGTTTATTCGGTGACTAATTCGCCCTATTTTATTCTAGGCAGATTTAACTACAATCATGCGATTTGGGCTTATGATTGGCTATATATGGATAAAGATGGCAACTTATTAGACACCATCAAAGCCCCGAATTTCTATATCCTGGATCAGGTGGGTAATTTGGTCTGGCCAGACAAACACATGTTACTCACCTCGAATGCCATGAAGAAGAATTGGAAGACCGGAAAAATAAAATATGTCGATTCATCAGAAGATCTTTATTTAATTGATGTGAAACGAGGCGATCTGGAACCTACAAAAGGCCTATGGAATTCAAGTGCAAAAACTTGGGATATAAATCCCGATTTCGAACATATTGAAACCTTAGATGGTAAACGACAAATCTTCGCATTACAGGAGCATAAAGATGGTTGCTATACTTTATACAACAATAAGACAAAACAACGAATCGGCAACAAAAGCTACATGACCATCAATCCCAACGGTTGGGTACAACCTAGAAATGAGCAGAATCGGGACGAGGGCTATTTTATTGACATTGCTACGGGCAAGGAATATAAAGAATAAAAATATACCGTTCAATTTCAGCTGAAATTCCCAAGATTAATTTATAACAGACAAAATATACTCTTTAAGATTTATTAACTTTAAAGGAATACTGAGTTATTAGCTTTGTCCAATTAAAACTGATCTTGTGAGCGAATTATTGATAGCATCATTAAAGCAGGGTGACCACTTTGCCATGGAACAGATTTTTAATCTGTATTGGGAAGCCATATTTGATGCAGCTTTTAAGAAAATAGGTGACGAAAATGTTGCTCAGGACATTACCCAGGAAATTTTTATTTCGCTGTGGGAAAACCGTGAACAGGTCATCATATCTGGTGGCCTCGCAGCCTATCTACATGGGGCTGTAAAATTCAAAGTAATCAACCATTTTCGGAATACGACAGTTAAAGATGGGCACAAAGCCGAACTAGCGACTTTAATGAACCAACAATATGCGGATTCAGCGGACGATTTGCTGATCTTAAAAGATGCGCAACAAAAAGTTGAAGAAGCGTTGATGCAGCTTCCCGAACGTATGCGGCTGGTCGTCACAATGAGCCGCAAGCAAGAAAAATCAATCAAGGAAATTGCGAGCGAGCTGAATGTATCGGTACAAACGGTCAAGAATCAAATTACCTCGGCCATGAAACTGCTCAAAAAAAGCCTCTCTTAGGCAGTTCCTACATTTTTTTGAGTGTTAACAATAATTTAATATACTCCTAATATTTTCGACTAGTACCATTTCCCATTTGAAGTGACATGTATTCAAATGATGGAAGAAAAAGCAAAGCAGCTACTGCAAAAATATTTAAATGGAGAGGCCAGCGCCACCGAGATTAAACAAGTCGAAGATTGGTACGCCCAACTGGATAACGCATCAAAAAAAATTCCGCAGGAACGCAAAGCGGCCTTGCGCGAACAATTATTGGCCAATATCCAGTCCGGTATTTCAGAAAAGGAAAGTAAACGACCTTCCCTGCTGTATTCACCTGTATTCAAAATAGCGGCCGCTATTTTAATGATTGCGTCCATAGGACTTCTTTATTGGAAAGTAAATAATCAACCTATCGCACCATCTGCGCAGATCGTCACAACAACCCTTGCAGATGAACATAAAAAGATTGTATTGGCAGATGGTTCGGAAATTATCATGGAACCATCTTCAAAAATCAGCTATCCAAGTACATTCAAGGGAAATATCCGTGAAATAGCACTTACCGAGGGGGAAGCCTTCTTTGCTATTGCCCACGACGAACAACACCCATTTCAGGTACAGCTTGCATCCAAGCTAGTGGTTAAAGTATTGGGTACCTCCTTTCGGATAAAAGCTTATCAGGCTTCCGACCAAGTCGAAGTCACCGTTGCTACCGGTAAGGTGGCGGTACAGCAACAAGATAAAATCTTGGGTATATTAACCAAAAACCAAAGTCTACGTTACAGCAAAGAAACCTCACAATCTTCGCGTAGCGTGGTCGAAAAAAACACAGCTGTCGCCATAGCGTTTGATGGAACAAACCTCCAAGAGGTCGCAAAAAAACTGGAATATATCTACAACATTGAAATTATCTTAAAGGATACATCGCTTTCGGCCCTAAAAACAACAGCCACATTCAATAGCACACAAAATCCAGCCGAAATACTGGATATTATCTGCAGCCTGCATCACCTTAAGTACAGGACGATTGAAAAGGATAAAATATTTAAAATCCAAAAATAATGTCTAAAAATTTACCTAAAACATCTTAGTCACCATGCGCAATTCATTACCTAATCATTACAAAAAAATGAAAACACCTGCATTCAAAAGAGAATTCTCTTTTTATCGGATCATGAAGTATCCCTGCATTGCATTTTCGATTACGTCGGTATTTTGCAGTTCACTAATGGCCTCACCCGGTATGGCCCAACGTTTGGACAAAAGCAGCGTAAACATCAAAATAAGCAAGGGCGAAAAACTCGATGTCATCCTCCACAAAATCGAGAGTCTTTCGGGCCTTCATTTTGTTTACAACCCTGATCTATTGCAAGAACACAACACCGTCTTAAGCGGTAGCTTTAAAACCGAGCCTGTTCGCTCACTGTTGAATAAACTCGGAATCAATGCGGTAGAAAAGGAGGACTATGTGATCTTGAACACGCAAGCAAACCTCAAGGCAGACCGCATCGTGACAGGTTTTGTAAGAGATACAACAGGGGCTGCAATTGTAGGTGTTTCTGTAAAAGTAGTGGGTACGCAGGTAGGAACCACAACAGATACAAAGGGTGCATTTCGAATTGAGGCTGGACCACAAGCCGTCCTTTCTTTTTCGATGGTCGGATTTCATTCTAAAGATGTTTCTGTTGGTGAAAATGAAGTTATTAATGTAACGCTAAGCGAAGAACGTTCGACCCTATCCGAAGTTGTTGTTGTTGGTTATGGAACCCAGAAAAAAGAAACATTAACAGGAGCTATAGGTGTGGTATCCCTTGATAAATTATCCTCACGCTCGGTAAACAGTGTCGGTGAAGTATTAGCCGGAAAATCTCCGGGTGTCATTGTGACAAACGAAGGTGGCGATCCGACATCGCCCCCACGTATCAATATTCGGGGTGCCGGTGGTATCAATGGTGAAAATGTACTCTACGTTATTGACGGTTCGATTTTCTTAGGTACTCCACAATTAAATCCCAACGACATTGAGTCTATTTCCGTATTAAAGGATGCTTCAGCAGCTATCTATGGTGCGAGAGCTTCTGGTGGTGTGGTATTGATCACCACAAAAAAAGGAAAAAAAGGACAGATGCAAATTAATGTTGATGCCAAGATCGGCCAGCAAAGTGCATGGCGTAAATTAAAACCTTTAAACGCCGAACAACGTGCCGAGGTCGCCGCAACAGCTGCAAAAAATGGTGGGACAACCATTTTACCAGCTTTCGATCCGGCTAAATATCCAGAAGGTTTAGTGACCAAAACAAACTGGATGGATGAGGTATTTAGAAACGCGACATTGCAAGATTACAATGGTGCAATTAATGGCGGAAATGAAAAATCAAATTTTTACCTAAGTTTCAATTACCGCAAAGCAGAAGGTATTGTACTCAATACGAAAACGCAGCGTTACAACTTCAGGATAAACTCAGAGCATCAAGTTACACCATGGTTAAAAATAGGTGAAAATCTTTCCTATAGCAGTACCAATGGAAATGGTGCTAATACAAGCAGCGACTATACAGGAGCGCTATTGTCGGCCATTTATTATCCCACCAATGGAACACCTTATAATGCCGATGGTAGTTTTGCGGGTCTTCCAGGTCCTTTCCCTGGTGACTATGGTGATATCATCAACCCGGTTGCAGAATTAATGCGCATCGATATAAACAATCCGGTCAATGTCCTGGTTGTGAATCCATACGCCAACATCCAGTTGGCAAAAGGCTTAACTTTTAGATCCAACTTAAGCATTACAAAATCGAACATTAGATATAAAAGCTTTACACCAAAACGTCCTGAAATAGGTAAACCCGTTTTGAGCAATAGTCTGGTGGAAAGAGCGAGTGACGCAAATGATATCCTTGCCGAACAAGTCCTAAATTATAAAACCAAATTTGACCATCATCAACTTGATTTGACCGGAGGTTATAGTTTTCAAAAGACCAAAAGTAGTTATTTGAATGCTTCAGGAACGGGCTTTGACGACGAATCCAAGCAATACAGATACCTGAATAACGCGAACACAATACAACCGTCGGAAAGTGGTTATGGAGCCACAGCGCTTTCGTCTCTTTTCTTACGGGCAAACTATAATTACAATGAAAAATACTTACTATCCTTAATTGGTCGAAGAGATGCTTCATCCATCATTCCATTAAAAGAAAATAGAGCGCGCTACTATTATTCAACATCTGCCGGATGGGCTCTACACAAAGAAGATTTCTTGAAATCTGTAGAATGGTTAAACGAGCTTAAAATAAGAGCAAGTTACGGTAAATTGGGTGGTCTAGCCAACCTAAACCCACTGGATGTTAACCCTCTTCTTATTCGCGCCGATGCCTATTTCGGTGAAAATCCAAAATTACAAAATGGATATGCTCAAAATGTATTACCCAATATGGATATGCGATGGGCTGAAAGTAAACAAACAAATATAGGTTTAGATCTTGGAATTTTGAATGGATTGAGCTTGGTAGCGGATTATTTTGTCAAAGAAACCAATAAGATGATCTTAACCAAACCTCTTCCGGGAACAGCGGGTTTGAGCACACAAACGATTAACGGTGGTATAGTAAAAGATAAAGGTATTGAACTAGGACTAACGTATAGTAGTGCTAAAAATAAAGATTTTTCGTACTCTATTAATGCAACCCTAACCAAATTGACCAACAACGTTCAAGAATTGGCCCCTGGATTGAACAATATCGCAGTAGGTACTAATTTTAGAAATGAGCTAGCTCCGTTGACAATTACTGTTGGCCAACCTCTTTACAGTTACTACGTATTAAAGACCGATGGTATCTTCCAGAGTCAGGCAGAAGCTGATAACTACAAAAATGCCAATGGACAAAAAATTCAACCCAATGCAAAAGCGGGCGATTTCAAATTTGTAGACATCGATGGGAATGGTTCGATCGGACCTGAAGATCGCTATTACGCCGGAAGTGCTTATCCTGATTTTTCTTACGGTCTGAGCTTCAATGCGAATTACAAAAACTTTGATCTCAATATTTTTGCACAAGGTGTACAAGGAAACAAATTGTTTAATGCCATCAAAAGAACAACCTACAGTGCGAGCGGTCCTTCGTACAACAAATTAGCAGGAATCCTCGATGCATGGTCACCAGAAAACCCGAATGGGAAAGTGCCTATTATCTCAAGCTCAGACGCCAATGGAAACTTTAATGCATCAGATTTCTATATCGAAGATGGTTCTTTCCTTCGTATCCGAAATGTCACATTAGGTTATACACTTCCAAAATCTTTGACTGACAGATATAAACTTGGAAACGTGAGAGTCTATGCGACTACGAACAACTTATTTACGTTTACAAAATACACTGGTTTTGATCCGGAAATTGGTATGGACAACAATGGACTTGATGTCGGACGCTACCCACAAGCCCGAAGCTTTATTTTCGGTCTAAATGTCAATTTTTAATCTTAGCAGAATGCCAATGGGATCTAAACGAAGGTGACCTCATACAAGGATTATTGAGTTTAAGATCTTATCGATTATTAAAACGAGAAAAATAAAAAGGATGAAACCGAAAAATAAAAGTTGTCATTCACAGACGGGCGATTTTAAGCAGGTTTTATCAGTCATTAAAAAAATAAAACGATGAAAACGAATATCAAATACCTTGCAATAGCAGCAGTAGCACTTTTTGCATCGTGCGAAAAACAGTTGGATATATCGCCTGAAGGTTCTCCTTCCGCGCAGAATTTTTGGAAAACCGAACAGGATGCCATCAAAGCAGAGGCTGGTATGTATGAAAAATACAATGAAGAGGATTATTATGGCCGCGGAATGTTTTGGTTTATTAATGCCAGTGACGACATGGTAACAGGGCGTAACAAACCGGAAGCCGATAATATCAAAAATTTCAACCGCAATTATATCGGTGGTGGTTATACCGAATCGCAATGGAGCATGCGCTATGCGATTATAAAAAGAGCTAACGATATTATTATCAATGTTCCCAATATAACCATGGATGAAGCGCGAAAAAAACAGATCATTGGCGATGCCTATTTCAATGCAGGTCTGGTTTATTTTCAATTGGCTGCAAACTATGGTAATGACAAAGCTGGAATTCCGATCGTTAAACCTGAAACTGATGCAACCGTACCCGTACCCCGTGCTAACAATGTCAACGAGAACTATGATTACATTGCTTCTTTATTTCTAAAAGCTGCGGAGAACCTTCCCTATTTCTCAGACATGAATACCTCAGATTACGGTAAAGCGCACAAAACTGCGGCATGGGCCTATTTATCAAAAGTATACCTGTACAAAAAGGACTATACCAATGCGGCCAAATATGCAGATATGGTGATCAATTCGGGCAAACATGATTTACTGCCTAATTTTGTCGATGTATTTAAAGCTGCCAACAACTGGTCCAAAGAATATATCTGGTCGGTGGTCTGTACGCCAAATGGTGGCGGTACTGGATGGGGAAGTAAGCTTCCTGGAGTTATGCTCACCAACAAGGCCTGGGGAATCTACAATGGCTGGGGCTATTATCTACCGACAAAAGAACTGTATGATTCTTTTGAATCTGGCGATCTACGCCGTGAAGCAACAATCTTGAAACCTGGAGACAAATTTCAGTTTTTCGGCAATGAACGCACTTTCACAAAAGACGGCGGCGCTACATCCAATTACCAATTCAAGAAATACATGGAGCCGTTTTCTTATAAAGACCCTATTCCAACACATGTCAATCCAAATGGAGATAACGGCACTACAGATCTAAATGTTCCATTGATGCGCTATGCCGAAGTACTATTGATCAAGGCTGAAGCCGCCATTAACTTAAATGGTTCCGGTGCTGGCGATACTGAATTAAATAAGATTAGGAAGCGGGCCGGTTTAGTCACAAAAAGCGGAATGACCCTTGTAGATTTAAAACGTGAGCGCCGCAATGAGCTTGCTGGGGAATGGGCAGACCGTCACCGTGATTTAGTTAGATGGGGTGATGCACAAGCTACCTATGCCAAACCTTTACACGATTTCGATGGTACGGTCATTTGGCCAGCTAGAAATTTCAATCCGCAAGTACATGACGTGTGGGCTGTTCCACAACGCGAGATCGACAACAGTTCCGGTGTCATTAAACAAAATCCAGGATGGTAAAAAACAATAAATTAATGTGGCTGCTATTTGCCGGCCTAAGCATTCAGTCAGTTTCTGCACAACAGAAACTGACTGCAAATGCAGGTCACAGCCACAATGATTACAAACAACAAATCCCGCTGTTGGAGGCTTACTATGCTGGAATGGGTTCTATCGAAGCGGACGTCTTCTATCGCAATGGAGAGCTTTACGTTGCCCATGAAAGCAGTGAGATCAAACCAGGGAAAACACTAAAAAAACTTTACATCGACCCTTTAATTGCTTTCTTTAAGGAAAACGGCAATAAACCTTATGCCAAACCAGAGCAGACCTTGCAGCTCGTGATTGACATCAAAGAAAATTACGAACAGGTACTGTCTAAATTGTTGGCCGATTTGAAGGGAAACGAATCTATATTCGACCAGCAGAAAAATCCTTCCGCCATTAAAATTGTCGTCAGCGGTGAAATCCCGCCGCCCGAAAAGTTCGACAATTACCCATCGATGATTTATTTTGATGGCCGGCCGGAAAAAGATTATACACCGGCACAGCTCAAACATATTGGGATGATCAGTCAGGATATTAAGCAGTATTCTGTCTGGAATGGCAAAGGGACCCCTACTCCACCCGACCTTGAAAAGATGAAATCTGTGATAGACAAGGCGCATAAATTGGGTAAACCTTTTCGTTTCTGGGCAACAAAAGACAGCCCCAATAGTTGGAAAGAGCTTGGTCACATGGGGGTAGACTGGATCAATACAGACCATCCTACTGCGCTTAAGAATTTCTATTTAAACAACGCCAAAGTCGAATATGCAAATCCAAAGGCCTACGTTCCCTATCAGCCAACCTATAAAAATGATGGTGCAACGAGCAAGGTCAAGAACGTTATTTTACTCATTGGTGATGGCATGGGATTGGCCCAAATACAAGCGGGTTTAAGTGCCAATTTTGGTCAGTCCAATATTATCAATATGAAACATATTGGCCTTTCACGCACCGAAGCATCCAATTCGGATTTTACCGACTCCGCTGCGGGTGGGACAGCTTTGGCTACTGGACATAAAACCAATAACCGTTACATTGGCGTGGATGCCGACGGTAAATTGTTGAGCGCTATTCCCGACACACTTGCTCAACACGGGATCAAAAGTGGGATCATCAGTGCAGGAGATATTACAGATGCTACTCCGGCTGCATTTTACGCACATCAGATCGATCGAACAATGTCGCAGGAAATTGCGGCAGATTTCAAGAATAGCCACGTGGATATCCTAGTTGGATCCCGTCGCGAAAGCTTCCTCAACAACAAGGATAACACGCTGATGAAGCAACTGACCGAAAAAGGGTATCAGCTTCAGCAAAATTTAGACGACTTTGAAAAAGCGACATCGGGCAAACAGTTGGTACTCCTCGCTGATTCGGCGACAAGGAGAATACTCGATGGACGCGGAGAAATGTTAAAAAATTCGCTCTCAAAAACGATTCAGCTTTTGTCTAAAAATAAAAATGGCTTCTTTATCATGGCCGAGGGTGCACAAATTGACTATGGAGCCCATGCCAACGATCTTCCCTATGTTGTTACCGAGCAACATGACTTTGACCGGCTTGTCGGGGAAGCCCTAAAATTTGCGGACCAAGATGGTGAAACACTAGTCATTGTCACGGCAGATCACGAAACTGGCGGACTCTCCCTATTGGATGCCAATTATAAAAAGGGAACCGTTAGGGGCAATTTCAGTAGCGATGACCACACCAATATTATGGTACCTGTCTTTGCTTATGGACCGGGTGCGCAAAATTTTATGGGCATTTACAACAATACAGCCGTTTTTAAAAAGATTATCCAAGCCTATAACTTGAAATAATCGTTTTAAAGTTTTCACAACATGAAACCCCTTAGTTTAAATACGAGGGGTTTTCACTTTTTCACCGACTACATTCCATAGTTTACAACCACTCCAAAATCCAATTTAAGGATCGATATTCGATTTTTTGCCTATCTTGTAAGTCAAAAAACAGAACAACCTTTATGATACCATCAATCAAGCGACTACTGATTTTGTCATTATTGCTATTCAGTATTTCGGCCAAACTATTTGCACAAACTTCTGAAAAAGCCTCTTGGTTTAAAGATGCCCGCTTTGGCATGTTCATTCATTGGGGACTATACAGTGCGGCAGAAGGCATGTGGAAGGGTGAGCCTTTACGTTATATGAATAACTATGCCGAGTGGTTAAGATATCGCAACCGCGTTTCCAAAGAAGAGTACGGTACCTTGGCAAAACGTTTCGACTGGAGTAAAATAGATCCTGAGCAATGGGTTCTTCTAGCAAAAGAGGCTGGGATGAAATATATCATCATCACCGCCAAACATCATGATGGTGTTGCCCTTTGGGACACAAAAGTTGGTGATTATAGTCTCCCAAAATTGAGTGGTTCCAATCGGGATGTCATCAAAGATATCGCAGAGGCCTGTAGAAAGCACGGCATGAAATTAGGCTTTTATTATTCCCATTGGATAGACTGGGAACATCCATACGGCTGGAATCATCAACAGGAGCTGTCGGGACATGTTACCGATGCCCAATACAATCAATATTGGCAGGAAAAAGTTATCCCTCAACTTCGCGAACTGATGACCAACTATGGCGACATTGCCTTGATATGGTTCGACATGTGGATCCCTTATCAAAAGTCGATCATTAAAAAAGAACAATTACTACAGGTTGTCAAACTGATCCGTGAACTACAGCCTAATTGCCTGATTAATTCCCGTCTAGGTCTTCCTACGGATGCGGAGAATGTGGATTTTGAGACATTAGGAGATAACCAATTTGGCAGCAATTACATTAACCATCCATGGGAGACACCGGGCACCATCGCGCATTCATGGGGTTACAACGGTCAGGAGAATGAATGGAAATCGACCAGTCAAATTTTCCAGTCATTAATCTCCAATGTAAGTCTCAACGGGGGCTTCACCTTAAATATCGGGCCACGCGCCAACGGAACAGTTCCCTACGAAAGTATCAGTCGTCTGCACGAAGTTGGAGATTGGCTAAACAGCTATGGAGCGGGCATCTATGGCAGTACCGGCCTTGATCTCAAAAACAACCACTTCGATTGGGGTTACCTCACAACCAAAAAAGAAGGGCAAAAAACAGTCGTATATGCGCACGTCTTTAATTGGCCCTTAGATCATACACTTCGGATTACAGGAATCAAATCGACCCCAGAACAGGTTTCACTGATGAAGGGAAGTGTATCTACGGCGCTAAAATTTGATCAAAGCCTCAGTCTAATCCATATCCAATTACCTGACGCGCAACCTGACCACTATGTTTCAGAAGTTAAATTGACTTTTAACACCCCGCTAGAATTGGACAAAAATACAATCCCGGAATCAACCTTTGGTGGTTTTTCCCTGAAATCAACCAATAGCCTCAACCAAGGACTCAAAATTGTACGCTATAACGGCAAAAATCCAACGCATGCGATCCTGACGGGTGATACGAAGATTGATTGGGAGGTAACCATCCCTGAAGCGGGCGTCTACTCACTCGATCTCTCAGCGCATAATCCCAATAAACAAAACAGTGTTTTTGAAGTCAGCACTGCCAACCAGCAGTTGAAAGGAAGCTTTGCCCCTACAAACAAAATGGTGGTTGAGCCCAATGAAAACAACTATACAGAAGAATTTGTCGAAAACCGTATCGGTAAATTTAAATTCGATAAGCCCGGAAAATATGTTGTAACCTTTAAAAGTAAAGAATTACAGCCACTTTGGTTTAACTGGATTTGGCTCGAAAAAAGTAAGAATTAAACATAAGTTCCTAGGTACAGAAGATGTAAAATACCAGCAAGCAGATTACTATGCGCACATAACAATCTGCTTGCTAGTAATTTATACAAAAAGTTACATATTTTAATATTTATTTATTATTTTGGGGTAAAAGTTACCAATTTTGCAAATAGGGGCTAACAAGCCACTTAATGCTTATAAATGAGAAAATTAACCCTAAACATTGTTGGATAATGCATCTGCAACGGGACTCCTTATCTGTGCTTTCTGACCAAACTGTAAATACAAGGTTGGAAGGATTAATCACGACCGCAGAAGACGGTACTATTCTACAGTTTAACAAACGTGCGCAGGAGCTTTTTGCCCTTAAAACCACAAAAGAGATCAATAAGATACATGAGCTTACAACATTTTATACCGCAGATGATCTTTCTATACTACCGCCCACAGAAACACCATTTTTCATCGCCCTTTCAAAAAACCAAAACCAAGACGAAATTATCCTAGGACGAAAAGAAGACCAAGGATTCAGCTGGTACCAATTCAATATACATTTTATTGTCGAAGACAATAAAAAAGGTCTTCTGATTTCGTTTATCGATGTATCCAAACTGGTCAATAAAATTCACATTCTGAAGGATAAACAGGAACAACTTCAACTACTTGTCGCCTCATTAAATGACATCGTATTTGAGGTAACAGATACAGGGATATTTAAAAACTATTGGACCAATAATCCCGAACTCCTGTTTTATAGGCCAGAAGAATTTTTGAACAAGAGTCTAACTGAACTTTTTCCTCCTGATCTAGCTATCCCTACCGTCCAATTGATACAAAATTCATTAAAATTGGACCGCGAACTTAAAATGGACTTTCAATCCAACTTAAAAGAGCACAAAGACAAATGGTACCGTCTACAGATAAAGCCGATACATAGGGCGCAAAACCGCGTAGCCTTGGTTATCTCGGATATTACAAAACAAGTCGAGTCCAATGAAAAGAGTAAATTCAATGAACACAAGTTTAATCAAGCATTTTATTTATCTGGCCTGGGAATCTCTTTGACGAGCCTCGAAGGTTATTGTATAGAATCTAATAAGATGTTAACCAAAATTCTTGGTTATTCTCATGAAGAAATGTCCAAAACAAAGTTTACGGATAGAACACACCCAGACGATATAGACAAAGACGTTGAACTTAGAGCAAAACTTGTCAGGGGTGAAATCGAAGCATTTACGCTTCAAAAACGCTATCTACATAAATTAGGGCATTTTGTATGGTGTTCTGTAACGGTTGCTGCAGTTTTTGATAATGCCAATGCCGCACAATTTCTGATCGTCCAGGTTCAGGATATCTCAGAATCAAAAAAGAATATCGAAATCCTAAAAAGACAAAAGATTGAATCGGATCTAGTCAAAATAGATCTTGAAACCAAAATACGACAACTGGAAGAATTTGCGAACATCCTCGCTCATGATCTCAAGGGCCCGCTCAGCAATATACAGATGCTTATTGACGAAATCAAGGTAACGGATGATGAAAAAATAAAGGCTAATTTTATGAACCTTTTGCATGTGAGCAGTAATGACCTGAATGAAACATTGCATGATCTTGGCGGAATACTTGATATCAGGTCAAACAATTCACTGATTTACGAAAAATGCGATTTTTTAGACATATTCAAAAAGGTACAACAGCAATTTATTGAGGAAATACAGCAAAAAAATGCGACTATTTCGGTTGAATTTAATGTGAAAGATATCTATTATCCTAAGATCTATCTAGAAAGTATCTTAAGTAATCTGCTGAGTAATGCACTTCGATTTACAGCAACAAATAGAGCCCCAAAAATCGAAATACATACCCATCTTGAGCCAGAAGGAACATTATTAACGGTGAAAGACAATGGGTTGGGCATTAACCTGCCAAAGTACAAATCTGAGTTATTTATGTTCAAAAAGGTTTTCCACCGTGGATTTGAGAGTAAAGGTGTCGGACTGTTTCTCATTAGATATCAGATCGAATCATTGGGTGGAAAGATCGATGTACAAAGTGAAATCAATACTGGAAGCACATTTTATGTCAAGTTCCTGGAAAAAATATATACCAATACGCTGATACAACAATAAAGAAGAATAGTGCTCGAAATTTTCGGCTGAAATTGGCCGTTTGGAATTCTGACCGGAGGACCTCATAAGTGCAAGAAAACAGCACTGTCAATCAACAGCGAAAACGGATTTATTGGCACGATGAAAAACAAACATAAATCTGAAAGACCATGAACCTTGAAACTAAAAGAACGATCATTCTTATTGATGATAATGCTATTTTACGTACCATTTTCGGCCATATGCTACAGGGGTTTACCGAATATGAAATTGCCTTTCATGCTTTTAAAAATGCCTTGGACGCATTAGACTTTTTAGACAAAAATGATATTACACAATCGCCGATAAAACCCATACTGTTTGTGGATATCAATATGCCTTTCATGACGGGCTGGGAATTAATGGATACACTTGAAAACCGCACCGACTTTATCAAGCACACCAAGATCTTTATTGTCAGTTCCTCAACGAGTAAAAGCGACCAGGAGCAACTTGCAAACTACCCTTTTATCAGTGGCTTCATCCTGAAACCTTTTGGGAAAGAGTCTATCTATCAGATCTTGAAAGAAAACGATTAAAAAAGCCCTCAAAAAGAATTTCACTTATTATTGAGGGCCATTTATTTTGACAACTTATTGTTGTGGAAAGCGGGTGTCCGCTTTCGTTATACTTTTTGAACGATTAAATCGCCTGACACTTGTCTGCCAACCAATTCTTTTCCTCAACCGTAAGATGAGTCGATAATTGATCAAATACCCACTGGTTATAGTTATTTAGCCAGGCAATATGTTTCTTATCCAATAAGGATTTTTCGATTAGATCGGTTGCGATATAACATACGGTTAACGTCTCAAAGTCAAGGAAGTCTCCAAATTCGGAAGAACCTGCTTTACGGGTCAACACGAGGTTCTCAATGCGAATACCATGTTTACCTACGCGGTATAATCCAGGTTCTATTGATGTAATCATACCTGGCTCAACAGCAACATCTATTGCAGCAGCATTGAACACTTGCGGACCTTCGTGTACGTTCAAGAAAAAACCAACACCATGTCCGGTGCCATGTCCGTAATTGCGTAATGTTTCCCACAATGGACGACGCGTAATCGCATCGATCTGATAACCACGTGTTCCGGTAGGGAATACAGCTTGCGAGCCTTCTATTGTTCCCTTAAGCACAAGTGTGTAATCCTCTTTCTCCTCCTGCGTCAGCCCCCCAAGCGTTACGACACGTGTAATATCTGTTGTACCCGTGTTATATTGCCCACCCGAGTCTACCAACAATAAGCCTTTAGATTGTAATATATAGTTTGATTTTTCATTAGCCGAATAATGTGGCAGGGCACCATGATCCAAATATCCAGCAATCGTCGTGAATGAGACATCAACGAAGCCATCTTGACTTTCGCGGAATTCACGTAATTTGGCTGCGATGGACAATTCAGACAGTTCGCCCGAAGAAACATTTTCTTCCAACCACTTAAAGAAACGTGTCAAAGCGACCCCGTCTTTTATAAACGTATGGCGGTTATTTTCAATTTCAACTTTATTCTTAATCGCTTTTAAACTTGTTGAAGGATTTATTTTCTCAACAATCTTCACCTGTTTAGGTACACTGTCGAAAACAGCAAAACAGGTACGCTTAGGGTCAATAAGAACTGAAGCAACATTCAATGTAGGAATCGTTGTAAAGATATCTTCATAGGCTGCCACATCTACGCCGTAACCTTTAAGTTCTTCTATTGCATGCGCCGTCAATTTCGAAGGTTCGATGTAAAGTGTTGCATGTTCAGCAGTGATCAATACAAATCCCAACACAACAGGGTTACAAGGCACATCTTGACCACGGATGTTTAATAACCAGGCTAAATCATCCAAAGAGGAGATCAGATGAGCCTCTGTTCTATTCTTTTTCATCTCGGCACGTACCGCCTCAATTTTAGAAACAGTAGACTGCCCCGTGATATCTTCGGGCAACAGATAAGCCTGCGCCTTGGGTAGCTCTGGTCTACCCACCCAAAGGGATGACAGCAGGTCAACATGACCATCCACTTTAATTTCCAATGGCTCCAAAGTGTTCTGAACAGATTGAGCGACCAATAAAGAAGCAAGATTGCCATCAAAAGCAACTTTTGAACCCGCAGGCAATTTCTCAGCCAACCAATCGGCATATTCCGCAGCTCCCTGAGCTTTCAATTTCACCAATTCAAAACCTGTTCCCTCCAATTGCTCCACAGCTTGTACAAAGTAACGGGAATCTGTCCAAAGACCAGCGAAATCTTGTGTGATAGCTAAGGTACCTGCAGACCCGGTAAAATCCGAGGCCCAAGCAATACATTTGTAACGTTCTGGTAAATATTCACTGATATGAGGATCTGATGACGGAATAATATATCCATCGATTCCTTGAACCTTCATCGCCTCACGAATGGCAGCTAATTTTTCGATATGCTTCATGTCGTCTATACAATTTTATGCAAGTTAGGATTTTTTAGGGTCGAATGCCTAACTTTAGGGCAAATAAAACAAACGAAGAATAACGAGCACGTTTTGCTTAAATGATAGCCTCTGCTCGATATATCTCGATATATAATTATAAATCCGATAAAATATCCATGATTTCAAAACATGAATTAAAATAACCGTGTTAACAGGATCAACAAAGATAGGCTGGATATACCATAGAACAATAAAAAGATGCTATATGAACCAATTTCTGCTAAGTACCATTGCTTTTTCCACTTACGCGTTAGCGACCGTTACCACTCCACTATTTGCGCAGGATCTTCGCAGTAAAATCCAGGATGCTTTTACGCAGTTTCAAAATCAGGAAAGCCTCAGGAATGGTTTGAGCTCACTGGTAGTTTTCGACGGAAAAACAGGCCAGACTGTATTCGCGGCAAATGAAAATATTGGACTAGCAACTGCGTCCACCATGAAGGTAATCACTTCCGCGACGGCCCTGGACTTCCTGGGCAAGAATTTTCAGTTCAAAACAACGCTGTATTATACAGGCGAAATCGACGAGAACGGTGTGTTAAATGGAAATATTGTTGTGACAGGCACCGGAGACCCGACCTTGGGGAGCTCGCGCTATCCCGAGACACAGGCTGCAACGATATTGAATAAGTGGGTCGCAACGATCCAAAATGCAGGTATCAAAAGTATTCAAGGGGCTATCATCGCCGATGATCGGCTTTATAATGGCAACCAGCTTCCGGGTGGCTGGATCTGGACTGACATGGGCAACTATTACGGTGCGGGAATTTCTTCGCTCAACTGGTGTGAAAATGCCTTTGGCATCAATTTTCAGCCAAACACGAAAGTTGGAGCAAAAGCCGAGATCGTCAATTATACAGCACATGTTCCTTACCTAGAAATTATCAACGAGACAACGACAGGAAAAACCGGCAGTGGTGACAATGTATATGCCTATTCGGCCCCCTATTCGACTAAGATTTTTGTGCGTGGATCTTACGGACAAGATCTCAAAAAAACAATCGAGCTATCATCGCCGGACCCCGCTTATGACCTCGCTTATCAACTCAACGACGTATTAAACAATAACGGTATTGTTGCCAGCGAAGGGCCTGCTACTGGGACAAAGATGGATTCAGTCGATGTTTCAAAAAAACAAACCCTGGATATCCACCTATCCCCAACCTTAGATAAAATTGTCTACTGGTTTAACCAAAAGAGCATCAATCTCTATGGAGAAGCCCTATTGAAAGCGATCGCTTATACAACAGCGGGTAAAACAGGTACCGACGATGGCGCCTATTATATCCAAAAATATTGGAATGCCAAATTAGGCATAAAATCCAGTGAACTCAATAGTATGGATGGTTCGGGACTATCCCCTCAAAATCGAGTGACCACAGCAGCGATGAATAAGATTATGCAGTATGCACAAAAACAAAGTTGGTACCCTGCTTTCTACGAAAGTCTTCCCACCTATAACAATATGAAGATGAAAAGTGGAACAATCGGCGGCGTACTTGGTTATACAGGTGTACATACCAATAAAACAGGACAGTCATTTACCTACACTTTACTGGTTAACAACTATGCTGGCTCGGCCTCCAGCATGCGTCAACAAATGTTTAAACTGTTGGATGTCCTGAAGTAACATATTATTGTCTAATTATAATAAGATATTGGCAAATATTTCCAATTATCAAAAAGAATGATAGATTTGTAGCCTTAAATTAATAAAATCGTAATGAGTAACACTAATCGTAAACAGGCAGCGTTAAACTACCACGCAATGGGTAGACCTGGTAAAATAGCTGTTGTTCCGACCAAACCAACAAATTCGCAAAGAGACTTATCATTAGCATATTCTCCAGGTGTAGCGGAGCCATGTTTGGCTATTGCTGAGAACAAAGAAGATGCTTATAAATATACCGCAAAAGGAAACCTTGTTGCTGTTATCAGTAATGGTACAGCAGTATTGGGCTTAGGCGATATCGGCGCCCAAGCTGGTAAACCAGTTATGGAAGGTAAGGGTTTATTATTTAAAATTTTTGCCGACATTGATGTATTTGACATCGAAGTAGACACCAAAAATGTCGATGAGTTTGTCAACATTGTCAAAGCATTGGAGCCTACTTTTGGAGGGATCAACCTGGAAGATATCAAAGCACCGGAATGTTTTGAAATCGAACGCCGTCTAAAAGAAGAAATGAACATCCCAGTGATGCACGATGATCAACATGGTACGGCAATCATCTCAGGTGCAGCATTGATCAACGCCTGTGAAATTATCGGTAAAGATATTTCAAAAGTAAAAATCGTCGTCAATGGTGCTGGAGCAGCTGCAATGTCGTGTACAGCCATGTATATTTCAGTAGGTGCCAGCAAAGAAAATATTGTGATGCTGGATAGCAAAGGTGTAATCCGTACTGATAGAGAAAATCTAGACAGTATGAAAGCACAATATGCAACAGATCGCGATATTCGCACCCTGGCAGATGCTGTAAAAGATTCGGATGTATTTATCGGTCTATCGGCAGCAGACGTCATGTCGGCAGAGATGTTGTTATCGATGGCTCCAAACCCAATTGTATTGGCAATGGCAAATCCAAATCCTGAGATTGCTTACGATTTGGCGATGGCAACACGAAACGATATTATCATGGGTACAGGTCGTTCAGATTATCCCAACCAAGTAAACAATGTATTGGGTTTCCCATATATCTTCCGTGGTGCTTTGGATGTACGTGCAACAGCAATTAACGAGGAAATGAAAATTGCCGCAGTGCGTGCAATTGCAGATTTGGCGAAACAACCTGTTCCAGAAGAAGTAAATCAAGCCTATAACACGAGTAATTTAAAATTCTCGGAAGAATATATCATTCCAAAACCTACCGATCCGCGTTTGATCACTGAAGTTTCCATGGCTGTTGCGAAAGCTGCCATCGCATCAGGTGTAGCAAAGACCGTAATCGAAGATTGGGATCAATACAGCGATGCGCTACGTAAACGTCTTGGTAAAGATGATGCGATTATGCGCAATTTAACTATGGCTGCTAAAAGAGATCCTAAACGTGTTGTGTTTGCAGAAGCAGACAATTACAAAACGTTGCGTGCGGCACAGATTGTTAAAGAAGAAGGTATTGCAATTCCGATTCTTTTAGGTAGAAGAGATAAAATCGAACGTTTAATCAAAGAATATGCTTTTGAATTGGATGGTCTTGAAATTATCGACCCAGTTGCTGAAGTCGACAACGAAACGGAGCGTTCGAAGAAATTTATTGAGCATCTTTACATCAAAAGACAACGCCGTGGTATATCGAAATACGATGCCCGTAAGTTGATGTACGACCGCAACTATTTTGGTGCCTCTTTAGTGGAATTTGGTGAAGCTGATACCCTAATTTCCGGTATGACCAAAAATTATGCAAATACAATCCGTCCGGCATTACATGTAATCGGCGCGAAACCAGGCAGCCGTGTCGCAGGTATGTACATGATGCTAACTAAAAAAGGACCAATCTTCATGGGTGATACAACCGTGAATGAAGACCCTACAGCACAAGAATTAGCAGACATTACCCTGTTACTGGATAAAGCTGTGAGACGCATGAACATTCAGCCACGTATTGCATTACTATCTTACTCTAATTTTGGTTCAAGTGAAGGAAAAACGCCAACAAAAGTGAGAGCAGCAGCGCAGATTCTACACGATCAACATCCAGAGATTATTGCTGATGGTGATTTACAAGCAAACTTCGCCCTAAACAGCGAAATGTTGACAGCAAACTTCCCTTTCAGCTGCTTAAATGGAAAATCTGCAAATACACTCGTATTTCCTAATTTGGAGTCCGGAAATATCGCTTATAAATTATTGCAAGAAGTTGGTGAAGCTGAGGCTGTAGGTCCAATCCTTTTGGGGATGAACAAACCGATTCACGTATTGCAATTGGACAGCTCTGTGCGCGAAATCGTCAATATGGTTACCATTGCCGTAGTAGATGTACAAGCACATCTTAAAAATTTATAGAATCGCTTAAAATCTTCCTATATTCGTATACTATGTACGAATATTTCAATGGAAAATTAGCATATAAAGCCCCCACTCATGTTGTTATTGACGTGAGTGGGATTGGTTATTATGTCCACATCTCTCTTTATACCTTCTCCCAAATCAAGGATCAGGAAAATTGTAAACTATTTATTTCACTTCAAGTTCGGGAAGATTCACATACGCTTTATGGCTTTGCGACAGAAGGCGAGAAAAAATTATTCGAAAATTTGATCTCTGTTTCCGGTATTGGCCCCAATACAGGCCGGATGATCCTATCGTCAAACACACCGGATGAGATCCAGTCTGCCATCGTCAATGGCCAGGTTGCCCTAATTCAAAAGATTAAAGGAATTGGACCTAAAACAGCACAACGTCTTATCCTGGAACTTCAGGATAAATTAAAAAAACAGGGTTTCGAAGCTTTGGCAGCACCTATCCAATCCCAATCTGTACCAGAAGAAGCTTTATCAGCGCTGGTTATGCTCGGATTCAACAAAGCCGCGGCAGAAAAGGTATTAAATACCATTTTAAAGACCGAAAGCAATCTTTCCGTAGAGGATATGATCAAATTAGCACTGAAACGACTTTAATGCATAAACATTTGCCCAACTCATCCCATATCAATCATTGGATGACGGATGTACGTTGCTAATGCTATAGCGCAAAAGATATAAAGGAACCTTCGGGTTCCTTTGTCATTTCCCGGACCTCAGTTTTGCAATAAATCGAGGCCTAAAAGGAAGCATCAAAACGGCGATTTATTCTTTACAAAGGCGTAGCAATTTCCTTTTTTCCCCTTTGACTTTTAGCTACAGCAAACGGACATTAAATAGGAACCAAATCCAGTCTTTTGACATTGCTTATTCAGTGCTTGTTCAGTGATTGTTCAGTGCTTGCTCAGTGATCAGTCAGTGTAGACTGAATAAACACTGAATGATCACTGTCTAAAAATTGATTAAATATTGTGATTAACCCGAACTTGGTATCAGCCATTATGACCATCTTCAATATGGTATTTAAGGGACTGTTACCAGAAAAGCAAATTCCGTTGTGCCCGTTACTGAACAGCTGCTCAGTAGAACACAGGTAGATACAGTTAAAAGACATAAATTTTTTCACCTAGATTTAGCTACTATTTCCCGAAGTAAAAAGCCCCTCTTTAACAGGCTAAACAAACGATTGATCTACCCTAAAAACGCGATCACACAAACTACTTCTAAGTGGCCAAAAACACCGTAAGCAGTGTTTTCATACCCTATTTGTTACATTTCCTCTTTGCTAAAACGTATTTATTCACCTATTTTTAGGACTTCTTATTTCAGTTATAATCTCACGCATGAAGAAACTATTTTCACTTGCGCTGGCTCTAAGTATAGGAGCAGCAGTATTCGCGCAAGAAAAGAAAGACGCTACCTTGAACATTGTGCCATTACCGCAACAGGTTCAAATTAAAAATGGTACGTTTAAAATCAACGCTAACACCAAAATCGCCTTTGATAGCGAAGAGGACAAAAAAGTTGCAACGCTGTTTCAGGATTTCCTAAAAAGCAACTACAATCTCACTTTATCAGTAGTGAAATCAACGAGCAGCAATACGATCTATTTCTCCTCCAAAAACGCAAAATCCACTAATGCTGAAGCGTATGAACTTAACATAAGTTCAGACCGCGCAACTATTAGCGGAAAAGCTGCCGGTCTATTTTATGGTATGCAGTCGTTGATCCAACTGCTACCTGTAGATAAAAAGGCCAGCATAGAAATTCAACAAGCTTCCATACAGGATGAACCTCGTTTTGCCTATCGTGGATTACATCTCGATGTTGGTCGGCACTTCTTCCCCATAGAATTTGTAAAAAAATACATTGATATTCTGGCATCTTACAAATTGAATACGTTTCATTGGCATTTGACAGACGACCAAGGCTGGCGTATAGAAATCAAATCACATCCAAAATTGACTCAAATTGGCGGTTACCGCAAGCAAACACTGCTGGGTAACTACAAGACAGATGGCGATTATGACAACACACCTTATGGTGGTTTCTATACCCAGGACCAAATCAAAGAAGTGGTTGCCTATGCAAAAGCTAAATATGTAACGGTTATACCCGAAATCGAGATGCCTGGACATGCATTAGCAGCACTTTCGGCTTATCCAGAATTGGGCTGTGGTGATAAGCCAGGACCTTACACAGCTGCTCAGACTTGGGGAGTGTTTGACGATGTATTCTGTGCCGGAAAAGAAGAGACATTCAAATTGTTGGAAGATGTAATTGATGAAGTCATTCCCTTATTCCCTAGCGAATATATCCACATCGGTGGTGATGAGTGTCCAAAAACGAGATGGAAAACATGTCCATTTTGTCAAAAAAGAATCAAAGATAACAACCTCAAAGATGAACACGAGTTACAGAGCTATTTTATCCAACGTATGGAAAAATACATCAATAGTAAAGGTAAACGTATCATTGGATGGGATGAGATCTTAGAGGGCGGTTTAGCGCCTAATGCGACGGTCATGAGCTGGAGAGGCGATCAAGGCGCAATTGATGCAGCCAATCAAGGTCACGATGTGATCATTACGGCAAACAGCTATGGTCTATATTTTGATCACAAACAAGGTCCTGATCAAAACAGAGAACCTTTAAGCATCGGCGGACTTTCCACATTGAGCAAAGTATATTCGTCAGACCCAATGCCTAGCAAAATTGCTGAAACCAACAAGAAACACGTTTTAGGTGTACAAGCAAATATTTGGACAGAGTATATTGGATCATCAAATAAAGTCGAATTTACAGTGCTACCACGCGTGTTGGCGCTTTCTGAAATTGCCTGGACACAGCCAGAGAAAAAGAACTGGAAAAATTTCTCAGAACAGCGTGCAGCAAATCAGCTGGCTAAACTTGACCAAACCAATATGTTCTATCGTGTACCGGAAGTATATGGCATAACAGATACCACTGTATATGCTTCGGAATATACGATCAAAGGTTTGAAACCATCTGTTGAAGGGGCCAAAATTTATTACACATTGGACAACTACGATCCTTCAGAATTGGATTTAGAATATACAGGTCCAGTGAAAATTACGGTTCCTAATAGTAAGGAACGTGTTTTCAAAGCCGTTGTTGTAACGCCTTCCGGCAAAAGAAGCAACTACATTCGGGTGAATATTATCAACACAAAGAAATAATAACATTTGCCTGATAAGAAAGCGCTAATATTCTGTTAACTTTGAACAGCGTATTAGCGCTTTTTCATTTCATGCAGGTTGGCACTCAATATGCCGTGAAGCTTTCCGGACAGGCAAAACATGCTTGGCAATTGTAATCCTGATAGCAAATGCATGATTATTTTTTTTACATAGATTTTTATGGCAGAGGATTTACAGATAGCTAAAGGTAGCAAAGAAGAACAATATCAAAATTTACTTCCTCAGATTGGAGGACTTTTACAAGGCGAGCCTAATCAAATTGCCAATTTGGCTAACATCGCTGCTGCACTGAAAGAACAATTCAATTTTTTCTGGGTTGGTTTCTATCTTGTTGATGGAGACGAGCTCGTATTAGGCCCTTTTCAGGGCCCCGTTGCATGCACACGTATCAAGAAAGGCCGTGGCGTATGTGGGGGTGCTTGGGCACAGGAAAAAACATTGATTGTTCCTGATGTGGAGCAATTTCCGGGACACATTGCCTGTAGTTCGCTCTCGCGGTCCGAAATAGTGTTACCCGTTTTTAAACAGGGACAGATTATCGGTGTGCTGGACGTTGATAGCAGTGAATTAAATAGTTTTGATGAAGTCGATGAGAAATACCTTACGCAGGTATTACAGCTTTTAGACAGCGAATAAGTAAGCTCCACAAAAAGAGTGAAATAGCGTTAGTATCGGCCTAGATTTGAAAAACGAACCCTATACTTACGCTATTTTTTTACATTTCATCCTATCGACACCTGTTAATACAAAAAAACATCCGATCGATACCTAAAAACCAAATCCTACCTGTAAAGTAAAACGGTGCAGATCATATTTTTTATCCATTTGTGTTGTTCCATATCCTATGCTAGTGTCTGGCAAACTTCCTGAGGGTCGCGTATAAGTCTCCTTTCGGCTATAGTGCTGATACCGGTATCCCGTTGCCAAAGACCAATATTTCGCTGAATTCTTAAATTTAAAGCGCCAACCCAGCTGTGGATTTACCAACAAGCCGCCCTGATATTCATATTTTAAATTGTTCTCGACTAGATTTTTATTCAAGAAAGCAAAACTATAGCCTAAATCCAATCCTGCAAAAAAACTACGTTTTCTGTCAGGGAATTCCACATAATTCACTTTGGCTGAGAGTGGTAAAAACCATTTTGATCCTTCATTGTTTACAGGATACCTATCCACCCCTGTATTTAAACCAAGAGCAATATTTTCATGGAGCTGCACCCCATGGAATGTATGCAGACCAAATCCAGATTCGAGAAAAGCTGGGCCATAAGTAATAACCGAAAATTCATTATGATTTGTATATTTTTTTGTTTGGGCATCAACAGTTAAATACCCGAAGAGAGCCAAAATGGCAATCGAAAGTCTTTTCATATCAGAATAATGAAGCGCTTAAAATAGTTTCTTAATTGGATCTAATAACAGGAATGATGCTCAATTCCTTCAATTTGGCTTTATTGCTATAATCGTATTGATGTACACCTTTTTCTCCAACAACGATCAGCGATTTTGGTCCAGCGATAACATCCATGCTCGTCAGATCTTTGTGAGTTTCTAAAAGCTTATTACCTATTTGGCTGACATCACTGGCATCGAATGACTTCAATCCAAATTTTCCATCACAGACATATAAGGTTTGGTCTGCTAGCGCCAGGCCATAGGGGTTCTCCAAAGTGAAGGTATTTTTCAACATCGGTTTTCTCAGATCTTGAATATCGATAACTTCCAACAAATTCTGCAGTCCACCACATACCACGCCTGCACGTAAGGTTACAAAGGCATATTTCTCATTGACAACGACAGGATCACAGGCACGAATATGTGCATAACGTGACAGTTCTACGGGAGCAGATGCCGTCGTGATATCATAAATCACCATGCCTGTATTGGAGCCGATAAACAGGCTGTTTTTAAAAGGAAAAATTGTTTCGATACCAGGGCCTACTTTGATATCCTTTACATAGGCCGGTTTACTTGCATTCTGTACGTTAAAAAGGTGTAATGTTGTTTGATCTACAGCATACAGGTGTTTATTGGCAATGGTAAATCGCGCCATAGATCCTCCTTTTCCAGATCCCGAATTGGTCTCATTATACACAATATCTTTTCGGCCATAGGGTGAATATTTATCTTTTTGGCTATAGCTTACCAGACTGTCCCGGAATCCTGTAATGATGCGATCGGCAGTGTTATTGAAGTAATCCATTTGAAGCAACATCTTAAACACATCCTTATTCCGTGTCAATAATTTGGGAGATGCAGGGTTTTCAAGATCGAAGGTCAACAGATCTGTAAAACTATCAGCATACAGTTTTCCATCTAGAACCGCAAGATCCACATTGCCAGGGATACTCAGGAACGATATCGCCAGAGGTTTTGACGGATCGACATTATTAAAAATATGAATACCTTTCCCCGGCTCATTAATAAACAGGTAATCTTGATAAATATAGATCTTTCCAGGTTGAACAATTGCGGTAGGACTACTTACGGGATTAGCTTTAGCCCGTATACTTTCCATTGTTTCAAATATGGGCACGCGAGCCAGGTACATTCCTTTACTTTCGATTTTATCACAGCCCGAAAGCGCTATACAGCCTAATAAGATAAGCCAAATTCTTTTCATAAAATATAACTATAAGGTCAATTAAATTTATAATTACCATAGTTAACGATATAATTATGAATTCGCTACAGAAGAAATCTATTTTTTTAACTGCTCAGTTAGTCCGTACCTTCTGCCCAATCTTTTATAAATGAAATTCCCATACCTTCACTAATTTGTCATCGCCGACACTAAAGAAATATTGTCCATTTTCGGACCATGCACCTGCGTTTACAGATAAATGATGGCCATCTTGCATCTTCTCGCGACTTATATTTTTCAATAGTGCGAAATCGGCTGTGGACCAAAATTTTAACGATTTGTCCCGACTGACAGTTGCAAAAATTGGTGCTTTAGGATGAGGATATATTCCGTATACGGTAAAAAGATGTGGTACAAAGGAAAAATGAGTTGTCAATTGATTTGGGTCTGAAATCACCAATTGCGCATCCCTCCCCCCACTTAGCAATTTATTATGGACAAATGCCAGCGACGTTGCGGGCATACTATGCAATTTTGATTCAGTAATAACATGAAAGTCAGCACTGTCCAACATATAAACTTGTCCATCTTTATCGCCCAATGCTATTCGTCCAAGTCCTTCATCAATTGCAATTGCTCGAATTGTTGTTGAGGATAAACGTTTTTCGTAAATATTTTTATACGTTTCCAAATCAATGACATACAATGTACCCTCTTCACCTACTGCCAGAAGCTCATTTTTCCAGGACATATAAGCCAATGCAAAAATAGCTTTGGTGCTTAGTTGTATGCTTGCTACAAGCTTTTGCTCTTCTACATGTACCAAAAGCAGCTTGCCTTCGCGCAAGGCTATGGCTAGAATGGGCGTTCCCGATATCATCCGTAAAGCGTAAACCGATGAACTTACCGCGCAGAGAATACGTTTAAACGCATTGTTTTCAATATCCCATTCAACAACACCCTTGTCGTTACCAGCGGTAAAAAAAGTATTCGGGTGGTAGCCCTTTTCTACACAAAAAATAGGGTTTTGATGTCCTGGTAATGTTGATTTTAATGTAATATCCATAGTAATTTCGGTAAAACTCATTCTCTATCCAGATCGCATAGTTCATATCTATTTTTTTATGCTGTAGGATTAAATTTTCCGCCGACCGAACTGTGATCCGCTAAAGATCAATACAGCAATACATAGTGTTCGTCGGTAGAAACAAGAAGTGCAGTATATCCACAAATATACTGCACTTCTTAGATTATTTTGTCATCTTAGCTTAAAGCCTTCTCCCGGCTCCGGATTTTATTCAACGGTGTTGCCATCATCCGATTTTAAGTGAGCAAGGAGCACGAGGTAAGATGTGCCATCAGCGACCTATTGATGTCTGCTCTCGAGGTTTTTCGCAATTGTTTCCAATGAAAATCCTTTCTCACGCAACAATACGATCAAATGAAACAGTAAGTCTGAAGTTTCATTGATAAAATCAGTATCTGTTTCTGTCAATGCTGCAATTACTGTTTCTACGGCTTCCTCGCCAACTTTTTGCGCAATCTTATTGATACCGCGAGAACGCAGGCGATTGACATACGATTCGTCAGAAGGGTGTTCATAGCGATGGTTGACAATACGCTCTAACTCCAACAGAAAGTTTTGGTTGAAGTCCGTACTGAAACAGCTTCTGCTCCCGGTATGACAGGTCGGCCCCATTGGTTCTGCTTTGATCAAAACAGTATCTTTATCACAATCAACATGGATGCTTTTTACATTCAAAAAGTTTCCACTCTCCTCTCCTTTTGTCCAAAGGCGATTTTTGCTGCGGGAGAAAAACGTAACACGTTTTTCTGCTTGTGTTTTCTCCCAAGCTTTCTCGTTCATATAGCCTAACATCAACACTTCCAACGTTTGGAAGTCCTGCACAATCACTGGAACGAGGCCGTCACTTTTTGCAAAATCTAACATGATTTTAGTATTTCAATTTTTAATTATTTTCGAAGAGCCATGAGCTCTCGTTTAACTTCTCCGGACTTCATTCAGCAAGTGTATGACTTACTGCTCTTTGCTCATCGGTCTTCAATCCTGTTTCCTATCTTACGACAATTCCATTTTGACGCAAGGTAGCTTTAAGATCGGGAATCAATATTTCACCATAATGGAACACCGATGCCGCCAGGGCAGCATCCACGTTAGCTTGTTGAAAAACATCCACAAAATGCTGTTGATTACCAGCTCCGCCAGAAGCAATCAGTGGAATATGAATCTGGTCGTTTATTGTTCTTAAAAAACCATTGTCAAAGCCATTTTTTGTTCCGTCATGATCCATTGACGTCAGCAGGATCTCTCCCGCTCCACGTTCCTGCGCTTCAAGAATCCAATCTGCTGTGTTCAATTCCGTCTTAATACGTCCGCCACTCAGATGGACAAAATGCTGACCTTCGATGGACCGGGTATCGACAGCAACCACAACAAATTGTGCTCCAAAAGCGGCTGCCATCTGATTGATAAGATCGGGGTTACGTACCGCCGCGGAATTGATGGAAATTTTATCTGCACCTGCATTCAACAGGATATCAGCATCTTTAATTTCATTGATACCACCGCCGATTGTAAAAGGAATATTCACCTGACGTGCGACCGCTTTGACTAAATCAATTGTCGTTTTCCGCTCCTCATGTGTCGCTGTGATATCCAGAAAAACAAGTTCATCAGCCCCTTGTTGAGAATATTCATAGGCCAATTCAACGGGATCACCCGCATCGCGCAGATCCACAAAATTGACTCCTTTTACAGTCCGCCCATCCTTGACATCCAAACAGGGAATTATACGTTTTGCCAGCATTTTAAAATCTGATTAGCGATTTTAAATTCCAATCTTTGATTTCATCGATCGAGATTCTATTTTCATAGATTGCTTTACCAACGACAACAGACTCTACTCCGCCCAATTCCTGAAGTTTCTGAATATCATCCATTGAACTGATGCCGCCAGAAGCAATTAACTTGATAATTGGAGAATGGCTCAACAACTTTTGGTACAATTCAACACCTGCGCCGCCCAATTTACCATCTTTACTAATATCGGTACATAAGAACCTAAAGAATCCTAAATCCAAGCATTTATCAATATATTCGATCAATTTGATTGGCGAGCTTTCCAACCATCCGGAGTATTTGATAACTTCATCCAATACGTCAATTGCGATAACGATGTGGTCTGCATATTTTACTTTACCTTCGTTCAGTGTAGCCAGTTCCTCCAAGAATGAAGGATTTGTGATTGCCTGTGTTCCGACAATAACACGATAAACACCTGCATCTACCAATTCTTTAACCTTCTCTATGCTTCTAACACCACCGCCATATTGAATCTTCATATCCGTCTTTTGGATGATATCAAATAAATAGGCCTGATTGCTGAAGTCTCCTTTTGCACCATTTAAATCAATGATATGGACGAGTTCCGTACCATTTGCACGGTAGGTTTCGATTTGCTCTTCTAAACTAATCGCATACGTTGTAACGTCATTGTAGTTACCCTCTCTCAAACGGACAACTTTTTTGTCCAAGACGTCTATTGCTGGAATGATATACATAGTCGAATATTTTTAATCAATTTGAATAGTTGAAAAATTGAGCAACAGCTGCTCTCCTGCTTTTCCAGATTTCTCCGGATGAAATTGTACGCCAAAGAAGTTGTCTTTAGAAATTGCAGCCGAAAAAGGCTGTCCATAGACACATTTTGCCGCGGTATATGTCGCATCGAATTCGATAAAGTACGAGTGGACAAAATAAAAATAAGTCTGATCTTCAATATGTGCAAATAAAGGACTATTTGTTGGCACGGAAACACTATTCCAGCCCATATGTGGTACTTTACCCGACTTTTCGGCATCAAAATGTAACGTCTTCAAAGGAAATAGCTTTAACATTTCGGCATTTCCTTCTTCTGAAAAAGCCGTCAGCAATTGCATACCAACACAAATCCCCAATACAGGCTTTTTTAGCTTTTTGATATAAGGCACCAATCCTGATTCCTGTAGTTTGTCCATTGCTGCGCCAGCATGCCCCACTCCAGGAATGATGATACGATCGTATTGATCGATCTCATCGGCTGTATTGACCATACCATAGGTAAGCCCAACACGATCCAGTGCTGCTGTCAAAGAGAAAATATTCCCTGCACCGTAATTAATAATTCCTATCATCTTACAATACTCCTTTTGTACTTGGCAATTGCATATGGTCGGCATCGCGTCTTACTGCTTTCTTGATAGATTTAGCAAAAGCTTTGAAAATCGCTTCGATCTTATGGTGCTCATTGTCACCTTCCGCTTTAATGTTTAAATTCGATCGTGAAGCATCTGAAAACGACTTAAAGAAGTGGAAAAACATTTCCGTAGGCATATCGCCGATCTTCTCGCGTTTAAATTCCGCATCCCACACAATCCAGTTGCGACCACCAAAATCCAATGCCACCTGAGCCAAACAATCATCCATTGGCAACGTATAGGAATAGCGCTCAATTCCACGTTTGTCCCCTAAAGCCTTCAAAAAGACTTCACCCAGTGCGATACCCGTATCTTCGATGGTATGATGTTCGTCGATATGAAGATCCCCTTTCGCCTTAATGGTCAAATCAAGTGCTCCATGTCTAGCCAATTGATCCAACATATGGTCGAAAAACGGCAATCCTGTTTCGATATCAGACTTACCCGAACCATCCAAATTCAACTGAATAAAAATATCCGTTTCATTGGTTTTCCGATGATGTTCGGCAGTGCGCGTACCCAATTTAAGGAATTCATACACCGTCTTCCAATCTGTTGTCTCTAAAGCTATAACAGTTGAATCTATCGCAAGGTTTTCCAAAGCACCTAATTGATCGTTAGCACGCAGCCAAATTGCCTTTGCACCGAGGTTTTGTGCTAATTTAACATCATTCACACGATCGCCGATGACGAAGGATTGGCTCAAATCGTATTTCGACGTATCAAAATAAGCTCCAAGCATACCAACTCCCGGTTTTCGGGTTTCCGCATTCTCGTGTGGAAAGGTTTTATCAATATGTTCCTCAGCAAACACTACTCCTTCTCCTGCAAACGTATCAATCACAAAATGATGGACTGGCCAGAAATTCTCCTCCGGATGGGAAGACGTTCCTAAACCATCTTGGTTGGAAACCAAGATCAATTCGAAATCCAGCTCCTTTGCGATACGTGGAAGATACTGCAAAGCACCAGGATAGAATTTTAATTTGGCAAAAGAATCGATTTGTTCGTCTTCAGGTTCCAAAATTAATGTTCCATCGCGGTCTATAAACAGTACACGTTTTAAGTTATCAGGCATAGTATTATTTATTGATTTGATTAAGTTTTTCTAACAATATTTGATTTTCTGCAGGTGTTCCAACGGTGATCCGCAGGCAGCCTTCACACAGTTCGACTTTGGATCTATCTCTAACGATAATTCCGTACTGAACCAGGTAATCGTAAACTTCACGTGGCTGTTCCATCTTGACCAGAATAAAATTGGCATCAGAAGGTGTAATATGCTGTACATAGTCCAGTTCGAGCAATTCACGCACGAGTTTCTCGCGCTCCGCCACCGTCTCCTTGATCCAGTCATTGACTTGATCAACCTGATCTAAGGCCTCCAATACAATATCTTGTGTAGCCTGGTTAATGTTGTATGGTGGTTTTATTTTATTGTAAACAGCTATAATCTCTTTACTGGCAAAAGCCATGCCCAGACGTAGGGCCGCAAGTCCCCAAGCTTTAGACAAAGTCTGCAAGACCACTAGATTGGGGTATTCAGCCAGTTCTTGCGTAAATGACTTGACAGCAGAAAAATTAATATAAGCCTCATCGACAACAACAAGCCCCTGAAAATTATTCAAGATCGTTTCAATATCCTGACGACGGATTGAGTTTCCTGTTGGATTATTTGGAGAACAGATAAAAATCAGTTTAGTATGTGCATCTATTGCATTGGCAATACCATCCAAATCCAGCTGGTAATCAGCAGTAAGGTTTACCTTTTTGAAAGCAACATCATTGATGTTCGCAGAAACTTCATACATCCCGTAGGTTGGCGGAACTAATATGACATTGTCAACACCAGGGGTACAAAATGCACGGTATAAAATATCAATAGCTTCATCACTTCCATTTCCCAAAAAGATATGCTCTGATGGTACACCTTTTATTTTAGAAAGTTTTGCTTTAACTTGATGTTGGAGAGGGTCTGGATATCGGTTGTAATCATGGTTTAAGGGGGATCCAAAAGGATTTTCATTGGCATCAATCAATATGGATGCCTCCCCTTTAAATTCATCTCTTGCGGATGAATAAGGTACGAGCTTCTTAATATTTTCCCGTAGTAGGTTGTTTAAGTTGAATGGATTATCCATTATAAAAAAATTAGAGCCGTAAACTTAGATAAATTGTTCATCATATGCAATATAATAAGCAATTATTCATAGGCGACTATTGGATGTTCAGTTGCTTTGATCAGCTTGTTCTACCTGGTAGTTTGCTTGTATCTATTCGTTTCGGGGTCCTGATTACTTCTCCTCTATCGCTATTTCAGTGGTCTTTACCCGTTAATCGCTAGGATATAAGAGAAAAATCAAAAAAACTAGACGGAAAACCATCTACCTTCCACAGAGAGTTCCGTATTTGGGAATACAGTTCTCGCTTCTTCCAATAGGGGATTTAAATCTCTGTACCGAGCTGAATAATGACCTAATAGCAACTTCTTTGCGTGAGTTTCCCGGGCGATTTCTCCAGCTTCCAGCGCTGTTGTGTGAAACGTCTCTTTTGCGCGATCAACCATATCCTGCAAGAATGTAGACTCATGATACATCAGATTAGCCTTTTGCACATAAGGCAGATATTCTGGCGTCCGTACGGTATCCGAACAATACACATAACTGCGCGATAAGGGAGCAGGAAGGCTCAGGTCGTCTGCACGATATACTGTACCGGTTTCATCGACGTAATCAAATCCTTTTTTGATCATCGGAAAATAGGCGGTCGGTATATTTAATTCCTGCACGACATCGCCCAACAATGTTCGCGCGCGGGGTCCCTCATCAAAACGAAAGCCGGTACAGGCAATACGATGCTTTAATGGAAAAGCACTTACTTTTAATGTTCTGTTTTCAAAAATAACGCCAGGCTGTTCCGGTGAAATCGGATGAAAAATAAGATTATAGCGTAAGATAGTCTCGGAATGCAAAAACTGCACGTCTAAAATTTCCTTTAACGCAGGCGGGCCATACAAATGGAGATCACTTTTTCGGCCGACAAGGTGCATCGATGAAAGCAGCCCCACCAAGCCCAAATAATGATCCCCATGCAAATGGCTAATAAATATATGTCCAATGCGATTACTTTTGATGCCATAGCGGCTGAGTTGCATTTGTGTGCCTTCTCCACAGTCTATCAAAAACAATTGCTCATTAAAGTTCAGCACTTGGCTAGTCGGATGACGATCAAACATGGGCGTCGCCGAGCTATTTCCTAATATCAGAACTTCAAACTTCATAATTAATCCTCAATTGCCCCACGATACTCAGATTCCAATTCGTGCGCAAAGATTAAATCCTCCGCAACCTTTAAAGATGGTGCTATTTTCAGCGATTTATCCAAATGCGACACACGAACCATATCCATTAGCGTTGGACAAAGATTAACCAAAATAAATATGCCACCAACAGACTGACATAAGCGATGGGCAAGTACGCCTAAACGGATACCTACCTCGTCCGTCTGCTTAACGTGGATCATATCTAAAACAATATTCCGTTGTCCAATTGTATTCCGCAACAAAAACTCCCCTTTGAGTTTGGCGGCATTATCCGCGTCAATCACATCGACATGAGGTTCAATGACAATATAGCGATCGTGCTTATCAATGGTATACTTCATTAGTCTATCTCCTTTGTTTGAGGATACAATGTACTAATAATTTAGCGTTTTCAAGGCGTTTGCCACATTTCTTTCCACACGTTCCAGTACGTTTTCCTGATTTGGATACACAAACTTCTCTCCGACTATATGCTCGTATAGCTCAATATAACGTTCAGAAATGGAAGCCACGATCTCATCGGTCATCTCCGGAACGACCTGACCGTCTTTCCCTTGGAAGCCATTTTCGATTAACCATTTGCGAACAAATTCCTTCGACAATTGCTTTTGTGGCTCCCCTTTTTCCTGGCGTTCCTGATAGCCTTCTGCATAAAAATAACGGGAGGAATCTGGTGTATGAATTTCGTCGATCAGCACAATTTTTCCGTCTTTTTTTCCAAACTCATATTTTGTATCCACCAATATTAGCCCTCTCTGCGCAGCAATTTCAGTTCCTCTTTGGAACAACGCTTTGGTATATTGCTCCAATTGAACATAATCTTCCTCGCTTACGATACCTTTTTTCAAGATATCGGCACGTGAAATATCTTCATCATGTCCAACAGCAGCCTTTGTTGTCGGTGTAATAATTGGCTCAGGCAATTTGTCATTTTCTTTCAGTCCTTCTGGCAATGCCTCACCACATACTTCACGTTTGCCTGCAGCATATTCACGCCAAGCGTGCCCCGACAAGTAACCCCGAATAACCATTTCTACTTTAAACGGCTCACACATTTGACCGATAGTTACACTTGGATCCGGAACAGATACAACCCAATTTGGAATAATATCAGCCGTAGCCTTTAAAAATTTGGCCGCAATTTGATTCAACACCTGCCCTTTATAGGGTATAGGACGTGGGAGTACCACATCAAATGCCGAAATACGGTCTGAGGCAACCATCGCCAAATAAGTATTGGCAATCGTATATACGTCACGTACTTTTCCTCGGTAAAAAGCAGTCTGATTGTCGAAATTGAAATTTGTTTCTTTTATAGCATTCATGTTCAAAGTAAAATTCAAATGTAAGTAATTGTTCATCGATGACTGCGTTTAATGGCATTCATAGATGCAGCGCATTAATTTAAGAGCTCGCTCGGCTCTATTTGCCTTTTAATATTAAATATCACCATAGGCTTCGAGGATGCGGCGAACCAATTTATGGCGAACCACATCTCCGCCACTGAGGTGGATAATGTCTATTCCTTCGATATTCTCCAATAAACGAATCGAAGTAGACAATCCAGATTGATTTTTTTTCGGTAAATCTACCTGTGTCATATCACCTGTAACGATAAATTTTGCCGTCGGCCCCATACGTGTCAAAAACATCTTCAGCTGCATATCCGTTGCATTCTGAGCTTCGTCCAGAATCACAAAGCAGTTATCTAGTGTTCGTCCACGCATAAATGCTAAAGGAGCGACCTCAATGGTCCGGTTTTCCAGATAACCTTTTAGCTTCTCTGCTGGAATCATATCGTCCAAGGCATCGTAAAGCGGTCTCAAATAGGGATCTACCTTCTCCTTTAAGTCGCCAGGTAAAAAACCGAGATTTTCGCCGGCCTCTACAGCAGGTCTTGTTAGAATGATCCTTTTGATTTCTTTATTGCGAAGTGCCCGAACAGCTAATGCAACCGCCGTATAGGTCTTTCCTGTACCCGCTGGTCCGATCGCAAATAAGATGTCATTTTTCGAAATACTATCCACCATCTTCCGCTGGTTGGCCGTACGTGCACGTACAATAAGACCATTAGGTCCATACACAATCGGTTCGGATCCAAAGGCTGCATGTTTGGCCGCAAGTTCTTTTTCTTGTTGGACTGCAGAACCTGCACTTGCTCCAAGGAGATTTTCAAAATCCAATAAAGTAATGTTGTTAAATTTCTCCAGATGAGCCATGACTTCCTTAAACGATTGCTCAAACAGATCTAATTCCTTCGCGTCTCCCAACACCTTCATTTCACTTCCGCGAGCTACAATCCGCAGTTTTGGGAATTGCTTCTTCAAATAATCGAAGTGCTCATTGTCTGCTCCCCATAATATGGGTAAATTCAGACCATCTAATGCAATTAGTAATTCGTTCAAATTTTATCCTATTTAGAATTAATTAGATTGTAGCCATTACACAATATCGTTGCTGTATAATACTATTCAAAATTAACGTATTCTAACGAAACAACCAAGAATATACACTGTACAAAAGACGATGATTTAGAAGCTCATGGAAACACTCCACAACGACACAAGAAGATTTCATTATACATAAAATCTTCGCTATGTTTGTGTATATCAATCGAAAAAAGAGCGATTCAAAATAAGTTATCCAATTAGCTTTATAAATCATCTGATAAATAGTAATTTTGTCCACTATTTAGATAAATTTAAAGGTATATTTAAGGGAATTCGACAGCAATTCGATCTAGGATTAGATTATAATGGCAGTAATTACATTAACAACAGACTTAGGACACAAAGATTTTTATCAAGCCGCGCTAAAAGGTAGTCTTTTATCGCAGTTGTCTGATGCCAATATTGTTGATATTACCCATGAAATCCCAGCCTTCAATATCCCTCGGGCAGCCTTTGTATTAGGTAACGCTTATCATTATTTCCCGAAGGGAACCGTACACATTATCGGAATTAATACCCTGTTTCATGAAGAGTCAAAATATATCGGCATGAAATACAACGATCATTATTTCGTCGGGGCCGACAACGGTATTTTCAGTCTATTGCTGAATGGTAATGAACCACAGGAACTCTATGAGCTCAACTTAATGCAAGACCTTCGGTATCTTCACTTTCCGCTTGCAGATATCCTTTCAAAATCCGCCTGTCATATTGCCAAGGGGGGCAAACTGAAAGAAATCGGAACTCCAATGCAACAGCTCATTGAAAAAGTAACTTTGCAGCCTATCTTCGACAAAGATATGATCCGAGGCAACGTTATTTATGTGGATGCTTTCGGCAACGCCATTACCAATATCTCAAAAGATCTATTCAATAAAGTTCAAAAAGGAAGGCACTTTGTCCTCTATTTCAAACGTAATGAAACCATTACCAATCTTTCCTGGCACTACAATGAAGTGGGAGAAGGAGAGAAACTTTGTTTATTTGGTATTTCCAACTACCTTGAAATCGCCATCAACAAAGGAAATGCAAGTCAGCTACTCGGGCTTCATGACGACGACTCCAATGTAATTCGTATCGAATTTAAAGATTAATTTCATAAATTCATCTTTGGTTCATTCGCTTCTTTTTTTCCTTAGTCAAACTGATCACAGCGCTAAAATTGCAGGCGTACCATCATGGCAAAATAAAATTTTACCATGAACGTTAGTTTAAACTAAACATTTGATAAATAGATCGTCCAAATACATGATGAAATTCTTAAGATTCCTACTTCCCGTCTCCGTTCTATTTTGCTTCTTTGGACAGGCCAAGGCGCAAAACAACCCAGACTCCAGCTCTTTTGAGGTACAACGAAGCCGTGTAAATGACCTACTCGATGCCCGTCAACAGAAATTCGGGGCTTATGATACGAGCCTCACACAAAAAACAGGACTTTTTGGTCTTTTCAAATCAAAGGGTGACATGCAAAAGAGCATCGATATCCTTAAAGATATCGTCATCACCGATAACAACATCTTCCTGGAAACTCAAAAACTATTGAAAATCAAAGATTTTGAAAAAGACAAGTTTCAACAGTTGGCAACCGATTACGACAAACAGGTCTCAGCCTATATAGGCACCATAAGCAAACTTCAAAAAGAAAACGAAAAGCTACGGGCACAGATTGACAAAACATCCGGCAACGGAGGTATAGGCAATATACTGCTCTATATCGCTTTACTTATTATCGCCGTATTAGGATATTTATGTTATAGATTTAAAGCGCAACAAACAGCTTCGAAACAACAAAATTTAAAATAAAGCGCCACAGCAATAAGCATCTGCATAACGGCATTCCGCTTAAAACTGCTGTTTAAAATAGAGAATGTACGATTCTGTTTAAAAAATTGACTAAAGTATGATAGCAAAATATTTTTAATCTCTTTACATTTGTCCTCGCAACAAAATTTGAAGTAGCGGATATGGCAAGAGGATTCAACAGCGGTAATAAACAAGAAGAAGATCTACCAAAACCAAAATTGAATAAGGAGCTCCTTTTGAGAGCGGCAAAAATAATGACCTATTTAAAACCCTATCGGTTTAAATTTGGGATCGGCATGTTTTTCTTGGTTTTATCAAGCTTGGCCATGCTGGCGTTTCCGGCCTTGCTCGGCGCTATGATTGACGCCGCCCAAGGCAAACAAACCTATCCGTGGCTTACACCACAGGTCTATTATATCGGCGGAATAGCTTTCATTATTCTGTCTTTTTTATCGGTCGTTTCTTTTTTTCGGATCCGAATCTTTGTTGAAATTGCAGAGCGGACCTTGGCCGCCCTCCGCAAAGACACCTATCTTAAGCTGATTTCACTTCCCATAGAGTTTTTTGCCAATCGCCGCGTCGGGGAGTTAAACAGCCGCTTGTCTGCAGATCTTTCACAGATTCAAGACACCTTGACAACAACGCTCGCCGAGATTTTGCGTCAATTGATTAGCCTTTGCTTTGGTGTGTTCTTATTGGTTTGGGTATCACCCAAACTCGCGCTCATGAACCTTTGTATTTTACCGATCATCGTTGTGGCTGCTATTATTTTTGGAAAATTTATCCGCGAATTGTCGCGACAAGCACAGGATAAAATGGCCGAGTCGAATAGTATCGTTCAAGAAACATTGTTGGGAATAAGCAACGTAAAAGCCTTTGTGAATGAATATTTCGAATTCAACCGTTACAGTAATCAGATGGATTCAGTCGTGAAATTAGCGGTCAAAGGAGCTACCTTCCGGGGGGCTTTTGCCTCTTTTATTATCTTCTGTATTTTCGGTGCTGTGATCGCAGTTATCTGGTATGGAGCAGCATTAGTTTCTATCCATGAAATGACAGTAGGCGACCTAACGACCTATATTCTATATTCGATGTTTGTTGCCGGTTCTATGGGCAGTTTTCCTGAGTTATATGCCAATATCCAACGCTCTTTGGGAGCGAGTGAACGGATTCTGGAAATTTTGGATGAGCCACAAGAAAACCTTAATGTAAAGCCGACTTGCAAGGAAGTCCACAGGACCATGACCGGTAAATTAAGCTTCAATCATGTTTCCTTTGCCTACCCAAGCCGTCCCGATATTGAAATCCTCAAAGACATCAACTTTACAGCCAATGCGGGTGATAAAATCGCCATAGTTGGCCCAAGTGGAACCGGAAAATCAACAATAGCTTCACTGATTCTGCAATTCTACACAGCAAAAAAAGGGGAAGTATGTTACGACGACAGACCGGCATCCGATTTTGAGCTTTGTGATATCCGCAATCAGGTCGCTATCGTACCACAAGATGTTTTGTTATTTGGCGGGACAATACGTGAAAATATAGCTTATGGCAAGCTCGAGGCTACAGAAGATGAAATTATAGCAGCTGCGAGACGTGCCAACGCACATCAATTTATTTTAAATTTCCCTGAAGGCTATGACACCATCGTTGGTGAACGTGGCGTTAAACTCTCCGGTGGTCAGCGCCAGCGCATTGCCATTGCCCGTGCACTTTTAAAAGACCCTGCAATTCTTATCCTCGACGAAGCCACCTCTTCCTTAGACTCAGAGTCAGAAAGACAGGTACAGGAGGCATTGGAGGAATTAATGCGTGGACGCACCTCAATCATTATTGCACACCGCCTATCGACCATTGTTGATGCCGATAAAATTATCGTTGTCGAAAATGGAATTGTATCCGAAAGCGGCACTCACTTTGAACTGCTCCAAAAAGAAAGCGGTCTCTATCAGCATCTGTATAATCTGCAGTCAAAACAGCAGAAAATTGATATGTAAAATTTTGTTAATTATTGATTCTTTTTAAACAAATTCACCCGGTGATTGTTCATTTGGTATCATACTTGATTATCATTTGAATATATAACAAAATAGAAGAATTATGAAAAATAGCAAAAATGGATTAGTGGCATTTGCTTTGGTAGGATTAGCTGCGGGAGCTGCTGCATGGTATCTTTTAGGAACTGATGATGGGAAAAAACAATTAGATCGTGCAAATGATGGCATTAAAAGCTTAACTAAGTCATTGAAAGATCTTTCAAAAAAAGAAGCTAAAAAGGCACAAAAACTCGCTAACAGAGCTTCGGCTGAACTAGACCATTTGAAAGCAAAGGCACAAGCAGCGTTCAGCAAGGCGTCAGATGATGCAGATGCACTGAAAAACAAAGCAAAAGAAGCCGGCAGAGAAGCTTTGGACCACGCCAATAATGCCGCTCAAAATTTGGCAAGCAAAATCGACAATACAACTGATGCTGCAAAGTCCAAAATTTCTAACGCATAAGTAAAAAAATAGCTTTTTTAAGAATTGATGATTCTGGTCACTCTCGTGGTCAAAATACATTTGTATCTTTGCTGCATATGACTTTGCTGCAACAGGTAAAAACTTTAATTCTTAAAGACATCATTCTGGAATGGCGTTCAAAATATGCTATTAACGGAATTCTACTATATGTCGTATCAACTGTTTTCGTTTGCTACCAAGCATTCAAATCAGTTGATACGGCTACTTGGAATGCATTATTCTGGATCATTATGCTCTTTGCTTCCATCAATGCAATCAACAAAAGCTTCGTCCAAGAAAACCCAAACCGACAACTTTACTATTATTCACTGGTCGATCCCAGAGCGATCATTTTAGCGAAAGTCATTTACAATATGATGATGATGACCCTGCTGGCCATCATTGCCTATTTTGTCTATTCCACGATATTCAGAAACCCTGTCGGTGATCCAACCCTTTACTTCATTTCGGTCATTTTGGGGAGCATTAGTTTTGCTACCGTTTTTACCATGATCTCCGGGATCAGTTCCAAAGCAGACAACAACAGCACCCTAATGGCCATCTTGAGTTTCCCCGCCATTATCCCGCTGTTAATCGTATTAATCAAACTTTCCCGCAATGCAATAGAAGGCCTGGAAAGGGCTTCCAGCAGCAAAGAAATAATCGTATTACTTGCAATTAATGTAATCACCATCACTATTTCTTTGTTGTTATTTCCGTACCTTTGGCGAGATTAAGTATCAGAATTGAGAACAAACTAAATTCAATTTATCCATGAGAAAAAAATGGTGGAAAATATTAGCGGTGATGATTATCTGTGCGGTCATTATCAATGGTCTTTTAGGACCTGTTCCCCGCCTATTCATCCTTCACGAAAGCATTCGAAATGTTTATTTTCATGTCCCAATGTGGTCTGCCATGTTCGTTATGTACTTGGTCTCTGTTATCTATAGTATTAAATACCTCAATACAGGCAAACAGGAGTATGATTTAATGGCCATTGAAGCTGTCAATACCGGAATAACATTTTGTTTTCTTGGACTTGCGACAGGTATGCTTTGGGCAAACATCACCTGGGGAGAACCTTGGCCAAATGATCCGAAGCTTAATGGCTCTGCAATAGCAACACTCATGTACCTGGCCTATTTGGTGCTCCGTAATGCGCTGGAAGAAGAGCAAAAAAGAGCCAAAATATCGGCTGTGTACAATATCTTTGCATTTCCAATTATCATCGTATTACTTTATATTCTACCGAAGATGACGGACTCTCTTCACCCTGGAAGTGGAGGAAACGCCGCCTTTGGCGATTTAAAAATGAGCAGCGAGCTGCGTCCTACATTTTATGCAGCGATGATTGGCTGGCCAATGATTGCAGCTTGGATCTGTTCACTTCGCTACAGGGTACGTTTGCTCGAAAAGAAAGATTTAAACGCATAGAATTGAACGGCTAATCCGATCCTTTATTTCTAAGATAGAGAAATCGGGTAGAGCACATTCTATAAAAAACAGGATATTACATAAATCAAACAGCGTGTATCGAATCATGTATTACACTGAAAACGACACGGATAATATTTTAAACAAATGAAAAAAATAACATTGTCAATCGCCTTACTACTCTTATCCACTTTGAGCACATTTGCACAAGATGATGTCGAGATGGCGACTGGATTGCGTAGCGAAGGTAAAATCTACGTTGTTGTATTGGTCATGTTGGTCATTTTTCTAGGTTTGGCTTTCTTCCTTTTTTTGCTCGATCGCCGTATCAGCAAATTGGAAAAAAAGAATAAATAGCATTTTATCGATCGCATACAATGATTATAAGTCAGTTTAGAAATTATTCACCCATCAATATTTTATTTCTATCCATCGTGGGTTTTGTCTTATGTTTAGGCATATTTCTTCACCTTCCGGACAAACTTGATTCTGTAATCTTTGAACCCGCATTGGGAAATTTATTGGGAGAAAATAACTTAATCAACCTCTCCCCCTCGACCAATGTTTTTATCACACTGATCTTAACGATCTTTCAGGCAACGATACTTAATCGCATCACAAGCCATTTTAACCTACTGGGGAAACCCAGCTTCTTGGTTGCTTTGATGTACATGACGTTGGCCAGCTTATTCTTACCATTTCTGGTTCTCTCCCCAACGCTGATCTGTAATTTCATTTCGATATGGATGCTGAGCAAGTTGCTTTCTCTCTATCGGCAGACAGATGTTAAAGCCGAAATGTTTGATCTCGGCATGATTGTCGGTATAGGAAGCCTGATCTACTTCCCATTTCTGAGTATGTTCTTCTTATTGTGGATAGGCCTGCTCATTTTTAGACCATTCAATTGGCGTGAATGGATCACACCATTGCTTGGACTGGCAACAGTGTACTTCATCTTGGCAGTTATCTATCTATGGATGGGAAAAATGGAACAATTCTATACCATTTGGCTGCCGTTTACCTACAAATTTCCCACAGCTATTCGTATCCAATTAGTCGATTATCTGGTACTTGTCCCGGTAATCTTTACTTTGATACTTTTCCTACTGGTATTAAAAGACAACTTTTTCAAGAGTGTTGTGCATATCCGCAAGTCCTTTCAATTGTTGTTTTTTATGTTATGCTTGGCGATAATCTCCTTTTATTGGAATAAAAAACTGACTGAGGCTCATTTTTTACTTTGTGCCCCTTCGATCGCCATCTATATGGCTTACTATTTCACTTACGCCAAAAAGAAATGGTTTTTTGAGGTCGTGTACGGCATTATAACACTCACCATCATCTACTTCCAGTTTTTCTAAACAACTGTACAACAAGTGTTTAACCTTTTTTAACAAAATCGGCTTAACAAGCTCGCAAAAATTGAATAGTTTTGTATGCGATTAAAAGCAAAGAACATTTAAGACAAGAGTCAAATAACTCGAAAATTTCACTAAAACTAAATAAACATTAGTTTCTCAATTTTATAGATTGACCATGCAGAAACGCTTTACAAGCTCTCTAAGAAATAAATCACTCCAACTGTTGTTAGCAGGTGGAATTTTAGCTAGTTCTACTACCGCATTTGCCCAAAAAACGACATCAGCATCACCTTATTCTCAATTTGGACTTGGTCAGATGCGTGAAGATTTATTGCCACAATATAGAGGGATGGGAGGGGTCAATACCGCTATCCGGAAAATCAATGGTGTATACAATACCAACCCGAGCAACCCTGCATCTTATTCTGCGACACAGTTTACAACCTTTGATGCTGGTTTATATGGAAATTACACCCAATTAAACTCGACAACCAGATCAGACAATACGGCTGACTTTGCTTTTAGCCACATCACCATGACTTTCCCGATGAAACGATTTGGCGGTATCAGTTTAGGTATCCTTCCTTATTCAGATATAGGCTATCGGACATCTTCAACAGGAACGGTAGATTCTAATCCTTATACGAAAGTGTTCACTGGCGAAGGTGGTTTAACTAAAGCCTATGCCGGTTGGGGGGTACGCATTGTAAAAGGCCTAAGTATTGGTGCCAATATGTCTTATCTATTTGGAACGCTAAATGATTATAGCCGTGTAGAATTTTTGCCTTCATCCGGAGCGTTAAATACCCAACAGCAAAATAAGCGTGAGATCCAAGGGATTATCTTCGATTATGGTCTACAATATGAACAACCTTTAAATAAAGAATATTCCTTGACCTTTGGTTATTCGGGATCCTTAAATAATAACATCAAAGAGAGAGCGACAGTATTTAACACCAGAATTACACCTTCATCCGATCCAGACAATCAAAATATTCCTTTGGATAGCACCTATGTTTCTGATCGTAGCAGCAGACATTTAACGCTTCCTTTGCGACATAATGTTGGAATCACACTGGCACGTAGTGGACGTTGGTTAGTTGGCGCTGATTTTAAATACGCAGATTGGTCCAGATTCCAAACAAGAGCGGGAGAAAACGAACTACGGAAGAATTATGGCGTCGCTATCGGAGGCCAGATAACTCCAGATGTTACTTCACTCAAGTATTTGAACCAAGTAGATTACCGAGTTGGTTTCAGATATAACAAAACACAATACTTCTTAAGTAACCAGAATATCAACGATATGGCGGTTACTGTAGGGGTAGGATTGCCATTGGCAAGAAACCAATTTTCAGGAGCTTTCTCTAAGATAAACTTTTCCGCAGAATTTGGCCAAATGGGCAAAATCAGCAATAATCTCCTACGCGAACGCTATATTAACTTTAATATCGGCTTTACCTTAAATGACCGCTGGTTTAGAAGAACACAATTTGATTAATACGATGGCACGCAAAACATTTGCTTCATCCATAATCCAAAATATATCGCCCCTAGTAACATTATTTTTACTAGGGGCGCTCTCATTGACATCCTGCGAACCTGACCTCAAAGAGGTAGACCGCATCGCCAATATGAAAAAAGAAGAGGCCGTCGATATTTCTCGTCATGTCGATATTATCTATAGCGATTCCACACGTGTAAAAGCAAATCTCACAGCGCCTGAAATGCGCATCAAACACGATAGCACTGAAGTATATGAATTTCCAAAAAGCATAAAAATCATCTTTTACGATGACAATTTAAAGGAAACTCAGCGAATTACCTCCGACCATGCCATTCGCAGGGAAAAAGAAAAAACGACCACCTTCACAAAAAACGTTGTAGTTACCATGGCTGATGGCTCTATCATTAAAACAGAAGAGATCATTTATGATGAAAGTAAAGTGGACAGCAACAGTAACATGACCTTTTACAATCATGTTCCGATTACGGCCTTCTTCCGGGATAATCGGGGAAACTTACAGGGCTCATCATTTACTTCAGACAAAGATTTTAAACATGTCAATATCGCCAATGCGACAGGCTATACGGTAATCACGAACAACAATCTCTTCCCTTCGTTAGGGAAATAGTTGATTGCAAGATATACTTCCCATTATTTCGAGTTTGGCTTAGTTTTCTATAGGGATATGACCAGATGGCTTTAGTCTGTTTCTCCAGACAGTTAAGTCATTCAAAACAAACCCCTTGAACTAAAAAGAAACAAAAAACTCCACTTAATACAAATAGTTTTCAAATTTGTTTTACTACATTCAGGAAAATATTCCGTTTTTTTTTATAAAAATTGTATCTTGCACCGCATTTTGCTATACTATGCATAAATTAACGAAATACAAGTATTTACACAATATAAACACAATAAGCAGACTATGGGATTAATGGGCTTTTTGCGTAACAAAGCTGGTGTCATCTTGACCGCAGCTATGGCTATCGCAATTTTAGCATTTTTACTAGGCGATGTCGTTCGAGGGGGGGCTCCTTTTTGGGCGAGACATCAAAATCGTGTAGGGGAAGTCAACGGAACTGAAATTGAATATCCTGCGTTCAGTAAGCAAGTTGAACAAACAGAAGAAATGTTCAAACAACAAATGGGTGGCGCAGTTACTCCTCAAATGCGGACATACGCTGTTCAACAAGTATGGAATCAATTTTTGTCAAGAGAGATCTTGAAAAAGGAAATTGAAAAAATCGGTTTGACTGTCGGTAAAGACGAATTAAATGATTTAGTGCAAGGCAACAACCCTTCGCCTCAAATCATTCAAGCGTTTACCAACCCACAAACAGGACAATTTGACCCGAGTCAACTGCGTGCTTTTATCACCCAAATGAACTCATCAGGTAACCAACAAGTGGCTCAGCAATGGGAAGCACTACTTGAAGGCGTTAGAGATGAGCGTTTAAGCAGCAAATATGGAGAATTGCTTTCTAATAGTGTATATGTTACTTCTTTGGAAGCAAACGAAGAATACCAAGAGCGTAATAAACTAGCAAACTTCAAATACATTCTTTTAGATTACGCTTCTGTTAAAGATGCTGATGCTAAATTGACTGATGCAGATTATCAAGAATATTATAATGAGCATAAAAGTATGTTCAAAACACAAGAGGAAACACGTGCGATTCAATACGTAATGGTGGATGCAAAACCTCTTGCTAAAGATTCGTTGGCTGTAAAAGAGACCATCAACAAGTTGAAACAAGATTTAATCGTTGCGAAAGACGACTCTTTATTTGCTTCAATCAATTCAGATAACAAATATCCATTTACTTATTTGAAAAAAGGTCAGTTGAGCCCTTCTCTGGATTCAGTTGTATTCAATGTTGCCGCCGGAACAACGGTTGGACCTTTTTTAAACAACAATGCGTATGAAATTGCAAAAGTTGTTTCTACGATTATCAGCCCTGATTCTGTAAAAGCATCACATATCCTATTGGATCCTGCTGCCGAGGGCGGCGTTGATAAAGCACTGGCAAAAGCTGACTCGATTAAAGGATTGATTCAAAAAGGAGACAATTTTGCAGCGCTTGCAGTTCAGTTTAGCAAAGATCCAGAAAGCAAAACCAATGGAGGAGAGCTTGGTACTTTAACAAGAGGCCGTATGGCTCCAGATCTTGAGAAAGCCATTTTCGAAGGTAAAACAGGTGATATCAAAGTTGTGAAATCACAATATGGCGTCCATGTCATTAAAATTGAGAAACAAACAGGAAGTTCAAAATATGCTAAAGTTGCCATCATTGATAAAGTGATCAACAGTGGAAAAGAAACGTTGAACAATGCGCATAGCAAAGCAACAGCATTCTTATCTGCAGCTACAGCACAGAACTTTGCTCAGGAAGCGAAAAAACTTGGTCTAGAAGCAAAAACAGCCTCACGCGTAACAGCGATGGACAATGTACTAGATGGTGCCGAAGCTCCACGTGATTTAATTAAATGGGCTTTCGAAGCGAAAAAAGGTGAAATTTCAGATAAAGTATTTGAGACTGAAACCTCTTATATCTTAGCAAGCTTGGTCGACATACAGCCTAAAGGAACCCTTTCCTTGGATGCTGTTAAGAAAGATATTGAACCTGCCGTAAGAAATATGGTTAAAGCTAAAATCTTGAAAGATAAATTTGACAAAGCTTTAGCAGGTACATCTTCTATTGATCAAGTTGCACAAAAAGTTGGTAAAGCAGCTATTCACGTTGAAAATGTTGTCTTCGCAAATCCAGTTATCCCTGGTGTTGCATTAGAAAACAAGGTAGTTGGTACTGTTTTTGGACTACAGCCAAACAAACCTTCCAAAGCGATTGAGGGTAACACAGGTGTATATGTTGTACAAGTGAATGGTTTTACCAATCCTGCCGCTATTTCGGATATCAACGGACAAAAGAAACAAATGCTTGCAGCTAAAGCACAACGCGCTTGGGGATCTATTTTCCGCGCATTGCAAGACAAAGCTGAAATCATTGACAATAGAGTGAAATTCTTTTAAAAGAATTTTAAGTAAATTTGTAGCCGGACGAATTATCGTCCGGCTTTTTTTTGATGTAAATATGGATATTCAAACAAATATTGTCAACAAAGTTGCGCAAAGTGGGTTAGTCACTGTTGACTTGGCCGACTACCACCCTAAAGCAGACAATGTAGTATATGATATTAAGGATAATCTCTTCCATGGCCTGATTCTTAAAGAAAAGGATTTTCGCGAATTCATTAAGACGAACGATTGGTCGCAATATACGGGTAAACATGTCGCAATTACTTGTTCTGCTGATGCTATTGTGCCGACCTGGGCTTACATGTTATTGGCAAACAAATTGGAGCCCTATGCGGCAACTGTTATCTTTGGAGACGCGGATGAGCTATTACGCATTCAATATGCTGCGGCAATTGAACAGATTGACATGGAACAATTTCGGGATCAACGTGTCGTTGTGAAAGGTTGTGGCGATACTTTTATTCCAGCGTCTACATTTGTACAGTTTACGGTAAAACTAAGTAAAGTAGCAAAAAGTATAATGTATGGCGAACCTTGTTCTACAGTTCCTGTATTTAAGCGAGCACAGCCGAAATAAATCAGATCCAAGATCAATATAAGTGATTGCACATGAACGTCTCATTAACATCAAAAGTTAAATTTATTTGAATGAAATTAACATTTCTTTTTCAAACAAATTTCGTAAACTTACGTACATGAAACTTATATCGACTTTGCTCATTTACTTATCCGTTATAGTAAGTACTGCTTTTGCTCAAGATTTACCGCATTTAAAAGAATCAGCGTTTAAAGGTGGCGAGAAATTAAAATATAAACTCCGTTATGGCTTTATTTCAGCCGCTACGGGGACATTAACCGTTGAGGATACCAAGGACGGAGCTGGAAACCCTTCCTTTCATCTATACGCTGCCGGCAAAACAGCTGGCGCCTTTGCAATATATACCGTACGAAATGAGTACAATTCGTATATCAATAGCAAGACATTTTTACCGTATTACTATACAGAGAACATTCGCGAAGGCGGGTATAGACGGAATGACAAAGTCCGCTTCAACCAAGAGACAAATACTGTTGTGGGTAATAAAGGAACTTTTAATTCGAAGGTAGATCAAACTTTTGATTTGCTTTCCTCCTATTATTTCGCCCGCAATCTGGATCTATCTACGGTAAAACCAGGTGAATCTTTTAAGCTGACTTATTTTTTGAATGATGAGATTGCCACCTTGGGCATACAATATATTGGAATAGAAAAAATAAAAACAGAATTAGGCACTTTAGAATGTCTCAAATTCAGTCCTGAGATTAAACCGGGACGTATCTTTAAAAAAAATAGCAAGCTCTATTTGTGGGTAACCAATGATGGCAACCGTATCCCGGTCAAAGCCAATGTCGATATTCTCATCGGATCGGTCACATTGGAACTACTCGAAGCCAGTGGATTAAAATACAAATTGGGACAAAGAGCAAGCTACTCAAAATAATTAGCATGATTGAAGTAGGAAATGTATTGGTACACGAAGATCTCATCAACAATGACTTTGTGTGCAACTTATCAAAGTGTAAAGGAATCTGTTGTATTGAAGGCGACTCGGGCGCTCCTCTGCTAGAGAGTGAAAAGGCTATATTGGAGGAGATTTACCCCAAAGTAAGGCCCTATATGACCGAGAAAGGTATTGAAGCGATTGAAGAGCAAGGGAAGTATGTTGTCGATGTTGATGGCGATCTTACGACCACCTGTGTCGATGGGAATAAAGAATGTGCCTATGTGACCTGGGAAAATGGCATCACAAAATGCGCTATCGAAAAGGCGTACGAACTTGGCGAGGTCCATTGGCGCAAACCCGTTTCGTGCCACCTCTATCCTATCAGGACAACACATTATCCCGAATTCGACGTACTTCACTATGACCGTTGGCATATCTGTAAAGATGCCTGCTCATTTGGCAAAGAATTACAGGTCCCTGTATTCAAATTTTTAAAGGATCCGCTCATCCGCACCTATGGTGAAGAATGGTACAAAAATCTTGAGAAAGCAGTCGAAGAGTTGTAACAAAATCACTATCTTTAAGCTTTAACTATTTTGGTATTTCACCCCAATTCATGTCAAAATTAAGAGAGATCCAACGCCCTATTGCCCACGAACTTGAGGCTTTTGAAAAAAAATTCAAAGCTTCAATGAAAAGCTCCGTCCCCTTGTTGGATCGTATTACACAATACCTGATCAAACGTAAAGGCAAACAAATGCGGCCTATGTTTGTGTTCTTTTCTGCTGGTATATGCAACGGAATTAATGAGTCCACTTACCGAGGAGCTGCTCTCGTAGAATTGTTGCATACCGCCTCGCTCGTACATGATGATGTGGTGGACAATTCCTATGAACGTAGAGGTTTTTTCTCCATCAATGCATTATGGAAAAATAAAATCGCTGTTTTGGTGGGTGATTTTCTCCTGTCTAGGGGCCTGCTCCTTTCCGTAAAACATCAGGATTATCACTTGTTAAAAATTGTATCTGAAGCTGTGGATCAGATGAGCGAAGGTGAATTGCTTCAAATCGAGAAGGCCCGTAAACTGGATATCGAAGAGTCTATTTATTTTGAGGTCATACGGAAGAAAACAGCGTCGCTGATTGCCTCCTGCTGTGCCTGTGGATCGGCTTCTTCCAATGCAGATCAGGAAACTATAGATAAGCTCCATCAATTTGGTGAAAAAATCGGAATAGCATTTCAAATCAAGGACGATTTATTCGACTTTGGCTTAGATGATGTTGGCAAACCGCTCGGCAATGACATCAAAGAGAAGAAAATGACCTTACCGCTCATCTATGCCTTGAATCAAGTGACTTCAAGTGAAAAGCGTAGGATCATTAATTTGATTAAAAACCATAATGAGGATGCACACAAAGTGGCTGAAGTCATTGCCTTTGTCCGCCAGAGCGGAGGGCTCGAATACGCCACAAATAAGATGCTGGAATACCAACAAGACGCTTTCCGGATTTTGGAAGACTTTCCCGACAGCGAATACAAAGCGGGGTTGGAGCAGCTGGTAAAATATACAACAGAAAGAAAAAAATAAAATGAGTCACGAATTAATGTTTTTTGGCGGATTCCTCATCTTTATAGCACTTATGCTAGCAATAGATCTAGGCTTATTCTCCAAAGGCGACAAGCCTGTTAGCCTAAAGATGGCTAGCATCATGAGCGCCATCTGGGTCTTATTCTCATTAGGTTTCTATTGGCTTCTTCGTCACTATGGATTTGAACTACACAACATCCATGACTTAGACCACCTCCAGGAAATCATTACCAAACACCACCACGATATTAAAATCATTCCGGGTGATTTAGCGGCGAGTCTCGAGCTCTACAACAAAAATCTTGGTCTGGAATATCTCACCGGTTACGTTGTAGAATATGCCCTATCCGTAGATAATATCTTTGTGATGGTATTATTATTTACTTCGTTTGGTATTCCGGAGCGCTATTACCATAAAGTTTTGGTATGGGGAATTTTGGGCGCCATCATTATGCGTTTCTTATTTATTTTCCTTGGCGCTACCCTTATTGCTAAATTCGGCTGGATTCTATATGTTTTTGGTGCTTTTTTGGTCTTTACAGGTGTAAAAATGTTTATCAACCGTAACCAGGAAGAAGAAGTAGATCCACAGAACCACCCGGTTGTTAAATTCGCGTCCCGATATTTTAAGGTAACACCAAAATTAGATGGCGGGCACTTCTTCCATGTCGAGAATGGCGTGAAATATATGACGCCACTATTTCTTGTATTACTGGTCATAGAATTTACAGATTTGATTTTTGCTGTGGATTCCATCCCTGCAATTTTCTCGGTTACCAAAGATGCCTATGTTGTATTTTTCTCCAATATTTTTGCCATACTGGGATTGCGGTCTATGTTCTTCCTTTTGGTCAATATTATCCACAAATTCCAATATCTCAAAGTAGGTTTAGCCTTTTTGCTGGTCTTCATTGGTCTAAAAATGCTGCTGCATCACTGGTTGGCCGAAGTAGGTTTTACAACGACACATTCGTTGATCGTCATTGTCAGCATACTTGCATTGAGTATCGTTGCTTCGCTGCTTTTTCCAAAAAAGGCTACACCTGCTGATTAAGCCAATTTGTATTAAAAGAATACCAATGATTGTTATTCAGAAACATATGCTAGCAGTCAGCAAAAATTCATAAGTTAAACAAAATATAATGGGGCTGTCCAAAAAGGTTGGATAGCCCCTTTTTCTTGATATTTTAACGTATAACCGATACAGAACCTTTTCAAATATCCAATTCTCAGCGAGTTTGTTCTTACTTTTTAGAGCCCCACATTTCGAATCAAAAATACAGCATTTTGGGAGCCCATTCTCCAGCAATGGATTAGCAGAAAAACAGAATATTTTAAGAACAATTATTTTACAGAGGAATATACCTTACTAAATTTAATTTATTTAATTTAGCACCACATTAAATTAACAAAACACTAACAATGAATTGGAATAAAACCATTGTACTAGCCGCTTCACTTTTCGCAGCTTCCTTCCAAGTACAAGCACAGGACAATTTGATCAATGCACTAAAAGCAAATCAAAATGACAATAGCAAATCTGGATTTACATTTACTGAAGTCATCAATCTAGGGAACACATCGATCAAAAATCAAGGTTCATCTGGTACTTGTTGGTCTTATTCGGGTAATTCTTTCCTGGAATCAGAGATGATCCGTATGGGTAAAAAACCAGTTGAGATTTCCCAAATTTACACTGCGCGCAACACATACTTAGACAAAGCCCGTACATATGTCCGCCTTCATGGTGGATTGTCTTTGGGGGAAGGTGGTCAATTCCACGATGTATTGAACTCATTCCGTAAATACGGTACAATGCCACAATCTGCTTATACAGGTCTTCACTACGGTACTACACGCAACAACTTTGGTGAAATGACAAATATGTTGGATGCGATGTTAGGCGCAGTAGTAAAAGGTAAAACATTAACGCCAAACTGGGAGAAAGCATATACCGCAGCAATGGATTCCTATCTTGGGGAAGTGCCTGAAAAATTTGATTACAACGGTAAATCCTATACACCACGCACCTTTGCAGATCAGGTAATCGGTATCAATCCGGATGATTATGTCGGGATTGCTTCGGTAACTGACCATCCATACTACAGCCAATTCGTATTGTTAATTCCAGACAACTGGTCATTTGACCGTTTCTATAATGTTAAAATGAACGATTTAACGGATATCATCGACAATGCTTTACAAAAGGGTTATACTGTAGCTTGGGCAACCGACGTATCAGAAAAAGGCTTCTCTTGGAAAAATGGTGTTGCTTATGTCCCTGAAAAATCTTTCGAGGATATGACAGATCAGGAAAAATCAACAATGTTTGTCGGTCCTAAACCAGAATTAAAAGTAACTGCAGAAGAAAGACAAAAAGCTTTCGACAACTGGCAAACTACAGATGACCACGGTATGCATATCGTAGGTCTTGTAAAAGATCAAAACGGAAAAGAGTATTACATCGTTAAAAACTCTTGGGGCACAACAAATGACTATCATGGTTATTTGTATGCGACAAAAGAATTTGTACGTTATAAAACAACTTCTCTGATGTTACATAAAGACGGTCTGACAAAAGATTTAAAATCGAAGATAAATATCAAATAAGCGATTTATCAGTCCACGAAAACACCTCTGAAATTAATACTTCAGAGGTGTTTTTGTTTTCAGATTAATTTAATAACTTAAACATAATTATGAATCTTTTGTTGAGTGAGTATGAGAAGTATAATCGCATTATGCCTTACAATTTTATTCGGGAATTTGGCTCAGGCCCAGACCAAGGGGGTGAAATTTGTAGAAGGGTTGAGTTGGAAACAAATAAAGGAGCGGGCACAAGCTGAGAACAAGTTTATCTTCGTAGAGCTATTTGCAACCTGGTGTGGCCCATGCCAATATATGAGCAATGAGATCTTTCCCTTAGAGCAGGTGGGGCAGCCAATTAATCAGAACTTCATTAGTGTTAGGGTACAAATGGATTCCACAGAGTCCGACAATGCCAATGTCAAAAAATGGTATGCCGATGCGCGTACTATTTCCAATGAATACAATATTCAATCCTTTCCCACATTTCTGATCTTTAATCCCAATGGGCAAGCGGTACACCGGATTGTCGGTGCAAGTGACGCTCCCGAATTTGTCGGTCATGTGATGGATGGCCTCTATCCCGAAACACAGTATTACACGCTGTTAAAAAAATTCGAGAAAAGACCGCAAGATATTTATACAGCCAAGCAGATGCTGAAAGCAGCGAATATTGCTTACGATGAAAATACGGCACGAAAGGCAGAAAATACCCTAGCAAATTCATTGGGCACGGATGAATTATTCAAAAAAGAAAATGTCCATATTTTATTGGCGGCGGCCAAATTCACCAATTCAAAAGCTTTCAATCTTATTCGCAACAATAAAGAGAAAATTGATATTCTATTAGAATCACCAGGTATTGCCAACCGGACACTGGCAAATGTTGTTGTCAACGAATTGTTTCAGATTAAAATAGATGCCAAACATGAACCCAACTGGGATAGTTATCAAAATGAACTCGCAGCAAAATATCCAGACATCGATTTCGTCCCGATGTTCAAGAAGATAAAAGCACACTATTACCTTCAGGTAAAGAATTATGTCGCCATGAAGAATACGATCAACGATTATCTTTCATCAGAAGACTTTACCCCCCATCAGTTAAACACTTTTGCCTGGACTATTTTTAACAATAGCAGTGATGTTGCATGTATTGAATCGGCACTCAGTTGGAGCAAAAAATCAATTATTGAAGATCCGAGCAGCGCATTCTTGGATACCTACGCAAACCTACTCTATAAGAAAGGAGAAAAAGAAAAAGCCATAAAGTGGCAAAATAAAGCTATTGAAATGGCCAGTGAGGACGATCGTCCTATCTATCAAGAAACACTGGACAAAATGATGAAAGGAATAAAAACTTGGGAGAACTAAATTTATTCCAGCCAATAAGTTAACGATCAAATTAAAAATTCAAAACACTAACATTATGAAAAAATTGATTTTGATGCTATTCCTCATTCCTACCCTACTATTTGCGCAAAGCGAGGGGGTCAAATTTGAGCATGGGCTCAACTGGAATCAGATTAAAGAAAAAGCGGCTAAAGAAAACAAATTCATTTTTGTAGACTGTTTTACAACCTGGTGTGGCCCTTGTAAATATATGTCGAGTACCATCTTCCCACAAGCTAAAGTTGGTGATTTCTTCAATGCGAAGTTTATCAATGCAAAAATTCAGATGGATAAAACCAAGAATGATCATGAAGATGTAAAAGCATGGTACGAAGAGGCCGACCGTTTTGCCAAAGATTATAAAGTTAGGGCATATCCTACTTTTCTGATCTTTGATTCAAAAGGCACCCTTGTGCATCGTATCGTAGGCGGCGGTGAAGCCGACGATTTTATAGCAAAAGCACAAAAATCACTTGATCCAAATACACAATATGAAACGCTATTAGCAAAATTTAATGCCGACCCAACTAATGTAAACATTGCCAAAAGTATGGCTATGGCAGCCAAAGAAGCGTATGATCAAGAGACACAGGCAAAAGCGGAAGAAGTGGTATTAGCGTCCTTGACTACAGATCAAATCTTTACAAAGGAGAATGTCAGTTTATTACTTTCAGCAGCGAATGTTGTCGATTCTAAGGCGTTTAATTTAATCAAAGACAACCCTGCTAAATTTGATGCTGTTAGTGAAAAAGTCAAAGCAAATGACTTCTTGTCCCAGCTGTTGGTTGGTAACGCGGTAAATACCAAAATCCGTGCAAAGGAAACGGTTGATTTCGCAAGTATAGAAAAAGAATTGGCGCAAAAATATCCAACCGTCAATACAGAAAAAGCAAGTCTCGAAATGCAACCACGTTATTACGGTTATACCAAAAATTACCCGGGCTTAAGAGATAGCTTCAATAAATATATTGCAAAATATGGATCGACCATCACAGCAGGAGAATTGAATAACATGGCTTGGTCTATTTTTGAAAACTGTGATGATCCTGCCTGTTTAAAAGCAGCAGCGGAATGGAGTAAATTGTCCAATGAGAAAGAAAAAGATGCGCCGATGTATCTAGACACTTTTGCAAACATATTGTATCGCCTTGGAGAAAAAGAAAAAGCTATTAAAACGCAAGAAAAAGCAATTTCACTGATCACAGATGCTACCCAAAAAGAAGAATATGTTGCGACCTTACAAAAAATGAAAAAAGGCGAAAAGACTTGGCAATAAGAAGATCTTCTGATCGTCAATTTATAAAAAGGTCCCGATCGGTAATTTGATCGGGACCTTTTTATTGATTACTCCATAGCAAATGCGCTGAACTAACAGGCAATGCGCTTGGCGTTAGAAACTGCCTACTTATTTTAACTCTTTAACCCCCATATTCCAGAGTGCGAAAGCATATTTATCAACGGTACTATTGATCAGAACTTCTGTTGACCGTCCCGCACCGTGGCCAGCTTTTGTCTCAATACGAATCAATACGGGGTTATCACACGCTTGCTTTGCCTGCAGTTCGGAAGCAAACTTGTAGGAGTGCGCCGGTACTACCCGATCATCATGATCTCCGGTAAAGACCATCGTTGCGGGGTAACAAACGCCAGTTTTCACGTTATGCACCGGAGAATAGGCTTTCAGATAATCAAACATTTCTTTGCTATCACTAACCGTACCATAATCATAGGACCAACCTCCACCAGCTGTGAAGGTATGATAACGCAACATGTCCAAAACACCAACCTCAGGCAGTGCGACCTTGGCGACCTTGGGATCTATTGTCATTGTTGCACCAACGAGCAAGCCACCATTGGATCCCCCCGATAAAGCAGTATACTCGGGTGATGTATAACCATTCTCCTGAAGATAATGCGCCGCGGCAATAAAATCGTTAAACACATTCAATTTGTTGAACTGTCTACCGCCATCATGCCATTTCTGACCATATTCACCGCCGCCGCGCAAATTTGGAACAGCATAAACACCACCATTTGCCAACCAAACCGCAACGGAAGTACTAAAAGCAGGTGTCAAGCTGATATTAAAACCGCCATACCCATACACAATCGTCGGGTTTTTCCCATTCAAGACAATCCCCTTTTTGTACGTAATAATCATCGGTACCTGAGTACCATCTTTGGATGTGTAGAAAACCTGCTTCGATTCATACTGACCGGAATCAAACTTCACCTTAGGTTTGATATAAAGTGTAGACTGACCAGAATTTACGTCAAACTTATAACTTGAAGAAGGCGTAATGTAATTTGAAAAACCAAAATAGATTTCTTTTTCCTTTTTCTTACCCGAAAAACCACTCGCCGTACCCACACCCGGCAATTCTATTTGTCGAATCTTTTTACCTGTATAATCGTATTGAATCACAACCGAAACGGCATCTTTCAAATAGTTTGCAAAAAGATAGCCTCCACCTGTACTGATCGAAAGTACATTTTCAGTCTCTGGAATAACATCTTTCCAGTTTTCCTTTGCGGGATTCTTCAAATCAACTTTCACCAAACGGTTATTGGCAGCCTTGTAGTTTGTCTCCAATAAGAAACTATCCCCAATATTGTCAACGACACCTGTATTTGCATCAAAATGATCTTGTAGGCAGACAATCTTGCTATTCGGCTGATTGAGATCCTGATAATAAAGTTCATTTCCTGTTGTCGTATTTGCAGCAGAAATAATTAAGTAACGTTGATCGTCTGTTAATGAAGCCCCTACATAACGTCGCGGTGTTGCCGGGCCGCCAAAAATCAATTTATCTGTAGCTTGCGATGTCTTCAGTTTATGGTAGTATAATTTATGTTGGTCTGTTTTTTCAGAAAGTTCAGATCCCTTTGGCTTATCGTAACTCGAGTAATAAAAACCATCATTTCCTTTCCATGCAATACCAGAGAATTTGACATCCACTAGCGTTTCACCTACAGGCGATTTATCCTTGGCATTCAATACAATGACTTTCCGCCAGTCTGATCCTCCTTCAGAAATAGAATAGGCAACTAAGCTGCCATCCTTTGAAAACGAAACATCGGCCAATGAAGTTGATCCATCTTTCGAGAATGTATTTGGATCCAGGAAAACTTCTTCGGAGCCTTTTTCCCCCAGTTTACGATAAAGTACAGCATGTTGCTGTAAGCCGTTATTCTTAAAAAAATAAGTATATCCACCTTCCTTAAACGGAGTTCCTATCTTTTCATAGTTCCATATTTCGGTTAATTGATCTTTCAGTTTTGTACGGAATGGAATTGCATTCAAATAGTCAAATGTTACTTTATTCTCTGCCTGTACCCAGCTTTTTGTTTCAGCGGACCGATCGTCCTCTAACCATCGATAAGGATCCGCAACCTTTTCACCCCAAAATTCATCCACAACTGTTCCTTTATTTGTCGTCGGATATGTTAACCGTTGTCCGTAACCGGTCGTCGCCGTACCTGTCATACCTATCATCATTAGGATAAGACCAAAATTTTTGTTTATCATAAAAAATTTTATACTTGTTTCAACCAACCTAAGTTTCACTCACTTAGCATCTGAAAATTCAATTTGAGTTGAATATAAACAAATTTATCGATCTCTTATTAAAAACAAGCTAGCTGATTCGATAGCTGCGTTAATAAAGTCTTACCCACCAGCATCATAAACATATTTCTTCTTGACATATTTTTATAGCCACCGAAATTTCTTTAGATTTATTTAAATCTTGAAAATACTAAAATCATGTTCAAAAAAGTCATATATCTTACTTTGTCGATTTCCATTCTTCAAATTGGAGTAAGTGAAGCGCAACAACTTCCCATAGATCAACAGTATCGAGCCACCCCTACCAAGATCAACAATCTGGTCCACACCAAGCTGGATGTTCGTTTTGACTATAATAATCAATTCCTAAATGGAAAAGAGTGGATCACGTTACAACCCCATTTCTATCCAACAGATTCCCTTCGTCTCGACGCAAAAGGTATGGATATCAAACAGGTGTCGCTAGTCAATGGCCAACAATTGGTCCCTTTAAAGTATAGCTATGACAATAATTCCCTGCTGATCAAGCTGGACCGCAATTATCTTGGAAATGAAAAATACACGGTATACTTAGATTATACAGCAAAACCAAACCTATTGAAAGCACAGGGAAGCGCTGCAATCAACGATGCGAAAGGACTTTATTTTATTAATCCTGACGAACGTACGCCAAATAAACCACGGCAGATATGGACACAAGGAGAAACCGAAGCTTCTTCGGCATGGTTTCCGACCATCGATCGTCCCAATCAAAAGACGACAGCCGAAATCTCCATGACCGTACTTGACAACTATGTCAGCCTATCGAATGGTGTATTGAGTAAGCAACAGAAAAATAATGACGGTACCCGTACAGATACCTGGACAATGGATTTACCACATGCCCCATACCTATTTATGATGGCCGTTGGTGATTTTAAAATCTATCAGGACAAATACAACAATATTCCCGTTGACTACTATCTTGAACCGAAATATGCGCCCTATGCCAAAGATATCTTCGGTAAGACACCAGCGATGATGGAATTTTACAGCAGGACTTTGGGTGTTCCTTACCCTTGGAATAAATATGCGCAGATCGTCTGTCGCGATTATGTCTCAGGTGCCATGGAAAATACAAGTGCAACACTACATGGCGAACATGTACAAAAGACGAAACGCGAATTGTTGGACGACAATCAGGAAGGAACGATTGCGCATGAACTATTTCACCAGTGGTTTGGTGATTTGGTCACAGCAGAATCCTGGTCCAATTTGACCATGAACGAATCTTTTGCCACTTTCGGCGAAGTGATCTGGCGTGAGCACGACGGCGGTAAAGATCGTGGTGATAAATCCAGATTTGAAAAACTCCAGTCCTATCTAAAATCGACTAAAAATGGGAAAAGCCCAACTTTAGCCCGTTATTATTATCAGGATAAAGAAGATATGTTTGATAATATCAGCTATGCGAAAGGCTCATTGATTCTCTACGCGCTCAAAGAACAAATGGGGGATGAAGCGTTCTATCAATCGTTGAAAAAATACTTGACAGACAATTCCTTTAAAACTGGCGAACCGCATCAGCTCCGTCTAGCAATGGAAGAAGTAACCGGTAAAGACTGGGCTCCGTACTTCAATCAATGGTATTACCAAGGCGGGCATCCAATTTTGAAGGTCACAACAAGAAACGGAGAGAACAGTGTCGTGCTAAATGTAGCCCAAATTCAAGATTCTACAGTACAGACATTCCAGCTTCCCTTGGCCGTCGATATCTATACCAAAAATGGGAAGATCAGACAGACCTTTCAACTCAACAGGCGGAACGCCCAATTTATGATCCCGCTACCTGCTGCTGTTGAATTTATCGATATTGATCCCGAAAAAACACTCGTGGGTCAAATTCAAATCGATAAATCAGATGCCGACTATTTATATCAATATGAGCATGCACCTTCATTTGCCAACCGCGTCGGTGCAATTGCTTATGCCTCAAAAAATCCGACAAATACCATCAGCCAGCAAATCTTAACAAAAGCTTTGAAAGATAACGATCCAGATCTCGCCGCAACAGCGATTCAAGGTCTCGATCTAAGCAATCCCGCGGTCCGCAAGTCGGCCGAAAAAACCATCTTGGCACTTGCAGAGAAGTCCGAAGCCTCTGTTATCCGTGCCTCTGCGATTCAAAAGCTTGCACAGACAAAAGATAAAAAATACAAAAGTCTAATTCTGAATGCTGTAGCCGACAAATCCTATATGGTTATTGCAAGTTCAATCATGGCAATAAAAAGTGCTTATCCGGATCAACTTCAGCAGTCTTTGAAGCGCATTGATCCCGATGCTACGGAATATCTAAAAGCGCTGATCACCGAATTATCTAAATCATAGCAAAATATATTGTGGAGGCGAATTTTGTATTCGCCTCCATTTTTTTTAGTTTTGGCCACATGTCAACAAGAACAAAAATTTATTTTGCCTCCGACTTTCATCTTGGATCTTACCCCTTGGAAAGTTCACGGGAAAGGGAGCTGCAAATTATACAGTGGCTGGATCAGATCAAAACGGATGCTGCACAGCTCTATCTTGTTGGCGATATCTTTGATTTCTGGTTTGAATACGCAACTGTTGTCCCAAAAGGCTATATCCGCTTTTTGGGCAAATTAGCCGAAATTGCAGATCTTGGCATTCCCATTACTTTATTTAAAGGCAACCACGATATGTGGATGTTTGATTACCTCAAAAAGGAATTAAATGTACGGATCATCGACAATGAGCTGGAGTTACAACTTAACGGAAAACATTTTTACATTCACCACGGCGACGGTTTAGGTTCGGGAGATTACAAATACAAGATACTCAAGAAAGTATTTCGGAGCCGTCTCTGTCAATGGTTATTTGCACGATTACATCCAAATCTAGGAATCGGAATCGCGACACGTTGGTCCAAACATAGCAGGCTTTCGAATAATGAGGACGAAAAATTTCTGGGCGAAGACAAAGAGTGGTTAATTGGTTATGCAAAGGAGCTGGAGTCAACCCAACATCACGACTATTATATCTTTGGCCATAGACATCTACCCTATGATGTTGAGCTGAACTCCAATAGCCGTATTCTGAATTTAGGAGAATGGATAAATTACCATACCTATGCCGTATGGGATGGTGAAACTTTACGTTTGGAAAAATGGGCGAGCAAATCCTAATTTCTTTATCCGATTGCCTGAATGGTTATCACTTTCTAACGCCTGAAAGTGCTGCAAAATTGGAGCAGGTCAGTAAGAAAATCACGGCGAAAAGAAATAGCCTGTTGATCGAACAGGACAAAATTCAAAAAGACATCTATTTTCTGGCTTCAGGGTTAGCCCGCGTTTACTACGAGACGGCCAACCGTCAGATAACCCTGGATTTTGTTTCGCCCGGTGGAACACTCATATCCATGAATAGTTATGTTCACGGCACCCCAGGCTATGAAAACATTGACGTCCTCGAAGACAGTATTGTTTATCAAATAGACCAAAAACAACTATTTGAACTCTATGAAAGTGATATCGCCATTGCAAATTGGGGAAGAAAGATGGCTGAACTTGAATTTATCAAGGCCGAACAACGAACCATGTCCAAACTCTTTAATACCGCCCAGGAGCGCTATGCTGAATTACTTCAAAAGTACCCCCAATATATCCAACGCATAAAACTGGGTTACATTGCCTCCTATCTTGGTGTCAGTCAGGTTACCTTAAGCCGGATTCGCGCAAATATTCATACAAATTTTTAACATTTGTAAAAATTATTATCGCCCAAAAGCCGGACATTTGTATCGAAACAAAAAATCAAAAAAGATATGAACTGGGTATTTTTAATATTGGGTGGGTTATGTGAAATTGGCTTTACGACCTGCTTAGGTAAAGCCAAAGATGCAACTGGAAATGCGCAATGGCTCTGGTACGGTGCTTTTGTCGTATTCTTATTTGCAAGTATGGGTTTATTGATCAAAGCCACACAGACACTTCCCTTGGGCACAGCTTATGCTGTTTGGACCGGAATAGGTGCCGTAGGTACCGTTTTAATGGGGATCTTCTTCTTTAAGGAGCCAGCAGATTTCTGGCGCATATTCTTTATTTTCACGCTGATTGCTTCCATCGTAGGACTAAAAGCAGTTTCCTCTCATTAATAGCAGGCTAGGTTGTTTAAAAGCAACAAAATTTCCTTACTTTTGTACACTCAATAGTAATCTAGGTCATACATTCCTAGAAGAAGCATTTTTGATATATGTTAGACAAATTACAAGCGATAAAGGAAAGATGGGAAGAGGTGGAAGCTGAACTGAGCAACCCTGAAACCATGCAGGATATGAAACGTTTTGCCAAATTGAATAAAGAATACAAAGATTTAGGCAAAATTGTAGACCAATACCATATTTACAGAAATATGGTCAGTAATATTGACACCAATAAGGACATCATCATGAACGAGAAGGATCAAGAACTTCGCGAGATGGCCAAGGAGGAGTTGGATCTTTTATATGTAGCCAAGGAAGAAAAAGAAGAGGAAATACGTTTAATGCTTATTCCGAAAGATCCTGAGGATGCGAAAAATGCCATTATAGAGATTCGTGGTGGAACAGGTGGTGATGAAGCAGCATTATTCGCTGGTGATCTTTACCGCATGTATACACGTTATTTCGAAACCAAGGGCTGGCGCAACGAAGTAATGGACGTTACTGAAGGAACTTCCGGTGGTTACAAAGAGGTCATCTTAAAAGTTATCGGTGATGATGCTTATGGTCAGTTGAAATACGAATCTGGCGTTCACCGTGTGCAACGTGTTCCTGACACAGAGACACAAGGTCGTGTACATACCTCTGCCGCATCTGTTGCAGTTCTTCCTGAAGCTGAAGATGTCGATGTTGAAATCAATCCTGGTGATATTGAATTACAGACATCCCGTTCGGGTGGTGCTGGTGGTCAGAACGTCAACAAGGTCGAAACAAAGGTACAGTTGACGCATAAACCGACGGGTATCGTTGTTGTTTGTCAGGTAGAACGTTCCCAATTAGCCAACCGTGAGTTAGCGATGGAGATGTTGCGTAACAAACTTTACGAGCTTGAGTTGAACAAAAAGAACGGCGACATTGCTGCAAAAAGAAAAACTTTGGTGTCTACAGGAGACCGTTCGGCAAAAATTCGTACATATAACTACCCTCAAGGTCGCGTAACGGAGCACCGCATCGGAATGACGATGTACAACTTGCCGGCAATTATGGATGGTGATATTCAGGGAATTATCGATGCATTGCAATTTGCAGAGAATGCAGAGAAGATGAAAGAAGGTCAAGTAGATTAGTTTTTTTTCAAAAAATCTTTGCAGATACGTAAACAAACGCTATATTTGCACACCTTCTGAGGAGAAGGGTTGAGGTCTGGTAGTTCAGCTGGTTAGAATACATGCCTGTCACGCATGGGGTCGCGGGTTCGAGTCCCGTCCAGACCGCTTCAAAAGAGAGAGAAATCTCATACGTTCTTTAACAAAATAAGTTTTTAAGATTTTTAGGTCTGGTAGTTCAGCTGGTTAGAATACATGCCTGTCACGCATGGGGTCGCGGGTTCGAGTCCCGTCCAGACCGCCAAAAATTATTAAAAACAATCCTTAAGATTTTAGGTCTGGTAGTTCAGCTGGTTAGAATACATGCCTGTCACGCATGGGGTCGCGGGTTCGAGTCCCGTCCAGACCGCTAAAATTTTAAAAACACAATTGTTGGTCTGGTAGTTCAGCTGGTTAGAATACATGCCTGTCACGCATGGGGTCGCGGGTTCGAGTCCCGTCCAGACCGCCAACAAAAAAAGCATCATTTATATTTAAATGATGCTTTTTTTTTGATTTGAAAATAATACAGTTATTATTTTTTTAATTCGTACTGAAGAGCTCCCGAAGGGCAGTGCTTGATCTGTTCAATCAATTCAGCCGTACTCGCATTTTGGGCCGTAATCCAGGGCTTATCTTTAGGATGATAAACATTGGGCAGACTCTTCACACAAACTGCAGCATGTGCACAGCGTTCAGGTATCCAAAGAACGGTTATCTCCCCATTTGGATGTGGATATCTCATTATTTTTTCCATAATTTCATCTCTCTTTAACAATTCATCGTTTTAAGGACTAATAACAAAATGAGCAATTTTGTTTTAAGAATCAGCGCGTCGCTTTTTGATCATATTGCTTACCCGATAGATCATAAAAATACCCACAACGGAAATCAGAATAACAATCATCCCCAAGGTAGGGTAATGTTCCAATGGACTTTCTTTGTTTTCTTGGACAATGATTACACCTGCTAATGAAGCAGCCACACCACCAGCCAGCTGTTGCAACGAAGAACTGATACTCATAAATGCCCCCCGATCTTTCACCTCAGGAACAGCAGTGATCAAGGCCGAAGATGGTGTCATTCGACTTAAAATGCCCGCCATCATAAAAATGTTTAAGATAACAACGATATAAAATGGCGTGACACCTAGATTCGTGTAGATAAATACGACGACCATAAGCCAAAAGGAAGCGAAAGCAAAAATCTTAAACTTATCGTAACGATCACTCAATTTGCCTACAATAGGCATAATAATCAAGGAAGCAATACCCGATATCATAAACAACATCGGCAGCTGTTCGTGGCTTACTTTAAGGTTATTTACAGCAAAAGCACTTCCAAACGGCATCATCATATACCCCCCAATCGAAAGCAGGGCGGTGGCCATAAATCCAACCCGGTACTCTCGCTGTGAGAAAGTCAACCAAAGATGTTTTAACGCGGATTGATGTTTCTGAAGACCTATATGTGCTGTAATAGGAATGAGTTTGACCGCAATAATAACGACAATAATCAACGCCATCACGGCAATCCACAGGAAGGCACTATGCCAGCCCCAATTGTTTGCAATATATAGTCCTATGGGAATACCCAAAACCTGACTTGCGCCAAAGCCCATCTGCACAAAGCCCATTACACGTCCCCGCTGTTGAAGTGTAAAGATATCGGTAATAATAGCCATAGAAATCGATCCGATAACACCGCCAAACAGTCCCGTGATTATTCGTGCAGCAACCAACGTCCAGTAATCGTTAGCAAAACTACAGCAGAATGTTCCGATGATAAAGCCAGAATAGAAAAACAACAGTAGTTTCTTCCGATCAAAACGATCGGCAAAACCCGCGGTAAGTAAGCCCGAAGCACCCGCACTGAAGGCATAGGCTGAAACCGCAATACCAAATTGAGCCGGTTTGAGATCTATGGCTTTCATCAGGATATCCCCCATCGGTGACATCACCATAAAATCAAGCACGACCGTAAATTGCGTCATTGCCAATAAAAACACCACAAGTTTTTGATATGCCGTAAAGGGTGCATTATCAAGTTTATTTATTTCCATACTGTTCAGATTGCCACAGTTTAAACTGGCCTAAAAATACAGAAGTGTGTGAACATTCTTTGTAATATGTTTGCAAAATTATCGCGCAAGATTCTACCTTACCTTACCTTACCTTACCTTACCTTACCTTACCTTACCTTACCTTACCTTACCTTACCTTACCTTACCTTACCTTACCTTACCTTACCTTACCTTACCTTACCTTACCTTACCTTACCTTACCTTACCTTACCTTACCTTACCTTACCTTACCTTACCTTACCTTACCTTACCTTACCTTACCTTACCTTACCTTACCTTACCTTACCTTACCTTACCTTACCTGTTTAGGCTAGACGACCAATCACTCCTTTCAATCGCTATTTAAACATAGCATAGGTCGCTAACAAAAAAAGCCAGCATCTGTCAAACAGATGCTGGCTCAATATGCGATGTAACGCGATTTACTCAGCTATAACAGCAAATTCAGCTCCCGACGCATAATCATCACCACGTTGGGAGTTAAGTCCAGTAAAACGGATATAACGCCCTTTCACAGGCTTTTCGAATCGAACAGTTTTTAATTTTTTATTCCGTTCAAAAGATCCGGACATCACATCTTCCCAGTTCTTTCCATCTTTACTCACCTGAATCTTATAATCCTTAATATCACCATTCGGCCCATCCTGTCTTGGTAGAAAAGTGAACCCTTTAATTGTTTTGCTACTTCCAGCATCGAAATCAACCCAATGTGGATACTGTGCTACCGTAACCGAATACATCGTATGCCAAATCGAGGAAGGATCCCCATCCAGTAGGTTCTTAGCATCCCCTTCGCCAGTCTCCTGACTTGAAGCAAAAATAACTTCCATTGGAATAGTTTCGATTTTTGAGTATTGCTGTGTTACCTTTAATTTTTCGTTACGCTGATACCAAGCCGTCACTGTACCGCCGGCGCGTAAATCAAAAGGCGCCTTGTAGACACTTGCTTTCGCGTTGTTCAAACTGTATAACACAGGCTCATTCTTATCTCCTGATTGAATAGAAACTTCACCATTTGAACTTCTTGCCAAAGAAATTGGCGCATCACCGGCAGTCGCTACCTGAGCCTTCTCCATCATATCATTGTTCTGAATCGGACGGATAATAAAGCCCATAGACGTTGGCACTGCTTTCACACGGTCTTTCTCCAACGGCGGACCTTGTCCACAGCTGTTACCGCCCAATCCTGTTACCGCAGCATCTAGATGCAGATGTACACCTGAACTTTTTGGCAATTGATAAGGGTGTGGCGCAAATGTCAGTTCGAGCTCACTATATTCCAAAACGGAAGTTGCTAAATGATTTTTTGCAACAAAGATAGCTCCTTGACCATTATTGTTGGTTAATGCTGTCCAGCGTACCTCTTCATTGTTGCTCATATTTTGCGGATTAGGCCATGGCACAAACTGGTCTTTTACAGTACTTTTATGCAATTCAATAAATTGAGCAGTCTTCCGGTCAGCATAATTGTTGATCGGTCCACGTCCGTAGTAACTATAATTGCCAAACTCGGTCGGTAATTGCAAAGAATAGCCCAATCGAGCTAATACGACACTCGCATTATTGGATGTAATACTTGACGACAATTCAATAGAGCCATCCTTATAGATTGTCCAGATCTGATTGCTTGTAAATTTAAAATCATCCTTACCAAAAGGCTTATCCGTATGTTCTTTAAGGGTATACGTTCCAGAAGTTCCACCTAACAGTGATGCGCCATAAGGTGCTTGTGACTCAATTGTAAACGCCAATACAACTGTTCCATCCTTCTTGGTATAGCTGTTTGAAGACAAAACCTTATGTTTCAGGTTATGTAATCCTTTTTCAAACCATTGTTGGTAAGCCCAGTTGTCGTTGTCAACCGGAGCACGTAACGCATCCAATTTAGGACCTTCACCATCGCGGATAATTTGTTTACCGGCATACGTTAGATTATATATCGAGCCAGTTTTATTGTCAAACTTAACGATAAACTGATCTCCCTTTACCACCTGCAAATCACCTTCTTTGGAAAGCAACGGAGCCTCCCCTTGTGCAACAGATGAAATCAACGGTTTATTTTCGGCCGCTTTGACAAACAGTTGTTCCTCCATTTGTACAAAGCCTTTGGCTGCCCAAGGTCGATCCGTATTGAGAATAAACTGTACTTTTACAAAATACTCCGATCCCGCATCCAACTGCGCATAATTTATCGGCAATACAAGTTGCTTGCGTTGGCGCGCCTCGGGTAAATCTGTCGCACTGATTGTACCCCCGCTATTTTTCACCTCTATCCCATTTTTATATAGCGACCATTGCACCTGATAATCGGATAGATCTTTAAAATAATTTTTATTGAAAAGTTCAATTTTCCCTTGTTGAATATCAACAGCTTTTACACCCGCATTTTGATACACTTTCTTTACCTCATAATATTGTGGCTTAGGTTTCATATTGGCAAAGATCAACCCGTTATTGACAAAGGTCCCATCATTGGGTTTGTCTCCAAAGTCGCCACCATAGGCAAGAAAGCGTTCGCCGGTCTTTTTATCATAATAATACATGGCCTGATCAATCCAATCCCAGATGGCACCGCCCATAAAAAAGTTGGTCGATTCGATGGCTTCCCAATAATCTATTAGGTTACCAACAGCATTTCCCATGGAATGTGAATATTCCGAAATATGAAATGGATATTTCAATTTGTAGGTACCTTTTACAGCTCCTCTTACCCAGTCTATCGAAGGATATTGGTTGGAACCCATATCAACGATTGTATTATTACGCTCGTATTGAACAGGTCGTGACGTATCAATTTTTTTAATAGCCTGATAGGCGGCCACGAAATTATCACCCGGACCGGCTTCGTTTCCTAGAGACCAAATAACCACTGCCGGATGGTTGATGGTCGAATGCACCATCTCGATATTACGGGCTACATGGGCATTTTTCCATTCAGGAACATGAGAAAGAGACTCTTTGCCATAATAATATTCATGGCTCTCAATATTGGCTTCATCCTCGAGATAAATTCCATATTTATCGCATAAATAATACCAATAAGCAGGTTCTGGATAGTGCGAATTCCGGACATGGTTGATGTTCGCCCGTTTCATCAATTTCACCTCAGCTTCCATCTGTTCTCTGGTCACTACCTTACCATGTTCAGGATTGGTCTCATGACGGTTGACACCTTTGAGTTTCACCGTCTTGCCATTGACATAGTAATAACGTCCGGCCAAGCCAAATTCATCATCCGAAGCCTTGGTGTCTTTAATCTCAACCTTTCTAAATCCAACGTAGGTAGAAATAGTCTCTATCGTTTTGTTCTTTTTATCCTTCAGTTCAGCCACCAAAGTATACCGATAAGGTAATTCGGCAGACCATTTATCTGGATTTTTGACATTCAACGTTGCTGTGATGCTATTAGAAACTTGACCATCCAGGGTTGGCACAGCAGAAGAGGCTTCTGTCTGGTCGACAAGGGTATTCTCGTCACTGTATAGCTTATTTTTATAAAGTGAATAAACAACTTTATACCCTTCAGCTTTCTTATTCCCTAGATTGCGTACAGTACTCGTAATTTTCAACGAACCATTTTCGTACTTGCTGTCCAAGTCTGGAATAGCCGCTAGATCGCGAATCTGAACTTTTGGCGTTGAAGTCAGCGAAACATCCCGAAATATTCCGGGCAATCTAAACATATCCTGATCTTCCAAAAAGGAAGCGTCCGAACTGCGGTAAACTTCAACTGCCAACACATTTTCAGCCCCCTTTTTTAAGTAAGGTGAGATATTGAAAGATGCGACGTTTCTTGAATTTTTTGAAAATCCGACATATTTGCCATTTATCCACAGGTAGAAAAAGGAGTCTACACCATCAAAATTGATAAATACTTCACGACCGTCCCAATCAGTAGGTACGGTAAAATTGCGTCGGTACGATCCCACTTCATTACGGTAGACATTAGTTGTCCAATCTTGGGCTGGTGTTCGCATGACTCCACCGCGCCAATCATCGACCTTCACTTGATGATGAAAGATCACACGTTGGTTCGTGTAAATAGGTACACCATATTTTAGGCTTCCATCCTTCTGTATACCATAAATATTCCAGCTCATCGGGACCGGAACAGATTCCCAGGCACCAACATTATAACTAGGATCATAAAAGTCCTTTGGCCGCTCTTCCGGAGTCTTTACCCAGTTAAACTTCCAGGATCCATTGAGCGAAAGCCAATAGTTACTATGCTCGGGAAGTACTTTTCGCGCACTTTCTACGTTTTGAAAGGAGAAGAACGAAGCATGTGGCAACTCCTTATTAAGTGATAATAATTGAGGCGATTCCCATTCATTCCCTTTTGGAGCCGCTGCAGCTCCATACTGGAAACCGTCGATAGATGGCGTAATCGTTTGCCCTATCGCAACAGTAGTGTCCAGCGACAGCAATGAGGCTAGAATCGTTGAAAAAATAACAGAGTTTCTTAACATAATGTAATTAAGCAATTTAGTCCAGGAAACCAAATGTAACTTCATTTTGCAGTAATAACAAGCAGATTATTAAAGCACTCGATTGCGAAACTTTTTCGATACAAAAAAAGATCATATAGCACGTTAAAATCGTCCCATAAGATCTTCCTTCGAGAATTGTACATAACACGAAGTAAAAACATAAAAAAATAGACGCGGCGAAAAATCACGATGTCCTCCCAAAAGCAGTTGATTTCAATAAAAAACAAATGCTTTCGGTTTCAAGGAATAAGCCTTATTTTTGGGGATAGATTTCGCTTTACACAAATAAAAGTTTACGTTTGAAAATATTTCGAAGAATTTTATTTTTCAAAGGGTTACAATTTAAGCATTAAGGTATTAATAGGTGAGTAAATTCAGTAAATCAGTCCTGTTAGAAAATGATGAGCAGATCATTGATGGCATCAGAAACGGCAACAGCTTGGCGATAGATGCTATCTATAAGCGGTACTATCCGTCTATAAGCCATATGATCTTGCAAAACAATGGAAGTGAGGATGAAGCGAAAGATATCTTTCAAGAAGCTGTCATTGTGCTCTACGATAAAGTTTCCAAGGGAAACTTTGAGCTCAGCAGCAAACTAAAAACATATCTTTACTCGATTTGCAGAAGGCTTTGGCTTAAGCAACTCAATCGTGCTGGTTTCGGCAACAGTGACATTAGGGGTTATGAAGATTCCCTCTTTGAGGAAGAAGATCTTCAACAGCATCAAGAACTTGAAAAAAAGTTCGACCAAATGGAACTTGCCCTCGAGAAAATGGGAGAACCATGTAAGACCATCTTACATGATTTCTATATCTTAAACCATTCGATGCAGGACATCTGTGAAAAATTTGGTTATACCAATACAGATAATGCCAAGACTCAGAAGTATAAATGCCTACAAAGGCTGAAAAAAATATTTTTTTCAACAGATTAAAATTTGAGTAACACCATGGGAACAATGAATCAAAAAGAATTTTTCGAATTAGCAGATCAATATCTTCGCGGCGAATTATCGACCGAGGAAAAAGCTGCATTTGAATCTTTTTGTGCTGAACAGCCCTCCTATGCTGCCCAATTACAACAACACCGCGAATTTGTCGTCAATATGCAGGAAACTAGCCATCGGCTGGATTTCAAAAATGCATTGGCACAATCAGCAAAAGAATACCATAAAACCCAAAGCAAAACAACCAAGGTTGTTCCAATGAAGCAATCAACAGTTATTTCACTTTGGGAACGTATCAAAGCAAGTTCTTTGGTGGCGGCAGTGGTAGCGGTATTTGCGGTATTTGGCACATTATGGTTGAGCGGTTATTACAGCAACCTCGAAAAAGCATCTTCCGATTACAGTGCATTACGTAGAGACATGAACAATGTCAAAAAGAACGTCAACGCACACAACGCTGCAATCAGGGATATCAATGACAAAAAATCAGTAAAAGGTACTGAAAGCCAGTTTGGCGCAACAGGATTTATGCTGACAACAGATGGCTATGTGGTCACCAACTACCATGTCATTAGTGGAGCAGATTCAATCTATTTACAAAATAGTAAAGGCGAATCTTATAAAGCACAAATCGTACATACCGATCCAAGCAAAGATTTAGCAATTTTATACATCGCAGATAAGACCTTTAAGAAAGCTAAAAGCTTACCTTACACGTTCAAAACTTCGAATTCAGATCTTGGCGAAGATATTTATACAATCGGGTTTCCTCGTGACGAAGCAGTATATGGTCAGGGATACCTAAGTTCATCAACAGGTTATGCTGGTGATACCATTGCTTATCAGATCTCCGTGCCTGTCAATCCAGGTAACAGTGGCGGTCCCGTATTGGATAGCAGAGGTAATGTGATTGGTATTATTTCCGGAAAACAACGTGGCATAGATGGTGCTGCCTTTGCAATCAAAACGAAATCAATCTTGAATGCTTTAGCGGACATCCCAAGTGATTCACTGGTTACTGGTCTTAAGATCAATAAAAAGAATAGCTTGGCAGGCTTACCAAGAACAGAACAAATCAAGAAAATGCAAGACTATATCTACATGGTTAAAGTCTATTAGGATGCATTTTAAATCTATAAAAAAGGCAACGTTTGAAAACGTTGCCTTTTTTTGTCCCTTAATTCAAGCCTAGTTCTTACAGATTAGGTTGTGGTGTCGTTCTCAAATACGGTTTGATCTCTTTAAACCCTTTTGGAAATTTAGCAGGAATATCTTCTGTCTTTATCGCTGGAACAACAATAACATCTTCACCATGCTTCCAGTCAGCAGGTGTAGCCACTTGGTAATCGGCTGTTAACTGTAAAGAATCAATGACCCGTAAAATTTCATCAAAATTACGACCTGTTGATGCTGGATAGGTCAACGTCAGTTTGATCTTTTTGTCGGGACCAATAATAAATACCGAACGCACGGTCGCTGTTGCAGACGCATTTGGATGGATCATATCGTACAATTCCGATATATGATGATCTTCATCAGCGATAACCGGGAAATTCACTTCGGTATTTTGCGTTTCATTGATATCCTTAATCCAATTCAAGTGATCGTTTACATTATCGACGCTTAGTGCAATGGCCTTCACACCTCTCTTGTCAAATTCAGATTTCAATTTTGCAGTACGGCCCAACTCTGTCGTGCATACTGGCGTATAATCTGATGGGTGCGAAAAGAAAACGACCCAGCTATCTTTGATATAATCGTGAAAATCTATTTCACCAATGGTTGTTTGCGCTTTAAAATTTGGCGCTTCATCTCCTAATCTTAAACTCATAATCTTATTTTTTAAATGTGTTTAAATTATATAGTCTACAAATATAGTAGATTAAATTTAGCAAACAAGTAATTCTTCAATTTTTTAAATTAAGATGAAAAAACTAAAGCTAATCCAATTGAAAGTAAGGATTTTAATATGTTGACTTTTCGCTGCAAATTTGTCTCCAGATTAACCAAGACCAGGTGCCCTATCCAGCCCATTGTTCACCAAAAGCCTATATGATTAACTGAATTAGTATAAAAGTATTTTGCTTATTTACTATGCTCGCATAATATATATTTTGTATATTTGAGTATGGTGGTACACCAGTCTCATAAATGATTGTGAGTTGGGAGAAAACTTTTTGACAGCAAACCTTATTAGATATATAAGTTATCGGCTTGGTAACTGACGAACCAAAAAAACTGAAATACCATGAATTTTGAATTAAGCGAAGAACATAAAATGATCCGTGACGCAGCACGGGAATTCGCCCAGGAGCTAAAGGCTGGGGCAATCGAGCGCGATGAAGCCGCAAAATTTCCAATAGATTTTGTCAAGCAGATGGCTGAACTAGGATTTATGGGTATCATGACCCCCGAAGCGTATGGTGGGGCTGGCATGGATACGTTGGCCTATGTTCTTGTTCTCGAAGAAATTGCCAAAATTGATGCCTCTGCGGCCGTTATTGTATCCGCCCACAATTCCCTGGTATTATATGGACTCAATGCTTTTGGTACAGAGGAACAGAAACAAAAGTACCTGATTCCTTTAGCGAAGGGCGAGAAACTTGGCGCTTTTGCGTTATCAGAACCCGAAGCCGGTTCGGACGCCTCCTCGCAGCACACAACCGCCGAAGATAAAGGAGATCACTATCTACTAAATGGCACAAAAAATTGGATCACCAACGGTGGCCATGCTGATATCTATCTTGTAATCGCACAGACACATCCTGAAAAAGGCCACAAAGGAATCAATGTATTGATTGTTGAAAAAGGGCTGACAGGATTTACCATTGGTCCGAAGGAAAACAAGTTGGGCATCCGTAGTTCTGATACGCATTCTCTCTTATTTTCCGATGTCCGGGTTCCTAAGGAAAATCGCATCGGAGAAGACGGCTTCGGATTTAAATTTGCCATGAAAACACTCGATGGGGGACGCATCGGTATCGCAGCACAAGCTTTAGGAATTGCTGCCGGTGCTTATGATCTCGCTTTGGCTTACTCAAAAGAGCGAAAGACCTTTGGAAAACCAATTTCGGACCATCAGGCCATACAGTTTAAATTGGCCGATATGGAAGTCGATATCGAGGCTGCTCGACTTTTGACCTATAAAGCTGCCTGGACAAAGGACCAAGGTCTTCCTTACGGTAAAGAAGCTGCGGTAGCTAAATTACATGCATCGGAAGTTGCCATGAAACATACTGTGGAAGCTGTACAGATCCACGGTGGCTATGGTTACGTAAAAGAATATCATGTCGAAAGGTTAATGCGCGACGCAAAAATCACACAAATCTACGAGGGGACCTCTGAAATCCAACGTCTGGTGATCGCCCGCGAGATTCTGCGCTAAGCAACCGGAACAAAACCGCCTATTTCCGTTCACAATGGAAGGTCTAAAAAAGATTACACAAATTTGTTATTACTTCTGTTATAACGAGTCGATCAATGCGCTGCCCCAAAAAGTTTACAATTTCTTGGGGCAGTTAATTGATGGGCAGTTTTCTGCCCATTAGTAGATAACTTCCGAAATTCTGCTCCTATGCCAATTTAATCCCTTACGGTATCTAATTCAACATGGGGAAGTATCAGAAGTTATCTTTAAAGGCTCTTCAACTTGTTATCGATCATGGCAAGATATTGATAATCCTGAAAGGCAAAGCTCGCCGTTTCGGCCATCGCCAGATTCAAAATAAACTTTGCTTTGCGAAGTAAATTCTCCTGATTACCATCTGTAGCATTCAAACCATCAAACAACAAGGTTAAAGCCAATGGATGTAGTTGCTGTATTTGAAGATCTGTTTTGAGATATTCCGAAAGCTCGCTTTCGGAAAGATTTAAAAAATAGGCCCTACTCTTTTCGAAGAATTTCTCATAAGCATCTTCAAACACTGCTGGATCAGTCCGCTCGATAAAGGCATCATGGCCTTCTGTCCATATGCGAAGAAATTTACCAATTTCTTCGATCCAATTCATCAATACATCTTTTTTAAAACTTAATCCCATGATCTATGCTTATCTGATCTGTCCATTTCCACGGACAATCCATTTCTCTGTTACCAATTTTTCTAATGCAAATGGTCCGCGGGCATGTAACTTTTGGGTCGAGATACCGATTTCTGCCCCCAAACCAAACTCACCACCATCTGTAAAACGTGTTGATGCATTGGCATATACCGCAGCAGCATCCACTGTGTTCAAAAATTGTTCGATATGGAGTTCACTGGAAGAAACAATACATTCCGAATGTTTGGAAGAATATTTTGCGATATGATCCAAAGCTTCATCTAAACTCCCAACTGTCTTTATTGAACACTTCAAATCTAAAAATTCTCTTCCAAAATCATCTTCTTCTGCACGTCTTAAATTTGAAAAATTTTCGGCCTTTAACACCTCATAAGCTGTAGGATCCGCAAAAACTTCCACCTGAGCATCTTCAAAGTAGGTCTTCAGTTTTGTTAGAAACTCGGGAGCAATAGTGCGATCGACCAGAACAGTATCTAAAGAATTACACACCGATGGCCTGGAAATTTTAGCATTAGCAACAATTTTAGCTGCCATATCCAGATCTGCTGTACGGTCCACATACGTATGGCATACTCCCGCCCCGGTTTCAATGACAGGTACCTTCGCATGCTCCCTGACATAATCAATCAATGACTGTGAGCCACGTGGTATGATAATATCCACATATTGGGTCGCTTCCAACAATTCCGACACATGCTTTCTGTCGACAGGTAATAGTTGCACAATATCCTTTGAGATACCATGCAGCTGCAGGACGTCATGGATCACTTTTAACAATGCTTCATTGGTGTGTAATGCATCAGAACCACCACGCAATAGACAAACGTTACCCGATTGAATACATAGTGCCGCAACATCTATCGTCACATTAGGTCGCGATTCATAGATTACGCCAACGACACCAAGCGGCACCGTAATTTTCTCGATCTCCAATCCATTCGGCAATATCTTTTTTAGTAATAGCTGATCTGTTGGGTCCGCTAGCTGGGCTATTTGCTTAACACTGTCAGCCAAGCCTTTTAGACGATCGCTATTGAGCAAAAGACGATCCTTTTTGGGGTCGTCATCAGACATACGATCCAAATCAATCTTATTCGCTTGTAATATAGCTGCGGTATGCGCGACAAGACCATCTGCGATGGCATTTAAAATAGTTATTTTGGTATCAGGAGCCAGTTGTTGCAAAATTTGTTTTGCTTTGGCCGCCGCCTGAAGTTGTTTTACGATGGATTCACTCATAACAATACGATATCATTTGCATGTGCAATTTCTACATTTTTTTTACTGGCCTGGGACAAAGCGGATGAATCCATCTTCGCCCGGGCAACGGCAACGGTTAGGCCTTCTAGATTGACGATATTTAACACTTCTCCTTTTTCAAAATGTTCAACGATACGGGTTACCCCCACGGCTAGTAAACTTTTGTGCTTCAATAATGCTTCCTCCGCTCCACGGTCAACCATCAATTCCCCTTTTATCAAACTTCCACTCGCAAGCCATTTCTTGCGGGAAGAGATCTTCTTACTTTGAGCCAGACACAATGTGCCGGTCTCGTGCTTAACCGCTTTTTGGATCGCCTCTTCGGTTTGCATACTAAAAATGACAACAGCGATCCCCATCTGATTGGCCAATCGGGCAAAGTTCAATTTCGAAGTCATTCCCCCCAATCCTACTGAAGATTTATCCTTCCTTGCCAAACCTAAGATATCCCGATCGATGGTTTCAATTTGCGGTATAATCTTGTTATTTGCATCCAACACACCGGGGACGGAAGTACTAAATAGCAATTTTTCGGCACCAAAACCAACAGCAATCAAGGTTGCCAACTCATCATTATCTGAAAACTTCAGTTCTTTATTACTTACCACATCATTTTCATTTGCGATTGGAATCACATTGTTCCGCCACAATTCCTCATACGTATTTTTCAATTGTAGAAATTGATCCCGATTGGAAAAATGATGTCGCTCACATAAACTTTGCGCCAATGAAATTTTAAACGGTCGGAAATAAGTTGAATACGTATTAATCAATATGGGGTTGCCAATTGCAGCCGCGGCCTTTCGTTCGGATAACGTTCCCGTATAACTGGGCAGAAAACGTTTACCGGCGGCAACAGCACCTGAAGAGACCAAGACAATATTGTATTTCTTTTGTAAGGAAGCAATCTGCCTAGCGATCTCCAAAACAATACGTTCATCAACTTCTCCCTCTTTCGTGGTAATAGAAGCCGATCCAAATTTGACAACGAGAATTGGCTTTTTCATTTTTTAGTATGTTTTAGTTTAGATTTGAGCACTAATTTACTGAGAAGAATTTGATTTACGCAAAATATGTTAACAATTGAACAATATAATTCAATTGAGAAACTCATGAAATAAGGTCGATTCCAGTGGATCAGGAGACATCTGATGTGAAAGAAAGGAAAATAATTAGCGTGGATCTTAGAGGTCAATACAGATTTCATCGATCAGTACAAATGACCTGAAGATGAAAACATAAAACTTGAGCTTACAAAAAAGCAGCACATCCGATGATAACGCTTCAAAAAAAACAGGTTCTTTCTGAGACGATATAATTGATGGAGTGCTGCTTCCCGTTAAAGTTATATTAGTTGCTATTTTTTCAGTATCTGATGGAGGTCAAATCGTAAGCCAACATTGAACGTACGGTTATAGAGTTTTACATTTTCATTGACGCTCATATCCTTCATCCCATAATTGGAGCCAATGAAGAAACCATAGCCCCCATTCCATTTGTAACCTAAGTTAAAACCCAAACCATAGTCTGAAGGATTGGTCGTTGCATCGTAAAATTTTCCATCATTATTATTCACAGACATCTGTATACCATAATAGGGACTAGCAGCAAGATAAATCCGACCTTCTCCAACCGTAATATTATAAGCTATATTCAATGGAATCTCGATCGCATTCCTTCGGTATGTTGTCCAGTTATTTTCAAGGGCATGCTTTGCCTCCATACCATTTTGAGTAAAGTTTACTTCAGGCTGAATAGAGAGTCCGCCAACGAGCGGTATTTCAAGAAAAAGCCCTGCTGTAACACCCGAAATGCTTCGGAAGCTATAACTGTGGGATCGTTTATTGGATACCAATGATCCGGCATTCGTGTACCCAGCATTTATACCGTAAGAAATTTTACTTTGACAGAATGCTGTGGAAAACACAGAAAACAGTATTATACTGCAGATTAAATGTTTCATATGTGGTCAATTTATTTACAATTGCCACAAATATGCAAGGCGGAATCTTAATTTAAACGCTATTTAGCGTTGTTTAACAAATCTTAATATTGATTAACAATAATTAATACATATTAACAAACTGCCTTCCTTTACGATGGGAACCGCTCTTCATAGAGCTTCTCCAAAGAGAACATTTCATCACGATATTTCGCAGCTTCCAAGAAGTCCATTTCTTTTGCAGCTTTGTCCATTTTCTTCCTTACGTTATCGATCGCCTTCTTCAAATCTTTCTCACTCAGGTATTGCATCACTGGATCAGCTGCAATAGCCTTCGACGGATCAGGTTCAACATAAATTTTAGGTTCAATACCCGAAAAATCAGCAACAGAAGTCTGCTCCAGAATCTCCTCCCTTGTTTTGCCGACTGTACGCGGTGTAATGCCATGTTCCAAGTTATACTTCATCTGCTTGTCTCGGCGACGATTGGTTTCATCTATTGTGACACGCATACTATCCGTCATTTTATCGGCATACATAATAACCCGACCTTTATCATTCCGGGCAGCCCGGCCAATCGTCTGAATAAGCGATCGTTCGGAACGCAGAAAGCCCTCTTTATCCGCATCGAGAATCGCGACAAGCGTAACCTCAGGCAAATCGAGCCCCTCACGCAGTAAGTTCACCCCGACCAGGATATCAAATTCGCCCAATCGAAGACCGCGTAAGATTTCCACCCGCTCCAGGGTTTTAATTTCGGAGTGTATATAACGGACTTTTAAATTCAGCTTGGTCATATATTTGGAAAGCTCTTCGGCCATGCGTTTGGTCAATGTAGTAGCCAAAACACGCCCTCCTTCTTTGATGGTCTTATCGACCTCTTCCAAGAAATCATCGACCTGATTAATCGCTGGTCGTACTTCAATAATCGGATCCAAAAGTCCTGTTGGACGAATGACCTGCTCAACAACAACACCTTCAGTCTGCTGCAGTTCGTAATCGCCCGGAGTCGCGGACACATAAATCGTCTGATTCGTCAGGGATTCAAACTCCGGAAAGTTCAAAGGTCTGTTATCCAAAGCTGCTGGCAACCTAAACCCATGTTCAACCAAGGAAACTTTTCGCGACCGGTCACCACCATACATCGCACGCAATTGTGGTAAGGTGACGTGGCTTTCATCAATGACCAACAGGTAATCCTCCGGAAAATAATCCAGCAAACAGAACGGACGCATCCCCGGTTGTCTACCATCGAAAAAGCGGGAATAATTTTCAATTCCCGAGCAATAGCCCAGTTCACGCATCATTTCCAAATCATAATTGACCCGCTCCTCCAAACGCTTCGCTTCCAGCATTAAGCCTTCCTCTTCCAGTTGCGTTTTACGTTGCATCAATTCATCTTGAATAGCCCAGATTGATTCTTTGAATTTTTCTTTCGGTGTAACGAAAAGGTTTGCCGGAAAAAGAGCAAGATCTTCCATCTTGTTCAGCGTTTTACCTGAAATAGGATCGATCTCACTCAGTTCATCAATTTCATCTCCAAAGAATGAAATCCGAATGGCATTATCCAAGTATGCCGGAAACACGTCCACCGTATCACCTTTAACACGAAAGGTACCCCGTTTAAACTCTGTGGTCGTCCGTGAATATAAGATCTCGACCAATTTATGCAGGAAAGCATTTCTTGTGACAGTCATACCGACACCAAAACGAAAAATAGATCGGGAGAAATCCTCCGGATTTCCCATACCGTAGATACAGGATACCGAAGAAACGACAACAATATCACGCCGACCCGACATCAATGACGAGGTAGTCGCCAAACGTAACTTTTCGATTTCTTCGTTAATCGCTAAATCCTTCTCAATGTAGGTATTTGTCGAAGCAATAAAAGCTTCGGGTTGATAATAATCGTAATAAGACACAAAATAGTTGACCGAATTATTGGGAAAGAACTGCTTGAATTCACCGTACAACTGGGCCGCCAATGTTTTATTGTGACTTAAAATCAAGGTTGGCTTTTGCGTTTCCTGAATCACATTGGCAACAGTAAAAGTCTTACCCGATCCCGTTACCCCCAAAAGTGTCTGGTATTGCTCTGCCTGCTCTACACCTGCTACCAACTGCTTAATTGCTTCGGGCTGATCGCCTGTGGGTTTGTACTCCGATGTCAATTCAAATTTCATATACTTCCTATTTCTTAAAGAAAACTATTCAGGCCTCTTTCAGCAAACATTGCACCACGAATTACTTGAGCCGTAGGCTCAAAAAAAGCCTTTATGATCCGATGGTTTCAATCTGCTAACAAGAGGATTTTTCAACCTGTAGCCCAGGCCAAATCCTCTTATGGTCTTACACAAATTTACTAAAAATTTTACCATTTTAGCGCAAACTATAATAATACCATAGATGTTATTACTTTCAATTGATTATTTATTATCTTTAGTTTAATTGAACTAGCACACACGCCATGGTCACTATTCTATCTACCCAAAATAGCATTGCAAATCATTTTATTGCCGAGCTGAGAGATATCACTATTCAACAGGACCGTATGCGCTTTCGTCGGAATCTGGAACGATTAGGTGAAATTTTCGCTTATGAAATCAGCAAGACGATGGCCTACAAACCTGTTGAAGTTGAAACTCCGTTAGGCGTGGCCAAAACCCATCTCTTGATGGAACAACCCGTACTCGCTACAATTCTGAGAGCGGGTCTTCCCTTTCATCAGGGACTTTTAAATGTATTTGATCAGGCCGACAACACCTTCATTGCGGCCTATCGGCATACAAAAAAGAGCGGTGAGTTTGAAATTCATAAGGAATATGTCAATACACCAAACTTAGACAACCGTACAGTAATCATTGTAGACCCCATGCTGGCCACAGGAAAGAGCCTTGTTTTATGCTGTAAGGATCTACTGGCTGAATATGACATCAAGGAATTACACATTGTTGCGGCCATTGCATCCGAAGAAGGACTAAACCACGTTCAGGCTTTTGTACCCACGGCGCATATTTGGGTTGGCGACGTCGACCACGAACTGACCTCAAAAGCCTATATTGTACCTGGGCTCGGTGATGCCGGAGACCTGGCCTATGGTGTAAAACACCATTAATGTGGATAAATTATTTAAAACTAAATTAACACTTAGCTCATTGAAATTCAGTAAATTTATGTCAATGATGAAGTTTAATTTTTTTATATCTAATTTATATCGCTATGAGATGGCAAAAATACAATGGCGAATCCATTCGCTCCACGATTTTCGATGCTGTTGAAGAAGTCATTAAACGAGAAGATGCCCTAGGGAATAAGCTCAAGGTTTATATCGGCACCGATTCCCAAGTCAAGAGAGGCATCATCGACTTCGCAACAGTCATCGTCTTTCTCCGGGAACATAAAGGTGGATTTATGTTTATCCAACGGGACAAAAGGCACCACCGAATGAGCATTAAAGAAAGGATGCTACTCGAAGTCCAAAAATCCATCGATATAGCCTATCAACTCTGCCCCCTCCTCGAAAAACACAAAGTAGACCTCGAAGTCCACGCCGACATCAACACCAATCCAAATTTCCAGTCAAATGTTGCCCTGAAAGAAGCCATGGGCTATATTATGGGTATGGGATTTGTTTTTAAGGCTAAGCCCGAGTCTTTTGCCAGTACCAATTGCGCTAATAAACAAGTTCAATAATTGACTATAAGGCAGACTTTGTATATTTAGGGTGTAATTTTTAATACACCACATGCATGATTTTTTTCAGCAGATTGCACGTCAATTTGCCCAGACCTCTTGGCTCGAATGGTTAGGTACCCTGACAGGCTTTCTTTGTGTCTATTTGGCCGCTAAGCAAAATATATGGAACTGGCCGATTAGTATCATCAGCGTGGCGTCCTATGCTATTCTATTTTATGATGCCAAACTATATGGAGATACTGTACTGCAATTCTACTTTCTGTCTACTGCTGTTTATGGCTGGTATTATTGGATAAAACGAAAAGAAGAGAAAAAGAAACCCATCGTCAAAGCCAGCAAGGGGCAGTTGCTCCTTTGCCTCCTGGCAATCCTCGTCCTGACACTGTCAATCGGTTATCTCCTCGATAGCAAGACAAATTCCGATGTTCCTTATATTGACGCTTTCTGCACGTCCGTAAGTTTTGTTGCTCAATTTCTGATGACACGCAAAGTGCTCCAAAACTGGCTCTTATGGGTATTTGTGGATATTTGTTATATCCCGCTCTATATACACAAAGACCTTATGCTGACCGCAGTACTCTACCTTGTTTTCACACTCATCGCTTGGAATGGCTATCGCGATTGGCAGAAAACCTATAAAAATTTTGCGTAATATTGCCTATCAAAACGATCGATGTGGGAAAAGATTTCATAAAAATTGCCGTTGTTGGCCCCGAGTCCACCGGAAAATCAACGATGGCACAATTTCTTGCCAAGGAATTTCAGACGGTATGCGTGCCCGAATATTCACGTTATTATTGTCAAAGCCTCAACAATAAATATACCTTACAGGACGAAGTCAATATGTTTTATGGACAGGTCGCTTTGGAGGAAGCGCTGGTCCCTTTAGCACAAGGACAGCTCCTCATCTGTGACACGACCTTCCTTACGGTCAAAATTTGGTCAGATCATCTTTTCGGTCATACACCACAGGAAGTCACCGATAAAATTCAAAAACATGTTTACGATCTCTATCTGCTGATGGATATCGATCTACCCTGGCAGGACGATCCACTACGGGATTTTCCCGAACAGCGCGAACATTTCATGGAGATCTGGAAAAACGAATTGAACGCCATTAATGCGAATTATCGTCTTGTTTCGGGTCTCGGCGACCAACGTCTTGAAAATGGACTTCATGCTGTAAAAGATTTTCTGACATTGATTTGAGACAAGTGTCTTGACGAAGCAGCCTTTTACAGCTATATTTGTAAGAATAAAGTATAGCTGTTGTTTATGCGGAGTAAGTATACTTGCCCGGCGACAGAAAGCTTTATAAACACAATTAAAATAGAATATTAACATTTTACTTAAGAAATAATGTATCCAGAATATTTAGTAACTCCAATGCGTCAAGAGTTAGTTGATGCGGGATTCGAAGAATTAAAAACACCTGAAGCAGTTGATCAGGCTATCGCATCAGAAGGAACTGTTTTTGTGGTTGTAAACTCTGTTTGTGGTTGCGCTGCTGCAAATGCACGTCCAGCCGCAAAAGCTGCTGTAAAAAACGAAAAACGCCCAGCCAAATTGGTGACTGTTTTCGCAGGTATGGAAACTGATGCAGTAAACACTGCACGTAACTACATGTTGCCTTACCCTCCATCTTCACCAGCAATGGCTTTATTTAAAGACGGGAAATTGGTACACATGATTGAAAGACATATGATTGAAGGTCGCCCGGCACAAATGATTGCTGACAATTTAGTTGCAGCATTTGACGAGTACTGTTAATCACGTATTTTGATTTTTGAATTAAAAAGGCTGTCCAAGTTATTTGGATAGCCTTTTTTGTCTATTGGATAATTCGTATTTTCCTTACTTTTCCTGCACGTCCCCTTTCAAAACTTTACAGATGGTCTCCTGTCCGAACATTAAGCGGCAACTCAGCATAGGCGCCTCACGTAAAGCAATTCGATCAGCTAAAGCAATTCGATCAGCCAAAACCTCAAGTCCGCATATCCAGCAGACCTAGCCCCAAGTCTAGTTTCAGTTTATTAAAAGCTTTTTCCTATTTTTAGGTTATGAAAACCTTCCCAATAATCATTTTTTTATTCTGCTTGACGATCATATCATGTTCACCGCAAACGAAAGTGGACCTTATTGTTTATCATGCGCAAGTATATACTGTAGATTCGGCTTTTAGTACAGCACATGCTTTTGCTGTCAAAGATGGTAAGTTTATTGCCATTGGTTCCGATGAAGAAATACAGCGAAAGTACAAAGCAATAGAAAAAATTGACGCACAGGGGAAGGCCATTTATCCGGGATTCTACGATGCCCATGCGCATTTATTTGACGAAGCCGAACTAATGGATCAAGTCGACCTAAACGGCGCCGATTCTTTCGAGGAGGTTATTCAACGTGTCAAAAACTACCAACAAAAAAATCCGCACAAAACTTGGCTGATCGGTGGTGGCTGGGACCAAAATCGCTGGAAAGATAAAACTTTCCCAACCAAGGATCTACTCGACAAAGCTTTCCCGGATATCCCCGTCTACCTTATGCGTGTAGATTATCATGCGGCGGTTGCGAACTCCAAAGCACTCGAATGGGCAAAATTAACAAGTATCCCCATCATTCGCGGCGGTGTGGTCGGCGGGACTAATAATACTCCCAATGGTCTCTTGATCGACAATGCAATGGATCTTGTCAATAAGACAATTCCGGTTCCGAGTGAAAAAGAATATTTAAGAATGCTCAAGCGGACGCAAGACTCTCTCCTTTCCGTTGGCCTTACCTCCATTGTAGATGCAGGTTTATCAAAAGAAAGACTCGATCTGCTAAAGAAATACTATCGGGAAGGACAGTTGAAAATTAGAGATTATGCCATGATCCTAGGCAATCCCCAAAATATAAAGTCATTTATCGATCAGGGTTTCTATGAAACAGACCGTTTCGAGATCAAAGGATTTAAACTGCTCGCCGATGGCGCATTGGGATCCCGTGGTGCATGCCTCCTCGCGCATTACCATGATGCCCCCACCCACGGCTTTCTCCTCCATAGCCCTCAAGAATACGAAGCAATGATCAAACAGATTGCCGAAAGTAAGTTTCAGGCAAATACCCATGCGATAGGCGATTCGGCCAATCGTATTATATTGGATATTTATGGCAAATACCTCCATAATAATGGCGATCGTAGATGGCGAATCGAGCACGCCCAAATTATATCGCCTGCAGATTTTGATAAGTTTCGAAAGTATCAAATCATACCATCTGTACAACCCACACATGCAACCTCCGATATGTACTGGGCCAAAGATCGACTCGGTGAAGAACGTATGAAAGGCGCTTACGCTTATAAGCATCTGTTGAAAGAATATGGAAAACTCGCTTTGGGGAGTGATTTTCCGGTCGAACATTTCAATCCCTTATATGGTTTCCACGCGGCAGTAGCCCGCGTTGACAAAAAAGGATATCCTAGCCACGGATTTCAGATGCAAGATGCGATAAGCCGTGAAGACGCTTTGAAAGGAATGACAATCTGGGCGGCATACTCCTGTTTTCAGGAGAAAAAAAGAGGAAGTATCGAAGTAGGAAAAGATGCTGATTTTGTTATCCTCGAAAAGGATATCTTGAAAATTCCGAATGAGCAACTGCGAAATGTAAAAACAGCACAGACAGTAATTGCAGGTGAGACCGTGTTTAAAAGATAACAATAGCTCATATGCCTAAACATGTCCACTAAACTTATATCGCTGACAAAGCGAAATAGTTAACAAAAAAGATAGCTAACAAATCAAACATTTATTCACCTGCAGTAACCTGCCCTAAGGAGGATTACAAGGAAAAATTAGAATAAATTTTCCTAATTACGAATATTTCGTATATTTACGATATAAACATACATTTATGAAATATTCATTACTACTCCTATTATCCTTAGCGACGCAGCTGTTATTTGCACAAGAGCGTACTCCAGCAATCGCTAAAGTACATTACGAATTCAAGCATGTAAATGATAGCACCCAACGGGATCAATTTATACGCGATGAAACAGTCGTTTACCTGAATCAACAGGCCAGCTACTACACATCATATTCATCCAGGCGCATGCAAGATGAGGTCAAAAAACAAATGGAGGGCCCCAGTTTCGACGGTACACTAAACATTACTACTCGTTCGACACCATCGAGCTCCTCCTATTTATTAGACGCCAATCAAAACAAAATGACCGAAGTGGTCAGCGTTGCCAGTGACAATTTTGCCATTCCACAGGTTTACCCTATTCAAGATTGGGAAATACTGGGTGACCGCAAAGAAATTGGTGGCTACAATTGCCAGAACGCAAAAACAACATTCAAAGGCCGAACCTATATCGCCTGGTTTACAACCGAACTGCCGTTTTCCTATGGTCCGTGGAAACTTCATGGCCTTCCTGGCCTAATTCTGGATGCTCGTGACACAAAAAATGAAGTGATTTTTGCTTACGCCGGATTCGACAAAATTGAGGATGGCAAAACATCGGTGGCCCTGCCGCAAAACGCCATTGTAAGTACTGCAGAAGAGGTAAAAAAAGTTCAGGAAGCCTTTAAGGCCAATCCACAAGCTTATATGCAAGCCCAATCGGGAAAAAACAGAACCATCAGTGTAGGTTCATCGGGAAATATGGTTGCAGTTAGATCCAGTTCCGGCTCCGGAGGAGGCTCCCCTGCTGGTGCTTTGGATCCGTCAAAAATAAAGAGTTTCAATATTTCAAGAGACGATAAATACAAACCTTCAAAAGTTACCAACAATCCGATAGAGCTGACGCCTTAATGAAAGTATTTTTATGTTTATTTATATTCGTTTTGCTTGGGCAAATAACCTTTGCCCAGCAAACGATTAGTGGAACGGTCCAAGTGGATAAGACGCAGCATCCCGTACCCTTTGCCAGTGTTAACATCCTTTCAGACAACAAAATCATCGCTTTCAAACCGACAGATAAAGAAGGGCGTTTTACAATTACATTACCAAAGGACTATGCAAGCCTCTACCTGCAGATCAATCACCTTACTTACGAAAAATTTGAACTCAAACTTGGCACGCAGACATCGAATCTTCGGATCGCCCTCGTACCAAAAACCAATCTACTACAAGATGTCATTGTAAAGAGCAAACCTAAAGTAAGCCGTTCAAATGATACGATCTCTTACGACGTCGGATCTTTTGCCAAAGAAGAGGATCGAAATATAGGCGACGTAATCAAACGTCTTCCGGGTATGGAAGTTACTGAATCGGGTCTTATTAAATACCAGGACAAAACCGTTTCTAAACTTTACATTGACGGTGACGATCTATTGGAAAACCGCTATGGTGTAGGTACACGGACAATCCCGCATAAAATGGTAAAAGACATTCAGGTACTCGACAATCACGAACATTATAAAGTTCTTAAAAATAAACGGTTTACAGAAGACGTCGCCATAAATCTCGTTATCAAAGAGGAAGCAAAGCTAAAACTCACTGGGCAGGCCAAAATTGGCGTCGGCACGCCCAATCTCTATGATCCTGAATTGAACTCAATCCTATTCAACAAAAAAGTTAAGATGTTGAATGTCCTCAGCGGTAATAATACCGGCAATGATCTTTCCGGAGATATCATCGGCGCCAATCAGTCCTCTTTACTGGCCAAGTTTGGTAGCTCGCCCATCAACAATCTCCTGGCGACGAGCACAACAGGCAGTCCAAATATCCCTAAAAACAACTATTATTTCAACAATACAGGTTCGCTAAACACCAATAATCTATATAACCTTAAGAATCACTGGCAGCTAAAATCAAATATTCAGGTTTTATACGACAACAATAGGCAAAATAATGCCTCAAGCACACAATACCTGCTCGATGATGGCGACGTCTATTTTAATGAGCAAAATCAGCTGAAAACAGCGCGATGGCTTGGCGCAGCCAGACTTTCGGCATCCACCAATACGGAAAAGAAATATGCGAGTAATGCCTTGTCATTTGAGTATGAAAAAAAAGATATAACAGCATTGTTGACAAACTCTTCAGGCCAGATCGAGCAGTTCCAAAAACACCACATCAAGGGATTCAGCAACTTGTTTAGCTATATACCCCAACTTAAAAACAACGACATTATTGCAATCAACTGGACTTTAAATTATGGTAATAAACCACAGTCTTTACAGATCTATCCCGGTGTTTTTCCAGAAATACTCAACGATAGCATTCCCTATAAAAGTAGCCGCCAGCAAATTGAAGTTCCTTCCTTTTTTACGGAGGTCAGTACAGGTTATCGTTTCAATAAAGGCAGAATCAAGCAATACTATCAAATTGGCTTCGATACAGATCGCCAACACTTCAACTCGCTCCTTACAATAGCGGATAATGATCAACATATTCGAACTTTGGGCGATAATACCCGTAATGATCTGCATTGGAGCAGGTCCCAAGCATTTATTACTCCTCAATATTCCTGGAAAACAAGTCGGTTTGAAACCCAGCTCGACATCCCGGTCACCTATTTATTTACGCATTATGAAGATGTCAGTCATCAGCTGTCCACTTCCAAAAATTCTGTGCTGATCAATCCTAATTTAAAAGCGAGATGGCAGGTTTCTCAAGAAGACTATCTTCAATTTAACTATCAATTTGCGCAGGACATTGGCAACATAGAAGATATATACCGCGGTGCGGTATTACGGAACTATAGAATGCTCAGCCAAAATAATGCAGCGCTAAATGAATCCAAAAAACATACATTTAATCTCAATTATAATTTAGCCCGTACCCTAAAAGTATTATTTGCAAATGCTGGTGTTAGCTATTCAAGATCGCTTTCCAACACGATATTATCTTCCGTTATAAAAAATAACATCACCGAAAATATCTTGGTCAATATGGATAACCTGCAGGAGCGCTGGTCTTCTCAGATCGGGTTCGATAAATACATTTTCCCCCTGGCAAGTACCCTCAAACTAAAAGGAAGCATTTCTCACTTCAAATACAATCAATTGTTAAACAATGCCCTAGTCCCTATTAGAAGTATGAGCTATCTATTTCAACCCAGTATAGAAGCTAAAGTCTTTAAATCTTATAACATTTCCTATTCAGGACTATTCAATTGGAGCAGGAGTAAACAACAGGGTCTGGACAATACGATCCAAAATAAAACCACCACAATGATGCATAATATAGGTTTTCCGACCAGCCTCTTCAAAAACGGCTTTATGCGGCTAAACCTGCGCAATCTTGCCACCTTTCAAACAAACATGAAGAATGCAAGTTATACCTTCATAGACTTTTTTACGCGCTACAAGGTCAACAAGTGGAAAATGGACTTCGAATTGGAAATGAATAATTTGGCCAATATCAAAAACTATCGTACTTATCTGATGACGGCCAATATGATTTCCGAGAATGAATTTGAACTTCGCGGAAGAACAATTTTACTCCGCACAGTTTTTAACCTTTAAAGCATCAGACCACATCGGAAAGAAACAATTGCGTTGGGGTATTAAAAAAGAAGCCTGAGCAAAAAATCACTCAGGCTTCTTTTTATATCTTGCGAAAAAGTATTCTTCGTTAAAAAACTTTAGAACTGTTTTCTATTGCATATCGAATAGATGTTTCTCAGCATGATAAGAAGAACGAACCAACGGTCCTGACTCCACATACTTGAATCCCATTTCTAAACCAATTTTCTGATATTTCTCAAACTGTGCAGGTGTAATCCATTCGATTACAGGATGGTGAGCTTTCGTAGGCTGTAAATATTGACCTAATGTCAAAATATGCACCCCGACGTTATATAAATCTTGCATTGCCTCGATAACATCTTCCTCAGTTTCACCTAAGCCAAGCATAATTCCTGATTTTGTACGGAGTCCCGCTTCAGAAATGCGACGTAGGCACTCGAGTGAACGATCGTATTTAGCCTGAACGCGAACTTCTCTTGTCAAACGACGGACAGTTTCGAGGTTGTGCGAAACAACTTCGGGACGTACTGCGATCACGCGGTCCAAATTATCCCATTGTCCTTTAAAATCTGGCAAAAGTGTTTCTAAGGTTGTTTCTGGGCTTTCTCTACGGATTGCGTTGATTGTCTCCGCCCATATTATCGAACCACCATCTTTTAGGTCATCACGATCCACCGAAGTGATCACACAGTGTTTTACCTGCATTAACTTGACAGAATTGGCGACACGATTGGGTTCATCCAAATCAACCGCCAGAGGACGACCGGTTGCTACCGCACAAAACGAACAAGAACGCGTACAGATATTTCCCAAAATCATGAAGGTTGCCGTTCCAGCGCCCCAACATTCGCCCATATTCGGGCAATTTCCACTCTCACAAATTGTATGTAATTTATGCTCGTCTACAAGACTTCTGACATGTCTATACTCTTTACCAACAGGCAATTTGACACGCAACCAATCAGGCTTGCGTTGTGCAGGAGTTGCCGGAATAACTGGAAGTTCAATCATACAACAAAGTTAAGGATTAAAAATGTAATTTCTACCCGTCAATTTGTTGGTTTTATATCATAAAAAATGACCGATTGCCACCAATAATAGAATTATGAAACAAAAATTAGGATATTTGTGTTGATTATCATTAATCTAATAACAAAACTATGCGACTGAGCCGATCTTTATCCATGTTGTTACTTGGGGGTGCAACGATCTTTACTGCACATGCCCAAACCAACTTTGACATTATACCCAAACCTTCGAAAATCACATTGGCTACGGGAACATACGCTATCCCTACACATCTTCAGGTTATTGTTTCAGATGAATTTCAGGAGGCGACACAACTGCTTAGTGAACACCCAGCTATCAAAAGCCTAGCTGTCGAAGTACTCAAGAAAAATAAAAAAGGTCCAAAAGAAGGCTTTCGCATTATTAAAGCAGTTGATGCAGATAACCTTAGCAAGAACGCCTATTCCATCCAAATCGATGAAAAAGGCCTGCTACTCAGGGCCTGGACTGTACCCCAGGTTATCAATGGGATTTACACACTGGTTCAATTGGGCTATCTACAAGCTGATCCAAGTAAAATAGCCTATGCAACTATAGTCGATGAGCCACGATTTGCCTACCGTGGCTTACACCTGGATGTATCGCGCCATTTTATGCCGCTATCTTTTGTAAAAAAGTATATCGACATCATGGCCATCTACAAATTCAACAATTTTCATTGGCATTTAACCGACGGAGCGGGGTGGCGATTGGAGATTAAGAAATACCCCGAGTTAACACAAAAGGCGGCCTGGCGTACACATACGGGCTGGAAAGATTGGTGGAACAATGGTCGTCAGTATGTAGAAAAAGGTAAGCCAAATGCCAGCGGTGGATTCTATACGCAGGAAGAAGCACGCGAATTGGTCGACTATGCAGCCCGTAAAGGGATCAATGTTATTCCTGAGATAGAAATGCCCGGACATTCGGAAGAAGTATTAGCCGTATACCCCGAACTCTCTTGCTCCGGAAAGCCCTATAGTCAGGGAGAATTCTGTATCGGCAATGAAAAAACGTTTGAATTTCTAAAAAATGTTTTGGATGAAGTCCTCACGATATTCCCTTCCCAGTACATTCATATCGGCGGTGATGAAGCTGAGAAAAAGCATTGGGAAACCTGCCCAAAAGATCAGGCGCTCATGCAAAAAGAAGGATTAAAATCTGTTGACGAACTGCAGAGTTATGCCATCAAACAAATGGATCTATACCTGCAATCCAAAGGTAGAAAGCTGATCGGCTGGGACGAAATCCTTCAAGGGGGGCTCACCGAAGGAGCGACCGTCATGAGCTGGCGCGGTGAAGATGGTGGCATAAAGGCCGCAAATGCAGGCCATGATGTCATCATGACTCCTGGTTCACACCTCTATTTTGATTCTTATCAAACAGACCCTCGGACACAGCCTGAAGCCATCGGGGGTTATCTGACACTTGATAAGGTTTATTCGTATGATCCTATTCCAGCCGCCATACAAGGGGACAAAACCAAGCATATCCTCGGCGCACAGGCGAATATATGGACAGAATATGTACCTACCACCGAACACCTCGAATATATGGTGTTCCCACGTGCGCTGGCTTTGGCGGAGATCAATTGGACGAATAAAGACGGGAAAAGCTGGACGGATTTTCAGCGAAGACTGCAATCACATTATAAGCTTTTACAAGATCTGAACGTCAATTATTATCGTCCTTCCTTTAATGTCGCTTATACAGCAACATACAATGCCGCTAAAAATAATAATAAAATTACGCTGACAACGGAGCAACTAAAAACAGATCAGATCCGATATACCATTGATAGCAGTGAGCCTACAATCTTGTCTACGCCATATACTGGACCATTTGAACTCAGCTCAACAGGTCATATCAATGCCGCTTATTTTCAAGATTCTATCAAAATCGGACCAACCCTATCCTTTGATATTGACATTCATCGTGCTATTGGAAAAAAAGTAACGTACAACACAGCATGGTCGGGATATCCAGCACAAAAAGATTCTACCTTAACAAACGGAATCATGGGCGGTCTTTCCTATCACGATGGTCAATGGCAAGGATTCACCAGTCCGATTGATGTTGTCGTGGATATGGAACGCAGGGAAGAAATACACCAAGTAGCCATGAATTTTATGCAGATGATCGGACCCGGCGTTTATATGCCTGGAGAAATGGAAGTCCTGCTTTCGGATAATGGCCGTACCTTCAGATCTGTAGGAACGATCAAAAATGACATATCCGATAAAGAATCCAAGTTGACGTTCAAAAGGTTTGAACTCAAACTTGACAAAGCCCAACAGGCTCGTTATATAAAAATCAAAGCCAGCAATCCAAAAAAAGGCTACTTGTTCACCGACGAAATCATCGTTTATTAAACAAATCAGCTTCATTATTGCCTACGAGTTGGAAAACATACCGCTTATGTTTTCCAACTCGTTTTTGTTTTTTCAGGGCCACTTTTCTAAAAAACTACATTTTTTTTTGAAATATTCTTAAAATAAATAGTTAATTTTCAAAATTTAAAATGTAACTTTGCACTCCGACAAAGCAGTCGGAATGACCCTTCCCCATGAGCTACTTTTGATTGTCTTTGCTCAGATTTACAATAGGAAATTTAATTTTTTGAACTAGATATAATGCCAAGAAACACTTCCATTAAGTCGGTTTTAATCATCGGATCAGGTCCCATCGTTATCGGTCAAGCTTGTGAATTTGATTATTCTGGATCTCAAGCATCCCTTTCATTGAAAGAAGAAGGTATTGAAGTATCCATCATCAACTCAAACCCTGCAACAATCATGACGGACAAAGTTGTTGCAGACAATGTCTACTTACTTCCATTAACATGCGAAAGTATTGAAGAAATTTTGCAAAAACACAACATTGACGCTGTACTTCCTACCATGGGTGGCCAGACAGCTTTGAACTTATGTATCGAAGCTTCTAACCTAGGTCTTTGGGAAAAATACAACGTAAAAGTTATCGGTGTTGATGTTGCTGCCATTGAAAAAACTGAAAACCGTGAAGAATTCCGTCAATTAATGGTTGATATCGGTGTGGGCGTTGCAACATCCAAAATTGCAAACTCATTCCTTGAAGGTAAAGAAGCGGCACAAGAAATTGGCTATCCGCTTGTTATACGTCCATCTTATACTCTTGCAGGTACAGGAGGTGGATTTGTTCACAGAAAAGAAGATTTTGATGCGGCCTTAAATAGAGGTTTACACGCTTCACCAACACACGAAGTTTTGGTAGAGCAAGCGGTATTGGGCTGGAAAGAATTTGAGTTGGAATTACTTCGTGATACCAACGACAATGTTATCATCATCTGTACCATTGAAAACTTTGATCCAATGGGTATCCACACTGGAGACTCAATCACTGTTGCACCAGGCATGACATTGTCAGACAAATGTTATCAAGATATGCGTAATCAGGCTATTCTGATGATGCGTTCAATTGGTACATTTGCAGGTGGTTGTAACGTTCAGTTCTCTGTAAACCCGGAAAACGAAGAAATTATTGCCATCGAAATCAATCCACGTGTATCACGCTCTTCGGCTTTAGCATCGAAAGCAACGGGTTATCCAATTGCGAAGATTGCAGCTAAATTGGCGATTGGTTACAACTTGGATGAATTGCAAAATCAGATCACAAAGACAACATCCGCATATTTTGAACCAACATTGGACTATGTGATCGTTAAGATCCCTCGTTTCAACTTCGATAAATTCAAAGGAGCAAACAAGGAATTAGGTCTACAGATGAAAGCAGTAGGTGAAGTAATGGCAATCGGCCGTACATTTATCGAAGCTTTACAAAAAGCATGTCAATCATTGGAGACTGGCCGCGCTGGTTTAGGTGCTGACGGTCGTCAATGGAGAAACCTTGACGAAATCATGGATAGTTTGGAACATCCAAGTGGTGACCGTTTATTCCATATCAAAGATGCTTTCGAATTAGGCGTTCCTTTGGAATCTATCCGTAAGGCAACACGTATCGACAAATGGTTCTTAGTACAGATCCAAGAGTTGGTACACCTTGAGCAAGAATTACGTCGTTATCAATTGAATAATATTCCACGCGATTTCTTCATGACCTTAAAACAAAAAGGTTATTCAGATGTACAAATCGCATGGTTACTAGGAAATGTAACAGAGGATCAAGTTTACGATCGTCGTAAGGAGCTAGGTATCAACCGGGTTTACAAAATGGTCGATACTTGTGCTGCAGAATTCCCTGCACAAACACCATACTACTATTCGACATTCGAAGAAGAAAACGAATCGATCTCTTCAGACAGAAAGAAAATCATCGTTTTAGGTTCAGGTCCTAACCGTATCGGTCAGGGTATCGAGTTCGATTACTCGTGTGTACACGGTTTATTGGCAGCTAAAGAATCTGGTTACGAAGCGATTATGGTTAACTGTAACCCAGAGACTGTGTCGACAGACTTCAATATGGCTGACAAATTATACTTCGAGCCCGTATTCTGGGAGCATGTACGTGAGATCATCGAATTAGAAAAACCAGAAGGTGTTATCGTTCAGTTGGGTGGACAAACGGCTCTTAAAATGGCTGAGCGTCTAGAGCAACTTGGCGTAAAAATCATCGGTACTTCATTTGAGAATATGGACTTGGCAGAAGACCGTGGCCGTTTCTCCGATCTATTGAAAGAATTGGAAATTCCATATCCAAGATACGGTGTAGCAACTTCAGCAGAAGAAGCATTACAAGTTGCAAACGAAGTTGGATATCCAGTATTGGTTCGTCCTTCTTACGTATTGGGTGGACAAGGCATGAGCATTGTTATCAACGATGAAGATTTAGAAAAAGCTGTTGTCAACTTGTTGAAAAACCTTCCTGGAAACCATATCCTGATCGACCACTTCTTGGATCGTGCAGAAGAAGCTGAATCAGATTCAATCTGTGATGGTGAAGATGTACACATCATTGGTATGATGGAACATATTGAACCTGCTGGTATCCACTCAGGAGACTCTTCAGCTGTGTTGCCTCCATTTGGCCTATCACAAGCTGTTCAGGATAAAATGGAAGAATACTCCATTAAATTAGCAAAAGCATTGAACGTAAGAGGTCTATTAAACATTCAGTTTGCTGTAAAAGGTGAAAATGTATATGTTATCGAGGCTAATCCACGTGCATCACGTACGGTTCCTTTCATCGCTAAAGCTTATGATGTTCCTTACATCAATATTGCAACTAAAGTCATGTTGGGTGTTAATAAATTGAAAGACTTTACGATCGAACGTAAGCTGAAAGGATACGCGATTAAAGAACCTGTATTCTCTTTCAATAAATTCCCTGAAGTAGACAAGCAATTAGGCCCTGAGATGAAATCAACTGGTGAAGCAATTCGCTTTATCAAAGATCTTCAAGATCCTTATTTCAGAGAATTGTACAATCAAAAATCAATGTTTTTGAATGCACAATAAGACATATCAATAAAATAGAAAAGGCTTGCAAATGCAAGCCTTTTCTATTTTATATCTTTTACACAGCGGAACCCAACATTATTTGTAGGACTGTTGACCTCCCCTTTTCCTCTGCTTCCGGCTTTATACCTTTCGCAATATTGATCATTGCAAAGAAATGACCCGCCCCGCTGAACGCGTTTTTCAAGATTTGGTTCCTGCGGATCATAAGAATCTTGTGGTCCTTTGGGGTTAGCAGTTGTACTATGCTGATAATAATCGGGTCTATAAAAATCAGCACACCATTCCCACACATTCCCTTCCATATCGTACAGTCCCAACGCATTTGCCTGAAATGATTTTACAGGCGCAGTCCCCTCAAAGCCATCTTCCTTTGAATCTTGTACAGGAAACTTTCCCTGGTAAATATTAGCGGTCCATTTACCATTAGGCTTCAAGTCCTTGCCCCAATAATACAAGTCATCGTTTGCATCTTTACGCCCTCTAGCCGCATATTCCCATTCCGCTTCTGTAGGTAATCGTTTGCCTGCCCATTTCGCGTAAGCTGCTGCATCTTCATAGGCAACCTGAACAACCGGATAATTCATTTTATCCTTTATCGAGCTATTCGGTCCCTCGGGATGTTGCCAGTTTGCTCCGGGGACATACTCCCACCACATCAGGTAATTATTTAAGGAATTGAGTTCTTTGGGTTTAGAAAACACAGCCGATCCCGGGACTAACATCTTGGGATCTACCCCTGGAAAGTCTTTCGGATCCAGTTCCCGTTCAGCTACTGTAACGTAGCCCGTCTCCTTTACAAACTGCGCAAACTGTGCATTTGTGACCTCATGTTCGTCCATATAAAATGAATTCAGTTGCACCTGATGTAAAGGCTTACTATCTTCAAAATTCGAACTTCCCATCAAAAATTTGCCCCCTTCGACTAATATCATCTTGTCTGTAGTCTTACTTTTTAACTGAGCAATTTGGGATTTTATCATACCTGCGCGCGTAGGTATATTTTCCCCGACACAACAGGAAAGTGTATCCTTGGTGGAAAATAACGATAAACAGGTCATTAGAGTCAGATTGAATAACATAATTAAAGATAAACATAAAAGGGGAACAATAAAAAGTTCCCCTTCAATAAGTCATTTTATATAAGCGGACTATACGCCCAATTGTATATTTTCTTTTTTCGCTGATCTAGCACGAATAGGCGTATTTCCACCGCCTTTTAACGTGATTTCTACCGGCGTATTATTTTTCCATGCACCCTTTGTGAAATCCGGTACATCAACTGTTTTACAGTTCTTTTCTACAGATTCGAAACTCAATGGCACGATACAGCTCCATGAAGCAGCATCATAGACATCCTGGTCCAAAGGTAATCCGTTGCGCAAACAGTCAATCAGACGCCAGTCCATCATAAAATCCATCCCACCGTGTCCACCAACCTGTTTTGCCTGCTCACCAATATATTTCACCAATTCTGGTGTGTATTTATCGTACAGTTCTTTTAATTTCTGTTCTGTAATGAATTCATGGCCAAAAGCAATATTCTCCGTAGGATACTTTTGTGCAAACCCTTTGGTTCCACTTAGTGTATGTAATCTAGAGTAAGGTCTAGGAGAAGTGACATCATGCTGCAGCATAATCGTTTTTCCTTTTGCGGTGCGGATAAGCGTTGTATTCATATTACCACGGTATTTCTTTCCGACAAATTCCTGGAAAAAAGAATCCTTGGCCGCTAGCTCTTTTGCTTTTTCTCCCATCATAAAATCATTGGAAGACATTGCCACAAGATGATCCATCTTATCCCCTCTATTGATATTTAAGCATTGTGCCACAGGCCCAAGTCCATGAGTAGGGTATAGATTTCCATTTAATTTTATATTTTCTCTCAGGCGCCACATGTTATCATAGCCATTCTTTGCAAAATTAAGATCCAGCAAATCGTGAATATAAGCACCTTCGGCATGGACGAGTTCGCCAAACAAGCCTTGGCGTACCATATTCAATGTCAGCATTTCGAAGAAATCATAACAGCAATTTTCCAACATCATACAATGCTTTTTAGTCGCTTCAGATGTCTTCACGACCTCCCAACAATCTTTGATCGTCAAAGCAATCGGCACTTCACAAGCCACGTGATTACCCGCTTTCATCGCGGCAATACTCATTGGAGTATGATAATCCCAAGGCGTACAAATATAGACCAGATCGAGTTTCTCTTCCTTCAACAAGGATTTCCAGCCATCTTCACCTGAATATGCTTTCGGAGCTGTTAGACCTTTCGATGTAACGATTTTTGTTGCGCGTTCAACCCGATCTGGATGTTTGTCGCAAAGTGCGACAATTTCGCATCCCTCAATGAAGGACAACCGTTCAACAGCACCAGGACCGCGCATGCCCAGTCCAATCACTGCTACTCTGACTTTATCAATTTTTGGAGCTGCATAGCCACACATATTAAACGACTCTGCTGCCGTATTGGCATTGACCAAAGTAGGGAGTGAAACAGCCAGTGATGACAATATTCCGGCCTTTTTTAGAAAATCTCTTCTAGAATCCATAATTTAAAGTTCATATAAATTTAAAGGGACCAATTGGTCCCTCTAAAAAATCACCTATTTTAAAACAAACTAAACAGTCAATAGAAAAATCCTTTTGGATTGGATTTATATTTGGTTCTTATGTAAGAACTTAATCTCTATAACAATAATATAACACTTTTTTCTAAATAAAAAATGAAACTTGAAAGCAATCGTTTGCTTAATCTACACAAACGATTGCTTAATTTTTTATCTTCGTTGTTTTTCAATCGATATTCATCAGCCACAAAGTTTTCAATAATGAAATCCCTGATAGGATAAGCCCATTATAATCGGTTACTCTAGCAGGGAATATCGAGCTGCATTTGCTAGCGTTATACAATTGTAACTACACAGAGGTATAGCTGCAGGTATAATGTTATATTACGTTCCTGACTGTAAAGTGTACATAAAAAGATCATAGTCATGTTGTTAATGATATTTGCCCATAAAGTTTAATAATAGTACAGAATAGCTGTATAGTGTGTAATTCTGGTAGCTATATCTGTAACCACTACCGGTATACTTCCCAACAGTCGGATAGCATATACAGTATTATAAGTAGCTACTGCAAGACCAATTGATATGCAGCTATAGGATACAGGTAAAAAGTAATAGGATTTGATACGATCAGTGAAGGTTGTATGAGTGCTGTCCACTGGATTACAATTCCCCTTGGCTACGAGGATGCTCCATATCACCGGAGCACAGTGAAAGCTGCAGGATAGCGGAGGTTTCGGAACAGCTGCCGATGGACCGGGCTCACCGACGGTCCTGTGCTGCGAGAACCGATAGACGGAGGAAAGGCAGTGATGGTCAGTGGCCGAAGTGTAATGGCCATGGAAGTACTTAAACGAAAGAAGCCCTTGACTGTTTCCAGCAAGGGCTTCCGTGTAAAAAAAGGCACCGACCTACTCTCCCACCTGTTACGGCAATACCATCGGCTCTGGCGGGCTTGACTGCTCTGTTCGGAATGGGAAGAGGTAGACACCGCCGATATAGGCACCTAAAAATCTTTATTGGATGATCTATGATATTCATATCATGTTTTTCATGCCAACTGACATATGTATTGAAAGAGGTTCGTTTCCTGTATGTTTCAAAAATTAAAGAGGAAGACAACAGTGTCTGTCTGCTTGAGAAAGCTTCGGGCTATTAGTACCACTTGGCTTTGGTCTCTCAACCTTTACACCTATGGCCTATCAACGTAGTCATCTTCTACGACCCTATAAGGAAGTCTCATCTCGTGGCTAGTTTCGCACTTAGATGCTTTCAGCGCTTATCTATTCCAGACGTAGCTACCCTGCCGTACACCTGGCGGCATAACAGGTTCACCAGAGGTCTGTCCAACCCGGTCCTCTCGTACTAAGGTCAGATCCACTCAAACTTCCAACGCCCACAACAGATAGGGACCGAACTGTCTCGCGACGTTCTGAACCCAGCTCGCGTGCCACTTTAATGGGCGAACAGCCCAACCCTTGGGACCTTCTCCAGCCCCAGGATGTGACGAGCCGACATCGAGGTGCCAAACCTCCCCGTCGATATGAGCTCTTGGGGGAGATCAGCCTGTTATCCCCAGCGTACCTTTTATCCTTTGAGCGATGGCCCTTCCATACAGAACCACCGGATCACTATGTCCGTCTTTCGACCCTGTTCGACTTGTCGGTCTCACAGTCAAGCAAGCTTATGCCATTGCACTCCACGTACGGTTACCAAGCGTACTGAGCTTACCTTTGAAAGCCTCCGTTACCTTTTTGGAGGCGACCACCCCAGTCAAACTACCCACCAAACAATGTCCTCCCCATAAGGGAGTTAGAAACCGAATACAGAAAGGGCGGTATTTCAAGGTTGATTCCATGACTCCTGGCGAAGCCACTTCAACATCTCCCGCCTATCCTACACATCCTGTACCCAATCTCAATGTTAAGCTATAGTGAAGGTGCATGGGGTCTTTCCGTCCCGTTGCGGGTAATCGGCGTCTTCACCGATACCACAATTTCACCGAGCTCATGGCTGAGACAGCGCCCAGATCGTTACACCATTCGTGCAGGTCGGAACTTACCCGACAAGGAATTTCGCTACCTTAGGACCGTTATAGTTACGGCCGCCGTTTACTGGGGCTTCGATTCAATGCTTCTCTTGCGATGACATCCCCTCTTAACCTTCCAGCACCGGGCAGGTGTCAGGCCTTATACTTCATCTTGCGATTTTGCAAAGCCATATGTTTTTGTTAAACAGTCGCCTGGGCCTTTTCACTGCGGCTGCTCTTACGAGACAGCGCCCCTTCTCCCGAAGTTACAGGGCCATTTTGCCGAGTTCCTTAGCCATGACTCACTCGAGCACCTTAGGATTCTCTCCTCGACCACCTGTGTCGGTTTGCGGTACGGGTCTTCATAACCTGAAGCTTAGCGGGTTTTCTTGGAAGTCTGTTTACCTGCTCTATCAGCGCCACCGGAGCTTTGCTGTACTATTGGGTTTCAGCAGGGTCGGCGGATTTGCCTACCGTCCCTATACCTACGCCTTTCAACGAACTATTCCGTCAGTTCGCGGCAGTGTCACTACTCCGTCACCACATCGCAGTTATGAAGAGTACTGGAATATTAACCAGTTGTCCATCGGCTTGCCCCCTTCGGGTGCGCCTTAGGTCCCGACTGACCCTGATCCGATTAACGTTGATCAGGAAACCTTGGTCTTTCGGTGGGCGGGTTTCTCACCCGCCTTATCGTTACTTATGCCTACATTTGCTTTTCCATAACCTCCACAGTTCATTGCCAAACTGCTTCTCCGGCGATGGAATGCTCCCCTACCAGATGTACATCTTTCAGTACAAATCCATAGCTTCGGTACCGTTCTTGATGCCCGTTTATTATCCACGCCCGGCCGCTCGACTAGTGAGCTGTTACGCACTCTTTAAATGAATGGCTGCTTCCAAGCCAACATCCTAGCTGTCTGGGCAACCGGACCTCGTTAGTTCAACTTAGAACGGATTTGGGGACCTTAGCTGATGGTCTGGGTTCTTTCCCTCTCGGCCTTGGACCTTAGCACCCAAAGCCTCACTGCCGGCTATATTTGATAGCATTCGGAGTTCGTCTGGATTTGGTAGGATTTGACTCCCCCGCACCCAATCGGTAGCTCTACCTCTATCAAACTCTACGCCGACGCTGTTCCTAAAAACATTTCGGGGAGTACGAGCTATTTCCCAGTTTGATTGGCCTTTCACCCCTACCCTCAGGTCATCCGGAAACTTTTCAACGTTTATCGGTTCGGTCCTCCATTACATGTTACTGCAACTTCAACCTGCCCAAGGGTAGATCACAAGGTTTCGCGTCTACCTCATCTGACTATGCGCCCTATTAAGACTCGCTTTCGCTTCGGCTGCGTCCCTGAAGGACTTAACCTTGCCAGACAAGAGTAACTCGTAGGCTCATTATGCAAAAGGCACGCTGTCACAGGACCTGCCTGCTCCAACCGCTTGTAAGCACACGGTTTCAGGTTCTTTTCACTCCCCTGTTCGGGGTTCTTTTCACCTTTCCCTCACGGTACTGGTTCACTATCGGTCTCTCAGGAGTATTTAGCCTTACCAGATGGTGCTGGTGGATTCCCACAGGATTTCTCCGGTCCCGCGGTACTCAGGATACCACTATGTCAACATTCTTTACCTGTACGGGGCTCTCACCCTTGTCGCGCAGTTTCCCACCTGCTTCCAGTTCATAGCGCTGTACAATGTCGTGGTCCTACAACCCCGACCATGCCGTAACATGATCGGTTTGGGCTCTTTCCCGTTCGCTCGCCACTACTTGGGAAATCATTGTTATTTTCTTCTCCTACGCCTACTTAGATGTTTCAGTTCAGCGCGTTCGCGTTTTATACGACTATTCTTCAAATAGTCAGGTTGCCCCATTCGGAAATCTCTGGATCAAGTCGCATTTGCCAATCCCCAAAGCTTATCGCAGCTTATCACGTCCTTCTTCGCCTCTGAGAGCCTAGGCATCCCCCGTGTGCCCTTATTTACTTTCTTCACCGGCATAGCCTTTTGCTACTATGCGGCTGCTTTTGATATATATACCCGTATGCTACGTAAAGATTCGTTCGGCATTCACCGAGGGTCTCCTCTCTACATCGAACACATACACGTATTGTCTCTATACTGTTGTCTTCTCTTGTAATTTTTTTCTCTTTCAATATGTCAAAGAACTCTTTTTCCGGTATATATGAAGTATATCGCTATACACTTCCCCGGAGACGTGGAGAATAACGGATTCGAACCGTTGACCCCCTGCGTGCAAGGCAGGTGCTCTAGCCAGCTGAGCTAATTCCCCAAACGTTTTCGTAGTCCCGAGCAGATTTGAACTGCTGACCCCTACATTATCAGTGTAGTGCTCTAACCAACTGAGCTACGGGACTAGCTTATCTTGTTCATCTCTTTCTCTCGGTCCTGCTCCCTTAGGGGCGGGCACTTTCTTCTGATGTTTTTTTCTTCTGCAATCATATGTAACGTGACGAGCACCGATCTTCGATACTCTAGAAAGGAGGTATTCCAGCCGCACCTTCCGGTACGGCTACCTTGTTACGACTTAGCCCCAATTATCGGTTTTACCCTAACACGCTCCTTGCGGTAACATGCTTTAGGTACCCCCAACTTTCATGGCTTGACGGGCGGTGTGTACAAGGCCCGGGAACGTATTCACCGCGTCATTGCTGATACGCGATTACTAGCGAATCCAACTTCATGGGGTCGAGTTGCAGACCCCAATCCGAACTGTGAATGGCTTTTAGAGATTAGCATCATATTGCTATGTAGCTGCCCGCTGTACCATCCATTGTAGCACGTGTGTAGCCCCGGACGTAAGGGCCATGATGACTTGACGTCGTCCCCACCTTCCTCTCTGTTTGCACAGGCAGTCTGTTTAGAGTCCCCACCACTACATGCTGGCAACTAAACATAGGGGTTGCGCTCGTTGCGGGACTTAACCCAACACCTCACGGCACGAGCTGACGACAGCCATGCAGCACCTAGTTTCGTGTCCCGAAGGACGAGTGCGTCTCTGCACTCTTCACTAACTTTCAAGCCCGGGTAAGGTTCCTCGCGTATCATCGAATTAAACCACATGCTCCTCCGCTTGTGCGGGCCCCCGTCAATTCCTTTGAGTTTCACCCTTGCGGGCGTACTCCCCAGGTGGATAACTTAACGCTTTCGCTTGGACGCTGGCTGTCTATCGCCAACATCGAGTTATCATCGTTTAGGGCGTGGACTACCAGGGTATCTAATCCTGTTCGATCCCCACGCTTTCGTGCATCAGCGTCAATACCAGCTTAGTGAGCTGCCTTCGCAATCGGAGTTCTAAGACATATCTATGCATTTCACCGCTACTTGTCTTATTCCGCCCACTTCAAATGGATTCAAGCCCATCAGTATCAAAGGCACTGCGATGGTTGAGCCACCGTATTTCACCCCTGACTTAATAGGCCGCCTACGCACCCTTTAAACCCAATAAATCCGGATAACGCTCGGATCCTCCGTATTACCGCGGCTGCTGGCACGGAGTTAGCCGATCCTTATTCTTCCAGTACATTCAGCTAGATACACGTATCTAGGTTTATTCCTGGACAAAAGCAGTTTACAACCCATAGGGCAGTCATCCTGCACGCGGCATGGCTGGTTCAGGCTTCCGCCCATTGACCAATATTCCTTACTGCTGCCTCCCGTAGGAGTCTGGTCCGTGTCTCAGTACCAGTGTGGGGGATTCTCCTCTCAGAGCCCCTAGACATCGTCGCCTTGGTAAGCCGTTACCCTACCAACTAGCTAATGTCACGCGAGCCCATCTCTATCCTATAAATATTTAATCAACTGAACATGCGAACTGTTGATGTTATGCGGTGTTAATCTCTCTTTCGAGAGGCTATCCCCCTGATAGAGGTAGGTTGCTCACGCGTTACGCACCCGTGCGCCACTCTCACCATCTTCGAGCAAGCTCTCCGATGGATCCCGTCCGACTTGCATGTATTAGGCCTGCCGCTAGCGTTCATCCTGAGCCAGGATCAAACTCTCCATTGTAAAATGAAGTTTTTGATTCCAACTATTTATAATAATCAGAATTCTTTTTTTATATCTCTGATCTTGGATCGAATTGAACGAATTACTTGAATTTGTTCATGACTTTCGTTTGCCTACTCGTCACGCTTACATGATTGTGTTTTCTTAAAGAACTCTGTCGCTTCAACTTCCGTATCCGCTTTATTCCGATGGGCATTGCGCCACTCTTTATCGTTTTGTTTTTCCCTTCGTTTCCGTTGGGACTGCAAAGGTAGAAATCTTTTCCGAACTTCCAAAAACTTTTTGAAGTTTTTTTTTCTTTCCTCTTTTTTCGATTTCCGCGTTTAAAATAAACTGAACGGGATTTTAGATCCTGCCAGACTTCTCTTAAACCCTTCTTTTTTCATGGTTTCCCTCTTTCGGGGTAACCGTCCCTCCCTTGCGGAGTGGTGCAAAGATAGGGAGTTTAGGAACAAACTTCCAAGCCTTTTGTTCTTATTTATTTCATTTTGTTCTTAACTGCCTGTAACGGTGCACGATTCTTTTTGTAAAACAGGTGATCGGAGGGCTGGAATAGCTGATCCGGTCGCCAGATTGGGCCTTCGGAGAACCTCAGGTTATCCTATAGCGTATGGAGGCAGGCTTCGCACTGGATCTATTACCAATTTCGTCTAACTTTTGTAGTTAATTAATAGGGGTATTACAGGGGGATAACAGGGGGTTAACAGGGGGTTAGCAGGGGTACAAGCCCTGTTATCCCCCTGTTAAAACGGTGCTATACTGCTGTTAATTACAAATCGGTATACAATTTGAACATAAGCAACGTAATAACAGAGATCCGCAACGGTTAATACCATCGATATACATAATAGAGATAGGAGGTGACCGCGAACTGCAACCGCAGCGGAATAGAGGATGGCAGAACTGGCCTAAAGTAGACCTCGATCAATTCTCATTCTGGTGTAGGGTTTACTTAAATACCAATTAAAATCTTGCTTAAAGAAGAACCAAATAAAAGCGAATAAATAGAACACGACATAAATAACCCTATAAGTGTCCCAGCATCCAACCAGAATCGCCATGATATAGGCATTTTTTTATGAAAACGTTAGCCTGCTATCCGTTTTGGAGATTGCTCATATAGCGCGAAAGCATGAGATTAAGAATAAATAAGGCCATACAAACCGAAGGTTTATTTTGGCAATAGCAAAGCCTACACAAACTATACGATGCTTTAGTGAATTTTTATTCACTAAAGCATCGTATAGCTAATCCCCGTGGAAACTGTGGGAGCAAAGAAAATGATCAAGAAAAAGCGTTCAGCCCCGTAATATCCTGTCCTGTGATTAATAAATGAATATCATGTGTCCCTTCATAGGTAACTACAGACTCTAGGTTCATCATATGCCGCATTATTGGAAAGTCACCAACAATCCCCATTCCGCCAAGGATCTGCCTAGATTCACGCGCTATCTGTAGCGCCATATTCACATTGTTCCGTTTTGCCATGGAGATTTGCTGTGGCGTCGCTCGTCCCTCATTTTTGAGCTGCCCTAAACGCCACGACAACAACTGCGCCTTGGTAATTTCTGTCAGAAATTCCGCTAACTTCTTTTGCTGCAATTGAAAACCAGCAATTGGTTTATCAAACTGATGTCGCTCCAACGCGTATTGAACCGCAGTTTCATAACAGTCTATTGCTGCTCCGATCACCCCCCATGAAATTCCATAGCGGGCTGAATTCAAACAGGAAAGCGGTCCACGCATTGAATTTACAGCAGGAAGCACATTTTCCGCAGGGATATAAACATCATGAAAAACCAATTCACCTGTTTTGGAAGCGCGCAACGACCACTTATGCAAGGTCTCGGGAGTTTCAAAACCAGCCATTCCACGCTCAACAATTACTCCCCGTACTTTTGCGGACTCATCTCGTGCCCAAACGACGGCAATATCACAGACAGGCGAATTTGTAATCCACATCTTTGCCCCATTTAATAAAAAACCATCTCCTTTTGCCGTCAATTTCGTTTCCATTCCACCCGGATCAGATCCATGATTAGGCTCAGTAAGCCCAAAAGAACCGACCAACTCGCCGGATGCCAACCCCGGTAAATATTTACGACGCTGCTCCTCGCTGCCATAGGTATAAATCGGAAACATCACCAAAGAGGACTGCACCGATGCCGCCGAACGAATTGCCGAGTCACCGGCTTCCAGTTCCTGCATAATCAAGCCATAAGAAATCTGATCCAATCCCGCCCCGCCATATTCAGCAGGAATATAAGGCCCCAAAGCTCCAATTGCACCTAATTTAGGCATCAACCCCTCAATAGCACGGTGTTCCTGTGCCGCATCTTCAATGAAAGGCTTGATCTCTGTTTTCACAAAATCACGGACAGACTGCCGTATCAGTTTATGTTCTTCGGACAATAAATCATCCACCTGGTAATAATCGATATTAATCTGTTTGATCATGATATAGTCTACATTAGCTTATCTAAGATAATGATTATTTTTCACTGAACAATATTCAGAACAAACTTGTCAACAAAAAATTTATTTCATATATTTAAACTATTCCACGAATAAAATAAACCATTATGATACAATCAGCGCTTAAAACACTTGGAATATCTTCCCTGAATTTAGGATCATCAACTGGACAGCAATGGTTTTCCGAAGGTAAAGAATTCGAATCCATTTCACCTGTCGATGGAAAACCCATCGCAAAAATAAAAGGCAGCAATCGTAAGGACTATGAAGCGGTCATTAAGCAGGCAGGAGATGCTTTTTTACAATGGCGCCTACTACCTGCCCCGAAAAGAGGCGACATTGTTCGTCAATTGGGAGACAAGCTCCGTGAACTCAAACCCATTCTCGGAAAATTAGTTTCCTATGAAATGGGTAAATCTTACCAAGAAGGCATGGGGGAAGTGCAAGAGATGATCGATATCTGCGACTTTGCGTTAGGCCTATCCCGCCAACTGTATGGTAACACCATCCACTCGGAACGCCCCGGGCACCGCATGTACGACCAATATCACCCTTTGGGCGTTGTAGGTATTATTACAGCATTTAACTTTCCGGTGGCGGTATGGGCATGGAACACCGCCCTCGCCCTGGTCTGCGGCAATACTGTCGTCTGGAAACCCAGCGAAAAAACACCGCTATGTGCCATAGCTTGCCAAAAATTACTTGCAGAAATCCTACACAACAACGGGCTGCCCGAAGGAATATCCAACCTCATTATGGGCGACAGAGAAGTTGGCGAGTGGCTTTCGGCAGACAACCGCATCGCTTTGATTTCTGCAACAGGATCCACGCGCATGGGAAAAGAAGTCGCCGTCACCGTAGCACAACGCCTCGGTAAAACACTTTTGGAACTCGGTGGAAACAATGCAATCATCGTTACTCCAGACGCAGACTTAAAAATGACCATCATCGGCGCTGTATTTGGTGCCGTGGGTACAGCCGGACAACGCTGTACAAGTACGCGAAGACTTATTATCCATGAGCACATTTATGACAATGTCAAAAAACAACTGACCAAAGCTTATGGTCAGTTAAAAATTGGTGACCCTTTGGACACGAAAAATCATGTAGGACCATTGATCGACAAAGCCGCCGTAAAATCATACTTAAACGCACTGGACAAAATTAAAACACAAGGGGGAAAAATGCTGATCAAGGGAAAGGTACTTGAAGGCAAAGGCTATGAAAGTGGCTGTTATGTGCAGCCTGTCATTGCCGAAGTCGAAAATCATTATGAAATCGTACAGCATGAGACCTTTGCCCCTATTCTTTACTTAATCAAATACAAGGGAGATATCAGTGCGGCCATAGACTTACAAAACAGCGTCGCACAGGGATTGTCTTCTGCCGTTATGACGAACAACCTACGGGAAGCCGAGCTATTTCTGAGTGCTGCTGGCTCTGATTGCGGTATCGCCAACGTCAATATCGGCACATCAGGAGCCGAAATCGGAGGTGCTTTTGGAGGCGAAAAGGAGACTGGCGGAGGTCGGGAATCTGGGTCAGATGCCTGGAAAGCCTATATGCGCCGTCAGACAAATACCATCAATTATACGACTGACCTACCGTTGGCACAAGGTATCAAATTTGATTTATAAACCATTTACACACAAAATTATGAGCAACGTACATGAAAGATTAAGCAAACATATATTGGCCGATGGATTTCCTTTGGTTATGGATATGGAAAAATCCCATGGCTCTTATGTCGTGGATGAAAATGGGGATGAATACCTCGATATGTTCAGTATGTTTGCTTCCATGGCCGTGGGTTACAATCATCCACATTTGGTCAAACAACGTGACTTCTTAGGCAAAATGGCCGTCAATAAGCCAGCCATGTCTGATATTTACCCAAAAGAGTTTGCTGATTTTGTCGACACTTTTGACCGCGTAGCCATACCGAAAGAACTCTCCTATGCCTTTTTCATATCAGGCGGAACACTCGCCGTGGAAAATGCTTTAAAAGCTGCCTTCGACTGGAAAACAAGGCTTAATTTTGCACAGGGAATACAAAAGGAAGCCAGCCAGGTCATTCACTTTAAACAGGCTTTTCATGGCAGATCCGGGTATACCCTGTCCTTAACAAATACACAAGACCCCAGAAAATACCTTTATTTTCCAAAGTTCAACTGGCCACGCATTACCAATCCGAAGTTGAGCTACCCCTTAACAAGCGAACATATTGAGCAGACTATTACTTTGGAGGAAAAGGCTGTCTCTGAAATACACCAAGCCCTTGCCGCCAACCCCAACGATATTGCCTGTATCATTATTGAACCGATACAGGGTGAAGGTGGCGACAACCATTTTCGAAAGGAATTTTTCGTACAGCTTCGTCAAATCTGTGATGAAAATCAGATCCTATTGATTTTTGACGAAGTACAGACCGGATTGGGTATTACGGGGAAAATGTGGGCTTACCAACATTACAACGTAATTCCCGATATCATTGCCTTCGGCAAAAAAGCCCAGGTATGTGGTATACTGGCGAGTAAGGAAAAATTTGATCAGGTGGAGCATCATGTCTTTAAAGAATCCAGTCGTATCAATTCAACATTTGGTGGCGATTTTATGGATATGCTCCGCTTTAAATTAATTCTTGAAGTCATAGAACAGGAAAATCTCGTTCAAAATGCAGCAGAAAAAGGGCGCTATCTACAAGATAAGCTCCAGGAACTGCTAGCGAAAAAACCGCAGCTGTCCAATTTACGAGGTGAGGGTTTATTCGTTGCATTGGATTTCGCATCGGAAGCTGCACGCAATGAATTTATCAAAAATGCCTATGCAAATAAACTGATTATGTTAGGCTGTGGAGAGAAAAGTATCCGTTTTAGACCGCACCTTAATGTGAGTTATGAGGATATCGATAAAACGATAGCAATTATAGAAAAGAGTATTTCCTAAAAAATAAGCAATGCTAAAAAGCTTCAATGTAGCCAATAGCATTGCTTATTTTTTTTATAAACTATCTATCTCTACATACATTGGGACGGTCAATATCGACCAGTTCTGAAATTCCATACTCATCAAACAGGTCTAAGAGTGCATCTGTCCCCTCTTCAAGTTTGTAATCCATCTCTTCTTTATATACAGGGATCATTGCATAAAAATTGATCAGATTACCATCTTTGGTTTTTAACTCCAAAAATTCCTCATCAAAACTTAGCATAGGTGGAAGCAGCAACATACAACCGAAACCTGTATTTGCAATATCTTCGGCTTCCATCCCATTGGGAATGGTATGCCCATATCCCAACCAGGTTTTGTACTCATGTGGAAACCGCGCTAATCTTTTCAAAAAGTAGACCGGCCAATAATTGTTGTCATCCTGAAATTCCTCTTCTCCGATCTTCCAATCTGCGGGCAACACGACCATCAGCTCCGCCCGCTCATAAGTCTCTTTGTTTTCAACTTCATCAGGAACATGCATGGCCAAATCACTCATGCCCGAAGTAACCAATATATGGAATGGATAGTTTGCACTTGGTTTAATCCAATGCACATCGATATGAACAAGTTCGGAGATAATCTCATGGAACACCATATCGGGTTCGGCAATATATTTGGTCAAATGCTCCTCGATTTCATCCAGATAGACACATTGTACCTCCGGAAATAGGCTTTTTGGATCCTTATCATCAGATTGATCTTCATAACGGTAGACCGTAGACCCTCCGGCAGTAATTTCTTTATCTTTTTTTTCGGACGGAGATTCTTCCTCTTCGCCGTTCATAATTTTTTTGACTTTATCCCAAAATGACATATTATCTTATAAATGGTGAAAATGTTAGCGATTATTTTCTATTCAAATTTATTCAATTACAGCTACTACAGGCTGTCTAAATCTTGTTTTAACTGGTTTTCCTTTGACCTGTCCCGGCATCCATTGCGGCGATCTGCGCATGGCGGACAACACAGCCTTCGCAAACTCGGGACTCACCTTATCGGGATTCTCGATTTCAATATTACAGATCTCCCCATCTTCACAAACAATAAATTTCAGCATTGCCGTCTGCCGAGATCCGTATTTTGCATAGGCCACACTGTCCATTGCCCTGATTGTTCCCGACAAATCCAGGTTATTTTGCAAAAATCTGGACCAGGCCACCACCCCGCCCTTGAAATAGGGAAAATCATCAACGTGCTGTGCAATACTGTCTGCAGGAATATCCCGTTTAGCAATCACTTGTGCACCTGCGGAAGTACACAATACCATAAAAAGTAGAATTGAAAAAAAAGTCTTAAATCCCGTTAAATACATAACCTATCCTATCCATAATCGTACCATTTAACGCTTGTATAAGATAATTTATTGCTTTAAATCCTCCGGACTAATTGAGCGGCATAGCAACCTCTGCAATAAACGCCCCTTTTTCATCAACAAGAAAACTGATCGGATGCTCTGGATTTTTAATAATCTCGAATAAAGTCAATCCCCAAGGTTTCCAAAAATTTTCCAAAACTTGGCCATAAGTCTTATTTTGCCAATGATCAAAGATAGGTTTCATCGACATATCTGCTAATGGCATAGGTTCAACATAGACTTTTTGCGGGGTGTTTAGATAGGTATAATCTGGCAGACGGTTAAATAAGTAGGCTGAATAAAAATAGCGGGCACACAATTCTTCAAACTGGATCGGGTGTAATGTTTTGCCCGCAATGACTTTGAGAATATCCTCGTGATAAATATTGTTTGTCGCATTATCTTGAAGACAGGCAACTACAGCAAAATTCTTCATACGGATCGAGAAGATCAAGGTATTGATTTCATCACGATACATAAATGTATCAGGTGCATTCTCAACAGGTACAACAACCAATGAAAATGGGAATGTATTTTCAAACTCCATCGGTACAACCAGAGACTGTAACATTGCATGTAGATTCGTAAAACGCTGCGCGAGTGCCTGAGAAAAATTCATATCTTCACCAGAAGCTTTTTGCTGCTGAATTCCCGCAAGAATTTCATTAAAAACCACCCCATAGATGATTTTTGTCATCCATTGAAACAATAGTAATGGATCCAACTGTTTGACAGCTTCATAGCCTTGTTCAAACGACTGTTCTACCGCACGCTCCATTTGCTCAATAGCTTCAGCAGCAGCCATGGAACACGGTAGTTTCAACGATTTGTAAGTAACCAGATTCTCATCCAGCATTTTAAAAGGTTTATCTTCCAATTGAAAAGATTTCATCATCCATACAGGAAACACCTGAATGGATTCTTCTTCCGACTGAAGCTTATTCCCTGTTAAAAAACAAATATCTGAATCAAACTGAAATTGTTTGAATGGATTATACAAAGTTGTCGCCATAATGCAGGCAAAGTTAAAACAAATCGAAAAGTCCGCAAGAAAAGCAAATTCTTATTACGATATGGTGACTTGCATCCTTAAACTTATTTTATTTTCAGAAATTATTGAAAATTAAAAAACTTTAAATACCTTTGATATAGGCAATCACAAAAAGGATGGGAAAGCCGATCGGTTCAATAGTCCGATAAAAACAAATTGAGGTATTGGCAAAATAAAAGTACGATGGAATTACAAGAAGCAAAACAACAGTTCATAGACACCTGGGGCGCATTAGGTTCTGAATGGGGGATCAACAAATCTGTTGCTCAGGTTCATGCCCTACTCCTTTCCGCAAGCAATCCCATGTCTACAGATGAGATTATGGAAAAGTTGGTGATTTCCCGCGGGAATGCCAATATGAGTATCCGGCAATTGATCGATTATGGTATTGTCTACAAAAAACATATTGCTGGTGATCGAAAGGAATATTTCGTCGCAGAGAAAGAGGTCTTAAAATGGGCGATGAAAATTGCGGTGATGCGTAAGCAGAAAGAGCTTGACCCCGTTATGGATGTTCTAAAGGATATAAGCCGGAATACCGAAAAGGACCAGACAGCAGAAGGCAAAGAGTTCCATAAAACGGTAAAGGACATCCAAAATCTGACGGATCAACTCGAAACAATTGCCAACAAGATTTTCAATACAAGCGGCGGAGATTTATTAATCAAATTGATCAAACTAATGATGTAGCGTCATGAACTTCAATATCCTAGCGTACGCAATCTACGGCCTGCTCACCTGTTATATTATTCTTTGGGTGGGTCGGTTATTCCATAAAAATGGTCGGATTTTCATCCGATCACTTTTTCACCAGGAGGTCAACTTGGCCGATACGACAAATAATTTATTGCTGCTGGGATATTATCTACTCAACATCGGATATGCAATCCTGCAATTTAGTTATTGGCGACAAATTGAATCATTTGATGAAATGATCAGCAGCATTGCCTTTAAAACAGGACGATTACTTTTTGTCCTTGTTGGGTTACATTACTTCAATATGCTCAGCATTTACTTTTCCGCAAAAAGAAAGAATTCATTAACCATTAAACATTAATATCATGGGAAATTTAACAGTTATCGGGTACTTTATCTACTTACCCATTGCAATAGGATTAACCTATTATGTTGCCTACGTGCTTTTTAAAAATAGCATTGTTTACATGAATGATATCTTTGCCGGTAGGCCGGAGGTAGCCCATGCGACGAATAATTTATTTCGCATCGGATTCTACCTCATGAATTTGGGATTTGCACTCTATATACTTGAAATCAGCCTGTACAAGCCGAGCATTCAGGAACTCATTGAGCGTCTGAGTTATAAAATCGGTGGATTTAGCATATATCTTGGTGTAATGCTCTTTCTTAATATGTTTCTCTTCTTTAGAGGCAAACGGATTGCAAAACAACGAAGAAACATGGATACAACCTTCAACGCCTAATAAAAACAGACTGCAAATACACTTGCCATGAATAAAATAGTCATCGCTGGAGGAACAGGTTTTGTTGGACAATATCTTTCCGAGAGATTTCGTACATTAGGCTATCAGGTTATCACCATTGGCCGTCGGCGGGGCAATATCCTTTGGACCGATCGATCCGCTATTTCCGATTCACTGGAAAATGCAGCGATGCTAATCAATCTAGCCGGAAAATCTGTCAACTGTCGGTATAACGAAAAAAATAAGGCCGAAATATTTTCTTCACGAACAGCAACGACTACGCTTCTCGGGGAGCTCATAGCAGGCTGTACCAATCCACCAAAACTATGGCTAAACGCGAGTACCGCCACCATCTATCGTCACGCCGAAGATCGTCCAATGACAGAAAGTTCGGGGGAGATCGGAACAGGTTTTTCCGTTGATGTTGCAACATTATGGGAAAAGACTTTCTTCGACTTCAAATCGGAAAAGACAAGACAGGTGGCACTTCGGATGGCGATAGTTTTGGGCGCGGATGGAGGGGTTATCCTTCCTTTTAAAAATCTTGTACGTGCCGGACTAGGGGGAATACAGGGAAATGGCCGGCAATATTTTAGCTGGATTCATATTGAAGATCTATTTCAGCTTATTTTGTTCTTAAAAGGCCATGAGGATTTGTATGGTGTCGTCAATTGTGCGGCACCCAACCCGATTATGAATAAGACTTTTATGGCAACTTTTAGACAGGTAATGAACCGCAAAATTGGCCTACCATCTCCCAAATGGCTACTGGAAATAGGTGCGGCTTTAATTGGCACGGAGACAGAGCTGCTTTTAAAAAGCCGTTGGGTATTACCTGAAAGGTTGGAGAACAGTGGATTTACCTTCCAGTTTCCAACAATTTCAACTGCTTTGCAGGATATTCTGCAGCGGGGATAAAAACCGAAAAGATAAATACGTGGGGTAAACCGTTTATCCCACGTTAACCTTGAAATTTTCAAATACAAGCGGCGCAGTGACAATGGCGCCCTCGTTATTTTTTACGCCTTTAAACTCGGAGGTTTTTCCTTTCTCCAGCAGGTTCTTCATCTCTTTTTCGTCCAGAAAGATACCATTTAATGTCCGCCAGATCTTAAAATCACATCCACGGGCATAATGGTCGCACTGGGCCACTTTATCGTAGAGCAAAATCAATCCCTTCTCACATTTCGGACATTTTATCTTTCCTTTTTGTTGAGGTTTAACTTCCTCTTGTGCGAGAGAAATCCGCAGTGTCAACAATTCTTTTGTGATTTTGGCCGTATAGTCCTTAATATGTTTCATAAAAACATCGTAAGACACTTTATTGGCCCGCATTTCCTCCAGCTTCTGCTCCCATTTACCGGTCAAGGTTACTTTGGCAATGGAACGATCTTTTACAAGATTGTATACCGCAAGCCCCTTTTCCGTTGGAATCAGTTTTTTCTTGTCGCGCTTAATATAATCACGTTGAAAAAGTGTTTCGATGGTTGCAGCACGCGTAGCAGGTGTACCAAGTCCACAGTCCTTCATGGCCTGACGCATCTCATCATCTTCAATTTCCTTTCCAGAAGTTTCCATGGCCTTTAGTAAAGAAGCTTCCGTATGGATAGGTCTTGCTTTTGTAAAACGTTCGGCAAGCTCGAGGGTCAGAACCTGCAATAATTCCTCGGCTAATAGCCTCGGTAATTGCGCATTTTCATTATCCTGATCGTCATTGTTCTTATCTTCATCAGGCGCTTCGATCTGCTCCGCGGAAAGACGCCAGCCGTATTGCTTGATCACAGTACCTTTGGCGATAAGTTCAACTCCCTGCGCATCAATTGTCACGGTGGTAATATCTTTTATACAAACTTCCGAGAAACTTTCCACCATACGCTTGGCAATCATATTGTAAACGTTCTGTTGCTCTTTGAGCATGGGCCCCGGCTTTTCATCCGTCACCAACAAGGCGTGGTGATCTGTTACCTTTTTGTCATCGACAGAACGTTTGTTCAATTTTGCGCCGATCAGATTTTTTGCAATCGATGCAATGGATTCATCCGCGGTATCTGCTAAATGTTGAAAAAGTGCGCCAATTTCTTCAAAAACATCCTCACCGATGTAACGGGAACCCGTACGCGGATAAGTAATGACCTTCTTTTCGTAAAGTGTTTGTGCAATACTCAGTGTCTGATCTGCCGAATAACCATATTTTTTATTTGCATCCTGTTGCAGCGATGTCAAATCAAATAGCAAGGGGGGCTGCTCTTTTGTTTCTTTGGCTTCCACCTTTGCCACACGGGAATTGGAACCAACGGTCAATCGCGCAATGGTTTGCTCGGCAACATCCTTTTTATCGATCTTATTGGAGGTTGCCTTAAAACTGATATTGTCTTTTTCAAACCCGGCCTGGATTTTATAAAATGCCTGGGGTTTAAAATCTTTGTTTTCCAGGTAGCGCGAACAAATCATGGCCAAAGTTGGTGTCTGTACACGGCCCAAAGAAAGTAATCCTTTATTTCCCGCCGCCAAGGTGATGGCCTGCGTCGCATTGATACCGATGAGCCAGTCGGATTCCGAACGTGAGCGAGCAGACATATATAGGCTATCGTATTCGGTACCTGCTTTCAGATTGGCAAATCCTTCTTTAATGGCCTTATCTGTTTGGCTGGATATCCAAAGGCGTTTAAAAGGGACTTTAGAACCCAAAAAATAGTATATATTACGAAAGATCAATTCCCCTTCCCGTCCAGCATCGGTCGCCACAATAATTTCTTCGGCCTGTTCTAAAAGGGATTTTATGGTGTTGAGTTGTTTCACTGCTCCAGTATCATCCATCTGCTTGCCATCACGCTTCACCTTCTTCGACTCCAGCTTAAATGTTGGTGGAATGATCGGCAAGTTCGAGATTGTCCACGAATTGTATCCGTAAGCCTGTGGCGTACAGAGTTGAACCAAATGACCAAAAGCATACGTAAAAGCATAGCCATTGCCGGCGATATAACCGTCTTTGACTTCCTTCGCCCCCATCACTCGAGCCAGATCACGCGCCACGGAGGGCTTTTCAGCAATTACAACCTTCATTTTAGATATGAGATGTTAGATTTTCGATCCGAAACCAGCTATAATACCCGAGGATATTACAGTTAGTCTCAATTTAATATTGATGTTTTAACCCTTTACCTTAAACGTCCCTATTCTATTGATGGTATCGTTATTCCCTTGATTTTACGATACAACTCTATCGCATAAACATCAGTCATACCTGAAACAAAATCCAATACACAACGAATTTTTGAATACGAATCTTGTCTGTCCGTATAAAATTGTTCAGGAATTAACGCAACTAGCTTTTTATCATAGTTGTTCTTGTTCTTCTTCAGGTATGCCGGAACAAACTCTTTCAATAGGGCATCCATCACCCGGTAGCCAGCAATCTCAATCTGTACAACCGTGGGTGCATTATAGATTTTTGCAATGGAAATCTTCGAGATTTTGTTCATTTGTGTAACAATCTCTTCATCTAGGGCATCCATCAACGCTGATCCGAAAGTTCCTGACAGAAACTTGTCCTGCTCACGTACAAAGACATCAACACATCCTTTAATCAAGGTATTGATCGCTTTGGCACGTAACAATGCTACGCGGCTTGGGGTATCCAGCAATCCATCGAGTCTGTCACGAAGATTTTCTTTACCACATAGTGGCAATAGTAATTCTTCCACTTCTTGATAGGACAATATTTTAAGGTGATGAGCATCTTCTAAGTCAATAATATTGTAACAGATATCATCTGCAGCCTCCACGAGATAAACCAAGGGGTGTCTCAGATAGCCCTTTGGATTAGCGGGATCTTTTAATAGTCCCAATTCATTGGCAATCTTCTCAAACGCCTTTTGTTCTTCTGTAAAAAAGCCATATTTCTTGCGGTGATGGCTCTTCTTAAGGTGGCCATCAATTGCCAGACAGGGGTATTTTACAATGGAAGCCAGGGAAGTATAGGTCAATGCAAAACCTTTGGGATCCTTTCCTTGGAAGGCATGCGTGAGAATCCGCAGGGCATTTGCATTTCCTTCAAAATGGGTCAGATCGGCCCATTCTTCGGCCGTTACCTGCTCTTGGTATTTACGTCCATCTCCATCTGTGAAATACGTGGATATGGCAGATTCACCCGAGTGGCCAAAGGCAGGGTTGCCCAGGTCATGTGAAAGACATGCCGCAGAGATAATATTTCCGACTTCTTGCAAAAAGGGGTAATCATTATCCAGGTTTGGATTTTCCTCTTTCAACTGCGCATAAAACATACGCCCCAAAGAGCGGCCCACACTGGCAACTTCTAGACTATGAGTTAATCTATTATGCACGAATACAGCGCCGGGAAGTGGAAAAACCTGCGTCTTATTCTGTAATCTCCGAAATGGGGATGAAAAGATCAAACGATCATAATCCCGTTGAAATTCCGACCGGGCCACAAGGTAACTATCTACGCTCCGATCTTCGTAACCCCAGCGCTTTGCAGAGAGCAAATCTTTCCAATTCATTTTTTCAGACATAGCGCAAACTTAGATAAATTTGCCTTTAAATACAATTATAATCATAGAAGACCGATTCGGAAATGACCCGAATGACTGTCCGTATATCGCTATATATTACTCCTGTTATTCACCTATTCAGGAGTCATTTTTGCAACATTATCGATGATTGCATTTCAAAATGACAAATTTTACATACAGCTGGTATCAAAGTCATTTTTATACTGGTTATATTCTGTATCTTTAACCTAAATACCAATAGGGATCCATCATGACGAAATATCAAACACTTATTCCAAAACATTTTGAAGGTACAATCGAAGGCAAAAACACGCATTTGCTCTTATTAAAAAACGAAGGCGGCATGCAAGTACTCTTAACGGATTACGGTGCACGTATTGTCAGCATTTTGGTACCTGATAACAAGGGAAATTTAGTGGATGTTGCACTGGGTTTCGATTCCATTCAGGCGTATTTGGATTCTGATGAAAAATACCATGGCTGTACTGCCGGACGTTTTGCCAATCGCATTGCTGATGGCAAATTTGAGCTCAACGGAAAACAGTATACGCTTCCGCAAAACAATGGCAATAATTGTCTTCATGGCGGTATTTCGGGCTTTCACGATAAGGTTTGGGACAGAAGGGTAACTTACCAATCGCACGTCGAATTTTATTATGTTTCCCCAGATGGTGAAGAGGGCTTTCCAGGAAACTTAAAAGTTATGGTTTCTTATACCCTGACCAGAAATAACGAGATCATTATCAAATATCACGCGCAATCGGATGCCGATACACACATCAACTTGACCAATCATACGTACTTCAATCTGGATGGGGAAGGCAGTGGCGACGTATTGCAGCAGATCCTTCAGATCAACTCAGATGAGGTCTTATTTGTTGACGACAACCAGATACCAAATGCAATAGTACCAGTTGAGGGCACCGCCTTCGACTTTCGCACCCCCAAACCAATTGTTCAAGATATTACTGCAAATAACGAACAATTGATCGCCGCCAAAGGCTATGACCATTGTTATGTCAACAACCAGCCTATTTCGCAGCCTTGTGCAACAGTTTATTCAAAAAACACGGGCATTCAGCTGGATGTTTTCACAACGGAACCGGGTGTACAACTCTATACAGCAAACTGGATGACGGGAAATGATTTTGGCAAAAGAGGTTATAAGTATCTGCCTTACGCCGGATTCTGCCTGGAAACACAACATTTTCCGGATACGCCCAATCAGGCGGAATTTCCTTCAACCCTGTTAAAAGCGGGCGAATCGTTCGACTCCGAGACACACTTTAAGTTCTCGATAAAAAAATAAGAAAAGAAAACGGCCGATAAGCACATGCTTACCGGCCGTTTTATGTTGATGTGCTGTTTCCTTTGTAGGGCCACAGCATATTTTTTATTTTAAAAGATCATCCAATGCTGATTCGACTTTTTCAAAACCAAAAGTTGCTTTGACCTCTCCGAACATACGTTGGATCTGATCATTGCATAGATTTCCAATACTTCCTTCGTGGGTATGGTTTACCTCTTTTGATGGCTTGAAACGGCCTTCATCGATATCAATACCGATAGTCCTGTAGGCCTCCCGGAAAGGAACCCCTTTCAGTACCTCATTGTTCACAACTTCCACAGAGAATAAATAATCGTATTTTGGATCGTCCAGGATATTGTCTTTAACAGAAATATTTTCCAACATGAAAGCTGCCATTTCAAGACACTCATTGAGCGATTTAAAAGCCGGGAATAGATTTTCCTTTAACAATTGAAGATCTCTATGGTAACCAGATGGCAGGTTGGTCGTCATCAACGCAATTTCATTTGGCAGCGCTTGTATCTTATTACAGCGCGAACGGATCAACTCAAAGACATCGGGATTCTTTTTATGCGGCATGATGCTCGATCCCGTCGTTAAATGTGCCGGAAAGGAGATAAAGCCAAAATTTTGATTAATATACAGACATACGTCCATTGCAAATTTGGCCAATGTCGCCGCGATGGAACTCATGCCCTGTGCTAAGATACGTTCGGTTTTACCTCTCCCCATCTGTGCATAAACCACATTGTAATTTAGGTCTTCAAATCCCAGCAACTGCGTCGTCATCGTTCTATTTAATGGAAAAGATGATCCATAGCCTGCAGCAGATCCTAAAGGATTCTTATTACAAACCTTCCAGGCTGCACGCATCATCTCCAGATCATCAACAAGGCTTTCTGCGTAAGCACCAAACCATAATCCAAACGATGAAGGCATCGCAATCTGCAAGTGCGTGTATCCAGGAATCAGAATATGCTTATATCGCTCACTAAGCTGGATCAATTCATTAAAAAGAGCTTCCGTATTCCGGATGATATGCTGAATCTCTGAGCGGAAGTATAATTTTAGATCGACCAAAACCTGGTCATTACGGGATCTGCCGGAATGAATTTTTTTACCGGCCTCTCCAATACGCTGTGTAAGCAGCATTTCGACCTGTGAATGCACGTCTTCTACCGAGTCCTCAATACGAAAGTCACCGGCTAAAATTTCCTTATAGATATTTTTCAGTTCTTTTTGTACAAGCACTAGATCCTCATCGGTCATCAGATTTATGCTATTCAACATGCGTGTATGGGCCAATGAACCCAAAACATCCGCAGCAGCAAGTTGCAGGTCCATTACGCGGTCATTGCCCACCGTAAACGATTCTACAAAAGAATCGACATCTATATTTTTTTGCCAGATTTTCATTCGTATAATTTCTTTTTGATCCTGTTATTATCAAAAGCCTTTGGCCGGTTTAGCGTTGATTGAAGCTCCTGATAATTCTATCACATACAATTTTTACAAAAATACCAATTGCAAATGGTTATATCAATGCAAAGATTGCAGACATTTTTGGGATACGATTTGGGTGAGAACTGAAAAGGGCAGCAAAAAAAAGGAGCTGTTACAAAAAAAAATAAATGTTAAAAGTTTGTTAAATCGCGATAAACACATTTTATAAGTAATCACTCACTTTATTTTTAAAAGTTATTTTGTCAGTTTTTTAAGTATTCCTATGTTTGTAGTGTAAGGGAGATGAAAAAATAGAAGATGGTAGGGTTAGTAAATACTTACCGCTTTAAATACACCGAATTTTAGAACCAAATATGATAGACCCCAAAGTCTTAAAACTTGAAAGAAATTACCTAACCAATTGTGAATCGAAATTTAAAGGCACGTCAAACCAAGATGTGCCTTTTTTCTTGTGCAGCTTATTTTAGTTTTTTCAAAACTGTAATCCGTTCGCTACCAATCGATGGTTTATTGTATATATTTTGTCAAGTAAGCGACAAGAGCCCGAGCCAAGTTTCTCTTTTAATTGAAATTTTGGCTATTTTTGTTTAACATAATTGATCATATTCAACATAAAACGTATACGATGGGAACAGAAAGCAAGAGACAGCAACGTTTTGCTGGGGTCATTCAACAAGATTTAGCAGCATTATTTCAACGCGAAGGTAATTCATGGGCTCCCGGAGCATTTATTACGGTGACACGGGTTCGTGTTACGCCAGATTTGGCGATTGCACGTGTTTACGTGAGCTTTTTGAATACAAAAACGGCACAGGAGGATATTAAGGCCATTCGTTCCAAAACATCTGAAATACGCTACAAACTGGGTGCAAAAATTAAGAACCAGGTGAAGATCGTTCCTCAATTGGAGTTTTTCCTGGATGACACCAACGAATATGTGGAACACATGGATAAATTATTTGAAGAGATCAGTAAAGAACCGCGTCAGCCAGAATAATGCCATCTATCGTAGCATGTTAAACAACAATGGTATTTGAACTGAATACGAAAAGACTTGAGTTTCCGCACCCAAGTTATGCAGATGCAGATGGTTTACTCGCCGTAGGGGGAGATCTTTCGGTAGATCGTTTGCTACTGGCCTATAGTAACGGAATTTTCCCGTGGTTCAGTGATGATAGCCCCATACTTTGGTATGCTCCAAATCCGAGATTTGTAATCTATCCGTCCAAGATCAGGATCAGCAAGAGCATGGCGACTGTTCTCCGGAAAAAAACATTTTCCTTATCGATAGACCGAAGTTTTAAAGAAGTCATTCGGCTTTGCGCGGCTATCGATAGAAAAGATCAGGCCGGAACATGGATAACAGAGGACATGATAGACGCATACAGTAAACTCGCCGCACGGGGTTATGCACATTCGGTGGAAGTATGGCACGACGGCTTGCTGGTTGGTGGGCTTTATGGCGTGTTAATCAATGGCGTCTTTTGTGGCGAAAGCATGTTTTCAAAGGTCGCCAACGCTTCGAAAGCGGCCCTGATTTATCTCGCGCAAGAAATTGAACTTCGGTTAATTGATTGCCAATTTCACACGGATCATTTAGAAAGCATGGGCGGAGAATACCTCTCCTTGACAGATTATTTAGCAATACTAACAATAGACCAAAGACATGAGTAGTCCATATCGCAAACATTTTGACATCGCTTCGGAGGTAACTTACCTAACGACACCGGGATCCGGCTTACTTTCACGTGAAACAAAGGCATGGCGTGCCAAAAGGGACCAAGATTTCTTTGACTCGAATACCACCTTACGCGAACAGCAAGGCGCAACTTTAGATGCCTGTCGGGATACACTCGGTAAATTTTTCAATTGCCCTTCCCAAAATGTCTTCTTATCAAGTTGTTTTTCCTTTGCCTTCAATGCGCTATTGGCAGGTTTACCAAAACAAGCTAAGGTTTTATTACTGAATAATGATTATCCTTCCGTTAATTTTCCGACGATATTAAGTGGTTTTGAACACCAATTTGTCACGATGGACGAACAACTGGAAACGAACTTATTGGACACAATAGCAACATTCAAACCAGATGTCCTTATCCTTTCTATTGTTCAATATATTTCGGGGTTAAAAATAGATCTATCCTTCATACAGGAATTAAAGCATCAGCATCCCGAGTTGTTGATTGTAGGCGACGGCACCCAATATTTAGGGACGGATCTTTTTGATTTCGCACTTTCGGGTTTTGACGCTGTATTATCAAGTGGATACAAATGGCTTATGGCAGGCTTTGGTAATGGTTTTGTGCTCTTAAGTGAAAGACTCAAAGCGATGCTTTATGCGGATATCCAAAAAAATTACAGCTTCCTCAACAATCAATGGATGAATAAATCTGTGGTACAACTCTGTTTTGAACCAGGGCATTTGGACACCCTGTCGCACGGAACGCTACAGCAGTCTCTTCTTCAATTGGAGGAATGGGGGTTTGCCGAAACAGTGGTCTATACCCAAAAATTGATCGAAGATGCCCGCGCTGAACTTGCCAACAGAAAACTGTTATTGGATAGCATCATCAATAGACGTCCGCAGAGCAATATTTTCAATATTCAGATCAACCCCGACTATTATCAAACTCTCCTGGATGAGGGCATAAAATGCTTTCCCCGAGGTTCGGGCATCCGTGTCGGATTTCATTTGTACAATGATCACTCGGATCTTGAAAAGCTACTATATATTATTGACACAAAAGTAAAGTAAACATGAAATTTAGAATAGGCGACTTAGTACGGTTTGTCGATGAAGCCATTGAAGGGCATATCACATCCATGCAGCCCAACGATATTGTAGGCGTTACAGACGACACTGGTTTTGAGATTCCGGTGCCAATGGATAAAATCACCCTTGTCTTCGGTAATATGCGTCGCGCAGATGATGAACTTGACCAGCATGCGACACCACTGACACCACATCGATTTATCGAAAAAGGAATACTTCTGGCAATCTCGGGAGATCACAAAGATGGACTTGCTAAATTACATATCATCAATGAAACGAGCTTTGAGCTCCTGGTATCCGTATCTGAAGCGACAGCGAATAAAGTGAAAGGGATTTTCAGCAATAAGATACCGCCGCACGATTCTATGCAGTTTTATACAGGCAACTTTGCAAATGTTGGGAAATGGCCTACTTTCCGTTTTCAGATCATACGCCATAGCGGCAGTTTGCAGGAACTGACCTCACCAATCAACAGGGAACAACGTGTTCGTCCTGTAGATCTTACTAATCCGAAAATCCTTAACGAAATTTTGGATGAAAAAATATGGTCTTACGAACTGGATAAGATTGAAGAGGATTTAGGACTGGACAAGCTAAAAAGTCATTTCGTACCGCATCGTCCAAACAAAAAATAAGCTAGATGAAATTCATCTAGCTTATTTTTTTTCTGAAACTGCTTGATCTTATTGGCCAGAAAGAACCTCCAGTCCGCTTTCATTGCTGTTGGTGTCTGCGAAGTCATGAAGGTTTTATTTGGCAAACGGCTTTATTTTATTCAGCTGCCGCAGAAACCTTCTTGGTACTCAACACTAACAGTAAGATTCCAATCAAATAGACAATCCAGCCCCAGCGCATGTGCAAGGATTTAGAAAGCAATTTATCGGCAAATCCCCAACCGAAATAGTTATTGATCTTAAACCAGACCGCTGTTATACTCAACAGGTACCAACAGGCGGCTAATCGGGTCATCCATTGATAAGCTCGAACTGCACGAACAAAAAATAAAAGGGCCGTCACCCCCAAAATAAATAATGTAATAAAGAATAAATAGGCATCTACCTGATATAAATTCCAATTTCCTTTAATAGGTACTTTTAAGAACGGTGTCATGCTGGACAAAAAAGAAATGACTAGTCCAACGATGGCAACGTATTTTTTGATAATAATCATGATTCAAATTCCTTTAAAACTGCTACGAATATAAGTTGAATATTGACACATATATAACTTGTATTTCACTTTTTGAAAAATTATTCTATTTTTAAGCGCAATTAACGCTTAGAACAAATAAAAAACAGGGCTAATCAAAAGACCAACAATCATTTAGATCTTGTTTTCCACTTGTTTAAAAGAGATGAGTATAATTTTTAGCATTAAGCCGAATAATAAACATGAAAAGAGAAGTTGAAGAAATCACCGCAGATCAACCCACACAGCCAAATAAAAAGAAAAGAGTATATATCATTATTGGCGTCGTTCTGTTGGTTATCCTAGCGGGTGGCGGATATTACAATTATAGCCAGCGACAAGCTTTCGACAGCTTGCAAGTAGATAGTACCGCGACAGCTGTTGTCGGATTTGATAATGCCGATCCCAAAGACCTGGAAGATGCTGATGGATGGAGTTCATTAGAAGACTATCAACACTGGAATAATGCAATCTTCACTCTTCCGGAATACGACAACATCCCATTACGCTATAGAAGGGGGATTACAAAGATTTTTATGGGCAATAACTACCTAGAACCTGTAGATGATAAACCTATATACAAGTTTACTCGGATAAAAGATCGGGCTAAATCTGTTTTCTGCTATGGGAACTTTACAGATCGCAACGATGCAGACAGTTGGAATAAAGAAATGGCGTTTCTGATCGAAAAGAATGACTATCAGAGCAGTGCCATCTGGATCATATCTGCAAAAGGCGATATTTTATTCTGGAAAGAATATTCCAGCGAACTGCCACTCATCAACAGCTTCAAAAAGGGACAGAAAATTTTTATGGATGAGATGAAATTAGTGCCGGCTCCTGCTGATGGAATTATTGTCAAGAATAAAAATTCCAAATATGCATTAATTTACAATAAAAGCAGTAAGACCTTCGATAGCTATTATCAATATAGTGACAGTGAAATTCAAGAAGCTACTACTTCTGAAGAGGAGCCTTATGTGGAAGAATTGGAAGATGTCACTATCGATTCGGCAGCGACAAATACGGGTATCAAAGAGTAGTTTATCCTATTTTATAGCTAAAATTTTCGTCACGACAGATCGTGACGAAAATCATTCAGCACCATATATCAATATAATTACCTATAAAACAGTAGATTACATATAAAAAATATCTATTTAAAATCTTTCTAAATTAATCCCTTTGACAGATTTTTGACACAAGCACAAAGCTTTTAAGCTACATTTGTACCGTTAAATATAAGCGAGGGATTAGAGCTTTGAAAAATCTTAAAGTATTAGCGTTTACTCATAAACATGTCGAACTAAAAGATCTAGGTAATCTAGTGATCTGCAATGAGGATTTAGAAAGTCGCCTCATCAATCTAAAGCATAGCCTAGACATTCCAGAGATCTTTTATATTGGTACTTGTAACCGGGTAGAGTTTGTATTTTATGGTGCTCACGAATTGACCCATGAATTCATTGCTGATTTTATGGGAAAATTGAACTTCTGTGTCCCTCAGGAAAGACTACAATGTTACTTGGGACAGGTCAACAAATACGAGGGTATGGATGCTTTAAATCACCTGCTTCGGATGTCATGTTCACTTGAAAGTCTTGTTGTTGGTGAAAAAGAAATTTTGGCACAGGTACGTCGGGCATATGATCGTTGTAGAGAAGCTGGTTTTACTGGAGATTTTCTACGTCTGATGATGGATCGTCTCGTAAAAACTGCTAAAGAAGTATACACCTATACTAAAATTTCCAGAAACCCAATTTCAGTCGTTTCTCTTGCCTATCGCAAATTACGCGAATTAAAACTGGTTGAAAATCCTAGGATCGTTATCATCGGCTCCGGAGAAACCAATCAGAATTTAGCAAAATATTTCCAGAAGAACCAAAAAGCCAAGTTTGTTATTTTCAACCGCACAGTGGAGAATGCAAAGGCCCTAGCCGAAGAATTAAACGCTGAAGCTTACCCCTTGGCCGCTATTGATCAGTACAAAGAGGGTTTTGATATTCTGATTACTTGTACCGGTGCACCGACTTCCATTATTGACAACACACTTTATCAATCCTTGTTAAACGGAGAAACTGATAAGAAAATCATCATTGACTTAGCCGTTCCAAACGATATCGATGCTGAAGTTCTCCAAAATAATCCGATTCATTATATTGAAGTAAGTAGCTTACAAGCTATCGCGGAGAAAAACATCCAAGAGCGTTATAATGAACTGGAGAGTGCCGAAAAGATTATCCAAGACAATATCCAAGAATTTTTACCTTTAATCAAACAGCGACGTGTAGAAGTTGCTATGCGTGAGGTTCCTGAAAAAATTAAAGAAATTAAATCATTCGCTCTAAATGAGGTTTTTGCCCAAGAGGTTCAAGCCCTAACCCCCGAAGCGAGAGAAGTCTTGGAAAAAGTCATCAACTATATGGAAAAGAAATACATCAAGGTTCCAATGGTTATGGCGAAAGAAATTTTGGTTAAAACTCCAGAAACGGAAAAGAACTAACACTAAACCTGCTGCTTGGAGCAGTGATTTCCTTCTACTTTTTATTATCCCTAGGTTTTGTACTAAGGTTATTCTGCTCACTGAATGTGCTCTGCTCACATCCCGTGGAGCTACCCTTTGACTGTTTCACATAAATTTCGGTTTATCAATTATTTCCTGACATATAATGACAGTAACGTGTCAACATATTCCTTTCATTTATTTATTTTTGCTCTGATAAATGGTATTAAACACATTTTTCCGAAATTGTTCATTTTCCGGGGCTCAATTGAATTAAAACACATTCTGTGCTAGTTGAATACGTAGCTACCGGTGGAACATCTTTGTGATTGTTTTAATAGGTAAAGTAAAATTAACGTGAATAGAAAACTAATTATTGGTACCCGGGGAAGCGTTCTTGCCATGTGGCAGGCAAATTTTGTAAAAGATCGATTGGCAGAAATCGGAATTGAAGCAGAATTAAAAGTCATTAAGACACAGGGTGATATCATTCAACACCTTCGTTTGGATAAATTAGAAGGCAAAGGATTTTTCACTAAAGAGCTTGAGGAAGAGCTTTTAAGCGGGACCATTGATTTAGCTGTACACTCACACAAAGATTTACCTACGGTCAATCCTCCAGGATTGATCATTGCAGCGGTTTCTGAGCGCGAAGATCCAGCTGAATTATTGATTATCCACAAAGATTGTGTGGACATCAAAAAACGTCTTTCATTAAAGCACAATGCGACAGTTGGAACATCATCTAACCGTAGAAAAGCGCAGATCTCGGCACTACGTCCTGATCTAGAATTTGACGATCTCCGTGGTAATTTGCAGACAAGAATCCAAAAACTACGTGATGAGCAATATGATGCCATAGTACTTGCAAAGGCAGGTATTAGCCGTATTGAAATGGATATTACAGATTTTCATGTGGAGGAGATTCCTCCTGTTGAAATTATTCCGGCACCAGCGCAAGGGGTGCTTGCTATTCAGATCCGTGAAGTTGACAAGGAACTTTTTGAAGCTTTACAGCCCCTGAATAATGAAGAAGTAGCAAAAACAATCTCCGTAGAACGTTTGGTATTAAATAAATTTGACGCCGGATGTCATGCGCCACTTGGCTGTTATTGCCGCAAAAGCGGTGATGAATACGAAGCTTGGGCCTCTATTGCTGAAACAAGTGAAGAATTCCCTGATCGTGTTTACCTTAGAGATACTGATGTGACACGTTTAGCGGAGCGTATTTTCAATAAGTATGCAAAGGATAGAAAGCTGCCACAATCTGTATTTATCTCCCGAGAGGTAGACGAAAACTCCTATTTCGCTAGAGCAATGGCCAAACACAATATTACTATTGAGGGCCGCTCTTTGATCAAAATATTCCCCATTATCAATAAATTGGATCCTTTTATCCTAAAACATGTTGACTGGATTATATTTTCAAGCAAAAATGGTATTGAGCACTTTTTCAATTTAGAACCTCGTTTGAGCAAAAAGACTAAGATAGGTGTCATTGGCCGCGGCTCGGAGGAGATTTTGCGTAAATATGACCGCGTTGCTGATTTCTCTGGCGACAGTGAGGGCATCAATATGGAGGAAATTGCGAAGAAATTTGCTGAATTGGCCAATGGTGGTACCGTGCTTATTCCTCGTGCGAAAGAATCTTTGGAAACAATCCAAAAAGCGTTAAGCCCGGAGACGAAAATCATCAATATACCGGTATACGAAACAGTCTTAGAAGAAAATGTAGATCCATCCAATGCGGAGGTATTGGTCTTTACCAGTCCAAGCAACGTGGAAGCTTATTTTGCGGACAATTTGTTGGAACCGGGCCAGAAAGTAATTTGTATTGGCCGCTCTACCGGTGCAAAGTTTGATGAGATGAATGTCCCTTATACACTTCCTTATTCTCCAGATGAAATCGGTCTTTCTGAAGCCGTTTTTGGATTGGAGTATTAGAATCGTATAAAGTAGTTTGTATTTCAACGTCGGTAAACGATTCCACTGACATTGGAATAAACAACATAGATCATAAATAATCTTAATATAATGTTACAACGTCCGAGAAGAAATCGTAAATCTGCCGTGATTCGCGACATGATTCAAGAGACACGTTTAGACGCGTCAAATTTGATTTTCCCACTTTTTATCATCGATGGGCAAAATCAAAAAACTGAGGTTAAATCGATGCCTGGCATCTATCGCTATTCAATAGACAATCTATTGAAAGAAGTGGAAAGTTGCCTAAAGTTGGGCTTACGCTCATTTGATCTTTTCCCTAACATTGAAGAGTCCTTAAAAGACAAATATGCGACAGAAAGCTACCGTGATGGAAGTTTATACTTACGTGCAATTGCAGCCGTAAAGAAAAATTTTCCGGAAGCTTGTATTGTAACGGATGTTGCCATGGACCCTTACAGCAGTGATGGGCACGATGGAATTGTCGAAAACGGTGAGATCCTAAACGATGAGACATTAGAGGTATTGGGCAAGATGGCTTTGGCACATGCGCAATCAGGTGCAGATATCATTGCTCCATCAGATATGATGGATGGCCGCATCGGTTACATCCGTGAGCTATTGGACCATAATGGTTTTACAAACGTTTCTTTGATGTCCTATACGGCAAAATATGCTTCGGCCTATTATGGTCCTTTTAGAGATGCCTTAGGCTCGGCGCCCAAGCATGGCGATAAAAAGACCTACCAGATGAATCCTGCCAATGCAAAAGAGGCGCTTATCGAAGCACAGCTCGATGCACAGGAAGGAGCAGATTTTCTGATGGTAAAACCAGGACTTCCCTACTTAGATATCGTTAAACTTCTTGCAGATAACTTCGATCTACCAATTGCGGTGTATAATGTCAGCGGAGAATATGCGATGTTAAAGGCGGCTATTCAAAACGGCTGGTTAGACGAACGTGTCATTCTAGAAACGTTATTGAGCTTCAGACGTGCTGGCGCTACAGCAATCTTATCCTACCACTCCAAAGAAGTATTGGAGAAAGGTTTTATTTCGCATTCAACTATTTAGACTATGCAAGCACCTGATATTTCAAGAGCAAAATCTGCTGAGCTATTTGAAAAAGCAAAACAATATTTCCCTGGAGGCGTAAACTCTCCTGTTAGGGCCTTCAAATCCGTATATGGTACCCCATTATTTATTGAGCGTGGCGACAAGGCACATCTTTGGGATGCGGACGGGAATGAATTCATCGATTTTTGTTGTTCATGGGGTCCCCTAATTTTAGGGCACAATAATGATCAAGTTCGTGAAGCTGTAGCGGCACAACTCGGGAAAGGCTTAAGTTTTGGCGCTCCTACTGCGTTGGAAAACCAACTGGCTGAGTTGATTATCGAAAACAATAGATTTATTGAGAAAATTCGCTTTGTCAGTTCTGGAACCGAGGCTGTAATGTCTGCTATCCGTTTGGCTAGAGGCTATACGAAACGTGATAAGATCATCAAATTTGACGGCTGTTATCATGGCCACTCCGATTCTCTTTTGGTGAAAGCTGGTTCTGGCCTGGTAACCTTTGGTGAGACATCTTCGGCGGGTGTACCTAAAGCATTTGCAGACGAAACCATTGTCATCGAATTAAACGATAAGCAAGCTTTAGAAGCTGCTTTTGCAGAGTTTAAAGATCAGATTGCGGCAGTTATCATTGAGGGTATACCTGCAAACAATGGTTTATTGTTGCAAACTAAGGAGTATGTTCACTTCTTACGTAATATCACCAAAGAACATGGTGCAATGTTGATTATGGATGAAGTGATCACAGGATTCCGTATTGGTTTTGAAGGTGCTTCAGCTTACTATGATGTACAACCTGATATTATTACCTATGGAAAAATTATTGGTGGCGGAATGCCTGTCGGTGCTTATGGAGCCTCAAAAGAATTGATGGCCTGTATATCTCCTGATGGTGCAGTTTACCAAGCGGGAACTTTATCCGGAAATCCAGTTGCTATGGCTGCCGGCATTGCTGCATTGGGTATCTTGGCTCAAAAGGATTTCTACACAAATTTAAATGCCAAAACAGAGGCCTTCGTCAATGATATGCGTACTTATATTGCTGAGAAAGGATATAAAGTTCAACTTTTCCATGTTGCTTCTATTTTTTGGTTTGCATTCACTGAACAGCAAGAAATTAAAAAAGCGAGTGAAATCGATCCTAAATCGATGGAATCTTATAAAATTATGCACCGCGAGTTGTTAAATCGCGGCGTTTATTTTGGCCCTTCAGGCTATGAAGTAGGTTTTGTTTCTGATGCACATACAGCAGCGGATCTTGACCAGGCAAAAAAACATATTTTCGATGCGTTGGACATTGTCTTTAGCGTATAAAAATCAAACTACTATAAAAAAGCCCTCCAGAAATATACTAGAGGGCTTTTTTTATAGGTTAGCGGAAGTTTCGGTTTGAATCAGCGTACTTATTAAAGTTTATTTGCCAACTTCTTATCTTTGGATTTCATCTTGTTTAATCCGGCGATAAGTTCATCCAACGAAAACTTACCTTTGATATCCATAAACACACTTTCATCTTCATCATCATGGACCAGTAAAGAAACCCGCTGGATGACATTGTTCTTATCAATACGAGCGTTTAGCGAAATTTCCTGGCCATCGGTGTTAATAACCAGAAGTTCCTCAAATTTATTTTTCTTTAAAAACTTATGGTAATCGTCCAAAATACGCGCATTCTTTGTTTTATCATTATTCGAAAGCGTCAGCATCCTGAACTTCTTCAATTTCTTTACAATTTCGGCCATTGCACGAGTATCTTCATCGTTATCATCTTTTAAGGCTTTTTTCATAAAGGGTTTTGTTAACCACATCGGTAAATTGATCGCAACAATCTCAGCATCTTCAGATACATTAGACCGACTGACGAAGTCCATATTGGACGCTTTTTTTATCATGCATGATTGCATGGAGAAAAGAACGCCAACTAGGCACAACAAGGTTAGTAATCTTTTCATAATTTTCTACTTTTTGTTGTTATCTCCTTTGTTCTTATTTACCTTATTGTTCCCTTCGTTGACCAAGCTAGTCACATCTTTCAACGGTATAGCCCCGTCAAGAATCATAAATAGGTTTTGCCCATCTCCATTGATTGTAAGTAACAGATTGTTTAGGATATCTGCATTTGCAGACATATTTTCTACCATGAATCGGATATCTTGCCCATCACTGTTTAGCGACATAAGCTCTTCATATTTTAAATTAGACACCGCTCCCCGAATAATACCTGTTAAAGCTTTATCTTCTCCATCCTCAACAATCAGCATCCGCAACGATTTAACATTCTTAAGCAGTGGTGTAATTGTCTGCATATCCTCATCGTCTATTTTCAAATTACCCAATAGTTTGAACATCGGCGCCCCGATTTTGAGTGTTGTCACACCTTTCTTTCCTTGATATTGTTCAAAAAGTTTATCCAATTTTGAAATTTGTGCATTTGCCATACTTGCTACAAGTAGAAGGCAAGCTATTAAAAATCCTTTCATCTTATTTTAGTTAATCGTTATTGACATTTGTTTTATATTCATTGCTTTATCTACACCATTTTCCAAATTATTTGCCAGTAAACCTAAAGATTTTAGGGTCAGTTCAACAGCTTCCTGTTCGTTCGCGACAGGTTTCCCATTCAAAACAACATAATCTGCCCGGTAGGATTCACTTTCGACTGACTGCAGACCTTCAGCAACTATTTTCTTCTTTTCAGTCCATTCCTTCGCTTGTTTTTTCACTTTAGGGCGTTTGAACGTTTCTGCGATCTGTAACGTCTTACCCCTTTTCGCCGAACGGAAGCTATCATTAGAGTTATGAACTACTGTTTCTTTATTTTGATCTTCGATTAGCTGCTTGTCCGTGGATTTTAGCTCTTTCATTTCCTTTTCGGCAAATACCGGTACTCGCGTTGTTGGTTCCTGATTTAGGAATAGCGCAATTCCAATAGTCATTAACAACATGGCTGCTGCTGCATATTTGATCCAGCTATTTTTCCACCATACAATACGTTTCTTATCCTCATTGATCTCACTTTGGAAGTCCTCAAAGGACCAGTCCATTGTCTTATTTTTTTCCTGATTCAATGATTGAAAAAAAGCATTGTCCGAGTTTTTCAATGTTCTTTCTTCCTCTAATGACGACTGGCCATTAAAGTACTTCTCTTCCAGTTCTTTTAATTTCTTATCTTTCATCACTGTATATCTTATTTTCAAAGAAGATGAAACAATCGGGTTTATTTTTTACCTGAATAAATCCGCGTGGTTTCATAATCGAATAATCTTGTCAATTGTTCTTTTACCTTCTGTCTTGCACGCATCAGATTCACTCTGACTGCTGACTCCCCCATCTCCAATACTTCACCGATTTCATCGATGTCATAATCCTCAACATCGCGCAGATGCATAACAAGCCGTTGTTTTTCGGGAAGAGAATTGATCATCTCCAGAATAATTTCTTTCGTATTCCCAACGGTATGTTCGGTCATCGCAACAACCTGATGCTGTTCAACAAAATCCGCCCGGACCTTTTCTCTTTTTAAGCGATTGAGTGCTTCATTTTTCACACTCTGCATGCAGAAGGCTTCCATATTTTTGTATTGAAGCAACTGATCTTTTAATTGCCACAACCGCATCATCACATTTTGTACCGCATCAAAAGCCTCGTCATCATCAATCAAGATCCGTTTCGCAAAGCGAAATAGCTTATCTTTATGGATGAAAACGGTATTTTTAAATTGCTCTTGATTCATGTTATCGTCAATATTGAGACTTACGCTATTTTAATTTTTAATCGGCTTATGCTCCATCTCAATATCACCCGTGCCTTTTATATAATCAAGACATTTCAGCAGATCGATTTATTACATCTAATATGACTATTTTTTTAAAAATATTTAATTCACTGTGTATTAAACTTCAATGCGTAGCCCTAACGGCCTATTTTTAACCTTATTACAAACAAAATAGGAACATAGACTGTTACTTAAGATGCTGAATGATTAAAAAATTAAACAAAAAAATTATGAAGTATTACAGAATTACAGGTATTACTGCTGCAGTAGCGCTCCTAGTAGGCGCTGTTGGGTGTAACAACTCTTCTACGAAAAGTACAGGTGGAGCTGACTCAAGCAGCAGTATGGACACAAATACTGCACAAAAAATGGACTCGATCACCGTTAGTCCTATTGCAGACTCGAAAGAATTTCCTGGAGCTGATTTGCAGATCGCCTCGATCACTGCAGAAAAGGTAGGAACAGACTCCGCAAAAGTAACTGTAAAATATGCGATTAAGAATTTCAAATTGACTGAGATGACTGATGATGCCCATGCTGCCCATATGGCAAATTCGCATGATGGACAACATATTCATTTTATTTTAGACAATAAACCTTACACGGCTCTTTATAAGCCTGAGAATTCCGTAACAGTACCTTTGAATTCGGAACATTACCTGCTCTCCTTTTTATCAAGATCCTATCATGAATCCATAAAAACCACTGAAGCTTCTAAATTGGTAAAATTTAAGATTGATGCAACGGGTAAATTAACGACAGATGCAACACCAAAGGAACCATCACTTTTCTATTCGCGACCTAAAGGTGAGTATAAAGGAGATGAAACAAAAAATCTCCTGTTAGATTTTTACATCGTCAATACCAAACTTGCTCCAGACGGCAACAAGGTAATGGCAGATATCAATGGCCAGACATTTACATTGGACAAATGGGGACCTTATGAGATAAAAGGCCTGCCAATGGGCAACAATAAAGTAAAATTGACCCTAGTAGATAAGGATGGTAATGCTGTTACCGGAGATAACGTTTCGGTAGAACGTGATATCAAACTGTCTGAAAAATAAATTGAGGACTGTCCTAAACACAAAAGAGTCGCATTTTAATGCGACTCTTTTGTGTTTAGGACAAACTTTGAGCGACAAAAAGACATTGTCTTTATTCCTTTTTGATTAAGGCAGTTTGTCAAAATCAATTTTCGGTGCATTATTTTTATTCCGGAATTCAAACTTACTTCCTGGCTTAACAACGTCATTAAAGAAACCGCCATTTCTAAGGAAGTATCCGTTTTTCGTAATGCCGCCGATTGCATCAATGCGTTGATTTGCACGATAGGTATTATCGACACTGAAAGAAGCCTCCTGTACAGCTTTCCATTGTCCATCATAGACCCATTGATTGCCAAACTCTACCTTTCTACCCAGGTAGCCTTGATTAGGACTAAAGTTCTCTAAGAAACTATGGAATCGTTTCAGGTAGGTATTTGTCTGTGGACGTTTGAAGCTTGCGATCACATTCCATGCATTCTCTTCGGGTACAAAAAACCAAGCCGTATAATCAGTATTCCCTTTTCCATCGGGCACGCCTTTCAAGAGAAACTTATAGGTTACCCCTGCTTTCCAAAAGTACTTACGGTAACTCTGTCCGCCTGACCCTTCATTTCCAAACTCACCCGAATGCACATCCTTTCCTTTTTTTAGTAGATGGATTTTTTGCTCATCTGGAATACTTTTCGGGTCATCTGTGTGAAATGGACTCCATACGGAAAATAAGATCCGTCGCTCGGTTTCTGAATTAACCTGTATACCAAAGTAGCCTTCGCCAAAACCATTCGCCATAAAATAGGAACCAACTTTATCTTCTCCTTGAGGGACGGTTACTTCGTTATAATAGTAACTAACGTTACCCTCCGTAGGAACAGTATAATTTAGATGACAAGAAGGGCCTCTTCTGGACCAATAGTAATACTCAGGATCATTGGAAAATAGAAGACCTCCCGAAGCCGCTTCGCCGCTCACAAGCAATTCGGTTACATTGGCAAAATTGCTTCCCGATTTACTTAAGCCTTTTAAATTAACCTGAACGTAACCGGGCGACTTTACCTCAATGGACAGAGGTGCTGTTTCCGACAGCTCAGTACTTTCCACATTCACGATCGCCTTTTTCCCTAGTGCATCAATTTCTATTTTAGATTTCCCAGCATCATTTTTTGCTTTGAGCTTTAATGTTAATTTTCCAGCTTTCTGAGCCCGAAAATAAACTGATGCCACTTCCTGATCGCTTGACCATTTTACAAGGCCATTACGACCGGAAATTTCCGCTTCACCAGCTTGTCCTGCGGTAATGAAAGCATTCCCAGCAAGTGGTACGGCATAAGTCTCCCCTACTGTCTGCGCTATACCGCTTATCGAAAGACAGGATAAAGCTCCCATAAAGAGATACTGGATAAAGTGTTTTCTTTTCATACTTTATTTTTTTTATCAATTTATATATCAACCCTAGGCTAGTTATACTACCTGCGGTTATTAATGCTTGCCATGAATTCGAGATGCTGCCATACTCGAATACTTCACGAAACCAAACTCCTTTAGCTGTTCTGAAACTCAATTTATCAACTACCTTTCTGTTGCACTTTACTCTTGAATAAAGAGGGTATCGGTTTGTGAAACTGGATTATTTGATGAAGATAAGGCTTAGATTTACAGAAAAAGAAAGGAAATGTATATCAATCGATTGTGTAAAATTTATCTAAGTACATGACAAAATTTATAACAACTTCTGTCAATAGATCCACAATCTAAGCTTGTACATCAACATCTGTACGATGGCACAACGCATCTTTCTAGTTTCCTCGGCCCTCATTACCTTGACGATACAAATATGTACCCGAAATCAAGCGATGTCAATAGCAGCAGACAGCGGCGAAGAAATACGCCTAAATCCGATGGAAAACGGTTAAAAATGACAGCTAAACTCAGGGCGCCTTGACCTCAACAAGAGTGATCTTTGAGCTTAACAAGGGCTAAGGTAGGGGTGATCCTTTAGTCGATGTAGTATGTTTCTTGTTTCAGGCTTGAGTGAAGCATAAAATTGCGTTTTTTTTGACCCTGACTTTTTCTTATCCCGAGCTCAGGTTGAACGTGGTTCCGCCTGTAAGATAAACTAAGTTTATCGGAACCTGTGTTGAATGGCTCTAAGATTAAGAATATACGAGTGGAGCTACAAGATAGACAACGCACTTTCTTCAGCAGGAATGACATAAAAAAAAGTGAAGGATCTACCCTTCACTTTTCCACACGATGTTAATAAAATGTTGAAAACCTCATTTCGTTTTTAAGGTGATCCCTCAAGTTACTCACAACTTGTTTATATTGCTGTTTGATATCTTAAAAATGGCTAAAAACCAACGCTTTTCAAGTTTAATCCTGTGCGCTCGTCTAAACCGAACATTAAGTTCATATTTTGTACAGCTTGACCGGATGCGCCTTTCAGCAAATTATCGGTCGCATTTAAAATAAGTAGCTTATTTCCGTGCTTTTCGAGGTGGATAATACTTTTATTTGTATTAACGACCTGTTTGAGGTCAATATTTTTAGGACTGACATGTGTAAAAGGATGAGCAGCATAATAGCTCTCGTACAATGCATAGGCCTGCTCTTCAGACAAATCAGTGTCTACATAAATTGCCGAGAAAATTCCCCGGGCAAAATCGCCACGTTGTGGAACAAAATTAATTTTTGCAGCAGCACGTTCCAACAATGATCCTTCTGACACCGGTAAAAATCCCACTTGAAGCTGATCCAATGACTCAGAAATTTCCTGCAAATGCTGATGTTCAAAAGATTTGTAAGCAGAAAGGTTATTGTTACGCCAAGAGAAATGTGTTGTTGCTCCGGGTTTTTGTCCCGCTCCTGTTGATCCAGTTGTTGCATTAACATGGATTTGATCAGGTAATAAGCCTTTACTCGCTAATGGCAATAAAGCCAATTGGATATTTGTTGCAAAGCATCCTGGATTAGCGATATATTGTGCCGTCTTGATTGCTTCTTTGTTAAGTTCTGGAAGTCCATATACAAATTGTTGCCCTTGATAAGCCGTATTCGCACGAAGACGATAATCTTGCGAGAGATCAATAATCTTCACGGATACATCGATTGGATTTGCATCTAAAAATTTGCGTGCATCACCATGACCAACACATAAAAACAAGACATCAATAGCTGAGTGAAAGTCCGAAGAGAAGGTCAATTCAGTATCACCAAATAAATCATTGTGAACTTCATATAACTTATTTCCTGCATTGGAAGCGCTATTAGCAAATACGATTTCCACCTCAGGATGATAAATCAATACACGTAATAATTCACCACCAGTATATCCTGCCGAACCAATTATTCCTACTCTTATCATTTTCTTGAATTTAGTATTTAGGTATGCGTTATCAAATGTTGGGCAATGTATTTTTTCCGAAGAATTCTACCGCAGGAAAAAATACATTGCACCAAACAAGGTTTATTTTTTATTCACTTTGTGCCAAATGATGGTTTGATTTCCAAAAATTTTGGAGAAACCTTTCACATCATCACCTGTATAGCCTTTATTCATTTCACCGTAGCTTCCGAATTTATTCGACATCAAATCGTGATCAGACTCGACACCAATAACGACAAAACGGTATGGATGAAGTTCGACAATCACTCGGCCAGTCACTGTTTCTTGTGAAGATTGTAAGAAAGCTTCGATATCGCGCATCACAGGATCGTGCATTTGACCTTCGTGCATATAATTTCCGTAGAATGCTGCGATTTGGTCTTTCCACGACAATTGCCACTTGGTTAAGGTATGTTTTTCTAAGGTATGGTGTGCCTTGATTAAAATAACAGAAGCTGCAGCTTCAAACCCCACACGACCTTTGATACCAATGATCGTATCACCAACGTGGATATCACGGCCAATACCATATGGTTGGGCGATTGCCTGCAATTCTTGGATCACTTTAACAGAAGCCATTTTCTCACCATTTAATGCAATAGGCTCTCCCTTTTCAAAATCGATAGTAATTTGCTGCGGCTCTGAAGAAGTCACTGGAGTTGGCCATGCCGACTCTGGTAAGTATTGGTTGGATGTCAATGTTTCTGCTCCACCAACAGAAGTACCCCAAAGACCTTTATTGATGGAGTATTTTGCTTTTTCAGCAGAATACTCTACACCATGCTTATTCAAATACTCAATTTCAGCTTCACGCGACAATTGTAGATCACGGATTGGGGTGATAATTTCCACTCCTGGAATCAGGGTCTGGAAAATCATATCAAAACGTACTTGGTCGTTTCCTGCACCTGTAGATCCGTGAGCAACACATTCAGCACCAATTTTCTTTGCGTAGTTTGCAATTGCGGTTGCTTGGCATACACGCTCGGCAGATACAGACAATGGATAAGTTGCATTTTTTAACACATTGCCAAAAATCAAAAATTTAATAGTTTCGCGGTAATAGTCTGCCGTCTCGTCTATAGCTGTATGTGATTTCACACCTAAAGCATAAGCACGTTCTTCAATATTTTTTAATTCTTCATCCGAAAAACCACCTGTATTTACAACTACGGAATGAACTTCTAAACCTAAATCTTGTGTAAGATAAATACAACAGAATGAAGTATCTAATCCGCCACTAAATGCTAAAACTACTTTTTTCATTAGAATGTTATTTTATGAGTGTTTGTTTTCAACGGCTGATTTAAGCTCGTTTCACTCGGTTTTTTAGTATTATGTTGAGAGAACCTTGAACTGATCTCGTTATTATGAACATCTTCAGTTACCTGTTACATCTATTTTCAATATAATCGCTCGGCCTTAGCTTAATATCCTTTTGCGACTTTGTTATGCTTCGGAAAATTGACAGCAATAAATTTATTGGCCGATTTCCAAAACTTCGCCTGTATACGCTTTAGCAGAGACTGTTTTTGTGTAATTCTTTCCAAACGTTCTTTCGCTTCATGCTTGCGCTGGATCTTCTCCCGCAATTCACGTTCTTTCTCTTCGGGATCCCAAAGCATGGCGGTACACATGCAGTTTTTACGGTCTTTACTCATCAGGATCTCATAATTCACGCAGCTCTGACAGCCCTTCCAAAATTCATCATCGGAAGTCAATTCGGAATAGGGAACCGGTTCATAGCCTAGTTCTGAATTGATTTTCATCACGGCGAATCCGGTTGTCAAACCAAAGATCTTCGCTTTAGGGTATTTCTCACGTGAAAGCTCAAAGACTCTTTTTTTGATTGCTTTTGCCAAACCGACTTTTCTGAATTCGGGATTGACAATCAAACCTGAGTTAGCGACATAATCACCATGACCCCAAGTTTCTATATAACAAAAACCTGCCCATCGGCCATCTCTATGTAAAGCAATCACTGCTTTACCTTCATTCATCTTGTTGGCAACGTATTCTGGTTTACGACGCGCAATACCAGTACCACGAGCCTTTGCAGACTCGAACATTTCGTCGCAAATAACCTCTGCATAATGTGCATGCTCAGGTTTAGCCGGGATAATTAAAAAATCTGATATAGTCATTGACTTACGACCCTAATAATAAAACAACAACTACTGTTGTGTTTTGTTACTAAATAAATTAAAATAATGGATTCAAAACCATCGGACAATCATGGTCTTGCTTGGAAAGATTCACTACCTCAAATCAAGCCCGAGGTAGTATAGGTCGTCGGAGGCGTAAAACAGGTATTTCTACAAAAATGAAAGCACAAAAAACCTTCTTCATAAACTTCTCAAAAGTTTGAATATAAGAATAATCGTTCTTTTTGTTCTGTTTCATTTCTCTATGCTCTGTCAATTGTTTCTGACGATGCAAATGTATAAAAATATTTTTTTCTTTTCCACAATATTCTCTTTGATTTTTTGCAAAAATTAAAAATTTACAATCCACCGTCAAAACCCTCCTGTAAGCTTCATTTTCAAGCAATTAATCCACAACAAGTCGGTAATAGAACCATCACATTAGCGATATTAATTTGACAATAAAACGGATAAAGGTTTAAGGCTTTATCAATTGAAATTGTTGTTTTTTCTATCGGTTCGTTATTTTTAGTCAAAAACGATACTTTTGTAGGGATCATTTAATGGAGAATAGTATGTCACCGAGTTTAATTTTCTATATTATTTTTGCCGTCCCTTACATTATCTTTATGTATTGGCTCGTCAAACAGGACAAACATAAATATGCCTGGGGAATAGCAATCATTACTATTGTTGCCCTATTAGCGATCTACGTATCGCAGAAAGCCAGTAAAGTGGCCATGGACAATTATCAACAGCATCAGATCGATTCTAGAGAGATCGAGCGGGAAGAGCGTTTACAAAAACAACAGGATAGCATTAATCATGCTCAACAATAAAAAAGCGGCTAATGCCGCTTTTTTATTGTTCGTTTGTATAAATTGGAATAATCCCTTCCAATTTAAAGAGAAAAGCATATTCCAATGCAATTTCCTTTAAATAGTCAAATCGACCCGATGCCCCACCATGACCATAATCCATATCTGTTTTCAACAGTAAAACCGCATCTCCTATTTTAGTAGCTCTCAGTTTTGCTACCCATTTTGCTGGTTCAAAATACTGCACCTGACTATCGTGCAGCCCGGTTGTGACCAATAAATTAGGGTATTCTTTTGCTTCAATGTTTTCATATGGAGAATAGGCCTTCATATAATTATAGGCTTCCTTCTCATTGGGGTTACCCCATTCATCATACTCATTTGTAGTCAACGGTATTGTATCATCCAACATGGTATTCACCACATCTACAAATGGCACCTGAGCTATGATACCATGATATTGCTCAGGCGCAATATTAGCGATTACACCCATCAGCAAACCTCCGGCACTTCCCCCTTGCGCATAGAGATGTTCGGGCATACAATAATGTTGATCAATCAGGTATTTACCACAATCCACAAAATCATAAAAGGTATTCATCTTGTGCATCATTTTTCCATCTTCATACCAATGGCGCCCCATTTCCTCACCGCCCCTGATATGTGCCAAGGCATAAATAAATCCACGATCCAACAGACTCAGTCGATTGCTCGAAAAAGTGGGATCCATCGACGCACCATAAGATCCGTAGGCATATTGCAATAATGGAGCTGAACCATCAAGTTTGGTTCCTTTTTTATAAACAATAGAAATGGGCACCTGAACACCATCTCTTGCTGTTGCAAAAACACGTTCGGTGGTATATGCGGTTTGGTCATACCCGCCCAAAATCTCCTGTTGTTTTAACAATACTTTGTTCTGCTTAGCCATATCATATTCATAGACTGAGCTTGGTGTCACTAAAGAAGTATAGCCATATCGTAACTTATCGCTGTTGTATTCAACATTAATACCCGGATATACCGTATAGGCAACTTCTCCGAAATCCAAATAGTGCTGATGCTGACTCTTTAAATTATAAATTGCCAATTGGGTCAATCCATTTTTCCTTTCAGCAATCGCCAGAAAATCCTTAAACTCTTCAATATCGCTGACCAATACATCCGGTCGATGGTCTATGAATGGCTGCCAGTAGCTGCGATCTGTACGATCTAAGGGACATTGCATGATTCGGAAATTAATAGCTCCATCATTGGTCAGTATTAAGAACCGATCTTCCAATGCAACAACCGAATAGAGAACATCCTGTATCCTAGGCTGAAAAATACGAAATTCCGATTGTGGTGAATCAGCATTTAATAACCATATTTCTGAGGACAATGTTCCTTCAGAATTGATCATAATATATTTTCCATTTTTGGATTTACCAACTCCGATATAATTTGTGTTATCTTTTTCTTCGTACACAAGCACATCTGCTGCCGGATCGCCCCCCAATGTATGCCGCATAATCTTTTCACTAAGCAAGGTAACAGGGTTCTTGGCCGTATAGAACAAGGTTCGATTATCATTTCCCCAAATAGCGGCTCCCTCTGTATTCTTTATCTGGTCGGGATAGATTTCTCCGGTCTCGATATTTTTGATAAATATGGTATATTCTCTCCGAGAGACAGTATCCACACTAAAGGCAAGCAAACGATTATCCGGACTCACAGAAAATCCTTTTGCCGTATAATATGCGTGCCCTTCGGCAAGCTGATCTACATCCAACAGCACTTCCTCTTCGCCCTCCAGTGTCCCCTTTTTCCGACAGAATTTAAAATATTGTTTTCCCTCTTCTGTCCGGCTATAATAATAATAGCCATTTTTGTAATAAGGCACAGACTCGTCCTTTTCCTTAATCCGGGATTTCAATTCATGAAAAAGATTTTCCTGTAAATCTACCGTATCTTGAAGCATTAAATTGGTATAATTGTTTTCCTCTTCCAGATAGTCAATAACTTCTTGCGATTTTTCTCCTTTTTTAAAGTAATCAATCATCCAGTAATAATCATCTTGCACAGTATCATCATGTATCTTTCTGACATGGGGGTAAACTGCTGCCACTGGGGCCATCACATTAGGCCAAACTATTTTCTTATTTTGTTGCATTCGCTCTATTATACACTAATCAATATATATTCTTTCTTATCCTAGCTATCTAGATCGTCTAAATAAAACAGGAGACTCTTAGAAATGGTTTGAATTTAAGATATTTCGTCAACAGTTTGCTAAGAGAGATGGATTATAAATACTTTTAATAAAAATTAACAGTTCAGAAGAGGCATTAGCATTATCTTTGCTATTCTGCTATAGGCAGGAATATGCGAGTTTACAAGCTCATGAAGAAAATTTAAAATAAACAGGAGAGAATAACCAGGTGGAACGCGTGCATTGCAACAAATGAAAGCAGACACTTCATTAAGAATTATTTACATATGAATTTAAAAAAATCACTATATCTAATTGCTTTAGGATCATTGCCACTTATCTCTTTCGGACAATCTGATACCATTCCAGCAAATTGGTTCAATTTGGATTATAAAACAGATGGGGTCATGGGAATCAGTACCGAAAAAACGTATAAAACGTTATTGAAAGGAAGAAAATCTACTCCAGTCATTGTTGGGGTATTGGATGGAGGTGTTGATGTTTATCACGAGGATCTCAAAGATGTTGTGTGGATCAATACGAAAGATAGTCTCGCGAATGGTATAGATAATGATGGCAATGGCTATATTAATGATAAATACGGGTGGAACTTCATTGGTAACGCAGATGGAAAAGATGTGCAATTCGACAACTTGGAATTGACAAGACAACTTAGGATCCTGGATAAAAAGTTTGCAAATATTACAGCAGCAACAGAACTCAATGAAGCTGGCCGAAAAGCTTTCACTAGTTATCAAAAGATGCTTGCCAAATATAAAAACAAGCTAGAAGAAGCTAAGATGGGCCAATTTTCCTACGATGCGCTCAAACGCAACATAGATGCTGTCGTCCGTGAAATTGGTAAAAAACCCGAAGATATCACACAGGATGATATAGACAATTTCAAAGCGACCACAAACACGCAACGTATCGCACTTGGCTATGCAAAGGATGAAATCAACAACGGCGGCTTCGCCAAATTTTTTGATGATATCACCGAAGGCGCAAAATATTTCAACAATCAAGTTGATTATCATTTAAACAAAGCATACGATTCTCGACCTATTGTTGGAGATAATTATGAAGATGCTTCAGAGCGACACTACGGAAATGCTGATGTAAAAGGACCGGACGCATTACATGGCAGCCATGTCGCAGGAATCATTGGTGCAAAACGTAATAATAATATTGGTATCAACGGAGTAGCGGACAATGTTAAAATACTCACAGTTAGACTTGTCCCTGATGGTGATGAGCGTGATAAAGACGTCGCAAATGCCATTCGCTATGCAGCAGACAATGGCGCCAAAGTACTTAACATGAGCTTTGGAAAGAGCTATGCCTATAATAAACAAGCTGTAGATGACGCGATCAAATATGCTGAATCCAAAGATGTACTGATGGTGCATGCTGCGGGGAATGACAGTGAAGATAACGATATAGAGCCTAATTTTCCGATGAAGTATTATACGGATGTAAAAGGTGATACAACCGGGGTTGCCAATGCTTGGATCACAGTTGGCGCAACTGGCCTTCATTTGGATAATGAACTTTTGGCTGATTTTTCCAATTATGGTAAAAAGACTGTCGATGTTTTCGCGCCGGGAGTCCATATTAACTCTACTGTGCCAGATTCCAAATATAAAGAAGAACAGGGTACGAGTATGGCTGCTCCTGTTGTTGCAGGATTAGCCGCAATGATCCGTTCTTATTATCCCAATTTAAGTGCTGTAGAAACCAAACAGATTATTATGGAATCTGTGGAAAAGCCTGATCAACTTGTACAGGTAAAAGTAGGTGAAGATGCGACAAAAACTGTTCGTTTAGCAGATATTTCTGTCACTGGGGGTATAGTCAATGCGTATAATGCCATCATTAAAGCAGAGGAATACACCAACAGAAAGAAAAAATAAATATTTTCTCGTTTTTTATACCAAAACTATCTTTTGTCCGTTTAATTATTTAACTTACAGAGACAAAACAACAGATGCTTATGGTAGAAAACTTTACCCAATCAGAAAACGAAGTTCAAAATTTGCTAACCCAAAACGAGAAGGTAATGACAGACGAGGACATAGAAAATGAATTGAAACTTCAATTGCCAAAAATGTTGCTTCATCCAAGCAAAAGATGTATAGAGAATATCCTAGCATATTCTAAACAACTGGAAAAAAGAAAGGCCTAATCTGTAGATTAGGCCTTATTTTTTAATCTTAATATCGCCTTGATTTACCTGCAGTCTAAAACGGTCGGAACTTGCTTTCCGCTTTGCGCGCTAAAATCAGACTATTCCACTTTTACTAGACGTCAAAATTTCTTTTTTGATGGAAATTTTGGCTAGTTTTGAACCGATGTTAAAACAAGAACGATACAAGGCTTTCGTAGATTATTTCTCCAAAAATAGTCCTGACGCACAGACAGAACTCAACTATAGCAATCCATTTGAATTACTGGTTGCTGTTATTTTATCTGCACAGTGTACAGATAAAAGGATCAACCAAGTCACGCCCAAATTGTTTGCACGCTACCCAGATGCACACAGCTTGGCAGCCTCTAGTGTAGATGAAGTATTTAGCTATATCAGATCGGTAAGCTATCCAAATAATAAGGCCAAACACCTAGTAGGAATGGCTCAGCTACTCATTGAAAAGTTCGACAATATTGTCCCCGAAAAAATTGAGGATCTTGTGAAACTTCCGGGTGTGGGTCGAAAAACTGCTAATGTTATTTCTTCTGTTGTTTATCATAATCCGGCTATGGCCGTAGATACACATGTTTTCCGTGTTGCAAACCGTCTTGGGCTAACCTATCGTGCAACAACACCATTGGCCGTGGAAAAACAGCTGGTAAAAAATCTACCTAAAGATACAATTGCGATCGCCCATCATTGGCTAATCTTACATGGACGTTATATATGTCTGGCCCGAAAGCCAATGTGTGAGAAATGCCCGATCACTTATATGTGCAAATACTTTGAAAAAAATCACCATATAAAAAGTGTCTAAGCTATAACAGAGACAGAAAACTAATTTTTTTAGTGAAAATATTTGGTTTATGATTTTTAATTTTTAATTTTGAGAAATATATACTAAAAATATGAGCAACACAGATAAACTAAAAGCTTTACAGCTGACGTTAGATAAATTGGAAAAGAACTTTGGAAAAGGTTCAATTATGAAATTAGGTGATACTGCTGTTGAGCCGATCGAGGCTATTTCTACAGGATCTCTAGGCTTGGATATCGCTTTAGGAATTGGCGGTGTGCCAAAAGGTCGCATTATTGAAATATATGGGCCTGAATCTTCAGGTAAAACGACTTTAGCAACTCACATTGTTGCAGAGGCGCAAAAAAAAGGCGGTATTGCAGCAATCATTGATGCGGAACATGCCTTTGATAAATATTACGCTCAGAAATTAGGCGTAGATGTAGAAAATTTATTGATTTCTCAGCCAGATAATGGTGAGCAAGGTTTGGAAATTGCTGATAACCTGATCCGTTCTGGCGCAATTGACGTTATTGTCATTGACTCCGTTGCAGCTTTGGTACCAAAAGGTGAGATCGAAGGGGAAATGGGAGATTCTAAAATGGGGCTTCAAGCTCGTTTAATGTCCCAAGCTTTACGTAAATTGACCGGTACAATTGCAAAAACAAACTGTTGTTGTATTTTCATCAACCAATTGCGTGAAAAAATTGGTGTGATGTTTGGCAACCCAGAAACAACAACTGGTGGTAATGCATTAAAATTCTACGCTTCTGTACGTTTAGATATCCGTCGTACATCACAAATCAAAGACTCTGACGAAGTATCGGGTAACCGCGTAAAAGTGAAGATTGTAAAAAACAAAGTAGCCCCTCCGTTCCGCATTGCGGAATTTGATATCATCTTTGGTGAAGGTATCTCTAAAGTAGGTGAAATCATTGATCTAGGTGTTGAATATGGTATTATTAAAAAAGCAGGCTCTTGGTTTAGCTATGGTGAGACCAAATTAGGACAAGGTCGAGATGCTGTTAAAGCCTTATTATTCGACAATCCAGATTTAATGGACGAACTTGAAGCTAAAATCCGTGCTGAAGTGACAGGAGAAGATCCAATGCTTAACATCGAGGAAAACGAAGACTAGTTTGCTGTAAAAATTAGTATAATGTAGGTAGCCATCCTGTTTAGGATGGCTATTTTTTTTGCGAAAATTCAAGTGCTTAGATGATTATTTTGTTACATGTCCAAAGTTTTCAATTTGTACTAATAGATTTTATTAATTTTAGCAGGTCGAGCTAAAAACGCCTGACATCCAAATGCTAAACTTAATATAAACAATGAATCGTAAACTAATTTTATTTCTTTTAATACTGATAGGCTCAGTATTTCATCTACATGCGCAAACGATACGCGTACTCTCCTTTAATATCCACCACGGAAACCCACCCACCGAAAAAGAATCAGTTATCAACCTTGACACAATTGCCAAAATTATTAAAAATTCAAAAGCTGACCTCGTAGGTCTTCAGGAAATCGATGTCAATCTCGGTAGATCATATTTTGAAAATCAAGCCAAAAAATTAGCCGAATTAACAGGCATGCACTATATATTTTCCAAAGGGATAGACCTGGATAAAGGTGAATATGGTACCGCCATCTTATCAAAAAATCCAATTGAACGTGTAGAGAAACACTTTCTACCTTCCCCTGTGGAAAGCGAAACACGTAGTTTATCTGTAATCGAAGTCACGATACACAAAAGAAAACTTTTATTTGCAAATACACACCTTGACCTGAAAGACAAAAACAAAATCGAACAGGCAAAATTCATCACCCAGCGTTTCAAAAACGAAAAGTTACCCACTATCCTTGTCGGTGACCTGAACTCCGAACCCAATGACCCAGCGATTACTGAACTTAGCAAAATATTCACAAAAAGCAGCATTGCTAACGGATTTACGTTTCCTCAAGATAAACCCACTACTGAAATCGACTATATCATGATCAATACAACATCTGCCGCAAAGTTCTCCAACCACCGTATTCTGAACGAACAATACGCCAGTGATCATCGGCCATTATATGTCGAGATAAACATTAAATAACCACTTGTGACCTTTAAATATGAATTTTAACAGAAGAAGATTTTTGGAAGCCCTAGCACTGGCTGGGATTACACTGCCCAATATCAGCATCGCGCAAGAAAAAGAAGCAAATGAGGCAGACGGCGAGTTCAGCTTTGTCGTACCTGCCTATCTACAAAATCAAACCGAGACAGGAATCAGTATTTTTACGATTTTGAGCAAAGATGCCTTTGCTTGGCTCGAGATTCTCGACAACACAGGGAATGTCCAAAAAAAGATCTACCAATCCGAGGATGGGATGATCAATGCCAATACTGATTTCTTTCATTTTACGATTGAAGACGCGCCCCGATCGTTTCGCTATCGCATCAAGGCGAAGGAAATCCAAAAATTCGATCCTTATAAAATCGTATACGGTCAAGAAATAGAAACCGCTATTTTCGAGGCTAAATTAGCCAAGAGCAATCAAGAGCAGATTCGATGTCTGGTCTATAACGATGTACATGAGGAAAAAAGCAGCTATCGTGACCTTATTCCGCGTCAGGATATTTCACCCTACGATTTTTTTGTACTGAATGGTGATTCCTTTCATTATGTCACCAATCAGCAAGATATTACGGAGAAACTACTAAAGCCAATTGAATTTTTTGCGACAGGAAAACCATTCATTATGAATCGGGGAAACCATGAGACAAGGGGATCCTTCGCACGTAATTTCAAACGATATTTTGGTTATCCTGACAACAAGTATTACCAAGCCTTTAAAAGAGGTCCTATTTTTTGGATCATGCTGGACAGTGGCGAAGACAAGCCCGACAATCATGAGGTATACGCCGGAACAGTCGATTATGATAACTACAGAAAAGAACAGGCTCAATGGCTGGAAAAGGTTCTACAATCCAAGGAAAGAAAGCGTGCACAACATACTGTTGTTATTAGCCATATACCGATTTTTCATTCGGATGACTGGCATGGTACCTTGAATAACAGAGCATGTTTTCATCCCTTGTTTCAGAAATATAAAATTGATGCCATGATCTCTGGCCACACACATCAATATGGATACTATCCAGCAGATAAAGACCACAATTATCCTGTATTTATAGGCGGAGGTCCAAAAGTTGGGAAAAGAACTATCATCGATGTAGCCGGGAACAACAAGTCATTGAACATACGGATGACTAGAGACGATGGCACAGAACTGGGATTATTTAAGAAATAGAAAAGGGCGCTTGATAAGCGCCCTTTTCTATTTTGATTGAAGAAAGCTGCTATGCGAGCTTCCTTATTCTCCCTTTTCCAAGAAAGGGTATCGATAATCTGTATCTGGATTAAATGTCTCTTTGATTGTACGAGGAGACACCCAACGAATCAAATTGATCATTGATCCCGCTTTGTCGTTTGTACCCGAGCCTCTAGCACCACCAAACGGTTGTTGACCTACGACAGCACCTGTACACTTATCATTCACGTAGAAGTTACCAGCGGCATGTCTCAATTTATCTGTTGCTAAATTAATCGCATAGCGATCTTGCGCAATGATTGATCCAGTCAAGGCATAAATCGATGTTGTGTCAACAATATCTAACGTTTCTTCAAACTTAGCATCCTCGTAAACATATACGGTCAGGACAGGTCCAAACAATTCCTCAACCATTGTCTCGTAATCTGGTTTTGAAGCCTCAATGATTGTTGGATGAATGAAATATCCTTTAGATTTATCGTATGTACCACCAACTACAATTTCTGCATCATTAGATTCTTTAGCTCTGTCGATATACTTCGCTAATTTATCAAATGACTTCTCATCAATTACAGCATTGAAAAAGTTTGTAAAATCTTCTGTTCCACCGATTGTAAAAGATTTTACGTCAGTCGTCATAGATTCTTTCAATGCAGGCCACAACGATTTAGGAATGTATGCACGTGATGCCGCAGAACATTTTTGACCTTGGTATTCGAAAGCACCACGAACCAAAGCTGTATTTGCAGCTTTCAAATCGGCCGAAGGGTGTACAACGATAAAATCCTTACCACCAGTCTCACCGACGATACGTGGATACGTTTTATAACGGTGGATATTATTACCGATCGTCTTCCAAATATCCTGAAATACTCCTGTTGAACCAGTGAAGTGGATACCTGCGAAATCTGGGTGTTGGAAAATCACATCACCAGCGTCAGGACCTGAAACATACACCAAGTTGATAACACCATCCGGAAGACCAGCTTCACGGAAAATTTTCATCAATACATTTGCTGAATAGATCTGGGTATTGGATGGTTTCCATACCACAACATTACCCATCATTGCAACACAGGAAGGTAGATTACCCGCAATAGCTGTAAAATTGAATGGAGTCAATGCAAATACAAAACCTTCAAGAGGACGTTGTTCTACACGGTTCCAAACACCTTTACCTGATATAGGAGGTTGTTGTTTATAGATTTCGCTCATGTATTGTACATTGAAACGCAAGAAATCCACAATCTCACATGCCGAATCAATTTCTGCCTGATATGGGTTCTTTGATTGTCCCAACATTGTTGCAGCATTCAACTCATAACGGTATTTACCTGAAATCAATTCAGCAGCTTTTAAGAATATCGCAGCACGATCTTCCCAAGTAAGGTTTTCCCAATCCTTTTTTGCCGCTAAAGCTGCATTGATTGCATCTGTTACATGAGATTTATCACCTTGATTGTATTGACCTAAAATATGTTGGTGGTCATGTGGAGGAGCTATGTTTACTTTTTTAGAAGTAGTGATTTCTTTACCACCAATATACATTGGGATATCGATTTGTTTCGAACGTGCCTCATCAATTGCTGCTTTCAACAATTTACGTTCTTTCGTTCCGACAGCGTATGTATACACCGGTTCATTGGCAGGAACAGGAACTGTAAAAAATCCTTTAGACATATTACAATTATTAATTATTCACCAAAAAATACTATTTATGAATCGTGAAGCGAACAAGTCCGTTCATTCCATTATTTGCATCAGAAACCATGGTTTCAACCTGTTAGCATCACACTAAATAGCGTTAATAGAAGTAAAATTACCTCAAATTTTATGAATACCCAAAGTTACTGTCCCTCTTTGAGCACCTTGGAAAAGATACGTTTAAATTTTTCCAATTTCGGTTTAATCACCAACTGGCAGTATGGCTCTTTTCCATTTAATCTATAATAATCTTGATGATAGTCCTCTGCCGGATAAAATACTGTTGCCGGAACTACTTCTGTTACAATAGGTTTATTAAAAACATGCTCCTTCTCTAACGCCGAAAGATAATATTGCGTCTTATCAAGCTGCTCTTTATTGTGTACAAAAATAGCTGAACGATATTGGGTGCCAACATCATTCCCTTGACGATTGAGCTCCGTTGGATCGTGTGCTACAAAAAAGGCTTCCAATAGTTTGTCGTAGCTGATCACTTTTGGATCAAAAATAATATTGGTCGCTTCCGCATGTCCTGTACTCCCGGTACAAACCTGCGCATAACTCGGATTTGCCACCCATCCGCCAGTATATCCTGAAATAACATTTACGACACCCTTTAACTCTTTAAATTGTGCCTCAGTACACCAAAAACACCCTGCTGCAAATGTTGCTGTATCCAAACTCGCCGTATTTTTAGCAGGCAATTTGGTGAAATCAGTTTTTTTTACCCGAAGCCCTTGCTGCTGCCCCTGGCAAGAGTTCAATACAAAAAGCGCTGTTAAAAGTATCAGAATATTTCTCATAAATAATTACCCTTCTTCCTTCCGTTTATGTTCCCCGAATTATTGGAGTTAAATTCATGCCCTATAAACAAATACCCACTAGGTTTTGTTTATAAAATAGAAAAGCGACAATAAGTTATTATTGTCGCTTTTCTATTTTTCTATCAAATGATCAACTATTTAGCTGCAGCATAGTTTTGTGCTACGGCATCCCAATTGATAACATTAAAGATTTCCTCTAAATACGCTGGACGTTTATTTTGGAATTTCAAATAATAAGCATGCTCCCAAACGTCGATACCTAAGATAGGCGTACCTTTTACCTCAGCAACATCCATCAATGGATTGTCTTGGTTTGGTGTAGAAGTTACGGCCAATTTACCATCAGCACCAACGATTAACCAAGCCCATCCTGAGCCAAAACGAGTTGCACCAGCAGCTTGAAGTTGCTTTTTCAACTCATCAAATGAACCAAATGTAGCATTGATTGCTTCGGCTAATTCACCTGTTGGAGCTCCACCTGCATTTGGGCCTAAAACCTTCCAAAACAAAGAGTGGTTGTAGTGACCACCACCATTATTACGTACTGCTGCGCTGTATTTACTTACATTTTTAATAATATCCAATAGGGATAAATTTTCTGCCTCTGTTCCTGCGATTGCTTTATTTAAGTTATCCACATATGCCTGATGGTGTCTGTCATGGTGGATTTCCATTGTAGTTTTGTCAATATGTGGTTCCAATGCGTCGGCTGCGTATGGTAACGCTTCTAATTCAAATGCCATATCTATTTTAATTTAAATGTTTATTACTTCGTTTATATATACAAATATAACATAATATACACGGTTATGTTTTTATGTGTTACAATAAATCCAATATTTCGCTACCGTTTTTGACGAAAAAATGATTTTACCAAATCAGCACATTCATCCTGCAAAACACCATGGGTAATGACCGTTTTGGGATGTAATATTTTATCGTGAAAATGGGAATAGCCACGCTTTTCATCTTTGGCTCCATAGACTATTTTACCAATATGTGTCCAATAGGCCGCCCCGGCACACATAATACAAGGCTCAATGGTAACGTATAATGTACATTCATCCAGGTATTTGCCCCCAAGGTAATTTGCTGCTGCTGTAAAAGCCTGCATTTCAGCGTGAGCTGTCACATCATTCAATCGCTGCGTCAAATTATGACCTTTCCCTATAACACGGCCCCGATGAACAATAACTGCCCCAATAGGTACCTCCCCCTCTTCGTACGCGATCTTCGCTTCATTCAATGCCATACGCATGAACGACTCGTCACTATCGATGAGTTGTGTTCCTTCAAAATCTATAAATGTCATGGTACAAACTTAACTAAGTTTAGATCCATTTGGTAATTTTTTATCGACAGATGTCAAAATAATATCTCCATTTTCGTCAGGAAATCCGGTCACTAGACACTCAGAAAAGAAATTAGCGATCTGCTTTTTGGGGAAGTTCACAACTGCAACAACTTGCCTGCCAATCAACTCCTCTTTGTTGTAGTGTACTGTAATCTGGGCACTACTCTGTAATACACCAATTTCATCTCCGAAATCAAGTTTCAATTGATATGCTGGCTTTTTAGCTCTTGGAAAGTCTTTTGCTTCTAAAATCGTTCCTACCCGTAAATCCACTTTCTCAAAATCGCTCCAACTAATAGCATCACTCATAATCGGTTGCTACTAATATCCTCAATTTCTTTACCTATCGTAAATAAAACATAGGAAGGCTTCCGTCCCAAACGCAAAGACAATCTATTGATCAGTTTATCTTCCTCTCCTGCTTGAAAAGCTAAATCTTCATCACTTAAGTGGTTGTACTTGCGACGGAGTTTTTCTTTGGCTACTTGCCATTGTTCTTCGTTAATTTTCAGCATAACTCAGATTTAGGTATAAAATTTGTATATCTTTACTGAACTGTAAAAGTTTGTTTAAAGATACAATATATACATAAATAAAAGATTATGAAAAAGATTTTACCAGCATTACTTTTGATTTGTGGTAGCGTTGCAACGGCACAGGCACAGCTTCTGCCTGGGTTTGAGGTGGGTTTAAAAGGAGGCCTGAACTTCTCTAAGCTTAAGAGCGATGGCAAATATTTCAATTCTGACACAAAAGCAGGCTACCAAGCAGGTCTTTACGGACGTGTTGGTGTATTGGGATTCCATATTCAGCCTGAAGTTTACTTAACAGGTAAAAACACGACCGTGAAAGCAGAAAATGGCGAATCGACAGATGTAAAATTTACAACGGTCGATGTTCCAGTATTATTAGGCAAACGCTTTGGCTTGGGTCCGATTGGAGCAAGGATTCAAACTGGCCCGATATTTTCGTTTAAAGTAGATGATAAGCAAGATAAAGTCATTGACCAATTGAACCCAAATAACTACAAAAAAAGTGGCACGTCTTGGGCATTTGGTGTAGGCGCTGATATTTCAAGCTTGCGTGTAGATCTACGTTACGAAATGGGCTTAAATAAAGTCAACAACGAGAGCCAGGCTAATCCGAAAATTAACATGTGGAGTATCGGTTTAGGCTATAGGTTATTCAGTATTCTATAGTTCATTAAACACTGTTCATATACCGTTAGAAAGTCCGTTTTTATTCAAAACGGACTTTTTATTTCAATAAACTTTAGAACCGTTCTAAATTATTGCTTTTTCTTGTCAAAATGGTATCATATTTAATAGCAAATAGTAGATTTGCCTAATTCAAATTAAATTACAAGGATAATGAGTAAATCAAAGCCAGTTTTCAGTTCTTCGATTGGGAAGAAGCTAATCATGAGCTTAACAGGAATCTTCCTATGTTTATTCCTAGTTGTTCACTTGGTTGGTAACTTGCAATTATTTAAAGATGATGCGGGTCTAGCGTTCAACAAGTACGCCTATTTTATGACTCACTTTACACCAATCAAAGTTGTTTCTTACTTATTGTATGCTTCGGTAATTGTTCACGTCATCTACGCTATTACATTGTCGATGAAAAACAAAGCCGCTCGTCCTATTGGTTATGCCAAATATGATGGTCAAGCAAACAGCAAGTGGAATTCACGCAACATGGGTATCTTAGGTACTGTCATTTTAGTATTCTTAGCTACGCACATGTCTAATTTTTGGTGGAAATTTCACAATGATGAAGTACCGTACATCGAATACCGTACTGATTTGGCAACTGGACAAACCACAGTGAGAGAACTTCAAGCTTCTGAATTCCACGACTACCAAGAAACGGTAGAAAACAACGTTCAAATCTTAAAGGCAAGAGATTTGTATAAGCAAGTTGACTTTGCATTCAAAAATGTTGCATTGGTCGCTTTGTATGTTATTGCGATGGCAGCTTTGGCATTCCACTTAATTCATGGTTTCCAATCTGCGTTCCAAACTTTAGGTTTTAACCACAGAAGATATATTGGAATCATCAGAGCAATCGGTGTTTGGGTATTTGGGGTATTAATTCCAATTGGCTTTGCAATAATGCCATTGTTTTTCTTCTTTAAATAATTCAGAATCTTTTAAGATAAAGCTCAGGCTTTATCGATCAATATAAAATTAAGAGATATGTTAGATTCAAAAGTACCAGCGGGCCCATTAGCCCAAAAGTGGTCAAATCATAAATTTAATCTTAAGTTGGTTAACCCTGCTAACAAACGTAAATTTACTGTTATTGTTGTTGGTACAGGTCTTGCTGGAGCCTCTGCTGCGGCATCTTTAGCTGAATTAGGATATAATGTAATTACCTTCTGTTATCAAGATTCACCTCGTCGTGCGCACTCTATTGCAGCACAAGGTGGTATCAATGCAGCAAAAAGTTACCAAAATGACGGGGACTCAGTTTTCCGTTTATTCTACGATACAATCAAAGGTGGTGACTACCGCTCGCGTGAGGCAAACGTTTACCGTTTGGCAGAAGTGTCTGTCAACATCATTGACCAATGTGTTGCTCAAGGTGTTCCATTTGCACGTGAATACGGAGGTCTATTAGACAACCGTTCTTTCGGTGGTGCGCAAGTTAGCCGTACGTTCTATGCACGTGGTCAAACGGGACAACAGTTGTTGTTGGGTGCTTATTCAGCGTTAAACCGTCAAATTAAAAAAGGAAAAGTAAAATCGTATACACGTCATGAGATGTTGGACTTGGTTATGATCGATGGTCATGCTAAAGGTATCGTAACTCGTGACCTAGTTTCAGGTAAAATAGAAACTCATGCTGCACATGCAGTATTGATGTGTACTGGTGGTTATGGTAACGTATTCTTCTTGTCTACAAATGCAATGGGATGTAACGTTACAGCAGCTTGGAGAGCACACAAACGTGGTGCTTATTTTGCGAACCCTTGTTATACTCAAATTCACCCAACGTGTATCCCGGTAACAGGAGATCACCAATCTAAATTGACATTGATGTCAGAGTCTTTACGTAATGACGGCCGTGTATGGGTTCCTAAAACTCAAGAAATGGCAGAAAGATTACGTAAAGGTGAGATCAAAGCCAATGATATCAAAGAAGACGACAGAGATTATTTCTTGGAGCGTAAATACCCTTCATTCGGTAACTTGGTACCGCGTGACGTGGCCTCTCGAAATGCAAAAGAAGCTGTTGATGATGGTCGTGGTGTTGGTAAAACAGGTTTCGCTGTATTCTTGGATTTTAAAGAAGCTATCGGTCGTCTAGGCGAAGATGCAGTACGTGCTAAATACGGTAACTTATTTGACATGTACTACCAAATCACTGATGAGAACCCTTATAAACAACCAATGCGTATCTACCCTGCTGTTCACTACACAATGGGTGGTGTATGGGTTGATTACAACTTGATGACTACAATCCCCGGTTTGTATGCTTTAGGTGAGTGTAACTTCTCTGACCACGGTGCAAACCGTTTAGGTGCATCTGCATTGATGCAAGGTCTTGCCGATGGTTATTTCGTAATTCCTTACACTGTGGGTGATTACTTAGCTAAATTAGGTTCATTCGCACCAGTAGATCATACCCATCCTGCTTTCGAGACTACTCGTAAAGAAGTTGAAGATAAAATCAACAAATTGTTGTCGTTAAACGGTACACAAACTGTTGATGATATCCACAAAAAATTAGGTCTCATCATGTGGGAATATTGTGGTATGGCTCGTACAGCCGAAGGATTACAAAAAGCACAAGGTTTGATCCAAGAATTGAAAAAAGAATTCTGGACAAACGTTAGAGTTCTTGGAGAGAACGAAGAATTAAATCTTTCTTTAGAAAAAGCTGGTCGCGTAGCAGACTTCTTAGAGTTAGGTGAGTTAATGGTTGTTGATGCATTGCAACGTGCTGAGTCTTGTGGTGGTCACTTCCGTCTTGAAAGCCAAACTGAAGAAGGTGAAGCAAAACGTAACGATGATGAATTCGCCTATGTATCTGCTTGGGAATACAAAGGAGACAATGTACCTGAGGAATTACACAAGGAAGACTTGGTATTCGAGAACGTTCAGTTAACACAAAGAAGTTATAAATAAGAAGGAAAATTATCATGGCACAACATATGAATTTAACGCTGAAAGTTTGGCGTCAAAAAAATGATAAAGATAAAGGTCAATTTGTAACTTATCAGGCAAACAATATCGCTGATGATATGTCTTTCTTAGAGATGCTTGATATTGTCAATGAAGAGTTGACTCGTAAAGGAGAAGATCCTGTATATTTCGATCACGACTGTCGTGAAGGTATCTGCGGGATGTGTTCATTAGTAATCAATGGTCGCCCCCACGGTCCTAAAGAAGGTACAACAACATGTCAATTGCACATGCGTAGCTTCCACGACGGACAAACTATCGTAATTGAACCATGGAGAGCTGCTGCATTCCCGGTATTGAAAGACCTTGCAGTTGACCGTACTGCTTTTGACCGCATTCAACAAGCCGGAGGATATGTAAATATCAATACTGGCGGTGTTCCTGATGCGAATGTTATTCCTATTCCTAAACGTATTGCTGACGAAGCTTTCGAATCGGCAACATGTATAGGTTGTGGTGCTTGTGTTGCAGCGTGTAAAAATGCTTCTGCAATGTTATTTGTGTCTGCAAAAGTATCTCAATTTGCCTTGTTACCACAAGGTCAAACCGAACGTTACGAACGTGCGCAGGCAATGGTAGATCAAATGGACGCAGAAGGTTTCGGTAACTGTACAAACACGGGAGCTTGCGAAGCTGAATGTCCTGTAGGCATCAAATTAACAAACATTGCTCGTTTAAACCGCGAGTATTTGACTGCTAAAATCTTCAGACAAGAAGAGCCTCACGTTTAGTTGCATTTTCCATCTTCCGTGGTTTCGTTAGCATCAATAGCGGCGAAAACTCACTGAAGATCCTTTCTGACCATTGGAAATAAGCAATCCAGAAAAATAATATAAAAGTCCTTGCCCTAAGAAAGCAAGGACTTTTTTTTATATTTACAATAATGTAAATTGATGAACGTGAATTCTGGTATAAAAATTCGACTACTCTTACTTATCTTGACTTTATGCTTTATAGGAACAGCTATCACCATTAAAGAATCTGTTACCAATAAGGAAATACTAGACATTGATACAAAATCACTCAATGACTACATCGCGCAACAAGAAAAAAAAGTCGATCGTATTTTCAATGATTCACTCCTGCTCAAAACATTTAAAAACTACGATCAGTATCCGATAGCAGTTTATCAGGCTTTTGAAAAATTTAAAACCAACGAGAAGGTTTTTCTATTTCTTTTTAAGGACCATGAACCTAAAATGTGGAGCACACATCTATTCGTGCCTATCACAGATCAGGGATTCCCAGAAAAATCCAATTTTATTCAGGATGATAACCGCTCTTACGTTGTTCGAAAAAAAACAATTGGCAATATCAGTATACTCGCTTATATTATTGTAAAAGGCTATACAAATAATAACAACCCCTATTTAAATAGCTCTTTGCGGAGAAACTTCTTCGACTCCAGAAATATTGACATTGCCTCCTATACAGACACGGTCACGATTAAAAATATCTATAGCAATGAAGGGTCTTATCTGTTCTCCGTTAAGCTAAAAGATGGAGAGCATGAAAATGCCTATACAATTTTGCAATTCTTCTGTTGGCTACTTGCCTGGATCGCGTTACTGATCTTCTTCAATAGCCTCTGCTTACATATGGCCAAGACAGGAAGGGCCTGGTGGTCTGCGGTATTGCTATTGTCGGTATTTAGCCTTGTCAAATTTGCCGATCTTAAATGGAACCTGCTGTCCGAGAATGCGACATTTTCAATTTTCGATTCGCGAAATTACGCCTATAATCGCTTCTTCCCCAATATATGGTCCGTGATGTCCACCACCATATTGGTACTATGGTTGGTTCTATTTATCTATTCAATTCGCAAAGAGCTCAACTTTGACAAAATAAAAAACATCCGGCTCTTTAGAATTCCTATCGCAATCGGATTTATTCTAAGTATATATCTATCCTTCGGTCTATTGTATGATATCGCTGGTACATTGATTACACACTCCAACAATATCTATTTTGATTTCACAAAACTTGTCGATTTACATTTCTTAAGTTGGGTAGATCTAGGCATTGTTGGCATGGGTATTTTGGCCTTAAGTATCTACATTGATCTCGTACTATTTTTTCTTAAAAAATTAGAATTAAAACCGACGCAGCTACTCAATATTCAACTGGCATGTGTCATTTTTGTCATCCTGATCATTTCCTTCTATATAGAGAAAAATAGCCTGGTCAATTTGTTACTCGCGCTGATCATCCTTATTAAATCATTTGGCGAGAAGTATTTCGACCGACATATATTAACAAATTATATCGCGGTACTGATACTTTGGGCAATCATAAGTGCGATCACGCACGCACGTTTCTATCAGGAACGGAACTTAATCGACATGAAAATCTTGTTGAGTAATCTACAATCAGAAGATGATGTCAATGCTGTTTCATTATTCTCTGATATTGAAAGCAGCATAGCAAACGATCAAGAATTAAAACATTTATTTAATATCAGTCTACCCTATACCAATACCGAAGGGATCAACGATTTTATCAAGAAAAAGTATTTTAGTGGCTATCTTTCCAAGTATGAGTTCAAAGCATATTATTATGATCAAAATAATATTCCGCTCAATCCAGCCAGTCAGAATAAGATCAATGAATATCGAGAAAAGGTAATCAACAAATCGATAAAAGTCACGCAGAACTTCTACCGTGCCAGTGCGGAATTAGGTACGCATGAATACTTCTCCATTATTCCTGTCGCCATTGACCAAAATAGGGTTGTCAATGTCATCATCAATCTTTCCAATAAAGATTTTAGTTATACGGTTCCCTATCCCGAAATCCTCACTGATATGCGGATCAACAATTCACAATATTATAATAAAGGGGATTATTCGATAGCCCTCTATAAAGGAGGCTCTTTAATAACACAGTTTGGAAAATATACCTACGAGAACAATTTAAGGGGGCTGAAAGGTGTTCCAGGAGAATATATTCAAGTACTGGACCGTGATGCATACCTACACATGGCTTATGTTGCCAATAAATTCTCAACATATGTTATCAGTAAACAGAAACCTTCTTTTTGGGATTATCTAGCGACTACTTCATTTTTGTTCTTGGTATTTTTTATGATTTTCATGTTTTTCCATTTTATAAAATCATTCTATATCTTTCTTAAGAACACCAAGCTAACGTTCCGTAATTTAAAATATCAGTTCTACAAAATAATAAATAAAATACAGTATTCTACACGTATTCAGACCTCCATTATCTCATCAGTAATACTGGCGATCCTTATATCGGCGGTAATTTCGTATATAAGTATCAACAAGCAGCTTTATAATAATAATAGAGCAAGTAAGGAACGTTTTATTATCGAATTAGGCAAACGGATGGAAAATATGTTGACCTACACGGATGAAACATCCACCGAAACGCAGCTTATCAGCATGCTCAAGACATTATCTGAAACTATTTCCAAAGACTTCAATCTTTATTCCAAATCAGGCAGGTTACTTTATAGCTCACAGCGTAGAATCTACGATCTGGAGCTTTTCTCTACATTCATTAATCCAGCTGCACTGAAGAATCTTTCTATCTTAAAAAAATCGGAGACGATTGAAGATGAGCGTATAGGCACTTTTCAATTTGAGACCAGTTATGCCACCATCAGGGATAAAAACTATAATACACTGGCTTATATAGGGATACCAAACTTCTCGCTTCAGAAGGAAGAAAACATCAATAAAAATCTTCTTTTAAATACGATAGTGAACATTTATTCGCTGATCATCATAGGCTTTGGTTTTTATGCGACATTTGTGGCCAACAGTGTCACCAATCCCTTGAGCATCATCAGTAAGAAGATCTCACAACTACGCCTGGGACAACCCAACGAACCTCTGTTTTGGCAACGCAATGATGAAATAGGTACATTGATCAAAGAATATAATCTCATGATCATCAAACTTGAGGACTACGCTAATAAAATCAAAGATACGGAACGTGAATCCACTTGGCGCGAGATGGCTCAACAAATAGCCCATGAAATCAAAAATCCGCTGACACCTATGAAATTAGGCATTCAGCAACTCCGCAGATCGTACAAAGACGAGGATCCTAAATTTCCAGATCGCTTCAATAAATTCTCCACTTCATTTATCGAACAAATCGATGCATTGACGCATATTGCCTCAGAATTTTCGCACTTCGCAAAATTCCCAAATACGGTAATGGAAAACATCAATATTGTAGAAAAAGTAACAAAGTCCATTTCCTTGTACAACAATACACCAAATGTAAGTATTCGTCTCATTAACAATGTCGATCACAAAACCCTTATTGTTAAGGCGGATGGTAATGAATTATTGAGAACCTTCAATAATTTAATAAAAAATGCGATTGAAGGCGGTTATGGGCGAAAAAACATGAAGATCGAGATTTCCATTGAACGCTACTCAGACAAATTTGTCAAGATCGACATCAAAGACAATGGTTATGGAATTCCCAAAGAGATGCAGGATAAGATTTTCCAGATTAATTTCACGACAAAGAGTTCAGGAAACGGTTTAGGGCTAGTTCTTGTCAAAAAAACAATTGAAGCCAGTAATGGACAAATTTATTTTGAGACTGTAGAAGGCGAAGGTACAACCTTCCATATACTGCTTCCTTTGCAACAGATAGAGTCTTAATATGTGAAGATAGCAGTCAACAAAAATAAGACATCGAAGAAAGCTTATATGCGCTCCATCTTCAGTGTCTCTAAATAATAAGGACCTGCCGCTCCATTTGTGTAAAGAAGGGGCCGTCACACCAACTGATGTAAATAAAAATATAGCACTCAATTAGGGCACAACTTAAATCTGATAGCATAAAACTAACAGTTAATGGATAGCCTTATTATTATATTTTAAGGATCAGATAACAAGAACAGTATACTATAAACAAAAAAGCTCTTTGCGGTCATGCAAAGAGCTTTTTTGTTTATAGTATATCTATTTTTAACGCAATACAACAGTAGATCGTCCCATGATTGCATTATCTTCATATAGCAAAACAGTATAGGCTCCTTTAGAAAATCCATCCTCTGCTGCCCAATAAACGATATAATCCTCGCCTTTGTTGGTAAATAGAATATTATGTTTAAAAGTATATTGCAATTTCTCACCGTGTACATAGAAAATATTATCGCCTTGTACGACCAAATTTCCTTGTGGATCTATAATTCTGACATATATATCACGTTCTCCACTTTTAGCCAACGGATTATCAGCAATGGTAAAGTTGATTTTTAACTTATCGATTTTTTTAGCACGCTCTTCTACAAATTCCTTTCCATTCTTTTTGACCTGAAGGCCATTTATACTGATACTTGAAACCTTTAATGCTGAAGCAGTCGCAACCTTCTCTTTCAGATCCGAATTTGATGTAACTAATGAAGTAATCTGTTTTTCCTTTTCGACAACAGATTCGCTCAAATTGGAGTTTTGCTTCGATAAAATCTGATTTTCCTGAATCAGCCGTTGCACATTTACACGATAAGTATCCACCTGCTTCTTAAGCTGATTGATCTTATGCTGTGCTTCATCGATATCTTTTGGAGTAATACTCTTATTTTCAAGCTTTTTACGAAGCTCTGCGATCTCAGCTCTAGAATCATCCTTCTGCACGGACATCTCTGGAGTCAATTGGACATTTTCTACATCAATTTTATCCAATTCAGCTTCAATACGATCGATTTGTACCTGCAAATTTTCTTTTTCAACTGTAAGTGTATAGACCTTTTCACCATTGGTCTTAAACTTGACATAAAAATATATGTTCGTTGCAAGTAATGCTGCTATCGCAATGATAAAGAAGTAAATCTTCGAAGAATCTTTCTTCTTTTCTTCTTCTTTCTTACTCGAAACAACTTCTGAATTTATCATAATATACTGTCATATTCATAGGTATAAATCTATAAATTTATACTATTGAATGTTTAAACAAAAATTATTCCAGTTTTATTTTTTATTACCAATTATGAATTATTCAAAATAATTCAAGGTCTCAAATCCGCCTTGTTTTAAGTATTCTTCCTTTCTCATCAGGTGAAGATCGGATTGTACCATATCTGTTACCAACATCTGAAGATCATATTTAGGCGTCCATCCAAGTTTTGTATTTGCTTTAGTCGGATCACCAATTAATAAATCGACTTCAGTTGGCCTATAATATGCTGGATCAACTTTGACAACTGTCTGACCGAATTTAATCAGCGATTTATCAATATTTAACTGGGCTAGGCGCTCCTCGTCAATATCGATAATTACCCCCTTCTCCTGCTCTCCCTTTCCACTGAACTCAATCTCGATTCCCAATTCTGCAAAAGCCATGCGAACAAAGTCTCTTACAGTTGTTGTCACACCTGTAGCAATTACAAAATCTTCTGCGGTTTCTTGTTGTAGAATCAACCACATTGCTTCTACATAATCTTTGGCATGCCCCCAGTCGCGTTGTGCCGATAGATTACCAAGATATAATTTATCCTGTAGCCCTAGCGCGATTTTTGCCACAGCTCGGGTAATTTTACGTGTCACAAAAGTCTCTCCCCTTACAGGGCTCTCGTGATTGAATAAAATTCCATTACAAGCATACATCTTATAGGCTTCACGATAATTGACAGTAATCCAATAACCGTACATTTTTGCTACAGCATAAGGACTTCGCGGATAAAAAGGTGTTGTTTCACTTTGTGGAACCGCTTGCACCAATCCATACAGCTCGGAAGTAGAAGCCTGATAGATACGGGTTTTCTCAATCATTCCCAATAATCGGACTGCTTCAAGAATCCGCAATGTACCGATACCATCGGCATTTGCAGTATATTCCGGTGTATCAAAACTAACTTTTACGTGAGATTGCGCCGCAAGATTGTAAATTTCGTCAGGCTGTGTTTCCTGTATAATACGAATTAAGTTGGTTGAATCCGTCAAATCACCAAAATGCAAGGTGAAATTTCTATTGTCAAGATGGGGATCTTGATAAAGATGATCAATACGATCTGTATTGAATAAAGAACTGCGACGCTTCAAACCGTGTACTTTGTAACCTTTCTTCAATAGGAATTCTGCTAGATAGGCACCATCTTGTCCTGTTATACCTGTTATTAAAGCAGTTTTCGTGTTTTGTTCAGCCATGTTTCTCTCTAGATTAAGCAATACCTGACGAAATCGTTAGGTATATATCCCATTTTCATACTTAAAATAAGCTTATCCGCTCACAAGATTATCATGCATAGTTGGCTTTTTCACTGTATCGGTAAATTCCGCAGCCTATGACACAAATAAATCATAATGAATTGGGAGTGTAAAAGTATTAAATTTTAAACAAAAAAAGCCATAGGAATTCCTATAGCTTTCTGTAATTCTTCTTTTATCGTTTACGTTTAGTTCGAACGCGTAAAATTAAATACTAAATAGGCTTCTCCGTTAGCAACAGTCAATGGCATACGCATAACTAATTTATTCCCATCCGAATAAGATAAATCCAAACGGTAACCTGTTGTTACATTCTTCGCCTTATCGCCTGCATAGATCTTTTTAAATTGAAACTGAGGTTCTCCTAAGCCTTTTCCAGGATTATAGATAGACCAAAAGATCTCACGTGATGCGCCCGGAGCACATAAAGTTCCTTGTGCATTAAAAGTAATAGATCCTTTACCATTTCCAATAAAATTCCATGTACTACCTACGAAACATTCTGCAGGAGCTTCTTCAAATACACTTTTAATCGTGAATGAAGAAGGTAAATTCTCTCTATCGATTGTATTCAACGTCCATGTACCTTTTACAGCGGATTTCCAATCCGAAGCACTTGGACCAGAAGCTGCACTCGTGTTGGAAGAAGGATTTCCAGTTGATGTACCTTGCTTTTGTGCTCCACAAGAAAATAAGGTCACCGTAGCAAAAATAGTTGCTAATGATAAAACGAATCGATTCATATCTATAAATTTTAATTTCAAATTGTATTTTTGGGGTAAATTAATCCACAAAACATGAAAATCACAGCCAAAAATCATACCATAAGCAAAATAATCGCAAAAACGCTGTTAAGGTTATTTATCATTTTATTGGCCTTTGCTTCTTATCCGCTTTTTTTAGGACAGGAAGCAAAAGGGAAATTGAATCAAATCAGCCTTGCTTTTACGAACAAGATAGCTCTCATCGCTCCTATCTTGTTATTTTGCTTCATCATTGGATTAATGATCGCTGTGCTCAAGCACAAATATAACAGAATTGACCTAAATTGGCTATTTTCTCTTGCGACTATCTTTGGTATTTTATATTTGATATTATTGTATTCAAGAATTTACCCAACGATTGCTTAAGTGTAATTGCACAATTCGCCAAAGTTTCTAACTTTGGATTCTCCAAAACGCTAATTACAGCCGAACAAGATTGGATGTATAATTTATATGGATAAAAAAAAAGGGCTCAAAATAGCCAAAAATATAGCAAAGATTGTCGTTACTGTAGGGGCCTTATACTGGGTATTCAGCAAGGTATCTCTCAAGGATCTGAAAGAAGCGGTAATCAACTCCAATCCACTCTATCTATTCTTTGCTCTAGTTGCTTATAGTATCTCTATTTTTATTTCCTCTTCGCGCTTATTGACCTTTTTAAAGGCAATAGGTTTGGATGTTACGGAAAAATATAATTTAAAACTATACCAACTTGGCTTATTTTACAACCTCATTTTACCAGGTGGCGTTGGGGGAGATGGTTATAAGATATTCTTCCTCAGGAAACGATTCTATATTAAAGGACGAAAATTATTTACAGCCTTATTTTTAGATAGATTAAGCGGACTATGGGCACTATGCCTAATCATTGCAGCGCTAGTCACCTATATGCCACAGCTAGGGATTCCAAACTATCTGACCATCATTTTATTTATTATAGGGAGCATTCTCTATTACTTTATCGTAACCAAGTTCTTTAAGGAATACAAGGCAACATTTCTAAGCGCGCATTTAAAAGCTATTGGTGTACAATCAATGCAGGTTATCGCAGCAATCCTCATTCTTTATGCCTTAGGTTTTAGCGGCAAGTTCTCTCCGTACCTATTTTTATTCCTTGCATCTTCTTTGGTTTCAATTATTCCGTTTTCTGTTGGGGGATTGGGCATGCGCGAACTTGTGATTATGTGGGGAGCCGGCATATTCCAGGTCGACTCACACAATGCTGTTTTAATCACCTTGTTATTTTATATTATTTCCGCTTTCGTTGCTCTTTCGGGAATTTATTTTATCTTTCATCCGCAGGCAATTGGAGAGGACAAATTACCTTCCGCAGAAGAAGTTGAACAAAGTCAAAAACTAGAAGAATAAACATGGCAAATATTATTATTACAGGCGCAAGCAGTGGTGTTGGATTTGAAGCGGTACTGGATTTGACCTCTAAAAAGGACAATAAAGTAATTGCATTGGCTAGATCAGCGGACAAACTGAGAAAACTCCATGAAATTGCCGGTCAGCTCAATTATGATGGTGGCACTTTATATCCGGCCCAATTTGATATTGTTTACGATGACTATGCTACTCTTGTTCCCTTCATCCAATCAAAATTTGATAAGGTTGATATCTTGATTAACAATGCTGGAGCACTCATCAATAAGCCATTTATGGAAACTGATGGAAAGGATTTTGCTGAAATGCTACAAACCAATGTGATGGGACACGTCAATATGATACAACACATTGTTCCCATGATGCAATCAGGCTCACATATTGTCAATATTAGCAGTATGGGCGGATTTCAGGGATCCATGAAGTTTTCCGGACTTTCGGCATATTCAACCAGCAAAGCTGCATTAGCAGTGCTTACAGAATGCTTAGCGGAGGAATTTAAGGAAAAAGGAATCAAAGTGAACTGTCTAGCCTTAGGATCTGCACAGACTGAAATGTTCGAAGCTGCTTTTCCAGGCGTTGAAGCGGGTACTTTAGCCTTTGAAATGGGACGCTATATCGCAGATTTCGCTCAAAATGGGCATCACTATTTCAATGGAAAAATACTTCCTGTCGCCAAAACAACACCCTAATTGGAATAGCGCACTTCAAAGAGATATCCCTTGTTCTAATACACTCAGGTTGATCTAATATAGTCAGGACCATTTAATGTACTATTAAATGGTCCCGATTTTTTTAAACCTATTTGATCCGGAAAAAATATTAAAATTCGCGGCCTTTAGTTGATTAAATCAATTTGTTTTCAGTTTAAGCCACTTTGTCAGATCATCCATCAATTGTTCATTAAAGCTCTCTGAGTTTTCAAAATATTCTTCAATTTTTCCTGTTTGCGCATTTTGAAAAAGGTGATTCAAATTAGGATAATCCTTAATGGTGACGTTAGTGGTGTTTAAACGCAGGTGTTGGAGACAATAAATGTTTTCATTCGCCGGGACTTGAACATCCTTTCCGCCGAAGGAAGCGAAAATCGGTACTTTCACCTGCTTCAGATAATAAGCTGGATCGATGCGAAGAAACGTTCTAAACCAGGGGCTCATCATTGGACTAAGTTTAATCTTCATATCAGGAGTCAGTGGATTCCCGTTATTTTGCTGAATAAGTTCTTTTTCCAACGATTCGGCCAATACTTTTGGTGGCTCGTCTTCCGATAGAATCGTATACAATTTTCGATTATTTGCTTTATTGGTCTGCAAAGCAGCTTCAGATAATCCACCCGCTTTTCCTAAAGCATAGCTCTGTAAAATCAGCAAAGAATCTCCTTTGATCACAGGTCCAGACAGGAGTGCAATATAGTTTACTTTACTATTCTCGGATGCCACGATTTCGGCAATTAGCGCTCCCTCACTATGGCCAATCATCCCGATTTTATCCACATCAACTACAGCTTTTTTGCTTAGAAAATCAACTGCAGCATTGGCATCAGAAGCAAAGTTAATCGTTGTCGCTAAATTAACTTCTCCTTTGGAACCTCCTATACCACGATCGTCGTAGCGTAATACAGCAAAACCATTTTTCGTAAGATGATCTGCGAGCACTTTAAAAGGTCTGTGGCCAAACATTTCAGAATCTCTGTTCTGCTGTCCGCTGCCGTTGACCAATACCACAGCTGGAAATGGTCCTCCACTCTTTGGATATGTCAAAGATCCTGTCAAAAATGCGTTGCCCTTACTATTTTTGAACGACACCTCCTCCTCTACATAACTATATGGAGGAAAAACATCCTGCTTGCGAGAAAGTCCACTCTGCTCATTTTCACTTCTAACCAGAATCATCGCAGATTCGAACGTTCCCTGTTTCATCACCCCTTTCATCACATCTTTGTCCCGATCTAAAAAGCCAGCATACAGAAGACCTATATTCCTAACGTCCATCCAAATGGAATCGTGCTCTATACGTATTTGAGTGATTGCAAATTTTTGCGCTGTTTGCATCGGACTCTCAAAGGTTCCATTCCACTTCCCTGTGCTATCTTTTTGAATATTGAACACCAGCAGCAGCTTCTGCCCCGAAACCTCAACCTCGCCCTTCCATGAGCCATCAAATGTCTGCGCGTGGGTACATGAAAAATGAAAACAAATGATAAATAGGTATAAAATTTTTCTCATTGTCGTTTTTTACTAGAAATTAAACTGTATGCATAAATCCAATATAAAATATAATGCCACAAATACTATACTAATTCCAATCTTCTTATTATTAACGGCTACATTCATACCCTTAACCAATAAATAGAATTGGTAGAATAGCAATAGCAAACTGATTATTCCAAACATACCAAATAAAAATAGCTCAGTTTTATCAACTCCGGCCAATGTATGATCGCCGTTTTGCACTGCTTTTAATACTTGATCAGTGAATTTATCCTGGTGTAACAACTTCCCTAAAAATAAGGCAAGATAGAGCGGAAATGGTATAATCAAAACGACATTCATGACATCAATGATTCTGGTCCTTCTGTTTAATAACATCCCTGCACCGTAAAGAAGTGTAAAAGGAGCCAAAACCATACAGGCATGAACGCCCAAGACAGCCCATATAGAAACCCCTTTATCTGGCTGATAGAAATGCATAAATCCATTAAACTGCTGGCCCGATAAATAAATAATATAGCTTGATAACAAAAATCCGATAACACCAGCAAAGAATAGTTTCCACTCCGGCAATTCCGCAAATGGATTCTGAAAAATCTGTTTAACTTTCATTTTTTAAGAATTGAGATAAGCTCAACTTTTCGATTTCTACTGGATTTTGGGTCCCAATAAGTAATATCTTATCAGTTTCCAATCTAAGTTGTAAGCCCATATTACCACGAGCTGAAAAAGCCAGCCCTTTCTGCCCTCTCCGAAAACCCCATCCACCAAACTCACCAATCGGGTTATATTTTCGTACCTCAACAGCACGAATATCTGTCCAACGTATCCTTTTACGATAGAAATTAAACGGAAAAAAAAAGACTTCAATTCCATCTTCACGAATAGTAGTTCTTAATCGTAGAACGCCAAACAATCCCCATAATACCACATTGATCCAAAACCCCGGTAATTGAAATAATGGAGCAAAATTCAACCGCAAGAGTTCATGCCAGTGCACAGAAAAACTGGCCACACTGACAGATAACAGGATCAGACAGAGCCACCAGCTAAAAAAAGACTGGCTTTCGGTATAAAGCGTATTATTTTTCATCTTGATATAATTCTTTGTTTATCAATCATTCGATTGCCCAGACTGCTAAATACTTCTATTTCTGCCACCATTGTTTGTATGATCAAGCGATTTCAATTTGCGAATCAGATCATCGAGAATATTACGGACCGTCGGATAAGATTTGCCCATCTGACTTGCCATTTCTTTTAAACTACCTGAGTGCATCAAAAAATTCAAAACAAATTCTTGCTCCTCTACAGTAAGCTGCATCAACGCAGGTAAAGAAAACTTACCTACAACTTCGGTTTCACAGGAGTCACACACCAATTTAGCGACTTTTAACTTCGCCTCACAACAAGGACAATCAACCGGTATTTTTTTCATTAAATAATAACATTATTAACATTGTTAAAGATAATATTAATAATGTTAAAATAAAAGATTATAAAATCAATATTTTTCAAAAATCATTGCTTAATGATATATTTGTATCATTAAATAACGTTTATGAAGAAGTTTTTAGGCTATTTCCTATCTATTATATTTTGGTTTTGTTTTGGTTTATCCCTAATTATTTTCCACCCCATACAGTGGTTATGTTTAAAGCTGGGTGGATACAATGCACATAAAAAGAGTGTAGATATATTAAATGCATGCCTCGTTGCCTGCTATTACACGCTATTTAATCGGGTGACATTTATTGACAATAAAAGTATTCCAACAGGACAACCCATTGTCTTTGTAGCAAATCACCAAAGTACTTTTGATATTCCTCCAATGATCTATTTCTTGCGTAGATTTCATGGGAAATTTATTTCTAAAATAGAACTTGCCAGTGGCATACCTAGCATCTCCTTCAACTTAAAACATGGTGGTGCCGCAAATATAGATCGCAATGATCCCAAGCAATCTATTGCTGAAATATTGAAACTTGCCAATAATATGAAAACCAAAAACTGGTCCGCGTTTATTTTTCCAGAGGGAACAAGATCGAAAACCGGAAAAATGAAGGCCTTTCATGTTGGTGGAATTGCCACTTTACTAAAGAAAAATCCGAATGCACTCGTTGTTCCTATTGCCATTAGAGGGTCATATGAAATGGTACAATATGGCATGTATCCATTAACGCCATTTCTTCATATGACCTGGGAAGTGCTAGATCCTTTGGATACGGAGGGTAAGAATATTGAAGAGATCGTTAAATTAGCTGAGGAAGCAATAAAACTAAAGGTCGAAAAATAGGAATAAGCTACTTGACCTGCCTTCCTTTCCAGTCGTACTTCCCTACATTGCCCAATATGCCTATATAAGCCAGATAAAGGATATGAGCCAAGCTCAATAAAGGAAGATACCATAAGAGTTCCTTTCTGCTTGCGAACCTTGTCAAAGGTTCAATAAAAATAAATTCGACGACCATCTTTAATAGCAATGCAAAAAGTACAACCCAAGCAACGAATTTCACACCGAAAAGAGCAAGAACTGAAGCTACCAAAATCAATAAATTAAAGAACCAAATGGAAATCCCCAATGCGATGACACCTTTATTTTTATATTTGGTACTTTTTGAAGCCCAGCGTCTTCGCTGGCTAATGAATGACTTCAAATCCGGTTTGGCATCCGTATAAACAACAGCATCTTTTGATTTACAAAACGTTATTCGCTCGGGGTATTGTTCTGCTACCTTATGTAAAAAAAGTTCATCATCACCGGATGCAAGCTCGTCGATCCCTTTAAATCCGCCCATTTGTTTAAAAATATCCTTTCGATAGGCCAAATTAGCACCATTACAGGTCGTTGGTTTTTTGTTACCAATACCTGCAGCGCCCAGACCTATCAAATACAAAAATTCCAGGGTCTGCAGTCGTTCAAAAAAACTCTTTTCTTCTGAATACACCACTGGAGAAGATTGTAGATAAGCACCTTCTTTCTCAAATGTGCTGATAACCGTTGCTAACCAATTCGATCCCATGCGGCAATCTGCATCAGTGGTAATAATAATTTCACCTTGACAGCATTCTATCGCCCTTGAAATTGCTAGTTTCTTATACGAATTCAAACGTCCGTTTTCATTCAATTGAATAAGCTTAACACCTTTCTCTTCATATTCTTTCACAATCAAAGACGTATTGTCGTCTGAATGGTCATCGATAATAATGAGCTCCAGGAGCTCATTAGGATAATTCTGCCCGAGTATGGATTCAATGGTGCGTCTAATATTTAACTCCTCATTCCGCGCAGCGATAATCACAGATACGGTCATTGTTGGCCTAATAGAATTGTTAGGTTCCGAAATCAAGGACCAGCCTCTGCGCATCCATAAAACTAGAATTGCATATACGCAGGCAAAAATGATCAATAAATAGTTAAGAATTTGTATCACCGAAAAAATTAATCTTAAAAACAAAAATAGAACCAAATATAGCTGGAAGAATCAAATTAACGAACCAAATACAGGAAACAATAGCCATTACAGCAATCTCTTGTGTGGTAATATAGCTATATAGATTGCTGGCAACAAAACTTCTCACACTGAAATCAAAAATATCCAATGTAGGTAGAGCTGCCTGAACAAAAAACAGGATAAAAATCATCAGAATCATGGATAAAAGTGGTAACTCAGGCAAAGTTAGCTTCATCAAGATGATATACTGCGAAGTAAAAATAACAAATCGCGCCAAAGAATTTAAAAGAACAATACTGAGCTCGCGCAGTGAATAATGCTCCAACACTTCAAAGAAGGGTTTAATTCGCGTCAAAAACTTAATTTTACCGACCAATAAATCGATCCATTTTACATTGAAATATAAGATGACAAATCCTGCAGCATAGATAATAGCAAGTAGCCATACCCCAAATTGTACTGTTAAAGGAGTAGAAAGAAATTTACAGATAAACCAAGCGATACTTAGTGATCCCGCAACGCTTGTAAGCACCAATTGCGCAAATAATCCAACGCCCATCGCTACGGCTCCCTTTGCTCGATGTTGGGGCTGTAGAAAAAGTACCCGCCCGCCATATTCTCCAATCCTATTGGGTGTAAAAATAGCCCAGGTAAGCCCGCAGAAAACGGATTGGAAAGCCTTCCAAAATGAAATATGCTCCAGTTTAGATGCAAGATACCGCCATTTCACAACTTCAAGCAACCAATTGACAAGCATTAAAACCACAATTAAAACAAGGGTCCAAACAACCGAATGCTGCTCCAAACCAGCAATTAGGGTTTTGAACTTCTCAATATTGCTTCTATCGGATACCTTCACAACGATATACCAGGTCGCTAGGGCGAAAACCAGTATCTTCAATAAAAGACTGATGTATTTTTTTTGTCTTCCAGTCAACTTTTGATAATTAGAGAGCAATGTTACTAAATTTTAGCCAAATGATTAAGTTTTGTCGAACGCAATCCGCGAATAAAACGCAAAATTTGTATTATTGTATATGCAGAAGGAAAAGGCGAAAGAAAGAATAATTTTAGGTATAGACCCCGGAACAGTAATACTTGGGTATGGTATCATCAAAGAAGTCGGCAATAACATATCCTTGGTCTCCATGGGGGTCATCAAAATGGGACATTTAGATGACCATGCCCTAAAACTACAACGTATATTCAAAAAAACTTCTGCTCTAATGCAGGAATATAATCCCGACTGCGTAGCTCTTGAATCACCATTTTATGGCAAAAACATACAGGTCATGCTCAAATTAGGGCGAGCTCAAGGTGTTGCCATGGCGGCGGCGCTGGCGCAAGATATCCCAATCTTTGAATATTCTCCAAGAAAAATAAAACAATCCGTTACAGGGAATGGAAATGCTACAAAGGAGCAGGTTTCCGCTATGCTAAAAAATCTATTAAAATTTGAGGAAACACCACAATTTTTAGATGCCACCGACGGATTGGCAATCGCTGTCTGTCACTCCTTTCAGAAAAATGCAGTATCAGGCAGCAGCAAGTCGTACACTGGATGGTCCGCATTTATCAAAGACAACAAAGATCGGATCAAATAATTACATTTGCACCTGACGAATCACATTCTTTACATTCAACTCAACAATATCAGTCATTGTTTTGCATTTGAGGTAAGAGTTATTTTGATAAAATTCAGCATAGCCCTCACGTAGCTGTTTGATATTCTCCTGCGTCGAAAGGACCTGCGTTTGCGAAGCATCCCTCAGATCAGCGATCCGATGTCTTTCACTCCGGACTCTATGCACAATGGAAGAACGCTCCTCCTGTTGATATTGCAACACAGTTTTTTCATTTAGATGTTCCATCGCTAATTTGACATAGGGAAGATTCTCCTTAAAAAATTGTGGCATATATACTTTCGGATTTCCTTCATAAAACTGCTGGTCAAAATCTATGGCCCGAATTCGAAACTGGAAATCATCAAAATCTGGTGTAATCTGCATCACAAAATTGTAGGCCCTCATATCCCCCAACAACGTAATAATACATCGTTCATTAAACTTGACAAATTCTTTGGAAATCCGTGTCAGATTATAATCAGGCGAGAACATACGTGTTTTCGAAAAAGTGTCCCCGGGAATTCCAACTATATGTTCTTCAACCAAAGTATCATGGTCTACCATATAATTCACCTGATTGGGCGACAATATTTCTTCTAGCTCCAATCCATATATTCGCGACGCATCGGCCTGCTTGATGTAAAAATAATCGTACACATCATTTAAACGATTTACGATACGAATACGAAATGGTTTCGTATTACCAAAACCGCAGTACTCTACACGATCAATATATTTATGTTGTACGATTCGCGTATTACCCGATGCTTTCAGTTTAGCATATATCACCTTTAATCCGTCATACAATTGGTCGATAAGATATTGCGGATACAGTGGAGTCTCCCAAAAAGTATCATTGCCAAATTTATCCATGACAGGTACTGTCTCCGTAAAATTCAGTAGATCTTTGTATCCTATCGGTAACTTTTCGTCTCGCTGATACAGCTTAAGGTATTTATGAAGTCCTTCCCCTACTTCAAAAATTGGTTTCTTTTTCGAAATCTTTACATCTTGAACTTCTTCCATCTCTATTCCGTATTTTATTTTTCGTTTACTTAAACATCACACATTTTGCTACATTTTGCCCCATCATATTATAAATTTGAACTGATTAGATCTTCAATATGCCAACTGTTTTTCCTACTTCTAAAAAAGGCAATACTAAATAAATTGATCATAATCTTGATATCAAACATGAAAACAATCACTTAACCTATAATAAGATCACCATGAAACAATTATAATCACTTTCAATCAAAAACATATAACATTATCAATATGAATAAGTATTTTTTATTAAATTTACATCTATAAACCGAAAATTCTTAGTAATTTTGAAATAAATTTAATTATTTTAGCTATTGGTCAGATCTTGATGTAACGACCAATTAATGAACACAAAAACCATTGTTAATGGAAAATCAATATGCAAACTATGATCTAGACAATTTGGATATCCAAATCTTGTCTATTCTAATGAACGATGCCTCTATTCCTTATACAGAAATAGCAAAAAAGCTAATTGTATCAGGTGGCACAATTCACGTTAGAATGAAGAAGATGGAAGAACTAGGTATCATTAGAGGGTCAAATCTAATTATCAATCCTCAAAAAGTCGGATTTGATATCACGGCCTTTTTGGGTATCTATCTTGAAAAAGGTTCACAATATGCAGATGCGGTAGATAAATTGAAAGAAATCAAAGAAGTGGTCGAATTACACTATTGTACTGGCCAATACAGTATTTTTGCAAAAATTATCTGTAGAGATACAGTTCACCTGAGAAAAGTATTGAATGAAGATATTCAATCCGTACCGGGGATTCAACGTACCGAGACGATCATCTCTCTCGAAGAGAGTATCAAACGCCAAATCAGCTTAGTCTAGTATAAAAAAAAGCTTCCATAAAAATGGAAGCTTTTTTTTATACTATCTTTTCTAACATTGCGATATAGAGATCGATCCCTGCTCTAATTTCATCGATATAGATAAACTCATCTGCCATATGCGACCGCGCGCTATCACCAGGTCCCAGCTTCAGAGAAGGGACAGGAATAAGAGCCTGATCGCTCATCGTCGGTGAACCATATACTTTACGTCCCAGTACAATACCTGCTTTGACGATTGGATGCGTTTCAGGAATAGAAGAAGATTTCAGGCGCGTCGATCTCGCTGTGACCTCTGATTTTACATGAGACTTGATAATATCCAACGTCTCTTCATTCGAATAAGCATCTGTGGTTCTGACATCGACAACAAAGTTACAAGTAGCCGGTACCACATTGTGCTGTGATCCCGCCTGAATTACGGTTACCGACATCTTAATTGGGCCTAAAGTTGACGAAGTTTTCTCAAATGTATAATTTTGAAACCATTCAATATCCTTGATCGCTTTATAGATCGCATTATCGCCCTCATTACGTGCGGCATGTCCAGCCGTCCCTAAAGCGGTGCAATCCAACACCATGAGTCCCTTTTCTGCAATCGCCAAATCCAATAAGGTTGGTTCACCCACAATTGCAAAATCAATTGGACCAATATCATCCAAAACAGATTCTACACCGTTCTTACCTGAGATCTCTTCTTCGGCACTGGCGACCAGACAGAAGTTATACTTCAATTCCGTCTGCTGGTAAAAATACAAAAATGTAGCTATCAATGATACCAAACAGCCCCCAGCATCATTGCTTCCCAAGCCGAACAATTTACCTTCCTCTACAGTGGCCGCCAAAGGATCTCTTGTATAACCTGTATTTGGTTTTACTGTATCGTGATGGGAATTAAGCAATATCGTAGGTTTAGTGCTATCATAATGGGCGTTATACACCCAGATATTATTGCCTTTCCGATGTGTTTTGATAGCACGCTCCTGAAAGAAGCGATCAATTAAATCTGCCGTGAACTCTTCCTCCTTACTTAAAGACGACAGTCCAATTAATTGTTTTAAAAGGGCTAGAGCATCTTCAAATAGACGCTGTTTATCCTTCATGGTATAGTCCTCCTGCTTTATCCGCAGACAGTTTAATTCCTTTTATAAAAGCAGAACTAAAACCGTTATGTTCCATTTCGTTCAATCCCGCTATTGTACAGCCCTTTGGTGATGTTACCTTATCAATCTCGCCTTCCGGATGAGCATTGGTATGCAATAACAAATCGGCAGCACCTTTTGCAGTTTGCACGGCCATTTTTAATGCGTCATGCGCATGAAATCCGATCTCAACTCCACCTTGTGAAGCAGCACGAATAGCACGTAGGAAGAATGCGATACCGCAGGCACACAATGCCGTTGCCGATGTCATAAGGTCTTCATTAATAACAACCACTGAACCGACAGTTTCAAACATCTTTTCAACCTCCTTCAAACTATCGTCTGAAGCATTGTCGCTGGCGATACAAGTCATTGATTGCGCTATTGCTATTGCTGTGTTGGGCATTGCCCGTATAACCGTGGCATCCGCCCCCAACTCTGCTTTTAAATCGGCACAAGAGACTCCTGACACGATGGAGACAAAAATCTGATTTGTCTTTTCAATTACAGGCGCCACTTCCACCAATACCTTCTTTAGTTGCTGAGGTAGTATTGCGAAAACAACAATATCAGCCCCCTTTACAGCGAGACTATTATCATTACTTACTGAGAAGCCCTGGCTCGCCTCTTCGGCCAATGCATTCAAATTTCTCCTCGTCAATGTAATATCGGCAGCATTTGCAAATTCACTTTTTACAAGTCCTTTTGCCAAGGAAAGACCGATATTACCGCTTCCGATAATGGTGACCTTTTTCATAGCGATCGTTGGGTTTAGGTTAGATTTTTATTTTAATGTCAAGCAGGTACCAAATTGTCCTTGTTGAAACAAATGTAAATTATTAGCATTTCCAATATAGACCTCTTGAACACCTTTATTTATAGCATTGAATGCATTTTGCAACTTAGGGATCATCCCGTCATTCACCACGCCGGACTCCTTAAGATGTTCAAACTCTTCTGACTTAATCGTTGGGATTACTGAATTCTCATCCGTTACATCGCGTAAAACGCCGTTCTTCTCGAAACAATAAACCAAAGAAGTTTCATATAATGAAGCCAAAGACACCGCCAATGAAGAAGCTATAGTATCCGCGTTGGTATTGAGCAATTGTCCAAGGCCATTGTGTGTAATAGCTGAAAACACAGGAACAAACCCTGCTTCCAAAAACTTCTTGATGGCTAGGGTATTTACAGAGTCATGCAACAAATCACCTACAAAGCCATAATCGACATCTTTTACAGGACGCTTTATAGCTTTTATGACATCCCCATCAGCTCCGGTTAATCCAACAGCATCGCATTTCAAATTTTGCAACTTAGCAACGATTGTCTTGTTTGTCAAGCCAGCGTACACCATTGTTACAATGCGTAACATTTCCTCATTTGTCACACGACGCCCTTCTATCATTTGGGCTTCAATTCCCAGTTCACTAGCAAGGCGAGTCGCTATTTTACCACCGCCATGTACAAGAATCTTTTTCCCTGACAATGCAGAGAACTTTTCCAAAAAAGAATCCAATTGGCGTTCATCATCAATAATATTCCCGCCAATTTTAATTATATTTAATACACTATTAGCCATTACGCAACTTTTCCCAATAAAAATAGTTTTTCAATAATTTATAGGATTGGACTATGCCAAATCCTCTAACATACGTTTCAAAACAACCTGAGCAGCCCATACGCGGTTGCTAGCCTCTTTAATCACGAGTGAATTTGGTCCATCTAAAATCTCAGAAGACAATTCAAGATCTCTTCGTACTGGCAAACAATGCATTACTTTGGCATCATTCGTCAAATTGAGCTTCTTGTTATCCATCATCCAATCTTCATCAACACCATATACCTCGCCATATTCTTGATAAGAAGACCAGTTTTTCACATAGACAAAATCAGCATTCTTTAAACTTTCCTCAAGATTATTAGATATGGTTGCTCCAGCGGTAAATTCTTCACTTAACTCATAGCCCATAGGCTGAGCTATCGTAAAATCGACCAATCCCTCTTCTTGTGCTTTGCACATCCATTCTGCGAAAGAATTAGGTACCGCCTGAGGTAATGCCTTAACGTGTGGGGCCCAAGCCAATACCACTTTCGGCTTTTCAGTCTTCTTGTACTCAGTAATGGTAATCATATCTGTCAAACTCTGCAGTGGATGGCGTGTTGCACTCTCTAAGGAAACAACAGGAACACCACAGTACTTAATGAATTTGTTGAACAGGTCTTCGCTATAATCCTCTTCACGATCTTTCAATTTTGGAAAGGAACGTAGTCCCAAAATATCACAATACTCGCCCATAACAGCAGCGGCCTCGCGGATATGTTCAACAGTTGTCCCGTTCATCACAACACCATCCTGTGTTTCAAGCGCCCAACCATCTTTATCCATATTCATGACCATCACATTCATACCCAAATTCATTGCCGCTTTTTGTGTGCTCAAACGCGTACGCAAACTCGGATTCAAAAATACAAGTCCCAACGTTTTATGTTGACCAAGGTCCTGATTGTCATATGGTGCCGCTTTCAAAGCTAACGCTTCTTGAACAACGTCTGCTACACTAGACACATCCTTAACAGAGAAAAACTTTTTCATCTATATCTATTTATTCGAGTGCATTTTCAACGGGCAATTAATAGGCCTGTCACACTCAGTATATATTCTAACTACTACAGCGCAATCAAATTTACACTAGCCGATGTGCGGCTATTGGACGATTTGATCGACAGCTTTAAGGTTCTATGCAACCGTTACTGCTTTGATATGTGCTTTCAATGCTGATAAAAACTGATCAGCATGATCTTTCGTAATATTCAAAGCAGGCAACAAGCGGATCACGAAAGGTTTAGCCTCCCCTGTAAAGATACGGTTCTTTAGCAATAGATCTTTCTTTACATGAGCCAAAGATTCAGGTAGTTCTATACCGATCATTAATCCTCTTCCCCTCACTTCAACAATATCTTCGATTTGTTTAAGCTCATCAATAAGATATTGTCCGACTTGCGCCGCATTCTCCATCAACTTATCTTGTTGGATAACTTCCAATACAGCCAGTGCGGCAGCACATGCGAGATGATTGCCACCAAATGTCGTTCCCAGACTCCCGTAAGTCGCCTTAAATTTGGGCGATATACTGATTGCACCAATTGGAAAACCATTGCCCATCCCTTTTGCCATCGTGTAAATATCAGCTTCAACGCCCGAATAATCCTGCGCATAGAATAAGCCTGTTCTTCCATACCCACATTGTACTTCATCTGCAATAAACACGGCATTATATTGATCACAAAGAGAGCGAATCAACTGAAGAAACGATACTGACGCTTCCCTGATTCCACCTACGCCCTGAATACTTTCTACGATAACAGATGAAATTTCATTACCATATGATGCGAAAGCCTCCGTTAAAGCCGCTTCATCATTGAAAGGAAGAAATACAATATTATCGGTCTCGTTGACAGGAGCCACGATACTCGGGTTATCTGTTGCCGCTACGGCCAATGAGGTTCTTCCATGAAAAGCTTTTGAAAACGCTACGACCTTTTTCCGCTTATTGTAAAAAGAAGCCAGCTTCAATGCGTTTTCGTTTGCTTCCGCACCCGAATTGCAAAGAAATAAATCATAATCAACCTTTCCCGAAACTTCCCCTAACAATCGGGCAAGTTCACGCTGAATTGGAATCTCGACAGAGTTGGAATAGAACCCAATACGGTTCAATTGTTCTGTGATGCGTTGTACATAATGTGGGTGCGTGTGTCCGATCGATATCACAGCATGGCCACCATACAAGTCCAAGTAAGCATTTCCTTCGGCATCCCACACCGTTGATCCATTAGCCTTTACTATGTTAATGGGATTAATGGGATAAACATCAAATGGTTTCATCTTAATGAATTATAGATTGATAAACGAAATAGCTAGTAATAGAAAAAGCTATCAGATTTTAGCAATACAAATATATTAGTTATAACGGTAGGAATGGTCATAAAATAAAAAAAGTCCCCTTAAAAAGAGGACTTTTTTATGCTAGATCAGAAGAAGACTATTCTCCGTCTACTTTTTCTTCACCTTCTACTTCAGCTTTAACTTCTGCCGGAGCTTCAGTTTCAGCAGTAGTAGCAGCTTTTTTAGCACCACCACGACGACGAGTAGCTTTTTTCTCAGCAGCAGCAGCTTTTTTACCGTAGATTTCGTTGTAATCAACTAGTTCGATGAAAGCCATCTCTGCGTTATCACCTAAACGGTTTTCCATTTTGATGATACGAGTGTAACCACCTGGACGGTTAGCTACTTTTTCAGAAATTTCGCGGAATAAGATAGAAACAGCGTCTTTATCTTTCAAATAAGCGAATACTGTACGACGAGAGTGTGTTGTGTCGTTTTTAGATTTAGTAATCAAAGGCTCAACATACGTACGTAATGCTTTAGCTTTAGCCAAAGTAGTTGTAATACGTTTGTGTAGGATTAATGATGTTGCCATGTTAGCCAACATTGCTTTTCTATGGCTATCCGTACGGCCTAAGTGATTTACTTTTTTTCCGTGTCTCATTTTGATTTTATTATACTAATCGTACCGTTTTTGTATATGTCATTTATGCGAACATCACATATCCAGACAGCCAAAAGGAATTACGACTAGTGGTCGCTTAATAAATTATTATTCTTCGTCTAATTTGTATTTTGCCAAGTTCATTCCGAATGATAAACCTTTCGATTTAACCAACTCTTGGATTTCACTTAACGATTTTTTACCGAAGTTTCTGAATTTCAACATATCAGCTACGTCATAAGTTACTAACTCAGCCAATGTGCGAATATCCGCAGCTTTCAAACAGTTCAATGCACGAACTGAAAGATCAAGATCTACTAATTCTGTTTTCAAGATCTTACGCATATGTAAGATTTCTTCGTCAACAACTTTAGTTTCTTCTTTCGTTTGAGACTCAAGAAGCATATTCTCATCAGAGAATAAAATAAAGTGTTGAATTAAGATCTTAGCAGCTTCTTTCAAAGCTTCTTCGGGATGAATTGAGCCATCAGTAGAGATATCCAACAACAATTTCTCGTAGTCAGTTTTTTGCTCTACACGGTAATTCTCAATGGTATATTTAACATTCTTGATCGGAGTAAAGATCGAATCGATTGCGATAACACCTACTGGAGCATCAACAACTTTATTCTCATCAGCATTTACGTATCCACGACCTTTGGCAATACTCAATTCCAATTCAATTGTCACTGAATTATCCATGTTACAGATTACCATGTCTGGGTTTAAGACCGTAAAGTTATTAGAGAATTTTGTGATATCACCAGCTAAGAACTGCTCTTGACCATTGATTACTACAAATACCTTTTCGTTGTCACCAATCTCACCTGTTTTTTTGAAACGAATTTGTTTCAAGTTCAAGATAATTTCAGTTACGTCTTCAACAACACCTTTGATCGTTGAAAATTCGTGCGAAACGCCAGAAAACCTTATCGACGTAATTGCATATCCTTCTAAAGAGGACAATAGAATACGGCGCAAAGCATTACCAATGGTTACACCAAAACCAGGCTCCAATGGACGAAATTCAAACGTACCATCAAAATCCGTAGATTTTTGCATGATAACTTTATCCGGTCTTTGAAATGCTAAAATTGCCATTTATTTTCTTTTAATGTTTTATTTGTAATAATAATTGTAATACAATAGAAGATGCATACCCCAAAATTGGACTATGCATTCTTCTATTTTATTTATTATTTAGAGTATAACTCAACGATTAAGTTCTCTTTGATGTTTTCAGGAATGTCAGCTCTTTCTGGATAGCTTAAGAAAGTACCTGTCAATTCTTTCGCATTCCACTCTAACCAAGAAAATTTGTTTACAGTACGACCTGCAACTGAATTTGTGATGGCTTCAAGTGTTTGAGAACGTTCACGAACTGCTACAACGTCACCTGGACGCAAGCTATATGATGGAATGTTAACAACTTCGCCGTTAACAGTAACGTGTTTATGGGATACCAACTGACGAGCAGCGGCACGAGAAGTAGCGATACCTAAACGGTAAACTACGTTATCCAAGCGAGCTTCTAACAATTTCAAGAAGATCTCACCTGTAATACCTTGTTTAGAGGCAGCTTTAACAAATAGGTTTGAGAACTGACGCTCCAATACACCGTAAGTGTATTTTGCTTTTTGTTTTTCTAACAACTGAATAGCATATTCAGATTGTTTACCTCTGCGTTTAGAAGCTCCGTGTTGTCCAGGAGGGTAATTTTTCTTTTCTAACGCTTTATCTGGGCCGAAGATCGGCTCTCTAAATTTACGGGCAATTTTGGACTTAGGTCCTGTATATCTAGCCATTTTCTTTTACAATTAAAGTATCTATCAGCCTATAGCCGATGAATCTTATCTTTAAATTAATTAAACTCTTCTGCGTTTTGGAGGACGACAACCGTTGTGAGGAAGTGGAGTGATATCTTTAATAGTAGTCACATCGATTCCTACTGTTTGCAATGTTCTGATTGCTGATTCACGACCAGCACCAGGTCCTTTAACAAACACTTCAACTTTACGTAAACCCAAGTCGTGAGCAACTTTTCCACAGTCTTGTGCAGCTTGACCAGCAGCGTATGGAGTGTTCTTTTTAGAACCACGGAAACCCATTTTACCAGCACTAGACCAAGAAATAGTTTGACCTTGATTATTTGTCAAAGTTACAATGATATTGTTAAACGTTGCGTTAATGTGAGCCTGACCTACAGGTTCGATAACAACGATACGCTTTTTTGCAGCTTTTTTAGTTTTAGCCATTTCTTATTTATTATTTAGTAGCTTTTTTCTTGTTTGCAACTGTCTTACGTTTACCTTTACGAGTACGTGAGTTGTTTTTAGTACGTTGACCACGAACTGGTAAGTGTTTACGGTGACGCAATCCGCGGTAACAACCGATATCCATTAAACGTTTGATGTTTAATTGAATTTCAGAACGCAATGCACCTTCAACTTTCAATTCGTCGTTAATGATGGTACGAATTGCTGCCAATTGTTCATCATTCCACTCTTGTACCTTCACATCTTCGCTGATACCAGCTTTTTCCAAGATATATTCAGCTCTTGTACGACCGATACCAAAAATATAGGTAAGGCCGATCACACCTCTTTTGTTTTTAGGTAAATCAATACCTGCTATCCTTGCCATATAATATTAAGCTATTATTTTTTAAATGAATTAACCCTGACGTTGTTTAAACTTTGGGTTCTTTTTGTTGATTACAAAAACTTTACCTTTACGACGGATGATCTTACAGTCCGCGCTACGTTTTTTTATTGATGCTCTTACTTTCATGATATTTATTTTTTCAAAAGCTTGCGCTAATACAAGGACTTACAGCTATTTATAGCGATAAGTAATCCTTCCTTTAGTCAAATCATACGGAGACATTTCCAATTTAACTTTATCACCAGGTAAAATTTTGATATAGTGCATACGCATTTTACCAGAAATATGGGCAATGATTTCATGTCCATTTTCCAACTCTACCCTAAACATAGCATTAGAAAGTGCCTCTCTAATTATACCGTCTTGTTCTATTGAGGCTTGTTTAGCCATATATTCTCGATTAAATTTAATTTAAAAGCCTGCGAACAGGAGTGCAAAGATAAATAAAAATAATTGAAAACCAATTACTTTTTACCCAAAACTTTCTCTACATGTTCGAATGTCAGCAACACATGTGGTTCACCTTTACGGATTGCAACCATCTGTTCGAAGTGCGCCGATAATTTTCCATCCACTGTACTTACTGTCCAACCATCATCCCAAAAACGAACACCTGCGCGCCCCGCATTGATCATCGGCTCGATACAAATAACCAAACCTTCTTCCAATTTAGGACCTGCACCACGTTTTCCGTAGTTGGGAACTTCAGGTTTTTCATGTAAGTGGTACCCTACTCCGTGTCCAACTAGCTCGCGAACAATTCCGAATCCGAATTTGTTTACGTACTCCTGAACAGCCGAAGAAATATCTCCAACACGTTTACCAGCCACAGCCTGTTCAACACCTTTGTACAATGATTCTTTTGTTACATCCAATAACAACTGAGCTTCCTCAGATATCTCGCCTACACCAAAGGTATACGCTGAATCACTGATAAACCCATTCAAATTGACACCACCATCGACCGAAACAAGATCTCCATCTTTAATTTCATAATCGCTTGGAAAACCGTGTACAATTTGATCGTTAACAGATATACACAAAGAATATGGAAATCCGTGATAATTTAGGAACGCAGGCGTTCCACCGTTATCATGGATATACTCATAAGCTAATTTATCAAGAGATATAGTCTTTACCCCAGGCTTAATCACTTTTGCGATTTCACCAAGCAATTGCGAAAGCACATCTGCTGACTTCCGCAATTGCTCTATATCTTCTGCTGACTTATAAAATACTTTAGACATCTAAAGAAATTAAATTGCCGAATGATCCATTCCCTCAACAGACGCGGCCGAACGACCTTTAATACGACCTGTTTTCATTAATCCATCGTAATGACGCATCAACAAATGAGATTCGATCTGTTGCAAAGTATCCAACACCACACCTACTAAAATCAATAATGACGTACCACCGTAGAAGTGCGCAAATTGATTATTAATACCAAACAAACTTGCAATAGCAGGTAGAATAGCGATAATCGCTAAGAAAATTGCACCTGGAAATGTAATATTTGATATTACGCGGTCTATAAAATTACTAGTTTCCAATCCGGGTTTAATACCTGGAACAAAACCTCCATTTTTCTTCATGTCATCCGACATCTGTTGCGGATTCACCATAATTGCTGTATAGAAAAACGTAAATGCGATAATTAACACCGCAAATGTTACGTTGTATGCAACAGAAGTATAGTTACTCAACGAAGTCAAAAATTCCGACTGAATATTTGGGAAGAATTGTCCTAAACTCATCGGCACAAACATAATTGCCTGTGCAAAAATGATAGGCATTACACCTGCAGCATTTACCTTTAAGGGTATATACTGACGTACTCCACCGACTTGCTTGTTTCCAACGATTTTCTTCGCGTATTGTACAGGAATCTTACGAACACCCTGTACGATCAAGATCGTAAAGATCACAACAAAGAATAACGCCACAAATTCAAGCAACAATGGAATTGGACCACCACCACCTTTCGCCATTCTAGAAACCCATTCCGCAGTGATACCACTTGGCAATTGAGCGATAATACCTGTCATGATGATCAAAGAAATACCATTACCGATACCTTTATCCGTAATTTTTTCCCCTAACCACATCACAAATAAAGTACCGCCTGTCAAAACTATGGCAGTTAGAATAGTGAATAATGGGTCTGCGATTGTCTTAGCACTTGGCTCGATTTGAGTACGTACATAAGCAAAAGCCTGAAGCAAAGTAATCCCTAAAGTTAAATAGCGAGTAATCTGATTCATTTTTTGACGACCACTTTCCCCTTCTTTCTGCATCTTTTGGAAGTAAGGAACCGCGATGCCCAGCAATTGAACAACAATGGATGCCGAGATATATGGCATTACCCCTAAAGCAAAGATAGCCGAACGAGAGAAAGATCCCCCCGCAAACATATCCAATAAGCCCAATAAACCCTCTTTTTGACCAGAAGCCAAAGCATGAGGATTTACACCTGGTAATACCACGTGACATCCAATACGGTAAATCAAAAGAAAAAGTAAGGTATTTAAAATACGCGTACGTAAATCATCGATTTTCCAAATATTGGTTAAGGTTGTGATTAGTTTCTTCATTTATTAAATTTTAACGATAGAACCGCCTGCAGCTTCAATCGCTTTTTGAGCAGAAGCAGTAAACGCGTGCGCTGTTACTTCAACTTTAGCTTTCAACTCACCGCGACCCAAGATTTTAACTTTGTCATTTTTAGACACTAAACCATGAGCTTTCAATGCGTCGAAATCTACAGCTGTTAAATTGTGTTTCTCGATCAACGCTTGTAAAGTATCTAAGTTTACACCATTATACTCAACACGGTTGATGTTTTTGAAACCAAATTTAGGCACACGACGTTGCAAAGGCATTTGACCACCTTCGAAACCGATTTTCGTAGAGTGACCTGAACGAGAACCAGCACCTTTGTGACCACGTGTTGAAGTACCACCACGACCAGAACCAGTACCACGGCCAATACGTTTGCTACTTTTTACTGCACCTTTTGCAGGTTTTAAATTACTTAAGTTCATTTTAAACTAAATTGTGCTAGCCCTTCGCTCTCACTAAACAGGTACTAGCGATTAAAAAATAATGATTATTAATAACAAGTAATGGAAGAAGCCCAAAGACCTCTTCCATATGCTAATATTAAATAGTTTCGATAGCTACTAAATGGTTTACTTTACGTACCATTCCAATAATTGATGGAGTAGCTTCAACTTCTACTGAGTGGTTGATTCTTTTCAAACCCAATGCCTCAATAGTTTTCTTTTGGCGCTCGCTTCTGTCGATAACGCTCTTTATCTGGGTGATTTTAATTTTTGCCATGATAATTAACCGTTAAATACTTTATTTAAATCGACACCGCGGTGTTGGGCTACTGTATATGCATCGCGCATGCTTGCTAAAGCTGTTACAGTTGCTTTTACCACGTTGTGTGGGTTGGAAGAACCTAATGATTTAGCCAATACGTCTTTGATACCAGCAGACTCCAATACTGCGCGCATTGCACCACCGGCTAAAACTCCTGTACCTGCGATAGCTGGTTTAACCAAAACTGAACCACCAGAATATTTACCATATTGCTCATGTGGAACAGTACCTTTGATAATAGGAACTTTCACCAAATTTTTCTTCGCGTCGTCAATACCTTTCGTGATTGCTTCTGTTACCTCTTTAGCTTTACCTAAACCGTAACCAACAATACCGTTTTCATCACCTACTACAACAATTGCAGAGAAGCTGAAAGTACGACCACCTTTAGTAACTTTAGCTACACGTTGGATACTTACTAAGCGATCTTTTAATTCAATTTCGCTTGATTTTACTCTTTTTATATTGCTTAATGCCATTTCTTTCTATGATTAAAAGTCTAAACCGCCTTCGCGAGCACCTTCAGCCAAAGATTTGATACGGCCATGGTATAAGTACCCATTACGGTCAAAAACTACTTTATTAATACCTGCTGCTAATGCTTTTTCAGCCACTAATTTACCTACAGCTTTAGATTGATCAACCTTGTTACCAGATGCAACAAACTCTTTTGACAAGCTAGATGCAGCAACTAATGTTTTACCTGCATTGTCGTCAATGATTTGCGCATAGATACCTTTGTTACTTCTAAAAACCGATAAACGTGGACGTTCAGACGTTCCAGCAAGGTTTTTTCTGATTCCTTTTTTGATTCTCTCTCTACGAGATGCTTTTTGTCCTGCCATGATTATTATTTTTTAGCTGATTTACCTGCTTTTCTTCTCAATACTTCACCTGCAAACTTAACACCTTTTCCTTTGTAAGGTTCTGGTTTACGGAAGCCACGGATTTTTGCCGCTACCTGTCCGATCAATTGTTTGTCAGCACACTCCAAAGTGATTGTAGGGTTTTTACCTTTATCAGCAGTAGTTGATACTTTAACCTCTTTTGGCAATACAAAAACAATCTGGTGAGAGAAACCTAAAGTTAACTCTAATACATTACCAGTACTTGAAGCACGGTAACCTACACCGACTAACTCTTGCGTAGTTTTGTAACCTTCAGTCACACCGTGAACCATGTTAGCCAACAGGGAACGGTATAGACCGTGTAATGCTTTGTGTTTCTTTTGATCAGTTGGACGTGTTACAACGATATTGCCCTCTTCTTGAGCAATCGTGATGTCACGATCAACTTGTTGTGTTAATTCGCCTTTAGGACCTTTTACTGAAACTAAGTTTTTGTCCGAAATAGTAACAGTTACCCCAGCAGGGATAGCGATAGGCGCTTTTCCAATTCTTGACATTTCTTTGTGCTTTTACCTAGATTAATAAACGTAACATAAAACTTCACCACCAACATTTTGAAGTCTAGCTTCCTTATCTGTCATTACACCTTTAGATGTTGACAAGATAGCAATACCTAAACCGTTCAAAACACGAGGCATAGTATCAACGCTTGCATACTTTCTTAAACCAGGTTTACTCACACGTGTCAACGTACGAATAGCCGGAATTTTGCTAATTGGATTATATTTCAATGCGATTTTGATCGTACCCTGTACGCCATTCTCATCGAATTTGTAATTAGCAATGTAACCTTTGTCAAAAAGAACTTTCGTGATCTCTTTTTTAAGGTTCGATGCAGGAATTTCAACAACCCTGTGGTTGGCCTTGATGGCATTCCTTACTCGTGTAAGGTAATCCGCAATTGGATCTGTAGTCATTATATATGAAAATTTGTGACAGCGGTTTCCCTCCCAACCATTGGTATGGGACCTTCTATCTGTTAAACAATTTTAAAATGCAAAAACCCCGGCAATCCTAAATTGAATTGCCCGGGCAAAATTAAGTATTTTTTTTTAATTACCAAGAAGCTTTTTTCACCCCTGGGATTTTGCCATCTAAAGCCATCTCACGGAATGTTACACGAGAGATACCGAATTGACGCATATATCCTTTAGGACGGCCAGTCAATTTACAACGGTTGTGTAAACGTACTGGAGAAGCATTTTTAGGCAATTTATCTAATGCAACGTAATCGCCAGCAGCTTTTAATTCTGCACGTTTTGCTGCATATTTAGCTACCAATTTAGCGCGTTTTACTTCGCGTGCTTTTAATCCTTCTTTAGCCATTGTTATTAGTATTTTGATTTTTAAATGGTAAACCGAATTGTTTCAACAATTCTAAAGCTTCAACATCATTTTGAGCAGAAGTCACGAAAGTGATATCCATACCTTGGATCTTGTTGATTTTATCAATGTTGATCTCAGGGAAAATGATTTGCTCAGTGATACCTAAGTTATAGTTACCACGTCCGTCAAAGCCTTTATCGTTGATACCGCGGAAGTCACGAATACGTGGAAGCGATACAGCTACTAAACGATCCAAGAATTCAAACATATTATTGTCACGCAAAGTAACACGTGCCCCTACAGGCATACCTTTACGTAATTTAAAGTTTGAAATATCTTTTTTCGATTTTGTAGCAACAGCTTGTTGACCTGTGATTAAAGTCAACTCAGCAATAGCGTTATCGATTAATTTTTTATCAGCTGTTGCAGCTCCTACACCTTGTGAAACAACAATTTTCTCAAGTTTAGGAACCTGCATAATACTTTTATACTGAAATTTTTCTTGAAGTGCTTTACGGATTTCCTCCGCATATTTCACTTTTAATCTTGGTACGTAAGTCATTATTTAATTTCCTCCCCTGATTTTTTAGCGTAACGAACTAATTTACCATCTGCGTTTAACTTACGACCTACACGTGTAGTTGCACCTGTTTTAGGATCGATAACAGCTAAATTAGAGATGTGAATACCAGCTTCTTTCTCAATGATACCACCATTAGGATTAGCTGCACTTGGTTTAGTGTGTTTTTTTACGATGTTAGCGCCCTCAACGATAGCTCTATTTTTATCCACTAAAACAGTTAATACTTTTCCTTGAACACCTTTAGAGTTACCAGCGATAACTTTCACTAAATCACCTTTTTTAATTTTGATTTTGTGCGTAGTTGTTTTTGTTTTCTGTGCCATAATTATAAAACCTCCGGTGCTAATGATACAATTTTCATGAACTGTTTCTCACGCAACTCTCTAGCAACAGGGCCAAAGATACGTGTACCACGTGGTTCATCATTATTATTTAATAATACAGCGGCGTTGTCATCGAAACGGATATATGAACCATCTTTACGACGGATTTCCTTTTTCGTTCTAACGACTACTGCTTTAGAAACGGAACCTTTTTTCACGTTTCCTGAAGGCATAGCGCTTTTCACCGATACAACAATCTTATCTCCGATTGATGCATAACGCTTGCGCGTACCGCCCAATACACGGATTACTAAAACTTGTTTAGCACCGCTATTGTCAGCTACATTAAGTCTTGATTCTTGTTGTACCATGTTATTTAGCTCTTTCTATAATTTCTACTAATCTCCAGTTTTTTGTTTTACTCAGCGGACGAGTTTCCATGATTAATACCGTATCGCCGATACCGCAGGTATTAGTTTCGTCATGAGCTTTAAATTTAGTAGTTTTTTTAACGAACTTACCATAGATCGGGTGTTTCACTTTACGTTCCACTGATACCACGATAGATTTGTCCATCTTGTTGCTAACTACTAAGCCGATTCTTGTTTTTCTTAAATTTCTTTCCATTTCGACTTTAAATTTTACGCCTCAGAGGCTGTTTCATTTTTAGCTGCAGCTTTGCGTGCACTGATCTCTGTACTGATACGAGCGATAGTTTTGCGTGCTGCTTTGATCACGTTAGGGTTCTCAATAGCTGAAACAGCATGTGCAAATTTCAATTTTGTAAGGGCTGTTTTCTCTTCTACAAGACGAGCTTTTAAGTCCTCATTAGATAATTCTAAAATTTCTGAATTTTTCATGTTTTTTCAGTTGTTATTTGGGTTATCATCGTTTTATATATAGCGTTAGGGGTAACGGCCCTAACGCTTAAATGATGACATTACCAAGATTTTTATGCTTCAACGTAGTCTCTACGAATCACAAACTTAGTTTGAACCGGAAGTTTTTGAGCTGCAAGGCGTAAAGCTTCTTTGGCAATTTCCAAAGGCACACCTTCTGCTTCAAATAACATACGGCCTGGGCGTACTACTGCTACCCAGTATTCTGGAGCACCCTTACCTTTACCCATACGTACCTCTGCAGGTTTTTTCGTAACAGGTTTGTCAGGGAAAATACGAATCCAAACTTGACCTTCACGTTTCATATAACGTGTAACCGCAATACGAGCTGCCTCGATTTGACGACTAGTGATCCATGCTTGCTCCATTGTTTTGATACCGAAAGAACCGAAAGCTAACTCCGCTCCACGAGAAGCGTTACCTTTCATGCGGCCTTTCTGCATCTTTCTGAACTTCGTTCTTTTTGGCTGTAACATGTTCGTATACTTTTTAAATCTGCTTTTTCAGCAGGTTTTTGTTGTAATCTAAATAACTATTAATCTTTTTTCGGACCACGGTTGCTTCCACCACGGTTGTTTCCACCACGGTTATTTCCACCGCGACCACCTTTGTTGTTACGGTTGTCACGACGTTCGCCACCACCTTCGTGGTTGCCACGTGATTTTACACCAGATGCTTGACCAATGTTTGGAGATAAGTCACGTTTACCGTAAACCTCACCTTTACAGATCCAAACTTTGATACCAATTTTACCGTATGTAGTCAATGCTTCAGCTAAAGCGTAGTCGATATCAGCACGCAATGTGTGTAAAGGAGTTCTTCCTTCTTTGTATTGTTCAGTACGCGCCATTTCAGCACCACCTAAACGACCAGAACACATGATTTTGATACCTTCTGCACCCATACGCATTGTAGAAGCGATTGAAGTTTTCATTGCACGACGGAATGAAATACGTGCCTCTAATTGTTTAGCGACACCTTCAGCTACTAACTTCGCATCTAACTCAGGGCGTTTGATCTCGAAAATGTTGATTTGAACATCCTTTTTAGTCAGTTTTTTCAACTCTTCTTTGATCTTGTCAACTTCTTGACCACCTTTACCGATAACGATACCTGGACGAGCAGTGTGAATTGTAACAGTGATACGTTTTAAAGTTCTTTCGATAACAACTTTAGCTACACCACCTTTTGCAATACGAACAGAAAGATATTTTCTGATTTTTTCGTCTTCAACTAATTTATCGGAATAGTTTTTACCTCCGAACCAGTTAGAATCCCAACCTTTGATGATTCCTAATCTGCTACCTATTGGATTTGCTTTTTGTCCCATTTCTCAATAAATTAGTTTTGTTCAACGTTTAATTTGCTATCAACTACCAACGTAACGTGATTTGAACGTTTACGAACTCTGTATCCGCGACCTTGAGGAGCCGGACGCAATCTTTTCAACTGACGACCACCACCTACTGATACTTCTTTTACAATTAGTTCGCTTTCTTCCACTGATTTACCTTCGTTTTTGGCTTCCCAGTTTTTGATTGCAGATAATAATAATTTTTCTACACGAGCAGCAGCTTCTTTACTTGAGTGTTTCAAAATGTATAATGCATTTTCCACACGTTGACCGCGAATTAAGTCTACCACTAAACGCATCTTACGAGGCGAAGTAGGGCAGTTCAATAATTTGGCATCCGAAGCTCCTCCTTTTTGAGCTTTCTCTTGCTCTTTGCGTTGTCTAATTAAGACAGACTTTTTAAGTTTTTTTGTTGCTTCCATTACCTATTATTTTTTCTTTTCTGCGTGGCCTCTGAATGTACGCGTAGGCGCGAATTCACCAAGCTTGTGACCTACCATATTTTCTGTTACATAAACAGGGATAAATTTGTTCCCGTTGTGCACTGCGAAGGTATGGCCAACAAAATCAGGTGAAATCATTGATCTACGAGACCATGTTTTGATAACTGACTTTTTGTTAGTTTCATTCATAGAAAGAACTTTTCTTTCTAAGTTGTGATCGATATAAGGACCTTTTTTAATTGAACGAGCCATTATTTTTTCCTTCTCTCAATGATGTAACGATTCGATGTTTTCTTCTTGTAACGTGTTTTGAAGCCTTTAGCTAATACACCTGTACGTGAGCGTGGGTGACCTCCTGAAGTACGGCCTTCACCACCACCCATAGGGTGATCTACTGGGTTCATCGCAACACCACGAACTCTTGGACGACGACCTAACCAACGTTTGCGACCTGCTTTACCTAACACTTGGTTAGATCTTTCATGGTTCGATACCGAACCAATTGTAGCAACACAAGTCAATAAGATCATACGTGTTTCGCCTGAAGGTAATTTGATGATGGCATATTTACCATCACGAGCAGACAATTGAGCATAAGTACCAGCCGAACGAGCAATTGAACCACCTTGACCAGGATTTAATTCAATGTTGTGGATGATAGAACCCAATGGAATGTTTGCTAATGGTAATGTATTACCAACTTCTGGGGCAACTTTATCACCTGCGATTACAGTTTGACCAACTACTAAACCAGCTGGAGCAAGGATGTAACGTTTTTCACCATCAGCGTAATGCAACAAGGCAATACGAGCAGTACGATTTGGATCGTACTCGATAGTAGCTACTTTTGCAGGGATATCTTTTTTATCGCGTTTGAAATCAATTAATCGGTATACTTTTTTATGTCCCCCACCGAGATAACGCATAGTCATTTTACCGGAGTTATTACGACCGCCTGATTTCTTGTTGATTTTTACTACTAACGATTTTTCAGGAACGTTTGTAGTAACATCAGAGTAGTCAGCGCCTACTCTAAAACGAGTACCAGGGGTTACCGGTTTGAATCTTTTAACTGCCATTTTTTATTATATAGTACTGTAAAAGTCAATAGTTTCGCCGTCTTTAATAGTAATGACAGCCTTTTTATACTTAGGAGCTCTACCAGATACGAAACCTGCTTTTGTGTAACGGCTTTTTGCTTTACCAGCTACTACTGCAGTGTTTACAGCAAGAACTGTAACACCAAACATAGCCTCAACAGCTGCTTTAATCTGGATTTTGTTTGCTCTGTGATCTACTTTGAAAGCGTAACGGTTTAATTTTTCCGTTAACAAAGAAGCTTTCTCAGTCAAGATAGGTTTTTTAATAATTTCCATATTACTTAGCTAATGCTTCCTCCAAAGTTTTAACAGAATCTGTAGTCAACAATAATTTTGTTGCATTTAATACATCATATGTATTTAAGTCAGATGCAACAATAACTTTTGCTTTTTTCAAGTTTCTGCTTGATTTATAAACAATTTCATCGTAAGCTGGCAATACCAACAATGTTTTCTCATCAGCTACGTTCAACGCATTTATTAAAGCAACATAATTTTTAGTTTTGATAGCATCGAATTTTACTTCATCCAATACCACAATGTTATTATCTTTTGCTTTGTAAGATAACGCTGATTTACGTGCCACTTGTTTCAATTTTTTGTTCAATTTGAACGAGTAGTCACGAGGTTGAGGACCGAATACACGACCACCACCATTAAACAATGGAGATTTGATAGAACCCGCACGAGCACCACCAGTACCTTTTTGTTTGTGTAATTTACGAGTAGAACCCGCGATTTCGTTACGTTGTTTAGATTTGTGAGTTCCTTGGCGTTGGTTCGCTAAGTATTGTTTCACATCCAAATAGATCGCATGATCGTTAGGCTCTAACCCAAATACCGACTCAGGAAGTTGCACCTTGGCACCTGTTTCTTTACCTGATAAATTTAAAACTTTAACTTCCATCTCTACTATTTGTCTACGATTACATAAGAACCTTTAGCTCCTGGAATGGAACCACTAACAACGATAAGGTTTTGCTCAGCGTAAACTTTCAACACCTGTAAGTTTTGAACTTTAACTCTGTCACCACCTGTACGACCAGCCATGCGCATACCTTTGAATACGCGTGAAGGCCATGATGAAGCACCTAATGAACCTGGAGCGCGTAATCTGTTGTGCTGACCGTGAGTCGCACCACCTACACCACCAAATCCATGACGTTTCATTACACCTTGGAAACCTTTACCTTTTGAAGTACCAACTACATCTACGTACTCACCTTCTTCAAAAAGAGTAACGTCAACTACGTCACCAAGTTGTTTTGCATCTGGGAAAGTTTTAAACTCTACCAACTTACGCTTAGGCGTTGTGTTTGCTTTCGCAAAGTGCCCTTTCAAAGGAGCTGTCGTGTTTTTCTCCTTAGCTTCGTCGAAACCAAGTTGAATTGCCGAGTAGCCATCCTTTTCTTCCGTACGTATCTGCGTAACCACGCACGGCCCGGCCTGAATCACTGTACAAGGAATATTTTTCCCATCAGCGTTAAACAGGCTCGTCATTCCTACTTTTTTTCCAATAATACCTGACATGTTGTAAATTAATTAATTAAAAGTCCTTCGAAGCAGTAGGGCTTCGCTCAAGACATACTATCCCCATTAAGGGACTGCAAAGTTACAAACATTTTTATAACTGTCAAATAATTAGTGAATTATTTTTTTTATTTTCTACTTCTTTTTATCCCACCCTCCTATTTTGCGATTTATCCGCACAACATTCCCAACATCAAATAAATGCTGCTCCAAAAAAATAAAATTAGTATTCCGAATTTATACTGCCATACAGCTGTCACAAGCTGCAGTAATTTTGAACTGTCATACAACGCAGAAGGCGATGTATTGCTTACTAAAAACTTTAAATACGAGCATCATGAAAACAGAAATCATTTCCAAGAACGAGCTACTTCAGCATTGGTTAGGTCACAGAAATCTAACGAGACAGACTATTGAAAAATTTCCAGAACAGGAATTGTTCAATTATAAAGTAGAAGGCATGCGCACTTTTGCAGATATCATTAAAGAACTATTAGGTATTGCTGTACCAGGTCTCCGGGAGATTGTGAATAATAAAAGTGGTGAACTGAACGAAAATTTCAGTTATTCGACCAAAGCACAATTGCTTCAGGCCTGGGATGAAGCTACAACTCAGATCAGTGAACTGTTCAATCAAATCTCTGAAGAGCGCTTTGCCGAAGAGTTCAACCTATTCGGCCAATACAAATCGCCCATTATCCACAGCATATTTTACTTTATCGACAATGAGATCCACCACCGCGGTCAGGGATTTGTTTATCTAAGATTACTTGGAATAGAACCTCCATTTTTTTGGGAAAGAGGTTAAATAGATCATGTCTGCAATGAAAATTCCTTCTTAACAGTGCGCTGAAGCTTATTTTTAGTACAGCCTACAAATGACTTGTTCGGTACCTGTCCTTTCAGCCGAACAAGTTTTTTTGCGTACAATAGCTGAAAGCTTGATTTGGTCGTTTTTGACTAAATCTGCTCCAATGCAGTTGAGAGCAGCCGCTTTACCACCTCTTTTAACGATTCGGGTTCAATAATTGTTCCTTTATCGGCAAACATCAGATACCAGCGCGCAAAGCCGTTCTCCATATTAATGCATTCGAAATGCATCTCTACATAATCATCGGTGACCGTTTCTTTTTGGAAACCAAAATAGTGACGATCCCATTCCATATAGCGGGCCATATCCTTGTCCACTTGCACGACAACTTTTGTCGTGGGAACGTCATGACGTTTATTCAGAAAAGATGAAAGTTCAGGATGCTCCTTTGCAAAGTCATCGGCAAGTATTCTAATATTGTTTATTCTATCCAAACGGAATTGCCTATAATCTTTCCGTAATCTACAAAAAGCAAGGACATACCAAAATTTGCTCTCCACAAAAATACCCACAGCTTCGATTTCACGCCTTTCTGGAGTTTTATCGGAAGGTTTGGAATAATAGATTTCCACACATTTCTTTGCAGCGATACTTTCAATCAATATATTCGTGCCATGGGTTAGCTTCTCATTGAATTGATGACGCCCACCGCGCACCAGAAAGTTATCCCCTACTAAGGCCACCTGTTCCTTTTCATTACCCCGTAATATGGCTTTCATCTTCAGTAATGCCGTGGTAAAATGATGCGCAAGATTCCGATCTGTATACTTTTCCACCAGTTTCTCCGCTGCCACAAAACTCAATGCCTCCTCTCGGGTAAATTGTAGGGGCGGCATCTTATATCCCTCCACCAAAGAATAACCGCTTCCCGCTTCACCATAAATCGGAATTCCAGCTTGCAGCAGGGATCTGATATCACGATAAATCGTACGCTGACTAACTTCATAACGTTCTGCCAAAGCGGCGGCAGTGACCACAGGTTTTGCCTGTAGATGCATGTAAATAGCAAGTATACGGTCGAATCTCTTTTGAATATCGGTCATTGGGATAAAGGTACGAAAAGACCAAATGATTTAGGAATGAATTTTAGTCACAAAAAAGGTATCATTTTAAATAATGAACACGACAGATACATTGCATAAACGTATTTAATTCTGCTCGCCTATCTTTATCGGACATGTGTATCAAATATAAAACCTACTTGTAACTTGCTTCTTCAGGAGTAAATAATTAACAAGTTAACATCAGATTCCGAATTAAAAAAGGAGTAACACTATTTTTATGAGGGGTTAGCAGGGGGTTAACAGGGGTAACACCCCTGTTAACCCCCTGCTAACCCCCTGTTATCCCCCTATAAAACCCCTGCTAATATAAAATCTGATGTAAACTTGTTATACCAATGTGCAATAAATGAGAAAGGCTGTATTTGACAGAGAACAGCATCAGATACAGCATAAAGAAACTTGGTTCCAATTGAGCGAATTAAATCCAATAAAACAAAAAAGTGAAGTATGTAATATACTTCACTTTTCCACATCGTGTTAATAACTTTGTTGAAAACTAAAAAAAGCTACTGTTATTGCTTGATGACCTTTTCTCCGCGAAGCAACCGGTCGTATCGCACCAATGCCTCCACATAGTAGTAATCGGCATAGGTCAAGGGCACATCTACTTCTGTTTTATGTGGGATTGAACCGACACTATGTTTCAAGACGTAGCCACCGGCTTCCTTGTAATCTGCCTTGTAGGGTTTAGAAGAAAGCGACCGCAGCATTTGTTCAGCTTTAGAAATATACAGCTGGCTTTCGCTGCCCCTTGTATATTGCGCCAATTCCAGCAAAGCCGAAGCAGTTACTGAAGCTGTCGACACATCACGAAGATCTTTCTGGCTATAATATTTACTATCCGGAGTAAGCTTGTTCTGGTCCATATCCCAATAAGGAATCAGGTCTTTTGGAAGATTAGGATGATTCAGATAAAACTGTGCAATATGCCTAGCCTGCTCCAAATATTTCTTGTCGCCAGTCTCACGATACATCATCGTATACCCATAAAGTCCCCAAGACTGTCCCCTAGCCCATACAGACTCATCAAAAGCTCCTTGGGCAGTTTTTCTCGAAATAATACTTCCATCCTTCGGATTGTAATCCACCACATGGTAGGAACTATAATCTTTTCGGTAATGATTGATCATCGTTGTATTGGCATGTTGTACCGCAATATCACGATAACGCTTATCACCTGTCATTTTGGAAACTTCCGTCAAAAACTCCAAGTTCATCATATTATCGATGATTACTGGATAGGTCCAAGGCTGACCATCCCAGTTTTTTCCACCGTCCCATGAACGAATTGTTTTCGGTGCTTCATGGAAACGTGTTGCCAGCGATGCTGCTCCAGTACTTAAAATTTCCTTATAAGCAGCCGAATCTCCCGTCAAACGTAATGCATTCCCAAAGCTGCAGTATAACATAAAGCCCAAATCATGTGTTCCTTTGTTATTTTTTTCTTTTTCCAGCTGCTTCAATTTACGTTTAGCCTCCGTCAAAAGTTTTTCATCCTTGGTATACTCATATAGATAAAGCACTGTACCGGGATAAAATCCAGAGCACCACCAGCTTGAACCCCAACTCACATATTTACCATCTTTATAAGTCGTGGGCATATCGGATTCATTGATCGATGCTGCGAGGTAAGCGATTTGTTTATGTGCATCTTCTAAATTGGCACGGACAAATTCTTTGTCAAGCCCCAATTTTGCTGTCCCTAAGTTTCGCTGACTGGAACAGGAAATTCCCTGCATTCCTAGTCCGATCATTAAAGCCCCCGTAATATAGTGTTGTATCTTCATTTTATCCAGTCCTTAATCTTTTGCTTTTTTATTCTTTTTTGTTTAATAACTTACATAATAGTCTTTGGGAAATTGCTCTGCATTCCAGCATTTTTGGGAAGTCCAGGGTTGTGGAGCACAGGTCCAGAACTCATCGTCTGCCGGTAACCCCAATGGCAAGAATGATAGGGAGGCCACATACATAGACCCTGCATTTGTATAGTAATCTGCGAGATTGGATTGTTTGTCACCTACCACTCCCATACGCAGCCATCCTGAAGGTGCAAAGGTTTTGTCTATATAAATATGCCTTAATATCGCTGTAAGAGCTGCCCGGACTTGTCCTTTTGAGATATCCTCGGGGAGCTTGTTTTCTAAAGCAACTGTCGCCAAAGGCTGGAACGCTGCATTCTTATAAGTTGAGGAACGGCCAACAACAACATAATGACCTTCTGGAGAGATCATACGTTCCAAATGATGTGCATAGCGCTGCATTCGTTTATACGCTCTATCATACATTTCTTTGTATTTTCCGCCGGCGGTAATATTATGGCGTAGCGACTCCACCTGCATACAGTGAATCACATACCCATTGTAATGATCAAAACTAAAACGGGCTCCGTCGCTGTACCAACCGTCTCCGACATACCATTCTTGATCAAATTTATTGACCGCATAATCGATCTTCTCACGAGCACACTCCTCCCCGATGCTATAGAGAAATGTCTCTGTCATCGCGGCAAACAGCAACCAATTACTCTCATTCGGCTTGATCTTCCGCAGCAATTTGAATTCTTCAACTACTCTTTTTTTAGTCACTTGGTCCAAAGGCTGCCATAAAGCTTGAGGAGCTCTCAAAAAGGCTAATGCAAGATGCGCCGCATCGACGAGTGTTTGGGATGAAGGACCTCGCCAGGTAAAATAATCCGGCGATTTAGGATCTACACCATATTGTATACCCAGTAATGCTTGGTCACGTAATTTTTTACGCAATTGACCTTCTTCAGTTGCGTCATCTGGTAAGGCCAACCAAGGAGCCATACCTGCCAACAAACGACCGAAAGCTTCCAGGTATCCGACTCCAGGGTCTCTACTATCGAAAGTAGGACTCACTTCCATCGGCATATTTTTACGCCATTGTTGCTTACTGATATTGCTTAATATTGGAGCAGCCATCTTATATAAAATAGATACCCAATAGGCACGATCGTTCTCGCTGTAATTATTTCTTTCCGACGCGGCAACATTGGCTTTCGCTTCACCAGCAAAAGATGTCGCCAGTGCGCCCATTCCGGCACCGCCCAATAGTTTTAATAAGAGTCTTCTTTTCATTGACATTGGTTTATAACGAACACAATCGAAGTGTTACACAAAACATTAAAAATCTTTATTTTACGCTAAAAAAACAAATCAAAAAAAATCAATCGCTCTAGCAAACGATTGCGTGAGCGATTGATAACAACTTCTTTACGTGGGAAGTCATTTAGTTTTCTTTTACCAACCTGTATTTTGTGTTAAACTGGTATTTCGTTGTCTTTCCAATTCAGGGATAGGCCATGTATAAAGCTGATCTCCTAAATAGGTATATTTATCTACAATAGCACCCCAAGGTTGTTTGTTCCCAGCGTTACCACTAAATACCTGCTCCTTCCAGGATCTCCACCTTAACTCATCAAAATAGATAACACCTTCTCCAAATAGCTCTCTCCTACGTTCGTTACGAATTCGGCTAGTTAGATCGGCCTTACCGCTCACAGTCGTCGCTGCAGAGCTATTCAACAGCCCTACTTTAGCACGAGCGCGAACCTCATTCACTTTATCGACGGCAGGTCCTGTCTGTCCTTTTTCATTTAAAGCTTCGGCCCATAATAATAACACATCTGCGTAACGTATCACCGGATAATCAATATCACCTGCAACCCTGCTTGGAATAGGAGGTTTCCCGCCTTCATATACAAATTTACGCGGCAGGTAGAAAAACTGACTTTCAATATCCGTCCTTAGGTCAAAAACATTGTTTAATTGCTCAATATGTGGCCATCTAGACGTGAACGTTTGATCTGACGTACCATTCATTCCTACAAAAGTAGAGTAGGGTAAAATGACATTGGCACTTAATCGTGGATCTCGGTTTTCGAAGGCTTTCTTTAACCGGGCCTCATTTCCATTTGGCAGATACAGCCCAAAATCAAGTCCTCGTTTTGGATCGATCAAATCTGTGTATTTAGCGGGTTTGTTATTGGCCTGCGCTACTTGCTGTACATTGTCACGTATGAAATAGATTTCTCTCTTCGCTGGTGCCATAGCGTTATAGCCCGGGATTACATCATCCCAGTTAAATTTACTGCCATCTTTGTTCTCGTATAAGTCCACAAAATCCGGACTAACCAAATAGCTATCCCAATTGGAACCAAACGCTGAACGGCTACCAAAATAGAATTGCATGGTCGATCCATAATTATCTAATGCAATGTTCTGAATGGAAAAAATCATCTCGTCAGATTTTTCGTTGGCGGCGGTGAACAGGGTCTTATAATCTGAAAATAGTTGATGACCTGCATCTTTAACCGCCTGAAAATCTGCTATCGCCTTATCCCAGTCCTGCAGATACATATACACTTTACCACGCAACGCATAGGCAGCAGACTTCGTGATACGGCCAAAATCTTTACTTCCAGCCGGAAATTTAGTTGGCAAATTAGTTTCTGCAATACAATCACTCAGATCTTTTAGTATAAAATCCCAAACCTCTTTTTCAGTATTTCTAGGTTTAGTAGCCTCATTGTAATTTATCGGAGCGTCATATATAGGCACCCCTCTATACAGTTGATTTAATCTGTAGTAATAAAATGCTCTTAAAAATTTCACTTCCGCCAACAGACGTGCTTTCTTCTCAGGTGCAGAAGGAGAAATGTTACTTATTCCATAAATGGCATCATTTGAACGATGTACACTTTCATATAACTCCTTCCAGACATCGGCAAAAAGTCCTGTTGAAGTATTGGCGGTAGCATTCAACAAGGGATCACCTCCCCTAGGTATCAGCGTATTGGATAGACGATCATATTGGTAAAGTTCACGATTATTTGTTCCGCCGGTTGAATATCCAAAACGCAATGCCTGATAAACTCCATTTACACCAAGATCGGTGTAGTTATCTGTTGTCCACATTTTATCCTCAGGGACTTGCGTGTTTGATGTGATATCCAATAAATCCTTTTTACAGGAGCCCATTGTCCCTAAAACGATAGCCAACATGGATATGCGCCCCAAGCACTTATTATATTGTTTGTAATGCGTAAATAATCTTCGCATACCTATAGTTATTATTTTCTTCATTTGTTCTTAGTATTAGAATCCAAAATTCAAACCGAATGCATATTGTTTCATCGTTGGATACTTAGCTCCAGCTCCGATTTCTGGATCAGCTCCAGGGAATTTTGTAAACATCAATAGATTCTCACCAGAGAAGTATACGCGTAGATTACGTACATGCAGACGTTCGGTAAGCCTATTATTAAATGTATAACCGATTTGCAAATTCCTCAATTTAATGAAGTCTGCATCATAGAGGTAATAGTTGTTCGCTACGTTATTGATAGTTTCGCCGTTATATTTTAAGCGCGCATAAGATCCGGTCAGATTTGTACGGGAGTCGCTCGGATTAGCAGGATCATAAAAATAATGGTCATCTGCCACACGTTTTGAAATACCATTTCCGTCACGAACAATGTTGTTGCTATAACCTTCATCATTCCAATAGTATTGCAATTTACCTTCACCAGACCACAGCATTTGCAGATCAAACCCTTTATAGGAAAATCCCAGATTAAATCCATAAATATATTTCGGAATATCGGAGGTTCCTGTGAAATCAAGATCGTTCTCATTGCCATAGATCTTATCTCCATTTAAATCTGCATAAAGAAAATCACCATAATAAAGTTGTTCTTTACCCAAAGTATTTACTGGAGAAAAACTATAACCAGCCGTTTTCATATCCTGAGCCCATTTATAATCCGCTTCGGTACGGATCATACCATCCCGTGGTCCACCATTCGGGTTCACAGATCCATCACTAGAATAGTAACTACCATCCCCTTTATAGCGCTGTCTTACATAAAACTCTCTATATGTATGTCCTTCCAAATTACGTTGGTTTGTACCAACAGCATTGGATACCTGTCCAATATTGGTACTGTAGCTATTCGTACCATTGACATCATTCCAACCTCTTACCAACTGGCCTTTAAGTTTGGTCACCCGGCTTTTATTGTAAGCAAAATTACCACCGATATTGTAGCTCACTTCACCTATTTTATCCTTCCAAGTCAGATTGAGTTCTATACCACTATTACGCATAGCCGCCGAGTTGACAATTGGAGCCGAAGTATTGCCGGTTGTTAGCGGCAATTGTTCAGGAACCAATATTCCGGAGGTTAGTTTGTTATAGTAATTCACCTCGACATAAGCCTTATTCTTGAAAGTAGAGAATTCAAGTCCCACCTCTTTATTTTCACTTTCTTCCCAAGCTAACATCCTATTTCCAAATTTGCTCCGTTCCAAACCACTCACTTGTGACCCGCCGTAGGAATAACCTACATTTCCATAAAAAGCAAGTGCCGGGAAATAATTCTCACTGTTTGGATCCCCGTTATTTCGGTCATTCCCCAATTTACCCCAAGATCCGCGCAACTTAACGTTCTGAACATAAGGATCTAAACCTTTCATAAACGATTCTTTAGAAAGCAACCAGCCCAAACCTACAGAAGGAAAATAACCGACCTGTTTATCTTTTCCGAATTTGGAGGATGCATCTCGACGCAAATTGAATTCTACCAGATATTTTCCATCAAAGTCATAATTCACCCGTCCAAAGAAAGACCGCATACTGGTTTCATATTCGTTACCATCAATGCTATTCATTTCATTTGCTGTACTGATATTAGAAATTGTTGGATCGATAACTCCTCTTTTTGATGCAGAGAACGTGTACCATTTGGTTTGGAACTCATTATGCCCCAATAATGCGCCTATATTATGCTTACCTATAGTTGTTTCATAACGGAGCACATTGTCAAAAGTCAACGTACGAAGATTTTCATAGCTTTGAGAAAGCGTAAGATTAGCTGCCACACCGGCAGGGAAAACAATTGCACCAGTCGCAAAATTATACTTATCTACAGGAATACTGCTGCCGGTCTGCTCTCTGAAGCGTGTCAGATAGTTGAATTTGGTTTCAAAAGTTAATCCTTTAATAATTTTAACATTGGCAAAAATAGTGGAGTTAAAATTTGATACTTTATCCATTCCCTGAGGTTCATAAAGATACTGCATCAGATTGTTCAATTGAACGGACTCTTCAGCGGCTACCGCTCCTCCAAATTTCCCATCATACATCGGATATACACCCGGGGTTGACTGCCTTAAGAAATTATACAGATTATCAACGTTTGCTTTTTTCCGATCTTCTGTTGATGCAAAAGTGTTTGTCCCAATTGTTAAACGGTCTCCAATTTTAGTGCTCAGATTCGTTCTTAATTCATACTTTTTGGCGCCAGTGTTTTGCATAATACCTGGATTGTCCAAAATCCGTCCGGAAATCATATAATTGGTAGACTCCGATCCCCCAGTTGCGGATATATTATGACTCTGAAGCCAGCTCGAATTATAGATCCAATCTGTCCAATCTGTATTTGGATAAGCAATATAATTTGGCAAACCCGAAGGAGCCATAACACCATTTGGATCCACATTTGCTTTTCGCCACTGCTCTATGGTAGATTCAGCATACTTATTCGGTTTTCCCAGATTGAAGGTTCCTTCATTCATTAACTCCATGTGACGTACGTAATCCGACACAAACTCAGGTGTTCCCATCGGTTTGGTCTTGGAAAGAATTCCTGAATAAGTCAATTGAGTCTTTTGATTTGCCTTACCTTTTTTAGTTGTGATTAATATAACCCCGTTTGCCGCACGTGTACCATAGATTGAAGCAGAAGACGCATCTTTCAAAACAGAAATTGTTTCAATGTCATTTGGATTTACCGCATCCATTGTTCCAACAATTCCATCAATAACAACCAATGCTTCAGCATTGTTCATTGTACCGATACCACGTACGCGAATAGTAGCGCCATCGGCGCCTGGTCGACCAGTCCCTTGTTTTACCTGTACACCAGCAGCAACACCACTTAATGCCGTAGAAACATTTGTGACAGGTCTATTTTCAATTTGCTTTGCATCAATTGTACTGACAGACCCCAAAAGCTTTTCCTTTTTCTGCTTTCCGTACCCCACCACAACAACCTCATCAATTACCGAACTTGTACCGTCCATAGTTACATTGACGACACTACGCCCATTGACAACAACTTCTTGATTTTGATAACCGATGTAAGAAACTACGATAGTCGCATTGGAGCCAACAGACAATGAATAGGTACCATTAGCATTTGTAGAAGTAGAAACACTTCCGCCCTTTTCTCGAATCGTTACACCCGATAAAGGTGCTCCCTGACTGTCTGTAATCCGCCCCGTAATTGAAATTTTCTGTTGTGCCATACCCGCACCCACAGTAAACATCATCATAGCAGACAGTCCAACTTTGTAAAACTTTGCCATACTTTAGGAAATTAGTTTTATAATAAAAATTGGTTGTTTAATAGGTCAAAGATGAGTTTATGAGCAAATTAAGAGGGGTGAAATTCATAAATATTTGGGGGTAAAATCTTAAATTTGACACAAATACCCCATAACCATGAGCATACTACCTATTTTATCGCGACAATTTCTGCTGTTGATATCCATCATTTCCCTTTGTCATGCCCAGAATTTAAAATTTGAGACATTAAGCCAGGAGAACGTATTGGATAAACAGGCGGTATTAACAATTGCTCAGGATAAACAAGGTAAACTTTGGTTCGGCGGCGGAGCCAACCTTTTTGTATACGACTCCCAGAATATCACTAATATTCTCGTACAGGATACGGTATTTAAAAAGGTAGATTACATTAACAAGATTGCCATCAACGCAAACAATGACCTTTTTATTGCTACAGCAACGCAATTATTCATTTTCGATATCGACAAACGCAAAGCGGTATTTAAACAGGGAAAACCTTTTCAAGAAAAAATTGCTGTCGCCGACATTCAGTTCCTTTCAGACAAAATATTTCTGTGCACCGACAAAGGGCTCTATCAGGCTATCCCCACAGCGGGTACCTACAATCTCAAAAAACTCATTAACCAATCCCGGGTACAATCGATTATTCAGACAGGACCTGAAACCTATATCATGGCGAGCATGGATGGCATAACGTCTTTTTCATTGAAAAATAATCAAATTTCTACGAACCAGAATCTTATAGCATCTCCCCTGCCTTTAAAAGAGCAGATTTTCAGCACAATGTATCTTCATAAAAATATCCTGTGGGTTGGCACAAAATTGCATGGAATATTCCAATACAACTTCGTTGATAAAAAATGGAATAACCTAACAGAAACAAATAGTAATCTGCTCAGCAATAACATCCGGAAAATTGTCCCAACTAAACAAGGAGACCTACTGATTGGTACACTAAAAGGGCTCTCCATCTTTAATGGGGCACCACATTTCTTAAACTATAAACATAATACCTCCGTCAAAAACTCATTGAGTCAAAACTCCATCTATGATATTTTTATTGATCGACAACAGATCACCTGGATAGGAACTTATTTTGGAGGAATCAATGCCATCTACCCCGATCTGATCCCCATACAGCATTATTCAACGCGTTCGCGTCCAGGTCTCAGCCTCAATAGCGATATCACTGGCAGTTTTGCAGAGTCAGAAAATGCGTTTTGGATTGGAACAGAAGAAGAAGGAATCAACAAAATTGACAAAAGAACAGAAACGACCTCTCCTTTGTCTAAATTAACCCAGTCAAATCTGATCAAGGATCTATACGTTAGAGATAACAAAATTTATGCAGCACAGTATGGCGGTGGTTATTCCATTATCGATGCACAATCTGGAAACACACAACACTTTTACCTTGAAAAAGATCTCCTGAATCTCAAAAACAATATTTATAGCATTTACGTAGATCCCGTACATCGCATTTACCTCGGAACCAATAAAGGGCTTTACATCGTCGATCCCGGAAAGCCTGCAGCATATAACGCTGCCTTAAAAACAGGTACAATTGATGATATCCAAGCCGATAATAAACAGCATACTTATTTTCTCAGCGGAGGTACACTTTTTCGCAAAAAACCGAATGAATCAAACATAAAACCATTAAAACAACTGGACACATTGACGCTAGGTGGGTTTTATGTTCAGCCGAATGGGGACATCTGGCTGACATCCAAAGAATACTTATATCATTTTGACCAGCATGATCAATTAACCAAGGTATCTCGCTTTCCAAACAACTCATTAGGCTGGCCCATCTTTGTGAACAATCAGGTATGGCTTACCAGTAAAAATGGACTAATATGCTATAATCCCAAAACAAAACATAGTTACCTCCTGAATCAATATGACGGTTTACCGGTCAAAAATCTACTTGGAGCCAAAGTCTTTGCCAGCCAAACGGGAACACTGTTCGTCACGACACTCAATGGTGTAGTTGCCCTAGATACCCGAAAAATAATCTTCAATCAGACTATACCCGAGGTACTCTTCCGAAATATCTTTCTCGAAGAGTCACCATTGAACTACGGACGGCTTCAGAAAACAACAGATCCCAATAGCTATCAGCTCAAACTCCGACATGATGAAAACTTTGTTACGATTAATTTCTCAGGTTCTAATTTCATCAAACCACAAAAGAATAGATACCGATACAAGCTCGATGGTTTTGACAAGGATTGGGTTGAAACTAGTACTCCCTCAATACGCTATACCAATATTCCGGTCGGAATGCATACTTTGACCATATTCGCCAGTAACAACGATGGCATTTGGAGCAGTATCCCCCTACGGATCAATATCGATATTAAACCTCCCTTTTGGAGAACCTGGTGGGCCTATCTGTTGTATGCGGGCTTGTTCACCTTGGGTGTACATTTTGTCATCAAGTTTGTTGTCGAACGTGAGATGTTGATCAATTCAGAACGGGAACAGGAAAAGAAAATAAAATTCTTCACACAGATATCGCACGAAATTCGCACACCGTTGACGTTGATTACAGCTCCATTAGACGAAATTATCTCCGAAACGGCCAATCTGACTTCTACACAAAACAAAGTAAAACGGATAAAAAAGAATGCCAGTAAACTGCTTGGTGTAATCAACGAGTTGCTGGACTTTAAAAAATTCGATGATAAACACTTTGTACTGAAGAAAACCGACATCTCTTTTAGGGAATACATAGAAGATACGTTCTACTTACTGAATGACCTTGCCAAAACAAAACATCTCAACTATTATATACGTCAGTTGGATGCAGTAGGATTACAATCCATCGATACCGTGCAATTTGATAAAGTGATGTTTAATCTACTGTCCAATGCTATCAAATACACACCAGATTATGGTACAGTTTACCTGGAGTTGATCGAAAGCGATGACTCGTTTTCCATAAACATAGTTGATAACGGCATTGGCATTGCTACAGACAATCAGTTTAAAATATTTGAAGAATACTATCGTGAAGAACAAGCTAATGATGCGATCGGCACAGGCATTGGATTGGCACTTACCAAACAAATTGTACTGCAACACAAGGGAGACATTCGTTGTTTTTCACAGGACGATGAAAAAGGAAAATGGACGGTATTTACGGTAACCTTACCGAAACAAGCTGGCGAGAAAGTAGAACCGCAAGCAATAGGCCTCCTTGGAAAGGAAACAGAAGACATTAGCATATCCAGACCAGGCACATTCGACAGCTCCTTGCAACAGACGATTTTAATTGTAGAAGACAATAAAGAATTATTAGCAACAGTTGTCAATCTGTTTCATGATACCTACACGATCATTACAGCAAACAATGGTGAAGAGGCTCTTTCCAAGGCATTGGAATATATCCCTGATCTGATTATTTCAGACCTCATGATGCCTTACATGGACGGTGCTCAATTGTGTCAGGCCATTAAAACAAATATGGTAACAAGCCACATTCCATTCATTTTGCTGACGGCCATAACCGATAGCCATTCACAAACCTTAGCACTAGAACTGGGCGCCAATATCTATTTGACAAAACCCTTCGACAATAAACAATTATTCCTGTCTGCTCAAAATCTCTTGGCTATCAGCCAGAAAAAAAGTAGAGAATTTCAGGTCAAAACAGCTTCATTCGACAATGAACTTGATGCGCAATTTATCTCATCCCTAAATGAGTTGATCGAAGAAAATATTCAGTCAGATGGCTTTGATGTCAATTTTATAGCGCGAACAATGGGAATGAGCGCTCCAATTCTCTATCGTAAACTGAAGGCCATATCCAATTTATCACTCAATAATTATGTCAAAACGTATAGGTTAAACAAAGCAAGAGAATTACTGACATCGACCATGAATATCAGTGAAGTTGCTTATGCAGTGGGCTTTTCTGACAGGAAATACTTCAGTAAGGAATTTAAAAAACAGTTTGGATACAACCCATCGGAACAGATCGCGACGCCTAATCAAAGTAGCTAAACCCTGCTATATCGAATTGTGGTCTCTATAAGACCCAATAAACTCCGTAAGCCCCAATGAAAAGACAGAGGTGGCTATGCCACCTCTGTCTTTTAGTTTTAACAACGTTTTTAATCAAGTTTGAGTCTTACTTAAAACAAATCATTTTTTAAACGATCTGGTCCCGCTAAAATAAGCTTTTAACTATTGACAACCTTATTTAGCAATCTCTTTAATCATTGGTTCGCCCGCCAATAAGCGTTGGTATCGGACCAGGGCCTCCACATAATAGTAATCGGCATAGGTCAACGGCACATCGATTTCCGAATTTAACGGTAGCGCTCCAACGCTATGTTGTAAGATATAACCTCCATTTTGACCATAAGGTGCCAGATAAGGGGCCTTGGACAGGTTTTTAAGAATCGTTTCTGCTTTTTCAAAATAATTTAGGGCTTCGCTTCCTTTTGTATATTGTGAGAGCTCTAACAAAGCTGATGCATATAGTGCCGCCGCAGACACATCTCGTAGATCCTTATTCGGATACATTTTATCTGACTGCGCAATTTTATCTTTATCAAAATCCCAGTAGGGAACCAGATCAGCAGGCAGATTCGGATTGTTTAAGATATATTTCGCGATTTGCTGGGCCTGCTTCAAAAAGTCTTTCTTCTTTGTCTCGCGATACATCATGGTATAACCATACAGCGCCCATCCTTGTCCTCTTGACCATGCCGATTCATCAAATGCGCCTTGGTGGGTCTTTTTACCAATGGCCTTACCTGTGTTTTTATCATAATCGATTACATGGTATGAACTATAATCTTTTCTAAAGTGATTTTTCAAGGTTGTTTCAGCGTGCGATACCGCAATATCATAGAATTTCTTATCTCCAGTCATTTTAGACACCTGTGTCAAAAACTCCAGGTTCATCATATTATCGATTATAACCGGATACTGCCATGATCCGTGATCCCAAGAACGGATCGTTTTGGTAGTTGGACTATAGCGAGATGCCAGGGAATTGGCGCCGGTGCTGAGTACTGGACCATACTTTTGGTTATCACCCGTGAGACGCAGTGCGTTTCCAAAACTACAGAATAACATAAACCCTAAATCATGTGTACCCTTGTTGTTCTTTTCTTTTTCTAGATAGGTCAATTTCTCGGTTGCTTTCTTTAATAGCCCTTCATCTTTGGTACCTTCATATAAATACAACAATGTTCCTGGATAAAACCCCGAGCACCACCAGCTCGACGAAGAAAATACCTCTTTGCCATTTTCGAAAGTTTTTGGAAACTTTTCTGTCGGAGTTTCGTTTACCAGGACTTTGATTTGCTTCGCTGCAGCATCTAGCTGCTGCTGAATAAACGCTTTGGATAGATTCGGTTTTGCCGTTTGCGCCTGAACGACAGTCGAAGTACCCAAAATGGCCAATAATAACACGGAAAGTTGTTTTAATTTCATTATTTTCTAGTCTTTTATTTTTATTTGGTCAGCGCATTAGCGCTTTAATTCTATACCTAAATAATCCGCTCTTTTTCTTTATTTCAATTGATCGAGGAATATTAATCAATTGACTCACGGAGCTTAAATATTCAGTTTCCTCACCGTAGTTTCTTTAACTTACCTTTTATCAATGTACACTAATCAAAGCGATTGCCCCCTTATCAAGATTCAGATCAATTATTCCGTCTTTCCTTATATCAAACGTACCTTTTCCTTGTATCTCTACCTCTGGTATTCCGATATCGGATTTTAGACGTAGACGACCTCCATATTGACTTTTGATCCGGATGCTGGCTGTTTTTCCATCTTTCCGCTCTGCTGATACGAGATTTCCACCATCTGTCAAAAAATTGGTAAAGGAAACATTCTTCCATTTATGAGGAATAGCAGGAAACACGCGTAATACACCATTCCAATACTGCATACACAATTCTTGAATACTGGCCATCGCTGCCAGTGGGGTTTCTATCACCGGACCGCTTTCAGCATATAGTGTATTGGCTTTAATATATTTCTGCAATAGCACATCCAGCGAAGCCAAAGCCGAGTCTCCTCTTCCCATCATGGCATACATAGAGGCAGCCCCCGTAAATGAATAGCCCTGCAACAATTGCTTTTTGCCCTGCCAATGTGCAATAGAGCGCTCAATAAGAGATTGATTATTTACCTGATCCCAGTTTATATCGTAAAAAGGATAAATCATCATTAGATGCGAATAGTGACGATGCGATTCGCCATAGGGAAGATCTTTTGCGATCATAAAGCCATCGACATCTTGTGGATAATCAATCAAGTTGGCCAATACGTCTTTCCAGACAGCGTGAAGTTTATCCTTGCCGCCTCTTTCTTGATCCAGCTCAATAAGCGTCTTGAGCCCCCATTTGAAAATAGAAAGATCATAATTTGTATCATAAGCATACCCTTTTGAATATTCTGGTGAATAGGTTTTCACACCGATATGGTATTTTCCTGCTTGATTTTTTTCCAATAAGTGCAAATGATAATTTATCGCTTCCTTCAGTAGCGGAAATAAACGATCATATACTTCCTGCGACAGGGTCGCTCGATAATATTGATAATAACTATACAACAGCCATACGAGATTCCCTAGCTCCTTTTCTCCATCGGAAGCCGCATCCAATGAAACATTTTTTGCCAGAAGAACAGGACTCCATAAGCTTGGCCCCGAGGAGCGGCCTACAGCCAAACTGTTATAGCGATAAGGCTCGGGAACATTTTGTCTTAAATTATCTTTATTCCGATCAATCATCTGAATCAACGAGTTTGCAATACCGAGCTGGTTCGCTTTGAAAACAGGAGAATAAGCAAGTTGCATATTAAGATTAAGCCAGTACGCTGGCCAAGGAGTTGGACTTGTCCAGGGTCCCTGTAAATCCATAGCGGGTTTATCTGACCTTGTTGCACTGGCAAGCTTATACAGTTGCATATCATAAAACTGCTGGTAAACCGTATCTGGCAGCTCCAGTGTAGATGCTGCAAAATAGTCTGTCCACCACTTACGATGGGATGCCAGTCCCTTCGTTAACTTTTGTTCATTAAAATTCTGAACATAATTGATCGCCTTTTTGACGTAAGCGGTTCCCTGCTGGTTATAATCTACGGTAATTAAATAGGTATCCACTTCTTTGGTGGATCGGCCACAATAAGCCGTCACATACCCTCCACCAGCTAGAAGAGGCTGATCAAAATATTTTGTTTCGCCTTGCGTGCCAAAACTTCCTTTTGGATTTGTCGGATAGTTTTTCGGTTTTTGCGTATAGCTGAATCCCATCCTTGGACTGATGGCTTCGTCGGGCTTCCATGTAAGCTGGTAATTCCCGTTAAAATCTTTTTTAAATACCTCTAGCAAAATAATGTTGTCATTTGATAAGGTGGTCGTCCGAATTCTCACCATCCCTTGGTCTGTGCCGACTTTCGCCTCAGCATAGGCGTCTTTTAAATGAATTTCTCCTTGTGCCTGCACAATCGGGCTTTCTAATGCCAATTCAAAATGACCTAACGACATACGCGCCTGATCAAACAATTTATCGGCCGAATTCGCTCGATGGTCATAAATATCAGTTCTTCCAATATCCACACGCATCGAATTCTTACCAGCTAAGTAGGTCATCGTTCCCAGGAGACCATTTCCAGTAAACACACCTTCATAAATCGTATGGCCCAACACTGGAATTCTATATTGAGCTGATCCTCCAAATGGCTGGCATAGGATGCAAACGAGTAAAAACAGTATTCTTAGATTCATCATTAGGATTCAATGCTATCAGAGCGACCATAAAGATGCTGGATTATTCTCCTGAAATCAAGCCTCTTTTACGAAAACGATTGAGGAAAATCGAGATTCGAGTCCTTTTCTGTCCACCACATCGAATAGCTACCACACTGAAATGTAACAATTTAGTAGATAAAACAACACAGCATAGGCAATATTGGGATAGCTATATATGAAAGAAATGAATTCAATAGTGCTCTTTTGTTATTTTTTAACAAAACACAAATAAACAATACGTAAAATTTTAGTTATCAGTTTACATTTATCAGTTTTTTATCTATTTTTAAGATTAAATATCCAATGCCGTTATTTTTAACAGCCTAATAGTGGATCAATTATAAAACAACTAATCCAACCAAAATGAAAGAACAGAATTCATCAAGGCGTGATTTCATAAAAAAATCCGTGGTCGGTGCTGCGGCATTTTCTATTGTACCACGCTTTGTACTCGGAGGACAGGGCTATCTTGCTCCGAGCGACCATCTAACCAAAGGTGTAATTGGTGTCGGCAATATGGGCCGTGGACACTTTGGCTACGCCGGGACTAAAACAGTAGCCATTTGTGATGTGGACAAAACCCATCTAGCGGCAGCACAAGCAGACTTAGGCGGTGGTGTGAAGGAATACCATGACTTTAGGGAGTTGATTAAATCTCCGGAAGTAGATATTGTGCATATTGCTACTCCGCCACATTGGCATGGACTAATGTCCATCGAAGCGGCAAAAGCAGGAAAAGATATCTGGTGTGAAAAACCAATGACACGTACTATCGGTGAAGGTAAAAAAGTGAAAGAAGCCATTGCACAACATGGCAATATCTTCCGTTTAAATACCTGGTTTCGTTTCAAGGATGATTTTTATGGAATGAATGTTCCAGTAAGCAAAATCAAAAAATTAGTTGATACTGGCATGTTAGGTTGGCCTTTGAAAGTTACGATAAGCAAACATACCGGCTTTGACTGGAAGTTCTATTGGGTAGGAAAGGAAAATTTACCAGAGGAGAAAGTACCGGCTGAACTTGACTACGATTTTTGGTTAGGTCCGGCGCCATACAAGCCTTACAATAAACACCGCGTACATACCACTTTTAGAGGATATTGGGATTATGATGGTGGTGGTCTAGGAGATATGGGGCAACATTATATGGATCCTGTTCAATACTTCTTAGGCAAAGACAACGAAAGCCCGATTACCGTCGACGTTGATGCTCCGCAGCAACATCCGGATGCCGTGGGCACATGGAGACGAATTACATTTACCTATGCCGATGGTTGTCAGATCATTTTAGACGGTGAAGCGAAAGATGAAAAGGCAGCCTATATTGAAGGTCCAAAAGGTAAATTATATAGAGGGTTTCAATCAGATATACCAGATTTGGAGAGAAAACTTGCACAGTATCCTGAACCTGCACCACAGATTACTGACTTCTTGGAATCCGTTCGCACAAGAGAAAAGTTTGCACTGAATGAAATCAATGGACACCGTTCTTGTACATTGGTCAACATGGGATTAGCAGCATTGCGACTGAACAGATCACTAAAATATGACTCCCAAAATGAGCAATTTATTAATGACGACGCCGCAAATAGATTAATTCACCAACCAATGAGAGGCCCTTGGTCTATTTAAAAAGATATCCCAATGAAAAGAATATTCAATTCGCTGACCGTATTGCTTCTTATATCTAGTGCAACCTACGCTCAGCAACCACAAAATAGAACGACTGCAACTAAAATAGCAGACGTATTGGCACAACAGCCTGCCGAAGAAAAAGAAAAGTTTTTACTTGCCATGCATGAGCTGGAAGGTTTTTCTTCTGATGACGTCGTTACGTTCCTCAAAGGACTTAAAGCACCAGGTAGCAACAATGCTCCGATAGAATTTGCGGCGAACAGCTATTCGTTTTATGTAAACCAACCAGGCAAAGAACAGCAGAAAAGAGTGTTTGTTGAAGGATTGGCAAAATCCATAGCGCAATTGAGTGAACCAACAAATCAAGTCTTTGCCTTACGCCTGTTACGCCAATGTGCAGATAATACAGCTATACCTGCTGTCGCAAATTGTTTGACAAACGATTATCTTGCAGATGCCGCAGCGAGAACCCTAGTATCTATTCGTACCCCTGAATCAACAGCAGCCTTAGAAAAAGCTTTAGCAGCATCCACAACAGAGAAAACTGCCATTGCCCTGGTTACAGCACTCGGAGATCTAAAAGATAAAAATGCTGAAAGTGCCATTTTAGGATTAACGCAAAAATATAATTCGGATAGCTTCCAGCGGACGGCATTAATTGCGTTGAGCAAAATCGGAGGTACAGCCTCAGAACCGCTATTCCAGGAAAAACTAAATACTGCCGGCTATAGCTATGACAAATTGGATGCAGTAGGACTTGGTATTGACTATGCTCAAGCATTGATCGACAATAAACACGACCAAGATGCGGTTAAGTTCCTAAACAAGTTTTTCCAGGAATCTCAAAAAGTAAAATCGATCAACGGCCAAATTGCATCGCTTAAATTATTGACAACCATCGACCCAGCGAAACAACAAAAGAATTTGTTAGCAGCTGTTAAGAGCGATAACGGTGCTTACCGTAACATTGCATTACAATTACTCGGAAAATACGGAAAAGGCGCCGACGCAAAAAGCTTGCTTGCTTTAGCAAGCAAGGGCACGCCTGAAGTGCAAGAAAGTGTATTGAACTACTTAGCCCACAATGGTTCGGCAAGCAGCTTAAAACTAATCCAGGCATTAGTAAATAAAACGCAGTCTCCAGTAACTAAATTAGCTGGATTAAGTGCGCTAAACACACTATCTCAGGGTAAAGAAACCAATACCTTAATCCAGGCGCTCAACGCTGATCAACAATTCAATAATTCGGTAAAAGCATTGATCCTTTCATCGAAAGATGCAAATGTCGTTACTGACGTCAACAATGCACTTGCCACTGTAGACGACGACAAAAAGATTCAATTGCTGGATATTTTAAGTAAACGTTCCAACAATGCATCATCCAAAGCTGTATTAGCCATAAAGAGTTCAAACCCTGCTGTCGAAGAAGCGATCAACAAAGCACTCCCAAATGTAGCTCAAGAATCGGATTTAGAAGAACTATTCAGTAGGTTAAACAATACGACAGACAATAAATCTGCCGTGCTATTGCAACGTGCCATTGTCAATGTGGTTCAGTCAAGCACAAATTCAAAAGGATTGACAGAAAAACTAGCTGCAAATATATCGAAGTCTGCAGCACCTAATACCGCTAAGTATTTCCCTATTTTTGCTGGACTTGGTGATACCCAGTCATTGAAAGCTGTAACTGCCTACCTTAACAACACTAATTCAGGTCTACGGTCTGCAGCAATTGAGTCTTTGGCTGGTTGGTCTACCTCCAACGCACTGCCAGAATTAGTATCGCTGTCCCGAACAGAAAAAGATGACAATCTTTTCAATACGGTCTACAAAGGATTAATTAAATCAATTTCTTCTTCTTCTAATACGCCTGAACAGAAAACTTTGTTATTAAGAGATGCATTTAACGTTGCCAAAACAGCCGATCAGAAAAAAGCAGCATTATCGGCGTTACAACCTACAGGAACATACCAGTCTTTAGTTTTTGCCGCCGATTTAATGAACGACGCTCAACTTGGCGGAACTGCGGCCAATGTAGCGATGAACATTGCAATGGACAACAAGTTCTATGGCAAAAAGGTTAGAGAGGTTCTTGAACAAGTAATCGGTAAATTGTCGGGTAGTGAAAGTGGATACCTTAAAGAAGCTGTTGTTCGCTATCTTGCTGAAATGCCAATCAAAGAAGGCTATGTTTCGATGTTCAACGGTAAAGACCTAAGTGGCTGGAAAGGTTTGGTAGCGGATCCGATCAAACGCAGTAAAATGAACGAGAAAACTTTAGCAGCAGAACAAGCTAAAGCCGACGATATCATGCGTAAAGGCTGGTCTGTATCTAATGGTGAAATCGTATTTAGTGGTAAAGGCGACAATCTCGCTACTGTAAAACAATACGGCGACTTCGAAATGCTCGTAGACTGGAAATTGGAGAACTACGGTGGTATAGAAGGTGATGCCGGTATTTACTTAAGAGGTACTCCACAAGTACAAATTTGGGATATCGCAAATACAAGAGTTGGCGCCCAAGTTGGCTCCGGCGGATTATACAATAACCAGAAAAATGAAAGCAAACCATTGAAGGTTGCCGACAACGCTACTGGCGAATGGAATACATTTAAAATCAAAATGGTAGACGATAAAGTCACAGTTTGGTTAAATGGACAGTTAGTAACCGATAATATTCCGCTTGAAAACTATTGGGATAGAAACCAATCAATTTTCCCTACCGAACAAATTGAGTTACAAGCGCATGGTTCAGTTGTTTATTACAGAGATCTTTTTATCAAGGAATTCCCAAGAAAACAAATCTTTAAATTGAGCGATCAAGAGAAAAAAGAAGGTTTTGAAGTACTTTTTGATGGAACAAACCTCGACAAGTGGACAGAAAACCAAGCTTATGTCGTCAATGACGAAGGTTATATCTGGGTGTATCCAAATGCAAAATTTGGTGGAAACCTTTACACAAAAGAAGAATATGCAGACTTCATTTATCGCTTCGACTTCAAATTAACTCCTGGAGCCAACAATGGTGTGGGAATACGCGCTCCTCTGGAGGGAGATGCCGCATATGAGGCCATGGAAATCCAGGTACTTGATGATGGTGCAGATGTTTATAAAGACTTGAAGCAATACCAATATCACGGTTCAATTTATGGAGTTGTTCCTGCCAAAAAAGGTCATTTAAAACCTGTAGGTGAATGGAACTCCGAGGAAATCGTGGTGAAAGGAAATCGCATCAAAGTTACACTGAATGGCGCGGTTATCGTGGATGCGGATATCGCCGAGGCAAGCAAAAATGGAACCCTGGATGGCAAACAACATCCTGGGCTTAAACGAACCTCTGGTCATATCGGATTTTTAGGACACGGTACCGAAGTATTCTTTAAAGATATTCGAGTAAAAAAACTCAAATAGTCTAAACTTATACGTAGAGAGGGGATAAGGAATCTTATCCCCTTTTTGCTAATTAGCCCACTTGCTTGTCAAGTGAGAAAAATAACCAAATGATTCCAAAACTTTTGCTAAATTAAAGCCCTGAGGATTCTATTTCAAAATATGATGTTTTATGACTAAAGCCGTAAACTTACTGATTAACAAAAAATTGGAGAGTAAACCTGAAAAGAAAAATCTGTTCAATAAACTCTCCATTATAAAATTAATAGCCGAATTAGGATCTGTATCGGTAAATGACATTGTAAAAAACCTCTATTTAAGCCTGCCTACGGTAAATAGCCTGATTGCAGAATTGCTGGAAGATGATTTTATCCGTCAATTTGACAAAGGAGAATCTATTGGTGGTCGCAAACCCAATTTATATAAATTATGTGATGGATTGTTTCAAGTGCTGTCGATTGAACTTCAACGTTTCTCTATTACAATGAGCATCATGGACAATAACCAGAACATAATTGCTGAAACGATCGAGCTGGACAACGAACTATCCCGCGATGCAGAAAATCTCGCCAGCATTACACAAATTATAGATCAATATCTGGTCGACAAATCAGTTGATGTCGAAAACCTAACGGGGCTTATCATTGGTATGCCGGGCTTGATCAACGCTGAAGAAGGTACCAACGAGACTTTTTTACATGACGATAATCAATCCATAACAAACTATTTTGAGCACATATATAAAAAACCGGTCTTCATTCTGAATGACGTCAAAGGTGCAGCTTATGCAGAATTGAAATTTGGATTGGCAAAAAACACAAAAAACAGTTTAATTATCCTAATGGATTGGGGGATAGGTTTGGGAATCGTGTCCAATGGCGAAGTCTATCTAGGCCGTGATGGCTACTCCGGCGAAGTAGGACATATGCCCTTTATCGACAACGGTGAACTTTGCTATTGTGGCAAAAGAGGCTGCCTAGAGACTGTCGCTTCTGGAATTGCACTGGTTAACAATGCCAAGCAGGAAATAAAAAAAGGAGAGCTGACTAAATTAAATGAATTACAACCCGATGAATTACAACATTTAACACCGACACATATTATTGAAGCTGCAAATAAAGGGGATCAATTTGCAATAAATCAGATTTCAAAACTGGGAACAAATCTAGGCAAGGCATTTGCATCGCTAATACAACTGCTCAACCCCGAATTGATCGTGTTGGGTGGAAAAATTGCAAAAGCAAATGAATTGATCACTATTCCGATACAGCAAGCCATAAATTCTTATACCATGGCGATATTGAAGGAACATTGTGACATAAAAGTTTCAAGCCTAAATCTCGACAGCAATACTGTAGGCCTTACAAACTATTTCATCACAAAATACCTATCCGTTGAACTACTTCGGAAATCCAAAATCTAAAATTGCCCTGTACTCAATAAAACAAGAGTACAGGCTCTTTCAGTCTTAATACCGTGCTCCATGGCAAGCTGCTCTAATTCAGCATTTTCCGCACCAGGATTAAATATAATTCTTTTGGGCTTCGTCGCTAATATATAATCGTAATACTCCTTCTGATTAGGCTCACCAAGATACATCGTCACAGTGTCAATATCGGTGTATATCTCACCTTTTTTTTCAACAGGAACTCCAGCTGCTTCACCTCCACTCAAGCCAATATTGACGATATCATGCCCGTGCTTATGCAGCATATTTGCAGCTTTATTCGAATAACGCGAAGGATTGGTGCTGGCACCCAAAATCAATGTTTTTTTCATCTTTTTATTCCTTTTATATCTACCTCTTGCTCGCCCACTACCCACAGTCAACTTACGCCCTATTGTAACTAAAGAGCGAAGATGACTATGATTTTATCAAAATAATATTACTTAGAAACTACTCATCAATGATAAAATCGCCATGGTTGCTATACGCATTTTTACGTAATACCGGCATTCCCATAATCTTATAAAGCTCGTCCAGTTTGACCAGGCTTCCATTTGTCATATTAGAAAGTAAAACAATAACAATGTTTCTCTTTAAATCTCTCACATAAATATGTCTAAAACCGTGCCACCAACCTGTATGATATACGATATGGTCGTTTCCATGCTCAAACGTACGCCAACCATAGCCATAGCTAAAAATTCCTTTTTTCGCATCCGGATATCCTCTATATGCCGAATCCAATGTTGATTGCTTCAACAATCGTCCATCTCTCAGGGCCAGATCAAAACGATAAAGGTCACGCACAGTACTATAAATTCCTTTGTCACCAAGCGGTCCGTCCTGAAAGTTTTGCACCACCGATCTTCGCCATACCTTATCATGCCCAATAACATTGGTAGGAATTTTATCATACACTGCCTTAGAAAGTGCAGCTGTATTTACCATTCCAGCAACATTGAATACGCTATCTTTCATATACGTAGCATAATCTTGTTTTGATATCTTTTCAATAATGGCCCCTAAGACCATAAAATTAGAGTTATTGTAAAAGAAACGTCCTCCAGGTGCACCATAACGATTGGGCTTAAATTCAGTTAGCATTTTCATCACATCCTGATTCGTCATTCCTTTCTTACGATCAGGCCAGTGTTCCTCTGAAAAATAAACGTAATTGGGCAACCCCGAACGGTGTGTCAATAACATCTTTATAGTAATACCTGGATAAGGAAAATCCGGATAGAAGTCGTTGATTGTTTGGTCAAGACGCAGCTTTCCTGCCTCCACTAACTTTAAAATTCCGACAGCTGTAAGCGGTTTAGAAACGGAAGCGAGTTCAAATTTATCATCAATTTTTAAACTATCCCGTTTTAAGTAATTGGCCCAGCCGAATGTATTCTGATATAAGATTTTACCATCTTTAGCAACAAGAACATTCCCATTGAATGCAGCTTTTGAATGTAGATTTTTCATAAAAGCGTCAATCTTCTGATCTGCATTATTTGAATTATAGACCAGTCTTGTACTATCCACTTTTGCCTGCGCTATCGCTGCTTCCTTCTGTTTTTTCTCTTTTGAACTACAAGCCACTGTAGATACAAACAAAAGAGCAACCATTCCCTTTAAAAAAAATAATTTCACTATACTAAGTCTCCCGGATTTTTGTGTTTTATATATTATATATCAATAAATACCTCCTGTTTCCTTTGTTCTAAATAATATCAAATTATTGAAGCTCGTAATAGAAGGACCCGCATACTGATAATAATGCTAAAATGAAGATTTTAGTATAAAAAAACGAATTTTTCCCCTACAATAATTGTTATTTATCGTATATGTTACCGTTTTTTTAGTGCAGTCTCTTTTCTTATCACGTTGAACAAAGCACACAGCACCTCAAACAAATTCGCAATGAAGAAAACTGGATTTCAGGAATAAGCTTTTCAATACAAAGTACTTATCAAACAAGGCAATAAAAAAGCCACTTTATTACTAAAGTGGCTTTTAATTCCTCTATTAAAGGATTATGCTAATAATCTTACTGGATTTTCAACCAAAGATTTTAATGTTTGCAAAAATGCAGCTCCAGTTGCACCATCAACCACGCGGTGATCACAACCCAAAGTCACTTTCATTACATTACCAGGAACTACAGCACCATTCTTAACAACAGGAACTGCTTGAATAGCACCAACAGAAAGGATAGCTCCATCTGGTGAGTTGATAATGGATGTAAATTCGTCAATGCCAAACATACCTAAGTTGGACACTGTAAATGTAGATCCTTCCCAATCAGCAGGCTGTAATTTTTTAGCTTTCGCTTTTTGAGCGAAATCTTTCACCTCTGCAGAGATATGCGACAATGATTTACCATCTGCAAAACGCACAACAGGAACTAATAAACCATCTTCAACAGCCATTGCAACACCAATGTTGGTATGCTCATTGAAACGGATTTTATCGCCTTGCCATGAAGAGTTTACAGCAGGATGTTTTTTCAAAGCAACAGCAACAGCTTTTACAACGATATCATTGAAAGAAACTTTTACTGGAGCAACCTCATTGATCTGCGCACGAGCAGCCATTGCATTGTCCATGTCAATCGATACAGTCAAATAGAAGTGTGGAGCTGTAAACAATGACTCTGCTAGACGACGCGCAATAGTTTTACGCATTTGGTTAACTGGTTTTTCAGTATAGCGCTCTTCACCAACAAATGTAGGCAAAGTGATTGCTTTTGCTTCTGTTGCAGGAGCAGCTGCAGCTTTTGTCTCCGCAGGTTGTGCAGCAACAGGAACAAACGATTCAACGTCTTTCTTCACAATACGGCCGCCATCTGCAGAACCTTTGATATCACTTAAATTGATCCCTTTTTCTTGTGCAATTTTACGTGCTAAAGGAGAAGCTTTCACACGAGAATCATCGCTTGAAGACGATGCTACCGGTGCAGCAGTGACAGCAGGAGCAGCAGCTGAATCAGCTTTAGGAGCTTCAGCAGTTTCCGCCTTTGCAGGTGCAGATTTTTGATTTAACAAAGGTGTGATATCAGTTCCAGCAGGACCAACGATCGCGATGATGTCGTTTACCTTTGCAGCTTGTCCAGCTTCAAGACCAACATATAACAAGGTGCCATCAGCATACGCTGTAACCTCCATAGTCGCTTTATCAGTTTCTACATCAGCAATAGCATCGTCAGATTTAATCGTATCACCAACTTTAAAGTTCCATTGCGCAATGACCCCCTCTTTCATGGTATCACTCAACAATGGCATTGTAATAACAGTACATCCCAATTCTTCAGGAGTTACAGTACTAGCTGAAGATTCTGTACCAGAAACTTCTTCTGCTTTTTTTTCTTCGGTTTTTTCTGGTGCTTTTTCAGCAGCAGGTGCATCACCACTCAACAATGCTTGAAAATCTTCACCCGGTTCTCCTAAAACAGCAATAACAGCATCAATAGCTACTGCTTCGCCTTCTTTGGGACCAATATATAAAAGAGTTCCTTCTTGGTAAGACTCAAAGTCCATCGTAGCTTTATCTGTTTCAATCTCAGCTACTAAATCACCAGAATTTACTTTATCACCAACTTTTTTGTGCCATTTCGCGATGACCCCTTCGGTCATTGTATCGCTCATTTTCGGCATTCTTACTACTTCAGCCATTCTTTATTATATTATCAAGTTAAAGAGTATTAATCTAAAATAAATGGATAGTCTTGTTGTACATATACATCTTTGTACAATTCATCTGCAGTTGGATAAGGAGATTCCTCTGCAAATTTTACCGACTCCTCAACGACCTTTTTCACATCAGCCTCAACTTCTGCAAACCAAGCGTCATCTGCATAGTTGTTTTCTAAAATAGCATGTTTAGTAGACAACAATGGGTCACGGTCTTTATACGCTTCTAATTCTTCTTTCGTACGATATTTAGCTGGATCAGACATTGAGTGTCCTTTGTAACGATATGTACGAATTTCTAGGAATGTTGGACCTTCACCTGCACGAGCACGTTGAACAGCTTCGTCCATCGCATTGTGTACAGCAACAACATCCATTCCATCAACCGGAGCAGAAGGCATATCGAAACCTAAGCCCATTTTGTAAATATCCTGCATGTTCGTTGTACGTTGTACAGAAGTACCCATTGCATAACCGTTGTTTTCACACACGAAGATAACAGGAAGTTTCCACAACATTGCCATGTTTAATGTTTCGTTGAACGCACCTTGACGTACAGCTCCATCGCCCATATAACAGATATTTACATTATCTGTACCAAGATATTTCTCAGCAAATGCGATACCAGCACCTAAAGGAATCTGACCACCAACAATACCATGGCCACCCATGAATTTATGTTCTTTAGAGAAGAAGTGCATAGAACCTCCTTTACCTTTTGAACAACCTGTGATCTTTCCATATAATTCAGCCATACAAGCATTTGCAGAAACGCCTTTAGCCAAAGCGTGGGCGTGATCACGATAAGCAGTGATTAAAGAATCCTCAGGTTTAATTACCGACATCGTTCCAGCGACTACAGCCTCTTGTCCTATGTACAAGTGACAGAAACCACGAATCTTTTGCTGTCCGTAAAGTTGACCTGCTTTTTCTTCAAACTTACGCATAAGTAACATAGACTTATACCACTCCAAATATGTCTCTTTTGTTATAGGTGTTGAACTCATTTCAAAGTTTTGATTTTCTTACTATTCTAGACTACAAATCTAATAATTTTGCACGAATTTCCTTGTTCAAAAATCAATTTTATTTATACTTTAAGACACTTCTAAGACATTTGATTTAAAGTATATAGCAATTGATTACAAATAAATGAACGGCACGATCAAATAAATCAAAAACTTATGAAAATAAAAAAGCCAAAGGACTTAATAATCATTTGGCTTATTCTATTTTACACAAACTGTTTGTTATCGGAGTTTTTGGATCAACTCGGTTTCGGTTACCTTTATCTGCTCCCCGCTTTCCATATCTTTTAAAGATAATTGCCCAGAAGCAGCCTCTTCGTCACCCACTAATAATACGTAGGGGATTCCTTTCCCATCCGCATAACCCATTTGTTTTTTCAATTTCACAGGAGAAGCATAGAGTTCCGAAGCGATATTTTCCTTCCGAAGCTTATTGAGTAAATTCAGGGTATAACCTTCCAGTTGCTTATCAAAATTTATAATCAGGAGTTTGGTAGAGTCGGCCTTACCAATAGGAAATAAGTCCAACTCTTCCAACACATCATAGATACGATCCGCACCAAAGGAAACACCGACTCCGGTCAGCCCCTTTAGCCCAAACATACCTGTAAGGTCATCATATCGACCACCGCCGCCGATACTTCCCATGGCAACTTCATTCGTCTTGACTTCAAAAATACAACCTGTATAATAATTGAGACCGCGCGCCAATGTAATATCCAGATCTATGATTGTGTGAAGCAATTTTTCTTCAGCACCTAGTTTGGCTACATAGTCAAATACTTCCTCAATCTCAGCAATACCATTTAAACCAACAGTAGAAGTTGATAAAATTGCTTTTAATGCAGACAGTTTCTCCGCATTGGATCCCTCCAACAAAATAATAGGTTTCAAAATAGCAAGATCTGCTTCCACGAAACCTCTCTCTAACAATTCTTTGTTCACACCATCGAGTCCAATCTTATCCAATTTATCAATAGCGACAGTCATATCGACAATCAGTTCTGGTTTTCCGATGATTTCAGCAATCCCAGAAAGAATCTTTCTATTGTTGATTTTAATATTAAAATCCTTAAGCCCAAATCGTTCAAAAGCTTCTTGATAAATCAAAATAAACTCAGCTTCATTCAATAGACTTTCTGAACCAACAACGTCAACATCACATTGATAAAACTCACGGTATCTTCCACGCTGCGGACGATCTGCGCGCCACACAGGTTGTACCTGAAAACGTTTAAATGGTAAAGCAATATCATTTTGGTGCATCACAACATAGCGTGCAAAGGGCACAGTAAGATCATATCTTAGTGCTTTCTCTGAAATATGCGGAATAAGTTTATTGGAATTTTTATCGTGAAGCAGGCTATCAGGCGTTTTCGCCAAATAATCACCCGAATTAAGAATCTTAAAGATCAACTTATCCCCCTCATCCCCGTATTTACCGGTGAGGGTTGTCAAATTTTCAAATGAAGGTGTCTGTATTTCATTATAACCATATTTTCTAAATACCGTTTTCAATGTATCGAAAATATAATTGCGTTTGATCATTTCGGAAGGCGAAAAATCACGCGTCCCTTTTGCCAAAGAAGGTTTTACTATTGCCATATCCGGCAAAGTTAATATTTAGTGGGGACTAAATAAATTAAAGAATAAAAATCATCTATTCTACTTCAAGAATTTTAAGGAATTCACAGGCTTTCTCTGCGGCAGATTTCTCGGCGGACTTCTTATTGAAATCACGTCCAAGTCCACATACAACACCATCAACAACCGCTTCAATACTAAACATTTTAGAAGACTCCCCTTCCGGGTTGTCTGTTTGCCTAAATACGATTTCTTTGCCGGTATGTTGACACCACTCAATTAATCTACTCTTAAAGTTTGTTTCTGTCTGTTCAAGAAGATGGATATCGACGTGCGGTTTAATAATTCGCTGAAGTAAAAAGCTTTTTGTAAAGACATAGCCCTTATCCAGATAGACTGCACCAACCAATGCCTCGAAAGCATCGCCCAACAAAGATCCTTGTTTATTCGGAAAACTGATCATTCGCGCATCAAACTGAATAAGCTCATTAAAGCCTAACTTTCGGGAAAGTTGGTTCAGGTTTGCTCTACTGACAATTTTGGAACGCATTTCAGTCAAGAACCCTTCATCTTTATAAGGGTATTTCTTAAATAACAGTTCAGCCACGACCGAACCCAAAACAGCATCACCTAAGAATTCTAAACGTTCGTTGCTATTCTTTGCCCCCTCTTTAATTGTAACGGCGACAGACTTATGTCGAAAGGCCATCTTATACAGATGTACATTTCCGGGAACAAATCCCAGCAGGTTTTTTAGTTTTCTAACGTATTCCCGATCTGGTGAAAAATATAATTTATATATCCTTGCAAAAGGCATCTCTTCTAAAAATAAGGCGACAAGTCCTAATTAAAGAACCTGTCGCTAGCTCATATTACCAAACCATGTTTGAAGGATCAAACATTAAGGTTTATATTTTTTCACAATAACGGTAGCATTATGCCCACCGAAACCAAATGTGTTACTCAACGCTGCGTTAACAGTACGTTTTTGCGCTTTGTTGAATGTAAAGTTCAACCTATTATCAATTTCCGGATCATCTGTAAAGTGATTGATTGTCGGAGGGACAATATCATTTTGGACAGCCAAAATAGAAGCAATAGTTTCTATAGCCCCTGCCGCCCCCAAAAGGTGTCCAGTCATTGATTTCGTTGAGCTGATATTCAATTTATAGGCGTGTTCACCAAACAGGTCAACAATAGCTTTAGTTTCACTAATATCACCAACAGGTGTAGAAGTTCCATGGACATTGATATAATCAATATCTGAAAAATCCATCTCTGCATCATTGACAGCCATTGTCATAGCTAGTTTAGCGCCCAAGCCCTCAGGATGTGACGCTGTGATATGGTGTGCATCAGCACTCATTCCACCACCAGCAATCTCTGCATAGATTTTTGCTCCACGTGCCAAGGCATGCTCTAAGCTTTCTAAGATCAAGGCACCTGAACCTTCCCCCGAAACAAAACCATCTCTATCCTTGTCAAAAGGGCGTGAGGCCGTCTTCGGATCGTCATTTCTAGTTGACAAAGCATGCATAGCATTGAACCCACCAATTCCAGCTTCATTGACTGTCGCTTCTGATCCACCCGTAACAATCACATCTGCTTTTCCCATACGAATATAGTTAAAAGCATCTATCATTGCATTGGTAGCCGACGCACAAGCCGATACGGCAGAAAAGTTGGGACCACGAAGGCCATGACGCATTGAAATATGTCCTGGAGCAATATCAACGAGCATCTTAGGAATGAAGAAAGGGTTGAAACGAGGTGTTCCATCTCCTTTTGCAAAGTTTGCAACTTCTTCAGTGAACGTTGTCAAACCTCCAATTCCTGATCCCCAAATTACTCCGATACGATTCGTATCTAATTTTTCAAAATCTAAGCCAGCATCTTTAATTGCCTCATCCGTTGACGCAATAGCATACTGGACAAAAGGATCGACTTTACGAGCTTCCTTACGATCCATAAATTCATGTGGATCAAACCCCTTTACCTCACATGCAAACTGAGTCTTGAATTTTGACGCATCAAAATGCGTAATAGGAGCAGCTCCGCTTACACCATTTATTAATGCCTCCCAGTAAGCTGAGACGGTATTACCAATTGGTGTAAGGGCGCCTAATCCTGTTACTACTACTCTTTTAAGCTCCATTTATTACGATTAGCCTAATTAAATTAGTTAGTTAACGTTTTTTTCTAAATAAGCGATTGCTTGACCAACAGTACCAATAGTCTCTGCTTGATCATCAGGAATAGCAACGTTGAATTCTTTTTCAAACTCCATGATCAACTCAACAGTGTCAAGTGAATCAGCACCTAAATCATTAGTGAATGAAGCTTCTGGTGTTACTTCGTTTTCGTCTACACCTAATTTTTCAACGATAATTGCTTTTACTCTTGAAGCGATATCTGACATGATTTTATAGTTTAATTGTTTAATAAATCTGTGCAAAGAAAAATAAATTTCATCAAAATTCAAACCTAAATTGATATTTAGATGAAAGTCACCATGTTAGGCGACCGAACTTATTCGCGTCTTATACTAGCTAACCCACTCTATATTAACTTAGTTCAAGTATAACAAAAAATATTTTGTATTCCAAACGCTCAGCTAATTAACTCAAATTTTACACAAAAAGTATATTCCTACCTTAAAATTATTAGTACCTTCGTTAACCGAGGAACATATATTTAAACATTAAAGTGGTCAATAAGTTAGTAGCAAGATTGGATATGGACATGGATGAAGAGTTGGATTTTACCCTACTCGCCATCACCTGTTCGTTGAAAGATTACCGACTTTGCCATTTCATCAACAAGGAGACTAACCTCAATTTTTCCAGAGGAAAAGAAAGCAAATACGATCATGATGGTCGACAAAAAAATAAAACCGAAGAAGAACTTGAATACCACATTATCTTTGACTCAAAGAAAAAAACAAGCTATCACTTCACTGCTTTTCATTACCTGATTCCCGATGCGGACACAGAATATTTCCTGATCAACAACAAGAGCATCGAAGGAACTTATTTAATTCCAGAAAACCCCCACTTCGATTTTTTTATCATCATCAAAAATTACATCTGTGAGGATGATGTGGAACTTATTATCAAAAGGATCAGTAAATTACCGGAAGTCGTCATTGCAAAAGAAATATCACCAAAAATATTGAAATCTAAAGAAAATCTCATATTTTAGCAAACTGTAGGTTAGTGTAGCAAATACACCCCGGTTTAGATCTAAATTAATTCGATTTAGTTTTGACAAAACGCAACAATATAGCGAGCTATTTGTTGTGATTAATGAAGAACATTTAAAATACAAAATATCAGATGGAAAAAGTTCAAAAAAGGACTAAAATTGTCGCAACATTAGGCCCTGCCTCGGCAGACAAACAAGTTTTGACCAACATGATTGCCAAAGGGGTTGATGTGTGCCGGTTGAATTTCTCTCATGGCAGCCAGGAAGATCACCTTAAGGTAATCGAAACTATAAATGCAATAAACAATGAAACAGGATTCAATGTTGCCATCTTAGCCGATTTACAAGGTCCAAAAATTCGGATCGGAAAAATGAAAGAAGGTGGCGCTGTTCTCACTAATGGTTCAAAAGTTGAAATCACCACACATGAACTTATCGGAGACGAAAACAGAATCTACATTACATACGAAAACTTTCCAAACGATGTTGAAGCCAACGAAATCATTTTACTTGACGACGGAAAACTTCAACTTCGTGTTTTAGAGACCAACCATAAAGATACAGTTACCTGTGAAGTTGTACACGGAGGTGTCCTTACTTCACGTAAAGGGGTTAATTTACCAAATACAAAAGTATCTATCCCGTCGTTGACAGAGGAGGATTTAGACAACTTGAACTTTGCGCTAGATCATGGTGCAGACTGGATTGCGATGTCATTTGTACGTTCGGCAGAAGATATTTTTCAATGTAAAAAAATCATTGAAGCAAAAGGAAGCCACGCACGCGTAATCGCAAAAGTGGAAAAACCAGAAGCGATTGAAAATATTGACGCAATTATCGAAGCGACAGATGCTATTATGGTTGCTCGTGGTGACCTAGGCGTTGAGCTTCCAATGGAAGAGGTGCCAGGGCTTCAAAAGATTATCGTACAGAAATGTAGAGATCTTTCAAAACCAGTGATCATTGCAACACAGATGTTGGAAAGTATGATTACTACCCCACGTCCTACACGTGCTGAAGTAAATGACGTAGCCAACTCTGTATTGGATGGAGCGGATGCTGTGATGTTAAGTGGCGAGACTTCAGTTGGTGAATTCCCTGAAATCGTTATTGAAACAATGAGCAAAATCATTATTCACGTGGAACAAACTTCTTATCCTTATTATAATGAGAAGGTTAGTGAAATCCACGACGGAACGCTTATTCCAGATGCGATTTGTGCTTCTTCGGTTTATCTTGCTCAAAAAACAAATGCGTCAGCGATTGCAGTATTGACATCTTCTGGAGCAACAGCGTTTGAAATTACAAGTTATAGACCAAATGTAGATATCTTAGTTTTCACAGGAACACAAAAATTGCTGAAACAACTCAGCCTGCTTTGGGGAGTTAAAACCTTCATCTACGACAAGTTTGAAAGCACGGATGGATCTATCCATGATGTTAACAAATTTATTGTAAAAAATAACTACGTTAAACCTGGATCTATCATTATCAACACTGCTTCGACACCGTTGATCGAAAAAGGAAAAACAAATACAATCCGTGTTTCCCAACTATAGCGGAGATTAAGGATTAAAAGCAAAAAAAATAGCGTTCTAAATAGAACGCTATTTTTTTTGTCTGTTTGGATATAAGGAGTCTATTTTTAATTTAAAGTCCTTCATTTTGAGTGAATCCTCCAATCGTCTAAACGGAGGCTTATCTATTTCTCCATCCTCTTTGGGCATTTTTTCTGTTCCTGGCATCGGAGCTAAACCATCCACACGCTTCAGGTTCTTGATAGGCATATTGTACTTCTCATTAGAAGAGTCCAATTTTAGGACGGGCATCTTTGCTTCCTTTTTCTCCATCAAAGGAATCTGCGGCTTTACCTTCACCTGCCCCAAAGCAATTGTTCCTATGGAAGATAATGCCAATAATAATACATAACTTTTCATCGCTATATAGTTGTTAAAGAGTATCTGCACTCAATTGCACCAATGAATATGTTATACTCGGCTTATTCACTTCTATAGCAGCCAGACTTAACCGCGTAGACTAAATTTATCAGTAGACCAATTCAGCACATAATTTATTTCTATTCACTAATTTACAAACAACAACAGCTATATTTAAACAAGTTGCTGTTAAACATTGTTAAAACAGCTTCAAAACACATTAGCATCTTTATATTTGTAACAATTTAAGAAAATGAGCTATCGAACCCTCATGAACACAAAAAATAACATCAGGGCTGAATACGCAAATAGTGAGCAAACTAAATGTTATAAACTTTGTGATACAATTAAAATACATTTATTAAATACCCTATTCGAATGAAGAAAAATAGCATTGTATTAATTATTGGACTAATGTCACTAGCCCTTATCGGTGTATTGGCCATGCAATTCTATTTTTTGAGAGATTCTTATCGTCAAAAATCCCAATTATTTGATGAGTCTGTCAATGCTGCGATTACCGCAGTTGCCGGAAAGCTTGAAAGACGGGAAGTTGTTGACTTTGCTAAAGTTCAACAGGAACGTAACATTGAAAAATCCAAGCAGGAACAAGCCAAACAACGTCTTTTGGCCGAGCAACTCGAAATACAGTATAGAGTTGAAGAATTAAAAAACAAACAACATGTTATTTTCTCAAACTTTAAAGAGCAAGAAGACCAATTACGTGCATTGTATCCAAATGTAATTGAAATCAAAAATTCTTTTTACGAAACATACATCAAAAGACCAGAGTACCAGAAATACATCAAATTTTCTGTTTCAAATGAGCTTACAGACGATAATCTAGTACAGGCTTTTATCATGTTAAATGCGTCAAAAGTAGATGATCAGGTGAATGGGAAAGATGACAGCACGCGGTTTGTTATCCCACTAATGGACCCATTGGTCAATCAACAGACAAAATTTAGGGTAGCCACGTTACCACCAAGAGAGAATGCAAAACTTGCAAAAACCATCTCTGATTTGGAAAAAAGGCTCGATGTGCTAAACAGAAAGAATTCTTGGTCCGGTTTCAACGTTTACGACTCCGTTGCTATGCTCGGTGGTAAAAAGGCAGATTACATCGAAGATGTTGCTATTGGAATGGAGCTAGCAAAGCGTCCGTTAAAGGATCGGTTGAATGTCATCATTGTCCAGGAACTGATCAAAGATGAGTTGGCTCAACGCGATATTAAAGCTCCTTTTAATATTGAAATATGGAGTACAAACAATATATTGCTAAATAATATCCTAAACGAGGCTGCTTTAAACAACCCTACTAATACAACGAAATACTCTACTGCTCTATTTAAAGGTGATATCGGTGCTGCACCAGGAAAATTAACAATCTACTTTCCCAATAAAAAGGCAATAATCGCAGATAATATGGGCTATCTGCTTCTGCCTATGCTTGCACTCCTATTCTTATTGGTGGGTTGTTTTGCATATACATTGATTATCATCTTCAGACAAAAGAAAGTTTCGGAAATGAAAACAGATTTCATCAACAACATGACGCACGAATTTAAAACACCTGTTGCGACCATCATGATTGCCAGTGAATCGCTGAAAGACCCCGACATCAATGCAGACCATAAACGTGTTCAAAAATTAGCCAATATCATCTATGACGAAAATGTTAGGCTAGGAAATCACATCGAACGTGTACTTGATCTAGCTCGACTGGAAAAGGAAACATTAAAGTTAGACCAGGTAGATGTGCAAATTAATGATCTTGTTTCAGCAGTTACCGACAGTATGCAGTTAAGGATGCAAAATATAGGCGGAAAATTTTCCGTAGATCTAGCGGCAACGAAAGATGTAGTTGTTGGTGACGAGCTGCATTTTTCAAATGTATTTTATAATCTACTGGATAATGCGATTAAGTACAACAAAGGAGATCTGCATGTGAATATACAATCAAAAAATGTCGGTGATACCATTGTCGTCACCATTGCCGACAACGGTATTGGGATGAGCCGGGATCACCTGCAAAAGATTTTCGACCAGTTCTACCGTATTCCAACAGGAAATGTTCATAATGTCAAAGGATTTGGTCTTGGCTTAAGTTATGTACAGGACATCCTGAGAAGGCTGAACGGAAAAATTACAGTTAAAAGTGAAAAAGATAAGGGCACGACCTTTGAAGTAATTTTGCCTATTAAAAAATAAAACGTTCCTTTTTTGTATATTTCCTCTTTAAAAAATTTCAAAGGTTGAGGAAAGCTGATTTATCAGCATCAAGGGACATTGGTGAAAATTAATATAATCATTATGCAAAAGATATTATTAGCAGAAGATGATCCTAATTTGGGGGATCTTTTAAAAGACTATCTCGAATTAAAGGGAAAATTTGACGTCACATTATGCACGGATGGAGATGAAGCGATTTCTCAATTCAAAAAAAATAACTACGACCTCTGTATTTTCGATGTCATGATGCCAAAAAAGGACGGATTTACAGTGGGGCGTGAAATCAGAAAAACAAACAATACAGTTCCTATTATCTTTGCCACAGCAAAGGGGATGATGGAAGATAAAACCGAAGCCTTCGAATTAGGGGGAGATGATTATATCACAAAACCTTTTCGAGTAGAGGAATTATTGCTCCGCATCAATGCTTTGCTGAAACGCAGTGTTCGAGACAAAGAAGAGGAAGTGGTTGCTGATAAATTTGAAATTGGCGATTATTTCTTTGATTATACAAGTCAGCAAATTTCTTACAAAGGACAGATGCAAAAACTATCCACTAAAGAAGCGGAACTACTACGCTTGCTTTGTTTAAAGAAAAATGATGTGCTGACCCGGGAAGAAGCTTTATTAAAAATATGGCATGATGACAACTACTTTACGGGTAGAAGTATGGATGTATTTCTCAGTAAACTTCGTAAATATCTAAAAGAAGATAGTAAAGTTGAAATTGTCAATGTACACGGAAAAGGTTACAAACTTTTGGTAAGCTAAAAGCATGGGGAATGAGAAACAGTCATTCCCCATTTTTTATGCTACACGGCGTATTGAAACAGGGCATACACTAAATCATGGATGAAAAGAAAAGAACAAAACAATTTTATCCTTAGTAGAATATAAAAAATTGACGCACTTTTATAAAAAATTTGCATTTCAAAAAGAAATGTTCTAACTTAGCGTCGCTTATAGAGAAAGGCAGAGGGAATAGACCCGATGAAGCCTTAGCAACCTGTCCCTTGACAAGGTGCTAAATTCTACCCTACTTGATATGGGAATGATAAGCCGAAGTCACCAAATTCTAGTGTGTCCTTCTCTCTCTAGCAAGAAATATAGTTGAAAAAGAAATATTAAAAACATTCATTATGTTATTGACTAACAATTTAGGTTACCCTCGTGTGGGCGCGTTCCGCGAATTGAAAAAAGCCAATGAGGCCTATTGGGCTAAAAAATCTTCTGTTGAGGAATTATTGGACACAGCAAAAAAAATTCGTGAAGGCAATTGGAAAACACAAAAAGATGCTGGAATAGATTTGATCCCTTCCAATGATTTCTCTTTTTACGATCAAGTATTGGATTTAACCCTTACTGTTGGTGCAATTCCTGCTCGTTACCATTCTTTATTGAATAAAGTAGACAACAATTACAGCTTAGATCTATATTTTGCCATGGCGCGTGGTTTCCAACAAGAAGGAATCGACGTGACGGCAATGGAAATGACCAAGTGGTTGGATACGAACTACCACTATATGGTGCCAGAATTCACAAAAGATCAAGAATTCAAATTGACGTCCGAAAAATTCTTAAATGAATATAACGAAGCAAAATCATTGGGCATCGATACTAAACCAGTTCTATTAGGTCCTATCACTTACCTTTTGATCGGTAAAGAAAAAGAAGCTGGCTTCGACCGCATCGATTTATTGGATAAACTTGTTCCAGTATATGAGCAAATATTAGCTAAACTATCTGAGGCCGGTGCGCAATATGTTCAGATTGACGAGCCTTTCTTAGCATTGGATTTAGATGCTAAAGTAAAAGCTTTATATCAACCTACTTTCGAAAAATTAGCTGCAGCAGCAAAAAATATCAAATTAATCGCGACGACTTACTTCGAAGCTTTAAAAGATAACGAAGATATCGCAGTTAACCTACCTATCCATGCTTTACATTTGGATTTGGTACGCGGTGAAAACCAATTGGATACGGTACTAGCTAAAGTTCCTGCTTCATTAACATTATCTTTGGGTATTGTAGAAGGCCGTAACATCTGGAAAAATGATTACGAAAAATCATTGGTTAAAATCAAACAAGCTGTTGATGCATTAGGAAAAGACCGTGTATGGGTAGCTCCTTCTTCATCATTGTTGCACGTTCCTTTTGACTTAGACAATGAACACAATGAGCAATCGCTACCAGCTGAAGTAAAAAACTGGTTAGCATTTGCTAAACAAAAATTAGCTGAGGTAAAAGACTTAGCCGTATTAGCAGAAGGTGAAGTTGATGCTGAAACAGCAAAACGCTTCGAAGCGAACAAAGCTGCAGCTGAAAGCCGTCGTACTTCTCCACTGATCCACAAACCTGAGGTTAAAACACGTACAAGCAATATCACTGATGACGATGCGAAACGTACTTCAGCATTTGCTGACCGTAAAGCAGCGCAACAAGCGAAGTTCAACTTGCCGGCATTCCCTACCACAACTATTGGTTCATTCCCACAAACGAAAGATGTTCGTAAATGGAGAGCAGACCTGAAAAAAGGTGCTATCACGCAGGCAGAGTACGATAAAGCAATCGCAGAAGAAACTGAAAACACAATCCGTCTTCAAGAGCAATTGGATATCGACGTATTAGTACATGGCGAATTCGAACGTAACGACATGGTTGAATACTTCGGTGAACAATTGGCTGGTTACGCTTTCACACAAAACGGCTGGGTACAATCTTACGGTTCACGTTGTGTAAAACCTCCGATTATCTATGGTGATGTATACCGTCCTGAAGATATGACTGTCCGTTGGTCTTCATACGCTCAATCATTGACTAACCGTCCGGTTAAAGGTATGTTGACTGGTCCGGTTACTATCTTACAATGGTCTTTCGTACGTAATGATCAACCGCGTTCAACAACCACTTACCAAATTGCATTGGCGATCTTGGATGAAGTACAAGCGTTGGAAAAAGCAGGTATCAAAATCATACAAATCGATGAACCAGCAATCCGCGAAGGATTACCGCTTCGTAAAGCTGATCAAAAAGATTACTTGAACTGGGCAGTACGTGCTTTCCGTGTTTCTTCATCAAATGTAGAAGACGATACACAGATTCACACACACATGTGTTACTCTGAGTTCAATAATGTCATCGAAGACATCGCTGCAATGGATGCTGACGTCATCACGATTGAGACTTCACGCTCTCAAATGAAATTGTTGAATGCTTTCGCTGGTGATTTCAAATATCCAAACGATATTGGTCCAGGTGTTTATGACATTCACTCACCTCGTGTTCCAAGCAAAGATGAGATGGTAGATCTATTGCGTAAAGCAAAAGCAGTAGTTCCAGCAGCACAACTTTGGGTTAACCCTGACTGTGGTTTAAAAACTCGTGCTTGGCCAGAAACCAAAGCGGCTTTAGAGTCGATGGTTGAGGCTGCGAAAATCTTAAGAGCAGAATAATTCTTAAACTATATTGATAAAGCCCTAGATGAAATTTCATCTAGGGCTTTTTTATTGGACCTTGGTTCGAAACAAAAACCGTCATCCGGATAATGTGAGCCTATTTTCGGGTGTTCTTCTTTTCTTTCTTGTTTTCCTTTTCTCTCCCGTTGTTAATTTCCTGTTTCCCCTTAATCCGATCTTCAATCGACTTCAGGCTTGACGAAAAATCAAGATCAACATTTTCAAGTTTTGCCATCTTTAACGCCTTCAATGCCTTTTTGTATTTTCTCAATTTTTCAAATAGAAGTGCTTTCTTGATCCATATCCCTGTCAAGGGCATCGCCGGAAGTGTCAAAGCAAATTTAATCGTCTTTTTTGCAGCTTCATACTCCCCCATATCAATCAGCGTCTGAATGAAATAAGGATATACTTCCAATGCCTGCACATTATGCACCAAAGCTTCCTGGAAATATCTTTTTGCCTGCTCATAATCCAATAGCTGTTCGGCATGAACTCTTCCCATCAAACACAGCGCCATTGTATTGGACTCATCATAAGACAGGGCATAGGATAAGGATTCCATGGTCTCCTCCAAATACATAGGATAGTTATCCAGTGCCTGAAGGACATATTTATTTACTGAATTCATAAAATTTTCTAAAACATAACATTCATATCCAGCTTTCACAATACCCTCGAAAGCAGCTGGATTTTTAAAACTCCATCATAAGCTAAGCATATTGGAACAGTGGGCCACCATTTAGAGCGCCAATTTTTAGCCAATATCAACGTAGATTACTTAACGTATTAAGAAAGAAGATTAGGAAAGGGCCGTATTCCGAAGAATATTCCCGAGAATCTTCTCTGTGGACGAAGCGGGATTTTCTAATATTGCAAACATATTCTTCCGTTTTTATTAATTACTCTGTTAAATTGCAAAGATTCAAAATATTTATCAAATCCCCAAAAACTTTTGATTATTAATCCGTTATATCTTACAGCACGATATTGGCATATTATTGTCGCATCAATTTCGCTGAAATTCAACGACTATTTCCCCATCTTTGGACTATGGAAAGTCAATCAGCTAATCAATTAATCAAACTATCAAGAAAACGTAAGGGACTAACGCAGCAGGAACTCGCCGATCAGGCGGGTGTATCGCTAAGAACAGTGCAACGCATCGAAAAAGGCACTGAAGAAATCAGTGGATTTAGTCTCAAACAGATCAGTCAAATCTTGGAAATACCTTTAGAACAACTCATTATGCCAAATGTAAATCAAATCAGTATCGACAACAATCAAACAGGAAGTATTAAAGCGCTATATTTAGCATCGCTCACCTTTCTGGTCAATCCATTATTAGGATTACTGGTCCCAGCGATTATGGGCTATACGAAGCAAAACAAAGATGCCTTATACAGTAAGCACCTAAAAAAAATAATTGTAATACATGCTGTTGGACTATTTTTTCTCGGAAGTTTCATAGGCTATATCATTATTGCAGATTTTTTTAAGATTTCGCTACCGTCTTTTTTAAGCGATATCTTTAATAGCGCCTACTTTTTACTCATCCCAGTATGCTATTACCTATTGATTCTAACCTTCACTATTTTTAATTATATCGCAATAAGGAAGGCCAAGCTCAGTTCAGCAAACTAGACCAATACTAAGGAATCTGTTGCGATTAAAATCACAGTGGTTTCTTTTGAACGATCAATACCCAATCATTCTCCAGCAACAGATAGCCTGTTTCATAAATAAAGTTATAGGTCTGGCCCTTGTTATTGGAAAAAGTATGTGTATGGAACTTAAAATCAAATCCCAACCGCTTTAACTTTTCCCGTTGTATCTTGACCATCCCCTCCCCACTCAACGCATCCAATAAAATGCGGCGGTTTTTTCGTAAGATATTATTCACATTGCGCACCATATTGGTCTGGTCGCTATTTAATTTGTTGTTATAGGCGTTCCGGCAAGCATCATCACAAAATCGCTTGTCAGAACGGCCATATACACCCTTGCCACATTCAAGGCAGACTTTCTCGACAGAACTCATAACGGAAGATTAAACGACAACAAACGGTTACAATCGACTATAGTCGAATACAAATGGTAAATAGACGACTATATTCTTTTCCCCGCCCCACCTTTGCTTAAGATCATTTGGCATCGATAGCCAATGACCGTCAACTAAAATAAGAATTATTAAAAACATTTAAAAATTAGACACATGAGCACATTACGTAACAAAGTACAATTGGTTGGGCACTTAGGAAACGATCCATTAATCAAAACAACTTCCACCGGCACAAATTATTCCATATTACGTCTCGCCACCAATGATCTTTTCAAGAACAAAGCCGGCGAGTGGGTTGAAGAGGTCCAATGGCACACACTCGTGGTTTGGGGTAACCAAAACAACACCATTGAAAAGAAATGCAAACGTGGAACCAAACTCATGGTCGAGGGCAAACTTACCTATCGTAACTATGAGAATGCAGATGGGGTAAAACAATATGTTACAGAAATTAAAGTAGATAATTTCTTGGTATTATCAGATCCTAACAATAGTAAAGAAGAGATATCTATTCCTCCTGATGAGAACGAGGATGATTTACCCTTCTAGTATGACCGAACAGGTAGGGCATTTTTACTGCCCTACCTATTTTACTGTTCTCAGCTTACTTTGTCAAACTAGCCGTTAGCGCCTTTCCTAGATTTTCCGCATAAGCCTTCCACAATTTGGCATCTTCCGGTGTAAACTTAGAAACAGCTTCAGTTTCTTTGGTAGCCCATTCCTGTCGCTTGGACGCAAGCTCCTTCAGCTTAACAACATCGCCACTTTTAGCAACAGCGATAAATTCCTTAATATATTTTGTGTAATCTTCCGCCAATTTTTGTGTCTCAGCAGAACTAAATTTAGGTATTGGCACTTCTCCCCCTCTATTCTCCGACAGCGTTTTGGCCGTATCTTTTTTTATGTCAATTGCAGCAGTCGTATCTTTTACTTCGATTTTTTTAGTCGTGGAATTATTACAGGAAACAACAAAAAATCCAGCAATTAATGCTAATAAAGTTATTTTCTTCATCTATTTAAATTTAGTTTTTTAGCCATGGTAATTTAGCCGTTTTGGCATGTTTTACTGAAACTAAACTAATTTAATTACAATGCCCGACTTCACAAAATCTTTTTGTGGGCATTCACATCTGCAGACCTGATTTTGTAGCCTTCTTTTCTTGCAGGGAAGTCAGCATCAGATCAACTTCAAAGCCGCATTTAGCAGGGGTATAACAGGGGGTTAGCAGGGGGTTAACAGGGGTATAACAGGGGTAAATCCCTGCTAACCCCTTGTTACCCCCCTGTAAGTAGAGTACAATGACACCATTAACCTCGAATATGGTAACAATATATAAATACGCCCGATACCGGCAATACCAAATAAACAGCAGGAAAAAGTTCCATGCGATTAGATTCGCTCAAACTTGGCATACAATTTCCAGAAATAGGCTTTCTCTCCCAAAGTGAAATCAACCTTCTTCCAGACATTTAAGGCTAAACTAATCTCCTTTTCCTGCAAACTGTATTTTCCAATAAAGAACTCTTCCTCGGAAAAATACAAACCAAAGGCCTTATCCAAAGTATGTAAGCTCTGAACATCAACTTCTTCAAAAAACAAAATGGATTGCGGACTAGCCAAAAAATCGCTCGGTACCGGAATAGCGTCAGCATATTCGATTGCGATGAGACGGTTCCTACTTTGCAAAGGAAATTCAATTATTGGAAGCTCATCTAATTTCGAAAAATGACTACTCGCTTCAAAAATAGCATCCCGTTCCAGTAGCGGGATTTGTAACAATCTTTTACGTCCAATACTAGAAACATTTGGCTCAAAATAATCATTGAAATTAAGAATTTCATTGACAGATAGATTTTTTTCAATAAGATGCTGCACAGGAATGCCAAAATAATTTGCAATTTTAAGAACAATCTCAATTTTTGGTTCCGCACGCATTTCTTCGTAAGACGAAATATTACCTCTAGTAAGATTAAAAATATCCCCAAATGCCTGTTGACTCATTCCTTTTACTTTTCTTAGTTTCTTAATATTGTTCCCTACGTTACTCATTTTAAAAAAATTGAATTTTTATTGCAAAATATTTTTGCATTTTTATTACCTTTATGCAAAGAATATGTGCAATATATAAAAAACTTGATTATGTACTTCTCAAAAATTGAAAATTATATCGCCAACATCGGTTACACCATTACCCATAAGGATACAAAAGAAGGAGTCTTTGTCATCGAAAATGAAGACGACGGAATTCGTAACCTCATTGTAGGCATTGCCCAACCCATCCTGATTTTTGAGCAATACCTTTTTACAATCAGCAATGAAACCATGGATATGTTCAAATCACTATTGATAAAAAATAGAGATATTATCCACGGCGGATTTGCGTTAACGGAAGATGGTACCAAAGTTATATTTCGGTATACATTACAAATACATAATCTCGACCAGAACGAATTCGATGCAGCCATCAACTCGCTGAGTCTGTTGATGAGTGAATATTATAATCAGTTAATAAGTTTTTCAAAATTATAGAATAATGAATATTTTTAAGAGAATTTTCAGAATCGGTCAAGCAGAGATCCACGCAGTCGTGGACAAAATGGAAGACCCCATCAAAATGACGGAACAGGGTATCCGTGAGATGAAAGAGGACCTGGAACAATCGTTGGAAGCCTATGCTAAAGTGAAGGCCTTAGCCATACGTACCCAAAACAATTGTGGAAAGAAAAAAGAAGAAGCCAATGAATTTGAGAACAAAGCTATTCTATTACTCCAAAAGGCACAAAAGGGAGAGCTAACGGCAGAAAAGGCCGAAGGTCTGGCAAAGGAAGCGCTGTTGCTGAAAAAACAGTTATTAATCGAAGCTAGTGAATTGGAGAAACAAGCCGTGATTCATCAAAGTTCAGCCGATGAGCTACACAAAAATGTAGACATTCTCAAATTCAATATATCGAAATGGGAAGGTGAACTCTCCACATTAAAGGCACGTGTAAAGGTCTCTAACGCAGCTAAAATGGTCAATCGGCAGCTCGCGAATATCGATTCAAATAGTACGATTTCCATGTTAGAACGTATGAAAGAGAAAGTCGAGGAAGACGAGGCCCTAGCGAAGGCCTATGGCGAGATTGCACTAGGCAACAAAAGTAAAGTTGATGAGATTAACGAGACCATCGGCGGGTCTGAAGCTGTCAACAACGAATTAGAAGAACTAAAAAGAAAATTAAATAGTGATGAAAAGATTTGAGTATAAAACGCTAAAAATTGAACCTAAGGGTTTCTGGGGAACAAAGTTGGATCCCGAAAAAATTGATGAAATCTTAAATGATCTTGGAAATCAAGGCTGGGAATTGGTAACCATGCAGGACCTTGAGGTCAATGGCAGTTCCTGGTCGTTCCATTACACATTCAAAAGGGAGAAAATTTAAACAATAACACGATGACAGAACTAATCAATATCTTATTTAATCCATTATCCAATGGAATTATGACAGTCTTAACGGGCATGTCTGTAGTGTATTGGTTATTTATGTTTCTGATGGGTGATGGAGTACATCTCTTTGATGCCGATGCAGATATAGACCTCCATCCCACACCTGATGTCACGGACGTTGATGGATCACATGATATCGCAACTGAGGGGGCCGACCATGCTCACCATCATTATACGGATACGGACGCTAATACAGAACCTGGTTTCTTTGCAAAAGCAATGGATTACATCAATGTTGGCAAAGTACCCATCATGCTTATTGTAACACTATTCAAATTTATAGGCTGGATAATTACCATTGTTTCTTCGCTCTTTATCGACGTTGCTTCATGGGGAATAAAGTCTGTATTAATCCTAATCCCCGTTTTCATTGTTACTTTTATATTAATGCATTTTCTGACCAAACCCTTAGCTAAAATGTTTAAAACTATAGGTTACAATGGCGAAGAAAGTCACGATTTTCTTGGTCGCATGGGTAAAATGAGAGCCAGTATTGAAGGCAAGAAAATAGGTTCTGCCGAATTTATCATCCAACAGGACCCGATTCGCCTCAATGTTGTCAGCCACAATGGGGAGAAAATAGGCTACGGAGACGATGTCATTATTGTTGACGAATCCAAGGACAAGAAATATTATTATGTGACCAAAGAAATCACGATAGACAATATTTAATAAAAAAAGAAGAAAAGACTCGACACCTAAACAACTGTCCGAAAAGAACGGGTCTTTATTCCTTTAAATCCTAATCGTAAACCCAACTATTAAAATCTAAATAAATACAAATCATATGCTATATCAACCTCTTTTATTTTTAAGTGGCTTAAACGGAATTATACTTTTAATTGTCGGATTGGCTGTCTTTTTAATTTTTGCATTCTTTGTTGTATTGAGTGCATTCTATAAGAAAATTCCACAAGGGAAAGCAATTGTCCGTACTGGTGTTGGTGGTACAAAGGTAGCATTCAACAAAGGAATGTATGTTGTACCTGTATTTCACAAGATGGAGATCATGGACATCTCAATCAAAAAAATTGAAATCGCCCGAATGCAGGGTGAAGGTTTGATCTGCAAGGATAATATTCGTGCAGATATCAAAGTTGCTTTCTTCGTTCGCGTTAATAAAAGTGTGGATGATGTGATCAATGTTGCCCAAAATTTAGGTTGTGATCGTGCAAGTGAGCCGGAAACATTAAAAAGCATTTTTGAATCTAAATTCTCCGAGGCCCTAAAAACAGTCGGTAAGAAATTTGATTTCATCGAATTGTATGAAGCCCGTCGGGAATTTCGCGACGAAATTTTGGATATCATCGGAACTGACCTGAACGGTTATATTCTAGATGACTGTGCAATCGACTATCTTGAGCAGACCGATATTGAGCATCTCAACCCAAACAATATCTTAGACAGTGAGGGCATTAAAAAAATAACGGAGCTAACGGCAAAACAAAATATCAATGCCAATTTTATCCGTCGTGATGAGGAGAAATTAATCAAAAAACAAAACGTGGAAGCACGGGAAGCTATTCTAGAACTAGACCGTCAGCTTGCCGAAAAAGAAGAAAAGCAAAAACGGGAAATTGATAACATCAAAGCACGTGAAGAAGCAGAAATAGCAAAGGTACGTGAAGAAGAGCGCTTAAAATATGAAAGTGTCCGTATTTCTACCGAAGAGCAACTGGCAGTACAGGAAGAAAATAAGCTGCGCCAGATCATCATTGCTGAGAAAAACAAGCAGCGCACAGATGCTGTTGAAGCAGAGCGCGTAGAGAAAGACCGTGCTTTGGAACAAACAGAACGTGAGCGCATTGTTACCTTGGCTCAGATCGACAAAGAACGCTCTATCGAGACGGAGAAGAAAAGTATCCAAGGGGTTATCAAGGAACGCGTACAATTGGAGAAAGGGGTTATTGAAGAGCAACAAGGCGTCCGAGACATCGAAGTATTCCGTGAAGTAGAACGAAAGAAACAAGCGGGTGTTATTGCGGCATCACAAGAAGCAGAAGAAAAATTAATATCCACTGTTAAGGCGGCCGAAGCTGCAAAAATCGCAGCAGAGCAGGAAGCGGAGAAAAAAGTTATCGATGCAGAGGCGGCTCGTAAAATTGCCGAAAAACGTGCTCAGGAATTATTGATCGATGCGGAAGCGAAAAAAGAAGCATCGCTGAAGGAAGCCGAAAGTCGTAAGATTATTGCTGAAGCACAAGCCAAAGAAGAAGCTGCGCTTGGCTTATCCGAAGCTGAAGTAATGGTTGCAAAAGCCGAAGCCGAAGAAAAACAAGGTACCGTTGAAGCTAATGTGATCGAGAAGAAAGCTGAAGCAATGCGTAAAGAGGGCTTAGCACAAGCAGAAGTTGTTCGTGAGAAAGCACTTGCTGAAGCAAAAGGTATCGAAGAGAAAGCTGAGGCGATGAAGAAATTGGATGGTGTGGGCAGAGATCACGAAGAGTTCAAATTGCAATTGCAAAAAGAACGTGATATTGAACTCGCACACATCAATATCCAAAAAGACATTGCTCAAGCACAAGCTGGCGTATTGTCGGAAGCACTTAAAACTGCAAAAATAGATATCGTTGGTGGCGAAACCATGTTCTTTGAGAATATCGTCCGTCAAGTTTCCAATTCCAAAGGTTTTGATCACTTGATTGACAACTCTAAACATGCCACAGCTATTAAGAATTCACTGATAGGTCCAGATGGACAAGGAGACCTTGCAGAGAAGGTGCGTGGATTAGCCGATAAATATGGAATTTCCACAAACGATATAAAGAACCTCACAGTTTCAGCAGCATTGATTAAACTTCAACAAGCGGCGACTGACGCTGAAAATGGCGAAGACAAAAGCTTTATCAATTCTTTGTTCGGATTGGCGAAAAACTTGGGCATATCAAACAAGAAACTATAAGAATATCCATCATCTTGAGCCTGCCAAAGAATTTAATCGCGACAGGCTCAAGATATTTTCTGAAAAATTTAGACAAGCAGTAAGATGCGTTTTATCCTATTTTCTGTTTTTATATTCTTAAACACACGAGTTGTAACAGCACAGACTGTTCAGGAAAGATTAGATTCATTGTTCCAATCGCTCAATACAGATGGAGAATTAAGTGGTGCGTTCTTGATCGTCGATAGTGGTCAAGTTGTGTTTGAAAAATATCTAGGTTTTCAGGATGCTTCCAAAACAAAAAGAATAACGAGCAATAGTCGATTTGAGTTAGCTTCAGTCAGTAAACAGTTTACGGCAATGGCCATTATGCAGCTGGAAGAGCAAGGTAAGATTTCTTACGACGACGATATCGTCAAATATTTCCCTCGTTTAAAGTTTAAAAATGTTCGCGTCAAAAATTTGTTGCGCCATACTTCTGGAATACCTGATTTTTTTAGTTTTCCAGAAAAATGGGTTGACACAAAGAAAATAAATAAAAATAGTGATATACTCAAAATACTAGAAGAACATGTAGATTCTGTTCTTTTCAAACCAGGTGAACAATGTTCGTATTCGAACACAAATTACCTGCTCTTGGCTTTGATTGTAGAGAAAGTATCTGGTCAACCGTTCGCTGTATATATGCAGAAATTTATATTCAAACCCGCTGAAATGCGAAATACATCGGTGTTCTCTGCACATTCACCACACGCAGATCTAAAAAACTATGCAAAGGGGATAACCTATAATATTCAAAATAAAAATTTTATAAATGTTGATGATTTTGAAACTTATAAATATGCCACCTATTTTGATGGTGTCAGTGGACCATATGGAATAAGTAGTACAGCTGAGGATCTACTAAAATGGGATCGAGCCCTTCAGAACTTCACACTACTAAAACGTGATAATTTTATAAAAGCTATTTCTAGCGATACCCTTAATAATGGGAAGCTGATTAGTCGGCATCATATGTATGAAGGTTTAGGTTGGGTATTTATGGATAGCACCAATAATGAGAACAAAATGCATTTTCACACGGGAGGTTACCCTGGTTATCAAACTATCCTTGTGCGAAACCCGGAAAATCAATGGTACTTTGTAGCTTTGATTAATAAATCAAACACCATAGGAGTCTTTCCTTTAACTATGGCAGTAGCAGCGATTCTGGAAAAAAATGAAGCTCTTCCTTTAGTCGAGCGAGAGAAACTTACAGGTGCACTCACGCTCGTTGAGTTCCAAATAAAACAGCTATTAGGAACATATGAATACACGAAACAACCCGAATTGAAATTTAAAATTACAGTTGACGACAAAGGCAGTCTATTTGCCCAGTTATCTGGACAGTCAGCCATTGAGGTCTATCCCAAAAATGAACTTGAGCTATTTTATACCGAGGTAAAAGCCGAATTAAAATTCCTGAAGGAAAATGATCAGATTTTATCAGTGACCTTATATCAAAATGGTCGAGAGTTAACATTCAATAAAGTGAAATAAGCGAAAGAACAAGCTGAAACTTATGCCAGAAGAAAACGTAACAAATCAGAACGACTCCCTTGATCAAGGTGCATACGAGATTATTCGGAAGCGACTTCTTACAAAAAAAGAAGAGCTTTCTATCAAACTCCAGCAACTAAATAATGCCCGCAAGGAAGTCTTTAATGCGACAAGTTTTATACTCAAGGCCAACCAACGGATCACTACAGAAAATAACTGTGTTGCTCGCGGTATTTTAGCCCTGGATAATCTATGTATATTCGGTTATAACGTCCATTTTGGGTTACGTACCGAAATTAAACTCGAAGATGTTTTCAGTGTATATACATTCGAAAACAATCAATTTATCCCACAATCGCTCGATCTGATCAATGATCCTAATTTCATTGGCGATTACCAAAATTTATATAAATACTATCGCGACTCGATCTTTTCCAAGTTTCGACGTACGGAAAACTATCTTTATATGATCTTTCAGACCAGCAAAAATCCTGCTGACCTGAAGGCATTCAAGTGGTTGATTAAAGACGGAACGCTCCAATATCAGGACGACCGCAGCATTCATGAGGTTAAATTGCCTAATCAGTTTGAGTTTGACTGGACGAAAACAACCTTAGAAGACCGTCGCCTCGGAAAACACCCGCACATTTCCATTAAGGACAAGATCTTTATAGAAGCGATCAATGGCGATATTACTTTTAAAATTGAAAACAATACCGATACGGGAAAAGGAATCTTCTCCGAAAAAGTTTCAAACGCAGACCAACAACTGGATGATGCGGATTACTACTATGCAGACCTTGGCAATTTGATTGCCGTTCGTATTAAACCGTATCAAGAAGATTTCCGTGCATTTGTCTTTAACCAGCGGACAAAGCAAGTAGTAAACCTTAAATCACTGAATGAATCGGCCATTCTACTACCCGATAATCAAGGAATCATTTTTTCTAACGGATACTACCTGCAGAATGGCACCCATAAAATCTTTGACGTCCAGTTTGACCAGGTTAGTTTTCTTAGGCGCATAGCATCACCAAACGGCGAAGACTTTCTCTATATCTTTTGTCAGGAGGAAACGAATACCTACATCTTACTGTCTTATAACATCATTCAGCAGCATGTCGAAACTCCGATCATCTGCAATGGCTTCACGCTTTTCAAAGACGGTAGTTTAATTTACTTCCGCACAGAGGCTGAAGCAACACGACATCATCAGGTTCAGATCTGGGAAACCCCTTACATGGCGGTACTCAAAGAAAATGAGCTAAAAAAAGAAGATCCGCTTTATAAGGTCGGTAATAAACAGATCGTACAAGCCATGGCCGAGGCACAAGAAGTCATACAGCTCATCAACAAAGAAGACAGTTATGAAGGTCTTTACGAGGATATACTCAAAAAATCGACTGTCCTACTTGACTCCTATTTTTGGATAAAGGATGAAGCCTTGTCAAATCTTGGGCAGCCACTCGCACAGATCAAGGAGGTCGCCAATACAGCAATTGATGAATTTGTTAAGGTCCAAGCCCAACGTAAATACGCCACAGAGCTCAATAGCAGTGCCGAGAAGAAAATGGAGGAGCTTACCTTTTCCATCAATAGTACAGTAGTCGAGAAGCTTGATCAACTTGTTCATCAACTGGCAGATTCACGTCGTTTACAGGGCGAAATCATTGACCTCAAAAATGTCAAATATATTGATGTAGTCCGCATCGATGCTTTACTCGATAAACTACAGTCAATCACCACCGAACTCGCCGAAAAGACAATTGCCTTCTTGCTTCGCGACGAGGCTTTACACCCCTATGAGCAGAAAGTGGAGCAACAGAAAAACAATGTTGCTGCAATTATCAAAGTCTATGACGCCAAGGCGATCGAGGAAGCCAATTCGGCTATATCGAGCGAGCTGGAGCTGTTGATCGATATTCTAAACAGTTTAAAAATCGACGACTCCACTCAAACCACCAAAATCATCGAAAAGATAGCTGTTATTTTCTCTTCATTGAATGAAGTCCGGTCGCAGCTTACACGCAAACTCAATTCATTAAAAAGTACGGAAGCCATTGCAGAATTTTCTGCCCAACTTACGTTACTGGAGCAGTCTGTCACCAACTACCTTGAACTCTCTACGACAACAGAAAAAGTAGACGAGTATTATACCAAGGTCATTGTTCAACTGGAAGAACTTGAAAGTAAGTTCTCAGAATTTGAGGACTTCGCCCTGAAGATAGCAGATAAGCGTGATGAAATCATCAAAGCATTTAATTCCCGCAGAGAGCAAATCGTTGAACAGATCAACAAACGAAGCTCTTCACTCGAACAAATTGGCCTTCGTGTATTAAAGAATATCGAAAACAAGTCAAAGACATTTGCAACGCGTGAGGAAATCCTAAGTTTCTTTGCTTCAGATTTGATGATTGACAAAATCAGACAACTTGTGCAAGAACTGAAAACGCTCAGTGATGTTTCAAAAGCTGAAAATCTTGAAAACCTACTCAAAAAATCTCAAGAGGATGCATTACGCGTTTTACGTGACAAGAATGATCTTTTTGTAGATGGAGAGAACATTATTGCTCTTGGTAAGCATAAATTTGCCGTCAATAATCAGTCACTCAGTTTAACGCTCTTGCGCAAAAATGACGAAATATACTTTCATCTTACCGGAACGAGCTTCTATCAAAAAGTCAAAGGTTCCGAAATTGAAAACTTTAGAGATATTTGGGATCAGGAACTGATTTCCGAAAACAAAGATGTATACCGAGCTGAATATCTCGCTTATAAAACATTCCTTGCTTCTAAAGGACAGCACGATTTTGATGCCAACCTGTTTATCAATCAGACTGTCGAGCAAAGTTATTCGGAAGGTTATGTCAAAGGAGTGCATAATTTTGATGCCCTGGTAATCTATGATACCATCAAACAACTAGACAGCAAGCTTGATCTTTTACGTTACGATCCTCATTTGCGTGCTATGGCGCAGTTGTTTTGGCATTCACTGGCCCAAGACCAACAGGAAAAACAGCAAGCGTTGATCCAGTCTACACACGCCGTATTAAAAGCATTTCCAAATTCCACACGCTACCAATCTGTCGTTGACGAACTCACAAAATTATTCAACAATTGGGACACTCATTTGGATCGCTCGACAATTAATGGAGAGGAGATCGCGAGCTATCTTTTCCAGACTTTCACAAGCTACAGCAAGTTTGTCGTCAGTGAGCAATCGGATGAACTGAAGAAGGCTTTCATCAGGTTATTGGAAAACAAAAAGAGTTTCAAACTCTTTGAAGCAGATATTCAGCATACACAATTTAGTCTCGTAGACCGTTTCTATTTGACTTTAAATTGGCTAAATTCTTTTATCGACGAGAACAGTGACTACCAGGCTTTCCACAAGTACATTGAGGAAACTGCAGTCACACTTCTTTATCCAAAAGATGAATACCAATTGATCATCGCCAAAGACAATGCCCTCATCCAGGGATTAAAGGGAAATCATCCGATCTTGAACAATGGAGAAGAACAGATTCAATACCATCAATTTCTGCGTAGGTTGAAGACATTTGCCGAATTGAATGCCCCTCGTTTTCAAGAATTCGCTTCTTTGAAGGAGCAGCTTGGAAAAACATATGCCAAGGAGCTGAAAATCGGAGAATTTGAACCAAAAGTCTTAACATCCTTTGTCCGAAATAAGTTGATCAACGAGGTTTACTTTCCATTGATCGGAAATAATCTGGCTAAACAACTTGGGGCAGCTGGCGACAATAAACGTACTGCCAGAATGGGCATGCTTCTCCTCATTTCTCCGCCAGGTTACGGAAAGACAACATTGATGGAATACCTCGCGAAAACCATGGGATTACATTTTGTGAAAATCAACGGACCTACAATTGGACATTCCATTACTTCGATTGATCCTGTGGAGGCCAAAACTTCCGGCGAACGCGAGGAACTTAAGAAGATTAATCTTGCTTTCGAAATGGCCGACAATGTGATGCTCTACCTCGATGATATCCAACATTTGAATCCGGAATTCCTACAGAAATTTATTTCATTGGCTGACGGGCAACGTAAGATCGATGGTATTTTTGAAGGCGAGAGTAAAACATATGATTTGCGTGGGAAAAGATTCTGCATCGTAATGGCTGGAAACCCCTATACAGAAAGCGGGTCCAAATTTCAGATTCCAGATATGCTTGCCAACCGTGCCGATGTCTACAATCTAGGGGATGTGATCGGTGATACCGAAGCACTATTCAATCTAAGCTTGATCGAAAATGCGGCAATTGAAAACAGCTACCTAGAGAAAATAGCAAGCAAATCCTTCAACGACTTCTATGCTTTAGTGAACTATGCGCAATCGGTGGTAGATCAACTTCCCGATTTAGAAGGCAATTACCTGAAGCAAGATATCGATGATTTTATAACGGTATTAAAACATGTTTTAAAGATCAGAAATGTTGTTATCAAGGTCAATCAAAATTATATTCAAAGTGCGGCCATGCAGGACAATTACCGAACAGAACCGCCGTTCAAAATGCAAGGATCCTACCGGAATATGAGCAAGCTCGTTGCGCAAGTTGTGCCCATGATGAACGATGAGGAGATTGATCAGGTTCTCCTCGCACATTATGAAAGCGAGTCACAAACCCTTACTGCCGATACAGAAAGTAATCTTCTAAAATTGAAAGAACTCGCCGGATTGATAAACAATGTGGAACAAGAGCGCTGGGAACACATCAAACAAATCTTCCGCAAAAACAATAAACATGGTGGTTTGGCCAAAGATGATAAGGTGTTTGCACAAATGCAGGACTTTAACGAAAATCTAGAGGGTATCATACAGGCCATTCGTGCTTATAAGAATTAGCATTTTTCATGATTTTTCCAGCTGACGACAAAAGATGAGTCAGCTGGAAAAAACTATCCTAAATAGACGCACAACCGTGCTTTTCTAGAAATAGCGATTGCGGACTACTTATTTACCGCGCCCGAAGAGACTGTAAATATGCCAAAGTCGTCGATTAGCATACGTTCCTTAACGACTCCATTGTAGGCCATCAGCCGGTCTAGTTCTTTCTGCGAACGACGGCGCATCACCCAGTCTTTTTTCTGATGACTGTTTAACACGTAAGCAATCATCTTTAACTGTGGATGCCATGGCTGTCCAGTATAAACCAAATGACTACTTTCTTCACAAATCGAAGTTGCACCTTTTACAGCCTTACTTGCCATTTCATTGTCACCAAAAAGTTCAAAGATACCTGAGATAATAACAATGTTAGGCTCAAATTCCAGTTTGGAATAGGTAGCTGGATCAAAACAATCGTAGTTGGTAAATCGTATTCCCTGCAATCCGTTTCTACGGATAATCTTCTCTCCTACTGCAATATTTGACAACAGGAATTCATTAATCACGATTTCGGCTTCGGGATATTTTTCTTTAATATCAAATAAGTAATTTCCGGTCCCACCCGCAATGTCCAATATCTTAACGGTTTTTCCAGCAGCTTTAACTTTCGTTATATGCTCTTCCAGCAACTGTAACAAGTGTTGTTTTCGAATGCGAATTCCTTTCCAGCCGATCGCCTCCAGATAACCACGATCGAGGATGCGCCCAAAGCGATTTTTACCCTGCGATTCATTGCGATAGACGTAGTCCAGCGATATCCCAGAATCAAATCCAAACTGCAGGCCTAAATTCATTCCTTTACTTAAGGAACCTATTTTACCCAATGCCCATTTCTGGACCGCATAATTCAATTTTTCACCCGCAGGAAGTAACTTATGGTATAATTGTTCATACTCTTTCACCGAAAACTCATCGGGTTCCAGCGTCAGCTCAGGACGTTGTCGGGCATAGGCCTTGTCGATAAAGTTTCGCAGATACTGATACACCTTTTGCCGGTTTGTTTCAAATAGAATCCCATGGTAGAAATTACGTAATGTAATAAAGGTCTTCAACTTTGAGGCGATTGTCACAAAGAATTTTTTCTGTACCGAATTTTTGACCACATAATCTTTTTCAGCAGAAAGGACAATCACAGGAATATCAATCGCCGCAGCGTCTTCAACGATACGCTCGCCAGCTTTTAATAGATCAACCAACAAAGCGCCATTGATAGATTTGGAAATCAAAGGATCGGCATCGTAAGCCTTCTGCTGATCGATATCGTGAGTCAACACCTTAGATTTGACATAACTCTGGATAATCAGATCTTTTTTTAGCTTTGTTCCCAAAGCAATCATCTGATTTGCCAAGGGCACATATAATTTAATTTCAAATGCAGGTGCCAACAATGCAATACCTGCGACTTTAGGAGCAAAATCATGTACCCAGGCACTGACAACAACTCCTGCAATACTATTGGCGATAACGAAAATGTCTTTCGGATCAACTAAATATTCACGGCCTATATAATGAACGAAACTATCTAAATCCCGTACATAATCCATAAAGATTGGTGAAACTGGTTCTTTCGTATAACCATGTCCGCGCAAATCAAATGCAAAGATTGAATGATCGGCAAACTGTGGATCCGTAGCCATCTCCTGCAGACGTTCCGAATGCTCATGCCCACGGTGCAGTACGATCAATGCCCGCTGTCCGGCCTGATAATTCCAAACGCGATATAATAACTCCCCTTGATCAAAACTCTTGAAGTAACCTGATTTCATGTATAATTTTATTGACTAATATCAAATAGCATATTTAACAACAAAGATCATGCAAATGACTGTCTAGCTATTTCTCTCGACTAGCACCTCCATCAACTGAAGTGTATGTTTATGCAACACAAGATGCTTATTATAAGATTTAACCAAATCTATAGCATCCATTAAATCTAAATATAATATTTTTTGTGACAATAGAACAGCAAAAATCATACTCCTGTTGTAGCCCATTGTACAATGTATAATCATATTTTCACCTCGCTTCAATTGCTGATAACGGATGACGAGCGCAGCCAATATCCTTTCGGCATCAGCCAGCGTAATTGCCGCTATATCCAACAATGGAAATGAATGATAGTTTTCCTGTACATGTAGGATCGCTATTTCTTCCAATTCTGCAGCCAGGTCAAAAACAACCAGATGCTTTTTCAGACCAAGCACACGGAGATCTTCTGCTGTCGTCCTCGGGCCTACATAACAACGTGGTAAAATCTCAAGCAATGATGATTTATTACGACGTCTTACAAATCGCCACAACAACCAATAAATCCATTGGTATGGGCTATAAAACAATTTCTTAAAGCCGGGTATCCAACCTTCTTCATTTTTCAGAAACTTTGGATTATTGATAACATAATTTCTTCCTACCGCAATACAGACTAAGGATGGCCAACACAAAAGATATAATCCAAATGCATGAGTCCCGCCCCACAATGCCAGTAACAGTAAACACCAGCCGATGGCGTAGTAAACGTTGCCAATTTCTTGGTTTCTACGACAAACCTCAGCCCCCAAGTCTAATTTCGCCTTTTCGGCTAATTTCATCTTTTCGGTACCGGCCAAAAAGGGCAAATCCACCGCCTTTAGCCTCGATAAAGCGCTGTCATGAAGGAATCCCGATGGAGATGGGAATAGGACAAATCCGACATGAGCCAGAATCATCGCGGTCAACACATCCACCAGATGGTGCTGATAAACAGTGAGTGTAGCAATTCCCATGAATAGCAACCAAATCCCCACTATCCAGCGTGTCCAGCCTTTTAGCTGCCTACCGAGCACAGACCAAAACAGACATGCATACGCCACATGCAGCGAAGGGGCTTGATTAAATGGAGAGTCATGCTTACTCAAAAAGGTGAAGAAGAATTTAAAAACAGGATGCTCAACGTTAGGCCTATCAAAGGAAAATCGCAAGGGAAAAATCAAAAAACAACAAATAGAGACGATGGTAATGAAACTGAAACGCTTCGTATAGACACAAAGCTCTTCTCGACTTCGACAACAGAAAGGAACCAAAGCGAAGAACAAACCGCTACTCATGTAGGGGATAATCATCCAAGAAACGAACGGCATAAAGTGTTCAAAAGGAAACACAAACGAAGATACAGTAGCCTGATTTGCAGCATGGACCGCAGCAGCAGAATAAGTCAACTGAAAAAATAGCGCACAATAAAGGAAAACAGCAAATTGCAGCCCCCTATTTTTCAGTCGTTTTTCATCCATTTGGCCTTCCTTGACATAATTTTATTCAACACAATATTTGGAAGTAGTCCCAGAGATGCCATCAACCACTTCATACGCTTCGGAAAAACGACTTGCTTCTTCTTCTGTTCGATAGCTGTCATTATACGCTGTGCTGCATCGTTTACAGGGATTAAGAATGGCTTTTTAGACAAATCTTGCTTATTGAGCGCTCTCAATTTTTCCGTATCAACATAGCCCGGAGCAATAACAGTAACCCCGATTCCATACGGATAGAGTGCCCTACGATACGCATCAGCCACTTGGATTGCAGCACGCTTTGTCTTACTATATAGGCTTGAATTGGGAAAATGGAGCGTTCCCGAAACTGATGCAACGATTGCAATTTGTCCTCCCGACTGACCTTGCATAGCAGTTCTAGCCGCTTCAAAACAATTCAAAGTGCCCATCATATTGACCTGGAGCATAGCCACCGCTTCCTGATAGCTTATTTGTTGAGCAACGTCATCCGCGTAACTCCCTGTACAATTGATAAAGAGGTCTAAAGGCATATGCGCACAAAATGAACTGACCGCATTTTGCAGGCTGCTCAATTGACATACATCGACTTCAAAACTTCTGATGCTATGTCCCCAAGGATAGGCTGACATTTTCGTCAGATCACGTCCACATACCGCTACCTCGGCTCCTCGCTCAAGATAACGCTTGGCCAAAGCAAGGCCTATTCCACTTGTACCACCGGCAATAAATACTTTCATTTCAATGAATTTAATGTCACCTCATAGCCATAGTTCCATTGCGCTTCCATCGCTTCAGCAAATTCTTGTTGATCAATCGGGAAAGATAGCGTAACTTCAAATCTAGACCAATCAATTCCTTTTTTACAGTATTTCCCAGCTAATTGTTCCGCGGCATCCCATGTATCAATCCAATGTGCACACGGAAACTGCTGTTCCAAATCTGTTAATCGTTTATTTCCGCTAAAGCCTAATACCGCCCGAACCAACGCTTCTTCTTGTGGTTTATAAGGTTGTTTACGCTCACATATAATGTTTTGAGCAAGCACCTTTGCTAGCTCCATTGGAACAAGATCAATTGCTCCACCAGCGTAATAGGTTTTATTGGAGCATACAGGTTCAATATAAAACATATCGGACATCGAAATACGGGCCGCCTGTAGCATAGAAAATTCAGCGCTCAAATGAACTGCCTTAGCCACTGCACTATGCTCGTAATTATCATCCAAAATTCTTATTGCCTCAACAGGCACGTTTGCTAATACATCCTGAGTTCCCATCAATATCTTTTGATAGAGTTTCCGGTCCCCACGCCGCTGCCCAACTTCAGACGGACTGAATAGCATTTTAGCGCCGACCACAAGTGCTGGAATTGCTGCTGAGAATGGTCTATCCAATGTCGGCAATAGTAAGGAAAGATCCTGTTCCATATGAACGAGAAAGCGATTAAAAACGTCCTCAATAAAGGGTGCCCGTTTTCTGTTAAACTGTTTTTTCAAAACATACACGCCCAGCCTCCCCAAACGACGCTGTTCTGTAAGCCGATGATGCAGGAAAAACTGATAAAACTCGTCTGATTGCAGATAGTACTTGCGCGCTTCATGTGTATCAAAGGCCTGTATAACAGCCACTGCCATTGAACCACCACAGCTTGCGATGAGCAGATCTGGTTTTAAACCCAGCTCATCTAACGCAGCATACATACCAAGATATAGACTGAACCGGGTTCCTCCCCCCGAAAATAAAACAGCACGTTGATAAGCCATCAGATTGAAATTTTAGTTAGCCTTCTCACTACCACATTCATCAAATTCTATTAATTCCCCAACAACAGGATAATCAAAGCATAAAACAGTGGCGCATTGAAGATCAGACTATCGATACGATCCAATAAACCACCATGCCCAGGAATTAATGTCCCAGTATCTTTTACTCCTGTCTTTCTTTTCAGATAGGAAAAAAGGACATCTCCCCAGAATCCCAAAATACCGAAAAACAAACCGAACAACGAAAAGTATAGAAAATTCTGAAATGGCAGTAAAAAATAGCCCAATAAATTACTCAATATAATTGTTATGCTGATACCGCCCACACATCCCGCAATTGTCTTATTTGGACTAATACGCGGAACGATTTTACGTTTGCCAAAAAACTTGCCCATCAGGTATTGAAAGACGTCATTCAGTTCCGTTAGCACAACAATATATCCGATTAATTTTAATCCTAGGAACGCGTTGCCATCCATTTTAATGGATCGGATAAAAGCTAAATGGCTAAATGATAGCAAACAAGCTACCGCGCCCAAAAACAGCCCAAATACAGCTCCCTTCTTAACCTTTAAACCATATTTGAAAAACAAAGCAGTCCCCAAACACAAGACGCTAGCCAACAATAGATATGCTTGATAGGAACAAAAGTATAGGAGCAATGCTTGCAACAATGCCATGCAAAGAAACACCAGTGGTTGCATCTTACCTTCAGGGATAAACATACAAGCAAACTCGCGCATCCCTTGAAAGGTTATCCAGGCCACAAACAAGGGTGATAATGTTGCAGGAACGAAGGCAACCGCCAGTACCAAGACAATATATCCCCAGCTTCTAACACGAACAGGAACATCTGCGAATTTGCCGTTGGCATCAGCCATGTGCCAAAGCCTTTCTCAATCGAGTTACCGAACTCAAAAGTAAGAGTAAGCACAAAACACCAAAAATATAACTTGAAACAGTAACTATGGAAATATGCAATAATGCTAAAATTCCATATACCCCCAACAGCAAAGCACGATCACTTTTACCCATCGGCCCATCGTAACGACGATCATTGGCAATCACCTTCCCGATCAATCCACAAAATTCATTCACAACACTTAATACGATAAAAGCGACGATCAGATATACGCTTTCCGGATGAAACTTCAGCAAAGGAAAAAATAGCACGACATCCGAAACAATATCTCCGACTTCGTTCAAAACTTCGCCCGTCTTGCTAGTCTGATTAAAAAGTCGTGCCATCATGCCATCTAAGGCATTCAAGGCCATTCGTAATAACAATCCGATTGGCAGGGCCAAAAAGAAAATCGGGAAACGATCAGCATACCAAAACAGTGAAGCAATGATCAAAGACAATACAATAGATCCGATCGTGATCTGGTTTGCCGTTACCTTTTTTCTATGTAAAAAGTTCAAGATCGGCATCAGCAACTGCTGAAATTTTGGTTTTAATTTATAAACAGAAATCATCTCGCGCTAGCTGTAATTTATTTTTTCATTTTTTTTAAAAAAAATTTTGCATAGTGTAATATATACACTATATTTGTGTCATCATAATTTAGGTTTATAATTGGTTATTTAAGGTTTTCATTCTCCCCGTTTGAAAACCTTTTTTTTGCCCTAAATTACCGACTACCATCTTCCACCGGCACCACCCCCACCAGAAGATCCGCCACCAAAGCTTCCACCGCCACCACTACTACTAGATCCTCCGCCAGAGCTACTCGATGTTGAGCGCACTTTAACTGGAGTCGAGTGTTCACCATGAGATACCCGATGTCCACAATTCTTACACAAGTCAAAGCGTTCCTCTAATCCCTGCGAACTATAAGTTGCTGCACGTATCGTCTTGGTACGTCCAGTTTCAAACGTTCTATAATGACATGCAGGACATTCACTGAACCCAACATTCTCGTCCCAGGGAACCAGCTTTGTTTCATTGTTCACCTGATCTATCCAGATTTCGTACGAACGGCTACCGATTTTTTCCTCCAAAAGCTGCCCCTTATCCAGGTACGCACTTTCACGGGTAGATACATCGTCCTTATTCATGCGCAACCAGCGACCAGATTGATCCGGCGGAATCAATCGAAGTTCATTCTTCCGAATACGCTTGTTTAACCCAATGAGATCAAATAGTGCCAATGGACTCAGTAATAGCGGAACCAAACCCCAGACACGAAATTTACGTAGGGCCTTTTGAATATTTTCCTCATCCTGATAGGAATTAACAATTTGCGTGCGGCTTGCATTGTATTTCATGGCCAGGGTAATACTACCAAAAACAACTATAAAATAAGGTAGATTTTTCCACTGATAGACCTCCTCAAAATTATTGAGGGCAAATGCACAGATAAACACCGAGATAAACATTAATATCCCCATACAGCCGCATCCACTGACTAAAGGCGGAAAATATTTACTTTTTTTGGTCAACTTTCCTTTGATCGCTCGCGTCACCTCGCCCAACCAGATATAACAGATCGCAAATAAACCTAAAACCAATAGTGAATTTCGCAGGATAGGACTTTTAAAGCTCCAGACCGGCGTTGCCTCTGGCATCAAGCGTTCCAGCTCAGCCTTACTATCCGGTGAGGTAAGTATTGTCTTAATAAATTCTGCAGCCTCCGTAACACCGCGGTCGTAATCTTCATTCCTAAAATTGGGTACGAGATATTTTTCGCCAATACGTTTTAAATAGGCATCGGGCAAAATACTTTCCATACCATACCCTGTAATAAAACGGTATTCATGCCGGTCTTTAGCAATAAACAACAAAAGCCCATTGTTACTTTCCTTCTTACCGATACCCCAGGTATTGAATAATTTTAAGGCAAATTCGAAATCACTGTCACCAACATAATCATTCACGACAACGATGGCAAATTCACCTTTTGTAGCAGCCTCAATCTGCGTCGATAAGCCATCTAATTCGGCCACTGTACCCGAGGATAGAATCCCATCCGGATTGGAGACAAAATAATCCTGTCCCTTTAATTTGGGGCTTGGCAAATTGTCGACGGTATAGGCGATAAATTGCCCGAAAGCTGACAGCCCAGGGAGGCAGCTTCCTACCCAAATCAATAAAAAAATAGAAAAACGATGTAATCTCTGCATAGTTTTAGAACAACAAAATTTGGCTCATTGTCACGATATTAAGAAAAAAAAATCAAACAAAGGTTTTCATCAAAAAAAAGCCCATAATCAAGCGATTATGGGCCTATATAATTCAATATTCGTTTAACACGCGCTGTCCTATTAATGTGTCCTAGCAATATGAAACTTTCCCATTCGCTGTCAATGACCAAGCCAGTGTAAAATCAAGACACCGATCAATCCAATAACAGAAACGAGCGTTTCCATCACCGTCCATGAGCGAAACGTATCCTTTATGCTCACTCCAAAATAAGATTTAAACATCCAAAACCCCGGATCGTTGACGTGTGAGAACATGAGACTACCCGCTCCCGTCGCTAGCACCATTAATTCAGGAGTAACCTCTCCTGCCTGCACAATGGGAAGCATAATGCCCGCTGCCGTGAGCCCAGCAACACTAGCCGAACCGATAACTAGGCGAATGATACCGGCTATTAACCATGCAAGCACAAGAGGCGACAAACTCAGGTCTGCGGTTATATCAGCGATGTAGTTCGCTACACCACTATCTACCAAAATTTGCTTGAAAGCGCCTGATGCTGCAATAATAAAAAGGATCATCATTATCCCTCGGATTGCTTCTTCCACACTTGCTGACTGCTCCCGTAAACTTTTGCCTTGGCGGATACCCATTGTGTACATCGCGATTAGCGATGCAATCATTAAAGCCACCACCGGGTCACCCAGGAAACGTAGTGCCTTCAGCCAGGAGGAGCCTTCTGGAAATATTAGATGGGAAAATGAACCAAAAGCAATTAAAATTATTGGAAAAAGCCCCGTAAATATACTAATTGCAAATCCGGGAAGCTCTTTTCGATCTGCTTGATTGTGTTCAGGAAAAAACTCCGTGGGTGGGTTGGTCGGAATACGCTTAAGCATCCTGCCAAAGAGCGGTCCACCGATAATTATGGCAGGAATTGCCACAACAATGCCATACACCATTGTTAAACCTATATCCGCTTTGTAGGTAAGCGCTATGGCCGTAGCTCCCGGATGTGGAGGCAAATAACCGTGTGTCACGGAGAGCGCTGCCAGCAACGGAATGGCTATGTAAAGCAAGGGCATTTTATTGGATGCACATACCATGAAAACGAATGGTACTAAGACGATAAAACCGACATTGTAGAATAAGGGAATACCTACTAAAAAGCCCGTGAGAACCATAGCCCAAGGTAAGTTCTTTTTGCCAAATACAGCAGTTAGCACCGTTGTAATCTTTTCTGCAGCACCACCCTCCGCCATCAATTTCCCCAGTAGAGACCCGAAAGCCAACAATAGTGCCAACTGGCCCATAGTTGTACTCACTCCAGTTTCAACAGATTTAAGGATATCGACGGCACTCATATTCATCGCAAAACCGACCGCAACCGAGGTTATCAGTAATGAAAAGATCGTGTTTAACCTGACGACAGTGACTAAAAGAAGTAGTAAAGCTACTCCCAAAATAACGATGATTAGAGGCATAATAATTTATATCTAGTTAAAACTCACCTTCCAATAAATGGTACAGGCGTTCAAATTTTTGGAAGTTTCTAATATATACAGCGTGATTCTCCGCACTCGGTTTATAACAGTGCTCGGTATCTTGCTTTCCTTCCGTTTGTTTGATTTTTATTGTAGGACCACCTCCATGTATGCCCAAGGCTTCCAAGCCTATCAATGCTGCTCCCCATGCAGAGCTTTCTACTGTATTTTTGGTAAATACAGGTTTATTGAAGATGTCTGCAAGCATCTGCACCAACAACGATGAACGCGCTAAGCCGCCGCTTGCAAAGATCGTATGAATGGGACCGGTGTTCTCCTCTAATGCGAGTCCTACACTGTAAATTGCAAACAACATCCCTTCCATCATGGCACGTGCAAAGTGCGCCCTGCCGTGATGCAACTGTATTCCAAAATAAACGCCTTTTGCATTGGAATTCCAATGTGGTGCCCGTTCACCAGTTAGATAGGGCAAGAATATCAAGCCCTCCGCCCCGGGAACGACGGAGTCGACCAAAGCATTTAACGACGTAGAAGGATCTCCATCTGCTTCCATTTGGGTAATTTCGCACAAAAAGTTGTCTCGAAACCAGTTGCGTAATACACCGCCATTGTTAACCGCACCACCAATTATATATTCATTTGGTCTCAGCAGGTATGTAAATAGTCTTTGTTTTTTCTCTTGATTTGCCTGCGAACTTGCTACGCGAATAGCCCCACTGGTACCGATTGTTACCGAAGCCACTCCGGGACTTATAGCCCCTACCCCGAGATTAGCCAAACAACCATCGCTACCACCTATAACAAAAGGGGTATCTTCAGGGATCTGCATCAAGGCCGCAATTTTTGGGCTAGGCATATTTAAAATATAATCGACCGGAACTGGAGATGCTAGTTGCTCTTCCGATATACCTGCCAAGCTTAACGCCTGATCAGACCATGTTAGGCGATTTATGTCGAAAAGCCCTGTTGCAGATGCGATGGAATGATCGACCACGTAAACTCCAAAGAGCCGGTAAAAAAGAAATTCTTTGATACCGATAAACTTGTGCGACTGCGCAAATAATTTTTGATCGTTGGACTTTATCCACATTAATTTGCAAAGCAAAGACATGGGATGTATTGGTGTACCCGTCTGCTGATAAAGCAGCCTGCCTACCTCACTTGCCTCCAAGGCAACCGCAATATGCTCACTTCTTCGATCTGCCCATATAATGCAGTTGCTAAGTGGCTGTCCCGCCGAGTCAACAGCGATTAGTCCGTGCATAGCACTGCTCACCGAAATACATACGGGTTTCGGTATCTCAGTACGAGATTGCCTTAAGCTAATCATTACATACCGAATAGACTCAATACATGCTGCATAAACAATCTCCGGATCTTGCTCGTACCAGCCTTCCGACGGGTTTAATATAGGATAAGATATACTATGCTGCGACAAGATGTTACCTTCGTAGTCAAATGCAACAGCTTTCGCAGATGATGTCCCAATGTCTAATCCAATGATCATAAATAAAATTGATGTTTAGGAGAACTCAATATACGGATTATCTGTTAGTTTACAACTAAAGGCTCAATACCAGCGAAGTAATTCGAGCGAGAGAAGCGCCATATACCGATCTGCTGATAATTGTCTTTCGTAATATCAACATAAATGGTAAATTTCAACTTAGAAAAACGGTATTAAACGATGAGTATAGATAAAAAGAATAACTACGATTTTGGAATAGTTGGACTCGGCGTAGCGGTATTGATCGGGAAGGTATCTTTCACACACTTTGGGATTAAGGAAAAAAAGCTTGAGGATTCGATTCATCTTAATTTAAAATGCAAAAAAGCGGCTTTTATATCAAAAAGCCGCTTTTTATAACTAAGCCCCTATCGGGTTTTACAGTACGTTTATTTAGATGCTAACGTTCAATATCCTTTAAGCTACTCATCTTCTTGTATTCCAAGAAACCTTTAATGTCTTCAAAATGCTCCCGTACGCGTTTATTTCCGAATTCAAAGACTTTCTCTGCCAAACCATCCAAAAAGTCACGGTCGTGTGAAACAAGGATCAGCGTACCATCGAAATCTTTCAAAGCATCTTTGATAATGTCCTTTGTCTTCATGTCCAAATGGTTTGTCGGCTCATCGAGAATCAATACATTTACCGGTTCCAACAACAATTTTATCATTGCCAGACGTGTTCTTTCTCCTCCGGACAGCACTTTCACCTTTTTAGTTGTATCGTCGCCACTAAACATAAAGGCTCCTAAAAGATCTTTCATTTTAACACGCACTTCACCTACAGCAATTTGATCAATGGTATCAAAAACGGTCATCTCTCCATCAAGCAATGCGGCCTGATTTTGTGCAAAGTAACCAATTTTTGCATTGTGCCCTACTTTCAGCGTGCCTTCGAAATCGATTTCCCCCATAATTGCTTTGATCATGGTCGATTTACCCTCACCGTTTTTCCCGACAAAAGCGACCTTTTCACCACGTTCGATGACCATATTTGCTTTTTGAAATACGACGTGTTCATCATAAACCTTGGTTAGATCCTCAACGATAACAGGATATTGACCTGAGCGCGGGGATGGTGGGAATTTAAGACGCAGTGCGGAAGTATCTACCTCGTCGATCTCAATGATTTCCAATTTCTCCAACATCTTAACACGCGATTGCACCTGCAATGTTTTAGAATAGGTACCTCTGAAACGATCGATAAACTCCTGATTGTCCGCAATAAAGCGTTGCTGCTCTTCGTACGCTTTTAGCTGATGCTGGCGACGCTCCTGACGTAATTCCAAGTAATGACTATACTTGGCACGATAATCATAAATCCTTCCCATCGTCACCTCGATGGTCCGATTGGTGATATTGTCGACAAATGCTCTGTCGTGCGAAATAACGATAACTGCTTTAGCCGAATTGACGAGGAAATCTTCCAGCCATTGGATACTCTCGATATCCATGTGGTTGGTTGGCTCATCCAATAGAATCAAATCCGGCTTTTTCAATAATATTTTAGCTAATTCGATACGCATCCGCCAACCACCGGAAAACTCAGAAGTCTGTCTTGTAAAATCCGAACGCTCAAAACCGAGCCCCTTCAGGACCTTTTCAACTTCTGCATCATAGTTAACTTCCTCAATCGAATAGAACTTTTCACTTAATTCAGATACGCGTTCGATCAATTGCATATAATCGTCAGACTCATAGTCTGTTCGGATATTTAATTGCTCATTCAGGTTTTCCAACTCATCACGCATACCATAGACTTCTTCGAAAGCCTTTGATGTTTCTTCAAAAACAGTCACGTTATCCTCTGTTAACAAATGTTGCGGTAAATAGGCTATAATCGCATCTTTCGGACCAGCAACATTACCTGTAGTAGGTTTCCCCACTCCAGCGATAATTTTCAGTAAGGTGGATTTACCAGCACCATTTTTACCCATCAATGCGATCTTATCATTCTCATTGATGGAGAAAGATACATCTGAAAAAAGAGTTGTTCCCCCAAAGGAAACAGAAATATTATTTACGTCAATCACTGTATATACACTTAATTTTGGCACAAAGATAAGCGAATCAATCTTATAAATAGACAATGGTGCATTTTTGTGTATCTTTGCCCCATGCGTTTTGATATTATTACGGTCTTACCTGACCTCTTGGAAAGTCCATTTGCACACTCTATTTTGCAACGAGCAAAGAACAAAGGCTTGGCTGAAATATATGTCCACAATTTGAGAGACTATTCAACAAATAAACACAAAAGTGTCGATGATTATCCGTACGGGGGCGGATCGGGCATGGTCCTTCAAATAGAACCCTTTGCCAAGTGTATAGAGCAATTGCAAGCTGAACGGGAATACGATGAGATCATTTACATGACTCCCGACGGTGAAACATTCAATCAGGATATTGCGAATGGCTTATCTACAAAAGGAAATATGATGATTCTCTGTGGGCATTACAAAGGAATAGATCAACGTATCCGTGATATTTATGTAACAAAAGAGATCTCAGTCGGTGATTATGTACTGTCCGGAGGTGAGCTTCCAGCGGCGATTGTTACAGATGCTGTTATCCGTCTGATTCCCGGAGTTTTGTCGGATGAGACATCCGCGCTTTCAGATTCTTTTCAGGATGGATTATTAGATGCGCCTATCTATACACGCCCTGCAGACTGGAAAGGCCACAAAGTGCCTGATATTCTCCTTAGTGGTCATGAGGCAAAAATCGCTGCATGGAAAGATGAACAACAGTTAAAAAGAACGCAAGAAAGACGTCCTGATTTATTAAATGATTAAGAAATAAGGTGAATTTTTGTTTTTTTGTCACAAAAAGTTTGCTTATTTATTTTTTTTTATAAATTTGTGTAATAATGACACGAAGATATACAAATACAAATTGGTGGTGGCCTGAAGCAATAAGCATCGGGAACTAATTGGTATTGTCATAATATTTCATAATCAACCAAAACCATTTATGGAAATTCCAACCCCGATGCTGACCAGTATCGGGGTTTTTTTATGCATAGTTTACAACAAGAAGATAAGACACAAAAAATGAAGTATACATTCAAAACACAAACCAGAAAGTTGCTTGCGGATACAACGACACCCGTGAGCATCTATCTTCGCCTAAGAGATATCTTTCCAAACTCCTTGTTACTGGAAAGCTCCGACTACCATAGTCGCGACAACAACATCAGTTACATCTGTTGTCAACCAATTGCCGGAATCCAGCTCGATGAGAAAGAGCTGACGCTCACTTATCCGGGTAGAGAACGTATCGTAAAAAATGCGCACGAAATCGAATTACGTCAAGAAGTTTCCGATTTTAGAAATTCCTTCGAAGATCATACAATTGCTGAACTTAACTTGATCTCCAATGGCCTATTTGGTTACTTCACCTTCGATTGTATTGAACACTTTGAGGACATCAAACTAACAACAACGGTAGATCCGGCACGGAAAATACCGTTTATGCAATATCATGTTTACAAATATGTCATTGCCATCGACCACTTCCGTAATCAACTCTATATTTTTGAACATCTGCTGGATGACGAAGAATCAGAGCTTGAAAGAATGCAGTTCCTTATTCAGAACAAAAACTTTCCTGAATATACCTTCAAACTTGCTGGCGAGGAAAGCTCCAATCGTACCGATGAAGAACACCGTCAGCTGGTTAAGAAGATGAAAGAGCATATCCAACGTGGTGATGTATTCCAGATCGTTCCATCCAGAGGCTTTAAGACACCGTTCTCCGGTGATGAATTCAATGTCTATCGTGCGCTCCGCTCCATCAACCCTTCGCCCTATCTTTTCTATTTTGATTATGGTGACTTTAAACTTTTCGGATCATCGCCTGAGGCTCAACTGCGTATCCACGGGAAACAAGCGACGATTTTCCCTATTGCAGGAACATTTAAACGGACAGGTAACATGGAGGAAGATCAAAAGATAGCCACCAAGCTCAAAGAAGACCCAAAAGAGACTTCCGAACATGTTATGCTCGTCGATCTTGCCCGCAATGACTTAAGTAGACATTGCACCCAAGTTAAAGTTGAGTCCTACATGGAACCACAATATTACTCGCATATTATCCACTTGGTCTCCAAAGTAACGGGCACCTTAAAAGATAATATCAACCCATTTGACATCGTAGGTGATACTTATCCAGCAGGTACGCTTTCAGGAGCTCCAAAACATATGGCGTTGACATTGATTGATCGTTACGAAGGATTACAACGCTCATTTTATTCGGGTGCAATCGGATTCATGGGTTTTAACGGAGACTTTAATCATGCCATTATGATTCGTTCCTTCCTAAGTAAACAAAACACCTTACATTATCAGGCCGGTGGCGGTATCGTATTAGATTCAGACCCCGAAATGGAGCTACAAGAAGTAAATAACAAAATTGCTGCGCTACGAAAAGCATTACAATTAGCAGAAACATTATGATCAGACCATTGGAATACTGTGTCAACAAGCAACATATCCATGATTCGGTAGACACCATTGACAACCGCATCGTTGAGCTATTGGCATTACGAAAAACCTATATCGGCAAAGGCAAGTCCTTCGAGGATGAGCAAAACGAAGAGCAGAATATCATTCGGAACCTGGACAGTAATTATGTCCTACTGGCAAAAAGATTTCATTTGCCAATCGAATTTATTCAGTCCATATTCCAGGAAATTGAAAATTATATTAATCAAGATTTTATAGCAAAAGGTTATGAGCAACAATAAAATAGTCGTTATAGACAACTACGATTCGTTCACCTACAACTTGGTCCATTTGTTACAGGAATTAGATCAAGAATATGTTGTATGGAGAAATGATAAATTTAAACTGGAAGATATTGATGCTTTCGATAAAATACTTCTTTCGCCAGGTCCAGGTATTCCAGAAGAAGCTGGATTATTACTTGATGTTATCCGTACCTACGCTCCACATAAAAGTATATTAGGTATTTGCTTAGGCCAACAGGCTATTGCAGAAGTCTTTGGTGGTACACTATTCAATATGGAAAAACCTTTGCATGGCGTAGCAACAAATATTACTGTTGTGGATGAGTCAGAGAAATTGTTTCGGGACTTCCCAAAAGATTCCAAAATTGGACGCTACCATTCTTGGGCTGTAAACAAAGACACTCTACCAGCTAGCCTAAAGGTAACAGCGATCGACGAGAATGGCATCATTATGGCCTTAACCCATACCGAATACGATGTAAGGGGAATGCAGTTCCACCCAGAGTCGGTATTGACCACAAATGGTAAAAAATTAATTGAAAACTGGTTGGGAATCTAACATCTAAAAAAATGACTATACTTGATAAAATCATTGAACGAAAAAAAATAGAAGTAGAAAAAGCAAAAGCTTTAGTTCCTTTTGAGGAACTATTAAACTATCCCTATTTCAGTGTGGCTTGTCTATCGTTGAGAGAATCTATTCTTGATCCTGAAAAAACAGGAATTATAGCGGAATACAAAAGGGCATCGCCATCAAAAGGAGACATCAATAGTACTTCAGCAGTGGAAGATGTTGTAAAGGCATACGAGGAGGCAGGTGCTTCGGCAGTCTCGGTTCTTACTGATGGCGAATTTTTCAAAGGCAATTTAGAAGATCTATCGAAAGCACGTGAGGCTATTAGCATTCCTATCTTAAGAAAAGAATTCATCGTGGATAAATATCAGATCACCGAAGCGAAAGCTTATGGAGCAGATATCATCCTTTTAATTGCAGCATGTCTGAAAAAGGAGGAAATACAGGAATTTGCAGCCTATGCACACCAATTGGGTTTAAATGTTTTACTTGAAGTGCACAACGAACAGGAACTGTTGGATAATCTTTTCGATGACATTGATGCAATTGGTGTCAATAATAGAAACCTTAAAGATTTTTCAGTCGACATTCAGCATTCTTATGATCTCCTGAACAAAATACCAACAGAATATATTAAAGTATCTGAGAGCGGTATATCTGATCCTTCGACAATTAAAGCCTTAAAAAAAGCTGGATTCCAAGGATTTTTAATTGGTGAAAATTTCATGAAGACAGCCGATCCTGGACAAGCTATCAAAGAATTTGTAAAAGAAATATAAGGAAATCAAACCCTGACGATAGGAAGACTATACTTTCACATAACTATGAATTTAGTGGGGTTGGCGATTCGAACGGTCAACGTTCGACAGGATTTGTAGAGATCAAAAATCGGCTCTAAACTCGTGACAGTTAGCTAACTTTATACTAATGCCAAATTTTGTACCTTTGTAAAAAATTATCGAAGATGTCGGTCAAGATTGGTGAAAATATTGATTTGGGTAAATTCCCATTGTTATTAGCTCCGATGGAGGATGTAAGTGATCCTCCGTTTCGCTATGTGTGCAAACAGAATGGTGTTGATTTAATGTATACTGAATTTATTTCTTCGGAAGGCTTAATTCGGGATGCTGCAAAGTCAATTCAAAAACTAGATATTTTTGAATATGAACGTCCTATTGGCATTCAGATCTTCGGTGGAGATATTGAAAGTATGCGTCAGTCTGCTGAGATCTGCACAAAAGCAGGGCCTAATTTAATCGACATCAATTACGGCTGTCCAGTTAAAAAAGTAGTCTGTAAAGGAGCTGGTTCATCCTTACTACAGGACATCGATAAAATGGTTGCAATGACAAAAGCTGTCGTTGAGGCTACGGATTTACCCGTAACGGTGAAAACACGTCTTGGCTGGGATGACAACACAAAAAATGTATACGAAGTTGCCGAAAGGTTACAAGATGTGGGGATCAAAGCACTTGCTATTCATGGACGTACGCGCGCGCAGCTGTATAAAGGTCAGGCGGACTGGTCTATGATTCGTGATATCAAACGCAATCCGCGCATCAAGATTCCAATTTTTGGCAATGGCGATGTAGACTCTGTCGAAAAAGCTGCGGCATGGCGGCAGGAGTTTGAAGTGGATGGCATTATGATTGGCCGTGCAGCAATCGGATACCCCTGGATCTTTAGAGAAATAAAACATTTTTTCAATACTGGTGAGCGTTTAGAAGGACCAACTATTGCCGAACGTGTCGAGGTTTGCAGAACTCATCTGAACAAATCCATTGAATGGAAAGGTGACAAATTGGGTATTTTTGAAATGCGCAGGCATTATGCGAATTACTTCAAAGGAATCCCTAACTTTAAAGAACACCGAATGAAGTTGGTCAGCTTACAAAGCCAAGCTGAGATTCTTGAGGTACTTCATGAAATTGAACACAATTTCTCAACAGAAATGGTATAATCCTGAAGTCCACAATTTATAAGGAAAAAGGTCGTGCTAAGTTAACATTAGCACGACCTTTTTTCTGTTAAGCATCTTTATTTACGAATCGCTTGAGCTGATTTCGTTCCATCAAAAATACACCTCCAATGTAAGCAACTAAAAGCCCATTACCAACGAAGACATTATGATTAAACACAAAGTAAGAAAGGTAGGAGAAACATATTCCCGCGAATATATACATCAGGATCTTGCCCAATTTATAAGGTATAGGATAATGTTTTTGCCCCCATACATAAGATAGCACAACCATAGAAAAGTAGGCCAGAAATGTGACTATTGATGCGCCCACATAACTGTATCTTGGGATCAGATAATAATTTGCAACGATGGTAATTCCTGCGCCTACCAATGAAATATACAAAGCGTAACGTGTTTGGTCAGAAAGCTTATACCAGACCGAAAGATTCATATAGATTCCCAACAGCACATAATTGAATAGTAATAGCGGAACGATGAAAAGTCCAGACCAATATAAGTCACGAGTTTCCACATTTCCTTTAATAAAATACTTCAGCCAGTCAATATTAGCTGTAATCCCCAGCATAACTAACATCATGGCAATTACGAAATATTCCATAATCAACGCATAGGTCTTCTTTGCATTAGCATTTTTTGCATAAGAAAAGAAAAATGGTTCGGCGCCCAATCGAAAAGCCTGAACAAAAATGCTCAGAAACATTGCTAATTTCCCAACGGCCCCATAGATCCCCAGATCGCGATCACCAATATCCTTAGGCAGGTAGATTGGCAACACAATTTTATCTAAATTTTCGTTGATGATATAAGAAATATTAGCTACTAAAATCGGAAAGCTATACGATAGCATCTTTAAGATTAGCTGCTTTTCCGGTTTAAAATAGAAACCCCTCATTTCAGGAAGGAGCAATAGAAAGGTTGCTGCACTTGCCACAATATTAGAAATAAATACATAACCTATCCATTCATTTCTATACCAACCGGAACACCAAGTACCCAAAGTACCACCATCTTTTATCAGATAGGGAACTAGCGCAATAAAGAATAGGTTAAGAAGAACCATAATACCGATGTTGGCCAATTTGATAGTACCAAATCGAATAGGCCTTCCCTCCGATCTCAATTTCGCAAAAGGAACAATAGCTAATGCATCCAATGCCAATATGAGGGCGAAATATTTTACATAACTCTCGTAATCGGCATTGTAAGTTCCCTTATTCAACCAACTACCAATGGTGCCCGCAAAGACAATGGCCGTTATAAAAAATAATGTAGCCAAAAAGGCAATGACGATAAAACTATTATTGAAAACCTGCTTTTTATCCTTTTCTTCGACTTTTTGGAGAAACCTAAAAAAAGTAGTTTCCATACCAAATGCCAAAACAGCATTGATCATGGATGCCCAGGCGTACATGTTGGTAAATATTCCGTAAGAAGCAGGTGGGTATTTGAGGACATACAATGGCGTCATGACGAAATACAGCATACGGGCTATAATCGTACTCAGTCCATAAATCATGGTCTGTCCGGCGAATTTTTTAAGTACTGACAAGGCGAAACGGCTTAAGATTGAACTCTTTTAACTACTTCAAAATTGGAAAAGCCCTTCATTTCGCCTTCCTTTACCTCAACACTTTCAACGATTGCACCCTCGGGCCCTTCTTGGCAGAACTCCAACAGTGAATCTAGTGCAAAATCGTCGCCCTCGCCCTCGATATAAACAGAACCATCTTTTAAATTGACAACAAAGCCCCTAACACCCACTTGATCTGCAACCGCCTTGGCTGTCAATCTAAAAAAGACTCCCTGTACTTTACCTCTTATTGAAATATTCAAATGTTTCATCTGTAACTTATTTTTTCTTCCATCGGTCAGATGGAATTTACCATGACTATAGTGTTGTTATTAAAGTCATGAACGGTTCAATAAGAGCAAAAGTACAGAAGTTTGGGGAATTAAATACTACGCTAAACGTTTTACCTTAACATCTTCATTGAGGCGCATGTGTTCCATCCCTTCCAACAACACAATCCCAGGTTTTTTACCCACTTCGAGTGACCCAAATTCATCCTCAATGTTCAACGCGATAGCACCATTGATTGTGGCCCATTGAATGGTCTGCAAGAAGTCGAGATCCTCAAAGTGCGCATGCAACACTTTTAGCTCCTCCAAAATGGACAATGTATCGTTTGAAGCTAAACTGTCTGTTCCGATGACTAAACGCTGTCCGGCATTCATAAAATTCTGAACCTTTGGTAATGTTCCCTCAATATAAAGGTTGGCCTTTGGACAGAGACACCACATCACATCACGGTCCATACGTTCTACAAAATCCAAATCTTTAAGAGAGGTATAGGTGTTATGAACCAACAATAATTTATTTGGATAAGGCAAATAAGGAAGATAAGACTGAATCGAATTTCTTGCCTGCGCCTTAATCGCATCAGCATTTTTCCCTATACTTTTATAAAAGTCCAAGAACTCACCCATTTTATAACGGAACAGTTTATTCTCCTCTTCACTTTCTTGATTGTGAATACTGATAATATTTGTTTCCGAAACCATCTTCTTGAACTTTTTGAAAAGTACCTTCGAACACGAGTATGGGGCATGTGGCGTAATCGATACATGGCCATTCCTAAACTCCTGGGTCAATGATTTAGCCTCCTTTAATTTAAAGTCCGCTTCATCAGGTTCAATTCCAAGCACCTCCACAAACGTGTGATACAGGATCTGAGAATCTTCCTTTAATTTTGATGAATTATCAGTGTTGGCGTGATCTCCGACTGCGACAATACCATTTTCGTACATCTCTCTATCGGCTTTAGCCATCGCATCGTCGATTTTCTTCATCGATGCCGATCGCGTAGTCATCACCTTACTCAGAAAGCTTGGAAGTCCTGTCCCTTTAGGAACAATACCTTTCATATGCGACAATTCAATGTGGCAATGTGAATTGATAAAACCTGGAATTATCACTCCTTCATATTTCTCAACCTTAACTTTATCTGCAGGTGTAAATGAAGTTGGGTCATAGATACCTTGAATTACTCCCTCCTCATCTACCGAAACAATACCGTCTTTTATCGGCATTGAAGTAATCGGTAGAATATAATTAGCGCTTAAATATTTTAACATTTTATCTCCTCACTATCAATTTAGTAACTAAAATTTTTTGACCTGTATAAATACATACCTCTAGTAGAAAAATTCATGCCAAGGTACCTAAAAAGAACAATATATACCAAAAACAACAATTTCCATAAATTTTTAACCAAAAGGAAATAATATCATAAATCCGCACTTTTCCATTTGTCATAAATTACTTCTTTATACTTCATTTCAATTTTAAATTTATATATTCGCAACGTCGAATAGGGGTGCCTTGTTTTGTCAGGAACACAAATAAAGGCTGAGATTATACCCAACAGATTAAATTCTGTGCACCTGATCCAGATAATGCTGGCGTAGGGAGAGGTTAGTTAAATAGTGCGGTCATAGTAACCCCTTGCTATGATTTGTTTAACTCAAACAAAATACATTACCATGATCAAATTTTTGATTTGTAGCTCCTTAGCTACTATTTCAAGCCAAATTGCCATTGCGCAACAAAATCTGACAATTAGAACTATAGACAAGAGCAATCAAAATCCCTTACAGAATGTCTCGGTGTCCATAGATGGACAGGCACCCATCACTGGCCAATCGGACAAAAATGGACTGATTAAACTATATCGTATCAATGCAGGTAAGCACCAGATCCAGGTATCATCACTTGGCTATAAGACATGGAGTCGAAATGTGGATGTTAAAGACAATTTGGAGCTTACGGTAGCATTAGAACCAAGTACTATTCAAATGGAAGAGGTGCTTGTTCAATCTACCCGTGCCAAAAGAAATGCTCCTACAACCTTTAAAAACATCTCCAAAGAAGAAATAACGCGTAACAACCTCGGCCAGGATATCCCATTCCTTTTAAATCAGACTCCATCCGTGCAGGTCAATTCCGATGCCGGTGCAGGCATTGGTTATACCGGAATGACAATCAGGGGATCGGATAATCAACGAATCAACGTAACATTAAATGGAATCCCTTTAAATGATGCGGAGAGTATGGGTTCATTTTTTGTAAACCTTCCCGACTTTGCCTCTTCTACCGAGAGCATCCAAGTTCAGCGCGGTATTGGGACTTCGACGAATGGTGCCGGATCATTTGGAGCCTCATTAAATATTCAGTCCAATACGTTAGTCGAAACCCCTTACGCAGAACTCAACAATTCATTTGGCTCTTACAATACCTGGAAAAATACAGTCAAGGTAGGTACCGGACTAATCAACGACAAATTTGCCTTCAATGCTAGATTATCCCGTATCAGCAGCGACGGTTATATCGAGAGAGGTAGTTCAGACTTACAGTCTTTCTATGTGGACGGAGGCTATTATGGCAAAAAACATATTTTAAAAGGGATTGTATTCTGGGGAAAAGAAAAGACATATCAAGCCTGGAATGGCGTTCCTGAACCATTGATTACTGGCGATCGATCGCGCATGGATGACTATGCAGATAATGCACTCGAAATCTCGGGCGCAGAGAAGGATCGTTTCATGAACGCAGGCCGGAATTATAATCTATATACGTATCAGAATCAAACAGATAATTATACGCAGAAACATCATCAACTTCATTATACCAATATCCTGAACGACAAATTGACACTCAATACAGCCCTACACTATACAAGAGGTTATGGTTACTATGAAGAAATGAGACCGGGAGATAAACTAAGTAAATACGGTCTGCCTAACGTCATCATTGGTAAAGATACCATACAAAAAACAGATCTCGTCCGTAGGAGATGGCTTGATAATTATTTTTATGGCATGACCTATGCCCTAAATTACAGACCGAATGATCAGCTTGAAATTACTTGGGGTGGAGCTTATAATCAATACAAAGGAAAACATTATGGCCAGGTGATTTGGGCACAATATGCATCAACCGGTTTTCTCGACGACAAATATTACTTCGGGAAATCACAAAAAAATGATTTCAGTAATTTCTTAAAGGTCGATTACAAACTAGACAAGTGGATATTAATGGCCGATATTCAATATCGGAATGTAGATTACCACATGTATGGTGATGACGATAAGGTAAAAAATTATAATTATCATCCTAAGTTTAATTTCTTGAATCCTAAAGCTGGGGCAACATATTTGCTAAATGACCATTCAAATGTATACGCTTCTTATGCCTTTGCACAAAAAGAACCTGTTCGCAAGGATTTTATAGAGAAAAATAGCGCCTTACCAGACCCTAGCCCAGAGAAAATGCAGGACATCGAATTTGGCTATCGCTTTACAAATGAAAAATTCAACATCGGATTGAATGGATATGGTATGTTTTACAAAGATCAATTGATCCCAACAGGCGAAATCAGTGATACGGGCTCTCCAATTCGACAAAATGTCAAAGATAGCTATAGAATGGGGCTTGAATTCGATGGATCATGGAACATCAGCAAACAGTTCAACTGGAAAGCAACAGCTAGTTTCAGCCAAAATAAAATTAAAGATTTTGAAGAGGTTATAGGTAATACAAGGATATTTTATTCAAAAACAGACATTGCTTTATCTCCGGGAACGATTTTGTCAAGTAATTTTTCTTATAGTCCGATAACATCACTTACATTCTCTCTTCTATCCAAATTTGTAGGAAGACAATATCTAGATAATTCATCTGCGAAAGAGAGGAGCATTTCCTCTTATTTTGTCAACAATCTGTTAGCAAACTATAGCTTTACAGCTTTAGGTATCAAAAACATCAGTGCAACTTTACAGGTCAACAACATACTCAACGAGAAGTACGAAGCCAATGGCTACACCTTTGGCTGGATGGAAGGTGATACCCGAAAATATTATAATTTCTATTTCCCTCAGGCACCAACAAATTTCCTATTGGGCTTGAATTTCAAATTTTAGAAACAATTTATTTAAATAAAAAAACGTCTCTTTTTTCCTGAGGAAGCAAGAGACGTTTTTCATTTAATATGGCGGATAAATTGCACATTACATCGTGTTTAACAATCGGAATTTTTACCTTTGGTTTTATACTTTTCATTATGCGCGCAGTTATACAACGAGTGAAAAACGCCTCTTGTACGGTAGATAATCAGATTACAGGCCAGATCCAGAAGGGTTTAATGATTTTATTAGGAGTTGAAGAAGCAGACACAACAGAAGATCTGAAATGGTTAGGACAGAAATTCATCAACTTACGCATCTTCGAGGATGAACAGGGCCTGATGAATAAATCGATACAGGATATAGACGGAAATATCTTACTCATCTCACAATTCACCCTCTTTGCTCAAACAAAAAAAGGAAACAGACCTTCTTTTATCAGAGCAGCAAAACCGGATAAAGCCAAACCAATGTATGAAGAGATGGCTTTATTGTTAAGTCAATTGCTCCAAAAAGAGGTTCAACTTGGCATATTCGGAGCAGACATGAAAATCGACCTATTGAATGATGGCCCAGTTACCATCGTCATGGATACAAAAGATAAGGACAACTTTTAATTTTTTATTGAACAAGATGACAATTAAAGAAGCACAAGAAGTTATTGACAAGTGGATCAATAGTACCGGAGTACGTTATTTCAACGAACTGACAAACACCGCCATACTCATGGAAGAAGTCGGTGAGGTTGCCCGAATAATGGCTCGGCAATACGGAGAGCAATCTTTCAAAAAATCAGACAAAGAAGTCAATTTAGCAGATGAAATGGCCGATGTATTATTCGTTTTGATATGTCTTGCCAATCAAACGGGAATTGATCTAACAGAAGCTCTGGAACAAAATCTTCAAAAGAAATCAATTCGCGATGCCGACCGCCATAAAAACAACGAAAAACTTAAATAATTGGAGATCGTATTGTTTGTACAACTCTTTGTGATAATATTTAAAGTTTAAATCGAATACGATGTATAAATTCATAACCTATTCGCTCATAGCGAGCATATGCCTTGCCTCTTGTGCGACGAAACAACAGCTAAATTCTAAGGTCGAGCAGGCCAGTACTTTTAATAAGGCTGCCGTAGTCACAGCGCATCCTTTGGCTTCAGAAGTGGGCGTAAAGATTTTAAAACAAGGTGGGAATGCAATAGATGCTGCAGTTGCCGTCCAATTTGCTCTTGCAGTTGTTTATCCAAATGCAGGAAATATTGGTGGTGGCGGCTTTATGCTCTACCGCGATCATCGGGGTAATTTAGATGCCTTAGATTTTCGTGAGAAAGCCCCTCTAAAAGCATCCCGGGATATGTATCTCGATGCCCAAGGTAATGTTATTCCTGAGTTGAGTCTTTACAGTCAATTGGCCTCAGGCATCCCTGGGTCTGTTGCCGGTATGTGGGAAGCACACAAAAAGTATGGCAAGTTGCAATGGAAGGATCTCGTACTCCCGGCAATACAGCTCGCCAGAACAGGTTTTAAAATCAGTCAACGACAAGCCAATGAGTTTGAAAGCCATAAAGATCGTTTTGTCAAGCTGAATCCCTCTGGTGCTGCAATTATCAAAACCACAGCTTGGAAAACCGGTGACCTATTTATACAGGAGGAACTCGCGAAAACGCTGGAAAGAATCGCAATAGAAGGGCGAGACGGCTTCTATAAAGGTAAAACGGCCGACTTAATTGTTGCCGAAATGGACAAAGGGAAAGGCATTATCAATCATCAAGATCTACTGGATTATCAGGCACTTTGGCGTACCCCAATTTCCACAAATTACAGGGGGCACAAAGTTATTTCCATGCCGCCGCCTTCGAGTGGGGGAACATCTCTTTTGGCCCTGCTCAAATCAGTCGAACAGTTTCCACTTCAACGCTGGGGCTTTCAAACCGATTCAACCATTCGTGTCATGGTCGAAGCTGAACGTTATGTATATGCCAATCGGGCCAAATATTTAGGAGATCCTGATTTTATTAGGGTACCTGTCCAACAGCTTATTGACTCCAGCTCAAATGCACATAAACTCAATTCATTCAATTTCCGTAAAGCGACATTAAGCAAAGATGTCAATGCAGATGTCATTCCTGGCTATGAAAGTGAACAAACGACACATTTCAATATCGTAGACGAGCAAGGGAATGCAGTATCCATTACAACAACACTCAATGATTCTTATGGCTCGGGAGTATTTGTGGCCGGCGCAGGTTTTCTCCTAAACAATGAAATGGATGATTTCTCTGTGAAGACCGGTGTCCCAAACATGTATGGGCTTACAGGGGAAAAAGCGAACGAGATTCAGCCCGGCAAAAGAATGCTCAGCTCAATGACACCCACTATTGTAGAAAAAGATGGCAAACTATTCATGGTTGTGGGAACCCCCGGGGGATCAACCATCATTACCTCTGTTTTTCAGACTATCCTCAACGTTATTGACTTCCGACAAAATGCACAATCGGCAGTGAGCCTGCCAAGATTTCATCATCAATGGCTTCCTGATCGCATTGATGTCGAAAATAACGCTATCAATGCCAATTTACGTGACCAATTGACAAAAGATGGCTATACGATAAATCCGAGAGGGGCAATCGGCCGTGTGGAGAATATACTTGTCTTACCAAATGGTAAATTACAGACAGGAGCCGATCCACGTGGAGACGATACAGCGAAAGGTTATTAGATTAAAAATGATTAAACTATTAATTATTCACCTCGAGAGTACGATCATTATTACGAGAAATATAGAAGGCGTCATTAAGTACAAGGCATAAAAAAAACCTGTTATCTAAGATAACAGGTTTTTTTTTATAAGGATGAATCTTACATCATTCCACCCATACCGCCACCCATTGGAGGAGCACCAGCACCTACAGGGTTTTCTTCAGCTTCGTCAGCTAATACACACTCGGTAGTCAATAACATTGAAGCAACTGAAGCTGCATTTTCCAATGCTACACGAGATACTTTAGTTGGATCGATTACACCAGCAGCGATTAAGTTTTCGTAACGGTCTGTACGTGCGTTGTAACCGAAATCTGCAGTTCCTTCTTTCACTTTTTGAACGATTACCGCACCTTCGATACCAGCGTTATTACAGATCTGACGTAATGGTTCTTCGATAGCGCGTTTAATAATGTCAATACCGATTTGCTCATCTTCGTTATCACCTTTAAGGTTTACCAAAGCTTCAGTTGAGCGAATGAATGCAACACCACCACCAGCAATAATACCTTCTTCAACAGCTGCACGAGTTGCATGTAAAGCATCATCAACACGGTCTTTTTTCTCTTTCATTTCAACCTCAGTAGTTGCACCTACATATAATACAGCTACACCACCTGACAATTTTGCCAAACGTTCTTGTAGTTTTTCGCGATCGTAATCAGAAGTTGTTGTTTCGATCTGTGAACGGATTTGAGCAACGCGTGCTTTGATATCCTCTACATTACCAGAACCATTGATAATAGTTGTGTTATCTTTGTCAACTTGAACTTTTTCAGCTTGACCCAAGTAAGATAATTCAGCATTCTCTAATTTGAAACCTCTTTCTTCAGAGATAACAGTACCGCCAGTTAAAATAGCGATATCTTCTAACATTGCTTTACGACGGTCACCGAAACCTGGAGCTTTAACAGCAGCAACTTTCAATGAACCACGGATTTTATTAACAACTAATGTCGCCAATGCCTCACCATCTAAATCTTCAGCGATGATCAATAATGGTTTGCCAGTTTGAACTTGTTTCTCCAAGATAGGCAACAATTCTTTCATATTGCTGATTTTCTTGTCGTAGATCAAGATGTATGGGTTATCTAATTCTGCTTCCATTTTGTCAGAATTTGTCACAAAATATGGAGACAAATAACCACGGTCAAATTGCATACCTTCTACAGTTTTTACTTCTGTTTCAGTACCTTTTGCCTCTTCAACAGTGATAACACCATCGTTACCTACTTTTTCCATTGCCTGAGCAATCAAAGCACCAATTACTTCGTCGTTGTTCGCTGAAATAGTAGCAACTTGTTTAATTTTATTATTGTCTTGACCAACTTCTTGAGACTGAGATTTCAAGTTAGCAACCACAGTTGCAACAGCTTTGTCAATACCACGTTTTAGATCCATTGGATTAGCTCCTGCAGCCACAGATTTGATACCTGGAGCAACAATTGCTTGTGCTAATACAGTAGCAGTTGTAGTACCGTCACCAGCTTGATCAGCCGTTTTGGAAGCTACTTCTTTTACCATTTGTGCACCCATATTTTCTAAAGCGTCTTTCAATTCGATTTCTTTCGCTACCGAAACACCATCTTTAGTAATTACTGGAGCACCAAATTTTTTCTCAATAATTACGTTACGTCCTTTAGGACCCAATGTTACTTTAACTGCATTCGCTAAAGTATCTACACCTTTTTTAAGGGCCTCGCGAGCCTCAACGTTATATTTTACTTGTTTTGCCATTTTTTTATGAGTATTTAGTATTTCCAAGAAGCATCATCAGACGTTAGTATTGAACTGTAAATAAATTCTATCTTTAATACGTCTATTTTTAAAGCTTCATTAAAATAACCTATTGAATTCTTAATTGAGCCAGTAAGCTCTTTTTAAATAACCTCTTCTTATTAATTAGATAACCGCGTAAATATCAGACTCACGCATTATTAAGTACTCTTTTCCTTCGTAAGTAATTTCAGTACCTGCGTATTTTCCGTATAATACTTTGTCACCAACTTTCACAGTTAACGGTTCGTCAACTTTACCTGTACCTACAGCAACTACTGTACCTTGAGATGGTTTTTCTTTTGCTGTATCGGGGATATACAACCCTGAAGCTGTTTTTTCTTCTGCTGGAGCAGCTTCTACTACTACTCTGTCTCCGATAGGTTTGATACTTAATGCCATAATTAATTTACTTTTTATCTGTTATTGAATTTATTTTTATGTTATAATCGTTATAAACCCATCATCTTTTATGCCAATTGTAAATAAAGCAGCTTATAAGACAATTTTTCACAGAAAAGTTAATATCTACATCGACAAAAATTCATTTTGCTGTCACACTGTCATTCCAAATCTGCCAGTCTTACTTTGTCGACCGACATGCTAATAAATTTAATAGCGAAGGCCTGCCATAAACAAAATATCCAACATAAAAAAGCCCCGTCTGTGAAACAAACGGGGCTCATAATTCTTTATTGATAACTATTTCTTAGCTTCTTCTGCTGGTTTTGTTGCCGGTGTAGTCACTGGGGCCTTTTCTTGCGATTGAGCCGGAGCAGCTTGCCCTTGTCCCGCAGGAGTACCAGCAGGTTGTTGTCCAGTACCCAAATTCAATGGACCTTGTTGTTTAGGCGCTTCAATTTGACCGCCCAATCCACCTTTAGATGTACTTGGTGATGTGCCAATAATATTTACACCTAAGCTAAACACCATAATGGCAATAACCATGATCCAAGTACCTTTTTCCAAAAAGTCACCTGTACGTTTTACTCCCATAAGATTCGTTCCACCTGAAAAACCAGATGACAAACCACCTCCTTTTGGATTTTGGATTAAAACCAAAAACGCTAAAATAATACTAGCTAATATGATTAGACCGATTAATAATCCTTGCATCTCTTTATGTTATTAATTTAATTTCTTTTCTAATTCTGTTATGCGTGCCGCAAAGTAAGCATTTTTTTCTGGATATTTCAAAACTAATTTTTTGTAAACCTCTATTGCTTTTGGATATAAGCCTTGTTCCACATAGATCTTTGCGAGCGTTTCGGTAACAAGTGTATGTTGATCTTCCGAACTTTTCCTAGCTTTATTCTCCAAGTCTAATTTTTCCGCTTGTAAAGGCTGAATCATAGGCTCTTCACGAATAAACTTTTCGATCACCTCATCAGTTTTACGCGGTATTTGAAAAGAGATTGTCGTTTTAACCTCATCACTCAACTTTGCTTCAGGCGATTGTAAATGAAAAATATTCTCCCGGATCTGTTGATCGAGTAGCTGAGTATCTAGTTTCTCATGAATTTTAGCAATATCGTCATTGGAGGGCTTCATTGGCCCTAATGGGGATTTAACATAGGGCTGATAGGTATCAGCATATTCTAATCTCGTCTTATGCAACCACCATAAGAAACTGTATGGCATGGTATCATCATCATAGACCGAAATACGTTCTTGACCTTCGTTCTTTGCATCGATAACAGACTCCTCTGGGGTAGATATTACAACTGATGATCCCTCTGAATCGACAATAACATCCTGTTGCTGATCGTTTGACCGAAAATAATCTTTTGCAACCCCCGCTTGGATTAAACGATCCAATTCATCAACCTCTACTTTAGTTAAAACTGGCTCAGCCGCCATTTCTTCTTCATCTACAACTTCTACAAATCCACTATCGCCGCTAAGTTCCTCTCCCCCTAGAAGTTCATCCGATTGTATTACTGGCAAAGAAGCTACCGCTGATTTACTATGCATAAATTCATACAGCCAACTGGGAGAAGAAGCATAAAGTAATGTAGTCGATAAATTCTGAACAACATGATGCTTTACAAAAACTTTACGCTCATAGACGAATCGTAAGCTCTGGGCATAAGGGTATTTTTCAATCAAGGCCAAAATGATGTCTTCTTCGACAGCATCTGGATGGTTAATTGCTTGAAAAAAAAGCTCGTTATTGGGTAATGTTAGATTAAGATTCATCTTATAAATAGAATTACCAATTAGCAAACGCTTTATTGTAAATATCCTCAGTTAACATTTGAATGATTTCTTTACCCAAGGTCTCTTCTTGTGAACTCTGAAGATTTCCTGCAAACTCCTTAAACCGAGTAAAAGGTTGTTCAAAATCATCCTTTGGATTAATTTTATTATGGTAAGCAACCTTAATCGTAATAGTCAATCTATTCATAGCTGCGCGATCTGTACCGGCTTCAACAGCAGCAGGGCTTATCGTATACTCTGTAATAAACCCCTCAAACGTAGCGTCACCGTCTTGATTCACCTGACTCAATCGAGATTGATTACGGATACGCTCTTTGAGTGCCTCCGTAAAATTCTGACTTAATGTCGGATAAACCAAAGGAGCTATATTTTCGAAATATTGAATATTGACTGTTTTCATTCCCTCAGGAATGGACCCACCCGTAAATCCATATTTTACCCCACAACTATTCATTATAAACAAAAAGATTGTCGTGAGAGAAGTATATAAAATTTTTTTTGACAACATCTGTAAACCTTAATCTAAATTTAAGTCTTTAATTTTTCTATACAAAGTTCTTTCAGAAATCCCCAGCTCTTGCGCAGCAGCCTTACGCTTACCACGATGCTTTTTCAATGCTTTCTTGATCAGATCAGATTCTTTATCAACAAGCGATAACGATTCCTCGACTTCTTGGGCATCCTGCAGATATTCATCTTGTGAAACAGGGCTTTTCAATACATTTGCAGTATTTGCCGGCGAATGTATGGTTAAAGTTGGTGTTGTATTATAGTTTTCTGGTTCTGATTTCAATTGTGGTTCGATCTCCTGATATAATTGATTAATGTAAGGAGAATTTTGATCAAATGTACTGGAATCGACTCCTTTCTGAATCAATTCAACTACCAGTTTCTTCAGATCAACCATATCCTTCTTCATATCAAATAGGACTTTATACAGCAAATCTCTTTCTGAAAAATCCTCTTTTCCACCATTGTTTGAAGGAACTACCGCCGGTAAACTCGTTCGGGATTCATTGGGTAAATAATTCTGAAGTGTATATGCATCCACAACACGTTCTTTCTCCAAAACCGCAATTTGTTCCGCAACATTTTTCAGCTGACGCACGTTTCCTGGCCAGCTATAGTTGCGCAGCATATTCTGAGCATCCTCTGTCAATTGAACTCCGGGTGTACGGTACTTTTCAGAAAAGTCCACAATAAACTTACGAAATAATAAGTTGATATCTTCAGGTCGTTCACGCAATGACGGCACACGCAACGGCACAGTATTTAAACGATAATAAAGATCTTCGCGAAATTTACCTTTTTGTACGGCTTCAAAAACATTCACATTTGTTGCGGCAACCACACGTACATTTGTTTTTTGCACCTTGGATGATCCCACCCTTATGTATTCACCGGACTCCAACACACGTAACAACCTCGCTTGCGTACCCAAAGGTAGCTCACCGACTTCATCTAAAAAGATTGTTCCGCCATCAACGACCTCAAAATAGCCTTTTCTGGCTTCATGAGCACCAGTAAAAGAGCCCTTCTCATGACCAAACAACTCAGAGTCAATGGTTCCTTCCGGTATCGCTCCACAGTTGACAGCTATAAAAGGGCCATGCTTACGTGAGCTCAATTGATGGATAATATGCGAAAAAACCTCTTTACCACTTCCACTTTCACCTTGTATTAATACAGAAATATCGGTGGGCGCCACTTGTCGTGCGATATCGATAGCACGATTCAACAACGGCGAATTACCGATAATTCCAAATCTATTCTTTATATCTTGGTTATCCATAAATTTCCAGTTGGAAATACAACAATCTAAGTTCTCTTAATCAACAATTTTCCCTAAAAGGGTCGCAGAAGTACATGATTCAACAAGTACATTCACATAATCACCTTGCTTAAATCGAGGATCTATTGGGAAGACCACCAATGCATTTTGGTCATTACGGCCACAGAAATCGAACTCAGATCTTTTCGAAAATCCTTCAATAAGTACTTTACATACCTTTCCAACAAAATGTTGATAACGATATAAGCTATGATCACGCTGTTTATTGATCACTTCTGTTAAACGACGTTTTTTCACTTCCTCCGGAATATCGTCTGCATATCTTTTCGCAGCCAAAGTACCTGGCCTTTCCGAATAAGCAAACATATAGGCGAAATCGTACTTAACATAATCCATCATAGACAATGTTTCCTGATGCTCCTCTTCTGTTTCAGTACAGAAGCCTGTAATAACATCTGTGGAAATAGCACAATCCGGTATAATACGACGAATGGCATCTACTCGCTCCATATACCACTCACGATCATAGGTACGGTTCATCAATTCCAATACTCTAGAGTTCCCTGATTGAACTGGCAAGTGGATATAATTACAGATGTTTTCATGCGAAGCTATTGCATATAAAACTTCATCTGTAATATCTTTGGGATGGGAAGTAGAAAAGCGAATACGTAAAAGCGGACTGATTTCAGCAACCATTGTAAGCAAGTTAGCAAATGTGATCGTTTCACCCGGTTCCTCCCCTTCAACTACTGGAACAGTATATTTATAAGAATCCACATTTTGTCCCAACAACGTAACCTCCTTATAGCCTGCATTAAAAAGATCTTGGGCCTCCTTCACGATAGATTGTGGGTCACGACTACGTTCACGACCACGTGTAAAAGGAACAACACAGAAAGAACACATATTATCGCAACCACGCATAATTGAAATAAAAGCTGTTACACCGTTTGAATTCAAACGGACAGGATTAATATCAGCATACGTTTCCTCTCTAGATAATAAAACGTTTACAGCTTTAGCGCCATCGTCCACCTTATCAATCAAATTTGGTAGATCGCGATAAGCATCTGGCCCTACAACAACATCAACCAATTTTTCCTCCTCTAAGAATTTCGATTTTAAACGCTCAGCCATACAACCTAACACACCTACAATCATTCCGGGATTTTTTGCTTTAGCAGCTTCAAATTCCTTTAGACGGTTACGCACACGCTGTTCTGCATTTTCGCGGATTGAACAGGTATTAATAAAAACGACATCAGCTTCCTGATAATTCTTGGTTGTTTCAAATCCCTTATCCAACAAAATAGAAGCAACAATCTCACTATCCGAAAAATTCATCTGGCAACCGTAACTTTCAATATACAGTTTACGTCCATTACTTAACGTCGGATCCTGTTCTAATAATAATGCCTCACCCTGACGAGATTCGTCGTGTTCTTTAGTGGTATGTGTTAAATCTAGCATAGCTCGATATTCAATAGAATATAATTTTTATTATTTTCAATGGCGTAACCAAAGCAATGACCAATCTTTTGTTGATCTAATTTTATGCTCTTAGTTATTTCAAAGACTACAAAGTTAGAAATTTAAATCCATAAAATGACAGTTTGTCAGACAGAAATATGGTTTATCCTTTGTCAAATTTTAGGAGTAAATGGATAACTCGAAGAATTCTAATCTCAGGCATTCAAAAAAAAAGCGCTGAGTTTATCAACGCTTTTTCTATGATTTATAATCAAAAAAATAGATTCCGAAAGACCATAGTCCCGAAAAGCTATTTATTGACCTGCTTGTTGTTTTGCTTCTTTCTTCATTTGATCACCAGCTACAATCACAATTTCGACACGACGATTTTGTGCACGTCCCGCTTCAGTATCATTGCTTGCAATTGGTTCAGAGAAATTTCTACCTTCTGTTCTGATACGCGATGACGCTAAACCTTTAGATACGGCAAATGCGCGTACCGAATTCGCACGATCCAAAGATACTTTTTCATTTGCAGCAAGTGTACCTACATTATCTGTATGTCCGATAACCAAGATTTCAGTCCCCTGTTCTTTATTCAAAGTAGTTACTAAATTCGCAATATTATCCTTAGCCGATGCTTTTAAGTCTGATTTATTAAAATCAAATAAAATACCTGAATCAAACTTAACCACGATACCTTCTGCAGATTGCGTAACCTCCGCTCCTTCAACAGTTTTAGAAATCTCAGCAGCTTGCTTATCCATTTTTTTTCCAATCAATACACCCGCAGCACCACCGATCGCAGCACCAGCCAACGTACCGATAGCCGTATTACCAGCTTTACCGCCGATCAACGCACCCAATGCACCACCGGCAACACCACCGATTACTCCACCCTTAGTTGTATTGTTCGTATTTTGGATGGTAGAACAACTTCCAAATAACATAGCTGAGGTTGCAACAGTCAAACCAAATACAGCCAATTTTCTATTCATTTTCATATGTATGCTATCTAAGACTTTTAATATTCAAACTAAATACCGTTCTACTAAAATCAAACAAAGTGCCAAAAGATATTTTTCTCAACTTTTTTGTTACGAAACAGAAAAAAAGGTAAGTGAAACTTCCCAAATGCAGCCAATGCGCTACAAACTTTGCTATCTTTGTTTACAACAAGCTAACAGCTACAGAAACAAATTGTTTTATTTCTCCTGCGTCTTTACTTCAATATCCGGCAATAGCGAACCCTTTGGCCTCCCTTTAGCATTAAAATCTTCCATCGACTGTTGTACATAATGCATCAGATCATATTGCCCCCAATGTTCAGCAAGATCAAAAGATGGACGATAACGTATCATAAAAGCATCCAATTCCGTACTGTCCAGTTTCGTCAGATTTTTAACAGCTTCACGAGAAAAAATACGATCAACTTGCAGCTCCTCTTTTTCTCGGTCCATAAACCGTCCAAAACGCTTCGCATTCTTTGCTTCCCGTCCAAAAAGATTATACAATGCAGTTGCCGGACTACCTAGGTAAGTTCCAAACTTATTTTTACCTCCATTATAAACACCCTTTTTCGAGTAATTATTCATGGCATCATTTAACTCAGCTTCCTTCGTCTTCCGCTCAACAATGACTGTCTCCAAACGTATCCCCTCCTGCAATTCCACATAAAACTCGTTTAGGTTTGTCAACACAGTTTTAACAGGCGAATACCCAACTTTGGTAAAAGACAGGGAATCCCCCACCGATGCATCAATTGTAAAAACACCAAAAGAATTGGTTAATGTCGACCTGTGCGTACGCATATTAAGTACCACAGCATCCCCAATCCGATTTCCGTTCCCCTTTTGCAATACCATCCCCGAAACCTTCTGCTGTTGTTGTGCAGTCGCGCCGAAACCGGTAAATAACAGCAAAAAAAGCCCTAGTATATGTATTTGTAATATTTTCATCCTATTATTTCACTTCAATTATCCCAATTGCTTTACATTGATTACAGTTCACAGCCATTAATTGGGCCCACAGTACAACTTTTAAAGATAACATGTGCACTTATTTTTAATCTTATGATTCGCTTTATACACGTTACCTATTTGCTAAAAATAATAATAGTTTGACACTTGTACTGTTAAAAAAGTTTAAATATTCTTAAGTCCGCTATTTGTATGGATAAAAAACAAAATTAGCACCTTCCGCAACGACAACAAACAAACACATAAAGTCTTTGGCTGGTTTATAGTTTTGAATAAAAGACGATTTACGATCCTCCTGTACTATATTCATCTCTACAAACTCCTCCAATGTAGAAGCATTAATTGTCCATTTTGTATTCAGTTCCTTGCGATCCAATATCACCTCCCCCACAGATACCTCATGTTGATGAGCTACAAAAATGGGATATTCGGAATAGCCTTCTTCGACAATCTCTAATGCTACTTCGCGAATTGATTCACTATAAAAATCGAGATCTACCTGCAGACTCTTCAATGGACTTTGCGCTGTAGACGTCGTATTTTCTTCTCTTGCAGATCCCGCAAATAAATCTTCTAATTCCATAATGTATACGATTACTTTTTTAATTCCAATAAAACGACATTCTCAACGTGTTGTGTATGTGGAAACATATCTACCGGTTTGATACGTTTTACTTCGTACTTCTCCGCCAATAACACAAGATCTCTCGCTTGTGTTGCCGCATTACAGCTAACGTAGACAATACGAGGTGATTCCATTTCCAACAAACGCGCCACAACATCTGCATGCATTCCTGCACGTGGAGGATCTGTAATTACAACATCTGGCTTACCGTGCTCAGCAATAAACGAAGGAGTCAATACATCCTTCATGTCACCAGCGTAGAACTTTGTGTTCGTAATATCATTGATTGACGAATTGACTATTGCATCCTCAATAGCCGTTGGAACATACTCTACCCCAACAACTTCTTTTGCATTCTTGGCCACAAAATTCGCTATCGTACCGGCACCAGTATACAAATCATATACCAATTCATCTCCCTTCAGATCAGCAAAATCACGGGTGATTTTATACAACTCATACGCCTGTGCAGAATTCGTTTGATAGAAAGATTTTGGCCCGACTTTATAGCGCAAGCCTTCCATCTCTTCGTAAATAAAATCACGGCCAGCATATACGTGAATATCTTGATCGAAGATCGTATCATTGCGTTTCTGATTTACGATATACAATAAGGAAGCGACTTGAGGAAATTTCTCTTTCACAAAATCCATCAGTGCCTCTATTTGCCCATCCTCCGGATAAGCAAAAACAACGATCACCATCATTTCTCCAGTAGAAGAAATACGAATTATCAAATTACGCAACACGCCCGTGTGTTCACGCAAATCGTAGAAAGTCATACCTTGACTAAGTGCAAAATCACGAATAGCATTGCGCACCTCATTCGAAGGATCTTCCTGAAGAAAGCAATGATCAATATCGAGGATTTTATCAAAACGCCCCGGTACGTGAAAGCCCAACGCATTCATTTCCAATTTGGATGCATCTTCATCCACAGAAGTCAACCATTTTTTGTTGGAAAAAGTATATTCTAATTTATTCCTGTAGTATTCAGTTTGCGCCGAACCCAAGATACTTTCCATCGTGGAAGTATCTACTTTCCCTATACGCGACAAGGCATTATCGACAGATTGTTGTTTAAATTTTAATTGGGCATCATATGTCATATGCTGCCACTTACATCCACCACACACACCAAAATGCTCGCAAAATGGATCTACCCGATAAGATGATGCCTCTTTTAAACTAGTCACACGAGCTTCAGCAAAATTCTTTTTCTTGCGCATAAGCTCCACGTCGACAACATCACCCGGAACAGCTTTTTCTACAAACAAAACCAAATCTTCGGTTTTTCCAACACCTCTACCCTCTTCGGCAATATCAATGATGGCAATATCTTTCAAGAACTTTTTCTCTTGCGGAATTCTTCTACTCATAGGCTGCAAAAATACAATTTTTATAATGATTTTTCATCTGCATAAATTATTTACACACGTTGATTATCACAACTATAAATAAGCCAGCTACACTCCTTTTTGTTAATGATGACAAGCGGGACCAAGATTATCCAAAGCAGACAAAGCCCAGCAATTGATCCGATCAACATAAAACTACTTTCTGGAAACAACTCAATAGGAGAACAGTCAGTGCACTTCAAACTTGACTTATGTAAGGCTCAGAAATAAAACAGAGAAAGAATTGAATACGTTATTGAACCGTTGCCTGAACAAGATAGGGAAGGATTTCCTTTTGAAAGGAAATAAAATTTTTACGCACGTCGGCATCTGAGACAGCCGTAAATGCAAAAGAAAACACGATACTTTTACTGGATTTGATCAGAAAGGTTAGTTTTTCTTCACTAATTGCTTCATTAATTTTCTCATTCTGAATGAATGTACTTAGGAGCAAAAATTCCAAATCCTCAGAAAGTGTTTTTAGGTATTCTTGTGCGTTGGCAGACTCACGAATAAATTCCCATCCGATCAACTCATTGCACGCCGTATACGTCAATCGGCTTACACGCAAAATAGTCGACGCCAAAAAGGAAGCCATATCATCTTCATATTTGGTCGTTTTCAAAATATCCTGCAAACTTGCACGAAGATAGTCCATCAAAATGGCATGCAAAATCATCTCTTTACTTTCAAAATACTTGTACACAGTTGCTTTCGCTATTCTGGCTTTTTTTGCCAATGTATTCACACTGGTTTTATGATAACCATTTTGGCGAAAAAGCTCTCGTGCAGTTCTTTTTATGGATTCAATGATATGATCTGGTTCCATGTAATTTTGATAATACGGATACTGAATGTCAGCAATAAAGATGAAAGACCAAAAAGCATCACATTATTCTCATACCTCGTCATAATGGAGAATAATGTGATGCCATAATCTTTACGAATATTAATTTATATTAATTCCGTCTCAAATTGAGACAAGAAACGTGTATCATTCTCAGAGAAAAGGCGTAAATCTTTAATCACATATTTCAGATTAGTAATCCGCTCGATACCCATACCAAAAGCAAAACCGGAGTATTTTTTACTATCAATACCACAATTATCAAGCACGTTCGGATCCACCATACCACAGCCTAAAATTTCTACCCAACCAGAGTATTTGCACAAATTACATCCAGCACCTTTACAGATAGTACACGAGATATCCATTTCTGCCGAGGGCTCCGTAAATGGGAAATATGAAGGACGGAAACGTACTTTAGTACCCTCACCGTACATTTCTTGGACAAAATGATATAAAGTTTGTTTCAAATCAGCAAAAGAGACATTCTCATCTACATACAAACCTTCCACCTGATGAAAGAAACAGTGTGCACGGGCCGAAATAGCCTCATTTCTATAAACACGTCCGGGCATAATCGCACGGAAAGGTGGCTGACCGGCTTCCATTAAACGAACCTGAACGGAAGAAGTATGCGTTCTTAACGTAATATCATTACCCTCTTGTTTTTTGATAAAGAAAGTGTCTTGCATATCACGTGCAGGATGTTCAGGCGGGAAATTTAAAGCTGAGAAATTATGCCAGTCATCTTCGATTTCAGGACCTTCTGAAACAATAAAACCTAACTTCTTGAAGATTTCAACGATTTCTTTCCGAACCAATGAGATTGGGTGTCTAGATCCTAACTGAAAACCCTGTCCTGGTAATGTTAAATCGCCTTCAAGTTGTTGTGATTTTTGCTTTTCTTCAGATCCAAACTTTTCTTGCGCTTCCTTGAACGTATTTTCTGCCAATTGCTTAAATTCGTTCAACACTTTTCCTAAAGTACGTTTCTCTTCAGGCGTAACTGTTTTGAATTCATCAAAAAGGTTTTTCACAATCCCTTTGGAAACCAAAAACTTCAATCTGAAATTTTCTACATCGGCTGAAGAAGTTGGCGCAAATGCCTTAATTTCTTCAGTATACTGCGTAATTCTATCTTGCAACATAATTAAAGCAAACATAGCCAAAATTTCCGCGAAAAAGAAATTTTGGCTATTGCCCAATGTGTACTAAAACTTCAGATAAAAGATAAATAAAAACGAAACGCATTTCGAACATTTGTGCATTAAGCGATAATGGCAGCAAAAAATGTACAATAAACAAAAAGAGCAAACTCATTTGTCTGCTCTTCGTTATATCATCGATTTGACTATCAAAGTAAAGTTTTTACATCATTAGAACTTTCTTCTAATTAAAATGGTAATGGATTATCCTCCTGGTCATTTTCAGTGAAATCAACTTCCACCTCTTTATCTTCGACCTTTTGCGCCTGCGTATTCGCTGTATTACCAGCGCTTACTCCTGCGTTTGGTTCGAAATCTGATTTACGACCCAAAAGTGTAAAAGTTTCGGCAACAACCTCCGTAGCATATCGCCTAATACCTTCCTTATCCTCATACGTACGTGTTCTCAGTCGACCTTCAATATAAACTAACTTCCCCTTTGTTAGATATTTTACAGCCACGTCAGCTAGACCTCGCCACATAACAATATTATGCCATTCGGTTTGTTCTACTCTTTTTCCGTCTTTGTTATACGTTTCTGATGTTGCCAATGGAAAACTGGCAACAGAGACATTGCCTTCTAAATAGCGAATTTCGGGATCTTTTCCAAGGTGTCCCACTAAAATGACTTTGTTAACTCCTGACATAATTTAAAAGCATAAATGGTTAAAAATTTGACCTTTCCAAAAAAGTAAAGATCAACTTGTGTTTAGCTAATTTATCCAAATCTTTTAGAATTACATAATCCCAATTGGATTTTTTTTGAATTAAATCGCCTTTTAACCGCACTTCAAAGAATGTGGCATAGATATTCTGATGGCTTAAAATATGTTTTGTCTGCTTCTGCAAGATATTCAGATGAGTACCATGCCCAAAGTATGACACAAACCAATCATCATCAAGAATTTCTGGAATATCCATCGTATGATTCGACTCCAACAGTGGAAATTCGTATAAATTTTGCCAAACATCGCCCTCACCTCGCTTAGACATAAGAATCTTATCGTTATCGCGCAGAATAAAATAATTGAAATATCTATCTTTGCTTGCCTTTCCTTTAAGCTTGACAGGCAATTGATCCACCTCATTCCGTGTTAAGGCATAACAAGAAAGTCGGAACATACATTGCTCGCACAAAGGTTGCTTCGGCTTGCAATGGATTGCTCCAAAATCCATGATAGCCTGATTGTAAAGGGCTGGGTGATTCTGATCTAAATTTTCTTTGGCCACAGCCGTAAAAATCTTCTTTCCTTCAGTAGAATTTATCGGAGTTTCTATCCCATAATATCGCGCGAGCACCCGAAAAACATTGCCGTCCAAAACAGCCTGAGCTTCATTATTAGCGAAAGAAGATATCGCTGCTGCCGTATATTCCCCTATTCCTGGAAGACTTAATAAAGTCTTATAATCTACAGGAAAAACACCATTATATTGATCTCGGACAATTCGAGCGGCTTTATGCATATTCCTACCCCTCGAATAATACCCCAACCCCTGCCAGAGGTGAAGAATATCATCTTCATCGGCATTCGCAAAGTCTACAACGGTATTAAATCGTTCGACAAAACGCAAGTAGTATGGCAAACCCTGCTCTACACGTGTCTGTTGTAATATAATCTCCGAAAGCCATATTTTATACGCATCTTTTGTTTCTCTCCATGGTAAATCTCGCTTATGTAGTTGATACCATGCCTGCAGTTCCTCACCAAATATCATAGCAACAAAAATGCATAATTTTTCCCTATTCCGAGCATCGCGTCATCCTAGGATGGGACGAAGAATAGATGTAATCTGCTCATCCGGTTCCAAAACGGTATTCTCTAACGCGATCGAGCCATTGTATTTTTCTTTTAATGCCTGATAAAGTCGTCCATCATAAGAAACAGCAAGTCGCCCATCCGCTTTCAGGTAAACAGGTAAATGCCGATTTCCGACATCAAAACAGAACTCTCCCACTACCGACAGACTCTGACTATCCAACAGCACACACAGGCAAGGTAAAATATTCACCTGTATAAATAAATCCCCCTCATGATAAATACATTGACCTGAATGCAATGCTGTACTATCATCACGCTGGATTCGCACAGTATTACCCTTTCTTGTTTTTCGCTGAATAACACGCTTATTCACCTCATAATAGGAGAGATCCAGAATATCCGAATCGCGTCCCAACTTAACATTGTCGAAGCTTGGTATAAAATCAATCCATATTTCACTGGAAGAATCTCTTCTAAGCATAGTTCAACTCCTCCTCTTCCTTGACTCTAGCCATTTTTCTTCTCCTTTTACGACTAGTTATTTTATCTGTAACAGCCGTAGCTTCTTCTTGGTTCTTCTCTACCGACACTATTTGCCCCGCTCGTGCATCATCTTTTCCTTCTGAAAGCTTGTGCAGGGTAAAATCCCAGCACAATTGCCCCAACATGTGTAAAAAGTCATACAGCAGTTCTCCATCTGTTCCCAGTGCCCGCAAAACAACGACATCCGTTGATGCTTGAGTGAAACCATAAGAAATATCGCTGTATTCAACGGTCAAGATTTCATCGAGCTCCTGTTTGAGTTCCTTCGCAAATAGAGAAGAGAATAAGAAAGTCGCCTGATGGGTATAACCTTCAAAAAACAGCATTTTCTGAATAGGCTGGTTTTTGGGGGTCATCAGTTGATTGTCAATAAAGGACAGCTTACCGTCCCTAAAAATCTTTGTCTGTGTATGTAACCTATCAAATTCAAAAGCTTCTTTCATGTGGATCCTTCCTGCACTGATGATATCGCCCCATATTAAAACCGCATCTTCAGCTAAATGAATGTGGTTCGTTGCTTTGAAAATAGAATCCTTAAACGGTGTAACAGGATGTGGAATATAATGAATGATCCCTCCTAGCCCCACACGCACATCAGTATGTTGTTTAGCACCAGTTTTCATGGGGTGCAGCTTATTGAAAGACTGCGTAAAAAGTTTCAGTTGTGCGTCTTCTTTTACATGCACATCAATATGTAGGTAATCGGAATCCATGATACCCGGCGACGCACTCATAATAATCATCTCGAGATGATCCGTTAGCCCTGCCGCACCATAATGGGTCAGTTTATACGGTGCGTTGTGATAACTTTCCTTCAACCTGCTTCTACCCTCTTCTTTGGCTACGTTTAATACGATTTTACTATCCATATACGATAAATTTTAACCAACAGGTTCCAACAAAGCATACTTTTTGATCCACGCCTTTACGTCTTCCAGACCCTCCAAAGACATTAAATTAGTAAAAATAAATGGCCGTTCTCCACGCATACGAATGGTGTCCTGACGCATGACTTCCAGGTCGGCATGTACATACGGCGCAAGGTCAATCTTATTGATTAACAGTAAATCGGAACGCGTAATACCCGGACCACCTTTTCGAGGCATTTTCTCCCCTTCGGCAACATCGAGTACAAAGATGGTCAAATCAGCCAAATCTGGACTGAAAGTTGCCGTCAGATTGTCCCCACCACTCTCAACAAAAATCAGTTCAACGTCTTCAAAACGATTGGCCAATTCTTCCACAGCTTCAATATTCATCGACGCATCTTCACGAATAGCGGTATGTGGGCAACCTCCAGTTTCAACACCTATAATCCGTTCAGCTGGTAATGCCGAATTCTGTTGCAGATACATCGCATCCTCACGTGTATAAATATCGTTTGTGACTACACATATACTATAATCTGCAGACATTGAACGTGTCAGACGCTCAATAAGTGCTGTCTTACCAGATCCCACCGGACCCGCAACACCAATTTTCACATAATTTCTTTTTGACATCTATTTTTTCCTCCTTTTTACGAAATGTAAATTCGTGTATATAATTTCTCATGCTGCATGCACCGAATATCTTGGGCAATACAACAGTTTCCAATCAGATCATCATCTAACGCTGGCTGCAGTGCCACCAATTTATTAATTAAGGTTTGCAGCTTAAACAGGATCTGCTGCGCATCCATCTGGCTAATAGGGACCAATTTTGCACAGTTTGTCATAATCCCATTCAATGAATTGTAATAAAAGGCACTCAAAGCGTCTGTGTAGCTAATTCCCTGTGCATGGGCAAACATGGCAAATGCCATCGCATAGTGGCCATGAAGCTCCTGCGCATTAATCGCTTTCAGATATGCCGAACAACGTTTGACGGGCTTTAGCTTTTCCGTCAATTTCAGGAAACGTATTCCCAATTTTTTACTCGCATCCCGAATCTCATAAGGAGCCTTAAATGCTGAAATCAAAGCGTCCAATTCAGCGATTTTCTTCTTTGTCGCTCTCGATTCACAAAGTTGCCAAGCCTTATGAAAAAAAGCAGCATCGTTGTAATAGAAACTATGCTCCAATAGCGTTTGCGCATATTCCTTTGCAGTCTTGGAATCATGTACAATCTCCTTATTGATATAAGTTTCCAGTCCATAGGAATGTGTAAACCCTCCAATTGGGAATACAGAGTCATTGATCTGCATCAATGTCAACAATGGATTCATAAGCAAATTATTATTCATTTAGTTTTTCTTAGGGTATGCAGGCATCCATCACATATATTTTATAAACCCGTAAGCCCAATCCGTCTACTGCGATGCTGTTTTCCTTAGAACCCCTGCCAATGCAATTTTATTTTGGACCACCGCATACTGATGAATCCGTAAGGTATGTGTACGTTCGATAACCCGCGACTCTTTAGTAGGCCTGAATCCCGCACGCTCCAATGTTTCCCATAGCGGGTTTTCATAAGCAGCAATAATTTCATTTGCTGGATTAATAAACACTGGAATATGCTTATTACCAATCTCCAGGCATATGCGTGCCATATCCAGTCTATTTTTCGGACGCACAACAAGGCAAGGACAGGGTAATATTCGGACAACAATACGCACAGCCTCTGTTTCGAACAAAATATCTCCATCAAACAAAGACTCTTTCCTTAAATTTTTAAATCCAATTTCTCGACCTTGGACTGTAAAGCCGCGTATCACACGTTTTTCGGTATCAAACCATTCGAGCTCCAAAAAGTCAAGTACTACAGCTTCTTTGTCCGTACCATCGGCCCAAATATTTCCCTTAATGTCTCTTGCTAACAACATAACTACCTAATTAGAACAAAAAGTAACGTTGTGCCATTGGAAGTTCTTTCAACGGCTCACAGGTCGCCAATACACCATCTACTGTAACCTCATAGGTCTCTGGATTCACTACGATATTTGGTGTAGCATGATTGTGTACCATATCTTTCTTCATCACGGTACGGCACCCTTCTACCGGCAGGCACTTACGCGATAAGTTCAATTTTTGAATATTTCCGTTTTCTAAAGACACTTTAGAAACGAAATTAAAGCACAATTTTGATACTGCTTTGCCATAATTTCCAAACATCGGCCTATAGATAATTGGTTGCGGTGTAGGAATAGACGCATTGGCATCGCCCATTTTCGCTCCCAGGATCATCCCGCCTTTGATTACAAGTTCGGGTTTAACACCAAATAGTTCGGGTTTCCACAGAATCAGATCGGCATATTTCCCTTTCTCAATTGATCCGATATACTGATCGATACCATGTGCTTTGGCTGGATTGATCGTAAATTTGGACACATAGCGTTTAACACGAAAGTTGTCATTTCCTTTTCCCTGATCCTCGGTTAAGGGCCCGCGTTGAATCTTCATCTTATGAGCCGTTTGGAATGTACGGGAGATAACCTCACCCACACGTCCCATTGCTTGGCTATCGGAACTCATAATGGAGAATACGCCCATATCCTGTAAAATATCTTCGGCAGCGATTGTCTGTGGACGGATACGTGAATCAGCAAATGCCACGTCTTCTTTTACATTTTTATCCAAGTGATGGCAGACCATCAACATGTCTAAGTGTTCTTCAGCAGTATTTACCGTAAAAGGTTTTGTTGGGTTGGTAGATGCAGGGAGGATATTAGGGTACATCGCAATCTTTATAATATCCGGCGCATGCCCACCACCTGCACCTTCCGTGTGAAAGGTATGGATGACACGACCATCAATTGCTGCAACTGTATCTTCAAGGAAACCAGCTTCGTTAAGTGTATCTGTATGAATAGCAACCTGTACATCGTATTTATCAGCAACTTTCAATGCCGCATCAATAGTAGCAGGAGTTGCCCCCCAATCCTCATGGATTTTCACGCCCAATGCACCCGCTTCAATCTGCTCTTCGATTGGTTTTGTGGTGGAAACGTTGCCTTTTCCAAAAAAACCAACATTGATCGGAAGATTTTCAAAAGCTTCAAACATACGCTCGATATACCACTTTCCTGAGGTCACTGTCGTTGCCAGTGTTCCATCTGCTGGTCCCGCACCGCCACCAATAAAAGTAGTTACACCAGAATATAGCGCTGTTTCAATCTGTTGCGGCGAGATAAAGTGAATGTGCGTATCAATACCTCCTGCCGTCAGGATATAGCCTGCACCACCGTGCACCTCTGTAGAAGCACCAATCACCATACCTTGGGTTACTCCATCCTGCACATCTGGGTTTCCAGCTTTACCAATACCGACAATTTTACCGTCCTTAATACCAATATCGCCTTTTACAATACCCCAGTGGTCAATGATAATGACGTTGGTAATACAGAAGTCCAACACATCTTCATCGCGCAGTGCACGGGCAGACTGGCCCATACCATCGCGGATAGTTTTCCCACCGCCAAATTTATTCTCCTCACCGTAAACATTGAAATCTTTCTCAATCTCGATAAACAGTTCCGTATCGGCCAAACGCACTTTATCGCCTGTAGTGGGACCAAAAAGAGCCGCATATTTTTCTCGGGGAATATAAAGTTCTCCATCAATATATTTCACTGAAGATTTATCTAAACCTAGTTTATCTAAACCAAGCGCATGTAGACCAACCGTAGTACCCAAAGTAGTGAGCCCTACAACTTTAATCCATTCGCGTCTATTCCATCCTCCCATATTTATTTAGATTGTCTGAATTTCAATTTTTTCATTTTATCAATGGCTTTGGTCTTCACCGATTGATCTGTATACTTCCCATTTGTCAATCCATTAAAACCGTGGATTTCCTTACTTCCGCCAAATTCAACCAGAACAACTGATTTTTGCTCGCCTGGTTCAAAACGAACAGCGGTGCTGGCTGGAATATTCAAGCGCATCCCAAACGCTTTCTCCCTGTCGAAGGAAAGCAACTTGTTCGCTTCAAAGAAATGATAGTGTGAACCTACCTGAATCGGTCGATCACCTTCATTTTTCACAACAATGCTTGTGGTTCTGTGCCCAACATTAGCTTTGATTTCCTCTTTTTTTAAAATGTATTCTCCTGGAATCATGTCTTCTAAGATTTATTAACGAATAGGATCATGGACAGTCACCAATTTGGTACCATCTGGAAAGGTAACTTCGATTTGAACATCATGGATCATTTCGGGAACCCCTTCCATGACCTGGCTTCTTTTCAATAAGGTCGTACCATAGGACATTAAATCAGCTACGGATCTCCCGTCCCGGGCTTCCTCCATAATCTGGGCACTGATGTAAGCGATGCACTCCGGGTAATTCAACTTTACCCCACGTTTCAATCGCTTGGCAGCCAATTCGCCGGCCAAATGCAGCATCAGCTTTTCTGTTTCTCTCGGTGTTAAACGCATAAAAAATAAGTATGTATTATTTTGTTAAAGGAATTTATTATAAGACTGGAATGGTAAAATATGCTCCGAAAGCAAGACGGTTGTATTGACTCTTGGCCATATCCATATAGCTCTTATAATTGACCGTATTGCCAACATACCCCAAATAGAACCGAAGATCCTGATTATGGAATGGCTTATGTTGCAAAGTCGCAAAGTACGTCCAGTTTTGACGAAAACTCTTACCCAACTGATCGTCATCGCGCGATCCAGCAATCTCGTACCCACCTTTTAAGGCTATTTCCCACTTTTTACTCAAAAATTGATCATAACGCAGTATGGCAGAACTATAGTTAACGTCTTTTGCCAACACCCGGTTCTCACCGGTTCTACCATAAAATTCGTTGATAGCAGAAGATGCAATCAGCGCATGATCAACTGCGAAATAAGAATATTGCAAATCCAGGTACAGCATCTGTTTGGCCGTTTTGAATTTGTTCGCTAACGAAACAGCATGATTGGTATGCCCCTTAGCAAACTGTGAGACATTGTAGGACCACTTGGTATTGATTCTTTTTTCCATAAATGCTCCGACCCAAGTGAAATAACCTCCCATGGGCACAGCTGATCGTTCCAGATCACCAACAGCAAAACCATTTTTTGTATGAAGATCCATAAAACTATCATTGGTCGTGTTGTAAACTTGGGCATGTAACGAATGATTCGGGTTGACTTCATAAGATAACATTCCACCGACAACAAAGAGATTCAGTATACGGTCGACATAGTCTGTGAACTTATATTCGTAAATTGGGTTATTTTCAAATTCATAACTCCCGACCATCGCACTTTGCTTACCGGCCGTAACGGACCATTTGAGATCCTTGCCAAACTTGTACTTGATCAATGCCATGTCCAATGCACGCGAGCCATTATCCTGACTCGTTGGAGCAAATGACCTATTCAAACGAAAACGCACTTTATACGACAGCCTATCATTGTATTCCCCGCTCATCAAAATACGGGCGTCATCAAGGTTTGCTTTTGCTTGAGACTCCCCCTCCCCATTGTCCGTTTGCAGACCTGCTCTTAACAGGACATCCAATTGAAATGATTTTGCTCGCGCGGGTTCTTTCAGTAACAAGCTGCTTCTTTGCGCCTGAACAGAGTCCGTTTGGATCTGCTCCTGCGCATGCAATGATGCTATACTAATCCCCAGTGTTGTAAAAAGTGAAAGTGTTTTTTTCATCCTTATGTTTTATTCCTATATGGTATGGAAGCAATCCCAAGATTTTCAAAACATCATTCGTTGCGAAAAATCAAGAAAGATTCCTGAGATATACCGATCTCTGGTACAAGTATATCACAGCCACCTAAAAATGGAATAAGGATGAGATTAAAATGAAATTAGAAAGGAGTTTTTGGGATGGTCACAACAACCAGAGTACCCTGACCTTCGGTAGAGCTGAGCACTAACTCAGCGCCATGCAGGTCAAAGATATTCTTGGCCAAAACAAGCCCCAAGCCGTTTCCATAGATATCACCGACATTGGATGCCCGGTAAAAGGAGGTAAAAATATGTGGTTGGTCTTTTTTGGGTATGCCTATACCCTGATCAAATACTTTAATCGTAATATTTTTGCTATCGCTGCTAATTGCGACACCAACCTGTTGCCCCCGGCCATATTTAAATGCATTGGAAATAATATTGCTAAAGGCAATAAAAAACAGATCAGGATTGGCAGAAACAGTGAGTTCATCGCTGTCCTCGGGAATCTCCGTTAGATCAAAAGAAAGCTTCAGTTCTTTATGGATATTCTTTTCAGCGTTATAAATTTCATAGAGCAACTCGTCAATTCGAATAATTTCCTTATTATCCACCTCGCCCTTAAAACCCATACGGGAAAGCTGTAGCAGATTATTGATGATCAACTCCATCTTATCCGCATATTTCGCGATGATCTCCAGGGAATAATAGGCTTCATGTTCTTTTGACAAGAGCTGTTGTGCCAATTCGGCTTCCCCACCAATAATCGTAAGCGGAGTTTTCAGGGAGTGGGAAGCATTTCCAATAAAGCTTTGTTGAGACTGAACCGAAATATCCAATCGGCTAAGCATTGAATTTAAGTTCGCAATCAAGACACCCAATTCATCTTTGCTATTGCTAAATTTACTAAAAAGGCGATGGTCTAAATGTGCGATATCAACTTTATCCAAATCATTATTGATATCCTTAATCGGTTTCAATAATCGATCTGCAAAGTAAAAAGACATCAGGACAATCAGAAAAATTGCCAAAATGCCTCCTGTGATAAGCGTACGATCCAACTGACGCTGTTCATCATGACCGTAGTCGTCTATACCCTCCGATACAACAATCAGATTTTCATGATGGAGGTGATCCTGAAAAAAAACGGCTACAAATGCCGTCTTCCCATGCATATATCTGCCTTTCCCATTACGAATCACCTCTGTATAAAATGTTTTCGGCATAGGAAGTTCAGGACGGAACTGAACGCTATCACTCCCTTTGGCAATCCGAATAAGGTGATCTGTTCCTTCAGATAATTGTTTCAGGTATTTACGTTTAACCTGAATATAAAGTGCTCTATTTTCCTCTTTCTGATGCACAATGTGGTCGCCAACGATCACCGCATTCTCTTCTAGCCGATGAAAAAATTTGGTCTGTAGACTGTCGTACGTGAAATAAGACACATAAATGGCAAAAACAACAAGCAACAGGGTGCTGATGATAGAAAATAGGAGAACTATTTTGGTCCTAATTTTCATGACGGATGACATAGCCCATACCGATCACCGTATGGATAAGTTTACGTGAAAATTGTTTATCGATCTTTTTGCGCAAGTAATTTACATACACATCAACAACATTGGTACTTAAGTCAACATCCATACCCCATACTTCTTCCAAGATATCGATCCGGCTCAATACCTTATTTCGGTTGAGCATTAAAAATTCAAGTAAACGAAATTCCGTTGCGGTAAGAATAATAGGCGAATTGGCTCGCTGGACGGATTTGCTGTCTCTATCCAATTGAAGATCGTCAAATACCAATATATTTTTCTGCTCGGTAACAGTTTTAGATTTCCGGCTATAACGATTGATCCGCGCCTTTAGTTCTTCCAAACGAAAAGGTTTGGTTAGGTAATCATCCGCATCCCTATCAAATGCTTCCACAATATCCTCCGTCTGATTCAATGCCGTAAGGATAATAATCGGAACCTCATTATTGGACATTCGGATATTTTTACAAACATCCAGACCATTCATTCCAGGCAACATCACATCCAATAAAATAAGGTCATAGTGATTCAGTCCAGCCATTTTTAGACCAGTATAACCATCCATTGCGATGCTTATATGATAACCCTCATCTTTTAAGCCCCTTTCGATCAGCGATATGACGGATGGTTCATCCTCTATAAGTAACAGTTCCACAGCTATCCTTTTTAATCAGTAAAAAATTCGAGGTTTGTAAAATACAAAATTAATATTTCACCTTTCCTTTAAACACACTATATAAGATTTATTTTCACCACTTCTTGACGATTATCTGATATTCGTGATCAAAACAAATCAAAATACCCTCAAAAATGTCTCTTTTTGAAAGAATCTCATCAAATAACGAAAGATTATTTCAAAAACCAGTCTAATTTCAATATTTTTGTATTTCAAAATCACACGATGAAGCAATTTTTCCTTTGTTTAACCTTAACGTTAATGCTGTTTGTCAACCAAGCTGACGCGCAACAAAAATTGTATAAGATTTTTTACCAATTTGCTGACCCTGAAACCGGAACTGATACTGCCGCTTCCGAATTTATAAAAATATTGGCCGGAAATAAAGAGACATTAATGCACGCTTTTATTAGCAAAGACCAGATGCGGATTGAAAATTTGCTTTTCGGCAAATCGATACAGATTAGCAATATCTCCGAAGGTAGTTCTTTTCTGCTGGATGAAATAAATAAAACCTATACTGCAACAGAACTGGCGACAGGCAAACTCATTGAGACTGGCACAAATGAAGGCGATAATTATGCCTATTCGGGGGATTTTGAGATCAGTTTAGTTCCTAATCAGAAGAAAATAATTGCCGGAATTACCTGCGAAAAAGCAACATTCAATCTAACAGGTAGCCAAGATCCACAAACGGAAATTACCGTTTGGTATGCACCCAACTTACCAAAGTTATACTGGGGCACTTACGATTATCTCGAAAAAGTGCCGGGGGCAGCGCTCTATATCGGATCGGCCGGGCTCGGAATTCAAGCGACCAAGGTAGAAGAAATAACATTCGACAAATCACTCTTTGAAATTCCAGCGGATTATGAAGAAGGAGAACCTATTGAGGAAGCTGTAGATTCCACGCTAAACGACCATCTATCTTGGTATCAAGATTCCAATACAGCATATTTTGGTGTACAGGACAGTTTAGGAAACAAATTAACACCAGCAAAGTATACGGCAATATATAGCTATGTAGGAGACTATGCCATCGTAAATGATGCAGCACAAATGTTTGGCTTAATAGACATACACGGCAAAGAAGTTATTCCTTGTCAATATGAATCGCTCAGTTTAGAAACCGAAGGTGGTCCAGTGGTTTACATGAGCGATCTTAAGTATGGACTGTTGGATACAAACGGTAAAATATTGCTGCAGGCCAAATATGACTTTATTTCAGTTCCTAGCCCAGAATATGCACTTTTTACGGAAGGAGAACATACGGGTATCATGGATCAAAAAGGCGCTGTTTTACTTCCTGCCAAATATGAAACCATTTCGGATTATCGCGATAACCTCGCGTTAATTCTAGTCAACCAATCCTACCAGCTTATTAATAAAACGGGGCATAATCAACTTAAAACCGATTATGAGTTTCTATCGTTTGCGGGTGAAAGACTTCTACTGGCATTTAATGACAATAAATATGGGTACATTGATTACACAGGAAAAGTCGTTGTTCCATTTAAATTACAAAATGCCCAAGCTTTTGAAAACGGGCTAGCGCTTGTAACGGAGGATCTAGAGAATTTTTACTATATTGACGCAAAAGGGAAGTTTATCAAGAATTATGAAGAGTAATCCACAGACATTCCACTTGTCGACATTGCATCGTGGAAAATACATGTTAATCTTGCTGATTTCAATCTTTTTGATCGGAATGGGAATGTCTAAAGTTCCCATACAGGAAATTCTCAAGATTATTATTGCTCTTTTAATGATTCCTTTAGCACTGTATCTGGCCATAAAGTCTTCGACTTTGTCATCGACTTGGGTCTTGGATGAGGATACACTTCAGATAAGCAACGCTAAAAAAACAATCGTTTTCCCTTTGCATAATATTTCTCATATCAGGAATCTCAAACGTTCCGGCGGCAACCTGATCATTATCAACCAAAACAAAGGGCCAGCCTTCCGTACCTGGCGCAACAAATTATTTCAAAAGGAAGATGATCTTCCCCTGCTAACGGAAGCCCTAAAGGACGCTGACATCGAATATTACGACTTATAAATTCTTTCTTCCTTCGGTAACATTTGTTACAGGCTTTTGCAAAGGCAGTATGTACCTTTGTAACATCACTTAAGAACAATGTTATGCTATTGGAATACATCAAACAACCATGGCCCTGGTATATTTCAGGACCTTTAATTGCACTGGTCATGTACCTGCTGCTCAAACAGGGAAAGGATTTTGGCATGTCCAATAATCTGCGCACCATGTGTACTGTATTGGGTGCCGGAAAAACTTCCTCTTTTTTCAGATTCGATTGGAAGACCCAGTCATGGAATTTATTGGTGGTACTCGGGACAGCTATTGGCGGTTTTATTGCACATCATTTTCTGAGCGATGGCACTGCAAGCCAGATTAATTCCAAAAGTATTGCCGACTTAAAAGAGCTGGGTATTATCGACCATCTACAAGGCTACCTTCCTGAATCCATTTTCATTTTCGACGGATCTTTGTTTCAGTTTCTACTTTTAAGTATTGGCGGTCTATTGATTGGGTTTGGAACCCGCTATGCCGGCGGATGTTCATCCGGCCATGCGATTTCTGGACTTAGCAATTTTCAGCTTCCTTCTTTGATCGCCGTTATAGGTTTCTTCCTAGGTGGGATCATCATGGTTCATTTTTTATTCCCGCTAATTTTCGCATAAATGAAAGCACTAAAATTTATTTTCATCGGTATATTGTTTGGAATCATCTTATACAAATCAGAAGCCGCATCATGGTATAGAATCTACGAAATGTTTCAATTTCGTTCCTTTCATATGTATGGGATTATCGGTACCGCACTGACCACAGCAATTATAATCGTACAAATCATCAAGAGAAAACAAATCAAAGATAGTAACGGGATGCAAATAGCATTCCATGATAAAGACAAAAGTATTACACGATACCTACTCGGGGGAACAATCTTTGGCTTAGGCTGGGCATTGACAGGCGCTTGTCCGGGACCAATGTTTGCCCTAATCGGTGCCGGTTATTGGACTATAGGAATCGTCTTGCTTTTTGCTCTGTTGGGTACTTGGCTTTATGGAGTCTTGCGCAATAAGTTGCCGCACTAGTTTTAACAAACTACTTTAGACCAAATTACCTCATATACGCGCAATCTGAGGCCTGTACCACTAGTTAAAATTTTAGAAAGAGAAAATGGAATTGATATTTATAGCTGGTTTTATATTAGCTGTTCTGGTCGGCCTGTCAATGGGTTTGATGGGTAGCGGCGGAAGTATTCTAACATTGCCAATATTTGTTTATATTTTTCATATAGAACCTCAATATGCATTGGACTATTCGTTGTTTTCTATTGGAATATTAGCCTTGGTCGGATCAATTTCTCCGTTGAAAAAAAGAGAAATTGACCTGAAAACTACGGCCATTTTTCTCTTTCCATCGCTAATTTCGGTCTATTTGACCAAGCGTTATCTCCTTGTAGCCATACCAGAGTCATTCCACCTTGGCGAGATAGCGATCTCCAGAAACCATATCATCATGCTCCTTTTCTCGATTGTGATTCTGATTTCTGCGACAGCAATGGTACGAAGACGTAAACAGGTTCAGCACGATCGATTCAGAGGTGGAATTGGTCAGATTTTCAATGTTGTCCTCGTCGGATTGCTCGTCGGTATCATGACTGGCCTGGTCGGTGCAGGAGGAGGCTTTATCATAGTACCGGCCCTCGTATTACTCTTAGGAATTCCACTTAAGCAGGCCATTGCTACCTCGTTGTTTATCATCGGGTTAAACGCCTCATTCGGTTTGATCGCGAATTATCAGTTCCTGGAACATATGAATTGGTTTATATTGGTTACCTTTACGTTAATCACTTTAATAGGCCTCCAAATTGGTTCCAAATGGAAAGACAAATTAGATGCGGCAAAATTGAAAGGTATTTTTGGGTACTTTTTAATTAGTATCGGCATCCTAATCTTTGCTTTCGAATTCATTCAATTTGTAAATTATTAAAATCACACGTTATGTTTTTTCAACACATTTTTGAGTCATCTTTAGCACATTCGAGTTATATCATTGGTTGTCAAGCCAAGGGTGTAGCTATAGTCATTGACCCTAAAAGAGATGTAGACAGCTATCTTGAGATTGCACAAAAGAATAATCTGACCATAACCCATATTGCGGAAACGCATATACATGCCGACTACCTTTCAGGTACGCTAGAATTAGCCGCATTGACAGGCGCCCAACCTTATCTATCAGATGAAGGTGGAGAAGATTGGCAATATGAATTTCCACATATTGGATTAAAACATGGAGATCAATTTCAAGTTGGAAATCTGATTTTCCAAGTTATCCATACCCCCGGACATACGCCCGAGAGTATCAGTTTTATATTGATTGATACGCCTGCAACCATGGAGCCAGTCATGATATTTACAGGTGATTTTGTATTTGTTGGAGATATCGGACGCCCAGATCTGTTAGAAAATGCAGCCGGAATGATCGGAACCAAGGAAATTGGAGCCCACCAAATGTACCGATCGTTGCAACATTTCTTGGCTCTACCTGATCATATTCAAGTATGGCCCGCACATGGGGCCGGATCCGCTTGTGGAAAGGCGCTAGGCGCCGTTCCGAGTTCAACAGTTGGTTATGAAAAAATACGAAACTGGGCGCTTCAATACCAAAACAACGAAACAGCCTTCGTGGAAGAGCTATTATCAGGACAGCCCGAACCGCCACGCTATTTTGCCATGATGAAAAAACTCAACAAAATAGCACGGCCTTTGCAAACAGCAGTTCCTCAGTACAACAAGTTAACGAACGAAACTTTTCTGGATTTATACCACAAAGGAACAACTATCATTGATACACGCCATAAGTTTGAGTTTGCCAAAGGATATCTCCCCAATAGCATCAATATTCAGAACAACAAAACGTTTAATACCTGGGCTGGCTGGATACTTAATTACACGGATCCTTTTATACTCATTGTAGAGGAAAGCCAATTGGACGACATTGCCCGCAAGCTTATGCGCATTGGATTGGATCATGTTGCTGGATATGTTACGCCTGATACGATTCCTCATTTGGGGATTCCATTGGAACATCAGCAACTCATCGGTTTCGAGGAGATGAATAGTGTATTAGGCAAATCCGATATCCAAATACTTGATGTGCGCAATTCTAGTGAGTTTGAAGAGGGGCATTTACCGCATGCGACTCATATCTTTGTTGGTACAATTGCAGACAATCTTAACCAAATTGACCGAAATAAACAGCTATACCTGCATTGTCAGTCCGGAGACCGAGCAACCATAGCGGCATCCATATTGGCAAAAAATGGTATTAAGGACGTCAAAATTTATAGTCCTTCCATCAATGAATGGAAATTAAAGGGTGGAACATTGGTACAGTAACCTATATAAAAAGATCCCAGAATATTTATCCTGGGATCTTTTTTTAAAGAACCAAACTATAGAATTTGAGCTGCCATTGCATACAATAAAGAGCAATTCAACTCGTCAGTATGCGTTTATAGACTATTTCTATTGATCCGCAGAAATTCGATAACCTCGTCCTTCTTCTCTTCCAACTTGCCTTTCTTTTCCGTAAATTGGTGATTATAGATGGTCAGGTACTGATGGTCGTCCGTTTCAGATTCATATACTTCGGCAGTGGCAAAAGAGAAATGCTCTTCTTCATCCGAAAGATGGTCATACACATAGGCAAAATCATGATTACCCAAGGAGCTTACTACAGCATCTTTATCCGCCACGAATTTTAACCTTCCGGGTAATGTCCGTTTATTCATCCATGTTTCGTCTTTTTCAGAAAAAGGGTAAATAGTAATACCCCGGAATGCCATAATAATTGGGGTAATCAGAATAATACCCATTTCAATGGCCCACACGGCCCACAACATACCGCCCGAAACCGGACTCTTTTTCAAGGTGAAAGTGCCGACTTCATTTAAACCCTGCATCGCTTCCCAAATAAATGAAGGGTGTAAGAAAAATGCTTTGAACCCCTCCAGATTAAAAGACGATTTTACCCAGGTATCTCCACCCATTGTCCCCTCCGCATTGTACATCAGCGACACAAAAAGAGCCCACTGGGCATAAAAACCTTAAATTGCAATCAGCAAAGTAATCAATATTGCAATGCCCTTATTTCTTAATTTCCATCGTTTGAAACAAAAATTAAGAACATAGAATATTCCAGCACCAAATCCCAATGTAATAAATACATTAAAATAAATAATAGGAATAAACCACTGCAGAGCGATGTAAACAATTGCCAGGACAACGGCACCCACTGTACCTAGCACAAGAGAGCCAATTAATGCCAAAGCAGGAGCCTTTCCCGAGGGCTTATAATATAGATTTTCCATAAAAACAGTAAAATTGATTTTTAACTTAACAGATAAATCCCCTAACCAAAACCAAGCCAATTCTGCAAAGACCAGTCAATTTTCGTCAAGATTTGATGACATTAACTTCGTTACATTCGTTTAAGTGCCATTTATTGAGACAATTTTGTAAGTTTGGGGCATGAAAATCAAAATAATATCCTTTTTTACACTTGCATGTGTATTAAATATTTGGGGGGCAGTAGCGAAGGCCCAAAGAAAAGGATTCTGGCAACAGAAAGTTGACTACAACATGGATGTCAACGTGGATGAAAAAGCATATCAGTACGATGGAAAAATGACCTTGAAGTACAGCAATAATTCAGGGCAGTCACTAAAAAAGGTATATTTCCATTTATATTTTAATGCGTTTCAACCAGGATCGATGATGGATTACCGCTTAAAAAACATCAGTGATCCCGACAAGCGAATGGTCACTAACTTGGGTACAAAAGAAAAACCGGTATATCAAAGCCGTATCGGAGAGCTGAAAGCCAACCAAACTGGTTATCAAAAAATCAAAAGCTTAACAGTCAATGGTGCCAACACAACATTTAAAATTGATGGAACTATTTTGGAGGTAACTTTACCAGTTGCAATCCAAGATGGGGAAACAGCACGTTTTGATATGGAATGGACCGCACAAGTTCCGGAACAAATCAGAAGAACTGGCCGAAATTCGGCCGAAGGTGTAGCACTATCTATGGCACAATGGTATCCGAAGATGGCTCAATTCGATGAATTCGGCTGGCATTTGGATGAATATACGGGCCGTGAGTTTATTGCCCCTTTTGGCAACTTTGACGTTACCATACACCTCAATAAAAATTATGTCGTTGGTGCCTCAGGTGTTCTTCAAAATCCATCAGATGTTAAAGGCTATCAACCAAAAGCAAAAGTAAAAGCCGTCGACAATAAAGCAACCTGGCACTATAAGGCCCAAAATATCCACGATTTTGTGTGGGCTGCAGACCCCAAATTTGTCGTGGATTCCGCCTCAAGTAAAAATGGCATAAGAGTGTATACCGTGTTCTTGCCAACAGACAAAGAAGTGATCTCGAATTGGAAAACAGCAATAGGACTTTCTACCGAATTCTTTGACTTCTGTAGTGCGAAGTTTGGTAAATATCCATGGCCAACTTATACCATCATTCAAGGTGGAGATGGCGGAATGGAATATGGTACAGCTACGCTTATCACAGGTGGCCGCAATCTAAAAAGCCTTGTCGGTGTAATATTCCATGAATCGGCACACTCTTGGTACCAACAATTGTTTGGGATCAACGAAACCGTAGATGAATGGTTTGATGAGGGCTTCACATCCTATGTCGAAGAGCTGGCTATGCAGCATATCTTTGAAAAAAGAGGTGCCATAGCATCTAACCCACAAATTGCAGCCTACCGTGGATATTACAAATTGGCCCTTTCAGGTAAAGAGGAACCAATGAGTTTACTGGCAGATTATTATAACACCAACTATGGCTACAGCAACGAAGCATACAACAAAGGTGCCGTGCTTGCAGAACAATTGGGTTATATTATTGGTCAGGAAAATTTAGAAAAAACCTTCTTGAAATTCTATGATATCTGGAAGTTTAAACATCCGACACCAAATGATTTCAAACGCGTGGCTGAAGATGTTTCCGGTATCAACTTGAAATGGTATTTCAACCTGTTTATCAATACGACACGTCAAATCGATTACGCCATTGAAAAAGTAACAGATACAGAAATCCTATTGGCCAATAAGTCCAATTTTGCCATGCCACTGGATATTCTGGTAGAATACACCGACGGAAGCAAAGAATTATTTTATATCCCTTTGCGTGAAATGCGTGGAGAAAAACCGGAAGAGCATTTTGACATTTACAAAGGTGTCAAAAGAACCGTGCTTGAGGATTGGTTCTGGACCAAACCCGACTATACTATCCATGTGTCGAAAACACCAAAAACGGTAACAATTGATCCTTCATTGCGATTAGCGGATGTAGAATCGGCAAACAACAGTTTTAGTAAGTAACTACATATATTTCCCATTATCCGAACAGATGGGAAAATCAAGGCAGCTTCCAAACCAAATATATACGACGCGGTTTGGAAGCTGTTTTTTTAATTCCATGGATTATATACCCTTAAGCGGAATAACCATATTCCATGTACGTTCAAATTGATAGGGCTCTGAACCATCTCCTGTAGCAGCAAACAAATGAGTAGGCTTCCCATTTTCAAATAGTAAAAACGGTCGTTCAAAATTGGCCTGATGACTCGTCGTGCCATCATCCCATTGAATTGTTTTAGAATAAGCTTTTACAGACTTCGAAAGATGCCAATCTATGCCATCCTTCGAATAAGCATGTATTCCGCCACCCTCTTCACCGCAGATCTTTCCGTAACGGTCCTTCATAATAAGTTCAAACTGCTGACCGTTATACCAGACAAATGGATCTTCTACATCGTTTTCATGGTTTTGGTCTGTATGAAATGAAAAAATAGGCTTGTCCGATAAACGGCGATAAGGTCCGAGGAAAGAATCCGCTTGTGCGGCTCCCAATAAAAGTGGTGGATTATAATTTACCGGAGAAGATTTATAAACTAAATAAACCTTTCCGTTCGGTAAGACAACTGGCGAAGGATTTGATGTAATGGAGGCATCCCATTCCCCTTTTCGGGGATTCAAAATCGGTTGATCAACTCTTTTCCATGGCCCTGCAATTGACTTGGAATAGGCCATCCCAATACGTTTATGCATCCAGGCTTTCTGGCCTAAGCCCGACTCCCATACATTTTCTGTAAAAGAGGGATTTGGTTCGTCATAGTTATTACCAAAGTAATAAAGCACATAATAGTCACCATTTTTTACAATTCGAGGATTGTGTGTCGTACAGCCATCAAAATATTGCTTCCCCCGAGCAGGCAGTACAACTTCAACAAATTCGTATGGCCCTTCAGCGGTATCTGAAATAGCCCTGACGACTTCGGAATTTGTCACCCAATTACCAAAGCCATATTGTTTGCTCCAACGCGAAGCAAACATATGATATCGTCCATCTTCTCCTTTTATGACCGATGGATCCCAAATCCAATAATCTTTCATCGCAAATCCTCCTCCTTTTGGCGCCGGTAATAACTTATCTATAAAGGAGTCTTCAAGACTGTCCCTCAAAGCATATCCATGGTTTGAAAATATGAAGAAGCCAGAAACACAGGCTACATTTTTCAGAAAGTCTCGACGAGAGGTTTTCATACGTTTTACATTTATTAGAAGAAAATAATTCGTTTTTTAATCTATTTGCTAGGCTCCCATGAAATAATTTACACGCGACTCGTACCGATAGCTTTTTTATTTTTTAGAAGGAAACTTTTGAATTTACTCCTCCTTCATCTGAAATTAGGTGTTATATTGGTGCTTTCTACTAACAAATATTGACAACAAGATAAAGAATAACTAGCTTGTTATCAATCTTCTTTTAGATAATTCTTCCATCCTATTGCACTTTCTTTTTAAATCACTTCGTGTGCGGGCGGAAGAGTCCGACGAATATTTCTGGATATATCGTCGAGAAAGAAGAAATAATACGAATAAGAAGCGAAGTTGGTCAGGTCTTGGTATATTTGTCCCCATGATTTATGTCCATATCCCTTTCTGTAAACAGGCTTGTCATTACTGTGACTTCCATTTTAGCACGTCACTACAATACAAAAGTGAGATGATCAATGCCATACGACGGGAAATCGAGCTCAGAGCAGCCTATTTGGAAGACAAAAAGGTCGAATCGATCTATTTTGGTGGAGGCACGCCATCCTTATTGGAAGCTGAAGAGATCGCACGGATCATCGATACGATAGCAATGCATTTTGACATCGTAAATCAGGCTGAAATTACGTTGGAAGCAAACCCCGACGATCTAAATGCAGCCAAAGTAAACAGTCTGCGGAATACAGCAATCAATCGATTCAGCATAGGTATACAGTCATTCTTTGAAGAGGATCTTAAATGGATGAACAGAGCACATAATCAGCAGGAAGCACTGGCTTCTATCATGCGGGTGCAAGATGCGGGCTTTGAAAATATTACCTGTGATCTTATTTATGGCTACCCACTGTTGACTGATGAGAAATGGCGCCACAATATGCAACAGCTGATTGACTTTGAAATTCCCCATATTTCTTCGTATTCCATGACCGTAGAAAATAAGACAGCATTGGATCACTTCATTAAAAAAGGCTTAAGTCCAGCTATAGATTCTGATCAGGCAGCGGATCAGATGAGTCTTCTTATCCATACATTGAAAGCCGCGGGATATGAACAATATGAAATTTCCAATTTTGCAAAAAATGGCCTTTATGCACGTCATAACACAAATTATTGGAAAGGCAAACATTATCTTGGTATAGGCCCTTCAGCACATTCGTTCAATGGAACTTCCAGAGCTTGGAATGTTTCCAACAACGCGAAATATATGACCTCAATCAATTCAAACCAACTTCCCCTAGAAATTGAGGAGCTTTCTACGCTGGACCAGATCAACGAAAGTATCATGACTTCGCTGAGAACCATGTGGGGACTGGATTTGATTGCGCTGGAAAGCAAATTCGGGCAATCTGTCAAAAACCGAGTCCTAAAGGATGCTGAACCATTTCTAGGAGAGAAAAATCTCGTTTTGGAAGAAAACAAATTACGCTTGACGGATCCCGGTAAATTAATGGCTGATCATATCATGTCTGAATTATTTATAATAGAGGATTAACAAATAAATCACCAATATTTTATTAAAATAATAATATTACAAGTGTTTACATTCAAAAAATTACGAAAATAAAAATATAAATCTATTTTCTAGGCGGTTTGTACTATGTTTGCAACATAATCTATTATAAAATTATGATGTCACACAAGCCATCTTTTGATTTAGAGATCAAAAGTTACAGAGAGCAACAAAACGCTGCCGTAAGCTTAATGCAAATTGTCAGTAACCTGTGGTATAACCACGCTATTGAACTTGTCTTTTTTCGAAATCAACTCATTGATGTAAAATCGAGTTCAATTCTCAACCTGATCAAGGAAAGCGTCCTCCTTACCGACGAGCCATTCCATATTTTTGACATCCTTCACACAGCACAGGTATTGGAAAAACTCACGCTATCACCTGCGCGTATCGATATCGGAAAACTTACCTTACAGGTCAAGAAACAGCCTATTGACAACAACGATCTGCCTAGTTTTATTACAAATGAATTAAAAGATATCAATCAACAAGCGGAATTAAAACCACGCGATGTTGTGCTTTATGGATTTGGCCGTATCGGCCGTTTACTCGCCCGAGAGCTTATGCATAAAGCCGGTGCTGGACAGCAGCTTCGCCTTCGTGCCATTGTAACGCGAGACGCCAATGATAGCAAGTCCATATTGAAAAGAGCGGCACTATTAAAAACAGATTCCATACATGGTGCATTCGAAGGCGACGTACAGGTCGACATTCCAAATCAGGCACTTATTATCAATGGCATCACCGTCCACCTTATCTCTGCCAAACAGCCAGAGGACATCGATTACACCTATTATGGAATACAGCATGCTTTAGTCGTCGACAATACGGGTGCTTTTCGAGATGAGCAAGAACTGAGTCGCCACCTGAAATCCAGAGGTGCCGCCCAAGTTTTATTAACAGCACCCGGAAAAGGTGTTCCAAATATCGTATACGCAGTCAACGAAAATGATATTGACGTGCAACAGCATGCGATATTTTCCGCCGCTTCCTGTACGACCAACGCAATCTCTCCTATTTTGGCGGTCCTTGAAAATAGAATAGGCATTGAAAAAGGGCATATAGAAACCATACATTCCTATACTAACGACCAGAATCTTGTCGACAATATGCACAAGAAGTCCAGACGGGGCCGTGCCGCAGCGCTCAATATGGTGATCACAGAAACTGGAGCGGGGGCTGCCGTTTCAAAAGTATTGCCTTCCCTGAAGGGCAAACTTACCTCCAATGCCATTCGCGTTCCCGTACCAAATGGATCATTGGCAATTTTAAATCTCGAAATTAAATCTAAAACTACCGTCGAAGAAATCAATGCACTTTTAAAAGAGGCATCACTACAGGGTGACCTTGTCGAACAGATTAAATTTTCTAAAGATGATGAACTCGTTTCTTCAGATATCATAGGCTCCACTGCCGCTGCGATCGTGGATGCTCCAGCGACGATAGTCTCGGCAGATGGCAGGAATGTCATTCTATATGTCTGGTACGACAATGAATACGGATATTCACATCAGGTAATGCGCTTATCTCGTCATATTACCGGCGTAAGAAGGTATACCTATTATTAGGGACCAGTATAAAGCATCAAGAAGAACAAGAATAAATAAATCACGCGGAACCGGTGGAATATAGGCGGCGGCAGTACAGCTACCGCTTATATTTTTACAGGATTGCTTTTGAGGTATTTCATAATGATCGGTGTTGCACCTGCTTTCTGCAGAACATATTCACGGGCCAGTTTTCCGGCCTTTTGACGGACAGTCTGATCTTGCAAAACAGCAAAGACTTTCTTTAATTCTTTAGCACTGGCAATGGCGAAACCTGATCCATTTTGCACAAGATCTTTCGCCTCCTGAAACTTCTTGAAATTTGGTCCAAATAGAACCGGTATGCCATAAGTTGCGGCTTCGAGTGTGTTATGTATCCCCACGCCAAAACCACCACCAATATAGGCCAGTTGGCCATACCCATACAAAGACGAAAGCATACCAATGTTATCAATAACCAGTATCTTTGAATCGGCTATTATTGCGGCATCGTAGGTAGCCATACCCGAAAAGCGGAGTGCCTTCGGCCAAAGCTTAAAAATGCTCGCTAAATGTGATTCGTTAATTTCATGCGGAGCCAAGATCAGCTTATAGTCTGAATTATCCAGAAGCAATTCCTGTAGCGCCTGCTCATCCTCGGGCCAGGTACTTCCTGCAACCAAGGCCGGATTTTCACCAATAAATTGGCTGATCTCGGGAATCATTTTTCTGCTTTTAGGAATGTCTACTACACGATCAAAACGTGTATCTCCGGCTAACCCGGCATTCCGTATCCCAAATTCTTTCAAAAGACGTACACTTTCTTCATTTTGCACAAAGAAGTAAGTCACATAACTTAAAATTTTCAGAAAAAAAGTACCATAGGCCTGAAAGAAAATCTGATCGGGTCTAAATATTGCTGAGATCAAAAACAAGGGAATGCCCCGTCTATGCAGGCCTTCAAAAAAATAATACCAATATTCATATTTCGTAAACACAGCAAAACTTGGATTGATCAAGTCGAGAAAAAGCCGTGCGTGCTGAGCAGTATCGTAGGGGAGGTAAAAAACATAATCGGCCAAAGCAGTGTTTTTTCTGATTTCATAGCCAGAGGGAGAGTAAAATGTTACAATTATTTTATGATCCAAATAATTATTTTTCACCGCTTCCAGGACAGGTCTTCCTTGCTCAAATTCCCCCAATGAAGCAAAGTGAAACCAAATATGTTTTTGGGAAGAATCAACCGTTTGTTTCATCCTCGAATACCAGTCTTTTCGTCCCGCTACCATGAGCTTGGCTTTGGCATGAAAAGGAGCCAAAATACGCAGTAAGAGTCCATAAAGAAAGATTCCAATTGAATAAAGCAAACGCATGTTTTTAAAATAATGTTTATCTTAGTCAAAGATATTAAACCCATTTCATTAAACGGAACCATTGAGTGGAAAATAAACATCGCAAACGGATTTTGATAACAGGAGCAGCGGGCTTCCTCGGCTCTCACCTTTGCGATCGCTTTATTGCCGAAGATTACGATGTCATTGGAATGGACAACCTAATTACCGGAGATCTACAGAATATAGCCCATTTATTTAAGTTGGAAAATTTTGACTTCTATCATCACGATGTCTCAAAATTTGTCCACGTTCCCGGGCACTTGGATTATATCCTGCATTTCGCTTCGCCAGCCAGTCCCGTTGATTACCTTAAAATTCCGATACAAACATTGAAGGTAGGATCTTTGGGCACACATAATCTCTTGGGCCTAGCGCGTGCTAAACAAGCACGGATCTTGGTAGCCTCCACCTCTGAAGTTTATGGCGATCCACTGGTTTCACCACAATCCGAGGACTACTGGGGCAATGTAAATCCCGTGGGACCTCGCGGTGTATACGATGAAGCGAAGCGCTTCCAAGAGGCAATAACGATGGCCTATCACAATGCACACGGTCTGGAGACCCGTATTGTCAGAATATTTAACACCTTTGGTTCCAGAATGCGTCTCAATGACGGTCGAGCTATCCCCACCTTTATCGCACAAGCGATACGCGGCGAAGACATCACGATTTTTGGGGATGGTTCACAGACACGATCATTCTGTTATATTGACGACCAGGTCGAAGGCATTTTTCGCTTGTTGCATTCGGCATGTGCAACACCTATAAATATTGGTAATCCAGACGAAATTAGCTTACTGCAATTGGCCCATGAAATTGTCGAATTGACCGGCAGTTCGAGTAAAATTATCTACGAAACATTGCCAATCGATGATCCCAAACAACGAAAACCTGATATTGGCTTGGCCAAATCAAAATTAGCCTGGGAACCTCAAGTAGACCGAAAAACAGGATTGAAAAAAACCATAGAATTTTACAAAAAGATCCCTTTGGATACCTTATCACATAAAGACTTTACTTACTATAATCAACAATAATGAACAAAAAAATACTAGTCACAGGAGGAACAGGTTATATCGGTTCGCACACAGTGGTCGAACTACATCAAGCAGGATATGTACCTGTCATCGTGGATGATCTGTCTAATTCAAACATCAAAATTTTGGATCAGATTGAGAAGATCATCGGCGTTAGACCTGAATTTCACCAGTTTGACCTTTGTGACACAGACCGCGTGAATGAATTTGTAAAAAACAATACTGATATCTCAGGCATTATCCATTTTGCAGCTTCTAAAGCTGTAGGCGAGTCTGTACAGAAGCCTTTGAAGTATTACCACAACAATTTCTTCTCGTTAATTAACTTATTAGAGGCATATCAAAATAAGCCTATTAATTTTGTCTTTTCTTCAAGCTGTACCGTATATGGTGAGCCAGACTACTTACCTGTAGACGAGAGCGCTCCTGTGAAAAAGGCAACCTCTCCTTATGGAAATACAAAACAAATTGCTGAAGAAATTTTACAGGAAACTGCTGCTGCATATGACAACTACAATATTATTGCGCTCCGTTATTTCAACCCTGTAGGTGCACATGAGTCGGCACTGATCGGTGAATTACCAAACGGTGTTCCTCAGAACCTGCTTCCATTTATCACACAAACAGCCATTGGAAAAAGAGAAAAATTAACGGTATTTGGCTCTGATTACGACACACCGGATGGATCTTGTATCCGCGACTATATCCACGTTGTTGATTTAGCAAAAGCTCACGTTGCAGCAATCAGATTATTGGAGCAAGGCAACCCGAACGGAAAATATGATGTCTTTAATGTGGGAACCGGAAATGGATATTCTGTCCTTGAAGCGATCAAGGCTTTTGAGAAAGCTTCAGGACAAAAACTAAATTACGAATTTGGTCCACGTCGTGACGGAGATATCATCAAGGTTTACGGGGACGTCACTAAATCGGCCAATCAGTTGCATTGGAAAGCAGCACTTGGTATTGATGAAATGATGGCTTCTGCCTGGGCATGGGAAAAAAATCTGAAGGAAAATCCATTGGATTAAAAACAAAAAAGGCTATTCAAGCAAAGTTGAATAGCCCTTTTTTATATTTTATAGCCCCCCAGTCCTTAGCATCAAACTATACCAGCTCCTTATCGGAAATATATTCCATAAGTACTCCGGCCTGGTCCCCGAGCTTCTTTTTCAAGCGCTGCATTGATTTTTTGATGGCGTCGGGAGTTACCCCCAACACATTGGCAACTTCCTTATTATTAAGCCCCAATTTCATAAGTACGATTACGCGCAAATTGGATTCAGTAATATCGGAAAACTTGGATTGTATCTCTTGCAGCAAATTAGGAAATTCTTTCACGATCAAAAGCTTAAATTCCTGCCATTTTTCCTCCGTGATCAAATGTGACTGTAATAAAAGCTTCAGCTCATCTCGATCTTTTTCAACCACATTCCCTCTTTCCTCGAGCATCGCAGAGAGTACATTGATCTGTTCGTTATTCCGCTTAAGATAAGCCACATATTCTTCTACTTGACTTTTGGAACTTACCAATTCCCTATCCAATTCGGCCTTCGTATACTTCAGGTTGAGCAGCTGATATTCATAATCACGAATACGTTTTCTCGCCCGGTACCGAACGGCGTTATAAATAAAGAAAAATAAAACTAAGACGAGTAAACTTAATATCAACCACAATCTTCTTTCGGCCTGCTTATTTTTAATCACCGCCTGTGCCAAGGATAATTTATCCGCATATTTCTGTTTATCCGCCATAAACTTCAATTGAGATAGTACTGGATCACCATCCAAAAATCGCAGGGAGTCCTGCAGACGTTCAATCCGTCTACGCGCATTTAATTCGCGTACAGCATCTTGGTTCTGAATGGCCAAATTCAGTTTATGGACTTCAAGCTCTAATATTGTTTTCTTATCATCTGAACCTAGCAAAAGTGATTCTGCCTCTCGAATCATCTGACGAACATCCGTTATTTCTTGCCGGGCAATGTTTAGCCGAATACGCATCATTAAAGCGAAAATCGTATTTCGTTTATTACCTAATGATCTAGAAATTTCAAGATCCTTATCTAGGAGTGATAAGGCCTTGCGATAGTCTTTCATCCCTTCAAATACAGCCGCCTGATTACCCAAAATCTTTGCATAGCGTAAAGAATCGTTTTCGGAAAGCGCCAAGGTCTGAGCAAGCTCAAAATTTTTCATTGCCTGCAAAGTATCTCCCCCACTTTTAAGGGTCAATACCCCCAAATTATCCAAAATTTCTGCTTTCAACCGAGGCGAGATCAGCTCCTGTTGCTGTCCTAAATCTAAATATTTGATCCCAGAAGTATAATCTCCTAAAGTTCCAAAAAAATACCCTAGCTTTTTATAGGTCTGCGTTAGGTCTAAGACAAGTTCTTTTGGAATATCATCGAGGCCTTTTTCTCCTTCCAGGATAAATGGCAAAGCCTCAGATGCTTTTAAACATCGATACAGATAAAATCCATACATAACCTTGACCCAGGTTTTTACATTTTGATAGCTGTACCCCTCTTCCAGATCCAATGCTTTCAGATAGTATTTATCGCTAAAACTATTTCTTGTACCTTCGTCATTAAAAGACTGATCTGCCAACAAACAATAATAGATTGCCAGAAGTGCTTTATCATTTTTTCGTACCGCCTGACTAAAATATGGAGCAAGATATTTGCTCAATGTCAGACTAGAGGACTGATGTTGCTCGGATTCTTTTATAATTGTTTCGTAAAAATTCTTTTCTTCTATCGAGGAATTGGAATCCATGAGATCCATTCCGATAGCACTATGACAGGGCATAATGGTTAGCAAAAAAAGAATTAGAAAAAATCTGGACATATCGGCGCAGGCATTGAATTTCGCATTAAAAATAAAAAATAATTTCTATTAAACCACCATGGGACAAAATCAACTAACAATAGAGTTATCCTAAAAATGAGGCATAACTACACGTTATATACCCTACTTAACACAACAATAGTACACAAATAATAATCTACTAATGTTAACCGTTCGAATAAAGAAGTCGCTTATTTGAAAGCATGGCAGTCAGCCAAAAGAGCGGAAAGATTATTCTTTTGAATCCATATTATTCCTTATCAAAATGATAAATATGATTTGGGGTAACAGCCTCCGTCAACTTAACATCATGTTCATTTTTATCCGAGATAAGGTCAATCGGATCAAAAAAAGACAGTCCGACACGTTGAACGTCAGCTTTACAACGTGAGAAGAAACGATCATAAAACCCCTTTCCATAACCTACTCTATAGCCGAAAAGATCAAAGACCAATAAAGGAACAACAATCATATCAATAGCCGAAGGGTCTACTTCGACACCAGAAATTGGCTCTGAAATTCCCCATGAATTCTTTTCGAATATGGTATGTTCATCTAATACATAATGCTGCATCGAATAATCGTCAAAATTGGACCGGGAAACGACGATCTTTACCTGAGGAAAAAACTTTTGAATATAATTTATGATATCATAAGTATTGGGCTCATGATATTTTTCAATAGGAATAAAAATATGTAAAAAACCAACTTTAGAGAGGTCAATTTTCATAAACTGGGTAAGCAGCATTTCATTAAGGGTTGTTTCTATCGCCAAAGACAATTGACATCTTTTAACTTTATACTCAAGTCTTAATTCTTCCTTCGATTTCATCTGTAAAAAATATTTTTAACATTCCATTCCCATTGACAAAAATTAAAGAGACCTCATTATAAGTTGGTCCATCCAACGATAATCAAAGAACAATATATTCATCAATAGCATTGACACAAACCATGAGGTAGAGTCGAAGCCTTGATAGATATCGAAAATGTCCCCAAATTAAATTTATCAAATTTTATTAAGATAAAAAAAACGGCCTTGTAGCGAGCGCTAACAAGACCGAATAATCAACCTAAACCTAAAATCTTACTATTATTTTACGCGCTCGATATAATTACCTGTTTGCGTATCAACTCTTACTTTCTCACCTTGATTAATGAACAACGGTACCATAATTTCAACACCAGTCTCTACAGTTGCTTTTTTCAGTGCATTTGTAGACGTATCTCCTTTTACAGCCGGTTCAGTATATGTAATTTCTAACTCAACACTTTTTGGAGCTTCTGCCATGATAGGCTCATCACTTTCAAAAGCAATAATTACAGTCATGCCCTCTTTCAAGAAACGAGCTGAATCACCAAATAAAAATTTAGGAATATTGAATTGCTCGTATGTATTGTTATCCATTACCACGAAGAAATCTCCATCCTCGTACAAATACTGATAATCGCTAGTTTCTACACGTGCAATTTCTACAGATTCGTCAACTCTAAAACGGTATTCAACTAACTTACCCGTTTTAACATTACGCATTCTCGCTTGATAAAACGCACGTAAATTGCCTGGTGTACGGTGTATATATTCTTCTACGGATACTAATTCTCCGTTAAATCTTAAGATATTTCCTGATTTTACCTCTGATGCCTTAGCCATTCTTTGAATTGAACTTTAAACGGTTATCTCATTATTGAGTCGTCAAAAGTACAAAAACTAATTGTGTTATTAAAATTTCATTCGCTACTTTTTTATTGAAATAACTGTTTTCAATGGTAACAGGAGCCACCTCTATATTTTCAAAAAGGTGAATACAAATAACATCCTCACAACACTTACCAAAAAATATCGACGCAGTTATAAAGACGACAATTCGTACCGGTTTGGCTTCAAAGAAAACGTGATACTAGGATGTTATCGTTAAGGGCTGTGCATGAAATGCTATGAAAAATAGAAGATTTAGGATTTAAAATCCAGAATGGATATCATCTCATCACAGAATTCATATTCTTTCTTTTGGTTTGAACAGACGACAAGTATTCGGGATTCTAATTTTGTTCGATCGATCAAATTTAGGTACCATTCTTCACCGGCACTATCCAAATTACTTGTTGGCTCATCCAACAATACCAAGCTAGATACAGAACAACAAGCTAGGGCTAGCTTTACCCGTTGACGCATACCTGATGAAAAAAATCGTATCTCCCTGTCAAGCGCATGCTCCAATCCCAATAAGCTGACAACTGTTTCTTTATCAAAAGAAGGAAGATAATTTTTAAATTTAAAATGAAAATCAATAAGCTCATTTAAAGTAAACTCCTCGATTAGTTCAACATAAGGAGCTGCGAGAGACAACTGCTGATATATAGTGTCCACACCTAGGACTTGGTCTCCATCCGTGTAGATCAATTCACCCGATGAGGGTGTCAAACTACTTGAAAGCACTTTTAGAAAAGTAGATTTTCCTGAACCATTATGGCCAAGGACGGCATAACTCTTGCCGGACTCGAAGGTATAGTTTATATGCCTAAAAATCCATTCATTGTTATACCTCCTACCAATATCTTTTAATGTAATTTTCAAATTCACAAGAATCGATAACGCGATTACATCGCTCTATTATTGAATCCTTTCATAATACCTCTGCCTGAATTGCGAATAAAATCCAAAATCTCATCACGAATTTCTGTAGCCTGATATTCAGCCTCTATAATTTCTATCGCTTTAGCCAGATTTCGATTTTGGACAAAAAGGATTCGATAAAGATTCTGAATTTCGGCAATCTGCTCTTCTGAAAAGCCTCTTCTCCTCAATCCAACAGAATTAATTCCCGCATAAGAAATAGGTTCACGCGCAGCTTTAACAAAAGGAGGAATATCCTTTCGCACCAATGAACCACCAGTAACAAAGGCATGAGAACCAATTTTTACAAATTGGTGAACGGCTACCATTCCAGCTAACACAACATAATCACCTACAGTAATATGTCCAGCAAGCGTACTATTATTTGAAAAAACACAATTATCTCCAACTTCACAATCATGCGCAACATGACTATATGCTTGAATCAAGCAATTTTTCCCAATGACCGTTTTGTATCTATCCTTGGTGCCTCTATTGATCGTTACACACTCACGAATCGTTGTATTATCTCCAATTTCAGCTGTCGTAATCTCACCATCAAATTTTAAATCTTGAGGCTCCCCAGAGATTACCGCACCAGGATATATTTTACAGTTTTTTCCTATTCGTGCTCCATCCATGATCGTCACATTTGAGCCTATCCAAGTGCCCTCACCAATGACGACGTCTTTATAAATGGTTACAAATGGCTCGATGACCACATTTTTAGCAATTTTTGCTTCGGGATGAATATAAGCTAATGGCTGTATCATCTATACTACTTTAGTTATTATTTACTCTTACGATCTGTGCCATAAGCTCTGCTTCACACACAATCTTCTCTCCTACCATTGCTACACCTTTCATTTTCGCGATGCCTCTTCGAATTGGCTCCATCAAATCACATCTAAAAATAACAGAATCTCCGGGAGTTACCTGCGCTTTAAAACGTGCATTTTCTATTTTAAGGAATAAAGTCAGCCAATTCTCAGGATCGGGAACTGTCTTCAGAACCAAAATCCCCCCTGTTTGTGCCATAGCCTCTACCTGCAAGACCCCTGGAAATAAAGGTGCTCCAGGAAAATGTCCCATAAATAGATCTTCGTTCATGGTAACATTCTTCAAACCAACAACATGTGTTTCCGTCAATTCAAGAATCTTATCCACCATAAGCATGGGTTGACGATGCGGTAAGATTTTCATGATTTCTACCGTATCATATAATGCAGGCATATTAGGATCGTAAACTTTAATTTTTTTACGTGTTTTATCTTTCTTGATCTGCTCCTTTATCTTCTTTGCAAAGGCAACATTTGCAGCATGACCTGGACGAGCAGCCATAATATGACCTTTTAAAGGTCTTCCAACTAACGCTAAATCTCCAACCATATCCAACAATTTATGTCGGGCAGGTTCATTTTGATAACGCAATTGATTATTGTTCAATATTCCTTCCTTCGCAACTGCAACGGTTTCTTTATGAAAAAGATGCGCTAATTTTTGTAGTTCTTCAGGAGAAGTCTCCTTATCAACAATAACAATGGCATTACTCAGATCGCCACCTTTAATAAGCCCATGGTCAACCAGCATTTCCAGTTCATGCAGGAAGCAAAAGGTACGCGAAGAGGCTATTTCTGATTTAAAATCCTCAATCGATGTTATTGCTGCATGTTGACTTCCGAGTACCGGCGAGTTAAAATCGATCATACAGGTCATACGATAGCCATCCATCGGCATGCCCAATATTTCTACTTTACGATCAGGCTCTGCGTAATGGATATTATTAGAGATCTCGTAATAATCCCGATCAGCATCCTGTTCTTCAAAGCCTGCCTCTTCAAGCAACTTCACAAAAATAGCAGAGCTTCCATCCAATATTGGTATTTCAGGGCCGTCAATATCAATCAGCACATTATCAATTTGTAAACCAATTAACGATGCCATCAAATGTTCAATTGTACTCACGCTTGCCCCATTCTGCGTTATTGTCGTCCCACGGGAGGTATCTGTGACATTATCCGCATCAACCAAAATTTCTGGCTGCCCCTCTAAATCTACACGTCTGAACTTAAACCAGTGATTTTCCGGAGCGGGTTTAATAGTCATCGATACAATTTTTCCTGTATGAAGACCTACCCCCGAAATTTCAACCTCGTTTTTGATGGTTCTCTGTTTTACATTCATTTCTAATAACATATTTTTAAATCAAAACTTCTTTTGACAAAACCTTTATCCTTTAAGCTATATCGATGTTCGCCATCGGCTTACTCAGGAATGATTATTTCATCACAATTAAAGAACAGTTTATTTTCAATGAAAAATAATTATTTCAATTTTTTTTCTACTAATTTTTCTAATTCTTGGATCCGCTTTTCTAATTCAGGAAGACGTGCAAAAATCACATTAGAACGTAATTGCGGTTGATAAGGCATCACTGGTGTACCACCCCACTTTTTACCTTCTTCTTTGATCGATCTATTTACTCCTGATTGAGCCTGGATTTGAGATCCCTTTGCAACAACGATATGCCCAACAACGCCAACCTGACCGCCCAAAACCACATGCTCTCCAATTTTCGAGCTACCTGAAATACCTGTTTGCGCTGCGATTACGGTATTCTTTCCAATATCAACATTATGGGCAATTTGGATCAAATTATCCAACTTGACACCATCACGCACTATAGTAGCGCCCATTGTTGCTCTATCGATTACAGTATTGGCACCAATCTCAACATTATCTTCCACTTGGACATAACCAATCTGAGGAACTTTTTTATATGTTCCATCTTCTTGCGGTGCAAATCCAAATCCATCTGATCCAATCACAACGCCAGAATGTACTACGACATTTTTTCCAATCTTACAATCGTGATAAATCTTCACCCCCGGATAAAGTGTTGTATTATCTCCTATTGTAACTTTATCCCCAATATAAACTTGCGGATAAATTTTTACATTATCTCCAATACAAGCCCCTCTACCAATATATACAAATGCACCTATGTAACCTCCTTGACCGATCTCAGCATCAGCATGAATAAAATGAGGTTCTTCACGTCCGCTTTTGTCAAGACGAAACTCATTATACATATTCAGAATAGTAGAGAAAGCAGCATAAGCATTCTTAACCCGTATGATCGTCAATGTCGTTTTAGTTGCTTGAGTCAAGTGGAAATCTTCATTAACAATAACGATCGAGGCGTCGGTAGTATAAATAAAATGCTCATATTTTGGATTTGACAAAAAAGAAAGATCGCCTTTTTTACCTTCCTCAATTTTGGCAAGGTTACCTACAGTAACTTCTGGATTTCCTTCAATCCGTCCTTCTAATAATGTCCCTATTTGTTGAGCAGTAAATTGCATGGTACAAATCTATGTTTTTTTATTAAAAAATAACTACATGATGGAAGTAATTGCAACATATCCCACCTCTTTTGGATAACATAAAGCATATTTAGCTACATTTTTCGAAAGTGCTTCTAAATTCCCGAGGTCAGAAGCTTCTGCAATGTCAACAAGCTCGCCCGATTTCAATAGTATTTTAATTTGATCCTGGGAAGAATTATAGGCCCGGTTTTGAATTTCCTGCGTAAATACATAATAATGGATGTCCTCCTGAGCCACATTCATCTCCGTCTGTACTTTCGCCTTCACTAAATCAACATACTCTGGAGCAAATGGCTTATTACTCATGACCGATCGATATAGATTACGTTTCATCACGCGCTGGCACATGGTACTTAAAATAGGATCCTCATGACGTTCCCATGTTTTTATGGCAGACATAATATCCGTATCATCTAAACGGGTGAACCAATCCAAATGTAACGGGTCATCCAAAAAGTTAGTTTTGTTAACCTGCTGGCTTAAAAACCAATGAAACGCCGGAGTAGAAAAGAGCTTATGGCCAGCAGCCGTCAGATATTTTGCCCGCTGCAGAATTTTAATCAATAACTGTTCAGCACCGATAACGGTCTTATGTAAGTACACTTGCCAATACATTAGTCTCCGCGCAATCAGAAATTTCTCTACAGAATAAAGCGCTTTATACTCTACCACTATTTCATCCTCCACCACATTGAGCATTTTTATGATACGGTCAAAAGAGATGACGCCTTCCGATACGCCTGTAAAAAAACTATCTCTGTTGAGGTAATCCATTCGATCAACATCCAATTGGCTCGACACCAATTGATGCAGAAATTTACGTTCGTATTTATTATTAAAGATTGTAATTGCAAGACTTAGTCTTCCACCCAGATCATTGTTGATTCGATCCATTAAAAGGGAAGACAATAGCTCATGAGAGACGCCTTCGATCAAACTATGCTCCAAAGAATGTGAAAAAGGGCCGTGACCTATATCATGCAGCAATATTGCCGACAGAACAGCCTCCTCTTCATCCCCTGAAATTATAACACCTTTACTCCTCAAAGTTTCCAATGCCATCGACATCAAATGCATCGCTCCTATGGCGTGCTGAAAACGAGTATGCAAAGCTCCGGGATAGACGAGATGTGTCATGCTCACCTGCTTAATATAGCGGAGCCTTTGGAAATAAGGATGTTGCACTAGATCGAAGACCAATCCTGTAGGAATAGCGACAAATCCATATACCGGATCATTAATAATTTTATTTTTGTTCAATGTGGAGACAAATTAATACGATCATCAACACTATAAATATGAAACCGAGCCCTTTAATCATGAGCTCCTGGTTAACACTAGTATAAACTTAAAACAAAGATAGTTAGTTCATCGTTAATAAATGTTAAAAATAAAATCTGAAGCACGATATTTGCTTATGTTAGCATGAGATCGAAAATCAGATCCTCCCCTCTACTACTAATAGACATATAATAACAAGATGCAAAAAACACATATTCTTTGGGCTGACGATGAAATTGACTTTCTAAAACCACACATTTTATTTTTAGAAAGCAAAGGTTACAAAGTTGACACAGTCAACAATGGAAATGATGCCGTTGAAGCCTTTAAAAATGGTTTTTTCCACCTCGTTTTCTTAGACGAAAATATGCCTGGGTTAACCGGACTCGAAACACTTGCCATACTCAAATCGATCAACCCTACTGTTCCCGTTGTTCTGGTCACAAAAAACGAAGAAGAACATGTCATGGAAGATGCCATTGGCTCCAAAATAGATGATTATCTAATCAAGCCGGTCAACCCCAAGCAGATCTTGATGACAATAAAAAAATTAACGGAGAACAAACGTCTTGTCAATGAGAAAACATCCATGGCTTATCAGCAAGACTTCCGCAATTTGGGGATGATCCTGAATGATAATCTGGATTTCAACCAATGGTCAGAAGTTTACAAAAAACTTGTTTACTGGGAATTATCTCTCGAAAAGCTTGAAGATAATAATATGCATGAGATTCTGACCATGCAAAAATCCGAAGCAAACATGCAATTCTCTAAATTTATTGAAAACAATTATATACAGTGGATTAATCGTCCCGAAAACGCACCCGTTCTATCACATCAACTATTTAAGAAGAAGGTATTTCCGACCTTAGAAGATAATGTACCCACATTTTTCTTTCTAATAGACAATTTGCGTTTCGATCAATGGAAAATAATCAATGAGGTAATCACCGATTATTTTAGACTTGAGGAGGAGATAAACTATTACAGTATTTTACCAACAGCAACACAATATGCTAGAAATGCCATCTTTAGTGGATTAACTCCACTGGAAATGGAAAAACGCTTCCCGAAATTATGGCAAAACGATGAAGACGAAGGCGGCAAGAATCTCTATGAGGATAAATTTTTGGAGGATCAGATTAAGCGCCTTTATCGCAAACCCATAAAGCACTCTTACACGAAAGTATTGACATTGGAACAGGGAAAAGACGTAGTAGACAATCTCGGTAATTTGATGCACAATCAGCTCAATGTATTAGTGTATAACTTTGTTGATATGCTTTCTCACGCACGTACAGACAGTTCTATGATTCGCGAATTAGCAAACGACGAAGCAGCATATCGCTCCCTTACTTTGTCATGGTTTGAACACTCCCCTTTATTAGAAACTATAAAATGGCTATCACAGAAGAAAGTTCGTGTGATTATTACAACCGACCATGGCACGATCCGTGTAAAAAAGCCAAGTAAAATTGTTGGTGATCGAAATACAAATACAAATTTGAGATATAAACAAGGAAAAAATCTAAACTATATTGACAAAGATGTCTTTGTCATCAAAAATCCCCACGAGGCACAGTTGCCTAAACTTCATGTTAGTTCAACATACGTTTTTGCCAAAGAAGATTCGTATTTTGTTTACCCCAACAACTACAATCAATTTGTCAATTACTTTAATGGAACGTTCCAGCATGGGGGAATATCTTTAGAAGAAATGATTATCCCCTTTGCGACATACTTGCCGAAATAGTAATTTTGTAACATGGAAATTATTGTAAATACGATAGCAGATCTATCTCAAGCGGCTCAGACAGTTTTAAATAGTTTTCCAAAGGACCGCATTTTTTTGCTATATGGTTCAATGGGGGCTGGAAAGACTACTTTTGTAAAATACTTATGCCAACAGTTAAACGTACAAGATAGTACTTCTAGTCCTACATTCTCCATTGTTAATGAATACGAATCTCCCGTCGGCCCTATATACCACTTTGACTTTTACCGTATTAAAGACGAACAGGAGGCATTCGATTTTGGTTATGAGGAATATTTTTATTCAGGTGCTTACTGCTTTATTGAGTGGCCAGAGAAAATCCCCAATTTACTTCCTGAAGAAGCAAAAGAGATACATATTAACACCATAGATGCAACAACACGTAAAATTTCCATTCGTTAACCTACCTTTTTTGACCCCTTACTATGGCTCATTCATCATCTTGTCAATATATTCCTTCTGATATTCATGTGCCCGGATTAGCGGCCATACATGCAGAACATCTTAGCTTTTCCTTTCATGAGAACAACATCCAATTCGCCGTCGAAAATAGCTCTTTTGATATCGAAGAAGGGAAGATTACAGCAATTATCGGTGAATCTGGCAGTGGAAAAAGCACCTTACTACGGCTAATATACGGTTTATTGGAACCAACTGGCGGTGTTGTCCGCTATAAAGGGTGGCAGGTTCCTACGCGTAAAGACAAGTTAATTCCCGGACACGACGCAATGAAACTAGTCTCACAGGGCTTCGATGATTTAAATACTTATGCCAATGTATGGGATAATGTTGCGTCGCAGTTACCAAATACCGACATTAAACGCAAACAAGACAAAACGGCGGAAATACTGCAACGTCTACGCATAGATCATCTCGCTAAAAAAAGAGTGGCAGACATCAGTGGCGGAGAGAAACAGCGTGTTGCGATCTGTCGCGCCCTGATAAACGAACCTGAAGTTTTACTAATGGATGAACCCTTCAATCAGGTCGATGCTTCTTTTCGCGACACACTACAGCAGGATATAAAAGACATTGTAAAAGAAACTGGACTAACCATCATTTTAGTTTCACACGACCCTACCGAGGTCCTTGCCCTGGCAGATAATCTCATCGTGATGAAATCGGGCAAAATCCTAGATCAAAACAACCCGCACGTACTTTATAGTAATCCGTCGCACCCTTATACCGCGCAATTACTGGCAAAAAGCAACATATTACAGGTTGAGCAAGCTCAAAATTTAGGCATAACAAGCGAAAAACCAATCGCGATACATCAAGAATGGATTTCAATAAGCCCTTCTGAGCAGTCTACTTTTTTTGTAAAAGATGTGCGATTCAGAGGTTTTTATTATGAAATCGTCGTGAGTAATAATGAGATCAACTTACATGCAATTATAACGTCGCAAATAATTCCACAAAAACTACAGGCTGTCGATCTAACCATATCGCACTGGATCGCTTTTGACCATTAATTGTATGCCCTAGTCTTGTGTGTCTAGCCAAGATAAAAATGCGTCAAACCATAACTTATCCGAGGTTTTGTTAATTAACCCAAAGCCGTGCCCCCCTTGCTCAAAGGTATAAAGCTTGTTGGGCACTTTTGACTTGTCCAAAGCTGCCATCATTCTATAGCTATTTTCTATCGGCACAGCCATATCGTCTTTGGCATGTACGAAGAAAACCGGACAAACCTCAGAAGATACCTGCAAATTGGAAGAGAACAGTTTGATTTGGTCTTCCGAAGGGTTTTCTCCAATGAGATTTATACGCGAACCTTTATGTGTTATATCATTTTCCATAGAGATTACTGGATAAATCAATCCTGCAAAATCAGGTCTTAGCGATACATGGGAAGGATTCGCTATATAATCTTTCTTAAACTTCGTAATTAAAGTGGAAGCCAGGTGCCCGCCAGCGGAAAATCCAATTACCCCAACTTTTCGAAGTCCGGGATGCAAGGTTCGGATCAATTGCATTGCCCGCTGGGCATCTTGAAGAGGTCCAATTGATTTGTCACGCATAATATTCGGTGATGGCAATCGATATTGTAAAACAAATGCTGAATAACCATTTTTTATCAACTCTTTTGCTACAGCATGTCCCTCATGATCCATTGCTATATGAGAATACCCACCCCCCGGAATAACCAATACGGCGATATTTTTATCAATACTTTTATCTGCCGTATAAGCAAATAACTTTGGTACATTTTTTTCTAAATTCACTTGCTCCTTATCAGTCGCGTTTGGAATGGAATCTGCATAAAGATTTATTGTTTCCTGCGCCTTAACGAGAGAAATCAACGAACATAAAATCATAAAAATTCTTTTCATTAAAATAATATTTTAAAAGAGAACTCCAGATTACATTTACTCGAAAAAACGAATCAAATATGAGCTGGATATCCATGGTTTATAAGGAAGACACAACTAAAAGATCTAAATCTTTCGCCGTCATATTAAATCTTGAGGCCATGTCAACATTTGTAAGGTTTCCTTGGTACAAATAAATTGAACTCCGAATACCGGGATTCTTCCAGATTGCATTTTTCAGCCCCCCAAGTTCGGCAAAATCAAGCAAAATTGATGTAAAAATATTACTCATTGCATAAGTGGCTGTTCGTGCTACCCGAGACGCTATATTGGGGACACAATAGTGAATAACGTCAAATTTCCGAAAGATAGGTTTATCATGTGAGGTTACTTCTGAGCTTTCAAAATTCCCCCCCTGATCGATACTCACGTCGATCACTACAGAATTAGGTTTCATTTTAGAAACTGTTTCTTCCGAAATTATACAGGCAGAGCGTCCATTACGAGCTCGTAGGGCGCCAATAACTACATCAGAGCTGATAACTGCCTTGTTTAAAATAATAGGTTGTATAACGGAAGTGAAAACACGGCTGCCAAGATTGTTTTGCAGGCGTCTAAGTTTATAAATCGAATTATCAAACACCTTTACCTCTGCTCCTAACGCCAAAGCCGTTCGGGCAGCTTGTTCACCAACGGTGCCCGCGCCAATAATAACGACTTCTGTGGAAGCTACGCCGGTCACACCACCGAGCATCAGTCCCTTCCCGCCAAATGCATTGCTCAGATACTCCCCTGCAATTAAGGTTGCCGTTGCCCCTACGATTTCGCTCATTGCACGAACCACCGCTAGGCAACCACCCTCATCTCTTAAATATTCGTAAGAAATTGCAGTGATTTTTTTATGCATTAACGCCTTTAGTACATCCAGGTTCATGAGTGAAGGTTGCTGTGACGATAATAAAAGCTGCCTTTCTTTCATCAACTTCACTTCACTTAGGATAGGGCTACCAACTTTAATGATCAGATCTGCCTGATAAACCTCTTCCCGAGAAGAAACGATACGAGCCCCCTGTTCACTATAATGATGATCCAAAAAATTAGCCCCCGCACCAGCGCCCGTTTCAATAATTACTTCGTGCCCATTTTCTACCAATAATGCAACCGCTAATGGAGTCAAGCAGATCCGCTTTTCCTGAAGCGAAATTTCTTTTGGAATGCCAATAAATAAACTCTTTGCATTCTTTTTCTTCTCAAACAGCATCTCTTTTGGAGAAATCATAGCCTGACTCGCAAGCTTTCCTAACTCATTCATCTTGTAAAATTGATCGTTAGCTAAAATTACAATAAAAAATCAATCTTATCAAACGAAGATAAATTTGGTTTGGCACAGCTTTGGAATGAAACAAATTTATCTACATTTGTCTAAATTAATCAGATATAATACCATGCTCAGCAAAGTTAATATAGTGCCACGGTGGATCATTTTTTTATTGGACATCTTTAGTGTATCCATCGCTTATCTCCTCGCAAATGTCATTTACTATGATTTTAACTTCGATTTTCTGCTTGACATTGATTTTGCCATTCGTTACATTTTATTTATAGGTATATGTTCCTTATCATTCTACCTCTTTAAGATGTATACTGGTATAGTTCGTTACACAAGCGCTATCGATTCAATACGGATATTATCAACGATAACATTTAGTGTTTTTGTTCTCCTGGTTATAAAATTAGTCATTCAGGCAAACGAGATAGAACGAAACATTCCAACTGCACTCATTATTTTCTTTGCACTCTTCTCCTTTCTTATTTTAACCGTATATAGAACGATTATCAAAATTTTCTTTCTATACACCAAAAAAGTCAGTGGCTCCAGAAAAAAGACACTGATCTATGGCGCCGGTGATTTGGGGATTGCTGTAAAAAGAACCTTAGACCATGATGTACGATCCAAAAATGCTATTGTTGGATTCTTGGACGATAATGAACAAAAAATCAACAAGGTAATTGATGGTACCAAAATATATTCCTCACAGAAGTTCAGCCATCTGATCAATACATTGAATGTTGAGGAGGTTATCATCGCTTCGCACAACATCCCTTCGGACCGTAAAAATGAAATTACAGATGTTGCGCTCGAAAAAAATGTGAACATATTAACGCTACCTCCTGTTAAAAAGATCATGAATGGTGATCTTAACCCAAATCAGATCCAAAAAATAAAAATTGAAGATTTATTAGAAAGAGAACCAATTAAAATTAACGACGACCACATCTTAAGCCAAACGAAAGGCAAAAGAATCTTAGTTACTGGCGCGGCAGGATCCATAGGGAGTGAAATCGCAACCCAATTAGGGAGATACGAACCTCAGATGATCATCCTCTGCGATCAGGCCGAGTCGCCGTTACATAACCTCCAACTTGACCTTCAGGATGAATTTCCCAATCAGGTATATCATACTTATATCGCAGACGTCCGAAGTACAAAAAGGATGCAATTACTTTTTGAGACTTTCAAACCACACTATGTATATCACGCTGCAGCATACAAACATGTCCCAATGATGGAAAACCACCCTTTGGAAGCGGTACAGACCAATGTCATGGGTACTAAGAATCTAGCTGATTTAGCCGTAGCATATCAAGTGGAAAAATTTGTTTTTGTCTCTACCGATAAAGCTGTCAATCCCACGAATATCATGGGAGCGACAAAGCGTATCGCAGAAATCTATGTACAATCGTTAAACAATCATTTGGAAAACTCGTTAGGGGCAACTGTGCACACCAAATTTATCACAACCCGCTTTGGCAATGTCTTAGGCTCCAATGGATCAGTTATCCCTCGATTCAGAGACCAGATTCAAAAAGGCGGCCCTGTAACAGTTACGCATCCAGAAATTACGCGGTATTTTATGACCATTCCCGAAGCCTGTCGATTGGTTCTTGAAGCTGGTACGATGGGACAAGGAGGAGAGATTTTTGTATTTGATATGGGAAAATCTGTAAAAATAGTCGAGTTAGCAAAAAAAATGATTCGCCTTTCAGGATTTAAACCGAATGAAGATATTGAAATAAAATTCACGGGATTAAGACCCGGGGAAAAACTATATGAGGAGTTATTAAATGATTTGGAGAATACGTTGCCGACGCACCACGAAAAGATCATGATCGCCAAAGTCAGAGAAAATAATTATGATATTGTAAGTATAAAAATCGAAGAATTGCAACAGCGTTTAGCGACACAGAACAAAAACGAAGTTGTCTATCAAATGAAAATTATTGTACCTGAATTCAAAAGCAAAAATTCGATCTACGAGCAACTGGATCGGGAAATCGAGTTATCGAATAAGTCGGAAAACTAAAGTTAATTCACTTTAAAATTTGCAAAAAACTTGCAAATTTGCTCGAAAAGTGTATTTTTGCAATCCATATTTTACTGATTAGTAATGTCTAAAAACACAAATAATACAAATCAAGGTTTCAAACCTTCAAAAGGATCTTTTTTTCAAGATAACCAAAAAAGTGTCGTGTTCATTTTAGGTGGTATCGTTGTATTGATCTTACTTTATTTTGGATATCAAAAGCTTTATCTAGATCCAAGAGCAGAAGAAGCTTCGAACCGTATGTACAAAGCAGAACAGCTGGCCACAATTGATTCTTTACAAAATAAAGCAATCACGGGCGACGGTGCTTTTCTTGGATTTAAACAAATTGCGGATGAATATTCCAATACAAAATCGGCAAATATTGCAAACGCATATTTAGGCGGTTTATATTTACGTCAAGGTAAATTCGAAGATGCTGTGAAGGCTCTTGAAAAATATGCTCCAACAGGAAGCCAAATTCTAGATCCGCTCGTAATTGGTCTCACTGGAGATGCTTATTCAGAGTTAAAAGACTACAAAAAAGCCGCTGATTACTACAAGCAAGCTTCTGAAAAATCAAGCAACTCGTATACAACTCCGCTCTTTTTGAAAAAACTAGGGCTTGTATATGAAGCACAAAATGACTATAAAAGTGCAGAAACTGCTTACAAGAAGATTAAAACAGATTTCCCAGAGAGCCAAGAAGCTTCTACAATTGATGGTTTATTAGGCCGTGTACAAGCACATTTATAAGAGAATAATTATAAAAGTATAATAAAAAGAGGCTATTTGATAGCCTCTTTTTTTGTGACCATCTAAAATCACTATCTTTGTTACTATTATGGCAAGTAGCATTAAAAATTTATCCGACTTTTCGCATATCCAGGTTGCGGATGCAAGTCCATTCAAATTTGCAATCGTTGTTGCACAATGGAATGCAGAAATTACAGGTGCATTATTGAATGGTGCAATAAAGGGTTTGGAAGAGCATGGCGCGAAGGAAAACAACATCCAAGTCATTGAGGTTCCTGGAAGTTTCGAATTAATTTCAGGAGCAGACCTCGCATTCAGAAATCAGGGTTTTGACGCTGTTATCTGTTTAGGTTGCGTCATTCAGGGTGAGACCAGACACTTCGATTTTATCTGCGATGCAGTTGCAAATGGTATTGCCAATGTAGGGCTCAAATATAATAAACCGGCTGTTTTTGGCGTATTAACAACTGACAACCTTCAGCAAGCATTGGATCGTGCCGGAGGGAAACATGGTAATAAAGGCGAAGAAGCTGCTATTACAGCAATACAAATGGCTCATATTGCCAAAAAATTCTAGTTTGGTATCAATTTTGCCTACCATTCAATGATGAAAAGTATTACTGAGCATAGCTTATTACTCAGGTACTTATATTTTGAACAAATCGATTAATAAAATATTCAGTTATCTTATTAATCGATTTTTATTTTTTCACTAGAATAAATTGTTATCGAATTGTCTTGATTGTCGTGTAAATCAATTATACAACAGTCGGTAGTTTTATAGACAATGACGCAATAATGAAGTTTCATGGGATCAATTTTGATACGAATTACTTGATGATTGTTTCTTTAAAAAATAGGATTATGAAAACATTATCGAATGTACTCTTGGTCGTTATACTGACGTTATTCTGTCAGTTGGATCTAGTGGCACAAGACGATAGTCTAAACAAGCAGATTTGGCAAAGTATCGGTGGCCAGGAAAAATGGGATTCTTTGCAGTTTTTGGCTTTCTCAGCAAAGGGAAATACCATCTCAGATCAGTTGTCAAACGACGAACGAAAGTTCCTGTTCAATAGAACGACTGGAGCATGTCGATTTGATGGCTATAAGGGAACGGATCAGGTGACCTACCTGTTTAATTTTAAAAACCCTGGGTCAGATAAACTCTTTATTGGAGGGAATCTATCTACAGATGGGCCCGAGCTTAAGAAATCAATTAAAAACCAGCTATTTTCGGATCTCAATCTACTACTTTTGCCTACTTTGATCGGACAGAAGAATGTGCAGCTGAAAAACCAGAAGGAAAGCTTCAGTGCTGGACAGAAATTAACGATAGCAAATATCAGCTCGTCAGGCCCTATCTTTGGTTCAAAGATTGATGGTTTGCTTTATATTGATCAAAATACTGGTGAGATTGTGCGTTACGAATACACAGATAAGGGCGAAAAAAACACCTATGAAGTGAGCAAATATAAAGAGATTGGCGACGGGATACGTTTACCCAGTTTCTTCAATTCCACAAGCAATGACCAAAAGAGTTGTATATTCTCCTCTATTTCATCTTTTGTACAGGTAGAACAGAAAAAATTTACAGAACTATAATATGATTAATTGGATAGAATTAAATACAGAAGAACAGCTACAGGAGCTTTATCAATCCGATAAAGTTGTAGCCATCTTTAAACATAGCACGACTTGTGGTATTAGCAATATGGCTAAGCGTAGTCTTGAGCGTATGTCTGCTACTTCAGACCATGATTATGCGATTTATCTTTTAGACCTTTTGCGTTACCGCCCTTTATCGAATGAGATTGCCCAACGTTGGAATGTAGAACATCAATCACCTCAAATACTGATTGTTGAAGGAAAAAACAGTTTATATGACGCTTCACATGGTGATATCCAATTTGATGAGATAGAACAATACCTAACGGCAATTTGACATAATAGGCCATAACTGCTGTTCAATAAAAATAATTAGCATAAAATATCCCAAGCGATCTTCAACATGTATTGTATTGATCACTTGGGATATTTTATGAAGCTGAAAACAGCTGAATTGGCTACTTATAAATTTCTACTGTTATTTTACCGTCTTTAGTCACCGTACCCCGATACATGCCGGCGGTATTAAAAGGCATAGCAACATGTCCATTTTTATCCAATGCGATCATGCCGCCATTACCGCCCATTTCACCAATCCGATCAATTACTTGCCTGCTCGCCTGATCAACAGGTTCACCTTTATATTCCATTAAAGCGGACACCGAATATGCCGCCACGGTGCGGATATAATATTCACCCCATCCAGTACAGGAAACAGCACAGGTATTATTGTTCGCATACGTTCCAGCACCAATAATTGGTGAATCTCCGACCCGCCCAAACTTCTTGTTTGTCATCCCTCCTGTAGACGTACCCGCGGCCAAGTTTCCTGCTTTATCCAAGGCAACACATCCTACTGTACCGAATTTAGCATCTTTATTGATGATGCCTAAGCGTGAGCTTTGTTTTTGATCGTGATCTAGTTGTGTTCGTGTACTGTCATCCTTGCTCACTTTCTGCAAAGCTTCCCAACGCGCTTCCGTCCAAAAATAAGAAGGGTCTACAATGGTCAATCCCACTTGCTTCGCAAACTCTTCGGCACCTTTACCCACCATCATAACATGCTCAGATTTTTCCATCACCGCCTTGGCTGCCGAGATTGGATTTTTGATCGTCGTCACTCCTGCAACGGCGCCTGCGGCTAAGGATTTACCATCCATGATGGAAGCATCCAGTTCGTTGCGTCCGTCATGTGTAAAAACCGCTCCTTTCCCTGCATTAAACAAAGGTGAGTCTTCCATAACATGGATAGCAGATTCGACGGCTTCCAAACTGGATTTACCTTCTTGCAACTTTTGATAGCCGATACGAAGCGCTTGCTCCAAGACGATCCTATAAGCCTGCTCCATCGAATCTGTCATATTCTTTTTCAAGATCGTCCCCGCTCCACCATGGATCGCCAAAACAAATTCACCCTCCGTCATGGCCACAGGTTTTTGATACGATTTACAGGAAATTGCCAACAGGCTTCCCACAATTATTATGGCGCATATCTTGAGGTTATTCATCTTCCTTCTCCCACCATTCTGAAGATTGTAAATCATCTATCTCACGACGGTCTTTTTTAGTAGGTCGCCCTGTACCGCGGTCGCGTTTTAGGACAGGAGCATGAAATACGGATTTAAACCCTACAGTTTCTTCAACAGGTGTTTGATCCTCGTAGAATTGAACAGCAGTCTTGGCGTCAACACGACGTTCCAAAAGACCTGTCACCTTCACCACTTTTTTCTCAATTCCCTTTTGGACATGGTATACATCTCCGATCTTAACTTCATAGGAGGGTTTTATATTTTGGCCTTTTAGTTTCACCCGACCTGCCTTACAGGCCTCTGTTGCCAAAGTTCTTGTCTTAAATAAGCGAATTGACCACAAATATTTATCAATTCTCAATTTTTCTGATGTTCCAGCCATAATACAAAAATAATTATATTTTTAGAACCATTATAACCAAAAGCAATTATGGAAAATTCCGATTAAACTGAGTTCAATTATTAAAACGTCTTTCATCCGTTCACCGGAAGAGTGTAATAGCTAATTGCGGACAAGTTGTCATCAAATCCATACCAAGTCCTGACTGCAAGCGGGGTGTGAAAACAATGTCTGTAGTGTGAATGCACCTTAAAAAGGTGGACTCAACGTGGACTCACTGTGCATACACTGTGGTTGGAGTCAGGAGTTGACCATAATCTGATAGGGTGTTGTTATCAGGAAAGTCTATTGCAAGGAACAATGGATAAAGTTGTTTTTAAGTCCAACTTTATCTAAGTTTGTACATCAAAATAAACTAATTCAAATAAGAAAATAAATAATATGGTAGAGCCACTTAAAAAACTGATTGAGGAAGCTTGGGAAGATAGGCAATTATTGGAATATAAAGAATATACAGAAGCCATCCGCACTGTTATCATGAAATTAGATAGCGGTGAAATCCGCGTCGCTGAAATGATCGGTACAAGATGGCACGTCAATGACTGGATAAAGAAAGCTGTTATTTTATATTTTCCAATCAATGATATGCGCGAAATGACTGCAGGTCCTTTTGTGTTTCATGATAAAATGAAATTAAAGACAGACTACAAGCACACTGGAGTACGTGTTGTACCAGGGGCTTCTGCTCGTTTAGGTGCATATTTGGCTAAAGGAGTGATTATGATGCCTTCTTACGTTAACATCGGTGCTTATGTAGACGAAGGCACCATGGTGGATACTTGGGCAACTGTTGGCTCTTGTGCACAAATTGGTAAACATGTACACTTAAGTGGCGGCGTCGGAATTGGTGGCGTATTAGAGCCTGTACAAGCAGCTCCAGTGATTATTGAGGACAATGTTTTCATTGGTTCAAGAGCGATTGTAGTAGAAGGTATTCGTGTAGAGAAAGAAGCTGTGTTGGGTGCTAATGTGGTATTGACAGCGTCAACAAAAATTATCGACGTTACGGGACCTCAACCAGTAGAATATAAAGGTTATGTACCTGCCCGCTCTGTTGTTATCCCGGGTTCTTACACCAAAAAATTTGCGGCAGGGGAATATCAAGTTCCTTGCGCTTTGATCATTGGTCAACGTAAAGAGTCTACAGACAAAAAGACTTCATTAAATGATGCACTACGTGATCATAATGTAGCTGTATAAAGTTAAAACTAGTATAAAGATAAGATGAGTGCATTCGTAGATCGTGAGGATTTGAATAAGGCCTTGGAGACCTTAAAAAACGGCGGATTAATTCTATACCCTACCGACACCATTTGGGGGATCGGTTGTGATGCCACCAATCCTGATGCCGTGGAGAAAGTTTTCCAGCTGAAAGGAAGAGATAAATCCAAAAGTCTGATCGTCCTTTTACACAACGACAATCAATTGGCAAGTTATGTAAATGAAATCCCGGATGTGGCTTATCAACTTATTGAATACACCGAAAAACCCTTGACAATTGTCTATTCGAATGCCAAAAATCTTGCGCCCAATGCGATTGCTGAGGACGGTTCAATTGGCATTCGAATTGTCAAGCACCCTTTTTGTGAACAACTTTTACAACGGTTTCGCAAACCGATAATTTCAACTTCAGCAAATATCAGTGGTGAACCAACGGCGAAAGATTTTGACGAAATATCTGATGCCATCAAAGATGGCGTAGACTATATTGTCGCCTATGACAGAGACGTAACAACAGATGGAAAATCATCTACTGTCATGAAGCTGGACCCAAGTGGTAAATTTGAATTTATTAGAAAATAGCATGAAAAAGATCGTTTTATTTTTTGCATTAACATTTGCTGTTACCAATTTATCTTTTGCGCAGCAAAAGGATATTCCCGCAGCCAAACCAGGCGTAAAATATGGCAAAGAAATCTCTGCGACCAATGCGATTTCAGTAGCAAAGCTTGAAAAAGAACTCACGCAAAAGAACGCATTCAACGGAAAGGTGGCAGGTAAGGTCGTTGAGGTATGTAAGAAAAAAGGCTGTTTCATGACCCTGCAACGGGAAGGCGAAGAACCTATTACCGTCCGTTTTAAAGACTATGGTTTCTTCATGCCAGCAGACATTGTCGGCAAAACGGTTGTTGTCGAGGGTATCGCAAAGAAAAAGGAAGTTTCTGTAGCATCGTTACAACATGCGGCAAAGGATCTTGGTAAATCACAGTCTGAAATAGACCAGATTACACAACCTAAAAAAGATATTAGCATTATTGCTGACGGTGTTTTGGTTGTCAAATAAGGCGTTCTCACACCAAACCTAGCATTGTTCTGATGAAAAGATTCCACACTTCAGCCTGTCACTCCATACTGGTCGATGGTACCTTAATGACCTTCGAAAAGCCCATTATTATGGGGATACTCAATGTGACTCCAGATTCTTTTTATGACGGTGGTGACAATACAACCGTCGAACTTGCGGTAGAGAAAGCAAAGAAGCTATTGCTTGAAGGTGCTCAAATTCTTGATATTGGCGCATATTCCTCACGTCCGGGCGCTCCATTAATTTCATCACAGGAGGAAATGGATCGAGCTCTTCCCGCTATTCGAGCAATTAAAACTGCATTTCCTGACGCTATTTTATCAATAGATACCTTTAGGGCAGACGTTGCTGCGGCTGCAATCGATGCGGGAGTGCACATCATAAATGATGTTTCGGGAGGTACCCTCGATGATAACATGTTCGCCACGGTAGCAAAATATCAAGTTCCTTATATTCTCATGCATATGCGCGGTATTCCCGAAAATATGCAGGAAAAAACAGATTATACAGATATTGTAACTGACGTAGCCACCTTTTTAGGCGACCGCATTGCGACGCTAAGAAGTATGGGGGTAAAAGACATTATTCTTGATCCGGGATTTGGTTTTGCAAAGACAGTCGAACAGAACTATGAGTTGCTCTATCGTGTCAATGAACTTCACTACTTCGAATTACCAATTTTGGGTGGAATATCCCGTAAATCCATGATTTATAAAAAAATCGGAATCACCGCCCAAGAAGCTTTAAATGGCACTACAGCTTTAAATACCTTACTTCTCGAAAGAGGCGTACAAATTCTCCGCGTACATGATGTAAAAGAAGCGAAACAATTGGTTGATCTCTTCTATTCATAAATCAGCATTATTTGCCTACAAATTTGGGATCACTTAATGTTTTAATAAACGCTATGATAGCTTCCTTTTCTTCTTCTGTCATCGGAATTCTTTTACCATTTTCTTTAAGAATCGGATCAAGGTTAGCTGCATCCAAAACACCTTTGTCAAAATAATCCAGGACAGATTTTAACGTTGGGAACTGTCCAAAGCTTCCATAAGGTGCTGTATATTCCGCATTTCTTAAAGAAGGCACCCGAAAAGCCATATAGTCCGTTTCAATACCTGTGATACGTGCTCGTCCGGCCTCGTCTGGATGTTTATTTAAAGGAAACCCTACATTTCTAAAACTCTGATCGGTAAATAATTCTGTTGCATGGCAGCTTTCACACTTCAACTTAAACAGCTGATATCCGCGTTCTTCCTCAATCGTGAATTGCTCCCCTTCACCTCGTTTTACCCGATCATATTTACTGTCGGCCGAAATTAAAGTATACTCATATTGCGCAATGCTTTTATAAATTCGTTCAGGTGTAATATTCTCATCGCCAAAAGCCTTCTTGAACAATATTTTATAATCAAACTCGCCATTGATTTTACCGATGACCTCCAGAATAGATGAGTTCATCTCCTCATGCGTGATAATTGGCACTAAAGGTTGCTTTTCCAGTTCGAGTATATTGCCATCCCAATTATAAAATTTCATAAAAGCCAAATTCTGCAAAGGTGGCGTATTCCGAAAGCCTACGCGATCATCTATACCCACTGCCTGCATTTTTCCATCGGAAAAAGCCAATGAGGGATTATGGCAACTGGCACACGATATCGTATTATTTCCACTGAATCTTTTCTCATGAAATAGTTTTTCACCCAATTCAACACCATACTTTGTCGGCTTATTGCTATTAAATGCATTATTCAGACTGGGAAAATCCGCAGGAATATTTAAAGTAACTGTTGGGTTATCATCCTGCGTAGATTCAACGATATCATCCCTACTACAGGATAAAGCAATTACTATAACTGTCAGGATTAAGATGACTTTTTTCATCCTTTTATTTTTATCAATGGTTGATGAATATTCAAAATGCATTCGAAAGTGATGATACAATCAGACTGCGTTCTTTTGTTTATGCATAACATATTTTCAGCAAATGGCTACAATCCCATTCAAGATCATAGCCATTCACGTAAAATTTAGTTAGAAACACTCTCAACAGTGAACATCCCAGCTGTATCACTGCTACCGTTACCACCAAGATTATCAACAAACTTCACCATTTCCACTGCCGAATGAATATTAGGCACAGCATTGTTAGCACCCAATGTAATGGTATTCGTCTTCCCGCTTAAGAGCTTATCAAAATCCGCCCTGATATTAATCTGTGGTACACTTTTTCCAACAGTAACTAAGGAAGGTAAATTCAAGGTAATATCCCGATAAGCATCTACCCCCTGTTTATAGGTGGATTCATCACCATTTGTTCCGCTGATCGTACTTCCTGTGTGAATAGACAACTCTTTATGATCAGCACCATAAAAGCCTTCCAATTTCGTAAATCGGTAACCTGTTCCCCATTCCCAGTGCATTTTAGTATCGTTGGCCCCAGCTGTTGCATAGAAAACCGGGAATCTCAGTTGATCCAACGTATTTATTTCCTGTTTTACCCCCAAGCCGAATTTGATCTGTTTATACTCGCCAACAGGTATATTACTCAACACATAATTTAAAGTTGCCGCTTTCGCCTGATCAATTACTGTAGCCCCTTTATCCAGATCATTTACATTATAAGGGATTTCAGATCCATCGGCTTTAATCAGTCTGATATTGCTAATTACATACTTCAGCTCAGAAAATTGATGCAGTTGCCCACTGGCTGATGTATTTGTTGTGGCAGCTGGAGAATCTGCACCACCCAGCACAATTGTTGTATTTTTAAATGTATTGTTGAAATGTAAGTTAACACTGTTGGCGACATCTTCACTTTTGCTACAAGAAATCATAACCAAAGAAATCATCAGGAGTTTAATTGCATTTTTTTTCATTTTATTCTAAGTTTTAAAGTATTTAAAAATTGATTTTTAAGGATGTAAAAATATTTCTACCCATGCGTGGTATATTTCCCCAATCTGCATAGGTACTATAGTATTCATTGAAGAGGTTCTCCGCACCGACCTGAAACACGGCATTTAATTTTCCAATAGTGAAGTTATAGTCTGCCGAGACATTCCATATCTTATAGGATGCAGTTTGGTCCTCTCCGTATTCAGGGCTGAAATTGACCTGACTAAAGTCTCCGTTCATTGAAGTTTGCACACCGATCATTTTGTATCGGTAATGCAATGATGTTTGATAACTTAAGGGACGTATAAAAGGCAGGTTTCCGCCCATATTGTCTTGCCCTCTGGCATAGCTAAGTACGACTTTCCAATCTAGACTTGGCAAAACTTGATATTGCGCATTGAGTGCCAGATTAAACAGAGTCGCATGATCTAAAGAGGTATAGCCTTTCACGCCTACCGATTGATAGTTCATCGGGCTACCCAAACTCAATATCCGGCCAATAATGTAGTCTTGGATAAAGAAATAATTGGCCTTGGCCCCAATGCTTAACTTTCCGGTCTTAAATCCGGCACTGGCATTGGCTTCATAAGAAACTTCATTTTTTAAATCCGGATTTCCGATATAATCGTACCGATCGAAACTGTTGTAAATGTAATAACCATAAGCCTCCGAAACAGAAGGAGCACGATGCCCAAACCCTGTTCCGAGGGAAAAGTCAAACTGACCAATATTTAACTGATAGCTAGCATGTAGGCTCGGCAGAATTCTATTTTTCTTCTGTGGAGAACCAGGATGGAAAATCCAGTTGAATTCAACGTATTTCGAATAGTTATAGTTCAAACCCAATGAACCTCCAAAGACAAGTCTACTGATATCAGAAAGATCGAACGCGTTATTCATGGCTACACTTGCAAAACGGGTGGTCACCCATGGCCAGCTATAGGCAAACATGGTCTGTTTGGATCGATCCTGCGGATACATGCGCATCTCAGCTATCGATAGATTATCATAAGCATTTACCTGTATTTCCGAAGAATAGCGGTCTTTCTGCAGATTAATTTTAGATAAAAGACCGTAGGTCGTACTCCAGCCTGGCATATCCATATGGACCAAATTTTCCGGACGGGTCGTATCATCCATATAGTGCTCAACTGCATTAAAATAAACTTTGGTGTCCCATACCTTTACCAAACCCTCTTCAAACAACTGTTTGTATGCCGCGGAAGTGATAATCGCTCTGGATAAGGACAAGTCCATTGGCAAAGCAGGAAATCCCACATCTTTTGCACGATCAAAAATAGCATCTACCCGAACAGCAGAAAGCGGACTTGTTTTATAGGCCAAGCCCAACGACGCATTGAATTTATTATATTGCGAATGCCGTACTTCATCGTCATTTCCATCATAATAATTTCCAGCCTTCCGGAAGGCAATACTTCCATCTGCCACAAATTTGTCACTTGAGTAATATAAATTCCCAAGATTGAAATTCTGCTTATTATTGAATTCAAAACCAGTCTGATAGGCTCCGCCAATTTTTTTCTGCAGACCAAACGCGGTATTCCTTCTTTTTAGATCTATACTGCCGGCGACCGTAGCACCATGCAGATTACCTTCCTGCCCCGATTTAATATCTATTGCAGCAAGGTTATTACTTTCTACATACGAGGTTATCGGGTCCATTTTATCCGTACATGCTCCAAAGACATGCATCCCATCGATCGTAATTGTCGAACGCTCACTACTCATATTATTGAGCAGGGGTTCCCAGGCATAGGCACCGCGTTTTATGAAGCTGATATTACTTGCAGAAGCCAAATATTCATCCACAGAGACTGTCATCTTCAGATCGTTTTCAATCCTCTTTTTGGCAGCTGCATTGACTGTAACCTCGGCTAGACGTCTCGTTGTATCACGGGTAATAGGATTGTTTTGTCCGTGTACGTTCCATCCCAAAGACAACATAAAGAGAATAATACTTATCTTCCTCATAGCCTCTAGAATAGAATATCAATGTATAACTCACTTTTACGACCTTCTACCCCCGGTGTAAAGTCCTTGGGCACCTCAGTTCCTGCTATTACCCTTCCATTTTGGTTGATCAAAATAAAATTCAATGTCCAGTTACCTGTCATTGTGTAATTCACAACGCCATGGTACAATCCGTCGGCCTGTTGTACCAAGTCTTTATTATTGGGCGAAGAATGGTTGCCCATCGAAGGTTCTGGCATACGCGGATCCAATTGTAAGGTATATCCTTTGACTGTCGTATAAGACAACTGTGCAGCGTCCAACTTATAAATCCCGGCGACCAGCTTATTTTCAGAAACAGTTGGTTTCCAAGGAGCAATCAAGGCGATTAAATACTGTTCGCCATCTTTCCCGGTGAAAGTGGTTAGGTTACGATTTTTATTTACCTGCGGCTTCACAGTTACATGCTGTGTAGCTGTGAAGGTCTGACCGCCAATTGTAAAATCGATTTCCAAATTCCAGTTTGCTGCCGCAGAGCTTTCATCTGTAAATACACTGTAACCCGAAAAGTAGCGACCATCCAACGTGTAGTCCATTTCGGACTGGTGTGGATAAACAATTTTCATTCCTTCCACATTGGTTTGGACTGGAAGCAATTTGACTGAGGAAACGGCTACAGGTTCGTTATTTTGCTGCTTATTGATTATCACGCGGATATCATTATAACCGCGATACAATACCCCGCCTAGAGCCTCAATACGTATACTATACCCTGAAGAAATAAGGCTTGTAACCTCTTTAAACTCCGTATTCACCGCCACAGTATTTCCACGTTCTGCCTCATAGTCTGTTTTCTCCTTTGTACAAGCAATTAGGAGAAAGGATATAATTGCGATATAAAAACCCGCTTTTTTTATAAATACATATCTCATCTATAATTTTTCATTTGTTAGGAAACTATCCGATTTATTGCGTGAGCTCCGGAACTCACGCAATAAATCAAAATGATATCCTATTGTGACGAACGGATATATTTCATCGTATAGATGCGCTCCATTCAACTTCTAGCGAAATGAAACCATCATACTGATATTGAACAGATTATTAGCTATTATCAATATTCAAATGATTCGGACCCACACCGCGATGTAGCCCAAATAATTAGGAAGGTTTCATTGAAATAAATAGTTATTGAATAAATAGCTTAACCGAAAGATTGATTTTATAGACAGAGCATCACTAAAAGCAGTTTCACAGCGAAATTATAACACGAAGGAAATCTTAGCATACCTTGTAATCCATCGTCAGTGATCGACTACTTAATCAAATAAAATATTAACTGGATTTAAACCAAAGGGGGGTGAAATATTGTAAAGATGGGATTATAGGAATAATCTTCTTTATATACTGGAAGCAGGCGCTCCACAGTGTCTTCATAAAGAGCCGTGTTTTTAAAAGTAAAATCTTGTGTATTATTTATAAAAACAACATCAATAATACGTAATTCAAGATTTTTTTGTTCCTTTTCCTCATGCTCGCGCATTTTCTTCATCAAAATACACTGGCCTCGACAGGCAAGCGCATTATCGTTAAAGCGATTGATACATTCATAGCGCGCGATATAATCTCGATTCAACTCGAAGACGGTCCATAGCCATACCGTTGAGAAGCTCTGCAGGAGCATCAAGGGTAATAGAATCCATATAAACAGTCTAATTTTCATTCGAATATTTTATTCTCAATAGCAGCTTACCTCGTTAAGATTGTTTCTTTATCTTGTAAACTTACCAAATCGAGCTCATGATAATTCGTTTTGAGTTTGGGCAAATATAACAAATGAATTTTGGAATAAACAAATGCTATTTAAAAGAAAAAGTCCTAGGCAGACTACTACCTAGGACTTATAAAACTCAATTTTAATTATTTTGACGCAACCGTCAAAACCGCTTTCTTATTACCAGCGGCTAAATCCAATGTAAAAACATAGGTTTTACCTGCCTCTAAAACTTTGCCGGTTTTGATACCCAGATTGCCTGAATCACGACCATTATTGCCATCCCCCACAAAGACGATATCACTTGAGGTTGTCACATCTGTACTACCAAATTCACCGCCCCATCCCTTTTGATGGAAAAATTTGAAGTTGATGTTATCGGATTTTATAGACTCTCCTGCCTTAACAGTTATCTGGTATTTCTTGTTACCTAGCGGCACCAGACAAAGTGCTTTATCCGTGTTCCAGCCCACCTGGTTACTGGATACTTTAGGCTTTCCAATTCCCTCACCGATAATCCATACAGCACCAGATCCATCATCTTGTAGTTTTGCCAAATCATTGCCTGTCATCGCCTCAACCACAAAGTATTTTAAGTTAAAGTCTGCTGTAACACGGTATTTTCCAGTTGATCCTTTAAACGATAGGGTTCCATCGGCCGCTTTGGTAAAGAAATCTGGATCGATCCACCAATCTTGCAGATCCGCAATCCCTTCAAAAGTCGTCGTTTTCCCTTGGGCCAGCTCGATTTCAACTTTTGCATGTTTATCATCCACTCGACTGAACTGCGATCCATTTAACAGTACAACAATAAATGGAGATGCCTGAAATGTCAATGTATTAAATTGAATTGGATATACACCAGAAGTCGAATTTGAAAAAGGAATTTCAGCGGTAGACCCCAAGTTAATAACATTATTGACCCAACCAAAATTCATCGCATTGCCTTGTGTACCTACTTTTGGCGCTTGAATATAGCCTTTTACCTCAGCTGCAAAATTTTCTTTTGCCGCATATTGGTTGCGCCCTACCTTTTCCATGCGATAGGATTTGGATTCTGTGACTAAAGTTAAATATGGAAAGTCGGGTCTGCTCAGATTAATATCAAAAGATTGTTCGGTTATTTTTTGGCTAATATTCTGTACGACAAACTTAAGGGTTGCTTTTCCATCGGGAATATCTTTCAAGAACGGAACATAAATTTTTCCAGCATAGTCTCCATTTTGTTTGGTACGGATAACGGTTTCGGTTACCTTGTCGTCGGTAAAATACAATTGGGCTTTAACAGTAGAAAGCGCAACTTCACTATCCGACACATGGACCTGAAACTCGAGACTATCCCCAAAATTTGCAGTCGAGATAGGCGATTTCAATTCGATTTTAGGATCCCCTATTTGATAGGTATATTTTTCATCCTTTTTACAGGAACTAACTGCAGTAATAGCAGCAGTTCCCAATAGTATATTGATGAGATATCTTTTCATTTGTTCATAATTTATGCGCTATCAACGCGATAGCGCTTAGGGTTTATCATCCTCCAGTTAATAGGTCCAACGGTAAGAAACAACCGACTTAGCTGGCACATCATAGCTAAAATGATGTTTACCGTCTGCGACAGTGATTTTACGACTATCGCCTGATTCGTTTAACAGAACGACAGCATAGGTCCCATCTGTATTTTGAAAGGCTGTATAAACCAAACCTTCCGCCGTATAGCCAGAAGCGCCAATCCTTGTAGCTCCTGATTTAACCACCGAGGAAAGATGACCAACAATATAGTAATGCGAATTGCGCGTTATATTCTTATAATTTGCCTTACTAATGTCCACGGCGCCATAACATGTCTGGCAGCCCCCCTCGCGATTTGGCCCTTTGTCAGTATCAAGCATCAGGTTCCATACAATGACGCCCTTGCTCCAATTGTTGACGGTGCCCAATGCAACTTCTCGCATATCCTCCATCAAACGTTTTTCAAGATTGCGTCCATCATTCCATTCTCCAATGGATGTTTCCGTAAATACCAATTCCTTGTCTGGGCGTTGATTATGAATATCGATAAGTTCAGCTTTATCCCCACCATAATTATGGTACGCCGCTCCGGCGAAGAATGACGCTGCGCCGGCATCGTTATAAATCTTTACTGGATAATCTGTCTGATCAGCGATATTATCATAATTATAATTATGATCAAATGCATAAATCTTTGTTGATAAATTAGCCGCTTTTAATTGTGGGCCCAAAGCTTGTTTGACAAAAGCCTGTTGTTCCTGCCATGACATATAAAGCGAAGCGGAATTTTTTCTATTCAATGGTTCATTTTGAACAGTAATCGAATAAATATTAATGCCTTCTTTCTTCATTGCCTGGATCCATTGAACGAAATACCAACCATAATCCTGGTAATATTTTGGATTTAACTGACCACTGGTCCATGAATCAAAGGGCTTTAAATCAGTTAGGTTGTTAACTTTCATCCATTTCGGTGGAGTCCATGGGGAGCCCATGATTTTTATGGATGGATTGATAGCAAGTATTTCTTTAAGCACCGGAATGATATATTGGGTCTCTTCAGACTGCAATCCAAAATTTTCCTTTCCTTCTTTGTCCCAACAGGTATATTCGCTCAAAGAGAAGTCGGAACATCCAATAGCAATACGGATATAGTTCATTCCCATTCCATCTTTATCTGAAAACGTCTCTGTAAGGAATTTTGTCCGATCTTCCTTACTCATTTTCATTAAATTATAACAGGTTGAGCCTGTGACGGCTGCACCGAAGCCGTCCATCGTCTGGAATTTCTTAGTAGGATCTAGCGTAATTGTATTGGGCGACATATTAAATTTGGAGCTGAAATCAACAAAGCGCTTTCCAAAATCCAAAGACCGGCTGCCTGTCGTCGTATAAATGGTAACATCACCACTTTTTTTAATTTCATCACCTTGCGAAGGTGTATAGCTGTCACGGTTACAAGATGTTGCCGTCACTAGACAGGACAACAAGAATGTATATATCATAGTTTTTTTATTAGTACGTTTCATCTGTTAATATATTTGTCTCCATCCATCAGATGGGGGATTCCACTTGTTAAATCAATTAATACCCCGGATTCTGAACTAGATTAGGATTCTGATCAATTTTTGGTTGCGGAATCGGTAAACGGTAAGAGTTCTTCGTAAAGGGATACACCTGTGCCTTTCTTCCAGCGTCTTTTGCATAGACCGCATTCATGACAGATTCCACCTTGTCCAAGCGCACGAGATCGAACCAGCGTTGTCCTTCGAAGGCTAATTCCAGACGACGTTCTTTCAGATAAGCATCTAATAAAGCATCCTTATTTGAACGTATCGCAGTTGACAATTTTGGTAGTTTAACACGTGTGCGAATTTTGTCAATAATGTCTGCTGCGCCGGATAAATCTGATCCCTGTTGAATTAAAGCTTCTGCCTTGAGCAATAAAAGATCTGCATAACGAAGCTTGACAATACTATTAAATGCAGACCGCAGTTTAAACATGAATGGATAATGATTGGCGGGATAATAGTTGCTCCAAGTGGTGGTGTAATAGACAACGGATTGCCCCAAACGAATCTGATCCCCTTCATTCGTATATGCTTGTATCAAATCCCGTGATGGGGTTACCCATTTTGCCCATGTGAAGTTATTATCATAATTGGACAAATCCCTTCCAAACATCCAAGTCGCCCAATTGCCTCCTCCTGCAGTGAACTGTGCTTCCAAAATCGATTCTTTCGTATTCCGTTGTGCAAGATCTGTATTGCTTGCATTCATCGCATATAAATCCGAGTAATTAGTATTCAGATCAAAGCCATCAGCTGTCAATGCGTCAACAAATTGAATGACTTTAGCATAATCGCGAATCGGTTTTTCGGCATAGATCTTTGCCAGCATAGCTCGCGCTACGGATTTGGTAAATAAAGTTTTATTCCCATTATTGTTGGCAGGTGCATCTGCCAATCCATCCATCAGGTCTTTTTCGATCTGTTTGTAGGCTTCTTCTTCAGTAGCTTGTTTCGGAAAATATTGCGGATAAACTTCATTGACATTATCACCGGTAATATCGGGTGCAATCGTTGTGATGATAGGGATAGATCCAAATATACGGACCATATCAAACATCGCCAATGCTCTGAATAGTTTCGCTTGTGCTTTATAAGTCCTAATTTCTGTATCGCTCACCGATTTATCAGCGACACTATCCACATAAATGATCAATCGATTTGCACGGCCAACATCTTCCAGATACCTACCCCAATCCCGGTCAACCACAGAATTAGACCCTTCAATAGAATTATTTTCAAAAGGTACAACTTCCGCGCCGGTCGTTCCCGCATAGGAATTATCGGCGTGGGAATCGCCAATCAAGAGGAGGTCGAGGTACCAATGTTCCTGCCTATCTTTCATCTGCTGGTAAATCCCCGCCAAATAAGTTTCAACTTCGGCTTTATTCTTGAAAACGACCTGTGTTCCTGTCTCCGTCTTTCCTTGACTGACATCCGAATAATCCGAAAGCGGATCACGATTCAAAGAACAGGAGAACAAAAACAAAGAGCCTGTTAGCAAAGAAAGAGCGTTATATATATATTTTTTTTTCATGATACAGACAATTAAAACTCAATATTAAGACCTAAAACAAATGAACGATTCTGTGGATAGGTTCCCCAATCAATACCCTGGATTCTGGAATCAGATCCGCCGGAATATTGGTTTACTTCGGGATCCATACCGGAATATTTAGTCAAGGTAAATAGATTACTTACAGATAGATAAGGCTGAATTTTATGGATACCAATACGTTTCAGTCTCTCCGGAGAAATGGAATAGCCCAAGGAAACATTTTTCATCCGCAAATAACTACCATCCTCAACAAAATAGGTTGAATTCTTCATGTCAAACCCAGCTTTCGGAACGTTGGTAATCTGTCCCGGTACCCGCCAACGATCCAATACAACAGTAGTTTGATTTCGCCCATCATACATCCCCTCTGTTTCCATGCGGCTCGCATTGAAGATATCGTTTCCGTAAGTTCCCTGAATAAATATGCTGAGGTCGAAATTTTTCCAGGAGAAGCTGTTTGTCATACCATAGACAAACTTTGGAAGAGGGTTACCGATATATGTACGGTCGCTCGATGAAATCTTTCCATCGCCATTCAAGTCGCGGTACATGAGCTCACCGGTTTCAGGGTTTACACCATCAGAGATATAACCGAAGAATCCTGCAAGTGATCTTCCTGGCTCATTCTTCACGACAAAATCATTGACATAATCGTTTGTCTTTACATCGTAGTACACTTGTTGTAGATCCAGTTGTTTCAGTTTATTTCTGTTGAAAGAAATATTAAAATCGGTATTCCAAGTCAAGTTTCCGGTCAGATTTTTTGAATTTACCGCAAATTCAAAACCATGGTTGTTCAGTCGGCCGCCATTTCTTTGGATTGTGGTTGCTTGCTGTCCTGCTGGCAAGCTTGCATTCATTAAAAGATCTTTCGTATCCTTGTTGTAATAATCTGCACTGATCGTCAGTCTATTGCTCAACATGGTGATATCAAAACCAATACTGGTTGTGCTTGTCGTTTCCCAAGTCAAGTCTTTCGCTCTTAAGATTGTTGGCTTATTGATATTTGGCACTGAATTGTCTTTTCCCTCAACGAACCACTGTTGACGTTGGATACCGCTCAATTGCAGGTAGGCATAATCACCTAATCCATATTGATTACCTGTCTGTCCCCATCCGCCACGGATTTTAAAGTCATTTATCCAGGTTACATCTTTCATAAAGTCTTCAGAAGAGATTCTCCATGCAGCTGAAACCGACGGAAAATACCCCCAGCGACGTTCCGGACTCAACTTTGAAGAACCATCGGCACGCATATTTGCGGTCAATAAATACTTGCCATCATAATTGTACATTGCGCGTGCGAAATAGGACATAATCCCCCAATTGGATGCAGAGGATCCTGTTCTATCCCAGGAGATCTTGTTCGCCGCATTAAGTGTCTCTATGATTCCATTTGCATAGTTTGAACCATAGATATAGCTTCTGGAGTACTTGGAATCTGTCCATGACGAACCGCCCATTACTTCCATGTTATGCTTTCCAAAGTTCTTCGTGTACGTCAAGAAATTGTCCCAAGTCAACACGGTATTTGTATTACGAATATCTGAAGCCTCCCCGAATTGGTTTCTTCCCCAAGCTGTTGTCCAAGGGTCCAAAAAGGTCGTCATCACACCTGATCTTCTATCCAATGAAAACGCAGTTTTCCAAGTTAAATTAGGCATAAAAGAAACCAGTGCACTTCCTGTGGCAACAAGACGATTTTCGCGGTTATTATTATTTCTTGTCCGGGCTAGGTTTTCCAAAGGACTGGTGATGTTGTTGATCCCATAGAAATTATTATAGAATCGATCCGGATTGGTTGGATCCCATACAGGCGCGTAGGTTGGTGTTGTAATCACCGATGTAACTACGCCCCCACGATTAGAACCCAATCCTGAGGTAATTCCATTATCATTGTTATCGGAATAATTGATATTCGCATTCACCTTTAGCCATTTTCGGACTTGGTTATCAATATTAGCACGAAAATTATATCGTCTAAAAAAGGATCCTTGTAGTGTTCCTTTTTCGTTCAAATACCCCCCTCCTAAATAATAACGGAGCTTCTCATTGCCATCCGAAACGGATATTTGATGATTTTGTTGGATCCCCGTCTTATAGGTTTCTTTAAACCAATCTGTTTGATCCAACAATCCCTCTGGCAGATTTATCATGCCTATTTCATCCTGTAAATCTTTGTATTGACTGGTATTTAAAACTTTAACCGTGTTATTGACAACATTGGCTGTCCATTGTGTTCCCAGTGTAATTTTTGCTTCCCCGGCTTTTCCTGATTTTGTCGTAACCAAGATAACACCGTTCGAACCACGCGAGCCGTAGATCGCTGCCGATGACGCGTCCTTTAGAATTTGAATATCCGCAATATCAGTCGGTGACAAGAACTTAATATCTTCCACAGGAACTCCATCAACAACATACAAAGGAGTGGTATTACTATTAAAAGACGTTATCCCACGAATTTGTATCTGAGGTGCTGCACCTGGCTGACCACTCGGCTGAATAACAGTGACCCCGGCAGCTTTACCTTGAATGGCTTGCCCAAAATTAGTAACGGGTCTCTTTTCTAAGTCTTTGGTGGAGACAGAAGAGATTGCAGTCGTGACATCTTTTCTTTTCACGCTACCATAACCGATTACAATAACATCCTCCAGCAAATTGGTTGAAGAATTTAATTGGACAATCATGGTACTGTTGGCAGGTAGTTCTTTGCTGTCGTAGCCAACAAAAGTAAATTGGAGTATGCTGCCCGTGCTTGCTGAAATTTGAAAACGCCCATCTCCGTTACTGGAGACTGCGTTATTACTTCCTTTTTGTGTAATGGTTACTCCAGAGAGTGGTTTCTGATCTTGGGCATCCAAGACACGTCCACTAACTTGAATTCGGTCTTGGGCAAACACCAAATTCACCAAAGTAAACAAGAAAGCTAACCCCGATGAAAAGGCAACTTTTCGTGTAAAGTAAATCATATGAAATAAAAAAATTGGTTATTGTTTAATCTTTTGGTTATTCCAAAATGGCAATGAGTTTCCCCTGCTTCATTGCTCAAAACAAAACTAAGATCAGCTTGACGGAGAAAAAAGAGCGAGTACTTAAAAAGTACCGAAGAAAAAATATAAACAATTAAAAACAAGACACCTGCAAAAAATATACACCCTTAAAAAGTACCTAAAGGAGCGTAAAATTGTCTTTAAAAAAGCTAATTTTCGGGTATTACAGCACATTTTATGCCCGGTCGATCACCGCAATCTGACATACAGCCGCCTCGAAAGCATCACGATTTCCCGCGGCTTTATTACGTACTTTTGTTCTGTAATTATAAACCGTCCGAAGCGAGTATCGCAGGAAACTTGCAATCTTCACGGAATCATCGATCCCTAATCGAATTAATGCGAAAATCCGAAGTTCGGTATTTAACAATTCTGTTTTCTTGGGATAAATTTTCTCGTCCTCCTGAAGTAGTGCATTAAATTCATCAACAAAGGTTGGATATAGATTTAAAAAGATACGATCAAAATTAACATAAAGTTGCTGCACTTCCCTTTCTTCCATTTGCGTTGACTTTAACTGTTCCCGCAGCGCATCCCATTGCTGATTCGTCGCTTTTTTCAGTAATGCCTTTCTGATATCTTCCATTTTATCGATGTAACTCGAGCACATATCAAAAAATTGAGCAATATATTCTTCTTTAATATGATTGGATTCAGATAATTTAAGGTTAGTCTGTTTTATTTCATCATTCAATGAGCGAAGTTGTTGGTTTGTAGCTGATAATTCCGACCGTATCCTTCTCAAATGTTGCACCTGTCTATAGATAATGACAAGTCCAATAATGACACCGATCAATAAAATACTGACGATAATGACCAGTCCAACCAATTGTCGGTTTTGACTACTGATTTTCTGCTGATAGGCGGCATTGATAATGGGATAAGAAGAGGTCCCCTCGATAATGCGATACCGTACTTTACATAACATCGCATCGTCTATGGCTTTTTCAATAAATTGAAAAGCGCGATCAAAATCCTGTTGGTCATAATACGTTAGCGCCAGATCATGAAAAGATGCGTTATCACGATTTGCCATTTCAATATCTGCACTGGCCGATATTGAAAGATAGTAAATCTGACTTTTCGTATCCTTTTCATATTTATAAATGAGCCCCATAAAATAGGCAATCAGCGCGCGTTGCTCCATATCCTTTTTATTCTCATTCCAAAGGACCAGTAATTGCTTTTTAGCGTCCTCACGATTACCGTTAAAAAGTGTTTTTATCGCAATGGTGGTACGATACTCCAAGGAAGACTTTGGTAGTACCGTTAACAACGAATCACGATACTTTTCACTTGCCTGGTAATATTCTGACCGATTATTGCTCTGACCGTAATGACTATAAAAGGAGCTGTAGGTATCGTAATATTTTGCCAGGAGATCCCGGCCAAGATGAGCAGATTCGACTTGCTTCAACAATTGTGAAGCTTCTATATACCGTCCGATGGTGGAATACACCCAGGCCAAATCGAGATGAATCACTGCCTGCAAGGAGTCATTATGCGGTGGAGCGAGCTTTTGACACAGTAAAATATAAGTAAGCGCTGCGTCAGAATCAAACTTCTTATAATTTTCAAAGATTTCGTAGTTCTTCTTCAAAAATTGAGCAGGATTGCCTTCTAATGCTTTTGCCTCCTGTTTTAATTTCTCCAATTTATCTTCACGGTTCTTGATGTAAATTTTCTGATTTTCCATCAGATATTCCAATCGTTGCAAAACCCGGGTGCTATCGGAAGCCACTTGTGCAGATAGGTAAAGACTAAAATGTGCGAAAAGAATAAAAAGAAAAATGCGCTGCAACATAATAAAATCGGTTCAAGATAGTGTAGACTAAACTACATAAAAATAACAACAAAAAAGAGGACGTCTCACGACGGCCTCTTCCCCTGACCCAGTTAAGGGTCCAAGAATTAACAAGTTAATTCTTTATCGCATGAAAAATAGTTTTCTTTTTAATCCATAATCACCTATTTCCAACCTCCTCCCAAGGCTTTGTAAAGTAGAATCTGATTTAAAGTATTCTCTTTCTCCAATTCTACTTTTCCGATTTGGGCTTCCAGAGACTCTTTTTGGGCCGTAACAACATCTAAAGAAGTTACCCGACCAGCAATAAATAGTTCCTGTGCGGCTTCAATAGAGAGGTTTAACGCTTGAACATGCTCATCAACAAAGCTACGTCGTTTGACGATCGCCTCTTGCGTCATGACAACATTGGAAACTTCGTTATAAGCGTTTACAACTGCTTTTTCATAGTCTACAAACGCAATTCCATAATCTGCTTTCGCAATCTCATACTGCGTTTTTAGCTGTCTTTGATTAAATATTGGCAGTGTAATACCGCCAAATAAATTATACGCAATAGATTTATCCAAATTAAATAACTTGTTAAAGCTAAAGCTCTGTAATCCGATAAATGGACTTATTGCAACAGAAGGCAAAAAAGCCAAGCGTGATGCTTCCTGATTATTCGAAGAAGCAATCACCTTCAAATAAGCGGCCTTAATATCCGGGCGTTGGTTCACGAGATCATCTGGTGTACCAAAATGCATTGCATGATACAAATCTGCATTTTCGGTATATGTACTTCTTACAATAGGTTGATAAAAACGCCCCAACAGGCCGTTGATATGATGTTCCCAAAGTGCTATTTCTTGGCTCAATTGTTCTTTGGCAGCTTTCGAATTGGCTAATAGCGCCTTAAATTGTTGCACAGAAAGCTCAGTCGCATAACCGGCATCTTTTTTCACCTCAACAACTTCCAGTGCATTTTTATGTAATTCAATATTCCGATTGTAAACTTTTATCTTTTGATCCAAAGCAATTAGTTCATAATAAGCCGTCGCAATATTGGATACCAATTCCGTTTCTAATAGACGCTTGCCTTCCTGCTCAGCTAAAAAGCTAAAATAAGCGGCCTGCTTTTGACTTTTCAACTTTCCCCAAAGATCAATCTCCCAGGACGAACGAAGTCCGATAAAATAATCTGGGATAAATGGTTCGGGCAATTTTTCATCACTTTTCAAGTTCTCCGAAAAATTTGAATCATAATTACCTATTCCTGATTCTGTATAATGCCCATATTTCCGAATTCCTCCTTCTACTGCAGCCTCTACAGTTGGCCCCAATGCTGCCTTCCGTTGTTTAAAATAAGCTTGTGCAGATTCCAACCGCAAAATGGATTGACGAATATCTAAATTGTTCTGCAGCGCAGAATCAATTAGAGAAACCAACTTCGGATCTTTAAAAATTTCCTTCCAAGACCGACTTCCTACATTTAAACTATCTGGCGAAAGATGTTTGGAAAATGAAGTCGGTACGTGTAATTTCTCCGGTTGAAGTGTTTTTTTGGGAACCGAGCAACTACCAAATAAAATAAGTGCAACTATGACTAAAGAAGCTTTTTTAACGACCTGTTTCTTGTTATCCTTTTTTGAAAATAAGATCACTAATCCCGGGATGACAATTACCCCGAGTATGGTTCCGATAAGCATTCCTCCCACCGCAGCGGTACCGATACTTCGATTACCCAATGCTCCTGCTCCACTGGCCATCATCAAGGGAATTAGACCTGCAATAAATGCAAAGGAAGTCATTAATATCGGACGCAAACGGGCAACAGCTCCTTCGATTGAAGCGGTCACGATATCCATTCCCTGCTTATATTTCAAATTGGCATATTCCACAATCAGGATCGCATTCTTACCTAGCAAACCAATCAGCATGACCAATGCTACCTGCGCATAAATATTGTTTTCCAATCCAAAGACCTTCAAGAAGATAAATGCACCAAAGATCCCTGCCGGAAGACAGAGCAGAACAGGTAAAGGCAACAGAAAGCTTTCATACTGTGCACATAACAACAGATAAACAAACAGAAGACAGAGTGCAAAAATATACAAGGCTTGGTTTCCGGAGATTTTCTGTTCACGAGTCATCCCTGACCATTCGATACTATACCCTTGCGGCAAAGAAGAAGCAATTTTCTCGACTTCTTCGATAGCTTGCCCGGAGCTGAAACCAGCTGAAGACTGTCCAGTAATCATGGCCGAACTAAACATATTGTAACGGGTAATTTGTTCAGGACCATAAATTCTTTCCATCGAAATAAAGGCATTGTATGGAACCATCTCACCCGTCTCATTCTTCACATATAAGCGTAATACATCTTCTGGTCTCTGGCGATATTCGGGACCAGCCTGTACCATGACCTTATACATCTGTCCGTAACGGATGAAATTTGTCGCGTAAAGACTTCCCATTAAGGTCTGCAGTGTATTCATGGCATTCTCCACCGATATTCCTTTTTTTGCAGCCATATCGTAGTCCACCTTCAGCATATACTGTGGAAAGTTCACATCAAAACTGGAGTTGATATCCTGAAGAACATCACTTTTTTCCATATCGTCCATAAACTTCTGTAATACCTCGGCCGTCTTGTTGAGATCCTCATTACCGCTACGGTCCAATAAACGTAATTCAAAACCCGAAGAGTTACCAAAACCGGGAACTGTCGGCGGCGGAAAGAATTCAATCTCTCCATCAGCAAAATCCTTTGTTTTATCCCGCAATTCTTTAATGACATCATCTACCGTTTGATCACGCTCTTTCCAAGGTTTAAGATTGATCATCCCCATCCCATAGGAAGCACCAGATACTTCAGTTATGATACTATACCCCGACAATGTAGACACCGTTTCAACAATATCGAGTTTCCGTGATACGGAGTCAATTTTATCCAAAACGCGTTCTGTACGGTCTACGGTTGCTCCCGGTGGGGTTGTTACAGCGACATAGATCATTCCTTGATCCTCGGTTGGAATAAAACCTGAGGGTAAGATGGCACTACTTCCCCAGGTCGCTAGAAAGAATCCTCCAAGTAGAAGGAGAGTCAGTCCACGTCGCGCACTGGTTTTTACCAAAATTCCCTTATAACCGAAGGCCGTCTTGTCATAAATGGCATTGAATTTTTTAAAGAAACGGTCCAACCAGTTATTCGAAGGTTTACGGTCATGGGGCGATTTTAGGAAAAGCGCACATAAAGCGGGCGTCAATGTCAACGCGTTGATACCTGAAATAACAATGGCAGCCGCGAGCGTCAATGAAAATTGACGATAAAATATCCCCACCGGCCCTGAAAGAAAGGCAACAGGAACAAACACAGCAGACATCACCAACGTAATGGCCACAACAGCGCCACCGACTTCTTTCATTGCCTCCAATGTCGCTTCCATAGGTTGAAGATGTTCTTCTTCCATCTTTGCATATACAGCCTCGACGACGACAATTCCATTGTCTACCACAATACCTATGGCCAGTACCAAGGCAAACAAGGTCAGCAGGTTGATAGAGAAACCTAACATCTGCATAAAAAATAATGCCCCAATCAAACATACTGGTACAGCCAAAATTGGTATAATAGTCGCCCTAAAATCCTGTAAAAAGATAAATACAACGATAAAAACCAAAAGAAACGCCTCCAATAAGGTTTTGATGACGGAAGAAATTGAAGCATCCAAAAACCGCGACACATCATAACCCATGGTATAGGTCATGCCGGTCGGGAATTGCGTTTGTTTCAATTCTGCCATGCGGTCTTTTACACGCTGAATAACCTCTTGTGCATTTGATCCCGGCAATTGCTTTAGCATGATGGATGCGGATGGACGTCCATCAGTTTTGGATACCATTTCATAATCCAATGAACCAAATTCAACATCTGCTACGTCTTTTATACGGATAATAGAACCATTTGAAGTCGCTCGAATAGGTATATTGGCATACTCCTCAATTTCAGTGAATTTACCGGGATAACGCAATACATATTGCTGCATGTTACGCATTTTATCGGAACTGATACCGGTTTGTCCTGGCGCAGCCTCGATATTCTGTTTTCGTAATGCAGCCACCACATCCTCCGTAGATATATTATAAGCTGCCATACGATCAGGTTTAATCCATACACGCATCGCATAATCACGCATTCCCATAATCTGAGCGAGACCGACGCCTTCGATCCGTTTCAGTTCCTTTAGAATGTTGATATCTGCGAAATTGTAAATGAATCTTTCATCCGCGGTTTCATCATCGGTAAAAACATTCAGATACATCAACATGGAGTTGACCTCTTTTTCGGTGGTTACCCCTGCTTTGATGACCTCTTCAGGGAGTTCATCCAATACAGTAGTTACCCTATTCTGTACGTTTACAGCTGCAATATCTGGATCTGTACCAACTTCAAAAAAGATTTGAATAACCGTGCTGCCGTTATTGGTAGACACTGAATTCATGTAAGTCATCCCAGCTACACCGTTGATTGCTTTTTCCAAAGGAATAGCGACGGCATTTGTACTCACCTCAGCATTGGCACCTGTATAATTGGCATTGACGACGACCGAAGGTGGTACAATGTCCGGAAATTGTGTGATGGGCAATGTAAATAAGGCCAACAACCCTAAAAGTGTAATAAACACCGAAATAACCAACGACAATATGGGTCGTTTTATAAATGTTTCAAACATAATTTATCCTCCCCTACAGTTTCCTCATTTTTGGATTAATCTTCATTCCACTCCGCAGTCCCTGTACTCCCTCATAGACAATCTTGGCGTTGGGATCTAAGCCTCCATCCACAATGTAATAATGCCCCACACGCGGGCCCGCTGTAAAAGGTGTCATTTTTACGGTACTATCTGCCTGTACAGTATAAACGTATGTCTTGTCCTGAATTTCAAATACTGATTTTTGGTGTACAAAGGTATGTTCCCCTGTCTGCATTGGCACTGCAATCTTACCTGTTGCACCATGCTTTAGGATATGCTCGGCATTGGGAAATTGAACCCGAAGGGCAATGGATCCAGTATTGGCTTCAAATTCACTTTCTACCAAATGGGCAATTCCCTCGTGTGGATACAGCTCACCATTGGCCAAAATTAACTTGACCGATTTTTGCGTTTCCTTACCGTCCAACTTATCACGCATAAGTGTCAGATACTCTCTTTCAGAAATATCAAAATAAACATTCACTTTGCTTAAATCGGAGATCGTCGTAATTAAGCTACCCTCGGTCAATAAAGAGCCTTCTCTCAATAAGATACGGTCTATACGGCCGTCAAAAGGAGCCTGTATAACAGTATAGTCCAATCTTGTCTGTGCCTGATTAACCAAAGCTCGGGCTTCTTCTATCTTAGAATTGGCCGCTTTTAATTGAATTTTCAATAAATTATATTCGGAAGAGCTTACAATATTCTTGTCAACCAGTTTTTGAGTTCGTTCCATTTCCAGCTTGATCTTTTGCGCTTCGGCAATGGCATTATCATACTGTGCTTTGGCCTTGGCTAATTCCGAACGATATTCCTCGTTATTATACTTAAACAGCATTTGGCCTTTCTTTACCCAAGCCCCTTCGTCTACATAAATTTTATCCAAAAATCCATTCAATTTGGAACGAATTTCGACGTTTTTTAAGGCTTGAACATCCGCAATATATTCTTGATAAACAGTCGTATCCATTACCATTAAAGGTACTACAGGAATATTTTTGAGTTCTTCTTTCGGATCAGCGTTAGCGTTGGATGAATGGCATGAAGCCAGCATCCCAACCATACCCACAAAAAGGCACAGTAAAAGTAATTTCTTCATAAACGATAAAAAATGTAAAATGTTAAACCCTCCTACGGTATTTTAAAATCAGTCGTTAGGAGAATGTGTTAGATGGGAGCTACAGCAATTCTATAGCGTAAAGAGCGGCCCAAAGCCTTCCATACCATATATAGAAATAAAACTAAATTGTTGCAGCCTCCGCTAGAAAATTAGAGGAGCGTAACTAGAATGGCCTAAAACGGGATAGGAAGCGATAATACCCTGGTAAGCATAGGGTTTTAGATCGGTAAAAAGGATGTTCATCATCTTTTGCAAAACATAATGCCGTAAAGACGATTCCAAAAACAAAAATAAAAATTGGTAGGACTTGACTATTGAGTGAAAATATACGATAATCATCTTGCAATAGTACTTTTTCTTCTTGGGAAGAATGAATGGGTTCCAAATCCAATACGTCATCCAGAAAATACTCCACAATGGTCTCACCTGCATGCAACACCTGTCCAGTTGCCGAGGAGAAAGACTCATAGGTCAACAGATTAAGGTATGCAAAGAGTGTTAAAAAATGAAATATTTTGCCTAACATATCGAAATTTCGAATCACAAAGGTATGACTTTAAATAGCTAAGATTATTTTATTCGTGTAAAAAAACCATGACAGCCTAAAAAATTAGCTGTCATGGTTTTCAAAAAACAAGTAATGTTCATGGTTTCCGCTATAAACCTTAAAAGATCAATTAAACAGTCGACACAATTACTTAGCACTAAAGTATCATCATTGAATTCATTAGTGTCTATCAGAACTCAATCTTTATTTTCCTTTTACTTTTTCGTTACTAAAGGAATATGGAGCATCTTCTTTTTTTGTACCTCTATTTTTATTCGGTGCTTCGCTCATTTTGAAATCAAGTTTGGCACCCTGCAATAAATCTTTATAACGGATATAATTATGACTATAAGGCTTTCCATTCCAAGTTAGTTGATCTACGTAGACCTGATTTGGTCCCTGCTGTTTAGCTTGGATATTCACTTTTTTCCCATTTTCGAGATTTAGTGTCACCTTATCGAATTGTGGTGAACCAATCACGTATTCGCCCGAGGCAGGAGAAACAGGATAAAATCCCAGCGAAGAGAAGACATACCAGGCTGAAGTCTGCCCGTTATCTTCATCACCACAATAGCCGTCTGGTGTAGGCAAATAAAGTTTATCCATTATTTTGCGCACCCAATATTGTGCTTTCCAGGGCTCTGCAGCATAATTATACAGATAGGGCATATGTTGGATCGGCTGATTTCCATGCGCATACTGCCCCATATTCATCACCTGCATTTCACGCATTTCATGGATCATTCCACGACTTTTCATACCCTCATAACTCGGAATAACAAACACCGTATCCAACATGGACACAAATGATTGATTACCCCCCATCAAATTAATTAAACCCTGAGGGTCATGGAACACACAAAAACTCCAATGCCAAGCATTTCCTTCCGTATATTCTCTTGACCAGGCACTTGGATCAAAATCTGAGACGAACGATCCGTCTGCATTTTTTCCACGCATAAGTTTTGTACTTGGGTCAAACAGATTTTTATAGTTCATTGCGCGTGTTGCATAAATAGCTGTTTCAGCTTCCGGTTTGCCCAATGCTTTGCCAAATTCATAAATACACCAGTCATTGTATGCATATTCCAGTGAACGTGCTACATTTTGGTCTACTTTTACATCAGCAGGTATATAGCCCAATTTATTATAATATTCATAACCGAAGCGTCCCGTCGAAGAGTGTTTCGGATAGGCACTATTGGCCCCATGCTTCAGCGCTTCCCATAACAGGTCTTTATCATAGCCTTTCCGATCAGTAATCAAAGCATCTGCTACAATAGAAGCGGAATTGTTTCCAATCATCGATGCACGATGTCCTGGCGAAGCCCACTCCGGAAGGTAACCACTCTCTTTATACGCATTCACCAAACCTGCCTGCATCCGATCATTCATCGACGGATACAATAAATTCAACAGGGGAAACAAACTTCTAAAGGTATCCCAAAAACCTGTATCCGTAAACATTTCCCCAGGCAGGACCTGCCCATTGTAAGGGCTATAGTGCATACGTTTGCCTGTTCCATCAATTTCAGAAAAATCCCTTGGAAAGAGTGTTGAACGATAAAGGCTGGAATAAAATGTACGTAACCGGTCAATATTGTGGTCTTCAACCTGTACACGTCCGAGGATTTCGTTCCACTGTGCTTTACCTTCGTCAACAACCTGTTGAAATGTTTTGGACTTCACTTCTTTTAGATTAAGTTCTGCCTGCTCAAAACTGATAAAGGAAGAAGCAATACGGGCGGTGACCTTTTCCCCTCTTTTCAAGGAAGAGAAACCAACGACTGCTCCGGCGTGATTGTCCTGAATTTCCAATTCATCTTTACTTATCGCTCCGCTTTTAACAGCAGCTTTGTAGGAGAATGGTCTATCGAAAGTAATGACGAAGTAATTCTTGAAATTCTCCGGAACACCAACACTATTTTTTGTTGAATACCCGATAATTTTATTTTCCTGCGGAATTACTTTAATATAAGACCCCTTATCAAATGCATCAATAATAACATAAGCACTGTCTGTTTTAGGGAATGTGAACTGAAAGATTGCTGCCCGTTGTGATGGCGACAATTCTGTTGTCACATCGTGATCCGCAAGGTAAACGCTATAATAATAAGGTTTGGCAATTTCAGCTTTATGCGAAAACCAGCTCGCCCGTTTTTCTTGATCAAATTGCGGTGTACCTGTTATTGGCATGATTGAAAACTGACCATAATCATTGTTCCAGGGGCTTGGCTGGTGGGTTTGCTTAAATCCTTTAATTTTATCTGCCGTGTAAGTATATACCCAGCCATCGCCCATATTTCCAGTCTGCGGGGTCCAAAAATTCATACCCCAAGGCCGAGCGATCGCAGGATAAGTATTGCCATTAGACAATTCATACTTCGATTCAGTACCGATCAAAGGGTTAACGAAATCAACAGGCGAGGTTTGTTGCGCCATTCCAGCATGCGCCGCGAACAGAAAAAGAATACTACCTGTTAGTTTTTTAATATTAAACATAAATGAAGCGTTTGGTTAAGCTTAAAATTATTAGCAAAAAAGCTAAAACGTATTAGTAAATATAAGTAAGAAATTTAAATATAGTCGATTGCCCTGGTCTTTTTCACAATATGGTTACAAAAAAACCGCAATCAAATGATTGCGGTTTTTAATATCACGCAAAAACTACCACCCAGGATTCTGCCCTAACGAGGGAGACTTTTGGATCTCTGAGTTTAAAATAGGAAATAAGTAATGAGTTGGAGCAGTAAAAACTCTACTTTCAACAAAGAAACGTTCCATCTTATAACGTTTATCACCAATTTGGATTTTACCATTTACATCTTCAACGGCTCTCATGCCATTAATCATATTCTGAAGTTTCGGATAAGCTGTATTACTATTCTTCCAGTAATTTATACTTCTCTCGTTATTTGTACTACCTGATGCAGTAAAGTTCTGATATTTAGTTTTCTCCACCGAACTACTAGGTTCTAGATACAGGCGACTATCAAAAGCTCTCTTATTCTCATAAAAGAATTCGACCCTTCGTTCACGATAAATGTACTCACGCATCAAATTTTTATCAGCAAGTGTTGTCAAAGGCATGGGCGCCATAAAAGACCTCGCTCTTACCTGATTAATTAAATCATAGATCTCTTGCGTCGGTCCATCAACTTCATTAACTGCCTCTGCATAAATGTAAATAAAGTCTGGTAAGCGCCATACTGGAGGGGCACTGATGATAACACTTCCATTCTTATTCCAAGCTTCCTGCAAAAATTTCCTCAGATAATATCCAGTACGTGTTGCATTATTAGCGCCAATCTGATCTGCTCCGCTCGCAATATTTGTCTGGGATGGATTATTGTTTCCGCCGCGGAATGCTGCACCATGAAATATAATGTCTCGATAAAAACGTGGATCCCTTTTTACTGAAACGTAAGGATTCCCGTCATCATACCCATCTTGTTTAGCCTTGGCACTATAAATCGGATAACCAAAACCATCTGGTGACAGGTATTCATACTCATCGACTTGCTCCTGAACAGGCATCTGACGAGCTCCACCGCCTCTACTTGGCGGATATACATCACCAAACCACCCCTCTCCCTTATAGCGCGTAAAAAACAAAACATACTCATTTTTGAACGCCTCCATATCATAAAACATCTGCCAGAGACGTGTATAAACTGTTGAGTTGCTCGTGTTTTGCCCCCCGCTATCTCCAAAATCGGTATTTGAATATTTCTGATACAGGCTATAACGTTTTCCACCTGCAACCTTACTTTCAAGAACTGCCTTAGCAGCCTCTTTAGCTTTCACCCAACGCTGAGGATCATATGTAGCGTATTCGGACTCGAACTTACGCGTCCCATTATAACCTTTTGCAGCAGATCCATTCCAAAGTGGTGTAGCGGCCATCCACCGTGCTTCTGCAATTAATCCAAGACATGCACCTTTATCGATACGTCCAAAATTTTGACCCTCCCATTTTTCCGGAACAGCATTATATGCTGTTGTTGCATCAGCAACAATTTTGTCAATAACTTTATGAACTGACTCACGTTCAAAGTTCATGTTTTCAGTGGCCGTAATTACATGGTCTATGTAGGGAATCTCACCATATATACGAACAGCCATTAAATGAAAGTAAGCTCTAAGAAAGTAAACCTCACCAACGCGCATTGGAAGTGAGCCTGGCTCCAGGATATCGTCTGGTGTACTGTACTTTTTTATTCCTTCCAAAATGACATTGGTTCTACGGATACCGTCAAACATACTACTCCAAAATTGCCCGTTATCTCCCGGAAGCTCATTGATATTCCAATCACCGGTATTATATCTATTCGTAATATTTCCTTCTACTGTAGAACCTTCGGCCTCATCGGTTATTGCAGCACTCGAAAAATGATAGAACCACGAAATAGGTTGATTGACACCTTTCGCTTTAGCATACACATCCGTAACAAGCTGATTTACTTTCTCATAACGAGTAAAAACTTCATCTTCCCGGATTTGATCGTCGGGTAATTTATCCAAATATTTGTTGCAACTTGCGATCACAATCAGAACCACACCTGCTATAAAAAAAAGTATTCTTTTCATCTTCAATACATTCATAAGATTAGAAATTAAGATTTATTCCAAAGTTGTAGACTTTGAGAATCGGGTACCAATAACCGCTTGTATTTCCCATCTCAGGATCTATACTTAAATCCTTTAAACCTGACCAGGTAAATAGGTTCATCCCTTGCGCATAAACGCGTAATTGGTTCAAACCAATTTTTTTAATAAGATCTTTCGGCAAATTATAACCAATCTCTATATTTTTGAGTCTTAAATATTTAGCATCATATAAAAACAAACTACTGTTGCTATTTTTATTATTTTCGGAATTGCCAATATGTAGAGCGGGGTAAGTTGCAGTTTCGGCCGTTTCCGGAGTCCAACGTCCCATATGAATTGGTCGAACGGAGCCAAGTTTATCTTGATCAAAAGTCGGGAAATCCCATACAGCCGCATCTTTCAATAAAATTGAAGAATTTAACGCTCCTTGAAACAAAAGACTAAAATCAAAACCCTTGTATTGCAGCGATATTGGTAAACCAAATTGAATCTCCGGACTTCTAGGATTTCCCATCACTGTGCGATCCCCTAAATCTGTAATTTTACCGTCACCGTTCAAATCCTTATATACGACATCGCCTGGTCCTACTGTTCCCCAAGGTTGAAAATTATTCTGATTTAATTTGTCCGCCTCGGCTTGATCTCTAACAAAGTGATCGAAAACATAGACAAAATTTTCGTAAAGTCGTTTGCCCGTTGCTTGTCTGTATTCATATTGTCGTGGTACCTCTTGTCGAAAGATCAACTTATTTCTGGAAAAGGTGAAATTAGGTTTTAGAGAAAATCTGAAATTATCGCCAATCATGTCTGAATAACTCATCTCTATATCAATACCACGGTTGCGGACCTTTCCAATATTGATCAGCGGAGAGCCTTTACCAACTACGCCAGGAAAACCAATGTCATCCGCCCCCAGTTCAGTAATAATATCATAACGATAATCTTCAAAAACATCAATGCTAAAGTTCATCTTATTCTTTAAAAAGCCCATATCGAGACCGATATTGGTTTTTCTAGATTTCTCCCATGTTATATTTTCGTTTGCCAGGCGTCCTTCACGAAGCCCACTTAGTCCATTGTTAAAATTCTGTTCCCCAAAACTATAACCATCTCCTCCCTGAAAAAATGCGAGATAGCCGAATCGAGCGTCACCTGGCATTTTATCATTGCCCACAAGTCCCATCGAGGCTCTCAGCTTCAAAAAGCTCAGCCAGTCTTTGGTATTAGACATAAATTTCTCTTTGCTAACCACCCATCCTAATGCTCCAGCAGGGAAAAATCCATAACGTTTTCCCTCTATAAAATTTTCAGATCCATTGTAACCAAAGTTAAATTCCGCTAAATATTTTTCTAGATAATTATAAGTAAACTGCCCTGTCATACCTTGATAACGAATATCAACACTGGCCCTTGAATTTGTCGCATCATAGACAGACTGGCTTGAGCGATTGAAAAGCAGCATCCCAGTTACATTGTGCTTATCGTTAAATAAACGATTGTAATTTATTTTTCCTTGAATGAAAGTTCTATTAAAAGGACTACTTTGTGTAAATGAATTTCCAACGGTTTGATCTACCGTATATTTGTTCCCATTTCTGTAAGTACCCTCATAGTATTGCGGATTCATAAAAAGATCGATACCATCTGTAGGCTGAAAAGTTGCATAATTGGGATATACCCTATATCCTTCACTATAGGTACCCAGCTCGCGTCGGACCCATTGTTGCTCTCTAGCATCATAGGAAAATATTCCGTCAACAGAAAGTCCCTTGGTAATAAAATCCATATTCCAGCCGGCAGCAAAACTCCCTTCCAAATAGGTATTTTTTTCTGTATGATATCCTGATCTAGTCAACTCTCCAAGAACATTAAAGCGGTAAATTTGATTACCAAACAACAATCCCGAAGGGTTATTCAGCAGATACCCTTGTGTTGAAGGTTGACTATTGGGTTCTAGAACGATGGGTAAATACGGAGGTTGTGTCATTGCAAGGGTCATCAATCTACTTGCGGAAGTTCCAGGTGAAGTTCGATTGGTAATACGAGCACCTAAATTGAGTTTTACCCACAAGTTTTTTGTAATGTTGACATCAATATTGGACCTAAAATTATAGCGCTGAAATTTAGGAGAAACATTATATTTAGATAAATCAACATGGTCATAGTTATTATCTTGCCCCATATAGCCGCCCATCACAAAATATTTCGCGATATCATTGCCCCCACGAATCGATAGATTGTATTCGTGTTGAGGTGCAGTCCTAAAAATATAGTCGAAATAGTCCCAATTATAGCCTAGCCCGTCCGAATTATCGCCCTTTGCCCTTCGAAATCTGTCTATAGCATCCTGACTAAACAATTTCAAGTTATCGGTATTTCCACCTGATAGCTTGGCATCATTCGTTAAAGCTTCATTGTAGAGAGTCGCGTAATCTGCAGATCCCAAAAGCTTCGGCAATTGTGCCGGCGTATTTAATCCATAAGACGCTTTGAAGTCTACGGTTGCTTTATCGGCGGATTGTCCTCGTTTTGTGGTAACAACGATAACCCCATTCGCTCCACGAATTCCGTAAGGTGCCGTAGCTGCTGCATCCTTCAAAATGGAAACAGTCTCAATTTCGTCTGGAGCCAAATAACTCATATCGCGTTCAATTCCATCCACAATTACAATAGGGGACTGATTACCATAAGTTGATTTACCACGAATAAACAATTCCGAACGATCTACTCCTGGCTCCCCTCCAGCATATTGGTTGACGACCAGCCCTGGTAATCTTCCCGCGAGCATGTTATTAATATTTGCTGCTGGGCTTTGTACAAGATCCTTAGTCGTAATCGTTGCTACGGCACCAACTACATTTCTTTTCTTCTGAGTTGTATATCCAACAACCACAACATCCTCTAGTGCTTTTACATCTTCTACTAGGCTAACCTGTAGCGTTGACCTTCCACCCGCAACAATTTGTTGAGGCTGAAAACCAATATATGAGAAGGTCAATACTGCATCCTTATAGGGAATTTCGATTCGATATCGGCCTGATGCATCTGTTTTCGTTGATTTGCCACTCGCCTTAACCACAATGGTGACACCTTGCAAAACTTTCCCTGTCGAACTGTTCAAAACTGTTCCCTCTACAATAATACTCTCTTGTCGGAAACTGAAATGGCTAGACGCAGCTTTCAATTCGGTCCACAAATTGAACGTGCTACACACCGAAAGCGTAAAAAATAGTGGAATTACCTTTCTTTTCATAAATAATAATTAATGATTGGTTTACTAATACAACAATTGGTCGTCAATCGATTACTTCTTTGAAATGACTACACCTCCAAAGAGAGCAACCTTAAGCTGATAAACTAATTCGTTTTAGTAAAATTAAAAAGAAAGAAAAGAGAAAGTTGTTAATCGATTGTTAATGACAATTATTGAAATCTACCTCTAAAATAAATCCCACTTTGTAAACAGTTTTAATAGCAACATTACGCGACCTTTTCAGCATTTTTCTAATCTTGCATATAAAAACATCGAGACTTCGCCCCAAAAAATAATCATTATCTCCCCAAAGAGCGAGTAAAATCTCTTCTCTTTTCAAAACAACATTCGGTTTGTTTGCTAAGAATGTCCAAAGTTCGAATTCACGTGGTGATACTACCTGCCGAGAGCTATCATTAAACTCTATTGCAAGTAAATTACGATTAAGTTTAATATCGCCAATATTGAGTTGCAATTGACAAAAAGCATTTTGCTTAACCATATAATTTTGAAGTTTCAGAGACAATTCTTCAACATCAAACGGCTTTGTTATATAATCATTGCCCCCAAGACGCAGACCTTTTAATCGATCTGTTTTAGACAGCCTTGCTGTAAGAAAAAGCACAAACTGGTTTTTATTTAACTGAGAAATATATTCAACCAATTGAAACCCGTCCCATTTAGGAAGTTGTATATCTACAATAAGGATATCATATTTATTAGTCTTATAATAACATATTCCCTCCTCAGCAGACATTGCATGACTAACATCAAATCCGAAATTTGATAGATAATCTATGAGCATTGTCGCCAAATCAAGATCGTCTTCAATCAGCAATATATGTCCATATTTTGGTATCATCTATTTTATTATTGGTATCGAAATAGAAAATGATGTTCCTGGTTGAGTATCTGATTTAACGTCGATCTTCCATCGATGAATCCGTATAACTTCCTTTACGAAAAAAAGCCCCAGGCCTAGCCCATTTGTGGAAGCTTCTTGTTTACCCCGATATCCCTTCGCGAAAATATACGGCAACTGGTTATTTGGAATACCTATTCCATTATCTTGGACAGTCATCATCACCGTATCTCTTGAGCCTATGCTAAAACGAATATGAATACGCTTTATTGGCTCTTTATTATACTTCAGTCCGTTATCGACCAAATTGTTTACCGCAGTAACAAACATAAATGGGTTGACGAGCACCTTAACTTCTTTAACGTTTTGATCCACCAAAATTTGAATTGCCGTACTTTCTGATACTAAAATCCCTAGGTCCTGTTCTAATTGAACCATAAGTTCTTCCAAAAAGTGTTCTTCTAGAATCACCTCTTCCTGATTAAACACACTCAAATCAATAGCCTTATTAACTAATCGATCCAAACGGTTTATCTGACGCATCAGGGTATCCAAAGTTGTCGACATTTTTAACTTATCATCTATCGAAACTTTTACCGCCAAATTAGTTAAACCAATTCGTATGGTTGTTAATGGTGTGTTGAACTCATGTGTGACATTGTTAATAAAGTCGGAAGCCATTTCCGCCATTCTTTTTTGCTTTATCCAACTACTGTAGGTCATCAAATACAACCAAACAATACCAATTATACAACAACCCGACAGTAATAATAAGGGGAAAATGGATCTTAATACAGAAAAATTTGTATCAATATTTCCAACGTACAACGTAAAAGCCACACGATTTGACATCTTACTATTTGCAGTTATTGCAATCGACGATACTAGATTGTCTTTGTCAATAAACCGAAATTCCCCTCCAATAGGAATATGCTGATCTATTCCAAAGTCCATAATTGGTATAAATGTCTTCGCATCAAAAGTCACCGAAACATCTTTCAACACAATTGCATAACCAAAGCCTTCACCCAAATTGACTTCGGATCTGATGATCTGAAATAGACTGTCCATTGCTGGATGATTTCGGAGCTTCAATATCAAGGTCTTCGCGATACTATCTTTCAGATTATCGAAAGCATTTCTATCATCTTGATAATAAGTTTTCAGACGAACCAAATGAGGCATTAAGGTTGAATCGATAAGTTTTTGTCCGCCCGGAAATATCTTATCGTTCGAAATATGCTTATTGTAAACAACCTTAATTTCCTGTTTTTCTTTTTGAAATAGTTCACCTCTTTTAATCTCATATGATCGTGCAATCATGAGATATTGTAATATCAAAAACAATATTAAGCAACAGCAAGCTATCCATTTATATACGCCTGATCGCCTCATCTTTATTAACAGACTACTATTTGCTCGGTTTACTGCTCATCTCGAAGATTAATTCACCACCATTTATAATGCTGCTATACGGTAATAGAAAATCAGCCAATTTCCGCCCATTCAAAGACACGGATTTAACGTAAACATTCTTTTCAGACTGGTTACGGGCAACTATAGAAAGACTGCGTCCATTTTCAAGATTAACCTTTGCCGATTTTACCAAAGGACTGCCAATCCAATAATTATCTTCCCCAGGTGCCACCGGATAGAAGCCTAATGCAGTAAATAAATACCAAGCAGACATTTGTCCACAGTCATCATTTCCCCCTAAGCCCGCATGACCATTATGATACTGATTCCGTATGATTTGTCTGACGCGAGCCTGAGTTTTCCAGGGGCTCTTCGTAATATTGTACAAGTATGCCACATGATGGGAAGGTTCATTTCCGTGCACGTAATTTCCGATAATGCCATCCCGGGTAATATCCTCCGTATGTTCAAAATATTTATCCGGTAATTCCATGGTAAACAGTGAATCCAAATAAGACGCTAAACGTTGTTTACCTCCCATTAATGCCATCATTTCAGTAGGTTGATGCGGTACATACAGACTGTAATTCCATGAATTACCTTCAATAAACCCTTGTCCATGTGTATCCAAAACATCAAATTTCTCCTGAAATTTACCAGCCGAATTCTTTGGACGCATAAATCCAATAGCGGAATCATAGAGTGATTTCCAACTTTCAGCCCTTTTGGAAAAGGTCCTGTAAATATCCTCTTTTCCCAATTTTTTCGCTAATTGCGCTATACACCAATCGTCATACGCATATTCCAATGTATTAGAAACAGATGTTCCCGATACATCTGCCGGAACATATCCCTTATCTATATATGCCCCAATCCCCTCATACTGGCGTGTATTTGCTGTTTGTACACAAGCCGCTAAAGCAGCCTCAGCATCACCTTTGTAAACACCTTTGAGGATAGCATCTACAATAACCGATACGGAATGATAGCCACTCATGCACCAGTTATCATTTGCATAATGCGACCAGATCGGCAACATTTTTAATACACTCTGGTCATAATGAGCCATCATGGATGCGACAATATCTGCATTGCGAGATGGGTTTATTAGATTCAAAAGCGGATGAAAGGCCCTAAATGTATCCCACAAAGAAAATGAGGTATAATTCGTAAAGCCTTCGGCACGGTGTACTTCCTGATCCAACCCTTTATATTCACCATTGGTATCCATATACACCGTCGGCATTAGGCTTGCGTGGTACATCGCGGTATAGAAATTGACAAGATCTTCCTTGTTCAACATCTCAGCTTCTATTTTATGCAGCTCCTTCTCCCAGGCGTTTTGCCCTTGCTTAACGTAGCCGTCAAAATTCCAGTCCGGAGCCTCAGCCTCCATATTGGCCAATGCATTCTTCATGCTAACTGGACTTAAAGCCACTTTCAGAAGGATAGCTTCTTGCGCTTTTGTATCAAAATCCAAGTGAAGCTTAATATTGTGCGCTGCGAGATCAGGGAAATTATTTTGTTGATCAAACTTACGCCAGAAACCATTATACACAGATTTTCCATCTTCATATTTGGCGCCGTAATTCTTAAAAGCCTTTGAAGTCTTTATCGCAAAGTATACGGTGCGGGTTCTTGACCAACCGTTCGTTTGACGGTAGCCTACCAGCGTAGAATCGTTCAGTACTTTAACAACGGTCCAAACATTTTTCCCTTCGTAATTATAGATCCCAGCGGTTAAATCAACAATTAGATGTGAGGCATCTGACTCATTGAACGTATACCGATGTATACCCACACGTGTTGTCGTCGTTAACTCGGCTTTAATCTGATGTTTATCCAGTAAAACACTATAATAGTTGGCCTCAGCCCGTTCATTGGCATGCGAATATGGCGATCGATAACCATCTTGTGGTCGATCAGCTGTACCCGGGTTTAATTGGACTTTTCCTTGTGTCGGCATGATCTGTATATCTCCAAGATCGGAGTGACCTGTGCCACTAAAATGCGTATGACTAAAGCCGACAATCGTTGGATCATCGTATTGATAACCAGCACAATATTTATAAACATCACCGTTATACCGCCCATTGACAGCATACGATAATGTATCCGTATCCGGGCTTAATTGTACGGCGCCAAAAGGAACCGTTGCCCCAGGAAAGGTATGCCCCATCCGAGCAGTACCAATAAGCGGTTTCACGTATTGGACTAAGTTAGTTTCTTGCGCCTTTATTAAAAATGGGATACCAATTAATCCCCAAAAGACCAAACTTTTTATATTCATGACTTATGAATTATACTTTAGGATTTTTACTGTAATCCGCCCATAGCTCATCGATAGTCTTTCCCGTCTCCACTTTCCAAAAAGCATCGCTATAGCTTTTACCACGCATAGCGGCATCCAATTTTTTAACAAAATCCTTTTTTACATGCGTGTTAATCCAGTAGAGGAACCGGGCAGTAACACGATAAGAATCTGTGTATTTCTGTTTGTCGCTATATTCAGGTAACTTCCAATTGGCACTAGCATTATCTATTCCATCATCAAATCGGACGAAATCTGCTATCCCTTCCGTTATCCACCACGGACCAGCTCCATCAGGGTATGCCTGGACAATATGCATTACCTCATGGGTGACCACATCAATATCGCCCGGATTTTTGGCAAACCAAGCTGGGCTGTAACGGACAATCCCGCCCGCTGTCGCTGCCACACCTTTATAGTCCGGATCAATCACGAAAGACACCTTTTTTATGGTCTTTTTATTATATTTCTTGGCCAGTTTAGGATAGTTCGTAAAATAAGCCGCAATTAATCGCTCTTTCAAAGACGCACTAAAGTCTTTGTCTTTATTTATCCAAATCAGGGTGTATCCTCCTTTACTGATACTATCAACATCCACAGCCACCTTCCGGTCGTTTTCTGTATGTTTCCAGTTGTCCTGCGCGAAAAGTGAACAAGAGTATGCCAAGCCAAATACGGTAACAACTACTTTTAAGTTTTTAGAGTTTATCATAACCTAATGATTATTTCTTTTTGTTCGATTTCAACTTGATATTTGTTTGCAAATCCGTTGTCATTGAATAAGGCGCAGAATTTCTGGACGATCCCCTTGTATAATTGGGTTTTGCCGCCATGTCAAAATTAAGTATACCACCTTCATGCAATGCTTTGTGACTTAACCAGTTTTTACCATAATCCTTACCGTTAATTTGCAATGTGTTTACATATACATTTTCAGCTGAGTTCTTTGGTGCATCAATAGTCAATGTCTTACCATTTTCAAATGTTAAGGTCGCTTTTTTAAATAATGGAGCTCCGAGCACATATTCATCCGTCGCCGGACAAACAGGATAGAATCCAAGCGCTGAAAAAACATACCAAGCGGACGTCTGACCATTATCTTCATCTCCACAATAACCATCAGGTGTAGGTTTATACATTCGATCCATCACTTGACGCACCCAATACTGTGTTTTCCAAGGTTGGCCAGCGTAGTTGTATAAATATGGCATATGTTGAATCGGTTGATTACCATGAGCATACTGTCCCATATTTGCTACCTGCATTTCACGAATTTCATGGATAATACCGCCATAATAACTATCGTCGAAATCTGGAGACTGAACAAACACCGAATCCAACATGCTCACAAAAGTCTTCTCTCCGCCCATTAAATCGATCAGTCCCTGAACATCATGAAAAACGCTCCACGAATAATGCCAGCTATTTCCTTCAGTGAAAGCATCTCCCCATTTCAACGGATTGAACGGAACCTGGAATTTTCCGTCTTTATTTTTTCCACGCATAAGATTGGTCGATGGATCAAATAAATTTTTGTAATTCTGTGCACGCTTAGCATACAAATCAATTTCAGCTTTCGGACGGTTCAAAGCTTTTGCCAATTGGTAAATGGTGAAATCATCATACGCATATTCCAATGTACGTGCAGCATTTTCATTGATTTTAACATCATATGGCACATAACCCAAACTATTGTAATATTCAACGCCTTTTCTTCCAACAGCACTCATTGGTCCTTCGTTATTAGCACCGTGTTGTAAAGCTTCGTATAACTTATTGATATCATAACCGCGTAATCCCTTCATATATGCATCCGAAACGACCGATGCAGAGTTATTTCCTACCATGATATCAGCATATCCCGGACTGCTCCATTCAGGAAGGAAGCCTCCTTCTAAATACGCGTTAAGTAAACCTTCCTGCATCTCCTTATTAATGGAAGGATACATAAAGTTTAAGAACGGATACAATGCTCTAAAAGTATCCCAAAAGCCTGTTCCTCCGAACAAATAACCAGGAAGTGTTTTTCCATTATAGGGGCTGTAATGAACAGCCTTTCCTTGCGCATCAATTTCATATAATTTGTTCGGGAAAAATAAGGTCCGATACATCGTCGAATAGAATGTACGCAGTTGATCAATATCGTCCCCTTCTACTTTAATTTTTCCTAAAGTTGAATTCCAGATCTGACGTCCGTCTTCTTTAATCTGATCAAACGACTTATTACCCAACTCATTTAAGTTTAATAAGGCTTGTTCGGCACTGATAAAGGAAGACGCAACCTTTACCTGTACAGGTTTCGTTTTGTCCTTTACCTTAAACCCGACGATTGCACCTGTGTGATCACCTTTGATCTGAAGCTGCCCATCCTTTTTTTCTTTGCCTTCCCAAGTAGCAACACTTGCAAAAGGTTGATCAAACACCAAAACAAAATAATTCTTGAAATTCGCAGGCAGCGGACCGCGTGCGTACTTCGAAGAATAGCCAATTATCATATTTTTTTCTGGAATAATCTGAACCTCAGACCCTTTTTCATAAGCATCCAAAACGATATAAGCGTCATCTGTTTTATTGAACGAGATCCTAAACATGGCTGCGCGTTCTGTTGGTGTCATCTCTGCAGTCACATCGTGATCTGCTAGATAAACCGAATAATAATACGGTTTTACAATCTCAGCTTTATGCGAAAACCAGCTTGCACGCTCGTCTTGATCAAATACAGGCTTTCCTGTCACGGGCATGATAGAAAAGACACCGTAATCATTCATCCAGGGAGATGGCTGGTGAGTCTGTTTTAAACCACGAATCTTATCTGCGGTATATTGATACTGCCATCCGTCGCCATTTTTCCCTGTTTGTGGTGTCCACATATTCATGCCCCAAGGCCGCGCAATCGAGGGATAGGTGTTACCATTAGACAACTCAAATTTGGATTCGGTACCCATTAATGGATTAACAAGATCGACAGCTTCTAGCTGCTGCCCTCTAAATTTCTGAGCCAAAACCGGTTTTGCGTAAAACAAACCCAAAGACAATAACGACCCTAGAAAAACACTTAAAGATTTCTTCATTATTTAGGATATATAAAATATTTCTACTAAAACGTATTAGTAAAGATATAAAAAAGAATATTAAATCAAAATAAAGTCCTAGAATTGGACAAACACGTCTTATGATTTTTACAATTCAATTTCTATATATCCATTTGTTGTCCCTTTTTATCGCTTGATCAATTTGGTCGAAATGACATATTCTTTTGGTATGGATATCCCCTGGTCTATTTCCTTTAACAAAACCTTCACACAAGTTTTAGCCAGAGGTTCCAATGGTTGTTGAATACAGGAAATTTTAGGAATCAAAATATCAAATAATTCATGGTCATCAAAAGAAAACATCGGAAAATTATAGCTATTCTCAGGCGCTGACCGCAATACCTTCAATCCGAGAATACAAAGATAATTTGTGGTAAAAAATAGACCATCTAAGCCTACCTGCTTAGCAGCCCAATTTTTCAACATACGTGAACCTTTCTGCTTCAGGTGCTGATAAGGTAATTGCAGTATGCGAGGTTCCATTCCATATGTGTCACAAAACGCCAAATAAGCACGCTTACGTGCCAGCATTTGTGGTTGATCCGAATCGATGGTTACCAGCCCAAAATTTCTACAACCAATAGATTTCAAATAGTCACATGCATTCTTCCCACTAACTTCATTGTCAATATGTACATAATGGGTTTCCACTGTTGGAGAATTTCTATCAAAAACTACCAACGGAACCTTATGTTCCAATATTTTGCGCTGATATTCTTCCAGATCTACTGTCGGAGCCAAAATAATACCCTCCACTTTCTTTTCCAACATCGAATCGATGATATCGCGCGCATTTTGCGGATCTCCAAGCGTACTACTGTAGAGGACATGATAATTTTTCTTTCGGAACAATTCCTCTACATACAATGCAAATGGACCAAAAAAAGAATCCCCAATATTCTCTACAATTAGACCAATAGTATTTGACCGCCCCGTTGCTAAACTCTTCGCGAGCGCATTGGGCTTATAGCCAACTTTTTCAACGTATGCAAGTACGCGGTTTTCCAATTCCTTGCTAATGCGGGCTCGCTCGGCTTTGTGATTAATGACTAATGAAACAGTTGATTTAGACACATTGAGTTCCTGTGCTATTTCTTTAATTGATTTGGCCATAAGAGCATTTTCATAAAATTAGGGTGAAATTAGAAAATAAATATGAACATATCGGAGATTACAATTGATAGCACACAATAAATTATTACACAATCGTATGCGTAGACAGCAAAAAAAATTAGATTGACAATGCATACAATCCGACTTCTATGGTGACCTTTCTGTTATTGAAGCTTTAAATATAAATGTCCCATTTCAATCCGACGTTCTCTACTGATTTTCTCTAAGTGCTAGCGTTATGAGAGTCAATTTTTATTCTATTTACCGAATCGTTTTGATGGCTAGTAATTTAAAAGAACTTAAATCTTTGCGTCCATTAATTTGTTTTCAATTATTTTTGATTTATCTAATTTAATTTTGATCACGAATGCATTTTTATTTTTCAAACTCTTTGGCAAAGTTATATCGAAATAAATATTCTTATCTCTATCAAAACCGATATTCGTTTTTTTCAAAAGCAAATCACGCTTATCATTTAGCAAAGAAGCCGATGCCGGCGTCAAGTTTGCACTTTTTGGAAAGACAAGCCTTAAGATATTGTTTATCGGTTTATTAATTACTGTTAGGAATAGCGAGTTAGCATCAGTTTTGCTTATTGTATAGTATCCGTATTTACTCTCCAGCGGAAAGTGATTGACTTCATATATAGCTTCGGCATTCACTTTAGTCCATTTTCCAAAATCTGTTATCAGTTCATTCTCATATTTGCTCATGTTTCCATTTTCGTCCGGACCAAAATTGAGAACGAAATTACCATTCATAGAACGAGATCTCATTAATAAATCGATAACATCATCTGTCGTTTTTAAATACATCCCATCAGTATTTTTTATATATCCCCATCCATTGGGAGGGATCGTCATAACACAGTCCCAATCGTTACCACCAAGTATGTCGATACTAGCTGGCATTTTTCTTTCCCATCCCTGCTCATAATCCCCTAATAAGACACCATTTGAATCAAAGTGACGGCTTTCATACTCATCGTTTCGAAAACGAGATCCAATTATTAAGTTTGGATTATTATTTCTCAACTCTTTTTCTAAATTATAAGTAAACTCGTAGGAATTTATCCAAGACGGATCCCAGGTACCATCAAACCAAAAACCTTTTATTTGTGGGTAATTTGCCTGCAATTCCAATAACTGGTTCCTTGTGTATTTCAAAAATCGGTCAAATCTAGCTTTCTCATCGGCAGTTTTCGGTATTTCTTTGACATAATCCTTGTTATTCCATTCCTCTACGGAAAAATATAAATAGACATCTATACCTTGCTCAGAATAGGCATCTACGACTTGCTTGACAATGTCTTTTTTGTATGGACTATTGGCAATAGTATAATCAGAATATTTAGAAGGCCACAAGCAAAAGCCATCATGGTGCTTTGTCGTAAAAATCACATATTTGGCGCCCATTTCCTTCGCTCGTTTCGCCCATTTCTTCGCATCAAAATTTTTCGGATTGAATTGTTTATATAGGTTATCGTAGATATCTATCCAATTTTTTGGAGTCGTTGGCCCTCCCCAAGAGCGTATCCATTCAGAAGCAGCAGCACCTTGCCTAGCACTAACGCCATTCCACTCATTCCCCGGTATCGCATACAATCCCCAGTGGATAAATTGCCCCAGCCCATAGTTTCGAAAGGCTGCCATCGCGGGGTCCATCCTATTCGATTTAGTAATAGCTCCAAATTTTACTTCAATTGGTACAACTGGTTTCTCTCTTTTATCTGTCCATTGCCCCTTAACAATTCCTTGTTGAAATAAAAAAGCAGACATCAAAATAATTATAGACTTGTTTTTTTTCATCGTTTAAAATTTATTTAAATAATACTAGTGCAACTAACAATATGGTCTAATATGGGTATTCAGCGTACAAAATAAATTCTCTTGAAAAAAATCATCCTTGTGATTCAACTATTCCAACGAACTAAAGTGAAATAGATAATCTTATAACGAAGATTAAAACGACTGTAACAATACTGACATTACGCAATTAGAGTAAGTCTTCTATTCACGTGTTTTTCCATTTGTTTGGAATCATACTCAAACAAATAGCTTGCATTTAAGATATCTACAAGCTTATTTCTAATAAATACATGCAATAAGCCTGCTTTGATAAAATGATCTGTATTCATATTGCGATCAGACGTATAGCCCAATAATTTGATCGTTGGAAATCGTTCAGACACGTCTTTAATCAGCTCAACTTCCGCCAATCTAAACCTATCAAGGTCCATAAGACATATTTCTGGCAAAATGAGATTATTTGTTAGATTATTCAGAAGTTCGATACCACTACTACTTGTAAAATGGGGCTCAAATAAGCCCATTTTACGGCACAGCATTGTTATCATTATTTGTTGGAATATACTTCCACTGACAACAGATATCTTTTTTTTATAATACATCATTTTAAAAAAGAGCACATATAATATATGTGCTCAATCACACTAAACTAAACCAAATAATACTTATCCTTATAGGCCCACGCTTTGTGGAGAAGAACCTAACTTTTCTATAATATCTCCTGTCTTATCCTGCTTATACTGCAACATTTCATCCATACGAGCGACAAGATTAGTCTGATCTGAACGCAGTATAACATAGGGTACTATTTTTCTCAATGCGTCTAATGTAAACATCCATTGCGAACGGCCAGTAATACCTTCCCGATAATAAGGAACAGGAATAAATCCTTTGCCAAACTTAACCTCAACCTTTTCTGTTGAATTATCATTACTCTCTCTAAAACTGAAATAGACCAATCCTTCATTTGGCCCAACAGATACGGATTGTTTACCTCTTTTAAGATCAATATATTGTTTAACTGGTCCGATAGTATTGCCCAAGGCATTAGCGATTGCAAGCCGCGCTGTTGCCTTACCCGTATTAACGTCAATATGTAGTGTGCTACCCGCTGCAACATAAAAGCCTGTCATCTGCAAATCTCGTTGATAACTTGCAGACTGCATTGCCTCTGTTCTAGTAGTCTTGGCGGAGTATGTACTAAAAATTTGTACTGAATCTACTATCGCTAACGGCTCCGCTCCTGAGTCTTCCAATAATATATAGGCCCACGCACTCTTTCTACTGCAGGAAATGCATGATGTCACAAAAAGAAACATAAGGAGGAATAAAACGAACCTTCTCATAATTTATCGAATTAGTTTATCAATTATATTCTTTAATTGTATTCGGTTACTACTGACCTAGTATCACTCCCTTTGATATACAGATCGATACAGATATTCTGTTGATAAAATTGGTCAGATTTATAATTTAAATCAATATAGTGCTAAATTGAAAAGTACAAAAACAATTGTTAAGCTCAATCGATTGCACAATCAACGAAAAGCATTTCGTTTCTTAACCAAGGTGACAATATGGAAACAAATAACATTTGTAGTTCAAAATCAACGCCCAGTGTGCACGCCTCGATTCAATAGCAACAGATCACTGATATCTAACGAATTAAAGTCGTTTAAAGTAATAATCTGTTGTTTTTTAACAAACGGATCAAACAATGTTACATTAGCCCAATCAATTGCAATCACAACTGTAAAACCCGTAAAACACAAATCTCCTCTTCGAAATACCCCTATAAACGGAAGGTCCACTTCGGCATATTTATTAGCACCTGCTACTCTTGTACTATCAATACCATACCCAAACAGGATATCCCTAATCGTTTGTACAGATTGCCAATCTTGATATGTCGCTATCAATGCTGACAAATCAATCTTACGATATGTTATATCATAAAAGTCTAATATAAACTTACATGATCCCTCTAAATCAAGCCTATTGCCTCTTCTTATCTTTTTAAAGAATTTCACTTTTTACATATTAAAGCATCATTTTGTAGGAAGTACGTTCGCAGAGATCGGAGAAACAATTACAATCGCACCAAAAAAAACACTACTGTCAAATATAAGGAGTAATAGCGCTAGGCCAGATGGCCGATAAGTAATCAAACGTTTGCTTGTTTAACGAATACGTTTTCAAAGAATTATATCTCTTCAGAGTCAAAAACAATACCGCCTAATCTAAATCAATCATTCTTAAGTCTTAATCGTTTTCGTTCTTTACACAATCGATTGCATATTAAATCGATGATATATTTTCCCTAATTCTTGTATAGATTTAATAGGAGAACAACATATGGGTTCATATTTAATCTGTGGTACCAAAAGCATCTTCATAAAGTTTTAATAACCAGTTTTCACACTATTTTGCGCTCAAAAGGCCATCACTGGATAAAAGATAGAACAAAATAACTAATATAAACAACCGATTATGAAAAGGATCACTATAAAGGATATCGCAAAAACTTTGGGATATTCAATTGGCACTGTTTCAAAAGCACTGGCAGATAGCCATGAAATCAGCGAAGTTACTAAAGTTGAAATACAAAAATTTGCCGATGAAAATGGCTATCAATACAACCAATATGCTAAATTACTCCGAACCGGAAAAACAAATATCATTGGCATGATTGTGCCGAAAATTGGTAATTCATTTTTCTCCCAGATTTTGGAAGGAATAGAAGAAAAAATGTCAAAAACGGCCTACAACCTAATCATTATGCAAAGCTATGATGATCCGGTCCGTGAATTAAATCTCTTAGAAACGCTATTTAGAAAAGGAGCTGACGCTATTATAATTGCCCCAACAGGCAATTGCATTTCACTTGATTATCTTAGAAAATTAAAAAAAGATGATATTCCAGTTGTTTTAATAGATAGAATAAATTATGCCATCAACACCCATAAAATTGGCATCGATAACTTTAGAGCTGTCTATCAAGGCATATCCCATTTGATCAGTATTGGACGCATGGATATCCTTTTTATTTCAAGTATGGCCAAAGGAGTTGTGGAAGAGCGACGACGTGGTTATCTCCAGTGTTTAAACGATTCTGGTATCCAAATAAATCATGAAAACCTTCTATCGATTGATGTGGAGAAAAATGGTGAAAATAGTCGTGAAGAACTGATCAAATATTTTGCACAAAGGATTCAGAAAAACACACTTCCGAACGCTATATTTACGGCCTCTGATCAACTATCCTATCAGGTTTTAGAAGTATTGCATACGTTGAATATTGAGGTACCTAAAAGCATAGCACTCTTAGGTTTTGCTAACTTCACATTTTCCAATCTCTTTAGACCGCCCTTATCCTGTATCGTCCAACCTTCAAAAGAAATGGGTTCTGAAGCATTTGCTCTAATTGAAGAAATTTTAGATAAACCTGACGGGCAAAAAAGCTCTTCATTTGAAGACATTAAATTACCTGTGAAAATGGAAATACGCCATTCTACCAACTAAGTTGTTGAGAAACCGTATCTAATAGACCGCATTTGTTAAAAATCCCCGAAGCGTATAGCTTCTGGGGATTTATCTATATTTTTGTTTCTCTTACCTATCTGCCTTTTTGTGTTTTGAGTTTATATCGCATGTTCCTAAATATCATCCGAACGAATGATACGCACGGAACCTACAGTTTTTTCAGCATTTTTATTTGTATTATTGGCCACGTACCAGTTTCCTGTCCATACATCATAATAAATACCGAATGGTTGAAAGAACCTTGCGGCCACATCCTTAATTGGGACATTATCAATAACTTGACCTGTTTCATCACTCGAGGAAACTCTAGTAGACAACTCAGTCATCACATCCGTCTTCAAATCATAGTAAAAAATCAGATTGTGATTACCAGCTGTAGCCAAAAGCACATCTCCCGCCGTAGCAAACAACCCTCTGTTATTGACGTTTGAATTTTGATATGGTGCTATCGAATTCGATGTAAAATTGTATTTGAAGATATTATTATTATTGTTGCTTGACACATACATATCCTCGCCATCTGGAGTTATAGTCATCGTAAATAGATTGCCCGCACCACTTGGTATCGCCAATGTGGATACCGTATTTGCTGTCGTTGAAAGATCGATCTTTCTTAGGCGAGCGCCTCCCCATTCTGAAACATATAGAGATTTTCTTGCCTTGTCAAAAATAATACCCGATGGTCTATTAAATGTTGCAGCAGAACCTACACCATCAGCTGTGCCCGAGGCCCCTGTACCAGCTATTGTCGATACCGTATAATCTCCGTTCGCATTTTTTACGATCTTACGAATTCGATGAGCTCCAACAGCACTAGCGGCATCTGTCGTATAAATGGTACCCGAAGAATCGACAGCTACTCCCCACATACCGTTAAAGGTTGCCGCGGTGCCAGCTCCATCGACAGATCCTGTCGCACCACTGCCGGCAATGACACTAGCACTCCCTGAAGCATCAACCATAAACAATTGATTCTTATAACCATCGGCAATATATAAGTTATGGCTATTATCCATCGTTATAGCAAAAGGACCTTTTACACTAAGTCCATTATTCAAAACCAAGGTTGAAACTTTTAAATTTGTCAAAATAGGCTTCGTGTACCGGGGGTCCAGATCTTTAATCATCACCTGAAAAGGTGTAACCGTATTAGATTCCCCTAGCGTCATTGTGCTATTTTGCACTTCAAATCTCACTTTGGAATTATTGTTGTATTTGATCTCTATATCCCCTGGATATACTTTGTTAATGAGCGTAAATTGACCAGTGTTATCAAATTCACCTTCCTCCCAAGTAGAAAATTCCCTATCTACAACCGATTTATAACGATACTGGAATTTTTCATTTTTTATAACTTGATTACTGAAAACCTGCTTGCTCACCAATTTCAAATTACCTTTGCCGAATAAGGATTTAGTAGTCAAAGTAAGCTCAATTGGGGTCCTCGTCAACAAAGCTCCCTCTAGTGAATCTGGCATATATGCCACATCCGGTTCGGCAACCTTCACCTTATAGTGCACAGGAAATGCTCTGCCTGTAAAAGATACCCTACCCTGTTCATTAGACAACAAAGTATCTACAACAGAATAAGATTCTGTATTACTTTCGCGTTCATAAAGTCCTACTTTTATACCCACATATGGCTGCTTGAGGTCACTGAGTACCTGAACATTGATTTGAGAAACTCCAAATCGTGGATAGCTGTTCAATATGATTGGATAATCTTTGTTTTCAGTAATATCTACAAAATTCTCATCCAAGTGATAACGTCCTGTATCCCGTATAGATACTTTTACCAAATTAGGAAATGGGACATCGTACCTAAATTGTCCTTTTACATCAGTAGACACAGTATCTATAAAAGTCTGCTCTCCATTGGCTTTCGTCTGCCGTTGAAATAATATTTTTACGCCTTTTAACACCGTATTATCATCAGTATTAGTTAAAGTCCCTGAGATACTTCCTCGCTGGACAACAGTAGTCTGATTCCAATAATCATCCCTTTTACATGCTGCAAATGCTATAAGGGCAACGCATGTTGCATAAAATAGTTTTCTTTTCATCATGGTCTAATCGATTCGGTTATTTTCCAACAAATTCAGTTTCATAGGTATTCAAAAACACCTTCCCTTCGAGTCCCCAAGATTCGGCCGGTTTGATATTTAGCCAATAAAAAATTTGGGGTGCAATGTCTACTGCGCTTAGCAATAGTTCATCAGGATTTTTTTCTGAGCCTGTCAACAACTTACAAAAATCATTCTGTAAAAACTCCCAGCTATAAGCTCCATTGATCATAAAATCAGGTGCCCCAGCAATGTTGTTTTTCAATCGGGCCCCTACGCCATCTCCTAGATCCCATCCACCGATCATATCAGCTTTATACTGATTATCCACTGGACTTTTACAATAATTATTCGTTATGTAATCTACGGGCAATGCTTTATTATAAATACAAACATCCTTCACCGATTGTATCAAAGTACCACCTACATAAGACGCCGAATAGCCTACATTCAGATTACTTGCAGAGGTTCCCTGTGCTGTACCTAAGCTACCTTCCGCCCCCATCTCGCCATCAGTAAATACCTGAACTTTACGAGTTGAGCCATCCATATAAACACGTGCCGTCAGAGTATACCATTTACCTACTTCAAATTTCTTATCAAAAGTGACTTGTGTTCCTTTTATCTTAAACCTCCAGCCAATACCACCATTGTGGATAAAAGACCAACCATCATCGGAGTTACCAGTATTGGCCTGCTTAGAGATAATAGCCGGATTTAACGTTCCAAATTGATGAATCAATAATTTCAGCTGAATTGTATATTCTCCTGAAGTACCTAGGTTATAACGTGACGCATCTGCTGCTGTTATTGTACCATTAATATTGTTCCTTGCCTTGAACCCGTTGGTAAAAGGCGGTGCTACAAATTTACGTTTGACAAAGTTTGGATTGTATAGAATAAGCGGAACCTTACGCTCCTCCAGCGTAGCACCACCATAATTTTTATCATATCCACCATGATTGGATGTAATCACTACTAACCAATCTTCACTAGCATAACTTTTTCGCTGCTCCACTGCGGCTAAGATCTCGCCCACATAACCATCAATTCGGTCCAATGTTGATTTGTATTTTAGATTATCCAAAGAGAATCCTCCGGTCATCCCCTCCGTATTTAAGTCACGAAAATTGACCACGGTGAACCCTAAATCTTTCTCTCCATTTTTGATACGATCCACAGCCTTCACTTTAACTTCTTCATCTGAAGCGACCACTCCATTGTCATCTGACAAGTTAAATAAATTATGATCCAATGGTTCCCACGCTGTAATCGACAGTGTTTTGAGTATCCGTCCTGATTCCAATAAGCGCTGGTATAAACTAATATAGCCCGTGGAAACTCCAGTACCATTATGGTCATGAATATCATCATCATCTTCTTCCGCTATAGCAAAATCATTGGTGGTTACACCGTGTTTACTACTACTTTTCCCACTCAAAATTGTTGTCCACGTAGCGGCATCTTTTGTATTGGCATCGGCCATGCCTTCAAAAGTATACTTCGAATGTTCCAATAGTTTACCGATATTAGTAGGAACGTAATTATTTAGTTCTGTTCCTACTAATCCATCGATTGAAATTAATAACACCTTTCTATCCTTAGTAATTACTTGAGGTTCCTCTTTTTCAAACACTAAGGGCGGATCAAAATATTTTTTACATGACATAAGGCAACAAACCGTAACAACTAGCATGCTCCCCAATATATATTTATAGTTCTTCATCTCGATTTATATTTTCATTTATTTGTCGAATGCCCAGGCACCAAGTTCTGCCATAGCCACATCCGCATGGATTGCAGCTTTAATATTCAAACGGAACTCCTTAAATTTTCTTTGAACACCGTCCGAGAATTTCACGTATACCTTTTCTGGATCATTATTCATAATTGCCAAAGTATTTCCGCCTTCCATTGGTACGACCTCCCAAGCAGCCGATGCATTGGCCCGAACCTCCATCGTATAATCAGTAAGATAACGTGTCAAGTACCCCGAACGTCCCTGAAAATAGAATCCGTCAGCGTTAATATCATTTGGGCTTACAACAGCAATACTGTATGGGAAAGTCTTCACGCTACCAATATGCCAAAAGGTAGCAGACTTCCCGTCAAAAAGATTAGTAAGCGGATAACTCGCATGTGAAGAATACCCAGAAGAAAGGGCCGCCGTCCAATTTGTGGTGCCAACATCCGTTCTATAGACTGGAATAGGTCCATCACCTCCTGTTTTGGTGACTGGGTTAAATAGCCAAACTGCTTTATTCAACAATGGAAACCCCTTTTCTTCAGACACATAACGTTTAGACACTGTACTTACCTTGAGCCCCCATTGATTCAAATAAGGTTCCATATCTATTTTGGTATATTCCGATAATGCCTCGTAAAAGAAATCTATTTTAGACTGATCATTTGCTGAAGTAAAGCGCGCTTCACGCCCTCGGACATAGATGTAAGTCATAAATTCATAGCCATACTTTTCAAATATCTGTGCATACATCATCAAACGGATATCGTGTGCTTTACTTTTATAAGCATTACCTTCAACATCCATACTGGCCCAGTTAATGTCATCTTTAGTTATCCCAGCAGTTTTCTTTGCCGCGATATAAGGAACCGCACTATTCCATACTTCGGCAATCTTATAACTCTGATGTCCAAAAACCTTAGATACCCTAAAATGGAACAAGTTATTGGTAACCTCGCCATTTCCGGCAAAATTCCAAGTCGAGCCCATTTGCATGTTATGACCTAGTTCGTGAAAAGTTCCCCAATTGGCATTTTTCACACCATCTATACTAACTGCTTGCTTGAAGTAGTTCTCAGTAGCGCCAGCCCGAACCGGATAACCCGAAACCTGGGCTACCCCTGGTTTAAAGAGAACGTCATGGACAATCCGCCACTTGTTGAAAGGAGCGCGATGTCGAATATCAGGATTCCCTTCGGTCATCCCGGTCCAATCCCAATAGCCCTCACGAATAGCTTTATCCCAAGTTTTCATTAATTCAGTAGGGTCTTCAATAGGGTGCTGTTTTAACCGTTCAGTCTGCATCGTAAAAACGATGCGGTCCCCTTCCAGATCAAACCAAGGTACTGTTGATTTTGCCACTAATGCTTTCCATTCTTCATTTGTCGTAGCCCCAGGACCACTCAATTTAAAGCTCGGCGCTTTGGCGACACCCGAAAAATGAAGATCTACCACACGTCCAATCGGACGGGAAGGGATAATATAAATTAATCCACCATAAAGGTTGCGCATATAATTTTTCCCTGGAAAAAGTGTAGCCTGACTAAATATGACAGCATCACGAGCAGGAAAATCAATACCATCCAAACTAGTTGAGACATGCGGACTAATCTGCGCCGTCAAACCATACACACCTTCTGGAACATTGATCACCACCAGTTCACCAGCCGGGGCATACACCCCAGTCCCTTGCCATGCTCCGGGCGCAACAGAGATTCGTAAGTCTGACGCTCTGATCTCTTCATAATTGAGATCGATCTGCACTAAATAATTCTCCAAACGAGGCTCTTCCGCCGTCATCAGTCCAGGGAATAAACGTGCTTGTGTGTATTTTGAATAATCGATCTTAAAGCGATTGGTATCAACACTCACTGTTACAGTATCCTGATAATCAACATCGGAATACCCGTTATCTGCCGGGTTAAGGCGATCCTTTCGACAAGAGTAGGCTAAGGAAAGAAAGCCTGCCGCCAACAGTAAAAAACTAAAATTTCTTTTCATGTGCATTATCGGTTAATTATTGGAAAATGCTGGAGACCAGCTTTGGGCATCCAAATTAAATTGTCCTACCTCAAGGATATTCATCCAGTTATAGATCATCAATGGGGCATCAACTGTACGAACAACATAACGATCCATGCGCTCCGGCAAAGTCGGGCACAATGAGGCACCCCGTTCTGAAAAACTGTTCCAAACATAACTTCCTGTCAACTCAAAATTTCGTTTATTCTTACTTTTGTCTTTCAGTATTGCGCCACCGTCGTCAGCAGGCCAATAGCCAATCAAATCATTGTAAAACGGACTTGTAGAGATTGCCATCGTTGAACAGGATATTGCTTTAATCACGTCATCCGGAATCGCTGCCTTATAGATTCTAACATCAGCAATAGTATGAGCAAAACCACCATTATTTCCATAAGACCCCTCATAATAGCCCAATTTTAGTGGACTATCAGAACTTAAATTCCGACCAGCAAATGTCGTATTTGTACTTTTTAGATCGCCATCTCTATACATCTTCACAATACGGTTATTTCCGTCCTTGTAAATTTTTACGGTCAATGTATACCAAGTATCGAGATCGAAAGCTGTTCCATCTATAGCATAATTTGCTCCAGTTGAACTATTCCCAATAAACCTCCAACCTGAGCCTCCATTATATGTAATAGACCAACCAGCTGGAAAATTTGCAGCGCTGTTTTGCTTTCCGAAAATTACGCCATTTTGTGCTGTACCAGCCTTACCATTTCGACCATTCATTTCATTAACTTTCAGTTTCAATTGTATGGTATAGTCCCCGGCATCTACGCCCGTACCCAAGTTATATAATGCCGCTTGAGCCGCAGGTAAATTTGCAGATCCATTCGCTTCAGAATACCGCACCGCCGAACTTGTCCATGCCGGATCTACCGTTTCCATGCGTTCTACTAATTTGTAGCTAAACTCCGGGTTATTCATTAGGACAAAATTATTGCGTTCTGGGATCGCAAATACACTACCATCCTGCAGTGCCGGATTAAGGGTATATTTCCCCCCATTAGTCGAAGCGACAACAATCAGCCAACGTTCGTTTTTATAATTTTTACGATTGGTTATCGTTTTTCTTATCTCGCCAAGTTGGTCATCAAACATTGCCAATGCCTGAATATATTTATCATTCTCAGGACCATATCCTGTCTGTTCTCCCACTTGTCGAACACTGGAAAACGTTGCCATGACAAAAGTAGCCTCATCCTTACTCAATTCATCCTTTGTTGCACTTAACACCTCAGCATCTGTAGACAGGACTTTATTATTGTCCACACTATTCGCTTCAATCAGTGTTGGCACGAGTGGATTGGAGGTCAATAGTGCCGTTCGGCTCCCTTTATATTGTTTAATCCGTTTGAAGAACGTCGGATAGGTTGCTAGATTATTGCCGTTCAATTGATCATCACTGACTTTATGTTTTTCAATTTCAGTACCTGTCAGCAGGTCAGCATAATCTGTGGCCAATGTTTCGTGTTCACTACTAACGGAATTCCAGCTAAAAACGCCGTTCATACTGAGCGCAGCCATATTGGGCATATGCCCATAATCTGTTGCTTCACTGCCAACAATTGTCCCAACAGCACCTTCAACGACAACATACGCGATCTTGAATTGATTGGCACTTAAGCCTAGATCCTTAGGTTCTGAGCCAAACTCAAGTTTATTCTCTATGCTTTTGTTGCAGGAAAACGCAACGACCAATAGTAGACAACCCCAAGCAGCAAACCTATATTTTTTCCATGTATTTCTTTTCATCTTTTAGATTTTATAGATAAATAAAAGCTAATCCAATAAAGTCAATCGAACGATATTGCCTAAATTATTTTTTCCATTAAAGGATTGGATACGACCGACAAGGGTAATTGTTTTTTGTCCCAGGTTATTGGTTCCTTCTAAGGAGTCATGTATCGTACCGACCAGTCTACCTGTGTTGTTAAAATCTTCCACTAAATTTCCCTTCGAATCGATTATCATCAAACCCTCGCGGATAATATTATTATACTTGCCAAAGGATCCCGTGACCAGAATGAGACTATTGGACAACTGTACCGCATAACCTGGAAATCCAGATGCAAAACCTAGGCTTTGGAAATTTGCGTCACTGCTCCCGTCTTCATTGAGCAGCACCATCCCATTGGCAGGTTTTCCATTAAACATGGTAAAACTACCTGTCACTAGGTATTTTTTTGTCAGCTTAGAATAACTTATATTAGATACAAAACCATTAGCTCCACTACCAACTTGAAAATCTGCATCAAAATTCCCGTCGCTTTTTAATCGGACAATGTTATTGGCATTTTGTGTATTGTTAAAGCGTGTAAATGCTCCAACTAAGATCAATTTGCCATCGTCTTGCAAAACTGCGTCGGCAATTATACCGTTAACACCCTCAAAACCTTTATTAGGCAGCGTCGTTTTATTAACAAAATAGCTATCATCCAATGCGCCATCGGCCTGCATGCGGGCCACACCTCCCATTGGAAAAATATCCATCAAGATATTGTCATAAGTAGATCGAGTATAATAATTGTTGACATACTGGCCAAACTGACCAACCACAGTTACCTTATTATTTTGGTAAAAAGTTTTTACGATTGGCGATAATGTACCACCATTAAAAATCGGCACGATCAGGTTACTTTTAGCCGGATCAGAAGTTAGGTTAAGGATCGGTGTAGATTTCACCTGCAGTGCTCCTGTACTACTGATCGTAGTCATATTTCGCACCAGCTTTATGGTATCGTACTGCGTGATATTGCCTGAGATTAAAATATCCTTATTGTTCATTTCAACCATCGATGTGATCGCACCTGTCACACCTTGGCCAAATTGCATCCCACGCACAAACTCACCACTATTGCTGATCCGTGCAATACCTGTAATTTTGGTCGATGCTGCATTACCATTATAGTCTGTAAAATTGCCGCCGATAAATACCTGATTGGCGGATGTCCTTAAAATCGAATAGATAGGACTATTCGCTCCTATGCCAGATTGGAAAGTTGGGTCAATAGAAAGCTTACCAACGATAGGCAACATCGGGCCGGCAAATATCTGTCCATCAACGACAATTTTGACCCCACCGGTACTACAATCTTCAGGGACAATACCTGTCAAGGTCGAATCACTGATATTGGTGACTTGTGCCTGCATATTATTGATATAGAATTTCAGTTGATCTTTGTATTTCAATAAGCCTCGTATACTGAATACTACTTCTGCTCCGGGTTTTGCTTGGGACGGAGATGGCGCCACCTCCCCAAAAACAACATCCACCGGTTCCTTACCTCCTGCATATGGATCTGGCCCGTATTCTAGCTTATTACTGCACGAATACAGACTAAGCATAAAAGTTCCTGCAAGGATATATTTCGTTATGTTCATTATTTCAACTATTATTTCGTATTATAATCTATTCCGAGCTCCATAGCTAAATCCGTGAATCGAGTCCCCATAAACCCAAAGATGTGGTTTCTGTAATTGAGGACATGCACCCGACCATTAGTTGGCTGAATATTGGAAGACGCCACAAAAGTACTGACCCAACCTTGGGTAGGATTTGTAAAGTCCGGGATATAAGAAACCATCAATTGTCTCGGTCCGCCGTACTTGATCGTAGCGTCGCCATTTTTCAGGTCATGAAAGACAACACCAACATTGATTGCTTCATCTGCATTATAGGTCTGATAGATCTGACCACCAAACGCGTATTTGGCAGTTGTATCCACTTGTCTGAAATCTGTCAAACCATAATCTCCTTTAATAATATATTGACTCAACAAACGACGATAAACCTCGGGTTTCACATCTTTAAACGATTTAATCGTATCCCTGCCCAATATATATAGGTTGAAATTCAGATTGAATAGCGCACTTTCAAACGCCGGATCCGGTGGAGCGAAAAAAGTAATCTTTTCATTTTTCAGGACATCTTCCATGCCCGCGTAACGAATAATCTGAACCAATGTATCAAACGGATCCTCAGGGCGCTGGGCTTTGGACTCCAAATACTCCATCATATTACCCTTAAAATGAGGATCTTGAACACCGCTATCTTCAAAATAATCTTTGTTGCTACAAGATGCCAAAACGGTAAGCAATAAGATTACCGCAGCTAGGATATTATTTAATTTCATTTGCACGTTTTCCTTTCTATTTCCAGTAGTTATTTAATGTCATGTAGGGATTGTTGTTCATCGCTTTTGGATTGATCGGCCAAGTCCAGGCTTCCTGCAGATAATCGCTATAAGTAACCGGATTAAAACAATATTTAGCATCGTATAGCTTCCCGGTCCGCACTAGGTCATAATAATAATGTCCTTCTCCCATCAGCTCTTTGCATCGCTCCCAGTAAATCGCATCTTTCAGGTTATTATCGTAATTATTGCTAGCGGGATACAGCCCCGCCTCAGCACGCGCCCGAATCATATTAAGTAAGGTAGTAGCCTTAGTTTCGTCGCCCAAATTAGCGTTAGCCTCGGCCTGCAATAGAATTGCGTCAGCTAAACGAAGCATAATCTGATAGTTACCTAATGACTGTGCGGTATTGCCCTCACCTAATGCGAGATTAAAAAATTTAAAAAAAGTAAAAGCACCTGTTCCCGAAAACATAAAATTGTCACCCTTTGGGTCGGTAAACCAATATTTGATCCGTCCATCTTGTTCGCCATCGGGATACAGCGTGTGCATGTATTCTGGCCGATACGTCAACTCGCTTAAATTAGTCGTTGTCTGATTCAAAATAAAATAAGGCGCATGCAATACATGGGCGAAATAAGTCTTCCGTGTATTTGAATAGGATTCACCATAATTCACATTATTGGGGATTTCAAATAATCCCTCTTTTGAACGTCCATTAAATACCTCGGCGACCCTATTGATCGGTAATAGCTCATAGGCTTTACTTTCTAACACACCATCATTGTAAAGCTCATTACCGAAACGGTCAACAGCCTGATAATATGTTTTTTCATTTGCCTTATCAAAACCAGCAAGCCACATATTCAGATGCATCATCAAGGCTAGAGCCGAACCTTTCATGGCTCGTACCCCACGATTAGCAGGATCTGCATAAGTCCAAGGCAGGTCGTCTTTTACTTTCTCCAAGTCTTCCAGACAGGCTTTGGCAACTTGAATATGCTTTGTCCGTGGAAGAGGATCCTGGTTGTAAGCATCGGTAAAGTAAGGCACATCCCCAAATAGACGCAACATTACGAAATAGGACATACTACGCATAAATACAGCTTCAGCTTGATAAGCCTTCACTTCCGCTTGTGAAAATGAAGGATCATTTTCCGCGACTTTTGGCACTAGGGAATATAAAATATTAGCGGACTGAATCACTTTATAAATAGGTGTCCAATCACTGATTTTATCCCATTCGACATTGTATGTCCAGAAACGATCGGCATCTGTTCCAGGTTCCGGACGAACGGTATTCACCAAGGTTCGAATATCACCCCGCGATATATAAGTTATATCAAGTCGATTAGGAAAGGTTGCCGTACGCAAAACAGGTGCGTTGCGGAAATCACCGACCAACAGAATAGGACGGTCGATACCTACCCCGACGCGAAAGAGACGATATATTTCTCGTGTAAATGTTTCCGCATCGTTTTTATCACGCCAGAAATTATTACCCGAAAGACTATCGGTCGGTTCCACATTTAAAAATTTCTTACATGAAGATATTCCTATGATTAATGCAACTGCACAAATCAGTTGTAAGAGGTTATTCTTTTTCATTTTCATCTTCGATTAGAATTGAACATTTAGACCAACAGTGTACGTTTTTGGTGTTGGATAGCCATCTGATCGGTCGTATCCCATCGCGGTTACACCCTCTGGGTTGGGGCCCGTGTATTTAGAAAAGGTGTACACATTATTGGCAGTACCATAGACACGTAAGGAAGTAATCTTATATTTCGACGTCCATTGTCGGGGGAAATTATAAGCTAATGTAATGCTATTGATTTTCCAATAAGATCCATCTTCCAAAAATAAGGTCTGATTTGGACGGAAAGGTTTTACACCGCCATTTCGTGAATAATCAAATGGATTAGGCAAAAATGCATTGTCGCCATAATTTGTCCAAAAATCATAACCATCCATCGGTAAGAGTGCTGAATTTTTTTGTCCACGTGTATCACCAAACAAAGGGTTACCGTAAGAATTCATCTGACCCGCCATAGCCGCATTGATCACATCACGCTTTAAGGTATAAGATGTATTAACATTTAAACTAATGTTTTTATATTGGATAAAAGTCGACAAGCCTCCCGTCACTTTTGGCTGCGCATTTCCAACAATCACCCGGTCACGATCATCGAGTATGTAATCACCATTTAAATCTGTCCAGTAAGGATCACCAGCCTGAAAATAATACGTTTTTCCATCACGGATCGTTTTGTAGGTTTCACCGGTTTCAGGATTAATTGGAACGGACTCATTGGTTGGGAATACCCCACGATAATCGTACAACAAATAGGACATGCTATTGCGGCCGAGGCGATAATAAGTATCGAAACCATTCCCACTATTATCTCGGACAATATATTGTCTTGCATTATCCGGAAGACGTGTTAGAATATCATTATTAATAGCACCGTTCAACGAAATATTCCAATTGACTGGGCTATTTTGTGGAAGCGGTCTAAACATGAAAGTAAATTCATAACCATAGTTCACCATACTCACATCATTCCCTTTCAGCATACTATAACCATTGTGATCCGCTAGGTTGCGTTCCCATAGCATATTATCCACTTGCTTGTAATAAAACTCCTGAATTGTGGTAATCCTATTGTTTAAAATACCCGCCTCCACGGCCAAACTGGTGGACGTGGTAGTTGAAGGGATCAACTTACTATTCGGCATTTGTTTCCAATCAAATCCAATGGTTGGGTTATTATTAAATTCCCCTGTAAAAATATATTTACCATTGGCATCAAATACAGTTCCTGTAGGTACAATATTTTTACCCCAACCGGCACGGAGGGACAGGTAATCCAACCAATTTTCTGCAGCATCTTTCAAAAAGCTTTCTTTTTGCATATTCCATCTTGCAGAAATCGATGGATTTTTTTGCCATGGAACATCTGGGCCAACACTTGAGGATTTATCAAAACGATAGGTAAAATCCACAATATATTTCGACATATAATTATAGCTTAACGCTCCGGCAAATCCCGCAGAACGCACATCCGACGCATTATTTAAAACGCCACCTTTTGATGAACCATAACCTAAGGGGCCTTCCAGCTGATCATTACCAAAACCTGTTTTTTCCTGCGCTTTCGCTTTCAAATTCATGAGGTTTAACTCATTAAACACATAAGTAGTTAGAATATGCTTATCCTCAGGTCCCCAAGATTTAATGTAAGTCAGCTGCGCCATATTATAGATGGTATTCCGCTGCGAGTCGTAATTATATAATTTGGAAATATTATTGTTCGAAATACCCGGCGAAAAATTATCCGTACGATCACTGATGTAATTGTAACTAAAGTTATTTTTTGCACGCAATCCTGGGATAAGTTCATATTCCAATTCGACATTGGATTTGATATCTGTCATTCGGTTATCGTTGCGTCCCAAGATACTCGCGGCCACCGTTGGATCAACAAAAGGTGAATTTGGGGCTGGAAGCAATGACGACGCCGACGCCGAATTAGCTACCCCACCCTGACTAACGGCAGTTCCCGTACCCGTCTGTTGACGACCAATATTTCCGGCCATATTCACAAACATGCGAAAACGGTCAGTTGGTCGGTACTCCGAGTTCATCGTCAAGGTATAACGGTCGAAACCAGTATTTTGCACAATACCTTTTTGTGTAAAGTACTGGCCATTAATCTTATAATTGAATGTCGCATCTCCTCCGGAAGCATTTACGTTGTGCGACTGACTATACGTCGGTCGGTAAAATACATCTTGCCAATTCGTCGAATTATTAAAATATGGATTGAGACTATCCGAAAGTATTTGATTGTCAAAAATAAGATCCCGACCGTGATAATAACCTCCCGAATACCCCAATATTTGATTGATCCGCGAGAGACGTTCGTTTTTTCCGCCCAAAACATTGCGTAATTTAGGTGGCAGATTAAAAAATTGATTGGTCGAATACTGAATAATCGGCACCTTGGAAAGCCCTCTTTTTGTGGTGATCCGGATGACCCCATATGCTCCCCTAGAACCGTATAATGCGGTAGCTGCAGCATCTTTCAAGACGTCAACAGATTGTATATCCTCTGGAGGGATTAATGAAATCGGACTAATACCCGCACCGGCGCTATTAAATCCATATTGAAAGTCTGTATTGTCATCAACTGGCACACCATCCACAATATATAATGGTGAGGTTGGTGTCAAAAAAGCGTCTTGCCCTGATCCGCTAACTGAAATATTGGATAAACCACGTACTAAGACCGATGCTCTCACCCCAGGTTGACCGCTATTTACCTGGACGTTCATCCCCGCTACTTTTCCTTGCAACAATTCAGTCACATTGGAAACAGGATTGTCTTGTAGTTGTTTACCGTCGATGGTCATCGATGAACCTGTCAAGGTCTCGCGTCTACGCGTCATAAATCCCTGAACGACGACTTCCTTCAACATGTTTTCATCTCTGGTCATGTAAATAGTAAAGATGAACGCTTTTCGATCTACCAATGATTGTGTTGTAGTCTTATAGCCTGTACTTGTAAAAATTAGGATATCATCTTTCGGAGCCGTCACCTTAAAAGATCCTCTTTTGTCTGACGACCCCAGTGCTTTATTCAATTTGGTGGACCTAATCGTTACATCAGAAACACCACTTCGTGTGGTCTGATCTTGCACGAAACCTGCTACATTCACCGTTTCTTGCGCCGTGACAAGCCTAACGATCAATAGTAAACAAGCAATTAGTATATATCTTCTCATTTGGTTTTTCATGGTTAATCGTTGTCAAATAAAGGAGCCTCATCCGGGAAGAAAAATATAATCTCCCAATCCCCTTTTTCATAAATATTGAAATCGAATCGTACTCCTGAAAATTCTCGAATTCCGCCGAATGCAATCCTTGTAAAAGTAAAGGACGTCGAAGCCCGCCCACCTGAAGTCCATTCTGTGGCTAATGTAGGAACCAACGGAATAGGATAAGCGACATCATAACGTACCGAAGTAGAATCTTTATCAAACGTTTTATTGAAACCATGCACCAACTTATCCCAATTTGTATTATTAAATCTTGACAATTTTATGGGTTGCAAGTCAGGTCCAAGGAATTTAAAACTTAGCGAACTTCCTTCGCCTTTCTTATAGAACCATATTTGGGGCTGCACCAGGGTTCGGGTAGAATCTCCCAACAAATTCATTGTTATTGTTGGGCGTAAAATCCCCCTCTCAACAAAAGGAGCGTAAGGTTGTTCTTTCAATGGCGTCAACAACATATTCTTAAAGAATCTACGACCGCCATTACTGCTGACTTCTACATCAAAATAATAACCGGAATCTGGATATGATTTCAACACAGTAGAATTACTTGTACCGTGCATTGTTAAATTTCCCGAATGCTGCGCGATCTCCCAAAGGGGCCTCATTACAGTATCCCTTTTTGCCTGTATTTCTGCTAAAGATTTTTCAGTCCCCGTATAAGGTTGCTTCCAGATGGATACCGGAAACAATTTTAGCAGCTCCGGTGCTTCCTTTCCTTCAAAGGTTCGAACGGCAGAAATTCGAAAACTCAAGGGTAAGGTGGATTCACCAGCATTAAAAATATCCTGAAATTGAGTTGTTTGCCCTAAAATTGGTTTAAATTCCGTCTGTGTAAAGTTCATATCCAAACTAAACGCATCTAAATCGGAGGGAAAGTTTTTCTTACAGCCAGATAAAAGAAATATGGCTACAAGGAACATTAATTGAATATATTTTCGATTCATAATTACAGGTTAAAGCGGTTTAAGAATTCACCAAATCCGAACTCATGACCATTGGCCAAGATATGAACGACACCATTTTGCGTCTTAATATTAACAGCTTGTGTAGCGGAGCGTGTCCAATATTGGGTAAAATTGGATCCCTTTGTATCACTATAGAATACGGTGACCAATCCACCATCCACCAATCCAGATGCTTCTTGTTTCACGCGCTGTGCGTGCATAGGTTGATCATGTGTCAAAGTATGCACAAATAAACCATCAACATAGAGCATGGAATCCGTTGTTACAATTCCCTTCACGATATACTTGCTCAATAGGATATCCAACTGATCTTTATCTAGATCTTTAATATACAAGGGCGCTTTCTTCTGATTCTTTCTGATCAAATTGAAATTGTTAATTGCAGACTGAAATGACGCATTCGTTGGTGCAAAGACAGTTAAGCTATCTGAAGCAAGCTGGTTTTTAAGTTCGGGAAAAAAGGCCAATGCATGCATCAAGGAATCATAGACCTCAGGTTTGGATTCGAAATATGCTATCGTATTTCCGGAGAATAGATTTTCTTGATTTTGAAAATCATAATAACCTTCTGTTTTATTGCAACTTGTTAGTATAAAACCAAACAATAAACCGAATATTCCGACACCACAATATTTTCTTATAGTTTTCATATTATTTCCAAAATGAATTTTGATTTAATTGGCTATTATTATTCAGTACATCTTGTGCAATGGGCCAGAATATGCCCTTTCCATCAATAAGTTTATTAAATTCAGGATCATTCCGCTTTAATTTCTTGTAGCGAACTAAATCATACCAACGCCAGCCTTCCCCCAAAAGCTCTCTTCTGCGCTCGGCGAATATTTCATCCAACAGATCGGCGTCAATAGGGGAATCATTTAGCCCTCTACTTTTGCGGACTTGGTCCAACAACCCTTTGGCCAAATCCCGCTGTCCCAATACAACGAGTGCTTCTGCACGGAGTAACGCGATTTCTTCCAAACGTGAAAAGACTATGGCTGAGCTAAATAATGGCAAAGAGCCATCTGCACCCGAAACACCCTCCCGGATCACTTTAATTTTGCTGAAGATGGGGTATTGACCACCAATATTAGAGAAATAGGTAGAAGCGATCGTGCCATCCTTGGCGATATTATACCGGACATCGTTGTCTTCTGTAAAAACCTGGATAATATGGTCATTTGGAATATAGATATCTGGGGTCGCTTTCGACACCAACGGGCTTGCTAATGTTAATTGCTCCAAATGTCCCTCATACGACGCTTCTCCCTCGGCCCATTTAAATGGAAATGCAACCAACTGTGAATTGGATGAATTATAGAAAAAACCATTTGCGGTGGTAATGTTGGAGGACAAGTTGAATGACGCCCCAGATTTACTTGCATTAGTAAGGACATAATCTGCATATACTGATGCTCCCAAATAATTACCTGACCAAGCGGCAATATGTGCCAGGATTGTATTTGCCGACAAACGATTAAAAAGTACACCGTTCCATCGATCGCGATTGGAACCATGGTAATTTAATGTAGGATATACTGGATCTGTCTCACTCCCATAAATAAAAGGCAACTCATCTTTGATGGATTTGATCTGATTTTCGGCATAGGCCAAAACCTCCTTTTCTGGGGAAGCTTTAATATTGGGAAAATTGCCTTCATAAGACTTATCCCAGATAGGTACATCACCCCAGGTACGGGCCAAAAGATAATAGCAAAACCCTTTGATAACTCGCATTTGAGCGATATCGATCTTATTGTTTAGCGCAGTATATTGCGCATCTAGGGGAACAATTCTGCCGGAATTTTCGATAAACAGATTGGCCGCATTGATCACCGCATAGAATTTACGCCAGTTGCTCAATTTTTGTACTAGGGGATAAGATGAATTTAGTTCACCAGCTATAATAACATCCAAGTCTCTTTTATTAACCGCCGAAAAATCCCCGGATCTTAACTCGCCGTACATCCAATAGCCATTATCTTGTGCCAAAGCGGTACGTAACAAACCATAAACTCCCATCAGTGAGCTTCGTGCATCGTTAATATCTTTCCACTTGTTCTCTTCGTTGACAATATGTCTGGCGTCAACGTCCAGCATGCTGCTACAACCAGATAACAATGGGCTCGCCGCAGCAAAAGCAATCAGTAGCAGGCTCAATTTGCTACATTTCCGCACGTTTCGTTGTGTTGTTTTCATCATTAACTCTCCTTAAAAATCTAGCTTAATACCTAATACAATCGTTTTTGGTAATCTCAGTCCTTCGCCTGTATCATACCCAAAGAAGTTAATCAACTCTGGGTCACGTCCCGAATATTTCGTGAGTGTAAGCAAGTTACTTCCACTGAGATAGAGGTAAAATTTAGAAAAGCGCGCATTCGACTTTTTGACCATCGATGTAAAGTCATAACCAAATGTCAGATTACGCAATTTCACAAAAGATGCATCTTCCAAAAACATATCCTGTTCCGCTTGATACGGTGATACTGGAGACCACGGATTATATAACGGGTAGGCCTTTTCATCAAAGTTCTTTTCCCAATAGGTAATGTCCCGCACTGAGCTAAGTGAATGCCCCTCATCTTGGTTCGCAAAATCAAAATACCGCGCTGTTTGTGCATTTAACGCGTCTTTTTTCAGATTAAAGTACAATAAGAAGCTGAGGTCAAAGTTGTTCCATCCGAATCTATTATAAAATCCACCCGTAAACTTAGGAATGTAATTACCCATTAAAACACGATCCTTATCATTGATATCAAAATCGCCATTTGTATCTTCCCAGCGTGGATCACCACCTTTCATGGTTGTACCGTTATAGGTCAAAATTTTATGATCCGCATTTACAGGAACATCCAGATCGTTTTCATAGATCCCCTGATTTTTCAACACCCAAAATTGATCGATGCGATTACCCACAGCAAGTTTTCTGTTACCAATTTCTATCTCCTGCAAACCACGAGGTAGGGCTTTTAGCTGATTGGTATTAAAAGCGATATTAAAGGAACTATTCCAGGATAAACGATCAATAGCAGCAGGAAAATTGAAATTCAACGTAAAATCTACCCCTTTGTTATTGATGGCCATGCCACTCAACCGTTCATACTGATAACCAGATTCAGCGACAGTAGGCACTGTAAACACAACATCTTTGTTATCCTTATTGTAAAACTCTATACGGGAAGTAATTTTGTCACCTTTCAAAGCGAAATCAATGCCGGCATTAAACATATCCGTATAGGCCCAGGGCAGATCGTAACCTACCCAACCGGACTGATAAGGTCTGCTAATTGTACCTATTCCATTGTAGGAGATTACGTTTTTATTGGAGCCCCAACCCAGTTCCGTACCATATTGCGGCCCCGCCGCTTCAATATCGGTGGATGGAAGATTGCCCAAACGTCCCCAGGACGCCAATATTTTAAGACCACCAATATCGTCGCTTTTGATAAGTGAATTAAAATCATATTCACCATTGAACGTGAAAGAAGTAAACCATCTATGGTCTTTTTGTACTGCTGAAGACCCATCTCGGCGAATGAGAGCTCCGATTTTTAAAGCTCGATCAATGGTATAAGTTCCACGGAAATAAGCTGACGCCAATCTAAAATCCATGCGATCCTGATAGTAATAAGGAATAAATCCTACGGACTTTAGGTAATTGGATTTTTGGCTGTCGCCTTCAACGACATTTACCTTGATAAAATCATTCGGCCCTTTGTAACCTTGAATAAAATTATACTTCTGCTTATCTGATTGGTAGCTAAATCCGGCTTCCACGAACAAATTGCTTTTATCGTTGATGGTATAACGATAATTCAATGTATTGTCAAAAGCCATTCGTTCATTATAGCCATAGTAATTCGAAACGTAATTGTTTCCTGACATCAAGGTTGATGGCCAAAATACATTACGAACATTTTCGTTATAATCCAGGTATAACTTGGGTGCGAAATTTAAATTTTTAAGGATAGCAAAATTTAAAGCAAAGGAACCCAACAAACTGGTGATATTGTTTTCATCCAAGGATTTTTCATACTCATCCACATACAGTCCATACAAATCCTTATTCGGAGACAAAGGAGTAGACAAATCCGGGATATAAGCGGTCTCCCCCAAACGCTCAGTGATCGAACGGTTTCTATCTCTGTTCAGTCGTGTTCCTTGAATCATACTCGATATCGTCAACCATCTTATGGGCAACATATTCAAGTAAAATGCCGCTTGGTAGCGATTTAGACTTGTTTCGTCTGCTGCGCCCGCATCACCAGCATAATTTCCAAAAAAACGAAAGTTAGCACGCTCGGAACCACCCTCTAAGCTACCATTGATATCGTAAATTGGCTTCGCTTTATAATAAAGATCGGTCCAGTTGGAAGGGCCATAAAAGTTAACGTTTGAAGAATCACTCAGATAAGCTGGATAAGCTGCCATTTGGCTCTCATTAGCATACTTAGCATAGAATGGAGTCCTAAATTTCTTTTCAAACTCAGCATTTATGGTGGTTACATTTGATGGTGTAGCATAACCATAATGACTGTTGACACTGATTTTCCTTTGACCAGCTTTTGCATTCTTTGTAGTAATATAGATCACACCATTCGCGGCTCTCGGTCCAAAGATAGCGGCAGTACTATAATCTTTCAGCACATTGATAGATTCAATATTATCTAGATTAAAAATACTGTTGATATTCGTTGCCGCACCAATCGGTTGGAGGTTATAATTCTGAATAGCATAGCTTAATGTTTGATCGTCAATTAGAGGGATACCATTCATAACGATCAGAGGCTTACTTTTATTGACATCTGCAATATCAACAATTGGGCGAGCTAAGCCGCGCACCAGTACATTTTGTTTTATTGTCCCCGGTTCTCCAGAAGATTCCTGAATATACACTCCTGCACTGGTCCCTTTCAACATCTGTTGCATCGTGAGATAGGGTCGCTTCTTTGCAGCAGCAATATTGACGGTATCTACACCTAGGTAAGGTTTGGTAGGATCCGAAGAGTAATAGATAATCGAATCTTTGGATACAGTATCTGCCTTCAATCCGAACTGCAACCTAAGGGAGCCTGTACCACGATTTGATATCGAAGGGGGCGCGGCTTCCAACTCAGGTAAACAACCTAAACTCAGCAGAAAAAATAACGTACAATAGCTTACATTTCTTTTCATAAACAGTACTCAAAAGGTTAAATGCCAGTATAATCCAGCACATCTTGGTTTTTAATCAATTAGACAGGTTTTTTATTGGTCCCGTATTCATTATGAGTGTAATATTACAGCTTTGAATCCATTCCGGCTTAACAGCTTCTTAACGCAATCGATTGCCCAAATGCCGAAAACGTTATAGTGTAAATGCGACACTGTTGCCCCAAAAAACACATTTTATAATCAGAGATTACTTCCTATTTTTTGTCTTTTAAGCATGTTTATCTTGGTCAACTGAATGCATTTATACCAACAATACCAGGTACGAACTAGTAAAAAAATAGCATCAATACGTATATAGAGAATTTCATGAAGAGGGTGAACATTAGGCATTGTGCCCGAGAGATTAGATAGCAAAACATCGTAAATCCACTAAAGAATACCGTTGCAATATTTTTTCTCTAAAAGCAACACAATTGATCATTATATCCCTATCGATAAAGTCGGAAATTTAATTTCGGTAGATAGTCCAGAACCGGGTGATCCAAAATTAAAAGCTTTGATTGAAGAATGGATTAAAAATAAAAGTAGGTTGAATCGGGAACTATTCAATAGCTCCCGACTCAACATTTTTTTCCCTATCTTTTTTTTAGATACCTTTGTATCACAATGAAAAACTAAAAATGGATAGTACAATTGCACTTTGGCTAAAACAAATCGCAGAAGGCGACCGAACTGCATTCGATGCACTATACAATCATTTCTGGAAAACAATCTACCAATATGTTTACCCCAAAACTAAAAATACAGAAGCAACGGAAGACATTCTACATGATCTATTCCTGAGTATCTGGAAAAACCGAAGTAGATTGCAAGAAATCAATAACATCGAATCCTACCTCAAAACTGGCGCACGCTACCTCACCTTCTCCTACTTCAATAAAAATAGCGAACAGCATAGGGTGGATATCGATAAAGTAGATATCATCCTCGATGATGCGCCAATCGAAGATCGCTTACATTACCGCTATCTATTGGACCTCATTCAAGAAGAGATACAAAATCTTCCTGAACGTTGCCGAATTATTTTCAATGAAAGCCGCATCAACCACAAATCCATCAACCAGATAGCCCTAGAATACGGCCTATCAAAAAGTACCGTTGAGAATCAAATAAACAAAGCTCTCAAACGTTTACGCCTAGTTACCAAAGACTTCCATACCTTTCTCTCATTTTTTTAATTTTTTTTCATTTTAGCGTAGGTGCTTTTAGTTTTTTCGATGACTATATCTATACAAGGCTAACCAAACGACCTGTGAAGTCATCATGATGTATTCAAGTGATACAGGATAATGCATATCACTGATAACTCAATCATAGCTGAAACAGTCGAAGGCAACATAAATCTCTTAAAGAGACTGCTTACTAATGAATAAACAGATTTAACTAGATGAAAGTACCTAATACGCTGCAAAAACTAATCAAAAACTATCTATTGGGCTTCGAAAATAAAGCCGAATACGATACCTTGAAAAAATGGTTTGAAGAAGCGGAGGCAAACAACATGCCCACGGATAACGATATTCAAGCAAGTCAGCACCGTATACTACAACGTCTAAATCATAGTATGGCATTCCCTGAACCTAAATCAATTGGCTATAGGTATGGGATTCGTATAGCGGCTTCGATTACGATTGCGCTCGGTTTTGCTATGGGCTACTTCTACTATCAGCATGCCGTGTTCGACAAAATAGCACCTGCGCAAGTAGCGATGATACGCCCTGTCCAGGAAAATGTACAGCTCACTTTTGAAGATGGAGCAGTCGTCATACTCAATAACCAAGGTAAAGCTACCCAAGCTATTGAAGGCGTTCAGGAAATCAAAAACGGAGAACTTGTCTATAATGACAACGCAAATCACATCGTTCAAAATACGCTTTCAACACCTCGGGGGCAACTATTTAAAATTGTACTTCCAGATGGAACCAAAGTATGGATGAATGCGAATAGCTCCTTGAGCTATCCTTCGAAATTCATAGGTCCAGAGCGTTTAGTCGAATTGCATGGTGAAGCCTATTTTGAAGTTAGCAAAAATCCGGAACAACCATTCATCGTAAAAACAACCGATCAACAAGTCAAAGTTTTGGGTACACATTTCAATATCAATGCCTATGATAATGATCTTACGACGCAAACAACACTTGTTGAAGGTAAAGTTGAAGTACAGCATCAGCAGCAGAAAATACTCTTGACACCCAACCAGCAAGCGAATTTTAAGGGTACAGCGCTCAGTAAGAAAAATGTGGATGCCGCCGAATATATAACCTGGCGGGAAGGTTATTTTACCTTCCACAATGCCACAGCAAATGAAATCATGCAACAGTTAGCAAGATGGTACGATCTCAACGTCCGTCTTGACGACTCCGAAATAAACGAACGATTCAGTGGAAAAATCAATAAGCAGATGAATTTACAGGAAATCCTAACCGTCCTCCAAACTGCTGGGTTGAATTTCGATATCGTACAGAATAAAAATCAACAAAAAACAATCCTACTGAAAAACTAAATTATTAATACTGAACTTATAAAACATTAACCTAATGCAAAACAACAGGAAGGCCAAACCTTCGGTCCCATGGGATAACCATGTCCAAATTTCAGCAAACTCAGACGCCGTCACCTGGCCTCGGGCTTTTGTGGAGAGCAGTAATGACAACAAATTACCCACCGTATTTAACCGAAAAAACAAACTGCGTTTTCACCTTGTTTCGGCGCTTTTGACCATCAGTTTGATGCAGCTCCATGGCACAACAAATGCGCAGCGCATCTCTATCAATTCAAATAAATCGTCCATCAAACAAGTTTTCCAGCAATTGGAAAAACAATCTGGTTATAGTTTTTTCTACAAGGACGTTGTACTCGAAAAAATTAAGGATACGGGTGTTAAACTCGAAAATAGCACCCTACAGCAAGCTTTAGATGCCATTCTTAAACCAAATGGTTTGGATTATGAGGTTGTTAATAGGACTGTAATTATTAAACCTATCTCAAAACCAATCCCAAACACTAAACTAATTAATAAAAACTTACAGAGCTATGTCACCGGAAGGATCCTAGATGAAAACGGCAAACCTATTCAGGGGGCATCTATTCGACTAAGAAACGATGAAAAGAAAGGTGTTAAAAGTCTAGTTGATGGAAGCTTTAACCTTCCCATAACCTCACTAAATGAAATTCTTATTATCTCTTCCGTAGGTTATGAAAAGAAAGAAGTTAAAGCTAGTTTGAATAAGGATGAAATGATCATTCAGTTAAAGCCACAAAATACCGCTCTGGATGAAGTTTCTATAGTTTCGACTGGTATCTTTAAAAAAGAAGACAAAAGTTTCACCGGAGCGTCTCGAACTATTTCTGCTAAAGAATTAAAACAATACGGTTCCCGCAACTTAGTAACATCACTTCGAAATATAGACCCATCGTTTAATATCATTGAAAGCAATTTATTTGGTTCCGATCCGAATAGGCTTCCAGAGATTCAAATGCGAGGGAATGCAAGTATCCCAAATGTTAATCAGATTCAAAGTGAAACGAAGACGCAATTAAATACGCCTTTAATAGTAATAGATGGATTTCAAACGACATTGCAAGCGTTGATTGATATCAATGAAAACGATGTTGAGGCTATTACGCTATTAAAAGATGCCGCAGCGACAGCTCTATACGGTTCCAGAGGTGCCAATGGAGTTATAGTTGTAACAACTAGAATGCCTCGTCCGGGAAAGCTGAGATTAACTTTTGGATCAGAATTAAAAATTGAGATGGCAGATTTAAGCGGCTACCATCTCCTCAATGCAAGGGATAAACTGGAACTCGAGCGGCAAGCTGGTTATTATGACAAAGCAAATGCTTATCAAGATATACCTTCAAAGAGATATTACAATTTTCTTCTCAACGAAATCAATAGTGGCGTAGAAACGGATTGGATGGCAATTCCCTTAAGAACCTCACATGCATTGAGAAATAACCTACGTCTTGAAGGAGGTGACCAGCAATTTCGGTATTCCGCAACCTTACAGAACAATAATACTGCGGGTGTGATGAAAGGTTCTTCACGAAATACAATAAATGGATCGATCACCTTATCATACACCTACAACAACCTATTATTTCGAAATTATCTGAATGTTAATAATGTCAAGAGTCAGGAATCTCCATACGGTACTTTTTCAGATTATGTTAAACTCAACCCATACTGGCGTCCTTACGATGTTAATGGGAATGTCAATAAAGTATTGGGCGATCCGGGAAATGATGACAACATATACGTAAGGGGTACCTTACCAACTAATCCCCTTTATGATGCGACATTAAAAACATTTGACAAAGGTGAAGAAACGCTAATCACAAACCAGACAGCTGTTGAGTGGAAAATCATAAAGGATCTCCTACTTACAGGTAAATTTAGTTTTACGAAAACAAATAGCCAAAATGATGCATTTAGACCCGCAGAACATACAAACTTTGCAAATTATACCGGTGATGATGTTTTTAGAAAAGGGGATTATGCTCTTGGAATTTCAAATGGAATGAGATATGAGGGTGGATTGAACCTATCTTACAGGACCAAAATAAAAGATAAACATCAGATCTTCGCAGGGGCAGAGGCAAATATTTTACAAAGTAAATCTTCCGACTATTCATTTTTAGCAGAGGGGTTTCCAAATTCTAATCTGGATTTCCCATCAATGGCTTTACAATATCAAAAGGGAGGAAAACCAAGTGGTAGAGAATACTTCTATCGAACGTTGGGATTTGTTGGAAATGCAAATTACAATTATGCCAATCGCTATTTTGTTGATGGTACATTTCGCTATGACGGATCATCCCAATTTGGATCAAACAAGAAATTCGCACCTTTTTGGTCTGCAGGTTTAGGCTGGAATATAGATGAAGAAAAATTTTTCAATAAAGAAGGAAAAATCAACAGACTGAAGCTGAGAGGGTCTATAGGAACCTCAGGTTCTACAAACTTCGACACCTATCAGGCGCTCACGACTTACGCTTACTACACCGGTGATCGCTATTATAACTGGATAGGGTCCTATTTATTGGGAATGGGTAATCCCGACCTCAAATGGCAACAAGTCATGAAATATAATATTGGAACAGATGTCGATCTATTCAATCGCTACCTTCTTCTACAAGCAAATTATTATATCGAAAACACCAATGATTTAGTCTCGGCTATTAATACCCCGGCATCTAATGGTTTTGAATCCTACACATCAAACGTTGGAAAACTTCGCAATAAAGGATTCGAATTCTACGCAACAGTTTTTCTTATGAAAAAGCCAGAAGGAGTTACCTGGTCTGTTTCAGGAACGGTTTTACATAATAAAAATAAGATCATTAAAACCTCCGAAGCCTTGAAAGATGCACAGAAAACTTTACAGGGAAACCAGTACGATGCTGCGCAGATGTATATAGAAGGATATTCTAGCAACGCGATTTGGGTTGTAAAATCTCTTGGGATAGATCCAAGTACAGGTAAGGAGCTATATTTATCATCGGATGGCACACCAACCTACACATGGAATGCAAATGATGTGACAGCAGTCGGAAATACAGATCCTAAAATATGGGGTAGTTTAAATACCATGGTACGCTATAAAGGATTGACATTCACTGCAGCCTTGAGTTATAAGTTCGGCGGACAAACGTATAATAAAACACTGGCCGACCGGGTAGAAACAGGGAATTATTCCAATAATGTTGATCAACGCGTATATACTGGCCGCTGGCAACAGCCCGGAGATATTGTTCCGTTTAAAGGACTATTAAATACTACGCCGACTTATAAAACATCCCGATTTGTACAAGACGAGAATACCTTTTATGCCCGGAATTTCAATGTTCAATATGATTTCCGTTATGCAAAATGGGTTAAAAAAATCGGTTTCGAAAATGTTAACGTCGGACTAAATATATCAGACCCATTTATCATATCAACTATTCGTCAAGAACGAGGAACCAATTATCCATTTTCTCGTCAATTTACATTGAGTTTAAATGCAACTTTTTAAACATGAAAAAATCTATCTATATAATCTTGCTTGCTACTGCGTTTTATACAGTTTCATGCGACAAATTCTTGGATATCGTACCAAAAACCCAAGTTCCCCAGGATCAACAATTTGATACTGAACAAGGATTTAAAGATGCTTTGACTGGCGTCTATATTAATCTAAAAAATGAAAGTACATATGGCAAAGAATTAAGTTTTGCTACCATTGAAAATTTAGTGTCAAGTTGGGATGTCACAAACAACACCGTCGAACAACAATTGGGCCTTTACAATTTCTCGGATAGTAAGGTAATCGACAAATTTAACCGAATCTTTAGCCAACAATATAAAACAATAGCTCATATCAATGCTATACTGCAACAAATCGATTTAAAAAAATCGGTCTTAAAAACAGCAGGTATATACGAAATCATAAAAGGGGAATGCCTCGGTTTAAGAGCCTTTATCCATTTAGATTTAATGCGCTTGTATGGTCCTATGCCTCAAAACCCTGCGATTGGCAACGAATTAGCCTATGTGACAGAATTTGGAAGAAATATCAATGCACATATTTCCTATGAATCCTACAAAGCACAACTATTGAACGACATCAAACAGGCAGAAGAACTTATTAAATCAGTAGATCCCATGCTTAACTATTCAATGGCAGATATACGCAACCCCAATGGGTATGGTAGTGCTTTTAAACCAGATGATGACTTTATCGCCTACCGGAATATGCGCATGAACTACTATGCAATAAAGGCATTGGAAGCTAGGGCGAACTTATGGTATGGAGATAACGACAAAGCATATTTAGCTGCAAAAGAGATTATCGAAGCACGTAACGAAAAAAATGCCCCTAAATTTCAATTAGCTGGTGGCGTCGAATATACAGCATCAAATTTTATGCTGACAACCGAACAAATTTTTGGCCTTTATGCTTATGATATGGCCAAAACTTATACAAATTATTTCGGAAACGGCCTCTACCGCAAAGGGACATCGGCCACAACAATTACAAATCAATTATACGGTAATACCGGCACCGATTTCAGGGAAGCTACCTTATGGAATTTAATTACCATGACTAACGGCTCAAAATATAACGTCATCAAAAAGTATCTCACAAATGAAAATAACGTTACTGTAAGCACGGATTATAAACAAATTCCACTACTTAGGACAAGTGAAATGTATCTAATTTTAGCTGAAACAGCACCATTTAATGAAGGTTTAGATTATTTTAAACAATTCAGACTCTCTCGGAATATTGGATCCACTGCTATACCACAAGACAAATCAGGCCTACTATCAGAAATAATTAAAGAATATCGGAAAGAATTTTATGCTGAAGGTCAAGCATTTTACACTTACAAAAGGTTAAACGTTCCCAAAATCCAAGTGCTATTCGCTCCATCAGCAGCTTTAATTAATTACTTATTACCTATGCCAACGGTTGAATCATCTAATTAAGGAATACAATGAACAACTATAAATCCATACTATTTATGCTCTCAGTATGCACCATAATATTTATCTCCTGTGCAAAAGATGAGTACTATATTTTTAACGATGAAGCTCGTATTCAGTTTGGGCCTCCTATCGTACCGCGAGGAACGACTGTTTCGGAATATCAGGATACATTAAAAGGTGCGACTTTCTATTACGATGCTGAAAAAATCACTAGGGATACCATATACTTCGACATTTATACAATTGGTAAATTGTCCAAAACAAACCGCAGCTATAAAATTGAGCAAATAAATCTACCAAATGTCGATAATGCTATCCCCGGAAAACATTATGTAGCATTTGACGACCCGAGTCTCAAAAATGCATATAGCATCAATGCCGATTCAGTACATGCAAAGGTTCCAATTGTTATCTTACGCGATCCAGAATTAAAAGCCAAAACGATAAATCTCGAATTTCAATTAGTAGAAAACAACAATTTCAAGCTCGGAGAAAACAGCAAACTCTGGCGTAAGCTCCAAATAACAGATCGTCTAAATAAACCCAATAATTGGACAACTACGGTCTCTCAATACTATTTTGGAGCATATAGTGTCCGAAAACATCAATTTATGATTGAGACTACACAAGAAAGATGGGACGACAATTTTTTTTCAGAAGTATATAGCGCTATAGATCTAATCAACTATTATAAATCTGTCCTTGGCACTGCATTGATCGATTACAACAATGCGCACCCGGGCAATCCATTAAAAGATGAAAATGGAGAATTAATCACCTTTCCAAACTAAAACGAATATGAACAAGTTTCTCTATTATTTACTAATTGGACTTACACTAATTGTCTCCTCTTGTGCTAAAGATAAAAGCAACTACACATACAATACAGAAGAGTACATCGAAATTAAAGGTATCGAAGACAAGTATACAGCAGTTGCATTTCAAGATACCATCAAGATTGAACCACAGATCAGCTCAAACAAAGATGGTGATTTAGAATATAGCTGGGGCATATATGAAACAAATGTGCAAGGTCGATCGGCTCCAGTAGACACAATTAGTCATACGAAAAATCTAAAATATGCAGTTCATGAAGACGCAAAAGACTGGGTGCTGGTGTTCCTTGCAAAGAATAAAAGAACAGGATACGCCCAATATAAAACTACAACACTAACGGTCGCTACTGCTTTTACTAGAGGTTGGTACATATTGAAAGATGACGGTGCAAATTCAGATCTAGATCTTTTTCTAACCCCCCAAAGTATCATGGTCAATGGAAAAATCGAAAACGCGTTTAGCACAGCGAATGGTTCTAAACTTCAGGGTAAAGCAAGTAATTTCAGTTTTACATCTGCATACAAAAGTAATATCTTGAACCCTACAACATATGCAAATACAAGAACCTTATTTATCACCACAGAAAAAGATGTACAAGCTGTAGGCATTAATAATTTAAAAACAATCAGAGACAAATCAACACTATTTATCGGTGGAGACCAAAACATCGCTCCCCCAGTGGGTGCATTTGTTGGAAATTCTGCCATATATCTTATTAATAGAGGTGAATTATACAATATCTACTCCAATAGCGTAAACAAAGGCCAATTTGGGAGCAAAGTAAGATATGACGACAATAATAGCTCATATAGCCTATCCCCTTATTTTGCAAGCCAATATAGTGTAGATCCTATTTTATTTGATAACAACAGTAGTTCATTTGTTACGCTGGTAAATGGATCGGGATCTACATTGACGACTTTCTCAAATGTTGATGGGAATACATTACCTACGGTCAAAAACAATAAAACAGCTTTATATTTAGGATTCAAATCCACCACATACCTACCAGCACCGGATTACTATTCTAAAAGACAGGGATACGCTATTTTGAAAGATAAAACGGATCCTTCCTTAAAATCCTTGTGTTTTCTAGAAGGCGACAGAACAAAACTGACTATTAAAAGTGAAACTTTAAGCCCGAGCTCTCTATTACAGAATGCCTCACTATATACCTTGTTGACTGAAGATGAAAATCTATTATATTTTGTCACCAATAACAATGTTTACAGCAGAAATCTTAGCAATGGTTTTGAACAATTACAATATGCTGTACCAAGTGGAGAACAAGTAACTTTTATCAAACATCTAAAATATGCCGTCACAACCGAGCCGGAATACAATTTCAATTTCTTTATCATAGGAAGTAAATCTGGCTCAAACTATAAAATAAGAATGTTTAAGAAAAACTCTGGAAATTTAGAATCTGTTCCCACTCAAATTTTAGAAGGAACTGGTTCCGCCAGATCAATCTTATATATCTCGCCAAGGGTCTCTGAAAGTAGTTATCCGAGTACCTATTAATTCATTATGGAGATCTAAAGCCATCACTAAGGTTCTAAGAAAAACAGATGGTTAAAAGTATTTAAAACCAATTTTATGTGGTATATACAAACAAAAAAATCAATTTTAGTTGGGTTATGTGCCTTAGCTTGGGTCAGTAGCTATGCACAATCTACAGAAATATTTACCCAAAAGCTGCTTCAAGCGTTCCAGCAGAAAGACACTGCTTTCATCGCTGGAGAATTGGCCTCCAACTTCTCAATAGCAGGACATACAGATGCTGGAGCCAAGTTTCGCTTAAACCAAATTGTTAAAAATTATCCCGTTTCAAAAATTGAGTCAAAAACAGATAAAAAAACAAAAAAAGGCTCTCTAATGAGCCTAGATCTAATTAGTACGGAAAATAAAACGGTTCATACACACGCTTTACTAGATTCATCTGGTAAATTAATACATCTTTCATTATTCGACGAACTCTACGGGGTCAAGCGCATGGAGAAAACAAAATTACGTGCTATTATCCCTTTCGAAAACAAGAACGGCTCCATTTATCTCCAGGTCAAAATCAACGGATACGAAAAACCATTACGACTATTGTTTGATACTGGAGCGGACGGCATGGCTGTAAATCAACAATTAGCCGATGCTATTGGCCTAAAGGTCACAAGAGAGAATAATGCTTCTGTGGTTGGTGGCAATACCAAAATTCAAGTATCGGACAATAACAGCATTCTATTAGATACCTTAAAATTAAACGGACAGGGTATTGCGATATTCCCAGAAATGGGTAAAGAAGGTGATGGTATCATTGGTAATACATTGATTCGTCAATTTATTACTCACATCGATTACGACAAAAACTTAATTTCGCTGTATGATTTTGGAGATTTTCAATATAAAGACAAAGGAACTACCGTTCCGATTACAATGCCCGCGGGAGTAATGATTCTTCCCGGCCAACTTGAAATCATACAAGGCAAAACGTATACAGGACATTTTGTATTCGATACCGGAGCATCCTATGACCTCATCTGTTTCCGTCCATTTGTACGCCAAAATAAGTTACTTGTTAGTGGATTTAAGCCCGAAGCTCAGGCAGCAACCGTAAGCATGGGCGTCTCTTCACCGACCTTCTCCGGTAACAGTTATCAATTTGCTATTTCACCACTACCCGCCGTAAAAGGTTTACCCATTACATTAATGGGAGGTAGTACTGCAAACGAGCAATGGAAGCCAGGATTTGACGGATCCATAGGCGTCCGACTCCTCAGCAGATACAATATCACAATCAATCTAGCAGATAATGAGGTCCATTTTTCTCCGAATAAACTACATACCGCCCCGCAAGACTTTCTGGTAAAAAACTATCAATTTGGATGGGACAATGTTGGTCGACTGAAAGCTTTAGGAATAATAGGTGCTCTTGAAAATCCCGATGGTTTAAAAGCAGGGACCATAATTCACAGGATCGACAATTACACCGCAGATCAACTGAAGAAAAAACCGATGCTAATTGAAGAAATAAGACTAAAAGCAAAGGAACAGTCCATTATTATTACAGTTGCAGACAATAAAACGATTACAATTTAACAACTGAGAGGCCCTAAATATACAATCGCCCAAAACACAGATTAGATGAAAAAAAATATCTTCTATATGGTCACAACCTGTTGTGGTCTGCTCTTGTCATGCCTGTTGCATGCGCAGGAAAAAATAGTTCAAGGAACTTATGCCGAATGTCAAGCCCTGGCAAAAAAAGAGAACAAACTTATCCTTATTGACCTTTACTTTGTCGGATGTATGCCTTGTGCGGAGATGGATAAACAAGTGTTCCCAGACCCTGCTGTGGTCAGTGAACTCAAAGCCAATTATATTCTCTACAAAACCGACGTGATGAAGGAGATGGACGGCAAAAGGCTGGCCCGAAAATACGGTGCCCCCGGTTTCCCAACTTATGTTATTGTAAATCCAGATGGAAAAACGCTATTGACCGAATCAGGGTTCTTTGGGGTAGACCGATTTGTCCCCTTGTTAAAAGAAGCCGTTCAACGCAGCAAATCCGAATTATTTCTAGCCTTTAATAATAGTCTGGACAATAACTATCCAGCGGCCTATAGTGAGCGGTTTATCAAGACTGGTGAGAAACACGATTTTGCAGAATTAGAAGGCTATCTGGATCAACAAAAAGACCTTTTCTGCGAAGCAGCATTTTTAGCCAATAGCGTTACCTCATTCCCGAAATACAACGATTGGGTTTACACACACCTGCCTCAACTCATCAAGATGTACGGTAGTAATCTACTTCGGAATAAAATTTCAGCAATAGCATCAAAGAAAAGCAAACAATATGGTTCTGCGCAACAGCTGGACAGCTTAGAAAGTATGCTCACGTATATTCGTCCAACTTTTAATGACAAATTGTGGGATACCTTTTTACCCACGTTTATCTCCAATTATTACACAAGTTCCAAAGATGCCAATACCTATTTGAAATTGATCACGCAATTCAATCTTTACACGACTTGGGATCTTAGAAGCAATGCGTTCGGACAAGTCATCATAGACCAAGCGAAGGAGCCTAAAATACTAAATAAAATATTAGCCGAATACCAGCAACAGCAAAGTATAGGGCAACTAGATGTCATCGACAACTACCGCTTGACCTTACTTTATTACTATCTAAAAGACTTTAAAAACGCGACAAAATCTGTGCAAACACTCTTAAACGCTGATCTGTCTAGCTCCAATCATTCCACACTAAAAAAAGAAATACTTGCTTTGAAAGATGCCATAGACAAAAAGAATCCAGATTTATTTCAAGCGAAAGATATCAAGAAAATTATTCCATTTACACTTAGTTAAACCAATTCAATCATGATCAGAAAAACCATTTTATTATTGACGACATTCGTTTCATCGATTGTTGTGTTAGCACAACAACCGAGTAATGTTACCGGAACAACAGATCCTATTAAAGTAAAACGTGTAGGCCTATTCAAAGTACTCAATGGACGACTAAAAGAAATTGCAACAGCTATTCCGGATGCTGCTGGTCGATTTGGATTCCGTTTCACACCAGAGTATGAAGGCTTATATTCGATTGGTAGCGGAACCGCACAAAATCAACAGGGATTGTTCCGCTTCTATTTCAAAGGCAGTGAGGAACTTAATTTAAAATTGACACCGAGTGAATATGAACTTATTGGCAAGAATAGTCCCGAAAATGAGGCGCTTTATCATTGGGACAAACTTTCAAAAAGTTTCCATGATAAAGGAACAACACCGGGTGGTATGAGTACCTATGTAGATTTCTTTCCTGAGGTGGAACAATTCAAAGGAAAACTCGATGGTATCAAAAAAGCAGTTAAAACCGGAAACACAAACTTCGATAAATTTTTCCCTGAAATAGTAGATTACGATTTTGCGTATTATGCCATCTCCTATTTATACATGCCCCGTACGGCACACCCGAGCAAAGAGGAAATGAGCGATTATTATACGCAATTTAATGCAGATCGCTTTCTCACAACTGAGCTTCTTAAATTTCCCTACGGAGATCGTTTCATGAGTAATATGGTGTACAGGAAGTTAGATTTGGCAACGAAACCGACATTTGATCAACAGGTTGCTGCGATAGGCCCCGATGTGCTTAAAGGACAATATGTGCTACAACGTCTCGAAGGAGCGCGCTCTTACAGCGACTTTCAGGAAATGAATAATACCTATAGAAAATACTTTACTTTACCTGAGCAGATTGAACGTGCAAAGATTGTTGAAGCTAAGCTTGTAGAGACAAAAACTGGTGTACCTGCATTTCAGTTTAGCTATCCGAATATTAGTGGTCAAAAAGTTAGCCTTGCGGACCTAAAAGGTAAAGTTGTTTTAATCGATATGTGGGCGACCTGGTGTGGTCCCTGTCGTGCAGAAGAACCACATTGGGAAAAATTGAACGAGGAATTCAAAAACAAATCAGTTGCTTTTGTTGGGGTTTCTGTTGATCAAGATAAACCCAAATGGGAGGCTTATGTAAAGGAAAAAAACTTAAAAGGGATCCAATTACACGCAGGATCTGGAAATACCCTATCAGACGCCTATAAAGTCAACTCGATTCCACGCTATATCCTCATCGACAAATCCGGCAATCTGATCTCAGCCGATAGTCCGAGACCAAGCGACCCTAAATTGAAGGCACTTCTCGAAGAATGGATAAATAAATAAGAAAATCCTACCATACATCTACATACACGAGGGGCCGTCCAACAAAATTGGATAGCCCCTTCGCATAGTTAAAGAAGCACCGCCAAGAGATGCTACTTATCAATGAATTGTTAACTTATTATCCCAATTGTGGATCCGTTTTCGAATGATTACCCGTTTCTACACGACCAGCAAACTGGCGTGCAAATTTGGTCCCCTCCACGTGCAAAGTAACATCATACCAACCGTGGGTTTTATGAGATTCTACAATCCACTTCGTAGATTTCCCTGCCGCAAGTACAATAGATTTCTTCCAGGTGCTGTAAGCATTATCTTCTACATGTACATGAAATGATTTTTTCCCTTTGTTATGGACCTCCAGTACAAGATTACCCGTCAACAAACCTTTCTTCCCGATTTCATACGTCGCTCGAACAGATAAGGGTTCCTCCCGTCCTTGAAATCCACGCATAAAACCATTAGGTCCGTACACAGTCAAATCGTAATGGTGATCTTTAAAGTCCGCCAAGTTCCATTCAAAACTTAGTTCCTGACCTGCCATAACTGCAAACGGCCAAAATTTCACGCCCTCCTTATAGCTCGGTCCACTATAGACATTAAAAGGACTACTGAGCGATTTACTACCAAATACCTTATTGCCAACTTCTAGCGTTAGATGAAACTGACTGTGTTCCTTAGCAAAAGAGTCTTTGACATAAAGTTCGTAAGCCAACGCGCTGGAGTTTTTCTGACCTTTCTCCTGTCTTGCCAGTAAAGTGGAATGACCTTTAGACCGCAATCCTGCGGCATCCTCTTTCGACCAAACATGAAAATTATTAGGTAGCGGTTTCGATTTCGCCTGGTCAATGGCATAGATCTGCTGATTCCGATCGAGGAATGGTAAATCAACAGCATTCGCTCCCTCAGCTTTCCGAAATATCGATGTCAAATCACCTGTAATGGCCCGGCGCCACGAACTGATATTCTCCTCTTTCACATGCTTGCCCAACTTTTTCTCAAAGAAATGCTCCATAAACTGAATCGTCGACGTGATATCGCAAATCTCCGAGTTGACCCAACCGCCTTTTGACCAAGGTGATGCCACAATCAGAGGTACACGGTAACCGAGCCCCACTGGACCTTCCGTCGCATTACCCTTTTCTTCCCCATCGGCAAGCTCCTGTGCTAAACTCACATATTCACCGCTATAATCTAACTCCGGTGAAGTTTTTCCTGAATGGCTATCTGCTGGGTTAGGGGCTACAAAAGGAGGGATATGATCAAAATAACCATCATTCTCGTCATAATTCAGAATAAAAATAGTCTTCTTCCAGATTTCGGGATTTTCTGTCAGAATATTCAAAAGCTCCGATACATACCAAGCTCCATACATGGGTGCACTCGGATGATCTGAGAAGCTTTGTGGCGCCACAAGCCACGACACAGCAGGTAACTTCTCAGATTTCACATCATGTCTAAATTGGTGTAAAACATCTCCCTTAGGAACAGTAATCTTTTCACCTTCATGTGTCACCACGCTTGTCTCACGATAGAAGGAATCACCCTCATTCGTCTGAAAAGCGCGCTCATGCAAGGCACGCTGTTCTTTAGGAAGCTGCTGAAAAGCATGATCCGTAAGACGTGCCAAATGCTTTTGGTAGCTATTCAGCTGCTCCTGCTTCTGCTTGAGTTTATTCTGTGTTTTTTGTACGCTCTCGGTATTATTATTCGCTAATGCCTTTTCTAGTTCTTGAATTTCAGCGGGTAATTCTGCAACACGTTTACGCATAAAATCAAGATGGCTTTTCTTGAATTCAATGTGATATTGTGCAAACCATTCCAAATTATTGTCCGTGAAATTCCCCAACAGATCCTCACCGTCTAAGCCGCTTTCTATGCTGACTTCATTTTGGTAGACTTTCCAGGAGATCCCTGCTTCTTCCAAGCGTTCCGGAAAAGTTTTCCAATGTGCCCAACGGTTAAAATAAATATCTGAATTCCGCACCAATGGCTTCGCCCCTTTATGTGGCACACAGGTTCCAGTCCAGAAGAAATGCCTATTGGTTGTTGTACCCGTAATAGATGAACAGAAGTGCTGGTCGCAGATGGTAAAGGCATCAGCCAATGCATAATAAAATGGAATATCCTCACGTGTATAATAACCCATGGTCAAAGGAATCTCTTTCAGGACCTTTCCCCCTGGACGCTTCGCTTCGATCCAGTTATCATGTTTTCCCTGATTTCGGGCTGCCATCTGGTTTTCCCAGGAATGTGGTAAATTTCCGGTCCAGGCAGCATTGGAGTTTTTGATATCCAGTCGGAACGGTGAATAGGTCTTTCCACTGGCCGAAGACTGCAGCCATACCGGATTGCCATTAGGTAATTTAATCGCCCGTGGATCATTGAATCCCCGAACACCACGAAGTGTTCCAAAACTATGATCAAAAGAACGATTCTCTTGCATTAATAAGACAATATGTTCGGCATCTAAAAAAGTACTTCCTGTTATCGGTTCAATCGCCAATGCGCGCTGTATGGCATCTGGCATAGCACTCTGTAAGCCAAAAACACCAGCTAACAATGAAGCCTTCTTGATAAAATCTCTTCTGCTATCCATAAATAAATTTGTTCTCTCTCTTATAAATTCAATGGTTACAACGAATATATCTATTCGCGGTCTTTTTTTATGTAACGTTTTTAACAAACAATCCCCGCAAACGATTGATCTCACTTGCGGGGACGATTATTTTTATTTAGCACGCTATTTCAAAACCCATATCAATTGATTCGGATCATCAATACCGTTAAATTGTCTTTGAACCGCCTCTTTGACATTTTCCGAATTGTAATTGTATTCTCTATCCTTATATTTCCAACGCACAGGAATCTTTGTCGGTGCTTCCGAATTCATACTTGAACTCGCATTAATCTTCCATGTTGGGTATCCCGTACGACGGTAATCGTAATAAGGTGTATAACTCAACTGTAGGTAGCTTGCCAAATATTTTTGTACGATGATTTCAGCAATCTGCTTCTCACTATCTTGTGGAAATGCTTGTCCATATGCAGTTAATGCTGTGCTGATGTAGCTGGCATCCATCGGCATCTTATGCGTGAACTGATCCTGATTTGGCGTATTATCAGCGGTAAATTTCATTGATGCCTCAATCCCTTTTTTATACCATTCGACAGCAGGGGCGTCAATCCAGCCGCGAGCACTTGCCTCAGCCAGTACAAAACATAACTGTGCATAAGAATATTGCTGTGTAGGCTCTCCTGTAACTAGTTCTGTAAAACGGTCGTTCAATTTCGAATAATCTGTCGTTTTCTTGATATCACCAATGTCACCAAAAGATAAAGAAACATCAACACCCACATAGGCGTCAAAATCTGATTGCTGTTTTCCATTGGCTAATCGCAAGGCAGAAGGTGCAGCATAATAGAACAAACGTCTGTCTTTCCTGCTTTTTAAAGGATCGATAATTTCAGAAGATACAATCGGATAGATCACAAAGCTATTGCTCACCTTATAGAAAGGATAGGTTTGACCGCTTTTATCCGATCTCGTCAATTGAAAATTATCAGCATTGGACGTAAAAATAATTCCCGAATCAACAATTTTTTTGAAGCGTTCCTTGACCTTCAGGTCCGTATCAGATGTTTTCTTACTCAACTGAATAAGCACATTTAACGCAAAGGTATTAACAAGCTTCCGCCACTGTTGCGTATTGCCTGCATACACGGGGTCACCAGTGAATTTATCGCCTGCCTGAAACAATTTATCCGCTTGTTCCAGTTCGCTCAAAATACCTAAAAACACATCTTTTTGAGTGTCATATTTTGGAAAGTACATTTTATCCGATTCGCCCCGTAATGCCTCCTGATAAGGAATATCCCCCAATTTCATTGTACCTTCAAAAAACCGCATCGCCCTTGCCAGGTGCATCACACCTCCATAGGATTTTGAGAGCCCTTCAGTTGTCGCGAAATCAACCATATACTGCGCATCGTTCAATCCAGTTAATGGAGACTCCTCTTCCCCCAAATTATTGTACTGATAGCCTTCTGCAAGCTCAGTCCATGCAATCTCTTTTGTTAACATATAAGGCTGCATAAACGATTTTTGAGACGGCGGATTTGCCAATCCTAAAATGATGCGTTCAGAAATCATCGATGAATTCACCGCCTTAGGCATCTCGGGATCAGTATTTATTTCTTCAAATTTAGAACAGCTCGCGGTAGTAAATAGCAATACAGCAACCATTCCCCATGTATAATTATTAAATTTCTTTTTCATCAGAATATATTTTTTAGGCCACTGAAGCAATCATGATCAACAAAAGCAAAATGTAATTCGCCCTAGTCCTCTGTTTCCACATACATGATCCTATCAATGTGCGCAAAAGATTAAAAAGTCAGGTTCAAATTAAAACCAATATAACGCATTGACGGAGAACTTAAATCCTCTTGCCCTCGATCGGGATCCGAAAATCTATAGGTTTTCGTCCACAACAATAGATTCTGCCCTGTTACACCAACGCTGGCTTTCTTGGCTTTAAATTTTTGCGCAACATTGGTCGGAACAGAATAATTGATTGACAACTCACGTAATTTTACAAAAGTTTCGTCCCAATAATTCTGTCTACCTGAATAGGCAGTCTTCCAATAGGATTCATACGAAACTACCTTATCATTCTTCTCAAATACCCGTGTATCTTCGGCAACGCGACCATAATTATCATATTTAACTGATCCCGATACCACTTTCACGCCTGGCGCTACGTAAGTTTTATTCCCATTCACAACTTCTTCATAACGATAGCTATTATCCGAATCAGGATGAGCGCCCGTTTGCCATAAACGTGCATTCATGTTCGAATAGGACATACCATTAATTCTACCATCCAAACTGAATGATAGGGAAAAATCTTTATAACTAAACTGATTTGTCAAACCCCAGAACCATTTCGGAGCCGAGTATCCGATCAGTTGCGCTTTATAATTGGCCGATATAGGCATTCCAGCAGCATTCAATACTAACTGTCCATCCGGAGCACGCTCCCAATCTTTGGATGTGATGTAATCTGTTCGCAATCCTTTTTGAACATACAACGCATCACTGGAGTAACGAGGGTCCAAAGAATGGAAGTATTCTAGATTTTGAGATAGATTTAAACTCACATCCCATTTAAAGTGATTGCGTTTGATCGGGATACCACCAATAGTAATCTCGTGCCCCTTAGTCATACGCTCTTCGCCCGTATTGATCAATCGATATTTAAATCCCGTGAAAGAGGATATATTGTTATAGATGGCCTGATTGTGCAAAAGACGATAATAACGGGTATAATTTCCGTACAACCTATTTTTCAATACGGCAAAATCAAATCCCACATCAGTCAGATCACGTTGCGTAGGAGAAATTGAAAAGTCCTTGATATCATACTGATAATCAGAATTTGTTATCGCATAGGTTGCTGTTGGAGCTCCATCCCACACATTATTATTTACCCTAAACACCTGATTGATTTCGTATGGATCAGGTACTGTTTTCGTGACAGCCCATGAACCACGTACCTTCAACATATCCAACCATTGGGGTTTACTCGGCAATAAATCAGAAATAATAACACTTCCTGATACCGATGGGTAGAAATAAGCACGATGCTCTTTGGATAACGTTGACGACCAATCATTACGTCCAGTCGCTTCAATAAAAATTGCATTCCTCCAAGATAGAGATAAGCGTCCATAAAGTGCATTTCGCATCTCCCGTACCCTAGATTCAACAGAATTGACCGGGTCAATTGAATTACGTAAAGAATAGTAACCTGGAATAGATAGTCCATTCATTGTTTTGGAAATTAAACTATTATTCTGACGATAGAAAATAGCCGCGCCAAACAATCCATCCAAAGCAAAATCACCAAAAGATTTTTTTCCTGTAAAAATCAAATCGTTATTGGAACTAAACCCGTCATATTTGGCCTTCATATATTTTCCCTTGCTATCAAACCCGCCAAAATCCGTAAAACCACCACGTGTACCATAAATCCCAATCGGGTTTTGTTGTGTTCTAGTTTCACTTAAATAATCGTATCCTGTCCTTAGCATAAATTTACCCCAATCTGCAACCTTATAGTTAAGCGTGATTGCCGCATTCAATTTATTGCTTAGACTAGGTGTGGTTTTTTCATAAGCTATCAAATAGGGATTATCATACCAGCCATTGTACATCCAGTTTTGTTTCTGGTCTTTAATCATCCAATAATCTTTATATTGCTGAAGATCGTATTCAGGTCCTGTCCATACTAGAATATTATAAATATAACCTTGATCATTATACCCCGCACCAAAGTTATTAGACGATGCATTCCGGTTATAAGCAAGTCGTGTTTCCAAATCGACCTTGCTACTGATCTTGGTCTGTCCAGAAACCGACAAATTCGTCATATTCAGCTTCTGATTAGGGTACTGTCCCTTATTATAAATATGATTAATGGATGTCCGTATGCTTCCATGTTCACCTTGATTCGTGAAACTTACCGTGTTATTCGATATAAAGCCAGGTTCGAGAAAATTTTGAAAATTGTTTTTCCCCCGAGAAGTCAACGGTTGCATTTCCAATTGCTTGGTCAAAGGATTCCACTGCGAAGCCGTACGACCGATGTCCAATTTATCTCCCCAGACGTAATCATTGTTATTGAACTTGCCAAATTCACCGGATGAATAAGAGCTTTGCACCTCAGGAAGCGCTAAATAGCCCGAAAAGAACATATTGTTACTATTGACCGTAATTTCAGTTCCCTTCTCTCCAAGCCCCTTTTTCGTGGTAACCATAATCGCTCCCCCAGCTCCCATACTACCATACAAAGCTGTGGCTGTTGCACCTTTTAGCACGGTCATATCCTCGATGTTATCTACCGGCACATCGCGCAAGGTCAAATTTTCATAAGCCACTCCATCAATCACTAAAATAGGTGTTAATCCCCTTACTTGAATTTGAGGTGTACTATTAAACTCGGTGCTGTTCAAAACACGTACTCCTGACATCCGTCCTGTCAAAGTCGTTCCAACATCTACCCCTTTCACACGCGTCAAATCTTCCCCTCTCACACTCTGCGTTGCATACCCTAAGGCTCTTTGCTCCCTTTTTATCCCCAAAGCTGTTACAACAACCTCATCCAATGAATGTGATGACTTTACCAATTTAATTGTTCCAGCCTGCGATCCCAAAATTTCAATACTTTCATACCCAATGAAGGAAATCTGAAGAATAGCATCTTCCGCAGTATTTGTCAATTTGAATAGACCGTTTCCATCAGTAGAAACAGCAGCAGCAGTCCCTTTAACACGTACGGTTACACCAGCGATAGGCTGCCCCGTTTCTTGATCCACAACCCTACCATTGATCTCTTTGGCTGTATTAGAAACCGGTTTTTCGTTTTTCACCCTTGCATCAGCGCCGGTTTTTCTCGAGATCACATAAAGCTTTTCATCAATTTTTTTGACCTCAAGATTTCCGTCCGAAATCGTCTGTATAAATTGAACAATTTGTTCCTTTTTCAATTTATCAAGGTCAGCGGATTCATTGATCTTTTGGTTCGAGATCGAAGCGTCATAACCAAATTTAACGTTGAATTTCTGTTCCATTCGCGTGAGGATTTTCCCGATTCCTTCACTGCTAGAAAATTGTGAGGCCATGGTCTGAAGCGCGAGCGTTTGGAATAGCAAAGCTCCTCCCATGAGTTTTAAATAGTAATTGGTTCTTTTCATAAATTACTTTTTATGGATAATTGTTTGATTAAATGCAGTATTGAGCATCTTGAGCGACTTTTCCAAATCGCTAGCCGGTAGATAACCGGTATAACTTTCAGTCCGGAAGGAGTCTATCAATTCGAGTTGGCTATCCGGATAAAGATTATTTAGATCATCTACTATCTGCGTGAGTGGAACTTGATTAAATGACAAGAGATCACTCTTCCAGTTCGATGCAGTGCTCGTATCCGTTTTGGCTACATCAAATTGTCTTTGTCGCGCATCATAGGCGACTTTTTGGCCAGGGGTAACAAATGAATATTGCCCGCCGCGCGAAACGCGTACTTTACCATGATTCAACACCAGACTGCTACGCCCCTCAGAACAATTTAAATTAAATGCTGTGCCTAATACACGTACATCAAAGTCCCCAGAACTGGCAATTACAAAAGGTTGTTCAGCATTCTTAGCCACCTCAAAAAATGCTTCCCCCGAAAGCTTTATCCGACGTAAACTATCTGCATCAAAATCTGACAACAATTCAATATGCGCACCTTGCCGAAGAGAAACATGTGTACCATCGGGCAATACAAGTTGCTTAACAAATTTTGTCGGATTGGAATAATGAACAATTTCAGAAGCCCTAGTCACATGTTGTTCCTTAAATTTAAATTGAAATAGGCAAGCAAGACCGATAAACAGTAGGCAAGCGGCAGCGGAAATGACAGACCAACGTCTTTTCCAAATAGGTATTACGGGCGGCGTCAACGAGGTTCCGGTGATTGTAAAGAAAATATCTTCAGAAATTGTTTTGTTCAGCTCACAATCACGATCGTCTAGCGCAACCACCTCTTCCACATCCGGAAGCTCATCCCTCTCACAAGAAGTCAGCAAATCAAGAAATATGGTGTTTTCCTCGGGACTAAGTTCTCCCTTAAGGAATTTTTTATATAAAGCAGCTATTTTGGAATTCATCATCTATGCCCATCTTTAAATACATATACGTACCTAGATGACCGGAAGACGATGCGGCTCTAAAAAATATTTAAAAAAATCAATAGGGCTATTGAAATCTCAAAATGATCAAGAATATATTGGCGCACAAACTTATTTCCTTTAACCAGTTGGTCACGGACCGTATTCACAGATATACCGAGCCTTTCAGCAATCTCATGATTATCCAAAAACTCTTCTTTACTCAAAAGAAAAATTTCAAGTCGCGATTTTGGGAGTTTTGAAATGGCCTCGCGATAAACTCGCTCCAAATCTTTAAACCGAATAGCTTCCTCATTTGAATTGTCTACCAATTTGGTTTGATCGATATCTGTAGCCTGAAATTGGAATCTCACCTTTTGTTTCCGAAGCTCATCAAATACAAGATTGCGGGCAATCGTATAGAGATAGGATTGTGGATTTTTATCGCCGTCCAATTCTGCCCATTTTTTCCAAATTCGGGAGAATGTTTCCTGGACCAAATCTGCGGCAGCTGGTTCTTCTTTCAGGTGTAAATACGCATATTTATACACTTTGTCCTTATACAGCAAGAAGAAAGTTTTAAAATCCAAGGCATTATTATTTTCAATAGGCATGCTTCATCACTTATAATTGATCCTACAAGTTTAGTGAGAATTTTTTAAAATATGCCCATGAAATACACAGGATATACGACCTACAAACCCAAGGCTAACAAGTGATAACGATTTAGTTATAATCAATTTATATTAAATTAACACAAGTGCATGGAGTATTCGATCAACAAAATAATGGTCAGGAGACCACGCCATCTTCTACAGCAAAGAAAAACCTGACTTAAATACATAAAAAAATTCCATGACATGTATGCCATGGAATTTTTATTTATTTCTATTGATTACAATACTGCTTTCTATTTTAACAACGGAAATGGTCCCAAGAAGTAAGTCGCTCGTTTATAGAAACGGAGAAAGAAATCAAGTACCGCATCGTCCACTGGAAAGAAAAATTGCTTATCCACTTCCGCCTTAAATAGATTGACATAGTACTTAGGCAACTCGCTCGGAAAGAAATCCTCAACCAAAAGATTCAAAAAATATCGTGCATAAGGCACGTCATTTTGATTACCTTTCTCCACAAAGTCGTTATTTTTTAATGGAAAAAACTCTTCTATACCACCAAAAACTTCTAATCCTGTCTTCGGATTAAAGAATACCGTGACTTTCGCATCTTTTGTAAGATCCAAATTTGATTCTGGAAGTGGAGATTCTTCTTTGCTCGGATATTTTTGTTGATATTTCTTAAAGAAATCTGTTGCAAATTCCTTCACGTCTTTTCCTTCCATAAACGCAACAGCCGCCTTATGCTCTGACTGGAATAATTTACCCATATCTTTCAGCTGCTTTTCTGTTTTCTTCAAGCTCTTGTCCTTGCCATTCAAGGCCTCAATGCGATAAGTCATCTCATATTGTTCCGGTAAATCAAAATTTACTTCGTCGGTATTCACAACGGTCATGATTCCCGACAGATTCCAGGCATCTTTCCATGGTACAATTTCCATATAGAAAGATAAGGCTTCTGTAGGTTCAACAAATTGCTGTATAGAGTCCTTAAAGATTTTAAATGCAGTCTTTGTACCGATATGTTTTACATGCACATAAAGCTCGTCCGTTTTTACATAGTCAAAAAAGCTATTAATACGATTACCTAAGGTTTTGACAATACCATATAGCGCATGTTCTTTGCCAATCACCTCAGCTACAAATTCAGATGCCTTCAATGCAAACAGATGTAGCCTATAATTATTGAAATGATTATCTCGAACACGATAGACCATCTGTTGTAACTGATTCTGATCGTGTTGATATCGCCCTATCTCCGCAACTTGCATCAAATGATTGAGATTGGTGTTATATTCACCTGCTGTCAGGTAATTTGTAGCGACAAGCTTTTCAATAAAATTACGGACTTCAAAATAGTTCGCCCCTTCGTCCAAAGCATATTCTAGTTTTAACTTTTCATTTTCAGGAGCAACTTCATAATGTTCTTCCAAGATCGAATAGGCCAAATCTGTAACCAATTGAATCAGACGGCCACGGGGATCAATAAACAAATGTGGGTTACGTTCACTGAAAAACAACCAGGTCAATACGGCAATATCTTCACTATTGATATCCTCAGCATAATAATCCGTTAGGTCATTATCACTATAAAAAGGTAAAAGTTGATTGTATAGTTCTGTATGGATCGTTCTAAAAGCAGCAAAAATTCCTGTTTTTGCAATCACGTCTTCTAAGTAACAGGTCAGATAGATACTCAATGTCTTTAAAGCATCTGTATGTATAAGATCATTTGTCTCTTGCTCCTCAAACCATAATGTAGATAAACTATCATTGATTTCATTTGCAACACGTAAATAATAACTATCTATTTCATTTGTTTTTTGATAAGTATGGTGTGCTATCCAGTCTTGAATAAAAATTCTATTTCCTCTCATATGAAAAATGCTAAAACCAAAAGTAGCCAAATTTTCGAAATATCCATACGGGCAAAACACAAACACGTTCGAAAATAATCTACATTAACTAAAGCACCCACAAACAGCAGGTAACATCCAAGAATCCCTCGTAAAATTTTAAAATACGTCCTTACTGTAAAGTAGATTAACTGGACTAAAAACAGGCCGTATCTGCTAGGAACGATAAAATTGTCACAAAAAAAGAGATACCTTAAAAGGTATCTCTTTTTTCAATGACTATAATTTGATGCTAGCCAGTAGCAATTACATTCTTACTAGTTCCCAAATGGTCTTGCAAGGTCGGATTCAATATGGTACATGTTTTGAGTAAATCACGTACAGGATATTTAGCCACCACATCTTCCAAAGCGGCCAAATGGCGTTCATGATGTGCATCTGAACCCACAAAATCATACATTCCAGATTTAATCATCGTTAAAGCTGCAGATTTTACTTCAACACCATAGTACCTGCTGATAGATAACAAGTTTAACTGTAACATGCAACCGGCGTCCTTAATCTGTTTATACATATTAAAGTTATAATGATAATAATTATAACGTTCCGGATGTGCCAAAATAGGTTGGTAGCCAAGATTTTGTATATCCAATATGGTCTGAAATAACGCTTTGGATTCTTGTAAATAGGACATCTCAATAAGTACATATCCACCGGGCATAACACAGAGTTCATTCGATCCGATGAGATTCACTATTCCGTCATCTATCATATGCTCAGCTGCCGCATGAATTTCCGGCATATTAGGTTGCCCAGCGATGCCAGCCAGTAATTTGTCCTTCGCAGCTTCAATCGTACGAATCGAATTTGGATGTACGCCATCCATAATATGCGGTGTACAGATAAATTTCTCGAAGCCCATTCGGCCAAGCCCTTTCAACAATACTAATGATTGTTCAATTGATTGACTTCCATCATCTATTCCAGGAAGGATATGGTTATGCATATCTACCTCCAAGAAGGCCAATTTACCGACAACCTTTACTTTTGATTCCTGAGTTTTGTTTCCAAACAGTTTTGAAAATATCCCCATATCGTGATGTATAAAATCGTTTTTTGTCTGTTAACTTAATTTATTAAACGTCAAAAGTACCATAAACAAAGCAAACGATCTTAATATTATTTTAACATTATAAAAATATAACCATAATATTACAAAAGAAACCCAAACAATGGTGCAATAAAATTGTTTCGCACCCTCCTTTAGTTACTTTTTATTTAATTCAGCCAAGATTTGATCGAGTAAATAACTGATCGCACCATCACCGGTCTGCGGCAATCTTGTCGACATTTCAACTTCGGCACGGCTACCCACTACGCCCTTTGAAGTAATTGCGGTACTGCCATATTGATTGAGTTGCGCCAGTGTTGTTTCCCATTGTTTACCAGGTGCAACCCCCATTTCCTTTAACATTCCAGGCAGCTTTTGCAGATCCATAGCCGCAGACATCTTATTTTGCTTCATAAGCTTCACAAAATCCTTATTTACAGAGGCGTTCATCTTATTCTGACGGATATCATTCAAGGCCAACGAATCATTACTGACCATTACCAAATCCTCTTTCAGGAGAACATACATTGGAAAGTCCATGGCTTTCTTGGTTGAAAACGAATAAATACCGTCATGAATCTGCCCAGCTTGTTTTGAAACGGCCATTTCCAACCCCTTTTTTATCAAACGTTGATCCTTTGATGTAAACATCCAAATAAATACAGGAAGTGTTTCTTCTTTTGTCTTTTTCACTTCAGTTGCATTATAATCATCATCATAGGTGTAATCGATATAGTCTTTCTTGAACTTGCGCAGACCGTTAACAACGACAAGATGGTCTCCAGGCATCACCTGAGCAATGGCCTTTTCATCTAATGCTATTTCAAGCGCCATCAGCCCCCACTCCACAACATCTTGTTGCGGACCAAGCAAACCACTGTAATACTTAGCCATATAAGCCGGCATTTCTCTTAAATACGCTTCTGAATTAATGTTCACATTAAAAAACCCCAAAGTCTTATCGGTTAAATATTTACTGAACTTCGCATTGGGTTTTCTCGCATACATTCTTTTTGTAATCTCTGCCAAAGTTTTATCTAAGCCTACAGACCCTTTTAACTTCAACACATTTCCCTCTTGCACTAAATCCAATAGACCATCTTGATAACCGGCCTTGAACTTATCCAGTTTGATCCCCATGTAATAATAAGGAAGAGAGGTGGTATAAGGCAATAGACCACGATATAGATCCTCTACATGAGGAACATACAATCGAATAAGTCCCAGATTTTTTAGAACTTTCTCCTGATCTGAAATTGACAGGGACTTATAATTTCCTGAAAGCAAACGGGACGCTTCATTCAACAACCATTTATCGCGCAAACCAGTACGAATAGAATCATTTTTTCTGTTTTGATCTTCATAGGCCGTATAAAGCGAATCATAATAACTGGGATCATGCATTTCAACGGGATCACCCGCAGCGATATCAACAACCGGTGGTAATACTTCCGTCGCAGCGGCCGCGATCGTATCGGGTTCAACGGCAATAGCAACTGGCGGTGCTACCGGAACGGCAAGCGGTTTTTCATCCTCATCCCAAACCTCGGCAACTGAATCCACAGCGGCAACTGTCGTATCTGCCCATGCATCATAATCGTCAGACGGGCGCGCGACGTAATCAACCTTTTTGATTCCATACCGACTAGCAATTGAATCATTGTCTAAAAAGGTGGTATTCGTCGTCGCCGAAATAAATCGAGCAATCCGATCATTATAGACCAACATGCTACCTGGTTTAAGACCGACGCTTAAATATCCATTAGCAAATGCTTTCGGCTCACCAGCCTCATGAAGCAATTTCTCAAATTGCCCTTTATTGTTTAAAGGAAATATGAATTCCGTAAAGCTTATACTGTCAGTTTTCCTTGTATAAAAATAAGCGGTCTGAGACAGGTCTACACCTAGATTTTTAATATCCCTATTTGCTGGAATTCCCGACTTCTCAAAAAAACCAGTTTTCTGAAGCAACTCGTTCAGCTTATTTGCATTAGCCTTCTGTACAATATCTTTCATATTGAAAGCCGCAATCATTTCTGCATCTTCGGGGATCTGTTTGATCAAGTCCTGCGCCTTTATACTTGTCCCAAAAGACAAACAGGCTAATCCTACCAATATAAATTTTGATTTCATTTTATAATAATTTTTCAGCTACACCCAACCTATGCTATAGCAGCGCTTTCAGCAACTAAATATGGTCTCGGTTTCACCAACGTTATTAGGTTATTTTGTTAATGTGATTTTATTTGCCAAACTCGATTTACCATATACCAAATCCATAAAAGGTAGCTTTAGCAAGACCCCTTTCTTATTTCCGGCAACCTTTGCCAGGCCGTTTACCTGAGATGCTATCGGTTTTTCAAAACGAATAATCTGCGTATAGAATGCATCTGCAAACTGGGTCGTATTATCGCTTCCCAACTGATTGAATTTTGTCTTCCAGTCAGCAGAAGCCACAAATTTGCGTTCAAACACATTGCTTTGTGCGTTATAATAATAGCGGTTTGAATTCGATATCTTTGTTTTAAATCGATTTGCCAATATATCTGAAAAGGCATTCAACGATTCTATCTGACTAAAATCACATGAAATATTAACGATATAATTGGTAAAATCCGTTGTGTATTGCACATTGGAAATTCCTTTAGTCTGTTTCAGTAGTTGAACAGCAGAGCGGATCTCTTTCTCCATATCGGCCTGAGAAGGGATCTGAATTCCCTTGATACTTTTCATCTTCATTAAAGAAGCTACCTTGGTTTTGCTTTTACTTAAATTCAATGTCGCTGCAATATGCCCAGAACCATTCGTTTTTAAGTCGATCTGCTCAACAAAATCAAAGCAGCTCGATAATGTAAACGCCATTACAACGGCACAGATCATCGTATAAAATCTTTTCAATTTTCCTTTTACTTTAAATACTTCTTCCATTACAACGTTGTAACGATTAATAATTTGTCAAATCAATATATGTTTTGACATGAACAGCAAACATTGTGCTATTTTTTTCCTATTGACAAATTTATTAAAAACGAGAACGCACTTTACTACCTGATTTCAGGGAAAAGTGAAGAAAATAATAGCTTGCTTTTACTCCTTTACAAAAGAATTAAAGCCGCTATCCTTAGCCCATTGAAGCGAATTATAATAGGGATGTATCCACTTATTTAAATCATTGGGGACATAACAGGACAATCCGGAAAATCGCAAAATGGGTTTATCTAGAAAAGTTGGCGTATTCGCCTTATAGATAACCAATTTCGACACTGAAGCCTCAATAGCGGTTGTCGCAGACGGCAAAAAATGCTGATGAACAAAATCAAGAAAATCAAAACCTGCCGATAAGGATTTTTCATCAAAATCCAGTCGCTGTAAGTTATCGCGATAGATCCTTGTGAGCGGGGCTCTGGTCAGTGCGGCGTGAACATTATTTGCAAGATCCGGCCAATATGCATTATTGACCACAGAAATAGTAGCAGATCGATAGCGTCCTGTCAACTGATTATAAAAATTAAAATATGTTTCCGCAGTAGATTTCAGTCCACGCTCAAGATCAGGGTCGACCAAGTTCTTTAAGACCAAATGATAAGGCATACTTGTTGATAAGACTTCCGCTGGAGAAGCTATTGTATACTTGGCCTTTTCCCGAAGTTGATATAATACTTCGACACTTGCCATGGAACAGGCGTCAAATAGGAGAAAGTCGAGGCCCGATGGAATGATTTCCTGTAAATCACGAAGCTCAGTTTTGTTTCCCCTATCCTCATTAAACGACATTAACTTGACCCCAACATTCGGCAACCAATTTGTTGCATGTGACCACAGGACAAGCCCCGCTGGGCGACCTCCAACATAGGATTTCATGGTCTGCAGAATTTGTTTCATCACAACGGGATTCGCCGAATCTTGATCCCCATAAGATTTGATGACCGTGCTCTTTATTTCTGAACTCTGATCAGCAACAATTTTATAGATTTTAGGCGTAGTACCTGCCAAAGTCGCATATACATACACATCAGCATCTAATCCAACCATACCCTCTTCCATTGCATTAATACTATTGTAAGCATCTGAAACCAAGTTATTATTGGCCCCAATATAAACCAACACAACACGACCATCTCTTTCATTTACAGCATTTTCTTTGTCATTGCAACTAGTTAACAGCACTACAAATAGCAAATAAAACACTCCAAATAATCTGAACACACTAGAATTCATCAAAATACAATTAAAATCGCAACAAATATATCTAAAAATCAAATATATACATCAAACAAACATTTAATTACACAAAAGAACACGAAAGGTTCACATTAATTTAACTTAACTTAAGTATTTTTGTCATTACTTTATTAACACACACTAACTATCAATATGATTAACAAGATCATAACTATTCCAAGACAGAATATCTTGCGAATAGCTTACTTTATGATTGCATTGCTTACATTAGATTCCTGCCAGAAAACAGAATCTAAAATGGAGCAAGCTGCAGTACAATTTTCCCCGACTATCGTCGGCCAAATTAACACGAAAGCAACTGGAACCTCCTGGGATCAGAATGACCAAATCGGAGTATTTATGTCCAAATCAGGCCAGCCTCTGGAAGTAGCTTCCATTGTTGATCAGGTCAAAAATCAGTTATTTACTTTCAATGGTTCACTATTCCAAAGTGCCCGCCCAATCTTCCTATCTGCTGAAAAAGTAGATTTTATCGCCTATCATCCTTATAAATCCCTTACAGATTTTCAATATCCAATTGATTTAAGTGATCAGTCTAATCCCACAGCTTTAGATCTGATGTACGCAAACAATGCCAAAAACATCGACAAGAGTAACAATACTGTCCCCCTTATTTTTGTACGTCAATTGAGTAAAGTCAGCATTAATCTATCCATTACCAATACTGTCGCATTGGAAGCAAACCAGATTACGGTAAAAATGCCGTCCATAAGCACGCAGGGAGGATTTGACTTAACAACAGGGAAATTGACAGTCAATTCGACGGAGAAAAAAGATGTTCAAGGAAAAGTATCGGTAAATGCCAATAAAACGGCTCGCATAGAATTTATACTACTCCCTGGTGAAGACATTACAGGAAAAGCTATTAAGTTTATGGCCGCTAATGGTGATACCTATACCTGGACAATCCCGCAAAATCAGAATTTAAAAAATTTAATAGCTGGAAATCAATATAGCTTCGATATCAAAATCGACAATGGCAAGCCAAGTGGTGGAATCGGTGATTCACAAGCTTATTTGGAAATCCCAAAAATGAGTAACCTAGGCAATGATGAGGTATTTATTCAACATTTTATGCCTGATGCAAGCGACAGTAGGAATTACGCGATGCTCTATGACAAAAAGCTAAAAATAGCTTATTGGGTAGCCTATCCATTATACAGCAGTATTCTTGGATCAGGCAATCGTACAGATGCATGGGGATATGATCCGCAAGTATCTACTGCGTTTCAACCATTGTTGCTTAATGCGCAAGGCTTTAGTAAATATGGTTATGATAGAGGACACCAATTGCCCAGCGCCGATCGTAATCTGACGACTGCACAGAATAAAACAACATTCTATTTCACCAATATGACCCCACAGGTATCTTCACTCAACCAAGGCGTTTGGAGACTACTGGAAGAAAAAGTACGCACCTGGTCCGCCCAGTGTGACACGATGTATGTCGTCACAGGTGCAATGCCTATCACAAACAGCAATAATACACTAACTTTTGCACAAGACAATCAAGGGAAAGACGTCGCTGTACCTAAATATTATTTCAAGGCCTTGGCCATGAAAAAAGGTGAAGATTACTATACTATTGCTTACAAGATGGACAATGCAGCACCACCAATCAATAGTAAATATGACAATTATAGATTAACCGTGAGCGACCTTGAAAAAGCAACCGGCTTCACATTTTTTCCTGATCTAAATGATACACAAAAAGGAAACATAAATACCTCTATTTGGAAATAATTAATAAACGATTTAGTCATATCAATTTAGTTTAATTATGAAAGTAAACCAACTTTTATTCCTAGCGACTGCGGCAGCTGCCGTAACCAGCTCTTGCCAAAAGGCACCTGTTTCAGAACAAGAAATCACCAAAGCAGTGACTTTTTCGTCAACAATCTCTAACCAAGTGACCACAAAAGCTGCTGGCGCAAACTGGGAAAGCAACGATGCAATCGGTGTTTTCATGAAAACCGGTAGTGGTTTAAGCAATGTATTGGCAAGCAACAAGCAGTATGTAACGACAAAAGGAGATGGAAATTTTAACGCAAGCAGCACTACGGAAGAAATCAATTACCCAGCTGATGGTTCCAATGTAGATTTTATTGCCTACTATCCTTACCAAACAACAATCACAAACAACATTTATCCAGTTAATGTAGCTGATCAAACCCAACAAAATAAAATTGATCTCTTATACGCTAATAATGTAACTGGAGCCAACAAGAATAAACCAAATGCGCAACTCCAATTTGGCCACAAACTCAGCAAAGTCGAACTGACTGTTGCTGCTGGGACTGGTGTAAGTTCCCTATCAAGTCTTACTGTAACCTACAATGGATTTAATACTACAGCGAACTTCGACCTAGCAACAGGGACACTAGCTGCTGGCGCTAACCCAACTGCGATCAAAGCAAAAACTACAGCCGGAACATCGACAACATTAGCAGAGGCCATCTTATTACCTGTAGCTAATGTTGCTGGTGCAAAAGTTGAATTCAAAATTGGTAATGAAACCTATACGTGGACTTTACCATCATCAACAACTTACGAAGCCGGTAAAAAATACAGCTACAATATCACCTTGCAAGAGCAGGCTGGCAACAATTCAGCTATTGTGGCGTCTGGGAATATTACAGACTGGACCGATGTACCTTCGGGTTCATACGTGATCGGTAAAGACGAAGATAATGGTGGTACAACTGATCCTGTTGAACAAACATTGTATGAAGAAGATTTCGGGACAACCCCATTAAGTAAGGATGAAAAATTTAAAATAGCTGATTTCAAAGGCTGGTCGAATACGACTGTTACATATTCCGATCAATATTCAAAAGCGGATATTAGAACAACTGGGACTATTGTAAACAATCATGTATGGCTGCCTACTACAGGTAATTCAGAGCTGGCTATAGAAGGAATTAATACAGAAAAAGCAAGTAAATTAAAAGTTTCGTTTGATGTGGCAATTGGAACATCAAAGGATTTCGACCTGCAAAATCTAGCAATCATATTTAACGGTCAAACATTCAATCCTGAATCTAAAATGATCCTTTCTGCAGATGCAAATAAATTCATTAATGTAACAGTAGATCTTTCTACTGCAACTACACTGTCTGCTAACTCGAAATTATCCTTCTTCTCAGATATCCAGACCAACAAAGCTGGTCTTCGCATCGATAATATCGTCTTGAAAGGCCAAAAATAAAATACAATAAAAACATCTTCAAATGCAATACATCTAAAATGTATTGCATTTGTCATCTAAATACATTTCACTATTTAACCTCAAGCTATGTATAAAAAATACATACTTTTTGCCCTCTTATCTGCTGCCAGTACACCTATATTTGCCCAAAGGGCCAATGTACAGGGTATTGTCCGCAACCAGGTGAGCAAAGAACCTTTCTCCAATGTACGTCTCGTCTTTGAGAAAAATCAAAAGTCGGTCGTCACCGATTCCAAAGGAAGCTTCAGTCTACCGAAGTTAAACTCGGGTGAGGAAACGATCCTGATCACAGGTGGTAATATCCAGGAGATCAAAATTACCGTTCAGATCCCGGCCTCCGGCCTTCTTAAAATGGACGACATCTACGTCCTTCCAAGTACCGACAATGATAATATGGTACAGTTGAGCATGGCCGCCGATGATCTATTGGATGATGACAACGAATCTTTCGACCAAAACATTGCTGCCAAAATTATCCTTTCTAACGACGTATACGTCAACAAAATTGGTTATCAGCTCTCTCAATTCCGTTTTCGCCTCCGCGGATACAACAACCGCTACGAACAAAAATACATCAACGGCGTACACTTCAACGACCAATTGCGCGGAGTCTTCAACTATGCTTCCATCGGTGCCATCAATGATTTGACCCGAAATGGAGACCAAGACAATGCTATGGACGCCTCGACCTTTACATTCGGCTCCATCGGCGGTTCCGAAAATATCAATATGCGCGCCAGCGCTTTCGCCAAAGGAGCAAAAGCAACAGCCACATACACCAACCGCAATTATTATAGCCGGGGTATGCTGAGCTATTCAACGGGACTAATGGACAACGGCTGGGCATTTACAGGCTTACTCGGTGGTCGCTATGCGGATAAAGGAAATATTGAAGGTACATTTTACAAAAACTTCTCCTACGCACTTTCCATCGAAAAACAATTCCAGCAAGGTAAACATAGTTTATCATTGGTCACCTTTGGTTCACCGGTAGAGCGTGGCCAACAATCGGGTTCTTTTCAGGAAGCTTATGACCTCCTCGACAACAACCTATACAACCCCAATTGGGGCTACCAAGACGGAAAAATCAGGAATTCGCGTGTCGTCACTGCTTATGACCCTACCGCAATCCTTTCACATATCTGGAAAATCGATCCAAATACAAAACTAACGACAGGTATATCGCTGCACTATGGCAAGTATGCCAGTACAGCATTAAACTGGTACAACGGGCCGGATCCTAGACCAGACTATTACCGCAATTTGCCGAGTTATTTTACGGATTCCATTACAAATCAATACTACAGCAACCTTTGGCAATCGGCAAAAGTATCGCAAGTGGACTGGGACAATTTATACCTCGTCAACAAGCTCGAAAATAAAATCAACGATGGTGCAGCCATCTACATGTTGGAGAAACGCCATAGCGACCTATTGGAAAGCAGTTTCAATACCACGCTCAACAAAACGATCAATGAGCATGCTAAACTGACGCTCGGTATAGGCGCCAAAGGTTCCCAATCGCAACAGTATAAAACTGTAGCGGATCTACTGGGCGCCGAATATGTACTGGATATTGACAAATTCTCTGAACGTGACTTTGGACAAAATACAGGTCAGAGCCAAAACGACTTGTTAAATCCCAACTTTAAGGCACGCAAAGATGATATTTTTGGATATCGTTACAACATCAATATCAAATCTGCGAATGCTTGGTTACAAAACGAATACACGTATTCGAACATCGACTTTTTCTACGCTACACAGCTTTCTTACACCAGTTTTCAACGCGTAGGCTACATGAAAAATGGACGCTTCCCGACCAATTCTTATGGTAAAGGGCAAGAACACCATTTTTTTGACTATGCTTTCAAGGGTGGAATGACCTACAAATTCAATGGCCGCCATTTATTAAACGCCAAAATTAGCTATCAGACCAAAGCACCATTGGCCAATGATGCTTATATCTCACCAAGGGTAAGTGACTTTACTTTTGAAGACCTCAAAAGTGCCAAGATATTCTCTACAGATATCAGTTATGTCTTCTCCTTGCCGAAACTAAATGGTCGTTTATCGGTATTTCAGACCAACTTTACAGATCTCATCAGCCGACAAAGTTACTACAACGATGCCGCCCGTACCTTTATCAACCATGGACTAAAAGATATGAACCAGGTCAATAGAGGTATTGAGCTCGGATTGACCTATAAAGTTGACAACAATTGGAGTATTGATCTCGCAGCAACAAAGGCTGAATACTATTACAGCAACAACCCAATGGGAGCACAAAACTCCGAAAATGGATTGATCAATAATGAACGCGAGATGGTGTACCTCAATAACTACTATGTTGGTGGAATGCCACAGACCGCAGGAACTTTAGGAGTCCGTTATTTCGTAAACTACTGGTTTTTTGGCGCTAATTTAAATTACGCTGGCGATATGTATCTATCGAAAGCTCCTCTTCGTCAGTTGGCATCTAACTACAGCACCATCAATCCGTACGATCCGGAGCTCGATAATGCTTATCATATCCTTACTGATCAAGAAAAGTTCAAAAATAGCGCAACAGTCGATCTATCAATCGGTAAAATTCTTTACCTGAAAAATCGCAATTCAATGAACTTCAATTTAGCGGTCAATAACGTCTTAAATAATAAAAACATCAGAACTGGAGGTTTCGAAAATGCACGTTTGGATATTACTGCAGCAAATAAGTTTGCATCCAAATATTATTACATGCAGGGAATCAACTGTTTTATGAATGTATCCTATAGATTTTAATCTCGACAATAATGAACAAAAAAAATATACAAGCTGTCTATACATCGATGCTATCGGTTATCTGTATTGGACTCATCTTATTTACAGGAGCCTGTAAGCGTGATCCTGAAGCCCCTCTATTGACTAAACCGATCTATGAGGGTCCCAATGCCAACACAACGATAGCCGCATTGAAAGAAAAATATGCTAACATTACCGATCCAAAAGTAATCGATGAGGATCTGATCATTAAAGCACTGGTGACCGGAAACGACATTTCGGGCAATATCTACAAACAATTGTACATTCAGGATGAAACTGCTGCCATCAATCTTGGAGTCGACCAAAATAGCATGTACACAACTTTCCGCGCAGGCCAGGAAGTGTTTATCAACTTAAAAGGCCTGTCCATGGTGAAATATGGCAGTGAACTACAGATCGGTTTCAGTGGAACCAATGCCAACCGTATCGCCTGGGAAATTTTCAAAGAACATACCAAAGTAAACGGATGGCCAAATGCGGCCAATTTAACGCCATTGGAAGTTGATCTTTCTAAATTAGACGCTTCGATGGTCAACAAGTTGGTGATCATTAAAAATGTGCGTTTTAACAACGGTGGTGTCAATGCTTTCGCAGGTGGAACGGCGACTGTTAGCGAAGTAGTCAAAGATGCGAATGGCAAAACATTGGATGTCCGCAACAGTAACTTCTCCAGTTTTGCTAAAGATATCCTTCCTAAAGGGAATGGAACATTAGTCGGAATATTGGGCCGTTACAATGGTGGCTGGCAGCTCTTCCTGCGTGATAAAACAGATGTGATTGACTTTGATGGAACTGACGCCGGAACAACACCAACTGACCCTGAAACCGGAGGAACAATTTTCAACGAGACATTTGGAAATGGCACCTACCCGAGTGGCAACCGTCCTAAAATTGCAGATTTCACCGATTTCGATATGAAAGCTCCGGTGACCTACACCGAGGAAAGTGGTTCGGCAGATATTCGTACAGCGACAGGAATCAGTGCCTCGGTATGGCTTCCGGCAAACAAAGATATTACACTGAAAATCGCCGGAATCCAAACGGCCAACAAAACGGATCTTACATTGAGCTACCAACTTGTTCCTAATATTTACAATGTTGGTGAAGCAACCAACCTCAATGCCATGAAGGTGAAGGTCAACGGAACAACTTATACGATTCCAAGCACACCAGTAGCGATCAACTCAACAGATGATCGTAATAAATATTACACCGTCAGTATTCCAAACATTACAGCTGCAGCAACAAGTACCGTCGAATTTATAATGACTGGCGCTGACAATGCCTTTGGCTTCCGTTTAGATAATATTAAAATCGTAAGCGCAACTGGCGGAAACGGTTCTGGCAATACGATTATCGTTACTAAATAAATAAGAAATGAGATATCAACAGATTAGCTGTATTTTACTTCTTCTTCTATTTGGTGTAAAAACGGGTTCTGCACAGAGCAATCGTCGCGTATACCCCGTCGCCTTCTACAATTTGGAGAACCTATACGATCCTGTAAAAGATTCGACGATCAATGACGATGAATTTACACCGAAGGGTGCCAATACATGGACAGAAGCTAAGTATCAGCAAAAAATAAAAAACATGGCACGAGCGATTCGTGCCATCGGTTCACCTAGTTCTAGTTTGGGTCCTATCGCTCTAGGGGTAGCCGAAATTGAGAACCGTCGGGTTTTGGAAGATCTTACACGAGATCCCCAGCTCCGTGAGCTGGGATTAAAGATCGTTCATCACGATTCTCCTGACCGTCGCGGTGTGGATGTTGGGTTCCTTTACAATCCGGAATTCTTCACGCCTTTTAATGACAGGGTTCATCCATTCAACCTACCGGAAAACCCAGGCTTTAAGACGAGAGATCAACTATTGGTATCCGGTACGATTGCTGGAGATACGGTACATATCATTGTCAATCACTGGCCTTCGCGTTATGGCAATAAATCTTCTGAACTTCGCGAATTTGCAGCAGGTATTACCAAAGGTATCTGTGATTCCCTATATCGTGAAAATCCCGACGCCAAGATTATTATCATGGGCGATTTAAATGATGATCCCAAAGATAAAAGTGTAAGGGAAGTATTGCAGGCCAAGAAAAACCCGCAGGATGTACCTGCGCAGGGCTTATATAATACCATGTGGAAGTTTTACGATAAGGGAATTGGATCACTGGGCTATCAGGGACAATGGAATCTCTTTGATCAGATCATCATTTCCAGACCTTTATTGGACAATAAAAACAAGGGTTTACGTTTTGTCAAAGCTGAAATCTTCAATCGGGATTTTTTGGTGCAACAGGAAGGCCGAAACAAAGGTTATCCGCACCGAACATTTTCTGGGGGAGTATTTATCAATGGCTACTCAGACCACTTTCCAACATTGATCTATTTGGTAAAATAATATAAATGAAATCCGATTAACTCTTCTTAAGCGGAATTAAAGATAGGAGCTCGTTATAAATGAGCTCCTATTTTTTTGATCTCCCCCGGTCTTCAGTAATCTTTTTATTATACACAAGATATAAACTACCATTTAATCTCATTATTATACCATGGTTCAACCGCAATTTTTACTAGATTTAGCAGATGAAGCTTATACTATTTGATCTGGACGGAACACTGCTAGACACATTACAGGACCTCGGGGACAGCTGCAATGCTATTCTTGAACAATATGGATATCCAACCCATCCCCTTGTTGCTTATAAGAAATTTGTCGGCAACGGTGTCCAAAAACTTATCGAACGCGCATTACCGCAAGAAGCACGGACAGAAAATATCATCTCAACTTTACTCAGTGCCTTTAAAGTGTATTATGAGCAAAAGCCCATAACGCACACAAAACCATATACCGGCATTATACCGCTACTACAAGAACTGAAATCATTAGGCTATCTCATCTCGGTAGCATCAAATAAATACCATGAAGCGGTGATACCTTTGATGGCCGAATACTTTCCCGATATTTCATTTGATCTCGTCCTGGGGCATCGAACAGGTCGCCCCGCCAAGCCTGATCCCGATATTGTCTTCGACAGTATCCAAACACTCGGTGTTAGCAAACAGGATTGCTTTTATGTAGGCGATTCATCCGTGGATATGGATACCGCCAATAATGCCGGGGTAACAGCTATTGGTGTTACCTGGGGCTTTCGCGATGAAGACGAATTGAGACAACACGGTGCACAGCATATTATCCACCATCCACAGGAACTGTTGGCAATTCTATAAAAGAAAAAGGCGGGATTTAAATCCCGCCTTTTTCGATCACTGCCAGTGGTCTGGAGTAGCGCTCATATACATTTGAAATGCCGATGAGATCGCGAAAACCTTCGCGCGAATGCCAAAATTTACATTTTTGCATCCATGAGTTGATCACCCTGTACTTTTGGCTTGCCAAGCTTCATTTTTACAACAAAAGCTTTATCTGCACTAAACGTTACCGGAAGAACAACATCATAGTATGTATTCTTATCAAGATCCAAACCAATGTCGGAACGTTTAAGAGTCAATGATTGACCATTTTGCAATAAGACAGCCTCTACCGGAACCTCAGCTGAATTCTTCGGTACAGCAATGCGGACAATATTATTGACCGGTCGATTAAAGACAGTAAGATAGAGGTTGTCCTCTTTTTTTGTAAAATACCCCAATTTAGATGGAGCAAGTCCTGCATGTCTCACACCATAAACAGCTTCACCATTGATTTTGATCCAGTCACCAATCTCTTTCGCCAATTTATCCTCTCCTGGATGCATCCGACCATTTCCATCCGGGCCAAAATTCAACACGAAATTCCCGTTCATCGACACACAATTCATCAACATATCGATCAAATCGTCGGATGTCTTTGTATAAATACCAGACCAATCTTTCATGTAACCCCAACCGTTAGGTGGGATAGTCATCACACAATCCCAGTCACGTCCCTCTAGCCATTCAAATTCTTTCGGCATCTTACGCTCCCAGCCTTGCTCATAATCTCCCAACATATCACCATTCGAGTCGAAATGCCGCTTTCCAAATTCATCGTTTCGAAAACGGCTACCGATGATTAAGCCCGGGTGTTTCTCGCGGAGTTCCTTTTCCAGTTTATAGGTAAAGTCATAGGACTGAATCCAGGACTGATCCCAGGTACCATCGAACCAAAATCCTTTTATCTGCGGATAGTTTTGAAGCAGCTCCAACAATTGGTTACGGGTATACTCCAAAAACTTATTGAATTTTGCCTTTTCTTCCGGTGTAGACGGCGCCTTACCCATATAGTTTGAATTATTCCATTCTAAGATCGAAAAATACAAAAACACATCTATCCCTTCAGCGGTGTAAGCGTCTACAACCTGCTTGACGATGTCTTTTTTATAAGGGCTTTTCTGAATGGTATAGTCTGTATACTTCGAAGGCCATAAGGCAAATCCATCGTGATGTTTGGTAGTAAAAATCAGGTATTTCGCCCCCATTTCTTTAGCCTGCTTAGCCCATAGCTTTGCGTCAAATCCTTTGGGATTAAATTGCTTGTATAAATTATCATAGGTGTTTTTCCAGTTCTTTGGTGCAGTAGGTCCACTCCAGGTACGAATCCATTCGGAAGCGGCAGCACCTTTACGAGCACTTACTCCTTCCCATTCATTTCCTGGGATAGCATAAAGACCCCAATGGATAAACTGTCCTAAACCATATGTCCGAAAACGCTCCATCGCTTCATCGGTTCGATGTGCCGGTGTTAAAGGCCCATATTTTACGTCAATTCTTTGCTCCACCTTTTTGCGTGGCCCTGTCCACTGTCCAAAAGTAGTCTTGCCCAGCAATAGTGCACTACCTAGCAGCAAAGTCGTTATCAATCTGTTATAGCTTATCATATTTTATCTAATTGTTTATTACCACGATTCTTATAAAGTCCAACTTATTCAAAGACAAACAACACAACTAGTCGGGACGATCGATATACTGTTTCTGTACTTTCTTCATAACGACCGGTTCAGGGTTACTGTCCTGAAATGGATCAAAGTAATAAAGCCCCTGTTCCCGATACAATGCTAAATGTTTCTTTAACACCTTTGAAAATTGATCAAAATTACGCTGCTTTCCAGATGTCCAGGCCGCTTCCGCCAATGCAGCAATTCTTGGAAAGACGAGATAATCCAATCGATTGGTATTTGTCACGGTTTCTGTCCATAGATTGGCTTGGATACCCAATATCTGTTTTCTTCGACCACCTAAACTGTCCAATTGATCGCCAGCAAAATTGTAGACATCCTGGATAGGGTTAAAACCTTTGCCCCATTTTCGTCCATACCGATGGTTTTCCTGTTGCACAAAATCAAAATATAAAGGTAAACGCGGTGTAAGAATTGCCTGATATCCTTTATCCAAAATTTTATTGAGCTGTTCGGGTTTATCATGGCGCCACCACATCATCACAGTCTGCGCTTTGTCCAGTTTTGCGTCTACCATCTCATCCCAAACAATAATTTTTCCATTTATTCGGGCAACGGAATCTGCCATACGTCGAATAAAATAATCTTCCACTTCCTTATTGGATTTCAACCCTTCTGCCTTTTTCAACTCCTGAACCTTTAGATCATTATTCCAGGCATCGCTACCAAAAGCCACCTCGTCTCCGCCCAAATGAATGTAAGTCGAAGGAAAAAGCGCTTTTACTTCACGCAACACATGGCTTAAAAATGAATATGTCGTATTTTTTGCTGGGTGAAAAGTAAAATCAGGGTGTTTTTCATTACCTCCGCCCGATAAAAACGGATACGCACGGTTTGCCGCTGTTGCATGTCCAGGCATATCAATCTCAGGAATGACCTCAATATTACGTTCATCAGCATAAGCAATAATCTCACTGATATCATTTTGCGTATAATACTGTACTCCAGCATAGGGGTCTAAATAATTGCCTATACCCCCTATTTGGGCCAGCCAGGGGTAGCGTTGTATACTAAGGCGCCACGCAGGCTCATCCGTCAAATGCCAATGAAACTTGTTCAATTTATAAAAAGCCATCCAGTCCAACAATGACTTTACTTTTTCCTTCCCGAAGAAGTGTCTCGACTCATCTAACATAAAACCGCGCCATGCAAATTGTGCCTTATCTGTAATTTCAACAGCATCCAGCTCACGTTGTTCACCATTTTGCACTGCAACGGACAAGAGTTGGTCTAAGCTGGCAATTCCATTAAGGAGGCCCGATTTATCGGAAGCGTAAATTCGAATACGGACAGGATCTATCTGCAGACGATAAGCTTCATGTCCAAGCGATTTATCCCAGCTTACCATAACCTGGGCTTCGTCGACCTTGGTCGCAACATAGGCCGAAATCCCGAAACGCCCAAGTAGGAGCTTCTTGAAATACAATATCGTGGGATCAAAATAAGGATCGCTTATAATGCCTATATTTCTACCCAGGATAAGTTTCCCCTTTCGCGCTTCCTGCTGTTGAGGACGTGGGATAATAGCAACCTGTGCCTCCACGCACTGTATTGTTAGGAATACGAAAAGAAATGTCCCCATTAATCTATGTTTCATCCGTTCTATCGTTATTTTCAACTGATCAGATTAAATCTGCTTGTGTAAAGTATTTGTTTCTAACGAGGTTCGATCATACATTATTCAAACCTAGTTTGTGCTATAATCGGCCCACCACAGCCAGCTCGCGATGCAAAAGTGATACGAAAGCCCATCGTATGAACTGTTTACATCGGTTCTGCCCATAGTTTATCTTGTTATACAATGGTAAAGAATTTATTATTTATTACTGTAGCCCAAGTCTAGTCAATCGTTTGCGCAAATCTCGAAAACGTTATAGTGAATGGCCTTTATAAGGCTAATAAAGAAAAATAATGATTAATAAAGATATTTTAATCACTTATAATTAAAAATAAAGTAAGATAGGATGAACAACGATGATAGCCCAATTAGTCATTGTCGTTTTGTTAGCTATATTTGAAAACACAAATACAATACCCTAAGTTAAAACCGTATGATAAAAAAGATCTTTTATACCTTAATCTTTATTGGAGTACTGCTATTGAATATACAAGCGCGAACCGTAGTTCCATTTAATACCAGCTGGACTTTCAAAAAGGGACCTTTTTCTACTTCGACATTAGATTATAATCAACTGTTTGAAGGGAAATGGCAACTTGTCAATTTACCGCACACCTGGAATGCAAACGATATGCAGACCAAAGAGATTAAGTCCGGTAGTTTAGGAAAAAATGAGCGCTTTTATACCGGCGATGCTTATTACCGTAAGTCATTTGTTCCCGAAACAGCTTGGCAAGGCAAACGCATTTTCATCCGATTTGAAGGGGTCAATACCAACACAGAAGTATACGTAAACAATCAGCCCCTTCCTACCAAAGACGGCAAAAATGATGTTACCTACGACAATACGAAACGCAATGGAAATTATAACTTCGTGGGCAGACATCAGGGCGGTTATTCTGCATTTGTATTCGAGCTGACCAATATGCTCCAATTTGGAAAAGAAAACGAGATTTTGGTGAAGGTAAACAATGAGGCTACTCCACAGGTCATTCCTGTTAACCATACCCTTTTCCCTATGTACGGCGGTATTTATAGACCGGTTGAACTTATTGTAACAGACAACATCCATATTGCGGTGAATGATTTTGCAGCTAAAGGAATCTATATTACGCAAAAAAATGTCTCCAAGAAAACAGCCGATGTTGCTGTAAAAATAAAAATAGACAACAAATCCGGAAAAAAACAACCAATTGAGTTATTGACAACGATTTTTGAAAAAGATGGATCGATTAAAGCCAAACAAAGCACACAGTACACGTTGTTACCACAAGGCCGTCAAACTGTTACGCAACAAATCCTAGTCAAAAGTCCACATTTATGGCAAGGTTTAGATGATCCCTATCTCTATAAGGTGGTCACACAGATCAAAAAGAACAACCAGGTAATTGATGAGGTAACAGCACCGCTTGGTCTTCGTAAATTTGAATTACGAACCGGTGAAGGATTTTTCCTAAATGATATCAAATATCCGCTATATGGTGTTTGTCGCCATCAGGATCGACTCGGTAAAGGATCGGCCCTAAGCAATGCAGACCACGACGAAGACCTGGCAATCATCAAAGAAATGGGAGCAACATCGATCCGATTGGCACATTACCAACAGTCTGAGTACTTCTATTCAAAATGCGATAGCATGGGTCTCGTTATCTGGGCCGAAATCCCGTTTGTCAATCGGGTAACCACCTTGGAAGACAACAACGCACAACAACAGCTGAAAGAACTGATCCGCCAAAATTTCAACCATCCTTCCATCTATATATGGGGTATGCACAATGAGGTATACTCTCCTTCTGCCTATACCGTCGAACTAACGACCAAATTAAATGACCTCGCTAAATCCGAAGATCCTGATCGCTATACCGTTTCTGTCAGCGGTTACAATGTTATCGACCACGCCGTCAATAATAATGCAGATGTACAGGGCATTAACCATTACTTCGGCTGGTATAATGGTGAACTGGAGGATAAATCAGATAAGGAGGATGATGTCGCCTCCTGGGCAAAACGTATCAGTGAAGAATTCAAAGATTACCGGATTATCTTTTCGGAATATGGTGCAGAAGCCGTTCCCGAAGATCAAGCAGAAGAGGTTGGAAATTTTGGAAATCAATGGAGCAATCCATCGTTTTTCCCTGAAGAATATGCAACCAAATTTCATGAAGTACATTGGGGCGTGATATCCAAAAGTCCAATTTTCTTAGGTTCTTATGTCTGGAACACATTCGATTTTGCCACGCCCATTACTGCGCTGAACGTTAACCCCCGAAATTATAAAGGACTGGTTTCCTTTGACCGTAAACTGAAGAAGGATGGCTTTTATTGGTACAAAGCCAATTGGAGCAAGGAACCGGTGTTATATATTACACAGCGTCGTATGATCAACAGAGGTAATGAAATCACACCTATTGCGGTTTATTCGAACCGAGGTGAGCCAACATTGATCATCAATGGACAAACGATCAAAGGGGCCAAAATGGGTCAGACCAATGTACACTACATCTTCGAAAACGTGAAGCTAAAACCGGGGAAGAATACTGTAGAAGCAAAAGTAATCCAAAAAGACGGTAAGGTATTAACCGACACGATTGAATGGAATTATGACCCAGCGTTTAAACAGGGACCATCGGGACCAACAAAATCGAAAACAGAGCATGTAGGTCTATAATCACGCTAGCAAAATAATAGACAAAAAACAGGGGTAGCCTAAAAAGCTACCCCTGTTTTTTGTTTAAGAATGTATACCCCCCTCAGCTATAGTGATCATCAGATCACTTTCCCTAATTTCAAAAAAGTATTAACCGATAAAAGCGGGTCGTTTACCGAGATTGTCTCGAGACTGGCCTAATGCCCCTCTTCAGCACCCTATTTGCTTCCTATCTTTGAGTCATCAAACAAGAAATAAAAAAATTAAAAAATAAACATCATGGCAACTAAAACAACATTCAGCATCAACAGTAAAACAATTACTAAAGTTTTTCAAGATCTTTTTGATTCCTTCAAAAGCTCACGTTTAAAAGTTTCATCCAAGAATGGACAAGAATACTTAAATATCTCCTTGCTATTAGCTGTAATCATCGGAATTATTTTCCCTGTAGCTTTCATTGCATTGATTATTCTAAGCCTGATTGCACCTATTGAAATTGCAATCCTTCAAGAAGTAAAAGAAGAGAATGCAGATCAAAAAATGATCGAACTCAAATAAGTAAAAAATAAAGGGTAATACCCTTTATTTTTTTTCTATCTTATCAAAAGGCCTATTTGGAGACAAATTAAATGTAAAATTTCCTTTTGAATCCACACCGCCAGCACCTCTGACACGGGCTTTGATTTCGTATTTCGATTGGGGATTATAATTCGTTACCGTAAAATTGTAGTAAAAAGGTTTGATCTTGTTGGTTCCCCTAAATTTATCCGAAAGCGCATGATGTCCATCCTCTGCAATGACCTGCCCGTCCTGTAGCAATTGTACGGCATCGATCTCCAGAAAATTCTTCCCCTCAACAAAGAAAAATCCAGCTTGCGCTCGTCCATTATCGTAAATCTTCCTGCTCACGTCAAAAGTTAGAAAACTATACGTTTCCTTGATATCATTAGGGCCCCATGATCCGGCAATATATCCCCCGGGACGATAATAATCAATACGCATGGAGTCTAATCTTGGAAGATTGGCATCCAATCGATGGCTAAACGCTGCATAATCTTTGGCAGACTTAGCAGCCCATCCAATTTCAGCAACGGCAAGCAATCGCGGAAAATTCTGCACATTCAGGTCTTTAATATCCTGGGCCAACGCTGTCCACATATTTCCCTGAACACCCAGGACAAGCTGATCCTCAGCCGGACTAAGTCCTGCAGAAGGATCAAATTCATACACTCTTTTCAGCGAGTTTATCTGCGGATAGGCCAGGTCAGTCATGGTACCATCATTCCGATCGGCCTGTGTAATATCAAAATAGAGATGCGATGCCGGTGTGGCTACGGCTTTAAACCCATCTTTGGTTGCTTCCTTGATCGCTTCTTCACCAAGCCAGCTCATAATCGCTGTACTCTTTGGTAAGTTTTCAGCATCGGCCAAAATATCATTCCACCCGATCGGTTTTTTTCCTTTTTGGACAATGATAGCAGAAACACGTTGAACGAAATAGCTCTGCAGTGCTTTGACATCCTTAATCTGGTGCTGTTTCATAAAATCCTGCACGTGTGGTTCTTTTTCCCACAAGTCATGACGGACTTCGTCCCCTCCAAAATGGATATAACTACCTGGGAAGAGATTCGCGATTTCAGTGAACACATTATTCAGGAATTCATAGGTAAACTCTTTTGTCGGATCCAATGTATTGGGGGTAAATTGATTTCCCCAATAGCCCCAAGATGACACAAAAGGAAAAATGTGATTCGGGTAGGAATTTTTGTTGACCCCAAGTTCAGGATAAGCTAATATGGTCGGCCATGAATGTCCAGGAACATCAATCTCGGGCACAATCGTAATATTGCGTTCCCGTGCATATTGGACAACTTCCTTGATCTGCTCCTGTGTATAAAATCCACTGCGTTCTGCAGGTTGCTTTTCTGTTCGATGAAATACCGTCGCATTTTCCATGGTCAATTTCGGATATTTCTTTATTTCAATCCGCCAACCCTGGTCATCCGTCAAATGCCAATGAAACGTATTCATTTTGTATAATGCCATGACATCCAAATACTTTTTCACGGTTTTCACATCGAAGAATGTCCGGCTTACATCTTTCATATAACCGCGCCAATGATAGCGAGGATAATCTTTAATTTTCACAGCCGGAATATTCCAGCTTATCTCTTTGGTTGGGTTACTACCCTCGAAAGCTGTCGGTAAAAGTTGCCGCAGTGATTGCGTTGCATTGAAAAGCCCATGGGAGCTTTTTGCTATAATAACAACTCCCCGATCAGAAACCTCGAGCTGATAGCCTTCCTTGTTCGGAATTGACAGTTTTGGGTCTAGTCTAAATTCAATGCTATTGCTTGCCTGCTTTTTCACTGGCAGGGGATACTGCGTTACTTTTCTCAGCTGCTCAACAAACAAAGACACATCTTTCACATCGCAGTTTTTGAAACTTAAGGTCGTTTGTGCATTTAATTGAAACTTGCCTACTCCGATATTGATTTCCTGAGGCTTGGGGATAATATCAATCCCAGACTGCGCATGGAGTCCTTGCGCAAATAAACAGGATAAAGCTACTGAACAGAGGAGTGTTTTCATTAAAATTTAAGTTTTTATTTTTAAATAAACAGGTCTTAAAGAGACCATTTATGGGTTTCGTTATGCAAAATAAAAAATAAAAAATGATCCTTCTACCCCAACTTTCAATCAAACGATTGTGTAAGATTTTCAAAAAGTAGCTGACCGGCTACAGCAGCAAGTAGCGGATATGATTTTTTAGTATTAAATTTGACTTCCAGACAAAACAAAATAGGCTATAGTTAACTTATTGGGGTGAAAGAACAATAACGTGAAAAACAGTAAAAAATTATTTATTATCAGGACAGTTTTAATTGCCTTCCTGATTCTTTCCTTGGTTTATATCGGTTCGATATTTACCTATCAATATATTGAGTACCAAAAGACCGAAGCCCGTTTAAATAAAGCGTATAGTTCTAAAAATCAATTGACGAATCTTTTTTACGAACTCTTCTCCTCGTATAATGCTGCCGGAAATGCCTTTCGCTCTTATACCGTGGACTTTAGTACCGAAAATTTAAAGAATTACAGCAATAGTTTAGATACGTTACGATTTTATATCGATTCCCTTTCTAAATTATCTTCCCAAAAGGGACTTACTTTCTCTACGAAGACATCCTTGGAACAAAATATCACCCTTTCCGACGAGTTTGCCCACATCAAACTGGCTGTTGACAACATGATTTTTTTGGCCAAAGACTCGCTGTCACTCTTAACGAAAACGAATAGAACCATTCGCCCAGGGAATAATCGGATACTTGCAGATTCTGTTGTCAATAAAATATTAAGAGATACCGCACTCAATGTAAGTAAGAAGGATACCATTGTCCGAAAGAAAGAAAAACTCTTTACACGTATTTTCAAAGCCAAAAATGACACCCTTGTTGCCGATAAACTTGAACAAAATTTCAACGTTAACCAAATCAAGGCAATACATAGCCAGATCCAAAGTTTGATCGAGCAAAATGAAATATTTCACCGGCAAGATTTCAGTAAGATTCGCCGTTCTTTTGCTGAGCTTCAACACAAGGAAAGACAGCTTCTACAATCTAATTACAACTTATTCAGCACGATTAGTACGGCCTTGCTTCGCATTAAGACCCATGAAGATGAGATACTAAGAGCTGCGGAAATTCAAGATTTCAAACTCTATAAAGAAAACTCTTCCATTTTCGGCAAACAGGTGATCGCTTCTATTATTCTTATGATTATTATGGTGACACTCTTGTTGTCCTACCATTACAACACACTTGTGTATGAGCGCAAGCTTACTGCCGCTAGAGATTATGCCTTGCGAACAGCGAAAGAGAAGGCCAGTATACTGGCCAATGTAAGTCATGATGTGCGCACACCGGTCAATTCTTTGGTCAGTGTTATTGATCTGCTAAAGAGTAATGCGGCAAACAATCGGGTCAACCCTATTTTATTAGACTCCATTACACAAGATATCCATGTGATCAATGATACCGTGGAAGATATTCTGAATCTGGGTAAGCTAGAGTCTGGTACACTAGAAATTAAGGCCGAGTATTTTTCGCCAACTCAATTGCTCGCGAACCTCATAAAAATGCAGCAGGCTCAAGCAGACAAAAAAGGACTGAAACTTATCAGTGACATTGATATCGATCCCGACATCTTAATCAAAAGCGGAACGTATCGTGTACGCCAGATTGTTTCAAACCTTTTGAGCAACGCTATTAAATATACAGATAAGGGGCAGATAGAGGTAAAAGCCTTTATCAGCAGAGCCCCAGGAGGATCCAAATTACATATATTAGTCAACGATACGGGAAAAGGTATTTCTGCGAAAGATCAAGGACATATTTTCGAACAGTACTATATGACCGATCAGAAATCCAAGAATAGTTTTGGATTGGGATTACATATTGCTAAACTCATGGCCGAACAGCTAAACGGAACGTTAAGTGTTAGCAGTCAACAGGGCAAGGGATCAACATTTACATTAGTCGTTCCGTTTACCGAAGAAAAGAAAAATAGGAAACAAATTACGAGCTTGGACAAGCTCTCAAAAGAGCTACGCTTTGTCGTTATTGATGATAATCCGATCAATAATCTATTCGTAAAACAAGCATTGCAACATTTCGAGGATGTGAAAATCTATCAGGATTCATCTACAGCAATAGCCTATCTGAAGGAAAATAGAACGGATATTATTATCACCGATCTCAAAATGCATGGCCCTACCGGTTGGGATATCCTCAATACGGTCAAAGACAACAATAGCGTAAAGGGATGGAATAGCAAAGTTATTGCCCTGACGTCAGACGAATCCCAAGTAACCATGCAGACCCCCGAAGGGCAGCTACATCAATTTGATGGCGTTATGACCAAACCTCTGGACAAAGCTATCCTTGCTCAGCTCATCGCAAGGATTTCATAAGCTAGGCAATGTAAGTAAAAGAAATAAGGGACTGTCTTTGACAGTCCCTTATTTCTTTTACACAATAGACCTACTAAAGTAACCGTGATCCCGCAGGACATCGTTACCTACAGGATATGCTGTTATTTAAGTACTTCCGCAAGCTTGGCATCCAACTGCTCGTCTGAACCGCCATTGCCCCCACCATACCGTCCGATAATAACACCTTGCGGGTCTATTAACACTTTTGTTGGTAACGAACTGACACCATACCCCTTCGTTACATCTTGGCTCAGATCAAAATTTGTTCCATCAAATTTTGCCCCACGCAAAACATGTTTCCAAATGCCAATCTCATCTTGTTCAACTGCCTTGTGCCACTTTTCAGGCTTGCTGTCATCGTCTGCAATCCCTATGATTTCAAAACCTTTACTTTTATATTGCTGATACAACTTAATAAGATGCGGATTCCCTTTGCGACAGGGCACACACCAGCTAGCCCAGAAATCCAACAAGACATACTTGCCTCTGAAATCCGACAAACTTAGGGCCTTGCCCTCGATATCTGTCGTGCTAAATACGGGAGCAGTCTTGCCAACAGCACCACTTCGGCTTTCCGCTAGTTTTTCCGAAATGTCTTTTCCAAAACGACTATTTTGCACTTCTTTGGAAAAACCAGCAAACAACTTTTCCGTTTCTTCCAACGATAGGTTGTTCATCCTGAACATCAGCAAATAAGGACTTAAAAAGGACTGTGGATGGCTTTTAATAAAGGTCATATCAATCTGGGCTGCTCTTTCATTAAAAGGCTCAAATTGATTCTTGATGCTGGCAGCCTCTTCACTAAGTAGCTTTACTTTCTTTTCTAAAGCTTCTAGTTCTCGCTCAGCACGACTATACTCCTTATTTTTCGCAGCATAAGCCTGACTAATGGGCTCCATTCCTTTTCTGATAGCTGACTTTTCGAGTTCCAGCTGCTTGTGCTCAGCATCCAATTTTGATCCTCTCAGCGTATAGTTTTTTAGATTATCATCTTGAAACTCCAATTTCATTTTGGTCGGTTCCAAGTACATTTGTGTATAATCACCCTCAGCTGCGCGCTCGGGATGTGGCGATCGGGTCAAAAATACCAGGGTAGGCTCCGTCAACGTGCCTTTAAATTGAAAATGGTTTTTGAGAACCGAAGCACTATCAGTTACTTGTTTACCTTGACCATCCATATAAAAAAGGTAAAGCTTTTCGGTTGTCCCGGTTTTAAGTTCGCCATCGAGAACAAAATTTTTCTGTGCCATTCCCATCATAGGAACTACCATAAGGGCAGCTATTTTTAGTATATGTTTCATTTGATTATTCCTTTATTTTTATGTTGCGCTAATTTTACAAGTCCACTAACTTTTACCACCCATACCCAGGATTTTGATCTCCAAACGTTGGATTTTTTTCATATTCTGAATAAGGTACAGGTAGGATATACTGCCATCTCGCTTTCATATTACCATTCAGTTGTTTAATCGTATCAAAAGGTAAACGTAACAAGGCCATCCAGTCCGAACCGTCCTCTGCAACGAGACTTCGCATGAGTTCTCTAAAAACTTCCGTAGTCAACTGCTCTCGCGTATTCATTGCATTTAATGCTGTAAAATCCGTAATGCCAGCTTTCGATTTGACCATTTTAAGTAGGTCCCGGACTTCTGTCAAGCTGCCATTCGATTTGGCAAGAGCCTCAGCCTTCAGTAAATAAGCTTCGGTCAAACGAAATACAAACTTAGCTTCCGCTTGTCCGCCGGAATGTTTCTTAAAAACCTGACGTTTGGTTACTGTGCCAATCATCCAGTTGGCCCTTGGATCATTCTTTAAGAGATCCAATAAAAATGGCGTTGCATTATAATTATAATTAGCGCGGAAATAGTACTTTTCCATTTCTGCAATTTGGTTAGCAAAAGCTTTTGTACCAAGAATCACCTCTTTACTAGCCAACCCTTTTGTAGAAAAAAGGTCCTCAACATGGGCTTCAAGGGCATATGGGGATTGTTCAATGAGTTGATTCGCCAATGTAATGACGGCAGTATAATCAGCGGGAGCTTGTCGTAACATCAGGACCCTCATTTTCAGCAGCATGGCAGCCCATTTGGTTGCATAGTAGTTTGGATTATTCTCTGGCGCATTTGCTATTGCGTAATCAATATCGTCCAGGATAAACGCGTAACTATCGGCAACATTTTTACGAACAGTAGCTATAGTCGATACCGTAACAGGTTTTGTACGTATCATGACCCCGAATTTGCTACTGCTGTCAAAAAATTCGCCATAGTATGCTAATAACTTAAAATTGGCATAGGCGCGTAAAAACCGGGTTTCTCCAAGTATCTCCGTACGTCTGCTTCCGCTAAATTTCTCTTCACTCAATGCTTCAAGGCCCGCTATCACGCCGTTGGCAGCATTCGCAAGTTTATAATTTCCGCTCCATATCGGCAGAACTTCGCCATTATCCTTTGCGGTCATCGTATGCATTTCAGGGCGACTGGGCCCCTGATAATTTTCAATGAGACCTGCGAACTGTGCCGGAAGTATTTCATGCGACGGTGCCCAGGTAGTCCCAGGTAGACCAGTTGTCCTGTTTTCAGTTACATTGACAAATAAATAATACACCCCATTTAATGCAATTTCTGCACTCTTTTGATCCACAATGACATTGTCGTCAACTTTTTCCTGTGTCGGTAACGCATTTAGCGTCTTGTCACAGGATGTATTCATTCCTATTAATGCTGCTAACAGGAAATATAGTAGAAAGCTCTTTTTCATTCGTTTAATTTATTTTCTTAAATCAGCTTTATGTTTTAAAAACCAAATCGTAGTCCAAAGGAAAACATCCTATTCGCTGGGTAGGCAGAAATATCGCGCCCACCACCAATGACTGACGTAGGATCATCAGAAACCTCGGGATCCATTCCCGGATAATGCGTAATTGTAAAGAGATTTGTAGCCGAGACATAGGCCGAGCCACTTCTCAACTTTAATCCATTCAGCAAAGATTTTCCAAAATTATAAGACAAGGTAATAGACTTAAGTTTGAGATAGGATGCATCGAACACATTGACATCTGCTAATGGTCTAAACTGTGCCGTACCGTAAAGCAGCCTTGGTCTTGTCGCCGTAGTATTATTCTCATTGTATCTTCCCAATACGCTCACACCTCGATTTGCCAAATTATCGGCGGAGCCATTAGCAATATCCGACTGATAGATCAAATCATTACCATAAGAAAATGTAAATAGTGTGGTCAGTCCGAAGTTTTTATAATTGAGTGTGTTGGTGATACCGCCAAAAAAATCCGGCGTTGCATTACCTATAATATCCTGTTTGTAAAAAGGTTCACCTTCCCCGATGCCATTGGGGTCTAATTTATATTTCATATCCCCCACTCCAATGTAATATTCCATGTACTCTAGGAAAGGAAAACTTTCTTTATAAGCCTTAAGCTCATCCGCAGTTCGGATCAGGCCATCGGTTACATACCCATATAACAAACCTAACGATTCGCCTTCCTTAACAATACTTGTCCCTAGATTTAATCCATCACGATCATTGGGGTTCGAAAACGGTCCACCATTGATATTTAAGACCTTATTCCTATTCTTCGAAATATTGAGGGCCAAATTCCAATTGAAATCTTGTTTTCTAATCAAGTCACCCCGAATATCAAACTCTAGCCCCCGATTACGAATTTTAGCAATATTAAGCACCACATTCGAATAGGCAGAGCTAGGCGCGGTTGTAATATTGAGCAATAAACCGTCCGTAATCTTTTCATAATATCCGATGGATCCCCTTAATCTTCCTTTGAAGAACGCATAATCCAGACCGGCATCTTTCTGAGTGGTCGCCTCCCACTTAATTTTGTCATTACCCAACTGTGTCGGAATAAATGCATTTTTACCGGCATAACTTACTGGCGAGTATAAGGTTCTATAAAGATTACTTCCAATATTCTGTGTCCCCGTTTTACCTGCGCTGACGCGAATTTTCAGCTCGTCTATCCAAGGGACGCTTTTCATAAATTCCTCTTCCGAAATTTTCCATGCTACAGCACCTGAAGGAAAATAGGCTGTCTGATTTGCAGGAGCAAATTTGGATGAACGATCAGAACGACCTGTGAATGTAAAGAGATAACGGTCTTTCCACGTATAATTAGCACGCAAATAGAACGATAACAACGCATTCGTTTGTGCAGGGCTACTCCCCTTAACAGCTACTGGAATCGCAGCGGAATTTAAATTGTTCAGAAAATTATCATCCGGATAACCAGCGCCGGAAGCCGAGAAAAAATTCATCTTATAATTTTCCCATGATGTCCCAATCAATGCATTCAGACGATGGTCTTCATTAAATTGTTTGTCCCAGGTTAATGTGTTTTCGATGAATGTATTGATCGATTCGGTATGAGCCTGACTTCCTGTCCCCCCGTTTGAATCCCCAGCACCATAAAAGCCACTCATCATCACATAGCTGGGCACATAATTCAATTGATTATAAGTGCTATAATTGATTGATCCCACCGAGCGCCATTTCAGCTCGGGCAAGATATCCCACTCTGCGGCTAAGGAGCCCAGCAACATACCCGTCTTTCCCTGATTGATCCCCGAGGCCATTGCCAAAGGGTTTTGATAGCCCTGATATGCCGCATGCAATAAGCCAAAGTTGGAAAAAGTACCATCAGCATTGTAAGGGGACTCTGTTGGCGGTGCAAACAGCGCCTGCGTATAGGCTCCATTTGTAATATGATTTGTCGTATAGCTATAATCAACATTGGTATTCATACGAAAGCGCGGGGCAATCGTCGCATCCAAATTTATTTTACCCGACAGTCGATTAAAGTCTGTGCCAATAATTGTTCCCCGTTGATTATTATAAGCTAAGGAAGTATAATACTTTGTATTCATGCCCCCCCCACGCACCGATAAATCAGCATTCTGAAGGATCCCTTTCCGTAAAACCAAGCCTAGCCAATCCGTATTGTTATTTCCGAAAAACTTAGGATCGTTTTCAATGGCTGTAGGTGTCGCGCTCGGCGGAAGCCCCATATTACTCCTTGCTATATTGAGATTATGGGCTGCCTCCTTCATAATCATCTTGTATTGATCTGCATTGAGTATCTTTTCCTTAAAAGGAGAAGTAAGCCCCGTATAATAATTAAAGTCCAAAATTGGTTTACTCTCTGCAAGGCCTCTTTTTGTGGTAATAATAACTACGCCATTCGCTGCCTTGGACCCATAGATGGCGGTCGCGGAAGCATCTTTAAGAATATCTATGCTTTCGATATCATTGATATTTAAGCCTGCCAAGCTATTGAGCCCCCTGTTAAAAGATCCCGATACCATACTGCCCATATCATCGCCGTAATAACTTTCCATCGGATTAACAACTTCTGCACTGCTCGACACATAGCGATTTTGCACATTGACAGGTATGCCATCAATAATATACAGGGGTTCATTTGTGCCCAACAGTGAGGCACCCCCGCGGATTCTGATGCGTGCTACAGCACCGGGCGAGCCATCCGATTGTACCACCTGTACCCCAGCAGCCTTACCAGACAAAGCCTGATCAATACTCGTAAAGGGTACATTCTTTATTTCCGAAGGATTTACAGAAGCTACAGAACCTGTTAAATCACTACGTTTTGTTGTACCATACCCTACGACGACGACATCATTAATCACGTTATCCGCGACCGTCATTCTAATTAATACATTTCCTGCTTCAACCTTTTGTTCGACAGTACGGTATCCTATACTAGTGGCGATCAGTATATCCCCTTTTTTTGCTGCAATCCGAAACTCACCCTGCGACCCACTACTGGTCTGTATAGTCGCCTTTTCTTTTACACGAATTGTAGCACCCGCCAGCGGTTTACCATTGGCATCGACAACGATACCACTTACACTTTGCTGCTGCGCAGCTGTTGGCTTTTTGGCTACCACGACAATCGACTTTCCTTCCATCAGGTAGTCGAGGTTCTGCCCTTCAAAAATTGTGTTGAGCGCTTCCTTTATTGTTGCTTTGTTGAGATCCACGTCAACAGATCCAGCCTTTTTGGCAAGTTCCCCCGTCAGGATATAGTCGTATCCAGTCTGCTTTTTAACCTCTTCTAAGATCTGCGATAGCTTACCTTGCCGATGTAGCGTAATAGACTGTCCGCTGGCCAAGCTAATTCCAGGAAAAAAAGATGGAACGATAAGGTACATTGCAAGTGCGCCCTTTCTAAGCATCCGCCCAACAGGGGGGCTTAATGGACTTTCAGTCCATAAATTAGGTAACTGTTCTTTCATAGTTAGTTAGGTATAATGAGATTAGGTACTTACGTCTATTCAACAATCAGCGTTTTCTCTCCTTGACTGCTCATGGTAACGCGAAATGTGATATTTGAAGTTTTTTTCAAGAGTTCCAAAACATCGGCAAGACTATTTTTACGCGAGACGCTACCGTAGAATGTGACATCGGGATAGCTCTTTTCATATTTTATATCCACATTGTACCAGCGCGAGACCTTATCGAGCACGCTCTTCAGGGATTCGTTCTCAAAGACAAAATCGCCATGGATCCAGTCGAGTTGAATGGTATTCTCGAAAGGCTCGACATCGACATCCTTTTTATTGCTATCCCAAATAGCCTGATACCCTGGCTTCAATTTGACGGTCCGATTCTCCCGCTGATACTTTACCACAACACTGCCTTCCACAAGCGCTGTTTTGGTCAGCATTTCTCCAGCATAAGCCTGTATATTGAAAATAGTGCCCAATACCTCCACATCCTGCTCAACGGTATGGACGACAAATCGTTTCTTATGCCCATTTTCCATCAATTTAGATACATGAAAAAGCCCCTCTCCGATCAACTCTACCCTACGGATTTCCTGACTGGCCAAATCCTGAGAGAAGCGTAGCGTTGAACCCGCATTAAGGGTAACTTCTGTACCATCCGGTAATTTTAAGTTAATTGTACCACCTTTAGGCGTTTCGATCTGATTGATGACCGCTTGGCTCAAATTGCTGTTAGCCGCCACATACTCAACCCGGCCATCCTGGTTTTTTATCACATTGCAATTACCAACCCGTAAGATGGTTCCTGGTTTCAGTTGATCAAGATCGACTATTTGACCATCAGCAAGACGGATCAATGCCTGATCTCTTGCGGGCATTACTGTTTCTGCAGCTATCTGATGTTGGCCTTCGGCTCCGATCTTCCCATACCAATGGTATACAGCCAATCCAGCTAAAAAGAAAACCAATAAACTTGCAGCAATCCAATAATGAACTATACGTCTTCTGATCGTTAACAAACTCCGGTGTGCAGCACCAATTCCAAGTTCCTCGTGGATGCTACCGAGCAATTTATCCCGAATATCTGCTTGATGATATTGTGGATTTTCCTCGAAAAACGCCTTATCTTCCGATTGTGCGTACCAATGGTCCAATTCATGCTGCTCTAAAGCATTTAGATTCCCTGAGAGAAACTTCTCAAAAAGCTCTTTTAATCGTTGATAGTTGTACATTTGGTTAGCCTGTTTATAGATAAGTCGTACGAAAGAGGTCAAGGTTCTATTCAAAAAGTATTTTTTTTGAATATTTCTTTTAAAGACCTATGATTGACTGCTAAAAGAACTTAGCCGATGGATGTATAGATGAAATCGACGCCTATTTGGAGATAAAAATCGTGGCCAACAGACAAAATAAAAAGTCTGTTTTCATCTCTTTTCGTAAGATAAACAATGCTTTATGGATGTGTTTCTTGACAGTGCTTTCGGAGATATTCAATTGCTGCGCAATCTCTTGGTGAGACTGATGTTCAAAGCGGCTCAAGTGGAATACTTCCTTACATTTTTCAGGCAAAGTATTGATTATACGAACCAACTTTTCATTTGTTTCCTTAATTTCTAATAAGGCGTCGGGAGAAGGGACATCTTGACTTGTAAAAGACTGCCAGGTATCCATTTTTTCCGTCTGACGCATCATCTTCCGGTAACGGTCAATGACTTTATATTTTAGGGCGGCAAGAAGATATCCTTCCAAAGTCGTACGCACTTGAACACTCTCCCTGTTTCGATATAGATCCACAAATAACTGTTGTACCAGCTCCTGCGCCTCATCAGCATCTCCCAGCTTACTATACGCTGCATCCAGTAATCTATTCCAATAGCGATGATAGAGACAATCGAATGCGTGTCGGCTATTATCTTTCATTGCCAACAATAAGTCTTGATCACTTTGTCCCTCTTTGTTTTTCACGGTATGTTTCTCTATTAAAAACAAATGAACATAATTTTATATAATACTCCAAATGCGAATACAATTTGGGCATATCTTAAAAAATATAGCATTAAAAAATAGGATTATTTACGTAGCGTACTGAGATTAATTCATGTTATCGCCACTGTAAGGGAAGAGTTCATATAAGCTAAGGGACTAAAAATCTGAAAAAGGGATATGCTCGTATCGGATATGCAGTGATGGGTAGTTGCGGAACAGCTACCGATGGACCGGGCTCACCGACGGTCCTGTGCTGCGATAACCGATAGGCGGAGGATAGGCAGTGATGGTCAGTGGCCGAAGTGTAATGGCCATGGAAGTACTTAAACGAAAGAAGCCCTTGACTGTTTCCAGCAAGGGCTTCCGTGTAAAAAAAGGCACCGACCTACTCTCCCACCTGTTACGGCAATACCATCGGCTCTGGCGGGCTTGACTGCTCTGTTCGGAATGGGAAGAGGTAGACACCGCCGATATAGGCACCTAAAAATCTTTATTGGATGATCTATGATATTCATATCATGTTTTTCATGCCAACTGACATATGTATTGAAAGAGGTTCGTTTCCTGTATGTTTCAAAAATTAAAGAGGAAGACAACAGTGTCTGTCTGCTTGAGAAAGCTTCGGGCTATTAGTACCACTTGGCTTTGGTCTCTCAACCTTTACACCTATGGCCTATCAACGTAGTCATCTTCTACGACCCTATAAGGAAGTCTCATCTCGTGGCTAGTTTCGCACTTAGATGCTTTCAGCGCTTATCTATTCCAGACGTAGCTACCCTGCCGTACACCTGGCGGCATAACAGGTTCACCAGAGGTCTGTCCAACCCGGTCCTCTCGTACTAAGGTCAGATCCACTCAAACTTCCAACGCCCACAACAGATAGGGACCGAACTGTCTCGCGACGTTCTGAACCCAGCTCGCGTGCCACTTTAATGGGCGAACAGCCCAACCCTTGGGACCTTCTCCAGCCCCAGGATGTGACGAGCCGACATCGAGGTGCCAAACCTCCCCGTCGATATGAGCTCTTGGGGGAGATCAGCCTGTTATCCCCAGCGTACCTTTTATCCTTTGAGCGATGGCCCTTCCATACAGAACCACCGGATCACTATGTCCGTCTTTCGACCCTGTTCGACTTGTCGGTCTCACAGTCAAGCAAGCTTATGCCATTGCACTCCACGTACGGTTACCAAGCGTACTGAGCTTACCTTTGAAAGCCTCCGTTACCTTTTTGGAGGCGACCACCCCAGTCAAACTACCCACCAAACAATGTCCTCCCCATAAGGGAGTTAGAAACCGAATACAGAAAGGGCGGTATTTCAAGGTTGATTCCATGACTCCTGGCGAAGCCACTTCAACATCTCCCGCCTATCCTACACATCCTGTACCCAATCTCAATGTTAAGCTATAGTGAAGGTGCATGGGGTCTTTCCGTCCCGTTGCGGGTAATCGGCGTCTTCACCGATACCACAATTTCACCGAGCTCATGGCTGAGACAGCGCCCAGATCGTTACACCATTCGTGCAGGTCGGAACTTACCCGACAAGGAATTTCGCTACCTTAGGACCGTTATAGTTACGGCCGCCGTTTACTGGGGCTTCGATTCAATGCTTCTCTTGCGATGACATCCCCTCTTAACCTTCCAGCACCGGGCAGGTGTCAGGCCTTATACTTCATCTTGCGATTTTGCAAAGCCATATGTTTTTGTTAAACAGTCGCCTGGGCCTTTTCACTGCGGCTGCTCTTACGAGACAGCGCCCCTTCTCCCGAAGTTACAGGGCCATTTTGCCGAGTTCCTTAGCCATGACTCACTCGAGCACCTTAGGATTCTCTCCTCGACCACCTGTGTCGGTTTGCGGTACGGGTCTTCATAACCTGAAGCTTAGCGGGTTTTCTTGGAAGTCTGTTTACCTGCTCTATCAGCGCCACCGGAGCTTTGCTGTACTATTGGGTTTCAGCAGGGTCGGCGGATTTGCCTACCGTCCCTATACCTACGCCTTTCAACGAACTATTCCGTCAGTTCGCGGCAGTGTCACTACTCCGTCACCACATCGCAGTTATGAAGAGTACTGGAATATTAACCAGTTGTCCATCGGCTTGCCCCCTTCGGGTGCGCCTTAGGTCCCGACTGACCCTGATCCGATTAACGTTGATCAGGAAACCTTGGTCTTTCGGTGGGCGGGTTTCTCACCCGCCTTATCGTTACTTATGCCTACATTTGCTTTTCCATAACCTCCACAGTTCATTGCCAAACTGCTTCTCCGGCGATGGAATGCTCCCCTACCAGATGTACATCTTTCAGTACAAATCCATAGCTTCGGTACCGTTCTTGATGCCCGTTTATTATCCACGCCCGGCCGCTCGACTAGTGAGCTGTTACGCACTCTTTAAATGAATGGCTGCTTCCAAGCCAACATCCTAGCTGTCTGGGCAACCGGACCTCGTTAGTTCAACTTAGAACGGATTTGGGGACCTTAGCTGATGGTCTGGGTTCTTTCCCTCTCGGCCTTGGACCTTAGCACCCAAAGCCTCACTGCCGGCTATATTTGATAGCATTCGGAGTTCGTCTGGATTTGGTAGGATTTGACTCCCCCGCACCCAATCGGTAGCTCTACCTCTATCAAACTCTACGCCGACGCTGTTCCTAAAAACATTTCGGGGAGTACGAGCTATTTCCCAGTTTGATTGGCCTTTCACCCCTACCCTCAGGTCATCCGGAAACTTTTCAACGTTTATCGGTTCGGTCCTCCATTACATGTTACTGCAACTTCAACCTGCCCAAGGGTAGATCACAAGGTTTCGCGTCTACCTCATCTGACTATGCGCCCTATTAAGACTCGCTTTCGCTTCGGCTGCGTCCCTGAAGGACTTAACCTTGCCAGACAAGAGTAACTCGTAGGCTCATTATGCAAAAGGCACGCTGTCACAGGACCTGCCTGCTCCAACCGCTTGTAAGCACACGGTTTCAGGTTCTTTTCACTCCCCTGTTCGGGGTTCTTTTCACCTTTCCCTCACGGTACTGGTTCACTATCGGTCTCTCAGGAGTATTTAGCCTTACCAGATGGTGCTGGTGGATTCCCACAGGATTTCTCCGGTCCCGCGGTACTCAGGATACCACTATGTCAACATTCTTTACCTGTACGGGGCTCTCACCCTTGTCGCGCAGTTTCCCACCTGCTTCCAGTTCATAGCGCTGTACAATGTCGTGGTCCTACAACCCCGACCATGCCGTAACATGATCGGTTTGGGCTCTTTCCCGTTCGCTCGCCACTACTTGGGAAATCATTGTTATTTTCTTCTCCTACGCCTACTTAGATGTTTCAGTTCAGCGCGTTCGCGTTTTATACGACTATTCTTCAAATAGTCAGGTTGCCCCATTCGGAAATCTCTGGATCAAGTCGCATTTGCCAATCCCCAAAGCTTATCGCAGCTTATCACGTCCTTCTTCGCCTCTGAGAGCCTAGGCATCCCCCGTGTGCCCTTATTTACTTTCTTCACCGGCATAGCCTTTTGCTACTATGCGGCTGCTTTTGATATATATACCCGTATGCTACGTAAAGATTCGTTCGGCATTCACCGAGGGTCTCCTCTCTACATCGAACACATACACGTATTGTCTCTATACTGTTGTCTTCTCTTGTAATTTTTTTCTCTTTCAATATGTCAAAGAACTCTTTTTCCGGTATATATGAAGTATATCGCTATACACTTCCCCGGAGACGTGGAGAATAACGGATTCGAACCGTTGACCCCCTGCGTGCAAGGCAGGTGCTCTAGCCAGCTGAGCTAATTCCCCAAACGTTTTCGTAGTCCCGAGCAGATTTGAACTGCTGACCCCTACATTATCAGTGTAGTGCTCTAACCAACTGAGCTACGGGACTAGCTTATCTTGTTCATCTCTTTCTCTCGGTCCTGCTCCCTTAGGGGCGGGCACTTTCTTCTGATGTTTTTTTCTTCTGCAATCATATGTAACGTGACGAGCACCGATCTTCGATACTCTAGAAAGGAGGTATTCCAGCCGCACCTTCCGGTACGGCTACCTTGTTACGACTTAGCCCCAATTATCGGTTTTACCCTAACACGCTCCTTGCGGTAACATGCTTTAGGTACCCCCAACTTTCATGGCTTGACGGGCGGTGTGTACAAGGCCCGGGAACGTATTCACCGCGTCATTGCTGATACGCGATTACTAGCGAATCCAACTTCATGGGGTCGAGTTGCAGACCCCAATCCGAACTGTGAATGGCTTTTAGAGATTAGCATCATATTGCTATGTAGCTGCCCGCTGTACCATCCATTGTAGCACGTGTGTAGCCCCGGACGTAAGGGCCATGATGACTTGACGTCGTCCCCACCTTCCTCTCTGTTTGCACAGGCAGTCTGTTTAGAGTCCCCACCACTACATGCTGGCAACTAAACATAGGGGTTGCGCTCGTTGCGGGACTTAACCCAACACCTCACGGCACGAGCTGACGACAGCCATGCAGCACCTAGTTTCGTGTCCCGAAGGACGAGTGCGTCTCTGCACTCTTCACTAACTTTCAAGCCCGGGTAAGGTTCCTCGCGTATCATCGAATTAAACCACATGCTCCTCCGCTTGTGCGGGCCCCCGTCAATTCCTTTGAGTTTCACCCTTGCGGGCGTACTCCCCAGGTGGATAACTTAACGCTTTCGCTTGGACGCTGGCTGTCTATCGCCAACATCGAGTTATCATCGTTTAGGGCGTGGACTACCAGGGTATCTAATCCTGTTCGATCCCCACGCTTTCGTGCATCAGCGTCAATACCAGCTTAGTGAGCTGCCTTCGCAATCGGAGTTCTAAGACATATCTATGCATTTCACCGCTACTTGTCTTATTCCGCCCACTTCAAATGGATTCAAGCCCATCAGTATCAAAGGCACTGCGATGGTTGAGCCACCGTATTTCACCCCTGACTTAATAGGCCGCCTACGCACCCTTTAAACCCAATAAATCCGGATAACGCTCGGATCCTCCGTATTACCGCGGCTGCTGGCACGGAGTTAGCCGATCCTTATTCTTCCAGTACATTCAGCTAGATACACGTATCTAGGTTTATTCCTGGACAAAAGCAGTTTACAACCCATAGGGCAGTCATCCTGCACGCGGCATGGCTGGTTCAGGCTTCCGCCCATTGACCAATATTCCTTACTGCTGCCTCCCGTAGGAGTCTGGTCCGTGTCTCAGTACCAGTGTGGGGGATTCTCCTCTCAGAGCCCCTAGACATCGTCGCCTTGGTAAGCCGTTACCCTACCAACTAGCTAATGTCACGCGAGCCCATCTCTATCCTATAAATATTTAATCAACTGAACATGCGAACTGTTGATGTTATGCGGTGTTAATCTCTCTTTCGAGAGGCTATCCCCCTGATAGAGGTAGGTTGCTCACGCGTTACGCACCCGTGCGCCACTCTCACCATCTTCGAGCAAGCTCTCCGATGGATCCCGTCCGACTTGCATGTATTAGGCCTGCCGCTAGCGTTCATCCTGAGCCAGGATCAAACTCTCCATTGTAAAATGAAGTTTTTGATTCCAACTATTTATAATAATCAGAATTCTTTTTTATATCTCTGATCTTGGATCGAATTGAACGAATTACTTGAATTTGTTCATGACTTTCGTTTGTCTACTCGTCACGCTTACATGATTGTGTTTTCTTAAAGAACTTTGTCGCTTCAACTTCCGTATCCGCTTTATTCCGATGGGCATTGCGCCACTCTTTATCGTTTTGTTTTTCCCTTCGTTTCCGTTGGGACTGCAAAGGTAGAAATCTTTTCTGAACTTCCAAAAAATTTTTTAAGTTTTTTTTCTTTTCCTTTTTTTTTGATTTCCGCGTTTAAAATAAACTGAACGGGATTTTAGATCCTGCCAGACTTCTCTTAAACCCTTCTTTTTTCATGGTTTCCTTTTTCGTGGTAACCGTCCCTCCCTTGCGGAGTGGTGCAAAGATAGGGAGTTTAGGAACAAACTTCCAAGCCTTTTGTTCTTATTTATTTCATTTTGTTCTTAACTGCCTGTAACGGTGCGAGATTCTTTTTGTAAAACAGGTGACCGGAAGGCTGGAATGGCTGATCCGGCCGCCAGATTGGGCCTTCGGAGAACCTCAGGTCATCCTATAGCGTATGGAGGCAGGCTTCGCACTGGATCCATTATCCTTTTCGTTCAATTTTTGTTAATAATTAGCAGGGGGTTAGCAGGGGTACAACCCCTATTAACCCCCTGTTAAATCGGTGCTATACTGCTGTTAATTACAAATCAGGATACGATCAAAATAGATGCATTCCGGTCGCAGGGTCTAGTTAAGCCCTAACGAAGTCTATTTAAGGCCAACTCAGGATGGAATCAAGACCTAACCACCACCAAACCGTTTTTGAGCTACCGTCCTAGAAATAACAAAGAATAGCCGAAAGACGCTGGGTAATCAGATTCTCAAAGAATATGATCTCTTTTTGTTTTTACACAATCGATTGATTTCCTCAACACTATTTTTTATAATCAATTAATTACTTATTTTAACCTGACCAATAAACTTAAAGAAATATGAGGGCCATCATTCTCTTATTAGCCATGCTGTCGATTTTGAGCAAAATAGACGTTAAAGGCCAAAATCTTATTTATGCAAAAGATATTCCAACTGAAAAGCTTAGGATAATCCCCGAAACAACGCAAGGTGGCACAGTTTCCGAGCTGTTAACTGACCTTGAATATATTCCACTAAAAGGAACCAAGAATCAGCTCCTAAGCGAGGTCGTTGAAATGAACTGCAACGCAGATCGCATAGGAATATTAAATTCAAAAGGTGAATTTTACCTCTATGATATCCGCGGCAATCTGTTGAAAATTATAAATAGTGTAATCGGTCAAAAAGAAGAAAAAGAAAAATGGGCTATGCTCTTCCACAATATTCAATTTAATGAACATGGATTTGAGCTATCACATGCGTACATCAAGGCTCGCTATGACCTCAATGGAAATTTTATTGATACCATCAGTAACAGCAACAACAAGTGGGACTATGCGACACAAATCGCTACTAAGAAGTGGACATATTATTCCCCAGACTTAGGTGATCCCAAAATTAAAACAACCGACGCGCTAAAACTCGGAGATAGCGTCATTGTAAAATATGAAAAACTGGACTCCGTACTGATCTCTTATGGCATACATCAGCCTTTAAGTCCAAACATCAATAATAAAGCCTATGCAAGCTTTGATTATACAACCAAATTATTCGAATTGGATAGCAACGGGGTTTCGAAAATCTACCAATTTGTCTTTCCCCTAAAGAATACAGTCAATCTAGATGAACTCCGAAAGATAAAGGATTATACAAATTACATGCATTATTACAATGCGCATCGCGAGGAAATCCGGACATTGGACAAAGTCGTTAATTATAAAAACTACCTCATCGTGGAACTCAAAAAATCAGATAGTTTTTGGATTGCCCTAAATCTGACGAATAAAAATATAATCGGACTAACAAATATTCTCCCCGACAAAAGCAACGACTACCTCAAATTTATGAGCGGAGATCTCCTAAGTAGCAATGGCGAATACCTCTTCTCGTTCCTTTCACCAAGTGACATCCGTATTGCCATCAGTAAATCAAAGGAAGAATTCCATCCCATCAGCGAACGGCTCAAAGCCCTGGAAAAATCCAACAACCCTGTATTTGTCCGATTCAAACTTAAATAAGATCCATGACCAAAGCATCTTTTCAAACTTTACTACTGCTCGTCCTTTTTATACTATTAAACATATCCGGCTTTGCTCAAACCAAAATCGAAGGTATTGCAATTGATACAGCACATAACAATGTCCTACGGTCCGCTACCGTATCCGTTTATGAGAAAGGCAATAAATCCGTCGACAAGATTACACTGACCGATACCTATGGAAAATTTACAATTAACGATCTAGGCTTCAATAAAACCTACTTATTGGAATTACGCTATCAGGGTTTTAAGAAAGCTTTACGGGAATTTATCCTAAAGAAAGATGAATCCAAAAATTTTGGAAAAATCCACATGGATTTTGTGGAGAACGAACTCGAGGAAGTAGAAGTACTCCCTCCTGTGCGAATGAACGGAGATACCTTGGAATTTAACGCTGATGCTTTTAAACTGGACAGCAACGCCGTGGTAGAAGATCTATTGCGTAAACTCCCTGGCATTGTGGTATGGGGAGACGGCAGTTTGACCTACAATGGAAAAGAGATTCCAAATATACTGGTCAATGGCAAGGAATTTTTTGGATCCAATAAAGCGATCGTATTACAGAATCTCGCCAAAGATGCCGTCCAAAAGCTGCAGATCTACGATAAGCTTAATGAAAAGGAAAAGAAAGAAAACCCGCTTAATGTGGCACTTGAAATGAATGTGACATTAAAAAAGGGGAAGGAAAAAATGTACTTCGGAAGTCTATCTTACGGTAGGGGCACAAGTAAACGTTACCAACAACATGCGAACTTTAACTTGTCAACCGATAAATCGCAATATACACTCGCCTATTCTGGGAATAACAGCAATAAATACCTGCAAAGCACGGATCATTTATTAAAAAATACCAGCTTCAAAGGCGTCGGTATCAACGCAGATTTTGATTCAGATTTTTTAAGTACAGGGATCAGCAATCAACATGTGCTTAGTGGTCGGTATCAGTATGATATTGTAGGAACCAACCAAGTCAATAGAAAACACCTATTGACAAGCAATGTGTTGAGCCGCTGGGACAATACAGTCAATAAAGACCATTCAACGACCTCTTTTCTTTCCGATGACAATGCTGTTAATAATCAGCGTACGAACGATAACGAAAGCCACAACAAAAGGAGAAGCCTCGTAGCCGCCCTAAATTATACCAATACTGGCGGAAAAGTCAGCAATCGATTTACGAACCTAACAGCAGATGCCGATTTTGAGCACAGCTCCAACTTAGACAATTCGGTCATCCGCAACGAATACAATTACACCAACGAACATGCACAAAATACAGTTCAAAATAATGGTGAATACCGTAAAAATAGATTATCTTATAATACCAACATCGATCTATATGATGTCAATTCAAGTCCTTCGATGAGTGTGCGCACCAAGAACCGCAATTCATTTGGTGAGCTCCTGAGCTATAAATTAAAATGGAGCGGATCAGTCTCCGAAACACAACAATTCAATGAAATGCGGAGTGCCTATATGAATGCCGATAAACAGGAACTAAATAGACAAGATCATCGAACCTACGACAAATCACTCAAAGAATTTAGCCAAAATATTAACCTAAATGTTCGATATCTTGATTGGACCTTTGCAAATAATCTCAGTTTCTATCATACAAACACCAACGACAATGTTGTAAATTTAGTAGCAGACCAATCGCAGGTCAACCTGGATTTAACTCACCTGAGCAGGTTCAATCAGCTTCAATACGAGCCAAATCTTGAAAAATCCTTTCGTCTAAAAAGTCACTATCTACAAGGAAGAAGTAGCTCCTTTATGAGTCTGACATTAGGATCCGGGCTACGTTTCTATAAAGCAGAGAACCGCTCAACACTCGATTATCGCAACCTGGAACAAACTTTCACGACATTTTTGCCGCAGGTTCGCCTAAGTCGATATTATAGCAAAAGCAGCCAATACAACATAAACAGCTCCTTAACTTTAAATTATGATGAAGAATATCCAAATCTGGACCAGCTTAGGCCCATTTATGATAACAGCAATGTCGCTTACCGCTTTTTTGGCGCAACACAACTTAAAAAAACACAGCGTGCTAAAGCAACCTTTATGACAAGCTTTAATGAACAACGTCAAAATGGCTATTCGGGCAACATAAGCCTGAGTTATACGCAGTATAGACAGGGACTGACAGACAGCATTTTATTTAAAGAAGGGCAGCAACAAAGATATCTTGTTCAGATTGCTACTCCAATGCCCTTATTAGCTGTTAATGGCTATTTAAATAAAAACTATCCCCTCAGCAAAACACAAGCATTGAATTTTCAATTCGATGTTAGCCTCAACTGGGGAAATAAAATTCAATTTATCGATGCCATAAAACAAGAAATGGGCACAAATAGCCAAAATATCAGCTTAAAAAGCTACTACACCATTCTGGATCGTTATCAAATTGGCTGGATCAACGGCTTGAACCGTTATGCGCGGCACAATAAACTATCTGAAAAAAACAATGACTATATATCCAATTATTGGACTTCGGGAGTAAGTATGAGCTATTCATTGTCGAAACGCTGGCAGCTAAATAGTAACGGTACAAGTCGGTTATCGTCCGCTAACAATTACAAAGATCATGCGTTCATCTGGAACATGAATACAACATATCGTTTACTCCCGGGCAATAACCTAGAACTAAAATTATCCGCCTATGATTTACTCAAGGAGAATAAAGGATTGTATATCAATAATGGACTTACCGAATTTACACAGGGCTATCGCAATAATTTAACGCAATATTTTATGTTATCTTTAACGTATTTCCCTCGAAAATTTGGCTTAAAATAAAATGCAATCAGCATATAAAAAGCGCTATGAAGAAAAGCCAGTAATCTAAAATCTGAGCACAATGCGTCCTATTTTACTCACCATCATTGCTTTATTCGCAGCGTTATACTTAAACGCGCAAAACCAAAGCATTTCTATTCACACCGACAGGGATTATTATATTCCTGCCGACACGGTCTGGTTTAAAGCCTACCTACTCGAGGATGGAAGGCACCTGCTAACGGGGTCGCAGCAGTCTTAATTTTTGAGCTGGCACCATCAGAAAAAGATCGAGATTTTGGTAAATATGTGGATGAACAGACCTATTGGGTTATATGCCTATCAAGCAGTTTACAAAACTGCGACTATTCTAATGAAGCTGACAAGGAACTAATGCAAGAGGATAATCGAATGACACTCTATTGCGATCCATTTTTGTCAATAGACAGTACCGCAGCATCCAAGCAGATCAAATTTTCCAATAACAGTAAAGTGAAAGGATTCTGTATTACGATTCAAGGAGTAACCAGTACAGGTAAACTTATTTACTACCGTCGTCTCTTCGATAGTCCAGGAATTGAACGTCCAGAGAAATCGCAAAAATAATTGCCATTATCTAAGGACACCGTAGTGCTATCGACATGCTTATTAGATTAGTATTAATCCTTTTGTTACTCCATGAAAGGCTGCAAAAAATCCCCCAGAAAGCCGCTTGCTCGCTGGGGGATTTCAAAACCGGACATCTTCTCCTGGCATCTGGATTAAGCCGGGCTGTCTTTCCTTTGTTAAATTTAAAAACGGATTATTTAAGCACTATCGGGGCATATCCCGCTGCTCTAAATTCCGCCAAATGCGTTGATGTCGTACCAGCACGCATTGGCGCCGTCATGGTTATGCGGACATACCTGGCTTTGACCATCGATACATTATAATCCTGCCACGCAGCCGGAGTAATAGCCGAATTAAAATCGAGGTCTTTTCCGACCGTCTTCCAATTCGTTTTGTCCAATGACGTTTCAATATTGAATGTTTTAAAACCGCCCGTACTATTATTATGTCTCCGTATCATTCCAAACTGCGCAAAATTTTCCACTTTCCCAAAATCAACTATAAACCAATGCGGGTAGACTGGATTATTTGACGAAGACCAGGTCGAATGCCAATATGTTCCAATATCGCCATCAATCAACGAGCTCGCTTTTCCATTTGCGGCCCCTTCATTGGATTCGGTCGAAGATACCTCTGCAGACCAGTTCGACCTACTCAACAATGTGGGTGCCTTTACCTCAGCATTTTGCACGGGCGAGGTCAGACCGTCCGTCTCTATTGTAAAAGTAAACGCTGTAGGCTTACCCTCAAGGTCGAATAATAATCTTTTTTCAACATCTGTGCTGTTATCTATCCGTACCGTTTTCGCTTTGCCATTCAATTGGTAATTCACGATAATGGTAGCTGGATCTTTACCTGTATTTGTCCATTCAAGCCCTCCATTATTCCCGTCCATAAAGGCAATCATTGTTTTTAGTATTCCTTTATAAGCCAATATCCCAGGCGCTTGCTTCCGCTCGTCCACAACTGCCACTTTCAATTCTTCATCCATAGATAAGATCTTGAAGGCGACTTCCTTGGTTTCGTCTGTCAGATTCGAGATAATGATTTCAGTCTCTTTATTCGAATCAAACGTTCGAACGATCTCTTTCCCTTCAAGTTCATAGCTAATTTTTGTTGCAATGGCCCGATCGGAAGTTTTTGGGAATGAAAACTTTATTCCACCCGGGACGGGTTCCAAAGTAAGCCCGGTCAGCTTATAGGCCGCTTCATAAGGCCCAGGTCTCAATGAACCTGTACTCAATTTTGACGCTGTTCCGTCCGAAGTGAAATATCGAACTGTAACCGTATAATCCTTATATTCTTTGAAACTGATCTTTGTCGGCTCATCAAATTTGTTCACCGTAATCACTTTCTCCTCAGCCCCCTCTGTATAACGAATCTCTGCTTTGGCTACACGATCTGACAAAACGGGCCAATAGAGTTCTAACTTCTGATTAAAGAAAGCCTGATAAGTCAAATTTGTCGGTCTTGCTGTCGGTCTCGTTTTGGTCTCCACTATCCCCTGTTCTACTTGCTGTGGAAACACCAATTCTTCTTCTTTACAACTCCCCATACTTAGCAAAAAAGCTCCTAAAATAGCATTAAATGCCCAGCTCATTTTAAAATTCCTTTTCATCGATAAATAAAGTTTATTCCATCAATATGATGGAGCTTAGTTGTGATTAGGGCTTACTTAAGAATAGTCTATAAAGTAAACCTTAATCACGGATGGTTTCATAATCTATTTTTTTTGCTCAGACAGCAGAAATTCAACCTCGTATTTACTTAAAAATACCTGTCCTTCCAATTTCCAGTCTTTTAAAGTCCGTACTTCCAACCAGTAAAATATTTGTGGAAAAAAGTCCGCTGCCTGAATAAATACGGCATTTTCACCCAAATCACAAGGCACCACTTCCGAAGTCATTCTCGATTGAAAAGCGCCACTAAGCCCCATTGCACTCTTGCCCGACACTTCGTTCTGAATCGAACCGCTTTCAGTAGGCGACATCTTCCAATAACCTTTTAAACTATTGGCAAACGAAGAGCTAGTCAATTCATCGGCAGAACATAAAGAATTGCGGATTTCATCTTGTGTAAATGCCTTATTAAATATCGACACATTCGACACATCAAAATCGACCAAGTCATAAGATATGTTAGGTCTATAACCGAAGATCAAAGGATCAGTCGTTTTGATATTGGCCACATTCATTCCGGATGTGGTAGTTTCCTGCGCTAGTGTGCCATTATTATAGATTTTGATATTAACCTGATCATTGCCAATCGCTTTGATGACTGTAGTCATGGTATACCAGTCACCGTTAACTTTCGCTGTCTGACAGGTCGCCTCCTTCACCCCATCACTGATCTTCACCTGCAAATCATTTCCCCAGGTATAATACATCCATCCCGGCGTAGCGGTAGAAGTGTTTGAATCCTTGCCAAAAATACCCGAATACCAGTAGTTATAGGTATTTGGCTGATAAGTCGATGAAATAATTGTATTGTTCAAATTAAATCTGAAGCGGGCAGAAATTGTCAATTCTTTTGTCGTAGCCAAATCATAATCACTTGAATTCCCAATATCTCCACTGACTGCTCTTACCCCTAAAGGCTTGTTTCCAGTACCGTCGTATCCCCACATCCGAACATAGCTCATTGGTTTCCCCGTCAGTTCGGCACTTTTAAAGTTTTTATTCTGAAATATTGCAAAGGTATTCCGTTCTTGCAGCGTGTTACCACCGTAAGAACTTCCAATACCACCATGATTTGATGTTACGATAATCAACCAGTCTTCATTTTGATAATTTTTGCGTGCAGCTAATCCTTTCGTTATTTCGCCGATATACCCGTCAACTTTCTTTAAGGCATCCGCATAATCACTGTTACTCACTGTAAAACCACCTTTTTTTCCCGCATCCAATAAAGATGTGAACTGTACGATCATAAAATCCGTATTTTTGGTATTAAACAGGTCTAATACCTTTGTCTTTACATCTTCGTCGGTCGCTCCATTATAGGTTTCATTCGCGCTAACGAGCAACTTGTCATTCAATGTGACTGACCGTGATACGACCGTTGTTTTCAACGAAGGTGCTACTGTTGAGATACGATACAACATGGACGGATAACCCGCCACATTCTTATGCGGGTCATCTTCATCCGGTTTCGGGATATAAGAATCATCATTAATTTGGTGATTGGAATAGGTAACGCCACTCATCATCGTCATCCAAGCAGATGCATCACCGGTATTCTCATCAGCTAGTGCGTTAAAGGTGTACTTACTTGTCTTAATCAGCTCGGCCATATTGGCTGGCACACTCTTTTTTAATTCCTGCCCGACCAGCCCGTCCACAGAGATAAACAGCACTTTTCGTTTAACTGGTTGTTGCAGATTCTGCTCATAGTCTTCATACACCGCCGGCGGGTTAGCATATTTTGTACAGCCAACCAATAACGACACCGCACCTACGACAAGAACTAAGGTTTTCTTTATATTGAATAATCTTTTCATAACTTAAGTTTATATATCGTAAAACACCCCTAATTCGGCAATTGCAACATGTTCTGCTCCACCAGTATTTGGATCCGGGAACACAAATTTCACATACTGAGCCTCCACTAAATTCGGGAAAGTAAACTCTTTCATGGCTGAATTCTGAGCCGCTGTCTGTGAAGTGCTTGCCAAAGCAAATGCGCCCAAATCGGTCCAATTTTTATTATCCTTACTAATCAGGACTTTCACTTTGGTCGCGAAAGTGGAATTATTCCTATTCTTGAAATAGAAACCCTTAAAGGTATTCATCTCCTTCATGTTCATTGTCAATTCTACAGGTAAAGTAGTCGGGATAGAACAGCCAGACCAGCAAGTATGCCAATAGGTATTTGGATCGCCATCAGTCATTGCGCTAAACTTACCAGTACTCTCGTTTGTTGCTGTAGCAACATTTGCTGTAAATTCAAACAAACCACTTGGCAAGAAATAACGTGGTTGCAATACACCGTCACCGCCCGTAAACGTCAAAGGATTGTATTCCCAGATGGACCGATCCATAGGAGGATACTTTTCTCGCATCTCGCGTTTGGCCGAGCTACTTACCGGAATCCCCCAAGCAATAAAGAATCGATTAAAATCTTTCCCTGTAAAGTTACATAGCTGCCGATAGAAGTAATCCCGTTTTCCTTGGTCCAAAGAACTTGTGAAGTTTTCGTTTCGCGCTTTGCTATAGATATAAGGGAAAAAATCCCAACCTGACTCTCCATTTTTACCCGTTGTCTTATCAAAGATTTGGAGAAAAGGTGTTAACCGAGCGAAAGGATCATCAGCGTCAATTCCCAATTCTTTAGGAAAGTTGGAAAAGTTCTTCGCAGAGGTTAGTGCGGCAAATTTTAATGCAGCAGGAATTGATGTTTTTAATGCCGGGTGAAAATCAATTCTTGAAGTCACACCGCGATTGCGCGCTGCGTTAAAAATGAACAGGTTATTTGTTGTCTCGCCCAAATCCGACCAACTCCAGGCCCATGTTGCTTGATAATTATGCCCCACCTCATGGTATGAACCCCATGACGTTCCTTTTCTAATCGTGTTGGGATTTGTCAGTTCATCCAACCAATATTCATCTTCTTGCATCACCCATGGGCTACCGCTATGCGCATAGCCTAAGGATGGATGAATATCCATCACACCTCTTTCCCAAAATTCTGGATAGCGATTGATAGGATCCGAAGCATCTGCGGACAGCCCCATCCAATTGTAATAATCTTTGACATAGGTCTCGTCCCAAAGCCGTAGCGCTTCATCCACTTGATCCATTTTTCCAGACTGGATAAATTTAACGACGAGTGAACGTGGGACAGAAAAAGCGACTCGTTGACCTATAAGGTCCATCCAAGGAACATCCTGCGACAGCACTTGTTTCTTCCAATCGGCCACAACAGATTTACCTAGAATAAAGTCTGTGGATTTGACAGCTCCGGCTACTTTAATGTTAACAGGTGTCGTGCTTGCTTTCTGATTAATAATCCATATCGTTCCACCATAGAGGTTCTTGATGTAATTTGTTCCCGGGAATAATTCCTTTCTGGTGTACAGGATAGGGTCTCTCCGTGGAGCATCCTTACCCGTGATGTTATCTGTATGTACTCCCACCTGTACGGTCATGCCAATAGCGCCTTCAGGCACAGTGATTCGAATCACTTCGCCCGCAGGAGCATATAGTCCTGTTGTATAAATTGGCGCCGGTGTTACACTAACTTTATATTCATAGGAGGTCACATATTTTCTATTCATCAACATAGAAATTGTGGTATCCTTAACACGAGTAACATTTTCTCCTACCAAGCCCGGATATATACGAGCTCTATGGTATAAGCTCTTATCCGCTTTACCCATTGTTGTATCTGTCGATAATGGTGTTTCTGTAGAATCTCCAGATTGATAACCATCTGGAAACTCAATACCATATTTACTGCAGGACGAGGCAAAGGCCATCAACCCAACAAATAATCCAAAAACTAAATATCTCTTTCTCATTAGGTCAAAATTTGATTATTTTCTAATCTGTGTATAGTTAGGCGTCCAGCTCTTGCCGTCCAGGTTCCATGACGATTCTACCGACACCCCCAACCATTGGTAAATCATAAAAGGAACATCTACGGCATTCGGCACCAGACGATAAAATGATTCCTCAATAGGTGGTTGAAAAAATGGAACCAATTCATTGAAACTTGTCCAAGCTACAGGACCTGTCAATTTAAAATTGCCGGCTCCTTTACCCGTTTTCTCGGTAAGAACTGTTGTATTAACATCCCCATATCCCGGCCAATAACCTTGTAAATTGCTCCAAAACGGATAAGATTCATCAATATGAGTTACGCCACCATATCTCTTTACCTCTTCTGCTGAAAAGGCCCTATTATATATTTGTACGTTACAAATAGAAATATTACAATCGGTATTCCCATTACCGGGGTTATATCCCAATGTCAGCGGACTTGAATTATCTAAATTGTTCCCATTAGCGCCTACTTGAGAAGACTTACCAGAAACAGTAGCATTGGTTCCATCAGTGTAAACATAAACAGAATCCTGGCTTCCGCTTCGCTTTATGACAGCAGTCAATGCATGCCACTCGCCATCATTGATCGTAGGACCAAAGGCCTGTCCTGCAATTGAACTGTTAAAACCCCAATAATTTCCCTCCAAAAAGAAGTTCCAGCCAGCACCAGTAAAACCTTCTACGCGTTTAGCAAAAAATATGGGATAATTATAACTAGCATTCGCAACGTTATGTTTCAAAAAGAGGGTCATCGTCCAGTCGCTACCTGTACCCATATTGAATTTATTTACATCAGCTAGTTTACCAATGACCTGATTATTGCTCGCATAGGTATAACGCGTTGCGTTTGCTACAAAAGGAATATCTTTTGAGTTCGGTCTAGGTACAATTTTCCGCGCAAACTTTGGCGAGTAGAACAACGTATAGGTATCCCTCTTACTATCACCATAGGGTGTAAAATCTGTAATGGGATCTGTGGATACAGCTCCTCGGCCCGAGGTAACAATCACAACCCAATTCTCTGTATTAAAGCTTGCCCGTTTTTTGATCGTTTCCCATAAGGATTGAACTTGTTTGTCCAAGACATTAATTGCAGCCACATATTTTGTATCTGCAGCTGAATAGGTGGAAGATTTTCCAGCCTTATCCACCTCGGTCAAATGGATAACATTGAGATCCGATTCGGTATTTGACAGTGATGTTGAGGCTGCATTTACGACAGCAACATCATTACTTTCTACCTTGACTTCAGCATCTTTACCCAACGAAGAACCATATTTTGCATCGGATGTGAAAAGACTCGATTTACGGCTAACTGCATTTTGCTTCAATTTCGTGAAAATCGTCGGGTACTTATTCAAGTCGATCGGACTTAAATCCGAGCCTACCACCTTATTTTTAGCGCTATTGACCCCCGTAAGTAAAGAGGCTGCAACAGACTGATTGGTCACTTCGAAATCTGTTGTTGGATCAGCCAAACTACCATAGGTAACCAAACCATTACGTGTCATCAAGTCGATATTTGTTGGAGCAATATCCTGCATTGCTGGGCCTGAAAGCCCATCAACAATCACCAATAGTACCTTATCACGACTTTCAGGACTATCCTTTGCTTCATTGAAATTTTGCAGCAAATTGGGGAAATCCTTATTACACGCTCCGAATACCATTAAGGTCCCGAGAGCTAAGGAAATATATTTAAAAGTTTTAAAATACTTAATCATAACCAGTTTCATTTATTGGATTAATTCTTGATTTCCAAACGGAAGAAGTTTCCGTATGTTTTTGATCCAAATTGGATAATGCTCCCTCCTATCAATAATGCAGGTTCACCTAAAGAAGATTTGGTTTCAATAACTTTAGAGACAGAACCTGTAAAAGGTCCCAACGAATTATACTTCTGTAATAATTCACCATTTTTTTCCAGAATAACCAGGTTTGCTCTCGGAACACCAGCATAACTTTCTTGTGTTCCGTCTAGAACCACTTGTCCATTATTCAGGATTTGGGCATAGTTGACTATACCAGCACCTATATCTCGTAGTATAAAACTCTCATCGACTGTACCATCTATATTCATCAGTGCAACGTTGTTGACCTTCCCAGAAGCACCAACGCCTGAAAATATCCCCGAAACAGCTAACTTTTTCAAGGTGCTATTATAACTTAGTCCGAATAATCTGGTTATATTTCCTTTTAAAGTAAAGCTTTCATCCACCGAACCATCGGCTTTAATACAAGCTATACCATTCGCTGCTTTACCATTATAAGTTGTAAAAGCGCCGACAATGACCACGCGTTCATTGTCTATCATAACTGCATCCATAATTTGCCCATTGGCACCGGCATTATTCAATGCAAACGTCGAGTCCAGAGAACCATCTTCTTTCATCCGAATGACGTTTCTGGCAGAGGAAATAATATATTTTCGGGTATCTCGCGAAGAATAATTATAATCAATCTTATAATGTGTACTGAAATTCCCAACAGCGATAACTTTATTGTTTGCCGTGGTAAAAGCCCGCAAAATGGTTGTATTCACCCCGCCGTTAAAAGCTGATACGGTATCCAATGAATTTTTCGGGTCGCTGCCCGGATTAATCACCTCCACGATCATTGAATCGATGGCACCATCATTATTAACACGGACAATATTATTAACGATTCGCTTCGCAAAAGTTCCCAATGCCCCCGCAAAGATAAACTTACCATCATTTGTTTTTGCGATAGACCTGACATAACCGCCACCAAAGGTACCCCTACCAAAATTCATGTTACCACTTGTCTTACCATTGGCATCGATAAAATGTACTCCGTTGCGGTAGACTTTCTTACTTTCAGGAACGCCATCTGTAATTGCTTCATTTTCGAAGTTATAGAAAGATCCTGCTACAATAAAGCCACCCGCATTAGGTAAAATATCATATACACTACCTTTAAACCCATTCACCATTCCATAGTTTTCGTCAACTGCTGTGTTCCCTTCAATCTCTAAACGTGGACCATAAAAAACTTCATCGCCAACAACGATTTTAGCATCCCCAGAGGATATCTGTTCTGGCAATTTAATCGTTACCAAGGAGTCCTTCGCAGAAATAATTTCTACGGCTGTATTATTGACAAAAAAACCAATTTTATCTAATTTTCCTTTTAATCCTTTTACATAAAAATCCACCAATTCGCCTGGCTTGGCAGAACCTGGATCTGGATAATTGATATAAAATCCTATCCCTAAGGGTTCTTTGCCCCCGGCATAAGGATCTGCCCCGGTTAGAATATCCTTACTACATGCCGCTAATGCGAGTATAGTTACTGCTAGGGCGCTTATTTTGGTTATTAAATTTCTTTTCATACTCATATCAAATTTTACTTAGGCAGCACTCCTAGCAAATATGCCTCGGTTACAAAATCAATACTCTGAAATCCAAATGAATGTTTTGAAAATTTGAGCACATGCAAGACTCCATTAGTGGGTTGAATATCAGAAGTTGCTACAGGAGCCGTAATATAAGGCACAAAATAATCTTTAAACTCTTCAGGTACACTGATAGAATATGGATAATTTAAATAGAGCTGACGATAACCAGCATATTTAATAATCTGATCCCCACCAGAGTTATCATTTTTGGTAATAACATCGTTGTAAAGTACACCAATATTCATATCCGCACCAGCAATATTTTTATAAACACCGCCAGGAAAGGCCGCTAAATTTAACGTGTCAATCTGGCGATAATCTTTGGCGACATTCTTACCTTTAAAAATATATCTGGAAAGGTATTTCCTCCAGACTTCAGGTCTGATCTGCTCCAATTTTGTAATGGAATCTTGCCCAGAACGAAACAGCTGTTGGTTTAGCATCCACACGGACTTTAAAATACATGGATCGGGAGGGGCAAAAAAGGTCACTTCCTCATTTTTAAGCACATCATCCAACTTGGCAACTTTAAGTGCTACCATTAATGTATCAAACAAGTCTGGTCTAGATTCCAGATAGTTCCAGATAGTTCCGTTAAACTTCGCTTCGTGGACTCCTGTATCGATATAATCCTCTTTTTTACATGCTCCAAACAGTGAAATTACCATTAGCAGCAAGAAACTATATTTCCAAATTTTATTCATGGTCTATTCTTTTAATTCCAATAATTGTTTAATCGCATGTATGGATTGTTCGTTAATGCAGACCTATCAATAGGCCAAGTCCATCCGCCGTCGTTAAAAGCCGCAACGGACATTGGTGCAGTGGTATACTCAAAATTGATCACTTTTTTTGTACGTACTAAATCATAATAAAAATTCCCCTCTCCCAATAATTCTCTCACACGTTCCCACCAAATAGCATCTTTTAAGTCATCGCCACTATCGCGTACCGGTGCCGCTTTAGCACGATTACGAATAACATTGACAACAGTTCTTGCTTCTTCATCCTTACCCAATTCAGCCAATGCCTCCGCTCTTAACAAGATAGGATCTGCATATCGAAAGACCATCTGATTATCATCGGGATTATTATCTTCGCCTTCTTCCATAAATACATTGGAGAATTTGAGACATTGGAAATCGCCATTTGTCGAATAGATATCTTTATCAAACCAGTATACTTTACGTTGGTCATCTTCTGCTGGTGGATACATTTTTTCCATAAACTTCGGATCGTAATAGATATATGACTTTGTTGTCACTTTGTTGGGCGCATGTAACACATAATCTGAATAGGATGCAGATAAGTGAAAGCTTTCCCCATAATTGAAGTTTTGAACAATTTCAAACAAACCCTCCTTGGTCCTACCTTTAAAAATCTCTTTGGTCCTGCTTAAATCCAATAACGCATATGCTCCTCCATTTTCTTCCATCAGCTCTTTCCCCATATCTGCAACTTTTTGATATAGTACCGTTTTATCTTCCGATCCTAAACCGGCTATCCACATATTAATATGCATATTCAGTGCGAGTGCCGCACCACGCATTGCTTTGACAGCGACGACGGAAGGATCATCATAAGTCCATGGTAAATCCTTATAAGTAGCATCCAAATCAACAGATAGATTTTTCAATACCGTAAACATATTTGTCCGTGGCAATGGATTGGTATTTATATCCGTATAATAAGGTACGTCGCCATACAGACGTACCATAAAAAAATACGCTAATGAACGCAAAAAGACAGCTTCAGCTTTATATGATTTTTTCTGTTGCTCACTAAGGAACGGCATATCTTTATTTTCTAATTGATAAATAACGATATTCGAATTTTGCACCATTTTATAGAAATTGTTCCATTGGGTGATTCTAGGAAATCTGAAATAGGCGAAATTATTGTCCACATCCTCGCTAGTTCTAGACATTATAGCACTCAAATTATTCTGTCTCAATAACGAAATATAATCTCTTCCTGCCCCTGACGTCGCACTCGTCCGATTTGTAGGCGCACAACGCAAATCACCGGATGCAGGAAAGAAAATGTTTGTCATTGTCGCCTCTCTAAAAGTGGAATAAATCCCACCCATATATTGGTCAACGTCTGCTTGTCTAGTCCAATAGTTATTTCCTGTTAATTTATCAATTTGGGTAATATTTAGGAAGTCCTTTCCGCAGGAGCCAAAACCTAAAGTTGCTCCCAGTATAAATAGATATAAAAATTTCTTCTTCATGTTATTTTGCGCTTAGAATTGTACACTTATTCCCATTGAATAGGTCCTTTTGCTCGGATATCCATTCGAGCCATCACGTCCCACACCTGTTACCAATTCGGGATCTGGCCCAGAATACCGGCTAAACGTGTACACGTTGTTTGCCGTAAAATTCAATCGGGCCGATGAAACCCCAAAACGACGAGCCCATCTTCTGTCAAAATTATAGCCTACTGTTATTGAGTTAATTTTTAAATAAGATCCATCCTCCAAAAACATGGTAGAATTGTAACGATAAGGATTATATAATGTCAAACGCGTAAAGTCTGAAACATTTGGATAATCTGCATTATCGCCTAACTGACGCCAAACATTATAAGCATCAAGCGGTACATAAGCACCTGGTGCTCCTTTTCCGTAGTTTTGACCAGTGGGATCTGAATAGTTGCGGAATCGATCAGTTAAAGCTGTATTTAGAATATCGCGATCTAGCGTATAGGATAATTGTGTACGTAAAGACCAGTTTTTGTATTGCGTAAATAGATACAAACCTCCTGTAATGGCCGGTTGCGAGTTACCTACATATACTAAGTCATTTTCATCAAGGATATAATCCCCGTTTAGATCTGTAAAAATAGGATCCCCCGCGCGAAAGAATTTGCCGTCATTCATTTCTCCGCCTGCTCTATAACGTAAACCTGTTAATGGATTCACAGGCACCTGATCATCAGAAGTGTATACCCCTTTATAATCGTATAATACAAAACTAAATGCATTCCGCCCAAGACGATAAAACTGTGGTAAATCGTAGCCAGAGCCGTCAGGTTGTACTAACTGACGTGCACCATCAGGTAGTGCAGTTACATAATCCCTATTTATTGCAAATGTTGCGCTCCCATTGAATTTCCAGTCCTCATTTGCTAATGAAGGACGGAACTGGATACTCAATTCATGCCCTCTATTCACCATAGCCGATTCATTTGTTAATACATTTGAAAATGCGTTATGGTTGGCAATAGCTTTTTTACGCAAGATCTTATCTGATTGTTTGTAATAAGTTTCGTAGGTAATATAAATGGCACTATTGAAAAAGCCCAATTCCGTTGCTACAGACCATTGTGTTGTCGTCTGAGGAACCAGATTCGTATTGGGAGCATTCTCCAAGTCCAATGAGGTCGTTGGTCTATTATTATAACGGCCGTCGTCAATTTTATACCAGCCATAAAGATCAGATAATGATCCGGTTGGAGAAATCGTACGTCCTACCGATCCTCTGATAAAGCCCGTATCCCACCATTCTAATCCTTGCATAAAGTTCTCCTTCTTAAAGTTCCAACGTAAACCTGCCGAAGGATTCTGTGTCCAGGGTGAGCTTCCCCCTGTCACCGAAGTACCATCAATACGATAACTCAAGTCAACAACATACTTAGAATCATAATTGTAGGTAAAATTTCCGGCGTAAGCAATCGACCTAAAATTATTCAGGGAATTCAACAACCCACCTAATGTATTCCGCGTATTATAGCTAATTCCTGTATTAAATTGATCGTTTGCAGTACCACGAATTCTGGACAAATCTTCTGAAGAAGAAGATATCCACATCTCGGTAAATCCATAAAGATTAAATAAGTGTTTTTCTTTAATTGCTTTAGTATATCCAAGTGAATTTCGATTATATACTTTACTATTGTTACCATAATAACTATACACTTCCGAAGAATTTCCCAAAAGTACCTCAGGTGTATAACGATCTTTTGTCGATGTCATATAGGTATAGTTGAAAGTCGAACTCGCCCTTAGCCCCTGAAAAGGTTCATATTGTAATTCGATCTGACCAGTATAATTTCCTGTTTTATTTTGATCATCAACCCCCAAAGCAGACAGCGCAGACATACTGCCAGAAAATAGTGAAGGTGAGGGATAGAGCGACGTTGTATTGACAGACTTACCTACCCCCGTCTGCATCATTGCATTTCCCGAACCCATTTTATTTTGGGCGACCTGCACATTGACATTTGCTCGCATCAAAAATTTATCACTTGGTTGATATGTCATGTTGGATGAGGTGGTATATTTTTTCAGGCCTGTATTGGCGATAATACCATTTTCATCATAATAGTTGATATTCGTTTTATAGTTGAAGATCGTTTCTCCCCCCGAAATATTCAAGTTATGTGTTTGATTGTAGGTATTTCGATAGAAATAGGATTGCCAGTCGGTTGAATTATTATAATAGGGATTTAACGAATCGGCCAATATTGGAGAGTCATTGATACGCCGCAAGGCTGCCGCCAATGTCGTATCATTCATCAAAATTTGTTCAATACGTATCATTCGTTCATCTCTACCGCCGATAACACGACGCAATTTAGGTACAGCTGACAGGAAGAATTGACCTTGATATTGTACAATTGGCACTTTTGACTTACCACGTTTTGTTTCAACAACAATTACACCATAGGCACCCCGAGAACCATATTGTGAAGTTGCTTGCGCATCTTTCATAACAGTTATATTTTCAATATCTTCAGGTGGGATCATTGCGATCGGAGACATGCCCGGTCCGGCTGTTTCAAAGCCATATTCGTATCCCGCATTGTCGTCAATTGGTACCCCATCGATCACAAATAAGGGGGAAGTCGGTGTTACAAAGGCATTATCTCCACTTCCCGAAACGTTAAAATTGGACATACCACGAACCGCCATCGTCCCACGCATCCCCGGACTACCTGTATTATTTTGAATATTCAGTCCGGCGACCTTACCTTGTAACAGATCGACAAAGTTACCGGCAGGAATATCCTGAATTTCCTTTCCAGAAATAGTAACTACTGAGCCTGTCAATGTCTCTCTTTTACGTTGTTGGTATCCAACTACGACAGTTTCTTGAAGCTCCTGCGCTTCCATCTCAAGCGTGACATTATATTCGGTTTTCCCTGCAACAATCGTAAACTTTTCCGTACGATATCCTTGATAGGAAAATACCATTACCCCAGTATTCGGGGCGGAAATTACAAATCGTCCATCATCCCCGGTTTTCCCTAAATCTCTTTTAGGATTTTCCAAACGAATAGACACGCCACCAAGGGCCTTCTTATCGTTTCCTTTCACTACCCCTTTGATCATGGTTTGGGCCCAAGCCTCCCCAACAAACAAGGTGCAAATGAACGTAAATATTATGCAGAATTGTTTCATAATTTTTAAGCTAATTAGTTGGTCCATCATCATTCAAATCTTGGCGTTTCATACATAAATCGAAATTGTATCTCCCAATCCCCTTCTTCATAAATCGCAAATGGCATCTGTATACCACAATCTTCAAGAAAACCAAATTGTCCTTTCCTTCTAAATTTGAAGTTCATTACAGCAGCCCCACCATCTTCAGAAGTAAAATCAGTTTTAATAGGAGCTAGTGGAATTGGATAAGCCACATCGTAAATAACTTTACCATTTTCGAATCTGTGATTAAAACCATGAACTAATTTGTCCCATTCCGTTGCGGCAAACTTTTTCACATCAATCGGACGATTCAGGGAGTCTAAAAAACTTATTGTCAATGTCCGGCTTCCAGTCCCTTTACGCTCAAGCTTGTTAAAATAAACGTTGATTTCGGAAGGGAAAACAAGTAGATTGGTCCGCTCACCAAATAAATTGGTCGTTGAAGCGGGATGCGTATAAGGTAATGGTGACAAACCTGTCACTGGATCCATAATACTGGGTTCAAATGCACGTTCGCGATAAGGTTTCAATTTGAAATCCCGCAAATATCTACGCCCTCCTGTATTACTAATCTCGATATCAAACACATACCCAGAGTCTGGTTGGGCCTTAACAAAATTTGAGTTTACAGATTGTCCCCAAAAATTAATATTCCCAGATTTTTCAAGTATTTCTAATATGGGCCGATATTCTATTTTACGTTTGCTTTCTATCTCATCAATTGATTTTTCATAGCCGCTATACGCCTTTGTCCAGATTTTAACAGGGAACTTATCATCGAAAAGTGTTGCGGGTTGCCCGTCAATGTCACGAACATTGACAATTTTGAAGGAAAGTGGCTGTGAGGTATTCTGCCCAATATTGACAATATTGTTATAAAAAGTATTTCTTCCCAACAATGGTGTAAACTCATTTGTATTGTATACAACATCACTTCCTAAAGAATCTTGGTCATCCGGGATATATTTCTTGCAAGACACTAACATGAAAAGTCCCATTCCGAGCATCAATAGCTGTTTGGCAGATTTTAATATTTTCATTTCCATGTTATTTGTTTAATAGTTTTGCTAGTTTACTAAATCCGAAATTATGACTTGGAGCGAGGACGTGTAGCATACCATTATGTGTGCGTATATTCACCACCGATGTTGCACTCTCCTGCCAATAACGCTGAAAAATAGACTTATTCATATCGCTCAATATAATTTGTTGTTGGCCTCCACCAATTATTCCAGAAGCCGATGTTACTTTATATTTTAGTGTCATATCGTAGTTATCAAGCGCTTTGATCACCTTACCTTCTACAAAATCATGCAAATAGGGAGTATCGTATATCCCGTCAAATGCATAATGGTAGGTTAAAGAATCGAGAACCAATTGCGGGATATCCTCAAGATAAAGTGGGGGTCTGTTCCCCGCTTTTCGTACACCATTCATTGCATCTAAAGCATTTGTAAAACTGTTGTTCGTCATAGCAAAAAAGGTAATTTTTGCATTAGGATCTTTTAGTTTAGCACGTACCGATGGAACGCGTTCCAATACCAAGAGTAAAGAGTCATAGGTACTACCTTGTGATTCCAAAAAATCCAATGAAGTCCCATCAAATTCGGTATACTTGACTTGAAAATCTTCGTAATAGGTATTCCCTTTTTTACAACTTGTGATACCCAACAGCAATACGATTAGCGATAAGCCTAAAAAAATATGTTTGTTTTTCATGATTATCTATTCTATTATTTCCAATAAGAGTTTTGCACCAATTTGGAGTTTCTCTCAAGTACATCTGAAGAGATCGGCCAATAGATTCCACCTTTTTGAATCAAATCATTCATGACGGGATTATTTTTCTTAATCTTTGCCAGGCGAATTTGATCATACCATCTCCACCCCTCACCCATTAATTCTCTTCTTCGTTCCAAGAAAATTTCTTCCAATAAATCTTTTGGCGAGTTACTGATATATGGTTTTAAACCACGGCGTTCTTTGATGACATTGAGGTATTTGATCGCGTCATCACGCTGATTGAGAACGGCTTTCGCCTCCGCTTGCAACAAATAAATTTCTTCTAAACGGGTAAAAACCAGATTGGAGCCGAAAATGGAGAAGTCAGAATCCCCAGCACCATTACGGATGACCTTGATTTTACTAAAAATTGGAATATCGCCGTTGTAATTGGTAAAGTAGTTGGTCCGAACCAATCCCGATATAGAATCGATACCAAAACGCGTATCATTGACGTCATCAAACAATTTATTAATGGTGTCTCGACTAACATAGATATCCGGTTTAGCTTTAGTAACAATTGGATACCCCAAAGTCAATGATTCAATATGCCCTGTATTGGTTGCCTCTCCAAATTCATAGGAGGAGCGAATTGCTAATATCTGTGCCCGTGTACTAGGGCCAAATAATCCATCTGTTGGATTCACCAATGCGGGAGTTGTCAATAGCTCAAGACTTGCCTGGGAATAATTATCAATGACAAATCTTGAATATACCTCTGCATTAATGTACTTTCCTTGCCAAGCAGCCACGTGAGCTAAAAGAGAATAGGCCGTAATTTTATTAACCAATACGCCAACCCAGGTGCCATATAAAGCTCCATAATAACTCTGTGTTCCAACAGCATACCGATAAGGTAGATCTTGCGCTGCGGCTAATAATTCTGATTCTGCGAAGGACAAAACAGTCGCTTCCGAAGAACGTGCTAATTCAACAAAAGAGCCATTGTCATAGGAGTCTTTTAGCAAAGGAACATCTCCCCAGATACGAACCATATAGAAATACATAAGTGCACGAATCGTACGTGCCTGTGCTACATCGTACTTCATATCCCGTTCTGTATAGCGTTTATCTTTCTCCATGACTTCTGGTGCACGTTCAATAAAGAGCGAAGCCGCATTAATGACGGCATAAAATCTACGCCAATCTGTAAGGTCTTTCAACAACGGATATGCGGATTTTAATTTATTCTCCCGTACCGCACGGAGGTCGGCCCGTGAATAAGAAGTAAAATCGCCATAGCGTATTTCCCCATACACCCAATGTCCATAGTTATCAGCCGTAGCTGACCGCATTAAACCATAGATGCCCATCAAATGCGCACGGGTATCGGATATGGATTGCCATTCCAATTTCTCTGAGCCCAGATTTGATGCAACAATATCCAATTTCTTATTACATGAACTCGTAAAAACAGTAATGCCAAGTGACATCACCAGAATTACCGCCCATCGATTATATCTTTTCATAGTCTTTTCTATATTAAATAATTACAGATCTAACTTAATACCTAATGAAACCATTGGAGATAATGGCAAGCCATACCCTGTGTAATATCCATTAAAATCTATCAGTTCAGGATCGGCACCTGAGAATTTAGAAATCGTCAATAAATTGGTGCCGGAAACATAAACATAAGCCCGTCGAACAGTCTTCATCTTTTGTTTTATTTTGTCCAACTGAGAAAGATCATAACCAATCGTTACAGCTCTCAACTTCAGAAACGAAGCATTCTCTAAGAATAAATCTTGATCCACCCGATATGCAACGATCGGACTCCAAGGATTATAGATTGGATATTTGTTAATATCAACATCTTGTTGCCAATGGAACACCTCTCGAATTCCATCCAGTGAATTGGTATTTTCGGTATTAATGAAATTATATTTATTTGAAGCACGTTGATTCAGAGCCTTATGTCCCAGCGCAAAATACCATTGCATATTCAGGTCGAACCCTTTGTATTTGAAGTAGTTTTGAAATGATCCCGTCAGCTTTGGCATCGCATGGCCTTTTAACACACGGTCCTCATCGTTGATTCTGAAATCTCCATTCTGATCTTTCCAAATTGGATCACCAGCGGCAAAATCTACCCCGTCAAACTGCAACTTTTGGCCATTTTGAACAGGAATACTTGCTTCAGTATCATAGGTACCCTGATTCTCATACAACCAAAACTGATCAATGGCCTCGCCCACTTTTAACAACCTATTACCAACCTTCAACTGTTTACGTCCCTCGGGAAGTGCAGTCAATTTATTTTGATTGTAGTTTAAGTTAAGCGATGTATTCCATTGTAATGCTTCTGGATTGGCGAGTACTTTTGCTGACAGATTGAGATCTATACCGGTATTTTTAACAGTCATACCATTAATAATTTGACCAGAATATCCGTATTCTGCCGGGATAGGAGAATTAATCAATTGATTGGCATCTTTCTTCTGATATAGCGAAACTTCAAAATCGACCTTTTTCTCCAATAACGTTCCATCAACTGTCAATTCAGCATGATCCGTGTAGGGCCATTTGATATCGTAGCCCACCCAACCTTCTGAATAAGGTCGGGATGCAACTGCAAAACCATTATAGGATACTAGGGATTTTTCCGATCCCCAATTTAGATCAGCTGTATAATTTGGTCCGATAGCAAACTTACTTGTAAATACAGGTTTCCCTATTCTCGCCCACGAGGCTTTCACGCCCAATTGATTAAATAATTCCCCCTCATTTTCAGGAATCAGGTGGTATTTCGCAGCAAATGATGGTGTCATTAACCAACGCGAATCTGGTTGCATCGTTGAAGAACCGTCATAACGCAATACCGCATCTAAATCAAGAAGATTTTTATATTTATAATGACCCGCTAAGTATAAAGAATGTAATCGAAAATCTTCCCGGTTACTGTAGCGGTTTACATACAATCCGCCTATCGGTGTCAAATAGCCGGCGTTATTAGGATCCCCATTTACAACGTTAACCTTGATAAAATCATTTGGTCCATCATAAGCCCGTGCATAATTGTATCGATAGAGATCCTGTGTATAGGAAGACCCTAGCGTCAAGTCTAATTGATGTTTGTCTTGAAATTTCAAGTTGTATTCCAACCGGTTGTTATATACCAAACGCTGATTGAAACCAAAATAACTCGACATATAATTATTGGTTTCCATCAATGAACCAGGGAAGAATGCTTGTCTTGCTCCTTCTGAATAATCGACCCCTAAGGAAGTATTAAATTTTAGGTTCTTGAGAAAATAAATATCCAGTGTAAGTAATGCATTTAATGAATTGACCGTATTTTTATCCAAAGCTTGTTTATAGATATCTAGATACTGCGCATACATCTCCTTATTTGGCGAGATTGGCACAGATAAATCCGGCACATAGGACGCCTCACCAAAACGGTCTCTTAAACTGCGATTACGATCTCTTAAACTGCGGCTCCCATTAATCGTCGTTCCAAATTGTAACCATTTGAAAGGTGCCATATTAACATTGAATAAGGCATTATATCGTTCGATATTTGTCTGGTCCGCCGAAATCGCATTCTTCATATAACCACCAATAAATCCGAAATTCGCACGGTCATTACCTCCACGAATACCTAAATTTCCGCCATAAGAAGGTGTAACTTTGTAATATTCTTGATTCCAGTTTGCCGGTCCATAATAATTCACGTTGGTCGAATCGCTCAGATATCCCGGGTAATTCAAACGATCAGTATCCGACCCATATTTATTATAGAAGATGGACCGGAACATATTCTCATACTGAGCATTTACGGGAGTTACAACTGGTTTTGTAGAGAGTCCCACATAAGTATTTATAGATATTTCCCGATTTCCGTCTTTACCAGGTTTGGTAAGAATCCAAATAGCACCATTGGCAGCTAATGGTCCCAGTTTTGCTAACTTAACGGGATCTTTTATTACCTCAATGGATTCTACTGTTGAGAGATCAATACCGGCAAAGTTGTCCGTTCCCGGACCGATACGATTGAATTGATACTGTTGAATTGAATACGCAAAATTGTTGTCTCTTGCAATAGGTATTCCATTGACAAATACAGCTGGTTGCACATTAACCGCATCTTTGATTTCGAGCAACGGCGATCCTAAACCCCTAAGCACCATATTCTTTGGCGCTCCTGGTTCACCTGTCGCTTCTTGTACGTAGAGACCGGCAACTTGCCCTTTCAAAAGCTCTGGAATACTGACAACAGGCAATGTTTCAACGTTTCTTAAATTGAGACTGTCTTTGACACCTTGCTTTTTTAACAAGGTAGCTAGTCGTCCTTTAAGTAATCGCTTGTCAACCTCATTGATTTCAGAAGTATCTTGTTTTGAAGTCCAAAAGTTAAGATGGTTAGCCTTAGCAGATGGAAACATAGGGACAAGAAATAAAAAACAAAATAGTCTTTTCATTCGATTTATGTCTTTAGGCATTAAAAAAATTGGTATTATTCGGCTAGCAAATAAACTTAGTTTCGGCTTAAATAAAAGTTGGACTTTCGGTCCTATTAATAATTGATAGTATGTAACAATGATATAATAATATTTTTAAAGTCATACATATTGACAGGAACGAAATCGATTGCGTAATCGAAGCAAACGATTGCATAAATTAATCATGAATGTCTATATAGATTATAGTTTTATAATTTTATAAAAGAAGTAAACGAAGTCATTCTATTTTCTTATCAATCTCGCGCTTTCTATTTGCGACATTTTTTGGTTGCTTTTTATAACCAAATGAAGAGTTAAAAAAAAGTTCTCTCTAAATTTGAATACTTTCAACACGAAAAAAGCCGAATCACTTATTGTAATTCGGCCTTATTTTGTCATACATATAAGAATTCTCGCTATTTTTTAATAACGCAAGATCAACCTTCCCACAATTCCTGTGTCAATGTATGATATATTTACTAGGATCATTCTATTGAAGGGAACCGACAAAAAAGAACTCATAATGATCAAAAAAGTCTGTTAAATCCAGTTTAGATAGTTCCCTAGCTGATTGGATGTTATCACTCACTTTCAAAATATAGCTGTAACTACGAAAAAGGAGTCAACCAATCGAATACAATCGGATCAGACGAAAAATAGCGCCATCCTATCGTAAGCGCTATTTTTTAAACAATTAGTCGATTCGGAAACTGGCTTTTAAGGGAACTCCACCACAAATGTCCGATTATCCCGCCAGGTATTGTATGTACTTTTTCCTACTTGATTGATGATATAACCGTAGCCACGATTGGGACCATTGGACAAGCTGTTGTTACAGATATGTTTGAGCCTAACACCGGGTTTTACCGGTATTTCCACCGAACTTTCAATGCGAATCGGATTGACCAGCACATCATATATTCCAAAAGCATAGGCTTCATGTTGCTGCACCGTATCGGCGACCTTGTAAGCCGCAAACCCATCGCGTGTCCCATTTTCGCTTCGGTATGCTGCCTGATTCGGCGCATCGTAAGGACTTTCACATTGAAAGAAATAGGTGCGCCCGTAATTACCGGTCCAATAGGTTTGATATTCCTGAAAATGTTCATTGAACAAAGCATACATGGTCATATAATCGCCATTGACCACCAATCCATTGCGTGTCGTATTCATATCCCAGCCAACACTGCCCTTCACCCCATGATCGGCACGCCATATCCAAAAGTGATCTCCGATCACATCATTGCTATTGACAATAACCGATTGGTCGACATGAACTTTGTCGGCCCGAAATCCGCCAATACGCAGAAATAGGTCCGCCAGCAGGGTCGGGTTACTGTCATGTCTTATCCCGGTCTTTTCCTGACCGACCTGAATCAAACTATGCGAACTATAATGCGCGTCAAACATCAATGAGGCAACAGTGACACCTGCAACATCATCAACATCAATTGCCGTATGCGGATTTGCTGCGCCGGGTATCAATGTGGCCAAGCCAAGTCCAAGTATAATGGTATTGGCCTTGCTGACATGAAGGGGTTCAGATAACTCATACATCCCGGGTGTAATCAGCAAATGCTTGCCATTCCCTAACTGTCGGTTCATCTCCGCCGCTGTATCGCCGGGTTTGACAACATAAAACTCCTTCTCCACATCGATAATATCTCCCGCCCCCATGTTGTCGCGTGTATAGGATACGCCTGTATGATTATGCTTTAGCGCTGGCCGAAACACCTTATACCGCCCATCTTTGTCAAAAAACACAAAGGGCTTTTCACGAATCACGGGTGTCGTTGGAATGACCGTCACGTTGCCGCCTTCTGCCCAATTATTTTGATAGCTATTCTTATCAACAGAAGGTCCAAAATCTACTCCCTGAAAACAATAATTGTATTTAATTTCTTCAAACTTCCCTCTTCCTTTGTTTAGAAAGGAGTTTCGTGTATACCACTGCTGCTGGTTTTTGGAACCTGCAGCTGCCTCAAAACAGCAGTCTGCGGTATAACCACCACTAACCCATCCATTTGCCCATTGATTGCGCACCACCCGTGTGGAATAAATACGACGCAAGGGGGCGGCTTGGGAAACCGCCCATTTAAAAGTTTGTTCTTCCTCATAGCTCTCCGGACCGATGACAGACAGATTCTCAGCAGCACGCCAGAATGTACAGGTTCCGTTCCCATCGGCAAGATGAGGCGGCGTGTGTATATTTGAAATCGCAACATCATAAGGCACTTTACCTAATCCAGCAATCTGCACATAAAAAGGAATCTTCAATAATCCGGCATCCTTGTAGTCGCCCGATTTGAAAAGCAATGCATAACGATGGGGACTAAATTCTTTTCCAAACATCTTTTCATGGAGCTGATTGACTTCATTGCCGACACGCACCTTATTATCTGTTGGACTATAAACAAATGTATTTTCACCAAACAGCTGGAGTTCTAAACTCAAACGTGCTACAAACTCTCCTTTTACGGTCTGGATCTCATAATAATAGTCGTATGGACTACCATCGAGCACTTGATCCACAAATTTGGGCTGTGTGACTTTGGCAATAGTTTGATAATCGCCCAACCTGCCCTGGCTCCGTCGGATAAGAAAGGGCCCTTTTATCTCTTTATCGGTCAGCCGATTACTAAAGTTAAGACATATTCGCCCCTTTTGGATGAAGACTTCGGGACTGCCTACCTTGGATTTATCTTTCACAACATCGTTTTGCCGCCTGGCTTTTACCGCGGCCGTTTTCCTTAGGCCATTTGGACTTTTCGCGAGCTCGCTTGGATCAGGTTGATGTGTCACGACGGCGGTTACTGTAGTTCCGTACGCCCCAGTATAGGTTGGTTTATTTAGCTTATAGCTAGTTTCTGCAAGGACGGGTTGTATCATCAACAATGCGATAATAGGCTTGATATAGTTTCTAAATGGCTGCATAAATTTCATGTTTTATGGGTTGACTGACTGGTTTATCTTTTTAAGTCGGATCGCATTCAGCATCGGTTCACCTTTCTTAGGAATAAAGGAAATCACCAAGTTACCGTCGCTGTGCACTTTCACTGGAAATTTTCGACGAAGCACGCTAAAAGCCCCGACTTCACGCAACACATTTAAATCCGTAGCAAGCGCGTGGTCTCCAATCCGAATGTCAAAAACGCGATCCATGCCCTTTTGCTCCTGTTTCTTCTCTCGCTGCTCAAGATCATATAAGAGGTTTTCCTTGTTATTCGGGCCATCCAATTCGGCAAAAAATAACTCGACCTCGTAATTGCCATTAGGCAGATCAAATCGATAGGATTCCAGTCCCTTCAATTGTGTCTGGAAGAGCGGGTCATCCCCTGTACCGCTAATATTTACATCGGTCCCCAGATTTTCACGGCCCGTATTTTTCAGACGATATTTTTCGCCCTTTAAATAACCCCAGCTTTCCCTTTCATAAGGCTGATCTGGGAACCATCGATTTCCCAGGGAATCTACGTATTCTCGATTGTCGCCAACATTGATGCGGAGTTCTTGCCAGTCACTATCCTTCTTCAGATCATAGGGCAATACCTCACAATCCATTACCGTTTCATCGGTGGAATTTAATTTTCCGTTATGGAAAGCCTGGGCTTTCAAAGTGTGTGATCCACGGCTTAGGTTTACAGGCCATAATATCATCCGATCCACAGGCTTGCTTACGCCCAACGACATACCATCCAGCAGGAGTTCCACCGAATCAGCATTACTGAATATGGGCAGCTTTAGCCATCCGGATCCTATTAATGCCCGGTCCGGCTCAGTCCTTACAGCCCATTTTTTTCCAAAAGTACCTCCTATTTTTACAAAAGGGGCCTTCTTGAGATAAGCTTGGTATAGAAAATAGCTATCCTTCGCTTTCCGTTCCCAGGTCAGCAAACCTTTGGTATTGATATGTGGCATGCTTTCCTCCCTGGTCTCCGAATTAAAATCGGATAAATTCCATGCCACCCCGCCAGCGACAAATGCTTTCTGTAGGATGTCATTGAGATAGCCCTGATGGTACCGAATAGCATATTCAATACTTTTGTCGAAACGAACTGGTTTATCCGAATGTATTCGATAGTCGGCATCTGCTCCATATTCAGTTACCAATAAGGGTTTCTCGGGCAGCTGTTGATGAATATGTTCTAACTGCTTACCAAAATCTGCAATTTTGCCACCATACCAGCCCGGATACAAATTCCAGCCCACAAGCATAGGAACCTTTGTTAGTCCCGTCCGATGATAGAGATCAAAGTTTCCATGATTGGCGATCATCGTATAGCGTGTAGTATCTTCGGCTCGTGTGAGTGCTTCCAGTTTTTCCGCCAATGATACCACTGATTTAAAATATTTTTCCTGACGTTCTTTATCTTTTGGAAAATGGGGCCGAAGAAAGATTTCGTTCATATAGCCCCAGATAATGATACTCGGATGGTTAAAATATTGTCTAATCATCTCCTTCTGCATCTGAAAGCTATTGGTTGCAAAAGTTGAACTTTCGGTAATCTCGTTTACAAGCGGAATTTCCACCGATGCCAACAAGCCCAAGCTGTCACAGGTTTTCAATATGGCAGGATCTTGCGGATAATGTGCCACACGCAGGAAGTTACCGCCCATCGCTTTTAATTTCACAAGATCCTGTACCTGTAGGCTATCGGGAACCGCATTGCCCATACCTTTAAAATCCTGGTGTCGGCTGGCTCCTACTAATTTTAGTGATTTTCCGTTTAAAAAAAAGCCTTTTTCGGGATGGAATGAAAACCAGCGGAAACCAACGGAATTATCCAGCTGGTCCAGCTGTCGGCCCTTGGAATTATAAATCCGCGTTATCAAACGATACAAGTACGGCAAGTCTGGCGACCACAATTTTGGATGCTCAATTTCAGCTATATTCAATTGAAAATTGTGCTGTGAATGAGGTTTTAGATTTTCTTTCTGCTGTACTTTTTTTACCGCCACTCCATCGGCATCCACAAGCGTAGTTTCAATCACAATAGCTTGTTGTGATGCTGAAGTATTCTGAATAGCTCCATCAAGATGAATTGTTGCATTTTCTCCGGAATCGACTTTTGCATTTACGCGCAAACCACTGCTTCCGTAAACAGGATCTGCAAAATGGATCTGATCCAACAGCAGCAAAGACACTTTTCTGTAAATACCTCCAAAAAAAGTAAAATCGCCACTTAATGGCGCGATATCCTGATTGAAGCGATTGGTGACTTGCATCACTATCGTATTTTTTCCATTTACTCTTCGATTGAGATCGTCTGTAATGTCGACATTGAAAGCCGTATAACCACCAATATGGGCTTTCACCTGTTTACCATTCACAAATACGGTTGCCTCCTGATTGGCGGCCCCTACATGAAGCACTATTCGTTTATTTTGCCAGGCGGTTTTCCAATAGAGGATATTGTGATATTGAGTAGCACCGCGATAATAGCCCGGCTTATCGTCCATGACATCAGCTATATTCCAGGTATGCGGTAGATCAACAATCTGTTCCCGTTGTTTTTGTTTAGCTATACGGTCTGTGGAAGCTTCCTCCTTCCTGAATTTCCAGTTTGACGAGAAATCAACTGAAACTCTTCCATCTAGTACGGTTTGCGCGTGTACGCTCGAAGAGAAAAATAGACAGGCTATATAGCCTAGGTTGATGAATTGTTTAAATATTATATTCATGTATCGCATTTATGTTGGTCGATCTAGCGCTTGCAGCACCAATCTTGTCCAACCTGATTTTTCATTTTTTTTATGTTTTTTACCGCTTGTTGTCAGGATGTCTTTTACCTTGCTTGCATAATTCCAGCAGGTACTCTGCCGAATACCCAATTTCTGCGAAAGCTTATAGGAAGAGATGTCGCCCTGATGGAAATGCACGAGATAAACCAGATAAAAGGCTTTATTAATTGGAATCCGTACATTTTCAAAAATCGTATTGTTCAACACAGATTCTTCATAGGTACACTTGGTGCACCTTCGGCTATAAGGTGTTTTACCGGCACAATAGTTATCGTACCCACATTTTATACAACGGTATTCTTTTTTCCATTTCAAATCGGACAAGACCTTGTAACAGGTCTCCTTATCTGGATATTTTACCCCAAATTCTTCAAAATTCATTTCCTTGGAAAGCACCCGATCATCGGTAATCCGTTCAATATTGGTCTGTAGGTTTTTATTATCCTTTGTCAACAACTGGTTCATGCGGCCAATTTCTTCCGACTGAGCCCATAATAGGCTATTCATCTCTTTCAGTTCGCGATTCTGATCGTTAATAATTTCGGATTTTTCAAGCAGCTCTTTTGATTTCTGCATCACTTCCAGCGTGCGTTCCTGCACTTTCCGTTCAAGATCTCTGTTGTGCTTCTCCTGGAGTTTCTCGTTGATCTGCATCTGTTCAATGACTCTCTTTTGTGCCCGCTCTTTCTTGCTTTTCAAGAGCCGAACTTTATCATGAATTGCGAATGAGAGAAAAGTCATCTCCAGTACAAAGCCAAATGTGATGCTATAATGCCCGATCGAACTGGGCAGAAAACGCGCATAGCCCAATACATAGATTACTTTCAACACAAAGCCGAGGAAAAGAAACGTATAAGCAAGCACGAAATACCGGGCTGGACGATAGTTTTTCTTCCAAAGCCATATCCCCGAAATAAAGGCAACTGACAATGGAACAATCTCAACAAATTTGTAGATAAACCAGTTCTGGTTAAAACCTAAACAATACAGAAAGAATGCGATTCTTAAAATAATGACCAGATCCAACAAACGATTCAATTTAGGCTCTTTTTGTTTTACATGCAGTAAGGATTTCGTAAATAACAACGCAAAAACGCTAACACAGCAGACAAAAACTGCTGTTGCGTATTGATTGAACCAAGGATTTTCGGGCCATAGATACTGAAAAGCGATACCATCCGAAGACATCTCGTATAATCCTACACACAAGATATAGAGGACATAATACAGGTATTGGCGTCCTCTGACAGCAAAATACATGAGTAAATTATTGAAACTAAACAGAATAATCATCCCATAGAACAGACCAAACGTAAAATATTCAGTCAGCGTATATTGAACAAAACGATCTAGGGTACGATAGACCAAAATTACGTTGACCATCTGTCTTGATCGTACCTTAAAATAAGCCTCGTAAGTACCTTTCTGCAATGTAGGAATTAGGAATTCAAAATTCTTGTGCATAAACTGCCTATTCTCGAAATCGATCGAAGCGCCGGCCCGATAATGGACAAAACCGTCCGTTCCATTTGGGATAAATGCCTCCACCATGTCGGCAGTCTGATCGAACAGCTCGATAATCCGGTCATGGGATAGGTGTTGATCAAAAGACATTCGCACCCTAAACCAATACGTTGAGGACCGGTTGAAATTTTTGGGATAGTATCGCTCATTAGGTTTAAATTGTTCTGCATGTTCCGGTGATCTTATTTCTGCAAATGACAGGGCATTGGTACTATCTTCGATATAGTATACTTCTGTGGTCTTAAAAATATGCTCGGCTGTACCGGGCGATAGCGCAATAGGCTTTTGACCAAATAGCAAACCCATTTGGAATAACAATAACAATAGCGCAAATCCGCGTATTTTCATCCTTTCTACAGTATACATAGCTCGTCTACTTCTTTCTTTTGGTTATTTATGACCGGATAGGCATTCGTATTTGGATACGGATCCTATCCGGTTTTAGAAGGTCAAAATAACAAAATTATCAGAAAGCTTATAGTCCTCATTTACGACCTGACAACTGCAGCTATTCAACAATCTTATCGAGCGGCGGCACATTGTTTTCTGCGCCGGCATAACCCTGATTCTGATTGATCATCCCGTTGGTATTAAACCGTTGTGCCGATGCAGGTACAGGCCACAGCACATGGTATGGCGCAATCTCATAATGCACCCCCTGTACAGTAGGAACCTTATCGCGATAGAAGGAATTTTTTTCAATAATACGATCGTAGAAGAAATTGCTTTGCGAGAAGTTAGCCATACTATATGTTTTGCCATTATAAGCCGGGATACCGGTCTGCGCAAAAATATAAGCAATACGTGTCAACTCTGACTTACGTGCTTCTTCCCAAAAGAGTTCTCTTGCCCTTTCATCCAATACGGTACCGATGGTAACTTTTGTCGCATTTTGCAGTAGCGCAGCATTTGCTCTTCCCCGAACGGCATTGATATCTGCCATAGCCTGTGCCTGCTGGCCCTTCCATACATAGGCTTCTGCACGCAACAAGTAGGTTTCGGCCAAGCGAAAGACATACCAGTCCGTGTTTGTTCCGCGCGGCGGATTCCAATTTGGATCCTCGGCGAATTGATTGGTTGAATTGATGAAAACCTTATAATGGGGCCATCCAAACCAGTGACGAATAGTATCCAACGAACCATTGGTAAACACTTTGTTGATATTTTCTTTTGTAAACTGCTGGATCGGCTGACCATAAAGTTTACTGATTTCGGGGTCCTTTGAAGCTTTGATTGCCGGATTATTGTAAACAAGATCCGTCATATCCATCCACATTCCCTTTGCATGACGGTAATCTGTCTGATCTGTCCATATTTCTTTGGTACTGTAATAAGTACCGCGATAACGACCAATGCCACGACCATACATCCGTGTCAGCGGGATTTCTGCACTCACAGCATCCACAATGGCCTGCAGTCCGCCTTGTGGGATTTTTAAGTTGGCAAAATGCCAAGCTGGAACGGTATTCCGCATCAACTGAGAACCAAGATCCGTACGGCCTTGCAGCGTTTGTCGGTCAATCACCAGGAATAAAGCCTCTTTATTTGCAGGGATTGCTTTGTTGTCCATGCGGTGTAAATCCCATACGACATTTTTAGATTGGTCTGCCGCGGTGCTACCAAAGCGGTTTTTCATCAAGGTATATTTACCACCGTCAATCACTTTACTGGCAGCAGCAATAGCTCCGTCAAAGTCTCCCAATGCGAGATCTATTTTTGTCAACAGGTGATTGACGGCCCCATTTGTCACTTCCCCTTTATTAACACCATCTTTAACCCAAAGCTGCGCAAACTCCAGGTCTTCTTTCATCTTTTTCAGAATAACCTCTCTTTTGGTTGAGTAAAAATCATATTTCGGAGCCGAAAGATCTTTCAACTGTAGCGGTACATCGCCAAATTCGTGCACCAATCGATAGTAAAAATAAGCGCGGTAGAAGTAAGCAGCACCCAAAATTTCATTTTTCTGAGCCTCTGAACTATATGTTGGGCGATCGATATTACTTATCACTGTATTAGCAGACCGGACTGCAGCGAAAAAATTGGTCCAATACCAACCAATTTTATTGAAGTCATCACTATTGAGGTTGGCATCTGGTGTGATCAACGAAACAAGGTTCTGCGCCGGTGTTGCTTTGTCTGTAGTTCCTTCCACAGCAACATCCGAGAAGATCGATTCGGTCAACATGGGAGCAGCATCACCAAAAAATTCGCCCCGGGCTGCTTTACCCAAAGCGTTCAACACCCCCTTAAGGGCATCGACATTGTTTAGATTATCCGGAGAATACTGCGATAGCTGATCGGAGTCCAAAAAGCTCTTTTTGCATCCATGGACAGCCAACAAGGTGATTGATGCGAAAACGGCAGCTACTTTTATATTTATTTTCTTCATTTTCTTTCGTTTTAATTAAAGAGATACATTCAAACCTAGTGTATAATATCGCGGCGTAGGACCGTCGTTCTGTGGATCCCAATAGTTCCAAACCGGTGCATATACCGCAGCATTGTTGACGTTCATATATACTTTCAGGTTTCTTACTTTAAGTCGTTCTGATACCGGTTTCGGCAGAGAGTAGGCCAGCGATATATTGTTCAGACGTATAAAACTATTTTTCCAATACACATTGAAACTTGTTCCGTTCGCGCCGCTTCCTAAGCGCGCATAGTCGTTGCTCGGATTTTCGGGCGTCCAATACGGTTGAACGTAAGACGTTGAACGCATAAAGCCCACACTTCCGGGATTGTTCTTCGCCTGATTAAATTGTTTTTTCTGACCCCAATTAGAAATCAACTGAAATGAAAAGTCGAAGTTCTTGAACAAGTTAAACTCATTCCGTAAGGACCAAGTAAAACGTGGCGAAGTGTAACCTATAAATTGCTTGTCTTCATCATTATAGACATAATCGCCGTTCACATCTTCCAATTTGAAATCGCCGGGACGTATACTTGCTTTTGTATACTTTTTAGCCTCCTCGACCTCATTTTCCTGCCATACGCCCAATACTTTATAATCCCATATTACATCGATATCCTGTCCTATAAACCAACCGTTGCCGGGGTCATTATTTGGTGTTGCAAGACGTGAAATCTTATTTCGGTTCAAGGAGAGAATAAAATTGGAGTTCCATTTGATATTTCCGTCGACAATATTTCGACTTGTCAAACTGACTTCGAGTCCTTTATTTTTCACCTCAGCCAAGTTGGAATAAACAAACTGGTAGCCTGATACACTGGAAAGCGTTTGTTTAACCAATAGATCATTTGTCCTTTTACTATACACATCTACTGAGCCGCTGATTCGATCCTTGAAAATTGAAAAATCCAATCCTGCATTGAGTGAGGTGGTTTGCTCCCATTTGAGATTTTCATTTCCCATTCGCGAACCGACCACTACTGTATTGACCTCAGCCGGTGTACCGTTGGCATCGACGGTCTGGTATTTATTGACCGTCAGTTGCGATAAAGCGGCATAAGGATCCACTGTTCCATTATCTGGATTACGAAGATCCCTGTTACCGTTGATACCATATGAAAGTCGAAGTTTACCGAAATTTAGCCAGGAAAGATTTTTCATAAACGATTCTTCGGAAAAGGTCCAGGCTCCAGCTACTGCCGGAAAAGTCGCTCTCTTACTATTGACGCCGAACACCGAGTAACCGTCTCTACGCACCGATAAGGTCAAATTATAGCGATCCATAAGACTATAATTAACCCGTGCCATCAGGGCGTCCCCGGTATATACTTTATCCTCGCTATTAACGGTAGGCAGATTACCACTGGCCAGATTATGATAGCCAAGATAGTCCCCGGGGACAAAACCTTGATTTGCCGCCTGCGTCCACCAAGTTTGATATTTTTCAGAATTTGCCAAAAGGGTTACATCCACACTGTGGATTTCAGCAAATTTCCGGTTCCATTTCAGGAGATTATCGATTTGCCAATTATAACGCGTTTCCTGATCACGACTTGCCGAGCCACCAGCAATAGTCACATTGGGATTTGCTGAGGAGTTATGGTTGAAGGTACGATACATATCAATCCCGGGACTAAAGTTGAACTGATAAGTAATACCAAAAGGCAAGTTCACTTTTGCAAAGAGACTTGCAAAAAGGGTATTCTGCTTGTTCATCCGGTCATTGTAGGTCATATTTAGAAAAGGATTACGGGCATTCAATCCGCTATCATCGGTCGGAATCCTTCTTAATGTACCATCCGCATTGTATTTATCACCATAAGGCGATAGATTTGTTAACTGTGCCCAGTCGGCCTCAATTGCCCCTTCGTCGCGATCAGCATATTGCACATTGGCCCCCATACGCAGAAAGTTCGTCACCTTACCTTCGAGATTCAATCGCGCCCGAAATGTACTGAATTCACCACCCTCGATCAGATTTTGATTTTTGTTATACCCAACCGACATGTAGTAATTGACATCTTCCTTTCTTCCGCTCATACTTACCGTATGATCCTGACGAATTCCTGTTCTAAAGATCTCATCGTACCAATCTATGGTCTTACCCGCCATGTAGTTGGCTTTTTCATTCGCCACTAGACCAAGCCTATCTAACCAAATATCTACTGGATCCAAATCTTTATTTCCCCCGGAAAGCCATTGATCAAATGTCACGTCGGAAGGGAGGTTAAGCGGATCGTCATAAAAATAGGATGGCCTTGTACCACCAGCTCTTCCCACATCCGCTCGCCATTTCAGAAAACCAGGACCATCGTAAACACGTTGATTACGTGCTAGAGTAGCTAATCCCCAGTTGGTATTCGCCGTCAACACGGGTTTATCGCTTGTTCCTTTTTTGGTGGTAATGGCAACTACCCCTGTAGCAGCTTTAGCACCATAAACAGCCAAGGAGCTCGCATCCTTCAGGACATCTATGGTCTGTATGTCATTGGGGTTAATATCAGAAAGCTGCCCATTGTAGATGATCCCATCCAATACGATCAATGGTGAAGTCGAGGCACTGAGCGTGGTTTTACCACGTACCAATAGATCTCCGCCTCCTTTCGCAGAAGTATTTTGTGAAACGCTCAGACCTGCGATGTTCCCTTTTAGCAGATCCGCAACACTCTGCGGATTCTCATTTTCAAGCTGTTCAGCTTTTACACTTGCAATGGAGCCCGTGACATCCTTTCGGGAAGCGGTTCCATAACCGATGACAACAACTTCGGTCAATTCGGTATTGCCCGAGTCCATGGTTATGTTCAACGTTGTCTGTCCATCGACGTCCTGCTCCTTATTCAGAAAGCCCACACTTGACAATACAAGCGTAGACTTAGGAAAGACAGCAATAGAGAACCTCCCCTGGTCATCCGTTGTCGTTCCCCCAGAACGATTTTTCAGTTTGATAGATACTTGTGGAATTGGCTTCCCTTGGCTATCCACTACAGTACCGCTGACTGTCCGATTTTGTGCATTTGCCATATAGGTACATGCAAGTACACTTGTAATCAGGAGCGTTAATTGTTTGGCCATAATTTATGGAAATTTAGCGTTCAAATAATTGTTAATTGGGTTATTTATGGAAGCTAAATTAATTCGATCAAATCAAAAAAACAACTAAAATAAAGTGTAAAGCACTGCAAATTAGATAGTTATAAAAAATAATAATACACTTAAATCCCAAGTAACAACATCCTTAACTGATTGATCTACACAGGTTATATTGAAAGGAAATAGTGATTATTAATACGGTATATCAACAAGCAATATTTTTTGATTTTTCTTGTCCGCCATTTGAGCTTATTATTTTTAGCGCTCGCGAGAAAAACATAAGCCACAAAAGGAATTGTTGCGATGCTTCACGCAAATTGCATCACTCAATCAAAATGCAGCCGTTCAGGTTCGATGCATTAAAAAATAAAAAGAATCAATCCTTATGGTTATTCAAGCAGAATCCCCTCAAAAATTTGAGGGGATTCTGCTTGAATATATCTATTGAAATACTATATCATCAATCAATTGCCCGTACAGGTAGTCTAGGTGGAATTAATAGTGCTGGCGAGAATGCTTTCTTTATTAATGGATACCTTTGAAAATTCTATTCCATCGTATTTTGGAAAGCCCATTGCCATTTGCATTCCAGCTCATCCAGGTAAATAATGCTTTTCCGACAATATGATCCTCAGGAGCAAATCCCCAGTCCCTGGCATCAAGCGAGTTGTGTCTATTGTCTCCCATCATCCAATAATAATCCATTTTAAAGGTATAAGAATTTGCTTTACGGCCATTTAGATATAATCCGTCAGCTTTCTTCTCGAGTTTGTTATGCTCATAGACCTGAATTGCACGAGCATAGAGTGGTAAAGTCTGCGTATTTAAAGGCACAGTCATTCCTTTCTTTGGAATAACAAATGGCCCAAAGTTATCGTAGTTCCATTTGTATTGTGGATCATTCGGAAAAGTATTTGCCTGAGCCACTCCCGGCTTTTGAACGTTCATTTGCATGGATTTGACATTGGACCAAGATTTCACCATGGCTGCCTGGTCTTTTGTTAAAAAGATTAGGTAAACTCCGGGTTGAATTAAAGAGACTTCTATTTCCATATCTTTCAGACGCTGTTCGTCCAGACCTGTCTCATCGGTTATCACGGTATAATCCATCTGACTTTCTGGAGCTACAAAACCTGGTTGGTCGTTCACAAACAATACTCCTTCTGTCATGCTGATTTTATCCCCAGGCATTCCCACGCAGCGTTTAATTAAATGTTCGCGTTTATCCACTGGACGGGTCTGAATTGTAAATTGTTGATGTACTGCTTCACGTCCCATGTTACGCACCAGGTCATAATAGGGCGAGTCTTGATTTTCTACTGCAACAGTATCGCCGGCAGGTGCATTAAAAACGATCACATCATTCCTTTTTATTTCTTGAAATCCGGGCAATCGTTTGTAAGGAATTTTAATGAGTTCGGAGAACGCTTTTCCTCCTATCAATGGCATCGTATGATGTGCAAAAGGAAATGCTATAGGCGTATTAGGAATACGAGGACCATAATTCAGTTTACTGACAAAAAGATAATCACCAATGAGAAGAGATTGCTGCATAGACCCCGAAGGAATCATAAATGCCTCCAATAAAAAACCGCGAATCAAGGTTGCAGCTACCGTCGCAAAAACAATCGCATCCGCCCATTCACGCACCATCGATTTTTTATAGGGGTATTTTTTCTTATAATCTATATACGATTCATGCGCAATTCCCAGTTCAGAGTCCTTTGTCATCAGCTTACCTGCCTCATTTGCAGCTTTAAGGTTTTTGGCATAAAGACCATTCAGAAATTGCACGTTTTTATCGCTACCCCAAATTGGCAGTACAATAAACGGAACCAATACTGCAGCACAGTTTTCCCAAAACCTTCTCTTTCCAAAACAATGAATAAAATCGAGGTAGAGGTTATAAAAGACAAAAACATTGACAATCGGAACAAACAACAGGATAAGTTGCCAGGTTTTCTTGCCGAGAATGCGCGATTGGATCCACTGGCTATAAAGAGGAACAATTCCCTCCCAGCCTCTGCGCCCTGCTTTTTCAAATAGCAACCAAAAACCGTAGGCTGCGACTATAGTCAATACAATAAAGATGGTAAGTATCATAAATTCGTTTAATTGCAGTATTAGTCAATATAAGATCTTAATAAATAAACAGTTTCTTCTTTCCCTCTGAAGAGGCATTTGAAGATTGGATCTCATTATAGCGCATAAGGTACTTTATAAAAAGATCATAATCATACTTTTTTTCCTTTTCAAATTCTGCGAATAACTCCGGTTCGTCATTGATCAAACGCCCTAAAGCGATAGTCCGCTTCTTCTTACTGTTACTAAAAAGTCCATTTGTGTTGCTATTTATTTCAATCACTTCACCAGTTGATTTTTTTAATGCATAGGCATATTTGGACTTACTGACTCCAATGGATAACATTGTACCACCTCCACCAGTACCAAACATCATTCCTCCGCCACCTCCGAGATTCAAATTAGACACGTAATAAACCATAATTTCTCCATCCACCAACACTTCGGCAAAAGTTGGCTCCTCCGTATAATTTCTATCTATTTGAAATACCTGTGGTGAAGTTCCCTGAACGGGCTCCAAGCCATTTTCGACATAGGAAGGTGCATAGACTTTTCTTTTAGATTCCCAGTAAGCACGAAACACCTGGCCGGGGGCAAACGTTAGCTTCTCTTTCTGTTGATTTTCAAATTTGAGATTGTGATCCTTGATGGAGGTGATTTTCCCATAAAGGGTATCTGCGTTCATTAAAACTAAGTAATCTAATTTTTTTGCGGCTTCCTGTGCACGAGCTGTCATTAGTATATTGGCGAAGCAAGAAAAAAACACAGCAGTTAAAATTGATATGGCTTTCATTTGAACATTTGTTTTGCACTATTTTTAAATCCCATGGCATGCGCTACTACACGTAAGGTAAAGCTACATAAAAATATGAAATCCAAGTTCGGCCTTCGGAGTTTTAACGTTTGTTAGCATTTTGTTTTGCTAGGGCATTCCTACAATATCGTGCAAAGATTTTAAGATCCCTAAAAACGATCCCTAATAATACAGTCAATACAGCCGTATTTCTCAAGCAACAACAGCTGTACTGCAAAAAACAAAGCCACATCATTTTTTGCTGATGTGGCTTAACTGATTGCTTATTGTTTATGCAAAAAGATTAACTTTTATATTTACTTTCAAATGCTGTGGATGCTTGATTGACCCCATTACTCATATTTTCAAATGCTTTATTAATATTATCAAGCAATGCGGATTCTTTAGCTGCATCGGGTGTTTTATTTTTTCGAAGCTCAATCAATTTTGGATAATCCTCCGTAACAATTTTTTTATACCCGTTCAGCCCATCGAGCACCGCCTTTTGGAATGTCGCATCACCCTTGAAATCACCAAGTTCCTCTACTTTTTTGATATCGTCATTTAAAGACTTCTCCCAATCTGCCCGCACCTGTTCAGCCTTAGAATAATCGGAGCCATTCATGGCGGCATTCATGTCTGTCACATGTTTTTCACTACTGTTGATCACGGTAATAATTGAATTGTTGTACGCTGCAGGATCTTTTTCTCCCGAACTACAACTTGACAGGCTCAGAACCGCTGCGGTCATCATGCCCGTAATAAATTGTTTAATCATATTGATCTATTTTGTTGTTACATTTCAGTATTTAATGCTCATTTACACAAAGATAGCCTTCAACACAACTGAATTTCATCACGGAAATCAGGGATTTCTGCAGCCATTCCATGCTAAAGGGACATTAACTGATTGCGAAAGTTGTGATTGCCATTACGTTGGTCAAAGCGGTCGGCGAGTTGATCCGCCAGTTTCCCATAGTGATTAGCCAATTCGCTTGCGGTGTAAATATTTTTCCCCTGAAAAAGATTGTGCTGATTGCCGAGCTCAAGCATAAAAGATTCATCAGGGCCAAAGTTCCGCATGGCTTCACAGATATAGCAGGCCAACTGAAACATGGATCGATTGTCGGGACCATCGGCCCAAGGCAAAAATCGTTCGATCCATTCCTTGGCTTTACCCGTATCGGTATAGGAAAAATAGGTTGCTAGTTTAATAGCCGAAATCAAAATTGCGGAATCCTTTTCTTTCTTAAACACCTCCTTTTCTGCCAGCTGCGCCATTTTATCGGCCTGTTCAGTATCACCTTGTTTAAGACCTTCATATGCCAGGTTCACGGCCGTACGCAAAGGGACATGCGAACAGGTAAACTGGCCTTCAATTAAAGGTAAGGCTTTATCGACTGCTGGGCTATAGCCATCCTGTAATAGTGTTGCTGATACTTCTGCATCCATTTCACAGGCTTCACAATCGCTCATGTCATCTCTTTGCATAGCATTTACGTTCTTCAATGCGCGCTCGATGGCAACAATATCTTTTTGCGCCAGCGCATCACTCAGCTCCTCATTGTATATGGCACGCTTACCATAACCGTTGCGGATCAATCGTTGTTCAAAGTCGCGCAAAGCCGCTTCAATCTGCTCACGGCTGACAGCAGGATTATCGTATAATTCGGACATCATCCATTTGTATTGCCACAAGAAGTCTTCTTCATTAAAGAGTTCAGGATTTTCGTCGTAAGCCTGTAATATCCACGCAAATGCCGGTAATGATTCGGTTGAAAAAGCAAGGTCTATCTCTTCGCTGATTAAATCTAAGCGAAGGTCATAACCCCATTCAATATCTTGATTTTCATCTGCAATCCGAATAGCCTGTGTCAACAGGTTAACCTTTTCCAAGGTATTGTCTACTCGTGCAATCTGATTGCGAAGTTTCTGAATTTTAAGTGTATACATCTAATTACTCCTTCTTTTTTTTTGAGTATATTTACTTTTTAATATATTTTCTATGCAATAAAAGGAAATCCGTACGCGGTGGAGTATACTCAACCGCTTTAAAGATTCACAAAATTATCCAGCCCCATGACGATGAGGCTTTTCAGGGCCTCATTCATGACCTTCATTTCCCGCTCCTGGACAGGGTACTTGCCCAAAATTAGCGCCTGCACGTAAAGCACTTCCATAACTGAACGAAGCATGTAGACATCTTTTATATCCATTAGTGTTTTGATCAACGCATTGTCAGCATTTAAACATAACGTATTCTGGATCTTATTCGGCCTCGATGTCTTAAGTACCTGCGCAAAAGGATTTGCATTTTCCTTTAATTGGCTAATCGTATTCTCTACATTATTTTGCTCCATTTTTGTAAAAATAGCCGGCGTATCAATCGGTTTAAACCGTCTAATTTCAAGGACGCAGCTATAATCGTCTAAAATGCGCTGCACTTCTTTCTGAAAAGAAACATAGTGATTGTGCTCATCTTCATGAATCGGCTGAAACGTTTCCAAAAGCTGATTGGGCGACATCTCTGTTATCTTATAGTCGCGATATTTTTGTTTGATCCTGCGGAGCAACTCGGTATCAAATGTGTAGGACGCATTCACAAGAATCATCCCCTGTGTATCGGCCATACGGTCAATCTGTTTGAAATCTTCAAAATCAGCACAGTAATAGAGCTGTTGCTGATGATCAATGATATTTTGAAAGCTTCGTTGTCCGCGATTGGTCTCAAACGGAATATCAGCCAAAAATATTTCTAGAAAGTCCGGATCTTCGAGCGCGAAAGCTTTCAAGTGGAGATAATGAGTTTGGATAATGCGAATATATATATCGAAATCGATCTTCTTCACCTGCTGCAGGTACGTTTTCAGCACAACAGCTATTTCCTTTCGAGCCTGCCGTAGTAGATCATTTTTCATCAAAGACTCCCGTGAGGCGGTGGCACTAAGTTCCTCTGTGTTGACAAGCATCCGGACAAAAAATGCCCAATTTGGCAAAATAGACTGATCTTCTTCAGCGAGAAACATGCGCTTCAAGTAGATACGGTGACGCTGCTTGCTGCTAAACTGTGTACGGAAAGGTAAAATATACAACACCCCCTTTGCCTTTCCCGCCGTCGTTTCAAATGGAATTGCATCTAAAAAGTTGACATGAAAGAGATCTTTGCCTATAGCAAGCAATTCCGTCTTTGAAATCGATGGAGCGAGCCATTTGGGTTCTTCTTTATGGATGATCTTTTCGTCACCTCCTACCACAATAGAAATGGTTTCTCGCAGCGCATCTCCATAAAACTTGATTTTTTTCTCAAAATAATCCGCTTCAAAAATATAGTTGAATTGCTTTTTAGGACTAAGGATAACCCGTGTTCCGACAGGAATATCTTCAGTCAGACGCTCGATTTTATAGTCCCCTTCAGCTCTTGCGGTCCAACGTAGAGGCAGTTGTTCAAGAGCAGATTTTGTTTCCACAACGATCTCATCGCTGACCACAAAACAAGAAAGCAGTCCAATACCAAACTTACCTATGAAATCCTGAGCATCCTTAATGTCTTTACTCTTTGAACTCTCGCCTATAACCGACAAAAATTGGTGAATATCGGTCTCCTTAAGGCCTATCCCATTATCGCTGAACAGAAACTTCGGTTGTTCAGTGCCTGGCAGCTCAATCGTTATTTTACCCTGATGCTCTTCATCCAAGTGTTTCAATGCTGTAATTGCATCCACGCCGTTTTGAAGCAGTTCCCGAATAAATGTATTGGGATCGCTATACAGGTGCTCTGAGAGCAGTGCGATCATTCCTTTCAGATTGACCTGAAAGGAATAGGATTTTTCTTCTTGCATGTTTTTCTTACTTTCTCGTTTTCTTTGTCAATCGAATAGCATCTTCATGTCCATTGTCTGCCGCCCGTTCAAACCACTCCAGGGCAAGATCTTCATTTTCTTCTACCCCATCCCCCATAAGATAACAGTTGGCCAGTTTATATTGTGCATCAGCATGATCGGCTTCGGCGGCCTTCATAAGCCATTCTACACCGTCGCGAAGATCCATTGGTATGCCATCTCCTTCCAGCAGTTGCACCGCAACAAAGTAAGAAGCATACACATTCCCTTGCTGCGCTACTTCCATAAAATACCCAAAGGAAGCTGCTTTATCGATCTCGGTACCTATTCCAAAATAATAACAACGGGCTAATCGGTAGCTCGCCTGCTGATTTCCTCGCTCTGCAGCTTGTTTATAATATCCAAAAGCTTTCGCTGGATGCACCTCTACTCCGACACCAAACTCATAACACATGCCAATTCCCTCCGTCAGATAGCCAAGTTTTTCGGCACGCGTGTAGTAATCAAAGCCTTTGTCGTATTCTTCCAACTGATCATAGTCGAAGAAAAAGTAGTCGCCAAGCAGCAAAAGCGCCTCAGCTACATTTTTTTGTGCGGCCTCTTCCAAAAGCTGAAGACCATGAGCTGCATCCTTTTGCACCAATCCGGTCAAATAGTATCGTCCCAATACATAAGTTGCGTAAGGGAACCCCAGATCAGCAGCTTTCTTAATATTTTCCTGTGCTTTAAATGTATCTTGGTTCAATCCATAACCATATTCATAACAGAGACCCAGATCTGTCAACGCCTGTACATGATTTCGTTCAGCAGCCTGTTGGTATAAAGCAATCATCCGGTCCAGGTTTATCTCCGTACCTATGCCCCCTCGGTAACATCGCGCCAGTTCATATATACTATTTAGCTCCTGCATACCGGCTCCAATTTCAAACGCGGTAAAAGCTGCTTTCGGTTGGGGAGCTCCAGACTGGTGATAATCATTTTCCAAATAAATACCTTTTAAATAATAGGCATATGGATAACCAAGATCTGCCGCACGCGAGAAATAATCAAAGGCCAATTTATAATCCGGTTCGGACTTTAATTCAGCCGCTAAACCCATTTCCGTTAGGGCTGTAGCGTTATTATATCCTGCCGCTTCTTCAAAATAAGGCAATGCAGCGGCCAAATCTGGTTCCTCTCCATGGATACCATATTTTAGGTACCTACCAACCTGATATAAAGCTTGAGGCAATTTATCCGTCGCTGCATCCTGATAGTAAGCAAAGGCGGTTTTGTAATCCGGAGCAACTCCATCATAACCAGATTCGACCATATTACCCATGCGCAACTTGGCGTAAGCAATGTTCTTTTCCGCCATTGCACTGAAACGCAGAAAGGCTGATTTTTCATCCCTTGGGAGGAATCTACCCTCGAGGAGAATTTCAGCAAGTTCAACCTGAGCTTCCACATACCCGTCTTTCTCGTCCAGCAGGCGCAATAAAGATAGTCCCTTGTCGATGTCCTGCACAGCCTCCTGATAGAGATACAGACAGGCGAGACGATAACCCGCATAATTATTATTATAGTCGTATGCTTTCTGAAGATACCACAGCGGCTCTTCGAAATCCTGTTTTTCCTGATTGTTGTTGCCAAGTGCCTGAAGTTTGATAAGTGCAATTTGCACCGCGGCGTCCATCATTCCGTATTCAAACAGTTCTCGATATTCCGGTATAAGAAGTTCCTGTTCACCAATGGAAGCCGCCTCCGAACGTTTTATTTCATTCAGCACAAATCTGCAATAACGAGATTCAGCCATCGTGATACCCTCTTCGAGGGTTTGCAGACGTTTGCCCTTGTCCTCTTTACGCGCATAGTAAAATTGGAGCGCCTCATAATAATGGCGCAGTATTTTCCTTTCCGGAGATTGCTTGAGCAGCTGAATACGGTCAAAGACTTCTTCATATTTATCGGTCCAGACATCGATATGGGCAGCATATGCGATTCCCCAAAGATCTCCGCCCAAAGCAAGTGCATCCAGTTCGGCCTTGGCGTTATCGCGGTCGATATCGGCCAGCAAACCTAAATAATTGTAGTATAAATAAAGAGGTCTTGCCCATTCAACCCCAGCATCGATGCCTCTCTTCAAATAAAGGGACGCCTTTTCCTTCTCTACCACATGTCGGCGACATAAAATATGCTGTAAGCCAAGCTCCACCCATGCATGAGAATTGATCGCAGCATAGCGCGCTAATATTGTCCGTATTTTATCAATAAAAAAGGTATAATCCTCTTCGTTCAGATATACGTTTGCGGCAAAATCAGTTCCTTTTTCAAATAATGCATCATAAAGTGCAGCTGCACTGGACTGCTCCAAGTTGTGCTCAAAATAAATCAGGACATCAAGCCATATATCGGGCGTAATGCGTTTCGAAAGGTCAACTGTCAATTGATGTTCAGCCGATTGCAATGCGGCAACTTTAATAGAATATTCTTCACTTAACTTCATATATCATCGTATGTACTACTTGTAAAACATGCTTTTTATACTCTCTAGGCGCCAAAAAGCAACAAAAACTTTGCCACTGTATCGTACAGTCAATTCTGTTTATTATAATGCAACTATATTGCTTTTAAAATCTTTTTCCCTATATTTGTTGCAACTTAATTGCAATACATATTCATTGGGCTATATACGTATGGCACGAATTAATGTTTGCGAATCGAATCCACATAGATGAATAGGTATATTATTATTTCACTTATCACAGCACAACAGCTATTTTTCCCGTGTTATGGACAGGAGAAGAGTATCGAGCTTGAAGAAGTAAAAGTTGGCGGGCGACGTTATCACCGGGCAGCAGAAGGCGCATTATCGATCCACTTATTGACTGCCGACTCTATACAAAAATACCAAGCGGGAAGTTTAATGCAGACATTAAGCCGACTGCCTGGTGTCAGTGCCATAGGTATAGGTGCGAATCAATCTAAACCGCAGATTAGAGGACTCGGATTTAATCGTGTGGCCACGGTAGAAAATGGCATTAAACATGAAGGCCAACAATGGGGGTTGGATCATGGATTAGAAATCGATCAATACAGTGTGGGGAGTGCCGAGGTATTAAAGGGAGCCAGTTCATTTCTGTATGGCTCAGATGCCATTGGCGGTGTCATTCGGCTATCACCGCCAGCGGAACTACAGGAGACAGGTTTTAAAGGGCAGTTTAACCTATTGACAAAGTCAAACAACGCTACTTTTGGCGGATCGCTACAAGCACAGGGCCGAAAAGGGAATTGGGTATTTGGAGGCGGATTCACGCATCTGGAATATGGCGATTACCGTGTCCCCACAGATACAGTCTATGTCTACAATTATGCGGTACGTCTGAAAGATCGGCATGTTCGCAACACTGCGGGACGAGAGACACATTTTCAACTACGCGGTGGATATTCATCGGAACGTTTTTCTTCAATTTTCTACCTGAGTAATTATCATACAAAGTTTGGCTTTTTTGCCAATGCGCACGGCTTGGAACCAAGGGGCGTAGATACAGCGCTTTATGACAAATCCAGTCGTGACATTGGTTTTCCGAGCCAGAGGGTCAATCACCTGAAGCTTATTAACCGCAACTTTATCGATCTGAATAAGCATAAGCTTTGGATAGACCTTGGCTATCAGAAAAATTACCGGCAAGAATATAACAATTACACCGCGCATGGTTATATGCCACCTGTTTATCCAAAAGATATGACTATCCCAATCAATTTGGAAAGGTTATATGACAAACAGGTCTATAGTATCACTGTAAAAGACCAATTTGAGTTGGCCACCCATCAACTTACCATTGGTGCAAATGGAGAGTATCAGGATAACCGGATTGATGGTTGGAGCTTTCTCATCCCCACTTTTAGCCAAAAGGCAATGGGCCTATTCGTTTACGATCAATACAGGCTCGCGGACGAAACCATGCTATATGGGGCATTGCGTTACGATTACAGCCATATTAAGACGTTACCCTATCAGGATTGGTTCGAATCACAGCTGGAAGATAATCAGTCGGGCAGAATAGTCCGGGCTACAGCGCTAAGTCGCCGTTTCAATAGCCTGGTTTGGTCTATAGGAGCGGCACATCAATTCGGAGATCTGGAAACAAAAATTAATATAGGAAAAAGTTTCAGAGCCCCCATCGCACAGGAACTTGCCGCCAATGGAGTCAACTATCATTACTTCAGTTATGAAAAAGGCAACGGATCATTATCGCCCGAGCAGTCCTACCAGCTGGATTTATCCTTAACCTGGAGTCCCAGAAACGTCTTTGTTGCCTTTACGCCATTCTTTAATTACTTTTCCAATTATATCTATCTCAATCCCACGTCAAGCTACGATCAATATTATGGTGCCGGAAATCAAATCTTTGAATATATGGAAAGCCGTGTTCGTCGTTATGGAGCAGAATTGAAGCTCAGCTATCAGCCTCTGAAACAATGGAAAGTAGAATTATTGGGTGAATATGTTCGATCGGAACAACTATCGGGTGCAAAGAAAGGATATACACTTCCATTCTCTCCAGCACCTTCAGCTTTGATAGACATTAGCTGGACAGCAAAAAATAGCACACATTTTAAAGAGACCTATCTTTCCGTCGATTGCAAATGGACGGCAGCGCAAAATCATGTTGTTCCACCAGAAGAGTCCACAGCAGCTTATCAGGTCTTCAACTTCCGAGCAGGAACACAACTTCGGTTTTCGGGATCTGTCCTCCAATTACGCTTGCAGGTACAAAATCTCTTTGATAAGAACTATATGGATCATACCAGCTTTTATCGGCTGATATCAATGCCTGAACAGGGAAGGAATTTTATGCTATCCATTGGAGTTCCTTTTGGAAAACTCTCCCGATCATAACATGAATTACAACGAATGAAGAATAAAATAAGATTCAATTAAAGATCACAGCTTTAAATAAGCCTTTGCTTCCAATAAACACCCGTTGAGCAGTATGCGATGAGCACAGCAAACCGAGTACAACAGCGAAGCGAATGAATAATCGAGCAAAGCGACCATATAAATAGCGCTTAACACATACAAGAACGAATAAAATTTATATATGAAAACACTTCAAAAATACACACTTATTACAGTGTTACTTGCCATAGCTGTTGCCTGTAAAAAAGATAAGGAAAGCATTGATACCGAAAAACCGACCATCGCCATCGATTCGGAAACGGCATTCCCAAAACAATGCAGCACAATTAAACGAGGCACAAGCTTTACTTTCCGCAGTAAGCTATCTGATAACGTCGCGCTCGGGAGCTATAGCATTGACGTACACCATAATTTTGATCATCATTCGCATAGCACTGAAATCGGCGAATGCACGGTTGAGGCGATCAAAACGCCCATCAAGCCCTTCACTTTGGTCAAGACAGTCAATATTATGGGGCAGCCACAGCAATATGATGCCGAATTAAAAATCGATGTACCAGCAGATATCGATGCGGGTAATTATCATTTTATGATTCAGGTGACCGACCTGGCGGGATGGAGCAGCCAGAAGGGAATCAGCATCCGTATACTCGAGTAATACCATACATATTTGTCAACTCACATACATATTTATCAACTCAATTTAATTAAATCCATTTTACATGAAAACTAGAAACATTCGCTTCTTCTTCCTGTTAAGTACAATTCTTTTGGGCTTCCTATCGTCCTGTAAGAAAGATAACGAGGAAATTCCAGCACTTGCAAAGCCCCAGATAGGCACACTTGAAATCGGCAGTGGCAATAACAAAACCGTCCAAGCGGGATCAGATCTTCATCTTGAAGGTGATATTGTTGCCGAAGCACTGATTGCTAAAATCGAAATTGAGGTTCATCAAGAAGGTGGCGGTCAGTATAAGTTTACAAAAGCCTATACGGATGGGAAATACATTGGCGTGAAAAATGCGACATTTCACGAACACATCGATGTCCCTGCTGATGCTCCCGCCGGGGCATATCATTTTCATTTTACGGTAACCGACAAAGCCGGAAATACAACCGCTGTAGAATCTCCATTAACCATACAGGGTTCAGAGGCCAAAGTTGCTTATAAGCTCGTATTTACGGAAGTAGCCGGCGAAGCACATGGAGACCATTTCCATGATCTTGCCGACAAAGAAAAGGTAGAACCAATTACGATCAGCTTTGACGACAAGGGAACAGCATTGGCCGGAGGACATGCCCACCTCAATCCGTCAGGTATCTATAAAATTGAATTCAAACAATTTGATGCTTCTTCAAAAGAAATCCAGGGCCAATACATCAGCAATAAAGCAACAGCAGATTATTACAAAGCATTCCTTACGGGTGGTTCTTTCGTTTTAAATCCGAATAGCAGTACAGGAAATGGTGCGATCTTTCAAACGAAAGAAACGACCTATGGTGATGGCTCTGCAGTCAACGGAGCAACGGAGACGACAGGGATTATCACTTATTTTACAGCAGGAAAAGATAATGAAGGTGAGAAAAATGTATTCTTTGTACTTCGCAAATTTAACGATGCCAGCACAAAGGCAAAAGTTACCCGTACTGACTGGAACCTATCGGATTATGCCACTAAGTTTGCTGGTCAAGACCTCATAAAGTTATCTTTTGAACTCCACGCAGAAGAAGGAGAAGACTAGCTCCGACATAGGAAAAGCCTATTTTAATATAGAAAAATCACCTTAAATTCGGGACTATCCTGAAAAGGGTGGTTTTTCTTAAAAGTGTTTGTTCATCAGAAAAAACCTTATGATTTCACAGATTCCAACAGGAATGAAACCATAAGATTTTTATTTTTTATACAAAAATTTCAGCTTAATCCCTCACTTTTTGGAGAACATTTCCCTGTGGATCGAGTACTAGCTTCCACTCCTCTTTTCGACTTTTCACTTCAAACGCATAACTTACTTTCTGCTCGGCGGTAATCTTTTTTGCGTCTTCAATGCGATATCCCGGAAAATCTCTTTTCACCCGGTCCAGCACACTCTTCGGTAGTTCTCTTTTGTTGATGTCAGTCTTATAGCGCAAAAGTTTTCCGTTATGTTGAAACCAAGCTTCCTGGTCAATGCCAAATAAGCCCGTTTCAAACTCAGCTTCATAAACATTCCCCTTCAATTCCCAATCTACTTTTTTGGCCTTTGGAAATTTCTGCTGGAAACTATTCACCACGACAGCGGGAACTTGACTTTGTGGTATATCCTGAGCAATAGATCCTGCTGTTGTCAGTGCAAGTACGAAAGCACTCCAGATTAATTTACAGTTCATGATTCTATTTTTTAGTGTACTACAAAGTAAAAAAGCGAATCTGTAAAGATTTGGGAACACATGCCTGCTCCCGGAATATTTTCTAAGGGATAATATTGAGCTGAAAGCTATGCTGATTGTTTTCATAATGGTAGACGATTGCAAAACCATAGAGGTGACAGATGGCCTGCACAATGGCCAGCCCCAAGCCAGTACCTTTGGATGCTGCATCTGATTTATAAAAACGGGAGAATACCAGGTTAGCATCCAACGCTGCATGTGTACTCGTATTGGACACGGTAAGCCTTTTGTTCGTTATATGGATATTCACCTCCCCGCCTAATCTATTGTGGAACAAAGCATTTCGTAGGAGATTTGACACCACTATATTTGCCAAAGCACCACCCATTTGTACAGTCAGCTGATCTTCTTGTACAACATTGATTTTTACCTGTTTAAATTCAGCAATAGCCTCAAACTCCGCCACAATATTTAGTACAAGCGTATTGAACGAAAGATCCTCATTGTGCAAAAATTGTTTATTCTCAATTTTACTCAACAGCAACAAGGATTTATTGAGGCGCACAAGCCGCTCGGCAGTTGCTAATACTGCTGCGACAGTCTCAGACTGTTTCTGGTTCAACCCCTCTGTTTCCGCCATGATTTCCAATTTGTTGATCATAATGGCCAACGGTGTCTGTAATTCATGCGAAGCATTGCCAATAAACTGTTTTTGCTGTTCATAGCTTTCCTCGTTATGGCGAATTAAGGTCGCCACAGCAAGCTGTAGGTCTTTAAATTCCTGGATCTGCGTATCCATCGTGGGCTTCTCCTTGGTTTTGCCTAAACGAAACCGTGTCAACTGATCCAAGAACGTATATAATGGTCCCCATAAACGTTCTATTACGACTTTATTGATGGATACGATACTGATGACCAACAAAACAAATAAAATAACAACAGAATAAAAGAGATTTTTGATTAGATCGCTCTCTTCAATCATAGAATTGATGATCGAAAGTTCATAATAATGTCCTTGATGTTCAAATGCTGTCGTCAACATTCGGACTGGTTCCAGTTCCGGCTCCGGATCATCATCGTCCTGCATATACAACATGGTGTCCTTATAAACGTTTTGCATCTTAAGGGCTTGTTCTTCGGAAATCTGGCGTACCTTATAATTATTTATCCCAAACTCTAAATCTGGAGCTACGGTGGGATTGCTGGAAAGTTCCTGGATAATGAGCCGCTTTTGGTTTTCGAGTTCTTCGTCGATATTATCGTGGATCACCTCCAGCATAAATAGATAGAACACTGTTGACCAGAGAGCGATGACCACCAACACGGAGATAGAAAGATACTTTAGTGTTTGGTTGGCTAATCTCATTTTTCGACAAGTTTATAACCGATTCCATATACCGCTTCAAAATCCACATCAGCATGACTAGCCAAGAATTTTTTGCGCAAGTTTTTTATCTGTGAATAGATGAAATCAAGATTATCCGCCTGGTCCGTATTATCGCCCCAGACATGTTCTGCCAGCGCACTTTTGCTGACCAGTCTATTTTTGTTCAATAAGAAGTAGTTGAGCATATCGAACTCTTTCCGATTTAACGGCACAGGCTCCTGTGCAATAAATAAGCAGCGTTCATTGAGATCCAGCACGATGTTTCCCATTTCCAATGTATTCTTACCTTCCCGTTGTTTTCTTCGTAACACGGCTTTAATCCGTGCATTCAGCTCAGCAATATGAAAGGGTTTTGTCAAATAGTCATCGGCTCCAAGTTCGAGTCCCTTTAGCTTATCGTCCAAAGAATCCTTTGCGGAGATAATGATCACATTATCGGACTTACCCTCATTTTTGAGCTGATCGAGAATCTGCAAACCATTGCCTCCAGGCAGCATGATGTCAAGCAGGATACAATCGTAATCATAAACAGCGACTTTCTTAAGGGCTGATTCGTAATCAGCGGCAGTTTCTACCGTATATTCTTCCTTAAGTAAAGATGCCTTCACAATTTCCCTTAAATCCGCTTCGTCTTCAATAACCAATATTTTCATCTTCTTAATTCTATTTAGAGGAAAACCCGTGTAAACAATAGTAATCTGTCCATGCTAAATGACAAGTTACATACACAATTGTTTATGACAAAGGTACCTTGAATTTGGGAAAGATTTAGGAATACACTGCTAGCCTCCTATTTTAAGCTGACATCCAGGTAAACCGAATGACGTCCGTAGGTATCATAAAATGGTTTATAAAGCACATCATCAATGTAAAATTCCAATGTTTCTGGATTTCCTTTAATCGACTTAGCAATATCCTTTGCATCCAAAGTTACTTTACGCCAATCTTTTCTTGCGGCAGGTTCCTGGGCTGCCAATAAGATTGGTCCATAAAACAGACTTGCAATATTGGGCTGATCCATAACCGGGTCCAGATGAAACTGAAACGGCATTTTAAGGTTGATCACATCCCCATCTTTCCAGGTGCGGTTTAAGGTCAGGTAAGTTCCCGGCTCAGCCTTAATTTTTTGATCGACTCCATTTATTGCAACAAAAAATCCCTTTGTTGCCCAGCTTGGCACCCGCACATGAAGTTCAAATTTGCCATTCCCCCGTATAGTCAGCGCTGTTTGATCCGCTTTCGGAAAACTGGTTTGTTGCTCGACGCTGATTCCGCGTTCCGTCCAGTGTAAGGTAGAAGGAATATACAGATTGACATACAGTGCCTGGTCATCCTTACTTTTAAAATAGATTGTATTCTGCAATTTAGTACTGCTCTCAATAGCCGTACCATTACAGCAGGTAAAGCCTTTCATATCGGCATTTCCAAACTGCTTAATAGATCCCGCGCGTAAAGGCACATGATATGTATTTGCTGGACTATTTTCTGCAACAGAAGCTAAGATATGATTGTATAATCCACGTTCATAATAATCCATCAACTCTGCGCGCTGATCGAACATAAACAAGTCGCTTGTCAATTTCAGCATGTTGTAGGTTGCACAGGTTTCGTTCTGCCCACCTGCAGAAAATCCATTTTCATATAATGTCGCCGGCTGGCTAATAAAACATTCGGCATTGGCGGGATTTCTGGCACCAGCCACACCACCGATACTATACATATAATCGTTGGTGGCCTTATACCAAAAGTTGTCCGCAATTTTATAATATTGGGGCTCATTGGACACCCGGTATAACTCCATACTGCCCACAATTTGAGGAATATGCTGATTGGCATGTAATCCCCTAAAAGTATCTACATTTTTGGCCAGTCCATGTGTGTGCGCGGCATTGCCGTAGAACATATCAATATTGTCAAATAAGCGGGCGGTTTTTAAGTAATTCTCTTCACCCGTTATACGATATAACCTTGCCATCACTTCATTCATTCCGCCAAATTCACCTGCGATATACGTATTCCACATTTTGATTAATATCTCTGTCGGGACTTTATTTAAGCGTGTATACACCCAAGTGCCCATTCCCTGTGCGATCTCCAATGCTTTTTTATTTCCACTTACCTCATAAACATCCATCAGGCCGGCCAGGATTTTATGCAGGGTATAATAAGGTGCCCAAACCTGATTCTTCTGCCCGCCATATTTTGCGCCATGTTCAAGCATAATAAACTGATCCGGGGGATAGGCACTGATAAAGCCAAGTCCCCAGTTCCAATAATCTGTACGGATTCCTTCGTCACTCAGGTCAGAATCATAAGCTGATTTACCGGGACCATAAGGCACCGCAGCAGGATCCGCAATAGAAGCCTGTCCCGCTTGTCTCGGTGTACCCGACAACTTTGACAAGGCATAAAGCACGTTGACCATGGTGTCCATCTTGCCCAAAAATTTTGACTGGAGCACCTTATCGTACCCTGTACTCGCATAAGCTTGTGCAATTGCAGTCAGGTAATGTCCTGTAGCGTGGCCACGCAGTTTGATATCCTGACTGTCCCATACTTCCAAGGGCTGCGCACCGGTCGGTTGCTTTTGCCCAAATGCGTGACGAAACATATAGAGGAATGAATTGGGATCCGATTTTGCCAATGTATCAATGAATTTATTGCGATTTTCGATAAACTTTGTTTGATGCTGCTTGACATCCGTATTAAGGGAAACCTGATCCAAGTGAAATGCGTCCAATTTTAAGCTAGGCATCTTGGACTTTACCTTCCCTTTGACTGTAATGATGGCTTTGGGTTTCAGATCAGTCCCGGGAACGCGCCCCGTGACGGTGTAAGCTGTTTGCTGCGCGACGGCAATATTGTCGGTTGGTGCAGGCCACAACACACGCACTTTTGGTCCCACCATACCGTCTTTATATGTACCGACGACATAACTCGGCAATCGTGGCAGCTCGCCTACCGCTGTTTCTACGGTGACATCTGCAACTCCGGTTAAAAACGCATTATAAAGCTCCGCTTTATTCATTGGAAATCGCGGTAGGTCATCCTCAGCCTTACCTTTAGAAGCAACATCTTCACGCACACCTTTCAGCGCATTTCTGTACACCATGCCGATCTGGTTTCGATTCAGTGGCACACGATAAATGCGAAAATCATGCAACAGTGCATTTAAACTTACATTTCCACCCAACAGGGATTTTCCGATGTATAGTGTCCTCTTACTACCTGTCGGTCCAAAAACCTCGGTCAACTCTTGTGGGATGTCTTTAACTTCTCCAGCGGGCATACCATCTAAATATGTTTGCATAGCCCCTGTAGCAATATCAACTACAATGGCCAAGTGCACCCATTTGTTTAAAGGCACTGCCGAAGAGACCGCATTTTTTACTTCGGCCTTCTTTTGGGCGATTATCCCCATATAGCCATTTTGTAGCGCTGTACCTGTTGGTGTCCCTGCAAAATGCCTGGTGATATCTTGTCCAAAATCGAATAAATACTGGCCAGACTGCGCTGCACGTAAGTACATCCAGCCTGTTATACTAATCGACTCGAGATCCGCGAGTACTTGCGCTGGAAGTACGACAAAATCGTCCTTTCCTCCAGCGAGAGAAAGCACCTTTGTAAATTGCGTATCTGATACAAATGAAGCTTTTGTGCCCTGGAATTTACCATGTAGTCCATTGCGCGACCAATCCTTAAAATCCCCATCAAAGACGTAACGGGCCACCATGCCTGTCTCTCCAATACCATCCAGGATCTGATCCCCACCCTGTGCCACAGCTACAGCTGTCGTTTTGATAAAAATCGTAAGAATTGCTGCAAAATATATCGTATATCTTTTCATATCGCTATCTTTTATTCGCTAATGATTTATTGTTTAAAGATCACCTTCTAGCCAGCTGAAAGCTTACCGTATCCTTTTCCTTGATTGTCTTCAACAGATGACGAACAAAAAGAGAAGCAATGCCTATTAATAAGCTTCAAAGTGGAAGAACACTTTCTGTATTGCTGTCTATTTGACATTTATAAAATTAATGACTCTACATCATTATACATAGGTTTATTTTAGCCGATATTCTCCAGATTTTAACTAAGGTGTATCGCGTATACTGTCGTCCATAGCCCCACAACTCCTGCCGCCCGCCAGGACAAGAAAAACGCCAATATGCTACGAAGATAGAAACATGCGCAAACTCAGCTCGCTATGACCGATTACTCCGCGGTATTTTGTATTTTAGATTCGATATGATCTACTATGGATAAACGAAATTCAAAAATTTGGGCACCAGTGATCAGTCTGGATGGTTTCCGCAAGGAACAGACTGCAGGGCGCGACGAACTCCTATTTAATGAACTGCATGGCGAGCGGCTCATCGACAAACCGCATAAACATGACTTCTTTATCATAAATCTGTTCGATAAAGCATCCGGCGTCCATACGATCGATTCGATTGACCATATCATCAAAGACCATCAGGTTCATGTGCTCTTTCCGGGGCAAATGCACAAATGGCATGTCTATGCGGGTACTATCGGCTATCAACTCATGATTGAACGATCTTTTTTTGAGCACTTCGCCCCTTTCTTTCGCTTTTCATTCACCAATTACCAAAACCATCCCGTCATTGATCTGACCGCAGATGCTTTTGCACAATTGCATTATGAATTTGAGTCTGTCAAGCAGGAGTTAAAAAGAGAAAATTCACTTATTCCATTGATAACTGCCCGAGCGGGAGTCATTGCAGCGATTGTAAGTCGAGAGGCCGAGTCTGCCTTCACCGAATTCAAAGTCTATCAGTCTGTTCCACGACTTGCCAAGTTCAATATGCTCATTGACGAATTTTTTAGGGAGCAAAAGCTGGTCGCCTTCTATGCCGAAAAGCTCCATATTTCGCCCAATTACCTGAATATACTGTGCAAAAAACATCTGAAAATATCAGCCACACAACTTATTCACCAACGGATCAGCATTGAAGCCAAACGTCTTTTGCAAAGCACCGAGCGATCCATCAAAGAAATTGCCTTTGAGTTGGGTTTTGCAGATCAAGCTTATTTTTCAAACTTTTTTAAACAGCAAACGGGGGCAAGTCCAAGTGACTTTAGAGAAAACATTCATGTGGGAATAACTCCAAGTCCCTTGAAAGCAACTTGAAAAAAAGATAAATCACACAAAGAATGGCAGAAATCTCCCAGCAATAATTGTATACCCGCTATGTAACTTTGTAAAAGACTGGTATGCTTATTATTCCGGTCACAAAATAACATAATAGGAAATCAAATGAAATCAACGGCCCTTTCCCGCAAGGAATTTATCAGAAACTCTGCTCTGGCTCTTGCGGGTGCAACATTTATCCCGGGAATGCTATTTGCAGAAAATCAACATCATGCGGTTCATCAAGGACTTTTGAGCGGCTACCAAGGTAAAAAAAGTTATACGTTGAAAAACGTGTTGTTGGAAACCGGATTTGAGTACGATGGTGATGGAAATGTAACCGCAACAAAGACCGGTCTTTTTTCCATTCAGATAGCAAACGGGAAAATCAAAAATATCAGTGCCAACAGCAACAGTGCTGATGCAATCGATGCAAAAGGGCTTTTGATGCTTCCCTCTTTCCGGGATATGCACATCCATTTAGACAAAACCTACTATGGAGACAAATGGCAGGCCGTAAGACGTGGCCCCGGAGGTGTGAAGGGTATGATTGCACTTGAACAGAAAATTTTGCCCGAACTGCTCAAAAACTCTACCCATAAAGCAGAAAAACTAATTGAACTGTTACAATCCAAGGGAACGGCTTTTGCACGTAGTCATGTCAATATTGAACCGACGTCCAAACTAGACTCCTTACACCATCTTCAAGTCGCATTAGAAAACAAGAAAAGTGGCTTCGGAGCTGAATTGGTTGCTTTTCCGCAACATGGTGTCTACTATACTGACTCAGTTCCCTATCTCAAGGAAGCGGCTAAAACCAATATAGATTTTATCGGTGGGGTCGATCCTTTTTCCATCGATGGTGCTATTGAAAAGACAATGGATTTTACGGTTCAACTGGCATTGGATAACAACAAAGGAATTGACATTCACTTACATGAATCGGGTGAATCCGGTTTGAAAACTGTAGAATATTTAATCAATAAAGTAAACGAGAACCCTGTTCTCAAAGGCAAGACCTACATTAGCCATTGTTTTGTGCTTGGTCGGCTGGAAAAAGCCAAACAACAAGAAATGGCCGAGAAATTGGGTGCGGCACAAATCGGCATCGTTTCTACGATCCCATTTGGAGGCCTGATTATGCCTATTCCGACGCTCATGGAAAATAATGTTAAAGTCATGACGGGAAATGACAGTATTGTAGATCATTGGAATACTTTCGGAACAGGCAGCGTGCTACAAAAAGCCAATCTTGCAGCTCAGGTATACGGCCAGGCTACTGAATATGCGTTATCCCGTATGCTCAAACTTGCCACCGCAGGCCCTACTCCATTGGATGACAAAGGCAATATGCAATGGCCAAAAGTCGGAGACAGTGCAGATATTGCATTCCTTGACGCAAGTTGCTCAGCAGAGGCTATTTCTAGAATATCTCCGGTAAAATCGCTTATCTATCAAGGAAATCTTGTTTTCTAATAAGTGGACAAAACAATATCCAACTTTGGAATTTAGCTGACTTGCTAAAAACAACCCGGCAAAGCAAAAAACATCTCCTATGAAAAACAGAAAGGTTCGGGGTATAATTACCTTCGGACCTTTTGTTTATGATTTAAACAACTTCATGATCCGCGGTTCAATCCGATCGCTCAGGAGATAAGCCAGGGCGAGCATAAGAATGATAACACCTGAAAGGAGCAGATATTTATTCAGATACAGATACAGGTGATTAAACATAATAAAGCCGATGTGTTGATGGATTAAATACAGCGGATAGGTTAACATGCCGATTTTAACGAATCCGGACGAATTGATCGCCTGCAGTTTTTTACAGGAAACCAGTAACATGAGCAGGTAAAACACAACGATGGTCGCACCAATAATATAAGCTGAAAAGTCACTGTGGAAGGTTCGTTCCAGCCAATGAATTCGACCTATCGCTCCGTCAATGGAAATGTACAAACACCAAGGTAAGGCCACAAAATGCTGAACTTTTGCTCCATGCAAAAAGATCTGACAAAATATAATTCCAGCAATAAAGTATGCACTCCAATCGAGTAAAAAGAACTCATGGATTGCGTCATAAATTTCCGAAGGCCCAACAAGAAAACGTAGGCTCGACAACAGCAGCCAAAAATAAACCAAGTAATCCAAGCTTATTTTTTTAAATCGATTCAGAATCAAGAACAAGGCTATGATCAGGTAAAACTTCAGCTCCACATAGAGCGACCAATAAGCACCATCGATATCTCCCTGCCCCAATAATTTTTGCACCATTGTCAGATTGGCCAAAAGTTGTGTAAATGTAACGTGGTAACGTGGTGCGCCCCAAAAATAAGAAACGATAAAAGTCAACAGCAAACAAATCCAGTACATCAGGTATAAACGCTTGAAGCGGGAGTAGCAGAACTTACGCAGTGAAAGATGTTTGATGGAAAATGCGATCACAAAACCACTAATAATAAAAAATAGATCAACGCCTAAATAACCATACTTAACATATTCACCAATTCCATCAAAACGTAACAGGGACATATTTCCTGCAGCATAGCCCCGATACAAATAATGATATAATACGACGGCAGATGCTGCGATAAAGCGAAACAGATCGATTTGATAGATTCTTTTGGACTCAGACATTTGAGTGCAAATATACTCAATTATCTTCCCTGTTTTTCTAGATTTACTTCACCTTCATTAAGTTCACCTAGTTAACATTTTTTTTTATTTTTACCACGCTTATTGAAAACAAAACTACCCATGCATCATTTAACCATATTATTATTTTTTTTTATATTGTTATTCACTCATCCTGCACATGGCCAAAATAGCGGATGGGACAGGTTAGACAAGCAGCTAGCAGAGGCAAGCAGCGATTCTACACGAATATTGGCGTATTATAAAACCGCCTCAGAAATTTACCGCAGTAATCCCCAAGAAGCACAGGAGATCGTTTCCAAAGGCTTGAGTCTCATCAGTGAAAAAAAATTCGAACCTTTGCAAATTGATTTATTAAATCTACAAGGGGTCATTTATCTGAAGCTAAATAACTTCGATGAGAGTGTGAAGACTCATTTCAAGGTCCTCAAGAAACGAGAAGAACGGAACGACAAGAAAGGGATGATGCTCTCCTTTCTGAATATCGGAAATGTTTTCAATAAGAGTTACGATCCCGATCAGGCCTTAAAATATTACCAACGTGCACTAGATCTAGCAAAGGAATTGCGCGACACAAGGAATCGAGCAAACATATCGACTAATATTGGCAATATATATGCCCAAAACGCTTTGAATGGAGAGAACAAGAAGGATGTAGCGCATGCCATCGATTATTTGGTAAAAACCGTGGAATTCTGTAAAGCCAATGCCCCCGAAGTCGATCTTTACAATACGTACATTTTATTAAGCTATCTCTATCTCAAGGCAGATAAGCTCGAATGGAGCACGTATTATACAGATCTTGCAATCGATATCACCAGCAAGAAAAAAGATCCTGTTGGGGAAAGTTATGCCCGAATCAACCGGGCGAATATCTACGTCAAAGAAAAGCGGTTTGATCTGGCCGAACAAGAAGTCACCCTCATCAAGAGCATCATTGCCAAAAGTGGTTTCACCAATTTAACAGAGGACCTTCAGGGAGATTTCGATAAAATAGCGAAAGCGATCAAAGAGCAGGATGCACAGTTAATACTGAGCGATCAGGATAGTTCGGACCGCAAGTTTCATGAAGACGCTGAAGTTCTACGCGTACGGGTTCGGGAAGAACTCCGAGAGAAGTATGAAAGTGAAAAGAAGGAGCTTGAGAATAAAAATCTGTTATTAAAAAACGCGAATATAGAACGAGAAGCCCATTGGATAAAACTGATTTGGCTAGCCACCTTTTTTGTCCTTTTAATTATCGCCGTTATGGTACTGTTACTGATCAGAAAGAATAGATTATTACGTGAAGAGAAACGGAAAGTCGATCTGCAGGCCGCCGAGATCAGGCATCAACATGAAGAGCTCATCCAGGCAGATCGATTTCGATCCAGTATATTTTCCGTTGTGTCACACGATCTTCGCAGTCCTATTGCGACTTTCCAGACCTTGCTTTCTGTCGCAAAAATTGTAGATCTGCCAGCCAATGAAATCAAAGAAATGTTACTCAACATTGGTTATCAAGTAGAAGTTGCTTCAAAGATGTTAGATGATCTTTTGATCTGGTCCTCGCAACAGATGGCCGATGATAAACTCGAAATCCAAACGGTATATCCGTTACAGGTGGTAGAAGAATGTCAGCAATTGTTTGCGGACAGAATTCACCTTAAGAAATTGAATATAGTAATTAATATGCCTTCCGAACTGGCCATCAAGACAGATTTAAAACGCTTTGAATTTATCATCCGCAATATTTTCAATAACGCCATCAAATTTAGTCTCAGCGGAAAATCCGTTGTGGTTACCCAGCAGGAGAATTCCGAAAACATTATTATTTCTATTCGGGATGAGGGCTTGGGCATGGATGCAAAAACTATCGCAGCACTTCAGGACAAGGGATTTCAAAAGAGTTTTGAAGGCACTTTCCATGAGAAAGGGGCTGGAATAGGACTACTATTGTGTCATGAGTTTGCTAAGCGAATCAACTGCACAATTTCCGTCGAAAGTACTATTGGATTTGGAAGTACATTCTATATTCAAATATCAAAAAACAGCTGATTTATGCTACTTGAATTGTTTCCTTGTCCGTTCATTTAGGCGAGCCCTTTCACTATCAAAAAACCAGCCCCATTTTCCAAAATATGCACGGATAGAGCGAACATGCACTTTAAATAGACCATAACTTTTACTTGATCCAGCTGCATACCCATGCACAATAGCCGCCTTAGGGTAATAAACAGTTCTATATTTTGCGTTCATCCTTCTGGAGATATCCCAATCCTCCAGATACATAAAAAAGCGATCGTCATAAAGCCCTATTTCTTGCAGTGCTGAAACACGAAACAAAGTAAAACACCCAGAAATAACAGGGGTATCATATGTTAAGTCTGGCGCAACATTTCTAAGCTCATATTTTGCAACAAAAGAACTGAATAATTTAAATTTACGGTATAATATCCTTTTGTAAAAGGAAATAGGACTAGGTAAAAATTTTGGCAAATACTGAATCGTTCCATCAGTATTCAGTATTTGAGGCATAACCATCCCAACTTCAGGATTATTTTTCAAAAAATCAACCAGCGAAAAGACGACATTATCCTTCAAAAGCACATCGGGGTTAACAACAAAATGATATTGACTCCCTATAGACATAGCCTTTTTAAATGCTATATTATGCGCGGCACCAAAACCTGGATTATGGGCTTGATGAATATATTGAATATTCGGATGGTTACCTATAATTTCTTTTTCTATCGTATTAAAGGGAGAATTATCAACAATAAAAAGGTTATTGATACCCGACTGGTTTAATCCATTTAATAGAGATTCGATCTCAGCATATGTTTGTTTAAATAATACTATTGAAGCAGTTATCATTTTTATTATAATAATGAATTGTGGCATAGTCCTGAATAAGAACTATACTATCCAGATTGACCATAAAAATTGCAAATTTAATACAACTATTTAACTAATTGTATTAAATATTCCCCATATCCGGATTTTCTGAGTGGAGACGCAACATCCAATAACTGTTGCCGGTCAATATACCCCATGCGATAAGCTACTTCTTCTATGGCACCTATTTTCATCCCTTGCCGTTCTTCTATCACTTGTACAAATTGCGCAGCCTGCATCAAGGATTGAACAGTTCCTGTATCTAACCAGGCCGTTCCTCTATCGAAAACACCCACTTTCAATTTACCCTGACGCAAATATTCTTTATTGATATCCGTAATTTCCAGTTCTCCTCGTGAAGAGGGTTTTATACTTTTAGCAATAGCGACGACATCATTATCATAAAAATAAACACCGGGCACCGCATAGTTGGATTTAGGTACTTTTGGTTTTTCCTCAATTGAAACAACATGCTTTGAATCGTCAAATTCAACTACACCATAGCGTTCCGGATCCTGTACAGGATATGCAAAAACGACCCCACCGTCTGGGTCAGCGCAGGATTGTAAAAGCTTTGACAGCCCCGATCCATAGAAAATATTATCCCCTAAGATAAGAGCAACCTTGTCATTTCCAATAAACTCCTCACCCAATAAGAACGCTTGCGCCAATCCATCCGGACTAGGCTGCTCTTTATACTCAAATCGACAGCCTAGTGATGTACCATCGCCTAGTAATTTCTTAAAATTAGGAAGATCTTGCGGCGTCGATATAATCAAAATCTCACGTATCCCAGCAAGCATCAATGTTGACAAGGGGTAATAGATCATGGGCTTATCATACACAGGCATCAGCTGCTTGCTTACAGCCAATGTAAGTGGGTGCAATCGTGTTCCTGAGCCTCCAGCCAAAATAATTCCTTTCATAGCACTCTTAATATAGATTTCAGAACTCTCTCTTAATTTTTAAACTCTTCGGCCAACATGTTAGCCAAACTTGTTTGCCACTCGGGTACTTCAACCCCAAAAGTATCCCTTATCTTTGATTTATCGAGCAAAGAATACTTTGGCCTTCGTGCAGGTGTAGGATATGCACTTGTAGGAATCGGTGTTACCTGACAGTCGAACGAACGGAAATTGCGTATTGCTACAGCGAAGTCATACCAAGAAGTTTCGCCTTCATTGCTATAGTTATAAATCCCCCCCTTCCAAATGGAAGAGTCTACAATTTCTAATATTGCAGCAGCAAGATCTTTGGCATAGGTAGGACTCCCAATTTGATCGTTGATTACATTGACCTCATCGCGCTCAGTCATTAAACGGCACATGGTTTTTACAAAGTTTTTGCCGTAAGAGGAATATACCCAGGAAGTACGGATGATGATTGCTTCAGGACACCATTTCTGAATCGCCTGTTCTCCGGCGAGCTTCGTTTGTCCGTATACATTAATAGGTGCCGTTGCAGCCTTTTCTGTTAACGCCACATCGGATGTACCATCAAAAACATAATCTGTTGAAATTGCAATAAGTTTCGTTTCATGAAGACGGCAATATTGTGCAATTTCTTCACAGGCCAAATGGTTCACCAAATTCGCAGTCACTTGATCCTCCTCCGCCGTATCTACCGCTGTATATGCTCCTGCATGGATAATGAGATCGGGTTGATATATCGCCAAAATTTCCTGTATAATCTGAATTTGATCCAGTGGAAATTGCTTCCGATCTAAGAAATAACACTCTTTTTCTGTATTATCCTGTAAGATATCCCTTAATTCTGACCCGAGTTGTCCTGAAGCTCCTGTTATAACAATCCGCATATCCTCTTAAATTAATTTCATTCTTAATTCTTCAAAAGACTGTGCCTCTTGATCTTTTTGTGAAAGAATCATTCGTTCGCCAGGAATCTGCCAGTCTATCGCCAGCTCCAGGTCTAATGGATTTACGCCATCTTCTGATTCTTTATGATAGTTATTATCACATTTATAGAAAAAAACAGCATGCGCTGACAATACAGAAAAGCCATGTAAAAAGCCTCGAGGAATGTACATTTGCTGTTTATTTTCAGCCGAAAGTTCTACCGCAACATATTGCCCAAAAGTGAGTGATCCTGGGCGAACATCGACAACCACATCCAGCACTTTTCCTTCAACCACACGAACTAATTTTGCCTGTGCATGCTCTCCAACTTGCATATGCAAGCCACGCACCACACCAAATTGCGATTTTGACTGGTTATCTTGTACAAAATGGGGTTTATAGCCCAATATGGAAGCCAATTTTGTTTCATTAAATGATTCAAAAAAATAACCTCTTTCATCTTCAAATACGTTGGGCTCAAGTATAAAGCAGCCTTTTAGTTTTGTTTCCGTATACGTCATTCTTATGCGTCTTTGTATTGATTGTCGTAATATTTTTTATAATTTCCAGATGTCACATGGTCCAACCATTCCTGATTAGCCAAAAACCAGTCTATGGTCCGTGACAAACCTTCTTCAAAGGTTACTGAGGGCTTCCACCCCAATTCCTTATTGATCTTTGTTGCATCAATCGCATAACGCAAATCGTGTCCTGGTCGGTCCTTAACAAAAGTAATCAACTCTTCCGAAGAGCCTTGGATACGTCCCAATTTCTTATCCATCTGTTTACATAGCTCTTTGATCAGATCTATATTTTGCCATTCATTGAATCCACCCACGTTATAGGAATCGCCATTTTTCCCTTCATGAAAAACGAGATCGATGGCTTTTGCATGGTCGATCACGTATAACCAATCGCGGGTATATTTTCCATTACCATAAACAGGTAGCGATTTATGATTTAAAATATTATGAATGCACAAAGGAATCAATTTCTCCGGAAAATGATTCGGTCCATAGTTGTTTGAACAGTTTGTCAACACAATAGGCAGGCCGTAGGTATCATGGTAAGCCCGTACAAAATGATCTGAACTTGCTTTGGATGCCGAATACGGTGAATGGGGATCATAGTTTGTTTCTTCCGTAAAAAATCCGGTATCACCGAGCGCGCCAAACACCTCATCCGTTGACACATGGTGAAATCGCTTTCCCTCAAAATTATCCTTCCAAATTGCCTTGGCCGCATTCAATAAATTGACCGTTCCAATCACGTTAGTCATAACGAAAGCCATTGGATCGACAATTGAACGATCGACATGCGACTCCGCGGCCAAATGGATAATACCGTCAGGCTGATATTCCTGAAAAATAGCTGATACTGCCTGCAGGTCCGTAATATCTGCCTTAACAAAGGTATAATTAGAAAAATGCTCAATATCCTTCAAATTCTCCAGATTACCCGCATAGGTCAAAGCGTCCAGATTAACGATCTGATATTCGGGGTACTTTAACACAAACTCACGAACAACATGTGAGCCTATAAAGCCCGCACCTCCGGTAATTAAAATTGTTTTATTCATATATTGACTATAGACTTGTTGAGACCATTGGTCTACGAATGATGAATTCACCAAATAGTTCGTTAAAATTAGGAGGATTTCTGTTAATTGACAAGTTTAATTCGTGAGTAAACATAATAATTAAAAAAGCCCTCTAAAAGAGGGCCTTTCATTTCTTTATATTGTTAATGATCTACAAACTTTTCTGATTATAATACATTCTTTATTAAAGAATAAACGGGCACCTCAACAGGTGTCTCATTCGCCAATGTGATCTCTTCCTTTTCTTCAATTGAATCCAACACTTCATATTCGGAATTTTGAGATTTAAATTCTGGAACGATCTGCTTCATTCCGGCAACAAGCTCCATAAAATCTGGCAAATGGGTATCCGCATCCAAAATCTGCTGACAGATCGCATTGATACGTTCTGCTTTAAGCAGCAATTCATCGTGATTCACTTTTGCGATCATGATTTTAGGATGATGAGTCTTCACGGTATTCTCATTATTCGCCAACAATTCTTCATAAATTTTCTCGCCAGGACGTAATCCAACAATTTTGATATCGATATCTTCCGGGTAACGATAACCTTTCAGCTTGATCATCCGTTTTGCTAAATCAATTATTTTAACAGACTTACCCATATCGAACACAAAAATCTCGCCTCCTTTTCCCATCACACCAGCCTCCTGTACCAATTGACATGCTTCGGGAATCGTCATAAAGAAACGGGTGATTTCAGGATGGGTCAACGTCAGCGGCCCTCCCTCTGCCATTTGCTTCTCAAAAAGCGGAATGACAGAACCGTTTGAACCCAGTACATTTCCAAAACGTGTAATGATAAAACTGGTATTGGATTTACCGCTGCAGCTGCTCACGTAAATCTCGGCCATACGTTTGGTCGCCCCCATCACATTGGTTGGGTTAACAGCCTTATCCGTAGACACCATAACCATCTTTTTAGCCCCATATTGCATACAGAGATCGGCCACATTTTTACTTCCTAAAACATTCGTCTGAATTGACTCGTAGGGATTTGCCTCCATTAAAGGCACGTGCTTATAGGCCGCAGCATGAAATACCAAATCGGGTTTATAGTGTGCAAATATATTCTGCATGAATGCATAATTACGCACATCACCGACTACACAATGCATATCTTCGGGCAATATAGCCTTAATAGACTGCTGTATATCATACAATGCTGATTCAGCTTGATCCAGCAAGATTAATTTTTTATAATGACGTCTGGCGATCTGACGGGCTAGTTCCGAACCGATGGATCCAGCGGCACCGGTAACCAGGATCACTTTCCCATGCATCTCTTCTTCGATTTCGGGGTGATCCAATTTGATCGGCTTGCGCCCCAATAAATCTTCAATCTTCAATGGCCTGATTTCACGCTTAGCACCTGAATTAAGTAAAATTCGTGCTGGCGGCATAATCTTCAGTTCAAGTCCAATATTTTGAAACCAATCCGATACATATTCCAAACGTTCGGGATCGTTGTTCTCAACCGCAATAATAACCTGCGAAATCTGATTTTTCTCAACAAATTCTTTCGATATTTCTGTAATATCACGAATTTTCAATCCTGCCAGTCGCTTTCCTATCCGTGATATTTTATCTTCCACAAAAGCAACGACCTGATATTTGATACGCTGATCCTCTTTTAACAAGGAATAAGAAACCAAACCTGGGCGTGAGGCGCCGAAAATTAATACGTTTTCACCTTTTCTCGCGGGCAAAAAGAGATACTCATAAATGGTACGGTAAACCACACGCGCCCCCACCATAATGACAAGTAAAATACAAGCCTGCATGGTCAACACACCATAGGATAGGCGAAGATAATCTCCTGCCACGGTACCTTTTTCAAAAACAGCTTTGATCAAAAGAGTCAATAGCATGAGCACAAGATAGGCAGAGGCTACTGTTTTAAATATCTTGATTGTATCACGAATTCCTGTTTGCCTGACAATACCTCTATAGGTATTATAGCAGAGAAACGTGATAAAAAACACCGGCAATACCACAACAAGTTTCTGCAACATTAAAGCGATATCAAATACCCCTTTAAAGTTGTTAACCACATAGTTTGAAAACACATAACTTCCAAACACAAACCACATATCGATCAGTAAAATAACCCATCGTGGATTGTCCTTCCGAAGACGCCTTTTTAAATCTCCCAGAGAACTCATCATAAATTTCCCTTTTTATTTTTATTTTTTATACTAATTTATTAGGCTTTTATCTTAAACCCAGTATATATGGCTTTTGCAATAATTGTAAGAGAACGCCAAGATACTTAAAATTTAACAAGCAATTAAACAATCTCCTAAAATATCAATAACAAAAACCCAGTCTTTGTTATTTGTCCACTATGGGGGGACAAGCAAGTATTATACCGAAACTGTTACAAAGACAAATTAAATTTTAAAAAACATAAACAAAAGGAAGTACAGGACTGTTAGATCTATCCAAGTCTTTCTTCTCACCTTGCTTCCCTGATAATCAACAAAAAAACTGGCATATTGTTTGTAAAGTTCTTTTCGGGATATGATTTTCAAAACTAAATGCCAGCACCATCATATATTGAACACCAACAAAAGCACATGTCCCTTTTAACTTAATATTTTAAAATCAACATTATGGGCTTCTTTAGCAATTTGTTCGGTACCAATAAAAAATCATCTATCAGGCCTTTGGCACAACTTGAGTTCTTGGAAGTCGACATGCACAATCACTTACTCCCCGGTATTGACGATGGTAGCACTTCTGTACAAAACTCGCTCACTTTTATAGATGGGTTACAACGATTGGGATTGAAGAAGTTTATCTGCACGCCACATATTATGGCAGGAGTCCACCCCAACAGCAAATCGAGTATTGAAGAAGCGCACAGCAATCTCGAGAATGGCCTGAAGAATATTGGCAGCAAGGTTGAAATTTTTGCAGCAGCTGAACACATGATTGATGATGGTCTTTCTGATCTTGTTCGGGATAATGAACTTTGTATTATACCGGGAGGCTATGTGCTTATTGAGATGTCCTATTTATCGGAGGCGAAAGCTCTTTTCCATACCATACGAGACATTCAAAAACTAGGTTATAAGCCCGTTCTAGCACATCCGGAACGATACAATTATTATCATAGCAATTTTAATATCTATAAGCAGATTAAGGATGCCGGCTGTCTGCTCCAGTTGAACCTGCTGTCCATCAGCCGTTACTATGGAGTCGATGTCAAAGCAATTGCCATGACTTTACTGAAATCTGGGATGTATGATTTTGTAGGCACCGACCTCCATCATGAAAAACACCTCAAAGCCCTTACGGATATTGCTGAAAAATATCCTGTACGGGAAATGTTAAAAACGTCCCCTATTTTGAACCCATCACTTTTAGATCACATGAGTGATGTGAAATCTCAGCATATCGCCGGATAGGAAGGCTATTGTCCAAAACGCTTGACATTGACCTTTTTTGACTTCACTTTTAACAGAAAAGGCCCGAGCTCCAAGTCGCCATCAAGTTTTACTGTTCCAGATTGGGCTTCTTGATCTGTAAATACGTTTGCCGGGAAACTTGCATTATCCAAATAGAAGCTATAGGTTCCCTCTGGCAGGCCAAACTCAAAATGCCCTTCCTTATCGGTGTTTATCTCGATAACCTTCCCGTGTATATCTTTTGCCAAAACTTTATAGATATCTAGATTCAGATCTGTCTCCAAACTAAGTCCTTGCGTATATGCAACACTGACAGCTCCCCGCACCAATCCACCACGCTGGAGCGGAATCTGGATTTCTAGGTTTGATCGCTGTATCACGATCTCTTTCGAAACTGCCATATACTGTCCCTGCTTTGGTGAGAAAAACAGGTACGAGCCATACGGTAACTTCTTAAAGGAAGCATATCCAGATTTATCGGTTACAAACAACACCCCTTTTACCGTAAAACTATGATCAACCATCGGAATATCCCCTTTATCATATATTCCATTAAAATTTTTATCCTGAAAACAGAAGACACGTATATTCCCTGTCTTGACGGCCGGCCGATCAAGATTTGACCCTTTTAAGTTTTGCCGAACACCAATGCGTAAATTGTTAAAATCATAGTCATATCCGGTTTTCATGACACTATAATTGTACTGAAAAAGCCCTGTAAGGAGGGTGTTTTTGAGTACGCGATAATTTACACTCGCGTTTCCGCCAAAACTATTTCCATAACTGGTACTTAAATTTGCCCGTGCATTGGCCGTCCACTGCAATCTCTCCTGTAAGAGTGTGCCGCCTATACGCGGCCCCATAGAAAAACGATTCCCAATTGACCGTCCTATCAATAGTGCACTTACTAGATCCGAAATCTGAAAAGCACCCTGCTGGTAAGAAGCAGAAAGACCTAAACTTTTATAATTGTAATTTACATCTGCCCGTACCGCAAAAAGTCCGCTAGCTTGATCCGTCATGGAGACAAGTCCAGCTTCAGTGGTCACATTCAGGTTGTGCTGCAGGTTACGTGACCTAAGATTCACTGTTGACAACATCCGCCAAGAAGTAGATTTCAGCTCACGGGTACCCGCTGCAAACATATAGGTTCCAATCTCGCGATTATAGTTTGGCAATACGGATAGTGTCACAAATGGACTCAATGGCATATACATACTTAAATCCCAGCGGGAAGATTGGCTTGCGTAATTGAGAAAATTTGTATTCAGATAACTTGGGTTATAGCGATAAAACGTATAGCTTAGTGCAGCCGATAACTTACCCCAGTTTCTATTTAAGCGTTCGACGAACTGCAAAGAACCACGACGATTTCCTGTGTAATACGGAGAACTATAAAAATTGTCTGAGCTAAAACTCCATTTGGCAAAACGCTGATCCATCCGCAAACCCAGAGCCCATGAGGGCATCGATGAATCACGCCCCGCTTGTCGACCATCCTGCGTCTGAAGTCCTGCAGCGACAAAACCGCGTAACGATGTATTGCCCGCATATTTTTGTTTCAGAAAGTCAAAAGAATTCGCCCAAAGCAGACTAGTGGTACTATCTAGGCCATTGCGATCGTAGAAAAGCTGCCCTTCATAGCGACGGTGCTCAGCCTTACCTTCTCCCAACACGACTTTGCCAAAAGCGGTATAGCCCGGTTCGCCGGTAGAGCTGTAATCTAACAGGTCCACAGCACGCTGTAATACACCGACGGTAAAATTGGTTGCTCGGGCAGTATCAATATGGTCAAATTTGAAACCTCTCCCAAAAGCAGATGCCTCCATGCTTTCCTGCAGATTTCCCACCGTATAGGTATTTTGCCCTTTCTGAAAGGCAGCATAGGTATTGCTTAATGTAGGCCGGTCCATTCCACCTGTTTTGGTCAAATAAGCACTATAGCTAATCTGCCCATTCGCTAAGCGATACTCCCCCTCCGACCGAAAATAAAAGGCCTGCTGCTCACCAAGTAAGTTATCCAGCTGTAAATCAAAAAAATTACGGGAGTAGGCCGCCAGATTACCGCGATTGTCAAATAATTGCTGGTAATTCCGATCTGCTGCAATATTGGACAATAATACCGATAGATTTCCAAACACATCGCCATTATCGTATAGGCCCGTGATGTTGACCCTGTATTGCTCCCTGTTTAACATATATTTTTCCACCGCAAGCCGGAGCATGAGGACTGTATCCCGACCAGCAGGAAGGAAAAGATTTTGTTCTTTAAATTTGGTATTTCCGATTCTATCCGGCGAGGAAAACAGAATCTTCATCTCCTCGTCTGTTGTTCCGCTATTGATAACACGTGTTTTAATAAAGATCGAATCCCCTACATGCTTTAAATACTGCTGTTCCGAAACGTCCTGTAAGATCAGCACTTTTTTAGGTGGCACATCGATAGCCATCGTCTTATTATCAACCATCTGGCCAAAAGGATCCAATAGCTGAACAACTACAGCTTGTCCTCTTAACTGAGCTGGCGCCTGAACCTGTAGACGTTGAATAATAAATCGTTTTTTTCCTGCTGGCACTGTAAATGTTAAACGGTCCGAACCAAGGGCACGCAGTCCCTGTGGCAACAACAACTTGAGCTCGCCATTAAAATCCTTTTCGCTATTATTGATCAATTGCAGGTCAATACTGTTGAGACCGCCTTCCAGACGGAGCTGATCAGGCAAAAGCAGGTGCACAGGCTTTTCCTGCTGGGCCCAAACAAACTGGGCCAGCAATAGCAATAGCGCAGCAGCGATATATTTGATCTTATGATGAGAGTATTTAAACACGCAGTAGAAATCGGACTATTGTGGAATCAGTAAATACAGGAGTGACACACTATAGCTTCCAGATTTAGAAGCCGACACCTGATCAGCCGTCAGATTCGCTTTATACTCCACATTAAAACTTTGCGCTTGCTTTTTATCTATCGAAGCGGCAGATACCGCCACCTGTTCTTGAGTCGTTAAAACTACTTTGGGGTTAGATTTTATCCTATTTAATCCGGTTCCAGCAGTCAACTGAAGTGAAAGCACGGACAGCGGAAGTGTACCGCCGCCATTGCGCAAAAGCTCACTATCAACAGATTTAACACGAAGTTCAAAGTCCGTTATGGAGTTCACACGGATCGCATTGGCGGCCATCGCACTTACTCCCTGCATATAATCCTTTTGTGTCGAGAACTGCAATGTCGCATTGGCAGCATCGGCAGCAACCTCCAGACTATAGTCAGGTTCCATGTCAACCATCCCGCCGTCGGTCAAACGCGGCGGCAATTGCATTTCATAATTAATTTCCTGGGTTCCCAGGACCTTACCACTTTCGCTGTAAAGGGTAAACAATAGGGGAATACGATATTTCAGGTAAGTATACTGATCCGGACTCAGATAATCATCCAAATATTTACCTTGGGCAATGGTCAGTGCACTATAAAGCTGATATTGCAGATAATAATTCCCGTTGGAGCTAATGGGTTGTTTGGCCCGATTAATCAACAGCACATCGTTGCTATTTTGCAGAATAATGGGATTACGGCTGGCACCGATCCCATCTAGGCGAAAATTCGCGTCATTGTTGTCGCCAGTCCAACGTAGACTTATTTTATCTACCGGAAATGTATTTCCGCTACGGTTTTTTCCACCGGCAATGGTACGTATGGGTGCCAGTAAGCGTACCGCGAGAGACCAGTTTTTTTCGTTCACATTGAGCCCATTCAGGTCAAATTGAAATACATTGAAGCGATCCGGCGTTGTTTTACCCAAATAAGACGTCACTTCAAAATAATTGTCCGACCATACTGAAAACCGCAATTGCGCAACAAGGGGCATGGCTGATAACAGGCCCCAAAATAAGAGTACTATTATTTTAGTTTTTTGCCACATGTTTAAACTCCAATTCTGCGATCTTCACCACATCTTGATCGCCATAAAATGCTAACACCGAAACGAGGTAACTCCCTGACTTCAACGACTTGGGAATCGCAATATATTGTTTACGCTTATCTCCAGGCAGGCAGTAAAAATTAAGATTATCGACGACTGCTTTTTCTCCCGTTTCTTGATTTAAAAATTCAGCGCGCAGGCGTCCCTCTAGCCAAATATTTCCTGTCACGTCGTAACTAACCTCTAGAAATTGTCCAGCAGAGTCTACATCTTTATAAACCAAATTCGTGATTTCAAGATCCGGTGTTTCCCGTCCATTGAAACGATGATAAACCTTCACTCCTGAGCGTACCGCCAAACGAATATTAGCCCCTTCCTGTTTCTCTCTCGCTCTCGGGTTCAATTGTGTCACAAAGAGCATTGCAGTATGAACCGGCACCTCGGCAGTGAATTTTGCATCTTTAGGCACCTGCATATTCAGTTGCAATCGCTTTGATTCACCAGGTTTAAGTGAGAAGTACGATTCAGACACCGACAACCAGCTTGCACAGCTCGTTGGTAATGTCCCTTTTGGACTCAGCTCATTATCACCAACGGCTGAATAAGACCAGTCTTCAAAAGAAACACCCAATTCGAGTGTATAATCTTTACTCGGATTTGTTACGTCAACATACTGCGTTTGCGCCTGTCCGGCATCACCCACAAAATATAATCTAGGTGGACCGACTGTCAATCCAGTTTGAGAAAAAGCTATTGTTGTGGTAAACAGCAAAAAAAATGAGGCGATCAGGTTTTTCATAAAAATACAATTTGGCATAAAAATACATAAAAAAGCAGGTATCTTCCGATACCTGCCTCTATATGATTTTCATAGCGTAGTATAGGACCTACTAGTTTGCGGCGATCGTGTAAACCACATCAATGGTATATTTTGCGGTTGTATTTCTATCGCCATTTTTACCCAACAAATCCTTAACAGTTGTCTCATCAAGCGGTTTACCGAAATATTTCACATCCAATTCTTTGTTCAGTACAGAAGACTCAGCATTACTATTTGCACCAAAAGGCCCAAATTCCATATTTTTATCCGTAGTTGCTGTCTTACCATCTACTTGAATCGCTAATAATTTCTTTGCATCATACTCTGTCGCACCGGCACCCGCTGTCTTTGTAAAGTTAAGCGAGGACAATGTTGCTTTTATTTTATAACCAGAACCTACTGAAGACACTTTCAATTGCTTTGCAACTGTCTTTTCCACCCCTTTTGTATAGTCATTCACATCTTGGTATCTTAACGTTACCTCGTCATCATAACCACTGGTTATTACTTCACCCTCGTTACCAGACCCAGCACCACTACCAATTTCAATCGACTGAAAAGGCTTTAACTCTACATTCACTTTTACTTTTGCTTGTGATTGAGATTGAGCGTTAACTGCAGTAACTGAACCAATGATTGCTGCTGCGAAGAAAATAATTTTTTTCATTTTGTAGTTTTTATAATTTAATATGACTTATTCGTTATTATTTATCCTCTTTGGACAAAACAAAAGTACAGCAGGAAATGATGCAAAAAGTATGAATTTGTACCCAAAAAGTATAAAAAAGGGAGTGTGTAAAATGTTGTAGCTATACAGCTACAAAAATATGTAGCGGGAAAACTACAAAGCGCCGTACCTAAGGTAAAAGAATGGGTTTTTGTGGAATATTAGCGTGTTTCGATGCTATAAAGGACATCGTTTGTGAAGGTAACGGTATTGTTTTTCTCTACGTATTGCATTAAGCCGTCAGCTCCAGGCCCCGAGTAGGTTACATCAAACAGTCCATTGAAGGTGGGGGAATCTGAGGAAATGATGGTTTCCTTATTTGTAGAAAGGACGCCACTAGTTGTATTTATTGCTTGTCCTATATGAGTGGCAGTTGCTTTAACACGGATCAATGGCGCGGGGATTTTTTCTGTCTGTGCCTGGCCGAGTTTTATAAAGTCTTGGTTGGCCAATTTGACCTTCACTTCATAGCCCGACGTGCTAAATACCGAAAGATGTGCTTTCTGAATTGACTCTACGCCATTTTTATAATCTGCTAAGGTGTGGTAAGCCAAGGTTACCGTCGATTGATCTGGATTAATAACAAGGTGCTGCACATCATAGAGTTCAATGTTCAATCGCACACCTGTCTGTGCAGAGGCTGTACCACCCCAAAAAGCCAATCCCAAAAACAATACTACCTTTTCCATATCCTAATAAACTGTTTTCTTAATGGTCCTATGAATCATCCATACTATTCAATGCTCATCCCGATCATCTATGGATCTTTAGCAATTTTAACGCCAGAAGAACATGAATTTTTACAATGTTGATATTTCATACACTTTCGTTGTTCTACTATAAATATACCTTTTATCTCAAAAACGAAAGAATAAGAACAATTGTTTTTATTAGGAAAATATGTATTATTTTCAATACATGAAGGCTATTGTTGCCAACGCTTGCGGTATTCTGTTGGCGTCAGGTTTGTTTCTTTCAAAAAGAAGGTACTAAAATTATTCACGTCTGTATAACCTAAATCCCAAGCGACTTGTTTGATACTGAGTGACGACTCCACGAGAAGCTTTTTACTCACACGGAGCAATTCGCTGGTGATGACTTCTTTAGGTGTGGTACCCAAGGTCTCTTTGGTGAGATTGGTCAATTTTTTACTCCCAATATTCAGCTGATCTGCGTAAAAAGCCACTTGTTTTTCTGTTTTCACATGCTTTTCGACCAGATCCTGAAAACGCCTTACCAAGGAAACTTCTGTACGCTTACCTAGTAACTCTCCCGATTGCTTGTCTTCCGCATAAATCGCCGCGAGGAGTACAATCTGTTTCACGATATTATGTGCCAAGTCCCGATAAATTGCTTGATTGTAATTCTGCTTGGAAAGCTTCAGCTGCATGCCGACAAATTCATAATAAGTCGCATACTCTTTGGGCACACTCAGTACTCTATAGGTATATTCATTTTTGTTAAATGACTTGAAGTTGCGAAGGAAGGCGGTGTCGACTTCTGTGCGTGCAAAAAAGCTTTCCGAGAAATAGATAATCAAAAAGGCGCGCTGTTCATTTGGGTTGGCATCAACCGTTATTCCGCGGGGTATCAAAACCAGGCTATATTCCTTAATCTCCGTCGGCTGTTTATTAATAAGCATGCTGCATCCACCAGATGACACAAAAAGAACGATATAGTTCTCTTTCGCTGTTGCATCCTTAATTTCCGAATACTCCTGCGTTACACCAATGACCCGATGAACTCCAAATTCCATAATAATTATTTACCGCAATAATACCCAAATAACATTTTATAATGCTTAGACAGGGAGCAATTTAGTAAATAAATCTTGAACACAAAAAACACGGTTCATATTGCATATTAACCAGCGCTTAAGATAATTCGGCAGCAAATAACACTAGCAGAGAAACTATTTTTTAAAAATAGTTTCTCTGCTTAAGGTACTTGACCAGCTGACTGGCCCCGGCAGGACTCAGATGGTGTTTATCGAACATATAGGGGGCCCCAAAGTTAACGCTGTCATGTCTCATTTCTTTCAGCTGATAAATATCAATATAACGTCCTTTAGGAACGATTGTCTTTAAGTATGAATTTACCCGGACACCTAAAGGGTTAACATAGCGGTTTTCATCCAATGTTTTATCCTTTTTCATTTTTAATGCGAGCTTGTGGTAAGGGAGTATATACTCTTCCGTCTGTCCGACAAAATAATAGTCTAAGCCATATCTTTCAAAAGTGCTGAGCATCTGTCGGACACCATGGCCGATTTCCTCTTTTGTATAATTCATTCCTTTGTAAGAATACATAAGCCAATGGACCGAAATAAAGACTTTATCGATATGCTGATAATTCTGCGGGAGATACTTTTGATAAAAATCGCGCCATAAATCGACCGATTTTTCGTATCCCCTAGGACTAGGAAACGGGAACGTTAAACTAAGACTAATTTCCTGCAGCTTTTGCCCCTCATGTAGTGCTTTTCGGAAAGCTGCCGAAAGCTGCGCCGCATGGCTATCCCCCATTAATAAGATATTCTGTTTGGTAGAGTCAATCGCAAGGCATTGATCAGCATCAAATAAATTGTAATTTTTACTATCTGTAATATAACAATTACAGGGGTTAAGATGTGTATGCTCATCGTATTCAAAATAATTGGCATATTTCGCGTTCAGCACACGAAACCTTCCCCATAGCGGCCATTGCGCACCAAGATAAAACAATACAGTCAAGCCCATCAAAACAGAAAAAGCGAGCCCCAAAGAACGCGCAGCTATCTGCCCTTTCTTCTGTTCGACCCAATAGTAGGATAGCGAAGCAAGTACGAAAGAAAGCAGCAGGGGAACGACTATACCGAATTTGTATGGAAATACAAATTCATACTTTCTATATAAAACATAGACAGGCCAATGCCAGAGGTATAACGAATATGAAATATTTCCAAAAAACTGTATCCCACGACTACGAAACCAAGTATATTCCTTTGCCAAGCCAAGAATAAGCGCCACTGCCAGAGTTGGTAACAGCGCAAATAATGAAGGCCAGGGATATCTACCCGAAGCCCCGATTACCGAACAGATCACTAGTATTAATAATCCATACAACAAAACAGAAGACACTCGCTCCAAAACCCTCCTAATTTCGCTCGCATATAAAAATGCTAGTCCGCCCAGCATAAACTCCCAACACCGGGCCGGCATCAGGTAAAAGGCATAATCCGCCTTAGTCGTAAGCCAGTACATACATAAAAAGAAAGAAAGTAAGGTCAATCCTACATAGATAAAACGGAATCGCAAAAATTTATATAGACATATCTTTCGAAGTGCAAGGAGTAGCAATGGATACAGCACATAAAATTGCATTTCGACCGCCAGGGTCCAGGCGTGAAGGAAAATATTATCCATTGCATCCGGAGAAAAGTAGGTACCAGAACGAAGGGCATAATAGATATTGGATAGAAAGGATAGGCCTAGGCCAATATATTTGGCATTTAACCGAAGGTCCGAAGTAAAGTAAAAAAAGGGAATAAACAACAGCAGAAAGGCACTTACCACTAACAAGGCCGGTACAATCCGCGTTATACGTTTTGCGATGAATTTTTTATAAGAAAATTCGTCCTTACTCATACCAGACAGTACAATCTGTGTCATCAGAAAACCTGAGATCACAAAAAAGATATCGACACCAATAAATCCACCAGTGAAACCCGGGATTTCATAATGGTATAGCAGTACAGCTAAAACAGCTATTGCTCGCAATAGTCCTATATCGTAGCGAAAGGTCATTTTGGTCGATCCAATGTGATGGATCGTCTAATTTAGGAAAACATTCCTAAAAAAACCTGATGCAGCCATAGCCTATATTGAAAAGGCAACAAAAAACGCATCCCCAAAGTTCGGGAATGCGTTTCCATTATATTTATTATCCAAATAAATTATAATTATTGCTTAGTTTTTCACACAACGGATTTGTGAAGCTCTACCTTCCGGATTGGCAAATTGCGCACTAATATATGCCGGTTGCGCGGTACCATTCCCTGTTGTTTGGAATGCCCAATGTTTAAAGGTTCCATCTGTATCTTTAACAACATACGATCCTTCGCTATTATATGTATTACTTACACTTGTATCATCATTTGAATAGTAGCCCATAAATGGGAAGAAAACATATTTATCTCTATTAACACCGGGATTATGACTACCACTGCCCGCTGTATTGACACCAAAGAATACACCTTTAATGGTATTAGCTGTACCATCATAGTTATCTTGCCATCTTGAAGGTGGGCTTCCTGCTGTGCTATTCACCAAATTTGTAATCTCAGTTGTCGTAGGTAATCTCCATGTACCTTCAGTTTTAACCAATGCACATGGATCTCCCCCACGTTCACCTGCTGTACCATTGATCACATCGCTTGGTTGTTGATTATAATTTTTTTGATCAGCCCGAACCACTTTTGGTTTTATGCGGTCAGAAAACCAATAATTTCCAGCTGAGTTCTTAGCCCCAAAGCTATACGTGCCCGTTGACGGATCATACTCCAAGTTACCATCAGACCACGTCTCTCCTCCGGCTTCGATACCCTGTTTAGCCCCTAGATTCAACTCCAATACATATTGTACACCTTTTCTCAATGTCAATCCTGTCAGTGACACATTTCCAGGTTTATTATTGATCGTTACACTTGCCAACTTAACTTCGCCAGTACCATTTGAATTATCAACAGCGATCATTACTGGACTGCTTGTCCAAGTCTGTGCTGCTGCCTGTGTTGGGAAAGAAAAGCCTTTTGCTGCGAGTTCAGTTCCGAATGTTACTAATCCGGTCGTTTCATCGAATGTATAGTTATAGTTTGGTTTAACTGTACTGTTGCTGATTGCATTGATTTTGCGGCCGCTACCTGCATCAAACTTAACAGTAACCTCTGTCAATTTATGTTTAAGCACAACATCAAGATTGTTGTTACCAGCAGTTACAGTTTGAAGGATCTCAACGGCTAATGGATCTCTATCTGCTCCAGTTCCGGCAGGATTTCCATAAGCAGACACAACAAATTTATATTTACCGGGTGCAAGCTCAAATTTATTAACCACCGCACTTCTGCCATCAACTGTTCTTTCTAATGTCGAACTACCTTCTTTATAAATATAGATTTTATAATTACCATTAAAAGCGACAAGCTCTCCAGCACCCGTTGAAGTCGTAGCAGCTTTAGTCGCAGAAGCACGTAGTGCCGTCCCTTGAGAAGCTTTCACTTCAGTCAAAGTAGCTCTTACAACGAGGTCTTCTCCAAATGGCACTGTGATTTGCTGTACTGCAGCAGTTGCCGCACTGGAACCGCCAATGGATGCTTTCGCCTTTTTCGAACCATCTTCAGGTGCTATACCATTTATTTTAACGTTGACAATTGCATTTCCTGTTGGCAACTCCGTTGTACTATTTTCTTTTTTACAAGAAAAGATAAATATGGTCATCGCTATCATGAGCGACAATAAAGTTTTAGTATTTTTTAGTTTCATAACTAATTAATTCGATTAAAAAATATATCCTAGTCCCAAAAATCGTTACCCACTTCATGGGATTGTGTTTCCGTGTTTTCCCATTGCTGTCTAGCCGCAGGGTCTACCGAAGCAGCAGCAATACCATATTCCAATTCAACTTTCTGTGCATGGAGGCGAGGTGCCTCATAAACCAATTTGCTATCTGAAATAGCGGAGTTTCCTTTGTTCATTTTCATTTTTTGTATTTTAAAATGCATAAATATTAATTTAACCAAACGATTAAATAACACGTTAACAACAATTATATACTATTGATAAAGAATTGATTAAAATAAAATAATATGACACTCCTTTTTCAGAAGTTGCACGAAAGTAGATAATATTTCAATTATGAAATAAGAATTTGAGCGATGTTTCTTTTCTTGTAGCGGAGTCACTACAAATGAATGCTATTCAAGTCAATTGCATGACATTTCCATGAGAAAACACACTGCCGCTAATTTAAAATTGGATAAGTAATATAGCATGTAGAAAAATAATCTGCAGGATCATTTTAACGACCAGCCTATCAAGTTAACTATACAATAGAGATAGTTACAAATAAGACCAAAAGATACCAAAAAGTAGAAAACAGGATAAATGATTTTCTATAATTACATGGTGAACCATTACCCACCCTATCGTCTTTAAGCTGCAACTATCGCCCAACGCACAAAAAAAAGAGAATAGACAGCAGCATTCCGAGCTACGATTCAAAATTTCGTTGTCATTTCACTAATATGGTTGTCAATACAATTTTCTTAATATGAAAAAAAAAGAAGAGATTAAAAAAAAGAATAATAAACTTTAATGAAGGATATATTTTAATCAAAATATAACAAAAATTACACTAAACCATTTAAATGGAATAAAAACATATATATTACAAGAAATATTAGATAATATAATTATTTGCAGAATAATATTTATCTACACATTATACAATAATGTTTTGTAATACACTTTACGTAACACGGAAATATAGCATAAATCGATGCCAAAAAAGATAACTGTTTAAACATATTAATTATAAAATAATAATAATCCTAAAAAACTTTATAAAAAACAAAAACAAAACTTAAATTAACTTTGTTAGTATGAATATTTGAAAATAGCAAACTAACGTTATAGCACTAAATACGGAGGCTTAATGCAATTTTAACGCATAAAATCCTAGAAAAAGAGCTAAAATAATTAGAATAAAGAAAGCGCCTTTATTATGAAGTTAATATTGTTTTAAAAAAAAGTTTTACATTTTTTTTTGCACAAGTTGATATTAAGTCGTAACATTACAATATAATTCAGAAAAGTATTGCTAGCCGATAATAGCATAAAGTATTAACAATTAAATTAGAAACACACAAACAGACATAAAAATCTAAAATTACGTTCGTAAGTACAGCGTTACTTGTCTATACGCAAAGGCAAAGCTGTTAATTGCAACGTATTTTTAAACATGAAAACGGGTTAAAATTGTCCATTAAATTTAAACCCCGCGCTGGCAACGGCGTGGATTATCCAAATAATATTATCATGAATAAGAACGCAAAAAAAATGTACGTTGCTCCGTCCATCAAGGAGCACGTAGTAGAGCTGGAGCAAGGCATTGCTGCAGCATCAGTAACAGTACAAGACACGACAGAGGTCGATCTGGGTGGAGTAAACGGCGAAGGCTAATTCAAATTATTTTTAACATTAAGATTTTACGTTATGAGATTATCACGTTTTAAAAAAATGAATTGGGCAATCGCTGTCACAATGATAGCTACATCGGGAATGCTTGTTACAAGCTGTTCCAAAGACAAAAACACAAACTTAGAACTTGACAAGAAACTAGAGGGCACACGTCTTATCCTTAAGTTTTCTGGCATTAATGAACCGGCAACGGCGATTGGAACGAAAGCTGCAGCCAATAATAAAACAAACGGCATGCAGGTTCATTCGTTTGGTGATGTAGATGTCGTTACGAGCATTGATGACGTTATCCCCCTTAGAAATAGCTCATCCAGCATTGCGATGAAAGCTTCAACTACAGCATCAGGCAGCCGTGCAGCAGCGACACCTATTGGAGGTGACGTTACCTGCCGCATATTCTTAATTAACCAGAATACAAACGCAGTAACATCGGAACAATTCACCGTAAATGGCGGCCAACTTCAATCCATAGCCATCGACCCTGGAGTAGCCTATAAATGGGTAGCGGTGTCTTATAACAACACTGCCAATATACCTGCAGCGACAAGTTCATTGGCTTTACCAACAGATACCGATGTATTAGTTGCTAAAGGGGATATCGCTCCAGTGACAGCTGGTCAACAACCATCAGTGTCGGTTCTATTTGACCATGCATTTTCTCGCCTGGCGATTGAATTGAATTCAAAAGGCGTGTTTGGCAAAATGACGGCTGGAACGGTTAAGGTTTCGGGTATTGCACTCAACACGGGAAGTCTTAATGTATTAACTGGAGATGTTACACCAAATGCGACAAGTTACACACCGACCATTGCATGGAGTTCATTCTCTAGCACAGACGCATTTGATGATGTTAAGGTTGCTTATTTGTATACTGCAGGTAGCCAAAGTGGCGCGTCGACAACAAATAATATCCAACTCGATGTATCTAATCTTGCTATTCAGCATTTGGATGGAAACGGCACAAACGCGCCTCGTACCTATGGTACTGTTACACCTATCACACTTAAATATAGTGCGACTTTGGCGAAAAACACCAACTTTCGCTTAAGAGCAGATATCGTGGAATCTGCCTTGAGCACGCCAGGATCAACTGCTAAATGGGCCCGTTCTAACTTGTACTATAGCGGAACAGCAGGACCAAACTCTACACCTAATCATAATCCATATCGTTTCTACTATACGAATCAACGTACAAGCAGAGCCGATGGATTTTTCGGTTATAAAGGCATAATCCCAGGGGTATTCAACGATGGGTCGACTGCTCAATCCACACAGGATCCTTGTGCGCTGGTTTATCCAGCGGGCCTATGGAGACAACCAACACTACAAGAGATTGCCGGTCCAACTGCCCAACCAAGCACACTTAACTTCGTGATTAATGTCAATAACAACAACTCCATGGTCAGCAGAGGAGCAGGCGGTTTACTAGGGCTTACACTAACAGAAATATTAAACCTTTTGTTGGGCACACCTGCAACCCCAAATACTACTGTAATTACTGGTGGAGCGGAATATACCACATCAACTGCGGCTAATCCGGCATTTGGCACAGCTACATCAGCATCCAACAAATTACGGTTTTACTACAATGGACAGGTATTAGCCTCAAATGTGCTTCAATTTCTTAATCTATCCGATCTTACCATACCGCTAGGGAATCTGCTAGATGGGGATGGTGCAACAGCAAATTTCTGGACAAAAGATGACGGGCTAGGATTAGGAGTTGCAAATGTTGGCGCGTGGGGGTATCAAGCAAGAACTGTTAGCGGAATTCCTAACGTTGTTAAAGCTGTAGCTTCAACTGAGGTTTTATCTACCGTAAGCGGCCTAGGCATTAATGTTCTCTCTACTACATTAAAGAACGTACGTTGCGTGCGTAACTAAAATTTATAAATAGGTTTTGGCAACCTATAAGCAAAACGGCTAGATTGATCTAGCCGTTTTTTTATGAAAAAAATTTATAGCTCAATAGCCACTTTATACATTTTTACACGATTATAAAAAATTTCACATTTTAAGTTTTAATATTATTTTTTACTTTTGGCTCGTCAAGTCATTTTTTTTGCGTTCGACTTGATAATATTAATGGATATAATGGGGCGAAGGCGTTCGCCCCATTTATTTTTACCAACTCTGTAAAACCTTTAATATCAACAAATAAAGACACAGCTAACTAAAACTATCCAGCATAGAACTCGTCCCTAATTGTCGACCTCTTGAGCAGGCTTCAGACTAAGACTCTATACATTTCATCACGATAAATAACGTACTAAAGTAATCAGTCTCATTTCTTTCATTCTAACCTGATCTCATCGATCGCCACCAATGGCTTACGATGACGGCCCCCATCAAACCAATCCGGAAGTTCATCTGAAAAACTTATCGCAATACGCAGATAGCGTATTTTTCGTTCTTGTATTTCAACCGAAATAGGATGTACCACCGCTCCCCTCTCAACCGAAACATAGTCACTGAGCTGTTGCATTCCAATAGAAGTATACACTCTCCCGTCTTCCGATCCCTCCACCTGTATTTTATTGGGTAAAAAGAGGTAGTGAGCCGGGTCCAATAAAAAATTCAATTGGACACGAGAAGCTATCTGTTCTTGTTGAAGAGGAAAAATAATTTCCACATTGCCACCATTAAATAATAACCAATTGTAACTATAGTCTGTATCACCTAACAGCCCATCGGAGAGCGTATGATCCCCGTTAGCAGGATAATCGGCCAAATAAACTGGCCTAAAAGTGGGAATCTGCCCTACTAATAAAGACGTTTTATAAGGTCTACTCATAATCCGTAACCATTGATTCCGATATTCTTCGAGACTTCCATTTACCTCCGCCAGCTCCCGCCCACCAGCTTTAAGCGCATTCTCAAGAAAACGATCAACGCGCGGCGCCCAATGGGGAGCAACGCCCAATTTTCCTTCAGCTAGCTGTTGTAAAAATCCCAATGGATGTACCCCATAGCTCTTTGCCTGCTCCAGAGCAGCATATTCCAGCCCCAGACCTAAGGTATTTATCCTAGTCAAAAACTCAGGCTGATGGATAACTTTTTTTTTCGCTTCTTCCAGAATCTGCTTATATCGAGTGATATCATGCTCATTTAAATATCCCTGCCGAGCACTGATCGGGTTACCATAAATGTCCAGTATCGTATTGTTTGATTGTCTGGCGGCTATTAATTGTTTCATGTAGTCCTTTACGGAAGACGCCGCTTCACCATAATATCCGTTCAAAAAGTCCGCTGCAACCTGATCCTGATCCATCATTGGATCCCACAGGCTTTTCGCCTGCATATAACTTGCAAAGGCCGACATATCACCCAATGTTGCGCCACTTCCATGTTCAAAGATTCCTTTAACCCCATTACGATACATATAGGCAATATTGTCGCGATATTGATCATACATGGGAAAAGGACTGAGGTATGCTGTAAACTGGGTCGTATAGTCCCAAACGAAAATATTTGGTGACAGCTGAGACCATTGCTTCAATTGTCTGCGAAATGCTGCCGCAGTTGGGTTCGTAGCGATACCTTGTTGACGTGTCACATCGATTGTACTTAACATCACATAGACGTTCTCCCGAGGTTTACTCCGCTTGGGAGCTTCGGCCGTGTAACCATAAGCCAATGTGGTGAATAGCTGTTCTGGGAAATGTGCGGCCACCGCATTGACAAAGCGAATCAGCGAACCTTGTGGCCCTCCTTCTTCCGCGTCTACTTTGGCACAGCGATCACAGGTACAATGCCCACGACCATCCATCGGTGCTATCGACCAGTATTGTGCATCCGGATTATCAGCAATTGCCGCCCGAAAATAGGCTATCGCGATCTTTTGGACCTCCGGATTTGTCAGACATAATTGACTCGCCTGGCGCTTACCATTGGTCAATGAAAAATATTCGGGATGCGCTTTGAAATAAACTTCGGGTGGGATGATTTTAAAAAAAGAATGTCCCCAAAGTCCCCACAAATCTTCAAATCGATGAAGGTGATGCCAATCGAGATACTCCCCGTCTGTAGATGGCGGATAATAAGATTCACGATACCGCAAAGGCGGCGCATAACGCAGGAATAAATCTTTTGGAAGCGTCAGATTGGCCCGTCGGTAAATCAACGCTGGACCTTGGTCATATTTACGCGCACCAAACTGCTTCTCGATTAATTCGTAGACACCATACAGCAAGCCCTTACCAGCTCCTCCAGTCAAATAGATATGGTCCCCTCGAACGATAATCTCAAAACCTTCATTCGAAAGAGCGCTCGCCTTTTTCTTTTCATCGGCAAGCAGACTATTTCCAACAAAAAACACATGCTTTTTGGTATTGGACGGCCCTGAAAGAATATCTAAAGTCACTCCCGTAATCCGCCTTATATAATCTTGTAACACCAGAGCCGACTTCCTTTCGAGAGAAGAAGGTGCCATTGGCATAACAATTTCAGCCATCGCTTTTTTATCTGAGACAATATCAAGTTCATTGGCACCACAGCTATTTATCAGCGGTATTAAAAGTATTAAAAATAGTCGTACTTGTTTTCTTAATATGTTCACCTTCACAGCATATTTAGAGTTGAAGAGATAATCCGGCAGGAACTGCTGCATCACTATATACAAATAAGCGGATCGCATCGATTACTGCACATAACCGGTTTTTTGTTTCATAATATGGAATCCCAAAACGAAGAATATGGATAATCCCTTCTTCGGAATTACAGCCTTTTATACATTTAATATGGATTTTTTCATGATTCAAAAAGTCATATAAAGGGTATGGATCGTAGTTAGTAAAGGCTAAACTTACTACCGGAGACAAGCCATCATCGGCAAAATGATAGGGCAAATCAATTTGCTCAAGTACCGCTGTCAACTCTTTTCTAAAAAAAGCAGCCAGATAACAACTGCGTTCAAATATCGATTCTGCACCTATACTGCGGTAATGTTCCAGGCTGTGTCTCAATTTTTCATAAACAAGAAAATCCTGCCCTCCGGGTATACTGAATCCGTGCGTGTCCGTATCAGGAAAAAGTTGCTGCTTATTCCAATAAATGGCCCCAAGCCAATCCGAAAAACTAGCCTTAAACCAGGCCAAACCTACCCCTAATGGCCCATGAAGCCATTTATGAGCACTACCAATCAATATATCGACATCACCAAATGGCATTTCCCTTAGACCAATAGATTGCGCCACATCCAATATCAAAATTGCTTTGGGAGCAGCTCTTTTTATAATTGACAAACTATTCTGGTCTTGCGCCATCCTCCCGGTATGGTAATACACATGCGACAACAGTACAACGTCCGGTTGGAGCTGCTGCATCTGTGTGCGCAAACTCGCTGCACACTGAAGGATCGTATCAGAAAGATAAATCACCTCATAATCAGGCAACTGCTCAAACGGACCTATTCCACCGGGATGTTCATGTTGACTTGTGACAACGAGAAATGGCCCCTTTTTTTCCGCTTGTAATTTGCGCAGTAAACAGAGTGCCATAAGATTCATTGTCTGGGAGGTGCTATGCGTAATACTAAAGCGATAATTTTCTGCAGGCCACAATACTCCACAAACGTCTTTTATGGAAGCAAATGCTTCACGTCCTAAAGCATAAAGTGCTAACGGGTTCCCATTTTTTGCAGACAGGAGCCGTTCCGCATTAGTTTGCGGAACGGTTCCCAAACAGCCCGGATTCAGATTAATGCAGGCTGTATAAAACTTTTCTACCCGAATATTATCCCAATATTCTTCATCGTCTACTTTCCCATACACGCTTCGAGATTTTGGGGGACGTTCCTTTTGAATAAAATTCCAGGATAGATGTGGTAAACAATGATGAACGATCAGCGAATTACGTCTTTCCAATAGCAAGTTAATCGTGTCCTTGATGACTGATCTAAAATCAGTATGGAATAATTCACTTCCCTTCAACTGTGTTTCAACATCAAATAGTGGTTTTTCGGTGAAATTCTCGCCTCTTATATCTTCGGTATATAGTATCTCAGGGTTCAACCCTAATTCTTTTGCTATGGCAACAATATCGTCAGCTAATTCATTTATGGAATAATGTGTTTCTGTGACGTGATTAACCACTCTATGTTCCCCCTCTTTTGGTATATCGTCAGTGAATCTTGCCAACGAGCCAACCGCATCGGGCAAAGACATCAAGCCTGTGCGCTGATGACCGCGACCATATATTGTCAAAGGATGTCCATACACAGATTGGGCGACAAAACGATTGGCTACCGTTCCAAAAATCGGATCATAATCAAACCGGGTAAAGAGCTTCCAACAATGATCCATTTCATCCGTAAGCAGTCCAAAAACAGTCGCCTGCATGACTTCTGTAATTCGAAGCCCCCATGTACGTGCCGCCATGGCAACATAATTGGAATCATTAATCTTAGACACATGATAAATATCATTTGCCGCCCGGGGGTAAGGCAGCATTGTCGACGCTGTCTGCCCTTTGTAACTTGGTTTAAAATATCCTTCGGCAACAGCTAAACCTCCTTTCGCATATTCGCCAAAGGACCCCAGCTTAATAATATGGGCATGTGGAGCATAATTACGCACCGCCCAAAGCAAACGCATATTTCCCTCCTCATTATTACGCACAGTATGTAATGCCTCTTCTACCCCCAACATCGAATAGCTTGCTGAACATTGCTGGGCTAGGTGATATATGGTACAAGGTCGTTCACAACGAACAAGTTCCGCCAAGCCATCACTGCAAACATCCAGTGGTTGATAAAATAGATTTGTACAACCATATTTCTGTTGAAATTCCTTCATGCGATCAGGTAATTCAGGTGGAGTTAGCAGCGGGGAAAAACCCAGTTTAGTGACCGTATTCCTACGCCATCCGTTATCCGCTAAAATAATTTTATGATCGGGGTGTATCAACGCCAATTTCATCGCCAAAGGCCAGCCTAAATACCCATCGGCGCCTAAAATCAAGATTGTCTGATTCATTGTTCAATCATCTTGTATGTTTAAAATTTTACTTGTAGGGCGAGCAATAAATCATATTGATTACGGAATGTCGCCGTACCAATTTTTTGGCTCGTGTAATTCCCGTTCAGTCCGATCGATGTCCGATAATTTATTGTCCGTCTATAACCTGCTCCAACACTCCGGCTCATAACACCGCCTAATTCAGGTAAAAGTATAAGCCGACTTCTGTCATCAGGCGACGTTCCCAGGCCGAAACTCGCTTGTAGCAAATCTGCCTCAGTAAGTTCATATTTTGCTCCCGCCTGAAATGCGAAATAGAGATCCTGCTGCTCACGGATTGCGAACAGTCGGGCATTCAGGACAAAGGGATCGAAGCTTTTACTTGCTCCTGCGACTAAGGATAGCGCTTTAACGCCCACCACTTCCAGAAAACGCCCGCCAATTTCACCTTCAAACCCTTTTCCCAATTGTCGATATAATGAATAAGACAACCGATATTTAGGAAGCAACACATTGTTTGACACCCCAATAGCAGCATTCCAGTAAAGTAATTTAGTTGGCTTATAGGTCAAATCAGCCTCGCCCATAATACCCGTTCCCGACTGCCTTCCAGTAAATAACAATTGGGCACCGTAACTTACCTTTGGCGATAACCGACGTGTGTAATACAGCGTCGCTATCCGATAAGCAGGCGGGGCCTCGGCATCGTCCACCCCAGAAAATGTGCTATTGAGCAAGGATAGTCCAAAAGCATGTTGCATGGTCTTGCTGCGTAAAAACGATGCATATTCTCGATGTTTACGCTGATCGAAGCGTTTGGAAAGCGTATCCGCATAATTGGCGGCTTCCGTATATTGCTCCAGACTATCGAGCACGATTACTTTTCTTAATAACAGCGGTTCAGCATATTCATATTGCTGCAGGGCTATATCGACACTTTTTAAAGCCTGATTAAAGTCATGCTTCATCATGAGGAGATTGACCTTGTTTAAGTGCGCCAACGAATCAGCAGTATTTCCTTCAAGTACACGGTCAAAACAATAAAGGGCGCTATCCAGCAACTGCCTTTTTTGATAGCCCAAACCAGCGGCCCGCCAAGCATCCTGAACCATCGTTCTATACTTCGGATTATAAGGATATTCATCTCGCAAACTCGTTGCGACTTGGGCCGCTGCAATATATTGTGAACTGTTGTGAAGAATGGACGCTTTCTTCTGTATAAATTCACGATCTCCCGGATAGCTAACTAGCGCCTGTTGGGTAATCTGCAACGCTTCACTATAACGTCTTTGTAGATCCAGAATGTTTGACAAGTAGTTTAACGCATCTTTATGATCCGGTTCTTCCCGAAGCAGCGCTTTGAGGTGGACTTCTGCTTCCTCATATTCTTCTACAAGAATACAGGCATTTGCAGCCGCAAGCTTTTGCTCTACATACAAGGATCTGACTTTAGGGTTATCCGGATAACGGCTGTAAAGCTGCCCACTGAGAATTACGGCCTGCTGTATTTTACCAGCCTGAGCGAGAAAACCCGCTTTTTTAAGTTGTAAATCTATATCCTCAGGAAAATATGCTATCGCATGATCGAGCTCACGCAGTGCTACAGTAAGGTTATTTTGCAGCAGGAAACTTGAAATGCGTCCTTGCCATGCGGGAAGATTTTTAGACTCCAATCTCAGCACCTGATCATAATATAGTAAGGCACTATCCGGAAGTTGTTGCTGTAAGTAGTAATTACCGCAAGCATTTACAAGCTGTAGTGCTTCCGACCTGAACGCTCTATCGTTATTAGTACTATAAAGTTTAATGGCGATATCGGCAGCAGTCTGATATCTGCGTAGCTGAAATTCAAAATCCATTTTTTTACGCAGCAAAATTCGATCGGCACCATTCCGTTGCAATGCACGATCAACCCAATAAAGGGCCTGAACTGTTTCCCCCCTTGATGCAGCTATTCCGATCACTTTATCGAGTGCTTCACGATCTCCAGGATTTTGGTCCAAAATTGACTGGTATAATGAATAGGTATCTGTATTTTGGTAGTAACCGGCAGCCTCTTTCCGCAATGAGCTATTTAATTCAAGTGCCTTTTTATCCTTAGGATAATAGCGCAAGATCAACCGCAAAACCTCCAATGCTTCAGCATAGCGATTGGCCTCCTGCAATAGGCTCATTTTTTGATATAATGCGGTGTAGGATTTACTATCGCTATTTAAAATTGCATTTGTTTTGGCAATACGGGCATCATAATCTCCCCCTTGAGAAACGATCGTATTCATCTTTTCAACCAGATCTTTATTTTTTGGGGCAAGTTCCAGCGCTTTTTCGTAGTAGGAGGTTGCCAGGTTCTCCATTTTATTCTGTTTATACCAATCCGCTTTAGCCTCATAATGGCCTGCAATAGCCATGCGCACGCTTCCATCCGTTGGAAAACGGCTAAGTAACATCTGCCCCCAAGCATCACCATCTTGGTACCGTTTTAACATATCAAGGACATTTAACTTCTTTATTCCGAAGTCTTTATTGGTTTTAAATCGGCTGAGTGCCATTTCCGTATATCGCAGCGCATCTGCTGGTCTATTTTTGGAAAGGTAAGATCCAATGATGTAGTAGTATACATCTTCATACTCCGGAGCAGAGCGAAGCACCAATTGCGAGGTTGCGATAGACTGATCGTAGCGCCTCAATGCCATATAAATCTTTGCCAATTGCACCTGTGCATCGATATGTGCGGGATTGAGTTTAACAGCTTCTTCCAAAGACTTCAAGGCTTTCGCTTGTTGTGAAGATTTTATTTCAAGAACAGCTTGCTGATACAATTTTTCTGCACGTACCGAACTCCAGGTTTGTGCGTGCAATGTGCCTGAGCTGATTGTATAAAGGAAGAAAAGTATACTAAAATAGAGGAACTTCATGATTGCGTTATGCTTGATTTTTAACGGTAGATTTTTGAGAGGCAAAGCCTTTACGTTGCATATTACCCCATACGAGCTTCTGCCTGAAGATGGACTGTACATAACCTTTGATACTAAAAAACACAATTAATGGGTGATAGATAAAAGGTTCGGCAAATGCTGTGAGACAGAGCCCGATAACTTCACTTGTCTTGCGATAGTGACGCTCTGTTAGTTGATCCCATAACACGGCTATTGAACTAATCATAACGGAAAACATGTACAGAAAAGCGAGCAATGTAAAGGTGTTCTCCCAGTTTATTGCACCAATGATAATCAGGTATATATAAAAGAGCAAGCCGAGCACTTCGAAAATAGGTGCCAGAAACTCAAAAAGAAAGTTGTAAGGAAAAACAACGAGCCCCAAACGTTTAAACTTAAAATTGAATAATACATGGCGATGTAGTAGCATAATCTGAATCAGGCCTCTCGACCAGCGAACGCGCTGCCTACTAAAGACAGTTAATGTCTGCGGCCCCTCAGTCCAGCACAAGGATACAGGAATATAGCGTATCGCGTATTTATGGTTATTCTGTATCATGTATACGCTCATACGCGTAACCATATCAATATCCTCGGCAAACGAGCGTGGGTCATACCCCCCTACTTTAACGGCAATATGCTTATCAAATAGACCAAGCCCTCCCGACACATTGGGCACACAGTTGACTGCACTCCACGCCATCTTTGAAAGCAGATATGCCCGGATATATTCAAGCTCCTGAAAGCGAGGAAGTACCTTGTGCGGAGGCTTAAAGCGCGTAATTACACCGTTATCTACTTCCGATGAATTAATCATCCGTAAAGGGGCTCCCACGGCAATCACGCGCCGCTGGTTATTTTCGACATGGATGTACCCGGTATCCGGTATCACCTGTATATCTTTTAGTCTACTTTTGTTTTTCTCATCGAGAATAGGCCGCATTAATCGAGATAAAGTATCTTCATGTAAAATACAGTCTACATCGGTGCAGAGAAAGTAGTCAAATTTTGAAGCGTTGATACCCGCATTTGATGCATCAGCTTTTCCTTTTCCGTTTTCCTTATCAATAACAAGCAGCTTGTCATAGGCTTTGTCACTGGATCGGAAAAATCTTTTAACAGTTTTTGTTTTTATCTTTTCATTATAGGGCAAATCCACCTCTTTTAGGTCAAAATGAACGACCAGTTTTTCAAGTGTGTCATCCGTGCTACCGTCGTTAACGATAATAACCTCATATAAAGGATAATTAAGGTGCATTAGCGCATAAACATTATCGATGATCGTCAGCCCTTCGTTATAAGCCGGTGCAATGACCGATATACCCGGTGAAAGCGGACTTGAGATAACGTTCTGTGTATAATGTTCTCTGTTCTTTCGGAGATACAGCATAATTCCTTTGTAAGAGAGTACTGCCATGATGACGTAAATCACCATGGTCAGACTACTATAGGAAAAAATAAAAAGTTGGAAAACATCAATTATATCTTGGATCATGGCTAAATATGGTTATTGTTCATGCAGGTAATAATTCAAAATGCGCTGTTTACGTGGAGCGAGACCCGAAGGGCTCCATTTCAATTGATCATTGCGCACCAGTCTGGCTAATATGGAAGCCACATGATTTTCAATTTCAAAATCAAAAGCAGACTGGAATTGATCTTTCAGGAACTCAACTGCCCTGGCTGTCCGAAACATCCCCAAGGAAAAGAGTATTTCACATTGGCAGTCCACCGGTTGATTGGGGTACATTTTAATGAGCGCATCCTGGGTATGTACTGCCTTTAGATGCCCCAGCGCGTTAATAGCATGAGAACGCAGGCCATGATCGTTCACATTAAGTAATCCTTCAATGCTATCGATAGCTTCCATACTCTGCTCGTGTGCAGCCAGCTTCATACAGCATATAACAACAGTCTTATTGCGTGAATAGCGTATCCAGTTGGCAAAATTTGATTTGACGGTATCTCTTGATTGCTCGAGAATCCGAAAAAAACCTATTAATTCCCATATACTCAATGGATCTCGCACTTCATCAAAAAAACGAAAAGGCTCATTTTTACTAAAGCGCATGAAAGCGCTTCGAGCTGCAGAACGCAATTCAGAGACCTCACTCAAATTAAATCGCAGGATGTCTATATCTGAAATAGCATAATCCATCAAGGTGAGTTCATGTAGCCCCTGCACATTGCGGTACCAGTTACGGGATTTCATTTTTTGCAAAGAATCTAAATTTAGGCCGAGCAGCACATAAATACGATGAAGGAAGAGTGCATTTGTACCAGCCACATGCCAGCGAAGACGTATTAGTGTATCGATCAATGTCTGTCGATTACGTTTATCCATGAGTGCCAATTCGTCCAAGACAGACTGGTCTATGATAACGTGGCTATCTTCATTCCCCATTTCTTCTTCAATAAACTGAGGAAGTATTCTTTCTTCGATCAACTGATCCAGTTTGATCTGTCGACGCCTTGATCGATCTGTTCGAATACGCAGTGTAGTTATGATGCCATATGCAACAAAAGTTGCTAGCAATGAAGTGGCCACAATACACTGAATAATGAATATAAAAGTTTGATCTACTGTCATATCATTAATTTTCGACAACTGCGACCCGCGTCTGTATATTGCCAATATCTATACCCAAGGGCGCCTTAGGTTCGTCATGAATGAAACGCAGTGAGTTTAGGAGATAGCCTTTTACCGCTAGCGTATCTGGCTGACTGACAATCTGGATATCAGCAATATCGCCAAACTCTTCAAGGACGCAATCCACGAGATCCCCATAATAAGCTCCACCTCCACATATAAACATCCGGTTTGTTTTGGATAAGTTTCGGTCATTTACAATTCCGCTTAAGAGCGGCGATACAATTTCCGAATAATAGGTTTGCAAAGCCCGCTTACGGAGCTCAATCAGGTCTATCTTTTTCCGGTTGCTATAGATATAGCCATTACGAAAGGCCTCATCAAGTTGCTGCATGCTCTGAAAAGAGAGATCATGAGCGGCCTGCAGCTGCTCCCGCAATATATGAACAGCATAGTGTAAACCAGGTGCACTGCCCATCGCGTTCTCAATGATGCCTTCGTCTGTACTGAGGCCCGTTTCCAAGGTTCCAAAACCGAAACTAAAAACGAAAAACGCGCCATGTTCCTTATTTTCTCCTTTTCGCAAAGCAATCATACAGCTCACGATTTCGGGCAATACCTCTACCTGTGCAACATTTACGGGGACAATTCCTACTCCATCCTCACCATATACAGCGGGATCAGATTCGATCATATGTCTGCCCCTAAGTGCCTGTTCCGCTTTATCCTTATAGAGCCGATAAGTACTATTGGGTAAGCCTATCGTAACTACCAAAGGAAGCTCTGCATCCAGGCCCGACACCAATAAGGCCGCTTTAAACAGTAACTGGCATTCTAATGTCTCAGGGGAGGCATTCAGTGGCCTCCTCGGGCTACTTCCTTCGTTAAGAGCAAGCTTACCACAGATATACCATTGTTGGCCTAAACGAATCTTCAGTCCGTTGAGAAGTGAACTTGCCGTATTGACCAAAGGCGCATTACTTGCCTGCATCAGGCTTGAAAATGATTGTATCGTATACATATTATTTTTAACTGTCTATTGATTAATTACCACCAGCGGTTGCCGGAAATTACTGCTGTTTTCTGTTTGGGAGCAGTCAGCACATCCTCGATTACAGCCATAACATCGATAGACAACGTTTCTTCCTGAGCAACAAATTCAGCCACTGCAAGCTCGTTTATCGCCGACTCCTGAACAACAGCTGTAAATTCATCCTCGTTGGATGTATACACGACCTGTTCAGACAGATCTTCCTGCAACAACTCCAGGGACAAATCATCCGGTACATTGAGATCAATTTTCAAGGGCAGGCTTTGGTTATGGTTTTCGAACGGCACGGGCAGATCTGGCACTTGCCGGTCTCCTTGATCTGCAAAGTTATCCCCCTGCCCCACAATACATTTAACCCTTTCCAGTAATTTTCCTACCACAAGCGGCTTTTTAAAACAGTCTTCGCGAATAATTTCCAGTCCCTCGCGGATATGCAGATAACTCATATTGGAGGTAATAATCGTTCTTGTATTCGGGGATTCCTTCATGACCTTATTGACAATCTCATAACCATTCGCATATTGCATATGCATTTCAGTAATTACGATATCGTATTGATAGCCCTTTGCCTCTAAAAGAGCGAAAGCCTCTCTACCATTCGCAGCAGAATCTAGCTGAAAGGCCGTATTGGAAAAAACATTGGCTATTATTTTTCGCATCAGCAGATCACTATCTGCATGCAATACAGAAAACACCTTTGAATGATCAGATTTGAGATTATCGGTTTGCATACTTTTATTTAAATAGATTAAGATATTCTAGAAATGGCCTCACAAACTTAAAAATCAGCACAGAGGTTTTACCCACCCCAAAGGGTGGTTTTTCAAAAAAAATTAACTATTGAACATGCAATTATCGATTAGCTAGAATCTTCTTTTAGAAGATGAGAATCGATCACGATTCTATTACCGATGGATTAACAAATCTTTCGATTCATGAGAGGAAAGTCCATGTAAGTCAAAATAGAATTAACAGATAATTAAACAGGCTTATTGTACTTTAACATCAGTTCGGCTCTGCTATTAATTTGCAATTTGCCATAAATATTGCGAATATGAAACTTAACTGTATCAATGCTAATAAAAGCAGTTTCTGCAACTTTCTTGTAAGAATATCCCTGTTGGAGTAAGGATACAATTTCAATCTCGCGAGGTGTGAGTTGTTCCGTCTGTTTATAATCACTTTTTTGGTTCAGAGCCGGATTGAAATGAGCAATAACCAAACGTGCAACTTGCGGACTCATAACAGAACCACCTTTCATGACCTCAACGAGTAATTGATGCATCTGAGGCAAGGGCGTACTTTTGAGTAAGTAACCTGAAGCACCGGCACATAGTGCCTGAAAAACATGATCTTTGTCGTCGAATACCGTAAACATGACGATCTGAATATGTGGATATTTTCTCTTTATAAACCAAGTGATTTCTATTCCATTCTTTTTAGGCAAACCTATATCACAAAGCAGAAGATCCAGTGATTCGGGCTTCCATCGTAAAGAAAGCAGCTCATCAAAATCCTGAGCAACGGCAACCAGATCAAATTGAGTCACGTTTTCAAAATAAGCTTTCAACGACTCCAAAACCGGCATGCGATCCTCTACAATAGCGAGTTTATATTTTTTTGTATTTGGCATATACGAATAATTTCAATTTAAACGTTTGATTTTCTTGCTAATATGACTTTTCTAATGGTATCGAACACAAACCATACACTAAACATCAGATAGCACAAACTTACCCAGACCAATTTATCCAAGCTTTTAAGGATGTAAGCTTCTTGTATCGTATTAAAAACAATAGCGACGACCATGCTACACTGCAACACCAAGTAAGCTGTATAGATATTATTAAACAGCAAGACATCCTTTTTTACATTCTTGTCTATTCCATCGGTTACGTAAAGCATTCTCCATTGGCCTATTGCATAACAGATCGCCAGCGAAAAGCGCAGAATATAATGTAATTGTTGGTCCACAAAACCGAAGTTGTGCCTAAATCCCATAGGTACATCCTCGACAAGAAGGCGCAGCAATTCTTTCTGTTGTTCCAGCGGAGCAATAGCATAGGGAATCACATCGATTAGCCCAAAGAAAAAGGGAATGAGATTTAACCACCAATACTTTGGCAACGGCGCATGGGGTCTCAATTTTAGTCTGACATAAAAATAAAAACACGGAGCAACAAGGTAATAAAAAGGAATACCTTTATTATATATCCGTGGGTAGTACTGGATTTCGCCTGTATAAATCATGCAGTAAATAAAAACATGCCAAATAAGCGCTATAACGCCAATACAGAGCAGTATGTTGCTTCGATCCTTATTGATGTAGTAGAGTAAAACACGCATAAGCAATCCTATCATACAAATTACTCCGCCGATCAGTGCAAAGCTTATACTTATCCAAAATTGTGTATTTGCATGTGCCATAGGGGTCAGAATAGGTCGAACAGAAGTTTACGAAATTTAAGATTAGCTGTTAAATGTACCGTATAGGTGTTTGGAGATTTCACAATTGTCACTTTTGCTCCAATTGATTCAGCACGGCGTTCCATGTTGGTCGTTCCTTGGCCTTTTCGGAAGTTTTTCTTACCATGATCATCCCTATTTAAATCGACAAGTGTATTTGAGATTTCAAGATCGAGCATATTGTGATCGATCTGCAAGAATATCCGTACTTCTGAGGATGCGCTATGTTTGCAGATATTATGCAAGGCTTCTTTAAAAATAAGGTATACATTTTGACGAATATACTGAGGCAGCTGGCGGGCTGTATGGATTTCAGTATCGAAGACAACTTCAATGTCTTGCGAAGTTAATAACTGCTCGGTCAGAAATTTCATTCTATCCTCTAAACTCCCCTGGCTGTTGTTGCGGGAGTCAATTGCCCAGATAATATCATCCATCGTCTGCACTGCTTCGCGACTATAACCCGATATTTTATCCAATGATTTATTGGCGAAAGAATATTGCTGACTCATGGAAAGCAGGTCGGTCTGCATGGCGATACCCGTCAGAAGCCCCCCAACTTCATCATGTAGATCGCGTGAAAGCTCCAACCGTAACTTTTTATCACGTTTGAGCTGAGAAGATCGCGCAATCGTAAGAATGTATATGATAACACCTGTTGCAAATGTTAAGAAAACATAAAAGATCTGCGTTTCATAAAAGCGTGGTTTTTTGTAGAGCAACCATCTTCTCGTTTTAGCAGATAAACCATTATCGCTTACTGTTTTAACTTCAACCTCATATTCACCAGTCTTCAAATCCGACAGATTAATCTGCCCAGAAGTGGTTAACTCCTGAAAGGTCTTTACTACGGGACGCAAACGAAAATAAGTCTTATAATTATTCCTATAACCATCAATTTTTGCCAGTTTCAAATTAACAAATACGGATTGTTCATCGAGCAGAATTGTATCTTGTGCTGCGGATGGCGTGTAAGATCTTGTAATGTTGCTTGCACTGTTACCAACAATCACTGAAGCTAGCACAGGTTGAGGCACCTCCTGTCGTTTCAGACTAGCCAGAAAATTTTGTGGGTTAATTGCAAAACAGCCCAGCACCCCTCCCATCAATAGCTGTTTTGTAGACTGATCATAGTATATTGATGGCTGATTAAATTCCTCAAAAGGTAGGCCTTGCATGCTATAAGCGCTGTAAAACGTTTTCCCATCCCAAACAGACAATCCTTTAAATGTTCCTAAAAACAATAGATTGTTGACCCATGCCATACTATAGACAATATTACTCGCCAATCCATTTTCAAGCGAATAATTTAAAATTTTGCCGTTTTTAGCTTCAATGACAATCAGCCCTTTACCTTTTGTCGCCAAATAGATTTTATTATCTCTAAACGTATGTGCAAATACATTAAGCTTCTCTCCATTTTGAGGAAAAACTTTCTGTAGATGGCCTGCCGTTAGCTCAAAGTAACCGTTTTCGGAAGAAAAAGATAGCGTTTCATTTCTCCATTGCACAGCATTTATCCGTTGCCCGATGCCCACGGCGAGACCATTTTTATCCCGTAATGGAACCACCTCTTTTGTCTGCAGATCATAAATCCAAATACCGCTATAAGTACCAATTAAATATTGGTTGTCCCGATAATGACATAGACTAAATACCATGGGCGACAGTTCTTCACGTATTCCTTTACGTTTGTAATAAGGAACCCGATTAAACTGTCCATTGACTAAAAGCCCTAAAAAATCACTTTCAAGCCCTACCAGTGAAGAGTCCTGGTTAATTGTAAGGAATGCATAATAATTGTTTAATGGCGCCACCGCCTTAATGGAAGGATTATAAGGTAGAAAAGACTTTAATGGCGCATATCCGCCGACGTAATACATGCGCTGCTGTTTTGTAATCGCCCTGGCGGTCCCTGTATTCCAGTATTGAATATCGAAGTCCGTTTTGGAAAGACTATATAATCCTTTTTCCGTTGCACAAAGACCTTCATTTGCATTAAAGACGATTTGGTTTAATTTGCTTTTCAATAGTTCCCTACTGATATAATGTTTATCGGCCGAAAGTGGCGTCATTTTCAAATCCGCCTCAAATTCGAAATAGCGGCTATCTTCAAAAAGAAAGACAATCTTATTTCCTTCGGCAAAAGACCAATGCCCCCAATCCCGCATGTCTCCCAGAGATAGTCCCTTTGGACTGACTTTTTTAAAACGAGCACCGTCGAAGGTCAGGTAACCAAGTCCATAGTTACGCAATAGCAGCCCTTTGTTAAGCAAAAAGATATCATCCAATTGCCGATAAATATTTTTTGGTATACTAAATCGCTGAATATGCCCCGAGTTTAAATCCATAAAAAACAGCTGCTCGTTATAGGCAAACCAAAGGCGGTCCTTATCCGCGATCAAACGCTTGCCTAGCGGACGTCGAAGCTCATTTATTGTTCGATTAAACTTCAGTAGTTCTCTCTTTTTCGTCCCATTTATCTGCCATAATATTCCAGATTTTGTTGCAATATATTGTTTGTCCTGTTGGTCAAACATGGCGATCACATCTTCCCCCCAGAGACCTTTAGCAAATTCTGCATCTTTTATAAATTTCCACTTTTGGGTATCAAAAATCAATAAACCATTTCTCGTTTCGAGCCACAAACGACCTTGTCTGTCCGCCATCAGTTTATTTACTTCAGTAAAATATAGCGGGCCTTTATACAATTCATGGAAAGGTTTGATCGAAATGCCGTCATAGCGATATAACAGACTTCCTGCTATAAACCAAATAAAACCCTGACTATCCTTTGTTGCCGACTCTATATTGGTATGATAAGAATCTATACCCGGGATTATTTGAATTTCATGATAATTTGAAGCCCATATCCGATTTGAAAAGGACAAAACAATAGCAATACCTAAAAGTAATAATTTAAGCGTTCTTGAAAACACAGTAGAAATATTCAATAATATGGATGACCAAATATAATTATTTTACAGCTAATTATAGGTTAAAAAACGAGTTAATTGTTGCCACAATTTCACAAAAAAAGTTTTTCTGATCCCCTCATTTACCCTATACAGGCACAAATGAATACATCTGTTTCAAAAAACATAGGCCATACACATTATACGATATTATAGCTGATAAATTAACCGCCAAAATGAGCTAAGGGCTTTTGCATGCCCGCTAATTGGCAATCCAACCGCCATACCAATAGCCAATTGATTGCTAAGCCCCAGCTTGATCTGAGGGTGCAGGACAGTCTCAATGCCCGCAGAAGAAATTTCCTGATTGACCTCCACTCCGATAAAGTGGTCTGTCTGCGGTATGGTATAATGAAATGAGGTATTCATTTGCCAGGTCATATCCGTTTTTGATGATGCATAATGATACGCCAATTCTGGTCCTGTATAAACCAATGCATGCCAATTGCTGTTCAAGTTTTTGGCGGCAATAAAGAATGGGTTAAAAGCTGTCCCCCCATCGACAAAATTAAAGATCTGCGTATATCCAACAGCTAAAGTTGTTGCCTGTTTTTTGGAAACATAAAAAGAATATTGCGAAGATAAACGCAATCGTTCCAATTGATTGCTCGAGGATACATTGGTCATGTGACTTTTTGAATACGCAAAATCTGTCTCCGCTTCCAGTCCCAATCGATCTATAGGCGCAAATTCATATTCCATTAAATAACCATACTCATCGGCGGAATGCATTTTTTTGATATCCGCACCCACATTAAATTCCTTCTCCCCTTTACGTGCGCCAAGATCCCGGACCAGATCATTATATAAAGGTTCGGCATGATGCACTTTGTCCGGTAGCGATTTATTGTCCTGCGCAAAAGTTGCAATTGAAATAGACATAGCACATGGGAATAACCATGTCCTTAAGGATTGAAAAGTAAGTTTATTGTTTTCCATACCACAAACTTCGATGTGAAATATGGAAAGACTTGGGAATGTTTTTTTCCTCCTTCAGTGAAGGAATACCAATTTATAATTCCTTAAGATATACTAATCTTAAGCCAAACTAAATGTAAAATAATTCAACACAAAATGTTGGGAGACTTAACCGCTAACACCGATTATCACTTTCTTCCTCTTTTCCATCAGCAATCATCTCATTGACATCCGCCATATCACCGGCTTCCAAATGTTCAATATCTTCCGCCTGCTCATCGGAGTAGCGATCGATAAAGAATGTACAGCCCATCGGAAAATGGTCGGACCCAACAGAAGGATAGATAAACAACTTATCGATAAATACGGTCGGACTATGAAACAGCAGATCCAAAGGAACTCTGAAAAACCAATAATTGGCATGAAAGGTGGAAAGAATACCCCGACCAATACGTGCATCAATCAATTTGCTGGTTTTTTTAAACAAGAGCGAAGATTTGGCCCAGGCTACATTGTTAAAATCCCCAGTAACGACCACTGGCATTTTATAATCGCGTACCCGTTTGGCGACACTGAGCAGATCGCCATCCCTTTCTTTGGAAGTTTCCTCTTCGGTCGGACTCGGTGGAGGTGGATGAACAGCAAAAAAGATAAAACGATGTCCATCGGCAGTTTCCAGTTCAGCTTCAATACTTGGAATATCATCCGCCACAAAATAATGCACCTGACATTTGTTGATGTTCAGATTGGTATAAAAATGCATGCCGTAGGTATTGTCGAGCGTTACCTTCTCAAAATTTGGATAATCACTTTCCAGCACACGTAAGGCTTCTTCCCATGCCGCATCGCTTTCCATGGTCAAAAAAATATGCGGTTTTTCTTTCTGAATCAGGTCAATAAAGCGATCATAAGCCGTATTAAATTGCAGTACATTACAGGAGATCACTTTGATACTATCAGAAGCATCCTTGCCCTTTTCATATTTTTCACGACGCCAAAATTTGGTATAGCGGATCAATATATAGGCATGGTATACAATCAGCGCCAACTGTACTACCTGCAAGCACCATATCCAGGAATCATCCCCCACGAGATAAAAACCCATCGCCAATGCGGGCACCTGAAATACCAGCAGCTGCAACTTCACAAATTCAGCTACCCGAAAAATCCAATGCTGGCTTTGGGCAAAGGGCAATACACTCAGTAAAATTAATAATCCTGAGAAAACTGTATAGAAAATCAGCATATCGTTCGCGCAAACATTTTAAACAAACTTAAACAAATTACGTTTATTTTCAAGAGCCCATCATTTATCAAGCGCTCCTCAGCTATTACATACCCTTTTGCTCGCCCTCCTGATAGTCCACCCGTGTTCTGGCCAATGCATTCGGGAAGTTCGTGTGGATGTATGTAATCATTTGTTCCCGAATATAACAGCGTAGGTCAAAAGCCTGGCCCGAATTGCGGCAGCTCATCAAGCAGCGGATCTCCATGGTGCGCTCTTTAAAATCAGTCACCTGAAGCACGTTTACTTGACCGTCCCAAAGCGGATGTCTGGTGAGTAATGCCGTCAGTTTCTCACGCAGTAGCTGGACTGGTACGGTAAAATCTGTATAGATAAATACAGTACCCAATATTTCAGAAGTCGTGCGCGTCCAATTTTGGAAGGGTTTTTCAATAAAATATGTGATGGGCAATACCAAACGGCGTTTGTCCCAGATATTGACCACGACATAAGTTAGATTAATTTCCTCCACACGCCCCCATTCCCCTTCAACAACCAATACGTCATCCATACGAATGGGTTGTGTAAAAGCAATCTGAAAGCCAGCGAGGAGATTTCCCAATGACTTCTGTGCAGCAAAACCAATGATAATACCGCCAACCCCCACTCCCGTGAGCAAACCGGCGCCGATCTTTTGCATACTATCAAAGCTTAAAAGGATAATTGCCAAAGAAATCACAATAATCAGCGTGACCACCACTTTTCGGATAAAGACAATTTGCGTCCTAATCTTTCGTTCGCGCAGGTTATTCTCCTTATTGATATCAAAACGATGGTAGAGATAATCTTCAAAAACCTTAATCCCCTGTATCAGCACAACCGCAAAGAAACTGACCAATAAAAGTTCATTGATTTTGCTCACCACGCGGAGGGTCCTTTCGTTAAATTGTGTAAAGGGCAGTAGACTATTGAAAACAATTAATGGGATAAACACACTCAGCACACGATTAAAACGGCGGATAAAGGAACGGAAAAGGGAGTAGGATTCCTGTTGGATGGCCTGACGCCGTAGTAGAGGAATAAATATGAGTTTAATCAGGATACCGATCAAAAATGAAAATAGGATTAATGCAATATTCCAGAGCCAGGCGGGCCACTTCTGTGAAAGTTGAATTAATGTTTCGTTCATCATAGTGTTATTTCTTTTTGTTTACGACTTATATCTCATTAAAGTATAACTGCCATGAAGATCTAACGTTTGTTTTATTTTGAAAAAATCGGTGGAAAGGATAGCTAAGAACAATTTTACGCATATTGCTAAACTTAGACGAGCATTTACCGATCCAAAAAATGGGATTTAAAACAAAATTTTACGCCTTCTATACGATTAAAACAACACAAACACACCCTTATTCAATAAAAAATGAGTAAAAAAATCAAACAAAACACTTATTTATCACAAATAAACAGGATATTGGATAAAAAAAACAGGATATTAATAATAAAAGGCAAAACAACAGACAAATTGAATTAAAATATCAACAAAAACAACCTTTAATTTAAAAAATCAGATAAAAAACAGATTAAAATTGCAAACAAAACAAAAAAAACCATATATTTACAACACCTTAATAGGTTTATAATTGGTTATTTAAAGGTTTTCATTCTCCCCGAATGGAAACCTTTTTTTTATTTTATATTTAAACATAAAAAAAGGTGCTTTTTAAACATCCTTTACAATAAAATCCAATCAATCTCTAGCAGATTACCAGAAATATCCCCAAGACCCTCAATTCCCAACTTAAATTCTCAGTATCTAAATATTTTGGTAGTGATGAATAGCCTTTTGGTATGTTTTTTGAGTCTAAAGAGCCAATTACAAACAGATGGTAGCTTTACATGGCGTGCTTCACTTAAACATACTATAAAAAAGATATTGACCGTTTATAATAAAGTTCAAAGCGTGGGAATTTCAAGCTTTCCAAGAAAAATTAAACCAAAACATAGAGATAACAATGAGCAAGAAAAAAGACAATTCTAGATGGCTGAATGTGGCCATATCCTGGGGAGCGAGTATCGTCATCATCGGGGTACTATTTAAGATTCTACATATCGGCGGCACCACAGCCAATTATATGATCGGAATCGGTTTAGGTGTAGAAGCCTTCCTTTTCTTTTTAATGGGTTTCAATCCGCCCGCACCGGAACCAGACTGGACCCGGGTTTATCCTGAATTGGACGACAATTTTAATGGTGAGCTACCACAAAGAGGAAAAGCTGTTGTTGCCCAACCCACAAGTCCATCGGCCACAGCCGCTTTGGATAAGATGTTTGCCGATGCCAATATTGAGCCCGCAAGCATTGAAAATCTCGGTCGTGGCCTGCGTGATTTTAGTGAAAAAGTATCCGCCATTAATAAGCTTTCAGATGTTTCACTTGCGACAGAAGAATTCACCAATAAGCTCCGAACAGCAACTTCAAAATTTGACAACCTAAGCAACGCATTTGAAAAAGCGTCTGAAAACTTAGTCGCCATGTCAAATACTTCCGGTGATACATCCAACTACCACGAGCAGGTAAAAAGTCTAACAACCAACCTAAGTCAATTAAATGCAATGTACGAGCGTGAATTACGCGATTCGGCCTCACATTTACAATCGATGAACAAGTTTTATGAGAACCTAAGCTTTACCATGCAGAACTTCAACGAATCGCTGGATGATTCCAAAGCATTTAAAGATGAAGTGGGCAAGCTAGCGAAAAACCTCAATGCCTTAAATGCCATTTATGGCAATATGTTGAGCGCGATGAATCAACCGCGTGTGTAATTAATTCTTGTATCACTTAAATCAAAAAAAATGGCATTAGGAAGAGAAACTCCAAGACAAAGGATGATTGGCATCCTCTATCTGGTCTTGCTCGCCTTATTGGCGCTCAATGTACCGGATTCCATCTTGGATGCATTCAAAAATATCAACAACAGTCTCGAAACATCCAAATCGAATGTCAGCACAGCCGTTCAACAACTGTTCACAGCGTTCGAAAACACCAAATTAAAAGAAGAACCCGCACGTGCCAAACCGATCTACGACAAGGCAAAAAAAGCGCAGGCTATTATTGGAGAACTCAATCAATATATAGGTTCCTTAAAAGAAGAGTTCGTTAAACAAGGTGGTGGATACGATGAAGAAAAAGGCGATCTGGCCCAACGTGAAAACGAAGACATTTCACCGAATCTGATGATCAATGAGAAAAAAGGAACTATTTTAAAAGATAAAATCAATACAACACGTACTAAACTGTTGGCCCTACTTACACCTGAAGAACAAAAAATGGTTTCGTTCTCTCTGGAGGCGAAAGATCCCGAGAAATCTGTGAACGGTAAAAAATCCTGGGAAGAAATTAATTTCGGCAGTGGTACACCTTTGACCGCAGCGATGACTATTTTAACCAAAATTCAGACAGATGCACAAAATGCAGAATCTGATGTGGTGAAGCTCATCTTAGGCAAAATGGATCAGGCCGTGGTGAACCTCGATAAATTTGCAGCGGTTGCTGTAGCTCCTACATCTTATTTGGTGCAAGGACAGCCCTATAAAGCCGAAGTATTTCTGACGGCATCTGATTCCAAATCTGAACCGGCCATTTCTGTTAATGGATCATCACTTCAGGTGGTGGATGGAAAAGGTGTTTATTCGGTCAACACCAGTCGGGAAGGTATCTATACCTGGACCGGTGTGATCAAAGTAAAACAAACCGACGGATCTTATAAAGAATATCGCACCCCTGTACAGACCTACCAAGTAGCTCGTCCTTCGGCAGTGGTATCACCAGACAAAATGAATGTACTGTATATCGGTGTCAACAATCCTATTTCAGTATCAGCTCCGGGTACATCTACCGATAAAATCCGTGTCAGCATGAGTGGCGGTAGTATTTCAAGTGCTGGTGGCGGTAAATATAATGTGAAGGTAAGTTCACCAGGCACAGCACATATTTCAGTATCCGCAGAGGTAGCACCTGGAAAAACACAGACCCTGAGTTCGACAGAATTCCGTGTGAAACGGATTCCGGATCCTATTGCCAAGTTTGCCGGTAAAACAGGTGGTTCAATGGCTACGGTAGCACTTAAAGCGCAGAATGCTCTTTTTGCAAAACTGGATAACTTTGACTTTGATGCAACCTTCAGGGTCACCAAATTTACCATGATTATTGCTAAGCCACGCGCGGATGCCATTGTGTTATCGACTTCTGGAGGCCAGCTGAGTTCGGCCATGTCTTCAGCCCTTAATGGTATTGTACCAGGCACACGCGTTATCTTCGACAATATTGTTGCCGTGGGCCCAGATGGGACTTCCAGACAACTCAATGCAGTTGCTTTAACAGCAAATTAATATAACTGACCTACATCTGCTACATAAAAAGCCCTGCTCCCAGAAAGAGCAGGGCTTTTTTCAGCTACGACACACCTTAAAAACCTACTTCCTCCGCCGCCACCAGATCCAATAACCTAAACCAGCTAGCATAACGACCCCTATAGCAAAGATCTCAGTTGATACGACTTTATTTTCCCGCTCCACACGCGAATCCGAAGCGCTTGCCTCCTTTCTATTGGCCTGCTGAAGCTGCAAATTCTCTTCCTTTCGCTTTATGTTCGACTGCTCTGCGAAAAGTCTTCCGCCCTTGGCCCATATTCCATTATCCGGGTGAAACCACAATGGACTATCCGTACTAAAATACCAATAAGAAGATAAACTATCCTGCTGTTTCTGATGATAGGCCTGATCCCAATGTTCATATTGACTATAACGCTGCGTAGAATTTTCTTCCAGCTGCTGCTTTCCACGGAAAACGCTACAACTGACGACTACAGCAGTACTGATGATGAAGAGGAAAAACAGGAGGTTTCCAACAACCGAAATTAGATATTTATTCATGACAGTGCCCTCCTCAATCGATCCAATTTGCAATGGCATAAATGGTTTTAAGGGGCCGCCGCCGCGATTCTACCCGGTCATGGCTATTGCCTTCTACCGAAATCAACATGGATCCCTTTATAACTTTAACTAGGCCTACATGATGGATCCGTTTTAATTGGCAGCTATAGATCGCAAACAAATCGGCTTGCCGCACATCTCCTTCCAATAACTGCGCTTTGCTATAGCGACGCGCTTTGGGAAAGAGCGCGGGGCTCCATGAACTGCGCGGTATGGAAAGACCAGCCTGACCATAACACCAGCTGGCAAATGCGGCACACCATTCATAGCCATCACCTAGGCCGACATAAGCAAGGTACTTCGAAATCTCCGGGCCCTTATTTTCACCCCCTGTCTCCCTTACGCCAATTTCATTTGCTGCGATTTCATCAATCTGCCGTCTCAGCAGATCAGTATTACGCACACGAGCATAATCATTGTTACACCTTCCGTCTAAAACAGCATTTCCAGTAGCAGGAGAAATGCAAAGAGCAATAGAAAGAAGACCGAGAAATAAAGAATGGATTGTTGCCATGAGTTTAATTGATTAAAGTGATAATAAATATCCTGTCTATAATACTTGAAGGGTCTCCAGAGGTATTCCAGCAACCAGGTGCAGCAACAGATAAAGACCATTCCGGCCATTAGCCCAAAATACAACAGGGACAGTACCCCCAGATCAAGCGCAGCTGATGCCGGGTCGAAAAACTGCAAGATACTTCCAACAAATAGGAAAATAATGACCAATAATATGCTGACAATACCGAGCAAGTACTTGGGCTCGATTGGCAGTTTTTGTGTTAGACCATACCATGGTCCTTTTATTTCTACACTGTTCATAGTGATATAATTTAATGATAGAAAATTGTTATACGTTTCCCGCATATTGACTGCGCGAATAGCGGTTTCGATTCCGGTCGCGCACCAAGATAAAGACATCAAGTCGGACATTTTGCATGTAATCAGGCAGTTCGAGTCTTAAGCCTGAACTCGAGCGCGTAACCAAACCCTCATTGCGGATAGCAACCCCGGCAATCGGATCATAAGCCACCAACAGCAGCTCGTCATCGTGGTTCATGGCCGTAATCTCACCACCGTCAAAGTCCAGCCACAATCCATTATCATCCAGCGCCATGTTCTCTACGCTTATCCCCTGTACGGAACCATCGGAAAGCAGAATGAGCGCAGGATCAATATATTGCTTCGGGTATTTACCTTTGACCGCATATTTGACCGCATGCGCCATCGCCAGATTGCGTGCAGAAAGATGTTTTGCTTTTTCCCGGCGTACATACTGTGCAAATCCCTCCTTAATAATCGATGCCAGTGGCAAGAGATATTGGCTGGCCAGATAAAACTTTTGCTGCGTCAGCAGCATACCTATTGTTTTACTTCTTTTTCTTTTTTTCATCTGAAATTGTATTAATGAATAATATCCTTTTCTCGATATCAAAATGTACCAAGGGCAGGCCTGCCCTTGGTGATTTTCTACATCTTAGGCGAGCATTATTTCACCGAGATAACTGCTTCTGCTGATTTTGGTCTTTGTCCGGTCGGACATAAAATACCAGATATGTACAGCATCACCCAACAGGTGCCCAGGTACTCCAAATGTGACCACCCCATCTTGCCTTTTCGGCAAAGTTGGCGAAGTCATGAATTCATCCTTTGCCGGATGGTAACAGATCACATAAAAGAGATCGTCTCCCTGTGTTTCGTAGACATCGTTATTGCCCGTCGACCAAGCCACGGTGATCTCATCCGCATTAAAACCAGCTTCTACCGTTCCGCCACCACCGTAGAGCCCGTCCGCAATTCTGATCTTGCTATAGTCCAAGCTCAGATCCGGATAGACACCCTGAATAGCCAGATCCTGATTGAGCTGAAAAGCATAGTTGAGCGGGGTAAGACGATCTGCTTTTTTCTGGCCAAAACCGATTTTTAGAAAATTATTGATCGGCAGCAGAAAACGCATCAACGTCTTAAATCGCGTCTGTACGATCAGTTGTGCTTCCGTATACGGCTTATTGCTTTTTTTAGCTAGCCCTCTGATATAATTGATACTCTTCCAGCTGGCACCGATCACCGAGCCGGCCTTACCACTGAAGCCACCATTTGCTCCATTTACAATTGTTCCCATTTTTAAAAATTTTAAGGATTAAAAAATAAATCGCCAAGATTTTTTATACCGGTATTTTCGCTTGACAGAACAAACATAAAACATTCATTAACAGAAAAATACAATACAAAAAAGATTGTCCGACGCTTGTCCGCTGATGACCTATCAATTGTCCGAAGGCCGCCAATCGATAAGTAGAAAACCCTACAATGATCTGCTACCGGATTGCTTATGGCCTCCAGTGGGGATTGACTTATCAAATACCGATGAATCCCCTAGTTGAGACCTAGTTTGCTAGGTAAACACAAGGTCTCAACTAGGAGTTAACTAGGAATATTGGTGAGCGAAGGGCATGGCAGGTACGAAGAAAGCCTACGGCAGAAGGAAACAAGAGCAGAAGCGAATCCCGGCAGGATGGCCAAGAACTTCGCCGCAGTTTAAATATCAACCATTCAGGTAACGTTTGAGCCGCAACACATCGTCAAGTTTAAAGTACTTCTTACCCCCTTTATCGCGCTGATGTACCCGAATGAGGCCTAAGTTTTGATACCGCAGCAACGTACGGTCCGATACGCCTACGGTGTCTTTGACAAATGCTGTATCACGAAGTTCGACAGTGGAATCCGCTGTCTGAAAGCTATTCTGTATTGCTCTTTTTAATACTTGTATTTCTGTAAAGAGAATATGTAAAGCCTGCAAGAGATGCGCATCTGTCTTACGGCCGATATTGTTAAACGAATCTTTTCTCATATTTTTAATTGTTTATAATGACAAATACGCTTAGCCACCAAGGATATTGGAGTTAATGAAGCTAAAGAAGTCTGCATACAGTTTCTTATCACCTACAGGAAGTGTTTTTTTCGTCCCTTCAGTCATCAAGACACCGCCGACTCCATAGCTGTAAAAAAAATTGATATTAATTACAATACTCTGATGGCATTGCTTAAACCACTTAACCGGCAGTCCCGCCAGTACTTCCCGCATGGTACTACTGCAGCTCAGTGTTTTACCCCCGATCATGTGAAATTTAACCTGACCATTGGCACTTTCGACATACACGAGTTCTTTCATCCGGACCTCGGTACGCTGATAACGCACCGGCCCTTTGATCATAAAATAATAGGTATAATTTTCCAGTGAATCGTGATCAGAGAGTGGGATCAATTTAGCGAGCGCTTCATCCACGCGGCGCAGTGCGGCATAGAAACGACTCTTAGACACCTCTTTGAGCAGCACATCAACGACACCGAAATCATATCCCGGATCCTCGTACTGGCGATGTGCTGTATAGAGAATTGTTTTTAGATTTGAGCTGGGCAAGGTTCTTAAAAAATCAAAAGCGTTGGTCTTCCCTAGTTCGACATCAAGAATCATAAAATCCACTTTGTTGGCACGCAGAAAAATTTTGGCATCCTGCGGATCATTAAATGTTTTGGCAATCTGCACATAGCCAATCTCTTCGACCATCTCAAGCAGATGGTCGATATGCGACTTTTGGTCATCGATGATGATCCCAATCCATATTCTATTCATATTTTCCGTCATTTTTTGTTCCTTTAATTATTTGTAGCGCTGCACGCATAACGTGAGTTCATAATGCTCATCGTCCTGATTTTCTTCCATCGAAAAGTCCGTTCCAAAGAGGTATTCCATGCGTGTTCTCACATTCCGAAGTCCCACATCGTGACTTGGTAGGATTTGAGGACCGCTTCGCTTTCTATTTTGAACCGTGATCCGATAACCAGTATGGCTGACAAGGACTAAGATTTTAGCTGGGTGGTCTTTATCCCACAAGTCCGCATGCTTAAATAAGTTACCAGCGAGCGTCTGCAATACTGTTGGTGCAATACTAAATCGCATCAGGTTACCGGAGCAGGAAAGATTTATGTAAAAAGGATTCGGTTCTACTTTCTCCTGTATGGACAGGTACTGCTCCAGTGCTTTCACTTCATCTTCTAATAATATATGAGTTGCCCCCTCCACCTGATGGGCCTCCATATAAAATTTCATTAAGCGATAAATTTCCGAAAGCTGCAAGCCCAATTCAACATCATATGGGTCCACCTTATTCTTTAAATGGCTAAAGATATTCGCCATCATATGCGGATGCACCTGCGCAGATAAGGTCGTGTATTGAAAGGATTTCATCGTTGACTCTGCGGCGAAACGTGCGTTTACAGCTTCAAGCTTATCATTTGACTCGCGAAGCTTACTCTTATAGTAATAATAGCCCACCGCCATGACCGTATAATTACTGTGCATGACGAGAAAGGTCTGGATATACTTCGCCCAACTAAAAGCGTGTTTAGTGATGACATACCTATTATTTATTATCTCCAGTCCAAATCTTCCATACAATTCATAGTACACAATCAGGGCGGAGAGTAAATAAAAGCCTATCATCAACACTATAGTTCCCAGTATATGTCCCCGATCGTAAACATACTTCAAGATCAGATACACTGCATAGAAGATAATCGCACAATAAAATACGGTGATGAAGGAAGCTCCCAGATTCAGTCTGGAATTGCCCAGTGCATTTACCACAAAAAAATAAAAATTATATCCTATCCAGAAGTAGCAGTGCGACAACCACTTTCTTTTAAAGAACCTATTCATATTATTGGTTTATAATTGATAATCTAAAGATAATTATAACATCATGTTTAAACAAGTATCTAGATCAATTTTTCAAAAAATAGTTCCAGGCAAGAGATAACTTAGGTAAGTAAACTTATCAAACAGCAGCTGTTTCTCTTTTATGCTAAATGAAATTATACGACTAGTTTTTGCGGGCCAGGTTGCTACATCCGAGCTTGGTGACATGATTTTGTGTAGGTAAAACCAGGCCTCCCAGGCCTCCGGATATTCTAATAAGGCTTCCTCAAAATCCTCATAAATAACGCGGCTAAAATAGTCCGTAAACTGCCTGCCGTTCGGAAACCAGTTTTCAAACCAATGACTCAATTCACAAATAACAATGGGCTCATTTTCTGCCGCTATTTTGGCAATTAAAACTGTTATATTTTTTTGAAGTAAAAAAGCCATATGTAGAATCCCATGCTTTATCTTAATGCTGCCATTTAGAAAAGGGATTTCGCTTAATTTTTGCGCCTGTAAATCCTTTGCGGTACTTACCCCTCCATCGAGGTAGCAGAATATATGAAAGCCAAGATCCATCTGCTGCCTTAACTTAAAGAAAAGATAAGGATCCTCAGCGTCTAGAAATACAACTTGTTTTTGCCAACGGTCACCGAGCAAAGCTGCGTAATGCTGTGACTGCTGTAACATAACCTCTTTAGCCACAGGAATGCAAAGTTTATAGCCGCGCTGAACCAGAAAGGCAGGAACAGCCCGATAGTAGCCAAAATGAAAACTTAAGATAAATTGAGCGCATTCTGGAGAAATCCAATAGGTTTTGCCCTCGAACTGAAATTTAGTGGCGTCCGTTTCTGCCTGTCGCCTTGAGAAATTGATCGCCGCGCGGTGTAGATTTTGCTGGATATCGAGCTGATGGATACCCAAAAGATGCTGCACATTGGCCGAGAAAAAAACAAAGTCCCGCCAATCCTTTTCGGTGTACCCGTTCATGGCGGCTTTCCAAGTAAATTGCATATAAAAAATACGTTAGGTTTAACATTGGGAATATGCCATACCTTAAGGAATAAGGCACAGCATACTCAATTATTATCATGTTCTTAAGGGAAAACGATATTGCATTTTCCTCCATCGTCCTCTTCATCAATACCTAACATCAGGTCGTTGATGCTCAGAGGTTGCGGATTGTATAGACCAAATTGGGCCAATAGTGTTTTTATCTCCACGTTGTTTCTCGTAAAAAGTAAAACCATAGGCTGTTCTCGCAACAGCTTTACGGCTTCAGGCACTGAAGACTGTGGATCGATCGGGAGTAAAAATTCAACTAATAATTGGAGAGCCAAAGGACATTGCCTTCATCTACCATTTGGTTCCTAAACTTTCCATTTTGTCGATAACTTGGGGGGCAAAAGAGGTTTTACCAGGATCAAAAGATATTATAAGGGTAGTTTCGTCAATGATTTTCAATCGTCGTAGTTTTGTTAAAGCAACATATATTGCTGTCAGTTAGCCAGATAAACCGAAAAAACTTTAATATGTCAATTAAGCATAACACCAAGGCGGGATTCAAACTATTATTTGATTTTTGGGGGAAATATCACACAATAGATCATTTTCACTATCAGTGGGCAAAGGACAACCTCAAAGTCAAGATTGTCAAACGAGGCGAACAACTCAGTTCAGCTGACCGTCATTCGGAGATGACTTTTTTTGTCGCGAAAGGCCTCCTGGCTCGGGTCGAAGAAAATACTGAAACCGGCAAGCGCAGGATTATGAGCCTCGCTATTCCAAACATGGCTTTAATGACGACCAATCACCTCTATACACATCATCTACACAGCGGGCATATAGTGGCACTCCGTTCCGGAATTATTATCGCGATCCCGCATTCGGTACTTCGGCAGTTTCAGGAACACGAAAAATCCATCGATACATTTATTGACGTATTGGGCAATAAAAAGAAGAGGCAGCTGGTTTTGCTAAGGCAGGCCACATTGGGCTATTCTCCTTTTGAGCGCTACCTTAACTTTACCCGACTGTTGCCCGAAATTAAAGCTGCGACCACTCAAATCGAGCAGGCAGATCTGCTCGGCATTTCCCGACACACGGTGCAGCAGGCCCAGTATTTTCTGCTCACGGGCAAATATGCTCAAAATTAGCTCCTATAGTACAGGCCTATATCAGACTTATTTTGCATGCAACTTTGTATAAGGAGCTAGCGAAAGGTGCTGGCTTGAATAAACATTTTATAAACTAAATTTTTTTGCCATGGCAACAAAAAGAAACAGCTGGCTACGTGCCGGCACATTAGCAGTATTAGGATTGGGGCTCGCTTATGGAGCGCAAAGTTTCACAGAAAAGGAAGAAGTCAACCCCATTTCAGCACGTAAATTAACAACGACAATGTGGTTTTCCGTTGATGCATCGGGTGCTTCCAATCCGAGCAATCCAAGTAACAGTGAACAGAATGTCACTGCACAGTTATCGTCGAGTCCATCAGCACCTTGCACACAGCCATCAGGCGAACTATGTGCCAGACAATTGACCTACGATGAAAATGATACAGACATCCAAAATCTTTTGGCAAGAGTTGAGGCGGGTGATGATATTCCCACCATACAGGAATTTGTTGCAGCAGGAGCTACAGCTGGTTCAACATCTCATAAACCCTAAGGCTTCAATTGCATGTATCATAATTTAATAGAAGGGCCGTTTGCAAAATGCGAACGGCTCCTTTTTATTTTTAACGCGGATTTTGAGGGTATCCACCTACACTAATTGCTTCGTCAGGGAAAGGCCATATAAACCGTGGGCTATTGGACAGCAACTCCACCTCTGTACCAGCGATATTACGCTTAAGATTCGTAGCAGTCTTCGGATTCTTATTGAGGCGTCGTAAGTCTTCCCAACGAATCCCTCGCAAAAGCAGTTCTTTTTTACGTTCCTTTAAAATCCACCACAGAAGCTCCTCTTGATTTTGAGTTGTTAGATTGACAAATGCTTCTTTTTTATATCTATTTCTGAGCAGCGTATTCAGATCCGAAAGAGCTTCAGCTAGGTTCCCCAACCTCGTATTGCTTTCTGCCCGCGTTAAATACACTTCATCCAAAGCTAGCCCGGTAAATAACAATGAACTACCATAATAACTTCCACGATAGCGTATCATACTATTTCTATCCTGCTCAAAAAATAAAGTCTTTCTCAAATCTGCATTCTCATAGTGCTGGTAGAAATCATTAGGGACCGCCAGATATTCACCCGTATAAGCTAATGCATCATAAGCCGTCATCACGAAGATCACCTCGGGATTCTCCGTACCATAAACAGGGAAAGGATAGGGCTGAGCAGCCACTTTATTATAATCTAACAATCCACCTGCTACAGCAATACAATTTGATGCATATTCAGCTGCTTTACCATAGTCATCCATTTGCAAATAAACACGGGACAATAAAGCCCATGTCGCCTGTTTCGTTGGCCGGAATTTAACTATATCTTTATCTGGCAACAAGTTGATAGCACTTTTGAGATCTGCAATCAACAACTCATAACAATCCTCTACTGATTCTCGTAATACCTTTGCTGTCGGATCTGATTCCAGCCGCAGTGGTACCCCAAGGTCGCTGTCTGCCGTAGCCGCATTAAAGACCGGTGCATATAACTGCAACAAACAAAAATAATTCCAGGCGCGATGAAAAAGAGCTGCCCCTCTTGTTTCATTCCATTCTTCTGTTTCAGTTAGATGGGGCGTTATATTCCCTAACCCTTCCAATACCAGATTCGCCAGCAAAATACGTTGGTAGCCCGTATCAAAATCGGTAGGCACAACGATTCCACCTTCACCGCCTTGGTATATACGTTCATTCCAACCATAGGCATTCTTCTGATAATCGAACGTCAGGCCCACAGGAAAAGTGCCATAGACAGCAGGTGGAATTTCATATTCATCTGCCCCGATAATCCCAAGAGTATGCGAGCTCCTATTATTCATCGGATTGATATAACCTGTTGCATTATCCAGTATAGCCCGATAATCTGCTATTGTACTAGGCACTTTCTGCTGTTGATTGGGTTTTAACTCCAAAAAATTCTTACCGCACCCCTGCATTAACAATACAGCTATTGTTAGCAATAGCCATTGTCCTTTAAACTGTTGTTTCATCCTTGTTCAAATTAAAAGTTCAAATTCATCCCCATGTTGATTATACGTGGTGGCGGGTAAGAAGCCATCGGATAATCAGGATCTATTCCGACTTTGTTGGCGCGCCAGATAATCCCGACATTTTTGATGCCCGCAAAGATTCTTAAGTCCACTTTGCGCGATGTTGTACGATGCCATCTGAGTGGCAGTAGGTAACTGGCTTGAATGTCCTGCATCCGAATAGAAGCACCATTAGTGATCAAGGCTTCAGAATCCCGGTAGAGTGTCCATCCTGTACTTGAAGATGTTGTCTTGGACCAGGCCGGCACATCCGTAAAAAGCTCATCCCCGGGCTGCGTCCAACGTTTAAAATAATCCATATGATAATATGGCGTTGAGGCATATTCCTGTCCCGAGCCCATAGACGACCTCCTAAATACAAAACCCGATTTGAAAGACAATAATGTACTCAATTGCCAGCCTTTCCATGACCAAGTATTGCGTAGCGAGCCGAACAGTTTGGGCACTGTTGAGCCCCCCTCAATCAAGTCATCAAATGTCAATTGATTTATATAGGCAATATAGTCTGAGCTCTCCTTACCATCGATGTACACAATAGGATAGCCAGTGGTACTGCTCAAGCCATTCCACCGGTAGGCATAAATATTATCGAACGACTTTCCCTCCATCGGTGGCGGGTTATTAATATATTCCGTAATGTTTGTAATCGGGATATTTTTAAAATCTGTTATTTTATTGGACGTATAATTCAGCAAGAGATCCGTATTCCAGTTAAACACACCTTTGATATTTTTGCTGGATAACTGGACATCAATCCCTTCAGTTTCCATTCCTGCATAATTCAGTTTGAAAACGCCGGTTACACCGGTTGAAGGATCAAGTATGCGGTTGCCAAGCAGATCCTTCGCTTTTTTTCGGTATAGATCGAACGAGAGCGTTATCCTATCAGCCATAAAGCCTGCATCCACACCTACATTGAAGGTACTCACCTGCTCCCATTTGAGCGCTGGGTTACCCGGATGATTTAAATTGGCAGCAGGCAACCCCGTAACAGGATCTACCGTATACGCAATTGTTGGGTAATGGCTTTGCGACTTATCAATATTACCGGCAGAACCATAAGTGACACGCAATCGCAATTGGTTCATCACCTCATTCTTAAAAAATTGCTCATTGCCCATATTCCAACTGAGCCCTGTAGACCATAGCACGGTACCTCGCTGATTTGATTTGACTCCGAGTAGATTACTTCCATCCCATCGTATGCTTCCACTCCAAAGGTAGCGGTTGTCATATCCATAACTTGCATTACCATAGTAAGAAAGATTACGGCCATTATTTTTGCTTGGTGAAAGAGTTTTAGAAGGGATACGGCTATTTCCCGTCGGCCGAGTGGGATTTAAGGTTTTATAATCGGTCATAAAGTCTGCGCTCCATGTTTCGGGATTAAAATTATACAGGGTCAGGCCTGGTATTGTCTGAAAAACCGTCTGTCTTATTTCTGTCCCTGCCAGAGCAGATAGTACATGAAGGCCTGCCATCGTTCTGTTAAAATTAACCTGCAATCTTCCCGAATGCGTCTGATGCTCGCGGGGCTGCTCGTACTCCATGATCCCGCCATAAGGTATCACTTTCGTACCATTACTCTGGGTAAACCTGTTTACGAGGTTACGTGCGAAGTATGAATCTTTATCATGGTAAGTCTGCTCCTTGCCTGTACCCTGGGTATACTGATAAAATGCCTGTAGCTGGATTCCCAATGGAAAATTATAATTAACCGCGGTATTGATGCGCCATTCCATTTCACGATTTTGGTTATCGGTCAAACTAACCTCTTGAATAGGACGATACAACCAGTCCAGTAGGCCAATCTGAGGAGCCTGTTGTTGATAGCGCAGGCGATACGATTTGGTCAGGTAACTTGGATTGCCATCCATATCCACTAAAGGCAGATAAATGTCCGTATTGAGCGCATTGCTGTAGCCCAGACCATTTGCAGCAGCATACTGCGACGTATACCAAAGCCCCCCACTGAGTTCCAGATTATCACCTATTTTAAAAGCATTCTGAAAACTTAGGTTTATCCGTCTGTTTTCATTTCCGATGATACTTGCACGGCCTTTATCATATCCGGTGTTAAACGAATAGCGATGCTTAGCTGTTCCACCATTAATTCCTACACTATATTGACCTGTATACTGCGTTCTATAAAGGTATTTAAGCGACTGCTCACGCAGGTCTGTGGCAGCAAATAAGGCCTCTTGGCCGGCAAACTCCTGGTCTGTGATCTTTCCGTCCCTTTGGGCAATCAGCAGCTCCACATAGGCCGGAATACGGGTCTGGTTCTGTTCAAGGTAAGTGCCCCGTTCAAATAATTCTTTTTGGATAGCCATTACCGTAGCGGAGGGCAGGTATTTTTGATTATAAAAAAGATCAGGTTTATTTCCAAAAGTATGATTTGTGGTAAAATTGATGGCAGTTGGTTTATTGTACTTCCCTTGCTTTGTATTGATCACAATGACACCATTGCCCGCCTTTGCTCCCCAGATGGAAGCCGCCGCTGCATCTTTTAACACGGTTACACTTTCTATATCATTTGGATTGATCGTACTGATATTTCCATCATAGGGAAAATTGTCAAGCACAATCAATGGCGAGCTATCCGAATCAATGCTGTTCAGTCCACGCACTCGGATTTCGGGGCGGCCGCTCACATTCTCCCCTTCGAGGTTACGCCGATCAAATAACATACTGCCGGCTACCCCTTCAAGTCTATCGAGGATATTCGTGCTGTTGGTCCTGTTGAGGAGTTCCTGATCGATATGCGAAAAAGCCCCAGTAGCTCTTTCTTTGGGAATGGCATAGTAGCCTGTATTGATCAGAACCTCTTCCATGACATTCGATAACTGTTTCATACGCACGACCATTGCCTGTTTTGATTTATTTGAAACGGCCATTATAACAGTACCATAGCCTACGTGACTGAACCGCAAGGAGTCTGTTATAAGGACATTGATCTGGAAATTACCTTTTTCATCTGAACGTGCTAGCGGTTTCCGATCAGCGGTGCGCGAGATTAGCACAGCTGACATTGGACGGTCATACTCATCGACTATTGTGCCCTTACATAACATTGTGCTTTGAGGAAAAGCGATGTTAATACAAGCATTAAACAAAAAAATAAAAGTCATCAGACGTATCATGGCTGCGTCCCCCTTTCTTTTCTTTTCTCGCCATGTGTCAGCAATAAGTTCATCTTTGGAGGAATCCCCTGTAAGGCATTTTGGATGTCCTGCTCTGCCACCTCCCAGGAAACAGGTATTGCAAACAGCCTTCCATCGCGGATCCATATCTGACCATAACTTCGGTCATAGTAAAAGAGTTTATTGATGGCGGTATCTACAGCATTGTCAAACACCAAAGGAAGACTCCAGTTTCTTTTTTTAGCAAAAGGCAAGGCTTTGGAGCTGAAATCATAGAGATGAATAGGAATGATCTGCACCCCGGGAAATTTTTTCTGCCAAGCGTCCCATTTATCCAGCGATTTGACACAGGGCGAACAATAGGTAGCCCAAAAGTCGATAACGATAAGTCGATCTTTCAGGGTATCCAATAGGACGGATTTACTGGATCCATCCGTATAGTGAAAGTCTAATTTTTGGCTCCAAAATTCAGCAGGTAAGCGATCTCCAATAAGCAATTTTGGGAGTCTATCATCGTGCATTAGCTCAGTTAACCCATCCGCCCCGCTGTCCTTGCGGGGCGTCTGAGCAGATAAACTAAACATAGAAACCAAACACAGCAGTATCGCTCGTGCTCGTTTGCTCTTAAAAGCCTTGTGTAAATTATATAGTATTGTTTTCATCATCTTAAGGTTTTGGTTGGTTAATAGATTGAAAAAAATCGTTGATTTTTTTGGTCAGCTGGAGTTCCTTCCTATTGGCTTCCAGAGTTGACAGTTTTAATTGGGTTGTATCTAAATGACGGCTATGCGTGAGGAAATACGCCATCAGAGCACGCAGAATGTCGGCCAAAAACAGCGTTTGCTGTACAGCCTCTAATTTGCTTTCGGTAGCTTCGCCGAGGGTTTTGCATTTGAGGTCCAATGCATAGAGGTACTCGCGTATCTTGACTAGCGGATAATTATCCCAAAAGCTTTCGATACATTTCAATGGATCGTAACTGTCTTCATGAATCTCGTAGAATGGCCTGTCGAGAGGCAGGAGATCTTCATAAATTGCTTTCATGTGTTTAGTTTTGGCTGTGACCATAGCGCATAGCTCTCCCTATCCGACCGAAATCAGCTTTTTGCGGGAACCTGAATGAACTCAGGTCACAGCGGTGAAAAAATAAGAAATAGGTTATCGGGCGCGGTGCAGGACAGTTACACGTAATTTGATAGAGACGATACCGCGTCCGTTGGTAAAATAAAAAACCGACCTTTTTTATAGAAATTCTATAATAGTATTTTTCTAAAATCTTTGCTTTTGAAATTCAAATTCCCTACTTTTAAGGTGCTACAATAAAAGAATAAGGAAAGTGCAATTGTCGGGGCATAGGCTTTAAAAAACTAAGTCGGCAAAATCGACAGTGGCGGTGCTGTTTATGTATGCATATTTCTTTGTCCATAAGGGCAAGGGCCATTGCTGATTTTAAGCTTTTGGAAGGCTATTCTGGCGGACAATATTTGTTCTTGATAAGCAGTGATACTTCAAGCTGACTAAGCTGATCCTTGATCTGCCGTCGTACTGTTGTGGTTAATGACTCTTTTTGTCTCATAATTTAATAGTCGGGTTATCAACAAGAGTCTCTAGGGGGAAAGTGTGACACCTAAAAAGGAAAAGCTCCTACTTTCCACCGCCAACATGGTACCAGCAAGGACCAGACACGGTTTCCAGTAGGAGCTTCTCCCAAAAATTGTACAAATATACAAAATTGGGACAATATGCTCCTAAAGGTCTCGCGTCTTTAAAATTGCTGGTTTTAGTTGACGAGACTGTAATCAGCGAACTGATTATGATACAAATATACGTAAACGCAGTTTAACAACCAAAAATATTTTGTTTTTACACAAAATATTTTTGTTAAATCTTGAGGTAATTTTATGGAAATTCATATTGGCGATATAATTAAAAGAGAAGCAAAGAATCAAGGTGTTAGTAATGCTCGCTTGATGGAAGAAATAAAAGTAAAAAATTCCCAAAACATTGAATATGACTTAAGACAAGAAACATTATCAATACAGAAACTAGCCCTATATACTTCTGCATTAAACCATAACTTTCTTAAATATTATACTGATCTCGAACCATTTAAATCGTTCTATGAAAATGAGACTAACACATCTTTGCATGAGATCGAATCTTTGAAAGAGCAATTGAATCAGGCAAAACAAATGATCGCAATCCAAGAAGAAACCATAAAAACACAAAAAGAATTGATTTCCACGCAAAAAGCGTTAATTGAAATTCAGTCCAGTAAATAATAGCATTGTAAAAACTAATTCCACGACTATACGTATCAAGGTATTAAGCCTCCGAAAAAGGATCAGATGAGATTTTCAAAATTTATCTCAGATATTAGCCTTACCGACGGTGAGATCGTATCCGAAATACAAATGATGAAACCGATTTTTGCGCCTAACTGGTGCGTGCTTTAGCAAAAATATCACAAATAAAACCGAGTCAACTTTTGAATACTTTTACGGTGCTGGCAAGCGTCCAGTAATTGGATTAAACTAAGAAAGCTCTTCACAAAAAAAGGAAAAACAAACATCAGAAAGATATTTTTAATTTTTTCAATTTCAAAAAAATATTTCTATATTGAATAAGCTGGTTGAAATATACCAAAATTTAGCGAAGCGGCTTAATCTATTAGGACGCTTTATTATTAACGATAAGATTTTTTCATATATTTAGTTTAAAAAGGCACTCCTCTTTTATCAGCAATGAAAGTGGAGTTTTTTAAAGAATAACACAGTTTAAATCAAAAAGCCACTCCCTTTCGGAAATGGCTCAAAATAAATATCTATAAACTTTAAAAGTATTTGATTACAGTTTTTCGATTTCTTCGATAGAAAGACCGGTACCTTTAGCAATATCAGCAATAGGTAAACCCATTTTCTTAAACTCCAGTGCAATGGCAATAGCTTCTTCACGCTTACCTTTTTCAATGCCAGTCTTAAGACCTTTTTCCCTTTCCTGTTTTTTTATTGTTTCAATTACTCCCATTTCAATTGTGCCTCCTGTCACTTGATAAATGTATTGGTCAAATTTACTATTTATTTCTTTATCTCGTATAAATAGAAAACTCTTTAAAAAAACTAAAAAGCTCATTATACGATCTTTACTGTATCGATTCGTCTGAATCAGTGTACGTGCAATCATACTCCGCTGCTCCGCCAGCTCTTCTTCAGGAACTTTATCTTCCTGTAAGGATTTCTGACAAGCTAATACAATATACGCAAAAATATTGTCCATAACAAGAAGCTCATCCTCACTATGATCGAAGATCTGATAATTAAGATAACGGAATTCCAACGATGTTCGGAATAATGTATAACTGTAGATAGCGGGCCGCCTCTGGCTACGATCGCCCGTAAAAACAGCTATCGTCTCTACTGGAACTCGATATCGGTCCAATAGACGATAATGGTACTGAAATATCCGATGTGAAAATCCCGGATCATTGCCTCCCTCTATTTCCGTATGCATCAAGATCCATTTCTCCGTACCATCTCGCAAAAACACCTTCACCAATAGATCCGCCATACGCTTGCCTTTTTTACGCTCACGGTCGGGGATGATCTCCAATAACTCTTTGTCCATAAACGTCAATCCCCGATCGAAATCAAAGATCGCCTCTGCTTCGGGATACATAAACCGCAGAAAGTCGGGAAAGTTATCTTCAAAGATAGCCTTCAGAAGTTCATCGCTCTTCTTTGAAGGCATAGACCCGTGCTGTACGCCCATAATTTGAGTCTTAATTATTTATTAATTGGTTAACAGTACAAAGATAGGTAACAACAAAATAAAATACTAATATAATTAGTATTTTTGTTTAAAAAGTAAAGTTATTACTTCACACCGAATTAGTTAATTCCTTGCATCTGTTGATACGTAAAAAGCTGCGGGTAATTTTTTGGAAGTTCAGTTGTCAGGTTATGCATTTGAAAATTATCACTTCTAATTCTACCATCGGGATCCATCAGTACATACCTCGGAATTCCGTTAAATTTAAATAATTCGCGCAATGCTCTATATTCATCGGCAGAAACCCGATAGGATTCAAACATGCTATTTTTAACGATATAATCCTTATAAAACTCCATATCTGGAGTTCCATCGACGTCCGTCACAAAAACAAACGCCAAATTCGGATTATCTTTGAGTTTTAAGCGTTTCCCTTGCGACGATTCAATACCAGAGCGGCATGGGCCGCACCACTGTGCCCAAAAGTCCACAACAACGACTTTACCACGGTATTTATCAGTCATGCTCTTAAAAATAGCTGCAGCATCAGTAGGGGGTAGCAAATAGCCATTTTTGGATTTCTTCACCCGTTCAGCCAGTTGGAGCGCTTCATACCTTAAATCTCTATTTTTTAACACGGCCAATAATTGTTCTGTAGTTTTAGTTATCCCAACTGTATCAGCCGCACCATTTAATGCAAACTGCAAGGTACGTAGTTTCGCAACCTCAGAAACCAATGTATTAGCGATCGTAGGATTAGACTTTAGATTTGCCGAATCTAATACCAAATATAAATTCCCTTTACGTTGACTATTGAGGGCATCATAATAAGCATCCAGGCTAAATAGTTTAGAATACTCGAATCGGTTGATAAAGGTCGAAAATTCATTTTGTACCAAAATAGCCGGATCATTGAGGTCTAAGCGAGCTATAAAATTAAAATAATCATCGGGCAGTGGTTCCTTTAGATAAGCATTTGTAGGATTATTCCCTAGATAATTCTTTCGATACATTTGCAGATCCATTAATTGTACTGCATACATGAGCGCAACTTGCGTATGGACCAGATTTTTTACTTTTGGTGAAAAATCTGTTTTCTTTAACCGTCCGTTTACTTCATTTTGTACCGAATCCCAAGCTGTCAAGAGTTGCTTTTTTATTGCTGAAATTGGTTGCTCTTTCAAACGCCTTTCCATGCCCTGATAAAAGGCTCGTTGATTATCTTCCCAATCAAAGCCTCTGAACTGCTGATTCTCGGCAGCAAGAGGGCCATCAAAACCCATTAACGCTAAATTTTGATCCGCGGCAACACGAAATCGCAATGCTAGCGTCTGTCCCGGTTCGATATAAAATTTAAAATGGTTGTTTTTAAAAATAATGTAACTAGTTTTCGGATTCGTGGCCAAGAAGCTCGCCTCAAAACGGCCATCAGGATAAACCTGTACGGTAGTCGGATAATCTTCACGAGTCAGCTCATTACTGCTATAAATAATACCACTTGTAAACTCTAATGCAGGACTATAACCTTCGATAAATCCAACTAAACGTACCGTATCAAATTGGAAAAATTTGTCTTTATACGATACTAGATTTTTTTTCACTTTAGCATCCGCCAGCTTTTGCTTTATCCAGTCATTTGGATCGATTTTAAACGGTTTTTCAGCAGATGATTGCGCTATAGCAAATGACAACAAGAAGAAAGTAAATAAAGAAAGTAATGATAACTTCATAACTAGGCTATTGGTTTCCATAAAGTTAATCATTTCATTTAGACAACAACGAATAAAATGGTTATAATTTAAATTTCCCTTCCCATAGGAATAAACCAATTTTTGAATAGATACAATAGATTGATTATTCATCCAATTAGATAAATTTTCGATAGGAAGACTTATGAGCAACCGCATATAATATCCTAACTGCTAGAGAAATAAAATTTGAATCATGCAACAACTTTCAGTTATTATAACTATCTTTAAAATTATACAAAACTTAAAAATCACACAGCTTGCTTACTCTAATCGCAAAAAATATGCAATTTAAAACACCTCTCCGCCCTCTGCTTTTTATCTGCGCCATCGGCCTGTTGTTTAGTTCTTGTCAAAAGGACGGCCCTTCTGAGCAGAAGGATCTTATCGATATTGAAACGAGAGATGCTACTTGGACAAAATTGAGTATCCCGGGACAGCTCAGAGGCACATCGGCTATTTACGGCAATATCGACGACACCCTGGTTGTGGCTACCATGTACAAGATTTATATGACTACGGATAAAGGAGTTTCGTGGCAAATGGTCAACGATGCTGGATTTGGCATACCTAGCTTCAGTATGTATCAGGGAGAACTGATGGCTTTAAGTAATTTCCAAGACCATTCGACAAGTCCGACTTTATTCTCGTTGGACCAGGGTAAAAATTGGAGCAGAAAGGGCAAATCTGGGTATGAAGTCTATGATAAAATATGGGTCAATCGAAAAGAAACAAAAATCAGTGAAAATGAATCCTACAAAATCATCCCACAGCCGAAAGAAATCATCGACAAAGAATATGGACGCCCTTTAGCCCAGCCCGACAAGCTAGCAAGGGTTACTGATAAAGGCGAACAATTGCTTGATTTTCCTTTCCGTCGACGACTGAATTATATTTACCACGACAAGAAAAATCGACTTTACATTGGTGCGGAAGGAACACGTTTTGAGTGGACTGTCAAAGGGAATGAGCGTACTTATCCAACTTCCACAGATACAGCAATCATTTATATTAGCAAACTGCCTTTTAACGGACAATAACGAAACAATACCTAATTATTCGGAAAGAACAAGCGAATAATCGTTCCCTTACCCAACTTACTGGAGAGATTAACGTTACCGTCCAGACGTTCCATCAACTCCTTTACTAAGGAGAGTCCTATCCCTGAGCCCTGTGCTGCAAGCGCATTTTTTGCGCGCTCATGGGCTTTAAATACAACATCTAGGTCTTCATCTGGAATACCGATCCCATTATCTTCCAAATAGTATACAATCCCTTTGCTTGTCTTTTCACTATAGATCGCAAGATAATCCTGCTCGGTATCTTTAGCATATTTCACAGCATTGGAAATCAGATTAAAAAAAATCTGATAAGCGACACTACAATCTACCTCAAGCTTGTAGAGATTTCCCAATCTAAACTCCAACTGTGATGCTGGATAAAGAAGCTTTACCTCATCTATCCATTCAGCGATCTTTTTATCCATATCTAAACATTCCCTAACCGGATTGACAGCACGTATTTTATTTAGCTGAAGGGTTTGGTTGATAATAGACTGAATATTTTCTATGGCAGCTTGCATATTGTCGAACCATTTTTGCTGAACATCTTTAGGCAGACTTATATTTTTACGCAGCATATCATTTCCCATCTTTAGAATGGATAATGGGTTTTTTAAATCATGTGAAAGGGTATTGGATAATAGATCCAGCTTTCTATTAAAAGATATTTGCTCTTTTTGGCTTTCAGCTTTATCATAGGCAAGTTTTCTTTCCGTCACATCCCATGAGGAATGTAAAATAGCATAAGTATTTCCCTTTTCGTCCAATAATGCTTTGTATTCGAAATCAAAGTACCGTTTGATAATATTTCTCCCGGATACGATATCTGCCGGGGTATCCTTGGCACGATAGGTAATCCCTGTCTTCCAAACATTTTTCAAAATAGATGAAAACCCCTCTTTTTCAAAGCTGGGAAAACAGGCACACAAAGTATGTCCTAAAATTGAGCTGCTTGCATGCCATGTATCCAGCATCGCCTGGTTGGCAAAGGCAATATTGAGGTCCTCACTATCATAGATAGCCGTGGCTAAAGGAGACCGCTCCAGAACAGACAACAAAAAGTGCTCATCAAAAGGCATACAGAAAGAAATTTAGCAATCGTGAATGTATAGATATAGGGAACTCTAACAAATTAATGCAACAGAAATGATGCCATTCTTTGCAACCATTTTTGTATCTTAACCTTTAAGAAAGTTTTATATGAATAAAGTAGGAAAAAAAATCAGATTACTTCGGCACCAAAAAGGTTGGAGCCAACAGGATGTAGCAAAAAAACTGGGGATTTCCATCCCCGCATTTTCAAAAATGGAAACAGGCATTACAGATCTTAACCTCTCCAGATTAATCCAGATCGCCAAGTTATTTAATTTTACAGCGGTACAGCTTTTATCTTTTTCTGAAACAGATGACGTAAATAATTATGTTGACGGAATAACTTCAATTCAGCAAAAGTTGAAAGAACGGGAAGAGGAAATAATCCAGCTTCAGAAAAAAGTTATCGATCTCTATAGTCAGCTGTATAAGGATTGAAACTTCCCGTGGATTCTCTACACAGGCATTCAAATCATATATCATTTTAATCTTAAAACGCTAACTGTATATGGATATCCGTATGAAAGCTATTGCTCTTAATATTACGTTGAAATTTGTAAATTTGATCGCTGATTAGCTGTTTAAACAGCATACCATCTGGCCTTTTGAAAATTCTACAATGGACTATACTGCAGAAAATAAGCTATTGATTTCGCTCTCCAATGGAAACGAACAGTCTTTTTTTGCTTTATATGACCGGTATAGTCAAGCCTTATTTTCCACTATTTTTCGAATGGTTAAAGATAAGCAGGTCAGTGAAGAGATCGTGCAAGATGTATTTCTGAAAGTTTGGCAAAAAAGAGCCAGCATCGATCCAAACCGAAGCTTTAAATCGTGGATTTTTACCATAGCTAAAAATGATGTTATTTCTTGGTATAGAAAATTAGCGAAAGAAACCGCGATGCAGGAAAACTTATACCAACATTTCGAGCAGCTCTACGTCATGGAAAAAGAGGGTGATATACATGAGAAACAGGCCGCGTTATTAGAAAGAGCACTCAATACCTTAAGCGAGCGTAGAAAAGAAATATTTGTCTTATGTAAATTAGAGCAGAAAAGCTACGAAGAAGTTGCCCAAAAATTGAATATTTCTGTATCCACGGTAAGCAACGCGATGGTCAAATCCAATCAACATATCCGCCAATTTGTACAAGACCATTATGATGAAATTTTAGCGATTCTTATAACATTCTATTTTTTTTAAAAAAATCAAGATTACGATAGTGTTTTTGCTAATAAGTTGCGTATTAACTTATAGATATGGCAAAAAAAATAGATAATATTTACAAGCGCTATTTAGAGGGACGTATTAATCGGGTGGATCTCGATTGGTTGCTGCATTATTTTGAATATGCCAGCGACGAAGAATTGGAACGTCTAACTTCGATTGCTTCGAATGTCTTTGAGGAGGATCAAACCGAACAATCCTTTGCTCCGCATATTGCACTTGTAAAGCAACGTTTGAAAGACAGGCTAAACAAACCCAAGAACCAGCCGATCCGATTAAGACAAAGACTGCAATGGTGGGCAGCAGCTTCGATCTTGTTGGTAGCGGGATTGGCGACTTGGTTTTATTTGGGACAAGGCCCAAAAACTACCGATGTCACTGCGCCTTCAGCACCCACATTGTATGTTAAAGATAAGTCCGGAAAAGAAATTGCCATATTGCCCAAGACTGATTCTGTATGGCAGATAGGGGACATTGCATTTTCCCGTATCGACAGTCAAACCGTAAAAGTAATGGCGATAGGCAAAAATCCAAGCTTGCAAACGATCTATACCCCCAATTCGGACTTTAGGCTTGTTCTGGAAGATGGTACTAAGATCACAATGAATGCCGCGTCCACCCTTAAATTTCAGGTTCCTTTTGATGCCGTCAAAAGAGACGTATCCTTAGACGGTGAAGGATATTTTGAGGTCACTCATGATGCCCGGAGGCCATTTACAGTAACTGCTGGTGCTGCAAAAGTCGAAGTGCTCGGAACCGTATTTAACGTCCGCAATTATGCAAGCGATGGCCATGTTACCACTTCCCTCCTGTCTGGACGGATCGCTTTAAGTAAATCGGGCACAGCTGAAAGGATGATACTTCGTCCAGGGGAAACAGCTGTAACCGATCAAAAAGGAATACATATCCAACATCTAACGCCAAAACAAGCTGTCGCATGGACGGCCGGCTACTTTGATTACCGGGATCAGTCACTTCGCGTAATTCTGTCTGATCTGTCTAGATGGTACGGTGTTGATGTTGATACCATCGCGCTACCGACAGATCGGTCGATTTATATGAAGGTCCGGAAAAATATCTCCCTACAGGAAATGTTACGGCTCTTAAATGAAGCGAGCGCCTTAGATTTTCAATTGAACAATAAAAAGATCGTTTTAAAAACAACCATCAAAAAATAAAAACAACTAAATAGTACATTTACCTTCATCTACCATGTCACACCTAACCAAAAAGCGACCGGTATTTTTGCGGAAATACCTGAGTTTGGCCGCTGGAATTGCCCTGATGAGCATGATCGACCCCTATGAATTACATGCACAGCAGGTCGAATTGAACTTTAAAAACGCCAATGTCAAAGAGGTCATTACGAGCCTATCGGATCACTATGGCTATGAATTTGTGTTCGACGGGAACCTATTAAAAACCGCCCGTCCCATCAGTGTCAACCTCAAACTATCAAGCATTGAAGATGCCTTATCCATTTTGTTTAAGGATCAACCTTTCAGCTACCGCCTTGAGAATAAACGGATTATTCTCTATCGTAAAACTGTATCGACCAATAGTCAGCTTGTACGCGGAAAAGTAATCGACAGTCTGGGCAATACCATTGCCGGTGTGTCGATCCATAACCTGCAGGACAATAGCCAGGCGATGAGTTCGGGCGATGGTGATTTTGAGCTGAACGTGACAAGCCCGGAGATCCAATTGTCGTTTAGACATGTCTCTTTTAATGAAAAAGTCATGCGTTTCAGTCCCGAGCAAGTAACAAGACCGGTCCGCGTGATGTTGAGCACAAAGGAGTCTATGCTCAACGAAATTATGATCACGGGCTATCAACGAATCAGTAAAGAACGTAGTCCCGGAGCTTATTCCATGATCAATAATGACCAGTTAAACAAACAGATTAATGTCGATTTGGCTTCCGCCCTGGAAGGCCAAGTAGCTGGGTTGACCTATATCAAAAACCCCGCGCGCGTTGCTGCAGACAATCCCGTACTTCGCGGAATCGGTACCTATTCCAGTGACGTGACCACCAATCCGCTCATCGTCATTGACGACTTACCCACCGAGCTCACCTTAAACGATATCAACCCCTATGACGTAGAGTCTGTGACCGTGCTGAAAGACGCAACAGCTGCATCGATTTACGGAGCCAGGGCAGCCAATGGAGTTATTGTCGTAACCACAAAAAAAGGAAAAGGGCAAGGCGTCTCCGTCAACTTTAATGTCGATCAATTCATTACACAGAAACCGGATATCGCCAAAATGCATTATGCCAGTACGTCCGATCTGATCGACTACGAAATTGATGTTTTCAACAAAGAGCGTTCGCGCTATGCAAATACCGAATCTTTGTTCAATTACTATGGAAAGTTGGGTAGTGGAAGCTTAAAATACTATTCACCGCTGTACGATCTATTTCGTAAAGAGTCCATCGGGACAATTAATCAGCAAGAACGAGATGCAACGATAAATACTTGGCGGAACAACGATTACATCAAGGAGTTTACTGACAATGTCTGGCAAAATGAAACACGCCAAAGGTATAATGCAAGTATTTCCCAGAATTCGTCCAAAAGCAACACCTTTGTATCCTTCAACTACGACAAAGGAAAAGGACAGGTTGTCCACGAAAAAAACGAGAAATTTAACCTGTATCTAAAATCGGCCTTTAATATAACCAAATGGTTGAATGCAACAGTGGGATTGAACGGCACATATTCCGTAAATAAAGAAACGGATGGCATTTACAATGATCTTTTCTTACAGCCTCGTTATACACGCATTAAAGATGAAAATGGCAACCTAGTCTATGCGCCTTACGTTGATCTTTCAAGTTCTATCGGGCCCGGGTCGGCCATAAACGGCGAGACAGCAGAACAGATCGCTGCAAACGGAAATTTAAAAAGTACATCCTTTAATGTCCTTGAAGCCTTAGGCGAAGGTATCGAGAGTAACAAGAGTTTAAATCTTCGCGCATTTACATCGTTGCGGGCCACTATTTACAAAGGCCTCTCTTTTCAAACGCAGTTTTCCTATGAATTGGGACAAGCATCCCGTGAAAGTTTCTACGACGAAGATAGCTACATGATGCGTGTTGCCTCAAACGCGATGGTGAGCTATAATGCTGCCACAGGAGTATACACGAAAAACCTACCAGCAGGAGGCCGCTACTATCAATTCGAATCCAAACGGTACAACTATACCTTCCGGAATCAATTTAATTATGATAATACCTTTGGCCAATATGGCCAACATCAGCTAACCGCCCTAGCCGGCTTCGAGATGCGCCAGTCGCATGTACCGCGCCCTATCCAACAATTACTTGTGGGCTACAATCCCGTCACATTGACCTCCACAACCATCGACTGGGCCACATTGAGTAAATCTGGTATCACCAGCTATATCTACGGGGGGAATGTCCGCCTGGGCGACCTGAATGGCGTCGCACAAAAGGAAACCTTACACCGCTTCACCTCGCTTTACGCCAATGCCGGATATACTTATAGCAACAAATACAACCTCACGGGAAGCATACGGGTGGATCAGGCCGATCTCTTTGGGGTAGATCCGAAGTTTAAGTACCGTCCGTTATGGTCTGTCGGAGCAGGCTGGAATGTCAGCAACGAAGAATTTATGAAAAATAAAGACTGGTTGAATTCCCTCAAACTACGGGCAACATACGGTATTACCGGTAATGTGGACCAAGAAAGCTCAAGCTATGGTACGGCTACCTGGAAATCCGATAAACTTTTCCCCTACCTGCAATATCTGGAACAAAAATCATTACCAAACCCCATGCTGCGCTGGGAAAAAACAACAACGACAAACCTCGGTGTAGATTTTTCGATTTTCGACAACCGCCTGTCAGCTAGTATTGATGCCTATAATCGCTACAGCTCCGATTTGTTGATCGGTGCTGTTCTCGACCCAACCGTAGGTGCCAATTCGCGTGTTATCAACAATGGTGCATTACGCAACAAAGGGATTGAGTTTAATATCAATACTGTGTGGCTTAAAAGAAAAGATTTAACAGCAAGCACCCAGCTGGTATTTTCCTTTAATAAAAACAAGGTCGAGAAAGTCAACGGCTTAACCGCTACCGCGCAGTCCTATGTTGGCTCGCCAAGCAATTACTTTTTTGAAGGCAACAGCTACAACTCCATCATGGCCTATCGCTATGCCGGCATGTTGAATGGTTACCCCTATTTTCTGGATCAAAACGGCGACTCCAATGTTGTTTTTGATGAAAATGGCACCCCTACAAAAATCAATGATATCAATTCACCCGATGCATTGGTCTACTTAGGGACACTGTTTCCAAAATATACAGGATCCATCAATCAGCGTCTTCGCTATAAAGCATTTGATCTTTCGGCCATGTTTGTCTTCTCCGGCGGACATAAATTACGTAAAGATGCCATTGACTTCGCAAGCGATAAACTGACTAACGCGGGTCTGGTGAACCGCTGGGCAGCAGGAGCCACTAACGATTATCCCCGATTGATGGTCGATTATCCAGACAACCTACGGAGTGGGGCGAGCACCTTATCAAAATTATGGCGCTATAGCGATCAGCAGATTGTTTCGGCAGATTATGTGAAACTGCGGAACATAGCCGTAGGTTATCAATTGCCCAAACAATTGGCCCATAAAGCTGGGATGCAAAACGTCAGATTAACGGCGCAGGTCAATAATTTATGGACATGGAGCGCCGCCGGCAATGATATCGATCCAGAATCCTATTCGCTCAATAGCGGAACGCGCTATCTGCCCTTGGCCAAATCATTCCTGATGGGACTTTCACTCACTTTTTAACCCGAATCTACGATGACTATAAAAACCTTAATGGCAGCATGTGTGACTCTAGTGGTCTTTACTGCCTGCGATAAATACCTTGATATAACACCCAAAGGCTCACAATTGGTGCGTACAGCTCAAGATTATTACGATTTGGTCGCCTATCCGAATAGAGGTTATCCGATCAACAACTTTCAGTATCTGGTCGATGACCAATACCTCAAAGAATCCAATGTCATTGGTTTGACGCCCAATATCAATACCATCAACTTTCTATTTCAGGAACAGGAAGACCGGGTTAGCCAACTCACCGCATCAAGCTTTTACAACCAGTGCTACAAATACATTGCACAGTGGAACATGATTATTTCTTTGGTCGACCAAAGTACAGGTGATGGCCAATTAAAGACCCTCGCCAAAGCCGAGGCAAAGATGTTTCGGGCCTTTGATTATTTCCACCTGATCAATGTCTACGCCAAAGCCTATGATGCCAGCACAGCAGCCCAGGACGGCGGTGTCTGCATTATGGATAAATATGACCTGGAGGCCAAACCCACAAAATCAACCGTGCAGCAGGTATACGATTTTATCCAAAAAGATATAGACGATGCTATACCTCATCTGCAGGAGAAACCCACCAACCCCTATCACCCCTCGCTGGCCTTTGCTTATGCATTGAAAGCGAAGGTGCATCTTTTCAAACGAGAAATTCAGGAAGCTCAAGCCGCTGCCGAAAAAGCCATGCAGCTGAATGGCCAGCTCATCGACCTGGTGCAGTATGAGAAGTTAGGCGGGCCAAGCAAAACCCCTATCCTCGCCGAAAACAACCCCGAGGTATTAAGCTATATGTATGTGAACGGCTACACGGAAATGAACTTTGGCTACAGTTATATCTTAAGTCCAGAATTGACGAGCATGTTTGATCAGGAGGATAAGCGCTTTAGTTTATTTTATACCAAGTCCAATGCTAGTTTTCTGGATATTGGCGCCGGAGCAAGTTATTACAATGTAAAGTATACCTCCTTTTTCTTTCCTACTGTGGGGCTGAAAACACCGGAGATCTACCTGATGTTGGCCGAATGTTATGCACGTCAGGATCAATATGCAAATGCCATTAAGATGTTGAATACCTTACGTAAAACCCGCATCGAAGGAAAAAAAGCAACCCTAGCTGTTCCAACGACACGAAAGGAAACCATGGATCTGGTCATTAACGAACGCCGGCGGGAGCTACCTATCGGATTCCATCGTTTCTTTGATCTGAAACGTTTGAATCTTGAAAAAGAATATGCGAAAACACTTGTCCGCGTATTCCCGATTGTCAATAAGACTGTCGAACAAAAGACCTACACACTGGCGCCAAACTCCAGAATGTACATTATTCCATTTCCATTGGATGTCATGAAGTTAAACCCAAACTTGCGGTTAAATACAGACGAAGCTGTACCGTTTTAATAGATGCTATAACAAACACATGAAAAACAAAATTATCTTTAGTACCCTCGCCTTGCTTTTGTCTGGAGCTCTGGTTCAAGCGCAGCAGACCCCGAATAAGACAGCGGCTAAAACAGATACGCTAAAATCAAAAAATGACCTTTATGAGGCTTATAATAAGATTGTAAATAAGCAAAAAATTGCTCGCTCAGGCGTTTTCAACGTCATCGAGTCGGAAAAGAAGTGGTATCTGGAGATACCCGACAGTTTATTAAACCGTTATTTTCTGACCGTAACCCGCTTGGTATCGGCTCCACAGGGGTTTCCGATGTATGGTGGCGAGAAGCTAAATGAGCAGACACTTTACTTTGAGAAAGGAATGGGCGACCGCATACAGCTTCGAGCAGCAATTTATAAGCAGGATGCACCGGAAAACGATGCCATTCGGACTGCATTGGTACAGTCTCAAGAAGATCCAATTATTGCTATTATGGATATCAAAGGACTTAACGCAGGTAAAAACAGCTATTTAGTGGAGGTAACTGATCTTTTTCGAAAAGACAATGCTGCAGTTTCCTTTGATAGCAAGCTAAAAAGCGAAAATAAGCTATCCGCTCTGGCCGACGATCGATCTTTCATTACCGACATGAAGGTATTTCCGATCAACCTCGAAGTAAAAACGACAAAAACATATTCCTCAACATCAGGTACTCCTGCAGCTATGTTGACAGGATCCTTAACTTTTACAACCAACACCTCCATGGTGCTGTTGCCAAAAGAGCCGATGAAAAAACGGATATACGATGACCGGGTAGGCTACTTTGCCAACAAGTATATCCTCTTTACCGATAAAGATCAACGGTCCAAAGCCTTAAATTTTATACAGCGCTATCGTCTTGAACCCCACGCGAAGGATGTAAAACGTTATTTAAAAGGAGAGCTTGTAGAACCTCAAAAGCAAATTGTCTATTATATTGATCCAGCAACGCCAAAAAAATGGCGTCCGTATCTGATTGCCGGAATCAATGACTGGAACAAGGCATTTGAACAGGCTGGATTTAAAAACGCCATTGTCGGCAAGGAATGGCCTGAACAGGATTCGACGATGAGCTTGGAGGATGCACGGTTCTCTGTGATCCGTTATTTTGCCTCCGAAAAAGCCAATGCCTACGGACCGCGAATTTCAGATCCCAGAAGTGGCGAGATTATCGAAGCCCATGTGGGCTGGTATCATAATGTGATGAAACTCGTGCAGCAATGGTTTATGGTGCAGGTTGGGCCCTTAAATAAGGCTGCACAAAAAATGCAGTTGGATGACGAGGTGATGGGCCAATTAATTCGTTTTGTCTCCTCGCACGAGGTGGGGCACAGTTTAGGTCTCCGTCACAACATGGGAGCAAGCAGCCAAACGCCCGTAGAGAAATTGCGCGACAAAAAGTGGGTCGAAAAAAATGGTCATACGGTATCGATCATGGACTATGCTCGTTTCAATTATGTCGCGCAACCGGAGGATAAGGTGGGGCTCGCGGGTATATATCCGCGTATTGGAAGTTATGATAAATGGGCCATTCAATGGGGTTATCAGTATCTTCCACAATTTTCAAGTGGAGAAGATGAACAGATTTACCTCAGCAGACAAGTAACCGATAGCCTGACAGCCAACCCTAAGCTGTGGTTTGGCGGGGAGGGAAACGATGAGGATCCACGTGGTCAAAAGGAAGATTTGGGTGATGATGCGGTGTTGGCAAGCTCCTATGGGATCAAAAATCTGAAACGAGTGGTTTCCAATTTAGTGGAATGGACGTATGAGCCAGGAGATGATTACAGTAACCTAAAGGATATGCATAAAGCGGTGCGCGCACAGTTCGACCGTTATCTCTACCACGTATTGAAAAACATCGGCAGTCAGGAGATTACAAAAAAAGTGCGTGGTCAAGAAGGTCCTGTATATGCCGCAATTCCACGAGAAAAGGTAAAAGCTGCCATGCAGTATGTGAGCGACAACGTATTAACCCCACCCCTGTGGCTGTATCCCAAAGATATTCAGGATTTGATCGGAAAAGATGCAAACAAGGAAATAAGTGATCAACAAGAGCAGATGCTTAATATGTTGATGAGCCCAGGAATGCTCTATAATATCTATATGAAATCGCTGACCAATCAAAGACCTTACGGACTTGATGAATATCTGAACGATATCGGGGGAACGATATGGACTTTGCCGGGAGGAGACGTTCGAATAAATGCTTTTAAACGTGCACAACAGCGTTTTTTTCTAGAAAAAGTAAATCAGATCATCAACCCCAAAATAGCACCAGGATCCGATATCATATCACAGGCGCAACGTAGCGATGTACAGCTGTATGTCAGAAATTACCTGGGCGCATTAGTAGCAGCAATCAATCAACTTTCCACACAACAGACAGATCCATTAAATAAACAACATCTTGCCCTCATGCTGTCAGAAATTAAACGCATTCAAAATCAAATAAATAAAGACTAAAAGATGAAAAATAACTTCAAAGCACTTTACATCAGCTGTTTAATCGGCCTGATGATGATCTCCTGTCAATCAAGTCACGGACAGGATGCTGCACAGGAACAACGCGACCGGTTATTTAATGCCTACATGGAAGTAAAAAAAGACATCATGGAGGAAAATTTTGCTGCCAGTAAAGCACACTCCGTTCAATTCGAAAAGGAAGTACAGAATTTTCGGCTAAAAGGCTTGCAGATCGATGACATGATGCGTCTGAAAAAGGTAAGCCAGGCAATGAAGACCGATGCTATAGGCTTGAAATCTGCAACGGACATGAAGGTTATGAAGCAGTCCTTTTCTGCCGTCACACAATCCTTATTCACCATTATGGAGACCATGAAATGTACAGATGAAACGGTGTATTTACAATACTGCCCAATGGAAAAAGGCTATTGGTTAAGTTACGACAAGGCGATTGAAAATCCTTACGCAGCATCGATGCGGCACTGTGGCCAATTGGTCAAGGGAATGGCTACAGCGGATTACCCGGAGCCCGTGGCCTGCCATTAGTTGGTACGCTAACGTAATAATAGTATTTAAATCAGGAGCTGTCCAAATGCAGTGCCCCCAGAAAGTGTCTAACTTTTTGGGGGCACTGCAAACGGGCGGCTCCTTTTTTGTTTTCCCACAAATCGTCTCAAAGTATCCTCATATTGTCTCAAGCAATTAAACCTATAAGGCTAATGCCGTACATTTAATGTTCAAATCACACCAATTATATGCAGTATCTTGAATTTGAACATATCCATTTGATCTGGAGCCGACAGCTGACCCTAAATATACCCAAAAAAGCCTGTCAAGCCTTTCTATCATAAACAACCAATATTCTTTAATAAACATTAGCACATGAATTTTAAAATCAACAGTTTTAAAGTGGCTACTAAATTATTGCTATTCAGCAGCAGTTTTTTTGCTGGAGCCGCTTACGCACTACCGCATGCACCCTATGTGCAGGAGGTTCAGACCACAGTCAAGGGCAGTGTAAAAGACGAGCAAGGCAATCCCTTAGTGGGTGCCACAGTCTCTGTGAAGGGCAGCAATCTACGGACTTCAACGGACGCCAACGGCGTGTTTACACTAGCCAATGTAGCGGAAAATGCTGTCCTCGTCATTCGAATGATCGGCTTTAGCGCCAAGGAAATTACTTATGCTGGCGGTACCAACGTAAACGTACAACTGGTATCTGACACGCAGCAGCTCGAGGAAGCTGTTGTGGTCGGTTATGGTTCACTTGACAAAAAAGAATTGACCAGCGCCGTTTCGAGCATCAAACAGAAAGACATGGTCGCAGGAGCTGTCTCTCCCCTTTTGGCGATCCAGGGAAAAGTACCGGGACTGAGTGTCATATCCACCAATGGAACCGATCCTAATGCCGGTATCTCTTTGCAATTGCGCGGTGTCAATTCGGTAAACGCCTCACAGGGTCCGCTCGTGGTTATTGACGGCGTTCCCGGTGGTGATATCAACTCCGTGGCGAAAGAAGATATCGAATCTATCAACGTACTACGGGATGCCTCCGCTGCCGCGATTTACGGAACACGGGCCTCTGGTGGCGTGATCCTGATCACCACAAAAAGACCACAGGTCGGAAAAGCACAGGTAAATTTTACTTCGGAATACTTTGTCGAATCCATCCGCAAACGTCCCAAAGTCCTATCGGCAGAGAAATTTGTGGAGTATGGTCTCGGTGAAGACCTTGGACATCGCACCGATTGGTATGATGAGGTTACCAACAATAATCCCTTCAGCCATCGGCAAGTCGCAAACATCAGTGGTGGTTCCGAAAATGCCAATGTCTATACCACCTTTACCAAACGCGACGCCAAAGGAATGGCGATCACCTCCAAGCGGGATGAAATCGGTGGACGGATCAATAGTGCCTTTAAATTTTTCGACGGCTTTGCGGAGTTGAATACCAATGTAAGCTACAACCAGGTGAAAGCGTTTGGCTCCAACGGAGACATCTTTAACAACAATGACATTTTTAATATGGCTTTGGTGATGAATCCTACGGAAACACCTTATGATGCCAATGATGTCAGCGGTTACAACGTCTTGGAAGGTGGGTATGATACCTGGAACCCTGTTGCCGAAGCTCGCCTCCGCAGCGATGAAAAGCAATTTAAATACCTGTTGGCCAATGCGACCTTAAAGTTAAACCTCACAGAACATCTGACTACAAGTGCCACCATCGGAATAAAGAATAACAGCGAACATGGCAATTATTACCGATCGGCACAACATCGCATTTCGCGAGAGAACAATGTGGACGGATTTGCCAAGCAATATTATAGCCGGTTCAATGACCGCGTCTTTGAATGGACCGCCACCTATACAAACCGCTGGGCCGCGCATTCCTTGAATGCTGTAGCTGGCTATAGCTACCAGGATTTTAACGGACAGGGATTTTCTGCCGAAAACTCTAATTTCCCCGTCGATGGCATCGGCGAAAACGATATGGGTACAGGCACTTATTTGCCCGACGGACGTGCAGGTATCGGGTCCTGGAAAAATCCTTGGGTTAAACTTGCCGCCTTTTTCGGCCGTGTCAACTACTCCTATTTAGACCGCTATATCCTGACCGCAACGGCACGTTATGAAGGATCCAGCAAATTTGCGCCTAAAAACAGATGGGGATTTTTTCCCGGACTTTCCGCAGGCTGGCGGGTTTCCCAGGAACCTTTCCTACGGGATGTCACATTTATCAATGACCTAAAATTACGTGCGGGCTACGGAGAAACGGGCAATGAAGGTTTTGATGCCAAAGTTGCCACGCGGATGTATAGCGCCGACACCTGGTTTTTGCAGGATGGAAAATGGTTTAGAACCTACGGTGTGATGCACAACCAAAATCCAAATATCAAGTGGGAAGTCAAAAAAGAATACAACCTTGGTTTAGATTTCACTGTACTGAACAACCGTTTAAGTGGCCGTTTTGATATCTACAAACGGAAGATCGACGATCTGATTTATGACATCAGGGTTTCCCAACCACCGGCGATCCACGATAAAACTACCATGAATGTGGGCAGCATGCAAAATACCGGATATGAATTTGAACTGAATTTTAAAGCCGTAGACAATGATCATTTCAGTTATACCACCAGCATTGTTGCTTCACATAATAAAAGTAGGCTCAATACCTTATGGGGCAGCCAAACATTTACTGACCGAAAGGATTTCCCGGCACCCGGTTCGCCAGGCTCGGCAGTGAGGTTATATCCGGGCGAGGATATTGGCCAGTTTTTCCTCTGGAAATTTGCAGGCTTTACAGATGACGGCTATTGGAAGCTTTACGATAAGGATGGGAATGCTTTTGATGTGCGGGACCGCAACAAGACTGTGGGCGACAAGTCTTTTGTTGGCAATGCCATCCCTACTCTACAACTCTCCTGGAACAACCAATTTACCTATAAAAACTGGGATGCAAGTATCTATATGCGTAGCTGGATCGGCCACGATGTATTCAATATGATCAATATGTACTACAGCCTCCCCAATGTAAAAGGACAGAATGTGCTGGAAGAGGCATACGACAAGCATAAAAATATCAAAGGGGAAAAAGAGCTTAGCGATTACTGGTTGGAAAAAGGTACTTTTTTGAAGGTTGACGCCCTGAATATCGGTTATCGTTTTAACCAAAATTGGATCAAACCATTGAAGTCGATGCGAATCTATGCGACTGCACGCGACCTCTTTGTCTTTACCAACTACAGTGGCCTGGATCCGGAAGTCAATATCAATGGCCTAGAACCGGGATTTGAAGAGCGCAATGTCTATCCAAAGACCAGGACGTTTATGATGGGTTTACAAGTAAATTTTTAAAGCGAGCAAACATGAAAAAATACATTTCCATAGCAACATTATCCGTAGCATTATTGCTATCAGGATGTACCAAATTGGATCAGGAATTTTATAGTTCGGTCACGCCGGACACCTTTTTCAAAAGTGAGAAAGACATCAAGGCAGCCCTATTTAGACCATTTACCCATGCTAAATGGTATATGGGCGAAGACCGTTGGCGCCTTCAGGAATATACAGCCGACAATTTTGCCATTACCACCAAGGGCCGGCATTGGTATAACGGTGGTGAGAATGAGCGGTATCATTACCACCGTTGGACGGCGGATGACAACTGGATTTGGGGAAGCTGGCGCGGAACCCTGATGGGGGTTGCCCTCGCACTGGATACAAAGAGTGATCTGAGCAAATTGGATTACGGCAAATTTGCACTGAGCGACGAGCGGAAAGCAGCAGATCTCGCACAATTAGATGCCTTGATCGCCTACTTTTATCTACGTGGATTAGATTATTTCGGCGGTATGCCTATTTTCGAGTCATTAGATCAAGAGTCCCTACCACGTAATAGCGATCAGGAACTTTTTGCCCATATCGAAAAACTGCTCAAAGCTGCTATTGAGAATCTTCCTGCAAAGAAAGCTGGCGACAAGGAAGAGGGGGCTATCCGAAAAGCTGCCGCTGCAGCCATGCTGGCACAGCTCTACTTCAATGCAGAGGCTTATATTGGTAAAGCGATGTATGCTGAGAGCCAAAAATTGGCACAGGACATTGTCAATAAGGTCTATGGTGATTATGCCTTAGATACCAAATGGAACGGAGTGCACGGGTTTAAAAATAATGAATCACCCGAGATTATCTGGTCTATGCCTTCCGAATTCAAGATGCTGGAGTACAATTGGTTTTACGCAGACTTCTATCATTACAACACAAAGCAGTTTTTTGCACAGGATATGGGCGGGAATAATGGCGCTCACCTGACACCCTCCAAGAAACCCAATGGCTCAAGCTACGGTATGGACTTCAAATTAGGTTCACCCTTTGAAACCTTCGACCAAGGCGATCTACGCAAAGCACCTTACGTCTATCACGGTTCGGACCAATATGAGGGTATGTTTATTGTTGGTCCACATAAAACACCTACTGGTGAGGCTATTCTTGGTGGTGAAGAATACAAGGACAAGCCTTTGAACTTTGTAGATCAAGTGGGTCGTTTTTCGGAAGTTGGACCAGGAAAAAAATACAGTTCCATCGATCAGCTGCCCTCTAAAATGTCTGAAGGAGAGGAAAACACAGGCGTACGCCTGGTGAAGGTGCCGATCCCAAATCTGGCCAACAATACCTTACGCTGGGGGGCCGATATGCCGATTATCCGACTGGCTGAAGTTTACTATATGCTAGCCGAATGTGATTTCAGATTAGGGAACAAGGAAAAGGCAGCAGAACTGTTCAATACCGTCCGAAAACGAAACTTTGCCAATGCCGCTGATCCTAATCCCGTGACTAGCGCCAATATTGACAAATACCGTATTTTGGATGAATGGAGTATTGAGTTTTTAGGAGAAGGTCGGCGACGTACAGATCTGATCCGATGGAAAGCTTTTACTACGGAAAAGTGGTGGGATCATAATCCAAGTACCTCCGCACATCTGAATCGTTTCCCAGTTCCCAATCAGGCCATCGCTGGTAACAGCAGCCTGGCACAAAATCCGGGTTATTAAAATTGATAATAAAAAAAGCCAGCCTCCGATTTCTCTCGAAGGCTGGCTTTTTTGTGCTAGACTTACTTGTCCAATGCTATAAAAACAGAATTCTGAGAACGAAATTCCGGTACAATATCTTTAACCAGCTGCACTAATTTCATTTTATCCTCATTCGGATCGGCTGTTTTCGCCAGTCCACATAATTGTTCAATTCTTGTCTTTTGCAACGCTAAATCTGGGGTATTGACCTTTGCAATCATAATCTTTTCATGATAGGTCTTTTCCGTATTCTCCCCATTTGCTAAAAGTTCCTCAAAAATCTTTTCACCGGGACGGAGGCCAACAATCTTAATATCGATATCTTCAGGATAATTGTAACCTTTTAAGCGGATCATCTGTTTGGCGAGATCCATAATCTTAACAGGTTCGCCCATATCGAAGACAAATATTTCACCACCTTTACCCATTACTGCGGCCTCCTGTACGAGTTGACAGGCTTCGGGTATCGTCATAAAATAACGAGTGATATTTGGATCGGTAATTGTCAGCGGCCCACCTTTCAACATCTGCTTTTCAAACAGGGGAATGACGGAACCATTTGAGCCTAAAACATTTCCAAAACGAGTTACAATAAAATTGGTTTTGGAGTTTATATTCACCGTCGATATAGCAATCTCAGCGACTCGTTTGGTAGCCCCCATGACATTTGTCGGATTGACTGCCTTATCGGTGGAGACCATGACAAATTTAGATACACCATATTTATCCGCCAGCTTCGCCACATTATAGGAACCCCATACATTCGTTAGAATGGATTCATACGGATTCGCTTCCATCAAAGGCACATGCTTATAAGCGGCCGCGTGAAAAACATAAGTCGGCCGGTAAACCTGAAACAGCGTATCCATAAATAAGGCATCCCGAACATTGCCGACCATAAATACACAACGTCCAAAATTTGCAGATGAGCTCAACTCCTGTTGAATATCATACAAAGAGGATTCCGCCTGGTCGACCACGATGAGCTGTTTGAGATCAGTATGTGCAAGCTGACGCACCAGTTCTCCACCAATAGAGCCTGCTCCCCCCGTCACCAATACGATCTGTCCCTTCATCTCCGCAGCGATAGCAGGATTGTCCAGGTCGATTGCTTTGCGTCCCAGCAAATCCTCTATGCGTAAGCTGCGTATCTGTCTTGTCGCCACCTCTCCAGCCATTAAACGCGCCGTATCTGGTATAATCTTGACGATTAATGGAATCGGTTCGGCCAATTTAAAGACCTTGCTTAATCGCTCGGGAGACCTATTATCGACTGCGACTATTAGCTCGGCTGCATTTCCATGCCTATCGACAAATTCTTTATTCAATTTATTAATATCATGGATTCTAAAGCCTTGAATTCGATTACCAATACGATGCGGATTATCGTCCATGATCGCTACAATACGGTATTTGTTCCGCGAAGTCGTATGGATAAAGTGGAAGGTTGTATTGCCCATATTTCCTGCACCAAATAAGATAACAGGAATACGGTTGTCTTTATTACCCCACATCAGCTCGTGGTAGAGCGCCCGATAAAGCACGCGGCTAAAGGTCATACCGAAACCTACAATCAATGCATGAAAAAGAAGCTGTGTATCAGAGAAAGGAAAAGCGGCATGTAAGAACGAAGGTTGTGTCCACTCTAATATTTTACATACAATAACTGATAAAAAATAGGCCATTACAATCGCTAATGCCATACGTTGTAATTCACGGATTCCGGTTTTGTGAATAACGCCTTTAAATGTTCCCAGCGAAATAAAACAGATTAGATAAATGGTAGATACCAATATGAGCTGCAAACGCAAGGCATTGACCTCAACCCCGCCCCTGTGCTTAAAAATGAGTATGTAGCTAATCAAAAATGCTACTCCTACAATAATCATATCCAACAACAGAATGACCCAACGTGGCTTGTTAATTGACAAGCCCTCTTTCCATACATTACTCATTAAAAAATATTATATTCCCTTTCAAGGTTTAAGTAACTGCAAAAGTACCAAATTAATAGCTATAAATAAGTTAAAAGTTCTCCTATAAGCGGACGAACTTTTAACTTATTGATCAAGATATGCTATTTCCTAAAAATCCAGATAAATACTTTCATCAACGATCTTTTTCTCGGGCCATAATCGTTGCGGATAATGACCTTCCTTTATTAATCGATGAATATTCTGCTTCACCTCTTCCTTATCCTCTTTATAGGTTACACCAAACCATTTCGCATCGGTAGGAAGCACCGAAAAATTGGCAATACCCTGCTTGACCATATAATCCGGTAAATCAGGGATAAAGAATTCCGCTTTGGGATTCTCATGGTTTTTCTCTACAAAATCAGGGAACAAACTTTGTGCAATCTCAAATATCTTGGGTGTAAATCCCCAGAAATTCATTGAAACTCTTGTTTCACTCGGTATGACTGTTTCTGTTTCTTCCTGCGCATAGACAATATCTTGGTCTTTCCGATAGATGTTGGTTCTTTCCGTAACACTCTGCAAGTGACTCATGTCGTTGACTTCACACACACCCCGTGAGACATAGCCAAAGTCTGAAAGGGTATTACCAACTTCAAAACCGACCAGCGCCATCTCTTGATCATCCGCTCGTTGTGTTAGAAAATCAGCCATCTTTTGAAAAGCATCATAGCCATAGAAATCGTCCGCATTGATCACACAAAATGGTCTATCCACTTCATGCTCGGCACTCATCACCGCATGTCCCGTTCCCCATGGTTTTTGCCGCTCTACGACCCTATCAATTCCGAATTTTTTTAGGTCAAAATCCTGGTAGGCATAAGCAACCTCGACAGATTCAGGGAGTTTTGCACCAACATTTGATTTCATGATTTCTAAAAATTCTTCACGGATGACAAATACGATCTTTCCGAAGCCTGCACGGATTGCATCATAAATGGAATAATCGATTATCTTTTCATCAAATGGTCCAAAGCTTTCCACTTGCTTAGCCGATCCATAACGGCTCGCCATACCCGCGGCCAAAATAACTAGAATAGGCTTTTGTATATTCTCAATGCTGTTCTTCATTTCTATTTTAATGTGATTTTTCCCTTGCGTTTGCAACCAATAGCAATTTTAATACCAGCTTCATAATTCTCCACATTAATAAATAATGAATTATTAAACAAAAGCGAGCTTTCCGATAAATCGAAAAGCTCGCTTTGAACAGAACATTTTCTATAGCTTTACAATTTCTGTTCAGATTCTCTTTGTTGGTTTTGGTTCGGTTGAACTTTACCATCATTAGACTGGTTCCCCTCCAATTCCTCGGCTTTTACCCCTTTTGGATTACTCCATAATTTCTTCTTGTACGCATCCAGTTTCTCTTCTACTTTTTTCCCATCTAACTGCTGTCCGCCATTTTCGGTTTCTTTGAGGTTCTGCAACATGCCTGGCGAAGATTCACGTACGATGGTACTGGCAAATTTATTCTGCACAAAAAAATCATCCATGGTCATGTCATATAGACCCTTATCCGGATCCGAAATATCTACCTGGATAAGGCTATAGCGTAACTGTGGGAAATAAAGCCAGAAGGCAGGTGTTGCACCTACTGATTCGGCCAGATCAGCGGAGGTTGTAATGTTCATTAAAGGAGCTACACCAATAATCCGCGTTTCCAGCCGGCTCCGTTGCTTATCAAAAAAGATATCCTCTTTAATCCTAAATTTGGTTACACGTGCAGGATCAAACTCATTCAAAGCCATTTTGGAGTCAATCTGATTTCCTTCTCCATCAAAGATAGGGACAAGCACACTGTCTGCGAAACGGGCCATTCCTTCCTGCGCACTTAATCGGCCCTTAAAAGAATCATCATCGGGACTATAAAGGGAAAGTTTTCCTTTTTCAATCGCCTTCATGACAACCTCAATCAAAGAATTTCCAGGAATAGCAAGAATATTGTTTTTTTCGTCTTTTAAATCAATATCTCGCCATACACGTTTGTAAAAGCGGATATTTTTCTTATTAACTTCAGGATAAGCAAAGGGCACTGCGTCTTCCATATTGTTTGCTTGATAGAACCCATCGGTCAATGGTATTGTATCTTGAAGGATTTCTCCTGAGCTAGCAGGAATAGCTGCACCACTATTAGTTAAAATATGTTGATTCTTAGGTAAAGTATCAATTTTTGTCTCTTGCTGCGCAAACAATGACCCAACTCCGAAAGTCATCGCCGCTATCAATACTATTTTTGTTTTCATTGTTCTCGATTTTTGGATTTTAAAACAGCAGATTAATACTTACGCGTTTTGCTTTGTACAGTAGGCATTTCAAAGGCCGACATGACACAACGGAAACCGATGTACGAATGCGGTTCATAGTCTACCGAATAATTACGCGTTTCGCTATTTAACTGCTCTCCATTATCTTTCCATGATCCCCCGCGGACCACTTTCCGTTTCAATGCGTCACCATCTTTAGCATCTGCATCATAAAGCAACGCAGGATTTAAGTCGTTCACAAATACAACCGCAGATGGGCTATAGGCATCCAGGGTCCATTCGGAGACATTACCCGCCATATTATAAACACCAAAAGCATTTGGCATATAAGATTTCACGGGAAGAGTAAAGGTAGCACCATCACGCGAGTAAGTTCCCTCGCCTTGTTTGAAGTTGACGGCTAATTTCTTTTTACCTTCCGTTCCATCAATTGTCATCCGTGAGCCAGCGATTGTATCTTGGGGATCTAATTTACCCGAAGCTGCATATTGCCATTGAGCCTCTGTTGGCAAACTCAAGCTCAACTGATAACCGTTTAGATAAGAATTTCTTAATACCGTCGCAGCCATTTCGTTTGCCCGCCAGTCTGTAAAGGCACGCGCCTGTCTCCAGGTAACACCCACGACAGGGTAATAGTCAAAAGAAGGATGTGTAAAATAATTAGCATCTAAAGAGGCAAGCTGCGCATTCGGAAAATCTTTTGTCCAGATATCCTCAACTGGCATTACCGCGACTGTATCTGTCACATATTTCTTTTTCACATTCCCTTTGGATTGAAGATAAGAAAACCGGTATCTAATCACTTCAGAATTGAGTGCACGTCTATTGCCTTGCATTTCGAGCATTGGAGCAATGCGCTCCTGTATGCTTGGATCGTTGCTTTTCCATATCGGCGATACTTTTTTGACCTTTGCCCAATTGATACGCTTTTGACCAACCTGCTCACCGGCAATATCCAAGAAATACTGATCATCATTTAAATAATCGGTTACGGCAACGGAATCCGCAACCCAGTTCACAAATTCGCGATATTGCTTATTCGTCACTTCGGCTTCATCAATAAAGAATGCACTTACGCTCACATTTTTACCCACATTACCGCTATCTAATGACCCTTTGAACAATATTGTACCCGATGGAATATAAACCATTCCTGGAGGAGGCGGAAGTTTTCCCCCTCTAAAAGCATTTACTTTTGGAGCTTTATAAATTGCCGAATTGGATTTACATGCAGCAAAACCAATTAAAATAGCCAAAGATAAAAACCCAAGTTGACGACCGCTATAGAACCTTTTTAGTATATTCATCATTTTGTTTTATTAAAATTTTGATTTGCTTATTTACGGTTAAATAATCCATATTTCACACCCACCGAAATAAGACCATATTGGTCATTATTTTTATTGATGATACCGTCCAGATTATCATTGAATGTCAAGGTATGCTGATAGTTCACATTGATTGCCCACTGCGGCCCATATAAGGTTCTACCAAAGGGAATATCCAAGCCTACATTTAAAGGAAGAACAAAATGAATTTCCCCGTTATCTTTTGAAATTTCCCCTCCAACAGATTCCAAATAATTCGCATAGAGTGCTGAAATGTTTCTTTGAATTCGATTTTTCACCAATCCGGCCCCAGCTCCAGCATAAAAGTTGGAAAGAATACGAGAAAAGGTATTTGCTTCCAAAGTATAATAGCTATAATTATCGGCATTTCCCAAAAACTGGCCTAAACGAATTTTCCCATTGACATTTCCTGCAAAATAAAGGTTCTTAAAATCACTTTCATAACCATTTCCCGCCAAAGTCCCCTTTTCGCCATGCAACCCTACGGAGATGTATGGTGTGATCAGATAATCAACCTCACCATAAAAAGCGAATTTTGATTCTACTTTTGCTAAGTCCGTTAGATTGAATGTCGCACCTGCCCCAGCCCCGATACTAACAGGACGAGAAAACTGCGCCGATACTGAACCAATTGTTAGCAAGAGGGCCACAAAAAACGTGTATAGAAATTGTTTTTTCATAGATAAAATATTTAAAGAGCTTGTGTTTAATGTATCACGAATCATTTCGTAATTCAAATAACCATTTACGTGCATGATTCAAATTTGTATTGATTAGCCGCATGTAATTCAAAACGCCTGATCCTGTTAATTAGTATAAATTAAATAATCCCAAACCGAGGTGTCGATTTGGGATTACACAACAATAAGGCCAAAATCTAGATTATCTTAGCTTTATTTTATATTTAATCGATCTTTAAGATCCTGCCATACCTTTGCTAATCCCGTTTTCTTTTTCCCTTTGTCGCCGTAGCCGTAGCCGTAACCATAGCCATAACCATAACCACGAGCAAAGTCAACATCATTTACAACGGCCGCAAGATTTTTCAGCTTACCTTCTGTATACAATTCTCTTGGCACCTGTAATAAACGCTTATCGAGGTAATTGACACGAGATACATATAACGTTAAATCAGCATTATGCGCAATTAATAGTGTATCTGTTACCAAACTTACTGGCGCTGTATCTACCAAAATATAATCATAGTGTTCGCGTGCATATTTGATTACATCATCGAAATGTCCATTCATCAACAGCTCCGCTGGATTGGGCGCGATATAACCTGAATAAACTACATCAAAGTCATAGTTGCCCGGCTTTTTGATAATGATGTTATTCACATCCATATCTGGGTTAATTAAGAATTGAGTAATCCCAACATTGGTATGTTGTAAATGCGATAGACCTAAATAATCCAAAACTTTCGGGCTCCGAATATCTGCACCTATTAATAATACTTTCTTACCCGACATGGATAAAATTTGAGCTAGATTGGTAGTCACAAATGACTTACCTTCTCCAGAAATGGTCGAAGTAACGAATACCACTTTAGATGCTTCTTTTTTATCCGCGCCAAACATAAAATTCATATTGGTACGCAAAATGCGAAATGCCTCGGCTAAAGAAGAACGATCATTTAAATGTACTATGGTGTCTTCTGCTGTTGGTATCTCCCCAAGAACTGGAATTTTAACAAGGTCCTCAATATCTTTTCGGGAATGTATTTTATTATCCAATAAAAACTTAAGATAAAGAACAACAAATGGAACAAGTAAACCTAGTAGTATTGCCCCTAAAAGGATAATAGGCTTTTTAGGAGAAACTGGAACTCCATTACTATAAGCAGTATCAATTACTTTAAGGTTATCTGGTGTAGCCGCAGCTTTTACTTCGCTTTCTTCTCGCTTTTGCAATAATAAGAGATAAAGCGATTCAACAATTTGCTGTTGACGTGAGATTTTTTTGAAGCCCTGTTCTTGGTTAGGAATAGAGCTGATGCGACCTTTAATCTCGTTTGATTTTTGTTGAATACTATTCAAAGCCAACTTTGTTACTCGCTGGTAATTCTGGAGAGACTGCCGAATATTAGTGTTACTTTCAGATATATTTTCATTTAAAGCGATCACTGCGGGATTTTGATTTGAAGCAGATTTTAATAAGTCATCACGTTCCAAAACCAATTTATTATATGCTGTTATTGCTTCCACAATCGATGCATCTTGTAAACCTATATTTGAGGGAAGCAGTTTCCCCTCCTCTTGATTTTTCAGGTAATCATTCATATGATCAACCAATTGCAATTGAGTTTTGATCTCTAAGACTTTTTTGTCATTGTCTGAAGCAGTATTTAAAAACACACCTGCTTCGGTAGCCATATCGACCATAGAATTAGATGACTTAAAATTAGCTGCTTCCTCATCTGCGCCAGATAGATCTTTCGATATCAACATCAATCGCTTATTGATAAAATCAGATGTTGCTCTAGTCGTCCTTAACTTATCATTTGTCAAGTCGTTGTTATAAACATCAACTAACGCATTTAAAATCATCTCAGCTTTTTTTCCCAAAGTGGAAGTCATTGCAAAATTAACGATGTATGACTGTGCCTCTTTACTTGGTGAAATGTTCATTGAAGATAAATTCGCATCAACCGCCCAATCTCTAGGAATTATATTCACAACATACTCTGTATCAGAATCAATTCTATTTCCATTTGTCCGTCGAATTACAATATTGTTTCGCCCTAATCTTATAGATTTGTCAAAACTAGTAGTCAATTTCTCCCCAGACAACAAATTGGTAACAACTAAATGTTGACCATCTCTTATCTTGATTGTTAACTTGACCACTATACTATCTTGATTACCTTGAGGATGAACAGAAAAAGGCATATCTTTTTCCAAAATTTCTGAAGAACGAATCTTTCCTTGAGTAGAATAAATAATATTTAGGTGGTGTTGATCCACAACTTTTCGCATTAATCTTCGGGAAGACAATACTTGGATTTGGTCACTCACAAACGCAGAACGCGTTCCTCCAAACCCCATATTACTACTCAATTCCGCAATTCCTGCAAGCTCACCAGCAGAAGCACTCCTTTCATCTTTCAGCAAGATTTTGGCCGTGGTATTAAATGTTCGCTGCGCATAACGCAAGTACACTACTGCAGCCGCTAAGGCTAATAACACGGCAAGCACAAACCACTTCCAATAAAATGCATATTGTTCAAAGAGTTGTCTCAAGTTTATTTCTTCTTCTTGGTTTCCCTTTACTTGTGTAGATTGTTGTTCCATGAAATTTATTAACGAGTCAATACTGAAATTACGGTTATTAATAGGCTAGCAATAGAAATAATAACATTTGTATTGGCGCCTAATTTAGAGTTATTTATTTGTGATTTATTAGGTTCGACATAAATAACATCATTTTGAGCTAAATAGTAATATGGAGAATTAACTACATTTTGTTGTGTTAAATCTAGTCGTTGAATATTTTTTTTTCCATCAACCTCTCTAATAACCATTACGTTTTCTCGCACACCTCTGATTGTTAGATCACCAGCCATTCCCAATGCTTCTAATAATGTTACTCGTTCTGTTGGCATAATAAAGGATCCAGGCCTTGCTACCTCGCCTAATACTGATACACGGAAGTTATTGAAGTTAATATTTACACCAGGATCCTTGATATACTGCCCTAAGTCGCCTCGAATTTTGTCGATTGCTTGCATCCGTGTCAAACCAGCAACATGCATCTTACCAAGCATGGGTAAGTTAATATCTCCATTGTCATCCACTGTATATGTCGGGCGCAATGCCATATCCGTTTGTTGGGTCATATTCGCTCCCATCATAGTACTCATTGGATTAAAGGGTGCTGTTACTTTGGGATCAGCTGCTGTTACCACAATAGTTAAGATATCATTGATCTGAATTTTGGGAACATATTGCTCATATAAGGTATTAATTTGAGATGAATCTGTCTGTAAATAAACCATACTCTTGCGTGTGCCACAAGAACTAAACATTATTAGAACCACTGCAAACAGTGCTAATACAAAACCATACTTTGAACTTAACCCCATGCGTTATTTATATTTAAAAATTGATATCTTGATTTAACGACAAAAATAATTTATTTTTCCAAGAATACCATTTAATAATGGTTTATTTTGGAACTTCCTCATGCTAGCAAGATTTATGCCTAAATTTCAAGTTCGAGGTTTTCTTATCTTAATTAAAACAAATACTCCGTTTAATATACGAGACTTTCGGCAGTTACTTTTAAATTTAAGTAAACTCTAACACCTATATTAATTCTTCCCAAATATAAAATTATTATATTTGAATTTTGCTAATCAAATGTATTGATGAATACCCAATTAAGGAATATTTTTTTTCAGTTATTACGGATTGGTCTGTGGGGAAAAGGTGAGCTGCCAGCCTTTACACAACTAAAAGAACAAGAGTGGTCCCAAATATTTGCTTGGGCAATCCCGCATACTGTGGAGGGAATAATTTTTGACAGCTTTGCTTTTTTAAATGAAGATCAACTTCCGCCACAATCATTACGTTTTAAATGGGCCATACGAATTGACCAAATTGAACGTCATAATATTGAGATGAATAAAGTAATCGCTTCTCAATATGAATCTTTTACAGAGCTCGGTATAAAACCTATATTGCAAAAAGGCCAAGGTGTTGCACAGTTTTATCTTAATCCCTTACATCGAATATGTGGTGATATCGATTGGCACTTCGAGGATAATGGCTATGTTATAGCACGTAATTATATAAAAGAAAAAGGTATAACTGTAGAAGATACAAAAAGCTTCAGCTTACATTACAACTGGGACAATCAGTTCATTGAACATCACAAACAACTCTTTGACCTACGAAACCCGCTCATACAAAAATATTTACGATCTATTTCTAAAGATTATTGTGAAGAACAGGGTATTTTAAAAATTGACGATGTTTCGGTTCGGATATTAGCCCCAGAGCTACAGCTATTTCAAGTAAACTCCCATATACTAAAACACTTAATCACCTTTGGTATGGGGCTAAGACAATTTTGTGATTCGGCAAGATTATATGCTCAGTACAGTAACCAAATTGATTCAGAAGCTTTAAAAACGATTTATCAAAAAACAGGGATTTTAAAATGGACACATTTGCTGCACCAGATTCTAGTCGACTATATTGGACTGCCTAAATCACATCTCCCGTTCGCATATCCAGAACAAACGGATTCAGCATGGATGCTGGAAGAAATATGGTATGGTGGCAATTTTGGATATCACGACGAACGTTATACTGCAGGAAAAGTAAATAGTGCTGTATCTGTGCATCCAGATGGAGCTAGGAGATTGTGGAAGAATTTTAAACGTTATTTTCCTTATGCTCCACAAGAAGCAATCTTTTTTCCCATTATGCATTTCTACTCCAAATTCCTCGGTATAGACAGAGACTAATAAAAAGAGCTTTTAATTTTTCTTTAAAAGCTCTTTTTATTTTTATTTGCCAAAGACTTGTCTAATCTTGATGCGAATACGTTCTCTCTCCTCGTCTGTCAAGTTTGATCCTGATGGTAAACAAAGCCCTGTATCAAACAATTTTTCAGCCACATCACTTCCATAATATGGAGAGTTCTCAAACACAGGTTGTAAATGCATTGGCTTCCATAGTGGCCGCGATTCAATGTTATCCTCCAACAGCGCAAGGCGCAGATCTTCACTTGAGACACCTGTTACAGCTTCATCAATGGTAATGGCAGCCAACCAATGGTTAGAATAAAAATCTTCGCTAGGTTCTGTTAACACGCGAACTCCATCAATACCAGCAAATAAATCGGAATAGAACTTCGTCATACTCCGACGCGCTTCAATACGGTCAACCAAGACTTCCATTTGCCCTCTTCCGATACCGGCGCAAATATTAGACATTCTATAGTTATAACCAATATGTGAATGCTGATAATGCGGGGCATTATCACGCGCTTGCGTCGAAAGGAATACGGCTTTATCTTTATCTTCTTTTGTATGGCATACCAGAGCTCCACCACCTGAAGTTGTGATAATTTTATTACCATTAAAGCTTAATACACCAAAACGACCAAAAGTACCACATGCTTTTCCCTTGTAAGTAGATCCTAATCCTTCAGCTGCATCCTCAATTACTGGAATATCAAATTCCTTGGCCACAGCCAATATTTCATCCATTTTTGCCGGCATCCCATAAAGATGGACCACAATAATTGCCTTTGGCTTCTTTCCATTGGCAAAGCGATCTCGTATTGCTTCTTTCAGTGCGATAGGACACATATTCCAGGTGTCTGCTTCAGAATCTACAAATACTGGTATCGCTCCTTGATAGGCAATCGGATTAGCCGATGCGGAGAATGTCATTGACTGGCAGATCACTTCATCACCATAATTTACCCCGCATTCAATCAAGGCGAGGTGCAAAGCAGCAGTTCCAGCTGAAAGAGCTGCCACCTGAACATTTGAATTTAAAAATTTCTCCAAATCCTCCTCAAAGCCATTGACATTGGGTCCTAATGGTGCTACCCAATTATGATCAAATGCTTCATGGACGTATTTTAATTCATTTCCCCCCATGTGAGGAGAAGATAGCCATATTTTATCTGACATAGTATTAAAAATTAACGTTACTTCTTTATTATTCTTCCAGGATTACCTACTACAGTACATCCATCTGGTACATCTCTAATAATCACCGCCCCAGCCCCTATCTTAACCCATTTTCCAATTGTCACTCCCTGAATAACACATGCCCCAATCCCAATATGGGTGCCTTCTCCTACTCTCACATTACCAGCTAATGCAACATTGGGTGATAAATGGACATAATCTTCAATAATACAGTCATGATCAACGGAAGCATTTGTATTGATAATACAATGCTCACCAACATTTACATCAACGTTAATTGTTACGCCTGCCATTATTACCGATCCATTACCCAAGATACTTCGTTCAGAAATATGCGTATTTGGATGTATTAATTTTGGATAAATGAATGTTTTATTCTCATTAACTATTCGTTTTCTAACTCCGTTATCTCCAATGGCAATAATTACCTCGAAAGCCTCTTCAGACCAATTGTTAAAAATTTCATATCCCAATAAAGTTGATCTATTTAAATCGGTCTCGATAAATCTCTCGACTAAAAACCCGTCAATTTTCAGTTTGTTACTTTCAGCAATTTCTGCTATCACTTTACTGTGTCCACCTGCTCCAAATAAATACATAATTTAAAAAGTTAGTTGTTACCATTAAATGGTTCAATTGTAACGTGTCCATCTGCGGATATTCCTTCCCTTTTAAACACTTTTCTAAATGTCATAAAGAAGACTTTAATATCAATTTTCAATGATACATTATCTACATACCAAACATCAAGTTCAAATTTTCTTTTCCAGGATATAGCATTTCTACCATTTACTTGTGCCCACCCCGTTATGCCAGGTCTAACTTCATGTCTGCGACGCTGCTGAGAATTATAAAGTGTCAAATATTGAGGTAATAATGGACGAGGTCCAATTATAGCCATATCTCCTTTTATCACATTCAATAATTGAGGAATTTCATCTAAGGACGTTTTACGTACAAATGCTCCAAGTGCTGTGAGCCTTTCAGCATCAGGAAGTAGGCTTCCGTTGGCAGCTCTTTTCTCATTCATAGTTTTAAACTTAATTATTCTAAAAATTTCTCCATTCAAACCTGGACGACTTTGAAAAAAAAATGGTCTTCCATTATTAGCAAAAAATAAACCTATTGTTATGAGAATGAAAATAGGACTTAGGAGAACGAATGCTACTAAGGCAATGCAAAAATCAAAAATTCTTTTAAAAAAAATCTTATACATTGGAAATCAAACCTTTATCTTTCAATAATTTTTCATATTCGCTCAAGAGAGCATCCCACACGACGCCTTGCTCATATCGCTCAGTAACCATTTGTCTAGAGTTATTCTTTAATTTATTATAATAAGTACTATCTTTCACGAATAACAACATTGCATCTTTAAGGGCTTCAGAGTCTTTAACAGGTATAATTGTTCCATTTTTGCCATTTTTAATTATCTCATTGCAACCATTAATATTAGAAACAATGCTTGGCAGGCCCATTGCACCAGCTTGCATAACAACATTTGGGAAGCCCTCTCGATAACTTGGAAAAACTAAAGCATCTGATACTGCAAAATATGGTCTAACATCTTTTTGAAATCCCACTGAAAGGATGTTCTTATTATTCTCAATTTCGACCAAAGTCTGTCTATTCAAAGGATCCAAGCTTGTTTCTAAAGCACCAACCAAAAGTAATTTCATATTTGAGACATTTAACGCGGAAAATGCCGAAACTAATTCATTTATTCCTTTATCACCAACTATTCTACCGACGAATACAAAAACAAAATCATCCTCCAAAATCCCTAGATCCTTTTTTAAATTTACACAGGAAGAATATTCTAGTTGGTCTATTGAAAAAAAACTTGTGTCGATGCCATTCGAAGAGCCATTGCCTATCACCTCCAATTTACTCGGAGTCGTATAACCGTTTTCTAAAATAAAATTCTTCAAACCATTTGAGTTAGGATAAATTTTAGTAGCGCCCCAATAGGTTAGTTTCTCTACAAAATCTAATAAACTGCGTCGCATCCCCCTAGCCTCCATTAATGGCATTCCTGCTACCGTATGCATTCTAATAGGAACTCCTGCTAATTTAGCACCTAACATTCCTATTATTCCAGCCTTAGGAGTGTGAGAATGGACAATTTGGGGATTTTCTCTTTTACAGAGCTTATAAAATTCCCATAATGATTTTAAATCCTTTATTGGTGATATAGTACGTGTCATTTCTAAGGAATTAACTTCTACCCCTTCACTTTCCCTGACATCATCTAATTCTGGTCCTTTTGAAGATATTCCTTTTACTGTAAATCCATGATTGGCCATATACTTTAATTGACCCTTCAATAAAATTTTAAGTGAAATAGGAACAGTTGTTATTCGAATTAATTTATTCATATATAAGCTTCAAGATAATAGTATTACGATTTTTATCGCAATACATTTTTAAGTTTACTCTTCTTCCTTATTGAGTTTCCTTTATTGAATCAAAACCTTAGGAAGGTTAGGATTATTATATTTTGTAATTTGTTTTTGATTATTTTTCCAAATCGGTTTTATCACGCGAACTGTTCCTGAGATAGGTTTCGAACCTGCTTTCAAATCAAAACCACTAACTTCCAAACCATGTAATGAATACTGATCTAATGGGGAATTAATAACAACATTAACATCCTTTGCTTGCTTTCCTTGCATTGCATATAGATAAACAACAATACCATATCGATTGTTAAAGGTCTTAGCATAATTAATTGTCACATTGTCGATTTGATCGTTATTGTCATTCGGCTCAAGAACAATCCCACACATAGGTAAAATTCCATTCGTATTTGAAACGACTGGTCGGTCAAGCAAAACATTTACGCCACTTATAATCGAAATCCCATTACGTCTATTCTCATGTAGTTGTGCACTATAGATATTAATATTTTGATTATTAATATTGCCGGGCTGTCTTCCGACATAAATCCCATCTCCCCAACACTCTTCCACCAGAGGATTATATATATCTACATTCTTACTACTATAGATAGATATCCCCATTCCCCATTCTCCTTTTGAGCCAGTATGACTCTTCTTATCACCAAATATTCTAGGATTAAATATCTGCACATTGACAGCATTTCTGATTAAAATCATATGATAGACAGTTTCTCCATTGGGTTGTAGGATTAACTTTGAATAGGGTCTAAAATATATTTTGGAATTAGACTTTAGGCTTAGCCCAGTCATATTGATGAGTATTGGAAAGTTAGGCATAATCACATTCCGATTTTCATCAAGCGCTTTTTGCAGATAACTTGTGTAATCAACTGTCCCGTTTTTAGTATACCCTTGAGGTAAATATTTCTCAGCGTCAATAAAAGCCGACAAAGAAAGTTTTGGCAAAGAAGACTTTTGGGATAAATATGATGTCGGAACGGTCCTCCTCACATATTTATAATCTTGACCATTACAATCGATAGTAAAAAAAAACACAATGTAACAGGCTAGGAATATTCCTAAGTACTTTTTTAAATTTGTTGACATAATAATAAAATTTTTACAAAACTAATTTAAAACAAACGCTCATTAGAGCAATTTCAGTATGTCGATATTATAACTCACTTAATCAATAAACTTTCTATTTTTTGAATGAAAGAATCTATACTTCTATTTTGCAGTTCCTTATCAAAAAGTGCTCTATTTTCCGAACTATAATTTAATGCCTTTTTTATTCCACCAACCAATTCCTTAACATTATCAGGTGCTACAACAAATACTCCTTGTATTTCTAAAATACCTCCTGCACAATCTGTTGAAACGACTTTATCATTTTGTGACATCATTTGTAAAAGTACATTAGGAAAACCCTCCCTTATCGAAGAAACTACACAAACATTTGCTAGCTTAAAATAAGGATAAACATTCTTGACATGACCTTTTAAAATCACCTTATCCTTGATATCCAATTCGTTTATTAATTTTTCTAGCTTCTTCCTTTCGCTCCCCTCCCCTAAAATCATTAAATTAAGACTAGGAATTTCCTTAATTATTTCAGCAAAGGCACTGATCAAAATATCAAATCCTTTCTCTCGAATTAACCTTCCAGCTGAAACAATTGTGCCTCCATTCAAAATAACTTCTTCGTTGATATACTGCTTATCAGGAAAATCAAATGGATTAGGGATAACTTTAACATTCGTCCGTTTAAATAAATAAGAAATATGTTTATCTAAAATACCAAGCATTCTTTCTGTTTGACAAATAAGCAAGTCGATTGATCGATATCCTAAAAAATAGGCCATTCTATACTTCATCAATTTGAGACCTGAATATCTTCCAAAAACTTGGGTAGATTCTCTGGCAACTAAGTTTTTAGTCTTTAATATTTTAATAGTTCTGAGTATTCCCAATAAGCTATTTACCATCAAGTGAGATGAAAACACAAATTCAAATTTTTCACCTCTTAAATCTACAAACAAATCTTTTATATTATTGTTCAGATAAACTATTCTGACATTTAGAGGCAAATTTTCCTTCCAATACTCAGTGGTTTGAGATTTAAAAAAATAAACACTAATAATAGATCCTTTTTGTTCAGAATAATATTTAGCTATCTTAAATAATACTTGTTCGGCACCTCCAAGCCTATCTGAAATGGAAAAAATAGCAATTCTACTAGGGATGCTCATAAGAACCGTCGTTTACTAATTTATAAAACAAACTCTCATATTGTAGAATAATATTTTTTCTACCAAATTTTGAATTTATATCTTGTCTAATTGCCACATTTTCCCAATTTACTGCGATAGCTCTCAAAAGTAATTCACGAAATTCCTTCTCATCATTGGCAAGGAATCCATTGAATCCTTCTTTTATGATTTCCCTTGTTCCACCCGGAGCATTAAATGCGATACAAGGGATGCCTAAAGAAATAGCTTCTAACAATGCATTGGGAAAACCTTCAACATATGATCCTTGTAAAAAAAAGTTTGAAGCCAACAGAAGTTCAGAAACATTGAAGGAATGGTCAAGCAAAGAAACTTTATTCGACAAACCAAATTCCATGATTAGATTTTCAATTTCCTTTTTTAGTGGCCCGCTACCAACAATCAAATATTCGTAATCAAACTTAACTTCTTTTAACACTCGTAATATTCTCTCGTGCCCTTTTTCACCAGACAATCTTCCAACTGTGATAAATTTCAATTTACCATTTTGATGTGTTGGTATCAAATTCATCTGTTGAGAAACCGTAATTGGATTATTTATTACAAGGCTTCTTTTTGATCTATACAACCTATCAAAATCATTTTTCATATCTTCAGATTGACAAATAATTGCAGAAAGCTTATTGTACAAATACTTTCTAACGAAAAAAGGCAATTGCTTTTTAGCAGAGAAAGTATTCATGACAGATCCTACACTCGCTTCCCTACCCACAAATCTTATCTTTGGCAGAAAGATTGAAAATAAACCAAGTAATAAATTAACATGTCCAATAGAGCCTACAACGATATTAGGCTCTGCTTTCTTTATATAACTAAAAATATCAGGAATCGATTTTATGAGTCTTGCTTTCTCAAGAAAAACAGTTTTTATAGTACCCGTGTCAAAAACCTTATCTTTAATGTGTCCCTGAATCAACAATGTCACATCAAATACATTCTTATCTAAATTTTGCGAAACAAATGAAATTACCCGTTCAGCGCCACCTGCTTTTAAGGATGGTAATATAAAAAGAATTTTAATCATTGATTATTTTATGCTTTTTTATAAAATCCAAACTCTTGATACCACTTCGATAATACATATACGCGCCAAATATAAGATGAGTGATCATACTTGCCACTTAAATGTTGTTCAAACATTTTCTTGAATTTCTTCACATTCAGGTTTGGAACTTGATTTAAAAAATCATCAGAAAGATTAGACACAAATTCTTCTCTAAGTTCTTTACGAATCCAACTACCAATTGGAACTGCGAATCCTCGTTTAGGTTGATTAAAAATTTCCTCAGGAATATACTCCTTCAATATGTCCTTTGTTATTTTCTTTTTTATCCCATTGGCGTATCGATACTCAACTGGAAGAGTTCTTGCGTATTCTATAATTCTATAATCTAGAAATGGACTTCTAACCTCAACAGAATAAGCCATACTAGCACGATCTACTTTAACATTACTATCATTTTCTAGCCAAAGCTTAATATTCAAGTCCGCTGATTTTTGAAACGGATCTTTTGACCAACCAATTGACTCTTTATAATAGGAAAGCCAAGACAAATCTCGCGTTACAAGTAAAGAATTGTAGCCAACAAATATGCCCGTAATAAAATCTTCAATTGTCCTAGTTCGAAAAATTTTCTTAAAAAGTTCACCTCTTTTCCCAAAAATGCCCTCAAAGAGAAAATTAGAAATAACATTTCGGTATATATATGGAATCTTCACAAGTTTTTGGAATTTCTTAGTCCAATCAAAATGATGGTAACCCAGAAAACTCTCATCACCACCATCTCCCGAGAGTGCCATAGTTACGTATTGTTTTGTAACCTTATTCAATAAAAGGGAAGGTAACGCTGAACTATCACCAAAAGGTTCGTCATATACCTCTACAAGCTTGGGTATCATTTCTAGGATATCCTCAGGCTTACAAATAGTTTCAGTATGTTCTGTATTCAAAATTTCAGCGTATTGGGCCGCAATCTTACTCTCATCATATTTCGGATCTTCGAAACCAATGGAAAAGGTTTTCACTTTTGAAGGAGCGATTTTCGACGCAATTGCAGATACCAATGCAGAATCAATGCCACCAGATAAAAAAGAACCAAAAGGTACATCTGACTGCAACCTTATTTTCACTGCATCTTTTAATAAATTATGAACCTGATCTTTCGCTTCCTCATAAGAAATATTACTTTCTTTTACTTCTGTCAAGTTCCAGTATTCCTTAATTTGAAGATTGCCAGAATTCAAATCAATATATAAATTCTTTCCAGGAGGCAATTTATAAACATTTTCATAAATAGTAAATGGGCTTGGAACATAAGTACAGTCCAAATACATGGAGACAGCCGCTTTATTAATTGATTTTCCAAAAGAGATTGGTCTCAGCTGACTACAAACTTCGAATATTCCATCTTTCGCATAATAAAAAAATGGCTTAACTCCTAGACGATCTCTTGAACCAAAGAGCGTATTTTTATCGGAATCATAAATGACAAAAGCGAACATTCCATTCAGTTTGTTTACTATTTCATCACCCCATTGTTTATATCCATGTAAAAGTACCTCTGTATCGCTCGTAGTAACAAAAGAATGTCCTAGCCTCTCGAGTTCTTCTTTTATTGATAAATAATTATAAATTTCACCATTGAAAATTATCAGTAAATTTTCGTAGGACATCGGTTGATTAGAACGAGCTTCTAGATCTATAATAGAAAGACGAAGATGGCCAAAAATGATATCATTCATTTCCTTAATCCCAGTATAATCTGGTCCCCTAAAACGAATAGATTCCAATTTAAGTTTTGCTTCCTCTATTGTTATTCTCCTATTTGTCAAATATATTCCACACATAATTATTTTATATAATCTTTAAAATCCTTGTCAATAATTTTTTCGATCCTTTCCCTATACGGTAATGAGAAATCCATATCTTTATCAGAACAATAATTTTCTAATCCAATCCGTATATAGTTATCATACGCGCCAATAATCTTTGCTGGATTCCCACCTACAATTACACCTGAGGGGACTGATTTTGTTACTACACTTCCTGCAGCAATAATAACGTTATCATCGACTTTAACACCTGGCATCAAAATTGAGTTAACACCGATGAAAACGTTATTTCCGATGTCAATTTTTCTAAACAAATATCGCCTTCCTTTTTCATCGTTCATCAACCAAGTCGAACCATCATGTGTAAGCAGTATTACTCCGCTTGTTATGGTAACCTTATCACCGACAGTAATCATCCATGGCTCTGAGCCAAATTTAGTAGTACGTATTCTACACCCAGAACCGACCTCAACGCCCTTATAACGAGCATATTCCACGCCGTTTTTGACTATTTTATGATAAAGGTCTTTAATTGTATTATATAGCGCTTTCATTTTTAAGATTATTATTTTTTTGTGTTTCTATATACAACAATGAAAACAAGAAAAAAGGCAATGCATATTTAAATATAAAAGGTTCCTTATATTCAATCAGGAAAACAATCAACACTATTAAACACATAATATCTTTCTGTCTACCTCTTCGAATTTTATTCAAACAATACCAAAATAAACCTCCATAAAAGCAGATAGATAGAATCAATCCTAATGAATAATACGTTTGTATATAGCCTGAATCGTTCCCTGACGCATTTTCTCCAGAGAGGCCAACTATCTTTCCTGTTCCAATGATAGTATCCCATCCAATTGGTGGCACCTTCATTCTATTTATAGCATTTAACGTCTCATTATCTTGTGTAGATAGTCCTTCCTTTAGCCATTTGTCAATAAAATATTCAGTGGAAAAACCTTCTATCTGTCCCAGCATTTTTATTGCAAGGGATTCAATGTCTAAAACAAATATTGCAAAAAAAACTATCGTTCCGACAAAGAGCGACTTAACGCTGAAAGTTCTAAATAGAAGAAATATAAAAAAGACAAGACCTATTATCACACCTGTTCTGCCCGCAGTAATGCTACTAAGGAAGCACAAAATCCCCATCAACAATACTATATTAGCAAACATTTGACGCTTTGGACGATAATATTTTAAAATGTAGACAGAGGAAATAACGCCTATACTCTGTATTACAGATAATGCAGCCCCAGTTGTACTGGCTAAACCAAACGACCTATAGACATTATCCTCCTTAAAGTTGCCACCAAACTCAATCATGCTACCAAGAAAGCTCTTCACCGAAGGGGTAAAAAAGGTAGATATGAGAATTATAGACTGAAAACTACAGGCAATTAAAAACAGCCATAAAAGTTCCTCTTTTCCTCTAATGTAGGGTACAAAAAAATATGCTCCAATCACAGAGTATAAGGTAAAGAATAATAATCTTGATGTTTGCGTAAAATCATTTGAATATGCTCCCTGTAAAATCGAAAACGCAGCAAAAATTAACAACGGAATAATAATCGAGAATAAATCTTTTTTTAGTGTTATCCTTTTTGTTAGCATAATAACTAGAAAAAGTCCTAAAATTCCCAACCTTGCTGTTGTTATTGGTATGGCTTTAAAAGTTGTATCATATAAGATAGAAAAGACAAATAGTCCTTTGAGTAGATTTGACAACATAGATTTTTTCTAATTATCTGCTCACTAATTAAAGTAAGCAATATAAACATTCTCCCTTGTTACGTTAAACAATCTTAAATTCCTCTAATATACTTTTCGTCCTATATTGTGGCAAAACGCAATGCGATCTTGTAAAAATAGTATTCGATCTTAGCTTTTGACCTTTTTAAAAAATTAGATTTATCATCAAAAACAATAATCAATCTTTTAATTAATTCCATTTTAAAAAGTATTTCGCGTTTATATTTGGAATTAGAATATGTAAGAAATCCCTCAAATATAGACAATAATGATTGATAAGCCTTTCTTTGATTTTTATGTAAGGAGGAATTCGTAATGCCTCCTGTGTGAATACGATAAGTGGACATATACTCAGAAATAAAAAAGACCTTTTTCGCATCAATTACAGCTAAAAACAGAGCTATATCTGCTTGCATTGTCCCCTCTCTAAATATATAACTAGGTAAATTATCCATTTTTCGAAAAAGAGCAGAACTAGTATGGAAAAATAATCTATAGATATAATCTCTCAAATCGAAAATCTGTCTTTTCGTATCCCAGCGCCAATCTTCTTTTTCCTCGATATTACCTTTTAAAACAACTGTATTATGAACACATAGGTTATACTCCGAATTTTTTTCTAAAACCTCAACCTGCTTCTGAATTTTTAAGGGGTCGATCCAAAAGTCATCCCCTTCACAAATAGCGATATATTTCCCTCGCCCCTGTTCAATCGTCCAGAGGAAATTAGCCAGCATACCTTTATTTTTCTCATGTAAAACATATTTCACATCAATATTCTTCGGAATTTCTATTTTTTGAAGAAAAGACTTTATAATCTCATCTGTATTGTCTGGGGATCTATCATTAGCGATTATCAACTCAATAGCGCCGTCATATTGTTGTAATAAGACCCCATTAATAGCTTCAATTATAAATTCCTCGTGTCCGTATGTAATCATTACAACGCTTACTAAAGGCTTTACCATAATTTTGATGTAATATTTTCCTCCAGTTTAAATTCAAAAAAAATGCTCAATTCCGTTTTCAAATAAATATTCAAATGTATCTTGGCGTTATACATACAAGTGTTTTGATATAAATCGAGATCACTAGATATGGTACGCATTGCACCTTGCATTTTAATTATTTTGTGTTCTTAAAATAAGTCTAGCAATTAAATCAATTTCTTCAAGTGTAAGATCGAAATACAAAGGAAGACATACCACCGATTTAGAAACTCTATCCGTGACTTCCAGATGTTTAGATTCCAAATAAGGTAGTGTACTTGCTAAAGATGGATAAAAGTATCGTCTTACAAAAATCTCATTTAATTCTAACACTGATTTAATTTTCAATAAAAGTTCCTCACTTTCCAAAACGAGAGGATAATAAGCATAATTAAGATTAGCTTCTTTATGCCATCTCGGTTTATACGCTTTTAAACCTTTAAGCTTTTCATCATAACGTTCTGTCAGTTCTTTTCTTTTCTCATGTATTGCTTCGATATGTCTCAAGTTAGCTAAGCCCATAGCGGCATGAAATTCAGAATTTTTACCGTTTAATCCTAGGCATGCAAAAGCCTCAGGACCATCAAAACCAAAATTACGAATATAGGCCAGCTCTTTTAAAAGATTAGAATCCTTTGTAATTACAAGGCCTCCTTCAATCGTGTGATATAATTTGGTAGCATGGAGTGAACAGGTAGTAATATCCCCATACTCAAAAATAGACTTTCCATTCACATTAACACCAAAAGCATGTGCACCATCATATATCACTCTGAGATTATATTTATCAGCAATCTTTTGTATTGCAACTACATCGCAAGGATTTCCATATACATGTGTAGCAAGGATTGCTGACGTTTTCTCCGTGATAGCAGCCTCAATTTTTGATGCATCAATATTCAATGTATCTTTATCGATATCAACAAAAACTGGAGTACAATTTTCCCACACAATTGAACTTGTTGTAGCTACAAAAGAAAATGGAGTAGTGATGATTTCATCTTTTAGTCCTAGTGCTTTGATTGCCATTTGTAAAGCAACTGTTCCATTTGTCACATATAGCAGATGGGAGACATTCAAAGAATTTTTAAGTTTCATTTCCAACTCACTAGCAAGCGGTCCCATATTAGTTAACCATTGCCTCTTCCAAACACCTTCTAATAGTTTATAATACTCCTCACATGGAGGAAGAAACGGTTTTGTTATTGGTATCATATCTTTCTTTTTTTAACAATTTGTATAAAATATAAAAATGGTGATATCTTTAAAATATAGCTAGTGCCTATGTAGAAAACTATTCCCGATATTGAGCCTATAAAGATTTGGATCATGAGACCAAACTGCCCCGCTAATTTTAAAGCTTCCATGACAACTAGAAACATGACACATGATAGAACAAGTGTTGGTATTATATCTAACACCTGTCGTTTTGTTTTATAGTTTATCAAGCCGCCACTAAAATGTGAATTAATAAAAAAAGCCAAAACCGAAGAAACTACACTACTCCACATTAAACCCATAATTCCAAACTTAAAAAGAAGAGCAATACTTACCACAACAACTATCTTCTTTATTATCTCTAAACTTAAGAATAAATCACTGCGGCCAAGAACTTTAATAATATTTAAGTTAAGTATGTGAATAGGGAAGAGCATATAACCTAATGCTAAGACTTGAAAAATAGGCACTGCTGCTAACCATTCCTCGCCCAGCACCAATAAAAAAAGAGGTTTTGCAATAGCGGCGATTCCCATCATACATGGAGCTATACAAAAAAACAACAAAGTATTTAGTCGTCTATAAATTTCCAACAATCTTTCTTTATCATCTTGAATTTTGGATAGAAGGGGATATGTTACTCTAGTAACAATTCCAGTTAATAGCGTAGAAGGATATTCATTAAAATAGCGTGCTCTTTCATAATAGCCTAATGTCTGAACTGGATAAAATCGTCCAATAAGAATATTATAGATATATGTAAACCCTGTATTTAGTAGTCCAGACAATAATAATTTATAACCAAAATTGTAATGATATTTCGCTCTAGATTTAGAAAAAATCAGTTTGGGTTTCCAACTAGAGAATAACCACAGACATAACGATTTAACCACTTGAGTCACTAGAAACATATAAACAATTGACCAAACCCCATATCCGTAATTACCCATTACACAACCAATAATAACACCTATTATTGCTCCGGGTAATCCCAGCAGCGTACTTCTTCTAAAGTTCATTTCCGCATCAAGCTTCGCCAATTGGATCGTTGAAAATGCCGAAAAAATAAAGCTGAGACAATAAACCCTTAATATATCAACCAAAATATCTTGGTTATAAAAGGAAGCAATTAATGGTGCTATAAGATACATTATGGCATAAATTGCAATACTTATCCCTAAATTAAGGTAAAAAACAGTAGAAAAGTCCTCATCATTGGGATTTTTTGTCCTGATCAAGGAGGAACTTAAACCACTATCAACCAATGTTGTTCCTATAGCAATAAAGACCGCAACCATCCCCACAAGACCGTATTCCTTCGGTCCCAAAAGACGAGCTAAATAAATTGAAGCTACAAAAGTGACTCCTCGCAGAAAAAAAGTTTCTACAAAAACCCAAAAGGTTCCTAAGAAAGTCTGTTTTTTTAATGTCACGATGTCCTCCCTATCAATTTCTTAATATAACTGAAGTAATCCCCCTTTTTATCTTGAATTTGTTGGAGAACAAAATCACTACTTATCCAATTTTTCCGCCATGCTATTTCCTCCAAACAAGAAACTTTAAGCCCTTGCCGTTTTTCTATAGCATGTACAAATTGCGTAGCCTCACTTAAAGCTTCATGTGTTCCTGTATCAAGCCATGCAAATCCTCTTCCCAAAAGTTCTATCGTCAATTTCTCTCTATTCAAATATTCTTGATTAACGGATGTAATTTCCAGCTCCCCTCGCTCAGAAGCCCGCACATTCTTAGCAATCTCGACCACACTATTTGGATAAAAGTATAACCCAACAACTGCATAATTTGATTTAGGTGTCAAAGGTTTCTCTTCAACCGAAATTACATTCCTATTTTCATCAAATTCAGCAACACCATATCGCTCTGGATCATTTACATAATATCCGAAAACAGCTGCCTTACCTTTTTCTTCAACAATTCGAACGGCTCTCTCTAATAACGTTGGAAAACCTTGCCCGTAAAATAAATTATCCCCCAACACTAAACAAACATCATCATTACCAATAAATTCCTCTCCAATAATAAATGCTTGTGCCAATCCATCTGGGCTAGGCTGCTCAGCGTAGCTTAAATTTATTCCAAATTGTTTCCCATCTCCCAGTAATTTTTGGAATAATGGTAAATCTTGAGGTGTCGAAATAATCAAAATATCACGAATATTAGCCAACATCAATGTAGATAATGGATAATATATCATTGGTTTATCATGAACCGGAAGCAATTGTTTCGAAATTGCTATCGTCAATGGATGTAACCGCGTGCCAGATCCTCCAGCTAAAATTATGCCCTTCATAGTCCTTCTCTATCTATTTTAGATATTGCTTTTCATAGTAATCTTGATACACCCCCGAAGTTACTGTATCTAACCAATCTTGGTTATTCAGATACCAATCAATGGTTTTAGATAACCCCTCTTCAAATGTAACAGATGGGCTATATCCTAGTTCACCATTAATTTTTGTAGCATCAATTGCATAACGTAGATCATGTCCGGGACGATCCTTTACAAAGGAAATTAATTCTGCTGAAATTCCTTCTGACCGATTTAGTTTTTTATCCATTTGTCGGCACAATTCCTTCACCAAGTCAATATTCGTCCATTCGTTAAATCCCCCAACGTTATATGAATCTCCATTTTTACCTTTATGGAAAACCAAATCTATCGCTCGAGCGTGATCTATCACAAATAACCAATCCCTAGTAAATTTTCCATCACCATAGATCGGCAATGGTTTATTATTTAAGATATTGTGAATACATAATGGGATCAACTTTTCCGGGAAATGGTTTGGACCATAATTATTTGAACAGTTCGTTAAAACGACGGGTAAACCATAAGTATCATGATATGCACGAACAAAGTGATCTGAAGAAGCCTTTGAAGCAGAATATGGTGAATGTGGATCATACGAAGTTTCTTCAGTAAATAGACCGGATACCCCTAATGTTCCGTATACTTCATCAGTAGATACGTGATGAAAACGCTTACCTTCAAAGTTATCTTTCCAAATAATTCGCACCGCATTTAATAAATTGACCGTTCCAATGACATTCGTCATCACAAATGCTAATGGATCCGTAATCGACCGATCTACATGGGATTCCGCTGCTAAATGAATAACTCCATCAGGTTGATACTGTTGGAAAATTTCTAAAATATGCTGCGCATCCGTGATATCTGCTTTTATAAAAGTATAATTGGTCAAATGCTCAATATCTTTTAAATTAGCTAAATTACCCGCATACGTCAACGAATCAAGATTAATGATATGATATTCGGGATATTTTAATACAAACTCCCGAACAACGTGAGACCCTATAAATCCAGCTCCGCCAGTAATAATTATTGATTTTTCCATCATTTTTTTACTAATTACAAACGAGAATCAGCCTGATCAAAAATAACTCCTTTTACATCATAAATAATTGCATTATCTTTTTTCAAATTTTCAAAATTAATATTTAAAAATTCAGCATGGGCAACTCCTAATACTATTGCATCAAATTTAGACGTTGGTAAGGCCCTGACACTTTCAATACCATATTCATGGTTTACCTCAGCAGGATTTGCCCAGTGGTCATAAGTAGTCACTTGAATTCCATAATCTTCCAAAGCCCGAATCACATCCACAATTTTAGTATTACGAACATCCGGACAGTTTTCCTTGAACGTCACACCAAGCATCAACACTTCGGCACCGTTTACATTGATACCCTTTTTGATCATTGTTTTCACAACCTGAGAAGCAACATACTCTCCCATCGAATCATTTAAACGACGACCTGCTAAGATAATTTCTGGATGGTAGCCGTGTTCTTGCGCCTTTTGTGCCAAATAATAAGGATCAACTCCAATACAGTGCCCCCCTACTAACCCTGGTTTGAAGGGTAAAAAATTCCATTTAGTACCTGCTGCCTCTAATACGGCATGAGTGTCAATATTTAAAATATTAAAGATCTTCGCCAACTCATTGACAAAGGCAATATTGATATCACGCTGTGAATTTTCAATTACCTTTGCTGCTTCAGCTACTTTAATACATGGTGCCAAATGTGTGCCAGCTGTAATCACTTCTTTATATACGGAGTCAACTTCCCGCCCGATTTCTGGTGTTGAACCTGAAGTAACTTTTAGAATTTTCTCGACAGTATGTTGCTTATCACCTGGATTTATACGTTCTGGTGAATAACCAGCAAAGAAATCTTCATTAAATTTCAATCCAGAAATTTTTTCTAAGACAGGAATACATTCTTCTTCTGTAACTCCGGGGTACACCGTAGACTCGTAAACAACGATATCACCTTTCTTTAACACCTTACCAACAGTTTCTGATGCTTTGTATAGCGGAGTCAAATCAGGACGGTTATTTTTATCGACAGGTGTAGGCACCGTTACAACATAAAAGTTTGCCTGTTCAATATCAGTAAGTTTATTTGAACAATATAATCCATTGACATTGTCCAAAAAGGGATTGCTATTTACCAATGCAGCTTGAAGAATATCATCTTCGACCTCTAAGGTTAAATCCTTTCCTGCACGCAATTCATCAATACGTTTTTGATTAATATCAAATCCGACAACTGGAAACTTAGTACCAAATAATCTTGCCAAAGGCAGACCTACATATCCTAATCCAATTACAGCTATTTTTTTCATTTCTTTTTTGTCTTTATAATTGATTAACTTCTATTTCAAATTATCCCAGTACCATTTTACAGCTTCTTTCAGCCCTTCACGAATGACATGTGTCGGCTCATAGCCCAACAATTGACGGGCTTTATCAATTGAAGCAAGTGAATGCGGAATATCTCCTTGTCTATTGGGCCCATGCACGATCTCGACTTTTGCAATCTCAGCATCGTATTCAGTCAAAAACTCTTTTAGGTAACCAACCAGTTGATTTAATGTCGTACGATCGCCAACAGCTGTGTTATACACTGTGTTAATGGCATCTGAATTAACTGTAGTCATGGCAAGCTCGTTCATCTGAATCACATTATCTACATAAGTAAAATCACGTGAGTAATCACCTGTACCGTTTATTACCGGGCTTTCATGACTCATAAATTTCTTGACAAACAATGGGATAACAGCTGCATAAGCGCCATTTGGGTCTTGACGACGGCCAAATACGTTAAAATAACGAAGGCCAATAGTCTCTAAACCGTAAGTTTTTGAAAAGATATCAGCATAGAGTTCATTGACGTATTTTGTAATAGCATAAGGTGACAATGGCTTGCCAATGATATCTTCGACTTTTGGAAGACTTTCGGAGTCGCCGTAGGTAGAAGATGATGCCGCATAAATAAAACGTTTTACGCCCGCATCACGAGCGGCGACCAGCATATTTAAAAACCCTGTCACATTTACTTCGTTCGAAGTTTGCGGGTCCTTGATCGAACGCGGAACTGACCCCAATGCTGCCTGATGAAGCACATAATCAACACCTTTTACGGCTGTTTCACAATCCGCATTATTACGGATATCACCTTCAATCAAATGGAAGTTTGAATTGTTTTCATGCTGTGCGATATTATGGCGATGTCCAGTGGCAAAATTGTCTAGTACGACCACTTGATGTCCTTTGCCTAAAAAATGTTCAACCAGATTAGAACCAATAAATCCTGCTCCTCCGGTAATTAATATTTTGCTCATCTTATTTTGAAATAATTATATCTTAGAATTGTTTGTATACAAATTGATGTAACGCTGTTCTTCCTTAGATTTGACAAAAGAAATATGCACTTTCTTTTCTAATTTTTTCCCAACCTTGTCCGCTAACAGCAATAAATATGCCTGATTTATATTTTCACCTAAAATTAACACATCTATCTTACCGGAATCTACACCTGCAGCATAGTCTCCAATCAAGCTAACTTCTTGGATATCTCCAGCTTTTTGTAGAATATTATCTACGATTTCATCAATTCCCAAATAGGTATGAATTAATTTTTGTATTGGCTTAAATAAAGAATTTTTAGTATTAGCCCGGTATAGGATTTTGTTTTTGTCTGTACTCTTTTCTAAATAACCCGCTTCTGACAATTGATTTAGTTCTTTACGTATGGCATTCGTAGACTCCTGAAACTCGTCCGCTAGCCCTCGTAAATGGGACTGATTACCAGCTGACACAAAGAATTTGATCAGCAATTTTAGACGGGTTTTAGATGTAATTAAAGATTCCAGCATGGTTTAGTCTAAACTGAGTAACAAAAGTACTCAATACAAATAACTCATGCAAATTAAGAATATATTAAGCTTCGAAGTTAAGTGTATTAACGCCTTTTATACAAAATATCCAAACAAAAAATATCTTTATTACTGAAACGGCTTGAAAATTTAGTTAGCTGACTTATTAAAAATATCACGAAATTCCTTAGATTTTTCAACGGCCAGCGCTTTAGCACCAAAAACATTTAAATGTCTATCATCATAATACATAAGCTCATTATTTTTATTGTAAGGTGCATTATTTAATATCCTACTATTGCTTAAATCAAAAACATAAATATTTTTATGTTTTTGGGCTAATGAATCTATTAATCTTGCATTTTTGCTTCTATCTTTAATAGTAAATTTCTCATCACTACTTTTAATAGAAGATCTATTTATACGAAGGGGATTTTTATCTAATATCGGAAAGGTTTTTACAAGAATAATTCGTTGGTTAGCATTTAGACTATCGGCCAATTTACCTATAGACTCAGGTAATTTTCTCGTCTTGTCAAGCCCATTTGAAACAATAATTATAACTTTGCTCTCATGAATAATGTCAGATGTCAATTGAACCAAGTTTCGTGAGTTGTTATAATATTTTAAATCAAGTGGAGCAATTCCATCCGGACTATATCTTAAAGCTGGATAGCTATCACAAGTCAAAGTTCGGACTTTTACCCCCAATTCAGCACACACCTCGCCAAAGAATGGCTTCAATACATTAGCATGACTATCTCCAATTAAAAAGACAGTTGGCTGGATAGCACCTAAAGCACCAATTGTGTCTACGCTTGTCGAATTATGAGAATTAATTGCGAAGGTTGCTTGAGTATATTCTTTAGGAATTTTCCATTTTTCAGAATAGTATGCCGTCGAAAAAATTACCAGCAACAAACACACACAAATAGGTGAAAAAGTGTATAAAAATTTTTTATCGCTAACTTTTCTAAACATATTTTCAACATAAGAGTAAGATATCCAAGAAATTATCATAGTCAAAGCAGTAATAATTAATATTTCAAATATAGAAAATTCGTATCCTTCATGAACCCCATACTTATACCTCAGAAATGCCATTAAAGGCCAGTGCCATAAATACAAAGAATAGGATAATTCACCAATAAAAACCAAAGGTTTAGACGACAAAAAGCTTGTTACAAAATTGTCGCTAGATAGCAGAATAATTCCAATCCCAATGCAGGGTATAAACGCTAACATTCCAGGAAAAACAGAATTTTCATTAATAAAGAATATACTATACACTAAAAGAGCCACTCCCAATAAAGAAATCCACACGTTAATTTTTTCACCAATATTTTTAGGAACTAAAGCAAACAAAACGCCGATGAGAAACTCAGGCATACGAGATAATAACGAAAAATATAATTTAGAAGAGAATCCATAATTATGGAAAACGTATTCAACGTATAATGTGATTGCCAAAATAATAGCGCATATTACAAATGGTAGAGCCTTTCGTCTTATAAAGATTAATAATAGTGGTAGAAAAAAATAGAATTGCATTTCAATACCAAGCGACCAAGTATGAAGAATTGGATTTTCATGCAATTTTGCTCCAAAATAAGAATCGCCTAGGCCAAAATAAATATTCGAAACAAACAAAAAAGCGGATAAAAGTGCTATTTTGAGGAAGCCTAGGTCTAAAGGAAGATAAAAATACAAAGCTGCTATTGTAACAAATAACAATAAAAAATAATAAGCAGGTACGATCCTTTTAAAACGACTTTGATAAAAATTAATAATATTAAATTTTCCTTTTTCTTTTTTACTTAAAATTATAGACGATACCAAGAACCCCGATATAACAAAAAACATATCAACCCCAATAAAACCACCTGGAAGCCAGTTTGAATTAATGTGAAAAATATAAACAAACAGGAACGCTATAGCTCTTAAACCCTGTATATCTTTTCTGTATTGCATAATGTTAATGTTAGTAAAAGTTTGACTTTTTCGTCTAACACAGAGTGTGTAGATCAAATTGTAATTAAATGTTTTAAAACGTCAAACAAAGATAATATAAAATAATAATTCCTGATTTATTCCTTTATCATTAAAACACTCTAGTTTCATAGAATTCACCAACGAGCAAATGATTTATAATAAAGTATCATAATAATCATTTTTTAGTATAACTAAATACCCTCTAGATACAAATATTCGAATTAACAATCACAAAAAAGAATACATCAGACTCAATATAAGCCTGATACTATTTCTATCCACGTGGAACAATCCAGACAATTAACTGGAAAACAGAAATATCTAGATGTTAATAAGGTCTAAAAATCGAAAACACAAGAAAAAGACAATTAGAAAGTTATGGTCTTATAGTTTGATATAAATCCGTGATTGGTAATGTTGCAGTAAATGGCTCAGATCGACTTTGTTCAAAATTCATTACGCCAGAAATACTTATTCGTCCCCCTTTTAAATCTTCAATCCTTGCTCCGCGTTTGATCACTTTGAATCGAACTGAAACATCTGAATTCGGTGTGTCTTTCTGCTCAAAAGGAATTACTAGGATCTGTTCCAAATTGACATCTAAAGCACCATGTAATGGCTTCACTTTACGGATAACGATATTTTTCAATTTATCATCATTTCTTTCGGCCTTAAATACAAATACACCACTCTTCACATTTCGGTCACCACTATATTGACCCGGCCGCTCCTGAAACATATAATTGACGGTCATGCCCACTCTTTTATTAAACCGCTGTTCCAGCTGTTTTTTACGGAGCAAAAGATAAATGATAATCAGTACTAAGATAGATATCGTGATAGCAGGTGTCATAAGAATATGTTAAATAATTTTAAATGGCTTTTCAACAGTCGGTATATGAATCCGATTACATTCAAATATAGTTCAACAGCTTCCTTTATCATCAAAATTTGCCAGGGACAAACAAGGGACATTTCACAAAATATTAATAATCAAGCAAATACATCATATTATTTTATTGTTAACAAATAGTTCTTTTGGAAAACAAATTAACAAAAAGATGAATTTAGGTTAAGGAAAGATGAATTGGGAGCGAAATTAGCACGCTCCCTAAATAACTTTAGTCAATCAATTTGGATTGATGACGCTCAAGGGTATTATATATTTTTTTGACATCTTGCGATTTCTCTTTCTGCAGGACCAAAATGGCATCTTTAGTGTGTACGAGAATACTATCGCGTAAACCTACAAAAGCAGTATAGACATCTGTACCAATAACCATATTCCCGTTTTCATCCACAGGATGTCCAGTTTGTTTTAAATAGTCATACATTGATTCAAAGGAACCCAAATCAGACCATTGAAAACTAGTGGCTACAACACGAATCTTCTTGGAGCGTTCCATTACGGCGTAATCAATCGAAATGGAAGGAATCTCTTTAGACAATTGTAGATCTAACTCGCCATCCTTACGGTGCTTCCAGGCATTGAAAGCCGTTGCATACACTTTAGGCTCAAAAGTCTGTAACTCTGTAAGAAATGTATCCGCCCGAAAACAGAACATCCCCGAATTCCATAGAAAATTACCGCGTTCAATAAAATCCTCCGCTGTATCCTGGTTGGGCTTTTCACGGAATGACAAAACCTTATCATCCTTATATTCGATATAACCATATCCAGTCTCCGGACGTGTTGGTTGTATACCAAAGGTAACAATATACCCCTTGTTGGCCTTTTCAATGCCTGCTTTAATTGCTTGAGCATAAGCCTCCTCCCCAACAATCACATGATCTGATGGAGTCACAATTAATATATCATCAGGCTGAGCGGCAAAAGCTGCGAAAGCGATAGCAGCGGCTGTATTACGGGGCGTCGCTTCTACAATGTCAATATAGTCGATCTTATTGTTTTCCATGACTTCACGGCTCAAACTATGATTGTCACAGTTGCCCACAACAATCACTTGTCCGCAGAGGGATTGATTACGCTTAACGGTCATTTCAAACAATGAACCATCTTTAAATAAATCAAGATATTGTTTAGGATAGCTTTTACGTGAAAGAGGCCATAAGCGACTGCCTACACCACCCGTCAAAATAACATGTATAATATTGCTCATAATAATCAATGTTTCTCCGCCTCTTTATCGGCGACAACCTTTCGTAACCCTGCACTCGAAAACCGATGTGTACGTTTGTTATAATAGATCTCTATATTTTCTTCCACACAATATGAACGCCCCGAAAAATCGGTATCCCGATATTCTTCGCCAATAATGCGTATGTCTATCGGCAAAGCTTTGATCATATCAATTAGATCCTGCTCGGTCTCGTAAGGAATAATTTCATCCACATAGCGACAACCTTCCAATTGAATATAACGTTCAACGATGGTCTGCGTAGGCTTTGCCTTCTCAGGAAACACTTCCGAAGGATCGGTATTAAGCCCCACAATCAGATAATCGCAATGCCGCTTCGCTTCCTCCAACATCATAATATGCCCTGCATGCAATAAGTCAAAAACGCCAAAAGTAATTCCTATTTTCATCGTATAATTTATCCTTTAATGGCTGATAAGAGCTTACAAGCTCGATTTCATCTAATTATTTGTTTTTATGACCGAAGTGAGCTCGCACTATCTTCTAGATTCGCTTCCGCGACAATCTTACGTAATCCAGAACTGGAAAAGCGATGGTCTCGACTATTAAAATACAATTCAATCCCTTTTTCTTCACAGTAAATACGCCCGGTAAAGCTCTTTTCACGGTACTCATCTCCAACTATGCGTACATCAATTTTAAACGATCGAAGAATATCCTCCAAATCTTGCTCGGTTGCATATGGAACAATCTGATCCACATATTTACAGCCTTTTAGCTGAATGTAACGCTCAACCACTGTTTGAGTAGGTTTATTTTTCTCTGGTCGGTCCAGCGTTGGATCCGTCTGCAATCCACAGATTAAATAATCACATTGCCTTTTAGCATCCTCAAGCATCTTAATATGCCCGGCATGCAGTAGATCAAATGCACTAAACGTAATACCAACGCGCATGCCTTTTGCTGGTAAATTTATCATAATCACATTGAATTTAAAAGAATAGAGAAATTTGATTCATCTATCAAAGATAAAATATATTAGTATAACAACGAATAGTGGAATTTCGTTCGTTACATTTTAAATTTAGACCAAAGAGGGAATATCGGCATGCCTTAAATATAATTGCGCACAAGCACGAGCATCAGATAATGCTTCATGGTGGTTTAATTCAATACCAAGAACTTCACAGCAGGCATTTAATCGTGCTGGCTTAAAGCCTTTTCCCTGATATATCTTGAATGTGCATTCCCATTTTTCCATCAGTCCCAAATGATCGTAGGACAAATTATAATACCCCATTGTTTTGCGAAGAACACCTCGGTCAAACAATTCATTGTGGGCCACCATGATCCGATTGTTGATGAAAGGATAGATGCGCGGAAATATTTCTTTGAATGTGGGCGCCTGCGCAGTATCCTTAGCCCTGATGCCGTGAACACGCGTTGTTTGCCACATATATTGGTTTTGGGGCGGTTGAATCAGTGAATAAAACTCTTCAACAATAACTCCTTGTTCAACTACCACCAGCCCAATGGCACAGGCTGAATTTTGGTTGGCTGTCGCCGTCTCGAAATCTATTGCTGTAAAACTTAATCCTGATTGCATAATCACTTCTCCTAAAGTTGCGGTAAAATTACTACTTTTTTCATTTTACCCAAACTCACTGTCTAAATCATATGCATATTAGTGTTGGCATAAATAATTCTAAAATAGTTGCTTTGCAATGAATATTACAAAGACCGTGCCCCACTCCGCAACAAATCCTCCCTATTCTCCTTTCTTGGCATATTTATGATTTTCACGTCCTGAGTCAATTTAACTTCCGGAACAAGATATGCTTTTTTGTTTCTACGCGCCTTCAGCTTTCTTAAACGGCGATGTCGTATAGCGTAGCGCTCCTCACCTTTAATATAGTAGTTATTGAAAATATATTGTTTCCAGATAAGATAAAATGTACTCAATCCAGCAAGAGCAACAACAACAAAGGACCACTGCACGGATGCTCCAAATTGCACGATATAAATTACAGAAGCCCCGAGAGCCAGCTGGACCAGGCCATATCCGGCGGAAACCATCAAGCTGTTATAACCAACCTCATTGCTTAGCATATGCAGTAAAAACGTACGATGCGGTTCAAAAATATGGTAACCTTGATAAACGCGCCTTGCTACAGACCAGCCTATTTCAATGCCATACACTGCGAGGAAAAGAATATAAGTAAAGTCTCCCGTTTTTAGTATAAGTTTTCCCAAGGCAAACAACAACATAAAGGATAATACGGCCGGTCCCACATCACCTGCAAAGCAAGCTGCTTTCTTGCGAAAATTAAAAAACCCAAAAACTACGACTCCCAATAAGGTATAAATTAAGAAATCCTGTTCAATGTAGTTAACCTTGGTATTCACATAAAGTAAAAGCCCGCCCATTATCAAGCTGCAAAAAGCTGTCATACCATTGATACCATCCATAAAATTATAGGCATTGATAACACCAATAGCGAATACAAATGTTAGGACAAGGTAGTACCAAGGGTAACTAAACACACCAAACTGATAAACCATGAGTAGCACTGAGGCCAAATGTACAGTCAATCTTGCAGTTGGATGTACGCCACGAATATCATCCAAGAATGAAATATAAGTTAAAAGAGTCAACCCCAAAAAGAACCAGGGGTATTCAAAATCATTAGTCACAAAATATATAACCGAAGCGACATAAAAAATAATCCCCGCGCCACGGATTGTAACTTTGGTATGAGAAGAACGCTCATTCGGTTTATCTATGATATTAAACTTATCTGCAATCTTCAAATAGAGTAGCTCTAGAACAAAAAGTATTATCAGCGTAAAAATATAAATCATAAAATATAATTAGTGAGTCAAATAAAGCTGTGCAAATATAATAATATTAAGTTTTATTTAACAAACGTGATTTGTATTTTAATCGCTACAGTTGAAAAAAGTTTTTTTTTAATACTTTTCTATTTTTTTCTAGAGTTTTATACCAAAACCCATTTATTCTCTTTAAAATCAAACTGTTTGATTACCTTAGCAGGGACACCTACTGCGATAGAAAAATCAGGAATGTCTTTTGTAACTACTGACATAGAGCCTACGATACTACCACGACCAATAGTAACACCAGCTAGAACGCATACATTCTCTCCAATCCAAACGTTATCTTTAATATAAATTGGCTTTGTGGATAACAGTCTATCATTGGGTTTGGTCAAAGGGCTATCCTGATGATCTCCAGAATAGGAGCCATGATTTAAATCGGATATAAACACACGACTTGCGATCAACACATCATTTCCAATAACAACTTGTTCTCCTGCTGCTATATGCACATAATCATTCAACTGTACATTATTTCCAAAAATTAGATATTTCTGCTCTCTTTTTTCCACCGGATGAACTTCCAGCCTACAGCCAAAACCTGTCGTTAACTTATTCCCGAGGTCGATCAATCTTCGATTTCGAATATCAAAAGGTAAACGGAGAAGTCTGGATCTACGATAAAAAAGTCTTGTATGTAATATACTGACGATTAAACGTATCCCACCCAAAAATCCATAACGTTTATACATTTCCATATAAAATCATTTTTAATTATTATTTTAACTCCCTTGACGGAAAGAAACACCTAACGCCCCAATACAATTAACACCCTTCTCCCATACTTTAAAAAAGAAAACACATTAAAGAAAAGGAATTCAGCGATATTAATTACTCCGATCCTAAACGCCATTCGAATATTTTTAAGTTCTCCCTTTTCCATTTCCCATAGATTGCTAGATAAACCAGATTCCCCAAAATCATGCTTACCTCCACCTGTAATTACCAAGCTTTCATTTAATAGATAGCAATTGCAGGCATTTGCAACTCGGATAAAGTAATTCCCTTCCTCAGCAAACCGTTGGCTCTCGTCAAAATATCCCACTCTATCAATAATTTCCCGCCTAAAAATTACAGTAGGCGTAACAAAAACAAACTTAAAAAGCAATTCCTTAGCTGATATATGATTGATCTTGTCAAGCCTGCGGAAAGCCAATTGCGAAAAATATTCTCCATTTCTTGTTGTTCCCAAAAAATCAATAGATGAATCTTTTAACACCTCTAATTGCCTTTCTAATTTATTTGGTAGCCAAGTGTCATCAGAATCCAATAGACAAATCCAATCCCCCGTACACCGTCTCATCCCCTCATTACGGGCTCTTGACACGCCTGCATTCTCTTGATCCACTAATAAGATATTATCTCGACTATTATCCCGAATATATGCCTCTACCAAAGCTTTTGAATTATCTTTCGATCCATCATTAACTACAATTATTTCAAGGTCTCCTCTCCAAGTCTGTGTATAAATAGAATCAAGACTCTGTAATATTGATTTTTCAGCATTATACATTGGTATGACAACAGATATTTTCATTCTCTAAATTTTAATTGCATTTTCCGACTATTAGCTCTCTATAAACAGTATTAAGGTTCTATTTTAGAATTTGTTTCCTCTTTTAACTTTCTCGAGTCAATTTTAAACGCTTCAAGTAACCAAACGAAAAACTTTAATGTAACTATTGTAAGTAAACTTGTATAAAACTGAGTAAATACCATGACCCAATCGAAGAAATAAATCACATTATAAAATACGCCTAATAAGACAATAACAAAGAGTGGATATTTCTTAAAGCAAATGACTAATTTATAAAAGCCTAAAATATACAATACGGTTAAAAGGCCCGAAAGATAATGATATTTCATATATAAATATATTGGTAGAGTCAAATTTACCGACATGTAGTTTTCGAACACAAATTCCTGGTCATACCCTAGGAAGAAAAACCGATAATAATTGTTAGGCATTACATCAAATTCAAATATCTGCCCCGGCAGTATCGCATCCATCCCTAGCTTCAGTTGATTCCATACACTATATTTATCGTAGAATATTTCAAGGTCTAAATTATTATCATAATAATGAACAGGCAACATGGAGGTCTCCAATGTTGACATACGCCCGAAAATCTGATCTAATAAAAAATCCATACTTAAATCATACTCTGCGTCCCGCATACGGGTAGCAAGGACGAAAATGAAAGGAGTTACTAGCATACCATATTTCAAAAAAACAAATAGTTTTTTCTTATAATCTTTAAATGCCACAAAAGAAAACCCAATAAAAAACACAAAAAACATGCTGATTATACCACTTCTACTCCCCGATAAAGTGACAGAAAGTACATAGAATAGTACCGCCAAAATAATATTGGACCGTTTCTTTTGAACAAAAAGCATGACCAAAAGCAAGGTAAAAGGATTCAGAAAAATTGATATATAGTTGGCCAATGTACCGTTCAGCTCTCCATTAATGGCAGCAGCAAATCCCCCCGTCATATAAACGACGACCAGTTTGAACAAAACGGAAAAATAAAACAGAATTGTAATGGGATGGCCATCAATGTTTGGGGAGATAATATCATCACGGTTCGGTAGAAAAAGCAATATAATGACCGATACCAATAAAGGAACCACGATTAAAAAGAAGCTCTTAATCAACGCTGGCAGATCAGCAAAATCCGAATAAATTGGTCTAAATCCATTGAATACGTAGTAGGAGCCAGGTATAAACACATGGAGCACCAAAAAGTATAGAACAATAGCAATTATCGAATTTTTCATGATAGACTATCCAAATATGGTTTTAATCCAATTCTCCAGCGAATAACCAGTCGGTTTAACATCAAATGGTTTATCTATAAAATCTACTATTTCTTTTGAAAAATCATTTGAAGTTACGAAAATTTGGCTTTCGTTAAATATGGCTTCTTCTTTTATATAAGTGTTGTTAATTAGCAATTTTTTTCCACTTTCGATAGTTTCTATCGTTCGTTGTGACATTCCTGTCTGTAAATTGCTTCCCATATCAAAAATCATTTTGGATTGCCAGAATAGATCCATATAGTCGGATCTTTTGAGTGGAGAAAACTTCAGCACATCTCTATCTAGCCTGTTGCCAAGGAGCCATTCTTTGATATACGTGGAAAAGGAGATAACTAAAATTGCTTTCAACTTCAAATTATATTGGGAAGCAAAAGCCTTCAATTTACTTACAATTTCATAGCGTTCAGGCAGATAAGAAACTAAAAAAAGAATATCGTAGTTATACACACTAACCTTTCCATCATGAACATCTTCCAAATAAAAATTTGGGAGATACTTTAATGCAGGATACTTTTTTACATCTAGAGGATCAAATGAGAAAAAACGGTCAAAACTACCGATAAGATGAGAAAACGAGTTATTATTCTCAGAATCCCACTGATGCATAATAAGCTTAGCTGAAGGATATCGTTTTTTAAATAAATTTATAAACTCGCTAGGCATCTTATATCCTCTTATTACGAACAAATAATCGAATTCGATTCCATTCCTCCGATTCAAGATACGTTTATAATGCTTTGCTTGAAATCGATTCAGACTACTGGGAAAGAAATTATTAACAATAGTAAATTTAAAAGTATAGTCGCGCTCAGGTTCAAAATAAACTTTAGCGCCAAGACGTTCTAGCTCTGCTTTTATAATTTCATGATAGTTATAAAAAATGGGGCCTATAAAAAGAATATTTTTATTTTTTAAGTCTATTTGCATAGTATCTATAAATTAAGTCCGCACTTGCTTAATAATCTGTTTTGCCCGGCTTCGTAAAGGCTTTGAGACTGTATATTGCAGGATAAAAGCAAGTAGAATAAGTCCGCCAATAAGCGCTGCAACAAGCAATAAATCTGTTCTCGACTTTTCCACCGTCTGCATATAAGGCAACAAAAGCAGTGTTGATCCAAGAATAAAGCCGCAAGGAATCAACACTGGTTTGAAAATCAGCTTGAATGAAATGGCAAATGAGATCTTCAGATATTTAAGCATAAAATAATAATAGGTTGCTCCTGCAATAAGAAAAGCGACTAATTTAAATAAAGCAAAGGACCGAAGTCCAAGGTAGTGAACTGATGTATATATTCCAATCCAAAAAATAAAAGGAAGTAAAGTGTTGACCAAATACATCTTCTTAATTTGTTCCGTAGCCATTAGTAAGATACCCGTGGGATAAGAAATAAAAGCCAAAAGATTACACAAAACGAGATATTGAGCGATAAGGATAGATTCTTCATACATTGTCCCAACCCAAGACATAACCAAAGGACCTGTCATCATACATACAGTCAAAATTGGCAGTATCACGACCGGAGCAAACAATGACGTAACTTGAAGATAAAATGCGCGCAGACCTTCTTCATTATTTTTACCGATAAAATGGTTAAATCTTGCATTAAATGGCGAAAAAAGAATGCCAAATATACTTCTGCTAAAGCTAAGAAGTGTTAATCCAATGGCATATATTGCGACTTCTTTCGCACCAAAAATTTTACCTATGGCAACCGAGTCAAGTTCATAATACAGTATCCAGGAAACTGTCATAAAAAGACTTGTAAAAGCTAAACTCTTGGTCTTTGTGAAGATATCCTGATTAAATCGGAAGGATCTGAGCACTGCAACATAATCATAATTAAATCGCTTTCTTACGACATACATCGTAATTAATAGCGTTAGCAAAGTGACAATTTGAGTAAACAGAAAATAGCCAACGATATCATAATGGCCTGATCTAAAAAACCAAAATACTGCACTAATTTTAATGATACTTGCAAGTGTATTCGTACGCTGAACAATGTAATCCGCGAGACGAATGCCACAGATCATCTGAAGCATACGCTGAAGTAGCGTCAATGGTGTCGAAAAAGCCAATATAAGCAAGAGTGATGAGGCCGTTTTGTAACTTGTAGTATCATCCAATCCGCTAATCATCAACTCAGGTTTTAAGCTCAATAAGGCAAAACCAATGACAAACAATAGTAGAAATAAAAACAATATGAAACTAGAAAAACCAATGACTTTAATTTCCTCAGTTCTATTATCTTGAGAAAAATATTCAGCAGCATATTTCTGAGCTGCATTAATAAAACCCAAGTCTGCATAAGCCAAAAAAATTGAGGTGGAGATACAAATCGTATATACCCCATAAAGCTGCGGGTTGGACGACAGAAAAGGGATCACGACAAACATGGAAAGAAAATTCAAAACCATCGAGACCCCTTGCCAAAGGTATATCTTAATATAATTTATGGTATAATTACCTGCCATGATACTCTTTTAACGTCTTTAGAAAAATCTCACTGGATCTTGTCCGCTCACTTTCAGACGATGTCAAGTAATCATAAAGATATGCATTGTATACATGCTCGTCAATTCTATTGATCTTAACCTCAGAAGATGAATAATCATCTATATTGACTAAGGCACTTTTCAGTTTAACTGAAAAATGAGCAATAAAAGAATCGTATTGGGGCATTATTTTTTTAATTGCTTCCGTTGTTAAGGTAATTACCGGTTTCTTATTTAAAACAGCAAAACTTTGGGATGTCGAAATGTGTGCCAAAACAAATTCACAATTACTTGTTAATTGGCTCGTCTTTCCAAAAATGACCTTTCGTCCATTAAATGGGTTCTTCGATTTGTACAACTCCGCCTTTGGATGTGCAGAAATCACAATAGGCAGCTGATACTTTTCTTCGATAACATCGAAAAATCTATTTAGTGTCGCGTAATATTCATCCGCATCCACGCTTTTTATTCCTAAAAGTTTAAAATCAGGATGGAAAGGAAGGTATTCATCCAAGAATAAACAAAACTTCCCTTCGATTATCGGTGTTTCGGAAAGATTTTCCAGTGCAGTATCATAGTCATGAGAATTAATTGCTATGATTTTTGATTGTTGCTTTTCTATATCAGCTGCTATTCCAACGGTTAGATAGCCAAAATTACCCGCAGAAAATACAATATCATAGGATTTAATATAACCTATCCGTTTTAACAATCCAGCATATTTATTCTTCGCAAACCTTGCTAAGGTACCTGGATTTAAGCTCTTCAAAATCTTCTCTGCCCAGGTACTTTCGCGATTCGAAACTGGCAACGCCCCACGCGCAAAAAATGAAATCGTACAGTCATATTTGGTCAGCAGCCGGAATAGATCAAGAACACGATATTCGTAAGTAATATGCAATACAAAAAAACATTCCTTTATCTGACATGCATCTAACTTAAGCACTAGCTCGTTTTTATCGCTAATTTTTATAATTCTTTTATCAACCACGCGATCATGGAGAACATTGGGGAAATAGATCATACTAAGATCCCAATATTCCACCTGAAAGCCATTATCATTTAGGATCGAAAAATAAAAATCTTTCACGACCTTATCTGTCAATGGCTGATATCCGATTACAATTACTTTTTTAATCATTCCCCGTCAAAATTCTACATATTATTCCTTCGATTCCCTGTCGACTAGATCGCAGTCCATCCGCCGTCAACCATTAGGTTGTGTCCCGTGATAAAAGAAGCATCGTCCGACAATAGAAAACTAATTGCAGGTGCAATCTCTTCAGGACGTCCCATCCTGCCCAGAGGCGACTTTTCGCTATATCGTTTGATGAAAGACGGATGTTGGTTTTTCTCGTCTATTATACCGCCGGGCGAGACACAGTTCACGCGCACATTATGCTTTCCATAGTACGAGGCCAAATATTTAGAGAAGTTGATCACGCCTCCTTTTATTGCAGCATAAGCTGCAGGTGAAGTGCCTCCATATTCCTCGTAGAGCGAAAAATCATTGCCGACAACACCATAAATGGACGCGATATTTACAATTGCACCTGATTGTTGGCCCTTCATAACCTCTAATACCTGTTGGCAGATGTAAAAAACAGCATTGAGTTGCATATCAACATTTTCCTGCCAAGATTCAAAAGGAATATCCTCAAATCTGGTTCCCCAATCGGCCGTTCTCGGATAGGCCAAATTGACTAATCCGTCAATTTTACCATATTTGTTCAATACATACGTCACCAATCGGTCAATATCGTTCTTTTGGGCAACATTGCTCTTAAAAAAGTCAACTTTGCTCTCCGCGTTCGTCCGCTGAACAATATCTGCGCCTATGACAAGAGCTCCTTTTCTTATTAAATCTGCAACTGTCAGCGAACCAATTAAACCTGAAGCACCAGTAACAATAATTACTTTACTATTTAATGAACTCATAATTACCTATTTTTATTTAAAACTATATTGTCCCAATTATGGGCCCGACTAATTATATTTTCTAAAAACAGGTTTAATAACTTTTGATTTTAAAAACTCCCCAATGTTACCTTCCAATGCTTTTTTAACTACTTCCAAAGAAGCCTGTACAGCATCTAAAGTTAGCGCCAGCTCTTTATCTTGATGGGCATATGACAATGCCAAATATGGCATCATTACGCCATTTTTGATCATTTCCTGCGCGAACAATGTCCTTAGCGGTAAAGAAACATTGTGCTCAGCATCCTTCACAACATAATTTGGTGAACAGGCAAATCCTTCAACATAGAAATTATTTGCGAGACCTAGACCGTTGGAAATATTATTCATTCCATCTGTCAATCTTTTTCCAAAATCCCAAAAATGCTGCACAACATTGTCGCGTTGAAGAACCTCCACTGTTTTAATAAATGCACCCAAAGCACTCATTTCTGCTCCATGCGTCGTTGAAGTTAAGAAAACCCTTTCAGCTCCCTCTTCCAAAATGCCGCCGATTTTCATTATTTCTCTCTTCCCCCCCAATGCCGCTACGGCAAAACCATTCGCCATTGCTTTGCCAAAAGTACAGAGGTCGGGTTCTATATCGAAATAAGATTGCGCACCTCTTAGGTCCCATCGGAATCCAGTAATCATTTCATCAAGAATAAATACTGCTCCGTTACGATGGCATAGATCTTTTACCTGATGTAAAAAATTATTAACTGGCCCTACCGTCGTTGTAGGCTCCATAATCACACCTGCAATTTGATCCGGAAATTGATCGAACAATAATTGCAATGACTGGATATCATTATAGTGGAACTTGCATGTAAATTGACCGAATTCGCTTGGAATTCCACGTTCCAGAACGGTTGAACCGATAAACCAATCGTCATAAGAAAAGAATGGCTGTTCATATGGAACCGCAATATATTTTCGACCTGTATAAGCACGCGCAAGCTTTACCGCAGCGCTAGTAACAGCAGAGCCATGTTTGGCAAACTTGACCATCTCGACGGAAGGCAATAAATCCACCATTAATTCAGCCGCGGCTAGCTCCGTCATAGAGGCCCGCGTCAGATTATTTCCCTTTAGAATTTCAGCATAACATGCGTCAGCAATTTCTTTATTTCCATATCCGATATTAACGGAACGTAATCCCATTCCAAAATCTAAGAATTTACGTCCCTGATCATCGAAAACATAACAGCCCTCCCCTCTTTCTAATATTGATGGTGCATTTTCCGGGAACTGATCGTCTCCACGCGAATATGTATGTGCTCCACCAGGAATTAATTCATGTAATCTATCTTTATAACTATTCATAACGTTTCTTTCTTTCAATAATAAACTCTGCAAATTCCCAATCCAAAGGTTCATCTATCTCTAGACCTGAGATCTCATCTACTTCATATGCGATTGTCTTATTCCCATAAAACGTATGTTCCGTCAGAAATTTCTCCCACCGGCATATATAAAACCCTCCGGAGGGAGTTATCTCTTTAACAAAATTCTGTCGACCTAGCCTTTGGTATTCATTAATATTAGAACAAAATTCATCCAGATATTTGGCATCTTTCTGCACGAATATTGTCGCAGGTCGCTGTTCTTTAACGGCAACAACACCATGTGCTTCTAAATCTTGCTCCAGCTCGTCAATGGCGGAGTCTATATCAGCTACTTTTATAAATGGTGAAGTAGGCTCTAATAAGCCGACAAGGTCATATTCCAAACCTCTTTCTTTAGCAAACTGCATGGCATGTAGTACCACATCACTAGAACTAGCATGATCAGTAGACAGTTCTTCCGGTCTTAAGAAAGGAGCCTCTAATCCGTACTCCTTAGCTATTACTCTGTATATCTCTGAATCTGTACTTAGCCAGATATCATGTGTAAAAGCGCTGTATTTAGCGGCTAAAAATCTATGGATCATTAAAGGATATCCGCCAAGATCTTTTATATTCTTATCTACAATAGATTTAGAGCCAGATCGAGCAGGAATTATCCACAAAATTTTTTTTCTCATTTTCAAAATTTAATATGTTTAATATCCTCCTGAGCCTTTTTAAAATCTTCATGTTTCCCAATATCCAACCAGTAACCATTGATCGGGTAAGTCACCAATTTTAGGTCCATTTCGATAATACGATCCATAAGATCCGTGATATCGAAAAATTTATCCTGCGGGATCATAGAAAGTAAATTTTTCTTTAAAATATAAATACCTGCATTGGAATAATAGGTATATCTAGGTTTCTCCTTTAATGATTTGACTGCATTATTTTCACTTACTTCCAACACGGCATAAGGCACATCTACATGATAGGACGTAGTGGCAACGATCATGTCCGCTTTAGCTTCTTGATATGTTTTGAAAAAATCATTAAAATCAATATTTGTCAATAGATCAGAGTTCATGATAATTATATCCTCATGTTCAAAATCTTCAACAAGTAGAACCGACCCTATAGTCCCTAGAGGCTTGGTCTCCCGTACATAATTGATTCGAATATCTTTTTGGCTACCATCTCCAAAATATTGCTCGAGTTGATCTCCTAAATAATTTATACTAATATTAATGGTATGGACACCAACCTCCTTTAGCCTATCAATATTATATTCAATAATTGGCTTTTCGCCGACGAGAAGCAAGGGTTTGGGCGTCTTCTCAGTCAGTGGACGCAGGCGTTTTCCTTCCCCACCAGCCATTAATACCGCATCAGCAGGAATAAGGGTCCTACGCTGACTAAAATCGAGTATATCGATAATCTGTTTTTCGCCATTAACAATTGGTATAATCTTTAAATGATCTTTCCGAAACTGGTCCAGCTTATTGAGATCGTATTCTCGCTCACGGATAAAAACCGGATTGGGCTGCACAAAATCCAACAAATTATTTTCAAAGTCCAAACCTCTAATAAACCCACGACGCAGGTCTCCATCAGTTAAAGATCCAAGCAATAAATTTTTTTCATCCACAACAAATAAAATCGATGAGGGTGAAATAAGATCCAACTTAATCAAGGCATCTCTGATGGACAAATCTTGGTGAATGGTATGTTTCTCTACGATATTCATATTAAATTGTGAAATTTTTTAACGGCTTTAAGATCAAGATGGGACTCTATAACAGCCAGAATCTGTTGTGCAGCACCTCCATTTTCATACGGAGAGACAACATTATTTAAACTCTCTTGGAAACTGAAAGTCTTGATGACTTCAAAAGCATTCAATATTTCGTTTTCTTCACAAGATACATTTACTACACTTGCCGCTTGTAAACGTCCACGTTGTCTGTCGCCAATATTTATTGTAGGTGTTTTTAAAGAAGGTGCTTCCAGAATACCACTAGAACTATTTCCTACTATAGCAGTACAAACCTTGACTAGCGATAGAAACCGCAGCGTGCCTAATGAAACATAAGCTGCCGCTTTACCTGGATTATCAGCAACATATTTATCAATCATTTGATTTATTACTCTTCCATCCGTATCAGCATTGGCTTTAGTAAAAACAAAAAAACTATCTTCCTGTTGATCTATTGCCTTTAGTAAGATCTGAAACTGTTCCGCAGAACTTAATTGCCCGAGTGTTTCTGGATGAAATGTTATTTGATAATTGTATCGCCTAAATGTGATATTTAATTCGCTTTCTAACTCTCTCCGGGTTAATAGATTTAAATTTTTAATATTATCCAATCCAATTGCCCCGACGTTGAATACGGTTTCAGGATTTTCCCCCATCTGGATCACGCGATTTCTGTATTCTCGTGTTGACGTGAAATGTAAATGGCTGAGCTTGGTTAGGGCATGTCTGATAGCATCATCATAAGCGCCTTCGGTAATCTCTCCTCCATGAATATGAACTATAGGAATTTTAAACATAGTAGCAGCAGAGGCAATAGCCAACATTTCATAACGATCACCCAAAAGTACCAATATATCAGGTTTGAGCCTCGGCAAGATCTCTGCCATTCCATTCAAAGCTAAGCCCATTGTTTTTACAATACCTGTAGAGGTGTCTGAAGACAGTAAAATCTCCAGTTTCTCATCAATCAAAAAACCATCGGCCTCAATTTGCTTATAGGTAAGTCCGAACTCGGCAGATAAGTGAGTACCAGTCGCAATAATTTGCAACAGCATCCTATCGGAATGTTGAATTAAATCCATCAATGGTCTTAAAAGACCGTACTCCGCTCGCGTAGCAGTAACAACACAAATTTTCTTCATCTAAACCTCGATTAAATCATCTTCATCAAAATTTCGATTGGCTATTTTACCTATAATTTCATCCCAATGCATCGGAGAAATTCCGGTTCCAGGTCTTTTGACCGTTAAGTTATCCTCCGATAACAATTCCCCTTTCTTGATACTCCTTGCAGCAACAATACTTTTGCGTGCTACTGCGATATTTTTTAATTCAGATTGGGAAGGCGTCTTTAGCCCATCTCCTTTCATCGCTAACTCAATATTCCGTATTGCAGCAACCATATTAACTAACTCAACAGGCTCCAGAGATGCCGCATGATCCGGACCCTGCATAGTTTTATCCAATGTAAAATGCTTCTCGATAATAGAGGCTCCTAAAGCGACCGCAGCAATTGGAACTTCTATTCCTAAAGTATGATCCGAATAGCCAACTTCTGTTTGAAATTGTTCCTTAATAGCTAGCATAGCTTTTAAATTGACATCTTCCAAAGGTGTCGGATACTCTGTATTACAATGTAAAATTGTAATATTGGAAATTCCTTCAGCCCGGAATACATCCACTGCGGATGAGATGTCATCCATTGTCGACATTCCAGTGGATAATATTACTTTCGAAAACAACTTTGCTGCTTTTCTTAAATAAGGTAGGTTTGTTATTTCCCCAGAAGGAATTTTAACCAACTCTAAACCAATGTCTTTCAAATATTGTAATGAATCCAAATCAAATGCGGTAGAGAAAAATTGTATTCCCTTACTTTTGCAATAATTGATTAGCGTTTCATGATCCTGAAGAGAAAGTTCTAATTTTTTCAGCATTGTATATTGCGAATCCTCTTCACCGCCCATATTTTGAATCTGATATTCGGCTTTTTTTGCATTTTTAGACACCAGTTTCTCTGCTTTGAAAGTCTGAAATTTAATATAATCTACTCCAGCATCAACAGCAGCATCAATAAGCCTAATCGCGTTATTTATATCGCCGTTATGATTTACGCCCGCTTCTGCAATAATCAATGTTTTTTTCATTACATCATTTTTTAGAAGGCCATCCCTTCTATAATAAATACTATTTATCGTACACTACTTGGAATATTAACGATACGCTGCTCCAAAAATTCCGCATTTACCTGCTCATCCCGGTAGCAATGCTGATACATAGGCAAGCGATAGGTCAGCGCCCATATTGGACGCGTCATGATACCCTTTTCGTTTGTTTCGCTCAAAAAGCGATCCCGTTGTGATTTATCTTCCAGTTCCACACACATCAACCAATAATTTGCCTTAGTTTCTGTTGTTTCAGTTCTAAAATTAACTCCAACAGATCTGAAAAAGTCGGCATATTCTCCCGCTAATTTTCGTTTATCAGCCAAAAAGGATTCTAGCATTTCCATTTGAGCACAGGCTAAGGCTGCATTTAAATTAGGCATCCTATAATTATAGCCTATTTCATCGTGAAAAAACTCGTAGGGATGAGGTCTTTTAGCTGTTGTTGTAAGATATTTGGCTTTCGCCCCTATTGCAAGATCATTTGTGACTAGCGCACCCCCACCGCCACAGGTAATTGTCTTATTCCCGTTAAAGGAAAAACAGCCGACTTGACCAATAGTCCCTGTATGCTTTCCTTTATAATAGCTTCCCAGCGACTCAGCAGCATCTTCGACCACTGGAATTTTCCATGCTGAGCAAACGCTAATCAGCTCATCCAAATGGACAGGAAAACCAAAAGTGTGCATAGGTACACATGCGGAAATCTTATTTCCGGTAATTTTATTATAACAAGCGTTTTCTCTTAACTCGCCATAATTTTCCAAGAAATTTCTAACAGCTTCTGGCGACAGGCCCATCGTATCGAGATCAACATCCAAAAATACGGGAACTGCATTGTTATAGGAGATCGCGTTGGCTGTTGCAATAAAGGAAAGCGCTTGCGTAATAACTTCGTCTCCTTTGGAAACGCCTACCAATCGTAACGCGACCTGTAAAGATGCGGTTCCATTTACAACAGCAACAGCTTTTGTCGCTCCCGTAAATTGTTCCATCTCACCTTCAAATTGATCCACATAAGCTCCTACAGAAGATACAAATGTTGAATCTATTGTATTTATTAAATATTCTTTTTCATTACCTCGAAATCTAGGTTCATGTAAAGGAATAAACTTATCGGTTCTATATTGTTCCTGTACAAAAGAAACAAACTGATTTATATTTTCCATCTCTACATTTTAGCATCTAAGTACCGCCCCATTTCTTTGTGTCCAAAATCTGGAAGCATATAAAAAAATAAATCTACAATCTCTTGTTTTGTCCACTTGCGATTACCTTTCATCTTTGAAATAGCTTCTTCAAAATCTTTCAGCTTGGTGGACTCGACATTCAATTCGTTTTTTATGATCCCCAGATTCTCGAAACGTTCCATATCCAATGTTTCCTTATCTGTAAAAAATTCCTCGAAATCCTTTTCACCTGTAGTATCGCTAACCGTAAAAAGACACGGCCATTTCCCCAACTGCGGCAATGTATCCATTAAGCTCCTTGCCTCATCCTCATTACTACAATAATGAGGTTCATAGCCTTTTTCCTGCAAATACTGAATAGCAATATCAGCAAAAGTGACTAAGTGCAGGCCCTCATTTAATTTTGGAAAAAAAATATCTCTATTTTCACCAAAAATACAAGACATCAGGCAAAGCTCTCCAGACTCCTTCGGAATAACAAAATATCTTTTGATATCATTTGGCGCGACAATTGGTTGCCTCTTTTCAATTCTTTTATTAAAACCATGTAACAGCGATCCATCTGAAAAAGCGACATTCGCAAATCTTGCTGTCGATATCACAATATCCTCACTTCTCCGCATCAAAAACATTTCCATTATTCGCTTCGACGCTCCCATCATATTCACAGGATTAGCAGCTTTATCTGTTGATACACAAAAATATTTTTTAACACCTTTTCCGGCTGCTTGAGCTAGTGTTTTATCTGTATTGAATATATTTACATCAATCATACGCATCAATGTATAGGGGTCTTTCTCACTACGAACATGTTTCAGCGCAGAAAGATTTAATACATAATCATATGCACCGTCTGCCTCCCAAAAAGCATCATATTCTATAGAGCCTATATCAAGTGCAAATGTCTGAAAATCACCATCTATATAACCAAAGGAACTTCTAATATCACGGACCAGCTCAACCATGTTGTTTTCACTGATATCAACCACATGCAGCTTTATTGGGTTTCGCTTAAAAATCTCTTTTACAGTAGCTTGACCTATGGATCCAGCACCACCAATCACAAGGAATCGAGATTGAGAAACAATCTCCCTTAGTCTCGATTCATAGGTATTAATATCCTGCTCAAACAGCTCTTGACTTCTTCCTATAAGTTTTAATATATTCATCTTGATTTTTAATTCGCAATTACACTTGTATACAATCTCTTTATTGTAAACCAAATTATGGCGAGCAACCCAAACAAAAATGCTCCAATTACAGGCGCTTTAATAAGACCTACTTTTTTCTTCTCCAACGGATAGACGGGGGTATCCACAGTCTGTATTAAAGGAGCCTCCTTCATTAGTGCCATTTTTGACATTTCAAGATTTTGCACCAATTGACCTAAAATAGCCTTATTGGTTTCCGCAGAAAACTGTGACCTCTGGGAAGGGACTATACGTTGAACCTGCCTTGTAGGGTTTAAATTTGGAGTAGCATCTATTACAGCAGCAGCTGTACTGATGCTGCCGTACATGACAGCCCTTACCGAATCTGTTTTATGCTGCAATATTTCAATATTATTTAATGATTTTTTTGTCTTAGTTGCTAAATAGAATGCGTTTACTTCGTTTACAAGTGCCTCATTAAATTCCTTTGCAAAGATCTCATCTTCGGATTTAACATCAACTTTTATTATCGATAATTTTGAGCTAGGTTTGGCTACTGATAAGCTTCCTTTATTGATGTCCTTAATTATTTTCTGTAGAATACTATCTCTATCTCTTTGTAAACCTACCTGATTATTTTTTCGAAAGTCAATTTCCATCAAGACAGGCTTTTTAGATTTCCAATCCTTTTTCATCTCACTTACATCTAAATAACGATCAATCAAAAGTTTGGAACTATCGCTCTTTAAGGGTGTAAGTAATGCCGCTTCCAGCATCTTACGGGATTTATAGAGCTCAAGAAGGTTATCACCCTGAAATATCCCTCCACTACCTCCGCCCAAATCGATGCCCACCATAGCTGCAACTCCTGCATATTGCCCTAGGCCGCCAGCAGCTTTTTCACCGGATTCTAAAACGAAAGTAGTCGTTGCAGTAAATACAGGCTTGGTAAATTTAGCATATAGAATCCCCGCTCCTGCTCCAACAAAACCAGCAATCAATAATATATACCATTTAGAAGTAAAATATTTTACCCAGTCTTGGAGAGCTAATATAACCTCTTTTACGCCAAGTGCTTTCTCTTTTTTATTTGCCTCTGTTGCCATTATCGTTAACTTATTTAAACAAACTAATGATAATAGCCAATGTTGAAGCTATCCCTGTACCTATTCCAATCCAAGCCTGTGAGGTTAATTTTTCACGAGGAGCCCTTTTTGGAACCACTATTTCAGCTCCCGGCTTCACTTCAGGATAACCACCGTCTTTGCCTTTTACAGCTCCGTTTGCATATTGAACAAAGACACGTTTCTTCAATGCATTATCCGTAAAGCCTCCTGCCTGGTTTACATAGTATTTTAAACTTTTACCTTTAACATAGACGACGTTGTTTGGATTCAGGACCTCCCCCACAACTTTTACGGTTTCCAATTCTTTCGGCACATTAATAATATCGCCGTCTAAAACGAGAAGGTCTCCTTTTTCATAGGGCTTCTCTAAAATTTTATTCAGTTCAATCCCGACAAGGTCGCTCGGTTCAATATCCGAAGCAGACATCCCCTGTTGTGAGACCTTCGCTAAAGCGGAGTTTTTTGCTTTGGAACCATCGTTATTCTTTTCGATATCTTTATAAGCAACTTTCTCTAGGCTAGTATCTTTTTTATTACCGTCTTCATCTAAGTCATCCTTTTCCAATTCTTTCTTCAATCGCTCCTTTTCTTTTTTCTCTTCTGCTTTCAATTTAGACATCCCCGTACGTTTCAAAGAAGCTCCCTCTGTATAGGCATATGGTGTAAGCCCCCCTGCTCGTTTAATAATATCCGAAATACGTTCATCTTCACGTGCAATGGTGTAAAAGCCCGGATAAAGCACTTCACCTTCGATTTTCACCTGACGTTGGGTACGGAAACCGGCATCTCCTAAAATAGAGATGACATCATAAGGCTCCAGCGTCAAATTAGGATCTGTGAGTACACCTTCTTTAATATCGACCAAAATAGTCTTCGAAGATCGATGATCAGTAACGTCTAAGTTTTGAATACGACGGGCAATTTCTACGCGTGCATTTTTTGCCGCCTCAGTAAGCCCTCCTGCCTTTTGAATAACATCGCCTAAAGTTGCATTACTCGCAAAAGGGAAATCACCCGGAAAGCGTACCTCCCCTTGCACAGTGAATTTATACTCATCCCTTAAGTCAAAAATAGAGGCAATTTCAATCTTATCCTCTCTCTTGAGCGGAATATCCGCTGTGGTGCCAGCGAGTATGTCTCTTACATTGAAATTGATCAGCTCCGAAGTATTATCTGCTTTCAAGCGATTGATCATTCCGCGTTCCAAAAAGGCATCTTCGCGTACACCATCGGCCATTTCCAAGACTTGTTTTAACGTCATCCCTGGTTCTAAACCGAAGATCCCGGGACGAAATACCGCGCCTAAAACACTGATGCGATTGGCAAAACGTTCCAATATCGGTTCTACGATATACTGATCGCCACCTTTGGGTGTATAGTTTGCAAACTGGTCAGCATAGATATCCTGAACACTGCGTTCGCGACCTGTTGTTTGAAGTACTTTAATTTTGGCATTATACGCATTCTCTGTAAAGTCGCCAGCATAACGCAAGATATCCGATAGCGACTCTCCAGGCACCGTTTCAAAGATTGCCGGACGTTTTACCTCGCCTTCAAACTGCACTCTCGCTCCATATACGGGTATATGGATAATATCTTGATCTTGCAGACGGATATTTCCCTGTTGTATACCATTTGCCAAGAAATCATAGACATCGATGGTGCTTACCACACGATTGCCGCGGATCACCTGAATTTTACGGTACGTTCCGTTTTTATTGGGTCCTCCAGAGGCATACAACGCATTAAATACCGTTGCCAATGAAGGCAGGCTATAGGTTCCCGGTTTTGTAACAGCACCTGTCAATGTCACACGAATCGTGCGTATATTGCCAATGTTAACGCTGACCTGGGTTCTTCCCGAACGTAGCGCGGGATAAGTCCCGCTCAGACGCTGCTCAATCTTACTTTTTGCCGCCGCCACTGATAATCCTGCTACATTGATCTGGCCAACATATTCCACCTTGATGGTTCCATCTGGACTTACCGGGAGCTGATAGGAGGCTTCATTATCTCCGGTGATATCCAACAAGATTTCATCATCTGGTCCAATAATATAGGAACTTGGTGTAGCCATACGCAAGTTCGGTTCAAAGGTAATGGCGTTATTCTTAAAGAGATCAGAACCAAAAATTTTTAGCTTTCCCGCCTCATTTTCAATGGAATCCCGTTTATTTAATTGTTTGCTCTGCAACGAGTCTGTATTGGAATTCCCGCTTACTTGGCGGCCATTATTTCGGCCATTAGCAGCACCAGTTGTTCTTCCTTTTAATTGCTCAGGCTGTTGCTTCTTGCGTTTAATTGTAGCCAACCGTTCTTTAAGCTTCTGCACCTCAACAGCAGACACACCCTGTGCCCGGGCAAAACCATCCAGCTGACTTTCATCGTAGCCCATTAATGCGGCCTGTTTCACATATTGCTCAATCTGAGCATCACTAAGATTATCAACTTTTATATTCGCCGGATTGGTTTGAGCCTGTATGGTACCCACAAATCCTGCTATACATAACCATAATATTATTCTTTTCATTCGATATGTCGGCATTTTGCCGCAAAATTAGTAAAACTATTTAATTAAATGGTTTAAAAATTTACCCAATAGAGGCCCTCTTTCCTATTTTACACCTCATTTAACCTCGTTGAGTGAAGGATTTATCAAATTTCTATAACGTACTTACAGGGGGATTCGCTACTTTCTGATTTTAATTAGTACACTATAATAAATACGAATAACGATATTCCACTGTGCATCAACATATTTCAAATCTGTTCGAGGCACTACTACATGATAACTTCTTATTCTTTTGGTCAATAAAAACCTACAGAATAGGATTAGATTCTTTCAAGTAGAATCCTGAAAGTTTTATTAACTTCGTAAAGTTAAGCATAAATTAAATGAAAAGACCAAACTTTAGTCTTTGGTTATGTATAGGTGTAGTAGCCCTGTTCTATTGCTCCTGCAAAGACAATACAAAAGGAAAACAAAAAGTCGATCTGGTAAAACAAGACGAAAAACCTGTGAGCACTGCAGACAGCACCTTATTTCATTTCTGGGATAAATTTGACATGCAGGATACTGCACTGGTAAAAAATCCAGAAAAAGGCGAACAACAGCTTGCTGATTTTCTTCAGCTCTTGGCCCAGCATCCAGATTCTGCAACAAGAGATAAAGCGATCGATCTGATGCTGGACAAGGCAAAAGTCAATCGGACAAGCTTTGACTATTTCATTAAACAATATGAACATTACCTGTATGATGGCAATTCTCCGATGCGGAATGATATCGTCTACGAATCCGTATTACGCTATCTGATCAAAACGGATTTACTTTCCGATCTGGAGAAAGAAGCCTATAGGCCGACTTACAAATTGGTGCTCCGAAATAAAGAGGGAAAAACTGCCGAAGACTTTACTTATGAACTAGCAAATGGGGAAAAACAACAATTATCGGATACAAAATCAAAATATACCTTCTTGATCTTTTACGATCCGGATTGCTCGCATTGCAAAGAAACTATTCATCAGCTTCGTGATACACCACAATTGGTGCAGCTCTTTTCACAATTACAGGTGCAGGTAGTCGCTATCGACCCTTGGGGAGATCGCACGAAGTGGAAAAATTATCAATCACAGCTGTCCGACCAATGGATCAATGGTTTCGACAGCGAAAGTAAAATACTGTCTTTCAATTTATACGACCTCAAAGCTTCCCCAACGATTTACCTGTTGGATGAAAATAAAAAGGTCCTATTAAAAGACACCTATTTGCAGCAGGTCATTGCTTATTTTGTAAAAACCAATTCTTAGTTGATGGCTGAAAACACAAGCAACAACAAAACACGGGTTATTTCAAATGAAGACTATTTTGCCGAGGTGCAACGCGTCCTTCGTGAAGGCAAGGAGGTCCGCATACGCGTGAAGGGAAATAGCATGCGTCCATTTATCCAGGATGGGGATACAGTATTATTGCAGGCTTATCGGGGACAACCGCTTGCTTTAGGCAGCAATATACTAGCCAAAGACAAAGATAAATTTGTCTTTCACCGTTTTGTCGGCAAGAGAAACAACCAATATGTATTAGCGGGAGACGGAAATCTTGTACTCCGCGAATATATAGCTGCTAAAGACATTATCGCCATTGCTTATATGCATTATCCACAGGATAAAGATAAATCCATAGCTATAGACGGCCCCTGGGCAAGGTTACGTGGCTTATGCTGGTACCATATTCGGTTGTTACGTCGTATAGTCGCCAAATTGAACCACTAAGACAAAAAATCGTTAACTTCGACTTAAAACAACAAAAAGAGTATACAATCTGGTTGCTATGGTTTCGCGATAAATAAGTTTATTGGTAGGTAGCGGAAGGATCGATAAACTGCCAAGCTATCCCGATTGCTCCAGAAGAACAGATAAGAATGAATAATTACTTTTATATGTTACGCAATTATATTGCATATAAAAGTAATTTATCTAAGTTTGAAAGAATATGCTTTACTTTATACATAACAATGACATATCGCGCATCCAGCATTAAAGCATAAACAAGTTTGAATTATCTGGACGCTGCTTATGCCCATTAAAAACACATTATTAATATGAAATTAAGATCGGATTTAGTTTTGAGAACAATTGGTGCAGATCATTTGATTGTGGATCCTAGCCAGGATATGGTTGACTTATCAACAGTTTATACGCTAAATAGCTCTGCAGCATGGCTGTGGGAACAACTCAAAGGAAAAGAATTCAATAATGACACAATCGTTGACTTACTTTGTGAGAATTATGACGTAGACATCGAACAGGCAAAATCCGATGCAGAAATCCTTCTTCAAGACTTCCAAAAACAGGGATTATTGGAAAAATGAACAACAATAGCCTGAAGCAACACCTGCGCTGGGCTTGGTCGGTTAGCCAGGGATACCGAAGCAAATTGGTCCTTTATTTCATACTGGAACTGATATGTATTGGACTTTCCCTAGCTTTCGTTTTCCTGTCCAAAAAAGCGGTAGACACGGCTACATCACATGCAGATTTACCCCTGAAATGGCTGCTTATTGGCATTGTGGGCAGTATTGCGTTAAATGTTGGCATCAAGGGGTACTCGGGGCGCATGATGGAGCAGATCAAATTGATGATCACCCTTCAATTGCAGCGAACAATGCTCGATGCCCAAATGCTCTCTGTTTGGAAATTAATTAAAAACTGGCATACGGGTGACATTCAGATCCGTATTCAGACAGACTGTGAGGAAGTCGCCAATACCATTGCCAATACATTTTTGTCTTTTATATTGACCACAATCCAGCTATTGGCGTCAGTTGGTTTTCTTTGGTATATGGACCCGATGTTGGCGTTGATGATCCTGGCCATATCCCCTCTTTTTGTCTTTTCAAAATTGTACTTCCGCAAAATGCGGAAGCTCAGTAAGGAAGTCAAGGAAGAGGAAAGCAATTTCTCAAAGGTTTTACAGGAAAACCTACGTTTTCGTCTGCTCATTCGGGCAATGGGCATCTTCCCAAAAAGAAGAGAGAAACTCTTGGCGAGCCAGCACCAATTATTTTTGTTGAAAATACGCCAGCTTAACTTCTCTACATATACACAGGGAGCCATGAAGGTCGCCATGAATGCCGGTTATTTGGTTGCTTTTATCTGGGGTATTTACCGATTGCAGTCTGGCCAGATTTCATTCGGAACAATGACTGCTTTCCTACAATTGGTCGCAAGAATACAGTCACCCATTCTCGCATTGATTGCCTATATTCCGGGCTTTGTGCGATTCCGTGTATCTGCAGATCGACTGTTGGAATTGCAGGCAGGAGAAATCGAACCACAGGTGACGCAGCAACGCCTTCATGAGACACAGGAGCTTCGGATAAACGACCTCTCCTTCCGTTATGAAGATAAATGGGTTTTACAAAATTTAAACCTTTCCTTAAAAGCTGGCGAGCCCACTGCTATCATTGGACCAAGTGGAAAAGGGAAAACGACGTTAATACGTTTGCTGCTCGCACTGCTTAAAGCAGAGAAAGGAGCAATTACACTCATCGATCGGAAAGGCGAGCAGGAATTAACGGCCAGCCATCGTATCAATCTTGCTTATATTCCCCAAGGCAATTCGCTCTTTAGCGGGACCATTCGTGAAAATTTACTTCTCCATGTTGAACAAGAGCGAACAATGGATATGCAAAAAGCATTGTGGCTCGCCTGTGCAGAATTTGTATTCGACCTACCCGACGGAATCGATACCGTCGTCGGTGAATCTGGCATAGGCCTATCGGAAGGACAGGCACAACGCGTTGCCATTGCCCGGGCACTTATGCACGACGGTGATATTTGGCTCTTCGATGAGGTGACCTCTGCACTGGACAAAACAACATCTGACACGTTAATACAGCGACTATTAACACATGGAAAGCACAAAATCTGCTTGTTTGTAACACATGACCTACACTTGGCCGAAAAATGCCAGCAACGTATTTATCTAGATTAAGTATTGGCCGGACAAACATAGCGGATCAACAAAACGAGTATTCATACAGTAAACATTAACAAATAAAAAATAGAAGCTGAAGACAGCAATAACATAAACAGATAGGACAGGTAAAGACTAAACCTGAATATTTAAGAAATTTTTAAAAGACAAATCGGGCATAGCGAGCTCACGAAATAATTATTTAGACATGAATTTCACGACATCATCCGAATTATCCCAAACACGCTACCGCATCGCAGAACTAATACTGGAATTTAACCATCCTTCGGATTTCACTTTGGCTCAGCTTCTCCCTTCCTTTCGGGACTTCCAATGGCTAGATGCTACAGAAAAAACCGACATTAGAATCGATATCCGTTCAGAGCAAGCCCCAATATCTAACGATATGGGTGCCCTTCGCACAGACGAGTCTATTGCATGGGGAGACCGATTCCGCTTTTATGAAAAAGAGGATACTTTTATCACAACAATCCGCAACGAAGAGGGCAATGCGGTTTGGTACCTCCAAAGTGACCGAAACTTTGAACATTCTATACTCTATGTTCCCGCAAGCACGGCTGATGAACAGAGCGGTGTTATTACCTGGATGGCCATGATGATCTTCGGACAAGCAAGTCTTTTACACAATACGATCATGATCCACGCGTCAGTTGTCAACCACGAAGGCAAAGGTGTGGCATTTCTTGGCAAGAGTGGTACAGGAAAGAGTACGCATAGCCGATTGTGGTTAAAACATATTCCAAATACAGTTTTACTTAACGACGATAACCCTGCCGTTCGCATTACAAACGAAGGGGTGTTAATTTATGGAACACCTTGGAGTGGCAAGACGCCTTGTTATAAAAATGAACAACGACCCTTACAAGGATTTGTTCGTCTGCAACAGGCTCCAATGAATGAGTTCGAATGGCAAACTGGGCTTAAAGGCTTTATCGCGGTATTGCCCAGCTGTACTTCCATACGATGGAACAAGGAATTATTCGCAAACATGAACACCATTCTGGAAAAAATCATTGCTCAGATTCCTGTTGGTTACTTAAAATGTTTGCCGGATGCTGCTGCGGCAGAACTATGTCATTCGGCTCTATTTCCGGACGAATAATACCATAAAAAACCCCCAAAGTCTCGTCGACAATTGGGGGTTTACAACTATCTTTTGATTGACATCTGAGAATTATCGCTTCTTTATCATGCCGCGGTCTGGTCGTATATTAACCTCGCCTTGGTCAAGCGTGCGGTAGCCCTTTCGGCTTACTGCATTGATAGAAGCTTTGGTGGTAATACCCGGTGCAGCATCATTCAGTGCTGTCGCTAACATCGTTTCTTTCTTGTCACCTACATCGACAAACACATAATCGGTTATATTACTTTTATCAGGAACTAAGCCATCCCAATAATCTGAAAAATTCGCTGAATTCTTCAAAAGAAAGGAAACAGGCCAGAAAGATACTTTGTTTTGTACAACCTGCTCGAAGAAACCTACGGGTTTGCCATAAGTACGTGTACCAGATGCAATAAGCTGCACTTGTAAATAAGGTTTCAACACATTAATTAACATTTCGGCTGCCGATGCTGTACGGTCACTCACCAGGAAATAGACCTTATTTAAGCTCAAATTGCTCTTGCCTTCAAACTTTGTATCCTGAAACATCCTATTGATGCTCGGCGTCGCTTTAATATAATCGTTAACCTCATAGGTTAGCATCAGCTTTCCTTTCGTAATGGCTCCCCCAATCTTATCAGCAACATAAGCAGAAGCATCCACGTAACCACCGCCATTGTAGCGCAAATCAACAATTAAACTTTTAATCTGCTGAGCCTGGAATTTATCAAAAGCTGCATCGATCTTTTGTTGATTGGCATTGTTATTCTCAATTTCTTCAAAAGACGATAAGGCAAGGTATCCAACATTATTTCCATTATAGGTATAGATAGAATCTTTATAGACGGGATCAATAGTATAGCCATTCGCGTATGCAAGATCTTTTGTTGTTGATGTTCCATCCTGATGTTTAACCTGCAATTTAAGCGTACCTGCATCTAATGCCGTATTCAACTTATTCATCATCTTGTCCCGCGCACTTGCATCATTAATCGTACAGCCAGTCGTCGTACAAGTGACAGCGATCGAGTAATCGGAATCACCGTTGACAGCTGTAATAAAATCAGAACGCTTGAAACCCGCTTTTTGCGCCGGGGACCCACCCTCTACGAAATAAATAATAGGCTGTGCAGTTTTCCCATCTTCGGTTCCCAATTGAACATAGATGCCATATCCATCGTTCGTATCCATTTTAAGCCTGCCAGAAGCAGTTGTTCCGGTATTATAACCATCGAGTCCCAGCATATAGGAAAATCGGTCGAAGACACCATTTGCGTAGGCGGCATGTGCCGGTGTCATCTTCTTCAACGCATCGAGCACCAAGTCGGCTGAACCATATTTATCCGTGAATTGAGCCGGATCGCTCGTATAATCAGGAATGGACTTGTCCCAAAGTGAATATAGTTTATAATACTTGTAGATATCATCCTTGATCAGCTGCGCTTCGGTACGCTCCACTGGTTCGGGCTCAGGCTCCGGTTTTGGGGTATCCTTTTTGCAAGAGAAGACTAATAGTCCTGTCAGTGCTATAGTGGCCAAACGTCCGGTTTGTTTTAATGGCGCTAAGTTCATAGTTGAAACATTTGTAAAACAAACATAAATAATTTAAGTCGATCTACAATAAAAAAAACACGCTGGCCTCGGGGGGAGTGCTAGCGTGTTTACTACCTATTGAAAAACATTATAATAACAATCGCAAATAAATACGGTTTTAAGAAAATAACATTTTTTAACAAATGATTTGTCAAAGAGAAGATTATTATTACATTTGCACTGTTTATAATTAATCTAAATAAATATATTTAAATACATAAACGATCATCTGATCAATCTATCATGAAAAACATAAGGTTCCATAGTATCCTCTTTCTACTCTTTATCACCTGCACGGTACAGGCACAACAATTCACAGCCTCACTAAAAGGATTTGTAAAAACTCAAACTCAACAAAGCATTGCGAGATCAACTATCCGTGTTGGGAAAATAAATTTATCGACTGATGAAAACGGATACTATGAGATCAAAAACATCAAAGAAAGAAGTATTACAATCAGCGTTTCGGCTGTAGGCTTCCAAAACTTATCAAAAACCATTGTTCTTAAAACGGGCGAGAATAGCTTAAACCTTGAGTTGACATCGGATCAAAAAGAAATTGATCAGGTCGAAGTATTTGGCCGCACGAAAGCCCAAGAGGTGAATCGACAAGCCTTTAATGTCACCGCGGTCGATGCAACAAAACTTTATAATACCACAATGGATATTTCAAGTGCCTTGGACCGTGTTGCAGGTGTACGCGTCAGAGAATCGGGTGGTGTTGGGTCTAATTTCAATTTGATGTTAAACGGCTTTAATGGTGATCAGATCCGTTATTTTATCGACGGTATTCCAATGGAGAACTTCGGGTCGGCATTTCAAATTAACAATATTCCAATCAATATCGCCGAAAGGATTGAGATTTATAAAGGTGTAGTACCTGTATGGCTCGGTTCGGATGCCTTAGGGGGGGCAGTTAATATTGTTACAGGTGACCGGATGAACAGTTATGTAGATGCAAGTTACTCATTTGGGTCCTTTAATACACACCGCACTGTGATCAATGCGGCTCATACAACAAAGAAAGGCTTATACTTCCAGTTGAATGCATTTCAAAATTATTCGGACAATAATTATAAAGTCACCGTCGACGTAGCTGACATCAATACTGGGGTTTATAAAGAAGGAGTTAAACTTAAAAGATTCCATGATACCTACCATAACGAATCGCTTATCGCGAATATCGGTGTGGTTAATAAACCTTACGCAGACAAACTCCTTTTTGGCATTGTCCTAGGGCAAAGCTATAAAGAAATACAAACAGGAGCCCGCATGGTGTCTGTCTTTGGTGGCTGGCACAATAGAGGGACCACGGTAATGCCAACATTTAAATATAAAAAGAATGACTTCCTTACCAAAGGACTTGATGTGATCGTTAATGGAAACATCAATTTGGGAAGCAACCAAAATATCGATACTGTTCATGCCCGTTTCGACTGGTATGGCAATAGAAAAAATCTCGACGGACCGGGCGGCGAACGTTCTTACTCAATGTATAAATACAAAAACAATGCTGGAGTAGCGAATGCCATTATTAATTATAAACTTTCGGAAAGACAAAGTCTATCACTGACAGACGTATTTAATACCTTCAAACGCAGCGGTCAGGATGAGGTAAACCCACAAAACGCAGCGAACGAACGCGCCCAGTTAAGTCAAAAAAATGTTCTTTCTTTTGGCTACCAATATGATATCAAAGATAGATTTAGTTTAAATGCCTTTTTGAAACATTACAATCAGCATAATGCGAGCGGCAATAACGAGTTGGAAAAGAACATTTCGAAATTAGGCTATGGGACCACACTTTCTTATTACCTAGCCCCAACTTTACAGATCAAGGGATCTTATGAACTCACCACCAAAATGCCTACCCCAACAGAACTATTTGGTGATGTAGAAAATTACGAGGGAAATGCCAGTCTGAAACCCGAGAAAAGCAACAACATGAACTTGGGATTACTCTACGATTTCCATCTTAATCCGGACAACCGTTTCGCCTTAATAGCAAATGCTTTCTATCGTCATGCGGACAACTTTATATATCAACGGTTGAACAACAATCAGTCAAAATATGTATCGGACAATAGAGATGGCGTACAATCAATCGGAGGTGATTTAGATCTTCGCTACTCCTACAAAAGATGGTTTATGGCCGGATTAAATGCTACTTATCAATCTGTCAAGAATATGCAAAAAGTAGAGCCTGGTTACACCGGCATAAGTCCACTATACAAAAATCAGATGCCAAATATCCCTTATCTATTTGGCAATCTAGACGCGTCAGTCATTTTTCCAGAGCTTGGCGGCAAAAATAACCGTTTAAATGTTGGAGCTAACCTCCTTTATGTGCATGAGTTTTGGTTGTATTGGCCAGGCTTAGGTTCAACCGATGCAGATGCCGAGAAAAGAAAAATTCCTACACAGTTAAGTCTAGATGCCAACATCGTATACTCCATCGCAAATGGTCGATACAATATTGCTTTGGAAGGCAAAAATCTAACGGATAATCGTTTGGTCGACAATTTCAGCTTACAAAAACCAAGCCGTGGCTTCTACCTCAACTTACGTTACTTCTTTAACAAACAAAATAATTTATAAATATTTTAATCATGAAAACAAAATCTCTATTCTCCCTATTAGCAGCTGCTATTTTATTCGGATCTTGCTCCAAAAGCGAATCTTCTGGAGGCGAAAGCACTGATGGTGGCAGCAAATATATCGTTGCAGTAACTCCAATTGCAAGCACAGGCGTAGCAGACTATCTGGTTACAGCCAATAGTCTTGATGAGGGAACAGTTTCGATCCTCGGTAATGGAATCGAGCAAGACGGGACTTACCGATATTATTTGACAACTAACAACAAATTCTTCAGCTTCTTATACGGACAAGGTAATCCAGGAGCAGTAACGGCATATAATTTAACCGATGGCAAGTTAAAAAAATTGACAAATTTCCAGTCGGAAACTGTAGCAGCATTTGCAGCGGTAAAAGAAGACGTATTAATGACTAAAATGTCTAGAAATCTGGCGACACCAACACATACCTGGTACAGAGTCAACACCAATAGCCTGTCTATTGTGGGAGAAGGATCCCTGAATGCGCTGGAACTGGCCAACAATGGCGAAATTGGCTATTTCAGCTGGTTGACGCAAGTAGGCAATAAAGTATATGCCCCATTCTTTTGTATTGAGAACTCTTCGTTTACAACAAAATATCCAAACAAAGCTTGGGTTGCCGTATTCTCTTATCCCGATATGAAGCTTGAAAAAGTTTTCACAGATGAGCGTACAAGCTATATAGGTCAATACTTTACCAACGGCCTTGGTACAGTGGAAAATGGTGATATCTACGCGTTTTCAGCTGCCAATGCTAAAAAATTAATAAGTTCAACACCTTCAGTTGTAACGGAAATCTCTACAACTAATCCCTCTGCAATCTTACGTATACCTTCAGGCACGACGGAATTTGACAAAAACTATTTCTTCAATGTGGCTGAAATTTCTGGTGGTTACAACATCGTTAACTGGACCTATGTTGGCGGGAACAATTTTATCGTAAGTTCAAAGAAAAAACAATCTGATAGTACTTATAGTGCAGCGACAACAATTGCAGCTGTAAACGTCGTAGATAAAACATTTAAAATTGTATCGGGTTTACCAAAAGCAGAAGAGGTAAAATCATTTACCCAAAGAAACAACTATAGCAAGAAAGATGGCAAAACAGGCTACATTGGCGTAAACCTAACTTCTGGAGAAAGCTATGTATATAAGATCGACGCTTCGGCTGCAACAGCGACCAAAGGCTTAAAAGTTGAAGGTGGTACGATTACCGCAATCGAACACTTAGACTAGTCTTTTTTATACGGACAATCACATACCCGATATGCCAATACATAGCATATCGGGTATATGTATAAATTATTAGACCTCATTATGTACACATTTTTACTCTTGCTCGTTTTCACCGGGAGCTTTTTCTGGTACTGTTCTTCCGAAAAAGTCAATATAAAACAAGGTCCACCATCCATACTCATTCTTGTAAAAGATAAAAACCGCTCAAGGATACTGGCTATTGTCCTGCTCGGTCTCGCCTGGATATTGACCATATACTTACAAGGCATCCTTTCGGGAACGCTAGCTTTCGGTGCCTATACCATGGGATTTTTCAGCTTGATTGTACTCTTATGGCCTTACCACTACTTTCAGCGGAAACAACTGACAATTGTTTTTCTAATTGCACTTATTTTTGAAACCCTGATTTTCTAAAACATGCCAGCCAATAAAAAATACTTAAGCAGCCCACTGCAACGTGCACTCAAATTGACCGCCGGATTCTTTGGTGGTTATTTTGTGATGTTATACCTCCATCTTTGCCTAACCAAAGTATTTGATAAAACAGATATTTTGATTACAGCCTATGTTACTGGTTTTATCGCTTGGGGAATATTATTGCTTGTCGCCTTTCTTTCACGAAACGGTTGGCTGATATGGGGTATCTATTTAATCTTGATTGCTGTATTCTATAGCATCTTTATGTACCTATAACCACCTTAATCATGAATCTAAGACGTTACAACATCTATTTCAATACCCATACGATTTCAGGGATAATCATCTGCGCCATTTTGTATGTGATTTTCTTCGCTGGTTCTTTTTCATTTTTTAAAAATGAAATCAATGCCTGGCAAAAAAACGAGTCCGACAAAGGCGGAACGTACCGAAATCTTGTTTTTGATCACCTTTTGGACTCTATTGGCCAGATCAAAGAACTTAAGGGTAGGGATATTACGTTTTATATGCAACACAATGGTCATTCGAGTTATGTCAATATCGGCGCATCCCAGGATACTATAGTTGCGAACAAAGCGAAAGCAGTCGCTGCGCAAAAAGAATTGGCCGAAAAGAAACGGCTTGCGGTGACAAATAAAGGCGCAGCGGTAAAAGATGAAAAAGCCAAAGATGAAAAAAAGAAAAGACGTGGCCGCGGTCGAAGGGGAAATGACGATTCCATGTATTTTTCTTATGACCTGACGACGAAAAAACCTTCGGACTACAGCGATGGTTATACCATGGGTGAATTTTTGTATCGTCTCCATTTCCTTGCTCCGCTCAACCAGATCGGAATCAATATCGGGCGTCCCTTTGGTTATACGTTGGCTGGACTAGTTTCTTTTATCTTCCTATTCGCATTGATCTCCGGGCTAATGCTTCACTGGGATAAAATCAAATCCAACTTCTTTGTATTTAGGCCCGGAAACAAATGGAAAACGGTATGGACCGATATGCACACGGCACTCGGTGTGATCGGATTCCCTTACCAGTTTATGTATGCACTTACGGGGATCGTATTAATTGTGAACTCGGTACTGATTATTCCCTTTAGCAAGTACCTATACGATGGCAAAGAAGATGAGGTGTATGCTGCGCTCGGTTACAACGACAATACAAAATATACTTATTTGTATGAACCGCTCACCACAACCTTTAATATGGGCGATTTTTTGGATAGACTGGAAAAAAAATGGCCAAACAGCCATATGAACCGCATCTTTATCAAAAATTATGGCGATAAAAGCATGCATGTCGTAGCACTATACGATGCCGACATTGATAAAAACTTTGCTGGTTCGGGCAGGCTGATCTATCGCGTGGCTGACAACAAGATCCTCTTTGAAAAATCTGCCGCAGAAAATGGCTCTTATCTGGATTATATGAAGGGTTTCATTTACCGTCTGCATCTGGCAGATTTTGGAGGCTATCCCGTCAAAATTATTTATTTTGTCTTAGGTATCATGGGTTGTTTTGTCATCATTTCGGGCATCCTAATCTGGCTGGTGGCACGTGACAAAAATAATATCCCAAAGCGCAAACGTGTCTTTAACTTTTGGGCAGCCAATGTATTTATGGCCAGCTGTCTAACGATGTTTCCCGTCACCGCAGGAACTTTTATCGCCGTTAAGCTTGCGACTAAAGTAGACCAGCCCTTTATATTTCATGTCTATTTTTATAGCTGGCTAGTATTAGGTGTTTTTTATATCATCCGCCGTAACATAGGGAAAACAAACTTAGAAACACTCTTACTCGGCTCGGTATTGGCTTTAGCAGTACCTATTGTGAATGGGATAAAAACGGGTAACTGGATATGGGAAACTTATCGCTCAGGCGCGAATGACATTTTACTGGTGGACCTTCTTTGGTTGTCTTTAGGAATCATCGGCCTACTCATCTTTACAAAGATGTTACAAACGACAAAAAAGGAAAATGCGAATGGCAAAAAAGTTACTGGAGCAACTAACAAAAACCATACGAAGTCGGGCAATAGCAGCGATGGCGACAGTAAAACAGGTACAGGTAGTCCATTGCCGCCTAAGAGAGCGTTCGCCCTAAAAAACAAACCTGCGACAGAGATCTAAAATTCGTTGTTCATATTCGCAAATGGCGGGCCTAAAAGCTCGCCTTTGCTATTTTATGCGATCTCCTCTCTTTAATACCGGTATTTCTCCTTCCATTTATCCCGTAAACTTTGTCTTAATTTTTCCTCCTGCGAATTTTGCCCTGGTTCATACAATTTGACACCGCTGATTTCTTTGGGCAGAAATTCCTGAACGACAAAGTTTCCCGGATAAGCATGTGCATATTTGTATTCGGCACCATAATTTAAATCCTTCATCAGTTTGGTCGGCGCATTACGGATATGCAAGGGTACTGATAGATCGCCCGTTTGTTTCACCAAAGCCTGTGCCTTATTGATTGCTTCGTAGGAAGCGTTGCTCTTGACAGAAGTCGCCAGATAGATCACCGTTTGCGAAAGAATAATACGTGATTCGGGCCACCCGATAACATTGACCGCCTGAAAACAATTGTTGGCCAGCAACAAGGCATTCGGATTGGCATTGCCAATATCTTCAGAAGCCAAAATCAACAATCTCCGCGCAATAAAGGACGGATCCTCCCCGCCTTCGATCATCCGTGCAAGCCAATAGACTGCTGCATTTGGATCAGACCCACGGATGGACTTAATAAAGGCCGATATAATATCGTAATGCTGCTCGCCTGCTTTGTCATAAATGGCCATATTTTGCTGTACCTGTTTCAGTACAAACGCATTCGTAATGGGCTCTTTATGTAATACCGCTGCATTAACGACCAGCTCAAGTACATTCAACAATTTACGTGCATCGCCACCGGACAGCCGCAACAAGGCCTCATATTCTTCGACAACAATAGCTTGTTTCTGTAAATATTCATCTTCATGTAACGCTTTTTGAATTAATCCAATAAGATCTTCTTCCGAAAGATGTTCCAATACATACACTTGGCAACGCGAGAGCAAGGCAGAAATGACTTCGAACGAGGGGTTTTCTGTTGTTGCACCAATCAGTGTGACCAGCCCGCGTTCAACAGCACCTAAAAGCGAATCCTGCTGCGATTTGGAAAAACGGTGAATTTCATCAATAAATAAAATGGGTTGATCTTGGTTGAAGTTCATCAGCCGTTCGGCTTTTTCGATGACTTCACGAATATCTTTCACCCCTGCCTGAATTGCACTTAATGAAAAGAAGGGCCGGTCCAGCTCCCTTGCGATCAGCAAGGCCAGACTTGTTTTTCCGACACCTGGAGGTCCCCACAGGATCATAGATGGAATATTCTTCTGCTGGATCGCATGATAGAGTACTGCATCTGGCCCCACAATATGTTGTTGTCCCACGTAATCGCTCAATTGCCGTGGTCTAAGTCGTTCTGCTAATGGAATTCGTGTCGCCATAACACAAAGTTAAAAATTAAACGGTACAGCGACTAAATATTTTAGCTTTATTCATTCAAAGTCTTCCATGGAGAGTTCTGCAAAGCAATAAGCATCAAGCTTTCACAAGCATAATTTTGAGGGGCATCATTCGCCATTCGATATTACTTTAACATTTTTTCACACAATTTTTCGTCATATTTGCTCTATTATATATGTAAATTGCTTTTGGCAGCGCATAACCGAGCTTGCAAGTTTATCCGAAAGAGCAATAGCTTGCTCAAAATGCCATATAGCTAAGTTTATAAAAAACGTTAAATATGACGTAATCATTTATGAGAATGACAAAATACTGGATTTCTATATTTTCCACCCTGACCATATTGATGAATGTACCCAGTCAGGTTGTGGCACAAAGCGCCGATAAGGATTATACTGGTGCGATAAAAAAATATGACCCCTCGTTTAAGGGTATTGGTCCGGAGGTTTATTTTTTACCGCCGCCCAAAACAGCCAACGAAATACTGGCGGAGAATTATGCCGACAAGAAGTCTTTCAGCAAAGAAATTGCCAGAAAACTCCTGCTCCAACGACTGCTTTTACAGCTACGGAGCACCAATAATTTGGGGCATTTTCAATATTTGATGAATCCCATGCCTACGGCGGCAGATAACTGGAATAGCGCTATAGAGGCACAAACGAAGGCTGAAAACTGGATTGCGGGTTATGCTCTTGCCAATGAAGCAGCCTTATTTTCAATTAAAAATAGCGATAGCAGCAACGCCTCAAAATTTCTATATCAGGCGCTTTCCTTGGCAAACCGGACAGATAACAGAGATGATATCGCGACCATAAATATGAACATCAGCAATTTCCAGCTGTATAGTGGAGACTTTGTACGCGCCGAAGAGAGCGCACAAAATTACCATACCTACGCCATGAAGAGCAAAAGCTATGCAGAGCAAGCCAACGCCTGGCTTTTAATTGCCATGGCACGAGCCGGCCAAGGAAATTATAAAGCTGCCGAAAATAATATTATCCGCAGTGCGATCCCCTTATTCAATAAGTCCAAAGCCTATGAAGGAAAAATCTTTGCTTGGGAAATGCTTGCTGAAATTTATTTTAAGCAAAATAAATTTACCGAGGCGCAGTGGTTTTTACTACAAGCCCGCGACTTGGCCAATGCAAAAAAATTAAGTAGCGAGCTTGCTGAAATTGAATATTTACTAGCTTCCTCCAAACAAAAAGATGGTAACTATAAGGTTGCAATCAAAGAATTTGTGCAGGCGGCAGAACTAGCTTCAGATGAAAATAACAAACAACTGTCGCTGGCTATATTGGATAAACTTGGCGAGGTGTATCTTGTGCTAAAAGATTATCCGTCGGCTGATCAGACCTACAAGGCCTATACGCAGCTAAAAAATGAATTGTACAATTGAAACATTTAAAACAATCTCCCCCTTCTGGTGGTCTGTTGAAAGAGCAGTCTACAAAGAGATTTTAAGCTTTTTGTAAATATTGAAGGATAAATCAAATAAATTTTTAGATTCTGCGATAATGTGCTACGAATTTCACTAAATTTAGCACGCTTATCAATAAGAGCTGAATATTTTTTAAATAAAAATGATTATTAAAACCGTCGAAAATATGTTTAGGAAACTCATATTTGCACTTTTTGTTGTATCCATTGTTTCTTGTGGCTCAAAACCACGGGTAGCGCTTCCTGATGATGGAGGGCTTAAACCGAGCACGCAACATCAGATTATCGCTAAAGAAGTCTCTGGATTATTGGAAAATGCGAGCTACAAAAAGGTCAAAATGAATGATTCGATATCGGGCATCATATACGATAATCTGATCAAAAGTTTGGATCAAGGAAAAAATTACTTACTTCAATCGGATATTGATGAATTTCAAGCGTACAGAAACAATCTTGCGCAGGATATCAAAAATGGAGATCTTTCGGCCGCATTCCATATTTTTAATGTCTATTCAAAGAGATACCTGGACAGAATGCAATATGCGCTTTCAGAAATCGACAAGAAACAGGATTATACAAAAGATGAGTATTACCAACCTAATCGTGAAAAACTGGGCTGGTTTAAAACTGCTGATGAAGCCAATGATCAATGGCGTAAACGCGTAAAATACGACCTCCTGAACTTAGAAACTGCCAGTGGAAAATCTACGGATAGTGCGAAGACCAAACAGGTGGAAACACTAAAAAAACGTTATGTAAATTTGATCTCGCAGGCGAAGAAAACCAATGCCAACGATGCATTTCAAGTGGTCATGCAAGCATTGACCGATGCTGTTGATCCACATACCTCCTATTTTAATCCATCCTTTGCCCAGGCATTCAATGAAGGAATGGCCAATACGTTTGAAGGTATCGGAGCAAGACTTGTCGTCGACAACGAAGCTGTAAGCATCTTCGAAATTATCCCGGGTGGCCCAATATTCAAAGACAAGAGCATTCACGTCAATGATAAGATCATTGCAGTGGCCCAAGGAAAAGATGGTGAATTTGAAGACATTATTGGCTGGAGACTTGATGCTGCGGTAGCAAAAATCAAAGGGCCAAAAGGAACCATTGTTCGCCTGAAAATTATACCTGCTGGTCAGCCAATGAACTCTCATCCGCGCATTGTCTCTTTAGTACGTGAGAAAATCGTCGTTGAAGAAGAGTCTGCAAAGAAAGAGATTATGAACGTCAAAGGCGCAGACGGAAAAACCTACAAAGTAGGTATCATCAATATTCCGAAGTTCTACATGGATTTTGAAGCGTACAGAAGACGCGATCCAAACTATAAGAGCACAACGAGAGACGTTAGATTAATCTTAGATACCTTGAAACAAGAGAAAGTAGATGCTGTTGTCATCGACTTGCGATTCAATGGTGGTGGATCCTTACCTGAAGCAATTGATCTAACTGGTTTATTTATCGATAAAGGCCCAGTTGTACAAGTAAGAGACACAAAAAATAACATCGATGTCGAAGAAGATAAAAATGCCGGCGTATCCTGGGATGGTCCATTGGGCATCATGATCAACCGCTTCTCGGCTTCGGCTTCTGAAATCTTTGCCGGTGCTATCCAAGATTACGGAAGAGGTATTATCTTAGGCTCTCAAAGTTATGGCAAAGGAACCGTGCAATCGGCGATCGACATGTCACGTGTCATCAGTCCGACCAGCCGCTTACTCCTAAAAGCCTCAGGTGAAAAAGATCCAGATACCCCAGAAGGTGCTCCTCAATATGGACAGATCAATATTACATTGGGTAAATTTTATCGTGTAAACGGTAGCAGTACACAACATAAAGGGGTTACACCTGATATCGTATTCCCTTCTCAGTTCTCCGCAGAGAAATTTGGCGAGAGCTCAGAAAAATCAGCACTCCCTTGGGATCAAATCCAATCGAGCAACTTCAAAAAAGTAGCTGACCTAAGTACTGTTGACAAGAAATTAGAAGCAATGCACGAAGCACGCATTAAAAACTCATTGGAATATAAGTATCTAAAAGAGGATATTGAAGAAGCTCAAAAAGATGAGGATGTTAAAATTCCATTGGAACTCAACAAATTCAAAAAAGAGAAAGATGACAACCTCAAGAAAAATAGAGACCGCATCAACGCTTTATTGAAATTGCAGGGTAAACCAGCATGGGAGGAAGGTAAGTCCCAACCTAAAATAGATCTTGACTTTGTCAAAGATGAAAGTGCCAAAGTGATGACCGATTATATCATCAATTTTGGAACTAAAAAATAGAAGATCTTTTCTTCTCAAAAAAGGCAACCGTAATCGCGGTTGCCTTTTTTTATGATACTCATCACAATAGGATGGGTTTAACATTAAATTCACGTTTTCTTTGTAACTTATCACGAGTTTAATTGTTTTAGGAATATACCACCGCAACACGAGATCCAAATGATCCATTGAGATTATGCACGACAGCTTTTGGACGACTTGAAGTGGCAGGTTATAGAAAATAAACACATAAAAAAGAGCATCATGAAACGTATCCTCCTGTTAACTGACTTTTCAGAAAATGCGCTACTAGCAGCAAAACAAGTTGCCCTATGTACAGAAGCCTGGAAAACGCAAAAGGTTATTGTCTACCATACTTACAATAGTGTCACCATTGTCAATAACGAACCTATTGTTATCGTCAATGATGAAGTGAAAGAGAGCAAAGAAAAGGAACTCATAGCATGGTTTGATCAAATTAGACTATTGTTTCCACCGCAAGTAGAATTATCTCATCAGATGGAAGATGTTGATCTGCCAATGGGAGTCAATGACATGTGTAAATCCCAGCATATTGACCTTGTCGCCTTGGGTATCACCGGACAAACAGGTTTCGCAAAGATCCTGGTCGGTAGCAATGCCATTACATTGATGGATATCTGCAATAAGCCTATGCTGATCGTTTCCCATAAGGTAAATCCTGCCGTCCCCAAAAATGTGTTGGCGACAACAGATCTCAAAGAAGTCGATCGAAAGCTTGATTTATTCAATTTAGATCAGGTGTTGGAAACCTTCGACGCACAACTTTATGTATTGAATGTCGCTAAAAAAGAGGGCTCTGCAGCCGATCTAGCACAGGAACTAAAGCACCTCCATGAACGCCTGGACAAATATCATCCGATTTATGACTACATCAGCCATGATGATATTGCACTAGGTATTGAAGAATATGCCAAAGAGAAACATATTGATCTCATACTTTCATTCCATAAAAAGCAAGGCCTATTAGCGAGCCTATTCAAAACGAGCATATCTAAGAAGATAGCCTGGAATGGCGCGGCCAACTTACTGGTTATTCCGATGGATAGATCGTAGAAACTGTTATGGTTTCGCAGGAGCGCTCCATTGATGTTGGTGAACCAAAGATCTATTTGAACGAATAGGAACAGACTAAGCAGAAAAAATAGCAAAGCCGCAATCTATCCTTAATTGCGGCTTTTTTGTTGTATCGTTCTTCCTCCTGGAAATCTCTTACCGGGAAGTCTTTTATTTCTTGTCAACCGAATGTTTACCCGGTCCAATAAGGATAAGTCCTAGAAACACAAAGCAAAGCTCAATTGCATGTGATGCTCCAGAGATACCGTCTCCTTTAGAAAGATGCATTAATCCAGCAATGACCATCGTAAAAGCAAGCAATAATGCCGCTGGTCGGAAAAAGAGTCCCAGCAGTAAAAATAGCCCCCCAACAGTTTCGGTTGCGGCAGCCATAAAACCCCAAAATGTAGGCATAAAATGAATACCAATATTACCCATTGATTTTCCGACACCTGCCCAGAGCTCAGGACCGCCCTGTAACTTGGGCAGACCATGCATGATCATCATCACCCCCAGTCCGACACGTAGTATCAACAGTCCTGTATCCCGATATTTACCCAATGAATTCCAAATTGCCATAAAAAACGTTTAATTTATTAAAACTTAAATTACCGATCTCCCTAAATTAATGAAATTATTTAGATTGAGCAGATATTAACAGCTTCGGTTTTCATAAAAACTATTGCATTTATAATACTTAATGTGTAATTTAAAGGCTATAGACCCGATTATAACGCGATGAATCTCAACATATATCCTGTCTAAGAACGTGTAAAAACACCTTAGCTAAGGGTTATGGACAAACAAATAACGAAAAAGGATGAAAAATCTACTCTTGTTAACAGACTTTTCGGACAATGCCTATGCTGCTGCGCGCTATGCCGCGCAATTGGCTCCGCTCTGGGGAATTGAAAAGGTTGTCTTATACCATACATACGAAGTAATCCCTACCGTGGGAACCGAACCTGTTGTCATAAGCAATTCAGAAATCTTGGAAGAAAAGCAAAAGGATCTCAATACCTGGCAGCAGGAACTGATGTTACTTTTCCCTGAGGGCATTGCCTGGAAATCAGTTCTTGAGGAATACGAGCTTAGCTACGGCGTAAACCGCACCTGTGCTGAGGAGGACATTGACCTTGTCATCGTCGGGACAGCTGGTAAAAGCGGCTTAAAAAAGCTACTCCTTGGTAGCAATACCCTCAAGCTGATCGAAAATTGTCACACACCATTGCTGGTGGTCCCCGCACGGGCAGAATTTCGGGTACCCAAAAAGATGTTGATCGCCACCAATCTCAAAGAGGTAAAACTGAAATTAAACCGTCTTTTGGTTAATGCCGCAGAAGTCTTACGTAAAAGTGAGGTCTATGTGGTTCATGTGACCAAAGAAGACCCTGCAAATAAGGCGGTAAATGCCGAAATAACAGCCATGCAAGATTTACTGGCGCCTTATCACCCCATCTATAGTTATATCCTCAATGCAGACATTGCTTCTGGAATCAACCAATACATCAACGAAAATCATATCGACATGATGGTCACTTTCCATCGGGACAAGGGCTTATTAAGCAGAATATTCAATACAAGTATAGCGCAGAAGATGGCTTGGAAAAGCCATGCTGCGATGATGGTCATCCCCGTACATTCGGGTTAATCAAGATATATGGTCTGGAAAAGTTCTGTTCAGTTAGGCTTACAAATAAGTTAACTGAACAGAATTATCGGTAGTTTCCAATGTTACTTTTCGGCCAAATACAAGGGCATGATTGTCATCAATATGCCCGGCAGGGTAGCCGAAAGCCACCGGAAAATCATATTCTTTCACTTTATCCCACACAATTTCCTCAACGCTTTGCCCAAAAGTAGGATCATTGTCTTTCATGGCAGAGAACCCTCCCACAATCAGACCTTTTAATTTTTTTAGTTTTCCTGCGCGTTTCAACGCCCATAACATTCTGTCTATGGAATAATAGGCTTCACCGACGTCTTCAATAAATAAAATTTTATTCTTGTAATTGACATCCGAATCCGACGCAAGTACAGATAATAAAATCGCCAAATTTCCACCGACCAACTTGCCTTCGCCTTTACCCGCGCGGTTGGGAAATAAGGTTTGCTCATAGGTAAAGTCCATGTTATGACCGAACAATGCATTTCTTAAGGTTTCAAGAGAGGCTTTTGTCCCGGTTTCAAAGGATTTGGGCATCTGTCCATGTATTGTTGCAATTTTATAGTTGCGTTGAATATGACTATGCAATACGGTAATATCACTAAAGCCCACCAACCATTTGGGATCTTTTTCAAAGCTTGAAAAATCTATCTGATCGACAATACGAACACAACCGTAACCCCCGCGCGCGGCAAAAACAGCTTTAATCGACGGATCATCCAGTGCCCACTGCAGATCTGCTGCCCGCAACTTGTCATCGCCGGCAAACTGATGGAACGATGTCCCGACGGTTTTCCCGACCACAACTTCCAGTCCCCAGCTCTCCAATGTTTTTATGCCTACATCAATAGATCCACGAATAAAACTCGCAGGGCATACAATAGCGACTTTATCGCCTTCTTTCAGAAAATCAGGTATTTTGGACATATTTTTTATTGCTAATGATCAAACAAAATCGCCTCCTCACGATAGAGTCCGACGATAAATTTACTTGATATATGGTGCTTATATGTACAAATAAACGTAAATTTATCTAAGTTTTCTACCGCTATTTTGAATAATATTTCTACGATAACAAGCAATTAAACAGAAGCGCATTTTGATCAGATTGCAACAATCCGAGGAATCGGCCGGCACAAGAATTCAAGAATAAATTGTTCGATATGACACGCATTTATATTGCATATAAACAGCAATTTATCTAAGTTTGCCAAAGAAAACATGTACACACTTTAATATACTTTCAAGCATTGAGTATTCTAGATAAAAAACGTTATACCATCACATCGGCATTACCATATGCCAATGGTCCTTTACATATCGGACACCTTGCCGGAGCTTATATCCCAGGGGATATTTTTGTCCGTTATTTACGTCTGAATCAAAAAGATGTAGTTTATGTATGTGGTTCAGATGAGCATGGTGCGGCGATTACCATCCGTGCAAAAAAAGAGGGCATCACCCCGCAACAAATCATTGACAAATACAACAAACAAATCAAAGAAAGCTTTGAGGAGTTTGGTATCTCTTTCGATATATATCACCGTACATCGGAGCCCATACATCACCAGTTATCGCAGGATTTCTTCTTAAACCTTTACAACAAAGGCGAATTTGTGGAGAAATTTTCCGAGCAGTACTACGATGAGGAATACCATCAGTTTTTGGCCGACCGCTACATTACGGGAACTTGCCCAAATTGTAAGTCCGAAGGCGCCTATGGGGACCAATGTGAAAAATGTGGTACATCACTGAGTCCCACAGACCTGATCAACCCGATTTCAACATTAAGTGGAAAGACACCAGTGTTGAAAGAGACGAAACACTGGTATCTTCCTTTGGATAAATACCAACCTTGGCTTGAAAAATGGTTGATCGAAGGAAAGAAAAATATTCTTAAATCCAACGTCTTTGGCCAATGTCAATCCTGGCTTAAATCCGGTTTGCAACCACGTTCAATGACAAGAGATCTGGACTGGGGGGTTGATGTTCCTTTGGCTGAAGCTCAAGGTAAAAAGCTATATGTCTGGCTAGATGCACCTATCGGTTATATCTCTGCAACTAAACAGTGGGCCTTAGACCATGGTAAAAACTGGGAAGATTATTGGAAAACCCATGAAAACCCCGCAGACGACTCTACACTGATCCATTTTATCGGAAAAGATAATATTGTTTTCCACTGTATTATTTTCCCGGCAATTCTTCATGCACACGGCGGCTATATTTTACCAGAAAATATTCCGGCCAACGAATTCCTGAACTTAGAGGGTGATAAACTATCTACGTCTAGAAATCATGCGGTATGGTTACATGAGTATCTGCAAGAGTTTCCTGACAAACAGGATGAATTGCGCTATGTATTAACATCCATATTACCAGAGACTTCAGATGCAGAGTTCACCTGGAAAGATTTCCAAGCCAGAATCAACAATGAGCTCGTTGCTATCTTTGGAAATTTTGTCAACCGCGTGATGGTACTTTCGCATAAATATTTTGATGGTAAGGTATTAAAAGGTTCGGCACTGACAACGGTAGACCAAGCGGTATTGGATGAATTAAAAGCATACCCGGCTTCTATTAAATCGTCTTTAGAACAATTCCGCTTCCGCGAAGCTTTGGCAGAGTTCATGAGTGTTGCTCGTCTTGGCAACAAATATCTTGCGGACGAGGAGCCATGGAAAATTATTAAAACGGATGAAGAACGTGTCAAAACCATTTTAAATGTAGCGGCACAGATTGTTGCTAACCTTGCTGTTCTTGCACAGCCGTTTTTACCGAAAACGGCGATCAAATTATTTGAAATGCTCAATTTCCCACAAGGGAACTGGAATGACGCAGGTTCAGATGCTTTAATTCAAGACAACCATCAATTGGGTGAAGTACAATTGTTATTTGACAAAATAACTGACGAACAAGTCGACTTCCAATTGAATAAGCTTGCCGAAGCAAAAGCAAAAAATCTAGCTGATAATGCAAAAGTTGCTCCTGCGAAAGAAAACATCAGTTTTGACGATTTTGTTAAAATGGATATCCGCGTCGGAACGATTACAGCAGCCGAAAAAGTTGCGAAAACAAAAAAATTGTTGAAATTAACAATCGATACTGGTATTGATACACGCACAGTCGTTTCGGGTATCGCAGAGTTCTTTAGTCCGGAAGAGATCGTAGGTCGTCAGGTATCCATCCTGGTCAATCTTGAGCCTCGCGAAATAAAAGGAATTATGTCACAGGGCATGATTCTTATGGCCGAAGATGCAGATGGTCGATTGGATTTTGTTAAACCCGACACCGCAATTAAAGTAGGAAGTACAGTACGTTAATAGAAAACGTGCATTCCTTTTATATAAAAAGCCTGTTCATACGAACAGGCTTTTTTGGTTTATCATTGTAACCGGCTAAAAGAATATGCTCTGCATACGCTTTTTAAATTCCTTATCATCCAGATAATCATAAACGGTCTCTTTCAATTTTTTGAGGACTTCTGTTCTCGATTCTGCCACAACTTTTTTCTTTTTGGTCAGCACATTTGAAACCGGGGCGTTTGTGATCTCGACCTTTGTCGCAAACATATTTACATTCATACTAGGAATGGATACCCCCATCACCAGGCCAGGGAGACCGTGTATAAGTTCAGGACCACCGGAGACAGGTATTTGTCCCGCAAAAAAGGCAACCACATAGACCGAATCTTGGATGATTCCATTGGCTCTTCTGCAGTCATATCCCGCGATATTGCGGTATTCGTCAGTATACTTCCACTTTACGGTAGGCAAAGAATCTTTGAGCAAGAGCTGATCATCTCCGAAAGGGAGTAGTTTTAGGAATTCCTGATTTTGAAAATTAATATATGTTTTTGAATCCGGAAGGATAGAATTATATCTGGTCACATTACGGTAAGTCGCAGGATAGTCTTCCTGAACTGTCTCAAACAAGGTTTCATTATCGTAAAATTTCAGAATATGATGGGTCACAACCTCCGTAGGACCATTTTTTACGGCATTGTCGACCATCAGCTTATCCCAGGTATCCAAGTCCGGCTTGCTCAGATAATTCCGTTTTAAAAAGTTCTGTACATGAAACTTCCGTTCATAAGTCACTATTCCACTACTGGGGAAATAGGCATGCTGTGCCTGTGCTGTACTCATGCACAGCAATAATACCCAAATCATCAACTTCATAGACTTACTCATTTGGCATCTCCTTTCATTGTTGTAAAATTGTAGATTACTTTTAGCATTCCATAACGACGTAATACAGTGTTGCTTGTCTGGATAAATGACGTTCCGTTTTGATAACGATATACGCCGTTATTTTTATTTAGGATATCATTGACAAATACCTGCGCTTCCAATGATTTATCCTTCAAGAATTTCTTAGAAATATATCCATTCATATTGATAATATTAATGGACTGTAATGTCTTTGTCGCAGCTTGATAATTTTGATCTGTAGACAACGAAATTTTGAAATCTTTTGGCAAATAATAAGTGAACTGCGAATAAGAACGGAATTTAAACGTTGTACGGTTCAATTCGGGCTGCAAAAACGAGCTCATTTGCTCGACGCCAGGCATCAACGAGATGTAAAAGTCCATCTTATTTGCTTTATATCTATTAAAGCCGATTTCTGGTGTTATACTCTTCGTCTGATTTCTATTAAGCTTTGGTTCTTCATTAAACGACGATAAATAACTAAACTGGCTATTGTATTGTCCGTTGAGACCGATATTCATTTTCAAACCCCATTTCTTCTGTAGCACAAAACTGTAAGATCCGCCACCATAAATACGCCAGTTGTCCTTATCAATATTGACATAGGAAATTTGTTGCGTCCCCTCGTCTAGATTATAGCGTACATTGGTGTTAATATTCTTCTTGCCCTGATCTGCACTGGCATAAAAATAGAATCCCTGGTCTTTCAACTGCTTATAGCTATTGTAATTGATCGAATAGGAGTTGTTAAAGCCCGCTTTTAAGTTTGGATTGTCCAAATATTCGATAAGCGGCTGTGCATTTTGCTTAAGGGGTTCGATTTGAGTCAAAGAAGGTTGAATGGTACGTCCACTATAACGGAAACCGATATTTTTACTTTTTGAGATCTTGTAATTCACAGAGAGATTTGGGTTAACCGAAGTCTGATTACGCTGCAATGTTGTATTTAGATTATTATACGTTCTCTTTACATCCTCAAAATCGACCCTGTTGCTCAGATTAACCGTTAAGGTACTAGACTTGTAATTGAGGGAAGCATTGACGCCATTTTTCAAGCTGGTAAAATCGAAATCATTTAATAGATTTTGATCCAGTACAGTGTATTTACCTGTAACAGGATCTTTATCGAAGGACTGATTAAGGGTCTCCGATTTATTGCTATTGAATGCGTAGCCAATAGCAGCAGTCAGTCGTTTTGACAAAGGCTCAGAATAAGTTACCGATGCCCCGTACATATTGTTGCCCAACTTATCATTTTTATATTGATCGATCAGTGTCGTATCGCCCGAACTTTGGAAATAGTTCTGGGAAAAATATTGCGTTTTTGACCTATTTTGATCAGTATTTGCATTGATATTAAAGGTTACAGAGCGACGGTCCTTTTTGAAACGACGGGTAAGCATTGCATTTACATTGAACTTATCCTGATCGCTATTTTGATCAGTGGTAGATAAGGTCTGTGTAATCAATGTTCTATCCAATTTACGCTGGTCTGCTTCTGAATTGGATAAATTGTCGCGGCTAGATTTGGTGAATCCCATATTAATGGTCAAATCGGACAGTGAATCTAACTTCAGATCATATCGTAAATTTGCAATATTTGCCTGTGTTTCGGTTTCAGATGCTGTCACATTATTATCGACCTGTGCGCGTTCAGGAAGGTTATTCTGCGCGTTATACGTACTTGTATTGTTGACATTGATCTGATTGCGTTTGAAGTTTGCATTGATCTTATGCTTATCATCTTTGGATTTGTCGGAATAGCTAGCCCCCATATTTATTGCTTTGGGCACGCCACCACCATAGTATTTACCATCCCATCCCCCATCAGAACCATCACCACCGGAAATCATAATGCCACCACCGTCCATCATCTGCACATTGCTACTTCCGCCCACACCATATTTTTGGCTATCTTCAAATCCTAATCCGACCATTCCATCATTTGCCAGAATACCATAAGCGGCAATTTTTTGTGAGCCTTTAAACTTATTGAGCATGACTTTTCCGCCATAATATTTATCTGTACCAGCTCCTGCGACAGCCTGGCCGAACATTCCTTTTTTCTTATCTTCCTTGAGTTTGATATCAATCGTCTGTGTACGTTCACCGTCATCCACCCCAGTGCGTACAGCAAGGTCTGATTTCTTTTCATAAACCTGTACTTTGCTGACCATATCTGAACGGATGTTCTTGGTGATCAACGTTGGATCATCGCCAAAAAACTCTTCGCCATCGAGCAGCACTTTTTTCACTTCCTTGCCTTGCGCGATGATCTTACCTGATCCATCCATCGTAATACCCGGCAAAACCTTCAACAGGTCCTCTACTTTAGCATCCTTCTCGACTTTAAAACTAGCGGCATCATATTCGACGGTATCGCCTTTAATAACCACAGGAATTTTGCCGTTCACTTGGACCTCTTCCAATAGTAGAGCTGCTTTAGATAGTTTTACAATACCAATATCTAAATCTTCGGCGGCCACATGGATATCTTTTACCAAGTCAGCATACTGCGGATAGGAAACTACCATTTTATAGCTGCCTGTGTCGAGATTGGCAATTTGGAATGTCCCGTTTTCTTTCGTTCGACCAAATTTAATCAAAATCGAATCTTTGGGACTGAGCAGCGCGATTGAAGCCTGGTGTAGTTTTGCAAGATCTTTGATATCGGCCACCGATCCCACAAGTTTATGTTGCGCATAAGACTTGGAACTCAGTACGGATAATAAAAGAAACAAAACTAGGGAATAGGTTAGTTTCATAAATTTCGTTTATATATTGTCGAAGTAAATATATAAATGTTGCTACGGAAAATTCGTAAAATAATGTTAAATAATTATGCAATTAATAAATTAACCTTACTCCGCGCAAATAAAACCTGATAATTCACTCTATACCAGTAATTTTATCTCATAAAAAAAGAGGCGTAACTTATTTGTTACGCCTCCAATCTAAATAGAAGAATATATTTTATTTCCTTTAATCTACATTCAGGTTCAATTCTTTTTCCTTATTGATTAAATGGGCAATACTCGTATCATTTAAAATCTGCAACATGGCATTTCTCACCTCTACAAAAGTATCGCGTATGCCACAGGCATGCTCTTGTGTACACTCTTCGCAGGAGCGGTAGAAGTTCAAGCTCACGCATGGCAGCAAGGCTATGGGGCCATCAATCAGGCGCATCACCTGCGATAAAAAAACATCTTCGGGAGCCTTATTGAGGCTATAACCACCTCCAGCACCTTTTTTGCTATAGAGAATTCCGGCATTTCGCATTTCAAGTAGAATTTGTTCCAGGAATTTTTTTGGAATATTCTCCTCCTGCGCAATCTTCACGATCTGCATAGGCTCATTACCGTAATTACGACCAAGCACCATCAGTGCCTTTATTGCATATTTTGTCTTTTTGGAAAGCATATTTGTTAACCCCCTGTTGAATTGCAAATTTACGTTTTTTATTCAATAGAATAAAACCTTCATGATCTCACGCTTGCAGCAACAGTCTCCTTATTGCCCCAATACCGCCGTGATCGGTTTTCCGATGCTACCATTGGGCTCTGTAATGTGCAAGAGCGAAGAAATTGTCGGTGCAATATCCACAATATGTACTTCTGTATTCGATACACCCGGTTTAATTCCCCAACCCATAAATACCAAAGGGATATGGGAATCATAACCAGACCAGGTACCATGTGTTGTACCAGTCGAGCGCGGGGTACCGTCGTACCATTGTGGTTCACAAACAATCTGAATAGCACCGCTACGTTTAAAGTTGTAACCATTGATCATTTTTTCGCGAATAGGCGCCGGGATCATCAAACTTTCCCCTTTTTCCATATCAGCAACATAAGCGACACCTTCGGTATGGCGAAGCTCACGAATGATGGTCTCTTTTATTTTATCACGATCCAAGTTTAAAGAATCAATCAATTGATTATTTAAGTGCACCTGGTAATTCATCATGCTTTTAACAAGCTTCTCCTGTCCAAATTTTTCTTTAAGGGTTTTGTTAAGTCCTGTGATGATCTGACGGGAATAGAAATAACCACCATTTCCTTTCATATCCATAAAGAACCGAGAGTTGTAAGAAGCGCCATGATCTGCTGTCAGGAAGAACGTATAGTTACCCTTGCCCACCGTCTTATCGAGGTAGTTGAAGAAATCAGCAAGCTGTTTATCAAGCTGCAGATAGATATCTTCAATCTCCACTGCTGTCAATGAGTAACGGTGCCCCACATAGTCTGTCGCCGAAAGGCTCACACAAAGGAAGTCGGTATTTTTAGTCGGGTTATTTCCCATCTGCTCATTTTTAATTGCTTCCATAGCCAGATCCAACGTAAACTGATTTCCCATTGGTGTGGTTTTGATCAGCTCATAGCCTTCGTCTTTCATTAGCTTGGAAGTCGCACGCGGCAAAGTCGGTTTTTCTTCACCGGGGAATTTCCCTTCGTAGATGTTATCATCTGCAATACTGTTGGCAGCATAGGTGCTGATATCATACATTGGTTTCCAGTCGCCTTTCAGGTATTTTTCGGCCAATTTTTTCTTGTTGAAGTCTACCACCCATTTTGGCAGTTTATCCATGTAGAAATTAGAGGTGATCCAATCGCCTGATTTAGCTTCGAACCAATACGCTGCATCGGCAAAATGCCCCGCCGGTAGAATACCGCCACGGTCTTTGATGGCGATACCGATCACTTTGGACTTAAAGTTAGAGGCGAGCTTCAATTGGTCCGTTACGGTCGATGCAAGCAAATTACGTGGCGACTGCTGTCCTTCTTTCGCAGTGGTACCGACACCAACGACATTATCGTCCTGCGTACAGTACATATTCTTCCCTGTCTGTTCTTCAATCCAGTCATTGCCTGCAATTCCGTGTATGGAAGGAACGGATCCTGTATAGACCGAACTGTGTCCAATAGCGGTATATGTCGGAATATAATTAATCAACGTATTTTCACAGGAGAATCCTTCTTTCAAAAGTCGTTTGAAACCATCATTTCCATATCGATCTGCAAAACGATATAAATAATCCCAACGCATTTGATCCACCATCAGGCCGACAACCAATTTTGGTCTTTCCGGTTGTTGCGCCATGGACGAAAGCGCCGCTATTCCAAGGACGACACTTAAAAAAAATCTTTTAATCATAATCGTATTAAGTATTGAAATATTAGTTTTTTATTTACTGCATAGTATTCTATCATACCTTAACAACAGGAACAATAAATCGGAACTTATTGGCAGCCCAGTTGCCCTGATTCAGATTACTTCACTTTGCTAAAGTAGGGTTTAATCTTTTAAATGTGCTTTTAAAAATTGGCCTGTATAAGAATCTTTACAATGAATAAGTTCTTCCGGAAGCCCCGCAAAGACTAGCTTACCGCCTTTATTGCCGCCCTCAGGACCAATATCGATGACCCAATCTGCCGATTTGATCATATCCATATTATGCTCGATCACCAAGATACTATTTCCGAGGGCAATCAGTGCATCAAATGATTTCAATAACTTCTTAATATCCTGAAAGTGCAAGCCTGTCGTTGGCTCATCAAAGATAAAAAGTGTCTTCTTGCTGTTATTTCCCTTAATGAGGAAGGAGGCCAGTTTAATCCGCTGTGCTTCACCGCCAGACAATGTACTTGACGATTGCCCGAGCTTAACGTAGCCTAGTCCAACATCCTGTAAAGGCTGCAATTTTGCCAATATTTTAGGCTGGTCTGCAAAGAATACGATCGCTTCATCAACACTCAGCTCGAGTATGTCGGCCACCGACTTGTTCTTGTAGTGTACATCAAGCACAAATTGTTTAAATCGTTTGCCCCCACATGCCTCACATGGCAAAACGATATCGGCCATAAATTGCATTTCAATTTTAACTTCACCTTCGCCCTGACAGACATCACAACGTCCACCTTCAACATTAAATGAAAATGCGGCCGGCTTCAATCCAGCAGCCTTGGCAGGTGCCTGGTTGGCATATAAAGCCCTGATTTCATCCCAGGCTTTCACATAAGTCACCGGGTTGGATCGCGAAGAACGACCGATCGGGTTCTGATCCACCATTTCAACTTGTTCGACTTGGGCAATATCGCCTTCGATTGTATCGTAAACACCTGTTTGCTCGCCAGAGTAGTTTCCTATAGATTTCTGTAATGCGGGGTACAGGATACGTTTGACCAGAGAGGTCTTACCCGATCCCGAGACCCCAGTTACCACGGTAAACGTATTTAATGGAAATTGCACATCAATCCCTTTGAGGTTATTTTCATGTGCTCCTTTAATGGTCACACTATTGGACCATGGACGACGTTTTTGGGGTACCTCAATCTGGTCTTTTCCGCTAAGGTATCGGCCCGTAAGGCTTTTTGTATCTTTCAGAATCTGCTGGTATGTACCTGCGAAGACCATTTCGCCGCCATTGATCCCGGCTTCTGGCCCGATATCGATCAGGTAATCAGCCGCCTCCATCATCTCCTGCTCATGCTCGACCACTACAACCGTATTACCAACATCGCGCAGAGATTTCAGCACAGAAATGAGGCGCTGCGTATCACGTGGGTGGAGCCCAATACTTGGCTCGTCCAACACATAAATAGAGCCGACGAGCGAACTTCCTAATGAAGTTGCCAGATTGATCCGCTGTGATTCCCCTCCGGAAAGCGTATTCGATAGCCGGTTCAAGGTTAGGTAACTTAATCCAACATCGCACAAAAATTGCAATCTGTTATTAATTTCGGCAAGAAGTCTTTTGGCAATGACCAGTTCATTACCCACCAGTGGTAAAGTTTTAAAAAATTCCAAGGCTTCCTCAAGCGGCATCAAAACGATATCGGTGATAGACTTGCCCCCTACTTTCACGTAAGTGGCGTCTTTACGTAATCGGGTCCCACGGCAGTCCGGGCAATCTGTCTTCCCGCGATAGCGAGACAACATCACCCGATATTGAATTTTATAGGTCTGAGCTTCGAGCTCTTCAAAGAATTGGGTAAGACCCGCAAAATATTTATTTCCCGTCCACAGCAACTCTTTCTGTTCCGCGGTCAGGTCCATGTAGGCACGATGTATGGGAAAATCAAATTTCAGTGAACTTTTAACAAGCACCTGTAACCACTCCCCCATTTTCTCCCCTCGCCAGGGAGCAATTGCCCCATCGTAGACCGACCGGCTTTTGTCTGGAATAACAAGATCAGGGTCAATACCAATGATCTTTCCATAACCTTCACATCGGCGACAGGCACCATACGGATTATTAAAACTGAAGAAATTTGGTGTAGGTTCTTCAAATGTTATTCCATCAAGTTCAAATTTATGGGAGAAATGATGTCTTTGCCCATTTTCTTCCATATAGAGCTCTCCCTTACCCTCGAAAAAACCTGTTTGGACAGAATCAGAAAGCCGATTGACTGTATCATCGTCCTGTTCAATGCGAACCCGGTCCACGACAATAAGCACTTCACCATCCTGAAGGTCTTTATTGACGATAGCCTTATCATCAATAATAGCTTCGATTTTCTGCATGCTATCCCCATAGACGACACGCACAAAACCTTTCTGCAATAAAAGAGACAACTCTTCCTTGAGTTTACGCCCATGAGAAGGAATAAGTGGTGCGAGCAGTGTCACCGTTGTCCCCTCTTCTAAATTAAGCGCAAAATCCACCACTGAACTCACACTGTCTTTGGTCACCTCGCGACCAGATACAGGAGAAATTGTCTTTCCGATTCGGGCGTATAACAATTTCAGATAATCATAGATCTCGGTGGATGTTCCTACCGTCGAACGGGGGTTGGAAGTAATGACACGTTGCTCAATGGCAATTGCAGGGGCGATACCTTTGATGTAATCCACCTCCGGTTTATTCATCCGTCCCATAAATTGTCTAGCGTACGAAGAGAGACTTTCGACATAACGTCGCTGTCCTTCGGCATACAGCGTATCAAAAGCTAAGGAGGATTTTCCTGAGCCCGACATTCCAGTGATAACAACTAATTTATTTTTAGGGATATCAACGTCAATATTCTTTAAGTTATTAACTCTTGCGCCCTTTATCTGAATATATTCTTTTGGAGTGTGCTCCACCTGTTTACTCATAATAATCCTTATCTCACACAAAGTTACGTATTATTGGCTGATTATATTCCTGCGAATTAAAAAGCAATTCGGTTTTCTATCACCTGAATTTCAAAAAAAGAGAAACTGTTCCAAAGTCGGCAAAATTTTGATGAAAGGCTTCATACACGGCAAACAGGCAAATCTAGGACCAGCTATAAAATGAAATACATCAAACAATTTAGTTTCCCAAACAATTATTTTTTAACATTTTGCGATTTACGATTAATCCTTCCAAAAACAATACAGTCCTATAGGTGTTATATCTGTTATAAGCGTGTAGCATTTTTTGCAGATAGCGCGTTTAAAAAACAAATAAAAATAAGAAAATGGAATATTGGAGTTTAAAACACATACAAAACCGGAATATTTCATGGCCATTAAAATTAAATAATTGCATATATGAAAAAAAATGTATTTCAAGTAATGATGCTATTGATGATCGCATTAGTATCCTCAACAACTATTAGTAAAGCGCAAATGGTTATCGACAAAATTGACTTAGGCATTTTTCCTAGCCCTGAAAAAGGGTATAAAAAAATGGTGATTGAAGTTCCCTATTCAGAAAGTGACAAAAACAAAAAAATAGAGTTTTCGGTAGGAAAATGGATGGAAGTAGACGGATGTAATACCTTTAATTTATCGGGCACTTTAGAGAAGAAGGATCTTCAAGGCTGGGGTTATGACTATTATGTATTCAAAACAAATGGCAATGTCGCCAGCACCATGATGGCTTGCCCAAACAAAGAAAAAAGAAACCTTTTTGTTTCAGCTCAACCGGAGACTGTACGTTACAATGGCAGAATGCCGATTGTGATTTATGTACCTGAAGCTTACGATGTGCAATTCAAAATCTATACAACTGACGGTGACACCTACCGTGCAGCAGAGGTAAGAACAAAAAAATAAACTGCTAAGCTATTTGGCGCATCAAATAGCTAGGCAATAAAAAAGCCCTCGAACAATGTTCGAGGGCTTTTTTTTATATCGCGTTTCGCTATTGACTATTGAAATTTCTTCGCGTTAACTTTACGCTCGTTTTCCGTCAAATAGATTTTACGTAGACGCATTGATTGTGGTGTAACCTCAATATACTCGTCAGCTTGAATATACTCCATACATTCTTCCAATGAGAATTTGATTGCCGGTGCAATACGTGTGTTATCATCAGAACCAGAAGCACGCATATTTGTCAACTGTTTTCCTTTAGTAACGTTGATCGTTAAATCATTATCACGGATGTGCTCACCTAAAATTTGTCCTTCGTATACATCCACACCTGGATCTACGAAGAAACGACCACGGTCTTGTAATTTATCAATGGAGTACGCAGTTGTTGAACCTGTATCCAAAGAGATCAATACACCTGCCAAACGACCAGGAATTGTACCTTTCCAAGGTTCGTAACCTTTCAAACGATGCGCCATAACAGCTTCACCCGCTGTTGCTGTCAACACGTTGTTACGTAAACCGATGATACCACGAGAAGGAATAGAGAACTCAAGATGTTGCATATCTCCTCTAGCTTCCATAATCAACAACTCACCTTTACGTTGCGTAACCAACTCAATTACTTTTCCTGAGACATCAGAAGGTACATCAACAACAAGTTCTTCGATAGGTTCACATTTTTGACCATCGATTTCTTTGATGATAACTTGTGGCTGGCCTACTTGCAATTCATAACCCTCACGACGCATTGTTTCGATCAATACGGACAAGTGAAGGATACCACGTCCGTATACCAACCAAGCATCTGGAGATTCTGTAGGAACTACACGTAGTGCCAAGTTTTTCTCCAACTCTTTTTGCAAACGATCGTAAATGTTACGTGATGTTACCAATTTACCTTCTTTACCGAAGAAAGGAGAGTTATTGATCGTGAACAACATGTTCATTGTTGGTTCATCAATGCTGATAACTTCCAATTGCTCTGGATTTTCGAAATCTGCGATTGTATCACCGATATCGAAACCTTCGATACCTACTACAGCACAGATATCACCTGCATGTACTTCAGATACTTTGATACGACCAAGGCCTTCAAATACCTGTAGCTCTTTAACTCTTGATTTCACAACTTTTCCGTCGCGTTTTACCAAAGAAACCGGTTGGTTTTCTTTGATTGTACCGCGGGCAACACGACCGATAGCGATACGTCCTACGAAAGTTGAGTAATCCAACGATGTTACCTGCATTTGCAAAGTACCTTCAGATACTTGTGGTGCAGGGATATATTTGATGATAGCTTCCAATAAGTCAGTGAAGTCTTCAGTACGATTTTTCCAATCGGTAGACATCCAACCTTGTTTTGAAGAACCGTACAATACTGGGAAATCCAATTGCTCTTCAGTAGCGCCCAAGTTGAAGAATAAGTCAAAAACATGTTCGTAAACTTCCTCAGGACGACAGTTTTCTTTATCGACTTTATTGACAACAACAATAGGTTTGATACCTAAACCTAAAGCTTTACCTGTAACGAAACGTGTTTGAGGCATTGGGCCTTCAAAAGCATCGACCAATAGTACTACACCATCGGCCATCTTCAATACACGTTCAACCTCACCACCGAAATCGGCGTGACCGGGTGTATCGATGATGTTGATTTTAACACCTTTATATGTTACTGATACGTTCTTAGATACAATAGTGATCCCGCGTTCACGCTCTAAATCATTATTGTCTAGGATTAATTCACCAGCATTTTCATTTTCTCTGAATTGATTGGTAAAATATAAAATTTTGTCTACAAGCGTAGTTTTACCGTGGTCGACGTGAGCGATGATCGCAATGTTTCTAATGTTTTGCATTGAGCAAGAATATTTTTATAAAATTTTAGGGTGCAAAGATAAACATTTTGCACCATAAAATTTATAACTATGTGTATTTTATTTAATTACACCTAATTCTTTACCTACTTTGGTAAAGGCGGCGATTGCTTTATCCAGGTGAGCAACTTCATGTCCTGCCGAAATCTGCACACGGATACGGGCTTTTCCCTGAGGTACAACAGGATAGTAAAAACCGATCACATAAATTCCCTCGTCCAACATCTTGGCTGCGAACTCCTGCGCTAATTTCGCGTCATACAGCATCACAGGCACGATTGGATGGAAACCGGGTTTGATATCAAATCCAGCAGCTGTCATTTTTTCACGGAAGTAGATCGTATTGGATTCCAGTTTATCACGCAATGCTGTTGTCTCGCTCAGCATATCCAAGACCGCAACAGAAGCGCCTGCAATTGCGGGTGCTAAGGTATTTGAAAATAAATAGGGCCGAGAACGCTGACGTAACAAATCGATGATTTCTTTTTTACCAGAAGTAAAACCACCGGAAGCACCACCTAGCGCCTTACCCAAGGTACCTGTAATAATATCTACACGATCAATTACATTGAAAAGCTCGTGTGTACCACGTCCAGTTGCACCGATAAATCCTGTACAATGCGACTCATCGATCATCACTAACGCCTGGTATTTATCGGCTAGATCACAGATCTGGTCCAATGGAGCTACAGATCCATCCATCGAAAACGCTCCATCTGTAACAATGATTTTATGCCGAGCACCGGATGCGGCCTGTAATTGCGCTTCCAGATCAGCCATATCCGCATTTTTATAACGGAAACGTTGTGCTTTACATAAACGAACGCCATCTATGATAGAAGCATGATTTAATTCGTCGGAAATGATGGCATCTTCGGCACCAAATAAAGGCTCAAACACCCCTCCATTCGCGTCGAATGCTGCCGCATATAAAATAGTATCTTCTGTTCCGAGGAACGTAGATATTTTTGCTTCTAATTCTTTATGCACATCTTGGGTACCGCAGATGAAACGTACGGAAGACATTCCATAACCGTGTGTATCAATCGCTTTCTTAGCAGCTTCGATTACTTTTGGATGTGAAGAAAGTCCCAAATAATTGTTCGCACAAAAATTGACAACTTCCTGTCCTGTGCTTACTTTGATGTCTGCTCCTTGTGGAGTAACGATCACCCGCTCTTGTTTATACAATCCCGCTTCTTTGATTGCTTCCAATTCCTTTTCTAAAACTGGTTGTAATGTATTGTACATAATTCGATTTTATTTTTTTATACAATATTACAGTTTTTTCATTGGAATAAGTTGCTTTACCTTTCGAGAAAAGGGCTATTCACGGAGAATTCACCCCAAATCAATGATTTGGTAACATTAAACCGATTGCATAAAATTCCTTTTTTCAATCGATCTATTTTTCCTCTTGCTTTGATAGCGACCAACTGGGCGATAAGCCCTAGACATCTTCGCCCTGCAAGCAGGGTGCTTGCGCGGTGCCTCAATAGTAAATCCACATGAAAAAGGTGGACTCAACGTGGACTCAAGGTGGACTCATTGTGCCTGCAGTCCGAAGTTGGTATAACCTTATCTAAACTTTGGGCTCTCGCATTTTAAATGAAAAGTGCCGGAATTTTAATAACAGATCGGAGCGAAAGCCAACGGACTCAAGCCATAGCCTAACAAAAGACTTTATCCACAAAAATTTCGTAAAGATGGAGCGATATAGCGAGATGCGCCAATAGGAACTACTCGTAACGAAGCGCATCGACCGGATCCAGTTTAGATGCTTTTGAGGCCGGGTAATAACCTGACAGCATTCCGACCAGTCCACAGACGGCAAAACCAAGTATAATTGCCCCCCAAGGTATAATAAACGATGTCCCGAGCTGTAGCGCCAGAATATTACCAATCAGGATACCAATAAATATCCCTGCGATCCCCCCCATCATACAGATCACAATTGCTTCCATCAGAAATTGCTTACGTATAACACTCGGCGTTGCACCGATTGCTTTGCGTATACCGATCTCTCGGGTACGTTCGGTAACAGAAACCAGCATAATATTCATCAATCCGATTGAGGCTCCCACAAGGGTTATAAAAGCGATCACGACTGCTCCCAAAGTAACCATAGCCATATTTTGCATCAGCATCTGGGCAACCGCATCTGATTTGGTGATTTCAAAATCATTTGACTGCCGTGATGACAGTCCGCGAATATTTCGAAATACGATTGTCGCTTCTCCGATTGCTGCCTCCAATCGCATTGGATCATTCGACGATACGGTTATTACATAAGAGGGCTCTGTACCCTGCATCACAGCCCGGGCCTTGACCAGCGGAATAAAGCAGGCTCTATCTCCACCCATACCCGCAGAAGAACCTTTACTTTTTAAGACTCCTATCACCAAATAGCGGATATTGTTAACAGTAATAAACTGTCCTATTGGATCAATAATTTCGTTGAAAAGCATTTTACTCACTTCACTACCGATGATGATCACGCCACTACCTGTTTCTACCTCTCGCGTAGAAAAATTACGGCCTTCACTGACAACATACCCTGATGTCTGCAGATAATTTTCATCGGTTCCGATCAGGCCGATATTGGGGTTTGTCTTTTTGGATTGAAATTTTGCGGTTGTATTCCAGCTCACATTGGCACTAATTGATGTCAGTGCATTAAAGTGAAAATCCTGTCTGAATCTTGCAGATTGTGCATAGGTGATATTAGCAAAGACTTTTGAGCGGGTGCCTTCATTGCCGATCCGAACATTCAACCCCCTGTTGCGGATGTTGAAGGAGTTTGATCCCATCGATGAAAAGGAATCTGTCAGTGAGTTTTTCATGGCATCGATGGAGGTCAACACCCCTATTAATGCCATCATCCCTATGGCAATGATCAGTGCTGTTAAAAATGTCCGCAGCTTATTCCCTACAATGGACTGTAGCGCAAGCTTGACATTTTCAACATAAGACATTTTTACGGCCATAGAGCTGGTATTTATAATTTGTAGGGATGAAAATACTGTAATTCCAGCACAAAACCAAAAAGGCAATTTACTTCGTAGAAATAAATTGCCTTTTTGGTGGAACCAGACCGATCCATGCAAGCGGACTATGCTAATTTTGCGGTCATTTTCCTTCTTAATTGATTCTTTTCCAGGTCTCGGTGCGTCCAAGCAAGCTCACACCGACGTAGCCTCTTATGTCGAGTTTATCCCCTTTTAAGGTCATCTTACAGCTATACGTTTTGCCCGACTTCGGATCATAGATCTTTCCATCAGCATAGGTATTGCCATCTTTATCAAAATTAGTCAGGATTTCGAGTCCTTGTACATTTCTGCTTTGGAGCGCTTTATCTGGATTCTTTATATCTTTCTTGGGCTGACCGGCTTCGTTATTTGGAAATTTCAGCCAATAGAGTTTGCCAAAAAACTTATCTCCTTTTTTGTAAATTTCAACACGACCTTCACCGCTTGGGTTTTCCCACTTTCCGATGATGGGATCTGTTTGCGCAAATAATGCTACTGTAGTCAGCAGCATTATGAATGACATCATAATTTTCTTCATGGGTCTATTATTTTATGAACTTAATTCTTTCCATTTTTCACGTTACTGTCGATCTGACCGTTCGTTCAAACGCCTCAGCAAGCACCTTTTGGCAACACTTTTCCGACAGCAGCAGTCGCCCTACTTAACAAGCATAATGACTGACAACCAAACGACAAGAGCAACATAACTTCTGAATAAATATACAAAATATTTACTATGCTTGCATATATTTTATTTCAAAATACTGGTCCTTCCCGATCAGACAGCCCCTAATAATTCACATTGAAGGCTGCTCCAAGCCCATTTTTCCAAAAGACTTAAATTCAAAATCTAAACAAAGTTTGGCATCGGGTTTGCACGATAGTTATTATATTATTACTTTATTTACTCTTTATAAATTAGCACATATTATGAAATTTATTATTAGTCTTTTACTTACTGGTGTGGTCGTCGCTGTTGCGTGCTGGATTGTCCCCGGCGCTCATGTTGCTGGATTCGGTTGGGCTATCGTTACAGGACTCGTCATTGGATTTGTCAATGCGACTGTGGGATCGATTTTAAGGTTATTTACGTTCCCGTTGAATTGGCTTACCCTCGGCCTGGTTTCCTTTATTATTACCGTATTGATGGTCTTGTTGTCTGATTCGCTCCTCGGTTCGAAATTTGATGTCGATGGATTCTGGACTGCAGCGCTGTTTGCTATTGTTGTCGCCATATTGGAAATGATCATTGGCAGTACTTCAAAAGATTAGAAATACATTCATAAAATAGCAGCGGGCGTCCACATCAATACATGTGGACGCCTTTTCATTGCTCAGCGATTGTCCCCTTCCTTGCTGGCATCATCTTCCCCTGTTGACATCATCTGTCGTTTGAAAAATAGATTGTTTACTGTTCCAATTCCTTTAAAATAATCGTCCTTATGGGTGATTTTCTCCTCATTTTCCTCGCTTTTCACAGCAGAATTCGCTAAATTTAATTCTTTAAAAGAACCGCTGATATATGTGTGAACACAACCACGAGCATAGCCATGACACACAGGAGCACTGTCATTCGACAAAGAATCGCCCTTGGTGGATCGCTCAAAGTAAGCTCATTATAGCTCTATTCATCCTACTTACGTTGCTCCTATTGAAATATGCTTTTAAGATCAGCCTTCCCTTTGGCATCAACTTGACCGTAAATAGCATCGCCTATCTTCTCGCCGGTATCCCCGTTATTCAAATGGCATTCCGTAAGGCAAGCCGTGGCGATATTTTCAATGAGTTCTTTTTGATGACGGTAGCGACCTTGGGTGCTTTCGCCATTGGAGAATTTGAAGAGGGTGTCGCAGTGATGGTGTTCTATCAAATCGGAGAATGGTTTCAGGATACTGCCGTCGACAATGCCAAGAAATCAATCAAATCGCTATTGGATATCCGCCCTGACACAGTAACGGTCATACGCAATGGGCAACAAGATCAGGTAAATCCAAAAACTGTCACAATTGGCGAAACTATCCTTGTAAAAGCTGGAGAAAAAGTGGCTTTGGACGGCAAACTTAAAACTGAGAAAGCGGCATTTAACACTGCTGCTTTGACTGGGGAGAGTAAACCCGATACAAAATATTCTGGTGATGCTGTTTTTGCAGGTATGATCAACTTGGAAACAGTTGTTGAAATCGAGGTATCCAGCGTATTTGAAGACAGCAAGTTGAGCAAAATTCTCGAAATGGTTCAGGACGCCACGGCACGAAAATCCAAAACACAATTGTTTATCGCCAGATTTGCTAAGATATATGTTCCTATTATTTTCGGCCTTGCGCTTTTAGTTCTTATTGTACCCCTATTTTTTGTTCATGACTATAGTTTTAAGGAATGGTTCTACCGGAGTTTAGTCTTCCTGGTGATCAGCTGTCCCTGCGCCCTGGTCGTTTCTATTCCCCTGGGTTATTTTGGTGGTATAGGCTTAGCGTCCCGAAATGGCATATTATTTAAGGGCGGGAACTTCCTCGATGCCATTACCACGGTCGATACCGTTGTTATGGATAAAACGGGCACGCTTACAGCCGGTGTCTTTGAGGTAACGGAAGTTTTTGCCGTCAATGGAGATCCAGAGGAATTACTGAACTATGCGAAAGCCATTGAGGCACATTCAACACACCCCATTGCGAAAGCGATCGCCAGTTATCATCCCGGCAGTGCCGCATTGCAAGCTGAGAAAATCCAGGAAATAGCAGGCCACGGACTTTTCGCCACTGTTAACGGAAAGCCCACACTCGCGGGCAACAGTAAATTACTGGACAAATTCGATATTGGCTATCCGGCAGATCTAAGGCAAATGGCCTACTCCATAGTATTACTTGCCATCGAAGGTCAATATGCGGGTTATATTACTGTTGCGGATCGAATTAAACCAGATGCCAGGACTGTGATCCAAGCCATGCATGCTCAAGGTTTGTATACAGTCATGTTATCTGGAGATAAAACAGCGGTGGTGGATGAAGTCGCCAAAGGACTTGGACTCGACAAAGCCTATGGCGATCTTCTTCCTGAGGATAAAGTAAGCCATGTACAGCAGCTGATTGACCAAGGACGCCGCGTTGCCTTTGCCGGCGATGGCGTAAACGATGCCCCTGTAGTTGCCTTAGCACATGTAGGTATTGCTATGGGTGGACTGGGAGCTGATGCAACCATTGAAACTGCTGATGTTGTGATCCAAAACGATGAGCCCCACAAGATCCTTTCTGCTATAAAAATCGGTAAAATAACCCGAAGCATTGTCTGGCAGAACGTCATCCTGGCGATGGGAATAAAAATCATTGTGTTGATCCTGGGCGCCGGAGGTATTGCAACACTATGGGAAGCAGTCATTGCTGATGTGGGGGTAGCTCTTCTGGCGATTTTAAATGCCATTCGGATCCAGCATAAAAAAGTTTAAAAACCGAGCGATCATGTTATGCCCCAAAAAAGCACTGCCCCCAAAAAGTTAGATACTTTCTGAGGGCAGTCCTGTTGTATCAAGAATCTCTTTTAGATCCTAGTTAGAAATTTAATCCCGCCAAGCTTTATAGGCATTGATCAATCCATTGGTAGAAGAGTCATGACTCGTAACCGTATTGGCGTCACTTAATTCCGGAAGGATTTGATTGGCCAATTGTTTACCCAGCTCCACCCCCCATTGATCAAAACTATAAATATTCCAGATCACACCCTGCACAAAAATCTTATGCTCATAAAATGCGATAAGTCGTCCTAAAGTACGTGGTGTCATTATTTTGAACAGGATGGAATTCGTCGGGCGATTACCTTCAAAGACTTTGTAGGCTTTAAGCGCTTCTATTTCTTGATCCGATTTGCCTGCTTTCTTGAATTCGGCAACTACTTCTTCCTCCGTTTTGCCATTCATCAAAGCCTCAGTCTGTGCAAAAAAGTTGGACAATAGCAATTGATGGTGGTTTCCGATCGGATTCAGACTATTGGCAGGCGCAATGAAATCACAAGGAATCAATTTGGTTCCCTGGTGAATCAACTGATAGAAGGCATGCTGCCCATTCGTACCAGGTTCACCCCATATAATCGGTCCGGTCTGATAGTCCACCTGTTGGCCATTACGGTCAACATATTTTCCATTACTCTCCATATCCCCTTGCTGGAAATATGCAGCAAAACGGTGAAGGTATTGATCGTAAGGGAGAATTGCATGGCTCTCGGCCTGGAAAAAATTATTGTACCATACACCAAGCAAAGCCAATATCACGGGAATATTGGATTCGAAGGAAGTTTCCTTAAAATGAACGTCCGCATCGTAGGCACCTTTCAAAAGTTCCTCGAAATTATCAAAGCCTATTGCCAAGCTAATGGAAAGACCTATAGCAGACCACAGGGAATAACGTCCGCCTACCCAGTCCCAAAACTCAAACATATTTTGAGTATCTATGCCAAAGGCACGTACTGCCTCTGTATTCGTGCTCAATGCTGCAAAATGCTTAGCGACATCCTCCTGAAGGGCTCCACTCGCCAAAAACCAGTCTTTAGCTGTATGCGCATTGGCCATCGTTTCCTGCGTTGTGAAAGTTTTTGAGGCAATCAGAAACAAGGTTGTTTCAGGATCCACAGCTTTCAATGTTTCAGCAATGTGTGTACCGTCTACGTTGGAGACAAAATGTACATTTAAGCGCGTTTTATACGCTTTTAATGCTTCAGTTACCATCACAGGACCGAGGTCTGAACCACCGATACCGATATTCACCACATCTGTAATTTCTTTACCCGTATATCCTTTCCACTCACCAGATATAATCTTTTCCGTGAAGGCTTTCATTTGTGCCAGCACGCGTTTAACGTCGGGCATGACATCCTTTCCGTCCACATAAACGGGCTGATCGGATTGATTTCGCAAAGCGGTGTGTAACACCGGTCTGTTTTCGGTTACGTTGATGCGCTCGCCCGAGAACATCGCTGCCATCGCTTCTTCGAGGCCACATTCTTTCGCCAGCTGGACCAAGAGCGCCTTTGTTTCTGCAGTAATCCGATTTTTGGAGTAATCCAAAAGTATATCTTCGAAAGCGATCGAAAACTTCTCAAAACGTGCGGGATCTGCGGCAAAAAGTGCGCGTAGATCATTTTTTTCGCTATTGTTAGATAGGCCTGAAAAAGAACCAAAATGCTGCGCTAGATTCTTATAGGCCTCAGTCTTTGTAAAATTAATTTTTGGGAACATACTGTTTTTACTGAAATTATTTGTTTTAAACATCAATAAGAGCCTTCAGTATTTCATTGTTACACATCGTGTAGATCCTTAAATGAAGGTTTATTCCGTTGACAATACCAAAACTAAAAAAAAAAGGTCAAATTATCCCTATTGGGCAATCTATATTGGGTGCGAAGTTATTCGATAGAAGCACGAATTTGTTAATTAAAATTTCTACTTTAGCAGCTATGACAAAAGAACAAATTCAAGACTTGAGGGATCGTGTTACTTCCCTGAGGAGGCATCTTTGACATCGATGCACGCAAAGAAGAAATAGAAAGAGATCAAGCTATTACGCTTGAAGCGAGCTTTTGGGATGATTCCAAAGCTGCAGAGAAAATACTCTTGGCCATAAAAAACCAAAAGGTATGGACAGACCACTTCGACGAAGTTGCAGCGGCGGTTGAAGACGCCTATGTCATGTATGAATTCTTCCAATCTGGCGACGCAAATGAAAAGGAAGTGGACGACCAATATAAACTAGCTCTAGAGAAAGTCGAGGAGCTCGAATTCAAAAACATGCTTAGCGCCGAAGAAGATCAGCTGGATGCAATTTTACAGATTACAGCTGGTGCCGGCGGGACTGAAAGTTGTGACTGGGCTGCCATGCTGATGCGTATGTATATTATGTGGGGCGAAAAAAATGGGTATAAAGTGACCGAACAAGATTCGCAGGAAGGTGATGTTGCAGGCATTAAGAGTGTAACTTTACAGATATCAGGCGATTTTGCTTATGGCTACCTTAAGGGAGAAAACGGTGTACACAGGCTCGTTCGGATTTCTCCGTTTGATTCCAATGCAAAACGCCATACCTCCTTCGCGTCTGTTTATGTCTATCCCTTGATTGATGATAATATTGAGATTGATGTGAAGGATTCCGAAATCGAGTGGGATACTTTCCGATCAGGTGGTGCAGGTGGCCAGAACGTAAATAAGGTGGAAACAGCTGTTCGATTACATCACAAACCTACTGGCATTATTATTAAAAATCAGGAATCCAGATCGCAATTACAAAATAAAGAAAATGCGATGCGCTTATTGAAATCGCAGTTATATGAGATTGAAATGCGTAAACGCCAGGAAGCTACCGCTGCTATTGAAGGAAACAAAAAGAAAATAGAATGGGGATCCCAAATTCGAAATTATGTCCTACATCCTTACAAGTTAATTAAAGATTTACGGACCAATTACGAAACATCCAATACACAAGCTGTCCTGGACGGTGATCTGAATGATTTTCTAAAAAATTATCTGATGGAATTTGGCGGATAAAGACGATTTAGAAACTCAATCATAGTGTAGACGCTCTCTTTTGGGAGCGTCTTTTTTTTTCTCCATCCCTTGCATTTTTTTATTTGGTTTCAGCCGAATTCTTCACCTGACCGATTGCCCCCTTTCCTACACAGTTTGTCACAAAAATTGTCAATTTCTCTTAACATTCAACAGGCAAATGTTAAAAAACCTTAAAAGTCTACTGCCCATATCGTTATTATATTTTAATCGATTTTTATTGCAAAATAAAATTAAAACACTGAAAAAGAATGACTTACTCAGTATTATTTTGTATCAAGAACGTTACAATTTAAACAGTGGGGTCATTTTTGGCACAAAATAAAGGCATGTGTTTTGCGTTTATGCAATCGTAATATTTTCATTACAAATGATACCGATTGCGGTATCGATTAAATATAGAATGAACGAATGTGTATCTAAAATAGAACGGTTATGAATTACATGAAAGAAAACTCGATCGTATCCAAGCAGATGACCAAACAATGGCAGCCTGCGGTATACGATGTAAATGCAGGAGAAAAGCGATCTGATCATACAGTGAGCAAAAACGAGGAAAGCAACTTTGGTCCAAGAGAATATGGTATTTTTGGAGCGACTTTTTTTATACTATTTGCGTCTGTTTTTGGCGTATACATGCTTCAACCTGATTTTGATGCGTTACGTTTCCAACGTTTGGACAGTATTGGCGGAACATTTTTGATTGTTTTCGGGATACTTTTAGCGGCTATTGCCATCAGTTTTTTGATTTTTTTAATTGTACTTCACCGTAAATATAAGCCCATTGCTTCTGTATCGGACGATGAGTTACCTACTTGTACGATTATTGTTCCGGCATATAACGAAGGACAGTTAGTCTATGATACCTTACATAGTTTGGCTAGCAGCGATTATCCGGAGAAGAAACTTCAGATCATTGCTATTGACGACGGTAGTAAGGACAATACCTTTGCCTGGATACAACGTGCCAAAATGGAATTGGGCGATCGTGTTGAAATTTATCAGCAGCCCAAGAATATGGGTAAGAGACATGCTTTGTACCGTGGATTTAAATTAGGTACGGGAGAAATCTTTATTACGGTTGATAGTGATTCTATTGTACGGAAGGATACCATACGTAATATGGCGAGTCCTTTTGTAACAAACAAGGAATGTGGAGCAGTTGCGGGTAACGTGCGTGTTTTGAATACTAAAAAAGCGATTATACCCCGTATGTTGAATGTTAGCTTCGTATTCAGCTTTGAGTTTGTACGTTCTGCGCAAAGTATGTTGGGCACGGTCATGTGTACACCAGGAGCTTTGTCAGGCTATCGCAAAGAGGCTGTCATGAACTGTTTGGAGGATTGGATCAACCAGACTTTTATGGGGCAACCGTCTGATATCGGTGAAGATCGCGCGATGACAAATATGATCCTAAAACAAGGTTATCATGTGTTATTTCAATCCAATGCATACGTTTATACCGACACTCCTGTACGTTACAAAAATCTGTACAAGATGTTTATCCGTTGGGAACGGAGCAACGTGCGCGAAAATATCGCAATGAGTAAATTTGCGTTTAAGAATTTCCGTCAAGGACCTAAATGGGGAGCCCGTATCTTATTGCTTATGCAATGGAAAAAAGTATTATTGTCTTACCCAATGATGTTATTGATGCTATGGACAGTATTTCATTATCCATTGATGTTCTTAAGCTCAACGTTGGTCGGTATCTTAATATTTTCCAGCATTCAGGCCTATTTCTTTGCTTCGAAAAACTCCGACGCCAAAGAAGCTTTCTGGGCTTATAGTTACAGTATATTTTATGCCTTCAGTTTATTTTGGATTACACCTTATGCCATTGCAACAGCTGGACGCAGAGGTTGGTTGACAAGGGGTTAAAATGATAAGACCACGCGGCGGTTTTCCTGTTACTTTCTATGATATGTAACAGGAAAACCGCCGTTTTTTTTATATTAAAAATCCAATGCAATCGTTGATTAAAAAAACATTATCATATTTTTTGTTTTTAATACTAACTTAATACACACTACCTTATAACCCCAATGCCCGCTTTTTGTCTGTCACTGTACCCAGTGGTTACAAGGTGACGAAAACACATTATATTCCATTGCGCGCGGATGCCAAAAATCTAGACTTCGCTTTAGTCAAAGATGCGGTTCAACAAAACGATTTTCTACGCTTTATCCAAATTACGGATACAGAAACGCCGTTGTATGGACCTTGGATTGATAATGTCAGAAATTACGCTAAACAACAGCGTGCAAGTTTGATCATGCATACCGGAGACATCTGCTACGAACCGGGTATGCTTTTTCATGCCAAGCAGGTCAACAGTAAACTCATGGGCAGACCGACCTATTATACCGTCGGCAATCATGATCTTGTCAAAGGTGAATATGGCGACAAGCTATTTGAAGATCTATTTGGACCTACTTATTACTCGTTCGATGCCGGGCCGGCTCACTTTGTGTGATCTTTATTAACCATGACTACTTTGTAGGGCCTGACTTTGTCCTTAAAGGAGAAAAAGAACAGATCGATTTAAAGCAATATAACCTTAAGGCTTGGTTCTATGGACACTGGCACAACAATTTCGTCTTCAAACAAAATGGTGTCTATGTGGTTTGTTCCAATGCCCCTAACAAAGGTGGTATTGATAATTCTGCCGCACAGTTTGTTGTCGTCGATATTGACAAACAAGGTATCAAGAATATCAAGCCGATCTACACAAACCTACGTGATCACGTCCAGTTGGTACGGCCCGTGGGCAATCAGTCGTTAAATGCTGACCAAACGCTGCCTATACTGGTCAACGCCTACGATAGTGAGCGACAAATACAAGGCGTAGACCTCACGGTATACGCACATGAGACCGGAAATCGCATAAGCTCGATTTCGCTGAAAGCCTCCAAAGATTGGACATGGCAAGCAAATGTTCCTTTCCAAAAACAAAATCACAAAGGACAATACGATGCACTTATCACGATTCGCTACGAGAATGGCGAACAGACCTTAAAGAAAGAAACGTTTAGCCTCGCGCCAGCAGAACATGATAAGATCAAACTACAGTGGTCCACTTCAGTCAATGGAAATATCTGGAAAACAAGCCCTCTGGTAGTTGGCGATAAACTTTTTATAGCCACAATGGATGATGGCATAGGAACCAATCATGCAATCAAAGCCCTGGATAGACGGAGTGGAAAAGTATTATGGTCTCTGCCAACGATAAATTCCATTAAGCATAAATTACGTTTCAGTGATGGTATATTGTTGGCCACCGATGTTGAAACCAATGTCTATGCGATAGATGCAAATACAGGTAAAATCCTGTGGACAAAGAAACCTTCGGCTCCAAACCTCCCGACCTTTGTTTCTGGCGCTGCGCTTGACAACGGGATCTATTATACTGGATTAGGAAAACGAATGTCTGCGATTGATATTCATACAGGAAAACCGTTATGGGAAGGTGTAGAACCGTCAGGCGGAGAGGCTACTCCAGCAGAGCTATCGGTTGTCGGTCAAGTTCTTTTAGCTGGATACAACTGGAATGCACTCTGTGCTTATGATATCCATACCGGAAAACTGCTCTGGAAACGTCAGGAAGATGGTTTACGTTTTAGAAGTGGCGGGGTAACAGCTCAAAAGGATTACATCTATACGACCGGCCTCAATGGCATCTTTAAGATCGATCTAAAAACGGGAGAAATCCTAAAGAAGAGCATTAAGACCGACGATTTTAAGGTGATGACTGCTCCAAAGATCAGTGAAAACCTTTTGGTTATGCCAACTTCCACCAACGGAATAAAAGCCTATGATCTACAGACTCTGGAAGAGAAGTGGCATTTTCCCACTGGAGAAGCGCTAGTTTATTCTTCTGCATACAGTAGTCCTGATAACCATAAACTGGTCGGCACAGTTGAATCTGCAGTTATTGAAGTCAAAGACAAGTTAGTTTTTGGTGCTTCAGACGGCTATGTCTACGTCCTTAATAAAGCGGGTAAACTCCTATCAAAATTCAACCTGGGTTCGCCTATATTTTCAGACATCACAGTGGATGGCGATTTGATTTATGTGGCTGATTTCGCAGGAAATGTTTCGTGCTTTAAACTCTAACATTTATACATAGAACCAAAAAAGGGAGGTGCTAACTTTAAAATGAGTTAGCACCTCCCTTTTTCTTTTATTCTTAAAAAGTGTACACTCCCATTCGACTTATGATCAGCGAATCTTGGGATACCTAATCTTACCTAAAGTTAGCTACGGTTGTTCATCTTTTATAAGCGACAAAACCTGCTTGTCAGTTTCTACAACTTACAACCAACTTACGCTACCGGTCTCAACGTCATAGTTTGCACCAACAATCTTAATTTTACCCTCTTCTTCAAGTTTACGGAGCGTTGAACTTTGTCTGCGAATGTCACGGATCGCATGTTTAATGTTCTGTTGATTTAGTTTTTCAAGCAACACACTATTTTTAGAAGAACGTTCTTCCCCCTGATCGATCACCTCATTAATGATCGGGTCGAAATGATTAATCAAATGATTTAGGTTATCCATTCCCATGCCCTCGATCTGTGCCGCATCCAATCCTCCTTTTAATGCTCCACATTTGGTATGCCCTAGAACGACAACAAGTTTAGAACCGGCCACATTGCAACCAAACTCCATCGAACCTAAAATATCCTGGTTGACAAAATTTCCGGCAATCCGGATACTGAAGATATCGCCCAATCCCTGATCAAATATAAGTTCAGCTGAAGTACGGCTATCGATGCAGCTTAGCACCACGGCAAATGGCCATTGTCCCTCACGCGTAGCGTTCACCTGTTCGAGTAGATCGCGGTTAGCTTTCAGATTATTAACAAAGCGCTGGTTTCCCTCCTTCAGGAAATCTAATGCTTTTTCAGGTGTAATCGTCGATTGTGTTTCGTACGTATGTGCCTTCATAAAATTTTATTATTTGGAATATTAAAGGTAAAATTAATACGTTACATTTTAATTACCAATAGGAGAAAATACCTGTAATTTCTTACATAGCCCCAGTGATTTCGTTCTTTGTGTAATAATCCATCCAAGCTTTAATTCTTCCAACAAACATTTTAAGATAGTTTTCTGTCAAAAATATGTTGGACCAATCAAATCTTTGTGCCTGTACGCCCAGATAAAAAATAAAAATAGAAGCGCCGGCTTTTGGTATTAAGCTGAGCTCTTTTTCAGATAAAAATCTAGTGCTCTGGTACCCCCGCAAGAAGCTTTGCATTTTTAATTCATACTGCGCTTTATCTGATTCTATGAAAAACAGTTGTTTACAGAAATATCCAACATCTAAAATTTGCCATCCATTTCCACAAAAGTCAAAGTCAAAAATCGTAATCTCCTTTTCGTCTGTAATGGCCATATTATCATACCATATATCCATATGTATAATTCCGGTTTTCGTATTATCGAAATCTGAATTTTGAAAATTTTCTCCAAACTCCCTAATGAATTCCATTTCTGGCAAGTTGTCTGAAAAGAATTGTCTTAAATACGCATAAGGTAGTTCTATAAGAGACGTCTTATGATAAGATACTCGGTTAATGTTCTTGTTTTCGGTATGGTTGTGCATATTCGCCATTAGAACACCTATTCGAAAACAAGTTTCCTTGTCCATAAATCGAATTTTCTCACCTTGAGCAAAGGAAAAAAGTACAACATATCGGATTCCTTCAGGTGCATTTATTTCTTGAATGAATGCTCCGTCTTTATCTTCAATTGGAAAAGAAACACTTAAATTTTTATTCTTCAATGACTTCAAAAGTTCAATCTCTTCAATAATTTCGATTTTTGACCTCCAATTATGACTATAAACGCGCAAAACATATTTCGTTTCGGTATTGGAAAGAAAATACGTGTGATTCATTCCTGTTCTGAATAGGGTACAATTGTATTTGTCGTCTAGGCCATATCTATCTTTCACAAAATCTCCTAATTGTTTGGCAGAAAGAGTAGAGGCTATAACCGGAAATGTTGTCATTTTTTTTTCTGGAAGTTAGTATTGGTTTTTTTAGATACTAAAAGACAAAAAAAGCTTGCAATATGAATTGCAAGCTTTTTTTAAGTTTTAATCTTTCGATCTGTAGCCCGTAGGGGAATCGAACCCCTGTTTCAAGAATGAAAATCTTGCGTCCTAACCCCTAGACGAACGGGCCGTTTTCTGTTTCGGTGTGCAAATATAGAAATATTTATAAATGTGTCAAAATTTTTATCTTTTTTTTATTCATATTTTTTAAAATAGATCATAAAACCCTCTAGAATAGCTATATTTAGAGTCATTGAAAAAGTAACCAACATGACTAATTTTAAAAAAATCAAAAAACCGCTACTCTATGCCGGACTAGGCTTGGCTTTATTAAGTCAGGAAGCCTATGCCCAGAAATCGAGTGCTATCGCAGATCAACTGCAACTCACCTGGAAGGTCAAAGACGGACAGAATATCCGTAAAAATCCGGTATCCACCCTAATTTTAAAAAACAAGGGGAAAAGTGCTGTTCAACTCAACGACTGGAGCCTCTGGTTTAATTTTATTCGCTCTATTGATCCCGATAAGGTCGACAAACGTTTTGCGATAGACCACCGAAACGGAGATCTCTTTCAGGTTAGCTTTAAGAAAAATAACTTTTTATTAAATGCGCAAGATACAGTCCACATCGATTTTATCACGACTGGACTGGTCAATTATACGGATGGGCCAATTGGTCTATACCTAAAAAATAATAAGACTGGGCTTGCAACAAATATTTCGGATTATTCTGCGGTTAAAATTGCTCCCCAGTCGGAAGCTGAAAAAACAGCTTACTTTGCTTATAAATACGACCAAAACAAGCTGGTAGAGGGTGCAGTAGCACAGCATATCATCCCTTTACCAAGCAATATCAGCATCAATAATAACGAGAAATTCAACCTATCGGCGGGTACAAAACTGTTTGTTGACCATGAATTTGCTAGCGAAGGAGGCTTTCTGACAGATTTCCTGACCAGCTATTCAGGCGTTAAGCTAGTAGCTTCATCCAGTCCACAAGGCGGCATTGAAATTGTCAAAACAAACAACTTAAAGCCCGAATCCTATCACTTGACGATTGGTGCTAAAGGTATACGAATAGAGGCTTCTGATAAAGCGGGTGCATTTTATGCCATACAGTCGTTAAAATCGTTGATCAATCACAGCCAATGGAATAAAGCCACAAAATCGATCACATTACCATTCGGTAACATTGAAGATAGCCCGCGCTATGGTTACCGTGGATTTATGCTTGATGCTGCCCGTAATTTCCATAGCAAAGCCGAGGTTTTAAGAATATTGGATCTCATGGCTTCCTACAAATTGAACAAGTTCCATTTCCACTTCATTGACGACGAAGGTTGGCGACTGGAAATCCCATCTTTACCTGAATTAACGGCTATCGGAGCCAACCGTTCGGCTAATTTTGAAGATGGAAAGGCAATACAGTCTGCTTATGGATCTGGCGCTACCGCTAAGCCGCATCAATTCTACAGTGTTGCTGACTATATCGAAATTTTAAAATATGCTCAGGCAAGACATATAGACGTCATACCAGAGGTAGAAACTCCTGGTCATGCCCGCGCAGCGATCAAAGCAATGCGCGCGCGTTTTGCACATTACTCAAAACTTGGCGATAAACAAAAGGCGGAGGAATTCCTGCTGGACGATGCAGAGGACAAATCCGTTTACAATTCTGCACAAAACTGGAATGACAATGTCATGAACCCTGCCCTACCTTCAACCTATCACTTCCTGAGCAAGGTGATCGATGAAATCAAAGCGATGCATGATCAAGCTGGAGTTCCGTTGAAAATTATCGATTTGGGAGGCGACGAGACGCCAAGTGGTGTTTGGGAAAAATCGCCAAAGGTATTGGCCTTTATGAAGGAAAATAATATCGCTAATGTACTCGATGTATGGCCACTGTATATTACCAAAATTAATACCCTTGTTCAAGAAAAAGGGTTGACGATGTCTGGATGGGAAGAAATGGGTATGCGCAATAAAGGAAAAGGCATGGTTGTCAATGCCGATCTAGGAAAATCCGGCATCCATTTGAACGTTTGGAACAATCTCCCTGGCCAAGGACAGGAAGACCTCGCTTATCGATTGGCAAATGCAGGATATAAAGTTGTTTACACGAGCGCTGCAAACAACTACCTGGATATGTCTTGGGACCGTGACTTCGCTGATCCTGGGCACAGTTGGGTCGGTACCGTTAATCTAAATAGAACATATTCATTTTCTCCTGAAAATTTCTTCATCAATCTGCGCAAGGATGACACCGGAAAAGATCTTAGACCTGAGGCATACACCAATAAAGAACAGCTCACAGCGGAAGGGAAGAAAAACCTCCTCGGTATCAAAGGCGCCTTATGGGCAGAAAAGGTATCTACTGACCAACGTCTTGAAGAAATGATATTTCCACGTTTAATAGCGATTGCTGATCGCGCGTGGGCACCTGAACAAACCTGGGAAAAAGGAAACTCTTTTGACGAGGCCACTTATCGTAAATCGTATACTTCCTTTATCAAAAAATTAGGTGAGGATGAATTGAGAAAACTGGATCGGGTAAATGGAGGCTATACCTATCGACTTCCTAAAATTGGAATCAAGAAAGAGGGTAGCCAACTCCTTATCAATACCGATTATCCCGGTTTCAAAGTTTATTACAGTGACAACGGCACTACGCCAACTTTGAAATCTAAACTTGTGAACGGTCCAATACCATTCCAGACTGGAAAGAAATACTTATTTAAGGTATTTGATGCCAAAGGACGATCAGGTGATGTAATCAGCTATTAATTCATTGGGACGCAAAATGATAAACGCTATTGGCGTTGACAATAAAAAAAAGCTGCCTAAAATAACATCAGTCACTTCAAAAATCGACTGTTTGAACTGGCACTTAAGCTGATAAAGGCAAAATAGAATAAAAATAGGGCTGTCCAATTTCTTTGGGCAGCCCTTCTGTTTTATATAGATATTGTATCCTTAAAACTTATAACTCAATGCAACAGCAGCATTTCTTGGATCGATCTGATTAATAAAACCACCTCGGAAGTATGAATTCAATCCAATCTCATTGGTGATATTATTCACAAAGACTTTCGCATCAAATTTGCGCCATTTGTATCCCACCTGTGCATTTAATGTGGTATAAGCTGGCATATTGAAAGGTTCTGTACCATAATATTCGCCATGTCCATTTGGCGTTAAGCTATATTCATTGACAGGTCGGTCTCCAACATAATAAACGCCCGCACTTAAACTCAGGTTCCGAAGAGCTCCTTGATCAAATACATATTGTATCCATGCATTTGCCGTATGTTTTGGCGCATTCATCGGTGCCGATCCATCCATATAAGATGGTGAATTTTTATATCGTGCATCTAAATAGGCATAGCCCAACATCACAGTCAAATTTTCCAATACGCGACCGTTCAACTCAGCCTCAATACCATCGCGTACCAAATCCCCAGCCTTAAAGTATAATCCTGTAGGATCATTGGTTCCGGCCTTATACTCCGCATTGGTCAAGTTAGAGGTATAAATATGGAAATAGGTTAAATTGAAACGTAACCGATTATTCAGCCAATCGGATTTAATTCCCCCCTCAAATTGTTCGGTTTTAGAAGCACCTGCTGCTGTACCATCGGTTAACGGATTCGCAGCATTCCTTAAATTCGTTGAGTTTGTATAAGACCCAAATACATTAAAATTCTCAAATGGCGTAACAATCACCCCCGCCATTGGATTCCATGCAGACTCCCTTTTATTACCGTTTGATGTGAAATCTTTTGTTGTAATTTCGGAATAACGTAAACCTAATACAGCCTTAATGTATTTATTAAATTCAATAACATCCTGCCCCATAAATCCGATAGAAGAATAATAACTTCGTACGGGAGTTCCTGCCGTATAAGCAATTTGCTTTCCTTTTCGCTGGTTACCCAATGAATCGACATAGACAACCTCGGATAGATCATTTACCCAATCGCCGTGAATATCAATAATATCAATTACAGAACTATTTTGATCGGCTTTTTTCAAAAGAATATTTTTCTCCAGTGGACTTAATTTTCCTGCAAAAGATGTTGTTGTCGCATCAGCAATACGATAGTCCACCCCAGCCTGAACCAAATGTTTTACTTTGCCCGTATAAAGATCTTTTCCGATCAAGTCAAACTGAAAAGTTTTATTCTTGTCATCGCGCAGGTTTTTGCTCATTGAGCGCGAGAATGTATTATATTGTTTTGCATCGTCTTTAATCAATGAGGAAGAAGATGATTGGTTATCAACCTGATAAGATGATGTTGCAATAGAAGCTCTGATGCTCCAGCGATCGGTCAATTCATGATTGATCTGAGCCATAAAGCTCTTCATCTCTGTATTATTATTATCGGAATTGAAGCCCAAAAACTTATTGTTCGGGATAACATATAACGCATTCACGCCTTGCGAAGGATTTAAATTGACTGCAGAATTAACCGGCGTGCGATTATCGTTAAAATAATCACCCTCCAAAGTAATTGTCGTCTTATCCGTTGGTTTCCAAGCTAAGGATGGATTTAGATAAACACGGTTGGAGGATACACTTTTGCGGTAGCTATCGCTACGTTCATAAGCGCCATCCATTCGAAAAGCAACGGTCTCTTTCTTATCTAGTACCGTTTGGAAATCAAAGGTTGGGCGGAATTGCCCCCAGCTTCCTGCACGGACACCAATCTCTCCAGAATTAGTGAAATTAGGAGTTTTAGTGACCACATTAATTACCCCACCAGCATTACCAATATCCGTAATAACACCCTGTGTAACCGCAGCAGACCCTTTAATCATTTGAATAGACTCCACACCTTGCATATCAACGACTCCAGATGCAGTCTGAAATTGAGAGTCCATCCGCACACCGTTCTTTAATACAGGAACCCCTCTGAAACCACGTGTTGACAAAGATTCTTTAACACCCCCATAAGAACCAAACAAAGTTACACCCGGAATATTTCTTACAGCGTCTGTCAACGTCAGAATACCCTGATCTTGAATGACCTTATTGGAGATGACAGAAATACTCTGAATTTGATCCGAAGGTTTTAATGGCATACGTGTAATCATTTCCAAGCCTTTTGGCTTTTTGTTGCGTTCACCAAACACTTCTACCTCATCAATTGCCTGCTCATTGCTCACCAGGATGATTGGATCAATAATCACTTCAGGGCTCTTCGTGCTAAAAACATAATCGATAACGGTTGTTTGGTAGCCCATATAAGTGAATTTAATCACCGTATTTTGGTCGATGCCATGTAGTCTAAAATGACCTCTATGGTCTGTACGGACCTTTTTATCTCCGATTGAAACGGTTACTGAACTTAAGGGATTATTTTGTGTATCGACGACTTTACCTTTGACGATTCCCGAGGTTTGACCATATACTGCACCTCCGATTAAAAATGTAGAAGCAAGAGCTAGTAAGTGTTTGTCCATGTTAATAATTTTGGGTAATTATTTTTAATTATTCTAAATAACACCGCAAAGGTATAAAAAATAACCTATTTAGAATGATTAAAAATAAAAAAGTCCTGAACCACCTCAGGTTCAGGACTTTTTTATGTCGTCAGACAGTTATTTTATAGTCAGACAATTATTCTAGTCAAATTTCCATCTTACGAACGCTTCAATAGCTTCATAATTTGCAAGACCTAATTGGTCATATAAAGCTGCGGTCTCGCTTGTACGGTCTTCAGCACGTACCCAGAATTCACGTGGATCATCTCCAGGGAATACAGGTAAATCTTTTTGAGATTGGTGTTTGAAGATGGCTAAACGTTTGCGATAAACTTCTTGTGGAGATAACGGAACGGCCATTTGGATCTCGTGGATTGGGTATTCATGCCATGCTCCTCTGTATAACCATAACCAACAATCTTTGGTCCACTCATCTGTTTTGCTCAATCTGCTCAATGCTTCAAACAAGATATCGAAACATACTTTATGCGTACCGTGTGGGTCAGCAAAGTCACCTGCAGCAAATACCTGGTGTGGTTTTACCTGACGCAACAATTCCATTGTTTGTTGAATATCATCTTCAAAAGATACATTTTTTGAAAACTTCTGTCTATCATAGAAGGGTAGATCCTGGAAATGGATATTTTCATCGGGCAAACCAACCAAACGAGCTCCTGCGATCGCCTCACCCTTACGGATCAATGCTTTGATTTTACGGACAAGTTCAGTATCGATCTGATTTGGTTTTTTTGTCGCAAAAATTGCTCTTTCCTCATCATAAATTCGACCGATCTGAGAAGCTTCCGCCTCTGCCCCTATTTGTTTTGCTAAATCTTCAGCAAACTCCAGATAACGTACCACATCATCATCCCAAACAGCTGTATTACCACAAGTTTGGTAAGCAACATGGACATTGTGTCCTTGGTCTGCCAGACGAATAAATGTACCCCCCATTGAGATGACATCATCATCTGGGTGTGGAGAAAATACAATCACATTTTTCTTCGCTGGATTTGCACGTTCAGGACGTTGTGAATCGTCAACATTGGGTTTACCTCCCGGCCATCCTGTGATGGTATGTTGGAGTTCGTTGAATATACGGATGTTGATATTATATGCCGGACCGGTTTCTGTAACCAACTTGGCCATCCCGTGTGCATTATAATCCTCGTCGGTAAGTTTCAGGATTGGTTTTTTGATCTCTAAAGCTAACCAAACAACTGCTTTTTTAATTAAAGAAGGTGTCCAGGTAACATCTTCAGCCAACCAAGGAAGATCAAAACGTGTCAACAATGAAGCAGCAGCTTCATCAAGAATAAATTCAACGTTATCTGATAATTGAAGATAAGTTGCAGGAATCTCTGCGGAGATTTCACCCTCAACTGCTTTTTTAATGATCTCAGCCTTTGTCTCGGTCCAAGCCATCAAAATAATCTCTCTCGCTTTAAAAATTGTACCTACACCCATGGTAATCGCTTTTGTTGGTACATTTTCTTTTCCACCAAAAGCACGTGAAGCATCGCGACGGGTCAAATCGTCCAACGTTACGACACGTGTACCTGAGTTAGGTGCAGAACCTGGCTCATTGAAACCGATATGGCCGGTACGGCCAATACCTAATAATTGAATATCTAAACCTCCAGCAGCTGTAATTTTCTGTTCGTAAGCCTCACAGAATGCATTTACTTGGTCAGGAGCTAAGGTACCATCTGGAATATTTACATTGGCTGCATCAATATCTACGTGGTCGAACAGGTTTTTGTTCATAAAGGTCACATAGCTCTGATCAGCGTCAGGTTGCATCGGGTAGTATTCGTCAAGATTGAAGGTAATCACGTTCTTAAAGCTTAAACCTTCTTCTTTATGCAAACGAATCAATTCTTGATAGACTTTTACCGGTGTGGCACCAGTAGCAAGGCCCAGAACAGCTTTCTCACCTTTCTCTTGCTTTGCACGAATAATTTCAGCAATACGATTTGCAACGTTTTTCGAAGCTGAATTTTGATCTGGATAGACGCTCACAGGGACTTTTTCGAAGCGCGTTTCTTCCAATAAATTTAATCTAGCCATTTTATGGGTATGTTGATAAACGTGAATTACAAATTTATAAAATTAGTACCTCAAGTTGAAGTAAAATTTTAATAAAGTCGTTCTTTCTTAGCGATATTTTAAATAAAACCTTTTAGCTATTCTATTAGCTCAATAATAGGGTTATACCTTATTCAAAATCTCGACGGCTTTTAATAGCGTTTCATCCTTTTTAGCGAAACAGACCCGCAAAACTTGTTGATTTGTAGCTTCTTTATAGAACGCAGAAAGTGGGATTGTTGCAATTTTGTGCTGCCTGGTTAACGCGCATGCAAATTCAAATTCCTTCTCCTGACTGATAGCACTATAATCTATATTAAGGAAATAAGTTCCTTCGCAAGGAAGAATCTTAAACCGGGATCCCTTTAATCCATCCTTCAACAAATTCCTTTTCCGCTCAAAAAAATCCGATAGGCCTTTGACATAGCTTATATCCTCCAGATATGCTGCGATAGCGAATTGCATGGGCGTATTTACGCTAAACACATTGAACTGATGTACTTTTCTAAATTCTTGCGTTAATTGCGCCGGGGCAATGCAATAACCAATTTTCCAACCTGTTGTATGCAATAACTTTCCAAAGGAAGCAATAACAAAACTTCGCTCCCGCAAGGTGGGTATCTCCAGTACCGATTGGGGCGAAACACCATCGAAAACAATATGCTCGTATACCTCATCGCTCAGCAACAGTGCGTTGGTACCTGATAACAAATCTCCAAGTTTAAACAATTCTTCTTTACCAAGTACTTTGCCTGTTGGATTATTCGGATTATTGATGATGATTAAACGGGTTTTGGAATTAATTAACGTAGCTACGTAATCCCAGTCAATCTGAAAATCCGGAGCTAATAATCGCACGGGAATAACTTTACCTCCGAACAACTCGATCGTCGGCGCATAACAATCGTATGCCGGTTCAAAGATAATAACCTCATCTTGTGGCCTAACAACTGTGGCAATAGCTGTAAAAATTGCTTGTGTGCCGCCAGACGTCACAGTAAGCTCCGTTGTAGCATCAACCGACACGTCATAAACTTCACGATATTTTTTGGCGATAGTATCACGTAATATCTGTGCCCCAATCATTGGCGCATACTGGTTATACCCCTGTTCCATTGCCTTAGACACCAATTGAACCAACTTCGGATCGGTCTCAAAGTCCGGAAAACCTTGCGACAGATTTAAGGCTTGCTGCTCATTGGCAAGCATCGTCATTTTGGTAAAGATCGTCGTGCCGACATGTGGAAGTTTAGAAGTTAGGTTGAAGTTCATTTTTTGACATTTTATTAATCTACTAAATTAGTGGATTTTCTTATATTTGTAAATATATATAAGAATAATAACATGATAAAATACATCACACTACTTTTTTTAGTTCTGCCATTCTTTGGTTCTGCACAAAAAAAAGAACTTACCAAAGAGGAGTATATTGCACGCGTTAAGGCTGCTCCGGATTCTATATCGACATTGGTTGACTTGCGTAGAGTCGGCGGTTATGACCCAGTATATACCGAGCTTCAGGCGCTCTATAATACCTTGGGTAAAAATGTCAAGAATTCAAGTGAAGGAAAAGAGTTCCAAGACTACTTAAATACGTTGGAAACGGTTCAAATTGGGAAAATAGCACCCGCGTTTAAGCAAAATGACACTACTGGTAACCCTGTAAAGCTTTCGGACTTTAAAGGAAAGTATGTTCTCCTTGATTTTTGGGCATCTTGGTGTCCCGATTGCCGTGTCGAAAGCCCAGATCTTGTAAAAACATACCAACAATTTAAAGGTGAAAACTTTGAAATATTGGGTATATCCTTTGACAAGGATCGCAATTCCTGGATTAAAGCCATCCATGCAGATAAATTGCACTGGCGTCATGTTTCGGATCTTAAACGTTGGCAAAATGACGTCGGAACATTATACGGCGTAAAATCTATTCCTCAGAATGTACTGATCGATCCCAATGGGAAAATCGTCGCCAAGAATTTACATGGTGATGCTTTACGCGCGAAATTGAAAGAAGTCCTGAAAAAATAAACTATAGACGAACCATAAAAAGACCATGCTTTAGTAAAAGCATGGTCTTTTTATTTTCATTCTTTGGAAAACCCATTTTTCTTTAAAAATCTATTTTAAGATGATCCCAGTAAATTAGGATATTAAACGATTGATTGCCCCTTTTTCTCGTTTAGCCAAACAAAGCACTGAAGATGTCTTCCAATTTGGCAACCGGACGAATGGCAATATCATATTTTTTAGCATCCAATCCTTTGGTATTGAATTTAGAAATAAAAATACCATCAAAGCCCAACTTCTCGGCCTCCTGTATACGCTGTTCAATGCGATTTACGGCCCTTATCTCGCCCGATAAACCAACCTCACCGGCAAAAGTCAGATTGGATCGAATCGCGATATCTTGTTGTGAAGAAATAATTGCAACAACAACAGCCAAATCGATCGCAGGATCTTCAACACGCAACCCACCGGCAATATTCAAAAACACATCCTGTGCACTTAACCTAAAACCAAAGCGTTTCTCCAAAACAGCCAACAGCATATTTAATCGCTTCGTATCGTAACCTGTAGAAGAGCGTTGGGCATTTCCAAACGCCGAGTTACTCACCAGTGCCTGTACTTCAATCATCATAGGGCGCATTCCTTCGAGCATCGCCGCAATGGAAACGCCACTAACAGGTTCATCGCGCTGGGAAATCATAATCTCCGAAGGATTCGACACTTCCCTTAGCCCCGACCCCTGCATTTCATAAATGCCGAGTTCTGAAGCAGATCCAAAGCGATTTTTTACAGCCCGTAAAATTCGGTATACATGATGACGATCCCCTTCGAATTGAAGCACCGTATCTACCATATGTTCTAAAACCTTTGGCCCTGCAATAGATCCGTCCTTGGTAATATGCCCTACAATAAAAACTGGTGTACTGGTTTCCTTTGCAAACCGCAGCAATTCTGCGGTACATTCGCGCACCTGAGAAACCGACCCTGGCGCCGATTCAATTTGTGCGGAATGTAAAGTCTGTATAGAATCTATGACAATGACATTCGGCTGTACAGTCTCAATCTGCTTGAAAATATTTTGAGTCGATGTCTCGGTAAGGATATAACAATTTGCTTTAGAAGATTGTGACAATCGCTCGGCCCGCATCTTAATTTGCTGTTCGCTTTCTTCCCCAGATATATAAAGTGTCTTGACTTGGGGGATTGATAAAGCGAGCTGTAACATCAACGTAGATTTCCCAATACCGGGTTCGCCTCCGATAAGTACCAAGGATCCCGGAACGATACCACCACCAAGAACCCGGTTAAATTCCTGATCAGGAGTCAATATCCGTAATTCATCCTGATAGACAATTTCGTGGATGATTGCAGCTTTATTCGCTCTTTTCGTGCTTCCACCTGTGGTAGAACTGCGCCATTCGGGCACTTTTGAGCTCGTCTTTTCGACGACTTCCTCAACAAAACTATTCCATTGCTTACAAGAAGGGCATTGTCCCATCCATTTGGGAGACTCGTAGCCACAGTTTTGACAGAAGTATGCTGATTTTGATTTTGCCATGCTACGAAATTACAAATTTATAGCTGTTAAAAGCGTAATATCATGCCCCATACCTATTATATTACCCAGGATATTACGCAAGGACTGATCAGCCTTTCCATAATGCTACTCCTATGGCGGCTTAAGTCAATATACAGTATATTACGTATTACTAGCTACCACATCACTATTTTAACAATACGTGAACAATGCTGCGTGTATACTGGAACCTTACTCACAAACCTTAAAAAAACCGAAGTGTTTATTCTTCATTTTCTTTTAAGATCCGCAAAAAATTTTGTCCCATGATCTTCGCAACATCCGTTTTTGTATAACCTCTCTCCAACAGCGCTTTGGTCAGTAGCGGAAATTTAGAAACATCTTCCAGACCTTGCGGTGAGGATTCTATGCCATCGAAGTCCGAGCCTACAGCCACATGATCAATACCTACTTTTTTGACCAGATAGTCGATATGATCCAATAGTTTCGAAAGTGGAGCATCGGCTTGCCGTTGAAGTTCTTTTGGCAACTTTTCATACATGGACCAGGTACTCAATGTTGTATCCCCCTTATCACCAAATTTGCCTACATACAAATCCTTAAGTCTTGTTTCATAGGATGGATCCAAAAAACCTGAATAAAAATTGACACCAACAACGCCGCCATTTTTTTTCAATGCCTCCAATTGTGCATCTTTCAGATTGCGGAAATGTGGACATAATTCATAGGCGTTGCTATGGGAAACCAAGATCGGTTTGGTCGTTGTCGCCAGCACGTCATAGAAAGTCTGCTCTCCGCCATGGGACAGATCAACCATCATCCCTAATGCGTTCATCTTCCGAATAATTGCTCGACCTTCTACTGTCAGCCCTTTATCCTTGGGATTCATACGCCCTGATTCCATTGCAGCGCAACTCGCCCAAGACAAATTGTAGTTCCAGGTTAAAGTGAGGTATCTGGCACCACGCGTATAGAGTCGCACGAGATTATCGATTTTTCCTTCAATCATATTTCCACCTTCCACACCGATTAAAGCAACTATTTTACCTGATTTCAATATAGCCTCAATGTCACGTGAAGATTTTGCCAAGCTTATTTTATCGGCATTTTCTGCAATCACCTTTTCCAATGCATCGATCTGGTCATTGGCGTGCTTAAATGCCCCGGATTTCCATTTCGCATCATCAGACCAAACAGCAAACACCTGTACATCGACACCTCCCTCCCGCAGTCGCGGTAAATCTGTAGCTCCTGTACTTATTCGCTGGCCGATATTTTTCCCCTGGAAAATGGATTCATAAATCACATCATTGTGTCCGTCGACGACCACCAAATCTTGGTGTATCTGTTTATAGTCTTGACTATATCCAACATTGTTGAGTGTCGTCATTGTTAGTCCAAGTAATAGCAGGCTTTTTATCATTTTTGACTTTCATTGATCGTTTCATAAATTGCGTCCTGAATCCTGCTTCTGATATTCAGGTCCAACAGCTTGGTACTCACCTGAGGATGTACGCGATTAGACAAGAAGATATAGATCAGTTGATTCTGCGGATCAATCCAGATGCACGTTCCTGTATAGCCAGTATGTCCAAATACAGAGCTATTCGCTAACTTAGATGGATATTCATTTTTTGGGTTTGGATCCCAACGGTCAAAACCTAAGCCCCGGCGGCTGCTTGTCGATTGCCTGGAGGTAAATAAATCTACTGTTTCGGTTTTAAAGTAGCGCTCCCCCCCGTACTCTCCTCTATTCAATAGCAATTGACCGTAGATTGCCAAATCGTTTGCTGTAGCAAATAATCCGGCATGCCCAGCAATACCGCCAGCCATTGCCGCACCCTGATCGTGGACATAGCCTTCTAGCAATGTTTTCCGAAAGGAGGTATCCTGCTCGGTAGGAACGATTTCATCCTTTGCAAAACGCTCTCGGGGAAGGTACCCCGCGCGCGTCATCCCCAATGGCCTGTAAAAGTTCTCCTGCACATAATCTTGCAGAGGTTCAGCGGTCTGATGTTCTGCAACTTCCTTCATCACGTACATACTGATATCACTATACACATAATTTCCAGTGGGTTTTACAGGCGATTTTAGCATCTCGGGCCACATAACATCGCGGTAATAATTGTTGAGGATATAGCTATTGTCTGCCATTTTTACTTGATGGTTATCATCGCGCACTGAAACAACGTCTCCTGCTTTCAGATATTTATAGAAGGGAATAAAAGGTGTAAATCCTGCTTCATGCAACATCACGGAACGAAGCTTGATATCCTTTTTATTGGTATACTTTGCCTGCCATAGGTAATGTCCCATGGTACTATCCAAATTAATAATATTCCGCTCGGCAAGACGCATAATGACAGGAGTGGTGCCGGCAATCTTACTCACAGATGCGAGATCAAAAATATCAGTTGTTTTGGTGGGAACATCTTTGGAATATGTGTGAAATCCGTAAGATTTCTCCAAGAGTACTTGCCCGTCTTTCACAATCATGACAACAGCCCCCGGTGTTGCTTGCTTATCGATGGCTTCTTGTGCAATGGCATCAATTTTCTTCGTCAATTTGGTCAGGTTCAGATTAGAACTTGATGCAGCGCCATATTGCAGCCTTGTCTGTGTGGTTTTGACATGACCGGCGGTTATAGGAATCCCACCAAAAATAGACATTGCCATCTGACGCTGTCCCATTTCTGAAAAAGGAGCAAGTAATTCGATCAAATCAGACTGTGGGTGCTCCGATAAACTCTTTTTGTTCTTTTCGTTTTCAAAAAAATGACAAAGGATAACTTTTTTATTGTTTAATACGGCCTGCTTCAACTGTGCTAGACAATCTGCATCTAAGTCATCTTCCTTTCCAGCCACAATAATGGTGTTATAATATTTGATGTCCTCATCAAATTTATTAAAATCAAAGATTTTGGTGTTTGCATAGCGGGCCAACTGTTCTGTGAACATCGCATATTTTGCAGCGTTAGGAACGACAACTGCAATGTGGTGTTGATCCAGATTCTTTAAAGGCAACACTTGATCGAGGTTATTAAACAGTATTGTTTCGTTTTTGATCGTCGACTTATATTGAGCAAACAGGGGGCTAATACAGAACAAACCTGCAAATAAAGCCCCAAAAAATCGTTTTTTCATTCTGCTTTTATCGTTTTTTAGGTTCTATCAAATAAAAATACGAATTAAATAACGAAGGAGTATGACCACTAGAAAAAAAATCAATTTTGTTACCCGACTTGACTATCTGGGTTAATAAATTCTGTCTCCCTTGGTCATTGCAGATTCAACTATCCCCGGATTGCATCATGTAGGTTTTTTCTGTAAGTTTGACTAATGCCAGAATTGATTCAAGATAAAACAATATTTTCCCTGCTGGAAGTCAGCCGCAGTATCCAAAAGACACTTGCAGAGCGGTATAAGAGTTTGTATTGGATCAAAGCCGAAATGAACAAGCTCAATCATTATACGCATTCTGGCCACTGTTATCCTGAACTGGTTGAAAAACAGGATGGTAAAATTGTCGCTGAAATTCGGTCTATCTTATGGAAAGCGGATTACAATCGTATCAACAACAATTTTCTTAAAGTCGCCCAAGAACCTTTGCGGGAAGGGATTACAATGTTATTTCAGGCAAGTATTTCCTATGACCCCATGTACGGATTAAGCTTGCGCATTGTTGATATTGATCCGACTTTTACCTTAGGTGAACTTGAAAAGGAGAAGTTGGACAGTATTCGAAAGCTGAAAGCAGAGGGCATATATGAGTCCAATAAATTATTGGGCTTTCCGGTGGTTCCCAAAAGATTGGCGATTATTTCGGTAGAAACAAGTAAGGGACTTTCTGATTTTTACAAAATCATTAATCAAAACCCTTGGGGTTACCGCATAGAATGCACGCTCTTTCCGGCATTATTACAAGGAGACAAGTCAGTACCTTCTATTATCAATCAGCTTGCAGTTATTGCTGAAAAAATCGACACGTACGATGTCGTCGCCATCATACGTGGAGGGGGTGGTGAGGTCGGGCTTTCCAGTTATAACAACTACTTATTGGCACGTGCTATCGCTATCTTCCCAATCCCTGTATTGACGGGCATTGGGCATTCGACGAATTACACGGTTAGTGAAATGGTCGCCTATAAAAACGCGATTACGCCCAGTGAGCTGGCCGATTTTCTGATTCAGAAGTTTCATAACTTTGCTATTCCGGTCGATAAGGCATCGGAAAGTATACAGCAACTTATTCATTCTCGGTTTAAAGAAGAGCGCAATGTACTATCTCAGCTCGCAACGCATATACAATGGATCGGAAAAAGAGAAATTCAGACCTCGAGAACCGCTGTTCAGCAATTTCAACGTGAGCTGAACTCCTTGATAAAATTGCGGTTTTACGAGCACAAAACAGCTTTGGCTCATACCGAACGAATTATTCAGCTCTCTGATCCAATTCGGTTATTGAAACAAGGTTTTTCAATTACTAAGGTTAACGGAAAACTACTGCAGTCGGTGACACAGGTATCACCGGGCGATGTGATACAGACGATACTCGAATATGGCGAACTTACCAGTACTGTAACGGATAAATCTCCGAAAGAAGGTTTGGATGCGGACCAGGCTTAATCCGGCCATCGGTACACAAAATTTTAAAGAAAGCATATCATAATGGAACAGAATTATACCTATACAGATGCCTTTAACGAGTTGCAAACAATCGTAAAGGAAATTGAGAATGGCACAACAAATATTGATGAGCTCGCTGGAAAAATCAGGAGAGCTTCAGACCTCATTCAAGTCTGCAAAGCCAAGTTAACAGCGACAGAGGACGAAGTAAACAGTTTATTACAGCAAATATCCCCTGCTCAGGAAACGGATGATGACGAATCGTTAAACTAAACGACAAGGCACATCAAGATCCTCGGTAAAATAATAACTGGCACATAAGCGGTGGTAACCATCTGCTATGATAAGTTTCCCATTTGCCCGAACCAACAGAATTGGAGATAGCTTTTCTTTCTTCTTGATCTTTCTTAGATTTTCCTTGACGTGGCGATTGGTATCAGGAAGCAGCGGAAGTGCACTAGCCCGCAAAATATCCTTGGATTTCTTTTTTATCGTAGTTGCTCGTCTAAGTTTGTCAACAAAGGCCTTACATTCTTCCGGAACAAATAAAAGCTCCAAATAATCGTAAGCTGCGGGGAAGTCATGTTCCTGGGGATCCGCTAACCAAAAAGCCTGTCCTTTTTCAATTTTAACTGTACTCATAATATAGCTATCATTTCCTAATACATTTCAGCTTATCCTAAAGCTTGTTAATATTGATAAGCCACGACCTGCCTATCACGGCGTACTGTTTCTACAAACTCCCGATGTTTGGTCACATTTCCGGTCAATCGCCAAATGGTATTCAAACTTTCTTTATTATAGCGTTGACTGACAATGACTGCCTTAAAACCCATCCGTCTGATTAACTGCTCGGTATGTTCAAAATCTGCCTCAGATGAGGTCTGCAGTTCATAGTCTTTTATTTTGTGACAATTGTCAATATAGGTCTGTAAATACGTTAACAATGCCAAAATCGCCAAAACCAACCCTACACCAATAAACGCTAAAAATATATATCCGGCACCAACACACATGCCCAAAGAAGCTGCAGCCCAAATTGTCGTAGCGGTCGTTATACCACTTACTTTATTGTCTTCTTTGAAAATCACACCTGCTCCTAGAAAACCGATACCAGTAATAATATTTGCTGCCAATCGATCTGGATTTGCCAATCCAATTTTTAACGAAAGAATAGTAAAAAGACAAGATCCAAAACTCACCAATATAAACGTCCTCAGACCTGCGGATTTATTGCGATATTCACGTTCAATCCCAATCAGCAGACCTATTAAGACTGATAACATAATCAGTAAGACGTCGCGCGATTGGAAGGGCTGTAATAGGTTATCCATGAGTTTATTTCTTCTTCATCCAATTTAAGAAAAATAGGGAGATCTATCAAATGACCTCCCTATTAAAGAATGATTTTTCTTCGACCTAATACATTGGTACTTCAATTAGCAGTAATGATGTATCATAGTAAGCTTCAATCGCTATTTTTTCTGTTTCGTATAAACCAATGGCGTCCCTTCTTGAAAGCATTTCATTTGCTACAGCGATCTTTCCTTCCAAAACAAAAAGATAAAGCCCATTTTTCTCTGAATGAACGGTATATTGTATCTTTTTACCCGCCTCTATGTCTGCCAAGTTAAAATATGCATCCTGATGTATGTGTACAGCATTGTGATCCATTTTATCCGGAGAAACAATCGTTGCAAATTTATTGTGCCGATCTAATTGAAGGTAGGATTTCTGATCGTATCTGGGCTCCAACCCTATTTCGTTGGGGATTACCCAAATTTGTAGAAATTTAACAAGATCCTTCTGATCGCTATTAAACTCGGCGTGCTGCACCCCGGTACCTGCAGACATAATCTGCACATCACCTGTTTGGATCGTACGGCCATTGCCCATACTATCCTGATGTGCCAGTGCCCCCTCCAGTGGTATGCTAACAATTTCCATATTGTCGTGTCCATGCCGATCAAAACCTTGACCACCTTCCACCTGATCATCATTCAATACCCTCAGGGCACCAAAATTCATCCTTTCGGGATCAAGATACTGTCCAAAACTGAATGAATGCGCACTTTTCAGCCAGCCGAAATCGACGTGGCCACGATCACTTTCCCGATGTATAATCTTTTGCATGTTGTCCTCCTTACTGCATAAGCTTCTAACTATCAGGAGACAAAACCCATACCAACAGGAATATAAACCCAAAATCTGACAATTTGTCAAAAGAGAGGACTATAGTGGCTTTAATTTATCTGGAGCAAGCGAATGAACGAGTGCACGCGCAAGAATTCTATTCGGATCAATAACAATCATACCATTATAATCCCGTTCCGGAATAGCTAAAGGCAACTCTGCACAACCCAAAATAATGATCTGTGCACCCTTTTTCTTCAGGTCATCGATGACCAACAATAAATCCTCCCTTGCTTTATTCGCGATCGGTACCGGCTGTGCTTTTATGCCATAGTCCGCATCATAGATTGCATTATTTACCTTTTCTTGCTGCGCCCCTTCTGGCTCGACAACAACGAAACCTTTTCGAATAAATGCTTCCCGATATAAACTGCAGATCTGCTCGCCAGCAGTAGACAAAATACCTACTGCCGTATCGGGATAGTTTTCGTCCACAAACCGGACCGTTTCATGAACGATATGCACTATTTTCAACGCACTCCCCATACGAGCCATCTCATCTTGAACAACAGAAAAAATAGGTTCTGCGTGTGCCGTATTGGACGGAATCGCCGCAATGGTCGCACCGGCCATTTCAAGCTGCCTTAAAATTGCAGCGATAGCTTTACCAGGGTTAACCTTGGATTTATCCAATAAATACGCCGTTCGGTCAGGGATTAAATTTGGACATGAGAATAACAATAGCGGCAAGTGTTCCTGATCGGATCTTGCCGCCGTCTCATCTATAATTTTCTTTGTAATATCCAAGCCGCCATAAGGGCCTAGTCCACCTACTATTCCAATCATAAAACTATTTTTATATCATAGATATAACCAATAGCCTTACAAATGGTTTGTAGAAATTACCATTCTATGGACTGATCTTCGTCAGGAATCTGCGTGTTCAATTGCCGTTCCAAGATCAATGAGCCCGAAACCTTAAATTTAATGGCTGTCGTTGAAACCAAGGTATAATCCGTAAATTCATAATCCACATTATTTACCGTAATATAACGATGCAATAGGTATGGACGTACAGCATCCATCTGTTCAGAAACAGTATAACTTGCATCCTTTTTAACAGCAAATTTCATATTTGGATTTTCAGCCCGAAATGTAACCCCTCCTGTTTCATTAAACGTTGCAAATACTTTATAATTTTTCCTGTCTTTACGATCTTCGTCAATGTTCCCTGCATAAAAGAAAATTGTGTTTTCATCAACCACGTAGCTTCTTATTTGACTCTTGACGATCGGAGTCTCACTTTCATGCCCATCCATCACAACTTTTAGGGCTGTCCCACTGTAAGTACCTGAATAATTATTGAAAGGATTTACACGCAGCAATGCTTTCTTATAGTATTTCCTGGGGTTTATTTTGTATTTGGCCGCCGGATCCTCTAAAATAGTCAGTGGCAGCACCCATTTTTCGGCCATATCAATCCCTTTAAGCGAAAAATCAATCGCCATTAATGCCGTGTTTTCTCCTGACTTAATATTCACGGTCTGGGGAATTGAAAAATAACTGTTATTCAGCTGTTTGTAGTAGAAGTCCTCTCTAGTCTGAAAACGCTCATAATTCAGTATGCCCAATGTGTCCGGATCTACCGCAACACGTACTGAAAGGTCCGTATTATTTGTGGTCGATCCACTTACTTCCAACGGCTGTAGAAATGTAGTTTTTTGCCCCTCTTTATAACGGACATAAATATTTGCTACACCCTCATTTTCCAGAGGGGCTTTAAATGAAACGTAATGTTCAAATTGTTCCTCTTTCCATTCATCGTTGCAAGCATTACAAACGAATAACACCATCAGGAACAAAAGCTGTATAGATGACTTTTTCATAAATTGCATAGTTGATTAATCGTTATAAGTCCAACCAGGGTTTTGTGTTAAATTCTTGTTGCGTTTAAGCTCCGTATGGCTAATCGGCCAGAACCACATTTTATCCGCAAAGATCGTTTTCAATGTCCAGATCGCGACTGGTTGGTAGAAAAGATCACGTTCTTTTTCATTCATCAAGACATTACACCCATAAACCGGCAAAGCTTCTTCAACCGGAGCATCCATCCAACGACGCAAATCATAGTAGCGTTGTCCCTCACCCATAAGCTCTATAAACCGTTCACGCTTTATAGACTTACGTAATTCATTCTTACTTCCGTATACACTCGCGGAATAATCAGGAACTCCACCCCGAATGCGAACAGGCTGAATACCCTTTTTAATTTCAGCGATGTCGCGGTTTATCGTATAACTTCCACCTCGCCAGGACGGAATCGTAAAAGAACTACTTAGTTCATTTAATGCTTCGGCATACATCAGTAGTATATCGGCATAACGTATCGCGGGTTCTGCTTTGGGGACGACACGCGATCCCACACCGCCCTCATAAGTATCACTTGGGTGAACAAATTTTTTAACCCCAAATCCTGTGCGTAACCAATATCCATTGGCCGAGTTAAAACCATTGCCTTTTGGATCTGCACTATAATAAAAAATTTGTTTATTGCGATTTTCTTCCTTGGTTTCATTGAGCAAAGTCCAAAAACTACCACTATACGAAACGGACGCATAAAACCTAGGCTCACGATTTGCATATTGCAGGGACACGCCAGGGCGTAATGGTCTATATCTTTTTGCATCATAATCCTCCTGGGTAACATATCCCATACTTCTGTTAGAGCCATTACCACGTCCTATCTCTTTATCTTTACCCGGTACATCAGTCCCATCATTCATGTAATAAGCATCGACCAGTTTCTGCGTAAGCCCATGTGTATTCCACCCTGTTGCAGAGCGTGGCAACTGATGGATAACCATTTGGTCAATCCCCTCATTGGGCTGATTACTACCACGTGTAAATATAAGCTCAGGATTACCCGAGGCAGATAATGTACCGTCAAAGACCTGTGCATAGGATTTCATTGGATCAATATTTGCCCATCCTTCCGGCCAGTTTTTATCGGAAAAATTATGATCCTCAGGTGGTTTTACTGTCGCATCGCCTCCTGTTTCCTGAAAAGGCGCTGTATAAAGTTTATACACCCCTAGTTCGATCACATCTCGGGCAGCAGCAGCAGCTTTGGCCCATTTCTCTTCCTTGAAGTCTGCTGAAAGTAATCGTTTACCCTGTTTATCTACCAACAGTGCCGCATACCCTGAATTATTGCCATTAGCCAATGGACTTGCCGCATACAGTAGTACTTTGGCACGTGCAGCCAATGCAGCACCAACAGTTGGCCGTGCGGAACCGTCCTGCCCACGCTTCATCCCCAAGGTTTCCATTTCTTTGGCCGCCTGTAACAGCTCATCGCTTATATAGGTTGCACATTCCTCATAGGTACTTCGCGGGATTGCCAGATCATCATAACTCTCGGTATAATCTAACCCTTCATCAGGCAATAAAGGAACCGGGCCGTATTTCCGGAGTAACAACCAGTAAAGATAAGCTCTTGCAAAACGCGCCTGTCCCCGATAGTCTGAGATCTCAGCTGCAGACATCTCGCCATTCATATAAATATTCTGAATAAAGGTTGATGCATTGCGAATTCCGCGATAAGATTGAGTCCATGTTCCTTGCTTATCATTTTCGGTGTACTGCCCCATTTTGAACATATTGTAGGACAATTCATTTTTTGAAGGATCGTAATCCCGATCCCGGTCACCATAATACATATCATCTGCGAAACAATGAGGCGTATTCCCCTTACTGGCAACATCTGCATTTTCGCCCCGGAATTCTTCAAAGACATGCGCCAACCATTCCTCTGAATATACTTTACTTTTAAAGGTCTTCTCTATGTTAAGCCGATCCTTAAAATATTGGTCGGACTTCAGATAATCCTTTTTACAGGACAAAGCAAAACTTGCTCCCAACACAAGCAGCATTGCAATGCATATTTTATTTCTTTGCATCTTTTTTAATTTAAAGGTTGACATTGATACCAAATGTAAACGACTTAGGCAATGGATAATCTTCGCCCCTTGGAGTCGCCAATTCCGGATCCCAAAGCTTGAATTTAGACCAGGTCAGCAAATTTGAACCAACTAAAAACAAACGAATGCTATTAATCTTAATCTGATTGGTTAATTGTTTTGGCAACGTATACCCAATATCTAAAGTTTTCAAACGAAGATATTGACCATTCTTCAACCAAAATGTTGACTCCCTAAAGTTATTAGGATTTGCGCCATAGCTTAATCTTGGATAAGAAGCATTGGGATCTTCTGTTGATGGGTCGCCAGATATATCTGATGAAATCCAACGGTTATCGCCCATTACTCCTTTCAATACTTGTCCCCATTCCCCTTCGCTAAAAGCATAGACAGTCTTTCCATAAGTAAAGAAAGTCGATTTACCAGATCCTTGGAAATGAACACTGATATCAAGATTTTTCCAGCTCGCTGATGCCCCCACACCGTAAACCAGGTTAGGACGTCGCGTAGCACCTATAGCAACACGGTCACCGTCGTCTATGATACCATCGCCATTCACATCCTTATATTTGATGTCTCCCGGCTGATAAGTACCAAATGTTTGTTTGGGACTATTACGTATATCATCATAATCTTTAAACAATCCCAAAGCTATGAGCCCTTTCGCCTGATCCACCCGATATCCTTTTTGGTTTTGATAACCATACACGTTGTATTCCTCATCGATCTCTGTAATTTCATTTTTACTATAGATAATATTACTTCTGGCAGTTAAATTCACTTCCCCCAATTTCTGATTATACAATAGACGACCATCGAAACCTTTTGACTTTACCGCTCCCACATTCGCGCTTGGTACGGACTCCAATCCGACCAGCGCCGGCAGATAATTTCGTGCCATATATATGCCAGTACGTTTTTCATTAAAGAAATCCAAATTAGCAATGATCTTATCTTTAAAGAGTGCTAGGTCAAAACCCAGATTCTTCTTGGTTGCCATCTCCCAGGTCACATTTGATGAGGATACCTGACTGTATTTCATTCCCCCATAGTATCGATTGAAGCCGTAATCCGCCCATTGATAACCGCCTTCAGGAACCCAAATACCTTCATTGTTAAAATGTCCGATTTCACTAATTGTAGATAAATAAGGGAATCGTGCTCCTCCGGCTAATTGATCGTTACCTACCTTACCCCAGGAATACCGAATCTTAAACATGTTCATCCAGGAAATATTTTCCTTCACAAAGGGTTCTTCGCCAATATTCCAGGCTGCTGAAACCGCCGGGAAAAAACCATATTGTCGACCCGGAGCAAAGTTTTCCGAACCATTATATCCAAAGTTAAAATCGGCGATATAACGTGATTTCCAGTTATAGGTTAGGCGGCCGGCTAGGGCCTGATTTCTTTTTGCTATACCATTTTTTATATCATCGCCAAGATTAACTGTCCGAATAAGCGCATCGCGCGTAAAACGGGCAACTGCACCAATATTATGATTTCCTATACTGCGGTCATAGTTAAACATCATATCATAAAATTCGCGCCTTTCGCCACTTGCACTACTAGCCTGATACAACTCCTGCGGGTTGGAAATATGCGTGAAGATCAAATTTCCATTCTCATCCCTTGCTCGTTCAGCCCGCCATTGTTCAGGCCATTTTCGACGGGAAATACTATTATCATTATTTGTATCGTAACCAATAATTCCCCTAAATCGCAATCCTTTGGTTATAAAATCAAAATTTTGCTCAATAGAGATATTTGTCTGTATTTTGTTTTGCCAATTTTCATTATACCCGGTCTGCGTAGCAACGACCCAAGGATTGGTCTGATTTCCTGTACCGATTGCTGGAACATAACCATTCGAGTACATCACTGGCGTACGGATTGGCGAATAACCGAATAATACACCCCAAAAATCATTATCTCCCAACCCCGGACTGTTCCTTTTATCAAGGGAGCCGGCAACGCCTATTTTTAAGACCGTACTTTTGGTTACATTGATATCTGTATTCAGGCGGTAATTATACCTTTTGTAATTTGCATTCGTATTATAATCGTTCCGTAACGTTTCGTCCGTTTTGTACATCCCGCCTTCATCGATATAACTTCCAGACAGAAAATAACGCGCTGTCGCCCCACCACCTGTCATATTCAGATTGGCACGATAAGTCATCGCTCCATCTTTGAGCAATAAATCTTTCCAGTTGACATTGGGGTAAAGGTCAGGATCCAGTCCCAAGCGCAATATTTCCAATTCCTCAGGTTGGTAAATTGGAGCAAAATTCCGCGTAATACGCGCTTCATTCAGGAGATTGGCATAGGTAACACCGTCTTCAAATTCAGGTGTAATGGTACGTGTATTATAAATATTTTCATCTTTGAAATTAATATTGATTTTACCGTCTTTACCGCGCTTGGTTGTGATCAAAACGACACCATTTGCACCTTTCGAACCATAGATTGCCGTTACAGCGGCATCTTTAAGGATATTAATGGTCTCAATATCTTCAATATTTATATCGTTAATATCGCGTTCAATGTTATCAACCAATACAAGAGCCGACGCTCCTCCACCAAAGGTAGAAATACCACGGATCCAGAACTCGGTAATATTCTTCCCCGGCTGGCCGGACTGCATCATCCCTAAAACTCCGGGTGCATTTCCAATCAATGCATTACTTATGCTCGACGTTGGATTTCCTTTCATAGTGCCGACATCAACACTACTGGTTGCAGCAGTAGATGTCAGTGTTCTTTGTGTGCCTGTACCCGTTACGACAACTTCATCGAGCACACTGGTCTCTGATTCTTTAAGTGTAACATCGATTATGCGATTATCTTTCACAAGTATTTCCTGCCTTTTATAACCGACTGAAGAGAACACGAGCGTCTTGTAACGCTCCACTTTGATCTTATAAGTTCCTTTATTATCAGTTGTTGTTCCCAAACCCGGCGCATCCTTAACAAAGATGCTGACACCAACAATTGGTGTTTTTTGCGCATCAACAATAACACCCGTTACTTCCAAAATATCCTGTGCCAGTGCACCGAAAGTGGCACAGAAGAGTAACATACAGGTAAGTACTATTTTATTCATCATCTTATCACAGGTTAATCTTGGTTATTTTCATCCATTTCTTCCAATGCTATTTTGCGGATACGTCGATTCTCGCGATCCCCAATATAAAAAGCACCTTCTTTCTCGTTGTATGCGATACCCGACGGTCGGTCAAACCTCGCCTCTTCTCTCAAGTCACCATTGACATAACCATAAGGGTTGTTGTTAAGACTTGAGCTTCCCCTACCAGCAAATGTTGTTACAGCCCCTTCCGGTGTAAGCACACGGATCGCATGATTCATGAGGTCTGTAAAATAGAAATCATACTGATCTGGCTTACCTGCTAATACATAGGCTTGATTTTTTACAAACACCCCCTGATAAGGTTGATTGACACGAGCGGAGGAACCAACACCATCTTTGTAACCCGATTCCCTTACTTTCCCACAAACAAGATAAGGCTGGTTAAACCTTTTTTTCTCCCAGTTGTAATCGGCACGCATAATATAGCCCTGGTTGATGACTAAAATATAAGCGTAATTTCCACTCGGATGAATTAATGCGCGGTACTCCCATTCCGGATCCTGAATAACGTAAAGAAACTCTGATTTAGTCGTTTTATCTACGAAATATTGATTCAAGTCAAAACGGTAAAACTCCCCTTTCGCATAACTATTAAAGTACATTTCACCATTGACCGGATGAATCGAAGCGCCATTACATTGTTTACTTCGTGTCAGGACTTCTTTATCCAGAAAATTTCTTGCGCGCGAAAATAATAAGGTAGATTCATCATTTTCTCCACCGCGATCTTGGGCCACAATCATATAGTTGCCATCTAAAGAAAAGTCAACACTACGCGGACGATCAAAGTCAGAACGTTTTTTTGTGATGGTACTATCCTCGAAATTAATCAGATAAAGGCCATTATTATTATCAAAAGTGACCCAAAGATGCTTTGGATTAAGGGGATCAAACTTCATGAAGGAAGAAAGCCAAAAACCACTGGCCATTTTGTTTTGGTCATTATCTTTAAACTTTCCGTCTTTCCAAGGCTCATCACCACGTGAATTTCTATAACCAGCCAAGGTTGATACAACAAGTTTACGCTGATAATCAAAAGGTGCTTCCGCCTTGCCGATGACAGGTTTGGCCTCGCCCCCAACACGCACCTCAATATCACCTTTGAAAGCCTGTTTGGGCACAAGACAATAGAGCGACTCCCCTAGAGCATTAATGACAACAGCCTTTTTCCCGCCAATAAAAACAGCCACATTTTTTGGGTCGTTGCCGAAGTTTTTTCCATAGATTACAAGTCGTTGCCCCATGCCTCCTGATTTGGGAGCGAAATCAGAAACGATCACAGGTTGCGATGGATCAAAGGGCACACCTTCTGGAATACTGCCAAGATTGTCATTCTTACAGCCTCCAATGCCCAAAATAAGCACCATAACGGCCCAAATCATCCGATTTACAGACCAACTATTAGTCGCTATTTGTTTCATTATCATAAGGTTTATTTAATTGGTTAGAATTTATTCTATAAATGTTACTATATCACCGTCAGTGAATCCCAAACTCATTGATCGCGTGATATCCATTAAAATTTCGTCAGCATAACAGCAATTTCATCGGATAATTTTTAGGATGAACGAATTGACACCCGTCTCATCATAGAGCGAACGCTTGGTTTTAATTTCCACATAATTGGTTACTTTTATATATAGCTAAATGGTATTAGCTATCTTTAGCTAAAAAAAGACTTTAGGACAATTGCTTCAAAGTCTTCCGGTTTTAAAATTACTTTTCTACTTATTTTCTGTTTTAAACTCACAATAGCTGTCGACCTTAATCCTTTTTCATTTCGACGGTTTGTCTGCTCTTCTTTTTACCGAGGAAATGAATGGATAAATTTTATCTTGACGTTCTAAATGCTTCTCTAAGGTTTTCTTTCTATAATTGATTACTCAAATTTAGGGATTGTAAAGATTCTGATACTATAAAATTATCTCAATAAACTGCTTATTTGTATCAATAAAGTGATGCTATTGAACTGTTTATTTTCCAAATACTCAGCAAATCATTCCAATCCCTCAATCTTATTCGCAGTTTCAATATATTTTGAGGACTTTCGGTTTATAAACTATAAATGATGAAAAGGTTGCTTTTAATATTTTTATTCATTCACATTTTCAGCGCTTCAGCACAAGACTCTCAGGGCAATGACTATTATTTTGGAGAAAATTTTCATTTTAATGGCTATTCTACAGATAAGCGGATGATGGTAAGAAGCGATATTGTCTTTGTAATATCTGATAAATATATATCGCATATCTTCGAGGACTTTGACAACAACAAAACACTGCCGGGCAAAGGCTTAAAGCAAATGCCTAATTCACCGATTCTTTTAGGCATAAAACTAAACCCGAAGCTTAAAAACTTTATCTCGCCTAAGGTTCAAAATCTTTCTAAGACCTATCATAGCTATTTTATACCAGACAGTTCTGATGCTACAATCATAGCTATGGGTATCAACAAGGACAATTATAAGGATTTTCTTTATCGAGTTGTAGAAAATGATAGCATCGAACTCACACCTTGGACTCCTATCTCCACACTTTCTATGAAGTATGGCGCCAAAGTCCCCTATGGCTCAATTGGCACATTCAATTATCCGGGAAAGTTAATTTTAGTTGAGGTCAGACACAGGAAAATTTACGGCATTAGAGACGGCTACATCTTGGATTGGCGGAAAAACAAGCGCCCTATACTCGAGCAAATCATTGCTCGTGGACCGAGTGAATATGGTTATTTCAATCTGCTCGATCGATCATTTAATAAAGGTTATGTACATCAATACGACGAATATACCGGCGCGCCGTTAGATCTTACTTTCAATAAAGACAGTATTACTTCGCTGAATCTCGAATTTGAGAACCATGCTACGACTCCTTATTCCATCCAATTGATCAAAAAGATAAAAAACGGCGCTGACACCATTCAGCTTGAATGGTGGACACAAGCTAAAAATTTTGAAGTGTCCAATAAATATCTGAATGAAATAGGGGAATACGAATTGCTGATCCATAAAACAGGGGACATTAATACCTATAATACCAATGAGATTCTGAGAATACCCTATCATATTGTTCAGGCTCCACAACAATTTTCCTCCACACTCTGGCCCGTCTTATGGCCGACAACTCTCATTAGCCTAACAGTCATTGCGATTGTTTTTTTTACACTTCGATATAGAACGCGTAAACGTCTTGCAAAGGTTGAGCAAAAACGACAAACGCTTACTCTTCAAATCAAAAATATACAATCTCAACTAAATCCTCATTTTATGTTTAATGCCATTAACTCTATACAGAACTTAATCCAAAAAAATGACTTCAAAGGGACCAATCATTACCTGACTAAATTCTCTTCATTAACCAGGGCCACTTTAGAGAATGCCGAAAAAGAAATGAATACACTCAGCGAAGAGCTCCAATTACTAGATGACTACTTACAGATGGAGCAATTGAGATTTGGGTTCCAGTATGACATATTGAATAATTTAAAAATCCATAACGATTTGATTGACATTCCAAACTTATTACTTCAGCCAATTGTAGAAAATGCTGTAAAACATGGCATTTCAACGCTAGGTTCTAAGGGAAGAATTGTGATCACAATCGACCAACAAGGGCAGGATCTAGTACTCGGCGTAGCTGACAACGGAGCGAAATTTAATTCGGAGACCACCGAAGCCTCCGGTGGGTATGGCCTAAGATTAACAAAACAACGATTGGCTCTTTTGGAACAGCTTTATCCTGAAAACTCCTTCCAAATACAAATCACAGCAAGTTCAAACATTACAGAAATCTGTATTGTCATTTCCCATTGGATAACTAACATGTAATACCATGATTGACTATATAATTGTAGACGATGAGATCAACAACATCGAGATATTAAAAAGATACTTAGATAAATTTGAGGGTATTTTACATTTAGTAGGCACCGCAATAAACGCTGAAGAGGCAACTGTTTTGATTAATGATCAAAAACCTGAATTGGTTTTTCTTGATATCCAAATGCCAGATAAAAATGGCTTTGATTTATTACAAGCGCTAGAGAACAGAGATTTCGAAGTTATTTTCGTCACAGCTTATGACAAATTTGGTATTCAGGCAATTAAATTTTCAGCATTGGATTACCTCTTAAAGCCACTTAATTTTATCGAGTTAGAAACTGCATTAGAGAAAGCCATATCGAAAATTAAATTAAAAAAATACAATTTAAGTCTAGAAAACCTGATTCAAAATCTTACGAACAAACAGCGAAAGACCCACAAAATAGCTCTGCCTTCAGGAAGAGAAACGCTATATGTTTCTATTTCGAATATCATCCGCTGTAAGGCAGACAATAATTACACAGAAATATATCTTACTGACCGTAGACCGATCATTATCAGTAAGACACTTAAAGAATATGATGATATGTTGTATGCATACGGTTTTATCCGTACACATCAAAGCCATCTTATAAATTCAGAACATATTTTATCGATCAACAAGGCGCAATCCGCCTATATTTTAATGAAAGATAATTCAATAGTGCCTATCGCAAGACAAAAGAAGGAATACGTATTTCGGATTTTAAGTAAATCAAAAACAAATTATGAAAATTAATCTATTTTACCTACTCATGTTTATTATCCCTTTAAGAACCTTAGGGCAAACGAAATCGGATGATTTTCCAATAACGGACCCTAATTATAGTCAATATTCTTTGAAAAGGTCATACCCTCAAATTAAGGGTCGCGTAGTCAATTGGTCCGCTAATGATCTACAGGAAATAAAGATAAAGTACAGTCTTGTAAATATCGGAAATCCAATGCAATCATCCTATAACATCAAGCTAGATCAAGATGGATCCTTTCTTATTACATTACCCGATAAACTTCCAAATCGTCAGATCTGGTTTACATTTGGTGATTATGTATATACCTGCCTCTATAGTGATGAATACCTTGAAATCACTTTTGATCTAGATAAATTAAAGAAGAAACCTGTTTATATGACAGGTGATGGGCTAAAATTCGGAGGAAAAGATGGTGATAAAAATCGGATTATGAATGAGTATATCCTGTTCAATAAAAGATATAATGAAAATTTTTCCGGTAAAATAAGTTCACTCGCTACTGAAGATAATGACTATATAGCAAAATTAGATAGCATTTTTGCCTTTCAACAACAGATCAATAAGAAATTTTATACTGAATTTAGCAACACTTATCAAACATTGATTGATGGGGAAACAAAATCAAGCTACTACGCAAAGAAGCTTAAATATTTATTTCGGAATTCAATACAAGTAGATACAATCAGTGAATTGCTCACTCCTGTCTATTCCATATCAAATGATTCGCATGAATACTTCCAGTTTCTGAATTATTACATGCAAGGTGTAGGCTTTAAGAAAACAAAGAAAAAATTTAGTTTCATAAATCTAGCGTTATATTACGACGAAGTGCTGCCCTCCTTTTATGCAGATTTGCTAAAGATACAATTTGAAGATAGAGATATCAAAGAACAATGTAAGCTCTATGAACAATTAAGACCGACGCTACATACTGATTGGAGCAAAGATTATTTAGATTCACAAATTAAGGCATTAGCAAGAAAAATCGCTCAAATTGATTCTATCAGTGCTGCATCTGCAATTCTTCAACCTAAGAATTCTACTTTGGGAAAATTAATTATAAAGACGGGCTCTGGCAGCAGTCTTTATATTGATCAACATAAGTCTGGAGAGGACCTTCTTAAGACATTAAAGGCTGTCTTCGCAGAAAAATTGGTTATTATTGATCTATGGGCGACTTGGTGTATTCCATGCATTCAAGCTATGCCCTCTAGTAAAAAATTACATGCTGAATCACAAGTCGCCGAATTACCAATTGAATTTGTATATCTATGTACCTCCTCGGGATCAAATGAACAAAAATGGCAAAATAAAGTATTGGAATTAAATCAGCCGGGCACACATATTTTTGTTGATTCAAAAGTTGTGACTGAGATCATGAATATCTTCGACAAAGGAGGGTTCCCCTCATATATCCTACTTACCCCTAGAGGTCAATATGACTACAAGTCGATTTCGAGCATACAGGGATTGAGTTTGGATCTGCTAAAGCAAAAGCTCTTATAGTGTAACCGCCAGCATTCATTAAAAACAAAAAAACCTGCAAAAATATTTGCAGGTTTTATCTTTAGTAGCCCGTAGGGGAATCGAACCCCTGTTTCAAGAATGAAAATCTTGCGTCCTAACCCCTAGACGAACGGGCCTTTTTATGCAACTCCAATAACATTGTTGTTTTTGGAGTTGCAAATATAGATCTTAAAATCAGTATTCCAAAAAAAAAATTAAATATTTTTTAAATAAGGTCAAAACCGATATCTCTTCTGAAGTATTTTCCTTCAAAATAGATCCTCCCAGCATCTGCTGTGGCCTGTTGAAGGGCTTCAAACAGCGTATCTTGCAATGTAGTAACAGCAATTACACGTCCGCCTGCAGTAACAATCTTACCATCCACCTCCTTCGTACCTGCTTGAAATACGATGGATTCTTTCACGTTTTCAATATTGGCGATCTCTTTTCCCGACTCGTAATCTCCAGGATAACCTCCGGCAACCAACATCACCGTCACGGCTGTTTTAGGAGATACTGTATAGGAACGTTGATCCAAATTGCCTTGTGCAACACCTTCCAGTAAATCCAACAGATCCGATTCAATACGTGGCAATACGGATTCAGTCTCCGGATCCCCCATACGAACATTATACTCGATGACATAAGGTTCCCCTTCCACATTCATCAAACCGATAAAAATAAATCCTTTATACGGAATACCATCTTTTTTAAGTCCTTCAACTGTTGGTCTGATAATACGCTCTTCTACTTTATTTAAAAATGTCTCATCGGCAAAAGGAACCGGAGATATAGATCCCATACCACCCGTGTTTAGGCCTGTATCACCTTCCCCAATACGTTTATAATCTTTTGCAGAAGGAAGCACTTTATATGAATTACCATCGGTCAAAACAAAAACAGACAATTCAATTCCTTTTAAAAATTCTTCAACAACCACAACCCGGCTAGCTTCTCCAAACTTTGAATCTGCAATCATCGCTTTTAGCTCAGCTTTAGCATCTTCCAGCGTCTCGCAGATCAACACTCCTTTACCTGCTGCTAAGCCATCAGCCTTAAGCACAATCGGCAATTTTTGCGTTTCAAGGTAAGCCAATCCGTCTTCCAATGATGTCACATCAAACGACCTTGAAGCGGCTGTAGGTACGCCATGGCGATCCATAAATTGCTTTGAAAAATCTTTCGAACCCTCCAATTGAGCGCCCTCCTGTTGTGGCCCTATTACGGGGATATGCTTTAAATCTTCCCGATTTAAAAAGTAATCATGAATACCTTTTACCAAAGGCTCTTCTGGACCAACGAGCACCATTTGCACGTTATTCTCCAAAACGAAGGTAGCAATAGCGGCAAAGTCGGTAACTTTAATATTTACATTCTGACCATACGCACCTGTTCCAGCATTTCCTGGAGCAATAAACAACTGATCTAAACGTGGACTTTTCGACAACTTATAGGCGAAGGCTGATTCACGACCTCCTGAACCGATTATTAGGATATTCATAAGACAAAGATATTTTTTTTATGCTAATTTTAAGGTATCAGATCGTTTAAAATGAGACTAATATTTTGATTTATAAATTGATTAAAGGAAAATATTTTCTAATTTTCATAAAACATTAGTCATATGTACCCTAAATTACTGCTTTTAGTAAACTGCCTCCTATTCGCTTTGTTGGCATCGGCCCAGATCGATCAGACGTTGCAGAAACTGGATACTTACCATAGCCAGCACATTAAGGAAAAAATCTATCTCCATTTGGACAAAAATGATTATTCGGCTGGAGAAACCATCTGGTTTAAATTATACTGCAGCACCGCCCCTTTTAATTATTTGAGCAACATGAGTAAAATTGCGAATGTCGAATTGATTTCTCCAACCAATAAGATCATTAAAAGTATCAAAATTCCAATTACACTCGGTCTAAGTATTGGCGACTTCAATCTGCCGGACACCTTGGAAGAAGGCTCCTATCGCGTTAGATCATTTACCAGGTGGATGCAAAATGACTCTATAGCGAATTTTTATGAACGCGTTATTCCGATCACGAATGGCCGATCCGATAATATCATAACCAAAAGTGAACTGGTCAAAAACGGAACAGAAAACATGTTCCAGATTAATCTCAAAACCATTCAGGGAGCCCCGCTAATTAATAACAGCATCAATTATACCCTACAACCAAACAATAATAAAGAAAAATCCGGCCGATTAAAATCAAACGATAATGGAACAATAGCTTTGGAATTGAAAGATGACTTTAAAGGTGGAACACTGTCTTTACAATTTCTTTCTTTGGATAAAAGACGTATCCTAAAAAGTTTTGTTATCCCCGATCCAAAAAGCCAAAATAGCATTCAAATTTTCCCCGAAAGTGGCGAACTGATCAGCAACATATTATGCAAAACAGGTTTCAAAATCCTTACTCCTGCTGGATTGGGGAAAAAAGCCAAAATAATCGTGGTGGAAGAAAATCAAACGACTATTGCGGACTTTGAAACAAATTCACTGGGGATGGGAAGTATCCCGCTCGTCCTACAGGCAGGAAAAAAATACGTCGCTACAGCCCTTTTCGAAGACGGGTCTTCCACGAGCACAGCCTTACCGCCAGTGCTGAATTCCGGATATGTTCTTACGGTAAATTCCGGACTAAAGGATAAGATTGCAGCACAACTATCCGCGACAGCGGATCTGGTCAACGGCAAAGATATATATCTGGTAGCTCAATATAACGGCCTTGTATTCCATGCCGCAAAGCAGAAATTGAATGGCACAGACATCTTATTCAATATCCCCAAAAAAAACCTACCTTCTGGAGTTTTACAATTATCTATCTTAACAGATCAAATGGTTCCTATTGCGGAAAGATTGGTGTTTAACTACAATACGACATCGACCTTACTTCCTGTTTCCGTAGCACTCAACAAATCCAGCTTCACAACACGCGAGAAAGTGATGGCAGATCTTTCCGTCAAATATGACGATAGTGACACGTCGAGATTTGCAGCCCTCTCGGCCTCTGTGGTAAACCTCAGCAAGGTTGATTCCACGACAGATCGTTATTATTCATCTATTGTCTCGGAGCTCCTATTGAAATCTGATCTTCGTGGCTTTATTGAACGCCCCAACTATTACTTTGAGGATTTAACGAACATTAAACTGACAGAACTGGACAATCTTATGTTGATCCAAGGTTGGCGCAAGTTGGACTGGAAGAATTATACCAGTACATCAACAACTTCGTTCCTTCCTGAAAAAGGACTTACGATCGCTGGGACAATCAAGAAAACGGCCCGAAAGGCTGTGGTGCCAAATGCCAAAGTAACGCTGATACCGACGAGCAATATGTTGCTGAGTGTGGATACACTGACAGACAATAATGGCCGATTTTCATTTGACGAACTTTTATTTGCAGATAGTGTCAAGTTTATTGTGACAGGTGATGGCCCCAAAGAGAAAAAAAGAGTTGATATCGTTATCGACAACGCACTCACTCCTCCTCCAAATCCGAGTAAAGATCAACCCTTGCTGATTAACGACATCAATACCACGCTACTAACACAACTAAAAAATAGCCAAAAATTCCTTGGCGAATTGGAAGCTGCGGGCATAATCCAGAAGAGCATTCGATTGGAAGAGGTACAGGTCAATAGGGTACGAACAAATAAGGCAGACAAGAACTCCAGAAACCTCAACGGCCCAGGAAATGCCGATCAGGTGATTTCGGCCGAGGACCTTTCCACTTGTACGACACTGGAGCAGTGTCTTGCGGGTAGATTAGTTGGTGTCATGTTTCGAAATGGTGTCCCTTACAGCACAAGATCCATGGGGTTAAACGGCGGAAGTCCCATGCAAATTGTTCTTGATGGGATGTATATTGAAGCAGATCAAATAAGCATGATCAATGTAGCGGATATTTCTAGTATCGAGGTTCTTCGTAGTGCAAGCAATACGGCCATATATGGCATGTATGGGGGCAACGGTGTTATCGTGATTACCAGTAAATCGGGAGATGCCATCTCCTCATCTTATACCCCTACAGGAATACTAACGATCACGCCAAAAGGATTATATGTACCTCGAACCTTTTTCAAACCTCAATATGATACCACAGTCCAAAATAAGCTTACACACGATCTACGGACAACAATTGCATGGGAACCAAATCTGATCACGCAGAAAGAAGGAAAAACACATTTCGAATTCTTTACTTCTGACGAACCTGGGACCTACAAACTAACCGTTGAGGGAATAAGCATGGATGGAAAAATTGCTCATCTGGAGTATTTAATAGAGGTAAAATCACAATAGCAGCGCAAACAAATCGTTATATTTAAAGACAAGGTTATGGAACATATTAAAACCAAAATAGAAGATCATATTTTAAGTATTTTCCTCGACAGGGGGAAGTCAAATGCCATCGACACTCAGCTATTGAAGGAGCTGATAGACACCCTGGAATCTTCCCAGCAAAATGAAGCAATTTATGGTGCAATATTGATTGGCAAGGAAAATTTCTTTAGCGCAGGACTCGATTTAATTACCTTATTCCAATACGATGAAGATCAAATTCGGGAATTCTGGAATTTATTCCTGGAAGCGACATCATTACTCGCGGCTTTTCCAAAACCAATAGTCGCCGCAATATCTGGTCATAGCCCAGCTGGAGGCTGCGTACTGGCGCTCTGCTGTGACTATCGGATTATGGCCGAAGGGAATTTTGTGATTGGCCTTAATGAAATTCCAGTCAGACTCATCGTCCCTGAAAGTATATTTCAGCTTTATGCGTTTTGGATCGGAAAACGGAATGCTTATCAGAATTTGCTCGAAGGTAAATTGCTTTCTCCTGTAGAAGCAAAAACACAGGGTCTTATCGATGACATTGTTCCCGCCAATATACTCTTCAATACCGCAACAAAAAAAATAAAACAGATCACGCAGTTCAACCAAAAGACCTGGCAGACATCCAAATTGAACTTCCGAAAGGAAATAATCCTTAAATTGCGCGAGAATAGGGAAGAGACAATACAGCGCATCCTCGAACAATGGTGGCTTCCGTCAACACGCTCTATTTTAAAGTCAATCATTGAAAACTTGACATCAAAGAAGTAATATTAAACAAAATCATCATGAGAAATCTCTTTTTCTTTATTCTTATTTGTCTCACTGCTAGCACGATCTCCTGTAGAAATAGCAAAAAAGAGGATAAGGCTGTAAAAATCATTCAGGATTCAATTCCTGTGGATACCCTTCAAAAACGTGACACGACTGAAAAGGAAGTAAAGAAAGAGAACTCCGAAACGCTGGAGGAGGTACTGGAGAAACTTGCCAAGGCATATGCAGAACAGGACAGTAAAACAATAAATTCCTATGTACAGCCCAAATTGGGAATTTATATTATCTATCGTCCCGGCGCGCTAGACTCTTATGTGCACCAAAATAGCTTTAATTTTTCTAAACCTGTGCCAGAGTACCATTCTTATGAAAAGTTAACGTACAAGGGCCCTTTGAAGTCCGGAAAACTACCTATTTTTGATTGTGGTACGATGAAGTGGGATAAAGCCGGATTCTATTATGATAAAAAGTCCCGCCCTAATGAACTATCGCAAACAGCAAAGTTCATGAATGAAATTCTTGATGCCAAAATTAGTAATACTGAATTACAGCGACTAAGAAATATAGAATCCAAAAGTTATAGAGCCATTATGACCTCCAATGAACATGAAGAACCCTTTGTTTTTCATGTGACAAAAGAGGGAGAAAAATGGTATATTACAGTTATAGACCGTGCTTATGCCGGATGTGACGCATAATATTTTGTACATTTTAGCCAAACTTAACGATAATGAAAAATTTAGATAAAGACATACAAAAGAAAATCGAAGATTGGTTAACCCCAAGTTATGATGAAGGAACTCGAAAGGCAGTTCAGGATTTAATCGACAATAATGAAGAGACAGAACTTACAGATTCTTTTTACAAGGATCTCGAGTTCGGAACTGGAGGCCTAAGGGGTATTATGGGCGTAGGCTCCAATCGGATGAATAAGTATACGATCGGCAAAGCCACGCAAGGATTAGCCAACTATCTAAAGAAACAGTTCCCAGATCAGGAGATTAAAGTAGCGGTATCTTATGATAGCCGCAACAATTCGCAGGCATTTGGCCAGCTGGTTGCCAACGTGTTTGCCGCCAACGGGATCAAGGTACATCTGTTCACCGCATTGCGCCCGACCCCAATGCTGTCGTTTGCCATCCGCCATTTCGGCTGTCAGAGCGGTGTTATGCTAACGGCTTCACACAACCCAAAGGAATACAATGGTTATAAGGCTTACTGGAACGATGGCTGCCAGCTGACTGCACCTCATGATAAAAATGTAATCGACGAAGTAAATGCAATCAGCTCAGTTAGCGCTATTAAATTTGACGGGAATACGCAAAATATCATTCCTGTCGGGGAAGAAATCGATCAGCTCTATATCAATGCCAATAAGACATTAAGTATTCATCCGGAAGCGGTAAGGGCTCAAAAAAACTTGAAAATTGTTTTTTCACCAATACATGGTACCGGAATTACCATTGTTCCTAAAATGCTAGCAGCATGGGGATTTGAAAATGTTTCAGTCGTTGCTGAACAGGCCACGCCTGATGGCAACTTTCCAACCGTAATCTATCCAAACCCCGAAGAGGAAGATGCAATGGCTTTAGCAAAGAAAAAAGGGGAAGAAATTGATGCTGACCTTGTATTGGCGACAGACCCCGATGCCGATCGTGTAGGAATCGCCGTAAAAAATAATAAGGGACAGTTTCAACTACTCAATGGTAATCAGATCGGCAGTTTATTGATATACTATGTCCTCAGTGCAAAAAGTGAACTAAAACAACTCGGATCGAATCCATATATTGTAAAAACTATCGTAACCAGTAATTTACAAGCCGATATCGCAGATCACTATGGTGTAACGCATTATGAAACACTTACAGGCTTCAAATATATTGGTGAATTGATTACTAGTTTAGGCGATTCAGCGCAATATCTGGCCGGTGGCGAAGAAAGTTATGGTTATCTTGTTGGTGATCTTGTGCGGGATAAGGACGCTCCAAATTCTTGTGCTTTCCTTGCCGAAATGACCGCCTATTTCAAAACAAAAGGAAAAACTGTTTACGAGGTTCTATTAGATATCTACAAAGAATTTGGCTGCTATCAAGAAAAGCTCATTTCCCTAACCAAAAAAGGAAAGGCTGGTGCCGAAGAAATTCAGGCCATGATGAATGGCTTACGTCATAATCTACCAACCACACTCGGTGGAATTAAAGTCAGAGAAATCAGGGATTATCAGCTTTCCCAAACCACAGATATGAGTACAGGAGAGCAAAGAGCGATTGCATTGCCTAAATCTGATGTTTTACAATTTATTACCGTAGATGGGGACGTGATTTCTGCCAGACCATCGGGAACGGAACCCAAGATTAAATTCTACTGTTCTGTAAAAGAAAGCTTAAAAGACACCGCTGATTATGTCGGTGTACAGGCTATTTTGGAAGAGAAAGTAGGCCGTATGATGAAAGATATTGTAAACTAATGGAAAAGTGGAAACGATTATCCTCTGAATATATCTGTAAAGAGCCTTGGGCTACCCTGCGTAGAGACACTTGTGAGCTTCCAGATGGACGGATCAATGACCATTATTACGTACTGGAGTATCCGGATTGGGTAAATATGGTCGGAATTACTGAACAGAACGAACTGCTCGTCATTAAGCAATACCGCCATGGAGCAGGCATTATTTCATTGGAGATTCCCGCAGGGACAACGGAACCAGGAGAAGATCCCAAACATGCTGCTGTGCGTGAAATGCTTGAAGAAACAGGCTATCAATTTGATCAGATTGAAGAAATCGCCACGCTTTATGCCAACCCGGCGACAAGTGGCAATATTACCTATACCTATCTGATGACGGGGGGTAAAAAAGTTCAGGAACAGGCTTTAGATGAACATGAAGAAATCGATGTTTATCGTATACCGCTTGAAGAAGCAAAAAGCATGTTGCTGGACAACAAATTCAGTCAGGCACTACATGCTAGTGCGCTATTCTATGCTTTCAACAAATTAGGCTTGTTATAAAACAAGCCTAATTTTATTCTGTTTTTTTCATTCATACTTTTAATTTTCACTAGCTTGCTGATTTTTGTACCTTTGCATCATGGCAAGAGAAATTTTTGAAACCAAACGAAAGGCCCTGAAAATAAATCTAAACCCAGAGATTTATGGAACCTTTGCAGAGATCGGTGCTGGACAGGAAGTCGCACGTAACTTTTTCAACGCAGGTGCAGCATCAGGCACAATTGCTAAAACAATGTCAGCTTACGACATGGCTTTCAGTGATGCAATTTATGGTGAAGAGGCTGATGGTCGTTATGTCAGCAGAACACGTTTAAAGAAAATGCTCTCCCATGAATTCAATCTTCTTACCCAACGACTTCATGGCGATAAATACTGCAACAAAAAATTCTTCGCCTTTGCAGATACCGTAACAACCCTCAATTTCACCAAGACAAATGAACCTCACGGCTGGATCGGACTTCGCTTCCAACATGAAGTTGGAGGCCCTACAAATGATATCATTGTCCATGTAAGACTGCTAGACAGCGACAACCAATTGCAACAAAAGGTTTTAGGTATAATTGGTGTAAACCTATTATTTGCGGCTTATTATTATACAGACAATGTGCAGACCATGATCGAATCATTGGTCGATAACCTTTCTGTTGGTTCCGTTGAGATTGACCTGGTTAAACTAAACGGGCCTCTATTTGAAAATGTCAACCAACGCCTCATTAACTTATACCTGATTGCAAAAGGATTTGCTAAAGCCGCAATATTCCAGCCTGATGGTAAAGCGGTACAAATCAAAGATTATCTGTACAAAAAGAACATTATTTTACTTCGCACCAAATACCGTCAAAAATCCCTTCCAAACTTTGACCTCTTCAATCTTGCCGTTGAACAGTTCAAAAAAAACACGGGTGCAACTGACGCAGACACCATTGTATTAATTGAAGTCCTGATGGGAAATGTGTTGGAAGATACGCATGAAATTACAGGTGAAGACCTGCAAGAATTTGCTTCAAGAGCTGACGAGCTATGTGCAACAGGCAATAATATTATCGTCAGCAACTTTAGAAGAAATAATCATTTAGCAGAGTTTATTAGCAACTTTAAGCCTAAGAACATTGGTATTGCAACCAACGTTTACAATTTAAAGAACATTTTCAATTCAGATAATTATAATAAAGAGTTATACACCAATGAACTTCTTTCCTATATTTCGGGGATGTTCAATAAAAATGTGAAACTCTACGCATATCCTTATCTCTTGAAAAAAGAAAATAAGATTATTACAACGCACAATATGCCGGTTTCTGAAGAAGCCAAACCTTTATTTGAATTCTTAATTAAAAACGGCTATATCATAGATATTGAAAATTACGACGAAAAATTTGTAAAAACCGTATAAGCAGATCGTCTCCAAAATTTAAATTTATTATATAGCCCAATTTTCTTAAATTGGGCTATATTTATTTTTGTGCCTTATGAAGCAAGAGAATGTCATACTGGTTGACAGCAATGATAAGATGATTGGCAGCATGGAGAAATATGAAGCCCATGAAAAGGGGCTATTGCACCGTGCTTTTAGTGTATTTTTGTTCAATGACCAAGACGAATTGCTCCTGCAACAAAGAGCATTAAGTAAATACCACTGTGGCGGACTTTGGACCAATAGCTGCTGCTCGCATCAGCGTCTAGAAGAAAGTAACATAGAAGCCGCCAAAAGGCGCTTAATGGAAGAATTGGGAATTACTGCAACAGCCCTTCAAGATGTCTTCTCGTTCGTTTATAAAGCTCAATTTGATAACGGGCTTACGGAGCATGAATTCGATTATGTCTTATTCGGAAAATTTAATGGAACTCCAGAAATTAACGAAGAAGAGGTTGCCACAACAAAATATATGAATCAACAGGAAATTCAAGATGAAATACAACATTCACCCGAACAGTTTACCCCTTGGTTCAAACTAATCTATCAACGTGCTTTTGATACTTACTTTAGTATATATAAAAACAAATTATAACAATCTTGTACCGTGCAAAAAAAGATCCTGCCTTTTAAAAAGCAGGATCTTTTTTTGTCTTTGGTTTAGCGGATCGCTATAAGAATTTTTTATAGATGGAATACAGAATTTTAAGGTCATTCTCACTCATGAAGGCTGTATTTACGTCCTGCTGAATGTAGTGAATCTTAAAAGCTTTTATTGCCGCATCGAGATTACTGACATCGTAACCGATAATACGTAAGGCCATTTTTGGGTTAAAGTCTGCTGGAGGCGTCTCTAAATAGTCCTCATACCAAAAGCCGAATCCTTGATCAGCCAGTTTTTTCCAAGGAAAACGTGACGGATCATTTTTTCGGGTTGGTGCCAAATCCATATGTCCAATAAAATTTGCCTGTGGGATTCTATAGGTCGTTTTTAAATAAGTCAACAACTGCGTCAAGGCGTTGATCTGGGCATCAGTCCAAGGATCTGTAGTCCCATTATTGTCGAGCTCAATGCCAATGGAAGAAGAATTGAGGTCCGTATCATTGCCCCATTTCCCCAAGCCCGCATGATGTGCACGATAGAGGTCATTGACCATCTGCACGACTTTCCCATCTCTACCTACCACATAATGGGAACTTACACCTGCTTTCGCGGAATGAAATGTACGGATGGTCTGTCCCAAAGAATCCTGTGCAGTATGATGAATGACAACAAAATTTGGTTTACGGATGCCGAAATTAATCGAAGCAACCCATTGTTGTTCTTTGACATTCACCTGCTCCAATTGACCGGTGACAGGCGATTGTTTATAGAGTTTCGAAAATTCTTTTGCTTGCTTTTTATATACCTTTTCAGTCTTTGCGTATTTCCCTCCCGCACAGGAAGCCAATAATGCTGTTGCGACACAAAGATTGATGGAAAATTTGAGTATCTTCATATTGAAATGTTTCAGCACAAACTAAGGCAAATTTGCCAACAAAAGCAAATTTATTAGCTTCGTCCTATAGTTTGACATAATTTCCAAATATCCTTTTCGTATAGATTTCGGAACAACACCGTCTGCTTTAAAAAAAAAGCCCAAACCAATGTTTGAGCTTTTCCATGTAAACAGAGCATTTTCTGCTTGTGCTAAAATTACATGCTTTATTATTTCAGTGCGCTGAGGTTCAATTTTGCCAAAAAGCCTTTCAGCTCATCCAGGCTGTAGCCATTTCCCCGAAGGGTAATTAGATAGCGGTCTTTCTCGAGATAACTTATTTCAGAACTTTTTGCCGTTGAACCTTCCACTCCTTTGCTATCTGTTGTTTTTGCCCGTTTACCTTCAAATTCGCCAGTTTTTTCTATTTCAGTATCTGTAATTTTCTCTGAATCTACCATGAAGCCCATTTGCGCCAAACCCACGATTGCCGAAGCAGTTTCGCCCGCGCCATCAATGATATTGACTTTAATTTCCTTCTGGTTATCGACAGTATACGTAGCCTCGCCAGACACAACTTCTGCTCCATACATTGATCCAGCAGAATAAGAGGTTCTTTTTAAACCATCTAAGCTCTCTGGTAAAAAAGCCTTTAGCTCCTCCGAACTTAATGGTTTTTCGGATTTAAGTTTGGCTTGAAGCTCTTCCAATTTTTTTGCTCCATCACTCAGATTGCCCAAATTGGATACTCCTTTAACTACATCCGAAATCCCAGCCTCTTTCTCCTTAGCATCTTCACCCTCTTCACTAGATTTGCTGTTGCCGCAACTCGCGACCAAAAGGCCCAGTCCTAAAAGAACAGGCATTACTTTCCATTGTCTTTTCATGATTATCAGTTTTAATTAAAACGCTAAAAAGAACAAAATAATATAATTAATCTAAATTTTAAAATCTGTTTGCTTACGATCTTTAGACCTTAAAGGGCGACTTAAATTTCCATCTGTTACCTGTATTACCGAGATACTGCAGAATGGGACTGCGCTACACAAAAAAAGGCCTCTATACGAGTATAGAGGCCTTTCATTATAGCTACCGAGATTATGCTTCGGCGTATTCTTCAATTGAAGGACACGAACAAATCAATGTACGGTCACCTTGAGAATCGTTTACACGACCTACTGAAGGCCAGAATTTACGTTCTCTTACATACTCCAATGGGTATGCGGCCGTTTGACGGCTGTAAGGTCTGTCCCACTCGTCTGCAGTTACAACCGAAGCTGTATGTGGTGCATGTTTCAGTACATTGTTAGTTTGGTCCACGTCTCCTGCTTCAACCGCAGCGATCTCTTCACGGATAGCAACTAATGCATCACAGAAACGATCCAACTCAGCCTTAGACTCCGATTCAGTAGGCTCAACCATCAATGTTCCTGCAACAGGGAAAGAAACCGTCGGTGCGTGGAAACCATAATCCATTAAACGTTTTGCAATATCTGCAACCTCGATACCAAAGTTTTTGAATCCACGGCAATCTAAGATCATTTCGTGTGCACAACGTCCGTTAGTACCTGAATAAAGTACTGGATACGCATTTTCTAAACGTGCTTTAATATAGTTTGCATTTAATATTGCTGTTCTTGTCGCATTTGTCAAGCCTTCACCACCCATCATTGAAATATAAGCATGGGAAATAAGCAAGATCGATGCTGAACCAAATGGAGCAGCAGAAACAGCAGAGATACCTTCCGCACCGGAAGTAGAAACCACTTCGTGGTTAGGCAAGAAAGGAACTAAGTGTTTTGCAACACCGATAGGTCCCATACCTGGACCTCCACCACCGTGAGGAATACAGAATGTTTTATGGAGGTTCAAGTGACAAACATCGGCACCAATATGCCCTGGGCTTGTCAATCCAACCTGTGCATTCATGTTCGCACCGTCCATATAAACCTGACCACCATTTGCATGAACAATTTCACAGACTTCAATGATCGACTCTTCAAATACACCGTGTGTAGAAGGGTAAGTCACCATCAGTGAGTTCAAGTTTGCAGCATGTTCAGTCGCTTTTGCTCTTAAATCCGGAATATCGATATTTCCTAATTCATCACATTTCACAACCACCACTTTTAAGCCTGCCATCGAAGCAGAAGCAGGGTTTGTTCCATGTGCAGAAGCAGGGATCAAACAGATATTACGTCCATGATCACCACGGCTCTCATGGTAAGCGCGGATAACCATCAGACCAGCGTACTCACCTTGTGCTCCTGAATTTGGTTGGAAACTCATCTTCGCAAAACCGGTAATTTCAGATAACCAATCGTTCAATTCACCGATCATTTGCATATATCCAGAAGTTTGATCCGCAGGAGCAAATGGATGCAAACCGCCAAATCTCGCCCAAGTAACCGGCACCATTTCAGCTGTAGCATTCAATTTCATCGTACATGAGCCCAATGGGATCATCGAGTGGCAAAGCGATAAATCTTTTGCTTCCAACGATTTGATATAGCGCAACATCTCATGTTCAGAATGATAGCTATTAAAGTTTGGATGTGTTAGGTAGGCAGAAGTACGTACTAAATCGGCAGGAATTGAAGAACTTAAATTCTCTTCTAAAGTATCAAAATCTACGTCATTCAATGTTTTACCTTGAATTTTAGCAAATACTTTGACGATTGTCTTAATATCTTCGTATGTGGTTGTTTCGTCGATAGCAATTGAAACTTCCGAACCATTATAATAGAAGTTTAATTCGTTATTTAATGCTTCAGATTTCAAAGCACCAGCATGAGCACCTAAATCCACACGTAAAGTATCAAAATAAGCTGCATTCAATTGGGTATAACCCAAGGATTGTAATGCTTGATCCAACAGATTGGCCAATGCATTGATACGTGATGCTATATTCTTAATTCCTTCTGGGCCATGGTACACGGCATAGAAAGAAGCCATAATCGCTAAAAGAGCTTGTGCAGTACAAATATTTGAAGAAGCTTTGTCACGGCGGATGTGTTGCTCACGAGTCTGCAAAGCCATGCGCAATGCATATTTACCATTTGAATCGGAAGTAACACCGATAATACGACCAGGGATATTACGTTTAAAGCTGTCGCGTGTTGCAAAATAGGCCGCGTGAGGACCACCAAAGCCCATCGGTACGCCAAAACGTTGTGAATTACCAACAACAACATCTGCACCCCATTCTCCTGGAGGCGTTAGTAATGCTAAACTCATCAAATCTGCCGCAGCACACACGGTAATATTTCTACTGTGCGCTGTAGCGGTAAATGATTTATAATCAACAATTGAACCATCAGCTGCAGGATATTGAACAAATGCCGCAAAAACATCATCTGTTAATTCTGATTCAGCAATAGCCGCAATTTTAAGTTCAATACCAAAAGACAAGGCACGGGTCTTCAATACATCAACCGTCTGCGCATAGGCGTTGTCCGACACCAAGAATACATTAGCATCTTTATTTTTCCGAGCTGAATAAAGCATAAACATGGCTTCAGCTGCAGCCGTAGCCTCATCCAACAAAGAAGCATTTGCAATTTCTAAACCTGTGAAATCACAAATTACAGTCTGGAAGTTCAATAAAGCTTGTAACCTACCTTGTGCAATCTCCGCCTGATAAGGTGTATACTGCGTATACCATCCTGGGTTTTCAAATACATTTCGTTGAATTACGCCCGGAAGGATTACATCGTAGTAACCTTGACCAATAAAAGATTTAAAAACTTTATTTTTCTCAGCGATTTCCGCAATACGCTTTAAATAGGCTACCTCAGACAATGCTTTAGGAAGATTTAAAGGTTTTGGAGCACGAATTTGAGAAGGGACCGTTTGGTCAATAAGTTGGTCAATTGACGAAACGCCTAATTTAGCCAACATTTCATTCGCTTCAACTGGACTTGGGCCATTGTGGCGACTTTCGAATTTTTCTTGGAAGTGTATATTGCTCATGTGTGCAAAAAGTTAACGCTTATAGATAGTTAGCGACATAATAATTAGGCAATTAACTCTCTTATAAACAGTCGTTTTTTGGATGAGCAAAGATAGCAAAATAAATGACTGAAAACGAAGCAAAAAAGTGGATAAAAAGTCAGTTTTACGGTGCTACCCAAATGCAATCGATTGTCTTTGTGAAATGAATTTTGGAATAAACTCAAACATACAGATTGTTCATTATAAATATAGTAAACAATACAATAATCCCTTGCTACAATTTTAAAAAAACACACTATTATCTGCTATCTCTTCCACACATTTCTTTCTTTGCATCACTATTCTTTTTTGCAATGCCAATGAATTTTCAATAAATTAGTATATGTACCAATTGTAAAGTGACTTCGAAATAACGATATACACTTTTTTGCTAAGAACAACTGATATCAAGGGTATTTTGCTATCAGGAATCTTAACAAAGAAAACATTATCCAGCTAGGGAAGCATCTCTTTTGACAAATGTAAATTATCACAAAAAACGAATATCATTTCTTTTTAACGAATATAAAACAGCGAAGTAACGATTATAAACCATGAGAAAACAGGTAACAGACAGCGTTCTTTTAGTAAGACCCTCTGTCTTCCGTAAAAATGAACAGACTGCGGTCAACAATTTCTTCCAAAAGGATATCGAAAATCTCAGTATAGAAGAAGTCAACAAAGAAGCGCAAGGAGAGTTCGACGCGCTAGTAAATGAATTGAAGTCACATGGAATTTTGGTGACTGTCATTCAGGACGACGAGAAATCAGAAAGTCCCGACAGTATATTTCCCAATAATATTGTCTCCTTTCATCAGGATGGAAAAATAATTTTCTATCCGATGTTTGCTCCCAATCGTCGAAAAGAACATTTATTGGATTTCGAAGGTCCATTGAAGCAAAACGGTTATTATGTAAAACTAACGAAGGATCTCAGTGAAGCCGAAAACAATAAACAATATTTGGAGGGCACTGGCGCACTTGTCTTGGACCGCGCTCACCGTATAGCCTATTGTGCCTTATCCGAAAGGGCAGACCGGGATATGCTCGACGAATACTGCAGGACTGAAAACTACACACCTGTTGTATTTCACGCCTTCCAAACTGTCCATGGAGAGCGGAGACCTATCTATCACACCAATGTGGTGCTAGCCGTAGGCGAAGACTTTGCCATCTTATGCCCACAGGCAATCGATAATCAGGCTGAACTCCAAACCCTGCTGAAGAGTCTAAAAGATACAGGCAAAGAGATCATTGAAATCAATGAGAACCAACTCGAATCTTTTGCAGCAAACTGCCTCCAGGTGAGAAATAAATATGGTAATCGTTTTATTGTCCTGAGCAATCAGGCGTTATCCTCACTGACTTTATACCAAACAGCACAATTAGAAAAGCATGGTAAAATCATCCATCAAGATCTACATGTTATCGAGACATGTGGTGGTGGAAGTGTACGCCACATGATGGCCGAAGTTTTTCTTCCGAAAGAAAAAGTCCTTGTATAGCGATTAAAGATCTGCCTACAAACCCTATTGCAGGTAGATTTCCATAAGCTTAGATCTAATGACTGTAAAAGACGAATCCCCCAATACTATTGCTTTTGGGGGATTCGCTATACAAAGTGTCTTTTACATCGTTTTATACGATTAGAACGAATACCTTAATCCCAATTGGAATTGATAAGGGTTACCCGAAGGTGACACGATACCAGAGTTGTTTACATTATAATTAAACTGCTGTTTCGTAACATCAAAAGGCACTAATTTCTCTCCAGCGGCGTCCTTTCCGCCTAAAGCATATAGATTTTGATTACCCAAAGACTCATTTATGCCCCAAGTCTTCTTAAATAAGTTGGCAACATTGAAAAGATCTCCCGATAATTCCAATGCATGGTTTTTATATAAATTGAATTTTTTAGCAATTCTAAGGTCTATCAAACCGTAAAAACCATTCACTCCACCATTACGTTCAGCTACTTTACCTTGATATTTTTTAATAAAATCTTTAAGGCTCTGACTCGCTTCTGGATTATTCAACAAATTGTTCAATCCAGTAATCAACTGTTTTGATGTATTGGGATTATTGGGATCAAAGATAAAGGCCAGATCATTGTCTCCAGCAACAAAGTCTCCATTTATATTTCCTCCGGCAAGTAAACTGTATCGTGTACCACCAATCCCTGAGTAACGTACTCCAACACTCACACCATAAAATGTTGGCAAAGTACCATAGATCACAATCTTATTGCGGAATTGATTGTTCGAATAACTCATCTTACTCAAATCGCGGGGATCGTCTTTCACAGCCAAAGATAAGGTCGCTGTGTTCGCCACGTTTCCGTTGAAAGAAGTATTATCTTTCGCATCATTCCACGTATAGCTAACGGATATAGATCCGTCTTTGTAATATTGATAACTCGCATCCAACACAACTGCAAACTGATTTACTTTCCCTTCCGAGTTCAATTCCAGCACGCGGCCAAATTTATCGGAAATTCGTCCTTTTTTCCAATCCGGAGCTCCGTCAACAATCGATGCCGCGGGAACGAAAACACCTCTGTTGTCCTCATTCACTAATCTGAAGAACGGATCTTTGACCATGTTACGATCAACATACATATAGTTATTACGCCCTAAATTCATATACCCTGAAAGACTGGCTTTCAATTTTTCGGTAAAGAAATGCGTGTAAGATACGTTAGCCTTGTACACCACTGGTATTTTCGCATCAGCTCCATAGGTGTTGATCGTTGGCACTTGAAATTGTACCAGCGTTGGCGTTGTTGACGGATCTTTTCTGTATCCCACAAAATTAGGTGTAGGCACATCGTTACCACGAACATCTACTGTCGCAAAATGTTTTCCATCAAAAGTTAGGTTATTGATGGTCATATAATTGTTAATATCAGACGCAAAGATACCTGCTCCTATCCGGAAAAAGTCCTTTCGTTCTTCATTCACATCCCAAGTCATCTGGAAACGCGGCTGTACAACAAACGATTTTAATTTGTGATCTGTACGCACCCCTACTTCTTTCAACAATTCTTCATTCAAAGGAGAGGTTGGATAATGACCGTAATCCAAGCGTAGTCCCGCAACCAGATCTAATCCTTTCGCCAATTTAGTTTGCAATTGACCATATGCGCCGGCATTAAATATCTTACCTACCACAGCCGGATCACTTACCAAAGGAACTTCACGATAGTAAGCATACGGCTTCATGTCGTCAAAGTTTTGCATAGCAGTCTTTCCATCACTCGGTCTAAAGTGAAAGCGACCATTGACCTCACTTCCATAAATCGAATTTGCGTGGGTATACATCAAATCGACCCCAAAAGTATAATTGATATTATCAGTACTATAATAGATATTATCGACAAGCTGAAATACATTATTTTTAAATGATTCCTGCGCAAAACGATGTCCGCCCAACTGCAATGTGGTCTTTTTATCTTCTCCAGCAACCTTAGATACTGCATCTTCTACAATTGCACGGGGAATATTTTGACTAGGCAAAAGATCTCCTGGACTACTTTTTTGATAGGTATAGAGATGTTGTACTTTCAATTCATTGGTTACCTTAGGGGAAATGGTCGTACGCAAAGTTGCCAATAAACTATTATCAATGTTTTTATCATTTCCATAAGACTCATATAGGGTAATTGGCTTATTATCCTGTAATCCCAACTTATTATTGTCACTTGTAAAGTTATTTCGGATAGTCAATAAATTTTTTTCATTAATTTGCCAGTCAATTCGCCCAAAAATCGCATCAGACCCTCGCTTCTTATCAAAAGTACCATATTGACGTTCATTGCCCAATCCATACTTGCTACGCCCAATATTGACAAACTCATCCAAGGTGGCATTAGTAACATTAAATCTCTTCTCGTCGGCTTCAGAATTAATATCCGCAATAATCAACGGACGTGCATCGCGTTGATGATCCCAAGCTACAAAATAATGCAACTTGTCTTTAATGATGGGACCGCCTAATGTAAATCCATATTGATAGGTAGAGAAATCATTACTTCGTTTGTTTCCTCTAATATCGTATGGGCTGGACAACCAATCGGCCCTTGAATAAAGCCATGCGCTTCCGTGCGTTTGATTTGTTCCTTGTTTGGTTACCGCACTAACTGTTCCTCCCCCTGCTCTTCCATAAGTCACATCATATTGGTTGGTAACCACTTTAAATTCACGAACGGCTTCTATCGAAATGGAGAACGGAGCACCACTACGACTGGTTGTTGAACCTGCAGAAGTCGGGTTTTTTGCATTCATACCATCAATCGTAAAATTAGTAGAGGAACCCAACTGACCACCGATATTATCGCCCTTACTCAAAGGAGACAGGTCCATCAGCGAAGTAAAATTCCGACCGTTGACAGGCAACTTCGCAATATCCTTGGCTGTAACCGCTGTAGCGGCACCTAGATTTTCAATTTTGTTCTTTAGGGTACTTACTCCTGTTAATTCAACCGTTTCTAATACATTTGAGGTATTTTGGATAGGAATCTTCAGGCGGACGATATCGCCTTGATTTAAATTAAATCCAGAACGCACTTGTTCGCCATAGCCTATATAAGTTACTTTGATCGTGTAGGGGCCGCCTAAAGGCAACTCCTTAAAGTTGAAATCACCATTTGCATTGGTCGAAGTCTTCGTTGTGAAACCCGTTGATTCATTACGTACTTCAATTGAAGCTCCGTGAACTCCTTTATCATTTTCGTCCGTAATTTTACCAGAAAATCCCGCTTGGGTCGTTTGGGCGTACAAACCTGTTCCAAGTGCAATGGCACATGTTGTGAGTAAAAATTCTTTCATTTAGTTGTTGGTTGTGATAATGAAAGCAAAACTACACCGGAACTGTTAACAGGAGCTAAACGAAATATTATGAAATTATAAACAAAGCATTTTAAAATATATATTAATAAAAATGAAAGCGCTTTTAAAAAACAAGGCAATATCGGAACATGCAACAAAAGTATTTTAAATAGGGATAGAAATAGACCGGTATCTGCAAAAAGCCTACATGATTCGTAAACACCAACAGAGATGATCCGAACCGAAGGTCTTTCTTGCGAATAACATCACAAAAAAAGTCAGCCGAAGCTGACTTGCTAATATAAAATTGTAAACTTAAAATCCAACGGATTAAAGTATTTGTAAAGATCCCTAAATAGGTTATCTCCGTATTTGACATAGAGTAATGCGAAATTTTCGGATCTTTCCTGTAGTCCTCCGCCAGGAAAGAGCTTTTCCTTCACATTATCAATATCGGTTAAAGCATGTTGATGATTTCGCTTTTCGGCTTTCATCAGCTTTTTCTCTAAATTATTGATCGCTTTTTTTAACCGCGCTTTTACCGCTTCCGTACTAGGGCCTAAACTTGGATCTATTTTGTGGGTTCGTAACCTTATCTTACCAAAAATAGCGTTCAGCTCCATCCATTCGTCATTGAGATTGAGACGTTCTTTGGTATGACGTCGAACATATTCTTTTTTCAGTACTTCTGCTGGACGAAAGATACTCTTAAAGGTTAGATCAACGCGAAATAATTTCGCCGCAACGTTGTCCTCAGTTATCATCGCTGAATTGCGCGGTATCAAAATTGGAAAATCTACCTGGTATTGGTCAAAGTTAGACTTCAATTGCATCCAATAGACCATTTCGGCGCCACCACCAATATAAGCAAGATTGGGAAGTATAATTTCCTGATACATCGGACGCATAACCACATTTGGACTGAAGCGTTCTGGATAATGATCAATCTCCTGTTCAAGCTCAGCCTTCGTAAAATAAATATTCTGGTGCAATACTTCGTATCGACCATCGGCAGCGAGCACCAAGCGTTCCCTAAAGTCATCCGTCAAATAAAAGAAATTAATCTCACGAGCATGCACTTGGGTAGAGAAACCATTTGATTCCAGCTCTTCCGATCGCGCTGTTATTGCCTTAAAGCTTTTTTCAGATAAGATATCTTCCTTAATAATTGCCTTGAACAGTTTCTTCAATTCCCGGTCATCCGCATCGACGATCAAAAGACCGTACGACTTAAACAACGCATTGACCATATACCGTGTTGCATCTGCTAATCGATCATGGTTCAAATAGGCTTCTTCCACAATCCGTGTAAGTTTAGCCGAATTTTCGGAAAGCCCTAAAATATTTGTGTACTGCTTCACAGCATCAACGATTGTTGCTGTATCCATTCGCCCGGTAGCAGAAACAGCAGGCGTATCCCAACTAATTTTCTTACCGAAGACTTTCGTATGGTTGATTTCTTCAAAATCATGATCTTCGGTCGCCATCCAATATACTGGAACAAAATTTTTATCGGGGTGTTTGCTCTTCAAATCTTCGGACAAACGTATTGCCGTCATGATTTTAAAAATAAAATACAAAGGTCCGGTAAAAATATTGAGCTGATGTCCCGTCGTGATGGTATAAGAATTCTGGTCGAGCAACAGCTCTATGTTGGCAGCTACAGCAGGAGAATCCTTTAATAGCTCGCCATATTGCTTTTTAAGACGCTCAACAAGAATCTCCCGGTGTTCAAATTTCTTCTTTTCGTTCAATTGCTTTTCAAAACCAGCCCAGGTAGGCCAGTTTCCTACAAAAGATTTTAAGGCTTCATCATGCGCCAAATAAGCCAATAAAGTCTTAGAGAAGCTATTTGTTTCACTATATTCAATATAAGTTGCCTTCATCTGCAAATTTTATTAATTATTCTCTATTCTTAATTGATAACGAAAATCCCCCAAAGCAAGCTGACATGGCAGTGCATCTTTTTCGCTAAATAGAACCTATTTTCAATTTTAATCAGAAGAATGATTCACCATAAGACCATAGGCTTTCTTGAATCTGATTTTAAACGGCTATAGATTGTTTAAAATGGGGATTGTACGCTTACAAATGTATCTAGTTTGCGTCGACAAAATAGTGAATTTTCACAAAAAGCTTGTCCCGCTTTTAAATTATATCATTTTACTGACAATTGTCTATAAACAAACGGGCCTCCTTTGAATAAAGGAGGCCCGTTTGTTTATATTATCATCTATAAGCTTTTAAGCTTATTTCCTTACAATCTCACCATATAGATCGAAATCTTCAGCTCGGTCGATTTTTACCTGAACAAAATCACCAATACGTGCATAAGAATCTGCAGCAGGAATCAAAACTTCATTGTCGACTTCTGGAGAATCGTATTCTGTGCGGCCAATAAAGTAATCGCCGTCTACCCGATCAACCAATACTTTATACGTATTGCCCACTTTGGACTGATTGATATCATACGAAATACCTTGCTGTACTTCCATAATAGCTTCCACGCGTTCTTCTTTTACTTCCTGTGGCACATTATCCTCTAGCGAATGTGCGTGCGTCTTTTCTTCATGAGAATAGGTAAAACAGCCTAACCTGTCAAAACGGGTCTCTTCAACCCAATCCAACATCTCCTGGAAATCCTGTTCAGTTTCACCTGGATAACCACAAATTAAAGTCGTACGCAAGGCGATATCTGGAACTTTGTCACGTATGGCATTGACAAGATCAATCTGTTTCTGTTTCGTTGTACCTCTTCGCATAGACTTCAACATCGGATCAGATATATGTTGCAATGGCATATCCAAGTAATTACAGATATTTGAACGTTCATTCATGGCGTCCAAAATATCCATTGGGAAACCCGAAGGATAGGCGTACTGCAATCTGATCCATTCGATACCGTCAACATCTGACAAATGGCGCATTAAATCAGAAAGATTGCGCTTTCCATAGATATCTAAGCCATAATAGGTCAGGTCTTGTGCAATCAGAATCAATTCTTTCGTGCCGTTCGACGCGAGAAATTTTGCTTCTTTCACAAGATCGTCAATGGATTTGGAAACGTGTTTACCACGCATCAAGGGAATTGCACAGAAAGAGCAGGGACGGTTACATCCTTCGGCAATCTTAAAGTAAGAAAAATGCGAAGGTGTTGTCAACAAGCGTTCACCCAACAATTCATGCCGATAATCAGCTCCAATGGATGACAACAGATCCGGCAAATCATTCGTACCGAAAAAGGCATCAACATTGGGAATTTCAGACTGTAACTCTGGCTTATATCGTTCAGAAAGACAACCTGTAACGATCACCTTATTGATTTTACCCTGATCTTTTAAATCCGAATATTGTAAGATCGCATCAATAGATTCCTGTTTGGCATTATCAATAAAACCGCAGGTATTGATGACGACGATATCATTCGCCTGTATATTGGATGCTTCATGCACGACTTCCATCTGATTGCCCTTTAACTGGCCCATCAGGACTTCACTATCGTGAATATTTTTCGAACAGCCCAAAGTCACCACATTGACACGTGGTTTATTGATCAAAGGCGCTGGTTTCGCGTATTTTGTCTTCATATGATTAGAAGGTAGACTCTATTTGAAAAGGGAGTCCACAAATTCCTTTTTGTTAAACAACTGAAGATCACCTATTTTCTCTCCTACACCAATGTATTTCACCGGGATCTTAAATTGATCAGATATACCAATAACCACCCCACCCTTAGCTGTTCCATCGAGTTTAGTCAATGCTAAGGCATTCACATCCGTTGCCTGCGTAAACTGCGTACATTGCTCAATGGCGTTTTGCCCTGTCGATGCATCCAAGACCAACAAAATTTCATGTGGTGCACCCGGAACAACCTTCTGCATCACATTTTTGATCTTCGTGAGCTCATTCATTAGACCAACCTTATTGTGCAAACGGCCTGCGGTATCAATGATACACACATCTTCACCATTTGCCACTGCCGATTTCACGGTATCATAGGCCACTGAAGCAGGATCCGAGCCCATTGCCTGAGCGACAACACGCACGCCAACACGCTCACCCCACAATTTAAGTTGATCAACAGCCGCGGCCCGAAAGGTATCCGCCGCCCCCAATACAACTTTGCTTCCAGCTTGTTTCAACTGATGAGCCAGTTTGCCAATGGTGGTTGTTTTGCCAACCCCATTAACACCTACAACCATAATAACGTATGGTTTATGATCGCCATAATTGAAATTCTCGAAATCAGCACTATTGTTCTCTGCCAGTAGCGTCTGAATCTCCTCTTTCAGGAGATTGTTTAGCTCAGAAGTAGAAACGTACTTATCGCGGGCAACACGGGCTTGTATGCGATCAATGATTTTTAAGGTAGTTGTAACCCCAACATCAGAAGTAACCAAAACTTCTTCCAGATTATCCAGCACATCGTCATCTACTGTTGACTTACCAACGACAGCTTTTGTAATCTTGGAAAGAAAGCCTTCTTTTGTTTTTTCCAAACCTTTATCTAAGGCCTGTTCTTCTTCTTGTGTTTGTGGTTTTTTCTTAAAAAAATCAAATAATCCCATGGAGTGTAGTAGTGAAAATTGATGTCCAAATATAAACAAATGTCCTCAACAAAAAAAGCCCTTTCGGTAGGATACCAAAACGGCTATTTTTATCGAATTCTTTTTAAAGAAAAACTTTAAAAAAGGAAAATGCTACTAGTTATTTTTGAGCTGCTGCAACTACGTCTTTCACTTTATCGTTGTGAACCATACCTTCTTTGAAAGTATACGCGCCAGTTTTTGCAGATTTAGTAGTAACAATAACCTTTGTAAATTCTTTACCGCCACCTTTTTGTAACGATGCAACTGCTTTCTTTGCCATGGTATATTAATATTTTACTTAGCTTCTCTTTCAAGGGCTAAGATGTGTGACTTACTTAATTTCTTTATGAACAGTAACTTTTCTCAATACTGGGTTGAATTTTTTCAATTCCAAACGCTCAGTTGTGTTCTTTTTGTTTTTAGTAGTGATGTAACGAGACATTCCCGGAAGACCACTTTCTTTGTGTTCAGTACATTCTAAGATAACTTGTACTCTATTTCCTTTTTTAGCCATTGTTTTACTTTATTTTGATCCTATTATAGGATTGAAATTCATGAATAATCTTAATGTAACAGGCGCGACAATCAATTAGATTGACCCTTTAACGATAAATTTATTGATCGCTGCTGTAATCCCGTTCTTGTTGATAGTCTTGATAGCAGAAGTAGATACTTTTAACGTAATCCAACGATCTTCTTCTGGAATGTAAAAACGTTTAGTTTGTAAATTTGGATAGAATTTACGTTTAGTTTTAACGTTTGAGTGAGAAACGTTATTTCCTGTTAACGCCGCTTTGCCTGTTAAATCACAAATTCTTGACATGATATTATTTTTTTGTTGTCTTTATTACAATATGTTAATCCTTTGCACTCTCTGCAAAGAGTTTGCAAATATCTATATTTTTTTTTGGATAAGCAACAAGATAATTGGAATTATTTTTAAAAATAGTTCTACACAGGAATGGTAAGGGCAAAAATAAAGGATTTTATTGTATTATATTTGCTCTGTAAAGAAAAATAGTTTTCAACAATTCACATTTATGAACAAATATCTTCGCAAGGGCTTAAGGGAAATAATCATCGGTGTCGTACTTGTCATCTTGGGATATTACCTCATGGAACAGCGCTCCAATTGGTATAAACTAGCGATGCTTGTCGGAGTTATTGTATTTAGTATCGGTTTTCTAACTTTAATCTATCGCATGATTCGCAAGGTAGACCGAAATGCCATTATTGAGATGCGTGAAGAAGCGCATAAAAAAGATAAAGAAGGGAATGCTGAACAAAACTAGAGGTATCGTCTTAAAAACAACCAACTATTCGGAAAGTAGCCTTGTGGTACAGCTCTACACCGAACAGTTTGGCATGCAATCTTATCTCGTTACCGGCGCAAGGAAGCCCAAAGCAAAGATCAAGGCCAATATCCTTCAACCTTTACATTTATTAGAGATTGTCGCTACTCATAAAGATAATGGTTCATTACAGCGGATTGCCGAAGCTCGTCAGGTCCCTGTCCTGCAAGAAATCCCTTATGATATTGTCAAAAGCTCCCTCGCTCTTTTTCTGAATGAAATACTCTATAAAATTCTGAAGGAACAGGAAAACGACCCCTACCTTTTTGAATTCATCCACCAATCTATCCGTTGGCTGGATGAAACGCATTTAAATCTGGCCAATTTTCATCTTGTGTTTTTAATCAAGCTAACCCGTTTTCTCGGGTTTTATCCGGCTGAATCTAAGCAGGCCCACCCTTATTTTAATCTTCATGAAGCGACCTTCTCCAATAGCCTTCCTGAACATCCACTCGTATTACAAGAACCCCACACATCACTTTTTAGAAATTTAATCGAATCCGAATATTCGAATTGCGACCGCATCAAAATGAGCAGTTCTGATCGACAATTCCTACTGGAAAAAGTGCTCGACTTCTATCGTCTCCACCGCACAAATTTTAAAGAAATAAAATCGCTCTATATACTCGAAGAGATCTTTAGATAAATAATTTCAGCTTTCTGTTTAAAAGCTTCAACTGGAACCTTTGGATAACAGGAAACAAATATCTCCTCTGAAAGGGAAACACCCTAAACAAAAAACACGGCAACCACACATTGACAATCAACCACTTGCCAACATAAACTATCCTCTCAGATAAATTCTTGGTACATTTATTGTAACAAAATTGAAATAACATTTGGTTTACTAACATCATTTTTCACCTAAAAAACTCTTAAAGATATGGAACTTAAAGAAGCCTTTTTAAAAGTTGTCCGAGACAACTACGCAAATTTTGAGGGGCGAGCCCGCCGAAAAGAATATTGGATGTATGTGCTGGCCGAATTTGTATTAATCATAGGCCTCTGTATTGTGGGCGGGATTTTCTACATGATAAGCAGCACACTTGGAAGTTTAATTTTCGGGATCCTCAGCTTACTGAGTTTGGCCCTCATTATTCCTGGTCTAGCGGTCACCGTAAGAAGACTTCATGACACCAATAAATCAGGCTGGTTTATATTAGTTGCCCTGATACCCTTTGTTGGCGCACTGTATCTCCTTTATCTGGAAATTCTTGAAGGTGACAAAGGCCCAAATCAATACGGCCCTGATCCCAAAGCGCTGGAAAACGCAACAAATCATCCTTTTACCCAAAGCCAAGATCCATTCGGTTCTTCTCGGCCACAGGATCCATTCGGAAGTTCACAACCGTCAAATCCTACGCCACCAGCTCCGGATAAAGATCCCTTTGCTTAAGGATAGCCCATATAAAAAGCGCTTTCACAAAATTGTGAAAGCGCTTTTTATTTAAATTCTATTTTTGATCTTTCCCGATCAACTAACGAAAATTCACCGCCCCAAGAATGGTAACGGATTTGATTCTCTAGCATCCAACTAGAATTAATGTCTGTGTTTTTTCTTTTGTTGCCCGGGAGCAAAATCACGAGCAGACTGCTCTCCATAGTATTTCTTAGCCTGACCTGGCGGCATTTTTTTCGGACCTCGGCCATGGCTGTGCCCATGGTGGTGAGTGGAATAACATGCCGACATGGAAACCGCTATGACAATAGAAAGAACCAATAACAAAGTGCGTTTCATCTTAATCTCCATATTTTTAACACTTCATTACAATTATCAGTCCAAAATGTTTAACCGACCATAACAACCACCCCCGCACCTACTCTTTGGAATTGACAATGCTAAAGGATAATATTGATCCTGGATTATGAAATACAGCTGCATAAAAAAGCCCATGCTGTTCGCATAGGCCTTTTCACAATAAATATATCTTCAATCTAATTAGATAACTCTTACATTTACCGCATTAAGACCTTTACGGCCTTGTTCAACTTCGTAAGATACATTGTCATTCTCACGAACTTTGTCTACTAATCCCGAAACGTGAACAAAAATTTCGCTCTCGCCTGAGTTAGGGATGATGAAACCGAAACCTTTGGTCTCATTAAAGAATTTTACTTTACCTTCTTGCATGGCACTATATTATTAATTTCCCTAAAGGTATAGAAATAAAATCAAAAATCTTAACCTTTTTATTTTTTTTATCCGTTAAACTTTTTCATCAACTTTGGCTCCAATCTTGTAGCAAAGCGATAATAGCAATCGTATTATTATAAAAACTTTAAGACAAAAAACATGAAAAAAATACTTTTAGGACTTGCCTTTTTAGGTTTGATGACTCAATTAAACGCACAACAAATGGTTAATAAAGAATTTGTATCCACGGTAGGCCGTGCCGAAGAGGAAGTAACTCCCGATATCATCTACATTGATGTAACACTGAAAGAGTTTTATGAGAATGGCAACACCAAGAAAAAAGCTGCAATAGACAAATTAGAAAAGGATCTGTTTGATTCGGCAACAAAAGCTGGCGTTAAAAAAGAGGATTTTACCATCCAAAATATCTGGAGTTATAACGTCCCGGACAAAAAGAAAAAAGATACCGATATCTTACTGTCAAGACAGTACCGTATCAAGGTAACCAACTTGAATAATTTGGATCAATTACTAGATGGAGTCGACAAAGCGGGTATCCAAAGCACTTATATCAGTGAATATGACTATTCGAAGAAAAAAGAACTGGAAAAAAGTTTAAAAACCAAAGCAGTGTTGGATGCCAAAGCTAATGCACAGATTCTAGCAGAAGCAGCAGGTCAAAAAATTGGCAAAGCCATCGTATTATCTGAAACACCGCAACAAATTATATTTGGCGTTCAACCGATGATGCGTAACGCTATGTATAAAGGCGCCATGGCCGAAGCTGCAGATAGTGCTGCTGGCAATGGGCTTGATTTAAATATCAGACCGATGAAGGTAACGAGTGAGATCAGCGCTTCGTTCGAGTTATTGTAATCATGCACAGAGAAAAAACTCCAGCAGATAAATTAAAACAAATTGACCAAGATTTCGGTTGGATAGACCGAATATCTTGGTTAATGGATAACCAGTTTAAAATTGGAGGCTTTCGGTTTGGCTTAGATCCGCTGTTAAACCTTATTCCCTTGGGAGGAGCAATAGCGGGTTTTGGGACATCGCTAGTCTTAGTCATAGCCATGTGGCGTAATGGCGCCAGTCCCAAGCTCGTCATACGCATGCTCCTCAATATTTCCCTGGATGCAATTCTTGGGAGCATTCCTTTCCTCGGAAACCTGCTCGATTTTTTTAGCAAAGCCAACGAAAAGAATATCAAATTACTCAGACAACATTATTATGAAGGAAAACATACGGGTTCGGGTATCGGAATCGTCATCAGTATCCTGATTGTCTTTTTCCTCCTCATCGCTGTTACATTGTATCTTATCTGGACATTATTCTCCTGGGCTTTTTCGCTGCTGAATGGTATCTAATGCCAACAATTCCTGTCATTCTCCCACTAAGATGGAATCCTGGGTATTTCTGGGGAAACAATGCGCTATATCTAATATCTATTTAATAATTTTGATGTCGATAGTCATCCCGTTATGACATCCAGAACTTAATCTCGAATTTAAAATGAGTAAAAAAAGAATATTTGCACTGATTTTGATCGTCGTCATGCTGGCCGCAATTTTGACTAACCCCAGCAAAGAGGAGCATGAAAAGGTCGTACGTGCGAAAGCTGAACAGCTCCTGAAAAACCAGCTGCATGCCAAAGATCAAGAATTTTTCGGATTGGGGATGCAGCTTTTTGGAAATGACATCGTCGATAAATTTATCCAAAGTTCTGTTATTGTAGACAACTACTATTTGTTTTCTTTAACAAAAATAAAATGGCAGGGCACTGAACAGATCATAGGCGGAGGAGCTTTTAAACACATCTGGCTGAGCCCAAAAATTGATGAAAAAGCAGACGAAATTATTGCTGCATTGAAAAAGATCTAATATGCCTTTAGAAATACTTTACGAAGACGAATCTATCGTTGCTATCAATAAACCGCATGGACTATTGGTACACCGATCTTCTATCGCGCGCGATGCTTCAGAATTTGCGCTACAGCTCCTTCGGGATCAACTAGGAAAAACAGTTTATCCGGCACATCGTTTGGACAGGAAGACTGGAGGCATACTGCTATTTTCGCTAAATAAGGAGACTGACCAATATTTACAAAAAAGTTTTCAGGAGCGCAAGGTCGACAAAAAATACCTCGCTGTACTCAGGGGCTTCGCGCCAGCGGAAGGTCTGATTGATTATCCCTTAAAAAGGGACGATGGTACGGTTCAGGAAGCGCAAACATCTTTTCGTTTACTTGCTCAAGGCGAGCTTGCCGTTCCCTTTGGAAAATTTCCAACATCACGATACAGTCTCGTTGAAGCCAATCCAATTACAGGTCGTATGCATCAGTTACGCCGCCATTTCGCGCATATCTTCCATCCAATTATCGGCGATCGCCCACACGGATGCAACAAACAAAATAAGTTCTGGAAAGAAACGTACCAGATGGATACCATGCTTTTGCATGCCTCGGAGCTGACCTTTAAACATCCGTTATCGGGCGAAGAGGTTCATATCAAAGCGCCCCTACAACCCGATTTCATCAGGGCATTGGAAATATTAAACCTCAATGAAGTATGTTAAAATTGATTCTCGAAGCTTTCATAAGCATATCCGGTATCACCGCAGCTTCTGGTATTGTCTATCAGGATAGGCAGATCCATATCGTTTCTGACAATAGCAATTACATCTACAGCTATCATATCGCAGACCAAAAGTTGTCTAAAACGGTACTACGCCAGTCTGATCCGATGGAAAACATTGCTAAAGCAGCTAAATTGGATTTGGAATCGATCACTTTCGATGGAAGCCGCTATTATCTTTATTGTTCTGGTTCTACCCCAAACAGAAACAATCGTTTTATTTGGGACGGCAAAACAGTCCTCGAGGAAGACGTCAGTAAAATCTATTCTTCCTTAATGGAAAAATTCAGTATTTCCAAAGAAGACTTCAATATTGAAGGCGTTGTTCATGTAAAAGATAAGATCTTATTTTTTAACCGCGGAAATGGTCCTAAAGGTGTAAATGCCATTTTGGAGTACCACCCGCTTTCTCCTGGCCAGTCGCGATGTATCCCGATTGAACTACCCAAGCTAAATGGTATCTCGACAGGCTTCTCAGATGCGACCCTCGTTGGAAATGAAATCTATTTTATCGCTACCGCCGAAGATGCAAAATCGACCTATCTGGATGGAGAAATCGGAGGTTCCCTTCTTGGAAAAATACCTTCAGATCTTTCTGGCAAACCCGAGACACTCGAAATTCCTGAAAAGCATAAATTTGAAGGAATCACGTTAAAAGAGAAGACGGCCCAAGGCCTTGTATTCCTGCTGTGTGAGGATACCGATAGCGAAGATGATCATATGACCATCTATTCGCTCCAGGTAAGCAATTAAATCGATTGTTCTAAAATGGATTCACCGTGAGGAATCACGTATATTTTATTAAATTTGTAGCTGATTAAAACTTAATTTTTATGTTAAAAAATACTGCCCTTTCGGAGACGCACATTGCTTTAGGAGCAAAGATGGTTCCCTTTGCAGGCTTCAACATGCCCGTACAATACACAGGCATCAATGATGAGCACGAAACAGTTCGCACAGGTGTAGGAGTTTTTGATGTAAGCCACATGGGTGAATTCATCCTAAAAGGGGAAAAAGCCCTGGATCTACTTCAAAAAATCTCTTCCAATGATGTGTCAAAATTATACGATGGCAAAGTTCAATATGCTTATATCCCCAATGAAACTGGCGGTGTAGTTGATGACTTCCTAACATACCGTATAGACGATAAGACATATTTTTTGGTTGTGAATGCGTCAAATATTGAGAAAGATTGGAACTGGATCTCCAAATACAATACAGATGGTGTGGAGATGAAGAATATCTCTGATCAAACCTCTTTATTTGCGGTACAAGGTCCTAAGGCTGCAGATGCACTTCAATCGCTTACAGATATCGAATTAGCTCCAATGGAATACTATACCTTTGCAAAAGGTACATTTGCGGGAGTAGAAAATGTGTTGGTTTCTGCAACAGGATATACAGGAGCTGGAGGTTTTGAAATCTATGTTGCCAATGAAGATGCCCAAAAAGTATGGGATGCTATTTTTGAAGCAGGTAAAGCTTATGGAATCAAACCAATTGGTTTAGGTGCCCGTGATACTTTACGTCTAGAAATGGGTTTCTGCCTTTACGGAAATGATATCGACGATAATACATCTCCTTTAGAAGGCGGTTTAGGCTGGGTAACGAAGTTTACAAAAGACTTTGTGAATTCTGCAGCGCTTAAAGCGGAAAAAGAAGCTGGTCTAAAGAAAAAGCTTGTTGGTTTCGAAATGATTGACAGAGGCATTCCTCGTCATGATTACGAAATTGTTGATGCTGATGGAAATGTAATTGGACGTGTTACTTCGGGAACGCAATCACCAACATTGAAAAAATCAATCGGTTTGGGTTATGTGGATACAGCCTTTTCAAAAGACGGCACCGAGATCTTTATTCTGATCCGCAATCAAAAAATAAAAGCAAAAGTAACAAAACCACCATTTGTGAAGTAATAAAAAAAGCCTGCTTAAAGCAGGCTTTTTTTATTACTTCTTCTTTTGTTTTGTAGTAGGTTGCTGTTTACCGCTTTCTTTTTGTTGAATAAGCGATCGAACGCGTTTGCTTAAAACAACGCGGAGGTAGATCAAAACCACCAAAAAGGCGATAGATAATCCGGTTACCAACATGTTGCCGGCCTTATACCCTTCAAAACCACTGTAAACTAAAAATACAATAGCCAAACTCAACACTATATTTAGAAAAAAATACTTTAACATATTACTTTTTTATTAATCCCAATACCCGTTGTCTCCATCCTCCAAAGAAATAGAATGCCCCCCCAACAATGTTTAATAAAACGATCGTCAAAGCCATCAGCATCCTTTCTGTGTTAGAAATTGTCCTCGAAAGCATGATTTCCCGTAGAACCAATATTACCCATAGGAGAGACAATAAAATGGAAAGGCTACCTAAAATAGGGAATATACCAAGGTTAAATAATCGCGCTAAAATAGCTACGCTATAAAAAGCAAGACTAAACAAGAAAGCTTGTTTAGTCTGATGCTCCAAATTCTTCATCTTAATAAACGTCTAACTCTGGATCGATTTCCTCTTTCCAAGCTAAAATTCCGCCTTTTAAGTTTGCAAGATTGTCAAAACCTTGTTGCTCCAATAACATAATCGCCTGTGCAGAACGTTTTCCCGAACGACATTGTACGATAACAGGTTTATCTTTCGCAATCTTATCCGCTTCGATCAATATACCTGAAAGTGGAATATTCAATCCATTTAAATTTGATACTTCATACTCAAAGGATTCACGAACGTCTATCAACTGAAAATCTTCGTTGTTATCGATTTTATTCTTTAATTCTTGTACAGATACTTCTTTCATTTTCAAACTATTTAATAGTCAAATATACTACATTTTTTCCGAAAGTGTTCGCTTTCATGGATGCTCAAATCAGTCATTGTTCGTGAGAATAGTATAAAATATACTTCAATTTTTAGTGTATTAACGGCGTTAGAAATGCTAGACGGGTTTTACCTATCTCCACATCATTTTATCTGGATCATTTTAGGAAGTTTTTTGCATGCACAATTCGCTTGTAGAATTTTCCTTATCTTCACCCAGACTTTACTAAGCTTTATATGAATTCAATACCTAAAATTATACTGTCTATATCTTTACTAGCACTCTCGGCAGTAACTTATGGCCAGCAAGTCATTTCCGCACAGGAACGCCAAGATGTGAGCCGTATACTCAATACCTTAGCCGCCGATGATATGCGCGGTAGGTCTGCGCTGACAAAAGACATCGAACCTGCTGCAGATTTTATCGCTGCTGAAATGAAGAGAATAGGCCTTACCCCCTACGCAGAACAAAATTATAGGCAAACATTCCAATTGGATAAAATCTCTCCGATAAGCAAATCAGCAACCATCAATAAGCAGATTATTGCAGCTGACCATATTATTTCACTTGGAAATCACGTGGATTTACAGTGGGATAATCAAAGTAGCCTTAACATCGTCGAAATAAAATCGGGCGATGATTTTGCGAAGGTATTTAGAGAACATTCACTGGCCAAAGAAAATACACTTGTCTTGGTAGATCCTTCCTTCGAAAGCTATTTTGTACGTTTTGGTCAAATGCTCAACGCTCCAAAATTTATAGAGGAATCCACCAAACAAAAACCATCGATTGTCTACCTTTTGACAGCGGAAAAGCCCAAAACATTTCAAATTCATATTGAACGGAAACTTCAAAATTTCCCCTTGTTTAATGTGGCGGGAATTATTCCCGGCAAAAGTAAACCGAACGAATACGTCATCTTTTCGGGACATTACGATCATATTGGCATCCTTCCCGCAGTAGGCCAAGATTCTATTGCTAATGGCGCTGATGACGATGCCTCCGGTGTGACAGCAATGTTGACCCTGGCAGATTACTACAAAAAACAGAATAAGAATGAAAGGACCCTTATTTTTGTTGCCTTTACCGCTGAAGAGCTTGGCATGTATGGCTCAAAATATTTTTCCAACCATATCAATGCAGATCAGGTAGTCGCGATGATCAATATGGAAATGATCGGAAAAGATTCAAAATTCGGTCCCAATACGGTATATATCACGGGATATGATCAATCCAATCTGGGCGAATTGATGCAGGAGAATCTAAAAAATACAACCTTCAGATTCTACCCAGATCCTTATACCAAACAGAATCTGTTTTACCGTAGTGACAATGCAGTATTAGCGGCCAAGGGAGTTCCGGCACATTCGTTCTCAACCTCTCAAATGGACAAGGATGAATACTACCACACCGTAAAAGATGAGGTATCTACGCTAAACGTTCAGAACATTATTTCCAGTATAGAAGCTATTGCGATAGGTACCTCGGGAATTGTAGAAGGCAGACAAACACCTTCCCGCGTCGAAAAACTAAAAGATTAAGAAACAGCCGAAGCTTTGACTTCCTTTTGCATAACATAGTCGTTTAGCACATAATCATAATAAGGAATATCAATAGTTTCAACCACCTCAAAGCCCTGCTTTAAATAGAAATGGTAAGCAGGGTTATTTCTATTTACATTTAGTTCAAGAATACCTTTACCTTTTAGTCGTGTTTTTTCTGAAGCGAAGTCTATCAGTGCCTTTCCGAAACCTTTTCCTTGAACATTAGGCATTAAGTAGAGCTTTTCAATACGGACGCGATCTTCAAGAGTTCTCAAGGCAATAAATCCCTGTCCTATACCATCTTCTTTCAAAACATAAAAAAATTGGCCATTCACCATGCTTTCTGCAAGTCCTTCAACAGTATAACTTTTTTCTAGCATAAAGTCAATCTGATCCTGTGAAAGTATCTCTCCATAAGTAACTGGCCAAATAATATGCGCCATATTGGAAATGCTTCTGATATCGCTTTGCTCTGCCAATTCTATTGTTATCATGCAATCTTTTCTCCTATTAAAATGTATTTTACATGGGAAAATTCAAGAACAAATAAGCCATCATTTTCCATTTCGTATTCGTTGTCACCGATCTTAATCAGACCCTCGTATGTGTTTTTTTCATCCGTATCAAGCCCATCGATTCGGATTTTTTCGCCCGCAGGCTTCCATTTGGTGAATCCCGTTGTCACAAAACAATGGCGCACCCCCGTCGTGATAAGGACAATATTAATCTGCTCAAGATAGGGCTGGTAATAAGCCACATCAAGCTGATCAGTCAAGATATTCACCGCTTTGTATTGATGTGCTATAAGGTATTCTATAGCCGTCTTTAGAAAATCATTATCATAGGAAATTACCTTTAAATTTTCCTGTGAATCGTTAATGGATTTTTTTGTAAAAACGATATCGAACTTATAACCACGCGCATCCAATAAATCGATGGTTTCCGCCTCAATTACAATAGTTGGGCTCCATTCCAGCAGCTGTCCCAAGTCCTCTTCATCGATAAGGAAAAGATCTTCAATCAGTAATGCGGGTTCCTGATTTTCACGGACAATATGATGAGATGACATATATAATTTAATAACCGAGCCTACGCAAGGTAATGTATGCCATCAACCCCGTACTGATCTCCAACGAGCTTTCATCCACATCAAAGGTAGGCGTATGGACGGCTGAAGAAATTCCTCGTGCCGCATTACCTGTACCCAAACGATAGAAACAAGCATTAATTTCTTGTGAATAATAGGAAAAATCCTCCGCGGCAGGCCATAGATCTAAGTCTACAACATTTTCCTTACCAAGATATTCTTCTGCAAAAGTTCGTGCACTTTTAGTCAATTGAGGCTCGTTTATTAAAAAAGGATATCCTTTACGGACCTCAAATTCACAAGTTGCCCCCATACTTTCAGCAATGCCGACAGCAATTTTCACCATTCTCTCATGCGCCTCAGCACGCCATTCTTCGTCAAATGTGCGAAATGTACCTTCCAGATAAACCTGATCAGGAATAATATTTGTCGCTCCATTGGCTATAATCTTTCCGAAAGATAACACTGTTGGGGTACGAGGATCTGCAAATCGACTAGCGATCTGTTGCAAAGCGGTAATGATCTGTGCTGTAATAACAATTGGATCAATATTTTGATGCGGATGTGCGCCATGCCCGCCTCTGCCTTTGACTGTCATAAACAGTTCATCGCAGGAAGCCATGTATTTTCCCTCACGGAAGCCAACTTTTCCTACCTCAATAAAAGGCATCACATGCTGTCCTATTATAGCCGAAGGCGCTGGATTTTGCAGAGCCCCCTCTTTGATCATTAGAGAAGCTCCTCCTGGCAAGCGCTCCTCACCGGGCTGGAAGATCAATTTGATCGTTCCTCCAAATTCGGCTTTCAGGCTATTCAATATTTTAGCTGTCCCCAAAAGAGAAGAGGTATGTACATCATGGCCACAGGCATGCATCACTCCTGGATTTTTGGAACCATATGAACGGCCCTCCACTTCTTGGATTGGTAAAGCATCCATATCTGCGCGTAACGCAATAACTTCATCTGATGGTAGGTCACCTTTGATTAAAGCGACAATACCCGTATCGGCTTTAGCCTCATAAGGAATTCCCAATTCATCCAATTGCGCTTTTACAAATGCCGAGGTATTGTATTCTTCGAAGGAAAGTTCAGGATTCTGATGAAGATGTCTACGATTGGAAACCGTATCTTCAAAATATTGATGAGCTAAGGCCAGGACTTTTTCTTTCGTACTTGCCATAAGGTTGATTGATTTATTGATATACAAAAACGTTCTCTGAAAAAACAAAGACGTTGCTAAAATATTGACGCAACTCGCGCATGAAGGCATTTGCTTCAGAGCGGCTTCTAAAATCACCTACCTTAACGCGATAATTGGGTTCATCATAGGTGATATAGGTATCAATATCCTTATACATGCTTCGGAAACGTGTCTGCTCCGAAAATGCCTGATTGCGACTTGATCCAGCGAAGATCTGTACGCGGAATCCCCTTACTTTGACCCGCGTTGCCGCTGAGCGGACGACGGGTTTAGAAGGAACTACTGTCGTTTTGCTTTCGACAGGATTGATCCCCATAGCTGCCCTGAAATTTTGAAGCTGTGTAATCAACGAATCTTTGGTTACAATTACTCCACCTTTTTCTTGTGCGTTCACCTGAACTAGCGCAAACAACACAAGTGCATGTATGAAAATCAATCCTCTCTTCAGCATAGTTTAACCTTTCTTATCGATTAGTTATTTGCGCCGTGGCAATTTTTATATTTTTTTCCTGAACCACAAGGACATTCGTCATTGCGTCCCACAGTATTCTCATTACGGACAGGTTCTTTTGCACCCTCATTCACATCCTCTTCACTTACACCTGTAGGCGAAGCCAATTCAGCTTTGCTTTCAACAGTTTTCACTGGCGCCTGCTGTACTTGTCTCGCTTGCATAGAAGTCGGTTCTTGACCTGGAATCTCTCCTTTGAAAATAAAGCTAACGACATCTTTATTCATGGAAGCTAACATCGATTTAAACAAATCAAATGCCTCCATTTTATAAATGATAATCGGATCCTTTTGTTCATAAACAGCATTTTGAACGGATTGTTTCAAATCATCCATTTCACGCAAGTGCTCTTTCCAAGCCTCGTCGATTAATGCTAATACGATTCCTTTTTCAAAAGATTTGAAAACTTCTTTACCGTTGCTTTCGATCGCTTTTTTCAAATTCGCCGACACTTGAATGCCACGGATACCATCCGTAAATGGAATAACGACATTTTCGACAATTTGACCTCTTTCCGCATATACATTATTCAATACAGGAACTGTCAAAGCGCCAACGGCTTCAATTTTATGGTGGTAAGCATTAATTGCATGCTCAAATAGACGATCGGTCAAGCCTTCAATTTTGCCTTGCGCAAATTCTTCCGCAGTAATTTCTGGTGTAATCGCAAAAATACGGATTACTTCGATTTGGAAATCTTCATAGTTACCTTGCTCTTTTGCTTCAACGACAATTTCTTCAGCTACATCAAAAATCATGTTGTTCAAATCCACATCCAAACGTTCTCCAAACAATGCGTTTTTACGCTTCGAATAGATTACAGTACGTTGTGAATTCATGACATCATCGTATTCCAATAGACGTTTACGGATACCAAAGTTATTCTCCTCCACTTTACGTTGTGCACGTTCGATGGATTTAGTCAACATACTATGTTGCATCACTTCACCTTCTTCAACACCCATTTTCACCATGATGTTAGAGATTCGCTCTGAAGCAAATAAACGCATCAAGTTATCTTCCAAAGAAACGAAGAATTGCGAAGAACCTGGGTCTCCCTGACGACCTGCACGACCACGTAACTGACGGTCAACACGACGAGATTCGTGTCTTTCGGTACCGATAATTGCAAGACCGCCAGCATTTTTAACTTCTTCGGTCAATTTAATATCCGTACCACGACCAGCCATGTTCGTTGCGATGGTTACTTGTCCTGGGCGTCCAGCTTCAGCTACGATATCAGCTTCTTTTTGGTGTAACTTCGCATTTAATACATTATGTTTAATCTTACGCAATTGAAGCATACGGCTCAATAACTCCGAAATTTCAACCGATGTCGTACCAACCAATACCGGGCGTCCTTGCTCTGTCAACCGTTGGATTTCTTCAGCTACTGCATTGTACTTTTCACGTGCCGTACGATAAATCAGATCCTGACGGTCATCGCGTTGGATTCCACGGTTCGTCGGAATTTCAACAACATCAAGTTTATAAATTTCCCAAAGCTCACCGGCCTCTGTCGACGCTGTACCTGTCATACCCGAAAGCTTATGGTACATGCGGAAGTAATTTTGCAGTGTAATCGTTGCGTAAGTTTGTGTTGCATCTTCTACTTTCACATTCTCTTTCGCTTCGATCGCCTGGTGCAAACCATCGGAGTAACGACGGCCGTCCATGATACGACCTGTTTGCTCATCAACAATTTTCACTTTACCTTCATCAACGATATATTCAACATCATTTTCAAACAAGGTATATGCTTTTAACAGCTGATTAATCGAGTGAATACGCTCTGCTTTAATTGAATAATCGCGCAGCATGTCTTCTTTCTGAGCTGCCTTTTCTTCCAAAGTCAAAGCAGACTTTTCAATTTCGGCAATCTCAGTACCAACATCCGGTAAAATAAAGAATGAAGGATCTTCACCTGTTGCTGTAATCAACTCGATACCTTTTTCGGTCAATTCTACTTGATTATTCTTTTCATCAATCACAAAATAAAGTTCTGCATCTACTTTCGGCATATTTTTATTTTGCTCTTGCATATAGTAGTTTTCTACTTTTTGTAAGATAGAACGATTAGCACCTTCGCTTAAGAACTTGATTAATGCTTTATTTTTAGGTAAACCTCTATAAGCTCTTAACAATGCTAAACCTCCGCCTTCAACATCAGAATCTCCTGCCGCCAGCGCTTTTTTAGCATCATTCAAGACTGTATTGATGTAAGCTTTCTGTACATGTACCAAACGTTCGATACGCGGTTTTAATTGGTAGAATTCGTGTTGATCGCCACGAGGAATAGGACCTGAGATAATTAATGGTGTACGCGCATCATCAATCAATACAGAGTCAACCTCATCGACCATGGCAAAGTGTAACTTTCCTTGCACCAATGCGTCTGGCGTCTGAACCATATTATCACGTAGATAATCGAAGCCAAACTCATTATTCGTACCATATACGATATCCGATTGATAAGCTTTACGACGTTGCGGGGAATTTGGTTGATGTTTATCGATACAGTCAACAGATAGTCCGTGGAACTCAAATAACGGTGCATTCCACTCCGAGTCACGACGAGCAAGGTAATCATTCACCGTTACGATGTGTACTCCTTGGCCAGAAAGCGCATTTAGATAGGTCGGTAATGTTCCTACCAACGTTTTACCCTCACCTGTAGCCATTTCGGCAATTTTACCGCTGTGCAATACAATACCACCGATTAACTGGACATCATAGTGTACCATGTTCCAAGTGACCTCCGTACCTGCAGCCATCCATTTGTTTTTCCAAATCGCTTTATCACCATTGATGATAACGTTTGATTTGTAAACAGCCAATTCTCTGTCAAAATCGTTGGCAGTAACTTCTAATTCTTCGTTTTCTGTCAAACGTCTTGAAGTTTCTTTTACCACGGCAAATGCCTCCGGCAAAATATCCTTCAATACCTCTTCCAACTTCTTGTCACGGTCTTTGGACAATTTGTCCACTTGCTCGTAAATAGAAGTTTTCTTTGCCATATCGTCCTCGTCTTGATCCGCTTCTTTTTTAAGCGTATCAATTTCTTGGTCAATATCTGCTAGGTAATTTTTAATTCTTTCTTTGAAATCAACGGTCTTGGCACGTAACTCGTCATTGGTTAGATTTGAAAGCTTCTCATATTCAGCTTTGATTTGGTCTACCACAGGCTGAATTCCCTTGATATCTCTCTCGGATTTACTTCCAAATAATTTACTTAAAAACTTTAACATAATTTTTTTTCTATCTCAACTTAAGATTTTGTACAATAATGACTCCAAAGTAAAATTGCAGACAATTTGACACTAATCGGGCAAATTTAGTTATTAGATATGATATCTAACAGCTTACATCCATTTTTTTTACGTTATTTTTATTGAAAATGTCAGTTCCTTTCAGCCAGCAAGAATCCGATATATATTTATCCCCTATTAGGCTACCTTTACGTGAAGTTTTTCTGGATAATATATGCCTCTAAACCGTCAGCTGATTATGATAAAAACAACTTTTGGTCTGATTGCGGAATGAATCCCAGTTCCTGAGCCTTTTCAAACATCTTCGTAATCGCATCACGTCCTTCAAGCCCCAACTCTACTGAATATTTATTGACGTAAAGTTCAATATGTTTGTACATCACCTCTTCACTCATTTCCTGTGCATGCGCACGAATAAATTCAAGTCCAGATTTCGGATTGGCAAATGCGAATTCTACACTTTCCTTTAAAATTGTATTCAACGTATCCTTCACCTCTTGTGGCAAACTACGTTTTACGACAATTCCGCCAAGAGGAATCGGAAATTTTGTCGTCTTCTCCCAGTACTCCCCCAGATCCACGACTTTATACAGTCCTTTTTCGGCGTAGGTGAATCTATTTTCATGAATAATCAATCCCAAATCAATGGATCCATCAAGTAAGGCTCCCTCAATATCCGAAAAAACAAGCTCTACTTTATTTTTTAATTCGGGGAATGCCAAGCTTAATAAAAAGTTAGCAGTTGTATATTTTCCTGGATAACCCACTTTCAGTTGATCGAATCCCTCCAGGCTTTCAGCTCTTTCTAATTTTTGCTGAAGTAATTTCGCTAATTTCGGATCCTTCGTAATCAGCATAGGCCCTACACCAAATCCTAAAGCACTACCTGCATCGAGCAGTTCATAATCTTCAACCGCGTAGGCAAAGGCATGATAGCTCAGCTTGGTGATGTCAAGATCGCCTTGAAAAGCTTTCAGGTTCAAGGTCTCCACATCTTGATATTCCACCTCAAAATCCAGTCCTTTGGTATCTATCTTATGATGAATCAATGCATCAAAAATAAATGTATCGTTTGGACATGGAGAAAATCCTAATGTTAATTTCATGTTGTACAAAATTTTTCCCATCCGTCAGATGGGATTTATGAATTTTAATCAAACCGTAATTCTATGCGTGATCAGGTAAAGTATCATTGCCAAAAAAGTACTGGCAATAATTCCTTTTCCGAGATGATCATTCCCCGATCGATACGCAAAACGTAAAAGTACTAAATTAACCAATACGGCTATGGTATAGATAGCCATGGGTTTCTCGGGTAAAAAATGAAGTTCGAGATCCGTAAAACGTACTAAAATATGAGCCAATACTGGCGATACAGTACCGATACCCAATCCTATCCAGAGCTTATTTTTCACGGTTATCGTCTCCCCTTGTATTTCCCAGATGATCAAAGCTCCATGAATTCAATTCTGGGATAGCGTGATGTGCCGTCATATCGAACTGTGTCGGAACGACAGATACGTAACCATTGGCCAATGCAAAACTATCGGTATCTTCCCCCCTGTCCTGCAAGACAAATTTACCCGTTGTCCAATAATAATCGCGATTGTGTGGATCAATACGTTCATCAAATTCTTCTACCCAATGCCCGCCAGCCTGTCTACAAATTTTAATACCTTTAAAACCTGCTGTTTGCGGAAAATTAACATTCAGCAATGTGTTTTTAGGAAGACCATTCGCCAGCACCTGCTCGGCAATAGAAATCACGTAAGGTCTGCAATAGCTAAAATCCGCATCATGGGAAAAGTTATCGAGCGAAAAACCAACAGAAGGAATCCCTTCAATAGCCCCTTCTACCGCAGCAGACATCGTACCGGAATACAACACATTGATTGAATTGTTGAGCCCATGATTGATTCCCGAGACGCATATATCTGGCTTTTGTCCTTTAAAAACTTTATTCACCGCAAGTTTCACACAATCTACCGGTGTTCCTGAACACTGATACATTTCAACCCCTTCATATAAATTGATTTTATCCAAACGTAGCGGTCTACCAAGTGTAATGGCATGCCCCATTCCAGATTGCGCCGAATCAGGAGCAACGACAACTACATTTCCGATTTTCTGCATCTCCTCCAATAGCACCTTAATCCCCGGCGCTGTGATACCATCGTCATTAACAACTAAAATATTGGGCTTCATATGTAAATAATTTCTTTTTTAAAGGTCTTCAGGAATCCTCAGTGCTCTCCATCTGTGTGTATGCTTTTAGAATATGAGGATTTCTTCTTTACCATATACGAAGTTAGTAAATCTGAAACCGAGATGTAAATAATATTGACACAACAGGCAATTATTATCTGTAAAGGTCGCTCATTAGGACATGACAAACGGCTTAAGCGACTGTCGAAACAGGAGTTCAAACGAACACAGGGAAGCTGCAAATGATCGATGAGTTTAGATGCAGCAAACGGAAATAAGATGGTAACCAAGTTATATGATTTAACAGTGCTTGTTCAGTGCTTGTTCAGTGCTCGTTCAGTGCTTGCTCAGTGCTTGCTCAGTAACGACTGAATAAATACCGATTATTCACTGTCTAAACATTGGTTAAATATTGTTATTAGGTATATTTTGGTAGGGGTATGATTTACCACCGATCACTACGACATCGTTTGCGTAAGATTGTGTCGTTATTGACAAATATTAGCCCTAAATTTAGCATTCAAACAGACAAACAAAGATAATAATTCAGTTATGAGCATTAATTTTGAATCCCGTTATGCAATAGGGCCAAAGGAATACAAAACTTTAGATACACAAGGGTTAAGGGAGAATTTTCTAATTGAAACAGTTTTTGAAGCAGACAAAATTAATTTTGTCTATACCCACTATGATCGCTATATGGCTGGTGGAGCAATGCCTGTAAGCTCAAAAATCAAATTAGATACCATTCCCGCATTATTAAAAGAACCTTACTTCCTTTCGAGAAGAGAGTTGGGTATTATCAATGTCGGTGGGAACGGTCAAGTTGAAGTTGACGGCATTACTTATGATCTCAATACCAAAGAAGCCCTTTATATCGGCCAGGGTGCTCAAGAGGTTTATTTTTCAAGCAAGGACGCCGCACAGCCCGCAAAATTCTATTTAAACTCCACTCCTGCACATTGCAGCTACCCAACTAAAAAGGTAACGAAAGAAGATGCAAATAAAATAGAATTGGGTTCATTGGAAACAGCTAACCACCGTACGATCAACCAGATGTTATTGAACAAAGTGGTACAAACCTGCCAATTACAGATGGGAATGACCGAGTTAAAACCGGGTTCTGTATGGAATACAATGCCATCCCATACCCACGATCGTCGTATGGAAGTCTATTTCTATTTTGAATTACCAGAGGGACAGGCGGTATCACATTTTATGGGACCCATCGATGAGACCCGCCATATCTGGATGCACAACGATCAGGCTGTAATTTCTCCACCATGGTCAATTCACTCTGGAGCTGGAACTTCCAATTATACCTTTATATGGGGGATGGCGGGTGAAAATTTAGATTATGACGATATGGACAAATGTGCCATCACAGAATTGAAGTAATATGAAAAAAACACTCGTATTAAGTTTAGCGCTAGGACTTTCAACACTTGCTTTTGCGCAGAACAACAAAACCATTACTGTAAACAACTCTTCCGCTAGCGCAAGAACAGAGTTGATCAGTATCCCTTATGCAACATTCGAGAAACACTTCGAGTTAAAAAACAGTGTATTTACGATTGTGGATAAGGATAAAAAGGAACTCGCCTATCAGCTTGAGAAACTTGGAAAACCAACGGCACAAAATATTTTAATCCAAATAACCGTTGCTCCTAAAAGTTCAACAACCTTTGGTGTTAATGGGAATAAACCTACAGCTATTGCTTCCAAGACCTATGCAAGATACGTCCCCGAACGCAAAGATGACTTTGCATGGGAAAACGATATTGCGGCTTTTAGAGCCTATGGAAAGGCTTTAGAAGGCAGCTCAGAAGATGCACAGGGCTTTGACTTCTGGGCAAAACGTAGCAATGACCTTGTTGTTGACGAATGGTATAAAACTGGGGATTATCATGCCGATCATGGCAAAGGCTTAGATTATTATTCCGTTGGACAAACCTTGGGCGTTGGCGATGCAACTCCGTTTATTGACGAACAGGTTGTTTACCATAAGCATTATCGCCAATACGAGGTATTGGACAATGGTCCGCTACGCTCCACATTCAAACTTATCTATGAACCGGAGAATGTAAAGGGTCAGCAGCTACAGGTTGAAAAGACCATTTCCTTAGATGCTGGGAGTCAATTGAACAAAATAAGCTATTCTATCAAAAACGCAACCTCTGCCTCTACGCCAATTGTTGTGGGGATAGCTAAAAGAAAAGAGGAAAAACATCAAATTCTAAATGATGTAAAGAATGGCATTTTAGCGTATTGGGAACCTGCAGAAGGAGATAAAATTACAGGAACTGCGGTTATTCTACCAAAAGTAAAATATGTATTCAAAGATAGTCCAAAACAATTTTTACTGGCAACCACCGTCAAAAATGATAAACCACTGGTTTATTTTGCGGGGGCTGCGTTCAATAAAGCGGGTAAAATAGGTAGTTTTGAGCAATGGCAATCTTATGTAAAAACATTTAAAAATAATTTAGATCAACCATTAACAATAAAATATTCAAAATAATGTCCATACTGCAATCTTTTGACTTAAGTGGGAAAGTAGCCTTGGTAACAGGCTGCAAAAGAGGAATTGGCAAGGCAATTGCCGAAGCATTGGCTGAAGCCGGAGCAGATATTATCGGCGTTTCAGCGTCATTGGAAACTGAAGGCTCTGCAGTAGAAAAATCCGTAAAAGCATTAGGCAAAAATTTCTATGCCTATCAGTGTGATTTCTCTAAACGGACAGAACTTTACAAATTTATCGAAAAAGTAAAATCAGCGCATCCGACGATTGACATCCTGTTTAATAATGCCGGAAATATCCTTCGTAAACCTGCTGCCGAGCATCCAGATGAATATTGGGATGAAATTATCGAGATCAATCAAAATGCGCAATTTATATTAACACGTGAAATTGGAAAGGACATGATTTCACGTGGAACTGGAAAGATCGTATTTACAGCATCTTTGTTAACTTTCCAAGGTGGTATCAATGTTCCGGGATACGCCGCTTCGAAAGGTGCTGTAGGATCTTTAGTAAAGGCTTTTGCGAATGAGTGGGCTTCCAAAGGTGTCAACGTAAACGGATTTGCTCCAGGATATATCGCCACGGATAATACCGAGGCACTTAGGGACGACCCTGAACGCTCTAAGTCCATTTTGGACCGTATACCTGCAGGTCGCTGGGGAACTCCAGAAGATTTTAAGGGGCCAGCCGTATTCCTCGCTTCAAAAGCTTCTGACTATGTACATGGAACCATCCTTACTGTGGATGGTGGTTGGATGGGAAGATAATAATCAACCTTTACGATGAGTTTGTTTTAAGAGTCTTTATCCGAAGGGGTAAAGACTTTTTTTACAATTCTAAACCCCAGATTACTAAAAGATGCATTGGGACTAACTGAACCTATATATACCGTATTAAAAGCAGCACAGCTATTTTTACTACACCACCAGGAGCCTCCTCGGGCATGGGCAATAGAGCGATCACCATCTCTTTCAAGCTTTCCGGTACAAAATTCAAAGACATTTCCAAAGATGTCATAAAGCCCCCATGGATTGGGTTTGAATTTTCCAACAGGAGAAGTATACAGATAGCCATCAGAATAATCCGCTTTCAAATGATCTTTTCCATGCCATACATTTGCATATTCACCCATATTCTCTTTACTGAAACCTGCAAAATAATAGCCTTCGCTACCCGCTCTGGCCGCCACCTCCCATTCGTCAAAAGAGGGTAATCTACAGTTTGCCCAGGTACAATATGCCAGCACATCCTTATAAGAGATACAGGTAACAGGATGATCCATCTTAGCCTCAATGCCGCCACGACTTACGCCATTCGGAAAGCGCCAATAGGCTGTACTATCCTGTAGCCAACGAAACTCCGCCAAGCCAGGCTCAAAGACCATGGCGTTGTGGTAGCGTTCTGCTAATGTTTTATAGCCTGTTGCTTGAACGAATTTCTCAAATTCAGCATTCGTTAGCTCAAACTTAGCGATCCAAAACGATTCAACTTTTACAACTCTTTTTGGATTGTCTAGACTACCTATATCACCCAAAGGATAGTCTCCGGCCGGAATCTGGATATAGTTTCCAACTTGGGCTTCACATTGAAGATGTAAAACAATCAATCCTATTAAATAGAGTAACTTCCTCATTCTCCTTGCCGTTTGTTATAATACAAATTTGAAGTTTCGAATACTAAAAATCCAACTGCACTACTTACTTTTTTTCTCTTCGTAATATTTTAGCGCCCGACTAAAGATCAGCGCCTCATTTTCTTTATTGTAATTTAGATAGGAGTAATAATTGCTATTTTCTCCATATAACTTTTTAAAAGACGTAGACTTTATAAATTCACTATATTCACCACGTTTCATCAGCAACATCAATAAGGTCAGGGCATCTTTGTCTTTCGGCGTCTTCTTGGCATAATCAATAATAAAAGGAATCATTTGCCAGCCGTTGAGCTCCACTAGGGCATGCTTATAATTTACCCCCATCCGTTTGCTTCGGATAACAGATTCCTGGATAAGTTTGATTACTGAATCCCTATTCTCCTGCAAAAAATCGGTCTGTCTTTGCGACCAGGACGACTCATTAAAACCGTCCAATAAGGTGCCAAAGATTTTTTTGTCGATCTGCGTTTGGTATTCAGGTATAGCGCAATTCTGTGCATATAATTCTGCGTGAATCATGGTATAGGTAAACTTTTCGCGCAGGGACAGCTTTTTGAAATCAGTAGCCGAAATTGCATTTGTTCCAGCATCGGTCGTTTCTTTATCTTCTTCGGGGATTATTTTTGCGATTAACGCCTTTACTTTGTCCAAACCATAGGGCGGGATGGTCATTTTGTTCCGCATTTCGATAGCAGCAGGATCCATAAAAAGACTCTCGTCATCCTCCGAATTCGTTTGTGCAAAAACACCTGCCCAACACAGGAAAGAAATAAAAAATAAAAGTCCCCTTTTCATATCGTATGATTTAATATCTTTTAAAAATAAAGAAATTACTGCTACAAAAATTATTCCTCTTTATTATATAGAACTCCCTTTCGCCCCGATCTGCCTTTTCCTAATTGCAATGATTTCTACATACAATAATTCCTTTTTGTAATGAATACCCTCTGCTCCTAACAAAAATCCCCAGATTTAATAAAACCCAGGGATACTATATTTCTTTTACTTTTGTCGATATCAAGAATATAAACCTTTCTTATCGATAAACTCTATCACCTTTTGCGGTACAAAAAATTGAATATTTTTATTTTCCTTGATTGCCTTTCGCAAAAAGGTAGAAGACAATTCCATCAGTGGTGTAGCTGTAATGGTGATTGAAGGATGATCCTTAAGCTTTCCACCATCATATCCAGGACGTGGGTAGACATAAATCTGGTAGTCACGTAAGATAATATCCGCATTTTTCCATTTTTCCAAAGATTCCAAACTATCTTCTCCCATGAGGAGCACAAATTCACGATTGGGATATTTTGCTTTTAAATGAGTGAGTGTATCTATCGTATATGACGGTATTGGTAAATGGAATTCAATATCTGTTACCCGCAGGTGTTCAGCACCCTCCAAAGCCAGATTTAACATCTCCAGACGATCATAGGGATCTGCCAATGTAGATTTCTTCTTAAATGGATTTTGAGGAGAGACCACAAACCAAACTTCATCCAATTCAGTGAAACTGGCCATATAATTAGCGATGATCAGGTGCCCTATGTGCACCGGATTAAAAGAACCAAAATACAAACCAATTTTTCGCATGGACTTATTTATTGATAAATCCCATAACAATTTCTTCAGCTTCGGCACATGCAGTAGCTAAATCAAAGTTATTCAATATGACATCAAATTTATTGGCATAGGTAAGTTCCAGTTCAGCTTTGGCAAAACGTTCTTTCAATTTTTCTTCTGAATCCGTTCCACGCCCTGTCAAACGCTCCTTAAGCACCTCCAATGATGGTGGCTGTACGAAAATAGAAATTGCCTGTTCTGGGAATTTTGATTTCAAACGTAGTCCACCAACCACATCGATATCAAAAATAACATGTTTACCTTCTTTCCAAATACGTTCAATTTCTGAACGCAACGTACCGTAAAATGTTCCTGAATATACTTCTTCAAACTCGATGAACTCCTGTTTAGCGACCTTATGTAGAAACTCCTCCTTTGACATAAAATAATAATCTTTTCCGTCTACTTCCTGTCCTCTAGGGTCACGTGTACTCGCCGAAATGGAAAACTCTATTTTATCGCCATGTTTGCTTAAAAGATCTCTTACTATGGTTGTTTTACCCGCTCCTGATGGGGCCGAGAATATAATTAATTTACCGCTCATCCTTATAATACGTTGAGCAATTGCTCTTTTATTTTTTCTAATTCTTCTTTCATTCTAACCACAATCTGTTGGATTCCGGCATGATTGGCTTTAGAACCAAGGGTATTGATTTCTCTACCCATTTCTTGTGAGATAAAACCTAATTTTTTACCATTTGAATCGGCTGAATCAAACGCTTTTAAAAAGTAGTTGCAATGGGCGCGCAATCTCACTTTCTCCTCAGTCACATCCAATTTGTCGATGTAGTAAACCAGTTCCTGCTCAAATCGATTTTGATCGACATTTTCTTTACCAACCGTATCATTCAAAAATTGCTCGATACGCTGTCTGATCAAAGGTATACGTTCTACTTCCAAAGCCTCTACCTCAGCAAGGTAAACTAAAATAAGCTCAGCCCGCTTTTTTAAGTCTCCAGCAAGTACAGTTCCCTCATCTTCACGAAATGTATTAAAACGTTTGACGGCATCATAAAAAGCATCCATCAATACCTTAGACTCCTCATCATCAACTGAATCATCATTGTTCGTGATTACCTCAGGCATATTTAATGCGAGTTCAAACAGGTTGACATTCGTATCGTTGAGTTCTACAGCAATCTGCTGCAATTGACTATAATATTTTTTGAGTAAATCAGCATTAATGGAAGACGCCTTCGCAGTTTGATCCGTGTATTCAACCGTTACATTCATGTTAACTTTACCACGTTCAATAAGTTTGCTACTTTCAGTACGCAGGGTTAATTCTTTGTCCGAAACAACTTTGGGCAAACGAAGATTTAATTCAAGGAATTTTGAATTTAAGGACTTTATTTCGACACTATATTTAACTTTACCGTTATCAGCGGAAGCTGTGCCATATCCTGTCATGGATTTTATCATATGCAAAGGTATGACTTTTCAGTAAAAATTAAATACACTGTATCGATTAATTGCTGATACTCGCCAAATTACCTTTCTTTTTATTTACCAATCGTGTTTGGCGATGATAACTACTAAGTAACTTTCATAAGGTTTGGCACCTTTGCATTCAACATAACCAATCCCAATATCATATAGCGAAGCGTTCCACTGATCCATGCCCAATAAATGGGTACGATGATGATAACCCGGAGCTTCCTTTCCGATAATCAAGGCCTTAATGCCAGCGGTAGCACTGGATCGGTTGGCCGCAATGGACTCAAAATTGTTTGCATTTCGTTTGGACAGCCATGCCGGATTAAGCTGATATCCTGCCTCGTCAATGAAATAATTAGGTCCATAGCCCTCAGGTGAGACATGGTCAAAATAAGAACGTTTAGCCATATCTTTTGCACGATAAACCGCAACCTCGGCCAACTGTTTATTCCAATTGAGCTTGGTTCGTTTAATCTTCTGTAGATTAAAAAGCTTCAGTTCCTTCTTATACTTTTCGGGATTTGTACGAATTTTGTTCAATAGCTCATAGGCCTCGATGGCTTGACCATGATCAACAACCACACGTTGGGCGAAAATAGACTGTGTAAAAAGCAGGGTAAATGCTAAAACCAAATAGTTCATACGTAAATAATCTCTTCTTCAATGACCTTACGAAATATCCAGACGATCTTGCCCACTTAACTCAATTTTATCGCGTCCAAACTACATTTGGGCAGAGTGCCTGTACTTTTTCAATAGGAATATTTCGTATCAATCCTTTAACCCTAAAAGACGATATTTAGTATGCAGCGTTTAATCTTTTTTTGATTTATTTGCAGTCAGAAACTGTATAAGCATGGGTATTAGGCTAATAAAGATAACGGCCAAAATAACAAGGGAGAAATTATGCTTAAAGAATGGCAGCTGTCCAAAAAAATAACCTGCAAGCATAAACAATGAAACCCATACTACACCGCCAACTATATTATATTTTCCGAAGACCCTGTAGGGCATTTTACCAATACCGGCTACAAATGGCGCAAAAGTTCGAACAATGGGCACAAATCGCGCATAAATAATGGTTTTTGTTCCATGTTTTGCATAAAAATCCTGTGTTCTTTGTAAGTAAGTCGGCTTAAATATCCTTGATCCCGGCTTAAAAACATGGATTCCAACATATTTGCCAATTTCATAATTCACAAAATCCCCGGAAATAGCAGCAAAAACTAAGATGACTATAAATAGTAGCAAAGAAAGCTGACAGTCAGGATGCGCAATTATCGCACCCAAGGCAAACAAAACTGAGTCACCAGGAAGGAATGGTGTAACAACAAATCCTGTTTCCGCAAAGATGATTAAAAACAAAATCAGATAAGTCCAGTTTTCATAACTATTGATCAGTTGCAAAAGATGCTGATCGATATGCACTATAAAATCAATAAACTGTGAAATGATTTCCATTTTTTTGATCTATAAAAAAAGGGAATCTTATTGGACTCCCTTTTTAGTTTTTATCTTTTCTTTAATAAGCTCGACGACTATTGGCAATATCGATATAAAAATAATGATCAATACGACCTTCGAGAAATTATCTCTGATAATTGGAATATTTCCTAAAAAGTATCCTGCAAGGGTTATACCACCCACCCACAAGACAGCTCCTACGACATTATACGTAATGAAGGTACCATAATTCATCTTTCCAATCCCCCCAACGAAAGGCGCCAAGGTACGTACGATAGGTACAAATCGAGCGATAACGATTGTTTTACTGCCATATTTCTCATAAAAAGAATGAGTCTTGGCAATTTGCTCATCTTTGACTACCTGCTTACCAAAGAGCTTAAATTTCGTTAGGCGCATACCAAAATGCTTACCAATAGCATAATTTAAAGAATCCCCAGAAACCGCGGCTACCAATAAAATGAAAATCATCAACCATACGTTAAGATCATTTGGTTGTGCGGCTAGCATGCCCGCTGCGAACAACAATGAATCTCCTGGTAAAAAAGGCATCACAACCACTCCTGTTTCTACAAAAATAATAAGAAACAGAATAAGGTACGTCCAAGTCTGATAATCATTGACTATTTCAACCAAATGTTTATCAATATGGAGAATAAAGTCTATAAGATGCGTAATTAGTTCCAAACCCTGATGAAGATTAAGCGTTGTTTAACATAACAGGCATCACCAACATCAAAATATCTTCATGATCTTCAGATACGGCCGGAATCAATAAACCGGCACGATTTGGCGTACTCATCTCCAAAACAACTTCTTCACTCTCTAAGTTATTTAACATCTCCACAAGGAATTTGGCGTTAAAACCGATTTCCATATCATCCCCTTCAAATTGACAGGATAAGCGTTCATGCGCTTCATTAGAGAAATCTAAATCTTCTGCAGAGATATGCAATTCACTTCCTGAGATCTTCAGACGAACCTGATGGGTTGTTTTATTAGCAAAAATCACCACCCGTCTCAAGGTATTTAAAAACAATAATCGATCTACAGTTAACTTGTTAGGGTTGACTTGAGGGATTACAGCAGCATAATCTGGGTAACGTTCATCAATCAAACGACAGATCAAATTAATATTGCCAAAGCTAAAGAACGCATTGGTTTGATTATATTCTATCGATACTGTAACATCATCGGATGGTAGCGACGATTTGAGCAATGAAAGTGCCTTTTTCGGCAAAATAAGTGATGCTGGTTTTTCAGCACCAATATCAGTTCTCGAATAACGCACCAACTTGTGTGCATCGGTAGAGACAAAAGTCACATTCTTTTCAGCTAATTGCACCAAAACACCAGACATCGCCGGTCTCAATTCGTCGTTACTGACAGCAAAGATCGTTTTACTGATCGCTTCTGACAAAATAGGAGCTGGCATCTGAATAACTGACCCGTTATCGATTGAAGGAATTTTAGGAAAATCGTCGGCATTTTCTCCACTCAACTTATATTTTCCATCACCTGCACTGATCTCAATAGCCAAGGTATTCATATCTACTGAAAATGCTACTGGCTGATCTGGTAAGGTTTTTAACGTCTCGATCAAAATCTTCGAAGGCATGGCTACTCTTCCCTCTTCTTTTGCTTCGATCTGTAAAGAAGTAACCATACTTGTTTGCAGATCCGTAGCAGAAATAGTCAAGTTATTGTCTTTTATTTCAAAAAGAAAGTTTTCCAAGATAGGCAAAACAGTACTTGTACTGGATGCGCCATTGATAGCTTGTAACTGCTTTAATAAAATTGATGTTGATACAATGAATCTCATTTCCTGAATACTAATTATTATGTGCAATAATACACAAATTAATCAATATTTTTCAGTTTTACAGGCCGCTTTCTTTCCACATAAAGAGATTTCGATCGCTCAAATAAGCAATTGTATTTCAATTAATAAGCACAGCGCCAAAAGTATAGAAAGCAAATTCGGCCCGATAAATCACAATATTTATTACATTTGTATAATAGCAGTAGTGTATGCAGTTTAAAGAGATCATTGGGCACAAAGACATCAAAGAACATTTAGTTCGCACGGTTCATGAAAATCGTGTGAGTCATGCGCAATTATTTCTTGGTCCAGAGGGCTCCGGCAGCCTTGCATTAGCCTATGCTTATGCACAGTTTTTGAATTGTGAAAACCGACAGTCAACCGACAGTTGTGGCGAATGCCCCTCTTGTCGAAAATATAATAAGCTGATCCATCCCGATCTCCACATGTCCTATCCTTTCATAGCCAAACATAAGGAAGATACGGCATCCGATTATGCGGACAGCTGGCGAAAATCTTTTTTATCTAATCCGTATATGGGATTGGAATATTGGCGCAATCAATTGGATGCGGACAACAAACAGGTCAATATCAATATCGCTGAAGCCCATGCGATCATCAAGAAATTAAGCCTCAAATCCTTCGAAGCTGAATATAAGGTTTTAATTATGTGGCTTCCCGAATACCTGGACACACAAGGTAATGCGCTGTTAAAGTTAATCGAAGAACCACCCGAAAAAACGCTCTTTATTCTGGTTGCAGAAAATCAGGACAAAATATTAAATACAATCATATCACGTACGCAATTGGTCAAAATAAAGAAGCTGGATCATGGTGAGGTCACGCAGTACTTAAAAACGGCACATCAACTTTCGGATGAAGAGGCATCAGAGATTGCTTTTATTGCAGATGGAAATCTCCAGGAAGCAAATAACCTATTGCACGCGCAGACAAATAATCATTTTGGCATTTTGGTAAACTGGCTGCGCTTTATCGTTTCGGACGCAGGGACCAATATGATTTCCCTGGTAGAAGAAGAGCTCTCAAAAATGGGGCGAGAAAACCAAAAAAGCTTTCTTTTTTATGCAATTAATATGATGCGTCAGATTATATTAATCAAAGAAGGTCTTTCCAGCTTAGTGTTCTTACCGGCCAAAGAATTGGATTTTGTCCAAAAATTTGCCGTACACTATACCGTTGAACAAATTGAAGCAACAATAAATCTATTTGAGGAAACACATTATTTTGTAGAAAGAAATGCAAATCCCAAAATATTATTTTTAGATTTATCTTTGCAGTTAACATTAATATACAAGTACAAAACGTTTCCGAAAGGAACTCAATATATAATATAGAAAACTATGGGATGTGGCAGTTGCTCATCCGGCGGAGGTTGCGGTACTACCACGACAAATGGTACACCGGCAGGATGTCAGAACAATGGCTCTTGCATGACTAGCGGATGTAATAAATTAGATGTATATGACTGGCTTTCCGACATGGATATGCCTTCAAACTATAAACCATTTAATATCGTCGAAGTACGATTCAAGGGATCACGAAAAGATTTCTTTATTAATGTAGACAATACCTACCTTGAAATGGGGGAAATGGTCGTTGTAGAACCTTCTACTGGTGGCTATGATGTCGGACATGTCTCCTTAACGGGTGAATTGGTCAGACTACAATTAAAAAAGAACAATGTTACCCCAGAGATGGTAACTAAAAAAATCTATCGGAAGCCCAATGAAGTGGATGTAGAGAAGTATAACGCAGCAAAAGATCTCGAATGGGAAACGATGCACAAAGCACGTAAACTGGCTTTGGACCTAGGTTTGTCCATGAAGATTTCTGATGTTGACTACCAGGGTGATAAAACCAAGGCTACCTTCTACTACACTGCTGAGGGCCGCGTGGATTTCCGTGAGCTTATCAAAAAAATGGCCGAAGCTTTCAGAATACGCATTGAGATGCGCCAGATCGGTATGCGACAAGAAGCTAGCCGCCTCGGTGGAATCGGTTCCTGTGGCCGCGAACTCTGCTGTTCAACCTGGTTAACGGATTTCAAAACAGTATCCACGTCGGCAGCACGCTATCAAAATCTTTCTTTGAATACGTTAAAGCTAGCGGGACAATGCGGTAAATTAAAATGCTGTCTCAATTATGAATTAGATAGTTACATGGATGCTTTAAAAGACATCCCGAATAATATCGACCGCATCGAAACGCTAAAAGGGGTTGCTTATCTTCAAAAGACCGATATTTTCAAGAAAATGATGTGGTTCTCTTTTCCTGGAGCAGAAAACTGGATTGCATTGCCTGTTCAACAAGTTAAAGAGCTTGTCGATATGAATAAACAGGGGATCAAACCGGAAGCAATTTCGAGTGCAGTAGATAACGATGAAGTCAGAGAAGAGAAAAATATCAATTACGATTACGAAAATGTAGTCGGACAAGATAGCTTAACTCGACTTGATGACCGGAATAAACGAAAGAAAAAAAGAAAATCCAAAAGCAATACGGTCAAACCTGAAAGTAAGGCTGGACAAAAAACTGAGAAGTCCGAACAAAGTACACCTAGACAAAGTACTAAACCTCAGATTTCGACCGATGCCGCAGCTTCGGCCGCGAATAAAGAGAATAAAGAAGGATCTAATAACAGACCCAAAAAGCGCTTCAATCGCCATCGGAATAAAAACAAAGGTAATAACAACAATGCTGCACCGAAAGCAGAATAAAAAAAATATGCCTAATTTTAACCCATTAGGCATATTCTTTTTATAAATAAACATGAAACTCAAAAGCTCTCCTCTCCTTATTGGTTTGTTATGTATCGGCATAGGGTGTTCTTGTGACCAAACTTTTGTCATAAATGAAAATAAACCCATTGATAATAAAGCTTGGCTGAATACATCACCGCCTAGTTTTCAATTTCATATCGGCGACAATACCAAACGATATGATGTATTGATGGATGTCCGTCATACACCGGAATATGCTTTTTCCAATCTTTTTGTACTTATTTACCAACGAGGCCCAGGTAAAAAGCAATATACTTTTCGTAAAGAAATAAAAATGGCCCGATCGGATGGAAAATGGATAGGAAAATCCTCCGGTAGCTTGTATAACAATCAATCCATCATCCATAAAGATTACCTATTTCCGGATACAGGAATTTATACGATTTCCATCGAACAGAACATGAAAGAAAATCCGTTGAAAGAAATCACAGACGTAGGGTTAACCATTGTTCCAAAATGATACGCTTATTACGATATCTATTATTTCCTTTTACCATCATCTACGCCCTTGTGGTGTGGATAAGAAATCGATTATATGATCTTAAGCTGCTTCCATCGCGGTCTTTTGACATTCCAACTGTAGTAATAGGAAATCTTGCCGTTGGTGGGACAGGAAAAAGCCCAATGACAGAATTTGTGGTATCCAGCCTTAAAGGTCAGTTTAAAACGGCAATACTCAGTCGAGGATATGGACGTAGCACCAAAGGTTTCTTTTTGGTACAGACGGATTCATCGGCCACGGACGTCGGTGACGAGCCCTTGCAGTTCAAAAATAAATTTCCGGCTGTCACTGTTGCAGTTTGTGAGGATCGTTGTACTGGAATTGAAAAACTTCAGTCAACTCATCAACTTATTATTCTGGATGACGCTTATCAACACCGAAAATTATCACCTCTTTTCAATATATTATTATTTGATTTTTTATCATTTTCTCAACCTATGCTCGTATTTCCCACAGGAAACTTTAGGGATCTCCTGATGGAGGCCAAACGAGCACAGATCATAGTAATTACGAAATGTCCTATTGATCTTTCGACCGAAGAAAAAAAACGGATAGAAAACAAAATCAGGTATTATAACAAAGAAGCTTTAATTGTATTTAGCTATATCGACTATCTTGAACCCATCAATAGTAAAGGAAGTCTAATCGATATCAAAGGCAAAGACATTATTTTGGTTACCGGTATTGCTAAACCTCAACCCTTAGTAGATTATCTCCAAAACAAAGCCAATTCAATCCAACACATTTCCTTTGGAGATCATCATTCTTTTACTGAATCGGATATCAATCAAATTGCAAAATCTTACCACAATCTGGCAAGTAGCAACAAGATCGTATTGACAACTGAAAAGGACTTTCAGCGATTAAAACCTTTTAAACAGCAATTTACAGCAATTGATTTGGCTTATCTACCGATCGGTCTTCAATTTCACGACCCTATCCAACAGGAAATATTCCATGAAAGGCTATATGATGCAGTGGCTCAAAGTGTTAATCAACCTTAAATTTTGTTAAGATCAGATACTATACTAAACTTTTTCATCAAATTTATATTCTATATGTAAACAGAGAATCTCAGAAGTTTTCGCTCTGTCTATCATGAACAAATTGAGTGTATACCCGATATTCGGCACTCATGATATAAACTATACAAAGATGAAAAAGAAAATTTTAATGGCAGTAGCTTGTCTATTTTTAAGTGCTACAGGAGTTTTTGCCCAACAACGTCAGCAACGTAGTCCTGAAGAACAAGCTAAAATGCGCGTAGAGCATTTAGACAAATTATTAAGCCTCAATCAAACGCAAAAAGATTCGATCTATAACCTTACCTTAAGTCAGGCTCAACAACGGGCTGCACTTCGAAATGAGGGGGGAGATCGAAAAGCGAACATGGAAAAATATAAACAGCTTCAGGAAATACAAACAACCAAAATCAAATCATGGCTTACCGCTGACCAAGCTAAGCTATTTGATGAACAACAGGAAAAAATGAAGGAAAGAATGTCTAAACGTTCCGACAATTAATTAAAACTACTTTAGAAAAGCCCTTGTATTATTTACAAGGGCTTTTCTATTTCCCCTTCAATTTGATTCTGGCGCTGTCATCAGCAGTTAGCTCATCTAACTTTATGGAGCTTATTAACAGCATAAATGTGAATAATAGCATCGAAGTTATTGCATTCACGCATCTATAAAAGCCCATATCCACATGAATAACAATTCGTTAATGTTAAAACTTTGTTAAAGTAACATAGTTGATACAATATAAACACCCTTTCCTTAGTTTTTATAGCAAGATCGTTTAATTGTAACTTTTTAAATACAATAGATATGAAAAAGCTAATTTTAACAGGAATCGGATTTTGTTTGGCACTCAGCCTGACATTTGCCCAACAGGGCACTCCAGAGGAAGTCGCAGCTAAAGCAACGACCGAACTTGTACAGAAACTACATCTGAATGATGAGCAAAAAACTGCGGTATCGACCATTCTATTGGATCAGGCAAAAGCAGAACAGACGATAGTAAAAGATAGTGGATCTTCTGCCCAAGCAAAAAGTGAAGCACTTCATAAGCTACAGACTGAAGTAGATACCAAAGTCAGTCAATTACTTACTGAAGATCAGAAATCGCTTTATCAAAAAGTGATCACTGAAAGACCAGCTAAAGCTGTGCCGACCGCAGCTGAGCCTACGAAAACTGAATCTGGTCAATAATCGACAACAACGTAAAATTAAGTAGCAGAAAAACATTGAATAATTTCATCTAAAATTGAACATCATGAAAAAGTTATTTTTAGCAGGCATAGGTTTCTTCCTAGCGATGAGCCTAACATTTGCACAACAAACAACACCGGAAGAAAATGCAACAAAGGTAGTGACTGAATTAGTTACAAAGCTGACATTAAATGACGAGCAGAAAACTGCGGTATCAACAATCGTATTGGATCAAGAAAAGGCTATTGCAGCCGTTATTCAGGACACGACAGCTACAGCAGATGGCAAAAAGGAAAGCATATCCAAAATTCAAGGTGAATCAGATACTAAAATAGCTCAGTTGCTAACAGATGAACAAAAGACAGCTTATCAGAAATATGTTACTGAGCGACCTCCGGTAAATATTCCGGCAACGCAAGAAACAACAGAACAAAAAGAATCCGGTAACGGACAGAGCAATCAATAACAATAATCATTCGAGAACGAATGAAAAGCCTCTGGACATGCAATGCATGCCCAGAGGCTTTTTTATGCCTTACAGGGCCTTAAATACATTAAAAAAGGCTGTCCAAGTAATATGGACAGCCCTTTTAGTGCTTTGCTTACGATAATTGACATTAAGATTTTAATTTTTTCATAATGTCACTTACATAAGTTTTAAATTTCTTGTCAGTTTCAATTAAATCCTCTACGGTTTGACAGGCATAAATGACTGTCGAGTGGTCTCTTCCTCCGAAGAATGCTCCGATCGATTTCAGTGAAGATTTGGTATGTGCTTTTGCTAAGTACATCGAAATTTGCCTGGCCTGCACGATTTCACGCTTTCTAACTTTCGATTTAACCATATCCACAGGAACTTCAAAATATTCACAGACTAATTTTTGAATAAAGTCCATTGAAATTTCCTTATGGGTATTCTTCACAAAATTCTTCAACATCGATTTTGCCAAGCCCAAATCGATCTCTTTTTTGTTCAAAGTAGACTGAGCCAATAATGAAACCATGGCTCCTTCCAATTCACGAACGCTGTTATCGATCTGTGTTGCGACGTATTCCACTACATTTTCAGGTAAATCAATACCATCGGAATACATCTTCTTCTTCAAAATTGCCATTCTCGTCTCAAGATCAGGAATCTGAATATCTGCAGATAATCCCCATTTAAAACGACTAAGCAAACGTTCCTCCAAACCAGCTAAATCCTTAGGTGCTTTGTCTGAAGTCAAAATAATTTGCTTTCCAGATTGATGCAAATGATTAAAAATATGGAAGAAAATATCCTGTGTTTTTTCTTTACCGGCAAAGTTATGTACATCATCCATAATGATGACATCCATTGCCTGATAAAAGTTAACGAAATCATTGATTGTATTATTTTTCAATGAATCCACAAACTGCTGACAGAATTTCTCACAAGACACATAAATGACCAGTTTATCGGGAAGATTTCTCTTGATTTCATTCCCGATTGCTTGGGCAAGGTGTGTCTTTCCCAAACCAACATCACCATAAATCATCAAAGGGTTGAATGAAGTACCACCTGGCTTATTCGCTACAGCATAACCTGCTGAACGAGCAAGACGATTACATTCACCTTCGATAAAATTTTCGAATGTGTAGTTTTGATTCAATTGCGGATCAACCTGCAATTTTTTCAATCCAGGAATAACAAATGGATTTTTGATATCTCTATTTAAAGATACCGGTACAGGAATAGATTGTCTTTTCCCTTCTGCTCCATTGCCATTCGATGGAAGATTAGTCGTATAGGGATGAGAAGCTGAAGACTTCTCCACTACAATATTGTATTCCAATCTACCTTGTTCTCCTAAAAATTTCTTTACGGTCTTACGAAGAATTCCTACATAGTGTTCTTCCAGCCACTCATAAAAAAATAAGCTAGGCACTTGAATAGTCAAAACGTCACCCTCCAAACGGACTGCTTTCACAGGTTCAAACCAGGTCTTGAAACTTTGCGCTGGTATATTATCTTTGATAATCGAAAGACAATTATTCCAGACACTTGAATACGTTTTTTCCAT